>OZ242013.1:0-2292500 GCA_965204805.1 Dehalococcoidia bacterium
GTCATGCAAGGTATGGAAAACACAACCCAGAGAAGCCACGAAGGAATCGCATACCTCATCGGACTGACGACAGGAACTACCACGATTGCCGCGTCAGCGAGGTTCCCCTACGCGGCTACGACACGGGGAAGCTTCGACGTCAGCAGCAGAGAGATCGCAAAAATCGTTGGCGAAGTGACGAAGTCCAACCTACAAGTGGTTGGGCAAATCCACACCCACCCGACAGGAGCTTTTCACAGCAAAGGCGACCTCGACGGAATGCGAATAAAACACCCAGGCTACTTCTCAATGGTGCTCCCGAAATATGGAAGCCTACTACCGTCGTTGAAAAGTGCCCATACCCTGATGTGGGACGGGCACGAATTCCATGAAGTCGAACAGCAGGTCAAAATCCTGTAACGGTCGAAGCAAATGCAAGAACAACAATACGATGACCGATGGGGTGATCGCACGGCACGCTATCCAGGGTCAACGCCGCTGCCTGACGGGTCAACTGTGCACATCACGGTCGACCCGGAATACGCCAAGACGTACTCAGGCCAGGTGGCTGCTGTCACGGCCGCAAGCATCTTGGGACGCATGGCCAAGTCAGTTGCGACGCAAGTGCCGCCCGCTACGATTTCGCACCTCCTGCCTTGGAAAGGGAAAACGCTGGATGCCCTCCTCCGCCAAACGTTGGCGGACGCACACCAATACGGCCAGCGCGAGAGCCGAGGGCCGATGCCGGGAGACCTTCGTATATTCATTGGGCCAAAAGGCGAAGGAGTAGTAGCACACGGAAGCGGATGGGAAGCATACTCAGGGACGGGGCAGTCCCCTCTGAGTAGAGAGAATCACCAGAATCCATTCGGTGCTGCGTTCGCCGCAATCATGGCGGCCGCCCGGATACAGATAGACCCAAAAGCCGACCAGTTTGTGCAGACAACGGTGGACACGTACACATGGGGCGTTGGCACAAAGGACCTACCCAGTCCCTCCAATCCTACCGGGTTTGAAGTCGGGGAACTCTGGTGCATAGGCGTAGGATCAGTTGGCAGCTGCGCCCTGTTCTTCCTGAGTCTAGCCACTCAAAATTTTCACGCTGCGCTCGTTGACCGAGACAACGTAGAAGTGGAAAACGTCACACGATCTCCCTTATTCACATGGGAAGACGCCTCACAGAACATACCAAAGGTGCAGGTCGCTGAACGCTGGCTAGAACAAGCAAGAGTGAAGGAAGCCAAAGCCTATTACGCATGGCTGCACGAGCTGAAAGAATGGGCACAAAGGCCACAAGGTACTCCTGACCTCATTATCTCAGCTGCCAACGAAAAAAACGTGCGGTCGACAATTGAGAACTACTTCCCTCCGGCACAAATCTACGCCACGACGGGCAAAAACTGGCAAGCGACGTTACTTCAACACATTCCAATGAAAGGACCATGCTCGCTATGTGTGCCCGGAAGCCAACGAGCGTCGGCAACCCCAGTGTGCGCAACTGCGCCGCCTGTCGATGAAAGAACCAGTGAGGACGATGTCGCCCTACCGTTCCTGTCTTATGCAGCTGGTCTGATGACGGCGGCAGAGATAGCGAAACTAGCGATCACAGGGAAGGCAGCAAAGGAGAACCGTGTTTTCTTCCAGCCGCGTGCTGCAGTCCCTTTCCAGGCCGCGGCACTTGAACGGAAGCAAGGATGTATCTGCATAACCCGCGACGACAAAGTCTACCGAGAATCAATCAAAAAATCACGCTATGCGGAGCTGTCAACATGACGACTTAGACGGGGCGACAGCGACTCTGCAAGCGGACCAATGGCCAGAATTGGCCTCGGCATCCAGCCACGACATACCCACAGCAGGTGGCACTAGCACGGTGTAAGCGTCGCTGACCAACGGCAGCTCCAAGAGAATTGAGAAACTCGGGATCCGTCCAAGCGGGCGACCATCTCCGCCTCTCACATTTGAGGTGTGGTTCTCGCGTCCGTGCGACGATGCTGACTACATAGGCAACCCGAGGGAAAGTTCCTCATCTCCACAACCATGAGATTGATAACTAGGAAAATCGCGCGTGAGCGAGTCCGCCTCACCACCAAGCTGAGCAACACCCAGATGGGAGGTGCCAGTGGTTATCTGCTGAGAGCCGCAATCCTAGTGGCAGCCATATCGTTGAACATATTGGCGATTCTCTGGTTCGGAGCCCCACAGATCACTTGGTTCATAGCCGGTTTTGGCATCATCGTCACCGCGGTCGTACTTCGTGCGACGAAGAGGTGGAAACGATTTCCTGGCACAATTCGCGGCACGTGGAAAAATCCTTACCTTTTCTCTTACCTAGCTATTGTAGTTGCCGTTCCCACCCTCATCGGGGTACCCGTTGCATTCCATCAGAAGCACGTAACGGCTAACACCACCATTCCAGAAGAAGGACGACCATGGCGAGAAGGACTGCCTGCGCGAGTGTGGTGGCAGGAGTCGCCGACCCAAGAGATGGAAAGCGGCCTCGTCGACGCGGCCAAAGCATTGGGAATTAACTACGAACGCGTCCAGTCAGTCAATCAAGCTAACCTGCGGGTCTGGCTCGGCAGTTGGGCTTACAAATGCAAGTGGCTGGCCGCCTACGCCTTCGTTTCGCTCGAACCTAGACCGAGTGCCTGCGGCGGCCAGACGGGCGACATTTACGTCTGCCGATATAAGACTCCGTTTGCAGACCGCCATATTTCTGACCGTGCTGTCATTGCCCACGAAGCAGGTCACATCTTCGCAGCGCAACCACACTTCGGAGATGGCCTCATGGCTGAAGGCGGCGGAACTTACGCTTATTGGTTCACCGACGAAGAACTCGAGGCTATGCGTACTCGGATAAGCGAGTTCAGGGGTTCCACCAAAAGTGAATGCGCCGACCCGCCGTGATCGGCCGTAGCAATTGTAAGTTATCTCAAGTCTGAATCCGCCAGTCCCGGGAAGACGCCGTTTCCAATGACAACAGCGCAACCGGGCTACTATTCGATTTTCTGATACCTCATTTCAAACTGAGCCACTACCCGACTGGCGCGAGTATGGCCTGGTCTACGCCTTTGCCGCGGCCATCGGTTTTGCCACGACGATCGCGGAACCGTCCCTGATCGCAGTGGCGCTCAAGGCGGAAGAGGTGTCCGGCGTGGCGGTGCGCGCCCTGGGCCTGCGGATTGCCGTAGCGGTGGGAGTGGCCGTCGGCGTGGCCCTGGGTTGGTTCCGCATAGTAACGGGGACGCCCCTGCCCTGGTATATCATCGCCGCCTACATCATCGTCATCGTGCAGACCTTCCGTTCCAGCAAGACCATCGTGCCCCTGGCCTACGACAGCGGAGGGGGGACCACCTCGACGGTTACGGTGCCCGTGGTGGCCGCGCTGGGACTGGGCCTCGCCGCCAGCATTCCGGGCCGCAGCCCTTTGATCGACGGGTTCGGTCTCATTGCCTTTGCCAGCGTATTTCCCATCATGTCGGTGTTGGGCTACGCCATCGCGGCGTCCTGGTGGAGGTGGCGGCGCAACTCCGGGAGTTCCGCCAAGCAATCCGGGGAAGAGGAGGCCTTGAGCCATGAGGCTGAAGCTGATTATAGCGCTGGTCGACGACGACAAGACCGACGCCGTGATTGACGCTGCCCGGTCCAGGGGTGCCACCGGCGCCACGGTAATCACCAGCGTGCGGGGGGAGGGACTGCGTCCGGAGAAGACCTTCTTCGGGCTGGGTCTGGAGTCCCGGCGGGATGTGGTCATGTTCCTGGTGGTTGAGACCAGGGCCCGCGACATTCTGGAGCGTATCCGGGACGCGGGGCGGGCATAGCGTTCCAGGTTGATATCGAGGATGCGGTGGGCCTTGGCACCCAGATGCCCGTCATGCGGGAGGAGCTGGAGAGTGAGCTATGAGCCGGAGAAGGCTTGCGACTGTGGGAGACCTTATGGTCCATGAACTCCGCAGCATAGACGGGCTGGCAACCGTGGCTGACGCGATGGAGCTGATGAGGCGGCACGGCGTCAATTCGCTGGCCGTCAACCGGCGTGATGACGCGGACGAGGTGGGGCTGGTATCCGTCTCCGACATCGCCCGCGAGGTGACCGGGCCGAACCGCTCGCCGGAGCGCGTCAACGTCTACGAGATCATGACCAAGCCCGTGGTTACGGTGCCCCCCGACATGCTGGCCCGCTACGCGGTGCGCCTGCTGGTGCGGTTCGGCATCTCCCGCGCCGTGGTGGTGGACCAGGACTGGAACCCGTTGGGTATCGTGACCATGCGCGACCTGGTACTGGGACGCGGCGCGGAAGGATAACGGCGGGCGGGGAAGCCGGGCGTTTCCGCTTCGCTAAAACATGTGGGATTCGCACGGCCAACGTCGGAGAGCGCACGGCTGACTGCCGTGGGCTGAATGTTCTTATGCCCAACTAGAGCAGTACATGAGCCTCACTTGATTGTGGCTTGATCCTGTCCAAATAATGGGTTCCACCTCACCTCCAGATGGCCTTCCACGGCGAGGGCGGCGAAGAGTTCAGATTGAACGTCGTCAACGCCGTCTGGGGCCAGCGGGGCACCCGTTCCAAAAGGCGTTCCTAGACGTTCTGGCGGAGAGCTATGGAGCGGGCGTGAGGCAGGCCCACTCTCGTGAGATGACGGAGGAGTCGAGGCTTGCCATCAACGATTGGGTCGCGGAGAACACGGAGGACAGGATCAGAGACCTGATCCCGCCGGACGTCATCGGCCCGCTGACCCGGATGGTGCTGACCAACGCCATCAACTTCAACGCTTCCTGGGCCTATCCCTTCGACGAGGCGGATACCCGTGCTCAGCCTTTCCATCTGCTGGACGGCACCGCCGTAGACGTTCCGATGATACGAACCGAGGAGGAGTTCCTCTATGCGGCGGGAGCCGTATACCAGGCGGTGGACCTTCCCTACGCCGGGGATGAGCTGTCCATGACCGTCATAGTTGCGGACCGGGGACGGTTCCGGGAGTTCGAGGACTCCCTGGACTCCGCTCTCGTGGACCGGATTATGGCGGGCCTCGAGTTCCGCCACGTTGCGCCCGACTTGCCAAGGTTCGAGTTCGAGTCCCAGTTCCGGCTGGCCGAGACCCTCAGGCCCCTGGCCATGTCCGACACCTTCGACAGCGCCGGCTCCGACTTCTCCGGCATGGACGGACGGTCGTGCATCGCGGGGGATTCCGAGTGGCTGTACATCCGGGAGGTGGTCCACAAGGCCTTCGTGTCGGTGGACAAAGCGGGCACCGAGGGGGCCGCGGCCATCGCCGTAGTGATGCAGGTTGAATCCGCACCGCCGCACCCGGTCGGCGTCATGGTGGACCGTCCGTTCATATTCCTGATTCGGGACCCGGAGACCGGGACCATCCTGTTCGCCGGACGGGTGGAGAGGATATAGGGTAGCTGTCGGGGTATAGGACAAGGCCAACGGAAGGCTGGGGTATTGACTCCGGGCCACAGGGGAATTGTCATGGCCACGATCGTGCGGATAACCGGCGGGCTGATGCTGGCGTACTCGGCGGTGTACACCACCCACTTCGTCTTCGACACTCTCCACGATGCCCAGGCCGTCTGGACCGTCTTCAACGTCATCTCCGCCGCGACCATACTCATCGCCCTAGCGGTCAATTTCGCCCACATGCGCGCGCAGTTCGGCCAACAGGCGGCCACCGTGTCGCGGCTCGGCGCATACGCTCTCTTCTACGCCAACGCCGCCCTGGCCATTTGGTACTTCCGCAACTGGGTCCACCTGCTTGCCCTGCAGAATAGCGAATCAGTTAGCGTCCACTCGGACATAACCTGGATGGTTATCGCCGTATTGATCCCCCTCGTGCTGGCCACCACGGGATGGCGGCTCTGGCGCAAATCGGACTGAGCCGCAGAGTCGGCACGGCGTCGGGGGGTAATGTCGGCTGGTGTCATCCCATCGACCGTATGGCTGCTGGTGAATTCCACGCCCAAACAGTGAACCTATACTCGCCGGGGTGCGAGGCAGCCAGCAGCGCCTGGTTGTCAGGACCTCGACCGAGCCTGAACGCCACGATGCCCTTGCGGGCGTCCAAACACACAATCACCACTGAACCACCAGGCACGAAACCCTCTTGACCCGCCTCTGATGGCGCCAACTCGCGCAGTAAATTGGAGCGAACACAAAATTCTGGACCGATACCTTGTTCAATATCAATGATCGTAGGGGCGAAGTGGATATTGGACAGGAGTTGGCAAAGCGCCCTGAAGTCCCGGTCCGCTTCCTCCCTGACCTTGCCGTCGTCGAGAGTAAGTATTTGGTGTGCGATCACATCGCGGCGACTAATGAGACTTTTCCACGATGGAATCTCGGGGAACAGCTCGTTCAGCCCGGAATGCAGCTTCTTAAGCCGGTTATCCACTTCCTTCAGTTCTTGTCCCGTTTCCTCAACATATCTTTTCAGGGCGGCGACAAGATGAGGATCATCCTCCGAGTTCAGACGGTCGAGAACTTCGACTCCAGCGACTGCTGATCGTGCAGCGGCAGCTATGAACTCGGACATTTCGACGCACGGCTCAGCGATTGGGCTGCCGGCCGAAACTGAGAAGATGACGACCGCATCTTCATACATTTCATCCATCTCGACCCTTGTCGCCCCGCGCCTTTCCCGCTCAGCGAGCCAAGTCGCCGAATCTGTGGAGCTCGTACGCATATTTTCCAGAGGATAAGGCAACTTCTCGTTACTCATGGGAACCCCTTCCGTGTCACTCCATTTGACGCGCTGAAGCTATGAATTCAACTCCCTGCCACTGTTGCCCCGAAGGAGTCCCATCCGGACGGTCTTGCGGTGCTTGTTCCCATTCGTCATAGGAAGGCAAGCCAGACTTCAGAGGAATCGAATTTCTTCGAATATCGTCGCATAGGTTTCAGGTGTCATCTCGATCACTGCCCGACTCTGTGTACCCGGGAACTGTCCTACTATTTCGAATTCTGCTTGGATGCCGAAATGTACCTCAAGAAGTTCTTGGCCATACATGTTCGACGGCGTGCTCTCGATATCTAGATGCAAGAATGGCTCACTGCCTGTGGCATGGAAAGAAGGGGCTTGGGCGACGAAGACCTCTACAGATTCAACTTGGTAACGCCAAGCTGGAGCTACAAGCCGTACTCGCCGACCACCCGGCCGTTCCATTCCTGCGGGGTTGGCGGGGGCTAGTCTCAAGCCATAGTCTGGTCTAGCCGTGGGTTGAGGGAGTTGACCCCTATCGCGCCGAAGGACGTCAAGCAAGAAGTAGAAGTCAACATGATCTTGGCGGGGGGCACCTACGATGGTTTCAGGGTCTCCGTCCACCAGGTTAACCAATTCCCATCGAACGCCTTGCGACGTCCCTTGAACCATAAGCCGGGGATCGCCTTGATTTTGGCGATGTGTCTTGGCCGCCAATGAAACCTGCCCCGACTGGATTTGGCAAAGCGTGTACTCGACTTCCATGCTCGCATCCTCGTTAGCTGCTAGCTTCGATGTCTGGCACGGGACTCCCTCGCATTCACCCGCTCCAGCAAGGCTTCTCTTATCGAATCCGAGTATTGGGCAATGCCGAAGTAATCCCCGACTATCTCATCAATTCGCAAGTGCTCTGGGGAGCAAACTTCCTCCTGTACCGGAAGAGGATCCCTGTGCTGGAGTCTGTTGTATAGGTCCTGAGCATCGTCGAGGAAATCGAAGGCAAATCCAATCGGTAACGCTTTCATGTCAGTGGCTTCGGCCTTCAGCATCCCGCCCCCAAGATTTCGTCGTCCAGTGACCTCACGGAACAGCCAGGCCAGGGATGAGTTTAGGTAGACCCACAGACAATAGTGTAAGTCTGATTCCCACAAGGCTTGCGACAGATATAAGTCCACACCACTAAACGAATGGGCCTTGCAGTAGTTGAAGGCGCAGTAGTGTCTACCGAGGCCCCTGGGCATAATCAGAGCGGGAATCTTGCTCGCGCGCGCTCCGATAGCACTGCCCGGGACAGCGCTGTCTGCCGTCATCGCGACGAAATGTGCCGATTCCAAGAGAGTAGGAACGTCGGCTCCTGGGGCATTTATTGCCTCTTTCCGTACGTTGATTCCCTGTCCAAACCGCATGGGCTTTCGCAATGTGCGGTCTTCGCGCCTGTTCAAGTCTTCCAGAATGTGCTCAAAGAACTCAGGCATTGCGAATAGGTGTCCCCATTTCATCTCCTGCCGGGCTTGCACCGTTCGCATTAGAGTGACCTGCATGTCAGCATCAGCTACGGAGTATCGGATACTTGCATCTTTCTGACGTCCGAACAGCGCAATGACAGCGTTTATGTTCGGTCCCTGACTGTCAGAGAAGAACTTGGCTGATGTATCAATGATCTGATAAAAGGAGAACTTTCCTCGGGTGAGGTCTTGAAACGACTTCCCGTAGTCAGTGCTGAGCCAGGCGTTCTGGGTAATCAGACAAGCGACCCCATCGCTGCCCAGCAAACGAGCGGACCGCGCAAGGAAATATATGAGCAAGTCACTGCCTCTTGGGATGTCTGCACCCCAATCGGCATCAGCCTGCCGTCTGTACGCATCCTTCGCAACATCTGAGAGCAAGCTGTTGCGAGCTTCAACATACGGCGGATTGCCAATCACAACGTCAAAACCGTCTCGCACATCGAACATATAACCCGAGTCGAACCACTTGGCGTGGGCGTTCTGGTCATAGGGGTCCCATGCAGCGATCTTCCCAGAGTCAGACTTGGACATTCCTGCCTTTTGCAATTCAGCCGCCAGGTCATCCCTTAACTGCGTGTCTTCTCGGCGGAGGCGGAGCTTCTCCTGCCTGTGACCGGCGTGGAAATGGCGTTCACGATTCTGCCGCAACTGGTCGTTCAGCTCCGCCACGCGGTTCTGGCCGCCCAATGGGATTTGGAGGGCTTTCTTGTCCAAGCCCAAGAGCGTATCGGCTGACACGAAGCGGGTCTCCAGGTTCGGCAGAGGTTGGATGCCGTAGTTGTCGGAGGGGTCGCCGGTAGGTTGTTGTTCAATGGCCAAAGAGATGAAGAAACGCAGCTTGGCGATTTGGGTGGCCACGGGCTGGATATCCACGCCGTAGATGCTATTCTGGATGAGGTAGAGCTTGCGGCCAAAGTCCGAGCCCTGGTATCGCTCAAAGGACTCGTTTATGGCTTCCAACTGCTGTGCACGGTCGCGTTCGCTCTGCGGCGTGCGAATGGCGCGATCTGCTTGCCCAACGTGCTTATCCTCTTGCAGCCTGCGCCACAGCCGGTTGTCCGGGTCTAGCCGGCGAAGGGCCAGGGTGAGCTTGTGGAGGACGCCCATGGGGAAGGCGCCAGATCCCACTGCGGGGTCAAGAACCTTGAGGTCAGCAATCGCGCGGATGACGTGGTCGGCCTCCTCCGGGAGAAAGAGCTCTCCGGCGTCGCTGTAATCGAGAAGGTAGTGGAGGCGCTCTTCCCACCAGATCCGGTTGGCGTCGTCAGGAGCCACTTTCTGGACAATGGAGGCGACCAGCGCCTCATCCACCATGTAGTCCACGACGGCGCGGGGCGTGTAGTAGGAGCCCGTCTGCTTGCGGGCGCTGTCCTTGGTTTCGGGATTGTACGCGGCCAGCAGGTTCTCGAAGACTTTGCCCAACAGCTCCGGGTCCAAGGCAACTTCCTGCTCGGCAGGCGTGTTTTCCTCCACAGTGAACTTGTAGCGGTTAAACAGGGTAATCAGTCCGGGATTCTGGCTCTCCTCACCAAAGAACAGAGAATTCGGGATGGAGTAATCACGGCGTTGTCCGGCGTTGTCCGTAAAGCAGTCGATGCGGACGCCGCCAGCCTTTACGCCATCTAAATCGTCCAGGCAATCAAACAGTCCGCCGTTTATGAAGGGCGTCTGAGCGAGCAGGTTGGTAAGGGCATCGGGTTCGGCCATCTCCTTGCGGTAGCGGTACACGGAATAATTGCGATAATCATCGCTGGTCTGTTTGCTGAAACGGCGGTCTCCGATTTCGGTGTTCAGGGTGGCGAAGAAGAGGTTCTGCAGTACAGCGCGGTAGTAGGAATCGCCGTCAGCTTGGTCATAGTCCTGCAACAGGGCGCAGACCCGGTTCTCAATAAACAGGTCTTCGGCAACCAGCCCCTTTTCCTTGATGAACCAGACAAACAGCAAACGGGTGATGAGCCGGATGACATGCTCCTCCGGTTTTAGGACTTTCGCACCGGTTTTGGGGAACTTGGCCTGTGCGACGGCGCGCTCGAACCAGTCGAACAGCTCCCGGTAGAAGCGGCGGTTCAACTCCTCCGTATCCAATGCGTCCAGCCAGGCCTCCAGTAACCCGTCAAAATTGCGGGGCTTGCCGTGGGCGATCATCCATTCCAGTCGCTTCGGAAGGGATAGATCATCCAGAATTTCTATGTGCGCACGGTGCGGGTTAACTGGGTCTATCTCACGGATAAGAAAGACATTGCCTAGCACATCGCGCCCCGGGTCCCGGCGGTGCAACCTGCGATGCGCGAAGGCAAAGGTGAGCAGATTACCGGCGGTCTTGAAGAGAACGACGGTAGGGATCTGCAAGCGCTTGTTTATCTCGCGAGTAAAAGCCGCGTACTGGCCGCGGTTGTAAGTATCCTTTATGAGTTCTACCGCGAGAAACAGGAAGCTGCGGGCGTTTCCGGTGTCGAAGGCGGAGGCCTCAGTCAGAGCCCGCTGCGCGTTCGCTATGATTTCAGCATCTGAGATCTGGGAGATGAAGCGGACGGATTGAGTGTTTTCCGCAAATTCATGCTCGGACTTCGTGTCTGGGTTATTCGCGGGGTGATCCGTGATGAAGTCTCCAACGGTGACCGTTTCGCTGAGTAGCACATCATCCATGCGGTAACCGAGACTACCCAGCAACTTCTCAGCTGTCTTGGAAAAATCTCCATCAGCCAGTTCACTGAGCGCGTCGCGCAGCCGGTTGGTGGTCTGGTTGCCAATCATTACATCTTCTCATTGACCGTTTGCTGGTTGGACTTGACCACCAGCCAAGTCATCAGGTCGAAATTTGATGCGTCTGCCGGCGTTTGGGAGGCCCTTGCCAGCAGGAAGCCCCGATCGCCACCAGGGCGCAGGTTGCGAGTTTGTGTCCTGGCGAATGCCTTCGTGATGTCGGAGATCGCCTTGGTGAGCAACTCATCATAGCGGGTCATATCCTGGCCCTGTCCGGTCTCGTGGTCGAACCGGTCGCAGAGCGCGGTTATGGCAGCGTCCTTACCGGCGGCCGCTGCCTCGAAGGCGGCCAAGGCCTGCCGGGCATTGGCACAACCGTAGCGAACCTTGCCGTCTTCGTGAATGTACACGAAATAGTGGGGATGCACCGGGCTGACAGGCTGATAGCGTGGGCTGGTACTGGCATTGCGCTGGTGCAGGAAGAATATTATGCCCGGCTGGACGTCAGCGGTGGCCTCCGCAACGGCATACACGCCGGGCGGCATCGCTTCCAGCGCGTCCTTGTTGCGTTGCAGATAACGAAGGAGCTGCATGATGAAATGATCCAGGGTGAAGTCGCTCATCACCGGCCCGTCCGTCAGGTCCTCCAACTCGAGGATCTCCTCACGCAGCTGTCGCAGTTGCTCGTCACGGAAGTTCAATTCCAGCTGGGCGTCCTCTTCCGTGAACGGATCCTCGTCGCCGCTGGCTGCGATGTCGGCCAGGGCCATCCGCGCCTGCACCCGGTTTTCCAGCTTCAGGTACACGTCCATCTCCGCGGTGGGCCAGTAGTTAAGCATGCGCACGGAGGGGCTCTTGCTGCCGATGCGGTCGATGCGCCCGAAACGCTGGATCAGGCGCACCGGGTTCCAGTGGATGTCGTAGTTGAGTACGGTATCGCAATCCTGCAGGTTCTGCCCTTCTGAGATGCAGTCGGTGGCGATCAGCAGGTCAATGTCGACGGCGGTGCCCTCTTCTTTGCGTTTGCGGGCGACCGGAGCGAAGTTACTGAGAATGGCGTTGAAATCATTGACCCCGGCGTGCGTGCGGGTCTCGTCGCCGGACACCATGGCCATGTTGAGGCCGAGTTCACTGGCCAAGTCCGTAAGGTGCTCGAACAGGTACTGCGCCGTGTCCTTGAAGGTGGTGAACACCAGCATCTTCCGGTTGGGCTCGCCGTCGAGGTTAGTGGTTTGATGCTTCGCCTTGTGGCGGACTTCCTTCCTGATTTCGAGCAACTTGCCGTCGCGCTCCGGCGTGATCGCCGCGACCTGACAATGGACCGTTTCTAGTGTCTCTTTGTCCAGACGCAGGTCTGCCTGCCAGCGGGTCAGATCCAGTTCTCCGAGGCGATAGGGTCGGCGACCCCGGTTTACGAAGAACTCTTCGTCCTCTTCGTCTTCTTCGGGCAGCACATCTGTGGCTGTCAGGTCGCTGCCCCGCCGGCTGCTTTTCTCAAAGCGTTCGATCTTGTCCAGAAGGCTGTCTATCTTGTCGATGGTCCGAGCCAACGTCAGCGCCAGGGAATGGGCGGAACTTTCCAGCCGCTTCAGGAAGTTAGTGCGCATCATCCCAACAAGAAAATGCTCTCTATCCCGCTGGTTGAAGTTCTGTACAGCCCTAGTCTCCTCCAGTTCCCGCAACAAGGCAGGGTCGGTTACGTATTCGCTGGGTTGGTACACCGACAGCTTGAACTCCCCGATGCGGTCAGCCAGCGCCCGGTAGGACAGCTCGCCCTTCAGGTCGGTGTCAGGGTAGCGGTTGACAGGCTCTTCGTGCTTGGGGAACTGACCGATCTCCCCCATCTCGTCGGCGTAGAACCGCTCAATCTGACGCCGGGACCGGGAAATGGAAACCCCACTGAGCAGCCGTAGAAAGTCTGCACCTAGGTTTTCCAGCAATTGTCCCTTGTCCCGACGGCCCTTCCCGCTCTGGCCGGTTTCCCACTGCTTGAATTGCTTTTGAGCCATGGCCATGAGGGTGCGTATGTTGCCAATGCCCAAACTCTCCTGGAAGGCATCTTCCCTCCCCTCGGTCATCAGGTAAATCTGATTGCGAAGGTCGATCAGTGAGGTGTTAACAGGCGTTGCCGACAGCATCAGCACTTTGGTGCGGGAGCCTTGACGGATCACTTCGTCCAGCAGCTGCCGGTAGCGCTGGCCGTCGCTGTTTCGGAAATTGTGGGACTCGTCGATCACCACCAAGTCGTAGTTGCGCCAGATGAAGTTCGCCAGGTCAACGCTACCGGAACGACCGGATTCACGCGACAGGTCGGTGTGCGCCAGCAAGATGTAGGAAAACCGGTCCCGCTCAAAGGGGTTCTGGCTATGCGCGCTGCTGGCTTGGTAGAGGGACCAATTTTCGTACAGCTTTCTGGGGCACAGCACCAACACACGCTCGTTGCGCTGCTCGAAGTATTTAATGACCGCCAAGGCGGTGTAGGTTTTCCCCAAACCAACGCTATCGGCCAGGATACAGCCGTTGTGCGTCAATAGCTTGGCGATGGCGCTCTGGGCACCATCTCTCTGGAAGCCGTAAAGTTGATTCCAAATCTCACTTTCCTTGAATCCGCTGGCGCCCAAGCCCTCATCGCCGGTCAGTCGGGCGTCAATTTCGTCGCGAAACAACTCGTAAAGCGTCTTGTAGTACACCGCCTCCGGGGCGTAGTCGTTGCCCAAGCGGTGCAGGGCGTCCAGCACCCGTTGCTTGACGTCCGCGGTTTGCTGTTGGTTGTTCCACAGCCGATCGAACCATTCTCGCAGTTCGGCCAGAGTGTTCCCGTCGCCGGTGGCCAAGTTGATTTCCAAATTGGCGCGGTCGCTGCCACCCAAACCCCGCTTGGTGAAATTGGAACTGCCAACCACGCCAGATGCTACCTGCTGTGATTCGGTGAGATACATCTTGCCGTGGAGGAAATTGGACCGGGAAACCGAACGGATGGCCACGGTGTCCTTGCCGACCCACTCCGCGCACCGCTTCGCCAGGTGTTTCTGCTGAAGGGTGTGGTTGGGAACCAGACCATGCTCGGTGAGCTCAAACGACTTCGGTTCCTTCTTGCCCGGGTCCAAATTCTCCACCGAATCGGGTTCGCCGAAGAGGAAGCGCACGTCGCCGACGCTGTTAAGTTCCTGCTCCAGCAGTTCGTAACCGTAAATGGTGAAGTAGGCTGACACAAAACTGAAGATATCAGCACCGGACAAATTCTGTTTCAAATACTCGGCTACCGTACTAGCTTGATTGTCTATGATGTGCCGAACAGACATCGGGCTCCTCTATCGGTCGTTACTTCAGACATTGATTCTGATTTGGAAGATACGGGATTCGGCCTAATTCCGTCCTATTATCGCCCCAGCTAGTAGACTCCGACCAGCGCCGGCGATGACTTGGCGGGCGAGTTATCCTTCTCCGAAAGCCGTTGGCGCGATCTCTTCGAGGTCCCAGGTACAGATCCGCCGGATGCTGCTGGATGGCAACCCGGTGATCGTTGCGATGCGACCCCAGGATAGGCCGTCGCGCTGTCTCATGTTCTGTATCTCCTCGGCCCGCTTACGACTGACTCCCTTGCGGCGTCCAAGGTGTTTGCCGGTAGCCTTTACCCGCTCCAATCCCGCCAGTGTCCGCTCCCGGGCCAGGTCGCGCTCCATCTCCGCGAAGACTATAGCCAGGTGCAGCATCGCCCGGCCCATGGCGCTGTCCTGGTCGATTGACTCCCTGAGGCTGATGATTTCGACATCCTTCTCTCGCAGCCAGCCCAGCAGTTCCAGCACCTCTGTCAGCGACCGGCCCAGTCGGTCCAGGGCCGCTACCTTCACACAGTCGCCCGGCTGGAGGGCGGTCTTCAAGCGTTTCAGCCCAGGGCGGTTCCAAGAGGCCCCGCTCCCCACGTCCTCAAACACCTGCTCACAGTCAGCCAGGAGGCGGCGTTGGTTCTCCAGGTTGTTGACGTCAGCATCGCTGGCCACTGACACGCGGGCGTATCCGAATAGTCTTCCGGTCATTTCTTGCTGGCCCCCGGTTCTGGCATAGCGGCATAATACTACGGTAATCAATGTTCTGGCTATGCTCACATTCGTCCCTTTCCGGCAGGGCTAGCCGCTGAGGACGTAGGCGAAGAACGCCACCAGATAATCCTAAACCAAAGCCAAGGCGGGATGTGCATTTGCCAGTCGTCGTGAATCGGGATGGGAGTCGGGCTGGAGTGCCTCGGCCTTTGATTGCAACACCGTGCAGGAGTAGGGCAGCCTCTTGTCGTTTGCTCCTCGCACTATCCGGTCGGCGGTGTTAGCTATATCATTCTTTGAGCAACGACAACTCGAAAGGAGACTCTAATGCAGTACGATGACCTTGAATGGTCAGAATGGGACAAGCATAAGGATGACCCAGCTTGTCGAAGAAGCCATACGGAACACGCTTTGGTGGTTTTGGAACGGCGTGCTGTATTGAACAGTCGCATGGAACTGTCCGAAGCTATACGGTCGCATGGAGAACGTCACACTGGCTTAGTGGCGATAGTGTCCACTGGACCTGGTGGAAAACTGCATGTCGGTCCTGAGATCGGGTACTGCGATACGGTAGAGGAGGCCAAAGCATTGATGTCGAAGGCGTTAAGGGAGGTTTTTGATGGAAGTTGGATACCTCACACCGGGAGAACGGCAGGAGCCACGTGGAGGATGATGTATTCTAGGTGGTCAGGACGAAGGACAGGCTAAGGTCCCCAACGAGGGCTTCCATCTCATCCGCAAGGCGGGACGGCTACTTCCCTATCCCACCTCAATACGTACATTTCACCTTGGCATTAGTTTAGTGCTTTAAGAGCCCTCTGTTGCACCCAACCATGGTCATCGACGGTTGTGGGCCCATCCGCCGACGGACAGTCCAGAAGTGCTCAAGCTGAATAGTGACCTCTGGTGCCTGTTGCCACTTCCGCCATTGGATCTCACCACAATGGATGCACAGGCCCTGTCTCCGAACGTCCCTGCAACTCTTCAAATGTGTCACTCTTCGCCTTATCCCGGAATCCCAATTGAATGGCCGTCAGTGATGGGTTCCCTCAGCCTGGGTCGAACCGCTGATTTCCATTCTGAGCGCTCCGACCACCTCCCTGATGCGAGACCATTTGGCCGTAGCGTAGTCCGTCGCCTCGTATCTCTGAATCTGCTGCTCCTTCAGGCCGATCCGGTCCGCCAACTCCCTCTGGCTCAATCCCTGGGCGATACGAGCCTTTATGAGAAGGGCAGGAAGGTCGTTGACCACATTCAGATCGTCTATCTGGAACTTCCCCTCCCTGACGGCCTCATACTCACGCAGTTCCGCCTCCAGGTCGGCCAGCTGACTGCTCACCGCATCCACCTGGGCCTGCGCAATCTCCGGATGAATCCCATCCTCTCCCTCAGGCCTCTCTCGGAGACCCTCCAAAGTGCGCGCGAACCGCTCTGCCTGTGTTCGGGTGATCCGGTACTGTCGTTCGTTCTTGATCATCAGAGGCCTCTCAGGTCCCCTTGGTCCTTCCGGTCGCACTGTCTATCTGGAACAATTCACGAAACGAGGTCCCGCCCACGGTCGCTCCTATGGTCGCGGGAAACAACTCCCCCAAGTATCTGGCCTTCTGCTCAGCCCTGCCGGCATCGAACCGCAGCAACAGCGGGTCCAGCAATTCCGGCTCCACACCCGCTCCGCCCAGCAGGCGTCGAAGTCGTTGGGAATCTCCTTGGTCGTCACGAAGCTGCCGTCGACGTAAACGGTGCGGCGGCCGGCCCTGCGTAGGTTTTCAATCGCCACTTCCAGTCCAGCCAAAAGCTGCCTGCGCCACGGGGTGCTGCCAAAGACGGAGGACACCTCATCCCAAGTGGCCCAGTGGATACCCGGCGGCAGTAGCCCGTCCGCATCGAACTGCGGTATAGTGACACAACGCTAACATTGCGTTGACCCCAAGTCAAGAAGTTCCTGAACCACCCACCAACACGATTGTCACCGTTTAATGCACTTTCCGGGAGAAGAGTGACATTGGCCAAAAAGCATCACCACAATCAAAAGAGCCCTTCGGACGAGGAACTCCACTTCGTAGCACTGGCCACCATGCAGGTCGCCTCTCAGCATCTCGCCGCCCCTTGGTTAAAGGACGCACTCGCCCAGAAATACCACTGGCATACTCTGTTAGCCCGTACCCTTGAAGCAGCTTCGGAGTTGGCCAGTCGAAACATCTCGCCTGACCTGTTCAACACGTACGTCATCCTGGGCTCCCGCTGGTTCTCTCATCACGAGTCTGTCGAAGCGCTCCTTGCAGCCGGAAGGTACGGCGATTGCATGGTTCTCCTTCGGAGTCTGCTTGAGGACACCGACTTGATGACATACTTCGGCTGCTATCCGGATGATGCTACGGAATGGAAAGAGCGACTGAGTCGCGAGCCCGTATGGTCAGACGAGGTGTACAGGCGCGGCATTCAGAAATTCAGGATCCGGCACATCTGGAACATGCTGAGAAACAAGGACATTGAACCCGTGGGGGAGCGCGACTACCCGTTCTTGAGCGCCACCGTTCACGCCTCGCCATGGGGAATTCGATTCTATGGGCGAACCCTGCCCCAGGATCCAGACCGGATTCACCTCAGCATGGCTCCGTTATACGACGCGGCCGCCGCCTTCTCTGCGGTCCTAGTCCTCCAGGGAACCTACCCGAGGCCTATTCAGGCCTTTCTCGAAAGCTGCGCCTCTGCCAAAGCGCCGAAGTCCCAGTGGCGCTCCATCAAGGCGCGCTACGACGTCCTCATAGAAGGCTGGCAGAACAAGATGGAGTTCGACTCTTGGTTCAGAATTGAAGCAACCGATGCGCAGGACCGCATTTCCCGAGGTGAGGAGCCCGAAACTGTCTTTGAGGACCTGCAACGGCGCTTTGAGACGAGGTATGGAGAGGCTGCCGATGTCGCGCCCCGAGACACGCCCTCAGGCACGTAACAGCACCGCCTCGGGTCGACGGCTTAGCCCAACCAATGGGAGATAAAGGGAAATAAGGTTTTTCCTGCACAACCAATCTGCTGGAACCAGCAAGCAAAGGAGCAACTCGAAGCAGCGCCGGAGAACCACTACAAGCAGCCCCCGGCCAGCGGCTTTACCCTCCGCAAACCTCAGAATACAATAGACTGAAGATCGGCTACCACAGGGAGACTGAACATGACCTCCAGGTCAAGCAGCCCGACAAAGACAGAACAACCCAACCAACGGTTCCTATCACCCGCAACCCCGGTGGACGAACGCATCGACCAGGTCGCAGCCTACTCCACGGGCAAGCAGCACCAAGCCGAGTGGCTCAAACGAATCCTTCGTGAACACTGGAAAGGAAACCTGCCCCAACCCTTCGTCGGCTTCGACGAAGAGCAGGACGCCTTCGTACTCGTCTGGCAATCGGACACCGAATGCGACACGCTATACGTAGACGCTGATAACCAAACCGGGACATACTGCCCCTGGCCCAATGACGCCTCTGGCGAACCACTCGAAGAACTCGACTTGGATACGGAAAAGGCATGGCTACTCCTCCAGACTGCCCTCACGGGAATGAACGAATAGACACCGATGGACCCTATTACCGCCAGGTCCACCCCAGGAACTTCCAAGACGGCCGGGTATTACCCCCGGCCTTTATACTGCAGGAAACATCCTGCCACTTCACCCTCTCTCTTAACGACGGGGCCCACACCACAGCAGAACGCTGCCACCTGGAGTACACTGGGCAAGGGCAAAGACTGTCAGCAGCAGTCGTACAACTGTCCGTCCAAGAACTGGAGGACTCAGGAGCACAACGAATAGTGGATTCTCCCAACGGGGAGACCAGCACCCACATCGACGCATTGTACGAAGCACCCATGAGCAGGCGACAAGGAAGAGATGCAGCCCAGTCGCTTAGCGCGGCAGCCAACCGGAGAGGACCAGCTTATCTCCCGGAAGAGTAGCAGATCCAGCTGTCTCTCCATAAAGCAATACCCACGACTTTCAAGAAGTCTTGCACAACGAATCGCAATTAAAAAGATTAGCCGCGCAAAGCTGACGGCACCACATGTCCCTACAAGGACGACGCAGACATCGACGCCGCACTCAACATCGGAGACAGAGGTACGTACTTCTTCCTGCAGCGCAAGGGCGCCACCTTGGAATCCATCCGTCTGCACCGTCTAGCCCGGACAGGCACTGAGATTCCACCAAGGCAAGAGCCGGAGACAGGGTTAGACTATGAAGCCGACGGCATAGCCATCGGCGGAACCACAGGCTAACCCGGCCTTCACCCAGCGCCTCAACTCAGACAGCAGCCTACAAGAAAGCGAGCTCTAATTTCGCAATCGTCTATGAACCTTCTCCCTGTTTTGCTTTCGACACAGACCCCACACTGCCCTGTGGCCGGATACAGCACATGTAGAGTTGCGTCCCATGCCGGCCGCTAACATCCATCATCACGTCGGCGCTAGCTCATCGAGCACGGCGTGGCTACCTTCGGTACCAACCCCGTCCTGTTGAGGGAGCCAGAGAGCTACCCCCCACCGGACCTCGGCAGTCCCGGCAGGGCAAATGATGCAGGATACCGGCAGGTGCGATGCGTTCGAGGTCCGCCAGTGCGCCGAAATCCATACCCTGGATGAGCTTCTGGACCTCCAACAGCCCACCCGGCCAGCGCCACGGAAGTCCTCGAAAGATAACGCCTCTTAGCGGCTACCGGTAACGGAGTCAGCACGCGATTCTGCTGCTACGAACCGGAGTCGATCCGACCTAGCTCAATACCATGGGAGATGACGGGTGTCGGCTTTACCGGCTGGACCTTCCAACTCTTGGCTTGTCAGAGCGCTAGATTACTCGGCCGACACGATCGAAAGGAGCCTGGGCAATCGACCGATACACTTCGCACACCTCGTCTCCGAACTCAAACCGCCCTGCGAGTGCGTCAACCGCCACTTGCACCGTCAGAGCTGAGCATCCCAGCACCGACGCCGGTGGAGCGTTGTTGACCGGGGCCGAGCAACCCAATGACGGCGTCACGAAATCGCTATCTGCATCACCAATGGGGATGGCCGGATATTCGGGTCCCTCTTGTCTCAGATGGATTGGAGTGTCACCTGGCAACACCTGGCGTTGCACCCTGGCCACGTTGCCGCCGCGGTAGAGAGCGCCCGACACCAGCGGTTTACTCATTTCCGAGGCCACCATGGCCAGCCCGGGAACAAAGGCATCATTACCGGTGGCGTCGACGACAATATCAGCATCAAAGATGAGCTCTTGAATTCTGCTTGGAGTCACCGGAGCCTCGGGGTACTCCCTCACTTCAGTCCAAGGCGCGTGCCTACTGATCACGCGATGAACCGCTTGAACTTTGAGTGCCCCCACCTGATCGTGGCCTGCGACGTGTCTGACCACGTTCTCGGGCAGGAGCACATCGCCGTCCACTATGTCCAAGTAGCCAAGCCCGCTTTCTGCAAGCGTGGTCCCCACGTGCCCCCCAAGGGCGCCAGCTCCGAACAGCGTGGCCCTGAGGGTCCGCAACAAAGGCGCATCCGGACCCGCGCGCAAAATCAGGCTCCTTTCGTCGTTGGGCCCTGGCTGCAACGCAATCCCCTCCATCTCGTCATTCATTCCCTCACACGCCATCACCAACAGGTCGGGCCTGCCGTAGCGTTCCCAGCAAAATAGCACGAGGTCCACTCCACCGCTTGGCACGAATGGAACCGGCCCCCTGCGATCGGCCAGGGCTTTACTCAGGCCCTTTCTCTGGCTCCTGGACAGGAAACGGAACATTTCCGCAAATGTACGGGGCGGCGGGCCACCGAGTGCGCCCGCATGGAACCAAAGGCCTTGTAAAAGGTGCCCGCCGCTCTGGCGGCCGCGACGTATATCAAGCCGGGGCGGATTCAGACCCACGGCCCCATGGATTTCTCCCCAACTGCCGCTGCGAACGTTGAGTTCAGGTAAATCGACTGTCGCCACGTATGGAAACGGAAAAAGCGACTTCCGGCGAAAATTCAGGAAGGCGTCCCCCTGGAGATCGTCCCCTTCCCAACCCCGTTTTGCGTTCTCGCACCATTCCTCAATCCGCGAAAAGAAACCTCCAACAGTGATCCATTCGCAGCTGGGATCCCCATCCTGCCAGAGGCAAACGAAACCGCCCGGCGTCGAGTGGTTGGAGTCGAGACCCTCGACAATGAGAGCGGGCGACTGGAACGGCCATCCGGGCCGCACCACGACGTCCATTGTGGTCGCGCTGGTCAATCCAGAAAAAGATTGATGGATGGGCCCTCTCCAGACCGATAATCCGTCGGCTGTCACGGGCTCAAAGCCGGCTACCGCCAACTCACGCCCGAAGACCTCCAGGGACTCTGTATGGAAATGGTCGCCGTTCATCCTAGCTATCCGAAGCGGCTGGATTCGTTGGGTCGACGAATCAACGGTGGACTGGCCACCGCCGCCGCACCCGCGCCGGCGCCGCCACCGGAACCCTGACCGGACGAACCACCGCCACCGGACGTCGAAGACTTCCTGAATTTGTCCCCGAACAGTTCCTGCCAGAGCTTGACGGCCTTCCCGGCATCCGGTTCGGCTTTAGCCTGCTTTGCTGTCCGAGTGTATGACTGGACACGGTCTCTGAAGTTTGAGTACCTTCGCTGGTCCCAGTGCCGGTTGAAGTCCTCAGTGGACAGCACCGGATTCCTTATCACTGGCATGTTGGGATGCTGCTGCAGGTAGTCGTTCATCCGCGAGAGCACGGTCCCCAGCGTGTCTGCCGCCGTGCTCACCGCCACAGTACCTTTGTCAGACGGCCTGATGGTGTTGCCCGCCAAGGTGGTCAGCAGAATCGACTTGGCGCTGAAACTGTTCTTGTGGTCCCGCAGGTGCTTTAGCAATCTCACGACCCGCTTCAGGTTCCCGCCCGTGATCCTGTTCTTCTCATTGAACCAGTTCCGGTATCCGTCGCCGTCCGTCTCATCGAACCTGTTCCTGTTCCGGTCGCATACGCAATGCTTGCCGTTGATGGTCACCCGGGGAACGACGTCGAGGTGAAAGTCGCCGACATAATCGACGGTCACGCACCGGGTCTTCAGCCTGAGCTTTTCGGCATAGACCTTGTTGCCACTCAGAGTCCTGTTGATTTCGTGGACGTAGTCCTTCGGCTCCCACTGGGGATTCGGGTTCATGACGATCTGGATGTCGGCATCGTATTCGTCGTTATCGTCCACCGGTTTGATGAGCGTCCCCAGAGCGTATGAACCCTGCCTCTCCATCGTCTGGTAGCCGTGCAGGTTGTCCTTGAGGTAGCCGTTCACCCCTCCCACGGCGGTTTCCAGCCGCTCCATCCGACGTGGATTGAGATTGACCTCATCCCTGAGGAAATCAGCGAATTCCTGGTTGTTCTTGGCCACATTACTCTCCTTGCACCTATGCCAGCGCCTCGAACGGCGTGGCCGTGGCGGTGAAAAATGTTCCCCTTATCCCCTCGGCGTGATGTTCAGCAACGGCCAGGGCCTCCTGAGGCAACAACCCCGTGGCCTTGGTCCAGTCATCCAGGTCGACAGGCTCAGTCCCTTCCGGCCGGTCCAATCTTGTGACCCTGTCGCGGCCGATCAGAAGCCCGGCCTGGTTCACTGCGGTGAGGGACTGGTAGTGCATGGCAACGTAGATGATCTCTCGCCACTGGAACTGACCCGCCCCGGACGCCTGCCCGCTGTTGATGCGGAAACCGTCCTGTCCGCACCCGATGCTCAGAATCGCGATGTTCTCCCGCCGCACTGTGAAGCAGGTCAGAGCTTCCACCAAGGCCATCATGGTGGGATTGTTGGCCCATATCCCACCGTCCAGCAGGATGTAACCATCCTGGATCACCGGTTTCAGGTAGGTCGGTGCCGCCGAGGTGGCCGCGGCCACCTCGGCCATGGGCTTGTCGCCGTCCAGGAAATACCCCGGGTGATGGGGAGTCTTGTAGACCGCCGGGTCTCCGTGCTTGGCTTCCGTCGCCGGTATGAGCAACCGGTACCTGGATTCCCGGAGCGTTCTTGCACCCAGGGTCTGCCAGAGCAACTCATCAAGGGCGGCCCGATCATATCGATTCCTGGACAACCGCCGAAACAGCCTGTTGCTCTTCCGGCGTTGCCTCGGCGGAAACACCCGGTGCCCTTCGTTCATGTACAGGTCCAGCAATGACCGGGCTGTCAGACCTGCACCCAACCCCAGGGCGATGATCCCTCCGGTCGAGGTGCCGGCTACCAGATCGAAGTAATCCCCGATGGGCTGACCATCGAGGCACTTCTCTTCCAGGTAGGTGAGAATGGCCGCAGGGAAGATTCCCTTTATGCCACCGCCATCCAGCGACAGGATCCTGAACGTCCTGTCGTCAGGCCACGGCAATGGTTCCCTGCGGGTCTGGAGGATCGTGTCCGACCTGCGTCGCGGTATGTTATGACCTGAATCCATCAAACCGTCTGATATTCTTGGACCTGTTCTCCAACGTATCAGACAGATTCAACGAAGGTCAATCGGCTGGTGTCAGTAAAATACAATTTGTGGTATAGAACTGAGGCCCTACTCCAACATGTCGGGATATCCCGGGAACCTCGATTGGTCAGGACTGCATGGGACGGACAAAAACATTGACCTTGGCCAATAATCCCTATTGGTGGTCAGTGGAGCGCTGCTGTTCCGCGTCAATGACGGGAGCGTCATACGGAGCGTCTACGTCGGCAAGGACGCCCAAGGCGACAGGCAACGGTCCGCAGCAAACGGATGGGCAGGCCTGCTCACCATGAACACTGACTTGGCCGCCGGCCGGCAGCTCAACAATTTACTCGACCTATTCGAGGGCGAATGCCATGAGGCCGAGGCCGTCGGCCCAGGTCTCCGTGACTCGAGGGCCGCCAACACCGGCTGGTCCTGCGCCTCCGTCTGGCGCCGGTCTTGTGAATTGGCCGAGGACGCGGCCACGCGGTTCCGCCCTCCACCCAGATGGAAGTGGAATGGCTGATGAATCGAACCGGAACAGCCGCCTGGCCAGTCGGGTCTGGCCGGCGGGCCGAACTTGAACGACCAGCTGATCCGACTCAGGAAGCAGAAAGGCGGAATACCCTGAGACGATGGGGAGGGGCGAGTCGTCCTTCATCAGTGAAGCCTGCGGAGGAAAAGTTTCCCGGACGACAGGAGTAGAAAGGGTCGCCCTAGAACCGGGTGCCTGCCGCCGTGTTCACAGGGGGGCTAGCCCTCCGGAAGGAATAAAGCGAAAATACCCCCGAGGCAGGAAGAAATAATGCAGATGAGTCGGAGACACTACAACAACGGTGAGGCCGAGTTCATTCTGGAAGCGGTCAACGACTCGGTCGTGAAGGTCACACACCGCGACCAGGTGGGTTGGATCGGCATCAGCAGGGACTGGGACGCACAGCGTCCCTATACCCATACGACCCTCGCAAGTTCTATAAGAGACGACGGCATCGAGGGGTTCGTATTCCACCACGCCACCCCCGACGACGCGTTGAGATTCCTGTGCAAATTGCTGCTTGACAGCCAGAGCAAGCGGGACTCCCAGCGCGTAAACCCCGAGGAGAGGAAGACAGCGGCGAGAAAGGTGCTCCGCGAGTTTCTGGACGAGCAGCCAGAATGAAATCAACCAGGATGAATTGTTTTTCCAGGAGGTGTCGGGGTTGGCAGGAGTTCAAGACTTAGACGTTAGTAATGTGTAATGGTCGCTCGCTGTCTGGACAATTGGGCGTTTCGGTCCCGATAAGGAGCCGAATCCCGCGACCGTGCCGCAGGTGCATCGGCTGCCCACCAGCCTGGTATGGACAGGAAACAACCACCCGACTTCACCTTGGGTTACTCGTGGTGGAGACGGCACCACCAAGCCCGTGCTCGCCAGTGCCACTACCAAAGAGGTCGATTCCGGTAGGGGGCAGAATCGTACGCTAAGCCCGAATCCACCGAAGGAGTGGGGAGTAAAAATGTCCTGAAGGCGTGAAATGGTGCTCCCGCCTATCTGGGATAATGGTTTTTGTTCGCAAAACCGACCCCAGAGAAGGAGCACCTAATGGATGGTACCACTTGAACGCCCCGAACGAATCCAAATCGCCTTTGACGATCACCGCCTCGTGGCCAACGCCGGGCTGCTGCTGCCCGCTACCCTTGCCCTCCATTTGGGGCTGGGCGAACTGGTTGACCGCCACCTCGACTTGGGCGACGCTCCCGGCCGGACCAACACCGGAGACAAGCTGATGACACTGGTGGCCTCCGCCCTTGCCGGCGGCGACTGCATCGACGATGCTGACGCGCTGCGTTCCGGCAGCACCGGACGGGTGCTGGGCTGCACTGTCAAAGCACCGTCCACCCTGGGCACCTTCCTGCGCAGCTTCCGCTGGGGCCACGTGAGGCAACTGGACCGGGTCAGCCGTGAGTTGCTGGCCAGGGCCTGGGCCGCCGGGGCCGGGCCCGGCGACGGACCGCTGACCATCGACCTGGACTCCACCATCTGCGAGACCCACAGCCTGACCAAGGAGGGCGCCCGCCGCCATGGCTACACCCACAGGCGGGGCTATCACCCACTGCTGGCCGTGGCCGCCAGTACCGGCGAGGTACTGATGGCCCGGCTGCGGGAGGGACAGGCTCACACCGGCCGGGGCGCCGGCCATTTCCTCCGGGAGACGGTGAGCCGGGTGCGATACGCTGGGGCCAAGGGACAGCTTACGATGCAGGCCGACAGCGCCTTCTATACCCATCCCGTGGTCCGGCTCTGCCGCCAGCAGAAGGTCCGTTTCTCCATCACCGCCGCCTGCACCATCTCATAGAGGCCATCCCCGAGGGCGATTGGCGGCCCATTCCCTACTGGATGGAGGGCGGCGCCGACGTGGCAGAGACCGTCTATACCCCCTTCAGAACTGAACCCGATGCCGCTCCGGTGCGGCTCATCGTCCGGCGGGTCAAGCCCACACCCGGGACCCAACTGTCCCTCTCTGCCAAATACAGCTATCACGCCTTCATCACCGACCGGGAGGGAGACACCCTGGAGCTGGAGGCCGACCACCGCCGCCACGCCGAGATCGAGAACGCCATCCGGGACCTCAGGTACGGCGTTGGCCTCAATCATCTCCCCTCAGGGCGATTCCTCGCCAACGGCGCCTGGCTGGCAGTGCAGGTCATGGCTCACAACCTGTCCCGTTGGACCGGGCGTATCGGTCTGGACGAGGGGATGGCGACCACCAAGAGACTCGGGCGTCGTCTCTTTTCCCTGGCCGGAAGGATCACCCGCAAGGCCCGTCAGCTCATCCTGCATCTGCCCCCGCGCTGGCCCAGGGAAATCCATTTCATCTCTGCTCTAGCTCGGCTGCGGGCCATTCCACTGCCTGCTTGACCCCATCCTCATCCAAGGAAACTTACTCACCCGGCCAGCCAACCGAATGACCCTGCAAGCTCGCGCCACTCAACCCGCGAGAGTACCTTGACCTATGTCTCCCAAGCTGGACTTTACGCATTTTTTTGAAAGCAAGGCGACCTGGTACGTCAAGCCGTCTCCATCCTTCGTGAACGCCATCGACTTGGTGCGGCGCCAATTGTGGCTGACATCGCAGGTTTTCTCACGGTCGGGCGTCGAGCCTGATAGTCAGAAAGTCCAGCCGCTCTATACCAGCCGCTCATGGAGTCCCTTGCTTACGCCACTTGAAAATGCGTAGAGTCCAGCCAAGGATGAGCCTTCGGCGCGACCCCTGCGGACCACCATCGCGCCAATCCATCGCCAAATGAACCCGCTCATCGCCCCTCACATCCCCGTCATCTATCTTTCAGGGGCACTGACGACAGGCCTTCGGTGGATTCGGGTTAGCCCTGATCCACAAAAGAGGTGGGGATTCGAGGTGTCATGAAAGTGAGGAAAGGTGGTACCGCGTATCCAGGATAAAGGTTCCTGATCAGAAAACCGATCCCAGAGAAGGAGCAACTGTTGGATGAAACAAGCTGAGCACCTGCCCCGAGTCAAGCATTTGCGCCGGCAGAAGTGCTCGACGTGGGACAACCACCCCGCTGGCGTCCCGAGCCGTCTTCGGTTAAGCTGTGAAGACAGAAACCCATCGGTGCTGGCGCCGCTGTTGTGGCTCTCATAGCCGGCCGATTCAACATAAACCCCCGGGCGCGCAACTGCGCGCCCCTGTCATTTGCCCTTTTGGGCAAATTCCGCCGTGTTCACGTTTGTGCCGGGCATGTCCTTGTGCCCTCAAGCCATTTACTAGTATTCAGCCAATCTAGGATTGTCAGTTAGTGCATGAGTCCGGACAGGATGCTACCTTGGGGATAGACAAAGGGTTGTAGGATGTGAGGTGGTCATGGTGCAGGAGAAGTACGGAGTCCGGCTGGCGACACAGGAGAAGGGACGTCTCAGGAGGATGGTCCGGGCTGGAAGGAGTTCCGCCCAGGCGATTACCCGGGCCCGTATTCTGCTCAAGATAGATGAGGGCTGGACCGCTCCCCAAGTGGCCAGCGCACTGGATGTGTCGGAGCGGACCGTGTTCCGCATCAAGCGGCGGTATGCCGAGGAAGGACTGGAGGAGGTGCTGCGGCACCACAACTCGCCCAATCCATACCGGAAGGTGGACGATCGGGTCGAGGCTCACCTGATAGCCTTGGCCTGTAGCCCGGCGCCCGATGGTCATGACCACTGGACCATGCGGGCCTTGGCGGGAAAGGCGGTGGAGTTGGGACTGGTGGAGTCTTTGTCTCCCGAGACGGTGCGGCTGCACTTGAAAAAAACACCCTCAAGCCGTGGCTCAAGAAACAATGGTGCATCCCCAAGGTAGGCGGGGAGTTCGTGGCGGCCATGGAGGACGTGCTGGATCTCTACGCCGAGCCCTACGATCCGCAGAGGCCGGTGGTCTGCTTTGACGAGACCTCAACCCAGTTGCTGGCCGATGTCAGGGAGCCTCTGCCGGCAAAGCTTGGGAGACCAAGGCGAGAGGACTACGAATACGCGCGGGCCGGAACCCGCAATCTGTTCCTGAGCTGCGAGCCCAAGGCCGGCTGGCGCCACGTGGCTATCACGCAGCGGCGCACCATGCAGGACTTCGCTCACCAGATGCGCTGGCTGGTGGACGAGGCCTACCCCGAAGTCCCGGTGATCCGTCTGGTTTTGGACAACCTTAACACCCACCGGGTGGCGTCGCTGTACGAGACCTTTCCGGCTCCGGAGGCCCGGCGCATCGCCAAACGGCTGGAGTTCCACTACACGCCCAAACACGGAAGCTGGCTCAATATGGCGGAGATAGAGTTCAGCGTGCTGGCCCGGGCTTGTCTGCACGGACGCCACGGAGATGAGGACAGCCTGGAAAGAGGCACCAACGCCTGCGTGTCGGAGCGGAACGCGATAGGAGCCACCATTAACTGGCGCTTCACAGCCCAAGACGCCAGACGCAAACTCCATCGCCTCTACCCCTGCCAATCCTGAGTTGTTTGAGTACCAGGCCCCATTGATTGTCAGTCTCCGGGCCGCCGGCCCTGCTGCCGCGTAGATTGAGCACGAGCTCTCCCGGCGGGAGGCACCCCTCCCCGAGCCCCCCCTGCCTGTAGCACATTGGATGCCAAAACGACGTTTGGCATTGCCGGAGGCAAACGGATTCACTAGGTTTGTCGTGCCCCCGACCGCGTCGTTGCCAGATGTGGCCGGCACGACCTTCCCCACCCGTGCCGCATCCGGCGTGCGGTCTGCGGGCCCCTTCCGCAGTGCCACCGCTGGGTTGAAGATGGGACGCCTATGCCGTTGATTTTCCCCTGACGGCACTCCGCAGCCTCCCCCAAGCAGACGAGACCACGCCCGGCGACAAACCGGTCCGTACCCAGGGCCAGGTGGGCCGGAACGGAAGACCCTTCTTTGTGCCCTCTTTCCCTATAGCGCCAGCTTTACCGGCAACGGGAAGCGGCATTGCTTCCGGGACCGCTACGGCAAAGCGTCCCTCAACCGGCACCAGCGCCTCTGCGCCGGAGCCGGCCCGTGAGCAAAGACGCCTCCGTCGGTATGGCGGCCGCAGACATACCAGCCCTTCCGTCCCGTTGGCAGCTTGCCCGGCGCCCCGGCCACTCCCCTACTGACAGACAGCAACCCGGTCCTCAAGCTCCATTTCCCAGCACAACGGCGCTTGCCCCCGAGGGCCAAAGGACCATGACTGAAGTAAGCCACCTTTGCCCGCCGCTAGTCAACCGGCATGACCCGCGGGCCTCCGTTCCCACCAGACTCCAAATCCCGAAAAGCCTTTTCGTCCCCTTGACTGCGGCCCCGGCTTCTCGTCGGCCTGCGGCCGGAGCTGTGCAGCGAATACCCCATCCCAAGATGAATTCTTGATCCCAGGAGAACGTTACCAATGGAAGAAATCCAGTTCCACTCCGTATTCCACTACCAACTCACATTTGAAGTGCCCGCCCAGGAGCTGAAGGAACTCGTGAGCTCGAGGATACAGCTCATGGGCGACCCCTATCTCGAACGGCCGCCAGGCACACGAAACCTGCAGGTCGTCTCGGGCAAGGCCTGGGTCGACTGGCCCGCGCTGGAGGGCGCTATAGCCGGGCGGATGGAAGTTCATCTTGCCTCCGGAGCAGCCCTGGACTCCAACCAGTGGGGTCTGGTCGCATACAGCGGCGGAGGCGTTGTGGTGCGCATCGAGTACCTTGCGGACGACTACTGGTGGGTGGAATGCCTGATGCCGGCAGGGCAGGACTACGAGGAGTGGCAGGCGTCCATCGGCGCCGGCCCTGCGGCAGCGGTCCTGCTTGTCGAGGACAGCCGGTTCAACCTGACGGATTCATCGGAGAATCCGGTCTGGTTCACCACCGGGGGCTGACACCGTCGTCCCCGCCTGCTATTGCAGAAACAATTCAACCGGACAGCTGTCGGTTTCCTTTCCCGCCTGTGGGAGTCCCGACGTGCCTGAAACCCCGGCCGCCCCGAGAGGCAGGCTCTAACGGGTCGGGAAATGCCAGGTTGCATGCGTCCCGCCCTGTTCTTGCCCGGCGACCGGGTCAGCCCCGGCAGTTGTCCCCTCCATCCGCCAATCCTGTCAATCCCGCGCACTGCCTCACCACAGAATTACTCCGGGCAGGTGGTCGCCTCAACTAATGTACTGCCGAGAACCCGGGAGGCAACCAAGTGTCGTTATGTTGTTGTCCAGCGATTACGTCACCGAAATTGAAAAGCGACTATGTCACCCGGGTTAGTTTGCGGCGGACTCCCAGCGTGCCAATGCTTGGGACTTGGCACGCTCCTTGGCGCTGAGCCTCTTGGTGGGTGGACTTTCCGCTTTGAGGTATTTCCCCAAGGTGTCGCGAGCCATGCCCAGGTTCTTGGCGATGGCCCGCAGGGACATCCCCTGCTGCCTGGCTTGCTGTACCGCCTCCCACCGGGCCTGTTGAGTCGCCGTGGGCGTCCGGTGCAACTGATGGCGAACCGGCTTCCCCATACCACTCCGGTCCTCCGCCGCCTTCTTGGCAGCCGATTCCAAGGTGGAGAGGCGCTCACGTTGAGCCATATTCAGGTGGCTGTCGACCACTTCGTAAGTGGCCTCCTGAAGCTCCGTACCGGGGGAGCAACCGCCGTCAGCACTCCACAGTGCCGATGAAGGCGGCGGCCCCTCCTGGAAATCGACTCTCTCTCGTGCGCTTACCCGGAGCTTTGGCCAGGAGGAACGGGCAACTGAACGCGTGGGTGGCTTTCGCGCGCACCGTTAGGCTGCTTCGCCTGGCCTGCTACGGCTAAGCCGGATGATGGCGAACCCACTATCTGACAAAGACTTGGAACGCCGATATCAGCACTGTCGATACATTTCTGATATGGGCGCTTCCTCCCCTGGGAGACATCGGCCTTACGCTATTTGGGGTGTACTTACTTGCAAGGCTAGCCGTTTGGTAGGACACCAAACCGACTAAAGCTGTCCTCAACTTCATCTTATTCCGCCGTTGAGCAGCGAACGATATCCCGACGACAAACGCCTCAAGCTGATACAATCGCGCTTTGAACACCCTTCAACCGGACCAGCAGAACGCAAACAGGAGCAATGGCAATGAGCCTGACAGCCACCCAGATGTCAGCCCTCAAGAGCGAACTCAAGTCCTACGTCCAAGATCTGAGCAAACCTACAGGAAACCCAACAACGGTTTCAGTAACATTCACCGCCACCCCTCATCCCAATTGGCTCGCCAAGGTCATGGAAGACGCGAGACACCTGCCCTGGCACGAACACGATATGCCCGACGACAGGCAACCAACGCAAGTCGCGCCGGCAACGGCGCTGTTGTTCCTTCTGCTGGAAACCATGGAAGACAACTCCATGCCCCCCACAGCCCTTGTTCCCACATCACGCGGCGGTGCGGCAGCAGAATGGCATACGAGAGGATTCCACCTGGAGATCGAGTCCAACCCTGGCGAGGTCATCGAATACAGCTTCAGCTCCCCCGAGGAGGAAGAATATGACGGACCGGCAGGCCCGGACCTGGCGCCGCTCAAGGCACGCCTGAGAAGGCTGTCAAATACCTGAAAGCAGGCAAGATTCCATGTATCAGCCACTCGAGTCAGAACCTCTCGGCGACTCACTCAGGGTTCTCAGAAGAATCACCCACCGGGAATTGTTCACAGAGGAAAGCGGGCAAATCCGCATCACCAGCCAAGCTTTTATGCAGGGCACACCCGACGGAAATGCGTCCGTCTTCCTGTCCAGTGAAACCACTCAGGAGCGCGTAACACGGAACAGACCCAACACCTTCCTGGCCGAAATAACCATTGCCGCAATACGAGCCCTGGGCCTCGATGTGCAACGCGAACCAATCGACGGCGACCCAGGCCATTGCAACATCACAGGCAGAAAACCACGCAGCAAAGCCAGGACCATGGCGGAACAGGCCCAATGGGTGCCCGGTTACGCCCCCGAAGACGTAGGTTCTAAGTAAAATTGCTCCGGTGATATAGCCATCAGCGAATCATTCCTTATAGAGACGATTGCGATATTAAGGATCTTGCCTCATCCGGTGTTGAAACCTCCTCGTATGTCGACACTCGGACTCCGGTAGTCACGTTGTGCGGTTCGGCAGATATTGCAAAAAGCGCACTGATTACCGCTGATATAGCGGATTCGTTTGCGCGATGCAAAGTCGGGAGTGGCGACGGGCCGTAGATGGTTCTATTACTACAGTCGGAGATGTGATAGGCGCCGTTTGTAGTGGCACTGGTGAGCTCTGGCTTGGTGGCGGCGTCACCACCACGACCAGTAAGAAACTATCTCAAAACAGGAGAGGTCGAAGGGGAGAGGGAAAATCCGGTTGGGTTAGGATGAAGGAAAATTTGGTGAGGCGGTGGATGATGAGGGGAAAGAGGGAGACTTTGGCAACGATTTGGGAGGTTCCAGACGATTTGTGGGAGCAGATTCACCCGGTGATTCTGGAGATGGACCCTCCCAAGGCTACGGGACGGAAGCGGGTTGATCCGAGGCGAATCCTGGACGGCATCATATTCCGCATGCGCACCGGCTGCCACTGGAACCGCCTGCCCCGGGAACTGGGGGACGACAGCACCATTCACCGCACTTTCCAGCGCTGGGTGGAATTGGGCGTGCTGGAGCGCATCTGGGCGGAGTTGGTCGCGGAGTGCGAGGAACTGGGTGGTGTGGACTGGGAGTGGCAGGCCGCAGATTGCGCCATGGGCAAGGCCCGTTTGGGGGGGATTCAATAGGCCGCAATCCCACGGACCGGGGCAAGGCGGGCAGCAAGCGGAGTATCCTGGTCGACCGGGATGGAGGGCCATTGAGCCTGGTGGTGGCCGGAGCCAATGTTCACGACACCAAGCTGCTGGACATGACCTTGGATGGCATAGTGGTGGAGCGTCCTGGAACCGGGACCCAGCATCTGTGCCTGGACAAGGGATACGACAACCCAACAGGCCACGAGGCAGTGGCGGCGCACGGGTACCGGGGCCACATTCGGCGGATAGGAGAGGAGAAGCTGGACGCCACAGGAGTGAAACGCCATCCGGCCCGCCGGTGGGTGGTGGAACGCACCCTGGCCTGGCTATCCAAGTGCCGGGCGATTCTGGTCCGGTACGACAAGAAGGCATCCAACTACATTGGCCTGATCCAACTGGCCTGCGCCCTAATCTGGTATCGCCGGCAATGGCAACTCAGGGTTTTGAGATAGTTTCTAAAGGATCAAATCGGGCGGTTGGCTCTCCGTCCATACCAAGCAGGTTAGCAACCGCCGGACCTCCGGCACCGTGATGGGGGTCAGTTCCTCATCGGGGCTGTAGTGGCCCCTTTTTCTCCGCCTTCCACCGCCTGAATTTGATTGCCGTCAGATAGGCGTGGGCCAGCATCGCCAGGGTGATGTGCCGGTACCAGCCATCCCACCGCCTCACCTCGTACTGGTCAAGGCCCACCTCCCCATTGGCCTCCTCGAAACACTCCTCTATGGTCCAGCGCCGCCCAGCGACTCTCACCAGTTCCGCCATGCCAACGCCGTTCCCGCTGGATCATAACAGACGTAATAGACCAGTTCCTCCGGGGTGGCAATGCTGCGCCGCGCCAGCAACCAGTGCCCCTTGCCAGGCTCCATCAAGGGCCGTATCTCCACCACGGCCCAGTCATAGACCCGGGGCCCCTTGGCCCCATCCCCGGCGCTGCACCGGACCCAGGCGGGTTCCCCAACCTGCAACGCCAGCCGGTCAGCCCTCACCAGCCTAGGTCCCTTCTCCGTCAAAGCCCACAGCCTCTCGTTACGTTTGATGGCCAGCATATGGGGGACCTCGTGGCCTTCAAGCCACAGCCGCAGGTTGTGATCGCTGCCGTAGACCTCGTCCCCGGTGAACCAGGCGAAGGGGACACCCAATTCCAGTACCCGCCCCAGCATCAACTGTGCCAGTTGCCCCTTGGTCCGAAATACCGCCTCCTCCGGCACCCCGGCCTCCCGCCTCCGCTCCCGGTCCTCAGCCCAGACCTGGGGCAGGTACAACTCCCGGTCCAGCAACGCCCTGTCCTTGGTGCCGGCATAGGCCAGGAACACGCCTATCTGACATTTCTCGATCCGCCACGCCGTGCCGCTGAACTGACGCTGCACCCGACGGACTTGTTGCCTTTTTTGACAAACCCCGTCTCGTACACCGCCACAACAGCGTCGGCACAGGCCAGGTGCTCTACGACATAGCCAACAAGGTCATCCCGAACAGGCCGGCGTCCCACCGGTAGTTGTACGGCAGGCGCTGCACCCCGTCTGGGGTGGCGTCGCCAGCTTGCTCGGCCAATTGCCAGCCGTTCTTTCGCTCTACAGGGCTGAGCAGGCCCCGCAGATACGCCATTGCCCCGCGGCGCGGCTCCGGCCGCCGGAATCGCCCGGCAATGCACTCATGCACCCGCTCAATGCCATCGGTCCACCTCTGCCACCTCGTCCCTACAAGCAACCACCACGACACCTCACACCAACTAACTGACCCTATTCTAACCTCCCTTAAACTGCGACTGTAGTACTAAGGAAAGGGCGGATTCACCCGCCGCGCAACCACTGGTTCTCCTCTTCCTGTTCTCCGACACAGGCCTCGCGCTCCGCGTCGGCGCGGGCTACCACCGTCCGTTTTCGTCCAACAGGGCACCCTCTCCCAGCACGGGACGGTCCTCGTCACGGTTGTACAACCGGCTTATCTGACGCACTTCCGATCCGCCTTCTCCGTCGGCCGGAAACGCTGTGAATCGCACTATTCTGTACTCACGCGGCTCAGGTTGCACACGGACCATTACGTCCACGTAACCTTGATTGAAGGGCATCCGAACGGTGCGCGGGATGTCGAACTTCTCCAACGACCGGTCAGGATCGCGTTCCGCTTCATCCAAGTATAGTTGGTAGGCTTGATACCAGAACTCTTCAGTGAAACCGGCTTCCCGTGCGGCGGCGTTGCTGAAGAAATCCTTTGGTGTGATGTCGAACTGGCTATCCACGAGCGTTCTCCTAGCTTGTTTCGGGGTGCGGTTCAGAAATCTTGATGCCTAGTGTTGATGGTCTACGATTCGGTCACCTGCTAACTGTTCAGGGAAAATGTCATCCCTATGAGGGATGTAAAGTTGAATCAGCAGGAACAGGCCAGGATCCAAGTGCTCAACTGCGTTCTGGAATACCAGCTCCCCATCGCCCAGGCAGCCGAGATCATGGGTGTCAGCGAACGACACACCAAGCGTCTTCTCGCGGCCTACCGCAGGGACGGTCCCGCCGCGCTGGCCCACGACAACCGGGGACGGAGGCCCCACAACGCCGTCGCCGAGGCGGATGCCGCCGCCGTGGTGAAGCTGGCCAGCAACGGCTACGCTGGCGCCAACCACAGCCACTTCACCGAACTGCTCAGGGAAAAGGAGGGCATCAACTTGAGCCGCCCCACGGTGCGCCGCATCCTGGTCAAGGCGGGCATCGGCAGTCCCCGCAGCCGACGCTCCCAGCAACACCGCTTCCGCCGCCGGCGCATGCCCCAGCAGGGTATGCTGGTGCAGGTCGACGGCAGTCAGCACCCCTGGCTGGAGGACCGGGGGCCCAAGCTGACACTGCTTATCGCCGTGGACGACGCCACCGGAGAGGTTACCAGGCCGTCTTTCGCACCACCGAGGACACCCGCGGCTACCTGGTGCTCCTGGAGGGCCTGGTCCGGCAGTGGGGCATACCCCTGGCCATCTACAGCGACCGCCACGCGGCTTTCAAGTACAACGCCCGTCAGAAGCCGGTGCCTGTCGAGACCACCCAGTTTGCCGGAGTGCTGAGAGAAATGGGCATCCAGCAGATATTCGCACTGTCGCCACAGGCCAAGGGCCGGGTCGAGCGGATGCTGGAAACCTTCCAGGACCGGCTGGTGACCGAGCTGCGCCTGGCCGGGGCCAGCAACATCGACGAGGCCAGCCTGGTGCTACAGGAATACCTGCCCCGGTTCAACGCCCGTTTCGCCGTGGCGGCGGAACAGCCGGAGCCGGCCTACCGGCCGGTGCCGGATGAACTGTCCCTGACCGATGCTATCTGCCTGAAGGACACCCGCAAGGTAGCCCGGGACAACACGGTGAAGTACCAGTGGCGAGTCCTGCAACTGCTGCCAGAGGCGGAACGGCCCAGCTATGCCGGCCTCCGGGTGGACGTGCTGGAGCGGGCCGACGGGGAACTGATGCTCCGGTATCAGGGAGAGGCCGTCGATTTCCAGGAGGGACCGCCGCCCTCATCAGCCCTTTGGGGCGAGGGTACCGGCCACCTCCCCAGCGCCGAGGGAAGGGACGCATCTGGTGAGCAGGTCGCCAGCCACCTGGATGAGGACCAGCAAAAACTCTTGGCCGCTCTGGAATCCCCGGTGGAGAAACGGGCCAGGGTAAAGAGCGCGGCCCACAAAGGCCGAACCGGCAAGGCCAAGCCCCTTCGCCACCAGTTACTCCGGACGCCCACGGCGACCCAGCAGGCTCGCTGGGAGGCGGTGCAGTACGCCAGAGAGCAGGGCCTGTCCCTCCGCGCCATCTCCCGAACCTTGGGCATCGCCAAAAACACCGTGAAGAAGTACATGTCTGCTGAATGCCCTCCCACCAAGAAACTCAGCGCCAAGGAGCGTGCCAAGGCCGAGGCTCTGGCCGCATCGCCAATGGACACCGACTAACCCGGGTGACATAGTCGCTTTTCAATTAGGGTGACGGAATCGCTGGACAACAACAGCCTAGGCTGGCGTTCCTTCCGCTCGACTCGGGAGTCGGACGGGGTGCCCGGCGCTGGTCATGCCGTCCGGAGGATCCGGCAGGCGAAACGGCCGTCAGGGAACCGTGATTCAGGCTGCTGTCTCCGGTTAGCTCCGCTGATGGATTAGAAGTCGTCCGTAGTCCCAGGTGTGGCGGGAGCAGGACGTCCTGCTGCGCTCCTTTCCTGGTGTTTGGCCGCAGCTCTTGGTGACGCCGCGGCTGGCCTGCCGGATCTGAGAACCCTGGGGCGCAGGCAGATAGCCACCCTGTGTGGGAGTGGTCCCCATGAACCTGGACAGCGGGACCTTGCGGGGCAGAAGAACTGCCTCTGGAAGGCGCAGCAGAGTCCCGGCTGTGCTCTACTAGGGAGTGTTTACATTCAACAACAAGCTTTGAATTCGTACACCAGTCCAGCAGCGCAAGGCTTCAGACAAGCCCACTTCCTGATACAATTTCCATCACACCGGTCTCCATGCAAACAGGCCGGGGCACGGTGGAACTTCGACAGTGGCTCGCCAGGATCAGGGTCGGTTCCCGGCGTACACGAGCCGCAGCCGGCCCAAGGAGCCCGGCGTTCCCGGGTAAGAGCCGGTCATGAGGTTAGCGTGCCATCCGGGGACCGCCGCTGTCAGCAGCCCGGCGTCAGTGGCGGCCTACCCCCTTGACAGCCGCAGCGATGGCGGCGGGTTCGCCGTCGAGGGCCTTGATTACCGCCCTGGGCAGGGAGCGGCCCAAGTGTCCTCGTTCCATCAAGCACCCTAGGGTATGGCGGGAAACGCCGAAGGCCTTGAATTCCCGGGGCTGGCCGTGCCACAGGGCGTAGGTGCGCACGCAGTTGCGTATGGGGCATGCAGGCCGCCATGGGTCGTCTCCTCCCCTGTCGGAATTTGTGTCTTCCCGTCGGTGGTCGTCAATCTGATTCCTCTCATGGCAACCTTACAATACTACATTGTCCATGGGAAATTGTTCGCTCGGAGTGCATTGCAGGCTCACGCGTACCCACTTTATCATTGCGAGGAGCGTAGCGACGCGGCAATCCCGTTCGCAGAGCGACGGCCGTTACCCTAAAGAGATTGCCACGCCTTGCTCGCGATGACAAGTTGGGCAAAGTGGGAACGCATGAGGGGCTATCCGACCTTGACTTGCTGCGGCATGGGGAGCTCCTGAGCTGCCATCTGACCCGGCAAGGATCCAACTCCGCCTGCCTGACCGGGATCGCCCTGGGCGGCCGCTACGCCCTGGCAATTTACAAGTTCCGACAGGGCAAATGGACCCTGTGGGACTTCCCTTCCGGCACCCTCTACAAGCTGCAAGCGCGAATTCGCCGCCTACCTGCTAAGACATATCCTGGACTGGGACTTCATCCCGCTGACCGCCATTTGGGAAGGGCCCAGGCGGAATCGGGTCAGTCCAGCTTTACGTGGACCATAGTCCGCGGGAAACTACTGACACCATCACGCGTGAGGAACCGAGCGACTGCGACGCCGATCATCTGCGCACTATCTGCTGCTTCGATCTGGTCGCCCCAAACACCATCCGCAATCCGGAGCTTGTCATCTGCGCCCCCTACGGCGAGCTGTGGGGCACCGATCACCGGCTGACTTTCCATTCGGACACCTAAACCCGCGCCGCCATCTGGGATTTCGCCGACGAACCCATTCCACATCGCCTGCTGGAACCGTTGCGGAGCCTCTACGGACAACTCAGCGCGCCTAAGGGCGACATGGCCGAACCACTGTCCGTGATGGACGCCGCCGAGGCTCGCGCCCTCATGCAGCGGCCGCAATGGGTGCTGCGGGTGGGAACCTGCCCCGGTCTGCCCGTTTATCGACGGCGTCGACGAAGGGACTAGCCTCCCTCGGCCAGCAGCCCATAATCGAAGTGCTCCAGGTTCTCGATGATCACGTCCGCCGCCGAGAGGTCCAGATGGCGCGTGGAATCGGTTAGCGTGCAGACGGTATAGGCTCCCGACGCGCTGGCTGCCGCCAGGCCGATGGGCGAGTCTTCGATCGCCACGCACTCCGTGGCCTCCAGACCGAGCAGGCGCGCCGCCTTGATGTAGATGTCCGGAGCCGGCTTTCCGTTTTCGATATCATCTCCGCCCAAGGCCACCGGGAAGGCCTCGGTCAGCCCGATTACCGACAGCTTCAGGTTCACCCACTCCCGCAGCGACGACGACGCCACCGCGATGGGCAGACCCCGCCGCCGCGCCTCGGCGATCAGCTCCCGCACGCCCGGCCGCGCCACCAGGTCGGAACGCAGAACGTCCTTCACGACTTCGTTATAGCCGGCCAGCAGTTCCTGCGGCGTCTGCGGGATTCCGCGCAGTTCTTTGACCCGTACCCAGGTTTCCTCCACCGTCGTGCCTAGCAGGAGGCGGTTGTTCTCCTCTTCCGTGATTGGCGCCGCGCCGCAGCGTTCCACCATCGAGTTCACCGCCTTGTGGAACAGGGGCTCGCTGTCCACCAGAACCCCGTCCATGTCGAATAAAATCCCCTTGTAACCAGGCATCTCCGGTTAGTCCTCCTTGCTATGTCTTGTCACTCGCGTGAAGTTGCATCCTCTTGTTTGGCATGAGGCCCGAAACGCCGTAGACCGGCTTTGCACAATGAATCCTTTTTAATTCCGGTTCGTTGTGCAGAATGTGTTTTTATTCGGTTTCCTTGCCGATGTGCATGCGTCCAGTAGGAAATTTACCGTGTCTGCTTCGGTGCCATCCTCGATGGTTCGGTATTTCAGGTTCACCTTGTTCGTATCAGGGTGAGAACGGCGATTGCAGACCGCTCCTGTGTGGTTGTTTGGAGAAAGTCGGTTATGGCGGCCTCGGTGCTGTTCAACCAGGTGGTCGCCGTTTGCGGGGTAAAGATTGCCATTGGGTTGTAATCGGCGTTGTGGCGCTCGTTTTGGAGGTCTATGAAAAGGTCTGCGAAAGTTCTCGTTTGGGCTGAAAAGTTGTGGCGGTTCTGTCGAAGTTGCTCCCTGGCATGGCCGTGGTCAAGGCGGCGATATATCCTGATCCATGCTTCGGTTGTCAGTTGGTCGCTTGGTGGGCCGATGAGTACGTCAGCGTTGCTGGCGGTGAGGGCGTGGAAGGCCGCGTAGTAGGCGGTGCTGACAGCCCGGCGTGCGGCTGCTGGGTCGGGCTGGGTCGCCGGAGGCTGAGGTGTGAGGGTCGCCCGGCCGGCGGTTATGAGTTCCATCCAGTCGATCGGTAGCGGAGGTTGAACGGCTCCGGTAGTCATGCAGGAATCTCGCTTCTGTTGGCGTAAGCGATGGTCGGTCGTTCAAACCCTTGTTGCAGGCAGATGGGGTAGAGGTATTGGGAGAATCTGTTGAGGGTTCGTGGGTCAAGTTCGGGGTGACCATCTTCTAGGATTACAATGGTCCTGATGTAGTGTTCGCCGTCGGGGTCCGGCAGCAGTTCGGAGGTCACCCCGGAGATGACGAAGCCGTCTGGGAGGAACTTGACGAGTTCCGTCTCCACGAGGTCGGATACGTTCAGCAGAGTAGCGTCGCAGGTGGTCATAGCTTTGTCCTTTCTGCTGGTGTGGGTAGGGCAATGTTATTTTGGTTGCGTACGGGCGGTCAAGCACGGATGGTCCGCTCACGGTTGTCCTGGTTCTTGAGCATTGCGTCAGGGAGGTGGTTGATAAGCGGAGGCTGGACGCTTGGGTCAAGGCCGTGACGGCAGGAACTCAGGCTATTCATTGCGCAGAATCTGTTCTTTTTCGTGTTAATTCCAATTCATTGTGCAAAGCGCTGTAGACCAACAACACCAAAAACAGACCTTGCGCTATTCTTGATACCAGACGTAACGCTGGTGTTGCGGGTCAATCTCCAATTTCCGCCAGCACATCGAACTCCCTTGAGGACAGATTTCCGAGCGCGCGGTGGGGCCGCTCGCCATTGTAGTGGTTTCGCCAGGATTCCACTTTCTCCCTTGCGTCCTCCAAGGACAGGAACCAGTTCTCGTTCAGGCATTCCTGCCGGAACCGGCCGTTGAATGACTCGATGAAGGCGTTGTCCGTGGGTTTGCCCGGACGGCTGAAGTCCAGTTCCGCCCCGTCCAGATAGGCCCGCTTTTTCTGGCCACTCTTTACTGTAGACAGTACCGGAATCCTTGCGTCAACTCCGTTAGCCCTCCCGGGTGCCAGGCCACACAAATGCCAAGCCCCCGACACTCTGGCGGAAGCTTGGCAACTTAATCTCTTGGGTTTTGTCGGGAGAACAACCGACTACACTGCCAAGGTGAATCTGATCGAAGGGGTTCTTGATTTTGACCAGTTGGGTGGAGTTAATCCGAGGCAATCCATTCGACGGCGCGTTCCCCTATCATGACAACCGTGGCATGGCTGCCGCCTGACCTGGTAACCCGCGGCATCACCGACGCATCGACCACTGACAACCCTTTCACTCCCTTGACGCTGCAGTATTGATCAACAACCGACATTGGGTCTGAATCCGGGCCCATCTTGCATGTCCCGGACACATGCCTGGCCGTTCCAACGGTTTGGCGTATGTAGAGGTCCAAAGCGTCGTCGTCGGCCAGAATGTCATCCGTTGGGTGCAGCCGGTAATCGGCCACGTCTCTATACGCATCGGTCTCAAGGAATCTGGTCGCCATTCGGATGCCTTCCCTCACCCGGCGCTTATCGTTGGGATGCTGAAGATAGCGGTAGTTGAACTCTGGCTGCACTGAGGGATCGGCAGACGCAAGCCTGACGTATCCTGCGCCGTCGGGCAGCCCGAGCGTGCACGAGATTCGCGCGACCCGGTCCGAGGGAACCTCATCGTTGAGGAACTTGGTCCGCAAACCGGGGACGCGCTCCGGCCGCTCGTCAACCATTGGGGTGGTCCTCAGCAACATGTCATTGACTTCGCTGGACCCGTGGGAGGTGTAGTGTAAACAAAAGCGTGCCGCGTCGGCATCGGAAATCAGAGTCATTCCGTCTTTGACTTTAAAGGTAATCTGGGCGCTCAGGTGGTTAAACAGGTTCTGTCCCACTCCGGGAAGCTCATGAACGAGAGGTATGCCAAATTGTTGAAGTTGGTCTTTGGGGCCGATTCCCGATAGCATCAGCAGGTGGGGCGACTTGATAGCCCCGGCGCTCAACACAACCCGCTCTGCTTCAACGTTGAAAATCTCGCCTCCGCTTTCCACTTCGACACCGACGGCCTTTAGATCCTTGATCAATACCTTCCTGACGAAAACCTCTCCCCTCACCGTCAGGTTAAGATGGTGGCGCATGGGATTCAGGTGAGTGATAGCGGCGCTCATCCTCCAGCCGTCCAGGTTGTTGGAGGGCCACACGCCAACGCCCGAGGGGTTCGGGCCATTGGTATCCTCCACTGTCCCGTAACCAGCCTCCAAACAGGCTGCGTGGAAGGCCTTTTGGATGTCTGCCCAGGTCCCGGATTGACGGCGCCTTACTGGCATCGGTCCGTCGGTTCCATGAAAAGGCAGTGTATCAGTTTGACTCGGATGGATTTTCGATCATCCGCGCAACCTGCTCCAACGTCAACGGCTCCGTGGTCAGACCAGCCTCCATTGATGGGGTTACACCTGGAACCTTGTGTCGGCTGAGAGATGAGTGCTCACGACCAAAGTTGTACCACGTGATGAACAAAGCCGTTGCATGGCAGTGATTCTCAATCTTCTTACTGAATGCGTTGGTCTTTCTGGTGAACCGACGCATACACATTCGCATCGTCAGGTTATGACGCTCGATGTATGACGTGCTGATGTCTTGTCGTCTGACCTCTCCACAGCGCACCTTCTTGGACACTGACACCGAGTTCCCTGGCATATACTTACTCGACTGAAAGTCCTTTATCAGCTGAGCATAGTCCACCTTACCCTCGAATGCCGCGATAGCCGCCTCCGTGTAGGACTCCAGACCATCGGTGATAATCTGTGGTCGTCCGACCACTCGCTCACGCAGGTCAATCATAAATGCCTGAGCCGCCTCCGCATCTCGTTCAGGACTGACGAGCCAGGACAGAATCATCTTCGTATCCCTATCTATCGCCGTCCACGTCCAGATACTCCCCGCATCCTCCGGCGCTGACTTGGCGGTCGGCAGGTTTCTGTCCTTCGCGTAGCAGAATGCCCATATTTCGTCACACTGAATCCTCTTAGCCTCGACTCCCCTTACATTCTCGTTGTGGTAGGCGTCGCACACCCGACCGGCATCTACCACCAGCTTCATCACGGTGTTGGAGGACACCCCCGCAACCCGAGAGGTAGCACGAATGGACATCCCCTCCACAAGCATGTGAAGGATCTGAACCCTCTTATCTATCGGCAATCTGTGCATACATGGATATTGGAACTCGACTTCTGGTCTGTAAATACATTTGCAAGACAGAACATATATTCAGTTCATAGGTCAACATGAAGTCGGATATAAGTGTGGTATACATGAGAAAGAGAGGAAAACCCCCGACTTCCGGCGGGGGTTCCCTCTCCCGAAGACTCCAACCCTCCTTCCGGTAAGGGCTGGCACCTAACGGACTCACACTCCAACGTCAGAGTATCACCGCCACCTCCCCTTGTACATCCTTAATACCTAGCCCTCGACCGAAATCGAGGGCGACAAGCCGGAGACAGACCAAATCCTGGTGGATTAAGCGGACTCAGATTCCGCCGGAGCCGTCCCAACACGGCTGGGTTCGATTCCCTCTGTCTCCGCCTTCATGTTATCGTCCTGCTCCTCTTCCCTGTCTCGAGTAGCCTCTCTCACCACCTCCCACGCCGACTCCACGGCTCCCCTCGACCTCTTCTCTCCCTTAGGGCCTGTGGGCATATCACCTCCTATGTTTCGCGGTCAGGGCCGGACACCGCCTTCAGGATTGCTCCGGCTCCCTCCATCAACGCGCTGACAATGACCAGAATTCATTCGAAAGGAATCTCTTCATCCCAACCCCCAACTGACCTCCGAGTTAAGATCGTCTATGTAGGCGGCGCAGCCCACACCGCATGATCCAAGCCCAATCAGGAACACCTCCAACGAACCCCACAGAAGAAATCGCGCCGTCCGTTGAGTCGATCATCTGCGAGTAGCCATGAACCTCCCCTTGGTTTACGTAAACATACTTCGGCCTCACGTTACCAAGAGTCAATACCCCATCAAGTAAGTGAGGCCGATCACCTGCGTCAACCTAGCCCAGCGCACTGGGGAGGGACTGATGGTCGGCCTCTTGTCTATCATCCAGTGTCCATGTACCTCTCGGGAGGGACTGACGTCAACCTAGCCTCGGGAGAACCACTGTCTGACTCGACGAGGTTAATTTAGCACACTCGGTAAATGGGAGACATACCTCCCCGATGAATCCGAACAGATTCGTCCAGTGGAGAATAGCCCAGCATGAACATCGAAGACTGAATGGCAAACATGCGGTCATCCAATGGCACCGCGTCGAACTCCCCGCGCACCTGTGCCAATGCCCATATCAGCCATGCAGCGTGGAGGTTCGACTCGGCGTATCGGGAGGCCTCACCATAGTGAAGGGTTGGGAATCCGAAGGGATTACGATTCCCCTGCCGAGAGCGGGTGGGAGGTATTCTTAGACCCAAGACATTGGGTATCATCGAGTAGGATCGCTCACTGGCATATAGAAACACAAAAGATGTGAGGGCGCAGGCCACTCGACTATCATAGATGGGGAAGTCGTCCAACATGACCGAATATATCTTGGAATATCCCGACGACATGTCAGACATATCGCCTAGACGATCATCATCTGCTGTAAATGGATCAAGGATGCCAGACTGTTTGACCAAGCTGTCCATGTTGGGAATCAAACGCGGCTCCTGGATACCTCCCCACCTCAGTATCTGTACACACTCATGTCGAAACCTGCCGGCATCACCCTGCTCTATCGCCCGATCCATGTTACCCTTGCACTCTCTCAGAGACAATAAGGTATCATCTGAATCACTGACCTGCCTCACCTTACCTGACGGATCGTGAGACGGCCAGCTGTATTGGTCGTAGGCGTCGAACACCGATGTGAAGGCATACCGCCCTAACCTAGGACTCTTCCACTCATGCTCCAACCTCCGTTTGCCGGAAATGAAGTAGGACATCCACACCACAAAGTCTCGAACACAGAAATCGTTTAGATATGTCGTCATCTGCATGAGGGCCTCCTCGTGAATGAGGTCGGCCACTCCCCACGAGAGGCATAACCACGTGATCCCCGAGGAGGCATGAAGCCGATGCCTCGTTCTGGAATCACAGTGATCACTCGTGGGGAGTGCGTGGAAATCATAGCAGATAGCGGGGTGTTGTGCGACAATAAGAGAGCTGGACTGATAGCAGTCAGTCCAGCTCGATGGGCCGACTCCCAAACCAACCAACCACAGAGGATTCATGGATAAACGGCCACGCATTAATTTTATGCGAGCTGGCAGCAGACTAGAAACCCTTGGCACCAATCGTATCCCGCACCATGAGCGGGTGTGGGCCTACGAGCATCGGATTACGGGGTGGGTAGGGTCGGCATACTACGTTGACGGGGTTCCAATGATGACCGTCTAACACTCACAGGATTTGAAACTGAGACACTACCCATGAAAATCATCCCGAATGTCGAGATCGTGCTCAGATTTTCTGAAGTAAGGCAGTACCTTGTCATAAGACCATTCACCGTTGCCCATAGCGGACCAGGAGTCGAAATCCTCAGGCAACCCCCTTTGCATTGCCTGACCGTTGATGGACGACCCGCCTCCTATCACCTTGCCCTGCGCCACGTGAATCTCCCCTTGTTCCTCGGTGATCGTTCCCCGCAGGGCCCAGTTATGCTCCGAGTCCGGGGATTCTGCGAAACTTGTGTGGCCGAACTTTATCTCGTCCGGAAGATAGTCCGGATCGGGGTAATCCGGCCCGGCTTCCAGCAACAGAACGGAGGTATTCGCGTTTTCAGCCAATCTGCTGGCCAACACCGACCCAGCCGCTCCCCCGCCGACGATAATAACGTCATATTTCATGGGCCCTCCTTAACTGCTTCGTCCTCTGACATAGAAATTCCCAGTAATAACTGATTCCGCTGAGGATGGGACGTTCTGAGACTTCTCCGATTATAAGCCGCCATTCTCCATATCGGCCGATCAAACTGGACAACATCCAGAACCTTCGCGATTAGGTTCGCCTTGGGCATCCCGTAACCCACTCCGGGTTCGGTGACGATGCCGGACGTAATCGCGCTCTCCCTCGTCCGAGGAGGGTCACGAAAACATGGCACAACGCCAGCGGCCCGAGTCCATACCATCGCAGCGCGCATTGACCTCAGGAACCTGGATGAACTGGATGCTGGTCTCGTTCAGGTGGCAGAGGGTTGGGGTGAGGGGAAGTGCATGCGGGGTCGGATAACACAGCGCCGGCCGGGTATTGCAATGCCGGGCTAGAGAGTTTCCAGGACTCGCGCTATGCGTTCCACTCCTTCCACAACCCGGTCAGCAGGAGACCGCATCAGGGCAATGCGGAAGTGGCCTTCTCCGCTTTCGCCAAAGCCGATGCCAGGAGTTACCACCACTCCTTCCCGTTCCACAAACAGCTCGGCCAACTCGGTGGATGACACATCTGCCGAGTAGCGAGGGAACAGGAAAGTGGCCCCTTCTGGCAGCGCGCAGTGTACCCCGGGAACCTGGGACAACCGGCCGGCGCAGCGCCTGCGCAGTTCATCGCAGTCCTGCCGCCACTTGGGCAGGTGGTCCTGGGGGCCTTCCAGGGCGGCCACCCCGGCCATCTGCACAAAGGGAGAAACGAAACTGGCCGTTTGTTCCTGTATCTTCAGCAGTGGCTCCAGCAGGTTTGACTGAGCCACGATGCAGCCCAACCGCCAGCCCGACATGGAATAGGCCTTGGTGAAGGTGTAGCTGGTCAGGGTTCGTTCCGCCATCCCCTCCATAGTCGCCATGGTAACGTGCCGGTTGGAATCGTAGAGGAAATACTCGTAGGTCTCATCGCATAGGACCAGCAGGTCCTGCTCCAGGGCCAAACGCGCTACGGACGCCAATTCTTCTTCGGTGTAAACCCGGCCCGTGGGATTGTTGGGGTTGTTAATGACAATCATCTTGGTGCGCGCCGTGACGTATTCCTTCAACTGCTCGTAGGTGATGTGGTACTCCTCCTCCTCGCCGAGTGGCACGGCGACAGGCACACCCTCGGCCATCTCCACCTGCTGGCTGAAGCTGACCCACGTGGGCTCGAGCACCAGCACTTCATCTCCGGGCCCGACGTAGGCGTTGATGGCCTCGTACAGCCCCATCTTGCTGCCCGGAGTAACCAGGATATCGCCCTCGGGATCAACGGCGCGTCCATTGTGGGCGGCCAGCTTTGCGGACATGGCCCAGCGCAGCTCGGGCAGCCCGCGGGACGAGCTGATGTTGGTATGTCCTGCATTCAGGGCCTGAATCCCAGCGTCAATGATGTGCTGCGGGGTTAGGTGGTACGGACTTGACTGGCCCAGGTCAATTACGTCGTGGCCCTGCCGGGCGAGTTGTCGAGCTTTTTCGCCGGCGGCCAGGGTGGCCGGAGGCTGTACTCGTTGGATGCGCGAAGCGGGGGTTCTGGTCATGGTCCACCTCTTTCCCGTCCTGGCAGAGTAGTTTAGCAACCCAGTTGCCAGCGAACCACACCCGCAGCAACACCGGAATCCTTCCCTTGCCGGACGCTCGCTGGCCCCAAGACCGTCCACGGCACTGCAACCGTGGTATCAGTTCCTCTGAAATGAGATGAAGGTAGTCTAACCTGGTGGAGAAATCGCTGGGCAAACTAAAACTGGCCAACCCGACTTAATCCACACTGTCTTCTTCGTGGGAGCGGTTAATGATTTCGGCGCAGTCCTGGGGGCTGCCCGCCACTGCCCAATCCTGCAATTCTCGCTGACCCCCGAGGCCAGGAACTACCGTGGTGCTTTCCCGCTGCCCGGGTGGTCTGAGTGGGACCCGCACGCCGGGAAGCTGGGCGAACCGCTCCAGCAGTGGGTGCCGACGTGGCGATGACCCAGCGCCTCCTGGACCCACGCCACCGCGTTGCACGCCTGCAGGATGGTGGGGCCGCAGGTGATCATCACTCGCCCACAACCGAGGTTGTCCACCGTCGGGGGCAGTTCGTCGATGGCAGTCTCGTCGCAGATGACGTCCTGGAGCAGCGGGTAATACCGGTAGCTCGTTGCTTTGTCCGCCATTCTTCCTGAACCTCCTGCGTGAATCCCTTATAGCGTTGGCGCTTATCGGCTCCGGCGGCTCCCGTTCGTACTGCTGGTGTACCCCACGCGACCCGTATCAGCTCCATCTGCGACTGACCTTGCCCCATTTCCTGTACCAGCCATAATGCTAGTCTTGCCGGTCGTTGGCCTTGCCCCATTTTCAATACCAGCCAAAATGCTAGTTTTGCGGGTCAGTACACAAAGTCCCCACAACTGTCGTCGCAACAGCGGATTCCTTTCCCCAGTGATACAATGCTTCCGTTGCTTAGCACGGCACGAACTCGACAACCTTCTGTCGGCCCTCCCAAGATATAACTTCCCTCAGCTCGACGATCACGAAGGAATATGTGCTAGTTGATGAAGATTCCAATCATGCCGGGGAAATAGTCCCGGTTCTAATCTCCCTCTACAAGGTTGGACAGCTGCGAAGTGAGAAGAACATATGCCTGACATGCACCTCTCGAGAGGCTCCGTCTTGACACGAACTGGTTGCTCAGGATGTTTAGCGTAATCGACGCTTATCAGGATTGCTAGACCCTGTGGCTAACATCGAGTCAGAGTGGGCCTCGATGGGCCATCTCGTGATCTTCGGCGATAACCTGTTCTACCGCCAAGTTATCCCGGATTCCCCTTGACTGCTAAGTCTGCACAGCTATTTCGTTTATGACCCAGAATGGGCGTCGCATCATGTCAAAGTCGGTATAGGAACAGACGCGGATACCGCTCGTCAGAAGCTGCTGCCGCAGGCTTGGATCAGGCTCTGCCTCTAGGGCGTGCCTGGGCAGAATCCCGAGATGTTCGCCGCTGGCATTGTGAACGGTTAAGGGGAAATACTGTCCTGCTATGGTCGATTGTCCCGAAGCCGTCCAATCATCTGGCAGGTACGGTTGGAGTCTGGAAGCTGCCAAATCGATCTCGGATCGCGTTAGAGATGGCTGCACCCCGTTGAGTAAGAAATCCAATACTGTGTGCCCCAGATGTCGATCCAGCAGTGCATGCCGAAACTGATTCTGGTAGTCCAGAAGGCAACTGTAGCAAGCTCCGGTGCACTGAGGGTCAGTGCATGTCAAGCTATCTTGGAGGGCCTGCCTTAGGATCGCTTCCAGGTTGTTTTCTACGTCCCGAGCATAGCCAGCACCTCCCGGCAATGTGTCGTGCATGTACACCTCGCCGTGGAGGCGATTGCCGGGGCGCAGGGCAGAGCGGACCTCTACCCTCAGCTCGTCAGGGTCTATTTGAAGCACCCTAGAGGCCGCGTTCAGTACCACCGTGCCGAAGGAAAGCCATGCGGCCCGGCCGCTGGCTAGTCTCACGTCGGCGTCCATTGACTGCGGAAGGTCCACGCCGAGCAGGACGATTTCGCTCGGGAACCTATGGCTGAGCAAGACTCGGTTGGGGGATGGATTGACGTTCGGACATTGATATCCGGCTCTCGGTCCTCTGTTAGGGCCGTCGAATGGAGGAATATGCGCAGGGTAGGTGTGAACTGTCTCTGAGTGGCCTAGCGACCTTCCACACTGAGGACAGATCCGAAACCCGTATTGGTCAACGTCTGGGCCGCGATTCACCATGTGCAAGTCTCCGACTCTCACCAGAACATGAAGGTTTGGCGCGAAGGCGGGCTGCACGCTGCTTGGCGATGTGAACGAATCGTCACCAACGGCGAGCCTCGCAGGCGTCACTGCGCCACCTCGCTCCCGTCCACCCCCGAGATAGCGACGTCCCCCCGCCTCGGGACCAGCCCACTCTGAACAAAATCCAGGAGGGCGAACCACAGGCATTGTCACAAGCCTCCGTCCCTGACACACATGGCACCCGGAGGGCACGGTTCCACCCATGCCAACTAACTGTACCCCATGGCAGTCGCGGCATTCGATAAACTGACTGTCTGGCCGGTAGTTTGGATTGAAGTCATCTTGGTCGTACAGACCTGCCACTCTGTAGATTCGTTTCTTTCTTACTATCTCCGCACCCGGGGCGAACTCTGATAAGGCAATTCCCAGGTCACGCTGTACACCTCGTTCTCGATAGTTCGCGCCAATGGGCGGAGGCTCTGTCCAGAGAGAAACCACATCAAGCGGGAAGGCGTGCCTTGGTAGATAACCCACGTCGAGGAGACTCCCAAGAATGTCTTCTCCGGGGGGTCTCGCTTGAAGATTCTGCATGACTTCGCCAGGAATATCGGAAACCCAGGAAGGCACTTCGCGGTGGAATGAGGATTCTGCTACAAGCTTGCATCTATCGACGAGAGGAAGTTGATTAGCCCTCACCCAACGCTGTAATTCTTGGTGTCCGTTGTGTTGATTAAACTGATTGACGCTGCCCCAAGCATTCAGAGTTCCCCCGACGACCTGGCCTGATGACGTATGGGACCATTGGAGGAAGAACCGTTGGAGGACCAATGCTCTCACATGGCGGCGGGCAATCACTCGGTTATCGACGTAAACCCTTGGGATTCGAGGTGGGTCTGAGACTATTTTGGGAGGCTCTGAAAAATAAAACTGGTCGTGGCTCCGATTCTGGGCAAAGGTCATGACTGTTGCTACTTCGCTACCACGGCGCCCTGCTCGCCCTGCCCTCTGCTGGTAATTCGCAACCGTGGGAGGTACATTTCGCATTCCTACGCTGAGAAGATTACCAATATCAATACCCATTTCCATCGTAGTAGTAACGCTCAAGATGTCCACCCGAACATCGTCAGGGTCCTCGTTAGAAAGAAAAACGTCTTGGAAACGTAACTCGTAGCGACGGGCTTCAGGCTTTTCGATTTGGCCACTGTGTTCCAAGACGCGAAGGGCAAACGGATCGGGGAATGGACTTCCAGGGCGTGCGAAGCCCACAGACCTTCTGTAGTAGTTCTGCACCTCGGACGTCGGGCGCAGCTCCGTATCCTGGCCACAGCGGAGGCACACGTTCAGAACAGCTCTGTTCGTGATATAGGCGCAGGCGTTGCATACATGCACTCGGTCGCCTATCGGTTCCAATTGAAACCGGTCAATATTGATGCCATAGCCCGCGTTGTTTATATCTGCGGTGATGAGACCAAATTGCTGCAGTACGTTAAACAAAGGATCTGTTAGGTCAGTAAGCCATAGGTCTACCGCATTTGCACCTTGAATCTTGTTTTCGCGAAGGAGTTTTTCCGCCACTGACCGAAGGAACCTGCCGAGTTTAGTTCGGCGGGTTGGGTCGAATGTAACGAGGTGATTGCCACTTCTTGGCGGCGCTACCAGCAAATTCCGGTCCCAATGCGGCACCATTTCACCCCAGTCCCTCAGGTCAAGCGAAGGGGGAAGCAACACATCCTCTGTCGCAAGGAGGCGCATAACTCCATCAATTAGGTCATCAGTTTCCTGCACTGAGAGACCTCTTAGACTGCCAGCACTCTGGGAAGGAAAGGTCGCGCGCCAAGCTGCTAGGCCCATAGGCTCTAGTATTCAGCCAATCTAGGATTGTCAGTTAGTGCATGAGTCCGGACAGGATGCTACCTTGGGGATAGACAAAGGGTTGTAGGATGTGAGGTGGTCATGGTGCAGGAGAAGTACGGAGTCCGGCTGGCGACACAGGAGAAGGGACGTCTCAGGAGGATGGTCCGGGCTGGAAGGAGTTCCGCCCAGGCGATTACCCGGGCCCGTATTCTGCTCAAGATAGATGAGGGCTGGACCGCTCCCCAAGTGGCCAGCGCACTGGATGTGTCGGAGCGGACCGTGTTCCGCATCAAGCGGCGGTATGCCGAGGAAGGACTGGAGGAGGTGCTGCGGCACCACAACTCGCCCAATCCATACCGGAAGGTGGACGATCGGGTCGAGGCTCACCTGATAGCCTTGGCCTGTAGCCCGGCGCCCGATGGTCATGACCACTGGACCATGCGGGCCTTGGCGGGAAAGGCGGTGGAGTTGGGACTGGTGGAGTCTTTGTCTCCCGAGACGGTGCGGCTGCACTTGAAAAAAACACCCTCAAGCCGTGGCTCAAGAAACAATGGTGCATCCCCAAGGTAGGCGGGGAGTTCGTGGCGGCCATGGAGGACGTGCTGGATCTCTACGCCGAGCCCTACGATCCGCAGAGGCCGGTGGTCTGCTTTGACGAGACCTCAACCCAGTTGCTGGCCGATGTCAGGGAGCCTCTGCCGGCAAAGCTTGGGAGACCAAGGCGAGAGGACTACGAATACGCGCGGGCCGGAACCCGCAATCTGTTCCTGAGCTGCGAGCCCAAGGCCGGCTGGCGCCACGTGGCTATCACGCAGCGGCGCACCATGCAGGACTTCGCTCACCAGATGCGCTGGCTGGTGGACGAGGCCTACCCCGAAGTCCCGGTGATCCGTCTGGTTTTGGACAACCTTAACACCCACCGGGTGGCGTCGCTGTACGAGACCTTTCCGGCTCCGGAGGCCCGGCGCATCGCCAAACGGCTGGAGTTCCACTACACGCCCAAACACGGAAGCTGGCTCAATATGGCGGAGATAGAGTTCAGCGTGCTGGCCCGGGCTTGTCTGCACGGACGCCACGGAGATGAGGACAGCCTGGAAAGAGGCACCAACGCCTGCGTGTCGGAGCGGAACGCGATAGGAGCCACCATTAACTGGCGCTTCACAGCCCAAGACGCCAGACGCAAACTCCATCGCCTCTACCCCTGCCAATCCTGAGTTGTTTGAGTACTAGGCCAAAATCCGGTGCAGAAATCTCGTTTCTGATTGAGGCGTTAATGTGCTGTGTCGCCTGACCCTCGTTAGGGTTGAAGAAAGGCGTAAGTTGAGCAAAATACCCGGGAAGGTCATCCAAGGTGGGATTGATTCGAGCTTGATGAGCAAATCCCAAAATCCTGCGACGCAGATCACCGACGGGCACAGGAACAGCTGGAGTCGGTATTGAACCGGTGCCGCCGCAGTCTGAGCAAGGCTGTGGCGCGTTGGGAGGTGTTCCGGGATTTCCAAGCAACGGACCGGGGGTAGGCTGGATCGCGCCGAAGCCCATGCAACGATAGCAGCTAGTCAATAGGCGGTATGCTATTTGCCGGAACAAATCACGGTTGTGGTCAATCTCTAAGTCCCCAGCTAGCATAGCCGCGTCCTGACGACTATCACTGAAAGTCAAAGACTTGCGACCCTTGTTAGCGGTATCTATCCGTGGTGAAGAAGGTTGAAACCGGAAGGCATCTTCCACCAAAACCGAAAATGACTTCGACCCCTTGGTGCGTAGGGGCTCGATTATCTCGCGGCCTTCTGCACCTCGCCCTCTCCGATTGTGGCACCTAGGGCATTCGCTCGGGAACGGGATCTGGGTGCCCCCTACTGTAGCCCCGCGGACACTGTAGACTTCACGGGCATCCTGGTGCCCGGCTGCGACAGGTCGCGATGTACGCACTGACCGGTATTCCGTCTGCGACCCTGGTGGTTCTACCCCAAACAGAACGAAATCATTAAGGTCGGCACGGCCCCCTTCTAGGTCATCCGCCCATGGCCACAGGCTGCCGGTTGCTTGGTCGGGGATTCCTCCTAAGAACATCAACCCGCATACGCGGCAAGTAAAAACCTCAAGAACTCGCGAACCGCATCCGCACCATGGTGTCGGCTCTTTATAAAGCCGGCCAACAGGTCGACTCCCGAATGTTGGGTGCCCAAAAGTCGGTGGCACTTGCGAGCATTTGGGGTCCATGCAGGCCCAGAGCCCAGGGATACCGCGAAACATCATATGCACTCGGCTTGAAATTAGTGGAGGCGCGTCTTGGACACTCTTATCCCGGGCGTAAGCGCCAGCTGCGAAAACTCCCGTTGTAGCCTGCCTACGCTGTGACGCCGTACCCAAGGAGCCCCACAATTCATCGGCCAGTTCATCAAGTTGCTTCGCATTTCGGGTTGTGAAGGTCCGTGCGCGAACTATTTGTGGCTGTTGATTGATCGCTTTGAACAAAGCGATGTCAGAATTGCTAGCGAGGTCGAGGGGGCCTAGAGACAAGGCATTCACAAGAGTATCTATGGCAGGTATCGGGTTTTCAGGGTTGAATGTTTCGCCGAAAGTCGAAAATGCGTCCATCTCTGGATCCGAGGGGTTGTGAGTGGGAGCCGACGGAGACGGTGAGGCAACTATTGGAGAAAACGAGGCGACCGGCTCACCAAACAGGTCCGCGGCGAACTGGCAGATTTCCTGCTGAGCATTTGGCTGCGTTGGGAGGCTCGCACTCGTCGCTATACAGCGAAGTTTGCTATCTCCAGGCCTGATGTCCAAACGCTCCTTGAGTCGGCGGATTAGGTACGCTATCTCAGTGCCGCGAGTACCAGTGTAGGTGTGAGCTTCATCCAAGACCAAGGTCAACCGGGCACCAGGCGTTGTCTTCAGCCAGTTCTTCGTAAGTTCAAGAATCGGTGCTTCAATGGCCCTGGCAAGCATGTACTCCAGCATGGAATAGTTCGTTACCAGGATGTCGGGGGGCGCCTTCTGCATATCCCAGCGGCACAGCATTTCCGGGCCGCCAACGCGAGGCCAGTTTCCGCGCTGACGGTGCGCTGGGGCGAGATTGTCCCAAGTTGAACTAACCTCCTGGATGAACTGACCCCATCTGTTTCGGCGGGCTTGCCGAGACCAGTGCCCGGTCGGTTCCGTATCGCCGGTGTACATTCCGAAATAAATGAGATTCTGTTGCAGGGTAGCCTTTTGCCAAGCCTCCGAAACTGGGTCCGCCAAAATACGCCGTAGACGTTGGACTTGGTCGTTAACCAGTGCGTTCATCGGATACAAGATAATGGCTCGTGCCGCAGATTGGCGTCTCTCGTGTCGACGATTATGTAGCCACTGTTCCTGTGCCGAGTTGTAGGTGCCTGGTTCGGGACCCCTTGCTGGGGCCGGCCAAGGAAGAGAAAGTGCTTCTCGAAGTATGTCCGCGAGAATGCTCAACAAGAAAATCTCTGTCTTACCGGACCCAGTCCCTGTAGCAACTACCAAGTTATGTGCATTACCGTAGGCCTGCTGGAGGGCCTTGGCTTGGTGGTCGTAAAGCGGAAAGTCGCGCACCGGCATACCGAACGCAGCCAAATCGACCAACTCGGAGGGTATTGATCCTACTGTTCTCGCCAAATCAGCCAGGAATTGAGCGCCTGGGAACGCTGGAGTCGATTCGATGAACGGCTCCTGGGCTACCGCTGGAGTAAGGGGAGGTTGAACCTCCTCGCGCAGCAATTGAGCGCGCTCCGCGAACACAGCCCTGTCTGAGATTTTGTATGCAGTCTCAAGGTAGGAGCATATGCTTTCCTTCGCTTGCTGAAAATTCTCAAAAGGCGAGATAGGCATGTTGTCCTCCGAAAGTGCTCCTAATGTTCCTCAAGTTGGTGAATAATATCAGTCTTTTGGAATGCAGCATACTCAGGACGCCTTTCTGCTCGAGGCAATATCCATCGTTGCTGCGCGGCCAACGAAATCTCTCGGACGGTTGGCCGGTCGAGGTAGGCCTCTTCGACCTGTCCACGTAGAAACTCCTTACAATTAACCGAAAGAGGAAGCACATATACTTCTCTCTCAATTCCATGGCGGAGTAAGTTGGGGTCGAGACCTAGCATTGATAGACCCACCCTGTACAAACGGATCCTCCAATTCGGTCCGTCGCCGTATTGATTGGCGTCTGCATACCCATGACCGTTATCACGCACCATTTCTCGAATCTTAGCAAACAGGGCTTCAGACAAATGGAAGTGACCAAACCCTACCGTCGTTCCTACGCGGATAAGTTCCACCATTAAACGAGAGTTTTCTCCCTCATGTGCCATCAGCTTAAGCCGGTTGTATATAGACGACCTTCCCAGGGCCGATGTAACCGTGACTAGTACGAGCCTCGCTGCTTTATGTTGTTTGCTAATCTGTCCCTTGCTGGAACCGTAACGTTTCGAAAACGCTTCACCAACTTCGGCGGAGCCTAATAATGACGCTATGAGCTTGCCACCCAAGAGAAATGAGTAGGGCGGCACGGCACCAACAACGTAGGCATCCATACAATGCACCAATGCTTCACGTCGCTGTTGGGCGTTCCAACCTATCCACTCATCTCGTGTACGGAGGTTGAACACGGGGTCAGTAAGGCCGAACACACCGATCACCTTATCGTTGTATTGGTCCTTGACCAAGAACCGCATTCTCCTTCCGTATCCTTTTGACACAGGAACGGACCAAAGCAACGTTGCTAAACGGAAAAGGTCAGAAGAGAGGCCGCTACCCCTTACTGGAAAAATCACGGGGTCAATAGCTTCAGGACGAATCTCACTCCCATTGGCAAAATGATGCATTAAGTCTTCAATTCTTCCGCCGATGGCAGCCAACTCGCGTCTTAAGGTATCTTGGCGCTGCAACCTATGCATTTCCCTGATTCCAGCCTTCGATAACTCGGCTGTATCTCCAAGACTCGCCCAACTGGGTAGATTCAGCGATTCCACCTGTCTCAGCACAGCTTCTCTTAGGCTATCGGTGTCCGCTTCGGGACCATGCGTAAGTGCCGCATCAAAGGGACCTAGAAGTTTGCCTTTGCTTTCAACATCTGTTTTCACGGCAATCTACTTTGGGGACTGAGTCTGCCCCTTCGTTAAGTCTTTTCGCTGGCGTTGGCTTCCTCAGGGAGATCAACGCAGTTTGGCTCAATAAAGCCAAGCTCTCGCAGCCATGGATCAATCCAAGTCGGTACAACTGAATGGGACATGGATTGCGCTGCTTCGAGGAGGAACCACAGTTGGATCAGGCGACGCTCGCTGGCTCGGTGCAGTTCCTCTTGAGCTACCTCAGCGCGTATTTGACGGCTACCTTCGGAACCAAGCCAACTTCCCATCCGAGCGAGAAGACGTTCATCGACTTCTACCATCGTTTGAATTCGTTCTCGTGCCAGAATCCCCAGTTCTGTCGTAGATAACCCCCGACTTGTAGCTAGCCAGGCCTTTATCACTGCATCTCGTGCCGCTTCCCGTTCCTCAATCCGGTGGCGCTCCTCTTGCCTGGCTCGCTCCATCTGGTCGATCCCCGGAATTTGTGCTACGGCCGCTTGCAAGTCTTCTGGCTTAGTGCAATACCTCACTGGCCGACCATTGTCCCAACTCCATGCTTCACACGAAAGTTTCCCTTTCTGATGGGCTCGCGCCGCTTCCGACCCCTGGGTCAACTTGACGTATCTACGGTCATTCTCTTTAGGGACTTGTTCGAGGACACTATGGCCTGCTGCCCTCATTTTGATTTCCCAGTCATTCCGCTGGCGCTCTAGTTCAAATGCGCGCATGACCGCTTGAACCCGCGAACCGATTGCGTCAGACACATGGGCGCCTAGCCAGACTTTAAGCCGTTTTCCCGAGGGTTCGAGACAGGCTTCTATGAGGTCTGGGTAGTCTTGCAACTTGGTCAGTGCAAGAGCCTCTTCCCGCGTAATGGCCCCGTTGTCGAGGAGCAAAAGAGCACTACCCGGAAGCCTTGACATTGACAGACGCTGACTCACCCAGGACAGACTCTTCCCTAATCTGGCTGCGATTTCCCGCTGCTTGACGCCCGCCTGCTCAAGATTGGCGATAGCACGCGCCTCTTCAGCAGGCAGGAGGTCGGCTCGGTGAAGATTGTCGAGAATGGCCAGTTCTCCCAGTACCTTATCATCCATTCGCTCGTCCATGACGATACAAGGTAAAGATGAGAGGCCAATTTGGCTGGCCGCACGCCAGCGACGTTCTCCAGCCACTATTAAATACCCTTGTCCGGAGTATTCCGGCACTACCCTAAGGGGGGTAAGCACTCCAAGGGATCTCATTGACCCCGCCAATTCCTGCAGCCTATCCGTGCTAAAGACTCTTCTAGGTTGCCATGACCCGGGTCTCAACTTATCCAGAGCGATGTCTTGTATCTGGCCATTTGAGAAAGTGAGTTGCAAATTAGTTGGCCTCCTTAGAAGCTCATTACGTCAAGAAAAGGAATTGTTTGCTTAAAGAAATTAACTGATGCCAAGAAGCGGTGGCGGTTATCGTGCTGCTCGGCCCAGAATCAACTGGTCCTTTAGCCTTAACCAATAGGCTTAGCCACACCTTCTCCTTCAGTCCATTTGCGATAGATCGCATTGGTGCATCAAGAGTGTTTGTAATGTACGGTCTGTTCATAAAATGTCTTACTACCTAATGACTAGCGTCAAATGAAGGCTTCCCACTCTGGCGCCACTGCTCAAGGGTTGCGACAGGGTTCTTCTCACCTGGTCCATACCCATGCATCTTGAGAAACTCAGGTACTCCGCCATATTCCACGAGTATGACTGCAGACTCCGCCTTTTTGTCGTGGCCAGACCGGAAGAAAGCCCCCCTCGCCGCAGCTTCGCCGCATCCACACCAGCATTCACCGGTGGGCAATATTCGATCTCTCATTGCCTGCTCCTGAAACCTTGCGCCATATGCTTGGATGCTATCCTTGGTGCAAACCAAGGATAGCATCCAAGGAATCGGCTTGCAACAGCTTATCTTACCGCTAGACACTTGCCGTACGGACACCAGTTGCGTACACTCGGTTCCCTAGAATTTGGCCCAAATCTTGGTACTTCCGATAGCAGTAACCGAGGATAGTTGCTGCGGAAAGCGGAATTCATTAGGCGGTTTGACAGTCCGGGTTTGGGTACACACCCGACTTGTGAAAGGAGGACCGAATTAGCCGCATAGGTCGTGCTACGAAGGATCAGAGAACCGCCCCCAACCACATCTCGAAGACTGTTCCACCTACCGTGCACTCAGGCCCACCTGCATTACCATTTCGTAAGGGTTGGGTAACTCCAGGCCAGATATTCTCTCGGGTGTCTTGACCTCGGGAATTTCGGCGTATGGTATGAGTCCCTTGAGACCGTCGGCAAAGCTCAGCTCGATTCAATCATCCAGCAGTGCGGCGGTGGTGATCATCCGGTTGGCGTTGACACCACGAATCAATGCTTCCGGCCGGAGGTCGAACTCTTGGCAAAGGCAAAGCCGCTGGTCCACCAACCCCCGCTCCAGAGAGCCGACGCAGGCCAGAAACATCCAAGTCTTCAATCCCGGCCTCCTTCGCAAAGCCTCCAGTCATCGTCTTTCCACCTTAACAGGACCGGCAACTCCGGTTCCCCTCCCCAGTTTCGTGGGTGGTCGATAAAACACAGGTGTAATTTCCCGGTGCAGCGGCGGGCAATAGGAGAGCACATCCTTCTCACTTTCATTTGGTTATCCCCCTGATAGGACGAAATGAACAGCTTGTTGGCAGACTGTCCCATTACCAGCTTGCTGAAGTCCTTGGCTATCTCCCGGCTGTCTGAATCGTTCAGTTCGGACTCTACCTGCCAGTGGCAGTTTGACACGAATGGAAGTAGCGTTCCTTTTCCAATGGAGGGAACCTCCTCGACCTGGCAGACTGTCCCATTACCAGCTTGCTGAAGTCCTTGGTTATCTCCCGGCTGTCTGAATCGTTCAGTTCGGACTCTACCTGCCAGTGGCAGTTTGACACGAATGGAAGTAGCGTTCCTTTTCCAATGGAGGGAACCTCCTCGACCTGGCAGACTGATATGCCGAACAAAAGCTCATTCAAACCGAATTGGCCTCGGTTCTCGCTGTTGCCCTTCCAAAAAACCCTCTGGTTCTTGTCGTCATAATACTTCCGAAACTCCTGTCCCAGACAGTCGAGCCAAACATCCGAAGCCTCGCGGTTGACCCGCCCTCCGGCCATTTCAGAAGTGCCCTGTACCTCCGCGCTGTTCTTGAGCGCATTGGTCCAAGCGCTGAGAATGAGTTTATGGAGATTGAGATTCCCGCCGTTCATGACACACCATCCATGCTACTTGTCGCTTAGCCCTTCAATACCAGGGGTTCCGTTACTCCTGGGTAGTGGGATTGAATGCAATTGGGGTTGACCAGGTGCAACACCCCTACGAAAGTCACGCGTCAATTTCCTGATGGACCAAGGGAGAGACCTGTCGGCCACCATTCGTGTTCGAGTCTCTTCGGCCGCCGCCTCATCTCCCTCGGCTATGCTCTGGACTGTATGACGACGCGGCCGCCGTTCTCGACCTCAATGTTCAAGTCGTGCCCGTCGAGCAGCAACATCCCCACCAGCGGCGTGCTTCCCGTCGCATCGGCCCTGATATGCCTCAGTTGGCCGTCCCACAGGACTGTAACGTCGTGGACATCGAAGCTCACTATATCGTCGTTGGCCAGGAACGCCCGCCCCACGTAGGCGAAGGGTAACTCCAACTCCGTTACCAACATGGCCGGCAAGGTCAAGAAGCCACTGTAGCCGGTGTCTATGACGGCCTCTACATCCCGCACCTGTCCTGCGGGGCCTTGCAGGGAAAGGGCCACGACCGCCTCGTAAGCCTCGTTCACGAACCCCTCGATCACCCGGGCCTCCGTACAAAACCGGCGCCAAAGCTGCGCAGCGCCTGGTAACCCACCCGCTCGCACAGGACATTGACGGCGCCGGGACGCATATCCCGCAGTCGGTCCAGGGCGGCAAACTCACCGTCAGCGACGGCCCAGCATCCGCTGTCCACATCGATAGCAACGATTTGGCCGTGGTGGTCGGCTTCGATCTGGCGGCGGATATTTCGCTCGTACAATTCCTTGCCCAGGCGGGCCGTCTCTTCATGGGGGCGGCGCGGGGGCACCAAATGCCCCTCCTCTTGCGGATTCGCCAGGGTATCCTCGTCGCTCATACGTCTTCCTCTTGTGGACATCCCTCTACCGTTCACATTTTACCGCTTAAGGTAGGCTGCCAACAAACCAACCCTGCGGCCCCGGCTTTCTCCAGTCTCATCCTTGCCATGCCCCCGGTTATCGGTTTCCGGGAAACTCCCCAAGCCTTAGACTATCCATGACGCCCCGGCACCCTCTGCGGTAGCCCACTTTATCCGCCCCGAAACGGCAGAGGCCGGTAAGGAGAGTTCAACATGGACGGCGCGGTCACGAGGGAAGAGGCGGCAGCCCGGTGGCGAATGGACCTGGAGGAGGCGGAAGCCGACAGCCGTCGAAACTGTTGACGTCCATCAAAAATGTCCTCGCTAACTGGCTAGCATAAATGTCACATTCACCCCATGGAGAATGTGACGTTGACCCCCAAAGAACAATCGAGACTCCAGGTTCTTAACAGCTTATTGGCAGAGCACATGACGCTGGATCAGGCGGCCACGCTCATGGGTGTCAGCACCCGGCACACCAGGCGCATGCTGGCGGGCTACCGGGAGAGGGGAGTTGCCGCAGTTGCCCACGGCCACCGGGGTCGCAGAGCCCCCAATGCCACTCCCGAAGCCGTGGCCTGCGATGTGGTCCATTTGGCTGGCACCAGGTACGCAGAGGCCAACCACACCCATCTCAGCGAGTTGCTGAGCGAACGAGAGGGGATCGACATCGGCAGGACTACGCTCAGACGCATCCTGGTCAACGCCGGCCTGAAGAGTCCGCGGCGAAGACGCCCGCCCAAGCACCGGGTGCGCCGTCAGCGAATGCCCCGGGAGGGAATGCTGATCCAGGTGGACGGCAGCTACCACTCGTGGTTGGGGGACCCAGGTGCCGCCCTTCACGTTGCTGATCGCCGTCGATGACGCCACCGGCACGGTGGTCAACGCCCTGTTCTGCGAGAAGGAGGAGGCCTACACCTATTTCCTGCTGATGCAGGATCTGGTGCAGAGCGTTGGCATTCCCGTGGCCCTCTACGTTGACCGGCACGGGGTCTTCAGGCATACACCGGGGGCCGGCCTACAGGGAACGCCGACCCAGTTCAGCCGGGCCATGGACGAGCTGGGGATACAGATGATATTCGCCCTCTCGCCCCAGGCCAAGGGCCGTGTGGAGCGCACTGCCGGAACCTTTCAGGACCGGCTGGTTACCGAACTCCGTCTGGCGGGAGCTGGCAGCATCTCCGAGGCCAACGGGGTGCTGGAGCAGTTTCTGCCGCGATACAACCGGCGCTTCCGGGTTCCCCCGCAATGCCCTGAGTCCTCGTACCGGCCGCTGGGACCTGAACTGTCCCTGGAGCAGGTCCTGTGCTTCAAGCACCGCAGGAAGGTGGCCAAGGACAATACCGTGAAATTCCAGTTGCATACGCTGCAGTTGCTGCCGGAGCCGGAACGACCCAGCTATGCCGGCGCGGTTGTGGAGGTCCTCGAAGGACTGGACGGCCGGCTCAGGGTGCGCCACGATGGACGCATCATCAACGCCCAGAAAGCGCCGCCCAGCCCGGTGTTCCTACGCAACGGCCAGGGAGATTCGGCCACTCCTCTTGCCTCGCCCGCCGGGTCTGACCGGTTGAACCGGCGCTGGGAGGCGGCCCTCAAGTCCTTGGACTCAAGCTCAGCGGAAAATGAGGATCAGGCGGACCTGACCGGCGGCGCTGCCGCTGACCCGACGCCTGCCACTGTCCCGCCACACAAACCCACCTTCCTGCAGAGGGAGAGGTGGAAGGCAATTCAGAAAGCCAGGCGCAAAGGGATGTCGCTGCGGGCGATCCAGAGGGAATTGGGAATCCACAGAGCCACCATCAGGAAATACATGGATGCCGACGGTCCCCCGGGGCGCCGGTCCAGGCCAATTCTCACCACGTCAACATCTGGTTCTGATACAGTGCCAGCATGACAGAGTGACATTTATGCTGCACACTTAGCTGGACATTTATCCTGGCCTTCGACACCCCGATGGGCCGCAATCTCCCCACCTTTGACATCCTATCCCCCTACAGACTGATCTAGATTGAATCTTGGCCGGGCCTTGGCTCCGGCTGTTGCGACTCTAGACCAGCACCGGTGTATCGGTTTTTTGGTAAACCTGAATTCGCCCGCTGGTATTCTCAAGCACGGCGATGCGGCTCTGATCGTCCACCTTCACTGCGCATGGGTCGGAAAGTCTTTTCTCGAAAGCACCTTGGTCCCAGCTAAAGGCTATGGCACGCTGCTGGATCATGTCTGGGTTGGACAGCAGTTTGTCTTTGCCCCACTGGGATAGCTGGTGCTCCCCGAGGAGGGCGGTGATGAACCGTCCGTCCGGGTTCAATACCTGGACGCGGTCATTCAGCCAATCGAGCACATAGATGAGGCCGTCCCTATCCACTGCTACACTGCTGGGACGGTTAAACTCGCCAACCCCAGTCCCCGACGACCCGAAGCTGGCCTGCCATTGCCCACCTGGCGTGAATACCTGGATCCGGTCATTGCGCCAGTCGGCTACAAACACCAGTCCGTTCTTGTCCAGGGTGATGCCCCAGGGCATGTTCAACTGCCCCGGCTCGCTGCCGAATGAGCCGAACGAGCCGAGGTGCTTTCCGTCCAGGGTGAACCTCTGCACCCGATGGTTTCGGCTGTCGGTGAGGTATAAGGTACCTTCCCCATCGATGGCCAAACCCGCGGGCTGATCCAATTCTCCGTTGGCAGAACCGGCCTTGCCCCATTGGCGGATAAAATCGCCATCCCTGTTGTAGACGGTAATTCGGTTCAGAAACTCATCAGCGACATAGACATTCCCATCGCCATCCAGGGCGATGGCCGTAGGCCAGATGAACTGGCCATCGCCCTCGCCATAGGCGCCAAACTCGCTAATGAAGTTCTCGTCGATCGTGACCATTGATACACGAACGCCGTCGGGCCGATCTTCGCGGGACCGGTTCAACACATACACTACGTCGTCGGCGCCCAACGCCATGTCCACCGGGTTGCGGAACCCTGTGCCGCCGAACTCGTTACGGCCCAGAGAGTGGCTATACTGGAAACTCCAATCTTTGAGCCCAAAGAAATGGGTGCTCATCGCTCTTGCCTCGTCATTAACTGGTTGGACGGGTTTATGTCACCTAGCGCCAGGCGGCAATGCCCCCGCCACAAGGACAGCCTGCGTGTCGTAATAAGCCTTTGCTGGACCGGCTTACAGGAACGGGATCTTCTCGAAGTTACCACCAACCACGGGGACCGGGTCCTGACCGAACCAGTCTTCCACGATGGTGGCATAGACCTGCCGGAAGTCCATGGTGGGCGCCAGGTTGCCGCCCTCAATATGGTCACTGCGCTCCATGGATGGGTATACCCCGTAAATGCCGCCCTTGACCGTTTCGCCAACGGCGAAGGCCACACTGGCTGCGCCGTGGTCGGTGCCGGAGCCGTTGTCGAAGACACGACGGCCGAACTCGGAGAACAGGAACAGCAGCGTGTTCTCGGCCTTGCCGTGTTCTCGCAGGTCGGCGAAGAAAGTCTCAACGCTATCGGACACGTCGCTCCACAGAGTGGAGTGGGCCGTGGCCTGGGCGGCGTGGGTGTCGAAACCGTTGTATGGTGAGGTGGTGAAAAGCACCCGGGTGCCGAATTCGGCCAGGTGGGTCTGGGCGATGTTCTTCATGTACTGACCCACCACGGTGCCGGAATATTCCACATTGGAAGTATACGTATGCGGCGCGGTGGCCAGGATATCGGCCCCTTTGAGAGCGTCGATGCCGGTGCTGCGGATGTAGTCCATCGCATAGCCCGTGCCGATGGCCGGGGCATACATCTGACCGAAGACATCCAGGGCGTCGTTTCGCTGGTCACCCTGAATTCCGGACAGCAGACCGTAGGTCTCCAGGTTGCCCACCGAAGCCACGGGGACGCCCTCTTTGGCCAAGGCCCGGGGCAAGCCCCGTCCGAAGTTGACGCCGGTCAGCACGTTTTCCTTGTTAGGGTCCAGGTCTGCGATAACCTTACCCAGCCAACCCTCGGTACCGATCGTGTCCGGCTCGCAGGTGTGCCATATGTCCATAGATCGGAAGTGGGAGTAGCTGGGGTTGGGATAGCCGATTCCCAGGAAGACAGCCAGCTTGCCCTCGTCCCAGAACCTCTTCAACGGACCCATACTGGGGTTCAGGCCTACTTCATCATTCAGCTTGAGAACCTGGTCTTCAGGGACGGAAAGAGAAGGTCGGAAGTCCTGATACAGCGGGTTAGCGTAAGGGATCACCGTGTGGATGCCGTCATTACCTCCCGATAGGGACAGCACTGCCAGCACCGGATCATTTTGAGTGGAAACCATGCTATATCCTCCTCTAGGAAAATTCTGCGCGCGAATTTAGCCGAACTGGAATTCTGAAGTCGAGGCGATCATCTGGAACATCTCACCGGCGCGGCCTGTGAACTCGGCCCGCTCTGCCTCGGTGCCATGGCGCAGATCACCACCTCGCTGGGCGTGGGCGACCAACGCCTGCCGGGTGTCATCGGTGAGGTTCAGCGTGCCGACCAGGTCGATACTCCCTTCAACGAACTCCGCTGGGGAGAGGCTCTCGCCCCGGGCCATGAGGTGATTGACCAGGGACTGCACGCCGGGAAGGTCAGTCTGGCCCAGGTACTCGGAAGCGAAGTTAATGCGCTCCACCAGGGTGCCACTGTCAATCCACTCGTGGCCGGTATGCCAGCCTTCCACCGTGGGCGGGTCCATCAGGTTCATGCCCATGTAGGTGCACTCTTGGGCTATATCCCAGAGCCCTGGCTTGATATCCCGGTGATCGCCTACCAAGCGCAAGGTGCCGGCCACCATTTCCGCTGGGTTCCTGACCTTGGCGAAGCGGACGTCTTCCGACTTGAAAAAGTCCGAGGTGAACAAGGCCTGTAGCATGGCCCTGATGTTGTAGCCGGAGTCGAAGTAGGCCTTCTCCAGGACCCTGATGGCTTCCATATCCCGTGGCGTGGTCAGGCGCCAGGCCGGGACCGGCGGCTCGTCTGCGACGAAGAAATCGTACATGTGCCGGGCGATGAACCGGGCGGCGCCGGGTTGCTTGCAGATGATGTCGATGATGTCCTCGCCGTTCCAGCGGCCAGTCTCGCCCAGGAAGGTCTTCTCGCTATCGTCGTGGTCGGCCGGGTCGAAGCGAAACTGCCACTGGCTGCGGCCGTAAGGGAAGGGCGGGTAGGCCGGGGCGATGTTCCAGCCCGTGAAAGCCAAGGCACAGGCTTTGACGTCATCCTCACTGTAATTGAACTGTTCGTCCATGCCCACGCCCAGTGAGAACAACTCCAGGAGCTCCCGCCCGTAGTTCTCGTTGACTGCGGTCTTGTGGCTTTCGGAGTTGTCGAGGTAGTAGATCATACCCGGGTTCCTGGAGAGATCGAGGAGCAGGTCTCGGAAGCTGCCCATGCCCTTCTCCCGGAACAAATTGATCATCCTGTGCATCTCAGCGCCACTATCTATCTTGGTGTTGCCTGCACAGAGAATGGTATGCCAAAAGAGGGCCACCTTTTCCTGGAGTTGGCGCGGATCATTAATCATCCGGTAGATCCACTGCTGGTCCCTCGCCTGGTTGGACTCACGAAAACTTTGGTTATATCGGAGCATCAGGTCTTCTTCAACACCGGGCTGTGTCTCCGGGTTGAGTAGCTCTTCCACAGTGGCCTCATAGCCCTTGGCTACATAAGCCTCCAAGTCATCACGGCTCGCCCCGAAACCGGCGCGCCGCAACAGGTGGGCCATTAGAGCAATATCTCGGTCGGCCATTTTGTTCCTCCTTACCCCAACTTGTGCTGATGTTAAGCAGGTGGCATCTTTGCCAGTAATTACTAGATGAATTGCTCCTGAACCAGTAATTACTAGATGAATTGCTCCTGAACAATGTATTTTCATGGATACTGCGAACTATAAAACGGCATCCTGAACGCGTCAATACACTCAAATGCTCCATCTCATGAGCATAATTGCCGAGAATCGCCTGTCTCTCAGCCCTTCCCCATCCTTGGGCCAGCTGATATGCGCTGGACGACACCTTGTTCAAGGGACAACCGTCCATGGCTTCGCACGTCATCTTGAGCTACTTCCTACAGGTGGGGACCTTCCCGGAGCGGAAGGCCCTGATCCGCAACTTCGTAAATGGTATCGAGGTCTGGGGGAGGAGGTTACACTAACGTACACCGTCCCCATGCCCTCGGACGGGGCGGTGTCAGAATCGGCCCCGGTTCTTGATTTTGTACAGTCCGGCCCACCGTTGCATGGCGAGGAAACGGTGGGGTGAGGCGACGCTGACTATCAGGGAGTCCTCAAGCGGAAGGAGCACTGAGACGGTAGGGGTGTAAGCGGCGGGGTAAAGGGAGTGTTGAAAAAGTCGGCAATTCAGGAGTTCCAAGAAACTGCTGGGTTAAAATGGGTGCAGCCCTTGATTGGCGAGGAGTTGCGATGCTGGAGCCACTGGACCGTTGCCGCAGGGACTCCACCCTCTTCCAGTTCACCTCCAAGAGGCTGCGGGATTTCATCGATCCCAATCATCTGCTCATCCAGATCGACGAGCAGATGGACTTTGCCAAGCTGGTGGCTCCCCTGGAGAAGCGGTACTGCCCCGACTTTGGCCGGCCCGCAGTCCATCCCGAGGTGATGGTCAGGGCGCTCCTCATCTGCTCACTCTACAACATCGCCTCCTTCCGAAGGTTGTGCTCGGCCATCTCCGAAAATATCTGCTATCGCTGGTTCTGTTTCCTCACCATCGACGACCCGGTGTTTGACCATTCCACCATCACCTATTTCATCAACCGCATCGGCCGGGAGGGCTTCTCGGAAGTGTTCCATGGCCCTGAACCGGGAATTGCTGCGCATGGGGTTGTTGGCGCCGGAGCTGTATGTGGATTCCAGCTTGGTCAAGGCCAATGTGAGCAGCTACGGGCTGACCTCCAGCGGCATGACCGTAGAGGAGTTCCGGCAGCAAGCCATCGAAGAGAACGGACTGTTCACTGTAACCGGGACAACCGTTGACGGGGACGGAGTGGAACACGAGGAGGTGCGGTATTTCCAAAGTCCGGAAGGCCGGCTTCCACTGAATCCGGTGGACACCGACGCCCGGTGGCGTACCAGCAGACCAGGCAAACCCTCGGGATTGCACTACCAAGAGAACGTCATCGTGGACTTGGGCGGTATCATAGTCGCCAGAGGGGTTACTCACGCCTCCCAAGGGGAATGGAAAGCCGTCCCCGACTTGCTTGATCAACTCCCCATGGAGCCGGTCTCGCTGGCTGGAGATACTGGCTACAACGCAGGGCAACTCAGAGAACTCCTGGAGGAACGGGACATAAAGGCCTATATACCCATCCATCCCATCCAGGAAAACAACATGGTCGCCAAGGGAGGTTTCGCTTTTCACGGCGACCACCTGGTGTGTCCCCAAGGCAAGACATTGCCCCGCACCAACTTTCACAGAAAGAACCTGGCCTACCAATATGTGGCCCTTCAGAAGGATTGCCAAGCCTGCCCAGTGAAGGAGGACTGCCTCCCGCCCGGACAGAAGCGGCGATACATCAGCCTCACGATGTTTTACCCTCTCTACCTGCGGGCCAGAGAGAGGAACCGGACCTCCGAGTACCAGCGGGAACGCTTCCGCCGTCGCACCATCGCGGAAGGAACCTTCGCCTCGCTGGACCGGCTCAGCTGGCGCGATCCCGGCTCCGCGGGTTGTGGAAGGTGGACTGTGAAGGGTACATGGCCGCCCTGGCCCACAACCTGCTAAAGATGGTCCGCAAGCTGAACCACCGGGTCGGCCGTCCCGATCCGGCGGTGGCGGCTCCTGACGAGACTATGGAGCCACAGAACACTTCGGTCGATGCTCGGCATAACTCTTTCTCATTCCCTCAATATCTTCTAAGGGAGTCTCGGGCGGCCGGGGTCCTCAGATCTCCGGCTTGTCGAACCCGACGGCACTGCTGACGACTTTTTCAACACTCCCGGTAAAGTGTCCCGTGCGGCCGACGTCCCCGGTTCCCGTGGATCAGTGCGGCGGGATTCTGCCCGCGATAAGCGGTGAGAAGACGCTTGGCGTGACGTTCACTCACTCCCACGAACTCGGCAGCCTGGGCGACGGGAAGGTGGTGTTCCAGCATGCTGGTGAGCCCCTGAATCTTCGCCAACTCCTGCTGGTTCAACATTACATCCCTCATGGAGATGACATAGTCGCTGAACAGTTAGCGGGTGAGCGGATCATAGAACATCAACAGTAATTGCCACCCCTCCAACGAGGCCCTACGGGTCAGCCCCGGTGTACCGCATCACGTCGTGGATCACGTTGTCGTAACAGTCTTCCTTCATCGCCGCCAGCATCCCGTCGGCGTTCTCAATCATCCGGTCATAGAGCAGCTTGCCGGTCAACTTCGGCTTGCCCATCAGCCGGTTCCACACGGCCCGGAAAGCGCTGTCGGACTTCCTCTGCCCGGACTTCACCCACTTCAAACGAGCCAGCCTGTCCTCTATCTCCCACGTCCGGCGCTGGGCGTCCCAATTGTGGCCGGGCTTCGGGAAGAGTGTCCCTGGCGCCGGGAATGGGCTGGTTGAATGACCTGGGAACGGGCGGAGGGACCTACAGGGAGTGCAGGTGCTCCCGGCGCCAGGGCTGAGTTCACACCGCGCCGCAGGTGGCGGGAAAGCGGAGCCGACGGAACACCATGTACTCCGGGATGGTCCGACACGCCCCCTTCCCCTTCGCCGGAGAGCGGGTTGTCATCCCCCGGGCGAGTTGGCCTGGATTCGCCGCGGGCCCAGCCTGCCGGGTTCATCCTGCCGAATCTGGAAGACAGCCGTTACGGAGTGGCGAGTCCGGCGCCGGGGGCGCCGATGCTTCGGGCTGGCGGGGAGCGGACGGGCAGCACCCGTCCGGCGTCCCTCGGCATGGTCAAAAGCCAGGATGCCGCGCAGGACACCGGCGCAAATTGCCGCCGGACCCGCCGCCCGCAACCGGAAGAAAAGAGGTGAAGAGCAATGGAAGAACTGAACGATGACAGGCTGGAGGTCATCCTGAGGCTGCACCAGGTCCTGGAGGACTTCCAGGAGGTCAGCCGGGAACTGCGCGACGTGCTGGCAATCATGACGTCCTGGGACGAGAGCGGGGTGATAGCCGCCTCCCCCCTCGGCTGGCCTCATGAGGAATCACTGAAGCGCGATGTTAGGGAATGGCTGGAGGATACGGTTGGGCCGGAGTGGGAGGGCCATTCCGAACTGTCGCGCATTTTCATCACCCGGGGAGAGGCGGTGCAGGTCTCGGCATGGCACGTGCTGGACGACTTCTGGCAGGTGGCCACTCACGGAGCAGCCTTGGGTCAGGGCGGCGCGGACGGCGCTGGCGAGGGCGAGTTGACGGCCGTGGCCTTCCTGCGCGTCGGTCCCGGCGCAGAGGCTCCGTCCACGGGCGGACGGGACCGGGGCGGCGATGCCGGAGACCGACAGAGCGCCCCAAAGGGGGACTGGCCCCGCTACCGGCAGGGGCGGGACGAATACGGGGAGGTGCACAGCGCCGGGATGCCGCCGGAGGCGCACGGCATTGAGGGCTTGCTGGACCTGGACGAGGACATCGGGGCCATGCAGAGAATCGCAGGCCTGCTGCTGGAGAAGGGCGCGCCACCGGCCGCCGGCGACTGCCTGTACGGCTGGGCCAGTGTTGAGTTGGATCCGGACGGGTGGCTCTGGATCTCCTACCGCCCCTGGTAACCCGGCCGGAGGCCGGGGGAAGGCGGCACCGGCCAGGGAGTGGAAATCGCGTCCGCTCCCTGCCGCCTCACCGGGGTATGTCCCGGAATTCCAGAGACTGATTGCTGTGTCCACCACAGTGGCCCATTCTGAGCGCCATTGACACCTGGAAATCATCCTCAGCGACGAGATAAACCGCTGCGCTCACCGCCGCATCAAGACGAGGCTGCACCGAGCCGGATTCCAGTAGACCTGCCGTCTGGAGGACTTCGCCCTTCGGCAGGCTCAGGAGGTCGGCGTCAATCACCGTGGACCGTCACCTGCTGGACGCCGCCTTCTCCTTGGAGTTTCTGGCCAAGCACGAGCATGTGCTGCTGGTGGGACCCGCTGGCGTCGGCAAGAGCTTCCTGGCCCAGGTCCTGGGCTACGCCGCCGTCAGGGCCGGCCACACCGTCCGCTTCATTCACGCCGACGACTACTTCAGGGTCATGAACCAGGCCCGGGTGGACAACTCCCTGGAGCACGCCTTCCGGTCCTTCCTCGCTCCGGACCTGCTCATCCTGGACGACTTGGGCCTGCACCGGTTCATCGCCCAGCGGTCGGCCGACCTGTACGAACTGATACTCAACCGGCACCGGGCCTCCAGCTTCGTGGTCACCAGCAACCGGGCCGCGGACGAATGGCTGGGCCTCTTCGAGGATCCCATCCTTGAGAACAGCGCTCTCGACAGGTTGGCCAACGCCAGCTACCAGATCGTCATTGAGGAATCCAGCTACCGGGAAACGGCTCTCCTTCAGGTGGGTCAATTCCATCCCGGCGTTTTCGCCCATTTTCTCATCGGCTGTGACAAGAGAGCCACTGTCCTCAGAGCCACCATCCGGCTCACCCACGTCCCCATGCGGTATGACGTGGCCTGTAATTCCCATTGTACCGGGTTTAGGATGCCTTCTCGGAACTGCCGTCCAACCTTACAGCGAGCTTTACGTCGTCGAGATGAGGCTCAATCCGTTGGCGCTAAGCCTGTCCCGGCATAGGATGGTTTCCTCTTCAGCCGAAGAATGCCGTCCCCGTACTTCTGTGGGCCGGTGCGGGGCATTTCAGAGTAGGTGGGTTAGCTGCATTCTGGATTTAAAGGTTTCAACATCGGCTGCGTTGGGATGGCCTGCGGTGGGGAGATCATCTCCGGAGCCGTAATAGGAATGTTCCCCAGCCTCGATGAAAAGCATGAAGTTGGCTATCTTGAGTTTTGCTTCTTCCGAAAGGTGCTGCCTTACTATGTAGTATGTCTCCATAACTGCGTCGTCCGCTGTACGGACACTATCTTCCCTATACCGCCACGGGTTGAGCGAGTCCTCAAAGCGTTCGCGTTCCTCTTCGGTGAAGTACCCTCTGGGCGTGAACCACTCTGCGGACCTGCCGTAGATACTGGCCAACACCTCCAGCGTCAGTGTTCCCGGGTTGGATTTGCCATTCTCGTAGCGGCTCATAGTGCTGATGCCGAGTCCGGTGAGATCCGAAACTTCGGACAGCTTCAACCCTGCGCTCTTACGGGCTTCGGACATCTTCTCCGGATCCACGACCACTCGGTTATATCGGGATCCCCACATGGGCCTCACTGCGACTACGGCCGCATCCAGGTCCTTCAAGAGTCTCTCTACCGTCAGCCCGTATAGATTGGCCATCTTTCTGATAGCCGAGTCGGGGGGTTCATTCCTTCCGGTTTCCCAGTTGCGCACTGTCTGGGGCGTTACTTCCAGGTTCTCAGCAGCTTGGACCTGGGTCATTTTGGAGCGTCCTCTGGCTAGCCTCAGACGATCGCCTAGTCGGCGCAACGCGACTCTCTTCGCGCTGGCTGATATGCTCCTTTTCTCTTCTTGCATTCGGGCCTTGCTTTGGGCATCAAGTTGCCCTCAGGATGCCATTTGTAAGGACGGAGCGCAAGCGTTGTGCTCCCGCTCTCTGTTCATTTGCTGTTTGTGGGTGAACAGGATGAAGTCGGCTATAACCTCCACGGATCTCTGGGGGAGGTCCGGCTGCGCCAGCAGGTTAAGTGCTCATGGCCCGGTCCATGTGAGATGCTTTCCGATGTGGACACGCTGTCTCCGCCGCCGGGCTCGAACCAGGCTGCGTGATTTTCGTACATGAGGGCCAGCCTTATCATCATGGCTCTGGTTGGTCGCACCGTGCCCCGTTCGTACCTCCTCCGGGTGACAATGCTCACTCCGCCTGTTAGGATGCCTCGGACTGCGAGAGTCCTGACATCCTTCTTGGGTTCCCAAAAGAGGCGTGGCTCCACGTCGACTCGCTGGTACGGTGGTTGGTCACTGTTATCCGGGCATGGTTCTGACGCCTGTCCAGTCAGGTGAGGTGAGAGGACACCGTACAGCGCGGCCAGTGTATCCACCACCTCTTCGGAGGTCTCGCTCCTTCCTGGCTCCCAGTTCCGAACGCTCTGAAGTGTGGCCTCGAGGCGTTCGGCCACCCTTTGCTGAGTGAGTCCTGCGTTGATTCGCGCAGCACCCAGCTGCTCTCCCAAGGTGCTCAACGCTGCCTGCCTGGCGGTGGATGCCACCTTCCGGTTGTTCTTTTCCATGACGGGTTTCTTCCTATCCTCCGTTGGCTGGCATTGGTGTCGTGTGCCTATTCATCCCTTCCGGCGGCGAGTATCCTGTTTTTCTTTCCCAACTGGCTACTGGCAGCGAACTGGGAAGGGTGGTTCCCTATGCGCTGTGTAAAGGTGTGTTATGCGGCTGCCGGGGCGAGTGCTTCCGGCGATGGGGCGAAATAATAGGGCCGCATGAGTCTCACTCTCATGCGGCTCTGGCACACAGCCTGATTAGGGTTACTGCCGTAGCGAGTTTCTGCTGCTTCTTGTCGAAACCGGATGCTGGTTCTTCTTGTGTAGCCTGAGCCTCCGGTGAAGCTGCGGTACCCCTCTGCTACGGGCAGGGCATCGGTTTTGAGATCTGTTCGATATTGCTCAGACAATCCTCTTGACAAGGTTTTATTGGAGAATTATATTTCCATTAGACAATGATATGTTTATGTAAGTGGAATAGTATATAGGGATATGGCGGCATCCCATCAGGCGAGAACCATTGTCACAATGGGCTAGTGTCGCCTCCCGTGTAGGAAATGGTTGCCCTGAGAGACCGGCGAGCCATCATCCGGACCATGTCCGAGGAGTTGTGCATCAAGCGGTGATGAGGCGAGTGGATTTGGCATCCCGGGCCTTGGAACGGGTACAGACCGCTCTCCCACAGTCCGAAGGAGATAAATCAACCGCAGGAGGAAGGCGTAAGATGACCAGCATCAGGGACAGGGACGGACCCCAAAATGAAGAGGGGCCACGGCGCGCCGACCAAAGCTTCGCCGCAACCCCTTGGCATGAGGAGAGAGGACTCCCACTTGCCTTTTCTCATGGTAATGGATCCTGTCAAGAGAATGCCACTTCCCTGGCAACGGGGCTGGCCGGGTATACGGACGAGCAGGTACAACCCTCCACCTTCAAGCTTGACCCCGGCCCATATTTCAAGGGAGCCGAGCTCATCATATTCGGAGCTCCCGACGATGGCAGGAGAGCACGGCTGGTGTTCGACCTCCTGTGGGGTCGGTGGGCCGCCAAAAAGCCCGAAGAGGACGATTTTACCGACGAAGCCGGTATCGCCATGCCGGACCCGCATGGCCCTCTGGGCTGACTGGCGGCGTCGACGTGGAGGGACAGGCTCAAGCGCTGGCAGCGTAACTGGAGACACATGCAGGTGCCGCGCCAAGGCCCCGGTGCCTGCAACCCTCATATTTACCCACCAAAGGAGTCGTTATGAAAGATGCAGAGAAGGAATGCCAGCCCAGGTGGGCTATCTACATGAGAGGCTCCAACCAGGACTCACTGACCTCCCAGGAAGAGCGGTGCCGTTGGGTCGCCGCTGAACTCCTGGGATTCACCACGGAACCCGTTCGGGTCTACAGCGACATGGGAACCGACCGCCAGGGACGGGACACCATGCTCCAGGAGGCGTCGGAAGGTGTGTTCAGCGACCTCGTAGCTGTTGCCCCGCACCGGATCAGCAGGGATGCCTTCGAGTACCTCGGAATCGCAAGGACTCTGACCGCGAACGGAGTGAATATCCACCCGATGCTCATTATTTATCGGGAAGCGACCACCAGCGCTCAAGATGTCGGCAGCAGGGCCAGCAGGGGCCTTGACCGTATAGCCCAGAAGAGACAGGTGCTGACCGGAGCAGCCCCGTACGGGTACTTCTACGACCGGAATACCAAGACCATCGAGGTCAACCAGGCAGAGGCTGAAGTGCTCAGGCAGATTTTCCAAATGGGGGCAGACGGGATGATCCCCTCCGAAATCGCGAAAATACTGAACCGGGAGGGAATTCAGACCAGACAGGGGCGCAAGTGGACCTCGGTGGCAGTCATTCAGGTCCTCAGGAACCGGTCGGTCGCCGGTATCGGCCACTGGAAGGGAACCGAATTGCGCGGCTTCACCTCGCCTATCATCGACCGGGGCCTCTTCGACCAGGTGCAGGAGCTACTGGAAAGGAGGAAGAACCCGTTGAACTCAACCAGGCCCGCGGCATCCGGACGGAACAGCGCTCACATGTTGTCCGGTCTACTCAGGTGCGGGACGTGCGGTGAAACAATGACGGGGGGTGCAGCCCCAGATGGCAGCAGGTTCTACCGCTGTACAGGCGCCAACCACGAATCCGGCGACTCCCGGGCCTGCGACGCTCCCTCAATCAGGGCCGACGCGCTGGAAGAGTGGATATGGGGCTACGTGAATGAAGCCATGTCTTCGCGGGGCCTCGACGGGACCATCGAGACACTCAGTGGGGACAATGGAACCCGCACAGCGCAAGATGAACAGCGGATAACCGAGTACTGGCGGCATATGGCGCAGAAACTCGACGGTCTGGACAACAGGGGCAGGCGACAAGTGCTGGCAGAACTGGGCATCCGCATCTCAGCGGAGCGTGGGGGCGACAGCATATGGGTCTGGGTCCAGATGAACCCGAAGCCCGACGAAAACTCGCCTCCTGCCCCGCAAGGGAAGGAAACCCCGTAGGCCAACTCAACCGGGCGGGCGCCAGAACTGTACCCCCCAGCGCCCGCCTTACCCCCATGGAGGAACGACATTGAAACACAGGGTTAGGAGTCTACAGGCGGGTATCCGCCGTCGTCCTCGCGGAACGCGACTGGACGCCGAAAGAGCACCTGCAGTTTCCCGGTGAGACCCCAGCCAATGGCCCCATCACACTCCTTGACGCCTTCATGATGATGAAGAAAGAGGGCTCCATCTGGGTGATTTCCATCTGCCAGCATGAGTTGAGGATAACCCCCGCGGAACTTATGGCGGAACTGGACCTACTTGACCAAGAATGGGTCCAAACTCATTCCCGGTAACCAGGCCGCACTGTGGCAGACCCCTACGGGACACATAAACCCGCCGCATGGGAGCGGAAAATCTCCAACAACAAGAACACACCAGACATCACGGCGGGCGCCCTTGGCAAGCAAGCTGTCGCCCGCCCTACTGCACTTTGAACCCGCACAGCATGAGGAGGAAGCATGTTGGAATGGCTGCTCTACCGGAGGACCAGCACAGTGCCACAGGGCGAGAACAACACGTCCATGGATACCCAGGATGAGGAATGCCGGAAGAAGGCCGCTGAACTGGGATACACCAACGAACCGAAATACGTTCTCACAGAGATGGAGAGCGGCGCTTTTATGAACCGCCAGGTGCTGGAGGAGATGCTCCGGATCGTAACGGAACGACTGGTCAGCCTGGTCGTCATCCTCAACCCCGACCGGCTCGCCAGGGACCCCCTTCACCTGCTCAACATTATGAGAATCTTCGCAGAAGCCGGAGTGCGGCTGGAGTTCGTTCACGGTTCCTCCGACAACTCTCCGGAAGGCCAGCTTCTCGCCTTCTGCACGGGATGGGCGGCACAGAGAGAACGAACCGTGTTCACCGAGCGTTCCATGCTCAGCCGCCAGGCAGTGGCCAAGTCTGGGCGGATGCCGCAAGGGTTCGGTTCGGGAATATATGGATACGACTACCATGCCTTGACGAAGGAGATGACCGTTAACGAGATCGAGGCCCAGGTGGTCCGGATGATGTGCCAGTGGGCCAGTGAGGGAGTCAACGCACATGCCATAGCAGTCAGGCTCAACGAACTGCAAATCCCCACCAAGACCGGCAGGAAGTGGAGCCGGCAAGCAGTTCACCGCGTGCTGACCAACACCGCCTACTACGGGCTCCAGTACTATGCAAGACGACGACATCGGAAGATAGGCCCCAAAAAAGTCGAAAGAACTGACCGTCCCATCGAGGAAGCGATTCCGGTCTGGGGATTCACCCCTCCGATCATCACCAAGAAACTCTACGACAGAGTTCAAGAGCAACTGAATAATCCCCAATCAAGGAGAGGGAAGAAGGTAGGCAACCAATATCTGCTCACGGGGTTCACCAGATGCGGACTGTGCGGTAGCCCAGTGACAGGAGGCATGAAGGCGCGAAGGACGCGGTATTACCGGTGCACCGGGGCAAACAGCCGACCGGAGAGACCGGCTATATGCAGTGCCAGTTACATTTCCGAAAAAGTTGAAGGGGTCGTCTGGGACATCGTGGAGGATGTAATCGCGAACCCAGAGATACTGAGCACACACATCAAGCAACACGTTAACGCCGGCGACGGTAACCTGGAGGAGGAGGCGAGCAAGCTGCGAAGAGAGATTGCCGCCAACAAAAGGGAGCAACGACAACTCATCAGGTTGATTGGAAAGTCAGACCAAGTCGATCAGGACATACTGCTGAGCGAGAGCGCATCGCTGAAACTACAGTGCGATGAGAAGGAACAAGCCCTCAGGGCGCTGGAGGAACAGCAGCGGAACAAGGAGGCCGCGGCTGAGGCGGATGACCGGATAAGAGAGTTCTGCGAGCGAATATCGGAGCGTCTCAAGAACCTGGACTTCGATGGGAAGCAAGCCGTACTGTCAGCCCTGGGAGTGAAGGTAACAGTCACGAAAGAAAACATCTCCATCACCGTGGTGGTGGACCCTAGCGTAACTGCAATGTCACACTCATCACCACGATGTTCCGGCGCTCGGATAGGACCGGGTGGCTGTCGCCTCTCTCTTCGGGGAAGAACTTCTGGATGGTGGTGAACACCACGCCCCCGACGTTGACGGAGAGTTTCTGCCGCAGGTCGGCCCGGCTCTCGGCCTGTGCCGGGTCCTGCCGGAAGAGTTCCCTGCACCGGGAGAAGGTGCCGAAGAGCTGGTCGTCCAGGTCGTTCCGGTCGGTCAGGACGACGATGGTGGGGTTCTCCATGTCCGGGTGGCGTACCAGTGCCCCGGTATAGAAGGCCATGGTCAGGCTCTTGCCCGCCCCCTGGTTGTGCCAGACGACCCCGATCCTCCGGTCCCCGGGCGCTCCGCCGCTTCCTCTGCTGGATGCTGCTTGGTTTTCTTGCCGCAACTGGGCGGCCCGGAAGGTCTCTTCGACCGCGGCCTGGACGGCGTGGAACTGGTGGTACCCGGCCATCATCTTGACCAGTCTCCCGCTCCCGTCGTCATCGAACACGATGAAGTCCCTGACCAGGGCGAGAAAGTTGCTCCGGTCGCACACTCCTTCCAGCATGGTCTGGAGCTCGGGGAGGTTGGCGGCGCCGGGTTCCTGTTCATCCATGGTCTTCCAGGGCTTGAACCACTCCTTGCCCGCGGTGAGGGGTCCTATCCGGGCGTGGAGTCCGTCGGAGACGATCTGGAACTCGTTCAGGGAGAACAGGGTCGGGAGTTCGTTCCGGTAGTTCTGGAGTTGCTGCCAAGCGTCCCAGATGTTGGCGTTCTCGCCGGCGGGGTTCTTGAGCTCGATGATGCCCAGGGGCAGCCCGTTCAGGAACAGGACGATGTCGGCACGCCGGGTGGACTGGTTCTCCTTCACGGTGAACTGGTTGACGGCGAGCCAGTCGTTGTTGTCGGGGTTCTCGAAGTCGACGACCGCGGACGGCACGCCGGTCAAGGTGCCGTCGGTACCTCTGACCGGGACGGTGACTCCCCGGGTTAGGGCTTGGTGGAAGGCCCGGTTCCTGGTTTCCAGGGTCGGTCCGTCCGGGTTGATGAGGCTTCGGAGACCGGTGTCCAGGGCTGAGGTGGGGATCCCGGGGTTGAGGTTCAGGAGGGCGTCCCGGAGTCGCTCCTCCAGGACTACCTGGGTGAAGTCGGTGCGTTCCGCGCCCGGGGTGTCCGGGGCTATGTCGGGGCCGGAGGTGGTTTGCCATCCCAGGCTGGAGAGCCAAGACATGGCGACGGATTCGACGTCCGATTCAGTAATGTTGGCCGTGGCAGTCATAGGTCTTGTCCTTATAAGCTTGGAGGGGAGACACTGAATGTTGATGTGCCTGGAGGAACGCGGATTGCTTGATATGCTGCAGGAGGGCCATCTGGCCAGTACCTTGCGGAAAGCCTCTCGTGAGTTAAGGTCAAACTCCATGATAGATCTCGACTGGCTGCGGTTTCCTTCCCTCCGGGGTTCAGGATAGGGGACAGAGAGCCAGCACATAGTCTGCCTTGGTAGTAAATGATCTGTGTCATTACGCTTGTTCTTAGATCTGCCTCGTTGTCGTTCCGCGGGTCCGTCAATGCGAGATGTGCTGCAATTTTGTTTCGGAAGCTAAATGTCCTGGGCATCACGCTTTGTGTGTATTCCCTAGCAGCGTCTGGATCACCTGTCTTTAGCCAGCCTACCAATCTGGCATAGCTACAGGCAGAAACGGCGTACCACTGGAACGTACAGGAGAGAACCTCCATTGGTTTGTTTTCTAGGATTCCTCCGACTATCGCAAGTTGGATGTCCTCTGCCCTAGCTTCACTAACCAGTATTCTTTCCCAGTCGAGAACCATTTGATATATCCACCATAGCCCTGCACCTATCCTGTTCAGAGCCATGAGTTCCTCGTACTGTTCATTAGGGCCAGACTGGTCGATTCTGAAATTGTCTATATGGTCCAGGGTCAAAGTCATGACTGTTCACTGACTCCGTTGTCCATGAGTGTCAATTCCCCTGACATTAGCTTGGGTAGTAGAGCATCCCTGGTTTGTGCAAGGGTTTTGCTTTCGTTCCTGTTGATGCTTCTGATTGCGGGGTCGATGGTGTTTGCGAAGGCGGTAGCTACCCTATTGTCGGGCCAGATGATTTGCTCCTCTTCCAGAAACAGCTTGGTCTGGAAGTTAGAAAGGCCTGTGCTTTGAAGTTGGTATTCCCACATCTTTCCAATGGAGTTTAGGTAGTCTAAGTGTTGGGATGCAATCAGCCCCTCTGCCCAACTGTTGGGTCGGAGCCTGCGGCAAAAACTTGCACAAACGACAGTTCCATTGAATCTTTCCAGTACTTCTGTTGTCAGCATCATTGAGCGTCCGGTGGGGGTTGTGGGGCTGCCTCCTGACACCTCTATGATGATGTCTCCATTTTGAAGTCTTCGTCGGTTAGCCTTTTTGTTTGATGTAAATCTGGTTGGGACTGATCCTGTGCCACCTGTCCTAAGGCTTGGGATATCCGTCCCTCTGATAATCGAGACCGGCTCAGTATTCGGTGGGGCTGGGGATTCCTTTCCCCAGTCTCCGCCGATGGTATCGCCCAGCAAACTTCCGAAGTTCCTGAATTGCCACCCTTCCGGTATCTCACCCAGTTCCGAGTCCACCAGTTTGTCTGGGAACAGGTCCCCACAGCTCCTGCGGGAGGTAGGGTTCCTGGCCCTCCATCTTGGCCCGGGTGGGGCCGAAGTCCACGAACCAGTCCTTGAATATGGCACGGGCCATCTCCTCCAGGGTCCGGTTCATCGTCCGGTTCAGTTCAATCTTGTCGTCCAGGGTGCCAAGGACGTGGGCGATGGCACGTTGTTCGGACAGAGCTGGGAAAACTACTGGGACGTCACTCAGTATCTTTGTATTCAAAGAGGGCATTGTTGCCCCAACAGCGATGGATCTTATGTATTCTCTGAAGGTCTCGAGGCCCATGAAATACGACAGGTATCTTGGATCAATCTTTGTGGGGTCAGGGCGTACGCGCAGGCAACGCCCGGAGAACATCCATCCGTCTTCACTGGAAGTTACCAACGCTCGTCGGTCGACTGACCCGACACGACTGAAGACTATATCGCCTTCTCGGAGCACGTATTTCGATAGTCTGTCCCTGTCGGCATCAGAAACTCGGGGTATGTCATCGTGGAGGAGACGATTGTCTCCCAAATGTTCCACCGTGATGATGGGAGTTCCTTCTAGAACATAATCCCGCTGATGAAGCTGGCTGCCAAAGGGGCCAGTCTGGATACCTCCCTTGGAATGACATAGATCACCGAGGCGCTGGATGCCAAAGCCGAGGTGGAAATTACCATAATTGGTTATCAGGGTTCCCTCGGCGGGCAATTCATCTGTAAGGGTGTTGGTCATTTCTCACTTACCAGAGTCATTCGTAGTCACCGGGTCTTCAGAGGTACGAAAGACAATCCTAACGTCACTGATCGAAGCCGAGCCGTTCTAGGTTGGCGACAATTTCCTCGTCTAGGCTCTTCCCCTCCGCCTGCTGCTCCCGCCACTGGGCCGTCAAGCGGGTCATCTTCTCCTGAAACGGCTCGCCGTCGTCTTCCTGCGGCGCCGCCCCAACGTATCTCCCCGGGGTCAGCACGTGGCTGTGCTTCTGGATCTCCTCCAGGGTCGCGCTCTTGCAGAACCCCGACTCGTCTTCGTACTCTCCCCCGTCCCGCCAGCCGTGGTAGGTGTCGGCGATCCTGGCGATGTCCTCTGCCGACAGGTCCCGGAGGGTGCGGCTTTGCATGTGTCCCATCTTTCGGGCGTCAATGAACAGGGTTTCCCCCTTCCTGTCCCAGTCTCTCCGTCGGCTCCGGCCCCTGGAAAGGAACCACAGGCATGCCGGTATCTGGGTTGACCGAAAGAGTTGTCCCGGCAGGGCGATGATGCAGTCGATCAGGTCGGCCTCAACGATGTTCTTCCTGATTTCGCCCTCTCCCGAGGTGTTGGACGACATGGACCCGTTGGCGAGTACGAACCCGGCGATTCCCCGGGGTGAGAGGTGGTGCAGGAAGTGCTGCACCCAAGCGAAGTTGGCGTTTTTCTCTGGCGGTGTCCCGTGGATCCACCTCCTGTCCTCCCGGAGTTGTTCCCCGTTCCATTCGGAGATGTTGAAGGGCGGGTTGGCCAGAATGTAGTCGGCCTTCAGATCAGGGTGCCGGTCGTTCCGGAAACTGTCACCGAACTCGATGTTGCCGTCAATACCCCGGATGGCTAGGTTCATCTTTGCCAGCCGGAGGGTGGTCTGGTTGGACTCTTGGCCGTAGATTGACAGGTTGCTCAGTGCCTTCTTGCCGTTCCCATTGCCGTTTCCCTTGGCGTGGGCCTCGATGAATTTCACGGACTGGATGAACATGCCCGCGGACCCGCAGCAGGGGTCGAAGACCCTTCCTTGGTACGGCTCGATCATTTCCACCAGTAGCCTGACCACAGACCGGGGAGTGTAGAACTCCCCGCCCTTCCGGCCCTCCGCGATGGCGAACTGCTCGAGGAAATACTCGTAGACCTGCCCCAGCACGTCGGTGGCTTGGGCCTCGGTGCCGCCGACCTTGATGTTGCTGACCAGGTTCACCACCTGCCCCAGCACCTGCTTGTCCAGGTCATCCCGGCCGAAGTTCCTGGGGAGGACGCCCCTCAGGGCTTGGTTGTCTCTCTCGATGACGTCCATGGCCCGGTCAATGGTGGCGCCTATGTCCTCCTGGGTGGCCCTGGACTGGATGATGGACCAGCGGGCTTCCTGGGGGACCCAGAACACGTTCCTTTCCCGGTACTCGTCAGGCTCTTCCGGGTCGTAGCCCTCGTCAGCCTTCGACTCCAGTTCTTCGCGGAGTTCCTCGAAGGCATCGGAGATGTATTTCAGAAACATCAGGGGGAGGACGACGTGCTTGTATTCGGCGGCGTCAATGTTGCCCCTGAGTGCGTTGGCTGTGGCCCAGAGCTTTGGGGCCAACTCGGTGGTGGCTTGGCTGTTACCTGTCTTTGCTTGGGAGGCGGTTGCCATGAACAGAGTCCTCTCTTTCGAGTTAGTTCTTACCTTCAGCTAAGGCGATGGCGGCAGAAATTAGCCATTTACTTACCGCAGCAAAGGTAGCTTTCTGTCTCACTCTACCGTCATTTCTTGTTCACCCTGTTGAACCCTCACCCGAAAACGGGTTCACTATCCTTACTCCGTCGTAGTCCTGCTCTTGGCTCAGGTCCTCCGAGTACACCGCCTCGCAGCCCAGCATCTTCGCTGCCGCCAGGATGGCCGCGTCCCAGTAGGAGATCCCAAACCTGTTCCTAATCTCGGTCGCTGTGTCGAACAGTTCCACCGTGATCTCCTGGGTCGGAAGCGTCCTGAGCGGCCTCAGGAACTCCATGGCCTGCTCGTGGGTCAACCCCGCCGGTCCCTGAGGTCTGGTGGCTTGGTTGTAGAACTCCTGGAGTACCTGGACGGAGAGTGCCAGGTCCGGCTCCATCAGGGTGGCTTCGGCCCTCGCTCTCTTCGCGGCGTCGGTCTCCCGGTTGCTCACGGCGTAGATCAGCACGTTGGTGTCAGCGAGCCGCATCTCGGTCGTACAGTTCCTCCCGGGTAAGTAGCTGGCTGGTGTCCACGCCGATGCCTTCCTGCCTGAATCTGTTGAGGACCTCGTCCAGCAGCCGGGCCCGTCGCTCTGGCTCCGTCTCGACCGGCCCCGGTTCTGCCGGCCGTTTCAGAGTCGCCAGCAGCATTTCCCGCATCATCGCGGACACGGTGGTACCGGTCTCTGCGGCCCGGATCCGTGCCAGCCGGTGGGTCTCCTCGTCGACGGACACGCTGATGGTCTTCATGTTTCCTTTCCCAAATTATTGTCGTGTGGTGTTGTGGGTTACAGTGTACTTCCCGCTCTGGAGTCGTTCAACTCGGCCGTGTCAATTCCGTCGGCGTTGCCTCGACGAGGGTGGTTGCTCGGTCCTCCGTGAGCGGAAAGCTGGCTGGCCACGCCTTGGGATCTTCCTCCACGCTTCGGCATCTCGCCGGGCCTTCCCGTTACCCTCGCCTGTTGCCGGGACGCTCGATGGTGACCCTCACGCTGGCGATGCCATTTTCTTGCCAAGCCCCATTCCTGAACTCCGGTCTGCTTCTGAGGTTCCCCAGGATGTTGGATGTGGACTGCATGCGGGCTGCGTTCCAGTGCTTTACCTCCTTGCGTCCGTCCTGATACGACACCTCAATCCAGGCTTCCTTGGTCCGCAGCAGCGCTCTCTTGAAATCTTCGGCGTTCTCTGGTTCCAGGACGATCGGCAACGTGGAGCCCTCTATATCCCTGTGGGTGCTCGTTCTAGAGGCGGCCCTTCCGGGTTCCCGGGACATAATCAATAGGGGGTTCCCGTCCATGATGTCGCCCAAGTCGACACCGGGATTGCTGACGAATTCGGGCGGCTCGCAAACTGGAATACCCGAGAAGAAGAGGTCCCACGATGCCTGACGGATGGCCTGTCGAAGTTCCGGGTGGGGGTGCTGATTCTCCGTGAGCATTCCTGCCCAGAAAGGCATGTAGCATAGGTTCCATCCTGCGGTGAACGCTTCCGGATTGTGGGTATTCCCCCAGATGTGCCGGACTCCGTACCCTGACCCCCTCGCCAGTTTGTGTCCGGTATACCCCTGCCATGCAAGTTGAGCCCTTGAGTTGTCATCCAGAATGATTTCCCTTCCGTCTCCTGCCTTCCAGAAAGTCTTTTGACCCTTGTCGATGCCGGGGTAGTGTTCCCTGCTGCGTCTTGCCCTGCCGGGAGAGAATGGCGTCCGCATGAGTACAGCTTTGGGATGGATGAAATAGGTATGTTGGAAGGCGGCTTGAACTATGGAGGCTCCTCCGTCTCTGAAATAGTCCTCCAGAGACTGGATTGCCGGGACCAGTTCCTCCGAGTGGATGTGGATTGTCAGGCTCATAGGTGCTCCGATGATGCGTTCTTGTGCGGGAAGAGGGTACCCTATTGTTCGCATACTATACCGTCTCCGTCCCCATCCTGTGCGCTCGGCACCATCGCCTCCGGGAATCCCCGTCATCCGCCCCGGCTCCCCTGAACCCTTTCCTCCCCGGCGGTTGCAGGCTCCTCGCAGGACCCGTACACCTGTCCCTGCTTCTCCGGCTCCGCCGTGGGCATGTTCTCCCCGGTCTTGACTTCCATCGCCTCCCTCATCTCCACCTTGAACCTCACCGGGTCCTCGCTGGTCCCGAGCATGTCCATCACGATTGCCGACTCGACCGGGGTCGTGGTCAGCCCCCACCTCTCCTTGATTTCGGTCCAGTCGGTGGCGTACTGGCACCACAGGTCATTGTCCGGGGGTGCCCGCCCCTCCGGTCCCCTCGCTCCCTTGCTTCTGTTGTGCCGCGAGCTGATGGCCACGAGGTGATCATCGTCGCCGAGGTGGTTGGCGTACTGCTCTTTCCTCTCAGCGTCCCAGGCCCACCCGCCGGAGAGGTGAGCGTTCTTCAAAGGCACGTGGTGGTCCACGTCAGTGTGCCGGGGATTCTCCAGGTGATGCCCCAGGTGGGGCGTCCACCACCTTCCGCTCTCAACCCGGCACTGCCGGTCGTCCTCGTATTCCACCGGCTCCAGGCTCTCGGCGATCAGGACCTCCTGCCTGGCGTCCTGGCAGTCCCTGTCCTCATCGGTCCAGTGCTTCCAGTCGTCTCGGTCGTACACCGGTATACCTGCCGGTACGGCGGCGACGGTGATCACCAGGGTGTTCGTTTCCGGTGTTGCCGGCGTTGGTTCCGGTGTCGGCGTCGGCATGGGCGTTGCCTGTGTTTCTGTTGCCGTCGTTCTCGTTGATGCCGTTTCCTGGGTGGTTGCCGGCTCCGGCCCCTCCTCAATTCCACATTCCAGCCCGGCCATGAACAGGGCCGAATCTTCCGCCGCCTCCTCCGCTTCCATCGCCTCGGTCATGGCCTTGGCCATCGCGGCCGGCCCGCCCAGGGCCGCCATGATGCACACCATACCGGCCCGGTCCTCCGGCACCATCCCCAGCCTGGGGGCGGCGGTTGTCCATTCCTCGTCGTTCAGACAGGCCACGGACACTGTGAACGCCGCCATGCTCCCCGCCATGGCCGTCTGGGGGTCGCCCTCCAGCCCGGCGGTCATCACCGCCCTGGGGTCTATGATGTCCAGCCCTGCCATGACGCAGCCGGATGTCGCTTGGCTCAGCGCGACGGGGATGATGGATGAGATGAAGAGCTGGTCCACCGTGCCGTCGTCGAGGCACCGGGTGAGCTGGGCCTGCTCCTCCATGGGCGCTGGCCTGCCCCCGGTGAGGGCGGCGATCATCCTCTCAGGGTTCTGGCCGATGCAGGTGAGTTCGGCATTGGAGAGGCTGGAGAACAAGGCCTCCTGGTCCTGAGCGGTCAGGGCAGGGGGATCTCCCGGCGGTTCAGGGGTCGATGTTGGCGGGATGCTCAGTGTGGGTGCCGCCGCTGCCGTCGGGTCCGGGGTCTCCATCTCCGGGGTGTTCGCTGGTGGCGGAGAGGTCGCGGCAAGGGTTACCGGTACCGGCGTCGCCGCGGTTTCCGGCGTTGGTGCCGGGTCTGAGCAGGCTACCAAGGCCATCGGGATGAGCAACATGAAAGTCAGGAGTTCTATGCCAGTTGATGAGTCTCAACCCTCTTTACCGCCCGCAGGGTTTGGCACCGTGTTCGGGAACGATGCCCAGTCGGCCCTCCTTCTTTTTGCTTTTTCGCAAGAGCATGGTTTCGGTCGCTTCTCCTCGGGAATCAGGCCAGGGGGTGAGGCTCCGTCCACGTACCCTCCGCATCTAGTATTGCGTCAAATCAAGAATGGCACGGGTAGAGGCGATGGAGTTTGCGTCTGGCGTCTTGGGCTGTGAACTGCCAGTTAATGGCGGCTCCTATCGCGTTCCGCTCCCACACGCAGGCACTGACGGCTCTTTCCAGGCTGTCCTCATCTCCGTTGCGCCCCCGCAAGCAGGCCCTGGCCAGCACGCTGAACTCGATTTCCGCCATATTCAGCCAGCTCCCATGCTTGGGGGTGTAGTGGAACTCCAGCCGCTTGGCGATCCGCCGCGCCTCCGGGGCGGGAAAGGTCTCATACAGCGATGCCACCCGGTGGGTGTTCAAATTGTCCAAGACCAGGCGGATCACCGGGACATCCGGGTAGGCCGCGTCCACCAGCCAGCGCATCTGATGGGCGAAGTCCTGCATGGTACGCCGCTGGGTTATCGCAACCTCCCGCCAGCCGGCCTTGGGCTCGCAGGTCAGGAACAGGTTACGGGTGCCACCCCTCACGTATTCGTAGTCCTCCCGCTTGGGCTGTCCGGGCCTTGCTGGCAACGGCGTCCTGGTTTCCGCCAAGAGCTGGGTGGAGGTCTCGTCGAAGCACACCACCGGCCTCTGAGGGTCGTATGGTTCGGCGTACAAGTCCAGCACATCCTCCATAGCGGCCACGAACTCTCCGCCTACCTTGGGAATGCACCACTGCTGCTTCCGCCACGGCTTGAGGGTGTTTTTTTCAAGTGCAACCGCACCGTCTCGTGGGACAACGATTCCACCAGTCCCAACTCCACCGCCTTGCCGGCCAAGGCGCGCAGAGTCCAATGCTCGTGACCCTCGGGCGCCGGGCTGCAGGCCAAGGCAATCAGGTGGGCTTCCACACGGTCGTCCACCTTCCGGTATGGATTGGGCGAGTTGTGGTGCCGCAACACCTCCTCCAGTCCCTCCTCCACGTAGCGGCGCTTGACCCGGCGCACCGTGCGTTCCGACACATCCAGAGCCGTGGACACTTGGGGAGCGGTCCAACCCTCGTCGGTCTTTAGCAGAATGCGGGCCCGCGTGATGGCCTGGGTCGAGTGCCTGCCGGCCCGGATCATCTTCTTGAGCAGTCCCTTCTCCGGCGCAGTCAGGTGGACCGCGTAAACCTCTTGCACCATGGATGACCCTCCCACAACACAACTTCAGTCCAAAAGGTAGCACCCACGCTCAGATTATGTGATGCGTGACAATACGCGTTTGACCCAATACTAGGGCAAAAGATTTCCGGATCCAACACCCAAGCCATAGCTCCCAATGCACTGGCCTTGACTTCAATCTCCTGTAGGTCAATCAGGTCCTGCTGGTCGCATGAAGCATTCATTAGCAACGCTGCCGTCGCTCTGAATATGGCAATCGAAGTGAGGTCCACAGTACCGGTTAGTCCGCTGTTCTTGGGACCTACTACGAACACCAGTTGTCCTCCGTCCACTAGGAGCGGTTCTCCGGCGTTCGGTGCCCCGTGAATGCGTTCACCGGCGAGCATGTATTCGCCCCTTGGGTTCCATACATCATTCCGTGAGACCTCGGCCTCAATGTCCCTGAAACTTCCCAGTCCGCTCCAGCCATAGTGGTTCGAAATCCCGGGCCGGCCGTAGACCTTCCGAAGGTCCTGCTTCACCTGTTCTGACAGTTCTTCTAAATCGTCCAGTTCCTCCATGCTCGGTGCTTGGCTGCTACCGATGTCTAGAAGTTCCTTTGCCATCTGGTATTTGTTGACGTAAGAGAAACTCATGTAGCGAGGTGCCATATCGGGGGAGTCGGCTATGAACCGGGCAATGGTAGACAACTCGTGGCAGACCCTCCACTGGGCCCACGCTGGCTCCTCCAGTCCATTCGAGAGAAGTGCCAGCACTCCCCGGGCATGGAGGCAACATCGGGCGTGCAGGCTCCTCATCACGAGCCAGTACTCTTCCGTCATGGTCTCAAACCGTGGGGACTTGGCGTCTGCTCCCAGGGACTCGCTGAGCGAGATGACCTCCTCCAGCATTCTCAGGGGCTTTGACCACCTCCGGTTGAAGCGGTGCCAGAATCCACGGGGAACTTTGGGGAAAACCGGGTGCTTTCTCCACATCGTTCTATCTGACCCTTGCAGTCATCTCTTGAAAGTCCAATTCCAGGGTCCTGTCCTCGTCCGGCAGTGGCCCTTTACTCCAGCACCTCTCGCATAGCCTCATCAGCCCATCCTCCTCCAGGATGTGGAAATGGGTTTCTTCAGGGTTGACTTCCGTGTCGCACTGAGGGCAGTGAGCCGGGTTTCCGCAGTCGGTGAGCCCGGCCCGGTCGAAGCATTCTCCGGTGCTGGGCAGGCACTCTGCCCATGGGACTCCCAGGCCCTGCCACCGGTTGCCGTTGAAATCTCCCCTGAAAACGTTGGGGTCGGAGTCAAGGAAGTCGACGATATCCTGGCCTGTATTCCATTCGTCGTGGCCTTCAATGGTTGCCAGCGGGTCAATGCTGATCCTGGCCACCATTGGCCCCAGGATATCTCCGCCCTCTATCTCGCCGTCCAGGTCAAACTCCCTGAGCCCAATGTTGTCATGGTGAGCTCCGGTCATCTCGAATGTGACTGATCTCTCGATGATGGCGTCGATCTGCTCCATCTCTGAGAGATTGGGATCGTCGGGCGGGCTGGTCACCTTATACCGGCGTCTGCCGTTGATGCTTATCCCAACCGTCCTAAGTCCCGGGATTCCAGGTCCTGGCATGAACTGGGCCGGGTCATGGAACATGGGAGGCATTCCGGCGTCTGCGAATCCCCCGTATTCCTGGTTGTTCCCCGACTTGGCCTTGTTTTCCTTTCTGGTCTGACTCTTCTTGCTCTTGCGTCTGTTCTTGCTGACTGGCATGAAGGTCCATCCCCTCCTCTGAATTCACCGTTATTTTATTCTACGGCACGACGCTCAGTCTCCCGGCAATTGTCAGGGAAACTCATGGCTCTGTTCCATCGCCAGCGGACGGTTAGCGGATCTGCCTCGGTGCTCTCCGTTATACTTGCCGTTGTGCGACGTTTGGCTCGCTCTAAGCGCCCCAAGCACAGATGATGCGGTCCCGGCTCACCCTGGGGCGAGGCTACTGAGGTGTCATATGTCCAACTGGGTGGAACCGGAGTGGCTGCCCACCGTCCCCGCCAATGAACGGGGACCCTTTCACTGCTACGTCCTGTGGGCGGGTGACACCCGGCAGTATTACATCGGGCATACCAACGACCCTGAAGCACGTATTGAAGAGCATTTCGATGACTTGGTGCGGACCACGGCCGGTCATCCTCTGAAGCTGCTCTGGGTGTCGAGTCCTCTCTCCCGCCGGACAGATGCCCGGAGGTTTGAGGCCGCCCTGAAGAGCTACGTCAAGAGCCGGAACGCGGCAGAGTTCGAGCGTTGCACCGGACTGTACTTTGCCCGCGGCGCCACCCTACTGGAGTTGGGTCCATGGGCTCGTCGGTACCGCCGGTGAGCCACGAGTCGTCTTCCGTGCCTCTTTCTGGAACGGCAGTTTCGTGGCAGGTCTCTCTCGGAATTCGGGCCAGTAGACATCGCTGGTGCTGATGATGCTGCGGTGCATCGGCTGGGATAAGGGTGATGAGAGTGAGCGTTGAGACACTTTTACCGGCTGTAGTCCTTGGGCGCTCTTACCCCGTGGAATATCGAGTATTCCGAGATGGCCGTGTCCGGCTCCCCTGCCGACTTCTCCTCCAGTTCGGCTATCAGCACCACCGTGTACACCCCCGGCCCATATTCGTCCAGCAGTTCGGTCATGTCCGCCCTGAGATAAAATTCCCTCCCGTCCACGGTCAGTTCCCGGGCCTTCCGGACCATCAGGCTCAGTTCCGTCTCCCGCACCAGTTCGGACCTGTCCTTTGACTCCTGGAACATCCTGGCGCTTTCCGCCTGGGACTCCGGCTCGGGAGCGCTCCTGCCCACGTCGTAAGGGTCGACGCACACCGGCTCTGCCAGGGTTTGAGTGAGTTCGAACTCGTCCCTGAGGAGCCTGGACGGGGGAATGAACACTCCGATCCCCTCCCCGTGGGCGTAACAGTAGGTCCTGGCCAGTTGCCCGGCGCTCAGCCTCTCCGGCGCCGGGTCGTAGGCTATCATCGCCAGCAGCGGGACCTGGCCGGTGAAGGAGTACCCTTTGTTGAGCTTCCCTGCCAGTTCCAGCGCGCCGTCCTCGATTACGGGAAGGGCATCGAGTTCCACGTAGTCGCCCTCGAAGTGCTGGATTACCTTGAACACGTTCCGGTCCCAAGCCAAGCCTAAATTCACCTTCCGGTATTCCGGGCTGAGCATCGTCTCCCGGTGTCCGGGGCTGCCGAGCAGTCCCTCCACGGAGTTCGCCACCATCTCCATGGGGTCGGCGTTCCAGTGGAGAAGCGTGTCTGCCAGCCCGCACTCGCCATGACCCGAGAAGTTTTCTCCGTTGGTCTGGTATCCGCCGGCCAGGGAGTACCTCATGTAAGGCTTCAGCCCGTCTGTACCCCAGTGGGAGGATACGCAGCCTTCCAGGAGTTGGTCGGCCTGGATCTGGGCCACGTTGTTGGTCCCCATGACCACAGGCGGGACTCCGGCCCGGTTGCGGGCATCATTGATGAGTTCCAGCATGTGCCGCTTTTCGGCGACGTTCCGAAGCCTTGGCGGCTCCGTCGTGGAATCGGACGGTGAGACGATGGTGCCTCCGGTCAGCCAGAACCCTCCGCAGACTGTGAACAGGGCCAGTACCGCCAGGATTTTCACCAGGGTCTTCGCCGTTGAGCCTCCCTGCCGAGGCCGGGGTTGGGCGGGACCGCCGGTTGCGGGGGGTGGCTGGTATGGCCGCGGCGGAGTCTGGGTCGCCTGTGCTGCCGTACCGGGCTCTGTCCATGTGGGAATCCACGGACGGCTGTTCCTCGGCTGTCGCCTGGGCCTCTGCCCTCGGGTGAACTCTCTCATGACCCTGGCCCTGACCCTCCACCATTTCCTGACTGGCGGGGTCTCGCTGACTTCCGGGGTTTCCCCGGTGCCCGTGACCTCAGCCGGAATCGGTGTCGGCATCCTGGTCCTCTCCGGGTCGGGGTTCACCCACTTTGCTTCCCATTCGCCCTGCCGGTTTGGCCCCAGGGCGATGAGGAAGGCGGCCCTGGCCGTCCCCGGGAGCGCCAGGAGGACCAGCAGCAGCCATTCAGGGGACCGTCCACCCTCGGGATGATCCCATCCATGGTGATCAGCAGGGCTGCCAGGTTGACCCAGAATAGGGTGGCGGTCCCGTAGACCAAGAACCGTTCCCATCCGTGGTCCAGGCCCGCGAACCCGAGGTACGTGTAGGCTCTTTCCCACCTATCCATTGCCCGTGCTGCTGTCCAGGGTTACCTGTCGGCGGAGGGCTGGCAGACGGTCAGGGCGTACTGTGCGGCGATGGCCCGGAGGTCGTCGTTGTCCGACCCTTCGGGGATGTGTCTCCGGTAGAAGCTCTGGAGTTCCTTGGGGATGCAGGTGCTGGAATAGGTGGCTGACGGGGACGGTGCCTGGTCCTGGCAGTAGTCGCTGATGTAGTCGACGTGCCGGTACCTGATCACGTCCCACACGGAGCGGTTGTCCCCGTAGTCGGGCCAGGGAGTGAAACGTGCGCTCTCCACGTCCAGGAGCAGTGACCTGTGGGTCCGGTACAAGCAGGACGAATACTCGGTCTTGGTGCCGGTCTGTGGCCTGGCAGGGGTCGCCGTCCCCTCCTCCCCGGCCGCGGTCTGTTCGTCTGAGGCGGGTGTTTCGGTCTCCGTCTCGGCAGCAAGCACGGTTGGAGTCGGGTCAACCTCCGCTACTTCGTCCTCTCCGTCCCCGCCCACTACCATTCCGATGAGGAACATCGCGGCCAGGGCCAGCCCGATGATCACTGCGGACACTCCCAAGGCGAAGTTCCTGCTGATTTCGATTCTGCCGTCTCCGGTCCAGTGCATGGTCAAGGTCTCCCGTAGTGCCCGTGATTTTGCCCGCTGGTCAGTATAAGATACCTGTGAACCAGTTTTGCTTCTTGGCTCCACGGGGTTGCCCGAGTTGGCTGGCGGCGCTGCTCTCGCGGCGACGAGGTTCAGTCTCTTAGCTACGGTTGAGTCGCATCACCCTATCCCTCGGCGATCTCCACTTCACCCGCAGGCGTCAAATTTCTCTCAATCGCCCCCGGATCACTCTGTGTCCCCAATTACTTGACTACAGCATCGCCGGAATCTCATGCTCATGCAGATTGCTTTCTTCCCACACCCCACGTCTAGGACTGAGCAGGTTGTCCGTGAGTATCGGGGCCTGCGACGTCGCCATTCACAGGCTCCGCCAAGAGGTAGTGGAGAAGGGAGATGTGGATCCGGCGTGCGGGGTTCCGGACCACATCTACTTGGCGGCCGTCCCGTTTCTGCCCCACTGCCTGTCAGCAGTTCTGGTCGCCCACGCTCACCAGCAGATACCTGAACTGGGTGTATCCCGTGCCTTCAGGGTTGGAATACTCTCGCCATTCCGCCCGATACCGACCCCTGATCTCTATCGGGGTTTCCCGGCCCTTCAGCGTCGATGCGCTGGTGCGGGGTCCCCAGCTCAGCGTCCCGGTGATCTCCCTGTTCTCATACAGCACGAAGTCGGCGTCGTTGCCGTCGGGTTTGTTGGGCCGGTTCCAATACAGAGGCTCGTTGGTGAGGAGAACGGCGTAACCGTTCCTTGCCCTCCCGCCCTTGATGATTCCCTCCAGCCTGGAGATGTCCAGGCAGAAACCGTAGCGTCCCAGGTCCCGGGCGGACTGGTCTCTGAGCCGGAACTCCTCATCCCCTTGAACGACGACCCCCGTCCTGGTCAGGTACTTGAGCTCGATGACGGTCCCTGTGTCGGGCAGCCAGATGTCCACGTACCACCGATCCAGACCCTCTATCAGGTTCCCGACCTCCTGCCTGACTCTGACGAAGGGGTTGTCCTTCTGGATCTGCCAGGATAGGGCATGCTTGAAGTCCGACTCCGAGTAGAAGATGGGCCTGGACTGGGCCAGTGCCTCCATGACAGAGTGCATCTCGAGCGGCTGTCCGGTCGTCATTCGTCGAGTTCCATCCTTGTCAGGTTCGCTGTATCTACTGGTTTTGGAGGGATGGCTGGCTTCGTGGCTTCATCTCGGTCTACCGATGCCTTTGGGTCCAACCAATTCGGATGTGCATCGGTGTCCGTGGAACAGGCTGCAGTTGCGCTACCGCAAGGATGTCACGTAATCGGGGTTCTGGAATCCACGGGTGCCGTTGTGCCTCCCGTAACCGCGGGCCTCAAGCTTCTCAGGCAGGAACTTGTTGGCCACCTTTTCTGCCCAGACATAGCGACTCCCGGCCCTGGCCACGACCTCCTCTGCCTCATCCATGATAAGGATTAGCTTCCTGTGTTGTCCGGATAATCCCGTAGTCTGAAGCCCTTTCTGATGGTTGGAAAGGCAGTTTCTTAGTCGCTCTCTTTATTCCCTTCTCAACATCGTCATCCGAAACGGGAAGTTCGGGTTCCCTCACTTCTTCTGCCAGGACCTTTCCGTTCAAGTTGACCACTTGGAACACGAGACCGCTCGCCATAGGATTCTCACGAAGGCTTTGAACCTCTTGGCCCGTTTTTCTTATGGTCGTTCGGACACCGGGGTGGTAACAGGCGTGATCACCTGCTTTGGGGCACCAGGCAATTGCCATGATTCTGTTGTCGTCAATTTCGTCTTGATATATTGCGCTCCCGAATTGGCTTGTCAAAACGAGAAATACTGCGTCCAGGCTCTTCCAGTTAATGTCTTCTAAGAGCCTGTTTACGATCTCTGGGATATGTTAAGTTGAGACTATTACCCAGGCAGGGCAATCATGTCTCATTCCTATCCCAGCGACATCAGCCGGGAGCAGTTCGCCCGAATTCTTCCACTGTTGGAATCGGCACGGCGGCGGACCAAACCCCGCACCGTGGACTTGTATGACGTTTTCTGCGGTGTGCTATACCTCCTGAAAAGTGGTTGCCAGTGGCGGATGCTGCCTGCGGACTTCCCAGACTGGCGCACCTGCTACAAGTATTTCCGGCAATGGAGCGAGCGCTCCAGCCCGCAGGAAGAGTCCATTCTGGAGCAGGTCTTAAAAAAAATCGGTTGGCGCGGCCCGGCAAAGCAATGGTCGGAGAGAGCAGACCAGCTTCTGCATCGTGGACTCCCAGAGTGTAAAGAACACCGACAGCGCCGGGAGCAAGGGCTATGACCCAGGCAAGAAGGTGTCTGGGATCAAGCGCCACATAGCAGTGGACACCCAAGGGTTGCCCCATGCGATTGATGTGACCACCGCCGATGTTAGCGACCGTGCAGGGGCATTGGCGATGTTTGACCGGAGCCGGGAGACGCTGAACCAAGTGCAGAAGGTGCTGGCCGACGGGGGCTACAGCGGAGAGCCTTTTGCTGCGGCGGTGCAGGACCTGTTGGGTGCTTTGGTGGAAGTGGTGAAACGCAAGGAACTGCACACCTTCGTAGTGCTGCCGCAACGATGGGTGGTGGAGCGGTCTTTCGGCTGGCTGGATAAGTGCCGCCGCCTCTGGAAGAACTGCGAGAGAAAGCTCAATACCAGTCTGCAAATGGTGGTTCTCGCCTTCGCAGTGCTAATCCTCAAGAGATTGTAAACAAGCTCTGAGACCCGAAGCCCATTCCTCAAGGACTGCCCGCACGTTTCGGGGAGGATCCGCGAGGTCGGACAGCGGTATCCCGGCAATTTGCTCCCAGTCGGGCTGCCGTTCCCCGGAGAGCATGATCCCCTCGATGAGCTCCCCCAGCGTGCTGGCGTCGGTTTCGGTCATTCCCCAGCCCGCCAGGGACCGGAGGGCATCTTTCGCCTGTTGCGGTCTTTCCTGGGTGTCATTAGAGACCAAGTTGGCTTGAGTCATGTGTTCCCGCTCCACTTGGTGTTGGTGTCGGAGGGTCTTACTCCTCCGACGTCCTCATTTTACCTTGAGTCTGCGATTTCTCCGGGGCGTTTTCCTTTCTCCATAGCTGAGTATGCCTGATTCTGTATTTTTACAGTATTTCAAAAACTGTAGTATTATAGTTCATGTATAATTAACTGTAGGATTTCAGAATCTTGTATTTCACGAGGGTGGACCTTGGTTGTTGGACAGGGTGAGTCCGGTGAGGACCTCCGGCTTCTTTCCGATTTTCGGGAACTGAACCCGTATCTTCTGCCGGGTCAGGGTTCCCACCGGTGCCGGGGTCTCTGGGATCTCCTGACCTCGAAACACCGGGAGGACCCGGAGTGCTGCAACCGGGGTTACTTCCTCCTTGACCTTGAGGGTTGCTTCACTGGTCGCTCGGAGCGGTGGAAGGACGCAGGCACTGGTCTGCCGGTGTTGGTTGCCCACCCGGAATGCTGGCATACGGAGGAGGAGGATCACCATGGGGAGTTCCAGGATTTCTTCGCCGACCGTGGGCTGGACTACCGCGTATCCCGGGGGAGTTGGCATGACAATGCTCCGACCCTTGTTGTGGTTGCCAGGGCGGACATAGTCGGGGGCATCGAGATGCCGCCAGGCGATGATGGGATGGAGCCGGTCCACTATCCACGGTGGCCCACCCCCGATTGGGAGATGATGGAGGCGCTCAAGTTGGCCGAGGAGCAGGTTCTCCGGGACAGGAAGTCCCGGCTTGCCGAGAAGGAGGAAGTTGCCGGGGAATATGAGGTTGCTCTCCGGCTGTACTGCGAGACTGCCTACATGGACCGTACCGCCGGGTTTCACAACCTGGCCCGTGATCAGCTTCTCCGGGCCAAGGCGGTGGTCGACGGTTGTCCTGGTCTGGATCTGAGCCGCCTTTACTTCAAGAACCTCCGGGACCGGGATTTCGTTTGCGGGCCGGTCCCGCCGGTTCTCTCCCGAGGGGAGTTGCAACGGAGGCTGCGGTCCATTGTGTTGCCCAGGGGGTGGTTGCGGTTCCGGTCGTCCAGGAGCGGGCGTGCGCTGGCCCGGATAGCGGGGAAAGACCCTTCGGACGGGGAGCGTTCCGGCACGGTTTCTTTGGAGCAGGGAGGTCCCTTGAACTACTGGTCGGTGTCGGTTGAGGTTGACGGAGTAGGGGAGATGTCCCTATCCGGCCGTGAGGAGCCTCAGGGATATTTTGACGGTCCCGATTTCAGTTGGCCGGACCCGGAGTCGGCGGTGATGGCGGCAATCGACGCTTGGCTGAGTTTGGATGTATGACCGGGGCTTCCTCTGTTGGATACCTCGTTGGGGGTTGTAAACATCGGCTTCCGTGTCTTAGTAGGACGTCCCCGGTCTGGTCATGACTGTTTCTCATTTCTCTGATCCGGCGGTCACCCCTCCGCATCCAGTGCTTGCCGGGTCAGTCCCGCCATCAGTTCTTCCGCCGCTTGCTTTGCAGCCTGGGTGCCGGTGAAGGTCTGGCTCTTGAATCCGGGTCCGTTGGCTTCCTTCAGTTTCAACCGGCAGTACACCTGGCCGTCGTCCTCCCGGGATTCCCTGGAGATGACGATGAGAATCGTCATCCCCAGTTCCTGGGCACCCTGGGCGGGTAGTCCGTATTCGGTCCGGCTGATGAGGTCGCCGTCTTCGTGTGGTCCCTCTGTGTCGCGCCAAGCGAGTTTCACGTCGTCCACTGTTCCCGTCTCCTGCTGTCTGGTCTCTCCTTCTTTATAGCCGCTGGAACGGAGGGCCGTGGTCCGCCTGGTGCGAAGGAGGGCCCACTGTAAAGAAAAAGCCCGGCGTTCTGCCGGGCCTTTTCCTGACGTTTCCCTCGTGCTTTACTCCGCCGAGATGACGACCTTGACCTTTTCCGGCGGCTCCTTGCCGAGGGCGTCCTTGTCGATGTAGACGCTCTGGATGATGGTCCCATCGGCAGTACCGTAAACGACCTTATTCTTCGTGTCCTTGGCCTTGTGGAGGGTGAGCGTCAGGGTCTCCATGTCATTCTCCTGTTCGCTGTGAGTTTCCCTTCCACGGTAACGGGATTGGGTGCCGTCATCAACAGGGCGCTGTCATCAAAATTCCCCGGGCCGTCACTCCGGGATGTCCTCCAGCCTCGTTGATTCCTGGGCGTAGAAGCCCGCGTCTTGGTAGGCTTCCCGGGCGTACTGGAAGGCCCACGAGGCCAGGGGCTCCAGGTGGTCCCGCAGGCCCGCGCCGGTTGCCAGGTACTCCAGAATTGCCGCCAGGCACAACTCGCTGTCGTTCATCAGACGGCCTATCTGGGGCCACGACTCTCGGGCCATGTCTCCTCGTAGGGTATGACCGACCTCCTGACAATGCCCCGGAGATCTATCGTCCCCCGGATCGCTCTGACCACCCTTTCGCCCAGTTCGTCCTGGTTTTCCTCCATGATGGCTGCGAGCCTGTCGCCCAGCCGGTCCTCATGGGCGAGCACGGCCTCAAGATCGGCTGTCTCGTTCGTCAGGGATTCCTTCCACTCCCGGTAGGCCTCCCGGAGCTCCGAGAAGGTGCTGAATGGGTCTGGGCTTTGCAGGATCGGCTTCACCGTCAGTTCCCGTATCCTGTCGGCCTCGCCCTGACGGGCTTTGTCCTGCTCGGAGGCGCCCATCAGCTCGGGGTAGAGTTCCGGCCACCGGGTCAGCATGAGTTCAAGTGGTCGCGGCATCATTACCTCTCATTGCCGGTCGTCTGGCCACGATGCGCCGGCGGACCCTTTCCCGGAAGTCGTCCGGCATTCTCATTCGAATTTCCTCGGGTACGTCCGCCCACACCTCGGTGAAAGCCTCGTCAAATACCTCTTCGTAGACCTTTCTCCGGAGTCGCTCTTCAATCTTCTCGATCTGCCTCCTTTCCCTCCGTGCGAAGGCCTCGTCTCCGAGATAGTGGTCCAGGACTCTGTGGAGCATTTGTGCAAAGGTCATTGGCGCCTCCGTGACAATGACTGGGAATTGGAGCAGCCACCGTGCCGGCTTGGCCTCTCTCTACATGGGCATCCCCACATCTCAAAAATCCTCGGTCCTTCCTTCTGCCGCTCCCGTCTCCTCCACCCGCTCTTGGCAGTCGGCGGCCGCGATTTCGCACCACCGGCACTCGGAGGCGCTGGGTACCTTTCTCGCCGGGTTCTCGTCGGCCAGCCGCCGGATCAGGGCGCCGAGCCGGTCGATGAACCTCCGGTCCAGGCCGCTGGCCGGGATCTGGACGTTCCCGTCCGGGTAGATGACGTGGCCCCGGAATTCCATTCCCTTGTATTCTGTCTTGGCCAGCGGCACCGCATACATGTAGGTCAGGACCTGGACGCTGTGGTGAGGGCTGGGCCTGCCCGTCTTGGCGTCGACGATAACCAGGTCGTTGCCCTTGGCTGCGATCAGGTCCGGCTTCCCGGCCAGGGTTGCCGTTGCTCCCTGGAGCCGGAAGGAGTTCTGGTCTTTGGTGAACACCTCGTATCCGAGTTTCTCCCGGCTCTCCCTTGCCTCGTTGACCAGTGCCGTGTGGTCCATCATCCACCGGGCGGAGTCGAAGTCGGAGGGTCGCTTTACCCAGTCCTGGTAATGGGCCCGGAACCACCCGGCCCATTCACACTGGGAGTCTCCGGCCAGGAGCCGGGCCAGCCACGTTGCCCAGATGTACGGGTGTTCGCGGACGCGGGCCATCGGGATAACTCCGGCAGGGATGACTGGGGAGAAAAAGAGTACGTCCCTCCAGTCTAACGGTGTCTCCGCGCTGGGCGTCAACGGGCACCTGTCACAAATTTACCGGGGCGGTCCGTCCTGCGTCTAATGGAGTCGGTCTGACTTTCCCGGATCCTCCGATTCCCCGGGTCGCCCTTGCCGGGGTTTTTCACTCTCCGGGTGAAGTCCCGGCAGAAGGTTCACTCTGGAGTGCCTTATGAGTGACATTTCCACCTTGCCCAGTCACGGTCACGGGCTCTATCGTGACTGAAGGTGTCCCTGGAGGTGTTGACCGTGCAGACGTCGGAGATTCTGGCCCGTCATCACCGGCGGGTGGTGGACGAGTTCATTGAGGGCGTTCTGGGCGAGCTGGACTTGACGGACCTGGAGCGGAACGTGGTTGGCGTGATGCTTCGCCGGGAGGTTCAGGAAGAGTTGGTGCCGGGGTTGGCTGCCGTTCAGGCGCTATTTCACGCCGCGGATGCAGCGATGTTGAGGAATGAGTTGCCGGACTGGCTGGAGCGGGTGTCGTCCGTGATACCCGCGGAGTCTGAGTTTCTGGCGGAGATGGGGCGGTGTCTGGATCCGCGTGGAGCTGGATTGCTGGACGAGAGTTTGGGGATCAGGCCCGGGGAGTCGGAGGTTCGGCGATCGTTCGACGCACACCTCTGGGAGATGGCGCCCTGGTGAGTTCACCCGAGTAACAGGGTTTCCCTGTGCGTGGTATCGGGGTTATCCTCTTTGCCGGTGTCAGGAGGTGGCTGAGTTGGTAGAAGTCCTCTACAAGTACATGCCCGCCGAGCGGGCCCTGACCTGTTTGCCGGATGTTGGCGATGGCACTCTGCGTGCCACCCAGCCTGCGGCTCTGAACGATCCTTTCGAGTGCGGATTAAAGACAGATTTCATTGATATTGGATGGGATGAAACCAAGAGGAGCGAGGAATATGCTGAGGCTCTGAACAGCATTCCCGGGACTGGCGTGGTAACTGCTGACGATGTCTGCCGAGCCAAAAGGCGGTCCGGTAGCCTATATCTGAGGGATTTGTTTGCTGCGCAGCTTTCTCAGAGATTCGGGATCGTTTCTTTCTCCACCAATCCCCGGCATCCGTTGATGTGGAGTCATTACACTCAGGACGGCTCCGGTTTCGTGGTTGGATATGAATGGAATAAATTGTGGTCCCTGAGTAGCTTCGACGGTAGCTTGTTTCCAGTTCGGTATTGTAGTGACGTCCCTGTAATCCAGAGCTATGACTGAGGTGGACCCGGAAATTCGGACAGGTAGCTAAGTGAGAGTCCCGCTCCTAAATTGAGGGCAGCGGTTGCTGTCGGGAAGGAGCAGGAAATGTCGCAAGGACGCAGGAAGCACAGCCCGGCTTTCAAGGCCAAGGTGGCGTTGGAGGCGCTTAAGGGCCAGGAAACGGTGGCCCAGTTGGCCGCCAGGTATGAAGTCCACCCCGGGCAGATCCAGGCCTGGAAGAAGGCACTCACCGAGGGCGCCTCCGGGGTCTTTGGCAACGGCAAGGAGCAGAAGTCCCGGAACGACGCCGCCCTGATCGCCCGCCTGTACCAGGAGATCGGCCAGCTGAAGGTGGAGCGGGATTTCTTGGCGGAGAGGTCCGGTCCATGAGTCCGGCCCGGCGGCGGCAGATGGTGGACCGGGAGCACCCCTCCCTATCTCTGGTGCGCCAGTGCGCTTTGTTAGGCGTCAGCCGTTCCAGCCTCTACTACCGGCCCCGGGCGGCATCGCCAGAGGACCTGTCCCTGATGGGCGAGATCGACCGGCAGTACCTGGAGACGCCTTTCTACGGGTCCAGGCGGATGAAGGCCTGGCTGGAGCGGCGGGGGATGCCGGTGAGCCGGAAGCGGGTGCAGCGGCTGATGCGGGCCATGGGGCTGCGGGCCATCTACCGCCGTCCTGGCACCAGCCGCAGGCCGCCGGAGCACCCGGTCTATCCCTACCTGCTGCGGAATGTCAGGATCACCCGGCCCAACCAAGTTTGGGCCGCCGACATCACCTACCTGCCCATGGCCCGGGGCTTCCTCTACCTGGTGGCGGTGATGGACTGGCACAGCCGGTACGTGCTGGCCTGGCGGCTGTCCAACACCCTGGAGGCCGGCTTCTGCGCCGAGGCGCTGGAGGAGGCTCTAAGTAAGGGCCAGCCCGAGGTGTTCAACACCGACCAGGGGAGCCAGTTCACCAGCCTGGAGTTCACCCAGGTGCTGCAGGACCGGGGCGTGAAGATCAGCATGGACGGCAAGGGAAGGTACCAGGACAACATCTTCGTGGAGCGGCTGTGGCGGACGGTGAAGTACGAGGAGGTGTACCTGAAAGCCTACGCCAGCGTCCTGGAGGCCCAGCGGGGACTGGGAGACTATTTCCGGTTCTACAATGGGCTCAGGCCCCATCAGGCCCTGGGCTACCGGACCCCGGCCGAGGTGTTCTATGGGGAGCAGAAAGCCGTAGCAGAGGAGTCTGATCGAAGGAGGTGTTCACCGGAAAAGGGGACCCAAGCACTGGCAGAAGAGCCGGGACTGTCACTTAACTCGGCCTTAATCCTGTCCAAATAATGGGTTCCACCTCAGACGTCTTGCGGTACGATCAGGGGTATCTGATTGGTCTAATGGCCTTCAAGAGCGAACACTGGAGCTACGAGGATGAGTGGCGGCTCATCGTGGAGTTGGATCAGACCATTGGGACTGGCAAGACAGACGCTCGTGGTCTTTCGATAAACTTGGTCCGGGTTCCCAACGAGGCCGTCGTCAGCGTTTATCACACTGAGCGGACTTCTCCTGACACCGTCGACAGGATTCGCTCTCGCCTGGAGAATCCCAATAACCGGTATGGAATTTCCCGCCTTACCAAGCTGGTCGCCTCTTCCGAGAGGTATGAGTATGAGGATGCCCCGTAGTTTGATGGTTGAAGGCCGGACCCCGCATCTGATCTATGATTTTTCCTGTAGGACTGAGGAGTTATGAAGAGGATCTACTTGGCCAGTCCCTACGGTTTTTCCGAGCGGCAGCGTCAGCTCCTGCTTCCCGAACTGGTTCAGGCCCTGGAGGGCCTGGGCCTGGAGGTCTGGGAGCCCTTCGCGAGAAACAACCAGGTCGATTTCACCCAGCCCGGCTGGGCTTACCGGGTGGGTCAGGCTGACCGGAGGGATGTTGAGGAGTGCGACGCCTTCTTCGGGGTCGTGAATGGCTGTCCGCCCGATGGGAGCTGAGCGCGCTCAGGGGTATCAGGGCGGCTGCCTCCCACCGGTGGTTCGGCTCCCGGGAGGCTTGGATCTTCCCGATGAGCTCTCCCAGGGTGTGGGCTTCGGTTTCCGCCAGCCCCCAGTCGGCCAGGAGCCGGAGGGCCGTTGACCCCGCGGCTGAGTCCGTTGCCTTATCCTTCGTTGCTGTAGTCATGCGAGTCCGCTCCGTCCGTGAGCTTACCGAGGTTCTCCGACGTCCATTGTATCCGCTCACCCCCGGTTCCTCCCGGCCGGACCAAGGTGTCAATCGACAGAATGGGTCGAAAAGGGCCGAAATCCCCTCAAAGTGTCCGTTGACACCATGGGACAGGGTGTCTTTTGCCAGAATGACCCTCAATTTCAGGCTATACTGTCATGTGACACTCTAGGATGTGGTGTCTTTTGACAGAATCACCCTGATTTTGGTCCAAAGTGTCCGTTGACACCTTGGTCCATACTGTCAGCAGACAGTTTTGCCCTGATTTGGCCCCTTTTTGGCGATTCTGTCATTTGACGGTTTCATGCCTTGGGAAAGTTGGTTCCCGGGCGGAGGGATGAGGGAATGACGGCTGAGGATTCCGGGTCCGGTGCGGCGGTGACAGGCCTGCTTGAAAAATTCCGTGAACTCAACCCGCACCTGCTGGAGGGGCAGGGACAGCGGCGGTGCCAAGGTCTCTGGGAGTTGCTCACCTCCCGGCACAGGGAGAGTTCTTCCTGCTGTCACCATGACGGCAGCGGCCTGGACCTGGAGTCCAGCTTCCTGTACTGCTCGGAGCAGTGGAAGGACGGCGGTACGGGCCTTCCGGTCATCGTGGCCCATCCCCTCAGCGGCCATGCGGACGAGGATGGCGGCCACGGGGCGTTCAGGGAGTTCCTCGCCTTCCGGGGTCTGCATAATCTCGTCTCCGACGGCAGTTGGCACAACGAGGGCGCCAGGCTGGTCGTGGTCGCCAGGGCCGATGTGATCGCAGGCGTCCGGTTGCCTTCGGAGGATGGCTCGGTGGTGGAGGTTTCTCCGGGTGAGCTGGGTGAGTTGGACTGGGAGATGAGGGAGGTCCTCCGGCTGGCGGAGGAGGGACTGATCCGGGACAGGAATGCGAGGTTCGCCGAGGGGGAGGAGGCTGAGGGCCGGCATTCGGCGGCACTCCGGCTGTACTGCGAGGTGGCTCACTCCGACCGTACCGGGGGCTTCCACAGGATGGCCCGGGAGCAGCTTGAACGTGCGAGGCGGCTCCTTGCCGCCCATCCCGGCCTGGACAGGAGTTCTCTGTGCTTCAGGAACGGGAAGGATCGGGAGTACGTCTGTGTTCCGGCGCCCGCCCTTTTGTCCGAGGCGGACCTTCAAAGGAGACTTGACCGGTTGGACCTTCCTTCCGGATGGGGGAAATTCATGCCGTACGGGAGTGGGTTGGCCTTCTGCCGCTTCACGGTCGGCCGGCGGACTGTGAATGTGACTCTTGCCCAGGGCGGGGACGGAAGTCTTTGGAGTTCTTCTCTGGACGTTGACTCGCATGGCGTTTACCGGACCTCTGTGGACGATGAGCCCGAGGACGCTTCAGAGTCGGCCAACTACTGCTGGCCTGATCCCGAGTCGGCGGTGACGGCGGCCATCGAAATCTGGAAGCAGCTGGGGGGCGATGACGAAGGTGCCTGATTCCCGGGCGTTGACTTCGTTCTCGTGCTGCTGATCCAATATCACGACCCTGACCTTCTCCGGCGGCTCCTTTCCGAGGGCGTCCTTGCCCGTGTGGACGCCTTCGATGACGGATACGTCGGCGGTCCTCGCCATTTTCCCCTCTCTCCGTGTGGTACTCAGGCTGATGCCAGGAACGGCTCCGTGTCTTCTACGCGCATGTCGTCCAAGGTGCCGATGTCGTAGCCTCCGACCATGGCGATGACGTTGTTCTCGCTCACCTCACCTCCCAGTGCCCGGAAGGTTGCCATGGCGGTGACCAGACTTCCCGATGCGCAGTAGCAGCTCTCCCTTGCTTCTCGGAGCCACTCCTCTGCTGCCTGTTCGGCGTTGTTGTTTCCGTACCGGAATATCCGGACTGTCACGCTGTCTCCCTTGTGGTCCGAGAACGGCGTGGCGCTGGGCGTCTTCTCGGGCATTTCGACCTTCTCGCTGTGGGCGGCGAGGATTTCCATGACCCTGTCCGAGATCATTTCCTCTTCTCCTTGCCTTTGTATAGTGGCTCTGGTGTCTTTGCCGTTCACTATGCCCGCGGCCTTCACGGACGGATCCTGGAAGGAGAGGTTCTTTCCGTGGGTTCCGTCGCCCGCCTCCGAGAGTGGTTCGGGTGCTGGCGAGTAGGTCGGCACCGGTCCCGGTCCGAGGTGGTGGCGGGGCGGTCCAGTTCGGCGAGGCGGGTAATGTCAGTCTCTTTCCCCGGCGATCTCATGCGGCTTGGCCTCATAGGCCTTCAGGCTCTCAATCATGTTGCGATATAATTCCGCCGACTTGGTACTTTTGATTCGCCACTCCGCCTTCCGGGTGGCTTGAACCTCCGCTTGGCGGCGCTCACGTTCCTCTGCCTTCTGCCGGGCCCTATCCTCCGCCTGCTTCGTCGCTTGGACCTTGGCTGCCCGTTCCGCCTTGGCCGTCGGCGAGTTGTCTATGCCGTGCATCGCTTCCAGCAGCTTGTATATCTCCTTCTGCCGTTCCGGCGTCGCCGTGGCTGCCTCCTCTAGGAGATCCCGGTACACCTGTTCCCGCAGTTCCGCCGCAGTCATGGCCGGGGTGGGTTCCGCAACCCTGGTCTGGAGGTCCTGCACCATCTTCGTCTTGAGGTCGGTGTATGCTTCCGGGGTGGACGGGGCGCTCTCCAAGGGCGGCCCTGCAGGCTAGGGCCAGCAGCCCTGCCAGAATCGCCAGGATAATCATGTTCCTCATACCTTTCTCTCCCTCATTGCCAGCGCTTCTCTCCCTCATTGCCAGCGCTCGCCCACGGTCGGATCGGACGTTGCTCAGCATGTTCCCCCGCTTGCAGGCCGGGCAGGGGCGCCGCTTCCAGAACTTGACCAGCATTGCGGCCATGATCAGGGCCGGAATGATGCCGATCAGGACGGCGAAGGGCGTCACTGCCAGGAAAGACCACTTGGTCTTGGTCCCGAGGGCTGGTTTCGGCTCCTCCGTTACATAGTGTCGGCACTGCTCCCGGTCACAGGTCCAGATTTCCGCTTCCATGGTTTCCTTCATTCTCTGTCCTCCTTGGTTGTATTCATCTCTTCGATTGGGTCCTGCAACGCACCCATCGCATACCGGTGCTTCGACGCCTCGTGTCGGCAGTCTCCGGCGTGTTCCAGGTTTCCTTGGGTCTCCGAAACGCTGGCCCGGCGCCGGGCCATTTCCCCGTTGATTCGCCCGAGGTGGTCGGTGCTCTGGACGATCTCCTCCGTGGGGTCGGTCCTTGCGGCCTCGGCCCTGACCAGCCACCTGTTTTCGATGTTGTACGGCCCTGCCAGTTCAAGGATCAGGTCCCGGCAGTGTTCGATTTCGGGATGAAGGTCCAGGGCTTGGTTGGTTTCGTCCTGGTCCATGGCGACCCCGACCACTTTCCTGACCCTTTCGACTCGCTGGAGGAGCGGCTCCCCCTCCTTGGTCTCCATGAACCGGCCCAGCTTCCGGACGATTTTCTTCCGGCTGTACCTGACCCAGCCCTGGGGCTTCCCGGCGTTCCGGCGAGTTCTGCGATGGCTGGCTTCCTCGAAGCCATGAGGTTTCGGAATATGTCCTGTTCCTCGGCTCCCAGCGTTTGGGCCCGGTCCGCCACTGCCTTGGCGGCAGGATCGTCCGGGCCGGTGAGCCGGGTGAGCCTGATTTCCGCCACGGCGTCCAACATTTCATTTGGTTCGCTCAGGGCTTGGATGTGGTTGATGAGTTCGCCCAGGGTGACGGCGTCGGTGTGTTCCAGCCCCCACTCGACGAGGGCGGTGAGGCGGTCCCTTACCGGGTCTCTTTCTTCCGTCATTCCGAGGTTGGCGGTCAGTGCCATGCTCTTTCTCTCTATCGCTCCTGTTACTCATTGTGCCCGGTATCGGGCGGGGTCTCGGTGACGTGGAAGACCCGGAATATTTGCCGGGCCTCCCGTGGTTTCCGGTGATGCCTCGTCCCGTGGTTTGTGTTGTTCCTGGGTTCCCCGTGGTTCCGGGGTTCGTTTCCGGTAGCGTATCAACGGATCGGTCGGAGGGGGTCATCCCTGTTGCCCGGGTTCTGAGATTCCCGGCGGAAGCTGTCGGGGTATGTCGCCGGTTCACCTCGTGCAACCGGGGCCCGCCGGGTGATCTGTCCAGGGAGGAAGTTTCCTGACGGTCCACCCCCGTGATCCGGGGTGTGCGCCGCTTTCAGCGACAGTCCGTCGATGTCATCGGGTCCACCCCCGTACATCCGGGGCCTGCTGGTACGGTGAGAGGAAACTCACTGCCTTTATCGGTCCACCCCGTACATCCGGGGCCTGCCTGCAAGTACTTGCTGTGCCCAACTTGGAGGTCGGTCCACTCCCGTACATCCGGGGCCTACCCTGAATCTCCGGTGGTTTCCGTCGTCTCCGTTGCCGCGTTCGCCGCCAGTTCCTCCGCCGTCTCGTCAACAGGCTGCTGTCAGGGGTTTCAGGGCCGGGCGTCCCCTCATCCCCTGCGGAACGTGCCGTCCGGTGTTCCGGTGTCCGTTGCGTGGAACGCTATTTCGTGGCAACCTTGCCTTTAATGTGGTGGTTGTTCCGGCATCCTCTGCCTTCTGCAGCGAGAATTCCGGGTCCGTCTGTTTGATCAGACTGGGATTAACCGGATCCTTAGAGGGAAGAATGTTTGACCGTTACATAGGCATTGACTACTCAGGTGCTAATACCCCGGTGGCAAGGATCAACGGGTTGGTTGTCTATCAGGCAGGAAGGGATGCTCTGCCTGGAATAGTCTTTCCGGAAACGGATGATTGTGACCTTTGGTCTCGCAAGTTGCTTGCCCAATGGTTAGTGAGAGAAATCCAGAACGAAGAAAGGCGAACTCTCGTGGGCATAGACCATGGATTTGGATTCCCGGCTGCTTATTTTGACTTGTACGACGAAATTCCCAGAGATGACTGGGAGAGTTTTCTGAAGGACTTCCAGGAATATTGGCCAACTGATGGTGATGACGTTTGGGTCCGAGATTTCGTCGACAACCCTGATCAAGGGCGTAGGGGTAGAAGAAACTGGCTTCGATTGACTGACCACGCCGCGGACGTCACCAGCTCGGTATTTAAGTTCAGTGGGCAGGGTCAAGTTGGACATTCTACCCACGCTGGACTCCCTTGGCTGCTGTACATCCGTCGAGAGTTAAGGAATGCGGGTGTCGGAGTCCATTTCTGGCCATTTGACGATTGGGTTGTCCCTGAGGGTCGTTCAGCCATCGTGGAGGTTTACCCAGCACTCTTCCATCCGCTGTATTCCGATCAGAATTTCAGATTTAACCTGCATCGTCGTGATGCCTACAGTGTTGCTCGTTGGATGGCGGAAACAGATCGGAAAGAGGAGCTTGAGGGGTTCTTCAACCCCATTAAGCATGGTAACTATTTGGATCGGGCACGAATGGAAGGCTGGATACTTGGTGCGGAGTGGAAAGATCCTCCTCCAATGGGCAATTGAAAATGATCGTCTTTGAAGGGCTGTATGGGCCTATTGGTGCGTTGCCATTCAGTTCTTCTGTTTCGCGGGTCGCTCCGTTTCTGATCACGTCATTGATGCTAGGTGTTAAGGAGACCACTTTTCCTTAACATCTCTAATGCATTGGCGTGACGTCTCCTTGGAGTCGTTGAGAAAGTTTCTCTGCCGGAATATCCTGAAGCAGGTGGCCGCTCCGTACCAGGTGGAGATGCGACGGGTGTTCTCTCTGTCAGGGCTGTTGGCGGCTCCTTGGAAGATGATTTCCCTGGCCCGATCGGTGATGGCCCGGGGTTTCGGGTTTTTCCTGCGTTTCTTCTTCCGGCGCATGACGGCTCCCTTTTCCCCGGTCCCCGGTCGGCTTCGGCACCAGGGCCTAGTATTGGGTCAAACGCGTATTGTCACGCATCACATAATCTGAGCGTGGGTGCTACCTTTTGGACTGAAGTTGTGTTGTGGGAGGGTCATCCATGGTGCAAGAGGTTTACGCGGTCCACCTGACTGCGCCGGAGAAGGGACTGCTCAAGAAGATGATCCGGGCCGGCAGGCACTCGACCCAGGCCATCACGCGGGCCCGCATTCTGCTAAAGACCGACGAGGGTTGGACCGCTCCCCAAGTGTCCACGGCTCTGGATGTGTCGGAACGCACGGTGCGCCGGGTCAAGCGCCGCTACGTGGAGGAGGGACTGGAGGAGGTGTTGCGGCACCACAACTCGCCCAATCCATACCGGAAGGTGGACGACCGTGTGGAAGCCCACCTGATTGCCTTGGCCTGCAGCCCGGCGCCCGAGGGTCACGAGCATTGGACTCTGCGCGCCTTGGCCGGCAAGGCGGTGGAGTTGGGACTGGTGGAATCGTTGTCCCACGAGACGGTGCGGTTGCACTTGAAAAAAACACCCTCAAGCCGTGGCGGAAGCAGCAGTGGTGCATTCCCAAGGTAGGCGGAGAGTTCGTGGCCGCTATGGAGGATGTGCTGGACTTGTACGCCGAACCATACGACCCTCAGAGGCCGGTGGTGTGCTTCGACGAGACCTCCACCCAGCTCTTGGCGGAAACCAGGACGCCGTTGCCAGCAAGGCCCGGACAGCCCAAGCGGGAGGACTACGAATACGTGAGGGGTGGCACCCGTAACCTGTTCCTGACCTGCGAGCCCAAGGCCGGCTGGCGGGAGGTTGCGATAACCCAGCGGCGTACCATGCAGGACTTCGCCCATCAGATGCGCTGGCTGGTGGACGCGGCCTACCCGGATGTCCCGGTGATCCGCCTGGTCTTGGACAATTTGAACACCCACCGGGTGGCATCGCTGTATGAGACCTTTCCCGCCCCGGAGGCGCGGCGGATCGCCAAGCGGCTGGAGTTCCACTACACCCCCAAGCATGGGAGCTGGCTGAATATGGCGGAAATCGAGTTCAGCGTGCTGGCCAGGGCCTGCTTGCGGGGGCGCAACGGAGATGAGGACAGCCTGGAAAGAGCCGTCAGTGCCTGCGTGTGGGAGCGGAACGCGATAGGAGCCGCCATTAACTGGCAGTTCACAGCCCAAGACGCTAGACGCAAACTCCATCGCCTCTACCCGTGCCATTCTTGATTTGACGCAATACTAGGCTTCGAAGTGGGAACTTGCTTCTACACTGGCCGCTCCTCCCGTCCGGCGATACTGGTTGTCGGCTGTTGATTGCCTCTTCATGCTTCCTTCCCTGCCGGTTGTGTGTACGGGTGGCCCCGCTTCCCCGGTCCTCGTCCTTCCCGGATTGGTGACGTTTGCCCTTTGACAGGCCCCGTAGCCGGTGGATAGGGTGACGGGTGATGGCATGCGGAGGATGATCCCGTGGAAAGTGAGCAGGTTCTTGCCGGCGAGTGTCGGCGGTTGGTCGATGAGTTCATCGCCGTGGTCCTGGACGATATGGAACTGGGCGACTTGGAGCGGAACATTCTGGGGGTGGCGCTCCGGTCGGAGGTCGAAGCCCGGCTGCTGCCCGGTTTCGCGGCAGTGATGGCCCTGCTCCTTCAGGCCGATTCCGGGGTACTGGCGAAGGACCTGCCGGCATGGCTGGACCGAGTGCAGGAGGCGATTCCCGGGGACGCTGATTTCTTCGCCAAGATGGGCCGGTGCCTTGACCCGGCGGGGTACGGGTTGATGGAGGAGAACCTGGGGCTGTTGCCGGGCGAGTCCGTGGCAGTGAGCAGTTTCAAGTCCAGCCTTTGGAGCATGGTGCCATTGATAAGCAGGGCCTCTGGATCGTGACTGGATCGGGCCAGTGTCAGACCGAGTTTCCGTTGGTTTGCCCTCTCTCCTCTCCCCTTGGTCTGCCGATAAAGGTTGCTTCTATAATGCCGTCGTGGATTTGGGCCAGCTTCCGTGCTAAAGCGTCGTTAGAGGGGTTCGTCGCCTGTATCCAGGCTTGGTGTTCTACGGCTTGCCCTCAATACCTTTGGCTCTTCGTCTATGTACGTGCTGGGCCAATCGCTGTGGAAACTGGAGTCATCCAATCCCGGCGAAAGCCGCACTTCTCTATCCCACCGGGCGCGTTTCGTACCGGAATCCCATGACTTCCCTCTGAGAATTGACAGCACTCCTTGAGTCCACAGGTGCAGGTAGTACAGTTCAATCGGGTCAGGCCATTCCCGAGCCAGTTCATTGAACTTGTCAATTCCCTCGTCCGGCAGCTTGTCCCAAGCGTATCTGACGGTGTCGAACTCCTCTCCGAATTTTTCGAAAGCCGGGCGTTCCTGGATGGGACGAGGATTCGATACGGTCTCGCCAGTAGCCGTGATTACGCGGGGGTTGCTGGCTTCGAGAGTGTTGACCTGCATTTCCGCAAGAATTTCGTGCTTGGAACATGGCGGCAATTGTTCCCAGAGCGCCCTCAGGTTGTGTTTTCCGTAGCTCGGGAGTCGCCCCTCGGGTGCTGGCCCCGTGGCCTTGATCAGGAGTTTCAAGGCCACCTCGGCTGCCCTCACTGTGTATTCGTAGACCACGATCCAGGTGGGGCCTGCTCGTAGTCTGCGGATTCGTTCGTGTTCCTTGAACTCGGTTGCATTCAGCCCTCTTTCCGAGTCTGGGTTCATGGGCCGGCTACAGGCTCTGCATATCCCTGTAGACGGCGGATTTCCTGTCGAGTAGGTGCACTGGCAGTACGGGCTTCTCGTCCACCTGTTCCATGATCTCAACAGTTCATGATTCAACCAGAGGCGCTCTTCAAGTTCATAAAGACCCAGATCATCCCTCATAGGGTCATTCGGTCGGTTGCACGTCACTCCGGGCTGGCACCATTCCTGGCCGTCTCCCGGAGATTCCGGGAGGGGGCATCTTCGTAACGGTCGCAGGAGTTGCGACGGCAGACTATCTGCTTCTGGTTCACCATTCCTTGTTCTCTCGTCTTTCTTTCTTCTTGTGGGGTTTGACCTATCATTCACGGAGTTCTGTCCGGGTTTCACTCCCGGGGTATGTGGGATCCCCTATGCCTTCAGCTTCCCGGCCAGCCTGTGGCCATTCGCATTATGACCAGCCCGATCCGCAAGGAGGCTTCTACCACTGCGACCAGTCGAAGACCTTCCACTAGAATTGTACACGCCGGGGTGCTCCCATCGGACCCGGTGGGAGCATTTCGGGTACTCCGGTTCTTCTCTGCCCAGGTTCCCTGAATCTTATCCAGAGGAGCTTGGAGAAATCCATTCTTCCCTGCTTTCTTACCTGCAAGTAGAGTGGTCCGTTCCGGTGCTTCGCTTCATGCTCGACGCGATCTCACACGACTTCGGGTTGATGGGGTGAAGGCTTCCTGCGATGCTGGCCGCGGTGCTGATGGTTACTCTCCTTCCCTTGGTCTCCATGTCGGGGCCTTCGGTGTCGTGGACTTTGGTCTCGATACTTCTCTCGTCTGTTCTCTCAAGACATTGTGCTGGGAGTTTATGACAGTTGCCCTTTGACCCGCCGAAGTCCTGGGCTTTATGTTGACGGGACGATTTCAGGGGGTGCTGTCCTGTGGAGAACTGGGAGTTGCTGGCCCGTCATCACCGGCGGGTGGTGGACGAGTTCATCGAGTCCGTGCTGGACGAGTTGGACCTGGGGGACCTGGAGCGTAACGTGGTGGGAGTGGCGCTCCGCCGGGAGGTGGAAGCCGGGCTGGTCCCTGGCTTGGTTGCAGTCCAGGCGGTTTTTCACGCTGCGGACGCTGCTACGTTGGGGAAGAGCCTGCCCGAGTGGCTGGACCGGGTGTCGTCGGTGATGCCCGCGGAGGCCCTGTTCATGTCTGAGATGGGCCGGCGACTGGATCCGGATGGGGTTACCTTGCTGGATGAGAACTTGGGGGTCAGGGGAGGCTTATCAGAGGTCCGCAGGAGCTTTGAGGCTCACCTGTGGGAGGTGGCGCCGTGCGTCTCAAGGGACATCCGCTCGTGACGCGAAAGGAGGCCCGGTGTATGCCGGGCCTCCTTTTTCTTGGTCGCTACTGGGACTGATCCTGCTGTTGTTCGGCCTGCTTCTTTAGCCTATGCCTTCTCGAGTTTTCCAGGTTCATATCCAGGTGCCGTTTGCAGAATGTGGTCCTCCGTGTTGTGGGTTCATCGCAGTTTTGGCAGATGCCCAGGGCTTTCCGTTCGGGGCCTGTCAGCCTCTTCTTCCTCTGCGGAGGCAACTTTCCCGAGGATTCGAGTCGGGCCTTCTTCCTGGCGTAGCGTGCCCTGCTATTCTCACTTGCCTTCTTTCCGCACTCCAGGCACTTGGTTTTGTTTTGGGCTGGCGGCCTCCTGCGGCATTGGGGGCACAGGCCATTGGCGCGGGCCTCTTCTCTCCTCTTGTCACTGTCTTGCCTTGCCCACTCATTTACCTTCTTTCTGCACTTTGAGCAAGTGGCCCTGTTGGGGTCAGGTGGCTCTTTGCCGCACTGGGTGCATAGGCCGTTGGCGCGGGCTGTGTCTCTCCTCCTGATGTAATTCTCTGATAGCTTGCGCTTTCTCTCTTCGGCGCTCTGGGGTTGCTTGGGGGGAATGGGCCATTTTTCAGGTGGGGCATTGAGTACGATGGTGTAACGATAATTGTTCCGGGATGTTGACTTTGGACATAGCCTTTCACCCCCGTTCCGGTTGCGTGATGGTGTCGCGCATTATGCGTCAACATCCGACAACGGGCAAGGTTTCCTAACTCTCCAGCGTCGCCACACTGAACACGACGGCGAAGGGGTAGCAGTAGATAACGACACTCTTGTGGATGGAAGTATCGACGCCCGCGGGTATGGGATAGTTCTGGTTGCCCCGGTTGCCCTTCAAGTCGCCCAAGTCAACGTAGCCCTCCTGCTTGACTTGCTCGGAACGCTCGGGATCGGGATGAGTCGAAAGAACGACGTGCAACGCCGGGCCGTTGGTGACGTTGAGGTCTTCAAGGCGCAGCACCTCGGAGCCGTCGGGAGTACGGTATATGGTGGCGGTGCCGCTGCCCCGGTGGAAGGCGTCGGCGTCCTTGAAGCTGCCCATGGCCACAGCCTGCACTTCATTGGCCGCCGCGGGTTGGGCCATCATCTCCGACTGTTCGATGGCTTCCTCCATCATCGCCACGCCCTCTTCCGCCATCGCGGCAGCTTCCTCCATGCTGTCGGCCTCGACCGCCTTCATGGCCATCGCCATACCTTCTTCCAAGTCAGCTTGGCGTGCGGCTGTCATCACCACCGGCGCGTCCTCTTCACCCATCATTTCCGCCGCCATGACCGCGGAGACATCTATGGCAGCCGGGGCGGGCATGGATTCCATCACAGGACTGTCAACCTTGGAAAAGCCGGACAGAACCTCCTCCACTTCCTCCCGCTCCATACCCTCCGGTACCGTGGCGGTGGCGGCGAAGGGAAACGCCTCGTCTACCGTCACGTTGGTGAACAGCGGCGACCCCAGCGACCAGCCCAGCCAGATTGTGACCGCCAGCACTGGCACAGACACAAGGCCCAGCGGCTTTCGGTATCGCCATACTACCCGATGCCAGCCACGCCACCAGGCGAAGGCCAGGAAAGCCGCGATAAGCACCAGCACGGCTGCGCCAATGGCCCAACGATAGGGGTAAAGGTCAGCCAGGGCTCTTTCGAGGTCTCCAAATGTTGCCATACATCCCCCTCTCTCCCGTCCCGCTCTTCTGCCGAATTTAGTTCATCGCGCGGCGGGTTTAGTCACATTATAGAATCACGGCGGGCACACCGCCATTCTTTTGAGATATAAGTTATCATGTAGCAAAATCCGAACACGGGAAATAGAGGAGCAGGAGACGCCAAGTGGAGCCTTCAGAAAGTAACGCCAACGGCAAACTGGTAGGCGAGTCAGTACGGCGAAAAGAGGACTTCCGGCTGATTCAGGGCGAAGGGCGCTACGCCGCAGACATCCAGCCTCGAGATGTCGCGGAGATGATGGTGCTCCGCAGTCCCTACGCTCATGCCCGGATTCCCCACATCAATGTCGGGGCAGCGCAGGCATTGCCCGGAGTGCTGTCAGTAATGACCGGGGCGGAGTTCAACGCATTGTGCGACGCCCAGCTTCCGGTAGCCGGCGTGCGCGAGCACATGAAAGTCGTCAGCCGCTGGCCCATGGCGGCGGATACCGCTAGGTACGAGGGCGAGCCGGTGGCCGTGGTGGTGGCGTCGGACGCCTACATCGCCCGCGATGCCCTGGAGCTCATTGAGGTTGACTACGATCCCTTGCCCGCCGTGGTGGACCCGGAGCGGGCGCTGGAAGGCGGCGCGCCAATAATCCACGAGGAATTAGGCACCAACTTGTGTGTCACCAGCTCACGTACCGTCGGTGACCCCGATGGGGCCTTTGCCGAGGCCGACGGCGTGCTGACGCTGCGGCTGGTGGAGCCGCGCCTGGTCCCCAACTCAATGGAGCCGCGAGCGGTCACCGCTAGCTACGAGCGAGGAACAGGGGAAGTGACCTTGTGGCTGTCCACCCAGGCCCCGCACATGGAGCGGCGCGCTGTGGCCGGGGTGCTGGGCATGGGAGAGAACCGCATACGGGTGTTGTCCCGCGACGTGGGCGGCGGCTTCGGCGCGAAGATAGACACCTATCCCGAAACGGTTATGGCTGCGGCTCTGGCCATGCGGCTAAACCACCCGGTGCGCTGGGTGGAGGAGCGGCAGGAAGAGTTCACCTCCACCATCCACGGGCGCGGCGAGGTCCAGTACGTGGAGGCGGCCTACCGCAACGACGGCAAGCTGCTGGCCCTGCGGACGCAGTATTACACTGACCTGGGGGCTTACTCCTTCGGAGGCACCCACGGCGTGGCCGAGACCCTCACCCCTTCGGGCGCGGCCGGAGCCTACACCGTGGAGAACCTGGAGTGGACGGTGTTCGGGGTATACACGAACAAGATGACCGTCGGCCCCTATCGCGGCTACGGCCAGCACGCCACCGCCTATGCTGCCGAGCGCGTGATGGACGGCATCGCCCAGGCGTTGGGCCTCGACCCGGCCGAGGTGCGGCGGCGCAACCTGATACCCACTGATTCGTTTCCCTACCGCACGCCCACGGGCCGCCTCCACGACAGCGGAGACTACCATCGCGGGCTGGAGATGGCCCTTGAGCTGGCAGGCTACGCCGGTCTCAGACAGGAGCAGGCCCGGCTGCGGGAACGGGGCGAACTCTTGGGCATCGGCATAGCAACCACCGTCGACGCATCGGGCTTCGGGCCGTCAGGCGCCCTCAGCGTCCGGCCCGGTTACGAAACGTCCACGGTGCAGGTGGACACCTCCGGGCGCGTCACCGTCTACACCGGCTCATCGCCTCACGGGCAGGCCCACGAGACCACCTTCGCGCAAATCGCCGCCGATGAGCTGGGAGTACCCCTGGAAGACGTCAGCGTGATATATGGCGATACGGCCCTGATAGCCCAGGGCACCGGCACAAGGGCCAGCCGCTCGCTGGTCGTGGGCGGCTCGGCCGTCGTGACCGCCAGCCGCCAAGTGAAGGACAAGGCCCTGAAAATGGCCGCCGCCCTGCTTCGCACCGAGCCGCAGTATGTCGAACTGCGAAGGGGAGAGTTCTTCGCTGAGGACATCCCCGACCGCTATGTGACCTGGCGCGACGTGGCCGCGATGTCAGCAGGCCCCCAGCCGATGCCGGAGGGGACGGAGCGGGGGCTGGAGGCCAGCGTGTACTGGGAACCGGACAGCTACACCTTCCCTTATACCGCCAACGTGGCCGTGGTGCGGGTTGACCCGGACAACGGAGTGGTACAACTGCTGGACTTCTATTCGGTCAACGACTTCGGGGTACTGGTCAACCCGATGGTAGTGCATGGGCAGGTTCACGGTGGATTGGCCCAAGGCATAGGCGCTGCCCTGATGGAGGAGGCGGTGTATGATGACAGCGGGCCGCTCCTCACAGGCAGCTTCATGGACTACGCCATGCCGCTGGCGAAGCACCTTCCCGATTTCACGGTGCAGTTCATGGAAACTCCCAGTCCCTTGAATCCCTTGGGAGTCAAGGGCATGGGAGAGACCCCGACCATCGCCGCCGTTCCTGCCATCGCCAACGCCGTTGTGGATGCGCTGTCCTCCTTGGGCGTCGGTGATCTGGATATACCCCTGAAGCCCGAGCGGGTGTGGCGGGCGATGCGAGGGATTTGAGGTCATACTCGCAAGTCAAGACCGGCAGGCAACTTCGCGTTGTGGGGTTGCGATCAGTGGAAAACTGGCAATGTCGCGAAGATATTGCGGCGGTTTGACAGCGCATTTGGCTGTGGTTAGTATCGGGAATCGGCAACTATCGTTGATTGTCACTACGGAGAATGTATGAAATACGACTACATCGTTCTCGGCGCTGGCTCTGCCGGCTCCATTATGGCGTCCAGGCTTTCCGAAGACCCAAGCGTGTCCGTACTGCTCATTGAGGCCGGGCCTGACTACCCCGACTTCGAGCGGCTGCCCGATGAGGTCAAGTTCGGCTTCGCCACGGCTACCGACGTCATCACCAAGGACCACAACTGGGAGTTCATCGGGAAGGCCACCGACACCGCGCCGCCCATGCGCGTCCCGCGCGGCAAGGTCACCGGAGGTTCCAGCGCCATCAACGGCCAGATGTTCCTGCGGGGTGTGCCGGAGGATTACGACGCCTGGGCCGAGATGGGCAACGACGAGTGGAACTTCCAGAACGTGCTGCCCTTCCTGCGGATGATCGAGTCCGATACGGAATTCGGCGGGGACGACTTCCACAATTCCGACGGCCCCATAATCGCCCGACGATTTGTCAGGGAGAGCCTGATGCCGGAGCAGCGGGGGTTCTATGACGCGGCTTTGGCCGCCGGGTTCCCCGACAGCCCCGACCAGAATCACCCGGAAGCTTCCGGCGTTGGCCCGTCACCCCTCAACAACCCCAACGGCATACGCTGGAGCACCGCGCTGGGCTACCTGAATCCGGCACGGCACCGGCTTAACTTGACCATCCGGGCCAATGCGCTGGTGCGGCGCATCCTGTTCGAGGGCAAGCGCGCCACCGGCGTCGAGGTCGAAAGCGGCGGCGAGCGGTTCGTGGCGGAAGGCGATGAGATTATCCTCAGCGCCGGGCCGGTCTGCTCTCCCCACATCCTGATGCTGTCCGGGGTGGGGCCGGCGGACCAGATCCAGGCCCAGGGTATCCCGGTAGTGCACGAACTGCCTGGGGTCGGTCAGAACCTGCGCGACCATCCGTTTGTTCCGGTCACCTTCAGGACGAAGCCCGGCCACGTGTTCAACGAGCACGACCCGCGCTTGCAGATGATGATGAGCTGGACGGCGGAAGGCTCCCATCTCCGCAACGATATGATTTTCGTCGTGCTGTCCTACGCCACTGAGGATTGGGTGCGCGACACCAGCGCCGAGGACGTGGAGCCCATCGGTTTCCGCATCGCCTCGGGGCTGTACCTGGCGGTAGGCTCCGGGGAGTTGCGGTTGCAATCCCCCGACCCGGACGAGCAACCCTTACTCGATTACAACTACTTTGCCGAGGAGTTCGACCTTCGCCGTATGCGGGAGGGCGTGCGACTGATAGTGAGCCTGTCGGAACAGCCGGCCCTTGCCGAACACATCCAGGAGCGAATGAGTCCCACCGACGACGACTTGGCCAGCGACGAGGCGCTGGACGCCTTCATACGGCGCAATGGCACCACCGGCCATCACATATCCGGCACCTGTAAGATGGGGCCTGCCAGTGACCCCATGGCCGTGGTGGACCAGCACGGACGGGTGCACGGGTTGGGGGGCCTGCGGGTGGTGGATGCCTCGGTGATGCCCGACTGCATCCGGGCCAATACCAACGTCACCACAATGATGATCGGAGAGAAGATAGCGGACTGCGTTCGCAGTGGCGGGTAGGGACACTAAACACAAGAAAAGCCAAGAGCGCAGGGGAATTGGATAGCCCCTGCGCTCTTAGCTTTGCATTGAAATATCCCTTGGAGCCGGACTAACTGCCCTGCCGGATGTAATCGGCGATGCGCTCGCCAATCATCATCGTGGTGCAGTTGGTGTTGGCCCGGACGCAGTTGGGCATGATGGAGGCGTCGGCCACGCGCAGCCCCTGTATGCCGTGGACGCGACCCTGCTGGTCTACCACGGCCATAGGGTCGGACGACGGGCCCATCTTGCAGGTGCTGGTCAGGTGCAGGCCGCTGACCACGTTGCTCAGGATGAAGGCGTTGAGGGCGTCGTCCGATGCCAGTTCTTCGTCCGACGGTTGCAGGCGCTCTTCGATGATGTCCGCGAAGGCCGAATGTTTACCCAACTCAGCAGCGATTCGGACCACTTCGCGGCAGCGTTGCAGGTCGAACTCGCTTTCGAAGAACTTGAAGTCTATCAGCGGATTCACGCCGGGGTCTGGGGAGACAATCCTCAGTTCCCCGGCGCTCTCCTCCAGGTTGATGAAGGTGTACATCCCCAACCCGGTAACCGGGCGTCCCTCGGACATGGGGTAAAAGTCCGGGTTAATCATGGAGCTCATCAGAATCTGCAAGTCGTTGCGGTAGGGAGAGCCGGTGGACGTCCAGCGGGCTACCACCTGCATTCGTGGAGCGTGGGCGTCCAACTCGTGGTTCTCCCGCGTTCTGAATGGTACGAAGACGATGGGATGGTCTCGCAGGCTCTGTCCCACACCCGGCAGCTCGTGGACTTGCGCAATGCCCGCCGCAGAAAGCTGGTCCGCCGGGCCCACGCCGGACAGCAGCAGGATGTGCGGTGAACCGATGGACCCACTGCTGAGAACTATCTCGTCAGCCTCGACTACGAAGGTCTCTCCGCCGGACTCCACCTGTACCCCGGTGGCCCGTTTGCCGTCGAAGAGGATGCGGTGGACGTTGCAGTTGGCCTTGATGGTCAGGTTCAGCCGGTGCCTGGCCAGGCTGAGGTAGCCCAGGGCGGTGCTCAACCGGATGCCGTTGGGGTTGTTCAACGGCACCGGGCCGACCCCGGTGGCGTCGGGGTGGTTCATGTCCGGCACGTCGGACATCCCGATGCCGCGGCAGGCAGTGTAGAAGGCCGACTGGTCAGTGCGCCAGTCGGTCCGGCTGAAGCGGCGGCAGACGATGGGGCCGTCGGAATTGTGGAAGTCACTGCCGCCGAACTCGGTGTCGGTCTCCAGCTTGCGGAAGTAGTGGAGCAGGTTCTGGTAGCTCCACTCGTCGTTGCCCTCGGCAGCCCAGGAATCGAAGTCCTCGGGTACACCACGCAGGAAAACCTGCCCGTTGACGGCGCTGCTGCCTCCGGTTACCTTGCCCCGGGCAATCTGAAGTTCGCCGCTGGCGTCAGTGCCGCGGCCACTGAAATCCCAGTTGTGGTGATGGGTAACCACATCGACGCCCGAGGCGAAGCCGAACTTGATCTCCTCGGGCAGATGCTCGAAGTCGGGGTAGTCCGGCCCGGCTTCCAGCAACAGCACCGAGCGATGAGGGTCTTCGCTGAGCCGGGTGGCTACCACACCGCCCCCGGATCCCGCGCCGATGACAATAGTATCGTATTTCATACTGCCTCCAAGACTTCCAATGATTCAGGTGAGACTATACGGCATCCGGTGGATATACGGCTATGGCTGCTCGGGAGTGTACTCTCCGGCTTCACAGCGGCCCGAAGGCGGGCGGGGGGAATGCGTCGGCGCGATGCGGCCTCGTAAGCCGACGCTATGCGGAGCAATGTGCCTTCCCGCCCTGGGTCGGCGCGGAACACCAGTGAGAAGGGCAGACCGGGTTCCGGCAGCGGCGTTGGTATATCGGATGGTGTTGGTACGTACCCCGTCTGGTCATCGCTGAGCCGGAACACCGGATCGTAGGCGGTATCAGCGTATCCTGCTGGCACCAGCACCTCCGTCAGCCCGGCGTTGGGGCCGTTGAAGGACTCCATGCGGATGTTCTGGCTGGTTCCCGGCTGGTTTGCGCCGTCAATCTTGGCCGACGGGAACGGGGTGTGCAGGCGTACCAGGGCGTCGAGTCGGTCTCGTACAGCACCATCATGTCCACCCGGCGCAGCAGCTCCCGCAGCATGATGCGCTCCGGCACTCCCTGCCGCCTGTCCAGCGGGTTGCGCGGGTCGTCCACTTCTTCCCAGTTCTTGAAGGCGGCGCGCTGGTCGTCGCCCCAGAACTTGGAGCGCGCGTTGAGGGAGGGCCAGTCGGTCAGCGTTTCCGAGAAGCCCAGCGCCTGCCAGTCGGCGGCGCGGCGGTTCAGGTACTGGCGGATGTGGAACCGGAAGGACATCGCAAGTTCCTGTTCTTGCACCGTGGGAATGTCCAGGTTGGAGGGCGGCTCGATGCCCCCCTCGGCCAGTTCCACCATGTAGTCTATGGGGGCCATAGCGCCTGATCCGAACACCTAGCCGGGCGCAAACTCGGTGGGAATGACGGCCTCGGCGAATTCCCGGAACACCGGCTGCCCGTCGGCGTTCAGGCGGAACAGCAGGTCGGGCATGAATACTGGAACCAGAACCGCCAGGGCGCGGCGGAAGCCGGTCTGCATCTGCTCAATGTTGGGGTCGGGCGTCCACAGCGGATCGGACGATTCGACCAGCATTGCGCCCAGCACCTCGTTGATTTCGCGCACGGCGGCTGTCACTATCGGTTCTTCGGACTTGGAGTCGGGCGAGTACACCATTGACTCGCGGATAACGCCGATGCGGACGTCGCCCAGCCCCTTCGACAAGCTCAGGCTGGACGGGTCGAGAGAAGCGCGGGCATGGACGGCAAACCCGCCGTCAACCACCGAAGCCCGTGGCACGGTGGTGAAGGGGTCGCGGGGGTCGTAGTAGCCGGTTTCCGGGTCTTTCAGCGGGTCGAGAATCTTGGCGCAGTCGCCGAGGCGGCGGGCGTGGATGCCGGTGCGGTCGCAGTATATGTCGGCCCCGATGGCCCCTCCCTCGAAGCCGATCATCGCCTTGTGGGTCAGGATGAGGGCCACCGAGTTGTGGTTGGACGGCCCGCGTGTGGAGGCGCGGGTTTTCTTCGCCTAAACTCGCCATGACCAGGTTGGCGCTGACCGATACCGCCGAGCCGGAGCTGGAGCCGAGGGAGGCGGCGCGAGAAGTGTCGTAGACGTTGGACGGGTTGCCGCCCCACGTGCTGCGCTGGTAGCCCAGCACCGACGGCAGCACCCTATCGGGAGTGTGACGTCCGCCGGGGTCGCCGGCGCGACCGTTGTACTCGGTGTTGACCGCTTTGGCGTAGATGATGGCCCCTTTGTTGCGCAACTGCTCGACGAGGATGTGGTCACGGGCCGGGAAGTCAATGTCGTAGGCGGCATCACCGCCGCCGGTGGAGCGCATATCCTTGGTGTCGAAGGGGTCTTTGTAGCTGAAGACCACACCGTAGATCGGCATGGCTTCCAGGTCCGGGTTGCGTCCGTAGGCGGCGTCGAGTTCGGCGGCGCGTTCCAGGGCGTCAGGGTTGTGGCGGAAGTGCTCGCACACCGGCGGCGCATTGGGCGGCAGCGGGCCGAGGGAGGGATGCCGGTCGTAGTCTCCCCGGCAAGTAACGGAACGCTCGCCCCGGATGTTCAGTGTGGCTAGGGCGTTGAGCTGTCCGGCTTTGGGTATGCCGGCAATCATGCCAAACTGCTGCGAAACTTCGGAGTCAGACGCCGTCGCCTCCATCCTCCCGAACTCCAGTGGCGGGCCCTGATACCTGTCGAGGTCGGGCAGGACTTCCGACGCCTTGACCGTTTCCGTGGGGAACTGAATCGTTGCCTGGGCGCGGACTGACCCCGTGGCCGGGACCACCGGGGAACCGCCCTTAGTCACCAGCATACTGGACACGCCGTTGTAGGCGCGGGCGCGGGCTATGTACTCTTCCACCACAGCTACGCAGGTGGTATTGCCGGACTGGATGGCGATGTGGAGTTCATCTATGGTGGCTTCCATCAGTTGAAAGGCAGCGGACGTTTCTCTGTTTTCGCTGGTCATAGCGCGTACCCATCCTGACCCTTCGGCTGCGCTCGGGGCGTAGGGCCTAGCCGGTGTTTTTTCGCCAAACGGTTCCCGGGACAGCCACCGTTGCCCGGAAGTGTATTGTTACACTGGGCATCGCACAAGCGGAAGGGAGGGAAATCTTATGGCAAACCTGTTACGGCTGCTTTCCCTGTTCCTGCTGCTGATGGCTGCGGCGGTGGGGGCGCATTACGTTATTACGGTGCTGTACGACGACGGCAGCACGGGATTTCCCGTCTGGTCAATCTTCAACTGGCCGATGGCGGCGGGCGTGGTCATCGCCTTCGCGGCCAGCGCGCGCCACTGGCGGCAACAGGGGAGAGTGGAGGCGGACATTCATTCCTGCGAAAATGGGAACCGGGGCGTGAAAGCCTGGTTGCAGGCGAATATGCGCTTCTATGCGTCCCTGATTCTGCTGCTCTGGTTTATGCACGCCTGGTTTGATGACCTGTTCGCCGGCGACCCTTCCGGCAGCCTGTGGAAATACGTCAATGTCCTGTTCGTTGCCGTAGCCCTGTCAGCCGGCCTGCAACTGTGGCGGGACGGCGGCGGCAGGGAATAGACGCCCTACCCCCTGCTACTGGTCCGTGCGGTACAGGTAGCGTGTGTCCCACAGGCCGTACAGCGTGGGGGTGGTGTTGCCGAACACGTTGCGGACTGCGCCCAGCCGCTCGCTCAGGGTGGTGTAGATAACCGGGAGGTTTTCGGCGGCGATTTCCTGAGCGCGATGGTAATAGCCGACGCGCTTTTCCCGGTCCAGTTCCTGACTGCCCTCGACGAACAGCTCATCGATTTCGGCTTCCCATTCCGTGGCTGGCTCCGTCTGATTGGGATGCCACAGGTGAAAGTCCTCCTCGCTGTGCCAGAACACGATGCCGCCGTGAGGTTCGGTGCTTCCGGTGAATCCGACTATCAGGGCTTCCCATTGGTAGGTGCTGACCAGCCGGTCAACCAACTCCCCGAACTCGACCAACTGGTAGTTGGCCCGGACGCCGATGTCAGCCAGACCCGCCGCGATGACCGCGCCCGCCCGCTCGCGCACGCTGTTGCCGGTGTTGGTAATCAACTGGAACTCAATGGGATTGCCGTCGCCGTCCTCTCGGATGCCGTCGCCGTCGCTGTCCATCCAACCCAGTTCGTCGAGAATCGCATTGGCCTTCGCCGTGCTGTACTCGTAGCGGGAAACGTTGGGGTTGTGGAAGTCCCCGGCGGCCGGACTGATGGATGACCACTGAGGATAGGCCAGTCCATCGTAGATGTCTTCGATGATGGTCGCCTTGTCCACGCTGAGGGCCACCGCCCGGCGGAACTCGAGGTTCTGGAACCAGGCCAGTTTTTCCGGGGAAACCAGGGGCGCCCCGGTTTCCGCGTTCATGCCGGGATTCTGGTTGAAGGTCAGGAAGGTGGTGCCGAAGGCCGGGCCGCGGCGGTGGATGGTGAAGTTGCCCGATTCTTCCTGGTCTCTGAGCGCGGCGTATTCCTCTCCCAGCACGCCGTGATAGTCGGTTTCCCCGGACTGGAAGGCGGCCAGTTCGGTGGCGAAGTCGGGAACGATGTGGTAGACCACTTCATCCAGATAGGGAAGAGCGTTTCCGTCGGCATCCTTTAGCCAGTAGCTGGGGTTGCGTTGCAGCGTCAGGCGTTCCAGCGGAACGTACTCGGAAATGGTGAAGGGGCCGGTGCCTGTGACCTCGGCGGGGTCGGTATTTATGTCCCAGAACGACTCGAATTCTCCCCGGTCCACCGCCGGCTCCAGGATGTGCCTGGGATAGATGGCGGTGCCCATGGAGCGCAAGAAGGGGGCGAAGGGAGCGGGCAGGACGCACTGAACGGTGTAATCGTCCACGGCGGTCACCGTCATCCGCTCCTCCTGCCATTCGCCATCGGCGTCCAGGAAGCGGAAGATGAACGGCCCCCGGGCAGTGGTGGGGATGTCGTCGTTATAGAGAATCCGGTTGAAGGTGAAATCAACGTCGCGGGCGGTGAAGGGCGTTCCGTCGTGCCATTGCACATCCTGGCGCAGGCGGAAAGTCCAGGTCAGGCCGTCTTCCGAGTGCTCCCACGACTCCGCCAGGGAAGGCTCAACTTCGTCCGTCAGCCATGACGTTTCCGTCAGCCCCTCGAAAAGATAGCTCAGGTATCCGCTGGAACCGGCATCACTGGCCAAGGCGAGGTTGAAGGTCAGCGGCTCGGAAATAGTGGCGTAGGTGATGCCGCCGCCGTATCTGCCGATGGCGTAGCGGAATCCGGTGGCATTCCGGCGCAACCGCCTGACGACTTCTTCCTGGGACACGAGCTCCACGCCGGGAGTGGCCGTAGGAGACGGAACAAAGGTGGCGGTCGGCTGGGAAGGGATGGTTGCATCGCCTCCGCAGGCAGCAACGGACAGCAGCAGGGTGAACAGAGTCAGCGCGGAAATCAAAAGCAGGGAGAAGAAACGGTTAGGCATCAACAAAAATCCCGATGTTCTTGCGGGTCCCGGCTATGGCAAGCCCGCCGTACCGCGCCCTCCGCAAAAATAAATGACCATTGGACATTATAGCGGCCTCTCCCAAAGACGGCGTTCCAAGAGTGTGTGGACAATGCCCGAGCCTTTCGGCTCTCTTTGACATTATCCGGGGAAGTTCAAATTACCCCCAGAACGCCGCCGTTGAACACCGCCCTTCCCTGCGATTATATTAGTGTTAGCGTTTGGGAGAGGCGGGCATGTCAGATTCGGAGGTCATCGTAATAGGCGGCGGAATTGCCGGGGTATCCGCGGCCTTTCATCTGGCGGAACACGGGCGCAGCGTGGTCCTGCTGGAGCGAGGCGACATCGCCTCCGAAGCATCCGGAGTCAACGCCGGCGGTATCGGGGCGCTGGGTTGGGGGAACATGCCCAACCTGGAATCCTATCTGACCATGGGCAGCCTCCAGATTTTCAGGACGCTACAGCTTGAACTCGGCTACGACATAGAGTTCCGGGCTTCCGGCGCCCTGCAGGCCATTCAGACCGCCGAGCAATACGAATACGCTCGTGACCAGGTCCTGTTCATGAAGTCTCGCGGCTATACCGCCGAACTGCTAACGGGGGGCGAGGCCCGAAGCATAGAGCCGGGCTTGAACCCGGAGCTGAAGGGGGCTATGCACTTCCCCCTGCGGGCCCAGGCTGATCCTCAAAAGGCCACCCGCGCCTTCGCCGCCGCAGCCGGGCATCTTGGCGCCCAGGTGCTGACGGGACAGGAAGCCACGTCGATTGACCATCTGCCTGACGGAAGTTTTCAGGTCTCCTGCGGTGAGGAAACACACTCCGCCAAGCGCTTGGTGCTGGCGGCGGGCGCTTGGTGCGGGGCGCTGGGACAGATGCTGGGACTTCGAATACCCATCGTTCCGGTCCGGGGGCAGATGTGGGCGACGGAACCGCTGCCGCCCCGAGTGTTTCATTCGCTGTCTGCGGCAGAGTCGCCCCTCCATTGGCGGAACAGCCCTGGGAACGACATAAATACGCCCCCTGAACTTACACATATCGGAGAACGTCGAGTAACCCGGCATCTGTATGGACGCCAGACAAGGGACGGCGAGATTGTCTTCGGCGGCGACCGTCAGATGTCAGGATACGACAAGACGGTCGACCCCGCTGGGACCGAAGTGAACTTCGGGCATACTGCGGAGATACTCCCGTTCCTTAGCGGCGAATCCATAAGCCGCGTCTGGGCTGGTCTGATGCCCTTCTCTCTAGACGGCAGGCCCGTCATCGGGAAGATTCCCCAAGTGGACCACTTGTACATCGTCAGCGGCCTGGCTTCTTCCGGCTTCGGGCGCGGGCCGATGGCGGGCAAGCTCATCGCCGATTGCGTCCACACCGGGCACCGTTCCCATGTGTTGTCGGAGTCAGACCCGGCGCGGTGCGTGACCGTTCTTGACTGAAAACCGCAATAGCAATACCCCTTGCATAATGGTCGATTGAGAGGCAGATATGCGTTTGGTTCTTACCAATGCCACGCTGATTGACTGCGTCGAACCTACCCCAGTCCCGGAAGCGAGCGTCGTCATAGAGGACGGACTCATCACGGAGATAACCAATGGCAGCCGCTCCCCCAGCAGTCAGGACTCCAAGGTGATTGACTTGGATGGGGCATACCTGCTGCCTGGCCTATGGGATGTTCATATTCACCCCGACTACGCCACCGACCCCAACATAACCGTGGCTCAGCAGACGGCCCGGTTCGGCCAGAACCTGATGCGCGGCATGGCCGAGGCAGGAGTGGTCGGTGTCCGGTGCGGCGGAGCGGGCCACTTCATGGACGTGGCTTGGCGCAACACCTTTGCCTCAGGTGAACTGGACGGGCCGCGCGTCTTCGCCTGCGGGAACTTCCTCACCACCACCGGCGGACACTTCCTGACCTCTGGCCACGCCCGCGAGTGCGACGGCCCCTACGGTTTCGTCAACGCGGTGCGGGAACAAATCAAGAACGGCGTTGACCACATCAAGCTGAACCTTTCCGGCGGGGTCATGGGCCCCTTCTGGGACAGGCATGTTCATTCTTTCCTGTTGGAAGAGGAGCTGGCCGCTGTATTCGCCCTGTGCCGACAGCGCGGTTACAAGGTTATGGCCCACGCCACCAACCCGGACGCGGTGAGGGCCGCCTTAACTATGGGCGCGCACACCGTTGAGCACGGCTATATCATGGACGAGGAGTGTATGCAGCTCTTCGTGGAGAGCGAAGCCTGGTACGTGCCAACTCTCGGCATAACCCACCTGACTTCCTCGCAAGCCACTTCAGAGCGGGAGAAACGCTGGGTGAAGCAGAAGAACCTGGCTCCGGACCTGGTGGCGCGGGCCGAAGCTGCGGTGGATACCCACCGGAACTGGTTCCAGCAGGCGCTGCGCTCCGGCGTGAAGATGGCCTTGGGGTCGGACGTCTATCCGTTGCGCGACTCGGCCTTGCTGGAAATGGGGCTGTGGGTCAAGGACGGCGCGACAACATGGCAAACGCTGCTGGCTGCCACCAGGAACGGGGCAGAACTCTGCGGCAGGGGCTCCGACCTCGGTACGGTGGAGGTCGGGAAGCTGGCCGACCTGATTGTGGTGGGCGACAACCCGCTGGACGACATAGAGAGCCTGAGCGACCTTCGGCTGGTACTCAAGGAAGGCCGCATTGTGGCCGACCATCGCTGAGCGATATCACGCTCCAAAGGCCGTCTCGCACGAATACCCAATGAAATCAGGAGCCGCTAATGACTCATCCCCAGACTGCATCAACTGCGAGTGAGGAATCTCCCCATCCGCCCATAGCCGGCCAGAGGCCGCATAGCGTCACTCACCACAGCGTGACCATAGAAGATCCTTGGCACTGGTTGCGTGACCCTCAATACCCCACGGTTGAAGACGCCGACGTGCTGGCTTACCTCACCGCAGAGAATGAATACTTTGAAGCCTGGATGTCGCCGCACAAAGAACTGACCGATACCATCTTCGAGGAAATCAAGGCCCGGCAGCAACCGGACCTGTCCAGCGTGCCGTGGAAGCGGGGCGAATGGTACTATCAATGGAGCTACCAGGAAGGGAGCCAATACCGGGTCTGGCAACGCTGGCCTGCTGATAGACGCCCCCACCCCAACCCTCCCCCGAAGGGAGAAGGGAACAGGGAAGCGCCGCCCGAGGACGCTCAAACAATTCTGGATGAACCGGCGCTGGTGGAGGGTTCTGAATACTTCCGCCTCGGCTCCTTTTCGGTGAGCAACGGCGGTTCCCTGCTCGCCTACAGCGCCGACACCGACGGCTCCGAGCGGTTCAGGATGACAGTGAAGGACCTGGACACTGGAGAGATGCTGAAAGACGAAATAGAAGGCACTATAGGAAACTCGGTATGGACTGCTGACGATTCGTCGTTCTTATACACGCTGGTTGACGAGAACTGGCGCCCGTGGCAGGTGCGCCGCCATGTGCTGGGCGAGGCCGCGGATAGAGACTCCGTAGTCTACGAGGAAGCTGATCCCGGTTTCTTCGTAGGGCTGTCAATCACCACGTCGAGGGACTACATCATCATCGGCACGGGCGACCACGTTACTTCGGAGGTGCGCTTGATTCCCTCATCTGATCCCAGCGCCGATGCCCTTTTGGTCTCTCCCCGCCGGACAGGACACGAGTACTCGGTGGACCACCAAGGCGACCGCTTCGTCATCCGCACCAACGACACGCACAAGAACACTCGTCTGGCTACCGCTCCCGCCGACGACCCTTCCGAAGCGTCCTGGATGCCGCTGGTGGACGCCTCAGACTCACACTATATCCGGGCCTTCAAGACCTTCCAGGATTACATCGCGGTGGAGGAACGCATTGACGGCCTGGACCACATACGCCTTATAGACCGCGCCGGGGTGTCCGCATACATTCAATTCCCCGAGTCGGCGTACACCGTCGGACTGGACACCAACCCGGAGTTTCAGACGGACACGCTTCGCCTGGAGTACGCTTCAATGGTGACGCCAGCCACCGTGTTCGACTATCACGTAGACGAGGCGAAACTGGAAACCCGGAAGGTGCAACAAGTGCCCAGCGGGTACGATGCCTCGGAATACGTCACCGAGCGGGTGCTGGCTACCGCCCGAGACGGCGCGCAGGTGCCCGTGTCCATCGTACGTCGCAGGGAAACCCCAGTGGACGGCATGGCCCCGCTGTACCTATACGGCTATGGCGCCTACGGCCTTGCCATCCCGCCGTCCTTTTCCACCACCCGGCTGTCGCTGCTCGACCGCGGCTTCATCTTCGCCATTGCCCACATCCGCGGAGGAGATGACCTGGGGTATCACTGGTACGAGGCCGGCAAGCTGGACCGCCGCGTCAACACATTCAACGACTTCGTGGACGTGGCCCGTCAACTGGTGGAGTCGGGATACGGTTCGACGGGGCGGATCGCCATCGCCGGGGGCAGCGCCGGCGGGCAGCTCATGGGCGCGGTGGTGAACCAGGCCCCGGAACTGTGGGGCGCCGTCGCCGCCCATGTCCCCTTCGTGGACGCCCTCAATACCATGCTGGACGACACCCTGCCCCTCACGCCCATCGAGTGGCCGGAGTGGGGCAACCCTATGGAGGATGAGGCTGCCTTCGAGTGCATTCGATCCTACTCCCCATATGACCAACTGAAGCCGCTAGACTATCCTCCAATACTGGTGACTGCCGGGCTGAACGACCCGAGGGTGACCTACTGGGAGCCGGCCAAGTACGTGGCGAAGCTGCGGACGCTGAAGACCGATACAAACCCTCTGCTGCTCAAGACGAACATGGGTGCAGGCCACGGCGGGAGGTCGGGCCGGTATGACCGGCTGTACGAAGTGGCCGAGGAATACGCTTTCATGCTGGCAAGCATGAGACTGGCGGAGTAAGTAGCTATCTAAAAAAGTTCCCTCCCCCTCAAGGGAGAGGGAGAATTACAGATGGATTCGCATAGTAAGGAGGTTGAACATGGCCCGCTTGGATGGAAAGGTGGCCGTGATTACCGGGGCGACCGGCGGTATCGGCCGGGCTGCGTCAAAGCTATTCACCGAGGAGGGAGCGAAGGTTGCGCTGGTTGACTTGGACGAAGCCGCCCTCCGGGAGGTCGCGCAGTCCATCGGTGAAGACAAGGCCAGCTACACGGTGGCCGACGTCACCCAGCCCGACCAGACCCAGGCATATATCGACGCCGCCGTGAACCGCTGGGGCGGCATAGACGCGCTGCTGGCAAACGCGGGAATCGAGGGAACCCTTTCTCCCATCCCCGACTACCCCGTGGAGGTCTTCGACCGGGTGATGGCAGTGAACGTCAGAGGCGTTTGGCTGGGTATCAAGTACGCGGTTCCGGCGATGCGGCAGCGGGGCGGCGGCAGCATTGTCATCACTTCCTCCACCGCCGGCATTGGCGGGACGCCGGAAATGTCAGCCTATAACACCAGCAAGCACGCCGTCATCGGCTTGATGCGCGTGGCATCGCTTGAAGGCGCGCCCTACGGCATCCGAGTCAACACCGTCAATCCCTCGCCCATCGAGACTCGCATGATGCGCTCCATAGAAGAGATGCGGGTGGCGGCGATGGACGACTCGGCGGTGACCGTCGAGGTGGCGAAGCAGTCCTTCGCCGACCGCATACCCCTGCAACGCTACGGCGACCCGCAGGAAGTGGCGCGCATGATGCTGTTCCTTGCCAGCGACGACAGCAGCTTCTGCACTGGCGGCGTATACATGGTGGACGGAGGACGGTCCGCAGGCAGCCGGTAGCCGATTCCTTCCGCATCGGGCCCAAGTCAATCGCATTGAAGGAAATCCTCTCCCCCTCGAGGGGGAGGGTTAGGGTGGGGGTGGAATCTCAGATTGCGCAACTCCTGTCAGGGTAATACTCTACGAATAGGAGGCGAAATCATGGCAACCTCCGTGAAGGGATACATCAAGGCAGGAACCCTCGATCAACTGAAAGAACGTGGCTGCTTGGTGGTTACCGGCGGCGGACACGCCATCGCCGTGTTCCACCATGAGGGAGAAGTCTACGCTGTTGACAACCGCTGCCCCCACATGGGCTTTCCCCTCGACCGGGGCAGCGTCAAGGATGGCATCCTCACCTGCCACTGGCACCATGCCCGGTTCGACCTGTCCAGCGGCGGCACCTTCAATCCCTTCGCCGACGACGTGAGGAGCTTCCCCGTGAGTGTGGTGGACAGCGAGGTTTGGATTGACCCAGAGCCGGCGCCCCGCGACGAGGGCGGACACTGGCGGCGCAGGCTGGAGGACGGCCTGGAGCATAACATCCGCCTTGTTATCGCCAAGTCGGTGCTGGGCTTGCAGGCTGCCGGAGCCGACTACCGGGAGCCCTTGGGAATCGGCGCTCAGTTCGGCACCACCTACTCAGCCAACGGCTGGGGCGCGGCCATGAGCATCCTGACCTGCACTGCCAACATCCTGCCGCAACTGCACGAGGAAGACCGCCCGCGGGCGCTGTACCAGGGCCTTCGCCACGTCGCTAGGGAGTGCGCTGGCAAGGCGCCCCGATTCTCCGTAGACCCGCTGCCCACCGGCGAGACCCGCCCGGAGGTCTTCGCCCGGTGGCTCAGAAACTTCATTGACGTTCGGGACGATGAAGGAGCCGAGCGATGCCTGGCAACGGCCATAGGGTTAGGTATTTCCCGGCAGGACATTGCCGACATGATTTTTGCCGCCGCCACTGACCACATCTATCTTGACGCCGGTCACGTGGTGGACTTCGCCAACAAGGCTTTCGAGCTGCTGGACCACCTGGGTTGGGAAATGGCCGGGCAGGTGCTGCCCAGCCTGGTGCATGGGATGGCCCGCGCCCGCCGCAGCCAGGAACTCAGCCAGTGGCGACAACCCATAGACCTCGCTTCGATGGTCTGGCAGGCCAGGGCGGAACTGCCGGCGCTCTTGGAGCAGGGCCGGAGCCGCTATGGAGAATGGGAAGATGCCGATTCCCTGGCAGCCCGGATGCTGGGCGACTCGCCGGGTGAAATCATAGATTCAATCAAAGACGCCATCATGAGCGGCGCTGCTGCCGAGCAGCTTGGCGGCGTGGTGGCCCATGCCGCCTTCCTGCGAATGGCGCACTTCCACCTGTCCAACGAGTTCCGCGACTGGGATACGGTGCATAACACCCTGACCGCCGCCAACGCCCTGCACCAGGCCCTGAAACGGTCGCCGACCCCGGAACTACTCCGGGGCGTGTTCGATGTCGCCGTCAGCATCTATCTCGACCGCTTCCTCAACATGCCGCCACAGCGACTCCCCGACGCAGCGGCCAGTACCATTCCTGGCTCTGAGCAGCTTGACCGGCTCTTGGAGATGGTGAACCTCCGTCAGCAAGTGGAGGAATCGGCTCAAGCTGTATCCGGCTACTTGGCTGGCGACGGCGCATCCGAAGACCTGCTGGCCACCATGGGGCGGATGATGCTGCGCGAGGACGCCGACTTCCACTCCTTCCAGATAGTTGACGCCGCCTTCCGGCAATACGAGCACCGCAAAGGCACGGAGTCGGGAAGACACGTGATGATTGGCCTGTCGCGCTTCCTGGCGGCCCACTCGCCCACCCCAAGGGCCGAAGGGCAGACCTACCAGATAGCTCTTCGCCTGCAGCGGGGAGAGGAGATATACCAGTAGCTTGATCCTGCCCACTGCCAGATTAAACAGCAGCATAGCTGCGGATACGAGGAGGAGATATGCCCATCGAGCAGAAATCACCGGAGTTGGAGCGCATCGTGTCCGCTGACCAGGATATTGAGGTGCTGGGCACCGGCTACGTCGGCGGGGAAGGGCCGCTCTGGTGGCAGGAAGACCATCACCTGCTGTTCAGCGAGGTCCGTGGCAACCGGAGGAGGAAGTGGTCTCCCGGAGAGGGGGTTACTCTCGTCCAGGAGCCTACCAACAACGCCAACGGCCTGACCCGCGACCCCCAGGGAAGGCTGGTAATGTGCGAGGGCGGCGCGCGGCGGGTGTCGCGCGTGGAACACGACGGGAGCGTCACAGTGATTGCCAACAAATATCACGGCATGCCGTTAAACCGCCCCAACGATGTGGTGGTGAAGTCCGACGGCAGCATCTACTTCACCGACCCCGGAGGGCCCTCACCGGAAACCGAACTGGACTTCTCCGGGGTCTACCGGGTCTCCGCCGACCTCGGCGCAATCAACCTGCTGGTCCGCGATTACATGCTACCCAACGGCCTTTGTTTCTCGCCGGACGAGAGCATCCTGTATATCAATGATTCCCAGGGGCTACGTGTGGACCCGAACATATTCAGCAGCGTCGGGCACATTGACGCCTTCGACGTGCGGGCAAATGGGATGCTGGCCAACCGGCGGGTCTTCTGCGAACTGAGAGGTGAGGGCACGGGCATCCCCGACGGCATGAAAGTGGACGTGGAAGGAAACGTCTACTGCACCGGGCCCGGCGGCGTCTGGATAATGGACGCCACCGGCAAGCACCTGGGCACGATCCTGACCGAGGTCGAGCATACCACCAACATAGCATGGGGCGGCGAAGACTGGAAGACGCTGTTCATCACCACCCCGGAGATACTGGCGCGTATTCAACTTAAGATAGCCGGAATGCCGGTTCCCGCCCAAGTGCGGTAGAGAGATTTGCCTGCCACAATCTCCTGTCTGACCAGATGCCGCCTTGTGGCGCATCCGGGGTGTTGCTCCAGCGGGTCAGGGAAGATACTTGTCCTCCATTTCCCGGATGCGCTGCGCTCCCAGGATGCCACCGTTGCTTGCCACGCCCCACCTGCTCTGGGCCGCCGCGGCGAGAAAGTCGTCTATGGCGCCCGTGCCGCGTTCGTGGAAGTCGTGAAGCAGGTCCCATGACGCCTGAAGCCCGGCCATAGTGGTCAGGGACGGGTACCAAGCCCCGGAGGCCCCGGCTTCCTGCAGCTCTTCCAGAGTAGGATGGGTCTGGCTGCCGTGGGTGAAGAGAGGCAACACCGGGCCTGGAATCCGCCGGATGGCTTCCTTGTTCTCCTCCCATGACTGTACTGCTGGGCAAACCACGTCGGGGTTGGCCTGCTCCTTGTAGGCCAGGCACCGCTCCATTACTTCCTCGAAGGTGGCTCCGGTGACGCCGGCGTAATCACACCTGGCCACAACGACGAAATCTGGGTCGAACTCCATCTTGGCGTCCATGGCGGCCCTCAGCTTGCCCACCATCTCCTCAATGGAAACGCAGCGGCGGCGGGGGCCGGTCTTGGGCGGGTAGGTCTGGTCCTCCAGGTGGGCGCCAGCTATGCCGGCCCGGATGTATTCCTTAACCGTTTCGTAGACCTGGATGGCGTCGCCGTAGCCGGTGTCCATGTCGCAGAACACGGGAATATCCACCGTGTTGACGATGCGGCGGGCGTTGTCCACCATGTCCCTCATGCTGGTGCCGCCTTCCGTAAGTCCCATAACCTGGGCCGAGGTATTGCCCCCGGACATATAGAAGGCTTCAAATCCCACTACCTCAGCCATCTTGGCGCCCATTGCGTTCATTCCGCCGGCCAATACGAAAATTTCCGGGCGCTCGAACAGTTCCTTGAGCTTGGTGGTCATTCGTTGCTTCTCAGGCATTGGGCGTCCTCCTTCTGGATAGCGAACATGGCATCGGATGTCTGCTTGGGGAGACTGTCGCCCGCTAGACGGGAAGAACCGGCTCCGGTCCGCCCTCCGGCAGGTCGATTTCGCCGGAATTGGCGTTGTAAGCGAGCATTGTATAGTAGCCCATCATGGTCATCAGCTCGGTAAGCCAACGGGGGCCGAACTGCTCAAGCGCCTTCTGGAAAGTCTCTTCACTCACCCGGTGGTTGTTGAACATTTCGGTGGCGTAGGCTATGAGGGCGGCCTCATCCGGGGGAATATCGGGCAGAGGCCTCCGGTCCCGCAGGGCGTCCACCAACTCGTCGCTCAGGCCCTGCTCGCGTCCGCGCGTGGCGTGGGCATACCAGATGTACTGGCAGTCCATGTGACGGGCGGTCAGCAGCATCGCAAGTTCCTGCAACCGGTGGGGGAGGTCCGTTACCTGGCGGAAGTAGGCGACGAAATGATTGGCCCGACGTCGCATTTCAGGGCTGTAAATCATCACCGAGCCGGGGCCGGAATCAACCACCCCGCCGCTGGCGGAGGTCTCATCGTCGAAGGCCTCGAGAAATTGCTCCGGGGCTTGGTCTCGCGTAAGTACCGGCAGCCGCGCCATATCACACCTCTTGATTTCCGTGGGTTTCTAAAGGTCGAAAATGTCTTTCAGCGGACAGGTGAATCCTGGTATTGCGTCGCCGCCCTCCAGTGTGTCGTCATAGGCGAGCGTGACTGTCGGGCGACCGGGCTCATGGGCTTCTATCGTCCGGGTTTGCGGGTAAACCGCCAGCACCAGCCGCACGCCGAAGTCCAGCCACATCTGTATCTTTTCATTGAATTCTGCTCGCCTATCGCTGGGTGAGCGGACTTCAGCCACCATGTCCGGCACGACCTCGTAGTATCCGACAACCCTGACATCCAGCGGCAGCTTCTCCGCCGAGATGTAATAAACATCCGGCTCGCGCACCGTATCCGGGTCGCGCTCCAGCAGTATGCCGCTGTCGGTGCCGCCTACTCGTCCCATGCGGCGAGGACGTACATACGCCCGGACTTCCCCGCCAAGCGCGAATGCAATATCGCCGTGTTCTCCACCAGCAGTCACAGTTTCGTGAAGCACCCCGCGTATAAGTTCGCCCTTCACTCCCTCGCTGTCCAAACGCAGCAGGTCGCCGGCGGTTAATAGGCCCTGCTTGGTTGTCATATCCCGTCTCCCCTCTGGAAGATACGGCAGTGGTCCTGTCTTCGCACTTTAAGCCCTCTCCCCAGGTTTGGGAGAGGGCTGGGAACTGCGGTTTTAGCGAACCCGCGTCGGCTCCTCATCCCAAGGGCCGGGGAGGCGGCCCTTGGCCGTGGCGCCGATCATGTACTGGCCTTCCTCGTGGCCCCACTCCTCGCGGGGCATCTCGTAGGAGACCTCGATACCGTTGCCGTCCGGGTCGCGGATGTAGATGCCCACGGCGTGGCCGTGGTCGGACACCGACTCAATCGCGATGTCCCGTGCCTTGATGCGGTAGTAGAGTTCCTTCAGGTCGTCGAGGCTTTCCATGTACCAGGCCATGTGGTTCAGGCCCACCTGCCCCTTCTGGGGGCCGGGCGCGTCCTCGCCCACTTCCACCAGCGCGATTTCATGAGAGTTGCCCATGTCCGCCGTCATAAAGGCGGCTCGGCCCGGCCTCATCCCGTAGGTGTGAAGCCCCAGCAGGTCCTCGTACCACTGACGGGAGCGTTCCGCATTGCGGACGTAGATGTTGATATGGCCCAGTTCTCTCGGCTTGTAGCCCATGGCTCCCTCCTATTCCGATTATTGCCTTTGCTGAGGCCATATTATCAGGAATACGATTGGCAATGAAGGGCAGGCGATGCTTCTGCAATCCACACAAAGGATTGCTTGCTGAAACGAGAGGTCGAAGACTGTTATTATTGGGTTAAACAGGCCATCGAAAGGAGGCCCCAAATGGTCAGGTTAGGCGGCACGGCTACCATACCGCACCTGGAGGTGTTTCAAGGGCTGGAGACGCTGTTCCGGCGGCGGGGCATCCATCTGGACTGGGTGCTGTATTCCGACTACGACGTGATGGTGGAAGCCTTCGTGAACGGGGAGATTGACCTGGCCTGGAACGGGCCGCTGGGCTACGTGAAGATCCGGCGGCTGCTGGATGAGCCATGCCAGGTCATCGCCATGCGCGACGTGGACATCGGGTTCACCACCCACTTCATCGCGCGCCCTGGCTCGGGCATCGAAACTGTGGAAGACCTCAAGGGGCGCCGCTTCGCCTTCGGGCGTCGCAGTTCTGAGCAGGCCGGGCTGGTGCCTCACTACCTGCTGAAAGAGGCGGGAATCAACCCTTCCAAAGACCTGGCCGCCGCCAGTTTCTACGAACAACGGCAGTCGTCGACACGCTCCGACGAGCGCGACGTGGTGGAGCGGGTAGCGTCGGGAGAGTTCGACGCCGGGGCAGTCAGCCAGCGAACGATGGAGAACATGGCCGAGGACGGCACTCTGCCCCGCGACCAAGTGCGCATTTTCTATTCCAGCCCGCCGTACAGTCACTGTTGCTTCACCGCCAGCCGAGGACTGGAGCCGGCGCTGGCCCAGGAAATCGAGGCCGCCTTCCTGTCGGTTACTGGTTCTGACAAGGTAGAAGAGGCCGTGCTGAAAGGCGAAGCCTGCAGCAGCTTCGTACCCGGGATCCAGGAAGGTTGGGACCTGATTGAGGCGGCAGCGGTATCCGAAGGGCTGGTCTAGTTGTTGCTGTCGCCTCCCGGCGCGTTGCGCAGGATGTCTTCCAGCATATTGTCCAGCGCCGGGTCCAGCTCGACCGTCGGCTCGAAGGGAACGTAGTTGAAATCGGTGCGGGCGCGGTCAATCAGCTCGCGGGCCGTGGGATTGGTGCCGCCTATATTCTCCAGCGTATCCTTCAGTTCTTGGGACTCGGCTTCACCCAGCCGCAGCAGTTCTGACAGGTCTATATCGAGACCGAAAATCGAGTTGATGCGGCGCATGATGTCATAGAAGGAGCGATGGTCGCGGCTGATCCCGACCGGGTCGTTGTTGGAAGTTAGGAACGGGTACATCGGCGCCATTGCGCCCAACCGGAACATCTCCAATTCCGGGTGCTGAAAGTGAGCCACGGTAATCAGGGCCATGCCGATGGTCGGTCCATTGCGGCCCTGAGAACCGTAGTTGGAGTAACGGACACCCAACTTGTCCATAGCTGGCTTCATGGATTCCTGGCTGTAGATGCAGCTTACGCTGCGCTCCATCTCGGGAGGAGCTGCGCCGTTGTAGCCTTCGACTGCCACCGTCTGCGGTGCGCCCAACTGCTGCACTGCCTGGAAGAAGGCATCGGCGTAAACGTCCAGCCGGAACCACGGTTCTTCGCCGAGGAAGATGATCAGCCCGTTTCCGGCGTCGAAGAAGTTGTTGTCACGACGCATATCTGTGTCGGGAAGTCCGTCGCGGTAGGACACCCGGGGCCGGTAGGTATCGTGGGTTCCCGGTACTTGGAAGGGATAGCACAGCTTGGCGATATCGGCCCCCATGGAGCCGATGCGCCTGGCCTGGAGCTTCTCAATGAGGTAGCGGGGCAGTCCGCTGGAAATCTCGCCGCCGTCAGACCATTGACGCCGCCATCCAGCAATCAGATAGCGCGCGTCAGGGGGAGACTGCAAGTTCAGCAGGTCGTCAGCCATAGGCCAACACTCCTTACGCCCAATACGGTCGTCAATGAGTGGATAACTGTTATTCTGCCAGACGCCCCGCCCCAGCGCAAATTTCGCTCGCTCTGGTCTTGAGCTGGATTTGAGGATCGGTGCTCCGTGTATTTCTTGACACACCGGAAGCGGCTTCCTGTAAGATAGATGAAAGAGGCTGTGCGGTGCCTCCAACTCTGTGAGATTTATTAGTCCCAGTAGCTCAGGGGACAGAGCGGCTGCCTTCTAAGCAGCGGGTCGCGGGTTCGAATCCTGCCTGGGACGCCAAAACAGCTACGAAATAGCCCGGTTCAGCTACAAAATGGCTGCTCCGGGACGCAGAAAGTCGCCGGTTCAGGCGGCTTTTTCTATTACCGAAAGGTATATCCGGCCCGCTGCCTGCCCACAAACCGCGCCGGGTTCCGAACCTCCCTGCTTGCCTGACAGACACTTATCCGAACCTGGGCAAGTAGGTACTATGGCTAATAGAACGACGAGGCGGGGCCGGATGGTTGGCACGGAAAAGTTGGACCTCGGCAAGCTGGCGGAACGGTTCGAGGTCCACAACAGGTCGGACGGGAAGTCCCCCAGGACGGTTGAGTGGTACAACCAGACCCTGGATATCTTCGCCGGGTGGCTGGCGGAGGAGGGGATGTCCAACTGCCTGGATGACATCGGCGAGGATGAGGTGCGGCTATTCGTCCTGCATCTCCAGGGGAGGAAGGGCCTGTGGGGTGATGCCTCCAGCCATACGTTGAACAACCGGGTCAGGGCACTGCGAGGCTTCTTCAACTGGTTGTACCGGCAAGGTTACACCGAGTGCCACCGCCTGGAAAACCTGAAGCCTCTGAAGGTGCGGCAGAAGGAGATCGAGATACTCACGGATGAGGAGATAGAGCGTATCTTTGCCAGCATGAATCCCAACACCGCCATGGGGGCTAGAAACACGGCCATCTATTCGCTGATGCTGGATACCGGCCTGCGGCTCAACGAGGTCGCAACCCTGAGGTATAAGGATGTTCACCTGAGGGGACGGTACGTGAAGGTGCTGGGAAAGGGAGACAAGGAGCGCATCGTCGCCTTCGGCGCCAACTGCCTGAAGGCCCTCAGCAACTACGTTAACCACTATCGCATGGAAAATGAGGAACAAAAGGCCGACACCTTTTTCCTGTGCATTGACGGGTATGCCATGACTCCCGACGCTATCCGGTCCCTTACAGAGAGGCTCTCCAAAGCCGTCGGGGTTCCGAGGCTGCACCCCCACCTGATGCGACACACCTACGCGACACGGTTTCTCCTCAACGGGGGAAACGTGTTCCTGTTGCAACAGAACCTGGGACACACGACTCTGGCCATGGTTCAGAGGTACGTCCATATAGCCAGCCGGATGGCCGCTCAGGTGAGCCAGGACTTCTCTCCGCTGGACCGGTTTGAAATGGGCGAGACCAGGCGTTTCCGCCACAGTTTCACAGCAGACGCTTGGCAGGGCCGGATATATCCCAATGCCGGAAGATCCGTGCAGCAAAAAAACAAGGCCAAGAGTTCGTCCAGAAAGAGATAGCCCGGACTCCGCCAGCTTCAGTTCCATGTACCCGATTCTCCCCTGCTGAGCAGTGGCGCGTAGCCTGCAGAGAGGAGGAGTTCGTTCACGTCGTGAATGGACACTTTTGATGAATCCTGGACGAGGGCCAAACTCAGTTTCACGACGACGTCCCGGGAGGGATTCCGGCGCCCCTCTGATTCCAGCCTCGAGACGTAAGCCTCGTCTAGTCCGCTGTACTGCGCCAGTTTGTACCTGCTCTTTCGTGATTTTTCCCGGAGTCTCTTAAAGGTCGCGGAGAACTCGGTTGAATGCCTGGGTGTTGCCATGACCGTGACTCCCCTTGTGTCCAATTTACCGGCAGACGCAAATTTCCGCTGATGTCGGTGAACCGGCTAAGCCGGAGGAAATGCACTCTGGTGATCCTGCCCTTGGGCGGCGGTTCACCGAGGAAACCGATGGTCTACCGGCTCCTTTACGGACACCATCAAACCCCGTGGACCGAATCCTGCAGCCCCGCATTATTCATGCCAAAACAATATGCCCGTTGGCTGTCCGTACCGTTCAGCATTCCGCCTAGCGAGTAGCCCTCTCTTCGCCGTAGCAAATCTATTGCTCAGAAGGCCATCTGCTCCGCCAAGGAGTTTGAGTTTTCCTGATGGTTTCGCCATAATGAAGCAACTGCTTCGGGAAGAACATCCAAGGCCGCTCGATAAGGTTTATCGCTCCCCGGCTGTGCTAAACTCGTTGGGAACTGGATTTACCCTCTTTCGATGAGTCTATACAGCCTCCGCCAGGTTCACTAATACCCGTTCTATACCCTCGAACGATGAACTTGCAAAAGACTCCGAATTGGTTGTGTGAACCTTGTCGCCTCGGCTCTCCCTTGCTGTGTATTGAAGCTAATGTCCAGGTACTCGGAAGCCCTCGTGACAGCCACATAGAAAAGCCGTTGCTCTTCAGCAAGAAAATTTGGATTGCTGGCTGCCAGGGGTCCCGGCAGGATGTCGTCGCTCGCGTCCAAAATGAGGACGTATCGCCATTGATGCCCCTGGGCTGCGTGTATGGTGCTGACCGTTAGGCTGTCCGTGGATTCCTTCGGTCCCAGCTCTCGAGTATCCCCCGAGATGGTGTAAGGGATGCCATGTGCGGCTAGGCTTTGCTGTACTCGGTCGATAGAGGACTGCCTGCGGCATAAAATCGCCATTTCGCTATATCGGAATCTATTTTCTCGGATTTCTCTCAGCATCCGAGTGACTATGTCGTCCATTGCCTCGGGTTCCCCTTCTATCTCAAACAGGCAAGCCCTCTTGATCACGGTGCGACCTTCAATCCAGGCGGCCTGATCGGGCAGTGGTGCCAGGGGTTCTTGCCCGGCCAGACGGAAAACGATTTCAAATAACGCCTCGCTAAAACGATGGTTCATATACAAAGTGAAGGAATGGGCCGTAGAATTGTCTCTCTTGAACTGGTCTATGAGACTAGGGTCGGCACCCCACCAAGAGCCGACGGATTGATTGCAATCGCCCGCAACCACGATAGAGGCGTTTCTTCCTGCAACAGTTTGCAGCAGGCGGTACTCGGCTTGCGTCAAATTATGGAAATTGTCCGCGAGGAAGTGCGGCTTCATACTATGTCGCCAACTCTCAACCAGTTCTGATCCCTTCTCCATGACCTCAATTGCCTTGACAATCACCTCGTCTTGATCCAAAACCCCTCTGCGGCGCTTTTCCTCCTCATACATCCATCTGTAGGAACTCGTGCCAGTGCGAAGGAACACCCGCGACGGCGATTTCCGGGAGGCTGGAACGCCGAAAACGATACCAGCGCATCGCGTCGGGGATCTCGTTTAGATCAATGTGCTGGTCGCCACCGCCCTTCAATGCTATCCAGTGTGCGATGTTTAATGCTTGCCTCCGGCTCCATATAGGGAAATCTCCCGGTATCCCCGAAACCTCAGGGCCGAAGCGTCTCAGCCATGAGATCGCCAAGCCACGATACGACGACACTTTAAGGCGGCTAATGTGCTCGTACGGAATAGCATTGGTTATCCGTGGCACGTCACTTGAAATGGCAGTTTTAACCGCCATGGCCTGTCGACCGTCTCCGGGCGTTAAGAAGAAAATGGACTCTGCCGACACACTGTCCATTACTAATATCAGGGCGCGGGTAATTAAGGCTGTAGTCTTGCCGCTGCCGGGAGATCCCTCGATGACTACCGGGCCAATATCAGCTGTCACAGCCTTCTTCTGTAGTTCATCAATGTGTATGTCGTATATGTCATTGCCTTGACTGGACATGATAGATTCATCCTGCGTGCACTACGTCTCTGGGCCTTCCGGTACGCACGAAATTCAAGGTTGCCGCCGCGACGCCGGCGGACTAGGAAATCCGCTTGCTATCCTCAGTTCCATGGGTGGCTCGAGATCGCTTCGTTCTACCTGTCCTCTCAGATAATTTATAGGGACTCTCCCGTTCCTGGTCCTCCATCCGCATTGGAGGTAATTCAGATCCTGATGTAGAGCTTGATAGTGTGGTAATACCAGCACGGGCAAGTCTGCGCACCTGCTCACATAGCGGTTGGCGGCCTCCTCGTCGTGCCGCATGCCACTTTCGCCACGAATGCCCTTGCCCACAATCCACAACTGCGGCCAAATGTCTCCATCCTCCTGGGCTAAACGATAGTTGCCGACTTTGCGATCAATTTGGCTCGGGGCGAAGGCCGAACGCTCCACCTCAACCGCATGCCAAAGGGCCGTAGTGGCGTTCACCGGAACAAGGGCCCACAGGTCCGGGTTTAGCGAAGTTGTCCCATAGTGAATTTCGAGGCGCCAACCTGGGAAGGCTTGGATGCCTATTCTTCTTAGGCGGGAGGCCAGCCTGTCCACATCACGCTCGTGATCAAGGCGACGAGTCCTGTGGCCAGAATCCCCGGCGGTCAGATGGCCCAACAGTCCATGAATCGCGTTTGGGTGCAGGCGGTCCCTGTGTGCTGCGGCGATTCTGCCCATTCGGGTCAGATACAGTCCGCCATCCAAAAATGCAACAATATCTGCATCTATTAAGTAACTATCTCAAAACTCTGAGTTGCCATTGCCGCCGGTACCAGATTAGCGCGCAGGCCAGTTGGATCAGGCCTATGTAGTTGGATGCCTTCTTGTCGTACCGGACCAGAATTGCCCGGCACTTTGATAGCCAAGCCAAGGTGCGTTCCACCACCCACCTCCGGGCGGGATAGCGTTTCTTGCCCGTGGCGTCCAGCTTCTCCTCCCCTATCCGCCGGATGTGCCCCCGGTACCCGTGAGCCGCCACCGCCTCGTGGCCCGTTGGATTGTCGTATCCCTTGTCCAAGCACAGATGCTGGGTCCCGGTATCAGGACGCTCTACCACTATGTCATTCAAGGTCATGTCCAGCAGCTTGGTGTCGTGAACATTGGCTCCGGCAACCACCAGGCTCAATGGCCCTCCACCCCGGTCGACCAAGATACTCCGCTTGCTGCCCGCCTTGCCCCGGTCCGTGGGATTGCGGCCTATTGAATCCCCCCAAAACGGGCCTTGCCCATGGCGCAATCCGCAGCCTGCCACTCCCAATCCAAACCACCAAGTTCCTCGCACTCCGCGACCAACTCCGCCCAGATGCGCCCCAGCACACCCAACTCCACCCAGCGCTGGAAAGTGCGGTGAATGGTGCTGTCGTCGCCCAGTTCCCGGGGCAACCGGTTCCAGTGGCAGCCGGTGCGCATGCGGAATATGATGCCCTCCAGGATTCGCCTCGGATGAACCCGTTTGCGTCCCGTAGCCTTGGGAGGGTCCATCTCCAGAATCACCGGGTGAAGCTGTTCCCACAGATCGTCCGGAACCTCCCAAATAGTTGCCAAAGTCTCGCTCTTTCCCGTCATCATCCACCGCCTCACCAGATTTCCCTTTATCCTAACCGAACCGGATTATCTCTCTCCCTTTCAACCTCTCCCGTTTTGAGATAGTTTCTTAGTGGTAGTCCTTCTCGACTGAGATGACGGGTGCTCAACGCCATCAGCGCCGCCTCAGGCCTGGCCCCTCATCCGGCATGGCTGGAAATTACCCCGCCCCGTAGCTGAGTGGGTGGCTGGAAAACCCGGTTGCAAAACCTTTGGCAGAATCCTGTACTTCAGGTATTCCAGCCAGGGGTGTGGGGACATGACACTCTACGGCTACGCCAGGGTCTCGGTCAGGGAGCCGGAGCACAAGAACCTGGACCTGCAGGTGGAGCGGCTGGTCCGCGCCGGCTGCGCCATGGGCAACATCCGGGCCGAGGAGGCCAGCGGGACCAAGGACGACCGCGGCGGCCTCCTGGAACTGCTGGACCTGATGGCCGCAGGGGACACCCTGGTGGTCACCCACATCGACCGGCTCTCCAGGGGGTTGACCTATGGGCTGCGGGTCATCGAGGGCCTGCACCACGCGGGTGTGGAGTTTCGGTCCCTCTCGGAGGACTTCGACACGGCCACGGCCAATGGCAAGCTCCAGCTCCAGATGGTGCTGGCCTTCAGCGAGTGGTGGCGGAACTCCATCAGGGAGCCCTCGGTCGCGGGGCGGGCCAAGGCGCGGACCGAGGGGTGTTTCCCCGGCAGGCGGCCTACCCTGACCGAGCAGCAACAAGAGTACATCCCGGTGGGGCGGTCGAGGGGAGTGAGCCAGCGGGAACTAGCCAAGCGCCTGGAGGTCAGCCGCTGGACTATACAGCAGGTGGACGGGTAGGAGATGAATGGAATTGACAGCCAAACATCTCCACCATTTGCAAGTGGATGGTTTCGGCTATCGGGTGCGGCCACATGACCATCACGTTTATGGAGTATAAGCGGTCCACCGCCTGGTCTGGGTCCCTTACGTTCTCCTTTCCTGTCCCCTCACTCTGCCCCGTGCCGCCCAACTCGGCAAACCCCAGGAGGTATGCCCGTCAGCCTGAGGGCTTCCTCGCACAGCCGCGTTGCCGCCTCTATCACCAAGTTCGTGATGTCCGCCTCTTCCTGTTCTCCCAAGCTCCTATCCCTGTGGCCCATGCGGTCCCGCCGCCAGTCGTCAATGTACCGGGCCAGCAGGTTGCCCCGACCGTCCGGCTGTTCCGGATCAGCACAGTCGGTAATGGTCAGAACCCGTTCCATCGCCCGGCGCAGTTCCGCCCGGGCGGACGCCTCTCAGTCCAGAGTGCGCTGCAGGTGCTGCCACATCGGCGTGATGCCGTGCCTGAACCGGACTGCCGTGAGCAGTGCCTTGACGCCCCGTTGCTCCTCATAGAGGCCGGTGATGGCCGACAGGTCCAGTTGGTCCACTACGTCGGAGATGAAGTAGGCCAGGTGGTCCTGCGGCAGCCACTCCTGGAGGGCCACCGGCAGCAGCAACTGCTGCTCAGGGTCATAGGGCAGGAAGGTCTTGCTCATCGCCGCCGTCCTCTCTGAATGCTCCACCATCATACCCAGACACCTCACCGCAAGTGTTTCTCGGACGGGTTGCTAGCGTTGATACGAGGGATGATGGGTAAGGGAAGGAGAACTGGCCTGACCCGATTCCGATTGATAAGCTCGAAAATAGCGGGCGGTGGCCACGCCAGTGAAAAGGTGGCGGCCCGCAGTGGCGGTGGCAGGCGAAATCGGCAAGCCGGTATGCAGGAAGTGGCACTCGCGGACTGGGCTGGCGCGAGTCTGTGGGACAACCATTGGGTTGCCCGGAGGGCGGGCTGGGCATCAACGGCGCCGTCAGGTTGCAGGGGGAATGGGTGAATCGTCCGTTGCTGACCTTGCGTTTTCCAGCGTTATCGCTGTGGCCAAGGCTCCGCCCCCAACAGCCAGCGACCCACTGGGCGATGCCGAGTTGTTAACGGAAGCCGGCTCCGATTTCCAAAAGCGAGGTGGCTGGATCTTACCTTCCGGTAGTGGTCGTCAGTCCATGAAGCCAGAACCCTCTCGCCACTCCAGGCAAGCCTTGAGACCTGCGGTCATATCGTGGCTGGGCGAGAACCCCAGGTCTGCTCTGATGCGGGATGCATCCCGCACAGCCTGCGACTCCTCGGCCGGCCGCTCTGGGGCCTGGGGTCGCTCTTCCGATAAAAGGTCTATTACCTCCAGGGACGGACGCAACTCCACCAAAGCGTTGATGACCTCCTCCAAAGTTATAGGGCGACCTGCGGAAAGGTTGTACACGTCATGAGGCAGGGTAGGCGCGTCCAAAACGGCCTGGATGCCGGAGGCCACATCCCCTGTGAAAGTATAGTCTCGGCCTATCTTGCGGTCCTCGACCACGATGGGCTCCTTGCGGACCACGTTGCCGGTCCACCGGTATATCAGGGACATCCTGCTTCTGTGGCCGGTGACCCGTTCCATGGGCCCGTAGGGGTAGCTCAGCCTAACACTGGCGGTCTGGAACCCGTGCAGATCGCCGTACCTGCGGGTCAACTGCTCGCTGGTGTGCTTGCTTATTGCGTAAAGGTTACGCGGTCGCAACGGCGCGTCCTCGTGGACCAGCGCTATGCCAGCCGGTGGATCACCGTAAACGGCCTCGGAGCTGACGTAGAGAAACCGCTTCAGGTTGCAAGCGGCGGCCAGGTCCAGCAGATTCACGGTGCCCTCGATATTGATGTTCACGATGTCGCGGCTCCTTTCCGTCTCCATGCTACCCCGCTGGGCAGGGGTGAACACCGCGGCATGGACGACTTTGTCTATGGTTTGGACCGCCGCCACTTGTTCCAAGTCCTTCACATTCAGGATGTCCCCCTGGACAAAGGTCACATTCTGCGCCCAGGGTTTCAAGTAGTCTCTGAGGAGAGCGTCCGCGGGGGTCAAATCGAAGCAGACCACCCGGTGGCCGGCCTCCGCCAACCCTTTCACAATGTTGCTGCCCACAAATCCGGCGCCGCCGGTGACGAGGGTTGCCATGGCAGATTCCTCCTGCCCTGAGATCTCAAGCTTTCTTGTATTCGAGGCGAGGAAGTTAGCACCCGCTCCCGAGGGAGTCAAACGTGATGAATATCTTCAGAGTAGAAAGTTGGTCTTCGCTGGACTAGAGCCCGGTGCTCAGGAGCGACACGGAAACCGGCCACATCAGCGCATGGCCAGGTACCATGAGGGCAACCGGTCTTCGCTTCCCACCCACGTATACTGGCACTGGCAGTTTGCTTGCTCCGGTATGGAGCCGATGGCGTCTCTAACAATGGGTGTAAGCTCCTCCGGGGTGATACTGACCCAATCCTTCTGATCGCTGACGCCTGCCGCATCGGATATCCAGCGCAAGCCCGCAAAACAGGTCTCCAATTCCCTGAAGTAAACGACCTCTGGGTATATGGTGGTGCATACAACGTCTGCGCCCCAACGGCGATAGGCCTCAATCTCCGCCAGCGTTTCGTTGTGGGGCCCTGAACACAGATGTTGACCCCTTGGTCAATCACCCGGCGCGGGCTGTTGCGGCGCGCGGCTGCCGCCAACGTCCCGCGGACCTCGGGACAAAAAAGGATCTCCATCTTCGCTCGGGGCCAGGCCGGTTCGCCAGCGAAGATGGTTGTGGGCGTTCTCTCGCACATCCTTTATAATATAATCGTAGTAAGTCACGAGGTCTCCGGTTCTCAAGTCGGAATTCACCCCTCCAAAGCCATTACCTGTCATTATTCAGGAACATTGGGACAGGGTGTTCACAGACATTAGGACACCCCGTACACCATTGTCATGGACTTGTATCAGGTTAAGGTTGCCCGGTCAATCACCTCCTTCTCATGCTTATGCTGCTCCCAGCAGCGCCCTGTGGGGTGAGAGCCGTTCCCGGTAGCTCTGTCCCCCGATGACGATCTGGTAGCTGGCGTTGGCCAAGCGGTCCAGCGCGCTGTTGCCGGAAATGGGGTCCTCGAAGAGTCCCAGCCACTCGTCCACGGCCCGGTTGCTGGTGATCACGAAGCTGGAGGTCCGGTGCCGGTTCAGGATCAGCTCGTACAAGTCGGCCGACTGCTGGGCGGTGAAGCGGCGCAGGCCCAGGTCGTCCAGGATCAGCAGGTCGGGCGCCAGGAAAGAGCGGAAGCTGCGCTCCAGGGAGTTGTCCACCCGGGCTTGGTTCATGACCCTGAAGTAGCCGTCGGCGTGGCTGAAGCGCACGGTGTGGCCGGCGCGGACGGCGGCGTGGCCCAGGGCCTGGGGGCCAGGAAGCTCTTGCCCACTCCGGCGGGTCCCACCAGCAGCGCGTGCTCGCGCCTGGCCAGGAATTCCAAGGAGAAGGCGGCGTCCAGCAGCCGGCGGTCCAGGGTGATGGACGCCGGCCTCCTGAGCCTGCCGAAGGGCGAAGTCCTCCAGGCGGCAGGTCTCTTGGAAGCCGGCCTGTTGCCGGCGCATCGAGATGCGCCGGCGGGCGCGGCGGCTGACCTCGTCGCTGAAGATGATCTCCAGGAAGGAGGCGCAGTCCAGCTGCTCCCCGCGGGCCAGGGCGATGCGTTCGGGCAGGGTGGCGGCCACGGGTCCCAGTTGCAGCCGCTTGAGCAGCGGCGTCAGATCGGCGGTCATGGTCATGTCAATCTCCTCACGCCGTACGGCGGTAATGGCCGGATTGGGCGAAGACGCTGCCAGGCCGGGCGAAGCGGCCCGTGGCCGGCGGCGCTGGCAATTGGGGCGTGGTCTCCTGCTCCAGGGCCTGCACCAGGATGCTCTCCACCCGGCGCGCGTCGATCAGGTCGACGTCCAGTGCTCTGCGGCAGGCGGCGTCGAGACGCTCGGGCGTGTAGCGCTGGCCGAGGCGGAGCAGCTTGCGCCCCTGCCTGACCTTGGCCCAGGGCAGCGGGCCATCGAAGAGCCGCTGGGCAAACTCGGCCACCGCCGGTCCCAGCCCGGCGGCCTTGCTCTTGATGCCGTCCGGCGCCCCGGTGGTATAGGGAGAGAGCTCGGTCGGATAGTCCCCGGGATCGGTGGCGCGGCCGCCCTTGGGCTGGCGCAGGCGGGTCTTGATCAACCGGCCCTGGTAATAGATGCGCACCAGCTTGCTGTCCACCCTGACCTCCGCCTTCCGGCCCGGAGGGCACTGGCCGGACGGCACCGAGTACAGGGCCGACCGGCACTGGATGTGATGGTCCCGGTGCGCCTTGGCCTCGCGCCAGTCGGCGGTCTCGCAGGGCTCGCCGTCCCAGGGAAGCAGTGCCTCACGCTCCTCGTCCTGGAAGACCAGCAGGGGCTTGCGCCTCGTGGTGCCGTGGATGCGCAGGCCGGCCACACCGCGGCACCAGCGGACTGCCTGCTCACGGACGTCGGCCAGGTCCCGGAACTCCCCGCCCTTGAAGGCGCTCCCGGGAAGAAGCGCTCCCGGGAAGAAGCGCTCCCGGGCGCAGGGCGCGCCACGCTCCACCTTGGGCTTGTCCTTGGGATGACGGGCCCGGGCCCATCGGCAATGAAGCCCCGGTGCTGGGAATACTCCAGGAAGCCCCGGGTGAAGCCCGGATGCAGCGGGTCCGCCGCCGCCACCGCCGGCGGGCAATTGTCGATGACCAGGTACTTGGGGATGCCGCCGAAGAAAGTCCAGGCCGACTCCAGTCCGGCGATCACGTCCTCCAAGGTCTGACCGTAGCTGGGCCAGAGGAAGCAGTGCCTGGAGTGGCCCAGCGCCAGCAGCAACGCCCACACCGCGCGGCGGCGGCCGGTACCGGGATCGTGGACCAGCCCCAGGCGGCCGAAGTCCAACTCCACCGCCTCCCCCGGAGCAGTGTCCTCCATACGAACGGTGGCCTTGCTGCGTCTTCGCCAGTTGCGGCGGGCCACGAAGCGCTGCAGGGAGGTTACGACATCCGGCAGCCCCGCTCCGCCAGCAACTCCTGGATGCGGGTCAGCCGCAAGCGGTCTCCGGTGGGCCACCGGTGGATCCGGTCGGCCCAGGGCGCCAGCAGGTCCTCGCTGGGAGTGCCGTGCCGCCGCGGCCCCGGCTGGCTGATGGCCGCCAGACGGCTGAGCTGCTCCTCGCTGGGGGCAGCGCCGTCAACAGACATGCCCAGCGCTTCCGAAACAGCAATGTGCCTGCCGGCGGTGTCCTTGGAGAGACCGGTGCCCCAGGCTATTTGACGCCGGCTGCCTCCAGCCTGCCAACGCCGGATCACTTCGGATATTTCCACTCTCAACACCTCCTTGCAGGCCATCGCTGCGCCTCACAAGGAAGTGCCGCTAGGGTCTCTCATAAGGCGCTCAGAGTGTCCTAAAGACCCTGAATATCTCTCCTGATGATCCTGATTATTTACACGTTTCTGGACCGGGAATTGTATTTGCCCCAGGTATGGGCTGAGGACTGGGAGCGGCGGCGGGAAGCGGATGTCCCGGAAGACGCCGTCTTCCATACCAAAGGTCAACTGGCCCGGAAGATGATAGGCCGGGCTCTTGGGGCTGGCGTGCCCTTTCCTGGGCAGCAGGGGATACGGTGTACGGCAATGACCGGCGGCTGCGGCAGTGGCTGGAGGAAGAGAGCGTTTCCTATGTGCTGGCGGTCAAGAGCAATGAGCCGCTGTGGGCCGCCACCCAGGATGGTGCGGCGCAGGTGGCGGCCCGGGAGTTGGCCCAAGGGATACCGGACGGGGCATGATCGTCTAAGCGCCGGTAATGGCTCCAAAGGGCCAAGAATCTACTACTGGGGCCGGGTGCCGCTACGGCCCTGGCCGGCGGCGGACCGGTGGTGTTGGCTGCTGGTGCGGCGCAGCATCACCGGTCCTGAAGACCTGGCCTGCTATGGGTGCTTCAGCCCCAGAGAGGTTCCACTGGAAGAACTGGTGCGGGTAGCGGGCACCCGGTGGGTGATCGAAGATGCCTTCAAGGAGGCCAAGAGTCAGGTGAGGCTGGACCAATACGAGGCGCGCCGCTGGACCGGATGGTACCGGCACATCACCTTGGCGCTGCCGGCCCACGCCTTTCTGTCAGTGACCAGGTTCCGTGCCGCTGCGGGCTGCACAAAAGGGGGGCGGTGGCTCGAGAAGTGTTGATCCCACTGACGGTGCCCGAGATCCGGCGGCTGCTGTACCGGCTGCTACGGCTATCCCACGGGAGTACCACGCTGGCTTTGGGGTGGTCTCAGTGGAGACGGCGCCATCAGGCCAGGGCCTTGCGATCCCACTACAAAAGACGCCTGAGGGCACTTCCCGCCTAACTGCGGCTGTAATACTAAACCAAAGCCAATGTGAATTACGCAGAGACATAGGGTAAATTGGGCGTGGAACTGGGCAAGCTGGCAAAGGGAGTTGGGGGTTGATGATGAGCGTGAGGGAAATAGACTGGTCGCTGGAACAATGGCAGATGGGAGAGAAGGACCTGCGGCGGCGGATGATACTGGCGCCGACGCCCCGTGAGAGGGAGCGTTGGTACGCCATGCTGCTCTTGGCCCAGGGGTGGACGGCCGCGGCAGAGGCGCTGGAGCGCGACCCTCACACCATCGGGCGGTGGGCCTCGGCCTTCGGGGAGGGAGGGCCTGCAGCCTTGATATTCGAGCAGACCGGTGGTTCCCCCCGCCCTTGATCAAGCGCACCAAGAGGAGTTGAAAGAGGCGGTTCAGTTGCTGCCGTCAGCATCGGGCATCGAAATGGCCAACTGGTATTGGAAAGTGGTCCGTCAGTTCGTCTCGGAACGGTTTGGAGTCAGCCTTAGCCGCAGCAGCTGCCTGAACTATCTGCACCGGTTGGGGTTCGCCTTCAAGCGGCCCAAGAAGCGGCTGGTCAAGGCCAATGAATCGAAACGGCAGGCCTTTGTGAAGGGGTATGCCGCTCTTTGGGACGATTCAGGAGGCACTGGCGGGAAGGTTTCTTTGCCGACGAGGCCCACTTCCGGGCCGACGCGGAATTGCGGGGCAAGTGGGTGCTGAGAGGAGAGCCGGCATTGGTGGACTCGATCAGCCCCAGCTACGGAGAGAAGGCCAGCTATTACTCGGCGGTGTGCCTGGAGACGGGCGAAGTGGAGTGGATGGAAGTGGAGGGCAACAGCAACTCCGGGACCTCGGTTGCCTTCTTGAAGCAGTTGCGGGAGAAGCACGGCGGGTGTCTGAACGTGATCTGGGACAATGCGCCGGCCCATCATGGTGATGCCCTGCGGGAGTACCTGCGGACCCCTGAGCTGAACCTGCGGCTGGTAAACCTGCCGGGCTACAGCCCGGACTTCAACGCTGATGAGGCCATCTGGGGCTGGGCGAGAGAGGAAGCCACCGGCAACCTGTGCCTGGGAACTAAACCAAAGCCAGGGTAAAATGCGCAGAGACATAGGGTAAATTGGCGTGGAACCGGGTAAGCCAATATGGGGAGTTGCAGGGGTTGATGATGGGCGTGAGGGAGATAGACCGGTCTCTGGAACAATGGCGGATGGGAGTCAAGGACCTGCGGCGGAGGATGATCCTGGCGCCGACGCCCAGGGAGCGGGAGAGGTGGTACGCCATCCTGCTCTTGGCCCAGGGATTGACGGCTGCGGCTGCGGCGGAAGCACTGGAGCGTGATCCGCACACCATCGGACGGTGGGCCTCGGCCTTCGGCGAGGGAGGGCCTGCGGCCCTGATCTTCGAGCAGACCGGCGGTTCCCCCCCGCCCTTGACCAGACACAGCAGACGGAGTTGAAAGGGGCAGTGCAGCAACCGCCGTCATCATCGGGCATCGCAATGGCCAACTGGTATTGGAGGGTGGTGCGGCGGTTCGCCTCGGAACGGTTTGGAGTCAGTTTGAGCCGGAGCAGTTGCCTGAACTATCTGCACAGGCTGGGATTTGCCTTCAGGCGCCCCAAGAAGCGTTTGGTCAAGGCGAATGAGGCCCGGCGTGAGGCCTTCGTGGCAGAATATGCCGCTCTGAAGGAGGAAGCCCAACAGACCGGAGCCAAGGTATTCTTTGCCGACGAGGCCCACTTCCGGGCGGACGCCGAGTTGCGTGGCAAGTGGGTTCTGAAAGGAAGGCCGGCCCTGGTTGACTCGAACAGCCCGCGCTACGGAGAGAAGGCCAGCTACTACTCGGCAGTGTGTTTGGAGACTGGCGAAGTGGAGTGGATGGAGCTGGAAGGGAACAGCAACAGCGAAACGTCGGCGGCCTTCCTGGAACAGTTGCGGGAGAGGCGCGGCGGGCGGCTGAATGTGATCTGGGACAACGCGCCGGCGCATCGAGGCGAGGCGGTGAGAGGACTGCTGAGAAAGGCGGGGCTGAACCTGCGATTGATAAATCTGCCGGGATACAGCCCGGACTTCAACGCTGACGAGGCCATCTGGGGCTGGGCGAGAGAGGAGGCCACCGGCAACCTGTGTCTGGGGACCAGGGCGGCGGTACAGGAGAGGGTCGGCAGCTTCCTGGCAGGGCTGGCCAACCGGCAAGAAGAGGTGAGACGGCGCTGCCGGACAGTGCTGCAATCAAGGGCCGAGGCACTCCAGCGAGATTCCCGGCCCGATTCCCGCCCTACTGGAAATGCACATCCCACCTTGGCTTTGGTTTAGTCGTCGGTCCCTGCTCCATCCACAGCAAGGAATCCGCCCTGGAGTACGCGGGCCGCCTCAAGGAACTGTCCGAAAAACTCAGCGGCCGTCTTCTCATAGTGATGCGGGTCTACTTCGAAAAGCCCCGCACCACCGTTGGCTGGAAGGGCCTTATCTATGACCCCCACCTCAATGACACCTTCGACATCGAGGCCGGACTGCGCACCGCCCGCACTCTCCTTCTCGAGATCGGTGAGATGGGGATGTACGCGGGCACCGAGTTCCTGGACCCGGTTGTCCCTCAATATCTGGCTGGCCTGATAACCTGGGGCACCATCGGGGCCCGCACCACCGAAAGCCAGATTCACCGGCAGATGGCCAGCGGCCTGAGCATGCCGGTCGGATTCAAGAACGGCACCGACGGTAATGCCCAGGTCGCGGTCGACGCCATGCTGTCCGCCCGCAGCCCGCATGGTTTTCTGGGCATGGACGGCGATGGCCAGACCGCCCTGATCCGCACCACCGGCAACCCCGACGGGCACCTTGTGCTCCGCGGCGGCAATGCGGGTCCCAATTTTGGCGCGGAAGCTATCGCTGAGGCCAAGGAGCGCCTGGGGAAGGCGGGGGTCCGCTCCCAGCTCATGGTTGACTGCAGCCACGGCAACTCCAACAAAGACTACACGCAGCAAGCCCGCGCTTTCAAGGATGTGGTTTCCCAGAGGACCAGCGGGGGCAGTGACATCATTGGCGCGATGCTGGAGAGCAACCTCAACGAGGGCAACCAGCGCCTCTGCGAAGACCTTTCCCAGTTGCAGTACGGCGTCTCCATCACCGACGCCTGTATCGGCTGGGGGGAGACCGAGGAGTTGCTCCATTGGGCCTACGAAGCCATGGGCGCCCTCGCCGCCGCTCCGGTCTAGCCACATCTCCGCACTCAGACTGCAAAAACCGCCGGGGTTGCCCAAACCCCGGCGGTTTGTCTTCCCCCAGTCCTCCCATCATTCCCGCGCAGGGAGCCGCCCAGCGCTCTTGGACAAGTTGCCTATGAAGGGCGCGAAAGCGGCGACCCTTCAATCAAGGGAATCCAGAGCCAGGTAAACCCTTCCGGCTAGAACCCCACCCGAGGCTTCCCGGCGTAGTTATGTAAGCAGGGCAAGGGGAATACCTGAGCATATTCGTTCAGACAACGGCCCGGAATTCACTGCCAAGGCGATCAGAGAATGGCTGGGATGGGTGGGAGCCAGGACCCTGCACATCGAGCCCGGCTCTCCGTGGGAGAACGGATACGCGCAGAGCCTCAACGGCAAGCTGAGGGATGAACTGTTGGACCGAGAGGTGTTCTACATTTTGCTGGAGGTGCAGGTGCTGACCGGGCAGTAACGGCAGACTTACAATCGCATCAGGCCGCACAGTTCCCCGGGCTCCAGGCCTCCAGCGCAGGAGACCATCCAGCCTCCAGATCTTGTCCCGGAACTGGTGGGACTAACATAGAGGGTGGTACAACTACAGGGGCAGGTCAGAACTTTGGACGGCTAATGCCGGGTTTCTCGCCTGGGCCATGTCCCGCTCGGATTCGGAGTTCTGACCTGGAGCTTTATAGGATTCCGCGTCAACCCGCTATCTATGAAATTCGTGCCCGCAGGGAACGGGCAGGTTTCGGCACACGGGCTTAAGGTGGGAGGCGCCTCCACGTCAGGGGGTCTGGCAAGCCTCCCGCAACCACTCCCGGTCCCCGTCCCCCAGCATGGGAGCGATGGTGTCCCATACCTGCCGGTGGTATCCTTCCAGCCACTCGCGTTCCCCACTGGAAAGCTGGTCCCAGTTGATGAGTGTCTTGTCGAAGGGAATCAGGGTCAGGGATTCCATCCGCAGCCACTTCCGGCCGTCGGGGTGCCCGGGCATCTCCTCGTCGGGGGCGACAACGTACAAGTTTTCCAAGCGCACGCCGCCCCATCCCGCCTCGTAGTAGCCGGGTTCGTTGGAGACAATCATTCCGATCTTGAACGGCTCATCGGCCCCCCTCGGCGTGATTCGCTGGGGTCCTTCGTGGACGTTCAGAAAGGCGCCGACGCCGTGCCCCGTTCCATGCCCGTAGTCGAGTCCAGCGTTCCACAGGAACGTGCGCGCCAGGGCATCCAGGGCAATCCCTCCGGTTCCCTCGGGGAATTTCTGCATCGCGAGGTTGATGTGGCCTCGCAAGACCAGGGTGTAGACTTCTTTCTGTCGTTCCGACGGTTCGCCGATGATCACCGTGCGCGTATCGTCGGTGGTGCCGCCCATCAGCTGTACGCCGGAGTCAACCAGGAACAGCTCACCGTCGCGGAGCGGAACTTCGGGGCTGGCGTCGGCATAGTGGACAATCGCCCCATTGGCTCCGGCAGCGGCGATGGTGGTGAAGCTGAGGTCGTAGAAACCTTCCTCGCTGGAGTACTCTTCGTACAGAATCCGGCTGTAACCTTCCTCGCTGACCGTCTCGCCCGCCTTGATCGAGTCCTGCAGGCGCTTGAAGCTGCGGATCTTGGCGGCGGCGGCGTGACGGTGGGAGTTTCGGGCGGCGGCAATTTCCGTTTCGTTCTTGACTGCCTTCAGCGCAACTGTCGGGTTGGGCTTCTCGAGCAGCTTCTGGTCTTCGTGGAGCATCAGCCTGGTGCCCATCGTGGTCCCGCTGGGATCCAGCCAGACCATGCCCGAGGCTTCCGCGCCGTAACGCTTCATCGCTTCGGCATAGGCGGCGTATGGTTCAAAGGCGATTAACGAAGCCAGGGAATCTGCCACGTCCGCTGGAGGCGAAACTCGAGTGAAACAGGTGGCGCGCTCCCGGTCAATGACCAGATAGCCCTCGAACACGGGATTGTAGTCTATATCCGTGCCCCGGAGGTTCGTTACCCATGCGGTCTCGTCCAGCTTGGTCAGCACGAGCAGCGTGGCTCCCGCATCCTCCATTTCTTTACGGATATCGGACAACTTTTCGGCGACGCCGCGACCCGTGAGGCCGTCCGGCAACTGATATACAGGATTGGCGGGCGGCGGCGGTTGCTCGTCCCATACGGCGTCCACCAGGTTGTCGCTGAGCGGCACCAGGGCGGAATCCGGGGATTTCAAGGCTGACTTGTACGTGGCGTGGGCCTGCATCGAGACCACGAAGGGGTCGAATCCCACTCGTATGCTGCCCTGTTCCTTTTCCATCTCGGTCAACCACTGGCTGAGGGATTTTTCCTCAGCCAGCCCGAGCTTGTGGACACGGAAATTGTCGTGGTCGACCTCGTCGTCCGCCTGGATGTGGTAACGGGAGTCTACGAACAGATGGCTCCCATCCGGGCAGACCAGGACGTCGCCGGCGGAGCCCCGGAACCCGGTGATGGCCGTCCGGCGGCGGGTATATTCGGGCGCATACTCGTTCAGGTGGGCATCGGAGGAGAGCACAAGATATGCGTCCACCTGGGCCTCTTCCATCCGCCGGTGGAGTCTGGTAAGCCGGTTGGAGAGCGTCTGCTTGGAATCTGCCATGGTCATCAATGCTCCTCTGATACGAATCTGGATCCCGGTCCTTGCCGGAGAGAGTTGAGCGGGGCCTGTCGCTGTGTTGACGGTCAGCCAAGGCCCGAGAGAAACTCGTCCATAACCCGGGCCAATTCCTCGGGCTTGTGGTAGCCGATGTCGTGAACGGTCTCAGGTATCCAGCGCACCCGGCATTGCGGGATGGCCTTTCCGGCGGCGTCTACGCCAGCCTGCTTCTGCTTGGCCCGCTCGCTATCCGCGCGTTCAGGTGTCGGGCCAGCCGGGATAATAACCGTCGGACAGGCAATCCTGGAATAGAGTTCGGCGGCCGGCTCCTCCCACATGGCTCGCATTACTTGCAGGTGATTTTCTGGGCGCAGGATGTCCTGAATCTGTCCCTCCTGGTCCTCATACACCATGGTCTGCACGATGCGTTCGATCTGGTCGTTCCAGCAAAAAGACAACTGCTGGCGCAGGCGATCCAGGAATTGTTCCCTGTTCCCCGTCACGTCCCTGGGACGGACCCTGGCCTTGACGGCCTCCCACGGTTCCCGGGGGCCGCCCCGTCTGCCCGCGCCGCCGTCGATCAGTCCCAGGGCGGCTATGCGGTCCGGGAAACGAGCGGCCACGTTGAGGGCTACGGTCGCTCCCCAAGAGTGTCCGAAGACGGCAGCCCGGGAGACGCCGAGATGGTCCATAAGTCCCACGCCGTCCGCCGACAGAGTCTGCCAATCATACCCGCCTATGGCCTGGGTGGTCTGGCCGTGTCCTCTGGCATCGGCGGCGAAGAGCCTGTATTTGTGGCGCAAATGGCTGGCGACGAGTTCATACCAGTGGGCTGAGGACGCGAGTCCGTGCATGAGCATGACTGGTTCACCGTCGCCGCCCCAGTCCAGGTAACGGACGCGGAGTTCGCCTATGGTAGTCCAATGTTCCGTTGGGTGCTGGCGGTCCGTGGGGTTTCGCAACGCCGGCTCCTGTCCTCTGTATTGTATTGTCACGTTTGATTAACTTATATCCTATTCACTGAAGCGGTATCGGGCAACCCCGGCGGCCCGGCGCTTCCAGATCGTCACCTGGAGCATCGCAAGATGCCCTTCCGGCCCACTGCCGGCAACAGTACGAATTTGGGCCCTCTGTCCTCCGGCCAGCGATGGTGACTGCCGTCGCCGCCACGGTCATCCTGGCTAGCGAAAAATACGCCGGATTCAACCACAGCCACTTGACCGAAGTGCTGGCGGAACGGGAGGGTATTCACCTGAGCCGTCAGACGGTAAGCCGTCTTCTCAACCGCCATGGCCTGTCCAGCACCAGGAAGCATCGTCCGCCCAAGCACCGGGTACGCAGGGAACGGATGGCCCAGGAAGCATGCTTCTGGAGGTGGACGGCTGCCATCACCCTTGGCTGGAGGACAGAGGGCCCAGATTCGTACTGTTGCTGGCAGTGGGCCTAACTTGACGATAGACAGTACCGTCTTTGAGTTTGAGATGAAGGTGTAAGTCCACCTGCAGGCCGACCTTTCATTGACGCTCGTATGATTTCCCTTCAACCTTGCCTAAACAATGGGTTCTACCTCAGGAAATTGGCCAGCTGAAGGTGGAGTAGGATTCCTCGGCGGAGAAACTACGGTCCATGAGCCGGGCCCGCTGGCAGGAAATGGTAGGATATATCGAGAGCCTTCGCGATCTCCCTTACCCTTGCAGCCTAATTCGCGTCCAGCTAGTTGGTGAGATTCTACCAGAACTTCGCGGCCTTCCTGCGGTTAGATAGAAGATAGGCACCAAGCCCCTACTTGAGCGGCCAGGGCTTTGTGTTATTTTTGTGTATGATTCCTGAACGGGCAGTACCTAGATTCCTGGGAGGCACTCATGGAAGAGGGGTTCCGAAAGCTGGAGGAAATCGCCCAGCATATATAAGATGAACGAAAACAGGGACTAGAACCGAGCGACCGTTCCCAAACGACTCGCGAATTCATCTCGTGGTTTGGATACCACCGCCGGAGCCAGTGGTTCTGCGACACTGTACGCGAAAAATTGGAATCACTAAGCCTATACACTGAACCCGACTTCCAAAACGCGTACATTGACCGCCCAATTGCCATCCGAGATTCCTTTGAATCTAACCCGCCCGCAGACAGCACGCTGCGAGTGGATACTCTGAATGCCGCTCACAACGTTCCTACAACGGCGACCCCGAATGACACCCTGACCACGGCGATGACACATATGATGGGAAACGACTTCTCCCAGTTACCCCTGATGTCGGCTCCGAAATCGGTCAAGGGGATCATCACTTGGGAATCAATCGGGACTTCCATAGCCTTAGGGCAAACTGGAGGTGAAGTCCGGCATTACATGCATACCGCAGAGGTGATCGAAGGACAGCGTCCTCTGTTCGAAGCCGTGGATATCATTGCCAGAGTGGGGTACGTCCTAGTGAAGGCCCAGGATAACACCATCTCTGGGATAGTCACGGCGAGCGATTTGAACGACCTCTTCCTGCAACTTGCTGAACCCTTTCTCCTGGTCGGCGAGATCGAAAGCCATGTAAGGAGAATCATTCACGGGAAATTCACGACGGCAGACCTTGCCAGCGTGATGCCAGCATCCGGCCCGAAAAAGACCTACTCAATTGCAGACTTGACATTCGGAGACTACTACCGGTTGTTGCAAAATCCCGATCTCTGGGGGAAATTGAAAATACCGCTGGATAGAGCCGTCCTAGTGGGTCGGCTCGAAGACGTCACAAGGATTCGTAACAACGTGATGCATTTCAATCCAGACGGGCTGGATCCCAAGGACACCCTCAAATTAAGAGACGCCTCGTCATTCTTTCTTAAGGTTGCTCATTTCAACGTAACTGACCCGGACATTCTGCAGGGACAGTAGCCTCTACGTTGGCGGAACGCCAATTGCCCATGCGTCCGTCGTCCACCAAATTGGACAGAATCCCGATCATAGTTACCTGGTGCGATTTGGGGTTTTGCGGCGAGACCAATCCAACTCGGGCAAGGGAAAATTGAGTCGTCCCGAAGAAAGAGCACGACAATCAATCGACCGGCTGCTGCAGCAGGCTGGCTGGGTCGTGCAGGACGTAATTGGCCTGAACGTCCATGCTGCCCGCGGTGTGGCAGTGCGGGAGTTTCCACTGCGGGCTGGGCACGGCACTGCCGACTACCTGCTGTACGTGGACGGCAGGGCAGCGGGCGTGGTAGAGGCCAAGCCCGAGGGGCACACGCTCACCGGGGTGGAAACTCAGTCTGGAAAGTATGGAGCAGGACTGCCGGACAACCTGCCCTGCTACATCCGTCCTCTGCCGTTCCTGTACGAGAGCACCGGCGCCGAGACGCGGTTCACCAACGGGCTGGACCCACAGCCTCGCAGCCGCAATGTATTCTCCTTCCATACGCCGGAGGCGCTGGCGGAGTGGCTGGGAGCGTCCGTTACGTCGTGGGACGCCGGCCAGCGGCAGGCTGCGGATAGGCAAGCCTCCTACACCGCGCCGTACAGCCTGCGGCGCAAGCTGACCGAGATGCCCCCGCTGGACGACTCCGGCCTATGGTCAGTGCAGGCAGAGGCCATCCGGAACCTGGAGCAGTCGCTGTCCGAAGCCCGTCCGCGTTCCTTGGTGCAGATGGCTACCGGCAGCGGCAAGACGTTCATGGCCTGCAACCAGGTCTACCGGCTCATTCGGCACGCGGGCGCGAGGCGAGTGCTGTTCCTGGTGGACCGCAGCAACCTGGGGCGCCAGACGCTGCGCGAGTTCCAGGGCTTCACCGTGCCCGGCGACGGCCGGAAGTTCACCGAGCTCTACAACGTGCAGCTCCTCCAGTCGAACAGCATTGATCCGGTGAGCAAGGTCTGCATCGCCACCATCCAGCGGGTGTATTCCATGCTCCGAGGCGAGGAACTGGACCCGGAGCTGGAGGAGGCGTCCGGTTACGACGTTGCCTCGGCCCGGCCCTCGCCGCAGACGGTGGAGTACAGCCGGAACTTCCCCATCGAGGAGTTCGATTTCATCATTACTGACGAGTGCCACCGCTCCATCTACGACCTGTGGCGGCAGGTGCTGGAGTACTTCGACGCCTTCCTCATCGGTCTGACCGCCACGCCTTCCAGGCAGACCATCGGGTTTTTCAACCAGAACCTGGTCATGGAGTACAACCACCAGCAGGCGGTTGTCGACGGCGTCAACGTCCCATACAACGTCTATCGCATCGAAACGAAGATCACGGAGGAGGGGTCGACCATAGAGTCGGGCATGAAAGTAGACCGCCGGGACCGCCGAACTCGAAAGGTCCGCTGGGAGGAGTTGGACGAGGAACTGCCCTATACCGCCGACCAGCTTGACCGCGACGTGGTTGCCGTCGATCAGATCCGCACCGTCATCCAGACCTTTCGCGACCGGGTGACCACTGAGATATTCCCGGGCCGGGAGCACGTGCCCAAGACCATCATCTTCGCCAAGGACGACAGCCACGCCGACGACATCGTGAACATCGTGCGGGAGGAGTTCGGGAAAGGCAACGACTTCTGCCAGAAGATTACTTACCGCACCACGGGGGCCAAGCCTGAGGACCTGATAACGCAGTTCCGCAACAGCTTCAACCCGCGCATCGTGGTCACCGTGGACATGATCGCCACCGGCACCGACATCAAGCCGGTCGAGATCGTGTTCTTCATGCGCAACGTGCGCAGCCGCAACTTCTTCGAGCAGATGAAGGGGCGCGGCGTCCGCACCATCTCGCAGACCGACTTCAACCAGGTGACACCCGACGCCAGCGGCAAGGAACGCTTCGTCATCATTGACGCGGTGGGCGTTACCGAGAGCGAGCTGGGCGAGTCATACTCGCTGGACCGCCACCCGTCGGTTCCCTTCGACAAGCTGCTGGAGCTGGTGGCCATGGGCGACCGCGAGCCGGACACGCTGTCGTCGCTGGCCAGCCGCCTGGCCCGGCTGGACCGGCGGCTGTCGCCCCAGGACCGTCAGTCGGTGGAGTCCGTGGCCGGCGGCGCCACGCTGAAGGAACTCGTGTCCGACCTGCTCAACGCCACCGACCCCGACGCCGCCGTGGACGCGGCGCGAGAGGCCACGGGACAGGACGACCCGCCGGATGAGGCCGTTGCCCAGGCGGAAAAGGAACTGCTGGACGCGGCGGCCCTTCCCTTCGCCGCCAACCCGGAGCTGCGACAGCGGCTGATAGACATACACCGCGCCTACGAGCAGACCATAGATACGGTGTCCCAGGACACGGTGATCCGGGCGGAGTTCTCCGGCGCCGAGGCAGACGACCTCACCCGCTCCTTCCGGGCGTACATCGAGGAACACCGCGACGAAATTACCGCGCTACAAGTGCTGTACCAGCGGCCCTACCGCCAGAAGCTCAGCTACGCCGACATCCGCGCCCTGGCCGACGCGCTGCAAAGTCCGCCCCGCTCGTGGACTCCGCCGCGGCTGTGGGACGCCTACCGGCAGCTTGACCAGTCGCGGGTGCGCGGCTCCGGCCAGCGGGTGCTGGCCGACATCGTGTCGCTGGTGCGCTACGCCGTCGGATACGACGGCGAGCTGGCGCCGTTCGCCGAACAGGTGGAGGAGCGGTTCCGGGGCTGGCTGGCGGCGCAGGAGATCGCCGGGCGGGAGTTCACCGGCGAGCAGCGCCAGTGGCTGGAGGACATTAAGGACCACATTGCCGGCAGCGTCAGCATCGAACCCGGCGACCTCCAATACGCCCCCTTCGCCCAGCGCGGCGGCATCGGCCGCGCCCACGCCCTCTTCGGCGACGGGCTGGCCCTGCTGCTGGAGGAGCTGAACCTGGCGCTGGCGGGGTAGTTCCAATCCTCTCTCCTTCTAGGGGAGGGAAAGGTTTGGGGGCGTCCTCAAATCCCCTCCCCCTGAGGGGGAGGGTTAGGGTGGGGGTGAAATCCTACACATCAGCAACCGATTGACGCATCCGCAGCCCCTTCCCATAATGGATTGAAAGAACAGGGAGCGATGATGATTTCCACAACCCCGGAAAAGTTCACCGGCCAAGCGCCCCCGGAGTTGCTGGCCGCGATGCGCGGGATTGCGCGCCGCGAGGGCCGCGAGTTCGAGGAAGTCGTGGAAGAAGCCATGTGGGATTACTTCAAGAGCAAGCTGCCTGAAAATGCGCGCCCCGAAGTCATGGCCCACTACTACGCCAGCCTTGAGCGGCACCGGGGCCTCTATGAGTTGCTGGCTAAATCCTGAATGGAGACTGCAATGACTGTAACGGAAATCAAGCAATCCATCATGGCCCTGCCCGAAGCTGAATTCTCCCAATTGATGAAGTGGGTGTGGGATCATGACTGGGAGCGATGGGACCGTCAGCTTCAAGAGGACATCAAAGAGGGCAAGCTGGAATTTTTCAAAGAGAAAGTTCTGGAAGCCAGAAAGCAGGGTACCATCGGCACTCTTGACACTGAAATAGCCTTCCAGGTGCGGGAAGCCCCCGAAGGCGGCTACACCGCCCGCGCCGTGGGTTACAGCATCTTCACCGAGGGAGACGACTGGGAGCATCTGAAATACATGATGCGCGACGCTGTGCTTTGCCACTTCGACGACTGCGAAGCGCCCCAAGCGATTCGCGTCCATCTGGTGCAAAACGAGGTCATTCCCGTGTGAGACTGCCCCGTAATTTATCCGGCAGGCCGCCGTTGAGACCTGCGGATGATTGACCTTGCGGGCGCACCCTCGTTGTTGGAGCATTAGATTGAGAAACTACCTTGCGTTGATGCTAGAGATGCCATCTGCAGCCTTGTTGTTGGTTGCTGCCGTCCAATTTATTGCCTGGCTTGTTACCATAAACGTGGGAATTGGACAACCACTTCAGGCGCAAATCTTCATAAGCATATCTGGTGGCTCGTGTTTTCTCTATGCCGTGGCTGGATCGATTAAGAGAAGAGCGAAAAAAGGCGACCGGGAGCAGCAGATAGATTCGACGAGAATCGTCAATGCACAACTTAAGCACATTTGGGGACCACCTCTCGATGCCTTGGAAAATCTCATCGACCTTGCGGATCAACGAATCCAGGAAGCTCAAGTGCGCCTCCAAAACGAAAAGCAAGGGAATCTGAGTAGCCTGTTCGAAATGGTTCGGACAGCCTATAAGAGCATTCAGGTCTCAAGGGGTATTCTTGTGTTGTGCAGGAATGGGTATCCGGACCAAGCTTACATTCTGTGCAGAGCACTCGTTGAACAAAGAGTAAACCTGGGATTTATTTTAACCAGTGGAAAAATTGAAGAAGTTGCGCAGAGATACCTCGACTGGCAAAAGGCGGAATTCTACAGGTTTATCAAACGAACTAAAGAACGCTTAGATAAGATGAACAGAGGACCTACTGATGATGAGTGGACAGATTTAACCAACCAATACCAAAGTCTCAAAACGAAGTATGCTGGCGGCATTGGTGATATAGACAATAGTGAGGAATGGGCAATTGCCTATCGTGACGGCTTAACTAGGACCATACGGGCTTTCAACGTGGTCGATAGAGCGAAGCACTCAATGCCAAGGTTGGTTTCAGACAAGAACTTGCTATTCGATGTGTGGGAGATGGAATGGCAGGACTTAAATCAGTTCACCCACACAACACCGCGAAGTATCAATGAAAGCGCCTCTACGTCTGGTCCAAACGTTGTGGTGAGCGGCCCGAGCTCGATTGGAATTTACGAGCCCGCTAGAATCGTGGGGCGGGAGGTTCTTAATCTGTCGTCAATCATCTCCCATAACTTGGCAACCACGTCTAGCCCAGAGTCCGAAGATATCAGCAAAGAAGCTATGAAACTCCATATGGAGCTATTGAGGGAACTAGACAAAATTCCTTCAGCCGCATATCCGTGGTATCAAAGGTCGTCAATCAGTAACCCCTGATTAGGCAGGAACCGTAGAGCATGACAGATGCGATTCGATCTCAATAGCGAGTATGTGGTACCCCCTAGCTGGGCTGAAGCGACAGTTGGAGACATCTGTAAAATTGTAGGCGGAGGAACCCCGCCCACGACAACTGAAGCGCACTGGAACGGTACAATCCCGTGGATAACTAGTGCGGATATTTATGGTGTTAGGGATATTCGGCCTAGAAGACAAATAAACGAGGGTGCGGTTAAAGCATCTGCAACAAACTTGGTTCCCGGCGGTTCAATCATTGTTGTGACGCGGGTTGGGTTGGGTAAGGTTGCTCTCGTGGAAGAGCCACTTTGTTTCAGCCAAGATAGTCAAGGGCTGATTTTCGATACCTCGAATGTGGATGGTCTGTACTTGACCTACTTCCTGAGTGATGCCGTTCAGAGGTTCAAATACGAAAGTAGAGGAACCACAATAAATGGCGTCACCAAGAAACAACTGCGGGACCTGCCGGTCCTCCTCCCACCTCTCGCCGAGCAGCGCCGCATCGTCGCCGAAATCGAGCGGCACTTCACCCGCCTCGACGCCTCCGTCGCCGCGCTGCGGCGGGCGCAGGCCAACCTGAAGCACTACCGGGCCAGCGTCCTCAAGGACGCCTGCGAGGGCCGGCTGGTTCCCACCGAGGCGGAACTGGCCCTACTGAGCTCGCCGAAGGACGAGGGCCGCGAGTACGAACCCGCCGCCGTCCTGCTGGAGCGCATCCTGGCCGAGCGCCGCGTCCGCTGGGAGTCGCAGGAGAAGCGGCGCGGCAAGTACAAAGAACCCTCCGCCCCTGACGCCTCCACCCTGCCGCAACTGCCGGAGGGGTGGGCGTGGGCTAAATTAGATCAAGTCCTCGTGTCGCTGGAAGGAGGAACTGCTGTCGCCGCAACTGATGTGCCTTCAAGTAGACCAGTACTTCGATCAAGTGCTGTCCGACAAGGGTCAGTAGACTATGATGACTATCGGTATCTTCCGTGCGACGCTAAGCAGACACCTGACCCGTTTATCACCAGAGGGGACTTGCTTTTTACAAGGTTGAGCGGCACTTTGGACTACGTTGGGAATTGCTCTGTGGTTAGGGAGCTGAATGACCTCAAAATGGAATTCCCAGACAGGCTTTTCCGTGGTCGATGTATGCAAGGAACTATACCCGGCTTCATCCAGTTGTGCTTTGAAGATAAGACATTGCGCCGAAACCTAGAAGAAAAGGCTAAGTCAACGGCAGGACATCAACGTATTTCCCTATCGGATCTCCGAGAATATCTTTTCCCTCTCCCGCCGCTGGCGGAGCAGCGCCGCATCGTGGCTGAGGTGGAGCGGCGCCTGTCGGTCATCCAGCAGGCGGAGGCCACGGTGGAGGCCAGCCTGGTCCGGGCGGAGAGGCTGCGCCAGAGCATTCTCAAGCAGGCGTTCTCCGGCAGGCTGGTACCCCAGGACCCCGACGACGAACCGGCGTCCGCCCTGCTGGAGCGCATCCGGGCCGAGCGGGAGGCGGAAGCGCAGGCGCCGGCCGCGGCCAAGGGCAAGCAGAGGCGCGGCAAGGGGAGAGCAACGCGGTGATTTGTGGCATACTGGCTGGCAAGGACGGTGAGCGAAATGGTTGTCAAACCTGATGTGCACGTGCCAACAACGGTGCCCGATGAAGCCCTGCTTGGACAGGCCCCCCTTTCCCTGCCCATCCGCCTGGAGTTCGGGCCGGTGCTGGAAGCATTGGCCGAGGCCGGCTACATCGGCGAGCGGCTGAACGAATGGCTGATTGAGTTCAACAGGGTCAACAAAGACACGATAGGCAAGCTGGAGTTGGATGCAAAGGGAGGGTTGCTGATTACGCCTATGCAGGGCTTACTGGGTTCAAGGTCGGAAGGGGAACTGTTCTTGGAACTGGGCATCTGGGCGCGGGAATATGGCGGTCAAGCCCACGGCTCGCGGCTGGGCGTGGAACTGCCCAACGGCGCCCGCTACGCTCCCGACGCGGCCTGGCTGTCCCCGGAGCAACTGGCGGACTACGCGGCTTCGGGGGAGACCTGGCTGGTGCGTTTCTGCCCCCACTTCGTGGCGGAGGTAATGTCGCGCAGCGACCGCCCGGCGGCGGCCCGGCGCAAGGTGGAAGAGTATATCGCCAACGGCGGGCGGCTGGGCTGGCTCATTGATCCCTTCCGGAGGCAAGCGCATATCTACCGCCCCGGCGCCGAACCCGTCACGCTGGACGACCCGGAGCGGTTGACCGGCGACCCCGAACTGCCGGGGTTCGTGTTCGATGTCCGCGCCCTGATTTTCGACGCTCAACAGGCCACGGCATGACCACCGCCACCGCCATCGGCCAAAAGCTCTGGAACTACTGCAACATCCTGCGCGAGGACGGGCTGTCCTACGGCGATTACCTGGAGCAGCTCACCTACCTCATCTTCCTCAAGATGATGGACGAGCGCAGCCGACCGCCCTACACGCTGCTGCCCGGCTACCAGCTGCCGCCCATCCCCGAGGGCTGCCGCTGGCCCGACCTGCTTTCCAGCGAAGGGGCTGAAATAGAGACCCACTACCGGCGCACTCTTGAGATACTGGGCCAGAACCCTGGCACCCTGGGCGTCATCTTTCGCAAGGCTATTAACAGAATCCAGAATCCGGCTCTGCTGACCCGTTTGGTGAAGGAACTCATAGACAGCGAGAACTGGCTGTCAATGGACGCCGACGTGAAGGGCGACGCCTACGAGTCGCTGCTGGAGCGCAATGCCCAGGACGTGAAGACCGGCGCTGGGCAGTATTTCACGCCGCGCCCGCTGATTCGGGCTATCGTGGACGTGATGCGCCCCAGACCGGATGACACCATCTGCGACCCGGCCTGTGGCACCGGCGGATTCCTGCTGGCGGCCCACGACTACATCGTCGCCAACAACCCGTCCATGGACCGGGACCAGCGGGAGCGGCTACAGCGCGACGCCCTGCACGGCTGGGAGATAGTGGACAGCGCGGCGCGGCTCTGCGCCATGAACCTGTACCTCCACGGCATCGGCGGCGACGAGACCAACATCACCGTGGACGACAGCCTGCGCGCCCATCCGGGGGTCAACTACGACCTGGTGCTGACCAACCCGCCCTTCGGCCGCAAGTCGTCCCTCACCTTCGTCAACAGCGAAGGCGAGACGGAGCGGGAGACGCTGACGGTGGAGCGTACCGACTTCTGGGCCGCCACCAGCAACAAGCAACTCAACTTCCTACAGCACGTCCGCGCGCTGCTGAAGAACACCGGGCGGGCGGCCATCGTAGTGCCGGACAACGTGCTGTTCGAGGGCGGCGCCGGGGAGACGGTGCGCCGCCGCCTGCTGGCCGAGTGCGACGTGCACACCCTGTTGCGGCTGCCGACGGGCATCTTCTACGCGCAGGGCGTCAAGGCCAATGTGCTGTTCTTTGACCGCAAGCCGGCCAGCGATACGCCGTGGACCCGCGACCTGTGGATCTACGACCTGCGCACCAACCGCCGCTTCACCCTGAAGGCCAATCCGCTGACCCGCGCCGACCTGGACGACTTCGTGGCCTGCTACAACCCGGACAACCGCCTCCAGCGCGATGAGACGGAGCGCCTCCGCCGCTTCACCTACGACGAGCTCATCAAGCGCGACAAGGCCAACCTCGACATCTTCTGGCTCCGCGACGAGAGCATGGAGGACACCGCCGCCCTCCCCCCGCCCGACGTCATCGCCGACGAAATCCTGGAGGACCTCCGCGCCGCCCTAGAGCAGCTGGAGGAAATCGCAGGGGACTTGGGACGGGAGGTCACCTAAAGGCGTAGAATGGAAGGGAGAGGCGTAAAAGCGGATAGAACCGGTGCCCTGCAACGACACGCATGCATAGACAAATACTGTATATTGTGCTAGCGAGGAGTTCGCTGCACCAAGTGTCGGATGCGCGTCAGTGGTGGGACCTAAGAATACGCAACGATTGGTAGGAGGTAGGGGCGCTGGAGACCCGAACCCAATCCGGTTCGAGGTGGCTTTCGGGTTGATAATCGCGGGGCGGCTTGAGCGGAGAGCAGGTCAGTGTTCCCAGGGGATGTTCCGGGGCTGAGGCGACTTGAACCTTCCGGATGGCCGTGCGGAACCAGCCGCGTCTTTCAGAGATTTGGGGATAAGACTTCACTGCCATTGTGGAACAGCAACACCGACTGGATACACGGGCAATTGAGTTGTGGGTCCACAAAAATGGCCCGTTGTTGATGCGCCCGACGTTATGTCTGAGATCTGAGTCTCAATCCGAGCGGAATTTTGCAAACGAATTCCGCACATCGCCACGGGATTCTACGGGACTCCACTAGACCTTCAGATACGAAACCGGCCTCCACGGAGCCCCAGAACCCTCGAAAATGCCTCCTTGACAGTTTACGAAACCGCTGCTCTGCCACTGAGCTACACCGGCTTTAGCTACGGGGTGGAGTCCGAGCCGTAAACTATCTTACTACCGCCTCACCAACCTGTGAACGGTCCACTTCGGTTCTTATATTGGCGTATTGGCGTCATGCGCAGTTACCCCTTGGTCAGAAGAGGAATGGCCCGTCCGTTCGCCGAAAGCCCGAAAATTGAGAGACTCGTATGAAGAAGCGGCTAACAGCAAAGCTGTAAGTCCAACCGGTAGCGTTGCCAGTTGGGTGGCCGACCTGATTTTTCACGACCTACGGGCAACGGCTCTGGATTCCTGCGAAAGCAGGAATGACGGGTATTTAGCATCGGGATGTTTAGCTAATGACTCACGCATCAGTAAATGGGAACGCTGTCAGTTCGATCAACATGCCCTGCGTTTGGCTCCAACCCATGATAAAATAGCCCGTCGAACACGAACCGCAGGCGGAGGCCCCGGTTGACTACAGGCATTGACGATCCCTATCTGAAGTACGCCCTCTTCTGTCGCAGTACCTCGGAGGGCGACGATGGCGAATTAAGCCTGAACAATATAGTAGACCTGGTGGACTTGCCGGAACCGACGCCGAGCGGTGAGGGCGGTCCGGTGCTGGCCGAAGTGGACGTTAACCTGGCCTTCTGCATCGGCGGGGCACTGCCGGGGGAACATCGTCTTTTCGTGGCACTGAAAACCCCAGGCGTTCCCCTGGAAACACCCCCTGCTCAAAGGGTGCAGTGGGACGAAGGCATCCTGTTCCAGCGATGGATCAAGACCTTCCGCATCCCGGTACAGGCCCCTGGGCAACACTCGGCTGCCATCCTCTTCGATGGCATCCCCTTGGGCGAGGCCAGCTTCCTGGTACGCTTCCAGCCGCAAGAATAAACAGAGAACGCCAAGTTGAAACACCTTTGTCATCAGGCTACAATTATTGAGACATAATCCTGCACTAGGGAGCGCGACAATTGGCTAACCAAACGGGTAAGCGCTACGTCTGCGGGCAATGCAACGCAGAATTCATTGTGACCAAGGGCGGCAACGGCAACCTCGGCTGCTGTGGCCAGCCGATGCAGCTCAAGTAGAGGGTCCTGTATGGCGAACCAGTTGGGAAAGCGATATACCTGTGAAACCTGCGGCAGCAGTGTCCTGTGCACCAAGAGCGGCGACGGCGAGATCGAATGCTGCGACGCCAAAATGGAGTTGCAGGAACCCCGCAAGCTGCCTTCCTCCGACTAGCTCGGAGGGACACCCTCACCCTCCCCGAAGGTAGAGGGAACTAACGGCGGCAGGGTCAAACAAAGATGGATAGGGGCGCACAATCGTGCGCCCCTATCCCTTTTAGCTCTGTGCGCTTCTGTCTACTTGAAGTAGGGAATGACGTGCTTGCCCATCAGCTTGATGGAGTCCATGATCTTGGTGTGGGGCAGGTTGCCTGGCTGGACGAAGCACAGCACCTGGTCTACGCCGGCCTCCTGGTACTTCTTCATCACCTCTATGATCTCGTCAGGAGTGCCCATGGCGAAGGCGCCGGAGTCCAGATGGTCCTGCGCGGTCTTGTCCACTCGCTCGGTCTGGATGGCGTCCACGGCGAACTTGTAGCTGTCTGGCACATCGCGTCCGGCCCACGGGGCGTACAGGTTCTCGGCCATCTGCACGAACCAGGCGCCCTCGGGCCCTCCGACGCGACGGGCTTCCTCGCCGTCTTCGCCGCAGTGGACGATGCACAGAGCCGCCACTTGGTCGTTGACGAAGGAGCCGACGGGGTTGGCGTTCTTGACCGCCTCGCGGTAGGCGGCGACCCGCTCTTCCATCTGGGCGTATCCGCCGAGGTTGAAGCAGAGGACGCCCAGGCCCTGCTCACCGGCGCGGCGGAAGCTGTCGGGCTGGCTGCAAGCCACCCACATGGGCGGGTGCGGCTGCTGCACCGGTTTGGGTATGACCGACCGCTCCGGTATGTTGAAGAACTCACCCTGGTGCTGGAAGGGGTCTTCCGTCCACATCTTGGGAATCATGCGGATGGCTTCGTTCCACTGGGCCTGGGTCTGCGCCGGGTCAACCTCGAAGCCGTCCATCTCGATGAGGGTGGTGGAGCGCCCGGTCCCCAGCTCCATGCGCCCGTCGCTCAGTATGTCCAGCACCGCGGCGCGCTCGGCGACGCGGACGGGGTGGTTGTACTGTGACGGCAACAGGGCCACGGCGTGGCCGATGCGGATGCGCTTGGTGCGCTGGGAGATTGCGCCGTAGAGCACCTCGGGCGCGGAGCAGTGGGAGAACTCCCGCAGGAAGTGGTGCTCCACGGTCCAAAAGTACTCGAAGCCGACCTCGTCGGCCAGGTCCACCTGGGCCAGCACCTGCTTGTAGCGCTCCGCCTCGATGCCGGGGTGATGGGGTTCGGGAATCTGGATTTCATACATCAGGCCAAATTTCATGCGTCAATCCTCGCTGTTGGGGCTTTCAGAGGGCATTCTAGCACATGGGGCGGGCGGAGACTCGAACCAAGCGGAGTTGCAGCCATTCGGAACTGCTTCTCTCTGTGGAGCAGACATTTACGAGGTTGAAAGTTCCTGGACGAGAGGATCGTTCGGGAACCTGAGCAGGTATTTAGGCGCAGGCTTAACCTCTTTCAGGATCTTGGGACCCATCTTCCGTTCAGCCACTTTCAAGTCATAGGAAACTTGGAGATTCATCCAGAACCTTGCAGTGGTGCCGAAGTAATGGGAGAGGCGTAGGGCAAGCTCGGCGTCTACGTCACGGCACCCGCCGAGGAGGGCGGCAGTTGTGCCTGGAGGCACGGCCAGCAGTGTGTCAAACTCTTGGGGGGTTACTTCCATCTCGTTTAGGTCATCGGCCAAAGACTCCCCGGGGTGTGTCGGGGGCATACCATTCTTGAATGGTCTATCGTCGATTTTCATTGTTAATCCTCGTCAGTGATAGTCCACTATCTCAACATCGTAGGGGCCATCGCTCAACCAGCGAAAGCAGATGCGCCACTACCGGTTGATTCGGATACTATACTGTCCTTGCCGGTTACCTGTAAGCGATCCCAAGTAATTACCCGGGTTCTTAAGCAAATCATTTAACGAATTTGCTCCATCTAAGTCGTCCAGTTTCTGCCTAGCCTGCCGGGCGAATCTCTGAAAAGCTGGAACGGTCCCTCCATTGAAGAACCGTTCCGTATCTCTGTCCCTGAAGCTGCGTATCATCGCCTAACCAGTGTAACTCCATCACGCAGCAAGTACAGCCCCGCCCCCTACGGCACGAGCATAGCCCTTGTGATTTCCGGCTGGCGCTGGTCCCACTCGCATTGGGGGAAGGCTTCATTGACCTCGGCCAGGGGGAACTTGTGGGAGACTATGCGCTCGAAGGGCAGGCGCTCCCGGTTGCGGACCAGGAAGTTGAGCAGGCGGGGCAGCAGGTCCGGCTTGTACATCAGGGATCCCATGATGTTCTTGCCCTGGAGCAGCTTGGACGGGTCTATGGACACCTCCCGCCCGCGCACGATGTCGCCAATCTCGATGAAGGTGCCGCCGTTACTGAGCATATCTATGCCCTCGGCCAGCAGCTCGGCGCGGCCCACCAGCTCCATCACAACGTCGGCGCCGCGGCCGTCGGTCAGCTCCTTGACGCGGCGGACGCGGGTCTCGGGGGTGTTGAACTCCTCGATGTTGATGGTGTGGTCTGCGCCGAAGGCTTCGGCCAGCTCCAGCCGGTTCTCCAGGCGATCGAGGACGATGACCCGGTCGGCGCCCATCTCCTTGGCCATGGCGGTGGCATGGACGCCCAGGCCGCCCGCGCCCTGGATGACCACGTAGTCGCCTTCCCCGGCCCCGGCGCGGATGAGGCCGGTGGTTACGGTGCCCATGGCGCAGTTGACCGGGCCCAGCAGGTCATCGTCCAGCTCGTCGGGAACGCGGAAGAAGGGATGACGCGGCGGCAGGTACAGGAAGTCGGCATAGGTACCGGTGAAGTAGGGCCAGGTGCCGGCGGCGGGGTAGTTGCGGTTCATGCACCAGTTGGTGTTACCCCGAAGACACTGGTGGCAGCTATAGCAGGGGAACACCGCGGCGTAGACCACCCGGTCGCCCTTCTGGACGGGCGTGCCGCCGGAGTCGGTGGCGACGCCGTCGCCCAGGATTTCGACGACGCCGGTGCCCTCGTGGCCCATGGCGCGTCCAGTGGGCGGCAGCGGCACGTTCACCTGGTCGCCGCGCCAGACGTGCAGGTCGGAGCCGCAGATGCCCGCCTGGGTCATCCGCAACAGCACCGCGCCGGGGGCGGGTTCGGGGACGTCGTACTCCTGGATCTCGAAGGGCTTGCCGTATTCGACGCAGGCAATAACTCGGCCTTTCATCGCGCACCTCCTAGTGGGGTTTGAGGTGGACGCAATGTATCACAAGGCCGGGGGTTTTGATACGGGCGGGTTAGTCGTTGGCGCTGTCGCGGTTAATAACTGTCCTGAAAGTCATAGAAAGGCGGCGCTTCCGGTCACGTCGGCCATTCTCCATGAGTTCGCTCTTACGCGGCGCAATGCCATGTTGCCACTCGGAACGGGCTGTACCAGTCAGCAAGACGGAGGTACTGCGCTATTGTTGGTCTTGGAGATGTGATCACGAAATAAGACCTGCCAGCAATGTGCTAGCAGGTCCTATCGCGAAACCCCGTTAACAAGGGGAATGGTCAACTCATTTCCAGATAGTTGATCCGCGCCGCTTGATAAGCCGAAGTCCAAGCTTGCGTATCCTTGCCTGTCCGATTAGGATTTCGGTGGTTGTTTATTGACTCTCGCACCGAGCTGATAAAGATGTCGGCGGCAATTCCTTCTTGAATTAGCTGGATTGGTTTTATGCCTTTTCCCCAAACCCACGAGCCCTTTTCTTCCTCAAGCATGGCGCGAAATGAACTGAGAATTGGATAGATGTATCCCGTTGGGATGTCATATTCAGTTGTCCTGCCAATGAATGGCAGGGGCTTGCGTTTCTTCCCCTTCAACGTCTTCACGCCCGTAAGTCGCCCAAACTTTCCTTGGGTTCCTGGTTCTGGGCCTTTTACGTTATATTGCCCAGGGAGCCAAAATTGGATTGCGTCCCATATTTCCAGGGCATCTCCGGCGATAGGGTAAAGTTTCCGGTAATCGGCTTTTCGCTCATCGAATCTCTTGATGCAGGCCTCTTTCCCAGAATAGGCGGCAATCGGATGGCTGTTGCCGGTGTAAGACGTGGCGTCCAAGGCGGTCAATATGCCAATGAGTTCGCGGACGTCGAACTCACCATCATCATTTTCTCTCCAGCTTATGAGGTCAGCCTTCGGCCCTAAAGCATTCTTGAGGGGGTCGAACGAACCCTCAAGATTCAGCAGGCTTTGGGAAGCAACCTGTTTTGAGGTATTCCGAGCCTCAACTACGTTTGGTATTTCCGTTTCGTCAAGGTCTGTAAAGATTTCAAGGTTGCAGAGGCCAGCCTGCTCAACCGAATCATCCCGGTTGTCCAATATGGCGCTTAAAGTGTGTCCTCCATCGAGGACTCCGTGGTATTTGGGATCTACGAACTCCACCGTGAGAAATTTGGACTTGTTGTCCCACTTGACATTGGAAGCAACAATCGTTATTCCCCGGTTGTACTCCGAGAACCATTCGGGCTTGCCAATCAGGGTTTCCCTGATAGCCTTTGGGACCCTGCCTTTCTCGGAAAAACTGCGCGCATTCACTGCGAGCCACTGTAGCCACTCTTGAGGAAGCTCCGAAGTGGGGACAACGGCGTAATACCGACGAAGGGGGCCTTTGTCTGGGGAAACGTAGAGGCGGGAAAGCGACTCGGCGTGCATCATAAAAGTAGACATAGATTGATTCCTTCCGGCGCATCTTGCGTCCAGGGAGGCTATGGCCCCAACCGAATAAGCCTCGTTGGGCTTGACCCGGTCTCGTAGCTCCATAGAGCTGACGACATCTTCATTATTTTCCGTCGATTGTACCTTTCTGTCAATCCCTCGTAGATTCCCATAGAATTTATGACTAGCCAAAACCAAGGTGGCATCATCGTGCCGGCGAAAACCGGACAGCAATACATCGCCAACCTGCGGGAGAAGCCTGCCGATGTGTGGATGCGGGGCAAATGCCCCGACGCCGGGCAACTCGGGGTCTACAAGTTGCGCAGGCGGTAGTTCTCGGCTTCCAGTTGGCGGATGCGGGCCTCGGCCTGGTCGGCGCGGGCCTCGGCGCTCAGGCGGGCGGCTTCAGCGGCGTCGCGGGCTTCCATGACTGCATCGTAGCCAGGCAGGTAGACGCCTTCCGCCGGGTCGTACCATTCCAGACTGGCATCTTCACCGGCCTCCTGTTCCCAGCATACGTACAGCCCCAGCACTTCGCTGTAACCCCGGTAGCGGCCCGGCGCCCATTCCTCAATGGGAACAGGCTCGTAGCGCCCGTCGGCCAAACGGTCGCCGGACAAGCGCGGGAAGTCCCGGGGGCCGACGCCGGAGTTGAACCGCCAGTATTCCCGGATGCCCAAGGCAGCATAGCCTTCCCGCTTCCGGGTCGCGTCGTTGAGGAAGGTGCTCCCTGACGCAACCTCCATTATCAGGTCAGGAGGCTTGCCATGGTCCGAGATGGCGTATCCGTTGCGGTTGGCAACCACCTGCGGGTCCACGCCGAAGGCAATCATCATGTCGGGATAGAATACGTCTCTGCGGCCCTCTATCTCCCGCAATTCGGCGAAGGGAACCGGACTGAGGAACAGGTCGAAGGCGACTAGTGTGGTCTCGAAGTTGCCCAGCCAGTGGCCCAGAGCCCGAGCCTTTCCTGGGTACAGCAGATATTGGGGGCTGGTCATTTCTTCCTTCCGGGGCGCGTCCGGGAACTGGACATAGCCCGGCGGCGGGTTTGGAATCCATTGGATCGGGCCGGTGGCGCCAGCGTGTCGCTTGAGGGTCATACAGGGCCTCCGGGCAAGAGGGATGTTGGGATTATACGCCGTCGGCGCGAGTCCGGGCCAAGCGCCGGTGATGATAAACTCATAGGGAACTCTAATCGTCAGATTCTCGCCTGTGTTCCCGTCGGCGCACCGGGCAAGGCCAGGAGATCAATCATGCCAGCGAAGACCGGCCAGCAGTACATCGTCAACCTGCGCGACAACCCCGCCGAGGTGTGGCTTCGCGGCGAGCGCGTCAAGGACGTCACCACGCACCCGGCGTTGAAGGGGGGCGTGAAGTCGGTGGCCGCGCTGTACGACCTCCAGCACGACGAGGAAGTGCGGGAGGATATGGTCTTCCCCTCGCCCTTGTCAGACGACCCCGTTGGGCTGTCGTTCATGGTGCCGCGCACGGAGGAGGATTTGCTGCGTCGCCGGAAGATGATGACCCACTGGGCCTGGGTGGGCTGCGGGATGATGGCGCGGACGCCCGACTTCATGAACGTGTCCATCGCCGGGTGGGCCGGGGCCGCCGAGTACTTCGGGCAGAACAGGCCGGAGTTTGCCGACAACGTGCGCCGCTACTTCGAGCACATCCGCGAGAACGACGTCACGCTGACCCATACGCTGGTCAACCTTCAGCCACGCCGTGAGTCTGGCGTACTGGACAAGCTGGACGATCAAGTGGCCCTGACCGTGGTCAAGGAGACCGACGCGGGCATCGTCGTCCGGGGCAGCCGCGTGCTGGCGACGCTGGGGCCGCTCTCCGACGAGATCGCGGTGTATCCCACGCGGACGCACATGATTGGGCCGGAGTCGTGGCGGCAAGCGTTTTCCTTCGCCATCCCCAACAACACGCCCGGCTTGAAATTCATCTGCCGCGAGAGCTTTGACTACGGGCGCTCCGGCTTCGACCATCCCCTCGGCTCTCGGTTCGAGGAGATGGACTGCATCGTGTTCTTCGACGACGTGCTGGTGCCGTGGGAGCGGGTGTTCCTGCTGAGCGACGTGGATATGTGCAACAACTACGGCCTCGCCACCCAGTCCACCACTCACTCCGGCTACCAGGTGGTCAACCGCTGCGTGGTCAAGACCGAGTTCATCCTGGGGCTGGCGCAACTGATGGCGGACACTCTCGGCTCCGGAGAGTTGCAGCACGTCCAGGAGCGAATCGCGGAAATCATCATCCACCTGGAAACGCTGAAGGCGTGTATGCGGGCATCGGAGGCCGACGCCTGGGTCAACGACTACGGCGTGATGTGCCCGGCGCAGGGGCCGATCACCGTGGGCCGCGCCCTGTATCCCACCACCATCTATCCCCGGCTGGCCGAAATCGTGCAGCTTCTCGGCTCCGGCAACCTGATGGCCCTACCCTCGGAGGGCGACTTTGACGCGCCCATCGGCCCGGAGGTAGAGCGCTACCTGACCACCGACACCGCCGACGCCCGGGAGCGGGTGCGGCTGTTCCGGCTGGCGTGGGACGTGGCGTGCAGCGCCTTCGGCGGGCGGCAGGTGCTGTACGAGCGCTTCTTCGGGGGCGACCCCACCCGCAACGCGCTGCTGCTGTACCAGGGCTACAACCGCGAGGGGGCAAAGGAGCGGGTGCTGGATTTCCTGCATTCCAGTTGATATGCTCAAACGTATACTCGCCCGTCTCACCCCAAGGGGTTGTTTACAAAGCGCTTGTCTCAGCCTCTTCATCCTGAGCTTGTCGAAGGATGATGTGGCTTTCGACAGCTTGCAACCGCCCATCCTTCGACAAGCTCAGGATGAAGGATTGGGGGCACAGGATGAAGGCTTGGGGTTTGTAAACACTCCCTAAGGGTGCGCGGCAATCCTCGAAAACAGGTCGGGCCAGTCCTAAAATCTGGCCGGAGCGCACAGCTTATGGTCACGAAACGCACCCAGCCAGCCATTACGCAGCCGCCCCACGAGGAAGCGGAAGACGACCTGAGCATTGAATACCCTTCCTCGGACGGCGAACCTATGTCTGAGAACCAGTGGCAGTATGTGGCAATGACCGACACCGTTTCCGCTTTGGCAAATCATTTCATTCACCTAGATGACGTTTTCGTCGCTGGCGATCTGCTGGTGTACTACCGGATGAACGACAACACCACTCGGGTAGCGCCGGATGTTTTCGTGGTGTTCGGAGCCACTGGCAAGCATCTGCGAGATTCCTGGATAGTGTGGCGGGAAGGCAGGGCGCCGGACTTCGTGATGGAAGTGGCATCACCCAGCACCTGGCGGAGGGACGCAGCCGAGAAGCGAGTTATCTACGCCGAAATGGAAGTCTCAGAGTACTGGCGATATGACCCCACAGGCTCTTTTTTCTCGCCAGAACTGGTGGGCGAGCGACTGGCCGGCGGCGAGTACCAGCCTATCCCGCTGGAAACGGACGGCGACGGTATCCTGCGAGGCCGCAGCGAAGTTCTGGGCCTGGACATCTGCGCGAGGCCGGGCCTGGAATTGCGACTGTATGACCCGGAGGGCGGACAGTGGCTGCGCACCCACCGGGAGAGCGAGGAAGCGTTGCAGGCGGCGGAAGACGAAGTCAGGCGGCTGCGGGAGCAGTTGCGCGACCTGCAATCCGGGTAGCAGGGATTTCACCCTCACCCCAACGCTCTCCCTCAAGGGAGAGGGGGTTTTGCAATGGTCTCTTTGCCAGTCAATCTCTTGGCAAACGGTGGGCGCGGGCGTATAGTAGGCACCACTAGCAATGAGACTCAGCAGGAGTCCACACGGAGGGAATAATGGCGAAGCCGAAGAGGATCGGGCATCTGGTAATTAACGTCAAAGACCAGGACGCCTCCACCAGGTTCTATACCGAAGTCCTGGGATTCGAGGTTGCCGTGGAGCGGCCGGGCTTCGGCACGTTCCTCACCTGCGGCCGCATCCACCACGACCTGGCCCTGTTCCAGGCCAAGGAAGGCGCGCAGGAAGTGGTCGAGGGCGGCTTGGGCCTGAACCACATGGCCATCCAGGTTGAGGACTACGAGGAACTGAAGGACTACTACCACAAGCTCCAGGAGTACTACGAGGTTGACCAGTTGCGCACCGTTGACCACAGCATGACCAAGAGCATCTACATCCAGGACCCGGACGGCAACGGCATCGAGCTGTTCTGCAACACCTTCGACACCGCCGAAGAGGGCTTGGAAGAAATGCGTCGCCCCGGCCGCCAGAACACCGCGCTGGTCTTCGACTAGACTATCGCCGGAATGTCTAGCTCGCAGCGTAGGGGCGCACAGCCGTGCGCCCCTACATTTGTGTTTGCGATTCCCTCTCCCCCAGGGAGAGGGTTAGGGTGAGGGAATCCCTTTCTATGGAAGCTGACTTGAGCGTACAAATTAAAGCCGCCGCCCTAGACCTGGACGGCACCATCATCGGCCCGGACGAGCTCATTACCCCAGCGGTGAAGGACGCCGTCGCGCGGCTGTCGGCGCGGATCCCGGTGTTCATCGCTACGGGGCGCGAGCCGCAGGACGTCTTCGAGTACTCCCGGCAGCTTGGCTTGACCGGGCCGCAGCTATCCGACGGTGGCGCGGCCATCCTCGACCCAGTGGAGCGCAGGCACATCTGGAGCGCCAACCTGGGGCCGGAGCTGGCCCCCCAAGTGCTGGGGATGATCGAGGGCCTGGAGGCCAATTTCGTCGCCACCCACGTTCAAGGCACCTTCCGCCGCGTTGGCGACATCCCCGACTGGGACATCGTGCGAATCTCAGCACTGGACCTTTCCCGGCGGGACGCCGAGGCCCTGGTCGCCCGCTACCGCGGCCACCCACAGATGAGCGTCATCTTGGCGTCGCTACCCTACAACGGCCTGTGGGCGGTGGACTTCACCCGCTCAGGGGTGGACAAGGGCAGCGGCATCGCGCGAATGGGCGAGATGCTGGACGCGAAGCCATCCGATATGGCCTGCGTCGGCGACAGCTTCAACGACCTTCCCATGCTCCGTGTCTGCGGCCTGCCCATCGCCATGGGCGGAGCCCCCAGCGAAATCCAACAGGCGGCGGAGTTCACCGCCCCGCCAGTGGAAGATGACGGGCTGGCCCACGCCATCAACTGCCACATCCTGCCGAGAGCCGGTTGAGCGCAGAGGCCGCCGGGTTTTTCCTGAACTTTTCTCGGCGGCCTCTGCGCTCTCTGCGTTGAAAAATACTACCGCAGGGTAGGAGCGACTTCGTTTGCGAAGCGGTTGACCGATTCCAGAACCTTTCCCTTGGGGATGCCGCCGCCCACGTTCACTTCAGCTACCACGCCATCCAGTTGCAGCTCGTCGATAATCTCCCGCAGCAGGCTGGTCACGCGCTCCGGGCCGCCGTAGGCTAGGCGGTCGCGCAGCAGGTCCTCATAGGTGATGGCCGACAGCCGCTGTCCACGCTCCACGAGCTCCTCGTCGGGCGTGGCGCCCGCAACGGTGGAGCTGCTTAGGAAGGTCTGGGCCAGCCGACGGTAGGCTCGCATGGTGGATTCCTCAGCGTCGGCGTGGGCCTGCTCGTCGGTCTCGCCCACGTAGACCGGGATGCGGAGGAATACGCTGGCGTCTCCCTTGTGCCCGGCGTCCTTCCAGGCGGCGCGGTACTGGCTCAGGCTTTCGGCGAGGGTCGGACGGTCCATGCCCCGCAGCCCTACGAACACCGGAATCCCCTGTCGGCCTACCTGGGGAAAGGTCTCCTTCGTCGTGGCGGCGATGCGCAGGGGCGGATGGGGCTTCTGGAAGGGTTTGGGGATGACGCACACGTCGTTGAACTGGAAATACTTGCCCTCGTAAGAAAACCGCTCGTTGGTCCAGGCGGCGAGGATCACGTCCAGCGACTCCCGGAACCGCTCGCGGCTCTCTTCGTAGGGTATGCCGTAGCCCTCGTAGGCGCGGGCGAAACCGCTGCGGCCCACGCCGAACTCCACGCGGCCCCGGCTGATGTGGTCCACGGTCGCTACTTCCTCGGCCACGCGGATAGGGTGCGTCAGGGGCAGCACGTTGACCGCCACGCCCACCCGAAGCCGTTCGTAGCGAGCGACTATGGCCGACGAGATGATGAGAGGTGACGACACCACCGAGGGGATTCCGGCCCCTCCGGTGTCCAGCGGACTGCGGGGCGCGGCAAAGTGGCGCTCCGCCAGCCAGACGCCGTCCAGTCCGCCCATCTCTGCGGCCTCGGCCATGGCGAAAGCCTCGTCGAAGGCCGCCTGTTCCGTCTCACCGTAGCGGTAGTCACATTCCATAACCAGTCCGACGTGCATGAACCCTCCGGCGTTGGAAATTGCCTATCGACATTCGATTCTAGGTTGCGCCCTATGCCGTGTCAAACGGCTGAATACTGGGCGTCGGCGCCGTGCTAGAATCCCGTATGGACGACTTGAAGCGCAGCCGGTCGGAACTGCTGACGAAGCTGTCGCGGCGCATACGCTCGCCGGAGACGCTGCGGGTGATGGCGGCGGTGCCGAGGGAGCGGTTCGTGCTGCCGGAACAGCGCAAGATGGCCTACCTGGACATCCCTCTGGCCATCGGTGAGGGACAGACCATCTCGCAGCCGACTATGGTGGCGGAAATGACCTCAGCGCTGCGGCTGTCGTCCCGCGACAAGGTGCTGGAGGTCGGCACAGGCTCCGGCTACCAAGCGGCGGTGTTGGCCGAGGCGGCCCCTGACGGGTTTGTGGTGACCGTTGAACGATTGCCCGCGCTGGCGGCGCGAGCCGAGGCGACGCTACTGGAACTGGACTACCGCAACGTGGTGGTGGAACTGGCCGGACCACTGCCCGGCTGCCCGGAGCGCGGACCGTACGACGCTATCCTGGTGGCCGCCGCCGTCCCGGCCATACCCCGATCGCTGCTGTCGCAACTCAGGGTGGGCGGGCGCATGGCGTTGCCTGTCGGCCCCCGCGAGCAACAGGAACTGCTGCTGGTGCTGAGGACGGGCGAGGGCGTGTCCATCAGTGACCTGGGGCCGTGCCGGTTCGTGCCGCTGCTGGGTGAGGAGGGGTTCGAGGGGTGACGCCGGAAGCAGCGGTAGTAAAAATTTAGGCATGAAGGTTACAAATGACAACAGGCAATGAGATACCGGAACAACCACCGCAAGATGCCGAAGTAACCTCTGATCAGGGAGAAAGTCCCTCGTTGTGGCGCCGCGCCGCCAACACAGTAGGTCGAGGGCTTCGTAACGCCGGGCAGGAAATTTCGGACGTTTCAAGGACAACTGGTCAGGTCATCCAACGTTCCGGTGAAGTACTTGCGGGAGCTGACATCCGACGGTTCGATGAGTTTACCGAAGCCGTGACACGAGTAGTAGTTGGACTCCACCACGACCAGACTGACATCGGGCAACGAGTTTCCCGGTTGGAGCAGGAAGCCTCGGAGATTCGTCAGTTTCAGGCACAATTGATCGAGCGGCTGTCCCATCTAGAGCAAGAAGCGGCGGATAACCGGCAGTTCCAAGAAGAACTGGCTAAGCTAGTGGCCCGGCTGGATCAGGAAAGGCGGCGCCGTGAATCCGGCGGTTTCCTGCGGCGGATCTGGCGGGCGTTGTTCGGATGAATAAAACATCTGGATTGGAAGGCCATACCGTGTAAAACGGAATAATTCAGGGGGAAGGTGTCGTGTAATGATTCAGGAGGAACTTACCGCAATCTCGGATGGATACTCACCACGGCAGCAGTCAGAATTGCTGGCCCTGGCGGAACAGTATCACCGCCGCAATGAGCGCGATGTTCTGGAAATAGCGGGAACTTCTGCGGACGTAGCCGCCGCCGACTTAATCAACTTGGGATTGGAGCCTGATTACAATCCGCAGCTTCTCGAAGCGTTCCGGTTGCAATACCCCAACGTAGACCCAGTATCTCTGGTGGGCAGAAGCCATGAATCGCTTGACGGCCTCGTCAATGGAGTGAAAGGTAAGTATTTCGAGGTTCTGGTCAGAGACCGGCTGAACTCAGGCGAGACCGTTGGCGAGTTGCAGCTTGAGCCCGGGCAGGTAGCGCGTTTGGCTGAATCGTCCACCCAGCGAGGCTGGGACTTGGAAATCGTTGACCAGAACGGCGAAACGGCCGAGCATATTCAGCTCAAAGCAACCGAAGACCTGTACTATGTAAAAGACGCACTGGAAAAATACCCTGATGTTCGGGTAGCAGTGCCCGAAGAATTGAACAGCGAATCCTCTGACCTCATTGGAACAGACATATCCCACGCGATGCTGGAAGAAACTACCGAAGAGCAGTTGGGAGAGCTATCGGAAGATGCTATCAGCAAAGCAGTGGACATTGCCGCTGAACTCGCGTTGGACCTTATTCCCGTTACATCTGCGCTGATAATCGGAGTAACCGAAGGACGGTGCTACTTCATGGGCCGGGCAACGTTGCGAGATTCTATGCGCGACGGCAGCAAGCGACTGGGCCGGGCGTCGGCGTACAGCACTATCGGTTCGGCGTTGAGCGCCACGGGGTTGGGATTGGCGGCTATACCCATCGTGATGGGAATGCGCGTGGCAGAGGGGCGGGTGACCGCTAGAATCAATCTTGGCGACAATCTACAATCCCGGACGTCCGAACTGAATGCTCTGCAACTTGCATACCGAATATGACTAATTCATCGAAATTGGCTGACGACATCCACCAAGCGGCCGCCCTCATCGCCCGCGCCCGTTACGTAGTGGCGCTGGCCGGGGCTGGGCTGTCTGCGGGCAGCGGGATTCCGACGTACCGCGGGTCGGGCGGTCTTTGGACGCAGCACGGGACGCCGCCGCTGCTGTCGTACCAGGAGTTCGCCAGCGACACGGCGGCGTGGTGGCGGAAGCGGCTGGCCGCTGAGGTTGACCAATCGCATCCCGTGTACCAGATGAAGCAGGCGGTGGACAGGGCCGCCCCCAACGCCGGTCACCTGGCGCTGGTGGAACTGGAGCGGCGGGGCATCCTGCGCTGCGTCATCACGCAGAACGTCGACAACCTCCAGACCGCAGCCGGCAGCCGGGCCGTGCTGGAAATTCACGGCAACCGCAACCGGCTGCGCTGTCTGCAATGCGGCCTGCGCTTCCATCGCAGCGACTTCGAGGCCCAACTCTCCGACCATTCCAGTCTCGCCAACGGCCCTCCCCTCTGCGGCGAGTGCGGCGGCGTGCTCAAGCTGGACACCGTGATGTTCGGTGAGCCGATACCCCAGGATACGCTGCAAGCCTGCCGCGAGGCGGCGGAGCGGTGCGACTGTATGCTTCTGGTGGGCACGTCGGGCACGGTGAACCCGGCGGCGCGTCTGCCGCTGGTGGCCCGGGAGAGGGGAGCCAGCCTCATCGAAATCAATCCTGAACCCACCTCACTAACTCCCTGGTGCGATGTGGTGCTCACCGGCCCGGCCGGCGCTATTCTGCCTCAACTGCTCCATTCGATATAATTACTGTCTGAACTCCGTCGCACCCGTGTTTTCTTCCCCTTGGTGAATTGGAGTAGCTGTCCATGACTTTCGTCCTGGCCCAGTTCGGGTTGCCCGATCAGCCGTGGGTGGACCCTGTGTTGTCTGTCGCCGTGGTGCTGGTTTCCATGCTGGTGGCGGCGTTGGCTCACTTTGCGATGTTTCCCCTGATCATGCGCCTGACTCACCACACCACCACGGAGTTGGACGACGTCCTCATCGGGGCCGCCCGGTGGCCCATAAACGTCGGGATTATGGTCCTGGGCATATACCTGAGCCTTACTCTCACTCTGAACCTCCCGGATAGCGTTCAGAGGTTCATCGACATTGTCGCTCAGGCCACCGGGGTGTTTCTCTTTGTAGTGTTGTTCGGGCGCCTGGTCTCCCGGGGCATGGAATGGGCGATAGCGGAGCAGAACAAGAAGGAACGTCGCACCGTGGACACCCGCCTGCTGCTGATGCTGCGACGGGTAGCGGTTGCCTTAATTTACAGCTTGGGTATACTGCTGGTAATCAATACCCTTGGCATTCCCATCAGCCCTCTGATAGCCGGATTGGGGCTGGGCGGGGTGGCCGTGGCGCTGGCGATTCAGCCGACGTTGTCCAACCTGTTCGCTGGCACGTACGTTATGACCGAGGGTGTGGTGTCGCCCGGGGACTACATCGAAATGGAAGGAGGCGTTGCCGGATATGTTCTGGAGGTCGGCTGGCGCAGCACTCGCCTGCGGACCTGGAGCAACACCCTAGTGGTGGTGCCCAACGCCAGGTTTGCCGAAACCATCATCACCAACTACTACGAGCCGGAGCCTCCGGTAAATGTCTATCTGACCTGCGGGGTCAGCTATGACAGTGACCTGTCCCGGGTGGAAGCCGTGTCAATGGACGTGATGAACCGTACGCTGGATACCAGCCCTCACGGAGTGAAGGAGTACGGTGCCTATTTCGGGTTCGACAACTTCGGCGAGTCCAACGTGGACTTCTGGCTCTTCGTTCAAGCCAAGGACCGGCTGGCCAGCTTCGAGCTGCGATCCGAGCTGATAAACGAGCTGCATCGTCGCTTCGCCGAAGAAGGCATTGTCATCAACTACCCGGTGCGCTCCCTCCAATTCCCCAACGGAGCGTCGGAACATCCAGACGCCCTGCCGAGAGCTGTACCATCCCCGCTCATAGTCCGTCGCCCTCCTCCGGCAGATATGCCCGCCGCAGACATCGCGGGCGGCGGACCTGATGGAGGCCCTGACAGTCCGGGCTAGCGGGCGTTGGTATTCTCAACACGCGCTGGCAATCAGATTAAGCCCAGGTTCAGATAGACCAGGGCTATGGAATCCCGCAGCATCCCCACGTTCTTGCTGTACCCTTTGGTCTGCCGTTGCAGCCGCCGCAGCGGTAGGTCTGCTTGCCCCTGGAACGGCCGTCCTTGAGGGTCCAGTTGGAGCCACAGTGGGGACAGCGCAGGTCGTGGCGGTAAACGCGAGCCCGGACCATGCTTCCCCTCCCAGCAACAGGATGCAACTCCGATTTTACATAAACAGTACGTGTTGGGAATACCCGGCCGTTCTGATGCTTGTCTAACGCATAGCTGGCAGATATAATAGTAGGACAGTGCCGTTCCCGGTGGCCGCCCGGACACCGTAAGAAGGGAGCAGGCACACTTCTCCTACTGTGGGCCTGTAGCTCAGGCGGTTAGAGCGCGGTCCTGATAAGACCGAGGTCGTTGGTTCGAGTCCATCCAGGCCCACCACTCAGCTTGCTTCTGGTATAATCAGATACAAAATGACGGCTCTTTCTCTCAGGCGCCACCGGATGAATGTCCGTCAAGCAGGTTTTTGACCACAGTCTTCGCGATTCCGGCAAGCGTTTCATCACCAGCCTGAAGGCCTCCAACCGGTACTCCGGCGGGTACCTCGCCAGCCTCGAAACCACTGTCGCCATGGCCGCCCTGTACGCAGAGCAGCAGGAGTGGCCGGACGTGCGCGGGATCACCGTGGACCACATGGAGGACTATTTCGCTACCTCCAGGGCCGCATCCGGTGGTTCGGCGAGCGGACCTATGTCGGGCCCCGGAAGTTGTCCAAGGGCCACATAAACGCCCAGTACCGCCGCCTGAACCGGTTCTTCAACTGGCTCGTGGAACGGCGCTACGCCGACGAAAACCCCTTGAGCCACATCGAGCCGCCCAGCGTGGATGAGAGGACGGTTCCCATAGTCACCGAGGGGCAGATCAGGGACCTCCTCACCCTGGCAGATCCCAGCATCGCTGAGACTCCTGCCCACCGCTTCCGGTTGGTTCGCGACCGCGCCTTGCTGTACGTCTTCCGGGACACGCCGGGGCGGCTGGGCGAGATCGCCAAGTTGCGGCTCGATGATGTGGACCTGACAGAAGGCACGTTGCTGGTGATGGGCAAGGGACGGAAAGAGCGCAGGATGCCCATCGGCGACACGGCGAGATCAGTGATCTGGGACTATCTCTCAGGAAAGAGAGTTCCTCGCGCCCCGGACCGGCCTGCTGTGGGTGTCCGAGCAGGGCGATGCACTGCTGCCCAACGGGATATGCCAGATTCTGAAGCGCTTGGCGAAGCGGGCGGGAATCGTTGGCCTGTGTCCTCACAGGTTCCGCCATTCTTACGCGATCAACGCCCTGAGGGCTGGGATGCCGGAGCAGATATTGAAAATAGTGGGTGGCTGGAAGAAGATACCCGAGACCTGCTTCAGGACGCTGGGGGGAGGAGGACGCCATGGAGTTTCACCGGCAGGTGAGCCCTGGCGACAGGTTGGGGAAGGCGGCGGCAGGGCGGAGGACAAGACAACAGCAAGGACGGCGGCGGGGAAGGCTGTAAATCTCGCTTGACCCTGAAATCAGTGGTAGGAGAATCCCCGGCCAGAAGGCGGCGATACAAGTTTTAGATCTGAGGAGTGAAAATAGCTGCGAAGATCAGCGGGAATTCGATAAAATGGCTCGATTTCCACCTCCCTAGCGGATTGCTCGCCTCATTGTACGCCCTTGACTGCCGGACAAGCATCGGCAGAATTGAGGCCCCCGAGTTAATGGTATCGTCCGCTGCCGCGCGCAATGTCCCAGGCTCCTACCTGCTGGCGTTGATTTGTCGTCCTCACGATGGCTTCGGCGACAAGGACTGGACAGCGGTTCGAGTGCACCCACGGAAACCAACGTTGACTCCGCCAACCCACGGGAATATCATCGGCAGCAATAGGGAGTTGTATACCCATCCTTCCAAGAAGGGGCCAGCATGGACTTTGGATTGTTTACCACTTGGAACGCCGTCTACGAGGGTGGCAAGGTCCCCTGGGACCCCGACTATCAGGGCGGCAAGCTCCTCGAAGCCGAGGCCTACAAGCAGAATTTCCGGGAGATCGAGCACATCGAGGACGCTGGCTGGGACTACGTCTGGTTCGGCGGCGGCCACTTCTCCACCCAGGGCAGCATGGACCCCCAGTCGCTCATGCTCTCCGCCGTCATCGCCAACCACACCCAGAGCATCAGGATCGGCACCTCCATCCACCGCCCGACCCTGCGGTTACCCGGCGAGGCCGCATCAGCGCGGGCGTTGCCCCATGAAAGGTACGCCTTCGACAACCTCCAGCCCGAGGACCCCTTCCAGGTCGCGGAACAGGTTGCCATCGTTGACCAGATAAGCGAGGGACGCTTCATCTACGGCGCAGGCGCCCGCACTCGCGGCTCCGAGGAACGCCGGGAGTACTTCTTCGAGTACCTCGAGCTTCTCAAGCAGCTCTGGGAAGAGGACAGATTCTCCGGTTTCGAGGGCAAGTACTTCAGCTATCCCGCCTTCTACGAGAGCTACATGAGCATCCCCAAGCCCGTGCAGAAACCCATGCCCATGCTGCTTCCCGTGGACAGCCAGGAGAGCTTCGTTCCCATGGGTGAGCAGGGATACCGCATTGCCATCGGAGCCGGCAGTTCTCCGCACAACCTGCGGGGCTCCGCCGTCCTCCGCGAGGACGTCAAGGCCTACCGCAAGGCGTGGATCGAGGCGGGGCATGAAGGCGATCCTGCCACCGTCGTCCGGGTGCCCACTCTGGTCGCCGACACCAAGGAAAAGGCGGAGCAGCGGGTCGGAAACCTCATGGACCTCGCCCGCATCTATTACGCGGGACGTGTCGCCATCGGCAGCACTGACGCTGGCAGCGCCGGCCCCGATGCCACCGAGGAAGTTAACCTCTTCGGCACGCCGGAAGAGGTGGTCGAGAAGATTCACATGTTCAGGGAGGCCTTCACTGCCGACGAGATTATGTTCGAGTGCAACTGGACATCATCCGTACCCCGGGAGGTAGTCATGGACACCTTGAAGTGCCTCTCCGAAGAAGTCATTCCCCACTTCAAATAATCGGAAGTTTGATTGGATGGGATTGGTACTGCAGCCGCAGATGTGTGTCGAAGAGTTGCAGGCGCCATTGTTGAGGACAGTGCCGGGAGCAATCCCACTGGGACTGCCTTCGCAAGGACAACGTCCACAAAGAACCTCCCGCTTTTTTGGTAACATTTCAGTAGAGGCAACCACTTCCGTAGAGTAACGACTTGGGTGAGGCAATGCGCCGGCAAAAATAGTTGACGTTAAACACTGGCAGCGCAAATAGGGAGGAGAGTCTTCGGGACATCCAGCGGAAAGTGCTCATGGACAGAGAGAGCATGGTCTGGGTCCACGCCAAGCACTTGCTAGACGACCACTGGAAGATCTTCGTCTTCGGCATCGTCTTCCACGAGGAGGACGAGGAAATGCCGGAGTTTCCTGACGGGGATGCCGGCCTGAACCCAGGGATGGCCGTGGCCCGCATCGCGGGCAGCACCGACCCGCAGCCCCGAACCGGCCCCAGGTCCGCGCGCCTCACGTAAAGCAGAGCTACACGCAACCCGGTAGCTACAGTTGGCCGGCGGAGGCAACTCCGCCGGTCAGCAAATTCCGCATGACCTCAGGAATCGGTGGGCCGGAGAGGTATCCGGCCCGACGACTCTTCGCATGCTTTAGCAGAACGCCATGAACGCATCCTAAGGAATCCCTATCCCAGAGTCGGACCGGTTCCACGGTGCACTCAGAGAACGGAACTTCTTTGCTAACGATATGTCGCCAGTAGTAGCTGGTGAAATTTGACCGTCTGAGTTGGACAGTGTCACATGGCCTGTGATTCGCAGCAGATTACTGGACCCATTGAATACAGCTTGTGTGGTTGGAGTGTCTGCTTCGAGGGCTCTCTATACCAGCTTGGATGGAAGAGTTCGAGCCCATTTGGGTGGGCCTATTTTGACGATAGGCCGAACCGTTCTCGAGATGTGGTTGGGGGCTCTGTGACCATTGCACCGTGATCCTTAAAGGCGAGTCTGAGTCTCAACTGGTGGAGAACAGCCTGCATCACGCGAAGGACCGCAGTTGGGACAAGGATGTCCACACGCTGCGACCTCTGGGTTCGGGGAAGGTATATGCCAGCCTGGTCAACACGGTCCTGATCACCCTGGGCATTGTCAAGGATGGTTACCCCGATGGTTTGTGCTCAGATTGTCCGTGCCCCTGCGAGCCAAGTTCTGCGCCTTCCTCCCAGCCCATCGCCCGTCCAGCGGTCGAGCCTGATGACTCTGCAATCGTCCAGGAGCAATTAATACTACAGTCGCAGATTGAGAGAAGGTAGAATTGGGGCAGTTGCTTAGTGGTGAGGTGAGGTGGTGGTTGTTGGGAGAGACGAGGTGGCGCGGTGGGCAGAGGGCATCGAGCGGGTACATGATTGCATCGCCGGCCGGTTCCGGCGACCCGAGCCGCGTCGGCGTGCTCTGGCCGATCTGCGAGGGCTGCTCAGTCCGGTGGAGCGCAAGAACGGCTGGCAGTTGGCCGAACAAGCTGGCGACGGCACCCCCGACGGGGTGCAGCGCCTGCTGTACAACTACCGGTGGGACGCGGACCAAGTCCGGGATGATCTCAGGGACTACGTGGTGGAGCATCTGGGCGATGCCCACGGAGTCCTGGTGGTAGACGAGACCGGGTTCCTGAAGAAGGGCGACAAGTCGGCAGGGGTGCAGCGGCAGTACAGTGGCACGGCGGGGCGGATCGAGAACTGTCAGGTTGGGGTGTTCCTGGCATACGCCGGAGCCAGGGGCAGGGCATTGCTGGACCGGGAGTTGTGCCTGCCCCTGGTGTGGGCTGATGACCGGGAGCGGCGACGGGAGGCTGGGGTCCCGGAGGACGCGGTATTCCGGACCAAGCCGCAACTGGCGCAGTTGATGCTGAAGCGGGCCCTGGAATCGGGTGTTCCCTTCGCTTGGTTTACCGGGGACGAGGTCTACGGCAGCGATCGCAAGCTGAGGCTGAGGCTGGAGCGTGAGGAGATTCCCCATGTAATGGCCATAAAGAAGAACGAGAGGCTGTGGGCTTTGACGGACAGGGGGCCGCTGCAGGTGAGGGCGGACAAGCTGGCGTCGGGGGTTGCGGAATCCGGTTGGGTGAGGTGCAGTGCCGGGAACGGCGCCAAGGGGCCACGGATCTATGATTGGGCTGCCGTGGAGATACGGCCGCTGAGGGAACCGGGCAAGGGCCACTGGCTACTGGCCCGGCGCAGCATTGCCAAACCCGGTGAGTTGGCCTACTACGTCTGCTTCGGTCCGGCCGGCACCAGCCTGGAGGAACTGGTGAGGGTGGCCGGCACGCGTTGGGCCATAGAAGAATGCTTTGAGGAGGCCAAGGGTGAGGTGGGACTGGACCAGTACGAGGTGCGACGGTGGGATGGCTGGTACCGGCACATCACCCTGGCCATGCTGGCCCACGCCTATCTGACGGTAATCAGGCATCATGCCACGGAACAGGGAGAAAAGGGGGCCACTACGGCCCCGATGAAGAACTGATTCCCATGACTGTGCCGGAGGTGCGCCGGCTGCTCACCCGATTGATATGGACGGAGAGCCAACCACCGGATTTCATCCTGTACTGGTCGTGGTGGAGACGGCGCCACCAGGCCAGAGCCCAACGATGCCACTACAAACGACGTCTATCTGATCTTCGACTGTAGTATTAGATAGCGTTTCAATATAGGTGGTTTTTAGCTCGGCTAACCGTCATTCCGGCGAAAGCCGGAATCCAGAGGCTTTCTGTATCTATAAAGTCCTGTCCGCCCTGTTCATCCATGTAACTAAACCACCTAATTCGGAGCGCTAACGAGCGAGTATACGTGGTTGACAAACCGATTTCAGAGTGATACTCTTCTACACTCTCCAAAGTAGACAGTGATGTCCAGTAAATGTAGTCGCAGATTATTGAGACTAACTATCAATACGAGGTTTTGTGACTCCACACACAAACCTGATAGCAGTGTTGGAGAGGCTAGGCTATAGAGCCACTGCTCCCAGGAAAGCCATAGCCAAGCTCTTGGAACAGAAGCATGACAGCTTCACAGCGGAGGCGCTCAGCGAGGAACTGCCCTCGGTGGGCAGGGCGACGGTGTTCCGTACCATCAAGCTGCTTCTTGAGGCGGGGGCGGTCTGCAAGCTCGCCACGATAGACGGATCTCAAGTATACAGCCTCTGCCGAGTTGGCCATCACCATCACCACTCAGTATGCATACAATGCGGCGCCGTGGAGGAATTCAGGGCCGCTGCAGTCGAGCGATTGATCAGCGCAATCAGCGCCGAAGTTCCGGGAGAGGTCATTGATCATCGTATCGAGTTGTACGTGGTCTGCGGCTTTTGCCCCTCTCACGGGAGAAAGTAGAGGTTTGCTCCGACAGACTGGCCCTCTGTTGCCGCTCCTCGCTTACTGATACTGCATATCAGCAGATACTTGGGCCACGGTACTGTCCACATCAAGCTCAAATCACGATCAACAATGGAGGACTCGGAATTGTTATTGATACATAGTCGCAACGATTACTTAGGGCGTCTGCTCCAGACGTTGGCTGTGGGTCTTGTCGTATTCTCCACGGTTCTCGTGGTTGCCTGCGCCAATGACCAGGACACGCAGCCAACGGAAGTAGCACAGCCGACTGCCACATCTGCCAGCGCGCCTGCGAGCCCCCAGCCAACCCCGCAGGCGCCGAGTCCCACGACCCTGCCCACCCGAGCGGATGTTGCTACGGCCTCGCCCACGGAAACGGCCTCGCCCACGGAAACAGCAGTTCCCGCGGAGACCGCCACTCCTCCCAAGCCGCCGATCCAGGTGGTGACAACCACCAACTTTGTGGCTGACTGGGCCCGGCTGATAGGCGGAGACCGGGTGGAAGTTTTCGGCCTGATTCCAGCGGGCGGCGATCCCCACTCTTTCATGCCGGGAGCCCGCGACATTGCCAGGGTGGCAGATGCAGATCTCGTGCTGACCGTCGGCCTCCGCCTTGAAGCCGACTGGCTGGAGGAGCTGCTGCGCAACGCCAGCGCTGACGAATCCAAGATAGTCGCGCTCGGCGACAGCATAGATCCCCTGGAGTTCGCAACGGCCGAATTACATGACGATCACGGGGATGACCATGGCGGGATGATGGCAGACGAGGGCCACGGCGAACCGGCGATTATGGGGCGTCTGCTCGTAGGCGATGGCGAGACCGGCATGATGTCGGTCATCGACCTGGAGCACGGCCACGTGGAACAGGACGCCTTCGACCTCGGCTCACGGGCCGGCCGCATCTACGCCACCAAGAACGGGCGCTTCGCCATCGCCGTCTCCAGCGACGCCAACACCGCTCACGTCTTTGACGGCGGCGTCTACCTGGAGGCCCACGGCGACCACTTCGACCTCGTGGAAGACGGCGTTGCCAGTCTGGGCATCGACCTGTCCGGCGACCGCCCGGCGCACCTGTACGTGGGCAGCGAGTGGGCCACCATCTACTACGACGGCTCAGGCGATGTCGTCTTTCTCGAGGAGCACGAACTGGAAGAAGAGGGCAGCGCATACGTGCCTCCCAGGCTCAACTTCGGCGCCCAGCACGGCGCCGCGGTTCCCCTGGAGGGCGGCCTGTTCGCCATCAGCCTGCAGCATCCCGACTATGATTCCGCGCCAGAAGACTACCGCCTGCCCATAGGGGCGCAGATCAGCGACCTGGACGGCAATATCATTCATACCGCCGAAGGGTGCGAGGGTCTGCACGGCGATGCCGGCAACGGCCATGTGGCCGTCTTCGGCTGCGTAGGCGGCGCGCTGGTTCTGGAAGAGCACGGCGACCACTTCGACGACTATTTCATCGGGCCGCCGGCCGGCTCGCCGGAAGACTTCCGGATCACGTCCGTCTGGGGTTATCCCGGGCTGCGCCATTTCTTTGGGCTGGGCTCGGCGGTGGGGCTGTACATCATAGAACCCGAAGACGGCTTCATGGAGCAGGTCATCCCGGTATCCGAGGAACTCAAGCCCATCAACGTCGCCATGAGCCACGACGGTGAGGCGCTGTTTGTGGTGATGAGCGACGGTGAGTTGCGGATGTACGACGCCCACGGCCTGGACCTGCTGGCGTCGGCGGACGATTTCCTGACCGAGCCGGTGGAAACAGGCTTCTGGGCCCGCCCCCACGTTGCCACAGCCCCCGGCGCGGTGTTCATCACCGATTCCCTGGGCGGCGAGGTGCTGCAACTGGACGGCCACGACCTGGAGGTGGTGAACCGCTGGAAGGTTGACGGCAACCCCGCCAAGATCGCCTTCGTCGGCATCTACGGCCAGACCCAGGGCCACGAGGAACACGGTGGTCATGGAGACCATCATGGACACGACCACGGCTCCCTGGACCCCCACTTCTGGTTCGATCCGGTCCGGGTGAAGACCGCGGCCGCCGTAGTGGCCGCCCGCCTTTCGGCAATAGACCCCGAGAACCGGAGCCTTTACCTGCAGAACGCCGCTGAATACGGGCGGGAGCTGGACGAGCTTCACGCCTGGACCCAGGAGCAGGTCGGTGCGGTGGCGCCGGAGAACAGACTTCTGGTTACATCCCATGACAGCCTCTCCTACTTTGCAGAGCTTTATGGGTTTGAGGTAATCGGGCTGGTAATACCGTCCCTGGGGACTCACGTGGAGCCCTCCGCAGAGCACATCGCGGCAGTGGTGGACGTGGTCCGGGAGCACGGCATACCGGCGGTGTTCGGCGAGACGACAGTCAGCGAGAGGCTGGCTCAAGCGGTAGCCAGGGAAACCGGAGCGGAACTGGTCCAGCTCTATTCCGGCTCCATGGGGGCGGAGGGCAGCGGCGCCGACACCTACCTGGGCATGGTGCGGACCAACGTGGAACGGATAGTGGAAGCTTTGAAGTGAGGGCCAACCCGAACTGGCGCAGAACGGGCAATCCCTTCAACCCTGAAAAGCCGTGGGCCAGAGTCGACTAAAGACAAAACTACCTTCGATGAGCGCGTGGGCTATGCGGGCGCGGGTACACTGAGTAATGACGTTTTTGGACCTTGCAGCGAGTTTTGAGATAGTTTCCTAGCAGGGTGGACCGGCAAAGGGGGGCGTAGCCTGCGTCCCCCAGCGCAACAGCGTCGGCAGTGTGTGTTGCCTAGTTGATACTACATCGCAATAGCGACTGGTCCCGATCTCAGAGCGATACAACATCTCAATAAAGAATAAAGGAGGATTCTACATGAACACGCCGCACAAAGTACCTGTTACCATCCTCACCGGCTTCCTCGGCTCCGGCAAGACGACCCTGCTCAACCGGATCTTGACTGAGGAGCACGGCAAGCGCATTGCCGTGATCGAGAACGAATATGGGGAGGTCGGCATCGATCAGGCCCTCGTCATCAACGCTGACGAGGAGGTCTTCGAGATGTCGAACGGCTGCATCTGCTGCACGGTGCGCGGAGACCTGATCCGGGTGCTCAACAATCTCAACAAGCGCCGCGACAAGTTCGACTATGTGTTGGTGGAAACCACGGGGCTCGCCGATCCCGGTCCGGTGGCTCAGACGTTCTTCATGGACGACGAGCTTCGCGCTGAATACGCCCTTGACGGGATCGTCACGCTCGTTGATGCAGCCCACATTGATCAGCAGCTCGGCCGAAGCGACGAAAGCACGGAGCAAATCGCTTTCGCAGACGTCCTCGTGCTCAACAAGACGGACCTCGTCAACGGCGAGGCCCTTGACAGTCTGGAAGCCCGGCTCCGGGACATGAACCGTATGGCGCGAGTCGTGCGTAGCGAGATGGCGAACGTACCGATAGACACTGTACTCGACCTCGCTGCCTTCGACCTGGAACAGGTGCTCGAGCGCCGCCCTACCTTCCTCGAGCCGGAGTATCCCTTCGAATGGACGGGAGTCTATTCCCTCGATACCGGCCGCTACGAACTCAACCTCGCCGATGGACCTGATCCGTCGATGTCGTTGGTCGCTGTGTCCGGCCAGGGCACGGATGACGCTGCCCTCCGGGAGGGCGCGGAGTGGTGTGTGCGGCAGTACGCCGAACCCGCGGAGGTCATTAATCCAGGGGAAGACATTCCGGTCGGAAAGCATGTGAACCTCCGGCTCGATTCCCCAGGGCGCAAGTCGTTCTTCTTTGATGTCGCTGCGCCGGGTCGGTTTGGCCTATTCACCCAGCACCTCCCGGAGGAATTCGATCTCCAACTGAGGAACGCGGATGGAGAGTCTTTCAAACTGGGGGGCAACTTTTGCTCCGAGCCTGCCTGCGAAGAGACAGAGGCAGACAAACAACGCATCAAGGGAGCGGCGGTTCCCGCCGAAGCCGAGCGAACCTGGGTCGCCCAGCACGAGCACGACGACGAGGTGGGATCAATCTCCATCGAGATGGACGGCGACGCCGATCCCGAAAAGCTCAACGCCTGGCTTGGCCAACTGCTCCGGGAGCGCGGGGTGGACATCTTCCGGATGAAGGGCTTCATCAGCGTCGCGGGGGAGTCCCGCCGCTTCGTTTTCCAGGGGGTTCACATGCTCTTTGACGGCCAGCCGGATCGCGAATGGGGGGACGCCCCCCGCCGCAATCAGCTCGTCTTCATCGGCCGCAACCTCGATGGACAGAGTATGCGGGAGGGGTTCGAAGCATGTCTGATCTAAATGCCGACGGGCCGAGAAGTGTTCTTACCCAGGGCTGGTTTGCGGCGGTTGGCGACTACGCTATCGCCGGGGGTTGGATCCTGCGTGGCGAGGCGCTGGTGGCCGGCGATGCCGGGGGTGGCGTCTACGCATTCGACGGCGAGTCTGGCGCGGCCGCCTGGGAGCGGCCCGGGGTTCATGACGGTGGTGTGCTCGCGGTGGCAGTCAACCCCAGCGGGACCGCGTTCGCTACGGCCGGCCAGGACGGCCGGGTCTTAATCTGGAACGCCGCCGAAGGTCAGGTGAGCCGGGCTATCGAAGTCGGAGGCGGTTGGGTGGAAAACTTGGCGTGGTCTCCGGACGGCCAACGGTTGGCGGCCTCCTGCTCCCGGCAGGTTTACATGTTTGACGCGGACGGCGCGGAGGTTTGGCGCTCTGATGATCATCCCAGCACCGTCAGCGCGATTGCCTGGTCGAGCGTAAGAGAACTGGCGACAGCCTGTTATGGTCGAGTGGCGTTCTTCAACGCAGCCACCGGCAAGCTCCGCCAGAAGCTGGAGTGGCAAGGATCCCTGGTGTCGATGGTACTGAGCCCGGACGGGGGCATCGTGGCCTGCGGCAGCCAGGACAACTCGGTGCATTTCTGGCGCCGTTCCACGGGGCAGGATTCCGAGATGTTCGGATATCCTGGCAAGCCCTCGGCCCTGGTTTTTGATGACACCGGCACCCTCTTGGCCACCAGCGGCGGGTATGCGGTGACGGTCTGGAGCTTCCGGAAAAAGGGTCCCGAAGGTACGCGGCCCGGCGTCCTGGAGTTTCATACTGAACCTATTACGACCCTTGCTTTCGCTCCAGGCGCGATGCGCCTGGCATCGGGGGGGCGAGATGGCGCTGTGGTGGTGTGGTCGCTACAGAGAAGTGGAAAGGGCAGCCAGATAGGAGCCGAGGATGTGGGGGCCGCAGTGTCCAAATTATACTGGCGGCCTGACGGGGGCGGCCTTGCCGCCCTCGACGCGCGGGGTGGCGTGATGGTTTGGCGGGTAGAACCAACAAAGGGCCGGGTTAGCCGCGCCCGCGCAGCGCAGCGCCCCAGGGCGGGCGGCGGCTGAGTGCCCGCCCACCCATTGAGCAGGCACGTGAACGGTCACGCCTGTTGCCCCTGAACCGAGACGTCGGTATTTGCCCATCAAAACCCATTCGGAGAATCGTTTTGCCAAATCTAATGACACAAAGTATCAAATATGTTGTCCCGGGGGCGTTTGCCCTATTACTGGCACTGGCGGTGGCCTGCGGGTCGGCAGCCGCCCCCACGGAAGACGCCACACCGTCGGCTGCCACCGAAGCACCGGCGCTCCCGACAGCAACCACGGTTCCGCAACAGTCTGCCCAGGCGACCGACACGCCGGAACCGCCGACGGCCGAGGCTGCTGAGGCGGAGCGTCCTATCCTGACCGTCGGCTCCATCTGGCTGGACAGCCCGCTGGACCCGGTGGGGGGATCATGGGTGGCGATTCAGGGCGGTATGGCGGAGACCTTGTTCCGCCTGTCTGCCACCGATCTCAGCCCGGAGCCGTGGCTGGCCACGAGCGCTGAGCGGTTGGACCCCATGACTTGGGAAATTGAGCTGCGTTCCGGCGTCACGTTTCACAACGGCGCTGTGATGGACGCTCAGGCGGTCAAAGAGTCATTGGAAAGGACCGTCCGGTTATCTCCGGGGGACGAAGAAAGGCTGGCGATTGAAAGCGTGGAAGTCAAAGACAACCAGACGGTCATCGTCACTACTGCGAAGCCTCGCCCGACACTGCCGGGGTTGTTGACCAATTCCAACACGGCCATCGTCAACGCGGCTGCGGCTGACGCTGCCGGTGAAGACAACTTCGTGACTGCGGAATCGATGACCGGCCCATACATCCCCACCGAGTACGTTCGCAAAGAACGCCTCAGCAGCGTGGCCAACGACGATTACTGGGGCGGAGTTCCCCTGCTGGCCGGCATTGAGTACATTGCCATCCCGGACACCAACAGCCGGGAACTGGCCCTGCAAGCCGGCGATATTGACTTTGCCATCAACATATCTCCGGAAGGTGTGGAACTCCTCGATTCCCTCCCCGGTCTGCACAGCCGGACGGCCGGCGAGGGCGCCTCGGTGGTGATGTGGTGGGTCAATTTCGAGCGGGGCCCGCTATCCGACCCGCTGGTACGCCAGGCCGTGAGCCATGCCATTGACCGGGAAAGCATCGCCGGAGCCGTTGCGCCGGCGGGGACGGGTTCATTCGCCGACCTTTTGCTTCCCGAGGCGATGGCGTCCTGTCCCGGAGTAGACGGGCCGAGTTACGACCCTCAGCTCGCCCAAGAGCTGCTGGCCGAGGCTGGCTACGCCGACAGCGACGGCGACGGCATCGTTGAAAAAGATGGGCAGGCTCTGGAGATAATCATCGGCGGCTACCCGCAGCGGTTCCAACTGCCGATTATGGCGGAGGCCGCCCAAGCCATGCTCTCCGACGTGGGCATCAAGGCCGAGGTGCTCATTACCGAATGGTCGGTGGTAAAGGAGCCATCTTGGGACCTCTTTGGATGGTTTAACAACGTGGTTGATGCCGGAGACCCGGTTTTGAACGTCAGCAAGTTCGTCGGACTGCACGCCGACGGCACCGACGGCGGAGCCAACAACTATGGACACTACTCCAATCCGGCGCTGGTGGACATCATAGCGCAGGCTGGGCCGGTGTCGGACATTCAGGAGCGGAAGGAAATCGCCTGCGAGGCATTGACCGTGGTTGCCGCCGAAACCGCGCTTTTGCCGGTGGCGCACGTGTACATGATGTACGGCGTCAACGAGCAGGTTACCGGGTTCGAGCCGCACCCGTATCGGCTCTATATGTTCGACTACCGCATCGGCCTCTCCGAGTGATTCGGCGCGGCAGTAATCCGCAATAAGGCAGCGCGGACTTGGGAGCGTATCTAGTCCGGCGGTTGGCCACGCTGCCGCTGATGCTCCTGGGGATCTCTGCGGTCAGCTTCGCGCTGCTGAATCTGGCGCCGGGCGATCCCGCTGAGATTGTCCTGCGTCAGCGCAACCCAGGCCAGATGCCCGGCCCGGCCGCAGTGTCTGCCATGCGCGCCGAGCTGGGCCTGGACACGCCCCTTCCGGCGCAATACATTCGCTGGATGTCCCGGGCGTTGACGGGCGACATGGGCCGCTCCTACGTGTCGGAACGGCCCGTGGCCGCCCAACTGGCGCGCCGCACCGTCCCAACGGTCTTGCTCACCGCGGCTGCTTTGGCCCTGGCGCTGCTGGTCGCCGTGCCTGTAGGCATCCTTTCCGCTCAACGGCGGGGCGGCGCCGTGGATGCCATCGCGCGCCTGGCGGCGCTGGTGGGCGCGGCGGCTCCATCCTACGCCCTGGCCTTCGGACTGATCATCCTGTTCGCGGTGAAACTGTCCTGGCTGCCGGCTCTGGGCTACGGTTCGGTTGCCCAGGTAGTACTTCCGGCCATCGCGCTGTCCCTTGCGCCCATGGCCCAACTGATGCGGCTGATACGCGCCAGTATGCTGGAGGTACTGGGGCAGGACTACATCCGCACGGCGCGGGCCAAGGGACTGTCCGAAAAGACTGTGGCCATCCGGCACGCCCTGCGCAACGCGCTGCTGCCGGCCATCGGAGCCACCGGAGTGAACCTTGGCTACCTACTCAGCGGCGCCGTCATAATTGAGACCATCTTCACATGGCCCGGTTTGGGGCAGTTGATGGTGGACGCGGCGTTGACCCGGGACTACCCCGTGGTACAGGGGTTCGTAACTTACATTGCCGTGGTAGTGCTGCTGGCCAACCTGGCGGCTGACATTGCCCTGCGCATCGCCGACCCGCGCCTGCGCTACGAACGGGAAGAGGTGTAGCGGCTAATGACGAGCGATTCCGAACACACCAGGGAACACTCCCGCTCATGACCGCCGCCAGCGGTTCGCGCCGTCGCCGCCAGTGGAATGCGCTGCTGCGGGAGCCTGGAACCGCCCTGGGGCTGTTTCTGGTGGTGTCCCTGCTGCTGGCGGGATTGCTGGCGCCCTGGCTCCCGCTGGATGATCCCACCGAGATCAACCTGCCCGAAAGGTTGCTCTCTCCGTCGCCGGAGCACCTGTTGGGCACCGACCATCTGGGGCGGGACACCTTCAGCCGGGTTATCCACGGGGCGCGCACGACGCTGCTGGCCGCCGCTGCCACCCTGGCCCTTAGCATGACTATCGCTCTGACCGTGGGCACCTTGTCTGGATACTACGGCGGCTGGCCGGACACTGCGCTGATGGGGGTAGTGGACCTGCTGTTGGCCTTTCCTTCGCTGATCCTGGCGCTGGCCGTGGCGGGAGCTTTGGGCCCCGGTCTGTTCAACGTGCTGCTGGCAGCCGGCGCCGTGTGGTGGGTGGGCCACGCCCGCATCATTCGCGGGGTCACCTTGGGGACGCGACAGATGGAGTATGTGACGGCGGCGAGGGCCGTCGGGGCCGGAAACCTGCGCATCATCCTCCGGCATATCGCGCCCAACATCCTCGGCCCAATCGTCGTGCTCGCCTCCCTGGATATCGGCTGGATTATACTGGGAATCGCCGGTCTCAGCTTCCTGGGACTGGGCGCGCAGCCGCCCACGCCGGAGTGGGGCGCCATGCTCAACGACGCCCGCCCGCACCTGCAAACCGCGCCGCGTCTGCTGCTACTGCCGGGAGCGGCCATCTTCGTCGCGGTGCTGGGATTCAACCTGCTGGGCGACGGTCTGCGGGACCTGCTGGACCCTCGTATCCGGCGACGAGGGAGCTGACTGACGAGGGCGCAACTCCGTAAATGCCATTCTATTCAGGCTGGCCCATCTTGCAGCGCTGGTGGAGTTCCTCGCGGCAAAATACTCTTTCAGCAGGGAGGACCCTGCCGGGAGGATCGCTGCCTGATCACGTTTACACACCTATTGACGTAATCTCTCAAAATGATGAAATAATACATAGTATCAATGATACTAAGTATCATAAAGAGAACTTAAAGATGCTTCGACTAACGGTACTTACGCTCGTGGCGGTCTTGGCATTGCCACTGGCCGTGGCTTGTGGCGGCGACAGCGACGACAGTCCCGCACCTGCTGCAACATCTGTGCCCGCGACATCCGTGGCCGCCTCACCAACAGTGGCTGCAACTGCCGTGCCGCCTGCGACCCCCTCGCCCCCTTCACCGACGGCGACTACGCCTGCAACGGCTGCGGCGACGCCTGACCAGTCCCGTACCGTTGAGGACGCTTCAGGCGAGATGGTCACGCTGGAGGCGCCGGCGGTCCGTGTTGTGTGCCTGACGGGGCTCTGCGTCGACACGATGTTCGTGCTCGGCATCAAGCCCGTCGCTGCGTACGACCTGCTCCACTTGGACGAGGCTTATTGGGGGCCGGACGAGAACGAAATCGGCGCCGTAAGCGGCTCGTTGCAACTTGCTGAGAATGCGATCTGGAAGGAGCTCAGGGCAGTCCAGAACGGCGAAGTGTACGAGGTGGATTTCTTCATCTGGGGCACATCCCGAGGCATTCGCGGCACGAACGTCGTGCTCGATGAGGCGATGCCGAAGATCTACCCGGAGCTGTTCCAGGTCCCTCTGCCTTGAGCGTGGTCGCGGTTCCGGGCCGGCCCAGAGTGATTGCTGCTGGAGCGATCCTGGTGGCGCTCGCCGCCCTCGCTGTCGCCCACCTGAGCGTGGGTGAGCCGATAGTGGCGCCCGCGCAACTTCCCGGCATCCTGATGGGCGATTCCGGCGACCGGATCGAACAGCTGGTAGTCCGTGAGCTACGGGTACCGCGGCTGATTCTGGCGCTGCTTGCGGGCGCGGGGTTCGGGCTATCGGGGGCCATACTTCAGATCGTTCTGCGGAATCCGCTGGCCTCGCCCGAGCTGCTTGGCGTGTCGGTGGGGGAATCGCTGGCGATGGCGGCCAACCTGCTGCTGAACCTGCCGGTGCTTTTCGTGCTTCATCCCGTCGTGGCGCTTGCCGGGGGCCTCAGCGGAGGCCTGATTGTCCTTGCGACATCGCGGGGAGCGCTAACACCGCTGGAAGCCGCGCTGATCGGCGTCGCGGTTGCGGCGCTCCTCCACGGCGCCATCCTCGCCATCGTCAGCCTCGCGGCCTCATCTGGCGCCGTGCGGGTCTTCTTCCTCTTCACGGTCGGCAACCTCGCGAACAGGACCTGGGATCACGTCCACCTCGTGTGGCCCTGGGTAATCGCGGGGATTCCAGCGGCCTTCCTCCTTGCCCGAGGGGCGAATGTGCTCCAGCTGCACGAAGATGTCGCCTCGTCGCTGGGGATGCCTGCAAGGCGCATGCGCCTCGTCTTCGTCGCACTGGCCGCGCTGCTCATCGGGAGTCTTGTGGCCGTGGCCGGCCCCATCGCCTGGGTTGGGCTGCTGACGCCCCACGTCGCTCGCCTGATTGTCCCGCAGCCGGATGCGAGACTCCTTTTTCCGGTGGCCACGGTGATCGGAGCATTCCTTGTACTGGCGTCCGACGTGCTCTCCAAGGTCCTTCTCTATCCGCGCGAGATTCCCGTGGGGCTGTGCACGACCCTTCTGGCCGCCCCGATGATCCTCCTGCTCCTCCGCCGAACAAGCCTGGGACTGAACCGCTAAAGTGACATCGGCGCGTTCCTTTGCGGCCCTCACGCTGCTCGCGGCCATTGCGGCGGCCGTGCTCTTCATCCTCCACCTGGGACTGGGTACCGTCTGGATACTACCAGATCGCGTCATCCTCGCTCTGTTGGATCGATCGACGGACCCCACAGACCTGACAATCGTCCGGGAGCTGCGGCTGCCTCGCGCGACTCTCGGTCTCCTGGTGGGCTGCATGCTGGGCCTCTCCGGGGGATTGCTGCAGGTCGTCATGCGAAATCGCCTCGCCGAGCCCGGACTCACGGGCGTCTCCACCGGGGGAATTCTCGCTGCGGTCCTCTTCCTCGCGGGCACGTGGGGGCTGCCTCCACCCGGCCAGTTGCTTCCTTTCGTCGTGCTCCTGGGCGCCTTGGCGGGGGGAGCCCTGGTCCTCTTCGCCAGTTCGGTGCGTGGACGAATCGATCCCTTGCGACTGATCCTCACGTCGGTAATCGTCAACGCCGTGCTTGGATCGCTGAATTCGATTGTCATGCTGCGCTCTCAGCAGGCGCTTGGAGGCATCCTCGCCTGGCTCATAGGATCTTTGAATGGCCGCGTCTGGGACGACGTCTGGCTTGCGCTGCCGTGGGCCGCCGCAAGCATCCCTGCGGGTTTGCTGGCTGCCCGTGCCGCGAACCTCCTCCAGCTTGACGACGAATCTGGCCGCGCTCATAGGTTGCGTGCTCCTGCTGGCGGCCGACCTCGTCGCCCAGTCGCTCTCCATCAAGCCGCCGATCCCCTCCTCGTCGGCTCGTGTGGGCCTTCCCGTGGGGGCCGTACTGGCCGTCTTCGGTGCGCCACTGCTCATCATCCTTATTCGGAGGAGCATTCGATGAACGATGTCGAACCCATCAGGCTGGCACGGGTCAGCGCCGGCTATGGGCAGCGTATGGTGCTCGATGGCCTCGACTTGGGACTGCAACAGGGTACCATCACCGCTATTGTCGGGCCGAACGGGTCGGGGAAATCCACGGTGATCCGGGCGATGGCACGGCTGCTTCCAGCGCGGGGCGGCGTCGTACTCCTAGATGGGCAGGACATCCGGAGCTTCGGATCTCGCGGTATTGCTCGTCTGGTATCCGTCCTTCCCCAATCTCCGTCGAGCCCACCAGGGTTGACGGTTCGCGAGCTCGTCGAGTTGGGCCGCTTTCCCCATACCGGGCTGTTCGGACGACTCGGCGCCGATGGCACACTCGCCGTTGAGTCCGCGCTCACGCTCACGGGTTTGACCGATTCCGCGGAGCGCCCCGTGGACGAACTCTCCGGGGGCGAACGCCAGCGCGCATGGGTCGCGCTCGCTCTCGCGCAGGGCGCCAGCACTCTACTTCTGGACGAGCCGACCACGTTTCTCGACGTCCGGCATCAGTTTGAGGTTCTCGACCTCGTTGCGCCCTCTGCATAAGTCGCAAAATGACCGTCGTTATGGTGCTCCACGACCTCGTGCATGCAGCAAACTACGCGGACCGTGTCATCGTCGTGGACTGTGGCCGAATCGTGGCGGACGGTGCGCCCTCCGCAGTGCTCACCTCGAACTGATGCGGACGGTGTTCGGCGTGGCAGCTAAGATCTTCACCAACCCCGAAACCGGTCGGTTGTTCTGCCTGCCGATCGGCACAGGCAGGAGTTAATCTGCGTGCCAGCAGGCCACCTCATCGATGCTGCTCCCACTAGCGAACTCTTAGCGGAATCAGCCCTCGTTCAGCGGGTGCTGGCGTGTCACCAGCAAACCCTGGATCAGCGCGGAGCGTGCTCGATAGCGCTTGCAACAAAGAGCACCCGGGCCTCCGCGTAACAAGCCGAATCCTGCCTGAGCACGGCCCAGTGCGCGCGGCAAACGGGCGTTTTGCGCAGGGATGATCGGGACTCCGAATTCCCCTGTGCTATGGCCGGGCCTTCGTCAGATGAATATCGATCAGGCTTTTCGCCGCACGCCAATGGAAGCCAATGTGGACGGGATTCCCTAGATTGGAAAGGCAATCCTATCCTGAGGGATTTCCTTGACGCTATATAATATAACTCTTCAGGTTATAATAACCGAATGTCCGATATAGAGTTTCATAGGCGAGCCAACTGCTCGTGCCCATATGAGGATTACATAGATGGCGTCATTCATGCGGGAAAGAAGAAGGAGGCTGCCAAAATCGGCGCCTTGGTGGAACGACTTAAGGATTCAGGATCGGCCGAACTCGCGAAGATGCGGCGCACAGAGAAAATGAACGATGTGTGGCAACTCCGCATTGATACGCACCGTGTTTTCTGTTTTTGGCATGCCGATTCTGAGCGGTACGTCATATTGAATGGCTTTCTGAAACAAAGCCGCAAAACCCCACCACAAGAATTGGAGAGAGCTGAGAGTTTGCGGATTGAATACCTTGAAGCAAGAGGATGAGAATGACCAGACAAAGTCACGTTCCTGATTCCCATGAGATCTGGCTGGATGATATTGAGTACCGGCATGAGTTCGGGTCTGAGACGGCTAAGCTAGAGATGGCGGCCGCTTTACTACGCGCGCGAGAAGGGATGAGCTTGACTCAATCGAGGCTGGCAAATCTGGCAGGCACGTCCCAGGCATACATCGCGAAGCTGGAAAGTGGCGGCGCCAATCCCACCATCGGGAATGTTGGGCGGTTGTTCGCCAGCATGTGGTTGAAACCCAGAATTGAGCACACTCTGTTGGAACCATCCAAATTCATCGAATCAGTAGTGCTCAACAACCTGGGTGCCTCAGAAGCCAGCTTTGATCTTTCACGGTTCAATGCCAGGCCAAGCGCCACCGAGGCAATACCTGACATCATAACCCGGCCGACGGGTGAGGTGTTCAAGGACCTGATGGATAAGGGCTTGCTGGTAGTAGTGTGGCGATACGACAATCCTACGGCATCGTGGTCGTCATATCACCCGACAGCTCCAGCAGAACTCAACGACCTCATGTATGTCTCTACCGGCGATATCGTCTGGATCGAGGTAACCGAAGAGACGCAGTTCCATGACGAGAACCTGTACAAGGGCCAGAACTTGATTTCCTTGAAGAATGGGGCGATGGCTCGGTGTTAGACTAGCGACTTCATTCTGTCCCCTCCAGCCGCCAGAAAGTTTGCGCGATACGGGCATTTATCAGCAATATAACCGGAGCGTGAAATGGCAGAGGAAAACACCTTGGACCCCGTGATTCAGGCCGCCGGAGGCCGGCTCGCCCCCGAGGTGTAGGAAGAGCTCCTGGCCCTGGCCGAGGGGGGCCGCCACCCTCTGCTGCACCTGCCGACATTGGTGGAGGAGGGTAAGGGCATGGCCGCTTTCCGCCCGGGACCAGGACCCGGGCATCCCGGCAGCGATCCCGAGGTGCAGCGCCGCCAGCTCGCCGCCGTCGGCGTCGAGACCGGGCGGATCTATGCCTACGTTGCGGTCTCAGGCGCGACATCGAGCAGTTCCCGCGCCCAGTGGCACCTCCTGGACCAGCAGCTGGCCCAAGGCGACGTCCTCGTGGTGGCGGCCGTAGACCGGCTCGGCCGGCGCTACCTCGAGACGATGTGGGCGATCTACGACCTGCAGCGCCACCGACTCCGCCTCCGGTCCTTTGCCGTCAACGAGGGAGGAGTGGACCAAGTTCCTGGACGCCGATCCCGACTCCCCGGACAACACCCTGGCCAGTATGGCGGCCTACGTGGCCAGCCAGGAGCGCCAGAGCATCAGCCGCAGGACCAGGGTGAGGTTGGACGCCGCTAGGGCGAATGGGAAGGAACTGGGCCGGCCGCGGCGTCTCACGGACGAGCAGCTCACTGCAATCCGATGAGAAACCCGAGGAGCGCTGGGAGACTTGGAAGTAGCCGTCGACGAAAACGGCGAGGGATTCCTGACTTGCAGTGTGGCGGTGGCCGACATCGGCGGACAAGATAGGTGTCCGACCAAGGGGACGGTCTGGCTCATTGACGGTACTCCTGAAATTCCATAGTCGTCTTGAATTCAGCCTATTCGAGAATCGAATAGTTGTGAAGATTTGGACGGGGGCGGTTTTCGCTGCCCCGGCATTATTTCACTGGGACCCTTCGACCTATGCCGGGCCACCCTGCCAAAGGCTCCGGACGAAGAGCCGGGAAGCCCGGACAGGGCGAATCAACATTGGTTCGTCCTGTCCGTAACCCCAGTAGGGCGCCAAGGCGAAGCGCCAAACGCAGATCCATGTCAACGCCGACGAAGTTCTGACCCGGAATCGCCGGTGGGGACAAAAAATCAGGGAACGAATTGGTCGAAAGGCGCGTACATGTCCACGTAGGGCGCCGTTTGCTTGTAGCGTATGGCTACGCGGCTAAAGGAGAGGACTATCCATTGGCAAACCGATTGGGTATTTCATCAGCATGGTGGACTGTGATACTGCTCGGATCTGCCGTTGGGGCATCTGTAGCCCTGTCGTCCTGTAGCCCTCCTGAAGCTGACCGCTCAGCCCCTGCCACGCTGGGGAAGGAGTACGCCTACGAACTCCATACTCACTGTGGCGTCCGGGCGGCGGTGTTTGACCAGGGCCGGTGGTGGCGGGCCAACCCGCCTCTGGACGATGGATACGGCAACCCGCCGACAGGCTGGGGGAATCCTGCCACCGAGGGCACGATGGTGCTGGTGGGGGAAGACTCGGCGGTGTTCACGTCGCGGTCAGGCAAGGTGGTTGAGTTCGTTCCATGGCCGCCAGGGTTGGAACGGGAACTGTGCATGTGACGAACCCGGCCGGGATTGCATGAAAATCCCCTCCGGTTGCATATAAGGACCCGGACTTCCCCATCATCAGATGTGGCACCAGAGAACGCATCCATAACCAGCAGCCCGCCCCGTGGAACAATAATCCCAGGGTGCTAGGCTAGGCCATACACCATAAGCAAACGGCACCCGATGTAGTGCTCTCCAGGACGCCGGGGGGAAGATGGCGAACCTTTCCGGAGCCTCAACGAGGGCCGCCCTGGACTTGTGGAGGCCCAAGGGGATGAAAGGCGCCGCCTTACCGAACGTAGCTGTGATTCTATTGATCCTGATGGGGATATCGATAGCGGGATGCAGCCAGGCAGATCTCACTGAAACAGCGGATTCCTCGGGACCAACGGCGGCGCCCTCAGAAACCGCCCAGCCCAGTGCTGCTATCGCTATCTCGGGGCCCACTCCGGCGCCACCCGAAACAGATCAGCCCCCGACACCAGCAGATGCCCGCCCCGCGGGAGCGAAGCAGACGGGGGGCGACCGGGACGCTCCTGTGGCCTTCCCTCGGCACAACGCGCCGCTGGGGACCGACTCGGGCGAGCAATACACCGCTGGCAAACTGATCCTGGAACAGGGGTGCCTGCGCCTTGAGGTTCCGGCCAGGGGCGCCAACCCCCGAATGTCCCGATTGCTCATCTGGCCCAGTTCCTTCACCTTCCAAGAGGAATCAGACACCATCCGAGTCATGGACGGGCTCGGCCAGGCCGTCGCGCAGGTCGGAGACCACATCCGGGTCAGCCGGGCCGCCGTCACATACCAGCAGGCCAGGGACCAGGAGTTTTCAGCGGAGGGAGTAGAACACTGCGAAAAGCCGTCCACCTGGGTGGGCGACGAGGTTACCGTGTTCGACCCTGAGAACGAGGCCACCGTACTGCGGCTGTCAGGCCCGGATGTCCTGCTTCTCAGGCAAAAGACCGTGATGGCGGCTGAACGGGCGTTCCCGACTGCGGCAGGCGTTTGAGAGCTGGTCCTGGACGGCCCATGCCTGCGGCTGAAAGCTGAATACAGCATCAGCAGCATCATCTGGCCCGCCGGGTTCGCGCCACATGTCGAAGACGGCGTGGTACAGGTCCGCAACGGAGCCGGTCGAGTCATAGCCCAGGTTGGGGACGAAATAGCGGGCGGAGGCGGGTACTACGAGCGCGGTATCGGGGAGTGCCCGGGTGAAGTTTTCAGGATCTACGAGATCCAGGTCCTGCCGGATGTAGAAGTCTACTTCCCCAGGCAGGACGAGTTCCTGGACACTCGCCCGAAGCCTGTGCGCTTCACCGGAGAGCTGGTCTTGAACGGTATATGTCTGGAGGTCGAAAACGTCATTCGCGTTGGAAGCGGCTCCCATTTCCTGGGGCCTATGCTGCCCATCTGGCCGGGCGCTTTCGAGCTGAGCTTGGAAGATGGGGCCGTCAAGATAGCCGGCTCCACGGGGCGGGTCATCGCACGAGTGGGCGACCAGGTCCGGTTCAGCGCCTTTAGCGTCCCCATGGTTGGGCGCTTAAACATGGAGGAGTAGAGGAAATAACACTTTTCTGTGATGGGTCCTACTGGGCAGTGGGGGATGACTTCAGGGCAGTCGAGCCCCGGTGAAGGGACTCGGCGTAGACTATGTTCAATTGGCGCTTCTTCCACGCTGCATTCTTCTGAAGGAAGCGTGAAGGAAGCGCTGGGAACACCGGCGAACCATGAGCGGCACCCCGTTGCCCGCCAGCAACCTAAGAAGCCTCCGCGGCCGCGATGGAGTCCCTGCAACGGATGGACCAGGACACAAGGACCGGTGTCGCGTCGGCTGTGGACAGGTCACTCAGGCAGACCTGATAGTCCGAAGACCCGGCCCACGGGATGGAGGAGAGACGGGATGAGATGCGCCCTCACGTCAGGGGTGTTGGTCGCCACCATGCTCCTGCTGGCAGCCTGTAGTGGGACATAACCGGCGGCCGCCCCCACGGCAACACCAAGTCCAATATTGCCCGGCTCTGCCACGCCGGAACCGGCCTCAGAAAATTACAGGCTGGACCTGGGCCCCGGCATGGTGGCCGCCTTCGTGGAGGGACTGACGCCTGAGACGGCGGAAAAGGTCGCCTACGTCACTCATGTCCCCACCGGCACTCAGGCCATCCTGAACCGGGAAGGCCAGGTCATACACCGGCATGACGGGCGGGAGACGGCCCAAGCCGCCTGGACGCGCTCCTCGGTGACAGGACCGCGATGGCCCCCATCATGGATGGTCTCAACAACGGCCAGGACGTACGGCCCAGGGAGCATTTTATCTCTTGGAGACCCATGGTGCAGTTCTCCGAGATCCATTTCTCGAGGCGGCAGTGGAACGCTGCAAGCCGGGGTCGGAGGTGAGGCCAGATTCATTGTGAGCCGAGGCGTGTATGGATTTGGCGGGTGCAACTCCTACGGCGCAGGGCTGGAGCCGGAAGAGCCCTTCGCCAGGAGAGACGGGACCTTCGCCAAGGGCGCCATGGTTATTGAGTCGACACTTAAGGGTTGCCCGGACCCGCCTGGAGTGGTGGAGCAGGAGAAGCGCTTTACCAGGCTTATACGGAACTTCGAGAGTTACCGGGTATACGGGGAGCTACTTGTCGTCCATACCAATGAGGGCACTGCGCTGCTCATCCGCCCGGTGTAGGAGTCTCCATTTGTGTCGTCTAGCGATTGCGTCCCCCTTTATTGAAAAGCGAAAACGTCAACCGCCCCACCAGACAAACTAAGGATAGAACTCCCTCAATGCTGAAATTACCCCCGTGGACAATCCTTCCTCCCTGCCCTTCGGTAAAAGCGAAAAACTGGGCCATCTTCCACTATGATGGTAAGCGTCCTTGGCAAGAACCAGTCGAGCAAGGAAAGGCCATGTCCAGAATCTGTCTCAGCCCCGCCCTGGCCGCTCTTGCGGGATTGCTCCTGATGGTCGCCGCCCTGAGCGCCTGCGGAGAAGACCCCAGCGCCCCGCAGGCGCCAGACCCTGACCGAACCGTCGAATTCCTGGTTCCGGCGCCGACGGCAACGCGGGTACCGGCCCCGACTGCGACGCCAGCTCCCACGGCCATCGCAGTTCCTACGCCGGAGGAGTTCGCCCTCACCGCGACCACCGCCACCACCTGGGGCGACGCCTTCTCCACTTTCACAGGTCCCCAGCAGGACTGCATCCGGGACGCGCTGGGCCAGAACCAGCTGAACTCCTTTCTGAGAAAGACCATCATGACCAGCGAGATAGATGATTACTCGAACCTGACGGGCCGCTCTTCTCCTGCCTGGACCCCGAGAAGGCCGCCTCCCTGTATACGGGCATACTGGCCCTGCACTTCGAGGAGGGTATGGGGATAGAGCTGGGCGATACCGAGGTGACCTGTCTACAGGCCTGGGCCGCCGGCAAGGACGTGCCCCGCCTGCTGGCCAACGGGGACGAGGGGGCCGACGCCCGGCTCTTGGATGAAATCTCGGTGTGCATCGCCGGCCCACTGGAGCTTCTCATCGTCGCGCAGATTGAGCTATCGGTGGGCAGGCTGGCCCGCGAGCAGGAGGAGTGTCTGACGGAAGCAATGCAACGCTACCGGCACCTGCTCCTCCGGTCCTACGTCGGCGCCGGGGCGCCCGAAGGCGAAGGACAGCGCATGCTGGAAGAGTTGGCCGAGTGCGTGCCGGAGTTTCTTGAAGTCCAGGACGAAAACACCTCAGAAGAAACCGTCAGGGTCATTGTCGAGGAACCCCAGCAGGACCTCTTGGAGGCGAACAGGATTGAGCCGTACCTCGCCGGCAACCTGCTCTTCATCGCTCATTGGGACGAGGATGCCCAACACTGGTTGGTTTATGATGTCACCGGGCATTTCACTCCGGACCAGTTGACGCCGCCTCCGGGTGTGGACACTCCGCCCAATCCGGAAATAGGAATACTCAACGAGTTGAAGCGAGGAAAGCTCTACGACTTCCACGTGCGCTCCGACCAGATTGTCAACATCGTGGAGGGAGAGATCGGGGACTGGCCCTTCAAGGCCGGCGCCAACTTCATCAAATGGCCGCGCTGAACATTTGTCGACAAACCTTGGCACATGGCGTTCAACGCCAATACTGGGGCGATGCACACCCGGAGCCACCAGAACGGGCCACTGCTGAGAACCAGCACACCCCAGATTTGATGAAAGATTTCTAACCAACCTGCAAGGCCGGGTTATGAAACGCTGGTTCATCCCGGGCGGACTCGCCGGTCTATTAGCCGCCGTCCTGCTGACCACATTCGCGTTCACCGGTGCGGAGCGGGTCAATACCGAGGATATAGACGCCATATACGGCCACTATAACCGGAGGCTGGACACAGGCATCCCAAGCGTTTCCGGGGAAGAGGTAATCGACAAGGCGTTTGAGGGCTCGGAAAACCTGCCGGAAGACATCGACACGTCAAACCTGGAGACCAGGGCTACGGTGGGCCTGTGCACCGGACTGGACAGCAGAGGCAACTTCGTGGAGAACCACAAGGCTTGGTTGGTGGTCGTAGACAACATCCCAACATCCTTCCCTTCCGGCCCGTACACGATCCCGGAGAGCCGCGTGGACCAGCACCGACCAGAGACAGCAGACCCCAATAGTCGTGTTCTTCGAGGCGGAAACCAGCGAGGAAATCCGGGGGCCATCTCAGGACGCTGGGGTTGACAAGCAATAGCCGCCCACCGAGCCAGAGTCCCTACGCCAAGTACCTGGGCAGAGGTTTCGTTGAAGTCATACCCTATCCACGCATCACGGAACGATTTCAACGCAAATGGCGTATATGTTAAGGAAGGACTGCGTTTCGCACGAAATCGGGATTTGCTAATACCTTCTCTTTATTCTTGATCAAGCGCGCCTGATGCAGCATCTCCTCAGAAGCAGGTCCTGACCTCTCAATGACCGGTTTAACAATAATGTTCGATATCCAACCCGACTAAGTAGTCTGCCATATACTCGCCGTTTGCCGAAGCTGCCAGAAGAGCTTGCACGGCCGCCCGCCAATACCAAGTCCGTCCCGCCCACCGGAGGGAGCATGGCACGAAGACTTGTCTACTCAGGCCAGTCCAGACACCTGCGCTGGATCTGGCCCTTGGCCATCGCTATCCTTTTGCTGGCAGGCTCTTCCGGTTGCGAAGTAGAATCCCAACAGGCTGTCCCGCCAGCGAAGCAGGCGCCGTCTCCGGCATCCTCGCCAGTTCCGACCCTCCCGGCACAGTCCACAGCTAGGGAAGTTCGTTCCGACAGAGAACGAAACGACTCGCCCCGGGCTTCCGCCCGCGACCTGAAGGCACTGGTGCGGGGAAACAACACTTTCGCTCTCGACCTGTACCGCGAGTTGAGCAACGCTCAGGGCAACCTGTTCTATTCCCCCTTCAGCATTTCCCAGGTTCTTGCCATGGCCCTTGCCGGAGCGAGCGGCGAGACGGAACGCCAGATGACCAATACCCTTCACTACGAGCTCCCGCAAAGTGCGCTCCATCCCTCGTTCAACGCCCTGGACCGGGAGATCGCGTCCAGAGGCAGGGGCCTTCAGGTCGAAGAGAACCAGTTCTTCGAACTGAACATCGCAAACGCCATGTGGGGCCAGCAGGGTTATGAATTCCTGCCGGATTTCCTGGACGTGCTGGCCGAAAACTACGGGGCGGGTCTCCGACCCCTGAACTTCGCGGGCGCCCCGGAGGAATCCAGGGCGAAAATCAACGACTGGGTCTCTGAAGAGACCCAGGACAAGATAATAGACCTTTTGCCGTCAGAGGCCGTCAACAGGCTCACCCGCCTGGTTCTCACCAACGCCATATACTTCAATGCTTCATGGCAATGGCCCTTCGACAAGCGGCTCACGCGGGAACTCCCCTTCCATCTGGCAGAAGGCGGCATGGTGGAGGTGCCGATGATGACCGAGACCTCCAGTTACTTTTACGGCTACGTCCAGGGCAACGGGTATCAGGCGGTCGATCTTCCCTATTCCCTGGGCGAGATATCCATGACAATCCTGCTGCCCGACGGGGGCACGTTCGGAGAATTTGAAGACTCGCTGAACCCGCAGGTCCTGGACCGGATTTTCGACGACATCGAAATCGGCAACATCACTCTCACCATGCCCTTGTTTGAGCTGGAGTCGGAATTCAGTCTGGACCAGACCTTGGCTGATATGGGAATGCCGGATGCCTTTGGCGCCGGAGCCGATTTCTCCGGCATGACCGGGACCAGGGAACTCTGGATCTCCGAGGTCGTCCACAAGGCGTTCGTATCGGTGGACGAAGAGGGCACGGAGGCGGCGGCATCCACGGCGGTGGTGGTCCTGGAATCAGAGCCAACCCTGGTGACGGTCGACCGGCCCTTCATCTTCCTCATCCGGGACAGGGCCACGGGCACGATTCTGTTCGTGGGCCGGGTGATGAATCCGAAACCGTGAGGAGCAGCAAGGAACCATTCGCCACGAAAAGCGCAGCATGCGGAGGGACTTGAACACCCGGCGAGGGAGGATTTTCGTCGCCGTCATCACCCTGGCAGTCCTGCTGTTCCTGACGGCCTGCTCCAAACTTTCTCAGCCCCCTGCCACCACTCAGGGAGCCATCTTTACTCCAGTGCCTCCGCAGACAGAGTCTTCCGCCGAGAATGCTTCCACTCCCCAAAGCACCAGCCGGATAATCCTGACGACGCCGGGGTCACCCATGTCATCGCAGGCCTTAACGTGTGTAAGCGGCGGAGGTAAATTGTTCCGTTCGGGCGGGCAATTGCTGACAAACGGCGGTTGAAAAATGGACCCCCCGCCGTCGTCCATAAGGGCCGTACCCGACCCTGCGGATGGTGCGACGGATGTACAAGGTGGACGTATATCTACGGGTTCGCCGGGCGGTGATGGTGGAGGGCATGAGTATCCGGGAAGCCTCCCGGATGTTCGGGCTGCACCGGGACACGGTGCGCAAGATGCTGGCCTACTCCACGCCGCCGGGTGCCGGCGGCAGACCCCATCACGCCGGCCCAAACTTGAGCCGTTCATGCATATCTCGTAACCTCGCCACTCTGCCTGATTAACTGCTCTCAGTCATGAGGCAGGTGGTACAGGATTACTCCGCCGCACTGGCCCAATTCCCCGGCGCCATTGACAATTCATCCAGTATTGTATGTTTCTCTAGTCAACAATATGACGGAACCAGGACAATGGAAGTTGATCTGTGACCGCTTCAGTGAATTTGGCACTAACCCCAAAATCAAATGCCTAAGCTTACTGGTTGAATCTGTGACGGAGGAAAGCGATAAGGCAGATCAGGTAAGCAGATGGTGGCAAGATTACGAGCAAAAGTCCATAGAGATGTCTTTGGATTACGACTTCATAATTCAGACTGACATTGTGGACTGCTATCCCGCAATATACGCTCACTCAATCGCATGGGCACTTCACACCAAGACATTCGCCAAGACGCATAGAAATGACAAGATGCTGATAGGAAATGTTATCGACAGCCACCTTAAAGATATGCGACAAGGGCAAACCAATGGCATTCCTCAAAGATCTGTCTTAATGGATTTTATCGGGGAAATGGTGCTTGGTTACTCAGATACTGAGCTGACCACTAGGATCGAAAACGAGGGTATCGAGATGACTATGGATCCTCGTAACTCACCGACAGGACGGTGAACGGATTCTCAAATGCCTTACGGAAGTAATGATTGATTTGGGTCTAGAGTTGAATCCGACTAAGACCAACATCAGTGATGAGGTGATTAGGTCTTCAATGAAAGGTGACAAACTTAGCTGGTTGTTTAGGAAGCAGGTTGACCGAAATCTGCAAAGGAGATTGTTAATCATTCATGACCATAGTATGGACTATCCAAATTCTGGAAGCCTGGATGTAGCTTTGAACAGATACTACAAGAGGCTCAGCAAGACCACAGAATATGACCGTCCTTTGCCACTAATCGCTATCGCAGTTGACATCGCGTATAAGAATCCGAGAACCTACCCTATCTCATCTACGATTCTGAGCAAACTTATTAGCCTTATTAAAACTGAAGGAGAAAAGCAGGATATTGTCGAGAAGATTAGACGAAATTTTCGTCAACTGCCAAGCACTGGCCACATGGACATTTGGCTCCATAGAATTAGCCGCTCATTTGCCCCGAACACCGAATTTGATGAGCCTTTATGCAAGTTGGTGAACCAAGACAGTACCCATATATGGAACAGCGATTGGATATCATCACCAACCTTGCGAAAGGCGATTGAGGCAAGCAAAATAGTCAACCAGAAAACACTTGAGGAGATGTCTCCAATCGTTTCTGACGAAGAGGTCGATCTTTTCAAGTCGGACTATTAATGACCACTTTCACCGAAGCACGTGTCAAAGCCGCCGCCCCAGTATGGAGGTGAAGATAATGAACTGGCGAGACTACACATCATCCGACCCCACGATATGCCACGGTAAGGCGTGCATAACTGGCACGCGAGTCATGGTAACCGTTATCCTCGATTGCCTGGCCGATGGCCTGACTGCAGAAGAGATTGTGAGAAGCTATCCGTCGGTATCTCTAGAGGGAGTGCGAGCCTCGCTTCACCACGCTGCTAATCCGGCCCGAGAGCGCATGGCGCCATTGGCGCGATAGCCAAACCGTGCGGTTCGAATTTGACGAAAATCTTCCGATTGAGATGGCGTTGCTGTTTACAGAAGCAGGACATGATGCGGTAACCGTCTATGACCAGCGGATGAACGGGGCTGCTGATCCTGACTTGGCTGCCGCGTGCTTCAATGAAGGTCGCATCCTGGTAACATCGGACCTGGACTTCACCGACATTGGAGCTTACCCGCCGGAGCGGTATCCTGGGATAGCAGTTTTCCGTCCCGGCAGGCAATCGCGAGATTATTTGCTGGACATCGCCCATTCCTTGCTTGATGGGTTGACCGACTCCGTGCGAGGCCAGTTGTGGATTGTCGAAGATTCGCGTACCGGATCCGGGAGTAGGTCGTGACCACCCTCGCCGAAGCCGGCGTTGAATCTGCCGCCTTGGACTGGCTGTCCGGCCGCGGCTGGCCCGCGGCCCGGACATCGCGATGGACGCCCCCGGCGCGGAGCGGGCCGACTTCACCCAAGTCGTACTGGAGGGGCGGCTCCGGGACGCTCTCCTGAATCTTAACCCGAACTTTCCTGCGTCAGTGCTGGAAACCGGACTCCGCAACCTCGTCAACCCCGAGGGGCCGACCCTGGAAACCCGCAACCGCGCCTTCCACCGGATGCTGGTCAACGGCGTTACCGTCTCCGTCAGGAGACCGGACGGCACGGTCACCGGGGAACCCGCGCGAGCCGTTGACTTCGATAACCCGGACAACAACGGCTGGCTGGCGGTCAGCCAGTTCACCGTGAGAGAGAACCGGGCCACCCGGAGGGCCGACATCGTGCTGTTCCTGAACGGCCTGCCCCTGGGAATCATCGAGCTCAAGAATCCCGCCGACGAGAACGCCGACGTATGGGAAGCCTGGCGGCAGCTCCAGACCTACCAAGCCGAACTGCCAACCCTGTTCTCGATGAATGAGGCCCTCATCGTCTCCGAAGGCCTGACCGCCCGCATGGGCACCCTGGGAGCGGGCCGCGAGTGGTTCAAGCCGTGGCGCACCATCACCGGCGAAACACTGGCCGACCCCAGTCTGACCGAGCTGCAAGTCCTGCTGGAAGGCGTCTGTCAGCCCCGGCATTTCCGGGACTTGATTCGCGACTTCACCGTCTTCGACGATGACGGCAGCGGCAAGCTGGTCAAGAAAATGGCCGGCTACCACCAGTTCCACGCCGTCAGGGTAGCCGTCGGCGAGACATTGAGGGCTTCCGAGTTGCAGGATGAAGCGCGACTGGCCGGAGAAGAAACAGGCCGCTATGAATCGGGACGCAGGCCGGGCGGCGCCCCCGGCGACCGCCGCGTCGGCGTGGTCTGGCACACCCAGGGAGCAGGCAAGGGCCTGACCATGGCCTTCTACGCCGGGGCCATCGTCCGCGAGCCGGCCATGCAAAACCCCACCATAGTCGTCCTCACCGACCGCAACGACCTGGACGACCAGCTCTTCACGACCTTCTCTCGCTGCCAGGATTTGCTGCGCCAGCCACCGGCGCTGCCGGTGGCGGCGGAGCGCTCGCAGTCGTCGCCCTGATCATCGCCATCGTCGGCGTGGTCGCGGCGGGCGGAGCCTTCATCGCAGGCCGACGCGGCTAACCGCGCAACACGCCACGCGCAACTGTACAGGGGGCGCCCATCCGGGCGCCCCCTGTCTGCGTTCGCCAATATCGAGACCGGGTTGAGGGCTCCATGCACCTGCGGGGAAAGCCGGCGCAGCTCGCCGCGAAAATACGGGCTTTCAAGGGTGAACTCCTGCTATGGTAGCGATGCAGACTACTACATTGCAGACAGATTGGGTCCCTGGATATGGTAAGCGGACGTTCACTCTCGGTCTTGTCCGGCATCGCCGCGATGGTCTTGGCCATCGCCGCCGCCCTCTCGATTCCCTCCACCGCCAATGCCCAGCCCTTCGGCGGCCCGTGCGTGAGGATTACGATGGTCTCCGCCGATGCGGCTTACAAGCTCCACCTGGTGAACCAGAACAGCGCCAGGCTCGGCCTGCACAACCGCCAGGTCGGGAGTTCTGTCGTAGTCAAGACCCCGGAGAGCATCGGGATAATGATCGATCACACGGGCGAGGTCAAATGGGAGCAAGAACGCCGTGGCAACGGACAAATCGGATTCGAGGATCACATAGATGACGACTACAACGACGCGGTGATTCGTGTCGAGCCGGTTTCCTGCCCCTCCAGCAACTCCGGTTCCGCATCGACCGTCAGGTCAAGGTCCACGCCGCGGCCAGCGCCGACGGCCACGCCAAGACCCGAGCCGACGGCCACGCCAAGACCCGAGCCGACGGCCACGCCGGCCCCCAGGAGCAACCGCCGAAGCGCCCAGGGCAGCAGCGGAGGCATTGGCGGCGCTGCCAAGCCTTCCAACCGCGCCCCCCAATTCACGGAGGGCCGGAACGCCAATCGTTACGTGGCGGAAAACGCGGCCAATCCGGGCAATGTCGGCAATCCCGTTACGGCCACTGACGCGGATGGAGACACCCTGATCTATACCCTGGGAGGTCCGGATGCCGCCGCCTTCACTCTGGATTCCGGCACCGGGCAGTTGAAGACCGCGATCGCGCTGGACTACGAGACGAAAGCCGTATATCACGTGATCGTGAACGTATACGATGCGCGGGGAGGGAGAGACATCATCGTCGTCAATATCAGAGTGACCGACGTGGCTGAACCGCCGGTTGTTATTGAACCGCCGGTGGCGGCGCCCGAACCCCAGCCGGTGCAGACGCTCGCGCCGGAACCCACGGAGACGCCAACACCCACGCCGACGGCTACGCCCACTCCCGAGCCCACGGAGACGCCAACGCCCGCGCCAGCGGCTACTCCGGCTGCGCCGCCGGAACCGGCTGCGCCGCTGTGGCCGCTGTGGCAAACGGCTACACCCGCCTCGATGCCGGCGCCTTCCTCAACTCCAGCAGCGACGCCGGAACCGTCGCCCACCCAGGAACCCACGGCTGACCCGGAGGACACCAGCGGATCGCGGCTGGCAATGTTCGTGGAGTTCCAGGGCGGCGGCCCCTTGGGAGACTCCCAGTCTGCGAGCGTCAAGTCCTCGGTTTCCCCGCTGCCGGAGGAATCCCTGCACCTGAGAATCTGGCCCTTAGTGCTGATGGCCATAGGCATAGTGCTAATGGTTGTTTCCATTGGTATGCTCATATCAGGCGGGCCACAGGAACAGGGTACAGGCAATCGATATTTCATTATGAACCGCTGAACTGGGGCGCCTTTAGCCGGGCCGCCATACCGGCGCTAGGCGTCGCTGAACTGCCGGTTGTCCTGGACTGGCCGGCCCCTCTTTCCACTTTCCTCCTACCACCCTTTTGACGGCACCCCCTTATCCGGTGTTGATGATCTCTCGCAACACCAGGAATCTCACCATCGACGAATGCTGCTGAACCTTTCAATCGCCCTGCCCGGCCCTAACTGCCCAGTATCTCCCCGGGTGGGTGTCAATGTACAATTGGAAATCCGATTCGGGAATTTGCGGAAAGTGACTTATGCGGACGGGAGCTGATTACAAAGAGAGTCTGCGCGATGGGCGCGACGTCTGGGTCCTGGGCGATGGAGCGGTGACAGACGTCACAACGCACCCTTCGACCTCGGCCATGGTGGACGAGTACGTTGCCTGGTATGATCGCCACTTCGACCCTGACTGGCAGAATATCCTTCTCTCCCCCGCTGACGGGAACGGCCACCGTCATCCCCTCGCTTTAAGTCCGCCCAAGACGTCTGAGGATTTGAGGCGCCTGGGAAGGCAAATCAGCGCCGTACATTTCATTACCGGCGGAAACATGACCCACACGCCGGGTTACGGCGCCCTGATAGCCTTGGGGATGCTGAATTCTCTGAAGCGGCTCAACAGCCCCGCAGGAGAGGTTGAGTCGGTTGAGACCTACCTGGAGTCCCTGTGCGAGAGCGGCAGGTTCCTCACTTTCGCTGGCGGAGGGCCGCTCATAGGGACTCGGCTGCGCGAATCTGAGAGCGAGCGCATGGCTATGCGCCTGGTCAGCGAAACCGCCGAGGGAATCGTAATAAGTGGCAAGATACAGATGCACACCAGCACGCCCTTCGCGGAGGACTTGCTGATTACCAGCAGGGACGAGATGCCGCCGGGCAGCGGGAGGCACCTGTGGTTCATAGTACCGGTGAACTCTCCCGGCCTGCGAGTGGTGTCGCGCAGAGCAGTCGCCAAGCACCCTAACAGTTTCATGTCGCCCTTGAGCAGCCGCTTTGACGAATTGGACTCCATGGTCTGGATGGATAACGTTTTCATCCCCCGCTCCCGCGTTTTCACCGGCGAATCCCTGAACCGGAACCGGCGGCATTCGCTGGTTTGCTGGCTGCTCTGGCATCATAGCTACGGCTGGTTGGCCAAGGCGGAACTGACCCTGGCCCTGGCTCTGGCCTTGGCCGAAGTCCTGGGCCTCAAGGACAACCCCCAGACAATTGAGCAACTGGTCGAGCTCACCGTCAACGTCCAGACCACCCGCACATGCTTGACGGCTGCGGAGCTGGACCCGGAATCGACAGCGAGCGGACACGCCCTGCCCAACCAGCTTCACGTGGCCGCTTCAGGAATCAACACCCTCAGGGTCCGGCAGCGTATGGGCGAAATCCTGCGCGGTCTACCAGGGTCATCGCTGGTCAATGCCCCCGCCGACACCGACTTCGCTGATCCCCAGATGGCCGCTGAACTGGAAGACGCCTTCGGCGGCGGCGGATATACCGCTCTGCAGCGGGCGGCTCTCCTGCAACTCGCCTGGGACCAGGTATCGTCGGGTCTGGACGGACGCGAGGCGGTATTCGAGCTCCATGCCAGTGGAGGGCTGGAGTCATGGCGCCACCAGTTGGCAGCCTGGTTTGACAGCTACAATGAACTGGCCAATGGCGTACAGGGGTTTGTTGGTGTGGACATTCCTCCTATGGACCTGACCAGTCTACAGGAGGTGCCGCCCGCGCCGGGTAGGACACCGCAGGCAGCGCCGAGACAATGATCCGGGGCTCGCCAATGTCAATCGTATGAAGGAACACAGCCTCTATAATGGAGAATCTTGAACTCTTTGGATCTGGAGATGAAGAAGGTGTCTGACCCAAATGTCGAGTATGCCGTACTGGGCGGCGGATGCTTCTGGTGCACCGAGGCAGTTTTCGCCGAAATCGCTGGAATAAATGCTGTAACGTCGGGTTATTCCGGCGGTCACATGGCCGATCCGACCTACTACCAAGTATGCAGCGAGAAGACAGGCCATGCCGAGGTGGTCCAGTTGGAATTCGATCCCAGCCAGATCACCTTCCGGGAAATCCTTGAAGTGTTCTTCGCCACTCACGACCCCACCACTCTCAACCGCCAGGGCGCGGACAGAGGAGCGCGATACCGCTCGGTAGTCCTTTACACCAGCGAATCGCAGAAGGAACAGGCAGAGGGTTACATCGAGGAACTGGATGCGGCGGGAACCGAGAACGGGCCGGTAGTAACCCAAGTTGCCCCCTTTGAGGTCTTTTATCCGGCGGAACGGGAGCACCAGCTTTTCTACCGGAACAACCCCGGCAGTATGTACTGCCAGATAGTGATCAGCCCCAAGGTCGCCAAGGTGCGGCAGAAGTTTGGCGCCAAGCTTCGGTAATTACTGATGCTCCCTTTGCAATCGTGGTCATGCTGACCTAAGGCGAGTCGTGACTTCGCCTCCGGAGAACCTCATGCGGCTGTCGGGTGGGAAAATGAACAACAACATCAAGTTCAGTGTCCGCATACATCAAGGGGGATACACTTACCAAACCCTCAGGCGGATCTGGATGGATGCAGACAGGCTGGGGTACTATTCCGCGACCCTGTACGACCTGCTCAATATCCCTACCCTCGAATGCTGGACCACCCTTTCAGCCTTGGCCGCCGAGACCAGCCGGATCAGGCTTACGCCCCTGGTGCTGGCGAATACTTACCGTCCCGCGGCGGTTTTCGCCAAGATGGCCTCCACCCTGGACGTCATCAGCAACGGCAGGCTGGAGGTGGGAATTGGCGCCGGCGGTGGAAGGGGGGACCATCGGGCTTCGGGCCTGGATTTCCCAGCTACGTCCGTCAGAGTGCGTATGCTGGAGGAGTCGGTTCAGCTGATGAAGAGGTTGTGGACGGAGGAGGAGGTCACCTTTGAGGGGCGGTATTACACCTTGGCCGGAGCCAAGAATGTTCCCGGACCAGTTCAGAAGCCCCACCCGCCGTTTCTGATAGGAGGACACGGCGAGAGACACCTGTTCAGGGCGGTGGCGAAGTATGCGGACATCTGTAATGTGGGCTTTGAGATGGGCCTGGATGAACACAGGTCAAGCCTGGATGCTCTGGGGGAGCATTGCCGGAACGCTGGGCGGGATCTTTCGGAGATTGAGGTAAGCCACAACACCAGGGTTGTAATAGCCGAGAGCGAAGTGGAGTTCGACAGGCTGGTGGCCCAGGGTGCGGCCGACTCGAAAATGAGCGTGGCTGACTATCGGGCGTCATTGTCCCGGGCAATCGCCGGAACCCCTGAGCAGTGCATTGAGCAAATCAGGAGTTTCGCCGACAGCGGAATTACCTACTTCTTCCTGCTCTTCCCGGACCCCATCCCCACGGAAAACCTGGAATTATTCGCCAGAGAGGTGATGCCGAAGTTCACCGGAGCGGCGACCTGAGGTCGATTGCGCCCTGAAACCTGCTGGCTGCATTCAGTCGCCGGGCAAACACGGGGTCTGGCAGAGCCGCCCGCCCGGCCCGGGAAAGTGCCCATCCTCCGCACCTGTGGGGCCATGTTGGCAGGCCCCCGATTGACAGTTGTCCGGCTCAAAGCGAAAATCCCAAGAACCTCCAACGGAGGGCGGAATTTTGACTGACAGTGCCGATGTAGTTGTAGTTGGCGCAGGCGTGGTCGGCTGCTCGGTCGCCTATTACCTGGCCCGGGAGGGCGTCGGCGTGACCATCCTGGAGCGGGAAGCCATCGGCAGCGGGGCCTCGGCTCACGCCACTGGCTCCCTCAGTCTGCTGGGGGCCGAGTTTTCCCCCGGGGCGTCCTTTCAGCTCGCCCGGGCCTCCTACTCCGAGTTTCCACAGCTCGTCCCTGAACTGGAATCCTCCACAGGTATTGACCTCCTCTACCAGCGCCGTCCCTCTCTGCGGCTGGCCCTCGATGAAGAAGAGGCCGATCTGATCAAGAGCTTGATGGTCTGGCAGCAATCCCACGTTCAGATGCGCTGGATCGATGCCGAGGAAGTCCGAGCCATCGAACCCCGTCTTTCCCATGCCATCATCGGCGCGGTATACGAGGACGAGTCGGCGCAACTGGACAGCTACCGCCTAAACCTGGCCCTGGGGCGTGGTGCTGAACTCAAGGGCGCTAACGTTATCTACCGGAGAGTAACAGGGCTTGTGACCGTCGGAAGCAAGGTTGCCGGAGTCAGGACGGCGTCGGGGGACATACACTGCGGCACGGTGGTGGTTGCCGCCGGCACCTGGAGCCGGGCTTTCACTCCCTGGCTGAACTTTCCCGTTCCTGTCCGCCCCATGAAGGGCGAGCGCCTTCTGCTCAGCTACCCTGGGGAACCCCTTCCGGTGCTGGTCAGCTCGCCCAAGCGCGGGCACATGATCAGCAGGACCGATGGTTTGACCAGCGTGGGCAGCACCGGCGGCCGGGACTATGATCAGAAAGAACTTTTCTGGGGCGAGGAGTTTGACCGCCAGCCAACGCAGTCGGCCCGGTTGGAGCTACTCCAGCGGGCTATAGACGTCTTTCCCGACCTGGAGCGAGCCGAGCTGGTGCAGCAGCTTGCAGGATCCCGCCCCCTCAGTCCCGACAGCAAGCCCATCGTTGGGCCGGTTCCCGGCTGGGAAGGGGCGCTGCTGGCTACGGGACATACCACCAAGGGCATCCACTTGGGGCCCATCACTGGAAGAATTATCGCTGACTATATCTGCCGCACGACAACCGATGTTGTCTCGGACATGAGCGAGTTTCTCCCGGGCCGCTTCGTGGGTTTCGACAACGCCGACTTTCTCTCTGCGGCCCATGCCGCGGAGGAGTGACTATTGGCCTTCGACCAGTCGGGCATGTCTGACCACCTACTGGAAAACGTTTGACGCAGGCGACTCGAGGAAATCAGGGGTTTAAGCATGGAAGTAGGACTCTACATACGGGATTACATGGAAGACCCGGACCGGCCTATGCACCAGCAGGTGGAAGAAGCTGCCGAGGTCTGCCGTCGCGCCAAATCGCTGGGGTTTTCGGTCATTTACGCGCCCCAGCACTATATATCCCATCCCACCGTCTGGATGCAGCCTATGCAGACGCTGGCCCGACTGGCTCCCGATGCGGAGGGCCTGAAGCTGCTGACCGGCGTTCTGTTGCTTCCCTACCACAACCCGGTTGACCTTGCCGAGCAGACGGTAACGCTGGACCACATCAGCAACGGGCGGTTCATACTCGGAGTGGGGATCGGTTACCGCGTGGCTGAGCTTTCCGCGTTCGGGACCAACCGGAGGGACCGGGTGAGCCGGTTCGAGGAATCCCTGGAGTTGATGAAGCTGCTGTGGAGCGGGGAGGAGATAGACCATGAAGGGAGGCACTGGCAGGTGCAGGGCGCCAAACTAGGCCTGACCCCGGTGCAGAAGCCGCATCCTCCCATCTGGATTGCGGCGCAGAGCCGTGGCGCGGTCCGCCGGGCCGCCGCCCTCGCCGACCGGGTCATCCTCGGGCCGCAGCCCGGATGGAAGGACATCGGCCTTCTGACTCGCCAGTACAAGGACGCCCTGGAAGAGTTGGGAAAGGATCCAGCAGGGCGGGTCGGCGTGCATCGTTCCATCGCCATCGCCAAGGACCGGGAAACGGCCATCACCGAGGCCCGGGAAATGGCGGCGAAGAAGGCCGGTATGTACGGCGCATTCAATATGCAGGAACGCACCACGGTAGATTTTGGCCTGGGAGGGCAGCGGGAGTTGACCGACTGGGCGATAGCCGGCAGCCCGCAGGACTGCGCCGAAATCATCAACCGCTGCAAGGAAGGAGAGGGCTTGGACTACGTCGGGCTGGCAAGCCTGAATATGCCTAAAGAATTCTCCGCCAAGCTGGAGTACCTGCAGCTCATTTCCGAGGAACTGCTGCCACACCTGCAATAAGTCCTCCCGCTGTATCCGAAGGCACGGAAATCGGGTGAACGTCCGCCGGCGCTGCTGCCTGCGTACAGCGAAATTCTGCCAAGGCGCGTTCCGACAGAGCAGGTCAACTGTGGTGTCCATCGGTGAACTGCTATGGTCAGGGAAGCATCGCTAATCACAGTGCGGGAGATGATACCCTAGCCGTGCTGAAAGTGTTGGACGGTACTATACTGGGCTTAAACCCGTCCCAATGCGTCTGCCGGGACGAATACGCAGGAAGGCCGCGATGAAATACGACGTGATAGTGGTTGGCGCTGGTTCCTCGGGCTGCGCTCTGGCAACAAGATTAACCGACGATCCGAAGAGGTCGGTGCTATTGCTGGAAGCTGGCCCCGACTTCCCCGATGCAAGCCTTCTGCCCCTTGAACTCCGCGACGGTCTCAGCACCGCCGCATCCTCCGAGAACTCTGCCTTCAACTGGTCTTACTCGGGCCGACTGTCGCCCAGCCACTCTGACCCGACGCCGATTCCACGAGGGAGGGTGGTGGGCGGCTCCAGCGCCATCAACGGCCAGTCTTTCATCCGCGGGCTTCCCGAAGACTTCGACGGTTGGGCCTCTTTGGGCAACGGCGAGTGGTCTTTCATAAAGGTGCTGCCCTTTTTCCGGCAAATCGAGAACGACCTCGACATCCGGGATGACTTTCACGGCTCCGGCGGCCCCATCGAGATACGCCGCCACCGCCGTGAGGACGAACAGCCGGTGCAACACGCCTTCTATACCGCCTGCGTGGCTGCCGGATTCCCTGAAGACCCGGACGTAAATCACCCGGAGTCCTCCGGCGTGGGACTAATGCCGAAGAATAATACCGACGGCGTCCGCATGAGCATGACGCTGACCCACCTCAACCCCAACCGCCACCGCCTGAACCTGACCATCAGGCCCAACGCCCGCGCCCTTCGCATTTTGTTCGATGGGCATCGAGCCACGGGCGTAGAGGTGGAGAGCGGCGGAGAACGGTTTGTGGTAGAGGGAGAGGAAATCGTCCTCAGCGGCGGCGCGGTGGCCTCTCCCCATCTGCTGATGCTGTCGGGGGTGGGCCCGCCGGACCACCTGCGAGAATTCGGTATCCCGGTTGTCCACGGCCTGCCAGGTGTTGGTCAGAATCTGCGTGACCATCCCGGTGTGAGGGTGATGCTGCGAGTCAGGGACGACGTAACCCTGAATCCCCAGGGACCCTGGACTAACCTGACGCTCCGCTATACCGCCACCGGCTCCCCGACTCGTAATGACATAATGATCAGCCAAGCCTACCCTTCCGGGCCGCCCTACGGCGACGTTTCGGTAAACGACGACTTTCGAATTACATGCTCCCTTGAGCTTCCGAAGGGAGCAGGCGAGTTGAGGCTGGCATCCTCCGACCCCGACACATATCCGGCGCTGGACTACCGGTACATGGAAGACCCTTGGGACAGGGAACGAATGCGGGAGGCGGTCAGATTGTGCGTGGGCCTGTTGGAGCACCCGTCATATCAGCCGTTAGTCAGGGAGATCATCAACATCACCCCCCATGACCTGAGCAGTGACGAAGCGCTGGACAAGTGGTTGGTGCAGAATCTCACCACCGCAATCCACATGTCCGGCACCTGCAAGATGGGCCCCGCTTCGGACGCAATGGCGGTGGTGGACCAGTATTGCCGGGTTTACGGCTTGGAAGGGTTGCGTGTGGTGGACACTTCTATAATGCCCGACGTCGTCCGCGCGAACACCAACGCCACGGCTATCATGATTGGCGAAAGGGTCGCGGAGTGGTTCCACTAGGAGGGGCGCTGTATGGCTGACGAATTCCTTGCTCGTGTGAAATACCTTGCCTTCGATATCTTCGGCACCGTCATGGACCTGAGCGGCAGCCTGACTGGTCCCGCCGGAGAGTTCCTGGCGGCGCGCGGTTCAGCGATGGCGGGCCAGTCGTTTTACTCAGAGTGGCGCGAGCGCCAGCGCATCGAGCAGTACCAGGACAACCTTCTGATGCTGGGGCACAGCGGATACTTGGAGACTTGCCGACGTGCCTTCGTTTACTGCCTGAAGAAGCACAACGTCAACTACACGGCTGGCGATGTTAGGGAGTTCATGGAGGTCTACAAGAACCTGCAGCCCTACGACGACGCCATTGAGGGGCTGCGGTTGCTGGCGGGGAGCTACAAGCTGATTGCTCTCTCCAACGGTGAACAGTGGTATCTGGAGGAGTTGCTGGGCAACCACGTCCCGACAGGGTTCGACGCCATAATATCCGTGGACCAGGTTGGCGCATTCAAGCCAGCGCCGGGAATTTACCGCAAAGCGATTCAACGGCTGGGGTGCGAACCCGGCGAGGTCATGATGGTTGCAGCCCACGCTTTCGATATTCTGGGCGCGCAGGCATGCGGCTTCAAGGCGGCCTACGTGGATCGATACACACTTCCGACGGAAGACTCAGTATACCAGCCCGACATAATCGTAGATGACTTCCTGGAATTGGCCAGCAGGCTGATGTCGTAGCCGAGAGGCCGACAGTGCTTCACCACAATTGAAGCGGATGACCGGCCTCTTCCAAGCCCAAGTGGAGTTGTACGAGTCAACTGCGTAACTCCCTGGAGTTTGGCACTCTTGTCCTGCCGGGTGGAGGAGCGCCACCGCCAAGTCTGTCGACAGGTGCTAGAATCTTCTCGGAGACTTGAAAGCTGATAACTCAATTCGGCCACCGTGGGTAGGTAGGCCGACTGGAGGCGTTTTGGCAATTACAGAACTGGAAATCACCAATCGCGCAAGCTTCGCGTCGGGCGAGAGCTTCGGCAACGTGGGGGCGTATGAGCTTCTGGAAGGCACGGCCCACTTCGCCGTTGACCCGTCTCACTCCCGGAACCAGGGGATTACGGATCTGGAGTTGGCGCCGCGCAACTCCGCCGGTAGGGTGGAGTTTACGTCTGACTTCTCCATGCTTCAGCCGGTGAACATCGACCGGGGCAACCGCCGCATACTCTTCGATGTGGTGAACCGGGGCCGGAAAACTGCCCTGACCTTCAACGGCGTTCCAATCCCGACCGACGCCACCGCTCCGTTGCAGGCAGGCAACGGATACCTGATGCGCCGGGGCTACACGGTGGTCTGGGGTGGCTGGCAGGCCGACGTGCCGCCCACTCCCGGGCTGATTGGGCTTCAAGGGCCGGAAGCCGTCGGCCCCCAGGGGCCTCTTACCGGCAAGATCATGTGCCAGTTCCAGTGCAACGAACCCACCCAGGTGTTCCTGCTGGCAGATCGGGAACACCTTGCCAATCCCGCCGCCGACCCGGATGAGGCCGAGGCCACGCTCACGGTGCGCGACCTGCCCAACAGCCCTGCCACACCCGTTGACCGCAGCCAGTGGTCCTTCGTACGGGTCGAGGACGAGGACGTGGAGCCGCAGCACAGTCATGTCTATATGCCCTCCGGGTTCGAGCCGGGCAAGATTTACCAGTTGGTCTACACCACCAACGTCAGCCGCATCGTGGGGCTGGGGTTCGTGGCTATGCGGGATGCGGTCTCCTTCCTGAAATACGCGCCAGTAACGTCTGGAAACCCACTGGCCGGGGCTATCGACTACGCCTACGCCATTGGCCGTTCCCAGAGCGGACGTTTCCTGCGACAGTACATCCACACGGGTATCAACGAGGACGAGGAAGACCGGACGGCACTGGACGGGATTATCCCCCATGTGGCGGGCGGGATGCGCGGCGAGTTCAACCTGCGCTTCGGACAGCCCTCCAAGGACGTCTGTTACATCATCCCGGAGATGTTTCCTTTCACCGACACTCCGCAGGCAGATCCGGTTACTGGCGCACAGGGTTCCCTGCTCGATGCCATGGAGCGGCGAGGCAGGGTGCCCAAGATCATGTTCACCAACACCTCCGCCGAGTACTGGCGCGGCGATGCCGCGCTGATCCACACCGACCTCGAGACTCTGACCGACGCCCCGGAATCCCCGTCGGTGCGCCGCTATCACTTTGCCGGGTGCCAGCACGGCTCGGGTGATTTCCCTCCCCTGGAAGTCCGCGCCACTGACGGTATTAGAGGGCAGCTTCCCTTCAACAGCGTCGACTACGCTCCCCTGTTGAGGGCGGCGCTGGACAACCTGGACCGCTGGGTCACCACGGGCGAGGAACCTCCCGCCAGCCGCCATCCCAGCCTGAACGACGGCACGGCGGTCGAGTCCCATACGCTGCTCGATCGGTTCGCCCAACTCCCCGGAGTGAAGGTTCCCAACCAGACAACCAGGGCCATTCGGCTGGACTACGGCCCGGAGGCGCACCTGGGGCGCACCACCAATCTGCCCGCGGATGAGGGAGCGGAGTTTCCAGCGCTGGTAGCCGATCTGGACGAGTCCTTCAACGAGCGGAGCGGCATCCGCTTGCCCGACCTTTCAGTTCCGGTAGCGACTTACACTGGCTGGAACCTGCGCGACGAGAGCATCGGCAACCCCGGTCTGTTCATCGGCATCACCGGAGGCCTTGCCGGTTGGACCCTACCTCTGCCCGCAACGCAGGCCGAGCGCGAGGCAACCGGCGACCCTCGGGCATCCATCGAAGAACGCTACGCCAGCCGCGAGGACCTCTTGGAACAGGTGACCCGCGCCGCCACGGACCTGGTGTCCGAGGGCTACCTCTTGGAGGAAGACGTGCCAGAAGTAGTGGAGTTGGCGGGGCGGAAGTACGATTACTTCGTGGGAGACGGCGGAGAAAGCTAACATGCCCCGGAGTCTGATAACGGTGGAAGCCTGGCCTACTATCTGCCAAGAGGAGGACCACCATGCCCTTGCAGTTAGACCACACCATCGTGCCCGCATACGACAAGGTGAAGTCGGCGGAGTTCATCGCCCGCATCTTCGGACTGAAGTACGAGGGGCCCTGGGGGCACTTCGCGCCGGTCAAGGTCAACGACATTCTCACCCTGGACTTCGATGACTCGGACAATCCGCGCTCCAACCACTACGCCTTCCTGTCCCCGGATGAGGAGTTCGACGCCATCCTGCAGCGCGTCAAGGACGAGGGAGTCGCCTTCGGGAGCGGGCCGCGCTCGCGTACGGACGGCGAGATCAACCACCTGCACCAAGGGCGCGGGTTCTACTTCGAGTGCGAAAACGGCCACATCTGGGAGGTCATCACCCACACGTACATCACGGATTAGGGCGCATTGACACAAAAAATGGAGCGGCTCTCGCCTTGGGGGCGGGGGAAAGCTGTGCTCCGGGAGTCCCTCCGCTGCCGGGTGGTGAATGGCACGCGGCTCACCTGGCTGACGAGGTTGAAACACCTTGACGTAGGGCGCCGATTTATTCCAATGTGGCCAGGCGGGCCGCGTCTGTGTTGTGGGGTTGATGGCCCTAGCCTTCCAGAGCGCCTTCCAAGTAAGCGCGAAAGTCGTGTGGGTCATTGATGAGAGCCTGGAGCTCCATGGACGGCAGACGGTGGGGGTCGGTGTGCTCGGTGATATAGCGCGTGCTGTTGGGCGGGCCGCCGTCTGGCTCGTCGGGTTCGGTGGAACCGGCCAGTTCGGCATAGCGGATGGGCCTGCCGTCCGCCTCGTACTCGGATCCCACAATCCAGAGGCGGCCGAAGCGATAGCGCTTGCGGACCTCGGCCTCGGCTGCGCTGCTCCAACTGGTGCCGGTGAAGGCGAAGTCCTGCGGGATGAAGCCGAGATTCTCGTCGATCACGCGATTGCAGCGGTCCAGCTCTTCGCGGAGCACCTCGCCATCGAGGTCCTCGGCGGCTAGGTTGGACAGGTTGGGGTGGCTGACGGTGTGGGCGCCGATGTGCCAGCCGAGTTCGCGGAGCTCGCGCACCTCGGCCCAAGGCATGTGCTCGGGGGACTGTGCCAGAGCCAGAGGGCGGGGATAGTCGGGGTCGTAGGGCGAGGTGTATATGAACAAGTTTCCCCTGAACCCGTAGCGCTCCAGGGTCTGGAACACCTCGCGGCGCATGGAGACAACCGGGTGGTCGAAGTCAATCATGATGGGCCGTTCCGGGAGGGAGGCTGTCCCCTCGCGCCAGGCGGCGAGTTGGTCGTAGTTGATGGACTGGAACCCCATCTCGGCGGCGATTCCCATGAGGGTATCGAACCGCTCTTCCGTGAGGGGATGTCGAAGGGCGCCGGCGGCGGTTGGACGGATACCGTGGCACATGGTGATGGGAATTCTCATAACACGCTCCAGAGCTCCATTTTAATTGGCTGACCGCCTCACTGGGCAATCAGCAGTCTGTACCCAAGGTCGAGTTCCGGCAAGTGTCGCAGGTGGCCGTAACGGGCGTCCCACTCTCCCGATTCCAGGTCCTGCCGCAACCTGTGGACACAGCGCTCAGCAACTTCAGGCGGCAGCTGGGCCAGGCTGGAAATGCCCGCCCGTACCGAGGGGTCCAGATACGACTCGGGCCTGCGCCAATATGCGCCCGCGAATCCATCGATGCAGTCAGCCGGGACTGGCACCGTGACGATGGTCTGGACATCAAGGTGCGCTTCAACGTCTTCGATGGTTGGCGCCCGCCTTTCCGAGGGCAATGACAGGCACTCAGGGAAGTATTCGACGAGCCAGAACTGCCAGGAAATCCATGGTTCGAACAGGAGGATTACCTGCCGACTCGCCACTCGGCGCAGTTCCGACAGTCCACCCGCCAGGTCGCTCCAATGATGAAGGGTGAGAATGGCCATGCCGGCCTCGAATGTCTGATCGCCGAAAGGCAGCGATTCAGCTACGGCCCGGACCGCTGTCGGGGCGCCGGACTTCCTCTGGGAAATCATGGCAAGGGACGGTTCGACCGCGACCACCGAGCGGTCTACGGGTTCGTAGTTGCCCGTGCCGGCCCCCACGTTCACGACGCTCCGGGCATCCCCCAATGACTCGGTGACCTGCCTTTGTATACGGGGGTCCGGCTGGCGGGCCGCCGAGTAGCCGCTGCCTATGGTCTGATATAGCTGGCTGCCGGAGTTTGATTCCAAAGGACCATGCCCCTCATCTGTCAGAGTAGTGGCCTGCGCCTGCAAGGAAACCCGATGGACTGCAAGCGCCGCCGCGGTTGAACCTCTCCACTGAAAAGAGAACATCCCAATCGGTTGCGGGTCGAGCTATGAGCCGAAGTGGGGCATCACCTCGGTGGCGAAGAGTTCCATCGAGCGCATCACCCTTGAGTGCTCCATGCTGCCGAAGGACATGCTGGCGCCGAAGTAGCCGATGCCGTGCTCGTCGCGCAGGCGGGAGATGCGCTGGACACATTGTTCCGGAGTGCCGAAGTAAGCGGTGGTCTCCAACTCGGACTCGTAGCTGGCCGGTTCGACCGTGCGGATGCGGCGCCAGTGGTCCAGGTCAACATTGATTTCGTCGCCGTGGGTCAGGGTGCGCCTGTAGCCTGCCAGGTCGCGGACCCAGGTCAAGGACTGCCGGGGGTACTCCCGGGCTGCCTGCTCGTCTTCCTCCAGGTATACAAACCTGAAATATGGCATTGCCTCCACGGGGAGATTCTTTCCGGCAGCGGCGCTGCGTTCCGCATATAGAGAAAACAGGCCGAGGTTGTCTGCTTCGGGGGTAGAGAAGCTGGTCAGGATGGGCAGGTCTCGATCTACAGCAACGTCCACGCTGGCGGGCGTGCGCGAGACGGCCATGTACACCGGGGGATGAGGTTGCTGCATGGGCCAGGGAGCTATCGTAAGGTCCTTAACTTGGTAAAACTCCCCCTGAAAACTGAAATCCGACTGGGTCCACAGACCCAGGATAATATCAAGGGCCTCCTGGGTTCGCGCGTCGCGGGTGTCGAAGCCGATATTGAAGTTGCCGTACTCGTAGTCCGCGGAACCGCGCCCGACCCCGAAATCCAGCCTGCCATTGCTCAGCACGTCTAGCATGGCGCTTTCTTCTGCCAGGGATATGGGGTCCCGAAGAGGGAGGACGCTGACACCGGCGCCGATGCGGATTTTCTTTGTGCGGGCGGCGATGTGGCTGAGCAGCGGCATCAGGGATGGGCAAATGCCGTACCGGCTGGAGTGGTGTTCGGCAATCCAGAGAGAGTCGAAGCCCAGCTCCTCGGCGTATTCAGCCTGCTCCAGCATCTCGCCGAAGATGCGGCTCTGGGCGCTGGTCTCCTCTTCCGTCCAGGAACCCAGCAGAAACAAGGCGAACTTCATGATAGTTGTTGGCCTCCTTCACTCCATCTGGAGGGATTTTACAGGTGTTTGCAGAGTTGTGCTTAGGGTGGATGCGCAGAGTGATTTTCGCTGGCGGGGCGCCGGTCCGATGAAGCGTGTGTTAAGGTGGGGAGAGTTGCGGATTCTTGGGCGCTGCGTAAGCGTCCGATAGTGCGGCTTGTGGCATTTCAATGAATGACCGGCTGGGTCGAAGCGGGTGTAAAAATGGTACCGTGGATTACGCTCGGCGAACTGACAGAGCGGTTTGAGGTCATCCTGCTCGACTCCGACGGGGTGCTGGTGCGCGGGCTTTGGGCTGTCCCCGAGGCTCCGGCGGCAATCCGTAAACTCAATGCCGAGGGCAAGCCCTATTTCGTGCTAACGAACGACGCTTCGGCGCTACCCGAGACGCGAGCGGCAAGGTATGCCGGTCTGGGACTGGAAATAGACGCGAGCAGAATCATCTCCTCCGGCCTGTTGCTGAAGGAGCATTTTCGTAGCCTTGATCTGGCCGGCGCGAGTTGCGTCGTGCTGGGAACTGAGGACAGCGCCAGCTATGTGCGGCAGGCCGGTGGCGAGATAGTACCGTTTGATGAGGACTTTGAGGTGCTGGTTATCGGAGACCAGGAGGGTTTTCCCTTCGTGGAGGCGACGGGCAAGGTGCTCAGCACCCTGTTCCGAAGAGTAGACGGAGGAGAGCCGCCACACCTGGTGTTGCCCAACCCGGACCTGATGTACCCCGAAGGGGACGGATACTGCTTTGCCAGCGGGGCGGTGGCAAAGCTTTTCGAGTCGGCCATTGCCGAGCGTTACCAGTGCCGGCTCGACCTGAAGTTCACCCGGCTGGGCAAGCCGCACCCGGCGATGTTCGAGGAGGCGATACGACAGTGCGGAACCCGCAGCATGGTGATGATCGGGGATAATCCGGGGACAGATATAAGAGGGGCCAACCACGCGGGGATTACGTCGGTGCTTATGGAGATGGGCCTCTCTCCACTAGACCCCTCGCTTCTGCCGGAGCCGGACAGGCCGAAATACCGGATCCTGTCGCTCTCGCTCTGAAAGCCACGGCCTCTTCGTGTTCCTGAACGGCAAGGCTACCATTCGGCCTGAGATGAAGGAGCAGAAGACCGGAGGTGGCAGCCGTTGCGCCGCCTCCGGTCAGCGTTTCGGGGGACAGGGGGCGGCTACTTCTCAGCCAGGATATCGTAGGCCAGCGCCAGCATGATGCGGGACCCGCTTACCAGGCTCTGAATGCCGACAGACTCGTCGGTGCCGTGGATGTTCGCCAGCATGGGGTCGTCATCGGGGTGGGAGCCGACCATGCCATAGGTGGTGGTTCCGAGGTTTCGGGTGAAGCGGGAGTCCGTGAAGCCGGTGCTCAGCGACGGAACCCACTGGATGTCGTCGCGCCCGAAGGCATGGGCGGTGCTGATGCGGATTCGCTCGGCGAACTCCGTCTCGAAGGGCGAGGCGTTGGGAATGGACATATAGTCGATGTCAATTTCCACGCCGGGGATGCCTTCGAGAATCTTTTCCAGTTCCTGGCGAACATAGGCCTCGTCCTGATGCGGCAGCGTGCGGACATCGCAGGTGAGGCGGACGGACTCGGGCACGCTGTTGGACTTGATGCCGCCGGAGATCATAGTGGGAGTTATCGTCATTCGGGAGAGGGCGCGCATGATGGAGGCGAAACGGGGGTTGCTGTCCTCGGTGTCGGCGATAATCTGATCGATGTTGGCAGGCTCCGGACGGTCTTCGATGGCGAAGACGGAGAGGTGCTGGAACAGGCTGGTGGAGGTGTCGCGCTCCGCCTCGTAAGCCTCTATGCGCTTGACGACTTCCGACAGGCCGAAGAGGGCGTTGCTGCCCTGCCACGGGGTTGAGGCGTGGGCGCTGGAGCCGCGGACGTCAATCTCAAGCTGAAGGCGGCCCTTCTCCCCTACTCCCAGCAGGTAGGTCAGATTACCGGCGGCCTCGATGGGGTAGCCGCCTCCCTCGTTCACCGCGAGGGGGGCGGCCAGCTTGTCCGGGTGGTTATCGGCTATCCAGCCGAAGCCGTAGCGGCCGCCGTGCTCCTCGTCGGCGCAGGAAGCCAGGATCAGGCTGTCCCGGAGCTGGACGTTGTTCCGCCTGAGAATTCGCATGGCGATGAGCTGGCAGGTGAGGAGCGCCTTGCAGTCGGTGGCGCCGCGGCCAAAGACCCGCCCATCGGCGACTGTGGCGCTGAAGGGCGGGAAGCGCCACTTCTCCTCCTCTTCCACTGGCACCACGTCGAGGTGGGACATGAACATCAGCCCGGCCTTGCCCGAGGATCCCTCGAGGCGGGCTATGATGTTTCCTCGGCCGGGAGCGGACTCGATAGTCTCGCTGTCGATTCCGTCTTCGGCCAGCCACCGGTCGATGTAGTGGCATAGCTTGGTCTCGTTGCCGGTGGGCATGAAGCCGGTATTGACCGTTGGAATGCGGACCATGTCCTGTTCCAGGGCTACAATCTCGTCGCGCATTTCATCTACTTGGTCCAGCAGGTCGTTCAGGTCAGGCATCTGTTGTCCTCCTGAGAGTATCGGTGTTTGCCCAGTGGCTAGAAGCCGATGGCGTAAGCCTCGCATCGCGGGTCGGCGCCGCCCTGCAACACGCCGGTCTCCGGGTTGCGGGTGATGACGCAGTATAACGCCGATCCCTCCCACCAGTCTGGGTACATCTCGATGGTGTGGCCCTTGCGGCGGAGTTCTTCCGCGATTTCGGCGGAGATGCGGCCCTCCATCCGGAGCATACCGGGCTCGTATCTGGAGGCCCAGTTTGAGCTGGGGAAGTTGTAGCTGTAGAAGCGGGGTTCCTCCACGGCCTCCTGGGGGTCGCGGCCAAATTCCAGCACGTTCAGCAGCAGTTGCAGGGTGCCTTGGGGGATATGATCGCCGCCGTGGGCTCCCAGGGCCATTACGGCTTCGCCCTCGCGCAGCACCAGGGCGGGGGCCGGCGTCAGCCGGGGCCGCTTGCCGCCGGCGATGGCAGCGGGATGGCCCTCGGTCAGCTTGGACTGGGTGCCGCGAAGGGAGAAGGCGAGGCCGGTGCCTGGAATGATTGGCCCTCCGTTCTTGGTGCCCTCGCTGGGAGTGCAGGAGAAGACGTTGCCGTCGCGGTCGATGACGGCGAAGTAGGACGTGCCGCCGCCGCTGACGCCGGCCGTTCCCACGGGCGCCCCTGCCTCCCTGGGAGACTGCGGGGCGCCGTCGATGGTTGCCCTGCCGTTTCGCGGGTCTCCCGGTGGGGGCGTGCCCGGCCACGCCAGATCAGGGTCAATTAGACCGCGGCGCTTGGCCAGGTATCCTTCCGACAGCATTTCGTCGATAGGCACGTTCACGAAGTCAGGGTCTCCAACGTACTGCTCACGGTCGGCGAAGGCCAGGTTCAGGGCCTGATTTACCGTATGGATATATCGGGCGGAATTGTGGCCCATGGTGGCGAGGTCGAACCCCTCAAGGGTCTTGAGGGCTTGGGGGAAAGTTGGGCCCTGTCCCCAGGGTCCGGTGCAGTAGACATCGTAGCCCTTGTAGTTGACAGTGACCGGCGGCGTGACCTGAACGTGGTAGCGGCCTAGGTCTTCCTCTGTGAGCAGTCCGCCCATTTCCTGGTTGAACGCGGCAATCCTGCGGCCCAAATCGCCGGTGTAGATATAGTCCCTGGCAGCTCGGAGGGCGGCTTCGCGGCCATCCGAGACGCTGGAAGCCTCGACGTCTGCGATGGTTGAGAGAGTGGCTGCCAAGTCCTTCTGGTAGAACATTTCCCCCTGCTGAGGGGCGCGGCCGCCAGGCAGGTAAACCTCGGCGGTTGACGGGTAGGCGTTGTACTGGTCGAAGGCTGTCCTGAACCGGCCGGCGAGGTAGCGGTACATGGGGAAGCCGTTTCCGGCGAGGTCGATGGCCGCTGAGGCCACCTGCCCGAAAGTCATGGTGCCGAACTTGGACAGGGACGTTATCCACGAATCAGCGGCGGCAGGTGTAATGGAAGTGAGGACGCCTGGGGGCATCTTGCCGCCGTGGCGCCGGTGAAAGTACTCAATGGAGGCGGCCCGGGGCCATACGCCGAGGCCGTCGACTGTGGTAACTTCTTTCCGGTCGGCGAGGTATATGACCGTGGGCGCTACACCGAGGAAGCTGCAGTCATCGACATGCACCACGTTAAGCGCGAGTCCCACGGCTACACCGGCGTCGATGGCGTTGCCGCCTTTCTTCAGGACTTCCAGGCCGGCCATGGCGGCGCTGGGGTGGCTGGCGGCAACCATGCCGTTGACGCCCTGCATGAGCGGGCGATAACTGGTTAGAGTGGTCCCATCAACTGGCATACCGGGGCCTCCGATTCTAGGATGGTATTGTTGTTCGGTCTGGCGCAAGTCCAAGCTATGCTCTCTCATTGTAATGGCTTCGCCAAGATAGTACTTCGTGGTAACCTCATACAGCTCTCAGTGAGCAAAAACCCTTACTCTTGCTGGCAGTATGACTGGCGCTATTGATTCAAGTCCATTCTCGAGAGGGGATTCCATGCCGGCTCCCAGAGTCATTTACCAGCCCAAGCCCGGTAGCCCCATTGACGTTGACCGGGAGTTCTATGGTCGCTTGGGCAAGGAAACGGAGGCCCGTACCCTCGTGGAGCAGTTTATCGTGCCGATACGCTCCGGCAGGGCCTGGCCGGTTTTGGCGGGTCAGATATGTCGCATCGTGGTGGTGGAAGGGGCGCAGGTGGCCGACTTCAACGCATGGAACCTGATCAATCCCCGGGAACGGTTCTGGGCAGCCCGCACCAAGCAGTTGCACCGGGCACACGTTACCGCTTACGACCGGCTATGGTCATGCCTCCCGTACCTGCGCCCCATGCTTACCATCACCGGCGATACGGTGGACTATCCTCTGGACGAGGACGGGGCCGGATGTCACGACCTTCTCGGCACCCGTTGCGACCCCTACGTTCACAAACTGCTGAACGGAGAGGACTTCGACTACTGCTGCCACTCCAACCTGGTGCGGGCCATCACTCCGTACCATCTTAACGAGAGTGACGTTCACGACGTGCTGAACATATTCCAGGTGACCGGACTCACCAAGGACGACCGCTACTTCGTGAAGCCCTCGCCGGCAAGGCAGGGCGACTATTTCGAGTTCTTCGCCGAAATAGACCTGCTCTGCGCCATTTCCACCTGTCCTCACGGAGACCTGTCGGTGCAGGTCTGGGGAGAGGAGGCGGGTGATCCCATAGATACCTGCCACCCCCTGGGAGTCGAAATCTATCACCCAGATCCAGCGTTCCTGGAGGGCTGGCAGTCGCCGCCGACCGTCGACTACCGTGGCATACACGGATTGGACCGCCAGTTGCTTGGCTGAGAAAATCGCCTGGAGGAAAAGATGATAATAGTAACCGGAGCGGCGGGAAGGCTGGGACGCAGGGTGGTGCAGTTGCTGGCAGACCAGAACAGAGATGTACTGGCGACGGACCAGGTGGAGGCCGGTGACCTTCCGGCGGAGTTCATGCGCTGCGACCTTGGCGATGCCGAGGCGGTGCATGGTGTTCTGAAGGACGCGGAGGCAGTGATTCACATGGGGGCCATTCCCGGGCCGATGCGGGCGGAGCCAAGGTTCATCTTCGAGAACAACGTGGCTGCGGACTTCAACGTGATGATGTCGGCAGCGGATTTGGGCTTGCGCCGGGTGGTGTTTTCGTCCAGCGCCTTCGGCATGGGATGGGCCCACGACGGCAACGCCTTTGTGCCTCGCTACCTTCCCTTGGACGAAGAACATCCGATGATGCCCTTCGAACCCTACGGCCTGACCAAGCAGGTGGGAGAGGACATCGGACGAATGATCGCCCGCAGTTCCAACACGACGGTGGTCAGCCTACGGTTCACCAACGTGGCGCTGCCCGAAGTCCAGGAGGAGTTCCCGTGGCCCGCTCCCACGCCGGAGAAGCCTCTGACGCTGGTGATGTGGGCCTACGCCGACGCGCGGGATGTGGCAACGGCTCACGTATTGGCCCTGGATGCCGACATCGAAGAGTACGAGGCCTTCATGCTCGCCCAACCATCCAGCCGCTTCGCCGAGCCTACCGCCGACATCATCAGGAACAACTTCGGCGACCGGGTAGAGATAAGGGCAGGGCTGGAGGGGACCGCCAGCGTCATCAGCACGGCAAAGGCGCAGAGAGTGTTGGGCTGGAGACCGCTCCACGACTGGAGGTGAGGAGCGTCGTGGTAATTGGAGCGACAAGTGTCCTCTTGCGCGTCTTGATTCATCATGCCAGTGATTGAGATGCCTTTACAGGCCTCGACCTGTAAGAATCCCTCGGTATAGAATAACAAGCTGGGCCATATCCCACACTGAACACTCGGAGAGTTCCAGTTTGTCCCTTGCACATCGCGCTCTGATTCTGCTGGTTTCCCTCACTCTCGCCGCATTCATTTTTGCGGGGTGCCAGAGCGATCCAACGCCACCTCCACCTACACCCACTTCCGCGCCGGCTACACCCGTCCCTTCCCCTACTCCTGTTCCAGCTGCAACGCCAGCGCCTTCGGCAACACCGGAGCCTACTGCCACAAAAGCTCCTATACCTACGCCGCCGCCCACTGCCACGGCAACTCTGCAGCCTACGCCTACTCCACCGCCGACACCTGAGCCTGCTCCCACAGCGACACCGCAGCCTACTGCCACGGCTGCGCCTACACCTGTTCCCACGGCTGCTCCCACCCCGGAGGTGACGGCCGAGCCTTCGCCGACACCGGATCCCACCCACACGCCGACACCGGAACCCAGTCCCGAGCCCACGCCCGAACCTACGCCCGAGCCCACACTGGAGGCGACACCCGAGCCTACTCCGGAACCTTCGCCTGAGCCAACTCCAGAGCTGGAACCCACCCCGCCGACTGCCGGGGAGCGGCCTCACAGCTACACCCATCACGGCATTACCGTGGAAGACCCGTGGCATTGGCTGGAGGACGAAGACTACCCGACAGTGGACGACGAGGATGTAATTACCTACCTGGAGGCTGAGAACGACTACTTCGACGCCCAGATGGCGCCCTACCAAGGCCTGATAGACGCAATCTATGGTGAGATCGAGGGGCGTCAGCCCGCCGAGCTGACCAGCCTGCCCAGCAAACTCGGGGAATGGTATTACCAGTGGCGGTACGGAGAAGGAAGCGAGTACCGCGAGTGGCTGCGCTGGCCCGCCTCCGATCCCGACGCACGTGAGGGCCCCACCGACAACGCGACGGTGTTCCTGAGTGAACCAGAGCTTGCGAAAGGCTTTGAGTACTTCCGCTTGGGATCCCTGTCGGTCGCCAACGACTGGTCCAAGATTTCATACAGCACCGACACAAATGGGTCGGAACGCTACGTCATGGTCGTCAAGGACTTGGAAACCGGGGAAGTATTGCAGGACGTGATCGAGCAAACGAGAGGAGGCGCTGTTTGGTCCATCGATAACTCATACTTCTACTACACGTTACTGGACGAGACAGGGCACCCGTTCCAGATAAAGCGCCATGTCCTGGGTACCCCGTCAGAAGATGACACTGTGGTCTACGAGGAGTTGGACCAGGGATTCTTCGTCTGGGTTACGGATACCAACTCAGACGAATACGTCGTCATCGGAGCGGGCGATCATATCACCCGCGAGTACCGGCTGATCCCTGCGGACGACCCGGAAGCGGAACCGGTGCTGGTGGCTCCGCGTAGGGTGGGTCACGAATACTTGATCGACCACCAGGGCGACCGCTTCGTCATCAGGACAAATGACAACCACCAGAACTTCCGCATTGCTACTGCTCCCGAGGATAATCCCACTGAGGAGGCGTGGGAAACCCTGCTGCAGGGCTCGGACTCTCTGTACATCAAGTGGTTCCACGTAACTGAAGACTACATTGCCGTCGATGAGCGGATCGACGGACTGGACCAGGTGCGCATTATCAATCGTGAGGGCAACTCGACCCACGTGGAGTTCCCCGAGGCCGCCTACACCGCCTACATCAATGGCGACCCTGAGTTCGACGTGAACACCCTGCGCCTGGAATACACCTCCATGACCACGCCCTGGACCGACTTCGACTATCACATAGATTCAAAGGAACTGGAACAGCGGAAGGTGCAGGAAATTCCCAGCGGGTACGACGCATCGCAGTTCGTGACCAATCGCGAACTGGCCATGGCACGGGACGGCGTGCAGGTGCCAGTGTCCATCGTCCGCCACCAGGACACGCCGGTGGACGGCTCGGCGCCCCTGTACATCTACGCCTACGGGGCCTATGGAAGCGGCATTACTCCTTACTTTTCTTCCGCCCGGCTGTCCCTGCTGGACCGGGGATTCATCTTTGCCATCGCCCATGTGCGCGGCGGCGACGAGCTGGGATACCACTGGTACGAGGCCGGCAAGCTGTTCGAGCGCACCAACACATTCAACGATTTCGTGGATGTGGCTCGCCATCTGGTGGACAGGGGATATGGATCGGAGGGCCGAATCGCCATTTCCGGAGCCAGCGCGGGCGGGACGCTGATGGGGGCGGTGGTGAACCAGGCCCCGGAGTTGTGGGGAGTGATGGTCACCCAGGTCCCCTTCGTTGATGTGCTGAACACCATGCTGAATGCCGACCTGCCCCTGACGCCGCCGGAGTGGCCGGAGTGGGGCAACCCCATTGAAGACCAGGAAGCCTTCGAGTACATTCGCTCCTATTCGCCCTATGACCAGCTTATGCCTGGAGCATATCCGCCAATTTTCGTAACTGCGGGCCTCAACGACCCGCGGGTTACCTACTGGGAGCCAGCGAAGTACGTGGCCAAGCTGCGGGCCGTAAAGTCCGACGACAACCTGGTGCTGTTGAAGACCGACATGGGCTCAGGCCACGGGGGCAGGTCGGGACGTACCGCCCGGTGGTATGAAATCGCCGAGGAATACGCCTTTATGCTGGCGAGCCTGGGTTTGACGGAATAATCGCGCGGCTGGCCCCGTCAACGGCGAGGCCAGCCGCCACTGCCAATGAGGGCGTAAATCTGGCCGGAAGGCGTACTATCAGTTGATGCCGTTACAGGAGATCAAAAACCTTGGCCGCGTTTTCGCCCACCAGCTTTGCCTGATCCTCCTCTGAGAAGGTCTGAAGCTGCCGGTACAGGGTTGATTGAGCATCCAGACCAATTGACCGTATGTGGGGAAAATCAGAACCCCACAGGATCCGGTCCGCCCCTACGTGGGGTATGGCGACTTCCGCCGCAGTGTCGTCGATGAAGCCGTGAAACACCCGTGTCTTCATGTACTCGCTGGGTTTCATATCCAGCTTGGGCAGGTTCAGCCGGGGGGCAACGTCTTCTATCTGGTCCAGCCTGGCCATGAAGCCAGGTATCCAGGACACCTCAAATTCGCTGCAAAGCACTTTCAGGTTTGGGAAGCGGTCCAGGATGCCGCCGTATATGAAGTCGTTGGCCAGCACCGTCTGTGCTTCGATGAACAGGTCTATCCACAGGCCCGGATTGGCCGAAGTTTCCTCCGGGGTCTGTCCGATACGAGCTAGAAAGAGGGCGTCCACGACCCTGCCGGTGAGAATGTGCAGCGTTACAGGGACTCCGGCTTCCTCGGCTGCCGCCCAGAACCTGTCATAGACGGGATCGCGGTATGGCGGGCAGCCCTCGGGCGCCTGGCAGTTGATCATGGGGCCCTTGATCCCCCTGCTCAGGGTTCTCGTCAGCTCCTCCACTGCCCAATCAACGTCATGCATGGGTATAACGCTGATTCCGACGAGCCGACTGTGGTCGTGGGACACGAACTCGGACATCCAATCGTTGAAGACCTCTGAGCAGGCCTGCAATACCGGTACGTCGGGGTTGCGCATCACCCCCAGCATCGTCGTCGGGTTCATCACCTCGGCATCAATACTGGCTTCGGCTTGCCACTTGACCCGCACCTCCGGGTCATAGCCAACCGCGCCCAGTCCCATTTCCTCGGCCTCGAAGGCCGCGGCCTCGGTATCGCTGGACAGTGGGATCCTTACGCGCTGCACCGGCGAGCCCAGGTACCCCGAGTAGAAGAAACTGCCCTTCTCCCCCCTGTATTCGTCGAGTAGTCGCGGGGTACGGTCTCCGAATTTTGAACCCAGGGCGTTCCACCACAGATCGGGCGGTTCCATCACATGAGAATCAGCCGAAATCAGTTTCGGATAATGGGAAGTCGCCATTTTCTAGTCCTCAGTGCTAGCGTTTCCATGGAAATTCGTACCCTTTGCGGTTGGACCCGGCCACCTATCCCGGTGGCGCCGAGTCGTCTGCTCCCTGCCTTCCACATCGGTGCCGACAGGGTTGCACTTCCCGCCATTTTTGGCAAGAGCCATTGACCCAACAGCAGCCCTTATCGGCTGACGTATCCGTTTTTCAGGTCCCACGTGGCTGCGTCTTCGTCTCTATCCCCGGGTTGGCCGTAGCCCCCTCCCCCAGAGGAGAGGCAAATGATGTGGTCGCCGGGATTGACGACTACTCCCACCTCCTTTGACCCCAGAACCCGCTCCGAGCTGTTGGAGACGATTTTGTAGTGGTGCGGCAGGCCGTCGGTGGCTCCGAACAGCCCGAAGGGCGGGACCACCACGCCGTCGCCCGCGGTGTTGAGCAGGGCCGGGCCTTCCCCTTCGTAGACCAGGTCACAGACCGCGCCCAATCCGCCGCGCCATGCGCCGGTGCCGCCGGAATCGGGTCGCAGCTCGTGGCGCTCGATGAAGAAGGGGAATCGCTCTTCCGTCACCTCTATGCTGGGTGACCGTATACCCCCTGCCACGTTGATTTCGCCGACGTTGGACCAGCCGTCCACCCCTTGAGAGGCGCCGCCGCCGCCCCTGGCCAGGAAGAAGTGCCAGATGAACCGGCGTCCCGTCCTAGGGTCTTGGCCGGTGATGGCGTAGCGCAACCGGCGCGAGAACCCGGCGGAGACCGCTGCAGGAATGGCCGGGGCCAGCGCCTTGAACACCGCCTCCACCACCTCTTCGGCGCAGTGGTTGGTGCTCATGCACACCGGCGCGGGAGGGTTGGCGTTGACCACCAGTCCCCTTGGAGCCACTATCTGGACGGGCCGCATGGAGCCTTCGTTTCGGGCTACGTCCATCGGCGCGAGGTACATGATGGCGGCGTGGGCCAGCGACCGCGTGTTGGCGTAAGCGCTGTTTATGAATCCTTCGACCTGGGGGCTGGACTCGCTGAGGTCGATGGTCATGGAGTCCCCGGCGATGGTGACTTTCGCCCGGATCGGCACCAGCTTGCTGTCGAAGCCGTCGTCGTCCACGAAGGACTCGCCGCGGTAGACGCCGTCGGGCCAGCCGGAGATGAACTGGCGCACCTGGCGCTCGGTGGCGGACAGGATCTCGGCGACCACCGCCATCAGCCGGTCGGAGCCGTATTCGGCCAGCAGGTCCTGGATTCGGCGGGCGGCCAGCATCACCGATCCTATCTGAGCGTTGAGGTCCCCCAGGAAATTCTCCGATTGCCGGACGTTGGTCGACAGCATCTGGAGCAGGTCGTTACGCGGGACACCCTTGTCGTAGAGCTTCAATGGGGGTATACGCAGGCCCTCCTGGAAAATCTCGTTGGCGCCGGGGTTGTAGCCCCCGTGGGTTCCTCCTCCGACGTCGCTGTGATGAGCGCGGTTCACCCCGTAGAACAGCACCCGCCCCTCGTGGAAGACGGGCCGTATGATGGTGATGTCCGGCAGGTGGCTGCCACCGAAATAGGGGTCGTTCAGGATGAACAGGTCTCCGTCGTGAATGTCCTCTCCAAAGTAGTCCCGCACCGCGGCGCCGGCGACAGGGAGCGCGCTGATATGCACCGGGATGCCCTCACCCTGTGCCACCAGTTGGCAATCGCTGTCCAGTATCGCGGTGGAGAAGTCCCGGCTGGAGTTGAGAATCTGGGACATAGCCGTGCGCAGCATCGCCTCGGTCATCTCCCGGGCGATGGACTCCAGCCGGTGCTCCACCACCGCCAGCGTGATGGGGTCGTCATGTATCAGGCCGTCCGTTCCGGCCAAGTCGGTTGCGGAATTCTGCTTTTGTTCCCTCTCCTTCTGGGGGAGGGTTAGAGCCTGCCCTGAGCCTGCCGAGAGGGTGGGGGCGCTCTCCAAGTTCACGCGCAGCTCGACGCCGCCCATTGAATCCACGGTAGCGTGTTCGCCAGGCCACACCAGGATGGTGGTGAATTCAGACTCAAGGATCGCTGGGCCAGAGATTTCCGCTCCCGCTGGCAGGGAATCGGCGGCATAGGTTCGCGCTTCCGTCCACTCGCCCATATAGACCCTACGGCTGCCGGCAGGGGTGGCCGGGTGCTCGATTCCCGTCCGGTCAAGCTGGGCGATTCTGGGGAGCTTACCCACAACCGCCACCCGGAGGGTAACCAGCCGCACCTCCTGGTTCTGCTGGTTGTAGGAATATAGCTCCTCGTATCGCCGGTGAAAATTGGCCGTCAACTGTGCGACGAATTCCGAGTCCGGCAGATTGGCATCGGGCATCGGCACGGTGACTTCATATATCTGGTCAAGGTACCGCATGTCAGCGGAGTATTGAATCTCCACGGCTTCCCCGGCCATGCCTTGGGAGGAAAGCTTGTCCCGGCCTTGGGTTCCAAGCTCGTCAAGGATGGCCCGCAGCTCATCCAGATCCAGCCGGTTCAGGCTCACCGGGTATGACCGGAAGAAATCGTACTTTATGTCGGTGTTCAACATTCCGTAGGCCGACAGCACCGGCGCCGATGCCGGTATGTACACCTTGGCCACCTGGAGCTGCCGGGCAACCTCAGAAGCATGGAGGCCCGAGGCTCCTCCGAATCCCATCATCGTGAATTCCCGCGGGTCGACGCCTCGCTGAACCGACATGAGCCTTATGCCTTCGGCGATGGTGGTGCAGACCACCTTGTACACGCCGTAGGCGGACTCGACATTGGACAGGTTGAGGCGCGCTCCCACGTCGTCTGCCAGCGCTCTCTCGGCGGCGGCGGGATCAAGACTGGTCCTGCCTCCCAGGAAATTACCGGCATCCAGGAAGCCCAATACCAGGCTGGCGTCGGTGACCGTAGGCCGTTCTCCGCCCTTGCCGTAGCAGGCCGGTCCGGGTTCGGCTCCGGCGCTGTCAGGGCCGACGTGGAGGATCCCTCCTTCGTCCACCCTGGCGATGCTGCCCCCTCCGGCGCCCAGCGTGTGGATGTCAATCATCGGCGCGGCTATCTTCCACCCAGCCTCGAACTTTTCGTTGGTGATATGGGGAACGCCGTTTTCGATCAGCGAAATGTCGGTGCTGGTGCCGCCCATATCGAAGGCTATTATCTTTGTTCCCTCTCCCTCTGGCGGAGGGTTAGGGTGGTGGCTTCCCTCCAGCAGTTGACCAATATATGCGGCGGCGCTGACGCCTCCCGCCGGGCCGGACAGGATTGCCCGCACTGCCATCCGGCTGGAGTCGTCTATGGGAGCCACCCCGCCGTTGGACTGCATTATCAGCACGTCTTTCAGCTGGGGATATGACTCGAATCGCTGGCCCAGGTGCGAGAGATACCGGCTGAACACCGGGCCTACATAGGAGTTGATCACCGTGGTGCTCAGGCGGTCGAACTCCTTGATCTGGGGAATTACTTCATGGGAGAGAGAGGTGTACATATCGGGAAACCGGCCGCGTATTATTTCCGCAGCCTTTCGCTCGTGCGAGGGGTTGAGGTACGAGAACAGGAAACAGACCGCCAGCGCCTCGGCCCCCTCGTGCAGCAGGTACTCGAGGCGCTCTACCAGCGCGGCCTCGTCCAAGGGCCGCTCGACCTGGCCGCTGGCGCGGATTCGTTCCGGTATGCCAACGCGCATGTAGCGGGCGGCCAGCGGCTCCACCATCTTCATCCGCAGGTTATAGCGGTCTTCCTTCAGACCTTCGCGCATTTCCAGAAGGTCGCGGAAGCCGTCGGTGGTGACGAGGCCGACCTTCGCGCCCTTGCGCTCGACCAGTGTATTGGTGGCGACGGTCGAGCCATGAATCACCAGATCCGTATCTCCCAGTAGTTGGTCAAGGGATACTCCGAGTGCGCCGGCCGCTTCCTGCAAGCCGGACATTATTCCTATGGAGGGATCGTCGGGAGTGGACTGGGTCTTGAAGAAACGCGGCTGTCCCCTTTCGTCAGCTACGACAAAGTCGGTGAAAGTGCCTCCAACGTCTATCCCGATCTTGAACACCTGGGGCCTCCTGAGCCTTCCGGCAATAACCGATTCTTGCTGGCAATATCTTACGCCAAAACGCCGATGGTCGCTGCGATTGTCGATGTCAGTGCGTCGGGGCCAATGCAGGCCAGGAAATCCTTGTGTCTTGGCCCGTCGGGCTTTTACAGGCAAAGCCCATCGGCTGCAATTGACCTGCGACAACTGGGGCGTGACGGAATCAGATTTCCTCAGCAAGCGGGTGGAAGATTGAGACTTGTGGAATTGGCGGATGGCCTCACCGGGCCAGCGAAACCGGGTACTGTGGAACAGGCTGCAAGCGGTGTACGTAGGCCATGAAGGGAGGGAGGTAACAGAGCCGGCGCCGAAGAGACACTTACACCCTGTCTGCCGATGGCTGAGAGGGATGACGTAGCCATGGAAGTGTCGTTTGACTGGAGTTGGTGGAGACGGGGGAGAGTCGAACTCCCCGTCCAGAAGAGCCTATAAACCGGATGTGCTACAAGCTTGTCCGGCGGTTTGTTCTTGGACTCTTCAGATACCGCCGACACAACCTGAAGAGGCCCAGCCGGTGTGTCTTTGGCCGCCCTTACCGGCATCGGATTGGCCGCATCCCGGACTTATGGCGCCTGCATCCCCTCACCCGGGAATAGCTGGGAGCAGACGTAGCGGCGCTTAGGCCGCTAGAGCGAATTCACGTTCGCCAGTTACTTTTGCGCCACCGGATTAACGAGGTTGATGGCTTCCTCGGCTTGCAATCCGTTACAGAACGCCCCTGTCGAACCCGCGCGTCCCCATTCAGTGCGGGGTGGCGACCCGGATGGGATTCGAACCCACGATCTCTGGCGTGACAGGCCAGTATGTTAACCGCTACACCACCGGGCCAGAAACGACCGGGTTGTTGACCCGGCTATTTCAGTGTAGGCTTTCCGAATTTCGCTGTCAAGGCCGCGAGACCTCGCTGAAGCCCCCTTCGCAGGCCAAGCCCCCTTCTCGACGGTCTCTACTCCGGGTTACAATCTTGATATGGCAAATATACGCAGGATGGACAAGTCAGACATTTTTCGCTCGGCGGCCCTATTGTCTGGGCGCATTATTCTTGGGCTGGGCTTCAGCCTGATTCTGAGCATGGTCTGCCTGGCTGTGGCCTGGGGGCTTTACATTTTTTCCGGATCGTCCACCAGGATGACCTGGTTGGTGATGCTGATGGCCGGAGCCAGCATCGGCGCAGGGGTGGGGGCCTATCTCGGGTGGCTGAAGCTCGACCGGCATCACTGGCCGACGATTGCCGCAACAATTCTCGTAGCCATCGCCGGGGGACTTATCGGGGCCATGGGCGGGTACGAGTATGGAGTCAACCGCGAGATAGAGTGTTGCGCTGAGCCGCGCACCGGCCCCTTCACCTTCGCAGCCTTGGGAGCCGCCCTGGCAGCCAACATCGCCGTATACCTAGTGGGAGCCAGCGGCATCGCCCTGCGCAGGCTCCGCACCGGCAGGGGACGCTCCGCCCAGCGCTAGATTATTCTTGAAAAGGCCAAAACGCCAGGGGCGGGCCTGAACCCGCCCCCTGCTTATGCTATCCTGCAATGAAGACCCGTCGCCGACAGGGACTAGGCACTCGTCTTTTCCTGCCCTCTCCAAGCATACCTAGTTGGTCTTGATCACGGTTCCGTCGGCTTCAATCCGCAGGCCGACTATCGGTCCGACCCCGTTGTTGAACGAATCGGCGATGATGGGATGGCTGGTGTCGCCCACCCGGTTGACCCAAGCCGGCACCACGTGTTCCATTACGGCCGTGTTCAGGCTCCGGAAGGTCATCTCCTCGGAGAAGGGGACGAACTCCATCGCATCTATTCCGGCTCCACGCGGGTCATCGGAGGTGTTCTTGAGCAGCCCCATCTCGTTCTGGATAGCAGCGATTCGCAGAGCCTCCAGCTCCGATTTGGCGGCCTCCTCCAGGATGATTTGCTGTAGGTCATCGGGTATCGAAGCCCACTTTTCGGCGTTGATCACGTTGTTGTTGGAGGGGAAGCTCAGCAGTGGGCCGATGATGAAATCTGTCACCTCGTACCAGCGCTGGCCGAAGCCGGCGTCCGCTCCGGTTACGCCGCAGTCCAGGATGCCGCGCTCAATAGCGGTGTACACCTCGGCGAAGGCGAGGAACTGCGCCGTGGCCCCCATGCCGTTAATCCAGTCGGACAGGGCAGCGCTGTGGCTGCGAGTCTTCTTGCCAGCGAAGCCGTCCAGCGTATCTATCTTCTCCCGGCAGAAGAAGAACTGGTCGTTTCCGGCATACCAGTTGTGATTCATGATGACGCCGCCGGTCTCGGCCAGCACCAGCTCCTCGATGTCCTTGATGATGGCCTGTGTGGCCTCGAACTCCTGCTCGCGCGAGGAGTAGATGCCCCAGAGGTTCTGAATTTCGATGGGAGGCATTTCGCCGCCCACGTAGCCGCCGTATATGGTGGCCGAGTCCAGAGTGCCGTCGGTAACCAGGCTCAGCGTGTCAGGTCCCGCCAGCCCCAGCTCGGGGAAGGAGCTGGTGATGAACTCCACCTTCCCGTTGGTGCGTTCCAGCAGGTTGGGCGAGAAGAAGGTTTCGAGCGCAACACACGGCAGCAGGGCGCGGTTGATGCAGGCGTGCTGAATGGTGATGGGCTCACCGTCGTATGTCATGGGCGTTGGATCGGTCAGCTTGGCCTTCTCGATGAGTTCAGCATAGAAGGGGCTTTCGTAGATCCAGAGATGCCTTTCCAATGACTCGAGGGTCACGTTCCCGTCGAAATCTCCCTGTTCTACCGACTTGGCCGGGCCGACCAGTTGGTTGATGTCGCCGATGTAGATTGCGCCCGGTCCACCGGCATACTCATTGGCGTATGCCATCAGCGCGGGGTCTACATCGGAGGCTGCCGCGGCGGCGGTAGTTGCCGTTGGCGCCGTCGTGGCTGTTGGGGCCGGGGCGGATGTCGCAGTGGGTGCGGCGGTAGGCGCTGGCGCTTCCTCTTCGTCGGTGGCCGCTCCGCCGCAGGCGGCGAGCAGACCCACAATTAGAATCAGGGCCAGGGTAAGGAATAACGGGCTACGCATGGCTGGTGTCCTCCTCTGGAGCTCTGAATGGTTCCGAAGTGGCCAAGCAAGGCGCGGGACGTTACCGGTTCCTGAATCACCGTGGGCGAATCTACGCCCGGACTGACAATGCTGAGCTTCTCCTCCTGATCGGCCGCCAAGGTTTCGGCCTGCTGAAATTCCGGCCCGACGACCCTGCCGGGCCGCGCCTGTACGCTACACCCCCGGATTGGATGGCTGCCGCGCAAAGGTTGGCTGAATATATCACGCGATTGGTGCTCTGTAAATTATTCAGGCATAAATTATGAAAATATAACTAAATTACAGCTATCTATTGCGAATTATGATGTATAATCAATCGAGAATAGTACGGCCTAGATACTATTGCATATTTAGACACGAGGCGGGGCGCGACTGTCATCCAAAGAAAGGCAGGCCCCTCCGTGCTTGCATTCAGGCAGCGGAGGAGCAGTGGGCGTCGAGTGCGCCAATTTGGGGTCGATTGAAGATGCCGTGTGCGGGTTACGGGCGGAGCGCACAGCTTCGCTCCACAGTTGTTGGTCCAGTTGGCCTTGACCACTGTGCCGATGATGAACTTGGGCACCTCGCGCCATCGCATTACCATTCGGGGGTGGGGCATCACAAAAGTAGAACCCCCTTGCCGGGTCGTTATGGCGGCGAGGGGGATTGGAACGGAGCTTGACCAGAATCTATACGAACTTGCCGCTGACCATCAGCTCCAGCACGGTGATGCGGTTCACTATTTCCCGGAGTTGGTCCATGGCTTCGCCGTCCAGTATTTGCAGAAGTCCATCGGCCCGCGCTACCGCTTCCCGCAGGGCTTGGGGGACGTGTTCGACTCCTGACGGGTTGGCCTCCTCGTTGGCGACGCGCTCTTTCAGGTAGCTTTTGTATTCCTGCACCAGCCGCACCACCGCATCGAGGGCAGCAGCAATTTCGTCGGTCTGCGGGTGTCGCGCCCCGTGGGACTCTCCGGTGAAGACAGGTTCCTCGTCGACCGGGAACCTGCGCCAACGGTAGGGCAACTCGAAGATGGTTCCGGGCGACTCCATATCTGCCGCGGCCCGCAAGGCCCAGCTCAGAATGGCCCGCTGCTGAATGGGCTTGCCCGCCTCCCCCACCTGATTGCCGGCGGGATAGCGAAGCGTCACCGCCCTGGGCGCGCCAATGGAGGCAGTGATATGGGGCTGCACGGACATCGAAATGGTGGAAACCCCGGCGCCTTCCATCTGGTTCTGAACCAGTCCCACGGACCGGTGGCAGATGGGTCAACCGCAGGTCATAAAGACCAGGTCGGCGCCGCTCTCGCGGAACTTGCGGGCCAGGAGCGGCGCTGTGCGGGCCATTAAGTTGTCCGGGTTGGGGTTGAAGCCCATGATGCTGTAGGCCATGGGCGCAATGCCGCCGATGACCCCCTCGTCGCGCAGTTCCCGCAGGCGGTCCAGGGGGAACATACAGTTGACGTCGCGGTCGGCGTCCACGTGGCTGTAATGGGAGTGGGTGACCGCCAAGTCGCGGGTGTCAACGTCCGTGGGAATCTCGCGGTGCGTCCAGTCGCCATGGGCGCTGTCTATGTCGAAGGGGGCATCGTCGCGCAGGTGAACCCCGCCGGTGGTGAACAGGGAGACCACGCACTCCGTCAGCGGCTTGCCCAAGGGTGTCCAGTTTACGGTATTGTTGCGAACGTCGGCCGTTCCCGTATGGCCGACCATGATTCGCTCCATCCACTGGTCGAACTTGCGACGTTCCTCGCCAGTAAACGCCCAATGGCGGTATTCGGTGGTCATTTGCGCAACCTCGGATTGGTTTGATCACTACAGCCCGTTATACCTGCCGCTGCCGGGGGTCAAGGGCCTCGCGGAGCCAGTCGCCCAGCAGATTGAAGGACACGACGATCAGCGCCAGCGCGAGGCCCGGAATCACCGACACCCACCAGGCGGTGGTGGTGTACTCGCGCCCCTCGGCAATCATCGAACCCCAGGCCGGTGTCGGCGGCGGCACTCCTGCGCCCAGGAAGCTGAGAGATGATTCGATGATGATGACAAAGCCTATCTGTAGAGTCAGCAGCACCACCATGGTGTTGACGATGTTGGGGAACAGGTGCACCACAATAATGCGCACGCTGGAGCAGCCGGAAACCCGTGCTCTGGCGATGAAGTCCCGCTCCATCAGAATCAGCACCTCGCCGCGAATGACCCGGGCGAATCGTGCCCACAGCACCACGCCGACCGCAATCACTAGGTTGATAATGCCCGCGCCCAAAATGACCACCAGCATTATGGCGAATAGAATGATAGGAAAGGCGATGGTAATATCGGCCGCCCGCATGATTATGGTGTCGATTATTCCGCGGTTGTAGCCGGCGATGAGGCCGAGAACCACCCCAATGGCGGCTGAGAGCAGGACGGTAGCGGCGGCTACCATCAGCGAGGTACGGGCCCCATAGGCAATGCGGGTCGCCAGGTCCCGGCCTAGCGGGTCGGTGCCCAGCGGGTGGCTCCAACTGCCCTCTGCGCTCCAAAGGGGCGGAATGAGCCGGTCCCGCAGGCTGACTTCCGTGGATGAATAGGGGGAAATGACGTCGGCGAAGATGGCCAGCACCACGAAAAAGAGCAGTATGACCACGGGTATCAGCGGAGCGCGCTTCAGCGCGTCCACCATCCTGCTCGCCCTTGTGGGTTCCAACACCAGAATTGGCGCTGCTTCTGCCTGAGCCACTGCCTAGCCGTCCAATCCTATAAGATTACTCAAACCTGACTCGCGGGTCCAGGTAGGCGTACAAGATGTCCACCAGCAGGTTGACGAAAATCACCAGCGCACCGGTCAAGATGACAAGGGTCTGCACCAAGGGGAAGTCGCGGTTGATGATGCCGTTGAAGACCAGCCTCCCCAAGCCAGGCCAGGCAAACACCACCTCGACCAGGATGGCCAGGGTTATTAGTGCCGCAATGTAGGTGCCGCCAAAGGTCACGACCGCGATGAGCGAGTTGCGCAGGGCGTGTTTCCAGATGACCCAGGATTCAGAAAGGCCCTTGACCCTGGCGAGCTTAATGTATTCGCTGTCCAGAACGTCCAGCATACTGGAGCGAAGGAGGCGCATCACACCGGCAATCAGGAAGAGACTCAGGGTGAAGGCGGGCAAGATGTAGTGGCTAATCCCGCCCATACCTTGGGTGGGTAAAAGGTCAAGTTGGACGGCGAATATCTCAATCAGGATTATTCCCAGCCAGAAAGACGGAAGCGACTGCCCCAACACCGCTATTAACTTAGCGCCGGAGTCAACGATGGTTCCCTTTTTAACTGCGGCAATGACCCCCAGCGGCACGGCGGTAATCAGTATGAACACTATAGCGGCCCCGGCCAGCTTGACCGAAGGCATAATGCGTTCAACCACCTGGTCTTTGACCGGCGTCCGGCCCCTGACCGAGCGCCCAAAGTCGCCCTGAAGGAAGTTGCCGACGAATATCCCGTATTGGATTACGACGTGTCGGTCAAGGCCCAAGGCGCGGCGGATTTCCAGCCGCTGTTCCTCGGTGTTCTGCTCGTCAATGAGCAGATAGGTAGGGTCGCCGGTCAGCCGGACAACCCCGAACACGATGACCGACAGCAGAAACAGAGCAATTACGGACTGCCCCGTTCGCCTCAGGATGTACTGCTGCACTGCTTCCTCGCGTTAGACAGGCCGGGCGGTTCTGGCCGCCCCAGTAATGAGTTCCCAAGCCCAACCGTTCATCCTGAGCTTGTCGAAGGACGGGCGGTTGGGCGAGCAGCGGTCAGTCTTGGCCCATTCATCCTTCGACAAGCTCAGGATGAACGGGCTTCGCCACGCACTTTGGAAAAGCTGTTCTAGCGGCGGCGAACCAGATCGAGGTAGTTGGCTTCCCAGGAGCGCCAAGCCCGATTCCAGTCCGCGTGAATCCGGTCGCTGCCGGCGTAGGACACGTCCAGGTTGGCCACTGGCAGGTGGATGTAATTGTCATAGATGTAGTCGTACACGGCCAGGAAGCGCCGTTCAGCCTCCACCGGGTCCAGGGTTTCCTGCATCGCCTCAATGGTGGCGTCGAAAGCCGGGTCCTCGGCGCTGCGTCCCTGTCCCTCGGAATGCTCCAGGCCGAACATCAGTCCGGCGAACCCGGGGAATGGACGGTTGGGGGCGTCCAGGTAGGTCATGGTGTTGGACAAATTGAAGGCCAGTCGCTCGGCAATTGACGTGGCTGAGTCAATTGGCTGAATGGTCACGTCTATGCCTATTGCCTCGAAGTATCCGGCCATTGCCTCCACCATTCGCGGGCCTTCGGGCGCGTCCGGTCGCGGGTATGAGTGCATCGTTATGGAGAACCCGTCTCCATAGCCCGCCTCTTCCAACAGGGCGCGCGCTCCGTCTGGGTCATAAGGGTACGGGTCTTTCTTGGGGCCCCACCGGTCCCAGCCGCCATATACCTCACCCGACAGCGGCATTGGGTAAACGATACCGGGGCTGCCCCGCCCGGCGAATATGAACTCCACCATCTCGTCTCGGTCGATGGCTATGTTCATAGCCTGACGAACGCGAATATCCGCCCAGGGTACGTCTTCCCACATCTGGTGGAAGTAGAACCCGATAATCGCCTGCCCTGGTCGCGGGTACACCCGGAACCCGGCTTCCTCGATTTCCGTGACCCGCTCACGGGAAAGGTTGATGACGTCCACCTCTCCAGCCTTGAGCGCAGCTATGCGGGTGCTTTCCTCCGGGATGGTCTTTATGAGCACCGACTCCCATAGCGGGACGCCTTCCCGCCAGTGCTCGCCCCAATACGTCATTTCAATGAAGTCGCCTTTCAGGTGGTCAGTCCATTGATAGACGCCGGTGTGTATTGGGTTGCGGGCGTACTCGTCCTCGCCTACGGCGTCATAGTGGCTCTTGTCCACTGGCACGCCCAGGTTGCCCTGCGCGTCGGTCAAGTCCCAGTCCAGGAATATCTGGGGCTTGTCCATGCGGACGTTGAATTCGTAGTCGTTAACCAGGTCAATACCGTTCTCCGTAACGCAGCACAGCAACTGGTTCTTGTAGGATGCCGGCGCTTCCGGTATGACCATCGTCTGGTCGAGAGCGAACTTGATGTCTTCGGCGATGAACTCCTCTCCGTTCTGGAAAGGCACACCTTGGCGCAGCTTGAAATTCCAGCTAAGGCCGTCTTCCGCCATTGTCCACGACTCGGCCAGCCCGGTCTCGGTGGAAAGCTGGGCGTCGTCGGTGGTGCCAATGAGGTAGTCCCAGATAAACCGCCCGTAGTTCTTGGCGAAGGCGATTTCCTGCCAGGGTATCGGCACCTCGTTGCCATAGCTGGTCAGGCCCAGCACCAGTTGGCCCTCCGGCTCCTCCGACATCATGGCCTGGGGCGCTTCAGTTGGCTCCGCCGCGGCCGTGGGCTGCGCAGGAGCGTCAGTCGGCTGGGTGGCCGGCGCGGTGGTTGGCGCCGGAGCCGCAGGCGCGCTGGTGGCGGTCGGCTCCGGGGCCTCGGTGGCCGCTCCGCCGCAGGCCGCCAGCAGAACCAACGCCAGTATTGCCCCGACAGGCAGCATCAATCGCCATTGAAAGACTTTTAGGATTGCTATCATTTATCGCCTCTGGCAGTTCTTTTGGTATCGTAAAGGAATGCCGATAATGATATTACTGAGATTTTGATTGTCAATACCTAGCTATGAAATGGTTGTAATTAGTCACGAAACAAACATAATGCACCGTATTCTTATGACTCGGTTACATCGGGTCGAAATATGCTATAAATTGAAGGAGACACAGAACAGGAGGTCACTCCGATGCAGTATCACATCAACCACGTTCACGTGCGAGCGCAGGACCCCCACGCTTCGGCGGCGTGGTACGAAAAGTATTTTAACGCCAGGAAGCTGTGGGCCCGCGAGATTATGCCCGGCACCGTTACCGTCAGCATGGAAGTGGGCGGCCCGGTGCGGCTCAATATTTCGTCGAAACCGGCCGGAACCTCCGATGAGCGCAGCGTTGCGGAGCTTAACCGGCTGGGACTGGAACATTTCGGCTTCGACGTGGAAGACCTAGAGTCGGAACTGGCCCGGCTGGAGGCCGACGGCATCCGTGTGGTGCTGCCTCTGACCAAGACGCCCACCGGCTCGCAACTGGCCTACATCGAAGGCCCGGACGACGTGCTTATCGAGTTGGTGCAGCCCGTGCGCTGAGGGTGCCGCCCCTACCCTAACCCTCCCCCGGAGGGAGAGGGAACAAATGGAAGGGGTTAATCGGCGAACTGGGGCATAACCTCGGCAGCGAAAAGCTCCAGAGAGTCCAGCACCTTCTGATGCTCGATACCGCCGAAGTTGACGAAGAAAATCAGGTTCTCCACGCCTGAATCGCGCAGCCGCCCGATGTGCTCGGCGATGTCGTCCGGGCTGCCGAATAACATCACGTTCTCGCACATGGCGTCGTAGTCGAACCGGGCATCCGGCGAGTAGCGGCTGCGGTAGGCGGCATATTCCTCGGGCAGCAGGTCAACCCGCTGATCGGGAGGTGCGCTGACCTCCTGTCCGGTCTGCTTGAACCACATGAAAGGGACTTCGGCCTCGCGTCGCGCCTGCTCCGTGGTCGGAGCGGTGTACATGGCCCGTGCCACCACCACCCGCTGCGGGGTATAGTCCGCCTCGGCCTCGGCCAGCGCGTCTTGGTAGAACTCTATCTGCCCGGCCACCTGCCCGTAGGTCTCGCCCTGCCCGATGAGCAGGTTCCAGTCGTTGCGCACCACCCGGGCCACGCTCTCGGCCCCCGAGGCCGCCACGTACACCGGCGGATGGGGCTGCTGCACCGGACGGGGCAGCACCGTCAGGTCGTTGAAGCTCCAGAACTCGCCCCGGTGGTCGAAAGGTTCGACCGAAGTCCAGGCGCGGGTCAGTACCTCCATTGATTCCTCGAACCGGCGGCTGGCCTCGTCCATCGGTATGCCCATCCGGTGGAACTCCCCCCACTGGTAGCCGCGCCCCACACCCAAATCAAGCCGCCCGTTGCTGAGCACGTCCACCGTTGCCGTCTGCTCGGCAAGCTGGACGGGATTGTGGAAGGGGAGGACGGTCACGGCAGTTCCCAGCCGGATGGTGTCGGTGACTCCGGCAAGATAAGCCAGAACTGAGGTAGTGGCCGACACGATGCCATGCCGGGTGAAGTGGTGCTCGGTGAACCATACAGAACTGTATCCCAGCCGCTCGGCATGGAGCACCTGCGCCAGGGCCTCGCGATAGTAGCGGTCCTGCTCGGAGGGGTTCGGGAGCTGTACGGAGTGAAAGAGGCCGAATTTCATTTCGTATTCCGGCTATATGGGTATGTTGGTCATTGGAACCAGCTTTCGCGCTACCGGGTCAACGGTCAGCAGAAGGGAATTTACGGCCAGACGGCCCATAACGGGCTTGGTTCCCTCATCGTTAAAGATGATGTACGTCATCATTTCGCGGCCATTTGCCCGAATCCAGGTGTAGGCCACGTCCATGCCACGCAAACTACCGTCGACCGTTTTGACTTTTTGAGCGGAGCCAGGAAGTAACCCCAGATTCCGCAACAGTGAACCTGGAGCGAACATCATAAACGCGCTGGTGTCCACCTTTGCGGACAGTTCTATCCATTGGAGGCGTTCACTGTCACCTATAGAAACCTCTGCGCTGAAAGGCTCCATCGGCTAACTCCCGATCACCCAATCCGCCACCCGCTCGCCGATCATTATGGCGGTGGCGTTGGTGTTGGCGCGGGTGACCTGGGGCATGATGGACGAGTCGGCCACCCATAGGCCGTTGACGCCCCGGACGCGGCACTGCTGATCAGTGACCGCCATCGCGTCGCCGTCCGGCCCGATGCGGCAGGTGCCGGAGACGTGGCGGGAGCTGCCCAGCGTCTGGCGAATCCAAATATCCAACTCGGCGTCGTTGCCCAGCACTTCTTCAGTGGGCGCGATGCGGCCCTCGGATATGCCCCGGTAGGCGTCCGACTCCAGAATGCTGCACGCCAGCTTCACCGCGTCGCGCATCCGGCGCATATCGTTCTCGTTGTGCAGGTAGCGGTAGTTGATGGAGGGCTGAACGGTGGGATCGGAGGACTGCAAGCGAACCCTGCCGGAGCCGTCTGGCAGTTCCAAGGCGCAGGCGATGCGGGCCGTTCCCGACGGCACCATCTCGCCGGTCATCACGTTCCAGATGGCCAGGGTGTGCAGCATCACGTCGTTGGGGTGGGATGGCGGCTCGGAGGTGACTCGCAGACCAAAGCGCAGGGCCTCGGCGTTGGCCGTCAACTTGACGTCTTCATTAACCTGGAAGGTCACCGACCCCATCGGGTGGTTAAAAAGGTTCTGTCCCACGCCGGGAGAATCCACCAGTACCGGGACACCGTGCTCTTCCAACTGATTGCGGGGGCCGACGCCGGAGAGCATCAGGATATGGGGTGATTTGAGAGCGCCGGCGCACAGTACCACCCGGTCGCACGGTAGGGTGAAAATCTCGCCGCCGCTTTCCGCCTCAACGCCGGTCGCCTGTCCGCCCTCGATAACGACGCGCCGGACGAAGACGCCGCCGCGCACGGTGAGGTTGAGGCGATGGCGGGCCGGAGTCAGGTGGGTGATGTTGGTGCTCATCCGCCAGCCGCTGCGGTTGTTCATGGGGATGGCGCCGATGCCGCCGGAGTTGGGGCCGTTGAGGTCGTGGTTGGGCGGGTAGCCGCGCTCCATGCAGGCGTCATAGAAGGCCCGCTGTACTTCCGGCCATTCTTCGTTTTCCCGGCGAACTATGGGGAGGGGGCCGTCGGTTCCATGGAAGTCGTCCTGGATGTCCATGTCGGTCTCTGACCTGCGGTAGTAGGGGAGCACTTTCAGATAGCCCCATTCGTCGTTGCCGAATGACTCCCATCGCTCGAAGTCCTCCGGCAGGCCCCGCAGGAATACCTGCCCGTTGATGGAGCCGGAGCCGCCGATTACCTTGCCTTGGGCTATGTTGATTTCGCCCTGCTGGTCGTTGATGACGCCGCGCAGGTTCCAGGATATGGCGGAGCCGATGGCCTCTCCTTCCGAGGAATGGCCATTACGCACCGGCTCAGGCAGGAATTCGGGGTCCGGGTAGTCCTGCCCCGCCTCAAGCAGCAGCACCGACCGATGCGGGTCTTCCGAGAGCCGACTGGCAACCACCGACCCAGCCGAGCCGCCGCCAACTACAATAACGTCGTACTTCATAGCTGTTCCTCAATGACGCAACAATGTCGCGCCGATTCTACACCCTTCCGCCGTAAGGGGCTATACAGACCTAGCGCTCTGAGCTTGTCGAAGGGCCGAGTCGGCATACCGTTGACGGCGTTCCGCCCGCTGACTATGATTGCCCGCACCGGTTCCGTTGATAAATCCGGAAGACCTTCCCGCGAGGTTGCAAGATGATTACCGACCTGCCGACGTTGCTTCGCTACTTCGACCGCTTCCATCAGCGCACGGTGCGGGACATTCTGGCGCTGCCCCCAGAGGCCGACGGTTGGCGGCCGCCCCGGGGTGAGGGCGAGAAGGCATGGAATATCAACGAAATCGTGCATCACATTGCCGAGTCCCGCCTCTACTTCGCCAGCGCCTACTGCAACCGGGGCTGGCTCTACGACTGGCCCGTTCCCAGCACCGAGCGGCAGTCGGACTGGATTCCGGCCATCGAGGCCTCCTTCGAGGAATTCCACCGCCGCCTCGACGACAGCCCCCCGGAGTGGCTGCAACGCCGTGTCAAGATGATAGACACCGACGGGATGCTCAGCGGGTGGCGAATTATGATGATGCTGTTCGAGCACGAAACGCATCACCGCAGCCAGATTGACACCTACGCGGGGTTGGAAGGCTGGGACGTGCCGCACATCTACGGGCGGTCACGGGAGAGCATTGACGAGCTACAGGAGGAGCAACGGAGGCAGGCAGGGTTATAGGAATTAGAAAGGAAAGCCAGAGCGCGGCACCAATCTTTCTCCTGCCGGGTCTACAACGAGTAAGAGAGTTTCGAGGGCCAGCGACCCCAATAATGGATTAGTGAACTGAGGTGGACCCGGAAATTCGGACAGGTAGCTAAGTGAGAGTCCCGCTCCTAAATTGAGGGCAGCGGTTGCTGTCGGGAAGGAGCAGGAAATGTCGCAAGGACGCAGGAAGCACAGCCCGGCTTTCAAGGCCAAGGTGGCGTTGGAGGCGCTTAAGGGCCAGGAAACGGTGGCCCAGTTGGCCGCCAGGTATGAAGTCCACCCCGGGCAGATCCAGGCCTGGAAGAAGGCACTCACCGAGGGCGCCTCCGGGGTCTTTGGCAACGGCAAGGAGCAGAAGTCCCGGAACGACGCCGCCCTGATCGCCCGCCTGTACCAGGAGATCGGCCAGCTGAAGGTGGAGCGGGATTTCTTGGCGGAGAGGTCCGGTCCATGAGTCCGGCCCGGCGGCGGCAGATGGTGGACCGGGAGCACCCCTCCCTATCTCTGGTGCGCCAGTGCGCTTTGTTAGGCGTCAGCCGTTCCAGCCTCTACTACCGGCCCCGGGCGGCATCGCCAGAGGACCTGTCCCTGATGGGCGAGATCGACCGGCAGTACCTGGAGACGCCTTTCTACGGGTCCAGGCGGATGAAGGCCTGGCTGGAGCGGCGGGGGATGCCGGTGAGCCGGAAGCGGGTGCAGCGGCTGATGCGGGCCATGGGGCTGCGGGCCATCTACCGCCGTCCTGGCACCAGCCGCAGGCCGCCGGAGCACCCGGTCTATCCCTACCTGCTGCGGAATGTCAGGATCACCCGGCCCAACCAAGTTTGGGCCGCCGACATCACCTACCTGCCCATGGCCCGGGGCTTCCTCTACCTGGTGGCGGTGATGGACTGGCACAGCCGGTACGTGCTGGCCTGGCGGCTGTCCAACACCCTGGAGGCCGGCTTCTGCGCCGAGGCGCTGGAGGAGGCTCTAAGTAAGGGCCAGCCCGAGGTGTTCAACACCGACCAGGGGAGCCAGTTCACCAGCCTGGAGTTCACCCAGGTGCTGCAGGACCGGGGCGTGAAGATCAGCATGGACGGCAAGGGAAGGTACCAGGACAACATCTTCGTGGAGCGGCTGTGGCGGACGGTGAAGTACGAGGAGGTGTACCTGAAAGCCTACGCCAGCGTCCTGGAGGCCCAGCGGGGACTGGGAGACTATTTCCGGTTCTACAATGGGCTCAGGCCCCATCAGGCCCTGGGCTACCGGACCCCGGCCGAGGTGTTCTATGGGGAGCAGAAAGCCGTAGCAGAGGAGTCTGATCGAAGGAGGTGTTCACCGGAAAAGGGGACCCAAGCACTGGCAGAAGAGCCGGGACTGTCACTTAACTCGGCCTTAATCCTGTCCAAATAATGGGTTCCACCTCAAACTCCTCGTTGAAGATGACGTGGGTCATTACTTCCCGCCCGTCCAATCGCAGCCAGGTGTAAGCAACATCCACCTCTTTCTCGGTACCGTCCGCCAACTGCCCGATGTCCTTCATTGCTGGTTCCACACCCAAATCTCTCAGAACAGATCCCGGAACGGCAGACATAAATGTTCCGGTATCGACAACTGCGGACAGGTCTCGCCACTGACGGCGCTCAGTGTCGCCGACGGAAATTTGCACTCTGAAAACGCTCATTCTTAGATCTCTTGTACTTCTTGCACTCTACATCAACAGGCCCTCGACAGGGATTAACCTCTGCCCAACCGGGTCAACAGCCATGTAGGCACCCTCCAGCGCCAGCCCGCCCAGCAATGGCGTGGTTCCTTCGGCATCGAAATAACCTGCGTCAGCAGCTCTTTTCGGGCGAATCTTATCCAAGCGTATCCTACCGGCAACTCTCTAACCTCGCCCTGGGCGAAACGGAACCGCTCGGTGGACACTGGACGGACGCCCAACTCCCGCAGGACGCTGGCCGGAACCGAAGTAGTGGACGCGCCGGTGTCAACCAGCGCGTCCACGGGCCGCCAATTTGCGCCTTGTTCGTCTCCCAGTTCTATCGCCATGTAGAAGGCGCCCATTGCTGTGTTCTAAACGTCAATAATCCCCGCGCTGATGGCCTGCCCGCGCAGGTCGCCCTGCTGCTCCAGGTGGCTGCGGATCAGGCCGACGGCGGCCTGGAGCATTTCCGTATCCACCGAATCGGCGGCTTCGGAATACTCGGCCTCAGCCAGCAGTTCTACGGTGCGCTCGCTGACCTGCTGCAGGGACCAGTCGACTTGGTCGGCCACGGCGACGATGTCCTGGGGGAAGTCGCGGTGGGAAGCGCCGGGTGAGCCCGACTTGTCGTAGCCACCGCCGTGCCAGTGGCCGGGGCGGTCGTGGCAGTCGAAGCGGATGACCTCCTCATTGCCTACGTCGATGCCGATGGTGGGCCCGCCGCACCACGACCCGCGCACATTCAGCGCGCGCACCGGCCAGACGTAGGCCATGACCTGCCCGTCCTGAGACAGCGGGATGTGAAGCTCATGCCCCAGATACTTTTCGCCATTCCTTTTGGTTGCCATCTATTACACTCCCATTTCAAATTGGCATTGGCTGAAATCGAAACTACCACAGCGAAGTCTCGAACACAAATCGCGGGTCTGAGTGATTGGCAGCTCAGGGATTTACAAGGAAGCTGCGGTTCTCGACTATGAAGGTTTCACGCCGTTCCAAGAAGTCCATGACTACGTTGAGCAGCGCGTCTGGCCGTTCCACGGCAATGACGTGCCCCGCGTCGTAGACGTAGCAGACGTTGCAGTTGGGAACCCGCTCTTTCCACACTCCCCCAGCCCTGTGGGAGACCAGACAGTCCTCCTGCCCGAACACCGCCAGCGTGGCGCAGGCTACGTCCGGCAGCAGATTGACGGCGGGCGTATCCGATGCTTGCCACCGCTCCGACAGAGTGGCCAGCGTCCCTGTCCGCTCGGCATCCGGCAGCGTACGGGCCCTGTCTTCCGGGTGGGCCAGCAATGTGCTGGCCGCCAGCTCCGGAGTGTTCCAGGGACGTGGGGCGGCAGACTCTACGCAGAGGGGCGAGACCAGCGCCAGGGTGGTTACTGATGCAGGACGCAGAAGCGCAACTCGGAAAGCCACGTCCGCGCCGAGCGACGTACCGATGAGCGCAAAAGACTCTAGGCCGGCGGACGCGGCCTTTTCCGCGACCGAGACGGCCACTTCCTCCGCTGACCCGGCGTGCGCGTCCTCAGAAGGAAGATGGACGCGAAACACCTGATATCGAGAGGCCAAGGCGTCGGCAAGAGCTGTTGTCTGCCACGGTGTCCAGTCCAACAACAGCACGGGACTACCTTGTCCAGATTCTTCGAGGCGCAAGCCCCTTTCCGCGGAGGCCATTGGCCTACAGCTCCTTGAGTCTGGGCAAGACTTCCCGCCCGAACAGCTCTATTTCGTCCATGATGTCGCGGTGGCTAAGGGTGGGCTGCTGGAAGAAGAGGTCTATGACCCCGGCGCCGCAGCGGTCGTGATAGGCCTTGATCTGCTCCGTGACGGAGTCCGGTCCGCCGATGAAGGTCAGGCCTGGAGCGCCGCCCACGATGTCGCCAGAAGCGCTGCCAGCGAAGACGTGCCCAAAGTCCACCTCCTGTCCCGCCCGCTGGGCCTGGATAACCTGGGCGACCGACGAGCGCATAGCCATACCACGGGCGCGGCCCTGGTCTTCCTGTCGGTGGAACCAGTCCCACGCCTTTTCATCTGTCTCGGCTAGGTAGATGCTGCCGCGGAAGACCACCTCGTCAGGCTGGGGAGTCCACCCGGATTCCTCGCACCATTTGAAGTACTTGTTGGTAATCCTCTCAACATCCTCCACCGGCAGGAAGGAGACGCCCAGTCCCAGCTGATGGGTGGCGGCGAAGTGAACCGCGTCGTCGCTGCGGGTGGCGACGATGGCCGGGGGAAGGGGCTGTTGCACCGGCCGGGGCCAGACCGACACGGTGCGGTACTGGTAGTAGCGGCCTTCCCACGCGAAGGGCTGCGGCTCGGTCAGGGCGCGCAGTATGAGGTCCATGCTCTCCAGCATCCGACCGCGGCCCTCGGCGGGGTTGACGTTGTAGACCTGGTCCTCGTTGGGAGTGCCGCGCAGGAAGCCCATCACCAGCCTACCGTTAGTCAGGTTGTCCAGCAGAGCCAGTTCCTCTGCGATGCGCACCGGGTTGTTCAATGGCAGGAGGTGGCCCAGCATGGCCATGCGGGCCTTCTTGCACCGCTCGGCGACGGCGGCGGCCATTACCGAAGGCGTGCCGGTGGAGATTCGGCCCGAATAGTGGTGCTCAGAAAAACTGATCCACTCGAAGCCCATCTCTTCGGCGAATTCGCACTCCTCAATGCCGTCCTGATAGCTCTGCACAGAAAGCTCAGGGTCGCTGTAGGCCGGGGGTGTGGGCCAGGTGGCTGGGAAATCCCGCCGCAGCGCATACCCCATAGCCCCCAGGTAGGATGCTTTCATGTCTGCTCCCGCGCCTCCGGATTCTCCCTCTCCCTTGAGGGAGAGGGTTGGGGTGAGGGTGAAATCGTTGGTATTAACAACATTGGTTCGCCTGGGTTTCGTACTACAACTCCATCAGTTCGTAAGACAGGATTACAACTCCACCAGTTCGTAAGACAGGGTGTTGAAGTTTTCGTGGCCGGTTTCGGTTATGAGGATCATATCCTCAATCTGGTAGGAGCCCGTACTGGCGGAATAGTAGGGAGTTTCCAGGCAGAGCAGCATTCCGGGCTGGAGCTCGCTGTGCTCAGTGGCGCTGATGAAGGGCGGCTCTTCCACAAAGGTGTCCAGCCCGATGGAGTGACCGTAGTGTCCGCGGCTGTACCCGGGGAAGCCGCGGGCCTGCATAATTTCGTCCGCCGCACGATAGACCGCCGATATGGGCGTGCCCGGTCGCATCAGCTCGCGGGCGGCGGCGTGGGCTTCGGCCAGCGCGTCATGCACCCTGCATTGGTCGCCGGAGGGGCGACCGAAGGCGAAGGTGCGCCCGCAGTCGCTGTAGAAGCCGCCGACGGCCACTCCGCAGTCGAACTTGATCAGGTCGCCGGAGTGCAGGCCGCTCCGGTCGCCGAAGCTGCTGCCGGTGCCGGCGCTGATGAAGCCATAGGCAGACTGGAACTCACCCAACGAGGGGTCGTCCATCGCGGCCTCCAGCGCGCCGGCCTGGTAGTTGTACTTGATGGCCTGAGCGCTCTGACCCTGGCGGGCATCATTGATGGCCCGTCGCAGCCCGGCCTCGAACAGACGGGCCGCATTTCGGTGCATCTCGATTTCGTAGGGATGCTTGATGGCCCGCAGGCCGTAGAGCATTCCAGTCACATCTACAAACTGGCATTCCGGGTTATTCTGCTGAAGGCGGAACAAAGTATCGGCGTAGACATAACGCAGGTCTATTCCCACGGTAGCAGCCGATAGTCCCCGCTCTTCCAGCATCGAGGTAAGCGTTTCGTCCAATTCGTCCGGATTCCACTGGGGCGGGCGTGAAATTTGCGAGTCTCCGCCAGAGGGTCCGCTGATTACGTCCAGATCGCGGTTTTCCACCCACATCCGGTAGGTTCGAATGTCCTCTACTGAGGTGGCAGCTCGCGCCGATGGGGCCGCGAAGTCGCTGGTCATCAGCGCCGAGGGCAGGGCCGGGTCGGCGGGAATCAGAGCTGTGTCGGTGCCCATCAGTCGAAATGACAGGTTCACTACCGGGCTGAAGAATCCGGTGGTGTAGAAGATGTTGGCCGGCGTGGTGACCAGGCAGGCGTCGATATCCAGGCGCTGCAGTTCTTCCCGTACCCGGCGGCGGGCTTCGTCGAACATGGAATAGACCTCCAAGTATGCCAGCCCAATTCTACACGCCGCTGCAACCGGCGCACCAGTATACCAGCATCTCCCGGTTTCCGGTTCCCGTTTCCATACGCCGTGGACAAAGAATAGCTACGGGATTAGTATTTCCCCATCAAACCGGGGCGGCACGGAGACGGGAGTATGGATCTGTTCAGACACAAGGTCTTCTATGGCTGGTGGGTCACCATCGGCTGCTCCCTGGTTGTGTTCGGCGTGGCCGGCGGTCAGTTTTCCTTTGGCGTCTTTATGAGACCGATGACGGAGGAATTTGACTGGAGCCGGGGAACCCTGTCGGCGGCCTTCGGAGTCACTTACCTCATATCCGGGCTGCTGCGTCCCATAGCCGGTTATCTGGCAGACCGTTACAGCCCCAAGTGGGTGGCCTTGGCCGGAGTGCTGATCATGGGCTGGATGCTGGCCATGATTTCTGCCGTCCAGGAGCTCTGGCAGTTGTATGTGCTCTTTGCCATTATGAGCTTCGGCGTGACTCTGGGAACCGGGCCGATTCTTACCAAGATAGTCAGCCAGTGGTTTGTGTCGAGGCGGGGCCTTACGCTGGGGCTGGTAAGCGGCGCGGGGTCCTTCGGAGCCATGATTCTGGTGCCGGCTACGTCCGCATTCCTGGTGCTGCTCTCGTGGCGCGAGGCGTATCTCTTTCTTGCGATTCTCCTGTTATTGGTGATTCTCCCCGTCGGGGTACTGTTGATTAGGGATCGTCCCGAGGACAAAGGGCTTGAGCCTTACCGCGACGACGACCAGTCTGCGGCCGGGGGCAGACGCCGTGGGGGAGACGTGAACTTCTCCTTCATGGAGGCTATCCGCACCTCGATGTTCCAGAAGCTGACTTTCGGGTACTTCGTTTGAGGGTACTCGATGAGCTTCGTGAATGCTCATTTTGTCACCTACGCCCAAGACCTCGGTTATTCCGCGCTTACTGCCGCCTTCATGTTCAGCATTATTGGAGCCACGGCCATCATCGGCGCCCTTCTGCTGGGACACTATTCCGACAAGTACGGACGCCGCGCATGGCTGGCTATTTCGTACCAGCTGCGGGCGCTGGGATTCGTCGTGGTCCTCCTTTCAATGGGAATCCCTTTCCTCAGCGTGCCATCGCTGGGCGTAGTGGCACTGGTAGCGGGAGTGCTGCTGGTGGGGCTTTCTTGGAACGCGGTGGTCGGAATAACCGCGGCCTATACTGCCGATGGGTTCGGTACAGCCCACATGGGGAAGATATACGGCACCATGTTTGCGGTGATGCCCATCGGATCGGGTCTTGGATCCTTCCTTGGCGGCTACCTGTTCGATATTCGCGGCACCTACGACCTGGCCATCTGGTCCAACATAGCGCTGCTGATAGCCTCGGCCCTGCTGGTGCTGTCCATAGGCGGCAGGCGGCCACAACCCATGGGAGGCCCCGCGCCGGCCGCCGGCGGCGACTAGCCCATCACTCATTTGGGGAAAGTGAAGGCCCCGGCATCTGTCGCCGGGGCCTTCGGTTCGCCTGGATCGATGACCACCGAACAATTTCCGCGCTACTGGATTCGCTCCCCGGTGCCGTCCGGCCGTATCCTGATGCCTACGATGGGGGCGATCTTCTCGTTGAACAGGTCGATCATGGCGGGTCTGTTGGACTCGTCTTGACGCCTGACGAAGCCTGGAATGACGAAGTCCGGGGCCACCACGTTCCTCTGGTGCTCCAGCAGTTCGGGCGTGAACTCCTGGAATATCATGCCAGCCTCAACATTCCGGGGGATCCAGACCTCGTTCCAGGCCGGGGTCACTCGAAGGCCCTCCAACTCGTGCCGCGCGCCCTCTTCGACCAGTATCTGCTGGATGTCGGGCGGCAGCTCGTTCCAGACGTGCGGGCTCATGATGATGGTGTTCACGGCTTGGGTGGCCAGCGGGCCGACCATGTAATTGGTCACCTCGTACCACCTCTGGGCCACCGACGCGAAGGCAACGGTCACGCCGCAGTCGAGAACGCCGCGTTCCAGGGCCGTATAGACCTCGGCGAAGGCCACGAACTGGGCGGCGGCGCCGAATCCCTCGATCCAGTCGGAGAGGGCCGAGCCGTGGCTGCGCACCTTGCGGCCCTCGAAGTCGGCCAGCGTCTCAATGGGGTCTTTGCAGAAGAAGAACTGGTCGGCGCCGGAAATCCACATGTGAGAGATTACCTTCCCGCCGTCGCTGTTCTCCTCGAACAGGCTGTCCACCAACGGGCCTATCGCTTCCTGGACCCCCATATAGTGCTCGTGGGTTTCGTATACGCCGAACAGGATTTGCAGCTCGGCCTCGGGCATGGCTCCGGATACGTAGCTGCTGGAAATCTCCGCAAACGACAGGCTGCCATTGGTTATCAGGTTCAGGGAGTCGGGGCCGGCGATGCCCAGCTCCGGGAACGAGGTGATTTCGATCAGCACCTTGCCGTTGGTGCGCTCCTCTACCTGTTTCCTGAAGAAGTGGTCAAACAATTCGCAGGGAGCAACGGTGCGGTTGATGCAGGCGAACTGGATTTCTATAGGCTCGCCGTCGTACGTCATCTCGGTGGGGTTGGTGAAGTTCGCCTTGTCCACCAGGTCCCTGTAGTACTGGAGCTCGAAGATATACCGTTCCCGTTCCAGGCCGGCGAGGTTGACCATATTGTTTTCGTCGCCCAGGTTTTCGCCCGGCGCCGGACCTACCAACTGGTTTAGGTCTCCGATGTAGAACGCGCCTGGCCCGCCAGCACGCTCAGCCGCGGCTGCGGCCAGGGCAGGGTCAACATCGGCCATCATCGCCGAGTCTTCCTTGTCCTCCTCCATCGCCGCCTTAGTGGCCGTCGGGGCCGGCATGGGCGTGTTCGTTGGCGCGACCGTCGGGGCCTGCGTTGCAGCGGGCGCCGTCGTAGGCTCGGGTTCTGCGGCACCTCCGCAGGCCAGCACTATGGCCATAACCAAAGTCAGGAATCCAACCGGCAAGAATGGCTTTATCATTGAACAACCCTCTGAGAATCTGAATAGCTTTCGGTCTATGCGTTGTGCCCGCAGTCGAATGGTTATCTATCAGGGCTAATTCTCCGCGCCCCACAGCATAGCCGCGCGGAATATAGCAAATTGGAAATTTCGACGCAATAAGAATCACGAAGTGAATTGGATCTGAGTCAAATAAATAGTGTAATTTGGTTAAACTACCGCGGTCTATGACGATATTCGTGGAATTTATCCTGCGTATGCAACTTAAATCACATACATATCCAGAACGCTTTCAACGCAAAGGGAAGGCCCCGGCAATTTCGACCGGGGCCTGTGCGCGTCTGGAAAGTCGCAGACGGTTTCCTCGGCTACTCGGTTATCGGCACAGCCTCGGTCGAGCCGTCGGAGTTGATGCGCAGGCCGACTATATGGGCGACCTTCTCGTTGAACAGATGGATGATGTCGGCGTCTCCGCCGCCTACGCGATTGACGAAGCCGGGTATGACGTGCTCCATCACTGCTACGTTTTTCATGTGGGTCATCAGTTCTTCGTTGAACGGCTGGAAAGTCAGTCTTTCCGCCACGTTGCGGTCAACCCAAACCTCGTTCCAAGCCGGAGTCACCCTCATGGCTTCCAACTCGTGCCTGGCGCCTTCTTCCAACAGAATCCGTTGGATGTCGGAAGGCAGGTTATCCCATACTTCCTTGTTGATGATCGCATTGGTGAGCAGTTGGCTGGACAGCGGCCCAACCATATAGTCGGTGACTTCGTACTACCGCTGGGCATGAGCGGCGAAGGCCACGGTGACGCCGCAGTCCAGGATGCCGCGCTCCAAGGCGGTGTAGACCTCGGCGAAGGCCACGAACTGGGCATTGGCTCCCATTCCTTCAATCCAGTCGGACAGCGCCGCGCCGTGGCTGTGAGTCTTCTTGCCCTCGAAGTCTGCCAGACTGGTGATGCCGTCCTTGCAGAAGAAGAACTGGTCGCCGCCGAAAATCCACTTGTGGAAGACTACCTGGCCGCCGCCGGTGGCATCGGAATACATCCGGTCAATGTCGGGCTGGATTGCCTGGGTGACCTTGAACTCGACCTCGTGGTCTGGATAGAGGCCATACAGCAGGGCTATCTCGGCTTCGGGCAGATGCCCGGCAATGTAGCCGCCATAGATTTCGGCGAAGGACAGGGTTCCTGAATCAACCAGGTCCAGCGAGTCGGGGCCGGCCAGCCCCAGCTCGGGGAATGAGGTGATGACTATCTTGAATTTCCCGTTGGTGCGCTCTTCTATCTGGGGACGGAAGAAGGCGTCAACCAGTTCGCAGGTCGCCACCGTGCGATTGATGCAGGCGTACTGCAACTCAATGGGTTCCCCGTCGTAGACCAGCTCCGTCGGGTTGGTGAAGTTGGCTCTTTCCACCAGATTCTTGTAGTAATCCGAGTCGAACAGGTAGCGTTCCCGTTCCAGGGCGGCCAGATTGACCATCTCGTTGGCGTCGCCCAACCCTTCGCCTGGGGACGGGCCGACCAGTTGCGACAGGTCGCCGATATAGAAGGCGCCCGGCTTCCCGGCCCACTCAGCGGCGGCCGCCGCCAACGCCGGGTCAACGTCCCCCGCGCTTGTACCAGAGTCGGCTGGCCCCTCGGTGGCTGCTACTGCCGCTTCCGTGGGAGTGGGAACGGCGGCGGCAGGCGTTGCCGTGGGGGCAGCTGTCGGCGCGGCGGTTGGGGCCTGCGTTGCGGCGGGCTCCGGCTCTGCGGCGCCGCCACAGGCCAGCGCCAGGGCAATGAGCAATATCAGCGATGCAATCAGCAGGAATGTCTTGGTCATGGAGCACGCCCTGTCAGTCTGCTCATTCTCCGGCCTATGCGTCGCGCCCGTAGCTATGCCGTGCTCTAACCTCCTCAAGTTTGATGCGCAAACCGCATAGTTCGGCGGAATATAACAAATTGAATAACGGGGCGCAAGAAGATTATACGAATAGTTATAGTAATTGTCTTAACTAATAGGTTATACATATATATACCTTCAATATACTACTAATAGCGTTATAATTTATGAAATTGCGATTGCAAAGCATCGTGACGCTTTCTGAATGACTCGCCAAACTGAAAGGCCCCGGTATCGCACGCCGGGGCCTTCAGGAAGCGGCAGAGAATGTGGGCTAAAGCCCGTGTTACTGGGTTATAGGCACCCGCTCCGTCGTGCCGTCCGGCAGAACTTTCAGCCCAACGATGGGAGCTATCTTTTCGTTGAACAGGGCAATGATGTTGTCCCGGTTGTCGGCATCCTGCCGGCTGATGAAGCCTGGCACCACGTGCTCGGTGGCGACCACGTTGCGCATATGGTCCATAAGCGCGGGGGAGAACTCCTGGTACTCCAGCCCGGCGTCGATGTTGCGCTGGATCCAGACCTCGTTCCATGCCGGGGTCACGCGGATGGCTTCCAGTTCGTGGCGGGCGCCTTCTTCCTCCAGAATCTTCTGGATGTCCTCGGGCAGGCCGTTCCAGACGTCGGCGTTGACGATTACGGTGTTCAATAGTTGGCTGGACAGGGGCCCGACCATATAGTCAGTCACTTCGTACCAGCGCTGGGCATGGGCGGCAAAGGCCACGGTCACGCCGCAGTCGAGAATGCCGCGCTCGAGGGCGGTGTAGACTTCGGCGAAGGCCACGAACTGGGCGTTGGCGCCGAAGCCCTCTATCCAGTCGGAGAGGGCCGAGCCGTGGCTGCGGACCTTGCGTCCCTCAAAGTCCGCTAGTTCCGTGATGCCTTCCTGGCAGAAGAAGAACTGGTCGCCGCCGGATACCCACATGTGCGAGAGCACCTTGCCGCCGTCGGTGTTATCCGAGAACAGGCGGTCCAGCTCCGGCCCGATGGCCTGCGTCACCTTGAACTCGACTTCATGGTCAGGGTAGACGCCGTACATGATGGCCAACTCGGCTTCCGGCATGTGGCCGGAGACGTAGCCGCTGGTAATCTCCGCCCAAGACAGGGTGCCATTGGTTACCTGCTCGAGGGAATCGGGTCCAGCGATGCCCAACTCCGGGAATGAAGTGATGGGAACCAGCACCTTCCCGTTGGTGCGGGCCTCGACCTGGGGCTTGAAGAAATTGGCCCACAGTTCACAGGGAGCAACCGTCCGGTTGATGCAGGCGAACTGGATTTCGATGGGTTCGCCGTCGTAAGTCATTTCCGTAGGATTGGTGAAATTGGCCTTTTCCACCAGGTCCATGTAGTAGTCGGAGTCGAAGAGGTAGCTCTCCCGCTCCAGCCCGGCTAGGTTGACCATATCGTCGGCGTCACCCAAACCCTCGGCCGGGGCCGGTCCGACTAGCCGGCTATAGTCGCCGTCGCCGAGGTAGAAAGCGCCGGGACCGCCGGCGCGGGCTTCAGCAGCGGCCAGCAGGGCCGGGTCAACGTCCGAGTCCGTCATTGCCGGGGCTTCGGTGGCTTCCTCCATCATCGCTTCCGTGGGGGTGGGCGCCTCTGTGGGCGCCGCGGTCGGAGCTGCCGTGGGCGGCGCAGCCGTTGGCTCCGGCGTGGCAGCTTCACCGCAGGCCAACACAAAGGCCATCAGCATTATCAGTAGTCCAGCCAGCAGGGATACCTTAATCAAAACAATCTCTCCTTAAATTCCCAATGAATTTCCCGGCCTGCGCGCTGCCGGTTTCCAGGCTCGTCCGCGCGGCCCGGCGGAATATAGCAAAATGGAATCTTCCACGCAACCCAGTTTGTACCAACTATCTTGCGATATTCGCCGCAATATCAACGAATAAATAATCCCTTTGGATATGACATATCATCGAAAATTGGCTTTGCATAACACGCTTTCGCTGCAAAGGAAAAGGCCCCGGCGGATGGCCGGGGCCCGGGTCTGCAACCCGTATCTTGTACTCCTGAGCTTGTCGAAGGGCCGGGGCGGGCCGCTCCCGAACCTGCTAGGATTCGCCGGGTTACTCGATGAACGTAAGAGAGCCGTCGTCCTCGATTCGCACCTTGGCCCAGGGGGCTACGATATCGTTCCAGATGCCGATTTCCTCAGGGCCTACCCTCACTATCCAGTTGGGCAGGACGCGGCCCAGCGCCACTTCCTCATAGACAAATTCCTTCATCTCGTCGGACCAGGGGATGAAGGTCATCCCAGCGTCAACATTGACCTTGACGCCGGTCTCGTTCCAGACAGCGGCCAAGCGGAGGTTTTCCAGCTCCATCTTGGCGCCCTCTTCGATGATGATGGCCTGGAGGTCGGGCGGGATGCGGTTCCAGGTGTCCACGTTCATGGTCTCGAATCCCATGGGCATGGAGATGAACGGGCCGATTAGATTGTCGGTGACCTCGTACCATCGCTGGCCGTGGCCGGCGTGGGCGCCGGTTACTCCGGCGTCGAGGATGCCGCGCTCCAACGCGGTGTATACCTCGGCGAAGGCCATGAACTGGCCCTCACCGCCCAGGCCGTTGATGGCGTCGGTCATGGTAGTGCCATGGCTGCGGGTCTTCAGGCCCTCGAAGTCCTCTTTCTCCGCGCCGCGCCTGGAGAAAAAGTACTGGTCGTTGCCGCCGTACCAGATATGGTAAATCAGCTTGCCGCCGCCGGTGTTGTCATAGATTCCCTGGTCCAGCGTTTCCAGCAAGGCGGTGTTGGCTTCGTGTTCCGACTTGAAGTCTTTCCACAGCCCCCAGATATAGATGATGTCTATCAGGGGCCAGGTGCCGCCGACGTAGGCCGGCTGAATCTGGGCGAACTCGATGGTGCCCTGCTCCACCAGTTGCAGCATATCGGAGCCGGCCAGTCCCAACTCCGGGTAGCTGGACACCTCGAAGTCCACCTGCCCATTGGTGCGCTCCTTGACGTTCTCGGCAAAGTAGATGGTCTGGAGCACGCAGGGCAGCAGGGCGCGGTTGATGCAGGCGTACTGGATGTTGAAGTCCTCACCGCTGGAGGTCAGGGGCGTGGGGTCGGTCAGCTTGGCCTTTTCCAGCAGGGAGCGGTAGTAGTCGGTCTCGAAGATGTGGCGGTTCTTTTCCACAAACTCCAGGGGAACCATGCCAGTGCCGTCGCCCAGGGCTTCATCAACGCCGCCGGGAGAGGGGCCGACGAGTCGGCTGAAATCGCCGTCGCCGATGTATATCGAGCCCGGCCCGCCAGCCAGTTCATCGGCCACGGCCTTCAAGGCCGCGTCCGCCTCCATCATTGCTGGGGCTTCGGTGGCCTCCTCCATCATCGCCTCCGTAGGAGTAGGGGCGGCAGTGGGGGCAGCCGTGGGAGCCGCGGTTGGCGGAGCCTCTGTCGGAACCGGCGTGGCCGCCTCGCCGCAGGCCAGTATGAAGGCCATCAACAGGATTAGCGCTGCACCCAATAGGATAGGTTTCACCATCTAGACACCCTCCTCTTTAATATCCCAACTCATGCTTCCCTCCCAACCCCCATACTATTGTTCTTGTCAGCAGGGCAAGGACGTCGCTCGATTCGGCGGAATATACCAAAAGGAAAATCAGCACGCAAGGCATATTGCGATGTGTATCTTGAGAGAAAAATCAACTATATGCGGATACCGACTAATAAGCTGCGAATTGCTAACTATTTTGGAGAAAATGTGTCTTGATAGTTGAATTTCCGACAAGGGGTTTTCTCAATAAGCAGGGCCCCGGAATTTTCCGGGGCCCTGGGCGCCTGGAACCATAATCCCCTGCGGTCAGTTGCCCACAAGCGACGCGGTGCCGTCGGGATTGATCTGGATACCGGCGGCCGGGCCGACGTTCTTGTTGAACAGTTCGACTGCCTCGCGGCCCGCAGGGTTGTCCGGGTAGCCGACCCGGCTCACCCATTGGGGAATAACGTACTTCAGGGCCACTTCCTCGAACAGGTGCTTCTTGATCTCATCGCTGAACGGCGTGTATATCATCCCTTCGTCCAGCAGCTTGGGAATGCCCAGAGAAGACAGCACGGGGGTAAACCGGAAGAACTCGAGCTCGTATATCGCTCCTTCCTCAATCAGGATCTGCCGGAAGTCCTCGGGTATCTCCTGCCAGACGTCGTAGTTAAAGGTAGCGTTCTCGACGGTAAAGAGGGGGAGGGGGCCGGCCATGTAGTCGGCCACCTCATACCAGCGCTGGCCGTAGGCGGCGTTGGCGCCGGTGACGCCGCCGTCCAGAATGCCCCGCTCCAAGGCGGTGTAGACTTCGGTGAAGGCCACCCACTGGGCCTCGGAACCCATGCCGTCAATCATGTCCGACAGGGCTCCGCCGAAGCTGCGGACCTTCAACCCCTTAAAATCTTCCAACGTCTCGATGGGTTCCTTGCTGAAGAAGAAAATCTCGTTTTCCGGGACCCGCCATAGCTGGAAGATGGTCACTCCGCCCTGGGTGCGCCGCTCGATCAGCTTGTCCAGGTCAGGGATGGAGGCCACCGTGGCGTTGTAGAAGGTCTCGTTGTTCGAGTACATGCCCCAGAGGTACTTCATATCCATTGCGGGCAGGTCTCCTGCAGTGTAGGCCGCCGGGAGTTCCGCGAAGGACAGCGTGCCATTGGTCAGCAGTTCCAGGATGTCCGGCCCGGCGATGCCCAGTTCCGGGTAGCCGATGATTTCGATTACCAGTTGTCCGTTGGTTCGTTCTTCCACCCTTTCCGCAAACCACTCGGCCAGCTTGCAGTGGGTGAGGGCCCGGTTGATGCAGGCAAACTGGTAGGACATTTCCAAGCCGGTAGAAGTTGCCTGGGTCGGGTTGGTCAAGTTGGCCCGCTCGACCATCTGGCGATAGTAGTCTGAATCGAAGACATACAGGTAGTCTTCGAGGCCCTCGTATGGAACACCGTCGTAGTCTCCGATGTCGTCCTCGATGGGTTCCGGCACCGGGCCCACCAACTGGTTGAGATCGCCGACATAGATTGCCCCCGGCCCGCCGGCCAGCCGGGCTGCCGCTGCCTTGAGGTCGTCATCGCCGGACATCATGGCCGCTTCGGTGGGCTCTTCTGCCTGTGGGGCTTCTGTGGGGGCTTCGGTGGGCGCCGCCGGGGCAGTTGTCGCCGTGGGCGCCGCTGTTGGCGCAGCAGGGGTATCCGTCGGCTCTGGCGTAGCCGCCTCACCGCAGGAGAGAATCACCGCCATCAAGAGGGCCAGCGCCCCGGCTAATGCAAGTTTCCTTGACAGTTGAGAGAGCATATTGACACTCCTGGATAATTTTTCCCAACCGGCGGCGGGATTCTGCATCCCATACCGATTGCGCGGCAATATAGCAAAGGCATTTTCACTACGCAACCCTGATTAATAAGCAAATCTTTGTGAAAATAGTAACAAGCAGTCCGAAACAGTATGGTTATTCACGCTTTTCGTAATAGCTGTTAATCGAGTATCGGCAGCGCTGCTAATTCCTGTAGCGAGAATAAATTTGCCCGCTCCCCTGCTTGAAGCGAGCGGGCAAACCACAGCGGCCCAGTTCCCGGGTGTTTGCAGCTACTCTATCACCGAGGCGCTGCCGTCCGGATTGATCTTGACGCCCACAATGGGCGAGGCCTCCTGGTTGAACAGGGCCACTGCGTCAGAATCAGGACCGCCAGTGCGTTCCACCCATTTGGGAACGATCCTGTTCAACACCACCTCGTTGAAGATGTAGTCCCAAAGCTCGGGCGAGAACTCGCTGTATATTAGGCCGGTCTCCACGGCTTTTGGAATGCCAATCTCACCCAGAATAGGCGCGACCCGGAGAATTTCCAGCTCGAATTTTGCCCCCTCCTCCAGGAGGATTTGCTGGAAATCAGGCGGGAGACTGTCGAATTGCTCCTTGTTCATATACATGAACAGCGGGGTGAAGATGGGGAAGGAGCCGGTCATGTGGTCAACCACTTCATACCACCTTCCTCCCCGGGCGCCGGTGGTGCTGGTCAGTCCTCCATCCAGGATGCCGCGCTCCATGGCCACGTATACCTCGGAGAAGGCCACGAACTGACCATCGGCCCCCATACCCTCGATCATGTCCGATATGGCGCCGCCGAAGCTGCGGAACTTCTGCCCCTTGAAGTCCTCCAGAGTGTGCATAGGCTTCTTGGTGAAGAAGAATATGCTCTCATCCGGCACCGCCCAGAACTGGGCGATGGGTACGGCGCCGCCGGTCTGCTCCTGGATTAAGCGGTTCAGTTCCGGGAGGACGGCGGTAGAAACTTCGTAATTGCTCTTGAAGTCCGGGTAAAGTCCCCAGAGCCAGGGAACCTCAAGGGCCGGCAACTCTCCGGAGACATAGGGAGTGGCTATCTCAGCCAACGGCAGCGTGCCATTGCCGACGAGGTTCATGACATCGGGCCCGGCGATCCCCAATTCCGCGTAGCTCACCAAGCTGATGCTCAACTGCCCGTTGGTGCGCTCAAGAACGTTGGGCGCAAGCAGGTGTTCCATCACCTTGCAGCGGGGCGTGAACCGGACGATGCAGACCATCTGGAATTCCAGTTCCTCGCCCTGGGTGACCAGCGGCGTCGGATTGGCTATTTTGGACTTTTCCAGAAGTTCTTGGTAGTAGTCCGACTCAAATATCCAGCTCCATTTCTCCAGCGCGCTGAGGGGAACGTTTCCCTCGTCGTCCCCGTGTTCGGGGTCATACGAAGGGCCTGCCAACTGTGACAGGTCGCCCACGTAGATTGCTCCCTTGCCGCCGGCCAGCCTGTCCGCCGCGGCCTTGAGGGCCGGGTCGACGTCCATCATCGCCGAGTCGCTTGTGTCTTCCTCCTCCGTGGCCGCTTCCGTGGCCGTGGGCGCCGCTGTGGGGGCGACCGTTGGGGCCGCAGTTGGCGGAGCCGCCGTAGGCTCCGGTTCTGCGGCGCTTCCGCAGGCCAGAATGAAGGAGAACAGCGCCAGCAGGATTCCCAATGCCATCCACTTTCTCATAACAGCCGTGCCTCCGGTTTCGATTGAGGAACCAGGAATGCCCGGATGACTGAGGTTGCCGTTGCCTTGCTACTGTTCCGTCTTGGTCACCGAGCCGTCGGCGTTGATATGCAGTCCCACCAGCGGCCCGACTTGTTCGTTGAATACCGTAATAATCCTGTGGTCGGTACTTCCCACGCGGTTAATCCATGCGGGAATAACGTGCTCGATTACTGAGGAGTTCAGGCTGCGCTCGTTGACCTCGTCGTTGAACTCGTAAAGGGTCATACCCTTGTCGAGATTCTTGGCCAAGCCCATTTCATTCTGAATTGAAGCGATTCTGAGAGCCTCCAATTCAGAAATGGCTCCTTCCTCGATGAGAATTTGCTGTAGGTTGGGAGGTATGTTGGCCCACTTTTCGCCGTTGATGATGTTGTTGGTGGAAGGGAAGCTGGTCAGCGGCCCAGCCAAGTAGTCGGTGACCTCGTACCAGCGCTGGCCGTGGCCGCCGTCGGCGCCGGCTACGGCGGCTTCCAGGATGCCGCGTTCCAGGGCGGTGTAGACCTCGGCGAAGGCCAGGAACTGGGCGTCGCCGCCGATTCCCTCGATCCAGTCCGACAGCGCCGCGCTGTGGCTGCGCGTCTTCAGACCCTGAAAGTCTTCCAGCGTGGCCAGTGGTTCCTTGCTGAAGAAATACAGGTCGTTGCCGGAGAACCAGTTGTGGTTCAGCACAAATCCGCCAGTGGCATCGCGCACCAGTGCCTCCAGGTCGGGGGTGATGGCTATGGTGGCGCGGAATTCGGTTTCACGGTCGGGGTAGATTCCCCAGAGGTTCTGAATCTCGATGGGTGGCATTTCGCCGCCGACGTATCCGCCGTATATGTTGGCCATTTCCAGAGTTCCGTCAGAGACCAGCGTGAGCGTGTCCGGCCCGGCCAGGCCCAACTCCGGGTAGGAGCTGACATTCATAATCAGCTTCCCGTTGGTGCGTTTTTCCAAGTTGGGCGCAAAGTAGGTCTCTATCAGCACGCAGGGCAGCAAGGCTCGGTTGATGCAGGCATGTTGAATTGTGACAGGGTCTCCGTCGTATGTGAGTTCGGTGGGGTTAGTCAGCCTGGCCTTATCCAAGAGGCTCCGGTAGAAGTCCGAGTCGTAGATCCACTGGTGGCGTTCCAAGGCGTCCAACGGGACGTTGCCGTCAAAGTCGCCTTGCTCCACGCTGGGGGCCGGGCCGACGAGCTGGTTCAGATCGCCCACATAGATGGCTCCGGGCCCGCCCGCTTTCTGCGCGGCGTATTCCTCCAGCGTTATTGCCTGGGCTGCCGGTTCGGGCGTATCGGTCGGTGATGGCGCGGCGGTTGGCGGCGCAGCAGTGGCCGCGGGCGCAGCGGTTGGCGCAGGCTCGTCGGACGGTCCACAGGCAACCAGCGCCAGAATGAGAATTAGCGCCAGCAATGGCAGCAGGAATTTGCCCATAAGTGAAACTCCAATATACGTAATTCGTAGAATTAAATTAGTAGAAGATTGTATTTATCTGAAAAAGGAAAGTCAATAATCAATTAGAGAATATGATTGTTGTGATTATATTCACAAAATGTTAATCACACTATGCTTGGCTGAACGCACGAGTCCACGCATTAGGGAGGAGGGGGGCGAGTCCTAATCCGTAGGAAAGTTAGCGGGCGGCAAGAGGAGAGGGGCCGGTGAGGCCATCCTGGCCGACGGCGTGGTGCAGGGCCACGACGGAGCGGGCGAGGGACTGTAGGTCGGCGATGGCCTGCGAGTCGTTCAGTTGTCCGTCATGGAAGTGCCGGGACTGGAGGTACACCATACCGGGCGTAACATGGGCCCCGAACCACGCCATGACCGGGCGGAGCTGGGCGTCGATGCTGAGATAGTGATGGTCGGTGGCGCCCATGCCGATGAGTCCGCAGGCCTTGCCCTGAAATCCTTCGACAGGGACGTGGTCGAGGAGGTTCTTGAGGGCGCCGGTGAAGGAGGCGCGGAAGACCGGAGTGGCGATAAGGTACATGTGCGCAGCCATTACTCGCTCGACCACGGCCTGTGTGTCGTCATCGTAGCCGGAGAGGGGGCGTCCGTCGGCGAAGGAGACGCGGTGGTTGCCCAGGTGCAGGGTGTCTACAACGGGAGAGTCAGAAGCGTCCAGACCGGACAGGGCTGCCTGTATGGCCTGATACAGCCGGCCAGGCCGGGTGACGGTGCCGTGGATGGCCAGCAGGGTCGAGGGCATTAGGTCTCCCTTCCGTCCGCGCTTGACCTGCGGGCGGCGGTGTAGCGGTTTTCGGGCTTGGGGAGGCCGAGGTTGCCGCGCAGGGTGTCGGCTTCGTACTCGGTGCGGAAGAGGCCGCGTTCCTTCAGGATGGGGAGGACATGGTCCACGAAGTCGTCGAACCCTTGAGGCAGCACGGCGCCGCTCAGCATGAAGCCGTCGCAGGCGCCGGACTCGAACCACTCCTGCATCGTGTCCGCGACCTGCTCCGCCGTGCCGATGAATTCGTGGCGGGGGGTGGTGACCTGCAATGCCATTTCTCGAAGGGTCAATTCTTTCTCGCGGGCAGTCTTCTTGATGCTGTCGGTGGAACTTTCCCAGCCGTTGCGCCCGTAGTCTCCTAGCTCGGGGAAAGCAGCGTCTAGGTCATACTGGGTGAAATCCAGGTCGTTGAAGTAGCGGCCCAGGTAATTGAGAGCCTGGTTGACTTCGACGAGACCAGCGATTTCCAGGTACTTTCTCTCGGCCTCTTCCGGGGTCCGGCCCACGATGGGGGAGCAGCCGGGCATTATCAGCACTTCATCGGGGTTGCGACCGGCGGTTGCGGCGCGGCTCTTGACGTCGCTGCTGAACTCCTCGGCGCTGGCGCGGTTGGCCTGCCCGGTAAAAACCGCGTCGGCAATCTTGGCGGCGAAGCCCCGCCCGGCCTCGGATGAGCCGGCCTGGATGAGGACCGGCCTGCCCTGGGGAGAGCGGGATATATTCAGCGGGCCCTGCACCGAGAAGAACTCGCCAACGTGGTTGAGGCGGTGCAGCTTTTCAGGGTCGATGAACTCACCGCTGGCCTGGTCGCGGATGAAAGCGTCGTCTTCCCACGAGTCCCACAGGCCATTGGCTATCTCGATGTATTCTTCGGCCATGCGGTAACGCAGGTCGTGGGCCGGGTGCTCAGGTCTGCTGTAGTTGAGGGCGGAGCCTTCCAGCGGAGAGGTGACGACGTTCCAGCCGGCGCGCCCATTGGAGATGTGGTCGATGGACATAAACTGCCGGGCCACGGTGTAGGGGTCGCTGTAGGTAGTGGACAGTGTGGCCGCCAGCCCGATGTGGCTGGTGTCCATGGCGAGGGCAGCCAGCAGGGTCAGCGGCTCAAAACGGTTGAGGAAGTTGGGATGCGACTTCTCGCTGATGTACAGGCCGTCGCCGAAGAAAGCGAAGTCCAGCTTGGCCTCCTCGGCCTTGCGGGTGAGGCGGCGGTAGTAATCGAGGTTGATGGCTGCGTCGGGGACAGCGGTGGGGTGCCGCCATGACGCCATGTTGGAGCCGGTGCCCGCTAGGAAGGTGCCGATGCGCATCATTCGCCGTTCAGCCATAGTTCTGTACCTCCCCGCTGGCCCGAATGGAGGGTTGAAGTTAGCGTGGTTTCTAGTCTATTACCTCGCCCAATAGCTCGAAGGAGCGGAGGCGCTTGCGGAAGCTGTCAATGGCGGTTACCGCGATAATCTCATCGGCGCTGTACTTCCGGGAAACTTCCAGGAGTTGCTGCTTCACCGATTCCGGGTTGCCGTGAACCACTCCTGCCTGACGCGCCGTAATCTCGTACCCCTCGCCCGACTGCCTACCGAACTCTTCGCCCGCCTCGACGCTGCCGACGGTGAGGGTGCGCCCGCTGTCTAGGGTGATGCGGACTACCTGTATCTTTGCCGCGTGCCCGGCGGCTTCCTCTTCGGTGTCGGCCACGATGATTGGCAGGGCCAGCATTGTCCTGGGTTGCGAGCCTTTCCTGTGGGCGAAGCCGGACTGATACCGGCGGACGGCCTCGGCCATCTCATCTTCGTCGTTGTTGAGGAAGAGGGCGAAGACGTAGGGCATTGCCAACTCTGCGGCCATGTCGCCGCTGGAACGGGTGGTTCCCAGCAGGAACAGGTCGGGCGGTTGCGGCGGCAGCGGGCTGGCCTGGAGTCCGTGGAAAGGGTGGTCCGGCTCAAGATGGTTGTTCAGGAAGCGTCGCAACTCCCCCAGCTTCTCGGCCAGCGTCATATCACGCTCATCCTGAGCTTGTCGAAAGACGCCGCGACGCAGCGCCGCCGTGGAGCGGGGCAGGCCGCCGGGACCGCGTCCTATGCCCAGGTCAACTCGCCCCGGCGCCAGGGAGGCGAGGACGTTGAAGTTCTCCGCCACCTTATAGGGGCTGTAGTGCTGGAGCATCACACCGCCTGAGCCGACGCGGATGCGTGTGGTGTGGGCCAGCAGATGTGAGACCAGCACCTCCGGCGACGACCCCATCACCTTGCTTGAGCCGTGATGCTCGGCCACCCAGAAACGGTGGTAGCCCCAGTCCTCGGCCTTCTTCGCCAGTTCGATGGTGCGGCGCAGGGCGTCGGTCGATGTTTCCGATTCGTGTACCGGACTCTGGTCCAGTATGCTCAGCTTGAGGCTCATTTCTCCCTCTCCCTCCAGGGGAGGGCAGGGGTGTGGGCGCATTCCCGATAGTTTAACCGATTATTCGCCGTGCCAGTCTACCCGCTGCTATTCCTATGCTATCATTCGGCAAAGTACCGCCCTTCGACAAATTCAGGGCGAGCGGGGGTGAGTTATGGCTCCCAGTGGCAACGAATGGCTGGCATTGACCGTCGAAGAAACGCTGGAACCTGAAATACCTATCTGCGATCCGCACCATCATTTCTGGGTGCAACGTCCCGAGCCAGTGGACTACCAGCAATACCTCCTCGAACACTTGGCCGCCGACATCAACAGTGGACATAACGTGCGTTCCACGGTTTTCGTCGAGGCGCGTTCCAGCTACCGCGCCGACGGGCCGGAGGAAATGCGCTCGGTCGGCGAGGTGGAGTTCGTGCAGGCCATCGCCGACGCCGGAGCCACCGGGGAATACGGACCGGGGAAGCCGGCCCACGGCATCATCGGGCGGGCGGACCTGAAGCTGGGCGACGCGGTGCGCCCGGTGCTGGAGGCGCTACAGGAAGCCAGCCCAAACCGGTTCAGGGGCATACGGCATTCCGTTGGCTGGGACCCCAGCCCGGAACTGGACAATCGCGAGGTGGAGGGCTGCCTGTTGCGCGACGATTACCGCGCCGGCGCCCGCGTTCTGGCCGATATGGGTCACGTGTTGGAGAACTCTCTGTACTTTCCGCAGCTTGATGATTTGGCATCCTTCGCTAACGCCGTGCCCGAAGTGACCATCGTTCTCAACCACCTGGGAGGATTCTGTCGCATCGGGCCTTACGCCGGTCGAGACGGGGAGGTGATGGCTGAGTGGCGCCGTGGTATTGCCTCCGTGGCCGCCTGCCCCAACATCGTTATGAAGCTGGGCGGCATCGGGATGCCGCGCATCGGGTTCGACTGGCACGAGCGGGAGACGCCAGTCGGCTCGGAAGAGATTGCAGATTCCATAGCGCCCATCATGCACTATCTCATCGAGCAGTTCGGCCCATCGCGGTGTATGTTCGAGAGCAACTTCCCGGTGGACAAGGTGTCCTTCTCGTACCATGTGCTGTTCAACGCCTTCAAGCGCGTTTCGGCGGGCTACTCGACGTCTGAACGCGCCGATATGTTCCACAACACCGCCGCCCGCGTCTACCGTCTGGATGCTTAATCTGGACGCGCCAGCAATTTCCTTCGCCTTCCCACCAATCCCCTCTCCCTTGAGGGTGAGGGTGAGAACCTTGAAACCAAGTAACGACAAGGAGCACACAATATGCCTGAAGTAAGACCCTTCGAGATTGCAGTTGACGAGGCCACGCTGGCCGACCTGCGCCAGCGGCTGGCCGACACCCGCTGGCCCGACGAAATCCCGGGTTCGGAATGGGATTACGGCAGCAATCTGGACTACATCAAGGAACTTTGCGAGTACTGGCGCACCGCCTTCGACTGGCGGGCGCAGGAGAGGAAACTCAACGCCTTCAACCACTGCAAGTCTGAAGTTGATGGCCTCGACATTCACTTCATCCATGAGAAGGGAAACGGCCCCAATCCGATTCCGCTGGTAATCACCCACGGCTGGCCCAGCACCTTCTTTGAGATGAGCAAGATAATTCCATTACTGGCCGACCCCGGCGCTCACGGCGGAGAGCCGGCGGACGCCTTCGACGTTGTCGCGCCGTCGCTGCCGGGGTTTGGGTTCTCGCAGGCATCGCGGGAGCGTGGGATGGAGATTGGCCGGGTGGCGGACCTGTGGGCGAAACTGATGACCGAGAACCTGGGATACGGCAAGTTCGTTGCCGTGGGCGGAGACATAGGAGCCGGAGTCACATCGCGGCTGGGGTACTCCCACGCGGACAAGCTGCACGGGATACACCTAACTTCGGTCACGCGCCCGACGCCGTACCAGGGGGCAGACTCGCGCCCGCTTACAGCCGCCGAGGAAGCCCACAGCGCGCAGCGGGAACGCTGGTTCGCGGACGAGGGCGGCTACAACCACATTCAGGGAACCAAGCCGCAGACGTTGTCGTACGGCCTCAATGACTCGCCCGCCGGTGTGTGCGCTTGGATCGTGGAGAAGTGGCGGACGTGGAGCGACTGCAATGGCGACGTGGAGAGCATCTATACCAAGGATGAGCTGCTGACCACGGTGACGATCTACTGGGTTACCCAGACCATCGGCTCTTCGGTGCGGATGTACCGGGAAAACCAGACGCATGTGTGGGAGATGGAGCAGGAGGAGCGTGTGCCGGCCCCGGCGGGTATGGCGCTTTTCCCCCAGGAGATCGCTCGCCCGCCGAGGGAGTGGGCCGAGCGCTCATACGACGTGCGGCGCTGGCAGGAGATGCCCCGGGGCGGGCACTTCGCGGCCTTCGAGGAGCCGGGGCTGCTGGCCCACGAGGTGCGGGAGTTCTTCCGGCAGTTCCGGTAGGCGGAGATTCATCGGTAAGATTTGGCGAAGGAGCGAACCATGCCGGTGACGAGGCTTGAAATCACTTCAGAGCGTCCCTTTGCCGGAGGACAGGCATTCGGCGAGGTGGGCGCGTATACGCAGATTGACGGGACGGCGTATTTTGCCGTTGACCCGCTGCATCCGGCCAACGAGACTATTGCGGACGTCAGGCTGGCGCCCCGGAATGGGCGGGGGCTGGTGGAGTTCAGCGCCGACTTTCGCGTGTTGCGGCCCACGGACCTAAGCAGGGGCAACGGACGCCTTCTGCTGGACGTGCTGAATCGGGGGAAGGCGCTGGCGCTGCGCAACATCAACAGCGCCCCGGACGTCGCGCCGGACGCGCCTATGGACCCGGGCAACGGGTTTCTAATGCGAGAGGGCTATACGCTGGTGTGGTGCGGGTGGCAGCACGATGTTCCCGATTCGCCGGGGTTGCTGCGCATCAACCTGCCGGAGGCAATGGAGGACGGCAAGCCAGTGTCGGGCAAAATTGTCGTCACCTTCCAGCCCAACGCCGTTGTCGAATCTCAGTACCTTTCAGACCGGATGCACCGGGCTTACCCGGCGAATAAGCTCGAGGACTGGGAATCGGTGATGACGGTGCAGGACGACGAGGACGCCAGGGAGCAGGTGATACCAAGAAAGCAGTGGTGGTTCGCGCGGATGGAGGACGGGCGCCGGATTCCTGATCCGTGCTACGTTCATGTTGAAGGAGGATTCCAGCCCGGCAAGGTGTACCAGGTCATTTACGAGACTAGCGGCGCGCCAGTGGCCGGGCTGGGGCTGGCTGCTACGCGGGATATTGCGTCGCACCTGCGCTTTGAAACCAATGGCGGGTTGGAACACGCCTACGCCTTCGGGGTTTCGCAGAGCGGGCGGTTCCTGCGGTCGTTCCTGTATCACGGGTTGAATTATGACGAGGCCGGCAGGGCCGTTTTCGACGGTTTCATACCCCACGTGGCCGGTGGCAAGCGCGGGGAGTTCAACCAGCGGTTTGCCCAGCCGTCGAGCCAGGCCACCCGTAGCGTCAACAGCTTGTTTCCCTTTGCCGATATGGACCAGACCGATCCGGAAACGGGGTTGACCGGCGGGCTGCTGTCGCGGCTGGCGGCGCATGGGGAACTCCCGAAGATTATGTACACCTATACCTCGTCGGAGTATTGGGCGGGTCACGGGGCGCTGGTGCATACGGATGTCGAGGGACAGGGAGATGTGGAGCCGCCGGATGCGGTACGGGTGTATGCCTTCGCCGGAACTCAGCACGCGCTGGGCGGGCTGCCGCTTACCGACACGGACCCGGTGGACGGATACCGCGGGGCGCACGCCTTCAACTGCCTCGAATACCGGGGACTGTTGCGGGCGGCGCTGACGAACCTGGACCGTTGGGTCACTCATGGAGTCGAGCCGCCCGCGAGCCGGTATCCGCGCATCAGCGACGGGACGGCTGTCGCGCCTGCGGCAGCGGCGTCGAGTCTGGAGAAGATTCCGGGAGTGAAGCTGCCACATCCGGTTCGGAAGTTCACGCGGCTGGACTTCGGGCCTGATCCGCTGGTGCCGAGCGTAATTCCCGCCACTGTGGGCCGGGACTACCCATGCCTGGTCTCGCAGGTGGATGACGACGGCAACGAGGTTGCGGGTATCCGATTGCCGTTGGTGTCGGCGCCGCTGGCTACGCATTTAGGTTGGAACCGCCGTCACGCCGACATCGGCGGCGAGGGGCAGACACTGTCGACGGGCGGCGCTTCGGGCGGCACGCTGCGGGGGTCGTCGATTCCCTTTGCGGCGACGCGCGAAGAGCGGGAGACTGTTGGCGATCCTCGACTGTCGATTGAGGAGCGCTATGCCTCGCGGGAGAGTTTCCTTGACCGCATCGAAAAGGCGGGGCAGCTGCTGGTTGCCGACGGGTATTTGCTGAAAGAGGATGTAGAACGTCTGGTTGTACAGGCGGGGGAGCATTTCGAGGCTATGTCGGGGAGAGTGCAGGAAGTTCAGCCGGTTGGGGATTAACTTTGACCTGCATTCCCATTTCCTTGGGAAACAATAAATCTCATAGGCGGAGGATGCGATGAAGTACGACGTGATCGTCATTGGCGCAGGGTCGGCGGGGGGCGCTCTTGCGACGCGGCTGGCCGAAGATCCCAACCGGTCCGTGTTGCTGCTGGAGGCAGGGCCGGACTATGTTGGCCTGGAACAAACGCCGGACGACCTGAAGTTCGGGTATGCTCCGCGCGCCTCGGAAATGGGCGCGCCCCACAACTGGTCGTTCACCGGCAAGGGCAGCGCGACCCGTTCCGAGGACGTGGTGGTGCCGCGTGGGAGAGTGGTCGGCGGCACCAGCGCCATCAACGGGCAGGTGTTCCTGCGGGGCGTGCCGGAGGACTACGACAGTTGGGCTGAATGGGGTAACGATGAGTGGTCTTTCGTGAGGTGCCTGCCCTACTTCCGCAAGCTGGAGACCGATACGGACATTGTCGATGACTTCCACGGAAACAGCGGCCCCGTGCCGGTGCGTAGGCATAAGCGGGAGGCATGGCTCCCGCTGCAAGAGGCGTTCCACGTTTCGGCGATGGCTTCGGGCTACACCGAGGTGTATGACCACAACCACCCGGACTCCACCGGGGTCGGGCCGTTGCCTATGAACAACCCAAACGGTGTTCGGATGAGCACAGCGCTGACATACATAGCCGACAACCGGCACCGGCTCAACTTCACCATCCGGGGGAACGTGCTGGTGCGACGCATACTGTTCGACAGTGGCGCGACAGGCTCGCCACGGGCGGTTGGAGTGGAGGTGGAGAGCGGCGGTGAGACCTTCACGGTGGAGGCGGAGCAGGTTGTCCTGTCGGCCGGGGCGGTGGCGTCGCCGCAGATACTGATGCTGTCGGGCGTAGGGCCGGCGACTCACTTGCAGGAGATGGGAGTGCCAGTGGTCAAAGACCTGCCCGGGGTTGGCCAGAATCTTCGGGACCATCCCTTGTGCGCCGTCCGGGTCAAGACGAGACCGGGCTTTCCGTTGGACGCCGAAGCCCCGCGCATACAAACGGTCCTGCGCTACACGGCGTCCGGTTCCGACTTGAGAAACGACATGCAAATTTTGCCCTCTTCTTTTTCCACGCCCCTGGGCGGAGACCCCTACGCGGAAGAGGGAATCCGGTTCACCTGCATCCTGGAACTGGCGAAGAGCTCAGGTGAGATCAAGCTGCGCTCGACCACACCGGGCGACAACCCGGATATCAACTGTCGCCACCTGGAGGAAGAGTTCGACCGCCAACGGATGCGTGAGGCGGTGCGGATGTCCTTCCAGTTCATGGAGCATGAGTCGTTCAGCGATATCGTCGAGGAGGCGATTTCGCCGACACGGGAGGAAATCGAGTCGGACGATGCGCTGGACGCCTGGATGCTGGAGACCGTGGATATAGGTCAGCACCTGTCGGGCACCTGCAAGATGGGCCCGGACACCGACCAGATGGCGGTGGTGGACCAGTACGGTCAGGTGCACGGCATCGAGAACCTGCGCGTCGCAGACGCATCGGTCATGCCGGACGTCATTCGCGCCAACACCAACCTGACCACCATAATGATCGGCGAGCGGGTGGCCGACTGGATGATCCGGCAGACGGGTTAAGCGCTAATGCCATCCCGGAGGCAACCCCCTCCCCCAGCGGGGGGAGGGTTAGCGGGGAGAGAGATTCCGGCTGCAAAAAATGACGGGGCGGGATTCAAACCTGCCCCGTCATTCCCGTTGTCGCGGCGGCCTCTCCGCACTACCCTTTCACATCCACCCTAACCCTCCCCCTCAAGGAGGAGGGGACTTTTGAGACAGTTTCCTAGTAGTGCCGCAGTTCCACCACGTTGTCGTCGGGATCGTAGATGTAGAGGGAGATGCCGTCGCCGTGGGAACCCCAGCGCTTGCCGGGCCCCGCCTGTATCTCCACTCCGATTGCTTCGAAGTGGGCCTTCAGTTCTTCCATGTCGGTGTAGTCGATGACCATGCAGAAGTGGTCCTGGTTCTTGACGTCGTCCCTGCTGTTGGGAATGCTGTCGGAGGCGAAGAAGTCGATGATGGTGTCAGCGTTCAGCCGCGCCGAAGGGAAGCGAACCTCGCCAGCCCGCCACTGTTCGACCCGTTCCGCCTGGAGACCGAGGACCTCGGTGTAGAAGCGGAGGGACTCCTCCACGTCGCGAGTGCGGAGGACAATGTGGTCCATCTCGGTAATCTTGACCAAGGGTTGAGTCACGACATCGAACTTGGTCTGGGTAGCCATATTCGGCCTCCTAAATTGTGGCCCTTTGACCAACTGGGAGCGGCCTTCAGATCGTCTAGGGCGCGCTCCTGCGTTGACAGCATTATATGACTCGCTCAGTCGGTTGTCATCAATGTGCAAGCACAATTCAATCTTGAGACGGCCAGATGCTTGACAGGGATTCCCGCCTTGTGTTAACTAAATCACAATCGTTGAGGGAAAGGCCTTAACGAGGAGAACAATCAGAGCGCACCACTGGGAACCAAGACGCGACAAGGCAAGGGGTGATGTCATCGCTTCTAACTTTGGCGACACGGTTCTGGAGGTAAAAGACCTCCACACCTACTTCTTCAACCGCTGGGGAACTACGAAAGCGGTTGACGGAGTAAGCTTCTCGCTTCGTGAGGGCGAAACACTCGGCATCGTCGGAGAGTCCGGGTGCGGCAAGACGATGACCGCCCTCTCCCTCCTCCGCCTGATTCCCCGCCCCGCTGCGCGCATCGTTTCCGGCGAGATAATTCTCGACGGAGAGAATCTGGTCGAGAAGACCGACAAGGAAATGCGCCAGATTCGGGGCCGCCAGATCTCGATGATCTTGCAGGACCCGCAGACCTCCCTCAACCCGGTGTTCACCATCGGCAACCAGATCCTGGAAGCCTTGGGGATTCACCAGTCGGGGGGACGCAAGGAACTGGTGGGCCGGGCCATAGATGCCCTTCGGGGCGTTCGGGTGGCAGCGCCGGAGCGGCGGATGGAAGACTTTCCGCACCAGATGAGCGGCGGAATGAAGCAGCGGGTTATCGGCGCTATCGCCATTTCCTGCGCTCCCAAGGTCATCATCGCCGACGAGCCTACCACAGCTCTCGACGTGACCATCCAGCTCCAGTACCTCCGTCTGCTGAAGGAAATCCAGGCGGAGACCGGGCTGGCGATTATCTTCATCACCCACGACTTCGGCATCGTCGCCCGGATGTGTGACCGGGTGGCCGTGATGTATGCGGGACGGGTGGTGGAAGATGCTGGGGTGAGAGACCTTTTCAATAATCCACAGCACCCCTACACCCAGACACTGATGGCGTCAGTGCCGCAGATGGAGCGGACCGATCGGCTCTTTGCTATCGAAGGGCAGCCGCCCGCGCTGTACGACCTGCCTGACGGGTGCCGGTTCGCCGAGCGCTGCCAGCATGCCCAGGACATGTGCCGTCGAGATTATCCCGAAACCACCCTTGTGAAGCCGGGACACACTGCCAGTTGCTGGATGCTTGACCCGTCATGGTCCCAACCTGCCCTAGCCGGACAGAGGGAGTAATCCTATGCCCACGGAATTGCTGCGGGCAGAAAACCTGACGAAGTATTTCCCCGTAACCAAGGGGCTGATACTCATGAAGACCGTCGGCCATGTGCAGGCGGTTGACGGTATCAGTTTCTCCATCAATGAAGGCGAAACCTTGGGCTTGGTGGGAGAGTCCGGTTGCGGAAAGACCACGACCTCCAAGCTGGTGCTGCGGTTGGAAGAACCTACAGAGGGCGACATCTTCCTGGACGGGAAGAACATCAGGGACTTTCGGGGGCCGGAACTCAAGGACTTCCGCACCCAGGTGCAGGCGGTGTTCCAGGACCCGTGGTCGTCGCTGAGTCCCCGGATGCGGGTGCGCGACATTGTGTCCGAGGCCTTGGTGGTCAACCGGGACGTTACCAACCAGGAACGGGACGATCGCGTTGAAGAGGTGATGAACCAGGTAGGGCTTCGCAGGGCCCAGGCCGACCTCTACCCCCACGAGTTCAGTGGTGGTCAGCGACAAAGGGTTGCCGTAGCCAGTGCGCTGGCGTCGTACCCCAAGCTGATAATTCTCGATGAGCCTGTGTCGGCTCTGGACGTGTCCATCCGCGCCCAGGTGATGAACCTGCTGGTGGACCTGCAGCAGGAGACCGGCGTGGCCTACCTGCTGGTAGCCCACAACCTGGCCACTGTGCGGTATATGTCGCACCAGACTGCGGTGATGTATCTGGGGCAGATTGTGGAGTACAGCCCGACCGAGGAACTGTACGAGAACCCCTTGCATCCGTATACCAAGGCGCTGTTCTCTGCGGCGCTTCCCTCGCACCCGGACGTGGAGCGGGAGGAAATCGTGCTGCAGGGCGAGGTGCCATCGCCCATCAACCCGCCATCCGGGTGCCGGTTCCATCCGAGATGCCCCTTCGCCATGGACCGTTGCTCCGTGGAGGAGCCGGTGCAGAAGGACGTCGGCAGCGGCCACCTGGTAAGCTGCCACCTGTATTAGGAGGCACCGGTCTTGAGAGTTGCGATTAGAAAGAAGCCTGTTATTCCCGCAGATGCGGGAGTCGGGGCATTGAATTTGCCCCAACAAACATATTCTGTTCCGAGAAGAAACCCCGTTTATCGGGGTTTCTTTTTTGCCCCACTTGTTTCTTTCCTCCCCGCGACGACAGCCCCGAATTTCGGGGCTGTTTTTTTTGCCCGGCGTGACCTGCCAACTCGCTGCTCTCGGTCCCTGCCGGTCGAGTGGCTGCCGGGGACTCATGGAACAGGGAAGACGGACAGTAAGAACGGATTTACTTCCCTCACAAAGGCCCAGGGGAAAGCATGACGAGATGCTGAACCCCAACTAATTCTGCTGGAATAGGCACAGCGATACCCCGCTGTTTGGTGAAACTGTCGGACGACGCATCGAAATCCGCGCTCGAACGGCGTCCGGCAACTCCAGGTGAGGAGACGCCAAATCAACTCGCTGCGCCTGGCCAGGCAACAACATCAGGAACTTCGGAGGATAGATGCGCCTCAAGCTGAAACATGCTCCCGTCAACTTCACGGCATTTGCCGTCATCCTGCTCGCTGGTGTATTGGCCTTCGCCATTGTTGCGTGCGGCGGCGAAGAGGAGCCTGCCGCCACGTCCGCCCCGGCGGCTGCCACGGCCCCAGCAGCAACCGCGGCGCCAGCTACGGGTTCCCAGTCCCAACCTGCGGCGACGGCTCCATCGGATAGAACTGGCGCCCAGCAGCAACAGCAACCGACTCAACCGCCTGCGCCCACTACTGCCCCTGAGAGAGTGGCTCAACTGTCCGGCGACATTAACGTCGACGGCTCCAGCACGGTGTTTCCCATCACCGAGGCGATGGCTGAAGAGTTTGGCAACTCCACCGGCGGCAATGTCAGGATAACCGTTGGTGTGTCTGGCACCGGCGGCGGCTTCAAGAAGTTCTGCGCTGGTGAGACCCATATCTCAGATGCCTCCCGGCCCATCAAGCAGTCGGAGGTAGACCTCTGCGCCGAGGCCGGAATCGAGTTCATCGAGATTCCCGTCGCCATAGACGGCCTCAGCGTGATGGTCAACCCGAGCAACGATTTCGTCGAGTGCATGACGGTCGACGAACTACACACCATATGGGCCCCGGAAGCCGAGGATGTGGTGACCAAGTGGAGCCAGGTGCGGGCCGGCTGGCCGGACGAAGAGTTCCGTCTCTACGCGCCCGGCGTTGACTCCGGCACCTTCGACTATTTCACCGAAACCGTGAATGGCGAGTCCCAGGCATCCCGCGGCGACTTCCTGCCCAGCGAGGACGACAACGTGCTGGTGACCGGCATCGCCGGCGACCAGGGCGCGCTGGGTTACTTCGGCTACGCCTACTACGCCGAGAACGCCGACCGTCTGAAGCTGGTCGCGATAGATGGCGGGGAAGGTTGCATAACCCCTACCGACGAAACCATCAACAATGGCACTTACGCGCCGCTCTCCCGCCCGCTGTTCATATACGTGGCGAAGGACGCGCTGGAAGAAGAGCACCTCCGGGCCTTCGTTGAGTTCTACCTGGGTTCAGCTAACCGAGGTCTGATCAGCGAGACGGGATACATCCCGTTCCCGGACACCATCTACGACCTGGCCCTTGAGAAGTTCCTCACTGGCAATACCGGCGCGGCCTTCGGCGGTGATGACCGGATGCACGGCACCGTCGAGGAAGTGCTAAAGATGTCCATGGGCCTGATGGAACCTCCGTCCATGTCGGCCATGGTCAATCTGTCTGAACTGTCGGGAGACATAAATGTGGACGGTTCCAGCACCGTGTTCCCAATCACTGAGGCGATGGCCGAGGAATTCGGCTACGCCACGGACGGCAACGTGAAGATAACCGTCGGCGTGTCTGGCACCGGCGGCGGCTTCAAGAAGTTCTGCGCCGGGGAGACCCATATCTCGGACGCCTCCCGTCCCATCAAGCAGTCCGAGGTTGACCTGTGCGCCGAGAACGGGATTGAGTACATTGAGCTGCCGGTGGCGATTGACGGCCTGAGTGTGATGGTCAACCCGGCCAACGACTTCGTGGAGTGCATGACGGTCGACGAACTGCACACCGTCTGGGCCCCTGAAGCCGAGGGTGTGGTAATGAAGTGGAGCCAGGTTCGGGCCGGCTGGCCGGATGAAGACATCCGGCTGTACGCCCCGGGCGTGGACTCCGGCACCTTCGACTACTTCACCGAGACGGTGAACGGCGAATCCCAGGCTTCCCGCGGCGACTTCCTGCCCAGCGAGGACGACAACGTCCTGGTGACCGGCATCGCCGGCGACAAGGGAGCGCTGGGCTACTTCGGCTACGCCTACTATGCCGAGAACGCTGACCGCCTGAAGCTGGTGGGTATCGACGGTGGGGAAGGCTGCGTAACCCCGACGGATGAGACCATCAACAACGGCACTTACGCGCCTCTCTCCCGCCCGCTGTTCATCTACGTGGCGGCGGACGCGCTGAACCAGCCCCACGTGAAGGCTTTCGTCGAGTTCTACCTGGACGAGGCGAACCGGAGCTTCGTCAGCGAGACGGGTTACATACCCTTCCCGAAGGTCATCTACGATCTGGCTCTCAACAAGTTCCTGGACGGCAGCACAGGTCCCGCCTTCGGCGGCGGCAACCGCATGAGCGGCACCGTCGAGGAGGTGCTGCGGGCCTCGTCATAGCAGTCTGACTGCCCTGAACACAAAGCGGCCACGGCCTTAGCGGGGAGCCGTGGCCGCTTGGCTTTTGACGCTAGGCCCCGGTACGGCTACACTGGCAAAAATTCCTTAAGATGACCTTGGGGGTGTCATGAGCATCATCCGACTTTATACCGGGGACGATGGGCAGACTCACATCGAAGAGATGAGCCCGGATTCTCACCCCGAGCTGGCCAGCCTGCAGTCCACCACCGGCATCGTGTTCCGCACCGTTGAGCCGGGCTACTTCAGCGACTGGCACAACGCGCCGCGCCGCCAGTTCGTCATCACGCTGGAGGGCGAGGTTGAGATTGGCCTGGGCGATGGAACGGTACACCGCTTCGGCCCGGGCCACGCAACCCTGGCCGAGGACCTGACTGGCCAGGGCCACACCACCCGCGCCGTGGGCGACAAGCCGAGGGTCACAGCGACAATTCCGCTGTCCGATTAACCGGAGGCTCCCCTCTCCCTCTGGGAGAGGGTTAGGGTGAGGGCGACCAATCACAAAGGAACCGGAGGAAATATGCCTATCGTGGCGCATGACGACGAGCTGGAACGGATAATCTCAACCTCGCAGCAAATCAACGAGCTGGCTGGCGGCTTCGGCGGCGAACAGGGGCCGGCGGAAGGGCCTGTGTGGTGGCAGGAGGGCAACTATCTGCTGTTCAGCGACATCCACAACAACCGGCGGATGAAGTGGGCCGATAGCGAAGGAGTGTCGGTGTTCAGTGAACCCACCAACCGCGCCAACGGCCTGACCCGCGACCCGCAGGGCCGCCTCATCGCCGCCGAGCATGACGGACGCCGTGTCTCTCGCGTTGAGCCGGACGGCAGCATTACCGTCGTCGCCAACAGCTTCCAGGGACGTCCGCTGAACCGGCCCAACGACGTGGTAGTGAAGTCGGATGGCGCAATATACTTCACCGACCCGAACGCGGGTATGCCGGTACAGACGCAGTTCGACCTCAACTTCCCAGGCGTATACCGGGTGTCGCCGGACTTGGGGACGATTACACTGCTGGTGCGCGACTATGTGGGGCCAAACGGGCTGGCGTTCAATCCTGATGAGAACGTAATTTACATCATCGACTCTAGGCTGGGACACCTGCGGGCCTTCGATATGCAGCCGAATGGGACGCTGGCGCTGGCCACCAGCCGTATATTCAGCCACAATCTGGGCGAGCGCCCCGGCATTCCCGACGGGATGAAGGTGGATGTTGAGGGCAACGTCTACGTGGGCGGCTCCGGCGGCATCTGGATAATTGACCCATCGGGCAAGCACCTGGGCAGCATCGAAACCGGAGCGCCGCTGCACACCAACATGGCCTTTGGGGGCGGCGACTGGAAGACGCTTTACTTCACAAGCTGGGACAGGCTGTGGTCAGTGCGGGTCAACATTCCAGGCATCCCGGTGCCGACGCCCAAGCCCGTCTAGCCCCATACGTAAGTGACTGGTTTCCTCTTGCGTAAGGGAGCAATTAGTTCCCTCCCCTTTGAGGGGGAGGGTTAGGGTGGGGGTGAAATCTTAAACTGCGAAACCCATAGCAGGAAACACAACCAGACAAACGGGAGGAACCCCAATGGAATTTGGACTGTTTATGATGCCGCTGCATCCCCCGCGCCGCTCGCCGTCGGACTCGTATGACCGCGACGTTGAGCTGATTGTCCAGGCCGACAAGCTGGGCGTGCGGGAAGCGTGGGTCGGCGAGCATATCACCGAGACTTGGGAGAATGCTCCGGTGCCGGAGCTGATTATCGCCCAGGCGCTGGCGCTTACGGAGAACATTATCCTGGCGACGGGGGTCACGATGCTGCCCCTGCATCATCCGGTGGATACGGCGCACAGGATTGCGATGCTGGACCACATGGCCCGCGGGCGGTTCTACTGGGGTATCGGCCTGCGGTCGCTGCCCACCGACTTGCAACTCTACGGCGTGGAATATGACAGCATGGACGACGTGCGCGAACGAGGGAGGGAGGCGCTGGAAGTTGTGCTGGGCCTGTGGGAAAACGCCGACAGCGGCAAGTTCGGCTACGAGGGCAAGCACTACCAGGTCCATGCGCCGGAAGAGATGGCCGAGCTGGGACGGCGGCTGTATTTCAAGCCGTACCAGGAGCCCCATCCTCCCATTGGTGTGGCGGCCTCGTCTCCGAACACGGAGACGATCCGCATGGCCGGTGAGCGCGGCTGGATTCCCATGACCAACCTGCCCAACCGCTTCATCCCCGACCTGTGGCACACCTGCGAACAGGGCGCGGCCAGCGCGGGCCGGGTTGCCGACCGGAGCGAGCTGAGGCTGGGGCGAGATATCTACGTGGGAGCGACTCCGCAGGAGGCCCGCGAGGAAGCGCGCATCGTTCTAGGCAGGCCTTTCGAGGAGCACCAGTGGAAGAACCGCCAGGCTGGCGGGATACTCGGGCACCTGAAGAACGACCCGGGCATGGCCGATGAAGACGTTACTGTCGACTACATGATGGAGAACATCTGGATAGTCGGTGACCCCTCGGAGGTGGTGGAGAAGATAGAGCAGACCTACGAGGAAACCGGGGGATTCGGGACCCTGCTGGGCATCACTATGGACCCCGACGACCACACGCTGGTGCAGCGGTCGCAGCAGCTCCTGATGGAGCAGGTGGCGCCCAAGGTGTCCCATCTCAACTAGCGGCCGCCGCGGAGAAGGAAATGACTACCCTTAACGAGCGATTCGAGAAAGGGCTGGAGACCCGCAGGAAATTTGTGGGTGGCGGGCCCATCGGAAGCGGTTCGGTGCCGGCATCTCAGGAGTTGGCCCCCGACCTGCACCGCATCGCCGGGGAGGCGCTGTTCGGTACTATCTGGCAGCGGCCCGGGTTGCCGATCCAGCGGCGGGAGATGGTCACCCTGTCGGCCCTGACCGTGCTGCAACGGGAGAATCAGCTAACCCGGCACGTGGGCAATGCGCTCAACCTGGGGCTGACTCCGCAGCAGGTCATCGAGGTAATGATTCACGCATCCTGGTACGGAGGCGTTCCCACGGCCTTCAACGCTATGGGAGTGGCCAAAGAGGTTTTCGACGGCTTGGGAATCAACTTCGAGCCGCAGTTGGTATTCGACACGGAGGAGACTCCCGACGACCTGTACCAGCGCGGCGCGGCCCGGCGGGAGGAGTTGATGGGGCCGCCCGCCGAGGGAAGGCCCGGGCCTGTGACCCAGGCAGAGCGAGACTTCAACCGCCTCAGCACGGAATACTACTGGGGTTCGGTCTGGAACCGGCCGGGCCTGGAGCTGACGGACCGGTCCGTCTGCACCCTGGCCTGCCTGACGGTGCTGGGCAGGGAGGGGCCGCTGCGTAGCCACATCAACGGCGCGCTTCACATAGGGCTGACGCCCGAAGAAATCGTGGAGGTGTTCATACACGCTTGCTTCTACGGCGGCATCCCCTTCACCAGGGCCGCCATCGACGCAGCCAACGAGATTTTCCGAGCCAGGGGGTTAGGTTAGGTCCACCTCGCCACACTTCGACGGACTGACGCAGGGGCGGGAGTTGAAACCCGCCCCTGTAGGATTATGCGATGACTTTCAAGAGCACCTCCGAGTTAGTGGCATCACAGCTGGAATTGGAGGCCTTCCGGTTCGACTGGCCCGCGCTGCCCGGCGTCGCTGACGGAATGGCCGGGACCGGAGGGCGAATCTTTGCCTGCGTTGAGGATTTTGTCGTTTCCGAGGTGCCGACGTTCCAGCCGGCAGCGAATGGGGACTTTGCCTATGCTTACTTGGAGAAGCGCGGCCTGAATACCCACGATCTGGTGAAGGCGCTGCGAGAACGAGGCGTGCCCTACAACGATGTGGGTATAGCGGGTCTCAAGGACCGGCAGGCGGTGACCCGGCAGTGGCTCAGCGTTCCCGTTCGATTCTCACAGCAACTGGCCGCGCTGGACGAGCTTGAAGGCGTTACCGTGTTGGAGATGTCGCGGCACGAAAACCGGCTTAGGCGGGGACAACTGCGGGGCAACCGCTTCGAGGCGCGCGTGAGAAACCCTGAACCCGGCTGGGAGAGCCGGGGCCACGAAATCATCAAGCGGATAAAAAGTCTCGGCCTGCCCAACTACTTCGGACCTCAGCGGTTTGGCCGATTTAACAGCAATGCCATTGACGCCGTGCGGATGCTGCGGGGCGAGAAGGTGCCAGGTGGAAGGCGGTTGAATGAGTTCTTCATTTCCGCGCTTCAGGCCCACCTGTTCAATTGGAATTTGAAGCTGCGCATCGAGTCTGGCTTGTTTGACCGGGTGCTGACAGGCGACCGGGCGCGGCGGCACGATACGGGCGGGATGTTTGTCGTGGGCGACGGAGCCGAGGAATCGGAGCGGGCGCGACGGCTGGAAATCAGCTCGGTGCTGCCGCTCTACGGACGCAAGGTTGCCGGAGGGCTGGAGGCTGCCGCTGAATATGAGAATTCAGTCTTGCGACGCTTCGGTCTGAGGCGCAGCGACTTTCGCCGACATACTAGGGGAGCTTGGCGAATCAGTCGCGTATGCCCGGAAGACATCACCCTGCGGCCCCGCTCAGAAGGGTATGTAGCTGAGTTCACCTTGCCAAGCGGGGCCTATGCTACCACCCTGCTGCGCGAGCTCACAAAGTCCGTTTCCCACGCCGATACTGAACCTGCGTAATTGCTGCCGGGCGGTACTTGCTGCCTTCGGTGTTTGTTGACACTGCAAGTTGCCCATCAGGACAATCTTGGGCTTCCTGGTGACGCGGGCCAGTATGGCGGCTTCGAGGTTCATAGCCGCGCCCAGGCTGGTGGGGGTGTTGTGATGCTCGTTGAGCATCATGCCCTCGAATCCCAGCTCCTCCACGAATTCCCACTCGTCCAGCGACTCGTTGTATTGGCGAGAGGCAACGGCTGGATCGAAATGGGAATTGGAAAAAGTCACTCGCACTGCCTTGTTTGGACTGCGCAGCACGTCTTCCTCGGTGTAATTGGTGTAGGCCCGCTCGGTGAAGCGCATCAGGAACAAGAGAGGCGACCTCCGAAATTCCATCTCCCTCAGGGAGAGGGTTAAGGTGAGGGTGAAATGGCGGGGAATGGAATGGTCAAATGCCCAGCAGCTTTTCCGCGTTCTTCCAGAGGATGGCCTCTTTCTCATCGGTGGTCAGGCTCTGCTGTCGCAGCACCCAGGACACAGGCCAGTCTATGGCCATGTCGGCGGGCCAGTCGGTGCCGAAGACAACGCGGTCTGCGCCCACTGTGTCAATCAGGTAGCGAAGGGCGGCCTCGCTGTGGGTGAGGCAGTCGTAGTAGAACCTGTTGAGGTAGGCGCTGGGTGGCTGCTGGATGTTGATTCGCGCCTCGCAGCGCACCTGCCAGCCCCGGTCCATACGCCCGATGCCGAAACAGGTGTAGCCGCCGCCGTGGGCCAGCACTACCTTGAGGTCAGGGCAGGCGTCCATCACGCCGCCGAAAACGAAGGAGGCGAAAGTGATGGCGCGGTCCGACAGGTTGCCGATGCTGTTGGGCAGGTGGTATCGGTCGCTGCGCGGTGTCACCACCGTGTCGCCGACCTGGTGGATAAAAATGGACGCGCCGAGGGCTTCGGCTGCCTTCCATAGGGGCATGAAGGTTGGGTCGTCATAGGTGACGCCGTTTACGTGGTCGCCGATCATGGCGCCCTTAAGGCCCAGGTCGCGCACTCCCCGCTCCAGCTCGGCTACGGCAGCGTTGATGTCCTGCATGGGGAGAGTGCAGAAACCTGAGAAGCGGTCGGGGTGCTCCCACATCATGCCGGCCACTTCCTCGTTGGCCTCGCGGCAAGCGACCACCGCGTCGTCGGTGCTTGGGAAGGTGTAGTAGCCGACGAAGGTGGAGACTACGTGAACGTCCACGCCCAAGGAGTTCATATCGGCCAATCGTTGTTCAGTGTTCCAGCCAAATGCTGGGGTCAGGGGTTGAGTGAGTTCGCCGAGGCCGTAAATCAACTGGCCATCAGCATTGCGATGCGCTGTGACACCGTGCCATGACTCGCCGCGATAAAGCGAGTCCAGCATACAGTGGGGCATCAGGTGGGCGTGTATATCTATGCTGCGCATTTCCCTGTCCTCTGTCATCGGTTGGTGGCTGAGGTCTGGATTCAGCGGGTCACCCCCGCCCCAATCCTTCCCCCAGAGGGATGCTTGGGCTAAAGTCCCAGCAGGTTCTCGATGTTGCCGCACAGGATGGCGTCCTTTTCGGCGTCGGTGAGCTTGGTCATGTTCCGCACCCAGGACACCGGCTCGTCAATGGCCATGTCAAAAGGCCAGTCGGTGCCGAACACTACCCGGTCCAGACCCACGGTGTCTATAAGCATCCGCAGGGCGTCTTCGCTGTGAGTCAGGCAGTCGTACCAGAAGCGGTTGAGGTAACGGCTGGGCGGCTGCTGGATGTTGACTCTAGCCTCGGAGCGGACCTGCCAGCCGCGATCCATGCGGCCCGCGCCGAAGCAGGTGTACCCTCCGCCGTGGGCAAGGCAGACCTTGAGGTTGGGGCAGGCGTCCATTACTCCGCCAAAGACGAAGGAGGCGAAGGTCACGGCGCGGTCGGCCAGGTTGCCGATGGTGTTGGGCAGGTGGTAGTTGTCGCTGCGGGGGCTGACCACCGTGTCCCCGGCCTGGTGGATGAAGATGACAGCGCCCGCCGCCTCCGCCGCTTTCCACAGGGGTAGAAAGTACGGGTCGTCGTAGGTGACGCCGTTCACGTGGTCGCCGATCATCGCGCCCTTCAGCCCCAGGGTCTGCATCCCGCGCTCCAGCTCGGCGACGGAGGCACTGACGTCCTGCATCGGCAGGGTGGCGAATCCTGCAAAGCGGTCTGGGTGGTCTTTGGTGAGTCGGGACACGTAGTCGTTGCACTCGCGGGCCATGGCCGCGGTGGCAGCAGCATCCCGCTCGTAGAAGTAGAAGAATGAGTTGGTGGAAAGGACGTGAACGTCAACGCCGAATTCGTCCATTTCCTTAAGGCGCTGTTCGGGCGTCCACATGGTGCGCGGTGTGTATTCGTGGATGGGCAGCATCTCGGCAGAGGAGATGCCGCGCCAATCCCGCCCTTCCGACATGGCCTTGACCATGCCTTCCGGGCTGATGTGGGCGTGAATGTCTATGGTTCGCATCTGGCGGGGAAACTCCTCAGTAGTTGATATGGAGAATAGGAAAATGAGACTACGGGATTATAGCCGAAATTCGTATCAACTGCTTCGATTTCCCCCTAAGCCAAAACGGTCCGGCGCCCCATCCTGCGATTCCCTATGGTAAACTTCCCTGGCTATGAAACGGAGCACGGAGCGGATACTCACAACCCACACCGGAAGCTTGCCCCGTCCTCGTCCGATGCTCGATCTGCTGCTTCAACAGCAGCAGGGGCAACTGGAAGACGAGACGCAACTCCGTCAGTCGGTGCGCGGCGCAGTAGCCGACGCCGTATCGCGGCAGGTGGAATGCGGCCTCGACATCATCAACGACGGCGAGATGGGGCGGGTGGACTACACTGTCTTTGTCAAAGACCTGCTGACTGGGTTCGGGCGAGAGTGTGCCGCCCATCGGGGCCGGAGATGAGGAGTTCCCGGAACTGGGCGAGTTGCTGCGACCCTTTGCTTCGCCCTTCCAGGTACGCCCGGCCTGCGTCGGGCCGGTGGACTGGAAGGACTGGCCATCGTTCCGGCGTGACATAGACAATCTGGCGACTGCCTTTCAGCAAGCTCAGGATAGGCGGGAGGGACCGGCGCGAGATGAACGGGGAGAGGGCGTGTGCGAGGAAGTGTTCATGACCTCGCCCTCCCCGGGGCAGATAGCCCGATTCCTGCATAACCGGTACTACGACGACGATGAGGCTTATCTGCATGCCTTGGGCGACGTGATGAAACGGGCGTATGAAGCCATCGTTGACGCCGGGTTCCTGTTGCAACTGGACTGCCCGGACCTGGCCCTGAGCCGCAGTACCGTGTTCGCCCACCTGACTCTGGAGGATTTCCGCAGGGTGATTCGGATGCACTTGGCAGCGCTGAATCACGCCGTTGCCGACATCCCCGAAGACCGGATGCGGATGCACGTGTGCTGGAGCAGTACAATGGGGCCGCACCACACCGATGTGCCGCTGCTCGACATCGTGGATATTGTGCTGGAAGCCAAGCCCGCCGCCTTCTCGTTCCCGGCCGCCAATCCGCGCCACGGCCACGAGTGGAAGATATGGCAGGATATCAAGCTGCCAGAGGGTAAGACTGTCATCCCCGGAATGATCGATTCCACGTCGAACTTCGTGGAGCATCCCGAGTACGTCGCCGAGCGAATAGTGCGCTATGCGGGAGTGGTGGGCCGCGAGAACCTGCTGGTGGGGGCCGACTGTGGTTTTGGCACCTTTGCGGGAAGGCTCCAGGTGGATTCCAAAATCGTCTGGATGAAGCTGGCCCCGCTGGTGGAGGGCGCGCGCCTGTCTTCTCAGGAATTGTGGTAGGCAGGATTCCGGGAGCGAGCGGCGGTTTGAGGCCATTACGGGCATTGGAAACTTACCTGTCCCGCTACCCGGATAAAGATGACGGCAAGCATGATTTGCTGTGGGGTTTCCGGTTGATTAAGGAGAACTTCGGCTGCCGCCGGGTTTTGTATCCCGGCAGTTACCTTCATATAACTCCTTCGTTGGTGTTTCCGGAAGTGTGCTACGTTGATTCAGTCAAAGGCATCGGCGTGGCAATGACTAACCCAGGCCTGCTGGAATACGTCAATATCCATAAGGACTACGCGGAGGACGCCGTTATCCGGTGCTGCGAAGAGGATTACTGTACCCTTCGGCCTGCTCAAGGCGGAGACCTGGCGGGTTCCTTTGACCTGCTGATTTCCCTCAACGCGGGCTTTATATCGCAGCACTGTGCGCGGTTTCTCAAGCCGGGCGGTTGTCTTCTGGCGAACAACGGCCATTACGATGCAAACCGGGCCTTCGTTGATCCCCGCTACCGGGTGATTGCGGCTCTGGAAGACGGCGCTCTGACCTTCGGTACGTCTCAACCGGGGTTCTCACCCTATTTCACAAACGTCAAGGGGGAAGCGCTGACTCTGGCTATGGTGGAATCAGATGCTGGCAGGCCACCCAGCAGAGCCCGCTTCCGTCCTTTGCGGGAAGCCGAAGCGTACCTGTTCAGATTGGTTTCGGAAACGTAAGTCTTGGCAGTGTCGCGGCATATCTTGATTAGGTCGCAATTGCCTTCGCTGGCGCCCATAATAGCTTTGGCCGGCGCCGGGTTGGCAGTCGCAGGATCTGCCATCGGCCCGTGGGCCAGCGTTGCCGGAGAGCTCTGCACTGGGGGGAGATAGAGCGGTATAAAGTCGGTGGCATGGTGGGGGATGGTGTGTTTACGCTGTCGCTGTCCGCCGTCGCAGGGCTGGTGATTCTGTGGAGAATCCTTCGAGGCCGGGCCAGCGGATTTTTGACTGGACTTGCAGTTGTGCTGCTGCTCATCACGGCTGTGGTGGGAATGCTGAACTGGGTGGACATAGATAGTATGCCGGGCGTCTATCAACCGGGGAAATACTATCATACCGACGCCCGGGTTGCCTGGGGGCTGTTGGCGACGACCTTTGGTGCTGCTGTAAGCGCGGTGGCGATGGCCTATCAAGTCTGGAACGGCGAACTGCGGTAGCTCGTGGAGGCTGCAAATGGTTGCATCGCATGGGCTGGAGCGCTCGCAATTCGACCCGGCGGCGGTTGACCCGGATACGGCGGCCTTTGTTGCCGACCTTGAGGCACGGCTGGTTACCATATCGCCGCCGCAGGAAGTCGGGATTCAGGCGGTGCGGGAAGCGGCGCGTTCGGGGCAGTCCTTCTTCGGCCCGGTCGTCCACTCCGACTTAGCCACTGACCGGGTGATTGACAGTCCATCAGGGGGCTGTAGCTGCGGGTGTTCACCCCTCCGGTGGTCACCGGCGCGTACCTGCACTTCCACGGCGGCGGCTGGGCGCAGGGCGCATCGGACCTGCAAGACCCGCGACTGGAGCGAGTGGCAAGGGAGTGCGAGGTCGCGGTCATCAGTGTTGACTACCGACTGGCCCCGGAGCATCCCTACCCCGCGGGCCCGGATGACGCCGAGACTGCCGCGCTGTGGCTGGCGCGAAACGCCGGAGCGGAGTTCGGCACCGACAAGCTGGTAATCGGCGGCGAGTCCGCCGGGGCGCACCTGGCGTCGGTGGCGCTGCTGCGCCTGCGCGACCGGCACGGCCTGACCGGCGCCTACTGCGGCGCGAACCTGCTCTATGGGGCCTACGACTTGACCAAGACGCCCGGCGTCCGCGCTTGGGGAAACCGTTACGTAGTCCTGAGCGAGCCATACATCAATTGGTGTCTGGATATGTTCGTTGCACTGGAGAAGCGCACAGACCCGGACGTTTCGCCCCTGTACGCCGACCTAGCCGGACTGCCGCCCGCCCTCTTCTCCGTGGGGACTGTTGACCCGTTGCTGGACGACACCCTGTTCATGCACGCGCGCTGGCTGGCCGCCGGAAACGAGGCCGAGATTGCCATTCACCCCGGCTTGCCCCACGCTTTTCCACTGATGCCTATAAAGGCGTCCGGGGTAGCCAACGACCGCTGTAACAAATTCATCCAGCGGGCTATCAGCCGCTAAGGAGGTCCCCCTCCCCTTGAGGGAGAAGGCTGGGGTGAGGGTGAGTCTCCATCTTCGCAAAAGTGGCAACGATCACCCCACTCCATTCAATCAAAATGTCTATGGAGGAACCAAATTCCCAGCGTCAATCCCACTGGTATTCATCTCGACTTCGGAATTTTCGACTCGGTGGAATGGAGTGAGGAGCGGGCGGCGGACATATACGAGAGTCGCCTGGAGTTGGCCGAGTTCGCCGACAAAAACGACTTCTATGCTTTCCACCTGTTGGAGCATCACACCACGCCGTTGTGCATCGCTCCGTCACCCGGGATCTTCCTGTCGGCCATCGTCCAGCGCACCAGCGGTATCCGCATCGGCCCGCTGGGATTCCTGCTGCCCGTCCACAACCCGCTGCGGCTGTACCACGAAATCTGTATGCTGGACCACCTGTGCCAGGGACGGCTGGAACTGGGGTTCGCCCGCGGCGTGGTGCCCATGGAAGCGGAGCGGTTCGGGCTGCCCGGCGAAGAGGAACGCCGCGACATGATGCGCGAGGCCTTGGACGTACTTACTATACGGGTTCAACAACGAGACGCTGGACTTCGAAGGCAAATATTACAACTATTCCGGCATCAAGCTCTGGCTGAACCCTACCAGGACCCCTATCCGCCCCTGTGGTATCTCACGGCCAACATCGAGATGATTCCATGGGTGGCGGAAGCGGGCATGAACACCTGCGGCATCATCGAGCCGTCGCGGGAATACAAGGAACACTACGATCTGTACAAGAAGATATGGGCGGAAAACAAGGACAACCCCAATCGCATCAACGGCCATGTCGCGGAACCGAAGATCGGCATGGCCCGCCCGGTCTACGTCGCTGATACCGACGATGAGGCGCTGGACCGGGCCCGCGCCGCACACCGGGTCTGGCGCTCGCACATCGGATTCCTGTTCGACCAGGCGGGCATAACGATTGAACCGCTGGAGCGTCTCAGCGACTTCGACGAGCAGATCAGCCAGGAAACCTTTATCGTCGGGTCGCCGCAGACCGTGGCCGACAAGATTGTGCGCAACGTGGAGGATTGCGGCATCAACTACTTCAATGGACTGTTCACCTTCGGCGACTTCACGCACCAAGAAGTGATGCGCTCTGTGGAACTGTGTGCCGAGGAAGTGATGCCGGCGTTCAGGTAGCGGTCTTCCGAGTAGGGGCGCATAGAGGGGTGCGCCCTTACTCCTCTTCCGGTTCGTCTTCCAGGAACTCGCGGACTTCCGGCGTCTGTGGGAGCATTAGCACGCCGTCCACCTCGACGCCGTATTTGGCGAGGGCCGCTTCGTACTGCCTGCGCCGCCGCTCGCGCTCTTCCTTGCGGCCTTCTTTGCGCGCTTCTTCTTTGAGTTTTATCGCCCGCATCGTTGCCAGAACCATAGAATGCGCTCCCTCCCGGCAGATTGTCGCCAGAAATGCGATGCCTACGGAAGCACTGGAGACATCGCTAATCTGGGATATAAGACCGTCCAGCCGCCAAGCGTCCCAATACAGCCACAAGCAGAGGGAGCAGGCAGCCAAGGCAACGAGGTAAACCGCGCAGTAGAACTTGCCCAAGGCGCGGATAGCCTCATTGGTTGAACTCTCCATCTGGTTTTATGCTAGGAAGGTTTAGACGGGCTGTCAACTTTTGTGCTGGAGTGCCGGGCGGCTACAATCCCAGCATCTTATCCAGGTTCTTCCAGAGGATGGCTTCCTTCTCCTCAAGGGTCAGGCTGGAAAGGCCCATCACCCATCCCACGGGCCAGTCAATCATCATGTCGGCGGGCCAGTCGGTGCCCAGCACCACGCGGTCAATGCCTACGGTGTCTATCAGGTAGCGCAGGGCCGGTTCGCTGTGGGTCAAGCAGTCGTAGTAGAAGCGGCCGAGGTATGTGCTGGGCGGCTGCTGGATGTTGACGCGGGCTTCGGGGCGCACCTTCCAGCCGCGATCCATGCGGCCTGCGCCGTAGCAGGTGTAACCGCCGCCGTGAGCCAGGCAGATTCTCAGGCCGGGGCAGGCGTCCATCACGCCGCCGAAGACAAAGGTGGCGAAGGTCACGGCGCGGTCGGTAAGGTTGCCGATGGTGTTGGGCAGGTGGTAGCGGTTGAGTCGGGGCGTCACGGTGGTCGGCAGGGCTTGATGAATCAGCAGCACCGCGCCCATCTGTTCCGCCGCCTTCCAGAAGGGCAGGAACTGTGGGTCGTCGAAAGTGCGCCCATTGACGTGGTCGCCAATCATGGCGCCCTTCATGCCGAGCTGATTCACCGCGCGGTCCAGCTCGGCGATGGCTGACGGGATGTCCTGCATGGGCAGCGTGGCGAGGCCCGCCAGACGGTTAGGGTAGTCCATCGTCATCTGGTGGACTTCGTTGTTGCAGTCGTTGGCAATGGCGACGGTGGTGGCTACTTCCTGGTCGTACTTGTAGAAGGCGACATTGGTGGAAACTATCTGCACATCGACGCCGATAGAATCCATATCCTGAATACGCTGCTCCGGCGTCCAGGCGTTGCGGGGGTTGTGCAACTCGCCTTCGGCGGCGGTCATGCCGTGCCAGGCGCGGCCCTGCAATACCTCGCGCTGGAAGCATTGGGGAGTGGAATGGGCGTGGATGTCTATGGCCCTCATTGGTTAGCCTCTCAAAAAAATCCCTTTCCCTTGAGGGAGAGGGTTAGGGTGAAGGTGAAAAGTGAAGGATCAAGAAGTCTACACCCACAGCAGCCTCTCCATGTTCTTCCAGAGAATGGCCTCTTTCTCTTCGTCTGTCAGACTTTCCAGACTCAGCACCCAGGAAACAGGCCAGTCGATAGCCATGTCGGCCGGCCAGTCGGTGCCGAAAATCACGCGGTCAATGCCCACGCTGTCTATCAGCATCCGCAGGGCAGGCTCGCTGTGGGTGAGGCAGTCGTAGTAGAACTTATCGAGGTAGGCGCTGGGTGGCTGCTGGATATTGACCCTGGCCTCGGAACGCACCTGCCAGCCCCGGTCCATGCGGCCCGCGCCGAAGCAGGTGTATCCGCCGCCATGGGCCAGGCATATCTTTAGGTCAGGGCACTTGTCCATCACTCCGCCGAAGACGAAGGATGCGAATGTGACGGCCCGGTCAACCAGATTGCCGATGGTGTTGGCCAGGTGGTAGCGGTTCAGGCGGGGAGTGACCAACGTGTCGCCGCCCTGCTGGTGGATGAACATTACCGCGCCCATCTGCTCCGCCGCCTGCCAGAGGGGCAGGTACTCAGTCTCGTCGAAAGTGCGGCCGTTGGCGGTGTCGTTAATCATCGCGCCGACGAAGCCCAGATTGTTCATCACGTGGTCCAGTTCATTGATGGCCGCGTTCACGTCCTGCATCGGAATCTGGGCGAAACCCTTAAACCTGTCGGGATAGTCCATGGTCATCTGGTGGACTTCCTCGTTGCACTCCCGGTGCATCGCCGAGATGACCTGCGGGTCCTTGTCGTAGAAGTAGAAGGCGGCCCCGGTGGATACAACGTGGACGTCCACGCCCAGGGAGTTCATGTCGTTAAGGCGCTGCTCCGGCGTCCAGACGGCGCGAGGCGCAACCCGCATTGTGCCCGGCTTGACGCCGTGCCATTCCTCACCGGCGTTCATGGCTCGGATGAAGCATTGGGGCGTCAGGTGCGCGTGGATGTCTATGCTTTTCACAGGTCTCTCCATAAAGCTCCCTCTCGTCCTGAGCATGTCGAAGGGAGGGTGAGGGTGGGAGTGGTTCCGTCTGCTACCGGCCCCGCTGTCGTGGGTCGAGGATGTCTCGCAGGGCGTCGCCGGCGAAAGCGAATCCCAGCACCGTGATGCTCAGGGCCAGTCCGGGGAACACCAACATCCAGGGCGCGGTTCTCAGGAACTGGGCCGCCTGGCCGGTGAGCATTCCACCCCACGACGGCGTGGGAGGTTCTATGCCCAGTCCGAGGAACGACAGTCCTGCCTCGGTTAGTATGGCCGTGCCGAACATGGACGACATAATGATAAGGAAGGGGGCCATGGAGTTGGGCGCGATGTGGCGCAGAATCACGCGCCAGTCGGATGCGCCAATGGCACGAGCGGACAGCACGTAATCAGACTCGCGCAACGAGATAGTGGAGGCGCGAATGACGCGGACTCCCCTGGGCAGGATGGTGGCGGCGATGGCGATGATGAGGATTTCCATGGACTGTTCGCCCAGGGCTGCCACGATGGCCAGAGCAAGGATGAGGTCGGGGAGGGCCATCCACATATCAATGAGACGTTGCATCCCGGAGTCAAGGTAGCCCATGAAATAGCCGGAAATCAGCCCCAGCAGCGCTCCTACCCCGGTACCGAGCACCACCGAGGCGAAGCCCACCAATAGCGATACCCGCGCCCCATGGACCACCCGGCTGAATACGTCCCGCCCGAACTCGTCGGTGCCGAAGAAATGGGAGAATCCTGGGGCCACGCGGACAGCGTCGTACTTCTGAGCCTGGTAGTCGAAGGGCGCGATAAGGTCGGCGAATATGGCTACAACAACCACCACCAGCACTACCACCAGCCCAATAAAACCCAGCGGCTTGGAGCGCAGGTGGTGCCAGGCCATGCGGGCGAAGGTGCGTTGCCTTCGCTCCAGTCTGGCGGCCTGATCGTTGTCCCTTTCCAATATGTGGGTTGATTCGGCCACTCGCCCTCACCCTAACCCTCCCCAGAGGGAGAGGGAAATTATATTGGCCTTGTTGTCGCCTAGCTGTAACGGATGCGCGGGTCCAGCAGGCCGTACATGAGGTCAACCACCAGGTTGGCCAGCAGCACGACCATGGCTATGAACATGATAATTGACTGGATTACCGGGGTATCCCGTCCCGCCACGGCCTGCACCAGCAGTTGGCCGATGCCCGGAATCTGGAACACCTGCTCGATGACCACCTGCCCGCCGAACAGAATCACGACCTCGAAACCGGCCAGGGTGGTCACCGGCAGCAGGGCATTGCGCAAAACGTGCACGAACAGAATTTTCGCCTGTTGCAGGCCCTTGGCGTGCGCGGTGCGGACATAGTCCTCCCGCAACACTTCCAGGACCGAGGAGCGGGTCATCCGCAACATCCCCGCCGAGCCTCTGGCGCCGACCACCAACGCCGGGAAAAACATGACCTGAAGGTTGGTCCAAGGGTCTTCCCAAAGGTCCCTATACGATATGGGGGGTTTCCAGTCGAAGATAACGGCCAGCCCCACCAGCACCAGCAGCCCCAGCCAGAAGTTGGGCATGGATTCGAAAATCATGCTGAAGAAGCGCAGGCCATAGTCAATGAGCGTGTCCTGCCGCACGGCGGCGATGACGCCAAAAGGAATTGCCACAATCACGGCAATGGCCACGGCCATCACGGCCAACTGGGCGCTGACGGCTATGCGAGGCAGCATCCTCTCGGCCACGGACTGCCGGTTGGTAAGGGACTGCCCCAGGTCGCCGGTGAAGAAATCTGCGGCCCAGTCCCGGTATTGGATGACCACGTTCCGGTCAAGGCCCAGCTCTTCTCGGACCCGCTGGATTTCCTCCTCGGTAGCCAGGTTGGCGCGGTCTTCGCCGCCCAGCACTACGGACGTGGCGTAGTCGCCAGGGATGACGTGAAGCAGGAAGAAGATAACGATGGACACGCCGACGGCGGTCGGAATAAACAGAAGCGCTCGCCGAATGATGTAGCCGGTCATCTGCTTATCCTGTTCGCTGTTGAAGTGCCCTTATAAATGTGTCTCCAGCCCTTCGTCCTGAACTTGTCGAGGTACGAAGGGCTGGGGTGGGTTGAGTTTGCGTTAGGGTTAGACGCCGCCGGGGACGCCGGAAGTCTGGCCGCTGAAGCCGCTGTCATCCTTGTGGCTTTCGTCAAGCCAGAGCTGCTCCCAGCGGACGAAGGAGCCGGACGGCTGCGGGTGGTGGTAGTAGCCGCGGACCTCTGGCCAGAAAGCGACGGCTTCCTGCTCCCAGTAGAGCGGGAACTTCCAATACTGCTCCATGGCGTAGAGCTGCAACTCGTCGGACAGGGCCTTGCGAGCTGCGGCGTCCACGGTGGTGGCTACCTTATCCAGCAGTTCCTCTGCCTTTCCGTCGCAGTCCGTGCCGGGAGTCCAGTGGTTCAGGGCCGAAACGCAGCGGAAATAGTAGCCCATGCCCAGGGCCGGGTCGTCGGCCGGCATTGTGTCGTTGCGCGGCAGGATGTCGCCCCACGAACCCTCGGAAGTCTGCTTCCGGTAGGCGACGGTCTCCACCAGGTCGAAGTCGGTCTGGATGCCCAGCAGGCGCAACTGTTCCTGGAAGAAGGTGGCGCGGGCCTGCACCTGTTCGTCCGACTCGACAGTGAAGGTAAAGGTCTGGTCGAAGGGGAATCCTTCCTCTTCGAGGATGGCCCGGGCCTCGGCGCGGCGGGCGTCCCAGTTGCCGTCCCCCGGCGGACACCAGCCCGGCACGGCGCAGCCGGCGGCCTGGTCGAGAGACCAGGGGCTGCCGGGAACCATCAGGAAGCCGGTGGAGCCGTGGCCGTCTTGCAGGATGCGGATGCCGGTATCGCGGTCAATGCCCATGGTAACGGCCTGGCGCACCCGCACGTTGTCGAAGGGAGCGTTGCGGGCGTTCAGCCACAGGGTGTGATGGCCGCGGGTGGCGCGGATGACAGTCTGAATCTGGTCATGCTCGACGTAGGAATCGTACTGGCCCCAGTTGCGCACCCAGTGCCAGTCGGTCTGGTGAGCCAGCATGGCCGACTGTTGCGCCGACTCGTCCAGGATGCCGAAGAGCTTCACGTGGTCAACGTAGGGCAGTCCGTCCTTGAAATAGTTTTCGTTCTTGTAGAAGTCCTGCTCGTCAACGCCGACGCCCTGGCCTTCGCCCCAAGTGAAGGGGCCGGTGCCTACGGAGACGTCGGTGAACATGGAGTCTTCGCCGTTGGCCTCGAACCAAGCCTTGTTGAAAATCAGCGCGGCGCGGTCGGTGAAGGCCAGCAGCGCCGTGGCGTTGGGTTCGGTGAAATTGAGCTCCAGGGTCAGGTCATCCAGACAGGACGAGGCGCCTATGTCCAGGAAGCCCAGTTTGCCCTGCATCTCGCTGGAGGTCAGCCCTTCGCCGGAGACCATGGTTTCCAGGGTGAATCGGGCATCCTCGCAGGTAAAAGGCTCGCCGTTGTGCCACATGATGTTGTCGTGGAAGAACAGGGTCAGGCCGGTGGCGCCTTCGTGATTGGTCCAGCCCCGGGCCAGGTCGGGGATGATTTTGCCTGCGTCATAGGGGTCACCCTGCACCAGGTTGTTGTGGGTGGGCGTGCGGTAGCGGACAGCTGCGCCGGTCATGGCGCCCCAGACGTTGCCGTGTTCCAGCGGGTCCTCGTAGTTGATGCGTATGGTGCCGCCGTATACCGGGTCGCCGTAGAAGTCGGTGGGCGGGTTCCAGTATTCGGCCATGGAAGGAGCGTAGTCCGGCTCCGCCATCATACCGACTGCGGCCTCGGTCGGAGCCGCCGTCGGGACGGTCGTGGGCAGCGGCGCCCGCGTAGGAGTGGGATCCGGCGAACCGGGCGCAGGGGTGGCGGCCGGTGTGGTGGTCGCCGCAGGGGCGGGGGCCTCGGTCGCCGCGGGCGCAGGGGCTGTGGTTGCCGCCGGGGCAGGGGGTTCGGTGGCTGCCGGAGCTGAGGTCGGAGTTGCCGACTCCCCACAGGCTGCCGCCAGAGCCGGAATCAGGAACAACATAGCCAATAGAGTGAATCGGGTAATTTTCCAGCGGAAGCCTGTCATCTATCTCTCCTCCTAGTGTTGGAAATTCCTTACCGTTGCCGGAACAGTACGGCGCGATACTCTATATTTCGGTTGACTCCTTGTCAAACGCGAGTAATTGCGCGAACAAGGTGTAGTGTGCTAGTGTTCCGTCCACTTTCCGCCCCAGGAGGAATGATGGCAGAGGAAACTGAAAGGCCGCATCCCAACTATGACCCCTTTCCGCCCGGCGAGTCCAGCAGGTCAATGATCGTGGAGATTGACGCTGAAGACATGGGGCATATGCTCCGCAGAGCGTTTACAACGTCCCATGGCAAATTCACCATCTACTGCGATGAGCCTGAGGCCATAGGCGGCAATGGTACGGCCCCGGCCCCGCTCCACTACTTCGCCGCCTCCATACTGTTTTGAGAGATGACCCAGATTGAGAGGTACTCTCAATTGATGAAGGTGGAAATCAGCAGCGTCAAGGCCCATGTGGCGGTGCATTTCGGGCTGCAGGGGTCGGTGCTGGCCGGCACCATTGAGGCCAGTGCCCCCAAGGTGGAGACCACCTACGAAATCGAGTCGCCCGACGACCTCAACCGGGTCGCGGCCATGTTGCGTAACGCCCGCAACGGCTGCTGGGTGCGGGCCGCGGTAGCCAACCCCACGCTCTTCGAGGACAAGTCAACGCTGAACGGCGAACCGATATACTTCGACTAGCAGCCGGACAATTGGCGCCAACACGTACTAGGGGCGCACAGCTGTGCGCCCCTGCTTTTTCTGCATTCCATGTACTGAAGCCAGCTTCATTACCAGCCCAGACTCTCCGGCACCAGCACTATTGAGATGCGCCCCGCCACCGGTTCGTGCTCCATCACCAGGAACTTGCCGATGGGCGTGGGGGCCACGCCCCGGTCTTCCAGCCAGCGGTCGTGGCGCTCCAGGGTCCAGCCGCGGGTGCGGGCCTCTGCCTCGGCCAGCGATGGGCATATCTTCTGTGTCCCGGCAACAAGAATCACCCGCCGTGCGCCATAGGAGTAAGCGCCAATCTGGCTGCCGGAACTGCTGGCTATGACTATCTCCCCGGTCTCGGCGATGGCCTGCACGCTGCCCACGAAATAGTCGGCAGTGGTGGTCTTGCGACGAAACTCCCGCTGCTCTGCCGGGTCGGGTTGGGCCATCATCTGGTCGTGCAGGTTCACGTATTTGTCGTTGCCGTGCATGTATTTGGTGTAGCCGATAGTTTCGAGAGTTTCCGAGGTGTTGACGAAGACCTCGGAACCTTCGGGCACCAGCTCCTGAATCTTGGCTAGGGCGGCTTCCCGGCTGTCCACCAGGAAAGCCTCCACGTTGCGAGCTGCCAGCGCCTCAATTGTCCGCTGGATGGACTCGGCGGATGCCGGGGCGGTGGGGTCGCCAGTGGTCATTGTTACGCTCCTTCCTTGGATAACTCCCTCTGGGAGAGGGCCGGAGTGAGGGCATTCCCTCCCGCTTATGGCGAGCCGGGACGCAGGTTGGGCATAACCTCGTCTACGAAAAGCCCCATTGAGCGCATGACCTGATCCGGGGTCAGGTCGCCCCAGGCGAGGATGGGGCAGAAGTAGTTGATGCCAGTCTCGTCTATGGCCCGCTGCACCTTTTCCCGCACCGTGGCCGGGGAGCCGGTTACGACGATTTCGCGAGGCTCCAGGTCGTCGAAATCGCGGATGAAGTTAAGGAAGTCGTAGCCGGCCTTGTCCCACAGGAAGTTGATGTTGTAGAACCAGGCTTGGAAGGCTTCCCGGCACTCGTTCCTGGCCTGCTCATCGGTGGCGGCGATGTAGACGTGGCGCACCAGTCCCAGCTTGGGAACGGCGACGTGGCTGTTCAACCCGTCGGACATCCGCTCGGCGTTCCAGACCCGCTTGTACAGGTCGTAGTGTTCCTTGGTGGCGGAGTTGTCGGCGAAGACGTGGCAGGTGTTGAAACCGTGCTGGGCCATCCACGGCACCGTTTCGATATTGTTACTGGCGTACCAGAGTGGCGGATACGGTTTCTGGTAGGGCCTGATCCAGAGCTCGATGTCCTCGTAGTTGTAGTGCTTGCCTTGGTATTCAAGCATCCCGGTGGTGAAACCCTTGGTGAACATGTCCATTTGCTCGTTGAACACTTCCCAGCTGATGTCCAGGTCCACGTCGAACTTGTCGGCTTCCACCGGCGAGACTCCCCGGCCCACACCCAGGTCAAGCCGCCCGTTGCTGAGGTTGTCCAGCATACAGATCTCGTGGTACAGGCGGATTGGGTTGTAGAAGGGCAGCAGGAAGACCAATGGCCCCAGGCGAAGCCTGGAGGTGCGCTGGGCTGCCGCTGCCAGGAACACCGCCGGCGAAGGCGAAACGCTGAGGGGTGTTATGTGGTGCTCCGCCAGGTGATAGCTGTGGAACCCGCTGCGGTCGGCATACTCCAGCATCTTGAGCCGGTTCTCGAAGATTTCGCTGGGGGCCGACTTGTCCCATTCGATCCAGTCGAACAGCCCGAATTCCAGGGTATCGTTAAGCGTATTGGCCTGCGCCATGGCTTACCTCCATTCCTGAGGTGTGCCCCGAAAGTTAGCGGAATAATACGCCCGCTGCACGGCAACCGCAAACAGGTGAACACAATCAGGGGCGGGCCACAAACCCGCCCGTCGTTTTGAGGATTCCGGCCTACCGCCGTCCGCTGGCGATGATCATGGCCGCGAACTCGGTGTCAATTCCCCGGGGCCATTCACGCCCCGATGGGTCAGAGACGTTGATGATTAGGGGCGGGCCGAGGCCCTCGATTTCCATGCGAAGCACGTCGCCGTTCTGGACTGCGCCGATGTGCTGGTGGTTGACGCCGGTGGCGATGACGTCGCCGGGTTCCAGGGTGGTAATCTTCGACATCTCCGAAATCAGTTCGGGAATCTTGTGGGCCATGTCGCTGGTGGGAAAGTCGTGGCGCGGCTCGTCGTTGTTCCACAGGCGCACCTGGAGATCCTGCGGGTCGGCTATCTCGTCGGCGGTGACCAGGGCCGGGCCCATGGGCGCGAAGGTGTCCCAGCACTTGCCGAGGAAGAAGCTGTTGCCCACTGCGCCCTGCAATCCGCGGGCTGACATATCCAGGAAGTTGGTGTAGCCGAAGATGTGGGACAGAGCATCATCCTGTTCCACCTTGGTTGCTGTCTTGCCGATGACGAAGGCCAGTTCCGGCTCGTGATGGAAGACGGATGCTGGGGCGGGCGGCAACTCGCAGGTGTCGCCGCTGCCAATGACCGCCGTGGGGGATTTCAGGAAGGCGTCCAGCACCGCCGGTTCCCGCTGCCCGAATTCCAGGTAGTTGACGGCGGCGCAGATGAGCTTGGGCGGTTTGGGCACGGGAGCGCGCAGCCGCATGCTGCCCAGTGGCGCGCCGTCCTTCCCCTCTATGGCGGACTCGATGCGACCTCGCATCTCATCCCAACTGATGATGACTTCTTCGATGAGGTCCTGGGGACGCCGGAAGCTAATCCCCTCCACGGCTGGCATCGCATTGATAATTCGGTCGCCGTTGATTACTCCCAGTTGATAGTCGTCATATAGCGCCAGTTTCATCGCCATCCTCCAAGTTACAGGGGCGTTTCGCCGTAGTGTGGCACGCCGCGCCGAGATGGGCAAGCAGGGTTGCCTTGACGGAATGGATGGGTGATTCTAGGATTGGGCTAAAATTAAGGAAGGAATTCCCAAATGCCAGCAAAGATATATGTAATCCCAATACCGGCGGGCAATACCGAAGCCATCAGGGCGGCCTTCGCTGAAATGGAAGGATCGCGAGAGCAGCAGTGCGTGGACAACCGCCACGTGATGGGCATCACGCGCGAGTTCGTCAGCCTTCAGGAGACGCCTCAAGGAGACCTGCTGGTGGCCTATTTGGAGGGCGACGACCCCGACCAGGCACTAGATAGGATGATGGCTTCGGATTCCGAATACGCCCGCTGGATTGCCGGTACAGTGTTTCCGCTGCTGGGCACCGAGCATCTTAGCGCGGCGCAGGTACTGGCAGACTGGCGGGACGGATAACGAGTATGTCTCAGGCCGACGGGCCGATGCCCGACATCAGCTACGAACTTCGTGGCCACACCGCCTACATCACCATCCGGCGCCCGCAGGCTATGAATGCCTTGGGCCCGGAGCAGCAGGCCGAGATTATCGAGGTCTGGGAGACGTTCCGCGACGACCCCGAGGCATGGGTGGCCATCATCACCGGCGAAGGCGACCGGGCCTTCTGCGCCGGGGCCGACCTGAAAACCTACACGCCGGTTCTGGGCGAGCGTGACATCTACGACCTGCGGCAGGACGCCGACCGCCCAGGTTTTGGCGGTATTACGCGCGGGATGAATATCTGGAAACCCATCATAGCCGCGGTCAACGGCTATGCCTTGGCCGGGGGGTTGGAACTGGCCCTCGCCTGCGACATTCGGGTAGCTTCGGAGAACGCCGTGTTCGGCTGCTCAGAGGTGCAGCGGGGGTTTCATCACTGCGACGGTGGGACGGTGCGGCTGCCCCTAATCGTCGGCTTGGGAAATGCCCTGCGAATGCAGCTGACGGGAGAACACATCGGCGCGGAAGAGGCATTGAGGATCGGTCTGGTCAGCGAGGTAGTTCCGTTGGACCAATTGATTCCAGCCGCCGAACGGTATGCCTCTGCCATCGCCGCCAACGGCCCGTTGGGGGTGCGGTCGGCCAAGGAGTCCATGATTCGCAGCCTGGGGCGGGTTCTGGAGGATGCTCTCCGGTTCGAGAATGTGCTTTTCTCCACGCTCACACGGACAGATGACTTCGTCGAGGGCCCCAGAGCTTTCGCCGAAAAGCGTCCGCCGGAGTGGAAGGGGCGGTAGCTGTCTTGAGGGACACCCTCACCCTAACCCTCTCCTTGGGGGAGAGGGGATTCTGGATTACGGAGAATCAAGGTATGGTTGAAGTAGACAATCGCATACCTCTGGACTGGGATGCCCTTGAAGTGGGCGAGGTCTTTGAGAGATTCGAGTACACCCTTACTCAAGAGATGATTGATGAATACCGTCGCGGCGTTATGGACCCGGAAGCCGCTTTTCCCACCATCTCCCACAAGGTGGATGTGCGGCAGTTCAATGCCAAGTACAGCGACAACGGCTCGGTCAACGCCCGCTGCGCATTCCACTGCTACAACTCGCCCATGCCGGGCAAGAAGCTGACCGTCACGGCATGGGTGGCCGATAAGTACTTGCGACGGGGTAAGAACTACATCGTCACCGAGGCGGTGTCTGTTGATGAAGACGGGCGGCTCATAGACCGGGTCATCACCCATGAACTGAAGCAGCCTTGGGAGGTGGGCAAGAAATGGGACAGCTAGAGAGAGGCTATTCCGAGGGCGACCCGGTGGGGCCGCTGGTCAAGGAAATTACCCAGGAGGCCATCAATCTGTTCGAGGGCAGCGCCGGCCAGTCCGGCCCGTCGCAGTTCACCGACGAGGAGGCTGCCCGCGAGACCCTGGGAACCAGCGGCACGGTGGCTTCCGGGCGGATGTCCATCAGTTTTGCATTGGAGTTGCTGAGGCGGCACTTCGGGAGTGAAGTCTTCAACCACTCCGGGATGGTGGACCTTCGATTTCTCCGTCCTGTGCGCCCCGGAGACACCATAACCTTCAGCGGGGAAGTGACCGGGACTTCCCGCGAAGCCAACGGCCTCAAGGTGAACGTCAAGATCGAGGCGCAGAACCAGCGGGGCGACACTACCGGGATAGGTAGTGGCAGCGCCGTGGTGCCCCAGGCATATTTACCGCCTGAAGAGTAGCGCCGGACTTGGAACGAAAAGAGAATTGGTATTGCGCTATCCATATTCATATTGCGCGTTAGTGATATAATGAATATGGAGCAAGTTAGGGTGTCCTGCTGTTGGTTACTGATTCCGTTACCGCTGCCTCGGATGACCTGGACTGAGCCCCGATTTACCCAACTATCTGGAGGTTATCCGAATGGCATTGGCAGACAAGGAACTGACCTGTGTGGAGTGCGGGGCACCGTTCCTCTTCACCGTCGGAGAGCAGGAGTTCTTCTCGTCCCGCGGCTACACCAACGACCCCAAGCGGTGCTCGGCGTGCCGCAGCGCCCGCAAGAGCCAGCAGCGCTCCGGCGGCTTCGGCGATGGCGGAGCCCGCGAGATGCACCCGGTGGTCTGCGACCAGTGCGGCGTGGACACCATGGTTCCCTTCGTGCCCCGCGGCGACCGGCCGGTGTATTGCAGCGACTGCTTCAGCACCATCCGCCGCTAGGCTGCTCCCGTCCTGACCCTCGCCAGAGGGAGATGGAATAGAAAAGGCAGAGCCGCTCATATACGAGCGGCTCTTTTTCTATTTGTGGTAGAGTTGCCCCGGAGGGGTTTGCATGGCTCAGGCTGTCGGAATCGTAGGTTGCGGCGCAATTGGCCGGGCGCTGTTGAGAGCAGCAGATGCGGACCGGTTGGGTGTAGCTGTGGCGGGTGTCACCAGCCGCACAGCGAGTTCCGCGCGCGAGTTCTTGGACGCGCTGGACACACCGCCGCCTTACCTGGAGCTGGACGAATTGGTGCAGCGGTCCTCATTGCTTATCGAGACCGCCGGTAGCCACGTTGTGCCGTCGCTGGCTGAGGCGGCCTTCGGTGCAGGCAAGGACCTGATGGTCATCAGCATCGGGGCTTTACTGGAATACCCGAAGGTTATCGAGCAAGCGCGGGAAACGGGCTGTCGCCTATACGCGCCCTCCGGGGCCATTGCCGGGCTGGACGGGATCAAGTCGGCGTGTCAGGGCCGTGTAGACCGCGTGGAAATGGAATCGCGCAAGCCTGTAGCAGCTCTGGAGGGAGCGCCCTACCTCTTGGATAACGAAATCCCTCTGGCTGGCCTGATCGAAGAACAGGAAGTGTTCTACGGTCCGGCCCGCGCCGCAGTCCGGGGCTTTCCTTCCAACCTGAACGTGTCGGCGGCAGTGAGCTTGGCGGGTATCGGCCCTGACCGGACGATGGTGCGCATCATCGCCGACCCCGCCCTGAGCCGCAACTGCCATGACATCACGGTGGAAGGCGATTTCGGCCTGATGCGGGTTCACATTGAGAACATCCCGTCGGAAAATCCCAAGACCGGCAGGCTGACGGCGCTGTCCATCATTCGCTCGGTGCGCGATGTGGCCGACCCGGTTCGCATCGGCACATGAACCTTACTTGCAGAGAATCCAGAGAAGACTGGTATGGCGCAGGAAAACATAGCGGCTAACCCCGCCTCAGCATCCCGCCGGTTGATGATTCCCGGCCTGGCGTCGGGGCACGCCACCTTTCATTGGATAATCCAGAGTTTCGCCGTTGTGCTGCCGGAGATTCAGATGTTCTTCGGGCTGAACAGTGTGGGAGCGGCGGGTGTGATGTCGGCCCGCGACCTGGCGGCGGGGCTGATAGCGCTGCCCGGTGGCGTGGTGGTGGACGTCCTGCGGCGGTACTGGGGCTTCCTGCTGGCGGGCTGCCTCGGCCTGGCCGCGCTGGGCTCGCTGGTGATGGGTGTGTCCCCGGTATATTGGCTGCTGCTCATAGGCATCGGCGTGGTGGCAATCTCCCACTCGGTATGGCACCTGCCGGCCTCGGCGTCGCTCTCCTACCACTTCGCCGAGCGTCGGGGAACGGCGCTCTCGTTCCACGGCGTTGGCGGCAGCGTCGGCGACGTGGTTGGGCCGTTGGCTACCGGGGCATTGCTGGCTTTTCTGGGATGGAGGGGCTTGATGAGCATCTATGCCATCGCCCCTTTCTTCTTTGGGTTCATGGCCGTCTGGACCTTCCGCAACATAGGCCACGTGAACACCGAATCCGGTAGGCCAGCCGACCCGCCGAGCATGGAGAGGCGACTGGAATTGACCCGCCAGTTGCTACGCAACCCGGTGCTGTGGGGTCTGACCTTCGTACGCGGCCTGCGCGGAATGTGCCTGATTTCGCTGGTTACGATTCTATCTTTGTACTTTGATGACGTACTGGAGATGAGCGAGTTCTGGCGCGGCTTCCACATCTCGCTGCTGATAGTGGTGGGACTGGTGGCGAAGACTGGCGCCGGGTATATTTCCGATCGCTGGGGACGCAAGCAGGTGCTGGTGCCGGGGCTGATATGGTCGTGCCTGGTCACCCTGGCGCTGATTCCATTCAGCGACGGGATTTCCCTGACAATTACGATAGCGTTGCTGGGGTTGTTCCTGTACCCCGACCAGCCCATTCTGACCGCAGCGGTGTTTGACGTGGTAGGGCGGGAAGTGGCTTCCACGGGGCTGGGCGTCGTGGCCTGCATCGCCTTCATCATGTCGGCGGCGTCGGTTCTGGTCTCCGCAGCGATCTATGAGACCATGGGATTCGAGGAGACCATGTACTTCATCGCAGCCCTGTTCGCTCTGGCTGCATTGGTGTTTGGAATCTTGCCGCTCTCACGCAGGGCTACGGAGTAGGCGGCAAGCCCGGGCGCAGGCGAGTTTCGCGAGCCCTTCCAGGGAGTCTGAAAATGGCCGCAGTCACCGGAGACGTTATTGCCGAGGCGCAGTTTGACGGGAACTTCGCTTCGTGGAATCGGGTTGTTATATCAGGGTACCTGTTCATTTCGGTAGTGGGCATTTTGCTGATACCGTTCTGGTGGGCCCTCAGCTTCTGGTACGGCGCGGAATACCTGCGACGGTTGTCGGCGCGGCTGACGACAAACGCGTTGGAAGTAAAGAAGGGAGTGTTTTTCCGAAAGGAATCCACCATCCCGCTGAACCGCATCACCGACCTGCGGCTGCACGACGGCCCGGTGATGCGCCACTACGGCCTGCGGGGGCTGAAGGTGGAGACTGCGGGCAGCGCGGGCCAGGAAGCCAGTTCCGAGGGAGACCTCATCGGCGTCATAGAGGCGGAAGAGTTTCGCAACGCGGTGCTGGAACAGCGGCAACGGGTTATCGAGGCGGAAACCGGGCAGGCGTTGACCGTTGCCGCTACGTCTGCTCCAAGTAGCGATACGCTTGTGGAAATCCGCGACATCCTGGCGCGAATCGAATCGCACTTGGCGCGAGGATATAATAACTAGGGGCGTATAGCTATACGCCCCTACGTGCTGTGACAAGTTACCGTGTGACTTAAAGCAGCTTGGCGCACTCGTCCAGGATGGGCGTTACGGTGTCGGCGCCTTCCGACGGCAGGCTGAACAGTGCCCGGTCTACGCCGTACTCTTCCATTCGGGCCAGGTTTTCCGGGTCGGGGCGAGCACCGAAGATGGTGATGTTGATGGAGTTAGGGTCGCGGCCTACGTCCTCGGCGCGGCGCTTCAGGATCTGGATTTTCTCGGGCAGGCTGGGGCCTTCGGCGGCGCGTCCGCTGATGGGCATCCAGCCGTCGCAGTATTCCAGCACACGGTCGAAGGTGGTGGGGCCGTCGCCGCCCATGAGGATGGGTGGGTGGGGCTTCTGTGCTGGCTTGGGCCAAGCCCAGCACTTGTCGAAGTTGACGTACTGGCCGTGGAACTCCGGCTCGTCCTCAGTCCAGATGGCCTTCATTGCCAGGATGTTCTCCCGCAGGATACGCCAGCGACGGCGGAAATTGGTGCCGTGGTCGGCCATCTCCTCGGCGTTCCATCCCCCGCCGATGCCGAAGATGAACCGCCCGTTGGAGATGAGGTCAAGGCTGGCGACCTCCTTGGCGGTGGTGATGGGGTCGCGCTCGATCATCAGGCAGATGCCGGTGCCCAGCTTCAGGTTGGTGGTGACTGCGGCTGCGGCGGTGAGCGCGACGAAGGGGTCGTAGGTGTGCCAGTACATTTCCGGCAGGTCGGGGCCGCCGGGCCAGGGCGAGATGCGGTTGGTGGGGATGTGGGTGTGCTCCGGCACCCACATGGACTCGAATCCACGCTCCTCCAGCGCCCGCGCCAGTTCGTCAGGACGCATGGAGTAGTCGGTTACAAACATCATTGCGCCAATGTCCATTTTCTTCTCCTGTCAGTTCACTCTCTTGTGGAGCAGGGTCTTTAGTAGTCCCCTCTCCCTCTGGGAGATGGTTAGGGTGAGGGCGTCCCCGTGCCTACTTAGGCGGCAGCGATTCTGCGTAGGAAATTCCCTGGACAACCCATGCCGCCAGGTCACCATCTGTGGCGATACCTTGCGCAGATACGAAAACGAAGCCACGCATAGGACGCCCCGTCATATCGAAGGGACGGGTGTTTGGTAGGGAAAGAGCGTCCTCGAAATTGTCCCGCCCCACGCGCACGATAAGTTCGCTGCCGTGGATGCCGCAGGCCATGTTGCCGTCCAGCATGAAGGCCAAGCCGCCGAACATCTTTTGCTCGCGGACGCCTTCTCTTCCGGTGAACACCGCCCTGAGGCGGTCGGCTAGGGCTTCGTCGTAGGCCACCTAGAACACCACCACGGAGCGAAGTACCTCCCCGCGCTCCATCTTGTGGAAGGCTTCCTCCACGTCGCCGATGGCGATGGTTTCGGATACGAAGCGATCGAGGTCAAGGCTGCCCTGGAGGTACAGCTCGATGAACATGGGGAAGTCGCGGGTGGGCAGGCAGTCGCCGTACCACGATGACCTGACTGCGCCGCCGCGCCCGAAGATTTCAATCATCGGCAGTTCGATTTTCATGTCGGGGCTGGGTACGCCGACCAGCACCACCGTTCCGGCGTGGTCCCGGGCGTAGAAGGCTTGCTCGAAGGTTATCGGGTTGCCGACGGCTTCAATGGTGACGTTAGCCCCGTTGCCGCCGGTTAGGTTGCGCACGGCCTCCACCGGGTCGGTGTTGCGGGCGTTGACGGTGTGAGTTGCGCCGAACTCTCGCGCCCATTCCAGCTTGCGGTCGTCAATGTCGATGGCAATGATGGTGTGTGCGCCAGCCAATTGGGAGCCGGCGATGGCGGCATCGCCCACGCCGCCGCAGCCGAACACGGCTACCGAGTCGCCACGCCCGACGCCGCCGGTGTTGACCGCCGCGCCCAGCCCAGCCATGATGCCGCAACCTATGAGCCCAGCAGCGGCGGGACTGGCTTCGTCCGGGACTTTGACTGCTTGCCCGGCGGCCACCAGAGTCAGCTCTGTGAACGCGCCGATGCCCAGCGCCGGTGACAGCGGTGTGCCGTCGGCCAGGGTCATCGGCTGGGCGGCGTTGCGGCTGGCGAAGCAGTACCAGGGACGGCCACGGACGCAGGAGCGGCAGGTGCCGCAGGGCGCGCGCCAGGCGATGATGACAAAGTCGCCCGGAGCCACGTTGTCCACGTCGGGACCGACGCTCTCGACCACGCCCGCCGCTTCGTGGCCCAGCAGGAAGGGGAAGTCATCGTTGATTGCGCCTTCCCGGTAATGCAGGTCGGTATGGCAGACGCCACAGGCCTGCACTCGCACCAGCGCCTCACCGGGGCCTGGATCAGGCACTGTGATTGTCGTTAACTGTACCGGGTCTCCCCTGGATGCCGCTACTACTCCCTGAACCTGATGGGCCATCGCGCTTCCCTCTCAGTCTCAATTACATATTACCTCCGGCATAGTAAATTGAGCATACAGCTTTGTCTACCGTGCATTTACCTTCGGCTACCCTGCCATCATCTGCTCTATCTCCAGCGCGAAGCCGATGAGCGCCTCATCGTCGCCCCGGTTGCCCATCAGCGACAGGCCGACGGGCAGGCCGTCCACCTCGGCCAACGGCAACGAGAGCTGGGGCCGCCCGGTGGCGCCGCCCATGCAGGTGAGACGGATAATGCGGCCCTGCGACGCCCGCTTTCCTGATAGAGGCTGACCCCGTAGTGGCGCGACCACCGGCGAGGTAGGGAAGCAAAGGAAGCTGCCTGGCCCTGCGGCTTCATCCAATCGTCGTCGCACGGCGTCTCGGGTCGCCCGCGCCGCCTCTATTTGAGGCTGGGTGAAAGAAGTTCCCAGCGCGTACCGCTCGGTCACCATGTAGCTGAAACGGGGGTTCACGGCGTCAATCCAGTCCTTTACTGACTCCCATGCCTGAATGGATTGCAACGTGTTCTGCTGCCAGGCCCAACCGTCCACTCCATCGGGCGCTAGCCGTACCGTTTCAGACGAGGACGCCATCCCGGCCACTCGCTCCACCACCGGGCGCAGGGCGGCGGCCACAGCGGGATCGCACTCGCTGAACAGGTCTTCGGCGATGACTATACGCCCCGGAGTGATTGGATTTATGGCGTTGCCGAATACGGCTGCGCCCACCCTTGAAAAGGTGACAGCGTCGCGGGCGAACCAGCCGATGGTGTCGTAGCTGGGAGCCTGGAGAAGGATGCCGTCCAGCGGGATGCGCCCGTGGGTGGGACGCAGGCCATACAGACCGCAGAAGCTGGCCGGTACACGCACTGAGCCGCCAGTGTCGGAGCCAAGGGCGAAATCTACGAGGCCGCCCGCAACTGCTGCTGCCGAGCCACTGGAGGAGCCGCCGGGCACCCGGTCGGGAGCGCGGGGATTGACCGGGGTGCCGTAGTGGGCGTTCTCACCGAGGATACCCCGGGTCAGCTCGTCAGTGTGGGTCTTACCGACCATCGTGGCCCCGGCGTCCACCAGGGTCTGGACAATCCAGGCGTTGCGCTCGGCGGGTGGGTGGGTGGCCTTCCAGTCGGGGTTGCCGCCGCCGGTGACGTGGCCCCCCACGTCGAATATGTCCTTAGCAGCAAAGGTCAGGCCCGACAGCGGCCCACCAGACGCTCCGTCCAGGTAGGCGTCGGTATCGGTGCAGAAGGCGTCGAGGGTGTCGTTCAGAGGCGGCCTGTTGGCGGTCATAGCGGCGTCATCTCCCTCTTTGCGATTCAAGTGTAAGTATAGTCCAATGACGGCTGCCGGGTGCGGTATACTGTCGTCTGTTAAACCCCTGATTGACTACGGAGGATGTTGATGCTGACCGCCGAAGCCAATGAACGCCTGACCCGCGTCGGGCCGGGAACGCCGATGGGCGAACTGATGCGCCGCTACTGGCTGCCCGTCCGACCCACGGCGCAACTGGTGGAAGAGGAGGTAATGGCCGTCCGCATCCTGGGCGAAGACCTGGTGCTGTTCCGTTCCGCCGACGGGCAGATGGGGCTGGTGGGTGATCGCTGTCCTCACCGGATGACCGAAATGCGGTACGGCATCCCCGACGTGGGCGGGTTGCGCTGCTGCTATCACGGCTGGATGTTCGACCCCGCCGGACGTTGCATAGAGACGCCGCTGGAATCGGCCAACGATCCGTTCAATGACCGCATCCGCATCAAGGGCTACCCAGTGCAGGAAATGGGCGGGCTGGTCTGGGCCTACATGGGGCCGGAACCCGCGCCGCTGCTGCCGCCGTGGGACCTGTTTGTGATGCCCAACTCCCTCCGGCAGATTGGCATTATGAACCTCAACTGCAACTGGCTCCAGTGCCATGAAAATACCGGCGACCCCACCCATAGCGTCTACCTGCACGGGAACCTGTTCGAGTACGTGCTGCGAAAGCAGGGCAAGCTGGAGGAACGGGCCGCCGACGGGCAGATACATACCCTGTTCTCCCGCATGGACATGGGCCGGGGCATCGACTCGCTGTATGCTAACCCTACCCGCTACGGCATGGAGAAGGGCATCAAGTATTCCAAAGCCCTGGGCGCGGACAAAGACCACACCTCCCGCCACGCCACGGTCATCTTCCCCTTCTACACGCAGACGGGCGGGCCGGGTATGGTGCGGCAGGAATTCCAGATACGGGTGCCGGTGGATGACACCAACACCTACCATATTAACTACGGCTGCTACATGGCCCCGGAGGAAGTGCCAGCCCCGGCGCAGGAATCCATCCCCTACTACAACGTGCCGCTGTTCGACGATGACGGCAAGCCCATCCTGGACTTCGTGCTGGCCCAGGACGCCCACGCCTGGATTTCGCAAGGCCCCATAACCGACCGGACGCAGGAACACCTGGGACGCACCGACCTGCCCATCGTGTTCATGCGCCGCCAGTTCGAGGAGCAGATGCGCATCGTGGAGGATGGCGGCGACCCGATGAACGTGTTCCGCGACCCGGAGACCATGCCTGCCCTAATCCACGGCGGCCATTGGGATGAGGAGGAAGAGGAAGGCAAGTCGGCGCTCACCGGCGCGGGCAGCCCGCTGTCGTCCTTCCGCTCCGCCTACCACAAGGGCTACGCCATTGACGACGCCGACCGCTACGGCCCGGCCATGCCGATGGTCATAGACATGATGCAGCGCATCGAGGAAGCGCAGAAACAGGTGGCTGGCGCGTAGGTTTGTTGACCACCCCTGCGGCGATACATATAATCCCGCCCAAGCATAAAGAAGGCCAGTCTTGGCGCTGGCGCGGAAAGAATCACGAAGGGAAAACAGGAGGAGAATCATGGCAAGTACCCGCGCTCCCTTTCTTTCCACCAAGTATGGCGGTTACTATCACTCGCAGGTTCCCAAAGAGGACGAAGAGCTTACCCACGTCGGCCCCGGCACGCCCGCCGGCGAGTACCTGCGCCGCTTCTGGCAGCCGGTCTGCTACGCCGACGAGCTGGGCGACACCCCCGTCGGGCTGAAAATCCTGGGCGAAGAGCTGGTGGCCTTCCGCGACTTCAGCGGACGCATCGGGCTGGTGGAGGCCCACTGCCCCCACCGAGGCACGTCGCTGGAGTTCGGGCTGGTGTCGGAGCGGGGCATCCGCTGCTGCTACCACGGCTGGCTGTTCGACGTGGACGGGACAATACTGGAAACCCCTGGCGAGCCGGCCGGCTCCACCTTCAAAGACCGTCTGTGCCACGGGGCCTATCCGGTTCAGGAGCACTGCGGCACCATCTTCGCCTACATGGGCCCGCCGGACCAGATGCCCCCCTTCCCAATTCCCGACAGCTTCGACCGGGAGGGCTATCGGCTGATGCCGGGCCAGCGGTACGACTACCCGTGCAACTACCTGCAAATCCTGGAAAACGCCATGGACCCGGTGCACACGTCCTTCCTGCACACCATCGTCAGCGGCTCGCAGTTCACCGACGAATTCGGCGTGGTGCCCAATCTGGACTTCATGGAGACCCCCGCAGGAATCATCTACATCGCCACCCGGCGCGTTGGCGACAACATCTGGGTGCGCTCGGTGGAGAATGTCCTTCCCAACCTGCAACAGGTGGCGCCCATCTGGGAGGATGGCAGGGACGTCCACGGGTTCGATGGCCCGATGATGACCCGCTGGATTGTGCCGAGGGACGACCGTAGCACCATGCTGCTGGAACTGCGCCATATCTCGGACGCCGAAGAGAAGGAGCCGGCCTGGTGGCTGGACCGTAGCCAGATGCTCCCGGCCCAGCTTCCCGTATCCGACGACCCCCGCGAGCAGCAGCTCCAGCCCGGCGACTACGAGGCCCAGGTGACCCAGCGGCCCATCGCCGTCCATGGCCTGGAGCATCTCGGCGCAACCGACCGGGGCATCACCATGTTCCGCCGCCAGATTCGCCGGGGCATCCGCGCCGTGCAGAACGGTGAAGAGATAAGCGGCTCTCACGCGCAGTTGGAGGGCGAGCATTTCTCCACCTACTGCAACGACACGGTGGTCTACGCTCCGCTCGCTGCGACGCCCGAGGAGGACGAGAAGCTGATGCGGGAAACCGGCCGCCGTCTCGCAGAGGAATACGTCGCCACCCGCAGCAACGGAAACGGCAAGTAGGCTGGTTGCGACGAAGAATCAGCGGCCCCGGTCCAGTGCCGGGGCCGTTCTTTTGTCTGATGGTAAACTGGCCGGGAATTTTGTCCAGTAGGTGTTGAAATCCATGCGCGCTGTTGTGATTACCGAGCCGGGAGTCCCCGAAGTTCTGAAGATTCAAGAGGTGTCGGACCCGGTTCCGGGGCCGGACGATGTGCTGGTGGATGTGAAGGCCACGGCTCTTAACCGGGCGGACACCCTGCAACGGCAGGGAGGCTATCCCGCGCCCCCGGGCAGTCCCGACGATATTCTGGGATTGGAGTTTTCCGGCGTGGTGCTGGAAACCGGGACGAATGTTACAGACCTCTCAAAAGGAGACCGTGTCTTCGGGCTGCTGGGCGGCGGTGGGTATGCGTCGCGAGTGGTGACGCACTCGCGGATGGCTATGCGAATCCCTGACAACCTGGACTTCGTGCAGGCCGCCGCAGTGCCGGAGGTGTTCTTCACGGCCTATGATGCCCTCTTCAACCACTGCGACCTGGCGATGGGCGAGTCTGTGCTGATTCACGCGGCGGGCAGCGGCGTTGGGACGGCAGCGGCGCAACTGGCCCACAACACCGGAGCCTTCGTGTTCGGCACGGCGGGCAGCGAGGACAAGCTGCAACGGGCCGCCGGACTGGGGATGGACGTAGGCATCAATTACCGGGAACAGGACTTCGCCGAAGTAGTGCGACAACATACCGGCGGCGCGGGAGTGAACGTACTGCTGGACGTTATCGGCGCGGACTACTGGGAACGGAACCTAGCTTCGATGGCGCTGCAGGGCCGTATGGTGCTGGTTGGCACCATGGGCGGCGGTGGCATAGAGGCTGACCTGCGGCCCTTAATGTTCAAACGTCTGCGAATTACGGGCACGGTGCTTCGCTCCCGCCCCATTGAAGAAAAGATTGCCGTCACCAATCAGATTAAGCGCCATGTTCTACCGCTGCTCGCGTCGGGGGCCATCAAGCCGGTGGTGGATACTGTCTTTCCACTGGCCGAGGCCGCGGAGGCACACCGGCACATGGAGAGCAACGCCAACTTCGGCAAGATAATTCTGTCGGTGGACTAGCGTCTGTGGCTCCGGCAAGGGGCGCGGATTAGCCGCCCGTTCCTCCGTCTGCTATCATTAGCCAACTTCAATGGACTGAGCATTTCCCGGAAAAATTGGAGGCTCGTCATGGCAGAGATCATAGGCGTCGGCTGCACCCACTACCCGCCGCTGATTACCCCGGACGAGGATCGCGGCTTTCCCATCAACGTTACTCTGAACCGCGACGAGCGGCTGCCGGAGGAGCTGAAGAATCCGCTGAATTGGCCGGAGCCGATGCAGATGGAGTACGGCGATGATCAGGGCCTTGCCTCCGCCGCAGTACACCGGGCCCGGCTGGTGGAGGGGTTTCGGCGCGTGCGCAAGGAAATTCTCGACTTCAACCCGGACTTCGTGGTCGTATTCGGGGATGACCAGTACGAGAACTTCCGGGAGGACATCATCCCGCCCTTCTGCATCTTGGCCTACGATGGCTTTCAGTGTACTCCCTTCATGCGGCACGGCACGCCCCGCCGCAATGTTTGGGAGGAACCAGCCGATAAGGTGTTCAGCTACCGGGGACACCCGGAGGCGGCGCGGTTCCTCGCCAGTGGGCTGCTGGACTCCGGCGTGGATATGGCCTATGCCTACAAGCCGCTGCACGAGCCGGGCTTGGCCCACGCTTTCATCAACACCCTGTTATATCTTGACTATGACCGCGAAGGCCTTGATTTTCCGGTCATACCCTTCGCCGTCAACTGCTACGGGCGGGGGGTCATCAGCAACCGGGGCGGCATCCTGCCCCACAAGGTCAACGGTCAGACGCTGAAGCCGGACCCGCCCGGCCCGTCGCCCAAGCGTTGCATGGAAGTGGGCGCGACGATCGCGCGGGTGCTGCGGGATAGCCCCTACCGCGTGGCGCTGGTGGCCTCATCTAGCTGGTCGCACGCATTCCTGACTGCAAAGAACAACTACCTCTGGCCCGACGTGCCCGCAGACCGCGCTCTTTATGAAGAGCTGAAGCAGGGCAACTATGAAGCCTGGCGCGCCCGCACCACCGGGGAGATGGAAGCCTCCGGCCAGCATGAGCTGCTCAACTGGGCCTGTATGCTGGGAGCCATGTCCGAGCTGGGAGCCAAGTCCGCCAGCATCGAGTTCGTCGAGTCGCGGGTGTTCACATCGAACAAGGTGTTTGCTACCTTCAAGGCTTAAATGTTAGTTCCCTCTCCCTCAGGGAGAGGGTGAGGGTGAGGGTGTAACCCAGCCTAAAGGAGGAACAGGTATGGCAAAGGACGTTACCATCCTGGTTGGAACCATTGGCGCGGGCTTGTGGGTTAGCCACGACGGCGGGCGCAACTACGGGCGGGCCGGCGGTATCTGGGGTGACACCCGCGTCTATGGTCTGAAAGTAGACCCGACGGACCCTGCTGTGGTCTATGCCGGCACCGACGAGGGCATATTCCGTAGCGTCAACCAGGGCCGGGCCTTCGAGCGCCTGGACTCGCCGATGAACTCAATGCAAGTCTGGAACATCGCGGTCAGCCCGTCGGACCCGTCGGTCATTTTCGCTGGCACCAGTCCGTCGGCCTTGTTCCGTTCCACCGACGGCGGGCAGAGCTGGGAGCAGTTGAAAGTGGATATGGCCGAGGAATGCCCCAACGTCCGCGTTCCCCGCGTGACCGCGCTGGAAGTTGATCCCAGCAATAGCAATGTCGTGTGGGCCGGTGTTGAGGTTGACGGCGTTCGTCGCAGCCTGGACGGCGGCGATACGTGGACACGCATAAATGGCGGGCTGAACGACCCGGACATTCACGGAATGACCGTCAGCGCCGGGGCGGACGTGACGGTGTTCACCAGCACTCCCGGCGAGGTATTCGCCAGCACCGACACCGGCGAGAGCTGGCAGGGCCTTGGGGTGGGCGCATCCTTCGCCCTGCGATACTGCCGGGGCATCACCGTGAAACAGGACGATCCCAACACGCTGCTGGTGGCAACCGGCGAGTCCCCCTTCGGCGTAACCGGCGCGATCCAGCGCTCCACCGACCGGGGCCAGACCTGGGAGAGGATGGCCCTGCCCCAGGAACCCAACACCCCGATGTGGGCTTTCGCCACCCACCCATCGGACGCCGACTTCATCCTGTGTTGCAGCCACTACGGCCAGATATACGCCACCGCTGACGGTGGCGACTGGTGGGTCAAGCTGCCCCGCGAGTTCAGCGAAGTGCGCGGCTTGGCGTGGACGCCGAACTAGCGAAGTTCCCTCACCCTGGCTCTCTCCCATAGGGAGAGGGGATAATAAAATTTGGAGGTGCATCATGCCGCTGGATCCGCAAGCGCAAGCAGTCATTGACACAGTGAATTCCTTGGGACTGCCCCCGGTGTGGGAGGTCTCGCCGGAGCAGGCTCGCATCAACGCGGCATCCCGTCCGCGCCCCGCCGGGCCGGAAGTTGCCGCAGTTGAGAATCGCAGCGTTCCCGGTCCTGACGGCGACGTTCCCGTTCGCATCTACACTCCTGAAGGCGAAGGGCCGTTCCCCATTCTGGTGTGGTATCACGGCGGCGGCTGGGTGATTGGCGACCTGGATTCTGCCGACCCCACGGCCCGGCATTTGTGCAAGGGCGCGGGCTGCGTGGTGGTGTCCGTTGATTACCGGCTGGCCCCGGAGACCAAGTTTCCCGGCCCAGCCGAGGACTGCTACGCCGCCACGGTATGGGCCGCCGACAACGCCGCCAGCCTGAACGCCGACGCCTCCCGCCTGGCCGTGGGCGGCGACAGCGCCGGCGGCAATCTTGCCGCCGCTATCTCGCTGATGGCTGCCGACCGCAACGGCCCGGCTATCGTTCACCAACTGCTGGTCTACCCGGTAACGGAGCGCAACTACGAGACTGCATCCTACAGGGATAACGCCGAGGGCTATATGCTGGCCCGCGACGCCATGCGCTGGTACTGGGACGCCTATCTGGCCGACGACGCTGACTCATCCAACCCCTACGCCGCGCCGATGCAGGCGGGCAGTGTTGCCGGGCAGCCCCCGGCGCTGGTCATCACCGCCGAGTACGACCCGCTCCGCGACGAGGGAGAAGCGTATGGACGCCGTCTGCAAGAGGCCGGGGTGGACACTACTATCAGTCGGTATGACGGCATGATCCACGGGTTCTTCGGTATGGTGGGCGTGATGGACAAGAGCGGGCAGGTGATGGAGGAGGCTACCGCCGCCCTGCGGGTCGCCTTCGCCGGCGCCGCCGTCCCAGCTCCCGCTGACGACTAATTTTTCGACGCAAAGCGCAAAGACGCAAAGGATTTTAGAAATCTGCCCCGGTTATCTTTGCGCCCTTGCGTCTTTGCGTCAAAAATCTATTTTCAGGAAGAGAGCTATGGCTACCAGCAATCCCGTCGAGGTCACTGTCTGGCAGGACTACACTTGACCATTCTGCTATGTGGGCCTGGGCAGGCTCGATATTATCGCCAAGGAACTGGACATCACCATAGACCGCAGGCCGTTCCTGTTGCGGCCCGACTGCCCTCCGGAGGGCCAACCCCGGCGGTTGTTCGACGGTGAGACCGAGACTGAACTCAACCCGGCGATGCAGGAACGCGCCCGGGGCGCCGGGTTGGTCATGCGCCGTCCGCAGTGGTCGCCCAACACCCTCTACGTCCAGGAGGCCACCCTGTACGCCAAGGAACAGGGCCTTGACGACCGCTTCCACCATGTGGCCGCATCCGCCTATTGGGAGGAAAGCGCAAACCTGGGCAGCCTGGAAGTTATCAAGGGCCTTGCTGAGAGCGCCGGTCTGGACTGGTCGGAGCTGGGGCCGCGTCTTGAATCGGGCCACTACCGGGATGCGGTGCTGGAATCCAACGAGACCGCCCGCGCCAGCGGCATCGGAGGAACGCCTACCTACCTCATCGGCGGCTGGCGCAAGTTTGGCGACCTGAGCGTCGAAGAACTCAAGACCATAATCGAGGCGGTGGGCCGCTAGGCTCGCTGTAGCGAGGAAATGACCAGTCAAACATCCGTAGTTGTTGCAGGCGCCGGTATCTTCGGATTGTCCGCCGCCCTCGAACTTCGCAGCCGGGGTTACGCCGTCACCGTCGTTGACCCCGGCCCGGTGCCGCACCCGCTGGCGGCATCCAACGACGTGAGCCGCATGGTCCGTATGGACTACGCCGACGACAAGCTGTACAGCGACCTGGCCGCCGAAGCCATCGAGGGTTGGCACGTCTGGAACCACCGCCGGGGACGGCCCCTGTACCACGAGGACGGTTTCCTGGTGCTGACCAGCCATCCCTTGGAAAGTCCCGCCGTCGAGCGTCAATCCTACGACCTGCTCACCGCCTCCGGGTGGCCGCTGGAACGCCTGGATTCCAGTTCCGTAGCCGAGCGTTTTCCGCTGTGGAATGCGGAGCACTACACTGACGGGTACTTCAACCCTCGCGGGGGCTGGGCGGAAGCTGGAGAGACGGTATCCTTCTTGGCTGCTGAGGCACAGGCCGCGGGAGTCGAAATCCGCTCCGGGTTCACCGCCCAGACATTATTGATAGACTCAGGACGGGCAGTTGGGATTCGTTCCGCCGATGGCGATGAGGCGCGGGCGGACGCCGTGCTGGTGGCTGCCGGAGTGTGGACGCCGCGGCTGGTGAGGGAGATGCAGGATATGATGACGCCGGTAGCGCAGACGCTGGTGTACCTGCGCCCAACGCTGCCGGAACGGTTCAGGCCGCCGTCCTTCCCGCCGTGGGGGGCGGACATCCCTCGCACTGGCTGGTACGGCTTCCCGGCGAATGCCGAGGGTGTGGTGAAGATGGCGAACCACGGACCGGGCAGGGTCGTGGACGCAGATGACCCCAGGGACGCCGACGAGGCAGTCATCGAATCGTGCCGGGAGTTTCTGTCGCACTCGCTGCCGGAACTGGCAAATGCTCCGTTGGCGGGCAGCCGGGCGTGTTTCTACAACGACACCTGGGACGCCGACTTCTACATCACACGCCACCCACAGGTGGAGGGCCTCTCCATCGCCACGGGAGGGAGTGGACACGCCTTCAAGTTCACGCCGGTTTTGGGCAAGGTGACGGCGGACGTGGTGGAGGGCAAGCCGAATCGCTACGCCGAAAGGTTTGCCTGGCGGGCTCGGGGCAAGTCTCCGGGAGAGGCGACGCGGTTCTCCGGGGAATAACCCATCTGGCTGCCAAACCGTCGTTCCTGCGATGCCGGGGAGCGCCCTCGCCCTCTCCCAGAGGGAGAGGAGATTTTTCACACACCCTCTGAGCCGACACCGGCTAACCCCAGGCTGGTCTTGGCTCGAACTTCTTTAGCTCCGGTATCACTTCTGAGGCAAAGAGGCGCATACTCCGCTCGGCGTCGTCGTAGGGCATTCCGCCGTAGCTGAAGGCAGCCACCAGCGAGTCGGCGCCTGTGTAGTCGTGGATGTCCATGACCTTCTGATAGCACTGCTCCGGGGTGCCAGTCACCTGGAGGTTAACGAAGAAGTCAACTACATCCCGGTCTCCATAGGTGTTTATCTTGTCGGTGAAGTTGCCGTAGTATTCGTAACCCCGCGTGGTCTTCAGGTGGTCGCTGCGAAACTCGTAGTGCCTCATCACCGATTCCCAGTATCCGCCGACGTACTTGCGGGCCATCTCAGCGGCGCGCTCTTCGTCTTCGTCGCAGTAGGCGAAGGTGACAACCACGGGGGCGGGCGGCTCGCCTTCATTGACCTCTTGGTAGGTGGCGCGGTAGGACGCCAGCTCAGATTGCACGTCGTGCCAGGGCTTTTGCGGAATGATAAGGACGCCAACTCCCAGCTTGGCGAGGATGATGCTGGACTCCGGGGAGATGGCGGCGGCGTAGGTGCGGCCCGTAAAGGTCTTGAAGGGGTTGGGCCGGATTTCGACCCTCGGCTGGTTTATCAGCTCGCCGTCGAATTCCGCGTATCCTTCCTCCAGTGCCTGGACCAGGAGTTCAGCAGACTCGTTGAAGCGTTGCCGGGACTCGTTCATGTCCAGCCGGAAGCCGGCGTACTCCACCCTTGCCAGGCCGCGCCCCACGCCAACGACGACGCGCCCGTCGCTGAGGTTGTCCAGCATCACGAACTCTTCGGCCACGCGCACTGGGTCGTGCCAGGGCAGCACCACCACCATCGAGCCCAGCTTGGCCCGCTCTGTACGCCCGGCCATATAGGACAGGAATTGCAGCACGTCGGGGCACATAGTGTAGTCGGTGAAGTGGTGTTCCACTCCCCAGATGGACTCATATCCCAGCGGCTCGGCCAGGTCCGCCAGCCGCAACTCGTTGCGGTAGACCTCGTAGTCGGATAGGCGCTTGCCGGGGTTCTGGAACACGGTGGACATACCTACGTGCATGGCGGGCCTTCCTTAATCCCCTCTCCCAGCGGGAGAGGGTTAGGGTGAGGGAGAAGTCTTCAAACGCAAACTATAATTGTTGTCCATGCGATGCTTGGAGTACCGCGTTATATGCTTCGCGGGTGCGGCTGTTGAAGCAGACGAAAACCACGCTTTCGACGGGGCTACAGAGGCTGAGGTACTCGCTGACCGTTTCCACCGCAATCGCCGCAGCGGGCCCGGAGGGGTAGCCGTAGACTCCGGTACTGATGGCCGGGAAGGCAACGGAGCGCAATTTGTATTCTTCCGCCAGTTCCAGGCAACGGCGGTAGCAGCTTCGCAGGGCCACTTCCTCGCCGTTTTGCCCGCCACCCCATACGGGGCCGACTGTATGAATCACCCAGCGGGCGGGAAGGTTGTAGCCCTTCGTAATCTTAGCGTCGCCAGTCTTGCAGCCATCTAGCATCCGGCACTCGGCCAGCAGGTCCGGCCCGGCAGCGCGGTGGATGGCCCCGTCCACTCCGCCGCCGCCAAGCAGGGTGTTGTTGGCGGCGTTTACGATGGCGTCAACGCCAAGGGTGGTGATGTCAGCCTCGATGATGGATATGCGAGTGAGGGCGTCTTGCATTGATGGTATTTTATCCCCCACCTTTTCCCCCTCACCCTAACCCTCTCCCGCCCAGGGGAGAGAGGATATTGTTAGTCCCCCGGCAGGTTTCCGGCCACATCCACGCGCAGTTCGTTTTCGAGGCGCTCGCGGACGCCTTCGCTGAGGACGCCGCACTTGAAGAGGTTGTTGACTAAGGTGTTGTGCATCTCGCGCTTGAATAGCTGGCGGAACAGCACGAAGTCGCTGCTCTGGGCCTTGTCACGGCGCAGAGTGCGGATTTCGTCTATCTCATGGTTGTTGAAGCCCATGTCGAGGTAGGCTTCCTTGGGGAAGCCGCCGGTCAGGGTGTTGCGGAGGAAGTGTATGGTGAAGTCCTCCATCTCCTCCCGTTCCTTGGGGGACAACTGCTGCACCAGTTCAGGGAGGCTGAGCATCCCGAAGCCCATGTGGCGCGACTCGTCGCGGAGGATGAGCTTGCATCCCTCGCGCAGCAGGTCGTCCTTGGCCGTTTCCGCCAGCATCTTGAACAGGGCCACGGCGAAGGTCTCGCCCACCAGTTGCAGGCCGATGACCTTGATATACCAGCGCGGGTCGCCGAGGATGTAGTCGAAGAGTTCCCGCCCCACCTCGGATTGCGCGTAGACTTGGCCGACACGCCCGTGGAGGTAACGCTGGAAAAACTCGGTGTGGCGGGCTTCGTCCATCACCTGGGTAGACATAAAGAACTTGGTGTCGGAATCCGGCAGGACGTTGGCCAACTGGGAGCAGACCAGAACCGCCGCGTGCTCGCCGTGGAAAAGCTGGCTGAGGCGCCAGGCGGAGAAGAGGCGGTTCATCTCCTGCTTCTCTGCGGCGTTCATCTTATGCCAGTACGGGGATTCATAAATGTCAATCAGTTCGTCGGCGACGAAGCCCTGCTCGAGGTCCACCGGCTTGTCCCAGTCAATGTACGTGGACGCATTCCACTGGTCGCGCTTGGCGTTTTCGTACAGCCGCCGCAAGTCCTCTTTCTGCACTTCCTGGTCGTGCAGAAATACCACATCATACTCGGTGTGGACAACGTGGGACGCTTCAGGCAAAGTCACCATGGAACATTCCTCCCCTGTGTGCGGGAGATTTCATTTATCATAATATCTGGATGGAAGCGCTATTGTAAACCAGCCATGTCTCAAAGCGACCATCTTTTCCATTCGATTACAACGGGAAGCGCAACCGGAAGGAGAGGAACGGCTATGAACTGGCGGGATATGGTGTCCGACAAGCTGATGACCCCGGCCGAGGCGGTGGAGGCGGTTAAATCAGGGGATGTCGTAGCAATTGCAGCCATCAATTGCACTCCTTTCACCCTGTGCCAGGCTCTGTACGACCGGCGGGCAGAGTTGAGCGGGGTTCGCGTTGACCACCCCGCCCCTCTCTTCCCGTGGGTGCAGCCGGGCGATGAAGGATCGTTCACGCTGCACGACCTCTACACAACTCCGGCCGACCGGGAGATGGCTAATGCCGGCAGAGTGGAGTACAAGCCGGTGGCGCGGTGGAAGACCGGCCTCCCTCCCGATGGGTTCGTGGAGCGCCCGGATGTGTATATGCTGCCGGTTTCCCCGCCGGACCAGCACGGCTATTGCAGCTTCGGGCCGGCCGTCTTTTTCTCCCCCTCTTTCTGCCGTGACGCTGCCACCGTTATAGGCGAAGTGCATGAGAACTTCATCCGCACCGGGGGTGACAACTACGTTCATGTATCCCAGCTTGACCGGCTGTGCGAAGCTGCCGCTCCCACCGGTGTTCTGCCCGTGGCTCCCCGGTCAGAGGAAGAGGACTTTGTGACCGAAGTAGTCGGAACTCTGGTGGCAGGGGAACTCATCAACGACCGGGACACCATCCAGATTGGCATTGGCACTGTCGCTTCGGCCATGGGGGCATTCCTCGGAGAAAAACATGACCTGGGAATCCAGACCGAGATAATCACCGGCGGCGTGGCGGACCTGGTGCGACAGGGAGTGGTGACCGGCAAGTACAAGACTCGCCATCAGAACAAGGTGGTTGCCAGTGTTGCCTTGGTGCCGGAGGACGAGTTGGCCATCATCGATGGAAACCCGGCGTTCGAGCTGTACGAGTTCAACTACATTGACGACGTGCGATACCTGATGCAGCAGGACAATCTGGTCGCCATTAACAACGCCCTGCAGATTGACCTGACCGGCCAGGTGGCCGCCGAGACTATAGGCAGCACTATCTGGAGCGGGGTGGGCGGCCAGACAGCCTTTTCCATTGCGGCCAACTACTCCAACGGAGGGCGTTCCATCACCGTACTGCCCTCGACGAGCGTGGTCGAAGGGGAGCGCGTGTCTCGCATCGTGCCAACGCTGCCCGGCGGGGCTGCGGTCACGGTTCCCCGGACGCTGGTTGACTACGTGGTGACGGAGCATGGGATTGCCCATCTGCGGGGCAAGTCGCTGCGGGAGCGGGCTCAGGAGCTCATCGCCATCGCGCACCCGGACTTTCATTCCGACCTGAGAAGCGAAGGCAGACGGGTCTTTAACATAGGTATATAAGGGCTTGCATGGGTTAGGCGATTGGAGACTTCACACCCGCCCTGACCCTCCCTCTCTAGGGGGAGGGAATTATTTCGTATGCGCTTGCCCGATTGGGCCTGGCATAGTAAATTTAGGGCAATCCGAAAGTTATAAAGAGGATTCTGGAAATGACGACTACCAAGCGCGAAAAGGGACTGATAGTCATCCAGCTTTCGGGCGGAAATGACTATCTCAACACCGTGGTGCCCTATGGCGACGGTCGTTACTACGACTCCCGCCCCAAGGTACATATCCCGCAGGACAAGGTAATCGCACTCAATGACGAGATTGGATTCAATCCCAGCATGGGGCCGATGAAGAGTTTGTGGGATGAGGGAAAGGTGGCGGTTATCAACGGCATCGGCTACGAGAACCCCAACCGCTCCCATTTCCGCTCCATGGATATATGGCATACTGCCGAGCCTGACGCCATCGGCAGCGAGGGCTGGCTGGGCCGGGCCGTGCGTGATATTGACCCGCAGGGAGAGAACGTGCTGACGGCCGTCAACTTCGGGCGCGGCCTCCCGCGGGCGCTGGGCTGTCCTGGTGTGTCGGTGGCCTCAGTGGGCGACCTCGAGACATACGGTCTGTTCCCGGATATTGAGGACGAAGAACTGAGGATGTTCACCCTGGAAGCCTTTTCGAGAATGTATGGCAATGTTGTGGGCCGCGACCCGGTGATGTCGCTCTTGAGCAAGACCGGGCAGGACGCCTATGTGGGCGCGGACATTCTTCGGACAGCTCCGGCGCAGTACTCGTCGAGCGTGGAGTATCGCAGCGACTCGCTATCGCAGAACGTCAAAAGTATCGCCCAGGTGTTTCTTGCCAATCTTGGCACCAGGGTCTACTACACCCAGCACGGCAGCTTCGACACACACTCCGGCGAGCTGCCGACTCACGCCCAGTTGTGGGACGATGTGGCCGGCGCGGTGGGCAGCCTGATGGATGACCTGAAGGAGCATGGCCGGGAGGATGATGCGGCGGTGCTCATATTCTCGGAATTCGGTCGCCGCATCAGGGACAACGGCACCGGCAGCGACCACGGCTCCGGTGGTGTCGCCTTCCTCATTGGCGGCGCGGTCAACGGCGGGCTGTATGGCGAGTATCCATCGCTGGCCGAGGCGGAACAACTGAACGGAGACCTGCGCTCCAACAACGATTTCCGCTCGACCTACTCCCCCATCCTGGACAAGTGGTTCGGCCTGGACCCCGACCCCATCGTGAACGGGCAGTTCGAGCATCTTGACCTTTTCCGCAATTAAACCCTTGACTCCCCTCTCCCTCGAGGGAGAGGGTCAAGGTGAGGGTGAAATCTTTGAATGCGAGGGTCCGTAATGAGTGACAACAACATTGCCCTGATGGCCCATCTGATGCGCAGGGCCGGGTTCGGGGCCAGCCGGGATGAGCTGGAACGGCGCACGGAGCAGGGTTACGAGGCGACGGTGGAGGAACTGCTGGACACCAGTAATTCCAGCAGTATGCCCGACGACCTGATTCGCCGGTACCACGTGGAACAGTCGGAACTGCGCGACCTGGCCGGTTCCGCAGCCTACTGGATGTACCGGATGATAAGCACCGACAAGCCGCTGGAAGAGAAGATGGCCCTCTTCTGGCACGGCCTGTTCGCCACCGGCTACACCAAGCTGAACCAGGCCCGTTCCCAGCTCAACCAGGTCGAGATGTTCCGTCGCAACGGGACGGGCCGGTTCGACGAAATGCTGCTGGAAATCTCTAAGGACCCGGCCATGTTGGTCTGGCTGGACAACCAGGACAACCACGGTGACGCCATCAACGAGAATTATGGCCGGGAACTGCTGGAACTGTTCTCCATGGGTATCGGCAACTATACCGAGGACGACATCAAGGAGTGCGCCCGCGCCTTCACCGGATGGACGCTGGGCAACGCCGAGTATATGGCCGTCCGCGCCCAGAAGGACTCCATCTGGCCGTATGGCCGCATCGCCTGGCACTTCGACTACCGCGATGAGGACCATGACAGCGGAGAGAAGACCTTCCTAGGAGAGACCGGCAACTTCAACGGCAAGGACATTATTCAGATCATCGCCAAGCAGGACGCGACGGCTGAGTTCATCTGCACGCGGCTATTCCAGTTCTTCGCTGCCGACGAGGTCACCGACGAGGGTCGCCCGGTCATAGACGCGATGAAGGAGACCTACTTCGAGTCCGGATACGAAATCAAGAACGTGCTGCGGACGCTGTTTAATTCCGACTACTTCAAGTCCAACGAGGCGCGTTTCGCGCGGGTCAAGGGGCCGGTGGAATTGGTGGTGGGAGCCATTCGCATGGCAGGTAGCTACCAGACTCCGACCCTGGGTATCGAAAAGGTTTCCAACAACATGCTGTACATGGGTCAGGGCCTGTTGCAGCCTCCCACGGTGGAGGGCTGGCACGAGGGCGTCGAGTGGATCGACAGCGGTTCCTTGGTGGAGCGGGTCAATTTCGCCGCTACCGAGTTGTCCAATACCGACAGCCCCGGGGTGCGCGCCATCATTGACCGGCTGGCCCAAGCAGGCGGTGGCGTACTGTCGCCTGCCCAGTTTGCCGACGGGTGCGTGGACCTGCTGGGCCCTATTGACGTCGGCGAAGATACCCGCTCGGTATTGGTGGACTACGCGGCAAGGCAGGGCGACCTTGACCTGCGGGAACGTCAGCCCGGCGATAATGCCGAGAAGCGTGTCGGCAATATGCTTCGCCTGATAGCCGCCACCCGCGAGTACCAGTTGGCCTAGAAATGCCACTGTGGTTTCTCCGATTAGAGGATGGACATGATTCACCGCCCTCATCATGGCCATCCCCAAATCACAAAAATCACAGTTCAGACAGCGGAGTGAGAGCCAGTGACCACCCAAACGCAATCCTCCACCATTGCGGTGGACTACGTTAAGACAATCGGCATCGTGAATAACGGCCTGAACGGGCGAGGGTATGCCAATCCCTACGACCTGGCGGTCAGCAGCGACGGGCGCATTTTCGTTCTTAACCGCTGCGACCCGGCCCGTGCCGCTGGCATCCGGATCGGCGTCTGCAACCTCGACGAGGACTATCTATTCGAGTTCGGGGACGGCGCGGGGAGCGGCGACACCCAATTCCGCTGGCCGGTGGCTTTGGCCTTCGACGGCCAGGACTGCCTGTATGTTACCGATGAGCAGAACCACCGGGTTACGGTGTTCGACAGCGACGGGCAGTTTCTCCGCAAGTGGGGGTCGCCGGGGCGAGGCGATGGAGAATTCAATGGGCCAGCCGGCATCGCCGCCAGCCCCGACGGCTCGGTCTACGTGGTGGACCAGCACAACGCCAGGATCCAGAAGTTCACCTCAGACGGCAGCTATATGAGACAGTGGGGCTCGCAGGGCAGCGGCCCCAGCCAATTCAGCCTGCCTTGGGGTGTTGCCACCGACAAGGCTGGCAACGTATATGTCGCCGACTGGCGCAACGACCGCATCCAGAAGTTCACTGCTGATGGCGAGTTCCTGGCTGCCTTCGGCACGCCGGGTTACGGCGAAGGGGAATTCCAGCGGCCTACCCAGGTGGCAGTGGACGGCGAGGGTTACATCTACGTTTCCGACTGGGGCAACGAGAGGGTGCAGATCCTCGACTCGGAGGGACGGTTTGAGGTGCTGCTGAGGGGCGAGGCCACCGTCTCCAAGTGGGCGCAGGAATATTTCGACGTGAACCCTGAGGAAGCGGCAGAGAGATACCAGTCCAACCTGACACCAGAGTTGCCCCCGCACCTGAACACGCCCTACCACGTCTCATCGCAGACCGAGCCGTACTTCTGGGGGCCGGTGGCGGTTTCGCTGGACCGCGAAGGTCACCTGTACGTGGTGGAAACCAACCGTCACCGCTTCCAGGTTTACCGAAAACGGTAGAGGTACGACCTCACCCTAACCCTCTCACGAAGGGAGAGGGAACTTTGGCGAATGTTGTAGGGGCGCACAGCCGTGCGCCCCTACAACATTCGGTCATTCCTGTGAAAGTTGGAATCCGTCCCTACGGCGTGGCGGAGAAGCCTGCGCCTTCGATGCCGGCGCGGGAGGCGTCTTCGTCTTCCTGAGCTGTGCCGCCACTGCCGCCGACGGCTCCTACCAGCACACCGTCTCTGAATACGGGCAGAGCGCCCTGACCGGGGATCATGTGGCCGCCTTCCATAGCCATCAGGCCGCGGAAGACCGGGGCAAGGGCGTTCTCGGTCAACTCGCCGCTGGCGCGCCCGAAGCATGATGCCGCTACGGCCTTGGCCCGAGATATGGGTGGCGTGCGCCACGATGCGCCGTCGGTCCGCATCATGGTGATGAGGTCGCCCCGGGGATCAACCACCGAGATGCTCATGTTGACTCCCATTTCCAGCACCTTGGCCTTGGCCCCCGCCAAGATGGCCTCCGCTTCCTCAAGCGTCAGGGTGGGTGTGTTTCTGGGCATAGTTCACCTCCGATTTGATGACCGCCCCCCGCCTTGGTGGGGGTGGCGTTGATTGGCCGTCCATATTGTAGGCCACAACCGTAGGTAGTCAACCGGGGGGACGGGGTTCAGTTCAAAGGCGTATAAACGTCTGTATGCGGGTAGAAGGCGTACCAACCGAACCAGTAGGCATCTCGGGAGGGCAGCCGCTCCAGCCGTTCGGTTGTATCCGTGACGTTCATCAAGGCGTCTTCAAGAACCTTCCATTCCCGGCCAAGTTCGTCCTGCAACTGCCCTTCGGGGCCGATTTGGAATACCGTTCCATCGCGGTCATAGGCGCGGACTCCACCCCCGGCTACGGTAATGATGACCACTTCCTGGCCGCCCACGGTGTCGTTGAGCACAGGTGAGTGGGTGAGAGCGGAGCGTTGATAGGCGCGGGCTTCTCTGCTGAAGGTCAGGCCGAATACCTGCTCTTTGATGGGCAGCCTTTGGTCAGTGCTGGCAACCGGAAACATGGTGCCCGGGTCGGCGCGATATGAATAGTAGATGGAAGAGAAGTCCTCTTCCGAGGTATAGAACTCGGCAGGGTAGACGCCTGTGTCGTTGCTGATGACAGTGGTGTCGGGGTGTTCCGCCAGCCATTCCCCCCAAGTGGTGAGTACGTTGGGCAGGACTTCCAGGAGGATGCCGCTGCCCGCCAGCGGACCGACCACCGGCTCGCCCCGGAACTGATGCCACAGTGTTTCCGTGGCCCGGTCGTACATCAGCTTGTTGCTGCGGTAGAGCATTCCCGAGGTGCCAAACTCGGTGGTTTCGCCGTCAATCTCTGTGGAATACACGATTCCAGAACCGCACAGCGTTCAATATGCCAGGGCGAACTGCACTCCTCCGACTATGTCGTTGGCCATTTCGTGGGCGTTGAGGACTCGCAGCGGGTAGGCCCGGTGTTCGCCGTTAATGGAAACACCGAATACCCGGTCGCTGGGCTGGAGATAGGTCGCTTCTTCAGGAGAGAGATGCGGCGGAAAGCGCAGATCGGGTATACCGTCGCGCCGTACTCCGCCCCAGACAATTTCCTCCAGGCGGATGGTGGCAGGGACCCCGTCGTACATGAATTCACCCATAGGCGGATCGATGAAGCTGAATAGCCTGCCCTTCCAACCGTCATATCCGGGCGGGGGAGTAACTTCAGGATGTAGCGCGAGCCATTCCACCCAGTAGTTCCAACTGCCTTGACCGTCCGGCACAATGGTGAATTCTTCCTCGGGAATTTTGTCGCGAATGCGGACCATGAATGATGCTAACGTCAGCCGAGCCTCCTCGTTGGGCTGGAATCGCATGAACTCCAGCAGCACCGGAATGTAGGCAGTGTTGTGGGAGTAGGCCATCTTGCGCCCCACTTCCGCCATTGATTGATCAAACGCGGCGTTCATCAAGGCGGTGGGGTCGTCCGGCAGAAAATCGAGGTCGTCGGCGTTCAGCGGAGCCGGAGGAGCGGGGTATATCGGAGTGCTGGTTGGCGAGACCGGGGTTTCCTCCGCTTCCCGGGCTGTTTCAGGTGAGACAGTCTGTCTGTCAGAGGGCTGACCTGTGGCCTCCGCTGGCAGGGTGGTTGCGTCCGGTGGCGCCGGGGTGGCCGTGGGTGGGGGCACGAGAATCAGAGGCTTCGTTGGCGTCGGCTCTGCCGAACACGCCGATAACGCGACAACGATTAGCGCCGCGATGAGTATCCAACATTCCCTCCCCCTCAGGAGGAGGGTCAGGGTGGGGGTGAGTCGCATTACGCCGTTTCCCGGAACAGCTCTCGACCAATCAGCATACGGCGTATTTCGCTGGTGCCTGCGCCGATTTCGTAAAGCTTGGCGTCGCGGAGCAGGCGGCCAACGGGGAACTCGTTTATGTATCCGTTGCCGCCCAGGGTCTGGATTGCCTGCAAGGCCATCTGAGTGGCTCGTTCGGCGGAAAACAATAGGCAACCGGCGGCGTCCTTCCGAGAAATCAGCCCGCGGTCGGCGGCGCGGGCCACGGCGTAGGTATAGGACTGGCAGGCTGAAAGCGAGGTGTACATGTCGGCCAGCTTGGCTTGAATCAATTGGAACTCGCCGATGGGCTGGCCGAACTGCTCCCGCTGGTGGACATAAGGGACCACTGCGTCGAGGCAGGACTGCATAATGCCCAAGGGCCCGCCGGTGAGCACCAGCCGCTCGTAGTCCAGCCCGCTCATCAGCACAGCCACGCCACGGCCTTCCTCACCAAGCACGTTCTCTTCAGGGACTTCGCAGTCGCCGAACACCAGTTCGCTGGTACTGGAGCCGCGCATTCCCAGCTTGTCCAGCTTTGGCGATGGATGGAATCCCGGAAAGCCGCGTTCGATGAGGAATGCAGTTATGCCCCGCGATACGGCGTCCGGGTCCGTCTTGGCGTAGATAACCAGTGTGTCGGCTTCGGGGCCGTTAGTAATCCACATCTTGCTGCCATTGAGGATGTAGCGGTCACCGCGCTTCTCCGCCCGCAGGCGCATACTGACCACATCGGAACCGGCGTCGGGCTCGCTCATCGCCAGCGCTCCAACGTGGTCTCCGGCGATGAGCGGCGGAAGATAGCGGCGCTTCTGGTCTTCGGTGCCGTTGCGGTAGATCTGGTTGACACACAGGTTCGAGTGCGCCCCGTAGCTGAGACCGACGCTGGCCGAACCGCGCGAGACTTCTTCCATGACCACCGTATGGGCCAGGTAGCCCAAGTCCGCTCCGCCGTATTCTTCGGACACGGTTATTCCCAGCAGGCCCAGGTCACCCAATCGGGGCCAGAGATCGCGAGGGAACTCGTTGGACTGGTCGATTTCTTCGGCGCGAGGGGCGATTTCGGCGGCGCTGAACTGGCGCACCGTCTCGCGGACGATGCCCAGCGTCTCGCCCAATTCGTGGTTCAGGGTAGCCCAGGGTGCGCCCCGTAAAGTCATTCCCGGCCTGCCATCATTCAGAGTCTGGTCCGGAGGTCAGATGGTGCGCCGGTCGATAATCCGGCGGGCCTTAAACTGTGTACGCTCAAATTCGCCAGCCGGTTTCAATTCTACTGCCACACCGACGCCAAGGGCACGCCGCAATGCTGCCGTGATTTCCTCGCGCACCGGTTCCAGCGCCGCCGGGTCGAACTCGTGCTGGGCGTAGGCTTGCGATTGTACTTCGGTCTGGACCGTCAGGCGGTCGAGCTCTCCCCGCTCCCTTTCCAGAAGAAGGCGGAATTCCCCGCCGAATACATCCATGCCGCGAAGTATGTCTTCGATGCGCGAAGGAAAGACGTTTTGACCGCGCACGATGATCATGTCGTCGGCCCGCCCATAAATGCCGCGAGTGAGTGTCGGATAGGTGCGGCCGCAAGGGCAGTCAATCATGTCCCACTGTGCGATGTCGCCGGACCAGTAGCGGATCATCGGCTGGGAGGTGCGCTCGGTGTGGGAGTATACCGGCACGCCTTCGGCTCCCAACGGGAGATTTCTCTTTGTTTCGGGGTCAACCAGTTCGCTATAAACGATGTCCTGCCAGAGGTGCATCCCTTGGGAGAGGTGGCGGCAGCCGGAATTGCTCATCCAGGGGGTCATCTCGGCCATGCTGCCTTGGTCAACGACGTAGCAGCCGAAGGTGTCCTCAATCAGCTTGCGAGTGGCCGGTACGCTGGCTCCCGGTTCCCCTGAGAAGAACATGAAACGGAAAGCAAAGTCTTTGAGCGGATCAAGCCCCATCTGCCGGGCGGTCTCGGCGAGATAGAGGGCATAGGACGGTGTGCCGTAGAGGGCAGACGGCCTGACCATGGCGGCCCACTCCGCAGCCCGCTCCGTCTGGCCGGGAGCGCCGCTGCCGAAGGGGAAGCAGGTGGCCCCCAGACGCTCGGTGCCGACGAGAGCGCCCCAACTGCCAACGTACAGGCTGAACACGGCGGCGATCATCACCATGTCGTCGGGCCTCAGTCCTGCGCCCCAGAGGATGCGGGCGTGGGCCTCGGCGATTCGATCCCAGTCGTCGCGCCCGATGCCGAACACGGTAGGCCGCCCCGTGGTGCCCGACGTTCCATGCACCCGAAAGACGTCGGTGGGCGGAACGCACAGGAACCTTCCATAAGGCGGATGTTTTTCCTGCTCGCGCCGTATCTCTTCCTTGGTCAGGATGGGCAGTTGGGCAAACTCTTCGAGGCTGCCGAGGTTCGATGGGTCCACTGGGGCGTCAGCGTAGTATTCACGATAGAAGCCGGAGTTCCGATAGGCGTACCGCACCTGCCCACGCAGCTTGGCCAGGATAATCTCGTCCCGCTCCTCAGGAGGCATGGTTTCCAGCGTCGGCGACCAGTGCTCCTGGGTGGCGGGTGGCACATAGTCGGTGGAATATCGTGGTGGCCAGTCTGTTCCGGTCATGGGTTGCTCTTACGCCTGCTGCGCCCGGCGGACGTTGGCGTTGATGAAGTCGATCATATCGGTGGTGAAGCTGCCGACAGGGAAGACGCCATGGATTCCCATATCCTGCAATGGGGCGACGTCGTCCTCAGGAATTGTGCCGCCCACTATCAGCAAGATATCGCCGGTCAGATCCCGCTGGTCCAACGCGGCAGTCAAGCGGGGCATCAGGCGCATGTGGGCGCCAGACAGGATGCTGATGCCCAGAACGTCGGCGTCTTCCTGCAGAGCGGTCTGGGCGATCTGGTCGGCAGTGACGCGCATTCCCATGTACACCACTTCCATGCCCGCGTCGCGCATGGCACGGGCGATTACCTTCACGCCGCGGTCGTGGCCGTCCAACCCCATCTTGGCGAGGAGGACTTTGGGGGGCGGTTTTTGGCCGGGATTGGTCAAAGTATGGGGCCTCTCATGTTGGCTTGATCGGGGCTGATCATTTTGTCACAGTGCCTTTCGAAATTCCCAGTCACCGTTTTCCCTCTCCAATAGCATCCTGCCGTGAGCCCGGGCGATAGCGTGGTGGCTGGACGACAATGTGGTTGGAGGATGTACGAAAATTACCGTCGCGTTGCGACGCCCAGATTCGCTTATGTATTCCTCTGCCACCCTTAATGCTTCATCAACGAAAGATGGGGAAACTCCGTGAGTGCCGGAAAAATCCAGGCACAGAGATTTGCAGCCAGTATGTGGTTGGCGTGAGAGCATGGGTTTGATTAGCCTAGCGGATTGTCGGGACGTCAAGATAGGTTTGCCCAATATGTCGAACACTTTGACGCCTTTCATTTTCCACCCGTTTAAGTTGGAATCGATATATACACCATTGTACCGGGAAACAATCTAGTGCTGGTAATGCGCGTCGTCAGTTTTTCACCCTTGCTGATAATTCCAGTGCCGGAATGGATGATGAGCTCTCTTCCTGGGATTCGCATTTTTTCGACGGTTTCAAATAGGCCGATGACCCGATAGGCATCCTGAGTGCCGCTGACCAGTTCTGCAGTGGCCCTCTCCATGGCCGCCCACTCGTAGATCCCGAATTCCTCCTGCAAGGGATTGCGCATGAGAGAAGTCCGGATGCCGATGCCGCCGTCCGCGACTGCACAGACAAACCGGTTTCCATTCCCCATGTCAAACAAAACTAATCCAAACGCTCCTATCTCTGATTTTGAGTGTTCAGCCGCGTTGTTCGCCAATTCAGAAAATGTCTCGTAAAGTACATTGTAGATGCTGATAGAGCCTTGTCTCGACTCACTCAGGGAATAATGGATTTGATTAGTTAAATCCTCAGCCTCAATCGTGCTGTTGAATCGAGTTAGCGGCAGCACAATGCCTTTCTGGTAGGGCGCGTTGCTGCCATCAGTCCCTATCGTTACTCCTTCTGCCTTAAGGGTGTGGTACAGCCCTACATCCCTTAAGTAAGAAGACACTCCAGCATCCGTGGGAACCAGTAGCAAACATTGGCTGCCGCGCCGTTGGGCCAAGAGGAGGTACACGGCGCACCACAACACGGCAGGGGGGTAGACGCTGACGCATTCCCGCAGGTTAACTATTACATCCGGTTCATTGAAATTTTGTGATCGAGGATCGTATCGGGTGAACTTGGCGGGGATGCTCCTGGCATCCCTGAATTCTGGACGAGGGATGATTTCCATGTCAGTAATTCCATAAAATCAGGGCCGTAGCTTTCTTCCTTGCTTTATATGCCGGGCATTTCAGAAAACCCCTGGGTCCACATACTCCCCATACACATCCCGCAGCGTGTCGAGGATTTCGCCCTCCGTCGCCATCGCCCCGACGGCTGCCAGCGTGGCAGGCATGAGGTTGACGTCGTCATTGGAGGCCTGCTTCAGCCCGGAAAGGGCGGTGCGTACATCAGCCGGGCTGCGCTTGCTTCGGGCTTCGGCCAAGCGGCCCTTCTGCCATTCCTCCTCTTCTGGGTCGAACTGGAATAGCTCCAGTTTCTGCTGGGTTTCCGACTGGTACTGGTTGAGGCCGACGATGACCTGCTGGCCCGACTCGATGCGCTGCTGGTATTCATAGGCGGAGCGGGCGATTTCGCGCTCTATGTAGCCGCTGCCGATGGCTTGGAGGATGCCGTCGCGCATGGAGCCGTTGCCCATTTCGTCTATGCGGGTGATGTATTCCTGGGCGGCATCCTCCATGTCGCTGGTCAGCGACTCCACAAACAGGGAGCCTCCAAGCGGGTCGGCGGTAGCTGCTGCGCCCGACTCATGGGCAATTATCAACTGGGTGGCGAGGGACATACGCATGGCCTCTTCCGATGGTATGTCGTAGGCCTCGTCATAGCCGCTGACGTGCAGGGACTGGGTGCCGCCCAACACGGCGGCTAGCGCCTGGAGAGTTCCCCGGGCGATGTTGTTCTGCGCGTCCTGGCGCATCAGGGTGGAGCCGAGGGTCTGGGTGTGGAAGCGCATACGCATGGATTCGGGGCGAGTGGCGCCATAGCGTTCCTTCATGATTCGCGCCCACATCCGGCGGGCGGCGCGGAACTTGGCGATCTCCTCGAACAGGTCATTGTGGACGCCGAAGAAGAAGGACAGCCGCGGGGCAAAGCTGTCCACCGGCATTCCGCGAGCCAGCGCCGACTCCACGTAGGCCATGCCCTGGGCTATGGTGAAGGCAAGCTCCTGCACCGCGTCTGAGCCGCTTTCGCGGGTGTGATAGCCGGAGATGGAGATGGTGTACCAGTTGGGCACTTGTTCCGTGCAGAACTCCACGATGTCGGTGGTCAGTTTGAGCGATGGTTGAGGCCCCAGAGCGAAAGTCTTTTGCCCGTGAAATTCCTTCAGGGAGTCGTTCTGCACCGTTCCGCGAAGAGCAGACCAATCAACCCGCCGTCCCCGCGCTACGGCCAGGAACATGCTGAGCAGCACGATGGACGGGTGGTTGATGGTTAGGGACACGCTCACTTGGTTCAACGGGATTTGGTGGAACAGGTCGTTCATGTCGCGCACGGTGTCTATTGCTACGCCGAGCCGTCCCACTTCCCCTTCGGCCAGCTCGTGGTCGGAGTCATAGCCGGTGAGCGTAGGATGGTCGAAGTCTGTGCTGATACCGGTCTGGCCGTGCTCCAGCAGGAAGCGGTAGCGCTCGTTGGTGGCTTGGGGAGTGCCGAACCCCGCAATCTGCCGCCTCGTCCAGAGTCGGCCGCGGTACATATCGGGATAGGGACCGCGCGTGAAGGGAAACTCGCCCGGACGCCCGAGGTCGCGGTCAAAGTCGATGGCCCCGGCTGCCTCCGGGCCGTAGACTGGCTTGACCTCAAGCCCTGAAAGCGTCCTGTACTCTGTTTGCCGAGCATCTGAGCTCATTTCCCTTCCTCGGTTTGTGTCTGGATTTGCCTGCCTGGGTGGCTGCTTTCCCCTGCGGTTCACCCCCACCCTAACCCTCCCCCTCAAGGGGGAGGGAGTAGTGAACGCTACCCTAACCTCCCACAAGGGGGAGGGTTAGAGGGGGTTATCCCACGCGCACGTACTTGTCTATGCTCTTCTCTGCCGTGAGAGCCAGGTAGAGGTCGCCGTGGGCGTCTACCCATGAGCCGTGGGCCGACCGTCCCGGGAACCGCTCCAGCACATTCCCCTCGCCGTCCAGCACGCTTATCTGGGGCGGCTTGCCGTCTTCTGGCCGCTCGCTGGTGTAGAAGATGCCTTCGCTGTCCTGCGAGATGTCCAATGGACGCTGCATATCGGTCCACATGGTTATGTACTCGCCCTCGGGAGAGAACACCTGCACTCGGCTGTTCTCGCGGTCGCAGAGGTAGATGCGCCCGTCATGGCCGACGATGAGGCTGTGGGGCAGGTGGAACTGATTGGGGCCGCCCTTGCCCGGCTCGCCCCAGGAGGAAATCAAGTCCCCGGCGGCGCTGAAGCGATGCACACGGGCGTTGCGGTAGCCGTCGGAGACGTACAAGTCACCGCCGGGCGAAGGCACCAGTTCGGTGAGGTAGTTGAACGGCCCGGCGGAACGGGGACAAACCTCGCCAGCCACCTCGCAGCCGGTGTCCGAATAGACGCCCTTGGTGCCGATGGTGAGCAGGGGAGTGCCGTCAAGGGTGCACTTCTCGGCGATACTCCCCTCGCGGTCGGTGAGATACACGATATCGTCGGCGATGTAGATGCCGTGGGGATTTTCGTACCGTCCGCTCCCCCAGGAGCTCAGGTAATTGCCGTCGCGGTCGAAGGTGACCACCGGCGGTTCGGCGCGCTGGAAGGCGTATACCCGGTCCTGGGAGTCGGTAGCAACGGCGCTGACGGTGCCGAAGGTCATTCCTTCGGGCAGCCGCGCCCAGTCTTCTATAACCTCGTAAGTGTACTTGCCGCTTCCTACAGTAGCCAAAGCAAGCGCCTCCTGATTTAGGTTGGCGGAATGGCCGCCGTTAACATACTACCATAGCGGAGAAGGGTAGCTCTTAATGAACAAGGGAACGCCCTCACCTTGACCTCCGCCCTATCCCTCCCCTTCAGGGGGGAGGGAACAAAGAAGAGGGAGAGGGAATTTGGTTGCGTCACGCCCGCCCGTTGTACAGGTAGTGTGGGCCGTCGGCGGGGATACGCCAGTCGTTGTAGAACTCCTCTATGTAAGGCAGCAGCCGCGCCGCCATCTGCCGCGTCGCCAGCGTTTCCGGTTCGATGGGCCGGGCCAGTTGCTGACGCAGTTCGGCGGTAATTTCCTCTTCGTTTGCCTTGACGGAGCGTCCGCCGCGCAGCACCACCTCACCGTTGATGAGCACGGTGTCCACGTGAGCGGACTTTCCCCGATAGACCACAGCGTTCACTGCGTCCGCGCCAGAGTCCCCGGAATCCTCGAAGTAAGGGGCGGTCATGGCGGCCCAGTCCAGCAGTACCATATCGGCGTAGCGGCCCGGCTCCAGCGCGCCAATGCGCCCCTCGAACCCGGTGGGCCGGGCGGCGTTGGCGGTAGCAAGGCGTAGCGCTTGGTGGGTGTCCAGCGCCGGACGTTCCAGCCCCGGTTGACGGTGCAGCTTTGAGGCCAACCGCATTTCTTGGAGCATATCGTCGTCGTCGTTAAGGGCGGTGCTGTCGGTGCCCATCGCCACGTTGACGCCGCCGGCCAACATAGCGTTGACCGGCGCAATGCCGTTCTTGAGGCGAAGGTTGGAGCTGGGATTGTGGCAGACTGTGGCCCCTGAGTCTGCCAGTAGTTCAATATCCGCTTCGGTCAGCCAGACCGAGTGAGCGCAGGACAGCTCGGGCCCGAGAAAACCCAAGTCCGCCAGATGAGCCACGGGTGTCTTGCCCCAAGTACGGATGCCGTATTCCTTCTGATACCAGCTTTCCACCAGGTGCATATGGACGGCTGCCCCGTAGTGGGCGGAAAGCTCCTTAGTGCGGAAGAAGAATTCGTCGGAGGCCCACTGAGCGTTGCTGGGGCTGAGCAGCACCGATACCAGCCCGCCTGACGCCTCGGCCCCGTGGCTCTCGCGCAGCGTCTCGAAGGACGAGAAATAGTCGTCCTCCGTCATGTCCGTTACGGACAGGTAACGGCGCACTGCATCTGACAGGTCTGACGGCAGTCGAGCCAAGAAGGCTTCGTCGTCATGATAGACTACGCGGTTTTGCCCGCGGTAATAGACGGAAAAAGCCGTTCTCATTCCCGCGCCGCCGAATCCCCGGAGTACCTCATCTGCCTCATGGTCCATTCCGCTTACCGGCGTGCGAGGGTGGTTGTACATGACCGTGGTAGTGCCAGACTTGATCATCTGAATGGCGGTGTACAGGGTAATCAGGCGCCAGTCCACGGCGCGGCGGCCCCAGCCTTCGACGATCCAGGGCTCCAGGCAGCCGTCGGTGGTTCCCATCTGGAAGGTGGACACACCGCGCCCGTGGTGATGTGCGTTGGTAAGGCCCGGCATGACCAGGAAGCGGGGGCCGCCGATTACCTCGTCAATCTCTCGCTCCCGCAGTTCTTCATAGGCGCCCACCGCTTCGATGACGCCGTCGCGTTGCAGTACCGCGCCATCGGTTATGACACTGCTGCGCCCAGCGCCGGTTCCCGCCTCGCAGATGACGTATCTCCCATGAATCAGCGACGTTGCCATAGCGTCTCCCTGCCGTGCCGGTTGTGCTTATGATAGAGCCGCGTGGTGGCGTGTCAAGGCGGCAGGTGGGCTATAATGCGCCGGGAAGTAGCGGCGAATCCTGAGGGCATGGAGGGTTGATATGGCAGGATTGGAAGGTAAGGTTGCGTTAGTTACCGGCGCGGGCGGAATGCGCGGCGTGGGCCGGGCCACGGTAATGAAGCTGGCGGGACTGGGCGCGGACATCGCGTTGACGGACGTTCACCGCGAGACGGAAGACCTGCCGCCCGCAGAGGTCCGGACCGCCTGGCGTGGCGTCGACGCGGTGTCCGATGAAGTGCAAGCCGAGGGACGCAGAGCATTTCCGGTTTACTGCGACCTGGGGGACAGCGGACAGATAGAGCGCATGGTCGAGCAGGTGATGGACCATTACGGGCGCATAGACATCCTGGTGAACAATGCCCGGGCCATTATTGGGCGGGACAAGGTTTCGGTCACCGAATTGGAGCAGGAAGTCTGGGAGCATTTCCTGAGAATCAACACCACCGCGCCATACCTGCTGACGAAGGAAGCGGGACGCCGGATGATAGAGGCGGGGAACGGTGGACGCATCATCAACATCGCGTCCAACGCATCCAAGCAGGCCAGCGCCACGGGCGCGGCTTACAGCGCGTCCAAATTCGCGGTGCTGGGGCTGACGCAAGCGTCGGCGCTGGACCTGGCGCCCTATGGCATCACGGTGAACGCGGTGTGTCCCGGCCCCATCAACACCGACCGGATGAGTTACTGGGAGCGGGATCAGGCTGCGGAGCGGGGCATCACACAGGAGGAGTTCCGCGGGCAGATAGTTCAGGCCGGAGCGCAGGCCAGCCCCTTGGGCCGCATAGCCGAGCCGCAGGACGTGGCCAACGTGGTGGCGTTCCTGGCCAGCGACGAGGCATCCTTCGTAACCGGGCAGGCGTACAACGTCAACGGCGGGCTGCTGTTCCACTAGCCCTCTTCTGTATCAATGCTTTCCTTGCCTTCTGGATCGTTCAGCACACTGCCGCGCCCAATGGCGTCCGGTGTCGCCTGAGGGGCTCCCGCACGGAGAAAGTGAAGGCAGTCGCAGCCAGGGAAAGGGCCAGCATGAGGATGAAGGCAGCGTCATAGACCCCGGTCATGTCGTAGATCCAGCCGCCGACGAGCGCGCCGAGGCCGCCCATGATCTGGTGAATCATGGAAACGGTGCCTGTGAGGGTGCCAAGGCGATTGGGGCCGTAGATGTTGCTCAGGAAGACCACCGTCAGGGGCGCGGTTATCAGGAAAGTAAAACCATAGAGCAGCCCGAAGGCCAGGATTGCCGGGGTCCCCTGGAATGGCAGGATCAGGGCGAAGATGCCTATACGCATCACGAAGCACAGCGCGGTCGGGCGGGAGGCGCCGAAGGCATCGGCCATTACGCCAGCTACCAGCACTCCCAGCAGGCCCATTACTCCCATCCATGCCAGCAGGTTTCCGGCCAGAACGTCGCCCACACCCTGGTCCTGGGCGAAGGCGACGATGTGGGTGGCGACGAAGAAGTCCTGAAAGCCGCAAATGGTATATATTGCCACCAGCAGCAAGTAGGGACGGGAACTGAGCGCCTGGCGTAATGTCAGAGGTTGGGGCGCGGGTTCGTTGCCTTCCGCGTTAGGGAGTGCGGTAGTCTCCGGCGGTGGGCCGGGGCGCACCACCAGCAGGATGATGGGCAGCAGAATCGCGGCATTGACCACAGCCAGCGCCGTGAAAGACGCTTTCCAGCCCACTGCGGCCAGAGCGGAGGCCAGAGCGGCCACTATGACCAACTGGCCAATGGCATTACCCGACACGGCGATGCTGGTGGCAGCGCCACGTCGCTCGACAAACCACTGGCTCACCATCACGACTACGGGCGCGATGGATGTGCCGGAGTTGCCGAGGGCGTAGACGACGCCGTAGACGACGAAGACCTGCCACGACGATTGCACCTGTCCCATCATCGCCAGTCCCACCGCTCCGATGATGGCGCCGACGGCTATGGTGCCGCGCAGGCTCCAGCGGTCCACCAGTCGTCCCACGAAAGGCATGGCCACCGCGGAGACGACCATGAACACGGTGAACGCCGCCGACAGCGTGGAGCGGCTGACCTCCAGGTCCTCGGACATGGGCTTTAGCATCAACCCAAAGGCGAACCGCGAGCCGCCGCTGAAGAACAGGATGAGGAATCCCGAGGCGAGGATAAGCCAACTGTAGTTGGGTCGTCTCATAGTCGCTCGCACTGAGTGGGGCACGGTCGGCGGAAGTACAGGAAGGCGCCTTGAGAAAAGCTAGGGGCAGGTCGAGAACCTGCCCCGGATAGTTTCACCAACTCGAAGGGAAGAAGATTACCGGAACAGCCCCCGCACCGTATTCATCACCCGCTCCTCGTTGGGAAGGTATATGTTCTCCAGGGCGCGGCTGTAGGGCACCGGGGTGTGAGGGGCGGTTACGCGGGAGGGCGGGGCGTCGAGGTAGTCGAATCCTTCCTCGGCTACGCGGGCGCAGATTTCCGAGGCCAGACTGCATACCGGCGTGTCCTCGTCCACCACCACGACGCGATGTGTCTTGCGGACGGATTCGAGGACATGGTCGTAGTCAATGGGGGAGATGCTGAGGAGGTCCACTACCTCGGCGTTGATGCCCTCCTTGGCCAACTCCTCGGCGGCGTTGTTGGCGGTCCAGGTCATCTTGGAAATGCCTACCAGCGTTACATCGGTGCCTTCGCGCACGGTGCGGGCCTTGCCGATGGGGAAGGTGTATGGCTCTTCCGGCACCGGGCCCCGGTTGGTGTACAGGCCCTTATGCTCGAAGAACACCACCGGGTCGTCGTCGCGAATGGCGGAAATCAGCAGCCCCTTCGCGGTGTAGGGGTCTGAGGGGGCCACGCCCTTCAGTCCCGGGATATGGCTGAAGATGGAGTAGTAGGACTCGGAGTGCTGGGCGGCACTGCCGAATCCGGCGCCGATGCGGGTGAGCATCACGAAGGGAACCTTGACCTGCCCACCGAACATATAGCGCATCTTGGCGGCGTTGTTGAGCATCTGGTCCATGCAGACGCCGATGAAGTCCACGAACATCAGCTCGGCGATGGCCCGCATTCCGGTGGACGCCGCGCCGATGGCTGTGCCGACGAAGGCCGCTTCGGAAAGCGGGGTGTCCAGAACGCGCTGGTTGCCGAACTGCTGAATCAGGCCGACGGTGGTGCGGAACGGCCCGCCCCAGGCGTCCACGATGCCCAGGTGCTCGCGGCCCGCGCCTCCGGCGATTTCCTCGCCCATGATGATGACCGTTTCATCGCGCTCCATCTCCTGCCGGATGGCCTCGTTGATGGCCTCGCGTACCTGCAATTCTCGGGTGGCGGTGGCTGTCGTCATCGCTCGCTCCTGTCGGTATCCAAGAGTCCCCTCTCCTTCTGGGAGAGGGTGAGGGCGTCCCCGGTTTCCGCCTTACACTGGCATATTCGCGCCGCGGCGCATCATTTCCACGGGGTATTCGACATAGACGTCTTCGTAGAGTTCGTGGGGTTCGGGCAGCGGGCTCTGATCGGCGAACTGCACCGCTTCTTCCATCAGAGCGCCGATTTCGGCGTCTATGGCGTCGAGCTCTTCGGCGGTGATTTCGCCCTGGGGGATCACGGTTTCGCGGAAAAGCTTGAGCGGATCGCGTCCGCGCCAGTGGTCTTCCTCTTCCTGAGTGCGGTAGGAGAGCGGGTTGTCGAAGACGGTGTGGCCGTAGTAGCGGTAGGTGCGGCACTCCAGCATCGTGGGGCCCTGGCCGGCGCGGGCGCGGGCTACGGCATGGGACGCGGCCTCGTAGACGTCGAAGACGTTCATGCCGTCTACGGTGAAGCCGGGCATATTGTATCCGGCGGCGCGGTCGGAAATTCGCTCCACCGAAGTACCGTATTCCACCGGGGTGGACTCGGCGTAGCCGTTGTTTTCGCAGCAGAAGATTACGGGCAGCTTCCAGACGGAAGCCAGGTTCATGCACTCGTGAAGCACGCCCTGGTTCGCGCCGCCGTCGCCGAAGAAGGCCACGGCAACCCGCTGGTTGTTGTACTGGAGCTTGGAGGTGAGCGCCGCGCCGACGGCCAGCGGCACGCTGCCGGCCACGATGCCGTTGGTGCCCAGCATACCCTTGCTCATGTCGGCGATGTGCATCGAGCCGCCCTTGCCCTTGTTGGGGCCGGTGGCGCGCCCGAACAACTCGGCCATCATGCCCTTGGGGTCTACGCCCTTGGCAATGCAGTGGCCGTGGCCGCGGTGAGTGCTGCCGATGTAGTCGTCGTCGGTCAAGTTGGCGCAGACGCCAGTAGGCACAGCTTCCTGTCCGGCAGAGGAGTGAACGGAAGCCGACATTCCGCGCTGCCCGGTTTCCGGGATGCCCCGCTCCTCAAAGTCGCGGATGGTCTTCATGGTTCGGTATAGCCTGATGAGAGTGTCGCGGTCGAGGTCCATATTCCCCCCGAATGGCGAATTTTCGGAATTTGTCCCAATACTAGCATGGGGGCAAACGATGTCAATAGAAAGGCGGCTATCCGGCGGTGAGGGTCACCGTCACCGGCTCGCCTGGCCCGGCGGATAGAACGGCAGCAGCGCTGCCGTTGGGAACGGCGACTTCCAGGTAGCCGTGGCTGCCGTACAGGGCTGCCAGTTCCGGTGGTGGCGCTCCTGCTGGGGCATCGTTGAAGGTGCGGCTCAGGCGTTGGATGACACGGCCCCGGATGCGTACTTCGGCAATCTCCCGACCTTCCAGCAGGGTTGCCGGGATACTGCTGATAAGGTTGCCGTATACGTCGCAGTATATTATCTCGCCTCCGATTCCTTCCGGGGTGACGCGCGGCTGGGGCAACGGCAGCCAGGTGAGTTCCCTTGCTGGCTCGCCTAGCGATTCCGGCGCAACGCCCAGCGACAGGTGGGCCGCTACTGGCGTGAAAATGTCCCGACCGTGAAATGTGCTGCTGACGGGGTGCAGCCAGTAGTCCGGGTTGGTTAGATGGAAGGCCCGCAACGCTCCTGGTACTTCGACTGTTTCCGGGCGGGTCGGCGGGTCAGGCAGATATTCGGCAAGGACGCGGCTCAACAATCCGTTGTCCGGCCCGACGAAGGAACCATGGGGCGTTTGCAGCAGGATGGGTCGCCGGCTGGTGCCAACCCCGGGGTCAACCACGGCGACGTGGATGGCGTCGACAGGGAAGTAGCGATAGCTCACGCCCAGCGCGAAAGCGCCTTGGGCCACATTCTGCGGCGCTATCTGGTGAGTCAGGTCAATCAGGCGCAGGGCGGGATTGATGCCCAGCGCCACGCCCTTCATCACGCCGGCATACGAGTCGGTCAGCCCGAAGTCGGTGATGAATACCAGCAACCGCGTTCACAGCCGCACGACTATGATGGATATGACCAGAAAGACTATGGACAGGACGATGGTTATCTGGAAGAGCGTCTTTTCCACTCCGCGCCGGGTTCGCACGGTAGACTGGGCCGAACCGAACAGCCCGCCGCTTCCTTCCTTCACCTGCGACAGAATTATCAGCACCAATACTACCGATACCAGAAGTTGGACAATGAGAATTGCCGTATCCATTTGACTTACTTCAACGCCTTTCGAGTTGGCTGAGGCAATCCGTATTTGACTGCTATTGGGCTTCGGCCTTCATGCGTTCCAGCGCGTGGGTGACCAGTTGGTTGACCAGGTCGGGCTTGGCCTGGCCGCGTGTCAGTTTCATCACCTGCCCCACGAGGAACTTGGCAGCCGATTCCTTGCCTGCAATGTAATCGACGATAGCCTTGGGGTTGGCGTCCAGCGCTTCCAGAACCGATGACTGGACTGCTGAGGTGTCACTAATCTGGGTGTAGCCGCGCTCTTTGACGACGCGCTTCGGTGAGGCGCCGGTGGCGTAGACCTCTTCAAGGACGGTCTTGGCCATAGTTACGCTGATGGAACTGTCGTCCACCAAGCCTATTAACTCTACCAGATGCTCAGGCAAGACGGGCGACTGGGATATGTCCCGGTTTTCCTGATTCAGCAGGCCGGAAAGGTCGCCGAGGATCCAATTACTCACTTTCTTTGCGTGGGGATGTAGTCCCTCGGCGGTCTCGGTGTTAACAGGAAGCGCCTGCTCGAAGTAGTCGGCCATCGCCTTGGTAGAGGTAAGCAGGGCGGCGTCGTACTCCGGCAGTGCGTATTCTTTCTCGAAACGGGCGCGGCGCTGTGGAGCCAGCTCGGGTAGCAGTTCGCGGATTTCTTCCACCCAGGCCGCAGTGATGTCGAGGGGCGGGAGGTCGGGTTCAGGGAAGTAGCGGTAATCGTGAGCTTCTTCCTTACTGCGCTGAGACACCGTTGCGGCCCTCTCTTCCACCCAGCCGCGGGTTTCCTGCACCACGCGACCGCCGCCTTCGACGACCCGGCGTTGCCGCTCGGCCTCGAAGTTCAGGGCCTGGAATACCGAGCGGAAGCTGTTCATGTTCTTGATTTCGGTGCGGGTGCCGAACTCGCCGCTCCCTGACGGACGGATGCTGATGTTGGCGTCGCAACGGAAGCTGCCGTCCTGCATATTGCCGGTCGTAACGCCCAGGTACTGGAGCAGGGAATGCAGGGTTGTCAGGTAGGCGCGGGCTTCCTCAGCCGAACGGATGTCGGGTTCGCTGACTATCTCCATCAGAGGCACGCCGGAGCGGTTGACGTCGACGAGACTGTAGCCGCCATCTTCGCCGGGGAAGTGCTGCAACTTGGCAACGTCTTCCTCCAGATGGACGCGCCGCACGCCGATGGGCCGGGTGGTCCCGTTGCAGTCGATATTCAAGTGGCCGTATAGCGCGACAGGCAGGTCGTATTGGGAAATCTGGTAGCCCTTCATCAAGTCCGGGTAGGGATAGTTCTTGCGGTCGAACTTGGTGAGCCGGGGGATTTCGCAGTTCAGGGCGAGACCAGTCATTATGGTGTATTCGACGGCCTTCCTGTTGATGACCGGCAGCGCCCCGGGGAGGCCCAGGCACACAGGGCAGACGCGGCTGTTGACTGGGGCGCTCTGGTAGTCGGCGCGACAGGAGCAGAACATTTTGCTCTGCGTCCTCAACTGAACGTGGACTTCCAGACCGATTACGGTTTCGTATTCCATTCCTATCCCGAAGAATTGGCAAATAGACTGGGCGGTTTATACCGCGCCGACCGGGGCGTTGGACTCCATGAATTCGATGATCCACTGGCGGACTGCTTCGGAGGTCTGGCCCTGAACAGGGACGTCGTGGTAAACCGAACTTTCCAGGCATTCCTGCAGGTAACGGGCGGCGCTGGTGGCGTGGGCGGCGTCGGCACCGGGGATGATTACGGAAGGAGTGCGGAGGGCCATCAACTCCATCGGTTCAGGTCCCGTGGCGGTGTCGCGGTCGAACAGGGTCTGGCCCATGAGAGCCACCACCGCCAGGTAGCGGGCCTGGTCCTGATCGGCGAAATTGACGGCGAAGGACTCGTCGGCGCAGATGGTTGAAGCCCAGGGACCAGCCTTTGGTTCGGCCCAGAAGCTGCCACCCTTCCTGGCGAGGCCCACGACGGCGGCGAGGCCGTTTGCCTTAACGAAGTCAACATGGGACTGGAAGCGCTGCAGTCCGTTCTGTCGCCAGCGGACGCCGCCCACTGGCCAGTGTAATAACAGACCCAGAGTGGCTTCCGGATATGTTACGGCGAAGGCAGTAGCCGTGGAACAGCCCATGCAGCCGCCCATGACAAAGGCCTTGGGAACCCCCAGCACATCCAGCAATCCCTTGGCCTCGTGGGCGTATGTGGTCCAGGAAACGCGCTCAACCTTGCCGCCGGAAAGACCGGCCTCGCGGCGGTCATAGGCAATGCAGGTATAGCGGCTGGTCAGCGTCTCAAGGGGCTTCATTTCGGCCCAGATGCCCGCTGTGGTCCACTTCTCTATAGTGGAATCGAAGCCGCCGGGAGCCATCATCAGAAGGGGGGCGCCGGACCCACGCACTTCGTAATGTATGCTGATCCCGTTGATGTCGGCGTATGGCATATAGGCTCCTCAGTCTGCCCGTGGCTCTACTGGCCCAGCAGTCCGGCGGACTGCAACATGGCGTGGGTCGCGCTTCCGATGTCCGCGGGCGTCGGAATGATGGTCGCGCCGGCTTCCCGGAAGGCCCTGACTTTCGCCTCGGCGGTGGCGCTCTCTCCGGTGATGATGGCGCCGGCGTGGCCCATGCGCTTGCCGGGCGGGGCGCTGGCCCCGACTACGAGAGCGGACAACGGTTTGCTGAACGATTCCTTTACGTAGGCGGCGGCGTCCTGCTCCATGCTGCCGCCTATCTCCCCGATCAGCACAACGGCGTCAGTGTCGGGGTCATCATTGAACAATTGGAGGATGTCGACGAAGCTGCTGCCGATGATGGGGTCGCCTCCGATGCCGACGCAGGTGGACTGCCCGAGGCCGAGGCCGGTGAGCTGTCCAACCGCCTCGTAGGTGAGGGTGCCGCTGCGGGAGACTATCCCGACTCGGCCCGGCAGGTGGATTGCGCCGGGCATGATGCCGACCTTGCAGCGGGCGCCGGGGTTGATGAGGCCGGGGCAATTGGGCCCGATGAGCCTGACGGGTTGGTCTTCCAGATAGCGAGCTACGCGAACCATGTCCAGGGCCGGGACGCCTTCAGTGATACAGGCGATGAGCGGTATGCCGGCGTCGGCAGACTCTACGATAGCGTCAGCGGCGAAGGGCGGTGGAACGAATATCAGGGCCATGTTGGGGGCGGTCTCGGCAATGGCTTCTTCCACGGAGTTGAAAACCGGAACCGAATCCTCGAACATGACGCCACCCCGGCCCGGCGTTACACCGGCCACCACGTTGGCGCCGTAGGCGATGCAGTTGCGGGCGTGGAAGCCACCCTCCCGCCCGGTTATGCCCTGCACCATCACCCGCGTGTTTTCGTCTACCAGAATGCCCATTCAGGGATGCTCCATAGAAATTCTTTTTCGGCTCCTAGCTCGCCTGCTTGATGGCGTCAGCGGCCTCGGAGAGCGTTTCGGCGAAGACCACGGGGAGGCCGGAGTCGGCCAGTATGCGCTTGCCGTCGTCCACGTTGGTTCCCAGCATCCGAACCACGATGGGCAGTTCGGAGCCGGTGTTGCGGTACGCCTGCACGATGCCTTCTGCGGCTATGTCGCAGCGGAGGATGCCGCCGAACACGTTGACGAGGACGCGCCGCACCTTGGGGTCCGACAGGATTATGGCGACGGCGCTGGCGACCTTCTCCACGCTGGCGCCGCCGCCGACGTCGAGGAAGTTGGCCGGAGCCGCGCCTGCTGCTGAAGTGACGTCCAGGGTTGCCATGGCCAGGCCGGCGCCGTTGACGAGGCAGCCAACGTCGCCGTCCAGGTTGACGTAGGCTATGTCGAGGTCGGCGGCCTGGGCTTCCAGTTCGTCTTCCTGCGAAGGGTCGCGCAGTTCGACTATCGCCGGGCGGCGAAAGAGGGCGTCGTCGTCCACGTTGATCTTGGCGTCCAAGGCAACGATTCGCCCATCGCCGGTGGCGATGAGCGGGTTGACTTCGACCAGCGTGCAGTCGTTGTCAACGAAGATCTGGTAAAGGGAATGCAGTACCGCTGGCGCAGCCGAAGCCGCAGAGCCTTCCAAGCCCAGCCTGCGCGCAATGCGCCGAGACTGGAAGGGCATCAAGCCCAACACCGGGTCGATGGGTTCGGTGTGGATTAGTTCGGGGTTGGTAGCAGCCACTTCCTCAATGTCCATGCCGCCGGAGGCGCTGACCAGCATTACCGGACGGCGCTCCACGCGGTCTACGGTGAGGGCAAGGTACATTTCCTTGGCGATGTCGGCCAGTTCTTCGACCAGAACCTGGTTGACCGGCACTCCTTCAGGGCCCGTCTGGTTGGTGACCAGGCTGGTGGAAAGCATGGACTGGGCGGCAGCTTGGGCGTCGTCAGGAGTCTGGGCCACCTTGACACCGCCAGCCAGGCCCCGTCCGCCGGCATGTACCTGGGCCTTGACGACCGCGCGCCCGCCAAACCCCTCGGTGGCGCTGCGGGCTTCCGCGGCTGTGACGGCTACCTTGCCTTGCGGCACGGGGATTCCGTACCGGGCGAATATCTCCTTGGCCTGATACTCGTGCAGCTTCATTCCGATTCCTGGCCCGCCGATTCGCCGGTGACCGGCGCTGGCGCAAGTCGCCACCGGCATTGTGCTTTTAACTTCATAAGCCCATAGCAATGTAGGCGATTTTGGCCTATCCGTCAACGCAATTCCGCTTGGTGGACAATTGTCCCAGTCCAAAGCATAATCGCCTCGAGCCGCAAACCCATTAGGTCTTAGGGCCAGTGGGATAGACCCACGGAGACAGGAGGGATAATGGTCCGATATAACAAGGTCATCGAACTGCTGGAACAAGGCAAACCGGTCTTCTGTTCCGGGTTGGTCTGGAACGGCGCCCTGGAAGACCTGGCATTCGTGGCGGACTCGGACTACGACATGACCATCATTGAGATGGAGCACCAGGATTTCAACTTCGACAAGCTGCGAATGTCGCTGCAGTTTCTCCTTTCGAGGAAGAAGATAGCCGATGGCGGGTCGTTGCGGGCCGACCCGGCTCCATTTGTAAGAGTGCCGCCCAACTTCCGGGAGCAGAACCAGTGGGTGCTGAAACAGGCGCTGGACACCGGCGTCTACGGCTTGGTGCTGCCCCACCTGAATACGGTGGAGGACGCGAAGGCGGCGGTGGTAGCGGCGCGATACCCGCAGGTTCCCGGCTCTGCGGACTTCGAGCCGGAGGGCGAGCGCGGCTGGTGGTATCGCATCGCGCCGCGTTACTGGGGCCTGACCCCGGCGGAGTATTACGACGCTGCTGACCTGTGGCCGTTGGACCCGGACGGCAATATGCTTCTCATCGGCATCGTGGAAGAGCCGCACGGGGTTGAGAACCTGAAGGACATACTCCGTGAGGTCAAGGGCATCGGCGCCGTCTGGGCCGGGCCCGGAGATATGTCGGTCGCCATGGGCCATAAGGGCAACGCCGGGCACCCGGAGGTTCAGGCCAACCTGCTGCGGATTCTTGAGACCTGCAAAGAGGCGGGCGTACCCTGCGCCACGGGCGCAACCGCTGCCGAGGTTCCCATGCGGCTGGAACAGGGTTTCAGCATCATCATCACCTCCCCGGAAAAGACCACCCACGGGTTGGAGGAAGGCCGACGGATAGCAGGGCGTTAGTTGAAGCCGGGAACGAAGCCGGAACGAATCAGGGGCGCACAACCGTGCGCCCCTGTAGATTCTGCGAAGTGGAATTTCCCTGTTGCCTGCTGCTGTCATCTGTCGTCCGTGGACCCATTCCCTCCGGCGCTCTGGAGGAACTCGAAGAGGTCGGAGTCCGAGGTCAGCACCATCGTTGACTGGGTGCTCAGGAACTGGCGGTAGGCGTCCAGGCTGCGACGGAAGGAATAGAAGTCAGGGTCCTGATTGAGGGCGTCGGCCAGGATAGAGATTGCTTCTCCTTCGCCTTCACCACGGAGACGGGCGGCATCGCGGTCGGCTGCGGCGATGATGATTTCCACCTCGCGGTCGGCTGCGGCGCGGCGGCTGCGGGCCTCCTCTTCACCCTCGGCGCGCAGGCGGCGGGCGATTTTTTCGCGGTCGGAGCGCATCCGCTCGAAGATGCGGCCAGCCACCGCGGTGGGGAAGTCGGCCCGCTTGATGCGGATGTCTATCATTTCCACACCGAATCCGGGGTCCAAGTCTTCCTTTACCACCGCCAGCACCTTGTCGAGGATTTCGGTTCGCGTATTGGTGGGCACCACGAGAGAGTTGCCTTCCTCGTCGGTGATGGGGTTGCCGGCGTCGTCCAGGTCCACGTCGCCGCCGATGATTTCCTCGCGGCTCCGCTGGGCCACCTCCGCCCGCAGCGCGTTGTTGATGCGCTGTCCCAGCACCGTAGCGGCGTTGGCCTGGGTGGTCAAGGTTTCCAGGAAACTGCGGGGGTTGGTGATTTTGTATCTGGCATAGACGTCTATGTCCAGAATGTTGAGGTCCTCGTCTATGAAAGGCGCGGGCGGCGTGTCAATGCGCAGCACTCGCCGGTCATAAGTGATGACCCGGTCTACCCCGAAAGGAGCCTTGATGTACAGCCCGGGCGATGTCTGAATGGCTCGCACGTTTCCGAACCGGGTCACCACCGCTTGCTCGGTCTCGTCCACCACGTAGAGCGCGGTGTAGAGCGTAATTATCGCCACCAGGACGACGATGCCCGCGATTACCAGCTTTCCCATGGAAACCCCTTATTCGTTTCCTTACTATTGCCCAACAGATTGTTCTCAGCTTGCCGGGTATCGTTCTTCCCGGATATGGGAGGAAACTGGCCCTTCTCCCTCACGCTAACCCTCTCCATGGGGGAGAGGGAATTTTGTCAGGTTATGGGCTGGGACTGGGGCCGACCGGCACCGGCACCACGCCTTCCTGTCCGCCGATGAGCAGCACTGGCTCGGTTCCTTCTGGAACCAGTATCTTGTTGACCGCAGGCAGGATTTCTTCCATGGCCTCCAGGTAGAGACGCTCCTGGGTGACCTGGCTGGTGGAGGGGACGGCCAGTTCTTCGCGGTTGAGATACTGCACCGTGAAGGATGCCCCCGGCTCCAGTGTTTCTCCGTCCTGCACCGACAGAGTGACGATGTTGGTCAGCGAGTTGAATCCCGAAACGGACAGGTCAATGCCGGGCGCTACGCCACCATCCGGTCCGTCCACCACGGATATGTCGGCTATGGTGATGCCGGTTGTGAGGTCGTTATCCCCATCGGCGTTATCCAAGTCCAGCGCCAAGTTGCCGAGTCGAAGGTTTAGGGAGCCGGAAGTAGCGAACTGGGGGATGGTCAGGTCTTCGTTGCCCAGATAGGCCACGGAGAACCCTTCGCCGCTCCCGGGGCCTCCGTTCACTCCATCCATCAACACGCTGAAACCGCAGAGTTGGGTCATGGAGGGGTTGGATTCCACCTGGCGCGCGGTGAAGCCACAATCGGGAGCGCCCTGGGTCGAGAGACTGGAAACGAACAGTCCAGCAGTGCCGACGACTTGGACGTCCTCGATGCCGATTCCGGTGGCGGGGTTGCCGTCCCGGTCTGAGCCGTCGGTGTCTTGCAGGGTATTGGTTAGTCTTATGGAGCGGTCGGAGTATTGCCTGAGGATGGAAAGGAACTGGTCGGCTTCACCTTGGGCCCGCTGGATGCGGGCTTGCTTGAAAGCCTGGGCCGGCTGGATTATCTGCTCGGCCCGCCCCCTGGCTTCGGGGATGACCTGGTTCTCGTAGGCTTGGGCCTGGTTGGTGGCGGTCACCTTATCCTGGCGCGCTTGCAGCACGTCGTTGAAAGCGGCTCGCACATCCTCCGGCGCCTGTACCTCTTTCAGCTCCACGCTTTTCACGTTGATGCCGGTCGGATAGCTGTCGAGAATTTCCTGCAACTTCTCCCGAATGGGGTCATTAAGAGCGCTACGGTTCTCGCCCAGCACATCTACGATGGAGCGCTGCCCGATGACCAGACGCAGGGCCGCTTCGGTGGCGTCTTTCAGCGTGCGGCCGTCGGGGCGGCCTGGCGGAATATCCCGGTTGGCCCCGTCGTTCTCGCCAGGGTCGTCCACCCGGAAGAGGAAGTGGTTGAGGTTCTTGATGTCGTACTGGACCACCATTCGGACGTCGATGATGTTCAGGTCGCCGCTAATCATCTGGGCCTCTAACGGGAACGGCGTGTCGGCAATGCCCTCGCCGCCGCTGCGGAAGCCCAGCTCCATCGTCCGGGTGAGGTCGGTTCGCAAGACGTCCCGGTTGCCCACCGGCGAAGGCCACCACCAGTGCAGGCCCGTGTCAGTGACCGGGGTGGCTTGAGCCGCGCCGAAGAGACGGAGCGACGCCTGCTCGCCGGGGCTGATGGTGTAGATGCCGGTGGCGGCCCAGATAATGACAATCAGGGCGATGATAAGAACGACGGCCAGTCCGACGCCTCCGCCCCCCAGGCGTTGGGCAATGCGACCCAGAGTGTCGCGCGCGCCGCCCATCATCTGGTCGAAGTTCATCTCGGGCTGTCTCGGGGGTTGCCCTCCGGGTTGGTACATACTTGACATTTCCTCGCTGCGCCAATTGCCTTGGCGCAAGGCCTGCCTAAGATGATAACACTGCTGTTCGGGATACGGCTATAATTCCGTTACGGATTCAGCCGTGAACCGGGCGCAAAGACGCACCGATTTCCTGTTGCGCCGGGCCCCTTGGGATACTGTGGCGTGAATCATACGAATCCAACAGGAAGGTAAGAATAATGACCACACCTTCAGCAGGCTCCAGTCAGGCGGTTGCCGGTCTGGAAGTAAGGCCCAGTGAGGACATGACCCGCATTCAGGCAGTGTGTGAACATCAGAGGGGGCTGATATACGTGGTGCCCGCGGAACGCAGTTGGGTATGTTCGCCCGAACACATGCCGGCCCACGCGCTGGCGGGCTTTTTCCGCGAGTTAGTGGCCCTCAGGCACCCCGGCGTGGAGGATCTGATGAAGCAGTGGGGCCTGTATTACCGTCAGCTTCCGGCTCTTCAGGAAGGCGAGGGCGCAACGGAGTGATGGAGATAGTCTGAATCAGGATAGGAGTTAAGCAGTTGGAGACTTCACCCCCACCCTAACCCTCCCCCTCAGGGGGAGGGGATAGTGGAAATCGACTGTGGTCTACGCCTCGGCGTCGCTGCTGGATGACAGAGTGGGCGCCGGCTGGGGCTGGATGTTGGGCTGGGGGCGTGGCGCCGTGTAGGGAGGCGGTCCCGGCGGGACCGCCGGGTTCCCTTCCGGGGCGCTGCCGGGCTGGTCCTCGTTGAAGAGGTGATTCAGCGCCTCTCCGGATACGGTCTCGAATTCGATGAGATACTCGGCCAGCCTTACCAGCTTGGGCTTGTGGTAAATCAGAATCTCGTTGGCGTGTTCGTAGGCCCGGTTGATAAGGCTCTTGACCTCATCGTCGATTTCTTCCGCCACCTTGTCGCCGTAGTCGCGTTCCTCGCTGATTTCCCTGCCGAGGAACACCATTTCCTCCCGCTTGCCGAAGGTGCGCGGGCCGAGGGCCCGGCTCATGCCGTAGCGCTTGATCATGCCCAAGGCTATCTTGGTGGCCCGCTCAATGTCGTTGCTGGCCCCGGTGGTGACCTCGTCGAAAATCTGCTCCTCGGCAACGCGACCGCCCATGGTTACGGCCATCATGTCGCTGAACTGGTTCTTGGTCCAGAGATAGCGGTCTTCCTCGGGCAGCAGAGAGGTGTGGCCGCCCATGGACCCGCGGGAAACGATGGAAATCTTGTGGACCCGGTCGGCGTGGGGCAAGGCCCAGGCGACCAGGGCGTGACCGGCCTCGTGGTAGGCGGTCATCTCCTTCTCGCGACGGCTGATGAGGCGGCTCTTGCGCTCCGGGCCGGCGATTATGCGGTCTACGGCCTCCTCGAACTCGGACATGAAGATGGACTTCTTGTTCTGGCGCGCTGCCAGAATGGCGGCCTCGTTGACCAGGTTGGAGAGGTCTGCGCCGCTGAATCCGGGGGTCTCCTTGGCCACGGTGTCCAGGGTGACCTCTGGCGCCAGGGGTTTGCCCGAGGCGTGAACCCGCAGGATGGCTTTGCGGCCTTCGAGGTCGGGCAGGTCGAGGGTCACACGGCGGTCGAAGCGGCCCGGCCGTAGCAGCGCCGGGTCGAGGATGTCAGGGCGGTTGGTGGCGGCAACGACGATGATGTTGGTGTTGGTCTCGAAGCCGTCCATTTCCACCAGTATCTGGTTGAGAGTCTGCTCACGCTCGTCGTGCCCCCCGCCCAGTCCGGCGCCGCGGTGCCTTCCTACGGCGTCGATTTCGTCCACGAAGACGATACAGGGGGCATTGCGCTTGGCCTGCTCGAAGAGGTCGCGGACCCGGGCCGCGCCGACCCCCACGAACATCTCCACAAACTCCGAGCCGCTGATGTGGAAGAAAGGCACTCCCGCTTCGCCGGCGACGGCGCGGGCCAGCAGGGTCTTGCCGGTTCCGGGGGGGCCAACCAAGAGCACGCCCTTGGGGATGCGGGCGCCCAGGGAAAGGAAGCGTTCCGGGTATTTCAGGAATTCGACGATTTCCTGAAGCTCGACCTTGGCTTCCTCCACGCCCGCCACGTCGGCGAAGGTGACGGTAGGGCGGTTGAAGGGCATCATTCGAGCGCGGCTGCGCCCGAAGCTCAGGGTCTGGTTGTTGCTGCCCTGTGCTTGGCGCATCATGAACAGTATCAGCCCGCCGAAGAATATCAGGGGCAGGAAGTTGAGAAGCAATCCGAAGAAGCTGGAAAGCCCGCTGGAGCCTTTGGGGTAAATGTCCACCCCGCTGGGAGCGCCAATCTGCACGCCGCTTTCGAGCAAAAGCGAGGTGATGCTGTCTCCCCTTTCCAGCTTACTCTCGAAGGAGTCGGTTCCCCCCTTGGGGTATACGGTGAGCTTGTCGCCGTTCACCTCTATCTTGGAGAGCTGGTTATTCTTGGCCAGAGCGATTACTTCGCTCACCGGCCTCTCGTCGCTGCCGCCAAAGCTGGGCAATAGCGTGTAGAAAATGACAATCACGCCGATGATTATCATCAGGTACACAAAGCTGTTGCGGAGCCACCTGTTATTGCCCATACAATCCCCTTGTTGACCGGGACAGCGCAGCCCGGCCGATACAGGCATTCGTGGATATTCTTATATTATCCAAGCCGTCTCGAAATTGCAAAAGTAGCGTCGGGAAACGAAAGTGTATCAGGCGCTGGCGAGAATGCAATCCAAGGCGTCGAAATCAGTCGAAATCACATGAAGTTGCGAGTGTGCAGGCCGGAGAGTGCGGCGGCCTGATCTTCGCTGAACCCCAGCCTGGCGAGTTGTCGCCGTCGGCCAGCGTCCATGTCCAACTGAAGCTGGGATACACCGCGGCTTCCATTGCGCAGGTCTTCATGGTCCCATGAGCCTGCGGCCATCAGTATCAGGGCGTCGTGTACTTCCTGGTTCAGCCCGGCGGTGTGGCGCAGGGTATCGTGGCGGTTGTGGACCGACTGAGCCAAGCGGTCCAGCAGCGTCGGGTCGTGGCGGGCTGACTCCCGGAGATGAGCTACGGCGAAAGCCACGTGGCGGGCCTCGTCGTTGGCGGCGAGGCGGGTCACGGATCTGGTCACCGGGTCGGGGGCGTGGCGCTCCAGAAATCGCAGAAGCACCAGGAAGGTGCTTTCGCCCATGGCGGAAAGCAGGAAGGAGGCCAAGGCGAAGTCAGGTTCATCCACCAGGGTCTTGAGGGAGGCTTGACCGCCGATGGTGGAAAGTCCCAGCCGGTCGCGCTTGAGCAGCCCCCGGCGAGTGAACACCTCGACATGCCGGGCTTCGTCGGCGGCCTGGATGGCCAGAAGCTGCATCACCTCCCGGAAGTGGGGGTGCAACTGGGCCACAAAACGGCTGGGAACCACCAAAGCCGCAGTTTCGTTTTCAATCAGGTAGGTCATCAACTGGACGACAGCGTCCTCCACCTCGTCGGGCAGGTCGAAGGGGTCGTCCCATGCAACTGCGGTGTTGGGGTCCCACTGGGAGGCCACGGCGCTGGCGTAGAGCCTTGCGGCTTCATCGGCCCATATTTCATTCTTGTCGTCCAGAGGAAAGCTGAAGTCTGGTGTTCCAGCCTCGACGGTGGCGCCCCGGGCGGCCAGTCCCCATCGCTGGGGCGGACGTTCCGATACGCCGCCGGGAACACCTGGGTCAGGGTGACCGGCCTGCTCAGCGCCCTGCCAGCGGCCGGTGTAGGCTGCGCCTCGACGCAGATATATCCCGCCGGAATCGCCGTCTCGCCAAGTCTTATGACCGGCGGAACGCCCCCAGACCTGGAGTTGGAGTTCCAGGTCCCGGGCTTCTCCACACACCAGCACGTCCTCGCCGGGTTCGGCGCGGTCTATTCCCCGCTTTACCAGCAAGTGGGCGCCCTCGTCGAACCTGAGTTCTCCAAGGTCAACTTCAATCAACGGAACGCTCCCACCCTAACTCTCCGCCGAAGGGAGAGGGAAATTCAGGTTGTCCACAAAGGCGTCAATGAAGCCGAAACGGTCTGCGGCGCCTTCCAGTTGGGCATAGCCGCTGGTGCGCCCGGGCAACCACTTGGTCAGTCCTTCCAGGTCCAGCAGGGGGCGTACCTGCGGGTCGGCGTAGGACATTTCGAGAAGCAACTCCCGGAACTGGGCGATCAAGTCCGCCGGAGCGTCGTCGAAGATGGTGAAGTTGCAGTGATCGTATGGTGCGGTGCGAGAGACCACCCTGGCAGAGCCGGGCGACAGCGTGCCTTCCTGCGTGAAGGCCAAATAGTTCCCGTCTATGATGCAGGCGGCATCCACTTCGTCGCGCAGCAGCGCCCTGACCGCTTCTCTTTCCCCGCCGATGTGGTCGCCGTGCTTGCCCACCAGCAGGTCGAAGGCAACGGTCTCGACCTCAGTTCCGTCGCGCAATCCGGCTTCGGCGAGATGATACAAGGGGATAAGGTTCGCCTGCGGCGAGTCTTTCGCTCCGAGACCGATGCGCTTCCCCGCCAGGTCTTCAAGGGAGTCTACCGGGGCAGAGTCCTTGACTACGATAACCGAGGTCAGGTCACGATCGGTGTCCCTCATGCAGATGGCCTCGGCGTGGCGTTCCTGCCGCTCGGCGCCAGCCTTGGCCTGGAGCCAGGCCAAGGGCGAGTTCCAGGCCACATCTACATGTCCGGCCAGATGGGACTCCACCTGTCGCTCATAGTTGGAGTAGAGCACGAAATCGAAGTCGAGGCCGCGCTGCTGGAAATACTCGCGGAAGCCTTCCCAGATGGTCACCACCTTGGCGTCATAGGCCACGGCGCCCATGAGTAGCGTGTCGTTTCTGCTCATGCGAACAACTCCATGCCGCAAACGGCCTTGCCGATGAAATCCAGAAGGGTGTCGGTGGTGGGAGCCATCACGCCGGCGGCGCGGGCGTCCCGGAAGTATCGTTCCACGCCCACCTCTCTGCGGTATGCGGCCCCGCCGCACACCCTCATTCCCAGGTCCAGCACCTGCGTCGCGGTATCCCCGGCGGCGGCCTTGCATTCCATCACCCGAAGCACGGCGTCTTCGCGCCCGTTCTCCAGAGCGTCAACCGTGTCTAAAAGCAGGGTGTGGGCGGAATCGGCCATAACCTTCATCCGGGCGATGTAGTTACGAGTGGTGGCCGAGTCTGCCAGCGTGGCCCCGGTGTGCTCGTACCTGGTGCTGGCGGCGTGGGCGGCGGTGCGAGCCACGGCGGCCTGCATCAAGCCTACCGAGCAGGCGGCGTTGCACACGGAGAACATGGGAAGGACGATTCCCAGCATGGCGTCGAAGCCCCCGCCGTCCGGGCCCAGCATAGCGGAAGGCTCTACCTTCACTTCCTGGGCCAATACGGGCAGGGAGTCGTTGCCGCGCAGACCCATTCCGTCGAAAGCGCCCTGGATGGTCAATCCGTCGGCGTTTGATGGAACAAGCCATAGAGTGGACAGTCCCTCGGCCTCCATCGGGCGTGAAGACCATACATAGGCGGCGGCGCGATTGGCCGAAGTCACCCAGCTCTTATGGGCGTTCAATACCACCGTACCGTTATGGCAGGATGCGGTGCTGGTAGGAGCCCAGAACTGGCTGCGGGAGGTGGCTTCGCTAAAGGCCAGGGTACTGAGGTGGTCGCCGCTGGCGGCGGCTGCCCGGACGGTTTCGGGGGCGTGGGCCTCCAGAACAGCGGAGCCTGAGAAGTGCATGGTTACGACCATGGCGGTGGAGCCGCACTCGCGGGCGACACGCTCCACGATGGTGGCGGCGCCGCGATGCCCGAGGCCGAGACCGCCGACTTCCGGAGCGCTAACCGCCCCCAACAGCCCGGCTTCCTTCAGGGCGGCGATGGACTGGCCGGGGAATGCGCCGTCGCGGTCTATTTCCGGCGCGTGCTGTGAGATGACCGAGGTACAGATGTCTTCCAGGATTTCATGGTAGTTGTCGCGTGTAGCTGTCATTTCTCCTCGCGTTATCGGCCTGCGCCAGCAACGCGAGGGGATAGCTGACCTACCCTTGCAAGTAGCCGACGAAGCCAAAATTCCCGGTCCCGCCGGGAGCGGTGGTTATTCAGCGATTTCGCATCCGAATCCTTCCTGACCTGGCGGCGCGGCAGTCACTTCATTCCGGGCCTTCAGGTTCAACGCCGGTTCTTGTCGGCCAAGGCATATAGTAGCACGCGGACAGGGTTTTTCAACAATATATGTGATCGGTGTGTGAAACGCCGTGTTGGGGCTGTGGCGATTCCGGCTATTGCGATACAATGGACGCGGATTTGCATGCCTCATTGATGTTGGAATTTAATCCAAAGGCGTAAGGGGGCTTGGAATGGCGGATTACGCTCATCCTGATTCTCTGGTCAGCACCGAGTGGATTGCCGAGCACGGCGGCGACGCGAACCTCCGTTTGGTCGAGGTCGACGTGGACACAGCGGCCTATGAGCAGGGACACATCGCCGGAGCAGTGGGCTGGAACTGGCAGTCGCAATTGCAGCAACCGGTGCGCCGGGACCTGGCTACCAAGGAAGAAATCGAGGAACTTCTCGGAAGCTCCGGTATCGGGAACGACACCACGGTCATCCTCTATGGCGACAACAACAACTGGTTCGCGGCCTGGGCCTTCTGGCAGCTCAAGTATTACGGCCACCGGGATGTTCGTCTCATGAATGGGGGGCGGGTCAAGTGGGAGGCTGAGGGTCGGCCCATGACTACCGATGTTCCCTCAGTTTCGGCAGTTTCCTACTCGGCCTCGGAAGGCGACCAGAGCATTCGCGCCTACCGGGACCAGGTCCTTGCCCTGGTCAACGCGGGCAGCATCTCATTGGTCGATGTCCGTTCACCCGCCGAGTTCAGCGGCGAGTTGCTTGCCCCGGCGAACCTGCCGCAGGAAGGTTCCCAGCGCGGCGGCCACATACCGGGTGCCTCCAACATTCCCTGGGGCCAGGCGGTTGCAGAGGATGGCAGCTTCAAGTCTGCGGACGATCTTCGCGCCCTCTACGGCGCTCAAGGCATCGACGGCAGCCGCGAAACCATCGCCTACTGCCGCATCGGGGAACGCTCCTCGCATTCCTGGTTTGTGCTGACCCAGCTTCTCGGTTTCGAAAACGTGCGCAACTACGACGGCTCCTGGACCGAATGGGGCAGCATCGTCGGCGCCCCCATAGAGAAATAGCCGGATTTTCCCGGTATAATCGACTTTCGCGGGAGACGACAGGGCCGGAGCGGGTACACCACTCGCCCTGGCCCCTTATGGTAATTCGCTCGCCCAGAAACCTGCTGAATTTCCCTCTGTTCCCGTGGGAAGGAATTATGATATTTGAGAATTGTGTTTATTCAGAAACTGGATGTAATAATTTGGTCATACTTATGTAACAATTGGTTAAAGTTTTAGCCAAATTTGCGTAACACATCGGAAAAACGCTTGTAACACCGGAGGCTTAAATTCTATTGTGGAATAATCCCAATAGCCCTTCATCGGGCGAAAGAAGGAGGACGGCAATGCTGGCTCAGGTGGCCTCAAACTCCAGAAGCGCAGCGATGTTGCGGCGATTTCTGCCCTACGTAATCGCCGGGCTGTTCGCCGCGGCGGTAATGGCAGGATACAACTTCGCCTTCGCTCAGGAAGCCGACCCGGGTGCTAATGCAACGAACATCGAAAACCTGACTACCATGATCGCGGCATTCCTGGTCTTCTTCATGCAGGCCGGCTTTGCTTTCCTAGGCGCCGGACTGATTCGTTCAAAGAACGTGACCAATTACATGACCAAGAGCTTCATGGACTTTGCCATCGCGTCGCTGTCCTTCTGGGCTTTTGGCTTCGCCATAATGATGGGAAGCAGCGCCGCGGGTATCGCCGGCACCACCAACTTCTTTCTGGTAGATGCCGGTGACGACTGGAGCGTATACGTAAGCTGGATGTTCCAGATGGTGTTCGCCGGCACCGCTGCCACCATCGTGGCCGGCGCCGTCGCCGAGCGCACGAAGACGCAGGCTTACCTGGCATACAGCTTCATGATTGGCGCCATCATCTACCCGCTCTACGGCCACTGGGCTTGGGGAGATGGCGGATGGCTGAGCGCCTTGGACAAGATTAATCTACCGGGTGCATCCGACTATGCTGGCTCTGGTGTGGTTCACGCGGTAGGCGGCTTCATCGCATTAGCTGGTGCGGCCGTTGTTGGTCCTCGCATTGGCAAATTCAACGCTGACGGGACCCCCAACAAGTTGCCTATCCACAGCGTGCCTTTCGTGATCATCGGCACCTTCATCCTGTTCTTTGGCTGGTTCGGATTCAACATCAACACCGGCGACTCCATCGGTCTCAACGCCATCAACACGCTGCTGGCTGGAGCCACCGGCGCAGTCGTGGCTCTTTACATCACCATAATACGCACCGGGCAGGCCGATATTCTCATGGGTTGTAACGGCGCGCTGGCAGGACTGGTGGGCATTACTGCGCCCGTGGCTTATGTTGACCCGTGGGCGGCAGTGGTTATCGGAGCAATAGCCGCACCGATAATGATGGGTTCGGTGTGGGCCATCGAGAACATCCTCAAAATTGACGACCCGGTAGGCGCCATTTCGGTGCACGGTACCTGCGGTCTCTGGGGCCTCCTGGCCGTCGGCATCTTCGCCAACGGAAATAACGATGTGAACGGCCTGGTTGGCGGCGAGGGCTTGCAGATTGTCTCCCAGCTCATCAGCATGGGCGTCGTGCTGGCTTGGGCGCTGGTAACGGGCTTCGCCATGTTCCTGCTGCTGAAGTTCACCATGGGCGTCCGCGCCTCTCGCGAAGAAGAGGAGCAAGGCATGGACCTGGCGGAACACGACCAGCCGGCATACGATTACCTGAGCAGCACTTAATCGCCCCTGTATTCCGGCGCCGGCTGGGCAGGTATGGCGCTGGACAGGAGATACGGGCCGGGGAGCAATCCCCGGCCCGTATCTTGTTTTCTGTATGTAACAAACAGTTTACCCAGGCGAAAACCCTTAGCAACAACTCGGCCTGATACTGTAGCCATAGACTTCGGACCAAGGGTCGGGAGGCGGTTAGGATGATTGCATTGGCTGCTGCGGGCGCCTTCCTGGGGTTGTTTACGCTGTGGGTGGTTTTGCCGAGGAAGATAGTCCAGAGCAATGACAAGTAGTTTGCTGCCGGCGGCTGTAGCGCGGTAGCCGGCCCTCCCTTCGCCCCGTGCCGGCCTGACGCTCCCGGCATGGGGCGACTTCCTGGCCTGCGAAGAGTCAACCCTGGCGGGAAGACACAAGGATTGATTTTCTGCGTAACAAAGAATTTACATCCGCGTAAACATGACGTAACAACTTGGCCGGATACTATGGTTATAACGATTTCGGAGGATACCCGCCAATGATAGCCATCGCCGCCGCTGGAGCTTTCGCCGGACTGTTCGCCCTCTGGGTCGTTCTTCCCCGGGTTTTTCTTCGCAAGAAGTAATCGAGACTGGTCGGCCCGTATCCGTCGGGCAGCTACCAAACAGACGTTTGACTCCACGCAGCCGAAATGGCGACAGCGTGGAGTTTGCTTTTCCCGGCGTAACATATTTTTAACATTTGCGAAAGGGGAAAAGCGTAACAACTTGGTACAATACTGGCGGAACCATAAAGTCGGAGGGCCTCCAGGATGCTTGCCATCGCCGCGGCCGGAGCATTTGTCGGACTGTTCGCCCTCTGGGTGATTCTTCCGCGCAAGTTCCTCCGCGACAAGTCTGGCAGGCAGCGGCCAGCAGGCCGACGCGCGGAGAGTCAGGACCAGAACCCTTCCGGTAACTCTACACCCGGGACCTCCAGCAACGGCTGACCCACAAAGACCGGCGCCTCCGGATGTAACAGACATTTAACATTCGTGCAAAGAGCGCGTAACAATCTGGGCCGATACTACAGGCACAACGAATTCGGAGGAACGCCCAGAATGTTAGCCATCGCCGCCGCCGGAGCCTTCATCGGACTCTTCGCCCTCTGGGTGGTTCTCCCCAAGAAGCTCCTTCGTAAATAGATATCGCGGGTACTGCTACGGCAATCTGATACCCACGAACCCAAGGGTCCATGTTCGCAGTGTCCGCTGCGGACATGGGCTAACTTTTTGCTCAAGGTTCAGCAAATATAGCCCGAAGGAAAGAGACTGCAAAACTGCAATCAAGTTCAGTTATAATTTGGAGCAAAATCTGGCAGGTGAGGGTTGACCTATGAGCTACAAAGCGGAATACATCTGGATTGACGGGCAACAGCCCACGGCCAAGCTGCGGTCCAAGGGCAAGATTGTTCCTGACGGGGAGGCCCCCCCGATCTGGGGGTTTGACGGCTCCAGCACCAACCAGGCTCCCGGGGAAAATTCGGACTGCGTTCTGAACCCGGTCCTGATGGTGCCGGACCCGGTGCGGGGCGGCGACAACAAGCTGGTGATGTGCGAAGTGCTGCTCACCGACATGACGCCCCACCCCTCCAACACCCGGGCGGGCTGTGCCGCCGCCGCGGAGCAATACTCGAACCTGGACTGGTGGTTCGGGATCGAGCAGGAATACACCTTCTTCGACGGCATCAAGCCCTTGGGCTGGCCGGACAACGGTTTCCCTGCGCCCCAGGGGGGCTACTACTGCGGCGTCGGCTCCGACGAGGTTTTCGGCAGGCCGGTGGTGGAAAAGCACATGGACGCCTGCCTGGAGGCCGGCCTGGCGATTTCCGGCATCAACGGCGAGGTTATGCCGGCGCAGTGGGAGTTCCAGATTGGCCCCATCGGCGCGCCCACTGTTGGCGACCACCTGTGGCTGGCCCGCTGGCTCCTCTACCGCATCGGAGAGGACGTGGAGACCGTTGACGGGCGCAGGGGCATCAGCGCCACCCTGGACCCCAAGCCTGTTAAGGGCGACTGGAATGGCGCCGGAGCCCACACCAACTTCTCCACCAACCAGATGCGGGAAAACCTAGACGCCTGCTTCGCTGCGGCGGAAGCCCTGAAGGGCCGCCACGACCTGCACATCGCCAATTACGGCCACCGGATCGAGGAGCGTCTGACCGGGCTGCACGAGACCTGCTCCTACCGGGAGTTCCGCTATGGCGTGTCGGACCGGGGAGCTTCGGTTCGGATTCCCTGGCAGGTTGCCCGGGACGGAAAGGGCTACATCGAAGACCGTCGGCCCAACGCCAACTGTGACCCCTACACCGTCACCCGGTTGATCATTGAGACGGTAGGGGCAGCGGTCACTGCCTAGCAACTCGTCTTTCAGGAAAGCGCCGCATCAGCATCAAATGATGCGGCGCTTTTGCTTTCTTCGGAACAAGAGGGAATTTAAGGGAAAGGAACGGGAGCGGCGGTACGCATGGACAGGTAGCAGGCTTCCACCAGCGCCACGTCCCGCGCGCCCTCATCGCCGGTCATGGCGGGTGGGCGACCCTCCTGTACGCTGCGGCGGAACTCGCGCGCCATCCCGGCAAGTCCGGCCCGGTCGTCGTCGAGCTGTTGCCTGTGTCGGCCAGTGGCGTCAATGGTATCTATCCAGTCGCCACCCAACTCGAAGACGGCGCTGGCCGTGGAACCCGACAGCGTCACCCACGGACGCGGCGCGTGAGGCCCGGCGCTCCAGGAATGGTTGATGATTCCAACCATCCCGCTGGCATAGCGCAGCATCGCCACCACCCCGTCCTCCGCTGACAGGCCGGGTTGCGCCGACGGCACTTCTGCGGCATACACTTCGCAGGGGTTCCCTGCCAGGCAGGCTAGCAGGCTGGCCTTGTGGATTCCTCCGTCTATCAGGACGCCGCCGCCATTAAGCTCCGAGTTGTTTCGCCATTCCACGGGTTGAAACGGGAAGTCCTCCTGCAACTGCGCCAATCGCAGAGTCCCCAGGTCTCCTCGCTCCACCATATCCTTGGCCGCAATCACCGGGGGCATGAAGCGGTAGTTTTCGGCCACCATCAGGGTTATGCCCGCGTCAGAGGCCACGGCGATGATCGCCTGCGCTTCTTGAGCAGTACGCGCCATGGGTTTCTCCAGGAGGATGTGCTTGCCCGCTCCAGCGGCCAGGCGGGCATGTTCCAAGTGCAGGTGGTGCGGTGTGCAGACGTAAACGGCGTCAACCCTGGCATCGGCGACAGCGCTGGCGTAGGAGCCGAAACTGTCTGCGCCATTAAACTCGGCGGAGAAGGCGGCAGCTCTGCTGGCATCCCGGCTTGCAAAGTACAGGTCTATGTGCTCCAGTTCTCTTTGTATCGCCCGCGCGAAGGTGCGCGCGAAAGAGCCGCAGCCGATTACACACAGTCCAAACTTCATAGTTGCCTTACCCCAACTCTCTCCCTGCAGGAGAGGGAATGGATGGTCCTATTGCGCTGACTTCAATTGCAATTGGTAGTTGGCCGGCATACGGGTGGAAGGGGCCATTGACTGCACCGCCGCCACCACTCGCCGGGCACCCGGCGCGGGTTGCAGCGCCATCTCGCCGGAATTGGAGTCGTTCAGTTCCAGTCGCAGGACCTGATTGGCGGTATCTCCCCTGCCCTCGTAGATCACCTGCACAATGAAATCCTGTCGCACCAGATTGTTGGTCCAAAAGAAACCGTTGGGCTGCCACTCCACGGAGACAGCATCCCCGGTCAGTCCGGAAATCCGTAGGTTGCGGAGGCATAGGCCGTGGTCGTGAAGAGCGGCATCGGTAATGTATTGAAATCGCAACAGGACTTCGTGTCTAGCCCACTTGTCCAGCGGCACCGACTCGCTCACCCATTCCCTGCTGAACCCGGTGTATCCCGGCCCAAAGGCGGAGGAAAGAGGATTGCTGCTGCTTGTATGTGCTGTGTCGAGTATTTCCCAAGTTTCCCCGGCGTCGGAGGAAACCTCGAGATAGACGTAGTCCCAGTCCTTCTCGATGGCGTACCAGACTTGGTATTCCAGGATGGCCCCTTCTACATCACGCAGGTCAGCGTGGGCAGTCAGCGTCGAGTCTATATCATCTCCATTGTTGCTCCACCAGCAGCCTCCGTCTGTGTCTATGGGCAGCAGTGAAGTATCCTTGTCTCCTAGAAAGGAAAGGCTGGAAAGGCCTTCCGGCAGTTCCAGGCGCACGTATTCCGTAGCGTACTGCGGGATCGAGGATTTCAGCTCCTCGCCCTTCCCGAGACTTCTGTATACCGGCAAGGTAATGTTCATGTCGCCGTAGCCGTAGCGTCCCGTTTCCTCGTCGAGGAGGTTTGCCACGGCCCAGTCCCGAAATACAGCCGCAAAGTCCGCTTCCTGCCCGCTGGCTTGGAGGAATGCGTCCACCGCTTCGATACCGTTGGCCTGGAGGGATAGAAGAGGACGCAGGTCGCTACGGTCGGCATAGTGCTCAGTAAAGTAATGCATGAACAAGGACGCAGCGCCGTAATTCTCGGCGCCGCCCACTTCACCGGCTGGCCACACCGTCAAAGAAGTTGGCCCGGCGCGACGGAAGGCTCGCATACTGGTTTCGGGGTATCCCGCTATGGTTACTGCGAGCTCGGACAGGCCCTCATTGAACCAGGAGACTTCCGAGCGGTCGGCATTCCAGTGGATGGCGTGTTGCAACTCGTGGGCCAGTACCAGCGCGTATATGTCGGAGCCGATGGGCAAGTGCCGGACATTTATGTATATGGCTTCGATTTCATTGCTAACCGGCCGAATTTCCCGTGGGTATTCATCTGCCGGGCTGTAATAGCCTCCGACCAGCGCCAGGGAGGCGTTCAGGACGTAGAGGTGAGGGTCTCCGTCCACCCCGGGTTTCCATTCGTTGCCAAATGCTCCGGTGATACGTGGATATATGGTGTTTTCGAAAATGGCGGCTGACCGCTCGATATCTTCCTGTTCAACCCTCAGTTGGTCCTCCACGAACCAATAGGCATTTGGTGTGACCAGGCGCAACTCAAACTCGCTCTGGTATCGTTCCATTTTCTGCAAGTCCACCAGTTCGAAAGTGCGTCGATGCCCGACGGTGAGGGTTGGGGTAGGGGATCCCTCAGTTCGACTCACTTCTCCGATGCCTGGGATAAGCTCCATCGCCAGCCGGTAGAGGTCCCGCTCGGGGGGTACGGGGATGCTTTCCGCCCCTCGGAGCGCCGCGACGGATTCGGGTGTCTGGGTAGCGGCACGGGTGGACTGCTCCGGAGGTGAAGGTAGTGGTGTTGACTTCACGTCATTGAGAGAAGTTTGGTCCGTGCCTGTTGGGGAAGGGATGTTGGCCGGCGATGACCTGTTGTCTGCCGGCGGGATGCTTGGCAGGGCCATATCGTTGCACCCGGCCAGAGCTGCCAGAAAGAAAGGTCCCGCAATCAATAGTCTCAGCAAGGTCATTGTATGGAAGCCACCGCATATCCGACTTTCAGGGCTTACCGCAAATCTGGGGCGACAATTTTCCAGTGGCTATGGCATCATATCAGCAGTACGGAGGCCGCGCCGAACGGGATGTATACGAGGCTGTGAAATGTCTTACGATGTGAACCGTCTGAGAGGCACGCATCCCCCCGCGTGTACCTGCGTGGAATGCACCCGGAGGCGGAACAGAAGGCGGGGCAGTCGGGGTGGCGACGGTCCGGGCGGACGGCGCTTCGGCTGCCTGCCGATGTTGTTGACTCTGCCTCTACTCGCCCTGGCGCTGGCGGCAGCACTGGCTTTGTGAGGACGGCGGCGGGTCTTCCTGCTGTTTGGCCGGGTCCTGGTTGTAGCGGTTCATGGCCGCGTCTATGTTCTCTTCCAGTACGCAGCGGATGGCGGCGGCAGCCCGCTCCACGGCCCCGGCCATGGCATCCGCTTCTTCATTCTCGAACTTGCCCAGCACGTAGTCGCGGGCGACGACTCCCGGCGGCGGCGCGCCGATGCCGATTCGCAGCCTGGGAAATCCGGTTCCTCCCACTGCCTGGATGATGGAGCGGATGCCGTTGTGCCCCGCGTCGCTGCCGGCGGCGCGAAGGCGGATGCGGCCTGGCAGCAGGGCCATTTCGTCGTAGATTATCAGCAGGTTCGAGGGGCCGCCTCCGAATCGGGCCAGCAGGTATTCAACGGCCTCGCCACTATTGTTCATAAACGTGCGTGGCTTGGCCAAAACCACCCGGCGGTCGCCGAAGTACCCGGTGCCCAGAACCGCCTTGGGCCGGCGTTCTTTCACATGAATGTCTATCTGCCTGGCCAGCAGATCCACGACTCTCCAGCCGACATTGTGGCGGGTGTCGGCATAGCGGGGGCCGGGGTTGCCCAGCCCTACGATTATGGCGGTGTCAGCCAAGGCTGCCTTCCCCTGTATATTCCAGCGCGTCTGCCGGGGATTCAAGAAGGCGCAGAAAGGCATCTTCGTCCAGGATTGCCGTGCCTAGCTTCTCCGCAGTGGCCGCCTTGGATCCCGGCGACTCCCCCACTACAACATAGCTGGTCTTCCTGGTAACCGATGAGGTGACCTTACCGCCCAGACCCTTGATTTGCGCTTCGGCGTCCCTGCGGGACAAGGCCGACAGCGTGCCGGTTACGACGAAGGTCAGCCCGCCGAAGGGCGAATCCTGCGTCGGGGCGGCAACCGCGGTTGCAGGCAGCGAGTCCTGCCTCAGCTTGACGCCGGCGGTGAGCAACTGCTCTATAACGGACTGGTTTTCGGGTTCCCGGAACCATGACACGATGCTCTCTGCAATCTTTGGCCCGATGCCCTCTATTTCGATAAGGTCTTCCTCGGTTGCCTGGGACAGTTCCGAAATGCCGTGGTAGTTCTGGGCCAGCAGGTCGGCCACCTCCGCTCCGACGTGGGTGATGCCGAGGGCGAACAGCATACGGGGAAGGGGGCGGTTTTTGCTGGCCTCGATATTGGTCATTATCTTGGTCGCCAGCTTGTCTCCCATCCGGTCCAGTTCCAGCAGCTTGTCCTTCTCCAGGCGATAGATGCCTGAAAGGTCGGACACCATGCCCTTCTCGATGAGGATGCCGCACCAGCGCTCACCCAAGCCGTCGATGTCCGCCGCGCCCTTGCTGACGAAGTGCTTCAGCAGCTCGAAAAACTGGGCAGGGCACGAAGGATTGGGGCAGCGGTGCATGGCGTCGTCGTCGTTTTTTACCACCGGCGTCTCGCACACCGGGCAGTTGGCGGGCATACGGAACACTTGCTCGTTGCCGGTTCGCTGGGACAGCACCGGCCCGACAACCTGCGGGATGACATCTCCGGCCCGCTCAATAATGACTGTGTCTCCCACACGTATGTCCTTTCGGTGGATGTCCTCTTCATTGTGAAGAGAGGCGTGCTGAACCGTCGCTCCGCTGACCACGACAGGCTCCAGGACGGCGTAGGGATTCAGGCTTCCGGTGCGGCCCACGTTTATGCCTATGTACTTCAGCTTGGTAACAGCCTGTTCTGCCGGGAACTTGTAGGCGATGGCCCAGCGCGGTTCCCGGCCCACGACGCCCAGCCGCTCCTGCATTTCCAGTGGGGAGACTTTTACCACCACGCCGTCGGCTTCGTAGGGCAGGTCGTGGCGGCTCTCCAGCCATTGCTGGTAGAAGTCCTGCACTTCCTCAAGGGAGTGGCACAGACGGTTTTCCGGGTTGATGCGGAATCCCGCATCTTTCAGCCATTGCAGGGCTTCCCAGTGGCCTGTGATGAACTCGGTTCCTTCCGCGCTGTTGAGGGAGTATACCCATATCTGCATGTTGCGGGCGGCAGTGACCTTCGGGTCGAGCTGGCGGATGGTCCCGGCCCCGGTGTTGCGGGGGTTGGCGTACAACTGCTCGCCTTTTTCTTCCCGCTCCTTGTTGAGTCTGCGGAACTCTTCGATGGGAAGGTACACTTCGCCGCGTACTGCCAGTAGCGGAGGCACGGCCCCTTCCAGCGTCAGTGGGATGGTGCGGATAGTGCGGAGGTTTCGAGTGACGTCTTCGCCGGTGGTGCCGTTGCCGCGGGTTGCGCCCTGGACCAGCACCCCGTTCTCATAGGTGAGGTTGACTGCCAGACCGTCGATTTTCAATTCGCAGACCATGTCAAAGTCCGCGCCGTCCAAAAGACCGGATATGCGCCTGTGCCACGCGGCCAGTTCGTCGAAGTCGAAGGCGTTGCCCAGGCTGAGCATCGGGCGCGAATGCTCCACCTCCGCGAAGGCCGGCGATGGGTCGCCGCCGACACGCTGGGTGGGAGAGTCGGCGGTCAGCAGCTCCGGGTGTTCCGCCTCGATGGTCTGCAACTCACGCAGGAGGAGGTCGTACTGCCCGTCGCTGATTACCGGGGCATCCAGCGTGTAGTAGCGGTAGTTGTGGTAGTTGAGCTCACGCCGGAGTTCCCCGGCGCGCTGTGCGGGCGTCGTCTGGGCCATCTGGACTATTTCTCCCGGCTGTCTTATGGGAGATATATTAGTGTATAGCCTGTATCTGCTGGAATTGAACTGCTTACGGGTGCGAGCGAATTTGACGAGGCCAAAGCTGAGGGCGGTCGAGTTACTGCGGGGCAGAAGCCTCCCCTGCCGGGATGCAGGCGGCCTGCGGAGCGGCGAGCTCCGGGCCGGAACGACGGGGCGGCAGTCGGCGGCGCTTGCCGCGATTTCGGCGGTAGGTGGCGGCGACGATACTGGCGAGTTTCGTTGAATCGTGGCGGGCGGTGGCAGTCGGGTCTATCACGTCGGCTTCAATGAGCAGGGCTGATTCATGCCAAGGGCGACGCGCTTGGATGAAGTCCAGCCCGGCAGGAGTTGGCCCATCGGGGATGGAGGCGTTGGCGATTACCACGTGAACCGCGCCTTCCCCGGCGTAGCGGCGCACTACTTCCAGGTGGTCCTGTACGTAGTACCCCTCGGTCTGTCGCGGCTCCTCAGCGACGTTGCAGACGTAGACCTTCAGTGCGCGAGAGTCGGCCACTGCCTGGGCTATGCCGGGAATGAGCAGGTTGGGGACGATGCTGGTGTACAGACTGCCAGGCCCGATGATTATCAGGTCGGCCTGTTCCAAGGCCGCCACCGCCTCGGGATGAGCCGGAGGGTTAGCAGGCCAAAGAGTAAGGGACTGTAACCTGGATGACGCGGAGGCCACGTTGGTTTCCCCCGTGAGGGTCTCGCCGGTTTCAGTCCTCGCCATGAGCGTCACGTCGGCGACGGTGGAGGGGATAACCCGCCCTCGGATGGCCAGAAGTTCACCGGCGATTTCCACGGCGCGATAGAAGTCGCCTCCGATACCTGTCAGGGCGGCAATCAGCATATTGCCGAAGCTGTGTCCATTCAATTGCCCATCTGAGGAGAAGCGGTAGTCCATCAACTGTTGCATCACGGCTTCTGAATCGGCCATCGCCACCAGGCAATTGCGAATGTCCCCGGGCGGCTGGATGCCCAGCTCGTTGCGCAGACGCCCGGAACTGCCCCCATCGTCCGCCATGGTGACGATGGCGGTTATGTTATGGGAATAGTGCTTTATGCCGCGAATAAGGCTGGGCAGTCCCGTGCCGCCGCCAACTACGGTGATACGCGGCCCGGATTCCAAGGCCCGTTGGCCGCCCAGTTTGGAAAATACATTCAACTTGCGTGTCCCGCCGCCCAGCAGGTGGAACAATGAGGTAAGGGGGTTAGGGCGCGAATTCATATCCAGCAAACCGGGACAGGAAGAGATATATGTCCGGAGGCCGCATTCAGTTTCGTCGCCCTTATACTACCATCCTGCCAACATCGCAAGTCACGGGAAATGGTCTTTGTGGTTCCCTGCCGTGACCCCGAAGAGCAGTTAGCCTGCTCAATGTTTGGCTTACAAGGCGCTAGCTTCCCAATACAACCCTGCGACCCTCATCTGACGACTGTTGCAGCAGGTCCAGGAAGCGGTGGCGGGCCACTGCGGTGTCGAAATCGGGCTGCGCCTCACCGCCATCGCGTATGGTTTCTCCGATGACGCGGTATAGCTGGGCTACGTTGTAGGGTTCTCCAACTGGAACGCCGTCCGGAGCAGCCGACAGGCGGGCCGGCACTTCCAGCGGTTGCAGGGACTGACCGGCTCCCTGTGCGCCGTAGAGGTGGACGTTGCCGTACTGAACCATTTCCTCGGAGCGAGCCGAGAGAGTGCCTTCGGTGCCATAGACCTCCATGCGCCAGCCGCTGCCGTTCCACGGGATGGTGGCAATGTGGGCCGATGCGGCTGCCCCGTTTTCCAGGGTGCCGCTGACCACCACGTTGTCGGCGGCGTCCACGGAAACAGAGTTGCCGTCACCGGTGGGCCAGTTGGCCAACTGGACGCTGACTTGCGCGGTAAGCTCGCGGAACTCTCCGACGCAGTGGCAGAAGATGTCGAGGGCGTGGCCGGAGGCGATGCTCAGGGTATTGGCGCCGTTGGCCCGATTGGCCATCCAGGCCCGGTCTATGCCTCTCCCCAGCAGGCCGGGCAGGAACATGGTCATGTTGCAGGCGAGCATCTGGCCGACAAAACCCTCGGCCACCAGTTCACGCAGGCGCAGCAGGGCAGGGCTCCCACGAGCCTGCAAGCCGATAAGGGTGCGGACACCCTTTTCGCGGGCAAGGGCTGACAGTTCCGCAGATTCACCGCTGTTGGCGCCCAAGGGCCACTCGCAGAAGACGTGCTTTCCGGCCTGCAACCCCGCCGTGACCATGCCGAAGTGGGCGGGCACGCTGACGGACACCACCACCAGGTCCACGTCGGGATGATTCGCCATTTCGGTGTAGTCGTGGAAGGCCAGGTTGGCGCCATAGAAGGCCTTGGATTCCGCGGCGGTCTCTGGCCGGGAGGTGCAGACCGCCGTCAGCTCGAAATCCGGCATTCCCAGCAGGGCTGGGAGATGGGCGCGCTTGCTCCAGCCATAGTTGGCATTGGCGCCGATGATCCCCACTCGAATCTTGTCGTTCATGGCAGCGACTCCTTCTGAACAGCTTGACCTGAAGGTTCTCTGGATTTCCGCCTTCGCGGGAATGACGGTCGTTGCTAGGCTTGGGCGGCCGGTGCGATGCGGGTGTGCCAGTCGGTTGCCTGTTCGTAGGCGTAGGCGGCGCGGAACAGGGCTTCCTCGGCGAAGGGCCGCGCTCCGAACTGTAGGCCGATAGGCAGGCCGTCGCCGGTGAAACCGCCGGGTATGGAGATGGCGGGAAGCGCCGTCAGGGAATAGCATCCGGTGTAAGCGCGGCGGAAGAAAAACCGCGCCCTCACGTCCTCCGCGCTCTCGAAGCGGGCCGTAAGCGCCGTATGCAGCGGAGCGGGATAGGGCGAAGTCGGCGATACCAGCACGTCGACTTCATCAAGGGCCGCCATGAACTGCCTCCGGAGCAGGACCCTGGCCTTGGCGGCGCGGTTGTAAACCTTGAAGGGCACCAGAGATGCCGACAGCAGGCGGGTGCGGCTGGCCTGGTCCAACTCACCGGCGCGGGTCCGCAGTATCTCGTCCCTTGCTCCGGCTCCCTCCGTGTCGGCTACTCCTACGAAGATGGCGCCGGCCAGCTCAACCAGTGGAATGGACACTTCCTTGACTTCCGCGCCAAGGCCGCGCAGGGTATCCAGAGACTTTTCGATGGCGTCCCGAACTTCCGGGTGCATATCCGAGCTCTGGTGCAGCTCGCGGATGAGACCAAAGCGCATTCCTCTCACGCCGTTGCGGAGGGAGGCGGCGTAGTCCGGGACCGGACGGCGGCTGGTGTAGGGGTCCCGCTCGTCGTATCCGGCTATGACGCCCAGCACTGTGGCGCAATCTTCCACCGTTTTGGTCATAGGCGCGGCGGCGTCCATGAACCAGCACATGTGCGTCATTCCGTAGCGGCTGACTCGCGTGAAGGTGGGGCGCAGTCCCACCACCCCGCAGTAGGCAGCCGGGCCGCGCCCGGAGCCGCCGGTGTCCTCTCCGATGGAAGCGGCGCAGAGATGGGCCGACAGGGCGACGCCGGAGCCGCTGCTGGACTCCCCGGGGGTGCGGTCAAGGTCCCAGGGGTTGGCCGGGATGCCCCACGGCGGTTCCTGGGTCCCACCCATTGCCAATTCGCTGAGATTCAGCTTGCCCAGCAGGGTAGCTCCAGCCTCTTTGAGTCGGCGCACAATGGTCGCGTCCTCGTTGGGTATGAAGTCGCGGTAAACTCTTGAGCCGTTGCTGGTCAGGATTCCGTCGGTCCAGAACTGGTCCTTGATGGCAACCGGCACGCCGCACAGCACTCCGGGGTCGCCGCCTCCCGACAGCCGCCACTCAACCTGCCGGGCGGCGTCGAGGGCTTCTTCACGGGTTACGGTGATGTAGGCTGCCAGACGAGAGTCCAGCCGGTCAATGCGGTCCAGGTACGCCCTTACCGCGTCTTCGGGGGTTAGTTCGCCTGACCGCACTGCCCGGGCGGTTTCGGTTGCGGACAGGAAGGCAATTTCATTGCTGTCCATCGGTTGTCCTCTGGGTTCGGATTTGGTGCGACTGGTCTAGCCTTCGTCCGGGAAAATGGACACTGGCTGAATGTCCGACAGGTCGATATCGCTTATTTTGTTCAGCTCCAGCATCAGGCTGCCGAAGCGATTGGCGACCTCGGCGACTTCGTCCTCCGGTATTGATATGCCCGAAAGCCGGGCCAGTTCCAGTACCCGGTCTTTGTCAGAAATGGGTTGCTCGGCCATTGATGGCTCCTTATATCGCAGGAATTTGGGTACGGAATCCAGGTTGCGCTTTGCAATCGTAGGGTTGAGAGAGTGCTCCGTCAACGCCCAATCGGCGGGGAGTGCTATACTGCCCCAAACAACCCGGCATTTACAGGAGGTGTCCTGATGAAGTGGGCGTCGGCCATATCTGAGCAATCGAATCCGGACGGCGCCTTGACCGAGTGCGCCGAATCCATTCGGAGTCAGTTGGGGGAATCGCCTCAACTGGCGGTAGCCTTCGTATCGCCTCACTACCAGGCCGATTACGGACGGGTTGGCCCGATGTTGAACGAACTGCTAGGAACGGAGCACACCTTCGGCTGTTCGGGCGGCGGGATTATCGGCGCGGGTATGGAGGTGGAGCAGCGGCCCGCCCTGTCCATAACCGCAGCCACCCTGCCCGGCGTGGACGTCGAGGCCTTTCATCTGGACGGCGACAAGCTGCCTGACCTGGACGCCGGTCCCGATAGATGGCAGGAACTGGTGGGAGTTTCCGTGTCTCAGGAACCGCAGTTCGTGCTGTTGGCCGACCCCTTCTCCTTTCCGGTTCAGAACCTGATCATGGGGCTGGATTTTGCCTTTCCCGCAGCGGCAAAAATCGGCGGTCTGGCCAGCGGGGCGCAGCGAGCCGGTGACAACGCCCTTTTCCTGGACGGCGAGGTGCATAGCTCCGGCGCAATCGGACTGGCGCTGCACGGCAACATCATGGTGGATACCGTGGTGGCGCAAGGGTGTCGTCCGATCGGGGATGCCATGCGAATCACCTCCAGCCACCGCAATGTGCTGGTGGAGCTTGACGGGAAGCCGCCGATGGCCATCCTGCAGGACCTCTTCCGGTCGCTGTCGGAGCGCGACCGGCAACTGATGGGGCATTCGCTGTTTCTGGGTGTAGTCATGGACGAGTTCCTCGACAGCCCGGTGCAGGGGGATTTCCTGATTCGCAACGTGGTGGGAATGGACCAGAGAACGGGAGCGCTGGCTATAGGGGAGATGTTGAAGGAAGGGCAACTGGTGCAGTTCCACCTCCGCGACGCCGAGACTTCGGCGCAGGACCTGACCTTCGTGCTGGAGCGCTACGCGGCGGACAACCGGGAGAATGAGGTACCCGGCGCGTTGCTCTTCTCCTGCCTGGGGCGCGGGGAATACCTCTACGGCCGCCCGAACCACGACACCGACATCTTCCGCGAAAAGCTGGGCCAGGTGCCGCTGGGCGGTTTCTTCTGCAACGGTGAGATCGGGCCGGTAGGCGGCACCACGTTCCTGCACGGATATACCAGTTCCTTCGGCCTCTTCCGTTCCCGATCCTAGCGGGTTAAAATCCAAGGCCTTACACGAAATCCGTTCGCCCTCAGCTACCCCAGGGGCGGACGGGTTTTGCTTATTGTGGACAATTGAAGGGCAAATGACCATTCGAGTTGGCATTCCGGTGTCCCTTACCGGTCAGTTCAGCCTGCAAGGCACACAGACGCTGGCAGGCATCCGCGCTTGGGTGGAGGACGTGAACCTCTCCGGCGGCCTGCTGGTGGGCGGACGCAAAACTGCGGTGGAGCTTGTGTGGAGGGACGACGGCAGCAAACGCGACTCGGCTAGGAAAATCACGGAGCATCTAATAGTTGATGAGCGTGTAGACCTGCTGGTTGGCCCGTATTCCGCCATGTTGACCAACGCCGCAGCGGAAGTGGCGCAGGCCCGCGGCAGGCTGCTGTGGAACCAGGGCGGAGCGTCGCCGGTGGTCTACCAGCAAGGCAACCCGTGGGTGGCGGGGGTATTGACGCCTGCCGATGAGTACTTGGCCGGACTGCTTCCTGCCGTGAGGGAGACCTGCCCCGAAGCCGCTAATGTTGCCATAGTCCGCGCGTCTACCGGCGCTTTCCCGCGCGATGTTGTCGCAGGAGTAGAGTTGGTTGCGTCTGCGTTGGGGTTTCGTGTTGTGCTATCGCAGGAGTTCGACGCCGCGGCTGACGATTTTGGAGACATCATCGAGGCCGTGCGCCAATTCATGCCCGATGTGCTGGTTGTAGCGGGACGATTTCAGAATGACTTAGGTATAGCGGAACTGCTCGCCGACGAGGTTCAGGGACTAGGCGCTGTCGCTGTTGTGGCAGCCGGGGTGAACGCCTTTCGGGAGCGGTTAGGCAGTGAGGCGGAATACTTCATCGGCCCCAGCCAGTGGGAACCGGATGCCAATTACTCCGTGGACTATGGCCCCGATGTCGCTGAGGTTCGGGCATCCTTCGACAGGCTCAGGATGAAAGAGGGACGGGCCGGGCATCAGGTCATTGACTATCCGATGGCACAAGCCTACGCTGTCGGGGTTGTGATACAGCGTTGTGTCGAGGAATGCGGGATCCTGGATGACGCAGAGTTGCGGCAGGCGGCGGCATCGCTGGACTTCACGACTTTTTACGGCAGATTCCGCATCGAAGCGGAAACCGGCAGGCCCATCGGGAAGCCGGCGTTGCTGGTGCAGTGGAGACAGGGACGCAAAGCTATCGTGTGGCCCCCTGAGTACCGGAACGGGAAACTGGCGTACCCGTGGCGGCGATGAATCCGGCACGGAGCGAGGAAGATATGAAACTGGATGGGCAGGTAGCAGTCATCACAGGCGCCGGGCGCGGCATCGGGCGAGCCATCGCGCTGGCCTACGCTCGGGAGGGCGCGCGACTGGCGCTGGCTGCACGCAGCGATGCCGAGCTGGAACAGACGGTGGGCGCGGTATCGGAACTGGGCGGCGAGGCAATATCCGTTCGCACTGACGTCACCAGCCAGATCTCAACGGAACGGTTGGCCCGGCGAGTGGTGGAGCGGTTCGGCCGCATCGACGTGCTGGTCAACAACGCCGGCATATCCGGTCCCGTCGGCCCGTTGCAGGACAACGATATTGCCGAATGGGTGGATACCATCAACGTCAACCTGACCGGTACGTTCCTGGTGTGTCGCGCCATTGTTCCGGTGATGCTAGGGCAGGGTGGCGGAAAGATAATCAACCTGTCGGGCGCCGGTGTCGCCAACGCCTGGAGCAATATGTCGGCCTATTGTTCCAGCAAGGCCGCCGTGGTGCGGCTCACGGAGGTGCTGGCCCAGGAACTGGAAAGCAAGGGGATAACGGTCAACGCCCTCGGCCCGGGTTCGGTGCATACCAGTATGTGGGAGAAGATGACCGAGCAGGCCGCCGACGCCGGGGCTGAGTTCATCCACGAGTTGGGCCAAAGGGTGCTATCGGGCGGTGGCGCGTCAATAGACGACTGCGCGGAACTGGCGGTGTGGCTGGCATCGGAAGAGAGCGCCGGCCTGACGGGAAGGATTATTTCTGCGGCGGCGGACGATTTTCGCAATCTGCCTCCGCTGATCCCCCAGATTATGGAGGGAGACGACTATACGCTGCGGGTAATGAAGCCGTAACAGAGGTATGGGCGGATGCTGCGACGCTAGTCGAAAAATACGCCGACGGTTTTGGGCCGCCGGCGTTCTCGAATTACGGTTGGGAGCTTGTTTTCAGTGGAGATTACGCTTCCAGTTTCACCGGGTTGCGCAGCACGCCTATGCCGCTGATGTCTATCTCGCAAACGGCGCCGTCGCCCATGTCCTGGGTGGTGCCGGGGGTGCCGGTGTAGATGCAGTCGCCGGCGTTCAGGGTGACGTACTTGGTGATGAACTCGATCATCGTCGGCACGTCGAAAATCAGGTCCTTGGTACTCTGGTCCTGCTCGACGTTGCCGTTGACCCGCGTTTGCAGCCACTGGTCGGAGGGGTTGGCGTCGGTCTCTATCCAGGGGCCCATGGGGGAGAAGGTATCGGCGGACTTGGCGCGCCACCAGTCGGAGTTGTTCTCGTTGCGGTCGCGGCGCTGCCAGTCGCGGGCCGAGACGTCGTTGCCGCAGGTGTAGCCGAGGACGTGATTCAGGGCATCCTCTTTGCTGACGTAGCGGCAGGTGTCCTTGATGACCACCACCATCTCGCCCTCGGCGTCGAAGCGCTGGATTTCCTTGGGGCGGATGATGGTGTCGCCAGGGCCGATGACGCTGGTGGGAGTCTTGTGGAAGATCATCGGGTATTCGGGGCCGGGCCGGTCACCGATGTGGCTGGTATAGTTCAGGCCCATAGCCAAAATCTTGCCCGGCACCACCGGGGCCAGCAGCTTGACGTCGGAGAGCTTGTGGACGTGGTCGGTCACGGTGAAGTCGCCAAAGGGGCTGCCCTCAATGGCGGTTACGTTGTCGCCGTCGACGACGCCGTAGTGAATGGCTCCGTGAGCCTCATAGCGGGCGATTTTCATTGGTTGCTCCTTTGATTTATGTACTTGCGGTAGGCGTGTAAATTTTAACTTCTGGCCTGCCCGTTGGCTACCAAATGCTGTGAGACTCCAGGGCCGCAAGCGTAGTTTGCCCTGAAAATTTCTCCCCCACCCTAACCCTCCCCCGCTGAGGGAGGGAATTTGAGGGATCAGCTCTCAATCACGATTTTCCCGAAGAAGTCGCGGTCGGCCATGGCCTGATGGGCGGCGCCAACCTCTTCCAGCGGGAAGACGCGGCCTGCGATGCCGCGCAGGGAGCCGTGATGCACCACCTTCATAAAGTCGGCGAAGGTGCGGTTGCTGCGGCCTCCGCTGCCCATCAGGTGCAGGGGCTTGCTCTGGAGCAGCGACAGGTTCAGGGTTGAGGTGGCGCCGCTGGTAACGCCCGTGATGACCAGCCGCCCTCCGGCCTTCAGCGACAGCAGGTTTTCCTCCCACACCGACGCGCCCACGCAGTCGAACACCAGGTCAACGCCCTGTCCGTCGGTCAACTCCAGAACCCTCTGGCTGAAGTTGGGGGTTTCGTTGTAGTTGATGACTTCGTCCGCTCCCAGCTCCAAAGCTCTATCCAGCTTCCACTGGCTGCCGGCGGTGGTGATTACGTGGGCGCCCATCATCTTGGCTATCTGGATTCCCATGCTGCCGACACCGCTGCCCGCTGCCTGCACCAGCACGTCGTCCCAAGGGCGTATCTGCGCCTGGGTGACCAGGCAGTGCCAGGCCGTATGGGCCGCGATGGGCAGGGCCGCGGCTTCGGTGAAGTCCATGTTGTCGGGTATGACGTGGGCGTTGATGGCCGGGGCCGTGATGTACTCGGCATGGCCGCCGTCCAGGTCTACTCCCAGCCGCTTCTGGTTGGGGCATTGGTCGTCGCGCCCCATCTGGCAGTTGTGGCAGGAGCTACAGGTGACGCGATTGTTGAGTATTACCCGGTCACCGATTTCCAGTTCGGTATTGGCCGCCGGGCTGACGGCCGCCACTTCTCCGGCGATGTCGCAGCCCAGAATGCGAGGCAGGGGGCCGCGATAGGTGCGTCCTTCTCTCAAATTTAGGTCCAGGTGGTTGAGGGCGCTGGCGCGAACCCGCAGCATTACCTCGCCGGGGCCGACCTCCGGCTCGGGGCGGTCGCCGTGAATGAGCTTGTCGGTGCCGCCATGCTCGTTAATGAAGACTGCTTTCATTGGTCTTCCCCCCTGTTACTAACAGGCAATGTATTCCGCAGGAATAGTAAAATGGGCTTATGCCCGCCAAATGATACCTGCGTAGCCCGGCGGCGTCAAAATGAAGAGTTGAGAATGACCTTGCTGCCGGACGACCGAATCCTGCTATTGGTCGCAGAGTTGAAGGCTTCATATATGGGCTTCACTTGGGAGTCGGAACTATGGGCGGAAAACGGCCACCGGCGAAGTCCGTACCGGGCTTTGGTGCTGTTCGGGTTAAGCGCACGTACTAGGGACTCGCTGCTGGTGGATATGTGCCGGGAGCTTTTTCGGCGCTTTCCTGATGCCACGTCCCTTTCGGCCCTCCGACAGGCTCAGGATGGGCGGGAGGTGGTGGAAAGGCAGGCCCGAAACATCGTGCGAGCCGGACAGTTGCCGTATGTTGTCTCTATGGCGGAATCGGTATCGGACGGTGTCCCGCGGTACCGCGAATCGTTGTTGAGAATCAAGGGCGTCGGCGAGAAAATCTCAGAATGTGTGCTGGCCTACGGATGGGGCGAAGATGCGCTGCCGTTGGACGCCAATTGCGTCCGAGTTTTGGGTCGGGTCTTCGGTCTTCAAGACAGAGGGCGGATGCCCGCACCATTGCGCGAGGGTCTAAAATGCGTTTATCGTAACCATCAAGGTCATTTCGAAGACCTATCCATTGCCATGGTGGACGTACACGAGATACTGCGCCTGCACGGGCAGATTTGTTGCACCAGAACACCGGAGTGTTTCCGTTGTCCGGTGACTCAATGCCTGTCCCGAAGGGAACCAAGGGACGAATCGAGTACCATTGGGGTGTCCCTCTCGATGTGGGACGACTGGAGGGAATTGATTTATGAGCCTGCCGCAATTTGACATCAGCGGACAGAAAGCGCTGGTGGTGGGCGCTGGCCGGGGAATAGGTAAGGGCATCGCGCTGGCCTTCGCCGAGGCCGGAGCTGACGTTGCCGTCACCAGCCTTTCCCCAGCCACCGTGGGCCAGGTCGCAGAAGAGATACGCGCTCTGGGCCGCGCCGCCCTGCCGCTGACCGGCGATGCTACCAAGGCCGCCGATATGGAGCGCATCGCTGCTGACACGCTGCGGGAGTTCGGGCGGGTGGACACGCTGGTAAACTGCGTCGGCGACGCAATCCGCAAGCCCGTTGCCAATCTGCCCGACGGCACGCAGGGAATGAGCGAAGAGGAATGGCATTTTGTGGTTGACGTAAACCTCACCGAGGCTTTCCAGGGATGCCGCGCCCTCGGGCCGCACCTGCTGGAGCGGGGCAGTGGTTGCGCCATCAACATATCTGGGTTCGCTTCGTTCCGGGGAAGGGCCGGCTCCGCTGCCTATGACGCGGCGAAGGCTGGAGTGATGCGGTTTACGGAGAGCCTGGCCCAGGAATGGGCGCCTTATGGGGTGCGAGTTAATACGGTGGCACCGGGCTATTTCCCCGACCCTGAGCAGATGTCGCCGGAGGTCTACCAGGCCCGGCAGGAACAGGCGAAGGGCCAGGTTCCGTTGGGCAGGCTGGGCCAATTGAAAGAACCCGGCTATCTCTGCGTCTTTCTTGCCTCTCCTGCGGCGGCATATATTACAGGCCAGACTTGGGCTGTGGACGGCGGAGTCAACATAATGTCTCCATAAGAATTCCCTCTCCTCCTGGGAGAGGGTTAGGGTGAGGGCGTCCCTCTCAATTTCCAACAACGGAGGCAACGCGCCATGATGAATTACCAGCTTTTGGTTCCGGGGCTGTTAGACCGGGCCAACACCTATTTCCCCAAGAAGGAAATCATCACCCGCGAAGGCGACGAGGTTCACCGCTATACCTATCGAGACCTCAAGGGGCGCGTGAACCGGCTATGCAACGCGCTGGCCGGGCTGGGCGTGGGCAAGGGTGACCGGGTCGGCACCTTTGGCTGGAACACCTACCGGCATCTGGAAGCGTATTTCGCGCCCCCCACCATGGGCGCGGTCACCCACACCACCAACATACGCCTTTCGCCCGATGACCTGACCTACATCGTCAATCACGCCGGCGACAAGGTGATGCTGGTTGACCCTGACCTCGTTCCCATCCTCGAGCCGCTGGCGCCGCGGCTGGAGAATGTGGAGCATTTCGTGATTATGACCGGCGATTCCGGGTTCCAGACATCCCTACCGTCGGCCCACATCTACGAGGAATTGATGGACGCCGCATCCGATAGGTACGAGTCGCCACCGTTGGACGAGAACGACCCGGCTGGCCTCTGCTACACCTCGGCCACCACCGGACGACCCAAGGGCGTCACCTACACTCACCGGGCGCAGATATTGCATGCGATGATGGAATGCAGCGCCGACGCCGCCGGTGTCCGGGAGCGTGATGTGGTGATGGCCGTGGTGCCGATGTTCCACGCCAACAGTTGGGGCGTGCCGTACTCCGCCACGATGACCGGCGCGACCCAGGTGCTGACGGGCGTCCGCCCCGACCCGGCCGCCGTCTGCCGCCTCATCAGCGAGCATCGCGTTACCATCAGCCTGGGCGTTCCCACCATCTGGGTCGGGATGCTGGACTTTCTTTCCCGCACCGAAGAGGAATTCGACCTTTCCAGCCTGCGGGCGGTGGTGAGCGGCGGCTCGGCGGTGCCGGTCAGCATGATACGGACGTTTAAGGAGCGGTTGGGCGTTGACTTGGTGCAGGCCTACGGAATGACCGAGGCCTCACCTTTGGTTTCCTACAACCGCCTGCCCAGCGCGCTGGACGGAGTGGAAGGGGACACCCGGCTGGTCGAGCAGGGCAAGCAGGGCGTCCCGGTGTATGGTGTAGATATGCGGCTGGTGGACGAGAATGGGGTTGACCTGGAGTGGGACGGCGAGCAGCGCGGCGAACTGCTGTTCCGGGGGCCGTGGATTGCCGCCGAATACTACAACGACCCGCGCAGCGAAGAGACTTTTATAGAAGGCTGGTATCACAGCGGCGACATCGCCTCGGTGGACCGGCTGGGCAACATCCAGATAGGCGACCGGGTCAAGGATATGGTGAAGAGCGGCGGGGAGTGGATTTCCTCGGTGGACTTGGAAACCGCCATCATCGCCCACCCCGGCGTGCTGGAGGCCGCGGTCATCGCCATTCCGCACCCGACATGGCAGGAGCGGCCCCTGGCCTGCGTGGTTCCCAATGCGGAGTACCGTGAGTCACTGGACAAGGGCGAAGTGCTGGAGTTCATCCGGCCCCGCTTCGCTTCATGGTGGATTCCAGACGATGTGGTTTTCATCGACGAGATTCCCAAAACGAGCGTGGGAAAGTTCGACAAGAAAGTGCTGAGGGATCGCTACCAGGACTATCAAGTCAGCCGCTAGGGACTGACCCTTGCAGCAAAGACTGGCGCTCCGCTCGGCGGAGGGAGTGATAACGAAGGGTGAGCCAGGGGATTTACGGCTCACCCTTCTCTCTCGGTTCAAGCCGCAAGTCAGTCACGGATGTTCCGGCTGATGAACCTCTTCCTCTGCGGAGGCGGCGAGAAGGCGATTGATCTCTTCGTTGGTTTCCTGTCGGCGTCGGAAGATGAAGTAAATGTAGCCGAGAAAGACCACCCCGGTCACCACGAAGGCGGAAATAAGGTAGGGGAGATTGGAGGGCGGCAGTTCGGTCTGTAGCAACGGAAGCATTTTCAACTCGACGTATTGTTCTTTCGCCGTCCGGGGGAAGGTTGGAGTTGGGGTGTTTCCCTAAGCGTCCGTAGACCGGCCGGCGCGCCGCAACTCGAACCGGATCTGATTCAGGTCTTCATCTGCGTCACGCGACGCCATTCGCTCCAGCACCAGCCATATGGTGAAGAACAGGAATGCCAGCATCGAGACCATCAGCACCATGTACATCGTGGAGTCCAGAGATCCGGTTTCCGCCAGCGGGCCTACCACCTGCTCCGGGTGGATGGAGCGCCACCACTGCACTGAATAGTAGACGATGGGAACGTCAACGAAGCCGATGATTCCCACTACCGCCGCGTAGGTTGCCGCCTTGGGACGGTTGGGAGCGTAGGCCCTTACCATCAGGTAGCCCACGTAAATCAGCCACAGCACCAGCGTTGTGGTGAGACGGGGCTCCCATGTCCACCAGACGTTCCATACCGGCTTGGCCCAGATGACCCCGGTTATCAGCGCCAGGGAAACGAACACCACGCCCACTTCGCCAGAGGACAGCGCGAGGCTGTCCCAACGGCTGTTTCGCTTCAACAGGTACATCAGACTGCCGACGAAGACAAGGAAGAAAGCGAGGAAGGACATCAGGGCGATGGGGACGTGGAGGTAGAAGACCCGTTGCACGTTGCCTAAATTGGCGTCGGTAGGGGCAACCAGGAACATCATGTACAGGCTGACCACCAAGAGTACAGCGGCGATGACGCCGATGACCAGCCTGGGTGTAACTCGGAATCTCGCCCTAGCGCCCGTGTATGCCCTGGAGCGACGGGCTATTCTGTCAGGAGTCGCCAATCCAAGTTAATCCTCAACGATGAATGAAAAAACCCACGGACATATTACCAGAAAAAGCGCGTCGAAAACTCCGATCAGGAGCAGCCATCGGCTCAGTCCGACGATAGTCTCGCCCTCGATAGCGCGACTGGAAGCCGCCACTGCCGCGATGATGACTGGCGTCATGATGGGAAAGAACAGCACAGGCAGCATAATCTCCCGCGAGCGGGTCTGCGCCGCCAGCGCGGAGAACAATGTGCCGATAAGGGCGAAGCCCAGCGTTGCAAGCAGTATAACCGCGCCGAGGGTCCAGGAGAGAGCTGAGAATCGGAGCATGACTGCGTAGGCAGGGAGCAACGCTGCCTCGATCAGCACCATGAATATGAAGCTGGTGGCCGCTTTGGCCAGGAAAATTGCGTCGCGGCTCACTGGCGATACCAGCAGACCCTCCAGCACCCCGGCTTCCTGCTCGCGGACGAAGGCCCGGTTCATGGCCAGGGTAGCGGCGAAAGAGAAAGACACCCAGAGGATGCCGGGAGCGAGAGTTGACGCCTGCCCCGGAGAGGGGCGCAGGGCGAAGTTAAACACCACCGCCAGCAACAGGCCGAAAACAATGACCGACACCACCAGCTCCCGCGACCTCACTTCCAGGACGATGTCCTTCCAGACCATCGTCGCCAACGGCCATAGAAGTTCCTTCACAGCCCCGTTCCTTTTGAGGGAGGTTGGGAGAGGGCTAGCTGAATGCTGGCAGCGCTGTCGGCGGGATAGGCCACGTTTCCCCCGGAAAGAACGGCGGCTCGACTGCCCCACGAGAGGCCCAGTTCGATGTCGTGGGTGGCGAAGACCGCGGAGCGGCCTCCGGCAGTCCACTCTGCCAAGAGGTCGCCCAGCATCCGGCGGGAATCGCGGTCGAGCCCGGCTTCGGGTTCGTCCAGCAGGAGCACGTCAGGCTGGTGGAGGATGGCGCGGGCAATGGACGCGCGTTTCTGCATCCCGTTGGAAAGGAGGCGGACGCGGTGGTCCGCCCGGGTGGAGAGACCGACCCGTTCGAGGGCGGCATCTACGCTGAGGTCGCGGTCTCGAACACCGTAGAGGCGCGCGTAATAGGTGAGGTTCTCGCGCGGCGTCAGGTCCTCGTAGAGGAAACTGCGGTGCCCCACCACCCCGATTCGCCGCCGGGCCTCTGCCGTGTGGCGGAGTAGGTCCCGGTCGGCGATTCGCACCTTGCCTGCGTCGGGGCGGACGCTGGTGGACAGGATTCGGAGCAGGGTGGTCTTTCCCGCTCCGTTGGCGCCGAAAAGAGCCAGTGACTCGCCCCAGGGGACCGTCAAGTCGAGGTCCCATAGAACCGGCCAGTCGCTGAAGCTTTTTTCCAGGCCTTCGACAGCGATGGCGAAGCCAGGACTTGTGACACTCAAGGCCCGGCTTCCACGTTGGCAGTCTGAGCGCGATTTGTTATTATTATCACAATCTTTCGGGTATACGGAGGCTGGATTGGCATCCACGGGCGCGGGAACACAGCAGACCGAAGTTCCGGAGAGTCGCTCCCATCGCACGCGCTTTATCATTATAGCGGCGGTGGTTGCTCTGGCCTTGGCGTTCATGATCTGGGCCGCTTTCGGCGAGAACACCCGCTATTTCCTGACGGTCAGCGAGTTCAATGACAAGCAGGCGGGTCAGGAGATTGTTGACGGCCAGATGGTGCGGGTGTCCGGCAAGCTGGTGGAGGGCACTTTTGACCGGCCTGAGAAGTCGACTATCTCGCATTTCCAGATAACGGACAAGGAGGGGTCATACTCCGGGTCTGCCCTGCTGTTGGCTACCTACAATGGCGTATTGCCGGACCTGTTCTTCAACCCCCACTCGGAAATCATCCTGGAAGGCAGCTACAGCGGCGGTGGAGTCTTTGAAGCCAACGAAATCCTGGTGAAATGCCCCTCGAAGTATCAGGACCTGGATGAGCAACAACTGGAGCAGCCCGAGTACGGGACCTCCACGTAGACATTGATTGCTGAAACCTGAAATCATAGGGGCGGGTTGAATACCCGCCCCTATGATTTCTTCTTCCGACGGCAATAGTGGTTAGAACTCGAAGGCGGCCATAAGTTCCTCGGCGGAGCGGGCGCGGGCCGTATCCCACATCTGCTCTACCCGCTGTTCGAGGGCCGGGCGGTCCTCGTCATGGTATACGACTCCGACGGGAAGGCCGCCGCGCTGTAGCAGGTCGTAGGCCGCCGCCTTGCTGCTCGTATCGTGGTCTTCCGGTACATCCCACAGGGTAGGCTCGATACCCTTTCGGGGGTTGCCCTTCAATTCCTCGAAGGTGTCGTTGTAGGTCGTGCAGGGTGACTGCACGTGTACGATAGAGAATCCCGGATGCTCCATTCCACGCTTGATGAGCTGGGACAGCGGGCGCGGCTGACCGGAGAACCCGGAGGCCACGTAGGAGACGCCGAGGGTGAGATAGAGTTCCAGGGGGTTAATCTGGCTTTCGATCTTGCCGTAGGGGGTCGAGCTGGTGATCACGCCCAACTTGGTGGTTGGGGAACTCTGGCCCTTGGTCAGGCCGTAGACGCCGTTGTCCATGACCACGGCGGTGATGTTGACATTGCGAGCAGCCTGCGGGCCGATGTGCTCGCCGCCGATGCTGAGGAAATCGCCATCGCCGGCCACCACCACCACGTTGAGCTCCGGGCGTGCCATCTTGACGCCAAGGGCAATGGGCAGGGAGCGACCGTGAATGCCGTGCATTCCGTAGGGCTGGTCCCCTTCCAACAGGTGCACCAGGTTCCCGGAGCAACCGATGCCAGCAACCACTACATTGTTCTCCATGGGCAGACCGGTCTCTTCCAGCCGGTCAATCATGGCGAATTCCAGAGCCCGGCGCACGCCGAAATCGCCGCAGCCGGGGCACCACTTGAAATCGTATTCAGGGTTTTTCTTGCTCATACAGCTACAGCCTCCGTGGACCGGGAGTTGGTCATTTCGGAAATCCGCTCCACCAGGGTGCGCGCCTTGAAGGGCAGCCCGGTGTACTGTGTGATGGACTCGGCCTTGACGCCCAAGCCCCTGAGTATTTGAGAGAACTGACCTTGGTAGTTCAGTTCGGGGACGATGACCAGGTCCTTCTGTTTCAGTTCTTCCAGCAGTTTGGGCGGCAGAGGGTTGAGGTACATCGTGTAGTACCAGGATACCGGCACGCCCTCCTGCTTCAGGACGTCATAGGCTTCCCGGGCCGGACCCTTGCTTCCACCCCACGGCAGGAGAGCTACGGAGTGGTCAGTGTCTTCACTCTCGTAGTCATCCTCTTCCAGCAGGGCAATCTTGCTGAAGCGGCGCCGGGTCATCTGAATGTGGCGCTCCGGCAGGTGAGTGGTGTCGCCTATGTCGTCATGCTCGCTGCCATTGGCGACGTATGCGCCGGGGTTGCCGGGTATAGGCATGGGGGAAATTTCATGGCCGGCGTACCGCTTGTAGCCGTTGTTGCCTTCGTAGACCCATCGCTTGGCCGGCTCTACCTTGCTCAAGTCGGGCCTAGGAATGTTCTGGGCCCGTTCGGCCAGGGCCATCTCCGACATCAGCATCACTGGGCCTTGATACTTTTCGGCCCATTCGATGGCCTTTACCGCGCCGTAGAAGCATTCTTCCACCGTCCCCACAGCGATGACCGGCAATCGCACGTCGCCGTGGGCCGGGAACATACAACTCATCAGGTCGGATTGCTCGGTCTTGGTGGGAAGTCCCGTAGCCGGGCCTCCGCGCTGCACATTGACTACGACGAGCGGTATCTCGGCAACCCAGCTGAGGCCCAACCCTTCGCTCATCAGAGAGACGCCCGGTCCGGCGGTGGCTGTCATTGACTTCTTTCCGGCGTAGCCAGCGCCAAGGATGGCGGTAATGGATTCAATCTCGGAGCTGACCTGATAGGCGAAGCGGTCTTTGCCCACAAGATTTCGTTCCATGAAGAGCAGGATAGGAGTTGCCGGAGAGATGGGGTAGCCGACGTAGAACTCCAATCCGCCGGCGATGGCTCCGATAGAAAGAGCCTCGTTGCCTTTGATCATCAGCTGCTGGTATTCCGGCATCTTGGCCGGCGCCAAGTCGCCGAGATTGAACCCGCTGAGGGCGATGTGTTCCCGTCCCAAGCGAAGGGCCTGGAGGTTGGAGCGGATAATTTCGTCGTCGCCCGCGCGACCGCGGTTGAAGCGCTTCTCAACGAACTCTTCCAGATATTCGTGCGGCATATTCACGAGATGGGCCAACGCGCCCATGATGACCATGTTTCCGGCGCGGTTGTTTCCAGTGGAGCGGGCCAATTCCTCAATTGGCAACCCGAAGGATCGGGGGTCACCCTCCAACTCGAATTCGGTAGAGTTAAAGATAACCACGCCGTCTTCCCGAACTTCGGGGGCGTGGTTGTCATAGGCTTCCTGATTGAAGGCCACCAGGACGTCAACATCGTCTCCCGGGGCCAGAACCGGGTCAACGGAGATACGGGCCTGGGTCCAGGTGGGGCCGCCCAGGATCTGCGAAGGGAAGGTGGCGAAGGTGAGAGCGTGATAGCCCACCTGCGTAGATGACTGGGCCAAGCCTTCGGCCGACGTTACGACACCCTGTCCGCCTTCGCCGGCGAACCGAACGACGAAATCGCGCATTTGCATAAGGGGAGTCCTCCCAGCTCACTGTGAGGTGCGAAGTAAATTGGCAGACGACCACAAAGAAGGGGTATCCAAAAGAAAAAGGGAAAAGGCTGCCAGAGGAGCAATGCGGGTATCCCGATTCCAATCGGGATGTAGTGATGCGGCGGTCATGACAGTTTGCAGACTGATTCCTTGGAGGCCCGGCCAGCGCCGCTGAACTTGGGGCCCTAAATGGGCCGGAAACGCAACTCAGCGTTTCATGGCAGCACAGCCCACACCCCAACCAGATTCTTTGTGGAGGTCTAAGTCAATGGACTATACACCGCGGGGTGTGCCTTGTCAACGAATGCAGGGCCGTTTCAGGTTGAGCCGTCTTGTGGTGTCAGCCCCGCGTTGTTGCGCTTTTTTGCCTTGTGCTAGAATCGCGGCCATGAAAGACCTCAAGTACTGGGTAGCCCTGAGCGCCATTCCCCAACTGGGAGCAGCCCGGTTTCGCCGCCTGGAGTCCTATTTCGGTAGCCTGGAGGATGCGTGGTGGGCCGGGCCGGCGGAGTTGCGGGGCGCGGGACTGGATTCCCGTACCGCGCAAGAGGTTGTTGGAGGGCGTGGGAGGCTTGATCCCGACGACATGATGGAATCCCTTGGCCGGACTGGTGTCGCTGTAACCAACTGGAATGGAAGCGACTATCCTCCCCGTCTGAAAGAGATTTCCGACCCGCCTCCGGTGCTGTTTTATCTCGGACAGATAACGCCCGAAGACGAGTGTTCCGTGGCCATTGTTGGCACGCGGAACCCGACTGCCTATGGGCGGGAGGCCGCCACCGTTCTGAGCCGCGACTTGGCCTCGGTGGGGATCACGGTTGTCAGCGGGCTGGCGCTGGGTATAGATGGCGTGGCGCACCGGGCTGCGCTGGAATGCGGCGGGCGCACCATTGCAGTGGTGGCGGGAGGGCTGGACTCGGTTTACCCCAGGGAGCATACCAGCCTGTTTCAACAGATCCAGGAACGGGGCGCGGTTATCAGCGAGCACCCGCCGGGGGTGCGGCCCGACCCGCGCAGTTTTCCCCGCCGTAACCGGCTCATCAGCGGTGTGACCCTGGGAACGGTGGTGATAGAGGCTGCTGAGGGTAGCGGAACTCGCTGGACGGTATATCAGGCCCTGGAGCAAAATCGGGAGGTCTTCTGCGTTCCGGGCAGCATTTTCTCCCCGGCCAGCCGTTTCACCAATCGCATGATAAAAGAGGGGGCGAAACTTGTTGCCGACTACACGGATATTCTGGAAGAATTGAACCTGCCCCAGGCATTGGCATCCGAGGTTGACCGCGGCAGAGATCAATCGATTGAGAGCGCCAACCTTACGAAAGGGCAGGAAATAAAGGAGAATGAAGACACGGGAGAGCTATATCCGGGGGAAGCGGCTTTGCTGGAGTTTCTGTCTGAGGAACCCAGGCATGTGGACGACCTGTGCCGCGAAGCCGATCTGCCCATAGCCTCCGTTACAAGTATGTTGACATTGCTGGAACTCAAAGGGAAAGTACAACAGGTTGGAAGCATGCACTATGTCAAGGCGTCTGCCCTGGAGGTGACGCATGGCAACTAGGAGCAAAGCTACCACTGAAAGGAAAGGGAGCAAGCCGGCCGCAAGTAATCGGGCCGGAGCTGATTCAACGAAAGGTAAGGGTACATCTCGAACTGCGTCCAAGAGCAACAAGCCGCCGGCTCGGCGTTCGTCCCGCGGGGCGGCTGCCCCCAGAACCAGGGGTAAGGACCTTGTAATCGTCGAATCTCCGGCCAAGGCCCGCACCGTCGGCCAAATCCTCGGCAACAAGTATGTCGTGTCCGCCTCCCAAGGCCACCTGCGCGATCTGCCCAAGAGCAAGATCGGAGTGAATGTTGAGCAGGACTTCGAACCGTCTTACGTGGTTATGCAGGACAAACGTTCCCTCCTGAAGGAGCTCAGGACGGCAGGAGACTCCGCCAACGACATTTACCTCGCCACCGACCCCGACCGCGAGGGGGAGGCCATCTCCTGGCACTTGCAGGCGGCGGCCAAGTGGGACCAGCGCGCTTCCATGCCCAAGCGGGTGGTGTTCCACGAAATTACCCGTGAGGCAGTGGAGGAAGCCTTCCAAAACCCCCGCGAAATTGATATGCAACTGGTAAACGCCCAGCAGGCCCGCCGCATCCTCGACCGTCTGGTTGGGTACGAAATCAGCCCGCTGCTCTGGCGGCGGGTGCAGCGCGGCCTGTCCGCGGGCCGCGTGCAGTCAGTGGCGCTGCGGATGGTCGTTGACCGGGAGCGGGAAATCAATGCCTTCGTTCCCGTGGAGTCCTGGACGCTGGACGCTACGCTGCGCAAGCAGGACGAGGCCACCGAATTTGCCGCCCAACTGCATTCACTGAAAGGCCAGCGCAAGCGGATTGAGATTCCCAACGAAGAGCAAGCCAGAGCGCTGGAGTCGGAACTGGATGGCGCGGCCTACAGGGTTGCCGACGCGCGCAAACGGGACGTGCGGCAGCGGCCAGCCCCGCCCTTCACCACCAGCACCCTGCAGCAGGACGCCGGCCGCAAGCTGCGCTTCACCGCCCAGCGTACTATGGCAGTGGCGCAGCAGCTATACGAGGGTCTGGAAATTGGCGGCGAAGGGTCTGTAGGCCTGATTACCTATATGCGGACGGACTCCACTCAGGTGGCTGCCTCGGCCGTCGCCGAGGTGCGCGATTACGTCTCCGGGCGGTATGGCAGGGACTATATCCCCGATAAGCCCCGGGTGCATTCCCGTCGCTCCAAAGCGGCTCAGGAAGCCCACGAGGCCATCCGGCCCACATCCATCCGGCGAGACCCGGCATCGCTGCGGCCTTTCCTGTCGCGTGAGCAGTTGAACCTCTACACCCTGATCTGGGAGCGGATGCTGGCGAGCCAGATGGCGGATGCCATCTCCGAGGCAACTACGGTGGACATAGACGCCGTCTGCAAGCAGTCGGGCAATATTTACAATTTCCGGGCTACCGGGTCTGTGCTGCGCTTCGCCGGTTTCCGCACGGTATATCTTGAAGGGCGTGACGAGACCGCTGACGATGGCGAGAACAGCCCCACCCTGCCCCTGCTGGCGGCGGGCGACGCGCTCAATTGCTCGAAACTGGAAGCCAATCAGCATTTCACCGAGCCGCCGCCGCGCTACACTGAGGCCACCCTGATCCGGGCTATGGAGGAGCGCGGCATCGGACGCCCAAGCACCTATGCGCCCACCATCGGGACGCTGGTGGAACGCAAGTACGTGGAGCGCGAGCGCAACCGCCTGACGCCGACGCAACTTGGCATGACGGTTACAGACCTGCTAACCGAGCATTTCACCGACGTTATGGACCTGGACTTCACCGCCAAGATGGAGGAGGAGTTGGACGGCGTGGCGCAAGGAGAGCGCGAATGGGTCCCTATGCTGCGCGATTTCTATAGCCCCTTCCATGAGGCAGTAAACGAGGCCAATGAAACTTTCTCCCGGGCCGAGGAGACCGACGAGGTCTGCGAGAAGTGCGGCCAGCCCATGGCCATCAAGACGGGGCGATTCGGAAGGTTCCTGGCCTGCACCGGCTATCCCAAGTGCCGCAACACCAAGGATATGGGCGATAACCCCGGCACGCCTTTCGAGGAGGCCACGGACGAGGTTTGCGAGAAGTGCGAGCGTCCTATGGTCATCCGCACGGGGCGTTACGGAAGGTTCCTGGCCTGCACCGGCTACAACGCCGAGGAAAATCCATGCCAGAACCGTCGTAACCTGCTCAACAAAATCGGCGTTCCATGCCCGGACTGTGGCGGCGACTTGGTGGAGCGCCGGGCCCGGGGCCGGGGCAGTCGGCCCTTCTGGGGGTGCTCCAGCTACCCATCCTGCGAATTCATAATCAACCGCCGCCCCGTGTCCAAGCCTTGCCCCCAATGCGGCAAGATGATGGCCCAGAAAAACCGTAACGACATTTCCTGCACTTCCTGCGATTGGCAGGAGACCGTGGCGCCAGCCGAACAGTCCGAGGAGTTAGCGGCAGTTGGCGACTAGCTCGACAAACAGGAAAGTTTCCTGGATGGGGCGACGCCCCCAGCCTAGCCCTCCCCCGGAGAGAGAGGGGAATCTGGCTGGCGTTTCGGCAAATGTGGCCGAGTTCGACGCATATCGGGAGCGCTTCCCTTACTACCTCCGAGGCCAACGGGGCCTGTCGGAAAACACCGAGCGGGTCTACATGAGTGACTTGCTGGCTTTTCGGGAGTACCTGCTGCGAGAGAATCTTTCGCTGTCGGATATGAACCGCGATACTCTCCGGGGCTATCTGGCCTGGCTGGCCACCCCGGAGCGGGACGGCGGCAAGGGTTACGAGCGGGTCAGCGTGGCCCGCAAGCTCACCGTGCTGCGTTCCTTTTACCTTTTTCTTGTGCAGGAGGGTATGTTTCCGTCTACCCCCGTTCCCTCTGGGCGCAGCTTCCGCCTGAAGGTGGCCAAGTCGCTGCCGACGTTCCTGGGGCACAGTGAAGCGAGCCGTCTCCTGGATGCTCCCGACGAGTCCACGCCCATCGGAATGCGCGACAAGGCGATACTGGAGATGCTTTACGGGTGCGGAGTCCGGCTGGCGGAAATCCAGGGCATGGACGTTGACGACATAAATTTCGGCCAGCGATCAGTGATGGTGCGCGGAAAGGGAGACAAGGAACGGCAGGTATTGTTTGGCCGGCCGGCGGAGGAGTCGCTGCTGCACTACATAAACGAAGGCCGTTCCCTGCTGGCCGAAGAAGCCGAGCCAGGCAAGAAATCCAACGCCATGTTCCTCAATCGCTACGGACAGCGTCTCTCACGGCGCAGTATAGAGTCGCTGGTGAAACGCTACTCCGTTGCGGCGGGGACTCGCGACGATGTTCATCCTCACACGCTGCGGCACACCTTCGCCACCCACATGCTGGAGGGCGGCGCGGATCTCCGGGTTATCCAGGAGTTGTTGGGCCACTCAAGCCCGCAGACCACACAGATATACACCCATATCACCAAGGCCGAAGCCTTGGAAGCCTACCTGAACCACCACCCGCGGGCCGATGAGCCGACGGCTCCCGCAGCTTCCCATGCACCAGAATCGGAAGGGGAGGAATAGCGTCCCGATGGCCCGGTTTCTCGTTCTCAACGGCCCCAACATCAATATGCTGGGCCTGCGCGACGCCGGTTTCTATGGCGTCAAGACGCTGGAAGAGGTCAATAACGAGGTTCAAGTCGTGGCGGACCGCATCGGGGTTGAGGTCGAGTTCTACCAGTCCAACCACGAGGGCGCGCTGGTGGACTGCATCCAGGAAGCGCGGGACCGCGTTGACGGGCTGATTGTCAACGGCGGCGCGCTGACTCATTATGGGCTGACGCTGAAGGACGCCCTCATAGACTGCCGAAAACCTTTTATAGAGGTGCACCTGAGCAACCCGCTTGCCCGCGACGAGTGGCGGCGCCACTCCGTGCTGTCCGACATAGCGAGAGGCCAAATTGCGGGGTTCGGGTGGAGAAGTTATACTGCTGCACTAGAAATACTGGCCGCAATGGTGGAGGAAGAGTCCTCTTGATGCAATCTCGATTGGCAACTTTTGTCGCCAAGCTGCCCGAACGGGAAGTGGACGCAATTCTGGTTTCGGGCGCCGAGAACCGGCGGTATCTGTCCGGCTTTTCCGGCTCGGCGGGCTACCTGTTCATTACCGATGAGCGGGCCCACTTGGCTACAGACTTCCGGTATACCGAGCAGGCAACTGCCCAGGCCCCCCACTTCAACGTCGAGCAGGTCCGGGTTGGCTGGGACTGGCTCCTCGCCCAGCTCAAAGAGTCCGGCGCGAAGCGGGTGGGGTTCGAGGGCCAGGCCATGACCGTCGCTACGTACAACAGCTTGATGAAGGCCATCGACGAAGATTCCGACATTTCCGGTATCGAGCTGGTGCCCTTTGCAGACTTGACCGATGACCAGCGCAGCTTCAAGGACTCGGATGAGCTGACGCTGCTCCAGAAGGCCATTGATGCCTCCGACCGCGCGATGGAGCAGGTATGCCCGGCCATAACCGAGGGCATGACTGAGCGTGAGGTTGCCTGGCGTATGGAAATGGCTATGCGCGACGCAGGCGCCGACGGCATCAGCTTCGACACCATTGTGGCCGCCGGGCCCAACGGCGCCATGGCCCACCATATGCCTACCGATACCGTGATCCAGCGGGGCCAACCCATCGTGATTGACATGGGAGCGAAGGTGGGCGGTTACTGCTCCGACATCACCCGTACCGTTGTGGTGGGCGAGCCGGACGAGATGTTCCACAGGATTTACAACATTGTCCTGGGAGCCCAACTGACCGCCATCAGGGACGTCAAGATCGGAATGAACGGAGAAGAGGCCGACAAGCTGGCCCGCGACATAATCGCCGACGCAGGCTACGGCGACAACTTCGGCCACAGTCTCGGGCACGGTGTGGGCCTGGCGGTCCACGAGACTCCCAGGGTCAGTCCCAGGTCGACCGACCCCTTGGATGTGAACTCAGTGTTCACCGTCGAACCCGGTATTTACCTCTCGGGCTGGGGCGGTGTCCGTATTGAGGACATAGTAATTCTGGGCCAGAACGGTGCGACTCCGTTGAGCAAGGCATCGAAGTAAGGGGTCAGCAATGGGGCGCGCTACCCAGCGCCCCACTTGGCACGGTCAGATAGATCGAACAGGCGGTTGCGATGAGCATCAACTTCAGCGACCTGAATCGGGGCTTGGTCATCGAGTTGGACGGCGCCCCGTGGATGGTCATGGACTACGAGCGCCACAAGATGCAGCAGCGGGCTCCGGTGACCCGCATCAAAATGAAGAACCTGCTCAGTGGAGCGGTGGTGGAGCGCACCTTCCAGCGTTACGACACCGACTTCACCGTGGCCGACATTGACAACCGCCCCACGCAGTACCTGTACACCGACGGCCAGTATTACTATTTCCTTGACCAGGAAACCTTCGACCAGTATGAATTGACCACCGAGATTCTTGGGGAGTCTTTGGGCTACCTGAAGGAAAACGCTCAGGTGGAGGTGGTGTTCTACAAGGGCGCCGCCATAACCGTCAACTTGCCTACCCATGTGGAATTGGAGGTTACGGAGACGCCGCCTTCCTTCCGGGGAGACACGGCCCAGGGGGGCAACAAGCCGGCAACCCTGGAGACCGGCCTCCGCATCAACGTCCCCATGTTCATTACCCCCGGCACCGTGGTCCGGGTGGACACCCGCAGCGGGGCCTACACCGAGCGCGTGAGCTAGAGGCGTGCCAACCTACACGGTCAGCCAGGTTACGTCGGAAATAAAGGAGTTACTGGAAAGCAACCCCTTCCTGGCCGACCTGTGGATCGAAGGTGAAGTTTCCAACCTCAGCATTGCCTCGTCCGGCCACGCCTACTTCAACCTGAAGGACCAGCAGGCCGTGCTCCAGGCAGTGATGTTCCGAAACCGCCGGGGCATAGAAATGCTGGGCAACGGCGTCGCGGTGGCGGCTCATGGGCGCGTCTCCTTCTACGAACCTCGCGGAACCCTCAACATCTCGGTGGACGTGGTCGCCCCGCAGGGGTTGGGCGAGCTGGCTCTGGAGTTGGAGCGCCTCAAGGAGAAGCTGGCCGCCGAGGGACTATTCGACCCGGCTCGCAAGCGCCCGCTGCCTGCTTTCCCTAAAGTGGTCGGCGTCGTCACTTCGCCGACCGGGGCCGTCTTCCACGACATACAAAACGTGCTGGCCCGCCGCTACCCGCTGGCGAGACTGGTGCTGTCGCCGGCTGTGGTGCAGGGTGAGCAGGCAAAGGAGAGCATCGCCGCAGCCCTGCGGATTCTGGACGAAGAGGGCGGTTGCGATGTGATTATAGTCGGACGTGGCGGGGGGTCTCTGGAAGACCTGTGGGCCTTTAACGAGGAAATAGTCGCCAGGGCCATCTATGCTTGCCGGACGCCAGTCATCAGTGCCGTGGGACACGAAACCGATGAAACTATCGCCGATCACGTTGCCGACGTACGCGCCCCCACGCCATCTGCCGCCGCGGAACTGGTGGGGCCTGACGTAAGGGACCTGAAGGCTACGGTCGTTCACCTGTCCAACATGATGGGGCGCAGTTTGACCGGCCGGCTGCAACAGGAAAGGCACACGGTGGACCGCGCCCGGCGGCAACTGGAAGCCGGCTTGCCCGACATCGGTACGCTGCGGCGTCGGATTGACGACCAGTCCCGTATTGCTGCAACCGCCGTGACGTCCCTTTCGAGGCAGTGGCGGCTTGAGGTGGACGGGTTGTACCAGCGGCTGCGAGGTCTGGACCCTCAGGCCACGCTGGCCCGGGGTTTTGCCATTGTGGAGTTGACGTCCTCCGGTCAGGCGCTGACAAGCGTCGGGCAAGCCAAAGACGGCGACAAGTTGGCCATCACCGTTTCCGACGGCGCAGTTCCCGCCGTGTTGGGAATCCCGGCGGAGTCATCGGAGCCGTCGCAAATCCCGGCAAGCCCCGCCGTAGCCCATTCCAGGCGGGAACGCAAGGCGAAACCGCCCCCGGCGTCGGCCAAGCTGTTCTAACCCCGGCCTTTGCGCCGTCATTTCCGCCCGGAGACTTCGGACATGACTAACAATAACGGCCACAATCCCGCGTCCGATGCCCAGCCGCTCAGCTTCGAGGATGCCTTCCGCCGGCTCGCCGAGATAGCGGAAGGAATGGAGAAGGGCGGCCTGACACTGGCTGAGGCGACAGAGCGGTTCGAGCAGGGTATGAAGCTGGTGCAGCACTGCAACTATCTGCTGGACACGGCGGAGTTGGAGATCACCCAACTCCGCGAGAGCTATCAGAGGCCGGCCGCTTCCGCCGGGCATATTAATGACTCTGAGCCGCCCTTAGATTACCCTGTGGACGATGACGAATTGTACGAAGACGAGGACAGCCTGCCTTTCTAGCTTGCAGGATTTTGTTGGTTCCAGATGACGTCCGGACTGGTCAGAATCGACCTGCACGTCCACACACGCCACTCCCATGACTCCGCGGCTCCGGTGTCATCGGTGCTGCAACGCTGCCGCGACTCCGGCCTGGGCATGGTTGCCATTACCGATCACAACAACATACGGGGCGGCCTGGAGGCGCGAGAACTGGGAGAGCTTCCGGTAATCGTCGGTGAAGAGATAAAGTCGGCGAAAGGCGACATTATCGGGCTATTCCTGGAAGAGCCAGTGCCGTCTGATTTGCCTCCCTTGGAAACGGTGAAGCGGGTCAAGAGCCAGGGCGGCTTGGTAGGAATCCCTCACCCCTTCGACCGGATCCGGCCTACGGCAATGGGCCGGAAGGCACTGTTGGAAATTTTGCCGTTTGTGGATTTTCTGGAAGGCTACAATGCTCATACCATTCTGCCAGTGGACAACCGGAAGGGCGTTGATTTTGCCGGTAACTACTCACTACCAGTAGTGTCTTGCAGTGACTCCCATTCGGCCCTGGAACTTGGCCGCACCTACACCGAAGTTCCGGCCGCGGAGCTGGACGGCACGCCGGAGGGGTTGATCAGGGCAATTCGGAATGGAGCGTGCGTGGGCCGCCGCCCACCGCTATGGCTTCTACCAACTCCGGCATTCGCCAAAATCAGAAAGCTGTTGGGCTGAATATGCTGCGAATCGGTTGGTTCTCCACCGGCCGGGGCGAAGGCTCGCGGGGACTGCTGCGTTTCGTATACGAGGGGTTGGCGGATACCGACGCCGGCATAGACTTCGTGTTCAGCAACCGGGCCCCCGGCGAGGCGGAGGGTTCCGATGAGTATTTCCGCCTGGTCCAGGAGTATTCCCTGCCGTTGATAACCCACTCGTCTTCCACCTTCCGCAGACGGAGGGGCGGGCGATTGGCCGATCACCGAGCGGAGTACGACGCCGAAGTGATGGGACTGCTGGCTGGATACCGCCCGGATGTCTGCGTGCTGGCCGGGTATATGCTCATTGCCAGCCGCGAACTTTGCCGCGCTTACCCCCTGTTGAATCTGCATCCGGCGCTGCCTGATGGCCCCACCGGTACCTGGCAGGAGGTAGTGTGGCAGCTCATCGAACAACGGGCGTCCCGTACCGGCGCAATGATGCACCTGGCAACGGAGGTGGTAGACCGGGGGCCGGTGGTGTCCTACGTTACCGTGCCTCTGAATACCTCGGAGTTTGAGCCACACTGGCGGGAACTGAGTAATAGAGAAGTTGGCGAAATCAAGGCGGAACAGGGTGAGGACTATGAGCTGTTCCGGTTGATCAGGGCCGTGCAGTACTCCCGTGAACCCTACCTGTTGCTGGAAACCCTGCGGGCGTTAAGCCACGGCTATATTGCTCTGGATGATGGGGAAGTGAGGATTTCGGGAGAGAGTGAAACGGACCTGCAACAGTTTGGCGGGCTGTGCCTGGATGCGAGCATCGAAGAAGCGATGCTGAAGGATGGCGTGATCTAGGCCGACTTTCGGACGGGCTCCGACGGCAAGGCTATTTCTGAGCCGCTGGCGCTATACAGCTTTGGGCAGCCAAGTCCAGCGACGCCATCGCTGTCAACCACGCAGCGGGTTGCGCCGGTCATTGAGGGCAGGTCATACATGACATCCAGCAGGGTATCTTCAATGACGTAGCGCAGGCAGCGCGCACCGGTGGCGTGCTCCAAAGCCCGGTCCGCCGCCGCCTCCAGCGCGCCTTGCGTGAATTCCAGCTCCACGCCGTCCATCCTGAACAGGTGCTGGTACTGCTTGATGATGGCGTTCTTCGGCTCTGTCAGCACCAGCACCAAGGCGTCGCGGTCCAGTTGCTCCAGCATCACCGTAACCGGAAGGCGCCCCACCATTTCCGGTATAAACCCGAACTCCAGCAAATCGTCGGGGGTCACTCCGTGCCCGCCGCTGCCGAAGGACGTGGTGGCGCCACGGCTGCCCGCCAAGAAGCCTAGACGGGCGGACCCGGAGTTGGCGCGGCTTTCGACCACCTGCTTCATACCGTCGAAGGCACCTCCGCAAATGAACAGGATGTTTCGGGTGTCGATTTGCAGGAATTCCTGGTGGGGATGCTTGCGCCCCCCTTGGGGCGGGACATTGGCGATGCATCCCTCAATGATTTTCAGTAATTCCTGTTGCACGCCCTCGCCGGAAACGTCCCGGGTGATGGAGCGGTTTACTCCCTCCTTGCGGGCGATCTTGTCCATTTCGTCTATGTAGATTATCCCGCGCTCGGCTCGCGGAATGTCCCAGTCGGCAGCTTGTATCAGACGGAGCAGAATGTTTTCCACATCTTCTCCGACGTACCCCGATTCAGTGAGGGACGTGGCGTCGCAGACGGCGAAGGGAACATCAAGAGTGCGGGCCAGAGTTTCCGCGAGGAGTGTCTTGCCGCAGCCGGTGGGGCCAATGAGGAGGATGTTGGCCTTCTGGATTTCGACCCCGGAGGAATCGCTGGTTCGGATGCGCTTGAAGTGGTTATAAACTGCTACACTGAGGATCTTCTTTGCTCTATCCTGGGCGACCACGTAGGCGTCAAGGTTGGCATAGATATCACGGGGGGCCATCATCCGCAGGGGCAACTGCTGTTCCTGCTCTTCGAGAGTCTCTTCCGCTACTACCTGCGCCAGGACGCGGATGCAGTCGTAACATACCGCAGCGTGTCCCCGACTGGAGAACATGATCTCCGCCCGGGAATTGGGCTTGTCGCAGAAGGAACATTGGGAAAAGCGCGGATTGCTATGCCCTATAGTCAACTGTCATTCCCCCACACTCGCAATCTCGGCATCGTGGCTGTATCTTCCCAGTGTCCCTAGCTGTCCTCCTCTTCTTTCCTGGCGCCGAGGATTTCGTCAATCAGCCCGTACTCAGTGGCCTGTTCAGCGGTGAGGTAGTAGTCGCGGTCGGTGTCCACCGCGATTTTGTCGTAGGGCTGGCCGGTGTTCTCCGCCAGCATGGTCCGCAGCTTTTCCTGCAAACGTATGATTTCCCGCGCCGCGATTTCGATGTCGGAAGCCTGGCCCTGGGCGCCGCCAAGAGGCTGGTGCATATGGATAGTGGAGTTGGGGAGGGCGTAGCGTTTGCCCTTGGCTCCGCCCGACAGCAGCAGCGTGGCCATGCTGGCGGCCATGCCCAGGCAGATGGTGGACACGTCGGGGTTGATGAGCTGCATCGTGTCGTAAATCGCCAGGCCAGCGCTGACCACCCCGCCGGGGCTGGTGATGTAAAGGTTGATGTCCCGGTCGGGGTCTTCGCGCTCAAGGAAGAGGAGCTGAGCGATGATGACGTTGGCGACCTGATCGTTGATGGGGGTATTCAGGAAGACAATCCGCTCCTTGAGCAGCAAAGAGTAAATGTCGAAGGCTCGCTCACCCCTGGGACTGGTTTCAATGACCATGGGGATAATGCTCTGGGGTACGAAGAGTCCGTTGTCGTGGGGCGTGTCAAGCATTTGGAAAGTCTCCTCATTTGGTTCCGGGATTCAATGGCGCGCCAGAACTACGTTATGCGCTCTGGGTATCCTGTTTCTTGGCGGTGAGAATTTCGTCAATCCAGCCGTATTCCAAGGCTTCCTCAGCGGTGAGGTAGAAGTCCCGATTAGAGTCTTGGGCCACTTTCTCGTAGGGCTGGCCGGTGTTTTCCGCGAGGATGGTGTTCAATTGCCGTTCCAGGCGAAGTATCTCCCGCGCGGCGATCTCGATGTCCGACGCTTGGCCCTGCGCTCCACCCATGGCCTGGTGAGTGTGGATGGTGGAGTTGGGCAGGGCATAGCGCTTTCCCTTTGCCCCTCCGGCCAAAAGGAAGGACGCCATGCTGGCGGCCATGCCCAAGCAGATAGTTGACACATCGGGGTTGATCAACTTCATAGTGTCGTAGATGGCGAACCCTGAGCGGATTACCCCGCCGGGACTAGTGATGTAGAGGTTGATGTCCCGGTCCGGGTCTTCACGTTCCAAGAAGAGAAGCTGGGCGATGATCGTGTTGGCAACCCGGTCGTTGATGGGCGTATTGAGGAATACGATCCGTTCCCGCAACAGCAGGGAATAGATGTCGAAGGCGCGCTCACCCCGCGGGCTGGTCTCGATGACGGTAGGTATGATGGCTTGGGGAACGAATAGCGAGTTTTGTTGAGAATAATTAAGCATTTGGCTGCTCTCCGCTTTCGGTGGCCTCTGGGCTATCTAAGTTGGGCTCATCATCCTCAGCCACGGGTCCGTCCTCTACCGCGTCTTCCTGATCGGCGCCAACGGAATCGTCGCCTTCTGCGTTATCCGACCGGGCATCCCCCCTGACGATTTCCACCAGACGGGCCATCACCTTGCGGTTGAGCAGCGTCGCCCGGATGGACTCACGAGAGTCCTCGCTGTTCAGCATCCGGCGCAAACCCTCTGCCGTCTCTTCAGCCGCGTTTTCCATCAGGCGGTCGATTTCTTCGTCCACCTCGGCGGGCTCGATCTCCACCTCTTCCTGCTCGGCCAGCTTGCGCAGCACCAGGAGGGTAGCCAGCCGGTCTTCTGCCTGAGGGCGTAGCCGCTCTTCCCACTCTTCTTCCGTCTGTCCGACGAAGCGCAGGTAGGTGTCCATGTCGAGTCGCTGGTTGCGGAGAGAGCGCTCGTGGTCTTCGCGGATCGATTCCACCTCACGCTGGTAAATGAGCTCCGAGGCCTGAATAGTCGCCAATTTCTTGACTTCTTCCAGGCTGTTGCGTTCCAGCTCACGTTGAGCGGTGGCCTGGGCGTCATCCGTGAGCCTCTGCCGGATGTGTTCGGACAGGGCTTCCAGGTTCTCGAACCCTTCCAGAACTCCCTTGGCGAACTCGTCATCCAGTTCCGGCAACTGCTTTTCTTTCACGGCCATGATGTGAACGTGGAAGTGGCAGTCGCCGGCGGTGGAACCCTCGGGGATGGTTTCTTCCGGTAGAGGAAGGGTGAATTCCTTTTCTTGTCCTTCAGTCATGCCCTCTAGATAGACCGAAAAGCCCGGCACCGGGAGGTTGTTGTCCAACTGAGGTATGTAGTCAACGCCATCGTCGTCGATAACATCTTCGCCTGCGATGGTCCCGCGCACGTTCAGGGTGACCAGGTCGCCGAAGATCACGGGACGCTCGACAGGTTCCCAAGGGGCGCTCTCGTATTGCAGACTCTCCAGCACCTTACTTACGTCTTCTTCCCCGATCTCGACATCGGCGGGCTGAAGGCGAATTGACCTGAAGTCTCCGAGGTCCACCTTGGGTTCCAGGGGGACCACTGCCTTGAAGGACACCGGCTCCAGGTCAACAACCTCCAACTGCGGCTCCACGAAAGCCCGGATTTCGTGCTCCCGCAGCACCTTGTCCAAGGACTCCGGAATCATGAACTCCAGCGCTTCCTGCACCAGAGTTTCCCGCCCCAAGTGACTCTCCACAATGGAGCGAGGGGCCTTTCCAGGACGGAAGCCGGGAATGCGAACACGTCCAGCCAACCGGCGGTAGGAGCGATTCAGGAACGGCTCCTCGTCTTCCGAGTCCATGAGGATGCTTAGAGTGACCTCGGTCGGATTCTCCGATTCCCGTGTAACGTTCACCGGCTACCTTCTACGTATCAACTGTGCGCTGCCGAATCGCTGGCGCATGGATTGCCCATGTCATTCAATGGGATGCTCAGAGTATAGCACAGTCAGGTTTACCACAAAAGCAGACCATAGGGTTGGGGTCATTGGTTGAGAAGATAGCGCATCCGTAACCCCCCAAGGAGGGGGCGTCTTAGAAAATACAAAAATATTCTAAAACTTTTCTTAAAATTTAATTGACATTCGCAAAGACGATTGGTACTTTCATTATGTTTCATATCGGGAGGGCTGAACTGGCGCTCCCAAATCCAGGACATCTAGGCAACTCTGCCATGCGAGGCTGAGGTCGGTGGGATAGTGGTTCTGGCGACACACATAGACAAAATAATGGCGAAGGATGGCATGGTGGGGGACGACTGGCAGGGCGATATGCTGGATCCCGCCTCCGTCTCAACCGGCCATGTTGCCTCAGCATACCACTTGCCGGTCATGGCCGAAGAGGTGACCAGTGGCTTGGCCGTTGAGGAAAACGCCGTTATCTTGGACGGCACTCTTGGCGAGGGCGGCCATTCCGAGGCCATCCTGCGAGTCAGCCCGCCCGCCCGACTGGTTCTAGGTGTTGACTTAGACCAGCGATCCGTGGCAGTGGCATCTCGACGTCTCTCACCCTTCGGGTCGCGCTTTCTGGCTGTTTGCGGCAACTACGCCGACATGGTTGCGCTGGCGTCCGGGCAGGGTGTCCGGCAGGTGGACGGCGTACTGTTGGACCTGGGTTTCTCTTCGCGGCAGGTGGACCATCCCGGCTATGGGCTCTCCTTTCTGAACGACGAACCTCTGGATATGCGTTACGACGCCGGGAAACCGGCAAACGCCTCCGCAATCGTTAACTCATATTCGGAGCTCGAGTTGGCCGAACTCTTCCGGCGCTATGGTGAAGAGCCTCGAGCTACTGCGATTGCGCGAGCCATCGTCCGGGAGCGAGCCGGTCAGCGCCTTGCCTCAACTGCGGCATTGGCGGCGCTGGTGGAGCGTGTAACCGGAAGCCGCGGTGGTCGCCGAGCGCACCCGGCAACCCGCGTCTTCCAGGCCCTGCGAATCGCGGTAAACGGGGAGCTGGATAATCTGCAAGCCGGGTTGGAGGCCGCTGTGGAGTTGCTGCGACCGGGAGGACGCCTGGCGGTTATCAGTTACCACAGTCTTGAAGACCGCATTGTGAAGAACTTTCTGGGCCGCCAGGCCGCCAGTTGCGTCTGTCCCCCTGGTTTTCCGGTATGTGTCTGCGGGCATAATCCAACTATGGAAATCATAAATCGCCGGGTAATGAAGCCTTCCTCCGGAGAGGTGGCGTCCAACCCGCGCAGCCGGAGCGCCCGACTGCGTCTGGCTCGACGTATTCAGCACCGGCAGGAAATCACGCGACCTACGATCTAGTGAAGGGTGGTGACAAATGAGAGACACGTTTTATACCGCAGTAGATATAGGCACGTCGAAAGTGACTGTCCTGCTTTCGCGGGTGGGAACTGAGGGTGACTTGAAAATCTTCGGCATTGGCTCCGTTCCTTCGGAAGGCATACAAAGGGGACGGGTTGAGAATATCGAAGAGGCGAGAGCCTCGGTCTCGGCGGCCCTCGCCGAGGCGCAGCGTTACATTGGCAGGGAATCGGTGGCCAGCAGCGCCTACGTCAGTGTCAGCGGCTCCCATATATCCAGTGTCAACCGCTCCGAGATCCTGGATAACCAGGCAACTCCGGACGACATATCGGCCAAGATGGTCAGCGGTATGCTGCGGGGTTCCTTTCCGAAAATTGACCAGGGGCAGCAGGTGCTGCACGTCATCCCCATGGGCTACACCGTGGACGGGCTGACCGGCGTGCGCAACCCGATGGGTCTGGCCGGGAACCTGGTCGAAGTGGACGCCCACGTGGTGGTCGGCGAATCCATTGTCCTTCAGAACACCATCAAGGCAGTGGAAGCCAAAGACGTTTCGGTCAAGAGTCTGGTGATGCAGGGAATGGCGTCTGCGGAGTCCACCCTGACCGGGGACGAGCGCGAAATGGGCGTGGTGCTGCTGGACATAGGAGCAGGAACCACTGATCTGGTGATATACCGCCAGGGCACGCCGTGGTACTCGGCGGTTTTGCCGGTGGGCGGCTACGCCCTGACCCGTGACCTGGCTGCCGCCCTTCGGTCTCCCCTGCACGTGGCCGAGGAAGTCAAGATCAAGTGGGGCAGCGTAGACCCGGAAAGCATTCCCTCTGATGAAGAGGTTGAATTGCCGGCTTTCCAGGGCCAGCATCGCCGGCCGGTTCCCCGCCAGGCGCTGGCCGGGCCGTTGCATGACCGGATGACCGAAATCCTGAAGATGGCCTTGACCCATGTGCGGCAGGCGGGAATGGATGACTGGCCTATCGGCGGCCTGGTGCTCACCGGCGGCGCCGCCCAGATGACCGGACTGCCGGAAATCGCGGCCCGGATGGTGGGGGAACCGGTGCGCGTCGGTTACCCCTATGGGCTCTATGGTCTCCCGGACCAGCTTCGCAAGCCCACATTCTCGGCGGCTGTGGGGCTGTTGCTCTGGGGCATCAAGCACCACGACAGCGCCGAGAAGCTCGGCGTACCAACGGTAACGGCGAAAGAGACCAAGACAAGGCGCTGGCGGTTCGGGCCTTCGCGCAGGGGCAAGAACAAGGTGGAAACGGGCTAGTTCATCGCGTCCGCTGCCGCCCGTTGGGACAGCGCTGACAAGGCGCTTTCAACGGTGAGCCGACAGCGGAAAATGGGAAACCCTTAACGGCGGATCCCTCAATTTCAGTTGGTGTTCCATACAGGACCGGGTTAGGCGGAACAGTAAAATCATCACACGGTGCGGAGGAAGCGTAATGACATCGGCGGCATGGGAATCCCTAGGAGAACCGGAAAACACCTTTGAGATGGTCCAGGAAATCAATGCCGGAGCGCCCACCATCAAGGTGGTCGGCGTGGGCGGAGGCGGCTCCAATGCGGTGAGCCGGATGTACAAGGAAAAGCTCCCGGTGGTGGAATACTACAGCATCAACACCGACGCCCAGCACCTTTTCCGGCTGGACGTTCCCCACCGCATGGCTATCGGCAACAACCTGACCCGCGGGCTGGGCGCCGGCGCCAACCCCGACCTGGGCCGCCAGGCGGCGGAAGAGAGCCGACAGGAAATAGCCCAGTCCATGCAGGGAGCCGACTTGGTGTTCATCGCTGTGGGCATGGGTGGCGGCACGGGCACCGGCGCGTCCCCGGTGGTGGCCCAGATTGCCAAGGAATCCGGCGCCCTCGTTGTGGGAGTGGTAAGCCGTCCCTTCGGCTTTGAGGCAGCCACCCGCAAGAAGAACGCGGAGGAAGGCATCGCCAAACTGAAAGACCATGTGGACACCCTTATTACTATCCCCAACGATCGCCTGCTCACTCTGATTGACGGCGGCGAGACGACCTATACTTGGGAAGACGCCCTACAACTGGCGGACTCGGTGTTGCAACAAGGCATCCAGGCCATTGCCGAGGTCATCACCGTACCCGGCGAGATCAACGTGGACTTCGCCGACGTCCGCACCATCCTGAGCAACGCCGGGCCCGCCTGGCTGGCCATCGGCAAAGGCAAGGGCGAGAACCGGGCGGCGGACGCGGCCCGTATGGCCACCAAGAGCCCGCTGCTGGACATCACCATGGACGGCGCCAAGCGCATCCTGTTCGTCATCACCGGCGGCGCCAGCCTCACCCTGCAGGAAGTGCAAGACGCGGCCCAGGTCATCCAGGATATGTCCGACCCCGAGTCCAACATCATCTTCGGCACCTGCCGCGACCCGCGCCTGGATGACGAAATCAAGATTACCATGGTGGCCGCGGCCTTCCCGGTGATGGCCGAGCAGAGGCAGATGCGGGAACAGGAACTGGAGCGTCTGCTCTCCGACGTTTCGCCTCTCTCCGAGGACGAGCTGGATGTTCCCAGCTTCCTGCGGCGCAACTCCGGCCAGCGCCCCCGGGGCACCTTCCGCTAGGGGTCATCAAGGGCGGACCAAGCGCGGCCCGCCCTATTTCTCAACCTTCTGGAGTAATGTTCTCGGCAGCCTGAAGCACTCATCAACCATTTTCCAGGTAAACGATAAAGGACGTCGGGAACCGTCTTGGGGCCGTCCCTCCGGAAGGGACGGCCCTTTCCCTTTTGGACACAGTTTTGGGGAATTGACTTCCGTGGTGGTCTAAATTAGAATCTGCTACCATAAATTGTACTGGATCCCTTTGATAGCACAACATAGCGGACATAACTTGACTGTCTGAACTGATTATTCCGGGCAAGGGCGATGCCTTATGCGCTGTCCGTACTGCTCAGATAGAAGCTCGAAGGTTACAGACTCCAGGACCAACGACGCGGGAATACGCCGTCGCCGGGAGTGCTTGCAATGCCAGCGCCGTTTCACGACTCACGAGCGAGTCCAGAGCACTCCTTTGATGGTTTCCAAGCGCGACGGACGGCGCGAGGAATTCAGCCGGGAGAAGATGATTACCGGGTTGCGTCTGGCATGCGCCAAACGCCCGGTAACAGCCCGTGCCATCGAGAGAATCGTTGACGAGATTGAAGCCGAATTCCAGCAGAGCGGTAGCGGCGAGGTATCTTCCGACGTTCTAGGCACCGCCATTATGGACAGGCTCCGTGAGCTTGACCGGGTGGCCTACATCCGGTTCGCCAGCGTGCACCGTAACTTTCAAGAGATAGAGAGCTTTGAGAAAGCTGTCCGAGACCTGCGCGACGGCGAGCAGCAGTTGCCGCTCTTGGACATGCCTCCGACGCGCCCATCAAGAGGGCGCCGCCGTGCCGTCGCCGTTTCCGCGCCTGTACGCAACGGATTGGACGATGGAGACTCCGATCCCGAGATAACCCAATTTGACGAACCAGAAAATAAACAGGAAGAAGCTGTGGGGATGATGGAAGGCGACAAGGAGTAGCGCCTCATGAACAGCGACTTTGAGATTTCCCCCCTGACCAGGCTCTTGGCCCTGAACACCGAGATAGCCGAACTAGAGGTATACCTGATGCGTCAGCCTGTGGCATCCAGACGCATCGCCGAATTTCAGGACCACATCGATTTCCGTCGCCGCACCAGTCTGGCAACCTGCTGGCTGGTTGGAAATTATGATCTCGAGGAGGAAGAGGAAGACGAAGACAACTGCGCCTGATAGGTTCCAACCCAGGAATTTCGCAGTAGACTTGCCTCGATTTGCAAGCTGGCCGCTGCCTCCGTTTGCCTTGGGGATTTGACATAATACTAATTCTGGTATTGGCACCGCCATTCCGCCACAAGATGTTGTAAAACCTCTTGCTTTTTGTGTACACTACCGCCACGGTCGCCAATAACAGTCGCCAGTAGAAATTGTGTTCCCAAAGGGCTTATTGTACCGAGGATGTTATTTCACAAGCAAAGATATGCTTTGCTCACGGGTATCCAAAAGCGCGCCGGAGTAGGAATACAAGCCAAATGTTCCCAGGGCGCTTCGCGCGTCTCTTGAGAGGGTGACATGACTGCAATAAGGGAAACCGCCGACGAATCCGGTCTTATAAACCCTAACCCTGAAAGCCGCCGTAACATCGCTGCCGCTCTGTCAGCGGCTGGGATCGCTGACCAGATTAACCGGCGCTCCGGTGAACTCAGCCCCAACGCCGAGGTGGTTCTCCAGCGTCGCTACCTGTCCAAGGACCGCGATGGAAACGTGCTGGAGGACGCCGATGGAATGTTCCGTCGCGTAGCCCACAACCTCTCGCAGGCGGACATGAACTACGGGGCAAGCGAAGCGGAGCGCCAGGCCACCGAGGACAGGTTCTATCACGCGATGCGACGCCTTGAGTTGCTGCCCAACTCGCCCACGCTGATGAACGCCGGGCGTGAATTGCAGCAGCTTTCCGCCTGCTTTGTGCTGCCTGTTGAAGACTCCTTGGACGGGATATTCAATAAGGTGAAGGAGACTGCGCTGATTCACAAGAGTGGTGGCGGCACGGGCTTTGCCTTCAGCCGGTTGCGGCCTGAGGGTGATGTGGTCGGCTCCACAGGCGGCGTGGCCAGCGGCCCGGTGAGCTTCATCCGCGCCTTCGATACCGCCACCGACGTCGTGAAGCAGGGAGGTACCCGTCGCGGCGCCAATATGGGCATATTGGATGTGACCCACCCCGACATCGTGAAATTCATTAAGTCCAAGGAAGATGGGCAGACGCTGGTCAACTTCAACATTTCCGTCGGCGTCAACGCCGACTTCATGGAAAAGGTCAAGCGGGGTGAATCTTACGACTTGGTTAACCCGCGCACAGGGCGGGTCACGGGCCGGGAGAATGCCCGCGAGGTTTTCGACCTGCTGGCGGAAATGGCATGGAAGACCGGTGACCCGGGGCTCGTATTTCTGGACGTAATCAACCGAGACAACCCCAATCCCCATCTGGGTCGAATCGAAAGCACAAATCCCTGCGGCGAGCAGCCGCTATTGCCTCACGAGTCCTGCAACCTTGCCTCCATCAACCTGGCCCGAATGGCACGTTTCGAGGACGGGGAGGTAGCGCTGGACTGGGACCGGCTGGACGAGACGGTCAGGGTTGCGGTCCACCTTCTCGATAACGTCATCGACATGAACGAATACCCCATTCCGGAAATCGCGGAAATGAGCCGGAAGACCCGGCGCATCGGACTGGGAGTGATGGGCTTTGCCGACCTGCTGGTGCAGATGGCCGTGCCCTATGATTCCGAGGAGGCGCTGGAAATCGCCGAGCGGGTAATGGGTTTCATCCAGCAGCAGACGCACAATGCCTCGATGGAGTTAGCGCTGGCCCGGGGCACCTTCCCGTCCTGGGATGGCAGCATCTATAACGGCGCGGATGGCAGTCAGCCGCGCCCTATGCGCAACTCCGCGCCCACCACCATCGCCCCTACTGGCACCATCAGCATAATAGCCGGGGCTTCCAGCGGCATTGAGCCTCTGTTCGCCCTGGGATATGTCCGTAACGTAATGGACAATACCAGGCTGGTGGAAGGGAACCCCTATTTCGAGGCGGTGGCCCGGCGCGAGGGGTTTTACTCCGAACAGCTCATCGAAGACATCGCCCGCACTGGCACCCTGGAAGGCCTGGGTGTGCCGCAGTGGGTGAAGGGCGTTTTCCGGACCTCCCACGACATTTCACCTGAGTGGCACGTGCGGATGCAAGGCGCTGCTCAGGCTCATACCGACAACGCAGTGTCTAAGACCATCAACTTCCCCCACACTGCTACGGTGGAAGACGTAGCCAGGGCCTATATGCTGGCCTACGAGTTGGGATGCAAGGGCATCACAGTCTACCGCGATGGCAGCAAAGACGGCCAGGTGCTGAGCACGGGCGATACCGGCCAGTCCGAAACCGAAGAAGCCGTTTCTGCGGAACCGGCTCGCGGGCCCGTGCGGGCCACTCCCCGAAGTCGTCCGCAGTCCATCCACGGTGTGACAGAGCGGGTGAGGACCGGCCACGGCAATATGTACGTCACCATAAATTTCGATGACAATAGCCTGCCCTTCGAGGTGTTCGGCAACCTGGGCAAGGCCGGCGGGTGCGACTCGGCTCAGTTGGAGGCCATATCTCGTCTGGTGTCACTGGCCCTGCGCTCCGGCATTGAACCAGACGCCGTGCTGGAGCAACTCCGGGGAATCACGTGCTGCCCGGCTTGGGATGACGGGACCTTGGTGCGTTCCGGCCCGGACGCAGTGGCCTTGGCCTTGGAGCGCCACTCCTATGGCAGCGGCGGCCGGGCCAATCGCCCCAACCAGCCGGTCCAGATGGCCTTTGCCCCGGAGGTGGTCCACAACGGAAATGGCCACAGCCACGAAAGCGTGGCCCCGGGTATTGCCGGCAATGTGCAGTTGACCGGCCGGCGCTGCCCTGACTGCAACACTCCGGTCATATACCAGGAAGGTTGCCTGATGTGCATCTCGTGTGGCTGGAACAAATGCGAATAGCTCTCGACGTAGAGAACACAGAGGTTACGAGGTTACACAGAGGGCGCAGAGTTTTTCTTATTTTCTGCGCCCTCTGTGTCTACCCCCACGCGCCCTGCCTGAAACCGGGCCCGTGCTATAATCTTATAGGTAAACAAGCCCAGAGGTTGAACTATGGAGTGGACGGAAATTGCGCCGCTGGTTGCTCTGGGCGTGGGCGCATTGGGATTGGCGGGCATCTGGTACAAGCTGGGGCGTATAGAGAGCAAGGTGGACTTGGCGCTGCGGATGATGCGGGATCATACCCACGCCGATGGCAGTCCAGCAACGGCGCCGATACCCGCAGAAGGCGACTAGCGCCATACCATCCGGCTCAGATCCCTTGCTTACTATAAGCAAACATTATAAGGACAATGGATATGGACAGCGGCCGGAAACCCGGAATAGCGATAACGATGGGTGACCCTTGCGGAATCGGCCCGGAGGTCGTGGCCAAGGCTCTGGCCGACCCTCGGGTGTATGCGTCCTGCCGCCCGGTGGTAGTAGGTAGCGGATATGCTATGGAGCAGGCGGTGGCTTTGACCGGCGTGCCGCTGCGGGTTGGTCGGCCCGACGACCCGAGTGCTGCCGGGCAGGACAGCGCCGTTATTGACGTGGTGGACATAGGCAACCTGAACCCGGAAGACATAACCGTCGGCGAGATTAATCCCACCTGCGGCAAGGCTGCTATGGAGTGGGTGACCCGCGCCGGAGAGTTGGCTGTGGCCGGTGTCGTGGATGGGCTTGCGACCGCTCCGCTGAACAAGGAGGCCGCCAGCCTGGCAGGCTACAAGTCCATCGGACACATGGAATTGCTTCAGGAGCTCACGGGCTCCCGCACCGTGGCTACTATGCTCATGGCCCGCAATCTGCGCGTCGTCCACCTCACCACCCACCGGTCCCTGCGGCTGGCCTGCGACTATGTCAAGAAAGACCGTATCCTCGACTACCTGCGCCTCACCCACGAGTCCTTCGTCAGGTTCGGCTTCCGGGAGCCGCGCATCGCCGCCGCCGCCCTCAACCCCCATGGCAGCGACGGCGGATTACTGGGCCATGAGGAGGCCGAGGAAATCTCGCCGGCGGTGGAGTCTGCCCGCGGCGAGGGCATCAACGCCTTCGGCCCAATTCCAGCCGACATCGTTTTCCACCATGCCGCGGAAGACCGCTATGACGCCGTGCTGGCGATGTACCACGACCAGGGCCATATTCCGGTCAAGGTCTATGGGTTTGAGGAAAGCATTACGGCCAATCTGGGCCTGCCCTTCGTGCGTACTTCAGTAGACCATGGGACCGCCTTCGACATCGCCGGCAAGGGTATTGCCTCCCACACCAGTATGCTGGAGTCCATCCGTCTGGCCGTTGCGCTGGTCAAGGGCGACGGGTTGGCCGATTTCTAACTGGCGGATCCCCACTCCATAATGTGGGGTGGACGGGCATGGACATTCCTCGGGACTATAATCTCCCGAACCAGAGCAAGTCACTGCAGGGACGAAAAAGAAGATGAAGCTATCGTTCATCGGCGGCGGGAAAATGGCGGAGTCCATTGTCCACGGAGTGCTGGCCGGCAATCTGGCCGCCCCTGGGGACATCGCAGTGGGCGAGCCTGTGGCCGAGCGCCGGGCATTCCTGAAAGGCGAGTTCGGCATATCGCCGGTTGCCGACAATTTGGAAGCAGCCTCTGGTGCGGACCTGCTGGTGCTGGCGATCAAGCCGCAGGACCTGGCGACCGTGCTATCCCAACTGAAGGGCCGCCTCGTGCCGGAGCAGGCTGCGCTGTCCATCGTCGCCGGTGCCCGAATGTCCACGCTTTCGCAGGGTCTGGCCCATGATGCGGTCGTCCGGGTGATGCCCAATACACCCGCGCAGGTGGGCAGCGGCATGACTCTATGGACCTGTTCCCCGGGTGTGGGCGATGCCCAGCGCGAGATGACCAAGGCAGTCCTGTCCAGCGTCGGCGAAGAGATTTACGTTACCGACGAGAAGTACATGGACATGGCCACTGCCCTGAGCGCCAGCGGACCGGCCTACGTGTTCCTTTTCATAGAGGCCCTAATCGACGCCGGGGTGTACGTTGGAATGCCCCGCGACATGGCCCGCACGCTGGCTCTGCAAACCGTTTTCGGCAGCGCCAGGCTGGTCATGGAAACCGGCAGGCATCCGGCGGAACTGAAGGATATGGTGGTCTCTCCTGGCGGCACCACTGCCGAGGCCCTCCGGGTTCTGGAGGAGCAGGGCGTCCCCTCCGCCATCGTGGCCGCAGTGGACGCCGCCTTCAGGAAATCGGTCCAGCTTGGGCAGGGCTAGACCCGACGCCCTTTTCTTGAGATGCTCTACAACATAATCGACTGGATTATCATTCTCTTTACCGTGGCAATCTTCGCTAGGGTCATTCTTTCCTTTGCAGTCTATTTCATCCGTCCTCCACACCCGCAGTGGCTAATCACCCTGGACGGTATGGTGGCGTCGGTAACCGAGCCGGTGCTGGCTCCCATCCGGCGGATGTTGCCCAACATGGGCGGGTTTGACTTCAGCCCCATGGTGGTGCTGGTTATACTCTGGATCATTCGGGCCGCCGTGGCGGCCATAGCCGGTTGACCGTCAACCCTTCCCGGCGTAGACTTCAAGGCGAACCCTACCAGTGGTTAGTTGAATGCAACAGCAAGAATTACTCAAGGGAAACACCGATACGTTGCTGCTGGCCTTGCTGCAGGACGAGCCCATGTACGGCTATCAGATAGTCAAGGAAGTCAATCAGCGCAGCAACGGCTATTTCGCTTTCAAGGAAGGTACGCTCTACCCTGCATTGCATCGACTGGAGCGCGCCGGTCTCATTGAAGGCCGCTGGGAGGACACTCCCAATAGCGTACGCCGCCGCTACTACCTCATCACTGCCAAGGGACGGCAGGCGTTGGACGATCGCATGCGGGAGTGGCAGCGTTTCAGTCGCGCCATGAACGCTATCATGCCGGCGGGAACTCAATAGCCGACCCCATTTGTAGGGGAGTGGGAGGCATTGCTATAATGCCGGGCCCAATCAACAACTACCTCAACGCCCTGGCCCGAAGGCTCCACCTCGACCCGCAGCATGAGCGGGAGATACTGGAGGAGTTGCAGGCCCACATCGAAGACAAGGCCGCCGAACTGGAGGCCCAGGGTCTTGACCGTGAGACCGCCCTCAACTGCGCCGTGGAGGAAATGGGCGCGCCCCGGACTCTGGCCAGCCGGATGTACGCCGTCCACAGCACTGGGGTCTGGCGGGATGTCGTGCTGGCAATGTTCCCCCACTTCCTTTTGGCCGCGTTGTTTGCTCTTCACCTCTGGAGCCACTACTTCCTGGTGTCGCTGCTCTTGGTTGGCATTGCCTTCGTAACCTGGCGCAATTGGCGGGCCGGGCATCCCAGCAAGTGGTCCTACACCTGGATGGGATATACCCTGGCAGCGCCGGCCATTTCCTGGCTGCTGTCGCTGATTGCATTGGGGTATGGCGGCTGGACATTGCTGACCACCGGCAAATTGCCCTTTAACACCGTGCTTTTCTTCCTGCTGATTGGCTACGTGCCTTTCTCCATGTGGATTGTGTATAACGTGGTGGCGAAGATAGCGAAACGGGACTGGCTCCTGGTGTCGCTTACCGCCCTGCCTTTTCCTTTCCTCACCTCGTGGGTGCTGTTCCTGAACTGGTCGGGAGGGCTGTGGAGCGATCACGCCGAGCGGATGCAGCAGTCGGACACGGCCCGCGCCTGCATCTTCCTGGCATTGGCGATAACCACCGCAGTCTTTCTGAAAGTCGGTCCGCGCCTGGTGCGCATTGGGCTGCTGGCGGTGATTACCTCCATACTCATTGTCATAACCGCGCTCTCCCTGCCGGTGGACCTGGGCTTCGTCGCGGTAGGTCTTATGATTCTGGCGTCGGTGGCCTTCCTGCTGTCCCCCGCGGTACTGGAAGCGCAGGCGAATCGCCGTAACCGCCTGGGCGTCGCCGGGCAAAGCGACGACAATCAATATCAGGGGACGCCCTCACCCTAACCCTCTCCCGGAGGGAGAGGGGATTATGGCCTCTTCCCGACAGCCTGCTCCCGAAGACGACGTTGCCCTGTTGCGAGAACTGCTGCTGTCCGACGCCCGCGCCGCGAGCCTGCGCCCCGGCAGTCCCAAGCTGCTGATGCTGGCTGGTCTCCCCGGCGCCGGAAAGAGTACCTTCGCCCACGAAGTGACTTCCCGCTGCCCGTTCCTGACGCTGGAATCCGACAGGCTCCGCAAATCGTTGGTCTCTGAGCCTCAATACACACCCGACGAACACAGGCGCGTGTTCCGGGCCTGTCACCGCCTGCTGGACGAGCTTCTGGGGCAAGGGTACCCGTTGATTTTCGACGCCACCAATCTGACCGAAAGGAATCGCCGCCCGGTCTATTCCATCGTCCGAAAACGGGGCGTGCCTTTCTCCATTGCCGTAGTCACCGCGCCGCCCGAAATTGTCCGCCAGCGTCTGCGCGACCGCGAGGCGGGCCTGGACCCGGAAACCTGGTCAGACGCAGGGTGGGACATCCATTCCCGAATGGCCCCGGCGTGGGAGCCGGTGAAGCGCCTGCATATTGGGGTGGATACTTCCGGGGATATAACCCGGGCGCTCCGGCAAGTGCTGAACTGGGCGAAGTAAGAGCGCCCCTTGTGGGTGTCCAAGAAGGATGCCCCTGCTGGCAAGGCAATGGTGAATCGTTTACTCTCTGGGCAACACTCACTCAATCGGCAGGTAAGGCGAAATGAAAATAAACGTAGAAACCATGGACATAACTACCGTTGCCACTCCCGCGCTGGTGGTCAACCTGTTCAGCGGAGTCGAGAAGCCCGGCGGTGCTACCGGCGCGATTGATCAGGCCCTCGACGGCGCCATCACCCGGCTAATGGAGGACGGTGAAATCAAGGGCAAGCAGGGCGAGCTGACTCTGTTGCATACCATGGGCAGGATTGGACCGGCCCGAGTGCTGGTCGCCGGGCTGGGCAAGCGGGAAGACTTCGACGATGACGTTGCCCGCCGTGTGTCGTCCGAGGCGATGCGTTACCTGCGTCGGCGAGGCATCTGCGAGGCAGTGACCATAGCCCACGGGGCGGGCGCGGGAGGTCTCTCGCCGGAGGATGCGGGCCGCGCCATCGCCGAAGGGTCCCTGCTGGGCCTGTACAGTTTCGACCGCTATCACACCAACGGCGACGATTCGGATGGCGAGTTCGCCGAGCTGACTATCGCCGAGAGAGACAGTGAACGCGCCCAGGCCATCCGCGACGGCGTATCACAAGGTCAGACGATAGCGGAAGCCACCATGATCGCCCGCAACATGGTCAACGAACCAGCCAACGCCATGACTCCCACCGCCATGTCGGAAGTCGCCCTCCGGGTGGCCCAGGAAAATGGTCTGGGCTTCGAGGTGTTTGACAACGCCGATATGAAAGAGAAAGGAATGGGAGCCTTCATCGGCGTAGCCCAAGGTTCGGACGAACCGGCCAAGCTAATTATCCTCACCTACGAAGGAGACCCTGAAAACCCCGGCAACAACCTGGGTTTGATTGGGAAGGGCATCACCTTCGATACCGGCGGCATTTCCATAAAGCCCGCCGCCGGGATGGAGTACATGAAGGGAGATATGGCCGGAGGCGCGTCGGTCATCGCTGCCATGCAGATCATCGCCCAATTGAACCCCCGCATCAACGTAACCGGGATGGTCGCTGCTACCGAAAATATGCCCGGCGGCTCGGCCCAGCGACCCGGCGACGTAGTCCGCGCAATGAACGGCAAGACCATTGAGGTCATCAACACGGATGCCGAAGGCCGCCTGGTGCTGGCTGATGCCCTCTGCCTGGCCCGCGAGCGCGGTATCACCCGGCTAGTGGACATTGCCACTCTGACCGGCGCGATGGTCACCACCCTGGGCAAAGCCTGCACGGGGGTGATGGGTAACGACGACGCTCTCATCAGCGACGTAATCAAGGCCGGCAAGCAGACGGGCGAGAAGTTCTGGCAACTGCCGATGTTCGACGAATACAAGGAGTTGATTCGCAGCGACGTTGCAGACATGAAGAACAGCGGAGGGCGGCAGGCAGGTTCCATTACCGCGGCTTTGCTCCTCAAGGAATTCGTCGACGGCGCGTCCTGGGCGCACCTGGACATCGCTGGCACCGCCACGTCTGACAAGGCCTCGGGTTACCTGGTCAAGGGAGCGACCGGCACCCCGGCCCGGACTCTGGCGCAGTTGGCAATGAACCTGGCCAGCGGCTCCCGTTAGTGTTCCCCCAGAATCGCTAACCTCGGTGGGGGAAGGTCAGGATGGGGGCGATGGTGTATAATCCCCGAAACCTGAACAGACAAGCCGTAAGCGATGCTGCGGCAGGGAGACGGCAATGGCGCAGATAGAAGGACTTGGGCATGTCGGCATCTATGCCGAAGACATTATGAAGCAGCGCGATTTCTACACCCGTGTGATGGGCCTGCAGATCGCTGACGAGGACCTGGACGGCCGGGGCATGACTTTCCTCAGCTCCGACCCGGTGCGCGAACACCATGAGTTCGTACTGATGAAGGGTCGCGTCACCTCCGGAGATGCCAGGGTCATCCAGCAGATTTCCTTCATCGTCCCTGGGCTGGACGATCTGAAGGAGTACCACCAGCGGATCAAGGCCGAGGGCGTCGAGATTGACCGCATCGTGAGCCACGGCAACGCCTTCGGCATGTACTTCTTCGATCCGGAAGGCAACCGCATCGAGCTTTACTGCAAGACCGGCTTCGACGTCCCCCAGCCTCACGGCGACCCCATAAACATCGAGGCTCCCAACGATGAGCTGATTGCCATCGCCGAGGCGGCCATTCCGGCTAGCTGACTCCAGGGGCCCTCCCGTAGATGTAGCAGCAATGGACCCGGGCAGCCGCGCGGCTGCCCGGGTCCGCTACTTTTCGGTCTCCCACAATCCTGCGGCAAATGCTCCTGTAGCACCCGAAGATGAGCAGTATAGGCGCAGTCCGATTTGAAGACCTGCCTCGCGCTTACCACGTATTCAAGTGGCGGGTGCTGTTGGCCTTCGCAGTCTTCTACCTGTTCGCCTACTTGGGCCGGTTCAGCCTCTACCCCCTGGGTCCGCTGGTCAAGGAAGGACTTGCCCTTTCCAACGTCGAGATCGCCATTATCTGGACCATGCTGTTCTGGGGCTTTGCCCTTGGTGACATCTGTCACGGACGCCTCGCCGAAGCCTTTGGCCTTCGTCTCTGGGTGATGCTTGGGGCGGTGCTGACCGCCGTTTTCAACTGGGCCACCAGTTTTGCCACCTCTCCCATTACCATGGCCATCCCGCTGGGACTGGCAGGCTTTGTGAACGCCGCCTGCTGGGCCCCGGCCATGAGCATGATCTCCCAGTGGTGGCCCCGCAGCCGCCGCGGCGTAGCTCTGGGCATCGTTGGTACGGCTTCCGGGGGCGCGATGCTGCTGATGTGGGCCTTGGCCGGCTGGGTCGGGGCCGAGTGGGGTTGGCGCGCCGCCTTCCGCTACCTACCCCTGATTTTCGCTGTCATGGGAGTGGTGTTCTACCTGGTAGTGCGAGACCGGCCTGCGGACCTGGGGCTGCCGGAGTACGTCGAAGAAGACGAGGTTTCCGCCACTCCAGAGGCGATAGAGGCGGAGAAGCTGCGCGGCCTGGGCCCATACCGGGTGTTGATGACCAACACCCGCTTCCTGCTGGCGTGCCACGTCAAGGGCCTCGAGAATGTCGTCCGCTACGGGCTGACCACTTGGGTCGCCATTTACTATTCCGAGGCGGGCGGATTGTCCATCGAGTCCACTGTACTGGTGACCGTGCTGCTGCCGGTGGGTTACCTGCTGGCACCCCCGCTGTCCGGGTTCATTTCCGACCACTTCCTGAACAGCCAGCGTCGGCCATTGGTGATATCCTCCTGCATCGCCAGCGCAGTGATAATCGCGGTCATCGCCCTCGTGCCGCCGTCCAATGAACTGCTGGGGGCGGCGCTCCTCCTGGCCGGGGGCGTGGCGATGGGCATGTCCCCCATGTCCACGGTGTCGGTGGACATGGGCGGGAGGCGGATGGCTGGCACGGCATCTGGCGTGCTGGACGCCCACGGCTACTTTTACGCCGGAGCCCAGGCCATTGTGTTCGGGGTGGTGCTGGACATGGCTGGCAGTCCGTGGCCCATCGTGTTCTTGGCCATGGCCGCGACGCGGGTGGTGTCAGCGTTTATGATTAAGTCGGTGCGGGTGTAGTCCGATGATTTATGCCTTGGCAAGCCGCTTCCCGGTTCCAGCTTTGGCGTGTGAGAGCCAAGCGTGGTAATTCTTCGTTTACTCCGCAAGGGATCTTCGTGGTTGTTCCAGTTCCTGGTGGTCCTGGGCGCGTTGCTGACGCTGTTCATCGCCGTTACCCCGCAGGGAAAGGCCGGCTTCCACACCATCCTGTTCGTCACGCAGGTGCTGGATATAGGCATCAAACCCCAGGAGTGGTTCACCGATGAACCACTCCGCCATGAAGTCCACTACCAGTCGTCGGACGGCAGCACCGTAGCCGACGTATACCGCCCGCCCGACGGCAGGCCCCGGGCCGCCGTGGTACTGTTCCTGGGTGCCAACGCCGCGGGACGGGACGACCCGGACGTCGTCAACCTTGGCAATGCCCTTGCTCGCGCCGGGTATGTGACGATGTTCCACTGGTCCCCCACGATGGCGCTTCGCGCCAATATCGAACCGGCCGAAACCGGGAATCTGGTGTGGGCGTTCCAGTATCTCAGCGAACGGGAATATGTGGACCCGGAACGCACTGGCCTGGGCGGATTCTGCGTCGGGGCCTCCTTCGCCCTGGTGGCCGCCGCCGACCCCGCGATTCGGGGTGACGTGTATTTCGTCAACGCCTTTGGACCATATTTCGATGCCGAAACCCTGCTCCTGCAGGTGGCCTCTCGTTCGGTGCTGTATGACGGCGCCCGCACCCCGTGGGAACCGGACAGCCTGACCATGCGCGTGCTGGCAAACGAACTGATAGAAACGCTGGGTGAACCGTCGGATGTTGACGCACTGACGCGCCGATACATGAACAACCAAGCCTTGAGCCCCGAGGAAGTAAACGCGTTGTCTCCCCAGGCCAGAACGGTCGCTGCCCTGCTGGATGGCACAACGCCTGAAGAGGCCGCCGCGCTGTACTCGGAACTGCCCGCTGATTTCCGCCGGGATCTTGCGTCCATATCACCTTCAAGTCACGTCGACAACATTGAAGCCCGGCTGCTTGTGTTGCATGACCGCAACGACCGGCTGGTTCCCGCCGCCGAGTCCCGCCGATTGGTTGATTCAGTCCAGGACAGAAGCGAAGTCCGCTACACCGAAGTCCTCGCTTTTGAGCACGTGCGACCCAGCGGTGGCGGAATCGGCGACCTCGTGGCCGAGGCCCTCCGCCTCTACCGCCACATGTATAGCATCATCCGAATCGCCCAGTAACGAATTGGCCCGGAAATCTCCCTGCCAGTTCAATTGACATTGCGATACTTTTCGCTACAATTGTTAGTCGCCATTAGTTGCATCTGTCAGGTTTCGCGCTTTGCATCACGATCAGGCTCTGGAAAGGCTCCGTCTTCAGGGGCACAGGCTGACACCGCAGCGGATTCTGGTGCTCTCCGTAATGTCGGAGGGCCGGCAGCACATGGGAGTTGACGAGGTGTTCCGGCGGGCACGGGAAGCCTATCAGTATATGGACATCGCCACGGTGTATCGCACCCTCCGCCTGTTCAGGGATGCGGGAGTGGTGACGGAAGTGCAGATAGGGGACAGGCTCCACTACGAACTAACCCTGCCCGATGAGCGCCATCATCACATGGTGTGCCGCGTTTGCCAGGGAGCTTACAACCTCAGCCCCCATTACCTATCTGAATTTCGCGAAACCCTGATGCAGGATTTCGGCTTCATCCCCGACGTCGAACACTTCTCGATAACCGGGGTCTGCGCTGGTTGCCAGGACCGGGAACGCGATGCTGGTGAACGCTCCGGGGCTTCAGACCTGTAGCAAGGACAGATAAATCGAATGATTTCCCTGCATTCAAAACGACCTATCCTGTACTGCATCATCCTAGCATCCGTTCTGGCAGTAATTCTTACAGTGGCCTGCGGAGAGCGCGGTAACGACGGAGGAAAGCTCAAGGTGGTTACCACGGTTTCCCCGATAACCAGCATCGTAGAAAACATCGGCGGAGACCGTATCATGTTGGAAGGAGTGGTGCCCGAGGGCGTCAACTCCCATATCTTTGAACCCCAGCCTTCCTTGGCGAAACTGATGTCCGACGCAGACCTGATCATCGCCAACGGGTTGTTCCTGGAGCAGCCCACCCTCGAATTGGCCGACGCCAACAAGAAAGACGAAACGCCGGTCCTATTGCTGGGTGACCGCTCCATTACTCGGGAGCAGTGGCAGTTCGATTTCAGTTTCCCGGAATCTGAGGGCCACCCTAATCCTCACCTGTGGCCTGACCCCAAGCTCGGCTTAAAGTACGCCGAGCTGGCTCATGAGCAGTTGGCGTCCCTGGATCCCGACAACGCCGACTACTACAAGCAGAACCTGGATGCCTTTCGCCAGCGCATTGACGCCATGGACGCCGCCATACGGCAGTCCGTGGCGACTATCCCGCCGGAGAATCGCCGTTTGGTGACCTACCATGACTCATGGGCCTACTTCGCCCTTTCCTATGGCATGGAGGTTATCGGCGCAGTGCAGCCTTCGGACTTTGCCGAGCCTTCCGCACGGGAGGTTGCCGAGATCATTGACCAAGTCAAGGAACTGCGCCTGCCGGCAGTCTTTGGCTCCGAGGAGTTCCCCAGCGACGTGCTGGAAACCATCGCCCGCGAGGGAAATACCACCTTCGTTGACCAATTGGCCGACGACGACCTTCCCGGCGCGCCGGGAGACCCGGACCACTCGTACCTGGGCTTGATGCGCCAGAACATGCGAATCATGATTCCGGCGTTGGGCGGCAATGCCGATGCCTTTGACGACGTGGATGTAAGCCCGGTGTTCGAGGGCGAAAGCGGCGCGGTCTATCCTCAGTAGCCGTCCCCCCTTCCTTCCCCCTAGAGGGGGAAGGTTAGGATGGGGGTGAACCTGATGAGCCACCTGATTACGAAGGAGATGTAGCCATGTACCTGCATCCGAGGCTGCTGTCGCTGGCCGTGGACGTGCGCTGGCGCATCATCATATCCGCCGTGGTCGGGATGCTGGCCGTGGCCGCAGGGGTGGCCCGCCTTGCCGTAGCCGCGGTGATTATCGTCGATGTGGTGCGCGGCAACGCTACCTTCGAGTCGCTGACCTGGCCGCTGGTCATTATGGCCGCCCTCATTGTAGCTCGAGCCTACCTGCAATACTTGCAAGAGGTAATGAGTCACCACACCGCCAGCTTGGTCAAGGTGAAGCTCCGGGAACGGCTGTATGAGCATTCGCTGGCCTTGGGGCCGGGGCATTTCGATTCCTCTCGCACCGGCGACGCGCTGATGTCATTGGCCGAGGGTGTGGAGCGGCTGGAGGCCTTCTTCGGACGCTACCTGCCACAGATGATTGTCGCCGCTCTTGCTCCGGTGGTTATCTTCATATTCATGGCCATCATAGACTTCTACACTGGCCTGATATTCCTGGCATTCGCTCTCCTTACGCTGGTCATTCCCAACCTGTTCCACCGCTGGAACCGAGAGCGAAGCATGGCCCGGCGCGATGCCTACGGGGCATTGGGCGCGGATTTCCTCGACGCCGTGCAAGGACTGTCTACCCTCAAGGCTTTCGGGCAGAGCCGCGCCCGCGGCGAACTGCTGGCGGAGCGCGCCCGCAACCTGTTCCGCACCACCATGGGCGTGCTGGCAGCCAACGCTGCCACTGGCGCGCTGACCATCCTGGGCATCACCGGCGGCGCGGCAGTGGCCCTGGGCTGGGGCGCGGTTCGGGTGGCCGACGGTGACCTGGAGCTGCGGGCGCTGATGATTGTCCTGATGCTCGGCGTGGAAATCTTCCGCCCTCTGCGGGAGCTGGTGCAGCTATACCACGACGGCGTGATGGCTATGTCCTCTGCCGAGGGGATATTCGCCATTATGGACTCGCCGGTGACCGTGCGCGACCCCGATTCCCGCCTTCGCGGGAATAACGGAGAAGCGGCAGCGTCGGCTGCGGAATCAGCCGGACAGCTTCAGCCGGAAATCACCTTCGAGCAGGTAAGTCACGCCTACGATACTGGACGGGGAAACGGGCAAGGCCGACGCCCCGCGCTGCACGACTTGTCCTTTACCCTTCAAGAAGGCGAGACCCTGGGCCTGGTTGGCCCCAGTGGGGCGGGCAAGTCCACTATCGTATGGCTGATGCTGCGCTTCTTCGACCCCGTGCAGGGCGTAATTCAGTTGGGCGGAAAGGACCTGCGGGACATACCGCTGGAAGAACTGCGCCAGCAGATTTCGGTAGTCACCCAGGATACCTATCTCTTCCACGGTACTGTGGCCGACAACCTTCGTTTCGGAAGGCCCAACGCTTCGCAAGCGGAACTGGAAGCAGCGTCACAAGCGGCCAACGCGCATGAATTCATCCGCCATCTGCCCCAGGGCTACGATACGGTGGTGGGCGAGCGGGCCGTCAGGCTTTCCGGCGGGCAGAAACAGCGCATCGCCATTGCTCGCGCCCTGCTCAAAGACGCCCCCATCCTGATACTGGACGAGGCCCTGTCCAGCGTGGACGCCGAAAACGAAGCCGTGATAGTGCAGGCTCTTGACCGGCTGATTGAGGGCCGCACAACCCTGAGAATCGCCCACCGCCTATCCAGCGTGGTCAACGCCGACCGCATCCTGGTGCTGAATGAGGGGCGTCTGGTGGAGTCGGGCCGTCACGCCGAACTGGTGGCTGAAGGTGGCCTCTACGCGGACCTGATGGCCCAGCAGCAAGAACGATTGGACTTCGACCTTCATCCTGAACTCGTCGAGCAACCCTCCCGCGAGACACGCCACGACGGTCATCCCGCCGCTCCGCAGGTGGACGTATCGGCCTTCATGCCGCAGACTGCGCATCAGGGCCACGGTCATCACCATCACGAAGGGCCGCAAACGCACCGCCGCGATGATGGACATGACCATGACCACGGTCATCATCATGTCGAAGCACAGCCGCATCGCCGAGACAGTGGGCACCGCCACGGGCATGAGCAGCGCCATACAACCCACGTTTCTCCTGAGCCTGTCGAAGGACGGCACGCCCATGGCCCACAGCCGGATGCCGAAGCCTTCATGCCCCGTCCCGGGCACGACGGCCACGGGCATCACCATCATGCCGCCCCTGCGGCTCGCCACGATGAGCATCGCCACGGAGACCGCCAGGCGACTCTGGGCATCTTCACCGTCTGGAGGCGATTGCTGGGGCTGGTCAGGCCGTGGAGCGCGGAGTTGCTGCTAACCTTCCTGCTTGGCGTGGCTCACCACGGCACGGCCATAGGCGTCGGCGTCGTGAGCGCGCTGCTGGTGGGCCAGGTGATTACCGGTGGCGACCTCACCTTGCTGCTGATTCTGCTGGCGGTATTGACGCCGCTGGCCGCCTTCTTCGTCTGGACCGAGTCGTGGGTGGCCCATGACTTGGCCTATCGCCTGCTGGCGGAAATGCGGGTGGACGTCTACCGCAAACTGGACCCCCTCGCTCCGGCTTATATGACACGGAGACGTTCCGGTGACTTGGTTAGCGTGGTTGGCGGCGATGTGGAGACCGTTGAGTTTTTCTTCGCCCACACCATCACTCCCGCTTTCACTGCCGTCGTAGTGCCGGGCGTGGTGGTGGCGGTGCTGGCTGTCATCGCCTGGCCGATGGCGCTGGCGGTGGCCCCCTTCCTCTTGGCGGTAGCTCTCAGTCCCTTCTTCGCCCAGAAACGCTCCGAGCGGCTGGGTGAGGAGTTGCGGCACCAGTTAGGTGATGTTCATGCCCACATGGTTGACAGCATTCAAGGAATGCGGGAGATTTCCGCCTTTGGACAAGGCCGGGCGAGAACCGCAGAAATGGTAGCCAATAGCTGGCGGTTCGCCCACTTCCAGCTTCGCTTTCTCAAGGAGCGAGCCTTCCAGATTGGCTTCATAGAGGCGATGACAGCCCTGGGCGGACTGGTCGTGCTGACCATCGGCGTGTGGCTGCTGACCAACGGCAGCATTTCCAGGCCAGAGTTAATTTTGGCGGTTGTGCTTTCAGTAGCCGCCTTTGCTCCTGTTTCGGATATAGCCCGCACAATGAAACAACTGATGGAAACGCTGGCGGCGTCGCGTCGCCTGTTCGCCATTCACGACGAGCCGGTCCCGGTTACTGACGGGCTGGGCGTACATCACCATAGCGATAACCATAGCAGCCATGACGGGCATCAGGCTGCCGCGCCGTCCGTGGTTTTTGGTGCCGTCGGATTCGACTATGGCCCCGGTGAACCCCAGGCGCTCAGCGAAGTCAGCTTCGCCGTTGAGCCGGGACACACCGTCGCCCTGGTGGGACGCTCCGGCGCGGGCAAGACCACCTGCGCGAATCTCGTTATGCGGTTCTGGGATCCCTCCGTCGGCTCGGTGCAACTGGACGGGCACGACATCCGCGACTTCAAGCTGGACGACCTGCGCCGCCAGGTTGCACTTGTATCGCAGGATACTTACCTGTTCAACGCCAGCATACGGGAAAACATAATGCTGGGACGTCCCGACGCATCCCAGTCTGAGCTGGAAAACGCTGCGCGACAGGCGAATTGCCACGACTTCATCACCGCCTTCCCCGACGGATACGACACCATAGTGGGCGAGCGGGGTATGCAGCTTTCCGGCGGGCAGCGCCAGCGCGTCGCCATAGCCCGGGCCCTGCTGAAGAACGCGCCGGTGCTGATTCTGGACGAGGCAACGTCCCACCTCGACGCGGTGAGCGAGAGCCAGTTGCGGCAGGCGCTGGAAAACCTAATGCAGGGGCGGACCACCCTGGTCATCGCTCACCGGCTGTCCACCATCCGCAACGCCGACCGTATCGTGGTGCTGGACCATGGCGAGGCTGTGGAACAGGGCAGCCATCAGGAGTTGCTGGAGCGGCATGGCCTCTACGCCCAGCTTGTCGCCACCCAGTTGGTAGGCGTGGCCAACGGCGACGAGCCCCACCACGAGGAAACTGGCGGCCATCAACATCCGGCTCCGCTGCCCGCCGAATGGACGGGAGCCCATGGAGGGCACCACCATCATTAGGGACATAATCCTGAGCTTGTCGAAGGGTCAACATCCTGTCCGCCCTCACCTTAACCCCCCAGGGAGAGAGGGGATTTGATTGACGTGAGTAACCGCCGATGCTGCATCCCATCCCTCACGCATACCGTTCCGGCACGCCGCTGGTAGAGATAAACGGACTCTCCTGCGGCTACGAAAAACAGAGGGTGCTTGAACGTGTTGATCTGCAAATAATGCGGGGCGACTTCGTGGGCCTTCTGGGCCCCAGCGGTTCCGGCAAGACGACGCTGCTCCGCTCGATGCTGGGCGCGGTGGATGTTTACGAAGGGGAAGTGCTGGTTGACGGCGTTGGAATCTCCCAGAAGCGGCCCCGCATTGGCTACGTGCCGCAATTGGAGACCATTGACTGGAACTTTCCTGTCACCGTCCGGGAAGTGGTGATGATGGGTCGTACCATGGAAAACCGGCTCTTTCCCTGGTTCCGGCGAGAAGAAAAGGAACTGGCCGACCGGATGATGGACCAACTGGGCATCCTGCACCTGGCCGGACGCCACATCCGCGAACTGTCCGGGGGCCAGCAGCAGCGCGCTTTCCTGGCCCGGGCGCTGGTCAGCAGCCCGTCGCTGTTGCTGCTGGACGAACCCACTTCCGGCGTGGACGTGAAGACCCGCGACGACGTGATGCACCTGCTTCACGACCTCAACCACGAGGGCGTCACCATCGTCATCACCACTCACGAAATCAACGCCGTTGCGGTGCATCTGCCGTGGCTAGCCGTTCTCCATTCCGATGACGGGGCCGGGAGAATCCTGGCCGAGGGGCCACCCTCCCGGGTGATAACGTCCGAGGTACTGTACCAGACCTACGGCGCTGATATGCCGGTGATTCACTACGAAGGAATGCCCATAGTAGCCGAAAGCCCCCACCGCTATGGCCGAAATGGTGGTGAGGGAGAAGCCCGGACAATCTCAGGGCACAGCCACACTCATGCTTGAAGTATTACTCGAACCCTTTTCGTACCCGTTCATCCTCCGCGGCATGGCCGCATCCGTCCTGGCTGGCGCATTGTGCGGCGGGATTGGCGTTTACGTTGTCCTGAAGAGAATGGCTTACGTTGGACACGGGCTGGCCCACGCCGTGCTGGGCGGGGCGGTGGTGTCCTACGTGATGTCCCTTAATTTTCTGGTTGGGTCCACCGTTTGGGGATTCCTCTGTGCCCAGCTCATCACCCTCACCACCAAGAAGCGGAAAATAGCTTATGACGCTGCCATAGGCGTGATTACCACGGCCAGCTTCGCCGTGGGCATCGTGCTTATCAGCCGTTACAAGAGCTTCACCCGCGACTTTGAGACGGCCCTGTTCGGCAACATAGTAGGCGTAACTCCCGGAGACTTGGTGGCCTTAGCGGTGGTGACCGCAGTGGTGGCGCTGGTGCTATTCGTGGCCTACAAGCACTTCCTGTTCACCACCTTCGACGGCGACGTGGCCCAGTTCTACGGCGTTCCCACGGGATGGGTGGAGGCCATGTTCTCCCTAGTGTTGGCGGGAACCATCGTGGTCTCGCTCCAGGTGTTGGGCGTTCTGCTCATCGCCGGGGCTACCGTCATACCGCCTGTCTCAGCTCGGATGCTCACCGACAGCTTCCCCCGGATGTTGATGCTATCGGCGGGAATTGGGGCGGTTTGCGGCTTCTTTGGCATTTACCTGAGCTACTTTGTGGACGTGTCTTCGGGCGCAACTATAGTCTTGGTTGAAGCCGGGGTGTTTGCCGTGGTGATGGCCTATTCCAACCTGAGTTCCCGCCTCGCCGCAGTACGGCGGCGCGAGTCTCGCCCGGCGTCAACTGCTTCGCCTGCTGATACCGGCGTGACTCGCGGGCCTTTGCCTCCTGAGCCTGTCGAAGGGCAGGACTGAAGGCGACTGATACCAGAGATCTCACCCCCACCCTAACTCTTCCTCAAGGGGGAGGGAACTTGATAGAGATTCGACAGCCCCGGCAGACTTGCCAGGGCTGTCGAATCTTCGGGCTACGCTGCGCCGGAAAGGAGGCTTACGCCTCGGTCTGCTCGGTCTGGCTGCCCTTGACGGTTATGGTGATGTGGGCCATGGCAGTGTCGTCCGGGGCGCCGTGCCAGTGGTTCTCGCCAGCGGGTATGACGACGACGTCGCCCTGGGTGACCTCGAGAACCTCGTCGTCGGTGGCGACCTTGCCGGTTCCTTCGGTTATGACCAGAATCTGGTCGCCGGAGTGAATATGGAACTTGTTGCGGGAACCAGCGTCGAAGGCGACGATGGCGAAGTTGAAGTTGCTGGAGTCTTCCGGGTTCAGGATGGCCTGGCGCCAGACCTGAGTTCCGGTCATTAGTCCGCCGCTGCCGAGGGGAGCCATATCGGCCTGTGTCCTGGGAATGTCGCTCATGGTCACTTTCTTCATTGTTTTCTCTCCTGCGTTAGCTTGTCCTGAGCTTGCCGAAGGGCTGCTCTGTCGCCGTCTGTTCAGACGAATCTGGTCGCTTTATGCCGCCGACAATCATACATTCGCCCGGCAGTGTAGTCCAGCAGCGAGCCTATGATCTATCCAATAGGACTACCCTCGAAATTTCACCCCCACCCTAACCCTCCCCCGCGAATGGGAGGGGATTTTCGCCATTACCCGCTGCGGCGCATCTCTTCCAGTGATTCGGCGATGGTGCGGGCCAGGGCCCCGGGGCGGTCAGCGAACTCCGGCGTGGGATACCATTCGTAGTCAAAGCTGTGCATCGTATTTCCTTCAATGCTGCAACGCAGGTCAGACACTGTTACCTGGAATCCCAGTTTCCTGACGGCCTGCTCCGCCAGCATATCCAGCACCACATCGGGGCAGCCGAAGACCACCAGGAAGCCGCCCTGCCGCCCGCCGCTGGAGGCGTCGGAAACTCGGGCGCGGAACACCGGTCCGTAGAGGTCAAACTCCACGATGGTGTAGGGACGCTCCGGTACGTTATAGTCCGGCCAGCCGATGTTGATGCTGCCGCCAACTTCCCAATGATGCATACTTGTTCACTCTGAGGGTGTGTGATAATCCGATTGTCACCCCCCATCCTAACCTTCCCTCTGAAGGGGGAAGGAACTGAATTTCCGATTCCGCTGAGGCTGGAGGAAGGTCAGCCCATGGCGACGGCTGGGCGGGCCGATTCCACCCTCTGCCCTTGCTTGAAGACCGCCTGCACCTGGCGCAGCGCGTTGATGTTGGCCACCGGGTCGCCTTCTACCAGCAACAGGTCGGCGGACTTGCCGAGTTCGATGCTTCCGGTTTCCGACAACATGCCCAGTGCAGCGGCGGCGTTGCGGGTGCCAGCCTTGATGGCCTGTATCGAGGTGAGTCCGGCGTCACGCATGGCGATGATCTCGCCCTGAAAGTCGCCGAAGGGATAGCTGCCCCAGCCGCAGTCGGAGCCGCCGACCAGCCTGACGCCGGCGCTAATCAACCGCCCGAACTGGTCCATCACCGTGCTGCCCATGCGCTGGGAGCGATCCCAACGCTCCTGCTCAACGGGGGTTAGGCTGCGCTGCGCCATTGTCAGTTGCAGGTAGGCCCGCGACACGCGGCCCAAGTGCATCGTGGGGTTTACCCAGACTCCCGACTCCGCCAGCCGGTCAGCGGTGGGCTCATCGTAGCGGTACGAGCCATCGGAATCGGTGAAAAAGCAATGCAGGATGGCGTCCACCCCGGCGTCGAGGGCGAAGTTGATGGACTCGGTGCAGCGGCAGTGAGCCAGCACCGGGCGATTGCGGTTGTGCGCCTCGTCAACTAGGGCTTTCAGTTCCTCAAGGGTGAAGGACGCCCGGTAAGGATCGCTGGTCAGCGTGCTGCCGCCCGAGGCCGCGACCTTTATGAAGTCCGCGCCCTGCTTGACCCTCTCCCTCACGGCGGCCCGGATGCCGGCGATGCCGTCCACCTCGCCGCCCATGAACCAAAGATGCCCGCCGGTGATGGTCAGCGGCGGGCCGGATACCAGGGTTCGCGGGCCTTGGGCCAGCCCCTGCGCCAGCCCTTCCTTGAGGGAAAAGGCGGTGTTGTTCCAGGACCCGCAGTCGCAGAGGGTGGTCACGCCGGTAGACAGCGCGTCGGCGACATTGCGGGCCGAGCGCAGCAGGCGGACGTCGTCGGTGTCGTCGCGGTCAACGTCCTCGCCGGAACGCCCGTCGCCGGGCATATTGGTGTGGGTATGCAAGTCGAACAGGCCCGGCAGAAGCGTCGAATCCGGTAGTTCCAGAATCTCGCGGTACCCGTCTGCCTGTGCGTTTTCGAAATCGCCGCGGCGTCCGATCCATGATATGCCACTCTCATCGAAGGCTACTGCCATGCCTTCCTGCGGAGCTGCCTGGAGGCCATCAATGAACTTGCCGGGCAAAATTACCGTCAGTGGACTGCGAGAATCGGTCAACGTCGCAACTCCTGCTCGGCTGGGAAGCGCCAGAGCATCCCGGCTGGCTGGCGCCAATTATATTCCTCATCGTATCTGTCCGCCATTGGCTATCGCCTTTCTCGCAGCATCAGCAACGCCAGGGGCACGCCCGAAAGGACTATGAGCAGCAGGGACGGCATGGCGGCTCGAGCGAAGAAAGCCTCTGAGGTAAAGGACCATACCGAGGTAGCCAGAGTGGTGAAACCTGTGGGGCTGAGTATCAGCGTGGCCGGCAGCTCCTTCATGGTTAGCAGGAATACCAGCGAGGCCCCCGCCGCGATGCCTGGGCGCGCCGCAGGCAGAGTCACCGATGTGAACGCTCCTATAGGGGAACGCCCCAGCCCGCGTGCGGCTTCCTCCAGACGAGGATTCATTTGGAGCAGCGTAGTACGTACTGCGCCCAGAGCTGGGGAAAGGAACAGGGCCACGTAGCCCAGCAGTAGCAAGCCAACGGTCTGGTAGAGAAATCCGGCGTAATTGGCCCCAAAGAACACCAGCGCCAAGGCAATGGCGATTCCTGGCAAGGCGAAGCTCACATACCCCAATCGCTCCAGCACACCGCTCAAAATCCCCGGATGCCGCACCGATAGCAGCCCCACCGGAAGCGCAGCCGCAGTGGCAGCCAAAGCAGCTAGGGCCGATATGTAGAGCGAGTTGCGGGCCGCTGTCCACAGCGGGTCCAACGGTTCCCCTGCCAGCACGCCCCGCACCACCCAGTAGAGCAGGATTCCTACAGGCAGACCAAGGGCTAGTCCGGTTATGGAGGCGCACAGCCCCACCGCAGGCCATCGCCACCGTCCCAGAGGTATTGTTGCAGGAGGGCGGGTTGTTCCCGACGAGGTTGAGTAGTAGCGGCTGCGGCCCCGGCTGAAGAACTCCAGCGCCACCCATGCCAACGCCAACGCGATCAGCACCAGGGACAGCCCCGCCCCAAGGGTGCGGTCGAGGGACGATTCGTATTGAGAAAAAATGGCCCAGGTAAAGGTTTCGTAGCGAAGGAGGGAAACTGCTCCGAAGTCGCTCAGCGTGTACAGCCCAACCAGCAGCGCCCCCGCGCCAACCGCAGGGCGCAGCAATGGCGCAACTACGCGGAAGAAGGTGGCAACCGGCCCCAGCCCCAACCCCCGCGCCGATTCCTCCAGCGCCGGGTCCATCCGCTGCAACGCCGCCCTGATTGTGAGAAGCATATAGGGATAGCTCAAGAATGTGAGGGTCAGCATCGCGCCGGCGAAGCCGTAAATGCTGGGCAGCCTGTCTACGCCGAAAGGGCCCTCCAGCGCGCCCTGAAGCATCCCGCGCGGTCCCAGGGCCACCACCACCACGAACCCGGCGACGTAGCTGGGAATCACCAGCGGTAACGACGTCAGCACGGCCCACATCCGTCGCAGGGGCAGGTCGGTTCGCGCTGTGAGCCAGGCCAGGGGCAGGGCAATCACCAGCGAGCCCGCTGTCACCGTGATCACCAGAAGCAGGGTGCGCCCCAGGATGCCCGCCACCCTCTCTCGGAATAGAAGCTCCCAGAGCTCGCTGCCGCTGCCCAGCGAACGCACCACTAGGTACACCGGAGGCAGCAACAATGCGGCCCCCACTACCAGGGCAGGGAAAAGCATTACAGGCGGGACATTAAGCGCCGCCGGCCGGATGCGGGTGATACCAGCCGCAGGGTTCCTCATAGGGCTAGCCCACAGAAAGCAAGAAGAGGGCTATATGAGATTTGCTTAAACTGAAGCACTAGGTAAGTATACACGAGGAGACTTCTTGCAATCGGATTTGCCATTATGGTGATGAACTGCGTCAGCCTTCGAGGTGGAGTGCTGATATCGAACCCAGCCGGTTGACACATACAATTCTGATGCCTACACTACCCGTCGCTCGCACTAGCTGAAATTTGCCATAATTGTTGATACTTCCCGATACTTGCGCTCCGCAAAGACAGGAACAGCTAAGGCTTTACAGAATGGTAAAGGCACCAGCCATAGACGAAAATAGCCGAGCGACTGGCCTCCCGGAAGCCTCCGGCAGGCTGGCTCTGGAATGCGCTGGCGTAATGAAGCGATTCGGCGAGGTTGAGGCGGTGGCCGGCCTGGACCTGGCCGTGGAACCCGGCAAGATAGTGGCGCTGCTTGGTCCCAGTGGCTGCGGCAAGACCACGCTGCTGCGGCTGATTGCCGGATTCGAGCAGCCGGATGCAGGCCGGATAGCCGTAGGCGGGCATATCGTCAGCTCCCCAGGAAGCTCGCTGCCTCCGGAGAAGCGACGCATAGGCATGGTGTTCCAGGAAGGCGCGCTGTTCCCTCACTTGACTGTGGAACAGAATGTCGGCTACGGTTTGCATAAGGATGCAGACCGTTCTTGGCGCATTGCCGAGGCGCTGGAGCTGGTGGATCTCTTGGAACTGGGCAGGCGGATGCCCCACGAGTTGTCTGGTGGGCAGCAGCAGCGGGTAGCCTTGGCCCGGGCTTTGGCTCCCGCGCCGGATATACTGCTGTTGGACGAGCCCTTTTCAAACCTGGACGCGAAACTTAGAGACCAGTTGCAAAGGGACGTCGTAGGCATATTGCATGAAGGCAGGGTCACCACAGTATTTGTGACCCACGACCAGCAAGCCGCACTGACCGTAGGCGATGAAGTGGCGGTTATGAACCAGGGGCGGCTTGAGCAGACCGGCTCGCCGTCCGCGGTGTTCCACTCCCCTGAATCCAAATTCGCCGCACAGTTCGTCGGGACTGTGGATTTCTTGCCTGCATGGCTATCGGATGGACTGGTAACCTGCGAGTTGGGAGAGCTGGACTGGCGCGGCTATGGCGGCGAAGATCACTGTAGCGATTCTGGTCCTCCGGTAGGGGCGAACGCCGCCGGAGACCTTGCAGTCGAAAAGTTGGAAGTCATGTTTCGCCCCGACTGCCTCGAATGTTACCCGGATGACGAAGGTAAGGGCGTGATTGTCGAGAGGGAATTTCAGGGCGCCTTCTACCAGTACCGGGTACAGTTGCCGTCGATGAGGGAAGTGCGTTGTCTGATGCCCCACATCGCCGAATACCCTGTCGGCGGTGTTGTCTTGCTGCGACTGCGCGAAGGGCATCGAGCCCGGCTCTTCGTAAACGGTCGGCTGGCAGGGGCCGCGCCCGCATTTGCCTGAGTCCTTCATCAGCCGATTATTCAGAATTCGCTCCCCGACTCTGTTATAATTTTTCCGACACCCAAGTTGGCAAAGTTAGTTGCAGAGTCGAGGGATTTGATGCCACGACCCAGGAAGGCCACCGCCGCACAGAGTGATTCGGTAGAAAACAACGGCATGCATGACCGGCTGTCGCCCGGCACGGAGAACTATCTGTTGTGCCTCTACCGGATGTGGGAAGACGATGAAAGTCCCACTATCACCCAGCTAACCGATGCCCTGCGCCGCCTTCCCCCCACGGAGGGACTGGGGACCTCGGTGCCCTCGGTGGCTGGCATGATACGGCGTATGGCCCGGCAGCATCTCGTGGACATCGGCTCTGACAAGCGTATCCGGCTCACCAAGCAGGGCATGGAGAGTGGTGAGGACATCGCCCGGAGGCATCGGCTGGCCGAATGGATGGTGGTACGGCTACTCGGGATGGAGTTGCACCAAGCCCACAACGAAGCTCACAGGCTGGAGCACGGCATGTCGCCGCAGCTTATGGAAAAGCTGGTGGAGAGGCTGGGCAATCCACGCCGGTCGCCCTATGGGCGGCCCATACCCGGAACCGGCGAACCCAAGATTCCTCCCAACTCCGTAACATTGGACGCCGCCCAAGCGGGCCGGTCCTACATCGTCGACCGGGTTCCGGAGGAAGATCCCCAACTGCTGAAGTTCCTGTCTGACTCCGAAATCGTCCCGGAACAAACGGTCACCATCGCCGGCGCCACGCCGTTCCTGGGGGTGATGGAGGTGGCCACCGAGCAGGGCCAGGTTTCCATGGGCATCACCGTCGCACACCAGATTGTAGTGCGTCCGGCCGCTTAAATTCCCGCTCACTCCGGGAAAATAAAGCCGCGGGCGTTGCCTATTCCTGCCCGGCCAGTTGCTCTCTCATCTGTGCCCATCCTTCGGCCATCCTGCGCTCAGGGAAAGCCGGGGAGTCGCTCTCGCGATAGACGCTCACCAGCACGAAAACCGGGCCTTCCTGCTGCATTGCCTCTTCCAGGCCGATAAGTAGCTCTTCCAGCTGGTCGAAGTGATAGGCCTTGGCGTATCCCGACGAAACTGCCATCTGGACCAAGTCCAAGTGGTCCAGTTCCCTAATGGGGACTCCGCTGGTGGACGGGCGTGTGGCGTCATCGAACACGAAATGGACTAAGTTGGACGGGCGCGATTCGCCGATGGTGGCAAGTCCACCCAGGTTGGTGCGGAGGGTGGCATCGCAGTCCAGGGTCAGAACCTTACGTTCCGGCTGGGCCAAGGCTAACCCCAATCCGACAGCCGGAGCGCGATCCATGCAATCCATCAGGTCCAGGTCCAGCTCTCGGCGCTCCGACACCTGGCTCCACTCCCGCAGCGCGGCAGAGGTGGACACCACCAGCGCATCGCCCCGGTGGTAGTTCACAGCCCGCGCCGCTTCAGCGTAGGGAATTCCGGGGGATAGCTGTGTGTTCGAGGAGGACTGGCTCACGATTTGGTCTCACCGCCGGAGTCGGAATCACCGTCATCGCGGCGCGCCTTGGAATCCAAGGAGGGAGGCCTCCGGAAGCCCACCATCGCCCACATGGCTACCAGGATGGCAACTCCGCCGCCCACGCCAAAGGGGATGCTTGATCGCTCGAAGGCTTGGAACAGCAGCCAGAAGCCCCACACGAACAGCGCGTAGGCCCCCAGCCGCAGAAGCAACCCCTTGCCCAAACCGGCAAGCATCGTCGTTGTCTTGCCCTCACCCTAACCCTCTCCCAGGGGGGAGAGGAAAAATTGGACATTCTCTCCGAGAGGGAGGGGGATTTCTCTAGTCGTTGGCCAGAATGGCAGGCATCTCGCGGATGGCCACATGAATTGTGCGCGAGGCACGCTGGCGGAACTGGACCGGCGTATTTTCGATTTCCGGCTTGACCCGCAGATGCACGAACACTGGTCCTACAGCGGCCATCACATCGCCGATACCAGTGGTGAGATCTTCCAGGTTTTCGAAGGAGAAGGTGGCGGCATATCCGGCGGCCTTGGCCATTCCTTCCCAGTCGGCCCGCCCCGATCCAGGCACAGGTTGCCCACCGGTGACGGCGTAGACGCCGTTATCGAACACCATGTGGCAAAGGTTCCTGGGCGTCTTGTTGGCCAAGGTAACCATGGCGCCGAGATTCATGAGCAGGCTGCCATCGCCGTCCAGAACAATCACCTTGCGGTTGGGCTGGGCCAAGGCCAGCCCCAGGCCGACATTGGAAGCCTTCCCCATGGCGCCGGAAACCGGCATATCCAGATTTTCCTTGGTGGTCACGGTCGGCAGACCGAAGTGGACGTTGTTGGCGTTCATGGTGGCGATAATGACGCCGTCGCCACGATTCGCGTCTATAACCTTGACTGCTTCCTGATTGTCAATCATAAGACCGATTCCTTATTTCCCCACTGACAGATGGTCAGGAAGGGGGCAGTTGTCTAGGAGCCGAATTCCGTGCCGACGAGAACCGCTACCGGCTTCTGAGTGCGTTCAGCCTCCGCTATTGCAACGCTGATGCGGTCTGCATCCTCGTCGGTCTCTATCAGGTAGTAGTTGATGCCCCAAGTGTGGAGTATGTGCTCGATGAACACTGCGGCTGAATCGGTGGTGACGCCGCGACGGGTCCAACCCCGGTAGCCCACCAGCATCACCAGCGGCTGATTGATGTCCAGCCCTAGCCCACGGATGGAGTCGCCAGACTCGAAAATACCCGTGTTCTGAATCAAAACAATGGGCTTTGCGCCACCGACCCAGAGACCGGCGGCGATGGCCATGGTCTCGCCCTCGCGGCACACTGGCACCAGGTCCAGCGAAGACTCGCCCGTGAGCAATTGGTACATGAAGTTGGTCTCACTGTCGGGCAGCCAGACCACATGGGTAATGTTGTTCTTCTTCAGTTCCTCGACCACCGAGGCGGGATGAAGTACGACCTCGTAAGTAGTCATTGCGCTCCTTCTCCTGAGCTTGTCGCAGGGCCCGGCGTATAGGTTAAATCCGGCTATGCCCGGAACCTGCGGGCCGCCCGCCATTATATTCAGTAGCCATAATGAGCGTCAAATTGCGATGTGAATGCCCGCGGGACTCAGACCGACGGAACGCGGTTGCTAGATGGTCAGGTCGAACTCTCGTCGGACTGCGAAAAGGGGCGCGGGAGCGTTACGAGCGAGGTGCATGGGGGCTGGCCCGGAGCCGTGGATGTAGGCCAGTATTAGAGCGCGGGCCGCCTCGACCATGATGTCGGCGGCAGAGGGGCTCAGCGGCTCGGGGATAGGTGTGCGGGCCTTGGGTGAGGTGAGGTAATTGTACCAGGCATTGAGCACTTCCTGGAGAGCCACATCCTCGGACTGGGCGCGCAGTCGCAGGGCTGCGCCACGCTGGTAGTTTGGCAGACGGGCCAGCAGCCAGTCCAAGTACAACGGGTCTGCGGCGACCCGCTCAGGCATCGCTATGCCGTCGGCAGAATCTATCACGTAGGAGCGCTCGCCGCTGGCCTCCAAACGCTCCTTGGGAAGTCGCCCCGCGTCGGCTAGGTAGATGGGTACCAAGATCGGCGGATGGGGTTCCTTGACCACATCACCGAGAGAGAGGAGGAAAGAAGTGGCAGCGACTACAGCGGCCAGCGGGTCCGTGGTCATGCCTAGAAACTGGCCGGATACGCCCATTAACGCATCCAGAGGATGTTCGCCAGTCGCCAGCCGCAAGGCAATGGCCGCAGTCACGGCCGAGGCGAGCGTCGTGCCGCCTCCGCAACTGGGGGCGATGCAGGTCAAGGTAGGGTTGTTTGCTATTGCAGCCACTTGTTCCAAGGGGTTTGAGGAGTCGCCTTCGCAGTCTGCATCCCAGGTTTCACGGTATAGGCTGTGCATCAGGTCAGGAGAGAGGCCGGAGACCTCGAGGGGGCGCAGGGTATTCATCAGAGAGCGAGCGGCGTCCATCGATTTAGGGTCTTCGCCGATGCCCATCGAGCGGCGGAAGTAGGGCCAGGAAAAGAAGTCTTCGCCCAGGAAGTTGCTCAAACCGGCGCCTACGAAGTATTCGCCGTTGATAACTGCCCAGAGATCCCGCTCCGACGGGAACGGCTCCAGGAAGCGGTAGGCGAGCATCCGGCACGCCAGGGACAGGCAGGTGTGCCGGATGAAGGTGTCCGCATTTGCGCCTGCGGGCGGGCGGCAGGCGGCCCAAGCCCGGAAGCTGTTGGCGACGGGCGGAATAGTATCTGTGTCCACGTATATTGCGGACAAGCGCTCAAACAGATCGCGCATCGTGGGGCTTTCGTGGCCGAAAACTCCATAGAGGGCGCGCGGGTCGGGTGCGGCAGTCACCGGACGGCCTAAAACTCGGCGTTCTTGGGGGTTCGGGGGAAGGGGATTACGTCACGGATGTTGGACACGCCGGTGATGAACTGAACGGTGCGCTCGAAGCCCAGGCCGAACCCGGCATGAGGGACAGAGCCATAGCGACGCAGGTCGATGTACCAGTAGTATTCCTCGGCGTTCAGTCCGGACTCGGCCATGCGCCGAACCAGAACATCGTGGCGTTCCTCGCGCTGGCTGCCGCCGATGATTTCGCCAATGCCGGGGGCCAGCACGTCCATGGCCCGCACCGTCTTGTCATCGTCGTTCAGACGCATATAGAACGCCTTGATTTCCTTGGGGTAGTCGGTGACGATGACCGGCCGACCGATACGCTTCTCGGTCAGGTAACGCTCGTGCTCCGATTGCAGGTCAACCCCCCAGCTTACCGGGTACTCGAAGGACTCCCCGGAATTGAGCAGCATATCAACGGCTTCGGTGTAGGTGACGCGCTCGAACCGGGAGTCGATGATGCCTTCCAGGGTGGCGATGATTTCTTCGTTGTACCAGCGGTTGAAAAATTCCATATCCTCGCCGCAGTTTTCGAGGACGTGGCCGAAGATGTGCTTCAGGAAGTCCTCGGCCAGCTCCGCCAGCCCGTCCAACTCGCAGAAGGCGACCTCCGGCTCCACCATCCAGAACTCGGCCAGGTGCCGGGAGGTGTTGGAGTTTTCCGCCCGGAACGTCGGCCCGAAGGTGTAGACGTTGGACAGGGCCATGGCGAAGATTTCGGCTTCCAACTGGCCGCTGACGGTCAGGAAGGTGGGGCGTCCGAAAAAGTCTTCGGCGAAGCCTACGCCCTCACCCCGGCCCTCTCCCGGAGGGAGTTTTGAGGGGTTGTCCAGGTCAAGGGTGGTGACGCGGAACATGGAACCCGCGCCCTCTGCGTCGCTGGCGGTGATGATAGGCGTCTGGATGTACTGGAAGCCTCGTTCCTGGAAGAAGGAATGGATGGCGAAGGCAGCGGCGCTGCGGACGCGGGCCATGGCGCCGAAGGTGTTGGTGCGGGGGCGCAGGTGGGCAATCTCCCGCAGGAACTCTGGGGTGTGCCGCTTCTTCTGCAACGGGTAGGTTTCCGGGTCCGCCCCACCCAACAGGCGGACTTCCTGGGCCTGAATCTCGTACCGCTGGCCTTTGCCTTGGGACTCCACCACCCGGCCGATTACGCTGACACTGCATCCGGTGGTCAGGGAGTTAGCGACGCCGTAGGCAGGGCTGTCCTCGCCGACTACCACCTGTAGGTCGCGCAGGGTGGAGCCGTCGTTGACCTGAACGAAGGACACGGAGCGGGACGAGCGGCGGGTCTTGACCCAGCCCTGCACCAGCGCCTCGCCCATGGGGGAGTCGCTGGCGAAGATGTCGCAGATTCTGGTGCGCTGCATCTGCCGCCTCCTAAGCGAGTAATGGGGCTGGATGCTCTTCCCATTGGTCGGCCCAATGCTGGATGGCCTCCACCACTCTGCGAAGGGACGCGCCCTTTTTGGTCAGGGAGTATTCTACCAGCACAGGCTTGCTGTCATACACCTTCCGCTCTACGATCCCGAATTTCTCCAGCTCATGGAGTCTCTGAGACAACAGGCGGTCGCTTAGACCCTCAACGTAGTTGGAGATATCGCTGAAGCGGCGCGGTTCCGCCAACATACAGCGGATAATCATGCAATTCCACTTCTTGCTGAGGATGCTAATGGCCCGGTCGAAACGCGGGCAAGGTTCCAGGCAGTCCATATTGGCCTCCCAAGTCCGCTGATTTTCGGATTTTGGGGATACTAGCACACTAATCAAAAATTAGCCACTATCAACCCCTTGACAACGGAGAATTTATTTACTAATATATTATTAGTTACTACCTATACAGCTTGTCAAGCTGATAGGTAAGTAAATAAACCAAGCGGTCAACCGACCACGAAGGAGACCGAAATGGCCACGTTCACCCCCGACAAGGTTTCCCTGGACACCACCGTAACCCCGGCCGCGCCGCAGGACGCCAAGGCGCACACCGGCCCCGTCGCCCGCCTGCTGGCCAAGGTCTCCAAGCTGAGCGACGAGTACGCCGACTACCAGATGGAGACCGGCACCTGGCGGAAGCTCGCCATCTAGGGGCGCATCCCCGGGGCGGGCGGCAAGTCCGCCCCGGCATTGAAGGCCACGCCAGCGTAATGGCCGATGGAATTTATCAGGGCAGCAACTCTGCCACGAAAGGGGGACCCAATGACCGCACTTAACCTGGAAAAGACTTCCTCTGAGGCCAGTGCCGCTGACGCCCCGGCGCACGCCAACAAGTGGGCTGCGAGCCGGGCTGCTCGCCGGTTGGTCTCTTCCCCGGTTTCCCTGTACCTCTGGCTCTCCGGGCCGCCTCTGACCGAGCTGGACCGGGCCCGGGCCAATCTGGCCTACGCAGAGGGTGCGCAGGGCCGCAGGGGGCTGATTGTCTAGCTTCGCTTCCTGATTCCAGAGACGACGGCTCCGGGGATTTTCACCCCCACCCCTGCTTTCGCAGGTCAGGCTCTAACCCTCCCCCTCAAGGGGGAGGGAATTTTTTACAAAGGCGGGCGTTGCTTATGCCACTCCGTAGCTTGCTCGTAGGCGTGACCGATGCGTAGCAGGGTTGGCTCGGACAGGTGCGGGCCGATTAGCTGCATCCCGATGGGCAGGCCATCGGAAAAGCCGCAGGGAACCGACAGGCCGGGTAGCCCGGCGACGTTAACCGGGAGGGTAGTGACGTCTATGAGATACATCTGCACCGGGTCGCCGATTTTCTCACCGATGGGGAAGGCCACCACCGGCGAGGTGGGCGTCACCAGCGCATCCACTGTCTTGAAGACTTCGGAGAAGTCCCGGCGAATCAGCGTCCGCGCCTGCTGCGCCTTCAGGTAGTAGGCGTCGTAGTAGCCCGCCGACAGCGCGAAGGTGCCGAGCATAATGCGGCGGGTGACCTCTGGACCAAAGCCGTGCCGTCGCGTCTGCTCCATCGCGCCCCACATATCGGCGGCTTGCTGGTCGGAATAGCCGTACTTCACCCCGTCGTAGCGGGCGAGGTTGGCGGAGCATTCCGAGGGAGCGATGATGTAGTAGCAGGCCAGGGCGTACTTGGTGGACGGGAGGGACACCTCGCGGACGGAGGCGCCCAGTTCTTCCAGCGTGGCAATGCCCTGCTCGACGGAGCGGCGCACGCCGTCCTCGATGCCCTCGGCGAAATACTCCACAGGCACACCCAACCGCAGGCCGCTCAGGTCGCCGGCGTTGTTAAGCCCGGTGGTAAAGTCGGCAACAGGCAAAGGCAGCGAGGTTGCGTCGCGGGGGTCGTGGCCGGCGATGGCGCTGAGGGCCAGGGCGCAGTCGGCAACGGTGCGCCCGATGGGGCCAATCTGGTCCAGCGACGAGGCGTAGGCCACCAACCCGTAGCGGCTGACCAGCCCGTAGGACGGCTTGAGTCCCACGACGCCGCACAGGGCCGCCGGTTGCCGCACGCTGCCCCCGGTGTCGGAGCCGAGGGAATAGATGGCCTCTCCCGCCGCTACCGACACGGCGGCCCCGCCGCTGCTGCCGCCGGGTACGCGAGCGGCGTCCCACGGGTTGTGAGTGGGGTGGAAGGCCGAATTTTCGCAGGACGACCCCATGGCGAATTCGTCCATGTTCCCCTTGCCCAGCATCACTGCGCCTTGCCGTAACAGCCGCTCCACCGCCGTCGAGTTGTAGACCGGCACATAGTCAGCCAGCATCCGCGAGCCGCAGGTGGTGCGGACGCCCTCGGTACACATCACGTCCTTGACCTGCATAGGGATGCCGGTCAGCGGGGATGCGTTGCCGTCGGCCAGCATACGGTCGGCGGCCTGCGCATGGGCCAGTGCCAGCTCCGGCGTCATCGTGATGAAGGAACGCACGTTGTCCTCTACGGCCTCTATGCGTTCCAGGCAGGCGCGGGTCAACTCAACGGAACTGACTTCGCGGCTGGTCAGCAATTTGCGGGCTTCTTGGATGGTCAGCCAGTTAAGTTCGGGCAATGGTTCTACTCACAGAAAGGAACATGACTTTGGCGAGGATTTCACCCCCACCCTGACCCTCCCTCTCAAGGGGGAGGGGACTTTTGTTCAAGGAGATTGCCTTGCTTATTCGTCCAGCACGGCCTTTACGCGGAAGAACTCGCCTTCGCGGCGAGGCGCGTTGCTGAGGGCGGCGTCCGGCGGTAGGGAATCCGCCGGGGCGTCGTCGCGCATCACGGCCCGCAATTCACCGGCGTGGCCGGTAGGTTCGACGCCGGTGGTGTCCAATTCGTTCAGCACCTCGAACTGGTCAATGATGTCGGAGAGCTGCCCGGCGTAGGCGTCTATCTCTTCGTCGGAAATCCCGATTCGGGCTAATGCGGCGATGTGGACCACCTGGGCGCGGTCAAGGGGCATGGCGATACCTCTGCGAATTTGAGTAACAATTTAACACATCCCGCTCCGCTGTCATGGGCGAATGCTGTATGATTCTGCCTGCATCCCTGCCGCCGCGCCTGTGGTGGGCGGCTATCGCCCTATGAGGAATACCTCTACCCGTGCTTAACCGTCTGTTCAACTGGCGACCCCGGACGCCCTTCTACTATGGCTGGCTCATCCTGGGTATGTCGTCCCTGGCCACCTTTGCCGCCAGCGGCGTCTCCCAGGTGGTGCTGGGAGGAGTACAGGTATACATCAGCGAGGACACCGGCTGGAGCATCAGCACATTCTCCTATGCGGCCACCATCGGAACATGGTGTTCCGGGCTGATTGCGCCGTTCATCGGGCGGCTGGCCGACCGCCACGGCCCGCGGTGGCTGATGCCATCCGGGCTGCTCATTGCCGGGGTATGTTTCCTGCTTCTGTCAGGGGTGAGTTCGGTTTGGCAGTTCTACGCCGCCTACATTGTGGCGCGGGCGGTGTCCAACCCAGTGCTGATAGGACTGGTGCCCAGGACTGCTGCGGTCAACTTCTTCCGGCGGCGGCGCAACATCGCGCTGGCTTTGGTGTCTACCTTCCGCCCCATCGCCGGAGCCATAAACATCCAGCTAATCGTGCTTATCGCTGTCAGCCAAAGCTGGCGTGAGGCTTTTCGCTATCTGGGGATATTCGCATTTGTCCTGGTTATCCCGGTGGTGCTGCTGATGCGAAGGCGTCCCGAAGACATTGGGCTTCAAACGGACGGGGCGGGTGGGGCGCCCCCACCCCAACCCTCCCCCGAAGGGAGAGGGAGCCGAACCGCCATCCCGCCCTCCGAAACCAGTTGGACGGTGCGGGAGGCTGTACGCACTCGCCCCTACTGGCTGATTGTCGCCACTGCCTGCGTGGGCACTATGGCCTCCAGCAGTGTGGGTTTCAGCCTGGTGCCGTACCTGGTGGAGGGCGCTGGGTTGAGCGTCGCCGCCGCTGCCGGCGTTTTGAGCTTTGGGACGGTGCTGTCCATCGCCAACGTGGGCTGGGGCGTCCTGTCCGACAAGTTCACGCCGCGGCGCTGCCTGATGGTGACAATGGTGGGTTCCGGGGCGCTGCTGGCCTACCTGACGATGGTGGACTCCCTGGCCGAAGCGCTGGTGTTCGCGCTGGTGTGGGGCGTGTTCTCCGGGGCAGTGGGGAGCATGGAGAACATGATGCTGGCCCAATACTACGGGCGCGATTCCTATGGCTCGCTGCTGGGGCTGTTCTCTCCCTTCCAGACGGCGGCGCTGGGCCTGGGGCCGTCGCTGGCCTCCCTGCTGCGGACGGTATCGGGCAGCTACGGGCTGCTGTACATCGTGATGGTGGCCGCTTACGTGGCCTCTGCGGCGCTGCTCTACTTGGCGCGCGCGCCCCAAAGGGCCGTTGCAGCCGGGGACACGCCCTCACCCTAACCCTCTCCCAGAGGGAGAGGGGATTTGGCATTCTCTCCTACCGGCTATAACCCGACCGTGTAGATGGCGGGAGCCGCTCGGCAACGTCACCGGTGATGTGTTCCAGCAGGAACAGGAAATCGTTGTAGGCGTCCAGAGTTCCCAGGTCGCCGCGCAGGGAGCGCAGTTGCTCCAGCAGGGCGGACAGCTCGCGGTATACTTCCGGGTAATCGCCATCCTCCCCGTGGGATGACAATGAGCCGTAGCGGTCGGCGGCCAGGGCGACGATGGCGCCGAAGCGCTGCATGGGTGCGGTGTAATGGCCGTCGCCCGATTGCCAGCCAGCCAGACCGAATACGGATTCTCCCGGCCAGGTCCGCGACTCGCCGGTGGTCGGGTCAACCCACCGCAGCTCTACCTTTTCCAGCGGGAAGACCGGGCCCGGCCGCCGTCCTTCCACCAGCTCCAGTTCGTAGAAAACGGTGACGGACGCGCCGGAGTAAATCTCTGCGAACTCCTTGCGGTCTTGGGTAAAGGTCTCGTCCGGCGTTACCCGGTTTTCGTAACCTATGATACGCCACCGCTCCACTACCTCGGCATCCCAAGTCACCTGCGCGCGGGTTTGGTCGGCGAAGGGTATGGAGAGCGCCAGCCAGTTCTCGCGGGTAAAGGTGGCTTGGGCCTGTCCAGTGCTGTCCAGGTAGCGATACCAGCCGTTGCCGTGCTGGGCCAACTGCTCTAGCAGGACGTCGTTGTAGTTGTTGATGCCGACGCCGATGGTTATCAGGCGCAGGGGGTTGCGGGTGTTGGAGTCATAGGCCGTTTCCAGGATGGCGAAAGGATTGGTGGCGTCCACGTTGGCCACGCCGTCGGACATCAGGATGACGTAGTTGTAGGCGTCGGGCCGCTCGGTACGGGCCTCGTCGGCCATCACCACGCCCAAATTCAGCCCGGCCTGGACGTTGGTGCTGCCGTGGGGTTGCAGCCAACTGATGGAGTCCCTTACCCGATAATCGTCCGGCGGTCGGTGTTCAACGGTGTAGCGGTCAATGACGTGGTCGGTGAAGTGAACGACGGCGATGCGGTCTTCGGCGCGAAGGCTTTGCCGGACGCTCTCCGCCGCCTGCCGGGCGATGGCTACCCGGTTGCCGTCGGCCATGGAGCCGGAGGCGTCCAGAACCAGGGTGACGTTCAGCGGCGTGTCGTCCGCCAGTTCCGGGGCCTGAAAGGCTATTTGCGCCAGCAATTTGCCGTCTTCCAGCGTATGGGGCAGGAAGCCGGTTGTAATGGCGAAATCGCCCTTGCCGGAAGGCGGCGCATACCGGTAGTCGAAGGCGTTCACCCACTCCTCGGCCCGCACCGATGCCGGGTCCACTTCGTAACCGGAACGCGCCCAGTTCAGCGCCAGGTGATACGAAGTGCGGTCGGTGTCCAAGCTGAAGGTGGAAACGTTATCCTCTGACGCCGCCACGAAGGGCTGACGCTGGTAGTCCCGGAAGGTGGTGTCCGGGGGCGCGCCGCTGCCGCCTTGCGCACCAGCCGGCCCGGATTCCCCACGCGGGCCTCTCACCCCAGCCACGGTTGTCGGGGCCGCCGGGGCAGCGGTTGCCATAGCGTCGGAGGAGTCTTCCACTTCCATTATTTCTGCCGTTCTTGTCACTTCCACGGTAACGGCAGTTTGAGGGGCAGCAGTCGGGGCTGCCGATACAGCGACCGGAGCCGCTGTGGCCGCCGGGGCGGGGGTGGCGGCTGGACCAGCAGGCATTGAGGTGGGAGCAGGCGCAGCGGTTGCAGCCGGGGCTTGTTCTTTTTCTTCCACCTCCCTTTCAACTATTCTGGTCACTTCCACGGGCCTCGTCATGGTGATGGTGGCGGGCGCTGCAGTAGCGAAGGACGAACTGTCGGACTCTTCGGTGACCGGGGCTACGGCCAGTCCGCCCAGCGATTCCGGCCCGCCCCCGCCGGACATAGCCCACACTACGGCGGCAACCGCCACCGCGACTACGGCCACGCCCGCAGCGGCGAAAGCCGGGGAAAGCCGGCCTTCACGCATCGGGTTCATCATTCCCAGAAGGCGTGAAAAAAAGGATGGGGCTGCCGGTTCCTCCAAGCGGCTCTCCAACCACTCCCACGGGTTGCCGGGTGCGCGCAGGCTGGAGCCTTCCGTCTCGAAGTGCTCTTGGAGGATGCGCTCCATTTCTTGGTCAAATTCGTTGTCTGGCGAATCGTTGTAGGACATGGCGCTAACCTCCCTGCCTGCTGGGCGTTTCCAAGCCGGACTCTTCCAACTGCTGTCGCAGAATCGCCAAAGCCCGGTGCAGGCGCGATTTCACGGTGCCTTCCCGCACGCCCAGCGTCCGGGCCACCTCCGGCACGGTCAGCCCGGCGAAGTAGCGCAGCGCCACCACCTGCCGGTGGTCCGGGCTGAGTCCGGCGATGGCCCGTCGCAATGCCAGGCGGTTCTCCAGCGCGTCCAGAGTCTCCGCCGGGTCAGGGTTGCCGTAGTCTGGCTCTTCCGGGCCGTTGTCATTCAGACGCACCGTCTGGATGGCCCGTCTTCGCCGTTGCGCCAGTACCGCGTTGACCAGAATCCGCAACAACCACGGCTTGACCGGGTTCCCCCGGCGGAACCCCCGTATTCCCCGCCACGCCGATAGCAGGGCTTCCTGCACCTGTTCCTCGGCAATGGCTCGGTTGCCGGTCATCAGCACCGCCGTGCCGAAAAGCACGTCCTTGTACTGCTCCACCAGATGGCGGAAGGCGTCGCGGTCGCCGTCCTGACAGCGCAAGATTGCTTCGTTGTCAGTCATCAGTTGCCCTCAAGCTCCGTATCGCGCAGGGGCTTTTGAAAGATAATATGCGCGGGAAGTTGAAATCGTTCCCTGATTTTGGGCTGGAAATAAAAATTCGCCTGTGGCATTGAACAGGCCACAGGCGGAACAGGTGGGGTACGCCCTCACCCTCCGCTTTCGCGGGGGCAGGCTCTAACCCTCTCCCTTAGGGAGAGGGGACTTGGGTGTGGTTAGTTCATTTCCGAGCCGCCGGAAACGCTGATGGACAGGCCGGTTACGTAGTCGGATTCTGGGGAAGCGAGGAAGGCGGCCATGCGGGCGATGTCGTCGCCTTGGGCCACGCGGCCCATGGGCACCCTTATGGCGCGGTCGGCAATCATACCTGCGCGGTATTCCTCGCTGGACTCGCCTTCAGGAGCCAGAGCCGCAGCGATGTAGTCCACCCGCTCGGTGTCCACCAGTCCGGGGCAGATGGCGTTGACGTTCACCCTGTGTTGCGCCATCTCTTGGGCCATGGCCTGGGTGAAGCCGATGACGGCGAACTTGGAGGCGCAGTAAGCTGCGTAGCGGGCGATGCCCCGCTTGCCCGCGCCCGAGGAGATGTTGATTATCTTGCCGCCTCCACCCCGGGCCGTCATGTGCCTAGCCACGGCCCGGGAAACCAGGTAGGTTCCGCGCACGTTGACGCGCATTACCTCGTCGAAGGCTTCCTCTTCCAGTTCCACTACCAGCACCCGGTCCTTGCCGGGGCGGGAGCCGGCGTTGTTCACCAGGATGTCTATGCGCCCGAACCTGGCTAGAGCCTGCCCCACCATGCCGTCCACTTGCGCATTGTCGGAAACGTCGGAGAATAGGGCCAGCGACTCCCGGCCCATGGCCTCGATTTCTGCGGCCACGCTGTTGAGGCCCTCCCAGCCCTGTTGCCGGTCTTCGGCGCGGATGGCGTCGAGGCTCTGGGGGACGTCGGTGACCACGACGTTGGCGCCCTCGGAGGCAAGGCGCGTGGCGATGGCGCGGCCGATGCCGTGGCGCCCGCCCGCGCCGGTTACTATGGCGATTTTCCCGTTAAGGTCATACATATCAGGCCCTCTGGCGTAGCAGTATGCCTGCCGCCTTTTGCTTCCACCCGATGGTGAGCATGAAGAAGCTGAAAGCTACCAGCGCCATGACCGGGCCGGACGGCAGGTTAAAGTGGTAAGAAAGATACAGGCCAGAGATGCCTGACGCAACTCCGATGAGCGCCGCGACCAGCATTGCCCCGGCGAAGCTGCGGGTGAGCTGCAGGGCCGCTGCTGCCGGGGTGATGAGCATGGAGATGACCAGGATGATGCCCACGGCCTGCAACGCCACCACCACTACCATCGCCAACAGCGCCAGCAGGATGTATTCCAGCTTTTCCGTGGGCAGTCCCACGACCGATGCGCCGGTCGGGTCGAAGTTGGCAAAAACCAACTCCTTGTGCAGGCCGTAGAGCAAGAGCATTACCACTGCGGCAACACCCAGAGTTACGTACATTTCAATCCGGGACACTCCCAGCACGTTGCCGAGGAGCATATCTTCCAGCCTGACCTGTACGGTAACCCCTTGGGAGGAGGCGACGCTGATCATAATGACGCCCATGGCGAAAAGTGCGGCGAACAAGATGCCCACCGAAGCGTCTTCGCCCACTCCGGCCCGCTTAATCAGGTAGCCGCTCAACAGCGCCATCACGATAGCCATGGGTATGCCGCCAGCAAAGACGCTGGCCGCCGCCGCGCCGAAAATGGCCGCGGCCACTATCCCGGGCAACACCGAGTGGGCCAGCCCGTCACTCATGAACCCCAGCCCGCGAGTGACCACGTAGACGCCGGCCACGGGGCACATCACCCCCACGATCACGGCCACAATCAGCGCCCTTACCATGAATCCATACTGGAACGGCCCGGCCAGGGCCTCAGTGATGACGTCCATGCTCGTCTCCCGCCAGCCCGTGTCCGTGGAAGGGGATGGCCCCGAAAGGCCCGTAGAGTTGGGTCATCACTTCTTCGTTCAGCACCTCGCCGGGCGGGCCGCAAGCGCACACGTTGCAGTTGAGACAGAGGCACTCGTCGCAGTAGTGAGCCATGTGATTGATATCGTGGGACGACATCATTATGGTGCGGCCGTTGTCCCGCAGTTCAAGCAGCACCTCCATCAGCGCGGTCTGGGAGGCGATGTCCACGCCGCTGAAAGCCTCGTCCAGCAGCAGGATGTCGGCGCCCTGGGCCAGCGCGCGGGCGACGAACACCCGCTGGCGCTGCCCGCCCGATAGTTCGTATATCAGGGACTTGCGCCTGTCCCACATTCCGACGCGATTAAGGGCCTCCTCTGCGGCGGCGCGGTCGGCGCGTCCCGGACGGCGGAACCAGCCGGCATGGCGCACCCGCCCCTGCATCACCACGTCCCAGGCGCTGGCCGGAATGCGGGAGTTTACCCGCTCGTATTGCGGGACGTAGGCGACCACGCCCCGCGATTCGGTCATGGGCCTGCCGTGGATCAGCACCTGCCCGGAAGTGGCCGGCAGGAGGGCGGTTATGACGTTGAAAAGGGTACTTTTGCCCGCACCGTTGGGGCCTACGACTCCCATGATGCAGCCGGGTCCGGCGTTGAAGGTGACGCTGTCGAGAATCTTTACCCCCCCGAACTCCACCGTAACGTCCTCAGCGGCCAGCGGGGGGATGGACGTTGTGGCAGTCATGGCTATCGCAATGCCTCCACTATGGTTGTGGTGTTATGGCGCATCAGGTCGATGTAGGTTCCGGCCTCGCCGCCCACGTTACCCAGGGAGCCGGTGTACAGTCCGCCTATAAGCGTCGCGCCCGTTTCCTCAGCCACGCGCTGGGCGAGGCGGGAGACGTGAGACTTCTCGGTGAACACTGCGGGAACGCCCTCGTGCTCGATGGTCTCGATGAGCATGGCCAAGTCCTGGGCTGTTGGCTCAATCTCCGTGGTTACCGGGAAGATGGCCCCGGCCACCTCGAATCCGTACCGCTGTGCAAAGTACTGGAAGCTGTCGTGGGAAGTTACCAGCACCCGCTGGTCTTCCGGCAGCACCGCCACCTGTTCCGTTATCCAGGCGTGCAGGTCATCCAGCTCGCGGTTGTAGGCGGCGGCATTGTCGCGGTAGAAAGTCTGCCCGGCAGGGTCGGCGGTGGAGAGCTGGGCCGCGATGCTGTTGACCGCCTGCTGCACACGGACCGGGTCGAACCAGAAATGAGGGTCAAGAGAACCGTGGGCGTGGCCGTGGCCGTCCTCTTCTTCCTCTCCCTGCTCTTCCTCGTCGTGCGCGTCCTGCTCATCGTGGCCGTGTTCCTCGTGGCCTTCGGTCTCGCCGAAGATGCCGACGAAGGCGATCTTGGTGGGATTGCCTTCCACGTCCCAGTGATTCACAACCTCAAGATCATGGTCATCCAGTTGCAAGACCTCGCCGCCCAGGGAGTCGGTGATGAACACCGCGCCGGGAGCGGCTACGACATGGGGGCGCGCCCAGAACCCGGTTTCCACCGGCTCGGTCAGGAAATCGTCCGCCGACGCCAGCAGGTCCAGGTCATGGGCGTCATACATCCGCAGTTCACCATCGCTCATCACCACCAGCAGCGTCTCGCCGTCGTGGCTCATGGCGACGTTGATGGGCCTGAGGTCCTCCGAGGCAGGGATGAGCTGCTCCATCGCGCCCTCTTCGGGTTCGACCAGGTATAGCCCGACGGCGGATCCAAGAGCGAAGAAGTGGTCGAGGCCGGGATAGCCCCAGACCGAGGTGAGGCGAAAGTCGTCCGGTGAGCCAGCCGGCGGCCCTATGAACATCCCCTCGTACTCGCCGTCATGGGCCTCGACAGCCAGAACACCTCCAACGCAGCCGAAGACTGCCATGTGCCCGTTGCCGGCGTCGCCGTGCAGTCCTTCGCAGCCTTCGTCGTGGTGCAGTACTTCCCCGTCAAGAGTCACGATCTCTGCGCCGACTGGGGACCTGTATTCTGCGGGGTCAGATTCGTAGTTCGGGTGTTGGACGCTTACTGCAAACACGTCGCCCTCAAGCGGCACTGCCGCCCCGTGCTGGGGGCCGAAGTTGAGCTTGGGTGGAACATAGTCGCTGCCTTCCTCCTCGAGCTCGTGCTCCTCGAGAAAGACGACATCGCCCGAGCCGTCATAGAAGATGGTGGCCCACTCGCTGCCGACATACAGATGCACCGGGCGGTCGCCGGACAGATCTATGCCCAAACGCTCCACCGGCCCTTCTATCTGGTCAAAGTGATCGCCGTGGGCCTCTAGGTAAATCCCGCCGTCGAAGATATGGGCGGTGTTGGCGTCGCTGGAGACCGCGATGGCGAAGCGCCCGCTCTTGGTGGCGTAGATACGCCCGGCGCGGGAGCCGAGGTCGAAGGCGTCCTGCTCAACGTCGCCGTGCTCCAGGTCTATGACCGACATCATGCCGGTCTCGCCGTCACCCACGAGCAGCCGGCCAACGAGCTCTTCAGCTCCTTCCCCGGCGTGCGCGTCGAAGATTTCCACGAAGTCTATGGGGTCCACGGCATCTCCGACAGCCACTATAGCGTCATGGTCGCGGGCCGCGTTCTCAACGAGGTCTTCGAGCCAGCCGCCTTCAAGCTGGAGCCCCACGCTGAACACCAGGTCTGCGTCGGCGATGCGGGTGATGTCCTGCGCGCCTGGCTGGTAAGTGTGCGGGTCCGCGTTGGCGGGAAGCAGCGGGAATACATCCACTCGGTCCTTTCCTATCGCCCGCACCCAGTCGGCTACGATGTTGCTGGTGGTAACAACATTGAGCTTTTCCGCAGGCGCGGCGGTGGTAGCGGCCGGCGGCGCAGTGGTAGGTGCGGCTGTAGGGGAAGAGGTGGCAGCCGGCGAAGCGGGCGCCGCTGTCGTGGGAGCCGGAGCCGAAGTAGCACCGGGGGCGGCGGCGGTAGGGGCTGCCGTAGGGGGAGATACGGAAGTTGGTGGGGCCTCCGTTGAGGAGTCGCCGCCGCAGGCCGTTGCAATGAGCAGAACCACGGGTATGACCAGAATGCCAAACAGTCTGAGGGCTTGTTGTGCCATGTTTTCTTTTTGCTCTCCTTTCCGTGGGTGTTGTCCCGTCTCAATTAACCGATTTGTCAAGACTTTGTATCAATTATTCCTTGTAAACAAGACAAAGTATCACTAATGACAGTTGTTTAAGAGTAAGTATCAATTAAGGCGAATTACTGATAGCGAGTATCGATGAATTTCAAAAAAGGGAACTAAGCTGCGGCTAGTCCACTATCCGTGCATTCCCGGCACCGACCGTAAACTTCCAGCCAATGACCGCTTAGTTCAAATCCGTGGCGCGCCGAGGTGCTGACCAGGACGTCCTCAATGTCGCAGCCCATCAGGTCCTGAGAGGAGCCGCAATGGACGCATAGGAGGTGATGGTGGTGTCCATGATGACTCAGTTGGTAGTGGAGGTCGCCGTCCTCGAGCAATACCCGGCAAAGCACACCGGCATCGACCAGTATCTTCAAAGTGCGATAAACGGTGGCGCGCCCCAGTGTGGGCGGCAACTTGGTACGCAGCCCTTCGGCGGTGAAGTGGTGCTCCTGTTCCCCGATGGCGGCGGCCAAGGCGCGCCGGGGCGCGGTGGACCGGTATCCCCGCTCCTCCAAGGCTTCCAGGATTTTTTCGCTCGCTGAAACGCTCCGTTTGGTCAGCACCATAGCAACGATTCCTGTCTGTATTGATACCATGTATCTTTGACAGAATTTTACAATGCCTCCCCAGGCCAGTCAACAGGCAAACCCATTAAAAGTTCTCTGGGGATGGAACTGGTGGCGACTAGGCCAGATGCCAGTCATCTCCCGCCGGCGGCCAGGGGTTATCGGACGAAAGGACCTGAGACAACTGAGTGAAGGCTCCCATAAATCCAGCAGGATGTAGCCAGATGCTGTTGAATCCCAAATTGGTGTAGTTGGCAGTCTGGCGTGATGAGGTGAATCTCGCTCCCTGCTCCACCAGATGAGCGTCCATTGCCAGGGAGTCCGCAATCTCGTAGATGGTCAGGTAGAGACCTTCGCCATACCGGTCCAGGAATCGCTGGGAAGGCGCGTCAGGGCCGGTTGGCTGGGCCAGTTCGATAAACGTGTCCTTGCCCAGCAGCGGGAGGACCGCTATTTCCAGGTCGGTAAAGCTGACCTGAAACCTCTTTGTCGCCCGGAGGCCGAACATCTCAGCCCACAGGTACAAGGCTTCGTCCAAGTCCCTAACCAGAACGGCTATCTGTCGCAGGCGGAGGGTGCCCGGCTGAGGAGACGCATGCCAGGTCTCACCGGCGGGGGGCCAGGAATTGCCGCCGGGCGCCACCTCGACGATTCGCAGCCGGGCGCCGTTTGCTGAGGCCTGATCCACCACCATACTCCGCCAACCTGGGTGTTCAGCCACGCTGCTGGCGTGAACCCCCAAGGACGCGAGGTGGGCCGCCAGCGAGTCTAATTCACTGGCCTCGAAGACCAGTTCGTAGGGCCCTTGCCCTCGGTTCTCCCGGAATGCCGAGGATTCGGCATCGCCGACGTCGGGGTGCCAGAGTTCTACGAAGGTCCCGTCGCCAGCAGCCAGAACGGCACGGCGCCCATCCAGCGTCTGGTAGTTTCTGACGCTGCTCATGCCTAGGTAGTTTTCGTAGAGGCCGATGGCATGACCCAAGTCATCGACCACGAAACTGACCTGTCGCAAGCGATGCAACATAACTTCGCCGCTCCAATAACTTGGGGAAGGTCCGGGATGAAAGCTAGGTTTCCCGGGAAGGCAGAGAAACTATGGCTTTTCCGCCAACGTGCCTTTCTCCCTTGGCCCCCAGCATCAGAATGTCGCACTCTGCCACATTGAAGCCATCTTCGTGTCGCAGATCGGTGATGGTGGCCTCTAGAGTAAGGGGTTGGTTATGCGGCACCGGCTGGCGGAAAACCACATCGAGGTCCCGGATGGAATCCGGCCCGGCCCAGTCGGTAAGCAGCTGCGCCATCATCGCCATCGCCATTATGCCGGGAACGATGGGTCCTTCCATTCCCGACTGGCGCGCCGTTTCCACGTCCGTGAAGCGGTTGGGTGTGGGCGGGGACCACACGTCACAGAAGCTGGCCACGCCTTCGTCGGTAGCTATGGTTTCCACTGGCCCAATCTGGTCGCCCAGTTCGACGTCTTCAAAGTAGGTCATATTCCTTGCAGTCCCCGAATCCTCCAACTTCAGGTTCAGGCCACTCCATGAGCGATGCGGGAATCACTCGCGGCGGGCAAAGGATTCCTGTACCTCGGCTACTACTTCGCCGTTCTGATTATGGAAGGTAGTTTCCCAGACCACGAATACCATGGTGCCCGAGCGACCCGTCTTGGCGTAGACGTCCTTGAGGTGCGATGAAGCGGAAATGCTGTCTCCGGCGTATATGGGAGCGATGGGCTGCACCCGCTGACCGGCGTGCATCTGAACGCGCCCGAAATCCAGTCCGATGTCGGGTAACTGGACCTCGCGAACGAATATCGAGCATAGGGTGGGGGGAGCAATCATGCCGCGAAAACCATGCTCTTTGGCGCCGGCTTCAGAAATGAACGCTGCGCCCTTCTCACCCAAACTGGCGTTGACTGCTGAGATCATATCTGCAGTGATCTCGAATGGTCCGGCGCGATGCTCCTTCTCGTGCAGCGACCTGTCGTACTTCAACTCCATTGTCATGGGACCATCTCCGGCTTTCGTCCTGAGTTTGTGAAATCGGCGTTGAGGGCGCCGCATGCGAAAAACGTCAGGCCAGTGCCACTTTGGCGGTCGCTTCCAATCGGACTGGCTGGAACTGTTTGTTGAGCAGGGCGTCCACCAACTGTCTCTCGTTGACGATGGGCGACGGGAATTCGGTCATGCAGGCCGCCAGGTGGCTGGTCAGGTGGGCGTCGCTGCCACCGATGCCCAAGTAACCAAACTGCTGGCACAGATCCTCGGCGCGTTCGTTCTCCCCGGCCCGGCTGCCTCCATTGAGCACTTCCACCATCTCGAGGCTGGGAAATGACTCGCCCTGCTGGATGTACTCGGTCAGTCCGATGCCGAATCGCCCCGGGTGGGCCGGAATCGCCACGGCATCGTGTTGCTGGGCTGCCTGTATCAGTTCCCTGGTGTCCATCCGCACATCGGAAAAGTTGATGTCGCGGGCCAGGCCCTCGCTGACGCCGTAGACCAAGACGTGGCCGTAACGGGTGTCCAGCTCCGAGCCTTTCATAATGAGCATTCCGTACTGTTCGGCCAGCGCGGAGTAGTCCTTGTCGAAGTCGAACTTGCGATGCTCGGTCAGGACGATGCCGTCAACGACGTAGCCTCGCTTGCGCAGCACCTGCACCCATTTGACGTATTGCTCCACTGTGGCCCGGGAGTCATCCGAGGAAACGGAATGGCAATGCAGGTCCAAAAACACGTCAGTACGGCCTCTCTATATCATTATGGAGCGATAAGCGGACTTTCCGACTATCTTAAACAACGATAACTAATCCGGCAACCCAGAGAGCAGATTACGAGGAAGGGAGAAGGTAGTCCTGAGGGTAAGGAGGAAACGGGCGGCAATCTCACTGCACCGAGGGAACCTGGAGCGAATTACGGAGAGAAAAGCGGGAGGCGTTGCAGGCCTGTAAGCCGGGTTCTGTATCTCGAGAGAATCGAGACGGTGACCATCTATCTAGCCCACCGACATACATCGGAGCCCGCAGGGCGGGACGGCGTTGCCGCCGTGGTCAAGCAGCCAACCCGGGGACGAGCCGGGCGCTCATAGTCCCTCTATTCGGCCTTGCTCCAGGTGGGGTTTGGCCGCCGCTGCGTCACCGCAGCAGGCCGGGCGCTCTTACCGCCCGATTTCACCCTTACCCCGACTCAACCCAGCGGTCTATGGGGCGGTATGTTTCTGTGCCACTTTCCGTCTCCCGCGCCGGACTAATCCCTTGCGGAAGCCTGGGCGTTACCCAGCACCCTGCCCGGCGGAGCCCGGACTTTCCTCCCCGATTTGTCCCAAGCGGGACAGTCGGGGCGGCCACCCGGCCCGCAGCGCCTCCATAGCCAATCTAGCACAGGGGTTATGGGGGGTCAACCTGAGGTCACCGTTGTCCGAGCTTAGCTAGAGGAACTGTTCTTCGGTCATATCTAAGGGAGCGAACTTTCAGCGTGAGACGGAATGGCGGGGTCGAAGCCTGGCCCGCAGCAGGCTTTTTGGTGGTCGTCATATTGGCGCTCCAAGGGCCGCTGGCGTGTTGGCGTTCCGAGACCGTATTTTATCATCAAGGCATAGATGGAATCGTGGAACTCAACGGAAAACGGCGCCGGATTGTGGCGCCGTTTTCCGTTTTAGCCAAATGTGAGCGTGCGTTTTTACTCCGCAAACAACATTCTCCCGCAACTGGTGCAATTGACGGTTTGGCGCCCGCTCTTGACCCGCTGGCGCAGTTGGGTGGGCAGAGACATCCGGCAGCCCTGGCAAAGGTCGCGATTCACTTTGGCCACCGCCCGTCCCCCTTTGGATTTACGTAGTGCCTCATAGCGCCTCAATGCGCCCTGCTCCACTTGTCCGGCCAGGATTTCACGCTGCTTTTTGTAGTCGCTGCGCTCATCATACAAGTCGCTGACGATTTGCTTCAACTCATCCCGCCTGGAATCCCAACGAGTCCTGGCTTCCGTTAGCTCGAGGTGAAGCTCGGCGCAACGGGTCTGCGACTCTTCGAGCTGAATGGAAAGCTCCAGAGACATCGCCTCATTCTGCTCCAGAAGGTTGCGGACGTTGGTTGCCTCGTGCTGAAGGGATTCCAGGTCGCGGGCATTTACCATCGAACCATCATACAACCGGGACTCCAGTGACTCAGACCGCTCCCGGCGCACGGCGGTTTCCATCTGATTGTCGTTGTGACGGGCTTCGACTTCCCTGAGCCTTTCCTCCTCCGCCTGAAGCGTAGACTCCAGGTTTTCTATGGAAATCTCGGTCTTCAGCTCCTCCTCGGCTTCCGCCAAGCTGCGGTCGACCCGGTCGATGTCCAAGTCGACTTCCTGCAGTGCGTACAACTGTCTGACGGTCGTCATATCGCCTCGCGGGACCCGTCATTGGTACAAGCGCGGTGTCCAAGCCCTTGGATTCTAGGAACGCTGTCTGCGGTTGTCAACTTCCCGGGCGGGATGACACGACGGTTGCTCGCCGTTAGAATCACGGCAACACACGCGTCCCGGCGGCATAGGCGCGGCACGGGACGGCCCAAAGCACGGAGGAGGGAAATTCCGATGACGCTATCGAGGTTGGACAACGAAAGGTTGACCCGCGTCGGCGAAGGCACGCCGATGGGCGAGACAATGCGCCGGTACTGGCTGCCCGCCCTGCTATGCGACGAGCTGCCGGAACCCGACTGTCCGCCCGTCCGTGTGCGGCTGCTGGGCGAGGACCTCGTGGCCTTCCGCGACACTTCGGGTCAAGTAGGGATCATTGAAGAGTTCTGTCCTCACAGGCGAACTTCGCTTTGGCTGGGTCGCAACGAGGAAGGCGGACTGCGTTGCGTTTACCACGGCTGGAAGTTCGACGTGGCCGGGAATTGCCTGGACATGATGAACGAGCCGGAAGGCAGCGATTATCACACCAAGGTTAAGGCCATTTCCTACCCGGCGGTGGAAATGGGCGGCGTAGTCTGGGCATACATGGGCCCTTCCGACCGCAGGCCGCCGCTGCCGCGGTTCGAGTGGACGCAGGTGCCGGACAGTCACCGTTTGATTACCAAGAACCGGCAGGAGTGCAACTGGCTGCAGGCGCTCGAGGGAGGGATTGACACCGCCCACGCGCCGATTTTGCACCGGCGTATTACCACGAACACCACTCGGCCCGGTATCGGAGTCGATACTCCATTCGTCACCGGCAAGGCCCCCAAGGTGGAGGTTGACCGGACGGACTACGGCTACCGGTATGCGGGCGTTCGGGAACTGGAGGGCGAAGACAAGAACTTCATCCGGGCCTACCATTACGTGCTGCCCTTCCACCAGATGCGTCCACAGCAGTTCGGCCTGTCGGGCGGGACCACCCGCACCATGATCGCCGGGCATTGCTGGGTGCCCACGGACGACGATAATTGCATGGTGTTCAACTGGCTGTACAGCTACGGCGATGAGCCGCTGTCGGAAGCTGACCGGGATATCGAAAGGCAGCTTGGCCGTGGTCCCGAGGACCTGGACGCAGACTACCGGGCCAAGCGCAATCGGGACAACGACTGGATGATCGACCGGAAGGTTCAGAAGTACGAGACCTTCACCGGCATCGAAGGCATCAACACCCAGGACCAGGCGGTCCAGGAAAGCATGGGCCCCATCGTTGACCGGAGCACCGAGAACCTGGCCGCCAGCGATATGGCCATTGTGGTGGCCCGCCGTATGTTGATGGACGCGGCCAACATCGTGGCTGACGGAGGCGACCCGCCGGGTTTGTCGGAGAGCTACTACAAGCTGCGGGCCGTAGACTGTATCCTCCCCGCCGATGCCGTCTGGCAGGAGGCGCTGGCAGGGCAGATGTACCAGGTGGGCTAGTCAGCATGGGTTAGGAAGTACCCAGGGGCGGCGCCTTCATGCGCCGCCCCTTTCCCTGTCCAGCGTTCTCGGTTGAAAAATACGGCCGGTCAGGAGACCGCCCGCGGACGCATGGTGTGCCATTGGGTGGCCTGCTCGTAGGCGTGGCCGATGCGGAAGAGGGTTTCTTCAGAGAAGGGCTTGCCGCCAATCTGGAGGCCGACAGGCAGTCCGTTGCCGTCGAAGCCGCAGGGTACGGACATGGCGGGGCAACTGGCCACATTGAACAGGCGGGTCAGGAGGAAGGGCAGCCTGGAAGAGGTTTCCTTGCTGGTAACAGTCGGGTCGTCTTCTACTGGCTGCGCTGTCCTGCCCGAGGTTGGGAACACCAGCGCGTCGAAGTTTCCCAGGGCTTCAAGGACCTGCCCGCGAATCAGTTGACGCAGTTTCTGGGTCCGGTAGTAATACTGGGCGGGCATGACGCTTCCGGTGAGCAGCAATATGCGGTCGTCGTGGCCGTAATCGTTGATCCTGTCGTGAACCCAGGACGAGTGATTATTGGCCGACTCGATGGCCAGCAGGGCTCCTGACACCGCTCCAGCCACCTTGGAAAGGGGAATGGATACTTCTTCAGGCGTCGCGCCCAACTCCCCGAGGACTCCTATGGCGCGCTCCACGACCTGCCGGACATCGCGTTCTACAAGGTCTGACTCCATTTCCTCGGTGACAATCCCAATGCGCAGGCCCTCTATTCCCCTGCCCAGTGAGGCCGGAAAGTCGGGTACGGCCGCAGTGGAGGTGTGGCCGTCTCTGGGGTCGTGGCCGGCGATGGCATTCAGGGTGATGGCGGCGTCCTCCACCGTGTGGGATATGGGGCCGACGGTGTCCATTGACCAGACGCCCCGCATGACTCCATAGCGGCTCACAAGACCCCAGGTGGGCCGCAGGCCGACCAGTCCGCACCAGGTTGCAGGGAATCGGATGGAGCCGCCGGTGTCTTCGCCCAGCGAGGTGGCGCACAGGTACGCTCCCGTGGCTGCCCCGGAGCCGCTGCTGGAACCGCCGGTATAGGCGCTGAGGTCCCAGGGATTGCGGGGCGTGCTGAAACGGTGCGAAAAGCCCGTGATGGCGAACTCGGTCTGGTTGGTCTTGCCCAGCAGCACCGCCCCGGCTTGCTTCAGATTGGTGATGACCGTGGCGTCCTCGTCAGGCACGTAGTCGGCCAATATCCTGGAGCCAATGGTAGTGCGGACGCCCGCTGTGTTTAACTGGTCTTTCACGGCTATGGGGACGCCGTGCATAGGCCCCCGGTGCTGCCCGGCGGCGATTTCCTGCTCGGCCTGCCGGGCAGCGGTCATGGCCATGTCGCGGGTCACGGTCAGGTAGGAATTGAACTTGAAGTCCAGGGAATCAATGCGGTCCAGGTAGGCCTCCGTGGCTTCAACGGGCGAGACCTCGCGGGAAGCGATGAGCCTGGACAGTTCTGACGCCGACAGGAAAGGAAGCTCGGACTTGTCCATAAGACCCTCCGAGTTTGCGATTGCGGGAAAACAGGGAGGAAGCTAAGGCTAGGCTGGGGGCAGGATTATGGGCAGGGGTTCCACTTCCTCCAGGCCCGGGGGGTTTATGGCGTCCAACGACTCCAGCAGGGCGTTCAGGCTGTACATCACCTCGGTCAGTTCCGGTTCCTGGATGTCCAGTCCTACGGCGCGGCCCAGGGCCTGTATGTCCTCTTTCGACAGGTCGGCCATATTTTCCTCCGAGTATTGTGGGTTCGAGATGGCCTCATACTGCGGGATAATGCCACGTCCGTCAAGGCGTCATCGCAATTCTCTGCCGCAGTCCGATTTGCGGTATACTGGCCTCGCTTCGGCTGAATCGTTCCGGTCGATGCTTTCTTCAGGACAGGACGGGCGGCTATGGCCGATTATAAGACAATGCAGGTTGACATTGGGCCCGAAACGTCGTTTACCAAGCTGCCGGCGCAGGTGGACATTGGCGACTGGTCATACTTCCTGGCGAAGAGCAAGAAAGGTATGTACCAGCTGCTCTCCACCGTGTGCCCGCACGCGATGGGCGAGGTGGTGGACTTCGGCAACGTGTTCATGTGCCCAGACCACGGATGGCGCTTCGAGAAGACCGAGGGGATCTGTGTCAACGGCCCCAACTCGCGCATGACAGCGTTCCCGGTGGCGGTGGAAGGCGGACGGCTCATCGCCACGGTGCCGGACGATTAAGGCCAGACTTACAACGCAACGGGCGCAGAAATCATATCCAGAGGGCGCAGATATGGACAAGAGCGAGATTCCCTTCCTGAGCGCGTCCGAGCTTGCCCGCCTGATCGAGTCGCGGGAAGTGTCGCCTGTTGAAGCGACCGAGGCTTACCTGGACCGCATCGACGCGGTGGATGGACAGCTCAATTCTTACATCGCGGTCCTGAAGGACCATGCCCGGGCTTCGGCGAGGCAGGCGGAGTCCGAAATCGCGGCGGGAAGTTACCGGGGGCCGTTGCACGGGCTTCCGGTGGCAGTGAAGGACCAGTTCTATACCGCCGGAATGGTAACGACGGGCGGTTCCTCCATACTGCGCGACTTCGTGCCGGATGAGGACAGCACGGTTATGGCTAAGCTGTCCGAGGCTGGCGCCGTGCTGTTGGGCAAACTCAACATGAGCGAGTTTGCCATGGCCGACATCTTCAACCATCCCTACGGAACGCCGCGCAATCCGTGGGACACTACCCGTAACCCCGGCACTTCCAGCAGCGGCTCAGGCTCCGCCACGGCAGCCTTCCTTTGCGCTACTTCCCTGGGTGAGGATACCGGCGGGTCGATACGGAGTCCGGCCAACTTCAGCGGGTTAGTTGGGCTCAGGCCGACATACGGACGGGTCAGCCGATACGGGGTTATGGGCGGGTCTTGGTCCATGGACACCGTTGGCCCGATTTCGCGGACGGTGGAGGACGCGGCTATTACTTTCCAGGCCATTGCTGGCTACGACCCGAGGGACCCGTACACCATGGACGTGCCGGTGCCCGACTACCGGGCTGCGCTGACCGGCGACATCAGCGGGCTGAGAGTGGGCGTTATTGCGGAACGCATGGACGCGCCCAATCTTGACCCTGAGATGCGGTCCGCCGTCACCTCCGCAATTGGAACCCTGGGTGAGCTGGGCGCAGACGCGCGGGAAGTCTCGATCCCTCTGGCTCCGTCGGCCGGGGCGTTGAGCATGACCATAATCGGCGTGGAGTGGGCGAACTTGCACCGGCAGACCTTTGAGCCGAACTTCGAGCAAATGGACAGGAATAATCAGATCAGGTTCCTGACGGGTCTCGTAATTCCGGCCCAGGCATACAACAAGGCCCAGAAGTTGCGGACGATGCTCAGGGAGCAGGTGATGGCTGCGCTGGAAGAAGTGGACGTGCTGGCTCTGCCGTCCGGCGTCGGCCCGGCCCCGCCGGTGGAGAGCGTTCCTGGCGTGCCCAGCAAGGAGATGGCTCTGGCCGGACTGAATGCCCGAATCAGCTTCACCGGCCCGTTCAACCTGGCCAATGTTCCTGCGATTTCCGTGCCTTGCGGATTCACCGAATCCGGCCTTCCCCTCGGCCTGCAGGTTGTGGGCAAGCCCTTCGCCGAGGAGACGCTGTTCCGGGTGGCCCACGCCTACGAGCAGGCCACCGACTGGCACACCCGCCGTCCGCCAATTTAGCCCACTGAAAGGCGAACGATTTTCCTAGCCATCTCATCAGGAGCTGCATTATGGCCGAAGATATCGGGTTGACGGAAGCAATCTACAGCCAGCGACAGATTACTCGTTACCGCAGGGATCCCGTCTCGCGCGAGGATATAGAGAAGATTATCGACGCCGCCATACGGGCGCCCAGCGGAGGGAATACGCAGCCGTGGCATTTCATTGCCATTACTGACCGGGAGTTGATCGAAAAGATTGGCGGCCTCTACCGGGATATCTGGCTGGGGGCGCAGGGCGCGGAGCCCAGGCCGGACGAGCCACCGGCGTACCGGCAGGCCCGTCAACTGGCGCACACGATGCCGGAGGTGCCGGCAATGATACTGGTGTGCGTGGACCACACGAAGGGGTCGGCGCCATATACGCCGGGCCAACCCATTGAGCGCGGGCGTTACGCTTCGTCCATCTGGCTGGCCATCCAGAACCTGTTCCTGGCAGCGCGGGCGTTGGGTCTGGGAACCCGAATCACCACTGTACATATCCGGGGAGAGGAACAGATCAAGGAATGGCTGGGTATTCCTGAACATGTGGAAACAGTCTGCCTGACGCCCCTGGGTTATCCGAGAGGGAGCTTCGGCCCAACGCAGCGACAGCCCGCGGAGGAGGTCAGCTCCTTCAACCGCTACGGCAGCCGTTAGTTCGCTCCAGGATGCCCTTACCGGGTGGAACCAGTACCACAAACGCCCGTTGACCAATTCCCTGAACGTGCGGAGCTTGTGAGCATGACCACCACGAAACCGCTCGCTGTTGAGTCGGATGTAGTCCTGCCCTATCGGCTGGTTCTGAACATCCGCGCCCTCGAAATGACGGAAGACCAGCTTGCCCAGTTGTCATCCGACAACAGCGACCTTCGGCTGGAGCTAACGGCAGATAGGGAGTTGATCATCATGCTACCTGTTTTTTCCGAAGGCGGTTTGCAAGAACTCGAAGTGGCGAGACAAGCTGCTAACTGGGCCAAGCAGGACGGCACTGGGTATGTCTTCGGCCCCAATGCCGGCTTCACTCTCCCCAACGGCGCAGTGCGAGCGCCCGACGTTTCCTGGATACCTCTGTCCCGATGGGAAGCTCTGAGCGACGCCGAGAGGTACGGGTTCGCCAAAATCTGCCCCGACTTCGTCCTTGAGCTTCGCTCCCAGTCGGACAGCCTCAGAGAAGTCCAGCGCAAGATGGCGGAGTATATGGAGAACGGCGCCCGCCTGGGTTGGCTGATTGACCCGCAGAACCGGCGGGTACATGTCTACCGTCCCGGCCAGCCCGTTGAGATTCTGGAAGAGCCAACCGCTGTTTCCGGTGACCCGGTGCTGGCGGGCTTCGCGCTGGACCTGTCCGCAATCTGGTGAGCCGATTCAACCTCCAGGAAATTATTAGGGGTGAGAAACAGTCAGCCCCCGGCGACTGACGCCGGGGGCCTGGTTTGTGTACCTGCCGGGTCGGGCGGGTTACTTGTTGGTGGTGATGGGCATCTTTTTGATGGAGCGGAAGGTGATGCTGGGTTCGTAGTCCATCTCTTCCTGCCCCAGCTCCATGTCGGGGTAGCGCTCGGCCAATTCGCGGAAGACTTCCTGGCCCTCCACGCGGGCGATGGTGGCGCCAAGGCAGTGGTGGATGCCAGCGCCGAAGGACACGTGAGGATTGGGCCAGCGGGTGATGTCCATTTCGTCAGGCCGCTCGAACTTGTGGGGGTCGCGGTTGGCCGACGGAATGAACCAGCGGATGCGTTCGTCCTTCTTGATCAGCTTGCCGCGCATCTCCACGTCCTGGGCGGCCAGGCGCTGGATGGACTTCACCGGGGAGTCATAGCGCAGCGCCTCTTCGTTGGCGCGCACCATCATGCCTTGGGGATCGGCCTTGAGGAGGTCCCACTGGTCCCGGTTCTGCATGAACGCCAAAGTGCCGTTGCAGATCAGGTTGATGGTGGTCTCGTGGCCGGCCAAAAGGAGCAGCGAGGTGTTGACTAAGGACTGCTCGCGGGTGAAAACACCGGCCTTTTCGCCTTGAGCCAGAACGGAAATGAAGTCGTCGCCGGGCTTGACTATCCGCTCTTCCATCATGGGGTTGACGTACTCGAGCATCTCCTCCATGCCTTCCACCAGTCTGGGCAGGCGGTCAGCCTCGCCGCGGGCGATGTTCAGGAGCTTCTCGGCAATGGCGCGTATGTGGGGGCGGTCCTGCACAGGCACGCCCATCATCTCGGCGATGACCAGCACCGGCAGGGGCGTGGCCAGGTCGCGCATCATGTCGAAATCGTCTTTCTGTTCAGCCTCATCCAGCAGCTCGTTGATGGCGTTCTGGACCAGCGGGCGCCACTCTTCCATCGACTTGGGCGTGAAGTAGGCGTGGACGACCTTCCGCATTTCCAGGTGGTCGGGCCGGTCGTACTGGATGAACTGTTTGCCTTGGTAGTTGCGGACGAACTCGTACAGCTCGTTGTCCGACTCGTTGATGGCAGGGTACGGCCCGCGCGGGTCGTTGAGCCAGACCGCGCTGGAGAACAGCTCGTGGTTGCGGGTCAGCCAGACGAGGTCATCATGCCTGGTGATGACCCACAGTTCGTAGAGCTCGTTCCAGTGGACAGGGTCTTCGTCCCGGAGCTGTCCGTAATAGGTGTAGGGGTCGTAGATGATTTCCGGCGCGAACATGTTCTCGTTGAAGGTTGTTACCATAACCTCACCAACGCAATTGGAGTTACGGAAACTCTATGTCAAGGGAGAATACTTGTCAAGCGGCATACTTGGGGGTTACTCCATTTTTTGTCAAACGTCGCTCCATCATCCATAATGGCGCCATCCGCCCGGCTCCGCTTCAAAGGGCGCTGATGGCCGGGCGCAACAGGAGATTGTAATGCGTGTTCTTCTAGTCGCTACCAACCGGTACGACCGCGTTAACAACCGTATGAATGCCCAGCCTATGCCTATCGGCCTGGCTTACATCGCCGGCCACCTGGACCACGAGCGGCACCAGGTCAAAGTGGTCGACCTGATGTTTGCCGACGACTACCTGGGGGAAATTGAGCAAACCGTTCGGGAGTTCCAGCCTCACGTTGTGGGCATCTCCTTGCGTAACCTGAGCAATCACAGCTATCTGAACACCCAGTGGGCGTTGCCCATCACGAAGGACGTTATAGACCGCATTCGCGATCACAGCAGCGCCACCATCATCGTGGGTGGGCCGGCCTTCAGTTTACTCCCAAAGCAGTGCTTCGAGTTTCTCCAACCTGACCTGGGAGTGGCTGGCGACGCCGGAGAGACCTTCGCCGAGGTCTGCAATCGCATCGAGATCGGAGAGCGGCCAGTCTACGACCTGCCCGGTGTCGTCCATGCCAGCGAAGGGCAGGTCGTCCTGAACGAAGGGTTGTGTGTTTCGGCCTTCGCCAGCCGCCCGCGCCTGGATGACCTGGAGATGGACAAGTATCGCAATGCCGGTTTCGGTATTGGAGTGCTGACCAAGCTGGGCAGCTTCTCGTATCCCACCCCAGCATCGACTGCCGGTATGACCGAGGCCGACTTCCGGGTCATCCGGCCCAGAGACGAAGTGGTGGAGGAAGTCCGCGAACTCTGGAACAAGTATCAGCTGAAGAAAGTTTTCTTCGTTGATAACGGGTTCAATTTCCCGATCGACCACGCGAAGTCGCTTTGCAGCGCACTGATCGAGGCCGACATCGGCGTGCGCTGGAACACCTGCCTGGCCTCCTTCAACTGCGACGCTGAGCTGGTCCGCCTGATGCGCGAAGCGGGCTGCGCGTTGGTGCTGATGGGCAACCGGGGCGGCGACCCGCATGATGGCCTCGGTTCCATCGAAGAGCAGATGGAGGCGCAACTGGAGGTGCCCCGGCTTTGCGAGGAGGGCGGCCTGCACTACACCGTAGCCCGCACCTTTGGGGAGCCTGGTGAAACCCGCGAGTCGGTCGAGCACAAGCTGGAATTCCTGCGCCGCATCAACCCGGCCCTTGCCAACCTGCGCGTGGGTGTCAGTATCGCGCCCGGCACGGATGTAGCGGCACGAGCGCTGGAAGAGGGAATTATCTCCGACGAGGCTGAGCTTATTGAGCCGACCTTTTACATCGCCGAGGAAGTGCGCGACTGGATCGTGCCTTATCTCCAGGAACAGGCCGCAGGCAACCCTCGCTGGAACCTCTGGTAACAATCAAACTGAGGGTGGTTTGACCGAAGGGAGTGCCGGAATCGACTGTCCGGCACTCCCTTTTGGCGTCAGCGCGACTCCGCGTCCGCGGCTACGGCGGTCTCCATTGCCTGGATTGCGACTTCGATCTGGGAGTCGTCGGGTTCTCTTGTCGTCAATCGCTGTAGCCAGAGACCCGGAGCCGCGAGGACTTTGCCGATGAGAGCGGCCTGGTGGCGTCCGCTGAAACGTATGACTTCGTAGCTCGCGGCGGCGATCACGGGCAGCAGCAGTATTCGCGAGGCGATGCGCCACCACCACGACAGCTCCAGCAGCGAAAAAGCAATGAACACCGCCACCGAGACTACCACTACCGTCAGGAGGAAGGCGGTTCCGCAGCGGGGATGGGGTGTGTCGAACTTCCGAACGTTGTCCACGTTCAGGGGCAGCCCCGCCTCGAAGGCGTGTACCGTCATGTGCTCCGCGCCGTGGTAGGCATAGACGCGGCGTATATCCGACATCATGCCGATGGCGGAGATGTATCCGACCAGTATCGCCAGCCGGATTGCTCCCTCCACCACTTCACTGAGGAGACCGCTACCCAGAACGGGTTCAAGCAGGCGGACGACTCCAATGGGGAGCAGGAAGAACAAGCCTACCCCGAAAATCAGTGAGAAGGCCAGGGTCGAGGCCATCATCCAGCCCGGAATGCCCTCACCCTCGCTCTTTCCGTGCCCCGGCTCCGAGGCGGCCAGGTCTGCCGACATCTGCAGCGCCTTGATCCCCAGTACCAGCGTTTCCGCCAGCGCCAGCACTCCCCGCACCAGCGGCCACTGGCGCAGTTTGCCATTGTAGAGAGGATTCAGACGTTCGCGGTGTTGCTCGATGCTGCCGTCCTGTCGCCGGACGGCGAGGCTGAACCAATCGCGGCCGCGAATCATCACTCCTTCGATAACTGCCTGGCCACCATAGGCATGAGCGGGCTGAGTCGCCAAGAGAAGCCCTCGGAATTTCGGAATCGCTTGAGTCGGTCTGCCAAAATGAAAATCGAGGGCGTCCGGCCCTCGATTTCATTTGTCGGCGGAGCTAACGCCGATTGAACCGGCGGTTGAATCTCTCGATGCGGCCCTGGGTATCAACTATCCGCTGCTCCCCGGTGTAGAAGGGGTGGCACTTGCTGCAAATCTCCACCCGCAGTTGTGGCTTGGTGGCCCCGGTCTGGAAAGTATGGCCGCAGGAACAGGTGACGGTTGCGTTAAAGAAACGGGGATGTATGTCGGTCTTCATACCTGAGCTTCCTTGCTGTATCGTGAATCCTGGCTATTGGGCCACCGGGTAAACGCTGACCCGGCGGCGCCCCTTGGCAGCCCATTCGTACTTGACCTCGCCGTCGGTCATGGCGAAGAGGGTAAAGTCGCGGCCCAGTCCGACGTTGGTTCCGGGACGTATTCGGCTGCCCCGTTGCCTGACCAGGATGGAGCCACTGCTCACTCGCTGCCCGCCGTAACACTTGACGCCCAAGCGCTTTGCGTTGCTGTCACGGCCATTGTTGCTGCTGCCGCCCGCTTTCTTATGAGCCATTTGCGTGCCCTGCCTTAGCCACCCTGAGCCTTGCGCTGTTGCCTCTAGGGGGTGAGAATGTCCTGAATCACTACCCGCGTATAGGACTGTCGATGCCCTCGCTTGCGGCGGTAGCGGGTCTTGGCCTTGTACTTGTATACCATGAGCTTGCGGTCTTTGTAATGCGACTTGACTTGCGCCCTTACGGACGCGCCGGGCACAGTGGGAGACCCCACGGTCAACTCGCCGTCCCGGGAAACGGCCAGAACTTCACCGAACTCGGCCAGCGAATCCACTTCGTTGGGGAGTAGCTCAACGTCCAGAGCATCCCCGGGCTGAACCCGGTATTGCTTTCCGCCTGTCTTGAATACTGCGTAATCCATGTAAACCTCGAAGAGCAATCATAAGCCGCAATACATTGCCTGTCAACAAAAATCGCGACAAAGGCGGCGGCTTCCAAGCATGGTGCTGTGAAGTTGTGGTGTATAATACCGCCGTTACAGCACTGGGATATTCGCCCCAGGAGGTCGTGGATTGGCCTCTTCACAGATTAGAGGGTTGTCCGGCGCTGAACTGCGTAGGGCCTTTCGGGAGGCCTTCGACAGGTTGGAAGAGTACCGCGACACCGTAAACGCCCTGAACGTGTTCCCGGTCCCCGACGGCGATACCGGAACCAACATGTCGCTGACCCTGCGTTCCGGTATCGAACGATGCCCGGACGACGACGGACTGACCGCCGGGGAGGTCGCAAGGGAACTGGCCCAAGGCACCTTCTTCGGAGCCAGAGGCAATAGCGGCGTCATCCTGTCCCAGTTCTTCAAGGGATTTGGCGACGCTCTCCAGGGCCGGGAGACCTGCTCCCCATACGATTTGGCCCGAGCTCTGGACATGGCCAGGGAAGCCGCTTATGGGGCCGTTGGAAACCCCAGGGAAGGCACCATGCTCACCGTGATACGGCGAGCCGCCGAAGTGGCCGTGGAGGCAAGCGGAAGCTCCGACTTCGTAACCGTTCTGGAAACATCCTATTTGGCCTCATGTGTCGCGCTGAAGAACACGCCGGAGCAATTGCCGGTATTGAAGGAAGCAGGCGTGGTTGACTCGGGCGGTCTGGGTGTGGTGGTAATCCTGGGCGGTCTGGTGGAAGGCCTTGCCCCTGAGCGCTCTCCGGCCCTGAAGACGGAAGCAGGTCTGGAGGGCATCATAGACGAAAGCATGGCTTCCCTGGGGGACTCCTCCAGCGTTCAGGAATCCGGATTCGTGCATCAGTCCCTTGAAGCGGACTGGGGGTATTGCACCGAGTTCATTATCAGCGGCGAGGGTCTCAGTCCCCAGGAAGTGCGGCAATACTTCGAGGAAAACGCCCGCTCCACCGTGGTTGTCGGCGACCCGGAGCATGTGAGGGTACATATCCACGCCGACGACCCCGGCCCGGCAATCAGCTACGGTGTGGCGCTGGGTACCGTCTCCAATGTCAAGATTGAAAGCATGGATGACCAGAACATGGAGTGGGCCGCCGGGCACAGCGCGCCGGCGCCGACTGAGGGCGCAGAACTGGCGGTGGTGGCTGTGGCGGCAGGCGAAGGGCTGGCCGGGCTGTTCATGGAGTCGGGATGCGGCCACGTCATCCAGGGCGGACAGACCATGAACCCCAGTGTGCAACAGATAATGCAGGGAGTGCAGAGAGCCGGGGCGAAGAGCACTATTTTCCTGCCCAACAACAAGAACATCGTCCTCACTGCCGAGCAAGTTGCCGCCAACGACCCAACCGTCCACGTAGTGCCGACTCGCAGTGTCCCCCAGGGCGTGGCGGCGCTGCTCGCCTACAACCCCCTGTCGTCCTTGGAGGAAAACCTCGCTGCGATGGAGGCGACGCTGTCTGCCGTTATCACCATCGAGGTGACTCGGGCGGTGCGCGACACCAGCGTTGATGGCGTAGCTGTCAGCCTCGGAGACTATATCGCCCTTCTGGACGACCGTTTGGTAGGCACCGCCCAGTCGCCGGAAGTGGCTCTGGAAGAAGCCGTCGCGCTTGCCGGCGTGGAGACCGATGCCATTCTGACAATATATCGGGGAGGTGACGCCGACTTGGAAGCAGCCGAGGCCTGCGCTGCGGCGCTGGAATCCAAGGCGCCAGGGGTGCAGGTCGACCTCTTCTACGGTGGTCAGCCGCACTACCACTACCTGGCTTCCATAGAATGACAAGGGGAAATACTACGCCAAGGGCGAGGCCGCCTGAGGGCAAGTTGGAGACGGCATGGCCATTCGAATAGTGACCGACAGCGTAGCAGACTTGCCCACTGCCTTGGCCAGCGCCAATGACATTACGGTGGTTCCCGCCTACGTCATTATCGGCAACGAGACATTCCGGGATGGCGTGGACATTTCCGCAGACCATTTCTACGAACGACTGGGAACGCTGAGCCGCCTGCCAACGACCTCTCAGCCGACTATGGCGGATTTCCAGGAGGTCTACCAGAGGTTGCTGGACCAAGGCCATCAGATAGTGTCCATTCACGTCAGTTCCAAGCTCAGCGGAACGGTCAATTCCGCGACCCAGGCCAAGGCGGCGCTTGGTGATGCCTCACAGATTGAAATAGTGGACTCGGAACTGGCATCGGCTCCCCAGGCCTTGGCGGTGTTGAACGCGGCTGAGTGGGCCAGGGAAATGACCGATTTCCATGAACTGTCCCGGCGCGTTCGGCAGTCTCTGGCCCGTTATCACAGCTATGTATTGGTGGACACATTGGAGTTCCTGCAAAAGGGCGGACGCATCGGCAAAGCCGCGGCATTTGTCGGCGGTATGCTCAAGGTCAAGCCCATCCTTACCGTTCGTGAAGGCGAGGTACACCCGGTGGAGCGACCCCGCAGCCGGGAGCGAGGGAAGACCAGGCTTATTGAACTGGTGCGAAATCTGGGTCCCGTCCGGCGTATAAACATCAGCTACAGCACCGACCGGGTACAGGCACTGGCCGTTCGTGCCGAGCTTGCCGAGATGGTGGATCCGGAACACTTGGTCGAATCTCGTTTCGGTCCGGTGCTGGGTACTTATCTCGGCCCCGATGCCCTGGGAGTAGCGGTCGCGCAGGATAGCGACGTCTGGCCTTAGCCCCTATACTCCACCGGCACACAGTTGTTGGGGTGATGCCCGTTGACCCGGCAGAATATGAACGCGCCGGATTGGACCGAAAGATTACTCAGCGTCCTCGCACTGGAAGCCCAGCGCGGCTATGACAATGGCGCAGTAATCGGCGGGCTAGACAGGTTCAGGGAGCGCTGGCAGGCGGAGATGAGGGCCCGCGCCAGCGATAGCCCTGATGAAGCTTTCCTCCTCTACAAGGGTTATGCGACCATGCCCCTTGGACAACGCCAAGTTTGGGTAGAGCGCTGGAAGTCCCTGACTGAAGTCCGCGAAGGAGATTCGCCGCCCTCTGCTCCTTCTTACCTCGCCGTTACGCAGTTCCAGCCCCCTGACGAGGCCCAGGGACACCCTGCAGCCGTCTCACCACCCACCCTTGCGCAACCCGCGACAAGCCCAAGGCAAGCAGACGGGGGATTGGCAAGGCAAGGCCGTCCTGCTTCCTCCTCTCAGGCAGTTCGCGCCCAGCCCAGGGCTCGCCCGGCCTATGGTGTTCCTCCTGGTGGGTTGAGCGTTGACGAGCCGGTGGGCAGGCTCAACGGGGTCAATGCCAAAACCGAAGAGCGTCTGGGGCGTTTGGACGTTGCTACGGTCCGCGACCTCCTTTACCTGTTCCCACGCAGGCATGAAGACTTCTCCACCATCGTCAGCATCTCCGATGTTGTGCCGGGACAGGAATGTACCGTCGTCGCCACCGTCTGGGAGTCACGGGTCCTGTCGCAAGGCGTGAAGGGCAGACGGAGGGATACGGAGGCAGTACTGGGGGACGATACCGGCAATATCCGGGCCATCTGGTTCGGGCAGCAATACATTGCGCGCACTCTCCAGCCTGGCGCCAAGGTAGCCATCAGTGGCAGAGCGGAAGTTTTCCGAGGCCAACGGGTATTCAACTCCCCGGCGGCCCATCCCGTCGATTCCGAAGGAGCCGCCATCCACACGGGACGCATGGTGCCTGTATATCCCCTGACCGAAGGGATGCGGATGACCGCCCTCCGAAATCTCACGTGGCAGGCTCTCCAGAATTGGCTGGGCGGTGTTGAAGAACCGCTGCCCGACCGGCTCAGGGAAGGGCGGATGCCACTGCGAGAGGCTATATTTCAGGCGCACTTCCCTGATAACGAAGAAGTGTGGCAAGCGGCCCGGTCGCGCCTGGCATTTGATGAACTGCTGACGTTGCAACTGGCGATGCAGTCCCGCCGCAGGGAATCGCAGGCGGAGATACGGGGTATGCCCGTCAACCCGCCGGTTGATGTGGCGGGGCGTTTCCTGCGCTCGCTTCCCTTCGAACTGACTGGAGCCCAGTCCCGCTGCATCGAAGAGATAGCCAACGACATGGCCCGGGCAGCGCCGCCGATGAATCGGCTTTTGCAGGGGGAAGTCGGAAGCGGTAAGACCGTGGTGGCGCTGGCCGCCCTGCTGTCCACCACCGCCGCCGGATTCCAGGGAGCTTTGATGGCTCCCACCGAGGTCCTGGCCGAGCAGCACTTCCGCTCCACCTCCCGGCTGCTGGAAGACCGGCCCCGCCAGTTGGACGGCGACAACCTGATTTCCGTTTCGTTGGAAGGGATGGACCGCCCTGTGTCCATTGGTCTGTTGACGGGCAGCGTCCGAGCCAGGGAGAAGCGTCTGCTGACTGCAATGGCGGCCGATGGGACTTTGGACCTGGTGTTCGGTACCCAGGCGTTGATACAGGAGGGGGTGTCTCTTCCCAACCTGGCGTTGGCCATCGCTGACGAGCAGCATCGGTTCGGAGTGATGCAGCGCTCCGCTCTGCGGAGGCGAGGCGGTGAAAATCCCCACACGCTGATAATGTCGGCCACTCCCATTCCCCGCACTCTGTCTCTCACGCTGTACGGCGACCTGGACATTTCCACCATCGACGAGCTGCCCGCGGGACGACGGAAGGTGCAGACCGTATTGGTGACGCCCGAGAAGCGTGAGGACGCCTATGGCTTTGTCCGCAGGCAGGCGCAGGAAGGAAGACAAGCATTCGTGGTCTGCCCTCTTATTGAGGAGTCGGCCAGCATTGAGGCCAGGGCCGCCACCGAGGAATACCAGCGACTGTCGGGGCAGGTATTCCGCGACTTGCGCGTGGGGCTGCTGCACGGCCGGATGCCCCCTCGGGACAAGGACGCTATTCTGCGGCAGTTCGCCGACGGCGGATTTGACCTGCTGGTAACCACGGCGGTGGTGGAAGTGGGGATAGACGTGCCCAACGCCACAATCATGCTCATCGAAGGCGCGGAACGATTCGGGTTGTCCCAACTGCACCAATTCCGGGGAAGGGTCGGCCGCGGCGTTCACAAGAGCTACTGCCTGCTGCTCCCATCCGAAACGGGGACTGACATCGGGGTGTCGGCCAAGGAGCGGCTGTCGGCCCTAGAGCGCACCCATGACGGATTTGAGCTTGCCGAGACAGACTTGGAGCTGCGTGGTCCGGGAGACTTTTTCGGAACCCGGCAGAGCGGCTTGCCTGCCTTGAGAATGGCCCGGTTCTCCGACCGCGGATTGCTGGAAGCCGCCCGCGAATTGGCATCGCGCATCTCCGCCGAAGACCCGGACCTCTCCACCTCCAGGCATGCCGCTCTTGCTGCGCAGGTGGCCCGCTTCACCAGCCGCGCCATTGCCGACGCCAGTTAACGGAAAACCCTGTCCCAGCAGGACAGGGCGAAAATAAGAACGGAAGGCAGACCCAAGTCTAGCCCGGGGCCTTGAAGCGGTAGCCGACGTTCCAGATGGTTTCGATGAAGGAACGCCCTGGGGACTCCACTTTGGAGCGCAGCCTCCTTACGTGAACGTCCACGGTGCGGGTCCCTCCCAGATAATCGTAGCCCCACACCTGGCTGAGCAACGCCTCGCGGGTGTAGACACGGCCGGGGTTGGAGGCCAGCAGGGCCAGCAGTTGGAACTCCTTGTAGGTCAGTGTCACACGCCTTCCTGCCGCCGATACCTCGTAGCGTTCCAGGTCGATGGTGAGGTCTCCCACAGACAGGGTCTGCGATCCCGACGGGCCGTTGACCCGATAGACCGCCTGCTTCACCCGCAGCGACAATTCGTCGTCCGACGCCGGGCAGATCAGCAGTTCGTCTGGGTTTAACGCGGGATCGTAACGCTCGACCGCATCCCGGGGGATGGCAGCCAACACGGGCACTTTGCGGCCTCGGCAGTGTTCAATTACCCGGCGGGCCGCCCCGGTTTCCAGGGACTCTAGATCGAGCAGCACAGCGTCCGGAGAGTCACTGTTGCCGTCGTCCGTCAGGAATTCGCCGTCGTCTTCAATCCGACAGACCATCCCGGCGCGCCCGGCGGCCTCGGCCAGCCCTTTTCCGCCGCCGCGGTTGTTCAGGACTACTACGTTATACAACTGCCAGGCCCAACCCTTATGATAGCCCGCCGCCCGTTTACTCCGCGACGCGCTTCGCTACGCCGCAGTATACCAAAAAGCTCCCTCCTGCCGGACTTACGGAACTATGGAAGTCGCCGGATTTGACGCTCCAACAGCCGCAAACTATGATGGAACCCAGCAGCTAAACCCAATGTCGGTAGATGGGGAGGCCAGGCATGACCGTTCAGACCATCGAATCTGCCGCTGTGGAAGCGCGTCGCCGCATCCGCTCCAATGAGTGGCGTGGGGTGACTTCCGGGGTGGCCCCGGGGCATGTCCAGGCGAACCTGGCGATTCTGCCCCGCGACCTGGCCTTCGACTTCCTGCTGTTCTGTCAACGCAACCCCCGTCCCTGCCCGTTGCTGGAAGTCATAGAAGCAGGCAGCGTCGAGCCGGTATTGACCGCTCCTGGCGCTGACATCCGCACCGATGCGGCCGGATATCGTGTCTACCGCAACGGCGAGTTCACCGCCGAGGTGGATACCTTGGGGGACTATTGGCAGGACGACCTGGTCAGCTTTCTGCTGGGATGCAGTTTTTCCTTCGAGACGGCGATGACCGAAGCGGGCATTCCCCTGCGCCATCAGGAACAGGGCAAGAACGTGGCGATGTACATCACCAACATCCAGACCGCCCCGGCAGGCGTGTTCTCCGGGCCGATGGTGGTGAGTATGCGTCCCATAAAGCGGGATCAGGTGGTGCGGGCAGTACAGGTGACATCCCGGTTCCCGGCCACCCACGGCGCGCCGGTGCACATCGGCAGCCCCGCCGACATCGGCATCCACGACTTGGACCTGCCCGACTTCGGCGACGCTGTCGAAGTCAAGAGCGATGAGGAGCCGGTATTCTGGGCCTGCGGAGTGACCCCCCAGGCCGTTGCCCTGAACTGCAAGCCCCCGTTGATGATCACCCATGCGCCGGGCAGGATGTTCATCACCGACCAGAAAGACGCCGACTACGCAGTGCTGTAAACAGACGTCTGGGATGGGAGGCATTGTGCCGGAAACGATAGAGGACATCATTCTGGACTTCGACAAGAGGGGGATGCTCGCTCTGCGTCCCCACATGCCGCCCGATTTCTGCGAACAGGCGGCGCAGTATGTCATCGACCACCCTGGGCATACGGTTATCGCCACGGGCTTCTATGTCCTGATGTCGGACAAGCCGGAAACCGATGGCCCTCCGGGCGCCATAGCCATTGGAAGCGCGCTCATGGACTTGGGCCGGAAGGTCAGCTACGTTACGGACGTCTGCACCGCTCCTGTGCTACGGCAGTGGGCAGGCGAAGCTGAAGTAATCGAGTTCCCTGTTACCGGCGTCGAGGAGAGCAAGCAATACGCTGCGGACTTGCTGGAATGCCTGCAACCTTCCCTGCTCATCTCCATAGAACGCTGTGGCCGCAATGGCAACGATGAATATCTCAATATGCGAGGCCGGAGTATCACTGCGAACACGGCGAGAGTGGACTACCTGTTTGATGGTTCTGTTCCGTCGGTGGGCATTGGGGACGGCGGCAACGAAATCGGTATGGGGAACCTCGCCGAAATAATCCCGACCGTTGACAGCCTTCCCGACGACCCGGCCATCGCCGAAGTGGACCGTCTGGTCATCGCCAGCGTCTCCAACTGGGGCGGCTATGGACTGGTGGCAGCTATCTCTCGCCTGACAGGGAAAAACCTGCTGCCCTCCGCCGAGTCGGAAGCTGTGATGGTGCGGGGTATGGTGGAAGCCGGGGCTGTGGACGGCACCACGGGAGACGCCGTGCCCACGGTTGACAACTTCAGCATGGAAGAGAATGGCGCGCTGCTGGCCCGTTTGCACATCCTGACCGGCGGCCAGAATTGACCACACTGGTCTGCGCTCTGAAAAACATGGCGACGCAGTCGCTGGCCCTGTTGGCGGTGGTGGCGCTGCTGGCGTCGGCTTTGGGGCCGATGCTGGATCATCACTTTGCCGAGCGCCACCCTGCTCACGGCCACCTTTACCTTGGCGCCAGCGGCCCAGAGCATTCCCACCCCTTCGAGCATTCCCACATTCACTACGATGAGTTGTATGCGCCTGCTCCCGGCGATGAAAATATAATATTCTTCGCTCCATACGATGGTTCAGGCCATCCTCACTCCGACCTTGCTGTGCCGGCGGTCATGCCGTCTCCCAGGTACGCCGAAGAAGGTAGCCCCCTGCTCAGCAGTGGTGGAGATGACGCTGTCGTTCTGAGAGGCATAGCCGTCCCCCCTCTCCAACAGCCCCCCCAAGCATAACTCCTTTCCACGTTCTCCGAACAGGCGATCACAAGAGAAAGGAGTGTTTATGCAAAGGCATTTCCGCAAGAGCGCTTGGCTTGCGGTGGCCTCTATGGTCATCTTGAGCCTCAGCATCGGAACCGTCATTGCCCACGAAGGGCGTCTGGTGGGAGACTACAGATTCGTTGTCGGCTGGCTCCAGGAGCCCTCTTACGAAGGCGCGCTAAACGCCGTTTCAGTGACGGTTACAAGGCTGCAAGAAGACGTACACGCCTCCATGCAGGACGAGTCCGAAGGGAAGGAGGATACCGAGGGCAAACAGGACAGCATGACTGGTATGACGGGGATGGCCCATGACCAAAGACCCCCTGTTGAGGGTCTGGAGGGCTCGATTCAGGTCGAAGTGACATTCGTTCCCACCGGGGCCTCCGAGACCTTCGACCTCCTGGCCGTGTTCGGCGAACCCGGGCACTACGTGGCCAACCTGATTCCCACGGCTTCCGGGGTGTACGAGTTCAGGGTGTTCGGCACCATCGAAGGCTCGACCATAGATGAGACCTTTGCTTCCAGGGGAGGGGGCGGCGGCTTCGACGACATCCGTAGCTCGGCGGGGTTGCACTTCCCTGAGGAATTGCCTGAGATCCGCGAGATCGAGAGCGGTGTGCGAGGCGCGTTGCAGACCGCCCAGGAGGCCCAGGACGCGGCTCTCGCTGCCCAGGAAGACGGAGGCAACGCCTTGGCTATCGTCGCGCTGATAGTGGGCATTGTTGGAGTTGCCTTTGGCATCGGCGGGATGTACTTCGCCCTCCGGGCGCGGCGGACATAACCGGCAATGAGACCGCTGGCCGGACTTTCTCACAACCGGACCGCCGGCCGATTGCGGCCGGCGGTCAACCATCGGGTTTCTATCCTGGCCGGGCTCTTGGGGCTTTTGGCTGTGCTGGGCTGGTGGCTGCTTTCCCCGACGGAAACCGAGGCTCACGCCAACCTGGCGTCGTCAGAACCTCCTGCCAATTCGGAGCTGGCAACTGCGCCGAGCCGCATCATCATCTGGTTCACGGAACCTATCGAACCGGGCCTCAGCGAGATCCGGGTGCTGGATGCCTCCGGAAGACAAGTGGATGAAGGCGACAGCGTCGTAGACGATCTCAATCCGCTGGCGATGTCAGTGGGTCTTGGAGACGTTCCTGACGGCACCTATACCGTCGCGTGGAATAACGTGTCTACGGTCGACGGGCATCGGGTCCGGGGTTCCTTCGTGTTTGCGGTAGGGCAGCCCCTTTCAGAGGTTCCGGTGCAGGTGGAAGAGCAGCCGCTATTGCAGTCGCCCTTCTCTCCGCTGCTTCGCTGGCTGGTGGTGCTGGGAGCTTTGGCAATGACCGGCGGGCTGGTGTTCCAGTTATTGGTGGCGCGCCCGGTGTTCTTTGGACCTAGGGCCTCTCCCGTCCTCCGGCAAGTGGGGACTGCGCTGTCCGCGAGGTCGACACTGCTGATGTGGGTGGCTGGGGGAGTGTTTGTTGCGGCCTCGGTGGGCGAGTTGCTGGCGCTGGTAACCGTGGACACTTCCCTCTGGGAAGCGTTGGGAGGGCCGTTGTGGACGACCCTTTCGTCGACAGGCTGGGGTGAGCTTTGGGTGTGGCGCGTAGCGGGAGTATTGGCCTTCGGTGTTGCGCTGTTGGGAGTGAGGTACTCTTCAGACCTGTGGCGGGCGGCGGTACGGACAGTGGCGCTGGCCTTGGGCGGAGCGGTGCTGTGGACGCTGGCGCTGACGAGCCACGGGGCGGCCACTGTTGAAATCAGGAACATGGCCATTGCCGCCGATTTCCTGCATCTTGGTGCGTCGGCCTTCTGGGTCGGGGCGCTGTTTCACTTTGTCCTTGGCATTCGGATGGTGCAGCGGAACCTGTCCGAAGAGGAGCGGCGGGAGTGCCTGGCCGATATGGTGCCGCGCTTCTCTGTAGTGGCATCCCTCAGTGTCGCTACGATAATCGTCACGGGCGTGTTCAGCGGATGGGCGCAGGTCACGTCCACGGAGGCGCTGAACACCCCATATGGTGTAACGCTCATAGCCAAGGTCGCGCTGGTGCTGCCCCTGCTGTTCCTGGGGGCGCTGAACCTGCTTTGGGTACGCCCCCGGTTGCGAAGCAACCCGGTCTCGACCCTCTGGTTGAGGCGGCTGCTGATAGGCGAGGCGGCCCTGGCAGTGCTGATACTGGCGGCGGTGGGGATGCTGACCAGCCTGGAACCGGCCCGGCAGGTGGCTTCCCGAGAATTAGTGGAGTCGCGTGGGGCCCTGTCGTTCAGCGATGTCGTATCCGGGGACACGGTGCAGCTTGAGGTGTCACCGGGCCGGGTAGGTTCCAACGACCTTACCGTGACCTTGACCGACCGACTGGGGCGTCCCATTTCCAACGCCAGTGAGGTGTTGGTGCGTCTGGTCTTCCTCGAGTCGGACTTGGGAGACGACGCACTGACGGCGGCTTCTTTGGGTGATGGGCGGTACATCCGGAAAGACGCTCAGCTTAGCATCGCCGGGGCTTGGCAGGCCGAACTGGTGGTGCGGCGCCCGGATGCCTTCGACGCCCGGACGGCCTTCCGGTTCGAGGCGCTGGGAACGGGAGCCACGGGAGGAAGCGCGGCTATCTCACCAACTTCGGCAACGGCGTACCTGATGCTGGGGGCAGGGCTGCTGGTCCTGGGGATGCTATCCCTTGGCGCGGGGTTACCTCTCGGAGGCTGGTTCTCCCGTTCCGGCGCCGGAGTTATGACGCCGGGCATCGCCGGAGTGGCAGCCGGGCTGATGTTGCTGTTCAACGCGCAATTGGGTATCGGAGGGGGAGAAGTTCTGCAAAACCCCTTCCCGCCGACCCCGGAGTCCCTGGCCAACGGGGAAGCCACATACTTCCAGACCTGCCAGGCTTGTCACGGCGAGACTGGCCGCGGGGACGGGCCCGGCGGTGTGGCCCTTGATCCGCCGCCCGCAGACCTGGTGGTGCACGTGCCGCTGCATCCCGAGGCTGACCTGTTCCGGTTCATTCGCGACGGCATTCCCGGCACTGGTATGGCTCCCTTGGGCAGCCAGCTCACTGAGGAGCAGATATGGCACGTGGTCAACTACATTCGGACGCTGGAGGAGTAGTGGCGCGACGTTAATCCCCCGCCGGAGCCAGCGTCTTTTCCTCCACGGCCAACAGGCGGCGCAGCTCGAAGATCTCGTCGCGGAACTGGGCGGCTTTCTCGAACTGGAGGGACTTGGCGGCGTCCTTCATCTGCACTTCCAGGTCTTTGACTACCTTGAACATATCAGCGCGGGACATTTCCTTGCGGACGGTGTTGTAACGGGCGCGATTTTCGGCGATGGCCTTGATGCCCTCGGTGATGTCGTGGACTTCCTTCTGTATGCTCTGCGGCTCGATACCGTGGCGCTGGTTATGCTCGGTTTGGAGCTGGCGGCGGCGGGCAGTCTCGTCGATGGCCCGTTGCATGGAGTTGGTCATGCGGTCGGCATACATGACCACGTGGCCGTTGGCGTGGCGGGCAGCCCTTCCGATGGTCTGGATCATGGACGTTTCTGAGCGCAGGTACCCTTCCTTGTCGGCGTCAAGGATGGCGACGAGGCTCACTTCCGGCAGGTCCAGTCCTTCGCGCAGCAGGTTGATGCCGACGATGACGTCATAAACGCCAAGGCGCAAGTCGCGGAGGATCTCGATGCGGTCGAGGGTCTCGATGTCTGAATGGAGGTAGGTGTTGCGTATTCCCATTTCGGAGAGGTAATCGGCCAGTTCCTCGGCCATGCGCTTGGTCAGAGTGGTTACCAGCACCCGCTCGGCCTGCTGAACGCGCTCCTTGATCCTCCAGAGGAGATCATCGATCTGGCCGGTAGTGGGTAGCACTTCCACCGTGGGGTCGAGCAGCCCCGTTGGGCGGATTACCTGCTCAACCACCTGTCGGCTGTGCTGCAACTCGAAGGGGCCGGGTGTTGCCGACACGTAGACCACCTGGTTGATGCGGCTTTCGTATTCGTCAAAGTTCAGCGGGCGGTTGTCCAAGGCAGACGGCAGCCGGAAGCCATATTCCACCAGCGTCTTCTTGCGGGAAATATCCCCGGCATACATCCCGCGCACCTGTGGGAGGGTCATGTGCGACTCATCCACGAACAGCAGATAGTCCTCTGGGAAGTAGTCCAGCAGCGTCCACGGGGCGCTGCCGGCGGGCCGCTGGGAGAGGTGGCGGGCGTAGTTCTCGACGCCAGAACAGAAGCCGGTTTCCTGCAACATTTCGAGGTCGTAGTTGGTGCGGCTTTCGAGGCGGGCTGCTTCCAGAATCTTGCCTGTATCGCGCAGTTGCCGGAGCCGCCACTCCAGTTCCTCGCGGATGCCTTGTACGGCCAGGTCCAGCTTGTCCTTGGTGGTCACGAAGTGATTGGCGGGATAGATGGCAACTTGCGGGAGTTCGGCCAGCATCTCGCCGGTCAGGGGGTCGAGCTGGACGATGCGCTCGACTTCGTCGCCGAAGAACTGGATGCGTACCGCGGCTTCCTCGTAGGCCGGCACCAGTTCCAGCACGTCGCCCCGGACGCGAAACTTGGCCCGGGACAGTTCGAGGTCGTTGCGGTCGTACTGCATATCCACAAGCTGGCGGACCAATTGGCTGCGGTTGCGGATCTCCCCCACCTTCACCTGGGCTACCAGATTGAAGTAGTCCTGGGGGTCGCCCAGACCATAGATGCAGGAAACCGACGCAACGATGAGCACGTCGCGGCGGGTGAGCAGCGACGTGGTGGCCGACAGGCGCAACTTGTCCAGCTCTTCGTTGACGCTTGAGTCCTTCTCGATGTAAGTGTCGGACTGGGGAACATAGGCCTCGGGCTGGTAGTAATCGTAATAGGAAACGAAGTATTCGACGGCGTTGTGGGGGAAGAACTCCCTGAACTCGGAGGCGAGCTGGGCGGCGAGGGTCTTATTGTGGGCCATAACCAGCGTCGGCTTCTGCACCTGCTGGACGATGTTGGCCATGGTGAAAGTCTTGCCGCTGCCGGTGACGCCCATCAGGCTCTGGCGGGGCATCCCATTCTCGATGCTCTCAGCTAAACGGGCCACCGCGGCAGGTTGGTCGCCGGTCATGCCGAATTCAGCCGTCAGTTGGAACTGTCGGTCTTCGGGCTGGGCGTTGCGCCGCTCGTTGACCTCTACCCCGGCGTCTGCCCACTTCTTGCCACGCGCGTAGGTGGTCATTGTCTGTCCCTCAAACCCGGCAGTCTGGCTGTAACCATATTATAACCCCAGCTTGCCGGGGAAACCTGCTGCGGAGAGGCTACCGCCGAGCAAACTGTTGCAGAGCCAAACGGATCTTCTCTTCCACACTAATACCGTCTGAGTCGGGAATGGAGTCAACAGCGGCCTTGGCTTCCGCCGCTGAGTAACCCAGGGCTGACAAGGCTGCGAGCACTTCGCTGTCGCCGCCCGAGACCGCTGCCACTCTGTCTCCTTCTATGAAGTCCACCTTGTCCCGAAGCTCCAGGATGATGCGGTTGGCGGTGCGGCGGCCCACGCCGGGCGCGGCGGCCAGTGCGGCGGCGTCGCCGGAAGCCACCGCTATCTGCAATGACGCCGGGTCCAAGGCCGACAACAACGCCAGCCCAAGGCGTGGCCCTACGCCGGAGACGCCGGTGAGCAGGGTGAAAAGCTGCAGCGACGCCTCGTCCGGGAACCCGTAGAGCACAGGCTGCTCTTCCCGTATGCGAAAGAGGGTATGGAGAGAGACTGTCTCACCAGGCGCGCCCAACCGTGTGATGGAGTTGGAGGGGACGAAAACCTGCAAAGTCACTCCACCCACAGTGACATGAACCCAGTCCGGGCCAGAGGCTGAGAGCGTTCCCCGCAAGCCGACGATCACGGCGTAGTGTACTCTCGGCAGAGACGCAGGGCGCGCCGCTACCTTTCCAGTCCCGGCGGGATTTCGTTCAGTATAGCTCCGGTAGCCTGCTGTTGCGAGAGGTGGCACAGCCCTACGGCGAGGGCATCGGCAGCGTCTATTTCCAGGGTTGGCGGAAGGCTCAATGTGGCCGAGACTATGCCGCGCATCTGGTCCTTGGTGGCCGCGCCATGGTCCGCTACCGCTCTCTTTATCTGGGCGGGCGCATACTTGAAAATCTCTATGCCCTGGCTGGCGGCTCCGATGAGCACCACCGCCTGCGCCTGCCCGATGGCCAGCGACGAGCCGGGAAAGCTGCGCTCGCCGCGCCCCACGAAGGGGTCCTCGATCGCCACTGCTTCGGGCCGAAAGATGGCGATGAGGTTGTGGATGTGAGTGTACATCTGGTAGAGGCGGCTTTCGATGGACATGGACGAGGGAAGGGCGATTACGCCGTAGTCCACCGCCTCCATGGCGGGATGGGATACGACCACGCCATAACCCATGCGCAGGGTGCCGGGATCAATCGCCAGTATAGTCATTCGCGACTCCCTGCTTCTTGCTCAACGATTCTACGTTGCCTTGACAGTTAACGGGACTACACGCCTTCGATACTGTCGATCCTGCTGTCAAGGCGGACTATCTCCGCTTGAGTTACCGGCACGAAAGCCAGCAGTTCTTGTACTGCCGCGTCCAAGCGCTCCATTGCAGCGGCCGATTCTCGAATTGCCTCATCACGCCTCGCCGCCGCTTCCTCATATCTGCGCATGGATTCCTCGGTACGGCGCATCGCTTCGTTATAGCGTTGCATGGCCGCATTGGACTCCCGGAGGGCGGCAATTACCAGCCGAGAAACTTCTTCCAAGGTGGTTATTCGTTGCTCCATAGTCATCGGAATATAGCGCTCTTCTATGTACTTGGCAGTGGATAATCATGCCCAGGCTAACCAGCCTGGTAGCGCTCCAGGACCTCGGGCGGGAAGTCGGCGTTGGTGTAGGCCTTCTGGATGTCGTCCAAGTCTTCCAGGGCATCCAGAAGCCGTAGCGTCTGCTCCGCCTCCTTGTCGCCCAAGGCTATGGTCGCTTTGGGAACCATGGACATCTCGGCGGAACGGACGGCTACTCCTTCCGACTCGATAGCCTTCTGAACATGTTGAAGGCTCTCAATGGGGGAATATACTTCCAGCACCCCTTCGTCGACTTCAATGTCCTCCGCTCCGGCGTCAATGGCCAGCAGACCAAGTTCCTCGGCCCGCTCATCGTCGTCTATGTCAACCGTGACCACTCCGCGAAGGTCGAAGTTCCAAGCGACGCAGCCGCTCTCTCCGAGATTGCCGCCGCCCCGGTTGAATGCTGAGCGGACGTCGGACGCCGTGCGGTTGCGGTTGGTAGTTACGGCCTGGAGCAGGATTGCTCCGCCACCGGGGCCGTAGCCCTCATAAGTCACCTGCTCGAGAGATTCCCCGTCGCTGCCTTCACCATTGCCCCGCTTGATGGCGCGACCGATGCTGTCCTGCGGCATATTGTTGCTCTTGGCCCGGTCGAGGGCCAGCCGCAGCTTGAAGTTCATATCGGGGTCTGCGCCGCCACCATCACGGACGGCGAGAGAGATTTCTCGACTGAGTTTTGTGAACAGGACGCCGCGCTTGGCATCGGCGGCGCCTTTCTGGTGCTTGATGGTTGACCACTTGGAGTGACCGGACATTGCGCTACCTCCCTGCATGGCAACAAGGTAGGAACGATTGTAGCATCGGCTTCAATACAGGGTCAAAGCGGGAAAGTCAGTGGAGACCGTTCGGCAGTCGCACCAGCATGGCCTTCCCGGCTACATCCACGTCCAGCACGACCTGTGCGGTGGCGGGTATCAGCAGCTCTTTGCCACCACCCCGGATGATGTATACGTCGTTGCTCCCGGTTTCCAGAATCTCCTGGAGTTCGCCCAACTCTTCTCCCTCTTCGGTCCGAACCTGCATCCCGATAAGCTGGTAGTGGAAGTATTCTCCCTCCTCCAGCAGGGCATCGCTTTCCGGCTTGGCGGCGAGGAACTTTGCGGTGAAGGCGCTGGCCCGGGACCTCGTCAGGATGCCTTCCAGCCAAATCATGGCACTATCAGGGCCGGTTTGACGGAACGCCGATATAGTGTAGGTGTCTGGGCCGAGGAACAGATCAAGTCCCGGGGCGAACCGTCCGGGCAGGTTGCTGAGGAGTTGGACATTGAGCCCGCCCTCTCGTCCGTGGGGGCCGATAACCCGGGCCACTATCACCGGGTCGGAGGCTTGCTGCGACGGGCCGTTCAAGAGGTCTGAGGCTTAAGGAGATTAGTCTATTTCAAGGGTGGCTTGGGAGCCGTCCTTCACTGCGGCAACGCGGAGGAGAGCGCGCATGGCCTGGGCCACCCGACCCTGGCGTCCAATGACCTTGCCCTTGTCTTCAGGAGCTACCTGCAAACGAAAGACAGTCCGATTGCCTTCGGTCATTTCGGTCACTTGGACGGCTTCGGGGTTGCTGACCAAGGATGAGGCTATGTATTCGATGAGTTCCTTCATTCCTTGGATTCCTCTCCGGGTTCCTTGACGTCAACCGGTTCAGCTTCGGCTTCAACCGCGGCCTCTCTCTGAGCCAGCACGCCGTTCCTGTCCAGGATGCGCTGAACCGGGTCGGAGGCCTGTGCTCCCAAGCTCAGCCAGTGCAAAGCTCGGTCTTGCTTGAGGGTGACGGCCGGAGGATTCTGCATGGGGTCGTAGGTGCCAATCCACTCGAGGTAAGCGCCGTCGCGAGGGGACTTGGCTTCCGCCACAACAATTCTGTAGGAGGGGTGCTTCTTCTTCCCTACCCTGGCGAGGCGAATCCTTAGCATTTATTCTCCATGCGGTGTATCAACTGAGGCAAAATTGTACGAATTGCGTAGCCATATGTCAATTTATACTTTTAGTTACCATAGAGGAAACCACATTGGCTGACATAAAATCGGGCCCGGCCAACTCTGGCTGTGACTCGCCCGAAAATCCATCCCGGATCCTAGGGGCGATGGTAGACATTGGCCTGGGCCCGACGTTCGGGTTCTCTTATTTCGCGGCAAATACCTACGAAACGATCACCTCGTCGCGTCCAGACTGATGCCTACCATCGCCCCTGCGTGTTAAACTATCGTCCATTCTTATCACCTCCTTCTTCAAATTCCGCACAGCGGTTAACGGCATTCTAACCCCGTCCATTTGCTCGTGTCAACACCGACTTTCCAGACGAGACGATTGCAAAACTCCCGTCATTCCTGCGAAGGCAGGAATCCAGAGAGATGAACAGTAGCAGACAGGTTTGGATTCCGACGATTTCACCCTCACCTCAGCCCTCTCCCTCAAGGGAGAGGGAGTTTTGCAATCGTCTCTCCAGACTTATCCAGCATTCCGGCTCGGCGCATTAACGGCTGAGTCGGGGCCAGCAAGGTTAACCTGATGCGCGTGCTTTTCATGGGAACTCCGGCGCCGGTAATTCCGGTGCTGGAAGGGCTTTGCCGGATGCCGGAGGTTGATGTAGTGGCCGCAGTCACGCCGCCCGACCGGGAGCGGGGCCGGGGCCGCCGTTCCGAGCCGCCGCCGGTGAAGGAAGCAGCCCAGCGCCTCGGTGTTCCGGTGTTGCAGCCGGACAGCCTGCGCTCCCAGTCTGCCCAGGCGGAACTTGCAGCTCTATCTCCCGAAGTAATTGTCGTAGCCGCCTATGGCAAGCTACTGCACACGCCTGTGCTCCAACTGCCGCCGCATGGCTGCCTCAACCTCCATCCCTCGCTGCTGCCACGGCATCGTGGCCCGTCGCCGGTAGCGACTGCCATACTTGGGGGAGATAAAGTCACCGGGGTTTCTCTGATGCTGCTGGACGAAGGCATGGACACCGGGCCGGTTATTACTCAGCGAGAGTACGCCCTTACCGGCGAAGAGACTGCTGGTGAACTGACCGACAGGCTTTTCGGTATTGGCGCAGAGTTACTGGCAGAAAGCCTCGGCCCGTGGACGCGAGGCGAGTTGCAGGCTAATCCCCAAGACAATGCCCAAGCCACGGTTTCGCGCAAGCTGGAGCGGGCCAACGGCGCAGCGGACTGGACGCTGCCTGCGAACACGCTGGCCCGCCAGTGCCGGGCCTATGCCCCCTGGCCGGGGCTGTATACCCAATGGGAAGGCAAGACGCTCAAGCTACTGGAAGTCTCGCCGCTGCCTAACTCCGTTAGTCCTGAGCTTGTCGAAGGACGGCCGGGGCAGGTGTTTTCCATCAGTCCTGCGGCCCCGGCAACGGTGACGACCGGTTGCGGATTGCTTGGCCTCTCCCGAATCCAACTGGAAGGGCGCAAGGCCGTAACCGCCCGCGAGTTCCTGGCGGGCTATCCTGACTTCATAGGCGCGTTTCTTGGCTAATCAGTGAATAAGGAGAATATCGCAATGGCGAGAGCAATCCCTGAAGAATCGCAGGTTCTGGAATGGCTGGATTCGCTGAAGAACTGGGGCCGCTGGGGGTCGGATGACCAGCTTGGTTGCCTGAACCTCATCGGCCCGGAGCAGCGCAAGCGGGCGGTGTCTCTGGTGACCGACGGCGTCTCCGTCAGTTGCGCCCGCCCCATCACCACCGAGATGACTGCCGACGTCACCTACCAGGTGCAGCGGTTCATGGTGGACAGTGGCGAGGGCCGCGACACCGACCCGCCGGAGCGGCGCTACACCCGGCGCGGGGCCGGCGAGTTCATCGGAATGGTTTTCCACGGCCAGACCATCACTCACATAGACGCCATGTCCCATTATTCCTGGAACGGCCTAATGTACAATGGCGTTCCGTCTAGTCTTATCACGTCGCGGGAGGGCGCCCAGTCCCACAATATCGAGGCCGCATATCAAGGTATCATCACCCGGGGCGTGCTGCTGGACCTGCCCCGGCTGCGGGGCGTGGACTGGCTCGACCCCACGGAGCCGGTGATGCCCGAGGACCTGGAGGCCGCCGAGCAGGCCCAGGGCGTCAGGCTGGAGGAGGGCGATATACTGCTGACCCGCACCGGCAACTACCGGATGCGGCTGGAGCGCGGGGCATCGTCGCAGTCCGACCCGATGACGGCCCACCAGGCAGCCTGTGCCCCTTGGTTCAAGGAACGCGGCATAGCAATGATGGGCACCGACACTTCCAACGACGCCCGCCCCGCCCGCCCCAATCCTTACAAGACCATTGGCAACCCGCTGCACACCATCTGCCTGGTCAGCTTGGGATTGTGGTTCATTGACAACTCGAACTTGGAAGAACTGGCCGCCGCCTGTGCCGAAAGGGGCCGCTACGAGTTCATGCTGACCCTGGCCCCGCTGCGTCTGCGCAACGTGACCGGCTCACCGGTCAACCCCATCGCGCTTTTCTAGCTGAATCAAGCATCAGGAGACTTCTCTCACAAAGTGTGGGGAGTATCCTGACGGACCCGAATTGGGGTCGCTAGCGGTTCCGGCGGCTATCGCCTGAGCCTGGCAGGATTCTCCCGGCAACTCCCGATAGAACGCCGGACAGCAGAGACGCTACAACGAGCAGCGCCCCGATAACCATCACAGTGACAGCCGGCGGTATGAACCCGGCAGTAGCCTGGCGAGCGAAGGACTCGACCAGATCACCGGCCAGGTTTATCACCGATACCGGCACGTCAGAAGAATATGACGCGCTTCGCGTTATCGCGTCCCGGAACTGTCCGGGTATGGCTGAGTTCAGCACAAAACCCACTGCCAGGCAGACGCCGCCCCCCATCACCAGCGTAATGCCCGGCCAGCGCAGCATCTCCGCCGGACGAGGCAAATGCGCCACCGCCATCAGCAGACAGCCTAGCACCACCATCGCCAGCGCGATGAGTCTTCCCGGGCCGTTGGCGGCGCTTACCACTTCCCGCAGAGACGCGGCTTGTTCTTCTACGTCAGCTCTGGTCGCGTCTTCCGATTCTTGGGCCAGCCAATCCAACAGGTCAAACTCGTCATTACGTCTTAAATCCCGGCGAATGTCGGCTGCGGCGTCTTCGATTAGTGGCTTGACCAGCGGGTCAGCTACCGCTTTTAGGAAAGCCCCGGTGTCGCCCTCGAAGAAATAGGGGCGCAAATTTGACCTTTCGCTTTCCAAGATAAGCGCCGCTTGGGAGTTCATGGCCGGGTCATCCAGGGCGCGGTCAAACCAGCGGTCAAACTCCCTTTCCCGACATACCGCAGTCAGAGTTTTCAAGGAGTGAATAGACTGGGGGACCTGGCCATCGGACAGTTGAGCGAGGGAAGCGGCGGATGTGGATGCCAGCCTTTCCAACCCCGCCGCTGAGCAGCCCGGGGACGCAGGTTCGACGACGTCCAGCTTGTCAATGATCTGGTGGACTCTGCCAAGAACCGCGGATTCCTGCTGATTCAGGGGCTCCTTCATGCTGAATGAAATGGCCAGGTCATCTTTTTCGTATCGCAGGAAGCTGGTGAAGCGGTCTATATTTTCCTCAGTCTGTTCCTGTAGGTAATCCGGCGGCATAATCTCCCGAAGAACTTCGACTTCATCGTCGGGGATGCGGAATTTGACGTAGCCCAGCAGTTTCTCTTGTGTCTCTTTCAGCGCCTCATCCACCAGCACTTCGTCGTAGATGCGATTGTAGGCGTCGGTGTCCCTGATGGCTACGTTATAGACCTCGGAGTCAACGAGCCTTTGAGAGAAGTTGACCACTACCAGGAAGTAGAGCAGGCCAGCGAAAACCGCCAGCCCCAGAACTAACCCGGCCAAGGCCCGCAAGACCGTCAACATAATGCCCGCATTTCCTCCCGGCCACCCCGCTAGGCAAACCCGGTTGCTAGAACTTCGGCCTTATATCCATAGAAGCCAGGCGTCGCACCCGCTCAGCCGTGGGGGGATGAGTGGAGAAAAGATTAGCGAGGTTCGCGCCCTTGAGGGGGTTGACGATGAACAGGTGGGATGCGCCCTCGACCACTTTCATGGGGCGGGCTTCCGTGCCGCGTTCCAGCTTTTGCAGGGCGCTGGCCAGAGCCAGAGGGTTGCCGCAGTTGTGGGCCCCGGTGGCGTCCGCCTGGAACTCCCGTGTGCGCGATACCGCGGCCCGCACCAGCGCCGCGGCGATGGGCATCACGATTGCGATGATTATCAACCCGATGATGTTGCCCCCCCGGTCATCGTCGTCGCTGCTTCCCCCGAAGGGGGCGAAAATGGCGGCGATTTGAGCCATGAACGCCAGCATGGAGATAGCTCCCGCGATAGTGGCGACCACGGCCATGATCAGGGTGTCGCGGTTGCCCACGTGGGCCATTTCATGGGCTAGGACCGCCGACAGCTCCTCCCGGTTCAGGATGCGTCGAATACCCGCGGTGACCGCCACAGCAGCGTTCCTGGGACTGCGTCCGGTGGCGAAGGCGTTGGGCGAATCGGTGTCAATCACATAGACTTTTGGCATGGGCAGGCGGGCCAAGCGCGCCTGCTCGCGAACTATGCCGTAAAGCTCTGGATCGTCATGCTCGGTGATTGGGTGAGACTTGGTCATGCTCAGGGCAATCTTGTCGCTGAACCAGTAGGCCCCGAAGTTCATGACCAAGGCGAGAATGAGGGCTATGATGATGCCGGCTTGTCCGCCGATGGCGCCGCCGATAATCAGCAGCATCATCGAAAGGACCATCATCAGGAAGAAAGTCTTTAACGTGTTCAAGGCTATTAACCTCTATATCTCGGCAAGCTCGCGATAGCTTTGACAGGGTCTGGAATATGGCTTTTATCGGCCATTCGTATCCTTGATTATAGCACCGGGAGCAGGCAAAATTGACACTGAGAATTCATTGGTGATATATTTCACATAGTCCGGCGAACCACTCGCGCGGGGTTTTTGTATGGCATTGAAGATTGCTGTTTTGGCCAAGCAGGTTCTGGATCCCGAAATGCCGATGGCGGCTTTTCGTATTGACGATGACGCCAAGCGCGTGGTTCCGCCCGCCAACATTCCGCCTGTCGTAAATGGTTTCGACGAAAACGCGGTGGAAGCAGCTCTGCAGATCAAGGATTCGCAGGAAGCAACGGTCACTGTTATATCTACGGGAACCGAGTTCGCCCTGGATGTAATGAAGAAGCCGCTGTCCATGGGCGCCGACGAACTGGTGCTGCTGCAGGACGACTCCTTCGCCAACACCATCGACAGTTTTCAGACCGCCCAGCTTCTGGCCGCCGCAATCCGTAAGCTGGATGGATTCGACCTCATCATCTGTGGACGACAGGCTTCCGACTGGGACAACGCCCAGGTGCCGCTGGGGGTTGCCGAGATTCTCGGCGTCTCCTGCATTTCTCTGGGCAAGAAGGTGAATGTGGCCGACGGCAAGGCCATTGTCGAGCGCATCGTGCCGGACGGCTACCAGGTCGTGGAAGCGCCTCTGCCCGCCTTGGTCACCGTCAGTAACGAGCTGGGCCAGCCTCGCTACCCGACTCTGCGGGGCATCATGGCCGCCACCCGCAAGCGCCCGATAGTCTGGAGCAGAGCCGACCTGAATCTGGACGAGTCTCAGTCGGAGGGGCGCGTCACCCTGCGGCAGCTTTTCATTCCGGTAAGCGACCAGGAATGCGAAATTATTGAGGGTGAGGACGCCGCCGACTCCGGACGGCTCCTGGCCCTCAAGTTGCGGGAAGCGAAGATAATCTAGGGGTTGTGTGGAGCGAGATAAGACCAGTGCCTCACCTTGCCCTCACCCTAACCCTCTCCCAGAGGGAGAGGGAATTTAGCATCGGAGGCCACAATGGCTGATGCCGCCGGAGTTCTGGTAATCGGACAAATCTCTGGAGACGGGTTGGACTCCACCGCCGCCGAACTGCTGGCCGCCGGCCGCAACGTGGCCGCCGCGCTGGGAGAGGAGCTGTCCATCGGGCTACTGGGAGACACGCTGGACATCCCTTCCCAGCAGGCCGTTGCCCACGGGGCGGACCGGGTGTATGCCGTCAACCACCCCCTGCTGTCCGAGTACCAGGCTGACCTGTACCTGGCTGCGCTGGACACGCTGTGCCGGGACGTCAATCCCCGGGTGGTGCTGATTTCCCGCACCCCCGAGGGACGCGAGCTGGCCCCCAGGCTGGCCTTCCGCTTGGGCGTGGGCTTGGCTCAGGACTGCCTTGAGGTATCCGTTGATGAGTCTACGCAGACCCTCCTGGCCAACCGGCCGGTCTACGGTGGCAACGCCGTAGCAGTGGTGAGTTGCGAGCGCACTCCCCAGATAGCAGCCATCCGCCCGAAGGCTTATGAGCCAACGGAGGCCGACGCGGGACGTCAGGGTCAGGTGGTGTCCTTTCCAGTGGAGTTGGATGCTTCGCAAGCCAGGACCCGCATAGTGGAAACGGTGCGGGAGGAATCCGAGGGGGTGAAGCTGGAAGACGCCAGGGTGGTGGTATCCGGCGGGCGTGGCCTCGGAGGGCCGGAGCCTTTCTCCGGGCTGGAAGAGCTCGCTAAGCTGCTGGGCGGGGCCGTTGGAGCATCCCGCGCAGCGGTGGACTCCGGTTGGGTGCCCCCGTCTTACCAGGTGGGGCTGACGGGTAAAGCGATTACCCCGGATCTCTACATCACCGTGGCGATCTCAGGAGCCAGCCAGCACATGGCCGGCTGCTCCGGGGCGAAGTGCATCGTCGCCATCAACAAGGATGCCGACGCCAACATCTTCAAGGACGCCCGCTACGGCGTGGTCGGAGATTGGGAGCGAGTGCTGCCCGCGCTGACCGAGGCAGTCAGAGAACTGGTCGACAGCTAACCGGACGCCATACAGTTACCTCTCCCAGAGGGAGAGGGTTAGTGTGTGGGTGTCCTTTCGTCTCTACTCCAATCTCAGGTTGTCGATAATCCGCACTTTGCCCAGATGCGCCGCCGTCGATAGCATCGCCCCAGGGATCGTCTGCTCCAACTCTTCCAGCGTGTCCGTGGCGGCCAGGCTGACGTAGTCTATGTTCCCCAACAGCGGTTCGGATTCCAGCTCCCGCAGGACTTCATTGCGAATCGCAGCCGCATCAGATTCGCCCTGCCGCCAGGATGCCAGCCCGGCTGACAGAGCGCGATAGACGACGGGAGCCGCCCGCCGCTGTTCGGGGGTTAGGCGGACGTTGCGGCTGCTCATCGCAAGTCCGTCGGCTTCGCGTACCGTGGGCAGTACGACGATATCAATGCCCATGTCCAGGTCGCGGGCCAGCTTTCGCACCACAACCGTCTGTTGCCCGTCCTTCTGCCCGAAATAGGCGCGCTCCGGTTGAACTATGCCGAACAGCTTGGCTACTACCGTCGCCACTCCCCGGAAGTGGCCGGGCCGGGCCGCGCCTTCCAGCAAGTCGGCCATCGGGCCCACGTCCACCCAGGTATCGAACCCCGGCGGGTAGACTTCGGACACGCCGGGAGTGAACACCAGGTCAACGCCACGCTGGCGCAGCATATCCAGGTCTCCGTCCAGGTCGCGGGGGTATTCGGTGAAGTCCTCGCCTTCCCCGAATTGAGTGGGGTTGACGAAGATGCTGACCGCGACACTGGCGCAGTCGGCGCGGGCATGGTCAACCAGCGACAGATGCCCGTCGTGCAGCGCGCCCATGGTGGGAACCAAACCCAGCGGGCGCGCTGAGTCGCGGCAGACCCGGCGCATCTCTTCTTTCTTTGAAATAATCTGCATTTTCAAATGGGAATTATAAAGAAAACTACCCAAGCCGTGATTCTCAGTTGAAGAAATGGAACCACAGAGCTTCGCAATCTGGCTTACTGTTGAACCAGCTTGTCCAAAGGAACGTTACACATCCATATCATCATATGGTTTGTCTTCCACCAAGTCTTGGAGATGGTCGCGCAAGCAAACTTGCCACTGTTGCGACCGCCATCGCCAATGCGGACGGCAGGAAAAAGATTCCCACTGAAAAGCTGGCCATTGCGCTGAATCCCAGGAGCAGGATTACCGTGATCCCCAGCAAAAACGACTGGGCGCCCCGGCCTCCGCCCAACGTAAGGACTATAGGGTATAAGGCGATAAACAGGCCTATTGCCACTTTGATTGCTGCCGGCAGGTGAAAGAGTACAACAGCGAGAATTGCCAGACCGCAGAACACGGTGATTAAGACCGCCGATATTATCGACATGGAGTTGCCGTCTGCCCGTCGGCCTTGGCCCACTGCGATTGACAAGCCCAAGCCACTCAGTGCCACCGGCGCAAATACGGTTGCCAGTACTCTTAGGTCATCGCCGTCTTCGGCCTGCCAGCGAGGCCAAACCACGAGACCAACGGCCACAATCAAGTACACCGCCCATGCAAGTGCATGAGAGACGGTGCTGGCTACCAACATCACCAGACTCAATTTCCCGATCCGGTTCACTCTATTTTGAGTCCGCATCGGCCCGCACTTCCTGGTCCAGGTTAGTCCAATAGTGAATCCTTGCATTTTCAAATGGCTGTTAGCCTAACCGGTCACCCTGAGCTTGTCGAAGGGCAGACGGTAGGTTAAAGCTCGGAGACAGCCGGTATACCGCCTAACCCGGTGGCGCGGCGCACCGCTCGCATAACGGCCTGTGCCGTTACTTCGACGGCTGCCGCTCCCAGAGCGGTGAGGTCAACGGATTCGTCAGACTTGCCCGTTGCCATAGCGAACATTGTATCGCCGTCGCGGATAGTGTGGCAGGGACGGACGGTCATTGCCAGCCCGTCGTGGCTCACTCGCGCCAGGTAGTTCGATTCCTCGCGGTTTAGCTGGGCGTCGGTGGCTACTACGCCGATGGTGGTATTAACTGGGCCTGTTGGCGATGCGGGCGGCGAGCCGTCCAGCAGGATACCCACCGGGTCGTCGAAACCGCCGTCATCTCGCCGGGGCCCGGCCAGCAGTTGTCCGGTCGTATAGTCCCATATCCCGCCGATGGCGTTGACTGCCACCACCGCTCCGACGGATACGCCGTTTGGGAAGCGCATACTTGCCGAACCCAGCCCTCCCTTGACCGCCCGCGGAGTGCCGCCGGTCTTGGCGACGGTGGCCCCGGTTCCCGCGCCCACTGTGCCTTCGCCAAGCGGGTCTTTCGATGCGGCGGCGCAGGCCGCACGACCCTCCTGTGGACCCGGACGCACCTTTGAGTTGGCCAAACTGAGGTCGTAGATGATGGCCGAGGACACGATCGGCACTATGACCTCCGGCGAGACTCGGAATCCGACACCTTGCTCTTCCAGCCAGGCCATCACGCCGGTGGCGGCGTCCAGTCCGAAGGCGCTGCCGCCGCTCAGGGTGACGGCGAAGAGCTGGTCGACTCGCCGGGAGGGCTGTAGCAGGTCGGTTTCCCGCGTCCCCGGGGAACCGCCCCGCACGTCGACGCCACCCACGGCTCCAGTGCGGCACAGGACGACCGTGCAGCCGGTGGCGTTGTCCAGGTCGGTGTAGTGGCCGGCTTCGATGCCAGGCACTGATGTAATTGTATCGTTCACTGCCTTTGGGCGCCCCATTTGGTCGAGTAAACGGTTCTGGTCAAGCCGGTTGGGTTCTGTAATTGGGGAATGGTGTGAGTGCGACGATGACGAGAGTTAGAGCCGTAAGCACGCCAACAAAGACGTACATGGCCCCGTATCCGCCTAAATTGTCTATGATAGTGGCGGTCAAGATGTGGGCGCCGAAACCGACCGCCCCGTTTATGCCAAACACCAACCCGGCCACCGTACCCTCATTGCCCCGGATGACGCTGTCCAGAATAGCGGCCAGCATTATCTGGTGAAGCGCGAAGCTGAAAAGTCCCAGCCCGGCCATCACCAGCGGCACCAGCAGGCCATCGCCTGCCGGCACAATCAGGAAGGGCAGGACCGCCGCCAGCGCCAGCCCTGGCACCAGTATCTGTTTGCGTCCCAGCTTATCGGAAAGCTGGCCGAGTATCGGGGATGAAACTGCGCCCATTCCCGTTAACAGCGCCATGTGGAAACCGACCCAGAACTCGGTGTATCCCAATCCGCCCTCTCCCGGGGCTTTTTCCAGGTAGAAGGGCGTCCAGTCGAACATTGCGTTGTTGGCCACCCCCCGAATGGAAGCGGCGACCAGAAGGGCCAGCATGGCGGGGTTGTTGAACAGCCGAATCCCCTCCCTTCCCAGCGACCACAGGGTTCTCCTGTCCTCCGGCGATACTTCCTCGTCTCCTTCCCTGCCCAGGTCCTTGAGTGACCACCATACGAAGAAGGCCACTATTGCCGCTGGGATGGCGTAAAGAAACAGCACGTTGCGCCACAGCAAGTAGGAGAGCAGCAGTCCCGCCAACAGCGGCCCCAGGGAGTTTCCCACGGTGGAGCCGAAGCTGTGGATGGAAATAGCGAAGGCGCGTCTGTCGGTGAACCGGCGCGACAGGGAAGCGATGGCGGGCAGATGCCACAAAGAACCCGGAATGGAAATCAGGCACACGCCGAATATGAGCAACGCCAGATTTGGCGACAGGCCGATAATCACGAAGGCGATGACGTTCAGCGCCATGCAGGCGGTGAGCATCATTCCCCATTCCTTCCTGAAACGGTCGACCAGCACGCCCGCGCCCATGCTGATCAGCCCGCTTCCGCTGACTCGGATGCCCAGGAGTATCCCAGTCTGGAAGGTAGTGAGACTGAAGGTCCTGGCGATTTCGGTCAGGAACACCGGAAAGCCCAGGTCATACAAGTGAGCCACACCGTGGCCGAAGGTCAACCAACCCAGGATGAATCCCCGGTTCTGCCTCTGTCCCCCCGCCTGAACCGCCTGCGCCATCGATGCCCGCCTGAATCAGGTTTACCGCCGCCATCGCTTGAAGGATGACATACCGGCTGATTCTATTCCTGCATCCACACCGGCGCAACCCGATTCCAGAAGGAGTTCCCTCTCCCTCCGGGGGTTAGGATGAGGCGTCCCTGTGCTATGCTACCGCAAAAGCTCGCGGTAGCCGGGCTATGGAGGATGATATGGCCTATTCGGGGTTCAACCTGGGGGGAAAGGTGGCGCTGGTCACTGGCTCGGCCCGCGGCATAGGAGCCGCGTTGGCCGTGGGGCTGGCTGAAGCCGGCGCCGACGTTACCGTGTCCGATATGGCGTCGCGTCTGGAACTGGCGCGGGACACGCAGGCAAGGGTGGAAGCGCAGGGGGTCAGGAGCGGTGCCTACGAGCTGGACGTGCTGGACATAACCGGCATCCGGGCCGCGATTGACCGGATAGTCGAGGACTTCGGTAGGCTGGATATTCTCATCAACAATGCCGGCATCCGAATCCCCAAGCCGGCGCTGGAAGTTACTGAGGAGGACTGGGACGCCACCGTGGACACCAACCTCAAGGGCCTGTTCTTCTCTGCCCAGGCCGCGGCGCGTCCGATGATCGAACAGGGCTGGGGCCGCATCGTGAACATCGGCTCCCAATTCTCTGCGGTAGGCTCGCCTGACCGGGCTCCCTACATCGCCAGCAAGCATGGAGTGGCAGGGCTGACCCGATCCCTCGCCGCTGAATGGGCGCAGTATGGAATTACGGTGAATGCCATCGGCCCCGGCCCCACGGAGACTCCCGGCGTTCTGGCTGCCTACAACCGGACCCCGGAAGAACTGCAGGCGGAGTATGAGGGCCGCTTCCCTTTGGGCCGCCGGATGCAGCCTGAAGAACTGGTGGGAGCGGCAATCTACCTGGCCAGCCCGGCTGCCGCAGCCACCACGGGCCATCTGCTGCTGGTGGATGGCGGCTGGACCGCGATATAACAGACACCTTGAGCTGGAGAGAATTATGACTTCCGAAGATCTGGAACGACGGGTACAGGTCCTTGAGGATATCGAAGCTATCAAGAAGCTGAAGCACAGCTACTGCGCCTATTGCGACGACCATTACGATGCCGACGCGCTGGCCGAACTGTTCGTGGAAGATGCCGTATGGGACGGCAAAGAACGAGGGCGCAACGAGGGACGGGAGGCCATACGGTCGTTCTTCAAGAACGCTCCGAACAGGCTGCCTTTCGCCATCCACATGGTTCTGAACCCGATAATTGAAGTGGACGGAGACCGGGCCACCGGTGTCTGGTATCTGTTCCAGCCCTGCACCTACGCCGACGGCGAGCGGGCCATCTGGGGCTCGGCGCGATACGACGAGGAATACGTCCGGGTCAACGGCGAGTGGAAATTCCAGAACCTAACACTGACCTCCCACTTCTGGACACCCTTCGACGGCAAGGGATGGGTGGAGACCAAGTTCGCCTAGAACTCAACTCAGTTGTTCGAGCTGGGCGATAATCTCGTCGTTATCGGCGCGGTCCGACAGTGCATTCTTACCGATGTATTCCCACCGAATAACGCCCTCTGTGTCGATAATGAAGGTGGAAGGCGCGGGGAGTTCATTCTGGAACAGGTTCCAGACCCCGTAGGCGCTGACCACATCGGCGTCAGGGTCGGATAGCACCTGGAACTCAAGGCCAATGGACTCGATGGCTCTCTGCGCGCCCCTGAGACTGTCGACGCTGACGGCCAGAATCTCCGCGTTCAGGCCGGAAATGGTCTCGTAGTCCTCTTGCAGCTCAACGAGCTGCCCTCGGCAGAAGGTTCACCAGAACCCCCGGTAGAATACCAGCACCACGTTCTTGTCGCCCGCGTAGGAAGACAGGCTGATGGTCTCGCCCGCTGCGTTGGGCAACTCGAAAGTGGGAGCTTGCCTGGCCGACGGCGCGGCTGATTCCCCATTCACCGGGGCAGGGGATTGAGCTGCTGAGGGCGGAGTTGTGGGCTGCGGCTCCGCAGCCGTCCCGCACCCGGCCAGCGCCGAGACTGCGAGCGCCAGCACAATCGCCATCCCCAATCGCTTGAATTGCCCGGCGAGCATCGCATGCACTGTAAAAGTCATAACTGCAACTTCCGTGAAGGGGCTGTACTTATGAGTTCAGTTTTCCCAGTTGAGCGATGATGTCGCTATTGGGCGTCCGATGGGATGTCGTCCCCCTGTGTTCCCAGGCAATGGAACCCTCGGTGTCAATGATAAAGACGTAGGGATTTGCGTAGCCTGCGGACTTGTTCAGCACTCCGTAAGCGTCCACCACTTCGGCGGGTTGATCATACAGTACAGGGAAGTCCAGGCCCAAGGCTTCCACCGCGAAGCTCGCTTGGGAGAGGTCATCCACGCTAATGGCCAGAATTTCAGCGTTGAGGTCGGTGAACTTGCTGTACTCACTTTGCAGCTGCCCGAGCTGCGCACGGCAATAAGTTCACCAGAATCCCCGGTAGAACACCAGCACCACGTTCTTGTTGCCTCGATATGATTCCAGGCTCACAGGATTCCCGTCCAGTGCGCTTGGGAGCGCAAACAAGGGAGCTAGATTGGCGGGCGGCGCCGGTTCGGGGGTAGGCGCAGGCGTGGCGGTAGGCTCGGGTGTCGGCGTGTCGGTTGGCGCCGACGTAGGTGTGGCTGTCGCCGTAGGTTCAGGCGTTGGTTGAACTGGGACCGGGGTTGACGTGGCTGGCGGTGAACTGGTGGTTGGAGTGACGAGCGCCGTTGTTGACGGGACTTCCATGGGTGTAGGATTCGGTCTCACCTCCACAGTAGCAGTTGGCAGAGGGGTGGGTTCCTCCGTTGGCCATACAGCAGTCGGCGGAGGAAAAGGCGTGCTGGTGGGTGCAAGAGTTGGGGGGACGGACGCGGCGGTTGCAGTCGCAGTTGGGGGAATGGAAGTGGCAGTCGGCACTTTCGTAGGTTCAGGCCGTGGCGCAGTTGCTGGTGGCTGTGTGGCCTGAACTGGAGTTGCAGGCTGCGACTCAATAGTCACATCCCCGCCGCAAGCGACGACAGCGAAAGCAGTTAGGAGCAGCACTATCAGCCATGCGCCCTTCCTGGTCATTGTGCCAGATATACTGTTAAACATAATTGGCTAAAAGCTCGATTGCTGAAGTATTGTTCTCTATAAGCTATACGCTGCCCGTAGAATTCTGGACTTGCAGCCCGCTACGCCAGACAACGCACCGGCTGCCCGCCGTTGAGAGCGACCATGTCGGCGGCGATGGGGCCAAGGTCGAGAACGGCGCCCAGCGGTTCGCCGCGCAGCTCGGAGTAGGCGCGGTGCAGGTTACCGGCGATGCGCTCCGAGTCGTGCCATCCGGCAAAGTGGCCCAGGTTGGTCTCACGGGCCGCTTCCAACGGGGTGAGGCCGGAGTCGAAAGCTGACTTGGCGGTGTCTTGTATGAAGCGCAGGTAGGCTTCAATGTCATCCATCACCTGCGGGCTGCAGACTGATCCATGGCCGGGAACGACTATCTCGGCGTCGAAGGCGCGCAGGCGTTCCAGAGCGACCAGTGAACCGGCAATTGACCCCATCGCTACGAAAGGAGTGCCGCCGTTGAAAACCAGGTCGCCGGTGAATAGCAGGCGGCGCTCGGGCAGCCAAACCACGACGTCGTTAGTGGTGTGGGCCGGCCCCATGTAGTGCAATTCCAGCTTCAGGTCGTCGACGAACAGGTCGAGACGGTCCCGGAAGGTGATGAAGGGTGGGGCCAGTTCGAGGTCTCCCCAGACCACGTTAGGAAACAACGGATGCAGGGTGTGCAGGCCGGTGTCGATGACGGTCTGTCGGCACAGTTCATGCCCGACGATGGACGCACTGGGCAACAGATAGTTGCCGTGGGTGTGATCGCCGTGATGGTGGGTGTTGACTAGTGTGCGAATGGGCAGGGCGGTCACGCTGCCGATGGTGTTCAGGAAGTCGCGGGTACGGGTTTCGGTGAAGCAGGTATCCACCACCGAGACGGCGTCGCTGCCGGTAATGAAGCCGGTGTTGTTCAGTCCCCAACTGCCGTCCAACTGAATGTAGGCGTATACGCCAGGGCTAACCTCTTCCAAGGAAGGCGGCGGCAGTTCGGTAGCCATGCTCAATCTCCCGGAACTGTGTGTTGATAATATAATACACACAACATAATCCCGGAGGCATGAGATGGCAACCACCGCGCCCTACGGCTCCTGGAAGTCGCCCATTACCACCGACCTGATAGTTTCAGGCGCGGTGGGATTGGGCCAAATTGCGCTGGACGGCGGTGATGTGTATTGGGTCGAGATGCGGCCCTTGGAGGGGGGACGCATGGTAATCGTGCGGCGAGGCGGCGATGATGAAAGAGTTGATGTCACCCCTGAGCCTTACAGTGTGCGTACACGGGTCCACGAATATGGTGGCGCGGCGTTTCTGGTGGCGGATGGCACGGTGTTCTTCTCTAACTTTGCTGACCAGCGGATGTACCGCCAGGATCCCGGCAATGAGCCGAGGGCTATCACGCCGGAAGCGCCCCTCCGCTACGCTGACGGCGTGTTCGATGCCGGGCGTGGGCGCATAATTTGTGTGCTGGAAGACCACACCGGCGAGGATGAGCCGGTCAACGCCATCGTAGCGGTTGACGGCGGTGGGGAAAATCCGCAGGTTACGCTTTACGCCGGCTCCGACTTCTGCGCCGCTCCACGGCTGAGTCCAGACGGGTCGAAGCTGGCCTGGCTCACCTGGAACCACCCCAATATGCCCTGGGACGGCACGACGCTCTTGGTGGCGGACCTGGATGCCGATGGAGGTTTGGGGGAGCCGCAGGCAATAGCCGGAGGCTATTCGGCAAGCCTAGCACGGGACGAGTCGGTACTGCAACCGCTGTGGTCGCCAGAGGGCGCTCTCTACTTCGCCTCGGACCGCAACGGCTGGTGGAACCTGTACCGCTGGCGCGATGGGGAGATTTCGCCGGTGCTGGAGATGGAAGCGGAGTTTGCCCGCCCGCAGTGGCAGTTCGACCCGGCGGCCTACGGATTTCTGGGCGATGGTCGAATGGTGTGCAGCTATGTGGAACGAGGAGTATGGAACATTGGAATTATAGACGTCGAGGCGGGCAGCCTGACGGGCCTGGACCTGCCGTATTCCGAGATGGGCCGGGGTGAACTGCGGGTTTCGGGCAACCTTGTGGTCTTTTCTGCAGGCGCGCCGGACAGGCCGATGTCGCTTATGGCCCTGGACACAGTGGCGGGGGCTGTGGACACTCTGCAACAGGCCCACGAGCATGAGGTAAATTCGGCCTGCCTGTCTATCCCTGAGCCAGTGGAATTTGAAACCGCCAACGGCATGACGGCCCACGCTTTCTACTACCCGCCTTGCAACCCGGACTTCAATGCGCCGGAGGGAGAGAAGCCCCCGCTTCTGGTGAAGAGCCACGGGGGGCCGACTGCAGCGGCGTCAACGGCGCTGGACTTCGGCATTCAGTTCTGGACCAGCCGGGGCTTCGGTGTGGTTGACGTAAACTACGGCGGCAGCACCGGGTACGGCACTGAGTATCGCCGACGACTCAACGGAGCATGGGGCGTGGTAGACGTGGACGACTGTGTAGGCGCCGCCCGATTCCTGGCGACTCGCGGTGACGTTGACCCGGAACGGCTGGCGATAGACGGGGCCAGCGCCGGTGGCTACACCACCCTGGCGGCGCTGACTTTCCACGACGTGTTCAAGGCGGGAACCAGCCTGTATGGCGTCAGCGACCTAGAGGCATTGGCCAAGGAGACCCACAAGTTCGAATCGCGCTATCTCGACAGCCTGGTGGGGCCATACCCGGAGCGGCAAGACCTATACGTGGAACGCTCGCCCATCAACCACACGCACCTGCTGTCATGCCCGCTGCTGTTGCTGCAGGGGCTGGAGGACGAGATTGTGCCGCCCAACCAGGCCGAGATGATGTTCGAGGCGGTAAAATCCAAGGGCCTGCCCACGGCCTACGTGCTTTTCGAGGGAGAACAGCACGGATTCCGCCGTTCAGAGAACATCAAGAGGGCGCTGGAGGCCGAACTGTACTTCTACTCGCGGATCTTCGGCTTCGAGCTGGCCGACGCAGTGGAGCCGGTGGAGATTGAAAACCTGCCCAGTTGACCGATGGATCGGGGAGCTAAGAAACTATCTCAAATCCAATCGTGCATTCTGCGGATGCGCCTAACAGTGACACTACCCTGCCTTTTCACCCCCTTCACCCCCACCCTAACCTGCCCCCTCAAGGGGGAGGGGATTTTTGAGATGGTTTCTAAAGGAGAGAGGGGTCAGACGCGGCCATCCTCGCCTTGTGGTCGCGCCGGTCGGCGCAGGTGCTGCACCAGCCGTAGAAGTCGATTCGCTGACCGGTGAACTCGAACTCGGTGGTATCTTCCAGTTGGGACTTCAACCGGGTCAGGATTTCCTCGCCGGCGCTGGAGTCCACAACGCCGCCGCAGCCCACGCAGACGAGGTTGGCGTGGGGCGACAGGTTGGCGTCGTAGCGGGACTGCTTCTGGAAGGGCAGCGCGCGCACGATTCCGGCCTGCTCCAGCGTCTCCAGCGTGGAGTAGACGGTGGCCAGGGTCACGTAGGGGAAGAATTCCTTGACCCGCTGGTAGATTTCCTTGACCGATGGGTGGTCGCCGGAGTTGACCACCACCTCGGCAATGGCGAGACGCTGCGGCGTCTGGCGTATGCCCAGCGTTTTCAGTCTTGCGGCTAACTGTTCTGGCGTTGTCAATGTTCCTCTGTCAAAGCCGTTCCAAGAGTGTTATTAAATTCGCGCTTTTCCTTAACCGGTAGGGGCGCACGGCTGTGCGCCCCTACAGATGATGCCATTTCCGTTGCCAACGGGCGCGAATTGTGCCCAGCGGCAGAAACACTGGCCTAAAGGCGGCCCCCGAAGAACATGGGCTGCTGCTTGCGGTAAATCTGGATGCGGTTGCGGCAGGACTCGACCACGAAGAGGCGGTCCTCGTCGTCCACCTCAACGGCGCAGGCGCCCCAGAACAGCTTTTCGCGCTCGATGCCCTGGGCGATTTCCCTCTCCTGCCACATCTCTGCGTTGGCGTCCAGCTTGTCCTTACCCCACTTGGAGATGGTGGCGTCGCCGGTCAGCGTTTCGACTAGATCGCCTTCGGGGCTGTAAATGCGTACCTTCTCGTTGCCCCAGTCGGCGATATAGACCAGCCCTTGGCTGTCAGTGTCCACGCTGGTGGGGCGCTGGAGGTCGCCTTTGCCGTACTGGGCCAGGTACTGGCCGTCGGCAGAAAACTTCTGGACTCTGTCGTTGCCCCAGTCGGCGATGAAAACGTTGCCGCCCTGGTCTATGGATATGCCCCAGGGCAGGTTAAGTTCGCCATCGCCAGAGCCGGCGGTTCCGAACTTGGCGATGAATTGGCCGTCGCCGCTGAACTTCTGCACCCGGTTGTTCTTGCTGTCCACAATGTAGAGGTTGTCGTCGGCGTCGAAGGCCATACCGGAAGGGCCGTCCATCTCGCCGTCGCCAGCGCCCTTTGCGCCCCACTTGCCCAGCCACTCGCCGTCGGCGTCGAACATGGAGATGCGGTTGAGCCACTCGTCAGCGACATAGACGTTGCCCTTGCTGTTGATGGCGATGGAGGTGGGCCAGATGAGGGAGCCGTCGTTTTCGTTCTCTTCCGTCTCGCCGGCGGTGTGGACGCCGCGGGCGAATTCGCCGACGTATTCCTCGTCAACGGTGCAGATGGTGATGCGCTTGCCGTCGGGCCGGTATTCATAGGAGCGGTTGACGACATAAATGGTGTCGTCCTCGCCCCGGGCCACAGCAACGGGGTTGCGGAAACCGGGGCCGGAGAACTCCCCGCGCCCGATGGTGTGGCTGTACTGGAAGGTGATGCCGAGTGTCTGCGTTGCCATCGTTACCTCGCTAAATTCGAGTGTCGCCTGATTGTTTCCCCCTTGCGTTTCACCCCCACCCTAACCCTCCCCCTTGAGGGGGAGGGAATAGAGTTTCGTTCCTCATCCTAGCCCTCCTCTTTGAGAGAGGGGATGGATGGAAGGGGTAAAAGGGAATCTAGGCGGCGATGAAGTCCATCTGCTCGAAGGTTCCGCCGACTATCGGCTTGGCGTCCAGGCCCAGCCACTGCTCCAGCAGGGTGGAGTAGAGGCCGCGGAAGTCGTTGTTGAAGTGCAGGTCGCCCTCCAGCAGCTTGTCCGGGGCCATTGAGGGATACTCGCCGTACAGGCCGCCCTTCACGTGGTCGCCGACGACGAAGGCGACGCCGCCGGAGCCGTGGTCGGTACCGGAGCCGTTGTCGTGGACGCGGCGGCCAAACTCGGTGAATACCAGCAGCACCACGTTGTCGCTGGCCGACTTCTCGCTAATGTCCTGGTAGAAGTTGGAGATGGCGCGGGAGGTGTCGCGCCACAGTTGGGCGTGAGCGCTGAGCTCCCCGGCGTGGGTGTCGAAGCTGTTGTAGGGCGCGGTGGTGTAGAGGAAGCGGGTGCCCAGGTTGGCCAGATGCACCATGGCGATGTTGCGCATGTACTGGGCCACCGAGTCGTTGCCGTATTCCACCGTGGAGTCGTACATACCCGGCGCGGTGGCCAGGATGTCGGCGCCCTTGAGCGCGTCCATGCCGGTGTGGGACAGATAATCAACCACTGCGCCGCGCCCGACGGCGGGAGAGTACATCCGGGAGAAGATGTCCAGCGCGTCGTCGCGCTCCTCTTCCTCGATGCCGGTCAGCACGCCGTAGGTTTCCAGGTTGCCCACCGAGGCGACGGGAACCTGCGGGGCAGCCATGGAGCGGGGCAGGCCGCGCCCGAAGTTGACGCCGGTCAGCACGTTCTCGGCGTTGGGGTCTATGTCGCGGATGGCCCGTCCAATCCAGCCCTCCAGCCCGACCTTGTCCGGCTCGCAGGTGTGCCAGATGTCCATGGAGCGGAAGTGAGAGCGGTTGGGGTTGGGGTAGCCGATGCCCTGGATGACGGCCACCTTCCCCTGGTCATACAGGTCCTTCAGGGGACCCATCGCGGGATTGAAGCCAACATAGTCGTTGAGGCGAAGAACCTGCTCGTCGGACACCCGCACCGTGGGGCGGTTGTCGGCGTAAAGCGGATCGCCGTAGGGGATCAGGGTGTTCACAGCGTCATTGCCGCCCGAGAGCTGCAATACCACCAGAACCGGGTCTTTTTTGGTTGAAGTCATTGCTTGACCACTCCTCTGCTTAATTCCCTAGCCCTCCCCCGGAGGGCTAGGGTGGGGGCGTCTTCTTGCGTCTACTCGGCGGTAGTGCCGCCGTCTATGACCAGCTCCGCGCCGGTCACGAAGGACGACTCGTTGGACGCTAGGTAGATGACGCCATAGGCGATATCCTCCGGGGTGCCGACCCGCTTCAGGGGCAGGCGGCGCATTCTCGCCTCCCAGCGGTCGGGGTCGGAAAAGGTGTCGCGAATCATTTCGGTGTCTATGGGCCCGGGGTGAACCGAGTTGCAGCGTATGCCTTCGGAGGCATACTGGATTGCCGTTGACTTGGTGAGCAGACGGACAGCACCTTTGGTGGCGGTGTAGCTGGAGGAGCCCTCAGGGCTGCCCACCAGCCCGGCGGTGGACGAGATATTGATGATGGACCCGCCGCCAGCCTCACGAATGGCGGGAATGGCGGCTTTGGTGCCAAGGAACACGCCCTTGGCGTTGATGTCCATTATCCGGTCCCAGTCCTCGACGGTTGTGTCCTCAATGCCCTTGCGGATGAGGATGCCGGCGTTGTTGACCAGTGTGTCCAAGTGGCCGTAAGCGGAGACGGCAGCAGAGACCGCGCCGCTCCAGTCATCTTCGCTGGTGACGTCGAGGTGGACGTATTTAACGTCCAATCCGGCTTCGGCCAGCTCAGCCTCCACCTGGCGGCCCAGGTCGTCGAGGATGTCGCCGATGACGACCTTCGCGCCTTCTTGGGCCATCATCCGGGCTTCAACAGCCCCTTGGCCTCTTGCGCCGCCGCTAATCAGGACTACCTTTTCGTCCAGTCTGCCCATGCTTTTCTCCAGAAAAGAGGATTTGGAATTCGAGGAGCTTTATCTCTTCTGACTCCTCGGATTTCATCCTCACCCTAACCCTCTCCCTCAAGGAAAAGGGGATTTTGATTGCTTATGCGAACTGGTATTCCTGGGTGGCGACGATGAGCTGGAGGGTCTGTCCGACACGGCGGCCATAGTCCTCGGTGCCGGCCTGTAGGGCGCCGCCCTTCTCGATGTGGTCCACCAGATAGTCGCGGGTCTCGTCGGGGAGTTGATAGGAACCCACCATGTCGAGGCAGCGGTCAACGAAGGCCTGTGGCTCGGTTACGTTCTCGGCGCTCAGGCGCTCGATGATGGCGCGGATGCCGGGCAGGTTGGTGTTGCCCACCTGGTCGGCGGCGAAGTTGATGCGCTCCACCAGTGTGCCGCTGTCAATCCACTCTGCGCCGGTGTGCCAGCCCTCCACCGTGGGCGGGTTCATCAGGTCCTGGCCCATGTAGCGGATTTCCATGGCGATGGGGTGCAGGCCGGGCTTGGGATGGGTGAAGTCCTGCACCAGCCGCATGGTGCCGGCGACGGTCTCCGCCGGGCTCTTGACCTTGGCGAATCGGGCGTTCTTGAAGAACTCCGAGTTGAACAGCGTCCGCAGCATGGCGGTCAGGTTGTAGTTGGACTCGAAGTAGGCGTCTTCCAGCATCTTGATGGCTTCGGGGTCGCGGGGCGACGTTTCCTGCCAAGCCGGCACCTGCGGCTCGTCGGCCACGAAGAAGTTGTACAAGTGGCGGGCGACGAAGCGGGCAGTGGCCGGCTGGCGGGCGATGATGTCTATGATTTCCTCGCCGTTGAGGTTGCCGGTTTCGCCCAGGAACGTCTTTTCGTCCTCGTCGTGGTCGGCGGGGTTGTAGACGAACTGGGAGGCGTAGCGGCCATAGGGATAGCGCGGGATGGCGTTGGTGATGGTCCAGCCGGTGAAGGCGCGGGCCGCTTCCTTGACATCGTCCTCGCTGTAATTGGCGTGGCCGTCCATCCCGACGCCCATGGAGAAGAGTTCCAGAAGCTCGCGGCCCCAGTTCTCATTGATGGCGTCCTTGTGGCTCATGCAGTTGTCCAGGTAGAACACCATGGCCGGGTCGCGGGACAGCTCCAGCAGCAGGTCGCGCAGGCTGCCCATGCCCAGGGCGCGGAACATATCCAACTGGTCCTGAATCTGGCGGCCATGCTCGCACTTGGAGTTGCCAGTGCAGAAGATGCCATGCCAGAACAGGGTTATCTTTTCCTGTAGCGGGCGCTGGGTATTGATCATCCGGTAGGTGAGATACGCCTGGTTGATTTCCAGGGCGTTCATTTCCTTCCAGTCGACGAAGTAGCGCTCCAGAAGGAGCCGGTCGAGGTCGGGCTGTTCCATGGGAGAGAGGAGCTCTTCGACGGTGGCCTCGTAGCCATTGGCCGCTCGCCGCTCGATTTCCTCGTAGGTGGCGCCAAACCCGGCGCGGCGCATGAGGTGAGCCATAAGCTCGATGTCTTGGTTGGCCATGAATGCCTCTCCTGCCTTGAAGTCTGGCCGATGTTGGTTCAGGGATTCAATGCGTTCAGGAACTGTCCATTCCTTGTGTGGGGCTGATTATATTGATTCCTATGTGAGATTGTCTATGCCTTTGTGAGGATATATGCGCAACGCCCAATGGTATGAATCTTGAATCAGAAGGAAAGTCCAGAAAGATAATATCAAAGATGGCATTGACAAGAAAATATGATAGTAGATAATACAGTATCCGCTCATATGATACGAATTTCGTAGCATAGCAGGCTGAGATCATATCACAAGTGGGCGTGTGCGGGGAAGAGGATTGAATCTCGGAAAGGGGTGTTGCGATGCGCAGATTCATACTGTTGGCCCTAGCAGTTCTGGCGCTCATGGCAATCGTCTCCTGTGGCGGGGCGGCGGATTCTCAAACGGAAGCCCCGGCGCCAACGGCCGCGCCGACCGTTGCCCCGACCGCCGTGCCGGCCACTCAACCGCCCACCGAACCACCGCCCACGGCCACCACGGCTGCGACGGAAGAAGAGCCGACGGCAATGGCGCCCACCGGCAGCGGAATGTCGGCCAAGCTGCAGGCCTACGCGGATGAACACGCTGGCGGACCGGGAGCCATCTACATTGGGGACATCAGCCAGCTCGTTGGCCCAGCCGCCACCGATGACCAGGGAGACTTTGATGGCAATGTGCCCCTGGACGCCCTGGAAAGGCACCTGTTTGTATTCGAGTCCGACTACTACAAGGGCCTCCTCGATCAGGCAAACCTCGAGAACCCCACCGAACTGGTGGCAAGGGACGAGGTATTCACCATCCAGCACGCCTGCCTGAACCGCGCCCTTTCTTTCTGCCGGGTTATCGAGACGTTCTATTTCCCGAACGTAATCGAGCGCACCAACGGGCAGGTCGACTTCGTGATGTCGTCATTTCCTGAGCTGGGATTGGCCGGCCCCGACATCCCCGATCTCCTTGCAGCCGGCACCTTGGATGCGGGCAGCGTGGTAGGCCCCTACGTGGCCGGGCACGTCCCCGCGCTGGAGATCCAGTACCTGTTCGGGGCTTTCACGTCCAGGGAGGAGCAGTTCTTGACGACAGCCGCCATTGCCCCGGAGATCGAGCAGTTGCTGTCGGATGAGACTGGGGGCGGCAAGCTAATCGTGAAGGAGTGGGCATCGGGCAATGACATCTTCTTCTTCAGCAAGAAGCCGCTGCTTACTCCGGCAGACTTCGAGGGAGTAAAAACACGAGCGTTTGGCACCTCCATTTCGGACTGGATAAATGGCATGGGGGCGGATGCCCAGTTCGTTGCCTTCGCCGAGGTCTACGCGGCCTTGGAACGTGGAATCTTGGGCGCGGGAGTTACCGGCGGAGATGCAGGTTTCGGACAACGCTGGTACGAAGTTGCGGACTACATTACCGGGCCTCTCATCAGCTGGCCTGCCAACGACATGGTTATGAGCAAGGGCATCTGGGATGCCCTCCCGCCGGATTTGCAGGCCATAGTCCTGGAAGAAGCCGCCAAGGCGGAAATGGAAATGCTTCGGCTCGGAGCCATCCAGAATGAGGTGGGGCTACTCAAGAACATCGAAATTGGCGGAATGGAATACACCGAGTTCTCACCGGAGCTGAGGGCCCAGAGCGACAAGGCCGTGATCGAAGCAGTGATTCCGAACTGGGCTGACCGAGTTGGGCTCGACTCTCTCTGGATTGACGTATTCAACGAGAAGATGGGCCCGGTGGTGGGATACAGGATAGAGCCCGACGGCACGGTGACCAAGATCCCCAAGGTGCAATAGATCTCAATAAGCAGAGGAGTCAACACCTGATAGGAGCGTTGCCATGCGAAAAGTCCTGTTGATGGCTCTGGCTATCTTATTGCTGGCTTCCATCGCCGCCTGCGGAGGCGCTGCGGAATCCCCAACGGAAGCCCCGGCTCCAACGGCCGCGCCCACCGCCGTACCCCCCACCCAACCGCCGCCCACGGACACTCCTGCCGCGATGCGGGAACAGGAAGAATCAGCTTCGATGGTCTCTGCGGCGCTGCAAGCCTATGCCGATGAGCACGCAAACGGGCCTGGCGCCATTTTCGTGGGCGACCTGGGGCAACTGGACGGCCCGGCGCCGGATGTGGCCCTTGGCGACTTCGACGGAGATGTAACGGGAGAAGCCATCCAGAAGCACGCCTATGTGTTCGAGTCGGCCTATTACCAAGAAGTTCTGGAGCGGGCGAACCTGGAGGACCCCACTCCGCTGGTGAGCGAGGGCTTGGAATTCGAGATTCAGTACGCCTGCATCAACCGGGCGCTGCTGTGGTGCACCCTGAAGGAGAAGTTCATGTTCCCGCGGGTGCTGGAGAGGACCAATGGACAGCTCAAGCTGATCACGACTTCTTTCCCTGAGTTGGGCATTGCCGGGCCAGACGTGCATTCGCTGGTGGCCGAGGGCACTCTGGCGATGGCCGACATAGCGCAGTACATCGCGGGTGCCTTCCCGGCCATTGAAATCGGGAGCCTGTTCGGCATCTACCCGACTCTCGAGCACAACTATATCGCAATGGCCAACGTGACGCCTGAGTTGCGGGACCTGGCGGTGGAATCCACCGACGGAGGCCAGTACATCACCCTGAACTGGCACTCCGGCAACAACGTGTTCTTTTTCAGCAAGGACCCGCTGGACACTGTTGAGGCTTGGGAAAACACCAAGATTCGTACTCCAACCGCGGCGATGTCCAGCTGGCTCCGGGGGATGAACGCCGACCCGCAGTTCATGGCCTTCACCGAGGTGTATACCGCTCTGGAAAGGGGTGTCATTGACGGGGCAATGACCGGAGCCGACGCCGCCTACGGTCAGCGGTGGTACGAGGTGGCGGAGTATATGAACGGCCCGGTAATCAACTGGGACAACTCTGCCGTGGTAATGAACAGGGAGCAATGGGACAAGCTTCCGGAAGACATGCAAAAGATACTGCTGGAGGAGGCGGCAATCAATGAGCTGGAGGAGTTGAGGACGGCCACCATCCAGCACGAGATGGGCCTGATCAAGAACACCACCGCCGGCTTGGAGTACCGGGAGTTCTCACCTGAGATGCAGGAATACGCTTTTGAGAACGCGGTTCTGGGGTCGCTGATGCCCAGTTGGGTGGAACGGGTCGGAGGGCCAGGGGAACCTGTGGTAACGGTTTTTAATGAGAAGGTGGGTCCCATCGTGGGGGTGAAGATAAACCCCGACGGCACGGTGGTTGAAGTGCCCATAACCCAGCCGCTGGAAAACTTCAAGGCACCCCAGTACGCGAAGTGACGGAGGCGCGGCGAAAAGTCAGAGGCCGCTGGTGGATCCACCAGCGGCCTCTGACTTTTCGGTTGCCGGATAATCTAGCCCCGCCCGAACCGGCGGCGGTGTTGGCGAAGAGTTCAATCGTTCATAATCACCGGGATGCCGGCGGCCTCGGCCTTGGCGGCCGCTTCCTCGTTGATTACGCCATCCTGCATCCAGATGTACTTGGCTCCCACCTCTATGGCCTCGTCCACCACCGGGGGAACCAGTTCGGAACGGCGGAACACGTCCACCATATCTATGGGTTCGGGAACCGACTTCAGATCTGGGTAGCTCTTCTCACCCAACGCCTCATCAATCATGGGGTTCACTGGGATGATGCGATAGCCTTGGCTTTGCATATACCGGGACACCCGGTAGCTGTCGCGCTCCGGGTTTGTGGAAAGCCCTACTACCGCGATGGTTTTGCTGTTGCGTAGTTGTTCGTCCACTAGGTAGATGTATTCCTCTGCCATTTTTCTCTCCTGCGAGGAAGATTTTCGGATCGACGACTCACTCTAATCCAGGAGGGCGGGACGAATCTTTGTATTCCAGTAATCGCGCTCTCCAGCCTCCCTCAATTCCTCCACCAACTGGGCCGTCTCCTCTCCCACAGAGGCGCTCAGTTCGGCGAAGGTGCGGTCTCCAGCCAAGTCGGTCACCACTGTTCTCAGTTTCATCACGTATTCCGCTACTTCATAGGCAGCTCGTTGAGACGCAGAGCGGGACTGAAGGGCCTCGAGTTTCTCCAGCCATTCCAGGCCCCTTTCGGCATCCTCGAATCCATCGCTCACCGCGTTTGTGGTGCTCATTCGGCATCCTCCATTCCAATAATGGCACACCCCCTTGTCTCGCAGTGGTATAAGAGGGCTACTCCCAATTCTTGGCGGAAATGTAACGGCAGGCAGCGATGGCGGCGGTGGCGCCGTCTCCCGCAGCCGATACCAGTTGCGAAGATGAATGCTGGCGGATGTCGCCGACGGCGTATATTCCCGGAACGGCAGTTTCCATTGAAATATTGACGGGGATGTGGCCGCCGCCGTCGGTTTCCAGAAGCCCTTCCATGAAACCGGCGTTGGGGGTCAGCCCGACGTATACAAACAGCCCCGACAGTTCTCTTGCGCCCTGCTCCCCGGTGGCGAGATTGGTGGTCCGGACGCCGGAAACAGTGTTCTCGCCCAGGACTTCATCTATGATCGTGTTCCAGACCACCTCAATCTTGGGATCGGCCAACACCCGGTCCACCAGTGTCTTCTGGGCCCGCAGTTGGTCGCGGCGGTGGAACAGCAATACACGGTCGGCGTATTGGGCCAGAACCAGGGCCTCGTCGGCTGCGGAGTCGCCACCGCCGGCAACGGCCACGACTTCGCCGCTGTACAGAGGGCCGTCGCAGGTGGCGCATTGGGAAACGCCGCGCCCCATGAATTCCTCTTCGCCGGGGATGCCCAGCAGACGCAGAGTCGATCCGGCGGCGATGATCACTGATTTTGCGCGCAACCGCCCGGCGTCGCTTTCCACGACACGATAGTCGCCCTCTTCGGCGATTCCCGTCGCCTCCCCCATCAGGAACTCGGCCCCTGAGTTCATTGCCTGTTCCTGGGTCATGGCGGCCAAGTCGGCGCCCATAATTCCTTCGGGGAACCCTGGGTAATTCTCTACCTTTTCCACGTTGATGATGGACGCGCCACCCATCATCCGCTCGATGACGCCAACGCTAAGCCCGTGGCGCGCCGCGTACATACCGGCGGTCATTCCTGCCAGTCCCCCGCCAACCACCACCACGTCGTAATCAGTTGCCATATCGCCCATCCCTGCCGTTGTTTGGCGAAACTATATGGGCGCGGCTTTTGGGGTGTCAACCACGGGTTGCGCACCTGTTTCGTTTGACACCGATATAGGGCAACCATAGACTAAAATTAAGAATCGTTACATTTATGGAGTTTTCCCATGTCTTCATTAGCTGAACTGGACCCGCAAGTTGCCGCAGCGTTGGAAGGCGAGGATCGCCGTCAGAGAGATTCCATCGTCCTTATTGCGTCGGAAAACTACGCCAGCAGGGCAGTACTGGCATCCGGGTCCAGCGTCATCAGCAACAAGTACGCGGAGGGTTATCCAGGGCGGCGTTACTACGGGGGATGCGAACACGTGGACGTGGTGGAAACCCTGGCCATCGAGAGAGCCAAAGAGCTGTTTGGAGCGGAACACGCCAACGTGCAGCCCCACAGTGGAGCGCAGGCCAACATGGCAGTCTACTTCGCGTTGCTGGAGCCCGGCGACACCGTTATGGGGATGCAGCTGGACCACGGCGGACACCTGACCCACGGGGCCAAGGTCAACTTTTCCGGCAAGCTCTATAACTTCGTTTCCTACGGTGTTGACCGGGAAACCGAGACTATAGACTTCGACGAGGTGGAGCGGCTGGCCCAAGAACACCGGCCCAAGATCATAGTCGCCGGATACAGCGCCTACCCTCGCGTGATTGACTTTCCTCGCTTCCGGGCCATCGCGGACAGCGTCGGAGCGTACCTGATGGTCGACATGGCCCACATCTCCGGCCTTATTGCCGGCGGAGCGCATCCTTCTCCATTGCCTCACGCCCAGATCGTTACTTCGACTACCCAGAAGAGCCTGCGGGGCCCGCGCGGCGGGTTCATCATGTGCACCGAGGAACTGGCCAGAGGCATAGACTTCGCCGTTTTCCCCGTGATGCAGGGCGGGCCCATGATGCACACTATCGCCGGCAAGGCAGTCTGTTTCGGACAGGCCCTCAAGCCGGAATTCTCGCGCTATGCCCACCAGGTGGTGGAAAACTGCCAGGTGTTGGCTTCGGAGCTTTCCGAGGCGGGAATGCGGCTGGTGTCGGGCGGCACCGACAACCACCTGATATTGGTGGACGTAACGCCTTTGGGCATAACGGGGCGTCAGGCCGAACAGGCTTTGGAAGGAGTCGGGATAATTGCCAACAAGAACGCCATCCCCTTCGACCCGCGTCCGCCCCGAGTTACCAGCGGCCTGCGCCTGGGCACCCCAGCCATCACCAGCCGGGGCATGGGCACAGAGGAAACGGCGCAGGTAGCTTCGATGGTGGCGCGGGTGCTGACCAACATCGAGGACGGGGTGCTGCACGCGCAGGTGGCCGCGGAGGTCCGGGAGCTGACAGCCGGGTTCCCGGTGCCGGGGATTGATGACTAGAGAGAATCGCGAAAGTTCCCTGACTGCCCCTGACCACTGGTAGCAGTCTCAAGAAGGGATTTTATCGACCGTAGCAGGTTGGGAGAGGGATTTCAAGGAGAAGCCCCCGGCCAGCAGTCCAGCCAAGGGCTTTTCTCGTCAGGGCGGTGAGAGGCTTTGCCGTGTCCCTGTGGACTGGTAACTTACCCTGCCATATAATGCGCCCAATTTTCCCGTACAGGGGTGTCCTATGCTACAAGGCATCAAACGCCGACTGGATGAAAGCAAGGCGCGTCGAGAACAGAAACGCCAGGAACTAGAACGCCGCCTACAGGAACAAAAACACCAACAGCAACAGCAGCATCAGGCAAAGCTGGCAGAGCAACAGAAGAAAATCGAAACTCAACGCAAGGTCTTGGCAATCTTGGAAGAAGGCAAAGTGCCAGACCTGCACCTATCTGTGAGTGTCCCCTTCAAGCTCCAAAAGAACGAAAAATGGATACTGGCCGTTAACGACGTTGCTTACGCTGAGATGCGCACCAAGCGTGAGGTAGTGGGCCGGTCGGCTGGTGCCAGTGTCCGTGTGATGAAGGGAGTGTCAGTCAGAGCTGGCGCATCCAGAGGCACCCCTGTTGAGAAAGACGTTCTCACTCCGAGAGGTAGTGGCACATTTGCACTTTCTACTAAGCACGTGTTTTTCCACGGTGACCGTTCGTTCCGAATCCCTTTGGGGAAAATAGTCTCTGTTCAAGGGTCTCTGCGAGGACTGGAAATCGTGCGGGATAGGGCCAGTGCCCTACCGGAATATTTCGGCATCGGTGGTAGTGACGCAACGTTTGTGGCTGACCTAATTCACCTGCTCCCCGAAGTGGATTTCGGAAGGGGAGAGCCGCAGATGCAGGACGTTGACACTTACCTGATGCCTTTCGGTGATATGGGCGCGTACGATATGCTGAACGACGAACAATAACTCATCACTGCTCTGTCCCCGAACCAGAAGCCCCCGGCCAGCACAGCCGGGGGCTTCCTCTTGCAATCCACCCCATCAACCTGCTACGGCCGTTAGAGTAGCTTTCCCTTTTTGAGACCGCTACCGGGGATTTTCAGGACTTAGGGCCGTCAGGGGACTTTCGCAATCCTCTCATGACTAGGAGCCGGTTGAGATAACCCCACCCCGGTGCTATAATCTCCCCACTATTTCGCCATCAATAGGGGTACACTTGCGTCACTACGAACTTGTCGTTGTTCTCAGCCCGATGATTAGTCCCGACGAGGCGGGTCAGGCTTGGGAGCGAATCAAGGGCTTTATCACCAATCGCGAAGCCGAAATCGTACATGAAGAGCGCTGGGGAACCCGGCGCTTGGCCTATCCGGTCAAGAAAGGCCAGTTCCAGTTTTTGGAAGGCAACTACCACCTGACCCGGTTCACCACGGAGCGGTCCTTCAACCGCGACTTGGAGAACTACCTGAAGCTGGACGACCAGGTCTTGCGCTCCCTGGTAACTGCCACGGTGTCCGAGGAAGAGCTGGCGGCTCACGCGGCCCAGACCCGGGCCCCGCGTCCCCCACGGGTGCCTGGCGGCGCGCCTCCCGCTGCCGGGGCACCGCCCGGAGCCGCTCCCGCGCCTGCCGCTGGAGCCGCTGCTTCTCCGGCAGCCGAGACCGGGGCCCCGCCAGCCGCTGAAGCTCGACCGGCGGAGGCTGGGGCTGAACCTGCGACGCCCGAACAGCCGACGACGCCCGAGGCTGCGCCGGCCGAAGATCCCCAACCCGAAGAACCGTCCGACTAGCGGGGTCAGCCGTGAACAAGATCATAGTTATCGGCAATGTTGGCCGCGACCCGGAGATGCGGTACACGCCCAGTGGTCAGGCGGTTACCTCTTTCAGCGTTGCTTCCAATCGGCGATATCGCACTGGCGATGGTGAACAACGCGAAGAGACCGAATGGTTTAACGTAAGCGCGTTTGGCCGTCTTTCCGAGATCTGCAACCAGTATTTGACTAGAGGCCAGCAGGTATACATTGAGGGTCGCCTGAGGGGGCGGAGCTATACCGACAGAGATGGGCAGCCGCGATATTCTCTGGAGGTTACAGCCACCGAAATGCAGATGCTCGGTCGCCGCGGAGACAACGAGTATGGTGATGCCGACCGCGGAGGTTATGGAGACCGGAGCGGATATGGGGCAGGACAGAGCGGGTACAATGAGCCGCCGTATGACGAAACCGACGATTTGCCCTTCTAACCTCACTACACAGACGACTGGAAAGCTGAGAAGGAAACGATAAATATGACGACTGATGCAGCCCCTGCCAACAGGCCGCCAGACGGACCGCAGGGGGGACGCCCACCTGGAGGACCCGGCGGACGACCACCAGGAGGGCCGGGAGGCGGCAGACCGGGCGGACGCCCGGGGGGACGGCCGCGCGGGCGGTTTGTGCCGCGACGCCGTGTTTGTACCTTCTGCGTCGAACACATCAAGCTCATAGACTACAAGGACATCGAGAAGATCCGGCGGTTCGTTTCCGACCGGGCCAAAATCGAACCGCGCCGCCGCACCGGGGTCTGCGCCAAGCACCAGCGGGCCTTGCGGGTTGCCATCCAGCGCGCCCGTCACATCGCGCTGATTCCCTTCGTCGCTCACCACTCCTTTCCCAGTGCCCGTCGCTGACCTCCCAAGTTGCCAAATGAGGATCTTCTACGCCCGAATTCACTGGTCGAGAATGAGCTATGGCTCTCGCCCGCCTCACCGGACGATTTAGGGGGACGCCGGGCCGGGCCAGCCGACGCCGGGCGATGCGTTCTCAGTCCGGGGATGAACCCCATGAAGATGCCCCTTCTCCGGCGGAACGGCGCCAACGTCGCCGGCTCTACTGGTCCGTGGGTATCGGCGCGTTCCTGCTGGCGATCATTTTCGGCGTGGTGATTGTCGGATACTACCGCGAGTTCTACCGCCCGCCGCGGGTTTGGGCGGGCAGTGTCAACGATGTTGAGTTCACCATGGGCGACCTGGTACAGCGGATCCGCGTGCTTCAAGGCGTCAACCGCTATCAAGGCGGCCGCGTGGACCTCAGCCGGGTTCCCTTCGAGTACCTGCAGAACCTGATAAACGCCGAAATCCTGCGCCAAAAAGCGGTCGAGTTGAACATCAAGCCCACTGAAGAAGTGATTGACGCCGCCTTGCGGCGGCAGTTCCAGCCAACGGTGCCCGAGGGCCAGGAAGTGGATCCCGGCCAGTTGGACCGTGAGATTCAGAACAACTACCAGACTTTTCTCACTGCAACCGGCCTCACCGATTCCGAATACCGGGTTATACTTGAAGAAGATTTGACCCGAGCCGGATTGTCTGCAATGCTCTCACAGGAAATCGAGAGCCCGCAGGAGCAGGTGGAAGTCCGGTGGATTCGGATGTCTATTGACCCAACGGAAGCCGGGACCAGCGACTTGCAACCCGACCAGGTGACCAAGCGGCTGGAAGTGGAAGGCTTTGAGACCGTCGCTCGGGAAGTTTCCCGCTCTGCGGGATTCGCTGACCCTTCCGGCTACGTGGGATGGGTGCCGAAGGGCGCCTTTCCGGAACTGGACCCGTTGCTGTACGGGGATGTTGAGGAAGGGAAAGTCGCCCTCCCCGTGGGAGAAATAAGCGCCCCGGAATTCGCGCAGGACGGCATTTTCTTCATTCAAAAGCTGTCTGGCCCCGAGTCGCGGGAACTGAGCGAGAGAATGGGTTTCAAGCTGACACTGGAATTGACGGAACTGTGGCAGGACGAGGCGCTGCAGGAAGGCACCACCAACGGTACGGTAAAAATGAACTTTAACAGCAGGCTCTATGACTGGGTGGCCGATCAGGTGTTCGTGACTGCACCAAGAGTCCCGGCCCCCGGACAGCCTGCGCGGTAGGCGGCTTGAAGATGCCCAGCGATTCCGGCATAAACGTGGGTCTCATGGGTTTGGGTGTCGTCGGAGGCGGCGTCGCCTCTGCGCTGTTGCGTGATCCTTCGCCGGTTGCCGACAGTGTCGGATGCCCGGTCAGGCTGCGCAAGGCGCTGGTTAGGGACATCTCCCGCCCCAGGGATGTAGAACTTCCTCCCGGGCTGCTCACTACCAACGCGGAAGACATTCTCGATGATCCTGAGATTGACATTCTGGTAGAGGTGATGGGTGGTTCCGACCCGGCGGCTGACTTTTTCCGCCGCGCCATTTCCTCCGGCAAGCACATAGTCACTGCCAACAAGGAAGTAATGGCAAAAGAAGGCGCCGATCTCATGTCCCTGGCCCGCGCGAATCAGGTCAGCCTGCTTTTCGAGGCCAGTGTCGGCGGTGGCATTCCCATAGTCGGCTGTCTGATGAATGAGCTGGCCGCCAACGAAATTTATTCCATCCGCACCATAATCAACGGTACCACCAATTACATACTCACTCGCATGGCCCACCAGCGAACTGCCTTCGCCGAGGCTCTGGCTGAGGCTCAAGCTCTCGGATACGCTGAGGCCGACCCAACCAATGATGTGGAGGGGATAGACGCTTCATACAAGCTGACTGTGCTTGCTACTCTGGCTTACGCCCGCCGATTCCGCCCTGAAGAGGTTTTCCGGCAAGGGATTTCTGAGCTGGAGCCGCAGGATTTCCGCTATGCTCACGAATTCGGCTATTCCATCAAATCGCTGGCAATCGCCGACGTGGATGCTGGAGGGGTACAATTGCGGGTGTACCCAGCGCTGGTGCCCTCGGATAATATGCTCGCAAACGTCAATGGTGTGTACAATGCAGTGGAAGTTGAAGGAGACCTCTGTGGGCAGGTGCTGTTCCACGGGATGGGGGCCGGTCGCGGGCCCACCACCAGCGCGGTGCTGGGAGATCTGATTGAAACGGCGCGACTGGTGCGCGACAACGCCGTTCCGGGCGGCCTCCGGGAACTGTCGCAAGAATTGGCGGTTCGCTCCATAGACGAACTTCAAAGCCGGTATTATATCCGTTTGATAGTGGCTGACCAGGCCGGCGTGCTGGCCCAGATTGCCAAGGCGCTGGGCGATTGCGACATCAGCATTGCATCGGTACTGCAAAAGGATGCTGACATAGAAACTCAAAGCGCGGAAATTGTCATTATGACCCACCCGTCAAGGGAGTCGTCAGTTCAGCAGGCCCTGCTGGACATCGGCAGACTGCCCCCAGTGCGACGGGTTGGCAACATGATCAGAATCGAGGAGTGAAATTCCCCCAAATTGGGAAGACACATCTCTGTCCGGGATACTGCCTGAGATGATATGGGCATTGGCGTACTGAAAACATACAGCGATCTTCTCCCGGTCACCGAGGCCACGCCTATGATTACGCTGGGCGAAGGCGACACGCCGCTGGTCAAGTCCAACAGGCTGGCTGCGGAGTTGGGCTGCCCGGAACTCTACTTCAAGCTGGAGGGATGCAATCCCACCGGCTCGTTCAAAGACCGGGGGATGGTGGTCGCCATAGCAAAGGCGCTGGAGGAAGGCAGCCGGGCCATTATGTGTGCTTCCACGGGTAACACCAGCGCCTCCGCCGCCGCCTTTGGCGCCTACAGCGGCCTGCCAGCTCTGGTCATCATCCCTCGGGGTGAGGTGGCTATGGGCAAACTCGCCCAGGCCATGGCCTACGGGGCGAAGCTGATCATGGTCAACGGCAATTTCGACACCGCTCTGGACCTTGTCCGCACCTTTACGACCAAACACGAAGTGACGTTGGTGAACTCGGTCAACCCTTACCGGCTGGAAGGCCAGAAGACCGGTGCATTCGAGATTGTGGATTCCCTCGGTGACGCCCCCGATTACCTGTTCATACCTGTGGGAAACGCAGGAAACATAACCGCGTACTGGCGGGGATTCCGAGAATACCACGAACTTGGGCGCAGCAAGACCCTGCCCAAAATGATGGGATTCCAGGCGGAGGGCGCCGCTCCCATCGTGCGCGGCAAGCCCATCGCTAACCCGCAGACGATAGCATCCGCCATCCGTATCGGAAACCCGGCAAGCTGGAATGGCGCGCTGGACGCCCGTGACAGTTCGGGCGGCACCATAGACATGGTTTCGGACGACGAGATACTGGAAGGCTACCGTCTGCTGGCCTCTCAGGAGGGAATTTTCTGCGAACCGGCGTCAGCCGCCTCCTTTGCAGGTCTGGTCAAGCTCCGTAAGCAGGGCCTGGACCTTTCCGACAGGCGCGTCGTATGCGTCTTCACGGGCACTGGTCTCAAGGATCCCGACCTAGCGGTGAGCAGCGCCGGTTCCCAGGCGATTGTGGTAGAGCCTACGTTGGAAGCCGTGGAGGCGGTAGCCCTGTCCTGACTTTCCCGAGAAGCAATTTCCCCCCGCCCAATTGGGGAGGGCAATGGCGAGGTAAATGACGGTCGAGCAGAGCCGGATACAACAGGCGGTAATTGACATCCTGGAGGCTGTCGGTGAAGACCCCCGGCGCGAGGGCTTGGTACAGACGCCAGCCCGAGTGGCCCGGATGTATCAGGGCTTCTTTGCGGGTGTCGGTGCTTGCGCTGAAGAGGCTATTGACGCCGTTTTCGAGACAGTCGCTAATGATCCGGTGGCGGTTAGCCACTTGCCCTTCTTCTCCATGTGTGAGCATCACCTGCTTCCCTTCTTCGGTGAAGCCCGGATCGGCTACGTCCCAAGACACCGTATCGCCGGAATAAGCAAGCTGGGACGGGCTTTGGAAATAGCAGCGGCAAAACCGCAGGTGCAGGAGCGCCTGACTGCGGAAGTGGCCGATGCCGTATACAATGTCCTGCAGCCCGAGATTGTAGTGGTGGAACTGGAAGCTGAACATCTTTGCATGTCCATGCGCGGTATCCGCAGGCCAGGCGCAAAGATGTTGACCACGGCCGCTAGGGACTCGTCATCCACCAAGGAGACCAGGGAAATATTACTAAATCTGATGCGCAGCAGTTAGCCGTGTCCGTCAATCCCATTATCTCCTTTCAGGACTTGCCGGAGGAATGGGACTCCATATTGCGTGACTCCCCCGTTGGCAGCATCTTTCTGTCCCCCCAGTGGCAGGAAGTCTGGTGGGATAATTTTCGGGGTTCCCGTGAGATGACCGGCTTCATCGTTCCTGCCGGCGACGGCAGCCTAATGGCCTTGGCTTCCCTGTCACGATTGGACAACGCCATAGGTTTTGTAGGCGCTCCCGACACCTTTGACTACAACGACTTTCTAGTGCGTCCGGGATTTGAGGAGAGCTTCTACCGGACGCTGTTGGATACCCTGGGCGGTTGGGAATGGGATGACCTGCGCCTGGACTCCCTGATAGAGGATTCGCCCACGCTGGCGCATCTGCCGGAACTGGCGCGTAGCAGAGGCTATGAAGTTGAAGTGGAATACGAGGACGTGACCTCCGGCATTGCCCTCCCCGAGGATTGGGACCAATATCTGGGACTGCTGACGAAGAAAGACCGCCACGAACTGCGCCGCAAGCTGCGCCGTCTGGACTCGCAGGTCGACTGGCGGTGGTACTGCCTTACCACCCCGGCCGATGTGATGGCGGATTTCGATGTGTTCCTGGCTCTTATGCGGATGAGCCGCACCGACAAGGAAGAATATATGACGCCAGAGCGAGAGCGCTTTTTCCGCGCTTTGGCCCGCAGGATGGCCGAACTTGACCGGATGCGGCTGTTCTTCATGGAACTGGAAGGGAATAAGGTGGCTGCCAGCCTGTGTTTCGACTACGGCTCGACGCGCCTGTTGTACAATAGCGGGTACGACCCCAGCCTTTCCTATTACAGCGTCGGGCTGTTGTTGCATGCCATGTGCGTGAAGGATGCCATCGAACGGGGTCTTGGCTATTTCGATTTTCTGCGTGGCCCCGAAGTGTATAAGGCGCACCTGGGCGGCCGCCAGAAGAGTCTCTACAGAATGGTGGTGAAACGAAGTTGAGCGTCGAGCGAGCTGCGTTCATTGCGTTCCACGCCTGCCCCCTGGCAGCTCCCGGACAAGGGAAGTCGGGGGGTATGAATGTGTACGTCCGGGAACTGTCCCGCGCAATGGGTGAATTGGGAATCAGAGTCGATATCTTTACCCGCGAACACGAAGACGGAACCGGCATAGAGGAGATCATCCCCGGCATTCGTGTTATTCACCTACCCGGTGGTCCCCATGACGCCGGCGTCGGGGAACTCTATGCTCATCTCCCCGGGTTCCTTGACGAAGTAAGGAATTTCCAGGAAGAAGAGGGGTGCGCCTACGAAGTGGTTCATTCCACTACTGGCTGTCGGCCTGGATCGGCCAGCGATTTTCTCAGGCCCTCCACATTCCTCATGTGGTGACTTTTCACACCTTGGCTCTGATAAAAATGCAGTCGCGAGCCGGGGAAGTCGAACCTGATGAGCGCGCCATCGTGGAGCGGGAGGCAATGCTCAACGCCGACCGCATTATCGCCTTCAGCGCCCATGAGCGTGATGCCATGGCCCGACTGTACGGCGCCGACCCGGCCAGGGTAATGCTGGCGCCTTGTGGTGTTGACCTGTCCAAGTTCCGCCCGCTGGACCAGAAGGAAGCGCGCAGGCGGCTGGGCCTCAACGGCGAGAAAGTACTGCTGTATGTCGGCAGAGTGGAACCGTTGAAGGGTCTGGACCTGCTGGTGGAGGCTGCTGCCCAGATGGAGGCCGGCGAGGGAAACGTCCGAATGATGGTTGTGGGCGGTGGCGGTCCCGGCGAACCTGAAACGGACAGGATACGCCAGCTTGCCGAAGATCGACAGGTGAGTGACCAGATCGACTTTGTGGGTCGAGTGGACCACGAAGTCCTGCCTTTGTATTACAACGCAGCAGATGTCTGCGTGGTTCCTTCATTCTACGAGAGTTTCGGCTTGGTAGCCCTTGAGTCCATGGCCTGCGGGACACCCGTAGTTGCTTCGCGGGTCGGCGGTCTGCCCACCATCGTGCACCACGGGCATACTGGCTATCTCAAGTCCTGGCGTTGCCCGGAGGCGTTTGCTCACTCGGTGGAGATGATCATTTCCAGCCCGGACCTCCAGGAGAGCATGGGAGTGGCGGCCCGGAGGCGCGCGGAACTCATGGGATGGAGTAACGTGGCGGCAATGATTTCTCAGGAGTACCGCATCTTGATTCCTGGGGAAGACCGGACCGGGTAAACGACGAGATGACATTACCTGCCCAATCCGGTGAAACCCCCGAAGCGCCCCGAAGACGCCGCCGCTTCCTGTTGCCGCGCCGGATAGCCGGCCACTTCCAGCGCACTATGGTCGCTGGAATTCTGGTTATGCTCCCCATCGGCATTACGGCATTGGTGCTGAAGTTCGTATTCGACCTGCTTAATCCAATTCTTCAAGAGGTTACCGAGCTCCTCCCCGGCCCCGACATTCATGGCACCGGCATAATCGCTCTTATCGTCCTCATTTATCTGGTCGGCTTGGTTGCTGCATTTGTCATTGGGCGCCGCTTGATAGACGTTGCCCACCGGGCTATGGAGTTGATTCCCTTCGTCAAGGGAATCTACCGCACCACACGCACCGCGATTCAACTGCTGGGCGGCAGCTTTGACGCGGAGGATGGCGACAAATACACCGGCGTGGTGCTGATCGAGTTCCCCCGCCCGGGTATCCATTCCATAGGGTTGGTCACTTCCCGGATGGATAATCCCGACGGCGGAGAATTTCTGTCCGTCTACATTCCCACTACGCCCATACCCTCCTCGGGATTTCTGGTGATTGTCCCCGATACTGAGGTAATCACGACGGACATATCCGTTGAGGATGCCATGAGCGTGGTGGTCTCTGGCGGAATACTTACGCGCCGGGTGTTCGAGCGCTCCGCCTTCGAGGAAACGGAAATAGGCATCAACGGGGACTACAGAGGCACAGGCAAGTAATGGCTTAACCACGGGAGGTTATCCGACGATGGTTGATACCCCGCAACGCGTTTTGGTGGTGATTCCACATCCCAATGATTCCGAGTTCTGGTGCGCCGGCAGCATCGCCAAGTGGATAGGCGAGGGCGCGACCGTGCGATATGTTGTTTGCACCGACGGTAACAAGGGGACGACAAATCCATCCGTTTCCCCGTCTGAGTTGGCAGGCATTCGTGAGCAGGAGCAGGCTGAAGCTGCCCGAGAGTTGGGGGTGCAGGAATTGGTATCCTTGGGACGCCCGGATGGAGGGCTGGAGGACACCGACGACTTTCGGCGTGAGCTGGTGCGGCAGATCCGGCAGGTGCGTCCCGACATTGTGGTCTGCCCGGAACCTTACCGAAAGAACCTGGCTTGGCATCGCGATAGCCGCATCACTGGTCAGGTAACTCTGGACGCCGTGTTTCCCTGCGCGCGCGACCACCTGCACTTTGAAGAGCTATGGCGGGATGAAGGCCTCGAGCCGCACAAGACCGGCACAGTGCTCTTCTGGGGAACGGAGACTCCGGACACTTTCATCAATATAGAAGATTCGCTGACATCCAAGGCCCGTGCTGTGAAGGTCAACAAGTCCCGTCTGGAAGGACGGACAAACGAAGAGATTGACGACTTCATCCACCAGCAGGCTAAACAGGCGGTCGGAGATTCAGAAGCAACCTACGGCGAGGCATTCCGCAAGATAAACTTCCGGGTCTAGCCTCTGGGGTATGGGGTCACAACGGGTCGCCTGCCTCTTCAAGCATCGCGTGGCGCAGCAGCGGCAACGGCGGGGCGCCGTAGGAGAGCAAATGGTCGTGGAAGCCGCGCAGGGAGTATCCGCCGTTCTGTTCGCGGCGGTAGTCCTCTCGCAGCTTGAGGATCATCAGCTTCCCGAGCGTATAGTTCAGGTAGCCGGGGTCGAAGGTGCCGCGCAGGGCCTCGCGCCGAGCAGGATGTTCGCCCATATAGGCGTTCTCTACGAAGAACTGCGTTGCCTCGTCCACCGTCATGTTTCCCGTGTGCATGGCAAGGGAGCACATATATCGGCAGTTGCGCACCAGGGCCTCCAGCAGTTGCGTAAGCAGCAATTCCGGTTTGCCCAGCCCATACTCGGTCTCCAGCATCATCTGCTCGGTATAGTGGGCCCAACCCTCGCTGAAGGCATAGGAAGTTGCCGCGCGATTGACCAGCGACAAGGGCCTGCCATACCGGTTGTGCAGGTTGTGGACAAAGTGGCCGGGATACACCTCGTGGATTGAGATAATCTTCAGGGTATGGTAGTCGAACTTTGCCAGCCACTCCTCCGCCTGTTCCGCTGTCCAGTGTTCCTCCACGGGGGTTACATAATAGAAGGACTCCGTGGCCTTAGTTTCCAGCGCTCCGGCGCTGTCCATTGCTGCGAAGGCATAGCGCATATAGGCCGGGGTTTCCACCACCTGGCAGCGGTCTTCCGAAGGCAGGGAGATGATATCGTAATCGCTCAGCGACTGCCGGATGTCTTCCAGCAGCTCCCGCGTATCGGGAATCAGTGAACCGGCCGAGGGGTGGTGGAGGCTGTTTTCATCCACGATCTCCCGCACTGTCTTGCCGTGAGCAATGGAAGCGGCTACTTCCCGAATTAGAGACAGGTTTTCGTCCAGGTTGGCCTGCCCTACGGCGGTGATTCTCTCCAAGGGAAGGTCCAGTCCCTCTCCGGTAGCCAGCATCCGTGAGTAAAGCTTGCTGCCTATGGCGAAATCGCCGTCGCTTCCCTGGCCTCGCGACTTCAGCCGTTGCACAAAACCGTCCAGGGCGGCGGCAGCCGTGTCCAGTGCGGTCGTAAAGGCGACTGAAATTTCCCGGTCATCCACGGCGCTGGCGAAAGCCGCCAGATCCGTTAGATAAAAATGGGCCATCCCTTCGTAGCTTTCCACGCTCATGTCAACCATGTGGCGAGAAAGGTCCTCGCGCAACGCGGCGTCCACGGTATCCAGAAAATCGGGAACCTGTCGCAGAGCGGCAGTGGCGGCCCTCAGGCGGTCCTCCAGCGGGGCGTAGTCGCGCCGGACGTAGCCACCCATGTTCAGGAAGCCGGCCTGTCGCATAGGGTTGTTTTCCAGCGGACGCATCTCTTCAAAGGTGAACAGCTCACGCTCCAGGAACAGCTCCAGCATCCGGTAGGAAAGCTGCCCGTCCGGGCCCAATGTTGACGGGTCCAGCGCCCGAAGCTCCGCTGCCCCTCGACGTATTTCCTGCTGGCGGCGGCTGACCTGAGATGGCGAAAGGTCGGGCAGAAGACCGTCGTACTCGTGTCGTCCGATACGCGATCCAGTGGTGGGGTAGAAGTTCCAGTGTTCTCGGATGAGCCGTTCCGCCAGGGCGTCGAAACCTGAAGAGTTGGCGTCTTGAGTCATTACCACTGTCCTGAAAGCTATGAATGAGTAGGCAGGGGTGGTGTGAATACCGGCCCCACCCCCGCGTGGAACACCTGAAGCCCGTTCCCCTCCCAGGGGAGCCGTTCAGAGCACCTCGCTGATCTGGTACTGAGGGGAAATGTCGGTGTAGTTCTTGATGTCTCCCAGGATCTCGCGTCCGTGGGTCTTGAAGCCTTCATGTACCTCGTCGGTGGTGTTGAAATACAGGGTGGCCATGGCCCGGAACGGGGCCGGAGCGTTAGGGTCGGCGGCAGACACCCCTCTTTCCAGCTCGCTGCGGTTTAGGCCCATCGGGTCCAGCAGGCGATGCACAATCTCCATGTGGGTGCCTGCCCAGTAGTCAAAGTCGAAGTTCTTGCCTTCTTCGTTGGGGTATAGCACGGTCACTTTAATCATCCGGTAATCTCCTGGTTCTTGCCGTCTTTCGGCGACTTAAACGTGGTGGAATGCCCAAACAGCGCCAGTGTACATTCAGGCCAGCAGGCTGGCAACGCCCATCCAAGATATTCCTTCCTGCGTATTTGCTACAATTGCAGGAAAGTTTCATGGATTCGGATTCACCCGGTTTCAGGATAGAATCTTGTGTTTGTAAAGTTCCCTAATGGCGCGTTAAAACTGGTTTTGGCCATGAGCGCCGTGATGGTCCTGCTGGCGTTTGCGGCTTGTTCTCCTGGCGAGGGACGCTCAGCCCCCGGTGATGTCGATGATCTTGCCCTGGTGTGGGAGGCCTGGAATGCCCTCCATGACAATTATGCTGCCCCGGATTCCCTTGATCGCGACGCTCTGGTTGGCGCGTCCATAGGACAGATTATGGAGTCGGGAGAGATTGAACCTTACCCGTTCCTGGCTGACTTGGGCCGGATGAGAGGCCAAACTCCCTCCACCGTACCCGAAGGGTTGATCGATCTATGGAGGGCTACTCAGCATTACCGTGAAAGCAAGCCGGACGTGGGGGCGCCGGAAGTGTCCCGCATTCTCATTCAGGGGATGATGGATGCAGTACCTGGCGCCTCGTCCAGCTTTCTGACCGCAGAACAACTGCCGGAAGCCAGAGAGCAACTCCAGCGTAACCTGGAGGGCTCTTATTTGGGGATAGGGGCGCGGGTTGTTGCCCAGGATGGCCGGATCCTGCTGTTTCCCTTTTCCGATTCCCCTGCTGAGAAGGCTGGAGTTCAGCAGGGCGACGCCTTGGCTGCCGTGAACGGCGTTCCGGTCGGTGACGCCACCCCCGCGGAAGTCGGCGAGCAGGTGAAAGGGCCGGAAGGCACCAAGGTTCTGCTGCGACTGGAGCGGCTGACGGAGCCTGATCCCGTAGAGCTGGAGGTGTTTCGCGGGAACATCGAGCTGGACACCGTCGCCAGCCAGCTGGTGCAAGGCGGGATTGGCTATATTCGAGTGGCCCGTTTCCGCGACAATACCGGATACCAGGTGTTCGAGGCTCTGGAGCGGCTTAATCAGTTTGATATGCTTGCCCTGATCCTTGACCTTCGCCGCAACCCCGGAGGCTTGGCAGAGGCCGCAGCGGAGGTGGCTGCCCAACTGCTCCGGCCCGGGGACCCGTTCCGGTTCGTTCAAGGCCGGGATGGAGAACGCAGGGAGCACCTGATTCCTGAGTACGATGGCCGCTTGGCTTTGGACGACCTGCCGATTACCGTCTTGATCGACGATTTCACCATAGGGGAGGCCGAGGCACTCGCTGCGGCGCTCCAGGAAGCTGAACGCGCGACGTTGGTGGGCGTTCCCACCTATGGCGAAGGGTCAGATTACGACTTCGTGGAACTGAAAGACGGGTCGGCTTTGTATGTTCCCACCTCCAGATGGTACACCCCCGGCGGCGACTGGGTGGGTGATGCGCCGTTGCAGCCGGACCTTTTCGTGGAATACGAGGATACTCAAACTGGGGTTGGCGGTGAGATGCAGTTCAATACCGCCTATGAGTACCTGGACAGTCAACTGCCTCTTTTCCGCTGACCCGCTGCTTCTCTCAAGGAAACAGAAAGACGACAGGGCCGCGCGGAGGCGCGGCCCTGTCTGCCGTTTTGGGATTCAAGGCACAGGCGGATGAATCCCCTTTTCAGGCTGCCTGCTGTTCCTGACACTGGAGGCAAACGTAGGCGCCGCGGTCCTCGGGCAGGTTGTCGATGTTGACGTTGCGCCGACGGTTGCATACCGAGCAGGTCGCTGACTCGGTGGCTGGCGGGGGAGGGGGCGGCGCGACCGTCACCGTGGCCGCTCCCCGGAAACCCTGGTAGTCCGGGTTGGCCTCTTTCAGCCGCAGGAATCGTTCGCGGTCTTTCCGTCCCATGTCGCGCCTCCCGGTCTGTTGGCTTGGGCTATCGCACCTCAACTACGGCGCCGGCCTCTTCCAGTTTGGTCTTGACCGAATCCGCCTCATCGCGCGGCACGGATTCCTTGACAGCGGCGGGGGCCGATTCCACCAGTTCCTTGGCCTCGCGCAGACCAAGAGAGGTGACTTCGCGAACCGCCTTGATGACGTTGATCTTGTTAGGGCCGATCTCGCGGATATGGACCTCGAACTCGGTCTTTTCCTCCTCTTCGACCGCTGCGGCAGCTTCGCCCCCGGCAGGAGCGGCGGCCACGGCGACCGGCGCGGCGGCGGTAACTCCGAATTCGTCCTCCAGCGATTTGACCAAATCGGCCAGGTCTACGACGTTCATTTCCTTGATTGCGCTGATAATTTCCTCTTTCGTCAGTGCCATTGCTATTTCCCTCTGTCTAATTTGGGTGTTGGCATTGGGGTTAGGCGTCTTCCAATTGGCGCATACGGGCTCGCAGAACATTGTCCAGATTCTGCACCGGGCCGTTGAGCGCTCCTACCAGACGGGACATGGGCGCCTGCATTTGCGCCAGCAGCAGTGCCACCATTTGCGGCCTTGGTGGCAGGGTTGCCAGGCGGGTGACGCCTTCCGGCCCCATGGGAGCTCCATCGCCCAGTACCGCGCCCCGTATGGAAAAAGTGTTGGCGTTGGCTCGAGCGTAGTCGGTCAGTGCCTTGGCGGCGGCGGCAGGGTCATCATAGCCAAAGGCAACTGCCGTTGGTCCCTGAACGATTTCCCTCACCTGGGGTCGGCCTGCCTGCTCGGCAGCCAGGTACATCAGGGTATTCTTCACCACAGTGAAAGCCAGGCCGTTGGCCCGCATGGCGCGGCGCAATTCGACCATCTGATTCACCGATGTCCGGGTGTAGTCCGCTCCGAAGGTGATGGTGCTGCGCTCCAACTGCTCCTTCAGCTCCTCAACCCGGTTGATCTTCTCCTGTGTTGGCAAGTCATACCTCCCAATGCAGATTGCACAAAGGAAAAGCCCTGCGCCGACCAAAAGACGCGGCGCAGGGCCCTGGATTCCTGATTCACGGACGTCGCGCCTCGGCGGGCGGCTGAACCATTATCCCGGAGGAACCCGCTTTCTTTGGCGTTGACTCTTCAGTTGTGCGTCTAAGTTAACAGCTTAGTCCTCCGGGCGCAAGGTCTGAAGAGCGGCCAAGTCCATTGGAACGCTGGGGCCCATGCTGGAGGACAGATACGCTGAACGGAAATACTGCCCCTTCAGCGCCGCGGGGCGGTCGCGAATGACGGCGTCCGTCAGTGCGGCCATATTGCCCAGCAGCATATTGGTCTCGAAGCTGATTTTGCCTATGGCGCAGTGAATGATGGCTGTACGGTCGGTGCGGTACTCGGTCCTGCCTCCCTTTGCTTCCTGGATGGCGCGAGGCAAGTCCTGGGGCTGTACCATGGTACCCGAGCGAGGGTTGGGCATAAGTCCGCGACGCCCTAGGACGCGACCCAGCTTGCCGATCTTGGGCATCACCTGGGGGGTGGCCAAGCCTACGTCGAAGTCTACCCACCCACCCTCGATGCGCTCAATCAGATCGTCTTCTCCCACGTAGTCGGCCCCGGCTTGCCGGGCGGCTTCGGAGCCCTCTGCTCCGGCGAAGACCAAGACGCGGACGGTCTTGCCTATCCCGTGAGGCAGACCAACAACACCGCGAACCATCTGGTCGGCGTGGCGAGGATCGACGTTTGTACGGAGATGGAACTCCACCGTTTCGTCGAACTTGACTGTGGAAATATCCTTCAGCAAGTCCACTGCCTCTTCGGGGCTGTAGAGCCGGTCAGGGTCCACCCGCTCGGCTACGTTGCTATAGCGTCGGCTGCGGCTGGGCATTGCTTACTCTCCCGACACCTGAATACCCATGCTTCGGGCGGTGCCTTCGATAATCGCCATTGCTTCTTCTACGCTGCCAGCGTTCAGGTCCGGCAATTTGGCCTGGGCTATTTCCCGCAGGGCCTCACGGCTGATGGTTCCCACCCGCCCTTGGCGGATGTCCGACGCACCCTTTTCGACTGCGGCGGCTTTTCGTAGCATATCGGATGCCGGGGGGGTACGAGTGACGAAGGAGAAGGAACGGTCTTCGTAGACCGTCAGGTGGACCGGAACAATAGTGCCAGCCTCGTTGGCCGTGCGGGCGTTATATTCCTTGACGAAGCCCATAATGTTGACGCCGTGCTGGCCTAGAGCCGGGCCGACGGGCGGGGCCGGGGTCGCCTTCCCGGCTTCCAGTTGCAGCTTGATAATTGCGCGAACCTTTTTTGCCACGTGGGACTCCTGAATGACACCCGCGCCCCTTGCGACAGCGGACGTCTGATCTCAACTAGATTCTTTCGACTTGAAGAAAGTCCAACTCGACCGGTGTCTCCCGTCCGAAGAACGACACCAACACGCGGACTTTCCCCTTATTTTCGTCGACATCATTGATGGCGCCGATGAAGTCCATGAATGGACCCTCGGTGATACGCACAGTCTCACCACGTTCCAAGGCAATCTTTACTCGGCTGGAATCGTTCTCCACTTGCCTCAGGATGTCCTCAATCTGCTTGTCTTCCAACGGAACCGGCTTGGGGCGGCTGTCGCGTTCGTCTTCGGTTGACACGAAACCGGTGACTCCCGGTGTGTTGCGGACGGCGTACCAACTTTCGTCGTCCATGCTCATGTGGACCAGTATATATCCGGGGAAGAGCTTTCTCCTTTCAGAGCGTCGCTTGCCGTCCTTGAAAACGACTTCTTCCTCCGTTGGAACCAGTACCTGCTTGATACGGTCTTCCATATCGAGGCTGTTGATGCGCAGGTTGAGGTTTTTCTCCACCAGGTCTTCCTGGCCGGAGTAGGTATGCACGATATACCAACGCATCTCTTCGGGCTGGGCTACGGTTTCCGATATGTCGCTTCTATTTGTCATTCGAGCCACCCGATACTAATTGACCGCGCCCCCAGACTGCTTCAGACCGGGGGCGGGGCTTGGAAATCTACATGAGTCAGGCCTGCCAGCCCGTAAGCTAGAGACCAAAAATCACCCGGTTGAACAGTTCGGCAAACACCCGGTCAAGACCGCCCAGAAAGAATCCTGCGGCTACGGCCAAGACTATGACCACCATGGTCAGGCGGGCTGTTTCTTCGCGGCTGGGCCAGACGCACTTCCGCAGCTCCTCATACGTCTCGCGTATGAATTGCGTGGGGCTGGTGCGTCCGCCGCCCGCCGGCGCGAGTATTCGCTGGGCGCGCGAACCGGCCCTGGCCATATGCTACCTGACTTCCCGGTGGGTTCGGTGAGTGCGGCAGCGGGAGCAGTACTTGCGCAACTCGAGCCTCTGCGGGTCGTTGCGGCGATTCTTCATCGAGGTGTAGTTCCGCTCTCGACAGTCCCCGCACTGGAAAGTGATGATCTGGCGGATGTCCGCCGTCTTTCTAGCCATTGCTTTATGCCCTCACCCTAACCCTCTCCCAGGGGGGAGAGGGGAATTGTGGCATCCTTCTCTCAAGGGGAGAAGGAAATTTTGGCGCCTTGAGTTAGTCCATCACCTCGGTGATTACGCCGGAGCCAACGGTGCGGCCTCCTTCGCGGATGGCGAAGCGCATTCCGCTTTCCAGGGGCACCGGAGAAATCAGTTCGATATCCATCTGGACGTTATCGCCGGGCATGACCATTTCCACTCCTTCGGGCAGGCCGATGGAGCCGGTGATGTCGCTGGTACGAATGTAGAACTGGGGCTTGTAGCCGCTGAAGAACGGGGTGTGGCGCCCGCCTTCCTCCCGGCTCAGCACATAGACCTCGGCCTTGGCCTTGGTGTAGGGCCTCATGGAGCCGGGTTTGACCAGCACCTGGCCGCGCTCCACCTCGTCGCGGTCCACGCCGCGCAGCAGCACGCCCACGGCGTCGCCGGCCTGCGAGACGTCCAGCGACTTGTGGAACATCTCCAGTCCCGTAGCCACGGTGGCGCGGGTGTCGCCGAAGCGGATGATTTCCACCGGCTCGCCGACCTTGATGGTGCCGCGCTCGACCCGGCCTGTCACCACGGTGCCGCGCCCCTTTATGCCGAACACGTCCTCGATGGGCATCAGGAAGGGCAGGTCGGTGGCGCGCGGAGGAACCGGAATCCAGTCGTCCATCGCGTCTACCAAGTCAACGATGCCCTGCTCATATTCGGCTTCGCCCTCAAGGGCCTTCAGTCCGCTGACACGAACGATGGGCGTGTCATCGCCGGGGAAATCGTAGCGGTTCAGGAGGTCCCGGATTTCGAGTTCCACCAGCTCCAGCAATTCCTCGTCATCCATCATGTCAACCTTGTTCAGGGCGACGAGGATGCGGGGGACTTCCACCTGGCGGGCCAGGAGGATGTGCTCGCGAGTCTGGGGCATGGGGCCGTCGGGAGCGCTCACCACCAGCACTGCGCCGTCCATCTGGGCCGCGCCAGTAATCATGTTCTTGATATAGTCAGCGTGGCCGGGGCAGTCCACGTGGGCGTAATGGCGGGCTTCCGTCTCATATTCCACGTGAGCGATGGCAATGGTCACGCCGCGGGCCTTTTCCTCCGGAGCGTTGTCAATGGAGTCCATGTCCAGGTACCTGGCCTGGCCCCGGTCTGCTAACACCTTGGTAATAGCGGAGGTCAAAGTGGTCTTGCCGTGGTCCACGTGTCCGATGGTTCCCACGTTGACATGATCCTTCGACCGGTCGAACTGCTGTCTGGCCATGTTGTGCCGTGTCCTCCTTAATGCCCTGCAACTATTATGGTTATGGTCATTTTTCTGGAGCCCAGAGGCGGGATTGAACCGCCGACCCCGTTCTTACCAAGAACGTGCTCTACCGCTGAGCTATCTGGGCTTGATGTTGGGTTGTGAATACTGAACTGTGAGCAGCAGATCCTGGACTCAGCCCGTATCTACCCTCCGGTCACAATTCCAAGCTTTATGGTGGAGGGGGAGGGATTCGAACCCCCGAAGCCCTTCCGGACGCCAGATTTACAGTCTGGTGGCTTTAACCACTCACCCACCCCTCCAGGATATGGGCCTTTACCAATGCTCGCGCTTCCAGCCCCGGCGCAGTCAAGAACTGTTGGAGCCCCAGAGGGGATTCGAACCCCTAACCTGTCGATTACAAATCGACTGCGCTTCCATTGCGCCACAGGGGCATCAAAGAAGCCCGAAAAAGACGGCCCGGATACTACACTAGAAAATAGCCCCACGTCCGCGGGGCTATCTAATGGTGCGGCATTCGTAAACATTATATTGACCAACTGGGGGCAAGTCAAACCTGTTTCGCCCCAATTTCCCCAGAGTCCCGACGACTCTACGGTTCAGACGTTCCGCGAGATTCGGGTTGACTGGATTTCAGGCGTATCTTAAACTGCCCGCGCCGCTAAGTCCGTATCTGACATTGTGTCTCTACCCATCTGAGCAGCGTCCGCAAGGAATCAATGAACCTCAAAGACTACATCCGCGACATTCCAGACTTCCCCGAGCCGGGGATTCTGTTTCGAGACATTACCCCGTTGCTGTCCAACCCGGCGGCCTTCGACTTCACCGTTGCTAGCTTGGTCGAAAAGTGCCGCCAGCCGAATTTCGACATAGTGGTGGCTGTCGAATCCCGGGGCTTCATTTTCGGCGCGCCGCTCGCCCGCGAACTGGGCAAACCCCTGGTTCCTGTCCGCAAGGCCGGCAAGTTACCGGCAGACACCCATTCCGTAGAATACTCTCTGGAATACGGCTCCAACGTGCTGGAAATCCACGCCGACGCTATCATCCCCGGCCAGCGCGCGCTGATTGTAGACGACCTGCTGGCCATCGGCGGCACGCTCTCTGCCGCCAGCCACTTGGTGGAGGCCTGCGGCGGTGAGGTGACCCGCCTTGCCGTGGTCATCGAACTGGCTTTTCTGGACGGGCGCAACAGACTGCCGGGGCGCGACGTGATTTCCCTGATTCAGTATTAGGGGGTTTGACATGGCAGGGCAGATTAGAATCGGCAACGTTGACATTGTGGCGGTGCTGGACATGGTGCCGCCGCCCCGCGACCCGTGGATGATGTTCCCGACCACTTCCGAGCCGGATTGGGCCGACCACCAGCACGCGCTGGAGTGCGGCCAGTTGCAGTTGTACTACCTGCACTTCTTCCTGCGCTCCGAGGGCAAGACCATCATGGTGGACACGGGCATGGGGCCGGGGCCGCACCCGGAGCGCGGCAACCGCACCGGTGACTTGGTGAACCAGCTTAAGCTCAAGGGCGTCAACGCCGAAGACATTGACGTGGTGGCCCACACCCACCTTCACGCCGACCATGTGGGATGGAACGTAGACTACACTGGCGAAAACCCGGCCCCTACCTTCCCCAAGGCCCGCTATCTGGTGCCTCGGCTGGACTGGGAACATTTCACCAAGCCAGACGTCATTGGTAGCGCCCCGCAGGTTACCTACAGCGTCGTTCCGCTGGAGGGTATGGGGGCAATGGACCTGGTGGACGACGAACACACCATCACCGGCGAAGTCAAGATGCTCACCGCCTCGGGCCACACCCCGGGCCACATGGTCATAGACATAACCTCTCAGGGAGAGCGGGCGATGGTGGTGGGTGACCTGCTGCACAGCAAGGTGCAGGTGGAGCGCCCCGACTGGACCGCCGGGGTTGACACTGATAAGGAAGACAGCCACCGCAACCGGGAGCGCGTCCTGGATCGGGCAGAGGCCGAGAATGTCGTCATCGCCGCCGGCCACTTCCACCCCGACGACCACATCGGCCGGGTGATAAGGAAGGAAGGCCGCCGCTACTGGCAGATTCTCTAACGCGCCAAAATCCCCTCCCCCTCAGGGGGAGGGTTAGGGTGGGGGTGAGACCCCAGCTAAGGTGAACGCCGTGACCACCGACTTTGATAACCAAGACGACCCATATCTGCGTCCCTACCAGCCCGACTTGGAAGACGAGCCGGACTACGAGGATAATGAAGACGACGAGATAGAGGCCATTGACCTGGAAGAGGCCGCCGCCGAGTTCCGTATGCTCTACTACGGGCCGGACAACAGCCCGCAGCCCCCGGCGGCCATGGCCGAACTGGCCCCGGACGTCATGCGGCTGGTGGACGCCGTGGTCTACGGCGAGATATACAACCGCCCCGCCGTTGACCTGAAAACCCGCAGCCTCTGCACCATCGCCGCGCTGGTGGTCTTGGGACACAGCCCTCAGATGATCAAGCGGCACATCACCGGCGCGTTGCATATCGGAATTACCGAGGAAGAAATCTCGGAAATCATCGCGCAGATGGTGTTCTACGGCGGTATGCCCGCGGCGGTGAACGCCTTCCGTATAGCCAAGGAGACTTTCGACGAGCAGGCGGGAATTTCCCCGGCTGCGCCTCCGCCGTCCGCCGGACCAGGGGCAAGCTCCCCTAGCGGTTTTGCCTCGCCGTACCGGCGGGAGAATGTCGGCGATTACGGCCCTGACGATCTGTCCGACGAAGAACCGCCCATCAGAGTTCGGCCCCGCGTCGCCCCCGGCCAGGAAGCGACAGGAAGGACAGCCCCAGGAAGGCCAGCTCCCGGATCGCCCGCGCGGGGAGCGCCTGCACAGCAACGCGGCGGTGGTGACCGAAGGCCAAGCGACAGGAGAGAAAGGGATGAAGATAGGGTTCATCGGAACCGGCAACATGGGCAATCCGATGGCCGCCAATCTAATCAAGGCCGGCCACCAGCTAACCGTCCACGACCTGCGACGGGAGGCCGCAACCAACCTGCTGGAGATGGGCGCCGAGTGGGCGGACAGCCCCAGAGAGGCCGTCCCGGGCAACGACGCGGTCCTAACCAGCCTTCCCGTCCCCAGGGACGTCGAGGCGGTGGTCCTGGGCGAGGACGGAATACTGGAGGGCGCAGGTAACGGCTCGGTCATATTCGACCTCTCCACCAACTCGCCCACGGTCGTCCGGCGTTTGCACGAAACCTGCGCCGAGCGCGGCGTCACGCTGCTGGACTCGCCAGTCAGCGGCGGCACCTACGGCGCGGCGGCGGGTACGCTGGCCGTTATGGTCGGCGGCGACCGCGCCACCTTCGACCGCTTCGAGCCGACGCTGGGTGCCATCGGCAGCCACGTGGTCTACTGCGGCGACATCGGGGCCGGCTCGGTCTGCAAGATATGCAACAACCTGATGAGCATGGGCATCGGCGTCCTCCTCTCCGAAGCCCTGACCTTGGGCGTCAAGGCCGGGGTTGACCTGGCGACGCTGGCCGACGTAATCGCCCACAGCTCCGGCAGTTCCCGGCGGCTCACCGAGAAGTTCGCCCGGTTCCTGTTCCAGGGCAATTTCGAGCCGGGTTTCGCCACCGCCCTGGCAGCCAAGGACGTGCGCCTCGCCACCGACTTGGGCCGGGAGTACGGCGTGCCGATGGACCTGTCCAACCTGGTAGACCAGCGCCACGTGGAAGCCATGTTCCGGGGCTTCGGGCCGGAAGACTCCGACGCCGTGGCCCGCATACAGGAAGAAAAGGCGGGCGTACAACTCCGACTGAACGTATAGTAAGGATAAAATCTTTGCGTCTTTGCGCCTTTGCGTCAAAAACGGAAGGCTTGGATGGCTGTTGATATGAATCGTTCCAACATCATTGAGACCAGCGATACCGTAGAAATCATCGAGGAATGCTACCGGATGGGTTGGAGCGACGGCCTTCCGGTGGTGCCGCCGGTGGAGTACAAGGTGCGCGAGATGCTGGAGCTTTCCGGCATGACCGGCGAGGAAGAGATAGTCACCTTCGATATGCGCCGCCGGGTGCTGACGGCTGAGAACGCCGCCGCCAATGCGGTGATGGCAGGCTGCCTGCCGGAGTACTTCCCGGTGCTCACCACCGCCCTGCGGACGCTGGACGAGGAAAAGAACTACGTCAACATGGCTGCCTCATCCACCAGTTCCCCGGCTATCCTGATGATTGTCAACGGCCCCATCCGCCACACGCTGGAGATGAATTCCCGCGACGGCATATTCGGCCCCGGCAACCGGGCCAACGCCTGCCTGGGACGGGCGGTGCGGCTCTGCTTTATGAACGGTTTTGAGGCCCGTCCGGGCATCCTCGACCGGGGAACGCTGGGCAATCCCAGCAAGTACACGCTCACCTTCGCCGAAAACGAAGAGGACTCTCCGTGGGAGCCGCTGCACGTCAGCCGCGGCTTCCGTCCCGAGGACAGTTGCGTGACCATCGCAGTGGCCTACAACCCCATCACGGTCAACAACGCCTACGGGCAGAACGGCGAGATGATCCTGGCCTCAGTTGCGGACACGCTCAAAAGCGCCTGCCTGGCCTGGAGATTCCCGGCCCAGTGGGCGCTGGTATTCGGCCCGGAGCACGCCATCACCCTGAACGAAGGCGGCTGGACGCGCCGGGGCATCCAGGAATACCTCATCGAGAACGCCGCCCGCCCGCAGGCCGAGCTGATTCGCCTCGGCATCGCCCAAGGCCCGGAGCGGGATGGCGACGACCAACTGCTGCGCCGCTGCTCCCGCGAGCCGGACGACATCATCATCGTAATGGGCGGCGGCACCGGCGGACGCAACAGTGCCATCATAGACACCACCAACTACCAGATACGCACCCGGAAAATCGAGGTGGCGGGATAGTAGCCGATAAAGTTCCAATTTAGGTGGTTTTCAGTTTCCGATCCGTCATTCCCGCGAAAGCGGGAATCCAAACCCCGGCTGTCAACTGATTAGACCACCTAAAATGGAACCCCGTCGATAGTAGCCGCAATGGTTGAAATCTTGCTTCGAATGTTGTTCACTGGCAAGTAACAGGGACGCCCTCACCCTAACCCTCTCCCGGAGGGAGAGGGAACTTTGGAGGAGATAATTATGGCGGACACAGTCATGGTTAGAAACGTCAGGCTGGTGGACCCCTCAGGCGTTGAGTTGCCCGCCGGCGACTTCCGGCTGAACGACCGGCCGGCTTCGCTGGAAGGAAAGACCTTGGGCCTGCTGGAAAACTCCAAGGCCAATTCCGACAAGGTGCTGCACGAGTTGGGAAGCATCCTTCAGGAAAAGTACGGGTTCAAGGAAGTCCGAATGTTCAGCAAGCATTCGGCGTCGCTGCCCACCAAGTCAGAGACCATCGAGGATATGCTGAACGGGGTGGATGTGCTCATTACCGGGGTCGGGGATTGAGGGTCGTGCAGTTCGTGCAGTGTGCACGACGGTATAGAAATGGAGCGCCTGGGTATCCCCACCGCTTCCATCATCACTCACGTATTCAACAACACCGCCAAGGCCATGACCCGCATGATGGGCGTGCCGGACTACGAGTACGCTGTCGCCCCGCATCCGTTATCGAGCCTGAGCGACGACGAGTGCCGTCAGCGGGCCGAGGCCCTGCTCCCTGACGTGGAGCGGATTCTGCTGGGAAGCGTGGCCCGGGTAGAGTAAAACGGCTCAATATCGACACAACTAATATGTCGTTGACGGGGCGGGTTTATCCCGTCCCGTTCCTCGTTTACGTCTTTCGCTGGTATGAAGTGCGCTTGTCATATTGTTGAATCATTATTGGCCTGTATGTTAGTATCGCTTTGATTGTTAATTCTTTCACGAATGGGCCGATGGCGGTAATTTTCCGGCCTCACCTGAGTCTGGAATGGGCCGTCGATTCCCGTCTTAGGAGTCCGGCCACATGGATGGTCTGGAGCAGCGCATAGAGCGGGCTGTCCGCGGCCAGACTCAACCGACGGTGACTATCCTGTCCTCCCTGTTGGCCGTAGAGGACGAGTTGCACTACATCCCCCGCGAAGCCGTGGAACTGGTGGCGCAGTACATGAGCGCCACGGTCAACGATGTCTGGGCAGTGGCGTCTTTCTACCCTAACTTCAGGTTCCAGCCGCCCGCGCTCCGGCAGGTAGAAGTGTGTTGGGGCGCCTCCTGCCACCTGATGGGCGCAATGGGCGTGGTGGACGCCGTTTTGGAGGCTGCCGGACTGGAAGGCGAGGGAGAACGCCCCGACCGCCGGCTTTCGGTACGGCTCAATACCTGTCTCGGCGCCTGCGCCCAGGCCCCTGTCATGTCCTTTGACCATCACTTGGCGGGGCGCGTCACCCCAGAAACGGCGGCCCGGCGCGTGTCCGAAATTCTGCGACATAGTACAGCAGATGCCTATGCCCACTAACTTCGAGCAACTGGAAGCGGAGGCATTCCGCCGCCGCGACGTAGAGGCCGGACGGCCTTGGTTGCGTGTCGGCACCGCCCTTTGCGGCTTGGCCGCTGGCGCCGACTACGTGGTCGCTGCTCTGCGCGATGCGCTGGAAAGCCAGGGTGTGGACGCCCGCATAAGCGAAGTTGGTTGCATTGGCCTGTGCTACGCGGAACCGCTGCTGGACGTGCAACTGCCCGGCGGCTCGCGAGTGTTCTACGGCAATTTCGACCCGGAGCGGGCCGGAGAAGTCGTGTCGGCTCACGTCTCGGGAGGGCAGCCGGTGGAAGAATTGGCCCTCGGCTACCTGGCCCCGGAAGACGCTGGAGATGATTTTGTTCCGCCGCAGAGACTGCGTAATCTGGCCCTACATCCCATGCGGGCGTGGGAAAACCGCATAGCCCTTCGCAACGCAGGCAACATAGACCCGCTGGACATTTACCAATACATCGCCACCGGCGGTTATCGCGCCCTGAACCGCGCGTTGTTGGAAATGACGCCCCAAGACGCTTTGCAGCAGGTCAACGAGTCCGGTCTGCGCGGACGGGGCGGCGCGGCCTTCCCCACGGCCACCAAGTGGCGATTCCTTGCCGGAAATCCGTCGCGCGACAAGTATGTGCTCTGCAACTGCGAGGAGGGCGACCCTGGCGCCTTCAACGACAAGGCGATCCTGGAGAGCGACCCTCATACGCTGGTTGAAGGCGTTATCTTGTGCGGCTACGCCACCGGCGCCAGCAAAGGATACATCTTTATCCGCCACGGCCACGACGGGCCTATCGAGCGTTGCCGCTCCGCAGTAAAGCAGGCACAAGAGCTGGGGCTGTTGGGCGAGAACATCCTGGGTTCGGAGTTCAGCTTCGACATAGAAGTCGCTCTCACGGGGGACTCCTACGTGGCCGGGGAAGAAAGCGCGCTGATGGAGGCCATTGAGGGCAAGCGGGCCATGCCCCGCTTCCGCCCGCCCTTCCCGGCGCAGTACGGGCTATTCGGGAAGCCCACCAACATCAACAACGTCAAGACGCTGTCCTACGTGCCGGAAATCATGTCCAGGGGCGGCGAGTGGTTCGCCGGCATCGGCCACGAGCGGAGCACCGGCACCGCCATCCTCTGCCTGTCCGGCGCCCTGAACTACACCGGCATGATGGAAGTTCCGCTGGGAATCAACCTGAAGGACGTACTGTATGACGCCGCCGGGGGTATTCGAGGCGGCAAGAAGCTCAAGTTCCTGCAAACCGGCGGGCCGCTGGGCGGAGTGCTGGGCGCCGACAACGTGGACATAGTGCTGGACTTCGAGGTGCTGCGCAACGCCGGGGCCATTCTCGGTTCCGGGGGCATCATCGCTGCTGACGAAGATACCTGCGTGGTTGACCTTACCCGGGCTCTGGTGGCCTTCTGTCAGTACGAGTCCTGCGGCAAGTGCTTCCCTTGCCGCATGGGGATGAGCCACCTGCTGGAAGTGCTGGAACGTATTTGCGACCTGGAGGGCGAGCCGGAAGACCTGGCCCTGATGCGCCGCACCGGGGAGAATATGCAGGCCGGTTCGTTGTGCGGACATGGGCAGTTGGGCTTCAACCCGGTGTCATCCGCCCTCCGCTACTTCCCGGATGAATTCGAGGCCCATATTCTGGAACACAAGTGTCCCACGGGGATATGCCACAATCCCCGGTTCTCACCTGCCCGGTCTCGGCGGTAGTTCCCTCTCCCTCGAGGGAGAGGGTTAGGGTGAAAATTTCCAAGCAAGGAGCCAGCTGAGATGCCCAACGACATCACCATCACAATTGACGGGATAGAGGTCGCCACCCAGCCCGGCAAGATGGTGCTGGAAGCGGCTATTGATGCTGGGCTCTATCTCCCCTACCTGTGCTATCACCCCGGAATGAAGCCCTACGCCGCCTGCCGAATGTGTGTGGTGGAAGTTGAGGGGCAGCGCGGCTACCCGGCCGCCTGCACTCTGCCGGTGGCCGACGGTATGGTGGTGCGCAACCAGGTGGACGGGGTTGACCAGCTCCGCCGCTCCGTTATGGAGATGCTCATCGCCGAGCATCCCAACGGCTGCCTCACCTGCCATCGCATAGACATCTGCGGGCCCAACGACGTTTGCCTGCGCCACGTCTCGGTCAACGACCGCTGCGTGACCTGCCCCAAGAACGAGCGGTGCGAGCTGAAAGACACAGTCCGCTACCTGGGTATGAACCTGGAATCGCCGCTAGGTTACAAGTACCGCAACATTCCTCTGGAAGTGTCCGATCCCTTCTATGACCGCGACTATAACCTGTGCATCGTCTGCGGGCGGTGCGTCCGCGCCTGCGAGGAATTGCGCGGCGACGACGCCATCGGCTTCACCGAGCGCAGCGGACAGGCCCTGGTGGGAACTTCATTCGGGACCTCGCTGCTGGAGTCCGGCTGCGAATTCTGTGGCGCCTGCATTGATGTCTGCCCCGTTGGCGCCCTCGTTGAGCGCGATCACAAGTGGGAAAAGGCCCGCCGAGTGGAGCGGTCGATATGCCCTCACTGTCCCGTTGGTTGCCAGTTGAACTTGGAATTCAACGGAAAGGACGAGCTGATCAGGGCCGTCCCGGAGCTCAACTCCCCTGCCAACAGAGGACAGGCCTGTTTCAAAGGCAAGTTCGGCCTCAAGTTCGTCAACGATGGAGACCGTTTGAACACGCCGCTCATCCGGCGTGACGGGCTGTTACAGCCGGCCAGTTGGGATGAAGCGCTGGATTTCACGGCTGAACGCCTGTCGCAGGTGAGCGGGTCGGAGTTCGCTCTTCTTGCCTCGCCCACCGGCACCAACGAAGAGCTTTACTTGGCCCAGAAGTTTGCTCGCACAGTAATGCAATCCAACAATGTGGATCTAACCTCCAACACTAATCCTGAGTTGGTCTGGGGACTGGAATCCGCCCTGGGAGTCCCTGCTTCCACCAACTCCATCTGGGAACTGGAGCAGGCCGCTTGCATCCTGTCCTTCAACAACAACTGCACCGAAGAGCAGAACGTGCTTGCCGTCCCTATCAAGCGGGCTGCCCGCAATAATGCCAAGCTGGTGGTCATAGATTCCAGAGAGGTGGAGCTTACCAGGTACGCCCATCTCTGGCTCCGCCCCGCCCCAGGTACCGAACTCCTTCTCCTTGGCGGAATACTGCGCAGCATTGTTGATCAGGGCATGGAGCAGGAAGAATGGCTGGCCGAAAATTGCGAGAGTCCAGCGACTCTTCATTATGCCCTTGGTTCGCTGGACATGGACGAAGTGGCGGCCGCCACCGGCGTTACCGCGGAGGATATTGCGGAGGCGGCGCGAATGTACGCCGGGGCGGATACCGCCGCGGTGGTCTACGGGCTGGATAATATACCACGCGACCACGAACGCGCCTGCCTGTTTGCTCTGGTTGATTTAGCCCTGCTTACTGGAAATGTAGGCAAGGTTGGAGCCGGGCTGTATCCTATGAGGCAGGGCCCCAACGAACAAGGGGGGTGGGATGTGGGATGCTTGCCAAATCGCCTCCCCGGATACGGATGGGTGTCCGAAGAAGCTGACCGCATGGCGATTGAGACCGTCTGGGGAAGTCCAGTGCCACAGGAGCCAGGTCTTGGCCTGTCTCAATCGGTGGGGGCCGCGCGGGAGGGAAGGGTCAAGGCAGCTATCGTCATCGGCGACAGCCCCAATTTCACCAACGGCAGGCTTGGAGATGCGATTGAGGCACTGGCCGGGCTGGATTTCTTGGTAGTCCATGACACTTTTCTGACGATGTTGGCGCAGCGTGCCGATGTTGTATTGCCACGCCCCACATTCGCAGAAAAAAACGGCACGTACACGAATCTCGAACGGAGAGTCCAGCGAATCAAACCGGCCTTGGCACTGGATGATGGAGCTTGTCCTGAAGACTGGGTTTTGACGGAACTGGCCCAGCGTATCAAGCCCGAAGCTCTTCCACCAATGGAGTCGGCCCAAGTCTTCGACGAGTTGTCCAATGCGGTCCGAATATATGCCGGGATTTCCCATGATCGGCTCGAGCGGGAGGGGTCTCTCATATTGCGGACACAGTTGGAGAGCCCCCAGCCGACGCAGGTCCTCTACGCCAGCCGCCAACACAATGGCTTGCAGTGGCCCTGTTCCGACGCCGAGCACCCGGGCACTGCGACCCTTTACTTGGGCGGCTTTGAAGAGCGGAAGGCCGAGCCTATGACCCCGACATTCAATCTCCCCGTGCCTGGAGGACCGCCGGAGTTTCCGCTGTGGTTTGCGCCCGGCAGAGTGCTCCTTCAACAACACCGAGATATGGAAGTAGTTAAAGGCAAGAGAAACCGCATAATGCGTGAGGAATGGGTGGAGATCAATCCGTTTGACGCTGTGGAAACAGGTGTTTCAGAAGGCGACAAAGTAGCGGTGGAAACGTCGGAAGGTATCCTGCCCGGCGTAGCGCGATTCAATTTGCGCCTCCCCAGGGGCGTAGTCGGGAGCACCGCGCTTTTCGGCCAGTTAGCTATCGAGATGGAGGCCAGCCAAAAGCCAAATCCGGCCCCACTGCTTCCAGGGCTGGAGGTTAGACCGGCCAGGCTAGTCAAGGTGGAGCTCTAAAGGCTACCTAATTTGAGAGCGGGCAAAGGCTTGCAGTTTGAGCGTATCCGCGTGGAGGGATGCGCCACACGCAGGGGAAAAGGAGGGAACCATGGTTGAGACAGTGAACTCCGATGTCGCAAAAGACTTAGACCTTACCCCGAATCCCGCCTTTCCCAAAGCGCATCTTGTAGAGCGCAGAGATATTACTGAAGATTTGATGGTAATCAGACTGGAGCCGGAAGAAGGAGGAAACTTCAACTTCAAACCGGGCCAGTACTGCACGCTGGGGCTTGGCTCCATCGAACGCGCCTATTCCATTGCCTCAGCCCCTCACGAGGAAATGCTGGAGATTTTCGTCGAGCTGGTGCCGGACGGTGAGCTTACGCCGCTGATGTGGCAACTTCAGCCCGGCGACGCCATGTCCGTCCGTCCTCGTGCCAAAGGCATCTTCACGATGGACCAGAAAGCGCATCACCACTTTATGCTGTCCACAGTCACTGGAGTGTCGCCGTCGGTAAGCATGATAAGAGACTACCTGCACAACAGCGGGGAGGGACACACTTTCTATATCTTGCTGGGAGCCAGCTATGTTGACGAGCTGACCTATGACAAGGAGTTGATTGAACTGGCGGAGAAGTATCCCGACACGGTCAAGTTCGTGCCCACGGTGAGCCGCCCAGATGAGCCGCGCAACGAAGGATGGGAAGGCCAGTGCGGCCGCGTCAACGCTATCGCCGAGGATTATCTGGAGAAGTTCGACCTCCCCAAAGATGACACGCTGGTCTACGCCTGCGGCCACCCTGGGATGATTGAGGATATGAAGGCAAAGTTGCCTCCGCAAGGATGGCGCTTCAAGGAGGAACGTTTCTGGAAGGAGTAATTGCTGTTCTTTCCTGATTCCTCTGGTTCCCCTTTCCCTCCCATATACGGGGAGGGAATTTTTTCTCAGCGGCATGGCGTGAGTTTGAGGTTTCCGGGGCCGGGCGTGGTATAGAATTACCCATGAGGCCTGAGGTAAGTTCAATTAAGGACAGGATCAGTGACTCCAATCCGCCGCCAGTACCTGAAAATTAAAGAAGCCTACCGCGACTCAATCGTCCTGTTTCGCATGGGTGACTTTTACGAGACCTTCGATGACGACGCTCGCCTCGTTGCCAGTGAATTGGACATCACACTGACAGGCCGCAGCTTAGGTAAGAACTTGCGGGTGCCGATGGCCGGTGTTCCGGCTCATTCGGTAGAGTCCTATTTGGCGCGTCTGGTAAGGAAAGGCCATCAGGTCGCTATCTGCGAACAACTAAGCGACCCGGCACTATCTAAGGGGCTGGTAGACCGGGATGTAGTTCGGGTGGTGACACCCGGCACTGTTTTTGAAGATTCCCTCCTTGACCAGAGGGTCAATAATTACCTTGCTGCTATATCCGTAAAAGGCCCATGGGCAGGACTGGCCTATGCCGACATCACCACCGGTGAATTTGCGGCAGTCCAACTGCCAGCTGAACAGTTGTCACTGGAACTCAGTCGAATAGCTCCGTCCGAGGTGCTGGTATCGCAGTCTACGATGAGCATTTGGGAGAGCAATCAGGCTAACGAGACAGAGGACGCCTCCTATCGCTTTACACCGATGGATGATGCCCCGTTCCAGGAGGAAACCGCTGCGGCCAGCCTGTTGGAGCACTTTCGTATCCAGACTCTGGAGTCCTTCGGGTGTGAAGACTTGCCGCTGGTCGTGTCCGCAGCCGGCGCTATAGTTGACTATCTTAAACGTACACGGCCCTCTGCAAGTTCGTGCGCGTCGACGAGTTCAGTGGAGAGAGGAAGAGTTCGGTTGAGTAATCTTTCCGTCTACTCTGCGCAGCAATACATGGCGCTGGACTCCCGCACACGCGGCAATCTTGAATTGTTTGAAGGTGGAAGAAATAAGGATCGAGAATTGTCTCTGCTGGCTGTGATTGACCGCACTCGCACTGTCATGGGTTCGCGGCTTCTGCGTAGATGGCTGGGACAGCCGTTACTGGACCTGTCTGCGCTTGAACGGCGGCTTGACGCAGTGGAAGCCTTTTGCCGTAACGGTCTTGCTCGCGGTTCAGTCACTGCCCTGCTGACCAGTGTCCCGGACATTGAGCGCATCATGAGTCGTGTTGCTGCCGGAACGGTGGCGCCCCGGGAATTGCTGGCCTTGAAGGCCGGTCTCGAGACCCTGCCGGAGTTGCGGAAACAAGTCGAGCGACTCGGGCCAAACTTGGAGTGGCTTTGTTCCGGGCTGGTGCCATCCCCAGATGTTGTTTCCCTGATCATAGCGGCAATTGAGCCGGATCCCTCGGGCGCGGTGGGCGAAGGCAATGTAATAAGGTCTGGGTTTTCCCCTGAAATAGACGAACTGAAGAGCGCCAGCGCCAGCGCCCGGCAGTACATCGCCGGACTCGAACAGAAGGAACGCGAACGAACAGGAATACGCTCACTCAGGGTTGGTTACAATCAGGTCTTTGGCTACTACATTGAAGTCTCCAAGTCTCAAACCATAAACCTGCCCGAAGACTATATACGACGTCAAACTCTCACTCACGCGGAACGATACATCGTCCCCGAACTGAAAGAGTATGAATCGCTGGTGTTGACCGCCCGCGAAAGACTGGCGGAGGCTGAGGAAGCGGCTTACCGCCGGGTCTGCGCTCAGGTAGCTGAATCGGCCGAAACATCAGGGCGTGCCGCCGCCGCCATCGCACGGGTGGACGTACTCTGTGGCTTGGCTCAGACAGCCATGGAAAACGGGTATGTGCGTCCTGTGATGGGTGAGGGCCAGGTCCTTCGTATCCGCGAAGGCCGTCATCCGGTGGTCGAGCGAGTGCTGTCATCCGGCGAGTACGTACCCAACGATGTAGAGCTGTCCACCGATGCTCGGGTTCTGGTGCTGACAGGCCCCAACATGGCAGGCAAATCCACCTTTATAAGGCAGGTGGCGCTGATTACACTCCTGGCCCAGGTGGGCAGTTTTGTTCCGGCCTCCGAAGCGCATATAGGTATCGTAGACCGCATATTCACCCGTGTCGGACTACAGGATGATTTGGCTACAGGCCAGTCAACCTTCATGGTGGAGATGGTAGAGACAGCGGCTATTCTGAACCAGGCCACTCCACGGTCTCTTGTGATTCTGGATGAAATCGGGCGTGGTACCAGCACCTACGATGGGCTTTCCATAGCCCAGGCTGTCATTGAACACCTGCACAACGACCCGAGGCTTGGTTGCAAAACCCTTTTCGCTACGCACTACCACGAGCTTACCGAACTGGCCGCCACCCTGCCAGGTGTCCGCAACTACAGCGTGGCGGTGACCGAGGAAGGTGGCGATGTGGTTTTCCTGCATCGCATCATACCTGGGGGGGCCGACCGGAGTTATGGAGTTCATGTGGCCCGACTGGCCGGACTGCCGGCGAGGGTGGTCAACCGCGCATGGGAAGTGCTGGGCGGCCTGGAGTCGACGCGAGAATCCGGGCGCAAGCGATCAGTTCGCCCATCTCCTTCGCAGCAACTGGCCCTCTTCCCTGCGACGACTTCGCTAGCGGATGCCGTCCGTGAGTTGGATGTAACAAACATGACTCCTCTTGAGGCGCTGAACAAGCTTTACGAACTGCGGGAGCAAGCAAACTCCTTGCCTTGAAATAACTACAATTCCGGACTATCTCACCTTTTACGCACCCATCGGCCTATGTAGAATAAGGAGCAACTAATCTCGCCCCCTACTTGGTTGTGTGTTGAGGATGCCATGAGCCAGACAGTGCGTTTCTATTGGTGGCCCCGTTGATCCACCTGCCGAAAAGCAAGGGAGTTTCTCTTGCAAAATGAAGTAGCTCTGCAAGAGCGAGACTATTTCAAGGAACCCCTCACCGAGGAGGAAATCCGCGAAATAGCCGTTCTGTCGGGTATAGACCAGATCTTCGCCCGTCGCAGCCCCAGCCTGAAGCAGATGGGGTTGGCGGGACAGGACCTGTCTGAAGACGAAATTATCAACCTCATGCTCAAAGAACCTAAGCTGCTCCGAAGGCCCCTGATACGGGTGGGCGACCAGGTCTTTGCCGGGGGCAGCGCATCCGTCCTTGATTCCGTGTTAACTGCTGCCGCCTAAAGCCGCTCGTAACCCAAGGCAGGGCTGTCGCATTAGTGCAGTCCAGTGAGAAATGCGCGTTTCACCTTGGCTTTGGTTTAGTTTCCGGGAGTCAGGGCAGTGGACTCCACCGTAGGCCCAGGGCGGCCGCGGCGAGCGCCAGGAGGGCGCTGATGGCTGTCAGCACTGCCGACACCTCCATGCGCACCTTCTTCTTCTCCATCTGCACTGGGATTGTCGAAAAGACTTCAAAAAGCTCGTCCGCGCTGTCCGCCTGAAAATACTGGGCGTCGGTGACCTCAGCGATACGGCTCAGGGTCGGCTCGTCCAGGCTCAGGAAGTTCGCGCTGCCAAACCTGCCCCCCGCAGTACTACCGAAGCCGCTCCGCCCGATGCGGATAGCCATTTCGTCACTTCCAATCTGTTCTTTGGAACATATCAGCACCGCCGCGTTAGTTGTGCCGAAGCCGATGGTGTACACCTGGACGCCCCGGTCACGCGCAGCGTGGGCGGCGTCCAGCGGCCGCACTCCTGACGTGCTTGCGCCGTCAGTCAGCAGCACGATCACGTCGGGTTGCAGGCTGGCCTCCGCGCTGGCCTCATCCGATTCATCGCGTGGGCTTACGTAGGCATCGACGGGCGCAATGTGCGGGTTAACTTCAGACAGCGCGTCCAGCGAGCGGACTATGGCGCTGCCCACGGCGGTGCGGCGGGCGGTCGTCAGGTTGGATACCGCCTCGTGGAGCGCCTCTTTGTCTGTGGTGGGAGGCATGACAAGCTGGGCGATGCCCGCAAAGGCCACAATTCCCATCCGGGTTCCCGGTTCCAGGCCGTCTATGAACCTGGCGGCGGCTTCCTGGGCGACCGCGAGCCTGTTGGGACTTATATCGTCGGCGCACATGCTCAGCGACACGTCGAGAGCCAGCATAACGGTGGTCCTGCTGGATGCGACGGTCACGTTGGCATACGGGCGCGACAGGGCGAGAATCAGCAGCGTGATGGCAAACAGCGCCAGCACAAAGGGCAGGTGCCGTCTCCATCGAATGCTCCCGGGCATGGCCTGTGTTATCAAGGACAGGCTGGAGTAGTGGACGGCAAACCGCCTTCGCCTCTTCAGAACGAGAACATAGGCCACCACTATAAGTGGTACGGCAATCAGGAACAGCAGGAAGGCCGGCCAAAGCAGCCCCATGGAATGACCTCCAGCTAAGGAACCCGCCCAAACCAGAATAGAGAGAGCGCGCCGCCCGCGAGGAACAGCAGCGCGCTGACGCCACCGACCACGGACGTGACCTCGACCTCGCGCGACTCAACCACGAACTCGGTCTCCAGCTCTTCGTACACCGATGGGATGTCATCCATGTCTTCCAGCCTGAAGTAGTCTCCTTCTGTCAGCAGGGAGATCTCTTGCAGCACTGGCTCGTTCAGTTGCGTGAACAGGTTGAAGCCCTCGACTTCTATGGTAGCCCCCCGCTGGGTGCCGATCCCCACGGTATGGACGCGCACCCCTCGCTCGATGGCCGTCTGAGCGATCTCCGCTGGGTCGGGCGGGTCCGTGTTCTCTCCATCCGTCAGGAGTATTATGATCGCGGGCGCGAATGTGCTTCGAGGCACCGTTCTGTCCACAGCGGCGGGCTCCTCTGAGCTGGGGTCAGGCTCTGGCGAAACGAGGTTCAGCGCCGTCAATAGCCCTTGCCCCAGCGACGTCCCGCTTTGGGGCACCAATCGGTCAATGGTGGCATACAGCGCCTCGTCATCGCCGGTCGGCGGCTGCACGATCAGACCGCCCTCGCCAAAGGCTACGACGCCTGTCATGGCATTATCGGGACGCCGGTCCACGAGGGACTTTGCTACTATCTTCGCAGTGTCCATCCTGGTAGGCTCGACGTCGGCTGCAGTCATGCTGCTCGACACGTCCATAGCCAAAATCACGGTGCCCTCCATCCGAGGCAACGGCAGCGTCACCTGGGGGCGGGCGGAAGCCAGAGCCAGGAGCGCGACTCCCATCAGAAGAATAACGGGCGGGACATGGCGCCTCCTCCCTGCCAGGGCAACAACCCCTCCCCGCGCCACTCCCAGCGCGCCCAGCCTGGAAGCGCTGGCGCTCCTTGCTCGCTGCAAACGCAGGTACACAAGGACGCACACGGGCAGCGAAAGCAGGAATAGCAGGACCCAGGGCCAGATGAAGGACACGATTGCCGCTCTTACCGCCGCCGCGCCCTGCTCCGCAGGGAGGCGAACCGCAGAATGGCCAGGACGATGTCCTCCTCCGTGGACAGCGACAACTCATCCACGCCGACGCGCTTGAAGCCGCGCGCCAGTCCATCTTCCCGCTGGCGCGCCGCTTCATGAAACCGCCGTCTGAATCTCCTGTCGCTCGTGTCCACAGTCAATTGAACCCCCGTTTCCGAGTCCTCCACGAGTATGACGCCGACGTCGGGAATATCCGTTTCCCGCGGGTCCCAGATTCGCACGGCCAGCAGTTCGTGCTTCCGGTTCAGGCGGTCCATTGCCCGCTCCCAACCGGGCAGGCAGATGAAGTCGGAAACTACGAAGACGAGGGACCGCCTCGTGATCCTGTTGTAAGCAGACTCCAGCAGCTTTGCCAGGTCAGTCATCGACCTGCCCGGGGACGAATGCTGCCGCTGTATGTCGTTAATCAGCCGCAGCACCTGGAGCCGCCCGCTGCGGGGAGGAATCGTAGACTCGGCGTCGTTGTCGTACAGGATGGCGCCAACACGATTGCCGTTGCGTGTGAGCAGACGCGCCAGCACTCCCACCAGGTCCACGATAACCGACTCTTTCTGGCGCTCCGTCGCGCCGAAAGCCATCGAAGGGCTCAGGTCCACCAGGAACCACGCCGTCACTTCCCGATCTTCCAGGTACTGTCTCACGTACGGCAGGTTCATCCGCGCCGTAACGTTCCAGTCTATGTGGCGGATGTCGTCCGGCGGCTGGTACTCGCGCAGTTCCGCGAAATCGAGACCGCCGCCCATGAAGAGGCTGCGATAGTCTCCCTGGAGTATCCCGTCCAGTCGGCGCAGCACTTGCCAGTTGAGGCGATGCAGCACCTGCTGGGGCGCCTCCCGGTCACCGGGGGCGACTGGCGGCTGCGCGCTCATGTATGGCAACCTCCGGCATAGGGACCGCCTCCATCACTCTGTGCAGTATCTCGTCGCTCTGGACGTTGTCAGAGAGTGCCTCATAGGAAAGCACCAGCCGGTGCCTCATAACATCCAGCGCCATGTCGCGAACGTCCTGCGGCAGCGCGTAGTCGCGGCCCCGCATGAAGGCCAGGGCCCGGCCTCCGATGACCATGTTGATGGACGCGCGAGGGCTGGCGCCGAAGAGTATGTAGCTCTTCAGCCCCCCTAGGCCAGCCGCTTCAGGCTGACGTGTGGCTGTGACCAGCTTCACGGAGTATTCTATAAGCGCCGGGTCCACATATACCCTTTCGGCACGACGTTGCAGGGAAATCATCTCTTCGGTGTCGAGGACTGCCTGTACCGCTTGTAGAGCGCCGGTCATTCGCTCCACGATAACGAACTCTTCGGTGGCGCTGGGGTAATCGACGACCACCTTGAGCATGAACCGGTCAACCTGGGCATCGGGCAGCGGGTAGGTGCCCTCCGACTCAATGGGGTTCTGGGTCGCCATGACAAGGAAGGGACTGGGAACCGGATGGGTCTCGCGTCCAATGGTGACCTGTCGCTCCTGCATCACCTCGAGCAGGGCGCTCTGCACCTTGGCCGGGGCGCGGTTGATTTCGTCCGCCAGCAGAAGGTTGGTGAAGACAGGCCCCATCGAGGTGTTGAACTCGCCCGTCCTCTGATTGTAGATGCGGGTGCCTACGAGGTCGGCGGGCATGAGGTCCGGGGTGAACTGGATACGCTGGAACTGCCCGTCTATGGCCTGCGCCAGTGTCTTCACCGCCATCGTCTTTGCCAGCCCGGGGACTCCCTCCACCAGAACGTGCCCCCTCGACAGCAGCGCCACCACCATGCGCTCGAGCAGGTGGTCCTGGCCGACTATGACCTTCTTCACCTCGTAGAGCAACCGCTCCATTGGTTGGCTGTTCGCGCTGCCGGTCATGCTATTTGCGCACCTCAAGACAGACTACTGCGGCGGTCCCCCGGCGGCCCCGGCGGCAACGTCTATGGGAACCGCGAATCCGATGCCGATGAAGACATCCTGCTCGGTGGGGTTGGAAAGTCCCGTGACGATTCCGACAACCCGGCCGCCCGTGTCCAGCAGCGGGCCACCCGAATTGCCGGGATTCACTGCCGCGTCGAACTGGATCAGGCCCCGAATGGGTTCCTCCCTTCCCGGTGGCGTGGACTGCCGTTCCAGCCCGGACACCACGCCGGCGCTCAATGAAGCCACCAGGCCCAGGGGGTTGCCAACCGCAAATACCTCGTCGCCGACGCGGAGCGCCGCAGCATTTCCAATGGTAGCAGGAAGAACGAGGCCAGGCAGCGCGGCTGGCGCCAGAACAGCGATATCTCTCTCCCGGTCCACGCTGGCCACCGTGGCGGATGTCCTGGTGCCATCCGCGAAACCTAGTTCAATCTCTCCGGAGTCTTCGATAACGTGCAGGGCGGTAAGGACGTTGGCGTCGCGGTTGATGACCACTCCGCTTCCGATGCCAAAGGTATTCTCCTCACCCGCCTTGTCTGTCTGCACAACTACCAAGGACGGCAGTATGGCTTGGTAGACCTGTGCAGACACAGACGGATTCGAGGTCAGAGAGTCCAGTGCCTCCGCAACCGCCGACTCCACGTCCACGGGCGGGAGCTGCTGTTCGCCGGCGCGGAAGGTTCTCCAGAGTATCAGGGATAGCAGGAGAATCACCACGAAAAGCGCGACAAGCGCCAGCATCGCTGGCCGCTCCCGCAGGACCCGCCATGGCCTTTGCCACGTCGCCGGTCTGGAGACTGCCGAACCGGTCGCTGTCTCCATGGATTGAGGCTCCGAGTTGGGCCTATTCGGTGGAATCGTTCCGGTGCGCGAAACCTGCCTCCTGGCTACCAAACCCTGCGCCCCGTGCGGGTATCTGCAATGAATCCCCAGCCAGGACTCCGGCAGAGATTCCAGGCAATCGTATCACAACGACTTCAAGAAAATGTGAACGAATCCAGATGATTAAGGCAATCGCATCTTAACTGGGGAAGACTTTGCGAGGGCATCTCGAGCGCAGTCGCATTTGGATGCTATGGCAACACTTGCTCCTTGCCAAGCCTGGTAGCGCAGTCTCAGCATATTCGCAGAATGAGATTGTCCTGCAACGCAAGGTAATCCCGGTTGCGCTCGATACTAGCTGGCAGGTATCATACACAATCTAGATACCCTCCCGATGGCAATTCCCATTACTGTCGGAGGAGGGAACGCAGTTACGGGAAGGTCCAAAGACCGCCGATGAAGATTTTCTTTGATGTCGACTACACTATTCTAGGATTGGACAATAGCCTGCGACCCCAAACCAAGGAAACGTTTCAGGCCCTCTTGGACGAAGACCATCAGATATACATCTGGTCCGGTATGGGTGAGCGATGGGAAGTCATTGAAAAGCACCAGCTTCAACCCTTTGTCAGCGGGGTCTACGAGAAACCCACACACCACTTCCACGAGCGTTTGGAAGAGTTGGGAGTTCCTTTCGAACCGGACTTCGTCATTGACGACTATCCAGAGGTGGTAGCCGCTTTCGGCGGAGTATGGGTGCCACCCTATTTCTTCAAACGCTCTCCCGACAAGGAAATGGAGCGCGTGTACCGCATCGTGCAGGACTTTGCCGCTACCGGAACGTCCGAAGATAAGCAATACCGTGCCAAAGGCACCATCGTACCCCTCTTCTAGTTCAATTGAGGCGGTGGGCTATGCCTATCAGGATTCTACCGCCTGTCCTTGCAAACAGGATCGCCGCCGGGGAGGTAGTTGAGCGTCCCGTCTCCGTCGTTAAGGAGTTGCTTGAAAACTCGATAGACTCCGGGGCCTCTCAAATATTGGTCGAGATTCGTGCTGGTGGCGTTGAACTTATCCGGGTCAGCGACGATGGGGCTGGTATTCCCTCCGAAGAAGTCGCTCTCGCCTTCCATCGCCACGCCACCAGCAAGCTTGATTCCGAAGAGCAGCTTGACTCCGTGGCGACCATGGGGTTTCGTGGAGAGGCGCTGCCCAGTGTGGCGGCCGTTTCCCAGGTTACTATCCAGACCCGCCCCCTATCCGAGACCGCAGGATACCGCATGGTCTTGCATTGGGGCGAGCCGGTAGAATCCGGCAGCGAAGGGTGCGCCCCAGGCACCGTCATCGAAGTTTCCCAGCTCTTCGGCAACCAGCCGGCCCGCCGCAAGTTCCTGCGCTCTGCTCAGGCGGAGACGGCGCGGGTGCAGGAACTGGTAAGCCGCTACGCTTTGGTCTTCCCTGAGGTCCGCTTCCGGCTGGTGAACGATGGGAGGGCTTCGTTGACCACTCCGGGCAATGGCCAGCCGCGGGAGGCCCTGCTGGCGGTGTACGGCTCGCAGGTGGCCGGGAGTATGTTGGAGGTTCAGGCCGAAGACACCCCCTTCAATTCCCCCCCTCAAGAGGGGAATGCAGGGGGGGCATACGCCGTCGAGGGCTATGTTGGCGCGCCCAGCGTCAGCCGGGCCAACCGGACATACATGACCTTCTTCGTCAACCGCCGACTCATCCAGAGCCGGATGCTGGCCTTTGCGGTGGAAGAGGCATATGCCGGTCTGTTGCAGAAGAAGCGGTATCCGGTGGCGGCTATCAACGTGGTGATGCCTTACGACGAGGTTGATGTGAACTCGCACCCGGCTAAGCGGGAGGTGAGGTTCCACAACGAAGGCCGGGTGTTCTCGCTGGTGCAGCGGGCGGTCCGGGCCACGCTGGTGGCGGAGTCGCCGGTTCCTGCCTTCGCCCCGAATTTGGGTGAATCGGCCTACTTTGGCGGCTTCCGATCCGGTTCCAGACCTTCCGGTGCGGCGCTCCCGGCTTATGGTGGCGGGACAGACAGGGGGCCGGAGAAGATGGGGGTCGGAGGCGCCGAGGCGCTGGCATTGCTGGGGAGGCCGGCGGTGCCGCTGCGGGTGGTGGGGCAACTGAAGCGGACCTACATCGTGGCGGAGGGACAGGAGGGGTTGTTCTTGGTGGACCAGCACGCGGCCCACGAGCGAGTGGTGTTCGACCGGATCATCGGGCGGCGGGGCAGTGATGAGCCAGTGTCCCAGCCCTTGCTGGCGGCGGTCAGCGTCGAGCTCACGCCGACCCACGCTACCACCTTGCAGGACAACCTTGAAGCCGTCACAGCCTACGGGTTCGAGGTGGAGCCGTTCGGGGAGCGGACCTACCTTCTGAGGGCGCTGCCGACGGCGCTGAGGTCCGATGAACCGGGCAAGGCCCTGGTTGACATCCTGGACATGGCTACACTGGAGGGGCTGACGAGGCAGAAGGAGGACATCATGGCCGCTTCCATTGCCTGTCATGCCGCCATCCGGGCGGGTCAGTCATTAAGTGAGGCGGAAATGACCTCGCTGCTGGAGCAGCTTGAGGCTACTCCCAATCCGCATACCTGCCCGCATGGAAGGCCTACCATGATCCACTTCACGTCATACCAAGTGGAGCGGGAGTTCGGGCGGCGGTAGGGTACGCCCTCACCCTTCCCTCTGGGAGAGGGAAGGTGGATTTGATACTGACTTGCTAGGAGACTAGCTGCCAGTAGCGCTGGCCCTCGGAGCGGACTACTCGGCCAAAGCCCCCGTGGTGGCAGATGGCCATGATGGCGTCCTCGGACTCAGCGCGGTCAATCATGGCTGTGCGGGTGGCCACGCCCTGGTCGCCGTCCATGTCAAAGCTGAATTTCCAGTCTGTTTCCGTTATCTGCGCAGGGCCGTGGAAGACGTCGCCGAGGATGTAGGCCCTCTGGCCGCCGGAAGTAATGGCCAGGCTCATGGAGCCGGGAGTATGGCCCGGCGTCGGGATGGCGGTGATTTCGCTGGTCAGCCGACGCTCGCCGTCGAGGAGGTCAAGAACGCCCAGGTCCTGGAGGGGGCCCAAGGCCAGATCCCAGTGGGGCGGGAAGAGCTCCATCACCTCTGGTTGCTGGAAGACTTCCCAGTCGGCGCGGTGGGCGACGTAACGGGCGTTGGGGAAGGTGGGGCGGGGCGCGGCGCCGGGATCGTGGGTCAGGTTCCAGCCGACGTGGTCGAAGTGAAGGTGGCTGAAGAAGACGGTGTCGATATCGGCGGGGCTGACACCGACGGATTGGAATTCCTGCATGAGACGGCCTTCAGCGCCGCCGGCCATGGCTTCAATGGAGTTGGGATTGGTGGCCCTGCCGCCGAGACCGGTGTCGACCAGGATGGTCTGGCCCCCGGAGCGGATGAGGTAGCACTCGAAGTGGGCCAACAGGTGGTCGCCGCTGAAGCCGCTGGGGTATCGCTCCTGGTAGGGCGCCCAGGCCTCGGCGGGAACCCCGGGGAAGACGTCGCTAAGGGGCAGCGTGGACTCGTTGTCGTTGAGGGAGAGGATTTCCACGTTGCCTACGGTCAGCCTGGCTTCGGGCATGGCGCGTCCTCCTAGGGTGGGGAGTCAACACGGATACGCAGGATGGTTTTTACTCTCGATTACACCCTCACCCTCAAGGGAGGGGGAGCTATTGATCGCCCTCCACCTCAGGGAGAGGACGATTGTTTCATAGGAGCTTGGCAGTTTAGGCCTGGCCGTTGCGGCGGGGGTCCTGGCGAGGGTCAACGGCGGGGTGGAATATGGAATCCTCGCCGGGGAATTCCTGGTTGACCGCGGCTGCGCTGTTGCCGGAGTTGCCGCGCAGGGCGGACAGGGGGCCGCCCACAAGGGCCAAGGCCGCCGCGCCGATGCCGAGCTTGGCAAGGAAGCTGCGGCGGGACTCGCCGGACTTGGGGCTGTGCTGTTCCGCTGGGTTGAGTTCGGACGCCACGTTATGCTCCTTCGACATGCTCAGGACGGGCCTCGCCCGTTGCCGGACACTGAATTGAGACTACCGTAGATTGTACCTGACAGGGCGACAATTGCAACATTTGGGCTGGTTATGGCAGCGTTCCAATTTCGGTGGTCAAGCTGGTTTCCGCAGCCTGCCAGACAACGGTTCTGGGTTCCTGTCTTCGCAGGAATAACGGCGCGCTTTCTCTGTCCGGGACCTGAAGGTTGGCTTGATGCGTGGGTTCGCCGTCTCCCTAACCCTCTTACAGACGGGGAGGGGATTTGTATGGTGGCGGTTAGCTGGCGTCTTCTATGACCATTTGGGCGACCTGGCGGCCCATGCGGATGGAGTAGTTGGTGCCGCGGTCTTCCGGGAAAATCTGGGTGGTGTTGGCGAGGTAGAGGCCGTCGACCGGCGTGCGGTGAGGCGGGATGCGCTGGCTGTAGTTGCGGCTGATGATGGGCTGGGCGCCGTCTACGCGGTGGTGGTGATAGTTTTGGACCCAGGAACGGTCGAAAGCCGGGTTGAGCTTGCGCAGGTGGGGGATGAAAAGGTCTAGGAGCTGGTCAGGCTCCATCTTGTAGAGTTCGCTGTTGCGGTCGGGGTAGTTGCTGAAGTAGACGATGTGCTTCCCGCCGTAGAGGGACTTGTCAATCATGTTGGTATGCTCGATTACGCCGACGAAGGGCATATCGCTGTCGGCGATGTTGAGCCAGTATTTCCTGGTGAGGGGGCGGTCTAGCTCGAGGATTAGCAGGACGGCGGATAGGTAGTCTACGCCGGTTAGCATCTGCTGGTAGTGGTCGGGCATGGGCGGGACGAGGCGGGTGAAGACGTAGGACGGGGTGGTGGCGATGACGACGTCGTAGTCGCGCTGCTCGGGGACGGCGTCGCGGCCCAGCTGTACCTGGAGGCCGGTGGCGCGGTTGTCGTTGATGAGTACCTGGCTGACGAAGGCGGAGGTGTGGACGTCGCCGCCCTGCTGGGTGATGCGGTCGGCCAGGGTGTCGATGACCTCGCCGAAGCTGCCCATGGGGTAGCCGAGACGCTCCTTCTGGAGGGTCTTGCCTCGGGAGGCGACGCGGAGGCGGACCTTGCCCCAGAGCCAGGTCATGCTGACCTGATCATAGTGGTCGCCGAACTTGCCTCGGAGCAGCGGCTCGAAGAGGACTTCGTAAGCCTTGCGTCCCATGTGCTTGGAGAGCCATTCGGTAGCGGTTATGTTTTCGAACCCGGAGTAGTCGGCGGTGCGCTGGAGGCGCAGGGTCCAGAGGCCGACGCGAAAGCGGTCCCACAGCGAGAGGGGCTTGAAGCGCAGGAGGTCCATCGGAGTGGAGAAGTCCCAGATTTTGCCGTCGTGGTAGAGGCCGACCTTGGACTCCAGCCACGCCAGCTTGTGGCCGAGGCCGAGCTCGTGAATCAGCTCGGTGATGTCGGTGTCACTGACGAAAAGGTGATGGTAGCCGCGCTCCAACTGCCCGCCTCCGACCGGGAAGGTGGAAGCCTGACCTCCGAGGAAGGGCGCGACCTCGAAGACCTCGGCGTAGTGGCCTTGAGCGGTGAGGTCGTAGGCGGCGGCCAGGCCGGCGACGCCTCCGCCGATGATGCCTACCCTCATGGCGCGCCTCCCGCCGGGGAAGAGTTGGCAGCAGGACGGCCATCCACACGGTCGGCGGCGGAACTCTCGGGTGTATCGTCCGGGGGCGCGGCGATGAGCTGCCTGATAGTGAGGCTCTGGCGCAGGAGGATGACAACGATGATGGCGAGGCCGACGATGTTGACGGGTAGCCAGAGGGCGACCAGGTGGACGAAGACGGAGTAGGCTCCGGCAACGGTGGCCCCGACGCCCAAGGCAATCAGCGTTTGTTGCGCCACGACCTCGAAGGGGCCGATGCCGCCTACGGCGCTGGGGACGCCGGTGGCGAGGTTGGAGGTGGCGGTAAGCAGAGCGATGGCCAAGACGTAGGCCAGGGTGGAGTCGAAGTGGGAACCGATGTCGAAGGAATAGGAAACTAGGAAGTAGACGGAACCCTCACCCAGCCAGACGGGCAACGAGAGTAAAACCAGCGTCAAATGCTTGCGCGGGGAGCTGAGGATGCCGAGGGCGGAAACAAAAGAGCGGAAGAACCGGAGGGCCGGGGCGCGCAACCTGGCGGGGAACAGGCCGATGATGCGCTCGACGAAAGCGGCGAAGGCGGGCCAGACGGCGAGGAGAGTGAAGAAAACCAGAAAGCCCCCGAATACGGCTCCTACGGCTATGGCCAGCAGGATGGCGGTGGTCTGAGAGACGCCCGAGCCATCTCTGAACTGGCCCATCAGCAGCAACCACGGGGCTGTGACGGCGATAATAGCCACCAAGGCTAGGCCATCGAAGACCCGCTCTACGGCGACGCTGCCGAGGGCCGAACTGGTGCTGAAGTTCTCCTGCCGCGCCAGAAGATAGGAGCGGACCAGTTCTCCCAGACGCATGGGCAGCAGGTTGTTGGCGGTGTAGCCGACGATGACGACGGGGTACAGCCGGCGCACCGGGAAGCGGCGCAGAGGGGCAAGGAGGTACTGCCAGCGGTAGGCGCGGAAGTAGACGCCGACGAAGTAGAGAGCGACGGCGGGGATGAGGTAGACATAGCTGGCCTCGGCGAGCAGGGTCTTCAGTTCGCCGGTTTCGAGTTGGCGAACGAAGAACAGCAGCAAGACCACGCTGATGGCTATTCCCGCCCACAGGTGCCAGCGGGCGGTGATGGCGGCTATCCAGCTATTTCGCTTGGTGGTGGCCAAAGGCGGGGTTCCTCAGTTGGTGGGTTGGGTTGCTTTATGAGGCGGGATTCGTCGGTGGGTATTGCAGATTCGTCAATGGTCAAGTATAGACGCCCATAGGGGCGGTCTCAAGGCAGGTAGGTGTAGTATTCGGAGGTGAACCAGTCGCGGTCGAGCTTGCGGAAGAGGACGTAGTCGAGGGCGTCGACCCACGAATCGCGGCTGGCGACTGTGTTGCCGAAAAAGTGGAAGTCGCGGGCGAGCTGGGTGTGCATCGGTTCTTCCTCACGGTTTTCGTCGGGCCGGCGGTAGGTTTCGGGGAACCAGAGAAGGTTGTTGAAGGTTCCATCCCGGCGGTAGGATTCCTGCACAGCGTCATCAGAGCCGGCGTGGGAGTTCTTGACCAGCAGGCCGGCGGGGTTGCCGAAGTTGTAGTGGCCTTCGTCGTCACGGCTGCCTTCCAGGGTGATGCAACTGGCGTCCTCTTCGGCGGTGGCCCTGAAGCAGCGGAAGTCCATGCGCCCGTCGCGGGTGTGGTGACGGACGTACCACTGGAGGGGATACCACATGTCGTAATCGACCTTCACCGATTCTACGCTGCCGGAGAGCGGGTAGACTTCTCTTTCCAGAATGCGGTAGGTTTCCTGGATGTCTGCGGAGCCCTGGGCGTAGACCATCACCTCGACATTGGAGTCATCGTACGTATAGGCGGCGCGGACGGCGGCCCAGACGCCGAAGGCCAGCAGCAGGGTAGCCAGGCCGAGGCCGACGGCCGGGGCGGCGCGGCCGGGCCCGGCGGCGCGGTAGACATAGGCGGCTATGAGGGAGGTGACAACTATGGATGCTAGGAGGAGCCAGTGGGCGGCGCCGAATTGGCGGACCGGGTCGATGTATTGGAGGAAGAGATAGACGACGGCGGCGACGATGAAGGGGACGAGGCCCAGGAGTCCTACGATCATTAGTTCGCCACCGCGCTGCAGGATGCCGGGCCAGTCGACGCGGTCGGCGAGTTCGCCGAGGAACTTGGCGGCGACGAGGATGAAGGGGGTGGTGATGTTGACCAGCAGCCAGGGCATTTTTTCAGTGGCTACGGTGTAGGCGGCGAGGGAGAGGATTGCCCATAGGGCCAAGGTCAGGCCGAGGATGTCCTTCCGCCGGATGAAATAGATGATTCCAGCGATGCCGAAGAGGAAGGGCAGTAGCTCGTATACCGAAAGTCCGACAAAATAGTAGTACCAAGGCTGATTGCCTCGGGCCACGTCCTGCTGGGCAATCCAGTATCCCATGCCCTGCCATGAGCCGGTGAATACGCCCGCGAGATTGGTGAAGAGAGTAGTGTAGAGGGCCGCCCAGATGACGTAGAAGATGATGGCGCAAATCAGCCACGTCCTGCCCAGCCACCAGATGCCGAGGACCACCGATATGGTCAGGGTGCCGAGGAGCATGACGAGGGCGACCACGTAGTTGACGGGCACGGCGCCATCGCCCGCGCTGATGGTGGAGTTGCCGGGGAGGATGCCGTTGACAATGGACTGGACATCCAGTACCGGGGTGAACAGTACCGAGTAGAGGGCCGTCAAGGTCACCGGGAGGAGCGCCAGCAGGGAGGCCTTACCCAAGGAGAGGCGGCTCCACCAGGCAAATCCCGCTGCAATCAACACGGCGAAGGCAAACAGGGTCCAGTCTGCTGTCTGGAGCGCAAGGTTTCCCGATTCGAGACCGGAGTAGGGCCGGAATATAAGCCAAGCGCATGCGAAAGCGCAGGTCAGCGGCAGAGCAATGAGGCCAGACAGCCTCTCCCAATTGAGCGGGCCTCTACTGAGCAGCCATACCAGAACTACCAGGCCGGAGACCACCACAGCGGCATGAGCAGGCCAGGGAACGGCGGTCACCGGGACCAGGAGGGCCGCCCCCTGCCAGGCGGGAGCCCCGGTAAGGCCCTTGCTGCCATCGGCGTTCAAAACATTGTTGCCGGTGAGGGGGTCAGGGTTTGCTAAAGTGAGACCCAGGAGTCCCTGAAAGAGGGCGATGATGGCAGACCAGTGGGGGAGGGTCAGCGTAATCAGCAGGAGGAACAGAGCGGTCTGGGTTCCTTCCCGGACCAACTGGGCTCTTCCTCTGATCCAATCCCATAACTCGGGCAGTGCGGCCAAGAAGAGGATGAAACCGAAAATGGCGACCAGCAGATAAGCCGTTTCCTTGGTCGCGTACATGAAGGCCAGCACTGCCGACGCGAGGATGAGACAGGCGCGACGCTGGGCTGGTTCGCGCTGGGACTGCAGGTAGCGCCACATCAGGGTGAACAGGGCGACGGCCCAGAACATCATGATGATGTCGTTGCGCCCGAAGCGGCTGAAGTAGAGCAGGGCCGGAGAGAGGGCGAGCATTACGGCGGCTATGAGCGCTCCCCTGCGCCCGATGTGGTCGCGCAGGAACCAGGGCAGGCCCACCAGGGCTGTGCCGAACAGTGCGTAGCCGAGCCGGGAAGTGAAGTCGCTGTCGCCCAGGATGGTGAAGATGGCCGCGGCCATCTCTATCTGGAAGGGACCGTGCATCCACGCGGAATGGAAGTAGTCGGCGCCGAAAATCCAGGGCCAGCCCAAGGCGCCCCCGGGGCTGTTGGCGAGCTTGAAGGAAAAGTGCAGGTGGATTGCCTCGTCATAGTGCATCGTCCGCCCGCTCAGCTCGAACAAACGAAGGCCCAGCGCGACTACCATTACGGCGAAGAAGGCAGCCTCGAGCCATCCGCAACGGCGGAGGCCTTCCCGTAGAGCTGAGGGCCAATAGCTGATGGAATTTGCCAATTGCGTTGGGGTCATTTTTGTTTTACGCCGTAATTGAGCAAAGGTGACGAAATTCTCAGTAACGCGATTGTCAAAACGCTTGATGCGAGGGACTTCACCCCACCTTAACCCTCTCTCTAAAGTGCGAGGGGATTTTAGTCCCTGGTTGACGGCATTAACTTGGCGATTACTCGACGGACGTATAGTCGGACCTTTCGTAGATGATTACGCCGTCCTGGTGGAAAGCGGTTTTCAGAAAGTCGGCGTATTGGGGCAGGCCGGACACGCCGTAGGATTGGCGCTCCCGGGCGCCCAGATAAACGTAACGCACGCCGTAGTGTTCCAGCAACCGGCGGGCCTTCCCCGGGTTGAGACCCGAGTATATGGCGGCTATGTCCTCTTCGCGCCCGGCGAAGGCTTCGTGGGAGCCGCGCCACTGGATTTCGTGGCCCTTCCAGCCCAACACCCCGGCCTGTCCGGTAGCGGCGGAGATGCGCCCGTAATGACTGTAATCGTCGCCTACGGCCTCAATGAGCCGACCCGGCTCAGCCTCGTCTCTCAGCCACTGGATGGCGGCGTACTCCCCAGGGGAACTGTCCTTGAGGAAGGACAGGCCATCCAGAGTTCGTCCCTCGGGGGAGGCTGAACTGCGATCCAGTAATGCCCCCGCCGTGTAGTAGAAGGAAGCGGCGAGCAGCAAGGCCAGCACGCCCGCCCCTACTGCCCGTAGAGTCGTTGCTCCCTTGTCGAGCCAGCCATTCACAGGCAGGGCGTCTGGTCGCGCCGACCATAGACTGTACAAGGCAAAAGAGGCCACGATACCCAGCAGCAGCCATGCCTGGTAGTAGAACTTGAACACGGTGTTCATTCGGCGCCAGGCTCCCCCGAAAGAGTCCACGATGTGGAACAGCTCGGCCCCCAGCAACAGGTAGAAGGCCAAGGCCATCAGCAGAAGAGCGAAGGCTGCCGCAAGTCGTCCTTCGACAGGCTCAGGATGTCCGACCTCCTCGGGATATTGGACAGGCCGCCCATGATGAGCGGCGCGACGGGAAAGGACCAGGGCGCAATACCCTGCGGCGGCAACGACAATGGCGCCCGGCCCGACTAGGACGAGACGGCTGCCCAGATCGTCCAGCGCAGAGTCGGCTCCATCGGTAACCAGCTTGAACATGAAGCCGGTGGCCATCCAGAGACCGATGGGAAGGAGCGCAACAAGCACTGCGGTGGCCATCAGGGGCGCGTTGGCGGGTTCGGGGCGAAGTGTGCGAAGGAGCATCCTTGCCAGGAACGCCAGAGACAAGAGGATGAAGATGCCGGAAACCAAGAACAGGAGGAATGGACGGGTGGCGACGTCCTGCAACGGAAGTATGCCAGAGGTCTGACCGCTGAAAGCGCCAAGATAGAAGGGCAGGAACATCACTAAGGACAGGAACAGCAGGGGCAGGAAGACGGCGGCGGCAGAAACGGAGGCCCGAAGGGGCGAGCAAGGGTTGTCCCTGTGGCCCTTGAGCAAGAGCGCCCCCGCGAGCAGGGCCAGAAAGGTCGGGAAGTCCCAGAAGTTGATGAAGGCGAGGGCCCCTCCTGACAGCGCAAGGGCCGCAACTTGAGCCGGATGCCGCCACAGCCATGACCATCCCGAAGGTGGCGGCGAAAGGTAGGCGTTCAGCGTTGCGGCGATGGCGAGCAGCAGGAAGGGAATAGCCAGGACGTGGGCATGGAGGTCGCCCAACACGAAGCTGAATGCCGGGAACTCGGTGATTGTGTAGTCGAGGCTGGCGCCCTCGGTGGTGAGGGTGTCTATGACGCGGGTGCTGCGGAACCACCACCAGAAATCCTGAGGGAAGATGCTTCCCACCACCTCTCCGGCGTCTAGTCCCTTGATTGCCACCCAGTCCCAGAATCCCTCTCCGGCCCAGCCCCGGAGGCGGACAAATTCCAGGGCCCCGGTAAGGTTGCCCGCCAGCAGTACCAGGGCTGGGGCTGTCGCGCCGACGGCGAGAGCGGGGCGGACTCGGCCACCGGCGAGGCGGACAAGGTTATAGACAAGACCGAAAGCGACGGCCCCGGCTAGGGCGGGAATGGTGACGATGCCCAGGTTGTATGCCGTGGAAGAGACGGCCCCGGTGAGGCTGGTGAGGAAGGCTATTACTATGTGGCCGAAATAGTAGTAGCTGATGGAGTGTCCGGAGAGCCAAAGGTCTTCGGCCGGGAAGTAGCGGGCATGGTGAGCCGCGTTGAGCAGCATGAAGTCCATTGGCTTTTCGGTGTGGGCGATGGCCGGGGAGCCGGAGGTCACGTAGGCCCATAGAGCGAACAGCCCAATGAAGACCAATTCGGCCAGCAGGAGGACATGCCAGTTGCTTCTCAGGAAGTCGCGCAATTCCCCCCACCGGCGGCGGTACAACCATAGAGAGCCTGTCGCGGCGACAAGGAAGATGGCCCAGGCGGTGAGTTGGGTATTGGGCCAGATGTGGGACAACCCCAGAACCCAGAGCACATAGGAAAAGAGAAGAAGGGCTGCGGGCTTGACCAAGGTAACGCCACGGTCGGGCAGAAACCGGAACCAGAGAAATGCCCACGGCAGAGCGGCTACCGCCGTCAATTCTAGGAGCAGAAACCATATCAGGGTGTCTGCCATGGGCAACGCTGGGACAGGGTGGGGGCTTTATGCGAGAAATCTCACCCCCACCATGCCCTCACCCTAACCCTCTCCCACATGGAGAGGGAAGTATGGTATGGGGAGGGGATTTTTGTCTGAAGGAGAAGAGGGCGTTCACGTTACCGGCGCAAGAAGGGCGTCCACAAAGTCGTTGGCGTCGAAGGGGGCCATGTCGTCCAGACCCTCGCCGGTGCCGATGAACAGGATGGGCACTCCCAGTTCCTGACGGATGGCGAGAACGATACCGCCGCGGGCCGTGCCATCTAGCTTGGCGAGGAAGATGCCGGTGCAGTCCACTGCTTCCTGGAAGGACCTGGCCTGGGCAAGGCCGTTGTGGCCGGTGGTGGCGTCGAGGGTGAGAATCACCTCGTGAGGGGCGGTAGAATCCTGCCGCCTCAGCACGCGGTGAATTTTGCGCAATTCTTCCATGAGGTTGGACTTGGTGTGCAGGCGCCCCGCTGTGTCGAAAATCAGAATGTCTGCCCCGCGGGCCTTGCTGGCCTGGTAGGAATCGTAAGCCACAGCGCCGGGGTCTGCGCCCGTGGTATGCCGGATGACGTCGACGCCCACCCGTTGCCCCAGGATTTCCAGCTGGTCGGCGGCGGCGGCGCGGAAGGTGTCGCCTGCGCCAAGGATAACCTTGCTGCCAGAATGGGTGAAGTGATGAGCCAGCTTGGCGATGCTGGTGGTCTTGCCGACACCGTTGACGCCCACCATAAGGATCACGTAGGGCTTGGCCGCGCCGCCTGCCCGTCCTTCGACAAGCTCAGGATGGGTGGAGGCCTGATACTCAGGATGGGCGGAGGCCTGGACGGGTGCGGGCGAGAGGTCTTCGGTCAGGGCTTGCTTCAGGGCCTCCGTGACCGCTTCGGGGGATTCCAGGCGTTCCTGCCGTACCCGCTGCTTGAGGCGGTCAATGATGCGCAGGGAAGTTTCCACCCCAACGTCGGATGAGATGAGGATTTCCTCAATCTCGTCCCAGACTGAATCGTCGAGGCGGGAAGAGCGCAGCAGGTTGGCGATGCGGCCGAACCAGCGCTCACGGCTGGGCTTGACCGCCTGCTCGGTGGCTTTTTTCTCTTCTTCGCGGTTGCGTCGGAATAGTCGCAGCATTTTTCAGTTACGCCGGAATTTCATAGTAGCTCGGGTCCCGGTCTATCGGGCGCCAACTTACTGAGCGCATCAACGGCGGCCGCTCGTTCCGCTTCTGACTTCTTGCCCCCCTGCCCGATGCCAATTACCTCATTGCCAACGAGGGCCTCCATGCCGAAGACGGGGCTATGGTCCGGGCCTTCCCGGTGGGCAAGGCGGTAAGTCGGGGTGGGACGGCCCTGGCCCTGCAGGTATTCCTGGAGGAGGGACTTGGGGTTCTCAGGGGGCGGGCCCTCCAGGGAAGCGGACGCCAATTCGTCGATCATGTTGACGCTGATGAATTCGCGGGCGGCTTCCATGCCCTGGTCGAGATAGACCGCAGCAATGACGGCTTCCACTGCTGCGGCCAGGACCGAGTCCTGGTCTCGGCCACCGTTGGCCTCCACGCCTCGCCCCACCAGCAGCCGCTCGCCCAGACCCCAGCGGCGGGCGACCTGAGCCAGGGCTTCTCCACGCACCAGCCACGATCTGGCCTTGGTCAACTGTCCTTCGTCGGCGTCGGGGAACTGACGGTAGAGATGGGCGGAAACGGTCAACTCCAGTACGGCGTCGCCGAGGAACTCGAGGCGCTCGTAGGAATGGGCAGCGTCCAGCCCGTGCTCGTTACAGTAGGAACGGTGGACAAGGGCGCGACGGAAAAGGCTGGGGTCCCGAAATCGGAACCCCAGCAGTGAGTCCTGGTTGGGGGCTGCAGGGAGCCTAGATGACCCCATGAGGCCACGGCGGCTGCGGGCGCTTGAACTCGCCAACGTGGGCGTATTCGCTCATGGACTTCATCAGGTTGTCGTAGATCTCAACAGCCTGCTCATCGGGCGGGATGAACATCTTGAGGAAGGCGAAGTTGCCGCTGTCGAAGACGAAGGTGGGCACGCCGAAGGCTCCGTATTCGTCCACTGCCTTGGTGTGGCTCTCGGCCAGTTCCTCGAGCAGCGAGGGGTCGGCGATGTCCTCGCGGAAGCGGGCCATGTCGATCCCGGCGGCGGTGCCGGCTGCGTCGATGACGGCCTGATCGTTCAGGTCGGCCTTGTCCTCGTGGCGGGCCTTGAGCAGTGCCATGAAGTAGGCCTCGAAGGCTTCCTTGCCCTGGCGCTTGATGGCCAGCCCGGCCTTGTGGGCCAAGAGGATGGGGTCTTCGCCGGTGATTACGTCGGGACGCTCCCAGACGTTGTCGCCGTCCTTGTTGTTGACCTGGGCCAGCGAAAAGGGCTGCCAGTCAACTTCAATGGGGTTTCCAGTCTGCTCCCGAACCTTTGCCAACCACATGTTGGCATTGTAGACAAAGGGTCAACGGAAATCGTAGTAACTCGTGAACTCAGCCTCGGCCATGTCATGCCTCCTGCCGGTTTTGGCGCCCCTGCGGGGGGCAAATGACGGCAAAGCCGCCCTGCACAAATTGTAGCCATGCCTGCAATTGTTGTCAAAGTGACCTTGGGTCTCTTACGACCGGGAATCCATCGGCATTGGGCAGACGGGAGGCTGTGATATAATTTTTGCCCCTCTGAAGTCATGTTCGCCGTATTCCGGAGGTCCCTCACGGCTGTTCCGGCTCGCCGTTCCCTCAACGCTGAGTCCCTATCTGCCGCTCTTGATGAAAGGCAGCGGGAGGCGTTTGAAGTTGTGTGTGAACTGGTCCGTAAAACCGGAACGGAGGCGTATCTGGTGGGCGGGCCGGTGCGGGATGCGCTGATGGGGGCGCCGGTGTTGGACCTGGACTTTTCCGTGGTGGGTGATGCCCCCGGGCTGGCTGGCTTGTTGGCTGAGAGAGCCGGAGGGCGAGTCACTGCTCATGCCCGATTTGGCACCGCGACAGTTTATGCAAGTACTATCCGTATGGACCTCGTAACTGCCCGGCGTGAAAATTACCGGCAGCCAGGCGCGCTGCCTCAGGTGGAGCCGGGAAGCATCGGAGACGACCTTGCGCGGAGGGACTTTACCATCAACGCCATGGCGCTGCCGCTGTGGCCGGCCGATGCGGGAGTGCTGGACCCGCAGGGTGGCCTTGACGACCTGGTGGCGGGGATTGTCCGCTTTCTTCATCCGCTGAGCTTCGTTGACGACCCAACGCGGATGATGCGGGCCGTGCGTTACGAGCGGAGATTCGGATTTCGCATGGAGCGAGAGACGCTGAACGGGATGTCGCAAGCTGTATCTGCGGGATATATGGACGCTGTGAGCGGAGACCGATGGCGGAATGAGCTGGAGCGGATACTGGAGGAGGCCGACCCGGTTGCTCCACTTATGCGAGCGGCGGGTTTGGGGCTGCTGGCAGGACTGCATCCCGCTCTGGGAAAGGCAGAAAAGAACGGAGAGGCGGGGTTGCAACGAATAAAGGCCCTTCGAGAGGACAAGGGCGATATAGAGCGGGACCATTGTTGGGCGGCGTTGTTCGGCCCGTTGACTGTCCTGGAGGCGGAAGGCGTCATACAACGACTCAATGTAGGGGGGCGGCGGGCCGCGCTGGCGCGTGATACCATTGGATTGAGAGATTCCGAGAGACAGATTCTGAGAAGCGCAGAATATTCTTCAGAGCTGGCCCGGATGCTGGACTGCCGCGTCCTGAACGCGGTTATGGCATGGGCGGAACTGACATCTGACGCGGGGGTTGCCGAGGCGCTCAGCCGCTATACCAGAGAACTGCGATTTGTCAGGCCGGAATTGTCGGGAGCGGATTTAATGGCAATGGGCGCTGCGGAAGGCCCCGAGTTGGGAAAGATTCTGGACAGCCTGCGCGACGGACGATTGGACGGGAAGCTGAGGAACGCGGAAGAGGAGAGGGCCCTAGCGCGAGAACTGCTGGCGCGGGCATTAGTGGAATCGGCGAAGTAGAGAGCTTCGTGGGCGCATCACGGTGCGGCCCTACGGATGAATGATGGCGGAACTACCGATCGAGCAAGGGGAAATGGAATCCTGCGTTATCTGCGGTGAGGCCCTGGACGGCTTCAACGAGACGTCGTGCCAGATGTGCGGCGGGAAGTTTCACCAGCCGTGGAGCCAGGACTCGGATTCGCCCCAGTGCGGGCGTATCGGGAGCCATGAGGACGCTCTGGCCATTGTGTTTCTCTGCGACGACTGCTTTTATGGGCGACGGCCCTGAAACGCCCTCGCCCTAACCCTCTCTGTGAGGGAGAGGGGACTAATATAAACACCCAATTTCCTGCCCCCTGGAGGGAGGGAACTATTGTTAGGAGGCAACCAAGTAATGCAAGCGGTGTACATCGAGGCCCACGGCGGACCGGAGGTTCTGACACTCGGCGAGAGGCCAGAACCGGAAGCAGCGGCCGGACAGGTGAAGGTGCGGGTCAGGGCAACGTCCCTGAACCGGCTGGACCTCTATACGAGGGCTGGGGACCGGGGGCTGGAGCGGCAGTTTCCGCCGCCCTTGATCCTGGGTGGGGACTGCGCCGGTGAGGTTGCCGCAGTGGGTTCGGGCGTGGCGGGCCTGAAGGAGGGCGACCGGGTGGTGATCAACCCCCGCCTTTCTTGCCAGCAGTGTCCGGTCTGCCTGTCCGGTCAGGATGACCTGTGCCGCCGCTCGCAGTTCCTAGGCAGCGCGCTGGACGGCAGCTATGCGGAGTACCTTTCGGTTCCGGCGGCCAACGCCCACGTTATCGCGGACGGCGTGAGCTTCGAGCAGGCAGCGGCCATACCCACCACTTATCTGCCGGTCTGGAATATGCTGGCGCGTCGCCTGCAACTGAAACCGTGGCAGACCGTTTTGGTGCTTTCGGCGTCGGCGGGTGTCGGCACCGCCGCCATACAGGTAGCGAAGGATGTTATCGGGGCGCGGGTGATTGCGACTACCAGCACTGCCGGGAAGGCTGCAAAAGCGAGGGAATTAGGGGCGGACGAGGTAATCAACTACACGGAAGAGGACATACGCCAGCGGGTACGTGAAATCACCGGCGGGACCGGTGTGGACTGCGTGGTAGACCATGTGGGCGCTGACTTCTTTGGGTCGGCCTTTGCGTCTCTGCGCTCTGGCGGTCGCTACGGGATTTGCGGCGCCACCACGGGACTGCGGGCCGAGCTGCACCTCGGCTTGCTGTTCAGCCAGCAGAAAGAGGTCTACGGTGTCTACATGGGCACCAAGGAGGATATGCGCCAGATAGTGGAGATGCTTAATCGCGGCGCAGTCCGGCCCGTGGTGGATCGCGCCTTTCCGCTCTCGGAAGCCGCCGCCGCTCACGAAGCTATGGAGGCCACCAGCTTTTTCGGAAAGCTGCTGCTGACGCAGAACTAAGCGCAGTCACAGGTCTGCAGCCCGGGTGCAGGTGGGACGGCTTTTGTTGTGGGCGCTGTTGCTCGGGCTATTTGGCATAGTCTGCTTCTTTAGCGGACGCCAAAATCGCCCGATGCGTACTGGCCGCCCGTTTCCAGTGCAAGTGGCAGCAGTACAAGACGGCGATTCCCTGATAGTCCGGGCGATCCATTCCAGATACGACGAGCAGTATCGAATCCGGCTGTATGCCATTGATGCGCCGGAACATGACCAAGAGTATGGGCGGGAAGCGCGCGATTATCTCTGGCGCCTGGTCTGGAACCGCACAGACCTGATATTAGAGCCTGTGGACACCGACCAGTACGGAAGGCTGGTCGGTGTCCTGTATTACCGGGCGATGGACCGCCGACGGTCTATCAACCGGCTGATGGTAGAGCAAGGTCTGGCCTACTGGTACAGCAGGTTCGGCGGTCACGGGCTGGGGCTGGAGCAGGCAGAGAAGAACGCCCGGCGCAGGCGGAGGGGCGTGTGGGGGTCCCGCGGCCAGATCGCGCCGTGGGAACACCGGAGGGCGCAGCGGGAAACTGCGGAACAAGCCGGTTGCCTGAAGTGGGTTCTGGCGGGGGCGATGGTTGGGGCAATCGTTGGTTTTGCCTTGCTGTGGTTGATATTCGGCTAGCGGTGTGTGGAACGATCCGCTTTTCACTCCCATCCCAGCCTTACCCCTCATGGGGGAAGGGACTGGGCTTCCCGGTCAGCAGGTTTCCTGTCGCGGAGGCGTCTGCCGTGGAATAGGTATTGGTTGGCGTAGCCGGCATGGCGTCCGAAGTAACCTTGGGCCCATTCCAGCAGCACGCGGTTGGTGGGTGTCTTCTGACCTGGAAAGTACCAGTCGGCCAGGGCGCGGCGTACCCATACGTCGATGGGGAAGGCTTGCATTTTTTCCAGCGACATCAGGGCTATGCAGTCGGCTATCTTGTCGCCAATGCCCTTGAGGGCCATCAGTTCGGCTTTGGCCTCCAAGTAGGGCGCCGCGACGAGGCAGTCGAGGTCAAGGCGCTTTTCGGCGACAGCGATGGCAGCCTGGTGGACGTAGGGCGCGCGGAATCCCAGCTTAAGCCGCCGCAGTTCGGCCTCGCCTGCTTCGGCCAGGTCTACGGGCTTGGGGAAGGTGTGGCGCCGGATGACTGATTCGCCTTCGGCAGAAGGAGCAGGGTAGGATAGGGTCAGAGGATCGCCGAATTCGTCGGACAGGCGTTCCATGTTGCGGTGGATGGTCTCGATGTTTGAGTTGGCGGAGCAGATGTAGGCTATCAGGCACTCCCAAGGTTCCTGACGCAGTATCCGAAGGCCGGGATAGCGCTCGACTTGGGCTGCTACGTTGGGGTCGGCGGTCATCTCGGCTTGAATGGCCTCCAGGTCGTCGTCCAGCCGCAGATGATCCCGGATTCTGGGAATCATGGCCTGGGGGTCGGATGGGTTGCTCAGGAACTCGATTGCCCGGCCATGCTGCCGGATTAGAACCAGAACGCCGCGAAGGACGCCGCTGTACCAGTCCCCCTCGCGCTTCCAGCGGTGGGCCTGGCCACCCAGGAGGCTGGCCTCGAGGTCCACGGGCTGGCCGGGGTCAAATTGAGCGGGCGCGGGCGCCACGGCGGCCTCCCCTCCGGCTATTCTCGGGGCGAGACTCCAGCCCCCGCCCTTGTACAAATGCCGCCGCCAGCATCCCCACGTTGGCGGTCAGACAGGGTGTTTGGCGGCATGGCGGCATGGATTCCTGGAATGTTCTCCCGTAGCCGTGGCTGATAATCCTGGAATCGAGCACGATGATATTGCCCCGATCCTCCTTGTTGCGAATCAGCCGTCCGATGCCCTGCCGGAAGCGCAGAACGGCGTTGGGCACGGAGTATTCGGCGAAGGGGTCTTCGTACAAGGCGGAGCGGGACTGGACGATAGGGTCGCTGGGGACCTGGAAGGGCAGGCGGGTGATGACCAGAGCCTTGAGCAGACCGGAGGGCATATCCACACCCTCCCAGAAGCTGGCCGTGCCGAGCAGGACGCTCCGGGGTTCATCGGTGAAGGCGGACATAACGTAGGGGGCCGAGCCGTCGACACCCTGGGCGAGCACCGGGATGCCGTGGGGTTCGAGCAGGGGGCGGAGCCGCTGGGCGACCGCCCGCAGGGATGAATGGGAGGTGAACAGGGCCATCGTCCGCCCCTCCAGGGCCTGGCCGAGCTGGGAGAGAATATCGGTAATGGCGGGCACGTAGCCGTTGGCGCTGGGCTGCGGCATATCCTCCGGGATGAGGGCTTGGGCCGCCCTTTCGTAGTCAAAGGGGGAACCCACCAGCAGTTCCACACCTTGCTTCCCTCCCTCAGGGGGGGAATGGAAGGTGGGGAAACCGACTCGCCGTTTCAGGTACTCGAAATCTCCGCCAGTACTCAGGGTTGCGCTGGTCAGCACCACGCAGTCTTTTTCGCCGAACAGCTTTTCGGCAAGGATGCCTCTAACATCCAGAGGCGCAGAGTGGAGGGATATGGTGTTCTGGGAAGGATTGACGTTGAGCCAGTGGATGTTCTCCTCTGACCCTTCACCATTAGCGTCCAGGATGGATTGCAGTCTTCCCGCCAATTCTCCCAGACCATCGACAAGAGAATCGGCCTCCACAACGATGGCGGACTGGTCGGGCGCGGCCTGAAGTCGGTTGGCGTCGAGGAACTTGCGCAGGTTGATCACGGCGTTGCGGGCTTGGGTCAGCCGTGCGTCGATGTTTTCCCAAGCCAGGTGAAGCTCCTCCCAGGCTGATGCGCCTCGTACTATCGGGGTGATGAGGAGCTGGTTCTGGTCGCCCTGTTCGCGGTTTCGCCCCCGTCGCTGGCTGGCGTGGAGGGCTTCCAGCGTCTGGAACAGGATTTCCCAAGACTCCCGCAGGCGAGGGGCTTCCGATTCCACAGCCCCTATTGCGTCGTGTCCCGCCTGCGTTATTGCTGCATCGGGTCCCTCTCGGCCCCCCGCGTTGTTAGCCAGGGCCTGCCTTATATCCAGCGTCAAGCGGCCGGCGGATTCCCAGACGCGCTCCAGTTCGTTCTGCGGCAGTTCGAAGCCGAACTGGTTGGTGGCCGCTTCTTCGAGGTGATGGGCCTCGTCGATGATAACGTTGTTGTATTCCGGTATCAGGCCGCCGCCGAAGGCCATGTCGGTCATCAGCAGGGCGTGATTGACGACGATGACGTGGGCCTGCTCGGCGCGTTGCCGGGCGGCGCGCAGAAAGCAGGGCGACCCGTCTCTCATATCCAGGCAGAAGCCCTTTTCGCCTGCCGATATGTGGTTCCAGGTGACGGCGTCGCGGCCAAGCAGGTTGATTTCGGCGCGGTCGCCGGACTGGGTTTCCTGGAGCCAAACGGAGGTCTTGGCCAGCAGTTTGGCGTCGTCCACTGACAAGGCATCAGTGCGCGACAACTGACCCCAGCGACGCAGGCAGAGGTAGTTGGCCCGGCCTTTGAGCTGTGCCACCCTGAGGGAGCCGGGTTCCAAAATGCCCGATTCTTCCAGGACGCTTTGCAGGGCCGGGATGTCCTTGCTTACGAGCTGTTCCTGGAGGTTGATAGTGTTGGTGGACACCACGACGCGCTGGCCCTGAGACACGGCGAAGAGCGCCGCCGGGAGCAGGTAGGCCAGTGACTTGCCGACGCCGGTGCCGCCCTCGATCACGAGGTGATGCTGGTTGTAGATGGCGTCGGTGACTGCGTCGAGCATTTCCTCCTGTTCCGGGCGTTGCTCGAAGCCGGTGAACACCTGGGCGAAAGGCCCTTGGGAGCCGAGCATACCGTGGATGTCGTCTTTCCTGATGTGATCAGGATTTTCGCCCTTCGACTCGTTCGGGGCGCCCCTTCGACTCTCGCTCAGGAGTCTTTCCGGTAGCTCCAGGCGTTGAGCCAACTGCGCGTGGTTCAGGCCGGCCGGGCCTACCGACGATAGGGCGGCAGTGTGGGCCGCGGCCACTGCTGACAGGATTGGATATAAGGGCCAGTTGCTGCGGCGGGCCAGGTCGGTCATGTAGGCCAGCAGACCGGCGTCTTGCTCCGCAGCGATGCGGAGGAGCCTTACGTATAGCTCCTTATGGGCAAGGGCATCGTAGACCGCGCGGTGGCTGCGCTGGTCGCGCTGGTCCTGCCGGGGCCTGATGCCTAGGTCGTCGATGAGCCAGGCCAAGGAGTAGCGCCGCTGGAATGGGAGAAAGACGGTAGCCAGGTCCAGGGTGTCGAAGGCTGGGTTGACCAATGGCAGGCCGTGGGATTCGAGAAACCCAATGTCGAAGTTCACGCTGTGGCCTACGATGGGGTCGCGGCCTATGAACCCGGCCAGGTCGTCGCGTATCTGCGGGAAGGATGGGGCGCGGCGGATGTCCTGCGGGGTGATGCCGGTGTAACGCTGGACGAACTCGGGGATGTCCCGCCCAGGATTGACGAAGGTCTGATAGGTGTCGAGGACTTCGTCGCCCCGGAACCGGACTGCGCCCACTTCCAGGATGGCGTCGCTCTCGGCCCGGAGGCCGGTGGTTTCGAGGTCCATGGCGACACTGGTCTGTTCAAGTGGTGAAAGTAAACGATGATGTGAGGCCATCACGCTCCCGTACTGCTCCGCATCAAGGGACGACAAGGAGTTTAGCATGTACACCGCCGGTGCTTCGAGGGCCAGGTGTCAGCGAATGGCCAGGGATCAGGCCGAGTAACGCCTGATCGCGCCCCCGCGCAGGCCGATGACGGGGTGGTACTGGCCGGAATGCAGGGCCTTAAGGAACTCGGCCTCGGTGGTGATTTCGTCGTGGAACTCGGTTACGAACTTGCCGAGGCCGTGGAGGGAATGGGCGTCGCTGCCGCCGGTGACGGGCAGGTCGAGCATTCCGGCCACTTTGAGGGCGAACTCGTTTTCGCGGTCAATGGTGCCGCCGTTGGCTACTTCCACCGCGTCTGCCAGCTTGAAAACCGGGTGATCAAGGGCGTCTTCGGGGGACTCCGGGAGTTCGTCGGGGACCGACTGGTAGATGAGGGCGCGGGAGCGGTTTCCATTGCCGCTGAGGACGCCGCGGAAGGGATGGGCTGTGATGACGAAGCCGCCTGCTGCAGTGGCGGCCTTGCGGAGTTCGGCGGCCTTGTTGAAGCCCGCCTGGTAGCGGTCGAGTCCGAAGGCGAGCATGTGGCCGAGGTCGGTCTCGACTTCCATGGCGCGAATCAGGACTACGCTGTGGAGGGCGGCGAATTTCTGAAACTCGTGGCGGTCCCAAGGCCCGGCGTGCTCTGTGATGCAAAGGCCGCGCAGTCCCAGCCGGTCGGCTTCCAGCACCATGTCCTCGGGGGTGAGGCTGCTGTCGCTGCTGCCCTTGGTGGTGTGTATGTGCAGGTCGAAAAGTCGGGCCATGGGGCGACGCTACCTCCGGGCTATGCTAACGCAAGTTTATGGCCTGCTACGATTTCCGTCAACCAACACACTCTCTCGGAGAATTAGACGCAAAGAGAGGATTAAGGGGAAACGGGCCGGTGGCCCGCGCCCGGCGGCGTGTGCGCCACTGCGTCGGCTAAGGCAGGGAAGCGGGAGATGGGGAGGACCTCGCCGGTGTCTTCGTAGTGGCCTATGAGTTCGCGGAGGTCGTCGGGGACACGCCTGGTGGCTTCGGTGGCGGCGTCGTAACCGACATATACGGCTTCGATGCTGGTCAGCAGCAGCTCGGGGTTGGGACGGTAAAGCTCCATCTCCATTACCAGGCTGGTGTTGCCGATGCGTGAGACGCGGACGTAGGCTTCGACTATTTCGTCTACGCGGGCCGGGGCCTTGAACTCGATGGTGGTCTTGACCACAGCGAAGTCGAAGTAGCCAGACTGGGGCATGTGATAGATGCCGATGCCGAGGTTGCGGTAGTACTCGGCCTGGGCCAGTTCGAGGTAGCCGAGGTAGGCGCCGTTGAAGACGATGCCCTGGGCGTCGCACTCCATCCAGCGGATGCGGAACCCGGTGCGGAACTTGAAGTCAGACTTGGGCATTGCCCTCGTACCCCAAGGCGCTGAGATATTTGAGGTCGTCGTCGGTCAAGGGCGCTGTGCGAAGCAGGTCAGGGCGGCGTGAGAGGGTGCGTTCGAGGGACTTGCGGCGGCGCCAGCGCTCGATTTCGGCGTGGTGGCCGGAGAGCAGGACTTCAGGGGCGGTCATCCCGAGATACTCGGCGGGGCGGGTGTAGAGAGGATGCTGCAACAGTCCGGTGCTAATGGAGTCACCAGCGACGCTTTCCGGGGAGCCGACGACGCCGGGGAGCAGGCGGGTCACGGCGTCTATGATAATCATGGCGGGCAACTCACCGCCGGTAAGCACGTAGTCGCCGACGCTGATTTGGCGCGTGGCCAGGCCCTCGGCGATGCGTTCGTCCACCCCGGCGTAGTGGCCGCAGATTAGGGCGATGGCCGGGGTGGTTGACAGTTCCTCCACGAGCCGCTGGGTTAGCAGTTCACCCTGCGGCGTGAGCAGAATGACAGGAATTTGGGCGCGTTCTTCGTCGGTGTAACTCGATAGCGCGGCTTCGGCAGCCTCGAATATTGGCTCCGGCTTCATCACCATGCCGTAGCCGCCGCCGAACTGGTAATCGTCGGCGGTGCCGTGGGCGTCGTGGGTGTAGTCGCGGATGTCGGTGACCTCGATGGCGACCTGCTCTCGCTGTACTGCGCGAGCGACGATGCTGAACTGCAACGGTTCGCCGAACGCTTCGGGAAACAGGGTCAGGACGTGGAAACGCATGACCTCCGCCAGCGCTAGACAGCTACCGGAGTCCCCAGATTCCGCTCTGGGGCAGGCTTGGCGGGCAGTTTGTCGACGTAGGCTACACCGCCCTTCATTACCAGCTTGACGGCTTCCCTGTCGCGCAGGACGCTGACGCTCTTCAGCGGGTCACCCGCCACGGCCAGCAGGTCGGCTTGCTTGCCTTTCTCCACCGTTCCGATTTCCTTGTCTAGGCCGATGCACTCGGCGGCCCAGCTGGTGGCGGTCTGGATGGCTTGCATGGGAGTGAGGCCGCGCTCGACCATCAACTCGACTTCGCGGGCGTTGTCTCCGTGGACGAAGCCGCCCGCGTCGGTGCCGGCGGTTATCTTTGCGCCGGCTTCGAGGGCTTTGTGCAGGCTGTCCTGGTGGGTGTGGAACAGGGCCTCGGCGCGGGCCTTGATGTGGGGCGCGCTGATGGTGGAGTGGAACTCGTAGACCTCGAAGGTGGGGGTGAAGAAGGTGTTGTTGTCGGCCATCATCTTGAGCAGGTCGGGGTCGTCGGCAAGGTAGCATCCGTGCTCCACCGAGCCGACACCGGCCTCGATGCACATCCGCAGGCCGGGGCCGCCGAGGGCGTGGCACATGGTTAGCTTGCCTTGAGCCGTCGCCTCATCCACCAGCGCCTTGACCTCATCGGGGCCGAAGGCGATGTCCATGGGGCCGTGGCCCTGCCGGGAGCTGGCGCCGCCGGTGGTGGCGAACTTGATGACGTCGGCGCCGACACGCACCATCTCGCGGACCATGGACCGGACGGCTTCAGGGCCGTTGGCGACGCCGATGGGGCGCATGGGGTCGGTGGCGTAGGCGGTGCGATGGCCGGAGGGGGCCACCCGGTCGCCAATGCCGCCGGTGGGCGAGATGATGGATACGGCGGTCAGCAGGCGAGGGCCGTTGAGCAGGCCCTCCGCTATGGCCTGCTTGAACCCGGCGTCCAGTCCACCCGCGTCTCGGATGGTGGTGTAGCCTGCGGCAAGGGAGTCTTCAATGGCCTTGGCGGTTTTCAGGTGGGCGAGGGATGCGGGTTCCTCGATTTCCCATCGTGAGAGCAAGCTGTAGTTCTTGTCGGCCAGGTGGTCGTGGGTGTCTATCAGGCCGGGCAGCAGGGTCAGACCCGTCAGGTCTGCTTCCTCTGCGCCGGGGGGAATTTCGATTGCGCCACGAGAGCCAACCGCTTGGATTCTATCCCCGTCCAGAAGGACCACGGAATCGGGTAGTACAGGGCCTCCCGTGCCGTCTATCAAGGTCGCCCCGACCAGCGCTTTCATGGTATGCCCTCGCCCTAACCTCTCCCATAGGGAGAGGGAACTGTTGGATTGTTGTCGCAATGCTAGTTACGGGGGGCAGATGATGTCAATACGATGGCGGCCTTTTGACCCAAATCGCCCAATCCACGTTTCTATGATGACTGTAACGGGGGAAGGCCGTGGCTATAATTCAAGTGATGCCTGCTTGCGTGCGGGCGAGGTTTGGGTGGTGGATGAAGATGCTGGTTTTATGGAGAGCGTTTGCCCTGACCCTGTGGATGGCTGTTCTTGTCGGGGCAATAGCATGCGAAAGCGCGGACCATGGAATAGTGTACGTCTCCGAAGTGGACGGAGACGCCGAGATTTACCTGGCTGACCCGGATTCCGGCGAGGCAGTTCCGGTGGAGCGCCTCCCATCTTCAACCGAGTCCGGGCCCAAATGGTCTCCGGACGGCAAGTATGTGGCCTTCGTGTCGGGCGGGACCGACAACCTCGATATCAGGGTAGTCGGTGTTGACGGCACTTCGGCAAGCTCGGGAGAGGAGCCGTGGAGCATCGCTTCTTCCGAGGGAAACGAAGAGTCGCCCCGCTGGAACGCCGACGGCGACCAAGTAGCCTATGTCACCGACGCAGACGGTCATTCCGACGTTTACGTGGCCGTTTTGGAAGGGGCAAGCGCGGTAAGAATCACCGCCGATGAGACCGAGGAATTCCTGGGGGACTGGTCGCCGGATGGACAATGGCTGGTCTTCAGCCGCCGGGGGAACGAGGAATCGCGGGGTCTATGGCTGCGGAATCCTGCGGGAGTCAACCTGTTCCGGCTCACCAGCGACGATGACGTGGCCCCGGTATGGTCGCCGGACGGCGACGCCATCGCCTTCGTCCGCAACGTGGACGGCAATCGCGACATATATCTGCTGTTGCCGGAGGACGATGACGACTGGCGGAGTGCGGTGAAAGCCCGGCCGCTGATTTCTTCGCCCGCTGCCGATCACTCGCCGGACTGGGCCCCGGACGGCGACACACTGGTCTACGTGTCGGAGCGGGACGGAAACCCGGAAATCTATACGCTGGAGAGCGACGAGGATGAGCCGCCACAGCGGCTGACCACCAATGAGGCATCAGAGGGTCAGCCGGTATGGTCGCCGGACGGGAAGCGAATCGCTTTCGTTTCCGACCTGCACGGAGAGAGCGAGATATTCGTTATGAACGCCGACGGCAACAACCAGCAGCGTCTCACGCATAACGACGCAAGGGACCACTCGCCGGACTGGTAGCCGCTGCCACGTTGCGCTACACTCCCAATCGTCATCCCAACCAAAGCGGGAATGAGGGTGAGGCGCTGGGTTTAGAATGGATTACGCCAAAATCGCACCCATGATGGGCAATCTATGGTCTCCCATCGCTGCTGTGTCAAGCCATTGGCAGGGGCAGGACAACGCGCAGATATGCGTGTCCATCGGCGGCGCGTCCATCGTAGCGGAGCGGCCCAGGGTTATAATCCAGATTTACAAGACCAACCACAGCCACGGAATGATAATGGGCAGCGGGGCCTTCGCCCTGAATTTCCCCAGAGCGGACCAACTGGACTGGATTGACAGGTTCGGAATGCGTTCCGCGCGAGACGGCGACAAGCTGGAAAGGCTGGACTATCGGGCGGGAGAAACCGGCAGCCCGCTTTTCGCCGACTGCTGGGGATGGCTGGACTGCCGCGTGGTCAACGCCATGGACGGCGGCGACTTGACCTGCTTCCTGGCTGAGGTGGTGGACGGCCTCACCGTAAGCGACGGCCAACCGCTGTGGTGGAGGGATGCCCGGCAACGGATGCCTGAAGAATGGATGCGGGCCTACGGCGAGAAGCAGACTGGAGAAGTTGCCGCCTCGCGCGCGCAAATGTCCAGCATCGACTATTCGCCTTATAGGGCCCTTTAGTACCGAATTTACATCGATACACAGGATGCACAGGATGGAAACGATGCGCCCCCACATCCAACAACTTCACGATACACCGCACAAGACTGTGCTGGCGGTATCAGGAGCAGGCACGCAGGCGGTGGCGTGGCTGCTGGGAGTGAGCGGGGCGTCGCGGACGATATTGGAGGTAGTGGTTCCCTACGGGCGGCTGGCGATGCAGGACTTCCTGGGGTTTGAGCCGGCACAGTCGGCGGCGTCGGAAACGGCGCGGCAGATGGCGCGGCGGGCCTATCAACGGGCGCGAGCGCAGCTTGAGGACGATTCTCCAGTGGTGGGGTTGGCCTGCGCGGCCGCCATCGCCACCGACCGCTACCGGCGGGGCGACCACCGGGCTTTCGTGGCGGCATGGGGCGACGCCCAAACGGCCACGTGGTCGCTGACGTTCCACAAGGGGCTGCGGGACCGGGCCGGGGAGGAAGAGGTGGTGAGCCGATTGATTGTGCGGGCGCTGTCGGAGTTTTCCGGGCTGGAGCCTGACATTGACCTGGGGCTCACCGATGGAGACTCGCTTGAGGTGGAGCACATCGCACGGCCCGAACCGCTGGAGGAGTTGCTGACTGGCGACCTCCGGTGGGTGGTATGCCGCCCGGATGGAGGCATGGACGCGGAGGGCAAAGTTCCCCTAATGCTGCTGCCCGGTTCCTTCAACCCGCTGCACGTGGGCCACCGGGAGATGATGGAGTCGGCTATCCGGGCCGCTGGCGGCCTTTATCCTGAGCCTGTCGAAGGAGCCTTTGAGCTGTCGGTGACCAACGTGGACAAGCCGCCGCTGGAAAAGGGGGAGATACTAAGGCGGCTGGGGCAGTTCGGGCCGGAAGATACGATTGTGCTTACCCGTGCCGAGACGTTTCAGAAGAAGGCGGCGCTGTTCCCGGGACGGGTGTTCGTGCAGGGCTGGGATACGACGATACGTCTGGTGGCGCCCCGCTACTATGGGGGAGAAGCGGAGGTGATGCTGGCGCTGGCGGAGATGATGGCCGGGGGAACGAGGTTCCTGGTGGCGGGGCGCAACGATGGGGGCGTGTTTCAGACGCTGGCGGACGTGGATATTCCGGGCGGGTTCGCGCCGATGTTTTTGGAGATACCGGAGGGGGAGTTCCGGCGGGATATTTCTTCGACGGAGTTGCGAGAAGCGCAGCAAGATCGGTAGGGGAATTTGGACTGGGAGCGCCGGCGTCTCAATTGACACCCCCGTAGGCGGGTGATATATTCCCGTCCGCCGGTAGTATTCTAGTTTTGAGCGCAATGCGGCGCTGGCGGCGCCGGGTTTCGGAGACTGGTAAGCCCGGATGGAAATGCTGATTCAGGTCTTCAACCCCGAAATTTTCACCGAGAACTGGACGGCGGTGGCGCTATCGGCCGCTGTCGCTGCCGCGGCCATCATCGGGATGTTCACGGCGTCGCAGCTTTTGTCGGCGCGCCGGGCGTCCGAGACGAAGCTGACCACCTACGAGTGCGGGATTCCGGCTACCCCCTACATCTGGTCCAACATCAATGTCCGCTTCTACGTCTTTGCCATCCTGTTCCTGATTTTTGACGTGGAAGCGGTGTTTCTGTTCCCTTGGGCGGTGATATTCCTGCAAGACCAGGTTACTTCGCTGCCCTTCTACGCCATGATGCTGTTCCTGGCGGTGCTGGGCTTTGCCATTGTGTACGCTTGGCGCAAAGGGGTGCTTGAATGGCAGAAATAGTACGCCCCAACTCTAACCCTTCCCCAGCGGGAGAGGGAATCTTGCTGGAGATGGGAACCGGCAACAGGCCCGGCCCGAGCCTGTTTGACCAGACTATCGGCGGCGCGGCCCCGCAGGTCATCACCACCACTACCGACCAGCTTTTCGCCATGGCGCGCAAGTCTTCACTGTGGACGCTCAGCTTCGGACTGGCCTGCTGCGCCATCGAGATGATTTCCACCTACATGGCCCATCACGACTTCGACCGCTTCGGGGTGGTGACCTGGCCTTCGCCGCGCCAGGCCGACGTAATGATCGTGGCTGGCACCGTAGTAAGGAAGATGGCGGAACCCATCCGGCTGCTCTACGAGCAGATGCCGGAGCCCAAGTGGGTCATCGCCATGGGAAGCTGCGCCACCAACGGCGGGCCGTACTACCGCTCCTACTCTGTAGTGATGGGCGTTGACCACATCGTGCCGGTGGACGTTTACGTTCCCGGCTGTCCGCCTCGCCCGGAGGCGCTGCTCTACGGCATCCTGAAGCTACAGGAAAAAATCATGCTGGACGCCGCCGCTCCTGTACAAGAGACGAAGTGACGCAGGCCGGGAACGACTCCGAAAGGGAACGCCCCCAACCTAACCCTCCCCCAGAGGGAGAGGGGATTTCGGAAGAGGATGCGGAACCGGAAGGGCCGGACCTCAGCTCCCTGAACGCCGAAGGGCGCGCGCTGTTGGACTCTGCCCTTGATGTTCTAAGCGACTACCAGCCCCATCCGGGGACTCTCAGCGACCTCCCTCAAGTCACCGTGGAACGGCAGCATATCCCAGACGTTTGCCGCGTTATGAAAGGCGATGAGCGCATCGGTGCCAGGATGCTTCTCTGCCTGACCGCCGTGGACTACCCGCCGGCCGCACCTGTACAAGCACGGGGCTCCGCCGGAGGACACGGCCGTGGGCGAGGGGAACCGGCAGAAGAGGTTGAGGAGTCCCCCGGCCGGCTGGAAATGGTCTACGTGCTACAGTCGCTGGAGCCGGAACGGACGATTGTTCTGAAGACCGAGGCCCCTTACGATGACCCGGTGGTGCCGTCGGTCACCTCGGTATGGCGAGCCGCGGACTGGTATGAGCGAGAGGCGCACGACCTGTTCGGAGTGGTCTTTGAGGGGCACCCGGACCTGTCGCCGCTGCTGCTGTATGACGAGTTCGAGGGGTTTCCGGGCCGCAAGGAATTTCCTTTCTATGAATACCGCGAGTTTTAGCCGCCCCGTGCTTGTACGAGGGACGGTCCGAAAGGAGCGAATCCTGAGCTTGTCGAAGGACCGGGTGGAGCGCTTGATTATGACAGCGCGGGTGGAACAGGAGGACGCCAAGTACGTGGCCCTGATAGAAGGGCCCGTGTCTGGACAGGTGCTGGTGCGAGGGGAGGGGGAATCCCCCGATTCGGCAAGGGAAGAGTTGATACAGGCCATGCTGTCTTGGATTTCCAATCAGGATTGCGCGGAAAGTATGGCCGGGGTTTTGGCTGAAGCCGGCTTCCCGCAAATTGACGACGACACCGAGTTGGAACTGGAATTCATCTTACACCCTGAAATCGACGAAGTGCCGTGAAAGACAGGGTTGTATACCAGATAGAAGAATCGAAGGTTGGAAACTCATTCCAAGCGGTCTGTCCGGAACTGCTGATCACGGCTTTCGGGGATACGCAGGAGGATGCCCGAAATGCGCTCCGTCAGCAGGTGGCGGAATACTTGGAAGACTGCGATAATCTGGGCGCGTTGGATGAGACTCTAATCGAGGCCGGATTTTATTTCGACCCCCGTCCTTGTACAGATAACGGGGTTTGGATGAGCAGCGAAGTCAAACCAGTGGAAGGGCCGGACATTGACCTTAGGTTCATCTGATATGCCGGGTGAATCAACGGCAGGATACGCCCTCACCCTAACCCTCTCCAGGAGGGAGAGGGGACTCTGGGGCCAGTAGCTGAGAATGGCAGAAGCGGCGAGTAATATGGTTGCTAATCCTTCGGCCCTGCTCAGGACGGACGCCGAGCCTATCGAGATGCTGCTGAACATGGGGCCGCAGCATCCATCGACCCATGGCGTCTTCCGCATGGTGCTGTGGGTTGATGGCGAGAAGGTGGTGGACATCGTTCCCCACATCGGCTATCTGCATCGCGGCTCGGAAAAGCTGTGCGAGGGGGAGCAGTACCACCAGGTAATCACACTGTTCGACCGGCTGGACTACATCGCCAACTTCAACAATGAGCACGTGTATTGCCGGGCCGTCGAGAAGCTGATGGGCCTGGAAGTGCCGGAACGGGCCGAGTACGTGCGGATTATCCTCTGCGAGTTGAACCGAATCGCCAGCCACCTGCTCTTCATCGCCACTATGGGACTGGACGCCGGGGCCATGACGCCCTCGATGTTCTGCTTCCGGGGCCGCGAGCGCATCCAGGCGCTGTTCGAGCACGTCTCCGGCGCCCGCATGATGCACAACTACTTCCGGGTGGGCGGCCTCAAAGAGGATGTGCCGGACGACTTTATGCCCCGTCTGCGCGAGCTGATGCCCCTGATCCGGGAGGATTTGGAAGAGTCGGACAAACTGCTCAGCTTCAACGAGATTTTCCTGGCTCGCCTGAAGGACATTTCCCCAGTCACGGCAGAGGACGCAATTGACTTCGGGCTGACTGGCCCGTGCCTGCGGGCGTCGGGGGTGGACTATGACGTGCGCAAGGCTGCGCCGTATTCCATCTACGACCGTTTCGACTTCGAGGTTCCCATCGGACTGGACGGGGACTGCTGGGACCGCTACTACCTGCGGGTTCAGGAATGCTACGAGTCCATCCGGATCCTTGAACAGGCGATGGAACAGTGGAATGAGAGGTGGCCGGATAACAGCCCCGTAGCCTTAGCCGACATCAACTCCGCACCGGGCGGCAGCCGCCGGCTGCTGCGCCCGCCCGCCGGCGAGGTCTACGTCCGCGCCGAGAACCCGCGGGGCGAGATTGGCGTCTACTTGGTCAGCGACGGTGCCGACCGGCCGTATCGTCTCAAGGTGCGTCCGCCCTCGTTCTGTAACCTGTCGGCGATTCGCCATATGCTGATTGATACATGGGTGGCCGATTCCGTGGTAATCCTGGGTTCGCTGGACATCGTGATGGGCGAGGTTGACCGCTGATGCCTGTCCTGAATGGAATCGAAGGACCCACGCTGCTGTTCATATCATGGGCCGATTTTGGCTGGATTGTGCTGGGCCTATTCCTCATGTTCAATGCCCTGTCCATCGTTGTGCTATCGCTGACTTGGCTGGAACGCAAGGCACTGGGGCGATTGCAGCGGCGGCTGGGGCCAACCCGCAGCGGGCCAATGGGCACGATGCAGCCCATTGCCGACGCCATCAAGCTGATAATCAAGGAAGATATCATCCCGACCTCCTCTGAGAAGGCCATTTTCTGGGGCGCGCCGCTTATCGTGATGCTGTCGGCCTTCATGATTTGGGTGACCATACCCGGCGCCCAGAACGCGGTTATCAAGAACCTGGACCTGGGACTTTTCTATATCATCGCGTTCTCGGTCATTGGCATCCTGGGGCTGGTGCTGGCGGGATGGGGGTCGGCCAACAAGTACGGCACCCTGGGCGGGCTGCGGGCTGCGGCGCAATTGGTGAGCTACGAAATTCCCATCATCATGGTGGCGGTGGCGGTGGCGATGCTGGCGCAGTCGCTGGATTTGCGGGAAATCGTGGCGCAGCAGAGCAGCTACCCCTTCGTGCTGGTGCAGCCGCTGGGATTGGTGGTGTTCTTCATCGCCGGGCTGGCCGAAGTGGGACGGACGCCCTTCGACATTTACTTCGCCGAGTCGGAAATCGTGGGCGGGCCCTTTGTCGAGTACAGCGGGGCCCACTGGTCGCTGTTCTTCCTCGCGGAATACATCAATACCTTCGCCATCGCCGCCTTAACGGTCATACTGTTCTTCGGCGGCTGGCTGGGCCCGGGACTGGATGGATACTGGGCCGTCATCTGGTTCCTGTTCAAGGTCTACTTGGTTATTCTGGTGATATTTTGGATACGGGGAACCTTCCCCAGGCTGCGGATTGACCAACTGATGGCCTTTGCCTGGAAGGTGGTGGTTCCCCTGTCCTTCCTGACCGTGGTAATGACCGCTGTCTACCAGTTCTACGGGTGGCCGGCTTGGTCGCTGACGCTGATGTCGTTGGCCGGGCTGGTGTGGGTGGCATACGCCATCTACCGCCGGATGGCAGGCCCAGCCAGCCGCGTGGCCCAGGTGAGGGCGCGTCAGGAGGCGCTGATGGCCGCCCGCCGCCAGCAACGCGCCCAGTCCACTACCTCCGCATCTGTACAGGAGACGGGAGACTGATATGTGGAACAGCGTAAAGGGTATGTTCATAACCCTGCTCTCGTCGGCCAAGGGGCTCAAGGAGCCGGTCACTCGGCAGTATCCGGCCACCGGCAACCTCTTGCAGCGGGAGGAAGCGCCGACGCCGGTGCAGGACCGTTTCATGGGCTTCCCGGCGCTGACCTGGGACGAGGATGTCGGCGAACCTTACTGCACCAGTTGCATGGTGTGCATCCGCCACTGCCCGACGCAGTGTATGTCGGCTACGATGCAGGACAACCCCCTGCAAGCGGAAGGGAAAAGCGCCCGCCGCAAGATAGTGGAGAGTTTCGAGATAAACCTCAACCGCTGTATACTGTGCGGAATTTGCGTCGAGTGGTGCAACTTCGACGCCATCGTGATGTCCCACGAACACGAGATGAGCACCTTCGCCCGCAACGGCGACCGGGTGGACCTGCCGGAGCTGCTGGAGCTGGGCTGGAAGCACCAGCAGGATACCGACTGGGTGCCGCCGAGCAAGAAGTGAGGCCCGTCATCTGTACGAGAGAAGGAGCTAGGCGAATGACGGTCACGCGCAACAGGATTCTCACCCTCACCGCTCTCCATTCAATGGGGAACCGGGGGAACCCGGTGCAGGCTCTCTTCCTCAAGGGAGAGGGGGCTTAAGGGACGCGGCGGATGTCCTGGGCCCTCTTCATAATCCTGGCTGTGCTCACCCTGGGCGGTGGGCTGGCGGTCGTTGCCAGCCGAAACGTGGTCCATGCGGCGCTGGCGTTGCTGGTGTCGCTGGTGGCGGTGGCGGGCGTATACCTGGTGCTTTACGCCGAGTTCCTGGCGCTGGTGCAGGTGCTGATATACGGCGGGGCCATCGTCATTGTGCTGATATTCGCCATCATGCTCACCCGCAGCGCCGAGTACCCGCGCACTTCTGACAATAGGCAATGGCCGCTGGCCGCCCTTGCGGCCTTGGGACTGCTGGGGGTGCTGGTTCCGGCGTTCCTGATAAACGCGGTGCGAGACACCCAGGCGCAGAACGCCGCCTTCACCGGCATCGGGAAATCGCTGTTCACCACTTGGGCCGTACCTTTCGAGATTGCCTCGCTGGTATTGCTGGTAGCCCTGATCGGGGCCATAATCATCGCCCGCTCCGGGCCAGGAGAGAACTAGACTGTGGTTGATTTGGTCTGGTTCCAGCTCCTGAGCGCCGCCCTTTTCGTCATCGGGCTGTACGGTGTTCTGGCTCGCCGCAGCGCGGTGCTAATCCTGATGTCCATCGAGTTGATGCTGAACGCGGTCAACATCAACCTGATTGCCGCCGCCTCACACATGGAAGGCTTCGGCAAGTTCAGCAACTTTGATGGGCAGCTCATCGCAATTTTCATCATCACCGTAGCCGCCGCCGAGGTCGGCCTGGCATTGGCCATCGTCCTGCGGATGTACCGCAACCGATCCACGGTTAACGTGGACGAAATCAACTTGATGAAATGGTAAATGTCCCGGTGAGTATTTCTTTGCCACGGTTCACCCCCACCCTAACCCTCTCCCTCAGGGGGAGGGGACTGCTGGTATCCTGCTGATGCAGTGGGCCTGGCTCATTCCCGTTTTCAGCTTCGCAGTTGCGCCGATTATCGTTATCATCGGCAACCGGCTGCCCGGCAAAGGGGCGTTGCTGTCCATTCCTGCCATTGCCGCCGGATTCGTTTTCTTCTGGATTGCCCTGTTCGGATGGTTGGATGCCTCTACGAGTACGGAACACTGCCACCTTGCCGTAGGAACGGAGGCCCTGACCTGCAATTTCGAGCGGGTCTGGTTCAATGCCGGGCTGCCGGGACTGGAAGGCAGCGTAGCCCTGACATGGGGCTTCTTCGTTGACCCGCTGACCATCGCCATGCTGGGGCTGGTCACCTTCGTCGCCCTCATGGTGCAAATTTACTCGCTGGGCTATATGCACGGCGACCCGCGCATCAACTGGTACTTCGCGGTTCACGCGCTGTTCGCCGCTTCGATGCTGACCATCATCCTGTCCGACAGCTTCCTGCTGCTGTACGTGGCCTGGGAGCTGGTAGGCGTCTGTTCGTACCTGCTCATCGGGTTCTGGCACGAGCGCCCGGCGGCGCGGGAGGCGGCCAAGAAGGCGTTTATTGTCACCCGAATCGGCGACGTGGGGCTGCTGGTGGGCATCCTGCTGCTGTGGCGGGAGGTTGGGACGTTCAGCATGACCGACGCCTTCGCGGCAGTGCAGGCCGGAACGATGAGCGAGGGAGTGACCATCGCTGCCGCCCTGCTGCTGTTCCTGGGAGCGATGGGCAAGTCGGCGCAGATTCCCTTCCACGTCTGGCTGCCCGACGCAATGGAAGGCCCCACGCCGGTCAGCGCGCTGATTCATGCCGCGACGATGGTGGTGGCTGGAGTGTTCCTGGTGGCCCGCGCCTTCCCGCTGTTCGAGGCATACAGCGGAGTGCCGCTGCTTGTCGTTGCAATAGTTGGTCTGGTCACGGCGCTGGTGACCGCCACCATTGCGCTGGTGGCGACGGATATAAAGCGAATTTTGGCGTACTCGACGGTTAGCCATTTGGGGCTGATGATGCTGTCACTGGGGGCGGGCGGGTATACCGCCGCCATATTCCATCTGCTGGCGCATGGGTTTGCCAAGGCGCTGCTGTTCCTGGGGTCTGGCAGTGTTATTCACAGCACCGAAGAACAGGAAATCTCGAAGCTGGGCGGATTGCGCCGGGTGATGCCAATCACCACCATCGTGTTCGCGATAGGAGCGGCGTCGCTGGGCGGCATCCCCATCCTGGCCGGGTTCTGGAGCAAGGACGAGATATTGCAATCGGTGAACAACGGGCTGAATCCGGCGTTCATCGTGTTTGCGTTGATTACGGCCCTGCTGAGCGCGCTTTACATGGGGCGGGCGGTGTTCGTGACCTTCTTCGGCAGGCTGCCGCACGAACTGGAGCATACCCACGAATCGCCGCCGGTGATGACCGTGCCGCTGATGCTGCTGGCGGTGCTGGCGGTGGGCTTCGGGTTCATCAGCTTCAACTGGCCCGGGACTTTCGGCGGGTTCGGCTATTTCGTGTTCAACCACAAGCCCCACGGGTTTGAGTTTACCTGGTGGATCGGGATTCTCTCGGCGGTGATGGCAGTCGGCTCGTTCGTGCTTGCCTACCTGATTTACGAGGCTTCGACTCCGCTCAGCCTGAGCGTTCGTCGAAGGCTGGAGTCCACACGACAGAGGTTCGCCCCGGTACTGCGGGTGGTGGAGAACAAGTATTACTTCGACGAAGTCTACCAGTGGACCATTGACCGCATAGTGCTAGTCTTGGCCTCTTTCATCGGCTTCTTCGACCGCGCCATCGTCAACGACATTGCAATCAACGGCCCGGCGGACACGGTGCGGAAGCTGGGCGTCGCTCTGCGGCTGCATGTGACCGGGCATCTGTACAGCTACGCGTTGGCGATGACCCTGGGCGTGGTGGGACTGGGCATCTTCTGGTGGCTGATAACCTCGTGAACTGTATGAACTGCGGATGCTGCGTTTTCACCCCCACTCTAACCCTCCCCCTGAGGGTGAGAGAACTTTTGGCTGGAGATAGGGGAATCCGAAGTTGGGTGGGGCGGTCGTGAGCAACTTCGACAGTGTTGCGCTGCTGCTGCTGGTTCTGGTGCCGCTGGCCGGGGCCGGATTGATGATGTTCATGCCCGGCGACCGGCCCAAGGACTCGTGGTATTTCGCGCTGTTTATCGGCGCAATATCGCTGGTACTGTCGGTGCTGATATTCGCCAGATACGACTATGACGCCGGCGGATTCCAGTTCATCCGCACCTACGACTGGCTGCCGGGGCCGCTGGACATCAGCTTGGCTTTGGGCATTGACGGTATCTCGGCCCCGCTGGTGGTGCTGAACGGCATCGTGCTAATGGGCGGGGTGATAATCTCGCAGAACATTACCTACCGCACCCGCGAGTTCTTCGTACTGCTGCTGGCGCTGGCCGCGGGCGTGTACGGCGTGTTTGCGGTGCGTGACCTCTTTTTCCTGTTCTTCTTCTACGAGCTGGCCGTGCTGCCGATGTACCTGCTCATCGGAGTGTGGGGCAGCAGCACCGATTTCGGCACCTTCCTGCGGACGAAAGAATACGGCGCGATGAAGCTCATTGTCTTCCTTGTCGCCGGCAGCATACTCATCTGGGTGGGCATACTGGCGGTCTACGCGGAGGCGTCGGGGCAGGGCAACGGCACGTTCTCGCTGGAAACGCTGGGGCAGATGGCGGCCAACGGGCGGTTCGACACCACTTTCCAGATGCTGGTGTTCCCGCTGTTCATGGTGGGATTCGGCTCGCTGGCGGGTCTCTGGCCCTTCCATACCTGGTCGCCCGACGGCCACGTGGCGGCGCCCACGGCGGTGTCCATGCTTCACGCCGGGGTGCTGATGAAGCTGGGGGCCTACGGCATCATCCGCGTGGGCATTTTCCTGCTGCCGGAGGCTGCTGATTCGTGGTGGATGGCGGTGCTTATAGGGCTGGGCACGGTCAACGTGCTGTACGGCGCGATGTCGGCGATGTCGCAGCAGGACTTGAAGTATGTCATCGGCTACTCCAGCGTCAGTCACATGGGCTACGTGCTGATGGGCATCGCCACGCTGGACACCATCGGGATGGGCGGCGCCGTATTACAGATGTTCTCCCACGGCATTATGACGGCCCTCATGTTTACATTGGTGGGGGCGATATATGACCGCACGCACATCCGTGACATCAACGTGCTGAACGGGCTGTTCGGACGGATGGGAGTTACGAGCTTCTTCTTCGCCATCGCCGGGCTATGCTCGCTGGGCTTGCCGGGGATGAGTGGTTTCATCGCGGAGTTCATGGTGTTCACCGGGGCATTTAGAACGTATCTGCCGCTGGCGATTCTGGCTGTAATCGGGGCCGCAATCACGGCGGTCTACATCCTGCGACTGCTGGCGCGCACCTTCTTCGGAGAGCCGGATGTGCGGTGGTCGGGATTGGGCGACGCCAGCGTGCTGGAAAAGTCGGTGGCGGGCTCATTTGTGCTGATTCTGATTTTCGTGGGAATCTGGCCGGAAGTCTTGATGAGGGTGATTAACGTCAGCGTTCAAGATATTCCTCGTATTTTGGGAGCTTAGGCAGACGTGTCGCTTACCTCAAACCTTGACCTGCTAACGCCGGAGTTCGCCTTGGCGGGCTTGGCCTTCTTGGTGTTTGCGGCGGACCTGGTGCTGCCGGAAAACCGGAAGAACCTGCTGGGGTGGCTGTCTATTGCCGGGCTGTTGGCGTTGATTGCCGTGTCGGTAATCATGCTGTGGGGTGTCGAGGAGACGCTCTACGACGGGCTGCTGGCGGTGGACGACTTCTCGCTGTGGTTCAAGGTGCTGTTCATGGGAATCGGGGTGTTCATCATCCTGAGTTCCTTGGACTTCGTGAGTCAGCACCTGGAGCACAAGGGCGAGTTCTACGGTCTCGTCCTGTTCTCGGTGCTGGGCATGAACGTGATGGCCCAGGCCCGAGAGTTGCTGACGGCGTACATCGCTCTGGAACTGCTCAGCTTCAGCCTCTACGTGCTGGCGGCCTATGCCCGCAACAGCGACAAATCCAACGAGGGCGGCCTGAAGTACATCATTGTCGGCGCATTCAGTTCCGCGATACTGCTCTACGGCGTCAGCATGGTCTACGGCGTGCTGGGCGTGACCAAGTTCGAGGCCATTGCCGCCGGATTGGCCGCTGCCGACGCCGTGAGTCCCTCGCTGTGGGTGGGCGTGGCGCTCATCCTGGTGGGGCTGGGCTTCAAGGTGGCGGCGGTGCCTTTCCATATGTGGGCGCCGGACGTTTACGAGGGCGCGCCTTACCCCATCACGGCCTACCTGTCCATCGGCTCCAAGGCGGCGGCCTTCGCGCTGGTGCTGCGGCTGACGGCGGAGGGATTCGTGCCGGCGGGCGACCGATGGGAGCAGTGGCAACTGATACTGGCGGTGCTGGCCGCGGTCACGATGATGGTGGGTAACCTGGTGGCCTTGGCGCAGCGCAACCTGAAACGCCTGCTGGCCTATTCCAGCATCGGCCACAGCGGGTTCATCCTGGCCGGGATAGCCGCCCTTTCCCTGGACTCCAACCTGCCGTCCAACGGTGTGATGCTGTATTTGGTGGGTTATTCCGTCACCAACTTCGTGGTGTTCGGCGGGCTGATTTCCTTCTTCAACATGACCGGCAAGGAGATGATGTCGGATTTGGCCGGTCTTGGAGGGACGCAGCCGTTCCTGGCGGCTTCAATCGGCATCGGGATGTTTTCGCTGGCCGGGCTGCCCATATTCGCCGGTTTCGCCATCAAGTTCTACCTGTTTACCGCGGTTGCCGGTGAGGGATTCCTCTGGCTGGCCGGGTTGGCGGTGTTCGCCAGCCTGGTATCCCTGTACTACTACCTCCAGGTAATCCGTTGGATGTATATCGCGCCCGCGGAAGGGGAACTTCCCTACGGCCACGGATATGGCTACGAGCATATCGACGCAGAGCATGGCGAGCACGAAGAGGACGAGGAGGGACACGAACCGGCAGAGCCTGCCCCTCGCTACGGGGCCGCGCTGTTCGAGACCTACCCGGCCCTGGGCCGCCGCCCGTCGGTCACGGTCCTGCTGGTTCTGGGCGCGGGACTCCTGGCGGTGTTCTGGCTGGGCGTGTACCCTGCCCCTCTCCTGGATACAATTGACGCAGCCAGCAAGTCCATCCTGAACTAATCGAAGGGTTGCCATGATTATCGCCGTAATTGGCAGCAGCAATCCCCCGCATCAGGAACTCATAGACTTGGGCGAGAGCGTTGGGCGGGAACTGGCGCGGCGCGGCGCGACGGTAGTGTGCGGCGGACTGAGCGGAGTGATGGAGGCCGTATGCCGGGGAGCCAAGTCCGAGGGTGGCGCCACCATCGGCATATTGCCCGGCCGAGTGCCTACCGACGCCAACGAATACGTTGACATTCCCATTGTGACTACGATGGGCTACTCCCGCAACATCATCGTGGTGCATACCGGGGCTGCGGTGATTGCCGTGGGTGGGGCTTTCGGGACGCTGTGCGAAATTGCCTACGCCCTGGACGCCCGGATTCCGGTAGTGGGACTCAACACTTGGCCCTTCACTACCACGGGCGAGGGTGCGGATATTCACGACCGCATCATTCGCGCCGCCGACCCGGCGGATGCCGTGGAAAAGGCCATCGCAGCAGCGGAGTCTCGCGGGTAGTCTGAACTGTGATTTTTGTGATGAAATGATGAATAGGATTCTGGTGTCTCAATCAGGGTAATCTTGTAATCATAAGAATCATAGTTCAAGACAGAGGCGAGGGCAGCGGCATGAGTAGCGACACCAGCAGTATTGTCATTGAGTCCGTCTTGGGACGGGAGGTACTGGACTCCCGGGGCAACCCGACTGTAGAAGCTGAGGTTCGCCTCTCCAACGGCGTCACAGGCCGGGCACTCGTTCCGTCGGGCGCCAGCACCGGCAGCCACGAGGCGGTGGAACTGCGAGACAGGGATGCAGCCCGCTTTGGGGGCAATGGGGTACTACAGGCGGTCTCCAACGTTAACAACGTGGTGGGCGGCTACCTCGCCAGGCGGTCCCCGTTTTTCCAGGAGGAGCTGGACCGGTTCATGATTGGGCTGGACCATACGAGCAACAAGGGAGAATTGGGGGCCAACGCTATATTGTCTGTTTCGCTGGCGGTGGCCCACGCGGCGGCGGCTGCACGAGGGATCAGCCTCTGGCGATATGTGGCCGACGGAGGCGCGGTGAGCCTGCCGGTGCCGATGTTCAACATACTCAATGGTGGTCGCCATGCCTCCCATTCCGCCGACATTCAGGAGTTCATGGTTCTGCCCGTGGGAGTCGAGACCTTTTCCGATGCCCTGAGGGCTGGCGCGGAAATCTACCAGTCGCTGCGGTTTCTGCTCCGCGCCGCCGGCCACAGCCTGAACGTGGGCGATGAGGGTGGGTTCGCCCCCTCGCTCTCTTCCAACAAGGAGGCGCTGGAACTGGTGTTAATGGCTGTGGAAAACGCCGGATACACCCCGGGCCGGGAAGTCTTCCTGGGGCTGGACGTGGCAGCGACGGAGCTATACAACGTAACCTCGGAGAAGTACGTACTGGAACGGGAGGGCGTTACACTGGACTACGAGCAAATGATTGAGCTGTACGAGAGTTGGGTCTCCCAGTATCCCATTATCAGCATCGAGGACGGCCTATCCGAGGACGACTGGAAAGGCTGGAGTACAATGCGTAAACGCCTTGGGCCGTCGGTGCAACTGGTGGGCGATGACCTGCTAGTGACGAACATATCGCGCATCAACCGCGGCATCGAAGAGCAGGCCAGTAACGCCGTATTGCTGAAACTCAACCAGATAGGCACGCTCACGGAGACCCGCCAAGCACTGGACACTGCCCGCGCTGCTGAGTGGGGCGCGGTGATGAGCCACCGCTCCGGCGAGACGGAGGACACGACCATCGCCGATCTTGCCGTCGGCTGGGACGTGCGCCAGATAAAGACGGGCGCTCCGGCGCGGTCGGAGCGCGTAGCCAAGTACAACCGGCTGCTGCGGATAGAGGCCGAGCTGGGCGACGAGGCGGAATACGCGGGTGCGTCGGCGTTTGACTACCTGGGGCGGGCGCTGTGATAGGACAGCAGCAAGGGTGGAATTATCTGAACTGCCGAGGGTAATCGCTGGCGGAAGGTTTTACCCTTTCACAGACCATTTTCTGGCACGGCGTACCGAACCAACGCACGCTAGGGCTACGGACACTCGCATTGAGATGATTCTGGAGCGTCCTGATTTTTCAGAACCCCGGCAGGGAGATCGCCAAGTATTCTGGAGATTCTTCCCCGAGCAAGGGTGGTGGATTAAAGTGGTGTTGCTGTACGAATCCCATGCGGCGGTGATACTCTCAGCGTATGAGGACACTGTCAGGGGCCAGCGAAGATGGCAGGGATCGCAGTTGAAGTAGACTACATAGCGAAAGGCGACTTGCTATGGCTCGGTAACGGAAGCCCGAATACGGACTCCGCCCATAATGTTACATTTGAGCCGGATTTTGATGCCTTCTTTTCGGTTGACGGCAAATGTGTCGGCGTTTATCTGTTTGATGCTGCCCGCATACTCTTGCCGCAGCTAACTCTGGAATCTCCAACTGTGAAATTTTGTTTCAAGGAGTTGAGTGGGACCTATTCCAGAGACGCCGATACTCTAACTATCGGCAATGGGAATATCGCCGCCAACAGTGTGGAGATGGCCGAAGGACTCATCGCTCACTACGGTGAAACAGGAGACGTCGTCGGGTTCACATTGGAGCAGGCCGGGGCGCTGTTGTTGCCGCTCTTGAGGATGTGATGCCCGTCTATGGCAAAGGAACAAACAACTATCGAAGAGCCTAAGGCGACGAGTTGATAGTGTAGAATACTGGCAATTTGCAATGCAGAGGTAAATCATGGTCACGCGAATTGGAATCAACGGCTTTGGACGGATTGGCAGGCTGGTGCTCCGGGCCAACCAGGAGCGCAACGAAGGCAAGGTCGAGGTGGCGGCAGTCAATGACCTCACCGACGCCGAGACCAACGCTCACTTGCTCAAGTGGGATACCAGCTACGGAGGTTACCCTGGCAAGGTGGAAGCTGATAATGGCGACCTGGTGGTGGACGGCCGGGCCATCAAGGTTTTCTCAGAACGCGACCCGTCGGCCATTCCCTGGGGCGAGATGGGGGTTGACCTGGTGGTGGAGTCCACCGGCATCTTCACCGACGCCGAGAAGGCCGCAGGACACCTGACGGGCGGGGCGAAGAAGGTCATCATCTCCGCTCCGGCGCGGGGCGAGGACTTGACACTGGTTATGGGCGTGAACGACCACCTTTACGATGCTGACAATCACACCATCGTTTCCAACGCCTCCTGCACCACCAACTGCTTCGCGCCGATGGTCAAGGTGTTGCACGACCAGTTCGTGGTGGAGCATGGACTGATGTCCACCATCCATTCCTACACCAACGACCAGGCCATCCTTGACCAGCGCCACAGCGACTTGCGGCGGGCCCGGGCGGCGGCGATGAACATCATCCCCACCAGCACCGGCGCGGCCCGGGCTGTGGGCCTGGTGCTGCCGGAACTGAATGGCAAGCTGCATGGCATGGCCTTCCGCGTTCCCACTGCCACCGGGTCCATCACGGACTTCACTGCCCAGATAGCCCACGACGTGTCGGTGGCCGACGTCAACGCCGCTTTCCAGAAGGCCGCCGACAACGAACTCAAGGGCATATTGGAATACTGCGATGAGCCGCTGGTCAGCTCCGACTTCCGGGGCAACCCCCACAGTTGCATCTTCGACGCCCTTTCCACCATCGTCATGCAGGACCGGATGGTGAAGATAATGGGCTGGTACGACAACGAGTGGGGCTACTCGTGCCGCACCGCCGACCTGGCGGCGATGATGAGCGATAAGGGAATCTGAACTATGGGTAAATGTCTGAACTGTGATTCTTGTGATTAGGAGATTACACTGATTGGGGGGTCGGCAATCCTGTTAATCCTTCAATCCTCAAAATCATAGTTCAGACAACGTATGCGCTCCTTCAACCTCCTCAGCTATCTGACCCTGAACGGCCGGGTTTCCTGGCCGTTCTTCGTGTTGGCGGCCATTGTCGTTGTTGCTCTGGCGCTGAGGCTGCACGGCATCAACTGGGACGACGGCTACGGCTTTCACCCCGATGAGCGCGACATCTATATGCGCTCCGATTGCATGTATGCCCTGCTCACCGACAATCCTCACGCCGACAACTGCGGATACCTCGTAGACCACCCCGAAGCGGAGCCCGGGCTGGGAGGGCTTCGCGCTTTCTTCGATTCAGAACGCAGCCCCCTCAACCCCCACTGGTTCCCGCTGGGGAGCATCCTGATTTACGTCCTGGTGTTCTTCCGGTCGGTGGTGGAACTGTTCACCGACATTGGGGGGCTGGAGATGCGGTACGTGGGCCGCACGCTGTCCGCGCTGGCTGACGTCGGGTCGGTGCTGATGGTTTTCGTGCTGGGCCGTCGGCTGTATAGCCGGAACGTGGGGCTTCTGGCTGCCGGGTTGACGGCGCTGGCTGTGATTCACGTCCAGCACAGCCATTTCTACCGCCCCGAGACTTTTACAGTCCTGCTCACCTTGGTAGTCATCTGGGCCACGCTGCGGATGGTGGAGAAGCGCCGACTCCGCGATTCCGCGCTGCTGGGGCTGATGCTGGGGTTGGCGCTGGCGCCCAAGGTGAACGTGCTGCCGCTGCTGGCTCCACTGGCTTTGGGGTACGCCTATCGTGTGGTTGACGAAGCGGAGGGACGCTGGGACGGCGTCACGCCGGAGGTCTTGCAGAAGATAGCCGGGCACGCCCTGCTAGCCGGGGCAGTGGCGGTGGCCGTTTTCTTTGTCACCACCCCGTATGCGTTCATTGACATCGGCGCCTTCGTCGGCGACGTGATGTTGCAGACGCGGATGGCCCGCAACGCCGGTCTCTTCCCATTCACGGTTCAATACGTGGACACTCCGGCGTTCCTGTACCAGATTCAGCAGACGGTGGTGTGGGGGCTGGGGATACCGCTGGGCGTGGTTGCCTGGCTGTCAATACCGTTCACGGCCGTTCTGCTGCTGGTGGACCGCCGACGCCTCCGCGCTGACCTGTTGCTACTGGCGTGGGTGGTTCCGAGCCTGCTTTTCTACGAGAGCTTTGAGGTCAGGTTCCTGCGTTACCTCTTCCCTCTGATGCCGGTGATGGTTCTGCTGGCGTCGCGGATGATGCTGTGGGAGGTGGACAAGGCCCAGCGGTTGGCGCGGCGTCTGGCCGCCGCGGGGGATGTGAGGCGTGTCTTAACGCCCGAAAGAGCAGCCAAAGTCCTCCTGGCGGTAGCGGTAGCGTTGCCGGTGTTCGTTGTGGGCAGCACCGCCTTTTATTCCCTCGCCTTCCAGCGGGTGTATGTCAACGACCATCCGGGGTTGGAGGCGTCGCGCTGGGTTCTTACGGAAGTACCGCGCGGCTCCTCCATTGTCATGGACAATCATTGGGATGAATGGCTGCCGGGTCTCTATTCCTACGACATCTGGCAGTTTCCCCTCTACGAACCGGATACGGAGACGAAAATGAGGAGGTTGGCAAGCAGACTTGCCCGTTCTGACTACCTGATTTTCTACAGCCACCGTCCCTACGGCAGCGCGGCCCAGGACCCGGAACGCTTTCCGTACAGCAACAACTACTACCGCCTGCTGTTCTCCGGCGAGCTGGGCTACCGGCTGCACCGCGAGTTCACCAACTACCCGGCCCTCGGCGGCGTGGTCTTCCGCGACGACGCGTTGGCGCGGGCCGGGCTTGACAGTCCTACGCCGGAAGCGCCTTCTCCCGACGCGAACTTTACCCTCGACTTTGGCTATGCCGAGGACAACGTGGTGGGCTATGACCATCCTCGTGTTCTTGTCTTTCGCAACGCCGCCCGTCTGACCGAACCCCGGTTGCGGGAAATGCTGGCCCCTCTTCTCCCTCCACCCCTAAAGGGGGGAATTAAAGGGGGGGAACGCGCAGAGTCATCATCCACCGCCCTAATGCTGTCGCCGGAGGAGCTGGGCAAGCAGCGCGGCGGCGGCGCTTTCAGCGCTATCGTGAGCCGGGACGGATGGGTTAATGATGCGCCGGTTCTAGCGTGGCTGCTGGTAGTGGAACTGATTTACTTGCTGACCCTGCCTCTGGCCTTTTTCGTTTTTCGCCCCCTTCCAGACCGGGGAATCCTGCTGGCGCGGATTCTGGGATTGCTGGCAGTGTGCTATGTGGCGTGGCTGGTCGTGTCGCTGGGCTGGATAGATTTCTCTCGCGGCGCGGTCTACGTGGGCATGGGCGCGGTGGCAGTGGCATCCGGGATTGTGCTGTGGTTCGTCCGCCGGGAGGCCTGGGAGTTTGTGCGGAGGCGATGGCGGCTGCTGGTATTCAGTGAGTTTCTGTTTTTGGCCGCATTTCTCGCCTTTGTGGCTTTGCGCTCCTTCAACCCGGACTTGTGGCATCCGTACCGGGGCGGCGAGAAGCCGATGGAGCTGGCGTACCTCACCGCGGTCTTCCGGTCCACCACGTTGCCGCCCTTCGACCCGTGGTTTGCCGGGGGGTATCTGAACTACTACTACTGGGGATACTTTGTGCTCGCCTGTGTTATGCGGGTTGCGGCCATTGTGCCAACGACAGTCTTTAACCTGGGGGTGCCGTTGTTCTTCGCGCTGACGGTGACCGGGGCGTTTTCGCTGGGCTACAACTTGGCCGCCGGGGTTCAGGGAGCCGGGAGTCGGCGGTATGAAGAGAAGGGCCACTCCGGCGGTCGCACTGTATACCGGATGCTGCCTCCCGCAGTCTGCGGCCTTGTCGCTGCGGGGTTTGTGGGTATTATCGGCAACTTCGACGGCATCGCGCAGATTGTTCAGGGCGTATGGGGCAAGGTGGTGGACGGGGCGGCATGGGCCGGGTTTGACTTCTGGCGCAGCAGCCGGATGATCCCTCCGCTGGAGAGCTTCGAGCCTCCGGCGTTGGCCTTCTGGCTGCCGGACTTCATTCCGGGCGACGCCGGGACATCCTGGCACATTACCGAGTTTCCTTTCTTCACGTTCCTGTTCGCCGACCTGCACGCCCACATGATGGTGATTCCGTTCACGCTGCTGGCCCTTGGGCTGGGCTTGTGCCTGGTGGCCGGATTGCGGAACGGAGAGAAGGGATGGCTGGCTGCCATTAGCCTGACGCTGGCGGTGACGCTAGGCTCGCTGTGGGCCATCAATAGCTGGGACTACCCTTCCTACCTACTGCTTACCTTGGGGTTAATCGCCGTTGCCGCACTGTTCACCCGCGGAAGCCCCGGACGCAAGCTGACGCTTCTTGCCGTACTCGGAGCCGGGATACTTGTCGTCAGCCTGCTTTCCTTCTGGCCCTTTCACCAGAACTACGAGACCTTCAACAACGGCCTTGATGCGTCGAGGTGGCGGACCCCCGTTGAGCGTTTTCTGGGGATCCATGGGCTGTTCCTTTTCGTCATCGTAACCTACTTGCTGGTGCGGACGCGGAGGGACCTGGCAACCCTGGCCCTGAGCGCGTTGAGGCGGCCTCTCGCCCCCCGCTCAAGGGAGATACCCGTGGAAACGCGGTGGCTGCGACTGATGCTCGCTCCGGCGGTTGTCGCCGCCGTGGTGGTTGCAGTTCTCGGCTACTGGAACGCCCTGCTGCTGCTGGCGCTGCTGGCGCTGGTCATTGTGGCCGGGTGGCGGGTGCTGCAATCCCCCGAGCCGTCCCGTCCCTACGAGGCGGTGATTCTGGCGATAGTGGCAATGGCGGCGCTCATTGCCATCGGGATTGACTTCGTGACTGTCGAGGGCGACATTGGGAGGATGAATACCCTGTTCAAGTATTACCTTGAAGTCTGGGTCTTCCTGGCGATCGCCGCTGCCTATATGCTCTGGCGGCTGGGGTCGTCCTGGCTGCCGCGTCTCCGGCCCGGCCCGGCGGCGGCGTGGCTGTTTGTGCTGGCGCTGCTGGTGGGCTGCTCTCTCATATACACCGTCCTTGGCGCCCGCGACCGGCTGGACGACAGGTTTGCCGACCTGCCGCCGACGCTGGACGGGACGGCATACATGACCGTGGCGGAACATTGGGAGAAGGGCGAGTTATTCCCATTGGTCTGGGATTACCAGGCTATCAGGTGGCTTCAGGATAACGTGGAAGGGTCGCCGGTGGTGCTGGAGGCTCACATGGACCAGTACCGATGGGGCGGCCGCATCGCCAACTACACCGGGATGCCCACTGTCCTGGGCTGGCCGTGGCACCAAATCCAACAGCGGTACGGCTACCGGCAGCAGGTGCATGAGCGGGCGGCCCATGTCCGACTGGCTTACGAGACTACCGACACCACGATAGCGGCAGACCTGTTGAAGCGATATGACGTGGCCTATGTGGTGGTGGGAGAGCTGGAGAGACTGAATTACCCAGCAGAAGGGCTGGCTAAATTCGAGAGGATGGCAGAATCAGGAATGCTCAGGAAGGTCTACGAGAACGAAGGAACCTCGATTTTCCGCACCGAATTTCCATAAAACAAAACCTTGACATAATTATGAGAATAGTTTAATATCATAACCAAATTCTAAAGATTGGGCTGTCCGGCGCCCTTAGACAAGCTCAGGATAAAGCCGGACAGCGTCAGGGCTGATGGTCGGGGGCTTCGGTTCCCTGAGCTTCGCTTTCGTTGGCGGGAGCGTTCCGCCGACGGGGGAGTAACGAAGCCCGGCCTAACCGGCTCTCCCCTACTACTTCGGGCTGTTGGGTTGTGGTCTTGTGGTGCGGCGCTATGCCGTGGAGAAGCTGAGGGGAGGGCCGGTTTTTTTTGCTGCCCCCATTATCTCCCCGGTGTACGCAAGCATGTCGAGAAGCGAGATTTCACTCCCAACCTAACCCCCCCTCAAGGGGAGGGGACTTTTGAGATGCTTGCTTAAGAGTTTTATCCCCCGGGCGTCTGCTGTGGCGCCCACTTGGGATATGACCCCAAGACCCTCAGCAGGCTTACCTTTCCCCGGATGGCCTCGATGGCCTCGCGCATCAGCGGATCTTCCCGGTGCCCGTCGCAGTCTATGAAGAACACGTACTGCCCCAGCGACTGCTTGGTGGGCCGCGACTCGATTTTCGCCAGGTTGATCTCCCGGCGGGCGAACTCTCCCATCACCGCGTATAGCTGCCCCGGCAGGTCCTCGGCAAAAGTGAAGAACAGAGACGTCTTGTCATTGCCCGTCGGTTCATGGTCCGACTTCGACAGCACTACGAACCGGGTGGCGTTGGCGGCAACATCCTGAATCCCTGACGCCAGAATCTCGGCGTTGTACAGAGCCGCCGAGCGGTGGGGAGCGATGGCCGCCGCCGGAGCGTCGCTGCTCATGGCGTCGCCCACGGCCTGGGCAGTGCTGAGGGACGCCGACCGGATGGCGTTGGTGAAATTCCGCTCGAGATAGTCGCGGCACTGGGCGAGGGCCTGGGGGTGGGAATACACCACCTGTACCTCCTCCAACCGCGTACCGGGCTGGCCCATGAGGTAGTGCTCAATAGGGATGACTATTTCGTAGCTGATGAAAAGGGAATTCTCGCTGACCAACAGGTCGAGGGTGAAATTCACCGATCCCTCTATGCTGTTTTCGATAGGGGCCACGCCCTGTTCCGTTTCATTGGCGGCCACCGCTTGCCCGACTGCCGAGATGTTGGGATAAGGCCGCAATTCTGCGCTGGGGTCATATAACAGGGCCGCTTCCTCGGTGTATGTCCCGGAAGGCCCCAGGAATGCGAGTGTCCGGGCCACGATCAGACTCCGGTAAGAATATCGTAGAGTAGCTGTTCGTCATCGCTGGAAGTGACTGCGATCAGTTCGTCCTCCGCTTCCACCAGGAAATGGTTGGAAGGCAAGTCGGCGCGTCCCTTCTTCACAATCAGGGAAATAAAGCTGTTGGGCGGGAGTTGGAGCTCTCCCAGGCGCTTGCCCACAATGTCGGCGCTGGGAGGCACAGACACGCAGACCAATTCCATTCCGGGTTGGCGGAGGGACATCAGGTGTCGCAACGGATGTCCGGGTATTCCTTCTTCCAAGGCGCTCAGGGCAAGATGAATCCAGTTAACTACCACGTCAATGCCCAGTTCTTCGAATACGGGTTCGTTCTTGGGGTCTTTGATCAGGGTCAAGGTGCGGGGAGTCTGAAATATGTGCTGCACCGTCTGACAGACCACCAGATTGGTGGCGTCCATACCAGTCAAGGCGACCACCACGTCCGCTCGTTCCGCTCCGGCATTGCGCAGCACGTCAGTGTCTGACCCGTCGCCAAGGAGTGCAACAATGCCCAACTCTTCCGTGACCAGCCGGTAACGGTCTATATCGCGCTCAATAACGGCCACTTCATGTCCGCTGGTCACCAGCGCACGGGCAAGGTAGTAGCCGGCTTCGCTGCAACCGACGATTACGACGTACATCCCGTCGTCCGACCCTCTATCATAAACGGCCCTTCATACCGCGAATCTCAGGCGCTCAGGACTTGCCGTATGTCTTGCAGGATCCCGCGGGAATAGCCTACCACGTTCAGCCCCAGAGCGGTGTACAAGACCTGGAGCTGGGGATTTTCCACGTGGCATACGACTCGCGGCACATTGAACATAAACTTGGCGACCTGAGCCAGTAGCAGATTTTCATGGTCGTCGTCCGAGAGCGCGAGAAAAGCGTCGGCATGGCTCATGCCTGATTCCAGCAGGTAGTCTTGGATAACAGGCTCTTCGAGGAGCGCCACGGTAACACCTGGAAAGGTGCTCAACCGCTCCAAGCGGCTGCGCTCCCGGCCCAGCACGGTAATCTCGATGTCTTCGTCGGCCAGGTCCCTGATAGCACTGGCGGCTAACTGACCCCAACCATAGATCAGCATTCGCACGGCAGGTCAAGCTCCGGGGAAAATGGGAACCGGAGCATTGTCCCTCCAGAGCAGCACCTGGCAAGGGGCGTGCTGGAAGATATGGGATGCGGCGGAACTCATGCTGCATTGGCCCAGCGTGCGGTTGTAGGGAATGCCGACGACGATGATTTCCGCCCGCTTGATTTCCACCTCCCGTACAATGGCCGCCCCCGCCTGTCGAGCGCGCAGGCAACCCGCCTGGAGGCCGCGATACTTTTCGTCATGAGCAATACGCTCGTATCGGGACAGCAGCACTTCGGCGAGGTCCACCTCCGCAGTGATTTCCGCTTCCAGCGAAAGCGACAGGGGGACTTCGATCACGTGGAGAGCGTGCAGCTGCGCCTTGTTTGAGCGAGCCACCTGGCAGGCCCAGCGAAAGGCTCGCTCGCTGTGGGGAGAGTCATTTATTGGAACCAGGATGCTGCTAACGCCCTGACTCATTATCGCCACTCGCCAGCAAGGTTGCGATTAAGGGGGCCATCGAAATGCAGTTCCCAAAGCTTCGCGCGATCATAAAGGGCGGCCAGATTCAATGGCCAGTGTAATGGGTTGCGTAAACAGGGCCATTTTAGATGTCCGTGGGTGCCTTCTACCACCTTAAGGGGCTGTGTCTTCTCCGAGACGTTTGGCCATTTCGGGGAGCTTGCTGAGTTGCTCGCTGGTGGCTGCCAGGATTAGTACGTCTCCGTGCTGCATGACCTCGTCTTTCGATGGATGAAGGAAGGAAGTGCGTCCCCGTCGTATTGCCAGCACAGACATGCCATGACGGTCGCCGGCACCGGACAGCCCTGCGGCCTCCAGGGTTTTGTTGAGCATGCCTTCAGGTGGCCGAATCTTGCTAATGCCGTAATCGGCCAGAATGGGCATATAGTCCAGCAGTTCGCGGGTGAATTCCAGCTTGGCGACGCGCCGGGCGTTTTCGGCTTCGGGGAACAGCACCCGGTCCGCCCCGATACGCTCCAGAATATCCCCGTGCTGGTCGTTGGCGGCGCGGGCCATGACCATGGGAATGCCCAGGCTCTTGAGCAGCGCCGTTACCCCGACGCTCGCCTGAACATTGTCGCCTCCCAGCGCCACTATGGCCACGTCGTAATCAGGAAGGTCCAATTCCCTCAGCACTGACTCGTTAGTGGCATCGGCCCGGACCGCATAGGTCACTTGTCCCAGTTGCTCTTGAATCCGGGCTTCGTCGGCATCTATCGCCAGCACGTCGTGGCCGCTCTGGTAGAGTTCGCGCGCAATGGTGGAGCCGTAACGGCCCATACCGATAACACAAACCTGCTTGTTCACCCCACTCCTCCACTCGATTCTCAGCCTATTCTAACCCTTTCCTGGGCGAAGCGATACAGCACTATTTCGTCCTCTTTGGGAGCCAGGGCGAGCGCGAGTATCAGGGGGCCCATTCTACCGACGAACATTGCCGCCATAAAAACTGCCTGGGAAGGCAGGCTCAGGGCTGGGACAATTCCTGTGGTGGCCCCCACGGTGCCTAGGGCGGAGACGAAGTCGAAGAGCAGAGAGAGGAAGCGCGCCTCTGGCTCCAAAGAGATGAGGGTCATCGCCCCAATGAAAACCAGGACCACTCCCAAGGCAGCGACGGACAGAGCGCGATGCACCTGCGGCTGGGGAATCTCCCGCCCGAACGCCTCGGCGTGGGGCCTGCTGCGAAGGGACGATACTACTGCGGTTATGAGGACGGCGAAGGTGACCACCTTGATCCCTCCGGCCACGGAGCCGGGCGCCCCCCCAATGAACATCAACGCCGTGAATGTCATTTCAGTAGCGTCGGCGACCTGGCCGAAGTCGATGGTGCTAAAGCCGGCGGTACGCCCGCTCACAGTGAGGAACGCCGCATTGAGAATGCGGTCCGTCCAGCCCATCGCCCCCATGGTTTCGGGTTTGGCGAACTCCGTAAGAGCAAGTATGGCTCCGCCAAGCAGCCAGAGCGCCAGGCTGGTAACGATCACCAGCTTGGTGTCCAGCGAAAAACGGGCGAATCGGCGCCCGCGCCACACGTCCACCATCATCACCCAACCGAGGCCGCCCAAGGCAATCATGGCGGTCATCACGAGTAACACAACCGAGTTGGATGCGAACCGCGCCGCATTTCCGGCGGGCACTTCGGGGATGATGTTGAACCCGGCATTGTTGAAAGAAGAAACGGAAAGAAATAGTGAGTACCAGTAGGATTGCCCCTGCCCTGCTCCTTCCAGCCCGTTAATCTGGGTGAAGAAGATCAGCGACCCGCCCAGATATATTAGCAAGACTATGATGATGACGTTGCGTCCGAAGGACCGGATGGCCCGCACCTGATTCACGCCGACGGTGTCGCTCATCAGCCCCCGGGTTATCGCTCTTTGCTGAATGGTGGTGCGACTGCCCAAGGCCAAAAGCAGGAAGGTGCTGATTACCATGAAGCCGAGCCCGCCCAGAGCCATCAGCGCGAATATGACGGCTTGTCCAAAAGGCGCCCAATAGTCTGGAGTGCTTACCACCGTGTGCCCCGTTACGGTAACGGCGGATATTGAGGTAAAGAAGGCCGTCGGCACCGAAGTCAACTCCCCGGAGTTGGAGGCGAAGGGCAGGACGAGCAGGACTGCTCCCAGGGTGATCAGCAGGGAAAAGCCGATGACCAGGATACCCGAGACACCCAGTAGCTTGCGAGGGCGCCGCGGCGACTCGTCTAGTCGGATGGTCTGTGATACTTCGCGGCGCCGGGGCAACCGGATGATGGCGTCTATGGGCCGGGGGTTCCGGTTAACGGCCAAATCGAAGACTCCAATTTAGAGGCCGCACCACCGGCCGGTTCAGGAATACCGAGGCACATCGCCGGTATGCCGGTATTACGAAGAATTCAGATTATATCAAAGAGAATTTGGTATTTTGCCGGGCGACGTCGATACCAGCGGTCACCACAGGGAGGCACGAATCTACCCGGAGGGAATGAAGGGTGCTGAAAAGGAATACTACATGCTTGTGCTGGTATAATCTATGAGCGCAGCCCCCGCTCCTGACAAGTGACGAGGTGACAGTCCAATGACGACCAGCTCCCGACAGGTGGAACTTGGCTTCGACCCAGTTTCGATAGACCGCAAATGGCAGGACCGCTGGGAGCGGGATGAGCTCCACAGGGTGCCGGACCACGACCCGCGGCCCAAATGGTATGAAATGACCATGTACCCCTACCCCTCCGGCGACCTGCACATCGGACACTGGTACGCGATGGCGCCGTCCGACGCCCACGCCCGCTTTCGGCGGATGCAGGGTTACAACGTATTGCACCCCATCGGGTTTGACGCCTTCGGCCTCCCAGCGGAAAACGCCGCCATCAGCCGGGGCATTCACCCCTACGATTGGACGATGGATAACATCAAGAATATGCGACGTCAGCTAAGGTCTATCGGGGCAATTTATGATTGGGACCGGGAGGTGGTCTGCTGCGACCCTGAATACTACCGCTGGAACCAGTGGTTCTTCCTCAGGCTTTATGAGCGCGGCCTGGCTTACCGGGCCAATGCGCCGGTGGTCTGGTGCCCTTCCTGCGTAACCGTGCTGGCCAATGAGCAGGTGCTGAACGGGGCCTGCGAACGCTGTGGTGCAGTGGTTACTCGCCGCGACCTGGAGCAGTGGTTCTTTCGCATCACCGAATACGCCGACCGCCTGATGGACTTCAGCGGGCTGGTGGACTGGCCCGACAAGATTCTCACGATGCAGAACAACTGGATCGGCAAGAGCGCCGGCGTGGAAATCAGCTTCGACATCGGTTCCCTGGGGCTGGAAGAGCGGGAAATTCCAACATTCACCACCCGTATAGACACCATCTTCGGAGTGACCTTCCTCGTTCTGGCCCCGGAGCATCCCTTGGTGGAGAAAATCACCCTTCCAAGACATCGTCAGGAAGTTGAAGAGTATGTAGCGCAGGCCCGGCGGACTTCCGAGATTGACCGTCTCTCCGCCGACAAGGAGAAGACCGGGGTCTTTACCGGCAGCTACGCCGTGAACCGGCTCAACTACGAGCGGGTGCCGATTTTCATCAGCGACTACGTGCTGATGACCTACGGCACCGGCGCGGTGATGGGCGTTCCCGCCCACGATGCCCGCGACTTCGAGTTCGCTCGGAAATACCGCCTGCCCATCCGTCAGGTCATAGCCCCCATCTCCTGGGACGGCAAGGACCTGGCCGAGGCATACCTGGGCGACGGCTTTATGACCAACTCCGGCCCCTACGACGGGATGACCAACGAGGAGGGAGTCGAGGCCATCTCCGATGACGTTGAGAAGTACGGCTGGGGCAAGCGGGCCGTGTCCTATCGCATCCGCGACTGGTTGATTTCCCGCCAGCGCTACTGGGGAACACCCATCCCGATGATTTACTGCGACAGTTGCGGCGTGGTGCCAGTTACCGAGGCAGACCTGCCGGTGCTGCTGCCCCAGGATGCCGAGTTCAAGCCCAGCGGCGAGTCGCCCCTGGTCGCCAGCGCCGAGTTCGTCAATACCGTCTGCCCGTCCTGCGGCGGGCCCGGGCGGCGCGAAACGGACACCATGGACACCTTTATGGACTCGTCCTGGTACATGATGCGCTACATCAGCCCGCATTTCTCCGATGGGCCGGCCGACCCCGAAATGATTAAGTCCTGGCTGCCCGTTGACCAGTACACCGGAGGCGCGGAACACGCGGTAATGCACCTGCTCTATTCCCGCTTCTTCATCAAGGCCCTCTACGACATGGGGATGGTGGACTTCGAGGAGCCTTTCCTGCGCCTGTTCAACCAGGGCGTTATCCTGGGCCAGGACCACGAGAAGATGAGCAAGAGCCGGGGGAACGTGGTGGCCCCCGATGACGTGGTGGGATTGCTGGGCGCGGACGCCGTACGCTGCTTCCTGATGTTCATCGGCCCTTGGGACCACGGCGGCCCCTGGAGCGGAGAGGGCATCAACGGCATCGCCCGCTGGCTCAACCGAGTGTGGGACATAGCCAGCCGGGACCCGGCGGCCCTGGACGGCTCCGGTGACACAGCGGAACGCGAAACCGAGCGTCTGCTACACCAGACAGTTCGCAAGTGCTACAACGACCTGGACAGGTTCAAGTTCAACACCGCCATTGCGTCGCTCATGGAGCTGACCAATCATCTGAACAAAGTATGGGCTGACAGCAGCGTGTCCCCGGAAATGTGGAGGGAATGCGTTGAAAAGCTGCTCCTGATGCTGGCGCCGATGGCACCGCATCTCACCGAAGAGTTGTGGGAGCAGGCCGGACGCGAGTACAGCATTCACCAGCAGCCCTTCCCATCCTGGGACGAAGACCTGGCCGCCGACGAGGTGTTCACGCTGGTGGTGCAGGTCAACGGTAAGGTGCGCGACAAGCTGGAGGTTCCGGTGGGAATCCCGGAAGCGGAAGCGCAGGAACTGGCGATGGCCAGCCCGAGAGTTCAGAGCTTCGTCTACGGTAAGGCCATAAATAAGACGGTCTACGTACCGGGCCGCCTGCTCAACGTGGTGGTGCAGTAGTGCCTGCCCTGAGCGAGCCGAATGGGGCGGTGCCCGGCGCTTTCTACGGCGTTGGCGTAGGCCCCGGCGACCCTGAGTTACTCACCGTCCGCGCCCAGCGGTTGCTGGAGAAGGTCGGCGTCGTTTGCTACACGCAGTTGGACAACGGCGCCCCCAGCTTCGCGCTGGACGTAGTGCGCCAGTTGCTTTCCGGCGGCACTGAAATGCTGCCTATCATCATCCCTTCTGACGATTCTCTGGTCAGCCATGGCACTTGGCACGAGGCCGCCGCCCGCATCGGCGCCAAGCTGCGGGAAGGGCGGGACGTGGCTTTTATCACCGAGGGCGACCCGATGCTGTACAGCGAATTTCCGCACCTGATAGAGCACGTGCACGCTGAGGGAATAGACGGGCTGAGCGTAGAGGTGGTGCCGGGAGTGCCGTCGGTGATGGCCGCCGCGGCCAGTTCGGGCGTTCCGCTGGTCAGCCAGGGCCAGCGGCTCGCCATTCTGCCGGAGGTCTACGGCATAGACGACCTGCGCGAAGCCATCACCAACTACGATACCATCGTGCTGATGGAAATTAACCCCAACCTGATGCGGGCGCTGGCAAACCTGGAAAACCTGGGCCTGGCAGGCCACGCCATCTACGTCCGTCAAGCCAGCACCGCCAGCGAGCGGGTGATTCACGACATCAGCAAGCTTACCGATGAAGACTACGACTACTTTTCGCTGCTGATAATCAAGAGATAGGGACGGCCAAACCCATTGGACAACACTTTCCCCCTGTCGCCTTCTCTGTGCTAAACTGCCTCAAAATTCAGGAAACCCTCTGACTTGATAGATGCCGGAGGCGATGCCATGACCACAACCGTACAACCCACCGACGTGATGGTGACCTGCAACGGGATGAACTTCCACTACCTCGATTGGGGCAATGAAGGGGCGCCAGTCATGCTGCTGCTCCACGGGCTGAGGGGCCACTGCCATTCCTGGGACGACGTGGCGGCGCGGTTCTGCGACGACTATCGCGTGCTGGCCCTGGACCAGCGAGGCCGGGGCGAGACGGACTGGGCCCCCCGCGGCGACTATTCCACCGACGCTTTCGTAGCTGACGTGGAAGAATTCTGCTACACGCTGGGCATCGAGAAGTTCACCCTCATCGGCCACTCCATGGGCGGGCGCAACAGCATGGCCTTCGCCGGGCGCAACGCTGGGATGCTGGAAAAGCTGGTCATCGTGGACATCGGCCCGGAGATTGACCCGGTAGGGTCGGCCCGCATCACCCGCGAAGTAGTGGAGGTGCCAGAGGAGTTCGACTCCTTCGAGGACGCCTTCCAGCACGTGAACGCGCAGAACCGCTTTGCCTCGGAACTGGTTATGCGGCGCAGGCTGACCTACCAGACAAGGGAACTGCCCGATGGCAAAATCGGCTGGCGCTATGACCCGGAAATCCGCGAGCAGCGGCGCAACGGCACCGGCACCCCCCCGCCCGACCTGTGGGAACCCCTGAGCAGGATTACCTGCCCCACCCTGATAGTGCGCGGCTCGGAGACCGACACTCTGAGCCGCGGCGTTGCCGAGCGGATGGTGGAGACGCTGGCCGACGGCAGGCTGGTCCACGTGGATAACGCGGCCCACATGGTGTTTGAGGACAACCCCGGCGACTTCAACGCTACGCTGGCCGACTTTCTCGATTAACCAGTGAAAGCAGTGGTTGGCTGCACCAAATAGTTCCACAAGAAATTTGGTTAGATTTTAAGAGTGAAGGCGAGTATTCATTTATCAATCTGACCAAAAATTAAACAGTGTTTCACAGAAGGGGACAAAGATGAGCGCAGCTCCCGGCCAACGCCCCGAGTCCGTCAACGACCTCATCAAGCTGTTCCGGGTGACCGACGCTCCCCTGCCCGACGGCGACACCGGCGCAGGGCTGAAGTTCCACACCAATCGGGGCGAGTTCAGCGGCATCGTTCACCGGGCGGAGGGAGCCGACCGCGCCGTCGTCTGGGTCTGCGGCGCCCGGGGCGGCTTCGGCGGGCCGGGGCCTGGCACTTATGCCCGACTGTCCGAGCAACTCATTGGACAGGGTATAACCTCCCTGCGGCTGGACTACCGCTTCCCCAACGACCTGCTGGAGTGCGTGCTGGATTTGCTGGCGGGAGCCGAATACCTCAAGGAAAGCGGCCACGGGCCGGTGGTGGTTGTGGGTCATTCCTTCGGCGGGGCGGTGGTCATCGCGGCCGGAGCGACCAGCGACCACATCAAGGGCGTGGTGTCGCTTTCGCCGCAGACCTACGGCGCGGGGATGGCCGGGCAGCTTGCTCCCCGCAAGCTGCTGGTGGCCCATGGCAAGGCCGACACCCGGCTGCCGTTCTCCTGCGCTCTCCAGATATACGAGTGGGCCAAGGAACCCAAGGAACTGGTGCTGTTCGAGGGCGCGGAACATCGCCTGGAAGAGTGCCGGGACGAACTGGAAACCCTCTTGTCAGCCTGGATTCCGGCGACCTTGAACGAAGAGATTGAGATTGCCGCGGTTACATAGCTTCTACAGGACATAATCACCCACAAGAATCTGTCTAAAAACGTCGATTCGGGAGGCAATCATGCTGGACTTGATTATCAAGGGCGGAACCGTGGTTGCGCCCGGAGGCGCCGGCCTCATGGACGTAGGCATTCAGGGGGAGCAGATTGCGGCGGTGGCCTCGCCCGGAGCTCTGGATGACATAGGAGCGGGCGAGACGATAGACGCCACCGGAATGATAGTCCTGCCCGGCGGCATCGAGCCCCACGCTCACATCAACGTGCCGGTGCCGGACTACTGGGCCGGCGGCGACACCGGCATATACACTCAGCCGCCCGAGGCCGCCAGCCGCGCTGCCGCCTTCGGGGGCGTCACTACCTACGTTGACTTCGCCGGAGCGCTGCCGCTGACGCCGGGCGCCGTCCCACCGTCTGACCCCATCATGGGCCAGATTGAGGTGCGGCGGGATATTTTCCGCGGGCACTCCTTCATTGACTACACCTTCCACTACATCCTCGCCGGGGCCATCCCGCCCGTCACTCTGGGTGAGATTGGCGAGGCTATCCAGTCGGGCGTAGCCAGCTTCAAGATTTTCACTACCTTCCACGCCCGCGTGCCCATGGGCCACCTGTGGGAGATTTTCCAGGAAGTTGGCAAGCACGGCGGCATCATGGCTGTCCACGCCGAAGAGGACGACATCGTAACCTACATGGAGGACAAGCTGGAGCGGGAGGGGCGCGACCACGGCTCCAACCTGCACCTGGCCCACAACAACATCTCCGAGGACATTTCCTTCCGCAAGGTGACCAGACTGGCCCAGAGTACCGAGACCGGCATCTACTTCGTCCACACCACGGCCAAGGAAGGCGTAAACGCCATCGCCGAGGCCCGGGCCAGGCAGCTTCCGGTCTACGGCGAGGCCCTGCACAACTACCTGGAGTTCACTTGCGACGACTACCTGAAACCCGAGGGCCTGGCCATCCACACCTACCCGGCCATCAAGTTCTCCGACGACCGCGACGCCCTACAGCAGGGGCTGGTGGACGGGCCAATCTGCACTACCGCCACCGACGAGTGGACCACCTACAAGAACGTGAAGCTCGCCGGCGACACCATCCGCACCCTCTGCGGCGGACACAACGGCATCGAAACCCGTATGCCGGTCACCTACACCAAGCTGGTGGCCCCCGGACGCATTGGCCTGGAGCGGTTTGCCGCCATCACCTCCACCAACGCCGCCAAGATTCTCGGTATGTACCCGCAGAAGGGCGCCATCGCCGTGGGCAGCGACGCCGACATCGTCATCTTCGACCCCAACCTGAAAAAGACCATAACGGTGGACGAGCTTCACGCCGAGTCCGACTACTCCATCTGGGACGGCTTCGAGTGCGAAGGCTACCCGATAATGACCATGCTGCGCGGCAAGGTCATAGTCCGCGACGGGCAACTGCTGGGAGACAGCGGCGACGGGCGTTGGCTGTCACGGAGGGTAGCGCCGGGAGTGGTGACGCAGACGTCGGTGTAGGAGGTAAAGGAAGACCTGTGTGAATGGTAAACAAGTGTTGAGCGGAGGTTGATGTGACGTCAGAGACCGTTTTCGTTACCGAGGAGTTTATCCTCGCGAAAGTGACCGAAAAATCCTTCGAGCGGGGCGAAGATTACTACTATTCCGGCATGGTGGAGTCCGTAGTCCAGCGTGGAAGCAGGCTCTTCGCCGAAGTTTTAGGCAGTGAAGAGGACCCCTACCACGTCGGCATTGTATTTCAAGGGGACGAATTCAGCGCATCCTGCACCTGCCTTTACAATTGGGGCGGCTACTGCAAGCATATCGTGGCCGTGCTCCTGACGTGGATTCACGACCGGGATTCGGTGGCAGTGCGTGTCTCTATTGAAGACCTGCTATCGGAACTGGATTCCGACAAGCTGAGGGCGCTCATACTCCAAATGGTCGAGAATGATCCTGGGTTGTCCGAAACGATTGACGAGTTTTGCCATCAAGCCTTACCAGCAGGCTGACAAGCAAATCCGGCAACATTCGAGGCAGTTAAAGATTGGGGCAGGCTTACGGCCTGCCCCTTTGCTTCCGATGCCTATAGCAAAGTGTCGGCTCACCGCAGCAGCGGCGCGACCTCCGCGCTGATGCGCTCTATCTGCGCCGGGTCGGGCCAGGTGGGGCCTACCATCACCGTCTTGGCCCCAGCGTCTATGTAGGCTTGGAGCTTGGCGGCGCAGTCTTCGGGGCGTCCGAAGGCGCAGGCGTTTTCCACGTCATACTGCGGGCCGTAGTAGGCGTGGGTGAAGGCTTCCAGTTCCCGCTTGGCCCGGTCGCGGTCGGTGTCTACGTAGGTGTATATCAGCTTGGAGGAATCCAGCGCGTCCGGGTTTTTGCCTGCGGCGGCGGCGTAGTCGCGGATTTTGCCCCAGGCTTGGGCGAAGACCTCGGGGCTGGCCGCGCCTCCGGCCACCCAGCCGTCGGTCTGCTCGGCGGCGCGTTGCAGGGCGGTGTCCGCGGAGCCGCCGATGATGATGGGGATGGACGGCTGCTGTACCGGCTTGGGGTCTATGTTCACGTTGTCCATGTGATAGTAGCGCCCGTGGTGGGTGACGTCCCGCTCGCTCCACAGGCGGCGCATGACCTCCAGCCCCTCGTTGAAACGGCTCACCCGGCGACGCACGTCCACGCCCAGGGGTCCGAACTCGTTGTCTCGCCCACCCAGAGATATGCCCAGCGTCACCCGTCCGCCTGAGAGGTAGTCCAGCGTCGAAGTAGTCTTGGCCACCAGTATTGGGTTGCGCAGAACGAACAGCAACACCGACGTTCCCAACCGCACGCGCTCGGTGACCGTGGCGGCGCAGGCCAATAGGGTCATCGGGTCTATGATGCTGTTGGGGTGAAATATCCGGTCAATGACCCACAGCGAGTCGTAGCCCAGCTCCTCGGCCCGGCGGAAGAAGGAGGAATACTCGGCCAGCGTCGGCGGCGTTCCGCCGAAGCCACCGGGAACCAGGATCCCTAATTTAGCATTGGTCGTCATTAGCGAACCTCCTGATGTTCCTGCTGTCTCGCCCTCACCCTGGCCCTCTCCCAGAGGGAGAGGGAACTTTTCAGACTGCCCCCGTCTCCCGCAATGCCGCCAACTCCGCTCTGCCGTACCCCAGCAGCCCAGTCAGTACGTCGTCCGTGTCTTGTCCCAGTGTGGGCGGTGGCGTGAAGACATCAGCGCTCCCGGATTTTATCGGATTCCCGGCAGTACGGTAGGTTCCGGCGACAGGATGGTCTATTTCCACCACCATTTCGCGGAGTTGCACCTGTGGGTCGGCTAAGGCTTCGGCTATGTTGTTGACCGGGCCGCCGGGAACATCCCATTTCAGGAGCAGGGCTTCCCAATCGGTGCGCGGCTTGGTGGCGAAGCCAGCAGTGAGAGCTTCTTCCAGCGCGACGCGGTTCTCAATGCGGGCGGAAGCGGTCGTAAAGCGTGAGTCTTCGTCCATGCCCCGAAGCGATTCTACTTCGCCGGACATCATCCGCAGGGTCTTCATGGCGAATTCCTGGCTGGCGCAGTGGACCTGCACGTACTTGCCGTCGGCGCACCGGTAGGCTCCGACGGGCAGATTGGACGGGTGGCCCGAGCCGATGGGTTCCGGGACTTCGCCGGAGACTAGGTAGAACTGCCCCAAGTGCGCTTGCAGGGCAATCTGCACGTCCAGCAGCGAGATGTCCAGCCGTCGGCCCTCGCCGGTGACCCGGCGCCCGTACAGAGCCGAGGCGATGCTGAGGGCGGCTACGTAGCCGCCCACCATGTCGCCGACCGGGAAGCCCATGAACACCGGCGGCTGTCCTGGGTTGCCGGTTACGCTCATGCCGCCGCCCATGGCCTGCACGATGCCGTCGAAGCCGGGACGCTCCCGATACGGCCCCTCCTGCCCGAAGGCCGACAGAGAGCAGGCTATGATGGACGGGTTGATGGCCCTCAGCGAATCGTAGTCCAACCCCAGTCGTTCCAGCGCGGAGGGACGGAAGGCGTCAAAAACCACGTCGGACACCGCGACGAGCCGGTGGCAGACCTCCCGGCCCTGCGGTGTCCGCAGGTCTATGGTGACGCTCCTCTTGTTGCGGTTGAAGTTCAGGTAATAGGCGCTCTCGCCGCCGAGAAAGTGGGGGCCGATGCGCCGCGACATATCCCCCCCGCCGGGCTGCTCTATCTTTATGACTTCCGCGCCCAAGTCGCCCAGCGTCCTCGCCGCCACCGGCCCGGCGATGGCCTGCGACATTTCCAGGATGCGGACGCCCTGTAATGGGAGGGTCATGACGCTTTCCCGGCTTCCGGTGAGCGCATATACGGACTACTCCGTGGAAAGCAGGGCGGCGAGCTGCCGCACGTCATACATTTCATCCAGCGATTCGATGGCGGCGATGATTGTCTGCTGCCGCTCAGGACTGATTACCGGACTCGTGAGGACGGTGAACTTCTCCTTCATTTCGTCCCACGACAGGGCGTTTTCCGGGTCGCCCTTGGGGTACCGGATGTCGCTGCGCAGGCGGCGTCCGTCGGTGGTGGCGACTTCGGCCCAAGCGCGGAACTCGCGGGGGAAGTGGGCGTCCAGCTCCGGGTCGGTGACGCACTTGACCCGCGGCAGGATGTGGCGTACTTCCGGGCGGTCAGGCACACCGTCGGCGTATTCCTCCAGTGAGGCCCGACCGTAGGCCAACGCCACCGCCGCGCCGAAGGGCATGGAGAACTGCATATCCACCACGGTCCTGGGGTTGGCCTTGTCTTCCTCCGGGGATGCGACCAGCTTGAACCCGCCGCTGAGGACGCCGATGGTGACTTCTTCAACGTCTTCGGAGGTCAGGCCGTGGGCGTTGCGCAACTCAATCAGGCAGTCTATCGGCCCCTGCTTGTAGCGGCAGCAGGCATGGGGCTTGATGCCGGTGCGGGTTATCAGGTATTCATCACCCAAGTCCTGAAGCGCCAGCGAGGGGTCGGGGTTGCCTGAATAGGCTTGCAGGAACCCGTCGCGTCCCTCCAGTATCGTCGTCGGGCCAGTGTAGCCGGAGCGGGCCAGCAGCGCCGCCCACGAACCGCTGTGAGACGCCCAGCCGGGATGCAGCCGTTTCGTCCATGCGCCCTGCGCCAGGTACTCCATGCTGCCCGCCGTCTGGCTTCCGGCGATGCCCAGGGCGTGGATGAAGTCGTCTCCCTGCAACCCCAGCAGTCGCCCGGCCACCACCGCCGCGCCGAAAGCCCCGCAGGTGCCGGTGGGGTGAAAGCCCCGCCCGTAGTGCTCCGCGGGTTGCAGAGCGCGCCCCAGTCGCACAATGACGTCGTACCCTGCAACCACGGCGGCGATGAAGTCCTTGCCGGATACATGGGCGAGGTCGGCCATCGAGAGGGCGGTCGGGAAGGCCACCACGCCGGGATGCAGCGACGCTTCGTTGTTCACGTCATCCATCTCAATGCTGTGGAAGGCAACGCCGTTGGCCATGGAAGCGTACTCCGGCAGAACCCGGTGCGGCGTGCCGACGATGGCCGACGGGCCGGAGCGCCCCAGGCGTTGCAGCGCGTCAACCACGGCGCGGGCCGAGTCGGTGGTGGAGCCGTTCAGGGTGACGGCGGCAAAGTCGAGGCAGAGGTACTTGGCCCAGTCTATGACCTCGGGCGAAAGGTCTTCGTATTCGAGCGCCTGCGCGAAGTTGCCCAGAGCGCGGGTGATGCCGGTTTCGGTGTTGGTCTGGACCATTGGGTTGGCCTCCTGATTTTTAAGCTGGGTCTGTATGGTAGCCGCCCATTTCCCAGAGGGCTTCTACCAGTTCGCCCCGCTCGAACTTCTTGTGCATGGCGATGTCGGGATTGTCCAGGTCTTGCTCGGAAATCGTGACCGGTGCAGATGATGCTTCAGCAAATAGGGTGACCGAGTGATTTTCAATCTTGGTTATCCAGTAAACTTTTTCATTAAGCCTAGCGACGACTGGTTGGCCGGACTGTTTACATCGCCAAAGAGCCACTTGCAGCTTTCGCCAAGTCGCATAGCCTTCGTCCCCCAAGAGGGTTATCTCGGGCAAAAGGAAATCAAGGTCAAGCCTTTGGGAAGCAGCCAATACTTCGAGTTCGACGATTCGGTTTTCCGAGTCGAAGTGAATGAAGGTGTCTCCGTCCACGTCGGCGTAGTCCACTATGCCTTTTTCAGAGCTTGCGATGTGAAAGCTCACTGCGTCTGCCCACGGATCATAGGTAATCCTCATTATTGCCGCCTCACTCAAATTGACCGTATCGAGTTATCGTGGTAACAACCACGACCGAACCTTTCTCGAATGTGTACACGATGGTAGGCTCTTTCTCAGAATAGTCCCGGCCGTCTTGGGTATAGCCTGCCCTGAATACCCGTCTCCGCGAACCCTTGTTATCCCTGACCCCGATTAACTCTCCCCTTGCCACTGTCAAGGCGACTTCTGCCGGGTCGGCAGCCTGCTTTTTCTGTCTCAGCTTGGCGTGCAAAGTGTACTCGTAATTTATCATACGCTGGCGTCTCGGATTATACATCGCTTTCCCTACAACCCCGACTCGTAGAGGAAATCCCCCGTCGGATAGTTGTTGAGCAGGTGCCTGGCGATGACCAGGCGCTGGATTTCGTTGGTGCCTTCGCCAATCATCATCAGCGGGGCGTCGCGGAAGTGGCGCTCCACGGGGAGGTCCTGGGTGTAGCCGTAGCCGCCGTGGATGCGCATGGCGTCGGTGGCTACCTGCATACACATCTCGCTGGCGAACAGCTTGGCCATGCCCGCCTCCATGTCGGCCCGCTCGCCCCGGTCCTTCTTGTCGGCGGCGTGCAGCACCATCAGGTGAGCGGCCTGAATGTTGGTGGCCATGTTGGCCAGCATTATCTGGACGCTCTGGTGCTCGCCGATGGGCTTGCCGAAGGTCTGGCGCTGCTTGGCGTAGCGGGTCGCTTCCTCCAAGGCGGCGCGGGCCACACCGAGACAGCGGGCGGCGACGTTGATGCGGCCCAGCTCCAGCCCGCTCATAATCTGGTAGAAGCCCTTGCCTTCCTCCCCGCCTACCAGGTTGCCGCCGGAGACGCGGTAATCGTCGAAGGACAGCTCGCAGGTGTCCACGCCCTTGTAGCCCAACTTGGGGATGTCGCGTACCACGTTGAAGCCCGGCCCCTTCTCGGCGATGAAGATACTTATGCCGCGCCGGGGCGGGTCTGCGGCCGGGTCGGTCTTGGTCACCAAGGCGAAGGTGTTGCCGTGACGCCCGTTGGTGATCAGGCTCTTGGCTCCGTTTACTACGTAGTCGTCGCCGTCACGGGCGGCCCTGGTCTCGATGGCCTGTACGTCGCTGCCAGCGTTGGGCTCGGTAATGCAGATGCCGCCGCGCTTCTCGCCGGTGGCCATCAGGGGCAGGAACTGCTCCTTCTGCTCAGTGGTGCCGTGGGTAGTTACCATGTAGGCCATGATGAGGTGGGAGTTGAGTATGCCGCTGAGGCTCATCCAGCCGCGGCAAATCTCCTCGATGACCAATGCGTAGGAAGCCACGTCGAGTTCCAGGCCGCCATACTCCTCGGGGATGACCGCACCGAACAGCCCCATCTCCTTCATACGCTCCACCAGCTCGAAGGGGTACTCGTCGGCGTGTTCCATATCCTGTGCTACGGGCTGTACTTCCCGTCGAACGAAGTCCCTGATGGTGGCTACTATGCCGCGCTGCGCTTCCGTTAGTTGTGGCAAAACATCACCTGAACCCAATTCAGAATAGCCGGGCAATTTTATCACGGGCAGTTTGACACCCTATCTGCCGCGCACTAAACTCGCCCATAACCGCCCTGTTTAGGAGGTATCGCAATGCCGGACAAACCAGAATACCTGGAGCTTCTCAACGACATCCGCCTACAGGAGTACCGGGCCGGAATCTTCCTCAAGGCCTGGGCCGACAAGACCGAGCATCCGGGACTGAAGAGCTGCCTGTCGCTGGTGGCCGAGCGCGAGACCAGCCACGGCGACATCTTCGACCGGCGCATCCGCGAGTTGGGCGGCGCCCCCGAGGACAGGGACGACGACCTGTTCCACGAGCGCCTGCGCGTGGCTGAGTCGGACATGACCGACGCCGAAAAGATTGCCCAGATGCGGGAGTTCCAGACCCGCATGACCCTGCCCACCGTGCGCATGCGCTACGAAGAGGCGGCACAGGACGAATCCGTTGACCAACTGACGCGCTCCCTCATCAAGTGGTTCACCGAGGTGGAGGATGATTCCGGCGCGTCCATGCGGGCGGTGTACGCCGAGATCGAGGGAGCGAACTAAGCCGATGAAATTCGGAGCGTTCTTCGTGGGGCAGCGTCCGCTGCTCCACGAGCAATATGCCGACGAAAGCAAAGTCAACCCCAACCCCGTCAGCCGCACCGATGTCGAAGTCTACGAGGACATCCTGCGAGGCGCAGAGTTGGCCGAGGAGTTGGGCTTTGACTCGGTGTGGATCGCGGAGCACGCATTCAGCGAACACAGCATAATCAGTTCTCCCCACAGCCTGCTGGCGGCCATCGCGGCCAGGACCGAGCGCGTCAAGATAGGAGTTGCCTGTACCATTGTGCCCTGGCACCCTCCTCTTCGATTGGCTCAAGACCTTGCGACTCTTGACATTATCAGCCGGGGCCGACTGATTGTCGGCGCAGGGCGAGGCTATCAAAAGCGGGAGTTCGACATATATGGCATGGACATCGCGGAATCCCGTGGCCGCTTCGTAGAGGGCATGGACATCGCTGTTCGCTCGTGGACTGAGGACACTTTCTCCTACGAAGGCGAGTACTTCAGCTTCCCCGAAGTGCGGGTAATCCCCAAGCCGGTGCAGCAGCCCTACCCCCCGGTGTTCATGGCTGTGACCCACAGTCCGGAGTCCGTTGAGATTGCGGTGGAGCACCGATGGGGCCTGTTTACGGTCGGCAGCAGCTTTTTCCCTGCGTCCCCGGACTCGGACCAGAACCTGATCAAGCGCTACCGGCGGCGGATGATGGAGGAGGGCGCGGCTCCGGATGACATCGAGGTCGCCGCCGTCCGCAACGTCTACGTGGCACCCACCGACGAGGAAGCCGTGGAATTGCTGACTCCTCGACTGCAATGGGCCGGGGATATGAGCGATTTCCTCCGACGCCCTCTGTCGGACGTGGTGCGGGCCTCCGGTGTTTCAGGTTACGAGCATTACGTCCGCGACCCCTTTATTGAGCCGGATTTGGTGGCCGAGCGAGGTAAGGAAGGAATGGCCGCCATTGGCAGCCCTGAGAAGGTAAACGCCGCTATCAAGGAACTGGAACAGAACCACGTCACCCACTTCATCAGCTACCTGGACGCGGGCGGGCTGTCGTACGACGAGGTGTCAAGCTCGCTGCGATTGTTCTCTGAGAAGGTGATGCCCAACTTCCGCTAAGGAGCGCGCCTCATGGCAACTCTGGACGTTCTAACCTACGGGTTCGCCCTCAACACCGACCAGGGCTCTTTCGGCTACTCCACCAACTCGCTGCTGCGGACGGGCAGCCACAACATCCTGATTGACACCGGCCCCTCCTCGCGCCGCCCGTTCCTCTACCGGGCGCTGACCAACATGGGACTGACCACAGATGACATCGACATCGTCATCCTGACTCATATGCACTGGGACCACTGCCAGAACACGGACCTGTTCCGCAATGCCACGGTGTTGGTCAACCCCGTGGAGATTGATTATGCCCGCAACCCCAACCGCTGGGATCTGGCGGTGGCCGCGGGCATGGCCGACATGATGCGCAACATGAAGGTGGACGTCGTCTCCGAAGGCGACACCATCGTGGACGGCGTAACCGTGCTGGAAACGCCGGGTCACACCAAGGGCCACATGAGCGTCCTGGCCGACATAGATGGCGAAAACGTGCTGATAGCCGGGGACGCCATGCCGGAGAGCGGCACCGTGGCCCGGGGCATCCCGTATAACATCTTCTGGGATACCGAGGACGCCCACGCCAGCGTCGAGAAGATGGTGGCGTCGTCCAACGTCTTCTACCCCGGCCACGATCGTCCCTTCCGCGTGGAAGGCGACGAAATAGCCTATCTGCATGGCCCGGCCAACATCGAAGTGCTTAACAGCACCGAGGGCGGCGGCACTGCATCTCTGACCTTCACTGTCAGCGCGGCCCGGACGGTAAACGTGGACCTGGTACAGAAGCCCCGGGAGTCGTAGGTAGTGACGAACGCAAGCAGCGAACAGGACATCCGCGAGGCTTTGGATGCACTGGCGGCGGCCCGTCCGGCGTTCTGGACCCGGACGGCCTGCGGCGTCACCCGCTCCCTGACGCCGATTCCGGCGCTGCTGGACCGCAACGCCTACTCGGCCGAGAGCGCGAGGGCGCGAGTTCTTCTGGTGGGTGGGATCTCGGGGCGCCCCGAGGAGGTGGACCTGGCGCTCCATGCCCTTGAACTGTACGCGGGGGGCGGTGACGGTCTGGCGCTACGAGTCGGCCTCAGCGCCGTCCCATGCGCCAACCCGGACGGCTTGCGGCTTGGCCGGGGGCCGGACAATGGGGCCGGCGGAAATTTGTCGCAGGGTTATCCGCCAGTAGACAATTTCTATTTCGATGCAAGGGAACCTGAGAAACGCTACCTGTGGCGCTGGATTTGCTTCCAAGCGCCAGACCTGGTGCTGGAATTGCAATCGGGAACTGGCTCCGTCGCTTGGGAATGCAACACCGCCGCCCGGCACCTGGCCCCAGCGGTTGCCGCCTCTCGCGAAATCAGGGAAGAGGGTCTATTAAGGGCTTTAGGGGAAGGGTATCCTGAAGGGCTCGGTACGATCCCCGGCCTGCGACTGACGGCATCGGACGATCAACTGTCCCGTGAGTTGAGCCGTCTCTTTGGGGCCGTGCAGCAGGAGGGACTGCTGGGGCCTTCCACTGCCCGCCGCACACTCACCGCTCGCCGGAAGCGCAGCCGGACTGAAGTGGGGCGGGTCCTGTCGGTAGCCTATGGGCATTCCTTCGAGCCGGTTGTCTACACCCAGGGCGTGCCCATCAGCGGGCGGCTTCGGCTGGCTGAGTTGGAGCCTTCCGGCGCTAGCCCCGCCGCCGATATTACTGCTTTGCTGGGCAACTTTGTCGATGCCGTATCGGGAGTATTTGGAGAAGACCTGGCCCCCTCCGCTCTGGCGTCCGTGGTCTGGGGCGCCGAACTGACTCCCGCAACCGGTGATGGCCGTTACGCGAACCTGATGATAGAAGCCGCCAACCGCTTCCAGCCTGCGGATGTCGGAGAGGCGCCCTCTCCCTGTGATCCGGACTTTCGCACCGAAGATATGTTCATGGCCGGTGCGATTCTGGGTCGCGCCTACCAGGTTACGGGCGAAAGCCGTTACGTTGACTTGCTGACAACTTTCCTGCTGGACGGCAAAATTCAGCAGGACAACGGGCTTTTCTGGCACTGCCGATCCGCCCCATTCTACTGGGGACGAGGCAACGGCTTCGCCGCGATGGGCCTGGCAGAAACTTTGAGCTATCTGCCCGGAGGGCACGCGAACCGCCCGGCGGTTCTGGCTATGTACCGAAAGCTGATGCAATCTCTGCGCAGTTCGCAACGCCAGTCGGGGCTGCTGCCCCAGGTCCTGGACTTCCCCGGCTCTTATGACGAATTCACGGCCACCTGCATGATGGGTTATGCGATGGCTCGTGGGCTGCGCCGCGGATGGCTGACCGACGATTTCCGCAGCCCTGTGCTACTGGCCTGGCAGGCAGTATCCGAGCGCATTGACGATGTGGGCAATGTCGTGGACGCCTGCGCCAGCACCGGGGTACAGCAGAACGTCCGCGACTACCTGGACCGCCCGGCCATCTACGGCTTCGACGACCGCAGCGGAGGGTTCGCCCTCTGGTTCGCGGTAGAGATGGAGCGGCTGGCGCGGGGGGTGTAGAGTCAAGGTTGACGAATAACCCAGCGTCTGGGCTAGAATCAAGCTAAGCGATAGGACGACTAATGTATAATGTATAAGGATAATACATAGATGACCCAACCCGACCTCTCCGAGCGGTATGCCCCCGAAGCCGCCGAAGATTATCGCCAGCAGGCCCGCGTACTCCTCGGCAGGGCTCGGGAATACCTGGCTGCCGACGACTTGCATCAAGCGTCGGAAAAAGGTTGGGGCGCCGCCGCGTGGATGGCAAAGGCCATAGCTGTCACTCAAGGCTGGGAGTATCGTCAGCACGCTCACTTTGGTGTCGTCCTGAATAACGCCAGCGACTTGACAGGAAACGACCGGTTGCTTGAACTGAGCGACACCGCCTATAGACTGCACCGGAATTACTATACCCGCAAGCGGTTCCTGTCTCCCCGGTCCATCGCCCATAGCCTTAACCGCATGGCTGAACTGCTGGACACCCTGGAACCCTTGACCGTACCCAACGACGGACAGGCAAGTGACTAACCGTACTCAGACTGAGGAGGGAAACGACTATGGCCACCATCACCGGCTCCAACGTGGTGCTATCCAACCAGGAATTTAATGTGGTGGGAACACGCCCCATACGACAGGACGGCGCGGAGAAGGTGACCGGCCGCGCCCGGTACGGGGCCGACATTGACCTGCCGGGGCTGCTCCACGCCCGTGTGCTTCGCAGCCCCCACGCCCACGCCCGCATCAAGTCCATCGACGCCAGCAAGGCCGAAGCGCTGGACGGTGTGCGCGGGGTGGTGACCTCGTCAGACCTGCCTCAGCCCCAGGGCCGCATCAGCGACCAGACCGAGGCCTCGATGGTCAACCCCAAGTTCCTGAGCAACAACTGCCTTGCTGCGGACAAAGTGCTGTACAAGGGACACGCCGTGGCCGCCGTCGCCGCTACCAGCCCTCATATTGCTGAGAAGGCCTTGGAACTCATCGAGGTCGAGTACGAGGCGCTGGATTCAGTGACCGACGTGCTGGAGGCGATGAAGGCGGACGCACCCGTGCTCCACGAACGCCTGGCTACCATGGCCAACCCCAACATGCGCACCGGCGGCCTGCGGGATGACGACGACTCAGCCGAAAGCTCCAACATCGCCAACCATTTCCTCTTTGAGATGGGCGACATCAAACAGGGATTCCAGGACGCCGACATCATCATTGAGCGGGAATTCCGCACCCAGTCCGTACATCAGGGATACATCGAGCCGCACACCGCCACAGTGAACTGGGGGCCTGACGGAGACATCACCGTCTGGAGCAGCAGCCAGGGTCACTTCAATGTGCGCGATCAGGTGGCCCTCGTGGCTGGCGTGCCTCTCTCCCGTATCAAGGCTATCCCAATGGAGATCGGCGGCGGCTTCGGAGGCAAGACCCTGGTGTACCTGGAGCCGGTGGCGGCCATCCTCTCTCGCAAGACCGGCCACCCGGTCAAGCTCAGCATGAACCGCTCCGAGGTGTTCCAGGGTTCAGGCCCAACCGCCGGGTCCTGGATGCGTTGCAAGGTCGGCGCGACCAACGACGGGCGCATCACCGCAGTTGACGCTTCCATGGCCTATGAGGCCGGCGCCTACCCAGGCTCGCCCATCAATCCCGGCGTCCAGTGCATGACCGGTCCCTACGACATCGCCAACGGGCGGCTGGAAGGCTTCGACGTAGTGAACAACAAGCCCAAGACCGCCGCCTACCGCGCTCCCGGCGCGCCGGCCGCGGCCTTCGCCATCGAGACCGTGCTGGATGAAATCTGCGAGAAAATCGGGATGGACCCGCTGGAATTCCGCCTGCTCAACGGTTCAAAGGAGGGCACCCGGCGCCTCACCGGGCCGGTCTTCGGCAAGATTGGCAACATCGAGACATTGCAGGCCGCCAAGGACCATGAGCATTGGGACGCTCCGCTGGAGAAGGATACCGGCAGGGGCACCTTCCGGGGCCGGGGCGTCGCGGCCGGCTACTGGTTCAACGCCAGCGGCCCGTCCAGCGCCGTAGCCAGCGTCAACCCCGACGGCACCGTCAGCCTGGTAGAGGGTTCGCCTGACATCGGCGGCTCCCGTGCCGCCGTGTCCATGCAGTTGGCCGAGGTTCTGGGCATAGCAGCCGAGGACGTGCGGCCGGCGGTGGGGGATACCGACTCGGTGGGCTACACATCCATGACAGGCGGCAGTGGCGTCGCCTTCAAGACCGGCTGGGCCTGTTACGAAGCGGCGCTGGACATCCGCAACCAGCTCATCGAGCGGGCCGCGCGCATCTGGGACGTTGACCCCGGACTGGTGGAATACAAAGACGGTGGCGCCTCCCACACTTCCGACCCCGAGCTGCGGCTGTCTTTCCAGGAACTCGCCGCCCGTCAGGCCGGCACCGGCGGCCCGGTGGTCGGGCGGGGCAATGTCGCTCCCACCGGTGTCGGAGGCGCATTCGCGGTGCATATCGCCGACGTTGAGGTTGACCCCGAAACTGGCAAAGTGGATGTTATCCGTTTCACCGCTCTCCAGGATGCTGGAAAGGCGATTCACCCGAGCTACGTCGAGGGCCAGATTCAGGGCGGAGCGGTTCAGGGCATCGGCTGGGCGCTGAACGAGGAGTATGTCTTCGACGACAACGGCAGTATGCTCAACCCAACCTTCCTTGATTACCGGATGCCCACCAGCCTCGACCTTCCGATGATCGACACTGTGGTCGTCGAGGTTGCCAACCCTGGCCATCCCTACGGGGTGCGCGGCGTGGGCGAGGTGCCTATCGTTCCTCCCATGGCGGCTATCGCCAACGCTATCCACGATGCCGTGGGTGTCCGTATGGAGCAGCTCCCGATGTCCCCCGGCGCCGTACTGGAAGCTCTCTGGGAGAAGAACGGGTCGTGACCAGTACGGATTACCTGAAATGACGCGAAGGTCCAATCCAGGGGCGCACCAAACGTGCGCCCCTGTACACGTATTTCTCATTGCGATGGATGAAGGACGCCTATGCTGCCCCGGGACGTAAAGGAATTCCTGGCCCTGGACTATCTGAAAGATGTGGATCCGACGCTGATATATCTCGCGTCGCCCTTCGCCCATTCATCGTCAGCGGTGAGGGATGCCAGGCTAGAGGCCGTTCGCCACGTATGCGGCAAGCTGGTCAACGAAGGCAAAATCGTGTTGTCACCGCTGGTGTACGCCGGGGAACTGGCCATGCGGGGCTTCCATGCGCCCCAAGGCTGGTACGCCTGGGACTTGCAGTTCCTCGCCCGCTCCGATGAGCTTCTGGTGCTCCAGCTTCCCGGCTGGGAGGACAGCAAGGGCGTGTTGGTGGAGATCGCGGCCGCCCAGGCCAGGAACCTCCCAATCCGCCTGATGTCCCTGGAAGAGGCGAATCTACCGGAGGAGATTCTGGCCGGGTTGTGCGAAGGGAAGTAGAGGCTGGGCCAGTTGCTAAACGGTGTTATTGATGTGCGAGCAGCATAACTTTACATTTGACGTTGACCGGGCTTATGAGGACCAATTGGTGGCTGTGCTGGGAGCCAGTCCAACGCATCCGATAGACGCGCCTCAAGCCCCTCAAACCTTTGGAGTCTATGTGCTTTACTGGGATGGCGTTACGGTCTACGTAGGTCAAGCCCGGAATCTGCGAAACCGTCTGCGGGACCACCTGCGGAAAATTCAAGGACGGCAGGGCATAAAGGTGACAGACGTAACTTGCAAGTATTTGACTATCGCACGGCTATGGGAAGTTGCCCGCGCCGGAGATGTTTTGATTACCCGGTTCGAGCCTGAGTGGAATGGAATTCCGGGTTTCAGTTCGCACGCTCCAGGGCGTGGCCGCCCCGGTATGGCTGGCTATGTCAACCAGTGGGATCAACGATTTCCGCCTATAAACTAGGCAGGGCTATGAATGGCGACCGCGGCGTCATATAAAGCAGATTTGCTCTTGCTACGTTGTCGCGCCCCGCTGTTGATGATGCTGGAACCTACCCGCTCTCTTAGCCTGGTGACGCCCACCACCAACAGGCCGTGAAGTTCCGCTATCTCGCTCAGCCGTTCCTCAACCTTGATTTCCCGGCCCTGCACTATGGAGTTACCCACTACCACTACAGCGGTTCCGCCCGGTTTCAAAATATAGTTCAATAGCCCGCAAAACCTGTCCAAGTCATTCATGTACGCCGTTGCATAGTTGGCCCAACCGCTTCCGCCATAGACACCCCGGTCATTGTTTATACCGCGGATTTCAGCAATTTCCTCTTCCAGCAGCGGCAGTTGCGGAATAAGAGGAATTGCCGCGTCGCCCCGCACCGTCTGCCAGAACTTGCCGAAGTTGCCGGTTTCCAGCCGCTTCAGCTCGGAAGGCGACTGAATCAGACCGCTCCAGAACAGTTGCGGGCGGCTGTTACGGACGTAGTGGTAGTTGTTCATATACGGCGGCGACGTCAATACTAAATCTACCGATGCGGCTTCAAGACAGCTTTCGGCATCAAAGAAAGAGCGCTCATAAACACGCCAGTCCGGGGCTAGTTCCCTCGGCTCGTCCTGAGCTTGTCGAAGGGTGCCATCCCGCTGGAACTCGGCAATGTCCGCCGACATATCGCGGAGCTTGCTGCCAACAATCCCGCTCACGTCGGCGTCGTCCACCAGCGGTTTGCCGGCCCCTGGCCGGGTGCCTAGTGAGGGTTCGTAGGAATAGTTGGAGAACTCCACCATCACCGACGCAAAGGCGACCCTGAATATGTCCTTAACCCTCGGCGGCAGACCATCCATATAATCCAGGGTCAATAAAACCTTGCGCTCCACCGCGGGGGAGAAAAAGGGAATGCGGCTCTTGAACCCTGCGGGCGGCGAGCTGTACGGCTCCCGTCCTGCTGCGCCTGCCATAAAGCTATCGTAGCCCAGCACCACGTCTTGTAACTCGGCCAAGCAAACATCCGCCGCCCCCAGTTTCACCCGGCAAACAAGCGCGGCAAAGGGGTTAATCTCGAACCCGATGCTGTCCAGCCCCAGGCGGTTCGCTTCTATCAGCGTTGTGCCTACCCCGGCGAAAGGGTCCATTACCAAAGTGCCCTCTCCCGGAGGGTGAGGGCGTGGCAGAAAGCGAGTGATGGCGCTGCGAGCGAACTCGCCGGAAAACCCGGCAATCCAGTTGGCCCAGCGGTGCATTGACAGTAACTTGTTATGCGAGGATGCAGCCTCGCCGTAGCTCGTGCCGGTCGGTTCGGCTTGCCATAGTTGCGCCTGGACATTCATACTGCCGTATGCCTCTGGCCTTTCGCCGGTAGCTGCCTCCCTCCATGATAAAGCATCTTCCCCGGCTGGCAATGGGCAACTGTCATGTAGGCAGCATGGTTGCTGTAAGTTTCCCTCGGTTAAAGGGAATTGAAGAGAGGGCAGCCAATGAAATTCGGCGTATGTTTGCCCCAGTACGGGCGGGAGGTGAGCCTTGAGGACCTGCGGGCCGTAGCCACCGACGCAGAATCCCTGGCATTCGACTCGGTGTGGGCCAGCGACCATGTGGTTACGCCTGAGCATCTGCGCAACAACATCGGCCCCATATTCTTTGACGCATTTACCGTGCTGTCTCACGTATCGGCGCTTACCAGCAGAGTCGGGCTGGGCACGACGGTAATGGTAACTCCCTACCGTAACCCGCTGGTGGCCGCGAAGATCATCTCTACTCTGGACTCGCTTTCGGAGGGCCGTGTAATCCTTGGTGTTGGAGCCGGCGGAGCACCGGACGAATTCGCGGCGCTGGGGATTTCCGAGTCTCAACGCGGGGCGCGCACTGACGAATATCTGGCAGCTATGGTAGAACTGTGGACCAACGACCCGTCCACTTTCGACGGACATTTGGTCAGTTTTGAGGGAGTGAGGTTTGCGCCCAAGCCGACGCAGAAGCCCCACCCCCCGATATGGGTCGGCGGACGAAGCGACGCCGCCCTCCGCCGGGCGGTGCGGTTCGGAGCGGCGTGGCATCCTACCAGCATGGCGCTTGACGCACTGCGGGAACGCATGGCGCGGCTGAGAGAGATATCAGAGGAGGCCGGCAGAGACGCCTCTCCGGATACCACCATCCACCAGCCCGTAGACTTCCACGGAGAACTAGGCACTACACAGCGGCGCCGTCCGGGGCGCGGCACTCCGGCGCAGGTGGGAGAGGACCTGGCAAATTATGCCGATATGGGCATTCCGATGGTAGTCTGCAACTTCCGGGGCGGAAACACGGACGACATTCGCCGGGCAATGGAGACCTTCGCCCGGCGAGTGATGCCACAATTCTGAACCAGACTGTAAGTCTTTTACTGACCTAACCGAAGAACTCCTTCAACAGGGAAATAACTTCCGCGGGCTTTTCCACGTCTGAGCGGTGGCCGCAGTTTTCGATGGTGGCAATTCTGGACCCGGCAATGGACTGGTTGTAGACCTCAGCTGCGCTTATGGGCACGACTTCATCGTTTTGCCCCCAGATGATCAGTGAAGGCAGGTCCTTAACGCGCCCGAGACGATGGGGCAGACTGCGATCGTGCATGTACGGTCGCCAGGTCAGGCGGCACGCTTCTTCCCTGGCGGTCTCCCACCGCTCAATCTGTTCCGGCGTTGGCTCGTCGGGACATACCGCCTGGAAAGTCGCCACGGCGGAGGGGTCGTGGAATCCGGCGGTGATGAATTCCCTGGAGACTATGAGGAACATGTCCAGTATTTCGCCGGTGGGCGGCAGGATTCCCGCCGGAGCGGCCAGGGCCATTTTGCGGAAAGCGCCGGGACTCTGCGTTGCCATGTCCGCGGCAATCCAGCCGCCGAGGGAAAACCCCACCACGTTGGGGTTGGACAGGCCCATGTCCTCCATGGCCCAGAGGGCCCAGGTAGCGATGTCCCGAACATTCATTACCCAATCGAGGCGGTCGGTAACCCCGAATCCGGGCAAGGACGGCGCGTATACCGTGTAATTCTCCGCCAACTCGTCGTGCAGTTGCAGCCAGCCGGGCTGTCCCATTTCATCGTGAAGCACCAGCAGAGGATCGCCGCTGCCTCCCTTCAATACCAGCATTTCCGTGCCCGCAACCTGCAACCGCTCCTCGGTGAATGTCGCCGTCGTCATTGACTCGCTCCTTCCTTGGGCCTCGCAACTGGTGGGAGTAAGTGGAGATGCGGGGCCAGAATGATTGTCCAAGCGGCCGACGGGATTGTCAACCCAGCGTGACGGAAACCGGCAAGCAATTCCGGCGACATACGTTTGTCATAGCAACTGTGTAGTGGCAAAATGGCGGCGGACATTCCGGCTCTACCCTGGAGCCGGTACGAAGGCCCAATCTGAAAGTAGGGGGCGAGTAATGCCGCCAATCAGAACGAATCGCGCCAAGGAGAAGCTGCAGCGGGGCGAGGTGGTAACTACAATCTCGGGATTGCAGGACAGCGACATAATAGACTTCCTGGGGCCTCTGGGTTTCGACGCTGCCTGGATCGAGTGCGAACACGGCCCGGTGGACTGGGACGCCCTGGGCGACATGACCCGCGCCTGCGACCTGTGGGGCATGACATCCATCACCAGGGTCAACGCCAACGACCCCGGCCTGATCACCCGGACGCTGGACCGGGGCAGCATGGGTATAGTGGTGCCCCACGTCAACAGCCGGGAGGCGGCGGAGCAGGCCGCCCAATCGGCCAAGTACGCGCCGGTCGGATACCGGGGAATGTTCGGCGGGCGGCAGTCCTTCGGCGTGTCCGACTACTTCCACACGGCCAACGATCAGACCATGGTCGTGGTGCTGCTGGAGGAAGTTGAAGCCCTGGAAAACATCGAAGAGATTCTCAAGGTAGACAACATAGACGTTTTCTTCGTAGCCCCCTCCGACCTGGCCCAGACCATGGGGCATATCGGCAACGTCGAGCATCCCGAGGTGCAGTCCGCCATCGAGGAGGCCATCGGCAAGATTGTCAACGCAGGCCGCACTCCTGGCACCTTGGCCAACGACGCGAACATCGCCAAGTTCAAGGAGATGGGCGTCAAGTTCCTGATGACTTCGTGGAACGCCTGGGTCGTCAGGGGCGCATCCGAGTTTCTGCAAAAGGCCGCGGCCTGATCCTATTCCCTCTTCATCGAGGGAGAGGGTTGAGGTGAGGGTGAAATCGCAGGTATCAGCAACTTTGCGTAGACCGGCAGGCGGCCCTCACGCCTTCGGCGGCGACGCTGCCGCCTGCTCAGGTGGTTCCTCCCGCCCCGACTGTTCCCGCCGGGAGGGATTCACCGGCAGCAGCGTGACGGCCCCGATGACGAACAAGGCGGCGCAGCCCGCTATCAGAGTCCGGTATCCCAGGTCTTCGGCGGCGTGATTCAGCCCGTCTATGCCGGGGCCAAACAGCCGGGGCAACGCTGCGCCTCCGATGGTGGACAGGTTAACGATTCCGATATGGACACCCGCCTGCTGTTCGTCGCCCAATTCGTTGGCCAAGGCCCAGTTGGCGCTGAGCAGCGTTCCCGCCGACGCGCCGATCAGGCTGGCGGTCACCACCACTCCCGTAGGCGTGTCCACCAGCAGCAGCCAGGAGGTGCTGACCGCCCCGGCCGCCGCCCCGGCTATCACCACCGGCTTCCGGCCGATGCGGTCGGAGATCCAGCCGGCGGCGAATACTGCCACGGCCAGGGACCCGCCGATGGCAGGAATCATGTGGCTGAGGGTTTGGGCCGGATTTTCCGCCTCCACCACATCCCGCAGGAAGAACAGCCCGTAGGTGGGAAAGGCGTAAATCGCAGTCATTAGGAACAACCGCGAGAGCAGGAACAGCCCTAGTTGCAGGTCTATAACCCGCTTCGGGCTGGGCTCGTCCCTTCGGACCGGTCTGGCCCGGCGCCGCGGGTCCCTGGCCAGGACGGTGGCGCAGGTGACCGCTACCGAAACGACCAGCGCAGCCCCCAGCACCAGCAGAACGGCCCACTCCCAATCGACATAGACCGGCACCGGCCCCAACTCCGTGCCAACTCTTTGGCCCAGACCAATGAGCGCGGCGCTGACCGTAATCATCACCAGCCCGCCCACGGCGTCCAGCAGAATTTTCACGGAGGATGCTACGCCGATGCGGTCTCGAGGTATCAGGTCGCGGATGAGGGCCATCCCCGGCCCGTATGCAATGTTGAGATTCGCCTGAATGAACATCCAGACGCCAAACAGGGCGGCCCAGTTGGGGGCCAGCGCCAGCAGCACCAGGCTGCCGCACACTACGGTGACTCCGAAGATGATGTACGGCACCCGGCGCCCCAGGGGAGATCGCGTTCGGTCGCTGAGACGCCCGATCAGCGGCTGCATCACCGCCGCGACCAGCAGACCTCCCATTCCCAGCATCGCCAGGTATGTGTTCTTGAGGCTCTCAGGGGCCAGGGAAAGGACTATAATAGGCAAGACCGCCGTGTCCATCGCCAGGATGAACCCGGTAACCCCGAAACTGAAGGCATTGAGCCGGACCAGCGACAGCGTGCTCCAGCTCGTCTGTGCCGAGGATTGGGACATTTAGAGCGTGTGCCGGTAATTGATGCAAGACATGAGAACATCAACAGCGGGTAGGTTTAGCAGGCATTCCCGACGGTGCTATGGGGTGGGGACGGCATGAAGCAGGGGCGCGATCTGAAATTGCCCCATATAATACAACTAATACAACACAGCGGAAAATGAGAAGCGGGTTCTGAGAGGAGACGAATTGAAGATTTGCTGCCTGCTGCCCAGCGGCGCCGAAATCCTCTGTGCCCTGGGACTGGACGATAGAATCATCGGGGTCAGCGACCTCTGCGATTATCCGCCGGAGATCCTACAGACCAAAGCGGTGGTCAGCCGGAGCAGGGTTGATCCAGCAGTGATGTCCAGCGAAGAGGTCGAAGCAGCCCTGCGGGATATTCTGTCCCGGGGTGAGAGCCCTTACGAGCTGGACTATGAATGGCTGGCGAGGGAATTGCCGGACATAATCTTCACCCAGGACTTGTGTCACATTTGCGAGATAGACGCCGGAGAGGTCAACCTCGCCGTGAAGGGCATGTCGGCGCAGCCTAAGGTGGTGATACTGCAACCCAGAATCTTTGCTGACATACTTGACTCCGTTACTGAGGTAGGTGAGGTGTGCGGCGCCTCGGAACGGGCTTCGGAATTGGTGGCGTCGCTGCAGGACAGGGTTGATTCGGTAGTCAGCAGGGCCAAGGCTGTCCCCTCTCGCCCGTCTGTGTTCTCGCTGGAGGGCGTCAATCCATTGGTGGCGGGCGGGCACTGGATACCGGATATGCTGCGGATGGCCGGAGGGGACATCGCTGCGCTGGAGCCGGGCTGCAACGCCAGGCGCCTGGAGTGGCGTGAAGTGCTGGAGGCCGCCCCTGATAAGCTGTTCGTAGACCTGTGTTCGTCCGACGTGGCGCGCCACCTGCGTGAAGCGCCCTGGCTGGCTGAGCAGGAGGGATGGCACAGTATCCCGGCGGTAGCCGCAGGCGAAGTCTACCTCATTGATCACGCCTACTTCAGTTGCCCTGGCCCCCGAGTGGTTGACGGCCTGGAAATCCTGGCCCAGTTGACTCATCCTGAGCTGTTCAGCGGCATGGTTCCGCCGGGGGCGGTAGTCAAGCTGGACGCTGACGCTGCTGCGTTGAGAGCTCCGGAGGACATCGCCCAATGCTTTTACCCTTACCCTTAATGGGGGTTCCTCGGACTGCAGCGCATTGGAAGCTAGTAAAATCAGATAGTAGCGCGGATAATAATTGCGTATTATAATTACGCAAACCTAACGACCCGGCTTTCCAGCTCTAGGGCTTGCTTTTCACGGGATACTTGCTAGGCGTGTTCCGTGAGGGTCGTGACTTGGGGTGTTTATGACCTCGTTCGACAAAAACGAATTCAGGTCGGCTCTTTCCGAGTTCGCCACTGGCGTTACCGTCATCACCACACTGGACGATGAAGGCAACCCCCACACCATGACCGCCAACTCATTCACCTCGGTCTGCCTGGAGCCGCCTATCATCTTGGTTTGCGTGGCCCACGGCACCCATACCTATGGCTATCTGGAGGAGCGGCAACAGTTCGGGGTCAATTTCCTCACAGAAGAACAGGAAGACGTAGGCGCGTACTTCGCCAAGAAGCCGCAGGACCGGACGGGGGGAGTGGAGTACAGTTTTTCAGAATCAGATAACGGAGTCCCGGTTCTCGACGGTTCCTCGATTTTCCTTGACTGCGACGTTGTAGGCTCTCATGTCTACGGCGACCATACGGTTTACATGGGCGAAGTCAAAGAAATCAGGCGCAACGAATGCGAGAATCCCCTAATGTTCTACCGGAGCCGCTGGTACCATCCATACCGCACCTGATTCCACTGGACGTTCGACACGATGCGAAAAAGAGCGCCGACCTCAGAAGGTCGGCGCTGTGATTTCTTGAACATCGACCTGGGTTAAGCGGCTCGCCTTGCCGATGTCTTGAATGTTGCCAGAAAGTCCTCGATTTCTTCGTTCACACGCTGGTATTTCTCCATGTGCACGAAGTGGCCGCCTCCTGGGATGATGCACTGAGCAGCGCCTTCGATGTTACTGGTGAGGTAGTCGGAGTACTTGACCGGAGTCATCACGTCATCCCTGCCGCAGATGACTCGGGTGGGCAGCTTTATCTCGTTCACGCTGGACATCATATCGAAGCTGTCGCAGGCCATCAGGTCGTTGAGTTCTACCTCAGGTCCCACCTCTGCGGCCCTCTGCCTCACCACCGGATAGACCTCTTCATTCACATCCCGATAATGGTCCAGGTGCTGCTCAAGCCAGGAGAGATTGTTCTCACCCGGCTCCCGGCAGCGGTCCAGGTAAGCGGGATGTACCCGGAGGCGAGCTCCTGTTCCCAACAGAATCAGGCCACGCAGTTCCTCGGGGTATTTCAGCGCGTAGCTCATAGCTATGGCGCCACCCATTGAATGGCCGCACAGGATGACGTTCTTGTAGCGACGCGCCCGAATGAATCCTCGCACCCATTCCAGGTAGCCGTCAACCGAATCGCACGGCTTGCCGTCGGGATGGCCGGGGAGGTCAATTGCCTTGGCGCTACGAAAATGCCTGAGCTGGTAGTAGAAGGAAAGGCTGGAGCACCCTGCTCCATGGATGAACACCAGTTTCATGCCCAATTCTTCGATTCTCCTTAATCACGTCTGGCAATACTAGGCTGCCAACAATATCAAACTCGGCACAGTATTGTACACAAAGCGTCAATGTATTGCAAGAGTATCAACGCGATACGGTGTATCATGGTGGATATTGGGCATTCAATATGCCCTTTGCCAGCGCTTTGGTACAGAGGAGCCAACGAAAACAGGGGCGGATTTGTCCCGCCCCTGTAAACATCAAGCGACTACTCCGACACAGAGATCTAGCCGGATTCCTCCGGTTCAGCGCCATTTTCTCCAGCCAGGTGGCCGTTGGCGCTGTTGTGCGCATTGGAGCGGTGTCCGTTGGCGGTAATGCTGCTGGTTCCGTTGCGGTCCGTTTCCTGGAAGACGGCAATGGATGCTACGTAGTCGTCTGACTCCCGCTCTTTCCAGAGGATCACCCCCTGAGCCACGCGCCCGGTCTCTCGAACGTCATCGACGCTTATGCGGACAACCTGTGCCTTGGAGGAAATGATCAGCATTTCCTGGTCTTCGGGGTCGTTGACAATCCGGGCGGCCGCCAATGGGCCGGCCTTTTCCGTGACCTGGAAGGTCCGCACTCCCTGACCGCCGCGCCCGGTGGGGCGATAGCTGGAGGTAGCAGTCATTTTGCCGTAACCCCCCTCGCTGATTACCAGCAAGTAGCTGTTGGTAGTCACTACTCCCGTGGCTATTACGAAATCATTTCCAACCAGGCGGATACCGCGAACACCCCCGGCAGTCCTTGAGCGTGGGGTCAGGTCGTCTATGGCGAAGCGAATAGCCTGGCCCTTCTGGGTCACCATCATTGCGTCTCTGGCGTCACCCACCTGGGCCACCGATACCAACTCGTCATCCTGGGCGAGGTTCATAACGATAAGACCCGATGGACGAATGTTGGTCAATTCCCCGGTCTTTAGCGACTTTATCTGCCCTTTCTTGGTGGCCAGCAACAGAGGGTATTCGTCCTTGGGGTTGTCAATGAGCAGCATGGCCTGCACCTGCTCGTTCCTCTGTAAGGGAAGCAGGTTGGACAGCAATACCCCGCGCGAAGTGCGGGAGGCATCTCCCGGTATCTGATAGGCCCGTAACGGGTATACACGGCCCCGGTTGGTGAAGAAGAACAGGTGGCTGTGAGTATCCACCACCAGCAGGTCCAGAATGGCGTCGCCCTCTCGGGTGGTCATTCCTCGCACGCCCTTGCCGCCTCGGTTCTGCTGCCGGAAGGTGCTGGGCGGCACTCGCTTGACATAGCCGCGCTGGCTGAGGGTGACAATGGCGTCCTCTTGCGGAATCAGCGACTCCGGCGTTTCTTCTCCGACTTCCTCTTCCAGGATGGTGGTGCGGCGCGGGTTGTTGAAGGACCTCTTGAGCTGTCTGGTCTCAGACTTAATCTCGGCCAGAATCTTGTCGGGATCATTGAGGAGGGCTTCCAGTTGGGCAATCCTTTCCAGCAGTTCCTCGTGTTCCTTCTGAAGCCTCTCTCGCTCCAGGGCTGCCAGGCGGCGCAGCTGCATATCCAGTATGGCCTGGGCCTGGGCTTCCGACAGGTCCAGTTGCTGCACCAGGTTATTGCGCGATTCTTCGACGTCCGCCGAGCCACGAATGATCTCGATAACCTCGTCGATGCGGTCCAGTGCCAGCAACAGCCCCTGCACGATGTGGTCCCGGTCGCGCGCCCGCTGCAACTGGTACTCCGACCGCCGCCTGATTACTTCCTCTCTATGCCGGATGAACAACTCCAGGCAACGGCGCAAAGGAAGGACCTGGGGCTGCCCGTCCACCAGCGCAAGCATGATGGAGTTGAAGGACGAACGCAGGGCCGTCTGCCGGAGCAGGTTGTTCAGCACCACCCGGGGCTGGGCGTCGCGGCGAAGTTCGATGACGATCCGCATTCCGCGGCGGTCGGATTCGTCGCGGATGTCGGAGATGCCGTCTATTTTTCGCTCGCGGGCCAGCGCCGCCATTCTCTCAATGAGAGTGGCCTTGTTTACCTGGTAAGGAAGGGAGGTGACGATGATGTTCTCGCGGTTATTGCGGGTTTCCTCGAACTCGGTTTCCGCCTCCATGATGATGCGTCCGCGCCCGGTGGTGTAGGTATCTACGATACCCTTTCGGCCCCGCACCTTTGCTCCGGTGGGAAAGTCCGGGCCCTTGACGTGCCGCATGAGACGCTCAGTGGCGGCATCGGGGTGCTCAATCAAGTGAACGATGGCGTCACACACTTCGCCCAGGTTGTGGGGCGGAATGTTGGTGGCCATGCCTACGGCGATGCCCGATGCCCCGTTGACCAGCATGTTGGGAAAGCGGGCCGGAAGCACCGTGGGTTCGGTTAGCGAATCGTCGAAGTTGGGTGCGAAGTCCACGGTGTTCTGGTCAATGTCGGCCAGCAGCTCGTCGGACACAGGGGCCAGACGGGCCTCGGTGTATCTCATGGCCGCTGGTGGGTCGCCGTCAATGCTGCCGAAGTTTCCCTGCCCCGCAATCAGCGGGTAGCGCATGGAGAAGTCCTGAGCCAGCCTGACCAGGGCGTCGTAGACTGAACCCTCGCCGTGGGGGTGGAACTTGCCCAGCACTTCACCGGCGATGCGAGCGCTCTTGCGGAACTGGGACCCGGGACGAATGCCCATGTCGTGCATGGCATACAAAATCCGCCGCTGCACTGGCTTTAACCCGTCCCGAACATCGGGGAGCGCCCGGGCCACGATAACGCTCATGGCGTAGGTGAGATACGAAGTCCGCATCTCTTCTTCGATGAGTATGGGCTGCTCTCCGGGAGGTTCATTGGGCTGAACCGGGGCAGTAGTTACCATAGGTCCATGCTCCTCAAGTCATTGCTGCGGGGTGGTTGCCAGGAGGCCCTTGCTGATGGAAGGCAAGTTGTCAGGCCTTGAGAGCGGCCTCAAATTGCTCCGCCCGGTCGTGCAACCCGGCAAAGAGGTTGGCGAAGGTTCTGGGCACCTCGTCCTGACGCTCGGGGTGGCATTGCAGACCGATTACCCAGCTGTGCTCCGGGCTCTCCAATCCTTCCACCAATCCGTCCTCCACGGAATAAGCCGTGGACATCAGTCTTGGCGCCCTTTGCGCTTCATTGAGGCCCTGGTGATGGTAGCTGTTCACCCTGAAGAATCCGGCAGAGCCGATGATGGCCGCGGACTTCGCCCCGGGGGCGACATAAATCTGGTGCGGGCATGGGTCGCCGTCGGCATCACTGCGATGGCCTGGCAGGTCCTGAATCAGTCTGCCGCCGAAGGCGACGTTCAGCAGCTGCATTCCCCGGCAGATGGCAAGCACCGGCATATCCACGGAAAGAGCGTACTCCAATACCCTGAATTCCATCTCGTCCAACTCCGGGCACGGCTTCAGCCCGGCGTTGGGGTCAGGTTTCTGGCTGTATCGCTCCGGGTGGACGTCCGGTCCGCCTGACAGTAACAATCCACCCACTCCCGTCATCAATTCGGCGGTAGATACACCAGCATGGGTTTCCGGAAGAAGTAACCGTGTTCTAGAGCCGACGGATTCCATGGCGCGAACGTAACGGCGGGCGTTCCGGTCGCTGACGGAGGTGATTGCAACAACTGACATACTATGGAACATTATACTGCATATAGTAGCTGAATGGCGGGCTAAATCACGTTGGTTGAGGCGTATTCCGCTCATATCGAAAGGGAATTGTAAAGCCGTACCACCGCGCCAAGGCCGAAGGACGGCAGTGCCTCAGTTTGACGTATTTTGGAAGCTGATTTTGGGGCAAACTGAGGCAGTACCCGAAGGACGAAGGAATGGCGGAATGGCCGCTATTTTGATAAGCTAGGGCTGGTGAAGAGATCGAACCTTTGAGGGACAGGAAGGTTATGAAAGAGGTCATCCAGGGAGCAGTGGATACCCTGCGGGAAGGACATCCCTGCGTGTTGGCAACCGTGGTGCGTACCAAGGGTTCAACCCCGCAGAAGGCAGGGGCCATGTTGCTAGTGCGCGATGACGGCAGTGGCCTGGGCACGCTGGGCGGCGGCTGCGTCGAGGGCGACATCTGGTTTGCGGCCAAGGAAATGCTCCGGCAGGGAAGCGGCCCGGAGTTCAAGGACTACTACCTGAACGAAGACATCGCCGCCCGCGACGGACTGGTCTGCGGCGGCACCATGTACTTCTACCTGGAGCCTTTGCGCAACCTGGACGACTTCCTCCCTCTCGGCGACGAAATCCTCGAAGCTTATGATGGAGGCGAGCCGGTAGCTCTGGCCACGGTGGTCAACAGCTCTCGCCGACCTGACCTCCTCGGAGCGAAGCTCCTTTTGCGGGCCGACGCCACCGTGTCGGGCACTCTGGGCGCTCCGGAGCTGGACGAGCCGGCTCTGGAAACGGCCCGGCGCATAGCCGCCATTGGCAACAACGAGTCTATCTCCACCGAAGACGGCACCGAGATTTTTGTAGAGGGTTTCACGACTCCCCCCACGCTGGTCATGGTCGGCGGCGGACACGTCGGCAAGGCCACTGCGGACCTGGCCCGATTCCTGGGCTACCGGATCTACGTCGTAGACGACCGCCCGGAGTTCTCCAACGAAGAGAGATTTCCCTACGCAGAGGAGACTATAGTCACTCCCTATGACCAGTGGTCGGATTACCTGAGCGTGAACGTAAACAGCTACGTCGTAGTTGCCACCCGGGGGCACCGATACGACGACATGGCCCTGGAGTCGGCTCTAAAGACCCGGGCCCGCTACATCGGACTACTGGGCAGTCGCCGCAAGACTCTGATGATATACCGCCGCCTTTTGGAGCAGGGTGTAGGCAAGGAGCGCATCCGGGAGGTGTTCGCACCCATCGGCCTGAACATCGGCGCGCTGACCCCGGAAGAAATCGCTGTCAGCATAATGTCGGAAATCATCATGATCCGGCGTGGAGGAGACGGCGGCAAGATGCAGATGGGCGATTGGTACATCGACCGCGCCGCCAGCATCGTCGAGCGAGCCGTCGAGGTGTAGCGCGTGGCCGACACCTGGGCCATCCTACTCGCGGCTGGGGAGTCCAGCCGCATGGGGCAACTGAAGGCCCTGCTCCCATGGCGGGGCCGGACCCTGTTGGAACACCAGGTATCCGCTCTGCGCGAGGGCGGCGCCGACAGGGTTGTTGTTGTCTTCGGCCACCGGGCAGACGAGCTGCGCCCGATGGTCCAGGACAAGGAAGGCGTTTCGTGGACTCTGAACCCCGACTACCTCCAGGGCAAGACCACCTCGATAAAGGTCGGCCTCTCCGCTCTGGATTCAGGCGCAGACGACGACATCCTGCTGCTCAACGTAGACCAGCCCCGCACGACTGAGGACATCGCCTATATCCTCAATGTCCACCGAGCGAACAACTATGCCGTCACTGTCCCCGAATACAACGGCAAGGGTGGCCACCCCATTGTCCTGTCCGCCAGCCTGTGGTCCGAGCTGATGGACATCGGCGAGGATACGCAGGGTATCAAGGCTGTGGTGCGCCGGCGTCCCGAGGCGGTGAACCGCATCCCGCTGGACAACCCAGAGATACTGCTCGACCTCAATACGCCCGAGCAGTACCGGGCGGCGGTCGAGGCGGCCGGAGCCTAGTTCCCCGCAGATACCTGCGTGTCGTCCGGCAAGGACCTGCGGGCTACATTTGCTGTCTGCCCCCTGGCATCAGAGCCGAGACCGCGAACCCGAAGAAATACAGCCCGGCGGCCATGTAAAACGCCGATGACCAGCCCGAGAATTCGGCCAAGGCCCCTGCCGCTATCGACGCTATCGCCCCGAAGAAGGCGTTGCTTCCCCACATCAGACCTATGAACGAGCCCTCCAACCCCTTGCCTTGGGCCACGTCAATGGCGGCCGCCTGGGTCATGGAGTTGACAGTGAAGATGAACACCCCGAACAGTAACACCATCACCGTCATTCCCCAGCCACCGCCCATCATGACGATTGCCAGCGTGATAACCCCAGTGGCGCCCATGATGAACATCGTTATCCACTTCCGTCCGATGCGGTCGGACAGCGCTCCGAAGAGAGGCCCGGTAATGATGCCGGGCATAGCGAACAGGGCCACATGAAACCCGATTGAGATGTTGCCGTAGCCCAGGTCATCCTTGAGGTAGAAGGGAATCACCCAGAGCAGCGAGCGGTCCCCCATTCCGCGCACTGCCGAGACCGTGAATATACTCCACATTCCCGTCCCGCGGAACGAGTCGACCATGCTTCTAAGCTGCGTCTTGATCTTAGCCTTGTAGTCCACCCCGGGCAGCGGTGGCCCATCCACGTTGCGCAGCAGCACGAAGATGGCCGATGCCAGCACCAGCATTATGGGCGCGCCGCCGCCCACGATCCATCGCCAGTCAATGGACCAGTCCCACGGCCACCATTCCGATCCCCACCATTCCGCTGCTCCGGCCGCGCTCCCCAACAGCGCGCCCACGATAAGCGGCCCGATCCAGTCGCCCAGGTTGCCGGTCGACCGGTGCATTGAGATGAACAGTCCTCGCTGCCGTGGGAACCGCTGGGCCAGCAGACCCAGTGCCGGCGGATGCCACATTGCCGTCCCGGCTGATGCAATCGCCAGCGCAACCAGAATCAGCGTGTATGTTGGGGCAATCGACACCAGCAGGTATCCGACACCAATGAGCGCCAGGCTGAGAGTCAGTACCTGCGCCCGCCGGTGCTGGAAGATGTCCACGAAGAACCCGCCGGTCATGCTGGTGGCTCCGCCCGCCAACTGGCGCACTCCGTCCATCAGTCCGGCCTGGATCGGGTTCAATCCCATGGCCACGTAGATGGCCGGTATGAGGACCAGGAATCCGCGCCCGTACATGTGCTCCAGAGTGTGGGCGCCTATGACGGTGGTTGCCATGATGGGGTCTTTGGTTCGGCCCTGCCCGGACTCCGCCGGGGATTGCCGTCCTGCTGCTGCCTGTGCCACTGGGCGCGATCCTTACATTTGCTGAGTGCCAATTATCAATTCCCGGAATTATACACGCTGTCAGTATTCATGAAAGGCCTGTTGCAGCCACTCCCGTTCCTTGCTGACCGTCAGCGCCAGCATCAGCAGCACCCTGGCCTTCTGGGGCAGGAGATTGTCGCAGACAATGAAGCCCTGCTCCTCCTTTCGTGGAGTGTTGACCACCCTGCCTGCCGTGGAACGGGACGCTAACACCACCGGAATGCCTTCGTCTACTGCCCTTGCAGACGCGGCCAGAAAAGCCGGAGGAAAGGTGCCGCCGCCGAATCCGACTACCACCAGCCCGTCGGGGCGTAGCTGTCGCACCGCGTCCACCACCGAACCGTCGGCCCCGGCGTAGGAGTAAACGATTTCCACCCGTGGCAGCGAATCCCGCCCGGCCACATCGAAGGCCGTGGCGGTGGTGTGCTTTCTCAAAGGCGCGCGGTAGAACACCACTTGGTGGTCGGAGTCGGCATATCCCAGGAAGCCCAGCTCGTTGGGCCGGAAGGTCTCGACGCGGAAGGTATTGGCCTTGAAGACGTCGCGAGCAGAGTGAATCTCGTTATTCAGCACCGTCAGCACGCCCATGCCGCCAGCATGGGGAGAGGCGGCAATACGCACCGCATCCATCAGGTTCAGGTCTGCATCGGTGCTGATGGCCGTCGGGGGCCGCATCGCGCCGGTGACCACTACCGGCTTGTCGGTCTTTACCGTGAGGTGCAGGAAGTAGGCCGTTTCTTCCAGCGTGGCCGTGCCGTGGGTTATCGCCACTCCGGTGAGGGCGCTTCCTTCGGCCAGCAGGCTGTTGATTCTGCCGGTAAGCGCCAGCCACTCCGGTGCGCCGATGGCAGTGCTGCCCACGCTGACCAGGTCTTCGGAAGTGACCGACGCGAATCCGGTGATTTCAGGGACGCGATCCAGGGACTGTTGAATTGTCAGGTGGTCGCCTATTTCCGAGTAAAGCATATAGTCGAGACGGTCGGGGCCGATGCCGGCAATGCTGCCGCCGGTGCCGATTACGTGGACCTGTGGTTTGGGCGCGGTCATGGTAGCCGCCTCCTTACAGTCGATGAGTTCAAAGCAAGAGTGAGCCAAAGTACGGTTGTTATAATAACCTATCCGCCAGACGAGATTGCCGGAGGATCACTTGCGGGCCCTGATTGTATCCGACATACACTCCAACCTGGAGGCGCTGGACGCCGTCATAGCAGACGCCCAGCAGCACGGCGGATTTGATAGCGTCTGGTGCCTGGGAGATATGGTGGGTTATGGCCCGGACCCCTCGGAATGCCTGCGGCTGCTTCGGGGATTCGACTTGGTGGCCGTCGCGGGGAATCACGACTATGCCGCCGCCAGTGTCATTGATGCTTCCGATTTCAACGGCGCCGCCTTCACGGCAATCCGCTGGACTGCGGGGCAACTGGACGGCGATGAACGGCGCTTCCTGTCGGAACTGCCGACGGTCAGCGTGCAGTCTCCTGTCACCCTCGTACACGGAAGCCTGAGGGCTCCAACCGTGGAATACCTGTTGCACCCGTCTCAGGCCGCAGCTACGTTCGAGTTGCTGACTACTCCATACTGTCTGGTGGGGCATTCGCATTACCCCTTCATCTGCCGAGAGATGGAGCCAGCGCCTATATTTCAGCCATTGCCGGTGACCGAAGCGGCGCAGTTGGACAAGCAACGCTGCATCGTCAACCCCGGCAGTGTAGGCCAGCCCCGTGACCGGGACAGCAGGGCCAGCTACGCTATCTTTGACGGCGATACGGCAACTATCGAGCACCATAGGGTGGAGTATGACATCGCAACAACCCAGAGCAAAATGCGCCGGGCCGGCCTGCCGCAGTACCTCATCGACCGGCTGAATCTTGGGGTTTGAGTGCATTCAGACGACGGTAAAACTCCCTCTGCCTTGAGGGAGTAAACAGCAACAGACAGCTTTACATTCCGACGATTTCACCCTCACCCCAACCCTCTCCCTCAAGGGAGAGGGAGTTTTGTAATCGTCTCTCTGCATTCGTGGGATTTGACAGAGTTGCCCGGCTGTTGATAGATTGGAAATGTAACGGCCCGCTAGCTCAACTGGCAGAGCAACGGACTCTTAATCCGTAGGTTCTCGGTTCGACCCCGAGGCGGGTCACCACCAAGCCCCCTATTCCGCCCTTCCGCTTGTGGAGGGGCGGTTGTTTTTGATGGGGTTCCATTGAAATATCAGTGGAGCGGGGCTTGTGATTGCCCGGCTGCCGGTCTAAATTACCAGATGTTCCTGTCAGGTTCGGTTTGGATACCAGGCATTCCTGAATCACCAATACAGGAGGGACGCAATGTCCGACGCCGCTACCACCATCTTCGCACTGCAACGAAACTGGGACATGGTGTCCACCGCCGTGGCCGGGGTTGATGACGCCACTCTCGCCAGTATGCCCAATGACCAGTCCAACTCCATAGCCTGGCTGGTCTGGCACATGACCCGCGTGGCAGACCGTTTCATCCACAGCCGCTTCCAGGACACTGGTCAGCTTTGGACTGACGGAGGCTGGGCCGACAATTTCGGTATGCCAGCCGATCCCGATGAGTTCGGCATCGGGTGGAGCGCCGAACAGGTCGCCAATTGGCGCTGCCCTTCCCGCGATGTGCTGATGGGCTACTACGACGCGGTCAACAATGCTACTCGCGACTACATCAACGCTCTGGACGGCGATGGAATGGCCCGACAGGTGCCCGCCGCTGCGCCGGGAACCACCATGCCTGTGGGGGATGCCCTCGGAATACTGGTGTGGGACAACATCGTCCACGGCGGGCAGGTGGCCTACATACGCGGCTATTTTGAGGGTATGGGCTGGCACCGCTAGAACGTGCGACAGGCTTGACCTTGCGATGGATGAACACGGCCGGCCAGTGGACCAGCTCTGGGCCGGTGGTGGCGGGGCTGATGGCCTACACCGGCCCCCGCTGTTTCCTGCCGCGCGCTTTGCGATCCTCTTCCATCGCCGTTCGCGATGCCTCGTAGCTGGCGATGTATTCAGCAACGGAGGTGCGGGCTATAGCCTCCCCGATGTGGTCCAGGGGCAAGTCATCCAGTTTTTTGAATCTCACGCAGGCCTTGCCCATGTCCAGTTTCTTCCCGGCGGCGGTAAAGCCCTCGGTAAACCAGGAGTGGGTCTCATCATCGCCGTAGACATTCATCAGGTATAGCGACATGTGCCGCTTCTGGGATGCCAGGGCAGCATACATCAGCGGATGGCCATTGTAGGTTGTCGGGTAGGATTCCAGCGGGATGACGTATGCGATCATCCCGAAGTCCATTACCTCCTCATAACCCTCGGGCAGCCGCTTCAGAATAAGCTCGCGAAGCCGGGTGATTTGTTCGGCTCTGTCCTCCGGCAACCCCGCGATGTATTCTTCCACAGTCGCCAGCGCCGCCCCATTCACCTTGGTATTCATGGCTCAGGCCCTCTCCTCTCCGAGTTCCGGTCGCGGGTCTGGAATGCTTGCCCCACTCCCGCGCTGTTGAAAGCAGCGCGTCTGTGCCTGTAATCATGCCTGTCCAGCGGTGACAATTCGAGCGAATTTGGCAAGATACGCGCCGCTAACGCTGGAAACTGCGGGGGCAGGTTGACTAGAATGTGTGCCAGAGAGTGCGGGATGTGGGAGGCGGAACGCGCCTTGCGTTTCAGCAGCCGAAGCCTCTCGGCTGCCGGTAGTGCGAAAACTCTTCCACAAACCCAATCGCGGCCTGTCGCCGTATATCCTCCTGTCGGCATCCTCCGGCAGGAGCAGCGCAGGCCAGCTTGAATATGTGGAGAGTTGCGCGCATGAAGCTATCCCGAACCTGGATCCTAATGCTCGTCACCGTGGTAGCGCTGTTGGCGAACATCCCGGCAGCCGTCTTGGGCCAAGGGGTACCCCCTCCCCCGAACAGGTTTTATGGTAACGTAACCATTGATGGGCAACCTGCTCCTGTTGGCACCAGAATTGAAGCCTTTGCAAATGGCGTTTTAAGCACCAGCTACACCCTTCGTACAAGGGGTCGGTATGGCTTCAGTCCTTTCTTCGAAGTGCCCCAACTTGTCCCCGGTACACAAATCATTTTTCGTGTAAATGGGAATGAAGCCAGTCAAACGGCTAATTGGTCACAAGGTGCAAGGACCGAGCTAAACTTGACCGCCAGCAGCACGACCGTGCCGCAGACCGAAGTCCCGGCGACCGATGAGCCTACCCGTCCGCCGACAGTGGTGCGTGGACAGCGTGGCCCGCAAGGTCCGCCGGGTGAGGCTGGAGCTCCGGGTGAGGCTGGAGCTCCGGGTGAGGCTGGAGCTCCGGGTGAGCCCGGGCCGCGGGGCATCCCCGGCGCTGACGGCGCTCCCGGTATGGACGGCGCCCCAGGACCCCAAGGCGAGCGCGGCGCGGACGGGGCCACAGGACCGAAGGGGGAGACTGGGGATCAGGGTCAACAGGGACCCCAGGGACCGCAGGGACTCGCTGGCTCAGCGGGAGCGGCAGGACCTCAGGGAATGCCGGGGCCGCAGGGCGACTCCGGCGGCGGGTTTCTGATTGCCATAATCGCGCTCATTGTGGCCGCCCTGGCGTTGCTGACAGTGCTCGCGCGGTGGATCTGGGAAATGCAGATCAGCTAGCGCCGTTTACGAATCCCGAGGTTCCGCGACGACAAGCAGGGTGGCGGAATGGAATCCGGTTGACCTGATGTCTTTGGCGGCGGACCCTGTGTTATGATTGAAAGCAACAGGGTTTCGCCGCCATTTCACGTACAAGATGTGTGCCCGTGGGGAAGTGTCGAAACTGGTAGACGAGCATGACTTAGGATCATGTGCTGCAAAGCGTGGGAGTTCGAGTCTCCCCTTCCCCACCAATCCGCTCCTCATCTGTTAAGCTTGCGCTGAACGACGTACTTTCCTCAATTCACAGTGGCGCCTTTTCTTTCACATTACCCTCACCTTCAAGTCTTGGGCCGGCCACAAATTCGCCTCTCACTGGCCATGCTTCGCATCCGGTTCTGGAAGCGTGGGGGTGAAAGTCTCCGTTTCGCCCTTCGATACTTGGTGACGTTAGTGCTTCCTTCTTGCTCTCAGACTGTATACCTAATGGCGATTTTGCGGCTAATGGCACAGCAATGGCGGTTATACGCTAAAATACCATCGGCCAATCCAGATTGGAGTTCACAAATTTGACCCCTGAAACGCTGCTCTTTGTCGGCATGGGCGCTGATTCTGAAGGGCCACACGCTCTTATCCTCAGGGCGCTCTTCTTCATCGGTATGCTGATAGTCGTGGCCAAGTTGGTCGAGGGCGTACTGAGCCGCCTGGGACTTAATTCAATTGTCGCCTACACCGTCGCCGGTATCGTACTGGGCCCCATTACCGGGCTGGTAGAGATAACCGAGTACATCGAGATATTCCTCAGCATCGGCGTTTTCATCTTCTTCTTCCTTATCGGCCTCGATGAGATTGACATTCCCGGGTTCATGTCAACCATTCGCGGCCGGTACTTCGTAGCGGCGACTGTGTCGGTGATCATTTCCATCCTGGTGTCCCTGATAGTAACGGCGGATTTGCTGGGGCTGGGCTTCAACCTGGGAGTGACTACCGAAGACGGTGAGCTTAAATTCACCAAGCTGGAATTCAACAAGGCGCTGTCGCTGGCGGGGATACTGTCCTTGTCCAGCCTTGGCTTGGTGGCCAAGGTGCTGGCAGACAAGGGCCTGCTCAAGGAGCTGATTGGTCTGAGGATTTTCACCGCGGTCATTATTGCCGAGGTGATCGCATTGCTTGTGGTTGGTCTGACCATAGGCGAAAGCTCTGAGGCGGTCAGTGTAGTAAGCATATTGAAATTGCTGGGCCAGATAGCGGGGTTCACCATCGTCATCTGGATCGTGTCAGCGAAAGCGCTTCCCCGGGTTATGGCGCTCTTGCAGCGATTTCTCAACGTGCCGGAACTCTCCTATGGTTTGCTGATAGGCGGTCTTTTCCTGGTGGTCTATGGCGCCGAGATTTTCGGGCTGCACGGTTCCTTGGGAGGGCTGCTGTTCGGGGCCGCACTGTCCGGTCTTCCTCACAGGATGCGTGAAGATATCATGCCCGGAATGCGCAGCACCGCAGAGGGGTTGTTTGTTCCGCTTTTCTTCGCCTCTGCCGGGCTTCACCTGGATTTCTCTTTCATCGACCTCCCGCCTCTGACCATAATAGCCCTGCTCTTCGTCCCAATGATCGGAAAAATACTGGCTTCTCTGATAGGCACCTACATGGCGCGGCTGGACACGCCTATAGTCCTGTCGGCCGGTCTGATGGGGAAGGGAGTAGCAGAGATTGCGCTGCTCCTGGTGCTGTATGAGACGGATGTCATCAGCCAGGGCGTCTTTTCGCTACTGGTGATAATCATGTTCGGGTACATATTGCTTATGCCCCCGGTCATATCTCTGGCGGTCACCAAAGCGAAGCTGCCGGACCATCTGTCGCAGCCGCAGACGATGCTGCCCTCCTTCGCGCGTCATGCGCTGGCGGGCGTGATGGTTGGTTCAGTCATGGACCGGACTCGCAGCTATCCAGACCCGGAGGTCACAGTAAACGACTTTCTGGGCGATTGGCTGGTGCCGAACCAGAGTGACTACTTGATTATGGAACGGGGGGTTCCGGTGGGAACCGTCTCGCTGACCAGAGTCAATTTCCGCCGCAGGGTGTTTTTCTGGCGCAGGGGTTCTTTTCGTGAGACGCCCCTTCGAGCGCTGATGCGACGAGGCCCGCCCCATGCCAATCCAGATGAGCCGATCCAGGATGCGCTCGAACGTATGGCGGCCAGCTCTATTACCATAATTCCGGTGATGGACAAAAGCACTGGTGAGTTCCTGGGCATGGTGTCCAGCAACGAGATTCTGGAGTTGGTGGCGCTGATGGACGAAATTCGGGAGACGGCGCGAGAGTTGGCGGTTGGCGACGACTAATAGACCGTCTCAAAAGCCCCCCTTGAGGGGAGGGTTAGGGTGGGGGGCATAAAGTAGCTTGGAGAGACCGTCGGTAAAGCAACACAGGTTTTTGAGATAGTTTCCAAGCCAGTTATGGAGTCTGGCCCGGTTCGCCGATCATAAAAATACCCCTCCGCTATACGGAGGGGTTCGAATTGGCGAGGGCAAGGTGGTGTTCAGGTCCAGCTAGTAGGCGCCGTAGCCGTCGGCCTTGAGGCAGGAGGCCCAGTGCTCTGAGCTGACCTCCCTAAGTTCCGGGAGTACCCTGCTGCATGAATCGTCGGCAATAGGGCAGCGGGGGTGGAACACGCAGCCGGATGGCGGGTTCAACGGGCTGGGGACCTCGCCGCTCAAAAGCACCCTCTCCCGCTGGGCGTCCAGCACCGGGTCCGGGATCGGTACTGCTGAAAGGAGCGCTCGGGTGTAGGGGTGAACGGGGTTGCGGTAAATTTCGTTCCGCTCGGCTATTTCGACCAGGTGTCCCAGATACATCACGCCCACCCGGTCGCTGATGTGGCGCACCACGGAGAGGTCGTGAGCAATGAAAAGGTAAGTAAGATTGAATTGCTCCTGCAACTCCTCAAGCAGGTTGATGATCTGGGCCTGAATCGAGACGTCAAGCGCGGATACCGGCTCGTCGGCGACGATGAATTGGGGGCTCACGGAAAGGGCCCGGGCCACCCCGATGCGCTGGCGCTGACCGCCGCTGAACTCGTGAGGGAAACGGTCCGCCATGTAAGGATTGAGGCCGACGTTTACCAGAAGGTCCGCGACACGCTCGCGGTACTCGTTCTTGCCGCTCACCAGCCCGTGAACGATGAGCGGTTCGCCGATGATGTTGCCGGCGGTCATCCTGGGATTCAGGGAGCTGTAAGGGTCCTGGAAAATCACCTGCATCTGGCGGCGCATGGTCCGCATCTGCTTGGTGCCCAGTCGGGTCAGGTCTTGCCCCTCAAAAATCACCTGTCCGCTGGTGGGCTTGTACAGCTGAAGGATGCAGCGGCCCGTAGTGGTCTTGCCGCAGCCGCTTTCCCCCACCAGACCCAGCGTCTCGCCCCGCTTCACGGAAAAGCTCACGTCGTCAACAGCCTTGACGTAGGCCACCGTCCTTTGGAACAGCATCCCGGAGGTTACCGGGAAATACATCTTCAAGTTGTTGATTTCCAGCAGGATGTCGTCATCCTGCGCCGCCGCGGACGATTGAGGCGCGGGTTCCTGCACTGTTGTCATCTCGGCTACTCTCCGGTAGATCCCCTCTTTCGCGGGAATGACGGGTTAGTGAGCTGCGGTTTCGGGTTCGGCAAGTTCGGAAGTGCCCAGGAAGTCTATGGCGTCGGAGCCCAGGTCCTCGGCGCGCCAGCAGGCGGACCAGTGGTTGGGACCGGTTTCTTGCAGCACCGGGGTGTCGGTAGCACACTTGTCCACCGCCCAGCGGCACCGGGCTCGGAAGGCGCATCCGGCGGGCAGGTTGACGAGATCGGGAGGTTGCCCCTCGATGGGGTCCAGCTTGGCCCGCCGGGGCAGGTCCAGCCGGGGCACCGAGCGAAGCAGGCCGACGGTGTACGGGTGCCGGGGGTTGGAGTATATCTCGCGGGCGGTTCCCCTTTCGATGATGCGCCCGGCGTACATAATGTTGACCCGGTCGGCATAGCGGGCCACCACGCCCAGGTTGTGAGTGATGACGATCAGAGCCACCCCGAACTCGGTGGTCAATGACTTCATCAACTCCAGAATCTGGGCTTGTATGGTTACGTCCAGCGCCGTGGTGGGCTCGTCGGCGATAATCAGCCGAGGACTGCAACTGAGCGCCATGGCAATCATCACGCGCTGGCGCATTCCGCCGCTGAACTGGTGCGGATACTGCTTGATGCGCTGCTCCGGGTCGGGGATGCCGACGCGGGATAGCAGGTCAACGCCCTCGCGGCGGGCCTCCGCCTTGCTCATACCCTTGTGGAGTTGCAGAGTCTCGGTGAGCTGCCGCTCGATGGTAAGCACCGGGTTCAGCGAGGTCATCGGCTCTTGGAACACCATGGACATCTTTGCGCCCCGAATGTTGCGCATATCGTCCATGTCAATCTTCAGGATGTCCTCGCCGTCCAGGACGACTTCGCCATTGACGATTTTGCCCGGCGGGTCCGGTATCAGCCGCATCAGAGACAGAGCGCTGACGCTCTTGCCGCATCCGCTCTCGCCGACCAGCCCCAGGGTTTCCCCTTCCTCCAGGTCGTATGACACGCCGTCAACAGCCTTGACCACGCCATCCATGGTGAAGAAGTGAGTTTGCAAGTCTTTAACTTCAAGAAGAGTGGCCAAAAGACCTCCTCTCGACCGCCTGGCGGCCTATCGCCCGGCGGCCCTCTCCCTGAGATTGAATGTTGATTGTACCGGGATTATAGAGTTATCGGATTATGGGGTAAACCGCTCTCAAATGCAAACCAGGAAGGGATTGCGGAGTAATTATCTGAATCAGGATTTACTGGATTCAAGGACTTTCAGGATTAGAACGGCTATCCTGAAAATCTCAAAATCCTGATTCAGACAAAATTGGAGAGGAAAGTGCTTTGCAGTCGCCCTGGCAACAAGCGGTGTTCCTTGACACATTCCTACCCTGTTAGTAGTATGTTTGTGTCCCGTGAGCGCCGGATTAAAGCCGGAAATGGGGGATAGGGTTTGGTTTGGGCTTCTCGCGCGAGAAGCCTTTTTGTTGGCCGCCGGAATTGGAAAAGGCGCCCTGGGACAGCGATTCTCGAGCATATTGCGGTTTAGAATTGCATCATTAGTTCCTTGGAGCGCCTTGGTTGAGTGAAATTCGGCCCATACGATGGGCGGATGGTAGACTGCATCTGCTGGACCAGACCCTCCTTCCTGCCGAGGAAGCAGAGGTCACGGTCACCCGCTATGAGGAGGCAGTGGACGCTATCCGTGAGATGAGAGTCCGCGGCGCTCCCGCCATCGGCGTGACTGCCGCCTATGCCATGGCAATGGCGGCGCGAGACCTGGCCGATGGAAAGGAAACTGAATTTCAAACGCTATTGGAAGAAGCCGCCACAAGCATCAGGGCGGCCCGGCCAACCGCAGTGAACCTGGGATGGGCCGTAGATCGGATGCTGACCGTGGTCGCATCGGGCGGTACGCCGAAGGAAATCGCCGGACGCTTACTGGCAGAGGCAGAAGAAATCCAGCAGGAAGACGAGGCCATAAATCGGCGCATGGGCGAGTTCGGTAAAGAACTGATGCCCGACGGCGGCTCGGTGTTGACTCACTGCAACACGGGAGCTCTGGCAACGTCGGCTTTCGGAACCGCTCTGGGGGTGATTCGCGCCGGGTGGGAATCCGGGAAGCGCTTCGAGGTCTTTAACACCGAGACCCGTCCTTGGCTGCAAGGCGCGCGGCTGACTTCGTGGGAGTTCCAGAAGCTGGGCATACCGGCGACGCTGCTGGCCGACTCGGCGGCGGGGATGCTGATGCGGCAGGGCAGGATTGGCTGTGTCATCACCGGCGCCGACCGCATCGCCGCCAACGGCGACACCGCCAACAAGATTGGCACTTACAGCCTGGCGGTGTTGGCCCGGGAGAACGGCATCCCCTTCTACGTGGCGGCCCCCACCAGCACCATAGACCTCAGCCTGCCCGACGGCGACGGCATCGAAATCGAGGAACGAGCGCCGGGGGAAGTCACCCGCTTCGGCGGCGTCCGCACAGCCCCGGAGGGGGTTGCGGCGGTCAACCCCGCTTTCGACGTTACCCCTCACCGCTACATCAGCGCCATCGTCACCGAGTCCGGCGTGGCCTCCGCCCCCTACGCCGAGAGTCTGCTGCTGGCGGTTCGGGGCGGGAAGTAGCAAGGCGCTATGAGAACATTGCATGAGTAAAGGGCAAGCGGAAATAGCGGTTATCGGCGGCAGTGGCCTCTACGAGATGGACGCTTTGACCAATGTTGACCGCGTGGACGTGGATACGCCCTTCGGCAAGCCCAGCGACAGCATAGTGCTGGGCGACTTGGCAGGGGTTCGCATGGCCTTCCTCCCCCGCCACGGGCAGGGCCATCGCTTCAACCCGACGCACATCCCGGTGCGCGCCAACATATACGCCCTCAAGACGCTGGGGGTGGAGCGCGTCATATCCGTCAGCGCCGTCGGCAGTCTGAAAGAGGAATTCGCACCGCTGGACCTCGTGATACCAAGCCAGCTCATTGACCGGACGCGGATGCGCGAAAGCACCTTCTTCGATCATCACATAGTCACCCACATAGGCATCGCCGACCCCTTCTGCGCCGTTGCCAGCCAGGCCATCCACCGCGCCGCTCAGGCCATGGACGTCAACGTCCATCCCGGAGGAACCATGGTGGTTATGGAAGGCCCGGCCTTTTCCACCAGGGCAGAGTCCTTCATGTACCGTTCCTGGGGGGCGGACATCATCGGCATGACCGCCCTGCCCGAAGCCAAGCTGGCCCGGGAAGCGGAGATGTGCTACGCGACGATGGCCTGGATAACCGACTACGACGTGTGGCGGGCCAACACCGAGGAGGTGAGCGTCGAGGGCGTGGTGCAGAACCTGATGAAGAACGTAGCGACTTCCAAGGAACTGTTGCTGCGGTCGGTGCCGGCCCTGGCCGGGTCGAGGGACTGCAAGTGCGGCTCGGCCCTGAAGGACTCCATCATCACCAGTCCGGGAATGATCCCCGGAGACGTGAAACGCAGGCTCTCTGCCATCATCGGCAAGTACATTGACTAAGTTCCATCCGTCATCCCAGCGAAGGCAGGAATGACGAAGGTATGATCAGGAGGTAAGAAAATGCCCAGGCAAGAACCCGGCGAGCCATATTTCCGGGTGGATTCCGTCGAGGCCAAGCAGATGCTGGACGCCGACCCGGACAATACGGCAGTGATTGACGTCCGGCGCCCGGACGAGTGGGTCACCGGCCACGCCACCGGAGCTATCCACATAGAGATTGACGATATGATGGGTCGCCTTGACGAACTGCCGCAAGGCAAGAAGCTGCTGTTTATCTGCGCCGCCGGGGTGCGCAGCGGGCTGGCGTGTGAATTCGCCATGGCCGGCGGCTTCGACCCGGCCGACCTGTACAACATAGACGACGGCACGCCGTCGTGGATTGCGGCGGGAAATCCCACGTCCTACGGCAACGACCCCTAGTCCAAAAACCTGGCTAAGGCCATCCAAGGGCGCTATCAAACCGGACAATCGGCTCTTTGCGTCGGCTTGTCCGGCAAACGGAAACATAAGGAGAATCTTTTGGCTACACAACAGGCAAAAGGAGACGTTAGAGACCTATCCCTGGCCCGGGACGGCGTGAACCGCATCGAGTGGGCCGGGCGCGAAATGCCGGTGGTGAACCTCATCCGCGAGCGCTTCGCCCGCGAGAAGCCGCTGGCCGGTATGCGCCTGGCGGCCTGCCTTCACGTAACCACCGAGACGGCCAACCTGGCCATCGCCCTGCGCGACGGCGGGGCCGAGGTCAACCTCTGCGCCAGCAACCCGCTCAGCACTCAGGACGACGTGGCGGCGGCGCTGGTCAGCGAGTACGGCATCCCCACTTTCGCTATCAAGGGCGAGGACGACCAGACCTATTACAGCCACCTGACCGCCGCTCTGGACTTCAAGCCGCACATGACCATGGACGACGGCGCGGACCTGGTCACCATCCTGCACACCCAGCGCTCCGAGTTGGTCTCGGATGTCATCGGCGGCACCGAGGAGACCACCACCGGGGTCATTCGGCTTACGGCGATGGCTAACGACGACAAGCTCCGCTACCCCATCATCGCGGTGAATGACGCGGAGACCAAGCACTTCTTCGACAATCGCTACGGCACCGGCCAGAGCACTCTGGACGGCATCACTCGCGCCACCAACATTCTGTGGGCGGGCCGTCGCGTGGTCGTGGCGGGCTACGGCTGGTGCGGACGGGGCGTTGCCTCCCGCGCTCGCGGCATGGGCGCCCACGTCATCGTCACCGAGACCAATCCCATCCGCGCCTTGGAGGCCGTGATGGATGGGTTCACGGTGATGCCCAGCATCGAAGCCGCCAAAGTGGGTGAGGTGTTCATCACGGTCACCGGCGGATTCCACGCCATCGGGCGGGAGCACATCGAAGTGATGCCCAGCGGCGCCATCCTGGCCAACAGCGGCCACTTCAACGTGGAAATCGACATTCCGGCGCTGGAAGAGATGGCTGAGTCTCATCGGGAAATCCGCCCCTTCGTCGAAGAGTATGCGATGAAGGACAGGCGCAAGCTGTACCTGCTGGGTGAGGGCCGTCTGATTAACCTGGCCGCCGCCGAGGGCCACCCGTCCGCGGTCATGGATATGAGCTTTGCCAACCAGGCCCTCTCAGCGGAATACATCGTCAAGAACCGGGACCAGTTGACGCCAGGCGTCCACAGCGTACCAACCCAGACCGACCGCGAGGTGGGCCGTCTGAAGCTGGAGTCCCTGGGAGTCGGCATCGACAGCCTGAGCGCCGAACAGCAGAGGTATCAGGAAAGCTGGGAGGAAGGCACGTAGATACAACTGATCGTCCAACCGTTCATCCTTCGACAAGCTCAGGACGAAAGGTTGGACGGCCGTTCCGTTGGTGGTGAGCTTGTCGAACCATCAACGGAACATTGGAGTCCCTGCAACCAATCGGCCAAACAATTGGAGGACAATCTCAATGCCCATTCAGTTTATGACCTCCCCCAAGTACCTGCTCACTTCGGAGTCGGTGACCGAGGGGCACCCCGACAAGTTGTGCGACCAGATTTCCGACGCGGTTCTGGACGCCGCCCTGCGCGGTGACCCCATGAGCCGGGTCGCCTGCGAGACTGTCGCCACAAAGAATCTGGTCATGGTCACCGGCGAAATCACCACCAAGTCCGACCTTAACTTCGACGAAATCGCCCGCGGCGTGATGCAGCAGATAGGCTACACCGACGTCAGCTACGGCATTGACGGCAATTCCTGCGGCGTCATCGCCCACGTGAGCCAGCAGTCCCCCGACATCAGCAGCGGCGTTACTACGGCGCTGGAGGAGCGGGGCAGCGCGGCGTCCGACGCCCGGCGCGCCACCGGCGCCGGCGACCAGGGCATGATGGTCGGTTTCGCCTGCGACGAAACCGACGGCCTGATGCCCATTACCGTTGACCTGTCCCACCGCCTGGTTGAGCAGTTGGCCGCCGTTCGCAAGGACGGCCTTCTTGATTACCTCGGGCCCGACGGCAAATCTCAGGTGACGGTGGAATACAGCGAGGGCAAGCCCCGTCGTGTGGATGCCGTGGTCATCAGCTCCCAGCACCAGGACAGCGATGACCGCGAGTCCTTCACCAAGAAGATTCGCAGCGACATTCTCGAGCACGTCATCCGGCCCATCGTCCCGTCGGAGCTGCTGGACGACAACACCCGCTACTTCGTCAACCCCAGCGGCTGGTTCAACGTCGGCGGCCCGCAGGGTGACACTGGCCTCACCGGGCGCAAGATCCTGGTGGACACCTATGGCGGCATCGCCCGTCATGGCGGCGGCGCTTTCTCGGGCAAGGACCCCACGAAGGTTGACCGCTCCGGCGCCTACGCCGCCCGCTACGTCGCCAAGAACCTAGTGGCCGCCGGGTTGGCCCAGCGGGTGGAAGTCATCGTCTCCTACGCCATCGGCGTGGCCGAACCCATCTCCGTGTCGGTGGAAACCTTCGACACCGGCCAGATTGCCAACGACCGCATCGAGTCGCTGGTGGGCGAATACTTCGACCTGCGCCCCGGCGCAATCATCGAAGACCTGAACCTGCGCCGCCCCATCTATCAGCCCACCGCCGCCTACGGCCACTTCGGGCGCCCCACGGCGGAAAAGCTGGGCCTGACCTGGGAGCTGACCGACAAGTCCGACGCCCTGCGCCAGGCCGCGGTGTAAAGCTCTCCCTCTGTCAGAGTGTCGGAAAGACTAAAGAAAGCGGCGGGCGCAAAGTCCGCCGCTTTTTGTCATAATAGCGCTCTATACAGGAGGTGAAATGACGCAGCATGCGGATATCCGATTCGGCACCGACGGGTGGCGCGCCCTCATCGCGGAGGACTATACCTATGCCAACGTGGCCCGCTGCGCCCGGGGCCTGTGTGATTACTTGAAACAACGCGGCACCGCCGACCGGGGGCTTATCGTCGGTTATGACACCCGCTTTCTGTCCCCCGAGTTCGCCGCCACCGTCGCCGGGGTCGCCGCCAGCCAGGGCGTCCGCGCGCTGTTGGCGGATAAGACCGCTCCGACGCCGGTTCTGAGCTACAACGTGCTGCACCACCGGGCAGGAGGCGCGGCCATCATCACCGCCAGCCACAACCCGGCGATTTGGAATGGATTCAAGTTCAAGCCTGAGTACGCGGGCAGCGCTACCCAGGAAATCACCGACGAGCTGGAGTCAGCCATCGCACGAATAGGGCCAGTTGACCCCGCCGAAATTGACGCCGCCCTCCGTCATTCCCGCGAAGGCGGGAATCCACTGGTGGAGGACATGGAGCCGTCGGAGCCGTACTTCGAACATGTGGCCCGGCTAGTGGACTTAGACGCCATCCGCTCTGCTGGTTTCCGGGTGGTGGTGGACGCCATGTATGGAGCTGGCGCCGGGTATCTGCCCCATCTGCTGGAGGGCGGTGCGACCACAGTGGAGGAACTGCACGGATACCGCAATCCTGCCTTCCCCGGGATGGCCCAGCCGGAACCCATCGCGCCCAACCTTAACGAGCTGATGGCCCGCGTTCCGGCATCCGGCGCGTCCGTGGGTATCGCGCTGGACGGCGACGCCGACCGGGTGGGCATCATTGACGAGGGTGGGCGTTTCGTCACCACCCTGGACACCTTTTCCCTGCTGGCCCTCTACCTGCTGGAAGTGAAGGGCTGGCGCGGCTCGCTGATTAAAGGCGTAACCGCCTCGCAGGCCCTGAACAAGATGGGCGGCATCTATGGCGTAGACGTTCACGAGGTGCAGGTGGGCTTCAAGCACATGGGGCCGCGCATGGATGAACTGAACGCGCTGATGGCTGGCGAGGAGAGCGGCGGGTTCGCCTTCCGCGGCCACGTGCCGGAGCGGGACGGTATCCTGAGCGGCCTGTACGTTCTGGAATACATGGCCAAGACCGGCAAGACCGTATCGCAGCTGCTGGAAAACCTGTTCCGGCTGGTCGGCTCCCACTTCTACCATCGCCGCGACATTGACTTTGACTCTGACGACCGGGAGCGCATCCGAGGGCTGGTGAATAATCCTGCGCTGGAGCGTCTTGGCGACTTTCTGGTGATGTCGTCGGACAGCATCGACGGGCGGCGGCTGCATTTCGACGACGGCTGGCTGGGAGTGCGCTTTTCCGGCACCGAGCCTTTGCTGCGTATATATGCCGAGGCCAGCTCTCCAGAACGGGTGACCGGCTTGCTGGACGCGGCCCAAGAGTATCTGGGCGTTTAGGGTTTTGACGCAAAGACACAAAGGAGGGGATATGTCGGAAAAGCGAATACTGTGCGCCTTCGGGGTGGACCTGGACGCCGTGGGCGGCTGGCTGGGTTCCTACGGCGGGGAGGACTCGCCCGACGACATCTCGCGGGGCTTATTCGCTGGCGAGGTTGGCACTCCCCGGCTGCTCAGGATGTTCGACCGGCTGGGAATCAGGACTTCCTGGTTCATTCCGGGCCACTCCGCCGAGACCTTCCCGGATGAGTGCCGGATGATTGTTGACGGCGGGCACGAGGTTGGGCTGCACGGCTACTCCCACGAAAACCCCATATCCATGTCGCCTGAGCAAGAAGAGGCGGTACTGGTGCGCTGCATCGAGGTGCTCAGCAACCTGGCCGGCAAGCCGCCCACCGGCTACGTGGCCCCGTGGTGGGAGTTCAGCCACGTCACCAACGAGCTACTGCTCAAGCATGGCATCAAGTACGACCACAGCCTGATGCACAAGGACTTCGAGTGCTACTACGTGCGCGTGGGCGACCGCTGGACCAAGATTGACTACTCCCAGCCCGCCAATGTATGGATGCACGCCCTGGAGCGCGGCGAGGAGACCGACCTGGTGGAAATACCAGCCAACTGGTATCTGGACGACCTGCCGCCCATGATGTTCATCAAGAAGTCCCCCAACAGCCACGGCTTCGTCAACCCGCGGGACATCGAATCCCTGTGGCGTGACCAGTTCGACTACGTGTACCGGGAATACGACGAGGCGGTGTTCCCCATCACCATCCACCCAGACGTGAGCGGACGCCCCCAAGTCATCCTGATGCTGGAACGGCTGACCGAGTACATCACTTCCCACGACGGCGTCGAGTTCGTGACCTTCAACGAAATCGCCGACGACTTTCTGGCGCGGCATCCGCGTAAGAAGTAGGGGGCGGGTTTCAAACCCGCCCCTACAATCGCGGTATAGCGCTCAATCGCAGTCAATCACCGCTTGGTGTACTGCGGGGCGCGGCGGGCCCGCTTGAGGCCGTACTTCTTGCTTTCCTTGATTCGGGCGTCGCGGGTCACGAATCCGGCTCGCCGCAGAGCGGGCTTCATGGACGGGTCGAAGGCGATGAGGGCGCGGGTAATGCCGTGGCGTATCGCCTCTGCCTGGGCGTTCACACCGCCGCCGGCCACCTTGGCCACCACGCGGAAGCGGTTCAGCGTATTGGTGACGTGGAAGGCGTCGTTGGCGATGCGCTGCCAGGTGGACCAGCCGAAATACTCGTCCATTGGCTTGCTGTTGACGATAAAGGGCCCTCCGTCGTCGACATAAAGCCGCACCCTCGCGATGGCGGTCTTGCGCTTTCCCGTGCCGTAGTAATACTGCTGAACTGCGTCTGCTTGCACCAAGTCGGTAATGCCTCCGTCCGTGTCTTCCGCCTCTCGATAAGCTCAGGAAAAGCGGGCTTGGGATAAGCTAGTTTACCTGGCCCACCTGGGCATCATGAGGGTGCCGTGGACCGGCGTATACTTTCAGGCGGCGCAGCATCTGCCGCCCCATGTGGTTGCGCGGCAGCATCCCCTTCACCGCCAGTTCGATGACCCGTTCCGGGCGGGTCTCCAGCATTTCCCGCAGGCGCGTGGACTTCAGGTTGCCCACGTAACCGGAGTGGCGATAGTAGTATTTCTGGGTAGTCTTGCGCCCCGTCGTTCGTACTCGGGAAGCATTGACCACCACTATGCAGTCGCCGGTCATCGTATGAGGGGTATAGGAGGGCTTGTCTTTGCCCTGCAGCGAGACGGCAATGTCCCGCGCCAGGCGGCCCAATGTCTGCCCGGTGGCGTCAACCACCTTCCAATTTTCGGCCACCTCGCCGGGCTTGGGGAAATATGTGCTGGTTCTCTTCATCAGTTTTATCCGGTTTCAGCCGGGGGAACGTCAAACGCCCCTTCCGGGTATTTTACTTCCATTAAGCACAGGCCCCGCGCTGGCAGGACTGGAATGTCGGGTACGCCGTCCGTCCCTTCCAATGTCCGCTGCATTAGCTCGACCGGCTGTTTGCCCTTGCCTATCTCCAGCAGTATTCCGTTTGCCTTCCTGATTTGCTGTTTTAGGAACCCGTTAGCCTCGCACTCGATGAGCACCAAGTCAGCTTCCTCGCGCACTTCCCAGCGGCTCACCATTCGTACCGCGCTGCGATCCCTCGGGTGGCTGGGAGAGATGACCCGGAAGTCGTGGGTTCCGGTCAACGCCCGGGCGGCCTCGGCCATTCGCTGGGTGTCCAATGGGGCCCTTTCCCACAGATGGGTGTGCCGCAACAGGGCCGAAGGTTCTTTTCTGGCCAGAATGCGGTACTGGTAGACCCTGCTTAGAGCGGAGCGTCGGGAGTGAAATTCTTCGGCTACCGGCGCCGCCCACTGCACTCGTATGTCATCTGCCAGGAAGAAGTTCAGCGCTGCCGGAAACTTTTCGGCCGGATGCCGGGAAGTGGTGAGAAAGTCCACCACCTGTCCCTGAGCGTGCGCCCCGGAATCGGTGCGGCTTGCCCCGCGTATCCGGATGCTCTCGCCGGTGAAACGCTTCAGCGCCCCTTCCAGCGCTCCCTGAATCGTCGGTTGGTTAAGCTGCAACTGGAATCCGTTATAGTTGGTACCTTGATATTCAATCTTGAGGGCCAGCCTGCCGGTGGCACCGCCCCGTTGAAGGGAGGCTGAGTCCGCTGGCGTCAGATATTCGCGCTCTACTACCCAGGCCACTCCGTTAGACCAGCTCGATAACCGCCATTTGCGCGGCGTCCCCCTGGCGAGGCCCCAGCTTGGTGATGCGGGTATAGCCGCCGGGTCGAGTGGCGTATCGGGGCGCGATGTCGTCGAAGACCTTTTCCACCACGCGCTTGTTGGGAATCTGGGCCAAGGCTAAGCGCCGATGATGGAGATTTCCCTTCTTGCCGTGGGTAATCAACTTTTCGGCGACAATCCTAGTTTCCTTGGCCTTGGCCAAGGTGGTGGTGATTCGCTCGTGCTTTATCAGCTCGCAGACCAGCCCGCGCATCAGCGCTTTGCGCTGGTCCTTGTAGCGGCTCAATCGGCGTCCTGAGACGCGGTGGGATGCCATATCGGTAAAACTCCCTAGTCTTCGTCGTACTCGTCCGGGGCAAATTCGCTGGTGTCCTGCTCTGGGGCATCGTTGGCTTCTGCAAAGGACATTCCGGCGGGCAGGGTGGCTACGTCGGCGTCGCCTCCCATCAGTTCATCTAGGTCCTCGGCGGAAATAGTGGGAACCTCGGCGGCCGGGAAAGGAGGCTCCGTTGCCAGGCCGCCGCCGGTGATGCCGTGCTCGGCCAGTTTCTCCTGCAACTCAAAGAGCGACTTTTCGCCGAAGTTTCTAATCTTCAACAGGTCCTCGTCAGACATCTCCAGGACTTCGCCCACACGGTTAATCTGGGCGCGCTTGAGACAGTTGAGAGTGCGCGGTGACAGCTCCAGCCTTTCAATGGGGGTCTGATAGACTTCGGGAGACACCACTCGCGGCGCGCGGTCAGCGCCCTGTTCGACCGTTCTGCTGAGTTTGCTGAAAAGGAAGAAATGCTCAACCAGTTTTTCGGCGGCTTGCTGCACGGCCTCAACCGGGCGAATCGCGCCGTCGGTCCATACTTCCAGCAACAGCCGCTCATAGTTGGTGTTCTGGCCGACGCGGGTAGGTTCTACCCTGAAATTAACCTTGCGCACCGGGCTGAACACCGCGTCCACGGGGAGAGCGCCGGTCGGCACGCTGGAACCGTCGTCGCCGGGCTGCGCCGGGCGGTAGCCCACTCCCTGCTCTACGTTGAACTCGATGGAAAGGCCAATGTCATCACCATCCAGAGTGGCCAGATGCAATTCGGGATTGACTATTTCCAATTCAGGCGAGGTCTCAATATCGCCGGCGCACACGCGGCCCTCTCCCCTCACATTGAGACGCATCTTTCCCTGCCTCACGGCGCTGGAGCGGATGCGTATGCCCTTGATGTTCAGGAGGAGTTCCATCACCTCTTCTTTGACGCCCGGTATGGCCATATATTCGTGGACTACGTCCTCGATTCGCACCCAGGTGATGGCGGCGCCCGGAGTGGAGCTGAGCAATATACGCCGCAACGGATTGCCAATGGTCTGCCCGAAACCGCGCTCAAGCGGCTCCACGGCAACCATGCCATAGGAGCCGTCAGAGCCGCCAGCATCCATTACGCGGATTTCGGGTTTGGGGGGTTCGTTCGCCCCTATTTCCAGCCCTCCGGCCGGAACAACGAATGTATCTAGCATCGACTCCCAATTACCTCGAGTAAAACTCAACAATCAGACGGGAATCCAGAGCGGTTTGCAGTTCCTCATCCGAGGGCAGCGAGACGACTCGCCCGGACATCTCGCCTACGTCCAACGCCAGCCACGTTGGGACGGGACGTTTGGGGAGCCCGCTGGTACGCTCGGCGAAGAAATCGGTAGTCTTGTCTGATTCCTTCCAGGTAAGGGCGTCGCCCGCCTTCACGGAATAGGACGGTATGTCAGTCTTGCGTCCGTTGACCTGGAAATGGCCGTGCAGGACCAACTGCCGGGCCTGCTTGCGGGAATCCGCGAAGCCCAGCAGGAAAATCACGTTGTCAAGGCGACGCTCCAAGCTGCGCAGAAGGTTCATGCCGGTGACGCCGGGGGTGTTGAACGCCTCAGTCATGTACTTGCGGAACTGGGATTCCAGCACGCCATAGATATATTTGGCCTTCTGCTTTTCCAGCAGATGAACGCCATAGTCGGAGGGGCGCCGCCGCCGCCGGGATACGTTGCCCGGCGGGTTGCGGCGCTTCTCGAAGGAGCAGCGCGGGGTAAAGCAACGATCGCCTTTCAGGAACAGTTTTTCGCCGGAACGCCTGCACAGCCGACAGGCCGGCCCTGTGTATCTTCCCATAAGTGTTGGCTTACACTCTCCTTCGCTTGGGTGGACGGCATCCGTTGTGCGGTATGGGGGTCACGTCGCGTATGCTGGTGACTACCAGTCCCACCCCCTGCAGTGAGCGGATGGCGGCTTCCCGCCCCGCCCCTGGTCCCTTGATGAAGACGTCGACATGACGCATACCAGCCTCACCGGCCCGCCGTCCGGCCTGTTCGGCGGCTCGCTGGGCGGCAAAGGCGGTGCCCTTGCGGGAACCCTTGAAGCCCACGGCTCCCGAACTAGCCGAGGCGATCACGTTGCCCTGGGGATCGGTGATGCTGACCAAAGTGTTGTTGAAAGTGGAATAGATATAGGCCCGGCCTTGCGGCACGGAACGCCGTTCCCGGCGTCTGGTTCTGGGTCTGGGCATTCTCTACACCGCCTACTTCTTCCCGCCGGTGCGCCGGCCGCGGCCGGCCACGGTGCGGCGTGGGCCTTTGCGAGTGCGGGCGTTGGTGCGGGTACGCTGCCCGCCAACGGGCAGGTTGCGGCGATGGCGCAGGCCCCGGTAGGAGCCAATGTCCATCAGTCGGCGGATGTTCTGGTTGACCTCGCGCCGCAAGTCTCCTTCCGAGAGGTACTCCCGATCCACCAGTTCGCGGATGCGGTTGACCTGGGCCTCACTCAATTCATTCATGCGGGGCGGCATTTCAACGTCCAGGTCGGCCTTGGCGACGATTTCCGAGGCCAGTTTGGGGCCAATGCCATATATGCTCCGCAACGCCACATGCGCCCTCTTGCGGTCCGGCACGTCTACTCCGGCTATACGAACCACGTTGCCTCCTTAAGTTGGAACAGTCCCTTCTGCCCTTTACAGAATTACCCTGCGGGTGAGGTTTGGTCAGCCTTGACGCTGCGAATGGCGGGCGTTAACGCAAATGATCCTGATCACGCCCTTGCGCTTTATCACTCGGCACTTGTCGCACCGTGGCTTGACCGAAGCTGTGACTCTCATGTGATGCCTCAATGTCCTGATAGGAAACAGACCTGCCAAGTTTGGATCGACACCCGAACTTGCTGACTGGGGGCGCTGATGATAGTTGGGAAAGCCGTTGCTACTTGAAGCGGTAAGTGATGCGCCCGCGGGTCAGGTCGTATGGCGATAACTCCACCAGCACCCGGTCTCCGGGCAACACCCGAATGAAGTTCATACGAATTTTGCCCGACACATGGGCCAGCACCTCATGGTCGTTGGGCAATTCCACGCGGAACATACCATTGGGCAGTGCTTCTTTAACGCTGGCTTCGACTTCTATCGCCTGCTTCTTTGCCATAAAACCTCTTTCGAATTGAAATTAACTGTTACGAAATATTCTCCCGATCATTGGACAATAGACAACCTAGCTATGTACTGTCAGAATTTCCGGCCCATTTTCGGTGATTGCTATAGAATGCTCGAAATGGGAGGACAGCTTACCATCCGACGTAACGACCGTCCACTGGTCGTCCAGAATCCTTGTGCGCCAATCGCCCATATTGAACATTGGCTCGATGGCGATGCACATTCCGGGACGAAGCAGGGCTCCTCGCCCGGCGACTCCATAGTTGGGAACCTGGGGGTCTTCGTGAAGGAAGCGCCCCACACCGTGGCCCACGAACTCGCGTACGACGCCGTAGCCCCGCGACTCTCCGTAGGCTTGCACGGCGGCCCCGATGTCGCCAACGCGTGCTCCCGGCACCGCTGCCTTGATGCCTGCCTCCAACCCCAGCCGGGTGTCCTCCATCAGGGCCAGCAGGGTTTGATCGACATCACCGACGGCTATGGTGACTGCCGCGTCTCCGATGAGTCCGTCATATGTTGCCCCCACGTCAACTTTAATGATGTCGCCTTCCCTGATGACCCGCCTGCTGGGTATGCCGTGGACGATCTCTTCGTTAACGGAGGCGCATATAGTGGCTGGGAAGCCCCGGTAGCCCTTGAAGGTTGGCGTAGCTCCCCGGCGCGTTATTTCCTTGAAGGCGATGCGGTCGAGGTCGCGGGTGGTCATACCCGGCTCTACCGACGCCTTGAGAAGGTCGAGAGTCTGGCCGACGATCTCCCCCGCCTTTCGCATCAGGTCCAACTCCTGCTGGGACTTTATAGTTATCCCGCCGGAGTATGTCGAAGGCGAGGTGGATGCGGTTTCCTTTTTGCGCTTTCGATTCACCTTTCTATTGTACCGTCAATCACAATTATTGGAAAGCCGATGGTTAGCCAGTGGGTCTAAAGGGCTTGGACAATACTGTGAAATACGCCGTCCACAGTGTCCTGACCAGGTATGTCAGTCAGAAGGCCGCGAGCACGGTAGAATTGGAGGACCGGCATCGTCTCCTGCTGGTAGACGTCAATACGTCGTTTCACTGCCTCCGGGCGGTCGTCGTCTCGCTGATAAAGTTCCCCGCTGCATCTCTCACAGCCCGGAGCCTCGGTTTTTCCTGAGAGGGTATAGGGGGCTTGGCAATCCCGGCAGACGTAGCGTCCGCCCAGCCTCCGGGTCAGTTCTTCTTCCGGAACGTCGATGTGCAGCACGCGATCCACGTTGCGGGCACGGGCAGTCAAAGCGGTTTCCAGCGCCTCCGCCTGGCTGGTGTTCCGGGGAAAACCGTCGAGAATGAAGCCCTCATCTGCGTGGATGGACATTACCTTGTCCAGCATGATGTCTATGACCACCTCATCGGGCACCAACTCGCCCCGGTCCATATACTCCTTGGCCCGGAGGCCCAGCGGCGTTCCTTGGCGCAGATTGTGGCGGAAGATGTCGCCCGAGCTGACGTGGGACAGATCGTAGCGCTCCGTCAGCAACTGCGCTTGAGTGCCTTTGCCGGCCCCCGGAGGACCAAAAAGCACGAGTCTCAAACTTCCGGCCACGGTTATCTCAAGAACCCCTCGTAGTTTCGCATCATCAACTGCGCTTCCAACTGGCGCAGAGTGTCCAGTCCAACGCCCACCATAATCAGCAAGGCGGTGCTGCTTAGCGCCAAGGCGCTCACTCCGGTCACCAGCTGCGCCAAATACGGCACGATGGCAATGAATCCCAGAAACAGCGCCCCGCCCATGGTTATGCGGACAATCACCCGATTAAGGTAATCCTGTGTAGGACGGCCGGGTCTTATGCCCAGCACAAAGCCGCCGTTCCGTTGCAAGTTTTCGGCCAGGTTCTGCTGGTTGAAGATCACAAGGGTATAGAAGAATGTGAACAGCACTACCAGAATGAAGACCAGTACCCAGTACAGCGGCGAGGTGGGTACCATCAGCACGGCGAAGAAGTTGGCAACATCGCCCACCCACGTGGTGTTGGTCGAAAAGTACGTGGCGATGGTGCCGGGCAGAATCACAATGGAGAAAGCGAAGATGAGGGGTATCATCCCTGCCGAATTGATCCGCAACGGCAGGTAAGTCGCCCCGCTCTGCCGGTACATCCTCCCGCCCCGAAAGATGCTTCGCCCATACTGCACTGGAATGCGACGGTGCGCCTCGTTGAACAGCACTATGAGCGCGATAATCAGCACGCCGATGATGGCAAAGAAACCGATTCCCAACACGTTGTCGCGGTTCAGGAAGCCCTGGGTAAGCAAACCGGGGAATCCCGCCACGATGCCAGCGAAGATTATCAGCGAGATTCCGTTGCCGATGCCCCGCTCGGTTATCATCTCGCCCAGCCACACCAGGAACATCGTGCCTGCCGTGATGGAGAACAACGCCGCCACGGTGGGCAGGGCCGCATCGCCGGTGAAACCCACGTTGGTCAACACGTTGCTCTGCTGGAGCAGCACCAACTGGCCGTAGCCCTGGGCGAGGGCTATGGGCACGGTGAGCCAGTGGATGATGCGGTTCATCGTAGCCCGGCCTGCTTCCCCTTCCCGAGACAGCTCTTGGAGTTGGGGAATCACCGGGGTCAGCAGTTGAATCACAATGGACGCGGTGATGTAAGGAAAGACGCCGAGAGCGACGATGCTCATCCGGCTGAGGGCGCCGCCGCTGAACAGGTCCAGGAAACCCAGGAGCTGGTTGTTGCTGAACAGATTGTCGAGCTGTACCTGGTCTATCCCCGGCAACGGAATATGGGCGATAAAGCGGTAGAGGGCCAGGATTGCCAGTGTAAAAAGAATCTTGGCTCGCAGGTCGGGGAGGCTGAAAGCGTCTATGGCTGCTTGCAGCAGCCTGGGGAAGCGGCCTCCCTGTTGCTCCGCGGCCATCATAGCGCGGCTGTTTCCTCGACCGTGCCGTTTGCCGTAACGATAGCCTCCCGCGCCGAGCGGGTAAACTTGTGGGCTATCACGGTCAGCGGCTTGCTCAACTCTCCGCCACCGACAACCTTGATCGGGCGATTAAGGTTGCGGACATAGCCGCGCTCATACAGCACTTCGGGCGTGACCGTCTCGCCGGGCTGGAACATATCCAGCGTTTCCAGCTTCACCAGCGAGTAGTAGGTCTTGAAGATGTTGGTGAAGCCGCGGCGCATGGGAAGCCCTTTGATTATAGGCAGCTGACCCCCCTCGAAGCCAACGCGAGGGCCGCGCCCGGAGCGGGACTTCTGGCCCTTCATGCCGCGCCCGGCGGTGCTGCCCTGACCGGCGGCGTCGCCGCGGCCGACACGCTTGCGATTTCGGCGCGTCCCCTTGGACGGCGCCACTTGGTGCTGCATCATGATTAACTCTCCACCTCCTCGACCCGCACTAGGTGCTCCACCTTCTTGACCATACCGCGGATGGTGGGGGAGTTCTGATGGACGACTGTGTCGTGCAACCGGCGCAGGCCCAAAGAGCGGATGATTTCCCGCTGGTTCCCGGGCCGCCCGATGCAACTCCGTGTCCAGGTGATTTTCAGTTCCGACATTGACGTGTCCTTGTCCCCGGAGTCCCGGGGCCGCCGGGAATGGCGGGTAGATGCGGCTGCGTCCTAGGCGGCGGCCGGTTGTTCCTCTGGTTCCGCGTTGGCCGGTTCTTCTTCCGTTTCCGGCGCAGACACGGGAGCGGGCCGGAGAACGCCTCGCTTGGCAAGCTCCGTGGCCGGATCCTTCAACTGTCGCAGAGCCTCCATGGTGGCGTAGACGATGTTGATGGGATTGCGCGACCCCAGCGACTTCCCCACCACGTCCTTGACGCCGCCCAGTTCCAGTATGGCTCGCATGGCCCCGGCGGCTATGACGCCGGTGCCTTCGCGGGCGGGCTTGATGAGCACGATGGTCGCGCCCTTCTTGACCGTTATCTGCTGCGGGATGGTGCTGCCCCGGAGCGGCAGGGTCACCATCTCGCGGCGGGCCACGGCGTTCCCCTTGCGCACGGCGTCTGGGATAGCCAGCGCCTTGCCCAAGCCAGCGCCCACGGTGCCTTGTCCATCGCCCACCACTACCAGGGCGTTGAACCGCAGGCGTCGGCCCCCTTTCACCACCTTGGCGATGCGCCGGGTATACACCACCCTCTCGGAGAACCCGCCGGTGTCTTCTTCACGCGGAGCGCGCTCACGTGGCGGGCGCCCGTCCCGGGGGCCACGCCCCCGTCCGTCACCGCCGCCTTCGCCGCCGCGGCCCTGCCTGTTCTGTCCCGGTGGCCCGCCGCGGCCTGGGCCTCCCCGGCCTTGTCCGCCGCGTCTGCTTGGTGGGGCTTGTACCATCCGGTATCTCCTATTTGCTATTGACTGCGGAGTGTCACCCTTGCCCTCACTCCAACCCTCTCCACAAAGGGAGAAGGGATTATGGAGGGAGAGGGATAATGGCTAGAATTGCAACCCCCCCTCGCGGGAGCCGTCGGCTAGAGCCTTGACCCGGCCGTGATACTTGCAGCCGCCCCGGTCGAATACCACGCGGGTCACCCCGGCGGCCAAAGCCCGGTCGGCCAAGGCCTTGCCCACTGCGGCCGAAACCTCGGTCTTGGTACCGGAGGCCGCGTCGGAGTCGGACTTCAGCGCCTCCTGGCTGGAGGCGGCGGCGATGGTGTGTCCCGTCGTGTCGTCAATAACCTGGGCGTAGATATGCTTCAGGCTGCGGAACACCGAGAGCCGGGGGCGGTCCGGGGTTCCGGATACCTTCTTGCGAACGCGCACCTGTCGCACCCTTCGCAAATGTCTCGCGTTTTTATCTTTAGGCATGATTGTCTCAATTTCGCCGGCATCGGAATGCGCCGGGCCGTGTCATTATGCTTTGCGGGCTGCCGACTTGCCGGGTTTGAATCGCAGCAGTTCACCCTGATAGCGGATGCCCTTTTCCTTGTAGGCGTTGGGCGGTCGCACCCTTCTTACCCGCGCCGCCAATTGGCCCACCTTCTGCTTGTCGATGCCGCGGACATGGACGCGGTTGTTACCCTCAACTTCCATGGTTACGCCGTCCGGCGGGTGAATCTCTACCGGGTGGCTGTAACCCACGTTCAGTATCACACCGTCTCCCGCGGCCTGTACGCGATACCCAACGCCCATCAGCTCTAGGGTCCTGGAATATCCTTCCGTTACCCCGACGACTGCATTGGCGACCAGGCTGCGGGTCAGGCCGTGAAGGGCATGATGGAACTTTCGCTCACTCAGCCTTTCGACCACTATCTGTTCGTCCTCCACCCTGACTACCACGTCGGGGTGATAGCCCTGAGTGAGGGTGCCCCGAGGTCCCGTGACAGTCACCTCGCCGTATCCGACTTCCACGTTTACGCCACTGGGGATGGGGATGGTCTTGCGCCCGATACGTGACAGCGTTCGTCCTGCCGCCTTGCCGTTGCCATTTTCATTACCAGACATAACAGAGCAACTCTCCTCCGATGCCTTCGCGCCACGCTTGCCTGCCGGCCATCACACCCCGCGAAGTGGATACGACGGCGAGTCCCAATCCGCCGTACACCCTCGGGATTTCTCCCTTACCGACATATACCCGCAACCCCGGCCTGCTGACGCGCTTCAGGCCGGCGATGGCCGATTGTCGGCCTTCCCGGTATGAAAGATGCAGGCGCAGGGTGGGATGGGCTTGGCCACGGGGAGTATCGAAGTCGCGGATGAACCCTTCTTCCTTCAGGATTCTGGCGATGGCCAGCTTCATTTTGGAATGGGGCATCATCACCGAATCGTGGCGCGCCTGGATAGCGTTGCGGATACGGGTCAGCATATCGGCTATGGGGTCGGTTACGGGCATCTGCGTTTCGTCTCTCCAATTTAGTTTGTCTTGCCGATGAGAACTTCTTCCCCACCCTAACCCTCCCCCGCTGGGGGAGGGAAGAGACGGCTAGGGCGAGGGCCTACAGACTGGCCTTGCGCACACCGGGCAACTCACCGGTCAGGGCCAGTTCCCGGAAGCAGATCCGGCACAGACCAGCGTGCCGGATGTAGGCGCGGGGGCGGAAGCAGCGGTTGCATCGGTTATAGGCCCGCACCGGGTACTTGGGCTTCTTGAGCCACTTCTGAATCTGGGATGTCTTGGCCACGCCGGCCCCCTTCGACAAGCTCAGGATGATGTTACGTTTCGCGTATGAACGGGAATCCGTAGAGCTCCAGCAGCCGCATCGCCTCGGCGTCGTTGCGCGCCGTAGTGGCGATGGTCACCTGGAGTCCGCGAATCCGGTCTATGGAATTGTAGTCAATTTCCGGGAAGATAATCTGCTCCCGGATGCCTATAGAGAAATTGCCGCGTCCGTCCATCCCCCGCCTGGGGATACCTCGAAAGTCTCTGATGCGGGGCAGGGCCGTGTTCACCAGACGGTCCATGAAATGGTACATCCGGTCGCCCCGGAGAGTCACCGAGGTTCCAATGGCATTGCCCTGCCGGATTTTGAACCCGGCGATGGACTTGCGGGCGCGGGTCGTTACCGGCTTCTGGCCGCTGATGGTGGTCAGGTCCTGAGTGGCGGCTTCCAGGGCACGCCCATTGACCAGCGCTTCGCCCAGACCGACGTTTAGAACTATCTTCTGAAGGCGCGGGACCTCCATCGGATTGGAGTAATTGAACTCCCGCATCATCTGGGGAATGATTTCGTTGCGGAATTGCTCTTTCAACCGTGGAGCAGGGGGCGCCTCCGCCGCATCGGCGACGGCGGCGGCCGAATCGCCTCCGCCACGCTGGCGCCGGGAGCGTCCTCCGCCGCCCCTTCCTTCCGCCGGTTGGGTTTCGGTATCCTGCTGTTGAGTCGCGTCATCGAGCATCGTCGATCACTTCCTGACATTTGGGGCAACTGCGAACCCTGTTCCCGGTTTCCAGGAAAGTTACCCGGGGCTTGGTGGGCTGGTTGCACTTGTTGCAAATGAGCACGACGTTGGAAATGTGAAGGGGCGCTTCCCTCTGGATGCGGCCTGATTGCCGGATGCCGGGGCGGGCCCTCATGTGCCTGGTCACTATGTTGACGCCTTCGACAACCAAGCGGTCTTCACGGGGAAAGTTTCGCTCGACCCGCCCGGTCTTGCCCTTGTCCCGGCCGGATATCACCAGCACAGTGTCTCCGGTGCGAATTCGCATTACACTACCTCCGGGGCCAGGGACACGATGCGCATGAACCCCCGGTCCCTCAACTCGCGGGCCACGGGGCCGAAAATGCGTGTGCCTCGAGGGTTGAGGTTTTCTTGTATCAACACGGCAGCGTTATCATCGAATTTGATATAGGTGCCATCCGGTCGCTTCCGGCCCTGGGCTTGCCGGATAACCACGGCGCGAACGACGTCGCCCTTGCGGACCGGCGAGTTGGGCGCGGCCTCGCGCACGTTGCAGACCACAATATCGCCAACACTGGCATACTTGCGTCGGCCGCTACCGGGAATGTTAATCAAGCGGATAACCTTGGCGCCGCTGTTGTCCGCTACCGTGAGCCTGGTATAGGTCTGGATCATTCCGGTATTCCCCTTGGTCTGACCTGTGGTTATTTGATTAAGGGATTGCCACGATCAGTCAGATAGAAGATATGGGCACTCCATATATCCCACAGACCACAGATCAGTCGTCGTCTTCTTCGTCGAAATCACCGTTGCTCAACGCCAGTTGGTCCAGAATGTCCGGATCAATATCTTCGTCCATTTCCAGAAGGGCATGTTCTTCGTCCGGTTCGGCGACGGCCGTTGCAGCGTCCCCTTCCAGCTCGATCGGTCGCACCTCGGCTACTTGGCGACGTTCCAGGATTTCCAGGAGCCGCCAGTGCTTGGTCTTGGAAATGGGCCTGGTCTCCTCGATGCGGACCAAGTCGCCAATCCGGCACTGATTCTCGGGATCGTGGACATAGAAGCGGGCCAGCCGCCGCACCTGCTTGTGGTACAGACGATGGCGTTGCCTCCAAGCCATTTCCACTATCGCTGTCTTGTCCTGCCTGACCCGCACCACCGACCCGGTGCGAACCTTGCGCCTGTTTCTTTGACTGGTATTGGGAATAACCACTAGCGGCCCTCCAACATCTGCCGCTCGCGGATGACGGTTCGCAGGCGGGCGATGGTCTTGCGCACGGATGCCGGCTCGTTGGAGTTGGGCAACTGGTTAGTCGCGGCGCGGAACCGGAGGTTCATCAATTCGCGGCCAGCCTTCTCCAACTCCTCCTGGAGCTGTTCGTCGCTAAGTTCTCGAACTTCGTGTATTCGCATAACAATCAGGCGACGGCGGCGTTGCTGGCAGCAGTTGCCAGCCGGTCGCGGAATACGGTTTTGGTAGCCAGCGGCAGCTTTTGCGAGGCCAGGCGCAGGGCTTCCACTGCGTCGTCGTGGGGCACGCCGGCGACCTCGAACAGAATCCGGCCCGGCTTGACCACGGCGACCCAGTAGTCCACCGCAGCCTTGCCGCCGCCCATGCGGGTCTCGGCAGGTTTCTTAGTTACCGACTTGTCGGGAAACACCCGGACCCAGACCTGGCCGCCACGCCGCAGATGACGGGTTACGGCGATACGGGCCGACTCAATCTGCCGGGCAGTGATCCAGCCGGGTTCCATAGCCTTTAGACCCACTTCCCCTGCGGTCACGCTGCTGCCGGTAATGGCAGAACCGCGCATTCGGCCGCGAAACTGCTTTCTGTATTTAGTTCGCTTGGGTGAAAGCATTGCCATTCTCCCGCAATTGTTCTAATCGTCCGGAATATCCGGGGCTAAGCCAAATCCTCGTCGAGTATCTGTTCAATGTCTTCATCCGGCTCCCCGGCCTGAACGGTAACTTCAATGGTTTCCAGTTCTGCCGCCTCCTCGGCCTGAGTCGGCATTACTTCGCCAGTGTACACCCATACCTTGACGCCAACCCGGCCCATAATGGTGTGAGCTTCGGCGAGGGAGTAGTCGATGTCGGCCCGAAGGGTGTGCAGCGGCACCTGCCCCATCATCATCTTTTCGGTGCGGGCAATCTCAGAACCGGAAATGCGGCCCTTGACGATAATCTTGATGCCCTCGGCTCCCGCCTGCATAGCCCGCTGAGCAGCCTGGCGCATGGCCCGTCGGTAGGCGACCCGGCGTTCCAACTGGTCGGCCACGTTGCGGGCCACCAGATAGGCGTTCAACTCCGGTTGCTCGATTTCCAGGATATTGAGCTGCACCCGGCTGCGGGTGATGGATTCCAGCTTGGCCCGCAGGTTCTTCACCCGTTCTCCGTCGCGGCCGATCAGGATGCCGGGCCGAGCCGAGTGAATGTTGATAACGCTATCTTGGGCTCCACGGTCTATTTCGACCCTGGCGATGCCGGCGTCGGAAAAGGCCCGGTACTCGTCGCGGATGCTGTCGCGCAGATCCAGATCTTCCTTGACCAGGCTACGATAGCCGGAACCGTTGGGGGCGTACCAGTGGGCCTTCCAGTCCTTGATTATGCCCAGACGAAAGCCGTATGGATGGGTTTTATGGCCCATTCCTCAGTCTCCTTCGACAAGCTCAGGATGTGCTATTCCTCGTCTTCGTCCACTACCACTGTAATGTGGCTGCTGCGCTTGGTGATTCGGCCGATGCGTCCTCTCGCCCTGGGACGGAAGCGCTTCAGCGAAGTGGCATTGTCGGCGGTTATCTGGATGATGCGCAGGCTGTCGCGGTCCATCAACATATTGTTTTCCGCGTTGGCGGCGGCGGACTGGACCACCTTGGCCACCGGCTTTGCCCAAGGAGACGGTAGAAGCCGGAGAGTGTTCAGCGCGTCTTCGACGCGTTGGCCGCGGACCAGGTCCAATATGGGCTTGAGCCTTTTCTGAGAAGCCCCAAGCTGTTTTGCTACTGCACGAACTGGCGGCAAACCGTTACCTCACCCTGCTGGAGCGTTCCGAGCGCGCTACGTGGCCCCGGTAGGTCCGCGTTGGCGAAAACTCGCCGAGGCGATGGCCCACCATGTTCTCAGTGATGAAAACGGGCACATGTCGGCGGCCGTCGTGTACCCCTATGGTCAGCCCGACCATCTCGGGCATGATCATGGAGGCGCGCGACCAGGTGCGGATGACCGTGTTGGCGCCGGAGCGCTGCACCTGCTCCACTTTCTTCATCAACTTGGGATGTACGTATGGCCCCTTCTTGATGGAACGGGACATTCTAGCGTCTCCTGCCCCGGCGCACGATAAACTTGCTGGACGCCTTCTTTTTGTTGCGCGTCTTATACCCGAGGGTCGGTTTGCCCCAGGGCGTCTTCGGCCCGGGCATTCCTATCGGCGAGCGGCCCTCTCCGCCGCCGTGGGGGTGGTCGACGGGGTTCTTGGCAACGCCGCGCACGTGGGGACGTCTGCCCATGTGCCGCGATGCTCCCGCCTTGCCCAGGCTTTCGTTCTTATGGTCTGGGTTGGAAAGCTGCCCGACACTGGCCCGGCAACGGAGCAGGATGCGCCTCATTTGACCGGAGGGCAGGCGAATCAACACGTACTCACCCTCGCGCGACAGCACCTGCGCTCCCGTTCCGGCGCCACGTACCAACTGGCCCCCGCGCCCGGGTATCAGTTCAATGTTATGCACCACTGTGCCCGTCGGAATGTTGGTGAGCGGCAGAGAGTTGCCCAGGCTCACCTCTGCATCCGACCCCGACTGCACAGTGTCGCCGACCGATAGACCATGAGGAGCCAAAATGTAGCTTTTCTCGCCGTCGGCATAGAAAATCAGGGCGATGCGGGTGGTGCGGTTGGGGTCGTACTCTATGGATTGCACCCGGCCTGGAACGCCGTCCTTCTTGCGCTTGAAGTCAACTTCCCGGTACATGCGCCGTGACCCGCCACCGCGGCCATAAGCGGTGATGCGGCCCCGGTTGTTGCGGCCTGCGTGGTTCTTCTTGCGGGAAATCAGCGACTTTTCCGGCTTGTTGGTAGTCAACTCCTCGAAAGAGGCGCGCACTGCATTCCGGGTTCCCGGTGTAATTGGCCTGTAATTTTTCAGGGGCATTGGACTTACCCTACAGTCCTTCTATAAGGTTGATGCGATTGCCCGGCTTGAGCGTCACGACCGCCTTCTTGGTGTCCGGTTGTTTCACCGAGCGTGGACCGTAACGCTTGCGCTTGCCCCGCAGTCTGGAGATGTTGACGTCCTCGACTTCGACGCCAAAGCTCTTTTCCACGGCCTCTTTGACCTGCACCTTGTTGGCCTTCGGGGCGATTTCAAAGGTGTATTTTCCCGATTCCTGGAGGATGGTGCTCTTTTCCGTGATGGTGGGTTTCACCAGAACCCGGTGAATATCCATGCTACTCACCGTCCTCTTCGCCGACGGCTACCGCCTCGGGCTCTTCTTCCGGCTCTGGTGTCGTTTCAAGTTCGGCTGCTTCTTCCGCGGCAACGGAAAACTTGCGCCCGCGGCGTCCGTGGGGTTCGGAAGCCAAGGTATCCTCGGCCCACCGGGCGGCTTCCACGGTCATAATCAGCGTATCTTTGGAGAGCAGGGTCTCCGCGTTAAGCTGATTCACCGGGAGAGTGTAGATTTTCTTTAGGTTATTGGCGGCCTGCACCACGTCTTGGTCAGTTCCCAGAGTGACAATCAGGGCCGAGCCGGAAACGTTCAGCCTGTCCAGCAGGCCGGCCATCGAGCGGGTTTTGCCGTCGATGGTGTCCATGGAGTCCAAGCATACCATCCGGTCGCTGCGGGCCTTTTCCGACAGCACGCAGCGCAGCGCAGCGCGGCGCATCCGCTTGGGCAGGGTCTTGCGATAGCTGCGGGGGTGCGGGCCAAAGGCCACTCCGCCGTGCCGCCAGTGGGGCGAGCGCGTGCTGCCCTGGCGGGCGCGGCCCGTGTGCTTTTGTATCCACGGCTTGCGACCCCCGCCGGAAACCTCGGCGCGGGTCTTGGTGTCGTGAGTGCCTTGACGCCGGTTGGACTGGTATATGACCATTGCCTGATGCACCAGAGAGCGATTCATCGGCACGTTGAAGACGAGGTCGTCGAGGTCGATGCTCTCGATGGTATCGCCGGACTGATTTCTGACTGCGACTTGCATGATGATGTTGCCTGCTTGTCCTTGGATTCCCACGAAAGCGGGAATGCAGGATGCCTGTCGTATTAGTAGGAGGCCCGCCGGATTTGTACCAGGCTGTTGGGCGCGCCGGGAATGCCTCCCTTGACGGCCAGGATGTTCCTGTCGGTGTCCACCTTGATGATTTCCAATCCTTTTACCGTGACTCGGCGGTTGCCCATGTGGCCAGCCATTTTCAGGCCCTTGAACACCTTGCCGGGCGTGGTGCCGCCGCCGATGGAGCCGGGAGCTCGGGCACGGTCGGACTGGCCGTGAGTGCGCGGGCCTCCGCCAAAGCCGTGCCGCTTCATTGTGCCAGCAAAACCCCGGCCCTTGGAACGCCCGATGACATCAACTTTCTCGCCTTCTGTGAAGATGTCCAAGCTGATGGTCTGCCCCACGGAAAACTCCGATGGGTCGTTGGCCTTCACTTCCTGCAGGTAGCGGCTGGCGCGGCTGGGCCGGAAGTGGCCCTGCATCGGCTTGTTGGGCCGTTTTGCCTCTCCGAAGCCCAATTGCACGGCCTCGTAGCCGTCGCTCTCCTTGGTCTTCACCTGGGTAACGACGCACGGGCCTGCCTCAATCAACGTCACGGGAACAATGCTCCCGTTCTCCGAAAATAACTGGGTCATGCCTATTTTTTTTCCGAGAAAACCCTGAAGCATTCTGGACCGGCCTTGTAAGTTCAACGGCGCGATGCCCGGTAATGGCCAACCGGGGTCTGCCGGATGACGACTGCAAAATTAAGCGCGAACTTGCGATTTAGGAACCTACAGTTTAATGGATATGTCAACCCCGGCTGGAAGGTTCAGCCTGGTGAGGGAATCTATGGTCTTTGATGTAGGCTCCAGAATATCAATGAGCCTCTTGTGGGTGCGAATTTCAAAGTGCTCCCGGGAGTCCTTGTCCACGTGCGGCCCGCGGATGACGCAGAAACGGCGTATGTGGGTGGGCAGAGGCACCGGCCCGGCGATCCTCGCTCCGGTTCGCTCGGCGGTCTCCACAATCTGCCCGGTCGAAGTGTCCAGCATCTTATGGTCAAACGCTTTCAGGATGATCCTGACTTTCTGCCTTGCCTGCATACGCCTTCTTCATTTCGCCGGCCCTTCCACAAGCTCAGGGTTGGCCCGGCCCGCAACTGCGTCAAAAAATTAAACCCGAAAAGCTGCGCCGAATCTGTCCCAAAAACCCTAGTCAAGAACGCTAGAGCAGGGTTCGGAGCAACCCCTCGGGAACCGGCTCGTAATGACGGAACTCCATGGTGTAGGAGGCCCGCCCCTGGGTAATGGAGCGCAGGGCCGTGGTGTAGGAGAACGTCTCTCCCAGCGGCGCCAGCGCGCGCACTGTCTGTATGCCTTCCTGTCCTTCGATGGTGCGGATCTGGGCGCGGCGTGTTCCCAAGTCGCCGATAACGTCGCTGAGGAACTCGCCGGGCGTCACCACTTCCAGGTCGGCGATTGGCTCCAGCAGGATGGGACCCGCTTTGCTGACCCCCTCCCGGATGGCCATCATTCCGGCGCTTCGGAAGGCCATCTCCGACGAATCAACAGTATGATAACTGCCATCCACCAGAGTGACTTTCAAATCTACCAGAGGATAACCGCCCAGCGGCCCGTTGTCCAGTGCTTCCCGCACGCCTCTTTCCACAGCCGGGATGTATTCGCGGGGGATCACGCCGCCAGCAATCTCGTTGACGAACTGGATGCCCTGGCCCTGTTCCAACGGCTCCAGTTCCACCACCACGTGGCCGTATTGTCCGTGGCCGCCCGTCTGCCGGACAAACCTGGCGTCGGAGCGGTAAGAGTGAGTCAGCGTTTCGCGGTAGGACACCCGTGGCCGGCCCACTCGGGCTTCAACGCTGAACTCCCGCCGCATCCGGTCCACCAGCACTTCCAGGTGCAGCTCGCCCATGCCCGACATAACGGTCTGGCCGGTTTCCTCGTTGAAGCGCACCACGAAGGTAGGGTCTTCGTCGGACAGCTTGCGAAGGGCGTCGCTCAGCCGGTCCTGGTCGGCGCGGGTCATCGGCTCAATGGCTACCGACACCACCGGGCTGGGGAACTTGGGCGGTTCCAGGATGACCTGGTCAACATCAGCACAAATGGTGTCGCCGGTGAAAGTGTTTTTCAGCCCCACGGCGGCGCAGATATTCCCTGCGGTGACGTCTTCCAGCTCCTCGCGGTGGTTGGCGTGCATCAGCAGCAGACGCCCCATCCGCTCCCGTCCCTTGCGAGAGACGTTATGGACCGACCCGCCTGCCTTGACCCGCCCGGAGTAGACCCGCAGGAACACCAGCCGCCCCACGTATGGGTCGGTAGCTACCTTGAAGGCCAGGGCCGCCAGAGGCCCATCCTCATCCGGGTGGCGCAGTTCCGTTTCCTCCGTCCGCGGATTGACGCCTTCCACCGGCGGAACGTCGAAGGGCGATGGCAGGTAATACAGCACGGCGTCCAGCAGCGGGTGAATGCCCTTGCCAGAGATGGCGCTGCCGCAAAGCACCGGTACCAGCGTCCGGTCTACCGTGGCGCGGCGCAGGGCGTCGCGCAGGTCTTCGGGAGGCAGTTCCTCGCCCTCAAGATAACGGATGAGCAACTGCTCATCCGTTTCGACTATCTTCTCTATCATCTCCTGACGGTAGCGCAGATAGTCCTGTTCAAACTCGGCGGGCACGGACATCTCTTCGTAGTCTTCCGCGCTGCTGCGGGTGCCGCGGCCTACGGGGTAAACAGTAGCCCGGCCCCCTATCAGGTCTATGGTGCCGCAGAAGTCGGCTTCCTCGCCCATGGGCAACTGGATGGGCACCGGATTGCCGTTGAGCCTGCGACGGATGGAGTCCAGGGTGCGCTCGTAGCTGGCGCCGACGCGGTCCATCTTGTTGACGAAGCAGACGCGGGGAACCGAGTAAGTATCGGCCTGCCGCCAGACCGTTTCCGACTGGGACTGCACTCCGGCCACGGCGTCCAAGACGACAACACCCCCGTCCAGCACGCGCAGGGAGCGCTCCACTTCGGCGGTGAAATCCACGTGGCCGGGGGTGTCAATGATGTTGATGCGGCAGTCATGCCACTGGGCCGTGGTAGCCGCGGCGGTGATGGTGATGCCCCGTTCCCTTTCCTGGGGCATCCAGTCCATGGCGGTGGTGCCGTCGTCCACGCCGCCGGCGCGGTGAATGCGTCCGGTGGCGTACAGCACCTGCTCCGTGACGGTAGTCTTGCCGGCGTCTATGTGGGCGATGAAACCGATGTTGCGGATTTTTTCTATGGGGTAAGCGTTATCCATTTCGCTAGGCACAGAGGGAGAGAGCAACCTGTCGTCATTACCCCCCACCCTAACCTCCCTCAAAGGGAGGGAAGAGAGGGGGAGGCCGGAATTACCGGCGGTAATGAACAAAGGCACGGTTGGCCTCGGCCATCCGGTGCAATTCCTCCCTTCGGCGTACTGCCGAACCTTCGCCGCGCGAGGCGTCCATCAACTCCAGCGCCAGGCCCCGGCGCATGGGAATACCCTTGCGCGAGCGGGCGCCGCGGATTAGCCAGCGCATCGCCAGCGCCTCGCTGCGTTCGGTGCGCAGCTCCGTAGGCACCTGGATGGTGGCGCCGCCAACACGCTTGGGCCGCACCTCCACCGCAGGCGTGGCGTTGCGAAGCGCCTGCTGAAAGACCTCCAGCGGCTCGCGGTTCGATTCGCTCTGAATTATCGTGAAAGCGTTGTAGGCCACCCGCTGAGCCGTGGACTTCTTGCCCTTCAGCATCAGCCGGTTGATGAACCGGGCCAGCTCCACATTGTTGAAGCGTGGATCAGGCGGAGTAACGCGGCGCTCGGCGCGTCTTCTTCTCGACATATATCGCTACACCTAAGAATCTAAACGCCGCCGCCCGCAGGCGTTCGGCGTTTCAGAGTTGTAAACGCAGCGTCCCGGCCTAGTTGCGGCGGGGACGGCTCGCTCCATACTTGCTGCGGCCTTGGCGACGGTCGTTGACGCCCTCGCAGTCCAAGGCGCTGCGTACCACGTGGTAGCGGACGCCGGGCAGGTCCTTGACCCGGCCGCCGCGCACCAGCACCACGGAGTGCTCTTGCAGGTTGTGGCCTTCGCCGCCGATGTAGGCGGTGACCTCGACCCCGTTGGTCAAACGGACGCGGGCAATCTTGCGCAGCGCCGAATTGGGCTTCTTGGGGGTCATGGTGCGCACCTGAATACAGACGCCGCGCCGCTGCGGGCAACCCGGCCCCCACTTCACGCGGTTGCGCAGGGAGTTCTGCACCCAGTGCATCGCTGGTGCCTTGGTCCGCTTCCGTACCGGCTTCCGGCCCTTGCGGACAAGCTGATTGACTGTTGGCATAAGTAATTCTCCGCACACTTGTCGGTGGGAAGCCAAATATAGCAAGGGGTGATTGGAATGTCAAGCGGGATTGGCGAAGGCAAACCGCGGAAAACGATAGGACGATGACCACCCACCCGCTGAAGGTCCTGCCAGGTCGTTATCCAAACAATTCCTGCATCAGTTCGTTTTGCCCAATCTCTAAGTATTCAGCCACGTCGCCGAGCATATCGTCCAAGGTGCCAACCCTTAGCGGGTTGTGGCGCGGAATGGAGACGTTATGCTCATAGCCCATATAGGCGCTGGTAAGTCTCATGTAACTGCCCCTCTGCCGGGTGAAGTTGTATCCGTACCGCCGCCGCAACAGAACGGCAGGCTCCATACCTGACAGATTTCTAGGCATCCTCACACTGGTATGACCTCATTCTGGACCAGATGGACTCGGATTGCCTGGGGCGCTTCCCCATCGTCGAAATGGCACAGCACAGCGTCCCGCATCATGTATATCAAGTCACCCCGGTCGTCTCCCTGAGTGAATATGCTGTATCCGACGGCGCGGGCTTCATAACCCCCTTCGGGTAACTCCCGCACTTGGAAGACTATTTCCGCTTCGGGCATCCCAACTCTCCCTTGGTACCACGAAGTATCCCAGCGCACCATTCCTTAATTTAGCCAATTATGTGGACGACGCCCGGCTGCGCCAATCTACAGTTGACGTAGGGCAGCGTTCCGGTTTAGTTGGTGAGCGCCGGTGGCCTCGAGATTTTCACCCTCACTCTCAATAGAGTGAATTCTGGGGCGGTTCCCACACTGGGACTACAATACAAACCATCCAAAGAGAAACGCTACCGCCATGAATCCAACGATTGCGCGATTCCCGCCGCCTTGCTAACCTGAATGGGCGGCTTTGACCCCGCCGCTCAGGAGGTTGCCCCGTGGCCCGCTCTCTCCCCTATGCCGACATGGACAAGATTCTTTCCCTGTCCAAGCGCCGCGGTTTCGTGTTCCAGAGCAGCGAGATATACGGCGGTCTCGGCTCCACCTGGGATTACGGGCCGCTGGGTGTGGAACTGAAGCGCAACGTCAAGGAGGCGTGGTGGCAGTCGGTCATCTCCGGGCGTGACGACATGGTCGGGCTGGATGCCGCCATCCTGATGCACCCCCGCACCTGGGAGGCCAGCGGCCACGTGGAGAATTTCAGCGACCCTCTGGTGGAGTGCCGCGAGTGCAACCAGCGTTTCCGCCAGGACCATCTGCTGGAAGAACAGGGAATTGACCCTAACTCGACAAACGCCGCCGAAGCAACCCGTGGCCTGCGCTGCCCCGACTGCGGCGGCGAATTCACCGAACCGCGTCGCTTCAACCTGATGTTCCGTACCTTCATGGGGCCGGTGGAGGATACCGCCCACGAGGTCTGGCTGCGCCCCGAGACAGCTCAGGGCATCTTCGTCAACTTCTCCAACGTGGTGAACTCCACCCGCAGGAAAGTGCCCTTCGGCATCGGGCAGATAGGCAAGTCCTTCCGCAACGAAATCACCCCCGGCAATTTCACCTTCCGCACACGGGAGTTCGAGCAGATGGAGGTGGAATTCTTCGTCCGCCCCGGCACCGATGTCGAGTGGCTGGACCGCTGGGTCAATGACCGTTTCCAGTGGTACGTGGACCTGGGCATCCGACCGGAAAACCTGCGGCTGCGGCAGCACGGGCCGGATGAACTGGCCCATTACGCCAAAGACTGCTACGACATCGAGTATCGTTTCCCGTGGGGTTGGGCCGAGCTTGAGGGTATCGCCGACCGCACCGACTTCGACCTGAGGCAGCACGCCGATTTCAGCGGCGAAGACCTGTCGTATTTCGACGACAGTGCCAGTCCGCCGGAACGCTATTACCCCTATGTCATCGAGCCGTCGGGGGGCGTTGACCGCGCTACCCTCGCCTTCTGGCTGGACGCCTACGACGAAGAACCTGATGGCAACGCCGTCCGCGTAGTCTCCCGCATCCACCGTCGCCTGGCCCCGATAACCGTGGCGGTGCTGCCTCTGAGTCGCAACGAGCGCCTGACCCCCACTGCCCGCCGGGTTCACGACCTGCTGCGTCCGCACTTCGCCGCGCAGTACGACGACGCCCAGAGCATCGGCCGTCGCTACCGAAGGCAGGACGAGGTCGGTACGCCGTACTGCATTACAGTGGATTTCGACACCCTAGACGACCACCAGGTCACCATCCGCGACCGCGACACCATGTACCAGGCGCGAATCCCCATAGCCCGCCTGGTGGACATCCTGCGCGACAAGCTGGAACATGGCTGGTAGCGAAATAATCCCCTCCCTCGACAAATTCCCTCTCCCTCCTTAAGGAGAGGGTTAGGGTGAAATCCCGCGGGGGTCTAATCCCAAATATGCCCAATCTAGTAGCATCCACCGTTCGCCAGGGTCTGTACACTCACGTTGTAGGTCGTCGCATCCTTTACTACCCCGAACTCAAGTCCACCATGGATGAGACGGCACGGTTGGCAAGTGAAGGTGCGGAGGAAGGAACCGTCGTCATCGCCGAGCGGCAGTCGGCGGGGCGAGGACGCCAGGGACGCAGTTGGGTTTCCCAACCCGGAAATCTATTGTTCTCGATACTGTTCCGGCCCGATATGATGCAGTTGCCTTTCATCAGTATCATAGGCGGGGTGGCGGTGGCGCGGGCGGTTCGCAAGACCACTGGTTTAACTCCTCGCATCAAGTGGCCCAACGATATGATGCTGGATGGTCGAAAGGCAGCGGGCATCTTGGCCGAGAGCGCCATAGTTGGCGATTCGGTATGCTATGCTGTTCTGGGAATCGGGATCAACATTGCACTGAACCCTGCTGAGTCCGAGGAATTCATGGCCTTTCATCCTGAGCTTGTCGAAGGGGCCACCAGCGTCAACGCCGCGGCTGAGCGTGAGATGGAGCGGGAATCCTTGCTGCGGCAGTTGCTTCTCGAACTGGACGACCTGTACATCAGGCTGGGCCGGGGCGAATCTCCCTTGCCTGAATGGTGCGGCCTGCTGGAAACCACCGGGCGTCGGGTGGAAGCAACATCCGGCAATGAAAAGTATACCGGGCTGGCTGAAGACGTGGACGACACCGGCAATCTGCTGCTGCGACTGGACGACGGACGGCTCATCACTCTCACGGCCGGCGACGTTACGCTGAGCGGGAATTAAAACTCCCTCCTCCTCAGGGGGAAGGTTAGGGTGAGGGTGAAACCCCGCGCGTCAAATAACTCTGGGCACGGGAGCAACTATGCTGGAATCGCTGAGTCTCGACGGAAGATCGGTACTTATAACCGGAGGCGGCACTGGCCTGGGGCTGGCCATGGTGCGCGCTCTGGCCCGCGCCGGGGCAACGCTAACCATCGCGGGCCGCCGCTCCGGGCCCATTGAGGCCGCCGTTTCCGAGGTCGAAACCCTGGGCAGCGAGGCTATCGCCGTAGCTACCGACGTCACCGATTCCGCACAGGTGGACGCCCTGGTGGAGGCCGCCATCTCCCGCTTCGGCAAGATAGACGTGCTAATCAACAACGCCGGAGCGGTGCAGGACAACGTCCGCAAGCCCATCTGGGAAATAACCGATGAAGACTGGCATCGCATCATGGACGTGAACCTCACGGGAGCCTTTTTCTGCTCCCGCGCCGTTTCCAGGCCAATGGTGGACCAGGGCCACGGCAAGATAATCAACGTAGCCTCGGGCTTCGGAATGCGGGGCGGGCGCGACATCTATATTTACTGCACCAGCAAGGGCGGCATGATTCAGCTCACCCGTGTGCTGTCCTTTAACCTGGCCCGCTACGGCATAACCGCCAACAGCATCGTCCCCGGCTTCGTTCCCACGGGCGACATGGGCGCCACCACCTCCAGTCTGCCCCGTTCCGGCGACTTCCTGCCCATCGGCAAGCTGGGCAAGCCCGAAGACTTTGGCCCCTTGGCGGTGTTCCTGTCTTCCAGCGCTTCAGACTACATGACCGGCGAAATGATAATCGCCGACGGCGGCGGACTGGCCGGTGGAATAACCCCTACGGGGCACGCGCCAGTAATTCCCCTGGAGCCATAACCCATAGCTCCATACCGTCTATTTCGTCATTTCCCCGGCAGCCGCGGGAATCCATACCTCTTGATTAGGAGAGCAATATGCCGGTTCTGCCGGAATATGGACTGTCTGGAAAGGTAGCTGTATTCGCCACCTCGGGCGGCGACGAAGCCCCGTTCCTCGCCGGAGCGCTGGCCGAGGCGGGCGCGACCGTGTTTGCCGTAGCCCGCACCCAGCCGTTGCTGGATGCGGTGCTGGCCGCGCTGCCCTCCAGCAGTTCCGGGGCTGTGATGAACGCCGGTTCAGACGTCAGCGCCGCCCGCATTGTGGACGAGTTGGCCCGCCGCCACGACCGGGTGGACATACTGGTCAACGACTGCCGCAGTATGTACGCGGCCCCCTTCGCTGAAATCCCGCAACTGGCGTGGGAAGAGGTGCAGACGCGCAACGTCAAAATGCCGTTTCTGCTATCCCAACAGGTCTTGCCCCGTATGGCGGAGCGTGAGTACGGGCGGGTGGTCAACGTCGTTTCCGAGCTGGCGGAGCGGGGCATGATCAACGGCTCCGCCTTCGCCGCCAGCCAGGCTGCCCTGCTGTCTCTGACCCGTTCCCTGGCCGTGGAGTGGGGCCGGCACAACATCCGCGTCAACGCCCTGGGCGCGGGCTGGATAGACTCCACCGGCCAGCCTATCGAGCAGCAGCTTGAAGAACTGCTGGTGCGCTACACGCCCCTGCGCCGCAAGGGACGTCCCGAGGACCTGGGGCCGCTGCTGGTCTACCTGTGTTCCGAATCGTGCGACTACTCCACCGGCCAGCCGGTGTACGTGGATGGGGGGTTGAACGCGCATCCGTAAGCGGCTGGTAGGTATGTCAGTCGGCCTCTGAGGATTTCTTTTCGGATAGTGTTCCCATTTAGGTGGTTTTCTGCCAGACAACCCGTCATTCCCGCCAAAGCGGGTAGTAGGCACAACTTTTCTGCTACGAGTTCCTCTATCCGCCAAGTTCGGGGGAAAGTATGACCCCGCCAGCAGGATCCATTCAACCCCAATATTGCTGAAGCCCGGGGCCCGTTGGCCTTTCCCGAAACCCGGAAAGTCCAAGACCACGGATAAACCCAAGACCAGCAAGGTCCGCAAGACTCAAGCATCCACAAAGGCCAAAGAATCCGCCCCCAATCCGACCAGTGGAACGGCCAAACCCACGAACCAAAGAGAGAGGGAGAAACAGCGGCGACAAGAATTTAAGGCGGCAGGTCTGTGTAGAGACTGCAGAGAGCAAGCGATCCCCAACCAGACCCGTTGCGAGGAGTGCGCCGAGAAACACCGGGTGCAGCGCCGAAAGTACGAAGCCGATAGGCGAGCCAAGCTCAGGGCCGAGAAGGACCAGAATAAAGAAAAGTGAGCACGGAGACCCGGCAACACGCCGGGTCTCTCGCTGTCACGATGGCACCAGTGGCCGTAACGGATGACCGGAAGAACAAAGCGGTGAAACCGCCAACCCCGTGGCCGCGAATGCGAATTGATGACAGGCGCTCCTTTTCCAGTTCCACGTCAGCCCAGTACCATGGAATCAGCGCCATCCGCGAGGAGGACCGTCTGACCATGTCCAGCAAGAAAGCTGCCATCTACATCAAGGAGACAGTCGGCTACCACCCCGAGGAAAACTCCAAGGATCTCCAAATCCACCACTGCGAAGAGTTCTGCAAAATCCACGGCCTCGAGATCACCGCCCGGTACCACGACGCTCCTGGCATCAGGCACAATTTCGACTGGATGATGGGCGAAGCCACCCAGGACAACCCGCCCTTCGACTACATCGTCGTCTACAAGCTCCGCAATTTCTCATGGTCCCTTGACGAGACTGTTCTCTGCCGGGACAAGCTCAGAGCCAGCGGAGTCACACTCGTCTCCACGATGGAAAGCTCGGCCTGAAGGACCCACCCTACCGGCCAGAGGCTCCTCAATCCGCCCACGGGCGACTTGCAGCGTCAACAAAAACGCTGCCTACGATGACCAGACCGCCACCTGACCCAGGCTGAACGTACCGGTCCATCAGCACCCATCCACTTCCGCACCCCAAACACGATACGGAGAACGGATATATGGCCTTCGACAAGGAAACCGCCGCCCGGCTGGAGTCCCTCTACCGGGAACACCTCGAGGAGGTATTCCATAGGAACATCACATTCGACCCAATCACCGTGGAACTAACCCAGAACATGTTCGACCAGGACGCCTTCCACGTAACCGTGGCCTACGACGGCGATGGCCGCCCGCCCGACCCCGCCAAGCTCAACCGAATCAGCTCCCTGATGGTCGACGAAGCCACGGAACTGGGCATCGAAAACACCCTCATCGAGTCCTACGTCGACAGCCGCGAGTACGGTGGCCAAGTTGCCCGCGCCGATGAACCGCTGGACGAAATCAGCGGCAACCGAAGTTGGCATGAGATGCTCAACCTCGCCAGACGATTCCTGAACACCGACAACCCGCCCAACGAGACCGAACTCAGTCTGGGCGCCGACAGCTGCTACTTCGCCATGTACCACGCCCTCTGCCACAGCAACGCCGGTGCCCTAGCGGGAAGACCCCAGGCACAACGCCGGGATGACTGGTCCAAGGTCTACATGGCCATGGACGAGAACACCATCGCCGAACGGTTCCGGCAATACCGGCCCCAAGCCTCCGACGAGGTGCAAGACTTCGGCGCCACCTTCGCCATACTCCAGGAACACCGGGACCGGGCCATGGAGCGCCCACGCTCAACATTCTTTCCGTCAGAAGTCGCCCGCCTCATCCAGCGGGCGGAAAGCGCCATAGCGACGCTCGAAGCCCTCGGTCAGGAAGAACGCCGCTCGCTAGCCATCAACTTGCTTGTCGGGAAAATGCAGGGCAAGAATGCCGCCAGGATTCCAACTGACTGATTGGCAAAGCAACCCAAGACACCCCGCCCTTCGGGTTCATCTTCGTCTACAAACTCAGGAATTTCTCGTGGTCGCTGGAGGAGACCGTCCTATGCCGGGACCGGCTCAGAGCAAACGGCGTAAGCTTGGCGTCAACCGCGGAAACCTCCTGGTGAAACCCAGGCATCAGACAACCCACAGCCATCTAAGCCATAAGACCCAGCGAAAGCCGACGTCAAGATGGGAGCGGATAATAGAATTCATCATGGAGAAGGAGGAAGCCCCGCAGACGCGGTGGTGAGCCTACACGGCGTAGTGCTGCACTGCGATTTTGAGTGGAACCCCCGCAGACGCGGCGGTGAGCCAATATGAAGTTTTAGTATACCGTTTACAGGCTGGAATCCCCGCAGACGCGGTGGTGAACCCCGAGCACGAATCGCTGATGAGGGACAGTGAATGCTATCCCCGCAGACGCGGCGGTGAGCCATAGATGGGAGCGCATGGCATCGGAATTGACGTGGAAGCCCCGCTGACGCGGTGGAGAGCCGTGCTCGATCTCACGCCGCTACTTGTTTCCCTAGGAAGCCCCGCTGACGCGGTGGTGAGCCCCGTGAAGACCTCGGACCGTCCCCAAGTGATACGGAAACCCCGCAGACGCGGTGGTGAGCCCTCAAGCGCGGCCGAAACCGGGCTCAACGAACGGAAAACCCCGCAGGCGTGGTGGTGTGCCCACTGCTGACCAACCTCTCTGCGAGAAGAGGGCGGAAGCCCCATCCTCACGGGAATATGTTAACGGCACCGAGAAATCGGGCCATCAACAATCAACATCAGAGTCTATTTACAAGGAGACTATAATGAGCATTCCAAATAAGGGAGCTCAGCCGATAGTATGAAAGAAGGGCCAAGCCGGAGATTGAAGAAGGGAAGGAGGCGTGTGCCGGCGGGGAGCGCATCAAATGCGTTGCACCGAATGCAGCGGCGACACCAAGGTCCACCGGACGGTGAAAAGCCACGACTTCTTCGTGGTTCGCACCAGAGAATGCCTGCGTTGCGCCCACAGAACCAAAACGGTGGAAATGTACTCGTTCATGCCCATGGCACAAGCCGTAACCCAGGTGCAGAAGATAGCCAAATGCCAGAAGGCCCTCGACGGGCTCAACAAAGCATGGGCTTCGGCCATGAGCCACGCCTCGCGGTACAACCTGCTGAGAAGATAGGGTGAGAAGAACTTTCCCAAGAAAGGTCGCCCAACTGGGCGGCCTTTTATTGTCTGACCGAACGTCACCCAAACCCGAAGGGTCAATTCCGCGCCATCCAGTCATGGCCCCTACCCTGCGGACAGTTAATATCAGAACTTCTTGGGCGTTGACACACTACAGCTGCAGACTGCTCAGCGCGAGTGGAGGGCCAAGCGCACACCGAAACGGCCACTACCAACGACTTTGAACGTCGATAAACCGCTCCTCCAGCTACATAGGTCCCGCCCCAGCGCCCAACCCCTCGACAAGACCCCCCAAAGGGCAAAGGCTCCTCCGAGTAACCGGACAATGTCCAAGTAGACGCACCGGAGGACGCCCCATCATGGAAATCCTAGCAGTCCTTCTACTAGCCACATTCATCCCAATAACAACATGGGCGATCATATGGACAAGACCACCAATCATCCCAACAAGACGCAAAACAGAGAACCCGCAAAGAGAAGAATCCCCCAGAAAGAACCTGAACGATGACAATTCAAATAATCCCCTCATCAACATTCAAAAAAGCGATTTCCTCAGAAAGTCCCTGGATAACCCAAAATTAAAGAACTTCGTCATATACATCCTTCCTGTAATCCTCGGCGAGATCGCCATAGACTCATTCAAAGACGATATGGCTCTTGCCGACGGGCTCGGCCCTGCGCTAGCACTATGGGCCATTACTGGCAGAATCCAAGCCGTACCTATCGCTTGGCTGTTACTCCTTGTGGTCGAACCAGCACTGTCAAGCCAATACGACGGAACAGGAACAATCCTCTGGATCACAACAGCAGCAGGGGCGGCAGCCGGAATCGCTAGGTGGGCCCGCTGGCGGTTTCACAAAAGCCAAGGCCAGCGGTCAACACCACCGTGGTGTTACGACTGCCAGAAGACCGTCACACCTGTCCGGTCCGAATTCCCCATAGGATGGTTTGCGATCTGCATGGCCGCGGCCGTCATATCCGGCGCCCTTACAGGCTGGAACATAGTAGTCACACTGCCAATAATCATCTTCGCCGCCCTGAGACTCGGGACAAAACCTCTATGCCCAGACTGCAAAGAACACATGCCGACCGCAAAGATTCCATTCGACAGGGAAACCTTCCTCATGGCAGCACTTATAACGATCTGCATCGCCGGAAATATAGGAAACAATGTGGCATATAACCTCGCTCAGCCCTCCGAGGAGTGTCAAGGAGTGCTGGACAAAATCCAGAAGGCAGGTGGCCCCAACCTGTTGATAGCATCAGACCCCGAATTGGATAGATGGCTCGACGAAGACCCGCAAGCCTGGGACCTCTATGACGAAGCAGGAGCCGCCTGCTGGCCCGACTGATGCACTAAATTCCAACCTGCTCATACCAGGCCCCGACATCTCACAAAAGTCACGGCCTCGAGAAAACCACCCAAACGGCAAAGACGCCTCCGAGCAAGTGGACAATGTCCATGCAAATAACTCGGAGGATGCCTCGTATGACCCGCTACACGTCCACAGCTTCGAAGAGAACCCGCACCATGGCCCAACTGCTCACGGTGGCCATGACCGCCACCTTGATCGTCGCTATCACCGCCTGCCAGGGAGAACAGACCCCACCCACTCCCCGCCCTCAGACCGAGGACCGCAGTCCAATGCAGACCATAGAGGCGATGGCCTCGGAGATAGCGGCCCTGCAGACCCAGGCCGCAGAGTCCGGCGAGACCGACACAGGCGAACAGCCCCGCCCCACAGAGGAACCCTCCACAGCAGTTGCACCGGCAACGGAAACCCCAGAGCCCACAGCAGTTGCACCGGCAACGGAAACCCCAGAGCCCACAGCCACGCTTCCGCCACCGCCGAAGCACAGCCCATCCGACAACATCTGCCGCAGAAGCCCCGGCGTCCAGAACGACCTCATACGGAAGCTCGAGATGAGCAGTTGCCGCATCATCACCAACGACGAACTGTTTAGGTTGAATTCAGAATTCAGCACCAACATTACACAAAGCCCAATTCAGGGCGATTTCGCCGGCATGACGAACCTCAGGAAGCTGACAATGAGAATCTATATCCCAAGGGACGAAAAGGCCACATTGCCCGAACAGCTATTCCACGGCATGAGCAAACTCGAAACCCTTGATATCAGCTCACGAGGCGAACTCTCCATCAATTCCAATGCAATCCACAACCTGCCCAATCTCAAAACCCTCTCAATCACCTCGAACGGACGCCTAGTAATAGAGAAGGACTTCGTATCCGAAGTCCCGGAACTCACTGAACTTGAGCTATCCACCACAAACGACACTCAATCACCTCCCATGAGCCATGCCAAAACCTTCATGAACCTGCCAGAGCTCGAGACACTCAGCATAAACTCCTGGAGAGTCAAGCTGACCGAGGAAACCTTCTCCAAAAACCCAAAACTGGTCTCCGTAAAAATCTCCGCCACAACTTCGGGGCACAGAACAGCGTTCAGCAAACTCCACAAACTGGAACACCTCCAACTGAGTGCGACAAACAGCGGCAAACAGCCTGAGGTAGTCCTGTCCCCCAAGTCGCCCCTCATGAAGGCGTTACTGAACCAGCAACAATACCCGATCGGCTACAAAGTCATACCGCCAGGCGGCGAGTCATAGACGCCGCAACTCGCCACCAACCGGCATCCACCCCGACGGCACAGGGCCAACCTATCCAAGGACAATTCACGCGAACGAGAATCATATCTTGTCCGCAAAGGCCATTTTGGTTTGACCGGAGGAATTGCATGGACCTCTTGAACCGAAGGCTGATCCTAGTCGCGGTGGTATCCATGGTGGCTGGCATATGCACGAATTGCGGAGCACCGCTTGCAGCTCTCGCTGGAGGGACAGTGAACGCTGTAATAGGAGCGTACATCATAGGAAGTCTGCTGATGCTTCTAGCGATAGGCCTAACGATGTTGATCGCAGTGCGATGGGCCTGGAATTTTGCCAACAAGAAGGAGGAAGTCCATCAAGGATACGCATCACCGGAGCCCCCCGGCGTTGAAGAGAATGCCAGTAGGAACAAGGAGCAATGCCAGTGAGCAACTGAATGGGATAAACAGCCGCGTGGCAGCCGCCTACGGGGTGACGGCCGTCTACATTTTGCTGGCAACAGTCATAAACCACAGCATAGAGGACATGACCATCCGGGCAATACTGGCAACCGGCGGGATGCTGCTGCTGGTCCGCGCCGTGCGCATCGACATAGCGTCTTGGGACTGGGCCGACAAAGTGCCAGGCCAGCTAGACAAAGCACCTAAGGCCAAAGAGTAACTTCATGCGACGGAACTTTGCAGGGCAACCTCCGAGTGCGACGAGTCCGGAACTGAAATCAGAGAAGACACATGGCAAGAATTCCTGCTCAAGCCGCAAGGCCTGCTCAGGTTCAAGCATCCTTCCGCTAGTACAGGCGAATGCCCCGGCGTCCGAAAAAGCGACCCAAGGGAAAATCGGCAACCGGGAAGGATCAGCCAGCGGCTCAAACCGGAGCGCCAGTTGAAAAAGAACCACCCGCGAGGGAAAACCCATGCGAACAGCCATCGCCATGCTTATCATCATTCTGCCAGTGGTCACACTGAGCTGCACCTCCAGCCAGCAGGCACCCACCCAAGACCTGTTAGCCACCGTGGACGCCATGGTGGAGGCCACAAAAGAAACAGACAGGGCCGTGAGCGCCACCATACAGGCCACGCTGAAGGAACAGAGTGCCCACGACCCAACCGCCACCACTTCCGCAACACCGACACCCACGAAGGTGATGGCCACACCGGAAGAGAAAGCACTAACAACGGCAGGCTCGCCGGCCACCCCAGTAATACCAACAGGGGATACCTCAACTTTGCCTGCTCCAAGGCAACCAACCTCCACCGTGCCTTACGTGCCTCCGACACTGGAGCCCCGCAGGGAAACTCCAACAACGGCGTCAGTGCCAAGTCCGACGCCAACGGCACCGCCACCGGCAACTGAACCGGGGATACCCACGGAAACCCCGTACCCCGAAGAAACCGCCGAAAATCCCCAGCCGGAGCCCACCGTCGAGGAACCCACCCGCGAACCTGAAACCGGCGGGATGTACGTCTACCGGGATCCCCAGGGCGTATTCACCTTCAGTTACCCCGACGACTGCGGGAGGATGACGGAGGGCACGGGGCCGGACGGCAGCCGCGTGGCCGGCAACGAGAACAACTGCCCCGGCAACGACGGCGAAATAGACGTCGAACTGGAGACTTCCGACCTCACGGAGGACCAAGAGGAACTGCCCCTGTCGCCGGAGTCGGCGGCGGAGCAGGTGGCCAATGCCCTCGCAGACCTGACCCATGACGCTCACCGGCAAACCCTGACCACTGGTTCCGGGGACACCGTGGAAGTCGTCAGGAACGAGCTGGAGGCCTGGGGCGACGAAAAGATAGTGGTAGTCACCGCCATCCACGTGAGCGCCGACTGGCAGGCCACCGACATCATCATGTCCTACTGGGCCAGCGGGGAGGAGGACCCTAACTGGCACAGAATCCTGGAATCCCTCCAAACCTTCAGCACAGACGTCAAGGCCCGAAACTGAGCGCCAGCGGGCAGTCCGGATAAAAGAAAAACAGGGGGAACCCTAAGTGATCACCGAGTATACGCGAGACACCGGACCAGCAACCCACAACGCAGCGACCTCCAAGACGGATCACCCATGACGAACAGGGAAAAACGACTGGACAGACCAAGAGGAAGAGGCGGTAAACAGGGGAATATCACCCGTGAGCATGACCACCATGGTAAGCGGAGTTGCGGTTGGGGCAGTGGTCGCAGCCGGGAAAGTTGAATTGATGTCCAGCGGCGAAACGGGTTTGGGATGGGTCTTGGTCGCTGGCGCCTTCCTGGCCTGCACAGGCCCCGTGATAAAATTGCTCCGGTCTCGCAACAGGTGATCGACACAAAGCGTGAAACTGAATCCAACCCGTGAACCGAATAAGGTCACCGTCAGAATGCAGGGCTAGGCGCACTTCGCCGGAGGCCGCCCTGCTCATTGCCGGATACGCAAGCGTGCTGGTCGGTGCCGCCCAGGTCTTCATCAAGGAGCGGCGCAAGACCCGTTAGCGTCCTAGCAACCTCGGGAGAATGATTTCCCCTCGTCAGCGTCCTGCCGGAATCCGCAGGTTTCGAGAGTTACCTATCCCCCAACCGGCACAGGTGGATTCCCGCTTTGGTGGGAGTGACTGGAGTTGTCCGAGGAACTATGCTTAAACCCGACTCCTGTTGAAAAGACCACGCTTCGGATAGGGGTATGAACGAATTCCCATAGGGTCTCAGTCCCGGGCAACCGTTGCTGCGGGCCCTGTCCCTGCCGGGAACGATGGCCGTTGTCGCCATACCGCTCGGGCGCATTCGGGGGATGTATGGACATCAAGAAAGCGTTCCTCGCCGGAATAGCCGCGGCAGGGCTGCTGCTCATCGGCTCCGCCTGCCAGGACGCCCCGGGGGACAACTCCGGCGCGACTCATACTCCTGACCAGGGGACGGACGCGAACGCCGCGGCCACTGTGGAAATTCACACGGACCAGGAGGTCAGCGGCATTACGCCTTTGCACCTGGCGTCCGAGTTGAACGACGATACAGAGGTCGCCATGCTGTTGGGCCGGGGCGCCGACATTGAGGCCCGGGACGAACAGGGGAACACTCCGCTGCATTGGGCAGCAGAGAGAAGCGACAATCCGAAGGTGGCGGCACTGCTGCTGGACCGGGGCGCCGACATTGAGGCCAAGGGCGAGCGGGGCAGGACGCCTCTGAACTGGGCGGCAAGGTCCAACGGCAACCCGGAGGTAGTCTCATTGCTGCTGGACCGGGGCGCGGACGTCGAAGCCAGAGAGAACTACGGCAGCATGCCGCTGCACGGCGCAGCACAGTCCAATGACAACCCGGAGATACTCGCGTTGCTGCTGGACCGGGGGGCGGATATTCAAGCCCAGAACGGCAGCGGCTGGACGCCGCTACATGTTGCCGCATGGGACAACGACGACCCGGGGGCGGCGGCGCTCCTGCTGGACCGGGGCGCGGACCTCGAGGCCAAGGCCGAGAACGATAACGGCAGGACGCCGCTCCATCTTGCGGCTTGGTCTAACGACAACCCGAAGATGGTCGAACTCCTGCTGAACCGGGGAGCCAACATCGAGGTCCAGGACAACTACGGCAGCACCCCGCTACACTTGGCAACAACAATCGGTAACAACCCGGAGGTAGCGGCGCTGTTGCTGGACCGGGGCGCCGACATCGAGGCCCGGGACGACAACGTAGGCACGCCGCTGCATTGGGCAGCAAATAACCCGGAGGCGACAGCGTTGCTGCTGGACCGGGGCGCCGACATCGAGGCCAAGGGGCATGCGGGCAGCACCCCGCTGCACTGGGCAGCCGGGAAGGGTCACAACCCGGAAGTGGTTGCATTGCTGCTGAACCGGGGCGCCGACATTCACGCCCAGGACGATCAATTCGACACGCCGCTGCATTATGCAGCAAACTCTAATGAAAACCCCGAGATGGCGGCGCTGCTGCTGGCCCGGGGAGCCGACATAGAGGCCAAGAACCATGTCAGTGTAACGCCGCTCCACTATGCAGCCTTTCTTAATGGCAACCCGGAGGTGTCGGCGCTACTGCTGGACCGGGGAGCCGCCGTCGAGGATAAGGACGGTCTCGGTTGGACGCCGCTCCATTACGCGGCCGGATGGAACGGCAACCCGGAGGTGGCGTCGCTGCTGCTGGACATGGGCGCCGACGTCGAGGCCGAAACCGATGACGGCGACACGCCATGCGAACTGGCGAGGGAGCGGGAAGAGTTCAGGGGAACCTCTGTGCTGGACCGCTTGTGCGCCCGATAGAGAGTATCATCCGATGCCAGAGCTAGGACCGCCGCCGGAGCGCCCCTGAATGCGCCTTGATTTTGAATCAGGTTTGAAGCCAATGACCACTGAAAACCGCGACCTGCCGCAGAGGAAAGGCCGATGGTGCCTCTGGAAAGTTGTCGTCGTGCTGGTCGCTCTTGCGCTAATAGCGGCAATAGCGTCCTGCTTGGAACGGGAAAGGGCCACCATGGGCTACGCCGAGGGAGCGCAAGGCCGCGGCGCGCTGGTCGCCTAGCGGCGGACTCCAACTCAGGATCTACAGGTGCACGGCCAGTAGACCGGGCATCTCTCTTTTCTCGTCCCATAGCCCACCCAACGCCAAAACGTCTTCCCAGCGATTGCAGCCCACCGCCGACGGTCCCCTCTGCTGTAAACTGCATCGACCGACTTCATCGCCGACGGAGGCCGCCTGATGCAGCAACGACCATCTCCTATCGAGGCCATGCCCGAGAACTGGCAGACCGCGCTGGCCATCGCGGCCCACCCGGACGACCTGGAAAACGGCGCGTCCAGCGCCGTCGCTAAATGGACGGCCCAGGGCAAACACGTCGTCTACCTGATGGTGTCAAGGGGCGAAGCCGGCATAGACTCCATGCCCCCGTGGGAAACTGGCCCATTGCGGGCCGAGGAGGAAATCCGCGCCGCCCGCGTGGTGGGAGTGGAAACCGTGGAGTTCCTGAATCATACGGACGGCGTCATCGAGCAGGGCCTGCCGTTGCGCCGCGACCTCAGCCGCGCCATACGCCGGCACCGGCCCGACGTGATCCTGACGCTCAATCACCATCCCAAGTTCCCCACGGGCAACCCGAACATGGCCGACCACCGCAACGTGGGACTGTCGGTGTTCGACGCCGCCCGCGACGCAGGCAACAGGTGGGTGTTCCAAGAACTGCTGAACGAGGGGCTGGAACCCTGGAACGGCGTCCGGTACGTAGCGGTTTTCGGCTCCCCGGACCCCACTCACGGCATAGACGTAACCGGCTACCTGGACAAGGGACTGGATTCCCTGGAAGAACACAAGGCCTATCTGGAAGGCATCGGCCGCGACGCCGTCAACTATACCCGCAACCGCATCGCCAATCTGGCCTCTGCGGGAGGCAAGGCCCTGGGCTGCGAACACGCAGAGCTGGTCGAGCTGGTGCCGATCAACTAGTAGAGGACCAGTGTTGAATTGATGGATACAGGGACTTGAGCTTTATGCGGGCGTCCTCGGTGGTGAAGCACCAGTCCGCCCGGATCCCGCAGCGATTGCGCTGGCTCTCTCAAGCCCAAGTCTCCTCTTTCAGTATGTCCTGAGAGGGAATCCGGCGATTCAGGCACTGTCTCGCCAGCACTCCAAGCTCTATCTCCGCCATATTCAGCCAACTGCCGTGGTTGGGCGTGTAGTGGATTTCCAGCCGTTCCGCAATCCGCCTAGCCTCCGCAGGCTCGAATGCCTCGTACAGCGCTTATGGCCAGGGCGTAGGAGAAGCAGTCGCCGAAGTTCAGCCCTGCGGGGTGGTTGCCCTTGCCAACCTCCGCCAGCCCTGTCGTGCTGTCTCCGCCTGTTCGGTAGTGACAGGCTCCAGTCATCGGAGGAGACAGAGTATGAAATGACTGGACAGGATTACCTTCGATCCTTCCGTTATGGGCCCCAGCTTAACGTGAGCCTTCCACCTGCACCGTAACGATGTCCAGGCCGTGATATTTCCGGTGGCGCACCGAGGAGGCGTAGTGCCGCAGCAGGCGGAAGGATATTTCGCGTTCCTCCGGCATTTCGGACTGCTGGTTCATATAGGCCAGCCTGTCCTCCAGGTTCTCGTCCGACAGCGACGCCAGGAACTCCAGTTCCACTGTCGTGGCGGAGGGCCGCGCCACGATGGTCAAACGCCGGGGGCCGTCGCCGGAGTTGTCCCCACCTTCTTGCAATAGACTGGACAGCGCTTCCTCGCCCACGAAGCGCAGCCGGTCGGCGGAAGCCTCGTCCCAACCGGCCCGGCCCGCAATCCGTTGCAGGAACTCGTCAATCCGGGGCAGGGCCGACATATCCAGCTCCGTCTCCAGGCGCAGGCGCCGGGTGCTGCTCAGCTCCAGGAACGCGGTCATCAGGATAGCGGCGACGGTGCCGCCAGCCAGTCCGTTGCCCAGCAGCGCCCCCCACACGCCGCCCACCAGGTCCGAGAAGACGTCCTGACTCTCCAGGCCCATCCCGACCGACAGGGACACCGCCACCACCAGCGCCTTCCGGTAATCAATGCCGTCCTGAAAGACCGTCCGCATACCCTCAACCAAAAGCAGTCCCATGACTATCATCACGAATATCCCGATGACCGGGTTGGGAATCGCCAGCAGGAAGGCGGACACCTTGGGCAGAAAGGCCAGCGCAATCAGTATGGCTCCCGTGGCGTAGCCGACGTTGCGGGCGGCGACCCCGGTGAAGCTGACGATGGAGACGGTGGCGCCTTCGTAGGCTCCCGCGGGCGGCGTGCCGGCGATTCCGCTCAACAGACTGCCCGCGCCGTTGGCGTTGACCGCGCCCTGAACCCGGCGGAAATCGGTGGCCCGCTCCCCGCGCCATGAGACCTGTTGCAGGGCGATGCCGCCGCCAATAGCCTTGATGGCGCTTACCAGAGACACTACCAGGAACATGGGCAGCAGCGCCCAGAACTCCACGCCGGGCGTCAGCTCTACCCCCGGCCAGCCGCCTGAGGGAACGCCGACCCAAGGCGCGTCAACGACGCCTTGAACGTCGTACATTCCCAGACCGGCGGCTAGCGCGCAGCCCGCCGCAATTCCGATGAAGGGCGACCACAGCCGCAGTCTCCCGGTGGCCCGCAGCCCCAGGACGGTGGTGACCGCCAGCGTCGCGCCCGCGGCCGCCACTCCCCCGGCCGCCGGGGAACCTTCGGGAACGTCGGCAACCCCCTCAAAGGCGATGGGTATGGTTATGGCCGCCACCAGAATCAATACGGTGCCGGAGACCGTCGGCGTTACGATCCGGCGCAGCAAGGGCAGCCAGGCCGCCAGCAGGAACTGGAACAGCGAGGAAACGATGATCAGGCTGGACAGCAGGGCCGGCCCACCCTGCGCCAAGGCGATCCGGCAGACCGCCAGGTAAACCGGCACCGTGCCGGTGAAGAACAGGTGCCCAGAGCCGAACCTCCCGATGACGCCCGACTGCACGGCGGTAAACGCACCGTTGATTATCAGGGCGGTGAAAATGGCCCAGGCCAGGTATCGCTCCCCATAAGCGTCGCCCAGAAGAGCAATGGACACCAGCAGCGGCGTCTGCACCAGAATGAACATGGCCCCCTGAAACCCCACGGCCAGGGACACCAACGGGGGACAAGGCTCGTCCGGCTCGTAGACAATGCTATCTCTGGCCACCATAGATACCCCCTGCTACACGTCCAGCATCAGGGTTTTGAAGGTGATTGGGGAAATCCGCCGCGTTACCAACACGCCGGTATGTTAGCAGGCGCGATGAGGTGTTTCTGCGTCAAGGCCGTATGATAGCAAAGTCTTTCGATTCTTCGCCTGAACCGTGATTTCTCCGATTCCAGGATTGCGACGATTGGTAAATCACGCCAATCCAATTATCATATAAATCACAGTTCAGGCATTGGCTCCAGCAGGGCAATCGCGTTTTATGTCCTTTGCCCCTAGTGGTTCAACCAATTTGGATTGATGGCTACGTGCCTCCGTTCGCTCTGAGGCTGTCGAAGGTCCGTCCGTTCGTGGTTCGACAAGCTCACCATGAACGGACTCCCAGTTTGTCCATCAATTCAGAGCTGTTGCACCACTAGCCCCGGGGTTAACTTCATCCCCGCAGCGCTGGGCGGAAACCACCACCTGTGTACGGGCCGCGTTCCATGAGATATATCCCCGGTCGATGCTCTTGGCGGCGCCATCAAGCCCGAGCCCGGAGTTGCTACCACAAAAGGAGCCCGTCTAATCGCGGACTGGCGGCTTTTCCTCATCAGGCGGACCATCGGCGGTGGCTTCCAGGGCCTCCGCCACAATAGCAGGGCTATCCCCGGAAGAGTCGGCGACTTCGCCGCCATCCGCCCGCGAACGGTTGACCACCCGCCTCGCCTGGTTGCGGACGGTGGCCTTCAGGTAATTGTATAGGGCGCTGACGCAAGGCTGGGAAATCCGCAGCACCAGCTCCTGGCTCGAAATGTAGACCCAATAGTAGAAGGCGATATCCTCCTCGGCGGCGACGCGATCCAACAGGGAAACGGACTCCTGCAGGTCGAACCGCCCCAGGTTCACCAGAAAGATGCCCAGCAGGCCGTAGGGAAGGATTTTCGAGATGTCCTTGGAGAGGTCTTCGTTGTAGTAGGCCGTCACCCGGACGGCGGTCAGCACGGCCATGCCGATCAAGAGCAGTTCCTGGGGCTCCTTGGTGTTGTAGAGGAAGGCCAGCATGATCACCAGCACCCAGAACCAGACATAGGCGAGCAAGGGGAACACCAGGCCGTACATGGCCAGATAGGCCAGACAGTACAGCAGCAAGTACAGAGGCCGTCCCGGCCTTCTCAGCCCGGACAGGTCGACTCCAAGAGCGTTCCGGACCGACATGGACCGGTGCAGGTTGAAGATGACAAACCCGAAAAACGCCACGCTGACAGCGAACAACGCCGCTGGCGCCAGGATTCCCCCCACTCCCGAAAGGCTCAGTCCTTCCAGCCATTCCAGCAGCGTCATCGCTCAATCTCCCGACAGAATCATTCGCCAATAGTACAGTCGCGCCCTTGATGCCAACTAGAGATAGCAGTCGCTGGCAGTGAACATCGTCGTACCTGAGCCTGATGATGTCGCCGATGTCAACGCCGGAGGAAGCCTGCAATCTAGGGGCAAGCCGCCCCGCCTTGCCAGACAAGCGGGTGAAATTCTCGCAGCATCACAGCCTTCGGCCGCGCACGCCAAAATACCACGCGCAGCAATCCCACCCGCAACTGCCGACTCGGCTGCCACGCCGGTGGACCGCCCCTTCACGAAGGGGCAAAGCCTTTCAACTCCCTATAGATAGTATCGAGTGCGAGACACAATGGTGAGAACCAGCACACTGACGATGACGACAGGACCGGCAGTCATGACTTCGAGCACCGGATACCGGCTCAGCCAGGCGACGGACGACCACGGAGAGGGACAGACCAAAATGACCCGATGGGCCACGGGACGGCTCCACGGCGCAGTGGACACACCCTTCAGCGACGACAGCGATGTCCAGGAACTCCTCAGTCCCTTCCGCGATAAGGCCAGGACAACCATGGAGGAGTTCACCCCACGCGACCCGTGGGCATGGCAGAACAGCGACCGGTGGAAGAAAACACTCACGAAATGCCGACCAAGGAAATTCTGGAGACGAACATGGCCGCCAGCGGTCTGCCCAGTCAGGCAAAGAGCCGCAGCAGACAAACCCCAAGGAAAGTCCTGATCTGCTCCTAACGGGCACGGGGCCGCAGAGCGTCCAAGGCGTCTCCCTTTGCTGCCCTTTACGATGCGAAAGCGGAGGCTCTACGGCCTCCAATCCAAGTTGCGGCGTTCACCATGTCGCCAAGAAATACCACCCGGTCCAAGCGCCGACGCAGCACGCGCCGAAAGCGAAAGCGTTGCCGCAGTTGCGGGGCTATTCAACTTCCACGTCCCCCGCCGCCATTCTATACCCCACCCGGGGCTCGGTAATGATGTACCTGGGATTGGCGGCATCGTCCCCCAGCTTGCGGCGCAGCCTTTTCACCACGTCCCGCACCAACCAGCCCTGGTCCAGCCGCTCCAAACCCCAGACCCGTTGCAGCAGCAAGCTGTGGTTCAGCACCCGGGGAGCGTGGACCACCAGCTCGTAGAGCACCGCATACTCCGTGGCCGTCAACTCCACAGGCTCCCCGTCCAGCTTTGCTTGCCGCAGGGCGTAGTCGATGCTCAGTCCTCTCATGGAGTAGGAAGCTTCCGACGGCTCCCCCGGAAATGGCTCTGTCCCCTTCCTGAGCGCCGCCCGGATCCGGGCGGCCAGCTCCGTCTGCGAGAAGGGTTTGACCAAGTAGTCAGCGGCCCCCATGTCCAATGCCCGGGCCACGGTATCGTCCTGGCCGTACACCGACAGGAAGATCACCGGCACCTCCGCCGTCCTCCGGATGTCGTGCATCAGCTGAATGCCGTCCCGGTCCGGCAGCACCAGGTCCAGCAGGACCAGGTGGGGCTTCTCCTGGGCCATCAGGCGAGGAACATCACGCGGGTCGCCGGTGACTATGGGCGCGTAGCCCGTCCTGGTCAGCACGTCCCGCACGTAGCGCAGCGCCTGGGGATCGTCGTCCACCGCCAGGACCCGCACCCGTTGCCTGGTCTTCGGCCGCGTCCTCGCGGGGGATGACGGAGGCGGAGCGGGAACCGCAACCCCCTCCGCCATAGGCAGGGTGAAGGTGAACCGCGCTCCCAGGCCCGGGCCGTCGCTCTCGGCCCGGATGCGGCCCCCATGGGCCTCCACGATGCCCTTGCAGATGGCCAGCCCCAACCCCGACCCGCCCACGCCGGAGGCCGTGTCCCTATCGGAACCCCGCGAAAACTTGCGGAAAAGCTCCGGCAGCATCTCCGCCGGTATGCCCCGGCCCCGGTCGGAGACCGAGACCGCCACGTGAACGCCGTCCCGCACCGCGCTCACCAGGATGGGCGACCCCTCCGGCGAGTACCCGGCGGCGTTGGACAGCAGGTTGCTAAGCACCTGGACCACGCGCCGCCTATCGGCCAGCACCATCGGCAGGTACTCCGCCAGCTCAACGTGCAGGGGGTTCCTGGCATCGCCGCTCTGGAACCTGGTTCCAGCCTCATCCACAAGCGCCCCCACATCAGAGGGCTCCGGGTCCACCGGCAGGGTACCCGTCTCGATGCGGGCCACGTCCAGCAGGTCACCGATCAGAAAGCGCATCTGGTCCGACTGGTCCCGGATGATGCGGTGGAACTGGGCCGTCTCCGCCGGGTCCAGATCCCCCGCCGCCTCCAGCAGGGTGGTCACCGACCCCTTGACCGCCGCCAATGGCGTCCTCAGCTCGTGGCTCACCATGGCCAGGAACTCGGCCCGCAGCCGCTCCTGCTCCGCCAAGGGAGTCATATCCTGCAACGTGACGACGAAGGACGCCAACTGCCCGTCCTCACCGTGGATGGGCGTGGCGTTGAGCAGGACGCTGACGCTCCGCCCGTCGGGCACCCGCAGCGAGATCTCCTCGGCCCGCACCGTCTCCCCGGCACTGAGCAACTCCGCCATGGTGAAGTCCCGTAGGGACAACTCCCGCCCGTCGCCGCGCACGCAGGTCACCACCTCCAGGATGTCCTCAGACCCCTGGCCCTCCTCCAGCAGCCCGGCCACCAGGCGCATGGCCTCCCGGTTGACCGAAGCCAGCCCTCCGGTCTGAGCGTCGAAGACCACCACGCCCACCGGCGAGGTGTTGACCAGGGTTTCCAGGTCGGCCCGGGCCCGCCGCTCCTCCCGGTGGGTGCGGGCGTTGGCGATAACCAGCGCCGCCTGGGAGGCGAACATCACCAGGGTTTCTTCGTCCTCCTGGCTGAACTCCGCCCGGCCGTCATCCTTGTATCCCACGAAGACTTGGCCCACCCGTAAGCCCCGGTGGAACACGGGCGCCGCCAGGAAGGAGAAGACCCCCACCGGCAGGGGGATGCTGAAATCGCTGAACCCCAGAGCCTGGACGTGATCCGCCAGGTCGGGGATTCTCATGGGTTCGGAGATGTTGGTCAGAGCTTGGAAGATGCCCAATCCCTCGGGCATGAGCCAGAGCCGCCCGGACTCCTCATCCGTCAATCCTGACGACAGGAAGTCCTGCACGCCGCCCTGGTCGTCCAGCAGGGTCATCACCCCGTAGCGGGCGCCGGTCAGGGACCGGGCGGAGTCCAGCACTCCCTGAAGCACCTGGTCGAACTCCAGGCTCTCGTTGATGCGAAGACTGGCCTCACTCAGGCGGGAGAGGCGCTCCCGCAGCATCTCGAGCTCCCGGTGCGGCTGGTTCATGTCTCTCTCCCGGCCCGGAACCCGCCAACCGCTGCAACGGCGGCAGCGAGGGTTCCGCCCTGATGTCGTAGCTGATCAGGCAATATTATACAACAACTCATATAAAAGAGACCCCAAAAATACGTACTATTCTACGGAGTACGGTGTATGGTTTCCCTTCGGCTCGCGGCGCCAGACCCGGTGCGGGCCGACAATGCCCGCGAAATAAAGCAGGAACCGCCCCGCCGGGGGCCATGTCCCCTGGAACCGCCCGGGAAGGCGGAGGGCCGTCAATAAGTGGAACGCCGCATCATGTTCGATGTCAACAGCAACAGCAGGAAGCCGCGCCGCCCCTTGAGGGCAGCCATCCGCGTTGTCCCCCGGCCGGTTGCCGCACAGGGCGTTTCCGCAAGCTCTAGCCGGTAGGGGTCAGTCTCTTTTTTGAGCATAATTGATACTCACTATCAGTAATATAACCAGCTATGAGACTTCATATCAATAGGACAGCAAGATGGAGGACAGCAAGATGGCGAGTATCAGCGAGGCAGCCATCGGCAACGGCAAACAGTCTCGCAGGGAGGATGAACCAATGTAGGATTGCCACCCGCGCCCACGGCGCGACTCCAAGGCTGGATACCCGGAGAAAAATATATCAAGGAGTACGCAAGTTTCCCAATGAGCTCCATTATCAACGCACCCAAGCAAATCAGGTTCTACGCGGCCGCCATAGCGTTGGCCGCCCTGGCAATCACCCTGCTGGCGGTGAGCTTCGCCACCGGCCCGGCCCAAGCCCAGAACAGCGGCAACCTCGCCACCTACCCCGACCCCCAGCCCTGCGGCCCCGGCGCGAACACCGCCTTTATGGAAGAGCCCCACGAGGTGAGAACCGGCCACTTCGCCCTCTTCGACGCCTACTGGCGCATAACCGGCCGCAGCCAGGACGGCGACTCGCCCGACGCCGGCGTCCTGTACATGAACGAGTGCCCGCCCAAGGTGGCCACGGCCAATGAGTTCGGAGTAGTGACGGTCACCCGCACCAAATCCACCCTCGACATCGACGAAGCCATCATGCACGTGCTGGACAAGCACAAGAAAAACGTGGTCGCCACCAACGCCGAGGCCACCGCCGGCCAGTTGTCGCTGGATGAATACCCGGCTGTCCGCAAGGGTCTCGGCCTGCTTGGACCAAACAACACGAAACTGCCGGTGCCCTCCGGGACCCAGGTCTGGTGGCTGCAGCTGGACGACCCGGACACCACCGGCGCGGACGAGACCTCGGACCTGGGCATTGGCTTTTCCACCGCCCTGTTCGACAGCAAGTACTGGCTCACGAGCGCTGAGGGGAAGCCCATGCGCTACAAGTTCGAGGTGGAGAGTTACCCGGCCGACCCGGACAACTCCGGCGACGTGCCTCACTTCTTCGCCTACAAGGCCCCCAAGGCCAACGGCGAACGCCAGGACCCCGTCTGGGACGGCTTCAGACCCGGTGTCGAAGCTCGTGACATGAAGCTGGACCCCGGCGAGTACGAGGCCCTACAGTGGTTCTTCACCAAGCCAGGCACCTACGAGCTGTTGGTAGAGTTCCAAGGCCATGTCCGCCAAACGAACCCTCACACATCGGACCATCCCGATTACGACGCGAACTGGAGGCCCATCAGCTCCAACGTAACCGAGACCAGGGCAGCGAAGTACACCTTCCACGTCGGCCCCAAGCTCGCCGAGACGGAGCCGCCCATATTCGGCGTCAACCTCAGCGTTCCTGAGAACTCCCCTGCCGGCACCAACGTTGGCGGTCCGGTACCGGTCTATAACGCCGATGCCGAGGTCCTTTACTACGATCTGGATGGGGAAGGGGAAGAGAATTTCGAGACGGTGGCGGGCACCAACCCCCACACCGTCCAGATAGTGGTGGCGGAGGGCGCCAGCCTGGACTTCGAGACGAGGCCCTCCTACGACCTCCAACTCACCGTCACCGACAAGTTGGACCACCAAGGCAACCCCGACAAACCCAAACCCGTGATCGACGATACCCTGATCGTCAGGATATCCCTGGATGACCAGGAACCGGGTGTGGTTCTCCAAGCTGACCGGGAATCCCTGAAGGTTAACGAAACGGTGAACTTCATTGCCAGGTACGAGCCGACGCCGGAACAGCGCGGACGGGAGTTCGGCTACCAGTGGGAATGGGCTGATGGCAACATATGGCACGTCGTCAGCTCCGCCAGGGCTCCCACCTGGTCCGTTTCGCAACCGAGCGCGGGCGCCGTGACGTATCGCGCGACCGTAGTGCTGCCGAATGATGACACCCCGGACCAACTCCCGACGTACGTGAATTCCGAGGGTATCGAAATCACCTGGAAGTAATAACCGGACTCTGTAAGCCGGGCAGCGGTCTTCACCGCCGCCTGGCAAAACCCTGTCCTGATGCGATTGCAAAAGGTCCCTTCCCCTTCAACGGGGAAGGGGTCCCGAGACGTTAGACGCCCCAGCACTCACGAATCTGAATGACAGTAACATCCCACATCCTCTTTCGCCTCGTGACGACGCTGGTTGTCTTGCTGGGGGTTGTCACGGCTGTCGCGCCGCTTGCACCAAGTATGGCCCACGCCCAGGGGGCGGACGATTCCCCTCCCCTTGCCGACCTGTTGATTGCTTCCGAACAATTTCATTTATCCCATCCGGCCCAGAATTGGAAAATTACCGTGCGGAACAACCCGATCGGGGAGCTAAGACCGAAGTTCCACATCGTGAAGGTGAAAGTTGTCATAAATGATGGAATCAACGCCCCAGTCACAGAAGTGCATACTATTCGGGACCTACCGGCCGGGGGCAGCGAAGACCTGTTTGTTCCGTTCCCAGTATTCACAACAGGAGTCTGTGGTTCGTCGCCGGTACTGTCGCGGATTGATGCCAAAATCATCGGAACAGCCCCCTTGGAAGCGCCGAGCTTACGGTTCAACAATGCCACGGAGAACGTGGGCGTGGCCTGCCCTAGCACGAGGTTCAACAACGGAGACGCCGGCGTCACAGTCAAGGTATCCGACCGGAATCCGCAGCCCGGGGGAACGACGACCTTCACGGTGCTTGCTGATAATGACCCTGGCCCCTTCATCCATGGCAACCTTGACCAAAACGATGTTCAGTTTGACGTGCAGGTCAAAATCAGCCTTTCGCCGGGCCTGAACTTCGGCACCACGACGGCGCCGGACGGCACCACCTTCAGCACGACCACCGGCAACTGGGACGTGGGCACGCTGACGGCCCCGGCGCTGGACGAGGCCGGGTCCCATAAGTCGCTCCCGGTGGCGGTCAACCTCACCGCCGACAGCGTGACGGAGATTCCCCTGGAAAAGCGGTGCCTGACGGCCGAGGTGACCAGGGCCAATCCCTGGTTCGCCTGGGACGGCTCGAAGCGGGAGAACGACACCTTCACCGCCTGCCTGGGGGAGCCGGTTCCGGTGCGGTTGAACCAAGGCCACGTACAACTGTTCTACTACCTCGACTGCGTCGGCGGCACGACTGCCCCCTGCACCAGCGCGGACACGCTGGAACTGGTGGCGAGAACGCCAATCGGGTCTACGGCCCCTAACATTGGAAATGCGCAGCCCGATGAACTCCTCGTCCACATCAGCGACCCCGAAGGACGGCATGACGGCAAATGGAGGACTGGCACAACTAGGCACCATGCCAGTGGCAACACACCGGGAACCGCAATCACCTTCTCTTTCTTGTCAAGAAGCTACAGCACATACACTTTTGGAATAGGTGATGTGGAACCGAAGCAAAGGCCCGCCGGGTTTTCGATCATAGGCGGCACGGACTTTACGATTCTGGACGCCGATACAAAAACCTCCTTGGGGCCGGTGAATCTTCCGGCTTCTATAACAAACAATCCATATCCAGCCTACCTAGTATTCGGCACTCTCGGCACGTATAAGGTACAGATAACCGTTGGGGCCACCAAGTCGAGCACCGCATACACCGACTCCGGCACCTACATCTCCCACGTGGGCCCGATGGCGGACCTGGAGGTGCGGGACGCCGGGGCCAGCCCGGTGGTGGCCGCCGGCCGGCGGGGCTACACGGTGATGGCATTGAACAACGGGCCGGACACCGCGCCAGTTGCGCAGGTGACGCTGAGCGGCGTCCCGGAAGGGGCGGAGGCAGTCCCCAGCCATGGGAGCTACACCCAGAGGACCTGCCAGGACGGCCTCTGCGAAGGCGTCTGGGCCATCGGTGAGCTGGTTCTCGGCGACCACCGCGCTTTCGGCCATGCCAATGAGGGCCCGACCCTGGCCCTCATCACCGATAACGCGATGCCCGCTGACATCACCGCCGCCATCACCAACACCCAGGACTACTCGGTCTGCCTCGACAGCAGCGGCGACGACGTGGTACTCACCACCCCTTCCGAGACGGCCTGCACTACTGAGGACGCCACCAACACCTGGCACAGCACGGAATACTACGACCGCACAGGGAGGAACGACACGGCGACCATCGCGGCCCACCCGGGGACCGGCGATGGCCGCCTGGACGCACCGACGAACCTGAGGGTGGTGGAAACCCCGGTGGGCAACATCGTGCAGTGGGAAGCGGTGGAGACAGTGAACGGACATGGGGTGGCCCACTACCAGGTGCAGCGGTCGGCCAGCCCGTGGGAAACACTGTCAAACAACCTGAAGGGAACGGTGTACGCGGACATGGCGGGCTCCGGCAGCGCGTCCTACCGGGTCCGGGCGGTGAACCAGTTCGACGTGCCGGGGTCGTGGTCCCAGCCTTCCGGGCGGCCCGGCGCTCCCGGGAACTTCCGCGCCAGCGTCGGCAGCGGGCAGATAAACCTGTCGTGGAGCGCGCCCCAGGGCGTGACGGTCACCGGCTACCACCTGGATTATTCGACGGACGGCGGCGACACCTGGAACTGGCTGCCGGCCGGGCAGACCAGGACCGCGCTGGCCGCCACGCCGACGTCCTACGGCCACACCGTAACCCTGACGCCGGGGGCAGCCTGGCATTACCGCCTTCGGGCGGTGGGCGACGGCTTCACCAGCGGCTGGGAGGAGGCCAGCGTCACCGTGCCATACCCGAAGCCGGGCGTTCCCAAGAGCTTCACAGCCACCGGTGAAAGCGAAACGCAGGCCGAGCTGTCGTGGAGCGCACCCGACGCCGTGACCCACGTGACCGTCACCGGCTACGAACTGGACTTTTCCAAGAACGGCGGCGTCACCTGGGACCGGCTGACGGGCACGCCGACGCTGGACGGAACGACCTACACCCTGACCCACAGCGACAGCGGCCTGGCGGCCGACGCCGTCCGGCAGTACCGCGCGCGGACGGTGGGCGCGGTGGGCAGCGTGACGGTGCAGAGCGGCTACGCCTACGCCCTGGCCACGGAAAACTACCCGTCGCCGGGGGCGCCCCGGGACTTCGCGGCGAAGGCGGCCAGCGACACGGAGGTCACCCTGACTTGGAACGCGCCCGACGCCGTGACCGACGTAAACCTCACCGGATACGAACTTGAGGTCTCCATCGACCGGGGCGTCACCTGGACCTCGGTGGCGACCGCGTCTACCCTGGGCTCCGGCGCAACCAGCCACACCCACACGGACGCTGCTAACCCGCTGTCGTCGAAGCCCCGGCAATACCGCCTGAAGGCGGTGGGCACCGTGGGCGGCTCCCAATACGAGAGCGGCTGGGTGTTCGCCGTCCCTGCCGGGGAGGTGGGCCCGCCGCAGAACCTGACAGCCACGGCCGACGGCAGGAACCGCATCGACCTTACCTGGGACCAGCCGGTCTTCGGCACGGAGGCCGTCACCGGCTACCGCATAGACCACACTCCGGCTACCTCCGAAGACTGGGAGACGTTGGAGCACGGCTACCGGACCAGCCCCAGGCGCTACGAGCACGGCGGTCTGCTGCCGGGGGAGCGGCACTGCTACCGGGTGGCGGCAACCTACGCCGGTGGCACTGGTCCCTTCACCGCCCGCGTCTGCGCCACCACGGAGGGCGCGCCGGAGGACCTGCCGGGAGAGCCGGAAAATCTGCGCGTCGCCCAGGTGGGCAGCAACTACGTGGTGCTGGAATGGGACCCGCCCAGCGTGGGCGGCGCGGTGGAATACTACCAATGGCAGTCCAACGTCCACCGCCCGGTGGAGGTAACGCCCAGGACGGCCACCAGCGTGAGGGTCGGCGGCCTGCCGCCCGGCTCGACTTACAGTTTCCAGGTGCGGGCCGGGAACAGCTACGGACCCGGAGGCTGGTCTACGTCCATCCCGGTGACGCTGCACCGGGCTGGCTCGGCGGTAAAGGCAACCCCCGACGAACTCGAAGTGGAGAAGGGCGGTTCGGGCAGCTTCAACGTGAGCCTGAACCGGTCTCCGCAATGGCCACTGAGCCTGTACCTGATTTGGGAGGGTCCGGATTGCCTGACCGAATCGCTGCCGTACCAGCAGGGCAAGATCCTGCTGCCCACCAACCCGCCTCCCAGCAAGGAGTTCTGGGATGACTTCTGGTGGGGTCCGCCGGAGGACCGGTTCGCCGTGCCGTGGAACACCGGTCTGGACATCCTGATGGACGCCTCCGGGTGCCAGGGCGGAGAGACGGCGGTGGTCAATTACGACCTCTGGAGCCTTCCGTTCAGCGCCCTGGAGGGACTGCCGATGTGGGAGGAACTGAACCTGAACCAGGATGAGTGGCGCGAGAAGTGGGGCATTGACCCGCTGGACGGGGTCAGCGGCCCCAGCGTCAAGGTGACGGTGGAGGACGGCGGCAACATCGGCGGCCAGCAGAGCAGCCCCGGTGCCGCTGGCCAGCCCACCGCCGTGACCCTGGCCCTGGACGCGGCCACGGTGAGCGAGCGGGTCGGGGAGGTGACCCTCACGGCCACTCTGGACGGACCGGCTCCGGAGGGCGGCATGGGCGGTTTCCTGTTTGCAGGTGAGGACGGCACGGCGTCCGAGCACATCGACTTCACCATGCCGTTCAGCATCTTCATTCCGGGCGGACAGCGGTCCGCGACGGCCACCATCTCCATCACCGACGACGCCCTGGACGAAGCGGACGAAACGGTGGTGCTGTCGGCGCTGTTCGACATTGGCACGGCCCTCCTGGAAGACAAAATCACTCTCACCATCACCGACGACGACACCGCCGGGGTGACGGTGAGTGGGGCCAGCGGGTTGGAGGTGGCTGAGGGCGGCAGCGCCACCTACGCCGTGGTCCTGGACAGCCAGCCCACGTCGGCCGTGACCATCACTCCCTACAGCCCCGACACGGATGCGGTGGCGGTATCCCCGGCGTCGTACACCTTCACTCCGTCTGACTGGCACACGCCCTTGACCTTCACGGTCAGGGGGCTGGCCGACGACGACACCAATGACGAGTCTGTGGAGATCATCCAGTGGATAACCAGCGACGACTGGAAGTACGTCGTTGCCCCGGTGGCCACGGTGCTGGTGGCAGTGTCGGACACCACGCCGGAACAGCAGCAGGGCTCGCCCAACCAACCCCCCACGGTGTCCAGCGCCATCGGAGACGCCACCATCGTCAACGAGAGCGGGACCCGCCAGGTCTCCCTCAGCGGGGTGTTCAACGACGCCGACGGCGACAGCCTGAGCGTAAGCGCAACATCCTCCGACGGGAACAAAGCCACGGTGTCCGTCGCCGCCGACTATTCCAGCCTGACGGTGAACGCCCAGGCCCGGGGCACGGCGACCATAACGGTCACCGCTGACGACGGCAACGGTGGCACGGTCTCAGACGCCTTCACCGTAACGGTGAAAGCCGCGCCGGTGGTCGCCTCGGCCATCTCCGATATGGACCTGAAGGCGGGAGCGACGCAGGAGGAGGGAGGAGCGCAGGACGTGACCCTGTCCGAAGTGTTCCGCGACGCCGACGGCGACAGCCTCACCTTCTCCGCCGAAACTTCAGACTATGAGGTGGCGGACGCGTTCCTGTTGCAGGGCACGTTGACGGTACTTGCGCTGGCGGAGGGGTCGGCGACCATCACGGTCACGGCCGAGGACGCCGACGGCAACCGGGTCAGCGACACCTTCGAGGTGGCGGTGGAGCTGGAACAGGATCCGCCGCCCGAGGAGGAAACGCCCGACGGGACCCCCACGGTGGCGCAGTCCCTGCCAGACATCAGTCTGGAAGGGTTACAGTGGCGGCAGTTCTCCCTGCCCGGCGTGTTCCACGACCCTGACGGAGACGAGTTGACCTTCACCGTCGTATCGTCCGACTACGGCGTGGCGACGGCGTGGGTGGTCGGATCCACCCTGACAGTGGTGGCAGCATCCACGGGAACGGCCACCATCACGGTTACGGCTGAGGACCCCGAAGGCAACCGGGTCAGCGACGCCTTCCAGGTGACGGTGACACCGGCCTCGTAGGGACGCTCCCCAGTGGTCCGGCGCCGACTAGTACGCCTACGACTACGACCTGACCCTGCCCGACGGGAAGAGGGGGCGCAGAGCAGGCTCAGTGGCTACCCGGTGGTGCGCGAAAAGGGCGACTACCAGGCGGGCGAGGAGGCCAGCGTCAGCGTCAAGGCGGTCTAAGAGCTTGCCGACGAGAGAGCGGTGTACAGCCCTGCGAAGACGTTGACCTGCACCGTGTCGGAGTAACGGGCGGTGGTAATTCCCAGACCGGCATCGAACCCAAAGGCACGGGCGGGCTGCGCTTACAGCGGCGCCTCCCAGCGGTTGGACGCGGCGGACAGCCAGACGTATCGGCCCAGCCGTGGAACGGCTCTTGAACGGCTCACATTTCCCCCAAACCGCGAAAACGCCGCCTACATCGCCTCTCAGGGACGGCCATCCTTGGAAGGAGAGCAATGATGTTCTGGGTTCTATTTGTTTTCGCCTTCCTTATCGCGGCCTGCGGCGGCGAAGGGAACCCGTTGGCCAATACGGAGTGGCGGCTGGTCACGCTGGGCAACGCCGACGCCCCCACGGAAGTGGTGGCGGGCAACGCAACTGCCGAGTTCACCACCGCCACGGATATGACGGGCTGGACGGGCTGTAATTCCTACGCGGCGAGATACAGGGCGAGGGAGTCGGAGCTGCGCCTTGACGACCTAACGTGGACGGAAGCGGGGTGCCCATCCCAGGCGCTGTTCCAGCAGGAACAACGGATGCAGGACTTGCTGGCGACGGTAGAGCGGTTCGAGGTCTCGGGTGAGCAACTCACGCTTCACAGCGAAGACGGGCAGACCCTGGTCTTTGAGAAGGTTGGAAAGTAACAGCACTATCCCGTTATCCGTCTCGGATCATGGCAATGTGTCAAATCCTGCTCTCAAAGAAAACCGAAAGAGGCTGCACAAATGGTCGGGGGTGTGGCGGTCCCGCCGGGACGTGTCCCTGACCGGAGTGTTCAGCGACGCCGGTGGCGACCCGCTGACTGTCATCGCCAGATCATCGGATGTGGCCGAGGCCACCGTCCCCATTTCAGCAGACCATTCCAAGCTGACGTTGGCCGGGATGTCCGAAGGTTCGGCGACCATCACGTTCAAGGTGGAGGACGCCGACGCTAACCGGGTCAGCGACAGGTTTGAGGTGCCGGCGAGAAATAGATGCGCCGGGCTGGTTGCGCAGATGAAGAAGCGGCGCATTGACCGGTGCTGGACCTGATGAGAGCGAGTGGCTGCCGCCCCGGAACGTCGGAAAGACGGCGGCTGGGACCAAAGGGACATTTAACAAGTGGAGCGATGCGAAATGAAAATACTGGGAATATGCGGAAGTCTCCGGCAGGAGTCCTGGAACCGCAAGCTGCTGGTGAACATCCTGGAGGTCGCCGACGGTAAAGGGATGGAGACCGCCATCTTTGACCTGAAGGGAATACCAATGTTCAACCCGGACGAGGAAGAGGGCGGGACGCCGCTCCAGGTGGCGAGGCTGCGAGAGGCGGTTGAGGGGGCGGACGCCGTGATCATCGCCTGTCCCGAACACAACGGCTCCATGAGCGCGGCGCTCAAGAACGCCATCGAGTGGCTGTCCCGGGGCAGGAACTCCATCGGCGGCAGAGTGTTCTACCTGATGGGGACCAGCCCGGGCCGGTCGGGATCCGCCAGGATGCATGTCCACGCCTCCTACAGCCTTGAGTCCGAGGGCGGCTTCGTGCTCCACCAGCCCCGGGTACTGCTGCCCCAGGTCGAGACTTTCATGGACAGCGAGGGCAACATCACCAGCTCCACAGTGAGGGATATGCTGGAAAGCGCTGCGGCCAGCGTGATCCAGTTCACCGGTCAGATGTCTAAGTAACCCATGCCCCAACTGTTGCTGCTATTCCTGGGATGCGGGGCCGGCTACACCGAGACCGCCGGGGAAGTGCGGTCAATCACGCCAACGCCGCCCTCTGCGTCTGTCTCGCCTTCCGGCGCCCAGCAACAGTTCATACGGAGTGTCTTGGCATAAGGTCCTCCGGTAAAGCAGGTATCCGTGAAGCCGCGCGGGCGCGACATTTACGCCGAGATAATCGTAGAGCAGGACGTTGACCCGACCGAGGCGGAGGCTGCTCTGGATCACGCGCTGGACACGATGAAGACTCACTGTCATCTGAGCCGGGATGGTTCAACTACCATATCCGCATCCTCCGCCCTGACGGCAGGGACGTGGTCTCCGTGGCGGTGGACACCCCGCAGATGTTCGAGGACAGGCGGTGAGGCGTCAGCTGCCTCCGTCCCCAAAGTCCCGGTGCGCCGCCTCGCGGACGTATAGGCGGCCCGAGCCCCCCCCAAGACACGAACGGCCGTCCATGACGGAAAGGTCGGAGGCAGCAGGGTCTAAAGCGCTGGACATGCCCATCCCGGACAGCGTGCCGCCCAGCAGTAAACCGGCATCGAACTCGAACCTGGGCATCGCCCAATCCTTTGACTATAAGCCATAGCCATACCCGCACCCGACCACGGGTCCCCAAAACGTCCAGCACTGACAACAGGCTCACCGCCCCGGCTTCAGCCAGAAGCCGGGGTTTTGCACGTCCGCCTCCCGAAGGGATGAGACCAGCTCTGGAGGAGGGCATGAGCAACCCCCCCTGACTGTTCCACACGCCAATCCCCCAGACACCCTCTCCGCAAGACAGGCTCCAAGACAGCGTCCCTGAGATGCACACCGGACAGCGACCTCTCCCGCGCCAACGGTCAAAGCCTCTCAACCCGCCGTCCATAGTGGGAACCATCAAACACAGCGAGGTTAGAGGATGAAAGCATCCGCAATGTCATGTCCGTGGCCAAGGGCCCTAGTCAGACTGGCCGCCGCGGCAGTGATCGCACTGGCCCTGGCCATGACGGCCTGCCCGTTCACCACCTCCCCGGACCGGATCAACCCCACACCGGACTTCGACGGCCTCACCGCCGGCCAGATCTGGGAGGAGTACCAGCGATCGGACTACGCCCACGACCAGTACAAGGACCGCTGGGTCCGGGTGAAGCTGAAGGGAGTCCGCGGCGGCATCGACGCCATCGTCGGAAACAGCCTGTACCTGAGGACCCCGGGAAACCTGAGGGAACTGCAGTTCAAGTTCCGCTACGTGGAAGACGTGGCACAGTACGACGTCGGAGACGAGCGCCACTGGGTCATCTGCCTGGTGGAGGGCACCAACATCCAGAGATCGAGGCTCAGCTTCACCTACTGCCGCGACGCCAGCGAAGCGCCCAGAATCCGCCGGCCAACGCCGACAGAACCCGGAGGGCCGCTTAACCCCACCCGCGGCCCGGTCGGCAACACCGGCGCGGGCGGCGGCAACACCAGCCCAGGCACGGGCGGCGGCAACACCAGCCCAGGCACGGGCGGCGGCAGCACCGGCTCAGGCCCGGTCGGAACCACCAACGAATAGGGCGAACTTCACGCGTCGAGGTCATGCGGAACGCCCAAGACTGCCCGTCCATGGCGCGTAATCCCCCGGCCAACCCGGCAGGCGCGCTGTCGCCGGACAGACCCGACTGCAATTCCCCGCCACACGGGAACATCACCCCGGCAACATTCCCGCGCCAACGGACAAAGTCTTCCAACCCCATACATAGAATTGAATTGCCGGGGCAAACGAGGCAGCAGGATTGACCTCAACGCCCACCGTTTTCCCATGCAACATCCCTGTTGCCGGACTGCTGAAGAGATGAGTCATGGTCAACCATCAGTCAACCTGCGTCTGTCCCAAAGGAAGAAACCATCAGCAGAACACTGCTGGCAGCCACCCTGCTGACTACGGCGTTGACCCTGACCGCCGGACAGGCCATAGCGGAGAAGCAGAGAGAGGAGATAACCCTGTCCTCAAGGGCGACCAGACCGCCGCCACCGTCATCAGCGTCCTCTACCGCAGTTGCGCCATCCCCGTGGCTTGGCACATCCGCCGGGCCAACCGGAAAGGCTCCTGGGACAACCCCACGGTGGAATTACTCAAGGAACCGGCCCCAGCCGTTCCCTAAGAAATGACTGTCATAGCGCTCTGCGACAGAGGCATATCCAGCCCCAAGGTGTGGGAGCAGATTCGCGCCCAGGGCTGGCGTCCCTGTACGCGCTTCCGGAAGAACATCACTTTCTGTGCCGACGGCGGCAAAAGATTGCCCGCCCAGAGCACACCGTCAGCGTGATCCGCCACGGCATCGACTGGCTCAGGCGCTTGTCCCTCAAGGGACGGCTCTGGAGCCGCGTCTAGCTGTTGCCCTAACCCTGGCCACAACCCAAGGACAACCTGGAGGTCACCCGTCATGCGCCCTCGTAACTGCCATTACCTACCCCTGTCGGCCCCCCGAGTTTCAGCCGCTGACAAGCGCGGGAGTCCCACTATGATGCGGGCCTCCTACATCCTGCTGGCCGCCGCGCTGGTGGCGCTCACGTTCCTCGTCACCCTCGACACGCCGTTGGCCCAGGCCCAGGCGACCGTCACGCCCGGGTCTTTCGATACGTCCTTCAGCTCTGACGGCAGAGCCACCACTTCGTTTAGTTCCGGAGCTGACAGTGGTCAAGCTGTAGCAATCCAGTCCGACGGCAAGCTGGTGGTGGCAGGGTACAGCAATGAGAGTAATTTTGCGGTAGCACGCTACAACACCGACGGGACGTTGGACACCTCCTTCGGCAACGACGGCAAGGCAACCACGAGCATCGGCTCTAATGCAAGCAAGGGCCTTGATGTGCAAGTGCAACCCGATGGGAAAATCGTGGTTGCGGGGCACAGTAACAACGGCACCAACGAAGATTTTGCCCTTGTGCGCTACAACGCTGATGGCACTCTGGACACATCTTTTGGTGAAATAGCCAGCGGACAAACCCGATCAGGGAAATTAACCACGGCGTTGGGAACGAAGGATGATGCAATAGAAGGTATTGTGTTGCAGCCCGACGGCAAGATTCTTGTTGCCGGTTGGAGTCACGATGGGAGTAGCAATGAACACGCCAACGACGTTGCGATTGTGCGCTATACCAGCAAGGGTGATCTGGACACAACCTTCGATGAAGATGGCAAGGTCGTTATTGATTTTAGCGTCGGTAATACTAACAAGAATGAACTGTTGTTGGACATAGACCTTTTGCCTGATAGCAAAATTGTGGCCGCAGGGAGTGTCAATGGAGATTTTCTCGCAATGAGGTTCAACAACAATGGCAATCTGGACACAACCTTCGGTACTGGAGGAAAAACCATCACTGATATTGGTGGATATGACGTAGCAAATAGTGTTGCAGTTCAATCCGATGGCAAGGTCATACTTGCTGGCAGAGGTCAGCAAAAATTCATCTTGGTGCGTTACACCGTAGATGGAACCTTGGATGACAGTTTCGGCTCCGACGGTATAGTGACCACTGATCTCAGTGTCGGTGATGACTTTGTGAATGATGTTGTAGTCCAACCTGATGGAAGAATTATTGCGACAGGGCACGTCGGCAACGATAATGTCACCCCTCCGTCATTTGGATTGGTGCGCTACAACGCGAACGGTTCATTGGATACCACATTCCGTGGTGACGGCTACTTCACTCACCAATTTGCGAATAGAGGATCATCGGCAGATAGCATCGCGTTACAACCGGACGGGAAAATAGTGGTATCCGGGTCTTTCGGAGAAGGTCATAATAATGATTTCGCGCTGGCCCGCTACAACAACGCTCCTGTTCCTGTGGACGTGCCAGATTCGGCCTTGTTCGTGAGCAATCACGGGCAGACCAAGGGCGGTTCCTTGGGCTCCAACGGAGCAGTCAATGCGCAGGGATTCACCACGGGCAGCAGTCCCAGTGGCTATGTCGTCACCTCGATCGAAGCGGTGATGGAAGCCGGTACGGGCGCTTACCGTGATCGTATCTGGGCAGAAATATGGACAGTTGCTGCCAACGGCAAGCCGGGCGAAAAGGTAGCATCCCTGGCGGTCCCCCATACGTCCGGTGGTGCCGTAGCATCTTTTGTGCCCCAAGATAATCCCAGTCAAGGGACCACCACGCTGGATTCGGAGACGGACTACTTCTTTCTCCTGTACACCACCAACAATTTCAATATAAAAATCGACCATGTGACGACCACCGACGACGACGCTGGACCTGCCGAAGGTTGGAGCATCGCAGATAGCAGATACTGGAAAAACAGTCAGACCCCGGGTACATCCGCACCATGGACGGAAGTCACCGACAATAAAATAATAAGGATTGCCATCAAGGGTTACGCCCTCGTTAATCCTCCCGAACAATTGAAAGAGCTGTTAATATTTCCTGGTTCAACGACCGCGGAAGTAAAATGGGCGCTTCCAATGGGAACCGTCTCTACGTACGACATCCATTACACCTCGGCATTGGAAGGCTCCGTTGATAATAACGAACCGACATTGGGTAGCGATTCCACAACCTCATGGGTGGATTCGAACTATGCCACCCATAGTGATGGCGTGGAATACAATATATGGGTTGTCGAGGGCCTTACAACTGACACGACTTACCGGTTCCGTGCGAGAGCTAGGAATGCCTTGGGAGCGGGTTTATGGGCCTTCGGGAAGGGTACGCCCGCCGCTCTGAAGGTTCCTTCTGGGCTTACTGTTACACCCGGTAATGGGCGGCTCCGCTTGAATTGGGAGGAACAAAGCGGGGTTCTCGCCTACAAGGTTGAGTATACCAGTGATCCATCAACTGGATGGACACTCGCAGGTAATCCTACCAATCCAAGGTATACGATCACCGGCCCACGCAACCCCCTTGATAACGGTACAACATATCGGGTACGCGTTCGTGCTGAGAGAGGAAATGAAGAAGGCCCGTGGGGTTTCGTTGAAGGTACGCCGGATGAACTATTAGAACCGCCGGATGCCGAGGTATCCATATCGGTTTCCCCCGATGAAGTGCCGGAGGGTTCGCCCGTAACGGTGACGGTTACGTTGTCGAATGTCCTGGACGCGGACGTGGACATCCCCATAACCTACTGCTGCGGTACGGCAGAGCCGACCGACCACAGCCGCCTGACGAGCATCACGGTCCCGTCTGGCGAAACCGCAGTCGAGGCTCAGATCTCGACCGCCCAGGATGAAGACGGAGACGACGAAACCTTCAGCGTCGTCATTGGAGTATTGCCGGATACGTTGGCGGTGGGCGCTTCCAGCTGGGTGGAAGTTACCATCCGGGACAGCGACCGCGAGGTCTCGAGTGACGACACCCTAACCCTGACCACCAATGCAGACGAACCCATCGCCGACAACGCGGCGCTCACGGCATCAGATACGGTCGCCCAGGCATTCGAAACGGGCAGCAACACCAATGGCTACACTCTGAACAACGTCGAAGTGCAGTTTGCACATGACGTAGGGCAGCCTGCCCGCGACTCCATGAAGGCGCAGATCTGGTCAGACAATGGAGCGCCCGACACGAAACTCTACGACCTGACCGTGCCGAGCGCCATCACGGCGGGCGCTGTCTCCTTCCTTGCGCCCGAGAGTACGGCCCTGTCCGCAGATACGACCTATTGGTTCGTGATCTGGGCCGATCCGATTAGCAACAGCCTGAAGACCACCGTAAACGACGCTCAAACCGGTGAAACCGGCTGGACCATAGAGGATACTTTCCACAAGACCAGCGACAACCCGCCCACCGATTCCTCAACCTGGGACGCCCCCTCGGACGGACGTTCGCTGTTGATGACCATTATGGGGAAGGAAACGCCTCTCTGGAGCGCAGCGCTCACGGTTCAGCAGATAACCGCGGACACGGCTGGATGCGACCGCACTCAGACGATCCCTACGGTTAGATGTTCCACACCAGCGACACTCACGGACGACGACTTCTCGTACGGCGGCGCGGAGTATGAGGTCTACGGGATCATTCACAACAGCGCCGACAATTCTTTCACGTTCACGACCGGCAACAGAGACCCCAACGGTCTCAGGGCTCTGACTTTGCGAGTGGGCGACCGATACCTTCCAATCGCAGATGCGACCATTTCCGGAACCTCAAACAGCGCAACCTGGAGCGGTGTCGCCCTGAACTGGTCTCCCGGTGATGTGGTGCTGCTTGCCCTAGTTGAACGATGCAACTGCACCGTATCCCTCTCTGCCTCTCCTCTCAGGGTTGACGAGGGAGAATCGGTCACCATCACGGCTACACTGTCTTCGGCTTCAACGAACGATGAGACCATTCCACTCGCCATCATCAACAGCACGGCAGAGCCCGACGACTACAGCATGCTTGAGAGCATCACCGTAAACGCGGGAGAGACCGCCGGCACGGGAGTAATCACCACGACTCATGATGCGGGCATCGACGACGAGAAATTCGCGGTAAAGTTGAGAACGTTGCCCCAAGGAATCACGGAAGGAAGTCAGTCTTCGGTGGATATCACCATCAAGGACAACGATTTCAGGCTGGAGCCATCAAGCTTCACCGTAACGGAGGGAGATTCCGTACGCGTCCAGGTTTTGAACTTCACGTCCTCCACGGCCGTTGAGTCCACCGGCAAAGCCAAGGTGGGAACTCACCTCAACCACGAACAGCCGGGTTATGTGGCCGACGCCGACTTCTTCATGGAGCCCTCCACCACCTATCAGGAATGTACCGCTGGCAGCCCCTGTCGATATTACAATTGGGGTCATCCCTACGATGGCTGGCTAACCATACGGACCGTCGTGGATGACAAGCACGCAGAAGGTAACGAGGCCATCGTTCTGACCGGCTTCGACGCGCTGGATACCACCCAGAGGACCGAACCCATCACCATCACGGTTCGCGAGTTTCCGCGGGCGAATCTCATCCTGACTCCCACGAGCACGGTGCTTCGCAAGGGCGGCGACCCCGTGACCGTGGCTCTGTCGCTGGACCGGCCGTCGCCGGAAACCACCGCGATTCGAATCACGCCCTCAGGAACGGCCGAAATTCTGCCCCTGGGCGCGGAGTCCTATCACGGGCACGATTACCAGATGATCCCAACTCAGATGAGCGGACCCCAGCCCGAGGCCTACATCTGGATCGAAAGGGGCGAAAGACGGGCCACACGCTCATTGACCCTGACCGCGTTGAACGATGCGACCACCGGAGAAACCATCACCCTGACGGCAAGCTCGGGGGGATACCCTCACCGCTTCAAGGATGGAACAACGACCATCACCATTGGGTCGCCCCAACCCGGCAGCGGGGACTCCGGCTCCCAAGGCGACGACGGCGAACAGCGACAACAGTCCAATCAAGCGCCCCTGGTGGCCCAACCCATCGGCGACGCGACCATCGTCAACGAGAGCGCAACCCATACAGCCTTGCTGTCCGAGGTGTTTATCGACGCCGACAACGACCCGCTGAATATAAGCGCAGCGTCGTCGAATGCCGGAACTGCCACCGTGTCGGTGGCGACGGACCGGTCAACCCTGACGGTGAGCGCCAAGAGCAGAGGTACGGCCACAGTCACGGTAACGGCCGACGACGGCAACGGCGGCACGGTGGCCGACAGCTTCGCCGTGACGGTCAAGGCCGCGCCGACGGTCTCCGCCGCAATTGCCGACGTGACCGGCCTGGAAGCCGGGTCAACGCAGGACGTGTCCTTGTTGGGAGTGTTCGGCGACGCTGACGGCGACGCGCTGAGCATCACCGCCGTGTCCTCGAACCCGGCTAGGGCGACGGTGTCGGTGGCGTCCGGCGGTTCCAAACTAGCGCTTGCCGGCGTGGCCGAGGGCACAGCGACCATCACCGTCGCCGCCCAAGACTCCGACGGCAACCGGGTCAGCGACGCTTTCCAGGTGTCGGTCGTCGCCCCGCCGCCGGCAACGCCCAACGAGGCGCCCACGGTGTCCTCGGGCATTGCCGACATTGCCATCGTCAACGAGAGCGGGACCAAGCAGGTCTCCCTGACCGGGGTGTTCAGCGACTCCGACAACGACGCGCTGAGCATAACCGCCGCGTCTTCCGACGAGGCAAAAGCCACCGTGTCCGTGGCGGCGGACCATTCCAGCCTCACGGTTACTGCCCAGGCCCGGGGCACGGCGACCATCACGGTCACGGCCAACGATGGCCGGGGCGGAACGGTTTCGGACGCCTTCACCGCAACAGTCAAGGCCGCGCCGGTGGTGACCTCGGCTATTAGCGACCTGAACCTAGAGGTGGCCGATACGCAGGAAGTGTCCCTGTCCACCGTGTTCAGCGACGCCGACGGCGACGCCCTCACCTACAGCGCCGACACCTCGGACAGCGCCGTAGCGAACGCCTTCCCGTTCCAAGGCACGTTGACCATAGTGGGCCTGGCCGACGGGTCGGCGACCATCACGGTCACGGCCCAAGACGCCGACGGCAACGCGGTCAGCGACACCTTTGACGTAAAGGTGGTGGGGCCACCCACGCCGGTGTCCAACCTGAGCTGCGTCGCGCAAACCGACTGGGTGCTGTTCCAGTGGGACGCGCCGGAGTGGTCGGGCGCCGAGCTGTACGCCTACGACTACGGCCTGACCCGGCCCGACGGCAGGAGTGAGCAGGTCAGGCTCCGTGGCTACCCGTTGGTCCGCGCAAAGGGCGACTACCAGGTGGGCCAGGACGCCAGCATCAGCATCAAGGCGGTGTACGAGCTGGCCGACGAAAGCGTGGTGTACAGCGAAGCGGTAGAGCTAACCTGCACCGTCGCAGAGTAACCCGCCCCCACTGGCGCTGAACCCAAAGATGCGGGCGTCCGGCTGAGGTTGGACGCCCGCGTTTAGGTTGCACTAGACTTGACGATGCGGACAGACCGCGCTTACAGCAGCGCCGCTTGGCGTTTGGACGCGGCGGGCGGCCGGACACGCCGCCGCCCAAGGACTGCTACCCCTGGAGGGAAAGGAACAATGTTCTGGATTCTATTTGTCTTCGCCCTCCTTATTGCGGCCTGCGGCGGCGAAGGGAACCCCTTGGCCAGTACGGAATGGCGGCTGGTCGCGCTGGGCAATGCTGAAGCTCCCACCGAGGTGGTGGAGGGCAACCCCACCGCCGAGTTCACTACCGGCACGGATATGACCGGGTGGACAGGCTGCAATTCCTATGGAGCGAGGTACAGTGTGGGGGAGTCGCAGCTGCGCCTTGACAACTTGGGGTGGACGGAAGCGGGCTGCCCATCCCAAGCGCTGTTCCAGCAGGAACAACGGATGCAGGACTTGCTGGCGACGGTGGAGCGGTTCGAGGTATCGGGGGAACAACTCACGCTGCATAGCGAAGGCGGGCAGGTGCTGGTCTTCCAGCGGGTTGGGCGAGAGGGACAGTCCGAATAACGCTCCCAAGGGAATGAACCCCAAACGCGGGCCTCCGGCTTTGTTGGACGCCCGCTTTTGGTTGTATTGCGCTGGACACCGCGCAGGAAACAGCCGACAGCCTAATCCAAGTCCACCCGGTATACGGCCTTACCACGCTGCTTATAAAACTCCCTGAGATGACCTCTCCAGAGACCGACAGTTCTTCCCGTTTGTCACTACTTGCGCGCCCCGTAGCCGACATGCATCAGACATGCTGCTACTGGGCATTAACAGCCAAGACCCCCGCCAGCATTGCTTCATCAATGCGACAGGGGCCAGGCGAAACAAGAAACCCTTGGGGAAGGGGACTAACGTCTCAACACGCTGGACTTTACTCTTCGTAGCCGAGTTCTGTCAAAAGTCCTTCACCCTGAGGGGTAGTCTGTATGGCCAGACCACCTACCTCATCATTTTACGGACCTCCTGCCGAGAAAATATCCCCCTGCCCCAATCACTACCCCAAATCCCGATTTGACCATCCAGTCGCTAACCTCGGCGAACCGCTCGGCCATGACGCCTCCCGGATCACCTTCGATGATCGCCAGAACACCCAGACCCCCCCAACCCAGCAAGCCGATCCCAGCGACCAGGGCGAGTGCAACAATAGTGTTCACCCTTTTGCCGTCTCACTTGGACCAGCCTCACCCGTCCTGTCAGCCGGTTCACGACGCCCTCGCACGAACCTGTACAGGGCTACTAAGAAGTACGCCACTGACCCGAACGTCATAAAGAACCCCGCGAGGAGAAGCATTATGACGAAAGAGACCATAAGAACATCCGACATGCGCGTCTCCAGCAGACCACAACACGAACTGCGGATACTTACAAAATACAGGCTCCCAGGCTGTCCAGCAAGCGGCCGGGAGTCAACTCTCGGTAGCAACCACCCCACTGGCCTACAACTCCAGCCACCGAACTCGTTAGCACAGGGAACCACTGGACAAGCCAGGACCGCCGGTCCTTTGCGGCCGGAGCACCGGACCACCGACACACCGCCAAACCCGGATAGGCCCAGGCACGCATCATAAAGGCAAGGGGTTCCCTCCCAGCATGATCCCGCGGGACTCGCGGTAAGACCGGTCCGGTTGGTGGCCGACACGGATTGAGAAAGTCCGTGCGGACCTCCGGTTGCGGCCTCACGCCCGCGTTCAGCAGTACCGGGCTTGACAGCGCAGCCAACGCCAGGATCGCCAAACCGTCCACAACCCGCATGCCAAGAAGCCAACTCGCCAGGACAACGACGGGTCAAGTATCCCGACCGCGCCGTCCGCGAAGGGCGGCACCACGGCAATCACCACCATCAACCCGCCGTAGGCGACGGCGAAGAACATCGACGCCAAGCAGCCAGCCCCGGTGATCCAGCCGAACCCACCACGGGGCCGCCAGGACCAGCAGGGGAATCAACAGCCACGGCACCAGCAACGTGACGGCCAGAAAGACGAAGAACTAGAGGCTATAGAGCCCCGAATTACCGCGGTGGCCGCGGTGGCCGCGGCCGCCTCGGTGCCCACCTCGTCCACCGACGTGAACGCCTTGTGGACCACCTCCCGGATGTACAGGCACTCGGGGTCCCCCGTGAGACATGAGCGTCCGTCCATGCCGGAGAAGCCGGAGGCGGCGCTTGAGACTCGAACTCGAACCTCGGCAGGTCGAGCGTAACGTAACGGAACTCGAGGCCCGCCATAATCCGGTCCACGAGAGCGGAGTCCAGGGAGTCCTCGAACTCCCGGAACCGCCCGCTGTCCGGCAACAGAACGGTCATGGACAGCTCATCTCCGGCGTAGGGCAGGTCCACCGCAGCCGGGGGTTTACACGTCCGCTTCCCGAAAGGACCTGACCACCTCCAGCGGAGGACACACGCAACCCCCCTGACCACCCCCACACCCCAACTCCCGCCCAATACGACAGCATCCTGTCGACGGACAGGCCCGGCTACAGTTCCCCGCGACAGGCGACACATCGCTCATTTCCGCGCGAACGGACAAAGTCTTTCAACCCCCAGTACAGAATCGAATTGTCGAGGAATACGACACGGGAGCATAAACGCCAGACCCACCGTTGAAAGGGCATGGTCGAAAGTCCGCTAAATGCCGTGAACCGCACCGTCTATATCAGCGACAACTTGCCGTTCCTGAAAAGCCTGAACGACAGGTCTGTTGATTTGGTTTGCATCGACCCTCCTTTTGGCAAGAAGCAGACTTTCACAGGCAATGTGATACCCCCCTTGACTCAAGAAGAGCAACGCATTGAGCGCGAGCTAATGGATAGCTGGGGTGTGTACGACGCCGACACAGCGTACGAAGCAGGGCTGGAGTACCCTGACCAGACTGGCACTACTGCCAATTTCCGTGACATCTGGAAATTCGAGCGGCTCTTCAGCGAAGGCTGGATGGAGGACCTGGAAAGCAAATTTCCCGCCGGTTACTGGCTGATACAAGCCACCCGGTACAGCCACGGCGAGCAGACCGCCGCCTACATCGGCTACATGCTGGAGCGGCTGGTAGAAATCAAGCGTGTCCTGAAGGACACGGGCAGCGTCTACCTGCACTGTGACCACGAGGCTAACGCCTACCTGCGCCAACTAATGGACGCCGTGTTCGGTGCAAGGAACTTCCGTAATGAAATCAAATGGGTGAGGCACACCTCACAACAACGCGGATCGCAACACGACCCAAAGAAATACGCAGACACAGTTGACACCATCTTGTTCTACGCCAAGTCCGCGCAAACAGGCGTAGAAGCCCGCATGAGCCTGACGGAAGATGAACAAAGCAAGAAGTTTAACCTAGTCGATGAAAGCGGCAGAAAATTCTACGACGACTCATCCCATATTTGGAGAACTCCAAATATGGGAGCACGTCCCAACCTGTGTTATGAGTGGCGCGGATACAAGAACCCCCATCCATCAGGATGGAGACTCAGCAAAGAGCGCCTTGAGGAGGAATACCAAAAAGGCAATATTGTCATACTGCCAAATGGCAAACTGCAGCGGCGGAAATACGAAGGGGATTTTCAAGGAGCGACACGTTCCAGCTTATGGGACGACATACAACCAGCCGCCGGCAAAGAGCGTACCGGCTACCCGACGCAGAAGCCCCAAGCACTCGCAGAGCGGATAGTCAAAGCTTCATGTCCAGAAGGCGGCACGGTACTGGACTGCTTCGCCGGTTGCGCCTATGTCCCCGTGGCAGCCGAATTGCTAGGCAGAAGTTGGATCGCCTGCGACATGTCGCCGCGAGCATGGACCATCGTGCGCCGCCAGTTCCACAAGCAGTCGGACCTCCACATCCGAACCGAAGGCGAACTGGCCGCCAGCGACGGCGAAGGACTGCAATTCCAACTTGGGGATACCAGGATCATCAGAGTCCGCGGCCCCAATCAATTGCCGCAACGGGACACGCCAACGCAGAGCACTTTTTCGACGCGCACGCTACCCGCCATCAAGTACAAGCAGAAGCCGCTGGAAACATCCCAAGAAATATGGAATGCCTTCGTCGAGCAATACGGACCAGAATGCTGGTACTGCGGACAGCAGAAAAACGCTGACCGCCGGGAACTCCACCTTGACCACGTGGAACCCAACCGCCGAGACGGCACCAACGACGACTGTTGGAACCGCGTTTTGGCGTGCAGCCCCTGCAACAATGACAAGTCCAATAACCTTGACTTGGACAAAGTGTTCAGCAAGGCACTAGCGGATGGCCGCATCAGCAGTAAAGCCAAGCTGGATGAAATCCGCCGCAACTTCGATGAGCGACGCCAGTGGGCCAGAAAACGCTGGGAGAATCTCCCGAAGCAACCGAAACTCCAGGAATTACCCACAGATGGGTCCCTGGATATTCAATCGGATCAACAAGTGCAGAAACACCTCGCGTAGCCGGGCCTGCACATTCCCGCCTAAACCGCCGTGCCATTGCAACCGCCACACAGACTTCCCGGGAACGCGCCTTCGCATGAACCGGGGGTTAGATCCGGCCTCCGCCGCTTACAGAACAACAAGCAGACCTCGGCACCCACAACACAGTGTCCAAGAGTCCTGAGCCCCGGCTTCAGCCAGAAGCCGGGGTTTTGCACATCCCCCTCCGAAGAGAAGAGGACATCCAGCGGAGAACATCTACAACCTCCGGACCGCCGCACGTGCCAATCCACACAGGCCAACCCGACAGGCGTCCTGTCGCCGGACAGTCCCGGCTGCAATTCCCCGCGACAAGGGACGCATCGCGCAGAGCTCATTTCCGCGCGAACGGACAAAGTCTTTCAACCCCCCATACAGAATTGAATTCTGCCGGTGAACGGAGCCGAGGGATGACACCCTCCGCAGCACGGCGCCGCCAGCGCAACTCCAAGACCGGCTGGAATCACGGGCAAACCAACAACTTGAGGATCAACCCGACCATGCAGACCGCCGACGAGTCCGGGAGGCCGCGGCCCCCGCCAACAGCCAACCAGCCCAGTCCCGGCCGTCGCCACGGGCCGGAGGACTGGAGCGCGTCATGACCAGCGGCACGACCGGAGAAACGGGACCGCAACGCCCCGAAAACCCCAGTCCCGCCCTCGGAATCACGGACAGAAAGCAGCAGGTGAATATAGAAAAGGAGACAGCAATTCAATGAACGAACTGACGAGACGAACCGCACTACCCTGGGTTGCGCTGGCAACCCTCATCGCCATCATCATCGCCCTGGGCGCGGCGATACCGGCCCAGGCCGACGCCCCGGATACCCCGGTAATCGAAACGGTCCAGACCTACCAGCAGGGGCAGACGCGCACCGTAGTCACCTGGGAACTGAACCGCGAGAAGCGGGAGTGGCGCCAGGTCGAGACGCAGGTGACCACCTGCTCCGCACCCCACCTCATCGTAACCTGGAGCGGAGTCGCCGGAGCCGACAGCTACACCGCCCAGTACCGGGACGCCGACAACGGCGGCGACTGGAAGAGACTCCTGGGACAGAAGAAGAAGGGCAACTCCGTCGTGGCGGGAACCCCGCCCATCAAGGTCAACGTCAAGTACGACATCCGGATAGCCGCCGTCAAGGACGGGACAACAGGAGGGTTCGCCACCGGCGAAGCCAAGGTCAGCCCCGACACGGGAGCGCCAACAGGCCTCACCGCCGCCGCCAGCACCGAACGCGCCGACGCCGCCGTCCTGTCGTGGACCAACGCCCCCGGCAACAGCCCCACCCAATTCGCCATCCAGCGGCGCGAGGGCGAGGGCCAATGGCAGAAGGCCAGCATCTACCGGCTGAGAGAAAACGAGGCGACCGCACCCATCTTCAACCTGAAGACCGACGTGGAACACCACTTCAGAGTGGCGCCCCAATCATCCTTCTGCACCTACAACAACTGGTCCAACACCGCCAAGATCACCCTGGTGCGGAAGCCCCCCACACCCACCGCCACCGTGACGGCGGGACACCAAGGCAACACCCCGGTCATCACCGTCACCGCCACCGCCAATCCCCGGACCGACAGCTACAAGCTCAGGCACCGCGAGACCGGGGCCACAAGCTATACCGAAACCACCCTGACCACCAGCGCGGCCACCGCGGGCCATGTCATCACGGGCCTGTCCGCCAGCACCGAGTACGAGGTGGGCCTGGCCGCCGTCAACCAGTACGGCGACAGCGGCTACGCAACCAGTACCGTCACCACCGGCGAGGTCATCGTCGTGCCGGTGGAACCGGAGTTCAGCCTGACCGCCGGACACCGGAACGAGGAGACCGTAATCACGGCAACAGTATCGGCACACGACGCAGCCAACGCCAGCTACATGCTCAAGTTCCGCAAGAGCACCGAGGAGGACTGGTCAACCCCAGTCGCAGTCACCAGGACAGCGGCCGGGGCAGGCCACATGATAGACGTGGAGGCCGACACCTCCTACGACGTGGCCATGGCCGGGGTCAACGGCAGCCGCACCAGCGCCTACGCCGAGGAAACGATACGCTCGGAACTCGAGTGGTTTGTGCCCTCCGCCCCGGCGTTCACCGCCGCCGCCAGGCACAAGGGCGCCCAGGCCGTGATCGCCGTCCAGGTGTCCAATGGCCAGACGGGAGTCACGGCCTACACCCTGGAGGTAACCAAGCAGGAAGACGGCGCCAGTGCCGCCACCCAGACGCTCACCCCGGCGCAAGCCACGGCCGGCTACGATCACGCCGCCGACCACAGCGCCACCTACAGCGTCAGGATGTCGGCCACCGGCAGGAACGGCGACAGCCCGTTCTCGGCGGCAACGACGGTCACCGCGCCCCCGCCGCTGCCCAAGCAGCCGGAGTTCAGCGTAACCGCCGGACACTCCAACAAGGAAACCGTCCTGACGGTAACAGTGACCAACGCCGATGAGCATACTTCCGAGTACCTCATCACCACCCAAGAGCCGGGAGACGACACCACCGCCGCCACTACCACGGAAACCAAGGCCGCAGCAACGGCGGGAGTGGAAGTCTCCGTGGAACCCGACACCCAGTACTCCGTGTCGGTCAAGGGACGAAACAGCGGAGGCACCGGAACCGCTGCCACCACCACCGTCCGCTCCCTGACCCCGTTCCCGGCCAAGCCGCAAGCCACGGTGACCGCCGGGTACGACGCCCAGAAGCGCAACATCATCACCGTAACCGTGACCTCACCGGATACCCACACCACCGGCTACACCGTCGCCCACCAAGAGACGGGAACAGAGGGAACCCCCACCACGGCCACCGTGAGCAAGGCCGCCGCCACAGCCGGGCACGTGATCCCAGTGGAGCCGTCAACCGGCTACACCATTACGGTGACCGGCAACAACTCCCACGGCGCAGGGAAGTCCTCCGAGTACACGGTCACCTCCCTGGTCGAGGTCAAGATTCCCGACCAGCCGGTGATCGCCGTGACCCCGGCCTACGGCGCCAGCAATAAATCCGTGCTGCGGGTGACGGTGTCGAACCACGACGCCGACACCACCCGCTACGACTACACGCTGTCCATGACCGGCGTCGACGACGTGACCGGGACCGTCCAGAGCGACTCGGACGCCGCCACCTTCTCCTTCGACATACCGGCGGCATCGCCGGGAGATTACTCCGTCAGCGTGAAGGCCTACATCGGCACCGAGGGCAGCGAGGCCGCCATGGCCACCGCCACGGCATGGGCCAGCTACGTGGCGAGCGTGGCCCTGTCAAAGACATCGGTAACGCTCTCCGAGGGCAAGACCTACGAGGTCTACACGGTGTCCCTGAGCCAAGCGCCGGCAGCCCAAGGGAAGGTGACCCTGGAGATCACCCCCGGGAACGACGGCGCGGTCCACGTGCTGCGCCAGCACCTGGGGGAGTTCGACTCCGGCAACTGGAGCGCCGGTCAGGTCCTCTACGCAGTCCTGCCCAGCGCGCCGGAGAGCGCAGGTGAAATGGACTTCGTCCACCGGCTCCTGCTGGGCGGCAAGGCCACCGGCAACACCGCCACCCTGAGCGTGACGGTATCCCAACCGTAGCGCAAAGGAAAAAGGCCACCCGCTCCGTTGAGAGCGGGTGGCCTCCAAAGTAGGCGATGGCCGCAAGTCCAGACCACGCATCGAAACCATCTTCGGCATCACGGCCACCGAAGCGGTGGTGGAGGACCTGACCGCAGGCGTCTACCGCTTCCGGGTGGCGGCCTACAACAAACAGTGCAACTGCTGGGGCAAATGGCGGGCGATCCGGTACACCCACCAGCAAGCCGCTCCGGCAGACCGGAAACGCAGGAGCACAACGCGCGGGCGTTCAGCTTTGGTTGGACGCCCGCATTCGGTTGCGCCAGACTTGCCAACCACGAAAATGCAAGATACATCGCCGCTCATGCGATAGCCCTGTTTGACCCAGTACTAGGCGTTGACAGAGGCCTCACGGGGATTTACCATCCCCCCGTGTCTTTTGTCCGTGGTACTCCTTTGGACGCTCGCGGCACGGGGCGACCGGCACGGCTTGGGTAACCGTGAAGGGCGCCCAATTACGGGCTGCGACTGGCTCCCTCTCGCTAACGACGAGAGGGAGTTTGGTTTTATAATCGCTGGGCGGAACCGCGCCAAGCAAAACCTGCCGCCGGAAAAGCGGCAGGAACAACCAGATGCCAAACCCGCTATACATCGCGATGGCGACAACGGCCGGAACCGTATGGTTCCGGCTTTTGCTTATTCGCAAGGGAACGCCAACGCCGCCAAGGGAATGGCACCACCTCGCAACGACGGCTGTCATTGAGATGCTGGCAGTACTGCATTTCGCACAGCCCCAGATCACCCGGTAAAATTCTCCAACTATCCCTAAATTAAGCTTGCTGCAATGCCGGACAAATCCCAGTGTCGTAGGCGGTTGCGATGCCCCAAACGTACGTCAGTAGGGCTTGCACCATCCAACTTGGAACCTCAATCACCCTGAATTGGAGCATCTGAGAGTCCGTCGTTATGGACAATATCAACGCACAAAATGGTTGAGCCTGCCGATTACCGCAAGACGCGGTTGCCCTGTCAACAATTGGCCACCACCTATGACCCACCACCCTTTACCCGTATAATGGAAGCCCGAGAATTTTATGCAACCCATCCTAAAGGACCGTGGAGCGACGCCCCAATGACCCTCGAAGCGCGCCAGCAGAAAATCCAATCCTACGCCAATGCCTACACCGAACTCGTAGAGGCGCTGGGCAAGTTCCCCAAGGAGATGTGGCAGTTCCGCTACGAGCGCGGCTGCTGGAGCATACATGAGATCATCATCCACATCACGGACAGCGAGGCCAACAGCTACATCCGCGCCCGCCGCCTCATCGCCGAGCCCGGCCGGACGCTCATGGACTACGACGAAAACCAATGGGCCGCCGCCCTGGACTACCACGACCAGGACATCGACGACACGCTCAACCTGTTCAGGTGGCTCCGCAGTAAGACCTATACCCTCATCAAGGCCCTGCCCGAATCCACTTGGTCAAACACCGCCTACCACCCGGAAAATGGCGACATGACCCTCGACGACTGGCTGGATACCTACGAGGCCCACGTCCGCGAACACGTCGAACAGATGCAGCAGAACCTCGAAGCCTGGCAGGCCCAGCAACCGTGAACCCGCCGAGCGTCTGAAACCGATGCCAATGTAGGGGCGACGCATGCGTCGCCCCTACCCACCCTGCGGATGCAGAGTAACTGCTCGCAGATGGGGAAACTACCTCAATCCAGACTGTTCTGTCAGCCTTGAGCCGGGTTCCGTTTGCTTGTAGCGTCTGGAATGAGAAAGTATCCCACCAGTGGAAGAGAGATACGCTATAAGCAAACGGAACCCCAAGAGGAACTCTAGGCAGTGCCGTATCAGCCTCCCCCATGCCGCCACAGTATCGTCTACGGCAGTATCGGCTGACGAAAGGCGCGAGTCCTCGAATTCGGCGGCCAAACTGCCGCCTGAGATGACTTTTTCAACAATCCCATCCCTGATTATCGACAGTCTTCAATATACGAAAACCCTGCCCAGTAATCGGTAAACCGGCGGCGGGAGCCGGGATGGTCAAGCGGCGGGACCGCGGGCAGCTTCCCGAAGGGAGTTGGCCAGGCTGCCTCGGCTGCGCCGGGTGTCGGGATGCCTGGCTCCAAGCATGCGCTCCCGGTCCTGCAGGATTTCCCCGAACAGCCGGGCCGCCTCCGGGTAGCGTCCGGCGGCGTAGTGGCAGTTGGCCCAACTGGAACGGCGGCGGAGGGTGACGAGGTGGTTGTACCCGAAAACTCTCTCGCAGATCCGGACGTTGCTCTCGAAGAGAGGGATGGCCTCGTCAAAGTCCTTCGCGACTCGGAAGGCGTGGGCGAGACGGTGCCGGAGAGGGACCGTGTCCATGTGGGATGAGCCCAAGGCCGCTTCGCAGGAGGCCAAGCCGGAACGCAATTCCTGGATGCGCGCTTCCCGTTCCATGGAGGGATTATACTCTCGAGTTCTGCGGCAGACTAATACTGGATCAACTCAAGAGTGGAACCCACCCAGAATATGTTCGACCAAGACGACTTTCACGTAACCGTAGCCCACGACGGCGACAGCCGCCTGCTGGACCCGGTCAAACTCAACCGCACCACCTCCCCAGATTATAGAAGAAGCCGCAGAACTGGGCGTCGAAAACGCCCTCATCGAGTCCTACGTCCACAGCCGCGAATACGGCGGCCAAGTTGCCGGCGCCGATGAACCGCTGGAGGAAACCAGCGGCAACCGAAGCTGGCATGAGACGCTCAACTTCGCCAGACGCTTCCTGAACACAGGCAACGTGCTCAACGGGGCCGAACTCAGTTTGGGCATCGACCCCTGCTACCTCGCCATGTACCGTGCCCTCTGCCACAGCAACGCCGACGCCTTGGCGGGAAGCTTACGGGCACAACGGCGGGACGATTGGTCCAAGGTCTACATGGGCGTCGACGAAAGCTCCATCGCCGACCGGTTCCGGCAATACCGGCCCCAAGCCCCCGACGAGGTGCAAGACTTCGGCGCCGCCTTCGTCATACTCCAAGAACAACAAGACCGGGCGAACGGGAGCCCGGGCTCAACATTCTACCCATCAGAAGTGGCCCGGCTCGTCCAGCGGGCCGAGAACGCCATACTGACCCTTGATGCCCTCAATAACGAAGAACGTCTCTCGCTGGCCATCAACCTGCTAGTCGGGAAAATGCGCGGCAAACGCAGTAACATCAGCACAGCACCAGAGGCAGGCAGGACGGAGACCGAATGACAAGCCAAGACGCCACGGCAACTAAAGCAACCAGCCGGACCATCCTATACCCCATGGCTTACCAGCCTCTCTTTACCGTCACCCACATCAGTGACGCCGAAAAAAGGGTTAGATATGTCTGCCTCGGCTGCCACAAGGAAATGATTCCCAAAAAGGGGAAGATCAAAAGGCATCACTTCGCTCACCGGCCTGGGGTGGAGCAATGCGACCCCGACAACGCCCTCCACGAAATCGCCAAAGCCGCAATCTGTCAAGGGTTCCTCAAAGCGCTCAATGAAAATTACGAATACCTCATCAAGCTCCCATGCGACAGATGCGCCAAGCCGATAGCCGTCAACGTAGCGCTCCCCGGCGCTGGCATAGCCACCGAGAAAAGCCAGGTCCATGGCACCAGGTCTGACCTTGTTATTACCAACGACGACGGCAAAAGCCCCAGAATCATCATCGAAATCGTCGTCCATCATGACCTGGAACAAAGCACAGAGGAGAAGTACATAGCCTCTGAAATCCCGGTGGTTAAAGTCCGGCCTACCTGGGACACCGTGGAAAAACTCAGAAATGGAGTTCACGCTGAAGAAAGTCTCAACGTAAAAGTACCCACCTGTCGGACGTGCAGAAAACAAGAAGAGCTACACAAAGAGTGGTTCGCAACCACGAAACTTCAAATAAAGAACGTTATCGGAACCAACCAGGGCAATCCCCAGAGAGTCGAGCAAATCACCAAGGACAGGTATGGTTCATTCCTGAGATCGGGCACCCGAAGGCGTGTAAACGTCAACGCTCGCAAACTCGCGGACACGGGCTTCATACAACAACAGAGCCGTCCAACCCTTTTCGGAGTCAAGGTCAATCATTGGAGTATCTATGCAGACCTGGACAGCACTGAAGTAATGAGAATCTGGGAAGTCGACTGCGAACCAGGACTGTACGCCTTCCCGGAAGAAACAGACCCCCCAGAATGCAGGGAATGCGTTCTGAATATATTCAGGGAAATTCTGGAGCAAAACGGCATAGAAATACGCCGATATTTCATGGACTACGGGACACACAACCACCGGATTCCAGAAGATACCCCCTGAATCCATACAAGGCGAAAAGCACCCCGCTCAAGATATTCCGACTCAACGTTGCTCTGGTTCACCAAGTCCGCTGCAAAATCTATGTACGGCATCACCGACAGCCTCATGTGGAGAACGAGAGGGCCGAACGAGAGCGATTGGGTTCAACGAACTTCGATAGAGATCACCTTTCCGAAACGCGCCGACGCAGCCGTTCCACATCGAACGGTAACGGAGCATCGAGATCCTCGACAAGCATCTCAACAGGGACAAGGTAATTCAAAAGGCCCTTGGCAGCTGCAACAGCGGCAAACTCTTCCCCATCAGCCTGTTCGGGATCAATCACAGAATACCGACCAGAATATCGACCAGCCACTTTTTCGAGGGCATAGTTGTGGTAGGCCGCAACCCACTCATACTTCCGACGAATGTACTGTTTGGACTCATGCTCTCGCAAGGATTCCGAGACACGATCGCGGTGGGCAGCGAGAGGCTCATAACCCGTGAGAAAATCAGGGAAGTTGCCCAGCACAGCTTGGAGGTAGTTCAAGAACAAACATCCTTCCTCTGGATCCCTGGGGTCTTCAAGCAGAGTGTGATGGTAAAGGCTATCACCATCGCCATAAGCAGAGAGATGATCCAGTATCATCGGTTCGACCGACGGGGCAATGACCAGTCGTGGCGGACCGCCCGACTTGTCCAGGTCTACAGCCTCCAAAAGGGCGTTTCCATACACAATGTCCCCTGCCTGATAATGCTCACCCGCAGCGACCGCTCCCCTGAGAAAAAACCCCTCGACCGCAAGCCTGGCCTGCACCCCTGCGAACATCAGCAGAACCGTACCCAACTCACCTTCCCCATCACTTACCCAGCCTTCCCTAATAGGATAGGCAACGAGGAAATTGTCGGTGAACAACTTCATTTCGAAAATGGGAGAGTCCCCTATGGCCGGGGAGGCAAATCTCTTGATATCTTCGTGCGCCAAGTCCAAGGCTCGCTTGACTCTCAGAAGAAAATCGGTTGGACGCCCTGACTGGAAAGCACCGCTGGTCATTCCTTTGAATCCCAGAATATCTGCATAGCAGACAATGGCGCGGCGCAACTCCGGTGATTCTTCATTCCACAACACGTTAGTCATTTATCCTTTCTCCGAGGGCGAGTTGATAGTCCCTTGCGAACTCAGACAACCACTGAACTTTACAGGTCAAAGCACCATGACAGACTGGGAAGGAGGGTCAAGAAACCCCAGAAGAGCATCGGGATCAGCGAAAGTACCCCTAGGGCGGTTACGTCGGGACGGAAATTACCCACAAGGCTTCGTAGATCCCGGTACCGGCACTCCCTTTGGCTGTACTCATGCCTGCCTCCTAAGGAGTTCTCATGTTGCCGCCATTGCCCAAGGATACCCTAGAGTGGGCCGGCCTGATGGCCCGAGCAGAACACACCGGACAGTTCGACATACATTAGTGGATCCCCAAGTACAAAGGCAGTGCCGAGCGGATTAAGCGAGCCACCACCGGCTCGCCTTTATCCTAATCCCGAATCCACCGAAGGAGTGGAGATTAAAGGTGTCCTGAAAGCGTGAAAAGGCGCTCCCGCGTATCGGAGATGGTCAGGACGCACTCCATGGCCTTGACGTCCTTGCAGGGCAGCTAGCCATCGCCGCGTAGATCTCTTGGCAAAGGCTATTCCCCTCACCTGATCCTTCACGGCAGGCCGCCCGGAAAAGACGATACAATGCGATGAGAGACTGTCCACAGCGCAGCCCGCCGACAACCAAGAGGACGTCAGCGGGAGAGGATTGACCATGACCTCAGTGATTGACAAGCCGCGCATCCAGTGCCGGTACCGTAACGCCGAGGGCTGGCAATGCCCGCTGGACGCCCTGGAGAACGAGGAATACTGCAGGTTCCACCTCCCCACATAGCGACTCGCCTCGCAAAAACGAAAGGGCGGCGGTGAGACCGCCGCCCACGGCACGAATGACGACGGAAACCCGGGTACCAATGCTCGAAGGCTCACATCGCGCTATAATTGCGACGCTCAACTTCATAGACTGGCCAGGCACACATTGACTACAGGCGATACCTATCCGCCCGACGGCATGAAAGGCTTGTTGCAGCAGGGAGACGACTCAGTAGATTTCCAAGATTGCGACATAGGAGCCGGATCCCGCGAAATAGGACTTGGAGACCAAATCTCCGACGACCAGATAGTCCCTAACCGGGTATTCATCATGGACATGCGAGACACCGCGCGGCGCAAAACGGGCCGTCCCAGAATTACGAGCAGACTGCATAAGATTGATCCGAAAGGGGAATGGCCAACTAAATGCGCGTTTTTCTCGCCAACGTAGGCGCCAACTCAAGCCACCGCAGTCTCTTCAGCCCTCTCTTTGAGGACGGTACCTTTGAGTTCCTCCCCATTCCAGAAGGCGACCCTGATCTGGACGACTCCAACAGCGCCGTTCGCTACCGAGACCTGCGCTCGCATTACAACCCGGGCCAAAACTTGCTCGACTACGTGCCCCAGGAACTGTGGAACAACTCTTGCCACAACGACCCGGACTTCAGCGCGTTCACCTACGGCGACAACGGCACCAACGGACGCTCTTCCGCCCTCACTCAAATGAGAAAAGGAGACGCGCTGCTTTTCCTTGCCAGGCTGGACCGCTGCGTTGGCGGCGAGCGAACACGGCACTCCGGGTTCTACCTGATCGGTGGCTTGGTGGCGGACCATGCCGGATTCATAAGCCCGGACTCGCCGGAGCGCCACAGGCTCGTCAACAATGCCCACGTCATAAGGGGAGACGCGAAGTTCTTCGGTATCACGGGTTCAGACCGTTCCCGCAGGTTCCAACGCGCCGTCCCCATCAACAGGGAAATATGCGACAGGGTGTTCAGGGACAAGGACGGCAACAAATGGTCCTGGGGCAACGGCAAATCCGAACTTTCAAGAATCGGCTCCTACACCCGTTCCTGCCGCAAGATGCTGGACACCGATGAGCCTGAACAGGCAGAACGCACCGCCACACTGCGGGCATGGATAGAGGAACACAGCGGCAAAAGGGACGCCGAACTTCTGGCCACCGGAAAGAGCAAGGTTCATCCTGACGCCACGCTTTACTCGTACACCGTCGCGCAAGACAACGGATTCGCACCCAATCCCTTCCATGGATTCTGCACCCTGGCGTGCTGCAAGCCCGGTATACGCCGCACCGCCAAAGAGGGCGACTACATTATCGGCTTGGGCCCAAAGCGGCTGGGCAATCGCGTTGTATTCGCCATGCGGGTAAACGACATCGTGGAATTCGAAGATTACTGGCACGAAGCACGCTTCCGCATCAAACGTCCCGACATGAAAGTCGGCGGCGAGAAAGCCGCAGGAGACAACATCTACCACCGTGGGCCTACGGGAGAGTGGCAACAGGAGTGGTCCCTCCACAGCCTTCGAAACGGAGAGCAGGATTGGAAACTCACCCGCACCGACACTGGCGGTGAAAAGGTCCTCATCGGTGAGGATTTCATTTATTGGGGCGGCGATGGCCGACCCCTGCCTGATAACCTCCAAGGCCTCATCGTAGGAAGGGGCTACAAAAGCACAGCCAACCACGAATACATCCCGGATTTTATACAGTGGTTTGAGGACCAAGAGGAAAGGGGTTGCTTGGGCCCGCCCACCAATGGGCCGCGCCCACCTTCACCAAGAGGAACAAGGACTCGCCGGAAGACCTGCTGATTTTCTACTGCCACTACTTGGACGACCACCAGGTGGGCATTATTGCTGCCATTGAGAGGCAGCCCTACAGCATTCACCGGAGGCCTCACGCGCGGCGAGGCGCTGCCGCAGTCGTCCCGCGTCGAGTGGCAGCGGAGAGGCCTGGCCCTCAACTGGGACGATGTAATTCGGTAACCCCTGTGCCCATTTGGCAGCTGTGGCGTATTCTGGATCAGCCCATTCAGTGGTTGGCACTGGATGCCGCTCGGCAAATTCTGTGCAGATATAGTTATGATAACTCGCAACCCATTCATATTTTTGTCTGATGCGCTCGTCGGACTCATGCCGACGCAAGTATTCAGACACCTGATCCCGGTGAGTGGCAATGTCAGTATAGTCATAGAAGTCAGGAAAATGCCCCAACACCGCATCCAGATAATTCAGAAACAATTTGCCGTCACACGGGTCCTCGAGTAGCCACACATGATGAGGAGCGTCGCCATCACTGTAATATGAGAGGTGCTCCAATATCCAAGGTTCAAGCGAAGGAGCGATGACCAATCTGGGCGGTCCGCCAGATTTGTCGAGGCCTACGGCTTCCAAGAGAGCGTCCCCAAAGACAATGTCCCCGGCTTGGTAATGATCACCTTTGGCAATTGCACCACGGAGAAAAAAGCCGTCCAACGCAAGTTGGGTTTGCACCTCGGCAAACAACATTAGAATGGTGGCGAACTCGGGCTCTCCCCGATCACTGGCAGGGTCGGCGAGTGGATAAGCAACGAGGAAATTATCAGTGAACAGCTTCATTTCGAAAATAGTGGGTGCCCATCCGAAGGAGTTAGCGATACGGCGCATGTCGTCATGCGCCTGGTCCAACGCCTCCTTTACCGTTTTGAGGAAATCTGCTGCCTTGCCTTCCCGGAAGGCACACTTTGTCATATCGCTAAACCCAAGAATATCGGCATAGCACACTATGGTTTCCCGAAGCGTTGGCGACTCAGGGATCCACAGGCAATCAGTCATCTGCCCTCACCTTCAGACCGGACGACCAGCCTCGTTCGGTGTTCAGAATTCCCCTAAATTGTACAGGCAATTCAAAGAGAACTACAGGGAAATCGGACACGACCCCCGCACCGGAATGTCCATCTAAGCGTCCAAGGAAGCGATGGAACACTCTGGGACAGACCGCCTCATGGCCCAACTGGGATGACCGGCCAAAAACACGCCGCCATAGCACTGACTTGAGCCGGAAAGCGACGACAGCACCCTCCATCTCATTGCATCTTTACCTGCAGCCACGATTGATGTAGCATCCCAGACGCTGAGGTTACGTTACCTAGGTCGCTCTGCGCCTGTTGGGACCAGCTTGTGGGTCACATGCCCCCTGCTTCCCAACATGGTGGCGTAGCCTCAGCAACTGCCCATCAAGTTGCAGGGGGCTCACAGATGCACTCTACTCGTACCCACCATCCGTTTACCCGCTTCTCCATCCCCATTGCCACGTTCCTCCTTTTAGTCGCCGTGGTGAGCCTGCAGGCCGCAGGCTGCGGAGGTCAAGAGCCTGCTTCTCCCGGCGGTGAGGCCACGCCCCAGGGCACTGCGGAATCCCGGCCGCGGGAAAGCGGACCCGTGAGCGGTTCCGCCAGCACGAACACGCCGGAACCCACGGCGCAGCAACGGAGTACCACCGCCGGAGCGGAGACTCCGGACCCCGCCCGCAGAGGACAATCGGGAGGAACCCCCGGCCAGACCGAGCAGCCTGCGGCAACCACCCCCGCCGGAGGTCAGTCGGGAGGAACCGCCGCTCAGACCGAAGAGCCTGCCACCACCGTCGCGCCTGAGGCCACGATGGAGCCCACGGCAACGCCCGCGAGCCCGCCGTGCCCCCAGCGACAGCCCGCCCCCAACGTGATGCTCCCCGCGGCTCAGACCTCCCCAGAGACGGACAAGGAGGCATTGATCGCCTTGTTCAATGCCACGGACGGCGAATCCTGGGATTCCAGCCGCACTTGGCTGGGTCGCGCCCCGGTAGGAGAGTGGGAGGGCGTATCCACCGATGACCAAGGCCGCGTCACTTCGCTGCACCTTACCGGCTTAAGGTTGACTGGGGAATTGCCCCCGGAACTGGGCAACCTGACTATGCTGCAAAGTCTGTATCTCGGCAGAAAGTATCTCGGCGACGCGTACGGCGAGAAGTATTTGAACGGGGAGATACCCCCGGAGTTGGGCAATCTCGCCAACCTCCAACACCTGAGCATCGAAGGCCAATTGAGCGGGGTAATACCCCCGGAACTGGGCAACCTCGCCAGCCTGCAACAGATGAACCTCCAGAGCAACCAGTTGTGCGGAGAGATACCCCCAGGGCTGGGCAACCTCAGCAACCTCAATTGGTTGTTCCTCAGCGGCAACCAGTTGAGCGGGGAGATTCCCGCAGAATTGGGCAACCTCAGTAACCTCAGGTCGTTGTTCCTGAACGAGAACCAGTTGAGCGGGCAGATACCTCCGGAACTGGGCAACCTCAGCAACCTCAATCGGTTGTTCCTAAGCGAGAACCAGTTGAGCGGGCAGATACCCCCGGAACTGGAGAACTTAATGCCTACACTGGAGGGGAGGTTCACCACCGTCTTGGACAGCTTAGACAGCTGGATGGTAGAGGGCACGGACATTGATCTGAGTCATAACCAGTTCAGTGGCTGCGTATCCGATTACGTCTCAGACTTCTATGGCGGATGGAATAGCGGTTTGCCAGTATGCACACCGCCTGATCACGCAGGCGACACGGAAACGCTGGTCGCTCTATACGACACCTGGGGCAGGCCTCACTTGGAAAACTGGCTGGGTCGTGAACCCCTCGCAAAATGGGAAGGGGTCTCGGTGGACGCCAGTGGCCGCGTCGTAGCTTTAACTGTGAATTCGAGAAGAGGAAGTCCGGTTCCAGAACTGGCCAACCTTGACAAACTGCGAGTGTTGCATTTCGATCAGGCACAAGAGGCGATACCGCGAGAACTGGGCAACCTCGGCGACCTGCAAGTGTTGGTCCTAAGTGGAGGTTGGGAGATTCCCCCGGAACTGGGCAACCTTGGCGACTTGCAAGTGTTGATCCTCAGAAGGTTTGAAGGGGAGATTCCCCCGGAGCTGGGCAACCTCGGCAGCCTGCAAATACTGGAACTCAGCGGGTCAGGGGAGATTCCCGCGGAATTGGGCAACCTCACCAACTTGCGAGCGTTGGGCTTCAGTGGCTACTTGAGCGGGGAGATACCTCAGGAGCTGGGTAAACTTTCCAAACTAGAAGCGCTGAACATCCGTGACACCAATTGGAGCGGATGCGTACCAGCCAGCTTACGAGAGCAGGGTGTTTCTCTAAGCGGGGCAGACTTCTGCCCTCAGTAGAGTTTCAACAGCGTCGAGGCCGGGAAATGATAACCAGGGACGCACGGAGACGCTCTCATGCGTTTGCGCTCAACAATCAAAGAGGCGTAAGCGAACCTCGGCACAGGCGCCAGGTAAACATGGCGATGAGGACGCCGGAGTACCCTTCGTGGCAGATGAGGGCGTTGGATTCCGCCGCGTTCCAGTTGAGGTAATGTCTGGGTCTTGGTCAGATCACTGTAAGCCTCAATTCCCACGAAGGTGGAGCGAGCGGTGAACAGGACGGGATTGAGCGTATAGCCTATGGCAAGCCGGTCATCGCCGCCGTAGATCCCTAGTAGAAACGAATTACATCTCACCTGATCCTCCCCGGGCGACCGCCCGGAAGGGACGATACAATGCGAGGTGAGACTGTCCGCAGCGCAGCCAGTCGGCAGTCCGGAAGTTTACAGAAGGGGAGGGAGTTGACCGTGGCTTCAGTGATCGGCAAGCCGCGCATCCAGAATAGTTGACGCCGCAGACTGCGTCTTCGGACTGACTGCTGAGGTCCTGTCCAACTAGGTGCGCGCCGCAGCGCAGGCCGCCGGCTTGGGCAACGACTTCAACGGCCACAGTGGCCGCATTGGCATGGCCCGACGGATGGTGGCGGCGGGGACGCTAAAAGCTGCGGTGCAGTGCCAGGGCCGGTGGAGGCACAGGGACATCGTGGCCCGCTACACGCGAGGAGAGGCGGCTGGCGAAGCACTGAAGTGGCTGGCCTGACCAACCCTGGACCGAACACGGACAAACCACTGAACGCCGCCATGTCCCATGAGAGAAAAATCAAGCTGAATGTTAGAGTATAATAAAATTGACATGGAGAAAGAGGGAAACCCCGCTGGCGCGGTGGTGAGCCCACCCGGCTGGATAGCAGGTTGGAGAAGCCTGACCAATCCCCGCTTACGCGGCGGTGAGCCCCAGCTTCGGCCAAAGGCTGGGGCTAAGTTTTTGAAACCACTGCCCGCCACTGCGGCACTGACAGACTAAGGCCCAATTTTGGTCGGAGCATCAGCAAGTCTGCCCCGTCTCCGTCATCATATAATGACACCGGGCTGATGCTTCCGACAACTTTGGCCCTCCGGCTGGGTCTGGTTGAGCAACATCTGGATCTGGGCAGTGCCCCTAGGCGAGTCAACACCAGCGACAAGCTGATGATCTTGGTGTCCTCTACCCTGGTCGGCGGAGACTGCATCGGCGACGGGACGCCATGCGTGCTGGCAGCACGACCAGCGTCATCGGCTGCGTGGTCAAGGCCGGTCGGCGAACGCCGCCCGGACAAATGTCCTGACCTTACAACATCCGTAACACGGACTAGTGGCGAAATAAAGTAAAACCCGCCGACACCGAGAAGCATGGCGAGGTGAAACAACGTCAGGCCGAAAAGGTACTTGTCCTTCTGGCTCAAGAAGGTGGGGCTTTCATATGAAGCCGCTATGGACACAGAGCCACCTCACGGCGGAAGCCAAGGTAGTTCCCTCAAGGAAGAACGAATGTCTCCTGAAAGAATTATCAGGGCGAGCCGGAAGACCTCTGCCTGTTGAGCGTCTGGACAGCGAGCCGCATGGACTCCATCTGACGGGCGGAATCGTCGCCCGAGGACATGTGGCGGTACCAGACATTGCCGCGGGCAATATCCTGAGCCTGGGTATTGAAGCCCCCACCCATACGGGCACCGGTTTGAGCGCCCTGCATGGCGCCCAGGCCGACGTGCCGGGCAGCGCCAGTGGCGAAGCGGCCAGCGGTGGCAAGTCCGCCGAACACGCTGCCAGCAACGGTCCCGGCAGCCACACCTACCGGCCCACCAACCACCCCAGTAACCCCGCCAGCAGCTGGACCAGCACCGCCCGCCGCGCCGGCAGCTCCGCCAACACCACCAACGCCACCAGCGCCGGGGCCTGGCACACCGCCGGGCGCTCCGGGAGCGCCACCACCGCCGGGAGCCCCGCCGGGCCCGCCAAGCGGCACGGACCCAATAATCCCGCCGCCAGGACCGCGGGCGGCGCCTACGGCCGCGCCAGCGCCAGCGGTCACCGCCATCAAGGCAGCAGCCCCGCCCATGCGGGCGAGAGAGCCGAAGGAGTCAAATACCCCCTCGCCAGCCGGGTTGACGAGCTTCGGAACGTAGTTCGCCATGCTCAGAACGAGCATCGCCAGAATGGAAGAGATTATGAAGACGCCGAAGGCACCATTGTTACCCTCAAGGTAAAAGTCAATCATGTTGGCGCCGAGATACACGACGATCAATATGACCGCCTGCTGGAACGCAGCGCCCAAGAATATGCTGACCCACTTGCGGGTCCAATGCTCCGTGCTGTCGCTGGCAAGGAACGCGAACGCGATCGGAGCCAAGGCGATGCAAATAGCTAGGAGGGCGAGACGCATGAGCATCTTCAAGGCGAGCATGCAGAAGAGATAGAGGATGATTACCAGAACAACAAGGACGACGAACCCGACGGCCAATACGATTAGAAGATTGCGAATGGCCTCCCCAGGACTCTGGACATGAGCCTGGGAGCCCAGAAGGACGTCGAATACGCCGAAAAATCCCTCAGCAAGGACAAGGAAGGTGTTCTTGATCACACCCCACATATCCATGCCCGTGGTCTGAGCGACAAAGCAGGTCAGGTCGTGGGAAAGAATCAACACCCACTTCGACAGATACAAGCTGCCCAAGGCAAGAACCAAGGCGAGAATGTAGCGAGGTATGAGCTCACGGAAACCGATAGCCGGACGGGGGTTCAACCACATGTCGTAAGTCATGCGGAAGCCCTGCCAAACGAGGAGCACGAAGAAGATCGTGCCAGCGATCATCCATGAGAAGGACCACACCCGCTTCACGTATGGGTTGTCCCAAGTGAAGTGAGGAGGCGTGGCGGAGAAGATGTCGCCGCACACATCGGACGACGCCAGTCCCAAAAGGCCCAGGCGGAACCCTTCACCGGGACCGGCCTCAGCAGGGGTGGGGACAAACTCGTCACACCCATACCAGTCGTGGACTTCGGGAGGGAGCGCATCAGCCCAGCAAGCAGCCCGATCACCGTTCACGGTGAAAGTGGTAGACATATTCCGGCCCATGACCCACCGGTCCTGGTCAGGAGTGTCAAGGTAAGGAATAATCCTGAAATCGTGCTGGAAGCCCGGAGCCACAGGCAACTGCGACAGCAACGCATGGAACTCATTCAAGTCCGTCTGTACCTTGGAAGGTCCCACGGCCCTTATCCCGCCATAGTCCTGGTGTCGGGGATAGAAATCACCTGCTCCAGGCAGACCCTTGTCAGGGTTAGCGCCCATATCACCAAAGTAAAAGCCATCAACACGATGGTGGTTACGGAAAGGAACAGTGCTCCCGCGATTCAAGGGATCTGGACGGCTACCATACTCAGTGACAAGAGAAGGAAGAAGGAAGGGGCGCCAATACGCTCCCTGGGGACCGAATACCTTGGGATCAGGGCGGACGGCCACCATATAACCCCTGACGGACTCATACAAATTCTGACGTGCGGATGGCCAAGCAAAATCAAACTTCACGTGCACACGAGTCAATCCCTTGGAAAGCAAGGATGAAGTCTCGTCATCAAAAGCAGTGAACCCAACGGGCTCCGTACTGCCACGAGGCAAATTGCTGGCGTCCAGACCGTCCACAGAGCCAGCCCATTCAACAAGATAACGGGGAGGGGTGGTTCCCGGTCGGAGCTTGATGGGCCGACCAGGATGGACCTCAGTGAGGGTTGCAGGGTCGAAGAAGGTGAAATCAGACGGATTCAAAGAGTAAATCAGCGACATCTGCGGCATGTTAACGCAACTGCCGTCCGTCAAAAGGGCATCGGAAACCGACATGCACTGGACTTCGTCCGGTACCGACAGGCGGGTGCACAGCTCAATATGCTCACGCCGCGACTCACCGGAAGAACTGTGGACGAGAGCGCCATCGGCCCCCACACTATAAGAGGCATCGGCCACCGAACCGTCGGAAGTCAACTCATGCAGATTGGCCGCGCCGTCACAGACAAAGGCTGTGGCCTCCTCACCGAGCCGGACCGGACCCTCGCCCAACGTTGTGGTCAACGACGAATACCAAGTGGTAATAGCATCATAGATGCCCGCAATTGTCCTGGCGGTATCGGCAAAGAAGTCAACCACAGGATCTGAGAAGGACCATTGGGTCTCCGTGTGACCGGCCGTCCCCACGAAGAGACGGCAGATGACACGCCGGACGTAACGACGGGGGATCTCCACAACGGAGTCTTGTATCTGAAGATCAGCCAACCGCTCCGGCTCAATTCCCCGCTTTGAAAGTAGTGACTTGGCCCTGACACAGGCATTGTCATTAACATCGCGTGTCCCAGAACACTGAAAGAGATATTCCTCGACCAGGTCGGCAAGGTCTTCATCATATTCGGGAGCATCGGCGTCAAGGAGATAGTCAACCGTGCCCTCATACGTGAAAGCAGAGAAGATATAGCTGAGGTCGTTGTAATAATCATTGGCCTCAACGGGAAGGCTTTCATAAAAGGTGACGACCATCAGATGAGCGTGATTGGGATTGAGATCGCCCATCGGCCACCGGGCCTCAACCGCTGCGCGAGACGGTTCAAAGGAAGGCAACCCCAAACGGCTGTCGGACAACTCGCCACCCTCGTTCACAACGCGCTGGGACTCACGCACGGTAAAACCGAACTCATCGAGCTTCCTAGCCCGACTGGCGTCATTCCAATCAGAAGCCGCAGCGGTGCCAGCCCGGACCGGGACGGCCCAATACTGCATGACGGAATCGTCCGACCGGTCATCGTAGCCCTTCTGAGCCATGTACTGGGCCATGAAATCCAAGCCAAGAGTGGGCTGAGCAGTGCCCGCAGAGATGGCGCTCGTTACGTATGGATTGGCAGGAACACCGGTGGATTCCATATGACTAAGGCCATCTACTGTGATGAACGGGTAGAAACCGAGGCCATCACTGACCTTGATTCTGTCAAGATCATCGAGATCCATCATCGGTGACTCTTTGCTGCACAGAGCACTGTTCAAAGCAACGGGGCCCTCAAGGAAATCGCTATCAGCATCTATGTCGCGAGGATCGAGAAAACCACAATCAATATCGGAGAAAAAGGAAAGATAGGGAATATGTGTGGTGGCGTAAGCGCTGTGGACAACGGCGTCACGCCCGATGGGAGTGTGCCAGAAGGCAGCAGCGCTGGATTCAACCTCAGCGAGGTCGCCAGGAAGTTGATAAAGATACCAGTTCATGTCCTGAAGATTTGCAGGCCAGCGAATGCGATCACTCTCGGCATAATCAGCCGAGGGAGTGGGAGCAACCTTGGCGGAGCCTGAAGGAAGATTGTCGTAGTAATCACTGGTAAGGCCGAAATCCCAGAAATCGCCATAGGGGGACACCAATGTCGGCTGGCGAAATCCGGAGTGAGCATACTCGTAAACGGGAACATTGGTACCTATATTTTCGACATCGGACGCGTCGGTGCCCAAGAAAGGCAACTGGCCAAGGAAGTAGGGATAACTCCAAGTTGAGAGACCGAAGGCTCGAATGGGAGCGAGATCCTCGCTATACCGTTCATAAAAATCGGCCTCGGTATCAGACCGGTATGAAGGATCCAACTCCAACTCAACAATGAGATTGTTATGACCGGTATCCGCCATCAGGACATCGCGGTACGCCGTCTCCGGTTTGTCAAAACGCGAGTCCAAGTAGCCGGTGAAGTTCTTACCATCCCTGGTCAAAAGGACCGGATTATTATCCTCATCATTCATCTCAAACTGAGTGTTAATGGGATCCGTATTGAACCGCTCAAAGTGGTTCTGATCCACCATGGACGAAACCACCTGACCGGTCACGGTGGAGGCATCCGACGTGAAGGTGACGGTGCACGGGTTGCCGCTGGGACAATTCAGATTGAGAACGCCTTTATTAGCAATCAGATCCTGCTGGGCAACGCCCGTGATCAATCGCGAACCGGATTCGGCGGACACGGTGTGGGTGCGAGCAGCCTCAGAATGAGACGCCACCACGTCGGAAGCCAACGCAGCCTGATTGACATCGGACCCAGAGGGACCAGCGGACGCGTCCTCCCAAGAGGTTTTGAAATGCCTTATGCGGCGATCATGAGGATCTGCCACGACCCGGCGAGCCATGTACTCACGGGCATCCTCATAAGGCAACTTCGAATTTGAAGTACCATTCAACAGACCATACAACCAGACGTAACGGTTATCAGGCTGCGGACGCAGGTTGTAAAAGCTATGGAGATCGTGCCGGTCAACAAAATAATTGAGATCAACCGAGGACGGAAAGTCTGCAAAAGCACCGTCACGGTTACTACCAGCCACCCTCAGAGCCAGGGGCCGGGCCTGCTGGTCCACGGAGGTCCAGAAATCCCGGGGGTCAAGTATGAAATCCTTCTCACTACCAAAGCCACCCTTGCCGCGGACTAGGCCGAAATCCGGCCAGGCGACTTTATACCGTGGATCGACATCAGGCAAAGGGCCGCTGGCCCAGCACATCTGAGCGTTATGCTCGTAGCGGAGTCCCTCAAGTAACCTAACCGTTGGACTGCAACGGGGATCTTTCAGTCCAGCGAACAAATCAGTACAGGGCTGCGCTGCAGCGGGACCGGGCTGCGAAAACAGCAACAATGCCACCGGCACAAGAATTGCCAGGGTAATCAGACCGAAACGAAAGCGGGAGAGGGCAATCACCGGTCCCCTCCATGCAGACCAAGACGCCCAGCCGCCGCAGGGATCCCAAAGGGATCAAGAACTAGGTACGCAATAAATTCACCAAGCGGAGATTCCCTGGACACGAGACCAAGGCGCATGACGCTGGTGACAGCGTAGATCTCCGCGGTGCCCTCGACTATGCAGGGATTGGACTCACAGACCGCTTCAGGGGTCCAGTCGCGCCCAGAACCGCGGTAAAAGGTCAAACCCTCTCCAAGGTCAAACCACCTCTCAACCGGGGTGGGCGCGGGAATCCCGTCAGCGGCAAACCCGGGCTCGAGGGGCGGGTAGGAAATACGTTGCAACTCTTCCAACGCTAAGGTGGGAGAGGCAGGAACGGTGGGAGGAGTGGACATCAGAATAGGGGCACTTTCAGCCGCTACGCGGCTTCGTTCGTACGCCTCGTGAGTAAGGGCGTGCACAGGCACAGGGGTACCCACCAGCTCGACATGAGCCGGAACCTGAACGTGGCTTACCTCAATGACGTCGTCATCGGAGGAACCCATGAATATCAGGGGTACCGAGACGGCACCGCAAATCACGACAGCTATACCAATCAAAAGCAACCAGCGAATATCGGGTCGAAGGGCCGTCCTCAATGTAGAACGGCCGGATGACAACAGGATAACCAAGGCCGAGCGAGAACTCCTCCAGTCGCGTCAATGACTGGAAGAACTGGGACGCCAAAAGGCGAAAAAATACCAGCCAAAATCAAGCCGCCCAGAAGGGCGTAACCAGCGCCTCTGCCCGGAAGGCGCGGGAAACGCGGCACTCAACGCAAAAGCCGGGGATGTTGGCCCGGCTCCATCGGACCGACCGGAGGCCGATGGCTCTCTATCAATTCCTCCGGCATATCTCCGGCTGAAATGATCACGAGCCACCTAACCCGGCGCGAGCACGGAACAACTCACCTCAAACCGAACACTCGTATTCGGTCATTACACCATCAACCCCCCGAAGCCAGCGGTCCATGGGAAAGTAATGCTCTTGGATGAGCTCACGGGTCTCAGGGGACAACTCCATCACATGCTCAATACCAGCATCAGCGAGGAGGTCCTGAACGGCCCGAAGTTCAAGCGCGGCGGCGCGTATTTCCCCCATAGCGTCAAAGATAATCTCGGCGTACTCCCCAATCACAGGGTCCACATCGTCCCTGGGCTCAACGGGAGTCCAACTCAGACCGGAGAGCTCAAGGTCAATCACCTCCTGCAACCGGAGGTAAACCCGGACCACCACCCACAGGCGCTCTCCTAACTGGGCCATAAGACGACGCTCAGGGCCCCGGAGGAACGGCCCACGAGCCTCATTACCCTCCAACAATCGGGAGAACTCCCCAGAGGAAAGGACCTAGCGGCCACGGATAAGCCGCGCTTGGACGGTGGAAGCAATATCGGGAGTCGGCGTAGGCTCAAGCGCCTCCATCGTGGCGGAAACGCTCTCAACAATCTGTTCGTCAACCGACGGCCTAATCGGAATGCGACTAGAGAGAAGGGTAATCGCAGGCGACAAGGGAACCAGCATGGCGGACAGGCTCTGAAACATCAGCAACATCTACTTCTCATCCCTGACGCCCATCGTACAAGCCCCTGAATCAGGCTCAGAGGAAGAAGGGAGAAGGTTCACTGGACTAATTTCAGCCGCGAAGTATACGGCGAGCGCGATGGAAACTGCCGAGCTCAAGGCCTGGATGCAATGCTAGGGACGCTGACGCTAAGCGTGGCTGCCATCAACATCATGCCAATACCCCCGCTTGGCGGATTCCACACGGTGTATACACGATAAAAAGCGTGAGAAAGAGGAAAGAAATCGAACCTAAGCTGGAACACGCGCCAGCAATGAGCGGAATCTCAATACCGGTCAGAGTCGCCGTATACCTGACCTCCTCGAAATCATCGGAGGCAAATGATGACGCTGACCACGATCGTCGAACGCAATTGCAATGTGCGCGACCGACTCAAACCAGCAGGGGAGATGGTAACCCTCTGCCACCACAGCACCCACGCGGAGATCATGGAAGCAACGGGAGAACTCTACCGGATACTGAACGAGTTAGACATACGTCTGGACATCGAGGAACTTCTCACCAGACCGGTCAATGAGGCGATCGAGTACTGCATGAGAACCACGGTGGGTGCCGACTACCCCATGCTGAACCAGACCGAACGGAACTATTGACCACGGGTTTTCTGAGACATTACAGCATCGCACCCTACAGGCGATGCTGGGGGAAACTCTAAATTCAGTCAAGACCCAGGAGCAGGGATAGGAGGTAAAGAAACCAAGGCGCCACTAAAGGCGAATCGTAATGCGAAGACCGCTGAAAACAGGCGGCAAATTATGGAAAGAGAGACGAACGAAATGAAAAAGCATACGCTGACAGCGTTGATCGCAGGGCTGATGGCCCTCATGCTGATGATCACAGCATGCGGCGGGGAGGAAGCCACCGGGGAACCTCAGACAGAAGATGACAACCAGCAGCAGCGGCAACAGCAACAGTCCCCACAGGCGACGGAACCACCGGCAGCCACGACGCCGGTCCAGCTAACGCGGGCAGCCACGGCGACGCCGACACCAGAGCCAACAGCAACCAGACCCTGGCCGACTCCAATCCTGACAAGAACGCCGGAAAGCACCGCCAGACCGGCGAATCCGACACCGACGGCAATGGCCCAGCCAACAGCCGTACCAACCACGGAAACCGAGAAGGAGACGGTAAACCGAGGAGAAACACTGCAGCTGCCGGTTTACGTGGGCGAGGAACCCCTGATCCACGTTTTCGTGGAAGAGGCGTGGCACCGGTTCGACATCGAGGATGGGTACAAAGTGCCAGTAAAGGGAATCACAAGCAGCGGCCGAACGGTGCGAATCAATGATCCCGAGAACTGGGATATTAGCTTCGAACTGTTCCAAGTGCCAGGGATAAATCTGGGATACACGCCGGAAACGGTCATCGTAGGAAACGATGGAACAATACAGGTGAAAGACGAAGCAGTTGAGGGCCGAGACGTAAGACTGGTAATGCGACATGGGGGCGGGAACGTCATAAGACTGCTCCATGTCCATCCAACCCAGGAGATCAAGCGGATTGAATGGCTGGCGGAAGCAGATTACGAAGAATGCCGAATAACGGTAGGTAGCATGACATACGAAAGGAGAGCGCTCTTGGTCGCCACCACGGCAGGGGGAGCAACAGAGCAATCCAGGAAAACGCTGGAAAAGATGGGAATGCGACAAAACACATGGGCTACCGGTACAAATGTCGAGGGGCTGGAAATGTCGTCCAGCATCGTGGAAATGCCCGAGGGCTACTGCCCAACCGACGAGGAATTAGACCACATGGTAAAGGAACTCAGAAGAGTGCCAGGCACCATTGAAACCTGGTTCATCAAAGAATGGGACGTGGAGTGGTGGGAAGAACACCACGGGTTGGAACTGCCATTGAACCGACCTTAAGTGGACGAGGTTGGAAAATGAGACAACAGAGGTGTCGCCAGTACCCATAGGGGTTGGCCATCCCAATAACAACGGGGGACCGTTTTCTTCGGTCCCCGCTTGCTGACTCCTGTCAAGGGCGGTGGTCTCTTAGACCCTTCCAATACCACCATTTGATGACAGCAGGCACTTGTGAATCCGTCGCCTGTCGGAGATGATGGATTTAGGGCCAGATTGCGATTGACCAACAGTGCCGGCGACGACGCCGGCGCAACCTGGCCCACTGAAGCCAGCCACCGCTACCGCGGGACGGAAATTGACCCAGCAGAGAAATATGACACCCCTTGAGAAACACATACAGGCCCTGGAGGCAGAGCTGGAACTCCAGCTCACCGAACGGAACCCTTCGGCATCCATGGAGGCGGTCAGAGCCGCCATCCAGGCCCTGCCAAGAATCATCCACTTCTTCAACCCCGGCGCCCGCCCCCGCATACGCACCGATGGAGAGCAGGCAGTACTGCGCCTGCCAAACGGCATGGCCATCTCCTTCCGGCCCGACGGCACCTGCACACTCCGCATGGAAGGCCAGCAGGACCGGGAATATCCCACACTGTCCGGGCTCCTCGCCGACCCTGAATTGCTCCGGGACAGGCGCGACCAATGGAGACCCTACTTCGAAGTCAGGCCCTTCACCGGCCGGAGCGAACTGCTGGACGAAATCGTGGCAAGCCCGGCCAGGGTGTCTATCAGACACAACGGCAAGACCGAGTACCTGATCAGGGTCAACGGGCACGGGTTCAGGATGAGCAACCGGGGGCCAGAAGGCGGCAACGAGGACCAACTGCCGGCACTTCTGTTCCAGCTTTTCGACCCGGAGCACATGCCAAGGGACGGCAGCACGGTGGAACACACCGCCGACCCAACCCGGCCAGGAACTCTCGAGAGGCTGGAAGGCTACGACACCTCGCTCCACATCGAGCAGATGCACCACTGGGACTTCTGGGCCGGAATCGGCAGCGGAAGTTACTCTTTCATCCCAGAGAAGCAGGAAGGGCACCGATTGCAGCTGACTCGCCTGTCACCGAATGAAACCGCAGCGCATTTCGGGGAATAGAAGGACAAAGGCCGTAAGGGACGGCCCGCCGCCGAAAAATCATGGCCTTGGCCAGGCGCCACCGGCGAACACCAGAGTGAAACAACCCGCAATCGCGGAGGTCGCCCACGAACCAGTTAAAGATGGCTGAGAGCCTGCTGCCTCCGCGCACGCGGACATAAAGCCAGGATACCCTGCCAAAATCACTGACGGCTGTACCGGTACACGGTATAATCATCCTATGATACGCTCGTTCCAGCACCGGGGTCTCAGACGGCTCTACGAGCAGGACGACCGAAGCAGGATAGCCCCCGATCAACTGGAGCGGATCAGGATAGCTCTAGCGGACTTGGAAGCCGCCAGCAAGCCCGGCGACATGGACCTGCCGGGATACCGGCTCCACCCACTCAGGGGCGGCCGCCGGGCATTCTGGGCCATCTCAATCTCCGGCAACTGGAGAATAATTTTCCGGTTTGAAGACGGAGACGTGTGCGACGTAGACCTGGTGGACTACCACTAGCGGGAGACGCAGAGATGAACATGAAAAACCCGCCTCATCCCGGCCTCAGCGTCAGGCAGAATTGCCTGGAACCACTTAACCTGAGCGTCACCGAAGCGGCAGAAGTGTTGGGAGTCGCCAGGCACACCCTCTCACGGATGCTGAACGGACACGCCGCCATCTCGCCTGACATGGCCATTCGCCTGGAGAAAGCCGGATGGTCCACCGCCGACTTCTGGATGCGCCGCCAAGCCGCATACGACCTGGCGCAAGCGCGCAAAAGCGAAGACCTGATACTCGTCGAACGCTACCAGCCGCAACCTGCAACGTAGGCAACCCAGTTCGAAATTATCGCCACTCCGCACCTGCTGGGATACACCATCAGCCGCTGCGAACATAAACAGCGCCGGTATGACCACTCCACCCCCCGGAGAACAGCCGCTATGCCGCCGGCCAAGGCACGGGCTATCAAAAGCCACCCCCGCGCACCCGGACAATTGGCGGTACCTTCGATCACTCCATCCCTCTCTCGAAACCGGAAAGCCAACAAACCGGGCCGCAAGGTCAGCACACGGCTCGCAGATAAACCATGACCGCCTAACACTAACAGCCCGCAGTCTCACAGGGCCTTGCCCAATACCATATAATCCACGCGATCCACTTGTTGACCTACAAGATTCGCCAGCGCCAGAGGTTTGGCATGACCACTCCCGACACCGCAGCCAAGCAAACGAAAACCGGAGAGCGGTTCCGCCTGCCGGACCCGCCCGAACGCGAGCCCAACGATATGACCAGCTTCGACCAGCTCGCCGGCAACGCAACGTCTGTCAACTAGAGCACGTGCAGACAGCGGTGGCAGGCTCATAAGACATTGTGGCTGTTACGCAGCGGGCAACAACACAAATGCACGGAGAAAATGGCAAGTGCGTTTACAAAACCGAGTCATAGACAACCGGGCTACCACCGTTGCCGACCATCTGCGCCGCAACCTGCGCGACGCCGACACATTCAGCCTAGCGTCTGCTTACTTCACCATCTACGGTTACCAGTTGCTGGCCGAGGAACTGGACTGTGTGGATAACATCCGCTTCCTATTCGGAGACCCTACTTCAGTAGAGGACCTGGACCCCGGCGCCAATGAACCCAAGTCATTCGAGCTGACAGAACGTGGGCTGGAGCCCAATCACACCTTGCAACAGAAAGCTCTGGCAAAGCGATGCGCCGACTGGGTAGCCAAAGATGGAGTGGCCGTACGTTCCATCAGCCAGGCCAACTTCCTGCATGGCAAGATGTACCTCACCCAATCGCCGGACAGCAGCACCGGCCTCGTAGGAAGCTCCAACTTCACCAAGCGGGGGCTAGGTGGCAGCGACCGAGCCAATCTGGAAATCAACCTCGCCACCGATGACGCAGACACACTCGCCGAATTGGTGGATTGGTTCAACCGACTGTGGAGCGATGAAAAGCTCACCGGGGACGTGAAGCAGAGAGTGCTGGACGCCCTGCAACGCATCGGCGGCGACTACGCTCCCGAGGCGGTGTACTACAAGACGCTCTACGAGCTTTTCCGTAAGGACATCGACGCCCGGCTGGCCGGCGACGCCGCCACGACCGCTACCGGGTTCACCGGCAGCGAAATCTGGAATGCGCTTTACGAGTTCCAAAAGGATGGGGCGCAGAGCGTCATAGCCAAGCTGCGGGAGCACAACGGCTGCATCCTGGCCGACAGCGTGGGGCTGGGCAAGACCTACACCGCGTTGGCGGTCATCAAGTACTTCGAGTTGCGCAACGAGCGCGTTCTGGTGCTATGCCCCCGCAAACTCTTTGAGAACTGGGCACTCTATCCGGCCATCTACGGCCACAGGCAAAATCCCTTTCTGAAAGACCGTTTCGGCTACACCGTGCTGGCTCACTCCGACCTATCCAGGGACTCCGGCTCTTCGGGCGGAATAAACCTCGCCAACTTCAACTGGCAGAACTATGACCTGGTCGTGATAGACGAGTCGCACAACTTCCGCAATGACGGCGGCCAGCGCTACCGCCGCCTGCTGGACAAGGTCATCAAGCAGGGCGCGAAAACCAAGGTGCTGATGCTGTCGGCGACACCAGTGAACACGTCGCTGACCGACCTTCGCAACCAAGTTTACCTAATGACCGAGGGGCGGGAGGACTCCTTCCAGCAAAGCCTGGGCGTGGGCAACATCCACAACCTGATGGCGGCGGCGCAGCGGGTGTTCAAGCAGTGGGAAACGAGCCAGACCAAGGGAGGCAGCCGTAACAAAGAGCAACTGCTGGAACAGCTAGGCGCCGACTTCCTACGCTTGCTGGACGGCGTATCCATATCCCGCTCCCGGCGCCAGATCGAGCGGTTCTACGCCGCCGAGATGGAGCGCGTCGGTAGCTTCCCCCAACACGAAAAGCCAGTCAACCGTTACCCGCAGACCGACCTGCGGGGCGAGTTATCCTACAAGAAACTGGCCGACCGCATCGGAAAATTCAAGCTATCGGTATACCAGCCCAGCGAGTACGTCACCGACCTGGCGCGGCTGCGGCAGTTAGAGGAGATCCGGGCCCGGCAGAACTTCAACCAGCAGGACAGCGAGCATTGGCTGGCGGCAATGATGAGAACCAATTTCCTCAAGCGACTGGAAAGCTCCGCCCACTCGCTGACCCTGACGCTGGTGCGCACCATCGGCAAGATCGACGGACTGCTGGACAAGATTGACCGCTACGAAAAGGCCGGTCAACTCGCCAACATGGCCGCATCGCTGGATGATGCGGACGTGCTGCCGGACGCTGATGAAGAGGATGAGGAGTTCGCAGTCGGCGGACGCCGGCAATCCTACCGGCTGTCAGAGTTGGACGTGGCCCGCTGGCGCAAAGACCTGCGGAAGGATAAGAACACACTCGACGCTGTGTTGCAGCAAGTCGCTGCCATCAAACCGGAACGCGACGGCAAGCTACAGGAAATCCGGGGGGCCATCCGCGACAAAGCAGAAAACCCAACCCTCGACCGCGACGGCAATCCCAACCGCAAACTGCTGGTATTCACCACCTTCAAGGACACGGCGAACTACCTGTACGGGCAACTTGATGCGCTGGCCCGCGAGTTGGGCCTAAACATGGCGATGGTGTCCGGGGACGAAACCCGCACCTACACCGGCCCCAATAACTTCAACGCCATCCTGAGCAACTTCGCGCCAAAGGCCCGCAACCGCGCTGGCGCTGGCGATGACATAGACCTGCTGATTGCCACCGACTGCATTTCAGAGGGCCAGAACCTCCAAGACTGCGACACCGTGCTGAATTATGACATCCACTGGAACCCGGTGCGCCTCATCCAGCGGTTCGGACGCATCGACCGCATCGGCAGCAACAGCAAGTCCGTGCGGATGCTCAACTACTGGCCCACCAACGACATGGACGTGTACCTGAAGCTGGAAAGCCGGGTGCAGGCCCGGATGGCGATTGCCGATCTGGCCGCCAGCGGCGACGAAGATCCTTTCACCGAAGCCGACGCACAACTGGAGTTGAACTTCCGCGACCAGCAGCTGATCAGGCTACGCGATGAAATCCTCGACCTGGACGATCTCAGCGACTCCCCAGCCCTGGGCGACTTCACCCTGGATCACTTTCTGACCCAACTGCTGCGCTACCTAGAGGCCAACAGGGACAAGCTGGAAGCCATGCCACCGGGCGTCTACGCCGTCGCACCTGATGGCGCAGGTGGCGAGGTCCAACCCGGGGTCGTCTTCTGCCTGCGCCAGCGCAACGCAGCCGAACTCGATTCCCGCCGACGAGCCGCTAGCCCGGTGCATCCCTTTTACCTCGTGTACCTGCGCGACGACGGCAGCATCCGCTACGGGTGCGCCAACGCCCGGCAGGCCCTGGGCGTGTTCGAGGCCTCCGCGGCCGGCCATGCGGCGCCCATCACTGAACTCTGTGACCGATTCGACGCCGAAACCAATCAGGGCCGGGATATGTCCATTTACGATAAACTGCTTACCGACGCCCTGTCCCACATCCGCCAGTCCCACGGCGCTACGCAGGCGCAGGGTCTGCGGGCCGGCGGCAAGCGCGATTTCGTCCTGCAAAAAGCGTCGGCAGCGCCCAGTACCGGCGCGGACTTCGAGCTGGTAACCTGGCTGGTTATAAAGGACGCCATATGACAACGACAGCTTTAAGAAGTGATATTGCGGACGCCTTGGCCGCCGTACCTGGCGCGGACTGGCCCGCCGGAGCCACTGCTATCCTAGCCGCTATGGGCTATCGCAGCGAGTTGGTCCTGGAAGGTCAGACCGGCGACCCGTCCGAGTTCATCCAGCAGTTCGACGCAGACAACCCCGGCACGCAGACGGAGCGGCGTTTCCTGGAGCACGCCCGGTCGGTGCAGCTCGTCTTTCAGATAACCAACGCCGAGATCGCGGAGGCCGCAGCTCCGTCGCAGCAAATGAAGTTCGACGCCAGCGGCTTTGAAACTGGCAACGCGCAAAGCTTCCTGTTCCTAGCCGTGGAACTCGACGGGGAAAATTACTCCCGCGGCCGCTACGCCGAATTCACCCGCGAAATCAACAAGCGGCTGTTCGCTCCCTCCGTCATCATGTTCCGCACGGCAAGCAACCGCGTCACCTTCGCCTTCCCGCACCGCCGCGCCAACCGGCGCAATGCCACCCGCGACGTACTGGGCCGAGTCTCCCTCATCCGCGAGATAGACCCGGTCCGCTCGCACCGCGCCCACCTGGATATCCTGGCAGAGCTATCCCTGCCGGAGCGCCTGCGCTGGATGGACGCCCACGGCAAACCGCATAACTTCGACGGACTGCTGGACGCCTGGCTCAACGCCCTGGATACCGAAGAGCTAAACCGCCGCTTCTACCGCGACCTGTTCAAATGGTTCGAGCGGGCCGTCGAGACCGCCAAGTTCCCCGCCAACGAAGGCGGAACCCTGTCCCCCGAGGAACACGTCATCCGCCTCATCACCCGCTTGATGTTCGTCTGGTTCATCAAGGAAAAAGAGCTGGTGCCCGAAGAGCTCTTTGCCGAGAATCAGGCCGCTCAACTGCTCAAGGGCTACGACCGCGACACCGGCGATTCCTACTACCGTGCCGTCCTGCAAAATATGTTCTTCGCCACCCTGAACACCGAAATCGGCGAGCGGCGGTTCAGCACACGGACCCCCGACGACCACCGCAACTTTTCCGTATACCGCTACGAGGACGAAATTGCCCGGCCAGATGAACTGCGGAAACTGTTTGACCAAACGCCCTTCATCAACGGCGGGCTCTTTGACTGTTTGGACAGCCTCGACGCGACCGGCGCAGGTGGCGTCCGCGTGGACTGCTTCACCGACAACCACAGCCACCGTAGCGGCTACTCCATCCCCAACCGACTGTTCTTCAGCGGCGCGCCGCAAGGCAATGAGCCAGGCCTGATAGACCTGTTCGACCGCTACAAGTTCACCGTGGAGGAGAACACCCCGACCGAGCAGGAGGTTGCCCTGGACCCCGAACTCCTCGGCAAGGTGTTCGAGAACCTGCTGGCGGCCTACAACCCGGAGACGAGGGAGAACGCCCGCAAGCAGACCGGCTCCTACTACACCCCCCGCACCGTGGTGGATTACATGGTGGACGAGGCCCTGGTCGCCGCCATCGCCCTTAAGGTGGTACGTTCACATCCCAACCCTCTCCCGGAGGGAGAGGGAGTGAACCTAGCCGAAGGGCTACGCCACCTGCTGGACTACGGCGACGCTTTCGACGACGCCGAGACCCTTTTCACCCCGGCAGAGCGGGAAAGCATCGTGCGGGCCATCGCCGGCCTCAAGGCCCTTGACCCCGCCGTAGGCTCCGGCGCTTTCCCCATGGGCATCCTGCACAAGCTCACCCTGGCCCTCAAGCGCCTCGACCCGGACAACCGTATTTGGGCCGACCTGCAAATCGAGCGGGCCCAGGAAGAGAACCGGGCGGCCTATGGCGCAGCCACCCAGGCGGAACGCGATGAGCGGCTGAAAGAAATCAGCGACACCTTCGAGCGTTACCGCGATTCCGACTTCGGGCGGAAGCTCTACCTCATCCAGAACAGCATCTACGGCGTGGACATCCAGCCCGTCGCCACCCAAATAGCCAAGCTGCGCTTCTTCATCTCCCTCGCCATCGAGCAACAGCCCAACGGCGACCCGGCCGACAACTACGGCATCCGGCCCTTGCCCAACCTGGAAACCCGTTTCGTTGCCGCCGACACCCTGATGGGGCTGGAGAAACCGGCGCAATTGGCCTTGGGCCAGACGGATGAAGTGCAGCGACTGGAGCGCGAACTGGCCGCCAACCGCGAGCGTCACTTCCACGCCAACAACCGCCGGACCAAGCTGGACTGCCGCAAGCGGGACGAGGAACTACGCCAACAACTGGCCGCTGTCCTAGAGTCCGCCGGATTCCCAGCCGCCTCCGCCGCGCAGGTCGCCGGTTGGGACGCCTTCGACCAGAACACGGCCGCCGCCGGATGGTTTGACCCGGAGTATATGTTCAACGCGCCCGACGGCTTCGACGTGGTCATCGGCAACCCGCCCTATGTGAGTCACGACAAAATCCCTCAGACGACTAAAGAAGCTCTTCGCAAAAGTTACGAGTCTCACCAAGGGTTTGCCGACTTATACTGTTACTTCATGGAACGAGCAACCCTGCTGACCAAACGCGGTGGTGTTTTGGCTCTGATAACATCCAATTCGTATCTCAAAGCCGACTACGGCGCACCCATCAGGAGTTTTCTGCGTAGGAACATGTCATTGCTACAAGTGCTAAACGTTGAGGGATCACAGGTGTTCGACAGCGTGATAGTCAACGTAGCCATTACTTTGGCGCGAAACAGTACTACTCCGACCAATGAACTGTGCATCGTCGCGAGTGCGCCGCTTGCAGGCAGAGACTTCCGCGTTGTCATTGACGAAACCAGTTTCACGACGCCTCAGTCTTATTTCGACCGCGCAGCGTGGAATTTAGTGCCGACCGAAGTGCTAAATGTTCAACGCAAAATCCAGGATACCGGCAAAACTTTAGAGCAACTGAGTACGAAAATAAGACTTGGTATCGCTACAGGCAGCAATCAGGCCTTTGTCATCAATGAAACGCAACGCCGTGCATTCGTCGAAAAGTCGTCGCGTAACGAGACGGTGATCAAGCCTATCCTCCGTGGACGCGATATAGGTCGATATCAGTACACGCTTCCTGGACTCTACATCCTATTGACCAGAAACGGACTCAACGTAAGACGAGATTATCCTGACATTTACGACCACTTGGATTCCTTCGGCCCTAAATTCCGAAATCGAGGGGCTAAAGGAAAACATTGGACTAACCTCAGGGCGTGTTCGTTTTTAGACGATTTCAAAAAGGAGAAGATAGTCTGGATCGAGCTCACAGACACGGGCCGATTTGCGCTGAGTAACGAAGAGGTATATTTGCTGAACTCAGCGTACTTTCTCTTGCCACCTTCTGGAATCAACGCTCGGTTCTTATTGGGAATCCTTAACTCAAGCACTATCCGTTTTTATTTGAGCCAAATCGCCGGAACCAGTGGAATGGGAACCAGCCGTTGGATCAATAACTACGTGAGGGAATTTCCAATCCCTCAGATCAGTCAGAAAGAGCAAACACCCCTTATCCGCCTAGTCGACCGCATCCTGAAAGCCAAGGCGGTCAACCCCGCGGCGGGCACCAGTGCGGACGAGGCTGAGATAGACCGTTTGGTATACGACCTCTACGGCCTGACGGAGGACGAGGTCACCGCCGTAGAGCGGGCCCTGGGCCTGATCCACCAAACCGACGAAGAGGAGGACGAGGCCCTGCTCAAGGCGATGCTGGAGGTCAGTATCGAGGATCCCGAAGACTTTGCCAGCGAAGAGGACATAATGGCAACGCTGCAAAGTTTGCGGGACTCGCATGGAAATTAGGTACCACAACCAGTTCCATCGTGACCTGAGACGCCTAGGGAATTCGTCCCTAGCTGCCCAGGTAGAGCAAATCATTGAAGAGTTGAAAGCGGCGTCCACCATGAGGGACATTCGCGGCGTCAGCAGGATGACAGCCCCGGGCGAACACTACCGCGTCAGGATAGGAGACTATCGCCTGGGCATAACCATGGACGGCGAGACGGTCATTCTGCGTCGGTTCTTGCCCCGGGGCGAAATATACCGCCGGTTTCCATGACGGAAAGCGGTGAAGCCGACCGCCAGTCGGTTCGCGGCGGTGGGGTGAGACGCGCCAAAGCTGGCGGGCAAACCGGCCCGTGGTTTTCGTCGGCACCGGCGTCTCCATGGGACCGCCCGCCAACTGGCCCCGCTTCCATCCACTACCCATCTGCGTCACCTGCTCCACCAAGATCCCCAAGTCTGCAGCTTAGTACGGCCAGTATGGGGATGAGGGGGAAGAACACAATGACACGGAAGTTTACCCCACAAACGAGGCCGAGGGTACTGGATATTAAATGCATCCCGGAAGTACGATTAACCCCAAGCATTTGTGGCGACGCAGCCCGGCAAGGGCAGCCAGTGAGCAGCCCTCTAAGTACCTGCCCTAGGCGTTCCTTGCGACGATGATAACGGGGTTGAAAGCAACACGAACATGAGGATGGTTCTTCGCAAGGTCATCAAAGGAACAAGAGAGGCACCGCGGCGGATTCGCGGCACCTTTGCTGCAAAGCCGCGCGACCTGAGAAATGCCCTCAGGGAACAATCCACCGAGGAATACTGGAGACGCAGACAGATCCCTCGTTTCCGAAAACTTCGACCGGCGCACTACAAGCCCGGCATAGAAGAGTTTGCTGACGGAGTGCGCCGCAACTCTAGACCTATCTCAGGAATCATCCGAAGCGCCATCAAACCGGTACTAATGGCGTTAGTAGTGGGATTCATACTGCTTGGCGCGGCGGTAACTGCCGAGTTCTTCCTAGACCGTCATATCTGGCTCAACCTCATTCCACCTAGAGGATCACTCCCTTCCCTCGACGTATTCCCCGTTCTGGCAGTTCAAGTATCGGCAAGCCTGCTGGGGTTTTACCTAGCCAGCGTAAGCATCGTACTGGGCAACTCCTACCATGACGTTTCCGCAGACACCAGAGACCTAGTTCTTGGAAGCCCCAGGACTAGAGTCTACTTGGCATCCGTCGGGATGGCCATAGGCGGAGGACTTACGTTAGTCCTGCTCCAAAGCCTGGAATTCCCGTATGGGTATTTGACCGTGGGAGCCTACGTCCTGATCGTCATCGCTAGCGGATGGTCATTCATCCAACTAGCCTACGGCGCTTTCAGGCTATTCGACCCCGCGACACTGAGCGAAGAGCCCCTTATGGGGCTGTACCGGGCGTTCAGGCAGCTCGAGTCCAAGAGCTTGAAGGAGGATGCAGTAGCCCGCCATGTTGCTGCGCGAAAGGCCAACAGGGACCTACTAATCCTAGCAGAGCTGATCAGCATGATGAGCAACCGGGTGTCAGTAGATCGTGGTAGGCTCGCCTCCATGGTCATAAATCTCCTCTTGGGCGTTCAATTCTACGCCCAAAGAAAGCATGTCCTTTCTCCGGCCAGCAGTTGGTTCATAAGGGAACCAGCCTACCCCAGATGGGTAGAGGCCTCCCACTCGGAAGTTTCAGTCGCACTTAGCACCTCCACTTCACTACAAGGTCGATGGGAACCATCGGTGGACTGGATAGAAAGAAGGTCGGCGGAACTCGCCTTAGCCGCGATTGAGGCATGCGTAGCCGCCGATGACCGTGATTCGGCCTGCCGAATCACGAACTACCTTGCTGAGACAGCTTATTCGCTAGCCCGGAACCATCGCATTAACGAGGCAATCACCTTTACGAGGATTGCCAAGGAACGATGTTGGAGCGTCCCAGAAACGAACCCGGCGGCTATTGCAGTTATGTCTGCTCCACCAATGATCCTTGCAAGCCTTCTCTTGGGATGGCGGGAGGCAATCCTAGACTGGTCGAAAGAGATACAGAAAACTGCCAGCGAAACCGATTGGGACCGTCGCGGCACTGCAACCGTCCCAGTCATGGGGTCCCAAAGAGTATGGGAGACGGCTCAGCACCTTCTCAACCAAGTCAAATCAGAGCGGGAGGTGGAAGGCCGCCGCGTGACTCCTAACTGGTACTTGGAAGTGGCACTGGCGGAGGCATGCATCCGCTCTCTCAGAGAGGTGACCAAGGAACTCTCTGAACAACTAGATGACTTCCTCACCCCCAGCCCCGCCAGTCCTCCGCCAGAAGCAAGCGCGATGTCAGGACTACAGGCCCTACAGGCCCTTGCAAAGGCTCAACTCGTTGCCGACGCGCTCCCAGAGGCAATGTCGAGCCTACGCAGTCTCATGTTAGGTAACGATATGGAACAAGGGGAAGAGATCGAGACCTTCGCCGCAAAGATTGCAGAATGCAGGGCTGAAGTTCTCGGTCACATCGCCGGGGCTATAGTACATCTCAAGCCTGAGCGTACGAAATCCGAACCAGACCTTTTCGGAGAAGGCATTTTCACCCTACTCCACCACACGGAAGACGCAATTGCGAAGGGCCACACATCGTTGGTAAAGGAAGTATTCCCCCAAATCTTATGGGGTTCCTTTGTCTTTCAGGAACACTTACAGACCGCTTACCAAGCCCCGACATACCAAGTGAACACCGCCATCTTTGACCCTATAGTAGACATCCTAGAACTCTCTGGTCTGGCTAAGATCTATGCGTCACTCCGGGGAGACCAGTCAGATCAATCCATCATAGAAGCCTGGGAAAATCAACTGACTTCATTAAAGCAGACAGAAGCCGCCGCCAGACTTCTTTATATCCTAGACCTTGTGGACGGCTACCCGTCAATAGGTATCTCACCCAGAAGCGTTGCGAGAACCGAATGGGGCATGCGTCTTGAAAGAACTGTCGCTGAACATGGCTTTACACGTCCTATGTTCCATACGTTCGAAGAGGAACCGCGCCCTTGGGACGCACCGCTACTTATAAAGATGCTGGGGGTATCAGAACGAGGTGGGAGCATAATACTGAAACCCCGCACTATATTCGCCGCTGAAGTCATCGGGCCATTGAGTGGAGAACCTGAGGAAGCCCTTAGAAGCCGTCGGGGCCTCCGACATTACTACGAGAGAAAAGACCGATACGACTAGGAAGGGTTCTGGGTCGTGGCGAAGCCGCGGACAGAATACTAGAAGACGCACGGAACAGCCGATTATGACTGGACGAACTTCACGCTGGTTTCCCCACGAACCCAAGATGTGGATTGGGCCAAGGGAAACTTACCTCCTTCTGCAAGACTTCAATCTCGGCATTGTCCCGTACCGGAACGATGGACACGCTTATAGACTATTGGTGGGAGGGGCCCCTGGCGACCGGGTCGAAGAAGCCCTTACGTTATGGAATCATGGCCAAGGGGCAGACAGCTTCGTGAGCTCGGTAGCGTCTACTTTACTGACCGAGCAAGAAGTCTGGTTGGAAATGGTCCTCAGACCAGATGGCCCCAATGGGATTCCTTTCATACCAGTGATAGTCCACGGCGTGAGACGAACAGCAACGGGCAATCTAATACAAGAAGTCCCTGCATGGGATGAATTGGACCAACAGATGCAACGGGAAACGGCACCTCAACCCCGAGTGATTGAACTTGATGATGAACGCATGATTGGCGTCAGCCTCCCAGAAAAGTACCCCAGACAACTGCTTACGAAATTGGCCGAGGACCTAGCGGAAACTGATCTGTATGACCCCCTGATGGAACCGTGGATCATGGAAGGCATGACTGGACAGCGCAGTGACGCACCGGCGATCGACATAAATGAAGCAAACCGAACCAAGAGGCTACGGATCGCCCAAGCGGCGCTTCCGATAGGATGGACAGCTAGAGAAATATACTCGGTAGCAGACCGTCACTTCAGCGACTACTTCCATTGCTGGAGGGAACTCCGATTCCTGCACTTCAAAGCGTCAATGCGAGAGCAGGCGGAAGAAGCGCTGCGCAAGGTCTTGAGCATTGCTGGAGCCGAGTGCGGATTCGACGCGACAGTAACCGCGCATGGAGTCTTCACACCTCCGGAAGTAGAACAAATCATCCTCGAATACGAAGTTGGCAAGATCACATTATCAACAGCCAGTGACATAATTTTCGAAAAATCAGATAGCGCATACTCGAAGGATAGGCGTCTATTTTAGGAGACGGTAATCCTGCCTCAGAAGCACAGAACCGTGTGTTCGAAGGGATAGACGAGTATCCCGTCAAGACTTCTTCACCGAGCAGACTAAACTGAGCAAAGATAATGGACCTGTCGCCGACAACGGCGGCATCACCGGCCACTACCGACGAACGGGGCGGCCGGTTTATTTTGACCCTGACCGGCAGTTGATAAGCCGACCTACGGCAAAGAACCCAGCAGGTCATCCCCGGACAACCAGCATTGCCATGAAGTAACAGGGCCACAGCACACTGGCCCCGGATGCCAACAATAGCCGCAACATCGCAAAGGAGATACCGAGACAGCAACACATTCACAAGCCCGAATCGCCAGCCACAGGATAAGTGCCTATAATCGTGCAGGAGGGCGGAGGCAAGAAGAATGCCGTGAAGTTAGGACGGGAGAAAGAGCGATACGAATAAAACGAAACACAAAGTATCGTTCGAAATGGCTGAACTGGTGTTCATGGACGATCATTCACTCACCTACGAAGACCCATACCCGGATGATCCCCAGGTTCAGAACAGTGGGACAAGCAGGCCCATGGCTCCTGACAGTAATTCACACGGAAGACGAGCCCGACCCAGCGACGGGAGAACGGTCAGGCCGAATCATCAGCGCCAAAAAATCAAGCCGGTCGGGAAGAGCGCTATATGGATAGAATTGAGGCGGTACTCAGGAAAGAAGACCCAAACATGCTCCGCGAACTGGACCAAATGGAGGACGAGGACATCGACACCACTGACATACCAGAGGTCCTGGAAGTAAAAAACCCGCGACGGGGTGCCTACTGCGGCCTCCGCCCTCGCACCAAATCCTGAACCGACACAGTAACCGGCATCAGCCATCCCTCGGAGATGGGAATACGCCAGGCTCAAGTGCCCGCTGCTCCGCGTGAGACTGCCTCACGGATACCTCCGCCCGGCGGACGAAGGAGGGCTAAGGGGGCCCAACAGGTCTAGGCCCCGTGTTCAGCTTCTGTAGCGAAGACTGCGCCCGCCGCCGAACCCCCTCGGATTCGTCAGAGGCCGCCGCCGTCAGAGGGCCGACCGCCCGGTTGTCATCCATTTCCCCAAGAGCAAAGGCAGCAGCCTCCCTCACGCTGTCCTGATCGTCCCCTAATGCCGCAATCAGTGGCTCAACCGATTCCGGCCCGCCCAGCGCGCCGAGGGACCAGGCAGCGCGGGTTCGCCTCCAAGGGTCATCACTTCCCAATTCCTCCAGCATCTCGGGACCTGCAATCGTGTCCCCCAGCCCCTTCAGGGCCGTGGCGGCGCACCAGCACTCGTATCCGTTGTCCGCGTCGAGCAACCCGCGCAGCCTCGGCATGGCCCGAACGTATCCGGACTCTCCTATCGTCAGGGCTATGCTGAAACCCAGAGACATATAGCCCATCTCAACGGCCTCAACGATCCCCTCCCAGGCCTGGTCGCCGCCCAAACGCGCAAGGGCGTAACCCACCGACCGGGGATTCACGCCCCGGGGGTCTCTGAACACAGAGAGCAACGCCGGCACCGCCTCCCGGTCGCCCAGATGGCTCAAGGCGTCGATGACTTCCAACCTGACGTTCCTGTCCCACTCGTCCAACGCAGCGGCCAGGGCTGGCACCGCCTGCCGGTCCCCCAATTCCCCCAGAGCCTCGGCCGAAACTCTCCGTACCCAAGAGTCCGAATCCTTGAGAGCCGCGATGAACGCCGGCACCGCCTGGGAAACCCTCATCCCTTGCAGCACACTACTGGCGTCATACCTGACCCGGTGGTCTGCATCCTCCATCAGCTCAAGCAGCATAGGCACCGACTCCGGCGCCTTCAGCCGCCCCAAGGCCAGCACCAACTGGGAGCGAACCCGGCCGCTGGACCGGTCAAGGGCGTCCAAGAGATGAGACTCCGCCCCACTGTCGAATCTCCCCAGCGCCCTGGCGGCCTGCTCCCTGACATCCTCATCATCGTCCCGCAGAGCTCCGGCCAAATCCGGCACGGAGGACAGCAACGCCCGCAGCGTTGGCTCTCTGACATCAACGCCCGTATCCTGCCAGGACATGGAGGCAGCCATCCCCCACAATGCCTCCGCCGCAGCGGCACGGACCACGGCCGAAGGTGCGGAAAGCGCCCCCGCCAGAGCCGGCACGGCCTCCGGGATCTTCAGCAGCCCCAGGGAACGGGCAGCATCCTCACGGGTTTCCTCGTCATCGTCGCCCAAAGCGGCGGAGAGACCATCCAAGGCCGCAGGATCCTTGATCTCCCCCAAGGCCCTGACCGCCTCCCGGCGCGCCTGCGGGTCCGCCGACCCCAGGGCGTCCAGCAGAAAGGGAACGATCTGCTCCTCCGACTCGATGCCCAGCATCCGGGCGGCATACCTTCGGACGGATCCGGATGTGCGCGACAGGTCAGGGAAGAAGTGGTGAATGTTCTGCGTGGTCATGGCCATCGCCTCCGATGCTGCAATTCATCGTATCACCAGGGGCAGGCCGTGAGCCACAGACAGATGTCAGCAAACGGCGCACGGCAAGGTCGCGGGAATCGTGATCCCTACTCGGTTCCCGCCCAAGACGGGGAATACGGGTCCGGCTTCGGAAAGAATGGAAGAGAGGAGCTGCCGTCTCACGTTCCAACTAACCACGACAATCGAAGCCGTCTCAACAGGCGGTTGCATCTGTGCGCCCGCCAGGAATAGATGTAATATGAAACCAATTACCAACAGAGGCTGACGCGATGGCTTCAGGTTTCGAGATGTCTCAACTCCCCCCGTGGGCACGGACATTGGGAGAAACATTGATCGCCGAACAACGCATCACCAGAGTAAGCAATGAGTGAAACGAAGGTCGCAAATGCGGACCGGATGATGGTCGCTGTGGTCCTTGGCGAGGAGGGAATCGCCGCTACCTTCGCAGATGGCTGCAGCGGAACGGTGCCGTTCAAAGACATCCCAGAGGCAGGAGAACACTCCAAAATCAACTCAGCCGAACTCCCGAACCCATACGAGGTCGTCCTGATCACCTCCCGCAATGAACAGATGGAACTTCCTTGGGACTTCGTCAGACATTACTGCGACCCAACCTACCAGCCCAAGATGGAGAGCATCGCTTCCGAAGCGAAGAAGGCTTTGGGAACAAGAGCCCAACTACTCAGGGAAGCTGCCGGGTTGACCCAAGAGGCCCTGGCCAAAGCCGCAGGAATCGAACGCGTCACGCTGGTCAACGTAGAATATGGGAGGAACGCCCCGAAACTGACCACGCTCGACGCTATAGCCCAAGCTCTAGGACGGCCTATCGAAGACCTGCTCACCGCCCAAGAAGATTCTATGACCAACATACTTCCGTCGCAGCGGCAGAAGAACAACAGCGTAACCTAAGGAGCACTCGCCCCGGAATAGAAAGCGTCACAGACAAGCGCAGCGGAGACTGGCTGTTCAAAGGCACTAGGCTGCCGGTTTATGCCCTCTTCGAGAACCTGGCAGGGAGCTATCATCTATGGCTTCATGGGATGGTTCCGCCCCGTGGAGGAATCGGACGTGAAAGCAGTCATGGAGTTCATGGCGCAGAACCTGCCGGCGAGGGCGCCTGATGCGAATAATCTTCAATAAGGGAACACCCGGACCGCTGCGCCGCCGACTCTTCGGACATGGGGAAGGCATGAACCGGATGCTCCGGACACCCAGGCCTTGGCCCAGCGGCGCGCGCACATGAGGACACCAAGCCTGCCCGGAACCGGGGCCTCGAGTATCGCGGCCGTGACGGCGGCAGTGATTTTCACTGCGCTCGTCCTCCTGGCGGGCTGCGGCGATAGACAAAGCATACCCCCGACGGACCCGCCGACCGCACCCGGGCCTACCGCAACGGCAACAACGTCTCCAACGAAGACGCGGCCAAACGCGGAGGCGCCAACGGGAACGCCGGCCCAACTCCCCGCTGCTACGGGAGTCTCCGCCCAGGAAACAGACGCATCTCCAGGCCAAGGAATCTTCCAAGCCAACTGCTCCGTGTGCCATGGAACAGGCGGGGAGGGACAGCCCAACTGGCACATTAAGAAGCCCGACGGGGTACTGCCGGCACCGCCTCTGAACGGAGACGGACACACCTGGCACCACGGAGACGGCACCCTCTACACCTACGTCAGCAGGGGAGGAAAATTCTTCGAGTCCCCGGACATTCCCAGCTTCAAGAGCGGGATGCCCGCCTTCGGGGAAATACTCTCCCACGACGAGATCATCGCCGTCCTGGAGTACGTCAAAAGCCTGTGGGGCGACAAGGTGGCGGAGGGACTGGATCTGGAAAAGAGGAAGTCCCAGGCCGAGGTGAGCGAGACGGACCCGTACCCCGAGTGGTAGGGACAGCGGCACGAGAAACCTGCCGCTGGGAAAACCAACCGTGCAGCTTCCGCCAAACACAGGTGGACTCAGAATCGGAACCCGCAGTACACCGCCCATCCTCCACGGCAAAAGGAAAACGTGACCTTCTGCGCACTGTCCTCACAACAGTCCAGCCGTAACCGGCACTGACCTTACTACCGCCAAGTAAACACCCACCATCTCCAACAAGGCCGGGGCGAGTCCCCGGCCTTTACATTTCGAGAAGACCGCCGCTCCATGGCGACGCGCAGCAACGGCGCCCGCGCCACAGCCGGGCAGCACCACGTGGAATCGACCAACCCAGCCAGACCATCCCCATGGAGGAAGAGATGAGGAGAATAATAGCCACAGCCGCGCTGGCGGCGATACTCGCAACCACCGCCGCGTGCGGCGGAGAGGGCGGAAATGGCGGAGACGAGAGACTCCACCCGGTCCTCAGCGACGCAACCTATCTCCAGATCCAGGAAGAGCGCGAATACGTCACCATGATTTCCTACCAGACCCGCAGAGACCTGTCCGACAGGATAAACGCCATCCACCAAAGCGGATATGAAATCGAGCACGCCACCAGCGACGAGGACGGCTATGTCCTCATCGTGTTCAGGAAGATTCCCAGCGCAGAGGAATCAGCGCCCCCGGCGGGCACGACACCCTCAAACTAACCTTTGGCGCAGTTGACTTCCCTGATAGCAGTCCGCGACTGTCCACGCTGACGCCAGCGTCCTCGATTCGACGACCACATCAAGGACTTCGAGCCGTTCAGCTTCGGCATCATGCGCGACGCCGGGACAGCCAAGCACCAATCCCTCCCTACCGGGGACGGCCTGTTCGCCTACAACTTGGCAACGAACCCGGAACCGACGGAACATCAACTCCCCCAATCCCGACGGGCACGACGGCGTTGAGACAACGGCGAAAAGGCGAGCCATACCGGCTCGTCTATTTTTGTATGTGGCACCAGGGAACGACAGAGAGACAGCGGATCCGCCGACTGTCACGACCGCAGCAAGCAGGGAGAATTTCACGCCTTCACCCGACTATCACTTTGAGAGAGGCGCACGAAAATGAGAGAAGAGATATACCGGTTCCTTTCCCCGCCGGAGCGCGGGACTCGGAGATACCGGGCCATCGCAGCGGTCAAGGAGGTCTCCAACTGGTTGCTCATTACCCTAGGCATCCTGCTCATCGCCAGGGCCTGCGGCGCCTTCAACCCGCCCCCCGGGTCCGCGGGCGCCTACTTGATACTGGCGCTATCCGTGGTCTTTTTCGCGCGATTCGCCAACAAGCCTACGGCGTGGCTCCTGAGGAAGCTGGTCGGAATCGGGAGAAAGGAAGGGCGGGACATCTAGCCCCGAATCCAGCAACAGCTGGGACGCGACGGCGTAGCCCGTTCCAGCGGGCAGCAGCACCGGGCGACACAATGAACGGAGTCTATAACCGGACGCCATGGGCTGACGGCGCGGGCAATGGTCTCTGAATTAAAACAAATTTTGCACAACGAACCGGAATTAGAAATTATTCGTCAGGCAAGGCCCGGCGGATCCGCCGACAGGCACGGCCAAAGCAGGCGGGGAGAATTTCACCCCCTCACCTGACCACTACCACTTTGAGAGGACACACGAAAATGAGAGAAGAGATATACCGGTTCCTTTCCCCGCCGGAGCGCGGGACTCCGAGATACCGGGCCATAACCGCGGCCAAGGAAATATGCAACCTGCTGTTCATGACCCTGGCCATCCTAGTCATAGCCAGAGCCTGCGGCAATTTTAACGCAAGCCCTGGATCCACGGGCAACCACGTGTTACTGGCGCTATGGGCGGTAGTCTTCGCGAGATTCGCCGCCGAACCCGTGGTATGGATTCTGAAGAAACTGGTCGGAATTGGGAGAAAGGAAGAGCAGGGCAGCTAGTTGCGACAGCGCGATGCCTCAGCAACGACTGCGGCCAGGCACGTTCCAGCAGCCCGCAACAGCGACCCGCCGTTTCCCTCTACCACGGTCCCTAGCTTCAAGCCTCTCACGACTCAAAGCCCAGAACCCGCGAACCGGGCGGCTTGGGAAATCCGAATCCACAGCGTAAAATCTCAAACACTCACCCCTCATCAGGGCCGCTTCGCCCAAAGAGAGAGTTTACGCCCAAATTCAAGGAAATCTCTCCGCCAGATCAGAACACAACACTACACTGATACCATGGACACCAAACGCCTTTACCAAAGCCCATCACGGCGTACGGCAAGGAGGAGCAGGCCATGACCACCGAAACCACTCCCAAGACCCCCCTGGACGGACTGCTCATGTGCGGCATCTGCGGAGCGCCGCTGCTCTACGAGGAACAGAACGGAGCCCATGAGGCCCGGTACTTCTGCAACCAGGAACACCGGAACGGAAGGCAGGTGGCGCTTCGAGCCCGCGACACCGACCACCTAGTCATCAGCGGCGTCCTGACCGCCATATTGACCGACGAGAGCACCGGCGCACTGCTGTCCGCAATCAGGGAGCCCCAAGACCAAGAAAACACCGGCAGCGACTTCCCGGCCGAGGACACCGGCCTGCTGAAAGAACACATCGCCTTCTTCCTGAGTGCTACAGGCCGCGCGGAAAAGACTAGGAACTTCCTAGCGGCGTTCATCACGCGCATCGAACTCTTTCCGGATAGGGCGGTCGTCGGCTACGCCATACCCCTGCCATCCGACAGCCACCTGGCCGGGGCAACGGAACAGGAAGTCCTGCTAACCACTGACATCGCTCCCTGAAAGAGACCAGTAAGGTCCTGCCGCCAGGACACTACAGTCCGCCCGGCGAACCGCCGTCCCGGCGCCGACGGGCCAGGAAATCCCAGAAACCCTCCTCCTTGAGCAGCTGAAGCAAGTCGCTGTGGACCTGATCCCAGCGCTCATCGCTATCGCCACCGGCATCCGCAGGCGCTTCTCCTTCGTCCAAAGAGTCCAAGTCCCCGACTCCGAACAGCCGAAGCTGACGCTGACGCTCCACCTCTCTGCGAGCCATCTCCCACCTCGTCAGCGGGGACCACCCGGGATTGATATGCCCGCAGGAACACCCTGAACCAGCAACCGCCCGACGGGCGACGCTTGCCGAAGGCCACGGCACCGTTGTACCATTCCTGCGAGCGAAAGCGGCGGTGATCTAGGCGCCTATCCCAGGTATCCCCGCGAAATCGCTCAACTGGCCGTCAGGGTGTGCGCCCTGGCGGCCTGATTTGTTGAGGCAATGCACGCCTCCGCCCCACGGCTCTTCAAACTGCCGTGTGGCTGGAGGAACTGCGGCGAGTATACCGTCCGGGTGGATAAACCGACAACGGGCAACTGTCAGCAATTTCCGGTCCGGACACTATCCATGACCGTGCCCGCGAAGCCGCAAAACAAACCTCGCTGAATCCTCTGACCCCCTCAGAACCCCCCGAGGCCCCCCGGCCAGAAAACTGCACCCTCCTGCTCCAGTGACAGCCGCCGATGGACTGCTACTTTTCCATATGGTAAATTGATGGCGGTTACACGCCCCCCAAAGGAGAGCGCAATGGCCTACGTGATGATAGAAGGCTACATGTGCGAACGGTGCTTCTACCGCTGGGGCTCGCGGACAGGCAGCGGAATACGCTCCAAGAAGGACCCGAAAGTCTGCCCAAAATGCAAAACCCCCTACTGGAACCAGCCCCGCCGGATCAGACTGTCCCCCGAAAGGCAGGCAGCCCCCTGGGACAAAGCGGCCAAAACGGTCGCGGCATAGGCCAGACAACCAGCCAGACTACTAGAGCAGGAGGGGCAATATGGCGGGGATAAAGAAACGGAAACTCGAAATATGGACCCGCCCCGACGGCAAGATTCCAGCGGCAGCGTACCTGCGAGTCTCCAGTGCCGGACAGGACATCGAAAACTCGATCGAGTCGCAGTTGGAAAGGATACAACAGTGGGCTGAGCAGCACGGGTACGTCATTGTCAGGGTGTTCACGGACGAAGCCAAGACCGGCCGTTTTGCCAACCGGCCAGACTTTCGGGAGATGATCGAGGTAGCGGAAACCGAAGACTGCCCCTTCGCAGTCGTCCTGGTGTGGCGTTTCTCCAGATTCTTCCGCAACAGTGTAGAAAGCGGAATCTACAAGAAAAAGCTGCGGAATAAAGGCATCCGGGTCACCTCAATCAGCGAACCGATTGATGACACGCCCCAAGGGCAACTCCAAGAAGGAGTCATCGAGCTCTTTGACCAATACCAATCCGATTCCATCTCGCTAGATGTCCAAAAGGGACTGAAGAGACTGGCCGAGCGGGGCTACTACACGGCGCCACGACCACCCACAGGCATGAAGAAAATCAAGGAACCGGTCATTGACCACCTAGGCAGGGAGACCGGACATTACAGGCTGGCCCCGGGCCAAGACTCTTGGAAGATTCGCAGAATCTTCGACCTTGCCCTGCAGGAAAAGACGGACAGCCAGATACAAATCATCCTGCAACGTGAAGGAGTCTTCAAGCCCAGCGGAGAACCGTTCGCTGCCAACAGAATCAGTGACATTTTGAACAACCGGCGCTACGAAGGGACCATCATGTGGGGACAGCTGCCGGATGGTTCATGGGAAGTAGTAACAGAGAAGGCCCATACGGGAATAGTCTTCCCCGATGAGTTCAAAAAAGTCCAAGAACTTCGGAAGGCAAGAGCACCGGAAGTCACTCACCCACGACATGCGGGAAGTGAGCATATGCTTTCTGAGCTCGGGAAGTGCAGGCAATGCGGAGCCTCATATGTTTACCGCCCATCCGGAAGCAAAGGAAACACATACGAGTACATAAAATGCCAGACCAGGAAGGAACTGGGCCCGGAGTTCTGTGACAGCCCTATTCTCCCAGCCTCAGCATTCGAGGCAATGACACTGGACGTCATTGAAGAGGATATATTGCTCCCCCAGAACCTCGAGGCTGCAATCGAAGAGTTGCGGAAGGCTTCAGGGACACTGCACAGCGAAAAAGCCAAAGAAGTTGACCGAATCCGAGAGAACGTCGCCGACCTCGATCGCCGCCTCGACAAGGCCTACCTTGCATGGGAGGGAGATAAACTCTCCGACGAAAAATACGACAGGCGGCGCAAGCAACTGGAAGAGTTCATGGCACAGGCGATGGCTGAACTGGCAAAGGCCGAGGGAAGCCTGGATGACACCCACACCATCCTCGAGAATCCGAAGGAAGTCCTCAATTACTCAGCTGAGGTGAAGGCTTTTCTGAGGGATAGGACTCCAGCCAGAACCCGGACATGGCTCGGAAAGTTCCTGCTGAAGTACTGGGTCGAACCAGGATGGGTGACCTACGAGTACCGGCTGCCTCTGCCTCCGGGCAGTACCAACGCTGGACAGAAGAAGAGGAGGGTACAACTGGAAGAGGGGTTGCGCCCTACTACCCGCTTATCCCCGCGAAGGCGGGAATCCAAATCCCCGTCGCCTGTCGATTGGATCACTTAATTCGGAACCCTGCCTTCTTTGCGACAAAAGGTTCAACTTCCCCTCCCACTGGTGTAAAATAACGGGCGTCAATGAACCGCCAGCCAGCAGAATCAGATACGTCCGTCGCGCGGTTGCGCGGAATGTCTGATTTTACCGGCGGTTCCCTCCTCCGGCGCGAGCGGTTGCAGCGCCGCCTCACAGACCTTCTCGCCAGCTATGGCTACCGGGGACTGGACACGCCGGTGATGGAACCCACCGAGCTTTTCCTGCGCAAGTCCGGCGGCGAGTTGGCTTCCCAGCTATTCAGCTTCACCGACCCCGGCGGCCGGGCCCTCAGCCTCCGTCCTGAGTTCACTGCGCCGGCCATGCGCTATTACCTGGAACACTCCTCGGAAATCGAGCTTCCGGCGCGATGGCAGTACTGTGGCCCGGTGTTCCGGTTCGATGGCGCGTCCCTGTCGTCGGCATCGGCCCTTCGACAAGCTCAGGACGAAAGGAGCAGCGGCGGCCAGTTCACCCAGATTGGCGGCGAGTTGCTGGGAGCTTCCAGCGTGACGGCTGATGTCGAGTTGCTGGACCTTGCGGTTTCGGCACTTTATGCCTCGGGCCTCCGGAATTGGACCCTGCGGCTGGCTGACCTCAACGTCCTGAACAGCCTGCTGGACCCGCTGGGGTTGTCGGAACGCGCCCGTACTTTCGTGGTACAGAGCGTGCCGCAGCTTCGTGATGGCCCGTCTGTCATTCCCCATTTGTTGGAAGACGCCCAGCGGCTCCACGTAATCGGGCGTACCGCTGGCGATGATGATTACCTGAGCCAGGCTGTACACGGCCTCGATGACTATGAGGCTCGCAACGTGCTTCTTGGTGTGCTGCGCTCCAACTCCCTCGATCAACTGGGGCAGCGCAGGCCGGAAGAAGTGGTCGATCGGCTCCTTCGCAAGATTCGCCGTCCCGACGCTGAGGAAAGCCTGCGCCTCGGTTTGCAGACTGCTTGCGAGCTGGCTCAAGTCGCAGGCGAACCGGCAACCGCGCTCGCCGGTGCCTCCGCCGCGCTTCGGAAGGCCGGGGCCGACACGTCTTTCGTAGGGCGACTGGAACAGATAATCAGTATGCTGCCGGAAGGGGGACGCCCTCACCCTCACCCTCTCCCAGGGGGAGAGGGAACAATTGTACTGGACTTCGGACTGGTGCGAGGGTTGGCCTATTACAACGGCATCATCTTTGAAGTGTCTCATCCTGACTGGCCGGGCCCGCTGGGCGGAGGCGGCCGTTACGATGGTTTGGCCCGCGACCTGGGGGGCAGCCACCGGTTGCCCGCTCTGGGCTTCGCCTACAATCTGGACGCCCTGGTTGATCTTAGCCCCGACGACTCTGCCGCCTCCGGCGAGGAATCTTCCGGCGTACTGGTAATGACTGACGGCGACACTATTCACGGGGCCGCGCTCAGAACGGCCTGGGAAATCCGTGAGAAGGGCGAGACTGCCGAAATGGAAGTAGCCGGACGCTCAATCGCGGAAGCTCTCGCCTACGCCTCCCGTCGCGGCCTTAGCCGCATGGCTGTGGTCGGAGAGGATGGCGCGATAACGACTTATGATGTCTGAATCAATGTCCCGCATTCCCTCCCCCTCAGAGGGAGGGTTAGAGCCTGCCCCCGCGAAGGCGGGGGGTGGGGGTAAGCGCCTGGCATGAGTCAATCGGAATCCGCCAGCGGACAGCCGTCGTTGCGCCTGTTGCTGCCCAGCGATGGCGACCTGCACCAGCCTACGCTGGACTTTCTGCGGGACTGCGGACTGCCGGTGCGCCGCCCCAACGCCCGCCGCTACACCGCCACTGTGCCTGCCCTGCCCGGCGTCGAAGTGCTGTTCCAACGCACTGCCGACATTACCTCGAAAGTGGAGGAAGGCAGCGCCGAGTTGGGCGTTACCGGAATGGACCGCCTGCTGGAATACCGCGAGGATGACCGGCGGGCCGCTGTCCTGGTGGATAATCTGGGCTATGGCCGCTGTGACCTGGTGCTGGCGGTGCCGGACGTGTGGCTGGACGTTACATCCCTTGCCGACCTTGCCGACCTTGCCCTGGAATTCCGGCAGGAAGGAAAACAGCTACGCATCGCCACCAAGTATCCTCGTCTTATAAGCGAATTTCTCCACGACCGCGGCATAAACTATTTCACCCTGGCCCCGGCGTCGGGCACGCTGGAGGCGGCTCCCCTCGCCGGTTATGCTGACCTCATCGCCGACCTCACCGCCACCGGAACCACCCTGCGGGAAAACCGCCTGAAGACCCTGGAAGACGGCACCATCCTCAGTTCCCAGGCCTGCCTGCTGGCAAATACGGAACTACTGGCGGAGTCGCGGGATGCACGGGAACTGGCCCGGGGTCTGACCGAGATGATGGAAGCCCACCTTCGGGCAGAGCCGTACTACCGCCTGACCGCCAATGTTCAGGGACCTTCCGCCGATACGGTGAGCGCGATGATACTCGCCCGCCCCGCACTGGCCGGGCTGCGTGGGCCGACGGTGGCGCGGGTCTACAACATAGGAGAGCAGGATTGGTTCTCAGTAAGCCTGCTGGTGAAGAAAGACCGGCTGCTGGACGCCGTGGATCACCTGCGAAGCTGCGGCGCCGAAGACGTGGCGGCCTCGCAACTCTCTTATCTCTTCGACGGGCGTTCCCACGCCTACGAAACCTTGTTCGGAACGTAATTGAGAGAGATGATTTCATAACCCCCTCTCCCTTGAGGTAGAGGGTTGGGGTGAGGGCGAAAATCTCGAGGTTCATTGACCTTCCATTAGCCAGATAACATAAATCGGAACGCTCCCGCTCAGGAGTGAAGGTTAGACAAGCCCATTGAGAAAGGCTAAAATACAGCGTCCCCTGCTCGCTCGCAGTGATCACTCTCTGCAAGCCGGGCCAACTCGGGGATGAGCCACCCCATGGCCAGGCATAAGGACGCAGAGAATGCCCAACCTGCCCATGCACATCTATCTGGCCCATCAGGTCGCCGAGCAACTCGACTGGGGTTATGTTTACGACCACATCGGCAGCTTCTACCTCGGTTCCACCTCGCCCGACATTCGCGCCATGACCAAGTGGCCCCGCGAGCAGACCCACTTCGCCCCCCTATCGGTGCGCGAGGTTGGCGCGGGAACCCGCACCATGTTTGAGAACTACCCGGAGTTGATGGACGAAAGCGCCCAGTCCCCGGCGACACGAACCTTCCTGCTGGGCTATGTCTGCCACTTGGCCGCCGATGAAGTGTGGATAACCACCGTCTACCGCCCCAACTTCGACACCGGCGAAGAATCTCGCCTTACCGGCGACCAGGTTCAGGCCGACATCTGGGACCGGGCCATACAACTGGATATGGACCGGCTTTCTCTGCCCGACGTAAGCGGCCCACTGGACGCCGGACACGCTGTTTCCTGCGGGGATATGGGGGTATCGGTGGCCTTTTTCGAGGATGGCCTTCTGACCCAATGGAAAGAGCGCGTGTCCAGCTTCGTGGGCAGAGAATTTGAGTGGTCGCGGCTCAAATTCGCCCTCAACAGGATGTACCGCGACAACGACGAGGTGCAACAAAGCGTTGACCGCTTCCTTGACCGGATGCCGTACAGCCTTGAAGAGGTCTACCGGAAGATTCCCGAAGCCAAGGTGGAAAACTACCGCCGCGAAGCCGTAGCCGCCACCATCGCCCAGGTGCGGGAGTTCCTGCCATAAGGTCTGCCCTAGAATTTCACCCTCACCCTAACCCTCCTCCTCAAGGGGGAGGGAACAGTGGAGCATCCAAGTGCCTGCCAACTCCACGCTGAACATAATTCGCGGCGCGGAAAACGCCGAAAACGTGCTGACCCGCATTGATCCCCTTGACCTGTCATCCCTGCCCGAATCGGTGGTGGCGAGGACGCATCAGGCCTTTGGCGAGGGCGTGTCTCCGGCGGAGTCTGTAGTGCGGATGCTGGCCGACGTGAAGCGGGAAGGCGATGCCGCTGTCCGCCGCTACGCGAAGCTGTTGGACGGAGCAGAGCTTGAGGACTTTCGCATCCCCCAAGCCGAATTGGACGCCGCCAGCGAACAGGTCAGCCCGGAGCTTTGGGACTCGCTGGAACTGGCCGCGGAACGCATCCGTTCATTCCACCAGTCCACCCTCCCCGATGAGTGGATGGACCCTTCTCAGGGACTTGGCGAACTGGTGCGCCCACTGGCCCTGGTGGGCGTATATGCCCCCGGCGGCAGCGCGGCCTACCCTTCGACCGTACTGATGACGGTGATACCGGCTCGGGTGGCCGGTGTTGGCGAGGTCATATTGACCACCCCCCGCACCGGCTCGCAGCCTTTGAACCCCGCTGTGGTCGCCGCTGCCAAGATTGCCGGAGTGGACGCGATGTATCAGGTCGGAGGCGTTCCGGCCATCGGCGCGCTGGCCTACGGCACCGAGTCCATCCCCCGCGTAGACAAGATTTGCGGCCCCGGCAACATCTTCGTGGCCTACGCCAAGAAGCTGGTGCAGGGTGCAGTGGACATTGACGGCGTTTTCGGCCCCACCGAGACCATCATCCTGGCGGACGGCAGCGCCAACGCCGATTTCTGCGCCGCCGATCTCATCGCCCAGGCCGAGCACGACCCGCTGGCAACGGCTATTCTCGTGACTGACAGCGATGCGCTGATAGGTCGCGTGGAGAGGCAACTGGAGTTTCAGCTCGCCGCTGCGCCCCGGGGAGACGTGGCGCGGCAGGCCCTGGAACGGCAGGGCCGTGTAGTGCTGGTGGACTCGCTGGACGAGGGCGTGGAGCTGGTCAACCGCATAGCGCCGGAGCATCTGTGCCTGCTGCTGCGGGAGCCGTGGAGCTGGGTGGATCGCATCCATCACGCGGGAGGGCTGTTCCTGGGAGAGTATTCGCCGGAAGTGATGGGCGACTACATCGCCGGCCCCAGCCACGTAATGCCCACCGGCGGCACCGCGCGTTTCGGCTCCGCCCTCAGCGTCCACCACTTCCTGCGTACAATGCCGGTGGTGGGCCTCAGCCCCGACGACTTCAAGCACCTCGGCCCCGCCGCCGTTCAGATAGCCAACGCCGAGGGACTGGCCGGGCACGCGGGAGCGGTGCAGGTGCGTTTGGATTCCCTCAAGTCAGAAAGCCTCGCAACCCGGCAATAATCCCCTCTCCCACCGGGAGAGGGTTAGGGTGAGGGCGTCTCATATCAGGGCAGGAGAGCATGGCCGAATTTACTGAACAATTGCAAAACTCAATGCTGCCCCACATACGCGGGCTGGACGTCTATCAGGGCGTGGAGCCTGTCGAAGTGATGGCGGACAGAGCCGGGATCCCGCCGGGAAAAATCATCAGGCTCAACGGCAACGAGAATCCCTACGGTCCGTCCCCGGCGGTGGCAAAGGCGTTGGCCGGTTTCCCGAACTTCAACCACTACCCCGACCCGGAGCAGCGACAGTTGCGGCAGGCCCTTTCCGGCTACGTGGGTGTTGACCCGGAGCGCATCATCGCGGGCAACGGCAGCGACGAACTCATAGATATGCTGTTTCGGATGTTCATTGGCCCCGGGGATAACATCATCAACCTGACTCCCACCTTCGGGATGTATTCGTTGGGGGCCGAGATTTGCGGGGGAGAGGCCGTTTCGGTGCCCCGTGATTCCGAATTCGAGATTGACCTCGAAGGCGTGAAGCTGGCAATCACGCCCCGCACCAAGGCCATTGTGGTCTGCTCTCCCAACAACCCCACCGGCAATATGCCCGCCGAAGCCGAGGTGCGGGCATTACTGGACCCCGGCATCCTGGTGATAGTGGACGAAGCCTATTACGAGTTCTCCGGCCAGACCCTGGTGCCGCTGCTGGAGGAGTACCCCAACCTGGTGGTGCTGCGAACCTTCAGCAAGTGGGCCGGACTGGCCGGGCTGCGCATCGGCCTCGGCGCCATGCACCCCGACCTAGCCCGGACGATGATGTCGGTCAAGCCGCCCTACAACGTCAACCTGGCCGCAGAAACCGCCCTCATTGCCTCTCTGGAGGATATGCCTGCCCTGCTGGAACGGGTCAACGCCATCGTGGCCGAGCGTGAGCGAATGTATGGGTTGCTGTCTGCCATTCCCACCGTAAAGCCCTATCCGTCGCGGGCCAACTTCATCCTATGCCAGCTACCCGAGGGCAGCGGGCAACAGGTGTTCGAAGGCCTCTGCAATCGCGGCATATTCCTACGCCACTGGAACAACCCTAGGCTGAAGGACTGTGTCCGAACATCTGTTGGCTTCCCGGAGGAAAACGACGCGGTGGCGGCGGCGCTGGCCGAACTCACAAGTCCCCTCTCCCAATGATGACTCCTCCTGTTCCCTCTCCCTTGAGGGAGAGGGTTAGGGTGAGGGTGAAAATGGAAGTTAAGGTGAAATCCTGATGACCGACTCCTCCAACCTGCCCGCCGTCCCCGAAGACCGCGCCGCCACGCTCCACCGCACCACCGGCGAAACCGACATCCGCTTGTCCCTCAACCTCGACGGTACAGGCGTCTACGACGTGGACACCGGCAACGGCTTCTTAGACCACATGGTCAGCCAGATTTCCCGCCACGGCCTTATTGACATAACTCTAAATGCCGATGGCGACCTGCACACCGGATGGCACCATCTTGTCGAAGACGTGGGAATCACGCTGGGCCGCGCCTTCAACGAAGCCATCGGCGACGCCCGGGGCATCCGCCGCATGGGACACGCGATCGTGCCGCTGGACGAGACTCTGGCAATGGTGGCGCTGGACTGCTCCGGCCGGGGCTACGCCGTCATCGAGACCACCATTGACGACTCCATGGTAGAAACCCTCCCCGGCTCGCTGGTGCGCCACTTCTTCGAGTCCTTCGCCCTGGAGGGCAAAATCAACCTGCACGCCAAGATTCTCGCCGGCATAGACCCCCACCACAAGGCCGAGGCCCTCTGCAAGGCCACCGCCCGCGCCCTCCGCGACGCCCTGGAGCCGGATCCCCGCTCGCCCCACGCCGTCCCCAGCACCAAGGGTACGCTCAGCAGCTAATCCCTCAGTCGCACACCTATTCGAAGCCGTCCCCTAGAGCTGCCGCCCCCGCCGCGCGATGAACTCCGGGAACGCCTGTTCCACGCCATAGCCCTTGACCTCGGTGGTGTAGTCAACCTCGTTCTCCCACATTCCCCGCAGATCTGCGGCCTTGTCCCGCAGCAGGATTTCCTTAATGCCTATAACCGACTCTGGGCGGTGCCCCGCAATCGTGGACGCGATCTCCATCGTCTTGTTTCGCAACTCCGACGAAGGCACAAGATGGTTCAGCAATCCGACCCGGTGGGCCTCCTCGGCCTCCACCACGCGGCCGGTGAACAGGAACTCCTTGGCAATGGGCCAGCCGACCTGATTGGTCAACGTCCAGGTGCTGTTTATGCGGCCATAGGCTACCGCCAGGAAGCGAAAACGAGTGTTCTCGCAACCAACCCGCATATCCAGGCAGGAGGCCAGCACCGCACCTCCACCGTAGGCCAGTCCGTTCATCATGCCGATGACCGGCTTCGGCGATGACGAAATATCGTACATCCAGTTCTGGTATTGGAGGGAGTTGGCCTCCCGCTGTTCTTCGCTCAACTCCACCGCGTGCACACGCTGTTCGTGGATGTCACCGCCCGCGGAGAAAGCCCGTTCCCCTGCCCCTGTGATGACGATGCAGCCCACCTCGTCATCCTCATTGCCCGACATAACGGCATGGTGCAACTCCTCGTCCAGCTTATGGTTCATCGCGTTCAGGACTTCCGGCCGGTTCATGGTGATGACCTTCACGCGATCTTCGACTTCCACCAATAGGTGCTCGTAGTCCATTGGAACATCCTCCGGGGCGGGAAGGGCCGCCTGATTTTATGAACGATTGTATGGATTTATGAGGCGGAGCGCAAAGGTCACAGAACGAATGCCGTTGTGTGTTAAACTGCGGTGCAACTGTTTAACCCGGAGGCCCAGCGTGCCCCAGCGACTCAAGGTCGGCGAAGCAGTAATCGAACTTCTGAAGCAGGAAGGCGTGTCCCACATCTTCGGAATTGTCGGCTCGTCCTTCCTCGACATTCTCGACCCCCTGTACGACCGGGATGATATGCGGTTCGTCGGCGTGCGCCATGAGCAGGGGGCGGCGTTGATGGCCGACGGGTTCAGCCGCATCTCCGGCGCGCCCAGTGTGTGCCTGGCCACCAATGGGCCGGGTGTGCTGAACCTGACCTACGGTATCGGCTCGGCATACGTCGCCCATTCGCCAGTGGTGGTCATTGCTCCGTCGGCGTCGCGCCGCGACCAGTATCGCAACTCCACCCAGGAATTCGATCAAGTGGCGTTGTTCAAGCCCATCACCAAGGCAGCGTTTCCTATCAACCGCATAGACCGCCTGCCGGACGCCCTCCGCCACGCTTTCCGGGTCGCCACCTCAGGCAAAATGGGCCCCGTATTGCTGGACATCCCCCGCGACCTTCTGCCCGGCGCCGAGGTGGAACTGGATCTGCTGCCTCCCGACGCCTACCGCCCGGGGCAGACCCGCTCGCGGGGCGACCTGGGTCTGGTCCAACGTGCTGCGGACGTCCTAGCGTCAGCCCAGCGCCCGGTCATCCTGGCGGGCGGCGGCGTGCAGTGGAGCAACGCCGGCGGGGTCGTGTGCCGGTTGGCCGAGTTGACCGGCGCGCCCATCGTGACTTCCTACGGTCGGGCCGATGCCGTACCGTCCGATCACCCCAACTTCCTCGGCCATCTGGGACGCCTGGGAGCTACCGAGGGAATCGAGGCCGTGCGGGAGGCCGATGTCATCCTGGCCGTCGGCACCCGGTTGGGACAGTCCACGACGTTCTATGACCACCGCTTCCTCCCCGCCGACGCCCGGATAATCCAGATTGAGATAGACCCGGAAGAAATCGGGCGTAACTACCCGGTCACCGTCGGCATCGAAGGTGACGCTATGGCGGTGTCCGAAGGGCTGCTGGAGGAACTGCGGCAACGGGAACCCCGAGTCAACCTCCAGTGGGCCGAGGAAGTCAAGAGCTGGAACGCCCGCCGCGCCGAGCGGCTGCGCGGAGAGGAACGCTTGGACACCCTGCCCATGAAGCCGCAGCGGGTATACGCCGAGCTTCGCAAGGTGATGCCCAAAGACGCCATTGTTGCCCTGGACGCAGGACTGGCCCCCAACTTTGGACAGGACAGGCTGGACTTTCTCCAGCCGCGTAGCCTAATGACATCGCTGGACCTGGGTGGGCTGGGTTTCAGCTTCCCCGCTGCGCTGGGCGCTCAGTTCGCCGCGCCCAACCGTCCGGTGGTCAACTTCAACGGTGACGGCGGCTTTCTCTTCAACGCCCAGGAGTTCGCCACGGCGGTTGAATACAACCTGCCGGTGGTCACCGTGATAATGAACAACGGCAGCTGGGGTTCGGAGAAAGCCTACCAGCGCTTCGCCTTCAACGAGCGCTACGTCGGGGCTGACACCCTCAACCCGCGCTACGACAAGTACGCCGAGCTGTTCGGCGGCGCGGGCTTCTATGTGGAGCGCCCGGAAGATGTTGGCAACGCCATGCTGGAGGCCTTGAACGCGGGTAAGCCCAGCATTATCGAAATCCCCATAGACCCTGACGAGCTGCCCCGTCCGGCCCGCCTGGCCGACGTGCAGGCACCACCGCAGTCGTAAGCGGTCCGAAGAGTCATTCGAAAATAGAGCAGAACGGATGCAAGAGCCAGTTTTTCCCCGCGAAATCAGCCTGGAAGGCAATGCCATCATCATCTTGTGGGATGACGGCCACCGCAGCCCCTATCCCCACCGATACCTCAGGCTGCGCTGTCCCTGCGCCAGTTGTGTTGAAGAAATGACGGGAAAGCCCATCCTCAGCCCGGACTCGGTTCCAGCCAATGTTCGGGCCATCGACCACATGCCGGTGGGCAACTACGGGATGCAGTTCCTGTGGGACGATACCCACTACACCGGCATCTACACCTACCGGGCGCTGCGGGCCGCCTGCACCTGCATTGTGTGCAACGAGGCGCGGGCGGAGGCTGCCGCTGAGGCAAATTAACTCCCACTCCCAAAGGAGGAGGGTGAGGGCGTTCAATTCAGCCAGCCGGTGTTTCTGGACGGGAGCGCATCGGCTTTTCCAGCGACGCCTTGAACTTGGGCGCAGTGAAAGTGTTTGAGCGGAAGGCAAAATTCGAGAGTTGCCGCTGCGCAGGCTCATCGCACTGGCTGCAGGGGGCCGTTTCGTCCGACCTGGAAACCGGCCTTATCAGCTCGAATTCGTGGTCGCACTTGGAGCAATAGAATTCGTAAATTGGCATCGGTACACTCGCGTCCGGAGAATTTCCCTATATTCTAACCCCGCGGATTGGCCCGCGCCACGGCCATTTATTTCGGCAAATTCGCCGCCGTCGCAACCTGCTCATATTTGAAAGACGGATGAAGACTGTATGCCCGAGAAGACTGACGTAGCAATCATAGGTGGAGGCGCGGCGGGGTGCTCCGTCGCCTACTACCTGGCGGAGTACGGGGTCTCCAGTACCATCATTGAGAGGGAAGGCGTGGGTTCACAGGCCTCGGGATATGCCGCCGGGGGCTTGAACCCGCTTACCGGCCATGGCATTCCAGGCCCGCTGGCCTCTTTTGCCTGGGAGTCCTTCCAGATGCACCACGACCTATACCCAAAGCTTGGCGAACTGACCGGCATTGAATACCAGTTGCGGGAAACCTCTGAAATCCGGTTGACCTTCAATGAGTCTGAAGTCCCCGAATTTGAGGCCCTGGCAGACAGGCTCATCCGCGCTTCCGGGTTTGCCTCCTCAATGACCGAACAGTGGCGGGTCAAACAGTTGGATCCCAGGGTCAACAGCGACTTTGCCGGATGCGTCTTCACTCGCGGAAACTACCAGTTGGACAGCCTCGCCTTCACCCAGGCCTTGTCGTCTGCCGCCCAGCAAATGGGCGTGACGCTGCGACCCGGGGGTGTGCGAGGGCTGGAGATCAAAGGCCACCATGTAAACCGCGTGCTGCTCGAAGACGGAGAGCTGGAGTGTAGCGAGGTCGTGATGGCCATGGGCCCGTGGTCCAGGCAGGCAGAGAGGTGGCTGAACACCTACATACCTGTTGACCCCCTGAAGGGCGAAATTCTCCGTATGCGGCTTCCGGGAGAGCCACTGGAGCACGATGTAACCGGAGAGGGCGCCAGCATCTACACCAAGCCGGATGGTCAAATATGGTGCGGCACCACCGAGGACTGGCGGGGCTTCGACCGCCAGCCACTGCCCGACACGAAGGAGCGAATACTGGCGGGCGTCAAACGGATCCTCCCAGCAATAGCCGAAGCATCGCTGGTCATGCACACCGCCTGCCTGCGCCCTGTAACCCCCGACTGGCTGCCCATCCTCGGCCGCGTACCCGGCTACCAAAACGCCTGGCTGGCCACCGGCGCAGGCAAGAAGGGCATTCTGCTGGCCCCCGGTATCGGCAAGTCCATAGCCGACCTCATCGCCTCAAACTCCACCGGGCTGCCCATCGAGAACTTCGCCCCCGAGCGGTTCGCTGCCCCGGTTGCCGTTTAGTGGAGCATCGGTCATGGGCTATAACATTAACATCACCGCCGGGCTTGTCGAACTGAACGCTGAACTGAACGACACCCTCACGGCGGAGGCGATCTGGAACGCCCTTCCCATCTCGGCCTCCGGCAACACCTGGGGTTACGAAATCTATTTCCGTATCCCTGTATCTGCCGAACCCGATGACTTGAATGAAGTCGTCGACTTCGGGGACTTGGGCTACTGGCCACCCGGCAACGCCTTCTGCATCTTCTTCGGCCCCACCCCCGCCAGCAGAGGCGATGAAATCCGACCGGCCAGTCCCGTCGCAATAATTGGACGCATCACCGGTGACGCCGCCAAGTTGCGGCAGGTTTCCGCAGGCACGGTGGTTACTATCGCTCGGGCCTGACCTGCAAGAACCGACAAATCTGACCATAGGAGCGTTACCGTGCCTCTCGGTTGGGCCATAGCTGGCATAGGTTCTCATGCCGACCTGAAAATCGCGCCCGCCATGAAGTTGGCGCAGGACTCCCGCTTGGTGGCGGTGTACAGCCGGGACCAAGGCCGTGCCGACGCCTTTGCCGAGAAGCACGGCGCCGACGCCGGGTACAGCAGCCTGAACGCAATGCTGAAGGATTCCCGGGTAGAGGCCGTATTCGTAGCCTCGCCCAACTACCTTCACGCCTCCCAGACCATTAAGGCCGCTTCGTCTGGCAAGCACGTGCTGGCCGAGAAGCCGATGGCAAACTCGGTAACTGATGCCGCCGCCATGATTGACGCTTGCCGCGACCATGGCGTTGCCTTGGGCTTGGGCTTCGAGCTGCGCTTCCACCCGGCCCACCTCTGGGCGCGACAGCTGATTGATACTGGAGCCATTGGTCGCATTCGGCTGGCCCATGGTCAGTGGGGTCGCGGCAACCGTGGAGAGCCGGAGCATCTGCCCCGCGTCGGTCTGCGGCAATGGTGGGAAACGCCGGAGCTCATCGGCGAAGCCTCGGTGCTGGTCGGCCTCGGCGTCCATGTCTTCGACCTGATGCGCTTCCTGCTGCGCGAGGAAGTTGTCGAAGTCGTCGCTATGTCCGACGGCCAGACCGACCATCAACCCTTGGAGCATATCGCCAGCATCGCCCTCCGGATGACCAACGGGATCATTGCCCAGGTGATGTGCGGCCGGATGCTCCCCGACACCCAGAACAACTTGGCCCTCTATGGCTCCGACGGGCGCATAGCCACCAAGGAGACGATATGGGAGGCCCGCTTGGGCCGTGCCGAGGTAGTCAGCGCCACCGTCAATCAGTCGGAAAGCTACGAGTACGACTATCTCGCCAACTTTGTGGCCGAACTGGAGGACTTCCACGATGCCCTGGAGCACGATCGCTCGCCATCGGCCACCGGCGATGACGGGCTGAAGGCCGCCCGCGTCACGGCCGCTGCCATTGAGTCGGCCAAGACCGGGAAAGCGGTCAAGATCACGCCGGTCCTGCACAGTCATTAGCAGAGTCCCGAAAACACAGCGAAAGAGAGGAAGGCACGCCATGACCAGCACCGCCACCGCCACCGAACCCCAGGGAGCCTTGCGCGAGGTCCGGGTGGTCGAATTCGGGCAGTACATCCCCGGCCCTCTGCTGGGAATGCTCCTAGCTGAACAGGGAGCCGACGTAATCAAGGTGGAGCGGCCCGGCGGCGACCCGGCCCGCAGCGAACCCGCCTTCGCCACCTGGAACCGAAACAAGCGGTCGGTTGGGCTGGACTTGAAGACCAACGAGGGGCTGAATCAAGCGCAGGATCTGATAGCCTGGGCCGATGTGTTGATTGACAACTTCCGCCCCGGCGTGGCAGACCGCCTGGGCATTGGTTACAACGCCACTAAGGGCAACCCCGGCCTCGTCTATTGTTCCCTTCCCGGCTTCGGGGAAGATAGTCCCTATCGCCACCAACGCGGCTGGGAACCCATCGTCGGCGCTGCCACGGGCGCGCACCAAGGCGTGGCCGGGATGGACGAGCCGCTCTTCCTGCCCCTGCCCTCCGCCAGCACCTTCGCGGCAATCATCGGCTCGGTTTCAGTGGCGATGGCGCTGAATGCCAGGCAGCGCACCGGCAAAGGCCAGTACATCGAGGTGCCCCTGCACAGCGCTATGTTCGCCGCCATGGGACGCCACCTGTCCAACTTCCACGACATTGACCCTCCTGACCTGTTCCAGTTGCCACGCAATGTGATGTCCCACCAATACCAGTGCGCCGATGGTCGCTACGTACAGAATCACGGGATGTACCAGCGCTTCGCCAGCCAGTTCCTGCAGGCTGCGGGCCGCATGGAATGGATTGAAGACCTCGAGGACCTGTACGGGGCCGATGTAAGCCGCGAAACCATCGAAATGTGGCGGGAACGAATGGAAAACCTGTTCCGGGAGAAGACTGCCAAGGAATGGGAAGACGCCATCGCCGAGACGGGCGGAGCCTGCACCATCTGCAAAACGGTGGAAGAGTGGCTGGTCCACGAACACGCCATAGCCGGCGGCATGGTCGTCGAGGTGGACGACGCCAGGTATGGCCGCATGAAGCAGCCCGGCTCTCCGGTCCGCCTGCGGGGAACCCCGGGCCCGGCGCCTGCGCGCGCCCCTGAACTGGGTGAACACACGACAGCTGCGCTGGCCGAGGTCCGCGCCGCAGTCCCTCGCGCGCACTCGTCGACCGGCGAGAACATCCTTTCCGCCCTCGAAGGCGTGCGGGTGCTGGACCTGTGCATCGTGCTGGCCGGGCCCACCTGCGGGCGCACCCTGGGGGAATTCGGGGCTGACGTAATCAAGATTGACGACCCGTCGCGCCCCTACGACTACGCCGGAAACCTGGACGTAAACCGGGGCAAGCGCAGCATTCAGATTGACCTCAAGAGGGAAGAAGGGCGCCAAGTCTTCTGGAAGCTGCTGGAAACTGCCGACGTGGTGGTGACGAACAATCGCAAGGGCAGCCTCGACCGCCTGGGGTTGGGCTATAATGACGTGCGGAAACGTCGGCCTGATGTCATCTACGCTTCCCTCAACGCCTTCGGCCACGATGGCCCCTGGGCCGAGCGTCCCGGCTGGGAGCAACTGGCGCAAGCCACCACAGGCATCCAGGTGCGACGGGGAGGCCGAGACGCCGCCCCGCAACTGCTGCCATACCCGATGAATGACTACGCCACGGGCCTGCTGGGAGCCTACTCCGTGGCCCTCGCCCTGCACGAGCGCCAGCGCACCGGACGCGGCCAGTGCGTTGACGGCGGCTTGGCCTTGACCGCCTGCCTGCTCCAGTCGCCCTACTTTTTGGACTACGAAGGGTACCGGCGAGCCGAACCGGAGGGGCTGGGCGCGCGCGGATTCTCTGCCTTGTCTCGACTCTATCCGGCTGCCGACGGATGGCTCTACCTTCACTGCCCCGATGAGGATGCGTGGAATGGCCTGACGACCCTGCCGGAGTTCGCCCATATAACCGGCGATTCCCGCTTTGCGGATTCGCAATCCAGAGAAGGAAACGACGAGGCTCTGTCCATCGAAATGGCCGCTGTTCTGTCTGGCGATTCCCGGCAGAGTTGGATTGAGCGCTTTGCCAATACCGGCGTCAGTGTTATGGAGAACATGGCAATCCCGGATTACCACGCTGACCCTCACGTCCGCAAGGCTGGACTGGTGGTTAGCCGCGAGCATCCGGGAATGGGCATGGCCGACCATCTGGGTGTTGTTCCCCAGCTGTCCGGAACTCCGGCCAGAGCGGGCCGCCCGACGCCGGTGCTGGGCGCGGAGACCGACGAGATACTGGCCGAAGCAGGCTATACTGCAGGAGAGATTGCGAACCTGAAAACGGCCGGTGCGGTGGTTCAGGCTTAGCGGTTGGTTATAGGTACATCCCGCGGTGGCAGGCAAATTGGGAGCGTGGTAAACTAGCCGCATCCAGCGGTAAGGGACAGTTGCCTTGCTGAGTATCTATAACACCCTCACAAAGAGGGTAGAAGAGATCGAGCCGACGGAGCCGGGTCATATTCGGATGTACACCTGCGGGCCGACAGTCTATCGCGATGCCCACATCGGCAACCTGCGCACATACATGATGGCTGACTGGATTCGCCGGGCCCTAATGCGCCACGGCCTTGAAGTCCAGCACATCAAGAATATCACCGACGTCGGACATATGCGTCAGGAATTGGTGGAAACCGGCGGCGACAAGATGATTCTGGCAGCCTTGGCGGAAGGCAAGACTGTGCAGGAAATTGCCCAGTTGTACGCCGGCCGCTTTCACCGCGACGAAGCCCGCCTGAACATCATGGAAGCTCATGTCTTCCCGTGGGCCAGCCAGCACATCCCTGAAATGCTGTCCATTGTCGGCGCGTTGCTGGAAAGGGGACACGCCTACGAGCGCGGCGGCAACATCTACTTCGATGTCCCCAGCTTCTCCGGCTACGGCAAACTGTCCCGCAACACCGGAGCTGACTTGCTGGAAGGCGTCCGCGCCGAGGCTGACCCGCTCAAGCGAGACCCCCGGGACTTCACTCTCTGGAAAGCCGCAGAACCCGGCCGGGACGTCAAATGGGACAGCCCCTGGGGTGAAGGTTTCCCCGGCTGGCACATTGAATGCTCGGCCATGGCCTCCAAGTACCTGGGCGAGTTCTTTGACATTCATACCGGCGGCGTGGACAACATCTTCCCGCACCACGAGGATGAAATCGCCCAGAGCGAAGCGGCCTTCGGTGACCAGCACGTCCGATACTGGGTGCATGGACAGCACCTGCTGGCAGACGGCGCGAAGATGGCCAAGTCCTCCGGCAACGTCTTCCTGGTTGAGGAATTGATTGAACGGGGATTCGACCCCCTTTCCTTCCGCTACCTGTGCATGACGGTGCTGTACCGTCACCGCATGAACTTCACATTCACGTCGTTGAAGGCGGCGGAAAGGGCTCTGACCAACCTGCGCTCCCGTATCTGGCAGTGGGGCATGGAACCGGACACCAACGGCCATAACGCCGAGGCCGAAGAGTATCGCCGCCGTTTCTGGGAGTCGGTGGATTCAGACCTTAACCTTCCCGGCGCCTTGGCGGTGACCTGGGAAATGGTGCGCTCTGACCTGCCCGGCCGCGCCAAGCTCGAGTTGCTGCTGGACTTCGACCGGGTGTTTGGCCTTGATTTGCACCAGACACCGTCGACCAATCAGGTCGGCGAGGAAATAGTGGCCACAATTCGGGAGAGGGAATCCTTGCGGCAGCAGCGGACCTGGGATACCGCGGATTCCGTTCGGGCCCGCCTGTCTGCCGACGGCTACGTGGTACAGGACGCCCCTGAAGGCTCTCGCGTCCGCCCCAAGACGCCCATGGAACGCCGCTTGGAGAAGTGGGACTCGGTTTCATCTTCCCGAGAAGTGCCTTCGCGCCTCCAGGAACCTTCCCAGTTTGATTTCACTTTTATTCTGAACGCTTACGGTTACCCGGAGGACGTGCGCCGCTGCGTCAATGGTATGCTGCGCCACTCCGAGGGTAATTCCGCCGAAATCATCGTGATTGACAGCGGCTCCACCGACGGCACGGGCGAGATGCTGGAGGGGATGCAGCGGGAACGCGAAAACCTGCGGGTCATTCACTGCGACCACGTCATCGGCGATGCCGCCAGCAAGAACATCGGCATCAAGCAGAGCCTCGGGAAGCATATCATCATCGTGGATGGCTCCGCGGAAATCGTGGGTGACATCCTGGGGCCCGTATCCGAACAGCTCAGCGACCCCACCGTAGGTATCTTCGGCCCCTACGGCCTGACCACCGACGATATGCAGCACTTCCACGAAGAGGTCGACCAGGGCGACGCCGACGCGATGCAGGCTTACTGCATGTCCTTCCGCCGTGAGGCGGTCACCACCGTTGGACTTATGCGCGAGGTCTTCCGCTTCTATCGCAATTTGGATATTGACTATTGTTTCCAGTTCAAAGACAAGGGTTACCGGGTGGTAGCCGACTCTTCCCTCCCTCTGGTGCGCCACGAACATCGTCAGTGGACGGAACTGGACGACAATCAGCGCGACGAGCTTTCCCGCAAGAACTTCGGCCGCTTCCTCAAGCGATGGGGCAACCGCCCGGACCTGCTGATCACCGCCGGGGGCAGGGGATTCGGCAGTCAATTCCGCCACTGAATCAGGCTCCCTTGTTTCTCGTCCCCTGCATATCTGTGCAATGGATTCCCTCTCCCGGAAGGAGAGAGTGAGGGCGGCGTTGTCTGAACTGGCTGACCGGCTGCTGGCTGGCGAGCAGCGGGCACTCTCCCGGCTCATCTCCATGCTGGAGCGGGGTGACCCGGCGGCTGCGGAAGTGATGCGGGACATAGACGTCCACACGGGCCGGGCCTACACCCTGGGCATAACCGGCCCGCCCGGCGCGGGCAAGAGCACCATCGTTGACCAGCTCACCCGTCTGCTGCGCGAACAGGGCCAACGAGTCGGCATCGTAGCGGTTGACCCCACCAGCCCCTTCAGCGGTGGCGCTTTGCTGGGCGACCGCATCAGGATGCAGCGACACTACTTGGACTCGGGCGTATTCATTCGCAGCGTTGCCACCCGCGGCCAGGCTGGCGGGTTGCCGCGCATCGTCAAGGGGATTGCTCGCGCCCTGGACGCTTCCGGCTACGACGTCGTAATCGTTGAAACCGTGGGCGTAGGCCAGACGGAACTGGGCATCATGGGGGTGGCCGACACCGTGGCTGTCGCGCTTATCCCCGAAGCAGGCGACTCCATTCAGGCGCTCAAGGCCGGCGTGTTGGAGATTGCGGACCTCTATGTGGTAAACAAGGCCGACCGCGACGGGGCCGACCAGATGGCTGCGTCGATTACTGCCATGCTCCAGATGTCGCTGACCACCCCGGAATGGCTGCCGCCGGTGACCATGACTGCGGCTCATACCGGTCAGGGCATAGAGGAGCTTTGGGTCAAGTTACAGGAGCATCGCGCCTTCCTTGAATCCAGCGGTAACCTGGCCACGCGACGCGGTGAACACCGCACCCAGGAGTTCCTTGAGGTAGTAGAGGAAGAACTGGTGCGTCGCTTGCGCCGCTTGGTTCAGACCGACCCCGCTCTGCTGGCGCGACTGGAAAGTGTGGCTTCCAGGGAAGCGGAGCCTTATTCGGCTGCGCTGGAATTCCTGAACGAGTCGGCCCTCAACCCGGAACTCCTCACCACCACCCGCTGACCGGACGCTTCAGTCTGAACCAGGATTTTCAGGATTACTTGGATTCACCGGATTGAAGAAATCACGGGAATCCCAGAATCAGGCAAATCACAGTTCAGACAAAGAACTGAATGGCGGTACACCATCCCGAAAACTGCTATGCTTATTGCCAGGAGGTTATGGTATTATCGCTCCCCGCCCTTGGGGACTTCGGGGTTACCAAGATTCCTCGCCCTGATTCTAGCATTGGGAGGTGTGAAGATGGACTTGAACATCCAGGGTCGCAACATTGAGATTACCCGCTCGATGAAGGAGCACGTGGCCGCCAAGCTCGCCTCCCTAGATCGCCATCAGCCCGCCATCAGCCGTGCCGAAGTGGAGATGGCCACCGAGTCCACCCGCTCGCAGCAGGACCGGGTAGTGGTGCAAGTTTCACTGAATGTGGGCGGAGACCTACTGCGCGCCCAGCGCCGCGCCGCCAACGCGCGGGCCGCCGTCAATGCCACTGCCGACGCTCTCGACCGCCAGCTCAGGCGCTGGAAGTCCCAGCACTACCGCAGCGAACGGGCCTCCCGCAATGCGCCCGACGCCGACGTGGTGGTGCAAGAAGTCTTAGCCTCAGAAAACGGCGTGGCGGACGACGAGATTCTGGCGGCCCCCGCCGGCGACCTTGTGCGAATCAAGCGCTTCGACATGGAGCCGATGACGGTGGAAGAGGCCGCCCTCCAGATGCAGTACCTGGACCACAGCTTCTATATGTTCCTGGACTCCGATACCAACCGCTACAGCGTCCTGTACCGCCGTGCTGACGCCAACTACGGGCTGATACAGCCGACTGGGCCTTAGCCCATTGACCCGAGAAGCTGCTTCAACTTGGGCAAGAGAAAAAGGCCGGGTCCAACGCCCGGCCTTTATGGTTGATTCGGTTTGGTGACCTTGCTACCCCGCGCCGTTCTGCCTCTCGCTGCTTCCGTTGCCGCCCGAGTTGGCCCCCATTGACATGAAGTTGCCCAGCATCGACGTGAACTCCATGGGGAAAATCCACTTCGTGGATGGGGAGTCTCCCAGCGACTTCAGTGTGTCGAAGTATTGAAGGCTCATGGTGCGGCCATCGGCCTGATTGGCTACGGAGTTGATTCGTTCCAGCGCCTCGCTGAAACCCATCGCCCGCAGGACGGCGGCCTGCTGCTCGCCCTCGGCCTTCAAAATCTCGGACTGGCGCTCGCCCTCGGCCTTCAGGATGGCCGACTGCTTCTCACCCTCGGCGCGGTTTATCTGCGACTGGCGCGCGCCCTCGGACTCGGTAATCTCGGCGGTCTTGATGGCTTCGGCGGACTTCTCCCGCTCCATAGCCGCCTTCACGCCAGGAGGCGGGTCTATCTCGTTAATCTCGACCTGCGAGACTTTGACCCCCCACCGCTCAGTAACCTCGTCCATCCTGACTTGGAGAGCGTCACGGATGCGCTCCCGCTCGGCCAGCGCGTCGGAAAGCGTGGTTGCGCCAATGACGGCGCGAAGGGTCGCGAAGGCCAGGTTGACCACCGCCAGCTCGAAGTTCTGAACCTCTAGCACGGCCCGGTCGGCCAGGTCCTCCATAACACGGTAATAGATTACGAAGTCCATGTCCACGACGACGTTATCCGAGGTGATGTACTTCTGGGTTGGCACTCTTGCCACCCGCTCCCTCAGGTCAACCTTGGTGCCGTGGTAGACAAAGGGGATAAGCAGGTGAAGCCCTGAAGTTCTAGTCCCCACGTATGTGCCAAACCGCTGAACAACCATCCTTTGGTACTGCTGCACCATTATCAGACCTGCCGACATAGCGCCCTCCTTAGCGGTTTCGTCCGCCCTCATTCCTCGGTTGGGGTCAAGTATGGAAATTCTGAACGGGTTACGGTTAGCACCAGTCCTTCGATATCAAGGACCCAAACTTCCTCGCCGACTTCAATGGGATCCCCGTCGGCGCTAACGGCGGTCCAAGTGTCACTGGCTACCCGAACGACGCCCTTGGGAGACAGTGCCCTGGTGACCACTCCGACTTCGCCGACCAAGGAAGTGCCGGAAGCGGTCCGGCGTTGGCGGCGAGACTTCACGGCTTCCCGCGCCAAGTATAGCACGCTGACCGCCGCTACGATCCCGGTGCCTACAATAAGCCACCGGTTCACCGACAGCGGCGGCAGCGTGGGTGATGTGTCCCCGAATTGGGCAAACAGCAGCAGCCCGCCGATGACAAGGCTGACCACCGAACCAATGCCCAGAATACCGAATCCCGCCACCACGACTTCGGCGGCTGCCAGCACGATGGCAAGCAGTATGAGCGCCACTCCAGCCCAGTTGACCGGAAGATTTCCCAGGGCGACAAAGGCCAGTATCAGGAATATCACACCGACCACCACTGGAACGATGAGGCCGGGATTGAATAGCTCGATCACTATCCCTAGGCCGCCGATGGTCAGCAGAAGGAAGGACACGTTGGGATCCGCCAGGAACTCCAGCAGGTTTTCCAGGAGGTTCTTTTCGAGGTCTCGCTTTACCAGCCCCCGCGTCTCCACGATAACCGGGCCCGCCGGGGTTTGCGCGGTACGCCCATCCAATTGAGATAGCAAGCTGTCCATGTGGTCGGCAATGAAGTCCACCACGTTGCCGTCCAGTGCCTCCAGCGCTGTGTAGGACGCGGCTTCGCGGACGGTGGCCTCGAGCAGTTCGGCATTGCGCCCGCGCTCTTGGGCGATGCTGCGAATCAGGGCGGCGGCGTCGTTCTCCACTTTGCTGGCCAGCGTTTCGTCCAGGTCCTGACCGGTGGCGGAAACCGGAGTAGCCGCGCCTATGTTGGAGCCGGGAGCCATCACCGCGAAGTTGGCTGCCGCTGTGATGAAAGTCCCCGCCGAGCCGGCTCTCGCCCCGGCAGGGGAGACGTACACCACCGTCGGGACCGGCGACGCCAGCAGGCGCTCCACAATGTCGCGCGTCGAGTTCAGCAGCCCGCCGGGAGTATCGAGTCTGATTACCAGCAGTTCCGCGCCGCCAGACTCCGCTTCTTCGATAGCGCGTTCAATATAGCGGTCCTTGACCGGGTTGATCACGCCGTCCACCGTAATGACCACTACGTGCGGCCCGGATATTTCCTGCGCTTCGGCGCGCGCCGCCAGCGGGCCTGCCAAGCCCAACAGCAATGCTATCGCCGTGCATACCGAGACCGCACGCCTGATGCGGCTTAGGGGCGCCATATCGCAACTCGCCAGCGCACCGGATTTGCCCAGTGTCGCCGAATCCCTGTCTTCATTATACGATACGCCTGACGATTCCTCGCTCAGTAATAGTTGCAGCCAGGTGATCCTGGCGAGGTTTACTTCAGGAAATTCGGGCCGGAGGTAGTCTAGAATCCGCTTTACTTCCCTTGGCGTATTAGGATTCACAAATGTGGGAAGGGGTTATGTGTATGCGTAGACCGGCTGTCATGACGCTTGGATGGGCAGTGATGTCGCTGTTGCTGGGCGCATTGGTGGCAGGTCTGTTCGCCTGCAGCGACTCGGCTACCCCAACCAGCAGGATTGAACCAGGGCCAGAGCCGTTGCGGCTCGCAGGCGCCACCGATGAGGGGTCGCCTGCCACGACGGGCACGACTCCACGCGAGACCGTAATGCCGACGGCTGGCTCAGTCTCGTTGTCCTCGATAGTGACACCCATGCCGGAAGGCCGTGGGGAGAGGCCGGTCAATCCTGCCACGCCGGCCGCCACATCAACGGCCGACGACGGCATTTCCTCCGGTGCCGCCGTGCTCACATCGGTGCAATTGGTGGCGGCCTTCGAGGAGGTTCTGTATGAAATCTACGAAAAGACCATCGCTTCCGTCGTGTACCTCAGAGTGGAAAGTCCGGCCAGTGCGGCGCTGAGAGGTGTACCGGGCATCCCCGAAGACCTGCTGTGGAGCGCCGGGTCCGGCTTTGTGTGGGACGATGAAGGGCACATAGTCACCAACCATCACGTGGTGGAGGATGTGATAGGGAGATCGGAAGAAGTGACCGTATTCTTCGCCGATTCCAGCCAGGCGAAAGCCACCGTGGTGGGCAGCGACCCGCATTCCGACCTTGCCGTGATCAAATTGGAGGAAGGTGACTGGCAACTGCAACCGGCAACCCTGGGGGACAGTAGCGAGGTCAAGGTGGGCCAACTATCCGTCGCCTTGGGAGCGCCCTTCGGTCAGGAGTTCACCATGACGTCAGGCATTGTCAGCGCAGTGGGGCGCAACATCTCAGGGCAGGCCCAGTTCAGCATACCGGAGGTGATTCAGACGGATTCGGCCATCAATCCCGGTAACTCCGGCGGTCCGCTTTTGAACCGTTTGGGACAGGTTATCGGAATCAACACCCAGATCATTAGCAGGACCGGCAATTTCTCTGGCGTCGGTATGGCGGTGCCGGTAAACATTGCCAAGCGGGTGGTGCCGCCCCTTATTGAAAACGGTGAGTTCAACTATCCTTGGCTGGGAGTCAGGATCGCAACGGTGGACTCAGCCTACGCTGAAGAGCTGGGTCTGCCCGAAGGGTCAACGGGAGTCTTGATTATAGACATTGTCAACGATAGTCCTGCCGACAAGGCGGGGATGCGTGCGTCCGAGTCCACGGCTGAGATAGATGGTGTAGAATTCCCTGCTGGGGGGGACATAATCACCGCCATCGGCGCTCACCGGGTGGCTGTTGCCAGCGAATTGATTGCCCATCTGACCTACCACAACAGCCCTGATGATGACGTTACTTTCACGGTGCTTAGGGATGGAGAAGAGACGGAAGTTGAGGTAACCCTGGGCAAACGGCCCGATCTCCTGGATTAATTCGGCTGTAAAGGACACGACCTTGCCTACTGTCGGCACCATTTACACTGTCGCGGTCAAGTCTCTGGCCCTGCAAAGGCGGGAATCGGTCTCCGTGGGCCCGTCGGGGATCGCCGAAGACCGCCGCTTCCATCTCATCGACGGAGGTGGAAGGCTGCTGACACAACGCCAGCGTCCGATTCTAGCCAGAGTTTTCGCAGATTACGACATTCAAGCCGACCACCTGACTCTGGCCTTCCCCGAAGGTGTGGAGCTCTCCGCGGCAGTTCAGTTGGGTGAAACCGTCCAGACTCCCGTATGGGGCCGCCTTGTTCCTGGGCGCTTGGTGGAAGGGCAGTGGAACGATGCGCTCTCTTCCCTCTGCCGTGGCCCGGTCCGCTTGGTAAAGACTGATGATGCGGGCCTCTCCTTCGACGAGTATCCTGTTTCGGTGCTGTCCCAAGCCTCCATAGACTTCCTTGGACGGCTCACCGAAGGAATCAAGGAGTTCGAGGCGAGGCGTTTTCGCCCCAACTTCCTCATCGAGGGCTGCTCGCCCCACGAAGAGGACTCCTGGCTGGGAGGCGTCATCGCCATTGGCCCGGAGTTGCGGCTGCGACTGGTCGCTCCTGACCCGCGCTGTGCCATAACGGCCGTTGACCCGGACACCGGCCAGAGAGACTTCGACGTCCCGCGGATGCTGCTGAGCTACCGTCCTGCTTCGCGGGCCCCGTACTTCGGCGTGTATGGCGTGGTGGAAAACCCGGGCATGGTGTCTATTGGCGACCAGATTGAGGTCGTGGTTCCGCCGTTGCGCCGTTAGAGAGTTTGACACGCCGCGCCGCCCCTATCTACACTCTTGCCCAGCACGGTAAGGCCGTATGTCTTTGAGGTAGAACGTAATGAAAGAGAACCGGGTCAAGCGCGTTATGCGGGAAGGCGGATTGGCTATCGTCAGCCACATCGGGTTTTCGGACCCGGCGGTCGTGGAGATTATCGCGGCCGCCGGCTTCGACGGCGCATTCATTGATATGGAGCATTCGGCCTTCGATATGAAGACCGTCGGCGAGATGATTCGGGTGGCTGATCTTTGCGATGTAACTCCCATAGTTCGAGTGCCCGAGAATAACCCCAAGACCATTTTGCGCATCCTCGATGCCGGGGCCCAGGGAATCCAGGTGCCGCACATCGAAGGGGTCGAAGGGGCAAGGCGTGCCGTCGCCGCAGTCCGATACCCGCCGGTGGGGGAGCGTGGCGGCGCGGGCAGCACTCGCGCCGCGGGCTACGGCGCCGTTCCTTGGACGGAGCACATGGAGACCTCCAACGAGGAAGTCCTGCTCATCGTGATGACCGAGGACAAGCGGGGACTGGACGAAATCGAAGAGATTGCCGCTGTTGACGGCGTGGACGTCATTTCCCTCGGCCCCACCGACATTTCGACGGCGCTGGGCATGACCGACCCCAACGACCCCCGGCTGAAGCAGACCTTCATTGACCTGGCGGCCAGAGTGAACGCCGTAGGCAAGGCCAAGGTCTACATACCGGTAAACCACTCGGCGCTGCGCCTTTCGCCGCAGGACCTGTTGAGCATGGGCGTCAACTACACTTCCGTGGCGCCCGCTCCGCCCACCATCGTGCTGAACTCGCTGAAGGAGTCGGCGGCTCGGATACGGGAAGAGACCTCCCAGGCGTTGACCGCATAGCCGGTCCGAAGCTCCGGCAATTGATGTATAACATGGAGACCTTGATATAGCTACTCAAAGAGTTGTGCCCAGGGCCTTGAACGTCGCCGCGAATCGTGAGTATTTGGACGCGGCGTTAGAGGACTCTCTCCGAAACGAAGGCGGAAAAGAATACTTGCAGCTCCGGCGAATAGTGGCCGAAAAGGGGCTGCTGGAGCGCCAGTATCTCTACTACGCCGTGAAAATTCCCGGGATGCTGGCGATGCTGTCCTTGGGCGTTGCAGTCGTCGTTCTCTTTGATCAGCTATGGGTACAGATGCTCAACGCCGTGTTCTTGGCCGTCGTGTTCGCTCAGTTCGGCTTCATCGGCCACGACTCGGGGCACCGCCAAATTTTCCGCTCCGCCCGCAACAACGACCTGGTGATGCTGCTGGCCGGATTGGTCACCGGAATGACGCCCAGCTGGTGGCAGGACAAGCACAACACTCATCACCGGAATCCCAATCAGCTGGATGCAGACGGCGACATCGAAGTTTCAGTGTTTGCCTTCACCCAGGAGCAAGCCCTGGAGAAGAAAGGTCCCCTGCGCTTCTTGGTGAAGTACCAGGCGGTTTTCTTCTATCCTGTTCTGCTGCTTACTTCGCTGAGCTTGCTGGGTGGCGGAGTCGCCTACCTGCTGCGCCGTGAGCGGGTGCGCTACCCCTTTGCCGAAGTCACGGTGGTTGTGGCTGGCATTGGGTTGTATCTGGCGATTCTCTTCGTGTTTCTACCACCCTGGCAGGCCGCCCTGTTCATCGTGGTGCATCGCGCGCTGGCGGGGTTTCACATGGGATCGGTGTTTGCCCCCAACCACAAGGGAATGCCGGTGCTGGAACCCGGCGAAAAGCTGGACTACCTGCGGCAGCAGGTGCTGACTGCTCGTGACGTGCTGCCCAATCCGGTTATAGATTTCGCCTACGGCGGGCTGAATTACCAGATTGAACACCATCTGTTCCCCAATATGTCCCGCAACCGCCTGAAAGATGCCCGCGAGGTCGTCAGAACCTTCTGCCTGGAACGGGGCATTCCTTACCACGAGACCGGGTTCTGGCAGTCCCAACGGGAGATTCTGGGTTACATGCACGAGGTTAGCGCGCCGTTGAGGAGCAAGCGTGTAGGGGCGTAGGCTTTGGCAGGTCCGCGGCGGTAACCTGAGATACGAAGGCTGCTTTTGTAAGACTTACTGTTGCTGTTGTTGCTGAACGAACCGGCGGTAGACCTCTTCTTCCGACAGTGGCCCCGAGTGAAACCAAGCATCCTCGATGGCAGAATGAAGGGCCTCCAGAACAGGCAATATCTCGTCCATCAGTTCCACTACTTCGTGGGATGTGGTCAAGGGCTCATCGCTGGCATCCATTAGCTCTATAGCCACACCGATGACCTGTATGACTTCCACGGGGGCCACGTGGGTGGCGTTGAACCTCGCCGCCGCCAGGCAGCCGCGCAGCGAAGCCCCGCTGTCACGGGTGAGCAGCATATCGAGGGCGGTGTCATCCCGCCCGACGTTGACGCCCCGGATGCTGGCTGCCATGCTCAGAACGGTTTCCAGTCCCGGCTGACCGTCGGCCTCATCCTGTTGAGCGGCCCAGCGGACCACCCGGGCGATGGTCTGGGCGCGCTCGATCCAGCGCCCCAGCCATAGGAGGTTATATACGCGGGAATCGGTAATCCAGCGATTGGCTCCCGAGGCGATGGTCCTTGAATCCGTGCTGCCGGCCCCTGGTTCAATGCTCATCTGTCTCTCTCCGGCCTCTCCATTGGCACAACGGGGATACTTGTTTCGTTCTGCACCACGTAGGCCCGCTCCAGCAATTCCAGTGCGTCGCCCAAGGCGGGCAGACTCGTGCCCAAGGTCACGGTGGCGATGGCCGCGATGTCTTCTGCTTCCCCTTTGGAAAGGAATGAGCCAGTCACCGGGGAAACATCGGTATAGTCGCGTCCGACGCCCAGCTTGACGTAATCACGGGCCGGGGGAAGAATTAGGCCCCTGGTGGGGTCGGCCCCCAGCCATCCGTGTTCCGGATGGAAGAACTCCACCCAGGAATGAGATTCGCCGGTCTGCCCGGTTATCAGGCCACTGGCGTAGCGGCACGGGACTTTCAGTGCCCTCAGCATTCCCAGTGCCAGATGCGTCTTGTCCTGGCAGACTCCCTCTCCCGCCGCCAGCACCTGGTCGGCGGTAGTAGCGACGGACGTCGTGCCGCGCTGGTACAGAATGTTTTGATACACCCATTGCACGGCGCTGTTGACCGTTACGAGCAGGCTGTCGCCGCCACTGGCAACGCTGGCGGCCAAGTCGGCGACCGTTTCCGGCTGCACGAGGGGCGAGACTGAGGTGTATTCGAAACTCTCCGGCAAGTCCCGGAGGTCTGTGACGGAAACGTCGTCAACGGCGGGGGATTCAGTGGACAGGCTGACGCTGCCGCCAGCAGCCACGATGAAGGTGGTGTGCGGCTCGATAACCCGAAGGCGACGCACCTGGTTGCCGAAGCGGTCCTTGTAATCAACCCCCCTGCCTTGGGGTATGGACCATACATTCGTCTCGAAGGCGCACTGCCCCTCTCCATCTCGGGGAAAGATGCGGAGTTGATTGTCGTTGTGGATAACCGTATCGGAGTAGCCGTATCTGACCGCGTAGATGAAGGACGCGGTCACGGTATCTGTCGGACTACCCACGTTGGTTTGCATAAGCCACCGGAGGAGTTGTTGGTTATTCTGCTGCCCGACTGGGCAACCCTGGTCAGGCCGCCGGGGAATACGGACACGCTGCCATCGCCGCTCTGCACCGCGAACACCCGGAGGTCGATGTGGTGCGGCTCAAGGCCGCCAGTGCGTTCATTAAAAACCATGTGCTGGGAAAAATCCAATGTCTCTTGGGCAATAAACATGAGGGGATTTTGCAGGATGTTGTTGGCTACCCTTGCTTTGTACCCCTCTCCCAGGTCCGGCATGACGAACACGCCCAGCCCGCCGTATCCCTGGCGAGTCTTGATAACCAGATTATCCAGGTTCTCCAGCGCAAAACGTCTGCTGTCGGTTTCGGCCAGGTTGTAACTGCGTGCCTGCTCCAGCACCGGCGTCTCGCCAAGGTAGCGCTCTATCATTTGCGGTACCCAGAGAAAAACCAGCTTGTCGTCGGCGGCTCCGGTGCCGATGCCGTTGACCAGCGCAACCTTGCCGTCCATATAGGCTTCGCGCAGGCCGGGAACGAACAGGTCCAGGTCCTCCACCCGGCGGTAAATGACGTCCACCTTCACGTCCTCATCCAACGTGCGGGCATACACGCACCCGTCAGGCGCCACGTACAGGTCCGGGCCTTCCACCAGCGGGATTCCCAGCATATCGGAGAGGTAGCGGTGCTCGAAGAAGGCGGAGCCGTACTTCCCGTCGGTCAGCAGCACGCATACCGGCTCCGGGTTGTCGGTGAGGGAGCGGAACATACCCACGTAGGCGTCGCGTATGTCGTATGGAAATACGTCGTACCCTTCGGAAAACTCGGGAAATATGGACGCTGCCATTGCCGTAGATTTGAGTTGGTAGGAGATTCCCGACGGAATGCGCAGGTTGTCTTCCAGCACTACATAACGCCCATCACCCATGTGCACAAGGTCAATGCCGTAGATATGGACGAAGACGTCCTTTGGCGGACGGAATCCCTGTACTTCCGGGTAGAAATACTGGGAGGTGTAAATCACCTCTTCGGGCACAACGTCCTGCCCGTCGTTGTAGAGATCAACCAGAAAGCGATTGATGGCCCGAAGTCGCTGGGATACGCCCGCGGCGATGCTCTCCCAATGTTCTAACGGAATCACCCGAGGCAGGAAGTCGGTGGGCATGGCCCGGTAACTGCCGGGGTCCAAGTAGAAGGTGACGGCGTCCAACTCCACCTGCCGACGGGCGCTGTTCCACCGCCGTGCCAAGCTGCCTGGTTCAAGAGAAGCGGCAGTCTCTGCCAGTCGTGCGTAATGGGGTCTGATCCTTCCGTCCGAGTCTTGCCACTCGCTGTAGAACTTGACCGGCTTGAGGAGGGTGGAAGTTACCAATCCGCTAATCCTTCCCGGTTGCATTTCGCATCTGTGAATCCAGACCATTCTAGAATCCAAATGTTACGAGTGGATTAACGGGCTGGGGCGGCATCAAACCCTACGCCGGGCTGACTTTTCCAACGGGCCTTCGCCATTGGCCGGGAATCTGGTTTGTCCATTTGTCCTCAATGTGTATACTTCCCGCGTACAGCGCAGCCAATACCTGCTGAGTTCCGCTACCCTGCGGTTAGGAGCGGCGCCAGGCTCAAGCGCTATTTCATCCCTGAATTACGATGCCGATGCTCTCAAAGTGGCAAATACATTACGCTTGGGTGATTGTGGCGGTCGCGGCTGCGATGGGGTTTATCACCTCTTCGGTCCGGTTCGCGGCGGCTGCTCTGGTGCCTCATCTGAGTGACGCCGCCGGATTCGGCTGGAGCTACGGCGCTATAAGCTTGGCGTTCAGCCTCCAGTGGGTGGTCCTGGGTCTGGTCAGCCCCTACGTGGGGTGGCTCGGAGACCGCTACGGAGTCCGCCGGCTGCTGTTGCTCGGAGGGATTCTGTTTATTGCCGGCATGATGCTGACGGGCATCATGAGCAACCTGTGGCAGTTCTACCTTTTCTTCGGCGTGGTACTTGGCGTCGCCACCACCATATTCACGGTTCTGACTGTCTCTGGAGTGACCCTGTGGTTCAGGAGACACCTGGGAGCCGCTATGGGGGTGGTATGGTCGTTCCAGGGAATGGGAACAATTGCGTTGCTGTTCCTCATTGGCGCGGCCTTCGGCCAGCTTGGGATGAAGTGGATCTTCTGGCTCCCGGGCATAGCGGGCGGGGCGATACTGCTCCTGCTGGTCAGGTTCTTTCATAACGGGCCCGCCGAGATAGGCTTGCGTCCGCTGGGGGATCTTGGGGGAGAGCCGGTTCAGGAACGGCAGAGCGACGAGGCCGCAAAGGTACGGGCGACGGTATTCATCCAGCAGGCGAAGCGCACGTTCACCTTCTGGAACCTCATCGGCATCCACTACTGGGGCTGCATGGGCCACAACATCATCAACGTGTTGGTGGTCGCTATTGCGGTAGACCGGGGCCTGTCTCTGGGAGTGGCCGCGGGGGTGCTTGCAGCCCAGCAGGGGGTCGGTGTCATAGCGCGGGGAGCCGTGCCCGTCGTGGCGGAGCGATGGGGATGCCGGACGGTCTGGGTCGCAGGGATGGCCCTGCAATCCTTGCCTCTGTTGCTGCTCTTCTTTTCCCACGACGCCTGGGCTTTCTACCTGTTCGCAATCCCCTTCGGCATCGGCCAGAGCTGCGAGGTGCCCACATTCCCCATCGCCAACCGCCAGTACTACGGTAACGTGCCCCAAGGCAGTCTTTACGGCTGGCAGAACTTGGGCAACGGTCTGGGTATGGGGCTGGCGCCCGTGTGCGCCGGCCTCCTGTGGGATCTGACGGGGACCTATCTTGCGCCGCTACTCATGTCTCTTGGGTTCAGCCTCATGGCCCTGTTCCACGCCTGGCTGCTGCCGTCACCCCGCGCCAGACTGATCCCCGACTGGGAGAGCCACTTGCCGGCCAACCTCAGGCTCACCAACTAGGGCCTGCCACCAGCTCCCCGGGCACGTGCTGGGTAGCTCAGGTTGGCGTTGACCAATGTGACAGCGGTGTGAAAGCGGCGCCGTGGATTTGAGCACCATAAACGGAAAAGGCCGTCAGGCAAAGTGACGGCCTCTTCGATACCTTTCCTGACTACCTGACCTAGTCGGGATTCAGCTCGGCGAAGCGGGGCATGACATCTTTGGCGAACAGATTCATGGACTTTTCCCAGTCCTCCTGGTTCTCCATGTTGTCATATATGAGTGTGAGCAGGGTGCCGAAGCCGCCGCACATTTCGTAGAGGCTGAGGAGCTTTTTCTCTACGGTGTCGGGGGAGCCGACCAGCCACACGTGCTCCGCCATGTACTCCGGCGTTACCTTTTCGTCGGGAACGCTGGAATCGTGCTTGATGACGTGAGTCAGCCCGAAGGTGGCGAACAGCGGCAGCAGGTAGTCGCCCCAGACGCGGCCCAGCATACCGTTGATGGCGCCGTCCATGGCCTCGTCGTCGGAATCAGCCACCCACACGTCGCGGGTGATGCGCCAGTCGGAGCGTAAAGGCGTCCGTCCGCTTCGGGCCGCGCCTTCCACTATCGCGTCCCAGTGGCTGATGACGTAATCTTGGTTCATGGCAAGGCTCATGGGGATGAAGCCGCGCTCGCCGGCAATCTTCAGCGTCTCTGAGCCGATGCTGACGGAAGCGACGCCGATGGGCGGGTGGGGCTGCTGATAGGGCTTGATGAAGAAGCGCAAACTATCCAGGAACGGCTCCGGGTAGTTCACGTCCCAGAAGTCGCCCTTGTACTCGAAAGGCTCCTCGCTGGCCCACAGCTTGAGGATGATGTCGATGGACTCACGGGTCATGCGGCGGTGCTGGCCGTTCATGCCGTCGACGTCGAATAGGCGGTAGTCGGTGGGCAGGCCGCTGGAGCCGATGCCGAACATGAAACGGCCCTGGGCCATGTGGTCCAGGTAAGCGACACGGCAGGCCAACTCGGCGGGGTGATGATACGGCAGCAGGTGAACGCCAGTGCAGAGCTTGATGTTCTTGGTGCGCATGAGTGCCTGGGCAATCATCAGGTCCGGAGCGGGAATGGGTTCCCAGGGCGAGGTAAAATGCTCGCCAATCCAGGCCTCCGAAAAACCTAGATTGTCGGCCATTTCCAGACAATCCAAGTCCCACTGGTGAGCGACATACATATCGCGTTCCGGTGGGTGCGAGGGCATCATAAACATTCCGTACTGCATCAGTCCTCCCTTAGGCCTGGTTTTGAGTTCGGTCAGGTTACACCTAGCGGCTCACCCGAAATCCACTATCGCGCCCCCAATTTACCACGTTGGGCGGAGGTTGGGAAATGGCTGGTCTTCTCCGTGAGGTCAATTGGAACTGCCTAGGCCCGCCTTGAATCAGATTGTATTATTGTTTAGGATAGATAATGTTAAACAGTATAGCTTTTCAGTAGCCTTGACCGCGCAGATTTGACTGTGTATGCGCACATCCGCTAGCTTTCGTGGCGACGAAAGATCCGGCGTCTGACAGGAGGCCCAGGTGAGGCCACGCAGCATATTCTACGGCTGGTGGCTGTCCGGCTTGGCCGGAATGGTAATGGTCATTTCAGCTGTGCCGGTGTTTCACGGCATGGCCGTTTGGTCAGTGGCCCTGCGAGACCATTTCGGGTGGAGCGCCACTCAACTGGGCGCCGCACTGTCGCTGACCCGCGCCGAAGGCGCGCTGATGGGGCCGGTCGAAGGCTACCTAGCCGACAAGCTCGGCACCAGAAAGATGGTGCTGATCGGCCTGTTGGTGCTGGTGGGCGCCTTTGCTCTCTTTAGCCAGGTCAACTCCCTGTGGGTCTTCTACCTGGCTTTCATATTCATGTCCCTTGGTCAGGGCCTTGGTGGCTGGGTGCCCCTGATGACCATGCTGAACCACTGGTTCAGCCGGCAGCGCGGCACGGCCATGGGCATCTCCATGTCGGTCATGACCGCTGGCGCGCTGCTGGTGGTGCCTGCCATTGCCTGGGCGGTTGAGGTGGACCCGGACACGCAGTCTGCCGTGCTGGGATGGCGCACCACGGCCCTGGTTATTGCGGGCGTCATCCTCGTTGGCGCACTGGTGCTGCCGTTGCTTATCAGGACCCGCCCGCAGGATATGGGGCTGCTACCCGACGGGGACGCCGTCGAAGCGCCACCGCCTGTCAGGCGGGCGCCAACGCCGGAGGAAGAGGCTGCATCCTTGCCTCCCGAGCCGGAGCTTACCGTGCGGCAGGCGCTGCGGACTCAGGCGTTCTGGTGCATCGCCTTCGGGCATGGCTTTGCGTCCATGATTATTCTGGCCATCATGTCCCACCTGGGTCTGATGATGACCGAAATCGGATATTCTCTTCAAACAGTGGCATGGATGGTATCGCTATACAACTTCGTGGCTCTGCCGTTCCAGTTCGCCGGAGGCTACATCGGAGACCGCATCCCAACCAACGTGGCGCTGTTCCTGTTCACCGCCCTCCAAGGCATAGCGGTGGTGCTGATCACCATCAACACCAGCCTCTATATGTTCTACGTGTTCGCCATTCTGTTCGGCATCGGATTTGGCGGACGCACTCCGCTAACAACTGCCATACGGGGCGAGTACTTCGGAAGGGCATCCTTTGGCAGCATTCTGGGCGTTTCCACGGTGCCGATGAACATTCTCCTGCTCATATCCGCGCCGATGGCCGGATTCATGCGGGACCAATTGGGCGACTATCAGTGGGCTTTCCTCACGCTGGCAATCCTCAATGGTGTCGGCGCCGTCCTTTTCCTGATAGCGCGGAAGCCCCGGCTCCCTGCCGCCCAGCCCGCGCCCGCTGTGGTGTCGCCCGCAGGGGCGGGCGACTCCTAGGATGAGCTATCCTCGCCCGTCGCAACCTCGTCTGCGACCCACCTCCTTACTGCTACCCAAGCCCACGGACGTTCTATGAGCATCCTGCGTCGCCTGTTCTACGGTTGGGTCATGGTCGGGCTGTCCGCCGGAATCATGGTTATCGGCACTGTCCCGCTGTTCCAGGGTATGTCGGCCTGGTTTGTGGTGCTGGAAAAGCACTTTGGCTGGAGCCGCACTGAGCTTTCCATCGCTTTTGTTCTCACGAGAGTAGAAGGCTCAATAATGGGCCCGGTCAGCGGCTACCTGATAGACAAGCTAGGCCCCCGCCGGAACGTGCTGATAGGGATGGTGATCGCGGGCGGCGGTTTCCTGATTCTCAGTTGGATGCAGCATCTCTGGCAGTTCTATGCAGCCTTTATCGTGATCAGCGTCGGTGTCGGCCTGGGCACCTGGATGCCCATGATGACCGTGCTGAACAACTGGTTCAGGCGGCGGCGCGCCACTGCCATGGCATTGGCCATGGAGGGATTCCTGGTTGGCGGCGTGCTCCTGGTGCCGGTGCTGGTCTGGGCCATCGACCCCGATGCGGCGGGCCGCCCCGGATGGCGCAATACCGCTCTTATACTGGGAATATTCATGATGGCCGTGGCTTGGCCTATCTCGCGGCTGGTAAGGAATACTCCTGAGGAAATGGGCCGGCATCCCGATGGAGATGCGCCAATGGTAGCTCCATCGGCGGAAGTTGCTAAATCGTCGGACAACGGTGAGCCGGACTATACCTGGCAGCAGGCCGTGCGCACCAGGACCTTCTGGTTGATAACCCTGGGGCATGCCTGTTCTTCCATAGTAATCGTTAGCGTCATGGTACACCTTGGTCCCATGCTGACGGACCGGGGTTTCTCGCTCCAGACTATCGGGTGGGTAATTTCGGTCTACACGGCGGTGGGGGCAGTCTTCACGCTCATCGGCGGGTATATCGGCGACAGGGTGCCGATGCGGCTGGCGATATTCGGGTTTTCGTCGGTCCAAACGCTGGCGCTGGCAGTGCTGCTGATGTGGGACTCCCTGTATATGGCTTACCTGTTCGCGGTTCTCATGGGTATAGGCTTTGGAGGACGAACCCCGCTGACCACTGCCATACGGGGCGTCTATTTCGGGCGAAAGGCATTTGCCAGCATCACCGGGATCTCGATGATTCCCATGAACATATTGCTGCTCGCCGCCCCCCTGTACGCCGGTATTGCCTTCGACAGGACAGGAAGCTACTTTTTGCCTTTCGCAACAATAGCCATCGTGAACCTCGTCGGGTCGGCAATGTTCCTGCTCCTGGGAAGCCCGGCAGCAGCCGAATCCCGTCGCCAGTCCGAGACTACAGCCCAGGCGAGCCAGGCGGACTAGATGGCGGCGGTAAAAGTTAAAGCCGACCTCAATCGAGGCCGGCTCCGACTTCAATACAGGAGTGGACTCGGGTTACGAGACGCTTTTTTCGAGTAACTCCCGGATTTCGACGACTGTGGCGGCGATCCACTCATCGGCCTTGGCGGCAGTGCGGGCGCGACGCTCGCGCCCGAAGGCTTGGTCGTCTATGTCGGGGTTCTCGGCGCGGATGTCCACCTCGATCTGGTGCATCTCCCTCTCCGCTACGGCGGGCCGCTCGATCCAGTGGCAAATGTAGTCGTGGTTGCCGGTGTAGAAGACGGCAACGGGGATGGACATCCACTTCCCCTCTTTCAGGAACTCGTTCATGATGTCGTGGTGGGAGTCGCGGGGGAAGATGCGCATTTCCAAGTCCGCTGCCTCGCAGATGCGGGCCAGCACCCCCATGCCGCGCACCACATCGCCGCACCAGTCCTCGCCCAACACCAGCATTTTCCTGGGTCCGTTGTCCAGGGATGCCAGTTCCCTGAAGGCGCGGGCATCGTCCTCTGAGAGTACACTGCTGTCGTAGAAGCCTTCGAAACGGGCCTTGTTGACCTTAATTTCGTCCATGTATGCCCGGTAATCGAACCCTTGAGAATAGCGTTCCGGCGTTACCACACTGGTCTCTCTTGCCATAACTCCCCCGCGCTATTTCGTATTTTGGCTGCCTGAGTGTTTCCAGTCGGGCGCACGGCCCGTCATCAGCCGATCTCTCAACCGGTCATGCCTTTGAAGCCCACCTCCACCTTCCCATCGGGATGAACAATGATGGGGACAGTGTCGGCGTAGTCCAGCGCCTCGTCGAGGGTGTCCTGGCTCTGGTCCACCCGCCGCTCTTCGTATTCGATGCCCTCCCGCTTCCAGGCGGCGCGAAGGGCGTCGCAGGCAGGGCAGACGGTGAGGGTGTAAACGATCGGAATGTCGGCCATTGTCGGCCTCCTAATCTCCCTCTCCCTCCGGGGGTAGAGGTGGGGGCGTGTCTCCCCCATCGCACGGCAATTCTACAACGCTGCCCGTCCCGACGCCAACCTGGAGGTAGCTACGGTAATGCATTTACGCCTGATTGCAAATTATAATGCCCCTCGATCGTATTCTAAGGAGGGAACTGATGAGATACCTGAAGCGCATGGGAGTTCCGGCGGCTCTGTTACTGGCCATCCTGCTGGTGTCCTGCCAGCAGGAGTCGGAATCGCCCGAACCGGAGAAAGATGTGGGAGCCACGGCCACAGCCGCGATAATGGGCAAGGAAGGTGAGGCTTTGGGCATGGTTACACTGACCCAAGGCCCGCAGGGGGTGCTGGTGAGCGCCGACCTCAGCGGACTGCCCCCCGGCGGCCACGGGTTCCACATCCATGCCGTTGGCGCCTGCACCCCCGACTTCTCCGCCGCCGGCAGCCACTTCGGCCCCGGGGAGGAAAGCCACGGTTTCCTTCACTCCACCGATATGCACGCTGGCGACCTGCCCAACGTCTACGCCCACGCCGACGGCACGGCCCGGGCCGACGTGTTCACGGCAGACGTCACCCTGGCGGCGGACGACCCACGGTCTCTGTTCGATTCCGACGGTTCGGCCATCATAATCCACGAGAAACCCGACGCCTATGGAGAGGATGTCGGGTCGGCAGGGGCCCGGATAGCCTGCGGGGTCATAGAGCGCACCTAGGGGTCGCGCCGTTGTCTATGGCAGGCGGCGCGGCCTATAATGAAGTCGGCACAGATTTTTTGCGCCCTCGCAACGCCGGGGATGGAGGAACAATGTTCACCCTGTTCGTTACAGTAAAAATTAAGCCCGGACACCGGGACGAGTTCATCGCAGCCACCAAGGGGGACGCCGAAGGCTCCAACACTGCCGAGCCGCGCTGCCTGCGCTTCGACGTGCTGGCCGATAACAATGACCCCAACACCGTCTACCTCTATGAGGTGTACGAAGACCGGGATGCCTGGGAAACGGCCCACCGGGGGATGCCGCACTACACTCAGTGGCGCGAGACCGTGGCGGACTGGTTCGACGGCGACCCGCAGCGCATCGAGACTACGACGCTGTTTCGCCGGGAAGACTTCGTCTAACCACGAATCCAGTAAAGGGAAATGTTTGTCCTCGGACGTTTTCACTCCCACCCTAACCCTCCCCCTCAAGGGGGAGGGGATTTTTGTGCGCCTACGCCTGCCTTTGCAAGACGGTGCGGAAGGCGTTCACAAAGGCCTCCACCTCTGATTCGCCGATGACCGTGGAGACCGCGCCCACCAGGTTGGGAGCCATCAGGATGCCTTCGTTCAGCAGGCCCAGGAAGACGTTGTGCCGGAAGGCGGCGTCGGACTTGGCAATGTCGCGGTATCCGATCAAAGAGTCGTCGGAGAAGTGAATGCCGAACAGGGATCCGAGGCCGGTGACCTGCACCGGCACTTCCAGTTCCTGCCCAACTTCCCGCAGGCCGTGGCGCAGGTACTCGGTGACCTCGGCCAGGCGGCGGTAGACCTCCGGCGTTAACTGCTCCAAGGTAACCGCCCCGGCCAGCATGGTGGCGGGGTTGGCGTTGAAGGTGCCGGCGTGGGCGACGCGAGGGCCGGTGGTGGGATCGTAGAGGCCCATGATGTCTTCGCGTCCGCCGAAAGCGCCGACAGCGAAGCCTCCGCCGATAATCTTGCCCAACGAGGTCATATCTGGAGTGATGCCGTAGTATTCCTGCGACCCGCCGGGGGCTACGCGGAAGCTGATGACTTCGTCGAAAATGAGCACCACGCCGTTCCCCGTGGCGAATTCCCGCAGCATCGTCAGGAACTCTTGGGTGGCGGGCAGCATTCCCACGGAGCCGAGCATTGGTTCGACGATGACGGCGGCTAGCTCGTCCTTGTGTTGCTCAAGTATCTCCCGCGCCGGGCCCGTCTCATTGAAGGGAATCACCACCACGGATTCCAGCACGCCGTCGGCCAACCCCTCGGTGGCGGGCAGCGCGTCGGGATGCAGGCGCTCGCCAGCCCTGCTAGGGTCTACGCGCACGCTGACGCTCACGACGTCATGGCTGCCGTGGTAGCCACCCTCGGCCTTGGCGATGAGGCTGCGCCCGGTGAAGGCGCGGGCGGCGCGGATGGTGTTCAGGGTTGCCTCGGTGCCGGAGTTGGTGAAGCGCACCAGATCGAAGCTCGGAATGCGCTCGCAGAGAATTTGAGCCAGCCGTATCTGATGCCTGTTGGGGGCGTTATAAACGACGCCCTGCTTCAACTGCTGGCGAACAGCGTCCATCACCAGCTCCGGCGCGTGTCCCAGAATCAGCGTGGTCATGGTGCCGATGAAATCAAGCCGGTCGGTGCCGTCGGCATCCACCACGTGAGGGCCGAACGCCTCGTCAACGAAGATGGGATAGGGCGGCCAGAAGATGGAGTTGCGGCTGTCGCCTCCGGGCAGATAGCGCTTTGCCTCTTCCCAGGCCGCCTTGGACTCAGTGGTCGTTTCGAGGTAGCGGTCCAGTTCTGTGGTCATTGATGGGCCTCCTGTACACAAATTGACGATGGATGGCAGGTCATGCAGCCGCGGGAACGGCGGGCACAGGGAAGTAAACGCGGCGCACGGTGCCGCTGCCCAGGCTCAGGACGACCACGGCAAGGAACAGCAGCCCGCCCACCGCCATTACTGCCTGGGCAGTGAATATGTCGGCTATGACTGCTCCCAGCATATTGGTAATGGCCATGCTGCCGCCAACGTGGACTGAGTAGACGCCGGCTACGCGGCCCCGCACCGAGTCATCGGTCAGCGTCTGAATTGCGGTGTGGCTGATGGTCATAAAGCCGGCCTGGGTCGCTCCGATAAGCACCGTAGCGAGGATCGAAATCTCTCTCATGCTGGACAGAGCCAGAAGTATCGGCGCGGCAGCGCTCAAGAGCGCGAAGACCAGGAATATCTTGCCTCTGACCGACGGTCCGCGTACTCCGGCCAGGAATATCGAGGAAATGAGCGCGCCGGTCCCAACGCCACCCATCAGGTAGCTGACTCCCACCGAACCGGCTCCCAACTTGTCCTCGGATATTGCAGGAAGGATCGCCTCATAGGACATGGTCAGGGCGCAGTGGGCCACGGCAAGCAGAACCACAGCGAGGAGATGAGGGCGAGTGTATATGTACTCGAAACCGGCGATGAAATTGCTCCAGAAACCGCGGGAGGCATCTATTCTGCCGGTGGACCTTGTACTCACCCGGGATACCTGGATAAAGCCGATCAGATAGAAGATGCTGCAGAACCAGAAGGCGGCATCGAGGCTCAGGAAACCCAGCAGCGGCAATATGGCCAGTGGCCCAACCAGTCGCGAGCCCTGCTGTGTAGCCTGGTTCAGGGCCAGCGCGTTCAGCAGGTGCTCCCTCGGCACCAGGTTCGGGATCAGGGCCTGCGCCGTCGTCATCTGGCCTGCGCGGAGGGTGCCGTTGAACAGGGCCAAAACCGTAAGCGCCCAGGGTCCGGCCAGGTCGTTCATCACCAGGAAACCCAGCAGTATGTTGTGGGCGAGGTTGAGGCCGAAAATCCAGCGAAGCATGGTCTGGCGGTCGAACCGGTCCGCCAGGTATCCCACGATGGGGGTGGAGAATACCCGGGGGAACATCGCAGCGAAGGTTATGATGCCCACCCACGTGGACTCGCCAGTGATTTCCCACGCCAGCCAGCCGCGAGCGACAATCAGCGCCCACGCCGCCGCCCCCGAGCAGGTGGTGGCAATCCACATCGTCCTGTAATCGGCGTATTTCAGCCCCAGCAGGAAGCGGTCTCTAGTGGCGGCAAGATACGAGGTCAAAGGAGGCTCCAATGGCGATGGCAGTTCAACACTCAGGAGAGGCATTATAGCAGTGAGGGCGGAAAGACGTGGCAGCCTGGGCAATTGTGAACTTGACGCTCCATTCGCGGCTTTCTACAATCCCGATGCCTTTACCTTGTAATTCAAGGCGCCCAGCAGAAACAGCAGAATAGGAAATTACGGATTATGCCATTGCAACCCCCCCAGGAAGGTCAACTCCTGCCCCCGTACCGCGTTCTAGACGTCAGCGGCCCGGAGGCCGTGTTCTGCGGCAAGCTGCTGGCCGATTACGGGGCGGACGTGGTAAGGGTGGAACCGCCCGGCGGACACCCTTCCCGCGCCCGCGCTCCATTCGCAGGCGATGAGCCCGGACCTGAACGCAGCCTGTACTTCCTCTTCTACAACACGAATAAACGCTCCGTCACGCTCAATTTGGAAACGGAGCAAGGGCGAAGACTTTTCAGGCGGCTGGTGGCGCAGTCGGACGTGGTGCTGGAGAGCTTCCCGGTCGGGTACATGGACTCGCTGGGTCTGAGATATGAGGCGCTGCGTGAAATTAACCCCGGCCTCGTGATGGCTTCGGTGACGCCCTTCGGCCAGACTGGCCCGTGGAAGGATTACAAGTCCTCCGACCTGATAGCTCTGGCAGCCAGCGGCTTCATGCAGATTACCGGCGAACCCGATGGGCCGCCGATGAGGCAAGGCAACGAGCAGTCCCACTTCCCCGGCGCGCAGTTTGCCGCTGCCTCCATCCTCGCGGCCCTCTACCACCGGGACTTCGGCGACGGAGAGGGGCAGTACATAGACGTGTCGTTGCAGGAAGCCCTTATCACCTATTACACCGATGCCCACCCCGCTCTGGCCTGGATGTTGCTGGGCGACAACGTAACCCGCGTGGGAGCCACGTCTACGCTGGTAATCCCACTTGGCGCATACCCCAGCGCCGACGGCTGGATTTCGGCCGGTATCATCACCCCTCGCGAGTGGGATACGCTGGCGGAGTGGATTTACGAGGTCACCGGCAACGAGGAAGTGCTGAACGACGCCTATCGCGGCGGCAACCAGGACCGCGCGCCCTTCAACGACATAATCACCGCGCTGGTCATTGACTTCACCACCCGCTATACCAGCGAATACCTGTTCCACGAGGGACAACGGCGCAACCTGGTGTTTATTCCGGTCAATTCCGTGTCAGACCTCCTGGCAGACCCGCAGCTTGAAGCCAGCAATTTCTGGTTCGGAATCGACCACCCGGAGACGGGCGCTGTCCATTATCCGCAGGGCGTGTTCGACAGCGCCGAGGTATCCCCGGCAACAAAGCCTGCCCCCACGTTGGGGCAGGACAATGAAGCGATTTATGGCGGTGAACTGGGCCTGAGCGCGGGAGAGATGGCGGCGCTGACAGAAGAGGGGGTTATCTAAATGGACGGCAGGGTTAGAAAAGCGTTGCAAGGCGTCCGGGTCCTGGAGTTGGGGCCTTACGTGGCCCTGCCGCTGACCGGGCGCATTCTGGCTTCGCTGGGGGCAGAGGTCATCAAGGTCGAGACCAACAAGGTGCTGGATGAGATGGCGTTCATCCCGGCCTGGTCGCGGGGCGCCGGGCAGCCCGACTTCCAGCGCATCAAGAAGCGGGTGAGCATTGACGTGCGCACTGAGGGCGGTCTGGAAGTGTTCCGCGAGTTGGTCAAGGTCAGCGATGTGTTCATGACCAACTTCCGCCGCAACATCCTCGACCGCTGGGGCATAGATTTTCCGGCAGTGCGTCAACTGCGGCCCGACATAATCCTCATGTGGCAGACCGGACTTGGCGGCATCGGTCCCTACTACACCTACAAGTCCTACGGCATCCTGGTGCAGCACATGGGAGGGGTGTCGCTGATGACGGGAGACGAGGGGGAGCCGCCATCGGCAATCAACACATCCTATTCCGACTACCACACCGGCGTGTTTCAGCCTTCGGCAATCATCGGCGCCCTGATGCGGCGTCGAATGACCGGGGAGCCTGCCACCATGGAGTCCTCGATTTTCAAGTCGGGCGCCGTCACGGCCGGGCCGGCAATACTGGACTACCAGGTCAACGGGCGGCTGCCTGAGAGGATTGCCAACCGCGATGCCAACTCGGCGCCTCATGGTGTCTACCGGTGCCAGGGTGAGGACCGCTGGTGCGCCATTGCGGTGCAGAACGATGAGCAGTGGGCCGGACTGTGCCGCTCCCTTGGCAATCCTGACTGGACAGGAGAACCAGAGTTCGCCACGATGGACGGGCGTCTCGCCAACCAGGACAGGCTGGACGCTATGATTGGGGAGTGGACGTTGCAGCTAACCGCCGATGACGTTATGGAACGCCTGCAGCGCGAGGGTGTTCCCGCCAGCATCGTCTCCCAAGGCGACGACCTGTATGCCAGCGAACATCTGAAGGCGCGAGAGTTCTATCGTCCCTCCACATCGTATGTTGCCGAGAGGGGAACGCCGGCATGGGAGTGGGAACAGCGCGACAGCCTGGCCTGGAGCAGCCCGGCGCGGTTGTCCGAGACGCCGATGGAGTTCGGCAGCTACAGCAATGTCGGTGAAGACAACGACTACGTGTTCCGAGAGATCCTGGGAATGCCTGAATCCGAAATTGAATCGCTGATGGAAGGCGGAGCGCTTTACTGAACGATGTTTCACTGGTGTAAGCAAGGCTGCCGAAGGTGCGGGATTTCACCCTCACCCCAACCCTCTCCCTCAGGGGAGAGGGAGAACTAAAAGAGCTTTATGGAATTGTTGATATGGTTGATTACAGTGGCTACAAGGACCTGCTGATTGAAAAGAACGACGGTGTCGCCCTGCTGACGATGAATCGCCCCGAGGTGTTCAACGCCACCGGCTTTACGCTGCACAACGAGCTCTCGCGAGTGTGGCTGGACTTGGGGCAGGACCCGGAGGTACGGGTTGCGGTGATCACGGGCAACGGCCATGCCTTCTCCGCAGGCGGCGACTTCGAGATGATCGAGCAGTCCATCGGCAACGCCGAGGTCATCGCCGGCACGATGCAGGAAGCCCGCGACATCGTCCACAACATGATCAACCTCGACAAGCCAGTCATCTCAGCCATCAACGGAGTAGCTGTGGGCGCGGGCTTAGCTGTGGCTCTCCTGGCCGACATTTCCATTGCATCTGATCGGGCGCGGTTTACCGACGGTCACGTGCGGCTCGGTGTGGCGGCAGGCGACCATGCCGCCGTCATCTGGCCGCTGCTCATGGGCATGGCCAAGGCCAAGTATTATCTGTTGACCTGTGAGTTCCTGGACGGCGCGGAGGCGGAGCGCCTCGGGCTGGTCAGCCTCTGCGTCCCCCACGACGAGCTGATGGAGCGGGCGATGGGCGTGGCCCGCAAGCTGGCCGACGGGCCTCAGCCGGCCATTCGCTACACCAAGCGGTCGCTGAACCAGTGGCTGCGGATGGCCGAACACACCGCCTTCGACTACTCATTAGCGATGGAAATGCTCAACTTCTTCGGCCCCGACGTACGCGAAGGCCTGGATTCCGTACGCCAGAAGCGCGACCCGGATTTCCCGTCCGCGCGTTAGGGTCGCGTCATCCAGACGGCGAAGGCCACAATCCAGATCACCAGCACCAGATTGATACGGGCGGCCCACTGTACGAACAGGCGGCCAGGACCCCTTGGCAGCGGAGAGCCGGAGGACCGGGCGGCATCAAGGCGGTCCATCATCCTCGGCCCCAGCCAGAAGTCGTGAGCCAGGCTGAGAACGATCACGATGACGAACAGGCCCGTTTTCCTCTGCAGATAGTCTATGAAGTGGGCATCTCCCGTAAAGAAGGTGTCCGGACGGACTCCCCAGTAAGTCCAGGCAAGATACGCCCCTGACCCGGCAAGCACTATCTTGGCTGCCCAGGCTATCGGGACGAACTTTTCGGCGGCGCTGCGCAGGACGCCGAAGCCGACCCCGGCGTCGCGCCGGGCCAGTGGCACCATCACCATGGCAAGGAAAAGCATCCCGCCCAACCAGGTAATTGCTGCGATTACATGTATGAGCACCAGGATTGGAAGCATAACAGATACCGCCTTGTTCCCACGCCGCTGCGACTAATGCTGAGGCGCATCGGTGCGCGGCCAACTCCGTGGCCCAGGCATTAGGCCAGCCAGGGAATATCCTCCTTCAAGTAGTGGGTAGCGCGGAAGACGCGGTTGACCGGCTGTCCCTCCGCATCTACCTGGAAGTGGGGGCTGATGTACTCCCAGACTACCTCGCCTTCAGATGTCACCTGGAACATACGGCCGAACTGCCCCTCGGTTATCAGAGTGTTGCCGTTGGGCAGGCGGCGCGCGCCGGAAATGTAAGGGCTGAAGAAGTTGTAGGCCGGGTTGTCGCGATATTCCCACACGATTTCGTTGGTGGCCGGGTTGACCTCGATTACCCTGGAAAAGGGTAGTCCGATTTCGTGGCGGTGGGAACCGTTGTCGAATATCAGCACGTTGCCGTTGGGCAGCATATTGGGGTCGTGCTGCTGGGCCAGGGCTTCATAGCCCAACTGCCAGACGATTTCGTTGCTGGCCTTGTCCACGATGCCGACGGTGGAGATGTTCCGGAAGCTGAACAGCACTCGGTCGCCGGGCAGTGGCGAGAGGGTGTTGCCGTGGCTCCACTCGTCGCGCAGGTCGTTGAAAGTGACGATGTGCTTTTCCACGTCCAGATGCTCGGCGGCGCGCCACTCCCACACGCGATTGCCGTTGGCGTCAACCTCGACCAGCACGTCGGACCACATACCCTCCGGCGCCGAGCCTGGGACGCCGCCCTTCACCTTGGCTGCCAGCGAGGCGCCCATCGGCTCCACGTTCATGTAGAGGGCGCCGCCCGATTCAGTGCGCCGGGCGTCGTGGTGGTGGTCAGGGTCGCGGTGCTCCCACACTACATCGCCGCCCGGGTCGGCCTCCAGTATCACGCCGCCCTTGAATCGCTTCCACGACGGGAAACGCTCCCAGGTGTCGTCCCTGATCTTGCCGCCATAGAACAGGTTGCCGTTGGGCAGCAGATAGCCGTACAGCCCCGGAGGGTGGGGCATCTTCCACTGGTGGGCCACGTTCCCTTCCATGTCAATGAGGTACACGTCGCCGGGGCCTGCCAGGGGCGCGTACAGGACGTAGCCGGGGCAGGTTCTGTCCGGGTCGAAAGCAGTCAGGCCGGTGCGCCCCGTCCGGCGGCGGGTTTGCTGGTCAATGGCGGTCATTTTTACACCTTGCTTGTGGGTTCTTCACCAAGACCATCTTGTGTGAATACACCCTCGTTACGATCAGATGTCCCATGATAACAACCATGTGTAATTGGATTGTTTGGGAATTATCCAAGAGCGATCTGGAATGGACTTTGGGCTTTGGTAGAGTGCGCGAACTTGCAGGTTACGGATTGAAGGGCGTCCCAAACCGTCCCATAGGTCAAGAAGATCAACCAAATCTGAATGCGACGAACTGTTGCCGTACACCAACGCCTGGTCGGGGAATCTGTCGTTGAGAATGGCGGCGCTGCTCAGGTCGGTAGATATTATTCCATATCCCAGATTGTGAAATGGAGCATCCTGGCCTGTCGATATGAGAGCAAAGGCTCCAGGATGAATTGTGAGGGACAGGAATAAACCGGAAAGCAGATTCTGCGAGAAGAACTGACCCTCAAGAGAGCGTCCAATTTCGCGGAGTTCTCCCTCATCCGATGCAAGAAGGTTGTGCAGCTCGGCAATGTCGATCTGCTCCGGCCAGTCCAACCCTATTGACATCGACGCCGTTCGATCTGAGCCACCTTGAATCGGGTAGTAGCCTTCACCCCGCTGCCAGGCCCCCCGGAGAGGAATGAAGGTGCAGGGGGATGCTGACAGTCCCAAAAGTCCGGCAGCGTGTTTTTTCAGAGCTACACTCAGGCTGAATCCCTTGAACCACAAGGGGGCCACCAGCACGCCTCCATCGTTCAATTGGTCTACCCAATGGGATGAAACATCGCGGGCGTCTGCTGTGACTATGATGCGATCATAGGGCGCTGCGTCGTTGAACCCTGTTGAACCGTCCCAGCAGACTACTTCCACGGCGTGGTATCCGGCAGACGACAAGTTTTTCCTGGCATCGTCAACGAGGGTGGAATCAATGTCAACCGTAACGATATGACCGTTCCCTTCTATAAGTTCGGACAAGATGGCGGCGTTATAGCCTGAGCCTGAACCTATTTCCAGGACCCGCATCCCTGGCTCCAATTGCAATTGCTCCGCCATTATCGCCATGATCGTCGGCTGGGAAGATGAGCTGGTCGGCCTGCCCCCCTCCCAGCGGAGGAAGATGGGTTGATCGCCGTAGGCAGTTGAGACTTCGGCTTCCGGGACGAACAGATGTCGAGGCACGACTCGAAAGGCCTGCTCGACTGCCGGGCTGCTAATATCGCCCTTCTGTACAAGGTCGTCTACAAGCTCCTTTCTGAGTCTCTTGGAATCGCCACGCTCAGAAGCGTCCATTCCCATGCCCCTATTCCATCTGAGAGAAAAGACGGGTTTACTGCGCCACGTAACCGCCATCCACTGCCATGTTGTGGCCGGTGACGAAGCTGGCCGCAGGGGATGACAGCCAGACGACTGCCTCCGCGATTTCCTGCGGCTCCCCCAGGCGTCCTATGGGGTGTCGCGAGATGATGGTCTCTTCCATGTTGGCGTAGTTGTCGAAGAGGGGGCGCACCAATGGGGTGTTGATGTAGCCGGGGCATACCGAGTTGACGCGAATGCCGTCGGCGGCATATTCCAGGGCCGCGGCCTTGGTCAGCCCGACCACGCCATGCTTGGCCGCCATGTAGGCCACCGAACCAGGAGTGGCGATGAGACCCATTATGGAGGCCGTGTTGACGATAGCCCCGCTTCCCTGCTTCAACATCTGCGGGATCTCGGCCTTCATGGATAGCCACACCCCCTTGAGGTTGATGCTGATTACCCGGTCGAAGTCCTCTTCTTCATAGTCCGCCGAGCGGCGGCGCTCACGTCCGCCGGAAATCCCGGCGTTGTTGAAGGCGCAGTCCAGGCTGCCGAAAGCCTCCACCGCCCGGTCGACCATCAGCTGGGCGCCAGAGAGGTCGGATACGTCGGCGTGGACCAGGATTGCCTGCCCGCCCGCCTCCACGATCATCTGCACCGTTTCCTCGCCTCCTTCCACGTTGACGTCCGCAACCGCCACGCGGGCGCCTTCGCGGGCGTATGCCAGGGACGTGGCGCGTCCGATGCCTGAGCCTCCCCCCGTGACCAGCGCCGTCTTGCCGTCGAGTTGTCCCGCCATGTTTTCTACTCCACTGGTGAAAGTAGTAAAGATTATAACTGCCGCGGTCCGTTGCGCCACCGGGTTCCTCATGCCGAGTGGGGGTTGATGATAGAATATGGCCCACAATTTGAACCCGAGCCTGACGGGCCCTGTGTCCGAGGTGAAGCGATGCAGAATCCTGACCCTAACATGACCGACTACGAACACGCCTACCAGAACGACCGGCTTGAAGTGCCCGAATACTTCAATTTCGGTTTCGACGTGGTGGACAAGTGGGCCGAAGACCGAACCAAGCTGGCCCTCCTGTCGGTAGACCCCAGCGGTGAGAAGGCCACTCACCACACCTTCTGGGACTTGAAGACGCTCACCGACCGCTTCGCCAATGCCCTGCTGGAACTGGGCATCCGGAAGGGCGACCGCGTGTTCATCATGCTGCCCCGCATCCCGGAGTGGTACGTGGCGATGGTGGGGCTGTTCAAGCTGGGCGCGCTGCCGATGCCTGCCACTACCCTGCTGACACCCGGTGACATCGAATATCGCATCAATCGCGCCGATGCGGTGATGGCGATTACCGACGGCGAAAACGCCGCCAAGGTGGAGCAGGCCGCCGGGGGCTGCGCAACGCTGAAACATCTGCTGGCAACCGGAGAGGCCCGCCGGGGCTGGCTGTCCTACGAGCGCATGATCTCGGAAGGTTCGCCATTTCTCGAAGACGTAGAGCCAACTCGAAGCGATGATCCTCTGCTGATTTACTTTACATCGGGCACCGTCGGGTACCCCAAGATGGTGCTGCATACCCAGGCATCCTGCGCCATCGGCCACGTGCTGACCGCCAAGTACTGGCACGACCTTAAGCCCACCGACCTGCACTGGACGCTATCGGACACCGGCTGGGCCAAGGCAGCCTACGGCAAGCTGTTCGGACAGTGGACGCTGGGAGCCACAGTGATGCAGCACGACGCCCGGGGCCGGTTCGATGCGCCGCTGACTTTGCGGATGCTGGAGCGTTACGGAGTCACTTCCTTTTGCGCCCCGCCTACGGCCTTCCGCATGATGGTGCTGGAGGACCTGAAGCAGTACGACCTGCGCAGTCTGCGCCATTGCACCGGCGCCGGCGAGCCGCTCAATCCAGAGGTAATGAAACAGTGGGAGGACGGCACGGGCCTGACCATATACGACGGCTACGGCCAGACGGAGACGGTGCTGCTGGTAGGTAACTATCGATGTATGCCGGTGCGCCCCGGATCCATGGGCAAGCCGATGCCCGGTTTCACCATCGGAGTGGTGGACGATGACGGCAACGAGGTCCCTGTGGGCGAGGAAGGCCAGATTGCGGTCAAGGTCAAGCCGGCACGTCCGGTGGGCCTCTTCCAGGAATACTGGCGCGACGATGAGGGAATGGAGCGCTCCTTCGTAGGCAACTGGTATCTGACCGGCGACAAGGCGTATAAGGACGAGGACGGCTATCACTGGTTCGTGGGCCGGGCCGATGACGTAATCATTTCCGCCGGATACCGCATCGGGCCGTTCGAGGTTGAGAGCGCCCTCATCGAACATCCAGCGGTGGCCGAGTCTGCTGTCGTCGCCAGCCCCGACCCGGTGCGCGGTGAGATTGTCAAAGCCTTCGTCATTCTGGCGCCGGACTACGTGCCGTCCGACGAGTTGGTGTTGAGTATCCAGGACCACGTGAGGAGCACTACCGCGCCTTATAAATACCCCCGCGCTGTCGAGTTCGTAACCGAGCTTCCCAAGACAGTCAGCGGAAAAATTCGCCGCGTTGAGCTCCGCCAGACGGAGCTGGAACGGGCCAGGTCATCCTGAGTAGTCGAAAGACATCCTGTCCAAGTCCCCTCCCCCTTGAGGGGGAGGGTTAGGGTGGGGGTGAAATCCTGGATAGAGGAAGTTGTCGAAGGACGGAGTAGCATAATGGACAGTTTCAGCGATCAGCTTCGCGTCGAGGCAGAGCCGATTTGGAGGCGGATTTTCGCCCATCCCTTCCTGCGGGAAATCAAGGATGGAACTTTACCTCTGGAGACTTTCCAGTATTACTTGGGACAGGACTACCTGTACCTTGAAGGGTTCGCCCGGTGTGTTGCCATCACCCTTGCCAAGGCTCCTGATGCCGACTTGCTCGAAGAAATTGCGAAAAGGGTGATGACCCCCATCGAGCGGCCCCTTCATCACAAACTGCTGGAGGCGGCCGGGCTCACGCTTGAGGACGCGAAAGGAAGCGTTCCTTCCCCCACCAACGCGGGCTACGTCAACCATATGCTCGCCGTAGCCAACCGCGAAGGACTGGGCCCGACCGCGGCGGCCATGCTTCCCTGCCCCTGGACCTACCACCTGCTGCGGGAGGAGTTGGGGCAGTCGGAGCATCCGCTGTACGGCCAGTGGACGAGCTTTTACGTATCAGGACTACTAGAGGATAGCGTGGCCGCTTGGCGCAGCTTCGTTGATCGCCAGGCGCGACAGGCAGGCCCGGACGAACTGGAGGGCATGCGGCAAGCCTTCCTCACCAGCAGCCGGTATGAGTGGATGTTTTGGGACGCCGCCTATCGCCGCGAGGGGTGGCCGGTCTAGGCATTTTTGACGCGAAGACTCAGAGACGCAAAGGAGGCTTATATGCCCAAAGCGCCAATCAACGGCATCGAACTTTACTATGAATCCCACGGCAGCGGGCCGGCCATAGTTTTCGCCCACGGGCGCGGCGGCAACCATATGAGTTGGTGGCAGCAGGTGGCCCGCTTCTCGGGAGAGTTTCGCTGCATCACCTTTGACCACCGCGGCTGGGGACAGTCCTTCGCCGAATACGGTTCCCCTCTGCGGGAGAACTTCGCGGCTGACATCATCGGTCTGGTGGATTATTTGGGAATCGAGGAGACCTTTCTCGTAGCGCAGTCCATGGGAGGGTTCAGTTGCCTGGAGTTCGCGCTGGCCCGCCCTGAGCAAACCCTGGGGTTGGTGCTGGGAGACACGACCGGAGGCGTCGTTTCTCCGGGCGTCCTGGCCGAGTTGGCGAAGACGAACCCGCCCGAAGGTGTGGCCCGCTCCCTGGCCGCCGGCTTCATCGCCGAGCAGCCTGCCCTGACCTTCCTTTACCAGCAGATACAGGGCCTGAACCCTGAGCGCGGAGAGGACGGCGTAATCTCCGGCTTCCGCCGGGAAGACGGACGACAGGAGGCTGATTTCTTCAGCTGGCAGACGCCGACTCTGCTGATCGTGGGAGACCAGGACGCCATCTTCCCGCCGAATGTGATAGTCGAGGTTCAGAAGACCATTCCCGGTTCGCGTATGGAGGTGGTTGCCGGGGCAGCTCACTCCGCCCACTTCGAGAAGGCCGAGGAGTTCAATGCGCTGCTGTCCGGGTTCTTCGCGGAAGTGCTGGCTGAACAGATGGCGGGCGCTCCGGCGGATTAGCGCACAAGTATCGCTGACGGCGCCTTTTGCCTGAAAGCAATCGGGGCAGGTGTGCGCCTGCCCCATTGTAATTTCCCGGAACCTAATCAGTATTTACGGAGCGGTGGTGCCGCCGAAGGCTCCCCACCCGGCAGGAATCTGGACGATGCCCGGCTCGAGGGCATTGACGTCGGACTGGCCGGTGAAGGCCATGGCGCGGTCAACTTCCTCGCGGAGCAGTTCAAGGACGCCGTGGACGCCGTTGGCTCCGTCGATGGCCAGGCCCCAGAACAGCGGCCGACCAATGGCTACGGCCTTGGCTCCGAGAGCTAGCGCCTTGATGACGTCGCTACCGCGGCGGACCCCGGAATCGACGTACACTTCGGCGCGGCCCCTGGCGGCTTCAACTACCTCGGGCACCATCTCGATGGCGCCCATGGTCATATCTAACTGCCTTCCGCCGTGGGTGGAGACCAGCAGGCCGTCAACGCCGTGCTCGACGGCCTCGTAGGCGTCTTCGGAAGTGCGTACTCCTTTCAATACTAGGGGCAACGAGGTCAGGCCGCGCAGCCACTCAAGCTCCCGCCAGGTGATGGGCGGAGCGTAGGACACATCCCAGCCCTCGGTCTCGTCGGTGCCGCTGATGACGTTGCGGTCGGCGTCCATACCGCGGAAGTTGCCGAGGTCATGCTCCCGCTTGTAGCGGTTGCGGAGGTCGCGCTCCTTGGGGCTGGCAACCGGGGTGTCTATGGTCAGCACGATGGCCTTGAAGCCGGCTTCCTCGGCGCGGTGCACCAGCATCTCGGTGAAGTTGTAGCCCCGGTGGTAAAGCTGGAACCACAGGGGGCCGCTGGCCGCGTCCGACACTTCCTCCATGCTGTAGTTGGAGGATGTGCTGAGCATCATCAGGGTGTCAGAGCGCCCGGCGCCCTGGGCCGTGGCGACCTCGCCGTCGGGGTGGGCCAGCATATGACTGCCTGCCGGGGCCACCATCACGGGCATACTGATTTCCTGGCCGAGGACGGTGGTGGAGATTTTGCGTTCCTGGACGTCGCGCAGGAACCTGGGACGCAGCTTCAGGTCCTCGAAGGCGGAGCGGTTGCGGCGAGTAGTGAACTCGTCCATCGAGCCGGCCTCGATGAACTCCCAGTTGTTGTGCGGCAAGACCAGCTTGGCCCTTGCCTCGTAGTCATACAAGTTGATGGGGTCGTTAGCCATCGGTGTGCCTCCAGCCCTTGAAGTAGGCGCAGAAATTTGCCTTACTCTACCCCGGACGGTTTGCTCTGGCAAGTGGGAAGCGGGCATCAAGCCCATAGCTATGCGCCGCTTGAAATACTCTACGAGGTCGGGAAAAACTTCTATGCCGGACGGGCCCCGGCGAACCACTCCGAGTCAAGCTCGAAAGTATCCGGGCCCGACTCTATGTCGGCAAGCAGTGCGGCGTTCTCTGCCGGGGTCAGGGGCCTGTCATTGGGCCTGAGTCTGGGCATACTCACTCCTTTGTTGTTGCTTGCCTTTCTCAGACTGATTATCCGGTATCGCCCATTGCGTCGAGTGAATATCACTACGTGAAGCTGGTCTCCGATGTAGCCTATTGCCAGCCATCTTGGTTCCTGAAAGCGGTCAGGCCTACGGATTATAGCTGTAACGAAATTCCTGACTTCCGAGAAATCAAAGCTGCCGTCTCTCAAAATTAGCCCGGTTCTTTTCTTCGTCCCATTCATATTCCCGCGCTACCCGGTTACTCATAGCGCAACGCTTCGGCCGGGTAGATGTTGCTTGCCTGCCGCGCGGGCAGGAAGGTGGTAGCCAGCGAGAACAGATAGGCCACGGCGACAATAGCCACTATCTGTAACCAAGGTATGGCAAACCTGATGGTCTCGATGTCTTCCCGGATTTCTCGAACAATGAGATAGGAAATTGCCGTGCCGAGGCCGACACCGATAGCCACGCCCAGCAAAACCACGAAGGACGACTCAATTAGGAAGGTAAGCTGCACCATGCCACGGCGGTAGCCTATGGCCCGGAGCACGCCTATCTGTTGACGACGCTCCACCACGGCGCGCAGGCTTACAACCCCCAGCGACGCCACGCCCACCATCAGGCCCAACCCCATGAAGCCGGTCAGGAGATAGTTGAAGGACTGGTTGGCAGATACCGAGTCTTCAACCAGTTTGGCCAGAACGTTGCTCTCCATCCCGTTGCGCTGGAAGGCAATCTCCAGGTTTCTTGACACCTGACTTGGGTCCACTCCCTCGGCCACCTTGATGCGGTAGTTGGTGATCGGTATCGGGAAGGGAGATACCTCGTCCAACTGCTGGCGGGCGGCAATCATGCCACCACCCAGAGACCCGAAGGCGTCCGCTGTCTCGTCGAGGACGGCGACCACTGTCAGCGTGATAGTTGCGCCGGTAGCGGGCTCGCGTACTTCGATGGGGATGGGTGTCATTGACTCGTCTTCGTAGAAAAGCCCTTCCAACTGAAATTCCGGCAGATTGTCGCCGCCCCGGAACCCCGATTTGGTCGGAACGGCAAGGGCGTCCACTACGACCAGAGTCGAGTCGTTTCGCAGCGCTTCCCAGACCTCTGACCGGGTCGTGCCGTAACCCTCGGCGATTAGGTGAAATTCGGTCTCCGTACCGGACAGGTAACCGTCGTCTGCGGCGCGAACCCCGTAGCGCCTCCAACTTTGATCATCGGCGCCCTGCTGCCGTACCTGTACAGGAATATATGTATAGCTTCCGATGGCTTCGAAGTCGGAGGAGTCCAGGTTGGGGCTGTTCTCGATTGCCTGCCGGAAATCCTCAATAGGGGTTGTCGGATTGACTCTTGCCGAAATGTCCCACCCGCCTACCACCGAAGCGTCATCGGCTGAGGTGGTGCTGAACGCCTCGGTGAGAATGGACATCACGATCATGGTGAAAATTACCAGGGCGAACATCGCCAGCGTCAGGCCCGTGCGGAACTTGGCGCTCATGGGGTAGGCCACGGCGGTCACCAGAACCGGCCTCAGGCTCCCTATCCGCGCTGTCAGTGTGGTGAGGGCTTTCAGTAAAAGATCGGCGTTGTACATTACCGTCCAAACGGCGGCGGCCACCATGGTTACGCCGGAGATGAAGAACATTTCGATGCCGCCATTCAGTTCTCCGAAGACTCTCTCGAGCGAGCTGAAAGGAATGAACCAATACACCAGCACCAGCACGCCGATGAATGTATATGCGACGCGGTCAGAGGTGTCGGGGCGTATCTGGTTCACGTTCATAAGGGACCGCAGCAGCAGGCCGAGGCCGACTATCGCAGAGGTTACGCCCAAACGTACCCACAGGGCGGAGTTGGTCTGAGTGCCGAGCCAAATCAGCAGGAGCCCAATACCCACTACGATAATGGACAGGAACACCCGTATCACCACCATCCAGCCTTGTCTGAAAGGGCTGAGCAAGAGCTGGAAGAGGGTGTAGACGAATACGAAGGGCGCGATCAATTCGGACAGCGGCGCCAGAACCAGCAGCACAATGCCTCGGACGATTCGCCCGGCCACGAAAGCCCGGATGCTGGAATACAGCAATTGAATGGGCAGAAGGAAGAGGCCCGACATTGCCAAACGAAGAAGCTGTTGCAGGGCGCTGGCGGTGTTGGTCTCCTGGGGTGTTGGAAGGTCCCGCACCGCGGCCACAATGTTCATCCTGCTGACCCGGTAGGCGGAAAACCCCACGGTAATGAAGGTGATGACCATGCCAAGACAGTAGGCAACAATGGCGCTGCGCAACTCGAAATGGCGGGTTAGCTGAAATTCATCGGCCCCGGTCCCTCCGCCAGCGAATATCTGGTTGATGATGCCCACAATCAGGGCGCTGGCCAACAATCCCAGACCCACTCCGACAACGCCGGAAACCAGAGAGTACGCTGTTCCCTCGAAGACAAACATCTGGACGAGATGCCATCTTTTCGCGCCGACGGCACGAGCCATCCCCAGCTCGGAGCGCCGGGCCGCCGCCAGCATTACGAAGATCAGGAAAATGAGCAGAATGCCGACGATGATGGAAAACAGGCCGAACAGGATGAAGAAGCTGGTCACCAGGCTGCCGACCTGCTCTGCGGTCTCCAGCAGGCTGCGCTTGATGTCTATGACCACGAACTCCGCTAGGGAGACGACCAGCGTGTTGACCTCCCGCGTGAGCTCCTCATCGCCCGTTGCGGCCACGGCCTCCAGGAATTCGGAGCGGACATCCTCGTCTGAGAAGAGGGAAATCAGTTCGTCGCTCAATTCCGGTCTAGACAGTTCTGTTTGTAGCAGAACAAGGTCTTCCCGCGCTGATTCAGTCAGGAGGGGTCTCTGCTCTCTTTCCTTGAGCTGCTCAAGGACTTCGGGGCGGGACAGTGTGTCTTTCAGGCGCAAGGCGACTTCGCGGTCGGTGAAGAGGACGCGGAGGGTCTTGGTGACCTCCTCGCTCAGTTCAGCGCCGCTGTACTCGTCGCCCCTGTTGGAGACGACAATGGAATTGATGAATCCCTCTCGTCCGAACAATTCCTGGGCCTTGTTCAGGTGCAGCAGCAGAGTTGGCTCGGCGCCCACGGGGCCGCTACCCGACACCACGCCCTTGACTGCCAGGGAAACCGGCTCACCGTATACATAAACGGTCAGTGTGTCGCCCGGCATCGCCTCCAGGTCTTCGGAGGCTGCCGAGTTGATAAACACTTCCAGCGGACCGAGGTCTTCCATCCGTACCTCGCCGCCTTCTTCCAGGAAGAATCCGCCGAATCCCTCCAGCGTGTCCGGGTTGACCCCGGCAATCTGCATACGACCTTCGCTGAGGGAGGTGCGGTCGTTGACCGTGGGGGCGATTTCCGCCAGTCCGGGAGCGAGACCGTCTATGGTGTCGATCCCGGCCAGCTCCTGCTGAAGGGTGGTGAAGCGTTCCATGGGAACATAGGCGGCACCGCCGAACTGGTCATTCTCACCGGCCCTGGCCGAAAGAACAAACTCATCAATGGTTCCCAGCCCGTCGACTACCGCCTTGCGAATAGAAAATGTAAGGGTATCGCCGGTGCCGAAAGACGCCGCCATGATCAGCGTGGAAATCATAATGCCGGCGACAATGAGGGCGGTCTGGGCTTTGCGACGGGGGATGTTGCGCAGTCCCATCTTGAGCATGACCCGGTTGCGCAGGGCCATGACCGCGATCACTGCCAGAGAGGGCAGGAAGACCGCCAGCAGGACATACATAATCCAGTTCATTTTGACGCCGAACAGGTCTTCCATCTACTCGTCTGCCTGATTGGTACAGTTGTTGCATGTTTCGAGCCGAGAAAACGCGGGAAACGATGGCTCGCAGGTCAGATAGTGATCGACCGTCTGTCTTGTCCTTCACGTGGAAACAGCAATGGACCGGGGACGCAACCTCAGCAGCAGGGCCGGGATGCTGACGTTGAACAAGTAGTATACAACCGGTACTACGATTAACGTCAGAGCCGTGGAACTGATCAGACCGCCTATCACCACGGTCGCGAGTTCCGCGCTGATGATTCCGCCTTCGCCGCCGCTGAATGCCGCCAGAGGCAGGAGGGCGAAGCTGGTGGTCAGCGCCGTCATCAGGATGGGCCGCAGCCGCACCCGGCCTCCCGTCACCAAAGCGTCCGCCACCGACATCCCTCGGCTTCGCAACTGCTCGACGAAGGCTATCAGGACTATGGCGTTGGTCACGACAATGCCGATCAAGAGGAGCAGGCCCATCATCGCCGGCAATCCCAGGGTGCGCCCGGTTATGGCTAGAGCGACCATTACTCCAATCAGCGCCAACGGCAAACTGGTTATGATGATGAAAGGATTGCGCAGAGACCCCAAGCTGCCCACCATGACGAGATACATCAGGATGATTCCCACAGCCATCGACAGGAAAATGGCCTGGAACCCTTCGGCAATGTCGGCAAAGATGCCCCCGCTGGTTACGGTAACTCCAGGCGGCAGGTCAAGTTCGGCTATCCTTTGGTCTATCTCGACTCCCACCGCCTGGGTATCTTCCGCGGTAATGTCTCCCGTGATGCTGGAGGCTCGCTGACGGTCAGCGCGGCTGATGGTAACCGGCCCCTCGCGGGTGATCAGTTCGGCCAGTTCCCGCAGGGGAGCCGTGCCGCCTGGTCCGGCAATAACCAGATCTCCGATTTTGTCCACGCTCCCCACGGACTCCCTATCACCGGAAAGCACCACCTCAGTGGCTTTGCCGTCGATGTTGATGGTGGTTACGGAGCGGCCAACGAGGAACTGGCTGAGCTGGAACCCCACCTGACGAGAGGTCAGGCCGATGGCGGCGGCGGCTGATGGGTCTACCTCCACGGCTACCTCGTCTCTGGCTTGAGTAACGTCGCTGTTCAGGTTTACCACACCGTCCAGGCCCTCAAGAGACGATATGAGCTCATTGGAGACTTCAGTGATGTCCTCGTAGTTCGGCCCGGCGACACTGATTTCGACACCACCGGCGGGAGGCCCATCGCCCTGCTCCGCAATCTGCAACTGCCTCCCAGGGCCAGCCAATCGTTCTCGCAGGTAGCCGGCGGCATCCTCAGGGGCGTCGTCAGTGAGGGCCAACAGGAGGCTGGCCTGATTGAAAGATCCCGGTATGCCGCCGCCACCGAGTTCCGTCGCGCCCACGGTTGCAGTGTAGATTTCAGATATATCCTTGACCTGATCTTCAATCTGGATAACTTCAGCCAGGGTGCGGTCCGGCGTGGTGCCGGGGGGCAGGGTCAAGTTTATCTCGACATATCGCTGTCCTCCGCTGGGGAACAGGGTCACCGGAATCAGGGTCAACAGGCCGAGGCTGGCTACCGTCAAGGCCGCGGCAGCAATGATGGTTATGGCCTTATGCCCCAACGCCCAGCGGAGCACAGGCGTATAGGCCCGCTGCATCCAGGTCTCGTGAACGAAGGCGATGTCATCCTCACCAGCCCCTTCAGGCAGGTCGCCCGGTCGGAGTAGGTAGGCTCCCAGCACGGGCACGGCAGTGAGGGCTACAGCAAGGGATGCGGCAAGGGCGAAACCAACTGTGAGAGCGAAAGGCAGGAAAAACGCGCCCACAAGGCCCTGTATAAAGCCCAGAGGAATGAACACAACTATGGTGGTGAGAGTTGAAGCAAATATGGCCGGGCCTACCTCGGTGGTTGCTTCCAGCGCAGCGCGCCACCTCTCTTTGCCACTCTGGATGTGCCGGTACACGTTTTCCAGAACGACGATGGCGTCGTCCACGACCCGGCCTACCGAGATGGCCAGGCCACCCAGGGTCATGAAATTCAGGGTCATGTCCTGCCAGGTCATCAGCAGGACACCGGTGAAAACACTGAGAGGTATGGAAAGGGCAATGACCAGCGTTGGGCGCAGCGTGGTCAGTATTCCACGGACAACCGTAGGGCGGATGGTCAGCATGAAGATGAACACAACCCCCACGGCGAACAGGAAGCCATACAGCGCTTCTTTGAGCAAAGTGTCAATCTGCTCCTGAATTTCAGGACCCTGGTCTGAGACGATAATGATTTCGACGCCTGGCGGTATGTCCGTGAGCCCGTCGAGGGCAGCCCGCACGGCCTCGGTGACCTCGATTGTATTGGCTTCTGCATCCTTCACTACGGAAACGCTTATGGCTGGCTTCCCGTTGGTTCGGGATATGCTGCTAGGCGTCCCATCGGTCAACTCCACATCGGCCACATCACTCAGGAGGACAGGGCCATTTGGGGGTGCGCTCACCACCAGATCGCGGATTTCCTCGACGGATCCGAGAGTGTGGACTGTCTTGACCGGCAATGAGCTTCCACCGCCGAACACCAGCCCGGCAGGCAAGGTGACGTTGTTGTCGCTCAGGGCGGCTGCAATTTGCGGGAGGGCCACTCCATTTGCGAGCATCCTGTCGGGATTCGCCGACACTCTAACCTGCCGCTCCACGTCCCCGGTCACACTCACTTGCAGGATTCCCTCGATGCCGGAGAGCTCCGGCAGAATGCGAGACTCAACGAACTGGGAGGCGATGTCCGCGCCATCATCGGTGACGACGCTGAACTGAATGACCGGAAACTGGTCGGGGTCGAATCTGCCGACTTCCGGCTGTTCTACGCCGGGAGGGAAGGTCAATACGTTGACGTGGTTCTGGATGGCGCTCTGCGCGTCCGCCATATCCGTGCCGAATTTGAAGGTCGCCAGGACGAGCGAATTACCCTCAAAGCTGGTGGACTGCAAGCTCTCGAGCCCCTCGGTCCCTTCTATTATCCGCTCGATGGGGGCGGTCACATCCCTCACTACGGCTTCCGGGTCGGCTGAAGGATATGAGGTGGTGACGACTACCAGCGGGAACTCAATCTCCGGGAACAATTCCACCTGGAGGGAGTTGTATGCGAAAACGCCGCCAGCCAAGAGCAAGATAACCGCCAGCAATGTCACGGTTCTCCTGCTGATTGCCGTGGCGGTTACGAAGCGCATAGTCCCTCCTCGTATCCGGTCCGCATTAAAAGGCCACCCTGACCGCTTTCCGCAACGGTCAAGGTGGCTCTTTCAACCCGGCGCCTTATTCTTCCCGCAAGTCCGGATTTCCCATCGACCAGTTGGTTCGTCAACCGCGGGCCTGTCGGCCTTCGACGTGAGTGTAAAGGCCATCCTCTGCCGGGGTACTCCGGGTCTCCCGGTAGACCGACTCCGTGTCCACAACAAATCCGTCCCGCATCAGGACGATTCTGTGGGCCAAGCGGCCTACTTCGAGGGAGTGGGTAACCAGTATGAAACTCTGATTGTTGGCTCGATTGAGTCCGAGGATGAGATCCATGATTTCGTCGGTAGTCTCGCTGTCCAGGTCGCCGGTCGGTTCATCGGCCCAGATGATGGACGGCTGATTGACGAGGGCGCGGGCAATGGTTACGCGCTGGCGCTGGCCGCCGGAAAGCTCGCTGGGCAAGTGGCTGGCGCGGTCAGCCAGCCCCACCTGATCCAGCATCTCCAGCGAGCGGCGCCGTGCTTCTGACGCCCCAACGCCCGACAGCAGCAGGGGCATCTCCACGTTTTCCACCGAAGAGAGTACGGGCAGCAGGTTGTAGAGCTGGAAAACAAAACCCATATTGCGGGCGCGGTAGTCACTGCGTTCATCGTCGGGCAGATCGTGCAGCACCACGCCGTCAATGGTCACCTGCCCGGAGTCGATGTCGTCCAGCCCGGACAGGCAATTGAGCATGGTGGTCTTGCCGCAACCGCTGGGACCCATGATTGCGACTATCTCTCCCCTCTGGACGGAAAGGTCCACACCGCGAAGAGCGTTAACCCTGACCTTGCCCGTATCATACGTCTTGTGGACTCCCACAGCGTGGACAATTGGGGCATCCATGCATTCTCCATCAGTGGACGCTATTCCTGTCTACGCAGGTTCATACGCCGAAAGCATCATTCTGGATTGGCCGAATTTCGATAGCCGCGTTACTAATTTCAGTATATCCCAAAAACGTAGCTTAAGTGACAAAATTCGTAATACGGGGAATTGGAAGTGTCTCAGGCGTGGAAGAGTCCCCTGGAAGTGGGAACGCAGTCAGTAGCGACCGGAGACCGGCGGGTTGCTCAGACAATGCTTCAAAACCGGCTACGAAACCCGCTCCAAGCGCATCTTCAATTGCTCCAGCCACCACCAGAGGCGGCTCCAAACCATGCGCCGCTCCGGGTCGGTCAACTGCCGTCCCATGTGGCGGCGTGTGGCCGCTACACCCTGCCCAGCGAGGTAGCCCCATGCTCCGGGTTCGCGGCGAATCCACGCCAGTGTCTTCTCTCGGTGGTCACTGAGAATCTGCCGGAGGACAGGGTCCAGCACTTCGAGGGTAAGCGGCTGTGGACATCCTGAGCTTGTCGAAGGATGCGCCATCAGCCTCCGCCCACCGGGCGAACAATCTCCAGAATGTCGCCATCCTGTAGGGTTACTTCGGGGTATTGCTCGCGTTCCAGCACATCGCCGTTGTATCCGACAGCGACGTGCTTGAGGTCCAACCCGAAGGAATCCAAATATGACTCAAGATCGGTGCTGGCGTCTATGGGGCGGAGCTTTCCGTTCACCATCAGGTTAATCATATCGGCAACAAGCCTCCGGTCATGGTAGGCGAGCGGGTACGGGTTCAGGCAAGGGCGGGCGAGACCGCCAGGCTTCCTGCAGGGCAAGCTTCAACTCTGCCGCTGCCGCCTGCGGGTCCGGCGCGGTCAGTATACTGCGGATCACGGCCACACCGGAGGCCCCTGCGCTCACCACTTCGGCCAGGTTGCCAGCCGTTATGCCGCCGATGCCAATGAGCGGTACGCTGCACTGGAGGGAAACCTCACGCATCAGCCCCGGCCCGGCAGGAACTGTGCCGGGATGGGAGCCAGTGGCGAACATGGTGCCCACTACCAGAAAATCGGCTCCGTCAGTGAATGCTTCCGCCGCGCCGTCCACAGAATGGACCGACCGCCCTATGAGAGCATTGCCGGGGAGCAGCTTGCGGGTTGTGGCCACCGGCAAGGCCTCTTCGCCCAACTGTACGCCGTCGGCAGCCGCAGCGACAGCGATGTCAACGCGCTCGTTGACCAAAAGCAAGGCGCGCCTGCCTATCGCCAACTTTAACTCTTCCGCCAACGACATCATCCGTCCGCCCGGAAGTTCCTTGGCGCGGAGTTGCACCAGTCCCACACCCCCGGCAACGGCCGCCGACACGCGCGGAACGATATCGTCGCGGCCAACCACCGACGTGTCGGCAACCAGGCAGAGGCTTGGCAGTTCCAGGACGGCGCGCATGGCTTGAGCCTGATTCGACCTAGGCCCCGCTGGCCACAGGCTGTGGCACGTCGGCGGTGGGACTGCTGGCAGCGGCGTACTGGCGCACAGCGATGCGCCCGGCCAGATATGCCTTGCGGCCCGCTTCCACGCCGGCCTTGAAGGCTTCGGCCATCATCGCCGGGTCGGTGGCCTGGGCGATGGCAGTGTTTACCAGAACCGCGTCAGCTCCCATTTCCAGCGCCTCAGAGGCGTCGGATGGAACAGCCAGCCCGGCATCCACCACCACGGGGATGTTGGCCTGCTCGATGATGATGCGGACTTCTTCCTGGGTGTGAATGCCCTGGCCTGAGCCGATGGCGGAACCAAGCGGCATCACGGTGGCGCAGCCGACGTCTTCGAGGTTCTTGGCCAGCACCGGATCGGCGTGAATGTAGGGAAGGACGATGAATCCCTCCTCTACCAGGCGGCGAGCGGCTTCCAGAGTGGCCGCGCCGTCCGGGAAGAGGTACTTGGGATCGGGAATGACTTCCAGCTTCACGAAGTTGGTCTGCCCGACTTGGCGACCAAGACGGGCTACGAACATAGCCTCCTCAACAGTGGCGCAACCGGCGGTGTTGGGGAGCATCTGGTACTTGCCCCAGTCTATGTAATCCAACAGCGTTTTGCTGGTGGGGTCGTCCAGATCGAGGCGTCGGATGGCCACTGTAATCATTTCGGTGCCGGACGCTTCAACGGCGGCCACCATTTCCTCCATGGTGCGATAGCGGCCAGTGCCAACAATGAGCCGCGAATTGAACTTCTTGCCTCCGATAACCAGTTCGTCCGACATCTCGCCCCTGCTCCTAAAGTACCGTTCAAGTTCGAAGTCCAGTATAGAGAAAACAAAGAGCCGCCGGGAATGCCGGGCGGCTCTTGAGTTGCGCCAGGTTGCGCATTCTGTCCCTGCGCCGGAATTACCCGGGTCAGGTACAGACGGTCGGCGGCGATTGTGGCCGCCCTCTCAGCCTGGCTTACCCAAGCTCCCGCCAGAGCGTGTTTCTGTGGCAGTAGCTTACCACCGGGGGCGCCGCAGCGTCAATGTGAGATCTGCCGAGGATGAGGCGTCAGGAGGGTTCTGGAGTGGGGTAGGTCACCAGAGGGACGTGAAGTCGTTGGATTTCCCGGTGAAAACTGTCAGGAAGCCGTGACCAGTCGTGAGTCTCGACGAGAATTGGGATATTGGAGTCGCGGAGGGCTTCTCTCAGGTCGCGGAGACTGTCCGAAGGGATAGGAGTCAGTCCAGGACCTCGCAGGACAAGGTCCAAGTCGCTGGCGTGGTGGCTTTTGCCGCTGACACGGCTGCCGTAGGCCCAAACCTCGACACCTGGGACGTGTTTTCGGAGGAGCGTCTCGATTTCAGCCCGGAAACGGGGTGGCAGGTTGAGGCGGTCAGTCATCGTGGCCCTCAGCCAAGACACCGGCCAATGTCCTGGCGTCCTCTATGAAGTGGGGCAAGAGAACCAGCGTAGCTTCGGCGAAATTTTCTCCATAGTCATGGACTGTATCGTTGCGATTATCGCGATACTAAAACCAACGCTCACAGCTTTCCACGGAGATCCGGCCACTTTTGGCCGCGTGTCGAAAGCGGTCCTTAAACGTCAAGCGGTCTGCTTCACGGTTTGACGCAAAAGTATGGGCGCAAGCGTCTCTTCAGAAGATTTCCGCATTGTTTCAGGACAATCTCGAACTCCTTGACGCAAGCGGAGCGGTAGATATCGTACGCTATGCTGTCCTTTTCCTGGCACTGCATTTGCTAGAATGCCGCTTCCAGGGTCCTTATGCGGCGAACAAGGAAATCCGTGTTGATGCTCACTCCATGCCTTCTTTGAGCAGAATTTCAGGAATTTCGCTTCTTCCCCGTCTTCTCCTCGTATAGCTGCCAAGTGCGCTCGTTGAAGGGATAATACTTCCCGGGGCTGCACTGCTCCACTTCCAGTTGTGCTTTGATAACCGCTTCCACTTCTTCGCGCTCGTGGGCGATGCGGATAACCTCGTCCACCGCCGCGGCGGGAACAACCACCGCCCCGTCATCGTCGCCGACTATGGCGTCGCCGGGGCGGATGAGGACGCCGCCGCACTGAATGGCGTCGTTGACTTGCCAGGGCCAGAACTCGGCCGGGCCTTGCTTGGCGGTGGTATTGGCGGCATAGACCGGGAAGCCGTACTCCTTGAGCGCGTTGCTGTCGCGCACTGCGCCGTCGGTGACCAGTCCGCCCACTTTGCGCTGCATCAGTCGCATGAACTTGATGTCGCCGCCGATGGAGCTGTACTCCCAGCCTAGGGCGTCAATGACCAGCACGTTCTCCGGCCCGCACAGCTCGAAGGCGACGTACTCGGCGGAGTCAGCCCCCTTGGGCTTGTCGGCGGCAAGGTCTGGGCGGTGGGGCACGAAACGCAGGGTAACCGCCCGCCCGGCCATGTGCTGCCCCGGCTGGAGGGGCTTTGCGCCATGGATGAAGCTCATCGGCCAGCCCATCACCCACAGGCCGTCAATCAGCGTCTGGGTGGGGGTGCCGCGCAGAGTTTCCAGCGTTTCGGCGGTTATGGCGGGAGTGGTGGTCATGGCAGCCCTCGCTTTCTTTATGCTATTGGCACTGTGGGTTTCTCCCCCACCCTAGCCCTCCCCCGCTGGGGGAGAGATTTGGCGGTGGAAGGGGATTTTTCAGGCCGGGGCGCAGGCCCGTATGACCGCCATTGCCCGTTCCTTGGCGTTGGGGCCGGAGGCGCGAGGAGAAACGATAGGCATCTTTATCCCGGCTTCGCGGTACATCTGAAGCCGTTCGCGGCACTCTCCCGGGGTGCCTGCCAAAGCTACAGTGTCGACCAGGCCCGCAGGGGCGAGATTCAGGGCGTCTTCGACTCGACCCTCTCTCCAGGCCTGCGCCACCGCCTGCACTTCGTCGGCGAACCCGGCCTCTTCCACCAGCCTGCGATAGCGTGGAAAGCGCCAGACGTACGATGCAATGTAGCGGCGCAACTCATCGCGGGCGGCGTCGCGGTCGTCAGAAATGGCGCAGGCTATCAGCGTCGTTACGTCCACGTCCTGCGGGTCTCGGCTGGCCCTTTTCGCTCCTTCTGAAATATGGTGAACTGCGGTGGCAGCGTGGTCCAGGGTGCACCAGGTTAGGATGACGCCGTCGGAGACCTCACCGCATATCTCCAGCATCCGGGGTCGGACGGCGGCGTAATAGATAGGCATTTGTCGGCGCACCGGCTCGAACCACAGGTCGAAGCGTTCGATTTTGTAGACGTCGCCCTGGTATTTGATGTCGCCGTCGCGCAGGATGCCTCGCACGATATCCGTGCATTCCCGCATTCGCTCAATGGGCCGGATGAACTCCAGGCCGTGCTCCGGCTCCACCTGCACCTTGTGGCTGCTGCCCAAGCCCAGAATGAAGCGGCCGTTGGAGAAGTGGTCAACGGTGGCGGCGGCCATGGCGATGGTGGGGGCGGTGCGGACGAACACGCTGGTGATGCTGGTGCCCAGCTTGATGCGGCTGGTGGCCACGGCGCAGGCGGTGAGGATGGCGAACTGGTCCCCGCCATGTCCTTCGGCCACCCAGGCCGACTCGTAACCCAGTTCTTCAGCCAGTTTCACGCATTCCACGATGTCCGGCGGCGACATCCCGCCGGAGAATCCGACCCCAATCCTTTCCATAGCCACGCTCTCCTTGGTTCTTTCTCGGAATGAAAGCAGGTTTCCGCTTCCCGCCCGGTATTGGACGTCCACTATTAGCGGAATTGCCTTTCAAAGGACTATGATATGCCAAACCCGCGACGCAATTCCATTGACCCGACAGTCTCAGTCTGGTTACGGAAGCTATTGATTCGTCCAAAGGGCTGAAATGACGAGTTACCCTACCTACCGCTGGGTGCTGATATGCCTCTACCTCATGTCCAACGTTTCGGCGCAGATGGTGATAAACACGTTGGGAATCCTGTTGCCGTCCATCACTGCCGGGCTTGGTCTGTCGCCGTCCCAGCAGGGTATCCTGGGGTCCGCGCCCTTCTGGAGCACTATCGTGTTGGCTATCCCGATAGCCTGGGCCGGCTCCCGCCTGTCGCCCAAGTGGCTCACTCTAATCACCCTGGTGGGCTGTGCGCTGTGCCTGTTCATGCAGGGTTGGGCGCCGGTGTTTGCCTTCCTGCTGCTGGGACGGCTGCTGTTCGGCATATTCACCATAGCGCAGCAGCCGGCGCGGGCCCTGCTGACCCGCCAGTGGTTTCCGCTTCGCGAGGTGGTGCTGGTCAATGGCCTGTCCAACGTCTTCTTCGGCCTGGTGGTTGGGGGAGGTCTGGCTCTCTCCCCTGTGATTCTCATTCTCCTGGGTGACGACTGGCGGGGGACGCTTCGCATATTCGCCTTTTACTACGTTGCTCTCGCTGCCATCTGGCTGGTGATGGGACGTGACCGGGTAACCGAGGAATTCTCCAGCGGCGAGTCCCAGCCTCTACTTCCCCTGCTGCGCAGCGCCCTCAGCCACCGTGACTTGTGGATTTGTGGCGCAGGCTTTGCGGGGGCCACCATGGCCTTTTCGGCTTATGTGGCTTTCTATCCCACCTTTATGCTCCAGGAATACGAAGTCTCGCTGCGCACCAGCGGCATAGCCTTGGCTCTCGACGTAATCTTGGGGGGCGTTGGTGGCCTGGCCGTCGGATACTACGCTGCAACCTGGCGCAAGGAAGGGCTGTTTCTGGAAGTTTTGGGAATAGTTATGGTGGGCTCCTTCCTGGGAATGATTCTGTTCGATTCCGTGCCGATCATCTTCCTGATGTCTATCATCAACGGTGTTGCTTGGACATTCTTCCCCATCCTTATCACGGTGCCCTTCAACCTGCGGGGTATACAACCGCGGCAATTGGCGGTGGCATTTTCCTTCGTGATGATGCTCATATCGTTGGGGCAGGCCCTGGGGCCCCTGTTCATAGGATTCCTTGAGGAAGCTACCGGAGACCTGAAACTGACGATGTTTATTGCCAGCTTCACTCCGCTGTCGCTGATAATCGCTGGAGCCACCCTGCGCTTCGGGCGTGAACCCACGCCGGCCCCGGCTGCCGGGGACTGATCCCAGGCCCAGGCTCCGCTAATGGGCCGTGCCGTGCTATTCTGAGCGAAACTGGAATCCCTGATCTGAAATCGGAGGGGCGTAATGACGATACGAAGGCCGACTGCCCAAGATCTCCGGCGCTTGGCGGAAGCCAATCACTTCGACATAACGGATTCGGAAATGGCGGCGTTTGAAGCGATGATTCCGGGGCTGTTTGAGTCCTACGACATCCTTGAGCAACTGCCAGACTCCCGGACGCCACTACGCTATCCCAGCCGCGATGCCGGAACGCGGCCTATTCCCGAAGAAGACCCATACAACGCCATATTGCGGCGATGCACCCTGCGGGGCTCCACGGGCGGCAAGCTGGCTGGCAAACGTATTGGGCTGAAGAACAACATCTGTGTCGCGGGTATGCCCATGACCTGCGCCTCTTTGATGCTGGAGGACTACATTCCCGACAGCGACGCCACCATAGTGATGAGGATGCTGGACGAAGGGGCGGAGATAACCGCTATTCTCAATCTGGACAACTTCGCCTTCTCCGGCGCGGGCGACACCAGCGCTTTCGGCCCCACACTGAACCCGCATAACACCGACTACCTCGCGGGTGGCTCCTCCGGCGGCTCGGCTGCCGCGCTGTACTACGACGACATTGATATAACTATCGGCGGCGACCAGGGCGGCTCCATCCGCATTCCAGCATCCTTCTGCGGCGTGGTGGGCCACAAGCCCACTCACGGACTGGTGCCATACACGGGCATCGTCGGCATAGACAACACATTCGACCATGCCGGGCCGATGGCGCGGACGGTCTATGACGCGGCTTTGCTGCTGGAAGTCATCGCAGGCAAAGACCCGCTGGACCCCCGTCAGGGCGAGGTTACTACACAACCATACACCGACGCCCTAAATGGCGACGCTTCCGGCCTGCGGATCGGTGTAGTTAACGAGGGGTTCGGGATGCCCGAGTCCGACATGGCGGTGGACTACCGGGTGCGTCAGGCACTGAGGGCACTGGCCGAGCAGGGAGCGACCGTTTCCGACGTGTCCATCCCGTGGCATACCAAGGCCAGGGGCGTTGTATGGGGCCTGATAGCGGAGGGCGCAACCGGACTGCTTCAGACCAGCGGGACAGGTCGTCACTTCGAGGGCCAGTACAACCCTGGGCTGGCCCACGCTCTGGGGCATGGCCGCCGCGCCCAGGCCAACGACTTCCCGCCAACGGTCAAGCTGGTGCTGCTCATCGGCACCTATATGACTGAGCATTACAACAGCCGGATGTACGCCAAGGCACAGAATGTGCGCCGAGACCTGCGGGCGGCTTACGACGAAGCCCTGAACGGCTTTGACCTGCTGGCGATGCCGACTACCCCCATGCCCGCCCATCGAAATGACGCCGACGGAGACCCCTATAAGGTGCTGGACCACGGCTGGGATATGGTGAACAACACTGGTCCCTTTGACATGACCGGCCACCCGGCCATCAGCGTGCCCTGCGGCAAGACGGCAATCGGACTGCCCGTGGGCCTGATGCTGGTGGGCCGCCGCTTCGACGACGCCACCGTGCTCCAGGCCGCCCACGCCTTCGAGCAGGCCGTGGACTGGGAGACGTTGTAACGGGGTGGCTTACGCGATTTCCCTCTCCCTTTGGGAGAGGGTTAGGGTGAGGGCATTCCCGATGCGGGCGGCGGCCACCGAAAGGCAGAATTGGTGACACCGCCCGCTGGATAAACCAAATCCGTCTGTGGCAGAATCACGCCAGCCCATTTAGGAGATGCTGAATGCACTTGATCCACGGGATATATCACAACACACCCTTAAATACTTCGGACATTCCGCAAGACGCCCTTAACATTGAAGACAAAACTCGCAGCAATCCACTCCCTTGGAACGGCCAGTTCTCTCCCCAGTTCGTCGATAACTTGCTTTGCAGATATGCTGACTCTGATTCGAATGTGCTTGACCCGTTTGTTGGCAGCGGAACAGTGCTTATGGAAGCAGGGCGCATAGGACTAGCAGCCCTTGGCAGCGAAATTAACCCTGCCGCCGTCGCTATGTCGAAAACGTACCAATTCATTAACATCCCGCTTGAAGAACGTCAGCTATGTCTTACAAAGACAAACGGATTTCTGGAAAGGAGCGTGTTGCATTCGTCTCCCCTTTCTCAAGACCCTGAGACGTTGAAGTGGAAATTGGTAGACTTGGCTCTCCATGACAAAAATTCCCCGCACATTCTGGCTGATCTGCTAATTCTGATGGCGGACTTTTACAAGCCCGGTCTCTCTATCGAGAGAATTTTCCATATATGGAGAAAACTTGCATCTTTGATACTCAAACTGCCCTACTCGAATCGGCCGATTCGGGCCTTCAATGCTGATGTCCGTAGTCTTCCGTTAGATAATTCATCCATAGACCTAGTGTTAACTTCCCCACCATATATCAATGTTTTTAACTACCACCAGCGCTTTCGGGCCTCCATGGAAGCACTGGAATGGGACCTGCTCAGAGTTGCCAGATCGGAATTTGGAGCAAACAGAAAGCATCGCGGCAATCGCTTTTTGACTGTGATTCAGTTTTGCTTGGACATAGCCCAAGCTCTGACCGAACTGAAGAGAGTTTGCGCTGACGATGCTAGGCTGATTTTTGTTGTCGGCAGAGAGTCTACCGTTTGCGGAACAAGATTTTTCAACGGGGAGATTGTCTCGGAGATAGCCCACCGGGTGCTGGGATTTGAGCTTACGCTGCGCCAAGAAAGGGTGTTTTTGAACAGATATGGACAAAAAATTTATGAAGACATCCTTCATTTTTCGCCGCGGAACAGTCTAGTAGCGAACATAGATTTGAATGAAGCGAGACAAATAGCTCGGCAAGTCTTGGAAGACGCGCATTCAACTGCGGCCCCGGAAGTCGTAGGCGGTCTAAAGGCAGCTTTGGCGAGTATCGAGAAGGTGGCGCCATCTCCCGTATTCGATATGCGTCGAGATTCTGATTTCGTCATCACTAAAAGCGACGACATTTTTCGAGGAGAGGTTCACTATGCTTGATTTGCCCAAACCTCACGGCGATAAACTCGACAGCTTGCTTGCTAACAACAAACTCCCAGGGGCCAACAGGCCTATGGTCGAGAGCACCCTGGAACGATACAAGGACTGGATTGCTAAGTTGAACGCAGTGAAAGGCTCACCCGATGGCATAGTTGAGAATATGGTAGCCTTGCTTAACGAATACAAAAGCTACATAGATGTGGATCTCATCTTCGACAGCAATGAAGACTTTCTATACAGACAAAAAGGCCAACTTAAACTCGACAACTCTGTCTTGGAGGAATTTATTCCTATCTTGGTCACAACAGTATTTTCTGAGGAACTTGGTGGCCTCGACCTTTCTTTTGGACCAGTGAACAGCTTTGCCTCACTCCGCTTTGAGGAGAATATCAGGACGGTAAGAAATGGGGCAGGTATGACGATTCGCTCCAAGGCGCAAGATTTCGCTATTTCGAGAAAGCTTTATATCAGCGCTTCTCACCGTCAAGACTTTCAGGATTCCGTCACTTCGGAAACCAACATCGCCTACGTGGCGACTGAAATCAAGACCAACTTAGACAAAACAATGTTTCAGGAGGCGACTGCAACAGCCTTGGACGTGAAATCAGTGGCGCCTGCAACGAGATACTATCTTCTGTGCGAGTGGCTGGATATGACACCAATTAGCACGACTAATACAGCTATTGACGAAATACTCATCCTTCGCCGTGCTAAGCGGATTTCATCCAATGTGAGGAGTGCGTTCAGCACTGCCGAAGGCAGAAGGCGCAACAGGTCTTCATACGCTGCATACTTGACTGAGCAGCCGTTAGACCCGGAACCGTTCTCTCGCTACATAAGCCATATTCGGCGGCTCATATCTGACGACACCGAAGAAACTGTTTTAGCACGGGGATTTTTCTAGGGCAGTTGGTCTAACTACTACTCCAGCACGCCGTCGCTTTCCAGGGAGCGGTACTCCTCCTCGCTCAGGCCGATGATTTCGCGGAGGAAGTGCTGGGTGTGCTGGCCCAGCAGGGGGGCAGGGGCGTCGAGACTGCCGGGGGTCAGGGACAGGTCGAACTCGCTGCGGTCGGTGGCGTAGGGGCCGATTTCGGGGTGGTCCAACCAGTTGAAGTGCTGGCGATGTTGCAGTTGCGGGTCTTCGAAGAGGTCGCGGGGGTCGTTGACCATGCCCGCCGGGATTCCCGCCTCTTGCAGCATTTGCATCAGGGGACGCTGCTGGTGCTGGGATGTCAAACGAGCGATGAGGCGGTCGAGTTCGTCCTCGTTGGCTTTTCGATTCAGCAGCGTGGAGAAGGAATCTCCATGGAGGGGGCCACCCTCCGGCTCGGCGATGGCGATCAGGGCCTGCCATTCCTCTTCCGTCCGACAGGCCAGGGCTAGCCAGCGGTCTTCACCGGCGCAGGGGTAAACGCCGTGGGGCGCGGCCCCCGGGTCGCGGTTGCCCTGCCGTTCCTGTTCTCGTCCGTTGGCGGTGTAGTCGAGAAGGAAGGGGGCGAGGAAGTGCATGGAGGTCTCCAGTTGGGATAGGTCGATGTGACGCCCCTCGCCGGTGCGACGGCTGTGGTCCAGCGCGGCCAGGATCGCGGCCACGGCGAAGCGAGGGACGATGAAATCGGTGTAGGCGCCGTAGGGGTTGACCGGCGTGCGGTCGGGCCAGCCGGTGACGTTGGTCAGGCCCACAAGCGACGACAGCACCGGGCCGAAGCCGGGCTGCCGCTCCATCGGCCCGCCCCGGCCCATCATCGAGGCGCTGAACATAACCAGAGCAGGATTGACTGCTTTCAGTTCCTCGAAGCCCAGCCCCCAGCCCTCCATGGTGCCGGGGGTGAAGTTCTCGGTCACGATATGCGCCCATCCCGTCAGCCGCAGCATGAGTTCGCGGGCGCGGGGGTGCCTCATATCAACGGTGATGCCCATCTTGTTGGCGTTGTAGCTGGCGAAGTAGGCGCTGCGGTTTATGCCGGACACGCCGTCGCGAAAGGGAGCCGCTGAGCGCAGAGTGCCGGGGCGCTTGGCCGACTCCACCCGCACTACCGTCGCGCCGTACTCGCCGAGGTACTTGGTGGTCATCGGCCCGACGGCAACCCAGCAGAAATCGAGGACGTTAACACCGTCCAGTGGTTTTGGTCCCATCATATCACGCCGCCGCGCCGCAACGTCTCGATTTCCGTTTCTGACAAGCTCAACTCTCCGCCATAAGTTTCCATGTTGTGCTCGCCCACCAGCGGGGCCCGGCGGCGCAATTTGGCCAAGGCCGAGCCGTCCCCGCTCTTGATGAACGCGCCGGGATAGTTGATCGTCTCGCCCAATTCCGGGTGTTCCAGCCGCGTGTAGTAGCCCCGCGCTTCCAACTGAGGATGCTGCCGGAGGTCGGAGGGCGTGGCCACCGGGAAGAGCAGGATTCGGCGGGATACGCTTTCGCGGGTCAGTTCCTCACGGGTGTGCCGTTCAAAGAACTCGCCCATCGGCCCAACAACCAGGTCCATCACTTCAGGAGTTATGCGCCCGTACCCCATATTCTCCCACTCGACCGCTTGAAGCTCTGTGACGTCGAACCCATCCTCTTCCATCCACTGGAACAGCGCCCGGGTGCTGGGTGCCACGCCGCCGCCCTGTAGCATGTAGTTGACATATCCGTCCGCGCAGGGCCAGTTGATGCGCACCCGGTTCTCGCCGGAAGTCTGCCGATAGACGCCCATGCGTTGCAGAATTGCGCCCTCGATATCCCAGATCTGCGGGGCGTGGGCCAAGGTGCGGGCCACAGCCTGCTGGCAGGAAACGTCCACGTGCTGCCCCTCGCCCGTGAGGGCTCGGTGATTATGGGCCAGCATCGCCCCGGTCGCCCCCGCCGCAGAGCCGTGGAGGTAAAAATGAGGAAAGCTGGGCCGTAGCGGAGCACGGTCAGGGTCGCCGGTAAGGTGCATGAACCCGCCCAGGGCCATGCCAGTAATGTCCGACGCCGGATACGAGGAAAACGGCCCGTCCTGCCCGAAGGCAGTGATGGACACCATGACAACGCCTGGGTTGATTTCCGACAGTCGCGGGTAGCCCAGGCCGAGGCCGTCCAGATACCCGGGGTCGCAGGACTCGATGACAAAGTCGCTGGAGGCAGCCAGGCGCTCCAACAGCGCGCGCCCGTCGGAGTGCTCCAGGTTGAGTGTGATGCCGCGCTTGTTGGCGCAGTAGGCCCACCAATACAGGCTCTTGTCTGGCGCCGGGTCGTTTTTGTAGAAGGGACCGACCTGTCGCGCCGGGCTGCCACCGGGCGGTTCCACCTGAATCACGTCCGCGCCTAGGTCGCCCAGAATCTTGCCGCAGAGCAACCCGCGCTCGTCGGTCAAGTCCAGCACGCGGTAGGGAGACAGCAGCATATCCGTGGTGGATTCCGGCATAACTCACCAGTTCGGGAGGAATGGGGATATTCTATGCCGCTGCCCGGTTTCGTCAAGACTTGCCGGTCAGAAAAGCGGCGGCGAACCCCGGAAACAACTGATGAGTGATAATATAGCCCCGGCGACAGTCTAACGATTCTATGGAGGCCCAGTTTCTGTGACGACGCGGACCAACTGGCACAGTGAGCATCCCCCTGCCTGCACCTGCGCCTGGTGCACCGAGAAGCGAACGGTGCGCGGCGACCGGCGAAAGATTGGCCGGAATGAGAAGTGCCCCTGCGGCAGCGGGAAGAAATACAAACGCTGCCACGGGACATAGGAGGGTCAGTTTGTGTTTGAGGGTTTCACCTCCACTCAAATCGAGACTTCCGAAACGGTGATCAATCTGAAGCATGGCGGTAGCGGCCAGCCGGTCCTGCTGCTCCACGGATACCCGCAAACCCACGTGATGTGGCACAAGGTCGCTCCGATTCTGGCAGAGCGCTACACCGTCGTCGCACCCGACCTGAGAGGGTACGGGGACAGTGGCAAGCCCATCGTGGGAGAAGACCGGGAAAGGTACAGCAAGCGCCGGACTGCCCAGGACCAGCTAAAAGTAATGGCGGAGTTGGGCCACCAGTCATTCCATGTGGTCGGGCATGATCGGGGAGCGCGGGTGGGTCATCGTATGGCTCTCGACGCTCCGGAGCGTGTGAGCAGCTTCACCACGCTGGACGTGGCCCCGTCGCAGGCGGCTTTCGAGGCGATGGACAGCAGCCTTGCTTTCGCGTGGTTCCACTGGCATCTGATGCGGCAGCCGGAGCCGTTTCCCGAGACCCTCATAGGCAGTAACGCCAAATTTTACCTGGACTTCCTGCTGGAGCGGTGGACGGCAGTGGATGGCGCGATTACTGATGCTGCCTATGCCGAGTACCTGCGTTGCTTCTCAAACCCGGACACCATCCGGGCATCCTGCGCCGACTACCGGGCCATTGACGTCGACTTGGCCCACGACGAGGCCGACCGGGGCCGCAAGCTGTCATGCCCGGTGCTGGCGCTGTGGGGCGGGAATATGGCGAAGCGGCCGGGCTGGCAGACAGGCCGGGCGTTGGATATGTTGAAGGTGTGGCGGGAAAGAGCGGGGGACGTGCGTGGCAGGGCCATAGACTGCGGCCATTTCCTGGCCGAGGAAGCCCCCGAGGAAACCGTCGCCGCTATACTGGAGTTCCTGGATTCCTGCTAGCCAGCTAACATGCTCCCGGAAGCGGCTGCCGGAAGCCCGGTCGCCCTTCGGCTGGTGGGTTCATGACGACCGGGCTTTGACCTTCCTTACTTTTCGGTGGGTATGAAGCGCATCGACAGCGAGTTGACGCAGTGGCGAGTGTTCTTGCGGGTGAGATGCTCGCCGAGGAAAACGTGTCCGAGGTGCCCGCCGCAGTTGGCGCACTCGATTTCGGTGCGATAACCGTCCGGGTCCGGCAGGCGGCGGACCGCGCCGGGTATCTCGTCGTCGAATGCCGGCCAGCCGCAATGGGCGTCGAATTTGTCCACGGATGAGTACAGCTCGACATTGCAGCGGCGGCATACGTATGTGCCCTCTTCATAGAAGTCATCATACTCGCCGGTGAAGGGCGGCTCGGTTCCCTTAAGCTCAATGATATACCGCTCCTGGGGCGTCAAAGGATTGAAGGTGGACTGTTCCATGGGGCGTACCCTCCTAGCGCTGGGATGAATGCGAATTTCCTGCCGGGCGCGACAGCCCATCGGTCAGTGCTCACATTAACTGTTTCGGCAGTGTTATGGCAACCGGATGCACGCCAGTACCTAACGAATTGCAATCGAATTGTGAATTATGGCGCCGGAAGTCGTATTCGTTGGATAGGCAGAGATAAGTATGGTAGAGCAAGATTTCGTATCTGAAATCCTTGCTGAACAAGGTCTAATATGACCCAGTACTGGCAATTTGTCCAGCACTTGCCCAGAAATTTCAGCAGTCTGGATACTGAGGTGGACCCGTGATGTGGACATGGTGGGTGAGGCGGTGCCGCAACGCTCCGGTGAGAAGTTCCGAGACTAATACCTCGGTCCACTCATCGAAAGGAAGGCTGGTGTCTGAGCGGCGGAGATGTATTGCTCCCTGTGGACTGTTCAGAACCTGGAGTCTCGATTGTTCTTTGGAGGTCAAATTCACATTCTCCATGAGGTGAATTTGACATTCCTGCTGGGCAGTTGGCGAGGACGCCTTCGCTGAACGTCAACTCCCCTGTGCTCCGCAATCGCGGCGCTCTTGACACGCCGCCGGTTTCCGGGTTTCCTGAACTCGATTTGACGCTAAAATAGCCCCTAAGCATCATAGCGAAAGCCCGGCGACACAGCCAGGGAGGAGCAGGATATGGACCCGTTGGAATTGGCCGAAATCGGAAGCACTGGGCTGAGAGTGTCAAGGCTGGGGGTCGGCGGTGTGGCGTTGGGCCGGTCTACCACCGATGAGGAAGCCTCCGCGATTCTCAGCAAATGCGTCGAACTGGGCGTCAGCTACTTCGACACGGCCCCGGTCTATGGCGGAGGTGTCAGCGAGCAGCGCTACGGGAGCATTCTCTCTGAAATCCCGCGTTCCAGTTTCACCATATCCACCAAAGTAGGCAGGTTGCTGGAACCCGGCCCGCCCGCTCCGGTGGGTGCGGTAATAGGACCGGAGGCGGCCAGCGATATGCCCTACATATACGACTACGATACCGTCATGCGGGTATTCGAGGGGAGCCTGAAACGGCTGAACCTGGACCGCGTCGACATTCTGCTGATCCATGACCCGGACAACCATTTCGAACAGGCGATGGAGGGGGCGTACAAAGCCCTTACGGAGTTGCGGTCGCAGCGGGTGATTTCGGCGATAGGCGCCGGCATGAACCAGTGGGAAATGGAGGCCCGGCTGGCTCGCGAGGGAGACTTCGATTGCTTTCTGCTGGCGGGGCGATACACCCTTCTCGACCATTCGGCGCTCTCCGAATTCCTGCCCCTTTGCTGGGAGAAGAACATCAGCGTAATCATCGGCGGCCCGTACAACAGCGGTATTCTGGCCTCGGACCTGACTGAAAGTGCGACCTTCAACTATCTGCCGGCCTCAGCCGAAGTCCTGGAGCAGGCAAGGCGTTGCAAAGCGGTCTGCGACCGGCACTCGGTTCCGCTGAAGGCCGCTGCGCTTCAGTTCGTTTTTGGCCATCCCGCCGTTGCCGCCGTGATACCGGGCCCGGCGTCCGTGGCGGAGGCGGAAGAGAATTTCCGGATGATGTCCCATCCCATCCCATCCTCGCTGTGGCAGGAACTACGCCACGAACTCCTCATACCTGCCGATGCTCCCTGTCCACAATAGCAACGCTTACCTATCCGACCTTACCAGCAGCGGTCGCTTCCCCGGTCGTTTGAATCTGACTCGAAACAATGGAATTCCAGTTCCTTTGGCTGGAAAACGGTCCATGCAACCGGATTCCTGGTCACCGTCTTCACGGGGACAAGCTTCGCTGGAATGCCGGATGGGGGTCAACGCCGCGTTCTGAGATAGTATTTCAGTGAGCAGGGCGCGAAACTCAGAGTGCCTGAAACGGGCGCACATGGGCCGACACTGGCCACAGCGCATCAGGCCTGCGTGGTGCCTTCCGGCGCGGGCGGTCGCTCCAGCAACTCCAGCCAGTTGCCGTCGGGGTCCTGCATATAACAGCCCTTGCTGGCCATGGGATATACCGCTCCGGGGCGTATCGCCGGCGGGCTTACGAACTTCATCCCGCGGCTTGAAAGCTCGGCATAGAAGGCGTCCAGGTCATCTACTATCACACCCAGGTGCGAAGCTCCCACTTGGTGCCGCTCCGGCATGACCGCCGGTGTCCCAGCAGGGTTCAGGTACTGGATCAACTCCACCGAATGTCGCATGTCGCCCGATCCCAAGTATATTATGTGCAGCCTGGCGTCGGGATACCCCACCAACTCCGAGATGAACTCCCCTTCAAGAATCTGGTTCCGCTCTTCCTTGAGTCCCAGCAGGTCCTGGTAGAATTCCAGCGACCTTTCCATGTCGCTGACCACAAACCCGGTATGGTTCATCCATTCAACTTCCATTTTCACCCCTCCATGTTCGACCTCGTCGTCTCTACCTGCCCTCTTTGACCCAGTCCGCCACCCGCTCGGCGATAAGGACGGCGGTGCAGTTGGTGTTGGCTCGAATCACGTCGGGCATCACCGAGGTGTCCGCCACCCGCAGTCCCTCGATTCCATGCACCCGGCAATACTGGTCCACCACTGCCATCGCATCGGTAGCTGGCCCCATCTTGCAAGTCCCAGACGTGTGGTACTGGGTGCCGATGTTGTCCAACAGCCACGCATCCAGGGCCTCATCGGAAGCCAGGTCGGCGTCGGCGGGGAAAATCCGGCGGGTGAATAAGCCCCGGAATGCCGGGTGGTCGCCCAGCCGCACCGCCAGGCGCACACCCTCCCGGGTCCGCTGCAAGTCCCAAGGGTCGCTCATGTACCTGAAGTCCATAACCGGCGGGTCATCCGGCTTGCTGGTCCGAAGTCTCAACTCCCCGGCGCTGAGAGCGTTCTGCACACTGGAGAAAATGGCGATGCAATTGCCTTCAATGTCCAGTGGCAGTCCTTCCGGCACGTGGGCCGGGTCCAAAGAAAGTATGCCCAGGTGCATGTCGTCCCGGGTGGTTGACCCCTCCGTTGTGAAGCGGAGCAGCGCTTGAAGCATTGCCTCCGTTTCGTCCTCCAACTCACCCTGGTACTCGTAAAGGGCCATGGCCAGCGGATGATCGCGCAGATTGCGTCCAACGCCGGTCAGGTCGTGGACCACGTCGATACCCAGGTCCGCCAAGTGGCCGGCAGGCCCCACGCCGGAGAGCATGAGCAATTGGGGCGTGGCTATGGCGCCAGAGCTCAGGATGATTTCTTTCCCCAGAGCCGTCATCCGCTCCCCGCCGCTTTCCACCTCCACTCCGACCGCCCGCGCGCAGTCGAACAGTATCCGCCGGACAGGGGCCTTGGCGCGGATGGTGAGATTAAGCCGATGCCGGGCCTGCGACAGGTAGGCCAGGGACATGCTCATGCGAACGCCGTCCCTGTGGTTCAGGGGCGCCGGCCCGATCCCGGTGGCGTCGGGGCTGTTTTCGTCCGGGGACTCCGGGAATCCCTCGGACAAGCAGGCTTCATAGAAGGCTCGGGCGAATGGGGCCATGTCCTCTCTGCGGTAACGCCGCACCGGGACCGGCCCGTCGGAGCCGTGGAAGTCGCCCTGGAAGTCCTGGTCGCTCTCCATCTTTCGGAAGTATGGCAGCATCCTGGCGAAGGCCCACTCGTCGTTGCCCTGTTCCGCCCAGCCATCGTAGTCCTCGGGTATCCCCCGCAGAAACACCTGGCCGTTGACCGCGCCGGAGCCGCCCACCACCTTCCCTCGGGAAATGGGTATTTCGGCGGTCTGCCGCTCCGTGATATTGCCCAGGTACTCCCAACTGTGCGACCCGAAGGCGGACTTCAGGAAATTGCTTCCCCGCTTCAGGTCATCGGGCAACAGGTCCAACTCCGGATAGTCCGGCCCCGCCTCCAGCAGCAATACGGAACGGTCTGGGTCCTCAGAAAGCCGGGCGGCCAGCACGCTGCCTGACGACCCGGCTCCAACCACAATTACATCGTAGACCACCTGCTACCTCCGAGCGGCTTTGTTGGAGGGGTTCCGGACACTCCGACGACGCCATCCCCCGCGCGTATATCACCACCGCGCCTGCGCTAACCGTTGACCAAGGGGTCGTTACCCCAGGTGAAGAGGGGTTCCGCTCCTCCCTCTTTGACCACAAAGACTTCCTCGATCCAGCAGCGTTCATTCTGGTCGCCCGGACACAGAAGGTGGGCGGCTATCACCATACCCTCCTCCAGCCTCCAGTTGGGGTCGGAATCGTCCTCGGCCAAGGCCAGCACATCGGTATGACTCAGCCCCAGGCCGTGGAAGTAGGTAAGTACCGATTCGTATTGCGGCACTTCCAGCTGTTGATACGTTCGCCGGCTCTTTCCCTGCAAGTCGCCGATCCTGACTCCGGGGCGCATGGATTCGTGAATCCCATTCATCGCCTCCGCAGTGGCCCGCGCGATGCGCTTGGACATGGCCGAACTGTGTTCCTCCACCACCCAGGTCTTACCTCCATCCCAGCAATACTGGTTCTTGGTCCCATGGCAGTCAAACATGATGTTGGTGCCCGGCTGGACCACGAAGTCTTCCGAGTCCACACGCAGGCGTACTGCGGGGTCGCCGTCCAGCGGGTTGGCGAAGAATACTCCACCTGGATCGGAAACCCATCCGCCCAGCGCGGTGATTTCCGCATGATAAGTATCCACTAGCTCTTTCCAGGTCTTACCTCGACTCCATGACTGCACCGTCCGTTCGATGGCTACCTGGTTCACTCGAGTGGACTCCCGCAGCCATTCGATTTCCTGAGCGCTCTTCACCTCCCTAACGAACATCATCATCGTGTAAGCGTCGATTACCTCCGCTAGGGAGCCTGCCACTTTTGCCCCTAATCTGAGGTCATCGTAGCCGACGCTTCCCTGCGAGAGGCCCAGGTCATGCATTGCGCCGCGAATGGCCTCGGTAAAGCTGCTGGCAAACCGCTCGCCGGCGCTCTTTACCCAGCCGGAGTTCTGCCGGGAAGCCGGCATAAACCTGTAAAACTCGGACGCCTCGGTGGCTGCGTTCACCGAAATGAGGAGGCTCCGGTGGGCACGTATGTCTTCTATCCATATGGGGTCATCCAGGAAAGGAGAGAGAAATATGTCCGGTCCAACCAGAACGGGATGTTGCAGGTCATGACGCGAAATAACCACGGCGACTCCCGGAGGTTCGTCGGCTTTGGGCGCCGTGGGGTTGTGTCCCGACAGGTAGGTCACGTTCAGGGGAGTGGTAATCACCACCCCGTCCATGCCGCGGGCTTCCATGGCGTCGGCCAACCGTTCCAGATCGAATATCGGGCCCGGAGCCGTTGCCGGTCCATCGTTGGTTTCCATAGCCATGATCGACTCCTCCTTGTGTTCAATGCCACCGTGTTTGATGCAATCTGGGTTTCGGTCCGTGGCTGAAACGGATATGGCAAATCCGATGCTTTGCATACACGGGCTGCTACCCCGGAGTGGAAGGAACAACGCATCAAGTTTGAACAGACACTGGTCAAACCAAGGCGCATAATTCCAGAACGCCGGAATTGTACGTAAAGGGATCATCTGCGGTCAAGCGTTAGAACGAAATACAACTAATTTTCCTGCTACTGTTCTTCAGTATGCGCTAATATTAACCAATCTTGTAACCATAATCGTTTTACCATAGCGGGATTCGCATCCGGATGTGATGTTGCACTTTGGCGTCAACGGCTTTGGGACAGCATATAAGTTCCATGCAACCCAATCCCCAAGATCGGGAGCCGGGACTAATGGCAATGACCGGGTTAAGGCGTCGCCGGTGCGCTTCCCTTGAACAGGAAACGTGCGGCAACAAAACAAAAGGGGTAGGAAGGGATAATCCACTCCCCGATAACTGTTCCGGGGACAATAGGGCTTGGTAAGATGATCTAAACCAGTTGAACAGGAAGATCGCCCATGAGTATCGAGTTCAGAAGGGAACAAGATTCAGGGAGCAGGTCATGATGAATCCTCGCCTTTAGCAAATGTGGGAAACTCTTGGGGGTGGTGAGGACAAGCATCACAGAGGCGGCCTTGTGGGAGTTATAACGGGTGAATAGGGTCTTCGCATGGCACCTGAGTTTGATTTCAGTCCAATTGCGGAATTGGGGAGACTTGTTATGAAATTCGGTATCTACAGCTCCATCGCCGACCCGCCCCGGGGCGAGCGGCTGGATCAGAGGATAGATGAGGTCATCGCCGAGGCCAAGCTGGCAGAGGATGTGGGCTTCGACTCCTGCTTCTTCGGCGAGCACCATCAGGACCGGGACGGGTTCCTGCCCTCGCCGCTGATAGTGGCGACGGCAGTGGCCGCCCACACCAGCACTCTGAACGTGGGCACTTCAGTGATCCTCCTGCCCCTGCACAATCCGGTACACCTGGCGGAGGATGTAATCACCCTGGACCTCGTGTCCAAGGGAAGGATCATCCTGGGGGTGGGCCTGGGATACCAGGAGGCGGATTTCCGTGCCTTCGAGGTGCCGGTGCGCCAGCGCGTGGGCCGGTTCGAGGAGGGAGTGGAGGTCATCCGCCACTGCTGGAGCGGGGAGCCCTTTTCGTTCCACGGCGAGTACCACCAGCTGGAGAATCTGCGCATCACCCCCAGTCCCTACCAGCAACCCGCTCCACCCCTGTGGATCGGGGCCAGCACCCTGCCGGGGGCGCGTCGGGCCGGGCGCATGGCTGACGGGTTCGTGGCCGGACCGAGCACCGACCTGGCCAACACCATCGAGCTGGTGGACACCTACCGAGAGGCGGCGGCACGGGAGGGACGGGAATCCATGGTTTGCCTGATGCGGGACGCCTGGGTGGCAGAAACCCGCGCCGAGGCCGTGGAGGTGTACGGCCCGGAGGTGATGACGGCATACAGGTATTACTGGCGCAACGGCCTGTCGGAGTTCCGCAGCATCCCATCAGAGAGCGAGATAACGCTGGACAACCTGGGGAAAGACCGGCTGATACTGGGGGAGCCGGAGGAATGCGTTTCCGAGTTTCGGAGGTGGAGCGAGGCCATGGGGGCGGAATACTTCCTATTGCGACTGCGCCACGCCCACTCGGGAGGCCCGCCCCACGAGAAGATAATGGAGGCGATTCGGCTGTTCGGGGAAGAGGTCATACCCGCCTGCGTCTAGCGCAGGGTCTTGGCTCCCACCATGCGATTGCCCATGACCCCTGTCCGCACCGGCCTTAAGAGTCTGCTCAGACTAAGCTGTTTCACCGACGGACCGGTGCAGCATCAGTGGAGAGGAGCATGAAGTACGACTTTGTTATCGTTGGCGCCGGCTCCGCCGGCAGCATACTGGCGGCCCGGCTCTCGGAGGAACCTGGGACGTCAGTGCTGCTGCTGGAGGCCGGGCCTGACTATCCTGAATTCCGGCACCTTCCCGAAGATGTCAAGTTCGGATACGGCACCGGAGGGAAGCCGCCTCCCCTGCGCACCTTTGCCGGTCATCCCATTTCACTGTTGGAAAGCCGCCACAGCTGGCGCTACGTGGCCCGCGCCACCGATGCGTACCCGGAAATGCCGGTGCCCCGGGGCAAGGTCACCGGCGGCTCCAGCGCCATCAACTCATCGGCCTTCTATCGCGGTGATCCCGAAGACTTCGATCACTGGGCGGCGCTGGGCAACGACCGCTGGAGTTTCCGGGATGTCCTGCCCCACTTCAGGAAGATCGAGACCGATGTGGACTACCACGACGACTTTCACGGTGCCGATGGTCCGATCTTCGTTCACCACTCCAAGAGGGAAGAGTGGCATCCAGCGCAGGAGGCCTTTTACAGTGCCTGCCGGGCCGCTGGATTCTCCGACTGCCCGGACCACAACAGCCCGGATGCCACCGGGGTCGGGCCCGGCATTTCCAACAATCACAACCGGGTGCGATTCAGCTCCGCCCTGGGCTACCTGGAACCGTCCAGGCATCGGCTGAACCTCACCATTCGCCCGAGTTGCACCGTGCGCCGGCTGCTGTTCCAGGGTGATTCGACAGGTTCGCCACGGGCCGCGGCCGTAGTGGTCGAGAGCGGCGGAGAAACATTTGCTGTCGAAGGAGGCCAGATCATCCTGAGCGCCGGGGCCATCGGTTCGCCCCAGTTGTTGATGCTGTCCGGGGTCGGGCCGGCGCAGCACTTGGAAGAAATGGGAATCCCGGTGGTGGTGGACTCTCCGGGGGTGGGCGAGAACCTCAAGGACCATCCCAAGCTTTACGTGACCTGGCGAGTCAGAGACGGATACTCAATGGGTGAAGCCCCCGACCGAGGCGGAGCCACTCTGCGCTTCACGGCTCCGGGCTCGGCATACCGGAACGACCTGTACATCAGCATGTCCGCCTTTGTCCCTCCGCGGGTCAAGACTCTGAAAGTCCCAAGGGAAGGCGAGATCGAATCTGCCCGTCCCGACCTGGCCGAGATGATGGTCGCCCTGCTGCGTCCCGCCAGTCGCGGCGAGCTGAGGCTGAGATCTACCGATCCCAGTGTCCAGCCGTGGCTGGACTACAACTACCTCAGTGACCCCTACGACCGGGAGCGGTTGCGCCTTGGAGTGCGGCTTGCCCTGCAACTGACACAGCACGAGGGGCTGAGAGAGTTGCTGGGCGACAGACTGGGACCCAGTGATCTCGACCTGCTGTCGGACGAGGCACTTGATGCCTGGATGTTGCGGGAAGCAGTGACCTTTTCCCACATATCCGGAACCTGTAGGATGGGGCCGTCATCGGATCCGATGGCCGTCGTGGACCAGTACGGGCGGGTGCGAGGGCTGGAGGGTCTGCGAGTGGTGGATGCGTCCGTAATGCCGGACCTGGTGAGCGCTCCCATCAACCCGGCCGTGCTTATGATCGGTGAAAGGATCGCCGAATTAGTGCACGAGGGTTTCTGACACCAGTACACGACTAGCGCCCGCCCGCGTCGAGCGTCTCTCCCAATCAATGGAACGAGGCATTGGGTTACGCGGCCAGAGTGAACCTGATGGTGAAGGCTCTTGAACCTGTCCAAATAGGCGGGCAGGTATCAGAGCCGCGGATCAAAGCTCTTCCACCGGACGGGTGGCGATGCCGTAGGTGCCGTAGAAGAAGTGGGCGTAGTGGGTGGTGCCGCCAGTCACGAACAGCAGGTACTGCTCCGCGCTTTCCAGCATCGGAATGGTGGCGTCCGGGTCGTTTTCCAGGGATTGCAGCTCCGGGTGATGCAGCCACTTGCCGTTCTCGTCCCTGGGCACGCCGCGGCTTCCGATGGCCTTTCGCAGCGGTATCCGGCAATGCTCGTGCAGCCACTCCTGCGCGTCCTGCTTGCTGTACCCGGCCTCGGCGAGAATGACCGCGCGGGAAGGACTGAGCACAATGGGATGGTACGGCCCGGGATACGACACCCGCTGGCTGGTATGCCCCACCTGCGCCGATTGCCAGCCCCGTATCCAGTCGCCGCTACCGGCCCCGGGATAGGACATCATAGAGGCGATGTTGTTCAGCGTGTCCTTGTGGTTCCTGGAGCCTGAGTCCAGGATGTCTCCGGGGCCGGTAACGGTCACCAGCGTCACGGCGCTTTCGTGGGCTTGGAATCCCAGGTCCACGTGGTAGGGCTGCCACGGGCTTAGCTCTTCGTTCTCGGCGATGCACATGCCGAACTTGGCGGGCAGGCCGATGAAGTTGGGGTCGCCAGTCCCGGCCTTGCAGTAGCCGATGTTGATAAGGCACAGCCGCAGCGCCCGCCCGATGGAGGTGTTGGCGCTGTTGACCACGCCGGGTCCCATGGCCGACGTGCCGCAGTTGATGCCGGCGCGCTGGGCGATGGGGCCGTTGACCAGAATCAGCGGGGCCTCGGTGTGGCCCGACACCTGCATATCCCGGTGGTTCAACTCCGGCTGGGCCAGGCAGTCAATGGCAGCCAGCAGGACCGGGAACTGCTCGGGGCGGCAGCCGGCCATCACGGCGTTGATTGCCACCTTCTCCACCGTGGCTACCCCGAAGCCCGGCTCCATCACCATCAGCACGTCCTGGGGCGCCCTGCTGGTGCCCGTCAGCATCCTCTCCACCAACTCCGGCGTGGGCGGAACGACCGGAAGGCCGTCGCTCCAGTCCCGTTCCGCCAAGAACCGGTTCACCGCATTCAGCCCTTCCGGGGATGCGTCTATCTCCATGGTGAAGACCTCGGTGGCGCCGCCGGTCTTCCGGGTGGTTACCGGCCCGCGGGACGCCGGGAAGGTGGTGAGGCCCCGGATTATGGCGTCAACCTGCCCATCCACCATGTTGCGGATGAATTCGGGCTGCTGCCCGGTGGTGGCGTGGGGAATGACGACATAAGCCGTAGTGGGTTGTCCCCACCCGTCCACGCACGCCTGCCACGACCGGGCAAAGCTCTGCGCGGCGATGCCCACGGAGGGAACGCCAGCCTTTTCCATGGCAACCATGTCATGGCTAAGCCATGACGTGCACCCCCCTCAATGGGCCGTCGCGCCCACCATGGCGTCAACCTCGGCGGAAATACGGGCGGCTTCCTCGTCGTCAATGTGGACGCCCCGGCTGAGCGCGGGACGACCTTCGCGCAGGTCTCCGCCGTAGCGCTCGAACTTGACGGCGGGATACCGGCGCTGCAACTGTTCGGCGAAGCGCTCGACGGCAACGTCGGCCCCGCCGGTCATGTTGTTGTACAGACCGACGGTCTTGCCCTCGAAGGTCGTAAGTCTGGGGGCGGGCGGCACCTTGAAGTCCACCCGGTGGGCCGCGGGAGACATTATCTGCACTTTCATGCCGTAATTCCTTGCTGAATCAGTTGTGTACAGGAATGACGCTGTCATTGGGGCATCGTCAACCCTGGGTTTCTGTGAGCCTGAGCATAGTTGTACGACTCATCGACGTCAAACTGTGGTTCCGGAAAATGGGACCCATGACCCGTCCTCTGTGGTTGCGCCACCCTATGTGCCGGCCCCGCCAGTTCTCGGCCTTGCCCCATTTTCAATCTCGTCGGCAAGTGCCTTTATGGGACCGGTCTGGCCCACCGGCTGTTCATGGTCAATATAGATCCTCACTAACAGATTTGGCAGAAGTCTCTGCTGAGGCTTTATGTTAATGTTGAGGGCATTGATCCGTCGGCCAAGATGCTCAACCTCGCCCGCAGGGCGGCTGTGAAGGTCGGGACCAGTATGGCCGGATGGCGGATTGCATCCGTCAATGCGCGCCAGGCCCATCCTCGAAGGTATGCAGTCATTTCCTTAACTTGGTAGTATCAATCGACAATGCAACATTGAAGGCGGCTTTCCCTCCACCCGCTTTGATCCTTCAATTTGGGGAAAGGACCGCCCATGTGCGAATCAGGAGGCCTTATGACCGTTGCCACGACAAAGCCAGCAGACCGTTTCGTTAAGGTTGGCGACCTGAAGCTGCATTACCTGGACTGGGGCGACGTAGAAGCTCCGCCGGTTATAATGATCCACGGCTTGACAGGCAACGCCCACGCCTTCGACAACCTGGCGCCCCACTTCGTAAGCAGGTACCGAGTCATATCTGTGGATGTCCGCGGCCGAGGCGACAGCGATTGGGCCGCCGACGGCGATTACTCCAATGAAGCCTACGTTGCCGACCTCGAAGGGCTGAAAAACGCGCTGGGTTTCGAAAGCTTCTCGCTGGTTGGCACCTCCATGGGAGGCCGCATATCGCTGACCTATGCCGGCACCTATCCTGAACATGTGGAGCGCACCGTCCTGAACGACATCGGGCCCGAGGTGGACCCCAAGGGCGGCGCCCGTATCGCCAGCAGTTCCCGGGACGCGGTTACCACCTTCGCGACCATTGAAGAGGTGATGCTTTGGCACCGGGAGAATCGGGTTGGTTTCAGTGCCATGAGCGACGCCCAGCAGCGGGCCATGGCGGGCCATGCAGTCAGAGCCCTCTCCGAAGGCGGCTACACCTGGAAGATGGACCCGGCGGTCCGCAGCGACCCACGCCGACCCGACCCGGAAATGTCCTGGAACCTGGCGCGACAGATTCCCGGCCCGGTGCTGCTGGTGCGCGGCGGTGACAGCGACCTGTTGTCGCCCGAGATAGCCCAGCGCATGGTGTCGGAGATGCAGGACTGCCGCATGGTGGAGGTTCCCGGCGTGGGCCATGCTCCCACCCTGATGGAACCTGAAGCCTTTGGCCCGGTGATGCAATTTTTCTCCTTGGTCGGAACGGGCGTGGGTTAAACCGGATATGCAGGCAGGTGAACCTGAAGCAGGTAGGGCGTAGCGGCGTCGGAGAGCGATTGGAGTTGCCGGACCGGCGGGTGTTGTCGGGGAATGGGTGATACAATTCTCCTAGCGGCTTATATCCATGCTCTTCGCATCCGAAATCAGCAAAACCTACGCTGAACGCACGTTGTTCAGCGGGCTGAACCTTTCCATAGCCAACGGGGACCGCATCGCGCTGGTCGGCGCCAACGGCTCTGGGAAGACCACTCTTCTCGACATTCTTGCCGGAGAAACCCTGTCCGACACCGGCGCAATATCCCAACGACGCTACGCGACAGTTGGATACCTCAGGCAGGAACCTGGCCGATTTGCCGGCCACTCCCTGCTGCAGGAGATTGTAAACTCCAACCACCAGGTGGCCGCGCTTTCTGGCCGCATCACCGCCACCAGGGAGGCTCTGTCGACGGCAGGGCAAGCTTCCGAGCAGCAGGAACTGATTGATTTGCTCTCCCAATTGGAGGGGGAATTGGAAGCTGCCGGAGGAGACGACCGGGACCATGAGGCGAAGGCCATCCTGTCTGGTCTGGGCTTTAAGGATAGCGACTTCTCCCGCGGAGTGAACGAGTTTAGCGGCGGTTGGGTAATGAGGGCTGAACTGGCCCGACTTCTGTTCAGGAATCCGGACCTCCTCCTGCTGGACGAGCCAACCAACCACCTGGACCTTGAGGCAAACCTGTGGTTTGAGAAGTACCTTTCCTCCTTCCCCGGCGGGGTGGTACTCACATCCCACGACCGGACTTTCCTGAATCACTGCGCCAACCGGGTCCTTGCCATCGAGCCCGGAGAAGTCGTGCATCACCGGGGAAACTACGACGACTACCTGGTGGCCCGGGAACGCTCGCTGGAGATCAAGCAGGCCGCCGCTGCGCGCCAGGAACGGGAAATGCAGCGGCAAATGCGGTTCATCGAGCGCTTCCGCTACAAGGCCACGAAGGCCACTCAGGTGCAGAGCCGTATCAAGCAGTTGGAGAAAATAGAGGTCATCGAACTGCCGCGGGCTACCAGGAAGGTCAGCTTTTCGTTTCCGCAGCCACCCCGTAGTGGTCTTGACGTCCTGACTCTGGCCGGCGTCAGCAAATCGTACGGCGACAACATCGTATACAGCGGGCTGAATTTGACACTGGAGCGGGGCGACCGTGTAGCGTTGGTAGGTCCAAACGGGGCCGGCAAATCGACGCTGATCAAGATTCTGGCCGGTGTCCTGCCCATCGACAGCGGACAACGAAGACTCGGGTATAACGTGACTTCCGCCTACTATGCCCAGCACGTGCTGGACCTGCTCGACCCCGACAGGAATCCCCTTGAGGAACTCCGCAAGGCCGCGCCCGCCGAGTCCGAACAGAACCTGCGCACCACGCTGGGAGGTTTTCTGTTCAATGGGGACGACATTCTCAAACCCATTGCCGTGCTATCCGGGGGAGAAAAGGCCCGAGTGGCCTTGGCCAAGCTGCTCCTGCAACCCAGCAATCTCCTGTTGATGGACGAGCCGACCAACCACTTGGACATAACGTCCAGGGAGATTCTGGCCGATGCCCTGGGAGACTATCACGGCACCATCTGCTTTGTGACCCATGACCGCACCCTGATCAAGCAGGCGGCGAACAAGATCATAGAGATTGAGGCCGGAGTGCCCAGGGTCTACCCCGGCGACTACGACAGCTACCTGTGCATTAAGGAGCAGGAAGCGAGGAAGAAGACCGGGATTAGGGGGAATATCAGCAAAGACTCAGATGGCCTCCGCAAGTCAGGGCGCAGCCGTCGAATGGGTCGACCGCTTACGGAAAAGGAAGAAGAGAAGCGTGCCCTGAGCCGGCAGGCGCGTCGGCTTGCCGCCAGGATTGAAGAGATCGGCGTGGCCATCTCTGAACGGGAAAACATGACCTCGGAGCTCGAGGCCATGTTCTCAGACCCCGAGCGATTCGAAGGCAGGGGCCAACTGGAAGCATCTGCAGAACGTTACCGTGTCCTCAAGGAGGAAGAACAGGCCCTGTGGGACGAGTGGGAACGCCTGTCCCTGGAGGCTGAGGAACTGGACCGGGCCTTGGCGCTGCTGGAAGCCCCTTAGCGTGTCGGACTCGCCCAAGGCGCCCGCTTCAATCAGGGCCCGCAGATCATAAGACCTTTTGGACCCCGGCAGTGGATGTCAACTCGAGTTCAGGCGGAGTCCCCCCGCCGTTATTGCAGCGCCCTCCGCACCCCGGCGATGACGTTGTCCTTGTCTGGGAGGCAGTATTGCTCCATGATTGGACTGTAGGGAATGGGGACGTCCGGGGCGCAGACGCGAACCGGCGGCGCTTTCAGGGCCCGGAAGGTCTCCGGGTCCTCCGTTATCTGGGCGCTGATTTCCGCGGCGGCGCTGCCGGTGATGCAGGCCTCGTCAACAATGACCGCGTGGCCGGTCTTACGCACCGAGCGCCGGATAGCCGGGGTGTCCATCGGCACCAGCGTGCGCGGGTCCACCACCTCCAAGGAGATGCCTTCCGCCTCCAGTTCCTCCGCGGCCTTCAGCGCCTCCGGCACCATTTTCGAGATGGCGACCACAGTCACATCGGACCCCTCCCGCTTCACGTCGGCCTCTCCTATGGGTACTACGTACTCCTCCTCAGGCACCGGGAACCGGTCGGGGAGGGCCGCGAGAATCTGGTCCTCGAAGAACACCACCGGGTTGTTGTCGCGGATGGCGCTTTTCATCAGCCCCTTGGCGTCGTATGGATTGGAGGGCATGACCAGCTTCAGCCCGGCGAGGTTCATGAACATGGGGTGGGGACTCTGGGAATGCTGCGCCGCCGCTGAGCGCCCTCCGCCTGTGGAGGCACGGAACACCAGGGGGAAGGGCGCCTGGCCGCCGAACATATAATGAATCTTCGCCATCTGGTTCACTATCTGGTCCATGGCGGTGAAGGCGAAGGTCATCATGCCCGGGCTGATGATGGGCCGGAAGCCGCTGCCCGCCGCGCCGATGCCCGCGCCGACGTATGCTTCCTCGGAGATGGGCGAGGCCCGAAGCCGCTCGATGCCAAACTCCGACACCAGCCCGGCCAGCGGTCCCAAGTTGCCGCAGATGTGAAACACCTTGTCGTCCCGGCGCATTTCCTCCCGGAACGCTTCCATTATCGCTTCGCCGTAGGTTATCTCCCGCATGGTTTGCACCTGCCCTGACCTCTCACAGATGGAGAGGAGACTTGGAGATGTCTCTGACGATTACCCTTTTAGAGACTATCTCAAAACCTTTGGTTGCCTTCCCGTTGGCCTCTCTGCACTACCTTTTCACCCCCACCCTAACCCTCCCCCTCAAGGGGGAGGGGACTTTGAGGATAGTTTCTTGGAAGGGTCACGAGGCGAATACCTCCGTCAGGGCGTCTTCGGGGTTGGGCAGGGGGCTGGCCTTGGCGAAGGCGATGGCGGACTCGACGGCAGCGGCGATCTCCTCGTCCGTCTGCTCAAGCTGCTCCCTGGTCGCCACGCCCTGCTCGACCAGGCGGTCAATGAATACCATCACCGGGTCGTGGGACTGGCTCAGCTCGACCTCGCTGGCCGGCCGCGGGTCCGGCGGGTTGCCGCGGGACTCGGAGTGGGTGCGCCAGCGGAAGGTCTTGCATTCCAGCAGGGAGGGGCCGCCGCCCTCCCTGGCCCTCCGCACCGCCTCCTGCGCCGCCTCGTATACGGCCAGAACGTCGGTGCCGTCCACGGTCACGCCAGGCATATTGTAGCCTCCGGCCCGCACCGAGACGTCCTCCACCGAGAGCGTGGCCGCCGCCGAGTTGCCCGAGGCCCAGCGGTTGTTCTCGCAGACGTAGATAACCGGCAGGTTCCAGATGGACGCCAGGTTCAGCGAGCCGTGGAACGCCCCTTCGTTGGAGGCGCCGTCGCCGAAGAAGGCCACCGCCACGCCGTCGCCGCCTTCCAACTTGGCGGCCAAGGCCGCACCGGTGGCTATGGGCATTCCCGCGCCCACGATGCCGTTGGCGCCCAGCATCCCCACGCTGAAGTCGGCGATGTGCATCGAGCCGCCTTTGCCGTGGCAATAGCCGTTGCTGCGTCCGAACAGCTCGGCCATCATCAGGTTGATGTCAGCGCCCTTGGCGATGGTGTGGCCGTGGCCGCGGTGGGTGCTGGCGATGCGGTCAGTGGTGCGGAGAGCGGAGCACACGCCCACGGCGACGGCCTCCTCGCCGATATAGGCGTGGACCACGCCGGGGATGTTGCCCTCGTGAAACTCCTCGACGGCCCTGGCGTCAAAGGTGCGGATGGTGACCATCTTGCGGTACATGTCCAACAACAGCCCGGAATCCATGGTCATGGCGCCTTCCCTCCTGCGGTCTGGGAGTAGCCCGAATTGTACCCCGCTTCGAGGCGCTTCGCCACGGCGAATACAAGGCGGGACCGGCCTTTTGGTTGTTCCTTCTCCCTCTGGGGGAGGGTTAGGGCGGGGGCGTCTCACAAGTGCCCGAAGGGTTGCCGAAAGGCAAGACTTCACCCTCACCCCAACCCTCTCCCTCAAGGTAGAGGCAAATGCGAGTGCCCTGCCTGCAGCTGAGTTTGAGGTTGACACAACGGGGCTGTATAGCTACCCTTTGTCGGGGCGATTCCCACAGAATCGCCTTCTTAATCTGTCAAAAATTCTGCCAGTCTCCGGCTGGCGGGGCGATGCGCCCCCGGAGTTAACGAATGGCTGACACTCCTTTATTTCCCGTTACCGTGGTGGGTAGCTGGCCCCGCTCCAACGAGCTGGTCCGCGCCCTGCGCAGCAAGGAGGCTGGGGAGACCACCTACGCAGACTTCAGCAGAGTGGCCGACGGCGAGGTGCTGGACTGCATCCGTGCGCAGGAAGAGGCCGGGGTGGATATTCTCAGCGACGGCGAGCAGCGCCGGGACAACTTTTATTCCTTTGCGGTGGACAAGCTGAATGGTATGCAGCTGATGAAGGTGTCGGAGTTGCTGAACTACTCCTCCGACCGCGCCCGAATGGAAGAGGTGCTGCGAGCGCTGGACGTTCCGGCCTTCGCCATCAAGAGCCCCATTGCAATTGAGACGGTTACCAAGCGTCAAGGGCTGGCCCTGGACGAATTGGCGTTCCTGAAGGAGCACACGGACCGGGGCGTCATGATTCCCATCCCCGGGCCGTATATGCTGACTCGCTCGGCATGGTTCGAGGGGCTGTCGGACCGGGCGTATCCCACGCCCGACGACCTCGCCCGCGACGTTGTGGCTCTGTTGCGCGAGGAAATTATCGCGCTGCGGGATGCCGGCTGCGACTTCGTGCAGTTGGACGAGCCAACGCTGTCTCAGGTGGTCTTTGGCGAGGAAACCACCGAGACCTTCATGTGCGCCGCTCTGCCCAACCGCCGCGACCCGACCGACGAACTGGAGATGGCGGTTCGCCTGATGAATGAGACGCTGGACGGGATCGACGGCATCAAGACCGGCGTCCACGTCTGTCGCGGCAACTGGAGCCGCAAGGAAGAAGTGCTGCTCCAAGGCAACTACGGCCCGATGCTGCCCTACCTGGTGCAGATGAACATTGATCGGCTGGTCCTGGAGTGCGCTACGCCCCGCGCCGGCGAGATGGACGTTTTCAAGGAATACAGCAACGAGAAGGAAATCGGCCTGGGCGTGGTCAATCCGCGAACCGACGAGATCGAGCCGCCGGAACAGATAGTGGCCCGGGTGAAGGAGCTGCTCCAATACTTCGACCCGGACAAGATATACCTGAACCCCGACTGCGGCTTCGGCACCTTCGCCGAGCGCAATGTCAACACCCACGCCGTCGCCATCGAGAAGATGAAGACCATTACCGAGGCCGCTCACGTCCTGAGGGCCGAGTACGCATAGTTCTTTCGATCCAGACATTTAGTCAACAAGTACAGGAGTGTCCAGATGGCACAGGAACCGGAACGCGATCTCAACGGGCTTCCCCGAGAAAAGCTGGCCGAGGTGCTGGATTCCTTCCGCGACCCCGATGTGTTTAATGCGGTGACCGGTCCCTGGAAGTCGCGAGTGGCCTGGCAGGGCGGAATGAAGGCCCGCGCCTTTATGCGGAACCACACAGTGGACATGGACGAGCCAGGCGACCTGACTGCCACCGACGTCGCCGCCAGCGCCCACGAGCAGTTGCTGTCGGCCATCGGTAGCTGCATGACTGTCGGCTTCGTGGTCAACGCCACCAAGCAGGGTGTCCGCATCCACGATCTCGAAGTGGCCGTGGAGGGCTACTTCGACAACATCCGCAAGTGGGCCGGCGTAGAAGACGAAGGCAACCCCGGCTACGGCAGCATCTCGGCCAAGTGCTACGTCCGCGCCGATGCCGATGAGGAAACGCTGCGGGAAATCTGGCGGCTGGCCGTCGAGGGCTCGCCCGTGACTCAGTCGGTGGTCAACCCAACACAGGTCTCCACCGACTTTGAAGCGATCGGCTAATGGCGACCTTCGTAACCGCCGATTGGGTTGAGGATCACATAGGCCGGCCGGGATATCTTCTGATAGATCCCCGGTCGGCCATGCGCTATCTGATGGGGCACCTTCGAGGAGCCGTGAGTGTTCCCCTGAAGAAGCTACAGGACGATCAGGGGCGGCTGCGTCCGCCGCAAGAGTTGGCCGGGATTTTTGCCTCGGCAGGCTTGGGGGACGATATCGTTCCCATCCTGTACGATGGTTCAGATGGGCGCAATGCTGCGATGCACGCCTGGATACTGGAGTATTTGGGGCGCGACGACATTCACATCATGGACTTGCTCTACGACCATTGGAAGGAGCAGGGACGCGAGGTGCTGTACCGTCCTGTGACCATCGAGCCCCGCGACTTCGCCGCCAACGTCCGCGCCGAAGTACGGGCGTCGGTGGACGATGCCGCCAACCCCGGCGCCGCCAAGCTGCTGGACACACGCTCGGCGGAGGAGTACCGGGGTGAGGTGGAGATAGACCAGCGGCCGGGACATATTCCGGGGTCAATACACCTGGCGTGGAGCGAGCTGGCGGGCGCGGACGGGCGGCTGCTGATTGAGCCGGAGAGGCTGGAGCAGGCCCTGTCTTCGGTGGGAGTGGGGCGCGATGATTCCGTCATTGCCTACTGTCGAAGTGGACTGCGGGCTTCGCTGCCATATCTGGCCATGAAGCAGGCCGGGTACGACGTGCGGCTGTATGACGGCTCCTACGTGGAGTGGATGATGAGCGGCAACCCCGTGGAAATCTGAACCAATTTCACCTCCGAGAGCGCAAAGAAGACCCGTTCGTAGTGGGCCTGCCGAACCATGAACGGGTTTTGCTTTCTGATGTCAGTTCCCCCTCTACCTGTCGTCCTTCGACGAGCTCAGGATGAACGGTAATTGCGGCAGAGAGGCCTTGTTACACTCCGGGCAGGTCCCAACCGATCCAATTGCAGAGGGCCCGGCCCATCACCTTCTCCAGATCATCTCCAGTGAGCCACGGCAGCTCCTCGGTGAACAAGGTGATGCACTCCCGCCACGAGCAGGGCATACGGGTGATGTCGGTGCCCCAGAAGGTGCGGTCTGGCCCGAAGGCGTCAAAGACCTGGTGCAGGTAATCGTGAATGTTACGGTACGGGTAGGGATGGCTGGAATAGCTGGGCGCGCCCGACGCTTTGCAGGCGACGTTGGGGTGCTTGGCCAGGGCCAACAGATCGGGGAGCGTCTCGAAGGCTTCATAGTCGGTGACCCGCTGGCCGCGGCCCATGTGGTCCACGATGAGTTTCAGCCCCGGATACCGTTCTGCCACCTGGCCCACCACGGGCAAGAAGTTGGCGCAGGCGAGGCCCACGGGAAGACCGGCCTCTTCCGCTGCCGGCCAGAGCCAGTCGATTGTGCCGTCGGTGGGCCAGGTCTGCTGGTGGGGCAGCAGGAAGGTGAAGCGCAGGCCCATCATCCCCGGCTGTTGCTTCCACGTCGGGATCAGGTCACGGCTCGCCGGGTCGTCCAAGGGGAACTTGCCCAGGATTGAGAAGCGGTTGGGATATTGGCGGGCCGCCTCCACCGCCATATCGTCGGAGCCCGGGTCCCAGCCCGGCGGATGGATGACCGCAGCGTCCACGCCAGCCTCGTCCATTTCCCGCAGCACGTCCTCGGCGGTGTACGACGTAATCTGCCGGTGGGCCGGGTTGGCCGGGAGATTGGCGCCCCAGATGTGGATTTGAGAATCAACTATCAGCATCAGTCCGCCTCCTGAGGAGCACGAATGGGTTGAGCCACTATTGTACCTGCGTCCGGTTCTTCTTCACTGACAGTTTCAGCCTTTCTATGCCGTCGCTTAGGCTTGTGGGTGAAGAGGAGTTTGAAGCTGTTGTACAGCGCCTTGAAGTAAGGCTCAGTAACCCGGAGGATTAGCTCCAGCACCACCACGAACACCCAGTAGTAGAAGATGCTCTCCCATTCCGCCCCGGCCCGATTCAGCAGTTCAGTCGAAGTGCTCAGGTCGAAATACCTGAGGTCTATCAGGAAGATGCCCAGAAGGGCGAAAGGAAGCATCTTGGCTATATCTCGGGAGAGTTCCTCGGTGTAGTAAGACGTGACCCTGACGGAGGTCAGCACCGCCATCGAGATGAGGAGCAGGTCTTCCACCTCCTTGGTCTTGGACAGGAAAGCTACCATGACCACCAGCACGCCGAACCAGAAGAAGGCGAAGAGCGGGAATATCAGAAGATACTTGGCTACGTAGAAAATCAGGTGCAGTGTCTTTCTGAAAACCGGATGGCTGCGCTCCTCGAACCTGGAGAAGTCGAGTCCGAAAATGTCTCTCCGAGACATGAAGCGGTAGAGGTTGAAGATGAGGATGGCGTATATCGCCACACCGACGGTAAACAGGATCGCCGGTTCCAGCAATTGCAGCGCCTCATTCAGGCTCAGATCTCGCAGGGTTTCCAGTTCAGGGGGCATATTGCCTCCGAAATCCGGGCGCTAGGCCCAAGGGTTGTAAGAGCCGAAGTTCCACAGGTAGCCTTCAGGGTCGCGCGCGGTGTACAGCCTTCCGCCGTAGTCTTGGTCGGCGATTTCGTACACGATTTCGGCCCCGGCCGAGACGGCCTTACGATAGTGCTCATCGATTTCATTGATGACTATGTAGGGCGCCTGGGTGTTGACGCCCACCTCTTCCGGCGTTTTGACCAGGTCGTCGTATTCCTCCGGCGGGCGCACTGAACCCAACATGATCATGCCATTGCCCAAGGTTAGCTGCGCATGGGCGATGCCGCCCCGGTCATCAGGCACTACCAGGCGTGGTGAGAAGCCGAAGGCACGACAGAGCCAGTCAATGGCGGCGGGGGCGTCGCGATAGCGCATTCCGGGGATGATGTTGCCCTTGATGGATTCAGCCATGAGTTGAAGACAAACCTCCAGAGATTTCAAGAGACATAACGCATCAATCTTACCAGCGCCCAAGCTGGGGCGCGATTCCCGGGACGGGCAATTGAAGGGAATTTAGAGGCACGCGAAGGGCAGTCTATTCGTGAGCGCCAGTGAATTTGGAAATTTGTGCGTATATCATTTATATTTAACTATTGACGTATGTATTTTTACGTGCATATTATATCTACACCATCGTTCATGATGTTCAGCCTGATACATAAATTAAATGCTCAAATTGCCGGAGGTTGGTCTTTGCATCGTTCAGCGTGGAGTGATTTGGCTGAAGAGGCGGCATTGCAAGCCATGCCCCGGCCAACAAGCGACAGTTCGGGGCGAGGCAGAAGAAGTGGAGGGGGATTCGGGGTCGCCTAAGCCGATGGCGAGCGACGTGGAGAGACTGGGGTGCAGGCCGCGATAGGATCGGCCATACCTCACAGGCTGACGCCGGGGCGGTTCGAGGAAAAGATCGCCGCCCCCGCAGCCGCCGAACAGGAGCGGACTGCGAAACTCGATAGCTACTTGACAATCTTGGCCCCACTTCCTGCAGGGGCGTGCCGGACCGGGGTGGGAGCAGCCTGCTTGGCTGCGCGCCTGGCCCATCCCGCCCGGCAAAAGCCCCAGGGGCACTCCCGGGCTATGGCCGCTGGCCTACACCTTTCGGTCTCCCCTTCATGGCCGGAAGGCTCCGGTGGCCGGTCCGGGGCCACCACTCCCTCGGCGGGCGGGCAACACGTACTCTCCTCCCGTGCGCTGCCCGCCTCGCCGAGGGAATTTACTTTCCTGCAGCCTTCACCGCCAAACGGTTTCTGAAGAGGGCGGGTTCCACGTAGGCGCTTGGGGACGAAAGAGCGTCGTCTATGACTTCCAGAACCGCGACGATGGCCGGGTTACTGAGGAGAGCTTCGCGTTTCTCCGGGGTGTCGGCCAGCGGTTCGTATCCGGCAGTTGCGGCGCTCTGCCGGTCAACGACTTCGGCGGCCCCGATGATTGCTTTTTCCACATCAGACTGGTCTATCACGCCGTGCAGCCGCCAGTTGGCGAGGATGGCCCCGTCTATGCGCTCGGTGGCGCGGTCTTTCATCTCCTCGATCTGGTCGAAGTTTGGGACGCCGCTGCAGCCGACGCCGCGTCGCACCCACGGCTCCACGTAGGCCACCATGCTATGGGCGTAGCGCAGGGTCAGGTCGGCCTTCGTCGCCGGGTCAGCAACCTTCTCGTCATGAAGCAGTGGGAAGGACAGCAGCGATACCCGGTTGATGTTCAGAGCGGGGGAGTCCAGCATCACCCGCTGCACCTCGTCCACGTCAATCATGTGGTAGTGCAGGGAGTGGAGGTCACTGGGGTAGGGAGCGGGAACCCAGGCGGTGTTGCCGCCGGTGCGGGGGTGGTCAATCTTCCGTTCCAGCATCTCGGCCATGGCGCGGTTGCGGACCTGCATTCCCTTCCCGATCTTGCCATGGCGATTGACTCCGGCATGGAGGCTCACGTCGACGTTGTGGCGTTCGTAGCTGACGTTGTAAGTTGCCTGGGTCAGGTCGTCGCGCAAATCCACTGGCCCGGCGTGCATCTGCACACGAATCTGTGAGCCGGTGCGGTCGAGAAAGCCGGTGTTGGTGAAGAAGACCCGGCTCTGGGCGGCTCGCAGCGCGTCGGCCAGTTGCAGGGTCATGCCCAGCTCTTCATTCATTATGCCGATAAGGATGCAGCCGGGCGTGAGTCCCAGCCGGGACTCGATGGCCTCGAACAACCGGACCTGCTCGGCCACTTCCTCAGAGGTCTGGAGCTTGGGGGTGACCTGGTAGACCATCCCCCGGCTGCTGTTGGGCCCTCGCATTGGCATACTGCCGGAACCGGCGGCCCGTTCCTCGCCCTTGGAGCCCTTGTCGTGGCTGGTGGCGATGAGAGTGGTCAGTAGCAAACCAAGCATTCGCTCCGGGATTTCCTGCCCGCCGACCTTGACGATGCCAGTGTACATGTGCAGCGACACGTTGCGCACCGACATGAGGCTGGTGGCTTTCAAAGTCCGTGGCTGGCCGTCGGCGCCGGTGCAGGTATGATCGGAGCTCAGAGCCTTGCGGTTGCCCCGGGAACCGTAGCCCACCAGGTCGCCCCGGATGAGGCCCAGATAGTTTCGCAGCGACGCCACCAGGTCCTCGGCATCCACAACGGCCACCGCGTCCTCGAAGTCCACTATGTTGGTGACTGCCGACTCGACGAAGATGTCGCGGAACTGGCCGTTTCCCTCGTCAACCTTGCCTCCCTCATACAACTGGAACAGGATTCGCAAGCCGTTGTCTTCTAGGTAGAACTCTGCCAGTCCGCCGCCGTCGTCCAGGTTGAAGCCGAAGAACCTGGCCGGGTCGGACAGGCTGGCCTCGCCGTTGGAGGTGTGTCCCACCAGTTCGTAGCGGCCTCCGTCGGTCTGGCGGACGGAGAAGCTGGCGATGTCTCCGATGCCGTCGGCGCCATGCCACTGGACGATGTGCTGGTCGAAGAAGGCGTTGGTCTCTTCCACCACCATCCGAAGGCGGGCGGAGCGTTGCTCCTGGCGGCCGATTTCGGAATGAACGTCGCTGAGGAAGTAGGCGTCGTAGAGGCTGCCCCAGCGGGCGTTGGCCCCGCCGACAGCCATGCTGGCGTTGGACACCGGGGTGACCAGTTCCGGGCCGTTTAGGTCCATCTCCGAGTCCAACTGTGGAGTGGTCATCTCGAAGTCCACCGGCCCGTCCGGTTTGAGGTAGCCAATGCCGAGAAGGAACTGCTCCAAGTCGGCGGCGTCCTGCTCCGGCGATTCCTGCGAGGGACTCCATCCAGCCGCTCGCTTGTTCCTGTAGTAGGCGTCGATCTGTTGCTGGACGCTTTCCCTGCGCCCAAGCAGTGCCCTGTTGGGCGGGTCGAACTCTTCGACCAGCTCCCCTAGGTGCCGAAAGACGTCCTCGGCGCTCCAAGGAGTGCCGGGAACCACTTCGTCCCGCACGAAATCGAAAAGAAGGTCGTCAACCTCTACCTGGTTACCGGAGGGCAGTTCCAGTTGTGCCATGTCACGCTCCACTGTTGGGAAATCGGGGCATTATGTTTATCGCGCTATATTCTAAGCGGAGCAAAGGCTCCGCACAATTCGGAGGCGCTTCGCTCCGCTAATGGAGACGGCTACAAGGTCTTGTCGGCTACCAGGATTTCACGACTGGCAGCACCTCTTCTGCGAAGAGCTTCAGGCTTCGCTCGGCAGTTTCGAGGGGTATGCCGCCGAAGCGGAAGGAGACGTTCCACTCGAAATCGCCCAGCAACTCCCGACGTTCTTCCAGGCCCCGGAGAATCTTGTCGGGCGTGCCCCAGCTTGCCGCCTTCATGAAGCCTTCGACTGCCCCTTCGAGGCCAGTTGAGCGGGCGATTTCGGCCTTCTGCTGATAGGCGTTATAGCCTTTCACCCCGGCGAAGTGGTCGCTGAGGAACTCGTAATGATGGAAGTTGCTTTCGACAAACTTTCCCTGGTACTGTCGCGCCTCTTCCTCGGTCTGCTCCAGGTCCGCGCCGCAGACGACGAACTCGGTGAGCATCAAGGAAGGCGGCTCGGTGCCGTGAAACTCTCGGTGCAGGGCGCGTCCACGCTCGATGCCCGGCATACGCATCTCCCAGGGCCGGTCGGCGAACATAACAATGTGAGCGCCCAGCTTGGCCGCCGAGAGGACTGACTCGTCGCTGGCGGCAACGGCGTAGATGCGCCCATCGAAGGAGTGTTGCGGTCGGGGGCGGATTTCGATGCGGGGCTGCTTGTAGTAGGGGCCGTCGCCTTCGATGAAGCCGGTCTTGAGGGCTTCGACGATCATCGGCGCCGCTTCGTCGAAACGGTCGCGCGATTCGTCCATGCTGATGCCAAAGGCTTCAAACTCGCGCCGGGCCAAGCCTCGCCCGAACCCCAGACGGAGCCGTCCGCCGCTCAGCATATCCAGGACGGCGGCGTTCTCCGCCACGCGCAACGGATTGTGCCAGGGGAGAATCACCGCAGCAGTCCCCACGTCGATGTTGGGATGCTTGGCCGCGATGTGGGTCATCAGTTGGATGTTGTCCGGCACGAAGGAATAATCGTTGAAGTGGTGCTCTGCCGACCAGACGCTGTCGAATCCGTAGTCAGCGGCCATTTCCACGAGGCGCAGTTCCTCGCCCCACATCTGGGCGTCTGTGCCCTCGTCCCAGCCGTAGCTGGTCATTACCAACATCAATCCGACATCCATGTAAACGCTCCTGTCTATTCATTCAATTCGGCTGGGGGTTCGCCCCACTCTGACCCTCCCCAGGAGGAATAGGTAACAATGGATTGAGCCTCAGAAGCTCGGCTTGGTGGGGAAGGGTGTCAACTGGAGTTCGTGGGTCCAGCAGGACCTGTCTTGCGTGTGGAGGTAATAGAAGGCCTCGGCAATCTTGACCGGGTTCATCAGCAGATCGGGATTCTGCTGGGCATGGGCCGTGGCTCGCGTTCCCGGGGAATCTATCATTCCGTCTATGACCACGTTGGCGACGTGGACGCCGTGCTCGGAATACTCCTCCGTCAGCGCCTGTGCAAACCCCCGCATCAGCACTCGCGGGTAGTACAGCGACTGCCCGGTGTACCGCTTGCGGCCCCGCAGGGAGAAGTTGTTGTTGGAAATGAGGATAGTGCCCTGGCCCTTCTCCCGCATGGAGGGCAGCACTTCCTTGGCGACCAGGAAAGGCCCGCTGCTGGCGATGTGCTGCGCGGTCTCGTACATCTCGAAGGGGATGTTCTCCATGAGTTCCATTTCCGGCGGCAGGTCGCGGCCCTCCAGGTAGCCCGCGTTGTATACCAGCACGTCCGGGTCGCCGGCCTCCTTCCGTATCCGGTCGAAGGCGTTGCTAATGGACTCGCGGGAGGCGAGGTCCAGCTCGACGATCATGGCGTCGTCGCCCGCTTCCCGGATGGCCGCCTCCAGCGGAGCGGCGTTGGCGTGGTTGCGGGTGGTCAGAACGGTGAAGAAGCCTTCCTGCGCGAACTTGAGGGAGATTGCGCCACCCACGCCCCAGCGCACCCCGACAGGCAGGTCGCTGTCGTCAATGTCTCCGCCGTGCACCAGGTGGGTGTTGCGTCCGTCTGACTGCCATTTTGATGTCGCCCCGATTACGACGGCGACCGGTTTTCCCTTTGAATTCATGTCGGGTTCCTTATCTCAGATGTGTCTTGACTGCCCGCCTTCACTGAAACTTCAGCCTGCTGGTGGCCGCCACTCCGCCCATGAAGCACTACACCCTGATAAGGAGCAACTGGTGGATTCGGAGGCGCCATTCTCAGTCAGACAGTCAGCGCAAGGATGACGGGCTCGGGATTACTGTACTACAAACCTCTGATTGGGTGGTAATTCTCTGAGGAGAGTTGCGGCTTGCACAGTCGGCGACAGCAGTCCAAGCCGCACATCCCTGTCACCTCACTCGGTGTACGCTCTGGTCGAAGATTTGTTCAGCTTGATTCCCTGCGATGCAATGAAGCAGCGCAATGCGAAGGATTTTCTGCATTGGCTCGTTGCACTCCCCCGGGTCAACCGTGGGACGACGGGCTAGGAGACGAAACGGCTATTGACTTTGCGGTTGCCGATACTCTATATTCCGCAGAACCATTTTTTTAATACAGTAATTCCTTTGAATTTTTGAGAATTAACTAACCAAAACGATATAATTCGTAGAAATTATGACGAGAAATGGATATATTCTGCCGAATAGATTATTACAAACGGTAATTGAGCTGCAGGAGGCATAAGCCATCTTATTGGGTACAGGTCGGTAGTAAACCAGTGCATGACGTTTCGGCGTTAGAATTCTGGAGGTGTTCTGAAAATGGCAACTCGAATCTGGAATCCCGGGGCATTGCTCCTCAGCCTGATGGTGATGGTCCTTGTCTTGGTCGTAGCTTGCGGTACATCCGCCACGGCGACGCCTGAAACGGAAGCAATGGCTCCCACGGCAACCGCAGCCCCCGCCCCCGTAGCTACGTCTCCCGCGCCGGCGGGCGCGACAGCCGCCCCCGCGGCGCAGCCCACTGCCGCCCCGCCTCCTACTGCCGCCGCTCCCGCAACCGCCGCACCCCCCCAGGCAGTGGCTACACGGGTAGCGGCTGGCGCCACCGCGACGCCGGTCCCTGAGGATATCTCGGTGACCGCTCCGGCTCGCGGCAACCCCAATGGCAAGTACGGCGGCGTGATTCCAGTGCACGTGGCCGGTAACGTGGCCCACTGGAACATTATGGAATGCGGCTCCGGCGGCACTTGTATGACGCCCACGTCGCCCTTCTCCAACGGCATCGTCCACTACAACGGCGAGACACCTGAACCGGTGGACATTCGCGGAGACTTGGCTACCGGCTGGACCATCAGCGAAGACGGATTCAAGTACGTGTTCCAGCTTCCTGAGAATGCCAGGTGGCACGACGGGATGCCCATAACGTCAGACGACGTAGTATTCAGCCTCAATGAGATGCTGCGCACCGATGTCCCCCGCCCCCGTTCAGGGCAGGTCCGGCCCTACGTCAAGAGCTCCCGGGCCATTGACCCGCACAGCGTGGAAGTCGAGTTGCACTTCCCTTCGGCGGCCTTCCTCAACTTCCTGGCTACCGACTTCATGAAGGTGTGGCCAAAGCATCACGTTGGAACCGACCCGGCAACTCAGAAAAACATGAGGCTGGAGGAGAACATCCTCGGCTCCGGCCCCTTCAAGATGATCAAGCACGACAAGGACGTGTCCTACGAGTGGGAGAAGAACGAGGACTACTTCAAGGAAGGACTGCCCTACTTCGACGGGATGAAGTACTTCATTATCAACGACTCCAGCAGGATCGTGGCCGCCTACAAGGCTGAGCAGGTGCTGATGACGGCTTACCTGAACAGCAACATGAACGTCCGGGAGGCCCAGGAGCTGGCCGAAGACCGAGAAGGAAAGGGCCAGGTGTTCTACGCCGGGCCGACGGTCTGGCTGGGGTTGCTAATCAACACCGAGACGGAACCTTTTACCGACGTGAGAATCAGGCGGGCCCTTCAACTGGTGCTTCACCGCCAGGCGTTCTCCGAAATCTTTGGCGCAGGTCTGTACCCGCTGGGGGCCCCCTTCCCGCCGGATGTCTGGTTCTATCACACCAGCGAAGAGCTCGCCGAATTGCCGGGAATCAGGCAGACAGCCGACGGCGAAAAGCACCCCGAGGATATAGCCGAAGCCCAAAGGCTGATGGCCGAGGCGGGCTATGCCGAAGGCTTCGAGACGACCATCCTGGCCGCCAACTTCCTGTCCTTCCCGGAAATGGCCCAGGTGGCGGCTGACCAGATGAAGCGCTGGCTGAATATCGACGCCACGGTGCAGCCTGAAGAGCCCGCCGCCGGATACGTCCGCTATGAGGGCGGCGACTGGAAGCTGGGATTCCACGGCAACGGCATCCTGGTGTTGGACCCGGACCAGATCATCGGCGGCGCGTATCTGTCCACCGGCACCAGGAATTACAGCGAATGGGAGCCTACCAGGATCAGGGAACTCTATGAGGCGCAGCAGCAGGAAAGCGACCTCGAAAAGCGCCGGGAACTGGTGCTGGAAATGGGCGACTATCTCCTGTACGAGGACGCCCATAACGTGGTCACCCACTGGGGTCTGCTGATTCCCTACGTGGACAACCGGATCAAGAACTACAACGTCGCGTCCGGCTTCGCTAACCACACCAACAAGGAACACCTCTGGTTCGAGGATAACTAGGGAGTGTTTCCACACTATGGCAGTGGGGAATTTGGGCGTGGGCGCGTCGCTGTATGCCAGGATTTCACCCTCACCCTCAAGGGAGAGGGGATTGGGGGAACGGAGATAAGCAGGTCAGTACTCGGCGGTCTTTGGACACCGGGTTGCTGACACATTTGAGCCGAAAGGCCATAGGCCCTTCGACAAGCTCAGGATGGAGGGAAAATGAACCTCTACGTGGTGAAGAGACTGCTACTGGTTATACCGACGCTGATTCTCGTCACCATCCTTGTGTTTTCCCTGATGCGGGTCATACCCGGCGACCCCGCCTACCTCCGCCTGATCGGAGACGGGGACGCCGAGTTCACCCAGGAACAGTTGGATGACCTCCGGGCGCAACTGGGCACCGACAAGTCCCTGCCGGTCCAGTACGGCACCTGGATCTGGGATATGCTCCGGGGCGACTTCGGGTTGTCGATGACCTATGACACACCCATTGTCGACGACCTGAAAGACCGGCTGCCCATTACCATCGAACTCACAATTCTGGCCCTGCTCCTGGCCACCGTGGTGGCCATGCCCTTGGGGATAATATCCGCGGTTTTCCAGGACTCTATCGGTGATTACATTTCCAGGGTTATCGCCATAGCCGGAGTGGCGATGCCCACTTTCTGGACGGCTATACTCCTGATACTCCTCCTGGTAAACCTGTTCGGCTGGCTGCCGCCCTTGGGCTATTCCGACATCTGGGAAGACCCGCTGACCAACTTGCAGCAGCTCATTTTCCCGGCCATCGCCCTGGGGTTTTATAACATGGCGCTCATCGCCAGGGTGACCCGGTCGGCGATGCTGGAGGTCTTTCGGGAAGACTACATCCGCACCGCCCGCTCCAAAGGGCTGGCCGAGCGGGTGGTCATTGTGCGCCATGCGTTCAAGAACGCTTCATTGCCGGTGCTTACCATTTCAGGCTGGCAGATTGGACGGCTGCTGGCTGGAACGGTGGTGATTGAGCAAATCTTCCTGGTGCCGGGGATGGGCAAGCTGTTGATAGACAGCATCACCTGGCGCGACTTCACCATGATCCAGGCCTTGGTGATGATTGTGGCGCTGATGGTGTTGCTGCTGAACCTGCTGGTAGACCTGATGTACGCCTGGCTGGACCCGCGCATCCGGTACTCCTAGACCATTTGACCGAGACCGCCTCCTGAATGGAAAAGGTTGTCCCCAACCGGAGGCGATGTCGGTTTTGAGGACGGCTCATGGCCCAAGAAATGCAAGAGCCCGGGGAAGTGTTGCAGACCAACCGGGAAGCGGCTGGGACTCTTCCTGCCGGGATGCGTCCCAAGCCGACAGTTTGGAAAAACATCCGCGACTTTTCAGTAAGCAAGCCTCTCGGCGCGGGCGGGGCGGTTATCGCCATTCTGCTCATCCTGATAGCCATTTTCGCCCCGCTTATTGCCACCCACGACCCGGAGTTGACCAGTCACAAGACGGTGCTGGCCAGCCCCAGCAGCGAGATGTTCTTGGGCGGCGACCAAATCGGGAGGGACGTGTTCAGCCGACTGGTTTACGGCGCCCGCATATCCCTGGTGGTCGGCATCCTTAGCGTGTTGTTTGGAGTCAGCATTGGGTTTGGGCTGGGGCTGATTAGCGCCTACTTCGGCGGAAAGACTGATCTGGCTATCCAGAGGGTGATGGACGCGATAATGTCCTTCCCTGCCTTGATTCTGGCCTTGGCCATCATGGCGGTGCTGGGGGCTTCGATAGTAAACGTGGTAATCGCCTTGAGCGCCGTGTTCGTGCCTGGCGCTGCGCGCACTATTCGCTCCCAGGCCCTAAGCATCAAGGAGACCGATTACGTACTGGCGGCTCGGGCGGTTGGTGTTGGCGATCTGCGCATCATGCTGCGCCACATGGCGCCGAACCTGATGGCTACCTACATCGTGCTCGCAACCATCTCCTTGGGTTGGGCGATTGTGGTGGAGGCCTCGCTCAGCTTCCTGGGTGTAGGGGTGCCCCCCAGCGTAGCAACCTGGGGCGGAATGTTGAACGGAGCAAGCAAGCATGTGGAAGTCGCCTGGTGGGTGGCAGTATTCCCCGGCTTGGCCATCACTTTGGTGGTGTTTGCCTGGAACCTGCTGGGAGACGCCCTCCGCGACGTTCTCGACCCCAAGCTGCGTGGCTCCAACTGACCACGGGCCGCAAGAAATTCATTTTCAGTGCCCACGGAACCCCGAAGCTCCCTCCATGCCGGAGGGAGCTTGCTTTTGAGATGCTCCCGCGTTTGACAATCACGGCTTGACAGCTATAGTGAAGGGCAGTTTCCAGGCAAGGCAATTCAACGAAAATTCGATATGCCGGAGGTACGAATGACCACCACCGAGCAACGCTCCAACGACTACAAGGTCGTTGGCACCAGGCCCATCCGCCACGACGGTATTGACAAGGTAATCGGGGCAGCCAAGTACGGCGCGGATATCCAGTTGGCTGGAATGCTCCACGGCAAGGTGCTTCGCAGTCCCTACGCCCACGCCCGCATTCGGTCCATAGACACCAGCCGGGCCGAGGCCCTTCCCGGTGTTATGGGCACGGTTACCGCGAAGGACTTCCCCATTATCCAGGACCAGATCATTGATTTGGCAGAGACGCAGGGCAACGTGCGGCTGATGGCCGAGCACGTCATGGCCAACGAGAAGGCCCTCTACCAGGGTCACGCCGTGGCCGCCGTAGTGGCCACCAGCCCCCACATCGCCGAGCAGGCCCTGGCCCTGATTGACATTGACTACGAGGTGCTTGAACCGGTGCTGTCCCTCGAGGACGCCATGCGGAGCGATGCGCCCGTCATCCACGAGACGCTGTCTACCCATTTCAAGCAGGAGCGGTTTGCCCGGGGCGAGGACACAGGAGCTCGCGGCAATATCGCCAGCCACATACAGCACAAGCTTGGCGATGTGGAGAAGGGCTTCCGCGAAGCCGACGTGGTGCTCGAACGGGAGTACAACACCGGGACCGTGCACCAAGGCTACATCGAGCCCCACGCTTCCACAGCCACATGGACGGGCGACGGTCGCCTGACGGTTTGGACCTGCACGCAGGGCGCATTCGCCATCCGCAGTTCCACCGCCGCCATGTGCGGCGTGCCCGAAGACATGGTTCGCGTCATCCCCACCGAAATAGGAGGCGGATTCGGCGCGAAAATCACCACCTACCTGGAGCCGTTGGCTGCTATCTTGTCCAAGAAGACCGGCCGCCCGGTCAAGATGGTGATGAGCCGCAAGGACGTGTTCGAGGGCACCGGCCCGACCTCGGCCACGACGCTGCGCACCAAGATAGGGGCGACGAAGGACGGGAAGATTACGGCCATACAGTCCTGGATGGCCTTCGAGGCCGGCGCATTCCCCGGCTCGCCAGTGGGCGGCGGCACCCTCTGCGCCACTGGCCCCTACAACGTCGAGAACCTGCTCATTGACGGCTACGACGTGGTGGTCAACAAGCAGAAGGTGCAAGCCTACCGCGCCCCCGGACAGCCCCAGGGAGCCTTCGCCGTGGAGCCGATTATTGACGAGCTGGCCGAGGCCCTGGGAATGGATCCCATTGACCTTCGCATCAAGAACGTCGCCAAAGAAGGCGACCGGATGCCCAACGGCGTGGCTCACCCCCGCTTCGGCGTCCGCGAGATGGAAGAGGCGATGAAGGATCACCCGCATTACAGCGACCCGCTGGGCGAGCCTTCGCATTCGTCGGCGCTCCGGGGCCGCGGCAGCGCCGTGGGCTACCGCTGGCAGGCCGGGCAGATGTCGGCTGCCACCATCATCGTCAACAACAACGGCACCATCAACCTGGTCACCGGCTCGGTAGACATCGGCGGGACTCGCACCGCCGTGGCGATGCAGGCTGCCGAGGTGCTGGGCATCGCCGCTGAGGACGTGATTCCGACGGTTGTGGACACGGACACCATTGGCTACACCGCTGTCACCGGCGGCAGCCGAACTGCCTTCGACACCGGCTTGGCCGCGATCCAGGCCGCCGAGGACGTCAAGCGGCAGATGGCCGCCCGCGCCGCCGCCATCTGGGAAGTGCAGGAAGACGACGTGACCTTCGAGGACGGCGTGTTCAGTTGCCTTCGCAACCCGGAGGACCGCTTCACCTTCAAGGAACTGGCCGCGCGCATGATGCGCACCGGCGGGGCGATTACCACGTCGGTCTCGGCGGTATCCACCGGCGTCGGCCCCATCATAGCGGGCAACATCTTCGACGTTGAGGTTGACCAGGACACAGGCAAGGTGGACATCGTGCGCTGCACCGCCTTCATGGACGTGGGCACTGCCGTACACCCCAGCTACGTCGAGGGACAGATGCAGGGCGGCACAGTGCAGGGCATCGGCTGGGCGCTGAACGAGGAGTACAACTACAACGACCAGGGTGTGATGCTCAACTCCAGCTTCCTCGACTACCGGATGCCCACCAGCCTCGACGTGCCCATGATCGAGACGGTGATGGTGGAAGTCCCCAACCCGCGCCACCCCTTCGGGCTGCGCGGAGTCGGCGAGGCTCCCCTCATTCCCCCCCTGCCTGCCATCGCCAACGCGGTGTCCAACGCCATCGGCGTCCGCGTCAACAAGCTGCCCATTACCCCGGCGGACGTGCTGGAGGCGATAGCCAGCAAGGGCGAGTAGTAAAAAGGCTTTTCTCACCTTGGTTTTGTTCTTGGGGCGCCGAGAAGATATCTCGGCGCCCTGAGCATATATAGGGAGGTCGAATGGCAATCCCTTCGCTTTATGCCATTACCCTGCCATTCTTGGAGTTGCTCGGTGATGGAGAAATGCACGGCTTTAGGAGTGCGGTTAGCCACCTTGAACAGCACTTTGGCATGACAGAAGGCGAGAAGAACGAACTTGTGCCAAGTGGTAAGCAGACTAGGCTGGTGAACCGAATTGGCTGGGCTAGAACAGAACTGAAACATGCCGGCCTTGTGGAGTACCCAAGCCGAGGTTCTTGGCGCATCACTGAACGAGGGCGAGAAGTACTGAAACTGAAGCCCGACAAGATAGATCGGGCTTTCCTCATGCAATTTGGGGAATACCAGAATTTTTACGGTCACTCGTCCAGTTATCCTCAAATTCCCGACAACTTTGATTTATCAGAGGAAGTTGCAGAAACTACTCCCCAGGAAACCTTGGATGCAGCATATCAGACGATTCGGAAGACTCTCGCGGACGAAATTCTCGAAACAGTCAAGCAGTGCTCACCGCAGTTCTTTGAGCGGCTTGTTGTGGACCTACTGGTCAAGATGGGCTATGGCGGTTCACTTGAGGAAGCAGCTAAGGTTATCGGGAAATCGGGCGATGGAGGGATTGACGGGATAATTAACGAGGACCGTCTGGGTCTCGAATCCATATATATACAAGCGAAGCGTTGGAATAACGTAACAGTTGGTCGTCCCGAAGTTCAGCAGTTTGTGGGTGCTCTGCAAGGTCAAAAGGCTCTGAAAGGTGTCTTTATCACCACCTCCAAGTTCACTGATGGTGCCAAGCAGTATGCAGACAGCTTGGAAAGGAAGGTGGTATTGATTGATGGGAGCCAACTTGCCGGGTACATTATAGAGTACGATATTGGGGTTGAAACCGAAGTCCTCTACAAACTAAAGCGAATTAATCCTGCGTACTTCGACGAAGAGTAATCAGCGAACCTCGGCGATTAGAGCCGTGAGCGACTTCAGGACATTTGCTATCGAGGGTGAAGCGCCACTTTCCCAGGAACGTGCTGGAGGCCATAGCAGGCAAGGGCGAGTAAACCCGAAGCGGGTTATCCATGCAAACTGAGGGGCCCTGTTGTTGACAGGGCCCTTTATTCGTTGGACGCTGATATCCTATGTCCCCTCAATATCCGACGCAAAGAAAGTCCGACGCCTTCCGGGCTGTTATAGGCATCCGGGACTTTCGCTATTTGTGGGCCGCCGGAGGGGTGGACAACGTCGGGCGTTGGATGGAAGCCGTGGTCATGGGCCTTCTGGTCCTGGAGTTGACCGACTCGCCCTTCCAGGTCGCCCTGCTCTTCGTATTCCGCTGGAGTCCGATGCTCCTGTTGGCCTTGTTTTCGGGGATGTTGGCCGACCGGGCCAACCGCTGGCTCCTGATGGTGGTCATCCGTACCTCGATATGGGCCGTTGTCGGAATCCTGACGGTACTGGTAGCCACCGAGGGAATCCAGCCATGGCACCTGTTCCTCGGTTCCCTGCTGCTGGGGTTGCTGTACGTGCTGGAATTCCCTTCGCGCCGTTCATTTATTTACGAGCTGGTGGGTGGGCGGCGGATTGTCGGAGCGATGTCGCTGGAAACCATCACGGTAACCATCGGCCGCTTTCTGGGACCTTTTCTGGGGGGATTCATCGTCCAATATGCCGAAGAAATCATTCGCTACGACGGGTACAAATCAGCGTTCGTATTGTTGACCATCCTGTATGGGATGGCATGGCTGCTGACCCTTCTGGTGAAGTCGAGGATACCGGCGCGCTCTTCGGGAGCGTTCAACTTCTGGGGCACTGCCGCTACGGGCATACGCTATGCCTGGAGCAACCGAATAATCCGCAGCGTGCTGGGCTTCACCATGATTATGAATGCCCTGGCCTTCAGCGTGGAATCGCTGTTTCCGGTGGTGGGACGCGATCACTTGGGCGTTGGTGAGGGCCTCACAGGACTGTTGATTGCGAGCCAGTCTATCGGCACCTTCGTCGCGGCGATAGGCATCGGGATATTCAGCGGAAGCGCATATCATGGGCGCATATTCTGCGTGGGCCTGTTCATACAACTGGTCAGCCTGGTGCTGTTTGCCTTTTCCCCCTGGTATCCGCTGTCGTTCATCCTGCTGCTGTGCGCTGGCATCGGGAGTGCCGGGTTCGGGACGATGCAGAGTACCATCATTATGATTGCGGCTACCCCCGAAGTGAGGGGCGTATCCCTGGGAGTGCTGGGGCACTGCATCGGAGTATCCGCCGCTGGCGCGGTGGTGGTAGGGCAACTGGCGGAGCACGTTGACGCCAACCTTGCGGTTGGAATGAGCACCGGCCTGGGGCTGTTCCTGCTGGTGACGCTGCTTCCCCTCTCCCCACTGGTGAGGCGTCCTATCACGCCGCCGGACGAACCCGACGCGAATGACGAAGGAGCGTCCGCAGCAAGACCGGCGGCCAACTGAATCACCGATATGCCGATTATCCAATCGGGATAGTTGAGAGGGTTCCCGACGCCCGCTTTTCCTTTCGGCTGCGCTCGGCTGGCTTCGCATGGCGAGGGCCTGTTTTGCGCCAGATTAGTGCCGAGAATTGCCGAAGTCCGTAAGGGTATTGGCTAGAATAGTGTGGCCCACCATCTTGCCCGGACTGCTGGGTGCCGAGGGCCGCACCCCGTCGGGCGCCCCAGGACTGTCCTCTCCGAAATGACCACCGCCACCCGTTCAGTTGGCCGCGGCAGTTCCATCCTAGCGGTTCTCGGCAATGCCGACTTCCGGCTGCTGTGGTTGGCCGGGGGCGCGGACAATTCGGGCCGCTGGATGGAGGCGGTGGTGATGGCGCTGCTGATGCTGGACATCGGCGGCTCCGCGCTCCAGGTGGCTTTGCTGTTCGCCTTCCGCTGGACGCCCATGCTGCTGTTTGCGCTGGTCTCCGGCATGGTTGCCGACCGGGCCAACCGCCGGGTGGTGATGATCGTGGCCCGGGGCGTGGCTGTGGCGGTTACCGCCATCCTGCTGGTCTTGGTCGCCAGCAATCAAGCCCGCCCTGAGCACCTGTTCGTAGGGTCACTGCTGCTGGGCTGGCTGTACGTGCTGGAGTTTCCTTCACGGCGCTCTTTCATATACGAGCTTGTCGGCGGACGGCAGGTGGTCGGCGCGATGTCGCTGGAGACTATCAGCACCACCATCGGGAGGCTTCTCGGGCCATTGGCCGCTGGGGTGCTGGTGGGTCAGGCAGGCTTTACCGTCGCCTTCGCCACGCTGGTTGGCCTGTACAGCCTGGCTTTCCTGTTCGTCCTGCTGGTGCGGACGCGGCTGCCGGCGCGATCAAGCGACCGCTACAACCTGTGGGGTACGGCGAAAACCGGCTTCGGCTACGCCTTCAGGAGCCCGGTGGTGCGGGCCGTGCTCATGGGCACCATCATCTTCAATGCCCTGGCCTTCAGCGTGGAATCGCTGTTCCCGGTGGTGGCAACGGAGCACCTGGAGGTTGGGCCGGAGCTGACTGGCGTGCTCATTTCTGCACAGTCCTTCGGGACATTGGGGGCGGCGCTGGCAATCGGGCTGGTGCCCAACCTGCGCTACCACGGGCGGGTCTTCTGCTTCGGGATGGCGATTCAGCTTGTGACGCTGATCCTGTTTGCCCTGTCGCCGTGGTATCCGCTGTCATTCGTGTTGCTGCTGTGTTCCGGGTTGGGGGCGGCTGGTTTCAGCACCATGCAGAGCACCATCATCATGCTGTCTTCGCCGCCGGAGATTCGAGGGGCTTTGCTGGGGGTGCTGGGGCAGTGCATCGGCGTGGCTGCCGTCGGCGGGGTCATCGTGGGATTCGTGGCCGACTATCTCAGCGCACAGGCCGCAGTAGCCTTGAGTACCGGGTTGGGTCTGACCTTGCTGATCCCGGTGATGCTGTTCACGCCACTGGTCAAGAGTCCTATTAGCCCAGCGGAGGAGTAAGGCGATTGCAAGGTAATTGTCTGAATCAGGATTTACAGGATTCAAGGATTTCCATGATGTTCCTTCCATCCTGAGCATCTTTTAATCCTGTAAATCCTGATTCAGACTTATACCCCCGAGGGAGAGGGGATTTATAACGCCCCCTCGGCCTCCAGCGCCTCCACTTCCTCGGGCGTCAGGCCGCCGATGCTGCACAGGATTTCGCGGTTGTGCTGCCCCAGCGTCGGCGGCGTTTCCGCGGGCGTCTCGACGCAGGCTGTCAGGCGCACGGGCGTGCGGGGCGAACGGAACGTGCCGCCCAGCGTATCTCCTGTATCTACGTACATCCGGCGACTTTCCAGGTGAGAGCAATGGGCCAACTCTTCCATCGTCTGCGCCATGCCCATTGAAAACCCCAGTGACACCAGCTTCTCGGCGATTTCCAGCTTGGTCAGGTTGACCGACCACTGCTCAATGGCCGGGATGAACTCGTTGACGAAAAACTCCCCGCCCTGCTCGTCGCCGAGGAAGCGTGGGTCTTCAGCCAGGTCGTCGCGTCCGATGGTCTGCCACAGCGAGCGCAGACGCTCCACTGTGCGCGCCCCGGCCAGCACCACATATCCGTCCTTGGCCCGAAAGGTGACGCCCGCCGTCGCCATGCGGTCGTGGGAGCGGCCCGGCACCTCTCCGATGGCGTGGTAGTGGTTCATGTTGCTCTCGATGTGCGACACCATGCACTCGTACATCGCCACGTCGATGTGCTGCCCTCGTCCGGTCTTGCGCCGCGTTTCCAGCGCCAGCACGATACTGAGGGCGGCCCACAATCCGGGAATAGAGTCGCCGATGTTGTCGCCCACCGACTGGGGCGGGCCATCCGGGTCGCCGGTCAGTTCCATCCAGCCCGCCATCGCCTGTATCGCCATGTTGTTGGCCGGCCAGTTGGAGTAGGGGCCAGTCAATCCCTCGCTGTCGCCGTAGCCCGTGATGCTGGCGTAGATGAGGCCGGGGTTTACCTCGCTGAGGCGGTCGTAGCCCAGCCCCAACCGCCGGAAGGCCCCGGCTCCCCAGTTGTCCACCAGCACGTCGGAAGCCGCCACCAGGCTCTCGAAAGCCTGCTTGCAGCGGGGGTTGCGCAGGTCAATGCTGACGCTCTTCTTGTTGCGGTTGACGCCCAGGAAGCGTGAACTCATCCGGTTGCCATTGTCGTCCGTGATGAAGGGATGCCGCCCCCGCGCAATGTCCCCGGTGCGGGGGCGCTCAATCTTGATGACCTCCGCGCCCATGTCGGCCAGGATGAGCGAGCAGAAAGGCCCGGCAACGATATGGGTGGCGTCCAGCACGCGGATACCTTCCAGTGGCAACGGCAATCCGGTGGGCAGACTCAGGGGGAACTGCGAAGGCATGGTCATGGCTATACTCCATTTAGCGGGGCATTTACAGAATTTCGTAAGGCGCCAAGTGGTCTTATCATAATAGCAATCGCCAAGGAGGAAATTGGATGAAAGCGAAAGGAGTCTCCCACATAGCAGTGTGCGTGGCCGACCTTGACCGCTCCCTGCATTTCTATCGCGATCTGCTCGGCCTGACGGTCAGGCTGCACACTACCCAGGAGATGGCGCGGAGGCCGGGCGCTGAGTCAGCGGAAATGTACCAGAGGTTCCGAGAGTCGCGCACCGTAGCCAACGTTTGGCTTGACGACCCGGACACAACGCAGCCGTTCCTGGTGTTGACCTCCCACCCCGGCAGCCAGGTCGAGGGCGAGCCTATAAAGCTGGACCAGATTGGAATCAGCCACATTTCCTTCGGCGTGGAGGATGTTCGGGCCTACGCCGAAGAGCTGATGGCCAAGGGCGTTCCATTGGCAGGAACGCTGGACGAGTTCACTGACGACCAGGGCGTGATGCGCACCTTCTTCGTCTACGACCCCGACGGTATCCTGGTGCAGTTCGACCAGGGGCCGGGAGGCTGATCACAGGTCACTCCCCCAGCCCATAGCTGCCCAGCAATCCGTCCACCATGCCTGTCGCTCGCTCCCAGTCGTAGGTGCGGTAGGAGTTGTTGCGGACTACATAGCCCGCCCCGGCGTAGAACAGCTCGAACTGTATATGGCGGGAGGCGAACTCGGAGCCGATGGCGTCCCAGGCCAGCTTGAAGAGCTTGACCCGCTCCTCGGTTTCCGGACCTATGGCGCTCTGGCTGCGGGCGATGTAGTCGGCGATTTCGGGGTTGCCGAAGTCCTTGGCTGACGACGGCAGCATGATCGGGCTGCTGGCCGCCAGGTCGCGCAGGGTATTCATAATCTGGGGATACAGCTCCTGCGCCATCACCTGCGCGGTATAGAGGGGGTGGCGGTCAGGGACGTAGTAGGGGCCGACGTATCGCCCGGTGGTCTCCATGCCGCTGACCATCCCCTCGATTACGCCAGCCTGCGCCGCCAGCCGGCCCAGGGTCTCCACCACCTGCGGGATGCGGGTGAGGTCGTTGGCGTCGGCCATCTTCCGGGCCAGACCGACGAGAAACCGCAGCTTCACCATCACCCGCACCTGCGACTGGTAGTTCTGGAAGATGTGCGTGGGCGCTTCGTGGAACTGATCCCGGCACAGGGCGATGTTCCGGTGAACGAAGACCCGCTCCCAAGGCACCTTCACCTCGTCGAAGTAGAGGATGGCGTCGTTCTCGTCCAGGCTGAACGACAGGGGGTTGTCGAACTGGCTTTGCGCCCATGCCTCGTAGGACTTCCGCGACAGTATCTTCAGCCCTAGCGCGTTCATTGGCACGGCCACTGAAAAGGCGTGCTTCTCCGCTCCCGGATTCAGCGGCTGGATGGTAGTGCACAGCACCTCGTTGGCGAGTATGCTGCTGGTTCCCAAGGTCTTCGCGCCCTTGATGGTGACGCCTGTGGAGTCTTCGTCGTAAATTCCGGCCACCAGGAACTCGTCGTGCTCGCCGGTCCAGCCCTGCGGGTTGGTGATGGTGTAGGTGACGAACACGTCGTTGTCGCGCACGTATCGGTAGTAGTCGGCTAGGGCCGCCGCGCGCTCTTCACCGTGGGCCTTGAAGAGGTCGAGGCGCATCATCATCCCGGCCAGCGAAGAGGCCACGTGGTCGGGGGAGCGGCCCATGTAGCCGTAGGTGCACTCGGCCCACGCCTCCATCGCCTTCCGCCGCGCCACCAGCTCCTCGTAGGACTCCGGCAGTTGCCAGCAGCGGTTGACCCGCTCCCCGCTGGTGGGCGAGTCGAAGGTCATCAGCTCCAGGTTCTCCGGCGCGGCCTGGAAGTCGTACATGGCAGCCGTCGTCCGTACTGCGTTGCGGTAGGCCTGGTGGTCTACCACATCGCCAACCAGCTCTCCGTCCAGGAATATCTTACGTCCGTCGCGGAGGCTGTCTATGTACTGCTGTCCTGTCCTGACCATCTTTCGCTCCGATTCTGGACTTACGCTTTGAATTTATTGGGTGGGCAAAAACGAAGCCAATGATAGCACAGCGCCGGGAACGCTCCACTGGCCTGTGGCTTTGCTATAATCGGGCCAAAGTTTGCTCAAGATGCAGGATGACTTATGAAGCTGATTTCCTGGAACGTAAACGGCATCCGGGCGGCGCACAAGAAAGGTTTCCTGGAATGGTTCGCGGAGGAGCAGCCCGAAGTGCTGTGCCTCCAGGAAACGAAGGCCCACGAAGCCCAGTTGCCCACGGCCCTGAAGCAGGTCGAGGGGTATTCCGCGTGGTTCACTACGCCGGAACGCAAGGGTTACAGCGGAGTTGGTCTCTACACCCGCGAAGGGCATGAACCCCGCAGCGTCAGATTCGGCCTCGGCGTCGAGCGGTTCGACAGCGAGGGGCGCACCGTCGTCGCCGACTTCGACGATTTCGTGTTCCTCGGCATCTACTTCCCCAACGGCAAGCGCTCCGCAGACCGCCTGCGCTACAAGATGGAGTTCTACGACGCCTTCCTGGACTACGTGGACAACCTGCGCAAGGAGGGTCGCAGCGTCGTGGTCTGTGGCGACGTAAACACCGCGCACAAGGAAATAGACCTGGCGCGGCCCAAGGAGAACGAGAAGATTTCCGGTTTCCTGCCCGAGGAACGGGCGTGGATGGATACCTTCCTCGAACACGGCTATGTGGACACTTTCCGGCAGTTCAACCAGGAACCGGGCAATTACAGCTATTGGGACACGATGACCAAGGCTCGTGAGCGGAACGTCGGGTGGCGCATAGACTACTTCTTCGCCGACACCGACTTCGCGTCCAACCTCACCGACGCTTTCATCCTGCCCGACGTGATGGGTTCCGACCACTGCCCCGTCGGCATAGAAATTTCCTGAACCCACAAGCCCTCGCGAACCTGCCCATAATCAACCATAGGAAGGGCCAAAATGAAAGACACGGTAGAAGTCTTCTTCCATTCCCAGCAGCCCTATACGCAACTTAACGAGGAGGACATCGCCCAGTACAACTCCGGGCGGCTGGACTTCCCCAATACCTACTTCGACCCGGAGAAGGCCCACTACCTCTACAATCAATACCACGAGCAGTACGCCATGGCCGACGAGGCCGGGCTTGATGGCATAATGACCAATGAGCACCACTCCTCCTACTGGAACATGAAGCCCTCGGCCAACATAGATGCCGCCGTCATCAGCCGCGTCACCAGCCGTGCGCGAATCGCCATTCTGGGCAACATAATCCCCATCAACGAGCCGGTGCGAATGGCCGAAGAGCTGGCGATGCTCGACTGCTTCTCCAATGGGCGCCTAATCTCCGGGTTCGTGCGGGGGGGCGCGGTGGAAACACTGCAGGCAGGTATTGACCCCACCGAGAACCGCGACCGCTTCGAGGAAGCTCACGACCTGATTATCAAGTGCTGGACCGAGCCCGGCCCCTTCCGGTTCGAGGGCCGCTTCTACCACCACCGCGTGGTCAACCCCTGGGTGCTGCCGGTGCAGAAGCCACATCCGCCCGTCTGGTTCCCCGGCGGGAGCAGCCCTGAGAGCGTTGTCTGGGCGGCGCAACACCAGTACGCTTACATGAACCTCGGCGCCCTCATCAGCCTGACCAAGGAGCTGAAGCAGGTCTACATCGACACCGCCAAAGAGGTGGGCTTCACGCCTGGGCCGGAGCACTTCGGTTACCAGGTTCGCGCTCTCGTCGCCGACACCGACGAAAAGGCACAGGAACTGGGTCGCGGTTTCCTGTGGGCCGGACAGCACCGGATGCGCGGCCCAGTGGAGCACCTCGACCCGCCGGGTTACCAGTCGCCCACCGCCAGCCGGCTTGCCGCGCGGCGCATTGGCGGTGGGGGCGGCCCGGCCATGGGCTACGAGCAGCTCCAGGAGGTTGGAGCCATAATCGTCGGCAGCCCCGACACCGTAATCAGGAGACTGTCGGATACCATCGGGCAGCTCAACCCCGGCTACATGATTCTCATTGGCAGCGACGGTAACATCCCCCACAAGGACGTGATGCGCTCAGTGGAACTGCTGGGTAAGGAAGTGGTACCCGCCCTCCACGAAATCCAGCTCGCCCCATACGAGTAGGCTGGGGCAGGGCACCATGAACGCAGTAGCTGGTATAATCCGCGGTCGAGAGCCGTAGCAAAGTTGAGGCGCAAATGAGCAGAGTGACCCAGTCTGCGGACGTGCTGCTGCAGCAGTTTCGCAGCAAAGAAAAGTATCTGCTGGAAGGCGAGCTGTTGCCGGAAAGCGTGGATGAAGCCTATCAGGTGCAGGTTGCCTATCAGGGTGCGCTGGCCGCTGACTACGGCACGGTTGCAGGATACAAGATCGCCTACACTACCACCGCGCTTCAGCAAGCTTCGGGCATCAGCGAGCCGGTGGCCGGGTTGATTCTCGCCGACAACGTGCGTTATTCCCCCGCCGTGCTGGACTCTGCCGACTTTCTGCAGCCAGGCATTGAATGCGAAGTTGGCGCGCGGTTGGGGAGGGACCTGCCTGCCTCCGGCGCCCCTTACGACCGGGACGGCGTGTCAGGCGCAGTGGAAGCTGTCATGACAGCCTTCGAGGTAGTGGACAACCGCCGCACCCAAGGGCAGGATACCCAGACCCAGTTGCTGACCACCATCGCCTCCAACATCCTCAACGCTGGAGTCGTGCTGGGAGAGCAGGTAACCGACTGGCGCGGAATACACCTGGCGGGGTGCCGTGGGTATATGACCATCAACGGCGAGCATGTGGGCGAGGGAATGGGCTCCGACGTTATGGGGCACCCTCTCGAGCCGCTGGCCTGGCTGGCCAATGCCCTCGCTGCCCAGGGCCGTGAACTGAAGGCGGGCATGGTGGTTATCACCGGCAGCATCGTCTCCCCAAAGTGGCTCAAGGCAGGCGACTCTGCTACCATCGGCATCGAAGGTCTGGGAGAGGCTAGGTTGAGCGTCAAGTAGAAATTCAGGCAAAGCACCAAGGCCTCTGACCCAAGTAAAGCGGCTCGCTCGACACCGTGAGGATGCATATAGTGACTTCGGCAAGCGGCGTGGGAGCGCCACCGGACTTGAACATGAGCCCCAGAGGACTGGAGCGCGTCCGGGAGTTGTTTATCGAGCAGATAGAGTCGGGACTCCATCCAGGGGCGGCCCTGGCCGTATTTCGCTATGGCATTCCGGTCTTGGACCTCCACGGCGGCTTCGCCGACCAGTCCTCAGGAAAGCCGGTGAGCGAAGACACTATGTTCGTCCTCTATTCTTCCACCAAGCCCGTTACCGCCTGCTGCCTTTTCATCCTGTGGGAACGCGGTAAGCTTGATTGGGACGACCGGGTTGCCGACCACTGGCCCGAGTTCGCCCAGTCTGGGAAGGAAGATGTGACCATCGGCCAGGTGCTCACTCACCGTGGCGGTTTTCCCGACAGCCCCAGCCACATGACCTGGGACCGCTGGAGCGACTGGGATGCGGCGGTGAAGGCAATGGAGGAACTTCGGCCCGATTACCCGCCGGGCCGCGTCATAGCCTACCACCCCCGCAACTTCGGCTGGGTTATCGGTGAACTGGTGCGTCGTATTGACGGACGTCCCATCAATCGGTTTGTCCGCGAGGAAATCACTCGACCTCTGGGCATCAACGACCTGTACATCGGGCTGCCAGAATGGATGCTGCCCCGGGTGTCCAAGCTCCACGCCATGGAGGACTGCGACCGCCGCAGCCAGGTAGACCTGTACAACCACCCTGAGGTCCACCGCACGGTGCAGCCGTCGGGGGGCGGCATTTCCACGGCGCGTGGCCTTGCCCGCTTCTTCGCCATGATGCAGCTTGGCGGTACACTGGACGACATCACTGTGATGGCTCCCGAGACCGTGGCTGAGGTAACTGCGACTCACTCGGAAGGTATCGACCACTCCTTGAACCGGCGCGTTATCCGGGGAATGGGCCTCTCGCTGGCTGACCCGCGTACCGCCGACCCCGACAAACTGGATCCACGCACGTTCGGTCACGCCGGTTCGGGCACGTCGGTGGGCTGGGCCAACCCCGACAACGGCTTGGCGGTGGCTTACATAACCAACGGATTCCGCGCGGAAATTACCAACACCCCCCGTCTGGCGGCAATATCGCAAGCCGTCGTTGACGCCTGTGAATAAGGCGTACTAAACCTCGTCAGAGTAGACTATCCACCAGCGCCCCTCGATTCTACGGAACACCATTAGCACCCTCCGTGTGTCTATGGGCGTCTTCACGTTGAGATACGTTTCATGGTCGCCGTCCGCATTCGGTGTTGGCGGCGTCTCCTCCGATACTTGCAGCTTGACCCGGAAGAGCTTCATCCTCCCGATGTCCGTGCGGATCGAATCCTCTTCCTGGGCGCGGTAGGCAGGTTCCAGCATAGAAATAGCGTGGTCAACGTCATACTCGTTCAACGCCACCCAGTATGCCTTTACCATCTGTCGTATCTCGGTTACCTCCTGTTCTGGTGTGGAATCTGAAGGATCGGTCTGGGCAGTATTCTGGGGCGGCATGATGGTTGGCTCCTGTAAGGCAGTTGGCGATTCAGAAAGCGTCGGCGGAACGGTGGCAGCCATCGTCGGGGTCGGGGTGGGAGTGTCCGGGACTTCCGTCGGGATAGGGCGGGAAGTTGCCGGAACGACTGTTGCGGTGGAAGCGGGCAACGATTCGCCGTCGCAGGCCACCATTACGGCCACCGCAGCCAGGATGCCCAGCATGAAAGACACAGCCCTCAGCACGCGGACCAACCGGTTGCGGAGCATGTATCCGGTTGCCGATGGTCATTGCGCGGCCCTGTCCGGTGCACTATCCTGAGAGCGCTACGGGCGGTGTGCCGCCTAATCCGGTTGCGACAAGGAGTGTTTGTTATGGCAGGGCCCAAGGAAGCCTACACCATCGAACTTAATCCCGACCAGATGGCCTTCATCCGGCAGGCCAAGGAAAAGTACAATCTCGCCAGTGAGGACAAGGCGATGCGGGTGGTCCTGGACTACCTCATCACCAGCCCCGACATCCATGGCACCGTCTTCTCCGAGCCGCGCTGCCTGCGTTGCGAGTAGAACCTTAGCGTGAGGGTGGGTGTTGAAACCTGCTCTTATACCGGAACATCTTGTCCCGCAGGATTTTCACCCTCACCCCGACCCTCCCCCTCAAGGGGGAAGGGGAATTGCTAACCCAGTTGCTGGACGGCTTCCAGGGCCAGCCGGTAGCCATAGACGCCACAGCCGTAGACTGCGCCCTTGCACACCGGCAGCACCTGCGACACGGTGCCCCGGGCCGTTGGGTTCGACACGTGCACCTCATAGACCGGAAACTTGACCTGGGTGATGGCGTTTCTCAGGGGCCCGGCGACCGTGGTGTACCCGGCGGGATTGATCAGCGCGGCGTCGAAGTCCCGGTCATGGGCGTCATACAGCGCATTGACCACTTCGCCCTCGATATTGGAGTGGAACAGCTCCACATCAACGCCCAGAGCGTCAGCGTAGCCCCGGATCTGCTCGTCTATTTCATCCAGCGTGGCCGACCCGAAGATCTCCACTTGCGATTTCCCCCGCATATTCATCCCTGCGCCCTGAATCACGAGAACCTTGCTCATTTTCGTCGCTCCTTTTCGGTGTGAAGGTTGGACCCGGTAGTGCGTCCTGAGCTTGCGGAAATCGAACTGCCGGGAGTCCGTGCTCTACTCCGCGCCAGGTCCGGTGTACTGCGGCCCTCCGGCCACCGGTTCGTTGGGCACTTCCGTAACGTAGCCGGCCAGCATGATGTCGAGTTGCAGCATCAACATCTTGTTCCAGGCCGTTGCTGCCCGCATCGCAAGTTCCTGGTCGTCCATTTCCCGGCGCAGCAGATCTGACACGGCCGATTGTATATATGAAATCGTGCCAATCATAAAGCGGGAAGGTACTGATCCCAAGTGAGCGCGGTGCAGTGGCGGGTGGCTGTGGACAATGCCCATAGCCAGTACGCGGATGGGGTAGTCTTCGTCCATCTGGAAGTCGATTGAACCGCGCAGCCAGCGCATCAGACTGTGCTTGCGCCGGGTCAGCCTTTCGTCGTTTATCTCGCCGTGCTCGTCGGTGAAGAAACGGCGCGACTCCGGAAAATCGAGGAAGTTGTCATAGACCGAGGCCGTCAGCTCCTCGCCGTGGGCCAGCACCACCTCGCGAGTTGCCTGGATCAGCTCCAGTCCTTCCTGGTCCAGGCCCACGAAATCGGCTAGCTCCTGCATTCGTCCGGGCCAGTTAATCACCATAAGGTCGCCTCAACTCCGTTTCGGCGGGGCGCGCCATTAACTAAACCGTCCCTCCTGTTCAGAAGGGCGTCGGCCTCTGTGAATATACCCCCTCGGCAGCCGAGGGGCAACTCGTGCTCACCCTGTCGGCTGCGGTTCCGGTTGCGATAGCGGCCGTCTGATGAGAGGAGTAAACAAGATTGCGGGAATCAGCAGGGCCAGCGCTGCCATGGCGTGCAGTGAGATAGTCTGCTGCAGGCCCACCACGGCCACCACGAAGCTGATCTCCAACGCGCCTGCCAGGTTGGCGATGCCAATGCAGAAGCTGAGCAGTCCCATCATCTGCCCCCGCATCTCCGGTGGCGAAACCAGCATCATTATGCTGCTCTGCATGGTTGAGAACCCTGCTTGCCCCAGCCCGCTGACCAGGAGCAGCACGAAGGCCAGAGCGTACCACGGCGACCAGACGTAAGCGGCCGAAGCCAGCAGTACAATGATCGAGCCGAAGGCGAAGTACCGTCCGTGGAACCGGAGCCCCCGAGTTGAGGCGATGATTGCAGCGCCGGCCAGGTGTCCGAACCCGTCGGCGGCCACCAGCACTCCGACGAGGGCCGGGCCAACGAGAAGTAGCTCCTTGCCGACTGCCGGAATGAACTGCTGCAACGGAAAGGCCCAAGCGTTCATCACAATGGTGATGGAGAGCATTCCCACCAGCGTCCCGCTCTTCCAGGCAAAGCCGAAGGCGTTGCCTATTCCCCGCCACATCGGCGGCAGAGCTATGCGAATACCCCCTTCAGGAATGCGCAACCGGGAAATGAGCCACAGGTTGTCGGCGTGGACGAAGAGCAGGAATATGTAGGCCGCCGGGTAGCCCGAAAACTCGATCAGGAGACCGCACACCACCGGGCCGATCATCTTCCCGACGTTCTGGGCGATTACATCCAAGGACATCGCATTTACGATCCTGTCCCGGCCTACGATGTCAAAGATGCCTGTCCTTCGCGATGGGTCTTCAATGGCCTTGGTCGTTCCCTGGATGAATGCCACCACAAATATGTGCCAGACCTGCATAGAATCCAGGTCGTACAGCATCAGCGCCAGCAGACCCGCTACCGAGACTAGGTTGACGCCCTGAACCAGGAACATGACCCGCTGACGGGCAAATCGGTCGGCAATGTAACCTGCGATTTGGGAAACGAAGGGCCTAGGCAGGTTGTTGAAGACCCAGAGAAGCATCAACTGGGACGCCGCCGAGTCACTGAGCTGGAGTATCAGCAGGCTCCACGCCAGAATTTCATACCGGCGCCCGAACTCGGCCAGGGTGCCCACAGCCCAGATGACGCGGAAGTCGCGTTCCCGCATCAGTGTCATCGCCGTGCCGCGAGTGCCAGGAATCGGCCTCATTGACGCTCCGAAGCCGGTCTCCGCCGGTGCCGGCGGGAATCTCCGTATTCTAACCCCAAGCCGCTGAGCCGGATGCCTGAATCAGAGGCTTGTTGCAGGAATTCCTGCCCTGAGCTGCCTGACCCGCAGCCTTCCAATTTGGGCGGTCAATCTGATTTCCGGGACTGCGAGCAAACTGCTCCAGATTCCTGGCTTCGCAGGGATGACGGATCGTATGCCGGCAAACCACCTGAATTGAAAGGCTATCCCTGCGGAGCCCGGCTACCTTGACAGCCGATGTAGTGGACGTTATTTTAAGCCTTACATTGCATAACGATGTATAGGTTTGAGTTGGCTATAACCTCTCCTTCAACTCTTCTTCCTCCAAGCTGCTCTTCAACTGAGCGTCCTACCTCCTGGGATTTTCCCACTGGCGCCCGCCAATTCCCGCTGGTCATCGCTCACCGCGGTGATGTTGCCAATGCGCCTGAGAACACTTTGCCCGCCTTCCTTAGCGCCTACGAAATGGGAGCCGACGGCATTGAGTTGGATGTTCGGATGACCCGTGACCGGCAACTGGTGGTATTTCACGACCGCACCCTGGGGCGCACCGGCGGCAAGCGCGGTCTTGTAAGCAACGCCACGCTGGAGGAGGTCCGTACTCTGGATGTGGGGGGATGGTACTCCCCGGAGTTTCGGGGCGAACGAGCGCCTACCCTCGACGAGGTGTTTGAGTTGCTCCCTCCCGACTACCTCATAAACGTGGAAATGAAAGCGGTCATAGACAATATGCGGCTTATTGCTCATCGGGTTGCGGAGACAGTTCGACGCCACGGACGTTGGGCCAGCACGCTCGTGGCCAGCTTCAATCCCATCTCCCTTTGGGAACTCCGAAAGATTGAGCCCCGCGTTATGCGCGCCTACATTTGGTCGCACCGGCATCCTCCGCCCATTCGCTCCCGCTGTTTCAGCCCTTTGGTTAAGGCCCATTGGTATGACCCGGCGGACGGCAGCTACAACCCGGACCTAATGAACAGAATACGCACTCACGGAGTCCGTACCTTGGCATGGGATGTGGACTTCGACTGTGATCTGTCCTGCATGGTGGCGGCACGTCTCGATGCTACGGTCACCGACAACCTGTCCCCACTGCTTCAACAACGCCTGGAAATGGAAGGACGAGAACAGCCTATTTAGCCTTGCTCCTCCAGCGGAAACTTGATATAATATCGTTGGCCTGTTGTGTCCTGCACACAACGGCTATCGGTTTCTGGAGGGCTGTTTGTGACCGTTGTCGACGACATAAAGGCCCGATTGGACATCTTGGAAGTCGTCGGACAACGTGTGCCGCTGCAACGGTCGGGACGCAGTTACAAGGGTAATTGTCCCTTCCACCAGGAACGCACTCCGTCCTTCCATGTGTTTCCAGACCGCCAGTCCTGGCGCTGTTTTGGTGGCTGCGCTACCGGTGGCGACGTCATCACCTTTGTGATGCGCGCCGAGAATCTTGAGTTCGGCGAAGCTCTGCGTGAACTGGCCCGGCGTACCGGGGTGCAACTGCAGGAACGCCGCGAGTCCTTGGCCGACCCCACGGCTTATGACATAAACGAAGCTGCTTGCGCATTCTTCCAGCGATTCCTCGCTTCAACTCAGGGCTCTCATGCCCGAACCTATACGGATAACCGTGGCCTCGACCGCGACACCCTCGGTACTTTTCAGATAGGCTTGGCGCCCTCCGACGGTGAGTCTCTGCGCGGCCACCTTATCCGCGAGGGGTTTTCCGCTCCGCAGTTGGCGGCAGCGGGAGTGGTACGGGAAGGGGACGATGGCAGGCAGCGGGATCTCTTTCGAGGACGGCTGATGTTCCCCATACGCGACGCCGAAGGGCGTCTGGCCGGATTCGGGGGCAGGTCTCTGGACGATTCCGAACCCAAGTACCTTAACTCCCCCCAGAGCGAGGTGTTTGACAAGAGTCGCATTCTCTACGCAATGGACCGGGCGCGGAACGATATCAGGAAGAGCGGCGCAGTCATTGTCGAAGGATACATGGACGCCATCGCCGCCCACCAGACCGGCTTCCGCAACGTGGTGGCCTCCATGGGTACTGCCCTGACCGAGCCGCAGGTGGACACCATCCGGCGCATGACGAACCGCGTGACGATGGCCCTTGACCAGGATGCTGCTGGACAGCAGGCCACCCTGAGGAGTCTCGAGTCGTCTTGGCGCATTTACCAGAGCCGTCTGGCTGGCCAGTCTCGCGGCACGATGCTGCTGCAACGCCCGGACAACCCGGAAATTCGAATCGCCGCCATGCCGGCGGGCCAAGACCCGGACGAGGTGATTCGCCGGTCGCCAGCAGAGTGGACTCTACTGGTGGAACAGGCCAGGCCTCTGCTTGACTTCCTGATTTCGGCGACCACGGCGAGTATTGACCCGTCGACAGCTCAAGGCAAAGCCGCCATCGCGGAGGCGATCTTCCCGCTGATTGCGGCAATTCAGGACGCCCCCCAACAGGACTATTACTTTCAGAAGCTGGCGGAGGAACTGAGCGTAACACCGGATACTCTGCTGGCCAGCGTGGGCAGACCAACAGTGGCCAGACACCCCCGGACTCCCCAGAACCGGCAGGGGCCCGGGCAGGTTCACGGGAGGCAGGCCGCGACGACTTCGCCCTTTGCCAGGTTGGAGCACGACCCGGTAGAGGAATACTGCCTCGCTCTGCTCATGCGCTACCCCGAGCTGAGCGAGTATGCCGAACCGTTGACACCCGAACACTTCTGGAGACACGAAAATCGGGAAATTTTCGGCAACTGCCTGACTGCGGGAGACGGCGTAAGGCAAGCTATTCTGGACGATGCCCCGCATGAGGTAAGGGAACAGTGGGAATCATTACAACGGAAGCCGCTGCCGTCAATGGATACCGTCAAGCGCCGACAGGCGATGTCCGATGTCGTGATGCAGTTGGAGAAACGGAGCTTGCGTCAACTTAAGGCGGAAGAACAGATCCGGTTCGATGAGGCCCCACCCGAATTGGACGCTGATGACTTGCAGGATGCCTTGGCGGTTAATCAGCGAATGAAGCACGCCGATACCCGTAGCCGGAATCGTGTCCGGTAGGTCGGACGCTTGTTCTGACTCCCTTTGTCCAGTCCGCTTAAGGAGAATTCATGGTTAGCAATCGACACGCCGCAAGAGAATTGAACCCGGAAGATTTTCTGGAGCCGCCTGCAGAGGAAACGCAAGAGCGCGATCCCATAATCGACATTTTTCGCAAAGTGGATGCCGTCCGTGAGGACTCATCCGAAGACGGAGACGGAATCGCTGACCCGCGTCCGGTTGCCATTGCCGTTCCAAACGAAGAGGAGCAGTGGGACGCGCCCGACGCTGAAGGCAACGCGGAAGCCCCCGACGGCGCTGGGCCGGACACGGAGGCCGAGGACACCGAGCGCGGACCTGAAGCCGCCGAATCCATGGAAGTGCTCGACGATCCCGTGCGTATGTACCTGCGGGAAATAGGCCGGGTTCGTCTGCTCACCTCCGCCGACGAGAGAAAACTGGCAAGGCAACTGGAGGGTGGCAAGCACTTGCAGGGCGTGAAAACGGAACTGGTCCAAGAGTTGGGGGAAGAGCCTCGACCCTGGCAGATCACTTCCCGGCTCATCGAGCGGCTGGTCGAGGCGGAACCCCTGATAAACGCTATCGCCAAGGACTTCCGTGGCCGTTACGACGACGCTTTGTCGCAACTTCTCAAGCTCCCGGAGTTGCGGGCGAAAATGTCACTCGCGCCGCTGGACGAGGAGGACAAGGATTCAATGGAGACTCCAGCCGCCCCTGGTTCCGTTGCAGAAATGGAGGCTGGTGGGGAAGGTTTCCCAGGCTCCGCCGCCTTGCTTGGCGCCGAAACCGGCGACGGCGAAATTCAGCCTTCCGACCCCGCATTGCCTGAAATTCTGGAAAATCCGGAAGTGAGCCAGCAGACCAAAGACTGGCTGAACGCGGTGCGCGAGAGTGAAGAGGAGGTTCTGCCCGCCGAACCCAGGTTGTCCGATATCCTTGACAACGAAGAAGTTGATGAATCTGTAAAGCTGGATTTGCAGGGCGTCTACAGGTCTGAATTGCCGGCTGGCGGTTGCGCCGCGGAACTGTTAACCGAAAACGGCAATGCTCCGCTCGATAAGGAATCAGCACAGGAAGCCGAACCCTTCGACCCTACGCTATCGGAAATCATGGAAATGCCTGACTTGAAGGAGGCCATGCCCCCGGAGTTGCAGCAGGCCATAAAGAGTGCCGTGCTGCCCTTCAATCCCAGTTTGTCCCAGATTATGGACGAGCCGGAACGGCGGGCAACGCTGAACACGCATCTGCTGCCGGTGAATCCCGCCCTGTCGCAGGTTATAGGCAACGTGAAATTGCGGGACGCCATTGATGCCGAGGTCTCCCAGGAGATGCTGGGTCGGCTGTCGGAGGAGATGGACGAGCCGGCGGAGGACATCTACCGAAGGGTGCTGGACCTTTCCCTGAGTTCATGGGTGCTCTCCCCCCAGGCAGTGGATGCTCTCAGGGATAGCCAATTGACAGAGTTGAGCGGTGCTTTGGGAGACCCTGAACACATGGCGAGGCTGCAGAGGCTTGACCCCCTGCTGCGACAGCACTATAACCGTGTTTCGTCGGAAAGCGAGCGGGCTCAGTCTCACTTGACAGAGGCCAATCTGCGGTTGGTGGTCAGCGTCGCCAAGAAGTACATAGGCCGCGGCATGGCGTTGCTGGACATGATTCAGGAAGGAAACATAGGCCTGATAAGGGCGGTCGAAAAATTCGACTACCGCAAGGGGTACAAGTTCAGCACGTACGCCACATGGTGGATTCGCCAGGCCATCACCCGCTCCATCGCCGATCAGGCTCGGACCATCCGCATTCCGGTTCACATGGTGGAAACCATCAACAAGCTGATGCGGCAGCACCGTCGGCTGCTACAGGAATACGGACGCGAGCCGACTCCCGAGGAAATCGGCCAGGCAATGGAAATAGGCCCGGAGAAGGTGGAGGAGATCCTCAAGATCTCCCAGGAGCCTGTGTCCCTCGAAACTCCTATCGGCGAGGAAGAAGACTCCCATCTCGGTGATTTCATCGAAGACCGCAATGCACCCGCACCGGCGGACGCAGCTTCTTTCCAGTTGCTCAAGGAGCAGGTCGACGAAGTGCTGCACACCCTCACCGAGCGCGAAGCCCGTGTGTTGCAACTGCGTTTCGGGTTGGAAGACGGGCGCAGCCGCACCTTGGAGGAAGTCGGACGCGAGTTTGGGGTTACCAGAGAACGAATCCGTCAAATCGAGGCCAAGGCATTGCGAAAGCTGCGGCACCCCACTCGCTCCCGCAAGCTCCGGGACTTCTTGGAATAAGGGAGGGTTGGAGGTCGAATTCGGGTCGCACTCCGACCCACTGATGTGCGCTGGGTGCAGCAAGTGCGGATTTCAGGACAGGCTGGCACAAAAGGGAAAATCAGTTGACATAATACCACTATGTGACGTTATGTAATCTGATTTCGTCAAAACAGGCGATAGAGACAGACGATTTTGTTGTATCCCGGCAAGGCGGACGATATACTCGCCTAAGTCGTAAGTGAGGGAGGAGGTTCTTGTGGAAGAGATGACTGTGCCCAAGTGCCTGAAGTGCGATGTCGGTTATCTGGTACCGCTGTCGGACTACGGTGGACAGGGCGCTGCCGTGCACTTCAAGGCTTGGGTCTGCGTCAATCCACCGTGCGGGTTTAACATCAAGATACGAAACGGGGATATATACCTAAACGAGCCAATTTCTCCGGGGTCTATGAACACCCCCAGAACGCGCTGAGAATTGGCTTTGGCCTGCGTCAACACAGAAGTTTAGGCTTTTTCATGCGCCTCCCCCATAGTCCCTGAACGCTCCGGGGAACAGTTGGGCGGTGGTGAAGTGAGGTTCCTGCTCCCCGGTAAGTCGCCCCGCAGCGCGGAGGCTTCCGGGGAATCCAGGAGGAGTGAGGGAGACTATGATTGCGGGTTACGACTATTTGACCTTGCGATGGAGGGAGGGGGGATTCTGGACCAGAACCAGAATCGCCGCATGCGCCCTCCTGATTGCGGGAGGGATTCTCACCGGGATCGGCGCTGCCTATTATGGCTACGCCAACGATGCCCGTGCCGACCTGGCAAAATTTGAGGCGCCGGCCGTTGAGGTGGCGCCCATTTGGACGATTAAATTAGAGAGTCCAGAGCCGGTAAGCCAGCCATTCCTTCCCGAGGTTTCCTTATATTCGGGCGACGCGATGGACATCTCGGCTTACTCGAAGATAGATCTGCCCGATGGTTTCACACTTATTGATCCTTCTGCAGAGGATCCGCTGTTGCTCGTTGCTCCCGTTACCCGGATGTCCATTTCGTCGCTGGACATTGACTCAAGAGTCGTGGAGCTTTCCATTTCGGATCTGGGCGAAATACGAGCCTATGAGACGCCCAACAACACCATCGGACACATCCCTGAGACAGCTGATGCCGGGGAGCAGGGATCAGGTTGGTATTTCGGTCATACCGAGAGCCCAATTCTCGACGAAGGAAATGTGTTCTTCAATCTCCAACTGGTGGCCAATGAACTGCGCATCGGGAATGACGTGGACATCATCACCGACAATGGCACGGAACAGTTCCTTTACCGGGTTACCGGAACACGGGTGGTGCATGAGGACGACCTGGTACTGGAGAACAACAGGCACCCAACCATTCATCTAGTGTCCTGCGTTCCCCGCCTGGTGTATGATCACCGGCTCATAGTCGACGCAGAGTTGATTGCCCGGAAGATAACCACCTAACAGATCGGATGACGGCGGCTTAACTGGAATCTCCGGTTGGGCCGCTGTCGGCTTTAGTGATTTTCAGAGTCCGCAGTCTCCTACCCGCCACCACCATCACCTCGACACGAAGACCTTCGTTCTCGACCACGTCGCCAACGTGGGGAATCCGTCCCAAGTTGTGGTAAACGAATCCGCCAACAGTGTCAAAGTCATCGCTTTCTATGCTGACCCCGAAGATGTTCTGCACCTCTTCCGCGCTCAATCCGGCGCTGACGTAGACGGCTCCTTGCTCATCCTGGGTAATCTCTGCCTCGCGGGCCCGGGAAAATTCGTCCTCGATCTCTCCGACAATTTCCTCAAGCACGTCTTCCATGGTCACCATGCCCTCGGTTCCGCCGTACTCGTCCACCACTATGGCGATCTGAGTCCTGCGCTGCCGGAATTCTTCCAGCAATTCGTCAACCCTTTTGGTTTCGGGAACTATGAAGGCCGGTCGGGTGAGAGACCTCAGGTCGCTATCGTCCCGCGGGTTGGCGACAGCAGCCAGCAAGTCTCGGACGTAGACAATGCCCAAGACGTCATCCATGGTCTCGACATATACAGGCAGGCGGCTGTGCCCGTGTTCGACAATGGTTGCCGCGGCTTCCTCCAGCGAAGCGCCGGCCTCCAGGGCCACCATGTCAAGCCGCGGCACCATTACCTCTCTCACAGTGGTGTAGTCCAACTCGATGATGGAGCGGAGCATCTCACGGTCTCGCTGATCAAGGCCGCTCAACTCCTCTTCGGTGATCGTAAGGTCGTCAGGCGGCGAGTTTGACTGGGCTCCGTTTTCGGGGGAGGTACTGCCGTTGGCGCCCGAAGCAGACGACCCGTTGACGCCTGGACCGGCTTCACTAGCGCGCCGACGTTGGCCCTTTCTCCGTCCCTTTCCCCCCAGCACCTTTCCCAGCCACCTGAAGGGCATCATGGCAGTGCACCGGAATGGCGGACAAGTACGTCGAAGGCGGAATAGCGCCGGGGATGAGACGAAGTTAAGGGCGAAGCCAACAGGTCCCGAAGTGGGCTCGGAGGGCAGTGCGCCAGAGAGAAGGCCGGGCCACATAAGCCTGGGGGTGCGTTATCTGTATCCAATCCCTTTAATCTCCCGAAACTCAGGGCGGTCAGCGCGCCTTGCCACAAGTAGCGGCACGCCGCTGCGGGGAGGCCGGGCTATTTCAAGTTCCGTCTTATAGTAGCAGGCACACCCACGGCCAGTCTAGCGGGGGGTATGTCTTTGGTAACTACCGCTCCCGCCCCGGTTACTGAACCGTGGCCCACAGTGACGGGCGCGACCAGCATCGTATCACAGCCGATGAAGGCGTCGTCCTCTACAACCGTGCGGTGCTTTTCCTTGCCGTCGTAGTTGCAGGTGATCATTCCTGCTCCCACGTTGACCCTCTCTCCAATAGTAGCGTCGCCCGCGTATCCGAAATGCCCCATTACCGCTCCTGCCTTGAACCTGCTCTCCTTCACTTCAACATAGTTGCCGATGTGGACCCCTGATTCCAGGTAGGCCCCGGGACGCAGGTGGCTGAAGGGGCCGATGTCAGTGTGGTCTTCCATCACGGCCTCTTCCAGTGCCGATGCAGTCACGCGGCAGTTGTTACCGACACAGGTGTCGCGGATGACCGAGTTCGGGCCGATCTCGCAGTTTTCCCCAATGGATGTCCGGCCCGTCAGCATCGTGTTAGGCAGAATCACCGTATCCATCCCGATCTCAACGTCGGCATCTATGTACACCGAGGCTGGATCCGTCATCGAGACCCCGGCCAGCATCCATCGTTGCCTGATACGCTGGCGCATGGCCTCTTCTACAACAGACAACTGCACCCGATCATTGACACCAAAAGCCTCGGTCGGGTCTGCAGCCTGAACGGCACAAAGCGTCTCTCCTGCATCAAAGGCGATAGCCGCCAACTCGGTCAGGTACAACTCACCCGACTGGCTGAACTGCACCTTCTCCAGTGCGTTCCAGAGCCAGAGCCCGTCGAAGCAGTAGACCCCGGCATTGACCTCCTGAGCGGCATCGTGAGGCATTCCATCGGCGTCCCTGGCCTCGACTATACGGCTGACAGTTCCGTCTTTTGCGACGACGCGGCCCAAGTCGGTTTTACCTTCACCGGTGGCAGTGAGTATGGACATCTTTGCGGCGTGTGCTGCGTGGTTGTTCAACAAGCAGGCAACGGAGTCCGCGGTCACCAGAGGGGTATCGCCCCCGATGACCAGCACTCGCTCTGTCTGGTCCTTCAGCAGGGGAGCGCAACAGTCCACCGCTCCGCCCGTCCCATTGCTGCTTGGTTGCACGGCGTACTCCACCGAGTCTCCAAGAACGACCTCAATGGCGCCCTTGTTTTGCGGCGACACAACCACTACTACCCTGTCCGCTCCGGCCTCTTTCAACAGGTTCACCGGATAGCGCACCATTTCTTTGCCGCAGACCCTATGCAGCGGCTTGGGAGTTTGAGACCGCATTCTGGTACCCTCGCCCGCCGCCATGACCACTCCAGCCAGGCCCATAGCCGTTCCCTCCAGCGGCCCCATTGAACTTCGCTGGCCGCACCCTGATTATAACCCGTCGCCACCCGGTCGATTGCATCTACGTTGACATGACCCGTGGCCAACGGCACAATTGGGCCACTTCAAGCGCCACTCACGGGCTCATCCAACTGCAACCGAAGGCCAAGTTTATGGAACGCAACGAAATTCCTTTCCTAACCGCCACCGAACTGTCGGAAATGTACCGATCGGGTCAGGTCTCGCCAGTAGAGGCGACGGAAGCCTACCTGTCTCGCATCGGGCAGGTTGACCCGGCCCTCAACTCCTACATCACCGTAACCGCCGAGCAGGCGAGAGCGGAGGCCCGGCAAGCCGAGTCGGAAATCTCCGCAGGACAACATCGCGGCCCGCTCCACGGCGTCCCTGTTGCCGTAAAAGACCAGTTCTGCACGTCGGGCGTGGCAACCACCGGCGGCTCCAAAATTCTTCGGGAGTACGTGCCTGACTACGATGCTACGGTGATGGCGAAACTCAAGGATGCCGGGGCAGTCCTCTTGGGCAAGCTCAACATGAGCGAGTTCGCCATGGGCGACGCCTTTCATCACCCCTATGGACGCCCTCGCAACCCCTGGGACCTCTCCCGCAACCCTGGAACCTCCAGCAGCGGCTCGGGAGCCGCCACTGCCGCCTTTCTTTGCGCCACTTCTCTCGGCGAGGACACGGCAGGCTCCATTCGGGGCCCTGCGGCTTTCTGTGGCCTGGTGGGCATCCGCCCCACCTGGGGCCTGGTCAGCCGCTACGGGATGCTGGCCTCCACCTGGTCAATGGACGCCGCCGGGCCAATCTCCCGCACAGTCACCGACTGCGCCGCCACCCTCGGCGCGATAGCGGGCTACGACCCCAACGACCCCTATACCCGCAACGCTCCCGTGCCCAACTACCTCGACGGCCTGGATGCCGGAGTGCATGGCCTGCGCGTCGGCGTACTCAGCGACCGCGTCAACGCCGACGGCGTGGAGCCGGACGTGCGCGACTCCGTTAATGCTGCCGTTGCCCACATGGGTGAACTGGGCGCGGAAGTCGAAGAAATTTCCATCCCCCTTATAGCGGACTCGGCAGCCATATCCACCACCCTCATCTACGTTGACGCTACAGCGGTGCATCGCCAGGGATTGCGCGACCACCCCGAAAAGTACGACCACAACAACCGTGTTCGTCTGCTGACCGGGGCACTGGTGCCAGCCCAGGCCCACCAGAAGGCCGCCCGTCTCCGCCAGATGCTCCGCGACCAGATACTGGACGCCCTCAGCCGCGTTGACGTTCTGGCCCTGCCAGCGTCATCGGTGCAGGCTACGCCCATCCCTACCGAGGCGGGACTGTCCAAGAACGGCAAAGAAGACTTTCTGACCATGTTGGGAGGCCGCCGCACTTACACGTCGCCGTTCAACGTAGCCAGCGTACCCGCCCTGTCCATCAACTGCGGCTTCACGTCGGACGGGCTACCCGTCGGCCTGCAACTGGTGGGCCGCCCCTTCGACGAGCCAACGGTACTGCGGGCCGCATACGCCTACGAGCAGGCGACGGAGTGGCACTTGAGGCGGCCGCCTGAACTGTGATTCGTACAACTGACGATTGCCATCAGTGGAAAGAGATAAATCACGGAAATCATCCCGATCACAAAAATCACGGTTCAAACTATGGAGGAACACCAATGCCACAACTACACGAACTCACCGCTGCCCAACTGGGCCGCCAGATCCGCGCCCGCGAGGTAAGCGCCGTGGACGTCGCCGAGGCTCTGCTGGCCCGCACCGACGCGCTGGAATCACTGCAAGCGTGGGTGTACATCGACCGCGAGACGGTGCTGGCCGACGCCGAGCAGCGCCAACGGGAGTTGGATTCTTTGCCCAACCCGGGACCGCTGCATGGCGTTCCGGTGGGCGTCAAGGACATCTTCTACACCGCCGGGATACCCACCACCGCCTGCTCGCAGGTCTACGCCGACTTCGTGCCTGACCGGGATGCCGCTGTCCTGACCAGTCTGAAGCAGGCCGGGGCTATAATGATGGGCAAGACGGTGACCACTGAGTTTGCCTGTCTGGATCCCTCTCAGACGCTGAACCCCTGGAACCCGGCCCACACTCCCGGCGGCTCCAGCAGCGGCTCGGCGGTGTCGGTAGCTACCGGAATGTGTCCCGTGGCGCTGGGGTCGCAGACCGTCGGGTCAGTACTGCGCCCCGCATCCTACAACGGCGTGGTGGGCCTCAAGCCTACCTACGGCCGTGTCAGCCGTCACAACGTCGTGCCGGTTAGCTGGTCGCTGGACACCATGGGGTGGATGGCCCGCTCCGTCGAGGATGCCGCCCTGATGCTTCAGATAATGGCCGGCCCCGACGCTAACGATCCGGTGTGCGCCCGCTTCCCCGCTGGCGACTACCTGTCGGGCCTCGAAGATGGCGAAGCTCCCCGCATCAGCTTGGTGACATCCTTCTTCATGGAGGAATCCGACGAGGAGACCCAGCGTCACACCCGCGCCATGCTGCAAAGGCTGGCCGCTGCCGGGGCCGAGGTCAACGAGGTCAGGCTGCCCGACAGCTTCGGCACCGCCATCGAGGACCAGCAGATCATCATGCGCTGCGAGGCCGCCGCTTTTCATCGGCCGATGTACGAGACCCGCTCCGAGGAATACCGCCCGCTGCTGCGCCGCCTGCTGCGCCGGGGGCTGGACACCGATGCCATCACTTATTCCGGCGCCCTGGAACGGCGGCTGCAATTCATCACCGATATGCAGGTGCTGGCCGAGAACGCCGACATCCTGATTACGCCGACCACGCCCACGCCAGCTCTCGCCGACCTCACCAACACCGGCAACACCTCGTTCCAAGGCCCGTGGACGTCCTGCGGCCTGCCCACCATCACCATACCGTCGGGCCTAGCGGAGTCCGGCCTGCCCATGGGCCTGCAAATAATCGCCGCGCCCTTCCGCGAGGAGCGCCTCCTGGCCGCCGCCCGCTGGTGCGAGCGCGTACTGGACGTTCATCTCTCGCCGCCGGTGTAAGACGCCCTCACCCTAACCCTCTCCCAGAGGGAGAGGGAACACCAGTAAGGAGGCACCTATGACGCAAGCTAACATTCCGTCCGAAGAGGAAGTCCTCAGCTATTTCGACAAGTTCTCCAACTGGGGCCGCTGGGGTGATGACGACGAGTTGGGCGCGCCCAACCTGATTACCCCGGCCAAGGTCAAGCAGGCCGCGGGGCTGGTCGAAGAAGGCGTCCGCATCTCCATGGCCCGCACCATCAGCTTCGAGGCCACCGTGGACGCCCCGGTGCCGCCGGTACACTTTATGGTGGAGAGCGGCGAGGGCTGGGCCAGCGGCCAGAAGGTCAGCAACCGCGCTTTCCCGGCCGCCACCGACTACTTCGGCATGATTTTCCACGGCTACACCGTCACCCACGTGGACAGCCTGGCCCACTTCTTCTGGAACGGCAAGACCTACAACGGCAAGCCTGCCCACCTGGTTTCCACCAGCCTGGGCGCAACCTTCGGCTCGGTGGAAGAAGCCAAGGAGGGTATCATCAGCCGCGCCGTGCTGGTGGACGTGCCGATGGTCAAGGGCATTGACTGGATTGACCGCGGCGAGGGCGTGATGATTGACGACATCTTGGCCGCCGAGGAGCGCTGCGGCTTCAAGGTGGAAGAGGGCGACGTTCTCCTGATTCGCACCGGCCAGCTCCACCGCCGTAACGTCGAAGGCCCCTGGCCGCGTGAGGCCGGTTCCGCCGCCTGCCAGGCATCCTGCCTGCCCCTGTTCTACGAGCGCGGCATCGCCATGCTGGGCACCGACACCGGCAACGACGTTAACCCGCCCCAGTATGAAAATGTCCCCAGCCCCATTCACCAGGTCGGCATCACTGCCATGGGCATCTGGATCCTGGACAACGCCAACCTGGAAGAGGTGGCCGTGGCCTGCCGCGAGCGCAACCGCTGGGAGTTCATGATTTCCATCGGCCCCCTGCGGCTGCACAACACCACCGGCTCCCCGGTAAACCCGATCGCCATATTCTAGCGACCACAATTCACCCCATACTCCCTCTCCCTTGAGGGAGAGGGTTGGGGTGAGGGTGAAATCCTGGCATCAAAACCTTTTGTGAGGGGAAAGAAAATGCCGCATTACGTCTACGTCGCTGCCCAGGATGACAACAAGGTTGGAATCTACACCATGGACGCCGACACCGGCGCACTGACCCATCAGGCCGACGCCGCCATGCCCGGCGGCCCGTCCCTGCTGGCCATCAGCCCCGATAAGGGTACGCTCTACGTGAGCCACCGCGAGGCGCTCAATCTGTCCAGCCACCGCATAGACCCGGCCACCGGCGGACTGACCCAGACCGGCTCGGTGGACGTTGAGGACTGGCCGGCCTACATCGCCACCGACCGCACCGGCCGCCACCTGACGGTCGCCTTCTACGGCGGCGCCCGTGCCGGGGTCTACCCCATTGGCTCTGACGGCGAGCTGGGCGGCGCGCCCACCGAGTCGGTGACCACAGTGGACGGCGCCCACGCCATCCTCACCGACCGCTCCAACCGCTTCGCCTACGTTCCGCACATCGCCTACATTCAGGACAACGTGCTGGAGCCGCCCAAGAACATCCCCGGCCCCAACGTCATCTACCAGTTCCGTTTCGACGCCGACACCGGCCGCCTGATACCCAACGACCCGCTGGTGGTGGAGATGAACGGCTTTCTCGGCCCCCGCCATTACTGCTACCACCCGTCGCTGGACGTGGTCTACTTCTCCGACGAGCAGGGCAGCAGCGTCACGGCCTACAACATGGACTCCGAGGGCCGCCTCTCCGCCTTCCAGACCATCTCCACCCTGCCCGAGGGCCACACCGAGCGAAACACCTGCTCGCAGATTCAGTTGACGCCCGACGCCCGATTCCTCTTCGTCCCCAACCGCGGGCACAACAGCATCGCCAGCTTCTCTGTTGACGCGGAGACCGGTGCCCTTACCGCCGTCGACCGCGCCTCCACGGAAGCCGTCCCCAGCGCCTTCAGCCTCGACCCCCAGGGCAAATTCGTCTTTGGCGCCGGCTCCGCCACTGGGCGCCTGTCCGCTCACAGTATCGATGAGGGCAGGATGACTCCCCTCGCCACTTACGATGTCGGCGCCCGGCCAATGTGGGTGCTAACGACTACGCTGGGGGAGTAGGCGGGTACTACCCTCGGTTACCTCTCAGTATTGCCGTTAGGGTATTGGCTGGGTGTTTCACGAATCAATGAACCATTGGGAAACATATCAGACTGACGGCTAACCATTGCATCACCGTCATTTTCCGTGCCGACTCGCACTATCGGAGTTTCCGACATTGGCGACGTAAAGTTGGTAATTAGAATCTCTTGATTGATAGTGCGATGTCGGCCTGCTTGCCGTTCCGATTCGCTGGTGCGCATACCGGAGGATGATCGAATCGGGGTTACTTCGTACCCGCCGAATAAATCCCGAATTTCGGGTGTATCATAGGACGAAAGAATCCAGAGACCCTTCGTCTTCGCAAGTTGTCCGGCGATAGCCAAGTGGTCGTCCTTCCCGCGCATATTGAATTTGTAGTTCGCGCCGTTGCCCAAATACGGAGGATCCAGGTACATCACGGTTGCCGGGCTATCGTACCGTTCTACGCAGTCTTGCCAGTCCATATTCTCTATGAGGACTGTCTGAAGACGGTGGTGAATTGGGGTTATGCGATCTCGCAAGGATTTCAGGGCGCCCACCAGCCGGTTACCATGTCCGCCGTCGCGGATGCTTGTCTGGAAGCGTGGGTAACGTGCTTCTCCACCCCATCCCGCCATGATGAGGTAATAGAATCTGTGCGCCCTTTGGACATCAGTTAGAGAATGGGGGTCAAGGTTTGCTAATCTGTTGAACTCAGCGCGGGACACCAATTCCCACTCGAATGACGCTATTAGCTCTTCCGGCTTTTCCCGGACCACTCGAAAGAAGGTGATCAGCTCTTCGTCAATGTCGTTGATTATCTCGACGTCACTCTTGGGCTTGCCGAAGAGCACCCAAGCAGCCCCGGCAAATGGCTCAACATAGCAGGTATGCGGCGGAATAAGAGGCACAATGAATTTTCGCAGTCGGGACTTGCCTCCGACCCATTTGAACGGGCTGTTCAGCATACGTTTCTTTTCTCCGATTTCCCTGGTAGCCCATTGTCTCAAATTTGGCTGGTCAATGATTGTTATGTCTCTATTAGGGACATTTTAGAAGATTCCAAAAACAAAGTCAAGAGCAAAAATTGAAGAAATGCGCAGGTTCGGCGAAAGGCTCAGGGCACTCCGAATCCGCCACGGCCTGACATTGAAGGGCCTGGCGGATAGCTTGGGGTACAAGACTCACGGCTACATCAGCGAAATCGAGGCTGGAAAGAAAGCCCCTTCGGTGTCTTTCCTGCTTGCCGTAGCCGACTTGTTCAGCGTATCTCTTGACGACTTAGTTAGAGATGAGGTTGAAGCTGCTGCCACCGATTTACCAGAGGAAACCGCAGAGTTGCCAACGTCGGCATCTGGGGTGCCATTCTCTGAGAGACCTCCCTCAGAAGGGGAAATCGAAAGGCTACGGTTGATTCTCAGTACCTACCAGGACGGTAGCGGTATGCTGGCTGGTGAAGAAGGAGCGACCCTACCGGGATGGCGGGATTTTGAAAGGTCGGTGGCCTTGGCCTTTGGTGGCGTTGCGTCCGAAAACAAAGACATATTCGATGTACGGCTGCCTGATGCTCAGCAAACTGGTGTGTTCTTCGGCATTTCCTGCAAGATGCGCCGTGAGCTCGCCAGAGTTGACCGCGATGGCCGCGTTACTATTGAAGTCTCAAATTCGGCTGGCAAATTTTGGGACGGCCTGAATAACAGAGGGATTGACCAATCGAACTATAAGGAGCATCCGGCGGATGTTGGAATGGCTTTGATAGATTTGGTCTCTCAATGGCACCAGGATGCCAGCTTGGAAGAAGGCGGCAATGTCGATTTATCAAAAAGCTGCTATCTAGCCCTTTCTTGGAACAGAATGGGCTGGTATCAGTTGCATCAATTTCCCATATCTCTGCCGGCCCCGGACGGCTTGACGTGGGAATACCCCACCTATATCCGAAATGGGGAAGTGCAAATCGGCCGCCATCTCAGAGGATCAGATTCTGAAGGCGTGATATTTGAGTGGTACGGCGAATCTGGTGGGCAGTTAAAATACTACCCACTTGCTGAAAGAGCTCTTTGGGAGTCCAGCAGGTTCAGATTGGAGCCTATACCTGCTGGACAAGAACACGGCATACTTCGCAAGGCAAGAATGTACTTTGCCCAGCGATGGGGAAATTTGTGATGGGGTGCCCCGGTCCGCTACAAGTAGTCCGGCGGAGCTTCCATCAGCCCTATTACCTGCTCACACCAGTGGGCGGCGCCCAGCAACCTGCCTTCCTCTGCAATGGGAGCGCCAAACTGCACCGCCATTGGCATCCCGATATCGCTGATGCCGGACGGGACCACGATGGTAGGCAGCCCAGCGGCGGTCCAGGGGGACTGAAAGGCGGCGTCGCCTGTGGTGTTCAGGTCCCTCGGCGCAGGCTCCGGCGTGGCAGGCATCATCAGCACGTCCACCTGTTGCGCCAACTCGTTCATGTCTGCTCGAAACTGTCGCCGCAGCCGCAGCGCTTTCAGGTAGGTGGCGGGCGGGATAATCAGGCCCATCTCGATGCCGGCGCGAATACGCGGGCCGTAATCGTCGGCGCGTTTGCTGTAGTTGGCTTGATGGAAAGCGGCGCACTCCACGTTCATCACGATGCGTTGCATACTGTGGGCCCAAGCGAAGCTCTCTGGCAGCGACACCTCCTCCACCTCCGCCCCGGCGGAGGCCAGCTTGTGGACCACCTGTTCCGTGTGGGCCCACATCTCCGGCGAGGCGTAGTCTTCAAAGTATTCTCTGACCAGCCCTATCCGCGGAATGCGGCGGGACGAAAACTCCGTCATCTGTTGAGTGAAGTCGGGAACTGCCAGCCGCAGAGAGCCGGGGTCGTTTCCGTCTTCCCCGCTCAGCGCGTTCAGCATCAGAGCGGAGTCGGACACTGTGCGGGTCAGTATGCCCACGTGGTCCAGCGACCAGCTTACCGGCACCACTCCGTAGCGGCTGATGCGGCCATAGGTTGGTTTCAGTCCGACTATTCCGTTGTATGCCGCCGGGCGGCAGGTCGAGCCGCCGGTCTGGGAACCCAGTGCAGCGGGAACCATCCGCGCGGCCACTGCCGCCGATGACCCGCTGCTGGAACCGCCCGGAGTGTGATCCAGGTTCCACGGGTTTCGCGTTGGGGACGGGTCTGAAGTCGCAAACTCCGTCGTCACCGCCTTGCCGAGAATGATGCCACCGGCCTCCTTGATTTTCGCCACCGATGTTGCGTCATATTCAGGCACAAAGTCGGCATAGACCTTGGACCCGCAGGCGGTCAGCATTCCGGCGGTGTAGAAGATGTCCTTCAGACCCACCGGCACCCCGTGAATGGGACCCAGTTCGCCGCCCCAGTCCGCCGCAATCTCTCTCTGGCGGGCGGTTTCCAGCAACTCCTCGCGGTCGATGGTCACCCACGCCTTCAGGTCGCCGTCCAGCGCGTCAATCCGGGCCAGCAGCGACTCCACGAGGTCAACCGGAGACAGATGGCCCTCACGGATCTGCGCCGCCGCATCCGATACGGAAAGCTCATAGAGTTCGGGCATAATTCAACCTCAAAAGAGCGGACCGGGCTGCTGCACTCCTTCCGATGCCCGAATCCACTCTATGAACTTTTTTTCACAGTCAGCCGTGGAGCATAGGTTCCAGATCAGGGTCTGCTCCCGCCTGCTCCACGTCGGCAACCTGGCGAGCCGCCGTTTGCAGGAATTCCTCCAGCTCCGCGGCTCGCTGTTCACCGAACTCAGCAACGGCTCGTCGATTCAGCTCTTTAAATATTTCTGCTTGGTCAATGCTCTGCCGCATATCAGCTCACTATATGGTAATGCCGTGGTGTATGGGGTCCGGGTACACTCAGGTTTGCAGTCAACATAATCGCATTCTAAATCTGCGCTATCGGGTGGTCAATGAGAAGCAACAGCGCCTTTGACTGTTATAATCTCGAAAACCTGTCGTACCTGAGACAAGGAGGAAGTCATGGCTGACGACCTTTCCGGCATCCTAGAGTCCCCGGAGCATTCACACCTAGCCAACGTGGGAGGCAACACTGAAGGTCCCCTGTGGCACCCCGGCGGCTATCTGACCTTCGTCTCTCTTACCGAGAGCCGCCTGTACCGTTGGGACGAAGCCAGCGGGGTCTCCGTCGTGCGCGAAAACACCGGCGAGGGCAACGGCTGCGCCTTCGACCGCGATGGCCGTCTGCTGATGTGCGAGGGCGCAGACCACCGCCGCGTCACCCGCATGGACGCCGACGGCGCCGTCACTGCCATCGCCGAGCAGTGGGAGGGGAGGCGGTTCCACAAGCCCAACGACGTCGTCAGCCGCTCCGACGGCAGCATCTACTTCACCGACCCGTCGCTGCGCTTAGAGCCGGAGCTGCGCGAGTACGATTTTGCAGGTGTGTTCCGCATCGCTCCAGATGGCGAGGTACATCTTGCCACTGACGGCTGCGAATACCCCAACGGGCTGGCCTTTTCCCCGGACGAATCGGTCCTGTATGTTGCCATTAGCCGGGTCAGCCTCGACTGCCTGGGCGAAGAGGAGCGCGGCGAGGTCTGCACCCACCGCAAGATACGCGCCTTCGACGTGGCCGCCGACGGCTCTCTCAGCAACAACCGCGTGTTCGCCGACATGAGCTCCGCCGAGCCGGGCGTGCCCGACGGCATGAAGGTTGATACGGCCGGCCGCGTGTTCTGCACCGGCTCGGGCGGCATCTGGGTCTTCGAGCCGGACGGCGCTCATATTGGCGTTATCCGGGGGCCCGAGGTGCCTCGTAACATTGCTTTCGGCGGTTCCGACTACCGGACCGTTTACACTACCCCCGGTCAGTCCATCTACAGCTTCCGGGTGACCACGCCCGGGATCAAGCCCTAAAGCCATGGCAAATGCCGGGTGGTGAACCCCCGTACTTGCCTGTATCATAGGCGCCAAACGAAGTCAGCAATCAGGAGAGCCATTGTGACATCCAGCAACATTGTCGGTTCCGGCGACTACTCCTACGAGATGAACCCCGAATGGGCCAAGCTGCCCGAAGGGTGGGAGATGCCCACCGCCGCGGTTTACGGAGATACCCAAGACCGGGTCTACGCCTTCAACCGCGATCCTGAGCATCCCGTCTGCATCTTTGACAAGGATGGCAACTTCATCTCCGCCTGGGGCGCGGGGTTGATTACTTTCGCCCACTCCATCCTGCTGGACAAGGACGACAATGTCTGGCTGGTGGACCGCAACACTCATGAGGTCCACAAGTACACCGGCGACGGGCAGCACATAATGACCATCGGGCAGAAGGGAGTTCGCTCCGACACCGGCGTCGACCTCGATGACTACAGCTCCACCGCCTTCCAGTCAGTAACCCACGGAGGCCCTCCCTTCAATATGCCCGCCGGCATCGCCCTCAACGACGCCGGCGAAATCTTCATCGCCGACGGCTATGCCAACGCTCGTGTCCACAAGTTCACCCCCGGAGGTCAGCTCATCAAGTCCTGGGGCGAACCCGGCGACGGCCCTGGACAGTTCCGCCTGCCCCATGGCATCTGGATCGACCGTCAGGACCGCGTGCTGGTGGCCGACCGCGAGAACGACCGCGTCCAGGCTTTTACCCAGGAGGGCGAGTACATCACCACCTGGCCCAGCAAGCTCATTGGTCCGGCCCTCTTCTACATCGACTCGGACGACATCGTCTACATCCCCGAGCACAACGGAGGCCTGTTCAGCGTGCTGTCTCTGGAGGGTGAAATCATCACGCAATGGGGCTCCGAACTCCATCGCTCCTGCCACGGGGTATGGGCCGACTCCAACAAGGACCTCTACTTCGTGATGCCCGGCGAATGGGGCCGCAGCCGCCGCGTGGTCAAGTTCCACCGGCGTTAGTCGCCGTTGGGGCGACTGGCAAAAGGCGGGGCTATCGCATTTGGATTTTAGTGAACTGGGATAGGATGATTACCATATAGTCGTTGTCCCAGACGGCGCGTTTTAGTTTGCCTCACATGGAACCCCTTGATGGTTCCAGCCGGGCCAGTGTGAGGGCCAGTTTCCGCATCAGCGCCAGGTTTTCCGGACAGTGTTCCTTGCGGTCCGGGACTGGTCCTCGTTGAATACCACGTCCAGCATCCAGTGCAGCCGGTTTTCGATGCTCCAGTGGTCTCGGATGATGGAGCTGAACCGCCTCGGCGATCAGGCTTGGCTCAGCAGGTAGTACCGGCTCTCCACGCTGGTGTTGGCTCCAACTTGGCGGCTGTCGGTTATTTTGCCTACCGCCGCCAGGCCCGGGCACTGGTGTATCTCTTGGAGCCGGGCCACGTCGTCGCTCACGATAGCCGTCCGGGTCTCAATGCGCCCTTGCCTCTTGTTGGTCTTGGGCCACGGGTGTGGCCGGGTCGTCGATAAACAGGCGCACACCCTCGTTCAAGGACTCCTGATTTCCCTTGAGAGCCAGCACATAGTCCGCCCCCTGGTCCGGCGCCTGCCGGGACAGTTGTCTCTGGCAGTGCATGCCATCCGCGGTGGCCATCATGCCCAGCAGGGCCAGCATCACCAAGAGTTCGGGCACTGCGGTTATCTCGTTGGACTTGCCGTCCACGGCCAGCTGGCCCAGCACCGGCCTTTGCTCTGCGGCCCAAGCGCTGACCAGGTGCAGAGGAGACTGGCCCTCCGCCCGGTCATAGGAACGGCGCAGTGTCCCTTCGGCTTCACTCAGGACAGGCATGCCGTCAATGGCCAGTACCCCTTCGCAGCCTTGGGCAAACTGGCCCATAAAGCCAAGGAACCACTTGCGGAAAGCCTCCGGGTCTAGGAGACGGAATACCCTGGAGAAGGTGTCATGGCTGGCATTCCATTCCTATCCTGAGGGCAGGAAGGGCTCCGGAAACTCCCGCTTTGACTGGCTGAAGAGAGCCATGTCAGTGCAGGTCTCCCCGCCGCAGAGCATGGTGCAAAGGGCAATGACCAGGATGTCGTGCAGCGAGTGCCGCTCGGCGTTCCCGTGTCTCGGGTCCTTCCAAGGGTTCCGATCCTCCACCAGCATTCCCATCACCACAACCTCCACACTTCACATGCACCCGCACACATGCGCCACAATTATCCACTATATGATCGGTCTGGGAGAGACTTGTATCTTAATCCTTGGACGGGGCATGACCTTTGGGGAGCGAATGTGAGCGCGGCAGACCGGTACGGACTTGGTCTTGCTAGGCCGCTGCAAAGCTTGGTCGCCGCGCTTTTCCCCGCAGAGCCCGAACAGTTGCCTGGGCCGCGGAGCCCGCATCTTGCAAGTACGGGCCAAACCTTGACACGGAGGCAGTATGACACAGGAATCCATCTATGCTGGCATTGATGTGGCCAAGGACCGGCTGGATCTGGCGCTCAGGCCCTCGGGCACGGTCAGGACCGTGGCCTACGATGCGGCTGGCATAGGCAGCCTAGTATCGGAGTTGCAGTCCTTGGAACCGTCGGCAGTGGTTCTTGAGTCCACCGGCGGCTTGGAACTGCCCTTGGCCGGTGCCCTGGCAGCGGCCTCCCTGCCGGCGGTGGTGGTCAACCCCCGCCAAGTTCGCGATTTCGCCAAGGCCACTGGCCGCTTGGCCAAGACCGATGTGCTGGACGCCCAGGTCATTGCCCACTTCGCCGAGGCGGTCCGTCCTGCCATTCGCCCCCTGCCGGACTCCGAGACCCAGGAACTCCGCTCTCTGAACGCCAGACGCACTCAGATGGTGGAAATGCTGGTGGCGGAGAAGAACCGGCTGGGCCGGGCGGGCCAGGCCGTCCGCCCCCGTATCCAAGCCCATATAGAGTGGCTGGAGCAGGAACTGAAAGACCTGGACCGGGAGCTTCGGGATATGCTGCGCCGCAGCCCTGTGTGGCGGGAGCAGGACGACCTGCTGCGCTCCGTTCCCGGAGTGGGGCCGCAACTCTCGGTGTCGCTGCTGGCTGATCTGCCGGAGCTGGGCACGCTGGGGCGCAGGCAGATAGCGGCCTTGGTGGGAGTGGCCCCCATGAACCGGGACAGCGGGACCATGCGGGGCAGGAGGGCCGTCTCCGGAGGCCGCGGCAGAGTGCGGACCGTTCTCTACATGGGAGCACTGGTGGCCAGCCAGTACAATCCGGTGATCCGCAGCTTCTACCAGCGACTGCTGGCGGCGGGCAAGACCAAGAAACTAGCTCTCACCGCCTCCATGCGCAAACTGCTGACCATCCTCAACAGCATGGTGAAAAGCGGCCACCGCTGGAACCCCAACGCAACCAGCCATTGACATCAAAGACAGTTGCTTTGCAATCGTCCTGCAAAGGGCACGGGGCTTGCGGTCTGAATGCGCCCTTTGCTATCATAAATGCCTACTATGGGGCTGTAGCTCACTTGGGAGAGCGCTTCAATGGCATTGAAGAGGTAGAGGGTTCGATCCCCTCCAGCTCCACCACCCCCTTGAGAGCCCCGGACAAAGGTTATTCCGTTTGGTCCCTTTTGAGGAGAACCTCCTGATGTCATCGGGAAGGTAGAGGGCTCGATCCCTTCCAGCTCCACGGCTTTTCAGGGTTGAAGGGATTGCCCGTTCTGCGCCAGTTCGGGTTGGCCCTCACTTCAAAGCTTCCACTATCCGTTCCACGTTGGTCCGCACCATGCCCAGGTAGGTGTCGGCGCCGCTGCCCTCCGCCCCCATGGAGCCGGAATAGAGCTGGACCAGTTCCGCTCCGGTTTCCCTGGCTACCGCTTGAGCCAGCCTCTCGCTGACTGTCGTCTCGCCGAACACCGCCGGTATACCGTGCTCCCGGACCACGTCCACCACTGCCGCAATGTGCTCTGCGGAGGGCTCCACGTGAGTCCCCAGGGACAGTATTACCAGCCCGATTACCTCAAACCCATAAAGCTCTGCAAAGTAGGAGAGGCTGTCATGGGATGTAACCAGAAGCCTGTTCTCCGGCGCCACCGCACTGACCTGCTCCTGGGTCCAGGCGTGAAGCTCGTCCAACTCCCGCCCGTATGCAGCGGCGTTCTGCAGGTAAAGGCTCCGGTTCTCGGGGTCTATTGCCGAAAGGCGGGCGGCCACTACGGCGGCCGCGGTCTTCACCCGGACCGGATCGAACCAGAAGTGGGGGTCCAGGGAGCCGTGGTCGTGTCCATGATGGTCTCCATGACCACCGTGTTCCTCGTAGCCCTGGGTCTGGCCGTAGATGCCGACGAAGGCGATCTTGGCGGGGTTGCCGTCAACCTTCCAGCGGTTCACCACCTCCAGGCCGTGGCCGTCCAGTTGCAGCACCTCGCCGCCCAGGGAATCGGTGATGAACACCGCGCCGGGGGCTGTGGCAACGTGGGGGCGGGCCCAGAAGCCTGTTTCCACGGCGCAGGCGACCACGAGAACCATGGAGAATACGGCAAGACCCACAGCCAACGCCTGGAGCAGACGTCCTAAGTAATCGTTGCGACTATGTATCAATAACAATTCCGAGTACTCCTTTCGTCATGAAATTGACGTAGAGATGAATCTCGTCGTGTCCTGTTATGTGATGATACAATGTATCATTTGAGGCCGGGACTCTGGGGCCTCAGCTGGATGGAACAAGGCCCCTAATTACCCCCATCGGCGCGCCAACAGCCGCAAGGCACGTACAACTCGATGTGGTGGTCGATGGCCTGTCTCGGAATGTCGGCGCCCGTAGCCCTGAGGGACGGATCCCTTGTAGCCTCCTTGAACTCCCCCGACGCACCGGACAGGACGGAGATAGAGTGGTGACGATGATGACTCACATGAGTAAGGGCCGTACAAGAGGTCTCCGTCCATCATGGGAATCTTGCAGACCACTCCCGTCTCGGGAAAGAGTTTGATGGTCCGATATACCGTTGCTCTGCTCACCGGAGGCAGCCCCTCACTGCTAATCTCCACTGCAAAGCCTTCATTCGTTTGTTCTAGGAGCTTGGCCATCGCTTTCCGGAAAAGAGACCTTTATGCCCCGCAGTCCTTGCTCAAGCGCCGCTGCAGGTTCAGCCAACCGCAGGTGCGCTCTGCGGCCCATCGCCGGGGCAGCACCTGAAAGGTCCGCTGTTGGGCGGGCCGGCGCACCAGTTCCAAGCTCCAACCGCCGGTCTTTGGGGCCCAGAGCGCCAGTTTGCCGCCGCAGGCTCCGCCGGCCCAGATCAGTTGTAGCCGGGGGAAGCGGCCCGCCAAACCCTGTAATACCAGCCGTGCGCCGTCCCAGTCCTGGATGTCGGCCGGATGCGCCGCCACCGCCAGCAACAGTCCCAAGGTATCCACCACAATATGGCGCTTGCCTCCGTTCACCTTCTTACCCGCGCCATAGCCTCTGGGCCCCCCTTTTTCCGTGGTCTTTACCGGCTGGCTGCCGATGATGGCCGCCCCTTCGACAAGCTCAGGAGGGACTGGCCTCCCGGCCCCCGGCCTGCCGCAGCATCGCGTGGAGCCTGTCCTGGGCCCGCTGCCAGCTTCCCTCCCGGCGCCAGGCGCGGAAGTAATGGAAAACGATGCGCCACGGAGGCAGGTCATGGGGCAGCATCCGCCAGGAGCAACCGCCGCGAAGTACGCGGCGGATGGCGTTGACCGTCTCCCGGCGGGGATACTTGAGCGGCCGGCCGCCCGGCCTGGGCGGCGGCAACAGGGGTTCCAACCATTGCCATTCCCGGCCGCTGAGGCCGCTGGGATAGGTTGCTCTGTTCATCTCCCCACACCACAACCCTCTTTCCAGTCTCTGCTTTCATGCCAATATACCAATTATGACCTTTGGGGACACCCTCTGAGAACCTTTTTGTTGGTCAATTCCTCAGGCGGGCGGGTAGCCGCAGCATCTTCTCCCGCCTCGTTCTGAGCCTCAAGGTTGGCTATCGCCCGCTCAAGACGCTCCAGCAGCCCCCTCAGGCCCGCAGCATCGTAGCTCCTGTTCAACGAGGCGTTGGAGAATACTTTCGTCCCATCCACCGCTTGGACCGCCAGGTCCACCAGTTCCAAGTTCACCGTAGTCCGCACCGTCCGCTCGAACAGCCTCCTCATGGACTGCCGGGGACCTTTGTAGAACCTCCACAGGGTATTGTGGTCCGGGTGCTGCCACCCGGTTAGCCACAGATATGGTATCTGGTCCCGGCAGGCTGTCTCCAGCTTCCAGCACGAGCGCACACCGCTCATGAACCCGTATAGCCATACGCTCAACAATGCACGGGGGTGATACGCTGGCGCTCCCATGGAATCGCCGTCTATGTCCACGCCAAGTTCTGACAAGTCCTACTTTTTCAAGGCGTCGACGAACTCCGCCACAAACCTGGCTAGATGATCCTGCGGCAATGGCTCGTCAAGGGACGGCGGCAATAACCACATCTACTCTCGGTCCAATCTCGAAGCGGCATCCAATTCGCTCCTGTCCCAGTGTTGTTCTACAGTCTACCCCAAGCTTCCGCTTAGACTTCTGAGACAGGCTCAACACGGTAAACTTAGCCCCGCTAGAGCATTGAGGACCAGCTGCACTGGGTCTGGGCGTAACCATCCGGGAGGAGCAGAGCCGGGTGAGGAAAGAGCACAGTCCCCAGGACGTGGCGACACTGCGTCAGATTTCCCTCAGCCTGTTGAAGTGGGAATCACCCTGAAAGTAGGCATCCAAGGCCAACCGCTGTAGGCCGTTTGGCGGGGGGACTACCGCCTGAAGGTCCTGCTCAGTTAAAGTGCGATTGCCCTGGTTTTCCGCAGGGCCTTTCCAAAGTTGCTGTCGTGACTTCTGTCATTCTGAGCGAAGCGAAGAATCCTATCCTCGGCGCAGAGACCCTTCGCTTCACTCAAGGTGACAAGAGGTGACTTTGGAAAGGCCCTGGGTTTTCCGAGTTGGGGATTCACTAGAATGACAAGGGGTGATACAATGGTATCCCGTGGTCAACCTCAAGTTGCGGTTGGCAACGTTCCCCGATAGCTCAGCGGTAGAGCGGGCGGCTGTTAACCGCTAGGTCGTAGGTTCGAATCCTACTCGGGGAGCCACAGATACAAAAACGGCGTCCAGAGTCGGCAAACTATGGATGGATGTCCCAGCGGTTAACTCGCGGCTCAAAGCTGACCCAGCTTTGGAGATGTCCCAGCGGTTACCTGAAGTACTCGAAAACTACCTTTGGTACCATCGCATCAAAGGAAGCACCGAAGCCACGGTCAAGTTCTACGCAAAAGAGCTTCGGTTGTTCCTCAATGACCCCGACCCCGCCTGTCAGTCGTTGGCCGACCTTACGGCCCAGCACATCCTTAAACACCTCGGGTCAATGAGAGAGCGTGGGCTTAAGCCACGGACGATCCGAACCCGGCGACAAGCCATCATCACCTGGCTTAACTGGTGCGTGTTCTGGGAACTGATAGAAGTTTCGCCGGGTGATAAAATCAAGGCCCCCAAGGTCCCTAAGAGCCTGTTTCCGAGGTCTGGATGATTGCATTAAACTGGCTGTATGAATCGCAAGCCATACCCCAGCGACCTGACCGGTGAACAATGGAATATTCTGTTTCCGCTGCTTCCGCCAGCCAAACCCGGAGGACGGCCCCGGACCGTGGACCTGCGGGAAGTGGTCAACGGCATTTTGTACGTGTTGCGCTCCGGCTGTCCTTGGCGGATGGCGCCCCATGATTTGCTGCCTTGGCAGACCTTGTACAAGTACTTCCGCCGGTGGTCTGAGGATGGAACCTGGGAACGGGTCCATGAGACGCTGCGGCCCATGGTGCGGGATGCCGAAGGCAGAGATAGCGCACCCAGCGCGGCCATCATAGACAGCTAGAGCGTAAAAACTACGGAAAAAGGGGGCCTCGGGGCTACGATGCCGACAAGAAGGTCTCCGGAAGGAAGCGCCATATCATCGTAGACACTTTGGGACTGTTGCTGGCCGTGGCCGTGCACCCAGCTAACATCCAGGCCCTTCGGCAAGCTCAGGAGGGACGAGGCCAGGCTGGTCATCAGCAAGCTGGCCGGCAGGTTTCCGCGGTTGAGCTTGATTTGGGCTGATGGCGGATATGCCGGAAAGCTGACTGGCTGGGTGGCGGCGCTGACAGGCTGCACCTTGGAGATAGTGAGGCGCCTTGGGGGACACAGCTTTGAGGTGTTGCCCCGGAGATGGGTGGTGGAGCGAACTCTGGCCTGGCTGGGCCGCTGCCGACGGTTGAGCAAGGATTACGAAGCCTTGCCCGAAATCACCGAATCTTGGGTGTACATAGCCATGACTCATCTCATGCTCCGGCGACTAGCCCCTACCTGAATAACTTCGGAAACAGGCTCTAATACTACAGTTGCAGATGTGATAGGCGCGTTTTGTAGTGGCATTGGCGGGCCAAGGCTTGGTGGCGACGGCGCCACCACGACCAGGACAGGATGAAATCAGGCGGTTGGTTCTCCGTCCATACCAGGCGTGTCAGCAGACGCCGCACCTCCGGGACGGTCACCGGATTCAGATCCTCGCCGGGGCCGTAGTGGCCCCCTTTTCTCCCTGTTCCACTGCTTGATTCCTGATTACTGTCAGATAGGCGTGGGCCAGCATGGCCAGGGTGATGTGCCGGTACCAGCCATCCCATTTCCGCACCTCGCACTGGTCCAGTCCCACCTCTCCTTTGGCCTCCTCAAAACACTCCTCTATGGTCCAGCGCCTCCCAGCCACTCTGACCAGTTCCTCCAAGGCCGTCTCCGACGGGCCGTAACAGACGTAATAGGACAGTTCCTCCGGGTTGGCCACGCTACGGCGGGTCAGCATCCAGCAGCCCTTGCCCGGTTCTCTCAGCGGCCGTATTTCCACGGCGGCCCAGTCGTAGACCCGCGGGCCCTTGGCACCATCGCCGGCGCTGCATCTGATCCAGTCCGGCTCCTCAACTCCACACACCAGCCGGTCAGCCCTCACCTGACGGGGTCCCGGCTCCGTCAAAGCCCACAGCTTCTCGTTGCGTTTGATGGCCAGCACGCGGGAAATCTCCTCGCGCTCCAGCCACAGCCGCAACTTGCGGTCGTTGCCGCAGACCTCGTCCCCGGTAAACCAGGCGAAGGGCACTCCCGACTCTACCGCCCGCTCCAGCATCGACTGTGCCAGTTGCCCCTTGGTCTGAAAGCCAGCACTCTCAGGCACCCCAGCCTCACCCCGGCGTTCCCGGTCATCAGCCCACACCTGAGGCAGGCACAACTCCCGGTCCAGCAGCGTCCTGCCATTGGCTGAGGCATAGGCCAAGAACACTCCAGCCTGAGAGTTCTCGATCCGCCCCGCCGTGCCGCTGTACTGGCGCTGCACCCCAGCCGATTTCTCCCCTTTCTTGAGGAATCCGGTCTCGCCCACCACCAGAACGGCGTCAGCGTCGCCCGGATGCCCGGCCACATACTGCTTCAGATCATCCCGGACCAGGTCCGCATCCCAGACGTAGCCCGACAGCAGCCGCTGCACACCCTAGGGAGTGGCGTCGCCCGCCTGCTCCGCCAGTTGCCAGCCGTTCTTGCGCTCCACCGGGCTGAGCAACCCTTTCAGATACTCCAGCGCCCGCCTCCGCGGCTCCGGCCGCCGGAACCTGCCAGCGATGCACTCGTGTACCCGCTTGATGCCCTCGGCCCACCGCGCGACCTCCGCCACCTCGTCTCTCCCAACAACCACTGCCTCACCTCAACACTCCGGATGGCCTCAATTCCACCCTTTCCTGATCTGCAACTGTAGTACTAAGACCCGCAAGCCCTTCATCTCCGAACAGCAGTTCTCCGCCCTACTGGAACTTTGCCCGCTGAACACGTTCGCCGGTGCCCGCAGGCAGGCCATGTTATGGATGATGACTACCACCGGCATCAGAAGAAACGAGATGTGGATGTTGAAGAAGGCAGATCTCGACTGGGATGCATCGACAATCCGCGTAATTCACGGTAAAGGACAGAAGGAGCGGCAGATTCCGTTTGACCGGCGGTGCCAACGGGCGATGTTGCGCTACATCCAGCACCGGTCGGACTCCTTGGACTGGTTATGGGTAACGGAGGAAGGTAATAGACTGGGCTACGATGGTATCTGGAAGGACCTGAAGAGAACAGCGGACCGGGCGGGGGTGACTTTACAGGACACCTGTCATATCTTCCGCAGAACCTTTGCGGCCAATGCCGTCCGTCAGAAGATTCCAAGGCCCTTCGTCAAAGCTGTTGCCGGATGGTCAACCATGCAGATGTTGGAACTCTATGTAGAGGCCATGGAGGCTGAAGAAGAGGCTATAGAGGCGTTCAGGGAATTCAAGCCGTTTGGAAAATGAACAGATACGCATGGTAGTGCGAATATGGACTCTCTACATCACCACGAGATAAACGCGGTCCTGATAAGACCGAGGTCGTTGGTTCGAGTCCATCCAGGCCCACCACTCAGCTTGCTTCTGGTATAATCAGATACAAAATGACGGCTCTTTCTCTCAGGCGCCACCGGATGAATGTCCGTCAAGCAGGTTTTTGACCACAGTCTTCGCGATTCCGGCAAGCGTTTCATCACCAGCCTGAAGGCCTCCAACCGGTACTCCGGCGGGTACCTCGCCAGCCTCGAAACCACTGTCGCCATGGCCGCCCTGTACGCAGAGCAGCAGGAGTGGCCGGACGTGCGCGGGATCACCGTGGACCACATGGAGGACTATTTCGCTACCTCCAGGGCCGCATCCGGTGGTTCGGCGAGCGGACCTATGTCGGGCCCCGGAAGTTGTCCAAGGGCCACATAAACGCCCAGTACCGCCGCCTGAACCGGTTCTTCAACTGGCTCGTGGAACGGCGCTACGCCGACGAAAACCCCTTGAGCCACATCGAGCCGCCCAGCGTGGATGAGAGGACGGTTCCCATAGTCACCGAGGGGCAGATCAGGGACCTCCTCACCCTGGCAGATCCCAGCATCGCTGAGACTCCTGCCCACCGCTTCCGGTTGGTTCGCGACCGCGCCTTGCTGTACGTCTTCCGGGACACGCCGGGGCGGCTGGGCGAGATCGCCAAGTTGCGGCTCGATGATGTGGACCTGACAGAAGGCACGTTGCTGGTGATGGGCAAGGGACGGAAAGAGCGCAGGATGCCCATCGGCGACACGGCGAGATCAGTGATCTGGGACTATCTCTCAGGAAAGAGAGTTCCTCGCGCCCCGGACCGGCCTGCTGTGGGTGTCCGAGCAGGGCGATGCACTGCTGCCCAACGGGATATGCCAGATTCTGAAGCGCTTGGCGAAGCGGGCGGGAATCGTTGGCCTGTGTCCTCACAGGTTCCGCCATTCTTACGCGATCAACGCCCTGAGGGCTGGGATGCCGGAGCAGATATTGAAAATAGTGGGTGGCTGGAAGAAGATACCCGAGACCTGCTTCAGGACGCTGGGGGGAGGAGGACGCCATGGAGTTTCACCGGCAGGTGAGCCCTGGCGACAGGTTGGGGAAGGCGGCGGCAGGGCGGAGGACAAGACAACAGCAAGGACGGCGGCGGGGAAGGCTGTAAATCTCGCTTGACCCTGAAATCAGTGGTAGGAGAATCCCCGGCCAGAAGGCGGCGATACAAGTTTTAGATCTGAGGAGTGAAAATAGCTGCGAAGATCAGCGGGAATTCGATAAAATGGCTCGATTTCCACCTCCCTAGCGGATTGCTCGCCTCATTGTACGCCCTTGACTGCCGGACAAGCATCGGCAGAATTGAGGCCCCCGAGTTAATGGTATCGTCCGCTGCCGCGCGCAATGTCCCAGGCTCCTACCTGCTGGCGTTGATTTGTCGTCCTCACGATGGCTTCGGCGACAAGGACTGGACAGCGGTTCGAGTGCACCCACGGAAACCAACGTTGACTCCGCCAACCCACGGGAATATCATCGGCAGCAATAGGGAGTTGTATACCCATCCTTCCAAGAAGGGGCCAGCATGGACTTTGGATTGTTTACCACTTGGAACGCCGTCTACGAGGGTGGCAAGGTCCCCTGGGACCCCGACTATCAGGGCGGCAAGCTCCTCGAAGCCGAGGCCTACAAGCAGAATTTCCGGGAGATCGAGCACATCGAGGACGCTGGCTGGGACTACGTCTGGTTCGGCGGCGGCCACTTCTCCACCCAGGGCAGCATGGACCCCCAGTCGCTCATGCTCTCCGCCGTCATCGCCAACCACACCCAGAGCATCAGGATCGGCACCTCCATCCACCGCCCGACCCTGCGGTTACCCGGCGAGGCCGCATCAGCGCGGGCGTTGCCCCATGAAAGGTACGCCTTCGACAACCTCCAGCCCGAGGACCCCTTCCAGGTCGCGGAACAGGTTGCCATCGTTGACCAGATAAGCGAGGGACGCTTCATCTACGGCGCAGGCGCCCGCACTCGCGGCTCCGAGGAACGCCGGGAGTACTTCTTCGAGTACCTCGAGCTTCTCAAGCAGCTCTGGGAAGAGGACAGATTCTCCGGTTTCGAGGGCAAGTACTTCAGCTATCCCGCCTTCTACGAGAGCTACATGAGCATCCCCAAGCCCGTGCAGAAACCCATGCCCATGCTGCTTCCCGTGGACAGCCAGGAGAGCTTCGTTCCCATGGGTGAGCAGGGATACCGCATTGCCATCGGAGCCGGCAGTTCTCCGCACAACCTGCGGGGCTCCGCCGTCCTCCGCGAGGACGTCAAGGCCTACCGCAAGGCGTGGATCGAGGCGGGGCATGAAGGCGATCCTGCCACCGTCGTCCGGGTGCCCACTCTGGTCGCCGACACCAAGGAAAAGGCGGAGCAGCGGGTCGGAAACCTCATGGACCTCGCCCGCATCTATTACGCGGGACGTGTCGCCATCGGCAGCACTGACGCTGGCAGCGCCGGCCCCGATGCCACCGAGGAAGTTAACCTCTTCGGCACGCCGGAAGAGGTGGTCGAGAAGATTCACATGTTCAGGGAGGCCTTCACTGCCGACGAGATTATGTTCGAGTGCAACTGGACATCATCCGTACCCCGGGAGGTAGTCATGGACACCTTGAAGTGCCTCTCCGAAGAAGTCATTCCCCACTTCAAATAATCGGAAGTTTGATTGGATGGGATTGGTACTGCAGCCGCAGATGTGTGTCGAAGAGTTGCAGGCGCCATTGTTGAGGACAGTGCCGGGAGCAATCCCACTGGGACTGCCTTCGCAAGGACAACGTCCACAAAGAACCTCCCGCTTTTTTGGTAACATTTCAGTAGAGGCAACCACTTCCGTAGAGTAACGACTTGGGTGAGGCAATGCAGTCAGTCTTGGGTTCTAACTCCCGATATTCTCCAATCAGCGGGGAGCTATCTGGAACGGCGGCGCGAGGTTGGGAATGGGCACCTCGATGACCACCGGGAGTTCTGTCCTCAGGGCGTCACGGAGAGCGTCCCCCAGGCCTTCGTGACTGTCCAACCTGACGCCCACGGCGCCGTATGCCTCGGCCAGTTGGGCGAAGTCAGGGTTGTGGAGCCGGGTGCCGATGACCCTGCCGCCGAAACGCTGTTGCTGGTCGTGGTGCGACGCCCCCAGCATCTCGTTGTTGAACACCAGGGTCACCACGTTTATCCCTTCCTGGACTGCCGTGGCCAGTTCGCTGGAGGCATACCCGAACCCGCCGTCCCCGGTTGTGGCAACAACCTGCCTGCCGGGGTTGCCGACCTTGGCGCCCAGGGCCGTGGGGAAGGCATACCCCAGGGTGGCGAAGTAGGAGGACGTGAGGTAGGAGCGCGGGGCCAGCACCGGGTAGGCCAGATGACTCCAGTAACCGATGTCCGTGGTCCCGGCGACCATGATCGCGTCGTGGTCCAGTTCGCGGCGTATCGTCTCGATGATCTCCACCTGGAGAGGAGCCATCTCCCGGATTTCCCCATCGGCCTGCTGGCGAATGGCCGTGACCTCGGTCTCGGTCCACTGGCTGGCCCGTGTCCTGCCGCCCAATTCCGCCAGCAACGCCTGTACCCCCAGGCGGGCATCGGCGGAGATTCCCACTGTGGCGGGGATATTGCGGCCAAGTTCCTCGGGGTCGGCGTCTACCTGGACGACCTTCTGGTGGGGTTGGATTCCCCAGGGGACGTTGGGCGTGAACAGCATCCGGCTGCCGACGGCCAGGATGACGTCGGCCTGTGGGAGGGCGATATGGCCGGGGCCGTGGGCGTAGTAGAAACTGCCCAGGGACAGCGGACTGTTTTCAGGGATTGCGCCCTTGCCCTCCGGCGTGGTTATCACCGGGGCATTCAGGGCCTCGGCAAGCTCCAGAAGCTCCGGGGAGACTGCAGCGTCCCTTGTGCCGCCGCCAGCCCAGATCAGGGGGCGGCTGGCCCCTGCCAGCAACTGGGCTGCCTCCCTGATCAGGGCGGGCTCGGGCTGCTGCTTGCCTGGACCTTCTGGTTCCGGGAGTTCGATATCGTCGGTCATCGGGAGAACGTCCCAGGGAATCTCTATCTCCACCGGCCTGGGCCGGCCGGAGGACATCTCGCGGAAAGCGTTCCCTACCATTCCCGGGATTTCATTCACCGTGGTTGATCGCCCACACCACTTGGTCAGGTGTTTGAAGACGTCCAACTGCTCGCCGATCTCGTGGAGCGCGCCCCGGTTCTGGCCGAGGTTATAGCTCTCTATCTGCCCCGACACCAGCAGAACCGGGGATGATGTGGCATAGGCGGTGCCGAGTCCGGCCGTCGCGTTGAGGGCCCCGGGGCCAGGCACCACCAGCGCGACACCGGGCTTGCCGGTGGTCCGGGCGTAGCCGTCGGCCATGTAGGTGGTCGCCTGCTCGTGGCGGGTCAGGATCATGCGGATGCCAGGCTCGTCGTAAAGGGCATCGAATGCGTCCATAATCTGTACGCCGGGAAGCCCGAACACTACCTCGACGCCGTGCCTGGCCAAGGAACGCACCAGCGCCTGCGCTCCGCTCATCACGGGCATATCTCACCTCCCGGCTTGCTGCTCTCTCGGATGCCCGGGTATTTTACCACCGCCTTCTCATGGCCGCCTGATGCGCCTGATGAGAAAATTGGATGGCGATGAACCCGGTTTCCCTACCGCCGTGGCGACGGCCCCAGGTGCGAACCCGCGTCCACCAGGATGGTCTCGCCGGTAACGTGTTCCGCGCCCTCCAGCAGCCACACCACCGGGTCTGCCACCATTTCGGTGGTGCCGGCTGATTTCAGCGGGGCGGATTCCGCGTACCGGTCTATGAATGCCTGGTAGCCGTCGCCGAGGCCGTCCCGCCACCACCGCGTCTGCATCACGCCCGGACACACCGCGTTGACCCGTATCTCCGGCGCGAGGGCGCGCGCCAGCGAGTAGGTCATCACGTTCAGCGCCGCCTTGGAGGCGGCGTAGGCGATGGAACTGCCCGACCCGCTGAACCCGGAGCCGGAGGACACGTTGACGATGGCGCCCTTGCCCCGTTCCTGCATGGCCGGCGCAACCGCCCGCGCCATCTGGAACGCGCCCACCACGTTGACGTCAAGGACGCGCCGGAAGTCCTCCGAGGCCAGTCCCTCGAGGTCGTGGTGCGGCACGATTACCGACGTGGCGGCGTTGTTCACCAGCCCGTCGATGCGGCCCCACTGGTCCAGAGCGGCCGCCGCCATGCGCCGGCAGTCCTCATCCGCCGACACGTCGGCCTGGCACAGGATGGCGTCGCCGCCCGCGGCGCGGCAGGCCTCCGCCGACGCTTTGGCCTCGGCCTCGCTCCTGGTGAAGTTGATCACCACGCGGCCGCCCTTTGCGGCGAGTTGCCGAGCCACCTCCGCTCCCAGCCCCGTCGCTGAACCCGTGATTATGAACACTCCGCCTTGAATTTCCATGACCGTTCCCCAGTTGCAATCGGAATCTGCGGATTATAGCAGATGCTCCTTCACCGTCCATGTCTGTGAACGGCGGAGCAAAGGGAGTGTTGAAAAAGTCGGCATAAGAGCAGGTTCAAGTGGCTCCTGGGCTGAAATGGACGTGCAGTTAGCATTGGCGAGGAGTTGCGATGCTGGGCCACGGGATCGCTGCCGCAGAGACTCCACCCTCTCCAGTTTACCAGCAAACGCCCGCGGGATTTCATCGACCCCAACCATCTTTTGCTTCAGGTCGACGAGCAACTCGACTTCGCAAAGCTTGTTGTCCCCTTGGAAGAAATGAGCCGCTGTGGGCCGCCACCCGGGATGGTGCGGCACAGGTGGCGGCTCTGGAGTTGGCCCAAGGGGATACCGGACGGGGCATGGCACCGTCTGAGTGCCGGTAATTGTAAATAATCAGGATCATCAGGAGAGATATTCAGGGTCTTTAGGACACTCTGAGCGCCTTATGAGAGACCATAGCGGCACTTCCTTGTGAGTGCAGCGATGGTCTGCAAGGAGGTGTTGAGAGTGGAAATATCCGAAGTGATCCGGCGTTGGCAGGCTGGAGGCAGCCGGCGTCAAATAGCCTCGGGCACCGGTCTCTCCAAGGACACCGCCGGCAGGCACATTGCTGTTTCGGAAGCGCTGGGCATGTCTGTTGACGGCGCTGCCCCCAGCGAGGAGCAGCTCAGCCGTCTGGCGGCCATCAGCCAGCCGGGGCCGCGGCGGCACGGCACTCCCAGCGAGGACCTGCTGGCGCCCTGGGCCGACCGGATCCACCGGTGGCCCACCGGAGACCGGATGCTGCTGACCCGCATCCACGAGTTGCTGGCGGAGCGGGGCTGCCGGATGTCGTAACCTCCCTGCAGCGCTTCGTGGCCCGCCGCAACTGGCGAAGACGCAGCAAGGCCACCGTTCGTATGGAGGACACCCCTCCCGGTGAGGTGGCGGAGGTGGACTTCGGCCGCCTGGGGCTGGTCCACGACCCTGAGACCGGCCGCCGCCGCGCGGTGTGGGCGTTGCTGCTGGTGCTGGGCCACTCCAGGCACTGCTTCCTCTGGCCCAGCTACGGTCAGACCTTGGAGGACGTGATCGCCGGACTGGAGTCGGCCTGGACTTTTTCCGGCGGCATCCCCAAGTACCTGGTCATCGACAATTGCCCGCCGGCGGTGGCGGCGGCGGACCCGCTGCATCCGGGCTTCACCCGGGGCTTCCTGGAGTATTCCCAGCGCCGGGGCTTCATTGCCGACCCGGCCCGGGCCCGTCATCCCAAGGACAAGCCCAAAGTGGAGCGTGGCGCGCCCTGCGCCCGGGAGCGCTTCTTCCCGGGAGCGCTTCTTCCCGGGAGCGCCTTCAAGGGCGGGAAGTTCCGGGACCTGGCCGACGTCCGTGAGCAGGCAGTCCGCCGGTGCCGCGGTGTGGCCGGCCTGCGCATCCACGGCACCACGAGGCGCAAGCCCCTGCTGGTCTTCCAGGACGAGGAGCGTGAGGCGCTGCTTCCCTGGGACGGCGAGCCCTGCGAGACCGCCGACTGGCGGGAGGCCAAGGCGCACCGGGACCATCACATCCAGTGCCGGTCGGCCCTGTACTCGGTGCCGTCCGGCCAGTGCCCTCCGGGCCGGAAGGCGGAGGTCAGGGTGGACAGCAAGCTGGTGCGCATCTATTACCAGGGCCGGTTGATCAAGACCCGCCTGCGCCAGCCCAAGGGCGGCCGCGCCACCGGTCCCGGGGACTATCCGACCGAGCTCTCTCCCTATACCACCAGGGCGCCGGACGGCATCAAGAGCAAGGCCGCCGGGCTGGGACCGGCGGTAGCCGAGTTTGCCCAGCGGCTCTTCGATGGCCCGCTGCCCTGGGCCAAGGTCAGGCAGGGGCGCAAGCTGCTCCGCCTCGGCCAGCGCTACACGCCTGAGCGTCTCGACGCCGCCTGCCGCAGAGCACTGGAGGTGGACCTGATCGACGTGCGCCGCGTCGAGCGCATCCTGGTGCAGGCCCTGGAGCAGGAGACCACGCCCTAATTGCCAACGCCGCCGGCCACGGGCCGCTTCGCCCGGCCCGGCAGCGTCTTCGCCCAATCCGGCCATTACCGCCGTACGGCGTGAGGAGATTGACATGACCATGACCACCGATCTGACGCCGCTGCTCAAGCGGCTGCAACTGGGACCCGTGGCCGCCACCCTGCCCGAACGCATCGCCCTGGCCCGCAGGGAGCAGCTGGACTGCGCCTCCTTCCTGGAGATCATCCTCTCGGACGAGGTCAGCCGCCGTGCCCGCCGGCGCATCTCGATGCGCCGGCAACAGGCCGGCTTCCAGGAGACCTGCCGCCTGGAGGACTTCGCCCTTCGGCAGGCTCAGGAGGCCGGCGTCCATCACCCTGGACCGCCGGCTGCTGGACGCCGCCTTCTCCTTGGAATTCCTGGCCAGGCGCGAGCACGCGCTGCTGGTGGGACCCGCCGGAGTGGGCAAGAGCTTCCTGGCCCAGGCCCTGGGCCACGCCGCCGTCCGGGCCGGCCACACCGTGCGCTTCGGCCACGCCGACGGCTACTTCAGGCTCATGGCCCAGGCCCGGGTGGACAACTCCCTGGAGCGCAGCTTCCGCTCTTTCCTGGCGCCCGACCTGCTGATCCTGGACGACCTGGGCCTGCGCCGCTTCACCGCCCAGCAGTCGGCCGACTTGTACGAGCTGATCCTGAACCGGCACCGGACCTCCAGCTTCGTGATCACCAGCAACCGGGCCGCGGGCGAGTGGCTGGGACTCTTCGAGGACCCCATTTCCGGCAACAGCGCCTTGGACCGCTTGGCTAACGCCAGCTACCAGATCGTCATCGGGGGACAGAGCTACCGGGAACGGCTCTCACCCCACAGGGCGCTGCTAGGAGCAGCATAAGCATGAGAAGGAGGTGATTGACCGGGCAACCTTAACCTAATACAAGTCCATGACAATGGTGTACGGGGTGTCCTAATGTCTGTGAACACCCTGTCCCAATGTTCGGGCGTGTTGAGAAAGTCATCTCCGGCGGCAGTGTGACCGTTGGATTTCACGTTTGGGACCCTTTGTCATTCGACGCTGCCTGAGACGATGCTGTGGCGGTATAGGGGAGTTAGGAATAGCGTTGTCCCGGGTCCCTTGTGGCTCAGTAGCGTCGACAGTTTCGGCCGCTGTCGGTAATGACGGGCCGGGCGGACCGATGCCTCGTCTCAGCCGGCGCACCAGCTTCTTCACGTTGTGCGCCAGGGCGGCCATGTACCCCTCGCAGTCCACCTTCCACAGTCCTCGCAAGCGGGTACGGGTCCAGCTCAGACGGTCCAGGGAAGCGAAGATCCCTTCGGCTATGGTCTGTCGCCGGCGAATTTCCTGCCGGTACGCCTCAGTACGGTTCCGTTCCCTGGCCCTCAGGTACTCGGGATAATACATCGTCAGGGTGAAATACCGGCGTTTCTGCTTGGGAGGCAGGCAGGACTCCTTGACCGGACAGGCCTGACAATCCTTCTGGCGCGCCACGTACTGGTAGGTGCGGCTTCCTTTGTGGAAACTGCCCCGGCGCAGGATCTTGCCCTCCGGGCACACCAGATGGTCGCCGTGATAGACGAATTCCCCAGTGGAGACCATGCTGGTCTCGTGCCTCGTGTGGATGGGAATGTAGGCTGTGATGTTCCGTTCCTCCAGCAGTTGCCGCAGTCTCCCATCGCTGTAGCCACTGTCTCCAGCCAGAGAAACCGGCTGCAAGGGGAGCTTCTCGATCAGAGCCGCAACCGCCTTGGATTCCCGTTCCGAGGCGTGGGTTACGCCCCGGGAGAGAATGAAACCGCCGCGGTCCACGATGACATTCTCCTGGTACTGTAGCCCGGAGGCCCTGCCGGCCCTGGTGGTGCGCCAGCGGGCGTCGGTGTCCACCGGGTTCAGCGGCAGCCTGCCTTTGGGGTTCTGGAAGTACCTCGCCGTTTCGTGCCGGGCGCCGTCCTCGTCAACGGTGGTCTCCATGATCTTGAACAGGCCGTTCTCCTCGATGGCCTGTTCCTTGAACTCCTCGACGGTCATGCCGCTGTTGGCCAACCCGTAGCCGCTGACGTTGGCCTTGACCAGGGTGGAGTCCACGTACATCTCCCGCGACAGCATGCCCAGGCGCAACAGTTCACTGTTAAGGCCGTCAAAGATTGCGGCGAATCCTTCCCGCCCGACACGGTCGATGAAATGGCTGATGCTGGAATGGTCGAACACCGGGTCGTCGATGGTGAGGAAACAAAACCATCTGAAGGCAATATTCTCGGAGATGGCCGAGCACAGCCTGCGGAAGGAGGCGATGTTGTAAAGCGAGCAGACCAGTAGGGCTCTAACCATGACCTCGGGGTGGATCGCCGGCCTGCCGAAGTCGGGGCAGTAGCGTTCCTCCAAGGGCGCCACCAGCTTGGCGAAGTCCAGTTGCTCATCAATCTGGATCAGCAGGTGGTTGGGGTCGATGAAATCGCGAAGCTGCTTGGTGGTGAACTGGAACAGAGTCGAGTCCCTGCGGCAACGGTCCAGTGGCTCGAGCATCACTACTCCTCGCCAGCGACTGACTGCTCGTCTATTTTATCCCAGGAGCCGCCTCAGACTCCTGATTCGCCGACTTTTTCAACACGCCCGTTCCTGAATAATGACACTCAGGGACTACGCGGTCGAGCATCTGGGCGACGGAGATGCGGTTCTGGTGGTGGACGAGACCGGATTCCTCAAGAAAGGGGGGAAATCGGTTGGAATGCAGCGCCAGTACAGCGGGACGGCGGGGCGGATTGAAAACTCCCAGGTGGGAGTGTTCCTGGCCTATGCCTCGGCCTTGGGCAGGACGCTGCTGGACGGGAATTGTACCTGCCACAGGTGTGGGCGGACGACCGCGAGCGGCGGCGGGAGGCCGGGGTGCCGGAGGAGGCGGTATTCCGGACCAAGGGGCAACTGGACCGACGGATGCTGGAACGGGCGGTTGAGTCGGAAATGCCTTTTGCCTGGTTCACTGGGGATGAGGTCTACGGCAGCGACCGCAACCTGCGGCTGTGGCTGGAGCGTCAGGACATTCCCCACATGCTGGCCATCAAGCCCAACGAGAAGCTGTGGGCTTTGACGGAGAAGGGACCCAGGCAGGTGAGGTCGGACCGGCTGGCGGGCCGGGTTGAGGAGTGGGGCTGGGTTCGGCTGAGCGCCGGTGCTGGCGCTAAGGGTCCTCGGGTCTACGACTGGGCCGCCTTGGAAATACGGCCCCTGAGGGAACTGGGCAAGGGCTACTGGATGCTGACCCGTCACAGCGTGGCCAACCCGGAGGAACTGGCCTGGTACGTCTGTTATGGCCCGGAGGCAACGGCCTTGGAGGAACTGGTGAGGGTCGCCGGGAGGCGGTGGACCATAGAGGAGTGCTTTGAGGAGGCCAAGGGACAGGTGGGGCTTGACCAGTACGAGGTGGGGCGGTGGGACGGCTGGTACCGGCACATCACCCTGGACATGCTGGCCCACGCGTACCTGACGGTGATCAGACATCGGGCGCTGGAAGGAGGAGAAAAAGGGGCCACTACGGCCCCGGCGAGGAGCTGATTCCCGTGACTGTCCCTGAGGTGCGGCTGCTGCTCACACGCTTGGTATGGGCCGAAAGCCAACCACCCGATTTCATTCTGTACTGGTCGTGGTGGAGACGGCGCCACCAAGCCAAGGCACAGAAATGCCACTACAAAACGCGCTTGTCACATCTGCAACTGTAGTACTAAACCAAAGCCAAGGTGGGATGTGCATTTCCAGTAGGGCGGGAATCGGGCCGGGAATCTCGCTGGAGTGCCTCGGCCCTTGATTGCAGCACTGTCCGGCAGCGCCGTCTCACCTCTTCTTGCCGGTTGGCCAGCCCTGCCAGGAAGCTGCCGACCCTCTCCTGTACCGCCGCCCTGGTCCCCAGACACAGGTTGCCGGTGGCCTCCTCTCTCGCCCAGCCCCAGATGGCCTCGTCAGCGTTGAAGTCCGGGCTGTATCCCGGCAGATTTATCAATCGCAGGTTCAGCCCCGCCTTTCTCAGCAGTCCTCTCACCGCCTCGCCTCGATGCGCCGGCGCGTTGTCCCAGATCACATTCAGCCGCCCGCCGCGCCTCTCCCGCAACTGTTCCAGGAAGGCCGCCGACGTTTCGCTGTTGCTGTTCCCTTCCAGCTCCATCCACTCCACTTCGCCAGTCTCCAAACACACTGCCGAGTAGTAGCTGGCCTTCTCTCCGTAGCGCGGGCTGTTCGAGTCAACCAGGGCCGGCCTTCCTTTCAGAACCCACTTGCCACGCAACTCGGCGTCCGCCCGGAAGTGGGCCTCGTCGGCAAAGAATACCTTGGCTCCGGTTTGTTGGGCTTCCTCCTTCAGAGCGGCATATTCTGCCACGAAGGCCTCACGCCGGGCCTCATTCGCCTTGACCAAACGCTTCTTGGGGCGCCTGAAGGCAAATCCCAGCCTGTGCAGATAGTTCAGGCAACTGCTCCGGCTCAAACTGACTCCAAACCGTTCCGAGGCGAACCGCCGCACCACCCTCCAATACCAGTTGGCCATTGCGATGCCCGATGATGACGGCGGTTGCTGCACTGCCCCTTTCAACTCCGTCTGCTGTGTCTGGTCAAGGGCGGGGGGGAACCGCCGGTCTGCTCGAAGATCAGGGCCGCAGGCCCTCCCTCGCCGAAGGCCGAGGCCCACCGTCCGATGGTGTGCGGATCACGCTCCAGTGCTTCCGCCGCAGCCGCAGCCGTCAATCCCTGGGCCAAGAGCAGGATGGCGTACCACCTCTCCCGCTCCCTGGGCGTCGGCGCCAGGATCATCCTCCGCCGCAGGTCCTTGACTCCCATCCGCCATTGTTCCAGAGACCGGTCTATCTCCCTCACGCCCATCATCAACCCCTGCAACTCCCCATATTGGCTTACCCGGTTCCACGCCAATTTACCCTATGTCTCTGCGCATTTCACCCTGGCTTTGGTTTAGGCTCTGTTGACATTTGATTATAATGGCGGCATGAGCAACGTCAAACTATCACCAGAGCAGTGGGATCAAATTCTCGAATTCCTGCGCGGTTGCACTGGTCTCTACATTGGTCAGGAAGCCGAATGCCGACGTTTCATCGAGGCGGTGCTGTGGATTACCCGTTCCGGCGCCCAGTGGCGTCTGCTGCCGGCCGACTACGGCAATTGGAACAGCGTGTACAAACGGTTTTCCCGCTGGGCCGACCAAGGCATCTGGGAACGGATGCAACGCCACTTCGCGGGGGAGCCGGACCTGGAGCATCTCATCATCGACAGCACGGTGGTGCCAGCCCACCCCTGCGCCGCCGGAGCGCCCTCAGGCAAGGGGGGCAGGAAGCCCAGGCCTTGGGCCGGAGCCGGGGTGGTTTCAGCACCAAGGTCCACGTGAGCGTGGACGCTTTGGGGAATCCCTTGCGGTTCCTGCTGACCGGAGGACAAGAGCATGACATTACCCAAGCCCATGATCTGATCGCCGGTTACGGGAGCGAGTATGTGATTGCGGACAAAGGGTACGACGCCCAACCGTTGCGTCGATCCATTCTGGAGCAGGGCATGATCCCGGTTATACCGCCCCGTTCCAACCGGAAGGAACCGCAGGAATATGACGCCCAGATATACCGGGAACGGCATCTGGTGGAGTGTTTCATCAACAAGATGAAGCAGTTTCGCCGGATATTCTCCCGGTTTGAGAAACTGGACACCAGGTACCTGGGCTTCCTCCACTTCGCTGGCGCTCTCATCTGGCTTCGGTAAAATGTCAACAGGGCCTAAGGGGTGTCGTCAAAAGAGTTTAGTCCAGATCATGGCTGCCCGGAGTTGGCAGGCGGCCAGATACGATGCTGCCCGCTTGGCATAACGGGTCGCTATCCCGCGCCACTGTTTGAATTCCAGAAACCCGTTCTCCACCAAGTGCCGCAGCTTGTACAGCGCCCGGTCGTATTCCCGCTTCTCCTTACGGTTGCTCTTGGGCGGTATCACCGCCTCCATACCCATATCCGAGGCAGCGGCTATGATCTCGTTGGTGTCATAGGCTTTATCCGCCAGCAGGCACTGGGCCTCAATGCCCTCGATCAAGGACAGTGCCTGGGAGCAGTCGGCCACCGCGCCCTCGGTCAGCGCCAGCCTGACTGGCATTGCGTGGGAGTCTACTGCCAGATGCAGCTTGCTGTTCAGCCCCCTTTTGTGCGGGCTATGGCCTGGCTTCCACCCCGGGCCCCGGTACTGTGGGGATGGGCCTTGATGTAGCTGGCATCGATCATCAGCCACTCGAAATCCGGGTCTTCGATCACGCTATCGAAGAGACGTTCCCAGACGCCCCGGTCCCGCCAGCGGCAAAACCGGCGGTGAGTGTTCTTCCAGTCCCCGTAGTCCGGGGGCAGGTCGCGCCAAGGAGCGCCGGTGCGCAGAATCCAGCACACGGCGTCGATGAAGCGGCGATTGTCATGTGCCGGTCTTCCCTGCTTGCCCTCTCCTGCGGGCAGGTGCGGCCTTAGCCGCTCCCAAACGGCATCACTCATATCGTGGCGCCGGTGCGCTGCTGTCATACTTCCCACCTTCCACAGTCTCCAGTTCCCAGCAATCTACTACCCTTCTTCTGTTTTGACGACACCCCCTAGCAAACTATTACAAGACTGGCCGCTGGCTACAAGCCGTCATTCCCATGAAGTCTGTCCCCGTGGAAACCAGGAACGGGAATCCAGTGGCTCTGGCTGTGAATCAGGTTGACGCCATCGAGGTATGTTCGTTTTGAAGTAGTTTCGAAGTCATTTGAGCGACCGGGGGCCTTAACCTGTTACAACCGATCGTTGATTCGCTGGATCTTATACCTGAACGAAGTACCCCAGGGACACCAGAATCGGCAGGAACGATTACCGCCGCAACCGGAATGGTCCTTGCGCAGTCTTCAAGTTGGAGAGCTGAGGCAAAGCCTGCCGAATAGAGTTGGAATTAAATGATCGCTCCTGCCCTGGACTTTGAACATTCAGGCGGCATAGTCGAGTGAATCGATAAGTCTGTGGTACAGAGCGGACGGGAATTTTTGAATGTCAGGTTCCGGCGGCCACAGTGAAAAATCCTCTGATGCCAGCCACAGGTGGTGGCGCACCAAGGCGATGGCACCGGCGAAGGTGGGAGTTGGTTTGGCGTACCACGCTGCGGTGCGCTGGATCATGGGCTGTTGTTTTTGCAGCAGGCGAGCCGCCAGAGCGGTCCAGGAAAAGAGACCCATCAATACCGGCGTGGTGCGGGCGATGGCCCGACCGGACCATTGGCGCTGGGTTTCCACTCCCGGATTAGACCTATCTCCTGGACCGTACCTCCTGGAAGGTAACCTCCAGTTGCCAGCGCAACACGAACCATTCCAGGATCTGCGCCGGAGTCGCTGCCGGGCCGGTACAGAGCAACGCCTGGGATTCGAATTCGCCCTGGGCGTCTCGAACCAGTACCCAGCGAATGGGTACGGGCGGTTTGCCGGTGTGATACCACACCGCCGTCTGGGAGGTGAGTTCCACTGTGCGCGCCGTGTTGTGGTACCAGTCCACTGGGGAGGCGGTCCAGGCCGCGGCGGGCTGGTTGAGCAGCTTTTTCAGGGTGGGCAGACGCGCGCCTTTCACCCGGGGACGGCCGGTCTGACCCGGCAGGCGCGGCGGAGCCGGAGCATAGAGACCGGCATCCAGCCGCAACCGGCTGATGAAGGTAACCGGTTGCTTCAAGGATTGGCAGAAGTGGAGCTGATCCAGGACAGCATAGCCGCTGCCGCCCACCAGCACCAGGGAGCGGCGGGGCAGCCAGCGGCGAAGTCGAATTGTTCCAGGGTGGGCTGGAAGGGGAAGTGGGCCATCTGGTCCTGGTGCTGAGATAGCGCTCACGGCGGGCCTCCAGCTCGGCGCCCAGCAGTTGCTCCAGCATCTCGGGATAGGTCAGGTGCTTGCTGGCGGCAGCATCGAGAGTGTTGTCCAGGACCTCCACGGCCTGCTTGAGTCCCAGGCTCTCCGGATGCTGGCGGGCCTGCTCCAAGGCAATCATCTGGCACCTCCCACGGCTGCCAGCTCGTACACCTCAGGGAGCGGCGTTCCACCTCGCCCACGGGGACCAGCACCGCCATCGCCTCCCGCCGGGGCCGGCTGTCTCCCACCGGCAGCCCCGACCACTGGCCGGGCAGGACGAAAACTTGGCCCGGCTTCTGCGCCCTGGGATGCACCGCGATGCGCTCATCGCCGGCCCAGACCTCCACCTTCCCCTGGCGCTGGCCCACGTGCACCGTCCTTCCCGCCCACTTCCAGTGGACTCCGTAGCGGGAGCCCTCCCAGCTGACGAAGCCGTCCCTGGCCACCTTGCGGTCCTCACGGAGATATGGCGCCAACACGTCCCGGGCTGGCAGCTTCCCCAGGCGCGGCCACTCATCCATCAGCATCTCCCAGGGCACGCGGTGGGTGGTCACGTGAGTCCTCCGGTTGGCCACGCTGTCGCACCACTCCAGTCCCTGGAGGTTGAGACCGGCGTGGTCGGTGAAGCGCATGCTGGGCCACACATTGCCCTTGACGTACTTGACCCCCGCGCTCCACCTTGCCCTTGGTCTGGGCCCGGTAGGGCTGGCACAGCCTGACCTCGAAGCCCACTCTCAGGGCGAAGTCCAGCATCCACCGGTTCCAGATGAGCTGCTTTCCCTCGTCCCGGCCCAGGGTCACCGCCTTGGCATTGTCGTAGAGGTAGTGCCACGGCACGCCGCCTAGGTACTCGAAGGCATTCACATGGCACTGGATGAAGGCGGCGGTATCCGCCTTGCGGACCAATTCCACATAGCAGGCCCGCGACCAGCCCATGGTCATGACGAATACCCGGAGGCGATGCTTGCGACCGTTCTGGTCCAGGCAGGCCAGGCTGCCCCAGTTGTGGAAGCTGAGGATGCCGGGGGCAAAGTCCTGCTGATGGAACCAGTCAGAGGGATGTTCCACGACCTCGAAGAATTCCTGCACGGCCCGGGGGCGCATCGTTAAGTGCCGCCGCGCCCTGGTTCATTCCGGTCTCTATATGCCGGTACCCTTCCGTCCTTGGCAGGTAAGAGAGAGCCTCGCTAAGCGCATCTGCTGGAGGGTCTCCAATGAACGCATGAGCAACGTAGTTGTTGGCCAGTTCCGAGTCGATTCTGAGGGCTGTCGCGCATCCCGGCAGATAGTCTCTGGGTATCTTCAACGCTTCTTTCGCCATCTGAAATATCCGACACGCTGGTCCTGACGGCAGATTTCTCCTGACCGGAAATCCCCAATCAACGAACGGATCAGGTCTGTTTTCGAACCTCTAGCTGCTCGATTTGTAGGGCTGGGAACCAGCGAAGGAAAGTCGGCAGGTACCAGTTGCGGGTTCCCAGCACGTGCATGCCGGCCGGCACCAGTATCGACCGGACAAAGACGGCGTCCAGGAACACGGCCACTGCCAAGCCGAACCCCACCTGCTGGTTTAGGATCGTGTCTCCAGCGGCGAACGCGCTGAATACCACTACCATGATGATCGCTGCCGCCGGTGTTGATGCCCACCGTAGAGATCAGTCCAAAGCCCACCGCCTCGGCATTGTCTCCCGTAGCGTCGTAGCGCTCACGGATACGACTCAAGAGGAACACGTGGTAGTCTATAGACAGACCAAACAGGATTGAAAAAGGGAATAGTGGTATCTACAAGTCGATGACGTCGGTCTGCTGGAACCCGAAGAGGCCCTCCCTATATCCCTTTCGGAACACGATCACCAACAGGCCGTAGGCCGCTCCCACGGAGAGGAGTTCACCAGGATGGCCTTAAGGGGGATCACAAGCGACCGGAACACCACCATCAGCAGGACTAAGCTAAAGCCAAGCACAAATGCGAACACGACAGGGGTGTAGCCTCTAACGATGGCCCGGAAGTCGGTGTGCTCCGCAGATACATCGCCTACGACCGCCTCCGCTGGTACCCCGGCAAGGGCCGGTGAGATGTATTGCTCACGAATGGTTGTCACGGCATCCAGGGCTGATGGATGGGCCGGTTCTACCGCGATGGCTACGGATATGACCGCTAGGTGCGCCTCCGGGAATATCTTCAATTCGGGAGGGATCGGGAACCGGGGGTCTCCCTGTATGAAGGCAGTCAACTCCTCAACGGCTTTCTGCGCCTAGGGGCTGCTCATGTCACCCTTGATGATGAAAACTGCGTGATTGACGACTCCGAAGGAGAAATCATCTTCGAGTATGAAAAAGGCGTCCTTTGTAAATGACCCCTCAGGAAAGACGTCAACACCGTTGTTGCCAGTGTTTATCTGGAAGAAAAAGGAGGAGGCAGCGATCATGCCCCCCACCAGCAAGCTAACCACCGGAAACCTGGTAACCATCCGCGTTACTGAGTCCCAGATCCTCCTTCGGACTGGGTGGACTCGGCTGCTGCAATCCGACCAAAATATGGCAATCGCAAGGAGTTTACTCTGTTGCCGAGCAGGGTGAGGGTGGCTGGAAGTAAACTAAAGCTGGCTGCAAGCGTAGTCAGGACTACGGTGATTGCCCCGAGGCCCAGGGACTGGAACAGTGAAGCCGGAATTATCAGCATGCCGCAAAGGGCGAACACAACCATAAAGCCACTGAACAGGACGGTTCGGCCTGCTGTGGCCCCCGCCTTGATAGCGGCGTCCCGCGGGGTCTCTCCGCGCCTCAATTCCTCCCTGAACCTGGAAACGATCAGCAGGGAGTAATCAATCCCCGATCGCAAGCCCGATCATCGTGATCATCAGGGTTACGAACATGAACAGTTCGAACAACTGGCCTATCAGGGAAACGATGCCCAGCGAGATACCGATGCAGACTATGGATAATGCTAATGACAGGAGGGCAGCCACCGCAGTTCCAAAGATAATCAGCAGGACGATCAGGGCCACGGGCATTCCGAACCGCTCACCCATCCGCAGGTCCGTCTCAACCAGCATGCTGGTCTCGTAGGACATGCTGGCTTCTCCCCCTATCACTACACGGAAGCCGTCGGTCTGATCGGCCTCGGACGTCACGCGCACTATTTGTTCAATGTTTTCTATTGCCTGGTCCAACTCTCCAGACACGCTGATGGGCATTAATGTCGTGCGGCGGTCTTCGGAAACCAGAGATTCGTCGCCGGTAAGGTAATAGTTGAGTCCTCCCGCGACCACATCAGGTCCGAGGGCAATAAGTGTGTCAAATACCAGTTCGGCATTGGCCCGAAATTCAGGATCGTCGACGGTAAGGGCGCTCTATTAGATGACCACTATTTCGGAAACGCCGACCGGTATTCCCAATTCACTTGCCTCGAGGTTTCTGACCTCCGCCAGAAGCCTCTTGGCTCTCTCAGATTCCGCGTCGCCTGTGAGCCGCAGCTCGGTCGTAGTGCCACTTTCCAACGGATCGAGGCCGAGCGACGTCCAGGGGCGGGCCGAAGGCGATAAACGCCGCTATGAGGCCCAGGGTTATCCAGAATCCTACCGTAATGATCGGCTTGGAAGTACTAACTCACGAGAAGGCATCTGGAGGAAAATAGCCTGACATTCGACAGCTGCTGACCATGGACGCCCTGTATGCAGAGCGGGACTGTACCAGGCCATAGTGAGCCAAGGACGGGGCTATAGGGGACTTCTGAGATTGTTCCTTAACGCGCGTTCCCTCACAGGATTTCCTCTTCCCTGATGGTGGCCTCGGTAGCGGCGCGGTCGCTGGTGGTCAGGGCAATCAGGGCATAGCCGTCCTGCCGTGCCAGGATATGCAGGTTCTGGATGTTCACCCCGGCCTGTTTCAGCCGGCCCGCCACGCCGGCCAGGGACCCGGGTTCATCCCGCAGCCGGACCACCACGGAGTCGTCGCCGACCGCCTTGTATCCAGCCTGATTCAATAGAGACAGGGCATGGTCGGTGTCGTCCACCGTCATTATTATCGCCCCACGGTCTCCGGCCGTCTGGGTGTTCATGGACTCCACGTTGATGCCTGCCTGCGCCAGCACGCTGGTAATGCCGGCCAGGACTCCCACCTCGTTGTTGACCATGACGATAATTCGTTCAGTCGCGCTCATCCGATTTTTACTCCGACGCCGCGAAACTGGTCTGCGCCTGCCCGGCGCAGTCATCCACCAGTTCGTCCACCATCTCGCGGGTCACGTGGGGCATGGTGATCATGTGGGCCTCCTGACCCTCGGGGGCGATCTGCCACCTTGTGAACACTTCCGGCGGGGGTTTGGGGAACACCACGGTGACCGAGTTCCTGTGCCGCCATGCGGGAATCCCCCGCTGGTTGAACCGGCTCACGGCATACTCCGCTGTGTCTACCATACCTTCCACCAGCCTGCGCAGCCCGTCCTCTCCGAAGTTGGAAAGCGCGTGCCACATCATCAGGGGCGCGAAAGCATTGCGCGAACCTGACAGGGTGGTGTCATGCACCCCTACGTATTCGACGGCCCGCCCCACCCTCTCGACATAGGACTTGCGAGTCACCACCACCCCGCAGGGCAGCGGCGCTCCCAGCAGCTTATGGCCACTGATTGATATGCTGTCTATGCCCGCGTCGAACCCGAAGGGCTGCGGTTCCGCCACGAAGGGCAGTATCAGCCCGCTCAGAGCGGCGTCGGCGTGAATATAACAACTGGTGACAGCCAGGTCCTGCAGAATCTGATTTATCTTTCCCAGATCGTCCACCGCTCCCCGCATGGTCGTCCCGATATTGGCCATGACCACTGCCGGCAAGTCGCAGTGTACCCGGATCATGTCGCGGAGGTCCTGGTAGTCTATCTCCCCGTTCTCCTGCCGCTTGATCATGATGTAGGGGGCGTTTAGCACCCGCACATTTTTCAGGACGCTGTAGTGGGTATCCTCGGAAAAGTAGAACATCCCGTTGGGGAACAGCTCCCTGGCCAGGTACAGGCCGTACATATTCCCTTCCGTACCGCCCGAGGTCACGTAGCCCCATGCCTCTTCGGGATCTATCCGGGTGAAGCCGGCAAAACGGGCGATGACTTCGCGCTCGATTTCGTGGGTGTTGGCGCGGTAGTTGCTGTTGTGGAAGGGATCCCCCACATTGTTCAGGGAGTATTGCAGAAAGGGAAACAGCGGGGAGTAGTCGAATATCTGGTTGGTGGGATACCCGATCTGCCGCGCCAACTCCGACTGCATCTGCTCCAGCAGCAGGTCCAGCCTATGCTGAATTTCCGAAGGCTGCTGCCCAAACTCAGAAGGATGAGAAGTCATTGATGATTCGCTCTCCTCAGGTGAATTCCGCTCCTGAAGAGCGGGTGAAATTCTACCTGCACAGTAAGGCATACCAGCCACTGGCGCAATTGCCGGCTGTCATTCCAGCGGGGCCTGTCCGAGGAGCCCCGGCATTTTCCAGATACGTGAACAGGATGGCGAATTCATGGTCCGCCTGCTGTCAAGAGCGTGGCGATTGCGGGCCGCTGGAGACTCGAAGGCCAGCGATTACCAGCCCGCACGGGACACTTTACCTCCGCCGCTTACAATATGATATAAAGTATGGCTGAGAGCCAGAAGTGGCATTGGCGGATCAGACACCGCAGGCTCATTCTCATTCTGCCCCCGAGCAGGATACGGCAACTGACCAGATAAACCTGTGGACAGGATTCCGGCTACTCCGGCCTTTCGCCCGATACGACTGGCTGGGGGTTGTTGCGGCTGGATTCCTGGCCACCATACACAGATAACCTTTTGCCCTCCCCACCCTGGGAGACCCCTTTTGTTACCATGCTCTCTTTAGCCTTGACGAACCCGCCGACACTGCATAAAGTTTTCCTTAGCCAATAACCTAATGACCAAAGGTATTTTATGCCCGCTGTCCTTAATTCTCCTTCGAGTCGCCCAAGCCGCGTGTCCCGCCAATGATGCTCGAACACATGGGCATCCGCTGGGGCTACGTGTTCCTGCGGTCTTCCAACTACCTGAACCACGAAGAGTCCAACGAACTCATGGTCCAGGCCGTAGAGATGTACCTTGGCGGCGAGTCCGAGCGCAAGGTTAAGCACAACAGCTTCGAGGGTCGGCTGCTCACCGAGGGTCGTTACGAGGTCATGGGCGGTCTTGGCGGCCAGCGCTTCGACGCCGAACTTGAAACCGTTTACGGGCGCGATGAGGCAACTTTCCTCGTAAACGAACAGACCGGCGGCGCCGGCGCCCCCATTTCCGTAAATTGATGCTCCATCCCCCTCTGGGGAAAGGTTAGGCCATATCCCAGCAAGAAATCCATCCCCGCGGAGCTTGAAAATGGCTGCTGGAATCCCGCTGGCCCGACAAGTGGGCCGCGTTCCCTCCTCCGTAGTACCCCTCGACGCAGGAGAAGAGGTCCGCTACCGTAACATCATCGAAGACGCCATCGCCATCGACGTTCACCAGCACCCCTTCGTTCTGCCGGAGGTGATGGAGCAGCTAGTCGACCTTGTCCGCGTAGGGCGCTACCAGTGGGGCTACGACGCCGTTCGCGCAGGAGGCTGGACGGCCGTTACCACCGCCAACGTCTTCGGCGGCCTCAAGAGTACCGCCGATATGTCTTTCGTCGAATACGACGACGTAGCCGCCGAGGTCGGAAACATGGTGGCGGACGTGGCGATGCAGGACGACATCATCCGCGTCGGCAACGCCGCAGACATCGAGGCAGCTAAACAGCAGGGCAAAATAGGCTTCCTGCCCACCCTCGAGCACCTGCCCATTGGCAACCGCATCGAGCGCCTCGATCAGCTCTTCAGCATGGGCGTCCGCCTCGCCGGTATCACCTACAACCGCCGTAACTACATCGGCGACGGAATGTACGAGCGCAATCCCGGCGGGCTAAGCGACTTTGGCATCGGGGTCGTCCGCCGCATGAATGATCTCGGAATGGCCATAGACTTGTCCCACGTCTCCACGCCCAGCGCCTTGGACGCCATCGAGTTCTCCCGCGTCCCCACGGTGTTCAGCCACAACGCCGCCTACACCCTGCGCCCCAATCGCCGCACCCGTCGAGACGAGGAGCTGACGGCCTGCGCCGAGAACGGTGGGCTCATCTGCATCACTGCCGTCCCCAACTCTCTTAGCGACGACCCTGAACAGGACATCGAGTGTGTCCTCGACCACTATGACTATATGGTCAATCTGGTCGGTATCGACTATGTCGGCATCGGGACCGACACCACCGTGGGCGACCACGTCGCCTTCCACCGCGTGGTGATGGGACGCGACGGTCCCGACCAATTGCCCGCCCCCTACTTGAATGGGCTGGAGTCCCCCGCTGACGGCGGCAATATAGTCCGCGGCCTCATCCGCCGGGGCTATTCTGATGAAAATGTCCGCAAGATCATCGGCGGCAACGCCATGACCTTCTTCCGCCGGGTTGTAGGCTAGATTCCCGGACTATGCACCAAACGGAGCGCCAACCATGAACTGTCCCGACTGCAACTTGGCCCTGGATGAGCGCAAGTACCGTGGCATCGAAATCGACCATTGCCCCAAGTGCCGCGGTCTGTGGCTCGACTTCGATGAAATGGACCTCTTGGAGGATACCGCCAACGGCGACGAAATCCTCAAGGGAATGCGCGAATACGCCCGGCGCTCCGGAGAGCGGCCCTGCCCCCACTGCGGCGCGGCCATGGACGTATTCAACTACCGCGCCTACAACCTGCCGATAGACCACTGCCCCAACAACCACGGCTACTGGCTCGACAAAGGGGAGGAGGATCGGATTCTGGACCTAATGAAGCAGCGCGCCCGCGACCTCCGCCGCTCCGAGTCCGCCGAGCAGCAATGGGCCCGCTTCATGGAGCGGGGGGCCAGTCGCGGCGGCTTCCTAGACCGGATTCGGGACCTGTTCGGCGGCTAGGAACTTTCATGTCCAGTTGAGACATGGGCGACCTCGCCAACGCTCCCGGCCAGCGCGGTATACAAGGTCCGGGGGTTCCGTTTGTTTATAGGGTATCTTTCTTCCGCTGGTGGGATGCTTCCTCGTTCCAGACGCTACAAGCAAGGGGAACTGGTTCGACCCGTTCAGCCAGTCGGTCTACGAAGCATCGCACCCCACAATAGCCGGGTCAGTAATGAATTACGGAAGGTAGGACTATTAAGGAGCCGGATTGCTATCCCCATCCGTTCGACATCCTTGCGCTTTATGCGCTGCACCAGGCGGTAGAGTGATGGGGAAATTGGGCATCATGCTTCTCCTGCTGGCCTTCGCCTTCATAGGAGCTCGTTCAGGGTGTGACTCGGACCACTCGCTATATGAATTTGGTGCATCCCTTAACGATACAGGAACGGTGCAATGGACGCCGGATGGATCGTCGGTCGTCTTCAGTGGGGGAAACAGGGTCGCGGTGGTGGACGCGACGGGCACCAGCTTGCAAACCATCTCCGGGGGGCCGTCTCCCCGGCAAGAGTTCCTTCAGGACGGCCACCCGCGCGTGTCCCCGGACGGAACCCGGCTGGCATACCGGACATACCGCTACGCTGAAGGAATCAGCAGGCAACACCGGTTTGACATAGTTGTTTCAGACCTGGACGGCTCCAATCACCGGAGGCTCACCTCCGGCGACTGGGACTACAGCAACCCCACATGGTCGCCAGACGGTTCCATGCTGGCTTACGTCAAGCTCGCCGGAAGCCCTGTCTCCGAGGGCAAGGAAAAGGGAATTTATCTGACTAACGCCGACGGAAGCGGAACCAAGCACATATTTACCTCACCACAGGGGTGGGGCTCGAACCTCGCATGGTCGCCGGATGGAAGGATGATCGCCTTCCATGAAAGCGATTTCGCCGAGGACGATTACCATCAGTTCATATCCGCAATTGCACCCGACGGCACAGGGCATCGCAGAATTTACACCGTTCCCGACGACGAATTCGTCGTAGATTCCCTAGCAATCTCGCCCAGCGGGGACCACATTGCTTTTGTGGTCAAATATGGTAAGCAACTCGGTAAGGCTGTAGGCATTCGCTCAATTGACCTTACATCTGGCAAGTCAACCGACATTCTCAAAATTACCTACAGTGAAGAACTGCTGAAGGAAGCTGCCGGGGTCGCAACTACTCGCCGTACCTGGCCCCAATACATCGAATCCATCCAGTGGTCGTCCGACGGCAAAGAGGTCATTTATTCCGGCATATCCCACAGCCCCGAGTTTGCCAACCGGCCTGATACCAATGGCATCCACGCGGTCCGGGCGGATGGATCGGGCCTCCGTACGCTCGTAAAGCTGGACCCGTCAACAGCCTCGGAGGTATGGCCGGTGGCCTTGTCTCCGGACGGGAGCCGGTTCGCCGTGCTCCGCACTCCCTGGAACCTGTTGCGCAACAACGACGTGGGTGGCGTCAGGTTCGCCGACGAGCCGTGGTATCCGGAGCAACCCGGCTCCGTCATCCTGTTCACCATGACAGCGGACGGCGTGGTAGACCGCGTATTGGTGAGGGAATATGACTCACTCTTTGTGGCGGATAATCAAAACTAGAGGACTACCGGAGTGCCGAAAAAGGATTCCGTTTGCTTGTAGCGTCTGGAATGAGAAAGCATCCCACTAGCGGAAGAGAGATACGCTATAAGTAAACGGAACCCTGATTCAGACAATCTGCCTCAGAAGTGAAAGCCCGCCTACCCTGGGTACTTATTCCCCCACCCATCCACGCCGCACACTTCCGTCAGCGGAAGGCGTTGCACCGACCCGAACACTCCGCGAGGGTAGCCCAGCGGCATACAGTAGACCACCTGCGCGTCGTTCGGGATGTCAAACAGCGAGTGCACCCTCTCCTCGACCACCGGATGCAGCGTGGCTATGGTGCCGCCAACCCCGAAGGCCCGCGCCGCCAGCAGCATATTCTGCGCCGACGGAATCACCGACCCCATGGCCTGCGCTCCCTTGGCCGTGGCGCACACCAGCACCATCACCGGCGCGTCCCCGATTTCGTTGGCCATGCGCATCGCCGAGCGCATCGAACTCTTGCCCGGCGGAATATCCTCCGGCCCCATTATGCCTTGGTCCGCCCGCTTGGCCCACCACGCCTCGCGGTACAGTTCGGCCAGCTCGCTCCGCTTGTCGTCGTCCTTCACCAGTATGAAATGCCACTGCTGGTTGTTTCCGCCGTTGGGCGCCCGGATGGTCGCCTGCATGATGTCTTCCAGCACATCATCGGGTATCGGGTCCTTCTTGAACCGGCGTATGGCGCGCTGGGTGAACATCGCCTCCCCCAGCGGCATGGCATTGAGTCGGTCGGCCGTAGTCATCTAAAACTCTCCTGATTCTATGATTAAGGGAAATCTGGCATACCTTGTCCATCGTTCCTGGGAAGGCAGGAATCCAGTTCCCTCATGCAATTGAAGTGCAGGTTGGCGCACAAAGGCGGGAATTCCGTCGTCTCCCACTCTCCTTCCTACGAGCCAACCGCCGCCAGACACTCCCGTTGCTCGGCCAGCAGCCGCCCGTAGCCGTACACAGGTTCTCCGACCCCCGCCAGCGCCAGCGCCCGCCACAACGTCGCCGAGTGCGAGGTCACCACCGGCTTCCCGATGGCATCCTCCAGCGCCTGCGCTGCCGCCATTGCGTCGAAGTTCATGCAGCTTATGAACAGCCCGTCCGCCTCTCTGCCGCTCTGTTCCCACGCTTGCAGCGAGAACCGGTAAATCTCGTCCGGGGGGACGGCAGCGAACTCCGCAGCAGTAACGAATCCCATGCCGGAAGCTGCCACCGTTTCTATCCCCGCCTCTGCCAAGTACTTGCTCTCCGCCTCGTGATAACTGTGCGGATATGGGCTGGTCAGCACCACTCGCCGTATGCCCAGGTGTTGCAGCGCTTCCGCCGCTGCCAGCATCGTCGACGTTGTCGGGGTGCCGTACTCCCGCTGCATCTCCTCGCAGAACTTCCGATCCTTCTCCAGCCCTCTCTGCGCCCCGCTCACGGTGCAGCAATAGGCGATGGAGTCCACCCCGGCCGAGGCCAGTTCCTGCACCGCCCGCGACGAGTTGCGCTCCATCTCAAGTAGCGCTTCCAGTCCACCGTCACCTCCCAGCATCATCCGGCTGGAGAAGAAACCGACATCCGGGGCCACCTTGGGGTAGCGAAGCTCCGACACCGTCGATGCGCTGACCACAACCAGCCCAATTTTCGCCTTAGCCGACAGACGGTCAAGGGTTACGTTAGCCTCCGACATTACCCTTCCTCACCATGCCGCTCTCGTGGGAGAGGCATGAAATCCACTGAAATGTTACCACACGCGCTGGCCGGTTGATGTTGATATAATATCCCGCAGTTAGCCTACGGGAACCTGGAACAGGACGCAGGAGGAATTCGTGGCCGACAGCTTTACCGGCTTTGATGTTGAAGCCCTGTACCAGCGAATTGGCGTGCCCCCCATCATAAACGCCGCCGGTTCCATAACCCGCCTTGGCGGCAGCCGCACGCGCCCTGAAATCCTCGAGCTGATGTCCCGCGCCGCGCGCGTTATGGTTAACATCGACGACCTCAACCGCGCCGCCGGACAGGAACTCGCTCGCATCACCGGCGCTGAGGCCGGCTTCGTATGCAGTGGCGCCGCGGGAGGCTTGCTGTTGCAGGCCGCTGCCGTCATCGCCGGCAATGACCCGGTCAAGATGCGCCGGCTCCCCGACACCGAAGGCATGAAAAACGAAATCATCATCCACACCATGCACCGCTTCCCCTACGACCAGGCCTATCGCGCCGCCGGAGCGAAGATGGTGGAGTTCGGCGACTATCTTTTCGCTCACCCCTGGCAGCTTGAGGGGGCCATCAATGACAGGACCGCCGCCGTCGCCTACCTGTGCGCCCCTTTCTCCAGCAACAAGGTCATGCCGCTGGAACAGGTCTGCGAGATAGCCCACGCTCACGACGTTCCAGTCATCGTCGATGCTGCCTCCATGCTCCCGCCCCGCGCAAACCTGTATCGCTACCTTCAGGCCGGCGCCGACATGGTTGTATACAGTGGCGGCAAGGGCATCCGCGGGCCTCAGGGCAGCGGCATCCTCGTCGGTCGCGCTGACCTCATCGAAGCCGCAGCCGCCCAGGCCAACCCCGCCCAATTCCTTGGACGCGGTATGAAGGTCGCCAAGGAAGAAGTCGTCGGCCTGGTCGCATCCCTCGCCGCCTTCGTCGAAGAGGACGAAGAGGCGGAGGCCGCTCAGTACCGTAGCATCATGCAGCAGGTCGTTGACGCCCTCGTAGAAATCCCCGGACTGGACGTGAGCCTGGAGCACGACCGCTTCAACTACCTCATTCCATGCGCCGTCATACGCTTCTCCGACGACTGGCGCGGCCCATCTCGCAACGAAATTGCCGCCGCCCTGGAGCGCGGTAGCCCCCAGATACACCTGCACCAGCTCGGCGGCCCCCTCGAACTCGCCGTAGACCCTCTTAACTTGACGGAAGAGGAAACCGAAATCGTAATCCGCCGCCTGCGCGAAGAACTCACCCGTTAGCGGAGCGCGTTAAACCGTTCTTGTCTTCCCTCCCCCTGAGGAGGAGGGCTAGGGTTGGGGTGAACCCAGCGTTACCACATCGTGAAGGAGTAGACCATGTCCATCAAGATTGACCTTCGAGTGCCGCCCTGCCGTCCAGGCCCCGAGGTGGCCGCCTTCGTGAAAGAGTGCGAAGACGCTGGTTTCGACGGCGTCGGCATCCTGGACTCGCAACTCTTGGAGCGCGACTGCTTCGTCAGCATGGCCGCCGCCGTCATGGGCACCGAGCGCATCAACGTGGCCTCCGCGGTAACGAACCCCGCCACCCGCCATCCGTCCGTCGTCGCCTCTGCCGCGCAGACCGTGGCGGAGCTCGCCCCCGGTCGCGTGCAGATTTGGATTGGCCGTGGTTATAGCTCCACCGCCACTATTGGCATCCCGCCTGCCACCGTCCGCCAGATGCGCCACGCCGTCGTCACTATGAAAGAGCTGATGTCCGGCGAGATGGTCTCCTTCGGTAACGACGCCAACAGCCGGATGCGTCACGGCGGAGAGTCGCCGCCGCCGCCCGTCTACATCGCCGCCACAGGCCCTCGAGTTATGAAAGTGACCGGCGAGGTAGCCGATGGCGCGCTCTTTATGACCGGCATCCACCCCGGCGCCGTTGCCGAGGCCCGCGAAATCGTCGCAGACGGCGCCCGCGCCGCCGGGCGCAACCCCGATGATGTGGAGACTATCTTCACCGCCACCACCATCATCAAGGACGACCTCAAAGAGGCCCGCGAGCTCGCCCGCCCCCTAGCCGTTCAACGCCTCATGGAGGAAACTTACCAGCGCTGGCTCAAAGCCGCCGGCATCGACGTCGGAGACCTCGAATTGCCCGCTGGTCTCTGGGACCTATACCCCGACGTTCCCCACGCCGAGGACTGGGAGAAGGCTCAGGAACTGTGCTCCTTCCTGCCCGACGACGCCCTGGCCGCCATCTGTGACTACATGGGCCTCATCGGCACCCCGGAGTACTGCTCAAATCGCATCAAGCAGGCGGAAAAGGAGGGCCTCACCCACCTCTACCTGATGACCGGCGCAACCTACGATTTCGCCACCGGCGAGCTGGCCGCCTTCCGAGACGACATTTTCCCGTCCCTAGACCGCAACGGAAATTAGCTGTTGCAGTGGCACAATTCCGGTGAACAGCCAACCATCCAGCCATCGGTAATTCACGGCCGGACGGTTGGCTGTCGTGGTAAACCTTCACATTATTCGCATAAAAATTGGATTCATGGGGACGCCCAAGCGGTACAATAGGCATAGGTTCGCTAATATCTATTATTTCCAGCGGCAATCCTAAACGCCACCAAGCTCGGGACAGCCATGAACCGACGCTCGAAATATAACAATCTGAACCAAACAGCCGCCGCAGTTCTGACGGTTCTGTTTTCTCTAGCGTTGCTCTTGTCTCTCGCTTGCGGCGCCTCAGAGCGGCCCGCCGACACGATTCCGCGGCTCGATACCGCCAGCGCGCTGTCCACTGTCGACGTGGTGCGCCAATTGACCCCATCGGTGGTTCACGTCCTTACGGTCCCGCCCCGGACGGGCCAGGACAACCCATCCTCTCCCGGCATCAGTGTTGGAACCGGAATTGTCCTGCAATCCGACGGTTACGTCCTGACTAACAATCACCTCATAGACGGGGCGGAGTCAATTGTCATTACTCTGCACAATGGCGAAAGCTACCCGGCTAAATTGGTAGGTGGGGACCCCAACCCCGACGTGGCCATTGTGAAAATCGATGCCACGGGACTGCAACCCGCCAGGGCCGGCAGCACAGAGAGCTTGCAGGTAGGGCAGGACGTCATCGCCATCGGCCACGCCTTGGCGTTGCCGGGCGGGCCCACTGTCAGCAAGGGTGTTGTGAGCGCTCTGGGACGCTCCGTAGAAGCCGGATTGCAGGACACATTTGTCGACTTGATCCAGACGGACGCTTCGATTAACCCTGGGAACAGTGGCGGTCCTCTGGTCAACGACCGCGGCGAAGTAGTGGGAGTCAACACGGCCAGCTTCAGCGGCGGGCAGGGCATCAACTTCGCCATAAACATCGACGACGCGATGGTAGTTTCCCGCCAGCTCATTGAGCAGGGATTCGTAGAGCGGGGATACCTGGGTATCGCTCCCCTTAACCTGACGCCGGTCATTGCCAGCCAGATTGGGGTCCCGGTGCAGGAAGGGATCATCGTGGCCAGGGTGGTGGAAGGGTCAGACGCCCAATCCGCCGGACTTAGAGGCGGGGACGTCATAGTGGCCATTGATGACCAGCCCATCCGCAACACCGGCGACCTTTCCAAGTTCCTGCTTGATCATCCGCCCGGCCAGAAGATTTCCGTCCGCCTGTTCCGGGGTACTGCCGAACTGCAAGCCGAGGCCACCCTGGGGGACACCCCCAACTTCTGAGGGCGGTTGTCCTCCGTAAGTCCCCTTCCTGAATATCCAGGAGAGGGGATTTTTTGCGCCAACGCAATAGACAGATTCCGCGCCTTTGGATACCATATTGAAGTGCCGGGACAGCCATGCCCGACGCGTCCCCTTTGGGGCCTGATGAAACAATTCCGGGCGGAACCGGGCGGTGCAGAATTGTTGGTTCTGTTCTGTTGAATCCTGAGCCAGTCGAAGGACCGGGCCGCTACTAATAGCATAGAGGATTGTCTTGACCGTTTCGGCTCTTGACCAGCTTTGCATAAACACCATCCGGTTCTTGTCCGTTGACACGGTTCAGAAGGCGCGTTCCGGACACCCCGGCGCTCCGATGGGCGCCGCTCCCATGGCCTACGTGCTCTGGGACCGCTTCCTCAAGCACAACCCCGCCGACCCCAACTGGCCCGACCGCGACCGCTTCGTGCTCTCCGCCGGGCACGCTTCTGCTCTGCTGTATTCGATGCTCCACCTGACGGGCTACGACCTGCCGATGGAAGAATTGCAACAGTTCCGGCAATGGGGCAGCAGGACTCCGGGCCACCCCGAATACGGCCTCACTCCCGGAGTCGAAGTGACCACCGGCCCGTTGGGACAGGGACTGGCCAACGCTGTCGGCATGGCCTTGGCCGAGCGGTGGCTCGCCACCCGCTTCAACCGCCCCGGGCACGAAATCATTGATCACTACACCTATGTCCTGGCTTCCGACGGCGATCTCCAGGAGGGCGTGGCCGCGGAAGCCGCCTCTCTGGCTGGAACCCTGGGCTTGGGTAAGCTCATCGTATTGTACGATGACAACCAGATTTCCATTGAGGGCGATACCGACATAGCCTTCCTAGAGGATGTTCCCAGTCGCTTCGAGTCCTACGGATGGCAGGTGTTGGGCAGCATGGATGGCCGCGACATCGACGCCGTGACCGCCGCCATTACCGAAGCCAAGGCCGAACCCAGCAGGCCCACTCTCATCGTCTGCCAGACGGTCATAGGCTACGGCAGCCCCAACAAGGCCGGCACTGGCGGAGTCCACGGCGCCCCATTGGGCGACGACGAGATCCTCCTTACCAGGCAGCAGTTGGAATGGCCCTATTCCGACAGTTTCACTATTCCCGGCGACGTCAGTGAGCATCTTGGCCGGGCTGGAGAACGCGGACACCAGCACCAGGAGGAATGGCAATCCGCCTTCGTGCGCTACCGCGACAGCTATCCCGACGAGGCAGCCCGGCTGTCGGCAGCCCTCAGCGGCCAACTGGCCCCCGGATGGCATGGCGGTATGTCCGGCTTATTCGATGGCGGCAATGCAGTGTCAACGCGCGAAGCGTCCGGGAAGGTTATGAACGCCATCGCTGCCGCCGTCCCCAACCTTATTGGCGGCTCCGCCGACCTGGCGCCCTCAACCCTTACTATCCTGAACAGCGAGGGCCACATCGGCCCCGGTAACTTTGACGGTCGCAACCTCCACTTCGGCGTCCGCGAACACGCCATGGGGGCTGTCTGCAACGGCATCGCCGTGCATGGTGGCGCGATACCCTATGCGTCAACCTTCCTGATTTTCTCCGACTACCTGCGTCCCGCCCTTCGTCTCAGCGCATTGATGGGGCAGCAGGTTATCTACGTATTCACCCACGACTCCGTGGGATTGGGCGAGGACGGCCCGACCCACCAGCCTATCGAACACTTGATGTCCCTTCGCGCCATGCCGAATCTGGTAGTCATTCGCCCTGCCGACGCCACCGAAACCGCCGCTGCCTGGCAGACTGCCTTGGGCCGGCGCGCCGGCCCCACTGCTCTGGCCCTCAGCCGACAGAACCTTCCGGTTCTGGCCCCGTCCACCGGCTCGGCCAGCGCCAACTGTCTGCCTCCCGCCGAGGGGGCGGCCAGGGGCGGCTACATTCTGTGGGAAGACACCCCTATTCCCGGAGGTGAAGGGCCGCAAATTATAATCATTGCCACCGGCTCCGAAGTCCATATCGCGCTTGAAGCCGCCCTCACCCTTAAAGACGATGGCATCAATGCCCGCTTGGTGTCCATGCCGTCCTGGGAACTGTTCGACGAGCAACCACAGGAATACCGCGACTCCGTCTTACCCCCCGGGCATAGAACGCGGCTCTCGGTGGAAGCGGGCGCCATCGGTGGTTGGGCCAGGTACGTCGGATTGGACGGCGCATCTATCGGCATGTCCACCTTTGGCGCGTCGGCCCCCGGCGGCGTGGTTTTGGAGCAGTTCGGGTTTACCGCCGCCCGTGTGGTCGAGGAAGCGCGCAAGCTGGTCAAGGGTGCGTAGGTGTGAGTGCGTCCGGACATACCATGTCCGACATAACGCGACAGGCCCTTGAGAGCCTGATGAAGCAGCGCGTTCCGGACCGCATCCGGGAGCGTGACCACACCGTCTGGCGTGCCGACCCGCGCGAAATCTCCGACCGCCTGGGCTGGCTTGACGCCGGGGCCTTCCTGCGCCCGCATCTCTCGGAACTGACGGCTTTTGTAGGCGAGATTTGCGCCGAAGGCTATCGCGATGTCGTGCTGCTGGGTATGGGCGGAAGCAGCCTCGGCCCCGAGGTCCTGCGCCGTTCCTTCTTTCCGGGAGACGACAGGCCCGCCGACCGGCGCAGTAAACCCAGCCTTACCCTGCTCGACTCCACCGTCCCAGGGCAGGTAGCCGCCGTAACCGCAGCCATAGACCCGGCCCGCACCCTCTTCATCGTCTCCTCCAAGTCCGGCAGCACCATAGAAACCCTTTCCTTCTATCGCCACTTCCGAGACCTGACCGAGTCCGCCGGCCCAGAACGCGGTGCAGGCGCCAACTTCGTCGCCATCACCGACTCTGGCACTCCTTTGCAACGTCTGGGCCATGAAACTGGCTTTCGCCGGGTATTCCTTAATCCTGCCGACATCGGTGGACGCTACTCGGTGTTGTCGTGGTTCGGGATGCTTCCCGCCGCCCTCGCGGGTATCGACGTATCTCGGCTTCTGGACACCGCCGCTGCGATGCGCGACCGGTGCTTGACAGACGAGCCGGAAGTCAATCCCGGCCTCCGCCTCGGCGCCCTCCTCGGCGCGATGACTGTGGCTGGCCGCGACAAGGTCACCCTCATAACGCCGCCCCCCATCGACAGCTTTGGCCTGTGGGTGGAGCAGATGATAGCCGAAAGCCTGGGCAAGGAGGGCCTCGGCATCATACCCGTCGCCGATGAACCCCTGCTGCCCTCCGACTGTTACGGCAGCGACCGGCTCTTCGTCTACCTCCGCCCTGCCGGCGGCGACAACGTCGATCAGGGCGTGGATGCGATAGAGACCACCGGGCATCCAGTTGAGCGCCTCGACCTTGCCGACTGCTACCACCTCGGAGCTGAGTTCTTCCGCTGGGAATACGCCACCGCTATCGCCGGTTCCATGCTCGACGTCCACCCCTTCGACCAGCCCGACGTTCAGGGGGCCAAAGACAACACCGACCGTCTGCTGGATGTCTTCCTCGGCGAGGGCCGCCTGCCGGAACTGCCAGCCATTCATCCTGGGCTTGTCGTAGGATCCTTGTCTGCCCTGCTGGAGCAGGCCCATCCAGGCGATTACCTCGCCATTTTGTCCTACATACCGCCCGATTCCCGGATTGACCGCCTGATCAACGAAATACGCGCCCGCGTGATGCGCCGTTGGCGTATCGCCACCACTGCAGGCTACGGCCCCCGTTACCTGCACTCAACCGGCCAGCTTCACAAGGGCGGGCCAGGCTCCGGCCTATATCTCCAGCTCACCTTGGGAAATCATCAGCGACTTCCAATCCCGGGGCAGCGCTACGGATTCGATACCCTGGCCGAGGCGCAGTTTATTGGAGATTACCAGGCCCTTACCAACCTGGGCCGCCGAGTCATCAGTCTCAATCTCGGCGACGATGCCATAACCGGGCTTCAACGCCTCCTCGACGAACTCTAGTGGCCTCATTCACACAAGGAGGCGTTTCCTTGGAAATTGGACTGGTCGGCCTCGGACGCATGGGCGCGAACATGGCGCGCCGCTTGATAATTGGCGGCCACCGCGTCGTCGCCTATGATCTCAATGCCGAAGCCGTATCCGCCAGTGCGGAATACGGCGCCGAGGGAGCGGACTCCCTGCCAGACCTGGTCTCCATGCTGACGCCGCCCCGCGCCGTATGGCTCATGCTTCCCCACGGGCAGGTTACCGAAGACACCATAGCAGCCGTGGCCCCGCTGCTCTCCCCAGGCGACGCTCTTCTCGACGGTGGTAACGCCAACTACAAGGACACCCTGCGTCGCGGCAAGGAACTCGCCGCCAAGGGCATAGACTTCGTGGACGTCGGCACCAGTGGCGGCATCTGGGGTCTCACCAACGGTTTCTGCCTGATGATAGGCGGCCCCGATGATGCGGTGAAACGCCTCGAACCCGCCTTCCGCTCACTCGCTCCCAGTGGGACCACCGGCTACTCCCACGTGGGGCCGGGCGGCGCCGGCCACTACGTCAAAATGGTTCACAACGCCGTGGAATATGCCCTGATGGAGGCTTACGCTGAAGGCTTCGAACTCCTTGCTGCCAAGGAAGAGTTCGACCTCGACCTCGCCGCCATCGCCGAGACCTGGCGCCACGGCGCCGTCGTCCGCTCCTGGCTCCTTGACCTAGCCGCCGCAGCCTTGAAAGAAGACCCTGGACTTGAAAGCCTGCAAGCATTCGTGGAAGACTCCGGCGAAGGGCGCTGGACGGTTCAGGAATCCGTCGACCTCGCTGTCCCCATCCCCGCTATCACCGCCGCTCTCCAGCAGCGCTTCCGTTCCAGGCAGGATGGCCCCTTGGGCGCCAAGCTTCTCGCCGCCCTGCGACAACAGTTTGGCGGCCATGCTGTCCGCCGTAATATCAGTTAATTTATAATTATAATAGGTCTTATTGATACAGATAGCCTCGTATATATGCCATCTTGTGTGCCATACGCAATTCGTTGAGTCAACTTCTACATAAGCCCCTTACAAACCGCCCGGTCATCCCTCCACTCTCTACCGCGCCACCACTGTGTCTTGAGTTGACCCGGGTCTACCAATGTCTCCGAGGGATATTGTCGAGAAATGCAACTACCCGCCCCTTGGTTAAATTACGTCCCCCAGTCCCTGCCACATGAATCCAGTTGGAAAACGGCACTTTCCCTGCCATAGACAGATCCGATGTTTGACGTTGAATGCCTTTGTCAGCCTGTCCCCTCATCAGAATATGTTGCCGGAATTCCAGCCACTGATATCCGGTCCGGCCAAAGCTGATTTACCTTTGCATCACTGTTCTACCGAGCGCTCATCGGAGGCGGCGTAGACCAGCCTCTTGGCCATGACCCCGGGCCAGTCTTTCACCCTGCTCTGCAGGGTCCGCAACGGGGCGTCGCTGTAACGCTCCGGACGAAGTGCACTCGGTCTCGCCATCAGGTCCCTAGCGGTCGTGTCTGGACACCTCTCAATCAACGACAGCACCTCGCGCCGGACGCCTTCGAAGAAATCTTGACGAGTACGCCAACGCAGGGCTGGACGCGCTCACGTCTTGCGAGCAGGTCGAGCTTTGCTCTCGCCACGGATGGGAAAGCCAGGCCGGAAACCGGTCAATGCTTTCACTCCGAGGAGCTTTCGAGAGCTGTGGCGAGGGCGTCGCCGCCAGTGCTGACTGCGCCTCCCTTATGGAACGCAGCAGCGCCACAGGGACCAGAGTGGCGCGGAATTCCTTGATCTCCACTTTCGTCTCAGCCCGGATCGTGGCGTAGTGCATGACATGGTCGCAGGGCTGGCCCGGTGGCATGTAGGGCTTGATGATCCTGCACCATCACACAACTTTTCAGCGGCTGGAAGGAGTGCTGGAAGTAGTTCACATGCGGCCTCACCGCCTGATACAGGTGGACCATCAACTGTCCGGCGACCCGGCCCGACTGCCAGACGTATCCGGTGAATCGCCGGGAAGCGAAACCGTTTTTCTGCTTAATCCATACTTGGCCGTTCTTGCGGTAAGCCCTGGAACGGTTGAACTCGATTCCGGGTTGGCGCAGTGCTGCACCAGGGTCTCGTTGATAAAGGCGCTGTCATTGTCCGAATCGATGCCGAGGACCGGGAAAGGCGGTTGCCGGGCGATGCCCTCCAGGACCCCCACCACCCGGGACTGCTCCCTGGCCGGCAGGGGAACGGCCTCCGTCCAGCCGGTGCAAACGTCGGTGGTACCAGGCTGGGCGGCACGCTGACCCGCCCATTGTCCAGGCAGTACAGTTCGGCGAAATCGGCGTCGCGGAACAGCTGACCTCGTAATGACGCTAGCAGACCGTAGAACGTGTCCTTACCCACCAGGTCCAGGTACAACTGGTCCGGTCTCCCGCCAGCGCACCAGATACTCGTCCGCGCCGTCCGCCACAACCCGGTGGGGGCAGTCCCCGCCGAGGGCGTCTTGAGGGCAGCAAACCCCGGCAGGGACGCCCCGGCCAGTTCGGTAGCCAACTGCTTTGCCGGGCGCGAGGCCGATTGACTCACTCCCCGCGCCGACGTTGGCGTCGCCGTTCAGGCGCCACCGGCCGGCATAGCGTCCTTCACGGCGAGGAGCCTGGCCGGATAGCGCCTCGGGACAAACATAGGCTTGGACCATTCCCGCAGCGGCTACGGGACGATGACGGAACAATCGGCGTGGTCCGGTTCGCGCACGATAAAGTTGATCTTGGACAAGTCGCTGTCTATTACGCCTTTTACAGTGAGGCTGCCGTAGGCCGAGCCAGCGCTGTAAGAGACGCTCGTGCCCCAGGGACCATAGCCCCAGGACCTGACCTTCAGGCTTCCCGTGCAAAGGAAGACCTTTTCGCCTTCCACGTAGTCCATGATTACGGCATTGCCGTATTTGGTTCCGAAGTAGAAGGCGTCGTTTCCTTCGCCTCCCCACAGGTCGTCCCGGCCGGAGACGATCAGCTTGTCGTCCCCCGCCTCGCCGTACAGAGCGTCCATGCCGCCGTCGCCCCGCAGGGTGTCGTCGCCAGCGCCGCCGCGCAGGGTGTCGTCGCCGGCCCAGCCGCGGATGTTGTTGGCGTTGGCGTCGCCGGTGAGGGTGTCGGCCTCGTGTGTGCCTTCCAGGTTCTCGATGTTGGTCAGGGTGTCGCCCTGGGCTTCCCCGCCGGTGTTGTTGGCGCTGTTGGACAGGTCAACGGTCACCCCCTCTGCGCCTTCGTAGACGGCGGTGTCCGTGCCGTCGCCGCCGTCCATGGCGTCCGCGCCGGGGCCGCCGTTCAGGATGTCGTCAAAGCCGACGCTCGTCAGGGTGTCGTCGCCGGCCAGGCCCGCTATGTATTCCCCCGAGGTTCCGCTAGTAACAGTGATAACGTCATTGCCTGACGTGCCGTAGATGCCGGGGATGCTGAGAACGCTGGCCGACGGGAGGCCGCTGTCCGTTCCGTGCACCGCTCGCACCTGGGCCTCGTGGGTCGTCCCGTTGGTGAGACCAGATGCGGTGGCCGAGGTGGCGGTGGCCCCGCCGGCGACAGCCATCCAACTCCCCCAACTTTCGCCCTCTGCCCGGACCCGGTACTGGTATCCGGTGACGGTATCGTCCACGGACTTTGCCCAACTCAGCGCAATCTGGGCGTTACCGGGCGTGGCGTCAACGGTAAAACCGTCCGCGCCCTGGCAGGTTTGGAACCACCCGTCGGGGTCGCCCTGCCACCGTTCATCGTCGGGTGTCCAGATTTTCTGAAAATCCCGGTACACATCAGCGAAATCCCATCTGCCGGGACCTTCCCATATAAACTCCGATGCAAGAATACTTCGCGGAAGCATACGGAGGGTTTCCCTTTCGGGCATCGTGATGGTGCCCTGGGCCTTGGGGTTGCCCTCGGCATCGACACCAAGGAAGACTTCGATTATAGTCTCGCCAAGGCTTCTCCATCGGGTTGCTTTGTAGGTAGGGGGATTATCCGGAGTGCCCATGCACAGGTAGAAGCGGTCGGCCCACCTGATTTCGGGGATCCAGTCATGGCCGAAGTTCTCGTGGAAATAGAAAACATCCCCCTCTTCCCATCTATCGCCGGCATACCGGAGGTTGCCAACCCTCAGCTTGTCGTTGCCGGGGCCGCCAATCACCCGGTCTGCGCGGGGGCCGCCGACGCCGCTTTGGAACCGGTCGTCGCCGGGGCCGCCGAACAGCGTATCCCGTCCGTTGCCGCCGTACAGATAGTCGTCGCCGGGTCCGCCGTGCAGCGTGTTGGCGCCGGACTGTCTGTAGCCGACCTCGCCGGCATGATAGTAGGGGTCATCGCCGTGTAGCCGGTCGTCGCCAACGCCGCCGTAGAGCGTGTCGTCCCCGTCGCTGCCGTACAGCGCGTCGTTGCCAGCGTCCCCCCACATCTCGTCGTCCCCGCTATCGCCGCCCAACGAGTCGTTCCCGGCACCGCCGGACATCCAGTCGTCCCCGGCCCGGCCCTGCATGGCGTCGTCCCCGGCCAGGCCCTCCATGCAGTCATAGGAGTCGGTGCCCTCCAGTTCATTGTCTTCCGCCGTGCCCGTGATGGTTGAAACGCAGTCCGTCGGCTTGATGCTGGCCGCTACCACCGGCTTCGGCATTTCCACCTCGGTCGCTATCTGCTCGCCCGGTTCCTGGCCCCGCACAGCCCGCAGCCCGATGCCGTAAGCTCTGCCCCCGGTCAGGCCCTCCACGGTGTAGGACGTGGTTTCGCCGTCGCAGTCGGGGATGGGCCGCCACTGCCGCCAGTCCGCGCTTTCAGGCCGCACCCGGTACTGGCAGCCGGTGATGCCGGGGTCATGCCCCTGCGCCCAGGCCAGGACGGCGCTGCCGCCCTCCGCCGTGGCCGTCAGGTCCGTGGGCTCGACGTTGGCCGGAATGTCCGGCGGCGGCTCAACCTGGAACCTCTCCGGTTCGCCCCGTCCGCAGCCCGAATCGTTGCACGCCTGAACCTTCACCACCCACTCGCCATACCACCCGACGGTGACCACCGCATTGGGGGATTGGACGTACACCGGCTCGCTGAGCTGCGTGCCGGGGCTTCGCTCCCGCCAGCGCACCGCGTAACGGGTTGCGCCGTCCACGGGGGGCCAATACACCGCCGCGTCCAGCGAGCCGCGCTGGGTTCTTATCCGCAACACGGCGGGTTTGGCCGGAACTGGCTCTTGTGCAGGCGCCGGGGTAGCTGTCGGCTCCGGCGCGGGCGCCGGCGTTGACCCTGGGGGCGGTTCCACCTGGAAGCGGGTGGACTGGCCCGGCCCGCAGTTGCCGCCGCGGCAGGCAAACACCTTCACCACCCACTCGCCGTAGTACGCCACCGTGATGCTGGCCTCGGACGCCGCTACGGACACTCCCTCGTTCAACTGGGTTCCCCGTACGCCCTCCCGCCAGCGCACTATGTAAGAATCGGCTCCGTCTACGTCGTTCCAGTCCACCGACACGGTCAGCGAACCCGGTTCGGTGTCAACCTGCAACCCGGTGGGCTTGGCCGGACGTTCCGGCTCCGGCGTGGAAGTGGGCGTTGGCTCGGGAGTTGGCTCCGGTGTTGGTTCTGGAGTAGGCGTCGGCGTTGGTGTTGGTTCCGGGGCCGGTTCCACGGTGAAGCGCTGCGCCGCGCCTGCTCCGCAGCCGGCCTCGTTGCAGGCTTCCACTCGCACCACCCAGTCGCCGTAGCCGGCCACGGTGATGTCCGTGTCGGAAGACTCTACCCTCACTCCATCGTTCAGCTCGCTGTCTGGACCGGCTTCCCGCCAGCGCACCAGGTAATCGTCCGCGCCGTCAACGTCGTCCCAATCCACCGGAACGTCCAGGGAGCCCGGCTCGGCGCCCGCCTGCAACCCCGTGGGCTTGGCCGGCGGGCCGTCGTCAGCCGCAACCCCGTCTCCGCCGCTGATGAAGACCAGGGCGGCAACCAATAGGGCGGCCAGGGCCAGGACGGCGGCGATGGAAAGGTACCGGGCCTCCGGCATTCTGGTGGTCGCCGCGCAACCGGACACCGAGGGTTCCCCATGCGCCTTCCCGGAGAAACCTATCAGGTTCAGCAAACTATTGAAACGCATTTATCGCACCTCTGCCTTGACCCTTCCTTCCTCAACGCGGAGTGCGCAGAGAGAATTGAATCTCTTGATACTTCTGCGCATTCCGCGTTGAAAAGACCTTATTCACCGTGTCGGACCCGGCCTTGAGAACTCTGCGCCATAAGCCGCGGAAGCCCCTACCTAAGCGTGGGGTACTCGCTGGCCGCGCCGAAGTCCCATACCTCCGCGCTCCATTTGGCGTAGATGCCGGCGGCCTCGGTAGGCGCCTGTAGCTCGGCGGTGGTTTTGCCCTCGCCGGCGGCGGACTCGCTCCGGCCGCTGGTTTGGGTGTCCCAATAGCTGTGAGTGACGCTTCCGGCAGCGGCGCGAGGACTCATAGCGCCGACCAGACCGCCGATACTGTGGGCCTCGCCCTTTACGCCGCCGGTGGCATAGCTCTGCGTGATGGTTCCCTCGTTGCCTCCCACCAAGCCGCCGATATTGAAGATATTGGCCTTCACATCGCCGGTGGCGTAGGTCTGCGCGATGCTTCCCTCGTTGAGTCCCACTAGGCCGCCAGCATTGCGGCCCAGGGCATTCACGTTGCCGGTGGCGTAGCTCTGCGTGACACTGCCCTTGTTGTATCCCACCAGGCCGCCAACATCGAAGTACTCGGCATTCACGTTGCCGGTGGCATGGCTCCGGGTGATGGTTCCCTCGTTCTTTCCCGCCAAGCCGCCAACGTAGTAGCCGGTTTCGCTGGTAACCGCCACGCTGGCATAGCTGCCGGTGATATGGCCATGGTTATCCGCAACCAGACCGCCAACCAAGAGGCTGCCAGAGGAGGAGACTATCCCGGTGGCATAGCTGTCTCTGATTGTGCCGCCGCGGTTAACCGCTGCCAGGGCGCCGGCGATGCCATGGCCGCCGTCCACCTTCACGTTCAGCAGGCCAAGCCTCTTGATCTCGCAACTGGAAGACTGGCAAACGGAAAACAGCGCCACTCCTCCTTCGGCCTCATTGATGTACATGCTGGAGATGGTATGACCGTCACCGTCAAATACGGCCCGGAATTCCGGGATCGGATACCAACGCTTGTCCTCATCGCTCCAGTCGTCGCTGTCGAAGTCCAGGTCGGCGGTGAGCTCATAGCCCACGCAGCCGGTATCCGGGCAGCCCATGCCCTCCGGGGCATTGGGGAAAGCCCCGGCATAACCGGCGTTGTCGCTGGCGCCGTCCCCGTCGGCGTCCCAGCGGATGGCGTTCAACTGCGCCAGGCCGGACACCTCAATCAGCCCGTCATCATCGGTGTCGTAGTCCACTCCGCTGGGCTCGGGGTCGGGAGGCGGGGCCGGTTCCACCTGGAACCTCTGGGACGCGCCCGGCCCGCAGTCAGCATCGTTGCAGGCCTCGACCTTCACTATCCACTTGCCATAGCCCTCCACGGTGACCACCGCTTCCGAGGACGGCACATACGTCCGCTCGTTAAGCTGTGTGCCGCGGATTGCCTCCCGCCAGCGCACCGAGTAGCGTGTTGCGCCGTCCACGTCGTCCCAGTCCACCGCCGCGTTCAGCGAGCCCGGCTCAGTGGCGACACGCAGTCCGGCGGGCTTGGCCGGGGGTTCTTGAGCCGGTTCCACCTGGAACCTCTGGGGCGCCCCCGCTCCGCAGCCGGCGAGGTTGCAGGCCTCGACCTTCACTATCCACTCACCATGTCCCTCCACGGTGACCACCGTTTCCGAGGACGGCACATACGTCCGCTCGTTAAGCTGTGTGCCGCGGATTGCCTCCCGCCAGCGCACCGAGTAGCGTGTTGCGCCGTCCACGTCGTCCCAGTCCACCGCCGCGTTCAGCGAGCCCGGCTCGGTGGATACCCGCAGTCCGGCGGGCTTGGCCGGAAGTTCCGGCTCCGGTGTAGAGGTGGGTGTAGGTTCGGGCGTAGGTGTAGGTTCCGGCGTGGATGTAGGTTCCGGCGTGGGCGTAGGATTGGGCGTGGGTTCGGGTGTGGCCTCCGGCGGCTCTACCACCGTTGCCGGGTTGGGCAAGTTCAGACCGCTGAACGGGGCCCCAGGATTCCCGCGCAGGTCCAAAAAGCGCAACTTCCCCTGGTTTCTAAACAGACCATCCGGCAGTTCCGAGAGTTGGTTGTAGTCCAGGTCTATCCACCAGAGATTCCCATTGTTGTCGAACAGCGCCGCGGGCAGCGAGGATATGCTATTGCTCTGTATAGCCAGCGTTCCCAGGCTGCCCAGGTTGTCAAATACCCCGGCTGGCAGGGTGGTAAGTTGGTTGCTCTCCAAGTCCAGAGCCATCAGGCTGCTCCACTCCGCCCCGGAGAAGACATCCGCCGGCAACTCGGCTATCCGGTTTTGGAGCAAATACAGGCCGCGCATTTGCTTTCCGGCGAGAACGTCCGGTATCTCCGTGAAGCTGTTCCATGAGAGCATCACAGTCCTCACGGGCGACCCGTCGAACACATTCTCGGGAAGCGCGCTCAGCCGGTTGCGGTTCAACGACACCAGCTCCAGTTGAGGCAGCCCCTGGAACACGCTCGCCGGCACTTCGCTCAACTGGTTCCTGTACAGGTCAACTTCCGTCAGACTGTTCATACCGGCGAACAGGTCTCCCGGCAGCTCCGTCAGACTGTTCTTCCTCAAAACCACTTGACTTACCGAGATCAGACCGCGGAAATCTCCGCTCTTCAGCGACGTGATGCCCTGTTCCTCGAAGTCCAGCTTGCCGCCGATTTGGGCCAGGTCGGCCGCCGAAATATCGCCGCAATCCTTCCCGGTCCTGCGAACCAGGAGGTCCCTAACCTGCGGGGTGCGGTCGCATACTTCCATCCCGGCTACGGTGAGCCTCACCGCGGCGCCGAACCCGCATCCGGCTTCGTTGCAAGCTTCGACTCGCACTATCCACCGGCCGTAGTCCTCCACGGTGACGACTGCATCGGGAGACTGAACCACTACCCCTTCGCTCAGCGGGTTGCCGGGCCCGACCAACCGCCAGCGCACCAGGTAGTTTTCAGCGCCGTCAACCTCATCCCAAGCCACCGCCACGTCCAGGGAGCCCGGCTCGGTGGTTGCCTGCAATCCGGCGGGCCTGGCCGGTGGGGCGTCGTTAGCCGCGACTCCACCTCCAGCGTTGAAAAAGACCAGGGCAGCAGCGAAGACGGCGGCGAGAGCCAGGACAAAGGCGATTCTCACGCCCCGAGAGGGGTGTGTTAAGGAAGGCGCCGAGGTTTCCGTCTTCTCATTGGCGACGAAACCGGAAGCCGGAGGTCCCACAGACGCCTTCCCAGAGAGACCTGTCAGTTTCAGCAATTTATTGAAACGCATTTGCCTCACCTCTCCCAAGTACAATTGGCCGGCCGGGCTGGCGCTGCGGGTCTGCGAGACCATCCTCACTGACAGCGCGGGTTGTCTCGAACCGAGGAGCTCCCAGCTCTCTCGACAGACACAGAAGGCCAAGTTGAAATTTACCACACGCTTGTGACTTAACTGTTAAATTCAGCCTATTTTATATGACTTCTCGTAAGCATTTGGAAATTCCGGCACGATTGCCCCAGTTGACGCCCAGTCATGCCAGTCATTACCGAACCTGGCGCCCTGAGCTTGCCGAAGGGGACTGGCGGACCGGGGCAGCACGGCGGGGAGGGCGTTACGTGGTCACTCGGTGTCTGACCTATGGATGGGGCATCCCGGCGGGGAGCCTGCCCCCGTTGTTTCAGAAGTTCTGCCGGGCGCCTGCTGATGGAGAGGGGAGGGGACACGGCCGGGGACGGCGGAGGTTCTAGGAGTCCGCTGCGGTGGTTATGGTGATGCGGTTCGAGTAATGGCCGACGCCTGCGGCGTTGATTGCCTTGACCCGGTAAACGTAACGGGTGCCCGGCTGCACCGCCGTGTCGTGTACGCGGTGTCGGCGGTTCCCGTGTCGGACACGTGCGCCAGCAGCTCGGTCTCCCCCTGGTCGGGGCGGCGGCGCAGTATCCGGTAGCCGGTCACCGATTCGTCGTCCGGAGCCTCCCAGCTCAGGGTGATGGAGCCGTTGGCGTTCTCTTCCGCCGTCAGGTTGGCCGCGTCCACGCCGACCCCCGGGGCGTGCCAACATTTGTTAGTCGATAGCCAACCGGATAACCGGAAGGGAGCAGGCACATAGTCTGCTCCCTTCCGGTTCGCACGGTGGGTGGGTCCCACTGTTGTATTGAGGTCAGTCGTTGTCAACCTCAACCGCCAGAATAGCAGCACCAGCTTGACCATCAAACACCGGTTCCGGTGGCTTTGGGTTGGCTCTTCGCTCTGAATTAGACCGATCGTCTTTGGTGTGCAGGTTGATGTGCAACACCGCAGTCCCATTCACCGCATCGTCGTCCTCAGCCAGATTCAGTTGGAAGGTCAATCCTTCGGCCCAATTTTCCCGGGTAAACGTGAAGTCATTGCCGAAATCCCACACCGAATCGAACAGGTCGTTATCGCCTTCCCAGAAGAAGATGATATCAAGGTCCTTCGTGGGCGCCTGCCCCAACTTGACCGTGAAACTACTGGAGCCGCCTTCGGAAATCCGAAGCGATGTGGGTGCCACTATCACGCGCCCACTGCTGGAAGTAGGCACCCGTCCGAACAATCCAGGCCACCAGTCTCCCTCTCCGATTGCGTTCACCGCGCGCACCCCGAAATTGTAGCCGTCCGCGCACTCGGGCAGGTTGGCGATTTCAACCCGCATACCCGTTGTCTCATGCACAGAGGTCTCATAGTTGGAACACTGGCTGGACACCGCTAACTGGTAACCGGTGACCGGCCTGCCGCCGTCGGACTCCGGCGCATCCCAGGCGATGGTCGCCTGGTTCACCCCCAGGCTGGCAAAGCGCACAAGCGTCGGGCGTGTGGGGGTGGCGGGGGGTGTTCCGGTGGTAGTCGCACTAACCGGATTTTCCCATGGTCCCCTGCCAGCGCCGTTCACAGCCGCCACCCGGTAGTAATACCAGGTACCCTCATAGAGGCCCGTGTCGCTGTGGGTGAGTTCGGTTGTGGTTGTCACCAGTTCCCAACGGTCATCCCAGTCCCCGCTTGCCGACATGTCGAAGCGTTCCACCCGGTAGCGAATGACAGAATTGCCGCCGCCGCGGCTGACAGGTTCTTTCCACGTCAGGTCTATCTGGTGGTCACCCGCCGCCGTTGCGGTCAATTCGGTGGGAGCCGACGGCGCACCGGTGATGGTCGTGGGAGCGACGACTTCCGACCACAGGCCTGCCCCATTGCCGTTGCGGGCGCGCGCCCGGAAATGAACGGTTGTTCCGCCGTCCAAATCCTGGATCAGCAACCGTTTCCGGTCCGGCTCATACTCATCACTACTCTCCCACTCGATGCCGTCCCTGGAGCCCTGTAGCTCGTAGGCCGTTATGTCAGAACCTCCGTCGTCCGGCTGAGTCCAGGTCAGCTCAATTTCCGCCGAGCTTATGACCTCCGCCTTCAGTCCCGGTGATGTGGGCACCGGGTTCTGGCCGACCGTTAGCTCCGGGGTGGTCGCCCACTCACTGCACGTTTCGGAGTTGCACGCCCGCACCCCGTATATCAGCGAAGCGCCGGATTGCAACCCCGCGAATGTATGGGATACCGCCGACGCCTCCAACCTGGCGTTTACCGTCCGGTAGATGGCGCCGCCGTCACTGGAAACCCGAATTTCCTGCCGGGAGATGGACGCCCCGCCGTGCGGCACTATCCATTCCAGGTGGATGGAGTCCCGTCCGGCAACCACGCCGTCCAGGAACGGTTTATGCGGAGGGAAGGTCGCTGTGGCGCTGACCACCCGAGACCACGGGCTGGCATCCCCGGAACTGTCCACCGCCCGTATGCGGTAATAGCGAGTTGTCCCGTAGGCAATGGAGTCCTCATAGGATTCCCGCCGCTCCGGGTAGTGGATGTCGGTCAGGGCATCCCAACTGCTGTCGCTTCCGTCGGGAGACCATTCCAAGTTGTACCTGGCAACATCGCTCCCCTGTCTTGCGCCTTCCGGTTCAGTCCAGGTGAGCCGGATTTCGCCGGGCACGGTTGGGAGAGCGACCAGGACGGGCGTGTTGGGAATCGGTTCCGTCACCGTCGCGCTGACCGACCGGGACCACGGGCCGTAATTGAAGGATGCGTCCACCGCCCTGACCCGGTAGTGCCGCGTATCTCCAATGTGGACTTCATTATCGTCATAGGAAGTACCGGACGACGGGTTCACGCGAGCCAACTGCCGCCAACTGCTGCCCCTTCCGTCGGGAGACCAGTCCACTTCATAGAGGGTAACTGGAGTCCCGGCGCCCTGGGTCGGCGCAGTCCAGACGAGCGTGACTGTCTGAGCGCCGGTGCTCTGAGCGGCCAGAGATGGCGCAGACGCACTGGACGTTCCAGCCTGCTGCGCCGCCGCCCTCGGGGGCGTAGGATTGACAACTCTATGCCCGGCGCCGGTGGCCCGCAGCAGAAACACTGTGGCGGCGCCATGAGCCGGGCTGGAAATCGTGTGCCCGAAGGAAGAATCCCCATTGAATGAGACATCTTCCCAGGTCACCCCGTGGTCTGTGGAAAACTGATAGCCGACGCCGCCGCCCGGGTCAGCCCAACTGAGCGTGATGCTCTTGGTTGAGGGCGGCGAGTTCTGCGCCTGGGCCAAACCCTGGGTATACAGGAGGGTGACTGCAGTCAGGCCAGAAGCCACCATCAGCACAAGAATAGCGACGAACCACCATGACCCCAGCGATGTCTCCAGTCTGAGATTGGTAAGTGACCGCATTTCTATTCCTCCTTGCATAGTTTCGCTTACGTGGTTTGAGGCGGAACCCATTGTTTGGACAGAATCAGGGCTGGGTTAGGTGAGAATCCCGGCTCTCCTGCCAGTGGTAGGGCCCACTTTTCCGGTGAACACCTCCATCGTTCGAAGGTCCAGGTAGCCGGGACCGGCGGCAACCTGCAACCCTGCGGACCGGACCGGGACAGGCTCAGGAGTGGGCGTTGGCGCCGCCGTTGGCCGCGGCCGGACTTCCCCCGGCCCAGATCAATGCCGCAACGGCAAAGACTAGTATTCAGCCAATCTAGGATTGTCAGTTAGTGCATGAGTCCGGACAGGATGCTACCTTGGGGATAGACAAAGGGTTGTAGGATGTGAGGTGGTCATGGTGCAGGAGAAGTACGGAGTCCGGCTGGCGACACAGGAGAAGGGACGTCTCAGGAGGATGGTCCGGGCTGGAAGGAGTTCCGCCCAGGCGATTACCCGGGCCCGTATTCTGCTCAAGATAGATGAGGGCTGGACCGCTCCCCAAGTGGCCAGCGCACTGGATGTGTCGGAGCGGACCGTGTTCCGCATCAAGCGGCGGTATGCCGAGGAAGGACTGGAGGAGGTGCTGCGGCACCACAACTCGCCCAATCCATACCGGAAGGTGGACGATCGGGTCGAGGCTCACCTGATAGCCTTGGCCTGTAGCCCGGCGCCCGATGGTCATGACCACTGGACCATGCGGGCCTTGGCGGGAAAGGCGGTGGAGTTGGGACTGGTGGAGTCTTTGTCTCCCGAGACGGTGCGGCTGCACTTGAAAAAAACACCCTCAAGCCGTGGCTCAAGAAACAATGGTGCATCCCCAAGGTAGGCGGGGAGTTCGTGGCGGCCATGGAGGACGTGCTGGATCTCTACGCCGAGCCCTACGATCCGCAGAGGCCGGTGGTCTGCTTTGACGAGACCTCAACCCAGTTGCTGGCCGATGTCAGGGAGCCTCTGCCGGCAAAGCTTGGGAGACCAAGGCGAGAGGACTACGAATACGCGCGGGCCGGAACCCGCAATCTGTTCCTGAGCTGCGAGCCCAAGGCCGGCTGGCGCCACGTGGCTATCACGCAGCGGCGCACCATGCAGGACTTCGCTCACCAGATGCGCTGGCTGGTGGACGAGGCCTACCCCGAAGTCCCGGTGATCCGTCTGGTTTTGGACAACCTTAACACCCACCGGGTGGCGTCGCTGTACGAGACCTTTCCGGCTCCGGAGACCCGGCGCATCGCCAAACGGCTGGAGTTCCACTACACGCCCAAACACGGAAGCTGGCTCAATATGGCGGAGATAGAGTTCAGCGTGCTGGCCCGGGCTTGTCTGCACGGACGCCACGGAGATGAGGACAGCCTGGAAAGAGGCACCAACGCCTGCGTGTCGGAGCGGAACGCGATAGGAGCCACCATTAACTGGCGCTTCACAGCCCAAGACGCCAGACGCAAACTCCATCGCCTCTACCCCTGCCAATCCTGAGTTGTTTGAGTACTAGCAGCAGCGGCCAGCAGCCTTGGAAGGTAGAGAAAGCGGGAATCCCATGCTGTCGCCTCCGGAAGGAAGAGGGGGCAGGGACCGGTCGAGTCGGGGGGGGGGGGCTTAGAGGGGTAGGTAACTTAACTACAAGCGCGCCTTTGGCGCGGCAGGCCCTGGACAAGGAAAAAGATACGGCAGAAGCCGCCGATGCCCAAGCTGAACTTATCTCGGGATGTCGCCACACGGAGCACATGAGGTTCCCTCGGATATGCCCGGTCTAGTCGCTAAGGAGACAGAGATAAAGCCATCTGCCGACGGTGTCAGCTTGATTCCATATGCCGCCATCCGGTCCCATTAGACCGGGAAGTTACACACCCAGTATAAACAACCCGTGTAACCATACTGTGAAATAATGGGCATATTTCCATTAAATCTTGTTACACTTTTCCAAAGACTTTATAATTGGTCCATCTAATTCCAGTTCGGTCTCGCCCAAGGCCGCCGCGTCATTCGCGAGAAGGCAAGGGTGCGCCACACCGAATCGAGGTGGGGAATGGAGCGAAACGAGGAGCTTGCTCAAGAAGCACAGGCCCTGCGGGAGCGGCTCACCCGCCTGGCCCAGGCCAGCCTGCGCATCAACGAGAGCCTGGACTTCGACACCGTGCTCCAGGGGGTCCTGGACTCGGCCCGGTCCCTGACCGGCGCCCGCTACGGGGCCATCACCCTGCTGGACCACGCCGGCGTAGTCCAGGACGCCCTCTTCTCGGGCGTGACCGAGGAGGAGACCGGGCGGTTCTGGGAGATGCCCGGCGCGTTGCAGCTCTTCGAGTACCTGAGCGGGCTTAACCAGCCCCTGCGTTTGCCGGACCTGCTGGAGTACCTCGGGCCCTTGGGCTTTCCCGATGTCCGGCTGCCCATAGAGACCGGGCCGGTCTTTCCCTTCCTGGGGGTGCCGGTGCTGCACCGGGGCCAGCGGGTGGGCAACTTCTTCCTGGGCAAGACCGAACCCGGCGAGGAGTTCAGCCAGGAGGACGAGGATACCCTGGTGCTCTTTGCCTCCCAGGCCGCGATGGTTATCACCAACGCCCGGCGGCACCGGGACGAACAGCAAGCCAGGGCCAACCTGGAGACCCTGGTGAACACCTCGCCGGTGGGCGTGGTGGTCATGGACGCCGGCACCGGGGCGCCGGTGTCATTCAACCAGGAGGTCGGGCGCATCATGGACCAGCTCCGGGAGCCGGACCAGGCGCCGGAGCAACTGCTGGAGGCGCTGAGCGTGCGGCGGGGGGACGGCCGGGAGTTCTCCCTAAAGGAGTTTCCCCTGTGGCAGATGATGAGCGCCGGGGAGACGGTGCGGGCCGAGGAGATCGTCATGTCGGTGCCGGGGGGCCGGAGCGTCACCGTGCTGGTGAACGCCACCCCCATCCGGTCCGAGTCCGGCGAGGTGGGGTCCTTCGTGGTGACCATGCAGGACCTGACCGATCTGGAGGAGCTGGAGTGGCTGCGGGCCGAGTTCCTGGCCATGGTGAGCCACGAACTGCGGGAACCCCTCACCTCGGTCAAGGGTTCCATTACTACCCTGCTGGACGCCACGGCAGCGCTGGACGCCGCCGAGGTGGTCCAGTTCCACCGGATCATCAACTCCCAGACCGACCGGATGCGGGCCATGATCACCGACCTGCTGGACGTGGCCCGTATCGAGATGGGCGCCCTGTCCATCTCCCCGGAACCCGTCGAGGTGGCGCTGCTGGTGGAGGACGCCCGCAGCGCGTTCCAGGTTGGGAGGCGAGGCAACCGGCTGCACGTGGACCTGCCGCCGGACTTGCCCCGGGTGATGGCGGACCGGGCGCGGATGGCCCAGGTGCTGGGCAACCTGCTGTCCAACGCGGCCCGGCACTCGGAGGAGACCTCGGCCATCCGGTTGAGCGTGGCGCGGGTGGATTTCGATGTGGCGGTCTCGGTGTCCGACGACGGCCGCGGCGTGCTGCCGGAACGCCTGCCCCAGCTGTTCCGCAAGTTCAACCGCGTCGGCGACGACAGCCGGGGGGACGGCTCCGAGCGCGCTGGGCTGGGGCTGGCCATATGCAAGGGGATCGTGGAGGCCCACGGGGGCCGCATCTGGGCCGAGAGCGACGGGCCGGGCCTGGGCGCCCGCTTCACCTTCACCCTGCCGGTGGCTGATGAGGTAGAGACCAGGGCGGCCAGGCCCGCTCTCTTGGCGGCCGGCACAGCGCCCCAGGCTGAGCCGGAACAGGCCCGGGTGCTGGCGGTGGACGACGACCCGCAGACCCTGCGCCATGTGCGGGACGCGCTATCCAGGGCGGGCTATGCGCCCATCGTCACCGGGGACCCGAAGGAGGCGCTGCCCCTGGTGGAAAGGGAGAGGCCCCACCTGGTGCTGCTGGACCTGGCGTTGCCGGGCATCGACGGCATCGACCTGATGATCGAGATCGCCGAGATTACCGACGTGCCGGTGATCTTCCTGTCGGCCTACGGGCGGGAGGAGAACGTGACCCAGGCCCTGGACATGGGGGCCGCCGACTACATCGTCAAGCCCTTCTCGCCCATGGAACTGGCAGCCAGGATCCGGGCGGCCCTGCGCAAGCGGGAGGCGCCCGAACCGGCGGACCCCTTCGTGGCGGGAGACCTGGCCGTGTACTTCGCCGACCGCAGGGTGACCCTGGCCGGCAGCCCGGTGCAATTGACCGCCATCGAGTACCGGCTGCTGGCGGAGCTGGCGGCCAACGCCGGACGGGTGCTGACCTACGAGCACCTGCTGCAGCAGGTCTGGGGCGTGGGAGGCGGCGCCGACGTGCGTCCCATGCGCACCGCCCTGAGCAAGGTCCGCCGCAGGCTGGGCGACGACCCGGACAACCCCACCTACATCTTTACCGAACCAAGGGTGGGGTACCGGATGGCCAGGGGGAAGGAGCAGAGCGACGAACCTCAGGCCGTTCCCTGAAATGGACGCCCTCACCCAGATAATGACACCGAAGGGTTGGGCCAGTAGGACATTCCGACCCGCTGTCGGCACCGGCGTCGGCTCGGAAGCGGGCCTCGCCGACAAAGAACACCTTCCCGCCAGTGCGTCCCGGCTCGTCCCAAAGGGCGGCATACTCCGCCACGAAGGCCCCACGCCTGGACTCATTGGCCTTGGCCAACCGTTTCTTGGGCCGCTTGAAGGCGAATTGCCAAGCAGTGCAGGTAGTTCAAACAGCTGCTGCGACACAGCTTGACGGCAAAGCGTTCCGAAACAAACCGCCGCACCACCCTCCTCCTGAGCCTGTCGAAGGGACCAGTTGTCCATTGCCAGGCCCGGCGAGGGCGGCGGCAGTTGCACCGCCGCTTCTCGACGTGCCGTTGGTGATGCGGACCTAGCGCTCATTCAGTTTCCTCCCGCTCCTCCATCTCCCCCGCCAGCATCCGGTACCCCACCCTTGGCTCAGTAAAGATGTAGGTGGGGTTGTCCGGGTCGTCGCCCAGCCTGCGGCGGACCTTGCTCAGGGCGGTGCGCATGGGACGCACGTCGGCGCCGCCTCCCACGCCCCAGACCTGCTGCAGCAGGTGCTCGTAGGTCAGCACCCGTCCGGCGTTGGCCGCCAGCTCCGCCAGCAGCCGGTACTCGATGGCGGTCAATTGCACCGGGCTGCCGGCCAGGGTCACCCTGCGGTCGGCGAAGTACACGGCCAGGTCTCCCGCCACGAAGGGGTCCGCCGGTTCGGGCGCCTCCCGCTTGCGCAGGGCCGCCCGGATCCTGGCTGCCAGTTCCATGGGCGAGAAGGGCTTGACGATGTAGTCGGCGGCCCCCATGTCCAGGGCCTGGGTCACGTTCTCCTCCCGCCCGTAGGCCGACAGGAAGATCACCGGCACGTCGGTAATCTCGGCGATCTCGATCATCAGGTCGATGCCGTCGATGCCCGGCAACGCCAGGTCCAGCAGCACCAGGTGGGGCCTCTCCCTTTCCACCAGGGGCAGCGCCTCCTTCGGGTCCCCGGTGACGATGGGCGCATAGCCCGCCCTGGATAGCGCGTCCCGCACATGGCGCAGGGTCTGCGGGTCGTCGTCCACCGCCAGCACCCGGGCCTGTTCCGGCTCAGCCTGGGGCGCTGTGCCGGCCGCCAAGAGAGCGGGCCTGGCCGCCCTGGTCTCTACCTCATCAGCCACCGGCAGGGTGAAGGTGAAGCGGGCGCCCAGGCCCGGCCCGTCGCTCTCGGCCCAGATGCGGCCCCCGTGGGCCTCCACGATCCCCTTGCATATGGCCAGCCCCAGCCCAGCGCGCTCGGAGCCGTCCCCCCGGCTGTCGTCGCCGACGCGGTTGAACTTGCGGAACAGCTGGGGCAGGCGTTCCGGCAGCACGCCGCGGCCGTCGTCGGACACCGAGACCGCCACATCGAAATCCACCCGCGCCACGCTCAACCGGATGGCCGAGGTCTCCTCCGAGTGCCGGGCCGCGTTGGACAGCAGGTTGCCCAGCACCTGGGCCATCCGCGCCCGGTCCGCCATCACCCGGGGCAAGTCCGGCGGCAGGTCCACGTGCAGCCGGTTGCCTCGCCTCCCAACCTGGAACGCGCTGCGGGCGTCCTCCACCAGCAGCGCCACCTCGACGGGTTCCGGGGAGATGGACAGGGCGCCCATCTCGATACGGGCCACGTCCAGCAGGTCGGTGATCATGGCCCGCATCCGGTCGGTCTGGGAGTTGATGATCCGGTGGAACTGGACCACCTCGGCGGCGTCCAGCGCTGCCGTGGCGTCCAGCAGGGTAGTAATGGAACCCTTGACCGAGGTGAGGGGTTCCCGCAGTTCGTGGCTCACCATGGCCAGGAACTCGGCCCGCAGCCACTCCAGCTCCTCCAGATCGGTCAGGTCCTGCATGGTCACCACGAAGGACCCCACCTCGCCGGACTCGGACCGGATGGGGGTGGCGTTCACCAGCACGGTGACGCTCCGGCCCCCCGGCACCGACATGACGATCTCCTCGGCCCGCACCGTCTCCCCGGCGCTCATCATCTGCCACAGGGGAAACTCCTTTAGGGAGAACTCCCGGCCGTCCCCCCGCCGCACGCTCAGCGCCTCCAGCAGTTGCTCCGGCGCCTGGTCCGGCTCCCGGAGCTGGTCCATGATGCGCCCGACCTCCTGGTTGAATGACACCGGCGCCCCGGTGCCGGCGTCCATGACCACCACGCCCACCGGCGAGGTGTTCACCAGGGTCTCCAGGTTGGCCCTGGCTTGCTGTTCGTCCCGGTGCCGCCGGGCGTTGGTGATAACCATCGCGGCCTGGGAGGCGAACATCTGCATGGTCGAAATGTCCTCCGGGGTGAACTTCTTATCCTCCGTGTCATGGCCTAGGTATATGGTCCCAACCGACTGGTCCGGGGGGCCGATGGGCGCAGCCATGCCGGACCATACCGTAATCGGAAGCTGGTGATTCAGCCCGTTCTCAGCCGCATAAGTGTGGAAGTTGTCAAGGCTGATCGGGTCGCGAAGCTGGTTGAAATGATGGAAAATCTCCATCCCCTCCGGCAGCGCGACCAGCCCGCGGTGCTGTTCCTCGGTGGTCCCCGACGTCAGGAGGTCGTCCAGGCTGCCGTGTTCGTCCTTGGTCGAGATGACGCCGTAGCGGGCGCCGGTCAGTGACCGGGCCGAGTCCAGGACCCCCTGGAGCACGGTGTCGAAGTCCAGGCTCTCGTTGATGCGCAGGCTGGCCTGGGCCAGGAGGGAGAGCCGCTCCCGCAGGGCCTGCACTTCTTGAGCAAGCTCCTCGTTTCGCTCCATTCCCCACCTCGATTCGGTGTGGCGCACCCTTGCCTTCTCGCAAATGACGCGGCGGCCTTGGGCGAGACCGAACTGGAATTAGATGGACCAATTATAAAGTCTTTGGAAAAGTGTAACAAGATTTAATGGAAATGTGCCCATTATTTCACAATTTACTTACAGACATTAAGTATACTACAGACATGATGTACTTAGATTGGCGCATAGAGTTCCTGATTACCATTGCCGAAAAGGGGTTCTGAAATTATGGCAGCCATCGTCAGCCGTCGTACTACTGTTATCGGTCTGTTCACCTTGGGATTCGTGTTAGCGCTCATTGCAATTCTCGCCTGGTCTGGTTCGGAAGGAGGATATGTAGGGGCAGCCGAGGAGTCGCCCAGCCCTGCCGGGTCCTCTACCCAATGAACCGACCACGGCATCAGCAACGCCAGCGCAGATGTGCGCCGACGACATTACCGTGCCGGACCATGCCGGCAAACCCGGTCTGGTCAGCGATTGCGCCTCTCTCATTGCGGCTAGGGACACCCTGCGGGGCACGGCCGACTTGAACTGGAAGTATGGCGTTCCCATCAACACCTGGGACGGCGTGAGAGTACGACCGAGGACGAATCGGGTCGTGTGGTTGAACCTGAGTGAAAGAAGTTTGACGGGAAGCATCCCACCACAGTTGGGCAGCCTTGCCCAGTTGGAGTCTCTAAACCTTATCCGTAATCAGCTAACGGGCAGCATTCCAGCGGAACTGGGCAGCTTGTCCAGTCTGGAGGAGCTTAGGCTCTCAAGAAATCAACTGTCCGGGAGAATTCCCGCAGAGTTATATAATTTGCCCGCTCTCCGACAGCTTTGGTTAGTTAATAACCAGTTGACCGGCGACATCCCTCCAGGATTGGGATCTACTTCCACGCTGGAAAAGCTCATGCTCCGCGATAATGAGCTGACCGGGGAGATACCGGTGAACCTGGATAATCTGTGGCGGCTGACCCACCTGTCCTTGGCTAACAACAGCCTAACCGGCAGCCTGCCGCCTTCGATTTACAACCTGAGCTCCCTGGAAGTCTTGCGGGTTGCCGGGAACTCCCTCACCGGTTGCTTGCCCCCTGGGTTGGACTTCTACCTGCCTGACACAATCACGGACCTCCAGCAGCTTGGGCTGCCGATCTGTGTAGACCCGGCTGAGGAATTCTGCGCCGACGACATCGTTGTGCCCGGCTACGCAGATAACCCCGGTCTATTCAACGATTGCGTTGCCTTGTATATAGTCATGGAAAATCTGGGAGCCGATGAAAGCCTGGTTTGGACAACCGGCCTTTCCATTGACCAATGGGAGGCCGTAACTGTCACTGGTTCACCGGACCGTATCACTGGGCTGGCGCTGAACGATAAACGTCTGACTGGCGTCATCACGAAGGAAATCGGCAACCTGACCGCCCTGGAATTCCTTGACCTTAGCGGCAATCGTATATGGTGGGCCACCAAGGAACTGCATCAACTAACCAACCTGCAATACCTTGACCTTGGAGACAATAAACTGAAAGGCTTTGAATCGGGCTTCGAATTGGGCTCACTGACCTCTCTGGAGTATCTTGACCTTTCCGACAACCAAATTTGCCACGGTTTAGGGATTGGGCAATTGGGCAACTTGGGCAATCTGCGCTATGCCGACTTGTCCAATTGCAAACTTGATTTCAACATCATTCCCGAGAGTTGGGAAGGGTTGGTCAACCTGCGACACCTCGACCTCTCCCATAACTACATAAACCTGGGATGGGGGCGACACAGTGCGCTGGAAAGTATGACCAGATTGGAATACCTTGACCTTTCCCACAATCCCTTTAACTTAGATGACGAACTACCAGCTTGGCTAGGCAATCTGGACGGCCTTCGGTTCCTCGACTTCTCATTCACCCAATTTTCCGGGCCCATTCCCAGCGAATTGGGAAATTTGATCAACCTTGAGTACCTCGACATAAGTGGAGGACTCCCGGTTAGTGACGTGGTGGAAGCGAGGGGGCATCTAACGGGAGATCTGCCCCCAGAGTTGGGCAATCTGTCCAACCTGAAGCACCTTGCCATCCGTTCGCAGAGTTTGACCGGCAGCATACCCAGGGAGCTAGGCAACCTGTCTAATCTGGAATACCTCGACATTGGCGCCAACGAGTTCACCGGAAACATACCTGCTGAACTGGAGAAATTGGACAACTTGCGAGTTCTGAGGGTGAATTCGGCGACCCTTTGGGATTATGGCTGTGTTGAGGAGGGGCTACGGCTTGTCGGAGTGGACCACGACCTCGGTGATTACTTCATTTCTGGCGTCAGAGAAGCCGGCGGGATCTGTCCGTAGTCCCAATAACGGCGAGACGCCATTGGCCTGTTTGGGAGCCAGATCTGCCCAGGCTGGCTCCTTAGGGCGGGTGGCAGTCTTCGCTCTAAGCTGTTTGTGACAGACAAAGAGACATACACCCGTTGCCCAATGCGACACAGTGGAACAGGCCTTAGTCGGTGCTGTGGCCGCCTTTCGGGGGACTGGGTGGGGTCAATTGTGCCGGAATTGCCAAACGCTTACAAGAAGTCATAAGACCCCCCAAGTAACGATTCGGTTACACGCATGTAGTAAGCTGACATACTTTTTCGCCCGACGGAACGTGAGATGTGCATTTTCTTCGAACCGCGACGACCTGCGCTGGCAGCATTGGTATCACCGGCGGCGTCTGCCGTGGTGACCAGTGCGCCTCAGCCTGTCTCGTGGTTTAAGTCTACCCCCTAGAACCATTGCAAAGTCGCCTCAACACTCAATCCGTTATTCCTGAGCTTGTCGAAGGACGGGCCAGCCAGAATCCGTTAATGGTTCAACAAGCTCACCACCAACGGATTCTGAAAGACTTTGCAATCGTCCTGCCCCCCGTAACCCTGACTCAATGTAGCCATGTGGCTTCGCCCTGCCGGAGGTGAGGGCGTGAGGATCCCTGCTACTTCCCCATTCCTGGGTCGCTGGGCACTCTTCGCCATTGCGGCATTGTTGCCGGTCTTGGCCCTGTTGGCATTGGTCTGGACCGGTGAGAGTCCGGCCGGGGCCGACGACGGCGCGACGCTCCCGGGCAAGCTCACAGGGCTGGAGGCAACTGCCAAACCGGGATCCCTGGACGTTGCCGTGGAGTGGGATGGCGTTGACCGGGCCGACTCCTACTTGGTGCGTTGGCGGGAAGCCGGTTCGGACATCGAGCTGAACGAGGGAGTGAGGGTAGAGTCTTCCGAGGCGGACATAGCGGTGGCCGGCTACGGCGATTGGGTGGTGCGGGTGGAGGCGTGCAACGCCGCCGGCTGCGGGTCTCATGGCGCGTTGCGCTTCACCGTAGAACCGGCCCAGGAGCCAACGCCTACTCCTACTCCAGAACCGGCCCAGAAGCCTAAGCCGGAACCAACGGCTACACCGGCTCCCATTGCCACGCCCACGCCGGAACCGACCGTAGAGACACCCGGATTAGAGGTTGCCCTGGCAGCCAGCGCCGACACCCTTCCGGCAGGAGAAGCGGTGACCCTGCGGGCGGTCATCACCAATGCTCCCGAGGAGGGCAGCCCTTCCTACAAGTGGGAGTTTCTGTTGAGCAACTGGAACCATGGCGGTTCGGCCTCCACCTTTTCCTTTGCCGCCTCCAACCCCGGCGTCTGGAAATTCCGGGTCAAGATAGCCTACGGCTCGGAAGCCTCGGCTACGTCGGAACCCGTCACCGTGACCTGGACCGAGAACAAGCCCACCTCGACGCCGATGCCCCCCGACCGGCCCACGGGGTTGCGGGTTGCCACCGAACCCAACTCCCTGGACCTCTCGGTGGATTGGGACGACGTTGAGGGCGCGGACGAGTACCTGGTGCGCTGGCGGGAAGCCGGGCCGGACGCCGAGTTGAACGATGGAGTTGAGGTAGAGTCATCCAACGCCGACATCACGGTGGCGGACTACGGCCGCTGGGCGGTGCGGGTGGAAGCCTGCAACGGCGCGGGCTGCGGACTAGGAGCGAGGCGGGATGTTACGGTCAAGCAACTCCCGCCCGGCCAGCCGCAGAGCCTGGCAGTCAGCGTCACTCCGGGAGACCTGAACCTGTCGGCCACCTGGAACGACGTTGAGGGAGCGGACTTCTACTGGATGGGCTGGCGCAGGCCCGACGGAGGCTTCGAGGCCGGGAATCAAGTTACGCCCTCCGTCTCCAGCGCCGCCTTTGACGTGGCTGGCTACGGCCAGTGGGTGGTGCGGGTGGAAGCCTGCAACGGCGCGGGCTGCGGTCCCGGCGCGGCGCAAACGGTCTCCATCGCGGAGCCGGAGGCCGAGGCGGGCAGTTTGAGCATTGCGCCAGTCCTGGATGAGGACGAGAACCCGGTCCCGGGGACCTTCCGGGCTTCCTGGGAGCCGGTGGCGGGAGCCGACGCTTACCGGCTGCGCTGGCGGAAAGGGAGCCAGGACTTCCAGCAGAGGAATGAGGTTGAGGTCGCCGGTGGGGAGACCGGCGCCGTCTTCAGCGTGGACAGCCCCGGCTTGTGGAAGGTGGAACTGCGTCCGCGGACGCCCCGCCAGCCGCCGGATACGAACCCGCCGACGCTGCAAGCGGAAATGCGCGTGATATCGGGCCATCTGAGCTTCTTTTACCTCCAGTACCAACACCTCAGGGACACTTACAGGTGCCAGTCCAGGATAATCAGCGGCATAGATGCCGAGCCTGTCAACGGCGGCGTTTACGCGCGTTGGGATGCCCCCGGCGTCTCCATCTCCAAGTACCAGTATTATGCTGCTCGCCCCGGCCGGCATTTTCTCAACGGCAACCCTGAAGACTGGGTGGACATCCCGAACGACGACATCACCACCAACACGGACACGGGCGCGGTCTCGGTCCAACTGGACAATCTCGACAACGGGGAGACCTACTGGGTTGAGCTGCGCGGGGTGTCGGGGAGCCGCATCTACTGCTTCCAGAAGATGCTACTGGTTACTCCCGGCCACCATGAAATTACCGCCCCCGGTGATCTTGCAGCCAGCAATCGCAACTTAGACGACAACAGCTTCAGGTTGAGCTGGACTCCCGCCGTTGATACCGGCACTGGAACTCCCCCCGAGTACGACATCCAGTATCAACATATCCCGCCACTCTGGCATCACTGGGAAAGCGTCTCCGCCAGCCCCTATACCGTTAGGCTTTCTGATAGGCTTCTTGACTGCAACGCTGACTACTATTTCCGGGTGAGGGCGAAGCGCGCCAGCGGCACCGCCATCGGCCCCTACTCGACGGCGATTCACGTTCCCGCCTTCGTTAAAGAACTGGCGGCAGGGGGTGAAACATGGAGCGGCAGCGACGGCCCCAATTGCATCGAGGGCAAGGGCGGAAACGACGTGGTGCATGGCGGGGACGGGGACGACCGGATTCACGGCGGGGGTGGCGACGACGAGCTGCGTGGCGAGAACGGGGATGACGACTTGCTTGGCGGGCCCGGTAACGACGAGCTTCATGGAGGGGATGGAAACGACTACCTGTACGGCGGCTATGGCTCCGACCTGCTGATTGGCGGAAAGGGAAACGACGATTTGAACAGCGGTCCCGGCGGCCCCGGCAGCGCTGGCACCCACCGGCTGACCGGCGGCCCGGGCGACGACTACATGACCGGCATCCGCACCCGTTCCGACCACCGCATTACCCGGTTCTATTTCGACGCCACCAGGAACTTCGGCAACGACCGCATCCAGTATTGGACTGGCGGGTACTGGAGCGAAATGGACGAGATCTACCTGTGCGGGGGGAACCAGGTGAACCGCCCCATCTGGACCGCGAGCAAGGACTACCGGCGGATTACCGTCTGGTACAACAGCAGGGTCACGGGCACAATCTACCTGGTGCCGCCCTACATCGACCTGCCCAGCCAGAACGTCCTGAATCGGGGAATCAAGATACCCGCCGAATCCGGCGAAACCTGCCCGTCGGACGTTGGCGTGGTGGGCCCGCTGAAGATGGCGGAACCCGCGTCCATAGCCCAAGCCGGTTCGGTGCCCTGGCCCCCGACACTCCCCCCTGAACTCCTCGAGGATGGCATCACCGCCAACAAATTCCAATACCGGATTCGGGCAGTAGAAGTAAGCGATGATCCATGGCCGGATATGATGCCGGACTGGATAGACCCTGACAACAGCCACATCTCCGGGGGGCGTCTGTGGATCCCCGCTCTGGCCGACGGAACGCTGCTGACCAACGGCACAGAGTACCAAGTGCAGTCGCGGGCGCTGGACGCGAAAGATGCGGAGATTGCCCGGTCACTCATCCGTTCATTCATCCCCAGCGTGCCGTTCCCAACGGGCCTCACGGTGGTTGGCGCTCCCTTGGTGAAGGGGGCGGTCGACGTGTCCTGGGATAACCTTCACGACCCAGACGTTACCATCGAACTCGAGCACAAGGCGCAGGCAGCGAGTTGGCCGGGGACAAAGTCCGACCTTACAAACAACCCATCGCCAAGCCTGTCCGGGCTGACCAGCGGCGTAACCTACGACTTTCGTCTCCTGGTCAAGCACTCGTCGGGTAATGCCGGTCCCACCGAGCCGGTGTCCGTTAAGGCGGGACTCTACGGCACGGAGAACGCCGATACCCTGGATGGAGACGCCGGGGTTGACTACATCGTGGCTCTGGGCGGCAACGACACCCTGAAGGGACTGGCCGCCAACGACGAGCTGCTGGGCGGCCCCGGCGACGACACCCTCAACGGCGGCGACGGCGACGACACGCTGGACGGCGGCGACGGCAAGGACACCGCGAGCTACGCCGACGCCATCGCCGCCGTAACCATTGACCTCCGCATCGCGGGCGCGCAGCCCACCGGACAGGGCAGCGACACCCTGATCAGCATCGAGTGCGTCACCGGATCGAACCACGAAGACGAAATCACCGGCGATGCCCTGGACAACTGCCTCACCGGCGGCGACGGCAACGACACGCTGACCGGCCTCGCCGGAGCCGACACGCTGGACGGCGGCGACGGCAACGACACCGCGAATTACGCCGACTCCGATGCCGGAGTAACCGTCAGCCTGGCCCCCGGGGCGACCGTCAGCGGCGGCCACGCCCAGGGCGATACGCTCGCCAACATCGAGAGAATCGCCGGCTCGGCCTACGCCGACACCCTCACCGGCGACGGCTCGTCCAACACCCTCAGAGGCAACGCGGGCGACGACATCCTGCATGGCGGAGCCGACGACGACGGCCTCTATGGCAACGCTGGCGACGACACCCTCAACGGCGGGGGCGGCGACGACAACATGAATGGCGGCGCCGGCAACGACATCCTCAACGGCGGGGGCGGCGGCGATACCATGTTTGGCGGCGCCGACGACGACACCCTGAACGGCGGCGCCGGCTCCGACCACCTTGGCGGCGACACCGGCGACGACACCCTCTACGGCGGGGCCGACGGCGACACCCTCCACGGCAACGCCGGCGACGACACCCTCAGCGGCAACGCCGGCGCCGACACCCTGGACGGCGGGGCCGGCAACGACACCGCGGACTACTCCGGCGCCGCTGCCGCCGTAACCGTCAGCCTGGCTATCACCACCGCGCAGAGCGGCGCGGAGGGCGGCGACACCCTCTCCAACATTGAGAACCTCACCGGCTCGGCGCATAACGACACCCTCACCGGCGACGCCACGCCCAACACCATCAAGGGCGGCGCCGGCCGGGACACCCTGTCCGGCGGGGACGGCCGGGACGAGCTGTTCGGCGGCGACGGCGGCGACCACCTGAGCGGCGGCAACGGCAACGACACCCTGGAAGGCGGCCCCGGAACCGACAACCTGGGCGGCGGGTCCGGTGACGACACCCTGGTTGGCGGCTCTGGCAATGATTTGCTAAGAGGCAACGGCGGGCATGACACCGCGGACTACTCGGCATCCCCCGCCGCCGTAACCGTTGACCTCGACGCCAACAGCGCCAGCGGCGGCCACGCCGAGGGTGACACTTTCAGCGATATCCAGGCCCTGATCGGTTCAGACCACGACGATACCCTCACCGCCGACAGCGCGAACAACCGGCTGACTGGCGGGGCCGGAGCCGACACGCTGGACGGCGGAGCCGGGGTAGATTACGCGGACTACTCCGCATCCAACGCGGCGGTAACCATTGACCTGTCCAGCTCCGGAGCCCAGTCCGGCGGCCACGCCCAGGGCGATACCCTCGCCAACATCGAGAGAATCACCGGCTCGACCCACGCCGACACCCTTACCGGCGACAGTTCGGACAACTTGCTGGACGGCCACGACGGCGACGACACGCTGAACGGCGGAGCCGGGGTCGACACGCTGAACGGGGGCAACGGCAATGACACCCTGAACGGCGAGGACGGCAACGACAGGCTGTGGGGCCGCGCCGGAGACGACGCCATGTCCGGCGGCGCCGGAACCGACGCCTTCTTCTTTTACGCCGATTTCGGCAACGACACCATCAGCGACTACCTCCTGGGCGCCACGGCCTCGGACAGCGAAGCGCTCAACCTGTGCATGGGGAGTTCCTCCAATCAGCCCACGTTCACCACGGCTGCCAGCGGCAACGACCTGGTCGTCACCGTCATGTTCGACGGCAGCCAGCAGGGGACCATCACGCTGACCGGGCGGGCCAACGACCCCAACAAGGCCAACATCAACGTGGTCATCCACCCCGGCAGCGCCGCGTGCTCCTTCTAGCGCGCTGGAAGACGATTTGGGGGCGGGTCTTGTGCCCGCTCCTGGGGTTCGATTAACGGATGCCGATGGACCGACGATTGTGTGAACACCGGCGCGGGGCGGCGGGCCATCCGGCCGCGCCGGGGGACCTCGGGTTCGGGTTGCTCGGAACCGTGATTGGTATCACCACCCAACAGTTGTACACGTACCACTGGGACAACCATGCCGGATGGTGGGACACCCGGGGATGGACACGAGAAACAATAATCGCCTTGCCTGTCATAGTTGCCTGCATGACTCCGGAAGCGACGTTCCTGATATGTTGGCGCCGGCATCGTCAGCATAGAGAATCGGAATGTTTAGGCAACCAGCCCAGGTCTTACCCGGCGAGAATCTGCCCGGTGGACTTTATCCGTCCGTCCCTGCATGGCTTTCTCGACCTGAACAGCGGCCGAATTCGCAGGGAGTCATGTATCAGCCAAGACCTTTGTTGCAAGGTCTCCGGTAGTTGGCAGTCAACTAGGCGTGCAGAAACAGCAAGTGAAGCGATGCCCTGCCGAATCTCAGGAAAGGAGTAATACAGATTCCGTGACCAACGCATTGTACTGCTTCCTCCTCCTGGCGCTCATCCCGCTGATCGCGTGTTCCGAACCAACACCAACCATAAGGGCGACTGCCACCTCATCTCCTGGCGGTACGCCGAAGTTGACGGTCCCACCAGAGACCACCAATGCCCCCCGGACCCCAGCGCCTAGCCCAGCGGTGAAGGCCACACCGCCGAATCCAACGCCAAACGGCACTCCGACGAATGGCGCTACGACCACCAAGCCGCCTCCGGCGCCGGCCGCGCTCGATGCGGACAGGAAGGCCCTGGTCGCGCTTCACGAGGCCACCGGCGGTCTGATCTGGAGCAAGAATAAGAACTGGATGAGTACAGCAGACATCGGACAACGGTACGGGGTCACCACTGACACCAACGGCCGTGTCATCGCACTGGACCTCAGGGGCAATCGTTTGGAGGGGAAGATACCGCCTGAGTTGGGCAAGCTCTCCAAGCTGGAAGTCTTGGACCTAGCCACCAACGGTTTGAAAGGAAAGATACCCCCTGAATTTGGCCGCCTCTCCCAGCTGAAAGAGTTGGACCTCGCTGGCAATCAGTTAGACGGGGCAATACCGTCAGAGCTGGGCGGACTCACCAACCTGGAAGTGCTGCGCCTTTCCTGGAACGAATTGACCGGCTTTATACCACCGGAACTGGGCAGTCTGGACAATCTGAGGGAACTGAACCTAAGCCACAATCAATTTAGCGGGGAGATACCCCCGGAGTTGGGCAACCTCACCAACCTGAAAGAACTCAGTATCTTTTTGAAGCAGGTGAGGAGAAAGCCGATTTCCTCGGACCCAACATCGCCTGGATCGATCCCGCGCTGGTGGCGCTGCTTTACAGGCACGCCGCCGGCAAGCCGTCGCCATCCACGGTCAGGCTGGGCATTGGCTGGCTCTCCCCGGAACCGGCGGATCCCCCTTGGACAGCTACATCGAGGAATTGGGAGGAACGCCCGATGGAGATTACACCTGGCTTGTGCCCATCTCGCGAGTTTCCTCGGTCATCTGCCGCCCGGACGTGATTGAAGTTGGCCTGATGAACCCCGATGGGACGCCGAGCTGGGAGAGCCGCGACAAGCCTTATTCCAATCTGGGCGACGCGAGGAATAATGGCGAAGCCCCTGCTCCTGGCGGCTCTGGCGACAGCCGTGGCGCTCCTGGCCTGCTCGAACCCGAGCCCGGCGCCTACCGGCACTCCGACTCGGGCACCGTCGCCCACCCAGGAACCAACCGCCACTGCGGCGCGCACGGCCACGCCAGTGAAACTATCGGCCACCGAGCCCACTCCATTGCCGACTGCCACCTCACCTCCAGAACCGACTATAACTTCAACGCTGGTCTCGACTCCCAAAGACGAGACGCCGACAGGTGTCCTGTCGCCCCTGGTGCTGGACGACCCGATGTATGACGACCCTGAATCCGTCAATGCTCTGCTCTCACAGACCGAACTGGCCTGCATCAAGGAAATCGGCCCCGTCATGCACCTGAGGTGGAATGGGATTCTACAGGGTTATGGGGACCAGGAGGAGCGGATAAAGATTATCGGGTGTCTCGAAGACGAGATCTTGGCAAGGGTTTTTCTCGCGGATACCGTTGGAGGAGTCGGCCTCCTGAGCTTGGAAACCTCCATCTGCCTCCACGCCGCGTTCAATGAGATAGACCCCCGTTCGATGATGCTGGCGCATGTCGAGGGGTACCCCGAAGACACCTTGTCCTCGGCAACGACGCTTCACTTCGTAACGATGGCGTGCCTGAACGACGCGGAGTGGGAGACCACTGCCGAGTGGGTGCGGGAGGGATCGGAAATCCGAGCATGGATGCAGTGTATGATGGAAAAGCTGGGCGGGCCCAGGGAGATGGCGGTGGCGATGACGAAAGGGGGAAGAGGAGATCAAGGGTTGCTGGCAGAGGCGGCTGCGGACTGTGCCGAGGAGATGGGGCCAGCGCCAAGCGAGATGCCCTCCGTCCCGGCAGCGACACCCGAATCAGCTTCGACGTCTGAACCAAGCAGCATCGCCCCCCTGGACCCCGATGACCCGGCGGGACTTTTGCCGAGGCTCTCGCAGGAGGAACGGGACTGCGTCACCGACTTCGAGCTGTTGGCGGACTTTTTGTCGAAGCATCCCGATGTGGACTACGAGGACGTGGCTCAGCATCTGGAATGCCTGGAGGACGAGACGCTCTGGACCTCCATCTCGCGTTCATTGCCTGGTATTTCCAATACCTGGGTGGGATGTTCAGGGCAGACACGGAATCCTGCATTCGAGACGCCCTGGATGGCGTCAACCTCAGCGACAATCTCAGGGAGGTATACACTGCGGAAGACGACCTGGTCCGGCAGGCCCACAGCTAAGTCTGGGTACTGACCGTCTTCTACTGCCTGAGTGAAGAGGAGGCCGCCCTGGACTCACATGACTCCGGCATAACGGACGACGAGTACGATGGGATGATCTGCACCGTTGATGCGTTCAGCGAATTGGAGGGATTCACCGAGGCGTACAGGAACACCGGCGCTGAGGAGTTCACGGAGATGTTGCTGACCAATCTCTATGGCTGCCCCAGGTGATTAGAATGACAATCGGGTAGGCGGCATTCCAAGCCGCAACCCAAGGGGAGAAAGATTTGTCAGCAGCCAGCCCAATCATGGCGGCCCTCCTGAACCCACCGCCAACTTCCCACGCGGATTCCTCAAGCCGGTGCTATGCCGCCTGGACGAAAGCGAACTAGCGGACTGGCTTTCATCTAGGGCTATCGCGTCGAGAGCTGGGTCGTCCGGATCCCGGTGGAGCGCAGGGCCACCGTGCTGTTATGCATCGCCCACCGCATTCACGGTCGGGGCGAGGTTGACAGGGTCTGCAGACTGCGCCGGTGGGCGATGCAGTCCCTGCTGAACGACTACGCCGAGGAGCGCTGACCAGCGGCACGGAGGCCAAGCGTGCCGCTCCGAGTGGGCACGGCGATGAACCTGCGATAGGCAATAGAGCACAGGAATACCGGATGGCAATCGAGAGAACGCAACAGGGACCGGCGCGCCCGGGCCTTTTGCTGTCTGTCTACACCCCATCTGGAGCAAGCAACACCGATTCCAAGCGCGCTGGAAACCACGCCCTCCAAAAGAGAGCGAATCCGTATGCGACACTGGCCGCATGGCCGACAACCTGCCTTTCCTGAAAAGCCTGAACGACGGGTGCATCGACCTGGTCTGAATAGACCCGCCGTTTGCCAAGAACGAGACCTTCGGCCGTAAGAACAGCAAGGCGTCGGACCCGCTGAAGCAGCCGCTGTCCGACGCGGAGAAAGCCACCGAGCTGTCCCTGCTCAGACGCTGGGGAATCAGGAATGAGCAGGATGCTAACAAGGCCGGCATTGACTGGCCCGAAACGCGCTACAAGGACATCTGGTCATGGGAAACCGACATCCATGAGCAATGGCTCATTGACATTGAAAACGACCATCAGGCCGTAGCCAATCTGATTGACGTTACGCGCGAGATTCACGGTGACGGCACCGCCGCCTACCTGTGCTACATGGCCGTCAGGCTTTTCGAGATCCGACGGGTGCTGAAGGACACAGGCAGTCTATACCTGCATTGCGACCACGGCGTCAACAACAGTCTCGGTGACCTGCTGACCGCGATCTTCGGAGTGGACAACTTCCGGAGCGCAATCACTTGGAAATGCACTAGCACCCATAGCGATGCTAAAAACTACGCCAACGTTGCCGACACCATCCTCTACTACACGAAGAGTAAGAGGCATGTCTGGAACGCACAGCATGGCGAATACGACCAGAATTACATCAATAACAACTACCGACACAATGACAACGACGGCAGAGGTCGATACTCCCTAGACAACATGGCCAGTCCAAATCCACGTCCCAACCTCATGTAAGAATGGTAAGGATATAAGCCGCCGGCAAAGGGATGGCGTTACTCACTGGAAACCATGAACAAGCTAGAAAACGATGGTCGGATCTGGCACCCCAACTCAAAGCAAAAGCGTCCGAGGGTCAAGCGTTATCTAAATGAAATGCTAGGCCGAATCGTAGATAGCATCTGGTCCGATATTCTGCCCTTGCAAACACATTCTCATGAACGAACCGGCTACCCAACGCAGAAACCCGTCGCCCTTGCCGAGCGCATCATCAAGGCTTCCTGCCCCGAAGGCGGCGTCGTACTCGACTGCTTCGCTGGCTGCGCCTACGTCGCCGTAGCTGCCGAGCGGCTCAACCGCAACTGGCTGGCCTGCGACATCAACCCCCGCGCTTGGACGGTATTCAAGCGCCAGTTCAGCAAGCCCAAGCTGGCTACGCTGACCTGCGCCGAGCCGACGCACAACGCCCAGCCGGCGATGCTGGGCAACTTCGTCACCGTTCACGGCCCCAACGAACTGCCAGTCCGCGAAACCCTGGAAACAGACGACGCGCCTCCGGCGTTCCAGCTCTGGGCCAAACCCCGCACGTTCAAGACGCCGGCCAGCATCATTCCAGAGGACGAAATGTTGAGGATCTTGCTGGAGATGTCAGGCTGGATGGCCTGGTGCTGCGGGTTCGCCAACCGCCTGCCCGACGGCACCATTGTCAAGACGACGAGGAACTTCCACCTTGATCACCGGGAACCAAGGAGCAAGGACGGCACCAGCGACCAGATCGTGAACCGCGCGCCGCTCTGCCCCCACCACAACATCGTGAAGAGCAACCACCGGCTGCACCTTGCGGAGTACCGCGAAGAGATCGCAGAGAGAGGCGAGATGATGGTGGACGACGTATCCGAGTTGATCAATCTCAGCTACGCTCTCCAGCGCACGATGGACATCTACTCACAGCGGCAGACGCAGAAGGCGATGTTGTAAAGGAACCCGCCGGACAGGGAAAAAAAGCAATTTGCGGGGATTCCATGCGGGGGAAGGCATGGAATTCTTCACGGGCACAGCCTCGCGGGCAAGACCCTCATATACTCCCAAATGTTGATTCACAGGCTGAGAACTCGCACTCAGACTGGGGACCTTCCGCAGTCCAAGCAGGGGGGCTGTCGGTCACCGAAGCACGCCTTCAGCGTTTACCCTTTCTGCCAACCTATGGATTTGCATATAGGCATGGTTTTGCCATTTCAACAACTCGTTTGGGAGAGGGGTGCTTGTCGGCCTACTGAACCATGTCCTTAAAGTGCCATAGAACGGGATGCGCTCTCGCCACGTGGGAGTGGGATTTTTCGAGAGATACCCGAGTTGTATCTCGAGAACCACTCGCATCACCCTAACCCATCCATGCCCAGGGTTCCTTGTTGTTCTCTCAATCAAAGTGGTGCCGCCATCCCACGTTCCGACTGCAACTCTCAGACGATACTCGCCTATCTGCTCCCTCAAGGCAAAAACGCAGCCATTTATGAATGTTACATCAGCCGGAAGGCATTCCGGCCGCACGTCAACGGAAAGAATTGGTCAGGAACCGTTGTGAAAGGAATGCACAAAATCGGCTGTTGGTGTACCAGTCGAGTTTGGGTTCCACTCTCCGGTATGCGACGACACTTGCAAATACAGTTGCCGGAATTATGCCCAGACCTATGACAAGCCCAGCATAGACGACGATTGGACTTTCCTCATTACCTACATAGCGGAGCAAAATCAAGTAACCGGCGGCCATACCGCCGAATACCAAAATTCCGCTGGCCGCGCTCGCGAAGGACTTCCGAACAAACCGCCGCCATTGCTGTGGATCCAATAGGTCTCTTATGAGCAGCGCGACTATTGCTGAAGCTACTGGTATCAAGAAAGGCGGGAGGTGCGTCAGCACGTTCCACCATTCGGTTTGCTCATTCATGGCACCTCCACAGCCCGAGGAAGGAGGTGTGGACCGGTAGAACTCCGGGCGGTCAAGGGCAACACCTCCCTTGTCAGGGTGTGCAGTTCGTGGCCGGGGAACCGCTACATGGCGCTATAGAGAAGGCATAATACTGCCATTCCCCTTGACCTGCCAGACGACCGTCTGCGAGAGGACAGAGCGGCCACTCATCAGGCATAGCCGCCCCAATTTCCAAACTCGCAAAATGGCCGTAATCCGTCACCAGGCAGCTCAACCTTCATTGACGCCTTTCGTCGGTCCAGCAACGGATTCAGGACCGGCTGAGAGTCAAATCGGAGTAGCGGAATTTCCTCAACCTGACCCCGCGTTGCCGTGAGGACGACCGGAAGATAGAATGACGGTACATCTCCGCATACTGAACCGGAACCAAGAGGTCCATCGCGCGAAGCATCAATTCCATCAGCAAACTGGCAACCGAAATGACCACGCCCATCAACACCTTCCATGACATACTGGACGCCATCGAGCGCGACCCGGCGCTCCGAGACGAATTGCGCCGCCGTATCCTTTGCGACGAGATGCTGCAACTCCCGGCACAGTTCAGAGTATTCCTGGAAGCCGTCGCCGACATGAGAGAAGCCCTCAACCGGATGGAAAATGACGTCGGCACGCTCAAGACCGATGTCGAAACCTCAAGGAAGGGCAGCAGGCGATCAGGAACGATGTCAGCGGATTCAAGACCGTTGTTGCCTGCATGGCCCAGACTTAAGCCGTCTGGCTGGCACGGACTACGAGGGCTACGTGTCCGGACTGGCCTGCCGACGCATCTTCAGCGTAATGAAAATCTCGGGAGCGCAGATATTCTCAACCACAAGGAATCCTGAGCCGCTGTGTGCGCTGGCCGACAAGGCCCTCGAGGCCGGAGCTATCGACGAACCCGGGGGCAACCGGCCTTGAACGCGCCGACGTCGTACTCGTGACCAACCAGTCGGACGGTACCTCCGTCTACATACTGGGGGAAATCTCCATCACGGCAAAGCAAGAGGACGTTGGGAAGGCAACGCGCCGAGCTACAATCCTGAGCACAGCCACGGGCCTCACCTGCCTGCCCATAGTGCTGACCCAACGGGTCGCAGCGGGTGTTAAAACGGACAGAGCCACAGTACTCATCATCGAGCCGGAGCAGAACCCCTCCACAGGCAGCTAGATGGAAGAAGAGATGAAAGATACTCTCAAAAACATCGGCATCGCAACCGCTATAGCGTGTATCGTGGGAACAGCCTACCCACCGCTAGCTCTGCTTATCGCGGCATTAGGGAACCTGTACGTCACAGCAACCCACAAGTAGGGGCACAACAAGGCAGGCTCCTCTATGTCAAACCAGAGGCCCGACACGCCGCAAAGCCGATTCTGCACAACGAATCAGAATTAAAGAAGATTCATTGTGCATGGCCTACCGGCACCGGCACCGGAGCAGCCCCATGAGCAGCGACTTCACACCAGAGGAACAACACTTCCTAGAGCTTCTGGACAGCAACCCAGAGTTTCGCGACGCCGTACGGCGGCGCCTGCTGTCCGAGGAGCTGCTCGACCTGCCGGCGAGGTTCGCAACCTTCGTCAAGACCGTCAACGCCTTCATCGAGCAACAGCACGCGGCCAACGAGCGGTTCGAACAATTCATCGTCGACCAGAAGCAGTTCAATGATGAGCAGCGGCAGTTCAACGAGGAACAAAGGCAGTTCAACCTCGAGCAACGCCGGACCAACGCCCGCAACGACAGCCGGCTGGAATCCTTGGAAAGGGGACAGGCGGTCATCATCAGCCGGCTCGACGGCCTGAGCGGGGAAATAGCCGACGCCAAAGGCGACCGGGCCATCCAGGCCACCATCCGCAAGGGCCCGCAGATCTGCCGGGAGTTGGGCCTCCGGTTCACCCGCCGCCTGGAACAGGCGGGCCTCATCAACCTGATACCGGAGGCGGAAATTCATAGAATCGCGGAAAGCGACCTGGAGAGCTTCGAGAACGCCGACCTCGTGATGGAAGCCACGGACGCCGACGGGAACGTCCACATGGTGGCGGTCGAAGCCTCTCACACCGCGGACCGCCACGACACCGGACGGGCCTTGCGCAACGCCATGTACCTGACAGGGTTCACTGGGCAAACGGCCATAGCAGTCATCGCCAGCGTCGAAAACGACACCGAGGTCCAGACACAGGTGTCGTCCGAAATCGTCCGCTGGCACCGGCTGTAGGAACGAGATCTGCAACCGCGTTAACCGAACCTTCGAAACCATGGAGAAGCCCCAGCACGCTCCGAAGGCAAAGCGCCCACGAAAGGCGCAAAACGGACACCGCAACGCGGATTACGTTCCGGTGTCGTCCGGAGCCGGAATCGAGCAGAGCGCACTCTGAAGGCGAAGTGACTTCAAAAAGAGCACCGAAGCCTTCGGAGCGCAAAATCGCTTCCGAAGACCGCCGGAACGTAAACCCGCTCCGAAAGCCCTACGGCGACAAAAATGCGTCCGAAAGACTCCAGAGAACATTTTGCGCCAATTTCGGTTCGAAGCTCACGCACATCAATGATACGGCTGACACGGTTGAAAGCGCCCGGCATCGCCGGCCGGGGACAAAGTGTCAACGGGCGTGACGTCACCGCAAATTCCGCACCGACGGTAAAACGCTGCCGCTGTTGCCACAGCCCAAGGGGGAGCCTAAAGTCCGGCCTATGAAAGCCGCACTGCTTCTGACCACTATCTCACTGGCCGCCCCAGCCGCGGGCGGGGCCATCGCCTTGGGCATCAACCCGGGTAGCTTGCCCCAAGGCAAGCCCTCCAGCGTTGATATCATGTGGTGGACATTCTCCGGCGTCAACGCTGGCTTAGCCGCCAGCACAGCCCTGAGCTACCGACATCTCGGCAAAGCGACCCTGAAACACCGGGTCATGGCGACGGCCTCGCCCATAAGCTGACTGTCACCGCCGGCATCTGGGGATTCTTGGCCGTGGAGGGAGAACAAACAGACAGACGGATTACGGTAGGGAATGGAATTGAACCGAGGCGGAAGTGAACTTCAGGGAAGAACTGCCAGAAAACTGCCCGCCCGAATGGGCCGAGGAAATAACCGAGACGACGGCGAGATAACGGCTGCTGACCGGGGACCAGCCAAAAGAGGCGGACTTTGATTCACTCGCGAAGGTGAAGGGAGCACACATCAAAGAGGCGCGGTACACGGAGTGCGAACAGCACGGCCATCACTCTGGGCCGAGGAAGACCAGGCGAGAAGAATCCTGAATAGCAGGATAAACCGGCGGGGCCGCTGGAGCGCCATAGGCGAATTGACAATATCCACGGGACAGGGCGAGCTAAGTCCCATGGAAAGCACCGGCAACCAGACATGGTGGCCCAACCGGGAGTTCGACCCGGTCAGCAACTGCAGCAGGACGCCATGAAAATCAAAATGACCGAAAGCTTCCTGTAAAACGACCTCGAACTGATCTTTTCGGCAAAGGATAAGGAAAAACGGGATTACATCGCAATGTACTCAGACGAGCTGTCCGAGGGATTGCAGTACACGACGGTCCCAGTCAGCCAGGAATCCCTGGAAGCGTTCCGGGAAGGGCGGATGGACCTGAGAGACCTCATGACCGAGAGAGGTGAGGAGGAATGGTACGTGATGAAAGTGCAGGGCAGCTACGGTGAAGTGAATATGCAAAGGCAGACAGACCCGCTGACCGAAACCGGCCGGCTACCCCAAGCAGGTTACCACCTGAGGGTCGTGCCGGACGAGATAACACCGGCACTATCCAGCGCCTGAAACCGGCAACACGCTGTGGAATACGAAACATGAGTCATCCCGAATTTTGGTGAAGAGGGAAAAAGCGGCAAAAGCGGTATAGGAAAACAGGCACAGAGAAAGACCCCTTCAGGTGGAATGGGACTGTCAGAACACCATTAACCTTGGGGGGTCTTTCGTTATGGTGGGGCATGAGGCGGGGCGGGGGCAAGGGGCAGGAGGTTGCCAATCTGTTGCAATCTTTCATTGGTCCCTTGGAACAGTGGCTGGACCAACTGATAGACCGGCGTCTGGTGCGCACCTTTTTCCTGGCCCTGATAGCCATCGTGCGTCTGCGCCACTCCCGTTCTGGGCTGCTGCTCAGCGAGTTGGGCGCCCACATCCTCTCCCCGGCCCAGGCCCCGGCAGGCACCAAGCGTCTCAGCAATCTGTTGCGATCCCCTAAGTGGTCCCACACTCTTCTGGAGGAGTTCCTCCGGCACCGGGCGGAACAGTCCCTTTCCCACCTGGAGCAGCGGGAGGAGTTGGCCTTGGCCATCTGGGACAAGAGTGTATTGGAGAAGCCGGAAAGCATCGCCCTGGAGGGATTGTGCCCGGTCCGCTCCAGCAAGGCGGCCCGCCTCAAGCGCATCAAGCCCGGCTACTACCATCCACCGGGAGGGCCACCGGTGTTCGTCCCCGGCCTGCAGTGGCTCACCGTGATGCTGGCTGGGATGCAGGGGCCTCCCGCCCTGGCCGCCATGCGCTGGTGGACCAGCCGGGGCCAGCTGGCCAGCCATCGTCGTGAGCAGACCTCATCCCTGCTCGCTCAATGTGCCGAGTGGTGGCAAAGGCGAGTGGTCCACGTCTTTGACCGGGGATATGCCGGCGCGCCCTGGCTCCAGGAACTGTTGGGACACCAAGCGCGTTTCATCATGCGCTGGCCTACCCGCTATCATCTGGCCGATGACCGGGGCGAGCGTCCCGCCTGGCATATCACCCGGGGCAAACGCTCCCAGGACCGCCGTGAAATCTGGGACTCAAGCCGCCGCCAGTACCGCAAGACGGGCATCGTGGCCGTTCCGGTGCGCCATCCCCAAATGGAAGATGCCCTGTGGCTGGTGGTCTCCCGTCCCGGCAAGGGCCGCAAACCCTGGTACCTGCTGACCAATGAAACCATCGAGACCACCGATGACGCCTGGCGGGTGGTGCTGGCTTACGCCCGCCGCTGGCAGGTGGAGATGTGCTACCGGGCCTGCAAGACGGACCTGGCCATGGAGAGCCCCCGGCTGTGGTTCTGGGAAAACCGTCTCAAGCTGCTGCTGCTGGTCAGCTTGGTCTACGCCTACCTGCTCTCCTTGCTGGCTCCTGAGCTGACGGCTCTGGTAAGCAACCTGCTCCGAAACTGGTGCCACAGAACGGGAGAGAGGTACCGCCAAGCTGCGATACCTCTCTCCAGACTGAGAGCTGCCTTTTCCTCCCTCTGGCTATCTCATCCACCCATCCAAAATTCGGGATGACTTATGTTTCCTTTCGACCCGTAGGCCTCGGAACCTCACCCACCCAACAGGCTGGACCAACAGCAAGCCGCGAAGGGCAAACCGCAGTGGAATCTCCGCTGAATCGGCCGCGAAGGAGAATCGAAATGAGCGACATCACGACCCACCGGCAAAGGGTCGAGCAGGCCAAGGAAGATGTTAAGCGTATGCTCTCCGAAGTTGAAACGATACTGGAATCGGACGGGCCGAACTACCTGCGGCTCTCGGAACTCTTCTGCCACATGGAGACCGCCTGCTGGTCGGGCTCAAATCACGCATAGACGTCAGCATCAAGCATCAGGCCGACAACAAACCCCGCATGGAGAAGGAGAACGCAGCCTGATATTCTCGCTCGCGCTCAGCGAGGCAGCCCGGGCCAATCCGGCGGAGTCCCGAACCGGAAGAATCGCCGGAGCGGCCAGCGGACCAGCAGCAGTGGCCATGAGCGCAGCTTTGGCGCTTCGGCACGCCGACGTCACCGTGCCCGGTCTCCAGGGAACGATAGCGTCATGGCTGGCGCAGACGGGGAACTTGGAGTTAGACTTGGCGTCAGGATCATTCCTGCTGACATACTTCGGAGGCGCATACGTCATGTCCCTGAAAGAAAGACTCACGAAACCTCTGCTGGACGCACAGTACGAAAAGGGAGTGGCCGACGCGTCACCGAAGTACGAAGCCTGGAAGACACGCCAGGAAGCCGCCGAAGTCGTGTTCGTCCCCGACCCGGAGGAAGGAGCAGAAGACAGCACCGAGCGGCCCGCTTCAGAGAAATAGGCGCAATGTCGTTGCTGGAAAGACTCATGAAACCACTGCTGGACGCCCAGTATGAGAAGGGTTTCAAATAGGCTACGAAGAGGAGTCAAAATCGCCGCCGAGAAGATAGAAGTGTGGAAGGAACGCCAGAGAGCCCTAGGCGCGCACTGCCGCCCACAGGTATCAACAGAGGCCCGGCCACACCGCCGGGCCCTTTCCAGTTTCACAGGACCCCCCAACTTCCCGCCCACCCCCGGCGAGAAAAACGCCCCCAGTGTCGTCACAGCGGGCCAGAGAGCCGTTTTTCACCGTCCAGAGGAAACCAGGATACCCCACCGAAAAACGGCCTGTGACGCGAGAAGGGACGAATTCCGCGAAACCCGCTGGGGTCCGCCGCCCTCCCTTTCGCTTCGCTGAGGCGGAGGAGCGAAACTTATTTCTCTAAGGGAGGCGACGTCATGATGCTGACCGCCCGCTTCACCAAGTCCGCGTTGCTGCTACCAGTATCCCAGACACTGGAGCCAATGCTCCCCAAGGAAAGCCACCCGGCTGATGAACCTGCCAACACCGCAGGGCTCCGTTGACCTAGCCCACGTCATGATCCATCATCTTCCCCGGGGCTACCACCCGGCCCACGTAGGCTACCTGCTCACGGCCACCGGCCGCGTCCGGATCCTGGCGGCCCTCATGGACCAGGGCTCCCTCGCCACCGGCGAGCTGGAGACGCTCCTATCTGCCGGTCCGCACCAGGCAGGATGTGCTCGACTTCCAAGAAAAGTCGGAAGACTGGCACCGCCCCGGGAGCGGGAATACCTGACCATGAGGCCGGAACCGCACTGCGCCGGCCAGCACTCCTCTCGGGAAAGCTTCGTGGACGTCCTCACCACCTTCGCCGAGCACGGCAACGACGCGTTCGTCCCCGTCAGCCGGGAGGAGGAGTCCTTCACCTGCGTGCTCAACGTCGAGCCCGGGAAGGCACACTGTCTGGACTGAGGCACCCCTCCAGGCGCCGACTGGTAGAATTCCGAAGGAGAAAGCCCCGCACCGAGCGGTGGTGACACAAGGGAAAGGGAGTATATGGCTTACTTTAAGTCCAGCGGTGAGACCACAGGGAGCCCCGCGGACACAGTGGTCTCCCCTCACGGTGTGGAGCTTTGCTCTGACTAGGCCCACCAAACCCCGCGTCCAGCGGCGGCCACCCCCCACCAAAGACCAACGCCAACAGGCACCTACACCGGCACCACCACACCGCCTACCACCTCCACCAACCGCCTCACGCAGCGGCTCCTCACCAACCACAAATCCGCCGCCATCACAGGCCACAAGTCCCACCCCAAACAGCGCGACGAGGAAGCCTTTTCGATACACCAGGAGAACACTCCCGAAAACACACTTTGGTACACCCGCCACCGGACCCGAACCACAAGAAGTGTGCAGGGCACCCCAAAATCCGTGCACAGAATAGGAAAACACCGTTTTGTGGTAAAACGTAGCTAAATCTTTAGTCAACCCCCCACCGTGGTCCCCCTAAAGGCCGATTTCTGAAAGTCACTACACCGGCCAGAAAGGAGCTAGATATAAATCTCCTAGAGAATCTGCGCGGAATGACAGAACACCTCGCAAAGCTATTTCAGACCCCATAAGGGCCCCCCGGGCCAGAAATGAAATTTTTGCGCGTTGAAACGCTGTATCAATAAGAATTTTTGCGCGGGTAGGCCCGAAAATAGGCACCTGACAGGGCTCATTTCCGAACCCTTTTGAGACAGCAAAGCGGCCCAGTCAGGGGCCGCGGGAACCGGTGGGAAAGGGAGCTCGAAGAACGTCTAGGGATCAGCCCCGGTGAACCTCACCACGTCGTGGATCATATCGTCGTAACGGTCCTCCTTCATGGCGGCCAGCATGCCGTCAGCGTTGGCATTCATCCGGTCGTACAACACTTTGGCCGTCAGCCTAGGCTTGCCTATCAGCCAGTTCCAGACGCCGCTCTATTTCCCACGCCCGTGCTGAATCACCCAGTTGTGGCCAGGCTCCGGGAAGAGTGTCCATAACGCCGGGAGCGGGCGGGCAGATCCTGCAGGGAATGCAGGCGCTCCGGTGCTAGGGTCGAGTTGACACCGCATCGCCGACGGCGAGAAGCGGAGCCGGCGGAACACCCTGTCCTCCAGGATGGCCGGACCCGCGCCCTTCCCCTTCGCCGGAGTGCGGGCTGTCATCCGCCCGGGCCGGTTGGCCCGGATTCTCCGCAGGCACAGCCTGCCGGGTTCATCCTGACGAATCCGAAAGACAGCCGTTACGGAGCGGCGAGTCCGGCGCCCCGTGGCGCCGGGGTTTCGGTTTGGTGGGAAGCGAACGGGCGCTGCCCGTCCGTCGTCCCTCGGCATGGCCAAATGCCAGGATGCCGCGCAGGACACCGGCGCCAAGGCCGTCGACCCCGCCGCCCGCAACCGGAAGAAAAGAGGTGAAGAGCAATGGAAGAACTGAGCGATGACAGATTGCAGGTAATCCTGAGGCTGCACCCGGTCCTGGAGGCCTTCAAGGCAGTCAGCAGCGAACTGCGCGACGTGCTGGCAATCATGACCTCCTGGGACGGGAGCGGTGTGATAGCCGCCTCCCCTCTGGGCTGGCCCCATGAGGAATCACTGAAGCATGATATACGGGAATGGCTTCAGGAAACGGTTGGGCTGGAGGGGGAGGACCAGCCGGAACTGTCGTGTACCTTCATCACCCGGGGAGAGGCGGTGCGCGTCTCGGCATGGCACGTCCTGGACGATTTCTGGCAGGTGGCCACCCACGGGGCAACCCCGGGTCAGGGCGATGCGGATGATGTCGGCGATGCCGGAGACCAGCAGAGGGCCCCAGTGGGGGACTGGCCCCGCTACCGGCAGGAGCGCGACGAATAAGGGGAGGTGCACAGCGCCGGGATACCGCCCGAGGCGCACGGCATCGAGGGTCTGGCGGACCTGGACGAGGACACCGGGGCCATGCAGAGAATCGCAGGCCTGCTGCTGGAGAGGGGCGCGCCGCCGGCCGCGGCGACTGGCTGTACGGCTGGGCCGGTGTTGAGCTGGACCCGGACGGGTGGCTCTGGGTCTCCTACCACCCCGGGTAACCCGGCCGGAGACCGGGGGAAGGCAGCAACGGCCAGCGAGTGAAACTCGCGTCCGCTCCCTGCCGCCTCACCGGAGTATGGAACCGGAATTCCAAACCCTGAATCCTGTTCCTGCCAAGGCTGGTCCGTATTCGTCTCCCCACTCCGGACCGGGCTCAATGGGAGGGGCATTGACCGGTTTGCCGGCTATGACACCACGCCGGTCATTGAGTATGGGGTGCGGCGTTGGCGGCCGGGCATCGCTGAATCTCTTTCTCCGGACAACGACAGCATTGACACGAAAGGGAAATCCCTCGCCGGCCCCGCATTACACTGGTCTCAGAGGAGACATTACCGGGGAGAAGGCCGCCGGACATGGCCGGATCCCCCTGGAGGGATCAGATGCAAGAATCCGGCAATCTCCCACCCGACTCCCCACCCGCCCCACTCCAATTCATCTACGATGACGGAGGATACGGGGCCTCCGGGGTTAGCACGGTCGATCAGCCGCCGGTGGTGCGCGCCCGCCATATGCCTGGACCGGCGTCCCGCCTACCGCGACATCCACCGGCAGTACGTGGTTCTCCTGCAAGCCCGCAGCTTCACCCCCCGCTGGCCGGGTGAGCGCTAGATGGCAGCAGCAGCGCGGCTCCGGCCCGCCGGCACCTTCCCTGGAAAGACGGCTGAAGCGCCAGGTCTGCGAGGACCTCCTGGTCACCTATCTATTCGAGCGCCGGGACATGCAGGCGCGTCCTCTGCCGTTGCCGGAGGCCCACGACCGCTACGGAGACTGCGTGGCAGAAATCAGGGACCGGAAGGGCAATTCCCTGTTTGCCGCCCTGGTGAACCGGGCCCTCAGTGCCACCTTCGACCGGCGCGCCTACCGCTGGGACCGGGAGAGAATCCCTTAGTGGGCCGTCGGGGAGGCCGCGCGAACAGGCGGAACAGTCGCATCGGATATGCGCCAGAGGAAGGCGTTCAACGCCTGGATACCGGCCGCGCCGGGAGCTTACGCTCCCCGCGCCTGCGCAGTCTCCGCTGAGCGAGGGCACCCAACGGCCAGGGTTCCCGTGGCGTTGCCCTGCTGACAAAGGCCTCGACGCGCGCCGGGCCCGGGGGGCGCGGCTGACGTGCCGGGAACGCCCGCCAGGGTGGAGGCCGGGCCGGTCCATCGTACCCCGGGGCCGAGGAGAATAAGCGCCATGGCGCAACGCCCACTGGAACTACGGCCCCGCCCGGTCTGTGAAACAAGACCCAAGCGCACCGATGGTCACTGCGGTCATCTTCGTGCCCCTCTCCGCTGCCAAGACGGGGATACGCCTGCTCCGGATGGGCCTGCGGCTCAGCGTCAAGAATCAACCTCTCAATCTCTGCTTTCGGTGAAAGAATCCCGTCCCGGGCCACCCTGTCCCGGCCGACCGTCAGCAACTCGCTCTGGACGGCCCTTGCGGCCGGAAGACCCACTCCGCCGTCCGGCAATGTTTAACGTCAACCGCCTTCGCCTCGGCATTGCCTCACCCAGCCGGCAGCATTCCTTGGCGAGACAACCGGACGGCAGATCCGGTTGCCGTTGATCCGCCTTCCCTTCGCGCCGCATAATCCATGAATCCACGGGTGTTTCCCGTTGTTCCGGGCACAGGGACCAAGACCACGTCCGCGGGGAAGGCAGCGCGCCGCCGGTTCAGGCTCCGTTGATGCCCGCGCTCAGGTACTCGGCCCAGCGTTCCATCACCGGCTTCCGCTTCTCATAAAGCACGGTGCGGTGGAACCTTGTGCTCCCGGTCGGCCTTCATCCGCGAGGGCGGTATGGTCCAGGACAGCTCCTGCCAGTCAATCTCTTCCCACCGGGCCAGGCGGGCTTCACCGGACCTGGCGACCGTCAGAACCAGGAACTCGAAACACAGCTTGGTCGAAGGGTCCGCACCGGAATCCCGCACCTTTTTCACCGCGGCCGGGACTTGGCCATGCGGAATGGCCTTGTGGTGCTTCTTCCGCCGCCTTACCTTGGGCAAGGCCTTGGTGATGGACCGGGAAGCAGGATTGTCCAGTCTCCACCCCTGAGCAATTACCCAGTCGAAAATGGCTTCCAACCTCTGCCTGACCCTGGTGGCCGTTTCGTGCTTGGCGACCCACACGGGAGCCAGGATGGACAGAATATCGGCGGTGGTCACCTGGTCGACGGGTTTATTTCCGATTTTGGGATGGGCATAGGTTTCCAGGGTGCTGCTCCACTGGGCGGCGTGTTTGTGGTTGCGCCAGGTGGCGCGCCTGTCGTCTATCACCTGCTTGGCGGCATCGGCGAAGGTGGGTATAGTGGGCATTAGAGCCAACTCCCGGGCCCGGCGTTTTTCCAGGATCGGGTCGAGGCCGTCGCGGATGGCCTTGGTGTTGGCCGTAGCCTGGTCCCTGGCCGAGGCCAGGGAGACCGCCGGAAAGCCTCCCAGGCCTATGTTGCGGCGTCTGCCGTTGATGGTAACCCGCTGGATCCAGCGCTTGCCCGACTTGTCCACGAGGAGTGTCAGGCCATTGCCGTCGCCGTAGTGGCCGTGGGACTTGACCGCACGGACGAAGGCGGGCGACAGGGAGTCGGATTTCTTGGCTGGCATCAGAGGCTCCTATATGCCAATATATGTGCCTAAAACTGCTGGAGGAGCTGATACGTTACTGGACGAAATGAGACAGTGATTGAGACTGGTTGTATCTGACAGAGCCATTGTAGAGGCTCATTTGGGACTTGCCAAAGCTGGATGTTGGCGGACATGCCGTCCGCCGTACCAGCGAGTAGACCGGCCCACCGGTATTTCCCTACCCGGGAGAGGATTACTCATAGTTCCCTCTCAATCTGGGAGAGGGTTAGGGTGAGGGTATGTCAAACCAGACCACCACCATTATAATTTTCGGAGCCTCGGGCGACTTGACCCGCAACAAGCTCGCCCCGGCTCTAGCCGACCTCTACTCCAAGGGTCGCCTCGGCCCGGAGATACGGATAGTCGGTGTCTCCCGCAGCGATATGACAGCCGACGAGTTTCGCGCCTGCTTCTACCAGGGTTTCGGCCAGGATCCTGAGTTCCCGCCCGCGCCTGAACTCTGGAACGATTTCGCCGACCGGATCCACAGCTGCTACGGCGACGTGTCCGCCCCCGACGGTCTGCGCGACCTCGAACGCGCGCTCGCCGACATCGAGTCCCCAAGCAGGTCGGCCAACCGCCTCTACTACCTCGCCCTCGCGCCCTTCCTGTTCGCCCAAGCCATCGAAAGCCTCGGCGCCGCCGGATACCACCGGGAGAACGACTGCTGGCGCCGCGTCGTCGTCGAAAAACCCTTCGGAGTCAACCTCGAGACCGCCAGGGAACTCAACCGGGTAGTCCACTCCGTATTCGCCGAGCATCAGGTCTACCGCATCGACCACTATCTCGGCAAGGAGACTGTCCAGAACCTCCTCGTCTTCCGTTTCGCCAATGCCATCTTTGAACCCCTATGGTCCCGCAACTACATCGACAACATCCAGATAACGGTGGCCGAGTCCGTATCCATAGCCGATCGTGCCGCATACTACGACCGCGCCGGCGTGCTGCGCGATATGTTCCAGAGCCACATTCTTCAACTGCTGGCGGTAGTCGCTATGGAACCTCCCTCCACCTTCGAGGCCGACACCCTCCGCAACGAGAAGGTGAAGGTGCTGGAAGCGGTTCGCCGTGTCTCCCCTCAGGACGCTCCAGTCATCGCCGTGCGAGGCCAGTACGACGGCTACCTCGACGAACCCGGCGTCCCCCCGGATTCCCGCACCGCCACCTACGCCGCCATGCGCGTCGACGTCGACAACTGGCGCTGGCAGGGCGTCCCCTTCTACCTGCGTTCCGGCAAAGCTCTCAGCAGCAAGAAGACCGAGGTCCTCATCCAGTTCCGCCGCCCGCCCCATCTCATCTTCCCTCAGGGCACCAGCGGCGACATAACCTCTAACACCTTGTCCATTTGCGTACAGCCCAACGAGGGCGTTCACCTGGAGTTCCAGGCCAAGACGCCCGACTCCACCCTCGACCTCCGCCCGGTGAACCTGGAGTTTCATTACGAGGACTCCTTTGGGGGAGAGGAAATACCCGACGCCTACGAGCGCCTGCTGCTGGACGCCCTCAACGGCGACGCATCCCTGTTCATCCGCAGCGACGAAATCGAGCAGTCCTGGAGCATCATGGACCCTATCATCGAAGGGCTTTCCGATCCCTCCGCCCGTCGCCCCGAAATCTACGACCGCGGCACGGAAGGCCCCTTCATCGCCGACGACTTTCTAGCCCGCGACGGACGCGCCTGGCTCGGCAAGTGCCTCGGGGGCTAGAAAAATCATTTAAGGGTGACCGCTGACGCGCGGCACAGCTAGGGCGCCTCGATGTTCGCACCGGGATGTTACCTAAAGCGGGGACACATGAAATCATGACGCAAAACCGGCACAAGGCAGACCGGCTCCAAGTGATGCGGTTGTTGGTCTGCGGGGCATTGACCGTCTTGATAGCAAGTGTCCTTGCGGGCTGCGGAGTGGACTCCAGCGCCCCAGAAATAACTCCTGCCGCGGTTCAGCAGAGGGAGCGAGCAGCCACGGGAGAACCGCATCCCGAGGTTCCACCGTCTCCGTCGGCCACCTTCGCGCTGTTGGGTACTCTGACCATTACCCCCACGGCAACTCCGGACGCCGCCGCTTCGTTTACTCTGACGCCCACTCCGCCTCCGACAGCGACGCCTCCCAATCAGACTAGCGAACCCACGCCCACACTTACGCCTACAGTTTCCCCTACACCAACTTTGGCTCCAACCACTACTCCAACGCCAACGGCTACACCCGCGCCAACGCCGACGCCAACAGCAATCCCTACTCCCCAGCCAACGCCTACCCATACTCCGACACCTACGCTTGCTCCAACACCGGTGGCCACACCCGTAGGCCCACAGCCTTTAGACGACTACATCAACTGGAAGATCGGCAGTGGAGTGAATCCCAACGCAGAGACTGAGGCCAGGGCCGCATTCCGAGCGTTGAGCGATTACCTCCTTGGCATCAATGCGCCTCCCATGAACCGGCGAGCCAGCATTTTCCTCTACCATGACCTGGACTCCCTGGTGGCCGAGTTCGAATCCACTACCGGGCGGGATAAAAGTTGGTTAGGGCCGAATTTACCCGCTGGGAAGAGCTGGATGATAGACAGCAAAGACTTCATAGCCTTGAACACTTCGGCAGAACGCTACCAAGAGATTTCGCCGGGTGAACGCAAGAGTAGTTTGGCGGCCGGCATTTTCAAAGTCTACCGGCGGGCGCTAACCGGAATTTGGGAGCGCGACCCCAGGAGCGCCGTAAGCCGTGAAGGTCCCACGTGGCTGCGGGAGGGAGACGCCGAATACTTTGCTTTCCAGGCGGTTGAGCCACCGGGGTCACAGGGCTGCTACACGGTCAGGGGGCATTCTGGAGCGCCGCCCCTGGACAAGTTGGAAACCTCGGATGGTTTCCATTCGCAGGGGTACGGCCGCTCCCGGCAGGTCGCGTTTTCCGCAAGCGAGTTGCTGGCGGAAATGGCCGGCCCCAGATCCATACCGGCCTATTATTCTTCATTGAGCACTGGCATCAGCTGGCAAGAGGCGTTCAAGTCTGCCTTCGACATGACTGTCGGCGAGTTCTACGAACAGTTCGAGAGGCATGGCGACGCGGGTTTAACCAAGGAGGGCTGCCCCTCATTTACAACGCCGGTCGCCATTCCGGGCGCTCCCGAGTACGTGAAGTGGGTGATAGGTGATGATGTATCCGACGAAGACAGGCGGAACAGTCTGGAAGCAGTCCGGGCGATGCACGACTATCTCGTTTCTCTCGGAGGGCCTCTTCTTGAGGACGACGCCAGGTTCTACTTACTTTACGACCTCGATGAGTTAGCGGCAGCCTTGTCTTGGGAAACGAGTTGGAGTGTCGCGCATGCCCGGGATTACGCAAGAGGTGGGGTGGCTATGGCCGGCGAGGGGTATGCCTTTTTCGACATATCCAGGAAAACTCCAACCTCGCCACGTGACAACAAGATGAAGATTACCGCGCATGAGTTTTACCACATTTGGCAGCACGGGCTGAGCGGCCTGAAGCACAGTTCAAGTCATTACGAAGTACCGGAAGGCGGCCCCCGCTGGCTGACGGAAGGTGCCGCCGAGTTCTCCGCGTACAGAGCGATGTCGGATATAGGCGTCCTCTCGTACGACGGGGAGCGTGGGGGGCTCGTCTTAAGGGGGCAGCGCGCTGACAAGCCACTGTCGGAGCTGGGAACCGTGGCTAGCCGAACACCGGGCGTCGGGTATTACCCCTACTTCCTGTTGGCGGGAGAACTGCTCGCGTCCTATGCAGGCGAGAAAGCGCTGATCCACTACTATACGTTGACCCAACCCGGAATCACCTGGCAGGAGGCATTCGAGGCCGCCTTCGGGATGACCGTCTGGGACTTTTACGAACTGTTCGAGGAACACCGTGCTGCGGGCTTTCCCGAGGTTGAGATTCCCATATCGGTTGACGAGTGAGCGGCAGCCTTTACTGTAGGTCGGAATCGTACCAATGAAGAGTAAGCGGACCCGATTTATTGCCCTGGCCACCGCACTGCTGGCTTGTCTAGCCGTGGCCCTGTCCGCATTAGCCTGCGGCCAGGAGAGGGACGCCGGTCAGGTGGTCTCGCCCTCGCCCGATGTTCGTCCTGCCGCAAGCACTCCCACACCCGCGCCAACACTTACGTCCTCACCGGAGGCTACCGCGATTCTTGCGCCGAATCCGACTGCGACGCCCACTCAGACTAGCGAACCCACGCCCACACTTACGCCTACCGTCAAACCGGCGGCCACACCTGCGCCTACAGCTACGCCGACGCCAACTATCGCGGCAACCCCCACCCCTCAGCCTACGGCGACTCCAACACCGACACATTTGCCCACTCCAACGCCAACAGTTACTCCTGCGCCCGAACCGACTAACACACCAACTCCGACAGCGACAGCTACACCCACGCCTACGCCTACGCCCACGCCAGAGCCAACAGCGACTCCAACGCCTACACCCACGCCAGGGCCCTTCGCCGACCTGGTCCAGGACCCACGGCTGCCGCCCTACCTCAAGTGGGAAGTACACAGCGACGTGAATCGGTCCGAGGTCGAGGCAGCGGTGAGAGCAGTCGGGCTCATGTACTCATACGGCAAGTCCCTCGGCATACCGGACCGGACAAGACCAGCCACGGTGTTCATGGACAACGATCTTGAAAGGCTGGCCCAGTGGTATCACGAAAAGACGGGGTGGAACATCGAGAACGTCAGAAAGCATTGGCAAGATTATGGAGATGCCGGAACTATCGGGAGGGACTACATTGTCGTGGCGGCATTTCCTCCCGGGAAGCAGGATTGGCGACCGGGTGAACTGGAATTTGTGATGGCCCACGAGCTTGTCCACCAGGGCATACAGGCTGGGTCTGTAGGACGGCTGACAGCCCCGGAGACTTTTGGGGCGTTTAGCGGGAACTATTTGGTTGCGACACCCCGTTGGCTCTTAGAGGGGATGGCCGATGTCCTGCCAACCTTCTCCCCTCCGGAACTGGGCAGACATTTTTCCAATCGCCGCTCGGGCGCACTGCGATTCACGGAACACACTGACCTAACGCTCCGGGACGCCGAAGTTTGGCCATCGGGCTTTCTGGGGAGGATTGGACATGAAGACAAGAAGGCCGAGGCATATGAAATCATCGACTGCATCTACCAGTGCGGCTACCTTGCCGTCGAACTGCTGGCTTCCTACGTTGGGCTCAGCCGGCTGCACGACTATTTCATGCACCTGGAGCCATGGATGGTCCCCCAAGGAGTTCGCGAAGAGGATCTGCCCCGGCCGGGGTGGCGCTTGGCGTTCGAGAAAGCGTATGGCATGACCATTGACGAGTTCTACGAACTGTTCGAGGAACACCGCACGGCTGGTTTCCCCGAGTTGGAGATACCAGAAGTCGTGGGCAGGTGAACGGCTGGCGACCACCCCTTGAAACTCTCCCAGCATATTCGTAACCTGCCTGTATTCTGAACCCCTGCTAAATGAGAGGACAGTAGCATGACCGACTTCCGCATCGGCGTAGACATCGGCGGCACCTTCACCGACATCGTATTCCTCGGCGGCGACGGCCAGGTGCTGGCCCGCAAAGTAGCCAGCACTCCCGACGATTACAGCCGCGCCGTGCTGAGCGGCATCCGCGCCGGCATGGAAGAGCTGAACATCGAGCCCGGCGAGGTCACCGAAGTCGGCCACGGCTTCACCGTCGCCACCAACGCCATCATCGAGCAGAAAGGAGCGCACATGGCCCTCATCACCACCGAGGGCTTCCGCGACGTGCTCGAGTTCCGCCGCAACCGCACGCCCCGCCTCTACGACCTTTACTATGAGAAGTCCCCCGCGCTGGTCAAACGCCAATACCGGCTCGAAGTCGGCGAGCGCCTCAACTTTCGCGGCGAGGTCCTGCGCCCCCTGGACGCCGCCTCCGTAGACCGCGCGGTGCAGGCCGTCCTGGACAGCGGCGCCGAGTCCGTCGCCGTATGCCTGCTCCACTCCTACGCCAACCCGTCCCATGAGCAGTATGTCGCCCAGGTTTTGACCGAGCGCGCCCCCGGCGTAATCCAGACGCTCTCCTCCGACCTGCTGCCCGAAATGAAGGAGTACGAGCGCACCAGCACCACCGTAATCAACAGCTACGTCCGCCCCGTGGTCGAGCGCTACCTTACCCTCCTCACCGAGGGCCTTGAGGAGATGGGCATAACCGTGCCGTTGTCTGTCATGCAGTCCAACGGCGGCCTCGCCACCTCGGGCATCGCCATGGAACGCCCTGTTTACTGCATCGAGTCCGGCCCCGCCGCTGGTGTCGTCGGCGCGTTCCACCTGGGCCGCCGCCTCAATATGCCCAACCTGATGACCCTCGACATGGGCGGCACCACCGCCAAGGCGTCCATTATCGAGAACGGCGAGATGCTCCAAGCCCCTGAATATGAGGTTGGCGGCGGCATCAGCGTCGGTCACCGCCTGCTGCGCGGCAGCGGCCATATCCTGCGCGTCCCCGCCATCGACCTGGCAGAGGTTGGCGCGGGCGGCGGCAGCATCGCCACGGTGGACCGCAGCGGCTCCCTCCGCGTCGGCCCGCAGAGTTCCGGCGCTTTCCCGGGTCCCGCCTGCTACCAGCTCGGCGGACAGGACGCCACCGTCACCGACGCCGACGTTCTGCTGGGTTACCTCAACCCCCAGCACCTGCTCGCCGGCGACTTCCCCATCGATGCCGAACTCGCCCGCCGCGCCATCGCCGACAATGTCGCTGGCCCCCTCAACCTGCCTGCCGTTGAGGCCGCCTACGGCGTCCACCTTCTGGTGAACTCCAACATGGGCCGCGCCCTCCGCGCCGTCTCCAGCGAACGGGGACGCGACCCCCGCCGCTTCGACCTCATCTGCTTCGGGGGCGGCGGCCCCGTACACGCCGCCGGTCTGGCCGAAATGCTCGACATAACCCGCGTCGTCGTTCCACCCTTCCCCGGTGTCTTCAGCAGCTTCGGCCTCCTCGTTGCCGACGTTGAGCACCACTTCGTACAGACCCACTTCAAGACCTTCGAGGAAATTGACCTGCCCACCCTCGCAGGATTGGTTGAGGGTATGTGGGAAGAAGGCCGCCGCCAGCTCCGCCTGGAAGGATTCGGCGACGCCCGCCACGAGATCATCACCCAGGCCGATATGAAATACGAAGGCCAGGTCTCCGACCTCACTGTTCCCGTTCCCGCGGGCCCATTCACACAGGCCACCTTGGCCACCGTCGCCGAAAACTTCGACCAGGAACACGAACAGTCCTTCGGATACCGCCAGTCTCCCTCAGAAGGTGGGGCCAGCTACCAGCTCGTCAACATCCGGGTAATAGCCCGCGGCCTGCCCGACGCTCCCCGTATGCCCGAACGCTTCGATCTCCCTGCCGAGTCCACTAACGGGGGCGCTGTCTCCCGGCCCGTCTACTTCGGCCCCAACCGTGGCTGGACCGACACCCCCGTCGTCAGCCGCCCCAGCCTGGCTGGCCGCTCCGAACCCGGCCCCCTGATAATCGAGGAGTACGACTCCACGACGGTAGTGCCGCCGGGCTGGAGTGCATCGGTGGATGAAGCCAGCAATATAATCCTGGAGCGCGTCTGATTCCCTCGAGCTTCCGCAGATGGTTCTTGCCAGTTTGCCTGGTCGCGCTGATAGCGGCAGTGTGGGCGCTGTCTCATCATCCCGACTGCGCCGCTCTCGTGCGGGACAACGACCCCGCCATAGCCCGCGTCGGTGGCGAGTGCATTCGCCTGTCCGACTACGCCGACAGACTCCGCACTGTTGAAGCAGGCATCGAATACGCCCAGCGGGAATTACTCGCCGGTGACCCATACAATTTCGACAACCTGCGAGCGAGGCATGAACTGGTCATTTCCTACAGCCCGGAAACTGTCGCGCTGGCCGATGCTGTTTGGAACTCGGCACTCTATCAGAGGGCGGTTTCAGACGGACATACACCCACGGATGAGGAAGTGTCGCACTACCGTGACCGGAACCGTTTGAGGTCTGAGAGCACCGCCGATTTTATTGAACTTGCGAAATTAGTGGAAAAGTCGGACATGGCCGGAATTGACGCGCTGCTGGAAAGGGCAACCCATCCGAACTTTGACTTCTTCAAGGATATGAGCCTGTCGGAACTCCAAGCATCTTTCGGAGGGTCAAGCTCGCCCGGCATCCGAGAACTCGAAAAATCCTTGCAAGAATGGGAGGCATACTTGGAATCCGTGGGCCGTGAACACTACTGGAATGAAATCTATACAGCCGAGCTACGCCGCGACTTGTCCACCGATATGCTGGAACAAGCAGTAATGGACGCCAGCATTGACGGGCCTTGGGAAATTCCGGGGATGGCGTGGGTGAGTCACCGAAGGGAAACGCTGTCCCGAATCAGCGCCGAGCTGACTAATGCCGCTCCGCCCGATGCGAACTTGGAAGGCGCTCTAGCCTATCTGTCAGAGTTCATTGAGATGGAAAGACGCTTTCTCGTCTTGGAATACGAACGCAGGCGACAGCGTTAAGAACCTTAGCATAGGCCGGTATGGAAACGGCGCGAGGGCAGGTTTCAAACCCGCCCTCGTATTTCCCGCATACGGATATAACCCGAATACGAACTAAGCCGCCCCGGCCCACGCCACGCCGTTAAGCACGATCTGCTGGAACTCCGGCGTCTCGAAACTGCGCCCGTCGTGGCCCAGTAGCAGCACGAACACCTTGCCCTCGCCGTAGCTGCGTGTCCACCCCAGAGGGTAGGTGCCGCCTGGCATGAATGTCGGCTCCCGGTTTGGCCCCCAGGGCCACGTGCCCTCCTCGGCGTCGCCGGTCAGGAACACGTCGTTGCCCTCTCCCTTGAAGGTCGTGTTCATGTACAGCTCGTCGCTGGTTACGAAGTCTGACACCCCGGCCGATCCGGCGTGGGCCGCGTTGCTGATGTTGACCTTCATCTCCCCGTAGGGGGGGTGATAGCTGGTGCCTGTAACCCACCCGCCGCCGGTGACTTCGTCAAACTCGGACCATCCACTCGGCACGCAGCAGGCGATGTGGATGCAGACGAAGCCCTTGCCCGACCTGATGTAGCTCTTCAGACCTTCCTTCTCGGCCGCCTCCATCTCCCAGTCGCCGAAGTCCGGCAGGTTCTCTCGCCGGGTGTTAAACACCAGCGCATCATAGGCGCCCACTTCCGCTGCGTCCGCCAGTATCGAAGCGTCTTCCATGACAGTAACATCATGACCGGCGCCCTTCAGGAACTCTTCCAATATCGGAGTAGATTCCTCATAAGGGTGTCTTCCTCCGGACATCACCAACAGCTTCATTGCATCATCTCCTCATTCATAATCTCCTCTCCATCCGGGAGAGGGTTAGGGTCAAGACGTCGCCCCTAAAACTGCATCGCCAACTCCCGGTCACCCTCGACCGTGATCTCACCGGCGGCAACCGCTTCCTCCACCGAGAACCGCCCATAGGTCAGCAGCGCGAAGGTTGAGTTGTTGCACCTGAAGGTCACATCTGCGGCGTCGCCGGTGCTGGGCTCCATTTTCAATTCGCCGCCTCCGGCCACGATGTCGTATGACCCGCCCACGTTGAGGTCAAACCGGAACCGCGATGCCCGGGCGATGCCTGCGCCGGGCTGGAACAGCCGTCCCACCACGAACCCCGGCAGCAGCTCAATGACCGCCGCCGCCACCTCGTCGGGCAGCTTGGCCGACTCCTCCAGCCGTGAGCGAATGTCCCACTCGTGCACCGACATTTCGGCAAGCCTCAGTATCAGATACTGCCTGATGCTCAGATACGCAGCTGCGTGATAGCACTGCTTGCCCCAGTCCTCCGGCCCCATTCTGGACAGCAGCGCGTTCAGCCGCTCGCAGTTCTCGCCAAACGCTTCCACTAGGGTATCGCCCAGGCTCTCACGCATGGCGACCGCGCGCGTAGCGTTCGCCGCCATGCGTGCCGCCAGGTCCGTCTCCTGCGGGGGTCCCATCCCTTCCGGCGGCGATGAGTCGCCACTTGCGCCCCGCTCGATATTGCCTGAGAACATATCAACAGCCATGATCATGTGCGCCACTACATCGGCATTGTTCCATGCGTCGCAGGCGCTCTGCGTTTCCCAGTCCGAGGCAGACAGCCCCTTGAAATACTCCAGCAGCCGCGCCGACTCCGAGCTGACGAGCGCAGCAAGCTCCTCGGATGTTGCCATAACTTTGCCTCCGATTATCATTCCATTTCCCCCTGGGAGAGGGCTAGGGTGAGGGCTTAACCCCACCTACCCCGCCAGAAACGCCGCCAGCTCCCGGTTCACGTCTTCCGGACATTCCCACTGCAGGAAATGGCCGTAGTCGCCCAGGTGCTTTGCCTGCACGTTGGGAATCACCCCCCGCCAGGCGTCGTCCAGCGGCCCGGCGCCCATCTCCTCTGCCGTGCGCACCCGCCGAGTCCCATACAGGAACAGCGCCGACACCGAAAGAGTGCGCCCCTCGTCGGCCCGCCAGTCCGCCGGGTCCAAGTACGCAGCAGCGCGGTAGTAATTGAAGCCTCCGCGCAGACCGCCTGGCGCCGAGTACACCTTCACATACTCGTCAATGATTTCCTGCGTCAGCGGGTACTTGTTGATGCACCAGTCCCGCAGGATATGCCGCAAATATATCTCTTCTCTCCCCTCCAGCAGCTTCTCCGGCAGGTCGAACTGCTGGTGGAAGTACGAATGCCACCGCTCCCGCACCACCGACGGGGCCTGAGGACCAAGCTGCTCGTAGGGCGGTGTGGCGTCAAGGAAGGCAATCTTCCGCACTGCTTCCTCGTGGTCCAACGCGAACCGGAAGCCAACACGCGCTCCGATGTCATGCGACACGATGTTGACGCTTTCGTGCCCCAACTGCCGCGCCAGCTCATACATGTCCGACGCGGCGGTCCGCGTGTCGTATCCGTAGAACGGCTTATCAGAGTGGCCGAACCCACGCATATCTGGAACAATCACCTGGTACTGTCCCGAAAACGCGTTGATCTGGTTCCGCCACGAGTACCAGAACTCCGGCCACCCATGCAGGAACAGCACCGGATCCCCGTCGCCCTCGACCACGTAGTGAATGTTGATCCCGTTAATCCGCGTGGTGTAATGATTCCACTGTTCGGGATTCAGGTCAGCCATAGTTGTATCCTCCAATCAACCTGCGTTGTCTAATGCGCAATCGGCCCCGGCACCCAGCCTCCGTACACCGGATACTGGCTGCACACAAACTCGATGTACGCCGGTTGCCCCGCATCGTTGGCCGCCTGCGCCCGCTTCAGCGCATCTACGACGTCCGACGGCTCCGTCACCCGCTCCGAGTGCAGCCCCAATTCCGAGGCCACTCGCGCCATGTCCACGTCCTCCGGTCCCAGCACCCGGTGCGTAAAGGGGTCATGCCCCTCGCCCCAGAACCCGGGCCCGTACCCCGCGAACCCTCCGTTGCTGATGTGTACCACCGTGATTCCGATCCCCTGCCGCACCGGCACCTCCAGGTTCCCCAGCATATACCCCACCCCAGCGTCTCCCGTAACCGCCACGCACTGCCGCTGCGGGTACGCCAGCTTGGCCGCCATCGCCCCGGCCAGCCCGAAGCCCAGCGTAGAGATATTGCCCCAGCCCAGGAACCCTCGCGGAATCAGCGTGTCGTACACCGTGCTAAGCTGGTCCCGCGTGTTACCCGAGTCGTGCGTCACAAAAGAGTTCATCGGGTCCAGGGCTTTCATCATGTCGCCGAACACCCGGTACGGGTTGATCGGCTTATCGTCCGAGGCCATCGCCTCGTGGTACTTCGCCAGCCCGGCATCCCGAGATGCCTTTACCGCCGTCGCCACGCCGTCGCCGTCCCGTCCCCCGCCGCCCGTGCGCTCCGACACCCCGTCGGCCAGCGCCCGCAGCGTGAACTTGGCGTCCCCCAGCACCGCGTGATGCGTGGGGAATATCCGGTTGATATGGAACTCGTCCAGGTTGCACTGGATGATCGTCTTGTTGGCTGCGTCAGGAATCCCGTGAGTGAACCGCCCCGGCGACAGGCTCGACCCCACCGCCAGAATCACATCGCTCTTATCCAGGAACTCCGCCGGACTGTCGCCCCGCACGCCCACGAACAGCGGGTGGTTCTCGGGGAAAGCCCCCTTCGCCTTCAGCGTCGTGATCACCGGGGCGTTCAGCGCCTCCGCAAACGCCTTCAGCTCCGCCGAAGCCCCGGCATATATCACGCCTTCCCCCGCATAGATCAGCGGGTTCTGCGCGTTCAGGAGCAGGTCCACCGCCTCGTTCACGTCGTCAGGGTTCGGCAGCGCCTTGTATGCCTTGGGCGGGAAATACGGGTCGGCAGTTTCGTCGAAGGTCTCCGTAGCGTTGGGCACAGCCAGCACAACTGGCCCCGGTCGTCCGCTTCGCAGCATCGAGAACGCCCGCCGCATGAACTCCGGCACCCGTTCAGGCCGGTCAATGTACCCGAACCACTTGCTGACTGTCTTCAGGCTCGTTGTCACGTCGAACTGCGTATTCTCCGAACTCCCTGCTGGTATCCCGTCCGTAATCATCAGCATCGGCGAGTTGTCCTCGAAGGCCTGCGCCAGCCCAGGATATGAGTACTGCAGGCCGGCGCCGTTCACTCCGCCCTGCACCGTGCATACCCCGATGCGCTCCCCGGCCGTAACCCGCGAGTACGCATCAGCCAACGCCACCGCGTACCGGTCATCCCGCATCATGATCATAGGCACGCCCTCGCGCCCCAGCGCGTTGTTTACCCGGCATACCGGAAAAGTCGATACCCACTCGATGCCCTCCTGCTTCAGGATCCGGGCAATAGCGGTTGCTACGTCTATACTCATTCTTGACCCTCTATCTCACTCGTCATTGCCGCGGATACGGGAATGACGGGACTATTGGGCAGATTGTATCATTCCAGCATCAAGTATGAGAGCGTCGGTCAGACTTCCTGAACATGCCTGCCCCCACACTGTCAGTTGCCGATATACTGGACTACCGGGCAGAACTCAAAACTTGGTGAACATAATCGAAATATTAAGGATGCTGCTCCGGTGAATCCCAGTGAAACCTGGCGACAAATAATATGATGGCCTACTACACAATACAAGCATGCTAGGGGCTCCTACCGGCATCTCCCCTGTGCCCGGTCGCCGTTTCTTCTATGGATGGTTCATAGTCGCTGGCGCGGGTTTGATTGTATTTAGCACCGGCCCGGGCCAGTCTTACGTTTTCGCCGTCTTCATAGATTCCATAATCGGAGACACTGGCCTGTCCCGCACTGGAATCTCGGCCCTCTATCTGGCCAGTACCATTCTGAGCGCCGCCTTTGTTACCATCGTCAGCCGCCTTGCCGACCGCTACGGCCCGAGGATAATGCTGGTGGCCGCCGGCTTCGGTCTCGGCGTCGCCTGTTTCGGCATGGCCGCCGCCACCCACATTTTCCTCTTCTATTTGGCCTTCGCCGGCTTGCGCGCCCTTGGCCAAGGCTCATTGAGCATAAACTGCATCCTGCTGGTCAACCAATGGTTTGTTTCCAAGCGTGGCCGGGCCGTCGGCCTTATGACCTTGGGATCGATGCTGTCCACCGCCCTATTCCCGTCCTTCGCCAGATTCCTCATCGACAGCATGGACTGGCGCGGCGCCTACGCCGTGTTGGGGGTGGTGGCCATCGGACTTATCGTCCCGGTGGCGCTGTTCGTGGTCAGAAACCGCCCGGAAGACGTCGGACTGTTCCCTGACGGCGGAGCCCAGCCCCCCGCCTCGGAGCGTAGGCAGGCGGCCACCGGAGCCCCCAGAAATATCCGCGTCTACAGCTCCCGCAACTTCTGGCTGCTGGCTCTCTCCCTAAGCTCGCCCAGCTTGGTGACCACTGCCTTGATGTTCCACCAAGCATCCATATTCCAAGAAAACGGCCTGAGCGCGACCCTCGCGGCGGCGGCCTTTGCCGTATTTTCTGTCTCGTCCGCCTCCAGCTCCCTAGTATCCGGCTTCGTATCGGACCGCATCGGCCCCAAGGTCCTCCTGATTTTCTCCATGTCGACCCTCGTGGCCACCCTAGCCCTGGGTGTGCTGATTAACTCCCTGTACGTCGCGCTGGTATACATCGTGATGATGGGCGTCTCCAGTGGTTCCTACATCATCGTCCACAGCACCATCTGGGCCTACTACTACGGACGCCACGGCCTCGGTCGCATCCAAGGCCCCGCCATGACCCTTTCTATCTGCGCCTCAGCCGCAGGCCCCCTCCCCTTGGCCATGTTCCAGGAATTCACCGGCTCCTACACCATCGGAATGCTCGCCATGATGGCTCTACCGGTCCTCTCCCTCCTCGTCCTCTTCATCACCCGCCCCGGCCAGGTCTCCGAGTCTGAATAGCTCGTCCGAGTACCCCTCTGGCCACTGGTTCGAGGCGTCTCCCTTGCGCCCCAACCGACCCCTATGGCACTATGCCTACAATCCGCTCTACCCCGTGACTCCGTAGCGAAGAGGAGAGTCCCATGCTGCAGACCACCGATCCCGTGACCCGCGAAATCATCAAGAACGCCCTGATGAGCGCGGCTGACACCATGGCCCTGACCGTGGTGCGCACCGCCCGCTCGGCGGTCATCAAGCACGGCATGGACTTCTCCACCGCCCTGTTCAACGCCGAGGGACAACAGGTGGCCCAGGGCCTCACCCTCCCGCCTCACCTCGGCAGCATGGCCCCGGCCCTCGAGGGCGTGATGAACGCCTTTGGCGGCGACGTGAAGCCCGGCGACATCTTCGCCAACAACGACCCCTACGAGGGCGCCAGCCACCTGCCCGACATCTTCCTGTTCAAGCCCATCTTCGTCAACGACGTACTTATCGGGTGGAGTTGCTGCATCGGACACCAGACCGATATCGGAGGGCGCGTCGCCGGCGGCAACGCTTGCGACAACACCGAAATCTACCAGGAGGGTCTCATCCTTCCTCCCCTTAAGCTCTACGACGAGGGCGAACTGAACCGGGCCGTCTGGCGCATCCTCGAAAAGAACGTCCGCGTCCCCGAGAAGGTGCTGGGCGACGTGCAGGCCCTCCTGGCCGCCGTCCGCTTCGGCGAGCGCGATCTGCTGCGATTGGTGGACGAGTACGGCCTCGAGGAAATGAAGTCCTACATGGCTGACATACTCGACACCACGGAGGCCCTCACCCGCGCCGAGATTTCCTCCCTCCCCCAGGGTGAGTGGAATTTCGTAGACCACATAGACAACGACGGCATAGACCCGCAGTCCATCGACATCCACGTCAACGTGAAGATTGACGGCGACGAGGTGTTCGTGGACTTCGACGGCACATCGCCCCAGGCCAAGGGCAGCATCAACCCTAACTTCGCCTACACCAAGTCCAACGTCTACGCTGTAATGAAGTGCCTGATAGACCCGGCCATCCAGTCCAACAGCGGGTTCTTCCGGCCCTTCAACATCACCGCGCCTGAAGGCTGCTTCGTCAACCCGCAGCACCCGGCCCCGGTAGCGGCCCGCGGCCTGGCCGGATTCCGCATCTGCCAGGCGATGTTCGGCGCCATGGCCCAGGCCCTGCCCGGCCGTGTTCCGGCGGCTTGGGGCGGCGGCGAAATCGGCCTTAGCTTCGGCGGCTACCATCCCAACCGCAAGGCATGGGTCTACCTGGAGTTCAACAACGACGGCCCCCGCGGCGGCGGCCCCAGCATAGACGGCGCCGACGGCCTGGCCTCGCCGGTGCTGAACATGGCCAACACCCCCATCGAGAGTATCGAGTCCGACCAGCCCCTGCTCGTCGAGCGTTTCGGCCTGGTTCCCGACACCGGCGGCGCGGGCCAGTACCGCGGCGGCCTCGGCATAGTCCGTGAGTTCCGCGTCCTGGCCGAGGAAGCCACGTTCCAGCTACGTTCCGACCGCACCAACTTCCGTCCCTGGGGCGTAGACGGCGGCAAACCCGGCACCCCGACGCAAAACTGGCTCAACCCCGGCACCCCCGAAGAGCAGGAACTGCCAGGCAAACACCTGATGACCCTCAAGAAGGGCGACCTCTACCGCGTAGTCCAGGCGGGAGCCGGGGGTTATGGCAACCCGCTGAATCGAGACCCGCACGCTGTGCTGGAGGATGTGCAACAGGACAAGCTGACGCGGGAATATGCGAGGGTGGAGTATGGCGTGGTGGTGGATGAGGCAGGTGAGCTAGACCCGGCTGCGACGGAGCGGCTGCGGGCGGAGTCGGCCACCGATTAACCGTTCTTGAGGATGGCGAGGTGTTGGTGGAGTTCGGCGTCAGCGGGGGAACGGCGCAGAAGGACAAGGACTGCGTGTGGTAGGGGCCGAAGGCGCTTCGGGGCACTGGCTCGAAAGGAACCTATGACAAGTGAAGAAAGGTGCAAGCTTATGTCCTGTCCCTGTTTTTGTCCGTCGAAATATGAGACTACTGAGCTCCCAATGCAAATTGGAGAAAACCCAGCTACGACCTATAGAAGTCACAATCTGGGGTCATCGATTCAGTCGATGCAGCCGTTCCGCGTTCCTAGCAGGGGTAATAAAATAGTGGTCGAATAGCGCCTCAAGGACCTCCAAGCTCCACTCTGCTTCCCACCGTTCCACCGGGACAATAAGGCCCGCTTGGTTCTCCCAAGGATGAGCCGCCGCGTTTCCTACTTTCCGTACTATGTCGATGACTTCAACAATGCTCGAAGGCAAGGAACCGCTGTTTACCACTGCGTCGATTTCGCTCTTAATTGTCCCATGCTTTACTTTAGCTTTTTCTCGCAAAAGATGTTGCAGGCCCCTCCGACTTAGTGCTGCACTTGCATTTGGGCTGTCAGCCAGTATAAGGCACGCCTCCTTGTAATCCGCCGCGAATTCTTCTGGTACTTCCGGTGGTAGCGGCGGCCGACCAGTTGATTTTGGCCAAATCAAAATATGTTCAGTTTCTTCACCTTGTCCTTCGAAAGGCCACGGCGGGTTGATCAAATCGAAGCCCCAGGATTTGGACAGCCACACAATTAATCGGTCGCAACTTGGGCAAGAAGTAGATACCTTCCAGAATCTAACCTGCTCGGCAACCGTCTCACTTCCTACAATCGCCCGAGAATGACTTCCTGGGTGAAAAATTACTAGGCAGTGGGGACACTTCATCGCCTGTTCCTTTGATAAAGATCTTGATGAGATTTAGACATTCAGATAGAACTCTAAATCTCAGATTATAGTGTACATCGAACTCAATCTTCAGTCGAGATTCTTCGGAGCAGGAACTAATATTCCTGCCCCGTGTAGAATCATCCCTTTAGCGATTTGACGCCGCGGGTGTGGGGTTAGTTGGGCGTCACCGCCAGCGCCCGTATCTCGCCGAACTCCTTCTGGAGCTTGTTCCAGGTGTTGCCGCCGTCTTCGCTGACGTAGACGTAGCCGAAGAGGCTGGCGGCGGCTACGACGTTGGGCATCTCGGGGTTGTTGGCGAGCCAGTAGACGACGGAGTTGGGCTCTACGGGGAGGTTGGCCTTGTCCCAGGTCTGGCCGCCGTCACGGGTGACCTGGACGGCGCCGGTTACGCCGGGGATGAAGTCGCCGTTGCCGACGAACATGGTCTGGGGATCGTCGGCCTTGATTATCATGCCGCGGCAGTAGGATCGGGCGTCGGCCTCGCTGAACTTGGGGAAATAGTGGTAGTCCCAGCTCTCACCCTCGTCGTTGCTGGTGGCGATGCCGAAGGGGCTGGTGCAGTAGAAGGCCGGGTTGTCGCCGGTGCGCAGGGCCATGCCGTGGATGTCGCCGTGGAAGGGGTCGGGGCCGAGGTCGGGCAGGTGGAGCCAGGTGTCGCCGCCGTCCAGGCTCTTGTACATCCCGTCAACCTCGATGCCGGCCCAGACGGTGCGGCTGTCGCGGGGGTCTACGATGATGTTGGTGGTGCGAGGGGTGCCGATGGGGCAGTCCATGTTGACGCCCATGTCCAGCTTGTCCCAGGACTTGCCGCCGTCGCGGGAGCGGAAGCCCTCGGGCCGGGTGCCGGCGAAGATGGTGTCGGGGTTGGCCGGGTCAACGGCGACAGACCAGATCTGGAGGTCGCCGGTGGGTGAGTCGATGCCCTCCCAGCTCAGGCCGTTGTCGTCGCTGTGGAACAGGCCGAGGCCGTCGGAGCCGGCCAGAATGCGGTGCGGGTTGCCGGGATAGGTGCTGAGAGCGCGGACATTGCCCTCGGTGGGGATGGGGTTGCGAATCTTGGTCCAGGTATCGCCGCTGTCTGAGCTGATGTTGAGCCCTTGCCCAACGGTGCCCACGAAGATGGAATAGTCGCCCATTTTCGTTCCTCCCTGATAGCGATTCGGGTTATGTTCGGGTCTAGGGCTATGATAGCCTTGCGACGGGGAAAATTCCACTGGGTTGCTTGGATTGTGAATTTTGTGATTATGGGATTTACATAATTTGGGGCGCGGGGTTTGTTGTGTTGGCTGGCGTTCCGTGCGTCAAGTTGACACTCCAGACTTGCCCCTTCACAATTAAGTTATTGGGACACAGGAAAACCGGGAGGATAAAAATGACTACCACTGCTTATACGGTTGACGAATTTATTGACGACGTGCGCGGGATTTTTGACGCGACGCAGGATCCGCTGGCCCAGGCCCAGGGCGTGGCGGAGAAGATGGAAGTGCTGCTGGCGACACCCGGCTGGCTGGAGGAGCGGCTGGAGCTGCCGGACGAGGGCGGATACGGACGATATGACTTACACTTGGACGAGGATTACGGGCACCCCGGGGGAGGGTTCTGGCTGATGGCATCGGTGCAGGAACCGGACCAGGATAACCTGCCCCACGACCACGGCGCGGCGTGGGTTGTCTACGGGGTGTATGAGGGGGCAATCAAGCAGACGAAGTTCCGCTGGTTCTACCCGGGCGAGGGCGTGGACTCGGTGCAAATCAAGGAGACCGGTGACTTTGTGCAGAAGGACGGCAAGGTGGCCTTCTTCCTGCCAGGCGAGATTCACAACACGCTGAACGTGACGGGCGACCGGGCGCTGGTGGTGCGGCTGGAGTCGCAGAAGCTGGACCGGGTGGTGCGTTACCAGTACAACCCGGATGAGGGGACCGTTAAGGTGATGGACCGCTAGAGATACCTGCCCGTCTCCGGCTAGGGATTGGGTTGAAAGGGAACGCCCCTCAATTGAGAGGGGCGTTTCGCTTTGCCTTTCGACTAAGCTGATTGCGGTGTGGCGCATTTGATCAATCATCTGCTTGTCAACAGGGAGTCCTGCAACTCCATCGGCATGGGAGTCAGGACTGGGCGCGTTGTTTGATGCCGGGAGTTCACCTTCACCCCTTCGGCAAGCTCAGGACAGGCCTAACCCTCTCCCTCAAGAGAGAGGGGATTTTGCGACAGTGCGTCAGACGTAGTGTCGCGCCAGTTCTGAGGCGTAGCGGCGGCCTAGAGTGTTTCGGTGTTGGCGCATCCAGTCCGTGAGGCGGGTGGAGCCGGTGGGTGGGTCTGGTGAGACCAGGTGGCTGGCCATCAGGCCGGATATTTCGTCTCTGGTGAGGACTACGTCGCGGAGGGCGAGGCCGACCAGGTTGGCGGCTGCGTAGGCGAGGGTGGGGCTCAAGGGGAGCAGACGGGCGCGACCGCCGGTGGTGCGGCGGACCTCCTCCAAAAGTTCCTTGAAGGTAAAGGTTTCGGGGCCCACAGCGTCGATGGCAGTATTGCAACCAGCGCTGGCGGATTCAACGGCGAGCTGGGCTACGTCGTCTACGTACACGGGTTGCAGTCGGTAGTCGCCGCGGCCGGCGACGGGGAAGACGGGGAAGCGGCGCAGAAACCAGGCGATGTTGTTGATGAGTATGTCCTCCCGCCCGAAAATCACCGTAGGCCGGATGATGGAGCAGTCAAGACCGGAATCGCGTATGTAGTTCTCAACCAGGCCCTTGCCCTGGAAGTAGGGAAGAGGGGACTCGGCTGAGGCGTTGGTGATGCTTATATGGACGATGCGCCGAACCCCGGCGGACACCGCAGCGTCAATCAGGGTGCGGGTGTTTCGGACTGCTATATCGTGGTTGACGGCGCCGCGGGCAAAGCGTATCCAGTAGGTGTTGTAGAGAGTTTGGGCTCCACGCAGGCTTTCGGTCAACTGCGGGAGGTCATTGAAGTCCAGCGGATGCCGCTCCACCCGTTCGCCGAAAGGGCTGAAGAAAGACGGGTTGCGGGTTAGATTCCGCACCGCCTCGCCGCCGTCCAGCAGACGCTGGGCGATGTAGCGGCCGGTGTAGCCGAAGGCGCCGGTTACCACTGAGAGACGGGGTTCAGTCATGGGTATCCTCAATGGGTATCACACATAGGAACAGCCCCGCTATCTGTAGCGGGGCTGTTGGGTATCCTATAGGTATCATGGGTGCTACGGGGCGAGGCCGGCGGTGCCGGAGCGGATGGTGTCCATGCGGGGACGGTTGTCGTAGGGCTGCAACTGGACTTCGTGCAGGGCGGGGATGACTTCCTTGCCCAGCAGTTCGATGGAGCGCATGGTTTCCTTGTGGCCCATGGCGCCTTCGTTGCCGTAGATGTGGATGTAGCCGGGACTGAGGCGCTCGATGACCTCGGTCAGCTTCTGGGTTACGGTGTCGGGGTTGCCGACGATGATGTTGTTGACGCCGCGAAGCTGGTCGTAGGACAGACCCACGCCCAAGCCGCCGGCGCCGGCCACGTTGCCGGTGGGGCGTTGGGCCTTAATCTCGACCGATGCGCGAGACTGGTAGCCGGGCGGGTCGTTGTGCTCCATCGGCCCACGCTGGCGGTGCTCAATGGTCCACATGAACTCCTTGCCCAGTTCGATGGCCTTCTCGTCGGTATCGGCGACGAAGCAGCGGAGCAGGTAGCCGAAGTGCTCGGGGCCAGCCGTCCAGCCTTCCTCTTCAGCGGTGTCTATGTAGACCTGCTTCAGCCACTCGGTGGTGTCCACCAGAGCGCCGAGGTTCATGTAAGGGTGCTTGTGCTTGGCGGCCCACACCACGCTCTCGGGGCTGCCGGTGCCGGGGAACCAGATGTCGGGGCGGGGCTTCTGCATCGGCACCACCCAGGGGTTCACGGCGCGGTAGTGGTAGTACTGGCCCTCGTAGCGGAAAGGGCCGGGCTCGGTCCAGCACTTGATGATCAGGTCGTGGGCTTCCTCAAAGCGAGCGCGGTTCTCGGTGGGGTCAATGCCGCCTTGCAACGTCTCGACGGCGGTGCCGCGGACGAAGCCGGAGATGATGCGTCCGCCGGAGTAGCAGTCCAGCATGGCGATTTCCTCAGCCATGCGGATAGGGTCGTTGATGGCGATGACGTTGCCGAGGATGGCGATCTTGACGTTCTTGGTGAGCTTGGAGATGACGGCGGCGTCGAGGTTGACCGCCGGCTTCATGCACCAATACGAGGCGTGATGCTCGTTGCTCATGATGCCGTCGAAGCCCACCTCGTCGGCTAGGGCGTACTGCTCGTGGTACTGGTTGTAAAGGACGCTGGCCTTGTGAGGGTCGAAATAGGTGTTGGGGAACCCCAGGCGGCCGGAGTCGAACTGTTCCAGGTCCTCATTGGTGACGTGGCCGTAGGGCTGCTCGGAGAACCAGTAAATTTCCGCCTTGTCTTTGGGTCGGGCAAGCTGATCGACCATTCTTCACTCCTTTCCCGGCGTTGGTGGCGCCGGATTTGGGCGCGTACCGGCGAAGATTCCGGTGGCCGTTTGAGACTGCGTTCAGTAAAGAGTGCGACGAATTCCTGAACGCAGGCCGGGGCGCATCCCGCCTTTTGTTGGCGCAATTATAGTCAATGGGGATATGTAAGGCAACCGCGTCATTGCCGCTTCGTCCGCAGTGGAGGCGAGTCTCCGTTATGTCTTGTGGCCGTAGGCCGCAGGGGTTAACATTGGGGCGCGGTTCCGCCGTCCTTCGCAATCCCTTTGGCAAGCTCGGGACGAGCGGGGCGAGTACGAAACGTCATGTCATAAGGAGTGCGGATATGGCTCTATCGTTGTCGGACGCAAACCGGATTATCGGGGCCTCAATCGCCGAGGCGGAAAGGATTGGCGTCAAGCTGAGCGTGGCGGTGGTGGACGGGGGCGGCCAACTGATGGCCTTCCAGCGAATGGAAGGAGCCATCGCGGTGAGCGCGACTGCGGCGCCCGGCAAGGCGGTGGGGTCGGTGTTCTTCGGGCGCGACAGCCGGGAGATCAACGCGGACTCTCCAGTAATGCAGGCAATCATCGGCAGCCAGGGCGGGCGCATCATCCCGGCCCAGGGGGCGATTCCCATTTACCAGGGTGGCGAGCTGGTGGGAGCCATCGGCGGCAGCGGCGGAACGGCGCAGGAGGACGAAGACTGCGTGCGGAAGGGGCTGGAGGCGTTGTAGGGGCCACAGGATTCTGAAATAGTCAGGGCAGGTAAAGTGACCTGCCCTGCAATAAAATAGTAGCGCCCAACAAGTATGTTGGAATGGGTCTATGCCGCCGAAGATACGGGAGCTAATCACTGAGTTGGAGCGGGCCGGATTCCGTAATCGTGGTGGGCGCGGCAGCCACCGGAATTTTGTTCATCCCAATGTGCGAGGAAGGGTTACACTGCCGGGCAATCCGGGGTCTGATGCTAAACCTGCCTAGGTCAAAGACGTGAGAAGCGCAATAGAGGAGTCGAAGCGATGAATGATAGCGCACGTTACGCTAAAGTTGTTGCCTGGTCCGAGGAAGACTAGGTCTACATAGGTTACGCGCCTGGTCTGGTATTCGGAGGATGCTGCCATGGCGACGATGAAAAGGCAGTCTTCGCAGAGCTTTGCGAAATTGTAGACGAATGGATAGAGATATTCGGCGAAGCCGGTACGCCGTTCCCACCCGCCACCGCAGGTTACCATTTTCCGGGAGAGACACTGAAGGATGCAATTATGGCGATCGAACCGGAAACATCACCTGTGTAGGACTAAACTTGATGGGAAAACCAAAGGCCGCCGGATTTATACATACCCGGCGGCCTTTTCGTACCATAATCCTGCGGTAACTGCTACTCCGGCAGCCACATCACGCTGGAGATTTCGCTGAACTCTCGGCGTAGCTTGCTCCAGGAGTCGCCGCCGTCGTCGCTGCGGTAGAGGTAGCCGTAGCGGCTGCCGGCGAACACCACCGACGGGTCGGCGTTCTGGATGTTGACCGTCCACATTGCGGTGTTGGGCTCCACCGGCAGAGGCAGGTCTTCCCAGGTTTTGCCGGTGTCCTTGGAGCGCATTATCGTGCCGGTCTGGCCGGGGGTGGTGTCGCCGATGGTCACGAATATAACGCTGGGGTTATCGGGCTGAACCATGATGCCACGGGGATAGGTGAGCGGGAATACGTCTCGAATGCCCAGGCGATCCCAGCTTGCGCCGTTGTCGCCGCTGGTGTAGACGTCGTTGTTGACCACGCACACTACGGTATGGGGCGGCCCGGCGGCTACGGCGACGTTGTGGACGTCGGGATTGGGGATGGCGCCGTTAATGGACTCCCAGGTTTCGCCGGCGTTGGAGCTGTGGCGCAGGCCGTCCACTTCAAGCCCCACCCAGACATCGCTGTGGTTGTTGGGGTCTATGGCGATCCCGGTCACCCGCGGCACTCCTACGTTGGGGCATTCCAGGGCCACTTCCACCGGGCGCCTCTCCCAGGTGTCCCCGCCGTCGGTGGAGCGGAACACCCCGCACCGGTCGGGAGTACCGGTGCCAGCGAACATGAGCTTGGGGTCTGACGAATCTATGGCCATCGCCCAGACGCAGGAGCCGCTCATGGCGGTGTCCAGCAGCTTCCAGTGCTGGCCGCCGTCCTCGCTGCGGTACAGCCCCTTGTCGGTTCCGGCGAACACCACGCCCGGCCTGTCGGGGTGGTTGCCCAGGGCTCGCACCAGAGCGTCGGAGTGCATCCCAGCGTCGATACTCACCCGCCGCCAGGACTCGCCTCCGTCGGCGCTGCGCATGATTCCCTGTCCAATGGTGCCTACTAGGACTGTCTTCACTTCGGACATAGCTCATACCTCCCGTCGTTCGGTTCCGGGGCGATTGTCTGAATCAGGCTTTACAGGATTAAAGGATGTTCAGGATGGAGAGTATCTTCGGAACCCTAAAATCCTGGCCCAGATAATGACTTTGCGGTTTACGAAAGGGCGGCAATCACCTCGTCGGTGGTGCGGACCCGCACCAACAGGGGAAGGACGTGGTTGATGGTCATTTCGTGGACGTCTATCTCCCCGGCGGTGCAGCAGTCGCTGACCACCACGCACTGGGTGTCGCGGTTCTTGGCGTCGCGGGCGGTGCCTTCGACGCTGCGCTGGGTGGAGATGCCACCGACCAGGATGGTCTCGGTGCCCAGGGACTTCAGGATGCCTTCGACGTTGGTGCCGTAGTAGGCGCTGAAGCGGGGCTTGACCACGATGTAGTCGCCGGGCTGTGGGGCGAGTTCGTCTATGACCTCGACGGCCGGGGTGCCTTCCAACATCGGTACTCCGCCGCCTCCGCCCACGTCGGCGACAGTACTGGGGGCGTCGGCGTTGTCAGGACGGCGGTAGGTGGTGATGTAGATGAGGGGCGTGCCAACCTGTCGGCAGTGGGCTACCAGCCGGACGAAGTTGTCTATGACTTCCTGCCGGTTGGCGGGTATGTCATACGGCGGCTCGTTGCCGCCTTTGGCCACGGCATTGATCATGTCAATGAGGATGACGGCAGTGGTCTTTGGGTCGAGCTTCAGCGCGTCAGGCATATCTACAACTCCGGTAGCGACTAGGGGTTTGGATTCCCGCGAAAGCGGGAATAACGGGTTGGCGAGTTAAGGGTCTGGATTCCTGCTGTCGCAGGAATGACGACTGTCTGGCGAGAGCAAGGGGTTGGACTACCCGGAGGTGTAAGTCGCCGGGCTTGCCAGGAATTTGGTGCGGCAGTCGAGACAGCAGAAGTAAATCCAACTGCCGTCGTGGAATATGCGGGTTCCCTGGGTCGGGTCAACTTCGGAAGCGCCGTGGCGAGTCATGGATGTCTGGGCGCGGGCCTGCGCTTCGTCTATTTCCTTCCCGCAAACGGGGTCTTTGGCCATTTTTAACTCTCCGGTTGAAATGACAAGGCAGGGGCGATACGGTTTTCACCCCCACCCTAACCCTCCCCCTCAAGGGGGAGGGGATTTGGGATCAGGCTGGCAGCGGTTGGCCGAGGCGCACCTTGCCCGGCCTGTCCAGCAGCGCACTTGCTATCTTGGCGCGGTGATCGAAGGTGGTGCCCAGCCGCATAGTCCACGCCGACACGCGCCGCAGCCACAGGTGTAGGTCGAACTCCATCATAAAGCCGATGCCGCCGTGGATGACCTGGGACTGTCTGACCACTGCCTCGCACTTTTCGTTGGCGAAAGCCTTCGCCTGGGAGACCTCGACACCGGCAGCCATACCCTGGTCCATCTTCCAGAGAGCCTCATAGGTAAGCAGTTGCACGCCGTCGGTGAAGAGAATCATGTCGGCGCACATATGCTGGATGGACTGGAAGGCAGCGATGGGGCGGCCAAAGGCCACGCGATTTTTGGCGTACTCAATGGCCATATCCGCGTCCTTGCGGGTTGCGCCCAGCATCTGGCAGCACAGCAGGGCGGTAGCCCGCTCCAGCATCCGCTCGACGATGGGCCAGCCGTTGTGCAGTTCCCCTACCAAGTCCGCGCTGGTGACTCTCGTGTTGTTGAAAGACACGCGGCTCTGCTTGTCCTTGGCAATGGTCACCAACGGCGTTTGGGAAACGCCGACGCCGTTGGGGTCGATAAGGAACAGCGAAATGCCTTCGTTATCGCCCGACACCGGGGCCGTCCGCACGGCCACCAGGCAGCTACGAGCGACGTTGAAGTTGTCGACGAACATCTTTTCGCCGTTGAGAATCCAGCCGTCGCCGTCGGGCTGGGCCTGCTGGACTATGGCCGACGGAATCAGGCGCGGGTCGCGCTCGATAACGGCCCAGGTCATCACCATGCTGCCGCTGCAAACAGCGGGCAACAACTCGCGCTTCTGTTTTTCCGATCCCGACTCAGCGACGGTCAGGGCGGCGACCATGGTGCTGTGCAGGGGCACCGGGGCGAGGACGCGGCCCAGTTCTTCCATTACGAGGCCCATGTAGGTCAACGGAAGTCCCTGGCCGCCGTACTGTTCCGGGATGGCCAAGCCGAGCCAACCCAAGTCGGCCATCTGCTGCCAGAGGGAAGGCGGATAGCCGTTTTCGTCCAGCTCCATCTCGCGCACCAGAGCCGTGGAGACCTCAGCTTCCAGGAACTCGCGGGCGGCGTTCTTCAGCAGTTGTTCTTCTTCGGAGGGTAGTATGTCCATTGGTTTCCTCGGAAATTGGGTTGCCTGAATCAGGATGAGAGTTATGTAGTCGGATACGGTGTCTGATGCGAGGAGTTCACCCCCACCCTAACCCTCCCCCTCAAGGGGGAGGGGATTTTGCAACATCCAGACTGTGGAGATAAGTCTAGCCTCGGGGCATTCCCAGCCCCCGGCGGGCCATCTGGTCGCGCATGACCTGAACGCTGCCGTGGTTGATACCCGACTGGAAGGCGCCCATGACGTTATGGGCGAAGAGGCCATTCTCAATGGCTTCCTCGGAACTGCTGAGCAGGGTGGCGTAGGGGCCGAGAATCTGGGTGATTGTCTCGGTGGTGTGGACGCCGTGTTCCGGGGCCCATACCTTTTCCGCTGAACCTTCGTAGGTGAAGTTGCCGCCCCGCTCCACCAGCGACATACTGCGCATGGTCATCAGGCGGCAAACCTGCGCTTCTGTCCACAGCTCAGCCAGCTTGTCGCGGACGGCCGGGTCGCCGGCGGGCGAGTGACCGCCGAAGTCATTTTCCTTGACCCAGTTGACGATGTCTTCGTCGCGGCGCACCGAAATCAGGTAGCGGCTGGCCCCCACCCGGTCCAAGTTCAGGCCCATGGCGCCGACGTACCAGCCAGCGTTTTCTTCTCCCAACAAGCACGACGCCGGAACGCGCACGTCCTCGAAGAATGTTTCGTTGGTGCGAGCCATGCCATAGGTGGTGCCCAGGGGCGCGGGCGGGTCGCTCTGGATGGTCCACAATGGCCGCACGGTGATGCCGGGGGTGTCCATCGGCACCAAGAAGATGGATATGCCGCGATGCCGGGGCGCGTCGGGGTCGGTGCGGGCCATCAGGTAGACGTGGGTGGCGTAGTGGGCCGCCGAGGTGTACATCTTCTGCCCGTTGATGACATACTCGTCGCCGTCGCGCACGGCCCGGCACTGGAGGCCGGCCAGGTCGGCGCCCGCCTGCGGCTCGGTGAAGCCGAGGGCGAAGATAATCTCGCCCTTTATCAGTCCGGGGATGAATTCCTGCTTCTGCTCTTCGGTGCCTGCGGACAGGATGGCCGGGGCGCCGCTGCCCGCTCCGCCTACGGCTACGCCGACGCGGGCGAATTCCTCTTCGACGATGTACTGCTCGATGCGGCTGCCGCCCTGCCCGCCGTATTCCTTGGGCCAGCTTATGCCAATCCAATTGCGATCGGCTACCTTGTGGATGAGTTCGCGGTAGTGGACGCCGCGCCCGCCCTCTTCGGCGGTTTCCAGTTCGCCGAGGACATCATCGGTAACGTTCTCAGCGATAAATTGCTGCACTTCCCGTCGCAGGGTTTCCTGCTCGGGGGTATATCCAAAGTCCATTGCTTGCCCCTTTGCCCGTTGGATGGATCGCCAAGTTGGGGTGCTTCAACGCGCCTTGCCATTGTCTTGCGCGGGGGTGGCAGTGTCAAGTAAAGGATTGTCAGCCGGACGGCGCACAACCCAAACCGGCAATCAAGTCCTGCACACGTTTGCTGTCGGCGTTCTCCATGTCTTCCACGGTTTCGATCATCAGGTCCACTCGAGCGTCGGGTAGGACCCGTGAGGCGCAGGAGCGCACCTTGGCCAGCCGTTCCTCGCGGGTCAGCGGGTTGCCCCAGATGCCGCGGGGCCGGTCGCAGCGGCTTACGTAGGTCTGGCCGTCGGTGGTTTCCACGCGGACGGCTATCCACATTTCCTCGAAGTTGGCTGGTATCTCGGGCCTCATGTCCACGGTGGTCTTGTCCAGCAGGGCCTTGATTTGCGGGCGATGCACCGCTTCATCGGTGAAGGTCTCGATGCCGATGCGACGGTCCAGCAGAGACGCCGCCACGGTGTATTGGAAGCTGAACTTGCCGTCGAGCCCGGTCTCAGGGTAGGGGCGGCCTACGTAGCGCATCACCGGCGTCTCAATGCGCACGGCTGCAATGCGTTCCGGGTCTACGAAGTATCGTTGCTGCAAATCCAGAGCGGCGTCTATGCCCCGGTGGGTGCCGTACTGGCTGGGGTGCTTCTTGATGGCTACACCGGGGTCAACCAGCCGGTAGGGGTTGCCGAAATCGCGGGTTACGGCTTCAAGGTCGAAACCCTCTCCGAACAGAACGGCGGCGTAACCCGTTTCATGCTCGAAGATGTTGGCGTTGGCCGTGAAGCCCTTGGCGGCCAGCAGGGCAGCCTCCAGCCCCATGCGCCCGGCGTTGCCGCAGTGAGTGGACTTGGTCATGGTTCCGGTGTTGGCGGAAACCGTGCCAGCCCGCGATGCCGCGATTCCCAGCGCCATGCGTGTCTGCTGAGTGGCCAGCCCCAGCATCACCGAACCGGCGGCTGCGCTGCCCATCACGCCCACCAGCCCAGGCGGGTGGAACCCCTCCAGCGAGAGGTCGGCAGAGGCTACGCGGATGCGTCCCTGAACCTCGAATCCGGTTATCAGCGCGGTCAGGATGTCCTGCCCAGTGGCGCTCCGGCTTTCGGCTAGAGCCATGATGCCCGGCAACGTCGGGGATGTGGCGTGGGTGGCCGGGTGCCACATAACCTCGTAGTCCAGCACGTGGCCTGCCACGCCGTTAACAAAGGCGGCCATGGGCGGCGAGGTCTTGAATCCGTGGCCGAAGACAGAGCACTGGGGGTTGCCGCCCATTTCGCCGGCGTATTCGGCCACAATCTGCGCCGCCTGTTCCCGCGACCCGGCCAGTGTTACGGCGAGTCCGTCGAGTATGACGACCTTGGCCGCCTCCACCGCTTCCGCCGGCATGGCGTCGAAGCTGGCCGAGGCGATGTGGCGGGCGAGTTGCTCGGTTACTGACATAACCTAACCCCTGCTCTCTGTGGCCTTTGTGTTCTCTGGGTTGGATTGAAAATCAAGAAATCAACTCTGCCAAGACGGGCCGCAGTTCCTCTATCAGCGGCGGCAGGAATTCCTGCCAGGTTCCCACCACGCCGAAGTCCGATGAGCGGAAGATGGTGGCGCGGCGGTTCTGGTTAATGGCGACGATGATGCCTGCCCGCTGCAACCCGACGGTGTGGTTGAAGGCGCCGCGTATCCCGACGGCGATGTAGACCGTGGGGGCGATGGTGCGGCCGCTGATGCCTACCTGCAACTGCTGAGGCAGCCATCCAGCGTGCACCACGTCGCGGGTGGTGGCGACGGATGCGCCGATGGAGCGAGCCGTCTCCACCAGCGCGGCTACGTTTTCCTCTTCCACGCCCATTCCCAGCCCGATGACCACGCGGGCGCGGGCCAGATCTCGCCCCTCGGTGTCTTCCTGTAATTCCTCGCTGAGGAGCCGCACGTCGGAGCCGTCGAAGGGTTCGGCGGAAAGGCGCTCGACCACGGCCTCAGCGCCGGGTTCTGTTACCGCCGGGGTGAGCAGGCCGGGTCGCAGAGTTACCAGATTGGGCAGAGTCTTGGACAGAATGGGGGCTACCACGTTGCCCCCGAGGGCGGGTTTCAACTGCACCAGTTGGCCCTCGTCGTCTATTTCAAGGTCAATGGCGTCGCCGGTCAAGCCCAGGCTCAACCGGGCCGCCAGCCGGGACGCGAGGTCGCGCCCGTCGGCGGTGGAGGCGAAGAGGATGGCGTAGGGTGTCTCGCGTTCCACGGCGGCAGCCAGGGAATTGCCCACGGCGCGGCTGGAGACCGGCCCCAGCGTGGAATTGTCCAGCACTAGGACGCGGTCTGCTCCGGCTGCGGCCAAAGCGTGGGCGCGGGCTTCGCCGTCGGATGCTATGACTACGGCCACCACTTCGCTCTGGGTTACAGCGGTCAGCTCTCGAGCCTTGCCCAGCATCTCGAAAGTAACGTACGCCAATCCGCCTTGTGAGTTTTCGGCGACTACCCAAGTGCTGCGTTCCGTGGCCCCGGGGTAGCGGGGCAGAGCTTCCGGCGAACTGGCCGAAGCATCGGCGGAACTAAGCTCGGCCAGACGTTCCTTCACGGAGTCGGCTATCTGCCGCGCAGCGTCTTCGGGCGTAACTTCCTGAAGGGTGACGCCGAGGCGATTGGGTTCCACCAAGCGGATTTCGTTGACCCAGGTGGGGGAGCCTTGCGCCCCGAATTGCGTCGGGTCGTCGGACAAGTCGGCGCAGCTAACTTCGTCCACCGGCTTGGTGGCTGCTTCCTCCATCTGCTGGCGGTTGGGGAACAGCTCCGGCGCGACTCCTTCCGTAACGCAGATGACCGCTGGCAGGTCACATTCCAGCGTCTGGAAGCCCTCGTCGGTGATGCGCTCGACTATGGCGGTGCGCCGGTCTTCGCTGAGCTCCAGGCGGCGGACGTGGCTGACGTGGGGCAGGCCCATCAGCTCGGCCACCTCCGGGCCGACCTGCCCGGTCTCGCCGTCGGTGCTGTTGCGCCCGCAGATGATGAGGTCGGGTTGCTCGCGGGCCAAGGCCAACGCCAAGGCGCGGGAGGTCGCCAGCGTGTCGCTGCCGGCCAGCGCGCGGTCGGTGACCAGCACTCCGCGGTCTGCACCCAGGGCGAGGCATTCGGTCAGCCCCTCGGCAGCGCCGGGAGGGCCCATGGTCAGCGCCACAACCTCGTCGTCCGGGGCGGTCTTCAGCTCCACCGCCCGCACCAGGCCGAGAACGTCGAAGGGGTTGACCTCGGAAGGCACACCCTCGCGGATGATGGTCCTGGCTTCGTAGTCGAACCGCATCCGGGCGATGACGGGGACGTATTTCATGCAGACGGCGGTTTTCATGGGCGGTCACTTCCGTTGACGAATTGGAGTGGCGAAGGGCTGTCCTCTCACGCTGATAGAGAGATGAAGGAGCCGTCCCCACAGAGCCCTTTAGCCCCCTCTCCCTTGAGGGAGAGGGCTAGGGTGAGGGTGAAATTCTATTCGGTGTTGGGTCAGGGAGACTCCGCCAAAACGTTGGTCAGCACCGCCTCTTCCCGCACTTCGGCGGTCATTCGTTGCAGGCGGGGGCTGATGGACACCGGGAACTGCGGCGGGCGGTGCAGGTTCTTGAAGCGGGGGACCAGCAATGCGAACTCGTCACGGAAACTTTCGCGCAGCTCGGTGGCGCTTGGAGACGGCGCAGTGCGGATGCCGTTGACCATTACTTCCTGTAATACCGGCTCGGCGTCCACTGGCCCGGACTCTTCTTCTAGACCGATGATGTCGCCGAACAGCAAACCGTCTTCGTCGCGCCGCCGGAATACCTGCTTCGCGCCGGGCAGCGACATCTTGCCTTCGCTTAGCTTCATCACCGGGCGCCTGTCGAAGCAGACTATCTTGTACACCATGTCCGACCACGGGGCATCGGCGGATACTCCCGCCTTGGTGCCAACTCCGAACAAATCTATGGGAGCGCCGTCCTGAACCAACGAGTGAAGCTCGTATTCGTCCAGACCTCCGCTGACCAATACCTTTACATAATCAAGACCTTCGCTATCCAGCACCCGACGGACCTGGCGGCTCAACTCTGCGTAGTCGCCGGAGTCCAGTCGCACGGCGGTCAGGCGATGGCCGTCGGCTTCCAGCTCTTTGGCAATGGCAACCGCGTTCCAGGCCCCGGCCACGGTGTCGTAGGTGTCCAGCAGGAGTACCGTGCGGTCGGGGAAGCTGCTGGCGTAGGCTCGGAAGGCGTCCAGCTCGGAGGGAAAGCTGGAAATGAAGGAATGGGCCATGGTGCCGGCAGGCGGGATGCCGTAGTGGCTGGCGGCCAGGACGTTGCTGGTGGAGGCGAACCCGGCGATGTAGCTGGCCCGGGCCATTTTCATCGCGGCGTCGGAGCCGTGGGTGCGCCGGGAAGCGAAGTCGGCGATGCCCCGGCCCTGAGCGGCCCAGACGCAGCGGGCCGCCTTGGTGGCCAGGGAGGTTTGCAGGTTCATCTGGTTGATTACGTAGGTCTCTACCAGTTGGGCCTCGATTATGGGCGCGGTGATTTCCAGCAATGGCTCATCGGCGAAGAACAGCCTCCCTTCCGGGATGGCCCGGACGCTGCCCGTGAACGTGACGCCCCGCAGGTAGTCCAGGAAGTTGGCGGTGAAGGAACCCAAAGAGCGCAGATAGCCTATGGCTTCGTCATCGAACTGCAACCGGGACAGGTAATCAAGAACATCGTCAAGGCCAGCGGAAACGAGATAACCTCGATTGGGGGGGTAGCTGCGTACAGTAAGGCCGAAGGTGGCCGGGGCGTACATACCCTGGCTGAAATAAGCCTGGGCCATGGTCAACTCGTAGAGGTCGGTGAACAACCCCAGTTGCCCGTCGCTATGTGCCAGGTTGGGTCTGCTCATGGGGCAGGAAAACCACCAATGATTGACTGCGCGTATTATGTTGTTGGGTTGTGATAGTGTCAACCGACGGCGCTTCGTATGAAATGCGCTCACAGCGCAAGTTGCCCTGTCCTTGCCTAGCACTGTCTATCGTGGCACAATCAGTTAACAGGAGGGTTGCCATGACTACTGAAGCCAACTACACGGACCGCTACGGACTCCCTCTTACCACCAACTCCCAGACCGCCTTGGCCCACTACGCTGAGGGTTTGGACTTGGCGCTGTCCCAGAATTTCGGGGCCGAGGACGCCTTCGCCAGCGCCATTGATACCGATGAGGGGTTCGCCCTGGCCTATGCCGGTAAGGCGTTCCTGGATTTTCTGCGAATCAACGTGCCGGAGGCGAAAGCCGGCGCCGAGACAGCCGTCAAGCTGTCATCGGGGTTGAGCCGACGGGAACGGAGTTACGTTGAAGTGGTGTCCAAATTCGTCAATGGGCAGAACCACGAGGCCACCGCTGCCGTGCATGAGCATCTCAAGGAGTTTCCTCTCGATGCCCTGTTGATGCGCCTGGCCCAGCGGCTCTACACGCAGGGCTGCGTCGGCATTGGGGCGCCGGACTACCCGCCCCGGTTCTACCGGCTGATGAGCGAGGCTGCGCCCCATTACGGCGAGGACTGGGCTTTCATGGGGCAGTACGCTTGGGCCAACCACGAAGTGGGCAAGATGGACGAGGGGATGGACCTGGCCCAGCGGTCGCTGGACATCAACCCGTCAAACGGCGTGGCCGCTCACTCCGTGGCCCATGTGTATTACGAGATGAGCCAGGACGACGAGGGCGGAGCGTTCCTGAGTGGCTGGCTGGAAGATTACGACCGCCGCTCCACCTACCGGGTGCACCTGTCCTGGCACCAGGCACTGTTCGAGCTGGCGATGGGCCGCTACAACCAGGCCCTGGGCTGGTACGAGAGGGATATTCGCCCGTCGGTGCAGGATCTCAGGTACGCGGCGTTAGCCGACAGCGCGTCGCTGGTGTGGCGGATGAAGATTTACGGTGACGTTTCACCCCAAGGGCCGTGGGGCGAACTGGTGCAGCTTGCCGCCCCCGCGGCCGCGCGGCCGGGACCGTCCTTCCGTGACGCCCATGCCGCCTTGGCTTTCACCGCCGCCGGGGACGACGAGATGTTCGGCAAGCTAGTGGACGGCTATCAGACCTTGGCCGATGCAGGGGACGCTACGGCCCGGGAAGCCACGCTGCCGCTAATCAAGGGTATCGGGGCTTTCGGGCAGGGCGACTATGCCGAAGCCGCGCGTCTCATGGAGCCGGTGTACCCGCAACTGACCCGCGTCGGCGGCAGCCACGCACAGAGGCTGGTGTTTGAGGACACCTTGCTGGAGGCTTACCTGAGGGCCGAGGAGTTCGACAAGGCCACTGGTATGCTGAAGGAACGGCTGGCCCGCCGCGAGTCTCCCCGGGAGATGTACTGGCTGGCCCGCGCCCAAGCGGGGCAGGGAAATCAGTCCGAGGCCAATAAAAACGCTGCGCAAGTCAAGGGAACCTGGGAACTGGCAGACACCAATACCCCAGAGTACGCCCGCCTGACGCAGTTGGCGGCGGACTAGGGAAAGGCAGGGCCACTCCGCAAAGGAATAGGGGCGGGTTTGGAAACCCGCCCCTATTCCTTGCTCCAAACTACTCGTCCGCCGACAACGGTCATCGCCGCTTCCAATCCCGCCAAGTCCTCCGGATCGGCAGCCAGCGGGTCAGTGTTTACCAGCATCATATCGGCCAGCTTGCCGGGCGCGATGGTTCCCTTTTCCGCTCCTTGACCCTCCGCGATGGCTCCGGCTATGGTGTACATCCTCAGAGCCGTTTCCACGTCCACCGTTGGCGACGCATCAGAGCCGCCGAATAGCGCGCTCCCTTCTCTATCGCAGCGGGTAACGGCGCTGTAAATGGCAGGCCAGGGGTTGGGGTCTATCACTGGCGCGTCTGAGCCGAAGGCCACCGCAACCCCGGCACGGTGCAACGCTCCCGCCGGGTAGAGATGGGGCAGCAGCCGGGCCTCGACGTTATCGCGGTATGCCGCGCCGTTGTGGTACAGGAACCCGGGGTTGGTGACTACTGCGGCCCCTGATTTTCTTACCGTATCAATCAGATGCGGAGCGCCTTCGGCGCAGTGCTCCTGGCGGTCAATGAGCGTTGGATGCCGGTTTGCAGCCAAGACCTTCGCGGCTGCTGCGATGGCCTCTTCCTCAATGCAATGAACGGCCACCGGAAAGCCCCGGTTGTGGGCGTCGGCCACCAACGCCGCCATTTCCGGGGCCGACGGATGGAGTGCGCCTGACGTCAGGGTAAGCACTATCTTGGCGTGTCCCAATCGCAGCCAGCGGTTGCCCGAGCCGAAGGTCATTCCCTCTCTGGCAAGTTCGCCCAGCCGCTCGGCTCCGGCGAACATGGTGATGCGGCATGACAGTGCGCTACTGGACTGCAACTGCCGAAGGGAATGCCATCGCTCCAGGCCGTTTTCTGCGCCCGCGTCCTGCACCGAGGTTATGCCGTACCTGTTGAGCAGTTGCCCGGCGGCCCGCATACCTTCCTCGAACTCTTGGGGACTGCGTGTGTTGCCCAAGCGCTGGCGCAGGAAGGAGCGCATCTCGAACAGCGTTCCGGTCGGTTCTCCGGTCATGGGGTGCCGCTCAATCACGCCGCCCAGTGGGTCGGGGGTTTCGCGGTGGATGCCTGCCAACTCTAGGGCGCGGCTGTTGAGGACGGAGGCGTGGCCGCTGCGATGTTCCAGCCATACCGGATTTTCTGGCGCAGCAACGTCCAGATCCCAACGGTTGGGGTGGCGTCCCCCGGCCATTCGCAGGTCGTCGTAGCCGTGGCCGCGCACCCATCCTCCCGCCGGTCGCGCCGCCACCCATTTACGCACTAATGCCACCAACGCAGATATGGACGGTGCTCGTTCAGGACTGCAATCAAGGTCCTGAAACCGCCTGGCCAGCCCGGGGAGGTGGCAATGGGCGTCGTTGAATCCTGGCAGCAGCGTCAGGCCGTGGCAATCGACGATTTGAGTGTGAGTTGAGGATAGGCGACGAATATCCGAGTTGCTGCCGACAGCTAAGATGCGGTCTTCAGCTACCGCCACAGCTTCTGCTTTAGGGCGGTCACGCTGTATGGTCAGCACAGTCGCATTGACCAGAGCGAGGGTGACATCGCCGGTTGACATAAGCGCTGGCATGGGAGGAGGCTTCTGAGAGATTGCGGAGTCGACTACGATTTATAGCCGAGAGGCAACGGCACAAACGCCGCGTCGTGCTGTTCGTCGGCGTGGTAGGAGCTTCTCACCAGGGGGCCGGACGCTACGTGCTTGAAGCCCATCTCCAGGCCTGCTACGCGCAGTTCCTCGAACTCGGCTGGCGTATAGAAGCGGTCTATGGCGATGTGCTTGGCCGACGGGCGCAGGTATTGGCCGATGGTGAGCAGGTCGCAATCCAAGCCACGGAGGTCGCGCATGGTCTCCAGCACTTCGTCCGTCGTTTCGCCCATGCCTACGATGATGCCGGACTTGGTGACTGTGGCCGGATCTATTACCTTGGCCTTGGCCAGGAGTTCCAAGGACAAGTTGTAGTTGCCCTTAGGCCGCACCCGGGGGAAGACCCGCACGGTGGACTCGATGTTGTGGTTCAGTACCGCCGGGCGGGCCTCTATGACCTTGCCCAGGGCGTCCCAGTTGCCAGCGAAGTCGGGAATCAGCACCTCGACGCGGCACTCCGGCAGCACGTCGCGGATGCGGTTGATGCAGGCGGCAAAGATGTGGGCGCCGCCGTCGGGCAGGTCGTCGCGGTTGACCGATGTTATTACGCAGTACCGGAGACCCATGGCCTGTACAGTTTCGGCCAGACGCTTCGGTTCCAGCATATCGACGGCGAAGGGGCGGCCGGTGGTGACGGCGCAGTAGTGGCAGCGACGGGTGCAGATGTCGCCCAGAATCATAAATGTCGCGGTGCCGCGCCCCCAGCACTCGCCGATGTTGGGGCAGTGGGCTTCCTCGCAAACCGTATGCAACTCCTGACTCCGCATAAGTTCCTTGAGCTGCATATAGCGGGGGCTGCCGGGCATCTGCACCTTCAGCCATTCGGGGAGCCGGGGCCGCAGTTCCACGGTTTTGTTCGATTGGGTCATTGAGTCCTCCCATTGTCACCCTGAGCGGATAGTGAAGGGTCTCGGCTCCAGGATTCTTCGCTGCGCTCAGAATGACAGGCAACGGGCGGTAGCTTCGCATATACTCAGCTATTATAGCAACTGCACCAGCCGGGGCGTTATACGGCACTTCTCGGCAGCGATGATGGCGTCTATGTCAGCAGCGGCCTGTTGCAGCCCGGTGCTGCCGTTTTCGTTGACCACCCGGTAGTTGTATTCGTTGATGTGGCCCAGTTCCGACTTCGCCATCCTCAGCCGCAGTTCCAGCTCCGGCGCTGATTCGCTCATGCGGCCCACCAACCGTTGCCTCAGATCCTCCATTGATGCCGGAACCAGAAAGACCAGCAGCGCCTCCGGGGCCATGCGCCGGACAGTGGCGGCCCCCTGCACGTCTATCTTCAGGATAACGTCCCTGCCCGAATGCAGAGCGTCCCGGACTTGGCTGCGCGGCACGCCGTACCAGCGTCCGTAGACCTCGGCGCACTCCAGGAACTCGTCCCGCTCACGCATCCGGGCGAAGGTGTCGTTGTCTAGGAATACGTAATCCACACCGTCGCGCTCGCCATCGCGCATGGGCCGGGTGGTTGCCGTCACCGCGAAATGCCAAGGGCGTTCCAGCTTTCGCAGTTCGGCCAGCACCGCGTCCTTGCCCGCGCCCGACGGCCCGGACAGCACCACCAGCAACGGCGGCGCGGGACTGGCTTCTGGGATGAGTTCGGTCAAAGGGGACGCCCCACCCTAACCCTCTCCCGGAGGGAGAGGGAAGGCGGAGGTGTTTGACAGCGTGTCCAGATGTTCCCAGAAGCTGGGGTAGGATACAGAAGCGTCGGTGGCGCCGTGCACCTCCGTCTTGCCGTCGGCCAGCAGGCCGCAGACGGCCATGGCCATGGCCAGGCGGTGGTCGCCGTGGGACTGGCAGGGAGCGCCGGTCAGCCGTCCGGTTCCGCGTATTACCATTCCGTCCTCGCGGGCTTCTATGCTTGCGCCGAGCCGCGACAGCTCCCCGACGGTGGTGGCGATGCGGTCGGATTCCTTGACCCTCAACTCAGCAGCGTCACGGATGACCGTTTCTCCCTCAGCGAAGCAGGCGGCTACGGCCAGGATGGGGATTTCGTCCAGGATGCGGGGAATCATATCCCCGCCGATTTCAGCGCCGCGCAGTTGTCCCGGCGTTACCAGCAAGTCGGCCAACGGCTCGCCGCCCTCGGTGCGCTCGTCCACCAGTTGCAGGCTGTCCCCGGCGCCCATGGCCCGCAGGCCGTCTATGATGCCGGTGCGGCTGGGATTCAGGCCCACGCCGCGCACCAGGACTCGCGAATCGGGGTGGCACAGGCCCGCCACAATCCAGAAGGCCGCCGAACTGATGTCGCCAGGCACCGAGATGTCCACCGCCCGTAGCAGCCCAGGGCGCAGCGACAGGGCCAGCCCATCCTCTTGCACGGTCGCGCCCATGGCGGTGACCATGCGCTCGGTGTGGTCCCGGGACAGGGCCGGCTGGTGAATCACGGTGTCGCCGTCCGCCGACAGCCCGGCGAGCAGGATGCAGGACTTGACCTGGGCGCTGGCAATGGGCAGGTCATATTCGATACCGCGCAGCCCACCGCCGCGGATGACCAGTGGGGCCAGGGATCCGTCCTGTCGGCCTGTGACCTGGGCGCCCATCCGTTGCAATGGCTCAACGATGCGGCGCATGGGGCGGGAGCGCAGCGAGGCGTCGCCGGTCAGGACTGACAGGAACGGTTGCGCCGCCATAAGCCCGGAGAGCAATCGCATTGAGGTGCCGCTGTTGCCGGCATCGAGAATGTCGGACGGTTCTTCCAGCGTCGGCCCCCGGCCAATCACGGTGTATTCGCCTGGGTTGTCTCCCTCGGTGATTTCTACCCCCATGCCGCGCAGGCAGGCCATGGTGGACATAACGTCCTCTCCGTTGGAGAGGCCGGTAACGTGGGCCGCGCCTTGGGCCATGGCGTTGAGGATGAGGGAGCGGTGCGAGATGGATTTGTCGCCAGGTACTGCCAGCTCGCCCCCGAGCTTGGCTGGCCTGGTGATGGCGTGAATTGGCGCTTGTGCCGTCATAATCTAGGTCCGTCCGCGCCCGCCCCGTTCTGTATCAGTACGGGCGTCGTCCCTGTCTCTGCCGCCGCGGAAGAAGCGGCGCTGGGCTTCCAGTAGCTTACGGCCCATCAGCATCTCGCCCATGGCCTCGCCGAAGCTGGGGATTTCCGGCGCGTTGCGTTCCACCCGGCCCCCCGGCGTGATGGCGCCAGCCAGCCAGCGAGCCCGTTCCACAGAGGCGGTCTCAAACAATTGCTCTACGGCTTCTGAGTCGGGGCCTGATTCCTCGTTGAGCAGGTTGCGTATCTCGTACAGTTCGCGGATGTAGGAGTCAATCCAGCTAACGATATGCTCGCGGTTGGTGAGAGAAATGTCGCGGTGCATGATGGCGTCTCCCGAAGCGAGCCGCGACAGGTCGCGGAAGCCCGAGGAGGCCAGTTGGGCGATGTCGTCCCAGTTGGCGCTCTTGGAAACGGTCTGCATCAGCGCCACCGACATCATAAAGGGCAGGTGGCTGACGGCGGCGACGAAGCTGTCGTGTTCGCCAGCGCTGATGAAGAACGGTTTAGCGCCCACCGCTTCGGCCATTGTCGTAACTGCGGAAACGGCCTGCTCCTTGGTGTCGGGGTTGGGAACGACGCAGTAAGCCTTGCCAGCGAACAGGTCTGCGGAGGCGTGCTCCGGGCCAGCGGTTTCCCGGCCCGCCATGGGGTGGCCGCCGACGTACTGCGCCGTCTTTGGCAGAAACTCCGCGGCCCACCCAGCGACCACTTGCTTGGAACTGCCCACGTCGGTGACTACGGCGTCCTCTTGCAGCATCGGGCCTATGGCTTCCATCAGTTCGCGCATCGCCATGACGGGCGTAGCCAGCACCACCACGTCGGCCCCTTCCACGACCGGCTGTATGCGTCCCTCAACCTTGTGGAATGCGCCCCGCTTCTGCGCTCCGCTGCGGGCGCTGCTTTCGTAGTCGGTTCCCACCAGCTCCAGGTTGCGCAAGTCCGACTGGCGGAGGGCCAGACCCAAAGAAGTTCCAATCAGGCCGGTGCCGATAATCCCTATCTTGGCCATAACGGCCTCCTCCTGAACCTGTCGAAAGGAACGCCCAAATTTCGATGGCAGTGCCCGGGCGGCGTTAAAACAACATTCTACAACATCCCGCCTACCGCAACACCCCGTGAACAATCCCCTCTCCCAGAGGGAGAGGGTTAGGGTGAGGGCGTCCAGTCTAAAGCGCGGCTACGGCGGTCTCGGCGATGTCAGTACGCACGACTTTTCCGTAGGGCTGCCGCTCGCGGCACATACCGGCGGCCAGCAGTATGTCGTGCAGATTGTCGTACTCCTGCTGCCCCAAGACGGGAGTCACCGGCCACTGTTCCTGCTGCTGATACCTTGCGATGGAAGCGGCCAGCACCTCCTTCGACGTTCCCGGGAAGTAGTCCGAGACGATCTCGGCGACCTCGGCTGGCTCCGCTGATGACAGCCAATGGAGAGCTCTCGCGAAACCCAGCGTGAACCTGCCCGCGATGTCCGCCTGCTCCTCCAGAAAGCGATGGGTGGCGGCGAAGGAGCTGTATGCCAAATGGCCGTTCTCCGGTCCCAACGCGGTCAGCAGGTGACCGGCGCCGTCGGCAATCAACTGCTGGACCACAGGCTCGGCCACATGGACGTACTCGGCTTGGCCCTCGCGGAAGGCGGCCACCGCGTCGTTCAGCGAAAGTCCGATCCGCAGGTCCAAGTCCGAGGGTTCGAGTCCATGACGGCGCAGGGCGTATTGGAAGGACGCCCACGGCATGGGCGAAAATCCGACAGGTATAACCCTCGCCCCTCGCAGGGATTCCCAGTCAAAACGATAACTTCCCTCTCTCTCTGGGAGAGGGTTAGGGCCGCGCCCCAAGATGAAGAAGCCGTCGCGCGAGTTTATCTTAGCGAAGTGTAGGGGCACGGTTTCGGCGCCCCAGTCGGAGGCTATGATAGAGCGCATTATGCCGCTCTGCACGATGTCTGCGGCGTCGTGATGCAGGGCGCTCAGTGGATGGGGAAACTGCGGTGGGCAGGTGCTGAACTCCACGTCCAGCCCCTCCCGTTCCAGGAAGCCGCCCTCCACCGAGACGTAGATGGGCGTGTAGAAGATGGAGCGCCAGGTCTCCATCAACCGCAGGGGATGTCGTGACGTTGAGGACATCTCCGCTTACTCCGCCAAGAAGGGTAGCAGGGCCCCCAGGAAGCCCTCGGGGTCTTCGACCTGCGGGATGTGGCCGATGCCGGGCAGGATGACCTTGCGGGCGTTGACTATGTTGTTGTGCAGCAGTTCTTCGCCGTCGCGCAGGCGGTCTATCTCGCCGTAGAGAACCATGGTTGACGACGCCTTGATCAGCGGCAGGCGGGACATGATGTCGTAGTAGGCCAGCGACTCCATCAGGTTGCGCACCCACGGGCCGGCCTTGGCCCGGCTGTCATTGTTCTTGTCCAGCCATTCCTCGGTTGGCTCGGCGAAGGTGGTGGCGTCCTTCAAGTCCTGAAGGGTTCGTGGTGTGGGCAGGCCGTCGTCATCGTACTGGGCCAGAGTGTCGGCCAGCCTCTCCTTGGCCGTGAAAGCGTTCCATACCGGCGCGCCGACCAGGGTGAGCTTGTCCACCCGGTCGGGGAAGCTGGCCGCGGTTTCCGTGGCGAGGACCGCGCCCACCGAGTTGCCCACGACGTGCGCCCGGTGGATGTTCAGCACCTGGCAGGCTTCGTCCAGGGCCTTGGCGTAGTCGGGCAGGTTGAAGTGGCGCTGAGGCTTGTCGGAGTCGCCATGCCCCAGCATATCGAAGGCGTAGACCGTGTAGTCTTGGGCGATGGCGTCCATCACGTATTCCCAAGTCCAGACCGACGTTCCCAGCGGGTGCAGCAGCACCACCGGATAGCCGCCGCCCTTCTTGACGAAGTGCATATTTCCCTCAGGGGTGGGGACGCTGTCTGTGAGGTCTCGGCGAACAAACAGAGCCATGGGGCCTCCTGTGGGAGTGAGGGAAGAGGAGCGAGAACGGAGAGATTGCGAAACCTCTCGCCTCTTACCCCTTTCCGCCAGCTCCTTTTTGGCGCTATGGTATCACGCCAGGACTAGCCCCGCACCTGCGGTTTGACCTTTCTCCGCCGGTATGCCAGAATCCAATTAGGCAGGAGCAAGAGGGGACACCCCCACCCTAACCCTCCCCCGGAGGGAGAGGGAACGCAGGTGGTTGTAGAGGGAGAAGGTGCGAGAGCCCATCTGGACCAGGGATCGGCTGCGGCGTCTGGTCAACCGGGAGATTGGCGACTACCGAATTATTGTCGTTTCCAACCGTCAGCCCTACGTTCACGAGCTGGTTGACGGAGAGTTGCGCGTCAGCACCCCGGCCGGCGGCGTCACCACCGCCATTGACCCGCTGATGCAGGAGTGCGCGGGAACGTGGATTGCCCATGGGGGCGGGCCCGGCGACTACTTGGCAGTGGACGACAAGAATTGCGTGATGGTGCCGCCGGACGACCCCTCCTACACTCTCCGGCTGGTGTGGCTGACTGCCGAGCAGCAGCAGGGCTACTACTACGGCGTTTCCAACGAAGGACTGTGGCCGCTGTGTCACAACGCCTTCATCGAACCCACCTTCGAGCAGTCCGACTGGGAAACCTATACCGCCGTCAACCGGGCCTTCGCCCAGCAGGTCAGCGAGGAAATGGACGGGCGCCCGGCGACAGTCTTCATTCAGGACTATCACTTGGCCCTGCTGCCTAGATTCCTCCGCGACGCCCATCCAGACGTGATTACCGGCCAGTTCTGGCATATTCCGTGGCCCAACTACGAAGTTTTTCGCATCTGTCCCTGGCAGGAAGAGTTGCTGGACGGTCTGCTGGGCAACGATATGCTGGGCTTCCACATCGGCGACCATTGCAACAACTTCATGGAAGCCGCCCAACGCATATTGGGCGCTCCCGTGAATAAGGAATTCAGCCGGGTGTACCACCGCGATTACTCCACCCTGGTGCAGCCAGTCCCCATCAGCGTTGATTTCGACCAACTGGAAACCGAGGCCCAAAGCCCCGAAGTGGCCGAAGAGATGGAGCGCCTTACTGCCGAGTGGGGGCTGGAGGACAAGATAGTCGGTTTGGGGATAGACCGCATTGACTACACTAAAGGCATCCCCCACCGTATCCGGGCCATCAACCGCTTCTTCGAGCGTAACCCGCAGTACATCGGCAAGGTGGTGTTCGTTCAGGCCGGCGTTATGAGCCGCACCAACATTATCGCCTACCAGCAGCTCGCTGACCAGATTGGCCGTTTGCTGGAGGACGTGAACAGCCGCTTCGGCACCGATGACTGGCAGCCCATAATGTACATGCCCACCGACCTGCCCAACCTGACGCTCATGGCCCTGCGAAGGCTGGCCCGCTTCTGCGTGGTAAGCTCCCTGCACGATGGCATGAACCTGGTGGCCAAGGAGTATGTCGCCAGCCGCTACGACCACGACGGCGTGCTGATTCTCAGCCCCTTCACCGGCGCGGCTCTGGAGCTCACCGACGCGCTGATCGTCAACCCCTACGATGTGGAGCGGTTCGGGAACGCCATCCGGGAAGCCGTCGAAATGCCCCGCCAGGAACGCCAGGTGCGGATGGCGAATATGAGGGGCGTGGTGCAGGAAAACAATATCTACAAGTGGGCGGCCCGCTCGCTGGTGGATATGATGCAGGTGGACCGTCGCGCCCGCCATCCCATCCGCAGCAGCTAACCCTTGGAGCGCACGGCCTGAGCGCATAGCATTATGGCCCATCTGCTGAACATCTGGCCGTCAGTCCGCGCTCGTCTGTTTCGTGCCGGCCGCATCCTTCTGCTATTCGACTACGACGGCACGCTGACGCCCATTGCGGCGCGGCCCGAGGACGCCCTGATGCCGGATGAAGCGCGGGAACGGCTGGCGGCGTTGGCAAGTCATAGACGTTGCATCGCCGGAATCGTCAGTGGGCGCAGCCTGGCTGATCTCGCGGTTCTGGCAAACATTGAGGGTCTCATCCACGCCGGAAATCACGGAATGGAGATTCGGGGGCCTGGCCTGGATTTCACCCATCCGCAAGCGATCGCGGCCCGGGAGATCCTGGTTCGGGTTCAGGCAACTCTGTCGAATGCATTGGCCCACGTGCCGGGCGTATTAGTGGAAGACAAGGGACTGACCCTGAGCGTCCACTATCGGGCCACCCCCGGATCCTTGGCTAGCGGAGTTGACGATATCGTGGCGGCGACATCGGAGCCTTACGTTGAGAGCAGGCAACTACTGCTGACCAGAGGCAAGATGGTGGTGGAGGTGCGACCGGCCATCGCGTGGGATAAGGGCAAGGCCATTGAGAAAATTCACCGGCATTCCCTCCAAAGCGGGAATCCAGAAAATGGACTTTTCCCCGTCTACTTTGGGGACGACCGCACGGACGAGGACGGCTTCCGGGCGGTTCAGAAATTGGGCGGGCTGGCGGTGTTCGTGGGAGAGCCGCGTCAAGGGACGGTTGCGCTGCACCAACTGGACTCGCCCGAGGAGGTGTCGGAGACGATGCGGCTGATTCTGGACGAACTGTAAGGGGTCTTGTGAGAACAACCTTATGCTCACAAGGCGGGAGTTGCACGTCTCTTGGGTGCAGCCAAGTTGTGTGAGGGGAGGACTTCACCCTCACTCCTAAGGGAGAGGGAGAGTTATCTGTCGGCCTCGATTTCGGTCACCTTGTCTATCCTCCGCTGGAAACGAGCTTCGGGCGTGAACTGTGCGCCGATGAAGGCAGCGATTACTTCTTTAGCGGTCTCGATGCCGATGACACGCCCGCCCAAGCAGAGGACGTTCATATCGTTGTGCTCCACGCCCTGCCGCGCGGTGTAGGTGTCGTGGCACAGGCAAGAGCGTATTCCACTGACCTTGTTGGTGGCGATGCTGGCCCCGACACCGCTGCCGCAAATCATAACGCCCCTTTCCGCCTGCCCCCCTGTTACTGAACTGGCCACTGCGTAGGCAAAGTCAGGAAAATCGTCGGCCGGATCGAGGTCGTGCGCCCCAAGGTCTACGACCTGATGGCCTGTTGACTCCAGCCAGGGAATTATCTGTGCCTTGAGGTCAAATCCGGCGTGGTCTGCGCCGATAGCGAGCTTCATGCTTGTCCTCACGGAAGCGCCGGGCGGCCGTATTCCTGCGTATGAGTTTCGGGAGAATATCCTCCGGTGGGTCAAGAATACTGATATGCTACCCGGCTGCCAATGCCTAGTGACGCTAGGCATTAGTTAGCATCCTAATCTGTGCCGTGTTAGACTGGCATATCCGCTGGGGCAGGCTGGGTAACTGTCGTTGCGAGAGTTTCACCCCTACCCTAACCCTCCCCCTCAAGAGGGAGGGAATAATCGAAAGGCCCTGGGACAATAGGATGATAAGGGTCATTACCTTCGACTTTTACAATACGTTGGTCAAGTTCTGGCCGCCGCTGGAGGAAATTCAGCAGGTCGCTTGCTGGAAGATGGGCTTGGGTGTTTCACGCGAGGCAATTCGCCGGGGCTACGCCAAGGCAGACATCCTGTTCAACCGCGCCAACGAAGAAGAACCACTGTCGCGGCGCTCATCGGAACGCAGGCTGGAATTTTTTGCTGAGTACGAACAAGTCATCCTTGACACTGCCGGTGTCCCGGTGACCAAGGGACTGGCTCGGGAGGTATGGGCCCTGGCCATCGCAGTGCCCAAGGAATTCACCCCCTTCGAGGACACCATGCCCGCACTGGAGGCCCTGCGTGGGCGCGGCTACAGACTGGGAGTAATTACAAACCTGCGGGCTGACCTGGAGCCGCTGATACGCCGAGCCGGTCTGGAGGGCATTCTGGACTTTTCAGTTACGTCGGCCCAAGCAGGCATTGAGAAGCCGCATCCGCCCATCTTCAAGGAGGCCCTGCGCCGGGCCGGTGCGGCGCCGGAAGAGGTGCTGCACGTCGGGGATCAGGTACGGTCCGACGTTGCAGGCGCCCGCGACATGGGGATGCGAGCTGCGCTGCTGGACCGGGGCGGCTGGCACGAGCCGGTGGAAGGCTGCCCTAAAATCTCACAGCTTGGCGAAATCGTCCAGTTGCTGGAATCCGAATCTGCAGGCTCAGGAAAGTTCAGACCCTCACCCTAACCCTCTCCCTCAGGGAGAGGCAACTTTTGATCCCCTTTCGCCTAGAGGAAGGGAAACAGCTAACTGGCAGGAGCGTTGACATGGCACAGGAGACTCACGACGGGCAGCACGACCATTCCACGGTTCGGGTGGCCGTCTGGTACGACTACATTTGACCGTGGTGCTATATCGGCCTGGAGCGGGTCGACCATTTGGCCAAGGAATTCGACATCGAGGTGGAGGGTCGGGCATACCTGCTGCGCCCCGACACGCCCCGGGAAGGAGTTGAACGTCCTCAACGCCCCGGAGAGTCCGACGACGAACTGTCGGAGCCGCTGCGGAGCCAGGCAAGGGATTCGAGGCTGATCATGCGTCCGTCGTCGCGCACTCCCAATACCCTGTATTCGCTGGAAGCCACCGAATACGCCCAGCAGCACGGCAAGTTCATGGAGTTCCACCACGCCGCCTACAAGGCCTTCTGGGAAGACCGCAGGGACATCGGTCAGATCGAGGTGCTGGAAACAATCGCCGACAGCGTGGGGCTGGACGGGGCGGATATGACCAAGGCGCTAGAGCAGGGCACACACTCTCAGACGGTCATCGCCCAGTACCGCGAGGCCCTGCAATACGGCATCAATGGCATCCCCACCTTCCTGGTGGGCAACTTGCTGTTCACAGGAGCGCATCCTTACCCGGTGTTCAAGCAGGCGATAGAGCGCTATCTGAGCCAGTGAGCAACCGTGTTGCAGCTGGTCATCCGTATTTCTGCAAGCCCTGTGTGTTGATAAAGCGAAAGAGAAACAAAAGGGGCGCAGGGGCCTTGTTCCCTGCGCCCTTCGCGTTGAGAGACTCTGGGTTATGCCAGCGCCGGAGCGCCGGTCAGAGGGGCTTGGCCTCCCCCGGCGCCTCGTATCAGCAGCACGGGGTCGCCGGACTGGCGCACGACCCGCTCGGCCACGCTGCCGAGCACCAAGCGACCCACGCCGGAGCGGCCGTGCGTGGTCATGGCCACCAGGTTGTTGGGGGTGGACGTGGCCAGGTCCGCGATGGTGTCCGCCGGTGGGCCGTGGAGCAGGCTGGCCGAAACTGACGATGCCCCCTGTCGAGTCAGCCGTTCCTTAATGTCAGCCAGGTAGCCCTCCGCCTCGCCATCCACAATCTCAATGTACTCCTCGTAGGAAGGGGTCACGCGACTCACTTCCGAGGGGCCTATGGACAGGGAGCGATAGTAATCATCCCGGGAGGGGTTGACGCGGACCACGTTAACGGCGAGACCCATGGCCGACGACAGGTAAACCACGTGAGGCAGGGCCTCTTCCGCCAACTCGGAGCCGTCGACCGGTAGCATAATGTTTTGGAAGGCAGTCTGTGGGGGGGCCTTAGGCTGGGCAACGGAGCGAATGACCAGCAGCGGGTTGTCGGTCAGGTGCAGCACCTTGTCGGTCACGCTTCCCATCCACCAGCGGGCAAACCCGGAACGCCCGTGGCTGGACATTGCTATAAGGGTGCCCGGGTCAGTTGCAGCCTCGTCAACTATGGCCGTGGCTGGCTCCGCATGGCGTATCTCCATGTGGACGGCCAGGCCCAATCTGCCGAACTCGGCTGCTATAGGCTCCACGTATTGCCGGGCATGTCGTATGCGATGGCTGGCAAATTCATCGGCATGAAGCGATGGGTTCAGCAACTGAGGAATAGTGATGGTTTCCGGCTCTATGGCATGGAGCAAGGTTGTAGGTAGGGACAGACCGGCGGCCAGTGAGCGCACATAGGGCATCACCTGCTCGGATACGTCTGAGCCGTCCAGCGGTGTCAAGATTCGCGTATACATGGCAATAGTTCGTTCCTCTCGATGGGTTACGATCCCTCAGTCGTCAGCCGGGGCGGGCATCAGGCCTCCGCCGGGGAGAGCTTCTCGACCATCCTCCCTCGACCTGCTTAGGGGCGCGAGTTCCAGGGTGTCGAGTTCGGCGGCGGTTTCCGATTCGGCCAACAGTCCGTAGTTTACCGCGTACAGCCGTTCATAGACGCCGCCGAGGGTCAGCAGTTCGTCGTGGGAACCCATCTCCACCAGATTGCCCCGGTCGAGCACGATTATCTTGTCGGCGTTGCGCACCGTGGAAAGCCGGTGGGCGATGACGATGGAGGTGCGCCCCACCAGCACCCGTTGCAGCGCCTGCTGAATCATCAACTCGGTCTGGGTGTCTATGTTGGCCGTGGCCTCGTCCAGCACGATGACCCGCGGGTCGCCAACGACGGCTCGGGCGAAACTCAGCAGTTGCCGTTGACCCACGCTGAGGTTGACCCCCCGCTCGGCCAGCACCGTGTCGTAGCCGTTCTCCAGGTTCATTATGAAATCGTGGGCGCCGACAGTCTTGGCCGCTTCGACAACCTCTTCCTCGGTGGCATCTTCCTGGTTATAGCGAATGTTGTCGGCCACCGTGCCGGAGAAGAGGTATGGCTCCTGCAACACCATGCTCATCTGGCCCGCCAGCGAGCGGCGGGTGACGCGGCGGATGTCGTAACCGTCCACCATTATCCGGCCTTGCGTCACGTCGGCGAAGCGGTGAATGAGGGTCACCATCGTACTCTTGCCTGCGCCGGTAGAGCCCACGATGGCGACGTTCTCACCGGGATGGATGTGGAGGTTGATGTCCTTCAGCACGTCTACACCCGGCACGTAGTGGAAATAGACGTTCTCAAACCGGATTTCCCCCTGAATCTGGGGCAGTTCCTCGGCGTCGGGTTCGTCCTTCACCTCGGGTTCTAGGTCCAGCACCTCGAAGATGCGGACGCCAGCGGCCATGGCGCGCTGGAGTTGGCTGTACTGCATGGTCAACTGGCGGATGGGCTCAAAGAACCGCTGAATCCAGAGAGCGAAAGCTACCAGCACGCCCAGTTCCAGGGCTCCTCCTTTGGCCATCACTCCGCCGGCCAGCACCACGCCGAAGCCCATGGCGATGCCGATGAGCAATTCCACCACCGGCTGAAGGGAGCCGGAATAACGGCTGGCCTCCATGTTGGCGTTGAGATGCTCTGAATTCAACTCGTCGAAGTGGGCCAGGTTGGTGTCTTGACGGTTGAGACTCTGCACCACCCGAATCCCGGTGATGTTCTGGTTGTATTCGCCGTTGACCATGGCGATAGCGCGGCGGATGCGCATGAAGGAATGCCGGGCGAACTTTTGCCAGTAGCCCAGGATGAAGAACAGGGGCGGGGTTATGCTCAGGCAGATGAGCGCCAGTTGCCAATCCAGAATCAGCATCAACGTGATGATGCCGAACAGGCTCAAGAGGTCGGAAAAGCTCTGGACAATCAGCTCGAAGGTCTCCTGCAACTGCAATACGTCGCTTTGACTGCGCGACATAATGCGCCCCACCGGAGTGCGGTGATAGAAGGAGGGGGACATTTCCTGTAGGTGATTGAACATTTTGGTGCGCAGGGAATACAGGATGCCCTGCCCGACTTTGGGCATGAAAACGAACTGGCAATAGTTCGATACGAAATGCACGACCGCCACCAGCAGGAATGCCCCGCCAATCCAGTGCAACAGGGCCAGGTTTCCTGACTTGATGGCGTCATCTATGCCCAGCTTGACCAGCAGAGGGATACAAACATTGGCCCCGGTATAGAAGGTGACGGAGAGAATGGCGAGGATGGCCCAGCGTTTGTAAGGCGCGATGTAGGTCAGCAGCCGCATGACGACCTTGTGGTCATAAGCGGCGCCCACGACCGACTCGTCGCTGAGATTGTCGACGGTGGCGGCGCGGTCGCCGGAGGCGTTCAGGCCCCGCATATTGCCCAGCATACCGCCGAAGCCTCCGCCTCCTCCGGACATTCGCATATCAGGCCTCCTGAGCTTCCCGCCCTCTTACCAATGCGGGGACGGCTGTGGTTTCGGCCTCTTCTGCCGCTGTCATTGCGGAGTCAATGGTGACGTCCAGCATCAGCTCCTCCTGCGGACGCAACTGGAGCTCCAGAATCTCCCGGTATATGCCATTGGCCTCGTACAAACCGTAGTGTGTGCCCTGCTCCACAATCCGCCCACGGTCTAGGACGATGATGTGGTCAGCGTTCTGCACGGTGCTGAGGCGATGGGCGATTACGAAGGTTGTCCGGCCTTGCATCACCGCCACCATGGCGCGGTGAATCAGCCGCTCCGTCTCCACGTCCACGCTGGAAGTGGAGTCGTCGAGAATCAAGACCGGCGGGTCTATCAGCACGCTGCGGGCGATGGAAAGCCGCTGACGCTGTCCGCCCGACAGGGTGGTGCCGCGCTCGCCCACCCAGGTGTCGTAGCCATCGGGCAGCGTCATTATGTGGTCGTGGAGTTGGGCCACCCTGGCTGCGCGAATCACGTCCTCCATGGACGCATCGGAAGCGCCATAGGCGATGTTGTCGCGGATGGTGGCGCTGAACAGGAAGACGTCCTGCTGGACAATGCCTATGTTGCGCCGGAGCGACTCGAGGGTGAAGTTGCGGATGTCCTGACCGTCAATGGTGATCTGGCCTTCGTCTGTCTCATAGAAGCGGGGCAACAGGTTGACAATGGTGCTCTTGCCGCTGCCGGGAGCGCCGAGGATGGCTATAACCTGGTTCTTCTCAGCCGTGATGGTGACATTGCTCAGGGCCGGGGTTCGGGGGTCGTACCCGAAGGAGACGTTCTCGAAGCGCACCGTTCCCTCGGCCCGCCCCAGTTCCAAGGCGTCATCCCGCTCCAGCACCGGCGACCTGGCGTCCAGCACGTCGAACAGGCGGCGGCCCGAGGAGATGGCCCGCGAGAAGCTGTTGATGATGAATCCGGCCATGCGAACCGGGAAGGTGAGCTGGTTCAGGAAGAGCATGAAGGTGGCCATTTCGCCGACGGAAAGGTCGCCACGCAGCACTTCCCAGCCCCCGTACCACAGAATCAGCCCCAGCGCGATGGTGAAATAGAAGGACATCCAAGCGCTGTTGGTGCCTTGCATCCGCTCCGACAGGAAGTATTCGCCCTGCAACTGCTGCGCCTTGCGGTCGTACTTGCGCTTCTCGAACTCCTCGGAGGCGAATGCCTTGACCACGTTCATGCCCACCAGGTTCTCCTGGAGGACGGTGACCGTCTCGCCCATGGTTATCTGCACCTGCGTCCACATGGCGCGCAGGCGGCCCATCACCAGGACGGAACGCACGACGATGAAGGGAATGAAGGCCAGGCTTATCAGCGCCAGTTCCCAGTTGATGAAGACGAGTATTGCGGGCAGCACTATGGCACGCAGACCCGCCTCGATGGAGCGTATCATCCCCATGTTAACGTAGCGCCGGACGGCCTCCACGTCTGCGGTGGCCTTGGACATCAGGTCGCCGGTGTGCTCCTTGTCGTGGTAGGCAAAGCTCATGTGCTGCAACTTGTTGTAGAAGAGGTTGCGCAGCACGTAACAGACCTTCTGCGACAGCGAGTCAGTGGTGTAGGTGCGGGCGAAGTCGAAGGCCCCCCGGCACAGGCTGGCGGCCAGAAGGCCGACGGCGAGCCACACCAGCGTCTCTGTGGCCGGGTCTTTCCCGTGGAAGGTTTCGGTAACTTCGTCGAACCACACCAGCGTATCGATGGCGCGGCCAAAGAGATAGGGGATGAAGAGAGAGAATACGACGGACAAGGCAACCGTGACGTATGCCAGGATAAGGCGGGTGCGGAACTGCCAGGCGATGCTGTTTATGCGTATCAGTATGTCCATCTAGCGGGCTTGTTCCTCTGTCCGGCCAGGCCTTACATTCGTTCCGGGGCGTTCATGCCCATGAGTTCCAGTGAGCGGCGAAAGACTATCTGCGCCGACTCCACCAGCTTGAGCCTGGCCAGCGTTACGTCCGCATCCTCCGGGTTGGCGGAAATAACGCGGCAGTTTTCGTAGAACCCGTGGAATGCCTGGGCCAGCTCCATGGTGAAATGGGGCAGGTGGTGCGGCTCCAGCATGCGGGCCATCTGCTGCACCAGTTCCGGCAGCCGCAGCATGGCGCGCACCAGGGTTAGCTCGCTGGGGTCGTTGAGCAGGGAAACGTCGCCCCTGCTCCAGTCAATGTTGCGCTCGCGGGCGAGACTCAGAATGCCGGCATTACGGGCATGGGCGTATTGCACATAGTACACCGGGTTTTCCGATGATTCCTTCTTGGCCAGTTCCAGGTCGAACTCCATTTGTGTCGATGCCGTTCGGGCCAGGAAGAAATAGCGGCAGGCGTCGCTGCCCACCTCGTCGGCCAGTTCCCGGAGGGTCACAAAGTCTCCGGTGCGCTTGGAGGCGCGGACCACCTCGTTGCCCCGCTTGAGGGTGACCATTTGCGCGATGAGGATGGTCAGCCGCTCCGGGTCGATGCCCAGTCCCTGCACTGCGGCCTTCATTCGCGGCACGTGGCCCTGATGGTCGGCCCCCCAGATGTTGACCACGGCGTCGTAGTTGCGGGCGACGAACTTGTTGTAGTGGTAGGCGATGTCGGAGGCGAAGTAGGTAGGCTCTCCGGAGGAGCGCACTACCACGTTGTCCTTTTCTTCACCCAACATGGTCGAGTTGAACCACAAGGCATCTTCCCGCTGCGAGAGGTAGCCCTTTTCCCGGAGTGTCCCCAGGGCCGTATCGTACTCGCCTGCAGTATAGAGACTGCGCTCGCTGAACCAGTTATCGAACTCGACGCCTATCTGGCCAAGGTCTTCCCGGATCAGGCCCACCATCCTTTCGCGGCCCAGGTCTCCTATTTCGCGGATGGCCTGTTGATATTCGCCGGTGCCGTCGGGCTGTCTGAGGAATCGTTCCCCCTCCGCGCCAGCGATTTCCTGGGCCAGGTCGGTGATGTAGTCGCCCATATATCCGTTGGAGGGCAACGGAGCGTCCTTACCAAAGGACTGGCGGTATCGGGCCAGGACGGAGCGGTAGAAGGCGTCCATCTGGCTGCCGGCATCATTGACGTAATACTCGCGGGTGACGTCGTAGCCGGCTGCCTCCAGCACGTTGGCGAGGGCGCTGCCCAGCACGGCGCCGCGGGTGTGACCAACATGGACCGGCCCGGTGGGATTTACGCTGACGAACTCGACCATGACCCGGCGATTTCCGCCGTAGTCGATGTTGCCGAAGGAAGCTCCGGCCTGCCGCACAGCCTCCACCTGCTGCTGGAGCCAACTGTCCTTGAGGCGAAAGTTAATGAATCCCGGCGGGGCTGCCTCCACAGCTGCGACAGGCTCGCTTTCGGGGATGCGGGCCACCAGGGCCTGGGCCAGTTCGAGAGGGTTGATGCGGGTGGCCCTTGCCAGCCGCAGGGGGAGGTTGGTGGCGAAGTCGCCGTGCTCTGGGTTCCCCGGATGCTCCACCTGGATATCGGGCGTGGTTTCCAGGCGGACGACACCGTCCGTACGAGCGGTTTCTACCGCTTCGTATACCAGACTCCGTATGCCGTCAATTAGCGGGGCTGCGGACATACCCGACTATTCCTCGCACGTTTCATTCTGGCCGCAAACGCCGCCCATCGCAGGTTTGCTGGTTCGACAGGCTCACCATGAGTCGAGGGGCGGTAGAACGGAAAGCTAAATTCTATCACATCGGCATACCTTAATTTCCACTGGGGAGTGCGGGGTCAGGGCAATCGCGTTTTAACTGAGCAGGACTTTGAGGAGGTAATCGTCCCTCCAGCCGGCCTGCAGGCGTTTGCCCTGGATGCCCACTTTCAGGCTGGTTTCCCGTTTCAATTGGTTGTGGGCTATCTGCCTCAGCGTCGCCATATTCTGCGGGCTGTGGTCTTTGCGCACCCGGCTCTGATCTTCGCGGAAGGTGACGTCGAGGCTCCAGTGCAACGAGTTCTCGATGCTCCAGTGGGCCCGCGCCGCCTGCAACATCTGCTCAGCCGACGCCCCCATACTGCTGATGTAATACCGGGAGTGCGCCGTGGCCCCCGTACCGGTCTCACGCCGGCCCGTCACCTTCATCACTGACCGCAACCCGGGCCAGTCCTTCCCGGCGCTCAGGTACCCCAGGCAGGCCGGGTCGCTGATCACCCAGCACTCCCGCCGCTCTACCCGCCCGTGTCCCTTGTTCAAAGTGGTGGCATAGTCGTGGGGAACTCCCTCAAATCCCCCTTCCTCTGCACCCTCGAACAGGTCGCGGATGTCCTGGTACAGCAGCCCCTGGTTCTCCTTGACCGCCAGGAGATAATCCGCCTCCCGGTCCAGAATCCTCTGAGCAATCTCCTTCTGGCAGCCCATGGCGTCTATGGTTACGATGCACCCGCTCAGGTCCAGCAGTTCCAGCAGCCGGGGAATGGCAGTGATCTCGTTGGATTTCTCCTCCGTCTTCACCTGTCCCAGGGTCAGGGTGTTGGCGGAGACCCAGGCGCTGACCAGATGAATGGCCTCCTTGCCCGCCCTCTTGTCGTGGGAGCGGCGCACCGTCTTGCCGTCGATGGCCACCACCTCGCCGGGCAGCAACTCGGCCACCGACCGGCTCCAATCCATGAAGCATTCCTGGAACCGGTCCGGGTCCAGACGGGAGAACACGTCGCCGAAAGTGTCGTGGGACGGTATTCCATGGGGAAGGTCCAGGAAAGTGCGAAACCAGTCCTCCTTGTTCTTGCCGAACATCTCCACATGAACCCACGAGTCGGCGCCGCATATGACGGCGCAGATGGCTATGGTGATGATGTCCAGCAACTGGTGCCGCTTGCACCGGTCAATCCTGGGATCCTCCAACCCCCCAAAACACTCCATGATCCAGCCGCCCATCCCCTTCTCCATGACTCCCCACATCCTCCCACACAACCTTCGGTCTCTCACCCTGCCAAGTCTATCACCTATAACGCGATTGCCCTGAGGGCGGGGTCTTTCCGCATTCTACTTCGAGCCCTGCCGGATTGTTCCTATGGGGTACTGAAAAGGTTAAATTGGTACGGAGGGCATTTTGGTATTCGTGTATGCGAGCCCCTGATGAAACCCGCGAGGCAGGAATAACGTGTCTGAGTCGGCGGTTGAAGAGAGACTGACTAATCTCGCTCCGGGACAGGTGGAACAACGAATCGCTCCGCCCCAGGAGTCGGCTGTTGAGCGGGCTTCGTTGCTGGCGGAAATGATGCATGAGGGTATGCGTGATGGGGTTTGGAGCTATTACATGAGCCTGCATCCATCCGACCGCGCGGCAGTGTTGACAGAATTGCCTGCCGGGATACGACGCTCGCTGGCACAGGAGATGCAGCCCGAGACTTTGGCTGGCCTCCTGGATTACATGGAACCGCGCATATCCGCGAGGGTGCTGCGCCAGTTTTCTCCCGATGCATTGGCCGATGTTCTGGATTTGACCGATCCAGCTACCTCCACAGAGATACTGGGGCGTCTTCCCAGCGGAAAAAGGCTCGATACCATTGCGGCGATGGAAGCATCGAGGCCTGTGGAGGCTTTGCTCCGATATGAAGAGGACAGCATCGGCCGGCTCGCGGACGCCCATACCCCTGTTCTCAGCGAGAACGCGACTGTTCCCATAGCCTTGGACAGACTGCGGCTGATGGGGGCCACCGCCGAAGAGATGAGATCGCTTCTTGTGGTAAACAACGACGGATTCCTGGTGGGGGCTCTCAACCCGGTGCGCCTGGCTCTGGCTCGCCCCAGCGCGACCGTGGGCCAGATTATGGATCGCGATATCACATCCGTGCCCGCTTCGATGGACGAGCAGGTTGCGGTCCAAATCATGAGCCAGCTTAGAGTCAGCGAGTTGCCGGTAGTGGAAGAGGATGGCCGCCTGGTGGGCCTGGTGCGCGCCGAGGACGCAGTGGAGGTGGTGGAGGATATAGCCACGGAGGATATGTACCGAATGGCCGGCATCGGCGAAGAGCGGATCACGGGGCCGGTATCTGAATCTGTCCGCAGCCGGTTTCCGTGGTTGGCGCTGAACCTTGTGACGGTGTTTCTGGCTGCCGCAGTCATCGGCCTTTTCGAGTCCACCGTCGCCAAGGTGGTGGCGCTGGCGGCTTTCCTGCCGGTCGTCGCCGGCCAGGGAGGCATTGGCGGCACCCAAACGGTGACGCTGGTGGTGCGCAGCCTAGCGACGGGCGAGCTCCCTCGTGGCCTGGGCCCGCGAATCCTGAGACGGGAGATAGTGCTGGGCCTGATTCACGGGTTGGTCCTGGGAGCTATCATAGGCGGCATAGGCTGGGTGTGGGAGGGGAATCCAATCCTGGGTGGAGTTCTGGCCCTGGCCATGACGGGAAACATGATGGTGGCGTCGGTTGCCGGAGCCGGGGTCCCGCTGGTACTGCGCCGCCTAGGCATGGACCCGGCGGTTTCGGCAGCGGTTTTCGTTACGACCTTCACCGATGTCATAGGTTTTGCCCTGTTCCTGGGGCTGGCCGCCGTTTTCATTGAGTTTCTGGTGTAAAGTCTCAATTCACCCCCATCCTAACCTTCCCCCCTCTTGGGAGAAGGTACTACGTGAGGAGGTTGACCATGCCCGGTACGATAGCTCTGGTTGGCGGCGATGAATTCCGAGTTGGATGCGAGGAGATGGACCGCGAGGTGATGCAGGCATCGGGAAAAGACCCTTCGACAGGCTCAGGGCCAGTGGTAATCATCATACCCACTGCCGCGGTTACTGGCCCGGCCAAGGCGGCCAACGACGGGGTGACCCACTTCGCAGCGCTGGGCGGCGCGGCCGGCCAGCTTATGGTCCTGGAGTCCGGCCATGCCAACGATGCCGCTTTCTTGGAGCCGATTAACGATGCCGACGTAGTCTACTTCACAGGCGGCAACCCCGACCATCTGTTGGCCACGCTGAAGGGGTCGAATTTGCTACGGCTGCTGACCGAGGGGCTGGGGCGTGGGCTGGTGCTGGGAGGCTCATCGGCCGGGGCGATGGTGATGGGTTCCGTGATGCGCCGCCCTCCTCTTTATAATGGCGGGAATGGCAAGGACAGGTGGGTTGACGGGCTGGGCATAGCGCAAAACATCTGCGTGCTGCCCCACCACGAGCGGCGCGATCCAGCCGAAGTATCTGCCAACCTTCGTCAGTCTGCTCCCGCTGGAGTGGTTTACCTGGGCATTGACGCCCGCACCGGGGTAATCGGCGGCCCGGACGACTGGCGGGTTTCAGGGTTCGGCAAGGTGACTGTATACAGGTATGGCGACTATATGGTATGCGGCGCCGGGGAACAATTACCGCTCGGATTCTAGGGCGTGTTTGCAGACCCAAAGGAGGGGCCTAAAGTGAACGAGACAGGTTGAAGTGAGAGGTGATGTGGTTTGGACGCGGGGATTTGACGGATGATCAATAGCGACGGCTGAGACCATTGTTGCCAGCCCAGAATCCGATGACCGGAAGGCAAGGGAAGGATCATCGCGCGGTCATCAACAGGATCTTGTGGATTTTGCGCACCGGCGCGCCATGGCAGGATCTGCCCGAGCGCTTTGGCCCCTGGGCCACGGTAGCCTGCCGTTTCTGCCGGTGGCGTAAGCAGGGATTGTGGGACCGGCTCCTGGATGAGGTTCAGCGGGAAGCCGATGCCATTGGGCAGGTTGAGTGGGAAGTGCATTATGTGGACGGCACCAGCGTGCGGGCGCATCAGCACGCTGGCGTGGCAATAGGGGGAGAGCGATCAGGTGCTGGGCCGTTCCCGGGGAGGATTCGGGACCAAAATCCATCTGAGGGTCGAGGGTCGGGGTAGGCCAGTGGCCTTCGTGTTGACCCCGGGTCAACGGCACGAGGCCGACGTGTTCGAAGAGTTGATGACCCAAGGGGAGGTGAGACACTCCGGGCATGGCCCGTTGGATTGTCGTATCCCTTGTCCAAGCACAGATGCTCAATTCCGGTATCAGGACGCTCCACCACTATGCGGTTCAAGGTCATGTCCAGCAGCTTGGTGTCGTGAATATTGGCTCCAGCCACCACCAAGCTCAATGGCCCTCCACTCCAGTCGACCGGGAGACTCCACTTGCTGCCTGCCTTGCCCTGATCCGTGGGATTGCGGCCTGTTGAATCCCCCAAAACTGGCCTAGCCTATGGCAGTCCTGAGCTTGTCGAAGGGCAGCAGCCTGCCATTCCCAATCCACACCACCCAGTTCCTCGTACTCTGCGACCAACTCCGCCCAAATACGCTCCAGCACGCCCAACTCCACCCAGCGCTGGAAAGTGCAGTAAATGGTGCTGTCGTCCCCCAAGTTCCCGGGGCAGGCGGTTCCAGTGTCAGCCGTGCGCCTGGGGAATATGATGCCATCCAGGATTGGCCCGGGATGAACCCGCTTCCGTCCTGCAGCCTTGGGAGGGTCCATCTCCAGAATCACCGGGTGAATCCGCTCCGACAGATCGTCTGAAACCTCCCGAATCGTTGCCAGAGTCTCGCTCTTTTCCGTCATCATCCACCGCCTCACCAGATTTTCTTTCATCCCAACCGAACCGGATTATCCCTCTCCTTTTCGACTCCTCTGGTTTGAGACGGTTTCTTAGCCCACAAACCGCCAAACCGCAGTTCTGCCGGAAGCTCTTGAGTCGCTTACGCCTTTCCGCCAAGAACTCGAAGACTTCTACACTGTTCTGGAATCAAGCAGGGATGCTGTAGATCGTATTTACTACGAGCGACGTTCGAAGCGATACTCTATGGATAACATAAGTCCCAAGAACATCGTCTCCTTAACGACTCAGATCAAATTGTTTGTCAGAATGTTCCTGAACGAACCGCATAGCTACGTGCATTGCTACGGGGAATTGTTGAGGCTATATGAAGGACGTACTTTCCCCAACGACCATCGACCGGAACCTAACTTGCGGCAGGGGTCGCTTTTTTGGCTACTGATCAGCGGGATGTTGCTGCGAGTGTAAACGGCGGAGGTATGTGTCCCGTGCAAGCTGGTAATCGCTGACAATCGTCTGTCGACGTTCAGGGGAAATGTCCGACTAAGCGTTCAGCAAAAATGTCCTTCGCTAGCCCGAAATGGTATCAGATGTCGATGTTGGCGCAGTTCCGGGAGTACGCCGCGTTGGCGTACTCCCGGCGTCGATGTACTTCCTTGGTGTGTGCCTGTGAATGCCCAACTCCTTGGCCATACCGCGAATGGCCAGTCCTCTCCGTTTGGCCTGCTGTACTGCCTTCCACCTCTCCATCTGGAGAAAGGTCGGCTTCCTCGGCGAGGCGGATGCCGTCATTTCAACCACGTCCTCGTCGTCTACGGAAGGGCCTTCGTTCATTGCTGCGGCTATCTCAGCACTCAGCGGCTCCGGGGCCGTGTCCCAAGGTGAGTTCCGGTCTTCGAGACCAAGAAAACGGATGGCGTCAATCGGAGAACCCCCAAGGTCGGACCGGGGCGCTCCCGGACTGGGTGGCGCCTCTTGGGAGGCGATGATGCGGCCCTCATGTTGCAGCGACAGTCGGCCGTCCAGCCCCTCCAGCACCACTACCACCGCTCCGGCATAGCTGGGGCGTTTCGGATCTGGCAATATTTGCGGGGTGTGCCTGTGAAACTTCACGGTATTGTCCTTGGTCACTCTCCTCCGGTGCTTGAAGCCAAGGATTTGTCCGAGGCTCAGTTCCGGCCCCACCGGCCGGAATGCAGGCTCAGAGCACTGGGGCGGAACCCGGAAGCGCCGGTTGTACCGGGGCAGGAACTGTTGCAACACCGCCTTGGCCTCCTCCATGGTAGTTGCCCCTGACGGCCTGAGTTCCGTGATCAGCCGATCCTGGAAGGTTCCCGCAGTCCGTTCCACTCGTCCTTTGCTTGGGGAGAGAGGGCGAAAATCAGTTGTATCCCCAGTTAATCCATGGCCCGGCCAAACTGGGTGGCCGTCCCGGCGGGCTGGTATTCGGAGCGGTGCTTGAAGACCGGGCGGCGGTCGGTGTAGAGGGCCAGGGGTATGCCACGGCGCTGTATCAGGCCCTGCAACAGCAGGAAGCAGCTGCGGCTGTCCTCCCGCTCGCAGAAGAGAGCGTTGACCACGGCGCCGGTGGCATCATCCACGGCGAAGAGCAGCGCGAACTGCGTTCCGTCCTCGCCCAGCCAGCGGTGATGACTGCTGTCCAACTGAATCAGCATGCCTTCCGGTGGCATACGCTGTCGGCGGACCCGGTGCTTGGGCTGGCGTCTCCGTCTTGGACTGTTCAGACCGGCGTTGACCAGGATGCGCCGCAGGGTGGTCCTGCCGATGTCGATGCCCTCTCGTTCGCCGAGCAGTTCTGCCAGATGAGTGTGGTTGGCTCCCTGGTAAATCGTGCGAGCCAAGTGCACCACCCTGCTCCTGACCGGCTCGGGAATGGCGTTGGCGGGCCTGCGGCCCCGGAGGCCGTGGGCCAGGGCGGCGGCTCCGTTCTCCCGGTAAGCCGCCAGAATGCGTCTGTTGTGCTGCGGGCTCAATCCCATCAGTGCCACCGCTTAGTCCAGCGTCATGTGCTCAGCCAGCAGGCTGTTGAGACCCTGGAATCTCGATTGTTCTTTGGGAGTCAATGTCACATTCACCTTATGGAGAATGTGACATTGACAGGACATTTGCCGCAGCCCTTCCCTTCTTGGCTGCGGCAGGAAGAACGGTTATACTCCCAGTGATGTAAATCAGCGATAATTTTCGGCTCCTCGTCGTAATTAGGGCATATAGTAAGACAATCAGGCTATAATCATCTCACCGGAGCAGAGATGCAACGCTATATCCTTATTCGCCTGGCTCAAGCAATCCTAGCGGTTTGGGCCGTTAGCCTGATTGTCTTTGGCTTGGGACGCATTACGGGAAATCCCCTAGATGTGATGCTTCCCTTCGATGCCACCGCCGAAGATCGTGCCCGGGTAGAGCAGCAATGGGGCTTGGACCGCCCGCTGCACATTCAGTACTTCAATTTCATGGGCAAGGCGTTTTCTGGCAATTTCGGCGAGTCCATAAAGTGGCAGGGCCACACGGCAATGGGTCTGGTGAAGGATAAATTCCCGGCGACGGTTCTTCTCGCATTCGTAGCCATAGTCGTTGCACTTGTGGTCTCTGTGCCGATCGGGGTGCTTTCCGCTGTAAAAAGGGATACCATATTCGACTATTCGGGCAAGGTGATCGCGTTGCTGGGCCAGTCTCTGCCTGCCTTTTGGCTCGGGCTGGTACTTATGTGGGTGTTCGCCGTACAGCTGGGCCTGGTCCAGACGTCAGGGCGTGGAGGACCGACATCTTTCATCCTGCCGGCGGTATCCATCGGCTGGTTCTTAGTCGCCGCGTTGATGCGCCTCGTCCGCTCCTCAATGCTGGACGTACTGGACAGCGAATACGTCAAGCTCGCGCGCATCAAGGGCTTGGGAGAGGGCAGGGTGGTCTGGAAGCACGCACTGCGCAATGCCTCCATCGCCCCTCTAACCTACTTCGGCATCATCTTCGGCGGATTGCTGGTGGGATCGGTTTCTATAGAAACAGTCTACGCTTGGCCTGGAGTCGGGCTTCTGGCCTACGAAGCGGTGTTGGCCCGGGATTTCCCTGTGATGCAGGCTATTGTTATCGTATTTGCCGTAATCTTCATTGCCACGAACCTGGTGGTGGACATCCTGTACGCCTACCTTGACCCCAGAATTCGCTACCAGTAGTGCCCGTTTATCTGAGTCCCGACGGAGAGTAAGCCCACGACTTTGCTCAGATTCAATCAGGTTCCACGGCGGTAAGTCTTTGGTTCGCGTCCACATCAGTCAGGGTCTGCACAATACCGCTGGGCCAGATGATTTCGATGGAGTCCACGCTCTGGGCCGAACCCAAGCCGAAATGAACGGCGATCATATTCTGGGACATGCTGCCGCCGCCGGCGGCGACCTCCCTGACCTGGGTACGGCCGCCTGCCGTAGCCTTGACTCGGGCTCCTATTCCATCCCGGTTGCTGGCCGAGCCCTCGGTTTTGACAATCAGCCAATTATTGTTGGACGCGCAGGTATTCCGAAACAGACGAGTTTCTTGGGGTAGCGAGGCAGATATGCCAAGATTGACCACGTACAGGTCCAGGCAACCATCGCCGTTGTAGTCCAGGTAGGCCACTCCCCGGCCCACTCCCGGATCATCGGCCCCGCTGCCTGCCGAGCTGTCGGTGAAGCCGCCGTTCCCGTTGTTGGCCAACAGCAAGTTTGGCTGTTCCGTGGGGTTGTTCCTTTCAATGTCCAGATAACCGCTGACTACGTAAAGGTCCTCATCGCCGTCATTGTCGTGGTCTAAGAACACGCTGCCCCAGGTGACACGCTGCTGGCCTTCAATCGCTGCCGCCCCGGCCCCCGCTGCCGCGTCGGCCGGAGTGAAGGTCAGCCCATTCGCGTCATTGGTCAGCAACACTGCCTCACCGATATTTGTCGTGTAGAAGTCCAGGCGCCCATCGAGGTTATAGTCCCCCACCGCCAGTCCCATGCCGAATATCGCGGCGTCCGTCCCGGATTGAGAAGAGACGTCGGTGAACACCCAGGAATCTTCATGTCCTGGGCCATCATTGCGCCAAAGAATGTTCGGCTGTACGTCCGCTCCGAAGTCATTGACAACATACAGGTCCGGGTCGCCGTCGTTGTCGAAATCCGTCCATCCTGGCTGGAACCCGGCGCCCCACAGGCTGCCGAAGGGTTTCTCTTCCTCTGGACCGCTGGCGTCGCCGAGCAGAGGGGCGACATTGGTGAAGCCGCCGTTGCCGTCGTTGCGGTACAGGGCAATCGGACGGAGGGCGACAGTGGAAGCCTTCATGCTGGAAGCCATCAGGCCCGCCTCGCTCATGTGGCGGACTACAACAAGATCCAGCGAACCGTCGCGGTTGTAGTCTCCCCAGGCGCAGCCCATTGTCCGGTAGGAAAAGTCGGGATCTCCGACCCCGGTCTCCCGGGTCACATCGGCGAAGGTGCCGTCGCCGTTATTCCTGAACAACCTGCTGGAGCCCCAGTTGGCAACGAAGAGGTCGTGGTGGCCGTCGTTGTCGTAGTCGGCGGCACAGCCCCCGTTGCCTCTTCCGGCCGGGTCGTCCACTCCGGCAATGCGGGCAACATTAGAGAAGGTACCGTCTCCATTGTTTCGGTAGAGAGCGTTTGAGCTTTCGAGGCCAGGTTTGTATGGATCGTCCGCGGCCGGCACATAAATATCGTCTCTATCGTCGCCATTATAGTCCAGCACTACGACGCCGCCGCCAAAGGGGAAGAAGTCCAGGCTCTGCCGGTACTGAGGAAAGTTGACTCGGGCCGTCCTGGTCACGTCCTCGAACGAAGACTGGGAGCCCCCTCCTCCTGCCCTCCCAACGGGCGCAGGGGGAAGGGGCTCCGCCGGTAGTATCGTCTGTCTGGGTGTCGCTGACTCCTGGGCGCCAGCGCAGCTTATCGTCAAGAGAGCCATGCAGCCGATGGCGACAGCCGCGGCCAGAGCCAGCGCCTTCATGGGTCTAGCGGCAAGGCGTGGCCTGCTTGCAGGCTGTGATCAGCCAGGTATGGCCGATGTCACCGCCGTCCCAACCGGGGAAAGCCCAGTCGTCGACGATCTCCGGGTTTACGATGACCTCGATGAACACCTCGAAGAAGGGCAGTATCTCGAAGCTCTCGAATTTGATGTTTCCGATCTCACGGAGGAGAACGTCCCTCTCATCGAGGTCCGCCGTGTTTATTAGGTTGAACCATTTTTCGTACAGCTCATCGGTCTCGTACATGTGCACTAGGGCGTTTCCGGCGTTGAACGCGGATATCTGCACCTCCACCACCTTCTTGGAAGGTGGAATGGCGAACATGAAACCGGAAGCGTCATAGTTCCTGAGGGTTGGCACCACCGTGCCGGCCCAGTCAGCCTCGACCAGGGTTATGTCTATGCCTACATCTTCCAGATAGACCTGGATCGCCTCCATCAGGGGTATCAGCTCCGGCGCGCCGGGGAAGGGGAAGAGCCAGGCATTAGCCTCGAAGCCGTCAGGATATCCGGCCTCGGCCAGCAACTCCCGGGCCCGCTCCGGGTCATAGCCGTAGGCCTCTTCGAACCGTTCTTCCCAAGTATCGTCCCATCCGGGCAGGCCCTTGTAGAAGCCGTGAACGTACATATCGGTGACACGGCCTTTATACAACTCTTCCTTGATCGTCTCGCGGTCAATGGCTTTGTTCATGGCCTGACGGACCCTCACGTCATTCCACGGCAGTTCCGGATCGTACCGGTCGGCGAGCCCGACGTACTTGTCGCGGGAAGCATCTTCCGTGCCGTGGTAGTTGCCCATCAGGTTGACCTGCACCTGCTGGGCGGGGCCGCGGCTGCGCACCAGCTTGGAGCCTGTGGATACCAGTTGGTCCGTAAGGTCCTTGTTCACCTCGGTCAGGTGGGTCTCTCCTGCCTGGAACTGGGCCAGACGGGTGGCTTCCTCGCCGGTCCAGGTCATCAGCATCTCGTTCCAGTCCACGTTGTGGACCCAGTGGTCGCCGGGAGCCCTCTCGTACAGTATGGACTCACCCAGTTTGCGCTCTTGGAAAATGTAAGGTCCTGTTCCGGCGATAGCGGTCTCGTAGGACTCCTCGCCGTCCTGGTCCCACTGTTCCTTGCTGAACATGATCATTTCAGTGGCTTCTGACCAGTAGAAGAGAAGGTCCGGGCAGGGCACATGGCATTCCATGACCACTTCGTGGTCGTTTACCACACTGACGTTTTCAACCTGGCACATGCCTATGCGATAACCGGAATTGGCCACGTCAGCCTGGCCGGGGTACTCGTCGTTGCACCAGATATTGTGGCTGTGGACCAAATCGGCGGCGGTGAATTGACCGAAATCCTGGCCGAGCTTGTTGTGCCACTCGGCCCCCTCGGCCAGTTTCAGATTCCAGGACATGCTATCGGGAGCTATTTCGAAGCTCTGGGCCAGCCAGGGTCCGAATTCCCCTGTCTCCGCCTGAATTTCGAATAACCACTCCATAATGGGGTCATGCTGGATATTGGCGTCGGCCAAGCCAACTATCCACGATCTGAAGTAGTCGCGATGGGGAGCGATAAGACCCAGGACCACCCGCTCCACCTTGGCCCCGGTTGCGGGTGGCGGTGGCGCTTCGGTAGCCGTCGCGCGGGGCACTGCCGTTGCCTGGGGTGTCGGCGTATCGGAGGCAGCCGCCGGAGTGTTGGTGGCCTCGGGCGCAGACGTGGCCGCCTCACCGCACGCGACCACGATGGCCAGCGCGAGCAGGATGGTAACGGAAACCAAAGATTTTACCGGATGCAATCCCTTGAGCCTCATCTGCGTTCCTCCGCAAGTATCGGTTCGGGATAGCCGGTTCTCGCCGTATGCGGATTGGAGGATACAGCCCTCCATTCGCGTCACGACTAACATATCAGTATTCCAATGAAACAACAAGTAGATAACACAAATCAAATAATTTTAACGAAAAATGTCGAAATAACGAATTTCGACAACCTCAATACGGACAGCCACTGCTCATTTCTATTGACACGGTATCCCAATGTTTGTAGAGTAGCGCGGTACAAAAGACTGGCCCTTAGGTGAAGCGCGAGGTACTAGGTGGCGGTTTCAATACCCCGAGAGCTGGGTGGACAGACGCCGACCGGCTACCTGCGCAAAGGGCTTGGCATCCTTCTAGTCCTGAGAAGATACCCCCTCATACCGTCAGCTATCGTGCTGATCGTCATGGTCATCCCGGCAATCTTTGCCCCCCTGATCGCCCCCCACCCCCCTACCCGGGGTATCCTGACTGAGCGTTTGGCGCCGCCCTTCTGGGTTCAGGCCACCATCAAGACTCAAATCGTGGTGGCCGAAATCGACCCAGTGGATTTTCGGCCCCAGATCCTAGCCAGTGACGCCCAACTGCTAATCGACCGCGGTGATGCCAGGGTCGTGGGCGGCGGCGCCTTGGCGTCTCCCGGGGACGAGCTCGTCAACCTGATCAAGGTCGTTCAGGATGTGGATCCCAACGACCCGTCCGAGCAAGTAACGCTGGAGCGCGCCCACGACCGCATCGGCCGCAATAAGATGCGGACCGTGGACGGCGGCGAAGTGGCGGTGGGCAGCCAGTTGGAGGAAATAGCCGATCGCGGCGGAACCACCGAGTATATTCTGGGTACCGACAAGGTGGGACGCGACATCCTCAGCCGGATAATCTACGGTTCCCGGATTTCCATCGTTGTCGCGGGCATCGCTATTTTCATCGGGGGCTTCATCGGCACCGCCCTCGGCATATCCGCCGGTTACTTTGGGCGATGGATAGATGCCCTCGTGATGCGCCTCGTCGACATTTCCTTGTCTATCCCGATCATCCTGCTGGCATTGGTGCTGGTCGCGGCCCTCGGGGCAAGTTTTGCGACGGTCATTGCCGTGCTGGTAGTCTTGCTCTGGGCCCATTACGCCAGGATGGCAAGGGGCGTAACGCTTTCCGTCAGGGTGCAGGACTTCATCGACCGGGCCCGGGTCGCCGGGGCTTCCAACACACGCATAATGGTGCGCCACGTTTTTCCCAACGTCTTCAACAGCCTCGTCGTTTTGGCCACCCTTCAAATCGGCTTCGTGATAGTTGTGGAGTCCACGCTCAGCTTCTTGGGCGCAGGCATTCCCCGGCCCACCCCGGCCTGGGGTTTGATGGTGGCCGACGGCAGGGAGCTTATCGTTTCCCATTGGTGGGTGGCCTTCTTCCCCGGGCTTGCCATCCTTCTGGTCGTTTTGGCGATGAACCTGCTCGGCGACTGGCTCCGGGACCGGCTTGACCCGAAACAGCGGCAAGTCTAAAGGCGATGCAGCGCCTTCGCCGTCCGCTGGAGGGACGGTACTTAGCCCATTCCCCTCAAAGTCTTTTTTCGTGCTCATGCGCTCAGCTTCTTTCGTCATTGGAGCGACCATAAGGCGAGTATACTGAGTCTATGTTCGCCACCTCCCGCAGGAAACAATTGGCCGCCGGGCTGGTCTTGCTGGCCGTGCTGCTCGGCCTTTTCCTCTGGTTCAACCGCATTCCCAAACTGGATATCGTGGAAGCTGACCTGGCCGGGGTCACGGCCCCCAATGTTGAGTGCTTTCAGGGCTTTTGCCTGGAAAGCGAGCCTGACTCCTCCCTGCTCTCTCGCTGGTGGGGATTCTCACTGGCCTATCTGCAATTGGTGTCCCTGGGAATGGTGTTCGCCTTCCTTATGGCCGGCCTGACTGAGACTTTTCTGCTTCCCCCGGGCAGCGTCTCCGGCACATGGACGCGACCTGGAGTTCGCGGCTCGCTGAGCGGGCTGCTGGTGGGGCCGGCGATGAACCTGTGTTCCGCCTGTATCGTGCCGGTGGCCAACGCCTTCCGGCAGCGGGGAGCAGGCACCGAGGCTGCCCTGGCCATCGTTCACGGCTCCAGCACTCTCAATGTCCCGGCGTTGCTGATGGCTGCTCTGGTGTTCACTCCCATGCTGGCTGGCAGCCGGGTGGGGATAAGCCTGATTGCAGCCCTGTTTCTGGGGCCGCTGGTGGCCTGGTTGGTCGGCCGGGGCCGCGCCGGGGCGTCGATGAGCGTGGAACTCCCTGCAGTCCCGCCTCCGTTGCTGGGTGGCATTCCTTCCGAGCTGTACGAAAGTCAGGACGAATCTTCCTGGAGATATGTTCTTTCCAAGGGGCTGAAGGCATGGGCGCGGGCCAGCCTGGGATATTTCCTGCGACTGGCTCCGGTGATGGTGCTGGCCGGGTTTATCAGCGCCCTGGTGATTCAGTGGGTCAGCCCGGATACCGTGGGCCAGTATCTCGGAAATGACCTTCAGGGCGTAGCGATTGCGGCCACCTTGGGTGTGTTGATCAACGTGCCGCTGATGTTCGAGATTCCACTAGTGGCGGCGCTGCTGCTGGTAGGGATGGGCGAAGCCCCGGCGGCGACACTGCTGTTCGCGGCGGCAGCCGGTGGCCCGGTGACATTCTGGGGCCTGGTAAGGTCCATGCCCAAACGGGCCGTGGCAGCCCTGGCCGCCGCGACCTGGGTGCTGGGAACGATTGCCGGGCTCAGCATCCTGGCGTTTGGGGCATTGGCGGGCAGTGAGGGGGTGGGCATCCGGGCCTCGGTAACGGGAACTTCCGGCGGTCAGAGCGACGTCGTAGTTGCCGACGGGGAGTTGCGCATCGACCGCATCGATCCCCCCGTGGCGGGGACCGGCGGTGATGTGCTGCTAACGGTTCATGGCAGAGGCTTCGTGGACGGCGCGGGGGTCGCCATCAATGGTGTGGAGGCAGCATGGGCTTTCCTCGGCCCGGACCGGCTGGTGGCCCTCGCCCCGTCTCACGCACCCGGCACCGTGGGGGCTGTGGTAACCAATCCCGATGGCTCCTCCGTGTCTCTGGAAAACGCGCTCACCTACCTGCCCCCGGTGTTCGAGGAGGTGGGGGAACAGGCCGGGGTGGCCTTCACGCATTATCGGGACCTGACGGACATCATTCCTCTGGGCGCTGGCGTGGTGGTCCTTGATTATGACGGAGATGGCTGGCAAGACATCTATGTCACCTCCACGCCGGACTTTGCCGGGCTGGTTCCGGACAGTGGCGGCGAAAACGCTCTGTTCCGGAATAACGGAGACGGCTCCTTTACCGACGTGGCGAAAGCGGCAGGGGTGGCTGACGTGGAAGCCAAGGGCAATGGCGGATGTGCCGCCGACTATGACAACGACGGCGACCAGGACCTGTTCGTAGCCAATTGGGGCGCGAGCCGACTGTTCCGCAACAATGGTGACGGCACATTCACCGACGTGGCCCAGTCCGCCGGAGTCGCCGACCCAGACGGTACCTACCGCTCCATGGGCTGCGCGTGGGGCGACTACGACCGCGACGGGGCTCTGGACTTCGTTGTCGTGCGTCATGTCGACGAGTCCAACCCCGACGCTTTCACCAAGCGGCTGTACTATTTCGATGTTCGTCCCTTGGCATTGTTCCACAATGACGGCGATGGAACTTTCACCGAGGCAACCCATCTGCTGGCGGCGACGGGACAGCCGGCGCGTACCGAGGGAGCCTACGGCAGCGTTTGGGGCGCCGGATTCCAGCCGGTATGGCTGGACTTCGACAATGACGGCGATCCAGACCTCTACATTGTGAATGACTTCGGCGAGCACATACACCCCAACGTCCTGTGGCGCAACGACGGGCCGGCCCCCGACGGTCACTGGGTCTTCACCGACGTTTCGGAGTCCTCCGGGGCTGGCACCGCCATGTTTGGAATGGGACTGGCGATGTCGGATTACAACTCCGACGGCTACTTCGATATGTTCATAACCAACATAGGCGACAATGTGTTGCTGACCACTGAAGATGGTCAGACCTTCCGTGACTCCGCTGAAGACGCCGGCGTGGGCTACGGCGATTTTCGCCGACAGCAGCGGGTCAGTTGGGGGACGGTGTTTGTCGACTATGACAACGACGGTTACGAAGACCTGTACGTTGCCAGCGGCTACCTGGACACCGACGACATAAACCGCCGGGAACAGCCCAACCTGCTGTTTCGCAACAATGGCGCAGGTTCCTTCAGGGACGTTTCTGCCATCAGCGGGGCCGCCGACTGGGGCACCGGGCGCGGCGTGGCCTACGCAGACTTCGACGGCGATGGGTGTCTGGACCTCTTCGTGGCAAATCTGGGCCGCTCGGCGACATCGGGCGAACCAGCTCGACTCTTCCGAAACCGCTGCGACTGGGACAATAATTGGCTGACCGTCAAGACCGTCGGCACGTCCAGTAACCGGGATGGAATCGGAGCAAGAGTCACCCTGACTGCCGATGGTCGCAGCCAAATTCGGGAAGTAACCGCTGGCGCGAGCAACTCATCGCAAAATATGCTGTCCGTCCACTTTGGATTGGGCCAGGCGTCCAAGGTTGATGAAATCCGAGTTCGGTGGCCCAGCGGGACGCAGCAGATTTTGCGGGATATCTCGCCCAACCAGGTCATCACCGCGATAGAGCCTTAGCTGGACTTTGTACATTCGGGCGGCGTAGGCGAGGGAGTCGATGAGGTATGCGTAGAGCTTGTCGGGGACTTTTCCAATGTCGGCGTCTGGCACTCGATATTGAAAAAGTATGCGATCCGATCCACAGATGGCGGCGCACCAGGGCGATGGCATCGACGAAAGTAGGCGTTGGCTTGGCGTACCAGGCAGCGGTACGCTGTATGATCGGGCAGTGTTCCTAAACCAAAGCCACGGTGAAATGCGCAGAGGGATCGGGTAAATTGGGAGGCAGTTGGATTAGGTGGTTTCAGTAGTTGGGAGGTGTTGCCATGGGAGTGAGAGAGATAGACCGGTCGCTGGAACAATGGCAGATGGGAGAGAAGGACCTGCGGCGGCGGATGATACTGGCGCCTACGCCCCGGGAGAGGGAGCGTTGGTACGCCATGCTGCTCTTGGCCCAGGGTTGGACGGCAGCGGCCACGGCGGAGGCGCTGGAACGCGACCCTCACACCATCGGGCGGTGGGCCTTGGGGCCTTTGGGGAGGGAGGGCCTGTAGCCTTGATATTCGAGCAGACCGGTGGTTCCCCCCCGCCCTTGATCAAGCGCACCAAGAGGAGTTGAAAGCGGCGGTGCAACTGCCGCCATCATGGTCAGGTATGGAAATGTCCAACTGGTATTGGAAGGTGGTAAGGCAGTTTGTTTCGGAACGCTTTGGTGTCAGCCTGTTTCGCAGCAGCTGCCTGAACTATCTGCACCGCTTGGGGTTCGCCTTCAAGCGTCCCAAGAAGCGGCTGGTCAAGGCGAATGAGTCCAAGCGCGAGGCCTTTGTGTCGGAGTATACCGCCTTTTGGGACCAGTCGGGACGCACTGGCGGGAAGGTATTCTTTGCCGACGAGGCCCACTTCCGGGCCGACGCGGAATTGCGAGGCAAGTGGGTGCTGAGAGGAGAGTCGGCATTGGTGGACTCCAGCAGTCCGAAATACGGGGAAAAGGCCAGCTACTACTCGGCGGTGTGCCTGGAGACGGGCGAAGTGGAGTGGATGGAAGTGGAGGGCAACAGCAACTCCGGCACCTCGGTTGCCTTCCTGAAGCAGTTGCGGGGGAGGCACAGCGGGCGGCTGAACGTGATCTGGGACAATGCGCCGGCCCATCGCGGCGAGGCGTTGCGGAAATACCTGCGGACGCCTGGCCTGAACCTGAGGCTGGTGAACCTGCCGGGCTACAGCCCGGACTTCAACGCTGATGAGGCCATCTGGGGCTGGGCCAGAGAGGAAGCACCGGCAACCTGTGCCTGGGGACCAGGGCGGCGGTACAGGAACGGGTCGGGAACTTCCTGGCGGGTCTGGCTAACCGGAAAGAAGAGGTGAGGCGTCGCTGCCGGACAACGTTGCAATCGAGGGCCGAAACGCGATTACGAGATTCCCTGCCCGATTCCCTCCGTCCGGTAAATGCACATCCCAGTCTGGCTTTGGTTTAGGACCGGTGTGCGGCCAGGGCGACCCAAAAAAACAAGCCCATCAGTACGGGCGTGGTGCGTGCGATGGCGCGGTTTGACCACTGGCGCTGGGTTTCCACTCCAAGATGGTCGCGTGCCTCTTGGTAGGTGACCTCCAGTTGCCAGCGCAGCACGAACCATTCAACAATCTGTGCCGGAGCCACCTCCAGGCTGGTGCAGAGGAGAGCCTGGGTGTCCAGTTCTCCCTTCGGGTCCCGGATCAGGATCCAGCGCACCGGCACGGGCGGCTTGCCGGAGTGATACCAGACTGCGGTCTGGGAGGCGAGTTCCAGGGTTCTGGTGGTCCCGTCATACCAGGCCACTGGCGCGGAAACCCAAGAAAGAGCGTGCTGGTCGAGGAGCCGTTTCAGGGTGGGCAGACGCGGGCCTTTCACTCTGGGCCGGCCCATCTGGCCCTGTTGACGCGGTGGCGGTGGCGCGTAGAGGCCAGCATCCAGGCGCAATATGGAAATATGGAAATAAGGGTGACCGGTTCGCTCAGGGATTGGCAGAGGTGAAACAATCCAGGACAGCGTAGCCGCTGTCGCCGACCAGCACCAGTGGACAGCGGGGCAGCCAGCAGCGCAGTTGCAGGACCATCTGGCGGGCCCAATCGGTGAGCTTATTGTGGGAGCGGTCCCGCCGCCGTTAATACCGTTCCGAAAGCGCCAGTACTGTAAGGAAGGGCAAAGTCCAACACCGTCCGGCTCAGGGTATCTGACTCAGCCACATCAGGGAAATCCAGCGCAGCCCGCTGGCCTTGACCACGTAGCTGCGGCTGGAGCGCACCGCGTTGGCGCAGTTCCGGGAGTCCGCCGTGTAGGCGGACTCCCGGCGTCGATGTACCTCTGGCTTGGGGAGAGAGGGCGAATATCAGTTGTATCCCCAGTTCATCCATGGCCCGGCCAAACTGGGTGGCCGTGCCGGCGGGCTGGTATATGGTTGGCTCCCTGGTAAATCGTGCGAGTTAAGTGCACCACCCTGCTCCTGACCGGCTCGGGAGTGGCGTTGGGCGGCTTGCGGCCGCGGTGGCCGTGACCAGGCGGCCACGCTGATGGGCGCCAGCACCCGGCGCATGCTAGCGGCCTACCGGGACAGGGGAGCCACAGCCTTGGCCCACGGCCACCGGGGCCTCAAGGCTCCCGATGCGACTCTCGAGGCGTTGGGATACTATGTGGTTCATCTGGCTCGCACCAGGTACTCAGGGGCCAACCACACCCATCTGGGCGAGTTGCCAAGCGAGCGCGAGGGCATTGACATCGGCAGGACCACCCTGCGACGCATCCTGGTCAACGCCGGTCTGAACAGTCCCCGGCGAAGGCGACCGCACAAACACCGGGTGCGCCGACAGCGTATGCCACGGGAGGGTATGCTGATCCAGTTGGATGGCAGCTATCACCCTTGGCTGGGAGACCAGGTACCACCGTTTACCTTGCTCATCGCAGTAGATGATGCCAACGGAACAGTGGTCGACGCCCTATTCTGTGAGAAGGAGGTGGCCTACACCTATCTCCTGCTGATCCAGGATTTGGTCCAGAGCTTTGGCATTCCCGTGGCCCTCTACGTAGACCAGCACGGGGTCTTCAGGCACACCCCAAGGTCCGGTCTCTCCGGGCCGGCGACCCAGTTCAGCCGAATCATGGATGAGCTGGGGATACAGATGATATTCGCCCTCTCGCCCCAAGCCAAGGGCCGTGTGGACCGCACGGTGGGAACTTTCCAGGGCCGGCTGATTACCGAACTGCGGTTGGCGAGGCCAGCAGCATCGGGGAAGCCAACGGGGTGCTGGAATAGCTTATACCGCGATACAACCGGCGCTTCCGGTTTCCCCTACAATGCTCTGAGCCCGCCTACCGGCATGTGGAGCTGGAACTATGCTTGGAGCAGGTCCTGTGCTTCAAGCACCGCTGGAAGGTGGCCAAGACAATACGGTGAAGTTCCGGCTGCATACCTTGCAGTTGCTGCCAGAGCCTGGGCGCCCCAGCTATGTCGGCGCGGTTGTGGAGGTCCTGGAAGGGTTGGACGGCCGGCTCGGGTGCGCCACGAGGGACGCATCATCAACGCCCAAGAGGCGCCACCCAGCCCGCTATTCCTCAGCCTGTCCGGCAGCGGCCTGGGCCTGCAGCGCCGCCATTGCCTCCCGGATCTTCTCCAACCGGCCTTCCCGGAAGGACAACTCCTCCGGCAACTCATCACCGCGCTGGTCCTTGCCTTACCGGCGGTCTTCTTCCTCATCCACCCCCTGGGCCCGCCGCAGCAACTCGGACACCGCAGCCTGTAACTGCTCTTCCTTCTCTTTCACAGGAATAGTGCCGCCAGATGTTCCTTGCGAAAGTCCGAGACGGTGCGGAAACCGGGCGTGTTGTTCGCCGCCAGCACCCGAAAGGCAATGTCCTGATGCAGCCTGGCGGCCAGGCGACGCGATGACGGCGCCCGATGCAATAGCCGTAGAGCAGCGCCTGCACCATCATCTCGGGCATCCTGAAGGTAAAGGGCGAGCACGGCATCCCCAGCCAGGGCGGGGTGCCCATCATCCGCGACGGCGTGCTGGAGGGAGCCTGCGGCGTGGGCGGCGGCACCAGCCAGGAGGACGAGGACTGCGCGCGGGCGGGGATTGCGAAGCTGTAGGCGTACCCTTGCGTACAGGTTCAAGGCGTTAGGGCGGGCTTGAAACCCGCCCTTGTCATTGAGGCTGCAGTTCGGGTTAGCCTAGCTGGACGTGGAACTGAGCCGGGTCTTGGCCGAACTCGGCCAGTAGTTGGCCTGACAGTCGAGCAATAGCCTTGGATCCCCACTGGCATTCAAAGAACAAACCATTCGGTAGTTGCTTGCTAAACCTGAATTTTCGGCCATTCGGATGAAATGGTTCGGAGTGAATCAAATGTCTCTTGGTCATAGTTTTGAATGTAAATGGCTCAGTTAATAATTCTTTTTCTACTAACCATTTTGCGGTTGTGAAGAATAAATCGGACCAACTGCTGACATATATTTCTTCTCCCTGTGGATCTCGGAAGCCCTGTGGGTTGAATTCAGCACCTTTTTCAGGACCAATGCTTCCCCATTCGCTAAGTTGGACAAATGACACCCACCCACTCATATCTGCTGGAGTAGGACTGGATTTTTCTATAACCTGCTTCCGAGCGGGCCTTCCTCGGCGGGGCGCCTGCGGAAACAGCCTTGCTTCCTGCGCTTGAGCGTCCAACGCTTGCAACAGGCGCTCTCGGGCATTGTTGTAGATTAGCCGCCCATCAGGAACCTTCGATTCCAGTTTGTCCAGCTCCTCTTTCCAGCCCGCAAGCTCTTGTTTCAGGTTGTCTTCCCACTCAGGGAACAGCCGGTATTCTTCCAGTTCGCTTTTCGGACGGTCTTCATGCGGCAACGCGGCAATATGGTTCTTGAACAATTGGAGCAGGCGGTCGCTGGTTAATTCTGACTCTCTGCCCGCGATAAGGGTGCGCAGTTCATGCTTACGCTCGTCATCCGCGCCGCTGGCCCGCTGACGCTCTTCTTCCAGCAGGTTCCGCAAGGCGGCATCTAGGTCCGGCTCCATTTCGGTCAACCTCCGCAGTTCGTCGGTGACGGGCAATTGCGCCTGGATATGGGCGTCGTAGTGGCAAAGGTCGCAGACCAGATCGTGCTGCTGGCCACAGCGGGTCTCGTAACTCCAGCGGCGCCAGGCCCGCCACACACCGCAGCGTGAGCAGTTCTTACCGAAGGGTGCGCTACAATGGGCGCAATTCTGACTAGCCGCTGGGGACACACCGTCGCATTTTTCGCAGCGAATTACCGGGCGTTCGCTGCCGGGCTTATTGCCGCGAGGGTTCAACGACCACTGGCGAGTTTCTTCCGGCAGTCCGTGGATTTCGGCGTTGCCTGTTAGGTCGAGGATCAGGCAGTTGCCGCCGTTGGCTTTGTGACGTAGCCCGCGTCCTACCATTTGCAGGTATAGCGCCAGGCTCATGGTGGGGCGGGTGATTACCACGCAGGAAGCGTCAGGCAGATCGAACCCCTCGGTGGCGACGGCTACGTTAACCAGGACACGGAGTTTCCCGTTGCCAAGGGACTCTATGACCCTAGTCCGTTCGTCCAGCGGTGTGTCGCTAAGCATCACGGCGGCGGGGATTCCGGCGTCGTTGAACAATGCCGCCAGGTTGCAGGCATGGTCTTGGGAGATGGCGTAGACGACGGTCTGACGCTCGGCAGCGTGGAACTGCCAGAAGCGCAACGCGCCTGCGGTCATAACGTCGGGGCGGTCCTGGTTTGCCTGCTCAATTCCCGATTCGGAGTATTCGCCAACTGCGTCAAATGCGCCGCCGCGTATGATTTCCTCGGGTTTGGGCATAAGCACGCGGGCTTGGCACAGCCAGTTGTCGGCTTGAAGCTCAGTGACCTGTGGGCCATGAAGCAGTTTCTTGAAGAGGTGGTCAAACCCTTCGATCTTTGATAGCCGCCAAGGGGTGGCGGTAAGGCCAATAACCTGGCCAGGCCATTGGTCTATGGCCCGTTCATAGCCGACGGCGGTGGCGTGATGCGCTTCGTCTATCACCAGTACATCACCGCTGCTGTACTCGCCCCATATTTCCCTTTGGTTAGTCCGTCTGCCGACAGTTTGGGCCATCAATATGACCACGCCGTTCGCAATGAAAGGGGCATCGCTGCCCGGCCGCCAAGTCAGGTTTATGGCCGATACGCCGGCGTCAGTCAGCATACGGCGAGTCTGTTCTGCCAACTCTGTGCGGTGAGTGAGCCAGACAGCTTTGCGCCCGTTGTGCAGCCAGCGCCCCAGCAGCGCCCCGGCGATATGTGTCTTGCCGCCGCCAGTGGGCAGTTGGAGCATTACCCGCGCATCGCGAGGTTGCAGGGCGGCTTCCGCTTGCTCCAATAGTTCCTGCTGGTAGGGGCGCAGTTCGGCCAATGTCGTACCCTTGCCGGAACGGTTCGGCGTCCGTGTTGCGAGAATATATCATATCCGTTTCGCAAAGTTGCTTATGCTCAGGATTTCACCCTCACCCTCAAGGGAGAGGGAGTTTTCAATCAGGGCAGAAACGCCGTTACCGCTGCCGGGCTGCCACTGCCGCCTTCCAGCCGCAATAGGCCGATGACCAGGACTGCGCCGGTGGGTGGCAGTTGGTGGAGGTTGGCGAGGCTTTCGAGGACGATGCGGGGTTGAGACAGGACCAGTTTGCTTACAGAGAATGTGTCGTCAGCACCCGGCTCAACGCCGGCGGTGTCCGTGCCCAGGCCGGCAACGCCGCGCTCGTTGACCAGCAGCGTTGCCGCGTCCGGGCCGAAGGCTGGGAAGTGGAGGCCGCCGTTGCCGTCGGCGCCCAGGTAGGCCGCCGGGTTGTTCCAGCGTTCCGCCCAGCCTGTTAGCAGCAGGGCTACGCTGTCCGGCGGAATTGGCCCATGGCGCGACTCCCAGGCCGTCACGTCGTCCGGCGTCAGGGCGTAGTCGGGGTTGGCTTGGCACTGCTGGCGGGCGTCTATGACCACGGCGGGCTTGACCAGTTCTTCGGGGGTATACTGGTCAACGTTTCTGCCGCTGGGGTAGAAGCTGGCCGGGGCGACCAGATGCGTTCCGCCGTGCTCGCTCATGGAGAAGCGCCGCAGGAAGTAGCCGTCGCGGGCGATGTTGCCCCAGTCCGTAAACTCCGGCGGCGGGTCGCCGGGCCAGAGCGGCGTCTGCGCGGACAGCGGATGAGTCAAGTCCACTATTGTTGAATGCAGGAAGGCCCCGATACTGTCGGGGCCTTCGTTCCGTGCCTGCGGTTCGATGGTTTCATCTCCGTCGCGGTCAGTTGCCTTACCACAGAAGGATGGCTGTTGTCTGGGTATCGGAGGCTATTGCCGCAACGCCTGCGGGCTGAACCAGCCAGCAGCCTCAACACGCTGCCGGATGACTTGGTGGTCGATCCAGCGCATGGCCGAACGGGAGTTTTCCTCGGTGGTAAGCGTCCGCCTTTCGGGGCGCGTCCCGTACACCATGCAGCCGGGCCCAGCCAGAGGGTTCTCATTGATGAGATAGCCGCGATAGTAGATTTTCATGGCCCACCTCGAAAATTAGAAATACTGCGGTCCCGGCATTGATCCCGCAGGCACGAATGAACTGCCGGGAAAGGATAACGCATATATGTTCTAATACAGAGGCTCGCTGGTCAACAGGCTCCTGTCAGCAAATTTTCGCTCCAACCGGTCTGAAAGGCTTGCCCGCCCCACTCCACCTCAGCCCAAGTTTTCTGATGAAATTTCTTTTCTGAATAATGATAATTATAATACTGCATCCGAAGATGCGCAATGAGACTGAGAGCCTATTTACCGGACACTTCCGATAGAAACTCAGCTACGGGACGGGACTGCTGGGTGGAGGCGGTCATATCCCGCACCACCACTTCGCCCTTGGCGATTTCGTCGTCGCCCAGAATCAAGGCGTAGGGGATGTCGAGGGCGTTGGCCTGGCGCATCTGGCCGCGCAGCCCGCGGGCGCCGCTGCTGAGGATGGCGCCGACGCCGGCGCGGCGCAGACGGACGGCCAGTTCCAAGGCGGCGGTGCGGGCGTTCTCGCCGACGTTGGCGACCAGGTAGCGGGGCGACGGCTCGTCGGGGACCGGAACGTCGTCGCGCTTGAGGTTCAGGGTCAGACGCTCAATGCCGGTGGCAAATCCGATGCCGGGCGTGGGACGGCCGCCCAGCGCGGTAATCAACCCGTCGTAGCGCCCTCCGCCCACGATGGTGGACTGGCCGCCAACGTCCAGAGGCTGGACCTCGAACACGGTGCGGGTGTAGTAGTCCAGCCCGCGCACCAACCGGTGGTCAACGGTGTAGGGCAGGTTCATGGCATCGAGATAGGTGGTAAGCTTGTTCCAGTGTTCCTGGCACTCATCGCACAGGTAGTCTGTGGATTGCGGAGCCTCGTCGCCGAGGGCGTGACAGGTTTCCACCTTGCAGTCCAGCAGGCGCAGGGGGTTGCGGCTCAGGCGGTCGCGGCAGTCGTCGCAGAGGCGGTCGTGGTGGCCGGCGTAGTAGTCGCGCAGACGCTCGACGTAGGCCGGGCGGCATTGGCCGTCGCCGATGCTGTTGACCAGCAGTTGCACGTCGCGCAGGCCCAGGCTGCCCATCAGCTCCCAGGCCACCTCGATGACCTCGGCGTCCACCGACGGGTCGGCGTCGCCCAGGGCCTCGACGCCGAACTGGTGGTGCTGGCGGAAGCGGCCGGCCTGGGGGCGCTCGTAGCGGAAGACTGGGCAGAAGTAGTACATCCGCACGGGCTGGGGCAGGTTGTGCATACCGTGCTCCAGGTAGGCGCGGCAGACCGGCGCCGTACCTTCGGGGCGCAGGGTGATGCTGTCGCCGCCCCGGTCGTCGAAGGTGTACATCTCCTTTTCGACGATGTCCGTGCCTTCGCCCACCGAGCGGATGAAGAGGTTGGAGTCCTCAAAGGCCGGGGTGTCAATGCGCCCATAGCCGAAGCGGTTGGCAATCTCCACCGCCTTGGACTCGATGTAACGCCAGTATTTCTGCTCGCCGGGCAGGTGGTCGGCAGTGCCGCGGGGGGCTCGAAAGACCACGTTGTTACTCCCTAGGGGAATCAAGTGAGTCCATTATATGTTGGGGCGCCGAAGGTTGGGAACAGTCACGCTGGCGTTCCGTCTTTCAGTGGCAGCAGCACCGCGTAAATGGATTCGTTTATCGGTGTGGGAACGCCAACTTCCCGTCCCATACGAACCACGGCCCCGTTCAGTGCTTCCAGTTCGGTGGGGCGGCCATTCTCGAAGTCGGCATGCATGGAGTTCTGGAAGTCGGGAAATCCGCGAATGAATTCCACGGAGCGTTCCACCAGTCCCTCCGGCAAGTTCACGCCTTTGGCCCGGCCCACTTCGTCAACCTCGCGCATAACGGTGGTAAATAGATCTAATCCTTCCGGGTACCGGATAAATTCTCTGATTCGAGTTCGGGAGGCGCTGGTGACTCCGGCAATCGAGCATAAAACCACGAACTTTGACCAAATGACTTGAAGCGGGTCGGGTGACAAATCAACTTCGATTCCGGCAGCCTGTAGGGCATCACGGATGGCTTCGGCCCGCGGGCTAGCGCCGCCGCTCTCCTCGCCGAAGGAGAGCCTGGGCGCAGGGCCGACGCAGGCAATGACGCCGGGCGACTGTACGCTGCAGGCGGTCCAGTAGGCTCCGGGCATCGCATGGCTCGGCCCCAGTTCGGCGGCCAATTCGAGGTGGCATTCGACGCCGTTTTGCAGGGTAAGTACGGCAGTATCCTGTCCCACCAGCGGGCGGACGGCGGGGATGGCCTCGGAGTTGTGGTAGGTCTTTACGGTGTAGAGGACCAAGTCCACTGGCCCAATCTGGGCAGAGTCGCTGGTGGCTGGGACATTAATCGTAAACTCAGCGTCATCCTGTTTCAGTTGCAGGCCGTTGGCTTGGATGGCCCGGAGATGCTCACCCCTAGCTATCAGAGACACGTCATTACCAGATCGAGACAACAGCGCCCCCAAGCATCCGCCAACCCCCCCGGCGCCCATGACGGCGATACGCATTCGGGAGCCGACCCCTACACCTTCCCCTCACCCGCCAGCTCCGCCAGCTCCTCCGCCGTCAGGCCGCCGACGCCACACAGCACTTCGGCGTTGTGCTCGCCCAGCAGCGGGGGTTGGTGGTTGGGTGTTTCCGGCGCGCCGGCGAGGTGGATGGGGGTGTTTACGGTTCGGAAGATGCCGCCCATGTCGTTGCCGCCGTTGATGAACATTCCGCGGGCTTCCAGGTGGGGGCAGTTGTCCAGGTCGGCTTGGTCCTGCACCATGCCCATGGAGTAGCCTATTTCTATGAGGCGCTGGGTTACTTCGGCTTTGGGGCGCTCCTTGCTCCATTCCTCGATGGCCGGGACGAAGTGGTTCATGTAGAACTCGCCGCTGATGCCCTCGCCGAGATAGCGGGGGTCTTCGATGAGGTCTTCGCGTCCGATTAGACGCCAGAGGTCTTTCCATTTATCGGCACCGCCCGCCCCGGCCAGGACTACGTAGCCGTCTTTGGCCTGGAGGGCGAGCTGGGCGCTGAGCATATTGCCGCGCTCACGGCCCGCGACCTGGCCGGTGGCCTGATAGAAGGGCATGGTGCTGGTCATGTGGGCCACCATGCAGTCGTACATCGCCATGTCTATGTACTGCCCCTGGCCGGTGCGGTGGCGGCTTTCCAGCGCCATCATTATTCCCAGCGCCGTCCAGACGCCGGGAACGGAGTCGCCGATGTTGTCGCCGACCATCTGGGGGCCACCGCCGGGACTGCCGGTCACGGTCATCCAGCCGCCCATGCCCTGAACGCAGGGGTTGTTGGCGGGCCAGTGGGAGTAGGGCCCCGGGGCCGGACCATCGGGGTCACCGTAGCCGGTGAGGCTGGCGTAGATGAGGCGGGGGTTGATTTCGCTCAAGCGGTCGTAGCCTAGGCCCAAGCGTCGCAATGCGCCAGGCCCCCAATTGTCCAGCAGCACGTCGGACTCGGCGACCATTCGCTCGAAAGCCTGCTTGCAGCGGGGGTCACGGAGGTCAATGGTGACGCTCTTCTTGTTGCGGTTCAGGCCGAGGTAGCGGGAACTGACCCGCTGACCGTCGGGGCCGTCTATGAAGGGGCCGTTGCTGCGTCCCCGCTCACCCGTACCGGGGCGCTCTATCTTGATGACTTCGGCGCCCATGTCGGCCAGAATCATGGAGCAGAAGGGACCGGCGACGATGTGGGTGACGTCCAGCACCCGCAGTCCTTCAAGGGGAAGGGGTATGGCTTCATTTGCCCTGGGGCCGCGGGTGGAGCCCGACTCAGTGGTCATGCTACGCCTCTGTGTCCTGTGGAGTAGCCGGTATCTGGAGGCCAAGTCCGTTGTCTATGAAGCGTTTGGCGTTGCGGACGTAGTTGGCTGTCGGGTTCTGGAGCCTGGCTTCCTGCGCCGGGCTCAGGGGACGAATCTGACCCGGAACTCCGATTACCAGGCAGTGATCAGGAACGTGCCCGCGCACAATGGCGCCGGCCCCGATGAACACGTAGTCACCGACATCGGCATCCTCCAGGAGCACTGCATTGACTCCCACCAACACATTGCTGCCCACCTTGCCTCCGTGGATCACGGCTCCGTGGGTCAGCAGCACGTTGTCGCCCAGTTCGAGGTGGTCGTCGGTGTGCAGCACGCAGTTGTCCTGAAGCGAGCAGTTCCTGCCCACGACGATGTCGCCATAGTCGGCGCGGATAGTGGCGTTGGGCCAGACACTGGAGCCCTCGCCGATGGTGACGTCACCGACGATATAAGCGGCTTCGCTGACGAATACCGATGGGTGAATTCTGGGAAACTTGCCGTCGAGTCCGCGTATCAAAATGACCTCCCTTCGGCTGGCTCAGGACAGGTCCCGCTTTGAACCGGGGTCAATCCATGAGCCTGCACCGCTACAAGAATACAGCGTGTGCCGTGTCGCCGCCACTAGCTTGCTGTCTGCAAACGGAGCAAGAGGCTTATGGCCGCTATACTCCGAAGACGCCCTTCAGTCCCTGCACGCTGTAGTAGCAACCATAGGCGACCATGAAGAATTTGACCTGTTTGCCCAAGCCTACAGCTGTCAGGTATCTCCACAGCGGATAGCGCAGGGCGCCGGCGGCAATGCCGGCAATGTCGAAAAAGGGGTTGGGAACCGCGGAGATGACGAACAGCAGCAACCAGCCCCGGCGACGCATCCAGCTCTCTACGCGATGATAAAAGCGGCGGCGCTCCAGAACGCCGCTGCCGCTGTAGCCCAAAAAATAGCCGGTCAGCTCCCCGATGGTTCCCGCAAGACCGGCGATAATCGCGACTGCGGCGGGATTCAGGAAGGTGGCGGTGGAACAGGTAATGGCCAAGGCCGGGACCGGCACCACAAGTCCGCCGCTGGCGAGCAGAACCGCCCCGGCCACGGCCCCGTAGCTCAACTGACCCACGCTGATACGGTCCTGCATGAAGAAGGCGATAGCCGAGATTCCCGCCACAGCGACGAGAATTAGGAAGCGGCCACGCCAGGTGGAGGTGAGCCAATGCACGGCGGAATTGAAGGTAACAACCCAGGCAGTGTGGCCGGGAATGGGGCCGACGGCTTCCCCCGCGGGGGGCGCTACATCCGCGGTCCCGCCGTTGTCCCCGGCGGCGCCGGGGGGAGTGTCGAGGGGGTGTACGATGCCGTCGGGACCTAATCGCCCTGCCCGGATGCCGCGGCAGGAGGCGAGGGCTGTGAGAGGAACTCGGTGAGTATCCGGTTGAACTCCTCCGGCTTTTCCATGTGGGGCCAGTGGCCGCATTCCGGGAGTACGTGGACGGTGCTCCGCGGCAGAGCGCGCTGAACTTCGTCGGCGCTCACTGGTGGAATAACCAGGTCTTGTTCACCCCAGACGGCCAAGAGCGGTGTGGACAGGTCGCGGAGCCGGCCCACGATGTGATGCTTGCGCCTCAGTCCCAACAGGTTGATGCCAGAACGAACCGACCGCAGCATCACCTGGGGGGCATGAGGCAGACATCGAACTCGCCGAATCTCCGGCAAGATTTCATCCAGAAAAGGGGGCGGCCGGAAGAAGATGCGCCTGACCATTGCGGCCTTGCTGATCAGATGGGGCTTGTAGAACAGTTCGCCCAGCAACGGAACGGAGATTATGCGCAGCGGCCAAGAGAGGCGACGGCCCAAGCCGGCTGAGGCCACCAGCGCCACCTTTTCCACTCTGTCTGGATATTCAAGAGCGGTGACGCCGGCGATGAGTCCGCCTGCGGAATTGCCCACCACGGAGAAGCGCCCGATGCCCAATTCGGTAGCGAACCTTGCCAGGAAGCGGGCTGCGCTTTCAGGGGCGTAATCGAGGTGGTCAGCCAAAGCCGAGTCGCCGTAGCCGGGCAGGTCTATAGCGATGGCCTGGAAGCCTGCATCGGCAAGGGCGTCCATGTTGCAGTACCAAGTAATCATGGAAGAGGCCAGACCGTGTACAAGAAGCACGGTCGGGCCTTCTCCAGAAACGGCATAGCGTACGTTCACTCCGTCCACCATGACGTCCTTGACCTGCGCCCGTTGCATTAACGCCGTAGTCATCGGGTCTTGTCCCTGAGAATTTTCTGATTCCCGAGATTACAGGCTTGGGTTGGGGGCCGGATTTCCGGCCCCTTAGTTTACACCACCACAGCCTCTACGGGTTTTCGTATCTCCGAGTCAGGTATGTCCTGCTTGGAAAACGCCAGCCCATCGGAGGTGGCTTCCACGATGACGTGGTCGCCCGGCAGCGCCTCGCCGGAGAGAATCATCCGCGCAAAGGGGTTTTCCAGATGGCGCTGAATGGCACGACGCAGAGGTCGAGCGCCGTAGACCAAATCGAAGCCTTCCCTGGCCAGCCACCGTTCGGCCTCCGTGGTGAGCTGAAAGGTGACCTCCCGCTCGCCCAAGCGCTTCTGCACATCCTGGACCATCAGCTTCACAATCTGGATAATCTGCTCCTGGTTGAGCGGATGGAAGACGATGGTCTCGTCAATCCGGTTCAGGAATTCCGGGCGGAAGGTTCGCTTCATTGCCGCGTCCACGGATTCCCGCAAGGCATTCATCTCGTTCTTCTGATCGGCGACTTCCGTGCGGAACCCGAAGGGCTGGCGTCGTACTCCCTCGGTTCCCAGATTGCTGGTCATTATAATGACGGTATTGCGGAAATCAACGGCATGTCCTTGACCGTCGGTGAGGCGTCCATCCTCCAGTATCTGGAGCAGGATGTTGAAAACGTCCGGGTGGGCCTTTTCGATTTCATCGAAAAGCAGGACCCGGTAGGGCCGACGCCGTACAGCCTCGGTGAGTTGACCGCCCTCGTCGTATCCGACATAACCTGGAGGGGCGCCGACGAGGCGCGAAACGGTGTGCCTTTCCATGTATTCGGACATATCTATGCGGACCATGTTGGCCTCGTCGTCGAACAGGAACTCGGCGAGAGCGCGGGCCAGTTCGGTCTTGCCAACGCCTGTGGGTCCCAGGAAGATGAAGCTGCCAATGGGTCGTCGGGGATCTCCAAGACCTGAGCGGGATCGTCGAATTGCCTCGGCTACGGCCACCACTGCCTCGTCCTGCCCGATAATGCGCTGGTGTAGGTCGGCCTCCATGTGGACCAGCCGTTCGCTCTCGCCTTCCAGCAGGCGCCCCATCGGTATGCCGGTGAAGGCCGACACCAAGCTGGCGATTTCAGCTTCGTCCACCACCATGTCCACCTCTTCGCCGTCCCGCTGGCACCTGAGTTCCGTGTCGTACTCCTGCTGGAGGCGTATTCGCTCGGTGCGCAACTCGGCGGCGCGCTCGTAATCGGACCGCTCCGCCGCCGCGGCCTCCTGGTCGTTCAGATGCCTGACCCGATCCTCAAGCTCCTTGAGAGGGGCGGGTAGGATCTGAGCGTCGATGCGCAGCTTGCTGGCCGCCTCATCAATGAAGTCCACCGCCTTGTCGGGCAACTGGCGCCCGGTTATGTAGCGATCGCTGAGACGAGCCGCAGCAATCAGAGCGCCGTCGCTGATGTTCACCTTGTGATGGGCCTCGTAGCGGGGACGCAGCACTTTCAGGATTTCCACTGTCTCGTCAACGGTTGGTTCCTCCAGGTATACCGGCTGGAAGCGCCGCTCCAAGGCTGAGTCGCGCTCGATGTACTTGCGATACTCGTCCAGGGTAGTGGCGCCGACGCACTGCATTTCACCACGGGATAGGGCGGGCTTCAGCATGTTGCTGGCGTCCACGCCGCCCTCGCTGTTGCCAGCGCCGACCATGGTGTGCAACTCGTCGAGGAAGAGGATGACCTCGCCGCCTGCTTCCTTCACTTCATCAATGACCGACTTGAGACGTTCCTCGAACTCGCCGCGGAACTTGGACCCCGCCACCATCGCCGGCAGATCCAAGGCCATGACCCGGCGATCTTTCAGGGAGTCCGGCACGTCGCCTGAAGCGATGCGCTGGGCCAGACCCTCAACGATGGCCGTCTTGCCCACACCGGCCTCGCCTATGATTACCGGGTTGTTCTTGCGGCGGCGGGTCAGGGTCTGCATCACCTGGCGGACTTCAGCGTCGCGGCCCACCACGGGGTCGAGCCTTCCGTCTTTTGCCATCCGGGTAAGGTCTATGCTGAAGCGTTCCAACGAACGATAGCGGCTTTCCGCATCCGGATCATCCACGCGGTGGCTGCCCCTCACCCGGCTTAACGCCTGATACACCCGCTCACGGTCAATGCCGTGGGCCTTAAGGATTTCAGCGGAAGTGCCTTGCTGTTCCATGACTGCGGCGATGAACAAATGCTCGGCGCCGATGAAGTCGTCGTTGAAGTAAGCCGCCTCGGCTCGGGCGTTCTCAATCAGACGCTGGGCCCGGGGTGTACCGTAGATCTGGTTGGCGTCATAAGCCAGTTTGGGAGCGGACTCCAGGGATTGATTCAGAGCTGCCCGGATGTCTCCCGCAGGAGCGCCCAACTCGGACAAAATGCGGACAGGCACGCCGTCTTCCAGTTCCAGCAAGGCCATCAAGATATGTTCCACATCCCACTGGCTATGGCGGTGGCGGCGAACCAGCTCCTGCGAGTTTTGCAGCACCTGTCGCGCCTGATTGGTGAATTGATCATTTTGCGATGCCATGGTCCACCTCCTCAGCCGGTCCCACAGGGACGGTTCCGGCCATACTTTACCTGCCCTTCCGTTGTCTCAGGGAGTTCACCGTGTTGGTAAGCTCCGCCACTTCATTTTCCAGCTCTTCGATGCGAGCCATCAGTTTCAGCGCGACTTCTGCGCCGGCCAGGTTGACTCCCATATCCTCGGTGAGAGACCTCAGCCTGCGAATTCGCTCAATATCGGCCATGGAGTATAGCCTTTGCCGACCCCTGGTGCGCGAGGGCCAGATCAAGCCGGCCCGTTCGTAGTGGCGAAGGGTCTGGGCGTGCACGCCCACGATGCGCGCCGCGACGCTAATCACGAAACAAGGTTCGTCGTGAAGATGTTCCTCTTCCATCATGTCTACCCCCCTGTATTCGCACAAGCCTGTTCTCAGTGTTGGTCGCGGACGCCAGTTCCTTGATTCGATGTTTGGAGACGCTAGACGGCTGTGGCTGCGCCGTTCATAGCGGAACGTTCTGTCCGAATTTCGCGCAGCCTGCGGAACAGCTCGATTTCCTCTTCCGAAGGGTCGGATGGGAGGCTGAGCTTTACCGTAACGTACAGGTCGCCGCGGGTTCCCTTCCCGGACAGCGGGGGCATCCCCAGTTTTGACAGGCGAAAGCGGCGGTCGTTGGGCGTGTTGGGAGGCACGGTCAGCGCCACTTTTCCGGTCAGAGTCGGCGCCAGAATTTCCGCGCCCAATACTGCGTCGTCAAATTCAAGGTCAATCTCGGTGTAGAGGTTTCGTCCTTCCCGCTTGAACTTGGGGTGCTCCAACACCGACACCTTCAGGTAGAAGTCGTCCCCGTCATCGCCACCGGAGGCTATATGAACCCGGGAACCCTGATCTACTCCAGGGGGTATTTTCACCTCCAGCGTGCGCCCGTCCTTAAGCCGTAAAGTACGCGTTGCGCCGTGGAATGCCTCTTCTAACGTTAGTTCCACAGGATGGTCGGGCGTTGGACGGCGCCGGGGCTGACTGCGGGCTCCGGCAAACAGGTCCTCGAAGGGGGAGTGGCCACTGCTGCCGAAGTCCCGAGCGCGCGTTCCACCGCGTCCGCCGAAGTTGGCGAAAAGGTCCTCGAAGTCCACGCTGTCGGATGTCCAGCGGAAACCTCCTCCGGCCGGGCCACGCTTTGCATTTCGGGGCTGTTCCTCGGCATGACGCCAGTTTTCCCCGTAGCGGTCATACTTTTTTCTGGAGTCATCGTCCGATAGGACCCCGTAGGCCTCGTTGATTTCCTTGAACTTTTCTTCGGCAGCGGCGTCGTTCTTGTTTACGTCAGGATGGTACTGCCGGGCCAACCGCCGGTAGGCCTGGCGAATCTCCTTCTCCGTGGCGTCCTTGGCAACGCCCAGCACATCGTAGTAATTGCTCATCGCATCGCCTCTCCCCCTACCAAGTGTGCCTCCGGTCTGATTCATGCCTGTATGAACTTGAGCTGAATATATGTTAATACTTGACAGACTAACAGTCAAGTATCATTCGCACCTTTTGGGGGACTTGCCTGCAGACAGGTTTTCCGGGTTGGGCAATCGGGTCAAAGATGGTGGGCTTGGCTGGGAATGGGGAGTGATGAGAGGTGGGAAGGTGGCATCCATGATGGGGGGTTTTGGGGCTTCGGAGGGCCCGAGGATCGCCCGTTGCAAGGGGCATCGGGTGCTGGATCTTATCAATCCCGGTCTCGGGCAGTCGCATTCCTGCCGAGCAGCGATGTTGCTTAACACCATAGCAACAGTTTCGTAATGCGTTTGTAACGAATATGGAACACGCAAGCAACTATTTCGTAATTGCTGTGAAACACTCTTCCATTAACTTTTTCTGCAAACCTGATATGGGGCGCAGCCGAATGAAGGAAGTTATTGCTGTGATCCGGCCCGAAAAATGGCAGGAAACCATCGAAGCGGCCCGGGCGATGGGTCTCACCGAGTGTTCTCACTTTCGCGTCATGGGGCGGGGCAAGCAACGCGGGCTCCGGTATATGCGTCCCGTGAACGGCAGCGACGACGGAGTGATGCAGTTCCTCCCTAAGCGGCTGTTGACCTGGCTGGTTCCCGACGAAATGGCGAGTGGACTGGTTCGGGCAGTGGTAGCGATAAACAAAACGGATAACTTTGGCGACGGCAAGGTGTTTGTCTGCCCTGTGAAAGAGTTCATTGCCTCTCAGGGTGAATCAAAAATCATTGAATCGGTAGCACCGGAGGTGTAAGGACATGGTCTTTCGTCCCGACGTCAAATATCCCAAGTTCAAGGACCAGTTCGCGGCCATGGACTTCGAGGCCGAGCCGCTGCCGGTGTTGTCCCTCTACCCGATGCCGGATCCCAGGACTCTGGAAGACTGGAATCTGCCGGTAACTGAGGTTTCCGGCAGAACTTCCGTAGCAACATGGGAAGAACTGAAGAAGCTTCCCAAGGTGCAGGAGCCAACGCCGCTGGTCTGCCAGATTTTCAACTGGTCCGAGACCCCGGCGGTCACAGGCGTCCGGCTGCCGGTCCTTCTGGAGGCTATGGGAGTGGACCTGTCGGGTGCGCGGTTCCTCTCATTCTATTCCGAGGACGGTATGTACTTCGAGACGCTGCCCAAGGCGCTGGCCCGAGACCCGCGGGTGCTGCTGGTCTACGAAATTGAGGGCGAGCGCCTGCCCCACCCACTGGGTGGCCCGGTGCGGCTCTGGGTTCCCTTCCTCCAAGGCTACAAGAGTGTGAAGTGGCTGAACCATGTCCGCGGCTTCGTGCGAGATCCTCACGGCATCAAACGGCTCCTGGGCCAGAGCAAGACCTCGGTCCTTGGCGCTCCCGGGCAGGAAAAGGCCCGTATCGTCGTTGCCAGGATGGGCAGTGGCGATTCCTCCGTGGAAGTCTAGGCGGATGACGGATCCATGCGCCTATTCGGAAGCCAGGCCCGCTGGTGATTTCTGATCGAGGGCAGCCATGACCATCGAAGTGGACCCGCAAACCCACAAGGCAACGAGAATACCGCTGTTCAACTTCGGACGGCCGCACATGCGGGTGTTCCACATGAGCTGGATGGCCTTCTTCCTGGCTTTCTTTGGCTGGTTCGGCATCGCCCCTATGATGGTCATTGTCCGCGACGACCTGCAGCTGAGCAAAGCCGAAATCGGCAACACCGTCATAGCCTCGGTGGCCGTGACCATCGTCGCCCGGCTGGTGGTGGGCTGGCTGTGCGACCGGATCGGGCCCCGCATCACCTACTCGGGGCTGCTGATCATCGGCTCCATCCCCGTTATGACCATCGGGCTGGCCAACAGCTACGAGTCCTTTCTCCTGTTCCGGCTGGCCATCGGCATCATCGGCGCGTCCTTCGTCATCACGCAATACCACACCTCGGTTATGTTTGCGCCCAACGTGGTGGGTACGGCCAACGCCACCACCGCCGGATGGGGCAACATGGGCGGGGGCGTCACGCAGATGGCCATGCCGCTGGTGCTGGGCGTCATCGTCGCCCTCGGCGCTACCGACGTAATTGGCTGGCGCATAGCCATGGTAATACCGGGCGTGGCCCTGTTCCTGATGGGGATTGCCTACTTCAGGTTTACCCAGGACTCCCCCGTCCCCAACCATGCGAGAGATGAACGGGCGAAAGACCCGCCAGGAGTCAGGACCCGTGCCTTCATCGAGGCTGCCAGGGACCATCGCGTCTGGGCTCTCTTCCTGATCTACGGAGCCTGCTTCGGAGTCGAGCTCACGATGAACAATATCGCGGCCCTCTACTACCACGACCGCTTTGGCCTTGGCGTGGGGATGGCTGGGTTGATCGCGGGCTTGTTCGGCGTGATGAATCTCTTCGCCCGCTCCCTGGGTGGATTCCTCGGAGACAAGGTGGGAATTCGCTTCGGCCTCCGGGGCCGGACCCTGTTCCTGGGAGCAGTGCTGCTGATCGAGGGCATCGCATTGGCGGTCTTCTCGCGAATGGATATCCTGCCGCTGGCGATTGGAGCAATGCTGGTCTTCAGCCTGTTCGTCCAGATGTCCGAGGGCGCGACGTTCTCGGTAGTGCCTTTCGTCAACCAGCGGGCACTTGGGGCAGTGGCAGGCATAGTGGGAGCGGGCGGCAACGCCGGGGCGGTGGCCGCCGGGTTCCTGTTCCGCATGGAGTCGTTGAGCACCGAGATGGCCCTGCTCTACCTCGGCGCTATCGTCACAGTCTCCTCGGCGCTGGTGCTGGCGGTGCGGTTCTCGCCCGAGCGGGAAACCGAGGAGCGGCGAGTGATGCAGCGCGCCCTGGGGCGGGGTCAGCTGGCGGTGGCACCCGCCTACGCCAAGCGGGTGCCAATGGCCCTGTACAGCGAGGCGTAGGAAGCGAACCTCCCAGCAGTATTCGGATTCAAGGCAGGGCGAAAGTGACCTCAGCAGCGAAAACGGGCAACCCCATCGAACGGATCAAGAGCGAGAAGCCTGGACTGGACATACTGGACGAGATCTACGAGCTTGCTGCCCAGCACGGCGGCTGGGAGACCCTCGAAGCGGGGGACCGGGAGCGGCTGAAGTGGATCGGAACCTTCTTCCGAAAGCCCACGCCGGGGCGCTTCATGATGCGCCTACGCATCACCAACGGGCGCCTGACCGCAAGGCAGCTGGCAACCTTGGCCGAGTTGTCCCGCCGGCTGGGGAGTGGTGTGATGGACCTCACCACCCGGCAGCAAATCGAGCTGCGCGACATAAAGATCAGGGATGTTCCAGAGATTCTCGAGGTATTGCGGGACATTGACCTGTCGTCGCTGCAAACGGGAATGGACAACATAAGGGGCGCCAACACCTGCGCCCTGTCGGGCCTGGCTCCCAACGAGCTGTTCGACGCTGCTCCGGTCGGCGAAGAGTTCACTCGAATGTTTCTAGGCAAACGCGAATACGCCAATCTGCCCCGCAAACTGAATGTGGCCTTTACCGGATGCCGCGACAATTGCATTCACGCTGAGACCCAGGACATCTCCATGACTCCGGCGCGGGGCCCGAATGGCGTTGCCGGCTTCAACACAGCCGTCGGTGGCAAGATGGGCTCCGGCGGCATGACCATCGCCCGGCCGCTGGACGTGTTCGTGAACCCAGTAGAGGCGGCGCGACTGGCTGCGACCATAACACTAATGTTCCGGGACGAGGGGTCCAGGGAAAAGCGAACCAGGGCCCGTCTCGCTTTCCTGCTCGACGATTGGGGTGTGGCTAAGTTCCGAGACCGCCTCGAAGAGCGCTGGGGGCAGCCGTTGCATCTCGCAGGACAGGACGCCCGTTATGAGAACCATGCCGATCATCTGGGCGTTAACCCTCAGATACAGGCCGGGTTGTACTCCGTTGGGCTGTGCGTCCCCACTGGAAGGACCTGTGCCGATGACATGACCGAACTGGCACGGCTGGCCCTTATCTACGGTTCCGGGGCAATCCGGCTGACCGTTGACCAGAATGTCATAATCGCCGGCGTGCCCGAGGCCAGACTGCCGGAACTGCTGGAGGAACCCCTGCTGTCGCGCCTGTCGCCCCACCCGGCTCCACTTATGCGTGGACTGGTGAGCTGCACAGGCAACGACTACTGCAACCTTGCCCTGATCGAGACTAAATCCGTCAGCCGCCGGGTCGTGCAGGCCCTGGACGCCCTGTATCCTGAGGCCGCGCCCCTTCGGATGTACTGGTCAGGCTGTCCGGCGGGATGCGGCAACCACCATGCCGCCGACATTGGTTTCCAAGGTGGCAAGGCCAGATTCGAGGGCGAGGTGGTGGATGCCGTTACGATATTTGCTGGTGGCAGCACCGGACCCGATGCCCGCCCGGCGAGGAAGGTGGCGGATCAGGTGCCGGTGTCGACCCTTGGGGCCGTCCTGCCCACCCTCATCGAAAAGTTGACGGCAGATGGTTCCAATCCCAGCGAAGATTTGTCGCTAGCAGGTTTTCCGGGGACCGACTTCGAATCTTAAACAGTAGCACGGGAGGCGCTGTTATGAAGATGGTGAGAGCGATTATCCGCCCCGAGAAGGAGGTCGTCGTGGCGGCGGCCTTGGCCAATGACGGTTTCCCGGCCATGACCAAGTGGGATGTGCTGGGCAGGGGCAAGCAACAGGGTGTACAAGTCGGGGACCACTTCTATGACGAGCTGGCCAAGTGCATGTTCATGGTGGTAGTCGAGGACGACCAGGTCGGGGCGGTCACTGACTGCATCCAGGCGGCGGCCTCCACCGGCTTTCCCGGCGACGGGCGGGTGTTCGTGACCGATGTGGAGTCAGCATATACCCTGCGAACCGGCGAGTCGGGACTGTAATCCCATCGCGCGGCCTCGCTGGGTCCACGCCGATGCGTTGTTCACGGTCTCTGGAGGTCGGCGTACACGGAACAAGTACAGGCGTTTCGAAGAGCGAGGCGACCATCGCCAACCTGGCATGACCGTGGAATCAGGACGGGGCCGTGAAAGAGAACGGACGGTTCTCTGGTAGTACCGGGTGGCCAACATGCTTTTGTGTTACAGTTTGTTGAAGCCCGCTCTATCGGACTCTCGCCCGGTAAAATTCCCTGCCGTATTCCCGCTGCTTCTCTTCACAACGATTACAAAGCAACTGTCTTTGATGTCAATGGCTGGTTGCGTTGGGGTTCCAGCGGTGGCCGCTTTTCACCATGCTGTTGAGGATGGTCAGCAGTTTGCGCATGCAGGCGGTGAGAGCTAGTATTGCGTCAAATCAAGAATGGCACGGGTAGAGGCGATGGAGTTTGCGTCTGGCGTCTTGGGCTGTGAACTGCCAGTTAATGGCGGCTCCTATCGCGTTCCGCTCCCACACGCAGGCACTGACGGCTCTTTCCAGGCTGTCCTCATCTCCGTTGCGCCCCCGCAAGCAGGCCCTGGCCAGCACGCTGAACTCGATTTCCGCCATATTCAGCCAGCTCCCATGCTTGGGGGTGTAGTGGAACTCCAGCCGCTTGGCGATCCGCCGCGCCTCCGGGGCGGGAAAGGTCTCATACAGCGATGCCACCCGGTGGGTGTTCAAATTGTCCAAGACCAGGCGGATCACCGGGACATCCGGGTAGGCCGCGTCCACCAGCCAGCGCATCTGATGGGCGAAGTCCTGCATGGTACGCCGCTGGGTTATCGCAACCTCCCGCCAGCCGGCCTTGGGCTCGCAGGTCAGGAACAGGTTACGGGTGCCACCCCTCACGTATTCGTAGTCCTCCCGCTTGGGCTGTCCGGGCCTTGCTGGCAACGGCGTCCTGGTTTCCGCCAAGAGCTGGGTGGAGGTCTCGTCGAAGCACACCACCGGCCTCTGAGGGTCGTATGGTTCGGCGTACAAGTCCAGCACATCCTCCATAGCGGCCACGAACTCTCCGCCTACCTTGGGAATGCACCACTGCTGCTTCCGCCACGGCTTGAGGGTGTTTTTTTCAAGTGCAACCGCACCGTCTCGTGGGACAACGATTCCACCAGTCCCAACTCCACCGCCTTGCCGGCCAAGGCGCGCAGAGTCCAATGCTCGTGACCCTCGGGCGCCGGGCTGCAGGCCAAGGCAATCAGGTGGGCTTCCACACGGTCGTCCACCTTCCGGTATGGATTGGGCGAGTTGTGGTGCCGCAACACCTCCTCCAGTCCCTCCTCCACGTAGCGGCGCTTGACCCGGCGCACCGTGCGTTCCGACACATCCAGAGCCGTGGACACTTGGGGAGCGGTCCAACCCTCGTCGGTCTTTAGCAGAATGCGGGCCCGCGTGATGGCCTGGGTCGAGTGCCTGCCGGCCCGGATCATCTTCTTGAGCAGTCCCTTCTCCGGCGCAGTCAGGTGGACCGCGTAAACCTCTTGCACCATGGATGACCCTCCCACAACACAACTTCAGTCCAAAAGGTAGCACCCACGCTCAGATTATGTGATGCGTGACAATACGCGTTTGACCCAATACTAGCGCCCCTGAGCCTGTCGAAGGGCGGCCTTGGGCCCGCAGGTCAGGAACAGGTTGCGGGTACCGGCCCGCACATATTCATAGTCCTCGCGCCTGGGCCGTCCAGGCTTTGTCGGTAGTGGCGCCCTGCTTTCGGCCAGCAGTTGCGTGGAGGTCTCGTCGAAGCAGGCCAACGGCCTCAATGGATCGCAGGGTTCGGCGTAGAGGTCCAGCACGTCCTCCATGGCCGCCACGAACTCCCCGCCTACCTTGGGGATACACCACTGCTGCTTCCGCCACGGCTTGAGGGTGTTTTTTTCAGGTGCAGCCGCACCGTCTCGTGGAACAAGGATTCACCAGCCCCAACTCCACCACCCTGCCTGCCAACGCCCGCAGCGTCCAGTGATCGCGACCCTCTGGCGCCGGGCTGCAGGCCAAGGCTATCAGGTGGGCTTCCACCCGCTCGTCCACCTTCCGGTACGGGTTGGGCGAGTTGTGGTGCCGCAGCGCCTCCTCCAGTCCCTCCTCCACGTACCGGCGCTTGGCGCGGCGCACTGTGCGCTCCGACACGTCAAGGGCAGCGGCTACCTGAGGAGCTCCTGAGGTTACCGAAGGGCCAACCCTCGTCGGTCTTGAGCAGTATGCGCGCCCGCGTGATGGCCTGGGCCGAGTTCCTGCCGGGCCGGATCATCCTCTTGAGCCGTCCCTTCTCCTGCACACTCAGATGGACTGCATAAACCTCCTGCACCATGGATGTCCCTCCCACAACACAACTTCAGACCAAAAGGTAGCATCCAGGGCCAGACTGTGTCCTATGTGACAATGCGGCTTTGACCCAGTGCTAGCGGTCTGTCCAGGGAACGCGGTTAATGGGTTGGAGAGGGTATGATGGTTGCATTGCGGTTGCTGGGTGCCGGCGATGAGCAAGACCTGTTTGACGTACGATCCTGAGCAGCAGTTGCTGCTGCCCTCAGCTCTGCGGGAGTGGCTGTCCGGGAACCACCCGGCCTGCTTCATATCCGGCGTGTCCGACCTGGTGGATCAGCCGGAGCTCCCGGAGATCACCGCCCGCTGCGAGGGCGCAAGGCCTGGCGGCCCGCCCTGCAACCCGCCCATGATGGTGCAGGCGCTGCTCTACGGCTATTGCATCGGGCGCCGTCATCGCGTCGCCTGGCCGCCAGGCTGCATCAGGACATTGCCTTTCGGGTGCTGGCGGCGAACAACACGCCCGGTTTCCGCACCGTCTCGGACTTTCGCAAGGAACATCTGGCGGCACTGTTCCTGTGAAAGAGAAGGAAGAGCAGTTACAGGTTGCGGTGTCCGAGTTGCTGCGGCGGGCCCAGGGAGTGGATGAGGAAGAAGACCGCCGGTAAGGCAAGAACCAGCGCGGTGATGAGTTGCCGGGGGAGTTGTCCTTCCGGGAAGGCCGGTTGGAGAAGATCCGGGAGGCAATGGCGGCGCTGCAGGCCCAGGCCCAGGCCGCTGCCGGCAATGAGCGTTCCGGCGTACCCGTCCGGAGTCCCGCATCATGCCCGCCACCGGCGCCCAGGGGACTGATACCCGGCCACCTCTCCGCCAAGGAGCGGATGCGCCGCAAGTTGCAGACCAAGGGAGGCGGCAAGCGTTATGCCCTGCGGATGGAGACGGTGGCGCCGGTATCCGGCCAGAGCCAGCAGGCTCGGGGCTTGCGCCGGTTCCTGCTACCAGGATTGCAGCAGGTTCAGGGCGAGTGGCCGCTGATCTGCACCGGCCACAATCTGCTCAAGTTGTTCCGCCGCCCTATGCCGGTCAGTCCGCCGCCGTCAATCCCGCAATCCGCGTAAACCGTCGCCACGACACGGTCTCGCCAGCAACCAAGACATATCCTCGGACGGGCTGCTAGACAAGCTGGAATCAAAGGTTCCCAACGGGCGGCTAATCTACAACCACGCCAAAGAGCGGGTGTTGCAGGCCCTGGAGGACGTAGCGCAGGAAGCAGGATTGCTTCGCCAGACGCCACCCCGCAAGGATACATCAACTCGGAGGCGGACGCTGGTTTCTGAAAATAGCAATCCTGTTTCAGAAGATATGCAAGGGTGGGTGACTTTCGTTCAAATGGGTAAATGGGGAAGGATTAACCCAACCAAAGATGCTGAGTCAACCCCAAATGCTTTCGAGATCCGCAAGGAAAGGATATATCCGTAGACAACTGGACTGATTTATTCTTCACGACAGCGAAATGGTTGGTAGAAGAAGAAAACTTGACTGGGCCATTTTCATTTAAAAATATGACCAAGAGGCTTTTGATTAACTCTGAACCATTGCATCCGGGCGGTCGAAAATTCGGCTGGAGCAGGCTACTGCCTAATGGCCTGTACTTCGAGTGCAAGTGGGGCTCCAAGGCTATTGCTCGCCTGTCCGGGCAACTTCTAACAGAGTTCGGCCAAGACCCGGCGCAGTTTCACGTCCAGCTAGGCTAACAAAAACTGCGCCCCCAACAAAAGGGGCGGGTTTCAAGCCCGCCCTAACGCCCTGAATCTGTACGCAAGGTTACGCCTACAATTTCGCAATCCCCGCCCGCGCGCAGTCCTCGTCCTCCTGGCTGGTGCCGCCGCCAACACCGCAGGCTCCCTCCAGGACGCCGTCACGTATGATGGGCACCCCGCCCTGGCTGGGGATGCCATGTTCGCCCTCTGCCTTCAGGATGCCCGAGATGATGGGCGTACTGGCCCGCTCCTGCAACTCCCCGCTGGTGCGACCGAAAGCGGCGCTGGCCACTGCCTTGCCTTGGGAGCCGTAAACGCCGCCCCAGATAGCGCCGTCCATGCGGTTGAAGGCAACCAGCCTGCCGCCCGAGTCGCAGACGGCCACGTTGATCTTGATTCCCATTTCGTTGGCGGCGGCTATTGCGCCTTCCACGATGCGGTTTGCCTCGGCCAATGTCAGAGCCATAACAGACCTCCCGGCTTTACCTGTGCAGTCTTGGAGTCGGCGGTATTCTATCCTACCCGCTCAAACCGCGCCAACCGCCCGAGATTGCCCGGCGGGGTGTTTATCTGAATCAGGATTTACAATATTTTATGACTTTCAGGATTATTCCTCAATCTTGTACATCCTTAGCAATACTGAAAATCCTGATTCCGACAAAAAGCGGTGATATACTGCTATCCGGCTTCTCCAATTTCGGCGTGGCGGTAATTAGGGCGTGCTGACCAAACGCATCATCCCCTGCCTGGACGTGGATGCCGGGCGCGTCGTAAAGGGCGTCAGCTTCGTGCAATTGCGCGACGCGGGCGACCCTGCGGAGCTGGCCGCAGTGTACGACCAGGAGGGCGGCGACGAACTGGTGTTCCTGGACATCACCGCCAGCTCCGACTCCCGCGACACCATGGTTGACGTGGTGCACCGGGTGTCCGAGGAGGTCTTCATTCCCCTCACCGTCGGCGGCGGCATCCGCACCGTCGAGGACATCCGCCGGATGCTCAAGGCCGGGGCCGACAAGGTCTCGCTGAACACCGCCGCGGTCAACAACCCGGCCCTGATTGGCGAGGGCGCGGTGCAGTTCGGCAACCAGTGCATCGTCATCGCCATTGACGCCAAACGGGTGCAGGATCGCCCTGCGCGGCAAGAACAACCGGCTCCAGCCGACCTCGGCTTGGCGCTGGACGCCGGCTCGCGCTGGGAGGTCTACACTCGCGGGGGCCGTACCTCCACCGGCATTGACGCTGCGAAGTGGGCGGTTCGCGCCGTGGAGTTGGGTTCCGGCGAGATCCTGCTGACCAGTATGGACGAGGACGGCCAGAAGCAGGGCTATGACCTGGAACTGACCCGCGCCGTGTCCCAAGCCGTTCCCGTCCCGGTCATAGCCAGCGGCGGAGCAGGCAACCTGGAGCACCTCTATGATGCCCTCGACGCCGGGCAGGCCGACGCCGTGCTGGCGGCCAGTATCTTCCACTTCGGCGAATACTCCATAGGAGAGGCCAAGGACTATCTCAACGGCCGCGGCGTGCCGGTGCGCACCCGCGCGTGATTCCGGTGATTCCTGATGACGCCACCCCCTTCCCCTTGAGAGGAGGGTTAGATTGGGGGTGAATTGCCCTGCATAAGCAGAGTATGGGAGCGTACTCGTGCCTGAAATCAAGGCTGTCATATTCGATATGTACCAGACGCTGGTGCAGGATCCCAGCGGTCAGTGGCGAACCAGCTTCAAGTCCATCGTTGAGGAACAGGGCTTGAACATCACGGCGGACCAGCTTTGGCAGGGCTGGCATGAGTCCGAGGAGCGGTTTCGCCTGCGCCGTACCGATCCGTCGCTGCCCTTCCAGACTTACTTCGACGCCTGGGCTGGCGGGTTCCGGCTGGCCTTCGAGCAGATGGGCGTACCCGGCGACGCCGACGCCGCCACCAGCAGCTTCTTCGCTGACCTTTCCCGTCGTGAGCCCTTCCCGGAAACGCCGCAGGCTCTGCGGGAGTTGCAGTCCCGCTACCGCACTGCCGTACTCTCCAATGCCGACGACGGCTTCTTGCTTCCCAACCTGAAACTCCTGGATTTCCAGTTCGAGACCGTGCTGTCATCGGAAATGGCCCGCAGCTACAAGCCTCAGCCGGAACTCTTCCTGGAAATACTTAGCCGCCTGTCGCTCCCCCCCGAGCAGACGGTGTACGTAGGAGACCGGCACTATGAGGACGCATACGGTGCCTCCATGGTAGGAATTAACGCCGTTTGGATTGACCGCCCTGGCGGGCGCGGGTTGCGTGAAGACCTGCCGCCTCCGAAGCACCGCATCACCAGCCTGCTGGAACTGCCAACCCTCATCGAGAACGAGTTCGCCAAATCCGCTCTCCGTTGAGGGAGAAGGTGAGGGTGAAATCACACTTGCGCAACCCTCCCACAAGGCAGAAGAGATCTTCCAACTCAGACGAGCAAGGACATATCAGAATGAAAGTCAAGCTGAACGAACAGGGACTGGTTCCTGCCGTAGCCCAGAATGCCGATACCGGCGACGTGCTGATGCTGGGCTACATGAACCCCGGCTCCATCAAGCGAACCGTTGAGGGCATCCAGGTCTGGTTCTACAGCCGCAGCCAGGAAGACCTATGGCACAAGGGCGAGGTGTCCGGCAATTATCTGAACCTGAAAGAGGCTTGGCTGGACTGCGACGGCGACACCATTCTGCTAAAGGTAGACCCCGACGGCCCAACCTGCCACACCGGCAATACTTCCTGTTTCTTCAATCTGCTGGAGGGCCTGCCCGAGGGTTACGAAGACACCGACCGGGGCCCCGGCGTTCTTAGCGAGCTGTATGCTATTGTTCAGGACCGGCAGCGCGAAATGCCCGAGGGCAGCTACACCGTCAAGCTGCTGCAGGAAGGCGTTGCCCGCATCGCCCAAAAAGTTATCGAGGAAGCGGGCGAGACCGCCCTGGCCGCTGCTACGGACGACACGGAAAACCTGCCCTCGGAGATCGCCGACCTGATGTACCACACGCTTGTGCTGATGGCGTCCTCCGGCATCAAACCGGAACAGGTCTGGCAGGAACTCCGTGCCCGCCGCGGGTAGCTGAAAAATCCCCTCTCCCTCTGGGAGAGGATTAGGGTGAGGGCAAGTGTCCTAATACTACAGTCGCAGATTAAGAACGGGTAGAATTGGGGCAGTTGTTTGGTGATGAGGTGAGGCAGTAGTTGTTGGGAGTGATTAAGGTGGCGGAAGCGGCCCGGTGGGCCGATGGCATAGAACCGGTGCCTGAGTGCATTGCCGCCGGTTCCGGTGACCCGGGCCGCATCGCCGGGTTCTGGCCTATCTGAGAGGGCTGCTCAGTCCGGTGGAGCGCAAGAACGGCTGGCAACTGGCGGAACAGGCCAGCGATGGCACTCCCCACGGGGTGCAGCGCCTGCTCTACAACTACCGGTGGGACGCCGAACTGGTCCCCGACGATCTCAGGGACTACGTGGTGAAGCATTTGGGCGATGCCGAGGGAGTCCTGGTGTTGGACGGGACCGGGTTCCTGAATAAAGGGTAGAAGTCCGTCGGGGTGCAGCGTCAGTACCGTGGTAGGGCAGGGCATTGCTGGACCGGGAGTTGTACCTGCCCCAGATGTGGGCGGACGACTGGAAGCGGCGGCGGGAGGCCGGGGTGCTGGAGAGTCTCCGTTTTCGTACCAAACCGCAACTGGCGAAACTGATGCTGGGGCGGGCGCTGGAATCGGGTGTTCCCTTCGCTTGGTTCACCGGGGACGAGGTCTGCGGCAGCGATCGCAAGCTGCGGCTGTGGCTGGAGGGTGAGGAAACTCCTCATGTCATGGCCATAAAGAGCAACGAGAAGCTGTGAGCTTTGACGGATAAGGAACCTCACAGGTTAGGGCGGACCGGTTGGCGTCCGGGGTTGCGGAATCCGGTTGGGTGAGGTGCAGCGAGGGGAATGGCGCCAAGGGACCCGGGTCTACGATTGCACCGTCGTAAACATACGGCCCCTGAGGGAACCGGGCAAGGGCCACTGGCTGCTGGCCTGCCGGAGCATCGCCAAGCCCGGGGAGTTGGCCTACTACGTTTGCTTCGGTCCGGTGGGCGCCGGCCTGGAGGAACTGGCGAGGGTGGCCGGCATCCGGTGGGCCGTTGAGGAATGCTTTGAGGAGGCCAAGGGAGAGATGGGACTGGACCAGTACGAGGTGCGGCGGTGGGACGGCTGGTACCGCCACATCACCCTGGCCCATGCTGGCGCCCACCCCTGTCTGGCGGTAATCAGGCATCAGGCTCTGGAACAGGGAGAAAGGGGGCCACTACGGCCCCGATGAAGAACTGCTCCCCATCACCGTGCCGGAGGTGCGAAGGCTGCTCACCCGGCTGGTATGGACCGAAAGCCAACCGCCAGATTTCATCCTGTACTGGTCGCGGTGGAGACGCCGCCGCCAAGCTAGGACCCAACCATGACACTACAAACGGCATCTATCAAATCTGCAACTGTAGTACTAATAATTGTCTGACCTAAGCAGCACGGCCTACCAACCATGTGTCGTCTGACGAAGACGCTACTACGTACCACATTTCGTACCACATTTCGGGCCTTTCCTGAATCAAACACCCGTTTGTTGAGAGGCATGATGAACTGGCAAATGGTACCCCAGGACCAGTGTCCTGCCTTGCTGTTGGTTGCTAACTCTGCCCATCAACGCTTTGCGGACCGCCAGAGAAAGGAGACGACTCTTAATCCGTGTCGATAAGCGCTTCGCCTACAGGGTTACTCATCTTTTCCGACGTGATGACCGGCCGCTTGATGTCGCGGCCCGGATGGGACGAACTCATGGCCCGGGTCCAGCCGAAGGACACCATCGTGGTGGTCTGTCTGGACCGCTTCAGCCGCAACTTCGACGAGGGCGTGAGGTCCATACGGACCTCACCAAGCGCGACATCGGCATCGTCGCCATCAAGGAGGGCATCGACACCGCCGCCGCGAAGTTGTTCCGCCGGATGATGATGGCCAACGGAGCCTACCTGGCTGATTCCGCCAGCGAGCGTATAAAGGCCGGCCAAGAGCGCGCCAAGGCGGAGGGGAGGCCGCCGGGGTGTCCTCCGGCGCTCACACCCAACCAAGTGAACGAGTGCAAGCGTATGTTCGCGGAGAACACCGTCGGTGAACCGTGTGGCCAGGATCATGAAGATCTCGTGGAGCACGGCCAATAAGGCAATCTTCAATGTAAGTACAGCGCAAGGGGGAAGGCAATGACTTATCAGGACCAGCCGGTTTGCGACTGCCCCGAACCCTCCGCCTGCTACCGAGTCGGCAAGGGCAAGGCTCTACAAACTGCCGTTACTCCCAAGGAGATAGACCACGATGATCCATTTGACCGATGAGATGGTAGCGCGGTTGGACAGCGCTTTGGCCGACGGATATTCCTGCCTGGTGGGCACGGCCTCCAAGGACGGCGAACCCCAGATAAGCCCCAAGGGAAGCGTGATGGCCTTCAACAGGGATACGCTGGCCTATTGGGAGCGGGCCAAGCGGTCGGCCTTGGACAACGTTGCTGAGAATCCGCAGGTCGTGGTCTACTACGCCCACGCCGCCGACCGGGTGAGGTGGCGGTTCCACGGCAGGGCGACCGTCCACGAAGACGGTCCCGTTCGCCAGGAAGTCATGGACCTCTGCGTTCAGGCCGAACTGGACCGGGACCCTGAACGTCTGGGTGTCGCCGTCCTCATTAAGATATACAGGATCACGGAATTATCCGGAGAGGTACTGCAACAAACGAACTAGACCAAAGCCCCGCTGAAACATGCAAGGAGTGCGGTGCATGGACGAGTACACGATTGCAGCACTGGAGGAAGCCCGCACCGGTGCCCGGGAGGGAGGCATCCCCATCGGGCCAGTCCTGGTGAACGCCCAGGGGACGGTGGCTACCACCGTCGGCCGTAGGAGAGAGCCTATATCATGCACGCGGAGATCAACTGCCTGTTGAACGCCGGCCGGACATTGGACAGCTTCCGGGGGATGACCATGTACTCCACACTCATCCCCTGCAACATGTGCGCCGGAGCCATCGTGCAGTTCGGCATCGCCAGGGTGGTGTACGGGGAGTCCAGAAACTTCCCGGAGGACAACGGTCGCGAGCTCCTGGTCAGATACGGAGTAGACCTGACGGACCTTGACCTCCAGGAGATTGGGCGGATGCTCAGGGCCTTCATTGAAGCAAGGCCGGAAGAGTGGTCTTCCGACATCGGCCGCTAGGCGTAATAGCGGAGGGATCCAAATCGACGATCGTGGAAATCTCAAGCCAGGTGCTGGTGAAGACCGACCTGCTGGCGAAGTACTTCTGAAGGATGATGATGGCCAACGGTGCCTACTAGGCCGATTTGACCAGCGAGCAAAAAAGTCGGCTAGGAACAAGCAAGGCCATAGAGAATGTCCTCTTGGCGCCCCCAACACCTACCTCTGACCAGAGAAACGAATGCTGGCGCCTCTACAGTGAGAACCGCTCTATCCGCCGGACAACTCGCATACTGAGAGTTTCCTGGGGAACGCTCAAGAAGGCGCTGGCGGAGGATTTTCAGTGGGCCTAAGGGCCACCATCAAGTAGTTCTGTGATCCGCAGAATTGACAACATTTCACACCCTATATTGTCAAAAGGCTTAAATTTGCGGCTCCGTAGCTACGAAAGGTGTTTGTGGTGCCGAAGGTCAGATTGTAGGGCACTTGGTTTCAGGTGGGCAAGAGTGGCTTCTACAGTCTGTACCAAATACGAATGAAGCTCTCTGTGTTCTCTGGTGGCCTAGTCTGGTTACTACCGTTGTCGGCATTTTGGTCGGCAATTGCCCTATTCCCCAGACGATGCGGCACCGCCCCGCTCATCTCCGGACCTCATCTACCCATCGCCGCGGCGAAAGCCTCAGCGGCATCCTTTTGCCACCCAGGGAGCACGTGGGCGTAAATGTCCGACGTCATCGACACCGAAGAGTGCCCCAACCGCTTGCTGACCACCACGGGGTTCTGGCCGCTCTGCAACATCAAGGTGGCGTGGAAGTGCCGGAGACTTCGGACAGTCATCTCAGGCCTGCCGACGCGTCGCCCGTACCGCTTAACTGTGTCATAAAGCCGCTTGGGGCTTATCCAGTCCCCCAAGTCGTCCGCGAATACCCTCCCTCTGTCGACAAACAGGTCGCCCATCCGTTTCCGCTGTTCCTCCTGCGAGTGTCTATGCTCAAGGAGTAGCTGCACTGTGCCGTCGTCCAAATCCACCGTTCGGCGGCCGGAGGCGGTCTTGGGAGGCTCCTCCAGAATTCCGGTCTTTGAGTAGACCAGAGAGACCTCCACCTTCAAGCTGCCATGCTCAAGGTCCACGTGCTGCCACAGCAGCCCCATGGCCTCACCCCGGCGAAGACCGGTGTAGGCGATCAAGTGCATGGCCGGGTACAGGTCGTTTCCGTCCTCCCGCGCTAGGGCAAGTGCCTCTAAGACGCCGTCAACGTCAGGAGGGGGTATTTCGGTGCGCCTTACGGTGGGCGGCGTTACCAGTGAGACAGGGTTTCGGTGTATCAGTTCGAGCCGGAAAGCGTATTTAAGGGCTCCTGAAAGAACATTATGCACCATGGTGACCATGGCGGCACTGAGGTCCTTGTGGAGTTGTGTCTCGAGTGCCTGGATCTGAGCCGGAGCCAGCTTGCCGATGGCCACTGCGCCGATATAGGGAACGATGTGCCGGTCTATCGCATTCTGGTAAGTTTCCCGCGTGCGCTGCCGACGGTTGGGGATTACCACTTCGGTCATCCACCGGTCTAGCCAGTCGCGGAGAGAAATATCCGCAGGCACCGGGTTTCGCCCCTGGTCGAGGGCCGTGAGCATCTCCCGGAGCCTGCGCTGGGCCTCCGCCTTGGTACCCCGGACGGTGAACGACTTCCTGCGTCGGTTGCCCAAGGGGTCCCGGCCGAGATCGAAGGACACTTCCCAGGAGCCCGGGCTGCGCTGTCTGATGCGGCCTTTCATGATGTCCACAGGTCCCCTCTTTCAGATTGGCAAGGCCTCTGCGCCTTTTCCCGCCCAAGTGCCGAACGGACAGCAATAACGCGCATGGAGTCCTACAACCAATTGTAGCCAATGGGCCTATGTCCGAAGGGCCTGTTGGAACGATTTTCGCCGACTCGGAAAGGGTCAGGCACTGGGAGCTGGGTCAGTCTGCAGCCGAGTCATGGAATCCACGATGTCCATGGTCCTGACGCTCACGGTGCAGACGCGCTGGAGGAGGTCGATGACGCGCTCCTTGTGGTCGGCGAAGCGGTAGGTGTTGAACTTGGCGGTAATGGTAGGATCGCGGGGCTTGCGCTCCTTGTACTGGTCGAGGACCCACTCGAGGGCGGAGCGGCTGCCCAGGCGGTAGTCCCACGCTTGCGGTGGCACGCCGGTGAGTGTGGTCCTGCTGTCCAGGACGATGGCACCACGCCCCTTGTCGGCGCGCAGGAGCGCCTTGCCGGCATCAGCGGGACCATCGACCCGCACCAGCTCGTGCGGGTCAGCCGACTCGAAGCCGATGTGCAGGTCCAGTAGCTCCTGGCCCATTGACGCCCATGCCGCGAAGTCGTAATGGAATGGCAGGCGAGGGAACTCCCTGAGCAGGTCCACGCCGTAGTTTTCGCGGTACTCCGGATCATGGAGAACGGCGTAGGTGTAGGCGAAGATGTCCTCGGCGGTGATGAGCTCGTTTTCGTAGTGTTCCCGGAACTGCCGTAGTCCCCAGTCGGTGATGTTGCTGACCCGCTTACCGTCGGGCGTGTAGCGGTATAGCGGCAGGCATTGGGTGTCCCCGGTGAAATGCAAATCGAAGACCCTGTCGGCGGCCAAGACATAAAAGGATTTTCCGTTGACGCAGAAGCATATCGCCCTGTTTTCGTCTGTAGTGCCTACTGGAAATATATCGGGCAACTGGTATTGCATCTCGTTAAGGCTTTGGTTGAAGTACAACGACCTGCCCACAAACGGGCGGAACAGGGTTTGTCGTATGCTCTTACGGTCAAAGACATTGGGAGCATCTAATCGCAATTGTCGTTTTAGGTCGCGGGTCCACTTGATGGTTGTGCCCAGGGTGTCGTTGTCAACATCCTTGCCACCGTGCACTGCTCTGCTTTCTTCATATAGATTGATGAAGATGCGAACTTTCCGGCCGAGTTCGTCGGCGTCGAAGTCATACACCCATTCGTCTCGATTGGTAACGACGCCCATTGAATACAACCCAAAAACCGCTTCTTCTTCACCGGAGGACTTGGCTAGCTTAGTCTGGCGGTCAGCGAGAGGCATCAGGCTGGCGAAATTGGTGTTGGACTGGTTGAGCCAGTTGTCCTTAACGTCGGGCGTGATGCTCTCAAAGGGAATTTCGTTCAGCTTTGCGTCGCGGAGATAGGCCAGCTTATTCAACGCAAGCTCGGCGTCCTCGCGGCGGGTGTAATGGATACCGCAGTTACCCAGCTTGCCCTTTTCCCGAACAAAGAAGCCGATAGCAACGCCGGTCTGAATGCCGAAGACATTGTGAGTTGTGCCGGAAATCTTCGGGTTGCGGCGCACGTCCGAGCCTAGGTCGACGATATACAAGTCGCTGAACTCTTTGGCGGCGACCTGCCTGAAACCGTCATCTTGACGTGTCTCCAAGTAGGCGCGGTTGGTGATAAAGGCGATGATGCCGTCGTCGGCGAGGCGGTCACAAGCCCACCGGATGAAGCGCTTGTACATATCGTACTGCTTGGTCTTCTGAGCGGTGCTTGCGGAGATGTAGGTCTCGCTGATGCGGCGATCAATTTGTGGGTATTCGCGGTTCCTGTTGTTGTCGTTCTCGTTCTGCTGATTGGCGTTGTACGGGGGGTTCCCAATGATCACGCTGATGGGCTTTTCGTTTTGCTCCTGGACTCGGATCCAGTTCTCCTCCGAAAGGCTGCCCAGGTTGAACGCGCCCTGGCGCGTCACCGCGCCTCCTGTGGCGCCCGACTGCTGCCAGTCCAAGTTGTCCAGCGTGTCCACGAAGCACAGGTTGGGGAACTCCAGGTATTTTCCGGTGCGCTCCCTGTAGCTGTACTCGATGTTCAGGTTGGCGATGTAGTAGGGGAGGATGGCCACCTCGTTGGCGTGGATCTCGTTCAGGTACTTGTACTCCAGCCGATCGGCCGGCAGGTAGTCGATGAGGCTGGTGACGAACGTGCCCGTCCCGGTGGCCGGGTCGAGAATCTGAACGTTCTCATCGGCCAGGCTCCTGCCGAAGTGTTTTTGCAGCAGGTGGTCCGCGCCCCGGATGATGAAATCGACCACCTCGTTGGGGGTGTAGACAACCCCGAGGCGGTCGGCGGCGGCGGGGTTGTAGGCCTTGTAGAAGTCCTCGTAGATGGCCTTGAGGAACTTCTGCTTTTCGGAGTAGTCTGAGATCTCGTCGGCGGCGCGGCCGATGGCGCCATAGTAGGCGCGGAGGCGGTCGACCGCCTGTCGGCGCACGTCGCCGGTGAAGAACGTCCGCTCCAGGGCGGCGAGCTGGCGGGCGATGTTGTTCTCCCGGTGGAACTGGTCCTCGGCGAACACCCGCAAGAAGATGTCCTGGGTGAGGATGTGTTGCAGCAGCATCTCCCGGACGTCGGCCTCCGACACGGCCGGGCCGATGCTGCGGTGGCACAGCTCGAGGAACCTGGCGACGCCCTCGCGGTACTCCTCGTTGCCTTCCTCGGCGTCGGCCACGGCCTGGCGGAGGTTCTCGAGGACTGAGGGCAGGTCCGCGGCGAACTGCTGGCGCGCCTGGCGGAACTCCCCGATCTCCGGCAACTCGTAGTCCAGGAACCGGCCGATAAGGCGGTGCAGCCTCCCGGCGTCGGTCATGTCCACCCGCATCGCCTCGTCGCCGTTCTGGAAGAGCACGGCGACCCGGGAGTCCTCGAACAGTATGTTGTCGCGGGGATAGCCACGAGCGAACTTGTCCTGGATCTCGGCGTCCAAGTTGTCGTGGGTGTCCTTGGCCTCCCAGTACCCACGGGTCATGCGCAGGGCATCGCGGATGGTGCCGTCAGGCTTGGTGCCCTTGGCGGCGGCGAGCTCGGGGACTAGGACCAGCTTGTCGCGGTGGGCAGCGCAGTAGGCCGCCAGGCAGTTCTGGAACGCCGGACGGATGCTCAGCTCGTTGTCCGACCCGCCGGCCTCAATGAGCTCAGCCAAGGAGGCGTAGTATTGTTCTACGTTGGGATATAAGGGCATGGCTGCACCTTACTCAACTTTTCTTGAGCTCGATTCCCCTTAGTGTTTTCTTGGCTTAGGCTGGTGCCCAAGGGACTCGCTCTATTCGCGACCCACTGGCGTCCCTTCCCTTCAACCTGTTCACGAACTCACCTGTGTAGCCGCAGAATCTAAGAATGATTAATTCAATATAGTACAACCCCAAGCTTTGAGCCTCCCGCACGGCGAACTCACTAAAGGGGCCACTCCTATTGTCGGGATGGACAAGGTTGTTTCGGAGCACAGTTAGCAGGTGCGGGCCGTGGCTCCACTGGCCCTTGTAGTTGAGGGCTGTCAATTCCGTGCAGTCAGCGGGCAAGCTCGGATCAATACTGTTGCATCGCAACGCCTCGGCAATCCAGTCACCCTCAAGCTGGTTGTGCCCCTTCGGACCATTGACCAAAAATGACAAGCGCTCAAGCCCGGCGTGAGCCAGGATTACTCCGACCTCCGGCTCGGTGCTCTCATTGCCCCTCAAATACCATTGAATGACTTTGGTTACACCCTCAGCTCTGTTGGAACCGGCAAACAAATCGAGGAACCCACCAAAGATGGATGACAAGTGATGACTTCCTCCCGGATCAAGCCAAGAGGCAAGTTCCCGTTGGCAAGGTTCGACTTCGTAGGTTCCCCATTGTTCCCATATTCGATTGCGATCAGCATCGTGACCAGACAAGTAAGTCAAGCCACAGTAAGAGCCTCTTGCAAAGGATAGGAACAGGTGAAGTACTTTGAGAAGATCGTTAAGGTCGTCCAAAGAAAACTGCTGGCAATCTTCCCTGACGACACTTCCAATATGAGTAATGGCAGAACCTCCCCTTCGAAGCAGGCCGTAGTGAACGCCCATCACGGAGTCGACCCCAACGACATTTACTAACCACGGATGGGATCGAAGTCGAAAACGCTGGTACAACAAACCTCGTGACTTGTTATTTGGGTCTGGGTAACGCGTTAGGTCGTAATCTCCCCAAATGCTTGGGAAGTTAATCAAGGCAAACTTGCCTCTGGTCAATAGGGAGTCATCTTCCTTGACCGTAACCAACTCTGCCTTAGGAATTAGCGTGAGCCTAATTCCTCCTCCAATGCTAGTTTCTCCTAGTAGAACGTCAACACTCGTTCCATTTTCTAAGATGACCTGGATTTCTCCCTTTTCCCTTATCTCGTTTGTAGCTTGGACGTCATCCCAAGTGAACGCACATTCCATCAGAACTTTCGGCCTTGGAGACAAATTAAAAGTGACCGTTGCCGGGGCGCTGATGAGTCCATTATCGAGCGCGATCTGAACAGTCGTTCTCCGCAGCGTGTAAGAGCGATTGAGTCTTTCCGATGGCTTCATTTGCTCCAAGTCCTCTTCATATACCCTGGTGTTATCCCTTTGGCTGAAGGAGAGACTTTCTCTATCCGCGATGATATGCCTCGAATCGCTCACGGCGCGTACCCAAGGTTTCGCCATCATACACCCAGACACTAGCGGGGTCGTTCCATGTAACCCCATAAGCGTCGTTACAGGCGGCGGTCAACGATTTGACTACGCCATCGTGAAGTACTCGCGGTGGCGACAAGGCTACTACCACGCAGCTTGTTTCCATCTCGTCGATAAGTAACAGGACATCCCCCAACCGGAGACCTATCATCTCCAAATCAAGGTTGGGACGTGTCTGGGATTGTTCGTGACTCACCATCACACACTCCAGTCATGGCGGGATGCGGGTCTCTTGTACTCAGTTTGCCTCTTTCTCCAGCCCCGGCACATCCACCGTCTGATGAACGTAAGGCGTCCCAGATTTCTGTTGTAGGCCGCCACCTCCGGCGCTCAGTCTTAGGATCGATGGTCAGTGCCTCGGCGCGGACCCTGAAGTGCTGCCGCGGGGGATGCGACGTAGCTCACCAGAGCTGCCAAAAAGGCTTGCTCATCGATCAGGCACACAGACAGGAAGGCCCCAACGGGCAGCGCCAGGGCGTTTCCCAGGAAACGGATGTCGTCGAAGCTCAAGTGGACCAACTCCGCGGCGGGAATAACCCCGCCGAAGCCGCCTACACCTCCTCCGACATTTGCAGTTGCTGAACAACCATCAGCGTGGCGCCACCGAACTCAACCCCCGAGCGTGCACAATATTGAGCAAATGCGTGCCGATCTTCGGTGGGCATAGCCGTCCAATCCTCAACGAATCGGCGCGTCCACTGCAAGCGATAGAAACGCACGTCGACCTTGTTTAACCCCAAGTCATCAATCGTCCGGAGAGCCTTCATTCTGGTTTCCTGAGCAAGACTTGCTATAGGGATTATCTCCCCTGTGGCGGCGTCGTAGTCAAAGTACTCCTCCGGACGATCCTGCTCATCCGGGGCGCTCGGGTCGACGTACCCCAATGACGGCCACTCGCCCCCCTTGTTGTCGACGTTGCATCTGTGGCAACTGAAAATCCAGTTGCGCCAATTGTAGGCCAACTCAGGGAAGTGCCTCAGCGGCTTGAAATGGTCAATCGTGGGGGATTTCCCTCCGCCATCAGTCTCTCGGAAGCACAGCCTCTCGCAGTACCAGCAGACATTGCCTGAGCAACTGCCCAAGGGAGTCCTGAATTCACGCCAATGTGAGTCTCCGGGTCGGTCGCCGACCCCATCTCTAAAATATCGGACCCATCCTTGCGTGAACTGGTGCTCGTATTCCTGTACACCTTCCGGTTCCGGCCCTCGATCAATCCAGCGCATACGGGACTAACTGCCGTCCTGAGACAGCTCGGATTGACGAAAGCGCAGGAATTCCAGCATCATCTCGCCGTAGCGCTCCTGTTGTGACTCCATCGGTGTGCTGCTGGAGATGAAGTCCTCATTCACCTGGCGACGTAATGTGGATAGCTCCTCTTCCTCGGATTCGCTCAGAGTTTCCAGGCCCCGCAGCTCCCGCAGACGAACGGCACGGTCTACCGTCAGTTGGTCGGTGGGCTCGTCAACTCCCATAAAGGTCCGCAATATCTCGTCAGTGGTCCAGCCGATGATGTCCCTCTCGTTGGTGGTGGCCGCAACCACTCCTTCCGAATCCCTTTTCAGCATATGCACCTGGCCCGCCCTTAACCCGGCCACCACGAAGGGAGAGTGTGTGGTCGCAAAGATCTGCAGGCCAGGAAAATACTTGATCAATGACGGAATCACCCGCCGTTGCCACGTCGGGTGCAGGTGGTTCTCTACCTCGTCAATCAGCAGGACAGCCGGTCGGTGGGCCCACCCTTCGGCAAATTCGTAATGATTGAGCATTTTCAGCGCCAACCAAAATATCCACAAGAGAGTTGACTGAGACCCGGAACTCAAATCGCCGACATATATCCGCGGGGTATTCTCCCCACCGAGGTTTATCGGCCGGTTCTCCGGCCTGAGGTGATCGAATCTGGGAGTGTCGGTAGTGACGACTCCGAGCATTCGGTTAATGGATATGTTCTCAAGGTCAGCTAGCGGTTGATCGGCGATGAACTCGACATCCAGGCCGGTGGGGTAATTCAGCCCTCTCTCATTGGTGATTAACTCCTCACAGATGGACTTGGTACAGGCATGGGACACTCTGTCCACATAGAGGAAATTCCAAGCCCTTCGTTCACCGGTCGGAAGGTTTTGCTCCTTTTCTTCGTCGAACATATCCCGGGTCTTTTCGTACAGCATTTCGATGGCAGCGTTCAGCCTGGCACCGGAGAATTCCCCCGACAGTATCTCCTCGACTGTCGATCCGAACTCGTCTGATTCACCCAAGTCCGATACGGCGGGCAGCCCGATTCGGGTGGGGCCAATGAATATCACCGGCGGACCAGGGTTGGCATGCCGGCCGAAGTAGGCTTTGGCAAAGTCCTTATCTGCGCACAGCAGGTTCTTGCCTTTCGTCCACTCGTTGAAATAATCGGTCTCTTCGCCGAAAGTCAGTCTCAGGTCCATCTGTTCGGGTGTCCTCACCCAGTGGTCTGCGGTCGTCCTTTCGTTGAACCTTTCGTCTAATGCCGAAAGCAGCCTGCTTTTTCCGGTTGCGTTTGGGCCCACGAAGAGGTTGACAGTCGGGTCGAAGGTTACTTCGACCGGCTCTGTGAACGGCGGCACCCCGCCGTAGCGCATCTTGGTGAGGTGCATTCATCAACTCCATGGAACTGCGTTGCCTTGGCCGCCGTTCTGCTTTTCGGTCTCACCGGCCTCCCAGTATCCCCGGGTCATGCGCAGGGCGTCGCGGACGGTGCCGTCGGGCTTGGCGCCCCTGGAGGCGGTGAGCTCGGGGACCAGGACCAGCTTGTCGCGGTGGGCGGCACAGTAGGCGGCCAGGCAGTTTTGGAAGGCCGGGCGGATGCTCAGCTCGTTATCAGAGCCGCCGGCCTTGATGAGCTCGGCCAAGGAGGCGTAGTAGGTTGCTATGTTCGGGTAGGTAGGCATAGCTGCATATTACTCTGCCTTTTCTTGGGCCTGAATCGCCCAATGTGCCCCCTATTCTGCCACTTCACCAAATGCCCCGTTTCGTCTCGGCCTACCAGCTTCTCCCAAAAGTGTTTGCACTCTTCGATGAAGTTCGTCATAGTCAACGTTCAAGATGACCTCATCCCGCTCGTTAAGTCTCAGGGCACCTTGGCTTGCTCCTGCGAGGTCTGACACGGCCGTTCGTACATTCTGCTCCTCTATTTGTTCAAACCCTTCCTGCCTTGCGATCTCCATTGCGACCATGGTGATTTTCCTTGGGCTATTGGGGAGAACTTCGTGAATGTTCCTCAAGGAGTCGACAATCGCTAGGTATAGTTCGCGAGGTTCCCAAAGTGGCTCCGACAACATCTCGTCAATGCGAGTTGACACGTCTAGTGGGGTAAAGTAATTGACCACTATGTCAAGGACATCACGGGCAGATATCTGACGGGACTCCGCTGCCCTTATGACGTCCGCGAATTGTTTGACGGTCCAGCAGGAAATCTTGTCTCGATCTGCGGAGCGAGCCGCACTTCCGTCTTCGTCTCCTTGATAGCCGGGCGAGACCAATAGACAGCCCTCTGCACCGTGCGCTTCCATATGATTGCCGAGTGCCGAAAAGTCGATGTCCTTCGCCTTTGGAGTTTTGTCCGACGACTTTGCCTCAAGGGTGATTTTTCTCTCAGAATACGGGAAGTCCGTGAACCTAGCAATTCCGTCAGGCTCGCCGTTCCCACTAATATGCTTCGCGACAAAGCCCAGGGCACGAGCGCCGGCAACCAAGCCAATCTCTAGCTCCGTCGATCTGTTGGCACTGTCCTCTATATATGCGCCCAACGCATCTAGAGAAAACAAATGAGCATCAGCGAGGCCCCGTAGAAGCATATCCCTCCTTTCCAAGACTTCACCGATGACATAGGGACTTATCCCAGCCTCCCGAAGGTATACTTCCAGCAATGCCTCGCTTGTAACTAAGTCGTGGAACAGACCTTGAGCTGACGGTTCCCTTGCGTAAGCAATCACCAGTTCATGGTCCTCATTAATCGTAAATGTCGACTGCAAAGGGTCGAAACTGACTAGCCGGTTCGAACGCCCTTTGGCCACATATTTGTATTTGTAAGAATTGTCCCTGGAACTCTGAGAATACAATGACGCGGTAAGCTCAGCAATATCCGTCGCCGGGTCTACTTCCAGGTACATCCAGGAACCATCCGGTTCCGTCCCTCGCTGATCTCTTCCATATATCGTCATCGCGTCGGCTGTAGGGGTCTCAACCAACCGTGTAGGGACCCAAGAACGGGTATCCTCGCGTTTACCTAATTCCCTCTCGCTCTGCCTCTTAAGGAATTCGTCATGCTCATGCCTTGCCTGATTGAAGACCTCATTCAGGACAAATTGTGCATCGCGGTGAAGCTTGACGTCTCCCATGGATTCGCGGTTAGCGGTCAGTATGTTGTCTAAGTCATCTATGTGAATATCGGCCCTGAAGCGATTGAATGTTCTAAAACTAAGGGCATGCAACCCAAATCGCTCGTCTTCCTCATTTACCAACCGGTCGCGAACGTATACGAAAAACCCGCCGCTCCTACCCAGATCTAAACTCTTTCCTCCCAGAGTTTCTTTAGTCACGATGACTGCACCCGAAATTCCCGACGGAAACGACGAGGAGAACAGCTTGCCATCCTTTGACGCCCACTCTTCTCCGGTCTTATTCGTCAATGCCTTTACTCTATCTTCTTCCAAATCAGCCACCTGAAGTTCGACTATGATTGTGTTCCTTTCCTTCGAACTTTCCACTTCCTGTCCGTTTAGGAAGAGCTTGAAACTTGCTCTCAGGGGCATCGCGGTCCGTAAAACCCATTCGAGCCTTCCTGGCGTTAGGGCGGCCGCCTTTTCTTTCAAATCTTCTAAAATGACCATTGTCCAAGACTGACGACTGGCTAAATGCTCTCGGGTTTGTCCAATCGCGTGGACCCCCGAACTAAAAGCCCCCTCTTTCCATAATTCTGCCTCATCGAGTCTACGAACTCTCAAACCAATGGGTGTTGAAGTTGCGTCCGGGTTGGAAACAAAGTTTCTGTAGTTGATATTTACGGCCAGGTGCTGGGACTTTGCCTTGGAAATGTACGTAACACGGTTTGCAATCGCATAAGTGGCCAACTTGCCTATGCCGAACTTGCCTATTTGCTTTCTCTGCTTGCGCTTTAGCACCTCTTCGTCACGGGCCTTAGGCCTCCCCACTTTCCAGAGGTCAGCGAGGCCGGCGTAGTCCATGCCAGTTCCGTCATCATAAACTGCAATAAAGGTTTCGCTTTCGTCTGCTTTAGGTACAAAGACACGGGCCTCATCAGCCTCGGCGTCGAAGCCATTGACTACCAGTTCTTCGATTGCCTTTGATGGAGACCGATAAAGCTGTTCCGAAAGCAGGCCAATCACCTCAGGCGACAGATCCACTCGCAGGGGTTTACCATGGGCCTGGCCCAGCGAATCCAGTGCTTCATAAAACGATGATGTGCCGGTTGTCATGGACTATTCCTCCGAAAGACCAGGACGTACTCTTCAGAAATGTCAGCGCCGTTGCGCCTTCCGTAGGACATATACCTATTTTTCACTGGGTACCAAAATCGGTCCTCCAAGCGGAACGAATTGCCTGCCATCTCCATAAAGAGATCCGAAGTCGGTATCCTGTTGCCGTTCCATTCACTATGACCAACCACGAACACAACTGGCCCGCCCTCCCGGACTGTAAGGGACAGCTGACGAAAAACGTCTTTCATCGAAACGACGTAATGAAGAAAATTGTCTGCTCTCTTTTCCGAAACTGAACGAATCTGATTGTGCCACGTGCAAGCAAGGGGCCCGAGATCCTCCGTACGCTTGAGTAAGGGGTCCCCTTTTGGAACGTTCGGGCTCCCGATATACTTCGCCCTCAGGCCGAGCCGTTCAGCAGGAGTTTCGGCCAAACCCAACCAATACATTTCCAACTGATGACGACGGTAATAGTCCACAGCATTGTGGTAGGGAGGCGAGGTTATGACAGCGTCTACTTTAGTCTTCAGTCGGGGTGTCAACCCCCTCGCGTCGGCATGAAATACGGAGACTCGGGCGGATGGAGCACATCCTTCCCATAGCTCCTCCATCGCGTCCAGGGCCTTTAAGACCGCCTTCGAATAGGCCTCTATGGGATTTATGTATCGACCCTTCTCATCCAATCGCCTCATATGGGAGGTAACCTCAAGCCCTGATACCGGTACAGGATCGGCGTTAGAGACTCTTCTCAAAATTGACGCGAATACCAGTCGGAAGAATGCTCGATGAGTCTTCGGGATCTCCAAGCGGTCAATTCGGCTTAACAGTCGGGCTAGGTCAACGACCACGTATCGCCGAAACCAATGAAGTAAATTGGGGATGCTTGGCACCCACAGACGCTCTCGTGCCAGTACGAAATCAAATGCTTTTGGCCCCACGTCTGTGAATTGGCGGCGGCTGTATTCGGCTTTCGACCTCTCGATCGGCTCGAGCAATGAACGTAGTTCATCCCAGTAGGATTTAAGGCGTCTCGGCTGGATTCTGTGTGTCTTTACTCCAGCGACAAAGACCGCGAGCGGATCCACATCGCTGCCTTTGGCATTGCGGCCTTCATATTTAGCTGCCAGCAACAGAGTCCCGCTCCCACAGAAAGGGTCGAAGAGCGTTTCGCCTTCGTTGGTATATTTTTGAATCAGAGAATGAACCACGGGGGCATGAAATTTCGCTGGATAGCGGAATAGGTAATGGGTAAGCCGAGGAGCCTCAATCGACCCAAATTCAAGTGCCCGATATCCGCTGGGCGGTTCCCGAAGAACATCGAGAGAACTCTGTCTTCCCTCTATGTATGCACTGCTTGACTGAGACCCCAAGGAATCGGCGATCGCTTGTGGAACTTCCTTCGCCGTATTTGATCCAGATTTAGTCAATCTAGCGCCCTCGTAGCACAGAGAAGCCGTCAACCTCTGCACCCTAAACTTGGCAATATGCTCCCAGATTATAAAACTAGTTCATCCACAGACATCCACGAACCTGCGCTCGCCTAGCGGTTCCTCAAAGTGCGGCTATCACCACCCCTCGTCATCGAACACTTCATCACCGTGCCGCGGACCTGGTCGACCACCACGACGTCGCCCCCGTGGGATTTCGGCGCGATAGTCGAAGTCTCCGGAACGAACGAACCCACTAACGGGACCTGGATACAAACCCATCGCTGTCAACGGACTCCAAGAGAGTGTGCTCGATCGAGTGAACCTGGCCCAGCACCGTAATGCTCGAATCGTGCTTGACCTGACCCCATTCCGATCTGTCTTCCCTCCACAGACCCCTGACCCTGTTATAGTGGCGCCATTGAGGGGTGTACCAGTTGCCAGGCTCACCTCTGCCCTTGTCGAAGCCGTGGGAAGGTCCTTGCGTCCCGAGCCAGTAGTCCGTACACCAGTACCAGTCTCCCGGTCCCTTTAAGTACAGCCTTTTGACCAGCAGTGTTCCTTGCAAGATCACAAGGTAAATGGCGTCATCCCGCAGGTAATCTCGCGAGTAATCGACAAGGACCAAAGTGCCGTGAGGCAACGCCGGGTACATTGACTGGCCCTTTACTTGATAGATCGCCGACGCCCCAGGGTCGATTCGCTCGCGGTCCAGTTGAGATCGAAAAAACGGCAGCCCCGTAACCTCCGGCATGCGAATGGAGCCATCGTATTTCCCGCGGGGCCGACTATCGACGTGTACGACGACGATTTCGTCGTCTCCCTGCCATCCTTTCGCCGCTGCAGACAGCCGGTCTTCCGCCGATGTGGGGTCGTCCGTGAGTCCCAGCAGGTAATCAGTCGAAACCTTTAGCTCTTTGGCAACACTAACCAGACCGTCAACCAACAAACTGGAACGCCCACGTTCCACGTGGGAGATCATTTGCTGGTTATAGCGGTCGCCAAGCGCCACCGCTAACTCGACCTGAGTTAGCCCACTCTTTTTCCTTGCGGCCGCCAGCCTGTCGCCGATCACTAACGCACTCTTCGATAATCCCAACTGTACTTTTTCCAATTCTATGGCAACGTTGTTGTTGACAAAACTAACTGGAATAGTATATCGTATTTTTCATGAAGACTGATTCAAATAGTGCACACCCGCTGCGGGAAGCGGTGGTTCGGTCAACCATTAGCCAGGAGAGGTTGGCGATAACCATGGGTTTTGACCCAGCCGTTTTCAGTCGCATGTTGCGTGGACTGCGTCCAGTCCCCGATGACTTTGAAGGGCGCGTGCTCAAAACTTTGCGGCTCCTGGAGGCTGCTGAGCGCGCCGCCGACGAGGCACGCCAGAAAGTAATAGGCGGCGTGAAATGAAATCACCGCCCAGATCAACATCCTGATGCAACCTCCCCAAGTTCAGGAGAAAACCCATGCCCGAACGCCTGGCCTATAGCATCCAAGAAGCCGCAACAGTTCTCTCCCTCAGCAGATCTGGCGTGAAGGAGTTGCTCTATACCGGCCGTTTGAAGTCCGTCCCCGTTGGTCGCAGAAAGCTCATCCCAGCCTGGGCGATTCACGAATTTCTCAGTGTTGCTGACGTGGCCCCGACCACCGAGGGCCAAGACTGGGACCAGATGCTGGAGGGCATTTACCTAGCTCCTCGCGAGGACCGATCAGGCCACGCCTAAACCGTAGTTTCAGACGAGGGATTTGATTTCATGTCCAACACCATCGTAAGTACTGAAACGCCCTCGACCTTTTCCCCCGCTGCGGCCATCTCGACCTCAGCATGGACTGGAAAGGTTACCTGCGACCCGAACAGAAGGGGCACCAACCCACCGGCCACGGACGGCTAGCGTTCCAAGCCATCCAGACCTGCTTGGATCCAAGCCGGGCAGAAATGCTCCCAGGACCCAAGGAACATTGGCGGATGCCCAAGCCGACTTTCACCACGTCGGGGGCAAATCGGCGCCATTAGGAGACATTCAAAAAACCGAAAGCCCGCTGGCACCACTCCAGCGGGTCATCCGGCCAAGCCCACCTGGTCTTGATTCGGTTGAAGCCCTCCACAAACCACCGTGTGGAGAAACCAACGCATAGCAGAATGTTAAGGAGCCTGCCATGCTAGACAATTATATCCCCATACCCGCAAAAAGCGGAACCCCGGCACCCCACACAAACGGCGGCAAAGCTGCCGCTCTCACCCTCTCTCAGCCCCATCTCAGGTCCAAGTGCCTTGCCGCGGCGGTGCTCTCATGACCGCCTACGACTCCGCCGACTGGCCGAAGATATTGCAGGCCGTCGCCCTTGCGCTGCTGGGAGACCCCGCCCAACAGAGGCGTGGTGAGTGGCGCTACGGGCGGCGCGGCTCTCTGGTGGTGCACGTCGACGGCGACCGGGCCGGGACGTGGTACGACTTCGAAGCCGGATACGGCGGCGGTGTCGTCGATATGCTTCGCCATATCCAGGGCCTGGAAAAGCCGCAGGCCGTCGAATGGCTCCGTGCCCGCGGACACTTCGCATGGGACTCACCCGCCAATACCTGGAACCGCGACCACCGTGAGCAAAGAGCGAAACGGTCCTCCCCCGACTCTGATACGACCAAGCGGCTGCGTTGGGCCCGCTCCTGGTGGAATATCGCCGTCCCTATCCCGATTTCGCCCGACCATCCAGCCCGCAGGTGGCTAGGGCACCGTCAGCTCTGGCGGTCCGGTATTCCCTTGCCGGCAGCAGTCCGCTGGGCTCCGGCCACAGGCAGCCACAACGGCGCTGGAAGTATCGTCGCCATGGCGGCACGTCCGGAGGCCTGGCTAGCCGCGTGGCCCAAACTCCCGCCCGTCGCCGCGGTCCACCTCGTACACGTCGACTTGGATGGGAGGCCCGCCCTTGACCGGCCCGCGGCAAACGGCGGCCTGAGCAAGAGGAGCATTGGCTCGATGCGGGGGGCGGTCGTCATCCTGGGCAACCCACGCCTCCCCGAAAGCATCGGCCCCGCCCATATCGCCGAAGGCCTCGCCGATGCCTTAGCGCTAGCCAGTAGGCACGAAGGGACGGCGACTGCGGTCCTGGGCACATCCGGGATGACCGACCCACTGCTGGCCAAATGGCTGGCCACCTCCTCCGCGGGAGTCAAAATCCACTGCGACACCGACCAGGCCAAGGGCGGGCACCCTCCAGCTGGCCGCCGTGCCGCGGCAACGCTCCTGCAGGCCGTGAAAGCGGCCGGGGGCCAGGCCCAGATAGTGCCGCCTCTCCAGGGTTTCAAGGACGCGGCCGAAGAGGCCGCCGCGGGGCCGGGGTTCAGCCCACTGCCGGAGGCCTGGATAGACTGCGCTAAAACGTTGGTGGAGACAACCGACTGGCCCCGCTGGGAAGTGGCTCGCGTGGCCACCATCATGCCGCAGGAGCCGAACCATGACCAGTGAAAGGGATGCCCTGGAACTACTTATGGATCTCAGTGCTCACCTGGAGGCATACCCCAAAGATGTCATGGCGCGTGAGAGGCTGCTTACGCTGGTCGGCGAACACGTGCGCCCCGACGATGTCCGCCGTCTGGCGGAGAACCTGGCGGCCCGAGGATACGAGCTGCCCCGGCGCCAAGCGGTCCCCGACGTGGAGGACATTCTGCCGCGACCCGTGCTCTCCTGCGCCGGACTCTCCGGCGCTGTCCTCTCCGAAGGGCAGGTCTGTCTGCTCTCCGCCGAGGGGGGCATCGGCAAAAGCGCCTTCGCCGTGTCGCTAGCCTTGGCCGTGGCCATGGGCGACGGCATCCAGGAGAAGCAGCGGCTCCAGGGTGAGGTCTTCGACGGCTACGGCGGCCCCGTGCTCTATGCGACCTATGAAGACCCTCCGCCGGTGCTCAAGAGGTCACTGACCACGCTGTTAAGGAAATGGGACCCCGACAACGAAAGCCGCCACCGGGAGGTGCTCCAGCGGATTTCGCTGCTGAACCTGTCGGGGTGGCCGCTCTACGGCCCGTCGCTAGCCACCGGCTCATACCACGCCCGCCCGACGACGCTGCCGGGTTGGCAAGCGCTGTGGCGCGAAGCGAGGGAAGCCCGGCCCCGCCTGATCATCCTGGACCCAGCGCTGGCCGCCTACGTTGGCGAGCCCAACGCGCCGGCCCCTGTCCGGGAGTTCCTTGCCGCCCTGACCCGGGAGGCCCAGCAGATCGGGACCTGCATTTTCCTGCTGGCTCACAGCACCAAGGCCGCCCGCAACAACGCCCGCAACAATAAAGCCGACCCATTCGATGCTGGGTTGGTTGCAGGGTCCGGAGCGTGGGCTGACGGCGTACGAGGGGTGATGACGATGGGATGGGGTAATGGAGAGGGACAGCGGGTGCTCAGAGTCCCAAAGGCGAACTGGGGGCCAGCACGAATCACCATCAGCCTGGAGGCTGTCAGAGACGACAAGACCAACGCCATACTGGGCTTCGCCGCGGACGGCGGCTGGACCTACGGCAGCGGAAAGAAGGGTCCGGTAGCCGATGGCTCCAACGGAAGGGGGGAATATGATCCTACAGCATGAGGAATTCCTGATGCTTACCTCCTATCACAGCCACGTGGAGGGCTTTTTCTCAGGACGCAGCCCATGGGCCTATCCGTACGCGTTGGTCAACTGGCAATGCGTCGCCGGACCGCACTACAACACAGGTATTTGGACCGCAGCCGTCTACGTTGCCGATGACCTCGCCGCCTTCGATCAGTACTGCGCGGAATACCGGCAGAACCGCCCTGACTGGCAATTGCCCACACTGGAGCAACTGGCCGAGTTCGTGGAGTATCAGTGCCCATCTAAGGCCATCACGGATGCCAACGAGCGGCTGAACGCCAGCTTCAACAAGCCACTGAGCGTGACCACCGCAGCATTCCACAGCGAAGGCGAAGGGACGATGTCGGACCTCAAACCGAAGACCATCTGTGCAACGGCTTACGATGGGCAGAGAATGGGGGCCATTTCCCTCGCGGAGATCCTACAGGGCTTTGACGAGGCCCGCCAGGCCAACTCCGAAGTCAGGCTGAACCCCTTGGCCCCATTGTTGCGCGCCTGGCACGGCCGGTACCGGCCCCCGGACCAGGTCCAGGTGCTGACCGCGGGCAAAGCACGGCTCACCCGCATGCCAAACGAGATGGCCACCGTCGCTCTAGCGGAATGGCAGGATCTGCCTGTCCAGGCGGAAACGCCGGAGCTGAACCTGCTGATGGCCATGGTCGACGGCCTCCCGGTGGCCAGCGTCACTGCCGACAAGCCGGAATTCCGCAAACCACGTCGCCCCAGGCGCCCAACAGGGAAGCAACAGCCGCTGTTCGACCTGCCCGGCAACCGGGACGCCAAAGGACTGGTGCTGCTGCTGATGCGGACCCTGGAGAGGGAGGTCCTGCAGGAGAACGGGGAGATCGACCGCCGCCACTCGATCCACGCCGACGTCTTCTACACGCTCAGCCTGGCCTGTGCCCTGACCAGGCCTCTCACGATCAGCATAGACACCTACGGGGCCTGGCTGACAGGCCGCTACACCACCACAGGAATCAAGGGCGCAGAGCAAGAGATTCTCCGAAGACGGGCCTTCCGGGCCCTGGACTGGGCTCGGGGGTGGGTGATGACCAAGAAGGGCTACCCCCTGGCGCTCCTGGACGTCAGCACCGTTGGTCTGCTCGAGGGCAGGGTCGAACTGCAGCCATGGGGCTGGGCGTTTGCCAAAGGCACCGCATCGGTGGGATGGCGCCTCACCGGCGCCGTGGCCAACGCCGCCACAAGGGCGGCGGCTGCCACCGACGGACGTACCGGCACACCAAGCCATTCCCGGGCTGGCGGCTATGGCACCTTCGGGCGCATTGTCGCAGCGCTGGACGACTTCATAGGAGCCAGTGGGCGCGCCAGCAAAAGCGATTCCAGGGACCGGCTGCTGGTCCCGACACGTCCCGGCGGCCCTGGCCCTGTGGACTTCATTTCAGCTGCCCACCTGATGGCCAGGGCCGGCCTGGTATGGGACCCCGCGGACAAATGCCAGTCCGACAGGATGCGCCAGCTCTGGCGGTCCATCGTGGAACGGTTTGACCACGGGGGCTACCTGCTCGGCAGCGGCCCACTGGCTGAAGCCCCAGCAGGCGACACCATCGAGATCGTCGAGGTGGTCCAGGGCAGCAACAAGAGCAAACCCGGCGGCATCAGATTCCGAGCCTCATCGCGCTTTGTTGAGGCCTACGCGAATACCAAGGGCCGAAATAACGGCGGTGGCCTGGACAACACTCCCTTGCCCCAGCTATTCGAGGGGCGAAGATAACTAAAGGGAAGAGAAATAAGCGCCACACCAAGGGGGAATTGTCGTCACGCTGAGGGGGAATTGTCGTCACGCTAGGGGGAATTGTGCTCACGCTGGCAAAGCTAAAACCGGCCCTCCAAGCGTAGCCAAGCGTAGCCATAGGCGGACGGCTCCGCTGTACGCGGCCCGCCCGCCTGATAAACACCATCAACACCGTCTGGGAATCCCGTCACTGCGCGTGTGAAAACCAAGAAAAACCGCCCCAATCTTATTGCAACCTAAGCCCGAATCCACCGAAGGGGCAGGCGATGCGAAGGGTTTGAGAGAATAAGAAGGCGCTCCTTTGAATCTGGGATGATGGTTTCGCTTCAAGAAACCGACCCAGAAAAAGGAGCATCTTTTGGATGCTACCACGCAAGCACCCCGACCGCATCCGGGTCGCCTTCGACGACCACCGCCTGGTGGCCAATGCCGGGCTGATGCTGCCCGCCTCCCCGGCCCTCCACCTGGGTTTGGGTGAACTGGTTGACCGGCACCTCCACTTGGGCGACACCTCTGGCCGGGCCAACACCGGCGACAAACTGATGACCCTGGTTGCCTCCGCTCTGGCTGGCGGCGACTGCATCGACGACGCCGACGCTTTGGGAGATGGCGGCACGGCCCGGGGTTCTGGGCTGTGTGGTCAAGGCTCCATCCACCCCGAGCGCCTACCTGCGCAGCTTCCGCTGGGGCCACGTCCGTCAACTGGACCGGATCAGCCGGGAGTTGCTGGCCCGCGACTGGGACGCCGGGGCCGGACCGGATGAAGATCCCCGCTGACCACCGACCTGGACTCCACCATCTGCGAGACTTACGGCCTGGCCAAGGAGGGCACCCGCCGCCACGGCTACAGCGGCCAGCGGGGTTATCATCCGCTGGTGGCCGTGGCCGCCGGTACCGGCGAGTGCTGATGGCTCGCCTGCGGCAGGGCCGGGCCAACACCGTCCGGGGAGCGGCCCACTTCCTGCGTGAAACCATCAGCCGGGTTCGCTACGCCGGAGCCAAAGGCCAACTCACGGTACGGGCCGACAGCGGCCTCTACACCCACGGCATCGCCGCCGTCTGCCGCAAGATGAAGGTCCGCTTCTCCCTCACCGTCCGCCAGTACCAAAGCCTGCGTAACATCATCGAGGCCATACCCGAGGAAGACTGAACACCCATCCCCTACTGGATGGAGGGCGCCGCCGACGTGGCCGAGGCTGAATAACTCCCTTCGGGAGTGAGCCCGCCGCTGTACCGGTGCGGCTCATCGTCCGGAGGGTCAAGCCCACCCCCGGCTCCTAACTGGCGCTGTTTGCCGGTTACAGCTATCACGCTTTCATCACCGACCGGTACGGCGACACCCTCGATCTCGAGGCCGGTCATCGCCGCCACGCTGGGGTAGAGAATGCCATCCGCGACCTGAAGTACGGTTTTGGGCTCAACCATCTGCCATCGGGCCGCTTCCCCGCCAATGGGGCCTGGCTGGCGGTGCAGGTCATGGCCCACAATCTGGCCCGCTGGACCGCGCCCATCGGGCTGGCGAGCGGGTGATGATTACCACCAAGACACTCAGACAGCGCATCTTTTCCCTGGCCGGACGGCTCACCCGCAAAGCACGCCGCCTCATACTACATCCGCCCAGACGCTGTCCCTGGGAAATCCAGTTCCTCTCTGCCCTGGCACGATCGCGCGCCCTGCCACCCCCTTCCTGATGCCGCCCCCGGTGTTCGGCCTGTCCACCAAGACACTCAAGACCCGGCCCAGCCGCGCCAGGCTGGTCTCCTGACGGTTTCGCCTGCGGTCTGTGCTGAAAATCGCCCCCGGCGCCACTGCCACAGGCGGTCAACATCTCCCCTGCGTGGCCGCCACATTCCGCTTCGTCCGTTTCAACGGCATCAGGTCCTCGCCAGGCCGCTCCCTGACCCCTCATCCCTTATCTGACCGACACCGACATATCCCTTCGGTGGATTCCGGCTTGGTAATGACCTTGGGAGTGTCATGGGTATTTCCCGAACGGTGACTCCAACCGCAGTGTCGGCTTCCGCCGCAAAGTGACGTGCAGGATGGATTCCTCCCACACTCATCTCCTATTTCCCATGGACAGGACACCCCAGCCTGGCTACTCGCTTGAGGGCAGTGCCCATTAATTTCATCACTGGCTATGTGGCAACGGCACCAAGCCTTATTTGATTTCATGGACGAAAGATGATTGCAGTAACGCAATCTTCGATTCTGCTGGCATGGCGAGGCAGTGGTGTGGGGCAATGAGAGGGCCTCTCAACGAATGGCTTTGCTCTGCCCGAATCCCCGGAACAGCGGCGCCCCGCGCCGCCCGCAAGCGACCGTGCGGCCATAACCCATAGGGAGGACGCCCATGAAACTGGCCCCAAGGGCCGGAACCGCGCCCAGAGATGGCGCAGCAGGAAATAGCCTCAGTCATCAGCGACAGTGGACCGCACCGCCGGGTGCGGCCCACTCATTTACAACAGGAGCAAGAGACAAAATGGGAATCAAAATGAATCCGCCGGAATTCCCTGAAGACCGGCTCAATGACAAAAGGTTGCGCGGCGCGGAAGCCAGGGTCTTTAACGCCCTGCGCAACAGCAAGATGGACGGCCACGGCATTTACGAGTTCCGCTACCGCGAGGGAGGCAGGCAACTGGACAAGGCAGTGTGGGGAAACTACGTGGGCCGTTTCGCCATCCAGGTCAAAGGTGGAAAGTACGAGATGGACGCTGAGGGCCAATTGTCCCTGATCAGGCCTGATGGAACCCGCAAAGAGGTCCGGTGTCCTCTCCAGGCAACCGAGGACGGATGCATAGAGATGAAACACGCCATCCTGGAAGCCACCGGCTACACCCATTTCGTGGTGGGTGTGATCATATTCCCGGACATGGAGCGCGACGCCCGAATGGAGGAGGTGGCCCTCAGGAAGAATCACGTATACATCATCTGGGGGCTGGACCACCTGCAGGAGGACCTGGAGCGCATCGCCCGGAAGGCGGAGGTCAAGCACCCGCCAAAACCCAGCCACTCGGAAAACGAATGTCGCAAGGTGAACGAGTTCCAGTACCGTGGACCTGAGGTCTCGCAGGATGACGGCGAGGAAACTCCGGCAGCCGAAGCCGCCACACCTCCCCCGGCGCCGGGTTCGTTGGACCTGGGGCTCAAGCTGGGCTCGGTCACCATCAACATCCAGCACGTGGAGACCCTGGTCATCCAGTACGGCCCGCCGGAGCGGGACGTGGAGGGACAGACAGTGATGCGCGGCCTCTAGCGGCATACCCTTCACCACGGGCGCCGGGTGGAAACCCGTCCGGCGCCCCGGAACCGGCATGGCAAAACCGGCCGCCATGGCCGCCCAAAACCCGGCACAAAGAGCCGGGAGAATAAACAGGTATACCCGGGGCCGTTTTCAATGTCACCATCCCGAGTACAACACACAGGGGACACCCATGGACATGGACATCGCACCCGCCATTATGCGCCTTAACCCGCCGCCGGACGCCAGCCAGATGCAGGTCATCGGCCACGCGGAGGGTCCGATGCTGGTGATCGCCGGCCCCGGGTCGGGCAAGACCCACACTATGCAGCTCCGGGCCGTCAACCTCCTGCTCACAGGCCGGACCCTGCCCTGTGAGCTGGTCCTCTGCACCTTCGGCCGGGACGCGGCCTGGCAGCTGCAGCGGCGGTTCGAATCGTCGGCTTTGGCCTGCGGGTTAAAGGGCGATATCAAGAAAGTTCAGGTCGCCACCATCCACAGCCTGTGCCGCCGGCTGCTGGATTCCCGCGCCGCCATGGTCGGCCTGCGATGGGACTACCGGGTCCTGAACGAGGAGGAGCAGAGGGCGCTGTTGCGCCAGGAGTCCGACGCCGTCTTCGGCCCCGACAAGGACATACTCTCAAGACGCGGTTGGCGGGACGGGGTATACGCGGTGACCGAAGCGGCACGTTATTTCGACCGCATCTGCGACGAACTGATTGACGTCGACATTGTCGCCGGTTCCGGCAGGCCCTTCATTGCCGCCCTGGGCCGCAGCTGCCAGCGTTACCGCCAACTCCTGCTGCGCCACAACGCCGTGGACTTCGCCCACCTCCAGGTGTGGGCCCACCGGGTTTTGCAGGATGACGATGTTGCCGCCGTGGCGCGCGGAGCCATCAGGCACCTGATGGTGGACGAATTCCAGGATACCTCCCGGGTCCAGATGCGTATCCTGGAAAGGCTGGCGGGTATGAACGGAAACATCGTTATAGTGGGCGACGACGACCAGGCCATCTACCGCTTCCGGGGCGCCAGCGTGGCCAACCTGTTGGAGTTTCCCAGCCGTTTCCCAGGGTGCCGCGTGGCGAAGCTGACCACCAACTACCGCAGCCACCGGGATATCGTTGCCGCCGTGGATCAATGGATGGACACCGCAGCCCCATGGAGCATCGGCGACCGCTCGTTCCGCTTCGCCAAGGACGCAGTGTCCAATGGACCCGGCGCCCACCACGATTATCCCGCGGTCATCTCGGTCCTGGGGCGGGACCCCGTGCACGAGGCGAAGCAGTTGGCGGACCTGCTCCTGTTCCTGAAACAAAGCGGCGTAATCGGCAGGTACGGGCAGGCGGCTCTGCTCCTCCACAGCGTCAAGGACGGGGTGAGCGGCCCGTACCTGGACGGTCTGGAACGCGCCGGAATTCCGGCCCGCTGCGAGCCCGCCGGCCACGTCCGCGCATATGGTGGCGACGAGGCGCTGGTGACCACCATTCACCAGGGCAAGGGCCGGGAGTGGGACGTTGTCGTGGTGGGGTCGCTTTCCGGGCCCGACTTGGACACTGACCGCATCGGCCGCACCCTGGCGGAGCACGGCGTGTACTCCGGCGAGCCGGAGGCGTTCATCGCAGACTACGACCGCGCCCGCCAGCACTACACGGCCTTCACCCGGGCGCGCAACCTGCTGGTGCTCACCGCCGCCGGCGAAGCCCACGCCCGGTTCGCCTCCATCTGGTCGGGAGCGGCCCGCTGGCCCGGCGTGGATCGGGACGCCCTCGCCCGCCAGCGGTTCGGCGAGTCCAGGGACGTTGCGAGCCAGAGCGTAATCGAAATCGCCCATCTTGAGCGTCTGGTGCTGCGGCTTGGCCTGGAAGTATGGAATGGCCTGAACGGGTGATTTCTACGCAAGGTGTGCGTCTACGCCAGCGGCGTGTCCTCTGATCCGCAACTGGGGCATAGCCGAAACGCAGACTGTGCTGGTGCTCTGCGATTCGGTCGCCAGCCAACCCTTCGGCGACTGCGTTAACCCCATCGGGGATGTAATGATGAACCATCGGGAACAGGCCATGGCGAGGTTGACCTGCGTAAAGCCTTCTGCACGTGCTGGAAGTGGTGCGCGGGAATCGCAGCAATATGGCTGGTGGCCCCCGCGTAGATTCCGGTGGCGTTCGGGTTCGGCTGGGACAACCCCGCTGGTTTCGCGCTGTTTTTGCCTTTCCCCGTGATCACCTCTGCGATTCCGTGTAGACGTGACGCCCGAGGGAGTCGCCAACATCCAACCATCGCATGGCAAGGGATTGCCCCGGCCGGATCGTCGCCGGTGACTCCGTGGCAAGACTCCCGGACTCCCTGCATCGCCGGCCTGCGGGTACCCTGCTGGCACCCCATCGAAAATGTCTGAAACTGTGCACAGGAGCAAACCTATGTCACCGCAAAATCTTCCCCAACTCTCCATAGGCGAAAAGAGCGGCGAGGACCGGGCCACCGCGGCCATTCTGGCCGCAGGAGGCGCCGACGGGGTTCCCGCCTTCTCTCTGCGCTACTGGCGCTCCGGTATTCCGGTAGGCGGCCCGGCGGCGCCGGTGTTCATAACGTGGCTGCCCGGCGCCGGCCGATTCTGCCTGATTGTGCAATATGGCCAGTACTTCCTGAAGGGGGAGGACTGGTACATCGACGCCAGGGCAGGCTTGCGGGGCACGCAGTCGCCGCTGGAGCAGGCCCAGCTTGAGGCTCTGAAGGTGAGCGAGGCCCTGCGGCGGCGGCTGGGCCGCAGTGTGCCGGTGGCCCCGGCACTGGTCTTCCCGGACATGGAGCGGGATCGGGGCATGGAGCGCCTCGCCGGCCGGAGCCGCATTCCCCTGCTCGGGGACCTGGAGGGCTACACAGCCAGGCTGGCTGGGGCGGCAATCGACCCCCACTTTCGACAACCGTTGGAGCGGTTCCAGGCTCTGGTGGAGATATTCGCGCTGCTGGAGCGATCCGACCACGCCGGCGTGGGGGTATCCCGCGCCCGGTGGCAGAGGTCCCAATCCATATCGGGCCCCTGACCCGGTTCGGTCAACGCCGTCAGTTACTCGAAATCGGCCATCTCCACCGCTTGGTTCTCCGGCTGGGCCAGGAGCATTGCCTGGCCAGAACCATAGGATGTCCTCTCTTCCACAACCGGTACACGGCTACAATGCTGAGAGGGGCGAACGTCATCCCGGCAGCGTAAGACGGTGCCGAAACAGCTCCGGGCTTCCTGGTGCCATACTTCTTTTCTGCCGCACCAAGCAACCAAAGTGAGACAGCGGACCCGCCTACAGGAACGACCGCAGCAGGTAGGGAGAATTTCACCCCCTCCCCTGACTACCACTTTGAGAAAGGCACACGAACATGAGACAAAATATATACCGCTTGCTTTCCCCGCCAGAGCGCGGGACTCCGAGATGCCGGGTCATAACCACGGCCAAGGAAACCACCAACTGGCTGCTCGTGACCCTAGGTATCATACTCATCGCCAAAGCCTGCGGCGGCTTCAACCCGGACCCCGGGTCCGCGGGCCACTACTTGATACAGGCCCTCATATTGCTCTTTATCGCGCGATACGCCGTCGGACCTGTGGTATGGCTTCTGAAGAAGATCGTCGGAATCGGGAGAAAGGAAGGCCAGGACATCTAGTTCCAACTGCCGACCGCTGTTGGGACGGCGCCACGGCCCATCAAGGACTGTGGCCGGGCCCGTTCCAGCAGGCCACAGCACCCGGCCATCACCGTGAACGGGGTCACCCAAAATACCAACACGCTTACCCCGCACGAATCCAGCAAGACAAGGTCACCTCACTGTTCTTTCTGACCCACACTGCATCAAAGAAAATACTGACAGACCGTCCTTTTTCGACTCTTCTACCCAGCGATTCCGGCGGCGCCGGCAGCTGCATTCCCTTGGGAGGCCACACGGGCGGGAGGCCACATGAGCAACACATTTGAACGAAGGCGAGGAGGACAGGAATGAACGGTGACCGCGACGAGAGGCAACGCCAAGCGGAAACTCCAGCCAGGTGTTGCGGGCGGACGGCACGGGGCACCGAGCCCTGAATTAAAACAAATTCTGCACAACGAATCGGAATTAAAAAAGATTCGTTGTGCAAAGCCGACTCAGGGAAAAGCTCAGGCAGGCGGGCCTGGACCCGGACGCATAGTCCCGAATACGCTCCGGCCAGCAACCAACCCAACAGGTCTCCCGCGGAGGCGTACCCTGAATCATCGCCCAGGGCCCGGCAGGGGACTGAGTCAGGAAGCACGACAACCATAGGGACAAACTGGGCAGAAATCGAGATCCGGAGACTTCTCGCCCGATGCCGGCTCTGGGTCATACGCAGGTGCCGCACCGGGGACTCGGATCCCGCTTGAGCGCTGGGCAGGACGCTGATACAATTATTGTAACGCGGTAGCCTTGACCTTCTCTGAAGGTAATCCATAGAGTGGACCGAGGGTGGACTACAGGCCGCCCGATCACGAGTACCCCTACCCCCAGGGTGGACTCTAGGCCGCCCGGTAAGGGTACTCCCAACCGCGTGGACGGAATTGCGGCGGACATGCTGCCATCGGGTCATCCTTAGCTATGTTTGCCGTTCCGGAGGCACTCGCGGCAAGCCCGAAAAGAGGGCAGAAGACTCGGCCATATAACTCCGAGCCAGTAGCCCCTAGACAAGGGGAATAACTACTGTAGAACCTGTTGCAACCAGCAGCAGGTAGATGCTCCCGATCGCGTAGGGTGCATCGGCTCGCCTGTTACCAGGGCGGGCTTTTTGTATTTTCGCCCCGCTGAATGCCCACCCTGGCAAAGGGCCCCTCCTGCCCACGAAAATCGCTGCCGGGACCACCTCCTGTGATAGAATCGGCATCGCGACAGTCATCACTATCCATCTCCTCTTTCTTGGGAAGGCGATTCAACACGATCAGATTTAGGTGGCACCATGTGCCTCCTTGCGGGTCGTGTTGGATTGGTGACTGTCGCGAGTGCCAAGCCTAACCGCAAGGAGGTTCCTCGCATGACGAGTGCCCCGGGCGTTAACTGCCGCAGCAACTCGGCCACCCAACCGGCACCCCGAAAGCCAACATTCCCTAGCTCAATGAGTCGTTTCTATCATCAGCAGGAATCTGCGTAAGCATCGCGAAATGGGCGATTACCCTGGCCCTAGCCCTCGCGCCGATAACCGCCTTGGCCTGCGGCGGGGAAGCGAAGGCAACGGAACCAGCGAAGGCGAGATCCCGCGGGCGACCGAGGATATATCCACAAACACGCCGATGGCAGAAAGAGGGACGCCAGCGCCCGGGTCCGTGGGGCAACCCGGGGCCAGGCTATCTCAGTACCCACTCAAAGGCCCCCGGCACAGGACACGGTCACTGGACCCGCCACAGGCAATACTGCATCGCCCTACAGATCATGCTCGGAGAGAACCTGAATAACATCAAGACCCGGGAGCAAGGCTAGGAGGACAACCGCTCCCAAAGGACCAACGGCACCAAACAGCACAGAGCCACGGCCCTGAACGGGCCCACCACTCAAGAGAGAAGGACATGAACAAGCAGAAGCCTCTCGCTCTGCTGATGGCCACCATCGCCATCCTTATGCTCGCAATAGCATGCGGCAGCAGCGACAACACAACCACTACCCCAAATCAGGGGGTAACCAGCCAACCCGTCACCGAAACAACGGCGCCGTCGGCGACCGAACTCCCCACCGGTACCGAAACCACACCCGCGTCCCCAACAACCCCACCGGAGACCGCTCCAACCGCCACGCCGGCAACCCCCGCGTCCACACCTTGGCCCACGCCCCTGCCCACCAGGACCATAGCACCGACTCCCAGAAACCCAGACCAGCAGACCGCAACCGCGGCCGCGCCACCGCCCACGGAAGCAGCCCAGGAAGACCCTACCCCAACCCCGCAAACGGCCGACACTCTTCCCGCCTACGACGGCTCATCCCCGTTGATCCACGTCTACGTCGAGGAACCCTTCATCCTCTTCGAGGAAGAGGAAGGCGCCTCTATCAAGATCCCACTCAAGGGCCTCACCCAGGACGGACGACGCGTTTCCATCGAAAACCCCAGCCAATCCGGCATCACCTTCCCCACAACCGGACGCGACCACTACTCACTCGACAAAGACGGCCGTTACACGGTCCTCGAAACCGGATGGCGTTACGCTAGGATTTCCATCGAACTTCGAGACCAGATCACCTACGCCAACATCCTACACATACCCAAGGAAAACCTCGAGACTCCCCGACCACTCTCCAAAAGATCCGGAGCAAACAACCAGAACCTCTACTGTTGGATGGACTTTGGCTTCTCCCTAAAAATGGACACCCAATGGTTCATGATCAACCTCCCCACCCAGGAGGACCAACCAAGGCTGGAACAAATAGCACTGGACTCCGGCCTAACACTCCACGGCGCCAGACACTACTACCAAGGCTGGGACAAGGGTTACTCCTCCAAAGGCAGGTCATACCTCCTAGTCCGATTCTCACCAGAAACCTGCCCCACGTTCCAAGAAACCCTCGAAGTCATCAAAAAACTCAACCAGACACCTGGCGTACCAGGAATCTTCCACCTCCACCCAGAAGCAAGATTTAACTGGAACCCCGGAGGCTAACCGCCCGCCCGCCAAACCGCCAGTCACCAAACAAGAACCGTCCCAGGGGCAAAATACCCCCTGGGACCACCCCAGTCACCACCGACCAGCCATCACCCCACAAAATAAAATAACCACCAACTCCCTTCCGCTCTGCTAACGCCCCCAAGCCACCGATAGCATCCCGAACCCACCACTCATGCTCGGAGAGAACCTGAACAATATCAAGACCCGCGAGCAGGGCTAGGAGGACAACCGCTCCCAAAGGACCAACGGAACCAACCAGCGCGAAACCACGGCCCTGAACGGGCCCACCACTCAAGAGAGAAGGAAATGAACAAGCAGAAGCCTCTCGCTCTGCTGATGGTCACCATTGCCATCCTTATGCTCGCAATAGCATGCGGCAGCAGCGACAACACAACCACTACCCCAAATCAGGGGGTAACCACTCAACCCGTCACCCAAACAACGGCGCCGCCGGCGACCGAACCCTCTACACCCACCGAGGCCAACCCAGCATCCCCGACTACCCAAGCCGAAGCCACCGCCACACAGACGCTGGCAACCCCCGCGTCCACACCTTGGCCCACACCCCTGCCCACCAGGACCATAGCACCGACACCCAGAAACCCAGACCAGCCAGCCGAAACCGCAACCGCGGTAGCGCCACCGCCCACCGAACCGGCACAGGAAACCCAAACCACCGACCTACAAACTCCAGCTGTCACCGTCCCGCTGCCAGTCTATGACGGGTCATCACCATTGATCCACGCCTACGTGGAGGAACCCTTCATACTCTTCGAGGGCACCCCAGGCGCGACAATCACACTCCCCATCAAGGGCCTAACCCAAGACGGACAACACGTCTCGATAGAAGACCCCACAAAGTGGGGCATCACCTTCAAAACCCGCGAAAAAACCCACCCCAACGACGACCTCTACACATTCGATGAAAGCGGCACCTTCACCGTCGGCACAAACCCCAAATCCTCCGCCACCCTTGAATTCAACCTCCGCGACCACGCATTTCACGTCACTGTGTTCCACCCCACCAAAGAGCACCTACAAACCCCAGTCGTAATAGACAGGTCAAACCCAGCCACAGGCACCGAATGCTGGCTGGCAAACGCCACCTCCTACATCACCATGGACCTCAACTGGTTCTTCATAACCTTCGACGACCCCGCCCTAGAGCCAGCTTTAGAACAGCTGGCACTCTCAACCGGATCCAAGCCCCATGGCACCCATTACTTTGACAAGATCAAACGACAGTACACAGAAGGTTTCAAAAACGGTGAACAACCCCTCTACCTCATCCAATTCTCGCCCGGCACATGCCCCGAACCCCAAGACACGCTGAACGCGGTCAGACAATGGGCCCAGACGCCAGGAGTGACCGGAATCAGGCACATCCGCCCCGATTACCAGCCGTTCATCTTCCTACGCCGGGACAAGAGATAACCCACAGGGGGCCTAACAGGCCCCCTCTCCATCACTCCCCACAACCCCCCGGCCGGCCTCCGGCCTCCGGCCGCTGCCCCCTCAATAAACCGCTTCACCAGCCCCATCCCTTATTACAAACCATCCCCATAACCCCCACACCACCCCCCGGCCGAGGTCCCATAAACACATCCAAAGCACGAAAATTCGCCCTAGCCGGCATGGTTGCAATCGCCCTCCTCACCGGCGCAGCCTCCGCCGCGCTCTCCATCATCCCCGGTCCCGCATCCCCACAGGAAGCGCAGGAGATCCTGACAAACAACGAACAAGACGGACCAAAGGTCCTCATCACCGAGTTCGCAGACTTCAACTGCCGCTTCTGCGCCAAATTCGCCCTAGCCTACTACCCCAGGCTCAGGGAAGACTACCAACCCAACCCCAACGTGGAGTTCCACTTCCGGCACTACCCTTTCCTAGATGACACCTCATGGGACGCAGCCAATTTTCATGGTCGTTGACCGAAATTTTCACGGTCATTGACCCCTCTGGAAGCACGGTGGTGTCTTGCGGTCAATCACCTCCTAACCGGCTCCCAGCAGTGCCCGGTGCGGCGACTGCAGTTCCTGGTAGCTGGCGCCTTCAATGACTATCTGATAGCTGGCGTTGGCAAGCCGGTCCAGGGGGCTGTTGCCGAGGGTAGGGTCGCCAAAGAGACTCAGCCATTCGTCCACGTCCCGGTGCCGTTTGAGGACCAGCTCGTATAGATTGGCGGACTGCTGGGCAGTGAGCCGGTGCAAGCCCAGATGGTCCAGGATGAGCAGGTCCGGCGACAGGAAGGACCGGAAGGTGCGGTCCACCGAATTGTCGACCCTGGCCTGGGCCATGACCTTGAAAAGGTCGTCGGCGTGAACGAAACGCGCGGTGTGTCCGGCTCGGATACGAAGAGCGGCGCTAAAGTGTCCCAGGCGGCGGATCGACCGACTGGCCTTCGACACCCCTGTGTTCCATGATGTTGCCGCCATTGACAAACGCAATCGCGTCCGCCGGACTCCAGATCTACAACTACACGATCCGCTCCTCCATCACCCTGATGTGTGCACTACCCAGCGACACCAGGTTCGTCGGCAACACCGACCTCCCCATGGAGGAACAGGACTCCGCGACCGGCACGGTCATCGACCCCGCCGCCGACGGCGACAAGGTCGCCAAACGCTTCGGTGCCTTCTGCATCTCCGAGGGAGCCGGCGCATACCCCGTGACATCCTCAGACGGCAAGCTCAACATCGCCGACGGCCTCACGGCCAACGTGGCCATCCACGATACCGGCGGCGCAGGCGACGGCATGGCCGCCGCCACCATGAGCTTCGCAAAGAAGTGGATGAAGGCCTGGGGCATCACCACACGCCTCAGCAAGGTATTCGCCTTCTACGCCCAGGTCGTAACCAAGGACTACTATTTCAAGGGCGTAGTCGTAATCCACCGCGACCACCTGTACCCCGGCCCCGAGGGAACCGACATCGTCTTCGACGAGGCCTCCCTCAGCCGCCAGGTGCTCTCCAACAAGTGGACCTTCGGCAAAATGCTCCCCATCCGCGTGTCCGACGACGACACCGGCATGTGCCAGATCGAGTACCTCATGCAGGGCGAGACGTTCACTTCGTTCACCGACCCGAACGAGACCGCCCCCAAGATGCTCGAAATGGCCAAGCTCCTCGACAAACGCTTCTACCGGCAGGCCCGCAAGGACCACCGGGAGCTGATGGAGAGCGAGCGGAACCGGCAGGACGGCTACATGAAGTGGGACATCGACGAGCTGGATAACGAGACCCTCTATTGGGAAATCCAGCCCGACGACATAAACGTCCACCTCTCCCGCGCCCGCAGCCGCAGCGACTCCGACCGGATGGTCAACATCTCCCTGGCCGCCAGCCACCACAGCCCCTTCGTGAGCCCGCACGCCACGTCGAGGCTCATTGGCAGGATGGCAGCCACCTGGCGTTCCAAGAAGCTCCGGCCCAAGCGCGGCAAGAACACCACCCTGCCAATGCTCATGGTGCATGGCCGCGAAGTAACACTGGCCCACTGGTTCTACGCCGGCATCCCCGAGCCGCCTCCGGGCTATATCGCCCTGGTCTGGTGGCACGGAAAGCCCGTCATGGGCGTGCCCAACGAGAACGACTTCCACGCCAAGGGCCGGGCCATGGATACCTGGGACAACGACTCGGACAAGTTGACCCTCGCCTGGCTCCAGGACGGAGAAACCCACGGAGCACTCACCCTCAGGCGCCCAATGTCCGTGGACGGCGGCACCTGGATGAAACTCCTGGACTCCGACGTGGAACGCATCAGCGCCATCGACGGCTGGAACCAGAAAACAGGCCACCACCGCTGGGAGGGCCTCTACGACGTGGACAAGGACGGCAACCCCCTCCGGCCCTCCGTCGTAGCACCCGTGCCCTTCGAATCGAAGGACGCCTGGAACAGCGACATCTAGGATCCCGCAGACGTCCTGAAATTCCTCATGGCACGGAACAAGTACGCCGGGGCCATCGGCATGGCCTCCAACTATGCCGCCAACCTCGACATGGCCGGCGCCTTCGACCCCGACAGACACCTCTTCTGTCTCTCCGAAGACGTCATCGACGGCAACGGCATCCCTGAGAATCTCCTCGAGCACCTGCGAAAGGAGGTCTATCAGACCGCCCGAACCAACGCCATGTGTCCCTGCGTCTGGAACCGCGTCGCCGGTGAAATGTCCCGGATACACCGGGAGACCACCGAAGACCGCTGGGCCCAGCTCACCGTGTCAACCAAGTGCCCCGAGCACCACGGCCTCTACCACAAGTGGTCCGGTCAGGCCGTCGATTACCTCGAGAACAAGCTCCAGCTCAGGCAGCTGTGCGCCAACGGCCCCCTCGACCGGCTCACCCAGGAGCACGACGAGCTCCTGACTGCCATCGTCAGGGAAGCCTTCGCCAAGCGGAACGCCGCCTGGCGCAAATGCGTCAGTGAGGAGGAGGCCCTCAGACAGGACCCCGATACCCCGGACTTCGTTCTGGACAGCCTCCGGGCCCAGGCCATCGAACTGGCCCACAAGACGGAACTCCAGGCCGCAAGCGAGGCCTTCGACAAGGCCCAGGCACTCCCTGAGTACGAGTACGGAGACTTCACCAACGTCTGGTTCCAACTGGAACTCAACTGCCGCAGGCGGTTCAAGAAAGGGCCCTTGCCCGCTCCCATAACCGTCATGGCCCTCAGCAACCTGCCCCAGGAGGAACACCTGGGCTTCTACGCCAGCGGACCCTCGGTGGCCACCGCCATCGTCCGCACCATGGAAGCCCCCCGGGAAGCCCGCCAGAAGGGCGTCAAGCCCGGGACCACCTTCAAGATCGCCAAGGACGGCAGCAACTGGTACTGGCTCTGCCGCCCCGACGGGACGAAGGTGACCCGCATACGCGCCGACGCCAAGGCCTACCTGAACATGCGGCTGGAGGCCGTCGGGTTCCTGCCCGACTTCCAGGCCCCCGAATGCAACCAGGTACAGCTTCCCCCCGACCAGGACGAAGGACCCAGCTACACGCTGGCCCTGAAAATCCTGGGCGCATAGCCCGAATGGACTGACCCAGGGGCGCGGCGTCTGCCGCGCCCCCACCCGGGTACTGAACTCAGGGAAACAACCCTGGCTTTGACACTAGGTCCCCACGCTTCCGCGCAGCCGGACACGACGACTGCGCCGGAGGCGCCGTTGTCGACGTCCAAGCAAATTCGATAACGGAGACGGACCATGATTCCCAAGATCAAACGACTCGCCAAAGCGCTTTACCAAGCACTGAGGCACCCCTGCCGAACCGGTTCCGAAATCCGGGACGGACTCACGAGGAGGTTCACAGCCTCCTTCACAGCCACAGTCGACTACCTAGTGGGTCGCACCGTCTGGCTGGACATCCAAGACAACCAGGGAGCCTATCATCTGCCCAAAATCGCAAGGCCAATATTCTTCGTAGGAATACTCCTGGCCACACCGACTGCGGCAGTGATCTTCTCCATCTGGTTGACCAAGCAAATACAATCGGGCAAAGAATTCAGCAAAATTGTCGAAGACGGAGCTATAATCCCTCCTGGCCTCTTGGCCGGAACGATCTTCGCAGCCCTGCTGTTTTCAGTAACCCTCCACATCTTCTTTGGGGGTCTTGCAATGCTAGGTATCCTTCTCAGGAAGCTCGAGGCCGCCACACGGCCTGAGCGAGACAAAACCATCCAACAGCAAAACGAAACCATCGAGGACCAGCACCAAACCATCGAGGGACAGAACGACACCATCGAGGTCCTCAGGAACCAGATCAGGCGCTCCGGTCAGGAACCCGAGGCATAGCTAGGTCAACCTGACCAACGGACAAGCCTAAGTCTCCCGCGGAAGCGTACCCTGAATCAGCACCCAAGACCCGGCAGCCCACAAGCTGCCGGGTCTTTTTATGTCAACAACCCTCCACAACATGGAGCCACCATGCTATTCATGCTCGCCAAGGCCGCAGGCATAATAACCATCGCCATAGGCGCCCTCTATTACGGCATGGCCGCCTGCGTCAACTACGCCCACGACGCCCTCGACCAGGGCGAACCCGCCACCCTTCCCCCACAGATCCAGCCATACATGCCCGAAAGACTGGGCAACGACCCCGAACATCCCGTCGCCCGGCTCCTCGAAATCGACCAGTGTCACACCGCCAACTGGGTCCCCGACACCCCTGAAATAACCTTCCAGGTCCAGCGAATCATTGACGGCGACACCATCCTCGCCCACACGTCCGAACAACGAGACCAGCGCCTCCGCCTCTGGGGCATCGACGCCCCCGAATCCGACCAGCCCCACGGCCCGGAAGCCACCGCCCGCCTACAGGCCCTCGTACCCACCGGGAAGATGGTCAAAGCCCGCAACATGGGCCTCGACAAGTACGAGCGCATCCTCGTGGTAATCGGCGAAGACAACGAACTGCCAGTCAACTGGACCATGGTAATGACCGGCAACGCCCACCATTACGACTTCGGAGACTCCGCCGGAGACCCCTGCCTCACCCAAGCCCAGAAGACCGCTCAGGCCTCCTACGCCGGCCTATGGCTCGATGAAAACCCCACCCCGCCCCACGAATGGCGCCGGTCAAATCCCTGAACCGTCACCGCCCCAACTGCCCAGGTAAACCCTGCGCCCGTACATCGACCAGCACTCCGAGTTCCCGGCAGGCCCGAAACGGCGCAAACGCTCCATCGTCGTCGTCAACATCAACAGGCCACCCGTCCTGCCCACCTCGTGAAACACCTGCTCAACCTCATCGTTCCACACCACGATCAGAAGCGGCCACCGCTCTCTGCGGTCTCCGGCCAGATAACCCTTCAACTTGCGTTCCGCCCTGAAACTGCCCCGCACATACCGCTCATACTCCACAAAGTGCCACCCAGGCCCGAACGGCCCGTCACTCACGTATACCATCGCGTCCGGCACAATCGCCCCACCCTCCAAACCCTCCCACCACCGCCAACCCGCGCACGTCGCCAGACCACCCTGGTTAAAACCCCCCACCATCTCCATAACCCCGTCCTCATGCGTCGCCAACCGGCGCGCCGAGGCACCCACCGGGCCCTTCACCCCAGCCAACATCGTGTTGTTAGGCACCCGGTCCCGCGAGGCCATCACCCAATAACCCCTGCTGTTCAGCCGGTACCGGCCCTTACGCCCACCGGTCCTCTCCACCAAACGCAGATCCACCAGCTGCCGCAAAACCTTAAGAAAATGCTTCGATTTCCCGTCCCCGCCCAACGACCGCCCCGCAAATGCCGACCTCATCTCCGGCCATTCGCCCACCAAGTTCAGCAGCCTGTTTGACCCGCCCCCGTACCCCTGCGACCAAAGGCAGCCCGCCAACCGGTCCGGCCAAGACCATCCACCCATATCCCGCATATCGAATTCCTGGAACACCCACCCGCCCAGTCCCCTAGCGGTCTGAGCGCCCCGCACACTCCCGTCGGCCACGCACCACACCTGCACCATTTCCTCAAGCCCGAACAGCCTCGTCACCTGGACCACCAGCTCCTGCTGCCACTGGTCCGAAGCAACGAACACCAGAAGGCCAGGCCATGCGCCGCCACCATCCACCGAATGGGTACGGAGGTCACTGGCCAACTGGCCCAACAGACCCCGCAGCCTGGATTCCACCTGCAGCATCCCGCTCCAGAAGAACGCGACCCAACCCCGGTCGTACCTCGCCGCGGCGTCCCACGATATACCCGTGAACCACTGGAAGCTCCTCAGCTCCCCAAGCCCCTTCACACCGAAGGCAATCTGGTAGAACCACTCCGCCGACGGCAGACGGTCAAGGACCTGCGATAGACTCCAAGGTTGCTGCCACACCACACCCCCGGGCCCCAGCAAATCCAGCCCATGCTGGGTCACCCACCACCGGCTTACCTTATTCTTTGTGCCCCCCAGCGGGTGGCAGCCCACCAACCCACTCCCGTGAAGCTCCCACAAGCGGGAGTAGGACCTAGACACATCACCGCCCAGCAAACCCGACACATCGGAAGCGCTGGCCAGCGGCAACTCAACGAGCGAAGGCAACAACGCCTTCGCTCCGTCCGATAATCCCAACCCCTCCAGGGAACTTGCCCCGAGAAGGTTATCTGTTCCCAGCACCGGAATCACGCTGCCGGAAGTACTTCTTCGCAGGCTTCGTGCGGTACGGGTCGGTCTCCTCCAGCGAGTCCTGGCCTATGTCGCTCAGCACGTCGGACAGCTCAGGACATCGCTGCCCCCATCACCATCCTTAAAATCACCGCCCTCGCCGACCACCTCAGGGATGTCGTCTACGCCGCGGTCATGGAGAGCATGGGCGACGATTACGCATTCGACCGGCTGGAGGTAGACGAGGACACCGCCAACAGGATCGCCAGGGCCGCCCTCGCCTCGTCACCCCTGGAGGACGACGACAACGTTGATGTCAACCAGCTCATCATCGTCGCTGCGTCCACCGGTGTGAAAGCCAGCCGCGAACTCGCCTTCCGCAGGGCCCAGGATGGTGAGTGGTTCGCGATTCCCGTCGAGCGCACCTATGGCTCTCAAGGCCCCGAGGGTCTGTAGATGGACGAGTTGCAGCGGGTGCGGTTTATGATCGACCGGTTCTACTGGTACCGGACACGCAACCCCATCCTCGGCGACTGGTATATCCGGGAGTTGCTGACACCCTCAAGAGTGTGTGAGGCCTGCGGAATGTTCTGGTACGACGGGTGTGGCCGCTGATGGCAGCCACCAAGATCGAGTGGACCGACGAGACCTGGAACCCAGTAACCGGCTGCACCGAGATCAGCCCGGGCTGCAAGAACTGCTACATGTACCGGAGATACCCTTGGCGCAAGGTTCAGGGCGTCCCTGGATATGAGCTGGCCCCCAACGTCGTTCAGCTTCTCCCCAAGAGGCTGGAGATTCCGCGGCGCTGGCGGAAGCCCAGACGAGTGTTCGTCAACAGCATGTCCGACACCTTCCACCAGCGTGCCCCGGACCACTGCATCCGGTGGATGTTCCAGTCCGTGCGGTTCGCGGTCGAAAGGGACACGTCTTTCAGCTGCTTACCAAGCGGCCGGAGCGGGCGGCAGAATGGTGGCGACGCTACGGGTCCGAGGACCTGCTGAACGAGGGCGGCGAGACGGAATGACTGCAGGGATCTGGATGGGACGGCCGGTGGAATCCCAGGGCTATGCCGAGGAACGCCTCGAGCGTCTGGCCCGGATTCCGGCACCGGTGCGCTTTGTCAGGGCCGAACCTCTCTGGGGCCGCTCAACTTGCGGAAGTGGCTGGGCGACGTGGTGCAGTGGGTGATCGTGAGAGGAGAGAGCGGCCCCAGGGCGAGGCCTATGGAAGAGAGCTGGTCCCTGAATTTCCTCGAGCAGTGCGACAACGCCGACGTACCCGCATTCCTCAAACAGCTCAGGGGCAGGGCCAGCAAACGTGGCGGCGACCAGGCCGTCATCAACGGCCGCACATGGTGAGGGATGCCGACATTTCCGGAATGGGTCGCAAGGAATCCCTCCACGAGGGCGGGCAGGAGTCTGTCCGCTCAACCGCGCCGGACCAAGTGGATGAAATCCCCGCTCTCGCAGCCCTCAGTGGCCCAAAGCGCCGTTTTACTCCCTCCCAACATCCCTGAAGCCCTTCCGACCGGAAAACGGCCCGGAAATCGCATTTCCCGTGGCACGGCCGAGATCCGGATGAGGAGCTAACCAGGTGATGACCGCCAATCGCTATGGCCGGCGGGCGCTCGAGGCACGTATCCGGCATCTACTGCGGCGGCGCTTACATCATTGACACCAGGATACGGAAGGTAGGCCTGTGCAGGTGGCGTGAGTGCGCATAGTGCTTGCGCAGGTACGATACAGCCGAGTCGAGGAGCCGGTTCTAAGGTACAACGACGTGACGGTGGACCACGACTGCGACTTCCCTTCGGGCACCTGGGGCCTGCGTTCAATGACCTGCAGGAGCACCCGCCGGTGAATCCCATGGAGCAGGCCATCTCCACTGCGGCCCGATGGCCAGCGCCCTCTATGCGGTGCCGGGAGCTGGCTCGCGGCTCACACCGAAGACCCCGCCAAGAAAGACCTGGAGGACAACCATCACTAGGCCGGACGCTGCCTCCACTGCCATCAGGAAATCACCGCCCAGGACGGAGTCGCCGACCGGTCCGCACTGCGGGATCACAGCCTGGAACAACCCGCCGTTTCCTCTAAACGGCCGGCCACAGTGGCGGAAAGATACCCATCCCCCAGGGCCCGGATACCAGGCGAAACATTCACCCTGAATTCGCGCAGCGACACCACGCTATCCGCACGTCAGGGGACCGAAAACCGGTACAAAATTTTCTCCGAAAACAATGATACTTAATTCCGCAATTTTGTAGCTATTTCTCCAGTCAACCCCCCCCACGTGACCCCCCCTAGACCCGTTTGAACAATTACATGATACCAACTGAACCTGATTTATATCTGAGAAAATCAGCACCTCCACCGCAAATCAAAAGATACCAAACAGCTTTATTTGCTACCCCCCCATGACCCCCCCCCTCATTTTACAAAAAGCCCGATTTCTCGCGCCCTAGGCCTCAAAAAATTTATCCGCACTCTTGAAAATCCGGTACAAAATTTACGCCAGAAAACGGCGGAAATCACCCGAATTCCGCCAGTGGCGAAAATGCTGACAGTTCGCGCTTGAGACGGCTTCCGGAAGAGGGTAGGATCAGGATATGGCAGTATACGGGTATATCCGCGCCAGCCTGAACGAGGGACCTGGCGTCCCTGAAAGCGACCCTGTAATCCAGCGGGCGTTGCTCAGTCACGCCCGCGTGGACCCCGAGCGGATATACGAGGACGTCGCCTCAGATCTCAATGTCCGCTCGGAATGGGAGTTGCTGGACCGGCGACTCCATCAGGGCGACATCCTGGTGGTGTCAGCCGTCGACCGCCTTGGCCTGGGCGTCTCCGAGGCCATGCGCATCATCTACGACCTGCACAGGCGCGGCGTCCGGCTGCGCTCCATGGCAGCCGATGAGGGTGAATGGGTCCGCTTTCTGGACGTGGACGTTGACACCGCCTCGCACGAGGCCGCGACGGGCCAGGTAGTCGCCGGCATGGCGGACTACGTGGCCAACCGGGAGCGCCAGGCCATCAGCCGGAGCACCAAGGCAGGACTGGAGGCCGCCAGGGCAAAGGGTACGAGGATGGGACGGCCTCGGCGACTCACCGACGAGCAACTCACCGCGATACGGCGGGACGTGGAGGCCGGGATGAAAGTGGCCACGGTGGCCAAGAAGTACAAGGTGCCCAGGTCCACGCTCCGCGAGGCCCTGAAGCGTACCGAGTAGGCTGGCCGTCACTTGGTGCATTCAGGGCTTCTGGGACAACCATGGGGCAGAGCACGACCAGAGGGTGGCATCCGGGTTATGAGTTTCTCGCGGCGGACACGCGGGCGCCATCTTCGATCAGACTTGATCCACCTAATTCTGCAGATCGAGGGCCGCACGCAGACATCGCCGCGAATCAACTGGGAATGCCAGTTATCGATGGGGCCCAGCTCCGGAAATTTCCTGCTCAACAAACCCTCCACGCACTTTTGTGCGACAATTGTTTTCGAGAGGGTTTTTTGAGCATCCCGCCAAAGCTGAGCACGCGGCCTCGAGGGACCTGCACAAAAACGGGCGTTTGTTGGGCGGTAGGGAGCGAAGGACCTAATACGGGTAACTGCAAGGTGATTGTAGCTCGTGGCCTACTGACACCCCTCAAGGCTGAAAACTCACGACCAGAATCTCAAGTGATAAGATAACCCGGTAAGGCATATCTTTCCTTAACCAGCGATCCTGCCTCAAGGGCGAGAATATGTACCGTCACTTCGAAATCAAGAACTTCCGTGGCCTCGAAAGGCTCGCCATCGAGGACTTCGGGCGCATCAACCTCATTACGGGGAAAAACAATGTGGGCAAAACCGCCCTTTTGGAAGCCCTCTGGATGCACCACGGCGCAGTAATACCCGATCTGGGTCTTCGTCTAGACTCCTTCAGAGGTCTTGACGTTGGTGGTTCCGAAGATTTTATGGAGAACCTTTTCTTCAGGTTTGACCGCAGCCAGGTAATAGAATTGTCCGCCAAAGGTGATTGGGGTAAAGACGCTCGCCGGCTGACAATGTATTTGCGGGGTCGTCAGACCGTAGAGATTCCAGTGTCCGGTACGGTTGTTAACCAACAGGACAGTCAAGCAACCTACTCTCGCGATGAGGTCGTCCTGGATTATTCCTACGAATCAAAAGGCGAAGCTACCTCGACAGGTTGGTTGGTACAACGTCAACTCAACCCGGGAGCGCTCGGCGTCCCGGGTGTTGCCGCTGTTGGCCGCGGAATGGAAGCCAAACAGGCACTTCGACCACACGATTCTCTTGCTGTCTTCCTGGCTGCCCGAAGGGCCAGTCTAAGCGAGGAGGATGTAACCCGTTACAGCCGTTTGGAAATCAATAGTCAACAGGACGGTGTTCTCCAAATTTTGAAAGGGATTGACCCTCGGCTGACTAGATTGGCGGTTGTGTCTGGAAGACCCAACCCAGCGATTTACGCAGACATAGGGTTGGGCAGGCTAATTCCGGTGCAGCTTATGGGAGATGGAATGACACGGTTACTGTCTTTGGCCGTGTCAATAGCTTCGGTCCCAGACGGCATGGTCTTAGTGGACGAAATAGAGAACGGTCTACACCATAGCGTCATGAAGAATGTTTGGACGGCGATAGCCAGAATCGCTAGGCACTACAACGTGCAGGTCTTTGCCACTACCCACAGCCACGAGTGTTTCCGAGCAGGTCGGGATGCCCTTAGTTTGGATCGAGAAGACGATTTTCGTCTGTACCGTATTGAGCAGTCTAAGGGCAAACTGCGCACTATACGGTATGACAGGGAAATGATGGATTCAGCGTTAGAGTTCGATGTCGAGGTTCGGTAGCCATGCCGGGAACTCCTGAACCCATCGGCAAGCAGAAGCAATTGTTGGTTGAGGGGCGGTCGGACCAGGAATTCTTCAAAGCATTGCTGAGGCATCTAGGAATCGGCGACGTAGAGGTCAGGAGCTACGGGGGAAAACCAGAATTCAGACGCTTTCTCGAAGTTTTCGCGGTTTCCCCAGGCTTTGACGAAGTTCAGTCGTTGGCAATTGTGAGAGATGCAGATGCCAGCGCAGCCTCGGCGTTTCAGAGCATCAAGGACAGCCTAATATCAGTTAATTTACCCGCCCCTGAAAAATCACTGGCCTTTGCCCTTGGGTCTCCTCGTGTGGGCGTGTTCATTATGCCCAACAATGCCGATACTGGGGCGTTAGAGGATTTATGCCTCTGGGCACTTGATAGCGACCCAGCGATGCAGTGTGTCTCTGAGTTTATGCAATGCATACAAGATCGTTCGGCTGTGATGCCAAAGAACTTGGCCAAGGGCAAGATGTACGCTTATCTGGCTTCGAGAGAGGATCCCGAGTTGCAGCTTGGTCAAGCGGCCCACAGGGGGTATCTCCCTTGGGGAGATTCGGCTTTCGATCAGCTGATACAGTTTGTACGAGGGGTCTAGGTTGGAGGAGCATCTGCTGCAGGAACTGGCGCAGGCTGAATGTACTGCGCCCGACGGCATAACGGTCCTTATGCGAGGTTGATCTCATGATCCCCGTAACCTACGGCTACGCCCGGGTCAGTAAAGCCGACCGCGCCGACAAGAACCTGGAAACTCAGCTCCGCGAACTGGCTCACCACGGCCTCCGGAGGGAGTTCATTTTCGTCGACGACGAGACAGGGACCACTTTCAAGCGTCAAGGCTGGACCAGGCTCATGGAGTGCGTCCAGCCCGGTGACACAATCGTCGTCGTCTGGCAGGACCGGTTCGGCCGGAACTTCGACGAGGGCGTGGCCATCCAGGGGGACCTCACCCGGCGGGAGATCTGGATCGTCGCCATCAGGGAGAACATCGACACCAGGGACGGCAGCGCCGGAGCGAAATTCTATCGCCGGATGATGCTGGTCCAAGGTGCCTACCAGGCGGACTCCACGAGTGAGCGCGTAAGGGCCGGCCTCGACCGTGCCAGGGCGGAGGGAAAGAAACTCGGGCGCCCACCAGCTCTCACCCGGGAGCAGGTGCTTGAGGCCCAGCGGATATATGCCGAGAACCCATCCATCCGCCGCACCGCCCGAATACTGGGCGTTTCCCAGGGAACCGTGAAGAGGGCTCTTGAGGAAGTCGCCTGCGCGCCTGCCGGTGAGGCATAACTGATCAACGCCCTGGACGAGAGACACCTCAACCTTTTGTTAGTGCGAGAATGGAAAAAGCGCGGATTTTTCCGCGCTTTTTCTCGTTCATCTAGCATTAATCGAAGCAGCTCTACCGGTCCTCAGGGCCAATATCCGCGTGATTTTTCGCTCCGGGATTGCCGACATTTCAAACTCTATGTCGGCAAAATGTCGACAAATCGCCAAATTTCGGGTGGACTTAGCTACGAAAATAAGGTGTGGTGCCGAAGGTCAGATTCGAACTGACACGGGGTTTCCCCCACCGGTTTTTGAGACCGGCGCGTCTACCATTTCGCCACTTCGGCATTAACGATTGGCCTATGATACTGACTGCATTATAGCATCTCGGGTCTAGCACGGGGCCAAGCGCCTGGTCTTCAATATTCTCCGTGTCAATATGGTGGTGCCGGTCAAGTGAATTTGCTCGTCGCCGGCGCAGGTACCCTGCGGCTCCAATTGTGCTGCTAACAGTACACTTTAGGTCTCTCAGAGGGTGTCTAAAAAGAGCGAAGGCGGGCCAAACGGCGTAGCATGAGTCCGGTCATGGAGATATACAGCCAGGTTTCGGCGGTTTCGCACAATGCCCCGCAGTCCTTGCTCAAGCGCCGCTGCAGGTTCAGCCAACCGCAGGTGCGCTCTGCGGCCCATCGCCGGGGCAGCACCTGAAAGGTCCGCTGTTGGGCGGGCCGGCGCACCAGTTCCAAGCTCCAACCGCCGGTCTTTGGGGCCCAGACCGCCAGTTTGCCGCCGCAGGCTCCGCCAGCCCAGATCAGTTGTAGCCGGGGGAAGCGGCCCGCCAAACCCTGTAATACCAGCCGTGCGCCGTCCCAGTCCTGGATGTCGGCCGGATGCGCCGCCACCGCCAGCAACAGTCCCAAGGTATCCACCACGGTATGGCGCTTGCCTCCATTCACCTTCTTACCCGCGCCGCAGCCTCTGGGCCCCCTTTTTCCGTGGTCTTTACCGGCTGGCTGCCGATGATGGCCGCCCCTTCGACAAGCTCAGGAGGGACTGGTCTCCCGGCCCCCGGCCTGCCGCAGCATCGCGTGGAGCCTGTCCTGGGCCCGCTGCCAGCTTCCCTCCCGGCGCCAGGCGCGGAAGTAATGGAAGACGATGCGCCACGGAGGCAGGTCATGGGGCAGCATCCGCCAAGAGCAACCGCCGCGAAGTACGCGGCGGATGGCGTTGACCGTCTCCCGGCGGGGATACTTGAGCGGCCGGCCGCCCGGTCTGGGCGGCGGCAACAGGGGTTCCAACCATTGCCATTCCCGGCCGCTGAGGCCGCTGGGATAGGTTGCTCTGTCCATCTCCCCACACCACAACCCTCTTTCCAGTCTCTGCTTTCATGCCAATATACCAATTATGACCTTTGGGGACACCCTCATAGTCCACAATCCCCGTGTATATCGCCCAAGTTTAGGTGAATCGCATGGACCCGGTCTCAGGTACATTTGACATCTGCTGCCCCCTGCCCTAATGTTTGTACCGGAAACAGAATAGCGCGCGGTGCCCGGCTGCCTTATGAGCCATGGCAGCGGGGAGAATAGGGAAGCCGGTGTAATTCCGGCACGGGCCCGCCACTGTAATTGGGGAGTCCTGCGGCACGGTGTTTCCGGCCACTGCCTGACCTCAGGCGGGAAGGCGCCGCGGGATGTCGATCCATCAGTCAGGAGACCTGCCGCGCATTGTCCGGCCGCTTCGTGGATTGAGCGGGCAGGCTTTTGCGCCATTCACGCCCCCGTCCTGTCGCAGGACGGGGGCGTATTCGTTTTCGACATACGACCTATGCAGGATGCTGACCATGAATGATGCTGACTTTTCGCCGGAGGGGCGCCGGGGCCTGTACCGGGCCATATACGCAAGGCGGGACATTCGCTCGTTTCGCAGCGACCCGGTTCCGCCCGAGGCGCTGGCCCGAGTCCTGCGAGCCGCTCACCACGGTCCTTCCGTCGGATTCATGCAGCCGTGGGATTTCATCCTTTTGCGGGACACCGAGATGCGGCGCAAGGTCAAGGACCTGTTCGACCGGGAACGCCTGGCCGCGGCCCAATTCTTCGACGAGCCGCGCCGCGGCCAGTATCTTTCCTTAAAACTGGAAGGTATCATGGAAGCACCGGTGAACCTGTGCGTCACCTGCGACCCCACCAGGGGCGAAGAAGTGCTGGGGCGCAACTCCATCCGCGAAACCGACGTCTACTCCACCTGCTGCGCCGTGCAGAACCTGTGGCTTGCGGCCCGGGCCGAGGGAATCGGCGTGGGATGGGTGAGCATCCTGAAGCTGCCCCAGCTTCGGAAGATTCTGGGTATTCCGCCCCACATCCTTCCGGTGGCATATTTGTGCCTGGGATATCCGGTGGAGTTCCCTGCCAACCCCTTGCTCCATGAGACGGGCTGGCGGCAGCGCCTGTCTGTGGAAAACCTGGTGCATTACGACGGCTGGGGCGGGCAGGCCATCCCGGGCCTTTGGCAGGAGGTACGGGACGCTCTGGAAGCTGAAGACGGTCTTGTTTAGGGTTCGCCGGCATCGAGTGACTGCCGGGTGCTTTTCCCGGCGCCAGGCCTGAAAAGACCGAGCTGGACAATCGCGGCTTTATCCTTGACCCTTGGGTCCCGGAGACCGCTGATCCGCGGAACTGAGTGAGCATGGATGGTGCCTCGACCAAGGAAGAGGGTCAGGGCTGTCGCATTTGGAGTCACAAGCTCTTCTCAGGCGCCGTTTCGCGGGAATCCCGGCATTTCGCCGACGGAGAAAGCTCAGGAACGAATCGGGAACGAAGATGGAGCGTCCTTGCGGGACAGAAATTTTTGATTCCCGTCCCATTGCGTCCCATTCCGGCTTCCCGGCAGGTTGTGAAGGACTTGCGGCGGCAGCGGTCTGAACTTGGAGGGTCATACGGGAATCAAGGTAAAGAGGGGCTATCGCGCCAGTCAAGGGGCAAATGTCGCTGGGCCATCCAAATGCGATTGCCCTAGCAGAGGGCTGGATTCGCTTGACTTGCGAAATTCGGAAAACATATAATCTGAGCGGCAGGTTATTGAGAAATGGTCAAGCGAACTTATCAACCCAAAAAGCGCCGCCGGGCTCGAGTGCACGGATTCCGGGCCCGTTCAGCCACATCGGACGGGCGGGCCGTGCTGCGGAGAAGGCGATTCAAAGGCCGCCATAAGCTGAGCGTGTGATTCTCGGCGCAGAGCGATGCAACGCTGGCGCCGAATTTCGGGTCAGAAGCGGCATTCCCAGATTCACCGCGAGGGGTCCAGCGCCGCCAACCGGCTGCTGGTCATCCGTTACTTGGCAAATGGAATGGACCATAGCCGATTTGCCTTCGTGGTAAGTAAGCGGGTGGGTAATGCCGTGGTACGAAACAGGATCAAGCGTAGGCTCAGGGAAGTGGTGAGGTCTCGCCCCCTGACAGGGGGGTGGGACGCGGTGTTCATAGCCCGCCGCGGCATTGAGCGGGCCAGTTTCCGCGAGGTGGACCGGGCGGCGTGGAACCTGTTGCGCCGTAGCCGGATTGCGGATGAAATGCCTCGGCAGGCACAGGTTGAGCGACGGAAGCCCGGCGCCCAGTCGGACTCCTCGGTCAGCCCAGATAGAGGCGGGGAAGCATCCGAATAATGAAGTTGGCGGTTCTCTGGATCATTCGCGTTTATCAAGCCGGTCTGTCCCCGCTGTTGCCAACTTCCTGCAGGTATCTACCCAGTTGCTCTCATTATTCCCACGAGGCAGTGGACCGGTACGGAGTGTTCAAGGGCGTCTGGTTGGGCGTCAAACGCCTGGCCCGTTGTCACCCCTTGGGGGGCAAGGGTTATGACCCGGTGCCGTGAGTATCCGTCCGCTTCATTCGAGCTGAACTTGCTCCATCGTTTCATTCTTCCTTCAAATAGCCCCGGACCCGGAAGTACACCATCCGATTGGCGGCGCCGCATCCCAGCAGATTGCCGGTATGGCCGGGTCCGCTGGGTGGTGGCAGTGGCGTTGGTCGCCATGTTGGCCTTCACGATGGCTGCCTGCACCGGGCGTGACATCGGCGGTGTGGCTTCCGGCTGGAACGCCGTCACCGCCGCTGACGGCGTGGTGTACGTAGGCACCAAGGACGGCCGGGTGCAGGCCCTGCAGGACGGAGACTCCGACGTCCCGGTGGGACTGTGGCGTTTCCCGCGCTCGAATTCGGATTCCTCCGAGGACCTGAGGGGGGTCTTCGGCACTCCTCTGGTGGCCGAAGGTCTGCTATTCATCGCCGCCGAAAACGGTTTTCTCTATGCCCTGGACCCGGAAAACGGCAGCTCCGACGACAGGGGCTGGCGGCGGCCCCGGGGACAGCCGCAGGGCCTTGCCTCGCTGGTGGCGGGGCCGGCCTACGACCCGATAAACCGCCTGGTGCTCGCGCCGTCGGAGGACGGCAGACTGTATGCGTATGTCGCCGATTCCGGCGAAGACGCCGAAACATGGGCCGGGCCATTTCAGGCCAGGGATAAGATCTGGTCCTCCCCTGCTGTTGACACATTGGACGGCATTGCGATGGCCTGGTTCGGTTCCCACGACCACTACATTTACGCAATCAACGTTTCCACTGGCGAGGAAATCTGGAGCTACCGCACCGGAGGCGTCGTCGCAGGTAGACCTTTGCTTTTTGACGGTATGGTGATCGCCGGTTCCTTTGACAAGAAAATCTATGCTCTCGACGCCCGCGACGGTTCCCCCCTCTGGGACTTTGAAGGAGACAACTGGTTCTGGGCGGGAGCAGTAACTAACGGAGACACGGTTTTTGCGCCCAACATGGACGGCAGTATCTATGCTCTTAGCCGCGATGGTATCCTGCAATGGCAGTACGACTCTGGCGCTCCCATCGTTTCCCGTCCGGCGCTGGTTCCCGCCGGACTGGCCGCCGCCAATAGAAACGGCGAACTCATTCTGCTGGACGTATCCCGCGGGGCCTCCCAGCGGGAACTGCGCAAGTTGACGCTGGGAGACTCCGAAATTACTGCGCCGCTCCACGCCGTGGGCGATTCAATTTTCGTGGGGTCTCAGGATGGCAGTGTGCGCCGGGTGGTGGCGTCCACGCGCCGCCCCTTGGAAGAGTGGTGGTGCTGGCACCCTGAAAACGACAACAATCGTTGCAACTGATGGGGGATACGCCCCCACCCTGACCCTCCCCCGGAGGGAGAGGGAACTTTTAGTGAGGCAAGCCCTTTGGAGCTGATAGGCGACCTCTGGCGGGAAATCATCATCCGGCCGATGTTGAATCTGCTGGTGGTGTTGTACACCATCTGCTTCAACAACATGGGCATCGCCATCATTGTATTCACCGTCATCGTCCGCCTGGTGACGCTGCCGCTTACCATCAAGCAACTGCGCCAAATGCGGGCGATGATGGACCTTCAGCCCCGGATGCGCGAGATCCAGGAGCGTTACGGACGGGACCGTCAGCGGGTCTCCCAGGAAACAATGCGGATGTACCGGGAGGCCGGCGTCAGCCCGGTGGGTTGCCTTGGGCCACTGGTAATCCAGATGCCCATCCTCTTTGGGCTGTTCCGTGTGCTCATACAGACGCTGTACTCCCGTCCCGACCATCTGGTGGCGCTGGCGGAGAAATTCTACGCCTGGATTCCGGTGTTCCCCATCTACACGGCGGCGCCGCTCAGCGCCAGCTTCCTGTGGATGGACCTGTCGGAACCCGACCCTTCCAACGTGGTCATGCCGGTGCTGGTCTTTGTCTCCACCTGGCTCCAGCAGAAGATGACCATGACCCCGTCGACGGACCCCCGTCAGGCCACCAACCAGATGATGATGCTGTGGCTGATGCCGTTGATGATAGCGTTCTTTTCCTTCACCCTGCCCAGCGGGCTTTCGCTGTACTGGGTGGCTTCCAACGTGATAGGCATCGGAATTCAGTACTTCATCACCGGATGGCAGCCCATCTTCCCGCTGTTCCCTAGGGCGGAGCCGGTTCCGGCGGACGGGCCGCCACCGTCCACCCGTTATGATGATCCTGAGGAGGTTGATAGCGATGCAAGAACCTCTCGAAATGAGCGCGCGAACCGTAGAGGAGGCAATCGAGCTCGCTCTGAAAGAGCTAGACGTCGACCGCGACGAGGCCGAGGTCGAAATACTAAGTAGAGGCAAGGCCGGATTCCTGGGTATAGGGGCTGAGCTGGCGCGAGTGCGCGTCACCCGACTGGGCAGCGGCAGTTCAGCCGAGGTACCCGACACCGGGGAGCAGTCCGCGGCCGCGCTGGCGTCGGCCGCTGTGGGCCGGATACTGGAAGCCGCTGGAGTCAACGTCACCCGGACCCTGCGCTCGGCCCACGACCCGGAAAGCGGCGGGCCGGTCATTGACCTGGCCGGCGAGGACTCCGGTCTACTCATCGGGCGGAGAGGCCAGACGCTTCAGGCTCTCCAGTTCCTGGTGACGCTCATCGTCCGAAAGAAGTTGGGAGATGATGTGCGGGTCGTTCTGGACGTGGAAAACTACCGGCAGCGCCGGGAAAATTCCCTGCGTGACATGGCGGCGAAAGTCGCCTCCCGCGTGGCCCAGACTAATCGCAGCATTACCCTTGAACCCATGTCTCCCGCCGACCGGAGAATCATTCACACGTCACTGGCCCAGTATCCTGGGGTGCGGACGGAAAGCGCGGGAGAGGGAGAAAACCGCAAAGTGACGATTATCCCTCGCAGGGACTAGCATAATCGGGGGCAACCTTAACCTTGGGTTGTACTTGCCCTACCGCCTACTGCTCAGGTTTTGATAACATTAGGCAAAACGCCCCGTCAGGCAGGGGTTGAGGATTCCTGATATTGAAGAGCCGGAGGAGGGCCCTATCTTGATTGCAATCGAACCAACCAGAGAAGTTGTGTCCGAAGTCTACAGCAGGCTGGATAAAAACCTTAGCACCGTGAGGTCGGTGCAGAATCGGCCATTAACCCTGGCAGACAAGATTCTTCTGAGCCACTTAGACGACCCTACCAGTACGGGCATGGTTCGCGGCCAGACCTATGTCCAGTTGCGCCCCGACCGGGTCATCCTGCAGGATGTACTGGGTCAGACGGCCATGCTGCAGTTCATGCAGACCCGCCGCGCCACCACCGCAGTGCCCACTTCGGTGCACTGCGACCACCTGATCCAGGCCCGCGTGGAAGGGGGCCGGGACCTCACCGAGTCGCTGGCGGAAAACGATGAGGTGTACAACTTCCTCCGCACAGCCTCCGCCAAGTATGGCGTCGGTTTCTGGTCTCCGGGGGCGGGCATCATTCACCAGGTGGCTTTCGAAAACTATGCCTACCCAGGCGAGATGATGATAGGAACGGACTCGCACACCCCAATGGGAGGCGGTCTGGGATCCATCTCCGTAGGAGTGGGCGGCGCCGATGCCGTAGAGGTCATGGCTGGCCTGCCTTGGGAGGTGCTGTATCCAAGCTTCATTGGTGTTCATCTCACAGGGGAAATGAGCGGCTGGACGGCCGCAAAGGACGTCATCCTGTACTTGGCCGGGCAGTTGACTGTTTCCGGCGGCACCAATGCCATCATCGAGTACTTCGGCCCCGGAGCCGCTTCCATCAGCGCGACGGGCAAGGCAACCATCACCAACATGGGAGCTGAGCTGGGGGCCACCACCTCGGTATTCCCCTACGACGAGCGCATGGCCCGCTACCTTCGGGCCACCCGCCGCGGCGGCATTGCCGAACTGGCAGACCAGTACCGCCACCTGCTGACTGCCGACTCGGAGTGCGAGGCCAATCCAGGGCAGTACTACGACCGCATCGTGGAAATCAATCTGTCGGAACTGGAACCGCACCTGGTCGGCCCCCACTCGCCCGACCGGGCCCGGCCCATTTCGCAGATAACGGTGGAATTGAAGGAAGACGACGGGTTGATAGACGAGATTTCGGCGGCTCTGATCGGGAGCTGCACCAACTCGTCGTACGAAGACATGAGCCGTTCCGCCGACGTTGCCGAGCAGGCAAAGGCCAAGGGGCTGCAAGCGGCTGTGCCTTTCATGGTCACACCCGGCTCCGAGCAGGTGCGGGCCACCATTGAGCGCGACGGGCAGATGCAGTCGTTACAGGACATAAACGCCACCGTGCTGGCCAACGCCTGTGGGCCGTGCATCGGGCAGTGGCGGCGAGCCGGCGAGTCGGTGGGCCAACCCAACACCATCGTGACGTCTTACAACCGCAACTTCCCCGCGCGTAATGACGGGCAGCCGTCCACCATGAACCTCATAGGCAGCCCGGAGATTGTGACCGCCCTCGCCATTGGTGGACGGTTGTCTTTCAACCCGATGACAGATACCCTCACCGCTGCGGACGGCTCCGAGTTCCGGCTCGATCCCCCGAAGGAAGCCCCGGAGGTCCCGCCCTCCGATTTTGACGAGGGCCGCTCGTTCTACCAGGCGCCCCCAGAAGACGGCAGCAGCATAGACCTGACGGTGTCACCGGACAGCGAGCGCATCCAGTTGCTGGAGCCGTGGCCCGCGTGGGACGGCAACGACTTCGAGGATATGCCGGTGCTGCTCAAGGCCAAGGGCAAAACCACGACCGACAGCATTTCTCCGGCGGGCGTGTGGCTGCGCTTCCGGGGGCACTTGGACCGCTTCAGCGACAATATGTTCATGGGCGCCATCAACGCCTACACCGACGAAGCCGGAAAGGGGCTGAACGCTCTCACCGGCGAGAGGGATCAGGGCTTCTCCAGCATCGCCCGCGACTACAAGGCCAAGGGGGTCAAGTGGGTGGTCGTCGGCGACTCCAACTACGGCGAGGGCAGCAGCCGGGAGCACGCCGCGCTGTCGCCGCGGTTGTTGGGCGGCGCGGCAGTCATTTCCCGCAGCTTCGCTCGTATCCACGAGAGCAACCTGAAGAAGCAGGGTCTGCTGGCTCTCACCTTCTCTGACGCAGCCGACTACGAACGGATAGGGGAGGACGATCGAGTCAGCCTGACCGGCCTGGACGACATAAAGCCGGGCCAGCCTGTGCGGTGCACAGTCCACCACAGCGACGGCAGCTCCGAGACGCTGGACCTTCAGCATTCCTATAGCGAGTCCCAGCTCGAATGGTTCCGGTTGGGCTCCGCGCTCAACCTGTTTCACCAATAGGCTTCAATCTCACCCGGTTAACACGGAAGTACGCCCGCCCCCGGCTGGTATCGGGGGTGGGCGTACCGCTTGCGGGATTGGCGTTACGCGGGCGGCTGTCTGACTGTGTGCCGGTGCAGTTGACCATCGTGAAAGGGGTGGATAGAATACCCCCGTGAACAGTGAGCCGTACCCCCACAAGGACTATGGCCCGTTCGACAACCCCCGCGAGGAGTGCGGGGTAATTGCTGTATACGCCCCCAAAGAGACCGCCAGCCGCCTCGCCTTCTTCGGACTTTTCGCTCTCCAGCACCGGGGCCAGGAGAGCGCCGGCATCGCCGCCACCGGCGGCGAAAGCGTTTCAGTCCACTCCGACATGGGGCTGGTTTCGCAGGTCTTCCGCGAACCCGATTTCCTGCCTCTCTCCGGGGAAATGGCCATCGGGCATACCCGCTACTCCACCACCGGCAGGAGCGAGCTTTGCAATGCCCAGCCAATGCTGGTGAATGGGCAGAGCGGCACCCTTGCGCTGGCCAACAACGGCAACATAATCAACGCCCCACAGTTGAAAGAGCAGCTCCAAGAAGAATGGGGTTGCCCGTTTGTTTCCACCACCGACACTGAAATCATCGCCCAGATGATGGTCAATGCTCCGGGTCCCTGCTGGGAAGAACGCGCGTTTCAGTGTATGCGACGGCTAGAGGGGGCCTATTCCATCGTCGGACTGACCCCAGACGCCTTGATTGCGGCCCGGGACCCTCTGGGGATACGTCCGCTGTGCCTGGGGCGCCGTGGGGAAGGCTGGGTGATTGCATCCGAGTCATGCGCTCTCGACAATCTGGGCGCAGATTTCGTTCGAGAGATTGAACCCGGCGAGGTGATTGTGATAGACGCCGAAGGGCTACGCTCAGAGGTGTGGCCTGGTGTCAGCGAGGGAAGGTCCCGCGCGCTCTGCGTTTTCGAGTTGATTTACTTTTCCCGCCCGGACAGCCGCATGGACGGGCAACTGGTCCATTCCAAGCGACAGCAGATGGGTGCGGAATTAGCGCGTGAGCATCCGGTGGACGCGGACCTGGTCATTGGGATTCCCGACTCGTCCACCGCGGCGGCGGTGGGCTACGCGCTGGAGTCGGGCATTCCGTTCAGCGAAGGGCTTATCAAGAACAGATACGTAGGACGGACTTTTATCGAGCCTGAGCAGAAGCTGCGCGAATTGGGCGTTCGCCAGAAGTTCAACAGTCTTGGCGACGTAATACGGGATAAGCGTATCGTGGTTGTGGACGACAGCATTGTTCGCGGAACCACAACCCCCCACGTGGTCGGCTTGTTGCGCCGGGCCGGTGCGGCCGAAGTCCATATGAGGGTATGCGCTCCGCCCATACGCCATCCCTGCTTCATGGGCGTGGACATGGCATCCCGCCGAGAACTGCTGGCCGCCAACAGCACCATTCCCGAAATTCGGGAGTTCATAGGAGCTGACACCCTGGGCTACCTGAGCGTCAAGGGACTGATGAAGGTCGTTGGCGGCGAAACAGGTGGGTTTTGCGATGCCTGCTTCACCGGAAACTACCCGGTTCCGGTGCAGTTGGAGCTGGACAAGATGGTGCTGGAAAGCTCCGGCGGAGGACGCGAAATTGAGCGGTAATCAGACCGCTGACGCTTACCGGCAGTCCGGCGTAGACCTGGGCCGCATGGACGAACTCAAGGAACGCATACGGGGACTGGCCGCCAGCACTCACGGCCCTGAAGTCATAGAAGGCGGAGGCAGCTTCGCCGGGCTCTTTCAGATGGGTGGCGAAGGCGGGCCGGTGCTGGTGGCGAGCACAGACGGAGTCGGCACCAAGCTAAAGATCGCAGCGCAGTTGGGGCACTTCGAGTCCATCGGCCACGATCTTGTGACTCTAAACGTCAACGACATCCTCACCAAAGGCGCCCGGCCTCTCTTCTTCCTCGACTACGTGTCCTTCAGCAATGTGGACTCTCAAGCGCTGGACTCGCTGATGCGCGGCATAGCCTGGGGGTGCCGCGAGGCCCAGTGCGCCCTCATCGGCGGCGAAACAGCCCAGATGCCGCAGGTTTACGCCAACGGGGAGATGGATTTGGCCGGTTTCGTGGTGGGAGTGGTGGAACGCGACCAATTGCTTGAGCCGAGCAAGGTAAACGAAGGAGACCGGCTGCTGGGCATCCCCTCCAACGGGTTGCACACCAACGGGTTCTCACTGGTTCGCAAGGTGTTCAACACCGATGACGACCCTGCGGCACTTTTCCGCCGCTTTGACGGCCTGAGCCACCAGTTGGGCGAAGAACTGCTCTTGCATCATCGCTCGTATTACCCGATGCTGGCTCCGGTGCTGGGCCTGCTCAGCGGACTGGCCCACATCACGGGGGGCGGGTTGCCGGGGAAGCTGCCGCCAGTGCTGCCGGATGATTTGGCCGCCAGCATAGATACCTCCGCCTGGACACCCCCAGCCATCTTCGAGGTGCTAAGGCGGGAAGGCGGCATAAAGGAGGCCGAGATGTTTCGGGTGTTCAACATGGGCTTGGGCATGGTGGCGGTCTGCCCGGAAGTCAACGTGTCTGCCTTCTTCGATCAGATTCCTGAGGCTATCCCTGTGGGTCGTATAAGTTGGCGGGACTCGGACGAGCAGGTGATTCTGACCAGATAGCAATCGGGGTGCTTCCTCGTCCTTATCCCTTGAGGTAGAGGGTTGGGGTGAAGGTGAAATCTCTGGATGTAGCAACGGAGAAAAGACTTGAGAGCGCTCATCAGTGTTTACGACAAAACCGGGATAGTTGAATTCGGACGCCGTATAGCAGCCGTCGGGTATGAGCTTGTCAGCACCGGGGGCACTCACCGCACGCTGACCGATGAGGGTGGGGTCAGCGTAATGCAAGTGGCTGATGTTACCGGCTCACCGGAAATCCTCGACGGGCGGGTCAAGACGTTGCACCCGGTAATTCACGGCGGACTGCTGGCGCGGCGGGAATCGCCGGAGCAGATGGCTGAATTGTCGGCTCACGGCATAGAGACCATCGACCTGGTTGTGGTGAACCTCTATCCCTTCGTAGAGACCATCAGCCGCCCCGGCGTGACCCTGGACGATGCGCTGGAGAACATTGACATTGGTGGACCGACGATGTTGCGCGCCGCGGCCAAGAACTACCCGTCGGTGGCAGTGGTAGTGGACCCGGCAGACTATGGGTGGGTTGCCGACAAGCTTTGCGGCGAAGGTCTCACCGAGGAAGACCGGCGGGGGCTGGCGGCCAAAGCATTCCGGCATGTATCGGAGTATGACGCTGCGGTTACGGGCTATCTCGATTCTGAAACTGAGGAGACACTTCCGTCCCGGCTCACCATCAATCTGGACAAGGTGGCCGGGCTGAGATACGGCGAGAACCCTCACCAATCGGGCGCGCTGTACGCCCCGGCGGGCGCGGCGCTATCCGGCATTGCGGGGGCGACGCAAATTCACGGTCGGGAATTGTCGTACAACAACCTGATGGACGCTGATGCCGCCTGGCGTACGGTGTCAGATTTCACTGAGCCAACCGTGGCAGTGGTTAAGCACAACAACCCTTGCGGGCTGGCCAGCCGCGACGCCGTAGTTGAGGCCTACCGGCAGGCATACGAAGGCGACACCGTCAGCGCTTTCGGTGGTATCGTGGCCTTCAACCGCACCGTGGACGCCGCATCGGCAGAGGCGATGGATCCAATCTTCTACGAAGTAGTGATCGCCCCTGCGTACGACGACGACGCACTGGCTATATTGCAGCGAAAACGGAACTTGCGCATCCTGACCGTCGGCGCAACTCAGAGGGGCCCGGCACTGGACCTGCGCCCCATCGCTGGCGGGATGCTGGTGCAGGGAGCCGACGACATCGCCGAAGAGCCGTCGGAGTGGCGCACGGTCACCGAGCGAGAGCCCAGCTTTGCAGAGAGGGAGGATCTGGCCTTCGCCTGGAAGGCTGCCAAGCACATCAAGTCCAACGCCATCGTATTTGCCAAGGACCGGGCGCTGGTGGGGATGGGCGCCGGTCAGCCTAACCGGGTGGTCAGCGTTCATCTTTCCCAGCGTATCGCTGGGGACAAGGCGAAAGGGTCGGTGCTTGCTTCCGACGCCTTTTTCCCGTTCCCGGACAACATCGAGTTGGCGGCAGAGGCGGGCGTCACCGCCATCGTACAGCCCGGCGGCTCGGTGCGCGACGAGGAGGTCATCGCCGCCGCGGACCAGGCGGGGCTGGCGATGATGTTCACGGGGGTGCGCCATTTCCGCCACTAGGCGTTCCGGCGGAGGACCAGAGGCATGAGCGCCAGCGTTGACGTCGTCATACCCGTTTACAACGAGGAAGATGCCCTCCCGGTCAGCATCCCGCGCCTTTGCGCCTTCCTGCGGGACAACCTGCCCAACCCGTGGCGGGTGACCATCGCGGACAATGCCTCCATTGATGGCACGCGGAGGGTGTCCGAGTTCTTGTGCCGGACGCTGCCCGCAGTTCATTATTTGTACTTGCCGGAGAAGGGCAGAGGACGGGCCCTGCGCGCGGCGTGGCTGGGCAGCGAGTGCGACATCGTCAGCTACATGGACGTTGACCTGTCCACCGTCCTGTCCCACTTCCTCCAACTGGTCGGCGAACTGGAATCGGGCAGCGACATAGCCATCGGCAGCCGGCTCAGCCAGGGTTCCAAGGTCACTCAGCGTAGCTTCAAGCGGGAGTTCACGTCTCGCAGCTACAACAAGCTGATCTGGTCTATGTTCTTCGTAGGCTTTCCCGACGCCCAATGTGGATTCAAGGCTATGACGCGGCAGGCGGCCCAGGCCATCATCCCCAGCGTACAAAATGACAACTGGTTCTTCGATACGGAGTTGCTCATCATCGCGGAAAAGCGGGGCTACCGCATCGGCGTGGTGCCGGTGGACTGGGAGGACGATCCTACCAGCACCGTCAACGTGGTCAAGACCGCCACCGAAGACATCAAAGGACTGCTGAGGCTGCGATTCGGCGGCATCCCGAAAGTGGATCCGCCTCCCCGTTAATCCTCCGTTTCACGCGCTACCTTTTCCCTACCTCTCCATTCCTTTTCGTGTAATTGGATTAAGGACGTATCGCTATGGAACTCGGACTTGCAGGAAAGACCGTCATCGTCACCGGCGGCGGCTCCAACATAGGCCGCGCCATCGTTCGCGGCTTCGCCGAAGAGGGCAGCAATATCGTCATCGCTGAGCTGGACGCGACCCAAGCTCAACGAGTGGCGGATGAGGTCGCAGGCTTGGGCACTGGTAACAAGGCGATTGTAATCCCTACCGACGTCACCAACCATGAATCGGTCAACTCAATGGTGGAGGCAGCGACGGCGGAGTTCGGCGGCGTGGATGTTCTGGTGAACAACGCCGGCTGGACCATTGACAGACTGTTCTTGGAGAAACCCCGCGAGGAATGGGAGCGCGAGGTGCAGATCAACCTCTGGGGCGCGATCAACTGCATCCACGCTGTACTACCCGGCATGGTGGCGCGGCGAAGCGGCAGCATCGTGTGTCTCAGCTCCGACGCAGGGCGGATGGGGGAATACCGCGAAGCCGTCTACTCCGCCTGCAAGGCGGGTGTGATTGCCCTAAGCAAGTCCATCGCCAGAGAGACCGGCCGCCACGGCCTGCGCCTGAACTGCGTCTGCCCTGGCCTGGTGGTGCCGCCCGAGGAGGATACCATCAGCGAGACCAGTATGTGGCATCAGATGCGTAATGTCTTCACGCCCGAGGTCCGGGAGCGAGCCATTCGCGCCTACCCTCTTCGGCGAATGGCGGAGGCCCGTGAGATAGCCAACGCGGTGGTGTTCCTGGCTTCGGATGCAGCTGGGTTCATAACGGGCCAGACGCTGAGCGTGAGCGGTGGCTATACGATGGCTTAATCTGGTCCCTGCCAACGGCGGAAGAAGAAAGAGGCCCCGGCAAATGCCGGGGCCGTTTTTGTGCCTCTTGTCTATGGAGTCCGTGTTAGAGCGCGGCGACCTTTTCGCGGAGGGCGTCGAGCTCAGCGATCAGCTGGGCCTTGGGGTCGTCCTTGCCGCCGTTGTTGAGTTCTACCAGCTCCCAGGAGCGGCGCTCGATTTCCGGCAGCATGGCCTGGAGTAGTTCCTCGTCAACGTCGTTGGCGATGGTCGGGTAGCCGGCGCGAGCGATCATGCTCTTGATCTTGCCCTGCTTGAACTGGTCCAGCGTCCAGGCCAGGGTCTCGCCGGAAGTGGTGACGTCCCAATAAATCCGGACGTCCTGGTTGCGGGGGCCATAGTGGTAGTGCGGGCCGTTCTGGAAGCAGTCGAAGGCCAGCAGTTCGATTTCCTGGCCGGCGATGTCGGACAGGACGTGGATGGCCATGCCCTCGTCATTGATCTGGGGCAGGTGGCGGTACTCGAGACCGAACTTCAGGTTGCCGACGGTGATCTTGTCGCCGTCCAGCATCTCGGGCATCATGTGATGCACGGTGCGGCGGTTGTTCAGGGACATCTCGCGGGCGGTGGATTCTACCTCATCCAGCTTTTCGGCGCTGATCGGGCTGGCTTCCAAGGAGTCGGCCAGCTCCTCATAGCCGGAGCGGCGAACCATGTCCGACAGGTTGTTGCGCAGGTTGCCGATGGTCCAGCCGAGGGGGTTGCCGGCAGTGGTCTTGTCCAGGTGCAGGCGGATGTTGTGGTTCTCGGGGCCGTAGTGGTAGTGGGGGTCCTGGTCGAAGCAGTCGAAGCGGAGAATCTCGGTGTCGTGGCCGTCGATCTCAGAGTAGACCTGCAGGCACAGACCCTGGTCGTTCATGATCTCCGCACGATAGCTCATCGCGATGTCGATGGGGCCAGCGTTTATGACGGTGCCGCCCTTTTCCATGTTGTTCCTCCTCCGTTGCTTTGTTTGGGATTATGGGGCGTATTGAGACGGGACTGTCGCCCGCGTTGCGTATGAATTATATCATGCCGGGGTATACTGGCAAGGGAAAAACGCCACAGGGGGCAGAGTGACATAACGGACGTGTCAAGAGTAGAGAATGGGTATCTTTCTCCCAATCCAACCGTCTGTTCGGGAGCGACAGGCTTGAATGATACCGATACCCTTTGCCAAGTTAGGGATACTGATGCGGGATTAGGACTCGGACAAAGCGACGCTGAAAATCGCCAGCCATAATACCGCCAATATCATACCGACGATGATTGTGGCGATACCGGTGATCGCCATTCCTGAACCTGTCCCCGCTTTGCGATTCTGGTAAAACCCTACCCCGGACAGGGGAAGACCTACTAAGAAACTATCTCAAAACGGGAGAGGTTGAAAGGGAGAGAGATAATCCGGTTCGGTTAGGATAAAGGGAAATCTGGTGAGGCGGTGGATGATGACGGGAAAGAGCGAGACTTTGGCAACTATTTGGGAGGTTCCGGACGATCTGTGGGAACAGCTTCACCCGGTGATTCTGGAGATGGACCCTCCCAAGGCTACGGGACGCAAACGGGTTCATCCGAGGCGAATCCTGGAGGGCATCATATTCCGCATGCGCACCGGCTGCCACTGGAACCGGTTGCCCCGGGAACTGGGCGACGACAGCACCATTCACCGCACTTTCCAGCGCTGGGTGGAGTTGGGTGTGCTGGGGCGCATCTGGGCGGAGTTGGTCGCGGAGTGCGAGGAACTTGGTGGTTTGGATTGGGAGTGGCAGGCTGCGGATTGCGCCATGGGCAAGGCCCGTTTTGGGGGGATTCAATAGGCCGCAATCCCACGGACCGAGGCAAGGCGGGCAGCAAGCGGAGTATCTTGGTCGACCGGGGTGGAGGGCCATTGAGCCTGGTGGTTGCCGGAGCCAATGTTCACGACACCAAGCTGCTGGACATGACCTTGAATGACATAGTAACTATCTCAAAACTCTGAGTTGCCATTGCCGCCGGTACCAGATTAGCGCGCAGGCCAGTTGGATCAGGCCTATGTAGTTGGATGCCTTCTTGTCGTACCGGACCAGAATTGCCCGGCACTTTGATAGCCAAGCCAAGGTGCGTTCCACCACCCACCTCCGGGCGGGATAGCGTTTCTTGCCCGTGGCGTCCAGCTTCTCCTCCCCTATCCGCCGGATGTGCCCCCGGTACCCGTGAGCCGCCACCGCCTCGTGGCCCGTTGGATTGTCGTATCCCTTGTCCAAGCACAGATGCTGGGTCCCGGTATCAGGACGCTCTACCACTATGTCATTCAAGGTCATGTCCAGCAGCTTGGTGTCGTGAACATTGGCTCCGGCAACCACCAGGCTCAATGGCCCTCCACCCCGGTCGACCAAGATACTCCGCTTGCTGCCCGCCTTGCCCCGGTCCGTGGGATTGCGGCCTATTGAATCCCCCCAAAACGGGCCTTGCCCATGGCGCAATCCGCAGCCTGCCACTCCCAATCCAAACCACCAAGTTCCTCGCACTCCGCGACCAACTCCGCCCAGATGCGCCCCAGCACACCCAACTCCACCCAGCGCTGGAAAGTGCGGTGAATGGTGCTGTCGTCGCCCAGTTCCCGGGGCAACCGGTTCCAGTGGCAGCCGGTGCGCATGCGGAATATGATGCCCTCCAGGATTCGCCTCGGATGAACCCGTTTGCGTCCCGTAGCCTTGGGAGGGTCCATCTCCAGAATCACCGGGTGAAGCTGTTCCCACAGATCGTCCGGAACCTCCCAAATAGTTGCCAAAGTCTCGCTCTTTCCCGTCATCATCCACCGCCTCACCAGATTTCCCTTTATCCTAACCGAACCGGATTATCTCTCTCCCTTTCAACCTCTCCCGTTTTGAGATAGTTTCTAAGTGGTAGAGCGTCCTGATACCGGGACCCAGCATCTGTGCTTGGACAAGGGATACGACAATCCAACGGGCCACGAGGCGGTGGCGGCTCACGGGTACCGGGGGCACATCCGGCGGATAGGGGAGGAGAAGCTGGACGCCACGGGCAAGAAACGCTATCCCGCCCGGAGGTGGGTGGTGGAACGCACCTTGGCTTGGCTATCAAAGTGCCGGGCAATTCTGGTCCGGTACGACAAGAAGGCATCCAACTACATAGGCCTGATCCAACTGGCCTGCGCGCTAATCTGGTACCGGCGGCAATGGCAACTCAGAGTTTTGAGATAGTTACTAAAGAGCAAGGAATTGCCACAAACGCCCCAACGACAGGTATGAATGCGAACACCACTGTTATTATGCCGAGAATCATGCCGGCAATGCCCATTTCACTCTCCATAAATTACTGACGACTCCCAGATGCACAATCGCCAAGCATTGCCTGCTGCGCCGCTATGGTATGGAGCAGTCTTTGAAATTCAGGAGTATGTCCAATGTAAAGCCGTCTCCCTCGCAGGCGAGTGAAATTGACTGTCCAGCGTCAAGCTGCAAGAGCTGTTGTTTATCCTTGAATTTTGCCGTCGCACTTACGAAGACGAACTCGCCCAGATAGAACTCGACGCTATCATCTTCTACCTTGTCGATTCGCCCGCTAATGATGAATCGTTTGCCTTTGTAGGTCTCGTTTGCGCGAGCTTCATTGCTCTCGTAATCGTCCAGAATCTGAATGACGTCATATCGTGGGAGTCGAGCGGTAGGTTCGGGAGTGCCAGATTCGCTGGAGCAGGCAACCAAGGAGACGACAATCCCAAGAAGGAAAGTGAGGGCCATGAGGGAGTTGCGGCGAGTGCTGAGGTCTTGAAACAAAAGGGAACCCCCTTGCAGCGTTGGATTCGGGGCACCTGCCACAGTTACCCTAGTCCATAGACAGCCAGCAAGGGGGTACGCGAGGACCCCATCCCCGCTATGGCTGTCTATGTCCAGGGCACAATGAACTACAGGTAACTGTGGCACGGGGATATTAACCTTGAATCAGGGAAAGGGCAAGGGGAAAGCTGGATTACATTTCCGGCGGCTAGGCGTCGGGGCGGCGGCGGAGTTCCTCTTCCAGCTCTCGGACGCGGGCCTCGGCGGCATCACGGGCGGCCTCAGCCTCGGCGCGAGCGGCCTCGGCGGCATCACGGGCGGCCTCGGCCTGCCGTCCATAAGCCAATGCGTCATCGTAAGTTGCCAGGTAGTGGCGGTTCATTGGGTCCCAGAGGCGCAGTTGGCCTTCCTCCCAACACAAGTCCAACCCCAGCGCGTCGCTATGGCCCCAGTAGATCCCATCTTCCGTCTGTTGGATGGGGATGGGTTGATACAAGCCGTTCACGAGTTGGTCCCCGGCCAGATGTGTCCGGTTGGGCAGGCCGCCGTCAGGGTCGAAGCGCCAGTATTCAAGGACGCCCAGATTGGCGTAATCGGCGCGTTTGACAGTCGCGTCCTGCCGGTATGTGCTGTCCGATGCCACTTCCAGCACAAAATCGGGCGGCTTGCCCTGCTCCGGTATCAGATAGCCCTTGCGGGCCCGGTTGGCCACTGGGTCAACGTCAAAGGCGATGAGCAGGTCCGGGTAGCGCACACCCTCCAAGTCCGGCGTAAGCAACAGGGCGGCAGCCACCTCGCTGGTGATGATGGTGGTGTCCCGGTTGCCGAAGTGGTTGGCCAGAGAACCGGGATAGCCTGGCCAGTTGACAGTGTAATATGCAGTCATTTCTTCCGGCGGCGGGTCAGGGAATTGGATGATTTTCCCGGCGTCCGGCGGGGCGGTCTTGGGCTTGGGTGTCATGGCAGGGCCTCGCGGGTACTGATGGGATGCAGGCATTGTATCCTATGGGGCATTGAATCCCAGAATCGCGGAGTAGTATTCTCAGAGGCCATCCCCCAAGATTTCACTTTGAAGGAATCTTGTAAGGAGCTTAACTATGCAAATCGGAGTATCAATGCCCCGCATTCCCGATGGTCCGGGGCTGCGCGAGTTCGCGCAGGCGGCGGAGGCGATGGGTTTCGAGTCGGTTCTTATCGGCGACCACATCGTGCTGCCAACAGGGGGCACGACTCAATATCCCTACACCCCATCGGGTGGATTCTCGCGCCCGGCGGACGAGCCTTTCCTGGAGACCATGACGTTGCTGGGCTTCCTGGCTTCCTGCACCGACCGCATCAAGCTGGGCAGCACGGTGCTGATACTGCCGTACCGAAATCCGGTGGTACAGGCCAAGATGTTTGCCTCGCTGGACGCGCTGACGGGCGGACGGATGATCTGCGGCGTAGGCGTCGGGTGGCTGGAAAAGGAGTTCGACACGCTGGGCGTTAGCTACGCCGAGCGTGGGCCGCTGACAGACGAATTTCTGGAGATTTTCCGCACGCTGTGGTACGACGACCACCCGGAGTATCGCGGGAAGCATTACCAGTTCGACGGCATCCAGTTCTATCCAAAGCCGGTGCAGAGTCCGCTGCCCATCTGGGTGGGCGGCCACACCCGCGCCGCGCTGCGACGCACGGCCAAATATGGTGACTGTTGGCACACGACGCGCCAGACGCCAGAGTTCGTGGCCTCCCACATTCCCTACCTCACTCAGCAGATAGAACGCCACGGTCGAAGACAAGAGGAAATTACTGTGTCGCTGAAGCGCAGCCTGCATTTCACTGACATTGGCTTGCCGGAGGTGAGCAGCGAGCGCAGCGGGGGAGCTCTGGTGTGCAGCACCCAGGAGGTCATTGACGACCTGCACGCCTGTCACGAAATCGGCATTGGGCAACTGACCTACGACTTTCGGGTCAGTGAGATTTCCGACTGCATCCGGGTTATGGAGCGGCTGGCCGAAGCGGTGCTGCCGGTGGCCGGGCGTCTGGGGTAGTGGCTGTACTGTCAACGCGCCCGGTGGTTCGACCCCAGGAATGCCGGGCGAAATTTCCGACGTCAACCCTCTCTCTGAGGAAGGTAACATATGACCAGCCTTGAGCGGGCCTTTGAGGAAGTAGACCGGTCTCTGGAAACCAGGATGTCTGAGGTCAATATGCCGGGTCTGGTTCTCGGTGTCACCGATCGCGAGAGGCTGCTCCGGGTGGCCTGCTTCGGGTATGCCGACCTGGCTGCGGGCAGGCTGATTGAACCCGGCTTGATGTTCGAAATTGGGTCCATCGGCAAGTCATTTACCAATGTCGCCCTGATGCAACTCCGGGATGAAGGACGTCTGGACTTGCACGCCCCCGTATCTCAATACCTTCCGTGGTTCGAGGTGCGGTCCGATTACGGGCCAATCACTACTCACCACCTAATGACCCACACGTCTGGCCTGGCAACCGGCACCGATATAGGCCCGCACGGTCTTTATGAGTCCTGGGCTTTGCGGGAGAGCCGCACTGACGCCCCTCCAGGAGAGTATTTCCACTACTCCAACGTGGGCTACAAGACGCTGGGATTTCTGTTGGAAGAGCTGGACGGAAGGCCATACCGGGACGCGATACAGGCCCGGGTCCAGGATCCTCTGGGTATGCGAGATTCCCACCCGGTCATCGGGTATGAAACACGAAAACAGGCCCCAGTCGGCTACCGCGGGTTTTATGACGACCGGCCTGAGCATCGAGACCACGGTCTGGTGCCGGCGCTGTGGACTGAATACGGCGTGGGAGACGGCTGCCAGGCTTCTACCGTCGGGGATATGTGCGTCTACTTGAGGATGCTTATGAACGGCGGTCAGGGCCCTTCTGGACACATCATGTCCCAAGAGAGCTACCGCCTCATGACCCAGAGGGTGATAGCCACTCAGCAGTGGGGAGGCGCCTGGTACGGATACGGGCTCATCATGGCCGATGCGGAGGGCCACACATACCTGGGACACGGGGGAAGCACCACCGGCTTCATGTCGGCCATGGCCGCTGACATGGAGGACGGGGTAGGCGTGGTTGTTATGATCAACGGCTACTCTCAGTTCTATGACGCGGCCGGGAAAGCGTTGGACGCGCTGGCAGTCCTGCGAGCGGGATTGCGGGGACAGGAGTTGCCTGCGCCCCCGCCCGTGGTGGACCCCGGCAGCGTGAGCAATGCCGCCAATTACGCCGGTTCGTATGGCGCCGGTGAAGACCGTATGGTTGTCACCGCCAGGGGCGACGGGCTGACGCTGCACTGGCGAAGCCGGGAGGCATCCCTTGAGAGGCGCGGCGAAGACAGTTTCTATGTGTCCCACCCAGACCTGGAACTGTTCCTCTTGGAGTTCGGACGTCACGGAGACCAAATAGCTGAGGTGTTCCACGGCCCTGACTGGTATGCTGGGGAAGGATATACCGGGGCTCGCGGCTTCGATTACCCCGAAGAGTGGGAAGCTTATCTGGGGCACTACCGCACTTACAACTTCGGCCTGACCAATTTCCGAATCATACTGCGGAAGGGCGCGCTCTTGCTGATGTACCCCGGGGGCGGCCACGAGATCCTGACGCCGTTGGGTAATGGCCTGTTTCGCATCGCCGAAGACCCGCGCTCGCCCGAGACCCTGCAGTTCGATTCTATTGCCTCTGGAAAAGCTCTGCGGGCAGTTTATTCCGGCTGCCCCTACTACCGTACCTACACGCCTTAGATTCCCGCCGGAGGTCTGCGCCCCGGCGCCGGTTAGCAGCCTAAAGGCCACTGTCCTTGAACCACTTGGCCCGCTTCACCAGTTCCTCCGTGGTGTGGCGCATAGCGGATATTTGCTTTTCCGTTACCTGTCGCTTCACTTGGGCCGGCGCGCCGACCACGAAGGAGTTGGGTGGAATCTGCGAGCCGTTCAAAACGGCAGAGTTCGCTGCCACCAAGCAATTCTCTCCCAGCGTTACGTTGTTCAGGATGGTGCAGTTGTTGCCCAGAAGCGAGCCGCGCCCCACGCGGTCGCAATGCACCACCACGCTGTGGCCCACGGAAACGTGATCTTCCAGTGTCAGCCCGTTGCCGTGAATTACCGAGCCTTCCTGTATGTTGACATAGTCGCCGATAACTATGGCGTCGTCACCGTCGCCGCGAACAGTTACGCCCGGCCAGACGCTGGCGTATTCGCCGATTTCCACATTTCCGACCACGTAGGCGAATTCGCTCACCCATGCAGTCTCGGCAACTTTCGGGGTAACGCCGTTGAGAGTGCGAATCAACTTGGTGCTCCTTTGATATGTCAATGGGATATGGGATAGGATTTACACAGTTGGAGAATTCACCCCCACCCCAACCCTCCACCTCACAGGGAGAGGGAACAGCTACGGAGAGGGGATTTTCCTAGCCCCGAACTGCGCCGATGGCCCGCCTCGCTTCCCGGTCCATGTCGCGGTTTATGATGGCTTGGCGCTTGTCGTAACGGCGTTTGCCTCGGGCCAACCCCAGCTCCACCTTGGCCACGTGCCCCTTGATATAAATGCGCAGGGCGACCAGAGTCAGACCCTTCTCCGCCACCTCGCTTTCCAGCTTGCGGATCTCGTCGCGGTGCATCAGCAGCTTGCGAAGGCGGCGAGGGTCGTGGTTGAACTGGCTTGCGGGGTCGTAGGGAGCGATGTAGGTGTTGTGTAACCACATTTCTCCCTCACGGACACGGGCGTAACCATCGCTCAGGTCAACCTTGCCGGCGCGGACCGATTTTATCTCGGTACCGGTCAGTACGATTCCCGCTTCGTATCGGTCGAGAATTTCGTAGTCAAAGAAAGCCCGTCGGTTGCTGGCGGCCGTGCGGATGCCGCCCGAGCCGTTGTTGCCATTATTCGCTGTCTTGGCGGATTTTTTCTTGGCCATGTTCTGCCACCGTTTTTATTCCCTCTCTCTTTGGGGGAGGTTAGGGTGGGGGCGTGCCTTTGGCGTTTGCTTGAGAGTCCTCAATCTGATTAGTGAGTTCCTCGATGGCCAGGTCCAGTTGCAGGTCCTCCGAATCGTCATCCGAAGCTTCCAGCATAATGTCGGGCGTTACGCCTTCACCTTCGATTAGCTCTCCCGAGGGCGTGTACCAGCGGGCGATGGTGAAGTTGACTGCCGAGCCGTCGGTCAAAGGCCACAGATTGTTGACGCTGCCCTTGCCGTAGGTAGTAACTCCAATGGTGGGAGCCCGCCCGTGGTACATTATTGCTCCGGCGAAAACCTCGCTGGCCGATGCGCTGCCGTTGTTCATCAAGACCACCATGGGCACGTCAAGGGCGATCCCTCCGGGCTGGACGTTCCAGTCGCGTCTGTTCCCTTGGCCATCCAGTTGGTACAGCACCAGTCCTTCGTCTACAAACTCGCTGGTGACCTCCACCACCGACGACACCAGTCCACCGGGATTGTTGCGAATGTCCACCACTAAGAAACTATCTCAAAACCCTGAGTTGCCATTGCCGGCGATACCAGATTAGGGCGCAGGCCAGTTGGATCAGGCCAATGTAGTTGGATGCCTTCTTGTCGTACCGGACCAGAATCGCCCGGCACTTGGATAGCCAGGCCAGGGTGCGTTCCACCACCCACCGGCGGGCCGGATGGCGTTTCACTCCTGTGGCGTCCAGCTTCTCCTCTCCTATCCGCCGAATGTGGCCCCGGTACCCGTGCGCCGCCACTGCCTCGTGGCCTGTTGGGTTGTCGTATCCCTTGTCCAGGCACAGATGCTGGGTCCCGGTTCCAGGACGCTCCACCACTATGCCATCCAAGGTCATGTCCAGCAGCTTGGTGTCGTGAACATTGGCTCCGGCCACCACCAGGCTCAATGGCCCTCCATCCCGGTCGACCAGGATACTCCGCTTGCTGCCCGCCTTGCCCCGGTCCGTGGGATTGCGGCCTATTGAATCCCCCCCAAACGGGCCTTGCCCATGGCGCAATCTGCGGCCTGCCACTCCCAGTCCACACCACCCAGTTCCTCGCACTCCGCGACCAACTCCGCCCAGATGCGCTCCAGCACGCCCAATTCCACCCAGCGCTGGAAAGTGCGGTGAATGGTGCTGTCGTCCCCCAGTTCCCGGGGCAGGCGGTTCCAGTGGCAGCCGGTGCGCATGCGGAATATGATGCCGTCCAGGATTCGCCTCGGATCAACCCGCTTCCGTCCCGTAGCCTTGGGAGGGTCCATCTCCAGAATCACCGGGTGAATCTGCTCCCACAAATCGTCTGGAACCTCCCAAATCGTTGCCAAAGTCTCCCTCTTTCCCCTCATCATCCACCGCCTCACCAAATTTTCCTTCATCCTAACCCAACCGGATTTTCCCTCTCCCCTTCGACCTCTCCTGTTTTGAGATAGTTTCTAAGCCCAGGCCCTGGGATCGCTCGAATCGTGCCAGCGCACGCTCCAGTTCTTCCTTGCTGGTGCCGCTGAATGAGGTTACCCGAAGATGCCCAATACGGCCCACCAGCATGGTCAGGCGGACACTTTCCAGTGGAATGACGCCGCGGATGATCTCCAGCTCTTCGGTCTCGCCGGTCTTGTGCCTCCGCACCAGCAGACGCACCCCCGTCCCTTGCTGTCCCCTGATGAGGTTTATAGCCTCAAACAGCTCCATTCCTTGAGTGCTTTCGCCGTCAATCTCGAGGATAACATCAAGGGGTTCAATACCCGCCTCATCTGCCGGTGTGTCCGGTATTGGCGCGACAATGGTAATCAGGCCGTTGCGTACGCTCACCTCGGCCCCGATCCCTTCAAAATAGCCCTGGATGTCCTGCCGCATCATGGAATACTGGTCTGGGGCCAGATAGGCGGCGTGAGGGTCGTCCAGGGAGTCCATCATTCCGCGTATGGCCCCATCAGCGGCGGCCCCTGCGTCGATACCCCCAGCATCGATGTGCTTTTCTTCCAGAAGGGTCCAGACTTCAGCCAGCTTGGCAAACTCCGGCGGCAGTTCCTGGAAAGACTCCGATTGTTCTTCGTTCTCCCCGGCGCCGGAAACATTGCAGCCAACAGCCAGCAACGGAGAGGCCGTCAGAATCAGCAGCAACAGGAAGAGGGAAGGCCACAGGTTGAAACGAGGCAACAGGAAACTCCAGGCAGGCATACGGCCAAGCATTCCAAGCCGCCGCTACAATTCTATCATAGGAGTGAGCGCCACCTTTGGAACGGCTGTACTGACCTAAATCGAGAGAATTAAGCCAGTTCGGTCATGAGGCTCCGCCGCTCTCTCCAGTTGACATTGGAGCGCGAAAAGGTATAATTTCCGACGTAGCCGGAATTGGTAAGACCACTTTATGCCTTCCACATTTGATCAAGCGAATTTTCCAGCCTTGGATGGACTGCGCGGCGCGCGGCTCCATGAAGGCATCGTACTGTATCTGCGCGATCTGATCCGGCAGGGGGAGTTGCGGCATGGCTCGCGCCTCCCGCCGGAGCGCGCGCTGGCCGAACAGTTTGGCGTGGGACGCAGCTCGGTGCGCGAGGCCATCCGCTCGCTGGAGTTGCAGGGATTGGTGGTCACCCGCCACGGGTCAGGCTCATTCGTCAACACCCAGAGCCTCGACGCCGTGGCTACCTTAATGGCTCCCGACAACGGTTCCGGCGGACTTGAGGACATATTCGAGATGCGCCACCTCCTGGAACCGCAAATCGCCGCGCTGGCCGCCCGCCGCGCTACCGCCGGCGACATCGAGCGGCTGACAGCTATCCTGGAAGAGCAGCAGCGCCAGATTCTGGAAGGCGAGACCGGAGTGGATGCCGATACGGAATTTCACTTTACCCTGGCCACCGCCACCCACAACCCGGCGCTGGTGAAGGTGGTCAACGCGGTGGAAGACGTATTGCGCCGCTCCCGCGACCGTTACCTTCAGCAACCCGGCCGGCCGGAACGGTCGCTGCATTCGCATCACGAAATCCTGGCAATGGTGCGCACCGGGGATGATACAGGCGCCCGACGCGCCATGGACCATCACCTCACTGCTGTGGAACCTGCCAACATATCCGACGACGGAAAGGAGGAGTAGTATGTCCACCCTTGCTGTGGAGGTTGTGTACCGGGGCATTTTTCAGAAAACCCTGGCCCGCAACATTGTCCGCTCCATAGTGTTCGCCGCCCGAAAGGACGGCAAAATCGGGACTGCTTTCGGACGCTACGGCGACTCTCCGGAGCGCAACGGCATCCCCGCCAAGCAGTTCGCCATCGTGGCCGACGACGCTGAGGAACTGGAAGAGAGCCTCGCCGTCTACTCAGCCACCGAAGTAGACGTCACTATCAACGTTGACGACACGATGTGCAAAGGCATCGAGTCCTGGGCCTGGTACGGCCTGCAACCCATAAACGAACTGACCAAGCCGGGCGGCACCCTCATCGTAACCTCCCGCCAGCAGGCCGACGCGCTGCTGGAGGACATTCACCCCAAGGAAACTCCCTACAACCTGTCCATCGTAACCGGCATTCCCAGCTTCTCCGGGCTGTGGGTCTACAAGGACGACCATACCGACGCCCGTGTGCTGGGGGCGCTCTGCAAGGTCTGCCCCGAACTGGTGAGCATTGAGGCCATGCTGGAGACCATCGAGGAACAGATGGGCGGCGGCACCAAAATCGCGTCAGCCCAGCGGTCATTCGACCGGACCGGCACCCGTCCCGTGGAGCCAGGCGAGGGCGGCAACCAGCGGGAAATGAAGTTCGAGATGCCCGGCTGGAAGACGATGCAGGAAGGTCTGGTCATCCAGGCTATACCCGAAGGGGGCGAATTTGCCGAGGGCGAGGGTGGCTACGTTCCCGGACGCAGCGAGGTGTTCAAGAAATTCAGCACCCGCTCCATGCGCCCGGTCATCAACTTCGACACCTGCATCAAGTGCACCCTCTGCTGGCTGCAATGCCCGGACACCTGCTTCGACGTCACCCCGGACGGGCTGTATGACGCCAACATGGAGTCCTGCTGCGGCTGCGGCGTCTGCGAGGCAGTTTGCCCGGTGGCTGACTGCGTCACCATGGTCAGCGAGGCCGAGTTCAATGACCATAACAGCCAGTGGGAAATGTGGCAGGAGGACAAGGACGGCTACAACAAGTGGATGACCCAGTTGATTGAAAAGCAGAAGGCCGAGACCCGCACCCACGGCTTCCACCACGTCGGCGGCTACGCCGAAGAGATCGAGACGGCGGAGGCAGACTAATGACCACCACCGTTCAAACCGAAATGTTCACTGAGTCCACCGAGGAGCTCATCAGCGGCTCCGAAGCCATCGCCATCGCCTGCGCTCTGGCCGATGTGGACGTCATCACCGCCTACCCCATCCGGCCCTACGACACAGTGATGCAGTACGTGTCGAAGCTGAAGGCCGACGGAGCTTTCGACTGCGATTTCATCGTGGCCGAGAGCGAGCACTCCCAGTTCGAAATCGTCAAGCACGCCTCGGCGGTGGGCGCCCGCACCTTCTGCGGCTCCAGCGGGGTGGGCTGGTTCTATGCCTTCGAGGCCATCACCGTGACCGCCGGCCTGCGTATGCCCGTGGTGGCGATGGTGGGCAACCGGGCGCTGGACGACCCTGGCGCTTTCGGCGTGGAGCATAATGACGCCATGGCCGTCCGCGATCTGGGCTGGCACCTGTACTGGGTCGCCACTGCCCAGGAAGCGCTGGACACGGCGCTACTGGCCTACAAGGTGGCCGAAGACCGACGGGTGCTGCTGCCCTTCGCTATCAGTTGCGATGGCTCCTTCCTGACCCATTCTCAGGCCATCGTGCAGGTGCCTACGCGGGCGCAGGTAGAGAGCTATCTGCCCGGCTACAACCGGCAAGAGTTGCAGTTACACCCGGACAATCCCATCACCGTCGCTCCCCAGGTCAACGAGGACTGGCTGATGGAAATCCGCCGCCAGACCGACGAGGCCATGCGCCGTACCGTGGGCGTAATCTACGAAGCCTACGACGAGTTCAAGGAAGTTTTCGGGCGCGGCGACCCCAGCCCGTTCATCGAAGAGTACATGACCGAGGACGCGGAGGTCATAATCGTCGGGATGGGCACGCTGGCCATGCCAACCCGCGTGGCGGTACGCCGGATGCGGGAGCAGGGCAAGAAGGTAGGCTTCGTGCGCGTGAAGTTCTTCCGCCCCTTCGCCGTGGACGAAATTCAGAAGGCGCTGGGTGGGGCAAAGGCCGTCGCCGTGATAGACCGCGACTACTCCTATGGCTCGCCATCCTTCGGCGGCGTGCTGTTCCACGAGCTGCGCTCAGCGCTGTATCCGCTGGAAAACCGGCCGCTGATGCTCAACTTCATCGCCGGGCTGGGCGGACGGGAAGTGATGGTGCGCGACGTGAACGAAATGGTGGAGACTACCGAAAGGGCGTTGGAAACTGGTAAAATCGAGCAGGAAACCACGTGGGTTAACGTAAGGGAGTAAGAGCCATGACCACCATGATGACTCAGGCGGACCTCCCACAGGTTCGCGGCGTCAAGAACATCCCGGTGGAGGAGTTCTACTCCTCCGGGCACCGCACCTGCCAGGGCTGCGAGTCGGCGCTGACGATGCGGCTGCTGATTAAGGCCGCCGGGCCGCGCAGCATCGTGCTGGGCAGCACCGGCTGTATGTACGTCGCCAACACCACCTACTACAGCACGCCGTGGGTGGTGCCGTGGATGCACACCCAGCTCGGCTCCTCCGGCAGCGCCGCCACCGGCACCGCGGCCGGCTTGGCCTCCATGATGCGCAAGGGCAAGATGCACAAGGAACCGATCAACGTCATTGCCTTCTGCGGCGACGGCGGCGGCGTGGACATGGGCCTGTCGGCTATCTCCGCCGCGTTGCAGCACGATGAGTATAACCTGCTCATCCTCTGCTACGACAACGAGTCCTACGCCAACACCGACATCCAGGTGTCGGGCAGTTCCCCGTGGGGCGCCAACAGCACCTTCAGCCCTCCGGGCAAGGTGCACCGCATAATGAACAGCCGGTGGAAGAAGAACACCGCGCCGATGCTGGCCGCCGGGCATCCCGACGTCCGCTACATCGCCACCTCCTGCGCTTCCTACGGGCTAGACCTGAACAACAAGATACGCCGCGCCCTGACCATCGGCGGGCCGACCTTCATCCACAATATCGACCCTTGCCCCAAGGGCTGGGACTACGACCCCAAGTATTCCCACGAACTAGGGATGCTGGCTATCGAGACCGGGCTGTGGGTGCAGTACGAAATCATTGACGGCGAACTGGTTCTCAACGGTCCCAGCCGCAGCATCGCCAAGGGCATCCGCAGGCGCAAGCCAATTGAGGATTACCTGACGCGCCAGGGCCGCTTCGCTCACTTCACCGCCGAAGACATCGCCCACTTCCAGCAGCGGGTGGATGAGCAGTGGGAAAAGTGGTGGATTCCGGGGGTAATTCCCTTCACAATGGAAGAGGAGTAGACGCGAGAGTTCATACAGTGGTCCTAATTCGAAGGGGCAGGTTGAATTCCTGCCCTTTTTGTTTGCTGGTTGAGCCATCAACTCGATTTCATGTTGGAATTTCGGATTATTACGGAGATTCTGCAAGACTATCTATAATGGTTTGCGATAAGCGAAATATAGTGTCCAGTTATAGACGAAAGCGATTCCGTAATACTCCGAATACCATTCAAGCGATTAACGCTTTCTGTTAGATTGTGTTATCATAGCCCGACTTGTCGGATACCCTGCCTCAGAGTTCATGCAATACTCTGGGGCGGCGTCGTGTCAGACACAATCACAATCTTCCAGGAGAGGCGTACATGCGAACCACGGTAATAATGTCCTTTGCCATCGTGCTGATGGTAGCTCTATTGGTGGCCTGCGGGGAGTCAGCTACTCCTGTGCCGCCGACCAGCACCCCGGAACCTACGGCTGTTCCTACTGAACCTCCTACCGAAGCTCCCACCGAGGCTATGGAAGAAGAGCCGACGGCCATGATGGGGGAAGAAGGCGACGGGATGATGATGTGGGAAGTCAGCGATGAGTTGAAGGCCTATGCCGCGGAGCATGCTGGCGGCCCCGGAGCCATCTACATCGGAGACGGCAACTTCGCTGCTTTGGTGGGCCCCTCTGTAACTCCCGACTTTATGGACACCTACGGCACCGACCTGGGCGACGACGACGGCAACGTGCCTCTGGACGCCATCGAAGACGTCCGGTGGGTGTTCGAGTCCGACTACTACCGGCAGTTGATCGAAACTGCCAATCTGACCAATCCCACCCAGCTCACTTCGTCGGGCGAGAATATCGAGTTGCAGCACACCTGCATCAACGGCCAGTTGCTCTGGTGCAAGCACCAGAGGACCTTCTTCGTTCCCAACGTACAGGAGCGCACCAACGGGCAGGTAACGATAAACATCACCTCCTTCCCGGAGTTGGGACTGGCCGGAACCGATACCGCCAGCCTGCTGGCCGACGGCACCCTGAGCATGACCGAAATCTATGGCGGATACGTAGGCGGGGAGTTCCCCACTCTGGCCGTGCAGTACATCTGGGGACTGTGGCCCGACCACGAAACTCACTACAAGGTGCTGACCAACATCGCTCCCGACCTGGACAAGGTTTATGAGGAAGAGCTGGGCGCCCAGGTGCTGATGCGCAACTGGATCGCCGGCGATGATCAGTTCTTCTTCAGCAACAAGAAGCTGGAGAACCCAGAGGACTTCGTCGGTCTCAAGACCCGCAGCCACTCGGCCGAGCTGTCCGACTGGATTAACCACATGGGCGCGGCGGCCCAGTTCATGGCCTTCGCCGAGGTCTACACTGCCCTGGAGCGCGGCATCCTGGACGCCGGGGTAACCGGCGCCAACCCTGGCCTCAGCCAGCGCTGGTACGAAGTGACCACGTACATGAACGGACGCCTGTACAGCTTCAACTCCACCACCAACGTCGTCAACGGCGATGTCTGGGCCGAGATTCCTGCTGACATCCAGCAGATTCTGCTTGAAGAGGGCGCCCGGCAGGAACTGGAAGCCCTTCGCCTGACCGCCATCCATAACGTCACCGGCATCACACGCAACATCGAGGCGGGTCTGGAGCTGGTGGAGTTCGGCCCCGAAGCCCAGGCTCTCAGCAAGCGGGCCGGCGCCGAGAGCGTGCTGCCCAACTGGTTGCAGCGCCTCGGCTACCCCGACAAGGGCCAGGAAGTGGTGGACGTGTTCAATACCAAGATCGGTCCCTTCGTTGGCCTGCGGGTTGACTTGGACGCTTCTGATGAACGGGGCTTCATCGTCGTAGACGTACCCATCACCCAGGGACCCCACGCCCAGTAGTCTTGGTAAAGAGCGGCACTCCAGCAGTTGCGATGCAACAAAGGGGGCGGCCGATTAGCCGCCCCTGAGAATTTTCTGCCCACAATCCGAAAGGCGTGTTGCCCACCGGCGGATTAATCGTTAAAAGAACACGCTGAGATTCTTGGCCATGATGACATTGGCGTCAAGAACGATGGTGCGGCGAGCGATTTTCCAATCCCTGTCGACCGGGCGCAGAAGATCCTCGCGGTAGCCGGCGAAGATGTTCTCCTCGGTCTCGTGGTGAGAGCGGTAGAGGATGAAGGCGGTCTTGGCGTTCACTTCGCCGTTGGGTTGGGGGTCCACCAAGAGGTTGCCGACGATGTGGCGGGTGCGGGACGGAGGGTCTTCGCCCCAGGCCATGCCGGTCTCCAGGCGCTCCACGCGCATAGTCAGGTAAGTCTTATCGTCCTCGAAGATGGCCAAGTCGCCGACAGCGGTGAGTTCCCGTTCCGTCTCATGGCGGTGGATGTTCAGTCGACGAGGCATGAAGTAGAAGCAGTCTTCGGTGAAAAGGCCCAGCCAATCCCGGAAGCGGCGCTCGTCGAGAATCCAAGCCTCTCGAATATAGAACTCCATGAGTTCGTGCCAGAGTTCCATCCGGGAACGGCTCACCGTCTGAGCATCAGAAGCCATGATACTCCTAGCCGCGCAGCTCGGCGGTGCCGTCGTATTTCATGACCCGCGGCTCTAGGGGAATATCCTCCCAGTTTTCGGCGTTCATAAACTGCTCCCACCGCCGGTAGAAGAGACGCTGGTTGCTTTCCGAGGTATAGCGTTCGGCCACCACGCCGGGGTAGTCCGGATGCCGCCGGTCATGACCCACACCCATGGACAGGTCCTGCGTGTACTTGCGGCCCATGGAGGTGAGGGCCGAATTGGTGACGCCGCGCCAGTTGTCCATGTCGTCCTGCTCGAAGATGCCGTTGACGCCGTTGTAGTTGGCGCTGCCGCGCCGGAGAGCCGTCTTCAGGTCTTCGGGCATATCCATTTCCAGAATGACGAAGTGCCAGAACTCCGTCTGCAGCGGGCCCCTCGGGTGGGCCAGCCGGAAGCCCAGCACGCCGTTGGGAAACAGGCTGTGGTTGCCTAGCTGGAGACGCCGGGCCCGTAGGCTGCCCAGGCGACGTTCCGACTCGGCGAGAGTCTGGCGGTAGTATTCCTCAAAAGCCTCCCGGTTCTCAGCGGTGATGCCGTGTTGTTGCCGGGCCTGGTCGGGCCTTTCCAGAAAGCGCATGGTCAGCGAGTGACCATTGACGAACAGGTGCTTGTTCTCCGACTGGAACTGCTGCTCGTGGGTCAGCCGAGGCACACCCCGATGTCGTCCCTGTACGATAATAGTTGAAAGGTGCGTGGTGGGGACATGGTAGTTGTCCGAACAGTTGTCCACCGCCGTCTTCCAGTTCACCGGCTCCATCCACTTGATGGGGCCAAGGGCCTCGGTTCCGTTGTCGAGACGGTTGAAGTTGATGTCCAACAGCCAACGGGCATCACCGAGAAAATCGTCCAGGCCTGGCGCCCCCTGATCCCAGGTGGCGAAAACAATCCCGGCGTAGGTCTCGACCCGAGCCTCCACCAGTCGCAGGCTGTCGCGGTCGAGGGCGCCATAGTATGCTTCCTCTTCGCCTGGCAGGTATTCCAGCTCTCCCTCGTTGGAAAACGTCCAGCCGTGGTAGGCGCAGGCGAAGTTGCGGGCGCTGCCTTGGTCGGTGCGAACGATGCGGTTGCCCCGGTGCCGGCACATATTCAGGAAGGCCCGCAGTTTGCCCTTGCCGTCGCGGCACAGTATGACCGGCTCCTCACCCATGTAGGTGTGGAAATAGTCGTTGGCCTTCGGGACCAGCGACTCATGGCCGATCATCAGCCAGGCCCGCCCAAACACCTTCTCCTGCTCTTCGGCGTATATCTCGGGGTCAACGAAAATGCGGCGGTCAAGCTGCCCGGTCTCCAGGTCGATAATCTGATAATTGCGGCCAACGGCAACCACTGCGGCACCCCCGCGTCGGCAAAATCCCCTCTCCTTCTGGGAGAGGGTTAGGGTGAGAGCCTACTCCCAACAGTATCATTCATCCTGTGCATTCTGTCTATCAGTGTAGTAGAGTAGGGTTAATCAATCCTTCTATAACGGGGGAATCCCTATGAAGTTCGGAATTTTCACCATCGTTCCTTACCACGAGGATTTTACCCAGCAGCAGGCGTTGAACGACGCGCTGGAGCAGATTGTCTACGCCGACCAGATGGGCATTGAGGAGGTCTGGCTGGGTGAGCACAGCTTCTCGCGCCACGGACTTCTGTCGGGCATCTGGTCATTCCTGGGCGCGGTGGCTGGGCGCACCCGGAACATCCGCATCGGAACGGCGGTCATAGTTCTGCCGCTGCACAACCCGATACTGGTGGCCGAAGAAGTGGCGATGCTGGACATCATCAGCAACGGGCGCATCAACTTCGGCATCGGCGCAGGCTACCAGCAACAGGAGTTCAACGGCCTGGGAATAGATATAGACACCAGCCGCGAGCGTTACAAAGAAGCAGTTGACGTAATCATCAAGGCGTGGACTGAGGAGCATCTGACCTTCCACGGCAAGTACACCAACGTGGATGACCTGTGGGTGCTGCCCAAGCCGGTCCAGAAGCCCTACCCGCCACTGTTCCAGGCCGTCAGCACCAGCCCGGAGAGCATTGACTTCGCTGCCAGCCGCCAGATACAGGTCATCGCCGGCGGCCCCACGGACATCCTCGGCCAGGCGCCCCAGGTCATCAAGCTGTGGCGCGAGAAGATGGACGAGTACGGCCACCCCCACGCCCACCTTGACCCTCCGATGTCCAAGTCCATCTACGTGGCCCCCACCATGGAGGAAGCCGAGCGCGACCCTATTGGGCTAGAGGACTTCTCGTCGCGCATCCTCCGCTCTGCGGGCAGCAACGGGGCTCCCATAGGGATGCCCATGGACAAGGACGGCAACATTGCCAAGGGCTACGAGCATTGGGCCAACCGCCAGCGTGACCGCGACCGCCGCGACGACGTAGGCCACGCCGGGCTGCCGCCGCTCAGGGGCACGCCTGAGGTGGTAATTGAGCGGTTGAAAGAGACGCAAGAGGCGGGCATCAACCACGTGTTCGGCAACTTCGGTTTCGCTGGCCTGCCCCACTGGAAGGTGATGCGCTCCATAGAGCTATTCGCCACCGAGGTAATACCGCACTTCAAAGAGGCGGAAACGCCCGTGGCCTAGCGTCTTCCCGTCACCTGTCGTCAAGGCACAACCGGAAGAGGAGCGCAGCAGACATGACCGCCTCGGCTTTCACTGAAGAATCAACTAGCAAGACTATCATGGTCGGCGATATGCCTGTTCACTATCACGACGTGGGCGAGGGCGAGCCAGTGGTCCTGCTGCATTCCTACGGCCCAGGCACCACCGGATGGATAACCTACCACAAGGTGCTGCCCGCTTTTGCCCAGCATTACCGCTGTATCGTGATGGACCTGCCCAACTTTGGACGCACCGGGCCGGTGGTCTACAACGAGCCGCTGCACAACCTCCAGGCCCGTACCGCTGTGGGGCTGATGGACGCGCTGGGCATCGAGAAGGCGCACTTGGTGGGCAACTCGCAGGGCGGGCAGTCGGCGATGGTGCTGGCGGCGCACGACCCCCACCGGGTCAACAAGCTGGTGTTCGGCGCCTGCCATATCCGCACTGGCGGCGACCTGTACTTGATGGGCAACCGGCCCTCCGAGGGCAGCCTGACAACCCGCGAGGTGCGCGACAACCCCACCCGCGACAACGTGCGCCGCTACCTGCGGACACACATAGACGACAACGCGCTGGTCACCGACGAACTGGTGGACTACATATACGACAATTACACTGGCAACCCCGATCACATCAAGGCCGACGCCGAATCGTTCAGCGTACCATACGACCACGGGGTTGACCTGCCCAACATAACCGCCCCAAGCCTGATTATGTGGGGGCGCTACGACCGGATGTGTGTCTTCGAGATTGGTATCGCCGCTCTGAACAACCTGGACGACTCACGACTGGTGCTGCTGAACAACTGCGGCCACTGGGTGCCCTTCGAGAAGCCGGAGGAGTACACGTCGCACGTGCTGAACTTCCTGCTGGAGGGCTAAGGGGATGACGGGGACGGGCTAGTCAGCCGGTGGTATCGTTGCTGGCTAAAGTTGCGATGCTGTCGATATATTCTTCCAGTTCATCGAGATACCGCGACATTTCGTCGAACCCTACAGTACCTTCGTAGTATCCATCTATGTGAAACGTTTCCCGCATTTCGAGAAAGGCTACTCTCATTTCGCGATTCATGTAGCGCCCCACGAAGTACTTTCTGCCCCGGTCGTTATCGGGCAGTTGTTCCTCTGGGATACCCTGCATCAGAAAGTAGCAGTTGGTAGCTTCCAGTGTCGCCAGCCAACCCTTGCCGCAGGCGTTCCGCAGTCCAATCAGCACTAAACGCCCCTTGGCCTCCCCGGCCTGGGCAAACTCGTCCCGCGCTACCTGCACCAGTTCGCGGGCCAGAGCCAGACGTTCTTCAATTCCTTCAACCATGCTCTCTCCCCGGTTTCTACCCCCGCAGATACCGCTCCTGCAACTCTATGAACTCATCCGTCCGGTTGACCTGCCGCAACAACTCGGATGGAGCTTGTAGTTCCGCCAAGTCTTCCAGCGCGCCGCCACTCCGTAGGTGCGACAGGCTGTCGTAGATTGCCTTCACCGCGACCGTGTAAGTCGGGTTGCCCAGCATCAGGATGCGCATATTGGCGTCTAGGAACGCCTGGTCGTTGCGGGCGTCGGCGGGCGGGTTCAGGACGCACAGCGGCAGCGGTGTGGCCTGATGAGCCGCCTCGATTTGTTCACGGCTGGAGATGCCGGTGAGCATCACCGCTTCGGCCCCGGTCTGCGAGTAAGCGCGGAGGCGATCAAGGGCCTCGTCTTGCGGGCACAGCCCGAAGGCTGCCGAGCGGGCAACGACGACAGTCGTCGGGTCGGTGCGGGCGGCCACCGCCGCTTCCAGCTTCCCCACCTGCTCCGCAGTGGAGACCAGGCCCGGGTCGGCCACGTTGAACTGCCTCGGCACGAAATTATCTTCGATTTCGATACCTGCGACGCCCGCCGCTTCCATTTCGCGGACAGTGCGGACGACGTTCACGGCGTTGCCAAAGCCGTCCTCGGCGTCCACCATCAGCGACACGTCGGCGATGCGGGTGATGCGGCCGCAATGGTCCACCACGTCGGACATATTGGACAGCACGATGTCCGGCACGCCAAGGTTCGCCACCTTGCCCACCGAGCCGGACAGCACGCAGACCTCGTAGCCCAGCATGTGGGCGACGCGGGCCGACAGCGGGTCAAAGATGTTGGCGGCCAAGGTACAGGCGGGACGGGCCAAGACCTCTCGGAACAATTCACGGGCGCGCGACATACGTAACTCCCTACGGGCGCAGAATCACTTTCCCCCGGGTTCCCCGGCCTGCCAGGTGCTCATGGGCTTTGGCGACGTCGGACATGGGCAGCACCTGGTCAACGACCAAGCGGGCCTTGCCTTCGGCCATCAGCGGGAATATCTCGCCCATGGCGGCCTGATGGTCCAGACGGCCAACCGGCGAGCGGCCGATGCTGAAGCCGATGACGGTGCGGTTGGCCGCGAAGATTTCCCCGGCGGGCAGGTTGGCCGGGGTGCCGGAAGCATTGCCGTAGGTGAGCATCCGGCCATATGACGCCACGCACCGCAGGCTCTTTTCCAGTACCGGGCCGCCCACGCATTCGAGTATCAATTCCACGCCGTTGCCGCCGGTCTGCTCGTTGATGACTTCCTCGAAGTCCTGCTGGGTATAGTTGATGCCTTCGTCGGCGCCCAGTGAGCGGCAGAGGTCCAGCTTGTCCTGCGTCGAAGCGGTGACAATGACACGAGCGCCCCAGGCCTTAGCAAGCTGAATAGCCACCGTTCCCACGCCGGAAGCCCCGGCCTGAATCAGCACGGTGTGTCCCGGCTCCAGTTGTCCGCGGGTCTTGAGCAGATGGTAGGCCGTCAGGAATACAATGGGCATTCCGCCCGCCTGCACCGGATCAACGGTTTCAGGGTAGGGGAAAACGAAGTTGCCGTTGACCGCCACCATCTCCGCCTGACCGCCTGGCCCCATAGCCATCACCCGCTGGCCCACTGATATCCCGGGCACCTCGGAGCCTACTTCAACCACGGTGCCAGCCGCCTCCAACCCCATGGACGATGGCAGGTCGGGGCCGGGGTAGTTGCCGCCCCGGCGCATCAGGTCGGCATAGTTCACACCGGCGGAGTCCACCTTGATAAGCACCTGATGGGGACGTGGCTCCGGGTCGGGAGCGTCCTCCCATTTGAGAACGTCAAGGCCGCCGAATTCGTTGATGCGTACTGCCTTCATGTGTGCGTTTCTCCTAATAATTGGGTATTTCCGGTCAGTTAGTAATAGAGAAGCCCTAAGGTCCAGTTTGGCTCTGCCTGCGGGCAATAGATTTATCCAAATCCCTTTGGAGTGGAGCCCAATCTTGCTTCCATTGCTCGCGCTTGAGTTCGTAGTCTCTTTCTCGCGCCTGCCGGATTTTTTCTTGCTCTTTCTCTGCTTCCTGTCGGGCCTTCTCTTGCTCTTGTTGGGCCTGCCCGTACTCTCTCATAGCTTGGGAATGCGCGATTTTGTGACATTTGTAACAATCTTCATAGATTCCCTGGTCATTGAAGACTCGCCCGCAACTTTTGCAGTGCCTATGATCAAGGCGGTTGCGGGCAGTGCACTTCACGCCAAACTTCCTTTCGTTAAAGCAGCAGAAACAGCGGACATAACGGCCGCTGGTGCCATAACAGGCTATGCCGCAATCACGGCAATGCCAGTGAAAAATGCTGAAATCAGAAGGAGCGTCAACGCACTGTTGGCATTGCTCACAGAAATAGTGTCCGTCTTTGGGGCCATAGCCAGGGTCGTATATTTTGTTGCAATGCTGGCAGTGGCTGTGATTATCCGGGGCGCAGACACGTTCCTCGCAGTATCGGCAAGTTGGGCAAGGGCAACTTGGTATAAAGGCTGTTTGTGGCGTGAGTATGTTTTCGTTGAGATGGACTAGGTCATCGGCAGTCTTGACGCGAAACTCCAACAGCGGGAGATTGTTGTCTTTCGCGTAGCGGATAACCGCGCCGTCTAGGAGTTTAATGTTGGTATAGGCGATTTCCAATAACGCCGCAGGGAAGCCATCGTCATTGGTCAAAAGGATGTCCGGGCGAATGTTTGCGCCCGGGACAGTCTGTTCCATTCTGACGGTGGCAGTCCGCTTTAGCAGGTTGCCATCGTGCTGGCACGCCTCTGGACATACCTGGCATCGCCATGATAACGGAATATCGCGTTTTTCCCGTAAAGCGTCCTGTATACGTTGGAACAGCAGGTGCTTTGCAGTCGCGTGGAGCGCACTCTCGCCCTCGCAAATGGCAATGGCATACGTATCGTGGGCGAAATGGTGTACCCGGATATCCCCCTTCCGTGCCACAAGCAGACCATTGCAAGCCGGGCAGGTACAGTCGCAAGCCCGCCCGCGAGCCACGGAATCAACGTGGACTATGCGCCCATCTTTCAGCGCATAAGGTATCAGTGGTTCAGCCATTGTCTACTGATAGCCCCGGAACTGCGGGGCAGTCAGCACTTCCTCATTGATCATCCTTACCGGCTCGCCGCTGGCGAAGGCGCGGATGTCCTCTATGACGCCGGCGTACATGGCGCGGTAGGAGTCGTCGGTGACGTAGCCTAGGTGCGGGCAGATCAGGGTGTTGTCCAGTTGCAGAAGCGGGTGACCTTCGGGCAGCGGCTCTACGTCGAATGTGTCCAGCGCGGCCCCGGCGATGACCCGGCGTTGCAGGGCGTCAACCAGGGCGTCCTCGTCCACGATGGGGCCTCGGGAGATGTTGACCAGGTAGGCCGTCGGCTTCATCAGAGCCAGCTCACGGGCGCCTACCAGCCCGCGGGTGCGCTGACTCAGCACTACATGGACTGAAAGGATGTCCGAATCGCGGAACAGCGTGTCCTTGTCCACCAGCGTCACGCCGCATTCGCGGGCCCGCTCAGCGGTGAGGTTCTGGCTCCAGGCGATGACGTTCATGTCGAAGGCGTTGGCTACCCTTGCCACCAGCGAGCCGATATGCCCCAGCCCCAGCAGTCCGATGGTCTTGCCCTTCAGCCCTACGCCGACGGTGGTTCCCCACTTCCCTTCGCGGGAAAGCCGGTCTTCCAGCGGAATCTGCCGCACGATGCCCAATATCAGCCCCCAGGTCAACTCCGTCGGTCCCTCGCCCGCCCCGTTGGTGCCGCAGACTGCGATGCCCAGGTCAGATGCCGCTTCTATGTCGAAGGAGGCGTTGCGCCGCCCGGTGGTGACCAGCAGGCGCAGGTTAGGCAGCCGCTCCAGCAGCGAGCGGGGGAAGGGCGTGCGCTCCCGCATCCCCATCACCACGTCGAAACCGTCCAGGCGTTCCGCCAGGGCGTCCTCGCTGGTCAGGTGGTCGCTGAAGAAAGTGAGTTCGGTTCCCGGAGGCAACTGGGACCAGTCGGCCAGGCTTTCTGCGACGCTCTGGTAGTCGTCAAGGACTGCGACTTTCATTATTTTGTCCTCGTACCCGGAAATTGAGGGTGAAGGATTTCATCCCACCTTAACCTTCCCCTTTGACGAGGGTGGGGATGTTTTCGGCCTATTTGAACGACGGCATGACCTGCTGCGTCATAATGCGCAGGCTGCGGGTGACTGCTTCCTCAGGTATCAAGCCACCGGCGTTCAGTTCGGCAACTATGCTGTCCAGCCCCAACTCTTCCTTCAGCTCGGTAAAGCGGTCCACTAGGCTCTCTCCGGTGCCGAAGGCGACCTTAGTTTGCAGCATCTCTTCGTAGGACATTGACGCCAGCCGGTCGGCGCGGCCCTGCCGAAGGTCAGCGTCGCCCCCTGCCCTGCTTGTGGCCGAATCGCGCAGCAGTGAGCCCATGCGGTTGAAGTAGGCGTTGATGCTCTCTTGCGGCTCTTCAAGGGCTGCCTCTTCCGTGTCGGCTGCGTAGACCGGAATACGGAGCGACACGTCGCCTTCGCCTTCGTGTCCGGCTTCACGCCAGGACTTGCGGTATTCCTTGAGGTGGCCGCGAAGTTCTGGAACGTCCATTCCCCGCAGGCCGACGAATATAGGGTGTCCCTCGCGGCCCAGCCGGGGGAAGGTCTCGGCTGTCGTGGCGGCGATTCGCAGGGGCGGGTGAGGCTGCTGGTAAGGCCGGGGCGAGACCTGCGCCCCCGCGAAGGTGTAAAACTCGCCTTCGTAGGAGAACGGCTCGCCCTTCCATGCTTCCAGGACGATGTTCAGGGCCTCGCGGAAGCGCTCGCGGCTCTCCACGTAGGGGATGCCATAGAGGTCATAGGAGCGGGCGAAGCCGCTGCGCCCCACGCCGAACTCGAATCGGCCCTCGCTGATTTGGTCCACGGTCGCTACTTCCTCGGCGATGCGCAGCGGGTTGTTCAGGGGAAGCACATGGACGGCCATCCCAATACGCAGGCGCTGAGTGCGCGTGGCGATGGAGCTGGCAACCACGATGGGCGAAGACAGCACCGAGCGCACGGGATTGAAGTGAAGCTCGGCTAGCCATACGCCGTCCAGTCCCAACTCCTCGGCGGCGTCCACCAGCCGGAACCCTTCCTGGAAGGACTCCGCCTCCGACAGTGATGGTCGGCTACCAAACTCCATGAAGATGCCGAAGTGCATAGCCCCTCCATAGGCGTTAACAGATACAGCGCCGGAATCCGGCGCGCTGGTAAAGTATAGCATGGCGTGGCGCGGGCCATTCCTTGACCCGCCGCCCGCGGCGGACTAACCTTAACTGGCCCGTCGGCAGGCCCCAGCTATTCGCAGCCGACGGCGGGGAGCACTGTCATGGAACGGCAACAGTACGACGTCGCCATTGTCGGTGGGGGCATCATCGGGCTATCCACGGCCATGCACCTGACCCAGCAGTTCCCCAGGCTGCGGGTGGCCGTGCTGGAAAAAGAGGCTGAAGTGGCAACGCATCAGACCGGACATAACAGCGGGGTTATTCACTCCGGCATTTACTATCGCCCCGGCTCCCACAAGGCCAACTTCTGCGTCGCCGGCGTGCAAAAGCTGATTCAGTTCTGCGACGAGAACGAAATCGAATACGAGCGATGTGGAAAGGTCATCGTAGCCACCGACGAATCGGAACTGGGCCGCCTCGACCATCTCTATGAGCGCGGTGTCGCCAACGGTGTCGAAGGGCTGGAGATGATCGGCAAGGAGCGCCTGCGGGAAATAGAGCCGCACGCGGCTGGGATAAGGGCGCTCTGGTCGCCCGGCACCGGCATCGCGGATTACGTCAAGGTAGCCCAGACCTACGCCAGTCGGTTCGCTCATGCGGGCGGTGACGTATTCACCGAGGCTCCGGTGCACAGCATAACCAAGGACGGAGGGTCGCTGGCCGTCGAAACTGCCAAGGGCACCCTCCAGACTAGCCACGTCATCAACTGCGCCGGCCTTTATGCCGACCGCGTGGCGGCTATGCTGGAAGAGAGGGTGGATGTTCGCATCATCCCCTTCCGCGGGGAGTACTACACCATCCGGCCCGAGAGCCATCACCTGGTGTCCGGCCTGATTTACCCAGTCCCGGACCCTCGATTCCCCTTCTTGGGGGTACACTACACCCGCAACATTCACGGCTACGTAGAAGCTGGTCCCAATGCGGTGCTGGCGTTCAGCAGGGAGGGCTACCGTAAGAGCGATATAGATGTGGCCGAGACCCTCGGAACCCTTACTTACGGCGGTTTCTGGAAGATGACCGCCAAGCACTGGAAGACAGGTCTCAGCGAGACAAGGCGGTCGTTCAGCAAGAACATATTCCTTCGCGACTTGCAACGCCTGTTGCCTGCAATCCGCGACGAGGACCTCGCTCCCGGAGGCTCGGGCGTGCGGGCGCAGGCGGTGGCTAGGAACGGCGCGCTGCTGGACGACTTCAACATCTTGCTCGGGCGGGAAGCGGTTCATGTATTGAACGCCCCATCGCCGGGCGCAACCTCATCCTTGGCCATCGGCGAGCATATAGTCGAGATGGCTGCTGAGGCCTTCGGTTTCGCCGACCAGCCAACATGAACCATAAGGGCGATAATTCGTCATAGCTCACTTTACATTTTGTTGCCCGTCATAGCTGCACCTATGTATACTCTAGCCGCGTAAATGCCGAAGAGGCTTCGGCGATGAATTGTTGTATCTTTCCGGGGTTTGGGGAAGTGCTTAGGCGCGTGAAAACCGTGGGGGCTTAACCGAATGACGACCGAATCCGGCGGCGCTTCGTCGCAACCCTTGGAAGTGGGCCGGGTCAGTGTGACAACAAAGCCGGTGGAGGATTATCTCCGGGCGGTGGGTGACGAACTGCCGATATACAGCCAAACCGGCCTTGCTCCCCCCTTATATGGAACCGCCTCCGCCCTCGGTCTGATGCTTAAGTCCCTGAATCTCCCTCCGGGAGCCATTCATAGCCTCCAGGAAGTTGATACGCTAGCCCCCATCGCTTTGGGGCAAGAACTGCGGGCTGTCTCAACTCTCGAGCGTCCTCGTGAGCGCGCCGGGCTGCGCTTCATCACCGTTGCCTGTGCCTTGGAGTCTGCGCTTGCTACAACTGTCCTGACCGGCAAAAGCACCGTCATGGTCGCAGAAGGGAATGGCTCTCCCATCGAAAGAGAACCCCGTGGGCGACCAGGGAACGGCGCTGATGGCCACACCGAATTGCCCACTGTGTCGCGCACCATCACACAAGAACGACTGACGGCCTACGCCGCCGCTTCCAGTGACGACAATCCGCTGCACCTTGACGAAAAGTTTGCCGCAGGCACCCGATTTGGTGGCGTAATCGCCCACGGGATGCTCACCCTGGCCTTTCTCTCGGAAATGTTGACCGCATACCTGGGGGAATCTTGGCTCGCCAGCGGTTCGCTGAGGGTGCGTTTCAAGGGGGCGGCCTATCTCGGAGATCAAGTGGAAACCTGGGGGCGGGCCAGCAAATCCAGCGACTCTCTCGTGGGATTCAATGTCGGCGTGAGAAACAGTTCCACCGGAGAAGACCTGATTACCGGGACCGCCTCGGTAAAGAGAAACAACTAGGGCCCACGCAGCGGGGCCTCTTGCCTAGAGGTAAAAAATGCAACGCGATGGAACCGAAGACAGCCGCCCGGTACGGGTTGCCGTTGACGCCATGGGCGGCGACTTCGCCCCGACAGAAACTGTCAAGGGCGCAGTTCAGGCCCTGCGTTCAATCAATGCCGAGTTGCTGTTGGTGGGCGATCCCCAGCAGGTGCAAGAAGAACTTTCCAAATACAACACCGCGGGGTTGGCCATAACCGTCGTTCCATCCGAAGGCAAGATATTGGACGATGAGCATCCGCTCCAGGCGTTGCGCCAGAAGCCCAGGGCTTCGGTGATGGTAACCACCCAATTGGTCAAGCAGGGACAGGCCGACGTTATGGTCTCCATGGGTTCAACTGGCGCATCCATGGCCAGCGCGGTGTTATCTCTCGGCCTGATGGAGGGGTTGGAGCGCCCTTGCCTGGGCGGTCCGTTTCTTGGCCTCGCCCCGAACACTGTCCTGGTTGACATTGGAAGCAACCTAGACTGTCGACCTAGCCTCCTGCTCAGCTTTGCCGTTCTGGGCGCCGCCTTTGCCCACACCTACATGGGCATCGAAAACCCGCGCATTGGTCTGTTGAGCGTCGGCGCAGAGTCGGCCAAGGGCAATCGGCAGGTCCAGGAAAGCTACCAACTGTTTCAGGATAGCCATCTCAACTTCATAGGCAATGTCGAAGGCATGGACTTCTTCACTGACAAGGCCGACGTCATTATCTGCGATGGCTTCGTCGGTAACATTCTGCTCAAATTTACCGAGGGTATGGGCGGAGCGTTGGCCGGCTTTGTGCGGGAACGGCTTACAGGCACAGTTGACAATTCCATCGTGGCTCGACTGGCCGATGACCTGTGGGAGACAACCAACCGCCCTCGAACCGTGGGCGGCGGCCCCCTGTTCGGAGTTAACGCCCCGGTAATTCTCGGTCACGGCTCCTGCCTTGCCAACGGAGTCGAGGGTGCAGTACGGACCGCCGTTCGCTACGTCGATGTTGGTTTATTAGACATAATGCGGCAGGAATTGGCTGTTATCAACAATTTTGACGCTGGCTCTTCGGCAAGCCCAGCAATGGGGAAGGCCACCGATGCAGCAAACTAGCGCCGGGATTGACCTCCAGGGCCAGGTCGCCTTGGTGACCGGCTCATCACGGGGCATAGGCGCCGTCATAGCCAAACGGTTGGCCCAAGCTGGCGCCAGGGTTGCGTTGAACTACAACGCCAGCGTCGCCGCGGCAATTGAGGTTAGAGAATCCATATCCACTGGCGGCGGCGAAGCAATGCTCATCGCCGGCGATGTTTCCGATGAAGGGCAGACTCAGGAGACTATCAAGGCCGTAATTGAGCACTTCGGCCGGATAGACATTTTGGTGAACAACGCAGGCATACACCGTGATCGCCTGCTCCTTCGTATGACCACCGCCGACTTCGACGAGGTCCTGCGGGTCAACCTCCGGGGAGCGTTCCTCTGCACCAAGTACGTGATGCCCCACCTCATCAGGCAGCATTACGGGCGCGTGGTCAATATGTCCTCGGTTGTCGGATTGACCGGTAACCCCGGCCAGGCAAACTACGCTGCCGCCAAGGCTGGGCTCATAGGCTTCACCAAGGCCGTTGCCCGTGAAGTGGCTTCACGCAACGTGACCGTAAACGCCGTAGCCCCCGGGTACATCGCCACTGGCATGGTGGAGGACCTGACCGAGGAACAGCGCAACCAGATTCTGGAGCGCATCCCCATGGGCCGGTTCGGGACTTCCGAAGATGTTGCCGAAACCATCCTGTTCCTGAGCAGCAGGGGGGCCGGTTACCTGACTGGTCAGGTCCTTACCGTAGACGGCGGCCTGATCGCCTAGACTGCGGGCGCGAGGCCCGGAAAAGGCCAATCTGGAGGACTATATGCGAGCCACCACCCAGTTCCGCCAACTCCTGCAACAGCCCGGCATCATCATGGCCCCCGGCGCCTACGACTGCCTCACCGCCAGGTTAATCGAAACCGCCGGATTCCCCGCCATCTACATGACCGGCGCTGGAACTTCAGTGGCCCGCATGGGCTACCCGGACCTGGCCCTGACGACCATGACGGAGATGCTGGACAACGCCGCGCAGATCGCGTCGGTAGTGGACATCCCGGTGATCGCTGACGCCGACACTGGGTATGGAGGCATCCTCAACGTCCGCCGCACCGTTCGCCAATACGAGCGCAGCGGCGTCGCCGCGCTGCACCTGGAAGACCAGGAGTTTCCCAAGCGCTGCGGCCACCTCGACGACAAGAGGGTCATACCCACGGAAGATATGGTGCAGAAGATCCACGCCGCCGTGGATGCCCGCACCGATGACGACTTCACCATTATCGTGCGCACTGACGCCATCGCCGTAACGGGGTGGGACGACGCCATACGCCGCTGCGATGAGTACGTGAGGGCCGGCGCCGATGTGCTGTTCGTCGAGGCTCTGCGTACCCCGGAGCAGATTGAGCAGGCGGGCCGCGAGCTGGACGTCCCTCTTCTCTACAACTACGTGGAAACCGGAAAGTCACCGCTGCTATCAGCCCGGGAACTGGAGAGCTATGGATTCAAGATCGTCATCTATCCTGCCAGCGGGATTCTGTCGGCAATGCGCGCTGTCCAGCAGACCCTCGCGACCCTCAAGGAGCAGGGGACTACGGCCCACCTGCTCGGCAACATGAGCTCTCTCCAGGACTGCTTTGAGGCCGTTGGACTGTCGGAAATGCTGGCCGACGACGCCCGCTTCGCCACACCCGAACCGGCAGCCGCCGTCTAACGCGGCGTTCCGTACTGCCTGCCTTGCCCTCGCCGAAAGAATCTCTTTGGCGAGGGTTTTGCGTAGCATAGACAGGAACCGGCATGAACAGGCAAAAACGCATCGCATTGTCTGGCGTTAAGTAGATTTGTTGATGAATCCTTTTGAAGACTTCAACCAGAGATTCGTGTCTCGACTGCGGCAGGAAGTTGAGGCATGGCAGCGGGACGGGACGATTTCCGCCGAACAGGGCCGGGCGATACTGGCCCGCTACCCGGCGGATTCCGTCGGCTACGAAGCCGCCCGCAGGCGGCAGGGGCTTGTGATTGGCCTGTCCATCCTGGGAGCCGTGTTGGTTGGACTGGGCGTCATCACCTTCTTTGCCGCCAACTGGGATGAAATTCCTCGCAGCGTCAAGCTGGGGGCGCTGATTGCCGGCGTCGTGCTGTCCTACGGCGCGGGTTTCTTCCTATGGCAGCGGCTGGGCTACACCGCCGTGGGCATTGCGCTGGTTCTGCTGGGCTGCATCATATACGGGGCCGGAGTGCATCTCATCGGCCAGATATACCACGTACCCGTGGATCATCCCAATCTCACCGCCTTCTGGTTCCTGGGCGTGTTGCCCCTGGCCTACGTCACCCGTTCCGTGCCGGTGATGTTCTTGGGAATCGTCCTGTTCCTCGTGGCCGCCGGGTTCAGGATGCCCCACTGGCTGGCAGAGGTATATGACGCGGATGCCGTGATACTGGCTTCGGTCATGTACCTGGCCTTGGCAGCGCTAGTCTATGCCATAGGGAAGGTCAAGAGCCTGTTCGACGGATGGGAACCCATCGGGGGCCTGTTCCGCGCCGTCGGCTTAATCGTCGGCTTCGGGGCCCTCTACCTGCTCACCTTCCATGACCTCATTGAAGAGGCGGGCCGGATTGACGGCGTGGATTACCGCTATTGGAGCCTGACCTACGCCGCGGCGGCCATTGCCGTCGTAACGATGGCCGGGCTGGAATGGTGGCGCATCCGGCGCGGGTCAGCCTCGGTTGTCGAGCCTTTCGAGATAGCAACCGTCGTAATGCTGCTGACGGCCTCCCATGTGCTGGTGCGGGTTCCCGTTGAGTGGGAACCGCTCTACCCCATCGTGATAAACGCGCTGTTCGCCCTTGCGGCCCTGGGGCTGATGGTATCAGGCTACCTGCAAGGGCGCGAAGGCCGAATCAACCTGGCGCTGGGGCTGATAGCCCTGTTCGTAATCTCCCGCTACTTCGAATACTCGACGACCCTGTTCGACCGCTCGCTGGTGTTCGTGGGCGCCGGCGTCATACTGCTGGCCGGGGGCTTCCTGCTGGAGCGGGGCCGACGCAGAATGCTGACCGCAATGCGGGCCGGGGAGGGCGCGGAATGAAGACCTGGGCGCGCATCGCATTCTGGGTCGTGGTCGCCGGGCAGTTGGTATTCCTGCTCGGCTTCATCGCCGTCAAGGAAGTAGCCCTCCGCACCGGCACGGAGGTCGTGCTGCAAACGGTTCCGGTGGACCCGCGCTCCCTGCTGCAAGGCGACTACGCCATCCTGGACTACGAAATCTCCGAACTGCCGCCGTTCATGCAGGATGACCCGGTGGGCGAAACGGTTTACGTGATACTCAAGGAAGAGCAGGATGTTTGGAGAGCGGCCCGGTATGCCGGTCACGAACGATTTGCGGATGAGGAGGTGTTCATCAAGGGCCGAGTGGACCGAATGGGCCACGCCGACTTTGGCATCGGCACCTACTTCGTGCCGGAAGGCACCGGCCACATCATCGAGCGGGCGCAGGACGTGAAGGTGGTGGTCAAGCTGGACGCCGACGGCAACGCCATCATCAAGGAGGTACTGGTGGACGGGGAGCCTTTTGACCCGGATTCGTGAGCCGCCGCGACTTGCAATTGCTGCCACCTTTCAACATTTGTAGTTGTATAATGTTGCGATTCAGAAAAGTGCAATGGGTTAACCGTAGTGAAACTCAGCGCCGCGCTCACGGCGATAGCAGCTATACTGACAATCCTAACGGCGCTGGCCTGCGGTGCGGCGGCTCCCGCGCCTGATTCCGTTGCGGATGTAACCGAACAAGCCCTGCCTAGTGTGGTACAAATCATCACCGGTTCCGGCTCAGGTACGGGATTCATTGTCAGCGAAAGCGGGCTGGTGGTCACCAACCGGCACATAGTCGGCAGTGCGCGGCGGGTCACGGTCTTGACGGCAACGGGAGAGGAATACCGGGGCGAAGTTGTCCAAAGGCATTCCGTTCTTGACCTTGCTTATGTGGAGATTGATTCCGACAGAGCTTTCACGCCACTTACCATCGGCGACGCCAACGGCGTTAGCGTCGGCGAGGCGGTCATCGCCATCGGCTACCCATTGGGCGAAGAGTTGGGGCTGGAGCCTACCGTCAGCCGGGGCATCATCTCGGCCAAGCGGGATGACTACCTGCAAACCGACGCATCGCTGAATCCGGGAAACAGCGGCGGCCCGCTGCTGGACACCAACGGCAACGTCATCGGCGTGATAACCGCCAGGGTGGAAAGCACCGAAACCGGCCGGCCCGTGACCGGCATCGGCTTCGCCATTCCAGTCAACGAAGTACAGCAAGACCTAGGCGCACTGGCCGCGTCCGCCAGCCCATCGTCGGACGCCACCGCAACTCCGCTACCCACCATCCCGCCCACTCCCGACATCGAAGCCACCAAAGCCGCGCTGGAAGCAATGGACGCCCATCGGCGTCAGGCAGAACAGGCCACCCGCACCGCCACCGAAGCGCAGCAGGAAGCCGAGCGCTATGCCACGTCGCTGGAAGCCACCCGCATCGCCGAACTGCCCACACCGACGCCAGAACCGACACCTGTCCCAACTCCCCTGCCAACAATTCCACCCACTCCCGACATCGAAGCTACCAAGATGGCGATAGCGGCTTTGGATGCCCTCCAGCATCAATCTGCCCAAGCCACCCGCACTGCCATTGAAGCCCAGCAGGAAGCAGAGCGTTACGCCGCATCGCTGGAAGCCACCCGCATCGCCCAACTGCCCACGGCTACGCCTGTGCTGACGCCGATCTCCACTCCCTCACCTACACCTACTCCTGTACCGACGCTGATTCCCACGCCCACACCGACGGCTACGCCTGTACCAACGCAAACCCAGATTCCAAGAGCTACTCCTCAATTTGCTTCAAGAGACTATTTCACCCGCGGGTCGTCTCAGGATGAAGTGCTTCATGCTCAGGGAACGCCCGATGCGATCAATACCTACAGCGCTTCGAGGAAGGAGGTCTGGAGCTACGGCTGGAGTACGGTCACCTTTTCGTTGCCGGACGGCCTGGTTGTAGAGTGGCGCGATGATGGAAACCTGAAAGTTGAGCTGTTGCCCCAAAACGATGCGCCGCCCGCCTCAGGATATTTCACTCGCGGGTCTTCTCAGGATGAGGTGCTTCACGTTCAAGGAACGCCCGATGCGATCAACACCTACAGCGCTTCGAGGAAGGAGGTCTGGAGCTACGGCTGGAGTACGGTCACCTTTTCGTTGCCGGACGGCCTGGTTGTAGAGTGGCGCGATGATGGAAACCTGAAAGTTGAGCTGTTGCCCCAAAACGATGCGCCGCCCGCTTCAGGATATTTCACTCGCGGGTCTTCTCAGGATGAGGTGCTTCACGTTCAAGGAACGCCCGATGCGATCAACACCTACAGCGCTTCGAGGAAGGAGGTCTGGAGCTACGGCTGGAGTACGGTCACCTTTTCGTTGCCGGACGGCCTGGTTGTAGAGTGGCGCGATGATGGAAACCTAAAGATCCAGTAGCCAGTATTTACAATCGAGTCTGGAGTCGGACACATCCCCACCTTGCCCCGTCTCGCTCTCTCCGCCATACTCGCCCCAAATCCCACACCCAGCGGGAGGCCATTATGAGCAACGTCGTTCTGGTGGTGGATATGCTCAAGGGATTCCTCGAACCCGGCCACAACCTGTATCACGCCGATTCCCGGCGCATCATCCCCAACGCCCTGCAACTCGTCGAGCAGGAGAAGGCGGCTGGCTCTGACATCCTGTTCCTGGCCGACAACCACGACCCCGACGACCTGGAGTTCCAGGTGTTCCCGGTCCACTGCGTCGTTGGCACCGAGGAGACCGATGTGATCCCCGAGCTGGCCGATTACGTCACCGCTGCCAACCTCATCCCCAAGAAGCGGTACAGCGGCTTCTTCAACACCGACCTGGCCGACCGCCTCGCCCTGCTGGCCCCGGAGAAGTTGCTGGTCTGCGGCGTCGCCACCAACGTCTGCGTGATGCACACCGTTTCCGACGCCCGCAATCGCGACTATGCCGTCGAGGTCTACTCAGACTGCGTGTCCGGCCCTGACCCGGAAGCCCACCGCTGGGCCTTGTCCCACTGCCAGCGAGTGCTGGGCGCGAAGGTGATTTGATTTGTCTGAACTGTGATTTGTTTGATTAGAGGATTACCCTGATTGCCTTATCCTGAACACCCCCTGTCAAGATTGTCAGGACACAGGATACGCAATATAGAGAAAGAAATCAGGGTAATCCTCTAATCAAACAAATCACAGTTCAGACTATCCCGGTTGCTACATTCGCAGCGGGCGCGTATCATCGCCCGTAACGGTCCTATGTCGCTTTCGTGGGGGATGTCATGCTTTTTCGCACATACCGCTACTCCAAGTGGGACGGAACCCAAAACATCTTCGACCTCGACGCCGACCAGTTGATGGATATGCTGTCGGACGACATCCTCAACAACGGCGACATAATGCAGGCCCTCCGCGACCTTCTGCGTCAGGGGATGCAGAACCGCGACGGCGAGCAGATGCCCGGCCTGCGCCAGCTTATGGAGCAGCTCAAGGACCGCCGCCGCCAGCAGATGCAGCAGCACAACATGGACTCGGTGCTGGACGACCTCAAGGAGCGGCTGGAAGACATAATCAACACCGAGCGGCAGGGCATCCAGAATCGCCTGGACGACGCCCAGCAGCAGGTGGACGATGCCCCCGAAGACGAGCGCGGACAGCAGGAAGCCCTCTACAACCTTCTGGAGCAGCGGGCCAACCGCAACCTGGACAAGCTGGACAACCTGCCTGAGGGCGTCGGCAGCCAGTTAAAAGAGTTGATGGAGTACGACTTCATTGACCCGGAGGCCCAGCGCAAGTTTCAAGAACTGCTGGATATGCTCAAGAGCCAGATGGCCCAGAACATTTCCCAGCAGATGCAGCAACAGATACAGAACATGTCCCCGGAGGACATGGAAGCCACCCGCGAGATGATGCGCGACCTCAACCAGATGATGCGCGACAAGCTGCAAGGCCGCGAGCCGGACTTCGACGGGTTCATGGACAAGTGGGGGCCGATGTTCGGCCCCAATCCCCCGCAGAGCTTCGACGAATTGATGGCGATGCTGCAACAGCAGTTGGCGCAGATGCAGTCAATGCTGGAGAGTATGTCCCCCGAAGCCCGCCGCGAAATGGAGGAGGCCCTGGCCCAGGCCCTCGACCCGGAAACCCAGCGGGAGATGGCCCAGTTCGCCAATCTAATGGAGCAGTTGATGCCCATGGAGGATATGCGCCGTCAGTACCCCTTCCTCGGCGACGACAGCCTGACCATGGAACAGGCGATGCAGATGATGCGCGACCTCCAGCAGCTAGACCAGTTGGAGGCCGCGCTCCAGGAAGCCATCCGCACAGGCGAGCTCAGCGAAGTAGACCCGGAGAAACTTGCCGAACTTCTGGGAGACGACGCCCGGCGAGTCTGGGACGAGTTGGACAATCTGCGCAAGCTGCTGGAGGAAGCCGGCTACATCACTGGCGGCGGCAAGGCCGAGTTGACCGCCCGTGGCATCCGGCGCATCGGACAGAAGGCCCTCAAAGAAGTCTTTGCCCACCTCAAGAAAGACCGCATCGGCGGCCACCGCATGGACACCCGCGGGGCCAACGGCGACCTGCTGGGAGAGACCAAGACCTACGAGTTCGGCGACCCCTTCCAGGTGGACTTGCAGACCACGGTGAAGAACGCCGTGCTGCGGGGCGGCCCCCAGGTTCCGGTGCGCATCGGCCCCCAGGACTTCGAGGTTCACCGCACCGAGCACATGACCAAGGCGGCCACCATCCTGCTGCTGGACCAGAGCCGCTCCATGGGCCTGTTCAACAACTGGCAGGCCGCCAAGAAGGTGACCGTGGCCCTCATGGCCCTGATACGCTCGCAGTTCCCCCGCGACACCCTCCACGTCGTCGGCTTCTCCGACTATGCCCGCGAGATCAAGGAAGAAGAGCTGGCGGCGTGCAGTTGGAACGCCTGGGTATCCGGCACCAACCTCCACCACGCCCTGATGCTCTCCCGCAAGCTGCTGTCCAGGGAAAAGGGCGGCACCCGGCAGATTCTGGTCATCACTGATGGCGAGCCGACAGCCCACCTGGAAGGCGACCGATCCTACTTCAGCTATCCGCCCAGCTATCGCACCGAGATGGAAACCCTGCGGGAAGTCCGCCGCTGCACCCAGGAAGACATCTTGATAAACACCTTCATGCTGGAAAACAATTACCAGCTCGTCAACTTCGTAGACCGCATGACTCGCATCAACCGGGGCCGCGCCTTCTACACCAGCGCCGCCAACCTCAGCGAGTTCGTGCTGGTGGACTACCTCAACAACCGCCGCAAGCACGTGGCAGCATAGCTAAAGGGAGGTCAAAAGTCCCGGAAACAGCCCGCCGAACCACTTTCTTAATCAGGCCACTGTCTGATAAAATGATCAAATCAAAAATTTTCCTCGGCTGCGTGGCAGCCGGACAGTCAGACTTTTAAGGCAGTCCCGTGAGGCTGGCAAAGTAGGGCGTCCCGGATGCGTACCCGGCCCTTCACCCTGAGCCAGGAATTCCCATCCTGAGCTTGTCGAAGGATGCTGGTCGGCCCGGACTTTACACCCCTTGCCTCACAGCGGCAGGGGGTTTTTTGTTACCCGAGCAGGCGCAGCCGACACAATCATTCAGGAGCGATGCTATGCCCGAAGGCGTCCCAGGAATGGCTGAGCGGCAGGTTATGACCGACGACGGCATTAGTCGCGCCCTGTCCCGCATTGCCCATGAAATCCTGGAGCGCAACCGGGGCGCAGGCGACCTGTTGCTGGTTGGCATCCACCGGCGCGGAGTGCCTATGGCGAACCGTCTGTCGAAGCGCTTGGCTGAGTTCGAGGGCGCAACGGTGCCAGTAGGGTCACTGGACATCAACCTGTATCGCGACGACCTGCGGGAACGCAAGAGGCCGAGAGTTCGGGTGCATCGAACCAACCTGCCGGTGAGCATACAAGGCCAGCGCGTCGTGCTGGTGGACGATGTCCTCTATACCGGGCGCACCATCCGCGCCGCCCTGGACGCCCTGAACGACTACGGCAGGCCCAATCAGGTGCAACTGGCGGTGATGATTGACCGCGGCCACCGCGAACTGCCCATCAGGGCCGATTACGTGGGCCGCAACATCCCCACCGCCCGCAGCGAGATTGTCGCGGTGCGCCTCACGGAGAATGACGGAGTGGATGAGGTGGTGCTGCTGCGGCCTGAAAACTCTGCCGACAATGTACCGGAATCAGAAAACGGAGAGGAAGGGGCGTAAATGACTCTGCCCCAAACGATAGAGAACTTGGCGGCTGGTCAGGAAATCATGCTGCCACGCAGGCACGTCCTGGACCTGGACGACTATTCCGGCGAGGAATTGGCGGCGACGCTGGAGTCGGCCCACGGCATGGCGGAAGTGCTGGGCCGGGACATCAAGAAGACCCCTGCCTTGAGGGGCCGGGTCATCGTCACGCTGTTCTACGAAGCCAGCACCCGCACGCGGGTTTCCTTCGAGGAAGCAGGCAAGATACTGAGCGCCGATGTCATCAACATGAGCGCTTCCGGCAGCAGCGCCGATAAGGGCGAGTCGCTGCTGAACACCGGCCTGACGCTGCAAGCCATGGGCGTGGATACGCTGGTGGTGCGGCATCCCCACTCCGGCGCGCCCAACTTTCTCGCCCGCAACCTGGAGCGGGTCAGCGTGGTCAACGCCGGCGACGGCCTGCACGCCCACCCCACTCAAGCCCTGCTGGACTTGTATACCGTTCAGTCCCGCTTGGGCCGTATCGCGGGGCTGAAAGTAGTCATCGTTGGCGATGTGCTGCACAGCCGCGTGGCTCGCTCCAACATCTGGGGATTTTCCCGTATGGGGGCCCGCGTGGTGTTGTCTGGCCCCCAGACCCTGATTCCCATGGATTTTATGGCCCGGAACAGGGAAAACGGAGACGGAACACTCGCATCTGTGGTTGAAGTAGATACAAACCTTGACCGCGCCGTGGAAGATGCCGACGTGGTCATGGCCTTGCGCCTCCAGTCAGAGCGGCAGAGAGGTGGCTTTCTACCCAGTATTCGCGAGTACATCCGCCGCTGGCAGGTCAATGACGCCCGGCTGGCCCGCGCCCGCCCCGACGTGCTGGTGATGCACCCCGGCCCGATGAACGAGGGCATCGAAATCAGTACCGCCCTGGCCCACGGGAGTCGCTCGGCCATCGAAGAGCAGGTGACCGCTGGTGTCGCCGTCCGCATGGCTGTGCTGTACCAGCTCAACGCCGGGGAGCGGCAATAATGGCCGCCCGGCAAAACCACCCGGTCCTGATACGCCGGGCGCGGCTGATAGACCCGTCCAACAGAAGGGATTCTGTGGGCGACATTCTTGTTGCCGACGGTCAAATCGCCGCTGTCCAGCCGGTAATTGAGGGCCGCCCTGACGGTTGCGTCGTCATTGATGCCGCCGGGCAGGTGGCCTGCCCCGGCTTCATAGACCTCCACGCCCATTTACGAGAGCCGGGCTACGAATACAAGGAAACTATCGCCACCGGGACGCAGGCGGCGGCCAGAGGCGGGTTTACCACGCTGTGCTGTATGCCCAACACCGACCCGCCCATAGACTCGGAATCGTTAGTTGAGTTCGTCCTGCGTCGCGCCCGTGATGCCGGACCTGTGCGTGTACTCCCCATCGGCTGCGTATCGCGCGGACGGCAGGGGAAAGAACTGGCGGATTTCGAGGAAATGGCCGCGGCCGGGGCGGTGGCTTTCAGCGATGACGGCGACCCGGTGCAGGACGCCAACCTGATGCGAATGGCGCTGGCTTACAGCGCCGACCTGGGACGGCCCGTCAGCAACCACTGCCAGGACCTTCACCTGAGCGGTGAGGGCGTGATGGCCGAGGGCCAGGTGGCGACACGCCTGGGGCTGCCCGGCATACCTCCCGCCGCCGAGGACGCCATGATTGCCCGCGACATCGCGCTGGCTGAGTCCACCGGCGGACGGCTGCACCTTGCGCACCTGAGCACATACGGCAGCGTGCCCCTGCTGCGCCGCGCCAAGGAACTGGGGCTGAGCGTATCCGCCGAAGTATGCCCGCACCATCTCACCATTACCGATGATTGGGCTCTGGGGGCGCAGGGAAAAGAGGGTCGCAGCGAATTTGCCTACGACACTTCTACCAAGGTCTACCCACCCCTACGCAGCCGGGCCGACGTGGACGCGCTGGTGGAGGCCCTGGCTGATGGGACTATTGAGTGTATTGCCACTGACCACGCCCCCCATGACGCGGCCAGCAAGCAGGTCACCTATCAGGACGCAGCCTTTGGCATCAGCGTGCTGGAAACTGCCCTTGGCTCCGCGCTGAAGTTGGTCCACGAAGGGCGCATCGCCTTGCCGACGCTCATTGAGCGGCTGACAGTCGGTCCGGCTCGCGTCCTTGGCCATGGCTACGCGCCCCTGGCATCGCTGGCCCCGGGAACGCCTGCAGATGTCGTTCTATTCGACCCACAACGTGAGTGGACGGTGGACGCCAGCAAGTTTGCGTCTAAAGGCAGGAACACGCCCCTCGACGGAGCAACGCTGCGGGGCCGCGCCCTTGCCACTATCGCCCAGGGGGAAATCGTCTATCTGTGTGAGGAACTGGGAGCGCCCAATGCCCAATGAAGCATATCTGGTTCTCGAAGACGGCTCAGTGCATCGCGGCTACGCATTCGGAGCCGCCAGCGACGCCGTGGGCGAGGTGGTGTTCAACACCACCATGACTGGCTACCAGGAAGTCCTCACCGACCCTTCCTATGCCGGGCAACTGGTGACCCTCACCTACCCGTTGGTGGGCAACTATGGCATCAACAGCATTGATTTCGAGTCGCGGCGCATCCAGGTCAGCGGCCTGATTGTGCGCGAGCATTGCGAAAGGCCCAGCCACGGCGCGAGTGACCGCACCATTCACCAGTTCCTGGAAAGCCAGGGAATCCCCGGCATCAGCGGTATTGATACGCGAGCCATTACTCGCCGTCTGCGCTCCCAGGGCGTGATGATGGGGGTTATATCCTCCGATCCCGACAGCGCCCTGACCCGCTTGGAGGGGGCCCCAAACTACGGCGAACTCGACCATGTTCGCACTGTAAGCACCACCGAGGGTTACGCTTGGAGCGATGTTGGCGAACTGTCCGAACCGCAAAACGGCTTGGAAAGGCCCTTCAGAGTGCTGGTAACTGATTGTGGGCTTAAATACAATATCCTGCGTGAGCTTAACCGCCGGGGCTGCGAAGTCCGGGTAGTTCCCGCCGATACCCCGGCGGAGGAATTGCTCTCCCTCAATCCGTCGGGGGTGCTCCTCTCACCTGGGCCGGGCGACCCGCAGTTGCTGGACTACGTGGTAGAAAGCGCACGCAAGATTCTCGGCAGAACGCCCGTGATGGGTATCTGCCTGGGCCACCAGATAGTGGCAAGGGCCTTGGGAGCGGAAACTTTCAAGCTCAAGTTTGGACACCGGGGCGGCAATCACCCGGTGCGGGATCTCTCCACAGGCCGGGTTTACATCACGGCGCAGAACCACGGGTACGCCGTCCGGGCGGATTCCCTGCCCCCCGGCCTGGAAGTTTCGCACATCAACCTTAACGACGAAACAGTGGAAGGACTGACTCACCGGGAACTGCCCGTTTTCACGATTCAATATCACTCGGAGGCTTCCCCGGGGCCAAGAGACAACGAGTACCTGTTCGACCGTTTCCTACAGATGATGGGGGATTTCGGAGGACAAGACAGTCAGAGGAGGTGAAGTGAGGAAAGGCGTTGCTGTCTAGGCCTGAGAAAGGCCCAATGACAATGTGAGACACTTCCAAAAGCAGCGGAGTTGCGAAAACCTTCCGGAGGAATTATTTTCATGTCTTCTTTTTCCATGGTCTTGCTGGAAGGTGGGGTGGATGTGGAAGTGGCGGTGGATTTATCCGAAATGACCTCGATCTTGGATGCCGAGGTCCCGCGCTATAGTTGTGGGGATTTCGGTTACAATGTAAGACCCGGCAGGGCGACCGTGGGGCGGCACTGGTCCTTTGAGGTCAGCGTCTTTCAGCTTGGTCAACCGAAACGGGAATTCTTGCCCCTGGGCCACATGGAAGTAGCAGCCGAGGACAAAGGCTATGTTTCCATAAACATTCCGCCCAGGGTTGAGCAGAAGATACCTGGCACAGACGCCGCGGACTGGGACGGCAAGCTGTTTGGCGCCTTTGTCTGTCAACTGCTCAATTCGCTGCACGAGCGGCACCTGATAGAGCTCCCGGGCTCTTTGCCCAAGGTATAGCCGCCGTGTCGGCGGGCGCAACCACAACCAACAGGGAGTGGGAATCGCATGTACTAACCCGTTCATGGTGATGAAATCTCACCACGAACGGGTTTTACCTGCCGCTGGCAGTCCTGGTTCACGAGTATCTCGCAAAGCGCAAGGCCCGGAAAAGCAGGTCTTCAGGGAGGCCCAAAATCGCAGAGCAACCTCGAAAGGTCTTGGTGATAGGCTCCGGTCCTATAGTGATTGGCCAGGCAGCCGAGTTCGACTACGCCGGCACCCAAGCCTGCAAAGCCCTCCGCGAGGAGGGGGTGGAGACCGTATTGGTAAATTCCAATCCGGCCACCATCATGACCGACGACGGAATCGCCGACCACGTATACATTGAACCGCTCACCGTACCTGTTCTGGAAAGAGTTATCCAGCGTGAGCGACCGGATGGCCTTCTCCCCACTCTGGGCGGGCAAACCGGCCTTAACCTGGCCGTGGAATTGGCCGACGCCGGTGTCCTCGAACGCTATGACGTGCGCCTCTTGGGCACGCCCCTGGAAACCATTCGCCGCGCGGAAGACCGGGAATTCTTCCGCCGCTTCCTTCACGACATAGGAGAGCCGGAGCCGGAGAACGTCACCGTCAACTCGATGGAAGAAGCCCGGGAAGTCGCCTCCCGCATGGGCCTGCCGCTGGTCATTCGCCCTGCCTACACCCTGGGCGGGAGCGGCGGAGGCATTGCCAACACGGAAGAGGAGTTTGAATTCATCGCGGACGCCGGACTTTCCGCCAGCCCCATTTCCCAGATACTGCTGGAAAGGTCCCTGGTCGGATGGAAGGAAATCGAGTACGAGGTGATGCGCGACAGCGCAGACAACTGCATCACTGTCTGCAACATCGAGAACCTGGACCCGATGGGCGTTCATACCGGCGACAGCATCGTAGTGGCCCCCAGTCAGACCTTGACGGACAAAGAGTACCAGATGCTGCGAACCGCCAGCATCAATATAATCCGGGGCCTCGGTATCGAGGGCGGGTGCAACGTGCAGTTCGCCATCCAGCCGCACCCCAAGGTATCGGAGGTCATCGGTCAGGAGTGGATTGAGGACTCCTCACCCTACTATGTGATCGAAGTGAACCCTCGGGTCAGCCGCAGTTCCGCCTTGGCCAGCAAGGCCACTGGCTACCCCATTGCGCGGGTTGCAGCGAAAATCGCCGCAGGGCGCACTCTCGACGAGATCGACAATGCGGTAACGGGCAGGACCAAGGCCGCATTCGAGCCGGCCCTGGACTATTGCGTGGTCAAGGTCCCGCGCTGGCCCTTCGACAAATTCCCCCACGGAGACCGCCGTACCACCACGCAGATGAAGGCCACCGGCGAGGTGATGGTCATTGACCGCTCCTTTGAAGCCGCCTTGCAGAAGGGAGCGCGGTCCCTGGAGTTGGGTGGCAGGACGCTGCTATGGGAGGACTCCGCCTGGCGGTCCAGTGATGATTTCTCGCTGGACAGTCTGCCCCTCGGACCCAACGACATCAGGCTGTGGGCTATCATGGCAGCTCTCCGCCGGGGCGCCACTGTCGTTCAGTTGTTAGAGCGCACCTATTTCGACCCTTGGTTTCTGGTGGCCTTCGAGCGCATCGTCAACATGGAGAGACGCCTGCTATCCGAAGGACTGACACCGGCGCTGTTGTATCAGTCCAAGCGCCTGGGATTCTCCGACGTGCAGATTGGCACCCTGGCCGATATGCTTCCGGAGCAGGTTCGCAACCTGCGGCAAAGGTGGGGCATCAGGCCCGTCTACAAGACCGTTGATACCTGCGCCGCCGAATTCGACGCCGTAACCCCCTACTATTACAGCACCTACGACGAAGAAAACGAAGCCATAGCATTGGACGGAAAGAAGGCCCTCGTCATTGGCAGCGGCCCTATCCGCATTGGACAGGGCATAGAGTTTGATTATTGCAGCGTTCACGCCGCCACAGCCCTGTCAGAGGCCGGAGTCCGCAGCATCATGGTCAACTCCAACCCGGAAACGGTGTCCACCGACTTTGACTCCAGCGACCGGCTATATTTTGAGCCGCTGGATGAGGAGTCGGTACGCGACATAATAGAAAATGAAACCGTCGATGGTGAAGGCGGTGACGCCCGTCCCCCGGCTTCGCTGGTACAATTCGGAGGCCAGACGGCCATTGACCTCTCCCAGGCTCTATCTCAGGTCGGAATGCCCATCCTCGGTTCCAGCGCGGAAGCCATAGACATCGCGTCGGACCGCCAAAAGTTCGAGGATTTTCTGGCAAACCTGGGCATTCCGCAGCCGCCGGGAGCAGCGGTAACGTCGGTCAGCGAGGCACTGCAGGTTGCCCAGACCATTGGCTACCCGGCGGTGGTTCGCCCCAGTTACGTGCTGGGAGGCCGAGCCATGGAAATCGTCCAGAACGCCACTGAGCTGATTCGCTACCTCACTGCCGCCACAGAGATGTCCCCCGACAAGCCGGTGCTGATTGACCGCTACATGGAAGGCAAAGAGTGCGAGGTTGACGCCATCTGCGACGGCGTTGGCGTGCTGATTCCGGGGGTGATGGAACACGTTGAACGGGCAGGGGTGCACAGCGGAGACTCCATGGCCATCTACCCCGGCCTGAACCTCACTGAGTCCGAGGTCGGCACCATCGTTGACTACACCACCCGCATCGGTTTGGCTCTCGGTGTGCGCGGCCTTATGAACGTGCAGTTCGTGATTCACGGCGGCGCAGCCTATCGCAGCCCGCAAACACGGAACGCCAACTATGAGGAAACCACGGTCTATGTGCTGGAGGTCAACCCGCGAGGCAGCCGAACGATACCCTTCATTTCCAAGGTCACCGGCGTCCCGGTGGCGAGGCTGGCCACGAGGGTAATGCTCGGTCACACCCTGGCGGAGGAGGGTTTCCCCACCGGCTTGTGGCCCAGGCAGGGACTCGTGGGGGTGAAGGCGCCGGTCTTTTCCATGGCCAAGCTCGTAGGCGTTGACTGGCACCTGGGGCCGGAAATGAAGTCCACCGGCGAGGTAATGGGAATTGACCGGGATTTCCCTGCCGCGCTTACCAAGGCATTGCTGGCAGCCCGGCTAAACCTGCGGCAAGGGATTGGCGTGTTGCTGAGCATCGCGGACCAGCATAAAGCGGAGGCCGTTTCCCTCGTACAGGGCCTGAATCGGGCTGGCTGTCGCCTGTATGCCACGGAAGGCACCGCCGCCATGATAGAGGCAATGGGTCTGCCGGTGACCATGACCACCAAGAAGCTCAGTGAAGGCCACCCCAATGTAGTTGACGTAATCAACGACGGCAGCGTGGAAGCCGTGATAAACACCATCTCCGGTGTAAGCGAGGTGCTGCGGGACGGCTTCCACATCCGTCGCACCGCCGTGGAACGTCAAATACCCTGCTTTACTTCTCTGGACACCGCCCGGGCTGCGGTGGAGAGCCTCCTCACCGACAATGCCGCCTACGCCATAGGCACCACCCGCGATTACCTGCGGCGGGAGTAGACGGAGTTCAGCGGACAGGGCAGGTTGCGGTAAGGTTGGCAAGAGCCCCCAACGAAAGGGCCGGGCTACCAGTCCATTTCCGTACCCAGTCCCATCTCGCGGGCGTTGTCGTAGGCCAGCTTGGCGGCGGCCACATCGGCCACACCTGTTCCCATCAACTTGGCATAGACAATCTGCCCTTCGTTGTCGCGTCCCGAAATTGCGCCGCAAACAGCGTAGCGTAGTTCGGTTAGCTGGCTCCAGTTCAGCAGCCCTTTGTCGACCGCAGCGGCAATATCCCCCGCCTCTATGGGAGCCTGGTCCAGCGAGTCCACGAACAGCTTGTCGGCTCGGGTGAGGGTTTTCTCGTCCACTTCACTTACCCGCCAGGTCGTGGGGCCGGCTCCGACCACCGTCGCGCCCTGCTTCAGCCAGTCGCCCTGGATAACCGGCTCGGTGGTGGCCGCGATTCCGATGACCAGGTCGCAGCCTTCGACGGCGTCGGAGTTGGTCTTCGCGGACTTGACTTCAACTCCCAGGGATTCAGACATCCTGGCGGCGAAATCGGCCCGGCGTTCCGGGTTGCGGCTGAATGCCTTGACCCCGGCCAACTCACGGACCTTGGCAACTGCCTGTAACTGCGTAGGCGCCTGCCCTCCGGTTCCGATGATGCCAACGGCCAAGGGGCCACTGTTTGCCAGGTGCTTCACTGCCACCCCGGTGGTGGCCCCGGTGCGGAGTTGGCCCAGACGGTTGGCCTGGGTGTAGCACAGCAGATTCCCTGTGGCAGCATCATAAAGGCTTACCTGGAAGGAGTAGGAGCCTCGCACGACGGTGTAGGTCTTTACGCCCAGTACCCCCTCGTAATACAGCCCGCCTCCCATAACCGAGAGCATTCCGGTGTCGGCAATAATCTTTCGCCGCCCCAAGTTATATGCTTTTCCCTGCCCGAAGTGCGCCTGCATATTCTCGATGGCCACCAGCATCTCATCCATGGTAACGCACTGGGCCACGTGTTCGTCTCGCAGGAACAGCGTCATTTCAGGCATACCTCCCGGTCATAGGGAAACTGTGGAGAGAATTGGAAGCTCTAAACAAAAGGCACCTGCACCTATGCCAACGCTCAAGAAACCCTTGGCATGAGCTAAAGGAGAAGCGAAGTGTGGCAAGAGCTACCGCTTCTTATAAAAGTCGCGGTTCTTGGCAATGAAATTACGCCACTGACCGGGAACCCGGAACTCGTCAAAAATGGCGTTCACCGGGCAGACCGACTCGCAGTAAGCGCAGTCGATGCAAGTCACCGGGTCGATGAAGTACTGCTCCTCATCGTCGTCGCTGTTAATGCAGTCTACGGGACACACCTCGAGGCAGGTAGCGTCCTTCACTCCGATGCAAGGCTCAGTTATCACAAATGGCATACTAATAACCCAATGGCCAAGGCTGTTCTGATATACCTCACCGAATCGGAACCGCCGCCCCACTGCCGGATGGGGACTGGCATCATTCTTGATTTGGGCCAGTTATTTTGTCAAGGGATAACTTATGATATATTATATCTGAATCCATGTGGGCATTCCCCGGAGCGATTTTATGGAACTGCGAGAGCTGGTCAGTTTTTATCATGTGGCGCGTTTGCGTAGCGTCTCCAAGGCCGCCCGGACTCTGGAGTTGGGCCAGCCCACGGTTACCACCCACCTCCGGAAGCTGGAGGATGAGTTCGGCGTTACTCTCTTCGACCGCATCAAGCGTCCCATCCAGCTAACCTCGGAAGGCTCCACCCTGCTGGAGTTGGTGACCCCGGTGGTGACCTCCATCGAAACCTTGAAGTCGGAGATGGACTATGCGGAACGACGGGGATCGTTCCAAGTAGGAGCTTACCCGGACCTCATCAAAAGCCACATGCCTCTGGGCGTGAAAGAGTTCAGCGAAGCATACCCTGAAATTCGCATTCGGATGCTGGCCCGCGCCTACAATCCGCTGATGCAGTTGATCAGCTCCGGGGAGATTGATCTTGCCTTCTGTTCTCCACCGCCGCCCGACGAAACGTCCCTGGAATTCCAGGGCCTGTTTGATTATCAGCCGGTATTGCTCATGCCCAGGGGGCACCCATTGACCGCTCGCCCCCAGATTTCTCTGGAAGACATCGTGGAATGGCCGCTGATACTGACCGGGCCGGAGAGCTTTCTCCGCAGTCAGATAGACCAGAAACTCAGAAGCCAAGGGCTTACGGCAGATGTGATTCTTGCTCTCGACGACACCGAGTCCATGAAGCGCTACGTGGAAATCGGTATCGGATTGGCCGTTGCCAATGACTTCGCCCTGCACCCCGGAGACCCGGAACGAATCGACATCGCGCCTATCGGCCACATCCTGCCGGGCTCCTCAATTGGCATCTGCACCCTTAAGGGCAAGTTTGCCGGGCAGGGAGTCCGGAACTTCGTTGATTTGATGGCCCAGCACATGAGCGGGTATCATGCCGACATTCTGGACTCCGTGATGCCCCAGCAGCTGTCATCAAGAGCCCCAATCCCCATAATTGACGACGCTTAATCATCCTGGTGGGGAATGACCTGCCGGATGCGCCGCTCCAGATGCGAGCGGGGCATCAGCACGTAACGGCCGCACTTCCGGCAGACCAGGCCGATGTCTGCCCCCAACCGTGTAACCGTCCAGAGGAATTCACCGCATGGGTGCGCTTTCTTCATGCGCACTACATCGCCGGTCTTCAGCTCGTAGGCCAACCTCGCCCTTCCTCAGCAAGAACCGCATTTATGGAGTCACGCAATGTTCGGGCTGCCCTACCCGCGGCCGAGGCAAAATCGCTTCCGAGGGAGGCGTATATGATTCCGCGGGAGGAATTGACCAGAGCCAGCCTCCCGTTGGCATCAACACCGGCTCTCACCGCTGCCTCTAAATCTCCGCCCTGTGCGCCTACTCCCGGCACCAGCAGCGGCATATCGGGGCATAATTCGCGTACGGACGCTAACTGTTCCGGCACCGTAGCCCCTACGACCAAGCCAATGTTGCCTCGTACGTTCCATTCCGAGCAGGCCCGGGCCATGCGTTGGTATAGCGGGATGCGCTTGCCGTCGACTCCGGTTTCCATATCCTGAAAATCCGCCGAACCCGGATTGGAACCCCGGCACCACACGAACACTCCCTTCGTTTCGTCGCCAAGGAAAGGCTCAACCGAATCGAGCCCGCCCCACGCGTTGGCCGTAACGGCGTCGAATCCCCAGACCTCAAACATGGCCTTGCTATAGGCCTTGGCCGAGGGGCCGATGTCCCCCCGTTTGGCATCGCCGATGATGATGGCATCTTCGGCAGTGTTGCGTATGTGGATGATGGTATCCTCTAACGCCTTCATGCCCGCCGTCCCCAGCGCTTCATAGAAGGCGAGGTTGGGCTTGTAGGCTGAGGCCACTCCGGCCGTTGCGTCGATAATCACCCGGTTGAACTCGAACACGTCCGACACCGGCAACAGATCCGGGTCTGGATCCAATCCGATGCACAACAGGCTTCGTTTGTTGAGGCAAGACTGATTTAGCTTGTCCACGAATACGCTCATGGCTCCACCGTTCTCGTTTGCCCGTTAACGCCTCCATTGTTACCATTAGCATCACCGTATGCAAGTACAGCGGCGTGGAGTTCAGGTGTATCTGGGCGACGACTTAGTAGAGGCAAGGTTCATTCGGCGAGTCAACCGCTTTCTCGCCTTGGTAGAGCTTGAAGGGCGCGAGGAGGGAGTCCACGTAGCCAACTCCGGGCGGCTCCGCGAACTGTTTGTGCCCGGCGCTCCGGTGTGGCTTAAACCCGCCCCTATCCTGAGCCTGTCGAAAGGCGGACGCAAGACGGCTTATGACCTTGCCTTGGTAAAAGCTGCTGGGACGGTGGTCTCCGCAGACGCCAGGGCGCCCAACGCACTGGTGGCGGAAGCAGTGGCAACCGGGTTGCTGGAAGACTTTGGCTCGCCGTTTGCGATTGTTCGGGAGTCCACTTTTGGAGAAAGCCGGTTCGACCTGATGCTGGAATACGAGAGTAGGAGGCATTACGTGGAAGTTAAGTCGGTAACGTTGGTGGAGAAGGGGGTAGGGCTGTTTCCCGATTCACCCACCCTGCGCGGAGCCAAGCACCTGAACACCCTCGCTGAAGCCGTTCGAGCCGGACATCGCGCTTCCGTGGTATTCGTCATACAGCGCCCCGACGCCACTGCTTTCGCCGTCAACGAATTGGCGGACCCGGCCCTCGCCGACGCACTGCGCCGGGCCGTCGCCTGCGGAGTGGATGCCTTTGCCTACAATTGCTTTGTGTCTCACCGGGAAGTGCGCCTCCACCGGAAGCTGCCCGTCATTCCCTTTGAGTCTATCCCAAGCAGGACGGAGAGCCCGCAGTGAGGATCCAGAGCGATTCACCGCTGGCAGGACTGCTGCCCGAAGTCTACCGGCGTCTCTACGATGCTTATGGGCCGCAGGGTTGGTGGCCGGGCGACAGCCCTTTCGAGGTCATCGTTGGGGCTATTCTCACCCAGTCCACCGTCTGGACCAACGCAGAGAAGGCTCTGGCCGCAATGAAGACTGCCGAATGCTGGTCTTTCGAGACCATTGCCGCCCTGCCGGAGCCGGAACTGGCGGCGATCATTCGCTCTTCTGGGTACTACAATGCCAAGGCCCGCAAGCTGCGAGCCTTCGCCAATCATGTGCTGGCCCGCGGAGGTCTGGAAAGGCTTTTTGCCCAGGATGTGACATCGCTCCGAGTCGAATTACTGTCCATCCACGGCATCGGCGAGGAAACAGCGGACGACATCATCGTTTATGCCGCTGGCAAGCCATCTTTCGTCATTGACAGCTACACCCGGCGCATCGTTGACCGCATGGAACTGGCGCCTTCGCTACGCAACCCAGGCTACGGCAGCTATCAAGCGCTGTTTCAGGACAATCTGCCCCGGGATACTTCGCTATTCAACGAGTTCCACGCCCTGCTGGACCACCACGCCAAGGTCACCTGCGCCAAGAGGACCCCGCGCTGTCTTGACTGCTGCCTCGTTGACCTTTGCCCCACCGGGGCGAATGCCACGCAAACAGAGCAAAATTGACGCTGGACAGGCACAGCCCTATCATTCCCGGTGTACCAGCGTTCTTCACGCCAACTTGAAAAGTGGACAGAGGTCTGACATGCAGGTAGCAAGGATTTACACTGGAGACGACGGAGAATCCCATTTCGAGGAGCTGGAGCTGCCCTTCGAGGTGGTTGCCAACGCCGAGCGGACTGCCGCTCAGAACGCGACCAGCGTCACCTTCAGCCGTATGCAGCCGGGCACCTTCTCTGACTGGCATACTGCGCCGCGCCGCCAGTACGTCATCACCCTAGCGGGACAGATGGAGGTTGGCTTGGGTGACGGCACCAAGCGCATCTTCAATCCCGGGGACGTGCTGCTGGCCGACGACCTCACCGGCCGCGGCCACACCACTGCCGTGTATGGGGATGAGACCCGCATCTCGATTGCCATCCCGGTCCCTGACTAGCTGCCAGCCATAAAGCCTTCACGAACCACTGCGGAGAAATGCGCCATGCCCTACGCACGCATTGATTACTCGCTGGATATGTACTACGACGATGACGACTTCACCGACCCGTGGCGCCGCTCCGAAGCGGTGGTCCTGCATCATGGCAACGCCAAGAACGCGCGATTGTGGTACGCCTGGGTTCCGCTGCTGGCCCGGCAGTACCGCATAGTAAGGCTGGATGCGCGAGGTTTCGGGCGCTCGACAGTGCCAGCCGAGGGCTACCGCTGGTCGTTGAGCCGGTTCGCCGCTGACCTTCGAGGGCTGCTGGACTACCTGGAGTTGGAGCGGGTGCACCTCATCGGGGAGACCGTAGGGGGGACGATTTCCCTGCAATTCGCCTCCGAATACCCCGACCGCCTGCTGTCTGTAACCACTTGCACCTCTCCTTACAGGTTTGCCGGAGTCCCGTCTTACCTGGAGTCCTATAACAAGGTCCGGGACGAGGGAGTGGAGGCGTGGGTGCGGGACACGTCGGAGCGTCGGCTGGAAACCGGGGATTCCGACGCGGCGCACCAGGAATGGTACATCAACCAGATGGCGCAGACCCCGGCGAGGGTGGTTATGGAAACGCTGGACTACCTGTCTAGGCAGGACCTAACCGACACGCTGCGGCGCATTCAGACGCCCGCCCTGGTGCTGACGTCGGAGCAGAACGCACGCGACAATCCGGACCGTACGATTGGCATGGCTAGCCTGCTGCCGAACGGCCGCTTACATGTCATCCCCGGAGCAACCGGATACGTGCAACATTCCGCGCCGGAACAATGCGTACAGGCGTGGCGGGAGTTCGTAGGGTCTTTGTAGGGGTATTACTCTCTCAGGGAGGGGGACGGGGTGAGGGGAAACGTTCAGGAAGCCTTAACATCTGCTCCGGCTTACATTTTCACCCTCACCCTAACCCTCTCCCCGAGGGAGAGGAAATTATGGGGTCTTTAGAACAGCGAGCGCGACTGGCCGCCGTCCACGTTCAGGCATGTACCTGTAATCAGGTCGGCGCGCTCCGACGCCAGAAACGCCACCGTCTCGCCGATGGGTTCGGGCCAGCCGAATTTGCCTGCGGGCAGGTTGCGGGCGATGAACTCGCTCACCACTTCCGGCGTGTTGTTCTGCTGGAAGCGGTCCCAGGTGCTGCCCGGGAAGTCGATGGAGCCGGGGGCGATGCAGTTGACCAGCACGTTTTCGGGCGCCAGGTTCAGCGCCAGATGCTTGGAGAAGGCGATGAGGCCGGCCTTTCCGGTCATGTAGTCCACCGAGCCGCCGTATTCGCGTCCGTAAATGGATGAGATGCTGATGATGCGGCCCCACTTCTGTTCCCTCATGTGGGGCAGCACCAGGTTCACCAGCTCGACCGCGCTGAACAGGTTGAACTCCAGACCTTCGCGGAACCGCTCCATACCAGTTGCCAGAAAGTCTACCTCCCCTCGCCGGCCGCCCGCGTTGTTCACCAGTATGTCCACCTCGCCCAGCTGCGATACCGTTTCGGTGTGAAACCGGGCGCGGTCGTCGCTATTGGTCACGTCGGCCTGCACCGCGATAACCTCAATCCCGGCCTCGGCGAACTCGGCTCGTGCCTCCTCCAGTTGCTCCGCTCCCCGGGCGCAGATGGCCACCTTGCATCCTTCGCGACCCAACGCCGCTGCCGACTGCTTGCCCAGTCCGTGGCTTCCTCCGGTAACCATCGCTACTCTGCCTTGCAGCCCCAAATCCATAACGCCCTCCTCTGCCTGTGGAATTGTCTGCGGGGATTATAGTGCGGCATAGGTTCTCTTGCACGGCAACAATTGTCTGAATCAGGATTATCAAGATTAAAGGATGTTCAGGATGGGAATATCCTGAAAATCCTGATTCAGACAATCCCTTATAATCAATCCTGCCGCGCCATTCTCCACCGGAGGAATACCCAATGCTCGCTTTGGAAGGAATCAAGGTGCTGGATTTCTGCCGCAACGCTCCCGGGATGTTCGCCACCATGATACTGGCTGACATGGGGGCTGATGTACTGATGGTGGAACGTCCCATGGATGATGCGCGGGCCGCATACGAGCGCGTCGTTGCGGGAATCGAGACGCCGGAAGACGAGCGCCGCCACGCATCCTTCAACGCCCTCCAGCGCAACAAGCGCAGCATCGCCCTCAACCTCAAGGAGCCTGAAGCGCTGGATATTTTCCGGCAGTTGGCTGCTGACGCCGATGTGGTGGTGGAAGGGTTCCGCCCCGGGGTGGTGAATCGCCTTGGCGTCGGCTACGAGCAGGTGAAGGAAATTAACCCGATAGCAGTCTATTGCTCCGTTTCCGGATACGGGCAGAACGGCCCCTATTCGCAGATGGCGGGGCATGACATTAACTACATTTCCTTCGCCGGGGCGCTGGGGTTGATCGGCGATTCGTCCGATGGGAAGCCAGCAATTCCGCTGAACCTGGTCGCCGACTATGCCGGCGGGGGGCTCTGCGGGGCAGTGGGCATCCTGGCCGCTTTGATGGCACGCGAGAAAACCGGCCGGGGCCAGTACGTGGACATCGCCATGACCGAAGGCGTGCTTTACATGCTATGCGGCATGATTGCCGACGCCTTTTCGCAGGGATACAAGCCCATTCGCGGCAGCACCCGGCTCAACGGCGGCTCGCCCTACTACAACGTCTACCGTACTGCCGACGGGAAGTATTTCTCCATCGCAGCCATCGAACCGTGGTTCTGGGAAAACTTGTGCCGCGCCATCGGGCGGGAAGACCTGGTTCCGCACCAGACCGCCGGCGAAGAGAAGCGCGCAGAGATCGCCCGGACTCTCGAAACCACCTTTCTGACCAAGACCCGCGACCAATGGTTCGACACCCTGCGCGACGCCAACATCTCCATCGGCAAGGTCTATGATCTGGACGAAGCCCTCAATGACCCGCAGGCCCTTGCTCGTGGCATGGTGGTGGAACTGGAGGCTCCCGGCGTCCCCAAAGGCAAGGTAATTCAGCCCGGCATACCCTTCCATCTGTCGGAAACGCCCGGACAGGTGCGCCACGCCGGTAATGTTACCGGACAGCAGACGGCGGAAGTTCTGACTTCCCTCGGCTACACTGCTGCCAGGATTGCCGACCTGCAGGCTCGGGGTGTGGCCGTACAGAGTGGGTGCTCATAGCGTGCTATACTTGTTCAACGATTTTCGTATCTCTCGCAATCCCATGCAGTTTGAGACAGGCAGATGATCAAGCGTTTCTCGGTGTTGTATGTAGGCCAGATTGACCTCGAAGACGTGGGCGCCACCGGCCGGGACCCGGATGGCCGCCGATATTCCAACGAACAATTGGTGCAGTCCTTCGACCACGCCATGGCTCTCGCCAAGCAGATGGACGAATCGGGTTTCTACTGCCTGTGGGCGGCGGAACACCACTTCCAGCGGGAAGGGTATGAGTGTATCCCCAACCTAACTCTTCTGGGAGTCCATCTCGCGGCCCACACCAAGAACCTGAAGTTCGGAGCGGCCTTCAACATCGTGCCGATGTGGCATCCCTTGCGGCTGGCCGAGGACTTCGCCATGGGCGACGTGCTGACCGGCGGGCGGCTGGTCTTCGGCATCGGGCGCGGCTACCAGACCCGCGAGGTGGAGACGTTTGGCGCTCCCCTGCTGGACCAGGACGCGAACCGTGAGCTGTTTGAAGAACAGGTAGACATAATTCTGAAGGCTTTCAACCAGGAGTCCTTCAGCCATCACGGAAAGCACTACCAGATTCCGCCGGACGTTCCCTACCGCGGCTACCAGTTGAAGGATATTACCCTTGTCCCCCGTCCGCTGAAACTGCCGGTGGAAGTCTGGCAGCCTGTGACCAGCGGTCGCACTATAGACTTCATCGCCAGGAAGGGCATCAAGGGCATGACCGCCCTGAGCGGCGAGAAGATAGTGGAGCAGTTCTTCGGTCAGTACCAGAAGTCGGCTGCCGAGGCAGGCCGCGACCTGAAACTGGGGCAAGACATGGCCCTGGGCTTCGGATTCTATCTCGCCGACACGGTGGCGGAAGCCGTGGAGCGCGTCCGCCCCTTCCACGACGAGCGCTACAAGTGGTTCGCCCCCTTCGGCCTGGTTCGCTACGTGGACGAACAGGGGCGGATGTGGGGTTCTCCCGGTGCTCCGGCCCGCACCCCTACGGTGGAAGACGGGGTGCAGCAGAAGGCTTGGGTCTGCGGCCCGCCGGAGGTCTTCATAGAAACTTTCCGCGAACTTGAGGAAAAATACCCCGGCCTGGAAGACATAGTTTTGCAGTGGCCCGAAGGAATGCCTTGGCGCGAGCTCAGCAGCCAGCTGGAGATCTTCTCCCGCGAAGTGCTGCCCGCCTTCGCCGGGCGGGAGTGACCGGCCTTGGCCAACTCTGACCATGTGGGCTTGGCCCGCTCCGGGCCTAACGCCATCGCCCGGTGGCGTGAACTCACATTCCGCAGCATCAACACCCGGCTGCTCCGCTTTGATTTGGGCTATCGTCTGGAAGACCGGGCCGCCAGCGAGACTTTCACCCCGGACTTTATCTATGGGCGTCCCTCTCTCGACCTTTCCGGGGCATTCCTCAGCGGCATCAAGCTGCCCGGCGCTGACCTGCGTCGCGACGACCTGAGCGACGCGGACTTCACTGGCTGCGACTTCCGCATGGCCGACCTTTCCGGGGCGAACTTGACCAACGCCCACCTTTTTCGCGCCAGCCTTCCCCACGCCAACCTGACGGGTTCGCAGCTTGTCGGCTGCTCCTTGACTCGCGCCAACCTGTCCAACGTAAACTTGCGGCAGGCGGTACTCAAGGGCGCTGACCTTTCCTATGCCGCACTGTCCTACGCCAACCTTCAGGAAGCCGACCTCAGCGGCGCCAACCTCACCTCCGCCGACCTGTCTTGGGCCAACATCTCCGGCGCCAACCTGCGTGGAGCCACCCTCACGACAACCTCGCTCCTTATGGCAGACCTTTCGGGAGCGGACCTGCGCGGCGCAAGGATTCTGCGGGCCAGTCTCGATAGCGCCATACTTCACCAAGCCACAGCGGGCGGGACGCTGTTCGCCAACTGCGACCTGCGCATGACCATCGGCTTGGAAACAATGAACCACACGGCTCCCAGCACCATCGCCCTGGACACACTGGCTAATTCCGGCGGGCGAATACCGCAACAGTTTCTGCTGGGCGCGGGGGTGGCGGAACCGCTGGTTGCGGCCCAGGAAGTGATGAAGTCCGAGAGGCGAACTTTCCCGACGACCCTCCTGGTGGGGGCGATGGCTGACAACGAACTGGCGGAGCGGCTGCGGGGCGCCCTGCAATCCGCCCAGATTCCGGCGTGGATACTATATGCCGACGACGAAGACGCCCTGAACACCGGCGATGCCTCGCTGGACCACACCGTCTACTACGATCGCCTTGCCCTCGTCTGCACTGACGGAGCGTTGGAAAACCCGCTGGCCAGCCGCTACTTCGCTGAACTGGTCCGCGCCGGAAAGCAGCCCAATTCAGCGCCGCTTATCGCTCTCGGCTTCGGGGAGTTGTTATATGAGCGGAAGGACCGTCTTTGCAACCAACTGCGAAACGGCGACTGCCTTGATTTCCGACATGGAGAAGACGTTGCCGCGGAGTCTCTGGTAAGGCGGCTATCCGCCCCGGTGTTTTAGGTGGGTGCAGTTCGGCTATTCCGCAGGTGTATCCTTGCCCAGCATCAGGCAAGCCTCGCCCCACTGCGCTGCATCGTTTAAGTCCCAGTCTCCGGGTGCGCCTGCCGGACGCAAGCGCACCCCCTCGCCGCCGCCGTAGACCAGCAGCACCACTCCCTCGCCAGAGTCCTCCGACAACGCAGCCATCGCCGGGCATGGGCCGTGGGCTTCCCAGCCTGTGACCTCGCACCAGACATCCTCCCCCAGCGGATTTGGGGCCATCACCCGCGACACCGGGCGGGGGTCTTCCAGCAAGTCGAACATACGGTGCAGGTCCAGCGGGCTGTTCTCGCCGGCGGTCACTTCGACTTCGATGAGCATGGTTGCGGTCTCCGCTGTATTCCCCCTCCTAGGGGGAGAGGGTTAGGGTGAGGGCGTCAGTGCCTGAGCCTTTGTTGACACCCCGGCAGGCCCTCCGTATCATACCCGGCAATCGCAGGCCCAGCATATAGGGGGTGTATCGTGGCCCTTGGAATCAGAACCTACCGTCCCTTGGTGTCCGGCGCGCAGCACATGGTTTCCAGCGGCCACTACCTGGCCACCGCTGCCGGTTTCCGCATCCTGGAGCAGGGCGGCAACGCTACCGACGCCGGTGTAGCCGCGGGTATCGCTATTAACGTGACGCTTCCCCAGTGGACCGGATTCGGTGGAGTGGCGCCTATCATCATCCACGACGCGGCCAGTGGAGAGACAGTGTCCATCAGCGGCTTGGGCCGCTGGCCCAAGGCTGCCAGCATAGACTACTTTAACCGGCAGCAGGGCGGAGAACTTCCTCCCGGAGTGCTCCGCACGGTAACGCCCGCTGCCGCCGATGCCTGGCTGACGGCGCTGCGGCTCTACGGCACGATGACCTTCGAACAGGTGGTGACGCCTGCGCTGGAACTGGCGGAACAGGGCTTTCCCATCCCGGCGACGCTGCAATCGGCCCTGGCCCGCACGGGAGACTCGCTCATCGGCGACTCAGATGGCGATGGTCGCTGGCCCTCGACCGCGGCTGTGTTCTTCCCCGGCGGTCGCCGCCCCGACGTGGGCGACATACTGGTACAGAAGGACCTGGCCCGCACCTTCCGCCGACTCATCGAGGTTGAGCGCGCACACTCCGGTCAGGGGCGAGAAGCGGCGCTTCAAGCAGCGCGAGATTTCTTCTACAAGGGCGAAATCGCCGAGGAGATCGTCAGCTTCGTACAGAACGGGGGTGGCTTCCTCACCTCGGAAGACTTGGCCGAATTCAGCGTGGGCGTAGATACCCCGCCTTCCATTGACTACAAGGGCATCCAAGTCTACGCCTGCGGCCCGTGGTGCCAGGGGCCGGTCAACCTCCAGACCTTGCAGATACTGGAGGGGTTCGACCTGAAGAGCATGGGCCACAACTCTGCCGCTTACGCCCATACTGTCCTTGAGGCTCTGAAGCTGGCCTTCAGCGACCGGGAGACCTACGTCGGCGATCCCGACTTCGTCAATGTGCCGATGGACGGGCTACTCTCCAAGTCCTATGCTGCCGAGAGAAGAGAGGCCTTTGACCCGGAGCGGGCCACCACTGAAATGCCCCTGCCGGGCGACCCGTGGCCGCACATGGGGTTGCCAGCCAGCAACGGCCATCGCAGGCGGCCCGACGCCGTAGCAGGTGGCCTCCCTGCCGACACCAGCTACGCCTGCGTGGTTGACCGCTGGGGCAACGCCTTCTCCGCCACTCCCAGCGACAGCTTCGGCACCTCTCCCATAATTCCGGGTTTGGGATTCATCGCATCCTCTCGCGGCTCGCAGACCTGGCTGGACCCGGAGCACCCCAGCGCTCTCGAGCCCGGCAAGCGGCCCCGGCTCACGCCCAACCCGGCGCTGGCGATGCGCGACGGCAAGCCGCTGATGCCTTTCGGCACCCCCGGAGGCGACGTGCAGCCGCAGTCCATGGTCCAGCTCTTCCTGAACGTGGTGGAGTTCGGCATGGACGTTCAGCAGGCCGTGGAAGCGCCCCGGTTCTCGACCTGGAGCTTCCCCAACTCCTTCTGGCCCCATGCCTATCATCCCGGGCTGGTCGGAGTCGAGGGACGCATGGACTCGCAGGTCGTCGCCGAACTCTCCCGCATGGGCCACAAGGTCGAGGTGTGGGACGACTTCACCCCTCGCATGGGCTGCCTCTGCGCCGTCAACGTTGACCAGAAGCGGGGCGGCCTGAGTGGGGGCGCCGACCCCCGCCGCGATGGGTATGCGATGGGACGTTAACGAACTCCCCTATCCCCGAAAAATCCCCTCTCCCTTTCCCTCAAGGGAGAGGGTGAAATTTCCGCGGGAGTCAATATCGAGGTATGCCAACAAATCAGGGGCGGGTACGCTGCCCACCCCTATATGTCGAGCCTGGAATCTCCCTACTCAGCCGTCCGTCCCCCATCAATCACCAGTTCCGACCCGGTCATAAAGGACGCTTCGTCCGACGCCAGGAACAGCACGCCGTAAGCCACGTCTTCCGCCGTTCCCAGCCGGCCCAGCGGCGTGCGGTTGAGGCGGTCCTGGCGATAGGCTTCCTCGGACAGCATCGCCGCCGTCATTGGAGTCTCGATGGTGCCGGGATGCACCGAGTTGCACCGGATGCCGTCGCGGGCGTACTGGATGGCGGTGGACTTGGTGAACAGCCGAACCGCGCCCTTGGACGCGGTATAGGCCGACGACAGCACGTTGCCGACCAGTCCGGCCACCGAGGATATGTTGACGATGGAGCCTCCGCCGCTGTCCCGCATGGCTGGGATAGCGGCCTTGGTGCCGAGGAACACGCCCTTGGCGTTGATGTCCATTACCTGGTCCCACTCTTCCGCGGAGGTCTCCACCACGTTGTGGGTACGGTAGATGCCAGCGTTGTTCACCAGGATGTCCAGCTTGCCGAATCGCTGAACCGCCTCGTTGACGGCGGCCTGCCAAGAATCCTCGCTGGTGACGTCCAGCCTGACAAAGACGCACTCGCCGCCGGACTCGTTTATCTCAGCCTCCGTGCGCCGTCCTTCGTCCTCCAGCACATCGCCGATGACGACCTTGGCGCCTTCCCCGGCGAACAGCCTGGCCTCCACGGCGCCCATGCCGCGAGCGCCGCCGCTGATTAGCGCAACCTTGTTTTCCAGTCGCATATCAAAACCTCCATGCGGTGGTAGGAAATCACAATGCTGCCCCGATTTTAGATGCTGGGGCCGTCCAGTCAAGGCAGTGCAGTCATCTGTCATTGAAAGAGCTGGAATACGCATATAGAATGCGATGGCACCGTGTCCCGGCCACCGTCAAATATGCTCCGCAACCTCAAAGCCCGCTACTGGCTCTTCTTCGTTTTCGCGCTGCTGCTGGCGTTTCTCGCTGCCTGCAACGGCGAGACGGCTCAGGACTTTGAGGTGGAACTGTTCGGAGGCGAGCGGTTCAGCCTGTCCGAGCAGTACGTGGACAACGTGGTGGTGGTCAACTTCTGGTATCCAAGCTGCCCTCCCTGCCGCGAGGAAATGCCAGAGTTTCAGAGGGCATGGGAAGAGCTGGAAGGAGAGCCGGTGCGCTTTCTGGGGTTGTTTGTACCCCGAGGTTTCGACACTGAGAACACCGCGCGTAAGTTCGTTGCAGAGCTGGGACTGACCTTCGATTTCGCCACCGACCACAAGGAAACAATCGCCACGGCATATGGCATCGAGTTCTACCCGACTACGTGGTTCATTGACCGCGGCGGCAAGGTGGCGGCGACATTCGTCAGCGCCTTGGACGCCGAGCGCATCACCAGCACAATTGGCGAGCTTGTCGGGGATTGAGGTATACACAGGAATGGGCCTGAACGGAATCCCGCGCTACTGAGAAATGGGCGTACTAGACTGGATTCTGGTTATCATCCGTTGGGGTCACGCGCTGGCGGCGGTGGCGTGGGTTGGAGGAGGGGCGTTCTATCTGCTGGTGCTGCGCCCGGCCATACGCCGCTCTCAGGGTATGCCGCCGGACACAGGTGCAGCCATACGGGACGAGTTTAGCGGGCTGGTGACCACGGCCATCGCCGTGCTGTTGCTCACCGGGGTGATTCTGTCGGTAGCGCGGCTGACCAGCGAAGCCGCCACCATCCCCTACGCAGCGGTGTTGGGAGTTAAGATTGCCCTGGCGCTGTATATGTTCTACGTCGTGCGCATCGTCCGGCGCGGCGACTACGCCGAGCAGCATGGCGCGAGCGGGGGCTGGCCGCGCCGCGCCGCCCGCCGTTTGAGCAGTCCTATGGCGCTGCTGGTCATAGGCATAGTAGTAATCGGCCTGTCGGACGTTCTGGACGCGCTCATCGAGGATGCGTTGATAGCGTAGCTGCAAGTCACCGAAATGAGAGGGGAAACTTGAAGAAAGACCTGATGGAGATACTGGTCTGCCCGGTCTGTAAAGGCCCGCTGGAACTGAGAGTAGGTACGGAAGAAGGCGATGAGGTAATAACCGGCTCGCTGTTCTGCGCGACCTGCGATGAGTCTTATCCCATCGAGGACACCATTCCCAACCTGCTGCCGCCGGAACTGCGGCGAGAGCTGGCGTAATTCCCCCACAACTGATTCGACGCAATGACGCGAAGGCGCAATGACAGGTCAACGAATCTCTATATTCTTTGCGTCTTTGCGCCATTGCGTTAAAAACTCCTAGCCCTCGCCGGTCAGGACCTGGACCACCAGAGGGGCCAGCCCCTCTGCGCGGGCGCGCAGGGCTTCGCGGCTGAGGTTCTCGATGGGGTGTTCGGTGTAGATGGTCGGGTAGTCGGGCGCTCCCCACATCCGGGCCATTCCGGTGGCCGTTGGCACGAACCGGTCGGTGCAGATGGTGGCCGATGGGATGCCAGCGTTCTCAACGTGAATTCCGTCGTGCACACTGCACGCGCTGCAAGACCCTCAATCGCCGATGGCGATGATGACGGAATCGCACTCTTCGACCAGTTCTTTCAGGGCATCCGGGTCTGCGGGCCGGGAAGCGCTGGGCTTGCGGTGCCACTTGACGCTGGCGATTTCGTACCGCGTCCGTAGCAACTCCGCCAATTCTTCCAGCAGCACATCGGCGTTGCGCTTGCTGTCGTCAATCAGCCCTAGCCGGGTTCCGGCCAGGCTGGCGAGACGGGGCGCGCCGTTGAACGGAGCGATGACAGGCTGTGTAACCGGATTGACCAGAACGTGTTCGTTGGTAGTGGTCATAAATCCCTCCGAATAGAGAGTTCCCCCTCCCCTTGCGAGAGGGTTAGAGTGAGGGCATTGCGTTAGGGAATCGCCCGCGTAACCGCGGTGCTGCCCACCTTGGGGCCCCAACTGGGGATTACCGAGGACATATTCGATTCTTCACCACCGGCAAAGAGCAGCAGAATGTCGGAAGGCTCAGGTATCAACGATACCATAGTTGACTCGTCGCCTGGCTCGGGTTCTCCGGCCAAGACATGGGCCTGTTTGAGTTCCGCAACATTGCGGTGGGCGCGCTGGAAGATAAAATCGCGCACCTGGGCCTTGCTCCAGTCTCGCCAAAGGCCGGAGTTACCCGCGATGGTTACCACGATCTGCCCCTGGCGCACCCCGGTTCCGGTCTCGCCCACCGAGCCGGAGGTGGACATATTGGTGCCCAGGCTGGAGGCAGCGTCGGTAATGGCGAGCAGTATCGGTTCCGGGTGTCCCACGGAACGCACCTGCCGGGGCGACTCCCCGGCGAACACCGTGACAGTGCTCTGTTCCGCCTGGAACCCTCGCTCGACGTGCAGCGGCGTCCAATGGGTCTCCGTCTCAGCCTCGGCGATGCAGTAAGTGTACTTGCCTGGGTGTCCGATGACACTGCGGTCGAAGACGCCGGGGATGGCGGCGCAGGCGTTCATCAGGATGAGACGGATGGCCCGCCCGATGGTGGCGTTGGCGCGGTTGCCCGGCCCGAACAGGTTGTTGCGGGCGTTGATGTTCAGCTCCCGCACCACCGGCCCGTTGACGATGGTCAGTATCGCTGACCCACCCATGCTCGACGACGGCCCGACCAGGTTGAACACCGGGTCAAGCATGGCCTCAGTAGCGGCCAGCACCACCGACATATACTCCGGCAGGCACCCGGCCATCACCGCGTTGGCCGCCACCTTGCCCACGGTAATCTCGCGCCGCCGCTCGGGCAGCTCGCCTACGACCTCGCCCGCGGGACGCCCGGTGCGCTCGATAAACTCCGCAACGCGGGCCTCGGTGGGCGGCACGACGGGCAACCCGTCGGTCCAGCCCAGCTCGTAGCAACGCTCGATAGCCTCCAGCGCGCTGTCCCACTGGACGGTTGTGGTTTCGCCAATTTTACTCAATGGTTGGTTGCTCCTGTGTTTGGGTATTGCTAGTCTACCAATTCGGCCAACTTGGGGCCGAACATGTGCTTTAACTTTAACAGGTTATCTATCATCCATTCCTGAATTTCTGCAAGCGTATCGGCATCGTCCTCTATGCTGCCCGGGCGATCAAGGGCTATTCGGCAGGCCCTTCGGTTTTCCAAACGTTGCCAGTCAAGGGGTTGGCCAAGAGCCGATTCAATATCGTCCCTATGTACTTCGAGGCTTTCCAGTAATCTAATGTTGCGGTCTCTGTCGCCATCATCAATATAGACTTCGACCCTTGCTTGTCTCTGGCCAGTAAAATTTGCCCCGTAAGTTACTCTCTGCCCATAACCGGCACTAAATGAGTACCAGTTCTGGGGCTGAGCCTTGCGGACATTGGTAAACCTATGTTTCTCCCTAAGGGTATCGATAAGCGGCTGGAAAAAGCTCCTATAACGCTCTGACCGCTCGGATGATCCCCTTGTTCCGCCACTCGGCTCTACAGCAACCGTTCCTTTGCTCCAGCCGTTTGGGGTGGCTACTAGATTAAAGTGCGGTGCTGGAAGCGAATTCCCAATCCGCCATAGCTCTACAGCAACACCAAAAAACTGGGTGTTTTCGCCAGTCCGCTGGTTGAGCCAATCTAATGCTTGTCGGTGCTCGTCGCGAAACTCTCGAGTAACCCACACAACTACACCTGCGTCAAAGCCAGCGGCATAAGTAAGCAACTGGCCAAGGTGAGTATGGTTAGTAGATTCCAACTGATTTTCGATGATAACCGGGCGGTTGCTATTTAGGTCTGTTGCCAGAATGTCTAGCGAATACCCACCTACCGGAGCTTCAATTTGCTGGAGTTCCAGTTCCATACCTAGAGCCTCGCCTAGCTCCGACAAATTATCAGCGAGCCACGGAGTAAAATGCTGTGCCTCGTTAGGCCAAGTAGATCTAAGGTCCAGAACTCGCTCGATTTTTGCCAAGTTAGATGTTGTCATAACTCTTCCGATAGAGGTGGGAGAGGGTGTTGCCCTCTCCCGATTTGTTTACCCGATTAGACTACACCCGGCGGTACTTGGACAGGGAGCGGAGTTCGCGGGGCGGGTCCATGTGCTGGCCGCGGATGGTGTAGGAGACCTCGGCGACGTAGATGTCGCCGTGGGAGTCTACGGCGATGCCGTGAGGGGCGATGAACTGGCCGCCGCCCTCGCCCTCATTCTTGTCTCCGAACATGCAGACACGGTTGCCGTCCAGGTCGTAGATGCTGACGCGGTGGCCGAGGCCGGGGGCGTCGTCCACGCCGCCCATGCCGTTCAGCTCGCCGACGTAGATATGCTCGCCCCAGAGCACCATGGAGTCGGGGCGGTGGATGTTGCTCCACATGGTGATGAAGTTGCCTTCGGGATCGAAGATCTGGATGCGGTGGCACTCGCGGTCAACCACGTAGACGCGCTCGTTGCTGTCGAAGGCGATGTTGTGGGGGCGGATGAACTGTCCGGCGTCAATGCCCGGCTCGCCCCAGGAGAACCTGTACTCGAGCTGGCTAGTGTACACATGAACGCGGGAGTTGCCATAGCCGTCGGAGACGTAGATGTCGCCGTTGGCCGGGTTGGTGGCGGCGGAAGTGGGACGGTTGAACGGTTCGCCGCTCCAGCGTGGGGCCGGGTTGTTGCGCTCGCCCAGCTCCCAGACCTTCTCTCCGTTGGCGCTGAACTTCTGGATGGTGTGGATGCCGTCATCGGCGGCCAGCAGCGAATCGTCGTGGCCGATGTACAGGCCATGGGTGCGGTTGTCGCTGAACAGCCCCTCGCCGAAGGAGCGCATATAGTTGCCGTCGCGGTCAAAGACCATGATTGGCTGCTGGCCGCGGGTCAGTACGAATACGTTGTCGTTGGAGTCCACGGCCACGCCGGGGCATTCCTGGAAATTTACGCCGTCGGGCAGCTTGGCCCAGTCCTCGACGAATTCGTATCGGAAATCGCCTTCGCCGTATACTTCTGGCATTTTCAACATCCTTTCGTTGCGGATTTGCCAGGGTACGCCATCACCCTGCCCTCTCCCTGAAGAAAGGGAACAATATGAGTGGGCGGCTGGCAACGGCAATGGTAAGCCCGCCCTATTTGAGTGTCAACGGGCGGGCTTCTCGATCATTCCCTCCCCATGAGGGGGAGGCTTAGGGTGGGGGTGAAAATCGCCAGTCACCCCCTTGTTGGAGAGACCGTCAGTAGGCCGCGGTATCGTCACTCTGGAAGAGGCCGATGGGGTTGCCCTCGGTGTCCTGGCAGATGGCGATGTAGCCTATCCCGGGAATGGGTATCTTGGGCTGCAATATGCGCCCGCCGCCGGCCTGCACTTTGGGCAGGTATTCGTCTATGGCGTCCACGTGGACATAGTTCACGCCAGCCACACCTTCGTGGGGGCGGCCGGTGATACCGCCATCAATGCCGGGGCCATCCCCGCTGTTGACCAGCCGGTAGTCCATCTGCGGCGGCCCGTCCCACTTGTTGATTTCCCAGCCGAACAGCTCAGCGTAGAACTTGCTGGCCCGGTCTACGTCGTCGGCGTATATCTCGAAATGCACGATTCTGGGCATTGTGGATCTCACCCCCACCCCAACCCTCCCCCTCAAGGGGGAGGGGATAATTTGGTACTCTCCCCCGCAGGGAGAGGGGATTGATTTTAGCGGATAGAGTCGCGACCCTCGCCCTTGAGATAGTCGGCGGTGCGGAGGGCCAGCGCCTGGATGGTGGACGTGGGGTTGATGCAGGCGCTGGTGGTGAAGATGCTGCCGTCGATGATGAACATATTGGGCACGTCGTGGCAGCGGCCCCAGCGGTCTACTACCGAATTGCGCGGGTCATCGCCCATCCGGGCCGTACCCAGCAGGTGCCAGCCGGCGTTGCGGCGCAGGCGGGAGGTCAGGATTTGCTTGGCTCCAGCGGCTTCCATGACCTCCTTGGCTCGCTCGACGCCGTGGTCCAGCATCCGGTTGGTGTTCTCGCTGACGGTGTACTCCACCTTGGCCGCCGGTATGCCGTTGCTGTCGGTCTCGTCAGGGTCGAGGGTTATCAGGTTGTGCTCTTCCGGCAGGTCTTCGGTCATTATGGTGATGCCGACGGTGTGGCCGAAGCGCTCGTCGAATGCTCGGTGGTGTCCCTCGCCCCACGGAATGCGCTCGCCCAGCAGGCCGCCGAGGGCCGTCGGCAGCGGCGAGCCGCCGAGAGCCAGGATTTGCAGGTCATAGCCGCGCACGAAGCCGCGGCTGGTGTCGGTCTCGTAGAACTCCTGGCTGAGCATGGTGCTGCCGCGAGGGAAGCCGTCCTCGGTGCCCAGCCACTCGTCGAACACGCCGACCACCACGCCCGCCGGGTGGTGCATCAGGCACTTGCCCACCAGCCCGCTGCTGTTGGCGAGGCCGTCCGGGAAAAGAGGCGACGTGGAGTTGAGCAGCAGGCGCGGCGTGCCGATACCGTTGCAGGCCATCACCACGGCCTTTGCCTTCTGCTCGACCAAGTTGCCTTCGGCGTCGTAATAGAGGACGCCGGTGGCCTTCCCGGTGCCGTCAACCAGTATCTCGCGCACACGGGCGTTGGTTCGCAGTTGTGCTCCAAGCTCCAGTGCCCTGGGCCAGTAGGTGAGGTCTGTGCCGGCCAGGGAGCGCAGATAGCCGCCAGAGTCCGGTTCGCGCCCATCGTAGGTAACGGACGAAATAGCGGTATCCGATGCCCACCAGTGCCAGCCCAGCTTGTCGAAGCCCTTGGCCAGAATCTCGCCGCCGGGGCGGATGGACAGCGGCGGGCAGGGCCGCTCCGGCTTGGGCGGATAGGCTGGGTCGCCCCGCAGTCCGGACACACCCATCATCCTGTCGTTCAGATCGAAGTACGGCTCCAGCTCGTCGTAGGTCAGCGGCCAGTCGTCGGCCACTCCGTCCAGCGTCCGCACCCGGAAGTCGGAGGGATGGAAGCGGGGGTAATGGGAGCCGTAATGAACGGTGCTGCCGCCCACGGCGTTGTACATATAGGGCGCGATGGGCGACGCTTCGCTGTTGACCGGGTAGTCCTGCGGCAGCTTTCGGACGCTGGGGTCGGGGTGGAAGTCCGTCTGCCAGTGCAGTTGGCTGTCGGCGTTGGTGGCCGGGAAGGCGTCGCGGGCCACCCAGTCACCCTGCTCGAGACAGAGGACGTTGATGCCAGCCTCAGCCAGGCTCCATACGAGAGCTGCGCCCGAAGCCCCGGCCCCGATTACCAGTACGTCGGGAATGTCTTGGTTGCTTGCCATCTTGTTTCTCCTATTGGCTGATGCGGAGGAGTTCACCCCACCCTAACCCTCCCCCATCAAGGGGGAGGGAATTTTCTTCGGAGATACCGTGATTGAAACCCGGTCTACTCGCGCTCGAAGACTGCGGCGACGCCCTGGCCGCCGCCGACACACATAGTCTCGAGGCCGAACTGCGCGTTGCGGCGCTCCATCTCGTGCAGCAGGGTGGTCAGGATGCGGGCGCCGGTGGCGGCGATGGGGTGGCCCAGCGAGATGCCGGAGCCGTTGACGTTCAGGTTGTCCTCGTGGGGCAACTTCCACTCGCGCAGCACTGCCAGAACCTGGGCGGCGAAGGCTTCGTTCAGCTCGATGAGGTCCATATCCTCGAGGGACAGACCTACTTTGCCCATTGCCTTGTTTACCGCCGGCACCGGGCCGATGCCCATGGTGGCGGGATGGCAGCCGGTTACGGCCCAGCCGCGCAGGAAGGCCATCGGCGTCAGCCCCAGCTCTTCCAGCTTGTCCTCGCCTACCACCAGGCACACGGAAGCGGCGTCGTTCTGGCTGCTGGCGTTGCCGGCGGATACGGAGCCGTCACGCATCACCGGGCGCAGGCGGGCAAGGGTTTCCATGTTGGTGTCGGCGCGGGGGCCTTCGTCCTTCTCGAAAGGCACCGGGTCGCCGCGGCGCTGCGGAACGGGAACGGCCACGATTTCCTTATCGAACCGTCCCTCGGTCTGGGCGGCAACGGCGCGCTGGTGGCTGCGGAGGGCATACTCGTCCTGCTCGGTGCGGGCGATTTCGTACTCGCGGGCCAGGTTCTCGGCCGTCTCCACCATGCCGCCGGGGATGGGGCCGAAGCGCTCGTCGGGCGAGATGGTGACCCGGGCGCGGGCCAGCCGGTCGTGGAAGGTGACCGAGCCGAAACGGGCGCCCCAGCGAGACTCGTTGCTGTAGAACTCGGCGTTGCTCATGCTCTCGACGCCGCCGGCAATAACCACGTCAGCGTTGTCAGTCTGCACCAGCATACTGGCGTTCAGGATGGCCTGGAGGCCGGAAGAACAGCGGCGGTCGAGTTGGTAGCCCGGCACCTCTATAGGCAGCCCGGCTTTCAGCCCGGCCAGCCGACCGATGGCGGGATTCTCGCCGCTGGGGTAGCCGTGGCCAAGGATGACGTCGTCGACCTTTGCCGGGTCAACACCAGAGCGCTCCAGGGTTTCCTTGATGACGATGCTGGCCAGATCGGCGGCAGAGACATCCCGCAGAGTGCCGCCGAAGTTCCCAACGGCGGTGCGTACTGGTGAAACAATGGCGACGCGACGCATGACACGCTCCTATTTCATTGCTAGTGAAAGCCGGAAAATCCAGCTTGGAATTTTCCGGCTATGATAACCGCATCCGGCGGTGCTGTCGAATGGCGCGGCGTTGGATTCGTTAGCCGTTCACACCCTCGATAAGTTGCAGATATTTGTATCCGGAGCCGGTGTTGAATAGCACGGTGGTCTCGTCTCGGCGCAGGAATCCTTGGTCGATGAGACGCTTGTAGCCGACCAGCGTGGCTGCTCCTTCGGGGCAGGCGAAGATACCTTCTGCCGTGGCAAGCTCGTACATCGCCGCCACCATCTCGGCGTCGGAAACCGCCAACGCTGTGCCGCCCGTGTCGCGGATGGCGTGGAGCATCAGGTAGTCGGCGAAGGGGCCGGGGACGCGCAGGCCGTCGGCCACCGTGGCGGCGTTGGGCCACGGCTCGGCGGTCTCCTTGCCTTCGTGGAACGCCTTGACGATGGGCTGGCAGCCCTCGGCCTGCACCGCTATGAACTTGGGCAGGTCGCCCTCAATCCAGCCCAACTCCAGCAGCTCCAGGAAGCCCTTGTGCATCCCGATTATGCCGGTGCCGCCCCCAGCAGGGTAAATGATGGCTTCGGGCATCCGCCAGCCGAACTGCATGGCCAGCTCCAAGCCCATGGACTTCTTGCCCTCGGCGCGGTACGGCTCCTTGAGGGTGGACAGGTCGAAGAGGCCTTGCTCCTGGGCTACTGCCACGGCTTGCCTGCCCGCGTCGCCGATAAGACCGTCAACCAGGTTCAGCTCGGATCCGGCGACGAGGCATTCCTTTTTATTGGAGTCCGGCGCGTCTTGGGGCATGAACACCTTGGCCGACAGCCCGGCGCGGGCGCAGTAGGCGGCAGCAGCCCCGGCGGCGTTGCCGGCCGAGGGCATAGTGAACCCGGCGGCGCCCAACTCCAGGCCCTTGGATATTGCGGCGGATATGCCCCTGGCCTTGAATGTGCCGGTGGGATTCAACCCCTCTTCCTTCACATAAAGGTTGGACACCCCCAGCTTCTGACCCAGGTTCAACACTTCAATCAGGGGCGTACCACCTTCCCCGAGGGATACGATGTTGTAGGGATCGTCCACCGGCAACAGTTCCTGGAATCGCCACATATTGGACGGTCGCTCCACCAAACGGTCGCGGTCGACCTCGGCACGGATGCGGGCCAGATCGTATCTGGCATACAGCACCTTGCCGCAACAGGGGCTTACGCCGGAGAGCCGGTTAGCCGGATACTGCGCCCCACAAATGGTGCATTCCAAGTAAGAAAGGTAGCTGGTCATGGCGAGCCGCCTCCCTGAATTTCTTGCTCCGGCAATTTAACCACACAGCCTAGCGGCAACACAAAGCCGCAAGTTGCGGGTATGCAAGGAAGACTAATACAATGTGTCCAACCGTTCCCATGCGTACAGCCTGCTGACTTATGAGTAACGAAGGCGACCCGGCGGCGCTCGTAGAGCGCCTGCGGCGCGGCGACTTGCTTATTTCTGACGGGGCCACCGGCACATTCCTGCAACAGCATGGACTGGAGCCGGGCGGTTGCCCGGAAGAGTTGAACTCCAGCCAACCCGAAGTGGTGCGGGAGATGGCCCGCCAATACTTCGAGGCGGGTTCGGACTTCGTGTTGACCAACTCCTTCGGCGGCAGCGTCTATATGCAGAGGAAGTACGGCTATGGCGAAAGGGTCGTCGAATTCAACCGCCTGGCCGCCGAACACGCCCGCAGCCAAGCGCCTGAGGGACGGTTCGTTGTCGGCTCAGTCGGCCCTACCGGGGAGTTCCTTGAACCACTGGGGCCTGTTTCGGAAAGGGAAATGTACGATGCTTTCACCGAACAAGTGAAGGCTTTGGAAGAAGGCGGAGCCGACGGGGTGGTCATTGAGACCATGACCGCGGTTGAAGAGGCTGGAATTGCAGTGCGAGCCGCCCGGGAGCACACGTCGCTGGTGGTGATGGCGACCATGGTATTCGACAAGGGGCCAAGAGGTTTCTTCACCATGATGGGAGTTACCCCCGAACAGGCAGTGCGCGCCATGCAGGACGCCGGCGCTCACGTGGTCGGCTCCAATTGCGGCAACGGCATAGACAACATGGTTGAGATCGCACGGCGAATGAGGGCAGAGACCGACGGCTTTCTGTTGATTCACTCCAACGCCGGCATTCCGGCCATGCGCGAAGGGCAAATCATCTATCCCGAGTCGCCCGAGTACATGGCGGAGCGATTCCAGGAGTTGACCGAAATCGGCGTAAACATCATCGGCGGTTGCTGCGGCACCGGGCCGGAGCACATTCGCGCCCTGGCCGCCGCCGTTGGGCGTTAGGGAGGACATCATGCCAACTGCACCGCCAAGACTTCGCCCGACAGAGGTCATTGAGCGCTACGGTCAGTGCCTGGAATTGGTGCCTCTCGACCGTCGCTTTCATGACATCAGTGTTGGCCTTTACGTGAAGGACGGCATCTGTACAATCTGGACGTACAGCCGCCGCGAGGGCGTCGGAGATCGAATTCGTGAGATTCGAGACCAGATGATAGCCCTTGGGGGCATGGAAGCTGTAGAAGATACTGACAACCAGGTGCGCTTCCCCTGCGGACAGCTTCACCAGCGTACGCTCCGGTTCGTGATGTCGCAGGCGGTGGGGAAGGCGCCCGACTACGCGCCACCGCAGGGCGATTTGACAATCCAGGACTCCAAGTCCGCCCTGACCATTTGCGCTGACCTGACGGATGAGTGTCAAGATGGCCGGGCGGTTTACAATGTTTCTCTGGAAGGTGAAGCCCGCAACGCCGCCATGCGCCTGCGAATGGTACTCGCCGGATTCACGCGCTACGGCGAAATGGAACAAGTGGGCGAGTCTGGTGTGGCCTTCGCTTGCGGTATGCCCCACGATGCGCTGATGCGGGTGCTGCTGCCCTACTCCCGCAACATATCCAGCGTCGAGACCATGATGGCTGCAGAAGCCCTCCGGGGCCAGATGACCACGGGCACGCTGGGCTTCTCGCAGACGTAGTTGATGTCATCAGGCCCTACATCCTTCAAGGAGGCCCTTCCATGCCCTTCACCGAAACGATGACGCCCAGAGAGCGCACGATGGCGGCGCTGAACCGGCAGCCGGTTGACCGGGCGCCAGTGGCGAACCCCACCAACGTCGCTACAGTGGAGCTGATGGACCTGGTGGACGCTCCCTTTCCGCAGGCTTGCCAGGACCCGGAACTGGCAGCCCAACTAGCCGCGACGGGACACACCGAGCTGGGCTTCGATTCCATTATGCCCTACTTCAGCATCATTCAGGAGTCGTCGGCGCTGGGCTGCGAGATGCAGTGGGAAGAAAAGGATAACTGGCCCACCGTTCGTATGTATCGCCCCATCTGGAAGACGGCGGACGACGTCCATATTCCGCCGGGCATCCTGGAGCACCGGGATATGCTGACCATAACCGGGGCCATCCGGCAACTCAAAGCGGAGTTTGGCGACGAGGTTGCCATTATCGGCAAGACAATGGGGCCGTGGACGCTGGGCTACCACGTCTTCGGCGTAGAGCCTTTCCTGTTGGGGACAGTGGACAACCCCGACGAGACCATGCGCGCCATGCACAAGCTCAAGGAGCTGTCCGTATTGTTCGGCGAAGCCCAGATTGACGCCGGGGCCGACGCCCTGACCTTCCCGGATCATGCCACTGGCGACCTGGTCAGCGGCGACTACTACAAGCGGTTCCTCCAAGACATCCACGCCGAGATGGCGGAGCGGCTGAAAGTGCCGCTAATCCTGCACATCTGCGGCAGGACCATTGACCGGATGCCGTATATAGCACAGACCGGTATGGCCTCCTTCCATTTCGACTCCAAGAACGACCCCCACGAAGCCATGGCCGCCGTCGACGGTGGCATAGGTCTGGTGGGCAACATCAACAACCCCGAGACTCTCTACGCCCGCGGGCCGGAGCAGGTTCGGCAGGAAGTCTACCGCTGCCTGGACGCCGGGGTGCAGATGATTGCTCCCGAATGCGCTGTGCCCCTGGCTACCAAGATCGAGAATCTGATGGCCATACCGCAGGCGGTCAAGGCCTGGACTGCCGAGCACTGCAACTAGAGGTATCGCAAATGCCCGTTGTTCATGAAGGACTGGAATCGGAACTGGCCTACGTCGAAAACCCCGATGAGCAGCGCCATATCCGGGCACTGTGGGACGATGCCGACCCACTGATGCAAGAGATTTCGTACCAGCTCATCACCGGGCAGAACCTTGTGGTTGACCGTCTCACCCTACAGGCGCTGGAGGACGGTTTCTCGGCCAACACCATCATGGACGACGGACTCATCGCCGGAATGGCTGTGGTGGGAGTCAAGTTCCGGGACAACATAATCTTCGTCCCGGAGGTGCTGGTGGCCGCCCGGGCCATGAAGGCAGGTATGGCCCACATTGAGCCTATCCTGTCGGAGTCGGGCATCGAACCCATTGGCACAGTGGTGATGGGCACGGTGAAGGGCGACCTTCACGACATCGGCAAGAACCTCTGCATAATGATGCTGCGTGGAGCCGGGTTCGTGGTGCATGACCTCGGTGTGGACACCCAGCCGGATGAGTTCATTGACGAAGTGGTTGACAAGGAGGCGGACATTTTGGGAATGTCGGCTCTACTGACCACCACCATGCCGAACATGGGCCGCACCATCGAGGCCTTCGAGGAAGCCGGGCTGCGCGGCGAGGTGCGCATCATGGTCGGTGGGGCCCCTCTGTCTCTAGAATTCGCGGACGATATGGGCGCCGACGGCTATGGCAAGGATGCCATAGCCTGCGTGGACCTGGCCAGGGAGTTCGTCGGTCAGACGGGGGTCCAAACGGCTGTTGCGGCTGGATAGGCAGATGTCAGGAGATTTTCAAAAAGCCGACCCCGAACGCTACCGCCTGAGCGTGGAGCGTCTTACTGGGATATTCCGGGGAATTTCGGAGACTGTGAACGTAGTCTCCACCTACCGTTGCCCGTACAAGAATGTCCAAGACCGATGCACAGCCCAATTCGGCTGTCGCAACCAGAACCGCTCGGTCTCTCCGGGCGATCTATATCCCTGCACCGGCGACGATGATCTTGACTACCGCTCCGCATGGGAAACTTGAACTCTCTTCTCGGGTATCCAGTGACAGCCTCGGAAAAATGTGGAACGGTTGCAAGCGTGCCCCTTGTCATCGACATTTGCTAAAATGCCCTCATGGCACCAGTAAGACTTAACGGACGAGAAGTTCAGGCCCACTCCGGGAAATCCCTTTTTGACTATGCCGATTTCATGCGAGTGCGTATTCCCTCATCCTGCGGGAGGGGAGGCAGTTGCCATGAGTGTATCGTGGAAGTCAAAGAGGGAGCGGAAGGGCTCACTCCCCACTCCCGCGATGAGTATTTCCTTTCCGGCAGCTACAGGCTGGCTTGCCAGGCCATTGTCGCCGACCCTTCGCAAACCATAGGATTTGCCGTCCTGCGCCGTCAGCCCCGAATCCTGACGGAGGGTATTCGCCGCCGGATAGACCCTGACCCTCTGGTAAGGCGCGACGGCGACCAGGTGACAATCGGGGGCCAGCTCGTTGATTCCTATAGAGGGCGAATTCTGGGTCTGGCAGTAGACATAGGCACTACCACCGTGGCAATGAATCTGGTGGACCTGGAGTCCGGAGAGATACTCGCCACTTCCTCCTTCGAGAATCCCCAGAGGTTCGGGGGGAGCGACGTGATGAACCGAATTTCCTTTGACCGCGGCCGAAACCGTGGAGAACTGCGCCACTCGATCATTTCGGCGATCAACTTTGAAATCGGCGAATTGACCCGCCAGTTGGATGTCCACCGCAGGCAGATTTACGAAGTAGTCCTGGTGGGCAACACTACCATGCGGGATATCGCCTTCGGCATTGACGTGCAGACAGTTGGTGTTAAGCCATACAAGTCGAAGGTAGAGCTGGAATGCGAGGAAGGCCAACGAACGGGGACGGCGCTGGAATCCAACGCCCAGGCGAGGGGGCTCCGCGTATTCCCGAAGGCGCACGTCTACGGAGGGCCGATAATCGGTTGTCACGTGGGAGCGGATGTTGCTGGCGCACTTGTTGCAGTCGGGATGGACGAACAGGAGGAGCCGGTGATGCTGGTGGACATTGGCACCAACACCGAAGTCGTAATCGGCAACCGCCACCGGATGGTAGCGGCCTCCTGTCCTGCGGGACCAGCCTTCGAAGGCGGCGAAGTGACCTATGGGATGCCGGGCTACGACGGGGCTGTGGAGTCGGTGCTCATAAGGGGCGGCCGGGCCGCGGTGACCACCATAGGCGACGTTGCAGTCCAGGGTATCTGCGGCTCCGGTCTCGTGGACCTGCTAGCGGAACTGCGCGCTCACGGGCTGATGAACGAACTGGGAGTACTGTCTGGCGGCGCCGGAGAATTCTCCTTTGCGCCGGAGCAGGGCATGGGACTGTCCAGGGCCGACATCAGCGCGCTGTCTCAGGCCAAGGCCGCCAACTACTGTGGACAATTCATCTCTCTGCGGCATTACGGGTTGCCACTGGATGAAATATCCCGGCTTTACCTCGCCGGGGGTTTCGCCAATTACCTCAATGTAGCTAACGCCAAGGAAATAGGATTCATTGCAAACGTCCCTTCGCATCGGGTCGCCCAGATAGGCAACGCCGCCTTGGAAGGCGCAACTATTATGCTCCTATCCTATGAACTTCGCCGACGCGTTGAATCCCTGGTCCAACGTATTGAACATATCGAACTGGAAACTACCCCTGACTTCTTCGATATATTTGTCGATGGATGTATGTTCAAATCAATGCCGTCCGAGATTGTCTCCTGATCGGCATTACCCAGGATGGAACGCTGAAACTTGCTGGATACCGGAGGCCCCAATGAGTTGGAAGGTGCTTATTACGGACTACGTCTGGCCTTCTACAGACCCTGAACGAGCGGTATTGGAGGCAGCCGGCGCGTCGGTGGTTGTTGCCCCCGACGTAGAAGAGGCAACACTGACGGAACTGGCCAGAGATGCCGACGCTATTATGACCTGCTTTGCCCATGTAACCGAGAACGTGGTGCGGGCGGCCGAGCAATGTATCGTCATAGGACGTTTTGGCGTAGGGGTGGACAACATCGCGGTAAATACGGCAACTGATTTGGGGATTGCCGTCACTTATGTTCCCGACTATTGCGTCGACGAAGTATCCGACCATGTGATGGCCTTACTCCATACTTGGAACCGCAAGATTGCCTTGTTTGACCGGTCAGTAAAGGAACGCGGATGGGGAAGCCAACCGCTGACCATGCGTATGATGCGACTCAGAGGCAAAACCATCGGAATTGTCGGCTTCGGCCGTATTGGGCAGGCAGTAGCGGCCAAAGCCAGGGCTTTCGGTCTCAATATTCTGGCCGCTGATCCTGTAGTTCCAAGAGAGTTGGTCGAAGCCCAAGGAGGCAGGATGGTCGACCTGCCCGCCCTGTTGGCCGAGTCCGATTTTATCAGTCTGCACACGCCGTTGAATGATGCCACCCGCAACCTGATTGGCCCCGAAGAACTGTCGCTGATGAAACAGGATGCCTTTCTGATCAATGCGGCTCGTGGGCCCCTGATAGATGAAATAGCCCTTTACGACGCACTGAAAACGGGATCGATTGCCGGGGCTGGGCTGGATGTAATGGCCGATAATTCTCCACCTCGAGACCATCCCCTGTTGTCTCTGGACAACATCATCATAACCCCTCACGTTGCCTTCTTTTCGCAAGAATCAACATTGGAGCTCGAACAGCGGGCGGCTGCCGAAGTGGTAAGCGTGATGCAAGGAAGAATGCCTGATAACTTGGTTAACCCGGCAGTGTTGGATCACCTCAATCCTCGCCACAGGCTAGCCTAGATTGAAAGAGACCGGCGGGCCGCAGGCAGCGCTCCAATTCGGGCAGTTTGTACCTTGCGGCCCGTCATTCCCGGGAAGCCGGGAATCCATACTACGGTCTTCAACTAATTGGAACACCAAATGCGTAATCCATGAGTAGACAACACTGGTTATTGCAATCTGCAACCGTTGAATGTAATATACTCTTCGCGAATCCTCATTGCTGCGCTGCGGCTGTGGGCCGACGGTTTTTGAATTCACAAGTTGGACCAATGGGTGCGTCAGTTCAGCGACATCTGGGGACATCAATTTAATCTCAACTAGAGGTTGACATAGTCATGGTGAGGCCCAACTACAGAGACGCGATCGTACGGGCCGTGTCTGATATTAACAGGACTCCTTCACTGACGGAATTGAACGAAACCGCCATGAAGCAGGCGGTGGTGCTCCGTGTTCTGGATGCCGCGGGGTGGAATGCCTTCGACTTGACAGAAGTCGAACCCGATTTCCAGGTAGGTACAGCCAAGGTCGATTACGCACTGAAGGCGGCGTCCTCCCTTCGTCAGCGGTCATTGGCAACGCCGCGGGTGCTGGTGGAAGTAAAGTCACTGGGCGAAAACCTAAAGAGCGAAAGGCACCAGCGCCGGCTCATGAATCACTGCGCCAGGTCCGAGGTGGAGCTGGGTGTATTAACCAATGGCCTGAGCTGGATCTTCTTTCTGTGGTCTCCAGACAATGGGCGGCAGGAAAGTCAGTTTTGTGAAATCAATATCTCGGAAGAGCCTGAAGCCGCTGCCGCGGAATTGAATAACTACTTGGCCAAGGACAAGGTCAGCAATGGTCAGTCCGTCAGGTCTGCGGAAAGATCCCTGCGGGAACGAAATCGGGACGAGCTCATGCGTAATTCCATCGTGGAGGGCTGGCAGCAAGTTGTACGAGGACTCGACGAGGGACTTGTGGAGTTAATAGCGACCGCAGCCGAGCAGAAAACTGGCACCCGGCCAGAAAACCGGTTGGTAAGAAGAATTCTGATTGACAACCGGGATGACTTGCTGGCCTCAGTGATTGAGAGTGATACTCCCGTCCGCAACCGTGGTGGCCGTTCCAGGCCATCGTCCTTTACATTCCAGTCGGAAAAGCATGATGTACGGTCATGGCCCGAACTGCTGGTCGGGGTCTGCTCGATAATGCAGGAACGCCACCCAAGTGAATTCGAGAAAATCCTGGAAATCGGCGGACGCAAGAACAGTTATTTCTCCAGAAATGCAGAAGAACTGGCTCAACCTCGCCAAGTCGGAGAAACTGGCATTTACGCATCATGTCAGGGTGCTGGCGTTCTCATTATCAGTCGCGCAGGCCGGGTGTTGCGGCTGTTTGGCTACTCTGAGGATTCGCTAACCATCGAGACGAGATAAGTGTTTATACGCTGTTGATCTCCGGTCTCTGGGAAGAAGTAACCGTGTGGGAAGGGAATTACGAATGATCCATTGCTCATTGATCTCTTTATTGGCTAGGTAATCCTTCTCCAGCAGTCGGCCTTGCGCGGATAGCCTTCAATATTCGGTGTTTTTACTGACTACGAGTTGCCCCCCCACGAAATCGGGAATCAGACCCCGGCAGTGCCTCAAATGCACTACCTAATTCGAAACCCTGCGCCTTGTCCGTTTTCCCTTGCTCCGTCAATCTCTTGGCCCTACAATATAGGGAGACTCCCGTCCCTGACGTGGAGCATAAACGTGGGGGTGTAGCTCAGTGGGAGAGCACCTGCTTTGCAAGCAGGGGGTCAGGGGTTCGACCCCCCTCACCTCCACCTCGTCACAATAGGCCAACTTCAAAGCGAATATCGTGACCATTGCTCTTCTTTGTTTCCCAATTCCCTTTCCTGTCGATAGCCTCAGAAAACAGGCATGCGACTGGAATGAATCTCCTTCCGATGCTTGCCTGCCTGATTATTCACCCTTGTCTGGCAAACAAGTATCTGGCTAGCAGTCAGTCAAACTCGTATTGGCAGATGTTAGTACTACAGTTGCAGATGTGATAGGCGCGTTTTGTAGTGGCATTGGCGGGCCAAGGCTTGGTGGCGACGGCGCCACCACGACCAGGACAGGATGAAATCAGGCGGTTGGTGCTCCGTCCATACCAGGCGTGTCAGCAGACGCCGCATCTCCGGGGGTACTTTTCGTTTTGGGGGTATGGCATATATCAGTAAGACATATTGATACGTCCGTTCCAATATACCACGAAGAGAAAATTTAAGAGACAGAGCTAGATAGACGGGTAACCCCCTTGCCTTGCTAAGTGGCGTCGGAGCGTCAATTGGCAAGGCAAGGGGGTTACCCGTCTATCTAGCAGTTCCGAGACGAGCCTTGAGAATTGTCAGTAATGTCATTCGCCTTTGTATTTACATCCCTATCTCCATTCTGAATCGTGCAAAGGCCACATCGAGAGTTCATCGGAAAACTCGCCAGGGTATTGAGCTCCGATGATTAGCGCAAAGGGAAGCTCTCTTTTGTTACCTGACAAGCTAGTTCGTGTGTCTTCAATATCGCTCTCTCGCACACCAAAGACGGGATAAGTGCTTTGGACACCAAAAGTTCCGGTAAACGTATGGTCGATAGGAATTGCCTCAGAAGGAATACCACAGAAATCACGCTCGTATGTGCCAAAGGCAAAAGTCAACGTCATTTTTTGAGGTTCGAACTCGCTATTGTTCCTGTCGATGACTTTTGAAATCTTGAAGTCGTCAACGTAGCAGTCGCCAGTTGCTGAGCCAATAGCGTCACACGCCACGAATGCAACAAGCGAAACAAGGAGGGAGGTAGTTGGTATAAGAAGTCGCAAGTTCCAAGCCATCCGGGGCCTCCTTCAAGCCGACGAGGTTGGGCTGCTTGCGACAGCTGCTTACCCTGAACGTGCGCTGCTCGAAGGAGGCATGTAAGCCTCCTGTCTGAAACGCACGTCCGGTGTTTGAGTCGAGTAACCAGCTGTCGCAGGGCAACCATACTCTATCTGCTATCGCAATGCAAATAAAAAGGGGCGACACGCAGGGCAATCGCGTTTTAACTGAGCAGGACTTTGAGGAGGTAATCGTCCCTCCAGCCGGCCTGCAGGCGTTTGCCCTGGATGCCCACTTTCAGGCTGGTTTCCCGTTTCAATTGGTTGTGGGCTATCTGCCTCAGCGTCGCCATATTCTGCGGGCTGTGGTCTTTGCGCACCCGGCTCTGATCTTCGCGGAAGGTGACGTCGAGGCTCCAGTGCAACGAGTTCTCGATGCTCCAGTGGGCCCGCGCCGCCTGCAACATCTGCTCAGCCGACGCCCCCATACTGCTGATGTAATACCGGGAGTGCGCCGTGGCCCCCGTACCGGTCTCACGCCGGCCCGTCACCTTCATCACTGACCGCAACCCGGGCCAGTCCTTCCCGGCGCTCAGGTACCCCAGGCAGGCCGGGTCGCTGATCACCCAGCACTCCCGCCGCTCTACCCGCCCGTGTCCCTTGTTCAAAGTGGTGGCATAGTCGTGGGGAACTCCCTCAAATCCCCCTTCCTCTGCACCCTCGAACAGGTCGCGGATGTCCTGGTACAGCAGCCCCTGGTTCTCCTTGACCGCCAGGAGATAATCCGCCTCCCGGTCCAGAATCCTCTGAGCAATCTCCTTCTGGCAGCCCATGGCGTCTATGGTTACGATGCACCCGCTCAGGTCCAGCAGTTCCAGCAGCCGGGGAATGGCAGTGATCTCGTTGGATTTCTCCTCCGTCTTCACCTGTCCCAGGGTCAGGGTGTTGGCGGAGACCCAGGCGCTGACCAGATGAATGGCCTCCTTGCCCGCCCTCTTGTCGTGGGAGCGGCGCACCGTCTTGCCGTCGATGGCCACCACCTCGCCGGGCAGCAACTCGGCCACCGACCGGCTCCAATCCATGAAGCATTCCTGGAACCGGTCCGGGTCCAGACGGGAGAACACGTCGCCGAAAGTGTCGTGGGACGGTATTCCATGGGGAAGGTCCAGGAAAGTGCGAAACCAGTCCTCCTTGTTCTTGCCGAACATCTCCACATGAACCCACGAGTCGGCGCCGCATATGACGGCGCAGATGGCTATGGTGATGATGTCCAGCAACTGGTGCCGCTTGCACCGGTCAATCCTGGGATCCTCCAACCCCCCAAAACACTCCATGATCCAGCCGCCCATCCCCTTCTCCATGACTCCCCACATCCTCCCACACAACCTTCGGTCTCTCACCCTGCCAAGTCTATCACCTATAACGCGATTGCCCTGTCCCATTGCGGCATCGGGCCCAAGCGTGCTTGAAAATATGGTATGTTCCGAGGATGAAAAACGCAGACAAGTCTACATTTACTCTAGTCATCGAACGGCAGTCGCCCGGCTTGAAGGATACTCTGTGGAGGCGTATTCAAGAGGCAAAGGCGGGTGACGTGCTGGCCCCCGTGACTGTGGTGGGGCCGACGAGATATGCCAACCTGAGTCTCCGGAACGAGCTGGGCCGAAACAGCTTCGCCAACGTCCAGTTCCTCGTCCTGCCCGCCCTGTCGGAGATCCTGGGAGCCCCGGGCCTTGCGCGGGCCGGTCGCCGTCCCCTGACGCCGGTCCTTGAGGGTGTGGCCATTCGCGAGGCCCTGTCCCGGGCCACTGGACCCTTAGCGCCAGTGGCGGACCATCCCTCGACCCAGTTCGCTGTCCGCACAGCGTTCCGCGAACTAAGGAAAGCTTCCGATGACGAACTGAATGGCCTGGAGCAGCACGGAGGCGTCCGGGGAGAGGTGGCGCAACTCTACCGGTCCTTCCGTGAAAGAGCGGTCACAGGCTGGTACGACGCGGAGGACCTGGCGGAGGCGGCGACTGAGGCCGTGGAGATGGGAGATATATCCGGGCTGGATGAACATGGGCTGATCGTGTTCTACCTGCCCCGCAGCGTCAGTCCTGCCGAAACGAGGCTGATCGAGGCCCTGGCCAGGCGGGGCCGCTGCGTCGTCGTACTGGGCACCACCGGGGACGGCGACGCCGACGGCCCGGCAAGGCAACTACGGGAGAAGCTTGCCCCCGCCCTGCCTGGAGCGGAGGCAACCGACTGGCAGGGTGGGCATCCCTCGCTGCCGTCCGAGGGGACTGCCCTGCATATCGCGCCCAATGCCCACGAGGAGCTTCGCTGGGTCATACGGCAGGTCATCCGGGAGGCGTCGGAACGGGGGATTCCCTTCCACCGGATGGCCATCCTGTACCGCGCCGAGAACCCATACGCCACGCTGGTCCCGGACGAACTGGATATGGCTGGTATCCCGCTGGCGGGTCCGGGCCGGGAATCGCTGGCCGATTCCGGCCCCGGCCGCACTCTGTTGGGCCTGCTGGCCCTGTCGGACGGCCAGTACCGGAGGGCTGAGGTGATGGACTGGCTCACCTCCTGTCCGGTGGAGCCACCGACGGGGAGGACACCCGGCTTCAACCCCAGCCACTGGGATTCCCTTAGCCGGAAGGCCGGAGTGGTGGAGGGTCATGGACAGTGGCGGGACCGCCTGGAACGGTATGCCGGGGACCTGATTATCCGTGCCGCGGAGGGCCTGCAGAAAGGGGAATTCGAGCTCCCGCGCGCCGAGTCGATGCGCCGTGAAGCCGAGGCCTGCCGCAACGCCATAGCGTTTATCGACAAGCTGGCCGGCGACCTTGATGCGCTGAGAGCCGACGGTTCCTGGGAGTCATTCTGCTACCGGGCGGAGGGCCTGCTGGAAATCTACCTGTCCCACAGCCTTGACGACAGCGACAGCAGGAACGCCGACCGCGTTCTCGATACTTTGAAGGGCCTGCAAGCGGCCGACAGCATCAGCCCGTCGGCCACCTTGGAATCCTTCCGGCAGGCCATTGAAGAGTCGTTGCGTGCGCCGGCGGGACAACTCGGTCCCACCGGCCAGGGCGTTTTCGTGTCCTCCTTTGCCGCTGCCGCGGGCATGAGCTTTGACGCCGTCTGGCTTGTGGGGATGATCGAGGGGGCGGTTCCTCCCGCCGTGGCGCGCGACCCGCTACAGCTGGGACTGGGCAGCATGGCCGAGGCCCGCGGGCGCGAGCGGTACACCTTTCTCTCGGCGATGTCATCGGCCCTCCGGCGGACCCTCTCGTACCCCGTGGCGGACGGGGCCAGCCAGCGGCAGGCCTACCCCTCGCGGTGGTTCCTCGAGCAGGCCACGGCTCTGGAGGGGGAACCGGTATACGCCAGCGACCTGCCCGGCTTCCGGGACCGGACATGGCTTACAACCACCGAATCGGCAGAGCGGGCGCTGTCCCGCCTTGATGATGCGATGCTCGCCGACCGGCACGACTACCTGCTGCACCGACTGCTGCGGTGGCGGCAGGACGGAGCGCGGCTGGGCCGCCACCCACTGGTACGGGATGGCGGAGCTGCTGGGGCCATCCGGTCCAGGGTCAGCCGCAACAGGAGGGTCTTTACGGAGTACGACGGCAACCTGACTGGCGTGAGCGCCGAAGTCGCCGACACCCTCGATCTCGCCGGGGCGACGGTTTCCGCCACTCGCCTGGAAAGCTGGGCCAAGTGCCCCTTCAGCTACTTTCTCGGCAACGTGCTCCACCTGAGCGCTCTGGACACTCCCGAGGAAATCACCACCATCAGCGCCCTCGACCGCGGCAATCTGGTGCACCGGATACTGGAACGGTTCATCAGGAGCGCCGTCGAGTCCGGCGGCCTGCCCGCATCCAGCGACCCCTGGGAAGCGCCCGCCCGCCAGAGGCTCTCGGAAATCACCGAGACGGCTTTTCACGAGACCGAGGAGCGTGGCATCACCGGCAAGTACCTGCTCTGGGAACTGGCCAAGCAGGACATCCGAGACGATCTGGAAACCTTCCTCGAGGAGGACGAGAAACTCAGGGGATCCCACAATACCGGTGGGATCCTGGTAGAGGCGGACTTCGGCATCGGCCGCGACGCCGTAACCGTGGTAGACCCCGAAACCTGCGTCAACTTCCGGGGGCGCATCGACCGGATCGACCTGAGCGCCGACGGGTCATCCGCCCTCGTAGTGGATTACAAGTCCGGCAGCGCCTCCGGCTACAGGGCCTTGGAAAAGGACGTCATCGATGCCGGCAAGCGCCTCCAGCTGGGCGTGTACTCCCTGGCCGCACGCAACCTTATGCCTGAGGCCACGGGACTGCAAGCTGCCTACTGGTTCACCAGCACCGCCGCAGGGTTCCAGTTCGCGCCGCCCGGGTACTTTGACCTTGCCAACCCGGCCGTGGGCGAAAGGTTCCGGCAGGGCGTCACCACCATCGTCGACGGCATCCGAGCCGGGGTGTTCCCGGCCAATCCCGGTCCGCCGGGCAGGCAGGGCCCTGTCAATTGCAGCTACTGCGACTTCAATACCCTCTGTCCGGCCCGCCGGGTGGACATGTGGGAGCGGAAGAAATCCGACGAGTCCCTGTCCGGCTACCTGTCCCTGTCCGTGGTGAACGAGGAGGAGGGCCAATGACGGCTGTTCGAACCCCCGCGGCCGGAACCCCGGAATTCCAACCGGCAGATGTCGAGGCTCGCCGCACGATCCGCGAGAGCCTGGATGAGACGCTGTTCGTGGAGGCCAGCGCAGGCACCGGCAAGACGACCAGCCTGGTCGGCCGGGTGGTGAACCTGGTGGCCACCGGCAGGACCACGCTGGACCGCCTGGCGGCCATCACCTTCACCGAGGCCGCCGCCGCCGAACTGCGGGACCGCATCCGCCAAGAGCTTGAGCGGGCGGCCAGCGATGGCGGCAGAAGCGATGAGGAGCGCCTTCGCTGCCGGGAGGGAGCGGCGGACCTGGACCAGGCCGCCGTGCGCACCCTGCACGCCTTCGCCGCCACCCTGCTCCACGAGCGTCCACTGGAAGCCGGGTTGCCTCCCGCCTTTGAGACCACCGACGAGATCGCCGCGGGCATCAGGTTCAACGAAAAGTGGAACGAGTGGCTGGACCAGGTTCTGGGGCAAGGCTCACCCCTGGCTTTCCCCCTGTCGGTCGCACTGTCCCTGGGGATGACGACGGCGCACCTCAAGGAGGTCGCCGTGGAGTTTCACCGCAACTACACGGACCTGGAGGGCGCGCAGTTCCAGCAGCCGGACCCAATGCCGGTATCCGCCATTCAGAAGATCGTGGAGCAGACCGGTGAAATCCAGCGACTTTGCCAGTACTCCAAGATGGGCCAGGGAGACAGGCTGTATGACCACGTCCACTCCAAGCTACCCGCATTGCGCCGCCTCGCCGGCGCCGAACCTGGCACACCTGCCTCCTACCGTCTGCTGAGCCGGATGCTCAACCTGAGAACGACGAGGGGAACCCAAAAGGATTGGGAAAAGGACGCGGTATCAGGCGCCAACGCCTGCGCCGCCCTGAAGGGCCTGCTCAAGGAACTGGATGACGAGGCCCACGATGAGCTGGCTCTCGCCCGCCGGGCGTCCGTCCTGCCGGTCCTGGAGTACCTGCGCCAGTTTGTGCTCGACTACGCCGAGGAGCGCCGGAGGGAGGGACGGGCTGAGTTCCACGACCTCCTCGTCTGGGCCAGAGACCTGCTGCGCGACCGCGCCGATGTGCGCGAATATTTCCGGAACCGGTTTTCGCACATCCTGATCGACGAGGCCCAGGACACCGACCCCATACAGGCCGAGATTGCCATGTACCTGGCCGAGGCCGTTCCAGTAGGGACGGGGACCGAGTCTCGTCCCATCTCCTGGCACGAGATCTCCCCCGAGCCTGGCAAGCTGTTTGTGGTCGGCGACCCCAAGCAGTCGATCTACCGCTTCCGGCGGGCGGATGTGGTGCAGATGGTGCAATTGCAGCAGCGTATGGAACAGGCCGGCGGGCGGCGGGTCAGGCTGGTGCAGAACTTCCGCTCGCAGAAGGACCTGGTCGACTGGGTCAACCAGGTGTTCGACCGGTGGATGTCCGAGGCCCAGGGTGAGGACGCAAGCCCGGCCTACGTGCAGGCGCAGTACGAGAAAATGCACCCGCGCTGGCTGGGCGACACCGGCGGTCAGTACCGCCCCCAGGTCTGGGCGCTGTCCAACGAGGCATCCGGCACCCGTGTCGGCCCTGTCCGGGAGCAGGAGGGCGAGGAGATCGCCTCGCTGCTGCATCACATCGTCAACCAGGGCTGGCAGGTGCTCGACGAGGGAACCACCCGGGAAAGCGGCGTGGAGTCCTATCGTTCAGCCAGATTCTCCGATATCTGCATTCTCATGCCCAGGCGCACGGCCCTGCGGGAACTGGAGCGGGGCCTGGAGGCGCAGGACATACCCTACCGCCTAGAGAGCGCATCCCTGGTCTTCGAGACCCAGGAAATCCGCGACCTGCTGAACTGCCTCAAGGCCATCGACAACCCGGCTGACCAGGTTGCGGCCGTCGCAGCGTTGCGTTCGCCAGCCTTCGGCTGTAGCGACATCGACCTGTTCCGGCACCACCAGGGCGGCGGAAGTTTCCACTACCTGTCAGAACACTCGGACGGGCCGGAGGGCCCGGTCGCCGAGGCCCTGGGAGTTCTGAGGAGCTTCCACGAGGAGCGTCTTTCGGGATCCACAGGGGCCTTCATCGACCGCTTCGTGCGGGACCGCATGCTGATGGAAATCGCCATCGACCACCCCCGGATGCGAGAGCAGTGGCGCCGGTACCGGTTCATGGTGGAGCAGGCATGGCGGTTCTCGGAGTCCGGAGGGAAATCCCTTCGCGCCTTCGTCGAATGGGTCAACGACCAGATAGCTGAGGGGGCCCGCATGGCCGAGGCCCCGGTTCCCGAGTCCGATGAGGACGCCGTACGGGTCATGACCATTCACGCAGCCAAGGGTCTCGAGTTCCCGGTAGTGATTCTCACCGGGATCAACTCCGGCCGCGATGGCAATACGGGCCCGGTGCAGTTCGACCGAAACCAGGGAAAGGTGGAGGTCGGGCTTGGCAGCCAGGACAATCGCTTCGCCACCGGCGGGTACGAGGCGATGGTCGAGGTGGAAAAGAAGATGACCGATGCCGAGGGCGTCCGCCTGATGTATGTCGCCGCCACCCGGGCCCGGGACCATCTTGTGCTGAGCCTCCGGCGGACTGAGAACGCCGCAGGGGGGAATTCCCCCGCTGGACATATAGCCCGGTTGACGGAGGACCTCGGGAACTCCTGGGCCGGGATCGACGGAAGCCAACTGCCCCGCCCTTCAGAGCCGGACGAGGCAGAGGAACCCGAACAGGCGGGCCCGCTCATCTCCCACGACCACAGCAGGCAGGCGCTGCAGTCTTGGGAGGGCGAGCGAATGTCGCTCATCTCCGCAATGGGGCGTCCTTCGTCCGCCGCTGCCACCGCCCTGGGACGCACTGCACTGGTAGAACCGGAGGACAAGCCAGAGCAGCAGACGGATGAACCGTGGCGCCGGGGACGAGGCGGTACTCAGGTGGGACGAGCGGTCCATGGGGTGCTGCAGTCGATTGAGCTGGAAACGGGTGAGGGTCTCGATGAGCGGGCCCGAGCCCAGGCATCTGCGGAGGGCATCCCAGGACGCGAGGCGGAGATCGTTCGACACTGCAGGGCTGCTATTGACAGCGACATTGTCAAGCGCGCCGTGGCGTCGGGGCGGTATTGGCGGGAGGTGGCGGTCGCCGTTGGGATGGGCGACGGCTCACTGCACGGGTTCATCGACCTGCTTTTCGACGAGGGAGACGGCCTGGTGGTGGCCGACTACAAGACCGACTCAATCGATGCTGCGGATGCTCCTGAGGCGGTCAAGCGCTACCGGCTCCAAGGCGGAGCCTACGCCTATGCCATCCAGCAACTCACCGGCAGACCCGTCAAGGAGGTGGTGTTCCTCTACCTCCAGCCTCGCCGCGAGGAACGCCTGCCTGACCTCCCCGATGCCATGCGGGACGCCCGGGCAGCAGCCGAAGCACTCCTCAACCCTCAGAGCAGCTAAACCAAAGCCAATGTGAATTACGCAGAGACATAGGGTAAATTGGGCGTGGAACTGGGCAAGCTGGCAAAGGGAGTTGGGGGTTGATGATGAGCGTGAGGGAAATAGACTGGTCGCTGGAACAATGGCAGATGGGAGAGAAGGACCTGCGGCGGCGGATGATACTGGCGCCGACGCCCCGTGAGAGGGAGCGTTGGTACGCCATGCTGCTCTTGGCCCAGGGGTGGACGGCCGCGGCAGAGGCGCTGGAGCGCGACCCTCACACCATCGGGCGGTGGGCCTCGGCCTTCGGGGAGGGAGGGCCTGCAGCCTTGATATTCGAGCAGACCGGTGGTTCCCCCCGCCCTTGATCAAGCGCACCAAGAGGAGTTGAAAGAGGCGGTTCAGTTGCTGCCGTCAGCATCGGGCATCGAAATGGCCAACTGGTATTGGAAAGTGGTCCGTCAGTTCGTCTCGGAACGGTTTGGAGTCAGCCTTAGCCGCAGCAGCTGCCTGAACTATCTGCACCGGTTGGGGTTCGCCTTCAAGCGGCCCAAGAAGCGGCTGGTCAAGGCCAATGAATCGAAACGGCAGGCCTTTGTGAAGGGGTATGCCGCTCTTTGGGACGATTCAGGAGGCACTGGCGGGAAGGTTTCTTTGCCGACGAGGCCCACTTCCGGGCCGACGCGGAATTGCGGGGCAAGTGGGTGCTGAGAGGAGAGCCGGCATTGGTGGACTCGATCAGCCCCAGCTACGGAGAGAAGGCCAGCTATTACTCGGCGGTGTGCCTGGAGACGGGCGAAGTGGAGTGGATGGAAGTGGAGGGCAACAGCAACTCCGGGACCTCGGTTGCCTTCTTGAAGCAGTTGCGGGAGAAGCACGGCGGGTGTCTGAACGTGATCTGGGACAATGCGCCGGCCCATCATGGTGATGCCCTGCGGGAGTACCTGCGGACCCCTGAGCTGAACCTGCGGCTGGTAAACCTGCCGGGCTACAGCCCGGACTTCAACGCTGATGAGGCCATCTGGGGCTGGGCGAGAGAGGAAGCCACCGGCAACCTGTGCCTGGGAACTAAACCAAAGCCAGGGTAAAATGCGCAGAGACATAGGGTAAATTGGCGTGGAACCGGGTAAGCCAATATGGGGAGTTGCAGGGGTTGATGATGGGCGTGAGGGAGATAGACCGGTCTCTGGAACAATGGCGGATGGGAGTCAAGGACCTGCGGCGGAGGATGATCCTGGCGCCGACGCCCAGGGAGCGGGAGAGGTGGTACGCCATCCTGCTCTTGGCCCAGGGATTGACGGCTGCGGCTGCGGCGGAAGCACTGGAGCGTGATCCGCACACCATCGGACGGTGGGCCTCGGCCTTCGGCCAAGGTATTCTTTGCCGACGAGGCCCACTTCCGGGCCGACGCGGAATTGCGGGGCAAGTGGGTGCTGAGAGGAGAGCCGGCATTGGTGGACTCGACCAGCCCCAGCTACGGAGAGAAGGCCAGCTATTACTCGGCGGTGTGCCTGGAGACGGGCGAAGTGGAGTGGATGGAAGTGGAGGGCAACAGCAACTCCGGCACCTCGGTTGCCTTCTTGAAGCAGTTGCGGGAGAAGCACGGCGGGTGTCTGAACGTGATCTGGGACAACGCGCCGGCGCATCGAGGCGAGGCGGTGAGAGGACTGCTGAGAAAGGCGGGGCTGAACCTGCCATTGATAAATCTGCCGGGATACAGCCCGGACTTCAACGCTGACGAGGCCATCTGGGGCTGGGCGAGAGAGGAGGCCACCGGCAACCTGTGTCTGGGGACCAGGGCGGCGGTACAGGAGAGGGTCGGCAGCTTCCTGGCAGGGCTGGCCAACCGGCAAGAAGAGGTGAGACGGCGCTGCCGGACAGTGCTGCAATCAAGGGCCGAGGCACTCCAGCGAGATTCCCGGCCCGATTCCCGCCCTACTGGAAATGCACATCCCACCTTGGCTTTGGTTTAGGACCCTGGCGGTTGCGCCACTGCGCAAGGCGTCGGCGTCGTCGATGCAGTCGCCGCCGGCCAGGGCGGAGGCCACCAGGGGCATCAGCTTGTCGCCGGTGTTGGCCCGGCCGGGGGCGAAGCCCAGATCCAGACACCGGTCAGCCAGTTGGGGAAGACCGAGACGCCGGGCCAGGGTGGCGGGAAGCATCAGCCCAGCGTTGGCCACCAGACGGTGATCGTCGAAGGCGATTTGGATGCGGCCGGGGTGGCTACGTGGTAGCATCTAAAAGGTGCTCCTTCTCTGGGGCCGGTTTTTCGATCAAAACCATTATCCCAGATACACGGGAGCACCTTTTCACCCCCACAAACCTCCCCAACGCTTATCCCTTCGGTGGATTCGGGCTTAGTTCAAGACCCTCAGGCGGGCTACCCGCCGCGGGACCGGCGATTACGTGCCTCTTTGGAGTTCCCTCACCCGGGCCCGGGCCTCGTCCCGTTCTGACTCTGCGGCGAGGCGGGATGAGCGAGTTGGGTCTGCGAGGCAGGGTGGCCTGTGTCTCCAGGGTCTGTGAACATTCGAACCGACAATGCCTTGGCCAACCTTCCGGGCCGTTAGGGTGGTGGTCGAAGACGGAGAAGGTTGTTCTCGCCCTGCCGTGCGGTGTCTATGGCGGTCCGTACCAGGGAGATGTTGGCTCCTATGGTGTGCCAGTCGCTAGTGGTGATAGTGAGCACAGTGATGCGCTGGCGAAGCAGGTTCTACTGGAATCGGATGCTCTGGTCGCAGGTTATGAGGAGGTCATAGCCGTTTTATATGGCGTTTCCGATCAGGTCTTCGTTCCGCAGGGTCTCCCAGCCCAGGTGCTCGGCAGTATGGACCTTGTGGTTCAAAAGTTGATTTCTCAGCCCGTGGGGAGCGTTGTGGTCCAGCAGGATCTTCAATGACTCTACCCTGTAAGCCGGTCCTCTTCCAGCATCCGGGCTGCGTGCGCCAGGACGGTTTTGATTTGTTCCTCGGTGACGCTGAATTGGCGGGTTACCTCCTGGATGGTGGCGCCGCCAGCCAGGTTCTCAAAGACGGCGTGCAGGGGCAGCCGCGTATTGCCGAAGGTCCAGGCCCCAGCCAACCGGCCGGGGTCGCGTTCCACGCCGGGGCAGTCACCCCAACCCGGCCTCTCCCCGGCGATTTTCCCGTCGGTGGACATGCGTGTCACCTCGCGGCGAGTTGTGGTATTCATTCCAGTCGCCATATGGGGGAATGCTGAAGGGCTATTGGCCGGTTATCAATCGGAGCCCTACAAGCTAATGTCCACAGGGGTAGTTTTCCTCCCTGTCTTCCCGGTTGGCCTCGAGCTCCCGTATCCGGACCTCCCGTTCCTCATCTGCGCGGGCCTCTGCCGCGGTCCGTGCCTCACGTTCCTGCGCGATGGTGGCGAAGGGATCTTCCGTCTCCGGATCGACCCAGTTCAGTTGTCCCTCGTGCCATTTCAGGGTCAGGTTGAGGAAGGCGCTGTGGCCGTGCAGCCGGCCGTCGGGCAGGGTGTTGATGAGGATGGGACGATACCCGCCGTCCACCAGCCAGTCTCCTGCGAGCCCCGGGTTGCTCCGGTAGGGCGATTCGTCGAAGCGCCAACACTCGGCGACTCCCAAGTCTGCATAGATTCGGCGTTTGCCGGTGCGGTCGAAGGCGCGGGTGCTGGCCGAGGCGACCTCCAGCACGAAGTCGGGCACTTGCCCTGTTCCGAGTATATGTAGCCGTTGTTCTCCCGGTAAAGTTCCCGGCTGACGTGGAAGGCAATGAGGAGATCGGGGTAGACGATGCCCCTCATGTTCAGGGCGGGGACCGCGTTATGTAGCACTCGGCGTCGACGATGTTGCTGGGGCGGCTGGAGAAGTAGATCTGTAGATAGTGGGAGTTGCCGTTCAGGTGGATGGCCTTGGCGGTGATCATGTCGTCGGGGGTCCTCTCCGGGATGTCGGGGAAGCGCACCCTCACCTTGATTCACGTCTTGGCGTCTTCGGCGGTCATGCCCTCACTCTCGGGAGACGGATACAGGTATTATGGCCGTCTGACGCGGTCTTCGCTATGGCGTGCTGTCAGTCGAATACTGGCCGTTCCGGCTGGACGGTTAGAGCGTTGCCAGGAGTTCCAGGGCGCCCCGGGTAGTATGCCTGGTGTGAGTTCGCAGTCCCCGTGTCGGCAGGTGTCCGTGGTGGAAGTGCTGGTGCAGTTGGTCGCCGGAGCCGAGATAACTGGGCCATCCGCTGCAGCCCAGGGCGGCGTCCATGTGCTTGGCAATCCTAGTGAAGGCGCCGTGGCTGTCGTGGGGCAGCCGGATGACCTCCAGAGACTTGACGTACCGGCGAACCGAGTTCCGGGCGATGCCCAGGCCCTCAGCGATCCCTGGACGGACCGGCCCGCCCCCTTCACCCCGTGCCCTCTTTCACCTGTCCCACCTGCAACAAAACATGAGCGCCCCCACGAAGACTTCGTTAATGACGCCCCATTTTTCAGGCTAGTCAATTCCATCCCAGCGTTTTCGCCAATCTTCTCATCGGCGGGGACATTGCCGGAGTTCTAATGGCAACGTAGTACCTTGGAGGACAGTATTACCTTCGGGTCTCTGTTTCCATCCGGTAGCCGGTACAGGGCTCAGTGAAGATGTAGGCTGGCCTCTTGGCGTTGTCGCCCAGTTTTCGTCGAAGGGTCTTTATAGCGGTGCGCAATGAGCGACGGTCGCCAGAATGCTGCGGGCCCCATACCCGGCTCAGCAACTGTTCATAAGTCAACGTGCGTCCCGCGGCCCTAGAGAGTTCGATGAGAATCTTATATTCTCTTGCCCCCAACTGCACCCGCCGGCCACCCACGGTCACTCGGCGCTCCGCATAGTCAATGGCCAACTCTCCCAACAGATAGGCACCCTGCCCATTGGCACTGCTGGCACTCGTTTGCTTAACTAGGCATACTCTAATTCTGTTAACGAGCTCCTCCGAGGAGAAGGGCTTGGTCACAATGTCGGCGGCTCCTAGCTCGAATGCCTGCGCGATGTCCCGGTCGTTCCCAAGTTTCGATACGAAGATGACCGGAGCCTCCGTGATGCCGGATATGAACCTCATTAGTCCAGTCGCGTCGGCACTCTGAAGCATGGGTTCAAGCAGTATGACTCGAGGTCTGTTGGCCCTCACGAGACGCTCTACCTCATTTGGGTCATTCGTCGAGACAGGCATAAAGCCAGCGTCTGAGAGGATCTCGCGAAGTAACTTGAGCGAATTCGGGTTGTCGTCGACAGCGAGAACGCGAACCTTATCCTTTACTACCTCCCTAGCAGACTTTTTCGCAACGGCCGTCGGGGTTTCGCAGGCTATCGGTACCGTAAAGGTGACCTGACTACCATGTCCCGGGCCAAGGTATTCAGCCCACATCTCGCCGCCATGGTTCTCTATTATCGCCTTGCAAACCTCCAGCCCCAAGACTCCGCCGGCCCTTTGCCACGTCCGGCTTCCAGAGCTGATTCGCAAGGAATTCCCGAACAGATTCGGAAGCTGGTCCGGCAACATTCCCACGCCAATATCGGAAACTGATACGGCGACATGGGCACTGTCTACCCTTGTGCTAACACGGATAATCGAACTGTCAGGGGAGTTCCTAGCCGAGTTGGCAAACAGGATTCCCAGCACTTGGACGATTCGACGCTCGTCTGCGACGATCGGCGGAGGGTTAGGGGCGAGGTCGAATTCGAGGCCGTTCCGGTAGCCATTTCTCGATAATTCTTCCCTCGCTTTCTCCAGGATGTCAGGCACTTCTGTCGGAGCGGTGTTAATCGGCAAGACTCCCGCCTCAAATCGCGCCAAGTTGGAAAGCTCCTGAGTGACTGCCAACATGTACTCAGCCTGTTGGTCAATGATCCTATATAAGTGTTGGGCCTCATCCGCATCGAGCAAGGAGGAGTGGTCAAGAAGAGTCGCTACCGAGCCCTTGATTGAAGCCAGAGGAGTCCGGAGTTCATGGCCCAAAGAGTCCACTAAGTCGACAGTTTGTCGTTTCAGATCGTTAAGGGGCGTCAAGTCCTCGAGTATGATGACGACGCACTCAACTTCGCCGTCACTCGACTGTTTCGGAGAAACAGTCCACAAGGTGGAGAATGACCTTCTGCCGGGAATGTGAACGAGAATCTCGTCCCCGCGCACAGGTTCACCACTGCGGATTGCCCGTTCCGTTGGCAGATCATCGGGTGGAATATAGCTACCGTCCGAACGCCGCAGAGTCATAACCTCTAGCAATTCCGGGAGAGTGCGGCTTGAGGCAAGAAGCCCCCCGAAGACCCGCTCAGCTTCCTGATTGTATGAGAGTATGCTCCCCGTCGTTGCCTCAATGATGAGGACCCCCACTGTTGACAAGTCTATGACATCTTTAAGATTGGGTCCGGTTATAAGTTCATAGTTATTCGAGAGAAAGCTATCGACAGCAGTTGATGCCTTGGCGGCGAACATGGATATGGTCGCCTCATCATCTCTGGTGAACTCCCCGCCGCCTTCCTTCTCGGCCAGGTAAAGGCCGCCAAAGCTCTTGTTTCGGGCAGCCAGTGGGGCCCCCAGAAAGGTCTTCATCCGCGCATGATATTTGGGAAAGCCCGATGACATGGGGTGATTGCCCAAGTCCGCAATTCTCAACGGCTCCTGCAAGTTCTTCAGATGCCCAAGGAGACCGACCCCTATGGGCGGGTTGCCGATATGTCGCCATTCCTTGAGGTTGACTCCATATGTGACGAATTCCTGTACCCTTCCCAAGCTGTCGAAGAGCAGGACCGCGCCGTAGCGCGCGGAAGTAAGCACACAAGCGCAGTTGACAATCTCCTCAAGCACACCATTAACGCTGGGGACGTCTACGATCCGCCCGACGACCTGGTCCACTAGACCCCTCAGTGCTTCGTTTTCAAGTCTCAACCTGTCGGTTTCCTTGGACAACTCCGTCTGCGAAGTGCTCCCTGCCTCACCTTCGGGTCCGTCCTCAGACTGCAATTTCGTAGTGCCTTCGATTGCTGAATATCCATCAACTTCCGTATTGGTGTCTGAATTCACCGGCGTCTGGTTCGTAATTTCAGGTCGTCCTGTGGGCACTTGAATTCACGCATCCTTTACAGCTCAACTTGTTTCGGAACTCCTACTTTAAGACCGGGCTGTACGCCGACCTCATAAGTAGACGGCTGCATTGCTGTGTTGTGTCGTCTTGTCTACTTGCCTGAGAGACCGGATACTCGGGACAGAATGCTCCAAACTAGTGCCATCCATTGAGAAATCCAAACGATCAGAACAACTGCGGAACCCCGTACATGAGAATATGCTTCACGCTACCTTCATAGATGATAGCGGCGTAGGTCAAGGTGCCAGCCATGGCATCGAAAGGCAGCAGGGTTGAGCCGTTTTCTCAACAAAATCCAGTCAGAGAAAATACAATCACAGTGTGACTGCGATTTGCTGCTGTCTCTCTACAGACCCATTCGCAGGGCGCTACCCAGTATCTTTGGCCTTCTCCATTCAAGAGTCATGTGGGCCTGGTGGACAGCATGGGAATTCCCGTACAAGCCTCCTTAGCACCTCGGTCTGGGCGCATAGACGTAACAGAGGGTTCCTCCATCCAGTGAATCTGGGATTGTTTTCTTCGCCCGATATGTAAACACATCTTCACTAATCTGGTGGTGTAATGTAGATAGCTCCATAACAATAGTCAATAGTGACCTGCCCCCCGAATACTGATCCAGCCGGAATGTTAGTTTTGCGGGATGATCTAAACCAATAAGAGAGGAGGAGCGTCCCTATGCAGAGTTCCCGGTATTCTCCAGAGCTGGTGGCCTTGGCCTGCGCCAGGCGGAGGAGGGTGCCCCGGTGTCCGAGGTCTGCGGCAAGATGGGTACCAGTGAGCAGACCTTCTGCCGCTGGAACGAAAAGTTCCAGGCATGGGCGTGGCCGAGGTGCGCCGCCTCAAGGTCCTGGAGGAGGAGAACCGCAAGCCCCGGCAGCTGGTAGCCGAGCTCAGCCTGGACAAGCAGATGCTGCAGAACGCGCTGCGAAAATGCCCCGAAGCCTGCTCGGCTGCGTCCCCGGGCGGAATTTCTCCAGGCGGCCTAAGGTTTCAGCGAGCGCCGAGCCTGCCGGGTCTTGACCCTGGCCCGGGCCAGCCACTGCTACCGGAGCGTGGAAGATAAGCAGGTTGCACTGAACTCGCCTCGAGTTACCCTGTAATCCCCAAGTGGACTTGCTCTCCCAATCCGACTTTCCCAACCAGGGAGCGCTCGGGCAACAGGAGGACTCATTGCTCACGAACACTTAACCGAAAACCGTAGCGCTCCTTCAGGGTCTGGACAAAGAGTAACCCACCCCCGGTTGATTGAACAAATACATGGGACTCCTAGCATCATCTCCCAGCTTTTGGCGAATCCCCTTGACGAAGGACCGCAACAGCCGCACGCTGGCTGAAGGATTCGACCCCCAAACGCGTTCCAGCAGTTCGTTATAGGTCATTACCCTGCCAGCTCTGAACGAAAGCTCCATCAGCAGACGGTACTCTGTCGGGGTCAGTTCTGCCGGGCGGCCTTGAACACTTACCCTCTGCTCGACGTAGTCAATCACGACATCCCCCAGGACGAACGGCTCAGGTATATTGGCAGTTCTGGTTTCTCTCTGTCGGCGAAGGGCTGCCTTGATCCTCGCTACCAGTTCCGTGGGAGAGAACGGCTTAACTATATAGTCGGCCGCTCCCAACTCAAAAGCCCTCGCGATGTCCTGACCCCTGCCTCTTCCGGACATTATTATTATTGGTATTTCCATCTCCTCTTTGATGGTGGCCATTACGTCGAATCCAGTAGTGCCAGGCATGACCAGATTCAACAGAACCAACTCAGGAGGCTCAGATTCAAGAAGCCGCTCGAGGTCGGATGGATCCCCTGTAGCTACGGGTGTGTACCCTGCATTGGAGAGGGCGTACCTGACGAACCGCAGGACTTGCGAATCGTCATCTATTACAAGGATGCGCTCCGCTCGGGCCGGTTCCGCGCCGGAAACTTGAGCGGAGGGAGAAAAGAAGGATGGGTGCCTATCCGCTGATTCGTCAGCTGTGGGCAGAGTGAAAGTGAGCGTTGTTCCCCTGCCCTCACCTTCACTAACTGCCCATATTCGGCCACCATGAGTCTCCACTATCCCCTTGCATATGGCCAGGCCAAGGCCGTAACCTCCAACCTGCCCTGCCCTTCCGCCATCGACCTTGGAGAATTTGCTGAATAGATGCGGGAGGTTTTCCGGAGATATTCCCCTGCCTTCATCCGACACAGTAATCTCAACGTTCCAGCCTTTACGAATGGCGGTTATCCGAATGGTCGACCACTGGGCCGAATTATTGGATGCGTTTGCCAAGAGGTTATAGAGTACCTGAAGGATCCTTTGTGCGTCCGCTGTCACTCTGGGAAGGTGCCCGGTCAATTCCACTTCTATGGTGTTCTTGTAGCCGCCGCTGAGGAAGGCATTCTTCGCCTGTTCCAGAACAACCGCGATGTCCGTAGTCTCGAGGGAGACTGAGAGACTCCCGGTTTCGATGCGCGTCAGGTCGAGCAGGTTGTTTATGAGGTCCCTCATGTGGTCCGCCTGTTCTTCTATGATGCGGAAGAACTGGCGCGTTTCGATGGGGTCCAAGGGAGACGGGGAGCCCAGAACCGTGGCCGCGGAACCCTTGATTGAAGTCAAAGGAGCTCTCAGCTCATGACTGACCATCCCCAAAAATTCTGCCCTTAGCCTTTCCAGTTCCTCAAGTGGGCTAATGTCCTGTAACGTTGCTACCACGGAAACGATTTCACCGTCTTCGGAGTAAATCGGTGTGGCGTTGACCAAGGTGCTCACTGTATCCCCGCCAGGGGTATGGATAACTATCTCCTCTGCGCGCACTGTTTCGCCACTGCTGATGACACGCTCCAAGGGCAACTCGCTTGCGGGGATGTCCTGCCCATCCATTCTTCTGAAATTTGCCGCTCCGACCAGTCGCTCGAAGCTGTAACTCTCTCCACTGGCGCCACCGAAGATGCGCCTAGCCTCCTGGTTGAACTTTACTACGTCCCTGCTTCTTGCATCAAAAACTAGGACCCCCACGGGTGACGTGTTGACCAATGCCTCCAGATCCGCTTTGGCCTGGCGCTCGGTTCCATACCTTCGAGCGTTTGTAATGGCCATTGCGGCTTGAGAGGCGAACATTTCCAGGGTCTCCTCATCCTCTTCCGTAAAGTCCAGACCACCCCTCTTCTCCCCCATGAAAATGTTGCCCACATGCCTCTCGCGGATCCTGATTTCCGTTCCAATGAAGGTCGTAATCGGCGGACTGAAGTCGGATAGTCCTATTGAACTGACGAGAGAAACAAAGTCCGTAGTTCTCAGAGGTTCCTGCATTCCAGTCAAGTAACGGAAAAGGGCCATCCCTTCCGGGAAGGACAATACCTCCTCCGTCTGCTCGGGGCTGAGTCCGGACATCAGCAAATCCTGAAGTTCACCCGAGTCATCGAGGGTCACTATTGCGCTGTATTTGGCGTCAATCAGAGACCTAGCGCTGTCCACCACCTCTTGCAGAACCACGTCGAGATCGAGGTCTTCGTTGATGCGAAGGATGGCGTCGGTCAAGCTCAAGAGACGCGCCCTGAGAGTCTCATTCTCCACCCTCAACCTGTCGCCGGAGGTCAACTCATCACCCCCCAATTGACTTCAGAAAGGCCCTGCCACCAGATGGCCTCTTGTCAAAACCATAATATAAGGGCTTCGCATACCTTCTTCCACCCAAATGAAGTATTATCCATGTAAAGGAGTCCACGCTCATGAATTGATTCCCATAAACTGAGGTGGGGACGGAATCGCTGGACAACAAGAGAACCACAGACGGAGAGCCCCCTTGTACCAGACAACGGTTGCCTGAGAAATACCATCCGGCCTAGTATGAACCTCAAAACTAGAGAATGAGAGTTGAAAGGTCTGATTTTCGTGAACCCACGTTCCGTCTCCGAATCGACTGCTATCTGGCATAATATATACCTGCCTCTCAGTTAAGAAGTGTCCGGTTGGCAAGCATTCAGAAGACATCACACCAAATTCGCCACAGGATTACGGAGGAACATCTCCATGCCCTTCTACGAAAGAGGAGACGCCCGCATCTATTACGAAGAGTCGGGATCGGGATTTCCCCTGATGGTTATTCCCGGCGGCGGACTCAATTCCAGCATCGCATCCTTGGACACATCCGTGCCCTTCAACCCCATGAAGGTCTACCGGGAGGACTTCCGAGTCATTGCTGCCGACTTGCGCAATGCCAACGGCGGCCAATCCACCGGTCCGCTGGAGGTCGGCCGCCCTTGGGACGCCTATTCCGAAGACCAGCTTGGCCTGATGGACCACCTCGGCATCGACAAGTTTCTGGTCATGGGCTTCTGCATCGGCGGTCCTATGATTCATAACCTCCTGCGCCTGGCCCCGGGTCGCATCGTGGCCGCGGCACTGATGCAGCCCAGCGGTTTCCGACCGGAAATGCCTGACATATTCTATCAGAACAATATCAAGGGATGGGGCCCGCCTCTCTGCGAGAGGCGTCCCGAAGTAACAATGGAAATTGTCCATGATTTCCTGACCAGCATGTACACCAATCGCGCCGACTTCGTGTTCACCGTAACCCGCGACTTCGTGCGCAACCTGCAAACACCACTGCTGACAGCCCCCGACGATGTGCCGGCGCATCCGTACGAAGTCGCGATGGAGGTTGCCAACCTGGCACCGAACTCCGAGGTGACCATCTATCCCTGGAAGGATACTCAGGAGCACGTCGACGAGGTGGTAGCCCACGCCCGCCGCTTCCTGAAGGCCCACGAACCGGCGGTCGCGACGGCCTGAGAGACCGGATCACTTGATCCACTTTCATAACCCCCACTGGTGGTGAAATCACTAGACCCTCTCCCGTCAAGGGGGAGGGTCAGACTGCGGGGGCGAAAAGGTAGCGCAGAGTCATTGCGAAAAGCAGTCTCAACCAACCGGCAACTCCCGGCCAGTGTCCGATGCCTCCTTCAGCCTGTCCACAAAACGGTGCAGGTCAACTGCCACATCGAAGTCCGGCGCCCGGTTCTGCCCGGTGCGGATCGCCTCAGCGAATAGGGCATACATCTGGCCGATATTGAAGGGATCCCCTTGGGGAAAGTTGGAGGGCACATACACGAAACGCTCCGGTATCTCCAGATCCTCCATCTCATGGCTGCCCCTGGCGCCTTGCACTCGCAGCATCTCGCCCCGCTGTGAAGAAACGCTCCCCGTGGTGGCGAGAGAGCCTTCCCGTCCGTAGACCTCCATCCGAAAGCCACTGCCCGCCCAGGGTACGGCTCCGACATGCACCGACGCCGCAGCGCCGCTCTCCAACTGTCCGCTGACCCGCACATTGTCCGGCGACGTGACTTCCACGAACTGCCGCGTATCCGTCTCGTACCACTGCCTTGCCTGGGTGCTGACCATGCAGGACACCCGCGTGAAGTTGCCGGCAACGAATCGCAGGGCGTCGATAACGTGCCCATTGGCAATGGTCAGGGTATGTGCCCCCAGGTCGGCATCGCGCTGCCAGGTGCGGCTGGAAGGACGCTCCAATGCGCCATCGCGCATGGTGGTCACGGAACAGGACAACACCTCGCCCACATAGCCGGTCTCGATGAGTTCCTTGACAAAGAGCAGTGCCGGACTGACCCGCGATTGCAGTCCCACGGCGGTCTGTATGCCTTTGTCCCGGGCCATTGCCGCCAGTTCCTCGGCCTCGGCGGTATTGCGTCCCAAGGGCCACTCGGTGAAGATGTGCTTGCCCGCTTCGATGGCGGCCTTCGTGGCCTCATAATGTGACGGAACCCGCACTACTACGGCCACCGCGTCAATCTCGGACGACGCTGCCATTTCCCGGAAATCATGAAAGGCCAACCTCGTTCCGAAGGCTTGTCGGGCTTCCTCGGCGCTTTCGGGCCTGGTGGTGCAAACTGCCGTGAACTCCACGTCCGGGCTTGCCAGCAGCGCCGGAAAGTGCGACTGCGACGCCCAAGTCGAGTTTACGTTTGCGCCTACGAACCCCAGGCGAATCCTGTCTGCCATTGCGCTTGCTCCTCAGACGATGTGAGCACAAACCCCTTCTCCCGGAGGGAGAGGGTAGGGTGAAAGCGTTTTTCCGCTACGAATGACTCCGCAGGCCCGGAATTATGGTCTGCCCGAAGGCGTCCAACTCCGCCCGTGGCATGTCATATCCGCCCTCCTGAGTGTGGGTGGGAAATAAGAAGACGTGCTGGATGCCCGATTCGTCCCTCGCGCGCTTCAGTCTGGCCAGGCATTCATCCGCAGTGCCGAACAGCCCGAAGGCGTCGCAAATATCGGCTGCCTGGGCATCGCTGATACTCTCAGGCACAAAATCGGCGGCCAGGTCGATACCGGCCTCCCGCAGCCAGATCAGGTTGGAGTCGCTGGGGTATTTCAGGTAGGGCTGGTCGGGCCGGAACCACTGCTGCGGAAAGCGCCGTGCCGTCATCCGATACCGTAGTTGGCGTAATGAAGATTGCCTGGAAGCCATCCAGTCTGCGCCCCGACCGTGCTGCCCCGATTTCCACCCTCCTCCACGCCGCTTCCACGGCCTTCGGATGCAACCCCACCAGCAGCAGCGCCCCGTCGGCTACCTCTCCGGCCAGCTCAACCATTCGCGGCCCGGCGGCGGTCATTAACACGGGCGTCGGCTTCTCGCTGACGTTCCGCAGCCGCGTCTTCACGCCGTTAAACTCTTCCTGCTCGCCGCTCAGCAGGCGCCGTATAGTCAAGATGGCCTGCCGCATGGCTTCCACTGTCGCGCGAGGCCTGCCGATGTTTCCCACGGCCAGGTATCCGGGCCCCACGGTGAGCCGTATCCGCTCTGGCGCGATCTCCTCCAGCGAGTGAGCCAGCGACGCCAGCACCATCGGGTGCCGGGTGACCGGGTTGGTGGTCGCCGGATACAGGGTGAGCCGGGTGGTGCGCTGGGCAGCCAAGGCGAGGGTGAGAAAAACGTCCCGCCCGCTGTGCTGATGGTCGTGGACTCCAACCCCGGAAAATCCGGCCGCTTCACATCCCGCAATGAAGTCGGCGGTTTCCTGAACCGGCAGGCCGACAGGCACCCTGATGTCAACTTTCATCCAACTCACCTGCTATTCCGACCAGAGATACGCGAACTGGCTGGCCGCCACCTGTTCGTAGGTTGCCTCGCCAGAGAGTGATCCCAAGTTTCGGCAGAACTCATTGAGCCTGGCTACGGACTCCGGCGTGATCTCGGCATTGTAGTATGGGGCGTCCCTCCGCACCAAGTCTTCGATCAGAACCGCCTCTTCGGACGGAAACAGCCGCCGCCCGACCTGAATCGCTCGGGATGGATCGGCCCGCAGCGCCCGTTGCGCGTCCATCACCGCCCGCACCGCTCCTTCCGCCGTGGCGGGGGACTCCTCAATCATCCTGTCCGTCGTGACCAGCGCCGCAAAGGTGTAGTCCCGCGCGGCCGCCGGACCCAGTCCCTCTCGCGGGTCCAGCACCACGTTGCCCACCCCGCTTCGCACTGCCACCTCGGCCCCCATCGCGTTGGCCCAGAATCCGTCGATTACGCCTCCCTCCAGCGCCTTGGCGGCATGGACTCCGAAAGACACGCCCGGTCCGCCGCTGCCGGGCACCGGAGCCAATGCCACACCATCCCGTTCCGGGTCGATCCCCGCCTCGGCCAGCAGCCGGCGAAGGGCGGCGTCCGGCCCAGGCGCCGCCCCGATACGCATACCCTTGACAGCCTCAACATCTCCGGGTGTAACCCCCAGGTCGGATCGCAGCACCAGTACCCAGAAGGTATGCTGCGACAGGGCGGCCAGCAGCTTGGATCCCTGCCAGCTCGGAAACGCCGACAGGGTGGCGTGGGCAGGCCCGGCCACAAAGTCAATGCTGCCGTCCCGCAACCCTTCCATGGCCTTGGGTATCGGGAAAACCATCTCCAGTTCCATGTCCATCCCCTGGGCCTTGAAAAACCCCAGTTCCACTGCGGCCACCGCCGGAAAGTAGGAGTTGGACACCAGGTCAGGTACGGCAATGCGCATTTGAGTGTCTCCTTACCGCTGGCGGGGGATTGGGTTGGGCTGACCCAAGTTTACCACTGTCCCCACATCCGGTATCCTCTGGGGAGAGCCAAAGGAATGAATCAGGAGCGTGGAATAATGCCCGATACGCCTTTGCATTATCAGACCATCTCGGAAGTAGCCGCCCGCCTCAAGGCCAGGGAACTATCGCCGGTGGAACTGACAACTGTCATCCTGGAGCGCATCGAGGCCCTGGATGGCAACCTGAAGAGTTACGCTACGGTGATGGCCGACTCGGCACTGACGTCGGCACGGGTCGCCGAGCAGGAGATCGCCACCGGGAACTACCGCGGCGGTCTCCACGGCGTTCCCATCGCCGTCAAAGACCTGTGCTTCACCACCGGCGTGGCCACCATGGGCGGGGCCCGGGTGCTCCGTGACTTCGTGCCGGACTTCGACGGCACGGTGGTTCGGAAACTCAACGCCGCTGGCGCCGTGATCCTCGGCAAGCTCAACCTCACGGAAGGGGCTATGGCCGGCTACAACCCGGAGTTCGACATACCGGTCAACCCCTGGGGAGCCGACCGCTGGTCCGGCGCCTCTTCCAGCGGTTCCGGCGTGGCCACCGCCGCCGGGCTGTGCTACGGTTCGCTGGGCAGCGACACCGGCGGCTCCATCCGGTTCCCCTCCGCGGCCTGCGGCACCGTGGGAATAAAGCCCACCTGGGGGCGGGTGAGCCGCTTCGGGGTGCTGGCCCTTGCCGAGTCCCTCGACCACATCGGCCCCATGACCCGCAGCGCCTCCGACGCCGGCGCAATGCTCCAGGTCATCGCCGGACACGACATAAACGACCCCACTTCTCTGACCGCTCCCGTTCCCAATATGCTCGCGGGGTTGAATCAGGGAGTGCGCGGCGTTCGCATCGGCGTGGACGAACGATACATCGGCGACGGCGTAGACTCCGAGTTGGCTGCGGCAGTGCTGGAAGGCGCGCGGCTCCTCGAAAGCATGGGTGCAAGACTGATGCCGGTGCGAATGCCCGACACCGATCCTCTCTCCCGCGCCTGGGGCGTGCTGTGCTCCGCGGAGGCGGCAGCGGCCCACCGGGACACCTATCCATCCCGCGCTGACGAATACGGGCCCTGGTTCAGGGGCTGGCTGGAGTTGGGGTCGCGCCACAGCGCCACCGACTACGCCGTCGCCTGCTACACCAGGTTGGCCTGCAATGGAACCCTGGCCGGGATTTTCGACGGTGTAGACGTGCTGGTCTGCCCTTCCATGACCACGCCACCGGAACGGGTCACGCAGGAGGCCCTCTACGGACCGATGGACGAAGAGGAGTGGACCTGGGGCCGCTTCACCATACCCTTCGACTTCAGCGGAGCGCCCACGATCTCCCTGCCCTGCGGACTGAACAGCGAGGGCCTGCCCCTAAGCATCCAGTTCGTCGGCAGGCACCTGACGGAGCCAACCTTGGTGCAGGTGGGCCACGCCTATGAGCAAGCCACTCAGCACCGCTTGCAACCGGCTCTTTGAGTTGACCCCGCTGGAGTTGCCCCCTATCATCGCTGACAACCTCCCAGTCAAATTCGCGAGCCAGTAACCGTTGGAGGCCTTATGGTCAGGAGCGAGCTGCCTCTCCACTCCGTCTCGGCCCTTGCCGGGCTTATCGAGGGCAAGGAAGTGTCTCCCGTGGAGGTCGTTGAGGCTTACCTGCAACGCATCGACGACCTCGACTTCAAGTTCAACTCCTTCATTACGGTGCTTCATCAGCAGGCGCTGGAATCAGCGAGGCAGGCTGAGCGGGAAATCCAGGCGGGAAATTACCGGGGCCCGATGCACGGTATCCCTGTGGGGGTCAAGGACCAGATCTGGACCAAGGGCATCCGCACCACCGGAGGGGCGCGCATCACCGCCGACTTCGTGCCGGATGACGACGCCACGGTAGTAGCTAAACTCAAGGATGCAGGCGCCATTCTGCTGGGCAAGACCAACCTCAGCGAATTCGCCATCACCGGTTTCACCCACCGGTTCAGCACGCCACGCAACCCTTGGAACCTGAGCATATCCGCTGGCGGCTCCAGCGGTGGGTCCGGGGCGGCTACGGCGGCCTCCCTTTGCGCCACGTCCCTCGGCGAGGACACCGGCGGCTCCATCCGGCGACCGGCGGCCTGGTGCGGCATTGTCGGACTGAGGCCCGGCTGGGGCCGTGTCAGCCGCTACGGGCTGATGCGGGGCGTGTGGTCCATGGATACCATAGGGCCGATTGCCCGCACCGTGGAGGACGCGGCCATCACCCTCTCGGTCATCGCTGGGCACGATCCCAGAGACCCGACTACCTGGAACACCCCGGTCCCGGACTACCGCCAAACCCTCGACGGCGACATTCGGGGCAAGCGTGTAGGCATTGTTACCGAGCTGCTCCAATCCGATGTGGTAGAGCCTGATGTAGCGGACGCGGTAACCGCTGCTGCTACTACCCTGGGAGAACTGGGAGCCCAAGTCGAAGAGGTCTCCATTCCGCTGGCGGCCTACGCAAACGCGATAGCCGGTACGTTGCTGGCAGTGGAACCGGCCCTGAACATGAAGGATTGGGTTCGGCACCGGCTTCACGACTTCGGCCACGACAACCGCATCGGACTCCTAACCGGCAGCCTCGTCCCGGCCCAGGCCTACTTGAAGGCCCAGAAGCTTCGCACCCTGCTGCGTGCCAACGTCCTGGCCGCCTTCCGCACTTACGACGCATTGATCATGCCCACCTCCGGCCAGCAGGCCGTTCCGGTCATCGAAGACCCGCCGGTGACCAGCAAGGAGACCACGTCGCGTTTGCCTTTCATGCGCACCAACACTTTCAACCTTGCGAGCTCGCCCGCCATCTCCGTCCCCTGCGGGTTCGGCGGTCGTGGGCTTCCGGTGGGCCTGCAAATCGCCGGGCCGCCCGGCGGAGAGGAGATGGTGTTCCGGCTGGCCCACGCCTACGAGCGGAACACCCCTTGGCACACCATGCGCCCTCCCACCATCGGCATATGATCTGCATTGTGGATGAACGGGTACGGTTCCCTCTCCCCCTGGGAGAGGATCAAGTTGAGGGCGTCCCAATGTGGGTGTAATCCGCAACCGCATAGCGCGTATCAACAGGCCACGCAGCCCAGTTCTCAACAATATCACCACGGAGGTTTACGATATGTGGAACAAGCCTATGATCAGCCTGGAACAGGCCCAGAACGCCATCACCGCCATGATCGCCGACTACAACCGCGACCCAGATAGACGCAAGGTCGACATGGCCGTGGTGGACGATGCCGGAAACCTGCTGGCCTACGCCCGAATGGACCGCTGCCTCAGGCCCACCTTTGCCATTCGCAAGGCGTACACGTCAGCCGTCCGCGGTGTGGACACCGCCGCCTTCGCGGAGCAGCTGAGCAGCACAGGCAGGTCGCTGGAGTCCTTCGGAGACCCCCAGCTGATCGCAATACCGGGCGGGGTCGCCGTCCTCCACGAAGGGGCGGTAGTTGGAGCCATAGGAGTCGGCGGCCTGCCCAGCGGGCTGGATGACGAAGCCATCGCACGGGCCGGGGTGGCCGCCCTCGGCATCTGACTGGCGTATGTGACGTCAGCGGCTACGGGGTCTGGCTCCCGATGGCCTCCACATACAACGAATAAACAGACTGGCTGCTGGTCATGAACAGCCGGTTCTTCCTGACGCCGCCGAAGCACAGGTTTGAGCAGGGTTCGGGCAGAATGATCCGGCCGATCAGATCGCCCTCGGGCGTGAAACAGTACACGCCGTCCGTACCCTGGCCAGCCCAGCCCCGACTGGACCACAGGTTGCCGTTGCGGTCAGTCCGCATTCCGTCGGGGAATCCGGGGGACATATCGGCAAAGACCTCACCGCCCAGCAATCTGTGGCCGTCCACCACGTCGAACACTCGGATGTGCCCCGGCGCGTTTGGGTCATGGGAGATGCCGCTGTCGGCGATGTAAACCCGCGACTCGTCAGGGGAAAAGCACAGCCCGTTGGGCTTGACCAGGTCGTCGGCCACCACGGAGGCTTCGCCTGTCGTTGGGTCCAGACGGTAGACTCGCGTGGGCAGTTCCGCATCAGCGCGCTCGCCCTCGTAATACATCAGGATTCCATAGCCGGGGTCGGTGAACCAGACAGAGCCGTCAGAATGAACGACCACATCGTTCGGTGCATTCAGAGGCTTGCCCTCAAAGCGGTCCATTAGCACGGTGATTCTCCCATCGGGCTCCGTGCGGGTAATCCGGCGCGTCAGGTGTTCGCAGGTGACTAGCCTCCCCTGCCGGTCCCGGGTATTGCCGTTGCTATTGTTGGAGGGCTGACGAAACACAGTGACTTCGCCCGTCGCTTCGCAATATCGAAGCATCCGGTTATTGGGTATATCGCTGAAGACAAGCGACCTGAAGTCGCCAAACCATACCGGACCCTCCGCCCAACGTGTCCCGGAGTACAAGCGCTCAACGGCTGTATTGCCGAGCCTGTAGGCGCCGAATCTCGGGTCGAGGACTTCCACCGCCGGGTCCGGATATCGAGCTATTCCCTGGTCCCAACGGCGGCTCAGTTCGGGAGTCCATTGCGAAGCGCTGTCCATCATCCCCTTCCTCGTTTCGAAGCTTGGACCTGATGGGAAAACCAAGTCTTCAGCTTCCCTTCTCTGCGTCGCTGGGGAGTATAGTGCCTGAAAGCCTGCTTGTCCCAGCACGGGTTTCCGTACGCCTCGAGCGCGAGACTTGAGTCAACGGCGAGTCCCTGCCCGAGGCGTCCGATGCAATCTGCCTTAGCCTTGAGAGAGCGACACGTCAACCGCTGCGAGGCCCTCTATTGCCAGGCCGTATCCCAGCATATCCTGCATCTGTCGCTTCAGTTGCAGGGTGAGGGCGACGCGGCTGTAGCGCAGGGTCAGCGGAGGCCTTTCCGCCAGTTGCCGGGCCAGTTCCCAGGCCCGGGGCACCAGCTGGTCCTTGGGCATAACTTCGGACACCACTCCCAAATCCAGCGCCTCTCGGGCCGAGAGGGTCTGCCCGGTCAGGAGGAAGTACCGGCCCCGGTTCTGGCCCAGCAGCAGCGGCCAGATCACATGCACGCCGTCGCCCGGCACCACGCCGCGGGGGAAGTGAGGGCCGTCTTGGAAAGTGGCGGTTTCCGACGCCAATACAATGTCGGACATCACCGGAATCTCGGCGTGGATGGTGGCCGGGCCGTTGACCGCTCCAATGACCGGCACCTCGATCTCCAGCAGGTTGATCAACAGCCGCTTGCCTTCCCAGTAGGTCTTATCCCAGTCCTTTGGCATCCTGCGGGTAGGGCGGTTGGGCTCGAAATTCGCGCAGTAGTCGTCCCCGGTGCCAGTGAGGATCACGACCCTGTTCTCCGGGTCCGCGCCGATGTCGGCGAATGCGTATCCCAGTTCCCTGTGAGCAGCCTCTCCCCAGAGGAGGCTTCCGTCCCCTGAGTGAAACGTAACCTGGAGAATCCCGTCTTCCCGTTGGAAGCTGACCGTTTCGTATTTGTCCGCGTAGTCCGCCAGTACCGTCATCGTTGTTCTCCCAAGTTTCGGCTTGTGGTTCACTGCGGGCAGCTTGGCCCTGCCCTACTTTACACCAGGATCCCCAAGTCGCCTGTGGGTGGCTCTTCCAGGCAGCCCAACAAAATAGTTCATTCTGACGCTAATTCGAAACTTGGCGCCTTGGTATAATCTGGCGTAGACCATTGGTGAACCCGTCGGATCCAGAAAGGGAACCGGAAGATTCGCGAGGCGTCCATACCCGGAAGGGACTGACTGTTACAGAATTAAGAATGCTCTCCCCTTGCGAATTCGTCTCAGGCACTCATAATCCATCTTCTGCATCGGGGTTGAATGGACATACTGAAAGGACAGGTGGCCATAGTCACGGGCGCTGGCCGCATGAGGGGCATCGGGCGCGCCGCTGCGCTGGCCCTGGCGGGTGAGGGCGCCAGTGTCGTGGTGGCCGGAACCGGCCGCGACCCTGCCACATTCCCGCAGGACGAGCAGGCCGCCGGTTGGCGGGACGTCGACAGCGTGGCCCGGGAGATTGCCGATATGGGTCGCGAGTCCCTGGCTCTGGTCGCCAACATAACCAAAGGCGACGACGTCCAAGCAATGGTGGACAAAACGGTGCAGCGCTTCGGGCGTGTCGACATCCTGGTGAACAACGCCAGCGCCCCACGTCTGGCAGCCTGGTCCCCACTCGAGGACCTGTCCGAGGATGCTTGGCGCGGTGTGTTGGACATCAAGGTCACCGGAGCTTTCCTCTGCACTCAGGCCGTGGTCAGGGAGTTCCTCAAGCAAGGTGGGGGAGGAAGCGTGGTCAATGTCATTTCTGTCGAGGCCAAAATCGCCCGCGCCTCTGATGTAGCCTATGCCGTTGCCAGCGCTGCCCTGTATACCTTCACCAGCAAGGCGGGCCGGGCACTCGCGCCCCACGGCATCAGGGTAAATGCAGTCAGCCCCGGCACCACCGACACCGCCCGCAACGACGCCCTTTACGGCTATCCCCGCAACCAGGACTGGCATGATCGACTGCAAACCATTCCCCTGGGGCGGGCAGGCACCCCTGAGGAAATAGGCAACGTCATCGCATGGCTGTGCAGCAAGGACGCCGAATTTATTGTCGGGCAGTGTATAGAGGTGGATGGAGGCCAAGCTGCCTGACCAGCGAAGGTCGGCGCACACTCGTGGAGGAAGATAATGAGCTTGGAAGACATCGCAGGCAGACTTCGAAACTTGGAAGACGTGGAAGAGATAAAGCGACTCAAGGCCCGTTACTGCGCATATTGCGACGACGACTATGACGCCGACAATATCGCCAGGTTGTTCGTCGAAGATGCGGTCTGGGATGGCGGCTCATTTGGCAGATATGAGGGGCGGGATGAGATCCGCGAATTCTTTGTCAACGCTCCGCAGATGCTGCCTTTCGCCGTTCACATGGTGATGAATCCCATTATCGAGGTGAATGGCGACGCCGCCACCGGCATCTGGTATCTGTTCCAGGCGTGTACCTTCGCGGAAGGCCACCGTGCCGTATGGGGTTCGGCCCGGTACGATGAAGAGTACGTCAGGGTCGACGGCGCGTGGAGATTCAAGAACCTGAAGCTGACGTCCAACTTCTGGACACCCTTCGACGAAGGGTGGGTCAAGACTAAATTCGCATAGGCAGGCCGGTTATGGGTCAGATGGACGGAATGGTCGCAATCGTTACCGGCGCCAGCCGGGGGCTTGGGCGGGCCATAGCCAAGGAGTACGCGAGGGAGGGCGCAAGCGTGGTCATCTGCGCCCGCGGCCAGTCTCCCACCGGCTTGTCCGGCACCCTCGCAGAGACGACCATGGACATCAGGGATGCCGGGGGCGATGTCCTTGCAGTCGAGTGCGACGTGACCGACGAGTCCCAAGTCAACGAGATGGTCCGCCAGGCCGTGGAACGCTACGGCAGGGTAGACGTGCTGTTCAACAATGCGGGCCAAATGGTGCTGGGCGAGTCGATCCTAGAAATCGACGCGGCCCGCTGGGACCAGGTCATGCGGATCAACGCCACCGGCCCCTACCATTGCAGCCGGGCCGTGCTTCCGGCGATGATGGAGCGGGGGCGCGGCAGCATCATCAACCTCGGTTCCCGCATGGCCACCGATCCCAAACAGGGCGGCGGCGTCCTGTACAGCGCCAGCAAAGCGGCAGTCCATATGTTCAGTCTCTGCCTGGCTGACGAGGTACGGGATTACAACATCGCGGTCAATATTCTGAGTCCCGGCCCGCTGCGCAGCGAGGGATCGGCAGCAATCCCGTGGACACAGCGCGACTGGCATCTGAGGGTAGACCCCAGCGTTGTTGGACCCTGCGCGGTGTATTTGGCTTTACAAGATGCCAACACCTTCACCGGACAACTTGCCTCCCGCTTCGATTTCGGCACAACCTGGGGGCCGGGGGTCGAGGCGCACTCTCCATCTGCTTAAGAGAAGCCGGCTTTCAGGGAAAAGCAGAGGGCACGGTTATTTCCTCTGTTGAATGACCGCCTGTGATTTCGTAATCCGTCCTGGAGGAGGTTTACCCATGCAGTCCGCCGATCTCAACCTTGCAACCGCCGTAACAGGGCACCAGCGGTTTCTGTTCATCAACCTCCCGGCGGGAGGCGCGGATATAAGTCTCTCCAAAGCTATGGAAGCCCTCGGGGATGGTTTGGAGAACATGCATTACGCAGACGGGTCTCCATCGGCAGAGGCATTCCGGGTAGGCCGCTTCCAGATTCTCAGGGCGGAGCCGACTATGAGCCGGGAGCGGCAAGTGCCTCATCAGGCGGTGATGCAGTCGGACGGCTTGATTCGGCTGGAGGCGGAAACTCCCGAACCCCTTCAAAAGTACGAGAGAGGTCTGAGGGCGCTGCTGGAGCCGGCTGGCGGCCGGGTGGAGACGGTGTTCGGCGTACAAAAGCCTCGCAGCTACACCAGCCACGCCATGACACAGTATGCCTATGCCCGCGCTCAACAGCCCGGCCCCGGAAGCGCTCATCCCCTTGGTGTGGTAACCCCGATGAACAAGAACGCCCAGTGGTGGCGCTTGGACTGGATGCACCGGGAGAGTTTCTTTCTGCCCCGGTACGATAGCAAGGAAAAAATGTTGGCAAAAGGCCACGCTCTGGCGGCAGACGCGGGCATCGCCTGCATTACACGCCGATTGGCTCATGCCCCCGACGGGTACGGCAAAGAAAACAGCTATGACTTCATAGGGTATTTCGAGTTTGCCGAAGCCGACGCGCCCACGTTCAGCTCGGTTATGGCGGCATTGAGAGACATTGAGCAGAACCCGGAATGGGCCTACGTCAGCGAAGGCCCAGAGTGGTGGGGGCGAAGGGTTGGGGAGCCTGCCGGACTTTGGGACAAAGGGTGACTACAGCCCCCGGTATATGTCGGCTCGCTCAAGCAGACAGCAACCGCCGTTGAGCCATTTCAAGTTACTCATCTGACCGTGGCGACAACCGGGGCGCAGTCGTCGCAGACCGCCAGATATGTCCCCGGAGCTACGCTTTTTCCTTTGTCTCCGGCGACGAGGTTCCGGCAACCCAGCATGTCGCATTCCCGCATATTCGGACGGTTCTCAGATTCCAGGTACTTTTCCACAGCGTCGATAGCCGCTTCCACTCCCATCCTCTCAACTGGGAGCCTGAACAGGAGTGCAGGGTCGCCTTCTTCCTCTTCTTCACGGGAGACGGCATAGACATGGCCCGTCTCGTGAATGATAGCCACCCGCATTTCTCCTTCGGGACTGCCCCAAGTTCCCAAGCTGGTTTCTGTCGGGTCGGATATCTCCAGTTCCCTCTTGAGACCCTCAACGGACGTGTCTTTTCTGATTGTGGTCATTTCTCCACCTCCCTCCCGAGTTTCCCCTTTGAGGGGTCTTCTACGGCATAGGCATTCTCCGGTTAGTTTTCCGGTCTGACCAACTCGCCGATAGCTGCGCGCAGGCACAACTTCCCGGACCCAGTTATCCCCAACTTCTGTACGGCAATAACTGGCAAGCTCAATCCGCTATTTCCTGCGAGTAAGTCCTGGCAACCATAGCCATGAGATCAACTGCCATTCTCGGCTGCCCTACCTTATATTGCTAATTGTTATATATTATATCATACTTTACGGCGCTAAATGATTCAAAAATATAACCCCGGGAAGCAATCCGGGGTTAAAATCACCCACCCGACTTCTATCGTCCAGAGCTTGTGATGTCCTATATCATTTCGGGTGATGCAATTTCCAGAGATCCAGCCATCGCCTAGACCGGCGACTCCTGGAGCACGAGCGCAGCCAGCCATTGGAGTACAGCCGCCGATGCTTCGGCGGTGCGGTTCACCAGGGAATGCTCCCCTTCGTCTACCATTATCGCGCTGGCGCAGGGGCTGTTCACTGCGGCCCGGGCCAAGTCTTGCGCCATATCCTTCAGCCGGGTGTGGGTCTCCCGGGAGCCGTTGAGCGCGAGGATGGGAACCCGTATCCGGTCGGCCAGGTTGATGAGGTTGTACTTCTCGGAAGGGCCATGCTTGTCCAGGTAGGACGCCGCGCTGTAATACTGCGGGATGGGGAAGTTCACCCGCAGCAGCCCCTCGGGATCGCCCCGCTCGATGAACCGCTGCGCCGCCTCCGCGTTGGCGCGAAACTCGTCGGCGTCCGCAGATTCCATATAGTAGGAGTAGGACAGACGCACGGGCGAGACAGGCACCACGGCGGCCACCCGCGGGTCGTCCTGCGTGGCGGCGTAATAGGTCACGCGCACCGCTCCCATGCTGTGGCCCAGCAGGCCGATGTTGAGATACCCGCGCTGCTCCAAGTGGTCTATGCCGGCCCGCAGGTCGCACATGGTGTTTTCCAGAATCTCGAAGGCGTTGCCCTTGTAGCCGTCGCTGGGCGGGTGATACCAGATGGTGTCGTGGGCATTGGTGTTCAATGACAAGCAGGCTATGCCCCGGGCGCTCAGGTCTTCGGCCATGGCCTTTGTGGCCGGATCGCAGAAATTGCCCCGCGATCCGTGAATCAGGAGCATCGCATACACCGGGCCGGGCTCCGGGCCGCCAGCGGGAGCGTAAAAGGCGCCGTCCAGCGTCAGACCCTCCCGGTTCACCACGCTAATGAGATCTACCAGCATCTTCCTCTCCCTTAATTAATGCCCGGGGGCAATGGGGAATAGCCCAATTCTAGGCGTCGGCTTCGTAGCCCGCAAGGACAGTGGGCTATTGCCCTGACTTGGACTGCTTGTTGACAGCCTATCAGAAGGACACTAGGCTAACTCCAACTCCGAGTCACAGGCGGATACGGGTGAATTTATGGAGATCAAAGACCTGATAATTGACGACCGTGAGAGAGGAATTTTCCGGGTTCACCGGTCGTCCATGACCTCCACCGACTTGTTCCAGCGGGAGCGGGAACTGATATTCAACAGGTGCTGGATTTACCTGGGGCACGAGTCGGAAGTGGAGAAACCCGGGGACTACCGGCGCCGCATGGTGGCTGGCCGGCCGCTCTTTTTTGCCCGCGGCAAGGACGGCCAGGTTCGCGTGTTCCTCAACACCTGTCCCCACCGGGGCGCTCTCATCTGCCGTCGCGACGAAGGGAACGCCGAAGTCCTGCAATGCTTCTATCACGCCTGGACTTTCAACACCAACGGAGAGCTGATTGGCGTGCCAAGCGAGGATGCCTACGGCCCCGGCTGGGAACGGAGCGAGCTGGGCCTGAAGGAACCGCCCAGGGTGGAAAGCTACCGTGGCTTTGTCTTCGTGAGCTTCAACCCCTACATCGAAGACTTGGACACTTACTTGGCGGGGGCCAGGGAGTACCTGGACCTGATAGTGGACCAGGCCGAGGAAGGGATGCGGGTGGTCGCCGGTTCCAACAAGTACACCATGAAGGCCAACTGGAAGCTGCTGGTGGAAAACAGCCTCGACGGGTATCACCTAGTGCCGACTCACCAGACATACCTGGACTACATAAGCAGTCTCGGCACCGACGACAGCGGGGAGACGATGGCGAGCCGCATCCCCGGAGCGGCCAGGGCGCTGGGCAACGGGCATTGCGTCATCGAGACGGCAGCGCGGAACGGACGCCCCATCGCCCACTGGCACCCGCTGTACGGCGAAGAGGCCAGGGAGCCGATGGCGCGAGTCCGCCGGCGGCTGGTGGAGAAATACGGGGAGGAGCGCACCTACCGGATGGCCGACACCTCCCGGAACCTGATTATCTATCCCAACCTGGTCATCAACGACATCATGGCCATCACCATCCGCTATTTCGAACCCCTGGCCCCGGACGAGATGGCAGTAACGGCCTGGCACCTGGTCCCGAGGGAGGAATCGGACGCCATGCTGGCCACCCGGCTGGACAGCTTCCTGACCTTTCTGGGGCCGGGTGGTTTCGCCACCCCCGACGACGTGGAAGCCCTGGAATCGTGCCAGGTTGGGTTCAGGGCCACCGAAAACCAGTGGTCCGACATTTCCCGGGGTATGCTGAACCCCGGCCCGCTGTCCACGGATGAGCTCCAGATGCGGGGATTCTGGCGGCAGTGGCACGCCAATATGCAGGGCCTGAGCCATACCGACGTGCAGGACGGACGGCCCATGGAAAGGGAAGCCGAAGTGGCTTTGGCGACCGACGACTAAGATGGGATTTGTAGGTAGACAGGGGTGACGCCCCCACCCTAACCCTCCCCCGGAGGGAGAGGGGACTGAGGGGAGCGAGTGAACGATGACGACCGCTGACAAGCCCACGCTGCGAGAGCTGGTAGAGGACTTCCTGTTCAGGGAAGCCGAGCTTCTGGATGACTGGCGCCTGGACGACTGGGTCGCTCTGTTTACCGAAGACGGCCGGTACGTCGTCCCCACCACCGACTTGCCGGAAGGCGACCCTCAGCGTGACCTGGTGTTCATAGACGACGATATTACCCGCCTGCGGGCGCGGGCGGTGCGGCTGAACAGCCGCCACGCTCACCGCGAGTATCCGTGGTCACGCACCCGCCGGTTCGTCTCCAACGTGCGAGTTGCGGAAACCGGCGATGGCGAGCTGTCGGTAACCGCAAACGTCATGGTCTACCGCTTCCGCAGCGGCGAAGGCGCGCCCTACGTCGGCAGCGTCCACTACATCCTGCGACGAGACGGCGGGGAACTGAAAATTGCCTATCGTCGCGCGGTGCTGGACCTGGAGGCCCTATCCTGGCACGGTGCGGTCAGCATTATCTTCTAATGCTCCCTCTCCCATGAGGGAGAGGGTTGGGGTGAGGGTGAAATGGTGTGTACCGGAAAGTTTGTTCCGAACCAAATGATAGAGGCCAACGCTTGAAACTCGAAGGCAAAACGGCGCTGGTGACCGGCACCAGCCCCAACATCATGGGTGGCATCGCCGAGGAACTGGCGCGGGAAGGCGCAAACTTGGTCTGCGTGGACATACGCCAAGAATTCGCTGAGAAATGCGCCGCAGCTATCGTCGCCGAAGGACATGAGGCCATCGGCGTGGCCTGCGACGTGACCGACGAGGCCCAGGCGCTTGCCGCCATCGCCACGGCCACGGAACGGTTCGGGGGCGTGGACATACTGGTGAATGGCGCGGCGCAGTTCAACTTCAAGGGCGTGCTGAATATGCCCGTGGACGAGTGGCGCCGCCAGACCGACATCATTCTCACCGGCGCGTTCCTGTTCACCAAGCACGTGGCCCATCTGATGATTGAGCAGGAACGGAAGGGCAATATCATCAACATCATTTCCACCGCCGGGCACCAGGGCGAGCCGGGCAACGTGGGCTACGGAACCGCCAAAGCCGGACTGCTCAACTTCACCCGCTCCGTAGCCATGGAACTGGCGCAGTACGGCATCCGGGTCAACAGCCTGACGCCGACGGCCACGGACTCATCGGAAGCCCAGCAGCGGGCCATCCGGTGGGGCGTGGACTGGCCCGGGCCTCGTATGGGGCAGCGCGCATCGGGCCTGCTGCCAGACGCCAGCAGAGGCGCGCCGCTGCTCAAGCTGCCCAAACCCGCGCACTATGGCAAGGCTGTGGTCTTCCTGGCGTCGTCCGACGCCGAAATGATTACCGGGTTCGACCTGCGCGTGGACGCAGGCGCAGTTTCCAGATACTGGATTTGGTCTCCGGGAGATGCTTAGAGTCCACCTCAAAAATTCCCTCCCCTGTGAGCCGCTTGATGCAAATTACCGTCATCCCTGCGAAGGCAGGAATGACGGGACGATTTAGGATATTCATTCACCCATCAGTAGAAACGGGAGGTCAAGATGGCTGAGATATTAGGCGCGGGCGTGACTCACTACCCGCCGATGTTGGTATCCGACGAAGAAAAGGCGTTCCCTATCAACATCACGCTGGCGCGGGACGAGCGGGTCCCGGAGCACATGAAGAACCCGGCCAACTGGCCCGAAGCAATGCGCGTGGAGTACGGGGAGGACGAGGGCGTCGCCTCGGCAGCCGCTCACCGGGAACGCCTGGTGAAGAGCTTCCGGGTGGTCAATGATGAAATTCGGGCCTTTGAACCCGACTTCGTACTGATATTCGGCGACGACCAATACGAGAATTTCCGGGAGACCATCATCCCGCCCTTCTGTATCCTCGCCTATGAAGAATCACAGTCCACCCCGTTCCAGAAGGGCTTTGCATCTGGTAAGCGAAACGCATGGGACGAGCCGGCGGACAAGGTGTTTCAGTATCGGGGCCATCCAGAGGCGGCAAGGTGGCTCACCAGCCAGTTGATCGAGCAGGGCGTGGACATGGCCTACGCCTACAAGCCGCTGCACGACCCGGGGCTGCCCCACTCCATCCTGAACACCCTGCTCTTTTTGGACTACGACCGGGAGGGGTTCGACATTCCGGTGGTGCCTTTTGCGGTCAACTGCTACGGCAGCAAGGTCATCAGCAACCGGGGCGGCATCCTGCCCCACAAGGAGAACGGCAAGTTCCTGGAGCCAGACCCGCCTGGCCCTTCCCTCAAGCGCTGTATGCAGGTGGGGGCGGCGACGGCCCGGGCGCTGCGGGCCTCGCCGTGGCGCGTGGCGCTGGTGGCGTCGTCAAGCTGGTCTCATGCTTTCCTGACCGAGAAGAACCACTTCCTCTGGCCGGACATCGAATCCGACCGCGCCATGTTCGAGGCCCTCCAGTCCGGCGATTACGACGCCTGGGGCCGGGTCTCTACGCCCCAGATTGAAGCCGCGGGACAACAGGAGCTGCTGAACTGGGCCTGTCTGCTCGGCGCCATGGCCGAGCTGGAGCGGAAACCGGAAGTCCTCGACTACGTTGAGACCTACGTGTTCAACTCCAACAAGTGCATGGCGGTGTTCCGGCCCTAGCAGCATTGCCAGTTCCTCTGGCAACATCGCAAGACCTCACAAAGATTCCCCCGGGGAAAACGGTTTGGAAGTTGAACCAAGGAGAACGTGGACGTAACGCTGGCCCTAAGATTCTCTCGGAGATGGAGATGAGCGACATCTACCTGGACCACAACGCCACTACGCCCATTGATCCGCAGGTGGCCGAGGCGATGCTGCCCTACGTCCACGGACTCTTCGGCAACCCTTCCAGCGGACACTCCTTCGGCTTGGCGGCGCGGGAGGGCGTTGATCAAGCTCGGCGGCAGGTTGCCAGCCTGCTTGGTTGCGACGAAGACGAGCTTATATTTACCAGCGGCGGTACTGAGGCCAACAATCACGCCATCAAGGGAGTGGCCGGCGCTTACAGGGACCAGGGAAACCACATCATCGCATCGGCGGTGGAGCACCCAGCGGTGACTGAGGTATGCCGCTACCTTGAGAGCCACGGCCACCGAGTGACATACCTGCCGGTGGACAAATACGGGTTGGTAGACCCACAGCGGGTTGAGGACGCCATCACCCCCGAGACGCTCCTGGTAACCATAATGCACGCAAACAACGAGGTCGGCACGGTGCAGCCCATCCGCGAGATTGCCGAAATCGCCCACCGGCACGGCGCGCTGATGCACAGCGACTGTGCCCAATCGATCGGCAAGATCCCGGTGCGGGTGGATGATCTTGGAGTTGACCTCCTTTCGGTCGCCGGGCACAAGCTCTATGCTCCCAAGGGCATAGGCGCCCTTTACACTCGCTCCAGTGTCCGCTTGGAAAAGTTCATGCACGGCGCGAACCACGAGAATGACCGCCGCGCCGGCACGGAGAACGTCATTGAAATGGCTGGGTTGGGCAAGGCCTGTGAACTGATCGAGCAAAACCTTGACGGGTACGCTCGACACATGTCTGACATGCGTGACCGCTTGGAGCGCGGCCTTCGGGCGACTGGAATGGACATCAGGGTGAATGGACACCCCGAAAGGCGACTGCCCAACACCACCAGCGTCAGCTTTAGGGGAATGGAAGCGGACCGGATTCTGGCCAGCCTGCCCACTGTAGCTGCCTCAGCGGGCGCAGCCTGTCACAGCGATCAGGTCGAGGTATCTCACGTGCTGGCTGCGATGAATGTCCCGGAAGTGTACGCTATGGGGACCCTCCGCCTCACAGTGGGCCGCTTTACCACTGAAGACGAAATAGACCGGGCAATAGCAGAGATTACCGGAGTTGCACTCAGTCTCGCCCCTGCCCATTCTGCGGCAGACTGAAAAACTGCAAGGCCCAGAGACACCCAGATACTTAGTTGAGGACGAGGACTATGACCGCGAATGCACACCCGGATGCCAACCCCGGAGCGCTGGATACTGTTACCATTGCCGGATTTCAGGATGACTTCAGTTCCAATCCTGCTCATCAGCTCATGCAGAACGTGGTGACTCAGCATGACGTTAATGACGTGGCCCTGAACCGCACGATCGTCACAGAGGCGGTGAACTCCTTTTCAACTGTGCTGGATGACTGGAGCGTTACCAACCAGGCCCGCTCAGGACGCTGCTGGATGTTCGCCGGCCTCAACCTTTTTAGGGCCGAATCCCGGAACCTGCTCAACGTCAAGGAGTTCGAATTCAGCCAGAGCTACGTTATGTTCTGGGACAAGATGGAACGGGCTAACTACATCCTGGAAGCCGTCATTGAGACTGCCGACCGCCCTGTTGACGACCGAGTAGTTGCCTGGCTTCTGCACCAGCCCCTGGGCGATGGCGGCCAGTGGGATATGTTCGTCAGCCTCGTCAGGAAGCACGGCGTCGTCCCCAAGACGGCAATGCCCGAGACCGAAAGTTCCGGTAACTCGATGCGAATGAACGCCGGGCTCAATTACCAGGTGCGTCAGGGGGCCCGCAACATCCGGCGCATCTACGCCGGAGAGGGCGGCCTTGACGAAATGCGTCACGCCAAGGAAGAGACCCTGCGCTCCGTTTACCAGATTCTCTGCATTCACCTGGGCAATCCACCGTCCACCTTCGACTGGCAATGGAAAGATAAGGACGGCCAGTTTCACCGTGATGGCGCGATGACTCCCTTGGAGTTCGCCGAGAAGTACATTTCGACCCCCATGGAGGAATACGTCTGCCTGGTCCATGACCCTCGTCGAGCCAACCCGCCGGGTCGTACCTACACCGTCCAGTACCTGGGCAACGTGGTGGACGGAACCCGCATCAAGTATCTCAACGTGGACATCGAGCTGATGAAGGACATAGCCATGCGAATGCTCCAGGACGGTAAGCCCGTCTGGATGGGCTGTGACACCGGGAAGCAGATGCACCGGGACAAGGGCTTGTGGGACGCCGATCTGTTCGACTATGCCAGTGTCTATAACGCCGAGTTCTCGATGAACAAGGAGGAGCGGCTGGAGTACCATCAGACCGCCATGACCCATGCCATGCTGTTCACCGGGGTGGACGTGGTGGAAGGCCAGCCGCGCCGCTGGCGGGTGGAGAACAGCTGGGACGACAAGGTGGGAGACAAAGGGTTCTTCCTGATGAACGATTCGTGGTTCGCCGAGTATATGTTCGAGATTGCCGCTCCCAAGAGCTACCTGCCGGACGACCTGCAGCAAGTACTGGAGCTGGAGCCGGTGGTGCTGCCACCCTGGGACCCAATGGGGTCACTGGCGGAGTAGGAGGCCAAGCCCGCCTGCTTCACGTTACTCCGCTATGAATCAGGACAGGAAGGGGCAAGCTTCCGAGAGCATCGAGGAGGCCAGCGAAAAGGTCCCACCACCTGTTGCCGAATTCGCGGGGGACAGTTCTCAGCCTGATGAATTTACCTGTATATCCTTCCATAAGAGAGGAGTGAAGAGAGAGGAGTGGCGGCTAACTGCACTGTCTCGCTGACATTTGAGCCGACTCAGGAAGTTCAACTTTTCCAAGTTCTTGAGGCAGTTGCTTCGACAGTCGCGGAAACGGGGGAGAGGCAACAATGGGGACCGGAGTTGACTTTCAGGGTAAATCTGGTTTTGGAAGAGCTTGTGACGAACATACTCTGCTACGGCGCGGAATCGTGCGGCCCCACACCGGCCATTGATGTCACAATCACTTCGGACGACAGGCTGCTCACGATCAGGGTCTCCGACGATGGCAAACCCTTCGACCCGTTACGGGATGCCCCTCCCCCGCCTCCTCATCAGTCTGCCGATGGCCCATTAAGAGTCGGGGGGCTTGGTGTCCACCTGGTTAAGAGTCTGATGGACAGCGTGGCGTATTGCCATGCCGACGGTAGTAACCACTTGGCAATGACCGCTCTCAGGCCACAGTAAGCAGGACTCGGTACCAGGGGGCATCAGGGCTATTCTGCTATTGAGCGCAGAACTTCCCAATCCGGGGCTTCTGCTTTCAGCCTTGCGATCCCTTCCGCCAACCCGGGATGATGGATACCCAGACGCTTCATTGTCGCTGAGCAGTCGAGACCGAGCAGGTCGCCTTTCCTCTGGCGCGTGTCATCCCGCTGGGTCTCCGTCCCCGCACGCTCTGTGGCCAATGAAGTGACTGGGATCACCTGTTCCTCATCCAGATTGAACGCCCTGGCCACCGCGACGGCGAAGTCGTACATACTCACCCAGTCGCGGCCCGCTACGTGATGGATCCCAGGGAAGTCTCCCTCCACAAGTCTTTCTATGCCATCGGCGAGATCTCCGATGTATACGGGGGTTCGGTAAACGTCCGTGGGACCGTGATACGACTCGCCGCTCTGAAGGCGCCGAATTAGCCAGGGGACGAAGTTCCGCCTTCCCGGAGCCGGCCACCCATACACGATGCTGGTGCGCAGAATGCTCCAACCGGAAGCCTCTTCCATGACAGACCGTTCCGCTTCCCACTTGGTTCGACCGTAGTGGGACGTGGGGCATGGTTTTTCGTCCTCTCTGTAGTAACCTCTCTCGCCGCCGAACACGTACTCGGTAGATACGAACACGAGCCTGGCCCCCCGTTGCTCGCATAAGCCGGCAATCGCCGCGGTAGCCGTAGAGTTGACCGCTGTGGCCCTTTCTGGCTCCCTTTCAGCCGTCCCAACGTCCGCCATCGCCGCAAGGTGTAGCACAACCTCGGGCCGGGCTTCTGCGAATGCCTTCTCCAGCGTGGCGCTTTCAGTCAACTCGACCCGAAGCCATGCGATAGCGCTGTCGGTAACCGGCTCCGACCGATAGGTGCCGAAGACATGGTGAGCAAGAGTGTCGTTCAGGCGGCGAGACACATACCGCCCGATGAACCCGCTGGCTCCGATGATCAGGATTCTCATCTGGCGATGCCCCAATAAAATCGGCTGCCGGGTACTGGATAGCCTCTGACCCCGTCGAGACCAAGGTTTCCGGTCAAATCGGCGTTGCCGGGGCCAACCTCCTGCTGTGTCGAGGTTTCGGGGATGCTCCCGACTAAAGTTCACTTACGCGAAGGAAACCGTGCCGCCAGAATATCTTGCATCAGCTTGGCCGCCACCTGCACTGTCAGTTCGGAGTTGTCGTAGGGGGGCGCAACCTCGACGATGTCGAAGGCCACGAGGTTGGACCTGGCCAGCAGCGCCATCAGGCAGTCCCTTGTTTCCTGGTAGAAGAGGCCGCCGATTTCCGGCGTGCCGGTGCCTGGAGCCATACTGGGGTCGAGAACGTCCACGTCGAAGGTGATATACAGGTTCTCGGCGGCAGGGATCATTTCCGCCACGGCCTCGGGTCCCAGTTCCCGGAATCGGCTGCCGCTGATAATCAGGCTGCCGTCCCGCACCGCCTCCTCATAAGGAATCCGCCGGGCCGACCGTATGCCCACCGACGTAATATGCCCCACAAAGCCCAGTTCCCGGCAGCGCCGGATGGGGCTTGCGTGGGTGTACAGAGCATCCTGCACGTCGTGGGTGTAATCAAGATGGGCGTCGAAGTGGACGATGTCCAGCGGCGCGAATTTCGACAATCCGCGCACTACCGGAAAGGTTATTGCATGATCACCGCCCACTACCGCCGGCAACGCTCCCCGCTCGACGGCCTGCTCCACGGCCTTTGTAATGCGGTCGAAATTCCCCACCACCTCGGACGGCACGATGGGAACGTTGCCGCAGTCGGCCATGACCACGCCCCGCAGCAGCTCATCCTCGGAGTCGATGTCGAAGAACCCCTCCGCAACACTTTGCCTGCCATAGGGGTCGGAATAGGAATATGCGCGAGGAGCGTCTCTCAGAGCGTCCGGGCCGAATCGGGCCCCCGGCCTTCCCAGTGTGCCTTGATCGAAAGGCACGCCGATAAAGGCCACATCGGCTTCCAGGCTTTCGATGTCATCGCACAGGGGGGCGTTGAAGAATGTTCTTGGGCGCGCCCGTAGCGCCGGCCACGGTTCCTGTGGCTGGCCCGACGGGGCCGGTGAGGCGGTCATGGGTATCCTCCAAAGGGTATCGGTATCATGAGTATCAAGCAGTCGCTCTTCTGCTCTTGCCTATTGAGCAGTGGTTCCACCGTCTATGACCAACTCTGCGCCGGTGACGAAGGACGATTCGTCGGACGCCAGGTAAACGATGCCGTGGGCGATGTCGTCGGCGTTGCCCAGCCGTCCCAGCGGAATGCGCTCGAGGGACCACTCGCGCCGTCCCTCTTCGCCTGAGTAGCCCGGATCAGTCAGCGGCGTCCAGCAGTAGCCGGGATGCACGGAGTTCACCCTTATGTTCTCTCCGGCGTACTGAATAGCGGCAGACTTGGTGAAGAGCCGGCTGGCGCCCTTGGCGGCGTGGTAAGCAGTGGAGGTGGGGCTGCCCACCAGCCCGTAGATCGAGGACACGTTGATGATGGCGCCGCCGCCCGCTTTCCGCATTTCCGGGATGGCGTGCTTGGTGCCGAGGAACACCCCCTTGGCGTGGACATCCATCTGCCCCTGCCAGTCCCCCACCGACGTTTCCTCCACCGTCAGCCTGGCTCCGGTGCCCGCATTGTTGACCAGCACGTTCAGCCTGCCATAGCGGGCCACCGTCTCGGCGATGACTTCCAGCCATCGCTCTTCGCTGGTGACGTCATGCTGCATGAAGATTACATCGCCACCGTTCTCCCGGATCTGGGCGGCGGTGGCTTCGCCCATTTCTACCTTGATGTCGGTCAGCACCACTTTCGCGCCCTCATGAGCAAACATCCGCGCCGCCGCCCCGCCAAAGCCCATCAGCTGACCTTCCACTCCGGCTGCAGCGCCGGTAATGATGGCAACCTTGTTTTCCAGACGCATAATCCTACCTCTGCTTCAGTCGGAAATTCTGCTTAAAATTAAGCCCCGTAGCTTTGCCCGAACCGCTCGCTGTGGGCAATCTCCGGTAACGTCTTGCGCACTTTGGTTCCCGCGGCGGCCTCATCAGTGGGATAGCCGAAGGCCACCACCGTCACCAGTTCCTTGTCTTCAGGAATGCCCAGCAGTTCCTTCACCCGTTCGTTCTCGTCGCCCCGCACGCCCGCCACACATCCACCGACGCCCTCGGCCCAGGCGGCCAGCTCCATGTGCTGGAGCGAGCGACCGGCGTCGAACTCGGGGCGGCCGCCACGGTCCATCACCACAGCCACCGCCAGCGGCGCCCCCCCGATGAAGCCCCCGGAAGTCGCTATGTTGCCAATCCGTTCCAGCGTGTCCCGGTTGCGAATGACGATGAAGTGCCACGGCTGGCGATTGCGGGCGCTGGGCGACCAGCGGGCCGCCTGCAACATTCGCCGCACTACGCCCTCAGGCACGGGGTCGGGCTTGAAACTTCGCACCGTCAGCCGCGACCTGATGCACTGGTAAACGTCCATCTTTGTGCCTCCTGTCCTGCGAAATGAATCGCTGCGAAGATTATAGCCAATAAGGGGAATGAGTTAGCAACAGCCAGTGTCCAGTATACTTGCGCGAGAGGCTATAATCGCCCTGTATCCTAACCTTGGGAGGATTCCGATGCCGAGAGTGGCCCTGGACTTGAACAACCCTTCCGACCGGGCCCAGGTGCAGGGCCAGTGGCGCGTTGCCCCGGGATTGGTTCCGGGCGAACCCAACGAAGGTCTGACCGCGCAGCTTCTCGCCACGCCAGCCCGTCTGGCCGACTACGACGATTCAGGCTGGGAGGTTTGCGACAACATCCGGCAGAGCCTGTCGGTGGGATTCACCTTCGCTTGGTATCGAATCAAGATCGAGCTTCCCGATACGGTCAATGGTATGCCCGTGGCTGGGGCGCGTCTCTGGTTTGAGACCAACGCCGACAATTACGGCGAAGTATGGGTAAACGGTACCATTGACCGCAATACCGGCAGTATACCCGGCCTCAACGCTCCCCAACGGGTGGAACTGGCCACAACCGCAGAGCCGGGCGCAACCTACGTCATCGCCGTCCTTTGTGCCAACGGCCCGCTGGCCGAGCCCCGCGGAGGCATCTTCCTCCGATACGCCTACCTGTCCTTCGAGGCGACCGACAACTAGATAGTTCTGGAGGCTGCATGGTTCGCAAGAAAGGCATGGCCCTGCTCATGGTCTACACCGACGTAGACATCGAGCACGACGCCGAGTTCAACCGCTGGTACAACGAGGAACACATTCCCGAACGCCTGAGCGCCCCCGGCTTCCTAGACGGAGCCCGCTACGAGGCCCTGAAGGGAGGCCCGCGCTACCTGGCGGTCTACGAGTTGGATTCGACGGAGGCTCTGCAGTCGTACGAATACCTGCGGATGAGCAACAACCCCACGCCGTGGACGCAGAGAATGTCGCCCAACGTCGTTGGACGGGGCATGGTGCGCAACGTCTACACCCAGATCTACCCCGAGAGCGGCGACGACCCCGAAACGGTGGGGCGCGGCATGGCTCCGGCCTTGCAGATCGGGCGTATGGATGTCCCTGAAAACCTCGAGGACAAGTACAACGAGTATTACGACACCGTTCGCACTCCCGGCAACCTGCAGATACCCGGCTGCCTGTTCGTCCGCCGCTACCATGCCGTCGAAGGCGGCCCCAAGTACCTTACCATGTACGAGTTTGAGCACGAGAAGGTGCCGGAAACCCTCGCTTGGGAAAAGCAGCGGGGCCAGGACACAATGAACGAATTCATTGGCGGAACCTATGGCCACGCTCCCGGCTCCCCGGGCGTATACCGTCGCGTGTTCCCGCCCCGGGCGTTCTAGCGGTAATTTCCCTCTCTCCCTGGGAGAGGGTTAGGGTTAGGGCGCACCCCAATCAGAGACAACAGGAGGCAACCCATGTTCCTGATGCGGTTTACCGAGCGCGCCTACGTGGACTACACGGAGGATGACGTGCGCAACAGTCCCAACAACGCTGTCAGACTCACGTTCTCCAACAGTCATTTCGACCCGCAGCGCGGTTCAGAACTGTACAACATGTACCTGGACGAGTATGAATACTCGGAGGAAGTGGGCTTCGACGGCCTGATGCTCAACGAGCACCACAACACCCCCACCTGCCTCGGCGCCACCATGAACCTCGAGGCTGCCATCCTGGCCCGCATTACCAAGAAGCCCAAGATAGTACTGTTGGGAAATCCGCTGCCCATCTTCGACAACCCCATACGCCTGGCAGAGGAATTGGCCGAAATCGACATGATTTCCGGCGGGCGGCTGGTCTCAGGCTTCGTGCGCGGGACGGGCGTAGAGAGCCTGGCCACCAACACCAACCCGCTGTTCAACCGCGAGCGCTTCGAAGAGGCTCACGACCTGGTCATGAAGACTTGGACGGAACCGGGGCCCTGGCGCTGGGAGGGCAAGCACTACCATTTCCGCGTGGTCAACCCCTTCCAGGTGCCGTTGCAGAAGCCCCATCCGCCGGTCTGGATACCCGGCACCGGCAGCCCGGAAACGCTGGTCTGGTGCGCCGAACACCACTACCCATACATATTCCTGGAAACAGATGTCCAGTCCACCCAGGACATGAAGGAAATCTACGCCGAGAACGCCCGCCAGGTGGGCTACGAGCCTGGCCCGGAGCATCTGGGCTACCTGGTCCGCATTCACGTGCAGGACACCGACGAAAAGGCCCGCGAAATTGGCAAGGGCTACATGACAGGCAACATCGGAGTGGGCCGCATCCCTCTGCCCCGCGATTACCAGTCTCCGGTTGGCTATGCCAGCGCCAGCCAGGACCCTCGCTACCTGCGCATACGCGAGCAGATACGCTCCGACCCCTTCCGTGTCGGAGGACTGGACACCGCGGCCTACGACCAGATTCTGGATTCGAAGCGCTGGATCATCGGCAGCCCGGACACCGTGGTCCGCCAGTTGCGGGAAGTGCTGTCGGTGATGCGCCCCGGCATTCTGTCTATCTGGACCAACGACGGCTCCATCAGCCACGAAGACACCATGCGCTGTCTCGAACTGATGGGGCAGGAAGTGCTGCCTGCACTCCGGGAAATCGGCGAGGAGCTGGAGTTGGCCGACCCGTTCCAGCGCACGCCGTAAATTGACATAAAACAAACATAAACGCCAGCAAACATAAGCGGGGAGTGAACGAAGGTCGCTCCCCGCTTTGCTCACTCAGGACGGTTGCTCCAGTGAGAATGGCTCGCCGGCTGGCCTGCTCTACCGGCTGACCTTCCAGCTCTTGATGGACAGCCGCGCAGTTGGATTGTGCCAGTCGTGGGTGGCAGGGTCCAGGCCGGAGCCACTCCCTCCATGGACTCCTGCGTGGACATGGACGAATCCTTCCGGCGCAGCCGGGTCGTGGCGGTGGTTGCCGCACGGCGGGCCGGGGATGTATGCGCAGTTCTCGCTGTTTGCTTCGCTGCCGGAGTCATAGGCGTTAAGCATCACGGTGCGAGACTTGGACAAGTCCAGGCCGCTGGCGCCGATGAAGGCGTCGTTAGTGGAAACCAGCATACTGGCAAAGGACAGAAGATGCTTGCCATCATCCACGTCGAAGCTCACGGACACTGTCTCTCCAGGAGGGATGGGCCCATTGTTGAGGGCGACCACCATTGCTTCGGCTACGTTGGCGTTCTTTTCGGGGTCCCACGCCTCCATCAGCCCGGATGCCTCGGCGTCCTCCGCCATCTTTGACAAGGCTTCACTGGCGGGCTCGCCCAGACTGTAGAGCGGGCCTGCGCCCCGGTCATGCCTTGCCATAAAGACCGGGGATAGTATTTGCCCGCGCGTCAGGTTGGTGATGGAGACTTCCACCATCATTTCTTCACCCCGGTTGTTTGCGCTGAGCGTGGTCCCCGCCAGCAACGCCAGCAACGCGACCACTCCGATAAGCGCCAACCCAATAGACACCTTCTTCATCTTCAACCTCCTCCATGTTCGTGCCGCCGGAATTGGGGTTCTCACACACCTCCTGATATTAGTTATTAAGAACTACGATATAATTATTCACACGGATCTACACAGGGTTGCAGCGGAGCGAAGTTCAAAAGTGAAGGAGTTGCGGTTAATGGGACGCAGAGTAGAAGCGCCCGTCATCCCGGCAAATCGTCGGAAACAGCGGGCGCCCGGTTCAAATGAACCTTGTGAAGCTTAAGGCGCGACCGGTGCCGAGCCCTTTCAAGATACAATCCGCTTTACTGTAGCGCACCCAGCGCTTCAAGGATTCGGCCCGGAGTCATCGGCAGGTCGGTGAGCCGTTTGCCCGTCGCCCGCGCGATGGCGTTGGCCACGGCCGCCAGAGGTGGCACCAGTGGCACCTCGCCGGTGCCGCGAACGCCGTAGGGATGCCCGGGGTTGGGCACCTCAACAATCACCGTGTCGATCATAGGCAGGTCTAGGGCCGTGGGCATCCGGTAGTCGAGGAAGCTGGAGTTTAGCATCTGTCCTTGTTCGTTGACGTAGTATTCTTCGTTCAGCGCCCAGCCGATGCCCTGCACCGCTCCGCCCTGGATCTGGCCCTCCACATAGCCGGGATGGATAGCCTTCCCCGCGTCCTGCAATGCGGTGTAGCGAAGGATGGTAACCTTTCCGGTGTCGGGGTCTACCTCCACGTCCACGATGTGCAATCCGAAGGCGTTGCCCACGCCGCCGGGGTTGACCGCTGCGCGACCCACGATGGGACCTCCAGTGCCATTGAGCCGCGGGGCCAGGGCCTGGAATGTGATGCTCAGCTCCGGGTCCTGCCTGTGGGAGAGGACACCCTTGTCGTACTCAACATCGTCCGGGGAAACGTCCCAGATGCGGGCGGCCCGCTTGATCATCTGCCGCTTGATGTCCTGGGCCGCGTCGTGGCAGGCAGTTCCCATCTTGAAGGTCACGCCGCTGCCGCCGGCCCCCGAGCTGTACCCGATGGAGTCGGTGTCTACCACCGATGGCTTGACCGTCTCCACGGGAATGCCCAGCACCTCGGCGACCTGCATTGCCATGGCGGCCCGCGAACCGCCGATGTCCGGCGAACCCTCGACAAGGCTGATGGTGCCGTCCGGGTTCACGCTGGCGACGGCGCTGGCCGGGCCGGAACTGTTGAACCACGCCCCGGCGGCCACACCCCGGCCTTGGTTCAGACCAGTGAGCGGTTCCGCTAAGTGCGGGTGTTCCTGCGCCGCTTGCAGTGTCTCCACGAACCCTATCTTGCGGAACACTGGGCCAGTCGGCTGGCGGCTGCCTTCTTTGGCCGCGTTTCGCAGCCGGAACTCCACCGGGTCCATACCCAACTGTTCGCAGATTTCGTCTATCACGGACTCTGCGGCGAAGGCTGCGGTGGGCGAACCGGGCGCGCGATAGGCCGCCGCTTTCTGGGTGTTGACCACCACGTCTATACCTTCTATGAAGCTGTTTGCCACTTCGTAAGGGGCCAGCATGGTGCGACAGCCCGACGGCACCGGCGAGCCGGGAAACGCGCCCGCCTCGTACACCAAGGTGCAGTCTGCGGCGACCAGTTTCCCTTCGCGGGTTGCTCCCAGCTTTACACGGATGTGGCTCGCAGAGGTCGGGCCGGTGCCCTCGAATACCTCGCCCCGTGTCATCGCAATCTTCACCGGCTGCCCGCACTTGCGAGAGAGGGCCGCGACCACCGGCTCCAGGTAGCAGCCGCCTTGTCCCTTGCCCCCGAACCCGCCGCCGATTTCCATGGGGATAATTTTGAGCCGGGACACGTTGACGCCGAGGATGGCGGCGGTGTGGTCGCGCAGTGCGAAGTGGCCTTGGCTGCTGGCCCAGATGGTCACCGAGCCGTCAGTGCTCCACTGCGCCGTGGCCGAATGGGGCTCGATGTAACCCTGGTGAACGGGGCGAGTGTGAAACTCCCGCTCAACGACGACGTCCGCTTCAGCAAACCCGGCGTCAGGATCGCCCAACCTGAATTCGAATCGATTTGAAATGTTGCTGGGACTTCCTTCGGAGTCCCCCCATCCGCCTTGTCGCATATTGGGATTGGCCAGCGTGACCAGCCGGTCGTGCAGGAGGGGCGCGCCATCGCGCATAGCGTCGTCCGCGTTCAGTACCGGAGGCAAAACTTCGTAGTCCACATCCAGCGCCGCCAGAGCCTGCTCTGCGGCGGCGGCGGATGTGGCGGCTACGGCGGCGATGGCGTGCCCGCAGTAGAGGGCTTTCTCCCGTGCCATCACGTTGCGGCTGTAAAAGCCGTAGTTCACAGTCGCGCCCTCTTCCTGGTCGGCTATCTCAGCCGAGACTTCGGGAAAGTCTGCCGATGTAACCACGGCCTTGACCCCGGGGATGGCCATGGCGCGGGTGGCGTCAATGCCCCTGATGACGGCGTGGGCGTGAGGACTGCGAAGGACTTTCCCTACCAACCACCCGGGCGGGTGTATGTCGGCAGCGTAGCGGGCGCGGCCCGTGACCTTGTCCGGTCCGTCGTGTCGGATGGGCCGGGTACCGATAACGTCGAACTCACCCTCACTCATCACGATGTTGGCTTGTTCAGTTGTCATAAACAATCCCTCATTTCGTTTCCGTATGTTTACATAATCATAAACGATTGATCTCTCATGGTTTGAGGCTACGGGGGGTAAAGGATCCAGCCTCGTCGGCCAGTGTTATTGACCCGGAACAGGTGGCCGCCGCGGGTGGTGACATAGAGCGTGTCCAGGGCTCGTCCGCCAAAAGCGCAGTTGGTGGGCCAGTCGGCAGGCACCGGGTGCGTTTCTATGATCCGGCCCGAAGGCGCGAACACATGAATCAGCGGCCCCGGCCCGGCCTGACGCCATCCTCCGGCGGCGATGATGTTGCCTTCAACGTCCAGGCACATCCCGTCCAGACCCCGGTGGACGCCTCGAAAGTCGCGCCCGAACTCGTGCAGAACCACTGGCTCACCCAGCGAGTCGTCGGACTGGAGCGGATAGGCCCGCAGGTCGCGGGTGCCTTCGTAGTCGCTCTGCACCACGTAAAGCGTCCGCTCGTCTTGGGAGAACAAAATGCCGTTGGGCGCCCAGGTGTCAAAGGTCATCCGATGCAGTGTCCAGCCGCCCTCGGCGTCCGGGTCCGGGTCGAGCCGCAGCACGGACGCATGGTCCAGCTCTCGCTCCTCGGGAGGTATCTGGCCTGCCGGGTCGGTGAACCAGATGCGGCCCTTGCGGTCGATGGCCAGGTCGTTGGGGCGGTTGTGGCGCTTGCCGTCCAAGCGGCTGGGCAGGGGTATCGAGGAGCCGTCCGGGTTAAAGCGGAGTATTCTCCGGCCACCGCCGGAACATCCGTAGAGGTTCCCTTGGGGATCGAAGTTCAAACCATTGGTGTTATCCGTGCCGGTTGCCCACTCGGTGCACTCGCCGGTGCCTGGATCGTATCGCATGATCCGGCTGTTGGGTATGTCCGTGAACAGAAGCGCCTGTCCATCCCAGGCCGGGCCTTCAGTGGTTCCCCCATAGGGGCCGGCGACCAGTTCAAATTCCCAACTCATACAATCCTCCGAACAATCCCCTCTCCCCTTGGGAGAGGGTTAAGCTAAGAGCGTTCCAGAAAGCAGGCGAATACTCCAATTCACTCGACAAACCTCGCGCCGACACTTCCCATCCGGCTGTACGTGGCTTTCACATAGTCGCCTGGCTTGACCTCAACCGGCGTCACCATCGAACCGGATATGATGGTCTCGCCCGCCCGCAGGTAGTCGCCGAACTCCGCCAGCTTATTGGCCAGCCAGACGATGGGGTTGATGGGGTTGCCCATAACCTCGGCGCCGGTGCCGGAGCCATGAAGCTGGCCGTTGTATTCCACCGTGACACCCTCGTACTGCAAGTCCAGGGATTCTAGGCTGCACAGCCGGGAGCCCGCGACAATCCCGCCGTGGAGCGCGTTGTGGATAATGACGTCGGTGGCCTGGATGCCGTCCCCTTGAACCTTGAGGTCCACCAGCTCCAGCGCAGGCAAAATGCCTTGGGCGGCCCGCATCACGTCCACGGGAGTTACGCCCGGGCCGCACAAGTCTTCGCCTAGGACGAAAGCTATCTCGGCCTCTATATGAGGGGCGGCCAGATTGCCGATGGGAACCTCCGCGTCGTTGACGTATACGCGGGGGCTGAGGATATGCCCGTAGCAGGGTTCGTGGACGCCCAGGTGGTCTCGGGCCGCCTTGGTCGTCAGGGCAACCTTGTGGCCTGCAACTTTCTCCGAAGGCTGCAACTGGTACAGGAAGTGGTACTGCGTGTTGTAGGCGTCTCCCTCCGTGAATCCCTGGGCTGACAGGGGAGAAGCCGCTACCCCGGTGCGAAAGCTGCGCTGCACCGACTGGAGGGCTGGCAAATCGCCACTACGGAAAGGCGGCGTAGTTCCGTTGATTTGCAGTTCGGCAGTAGTAGGTCTCATATCAATCTCACGGCTCTGGCGCGGCGGTTGAAACAATCCGCGCCCGGTTCTCGGGCCTATTGTACACCCCAAGGGCGGCCTGTTTGTCGTGGTTTGTCCAGTTGCGCCGGTAAAGTATAATCTAGGCAAAGCGGATCGCAGTGGAAATGCGGAAAACAGGAGGCTGCATGACCGCATGGGTAGTCAGGGCTGGTAGGAGGGGCGAATTTGAGGAAACATTCATCTCCGGGGGAACGGTGGCTATAAGCTTTGGCCTGCGGCAAAGCATCTTCGATTTCGGTAGCCGGGAGTCATTGCGGGCTCACCTTATACAGGAAGGCCGCACGGGAAGGGCAGCGAGCCAGCTATGGAATTTCGCCCATGAAATACAAACTGGCGATATGATAGTGCTACCCCGAAAGCGGGCGGCCGGAACCATTGCAGTGGGCCGAGTGTCAAGTAGTTACAAATATCGGACTGACTCGGACCCCCCTCAGGTGCGTCGAGTGGATTGGATAGCCACTGAAATTTCACGCACCGATTGCGAGCAGGATATTCAAGGCTATCTCGTAAGACGCCCGACAGTCATCAAAATAGAGGCCAGCAACGCCGAATTACGCATAGACGCAATTGTGTCCAGACGTTTGGAAGGGTTTGCTGTTGATGACTCCACTTCTTGGCCTCCAATTCATTACGATGATGATGAAACCGTTGTTGATTTGGAAGAGGAAATCTCTATCCGAATCATAAACAGGATACGGCAGAGATTCTACGGCACCAGGCTGGAATATCTGGTTGCCAGCATACTGCGAGCATCAGGCTACCACGCAATAGAAACGCGGCAGGGTCCGGACGGGGGGGTAGATGTGGTCGCTGGTCAAGGGGACATGGGTTTCGGACACCCACGATTGTGTGTGCAGGTGAAATCTGGGCGTAATCCCGTGGACATAGCCGACTACAATCGGCTTCAAGGTAACATTGGCTCCATAGGAGCCGATCATGGCCTGCTGGTCAGTCTCGGCGATTTCACTAGGCAAGTTCGCATCGAGAACGAACGCTCTTTCTTCCAAATCAGGCTGTGGGGACCTAACGACTTGGTTGACAGGCTGTTGGAAACCTATGATGAACTCCCGGACGACATCCGTGGCGAGATACCGCTGAGAAACCGCAGAGTCCTGATAGAGACGGAAGAATAGGACCAGGAGGCGAGTATGGCCGGTTCCATCAACCCATACAGCACCATCGGCGATGTCCTGGACCGGCAGGCGGAGCGCTTTGCCGAGAGGGACGCGCTGGTCAACGTGGAGACTGGTGAGCGGTACACCTATTCGGAGTTCCGCAACAAGGTTGAGCGCGTGGCCCGCGGGCTGATGGCCCTGGGTATTCAGCACGGCCATCACGTGGGCATCTGGGCCACCAATTACAGTGAGTGGGTGCTGGTCCAGTTCGCCACCGCCAAGATTGGCGCGGTTATGGTCAACGTGAACCCGGCCTATCGAACCCACGAACTAGCGTATGTTCTGGAGCAGTCCGAAGCCAACGCCATGATTCTCATCGGGCGGTTCCGCAATTCCGACTACGCGGCGATGGTCAACGAAGTGGTCCCGGAGTTGAAGGACTTAAATCCCGGAGAACTGCGCAGCTCCCAATTTCCCTATCTGAGAAACGTCATTTGCATCCCGACTCATAGCGATGGCGCAGATGCCCAGACTCCGGCAGGAATGTGGTCCTGGGACGAGATGGTGGCGAAGCACTCCGAGATTTCGCCGGAGCAGTTGGCGGCGCGACAGGCCGGATGTCGCCCGGATGACCCGATAAACATCCAATACACTTCAGGCACCACCGGCAACCCCAAGGGCGCCATGCTGACCCATCACAACCTAGTGTCCAACGGCCTTTACGTGGGCGACGCCATCGAGCTCACCGAGAACGACCGGCTGTGCGTCCCGGTGCCCTTCTATCACTGCTTCGGCTGCGTGATGGGAAACCTCGGGTGCATCACCCACGGATCAGCAATCATCATCGCTTCGGAACACTTCGACCCGCTGAAGACCCTGCAGGCCCTGGAGCAGGAGCGGTGCACAGCTCTCTACGGCGTGCCGACCATGTTCATAGCCCAGTTGGACCACCCTGACTTCGACGGCTTCGACGTCTCTTCCCTTCGCACTGGCATCATGGCGGGTTCACCTTGCCCTATCGAGGTCATGAGGCAGGTCATAGATCGCATGGGCGCCCACCAGATGACCATCGCCTACGGGCAGACCGAGCATTCTCCGGTCATCACGCAGACTCTTGTGTCCGACTCCATCGAGCGCCGGGTGTCCACTGTGGGCGCGGTGCTGCCAGGAGTCGAGGCGCGCATCGTGGACCCAGAGACCGGGCAGATCCTGGGACCTGGAATACAGGGAGAGCTTCAGGCGCGAAGCTCGATGGTGATGCGCGGTTACTACAACATGCCGGAAGCGACCGCGTCGGCCATTGACGATGAAGGTTGGCTGCATACGGGCGACCTCGCCGAGGTGGACGAGCACGGCTACTACAAGATCACTGGCCGGCTCAAGGACATGATAATTAGGGGAGGCGAGAACGTCTACCCGCGTGAAATCGAGGAATTCCTCTACACCCACCCCAAAATTTCCGACGTTCAGGTCATCGGCGTTCCTGACGAGCGATTCGGCGAGGAGGTGATGGCCTGGGTGATGCTGCGGCCGGGTGAGACGGCCGATGCCGAGGAGATCAGGGAGTTCTGCCGGGGCAAGATCGCCCACTTCAAGATTCCACGATATGTGAAGGTTACCGGGGAATTCCCCATGACAGTGACCGGCAAAATCCAGAAGTTCCGTATGCGAGAGATGGCCGTCGAGGAGCTGGGCCTTCAGGCGGCCAGCCGGATCGAAACGGCCTAGCCACTTTTCCCGGCAGAAAGGTCCGTTCCTCACCGCCCTGCTCTATGAGGAACGGACCTTTTCTTTTTCCTGGTTTCGAGGTGATGCTAGTTGGTACGGCCCACGACTCCCTGGACCAGCCAGTCCACTCCTTGCAGGTATTCGTCGGAAGCGGTCTCGCCTTCCGCGACTCGAATCTCGCCGTCCTGGTCGTAGATGGGGCCGGTGAAGGGCGAGATGCTCCCGTCGCGCAGGCCCTCAACCGTGTCCAGCACCAGCTTCTGGGTCTCTTCGGGAACGGAGCTGCCGAATGGGGCCAGCTTGGCCCAGCCCGCTTCGATTCCCGCCAGCTTCACCGAGCTCCGGTAAACGCCGGTGCGTATCTCGTGGATAATCTGGGCCATTATCGGCCCCCAGTTCCAGGTCGCTCCGGTAATCCAATAGTTGGGGGCAGCGGCGCTGGCGTCATAATGAAAGCCGGTAACCCACACGCCGGCTCGCTCCGCCGCCTCGATGACCGTCTTGGTGCAGTCCTGTTGCAGCGATAGCACGTCCACCCCGGCATCCGTCATGGTCTTCACCGCAGTGACCTGCTTGCCCGGGTCGCACCAGTCGCTGGTGAACACCACGGTGGTCTCTACGTCCGGGTTCACCGACTGCGCCCCCAGGTGAAAGGCGTTGATATTCAACAGGCTGGACGGGATGGGAAAGGCGGCTATGAAGCCCAGCTTGTTGCTCTTGGTGGTCTTTCCGGCGGCGCGACCAGCGGCGTATTCCAGTTGCCAGATGTTGGCGAAGAAAGACCCGTAATTCTCGTAAATCTCCAGGTCCCCCAAGTGAAGGAACACAATCTCCGGGTGCTTTTCCAGGATAGCCTTGGTGGGGTCGGAGTAGCCAAAGCTGGTTGGGATGACGATGGCGGCTCCGTCCCGGATCATCTGCTCGGCCACCGCCTGCACTTCGACGGTCTCAGGGATATTCTCGGCGCGGAGTAACTCGACATTGGGGAGGGTCTGTTCCACATAGTCCGCGCCGGCAGCCGCGGCCTGGTTCCAGCCGAGGTCGCGCTGCGAACCGACGAAGATAATGCCCACCTTCAGTTTCTCGCCTTCACCCAGTGGCTTGGCGGCAGCGGCAAACTCGCCGGTGGGACGGAAGGAACTGTTTGCCCGGCCTTCGTCGAAGACATGGATGAACTCCTGCGGAGAGCCGCCGCCCAACTGCTCCAGGGAGGGAAGGGGCAGGTCAGGAACGAACCCTTGGGGAACTGGGGTGGCCGTGGGTGGAGGCGCCAATGGAGGGGACGTGGCGGTGGGATGGGCCTCGCCTGCGCAGGCGAGAAAAGCGGCAACCGAAATAACCAGCGGTGCCGTCAGGACCGCTGGGGTGACTGGGAGCCTCAACTTAGTCAACAGTCCTGACAGCAAAGCAGATATTCCTTCAGCAGATTAGTCAGCGGTGACTTCGGCGTACCACTCTGCAGTTTCCTGGCCTGGTTCGGGCAGCACTTGGCCGCCTTCCATGGCCCACGATGCCGGCGTCTCACCGATGCGCCCGCTGATGTCGTCTCGGGGCACTCCGGTATTCGCGACAAAGCAGTCCAGCAAGTCGTTCAGCAGCTTGTCCTTTACTTCCTGCGGACGACCGGCGCGGTTTATGGCGTCGAGATAGTACCGCGTCGGGTAGGACAACTCGCCTTCCGGCTGCTCGTCGAAAAAGACATGGACGAAATGGCGCGGAGCAAGGGTCTGGCCGCAGTGGATGTCCGTGACGCTAACCGCGATCTTCTCGCGTTGCTCGAAGGGGACCGAGTCCGTTGGAACCTTGAAACGATAGATAGGCATGACTCCTCTCCTGTTCGGCTTCTCCCTGGTTTATCCCTGGTAGTTGTTATAGCTGGCGTCCGCGGCGCCAACCACCAACTCGGCGGTGGCCTGGCCGGTCACTTCCATCCACATATCCTGGACTGCCTGCATAAACTCGACTCTCTTTTCTTGAGTAAAGCCATCGGGTATCCTGCTTCGGACCGAGGACGACGTGGAGAGTTCGCCTCCGCGAAACCCGAACCCGCGCGGGATAACCTCGTAGCTGACGGTGATGTCATCTGGAGCAACTCCGAGCACCGCGGCTCCTATTTGAACCAGCCGCAGGTTCAGCACGTCGCGTTGTTCGTCAGAAATTACCCCTTCCTGAATAGTGCAATTGTAAGTAATCACCGTGTCCCCTCATGCAAGCATTATCGCCGTATAAGTTACCGTAGCCTCGCCAAGTTTGCAACGTGCATCGTGCCTAATGGTTGGGGCATCATCCCGTCCGCAGTATTCCCTTGAGGCCCTCAGGCATGGCCCTGTCGGCGGCGCCGGTCCAGATGGCCAGCACTCCCAGCGTGAGGACGTAGGGCAACATATCCAGCAGGAAAGGCGACACGGGAGCGCCCAGGGCCTGAAGTTGCAGTTGCAGCCCAACGGCTCCCCCGAACAGGAACGCGCCCACCATCCCACGCAGTGGCGACCACAGGCCAAATATGACGAGGGCGACGGCAATGAACCCTCGCCCCGCGGTCATGCCCTCCGACCAGGTATGAGTCAGGCCTACGGATAATTGCGCTCCACCGAGCCCGGCCAGGGCGCCGCCCAGGATGATGGCCGTAATTTGCAGCATTGCCGGGCTACGCCCGGCGGCAAAGGCCACAGCCGCGTTTTCTCCCACGGCCCGCAGGCTCAAACCCCATCGAGTGTATTGAAGGACGAACCAGATTAGCGGCCCGAGCGCGTAGGATATGTAGGCCAGTATGTCCTGCCGGAACAGCGCCTCCCCCAATACCGGGATTTCCGCCAGCCCCGGGATGGCGATAGGGTTGAAGCCGTCTATGATGCTGTCCACGTAGTCCCGGCCCACGTAGGCGGTGACGCCTCCGGCAAAGAGCGTGAGCGCCAGTCCCGTGGCTAACTGATTGGTGTCACGGAATATGACTAGGCCAGCCTGGATGGAGGCAAGCAATCCCCCGGCAGCCATGCCCGCCAGGGCCCCCATGCCAGCCGAACCGGTTTCGGCAGTGGTCAGGAAGCCGAAGCAGGCTCCCATCAGCAGGCAACCCTCCATTCCCAGATTGATACGCCCCGCTCGCTCGGTGATCAGCTCGCCGTAGACGGCATACAGTACCGACACGCCTGGACCCACCGCCCCGGTAAGGGCGCCGCTTACCACCAGCCAGAAGGCGCTCATAGCGCCTGCCGCTCCACTCGCCGCAGGCCCAGCACGAAGAACAGGGCTAGTCCAATCAGCACCAGTCCGGCAGCTGAGGGTAGACCTACTGTCAGTTGCAACACATCCCCGGCTACCAGGAACACGGATATCAGGAAGCAGGCAGCAACGATGACCACCGGGTTGTGCCCGGCCAGCCAGCTCGCCAGCAGGCCCAGATAACCCAGGTTGTCGGATATTCCAGGACGCAGGTCGTGATGAATGCCCGATACTTCCACCATCCCCGCAAGACCGGCCAATCCTCCCCCGGCTACCATCGCCGTGAAGACGTAATTGTCCACCGCGATGCCTCTCCGGCGGGCCGCCTCCGGGTTTCCTCCAACTGCCCGCATCTTGAAGCCCCACAAGGTGCGGGTGAGAATGACGTAACACACGATGAAGGCGATCACCGGCGCCACGAAACCCCAATGAAACCGGGTTCCCGCAATGGCTGGAAAGATAGCCGCGGCCTCAAATGGCGTGGTATAGGGGTAACCCAATCCATGCGGGTTCTTCCAGGGACCAAACACGAACACGTTCACCACCAGGATTGCAATGTAATTGGCCAGCAGAGTTGATATGACCTCGTTGACGCCACGCCAGTAGCGAAGAGCGGCCGCAATGGCAGCCCACAGCCCACCCCCGGCGCATCCCGCCAGCGCCATCACTGGCAACATCAGCCAAATGTGCCCCGCTGGAAAGAACAGTGCGATTCCGGTGGCGGTCAGCGCGCCAATGTACAGTTGGCCCTCTCCGCCGACGTTGACCAGACCGACCCGGGTGGGTACGGCGGTGGCCAAGGCGGTCAGCGCCAGGGGTATCATCGTTACTCCGACCTCGGATAGGCCGAAGGAACTTCCTATGACACCGTTCCAGGCTTCCAGAAGGGCGTCAGCCGGGTCACGCCCGGAAAGGAGCACAAGAACGGCAAATACCGCCAGCGCCAGCGCCACACCAATGACTGCCCGGGAAGCGGAGTGTCCGAAGAAGTCGAATCCAAGCCATTGCATCGAAGAAATGGCGAGACGAAATTTCCGAAAGTGGTCTGGGCGATTCATGGCCGCTGGGCATGGCCGGTCATGAGCAGGCCGACTTCCTGTACCGATACGGCGCTGGCGGGGAATTCTCCGGCAACCCGCCCTCGGTACATCACCAGCAGCCTGTTGCTGAGTGCCAGCAGCTCATCCAGGTCTTCGGACACCAGCACTGAGGCGGCCCCGGCGTTGCGCTGTTCCAACAGGAGGAGGCGAGTGGATTCAGCGCTCAACACGTCCAGGCCACGAGTCGGGTAGTAGGCCAGCAGCACCGATGCGCCGCGCCCCAGTTCGCCAGCCAGCATTACTCTTTGGATGTTGCCGCCGGAGAGTCGTCGCACGCGCGCGCGCGAGTCGGCAAGGGGCAAGGGGAAGCCCGCGCGGGTTTCTTCAGAGACCCTGCTCAAGACTTTTCGATCCAGCCACAGTCCTTCATACCGCCCCCGGCTCAATCCCGCCAGCAGCAGGTTTTCGTCGACCCTCATGTCGGGAACCATTGCAGTGGCCAAGGGGTCTTCCGATATTACCGAAACCCCGCGCTTGAGAGCATCAACCGCGGTATGTCTCTTCAACGCTTGTCCAAACAGTAGTATGCTGCCCGACCTGACAGGTTCCAACCCCAGCAGCGTCTCTCCCAGCGCTCGCTGACCGTTGCCCGCTACGCCGGCTATCCCCAGGATTTCCCCTTGGCGGACGGCAAAACTGACGGCATCCAGCCCACGGTCCCCGTAGCTTCGTCCGGTGCTCACCGCGTTAAATTCCAGCGCAATATCTCCGATCGCCCGGGGCCGTTCCTTCTCGTGAGAACGCTCCGACTCGCTTGCGCCCACCATTGCAGACACCAGGCTCTCCGCATCTAAACCAGGGCAGGGGGCGCTCACCTCCACCCGACCCCGGCGCAGTACGGTTACATTGTCGGACACCGCCAGAGCCTCACGAACCTTGTGGGTGATGAACAGGATTGAATAGCCGTTCTCCTTCAGAGTAGCGAACACCCGGAAAAGGCCGTCTACCTCATGCGGCGCAAGCACGCTGGTTGGCTCGTCGAAAATCAGCAATCTGGCGTCGGCCAGCAGCAGCTTGATCAGCTCGACTCGCTGGCGTTCCCCCAGAGACAGGTCTTCAACCCTACGGCGGGGATCAATCTCAAATTCGTACTCATCAGCGAACAGCTTGATCCGCCGCTCCAGTTCCCGGCGGTGAATCAGACGGCCCTGCTCCGGAAGGAACAGCGCCACGTTTTCGGCCACCGACAGGGCGGGAATGAGTGAAAAGTCCTGGAACACCATGCCGACTCCCAAACGCCTTCCGTCAGCGGGCGAGCCCAAGCGCACGGGTTGCCCGGCGATAGACACAGTGCCGGCATCCGGTGCATGATACCCATAGATCACCTTCATCAAGGTGCTCTTCCCTGAACCATTCTCGCCAAGGACAGCGTGAATCTCACCCCGGTGCACTACCATATCAACGCCGTCGTTGGCCAGGATTTCCGTTCCGGGAGCAGGGCCGGGGAACGTCTTGGTGATACCGCGCAATTCCAGCATAGGCGGCCCTTCCAACGGATCGGGAGCGCTGCCCATACGGCTGTGGTCTTCGGCGTGTGAGAGTGCTTTCAATCGCAACCGCTGCCTATGCCTACTTCGATTGGAATGTACAGAACAATAGCAAAGGGCGCACAGCCGTGCGCCCCGGTTTATCTTGACTGCCCCTGAACTTTCACCCTTATCCTGCGGCTATGGCGCGGACTTCAAGGGCCTTATCGGGCAGCGGGTGGCTGGTCCACGTAGCCCCATCGTCCCTGGTGCGGAATACCTGCCCGTCGCGCGCGGCACAGGCGAGGTTTTCGGGGGACCTGGGGTCTACTGAGACAGACATCATAGTGGAGTCGGCGACAATACCACGGTCAACGCGCTCAAAGGTCTTGAACAGGTCTCTGCTGCGGTAAAGGGCTCCGGTACTGCTGCGGGCCGCCGCCCCAATGGAGACGTAGAGCATATTGGGATCGTGAGGCGCGGCTTTCAGGTCGCGGGTATAGGTGATCTCGGAGAACTGTCCGAACTCCACGGGAATCCACTCGGAGCCTCGGTCGGGGCCGATGAAAGGCCCCTGCCGGGTGGTGATAAACACCACGTGAGGCAGTGCGGCGGCGCACTGGATGCCGTGAAGGTCCAAGGTATCCTCGCTGGGGGCCAGACTGCCGGTGATTTCCTCCCAGGTATCTCCCCCGTCGGAGCTGCGTATGACCCCGGCCACTTCCAATGCCGCGTAGATCTCGTCTGGGAAGTTGGGGTCGGCGGCCAGCGCGATTACGCGGGTGGGAAAGGACATGGTGACTTCGTTGGAACCCATCGTCGCGGCGTCCAGTCGTTTCCACGATTCGCCGCTGTCGGTGCTGCGGAAAATCTCCCCAGGCGCGGTGCCAAGATACATCACCGAGGGGTCACCCGGACGGAACATGAACGACCACACGGGTGGAGCGATGGACGGGTAGGCCATGCGCTCCCATGAATCGCCGCGATTCAGGCTGCGGTAAGGGCCATCCTGGGTTCCGGCGAAAACGACCTCCGGGTTGTTGGGGTGAATGGATATGCCGCACACCGAGGGAGATTCGGGCAGGCCGTTGGTCAGTTCTTCCCATTCTTCTCCGCCGGGCGACAGGCGATACAGGCCGCTGGTTTCTGCTCCCGCGTAAATGTAAGTCATTGCCGTTCCCTCCCAAACGAGTCCTTTGGGGTGCTCTTCACCGGGTCATGATGCGATGATCTCCTGAAGCTCGAAGCGGTAGTCCTCAATAACCGGATTGGACAGCAGTTCCCGGCACATCCGGTCAACAGACTCGCCTACCGCGTCGGCGGCATCCCCGCTGACGCGAACTTCGAGATACTTGCCGATGCGGGCGTCCTCGGCGCCTTCGTGGCCCATACGCCGCAGCGCGGCCAGCACTGTCTGGCCGGCCGGGTCGCTCACGCCTGGTTTCAGGGTGACGTATATTCTCGCCAGATACGCCATACGGTTCAGCCGCCGGGCATACTCTGTTGCGCGCCGCGACATGAGATTGCCCCTTCCGGCCCAAGTCGGCCGACGTAATGTTCGTAAAACCGCTCTATCCGGTCTTGGTCCACGCCGTCCATGATGTCGAGTACACCCCACGCCGAGAGGGCCACCTGCCCCGGGGCTATCTTCGCGTAGGCGCGTGCCACCGTATAGTGATCCTTCCAGCCGCCTAGGTCGTTGTAGACGTCTTCAAGGGCCCTGACGTCGCTCTGGTCAGGCAGGTTGTAGCTGATAACGATGTTGCCATGCTCCAGGTTGTGGACTACCCTTTCATCCGGCACTTCACCCGTGTAGAAGCCACAGCGCTGAGGGGTGAAGTAGTGGTCGCCGGACGTGGCTGGGACGCTGTTATAGGCGACGGTGGTGCCGTCGGCGACGTGGTTCTTGGTGGGCATCACTTCCTGGTCTATGCCAACTCCCTCCACGTAAGCGAAGGCAGTGCCCAGACTCACTGTCTGGGTTCCCCCGATGCTCTGAAATATGGGAACTGCGGCAAAGCTGCCGATAACCAGCACGGCAATGATTATCGATCCTACCAGGATAAACTTGTTCGGCCCCCGGCGCTGTGTGGTGCGCGGGATGTCCAGGTTACGGGGCCGCCGGTTACGACGGTGTCTCGATTCGGGCAAAGGGTATCTCTCCCGGGAATCTTGGGTATCCAGTCCAGGCTAGAGGCTCTCGCCGGTCAGCCGCACGAAGGCTTCACGGTAGCGCTGGGTGGTGAGTTCCGCCACGTCCGCGGGCACTTCGGGAGCGGGCGGCTCGTGATTCCAACCTTGGGCGTCCAGCCAGTCACGCACAAACTGCTTGTCGAAGTTGGGTTGCGAACTACCGGGTTTGTAACCTTCAGCGTCCCAGAAACGGCTGGAGTCGGGGGTCAACAACTCATCAATCAGTATCAACTCACCGTCGAGGATACCGAACTCCATCTTGGTGTCAGCCAGGATGATGCCCCTCTCCAGCGCGAAGCCCTGGGCGAAAGAGTAGACAGCCTTGCTGGTCGCCTCCAGCTTGGCGGCCATTTCACTCCCCACCATGTCCACGACCTGCTGCGCCGACATGTTCTCGTCGTGGCCTTCTTCGGCCTTGGTGGTTGGAGTGAACAGCGGTTCCGGGAAGGTCTGGCCCTCGACCAACCCCTCCGGCATCGCCATGCCCTGCACCGTGCCCTGCCTGCGGTACTCGGACCAAGCCGAACCGGTTATGTAGCCGCGCACGATGCACTCGATGTCGATGCGTTCCGCTCGCTTGACCACCATCGCCTGCTTGGCGACCTCGGCAGGCAGGGGCTGTCCCAGCCCGCCAAGATACTGTCCTGCATCCGGCGAGTCGGCCAGGCAGACCAGGTGGTTGGGAACAACGTGGGCAGTCTTGTCGAACCAGAAGGCCGATATCCGATTCAGCACCTGGCCCTTGTCAGGTATCCCGCTCGGCAGCACGACGTCAAAGGCGGATATACGGTCAGTAGCCACCATCAGCAGGCGGCCTTCTCCGAGGTCGTAAGTATCGCGCACCTTGCCCCGGTGCATTCTGCCGGGCAGTGGTGTTTCAATAATCATCAGCGATCCCTCAAAGTATCCTGGATTGATTGCCCAAAACGCCTGAAATAACATTCCCACCTTGACTATGCGGTGTTACCGACAAGGGCAGGCAACAGGCCCAGCCGCCGGAATGTGTCGTCGACATACCTGTTGTAATAGCCGTAGTCGAATAGTCCGTCCAACTCAGACGCAGATAGATACGCCGAGACGGTGGAGTCGGATTTCAGCAAGTCTCGGAAGTCGCAGCCGCTGGGCAGGTCAATTTCTCCCCAGCAGCGCATGGCGTTGGTCTGTACAATCTTGTAAGCTTCCTCGCGGGCAAGCCCGTGGTCCACCAGTTCCAGCAACACCCGCTGGCTGAAAATCAGGCCGCGGCTGCCCTCTATGTTGGCGTACATTCGCTCCGGGAACACCTGCAGGCCCTCGATTATGCGTGTGAAGATGCTGAGGATGTAGTCCAATACCAGGCAGGAGTCGGGGAGAATAATGCGCTCCGCAGACGAATGGCTGATGTCCCTCTCACCCCACAGAGCCACGTTCTCCATTGCCGTCATCGCGTTGCCCCTGAGCAACCGAGCCAGCCCACAGATGCGCTCCGCCAGCTCCGGGTTGCGCTTGTGGGGCATCGAAGACGACCCGGTCTGCCCCTGCCCGAAGGGTTCTTCCAGTTCGTGAATCTCCGTACGCTGGAGAGACCTGATCTCCGTGGCAAACTTTTCCAGTGAGGCGCCAATCAGGGCCAGGGTCGTGAGAAAGTGAGCATGGCGGTCACGCTGCACTATCTGGTTGGAGATTGCCGCCACCTTCAGTCCCAGGTGCCGGCAGACCCTCTCCTCCACTGACGGCGGCACCGTCGCGTGAGTCCCTACGGCCCCGGAGACCATGCCCACCCGCAGCGTTTCCACCGCCGCTTCCAGCCGTTCCCGATGCCGGTTCAGCTCGTCCCACCACAGGGCCAGCTTCAGTCCGAGGGTCAGCGGCTCGGCGTGAACTCCATGGGTGCGGCCCATCATCAGCGTGTCTTTATGGTTCAGTGACTGCTTCCTCAACGCCTCAATAGCAGAATCCAACTCGGCAAGCAGCAGTTTCCCCGCCTCGCCCACCTGCAGGTTCTGGCCGGTGTCCAGCATATCGTTGGAGGTCAGTCCCAAGTGAAGCCAGCGGCCCTCCGGGCCCATCGACCCGGTGATAGAAGAAATAAATGCGGTAACGTCGTGGCGTGTGGTCTGGAATATCTCGTCCATCCGCTGCGGGTCGTACTTGGCGGCTCGAAGACAGGCCATGTCATCCTCGGGGATGACGCCCTCCTCGCACCAGGCTTCGCACACGGCCAACTCGACGGCCAGCCACTTCTGGTACTTGTTGTCGTCGGACCAGACCCGCTTCATGGCGGGGCGGGAGTATCGCTCTATCACTGCTTCGGCACCACTCGCAGAGATTCGGCGTCAGGCGGGAGCCGCGCCGTTGGTGTTCACGTACAGGTCCCGAACCGTCAGCAGAACCGACTTATAGTCCTGGAAGGGTGTGTAGGGAATACCTTCCTGGTCGCAGTACCGCGCCAGGGTGCGGTGGGCGAACACCAAGTCCGCTTGGCGGGAGGCTTCCAGGTCGGAAATTCCATCGCCGGCGTAGACAACGTAGTAGCCCTGCTTCTGGAACTGTTCCACCACATAAGCCTTGGAATTTCCCTGGTTCTCCTTCCCTGGGTAGGTGTGATTGTAGTGATAGAAAATGCGCCCTTCCTGGAATGTCGTGTCCACAGCGTATATGGGAACGTCGCCGAACCCTTCCCGCTCCAGCAGGGCTGAAATGTAGAAGTCCAAACCCTGGCTGACCACTGCCAACGGAATTCTCCGGGAATCACAGAACTGGCGCAACTCGGAAAACCAAGGTCGCAGGGTGGCGTGTTCCCTGACATAATGCCGCATGGCCGCCCGGTCTGCGCGGACTTCCCGGAAAGTGATTTCCTGGTATTCCTTCAGGGTAAGTTTACCTTCACGGAACTGCTCGCGCACGTCGGTCCAGTTTTCTGCCCCGAAGCGATGCAGCAACAACTCAGCCACGTTTTGGACTGCAGCAGTATCGTCGAAGTCGGTCAGGAAGGCGGGAATCCGCCCTTCGGCCTCGATTGGGAAGGGCCTATCGTTCGCGGAGCTCTCGCCTGTAGTCGTCATACGCTTGCCTGATTTCAGGATGTTGGAGTCCCAGGATCTGGGCGGCGAAAAAGGCGGCGTTGCGCGCCCCCCATGAGCCCACGGCCATGGCGGCCACCGGAATACCGGGCGGCATTTGCGCCGTGGACATCAGGGCGTCTATGCCCTTCAGTTCACTGGAGGCCAGCGGTATGCCGATAACCGGAAGGGTGGACCAAGCGGCCAGCGCCCCTCCCAAGGCCGCAGAACCTCCCGCGGCGGCAATCAGGACCTGTATGCCGCGCTCCCGCGCCTGCTGCGCATATTCAGCCACGCGCTCAGGCGTCCGGTGCGCCGACATTACCCTTACCTCGTAGTCTATGCCCAATTGCTCCAGCGTGCTGACGGTGTCCTTCACTACCGGCTCGTCAGACGCGCTGCCCATTACGACCCCTACCAGCGGCACGTTTGCCTCCCTTTCCATCCTGAGATCATAATTTCAGTTTCGTTTCCGCCCGGCCAAGCATATACCATCCAACGCCGAACGGCGCAACGGCATTTATGATAACACGCCGGTTACAATTGCAACTGCTCTCGGAAAGCGTCCATCAACGCCCGTTCCAGAGCGTTGCGGTCCTGGCGTATCTGCACGCCGTTCACCATTAAAGAAATACCCTCGTCCAGCATGGCCAACTCGACGACCACTTCCAACTCCTCACCTTCATCCCAAGTCAACGCACTGGTAATAACGTCGGCGGCGTCATCGTCGTAAACGAGGGCTTCTTCGTCCTCGTCGGTCTCCCATTCCACTGTGGTTTCGACTTCGCCCTGGCCATCAAGCAGGACTTCGTTCATATCCATAAGCAGAGTGGTAATTTCCAAGGATTCCTGCCTCGACAGCAGTTCCTCTCGCTCGGCGGCGACTTCTTGATCGTATTCTTCCAGCCGCTGGATGCGGGTGGCTCTGGCCTGGGTCAGTTCTGTCCTGAGCTGTATGAGGGATTCGCGCCAAGGCATTCTACTGCTCCGGTTTTCCGATTACGCCGACTCAGATTGCCGCTTGATGGGTTTGGCGGCCAGCCATGCCGTTTCGTCCACCGCGATGAAGTCAGGCAGGCCTGCCCGGGAGCCCAAGCGTCCCAACGCTTCCAGCAAATCCAGGTAACGGATACCCTCCGGCCCTCGCTTCATCGCGGCGGGAAACATTCCGACACGGCGCAGCATTTTCTCCGCGTTGCCATTCCAAACACAGAACAGGGCTGGATTGCGCAGGCAGAGGAGCCATGATATGAACTCCCTCCCCGCCCCAGCCAGCTTGTAGGCGCCCCCGGGCGACACGCACTCGTCGAAGCGTCCTTCCAGTTTGATAGTATCATACAAAAGGAAGTCCAGACTGTCTCTCACCTCCTCAATGGGAATGGCGGAGAGAGCAGTGGAATCCCGCCCCCCCGATGCCCGGTACAGCCGGAGGGCTTGTTCCGAACTAAGATGGGTGAGCGTATCCTGCTCAAGCCAGCCTGCGAACTCAGCGGCACCGCTCCAGCGCCTCTTGCGGTAGGCGTCCAACTTCCCCGCCTCCAAGGCTTCGTCGTGAATACGGCGCAGGTCGGCTGGGGTGAATTGGGTTCGCAAGTCTGCGGTCGTCATGCATTCAGTCCAATATCGCTGCGCCAGTGGGCTCCCGGAAATGTGATGGCATTCAGCCTGGCATAGGCGCGTCCCCTCGCCTCGAGGATTGAGGCGCCGCCTCCGACCACCGTGAGCACCCGACCGCCGGAGGTTTCCGGGCCGCCCGTCGGCCCGGCGGCCACACCCGCGGTAAAGACCTGGGTGTCTGCGGCTTGCCAGTTCCCGGATTCCAGGCCGACGATGTCAAGCCCTGTCGGATATTGCTCGGGGTAGCCGCGGGAAGACATTACCACTCCGACGAAGTGACGCTCATCCCAGCAAACCTCAACGCTGGCCAGGTCGCCCTTGTGGCAAGCCATCATCAGTTCCAGCGGGTCGGACGCTAATCTCGGCATCAACACCTGCGTTTCCGGGTCCCCCAAGCGGCAGTTGAACTCCAGCACCTTCGGTCCGTCGGCTGTCAGCATCAGCCCGGCATATAGCACACCGCGGTAGGGCGTTCCCCGTTCAGCCATCACCTTGACTACCGGGCGCATGATGCTACGCTCCACCTCGGCTGACAGCTCCTCGTTCCAGAACGCAGGCGGAGAGTAGCTGCCCATGCCACCGGTGTTTGGTCCATCATCTCCATCGTTCAGCCGCTTGTAGTCGCAGGCGGCCACCAGAGGCGATAAGTTATCCCCGTCGCAGAAGGCGAAAACGCTGACTTCCAGACCCTGTAGCCGCTCTTCCAGCAACACTGTCGTCCCGGCTTCGCCGAAAGCGCGCCCAGACATGCAGGCACGGACCGACTCCGCCGCCTGCGCCCCGTTTTCACAGACTGCGACGCCCTTGCCAGCCGCCAGTCCATCGGCCTTGACCACCCAGGGGCCGGGGTTGCGCCGCAGGTAGTCCAGGGCCTCAGACTCGTCGCGGAAGACGGCGTATTCCGGGTTGGGGGCGCCCGCCTCCCGTATCACATTCCGGGCGAAGCTCTTGCTGGATTCCAAGTGGGCCGCGGCCTTGGTAGGCCCGAATACCGGGATGCCTGCCGCAACCAGGGCGTCGGCCAGACCGTCCGCCAGCGGAGCTTCCGGGCCTACAACCACCAAGTCAGCGGACACCTCGCGGGCGGATGCAACCAGCGAGTGGACGTCCGTTCCCACATTGAGGTTAGTGGCAATGCAGCCGGTTCCGTAATTTCCCGGAGCGACCCAAAGCCGAGTAAGCGACGGGCTTTGGCTGATGCGCCAGGCCAGGGCGTGTTCGCGTCCTCCGTTCCCCACCACGAGAACATTCACTGGGAAGCCCTCACCCTAACCCTCTCCCAGAGGGAGAGGGGATTGATTGTGTTTCCACCGTCATTATTCCCATTCGATGGTTCCCGGTGGTTTGCTGGTGATGTCGTAGACCACGCGGTTTACTCCGGGCACCTCGTTGACGATGCGGTTCGAGATACGGGACAGCACCTCGTAGGGCAGGCGAACCCAGTCGGCGGTCATGGCGTCCTCGCTGGTGACGCAGCGAATGGCACAGACGTACCCGTAGGTGCGGTAGTCTCCCTGCACTCCCACGGTGCGACTGTCGCTGAGCACGGCGAAGCTCTGCCAAACGCGGCTGTACAGGTCTGCACCCTTGATTTCATCTATGACTATCCAGTCGCACGCCCGCAGCATATCCAGCTTTTCCTGGGTTACTTCTCCGATGACACGGATAGCAAGCCCGGGACCGGGGAAGGGCTGGCGGTATACCATGTCAGCAGGCAGGCCCAGTTCCAAACCTACGTCGCGCACCTCGTCTTTGAACAGGTAGCGCAACGGCTCCACCAGTTCCAGCTTCATGTTCTCAGGCAGGCCGCCCACATTGTGATGTGTCTTGATGCGGGCGGAAAGGCCCGAACCCGACGACGGCGACGCCTCGCTCTCGATAACGTCGGGGTACAGCGTCCCCTGTGCCAGATACTCCACTTCACCGAGACCGGAAGCCGCTTCCTCAAAGACCCGGATGAACTCTTCTCCGATGACCCTTCGCTTGACTTCCGGGTCTGTCACCCCGGCCAGCCTGGTCACGAACCGCTCGGAGGCGTCCAGGTATTCCAGGTTCAGGCCCATGCCACGCCTGAATGTGGCTTGCACTCGCTCCGCTTCCTCCAGACGCAGCAGGCCGTTGTTGACGAAAATGCAGGTGAGCTGGTCGCCGATGGCCCGGTGCAGCAGCGCCGCCGTGACAGCGGAGTCAACACCTCCCGACAGGGCGCAGATGACTCTCCCATCTCTCACCTGCTCCCGGATGCGGGCGATGGCGTCGGAAGCCACGTTGCCCGGCGTCCAGGATCCTTTGCAAGCGCAGATGCGGAAGAGGAAATTCTCGAGAATATCGTTGCCGAGAGGCGTGTGGTTCACTTCCGGGTGGAACTGCAGGCCAAACAGGTCCCGCCCGTTACCGATGGCGGCCACCGGAGAGTTCTCGGTGAAGGCCAGAGATGAGAAGCCCGGCGGCAATTCCTCAACCCGGTCGCCGTGGCTCATCCACACCTGGAATGACGGCGGCAGTTCGTGGAACAATGGCGGGCGACCACCGGGCAAACCCCACCCGGCCGAGGGGGTATCCTGGTGCAGCGTGGCGTGGCCGAATTCCTGCTTCGTACCGCGGGCAACTCTCCCGCCCAACTGGTGTACCAGAGCCTGCATTCCGTAGCAGATGCCCAGCACGGGCAGCCTCCGCTCGAATACCCAGTCCGGGATGCGGGGCGATCCCTCTTCGTAAACGCTGGCTGGCCCACCGGAAAGGATGATGCCCTTGGGGTTGAACCGCTCCACCTTCTCCCACGGGTCAGAGGGATTGGCGATCTCGGAGTAGACCTTAAGCTCCCGCACGCGGCGGGCGATGAGGTGGCTGTACTGGGAACCGAAGTCTATAACCGCAATGCCTTCGTTGACCTGCCTGCCGGAGCCTGGCGACTCAGCCTCTGCGCCGCTGGCGATTTCCAGATACGCCGACACCTCCAGGTCATCGCTGGCGGCAACCCTTCGGCCTATTGGCAGCTTCGAAGTAGTCGTGGCGGGCCTCCTTTGGCAGGCGGAATATCGCACGGCTGTAGTCCCTGCCCGTGCGAAACAAGGGTGTAAATTGGCGATTATTATACCTGCTCGCAGCGCGGGATACTATATATTGTGTTGCCGCCCGGGATTATAAATGCCAGCTCATGGCATCAATTGACATCACAGTGAGCGGTCAGTAAATTTGCGGCAGCGTTCGGGGGTGAGGTATGCGGCTGGCGCTTTTGCTGATCTTGTCCCTGTCAGCTCTTGCGACATTGGCCTGTGCAGGAGAACAGGCTGCGCCACCAGCCGACCCCCAGATCTCTACCGAAGCGACCGCAACGCCGGCAGCTACCGCGACTCCGGGACTAGCGGCCACACCGACCGCGACCCGGAACCCTGCGGCACCTACACCCGGACCATCCCCGACGGCGATTGCGAATTCTACGCCGACCGCCATTCCTACGCCCACACCTGCACCCGCGGCCACTCCTATACCGGTCCTAATTCCCACACCTATACCGGCGCCGTCGCCTACTCCAGCATCGACCGCGACGCCAACCCCGACAGTAACCGCGCCGCCAGAACCGACGCCACTTCCGACTCCGTCACTCACAACGGCACCTGCTCCCACGCCGACTTATACAACACCTCCAGCAGCAACGCCGACGCCCAGTCCTTCTCCAACTGCAACTCCGATGTCTGCCCCTTCTCCCACACCGACACCTACGCCGGCCATCATCCCCGACACCGCCGGAGTCCGGGACTTCCAGGACTATGATGTGCCCTTTTTGAGATGGGAGGTGGGGCCTGATGTACCAGACTCTATGTACTACGACATGCGGAATGGCGTGATTTTGCTGCGCCAGTACATTACGTCCTTGGGCCTTTCCAAAATAGAGGGGCAAGCCAGCTTCTATCTGTACTGGGACATCATCCCGGCCATGGCCCGAGTGAAGGGCATAAGCGAAGAGGCTGCGCGGCGAGGGTTCGAGGAAATCGGCCACCCTGGGTCAGAGGAAAGGACCGGGGATAGGTCGATGGCGATCTTAAAGAGCGCCTCTGTATACGACGGTTCTTCGCCGCTAGGGTTGGCCCATGGAGCTGCCCACAGCTTGGCCCACAGTTACCAGCTTCTACTGTCTACTCTGAGGGAAACCGCCACCAGTCATTCAGAGGTCTATGCCATCGGTCCCGCTTGGCTGTCTGAAGGAGGAGCAGAATTTCAGACGATTAGAGCGTTTGCAAAAGGCGGCCTCTATAGCTATGACCAAAGGCGGGATTTGTACCGCGAGGGCGCAAGCACCGTGGACGCCCCACTGCCCGAGCTGGAAACCTTCGGCGGCTTCCTGCCCCTTCGGCATGGTTATGAACTGTCAACCATGGCCGTTGAACTCCTAGCGGCCCACGCCGGCGAAGAAGCGGTCATAACCTACTGGACGCTATTGCGCCCAGGAACCACTTGGGAAGAAGCCTTCAGGATCTCTTTCGGCAATACTGTCGAGGAGTTTTATCCTATCTTTGAAGCGCACCGGGCTGCTGGATTTCCTGAGTTGGACCTGCCAAGCATCGAGCCTTCCATGGATAACCTGCCCCAGATGGACCGGCCAGCTCTGGTAGCCTTCTACAACGCTACCGGCGGAGTCAACTGGGAGAAAAACACCAACTGGCTCAGCGATGAACACATCTGGCGGTGGCATGGTGTGGCTATCAACCTGTACGGCCGTGTCACCGAACTCCGATTGCCCCAGAACCGATTGAGTGGGCAGTTGCCACCGGAGCTGGGCGACCTTACCGAGCTTGAAATCCTAAGCGTGTGGGCGAATCAACTGAGGGGGGCCATACCATCTGAACTGGCCGCCCTGACCAAGCTGGAGGATTTCGGTGTGGGAGGTAACCAACTCAGCGGGGAGATACCCACATGGCTGGGCAACTTCAGCAATCTCCGGGTATTGCACTTAGTTTCGAACCAGTTCACCGGCTCCATACCGTCGTGGACCGGAGACCTGCCGCTCCGGGGGCTGTACCTGTCGCACAACCGGCTGAGCGGTGATATTCCCGCAGAATTGAGGAATCTTAAAGGTCTTCGGGCTTTATACCTGGACGGTAATAACCTGACCGGCTGCATACCGGCTGAGTTGAAAGATGTCTCGGACAACGACTTTGCCGAAACCGGCCTACCCTTCTGCGGGCAATAGCCGGAATTTCCCAGCCAACACCGGCCCTCACCTCGGTTGACCACTCCCTAGCCGCGTGGTAGCTTGACCTTCGAGACACTCCACTGGCGGGCGAACATGAGCGCACAGCAGGCGATTACGGAAACGGGAACCACGCTGCCTTGGGAAACCACCATCGGGCAGGTCCTCGACCGCATCACTGAGTCCAATCCCGGCAAGACCTTCGTGGAGATCGGCGGCGCGTCCTATTCCTACAGCGAGATACGCCACGGGGTGCTGCGGACGGCGTCCATGTTCCGGCAGATGGGCGTGGGGCACGGTGACCGCGTGTGCCTGTTCATGCCCAACTGCGTCGAATACCTGTACTGCTGGTTCGGCCTGTCGGAGCTGGGCGCCATCAGCGTTCCCATCAACACCGCCTACCGTCGCGACGAAACCGCCTACATCCTGAACAACGCCGAGGCCGTCGCGATGGTTACAGATCCGTCGCTGGCTGATGTGGCTGGCGCAGCCGCAGACCTCGCCCCCAGCATCCGCCACCGCATACTTCGAGGCGTCGAACCTGTTGGCGAGGGATGGACGCCTTTCCAGGCCGCCTTCGACCACGCCGAAGCGCTGTCCGACCGCGGCAATGTGTCTCCCGACGACGCTTCCATGCTGGTCTATACCTCCGGCACAACGGGCAACCCCAAGGGTGTGATGGTCACTCACGGGATGTACGCCGCCGCCGGGCAAGGGTTCAAGCACTGGACCCAAGCCACCTCCGACGACCGCTTCTTCACCTGCCTGCCCTTCTATCATGCCAACATCCAGTACTACTCGACCATGGGCGCCCTCGCCGCCGGAGCCACCCTCGTCATCGTCGACCGATTCAGCGCGTCGAGGTTCTGGGGACAGGTGCGGGAGGCTCGGGCTACTGTGGTCAACTTCATCGGCATGATGATGCCGGTGCTGGCCAAGAACCCCGAACAGCCCGACGACGCCGACAACACCGTCCGGCTGTTCTACGGCTCGCCGTCCTTCCCGCCCGAGTTCTTGACGGAGTTCCAGGAACGGTTCGCCACCGACATCATCGTCGGGTTCGGCATGACCGAGACCTGCTACGGCACCATAGAAGCCATCCGCGAGGACCGCCGCGCCGGCTCCTCGGGACGCCCGCGCCAACATCCGGACCCGCGCTTCGAGAACATCGTGCGCATCGCCGACGCCGAGACCGGCCAGCACGTCGGACCCGATACCGTCGGCGAAATCACCATCAAGAACCCGGCCGTGATGCCCGGCTACTGGCGCAACGAAGAGCAGACCCGCGAGGCCCTGCGCGACGGCTGGCTTTACACCGGGGACCTGGGGTGGCTCGACGAGGATGGCTTCCTGTACTTCGTCGACCGCAAGAAGGACATTATCCGCCGCCGTGGAGAAAACATCTCCTCCCAGGAAGTGGAGAATGTCATCAAGGCCAACCCCAACATCCTTGATTGCGCCGTAGTCTCCGTCCCCTCCGAGCTGGGCGAGGACGAAGTCAAAGCCTATGTCACCCCCAGGCCCGGCGCCACCGTCAACCCTGAGGAGGTCGTCTACTGGTGCGCGGAACACTTGGCCTATTTCAAGGTTCCCCGCTACTGGGAAGTGCGCGACGAGTTGCCGCGAACTCCCAGCCTGCGGGTCCGCAAGGACGTCCTGCGCCAGGAGCGCGATGACCTCATCGAGGGCTGCTACGACCGAGAAGCCGCCGGAATCCGCCTGCGTTAGCCTTCACCTTCCAATGGCAGGCAAGTTAAGCTGACAGCACAACGACCCCAAATCCCCTTTCCCTTGAGGGGGGCGGGGCCGACTGGGGGTGACAATGTCGGAACCGAGATACTGGCTGTTCAAGTCCGAGCCGTCCGCGTACTCTTTCGACGACCTTCTGAGCGAGGAGAATCAGACGGCGGAGTGGGACGGCGTGCGTAACTACCAAGCCCGCAACTTCATGCGCGACGACATGAAGGCGGGCGACCGGGTGCTGTTCTACCACAGCAGCGCCAAGCCCACCGCTGTCGTGGGCACCGCCCGCATCGTGAAGGAAGCCTACCCTGACGCCACCGCCTGGAACCCCAACGACAAGCACTATGACCCCAAGAGCAGCCCCGGTGAGACGGTCTGGATGGTGGTAGAAATCCAGGCCGAAGCTCCTTTGCCCAAGCCCGTAACGCTGGCGGATGTAAAGGCCAATCCGAACCTGAAGGATATGCTGCTCATCCGCAAGGGCCAGCGCCTTTCCATCCAGCCCGTCACCAAGGCCGAATACGACGAAATCATCGCGATGGGCAACCAGCCCTGAATTTCACTCTCCCCTTGGGAAGGGCAAGGATGAAGGCGTCCCCAACAGATTTTCAGGTGCAGACATTATGGCCGAATATCAATACGAGACCCTGCTCGTTGAACAGGCCGGCAAGGTCATGACCATCACCCTCAACCGGCCCGAGACCCTGAATGCGGTAAACGAGGTGATGCACCTCGAGATAGAGGACGTATTCCACGGGGTCGGCCGCGACGCTGATGTCGGCGCGGTGGTGCTGACCGGGGCCGGGCGTGGTTTCTGCTCCGGCGGCGATGTGCGGGCCATGGACGAGCGCGGCGGAGCCATCGCCCTCCAAGACCGGCCAATCGGCGCCATATCCCCCGGCGGTCGTCGCATCATCCAGAACATACTCTGGGTCGAGCAGCCCGTCATCTGCGCCCTCAACGGCGTCGCCGCTGGCCTCGGCGCCACCCTCGCCCTCTTCTGCGACATAATCTACGCCTCCGACCAAGCCCGCATCGGCGACACCCACGTTCGCGCCGGGCTGGTGGCGGGCGACGGGGGCGCCGTCATCTGGCCGCTGCTGGTCGGCGTGTCCAAAGCCAAGGAACTGCTGATGACCGGAGACATAATCGACGCCGCCGAAGCGGAGCGCATCGGCCTCATCAACCGCGTGGTGCCTCATGACGACCTGATGGACACTGTGATGGACTTGGCGCAGCGTCTCGCCGACGGCCCAGCCTTGGCCATCCGCGGCACAAAGCACGCCATCAACAAGAAGGTCTGGACCGACCTGAACCAGGCCCTCGACCTCGGCCTGTCGCTGGAGGCCCGCAGCGCCCGCCACCCAGACCACGCCGAGGCCGCCCGCGCCTTCGTCGAGAAGCGCGCTCCCCAGTACAAGGGCACCATCTAGCACGCATTACATTCGGGGGCGGACACTATGCCCAACAGCGACACCAGCCCGGCCCGCAGCTTCCACGAGGCTACAAAGCTCAGCTATATCAGCCTGTCCACCAAACCGCCGCTGTACAAGTCCTACCCTGGCCTGCCCACGGTAAACCTGCCGTACCAAATGCCGTCGCCGGAAGCCCCCACACTCCCCACTGTAGGCGGCATGATGTCGCCTTCCGGCGGCCCGCTGGACTTGGCGGCGGTGGCCCAGCTACTGCACTACTCCGCCGGCCTCATCCGCCGCAGCACCCTGCGCTCCGCTGGTGAGGTCCATTACCGCGCCGCCGCATCCGCCGGCGCCCTCTACCCCATCGAGCTGTACCTGGTCTGCGGCGAACTGCCGGGCCTAGCCGCTGGCGTCTACCACTACGGCCCCGCCACCAACTCCCTGTTTCTGCTGCGCTCCGGCGACTTCCGGGGCAATCTCGCCGGCGCATCCGCAGGCCACCCCGCCGTCGCCGATGCGCCTGCCACCATCGTCTGCACCTGCGTCTTCTGGCGCAGCGCCTGGAAGTACCGTGAGCGGGGCTATCGCTACTGCTACTGGGACAACGGCACCATCCTCGCCAACATGATTGCCACCGCCAATTCCCTCGGCCAATCATCCGAAGTGTTAACAGGCTTCATAGATGACCAGGTTGACACCCTGCTGGGCTTGGAGACGTCCAGCGAAGCCACCTTCTGTCTCTTACCCGTTGGAATGGGAAACCCTGCTCCATCACCCGTCGCCTCTGTAGAAGCCGTAGACCCCGGCATTCTGGGTGTGGAACGCCGCACAGAGTACCCTGAAACCCGCGCCCTGCACATCGGCTCCATCCTTGACGACCCAGCGCAGATTTCGGCTTGGCGCACCCCAGCAGACGTCAAGGCCCACAGCAACGCCGACGCTGTAGACCTGCCGGAATCCGGCCCGCTGGGAGACACAATCGCCCATCGCGGCTCCACCCGCCGCTTCGCCCGCGAGCCCATGCCCGCCGGACGGCTGGAGGCCCTGCTGTCTGCCGCGATGTCGCCGGTGCGGGCTGACTACGGCGGGGGACTCATTGACACTTACCTCATCGTCAATGCGTCAGAGGGTATCGCGCCGGGCGCCTACTACTATTCCCCGGCCAGCGGCCAGTTGGAACTGTTGCAGGAGGGCGAATTCCGCGAGGAAGCCGGCCATCTCTGCTTCGAGCAGGCCCTCGGCGCCGATGCCAGCGCCGTCGCCTACTTCATGGCCGACCTGGACTCCATCCTGTCCAGCTTCGGCAACCGGGGCTACCGCATCGCCCAACTGGAGGCGGGGATAATTGGCGGTCGTATGTACCTAGCCACCCACTCAATGGGCTTGGGCGCAACCGGCATGACATTCTACGACGACGCCGTCACCGCCTTCTTTTCGCCCCACGCGGCGGGCAAAAGCCTGATGTTCCTGGTTGGCCTTGGGATCACCCACGAGCGCAACCAGGTCCATCCCTTCCGTTCCCGCATAGGCAGCCTCAAGGACTCTCTGGCCAGAGGCGCCGGCGGCCAAGGCCAGCCTGTCCCCGACTGGCTCTATGCCTAGAGTTGAGATAGCGGAGATTAGTTCCCTCGCTGCTCGCTTTTCTCGTTCAGCTATCCAATGGCCTTGCGCCGGATGTGCTGAAGCGCCATCTGCATGTGCCACTCCATCGCGCCGAGACCCACGACACGCACGCCCACGTCGAAGTACCGTCTTGCCGACTCCGCCATCGCGTCGAAGTCGGGCGAGTCCAACCCCATGTTGTACATGATGGCCGCGCCGTGTTTTTCCCCCGTCTTGACCGCGTTCTCCAGCAGCCGCATCACCTTGGGGTCATCGTACTTGAACGGCACACCGAGAATTTTTGTAACGTCCCCTGCGGCCAGCCACACCAGCCGGATTCCGTCGATGGCGAGAATCTCGTCCAGGTCGCGCAGGCCGCCCTCGCTCTCCACTGTCGGCACCACCAGTGTCCCCTCCCGTGTCTTGGCGTTGAAATCGGGGAATTCCTCGGCGGTGTTGAAGCGCCGCAGGTGAATCAGCCGGTGCCAGTCATCGCGCAGCCCTATCAACTCCAGCACTTCCTCCTTGGACCCCACCGACACGGTTACAGCCGTTGCCCCCAGCGCCAGGGCGCGGGCCGCGTCCGACACCGTGCGCCGGTCGGCGCCCGTGGCCCATGGGAACGCCTGCACCCGTATCAGCGGCGAAATGCCCGTGCCCCGGGCTGCCCGAATCAGGTGGGCGATGTTGTCCCAGTCATGGGCGGTGAACATCATGTCGGCCATGAAGGCGTCCATGCCCGCCACCCCCGCCACTTCCACCATGTTGGGATGGCTGAACACGTAGGCACACAGGGATGGCAACCCGTTATCCAGGTTGTACAGCAGCCGGTCGGTAGCGGGAGAGGGAAACAGCACGGCGAACCTCCAAAGTCCCGTAGGCGTAATTAGCATCGCTATATCAGCGGCGCAAGTGTAGCCGATGACAGCCCATCACCGAAAGGGAGCGTCGCTGGTAACATGTTCCTGTCAGGTGGCCCGTCCGCTGCCAATCACAATTTATGCTGGAGATTGCCGGTGCTCGACTTCAACAATTACGAATGGATCAGTTTCGACTGCTACGGGACACTGGTGGATTGGGAGACTGGAATCTCGGAGGCAGTGGCGGGTATATTTGCCCGACACGGTGTCCGAAGAACCAGGAGCGAAATCCTAGTCATGTTTTCCGATGCGGAACCCAGGGTGCAGTCTTCGGGAGATTTCCTGGAGTACCGGCAGGTGCTTCGAGATGTAATGGAAATCATGGCATGGGAAGCCAGCATCCGCCTACCCCGGTCGGAAGCGGAATACCTGCCTGATTCACTGCCCGACTGGCCAGTATTCCCCGACGTTAGGGAAGCGCTTCGAGCCATGCACTCTCGCTACAAGCTGGCGATTATCTCAAACGTCGATGACTATCTCTTCGCTGGAACAGTCGCCAAGCTGGGCATAGCCTTCGATGCCGTCATAACATCGCAGCAGGCCGCAAGCTACAAGCCCAACTTGCGCAACTTCCATCTCGCCCAGGAGGGCATGGGCGTCGAAATCAGCAACTGGCTACATGTCGCCGAGAGCCTGTACCACGACATAGGTCCCGCCAACCGGCTTGGTATCGACAGAGTCTGGGTCAACCGGCCAGACCGCGGCGGCGGCTCCCGTCGTACCGGTGCGGTCCCTTCCCTTGAAGTCCCGGATTTGGCCACACTGGCCCGGCTGATATTCCCTGAGTAGCAGGCGTTCTTCGCCGACTCCCTCATGCCCCGCGTCGCGGCGCCGCCTCTGTACTATAATCCCAACGCAGATTTCGCTCGCCGGCCCCCCCGAGGGCCTGCAGCTTCAGAGGTGAAACATGGAAACTGTTGGATTCATCGGACTTGGCAACATGGGCGGCGGGATGGCCGGCAACATCCAGAAGGCCGGCTACCCCATGGTGGTCTTCGACCTGCGCGAAGAGGCCACCCGTCCCTTCTTGGAGGCGGGGGCCCGCCTGGGCAACTCCCCGGCTGACGTCGCCAGCCGTTGCGACATAACGCTGACTTCGCTTCCAGGCCCGCGCGAGGTGGAATCGGTGGCCGTCGGCCCCGAAGGCATATTGGAGGGCATCAAGCCCGGCTCCATCTACATAGACCTCTCCACCAGCCGACCTACCCTTATCCGAGAGCTGGAGGTAGAGTTCCGTGCCAAGGGAATACACGTTCTCGACGCCCCCGTCAGCGGCGGCAAGACCGGCGCTCAGAGCCGAAATCTTGCCGTTATGGTCGGCGGCGAACGGGAGGTTTTCGACCGGGTGAAGCCCCTGCTGGACGCCTTCGGCGACAAGGTTTTCTACGCCGGTGAAATCGGCGCCGGCTCCGTGGCCAAGCTGGTCCACAACATGATTGGCCACGGCGTTCGCCAAGCCATCGCCGAGGGACTTACCCTGGGAGTCAAGGCCGGAGTGGACCCGGAACCCCTGTGGGAGTGCATCCGCCGTGGCTCGCTGGGCCGGATGAACATCCTCCACGAGGGGGTTGCCCGCACCCTGTTCCGCGGAGAATTCGAGCCGCCCAGCTTCGCGCTGGAGCTGGCCCGCAAGGACATCGGACTCGCCACAGACCTGGGTCGCGAGTTCAATGTGCCCATGCCCGTGGCCAACCTGGCCGAACAGATAGCCATAGAGGCAATGAACCGCGGCTGGGGCGGACATGACAGTTCCGTTACCTTCCGCCTCCAGGAAGAGACCTCAGGCGTCGAAGTCCGCGCCCCTCACGTCGACCCGGCCAAGGCGGCCCGCTTCATCACCACCCACCCTGACGCCTAGCAGTTCCCCAGCGCGAATTTGTACATCAGAAGTTCCCTCTCCCTCTGGAAGAGGAGGGCAGTGAGGGTGTCCCCAGACCATCGGGATACTCGTACCGATGAGAGCCAGTTCATCCTGAGCTTGTCGAAGGACGAACTGGCGCGCGAAACCCGCCAGGGGCCCGAATTGCTAACGCAAGTGTTCCAGCATTGCCAGCGGAGTCGTGGCCAGCAGACCCGCGTCCACCGGCATCACGATTCCGGATACCCACCGCGACTCGTCGCTGGCAAGGAACACCGCCGCCCAGCCGATGTCCCACGCCTCCCCCTCGGTGCCCAGGGGCCCGGCGCGGCGGCGGAGGTCACGAAATTCGTCGGGCATGGTCCCAGCCACCATTGGCGTGTAGATGTGGCCGGGGGCAATGCAGTTGACGCGGATGTTGTCACGCCCATGAGTAACCGCCATAGTGGCAGTCAGGCCGATGATGCCTGACTTCGATGCGGCGTAAGGCACCGCAGCCCCTCCGCTGCCTGCTCGCAAGCCGGCAATGGACGAAACATTGATAATCGAGCCGCCACCCGCTTCTATCATTCGGGGAATGGCATACTTGCTGGTCAGGACCATTGACTTCAGATTGACGTTAAGCACCTGATCCCAGTGGTCCTCATCCACGTCCACCACTGTGCCGCGACCCAGGATGCCCACGTTGTTGAACAACACATTCACACCGCCGTAGCGCTCAATGGCCGCCTCCACCATAGCCAGGCAGTCCTCGCTGCTGGTGACGTCCGCCTGGAAAACCGAAGCCTCCCCACCCTCCTCGCGGATAGCGGCCAGCGTCTGTTCGGCCAGATCCGGCGAACGGTCCACCAGGAGCACCTTGGCTCCCTCCCGCGCGAACAATATGGCCGTCGCCTTTCCCGTGCCGACGCCGGGGCCGCTGGACCCGGCCCCGGTTACGATAGCGGTCTTTCCTTCCAGCCTGAATCTCGGACGTTGCTGCATGACATCTCCTTGTCGGTGCGCCTAGTCAGTTTGGCGGTAAATTCAAAGCACGTCGGGCTTTCTGCCGATTTCCGGGAAAGCAAAGCGCCGTCTGCGAGATCAGACGGCGCAATTCATCTGCTGACCGTAAATCCGTTTCCTGCGGGTTAGCCGGGCAACTGTGGTTGAGAGTTACCAACGTCTTGTATCAGGTCTTCATCTGACTCGTCGGGTTTTCCGTAAGCCAGGCGCAGAGCAACGTCGCCAGGGGTATTCCAGACCTGCTTGAGGTCGTCATCAATGAGCTCTATAACTGCCGAGCGAACGCCGGAGTTCTGGCCGATATCCGGGTAGAGTTTCCACGAATCCTTCCTGACCGCCTCCCCCCTTGCATCGCGGCCGCCGATCTCCCCTCTGCGTTCCTCGAAATGCCACGTGTACCAAGCGCTGACCATGTCCTGGAATATAGCCAGATCGGAAAGAGAAGCGCCTACTGTGGACATCTGGATTTCGAAGCGATGTTTGTCACTGGGGTGCCCTTCTACTGCTGCGAACCTCCGCCCGCCACCCAGAGCACGAAGAACCGAATCGTGGACGGTAGCGCTTGTTAGACCCACTCCCGCAGCTGAGTCGACGTGCCCCATGCGGTAGTCGCCCACCCTCCATAACCTCTCTTCCATCGCCGAGGCGCCCATCCGCATCTCCACCAACAACTCGCCCAATTCCTCCCCTCTACGGCCACTGCGATTGGATGTTATGGACAGGAAATCGTCGTCCAGTGCCACGGCAGCCCTGATCTTGCTGGCGATGGCCTCAGTCAGGATATTTTCCAGATCCTGAACATCAATGCGCTCCGAGCCATAGATGGGTCTGCCGGCCAATGTCTTATGGACCGATTGGCAAATGTCAATCAGGTCAGTGTCGTTCAACTGAAAGCTGCTGAGAATGCGGCCGGCCGTTTCCTGGGCCTGAGCCCCAGACACCAGGTTCTTGACCGTAGGGTCGTCGTTTTCGAAAATCCAGTTTCCGGAATCAGTCACTTCGCGGGCCAGTCTACCTCCCGAAGCAGACTCCCGGCGAATTTGGTAGACGGCATCGGTCCATGCGGAGGAGTAGTCGCCAATTTCCTCCACCAGCCTGGCAATCACCTGCCCGACCCGGTGCAGACAGAGGCTCTCGAGCCACTCGTCAGTTTCCTGCCGCCAGCGGCGCAGCCGTCTGCGCCGGTCGCTGGGAGTGCCATCCAGCCTGCTCAGAGCGGGCTCGGATACAGTCGGCAAGTCTCGTTGCACTACAAGGTCTGCCAACATGGTCCAGCGGCGCACCGGGGGTTCCTGGTCCGGGGACATAATCAGGTTTTCCAGGAACATGGCCCGCAATCGCTGAGATATCTCAGCGAGCAACTCGTCGCGCTTGGCGTCCGCCGATGCAATAGCTCTGGCCATTTCCGCCCTGACATCGTTGTTGCCCTGCACTGCCATGCGATCGTTGATGTTTCTCTCGTGGCGGAGCCTCTCAATTATTGATTGAATGGCCCGTTCCACGTCAGCCACCACATCGTGGAAAGCTCCGAGAATCTGGTTGAAAGCGTCTCTCCCCCCGCCTGACCCTGCTGACCTGCCTGCTTGCAGAAAGTCCAACGGGTCCGTGGGAGATGGGAGGACGCCACTCATCTGGCTGAAAGAACGCTTGCGACGGTTTCTGAAAATTGGCATTAGTGCCTCCCTGTCTACAGGCGGCTACGCCACTGATTATGTAGAAACTGCTTGGCGGTCTGGGTGAAGAATCCATCAATCAACCCAGTCTCACGAGAGCTAATGGAGCCGAACTTGGCGTCTTCCTTGCTATTGGACTCTCGCATAGTCTCGTGGAATCGCGCCCACCAGTCTTGTCCTGTGCCCCAGGCGTCGGTCACCAGGCCCTCCAGGATTCGCGCGGTGTGATTCTGCTGGACGGGGAGGGAATCACGAGGCGACCTGTGCAGCAGGCAAACATCAAAGTGAGGTCCGACCGCATCGACCCGTTTATCCGGGTAGACCGTGATGCTAAATGCGTCGGTGCCTGTGTGTTCCCCTCGTCCTACCTGAACCCCAGTGATGGAGCGCAGAAACTGGAGAATCACATAGGCGTTCCGTAGCTGCAGCTGGTAGGTGTTGTCAGGGTCGCGGGACATACCCCGCTGCGGCAGCAGGAGATGCAGCACGACACTGAAGTTGCGGGCCGTGCCACGAACCTCCGACAGGGCGGCAAGCAATACTGGCAGCGCGCCGACTGTGCCTCCCCCGGCGAAGGCAACCACATGGACGCGCATGTATGTCATGCCTTCGTAGAATGGGCAAATCTCATCAATAGCGGAATCCAGGTGGCCACGAATTTCGCTATAGTTGAAGCGGGCCGCCACGCCTGCATTCGCGAAAGTTCCTAAAGCCCCTTCACGGGACAGGCTCACGTACCTCAGTTCCGGCACGCACTCCGTAATCCATGGGCGCATATCCCGCAGGCTGGAAAAATGCGGAAGAATCAACGGAATGAACCGGGCAGCCCGAGAAATTTCCCCTCGCGTCGCTTCTCGGGTATCCATGTAAAGAAATGCCAGGTTCTTGCGGTCCTCTGAGGTCCAGCTTTCCGACGCAGCCTCCAACTGGCGAATAATCTGGCAGCTAGTGGATCCGAGGCCAATCACCAAAGAAGGAGAAACAACTCTTTGGGCGTTCCTATTGACGTTTGGCCGCGCTATTCCAAGATCTTGGTCTGAGGACGTTGAGGGTGTTACCATCAAGCCTCCCATCGAAGCTGATCAATTAACGTCACGCAATTTGGCAGAAAGTGACGTGTATGTGAACAAAAAGCTCCTTACAAGGGTATGACAATGATTTTCCATTGTCAATTTACATAATATAGCTTTGCCATCCATCGCCTATCGCCGTCATAATGGACGGAATGGCATTAGTGATATCGCAACCGGAGACTTGCCTCAAAAACAGGGTGTACTACAAGTGGCAATGGCCGTGCAATGACTACCCCGTCGACACTCCAACTTTCCTGTTCCCCGCCGTAGCGCGACTGTGGCAACCGGAAGATTCGGCAATCGCCGTCCGTGCAGAGGCCAATTCCGCTGCAATTCCCGGCCGATTTTCCTAGAGCGAGCCGTCTATGCTGATGTCCAGCAGCCCCGGCCTGCCGCTCTCGAACATCCGGCGCGCTGCTGGGCCAATCTGTGCCGGCTCCGTGATTTTTTCGCTGGCCACGCCCATGCCTTGGGCGATGGACGACAAATCAAGCGGGTTGGCGAAGTCCATCCCCCTGTATTCGCTGACCCGTTCCTCATCGTTCAGCATCCGCTTGAGGTAGATGTCCATATTGACTTTCAGGATGCGGTAGGCCCGGTTGTTGCAAATGGCATAGACCACCGGTATGTTGAACGTAGCGGCGGTCCAAAGGGCCTGCACCGTGTACATTGAGGCGCCGTCTCCCACCACGGCCAGAACCGGCCGGTCGGGCCGGGCCAGCTTAAGCCCCAACGCGCCCGGCATCGCCCATCCCAGAGCGCCGCCCTGGATCCCGAAGAAAGTTCCCGGCTCGTCGAAGTCGAACTCCTGCATCATTGCCGGACGGGAAGTTACCGCCTCGTCGGCCACTATAGTCCCCGGCGGGACCGCCGCGGCAAGTTCGTGCATCATACGTTCAACGGCCATCGGGTTGTTGTCCCAGCGTTGCCTGAGTCGCTGCTGGTACTCCTCCTGCGCCCGTCGGCGACGCTCTCCCAGCTCCGCCATCCGAGTCGCCGCGGCCTCCTTGGCCGGTCCCGACATATCCTGATCCAGCGCGTCGGCCAGCTCCGCCAGCCCAGTGGCCGGGTCGGCAAACACGCCGATCTCGGTGGGATAGCTCTTCTCCACCTCACTGGTGGCGCTGTCCATGTGAACCAGCTTGGTCGTTGAGTTCAGCAGCGGGACGTCCACGTAGAGGAAGGAGGAAAAGATGTTGGCTCCTACCGCCAGGGCCACGTCCGCGCCGGAAAGCAGCCGTCGCGTAACCGGGCTGCTGGTGTTGAGCATTCCACTCCACAGCGGATGGCTGGTCGGGAAATTGACCTCGGAGAAGGAGGCCGCGAACACCCTCGCGCCCAGCCGCTCGGCAACCTGCACCATCTGTTCCACCCCGCCCGACTGGGCGATGCGGTCTCCGATAATGATGACCGGGTTCTCCGCTTGCGCCAGCAGACTCGATGCCCGCTCCAAGGCATCGCGGTCTGGCCGGATGCGGTGATAGCCCTGGCTCGACCCGATGATGTCCACGTCGGCCTGCACGTCCATCGTGTCCCACGGGAAGGACAGGAAAGTCGGCCCGGTTGGCGGCGTCTTGGCCTCATTGAAGGCCCGGCGCACGGCGGCTGGAATGTCCGCCGCGTGATGAATCTCGTGGCTCCACTTGGTGTACTGGCGAGTCATCTGCACCAGGTCTCCCGACAGCGTTGGCTCGCTGAGCAGCATACGGGTGTCGGAGTTACCCGCCGTCAGCACCACGGGAGTCCCGCCCCGATAGGCGTTGTAGAGCGCGCTGATTCCGTTGGCCAACCCACCGGCGATGTGAATGTTGGCGAAGGCCGGTCGGCCGGTGGCGCGGGCATAGCCGTCGGCCATGCCCACTGCGGTGCCTTCCTGCAGCGCCTGGATGTACTTCACCTCCGGGAAGTCCTGCAGGGCGTCCATCATCGGGGTCTCGCTGGTGCCGGGATTGCCGAAAATGTGGTCAACCCCTTCTGCAGTCAGCATCCGCACCAAGGCTTCCTTGCCTGTCATCATCGCCATCGGATCACTTCCTTAAAACGAGTTCCCTCTCCCTCCCGGAGAGGGTTGGGATGAAAGCCTTTCCCTGCTTTAAGTGTAAGTCATCCACTCCAGCAGGTTGTCGTCCGGGTCGCGGGCGTAGAGGCTCAGGGATGGCAACTTGCCAAAACCTCTTCCACCCTTGCGCGGGGCGGGGCCCAGAATCACCTCGACGCCGGCCTCAGCCAACCATTCCTGGCACTCCTCCACCGTACCTTCCCACACGAAGCAGATGTCCGCGCAACCCGGAACCGCCGATGGCCCCCGCAGGCCGGCTACGTACCCTTCGGGATGAACGTTTATCTTCGAGTCGCCTATCTGTATCGAGAAGATGTTGGCCTTCCCAGCCCGCCACTCTTCTTCGTCGTTGATGGTGAACCCCAACCGCTTGTAAAACGCAATCAGCCGCTCCGCATTTGCAGTGGGCATAGCTATGTGGTCGATGGAAACGGTGGCCATAGGATATCCTCCCGGGAGTGATCTATCCCCGGCAATCATAGCCAGAGGACCTGGCGCTGGCAAGCGACCGATCGGGAGAGTCACTCCAGGCGGCGGTATGCCTGGTGCCAGTCACTGGAGAACACACCGTCCGGGTCGTAACTGTCTTTGAGAGCCAGGAAATCGCGGAATTGAGGATAGCAGCTCGTGAGTTGCTGTTTTGTCGCAAATCGGTTGTAGGTGAGAAAGTAGCTTCCGCCAAGACCAGTTGCGAGATCAATCAAACATCGCAGATCGTCAGCCACTTTCGCTTTACCCGGCTCAGTATGCTCAAAGTGAAGGTTTATCACGATACAGGCGTATGGCTCTCTGGCCCAGTTGAGGAAGGTCTCATCATCCTGCGCTATGAGGCGGACTGTGCCATATATCACGTTGGCGCATCGAAGCCTCAGTTCCTCGGCGGCAGCATCCATGAATTCCGCCAGCTTCAGGAGAGGCACATACAACTCGGTGATGGTCTCGCTGCACTTCTGGCCGCCATACAGCCTGCGGTCCAGATCCCCGTGGTAGTGGTCAATGTACATACTCAGTTGGAAAGTGTCGCTGTCATAGGCCTGGCCGTCGGTGTGTTGGTAGAACCTGGAATATTCCTCGAAGGCCCGCGCCTTGTCCGAGTGCGAAAGGTGCAGCAGCTTCAGCCAGTCCTGTTCCGTCAGCAGGTAACGAGGCGGCTCCAGCGAGCGTATTTCGTCCTGCGGAACGGGGCGATAGCACGATAATACCCCGCGGCGCATAAAATCCGCTGATGCTTCGTTGGTCATATACTGGAAATCTCCGTAGGTGAAACCGTCGGCGATACGGTGTCCGAGACTGGAGGCAAGAGTGTCTATAGTGGTAATTTCCACGCTGCGGCGCAAGTGGTGGGATGGCATCAAACGCAGAGTAGCGGAGTAGATTACGCCAAACAGTCCGTAGCCGCCGATGGCCAGGCTGAAAAGTTCCGAGTTCTCGGTGCGGCTGCAATGCCGTAACTCGCCCTTGCCGTCCACCAACTCCAGAGATTCAACGTCCTGCACGATGGGAGCGTATGATAGACCCCGGCCGTGACCGTTGGCGGCCAACGCGCCGCCGATGCTGAGGCGATCTGCGCCCGTCTGCTTCTGGACAACGCTCCAGCGCTGAGACGAGTCTTCCTGCATCCTCCGCATTTCGCCAACTAGCCGGTCCCAGAGGATTCCCGCTTCCACTTTAACCAGACCTCGCTCGCGGTCCAGCCGTATGACTCGGTTCAGTTGACTGGTGTCCAGCAGGAGACCGCCGGTGAGAAATTGCTGTCCGCCCATGGCATGGCGTCCGCCCGCCACACTGAGGCTGCCGCCACTGTCGAGTACACAGAGAACGGCGCGCTGAAGCTCGGCGAGAGTGCCGGGACTTTCAACGCCTCGCATCGTTGTCCGGTTGAGCTGGGAGTGGATGTCGTTGACTGTGTGGCCGGTTTGGGAAGCCACTAGGCGTTTCCGTTATTCAGAAGTTTGTCGCCTTTGCTTCAACAGCTCCGAGACTCAGCGGCAAATGGCGTCCACGCAAACCACAGCCTGGGTCAGGGCTGCAACGGCTTCCAGCAGTTCACCAGCGTTCTCCGCCTTCTTGTTGAGGGTCCCATCCATCAGTGATACTCCCAGAGCATCGCATACGTTACTGGCCTGCTGCTGCCTGAGAGCCTCCAATTCCGGGGAAATGGCCCCTAGCCCGAAAAGTAAGTACCCCTCGCCGTCCTCCACAACTATCAGCTCAACGGCACTCCCATCCGGCAGGTTCCAGGGCGCCCGCACCAGGGCCCCACCCCCGGGCGCGACTTCCACCTGAAAAAGGCCCGGCAGGCCCGAGGCAAAGGCGCGCCTCACCACCTCCACCTCCTTGTTCTGCTTTCCTGCTTCACTGGCGGGGACTTCCTGCTCCTGCCTTAGCAACTCGACAGTCTCGTGGTGCCCCAATTCCGCTTCCTGCCAAGTGTTGTACCTCCGGGAGTATGAGGTTACCGGGTCAAAGTCGGGCATCAAGTAGGCCGAGGTCCCAAATGGCCTATAGCTCCGGTTCTCAGGCATAATGGAAAACGTCGTTTTGACCAAGAAGTCTCCGACCTTGTCCTGCCCGACCACGGCCAGCTTGGCCACGTCGTTCCTTACCCGCCATGCGGCATACTGCGCGGCGCTTACTTCGACGGCATTTCGACTGGTGTCAATAATCCGGTAAACGACTTCACCTTCTTCTTCCTGGGGCAATTCGAGCTGCTTCACAAACCCGCGTATGCGGTCCAACATATTGCCTGATTCTCCCGACAAGGCTCTCTGGATGTTCCAGTCATCTCCTTGGGCTGAGCCGGCGGCTTCACAAATTCCAACCCGCAAACCCTTCCGAATGAACCCAAGATATGGCGGTTCAACCCGCTTGCGAGGCTATATCCTGGCGATAGTAGCCAGCGTAAGTTTATCACCTGTTCGATTCATGTGTCCGCCCCGCCATGCCGGGGAACAGCAATAGCGCATGGGCTTGGCCGGGATTTCAGGACACACTCAGCCCCTACCCTGTGGTAGGCTATGGGCCGTACGCATTGGCCACAGCATGGAGGTCTTATGTTCGACCTGTTCTTGCGAAACGGGAGAATTGTAGATGGCACCGGGCAGACCTGGTATCGAGGCGGAGTCGGCATCAGTGGAGACACCGTCACCATCGTCCGCTCTGGCGATGAGGGCGTAGAGTCTGGACGCACTATCGACGTCGGCGGCAGCGTAATCTGCCCCGGCTTCATCGATATGCACTCCCACTCCGACCTCGTGCTGCTCTCCAATCCGCAACACGAAGTCAAGCTCCGGCAGGGCGTCACCACCGAGCTGATGGGCATGGACGGCCTGTCCTACGCTCCATCGTCCCCGGAGAAGCTGGAACAGCTCCTGTACTACCTTGCCGCGGTCAACGGAATGCCGCCAGAGGGCGTCCGCTGGGGTTCAGTCCGCGAGTATCTCGACCTTTTCGACAACCGCGTCGCCTGCAACGTAGCCTTCATGGCTCCCCACGCCGCCATACGTGTGGAGGCCATGGGTTGGGAAGACCGCCTGCCCTCCGAGCCGGAACTGGCCCGGATGCGCGATCTGGCTCGCCAAGCTATGCGGGACGGCGCCTTCGGCTTCGCCACGGGCCTCACCTACCCTCCTGGAGCGTACAGCGATACCAACGAACTGGTCGCAGTGAGCGAGGCCATCGCCGACCTCGGCGGCATCTATATGACTCACGCCCGCTATTCCCTCGGAGATCGCCTCCTTGATCCCTTCCGCGAGGCCATTGAGATTGGCCGCCGCGCCGGCGTCCCCGTCCACATCTCTCACTACCACAACCCGGTCGACGGTATGGGCCAGCGCATGGTGGGGCTCGTAGACGAGGGCCGCAACTCCGGCGTGGACGCCACCTTCGACCAGTACCCGTACGCCGCCGCCTCCACCGTTCTCCACTCTCTGCTGCCCTACTGGGTACACGCCGGCGGCCCATCCGCCCTGCTGGGCCGCATCCGCCAACAGGCCGTCCGGGACGAAATAGGCGACGCCGTGGAACCCATGTGGGGTCTCACCCTCGACCACTACATTTTCAGCAATGTCCCAAAGAACAAGGAGTGGGAGGGCCGCTCCCTCGGGGACTTGGCCCGTCATCAAGGGAAGCGCATGGTAGATGCCATCTGCGACATGCTCATCGAGGAAGACCTCGAGGTATCCTTCGTCGCCCGCACCGGCAACCCCGACAACATCCGCACCATCGTCCGCCACCCTGCCCAGATGGTCGGCTCCGACGGCATCATGACCGGGGACATGCCCAATCCCCGCACCTACGGCACCTTTCCCTACGTTCTCGGCCAGTTCTCCCGCGAAGAGGGCCTCTTCCGCCTTGAAGACGCTGTTCGCAAGATGACCTCCGCTCCCGCCCAGCGGCTCGGCCTACAGGACCGCGGCATCCTCCGAAACGGCATGAAGGCCGACGTCGTAGTCTTCAACCCCGAAACTGTCAAGGCCAACGCCACTTTCGACCAGCCCAAGCAATACCCCGACGGCATTTCTCACGTCTTGGTAAACGGCCGGCTCGTGGTGGATAATGGCGTACACACCGGCGCCCTACCCGGTCGCGCCCTCCGCTCCCAATAGCAAGGGATGGATAACTCGAAAATTTAGGAAACCTCTACACCGACCAGACCCGGAGGCCCCATGGACTTTGAACCGCGCTACACTCCAGAACAGGAAGAGTTTCGCCGCGAGGTCAGCGCCTGGCTGAAGGAGAACGTCCCCGGCGGCATCCATCATCCCGCCGACCCGGCCGATCTGACCTGGGACCAGTACCAACTCCGCCGCGATCTGGGACGCAAGCTCGGCGACAAGGGCTGGCTCTGGCCCACTGCGCCCCGGGAATACGGCGGCGGCGGCCTTGACGTCGATAGCGCCGTGGTCATCGAAGAAGAAATCGACTCCTTTGGCCTGACCCTGCCGCCATACTACGATTCCGGCGGACGCCTCGGCGGCAACTCCATACTCGTCTGGGGCACCGAGGAGCAGAAGCAGGCCTTCCTGCCGCCCATCTTCACCGGCCGCGTCCGCACCTGGCAGTTGCTGTCTGAACCCGAGGCCGGCTCCGACCTCGCCAACGTCAAGACCCAGGCCATCCGCGATGGCGACGACTACGTGCTCAACGGCCAGAAGATATTCGTAGGCAGCGACCACGGCTGCGACTATATGTGGACCATCACCGTCACCGGTCTCGACGCCAAGCGCCATGAAAACCTCGGCTGGTTCATGGTCCCGTCCCATCTGCCCGGTATCGCCATCCAGCCCATGGACCTGTTAATCTCCGGCGGCGAGTCCGGCGCCGGTTCCGGCGTCAAGCAAACGGTCTATTTCGACAACGTCCGAGTCCCCGCGTTCAACCTTGTCGGCGGCGAAAACCAGGGCTGGAGAGTCGCCACAACCCACCTCGAGTTGGAGCACGGCACCGGCGGACGCATCGGGCGAAACTGGCTCGTAGACCGCCTCTTCGAGCACTGCCGCACCACCAAGCGCCGCGGCGAGCCGATGACCACTGACCCCGATGTCCGCGACCGTCTCATAGATGTCTACGTCGAGGCTGAGATCGTCCGCCTCCTGAACCTGCGCAACTACTGGATGCGCCACAGCGGTGCCCACATTACCTACGAAGGCCCGCAGGCCTCATACATGCGCAAGACCTCCGGACTCCGCATGGCCCAGGCCATGCTGGAGATCCTCGGCCCCGCCGGCCTCACCCACGACCCCGAGCTCGGCGCCGCCGACGGCCACATGGAGGCTCACTCCCGCGCCGGCATCGTCGCAATACATCCCGGCGGCACCACGGACATCCAGAAGGTCATCATGGCCCGCCGCATCGGCATCGGCCGCGAGGTCCGCGAGAGGGCGGGAGCGCTGGGATAGGTTCCAACCAGCGATTTCACCCTCATCCCAACCCTCTCCCTCAAGGGAGAGGTAATTCTTGGAATGGTCAACGAGGAAAGTTATGGATCTTTCCCTAACTCCGGAACAGGAAATGCTTAAGGCGGCTGCTCGCCGTTTGGTGACACAGGAGTACCCGAAGGAGACCCTCCTTCAGATAGCATCGCCCGACGAGACTACACCGCTGGAGCCCTGGGGCCAACTCGCCGCCACAGGCTGGCTTGGCATCCTCATCTCCCAGCAGTATGGCGGCGAGGGCGGCACCTTCACCGACGCCGGCGTGCTCTTCGAGGAGCTGGGCCGTGGGCCTGTCCCCGGCCCCCACCTCACCTCCGCCGTCCTCTCCGCCCTGACCATCCTCGAAGGAGGCACTGAGGCCCAGAAACAGGAGTGGCTCCCCCACATCGCCCGGGGCGAGATGCGCCTCGTCCCCGCCATCACCGAGCGCGACTACAGCTGGGACGAGCGGGACGTCCGCGCCGTCGCCAGCGTTGACGGCGACGGCCTCCGCGTCACCGGCGCAAAGGCATACGTCTTCGACGGCGAGACCGCCAGCCACTACCTTTGCGCCGTTCGTTCCGAAGAGACTGAAGAAGTGGGCCTAGTTGTCGTCTCCGCCGACGCCCCCGGCGTCCGCGCCCGCAACCTACCGGGCTTCGCTTGGAACCTGGCCGAGGTCCGCTTCGACAATGTCGCCATAGATTCCACCAACGTCCTCGGCGGCCCCACTTTAACTTCCTCCCCTCAGAGGGGGAATACCAGGGGAGGTTGGGGCGCGTGGCAGCGGGCTGTCGCCAAGGCCATCCCTGTAATCAGCGCCTACCAGGTCGGCGGTTGCCAGGCCGTCTACGAGGTTTCCGTCGACTACAGCCGCACCCGCATCCAGTTCGGCACCCCCATCGGGCGTTTCCAGCGGGTGCAGGACCAGATAATCAACCTAGTCAACCACCTCGACGCCGCCCGCTGGACCACCTACGAGGCCCTGTGGAAGATGGACGCGGGCCGCGACGCCGCCAGCAGCGTCTCTCTGGCCAAGGCCGTCGCCAGCGAGGGCTACTACGAGGCCTGCAACTACGCCCACGAAGTCCACGCCGGCGTCGGCAGCATGACCGAGTACGGCCTCACCCTGCACACCGCCGCCTCCCGCACCCTCTACCATTTCCTCGGCGATCCCAAACAGCACCGGCGGGAGTTGGCATCGGCGCTGGGGTTGTAGCAACATAGGATGGCTGTAATCAGATTTCCGTCCGAAGCATTTGCAGCAGTTGTTGAACGGCTCTTGCAGTTGCGTTCCAGTGAGTGTGCAAATGTTCCGCGTTGAGGTCGCCATGGTAGAAGTGGGTGTGCAGGTTTTCGGCAGCACCGAAATCTGACTGCCATCTCGGCAGGTGATGCTTCGCTGCCAGCTCCTTCGCTACATTACTGAACGCTCGGTGGCTGTCGTGAGGTAGCCCCTCATTCTGGGCCACAGTAATGAGACAGTGGGCGAAAGCTCCCCATAGGAACTCGGCGGCAACCAGTTCGTTGCCGCCCGGCCGTTGCTCCATTTCCGCCCGCAACATCAGCTCGCGAGCCGTTCTGATGTGTTCTTCCTGGTTCAGGGAATTACCACCTTTTTCTCGGCCAGCCTTCGGGCCAGTTCTATGGCTCTTCTTGCAAACATGACCGCCTCTTCGTCTGAACCGTCTTGGCTGTCGTAGAACAGGCCGAACCTTACCGAGCTGGGGCGCCCCATGCTTGCCGCGAAGAAGCTGCGAAACTCTGCGCTTCATCGGTGGCCGTATCAGGGTATTCCCACCAGTTGTCGTCTTCTTTTGGCAGGGAGCCGGTGGCGAGGCCCTCCGCCACGTTGTAGAGTTCTCCCTGCGTACCGTGGGGCCATTCCCGCGTTGCTGCGATGTAGCCCAGCGCAGTTCTTACTGCGTCAGTCAGGGCTTCGGTCCCTTCAAGTGGCGTTCCTCTATCGAAGTTTTCCCGGGCCTTGCCGAAGTATTGTGCGACGATTTCCACGTGGTCCTTGTAGAAGTATTCTGCAATGGCTTCCGCGACAACTTCGTCCCAAATATCCGTGATTGGGGTCTTCAATGTTCCTTCCTCGTCCCATGCGCTGCATGTCCGCTCTTTGCTGACTATCGCCGCGTACCGGGCAGCGCGCATTGCGTCGTTCATGGGAAACCTGCTCCCTTCCGTGGGCCATCGGGAGTAGAAGTTGTTCTCCAGTTTTTCCATGGAGAGAGGAGGCTCCACTGCAACGCTGACACTTCGGAGGACTGCCAATGCGATATTCTCTGTGGCCTGCTCCATTCTTGTAGCCATCTGCGCGCTCCCGTGTTCTTATCTCGTCCGATGTTAGTAGCTTATGAACCCGCGGTCAAATAGCGTGGGAGTAGTTCATGGTGGGGCAGTGTCATCGTCTGCCAGGATGTGGGATGGTTGGTTGTAATAGTCATCGAACAGGCCGGGGTCTTCCAAACAGTCTTGGTAAGTGATGGGATGTAGTGCTTCCCATTCTCGTTGGCGCTCTTCGTCAAGAGCGCGGTTGATCATATACCACTCCTCTTCGCTCATTCCCAGAATTGGGTCAAATTCAGACTTTGAATTCGGTTTGGGTCGCCGATTCTCCGGAGATGATAAGGGACGGGTTTGAGGTGTCGTTTGATATGTCCTGCCCAGCCTTTCTAATCTAACTAGGCGGATACGTTCGTAGCTGTAACGCCCCTCAAGCTCTTCCCACACCGGGCGGAGAAATTTGTGGCCCAATTTCTCTAAAGCTGCCTCGATTTCTATCCTATGATACTCTGGTGGTAACAAGTGAGACCATTTCACCTCGATCCCCTCCTCCACCAGCCGCTCCAGATGCCTCAATATCGTACCTACCGTTAAACCTCTGATCTCTGCCGTTTGCTTTAATGTCGCTCCTCCAGATATTACTCGACCAGTCGCACGGTGTGAGATATTGAACATGCGCCGGGCCGATTCAGTGGATCTGGACCAGTCGCCGGAATCTGTGGCACTCCGCAACTCACACTCTCGCGAGTATTTGTTAATGCACTCCAAAAACGGAGGGCCTAGGTCCTCGAGCTTCGCACGACCTACCCCAGACACGCGACTAAACTCTGCCAGGTTCCTCGGGATTCTTCGAGCCATATCCTGTAGGGTACGGTTGTTGAAAATCACATACGCAGGGACACCTCTTAGGTCAGCGGTTGCCCTCCTTAAGGACACCAGTTCGTCATACAGACCCGTATCATACCCTTCACCAGTTCCTAATACGCTCCTCGCGCCCCTTTCGGGAGACGCTTTGCGCGCCACGGGGCGCGCTAAAGCCAGCGTTTCGCGGTTCTTCAGAAACTCCCGGCCGCGCGGGGTGACGCCCAGCGTTGGATATTCGCCTTCGGCAACCGTCAGCAATCCTTCTCGTTTCAATCCCTCAATCAGGTCGCGCAGTTCATCGCGCGGATGGTTGGCGGCTATTCCATAGACCGACAGTTGGTGATGGCCTTGACTGCGAATCTTCTCGCCCTTACTTCCCCGTAACACCCCGATAACGTGCGCCGCCCCGAACCGCTCACCAGTGCGAATGACCGCCGACAGCACCTTCTGCGCAATCTCGGTGGCGTCGTACTGTTCTCGCGGCTGTACGCAGTTGTCGCAACCGCTGCAGTCCTCATACGGCCACTCTTCACCCAGGTATTCCAGCACGAACTTGCGGCGGCAGGACGAAAGACTGCACAGAGAAATGACCTGATCCAGCCGTTCGCGCGCTCGTGCCCGTTCTTCCGCGTCCTCGATCTGGTTGATAAAGAATTCCTGCCGCGATTTGCCGCCATAAGAGAAATACAGCACGCATTCGCTTGGCAGGCCGTCGCGTCCGGCACGGCCCGTCTCCTGGTAGTAGCTCTCGATGCTCTTGGGCAGGTCGTGATGCACCACCAGCCTTACGTCAGGCTTGTTAATGCCCATGCCGAAGGCGATGGTCGCCACCACGATGGGCGTCCGGTCCCGGATGAAACGGTCCTGGATGCTGCGCCGCTCCTCCGGGTCCAGTCCTGCGTGATACGCCTCGGCTCTGAAACCACGCTCAGACAGGGCTTGCGCCATATCCTCGGTTGCCTTGCGAGAGCCGCAGTAGATGATGGCCGACTCCCCCCGGTGGCTTTCCAGCAGTGACCGAAGCGCGTTCAGATCGCTCTCTTTAGGAACCACCGAGTAGGTGAGATTGGGGCGATTGAAGCTGGATATGAAGGTGCGCGGCTCTCGCAACCCAAGCTGCGAGAGAATATCGGCGCGCACCCGCTCGGTGGCGGTCGCAGTTAGCGCAATCAATGGCGCCGATGGGCAGGCCACCCGCAGGTTCGCCAGTTCCCGGTATGCGGGGCGGAACTCGTGCCCCCACTCCGAGACGCAGTGAGCCTCGTCGATGGCGATAAGGCTGACGTTGAGAGTTCGCAGAAAGTCGGCGAACCGGGGTTCGATCACCCGCTCCGGGGCCACGTACAGCAGCTTGATTTCCCCCGACCGGATACGCCGAACCACCAGCCGCAATTCCTCCGGCGACTGCGTGCTGTTGATGAAAGCAGCGGGCAGGCCGTTGGCTTCCAGCGCGTCCACCTGGTCTTTCATCAACGCGATAAGCGGCGACACCACCAGCGTCAGCCCCGGCATCGCCATCGCCGGCAATTGATAGCACAGGGACTTGCCCCCGCCCGTGGGCATCAGCACGAAGCAGTCCCGCCCCGCCATCACCCCTGCGATGATTTCCTCTTGCAGCGGCAGGAAAGCGTCATACCCGAAGTGTGTCTTCAGCAGTTCCAGCATCGTGTCATTCTACTGTCCTATGGCAACGGGTCAACAGCCCCTGCTGTCAGCCGAGTTTTAGCCACGCTGTTGCAAGCCTCTTGCCGTCGTCCTAGAATGCGCGCATCTCAGGCGTACCGGAGAACATAGATCAAGACAAGAGGAAGTGAGTTGGTTTCCCGAGTCCTGCCGCCCGGCGCGGTCTACCATCCGGCCGACATAACCGCCTACGACGCCACTGTTAGCGGCTACGGCGGCGACGCCGTTCCCGCCTACGTGGCCCGGCCCACCGAGGGCGGCCCCCATCCCGGTCTGCTCCTGGTGCACGGTATCCACGGCCACGAGGAGCACATGAAGGACATGGCCCGCCGCTTTGCGGCCTTGGGCTATGCTGCCATCGTGCCCGCCCTATACAGCCGCGACGGGTTCCTCGCCGTCGTCGACCACTCCGACATGGACCGCGCCCGCGACGCCTTAAACGCCCGCCCCAACGCCCAGACCGTCGGCGACCTGAGCGGCGGCCTTGACTTCCTCGGCGCCAGTCCCCACGTCGGCGACCGCATAGGCGTTGTCGGCTTCTGCTCCGGCGGACGCCTCGGCCTCATCTTCGCCAGCAGCGGCGCCGAGGTCGACGTTTTCGTCAACTTCTACTCCAACGGACTCTTCCAGCCAACCGGGGTCAACCCGACGCCGCCCGGCGAGCTGGCAAAGGACCTCGGCTGCCCCATGCTGGCCCTCTTCGGAGACGAGGACACCAACCCCTCGCCCGGCGACGTGGCCCGCCTGCGAGGTGTCCTCCAGCAGTCCGGCAAGACCTTCGAGTTCGTCAGCTATCCCCGCGCGGGACACGCCTTCATGTCAGACACCCGCCACAGCTACCGCCCCGAGGCCGCACAAATGGCCTGGGGCCGCTGCCTGGAGTGGCTGTCCCGCTACCTCAAGCCCTGAAACACATCCGGGGAGGAGACTCAATGAAGAACGGCTACCGCGTCATTGACATAGACACCCACGTCAATCCCAGCCTTGATACCCTGGTCAAGCACGTAGACCCCAGCTTCCGGCCCCGGCTGGACGAGCTGACGCCTTACATTCGCACCGTCGGCAGCTACAACGCCCTTAGCATCGCCTCCATACCCTTCGACCGCTTCCCCGGCGAGGCGCCCAAGGGTGACGATCAGGCCGCCGTAGCTGGTGGACGCGGCGCGCTGGAGGGCCGCGTGACCAGGGACTCAGGCCACCATCGCGTTGACCCCCAGAAGGGAGTCAGCGACGAGAACGCCGCTGGCCGCCTCGCCGACATGGACCTCGAAGGCCGTGACGTCGACGTAATTATCCCAGGCACCTGGGCCAACGGCCTCACCGGCATTGAGGACGTCACCCTCGCCGAGGGCCTGTACTCCGCCTACCACCGCTACATGCGCGAGTATTGCAGCGCCAACCCTGAGCGCCTGCGCAGCATCATCCTCGCTCCCGCCGCCGACATCGAGTGGGCCGTCAACGAGGTCAAGGCAGTGTCGAGGGAAAAGTGGGCCGTAGCCGTCGCCATCATTCTCCCGGAGGGAATGCCCATTGACCACCCTGCCGTAGATCCTCTCTTCGAGGTGCTGAACGAAGAGCGCCTGCCCATCCTGCACCACAGCTTCACCTTCGAGCCGCCCTACTTCCCCGGCTACCGCGATATGTGGGGCAACATCGCCGTGGCCCGAACCGCCGCCCACCCTTGGGGCGCCGCCCGGCTGCTGTCGTATCTCATTGTCGGCAGGATTTTCGACCGCTACCCCAACCTCAACGCCGGCGCCGCCGAGGTCGGTCACGGCTGGCTGCCCCACTGGCTCATCCGCCTTGAGGAGATGTGCAATTACGTCTCCGGCACCACACCCAAGACCGACTACAAGCCCATTGAGTACGCCCAGATGGGCCGCTTCCGCTGCGGCGCCGAACCTTTCGAGGGCGCTGCCATGACCAAGGCCTGCATCGACCTGCTGGGCACCGAGGCCCTGATGCATCAGTCCGACTACCCTCATGGCGAGGCCCACTTCCCCGACACCGCCGAGATGGTCATCAACTGGCCCTTCTGGCAGGACCTCGGCGACGATGCCCTCCGCAAGCACATGTCCGGCAATGCCGAGGCCCTTCTCCGCCTCGCCTAAGCCTGGCTGCACACCCTGATTTCCCCTATCCTTATGGGAAAGGTGAGGGCTTCCTATTTGCAAGAGTAAGGGGCGGGATTCGGACCCGCCCCTTCCAGTTTCAGCCTTGACGCCTGCTACGCGCAGGCGTCCCGGACCGCTTGGGAAATCGCTGCCAGCCTGGCGTTGTTTGTTTCTGCGCCCCGGAACCCATTGGTGATGTAGCCGACTGCCAGGCCCGTGTCCAGGTCGGCCCAGCCGATGGAAGTCCCGGCTCCGCCATGCCCGAAGGTGTTCAGGGGATGGCCGCCGGGCCGCCCCATCCTTTCGTCCGCCAGTGCCAACCCCAGAGCGCGCTGGGCAAACAGCCCCAGCGACTGGTCAATACCTTCTACCTGGATGGTAATGCCTTCAATGACCGTTTCGGAGCGCAGCACCCTGGCGTCGTCCAGCGCTCCCTGCCGCTCCATCATGGCGTAGAACCGGGCCAGATCGCCTGCTGTTGATATTCCATTGGCCCCCGGGCAGATAACCCGATGAACTGCTGGCTGGTCAAAGGTCACTGCGTAGCCGTTGGTATCAGCGTCCGCTTCCATCGTATGGATGCGCGACACCCGGTCCTCCAAGTTCTCGGGCAGCCCGACATAGGCATTGTTCATTTGCAGCGGAGAGGTCAGGTCTTCTGCCAGGAAGCGATCAAAGGTGCGACCGTCAATACGGCGCACCAACTCGGCGATTACCCACCCATAGTTGATGGGATGGTAGGACAGAGTAGTGCCCGGCTCGAACTTGGGAACGGCGTTCTCCATTGCCGCGCAGACCTTGTCCCAGTGTTCCCAGTCAGTCCACGGCAAGTCCGCGGGCGTGTCGGGGAAGCCTCCTTGGTGACTTAGCAGGTGGCGGATGGTCACCTTGTCCTTGCCGTGCTTTCCAAACTCCGGCCAGAACTTGACGATGGGGTCGTCCCACTCCAGCCTGCCGCGCTCCTTGAGCATATAGATACAGGCGGCGGCTAATGGCTTGGTGGACGAAAATAGCACGAACATCGTGTTCTCATCCACGCGCCGGCCCGTATTGTTGTCGGCGACTCCGCCGTAAATGTCCAGCACAAGCTGACCATACCTGTAAACGGCCAGCCCGGCCCCGGGGTGCAGCCCCTCGCCGATTTGCCTTTCGAATAATTGGGTAACCTTGTCCAGACCGGCAGGACTCATGGAAACAGTTTCAGGCGCGGTCAAAGTAGCCATAAGGATCCCACTCCGTATTGATTTTGTGAGAATTGGCGAAATACGCGACGACTCGACATATTCTAGCACGCTATTCGCCAGTGGCTACTGCCATTCTGAAGAGCCGGGCTATCGCCCCCTCCAAATTGGAGCGCGTTTCTCAGCGAATGCGCGCACGCCTTCCTGAGCGTCCTCAGTCTCCAGCACCTCGTCGCGCTTCTTCTGGGCGAAGGCCACTCGCTCTTCCAGACCCATCTCGCTGCCCTTGATGGACGCTTCTTTGATGGCGGCCAGAGAAAGCGGAGCGTTGGCAGTTATCTTGCGGGCCATCTCCTCGGCGCGAGGCATCACCTCTTCGGGCGGCACCACATAGTTGACCAACATCAACTCCAGGGCCTTCTGAGCATCCACGAACTCGCCGGTGAACAGGAACTCGAAGGCGATGTTGCGCGGCACCACTTGGGACAACAGCGCGGGCCCGCTGACCGACGATATGCCGCGCTTGGCCTGGGGCCAGCCGAACCTGGCCTCGCTGGACGCGATGCGTATGTCGCTGCCCAAGGCGATTCCGCACCCCTGCGCCAGGCAAACGCCGTTGATGGCGGAAATGATGGGCTTCCAGATTTTGGACTGCTCGACGTACAGGTCTCCGGTGGAAGGCCCCTCGTTGGCCCGGGCGTTGGCCATCGCCACCAGGTCATGCCCAGTCGAGAAGGCGCGGCCCTTTCCTGTGACGATGGCGCACCGCACCTCGTGGTTGTCCTTCACGTCCTGGAAGGCATCCCACAGCAGTTCGCGCATCTCCGGGTTGATGGCGTTCAGCTTCTCCGGACGGTTCAGCATGATGTATGCGATACCATCATTGACTTCGTAAATCACTTCTCTTTCGGTCAAGTCTGAGCCTCCGTGATTTGTTTTCGCGACGAATCACCCTCACCCTAAGTCTCCCTCAGGGGGAGGGAAGAAAGGGCGGTTAGATTATCCGCGAGCCCGTGGGTTTGGTACCAATGACGCCACCGGACTCCAGCGCGTCTATGTCTTTGTCGGTCAGGTCCAGCAGTCCGCCGTAGACCTCACGGTTGTGCTGGCCCAGCGTGGGGGCGGGAGAGCGCACTTCCCCGGGGGTGGCCGACATCTTCCATGGCAAGCCGGGATATTGCCGGAGGCCGACCTGGGGGTGGTCTACTGTTACGAAGGTTCCGCGCTCGGCGTAGTGCCGGTCGGTCAGCAGGTCGGGGCCGCGCAGCACCGGCCCAGCGGGGATGCCCGCGGCTTGCATACGCTCGGCTAGGGCGAAGGCATCTTGTCCGCGGGTCCAATGGGAGATGATTGCGTCCAAGTCATCCTGATGAGCGAGGCGAGCCTCGACCGTGGCGAATCGGGCGTCCTCAAGCAGGTCTGGCGCATCCATCACCGACACCAGCGACGCCCATTGGCTATCGCTGGTGACCGCTATGGTTATCCAGCGGTCTTCGTCCTTGCAGGGATAAGAGTTGCAGGGCGCGTACCAGCGAGAGCGATTGCCAATGCGTTCCGGCTCCTGGCCGCTCATCTGGTAGGCCAGCAATTCGCCGCCCATCAGAGCGACTGCGGATTCCTGCTGCGAAACGTCAATGTACATCCCCTTTCCGGTTCGGCGGCGTCGGCGCAGAGCAGCCAGCAGCACTCCCGCGGCGTGGGAGCCGGTAATGGGGTCGCCGTGGTTGATTCCTGACTTCATCGGCCCGTCGTTGGGGTAGCCGGTCAGGTGGGCCATTCCCGATAGCTGCTCTTGGCCGATGCCGTAACCCAGGTAACCCTTCCACGGACCGGTGTTCCCAAAGGCCGGCATTGAGACATAAATCAGGTCGGGCCGGTGTTTCCGCAGCGCCGCGTAGTCGTATCCCAACCGCTCTAGGCTGCCCTGCCGGAAGTTTTCGATAAGAACGTCGCTGATGGAAACCAGTTGCTCGAAGACCCTGCGGCCCTCCTCGCTGGTAAGTTCCAGCGTAATGCCATACTTGGACAGGTGCAGGCAGTTGAACCACCCGTTGCGGTTCCACGGCTCTTCGCCCGGCTCGCCGTCGGGGTAGGCCGCGATGCCTCGCGCCGGGCTGACAGGACCGCGATGGGAGTCATATACGCTCAGGGACTCCATCTTGATGACCTCCGCGCCCAGGTCGGCCATCAGCTTGGTGCAATAGGGCCCGGCCCAGATGCGCGACAAGTCCAGGATGCGGTAATTCTTCAGTGGCTGATTAGTGGCCGGCGTCAGCATTGGCCGCTCCATATGGCGCCGGAGGCCGACAACTTCGCCAATCGAGTTTCGTCGTATCCCAACCAGTCTGACAGGACATTAGCGGTATGTTCGCCGAAAAACGGGGCGCGGTTAAAGACCCAAGAGTCGGTTTCGCAAGCGATGGGCGCACCCGGATACCGCAGTGTTCCGGCATCGGGATGGTCCAACTCCACGAAATAGTCGCGGGCCAATAGCTGCTCCATCTCCAGAATGTCCTGCATAGTGGCAACGAAGCTGAATCCCAGGCCGCTGTCCTGTCCTGCCTTGAAGATGTCCACCTTGTCATGGTCTATCAGCCAGGGCAGCATCAGGGCGTCAACCTCGTCTGCGTTGTCCTGCCTGCCACGACGCGAGGCGAAACGGGGGTCGGCCAGCTCCTCGCGCTCCATGATGCGGGCGACCTCCGGCCAGCGATGGTCAGGCCCGGCTATGATGCCGACGAAACCGTCGCGGGAAGGGTAAATGCCCCAAGCCGCCCTGCCATAGCCCCGGTTGCCCACCCTGGTGTACTCCTGGCCGGAGTAGCTGTACTGCATCAGGGCGTTTTCAAGGATGTTGGTGGCATATTCGGCAATAGATATGTCAATATGCTGTCCTTCGCCTGTCTCCTCGGCATACATCAGCGCCGCAATGGTAGCCACGAAGGCATTTTGGCCTGCGCCGAGTTGCGCCAGGGGCACACCTTCTTTCAACGGTTCTCTGTCAGGTTCGCCGGTGATATTCATCAGGCCGCCCATGGCGTACAGGTTCACCTCTGCGGCCCGCCAGTCGCGGTAGGGGCCAGTCTGCCCGAAGTTGCTGATTGAAGTTACCACAAGGGCTGGATTGGCGCTGCGCAGTTCCTCGTAGCGCAGCCCCAGCTTGTCGAGTGTTCCGGGCGCGAAGTTTTCCACCAGAACGTCGGCCCGCTCTGCCAGTCGCAGCAATGTTTCCCGGCCCCCTTCAGTCTTCAGATCCAGGGCCAGACTGCGCTTGCCCGCGTTCAGGTACAGGTGCCAGGCCCCGTCCTCACTCGGTGCGGCTTCGTCCGTTGCACGGGCCATGCCGGGACGAGAAGCGAAAGGGCCAAATCGACGCAGCGGGTCCCCTGACAGCGGTCGCTCAACCTTAACCACGTCGGCGCCGAGGCCAGCCAGCAGCCGGGTGCAGTAGGGCCCGGCAAAGTAATGGGTCAGGTCCAGTGCCCTGACCCCTTCCAGCAATCCATTCATGGATGGAATTTTGGCATTGCCGAGTTCTGATTGCAACAGGAACCTCAAGGGGTGCGCGTTGTGGTATTCTGCTGAGAATTCAGAGGTTGGAGTTTGCCCGGAATGGAACGCCCCATATTTCAGCCTGTTGGCACTCCGGTTAGCGAACTGGACACCCCGGCGCTGGTGGTTGATCTGGACCTGATGGAGCGCAATATAGAGACCTATCACGGCTATATATCCGGTTCCGGCGCAACCGTGCGCCCGGTGGTTACCAGCCACCTGTGCCCACAAGTTGCCCGCCGCCAACTGGCCGCGCCGATGAGCCGAGGAGTGGCTGTGACCACAGTGGGTGAAGCGGAAGTTTTTGCCTCAGCCGGATTCGATGACATACTGTTGGCAAACCAGGTGGTCACCTTATCGAAGATTCGCCGTCTGTGCGCCCTGGCGTCACAGGCATCTGTCAGCGTCGCGGTGGACAGCGCCCACAACCTGGGGCAGTTATCCCGGTCAGCCACCGCTGCCGGAGTGGAGCTGGGTGTTCTGGTAGAGATTGAAGCCGGCATGGGGCGCTGCGGAGTCACGCCGGACGCCGAGGCTGTGGCCTTGGCCCGAGCAGTGGGCGATGCTGATGGCCTTAACTTCCACGGCATCATGGCCACAGTTCCCGGTCCATCGGGAGGCAACCCCGAATCCCACGCCCAGCAGACCATCCGAAACCTTCAGACTGCCCTCGATGCCAAGGACTTGATGGAGAGCGCGGGACTGAATGTACCAGAGGTCAGCGTCGGCGGGGCCCACTGCGCTTCGTTAGTGGCATCGCTGCCCGGAATTACGGAGGTGCGGGCCGGACGCTACCCGCTGATGGATGTCCGGCTACAGGAACAACTGCCGGAGCTGTCGCTGGCTACTATGGTGTTGGCCACGGTCATCAGCCACCCAGTCGCTGAATTGGCCGTGCTCGACGCCGGCCACAAGGCGACCGGCCCCGACATGGGACGCCCGGTGCTGCAGGGCGTCGCTGGCGGAATCGCAGCCCGGTTTAGCGCAGAGCATGGCATCGTGGAGCTCGATAGTGAATCGGAAGGGTTGTTGACGCCCGGCGAAAAGGCCCGGCTCGCTCCCTGGGAACTGGCTTCCTGCGTCAACCAGTATGACTACATTCGCGCCGTGCGGGACGGCAGGCTGGAAGGCTACTGGCCTCTGTCGGCGCGGGGACGGTTTGCGTAGCTGCGGTTTCTCACCTCAAGAATTTCACCCTCACCCTAACCTTCTCCCTCAAGGGAAAGGTAATCGGAGGAAGGCAAGGGAGAGGGCACATAATGGAGCAGGATTATGATTGACAGCCAGACGCCCCTGCCCGGTACACCAACGGAGGAACTGGACACACCCTGCCTGGTTCTGGACCTGGACGCTCTCGACAGCAACATGAGTGTCATCGCCGACTACTACCGGGACCGTCCCAGCAAGCTGCGGGGCCACAGCAAGAACCACAAGACGCCCGCCATCGCGCTGCGGCAAATTCGGCGAGGCGGCACCATCGGCGGGGTCTGTGCCGCCAAGGTGTCCGAGGCTGAGGTAATGGTGCACGGCGGCGTCCCCAGCGTCTTCATCACCAGCGAGGTGGTGGGCGATCTCAAGATCCGCCGTCTCTGCTCTCTGGCCGGCCAGGCCGAGGTGATGGTGGCCTGCGACAGCCCGGACAACGCCCGCGCTCTGTCGCGGGAAGCGGCGGCTCAGGGGGTTGACCTCGGAGTGGTTATCGAGCTGGAGACCGGCCTGAAGCGTTGCGGCGTTCAGGAAATCGAGCAAGGGGTGGCCCTCGCCCACGATATCGCCTCTCTGCCCGGCATCAGCTTCCGCGGCATCATGAGCCATCAGGTCATATCCGCTATGCCAGACCGGGAAGACCGCGTCACTGAGGGCAATCGAGTAATCAAGGGCGTCATAGACCTGAAGGACGCTGTCGTCGCTTCCGGGCTGCCCGTGGAAATAGTGTCCACCGGAGAGACCTGGAGCTATGACGTAGCAGGGGAAATCCCCGGGGTGACCGAAATCCAGGGTGGCAGCTACCTGCTCATGGAGACTCACTATGACTACATGACCGAGTTCAGCTACGCCGCCAAGGTGCTGACCACTATCATCAGCACGCCCCGGCCGGGCGTGGCCATCGGCGACGCCGGAACGCGGACCGTCAGCACGCTGAGGGGAATGCCTGAGGTGGACGGACGCCCGGGCGTAATGGTCGAATCGATGGACGGCGACCACGCGGTTTTCAAGATGACCGACGGCGCGTCCCTGCAAGTGGGCGAACAGGTGCTGCTCATCCCGTCGCAGCAGGACGCCATGGTCAGCCGCTGGGACCGCTTCGTCGGCCTGCGCAACGGCAGGGTGGAGGCGGTATGGGACATCCAGGCGCGGGGTTGTCATAACTAGGCCCAGCGCCCAGAAACAGATTGTCGTTTTTGATGACAGCAGGGCCTGTCGAGATGCCGAAACTGCCGGATAACCGGATAAAATGTTGAGCAGGGTATTCCAACTTAACATTAGGGGTATCAGGCTATGCCTAATCCGGTGGTTCACTTCGAGATTGGCTGCGTGGATGCTAAGGCGCAGCAGGATTTCTACCGCAATCTGTTCGACTGGGAAATCACTCCCGCCAGCGAGGAGTGGAGCTACGGGCTGGTGCAGCACGCTGAGGACGGCATCGGCGCGTCAGGTGAGGAACCCGCCAAGCCGGTGGAGGACCTGCAAGCCTATCTAGACAAGGCGCCCGGTTTGGGTGCCACGATGGTCATGCCGCCCACGGAACTGGAGGCCAACGGCGCCGCTTTCTCCATCGCCGCCTTTTTGTAGACCCGGAAGGCAACTACATCGGTCTTTACAAACCCTGAGCGGCATTCAGAGCAGAGGAAACGGCGCCCACCAATTGTAGCGGGCACCGTTTCCTCAATCGTTCTATCTCCCGGGGGAATTGAATTGGGTGGCGCTTCACGGAGTCGGGCCGAACTCCGTGGTCTTCATCAGGTAGGTGTTCTGGGCCTGGATTACACCGCGCACCCGGGGGATGTATGCGCCTCCCCACTCCGGGTCAGCGGCTACTTCTGCCTTGGCCTTCTCCATATGTCCGACGTTGTCGAAGGCCCAGATATGCACCACCTGGTTCAGGTCGCCAAGGTCGCTGTAGAACCACCCTGCCAGCTTGACTCCGTGGCGCTGACGTATGGGCAAGGCCAGCTCTTCGACTGCCGCCATGTAGGTGGACAGCCCGCCCGGATTAAGCGTGTACTGCCGGAAGTCGAAGACCATGTCGTTCTTTCGCTTGTATTCCGGCGTGCCCTCCTCGGCGATGGGACCCTTGACAGGATATGTGGGCGCGAAAGAGGGGGACATCATCAGCCAGGTCTTCTGAGACTCCACCAGCGGCTGAGCCCGGGGGACGTACTTCCCACTCCAGTCAGGGTCTGCGTAGACTGCGGCCTTCTGTGAGTTCAGGTGCTCCAGGTCCTTGTAACCCCAGATATGCACTACCTGGTTCAACGCCCCGATGTCGCTCCAATACCAGCCGGACAGGGCGACGTCATGGTTCTGCCGGATGGGCAGGCCCACTTCTTTGACTCCGGCACGATAGTCCGGGGTCGCGCCCGGCTTGAGGGTGTACATCCTAAAATCGTAGATCATCGTCAGCCTCCGGTATGCTTCCTGATAAATTCGCCAGCTTGGGAAATGGCCTGCTTGCCTTCGGGCAATATGGGGGCAAACAGGTGCCAGACGTGAATCATGTCATCCCAGACATCCATCTGGACCTCAACCCCGGCCTCGCGGGCTACGCCAGCCAGCCGCGTTGAGTCATCCAGCAGCACCTCTGCGTCGCCCACCTGGATCAGAATCGGGGGCAGCCCTCGCAGGTCGGCGTACAGCGGCGCGGCCAGCGGAGCCCGGGGGTCGCTACCGCCCAGGTAGGTCTTGGCCGAAAGCAGCAATCCTTCTTTCATCACCATCGGATCCGCCTCGGCGCGGGTCTCCATAGAGTCTCCGAGACCCTCCATATCGACCCAGGGCGAAATGCAGACTGCCGCGGCGGGCACGGGAAGGCCCAAGTATCGGGCCTGCACCATCATCGCCACTGTGAGGCCGCCGCCAGCGGAGTCTCCGGCCACTGCGATTCTCGCCGGGTCATAGCCCTCGCTGAGCAGCCAACGGTAGGCTGCTGTCGAGTCCTCCACGGGAGCTGGGAAGGGATGTTCCGGGGCAAGACGATAGTCCAGCGCAAGCACTCTGCCCCCGGCGGTTTTAGACAGCTCCGCCAGCATTGGGCGATGGGTGCGGGGTGAGCCGATGATGTAGCCGCCGCCGTGGAAGTAAAGCACAACCCGGCTGTCCGATGCGCCCTGAGCTGTTACCCACTCCGCGGTCACGCCGCCGGCGTTCACCCGGCTGTACTTGGCCGGGACGTCGATGCTGAACCCATCAACCATCCGTTCAAAGGACCGGCGCCTGCCTTCGGTTGCGCCCTGTGACTCGTCAATTTCCCTTGACTTAACCAGCGTGATAACCTGTTCCAGTTCCGGGGAATTGGCCATCTCTATTTCTCCAGCATCTTCTTGAGAGTACGGGCGCTGCTGTGGGGAGCAGAGAGCACCGGGACGGGCGACACAGCCCGCAGGTGGTCAAGGGCGGTAGCGAAGGAAAACTGGCTGAGCAGCACCACGTCCACCTCGGACGCCAAGGCCAGGGTTTCTTCTTCAAGCCGCTTCTCAAAGGCTGAGTGCCCGCCCTCCCGCAATACCTGGATCAGGTCGGTGGCGAGGCGCTTCACCACCTGGATATCGGCCTTGGCCTTCTGCGCCGCCACTTTCAGGTAGTACTCTGAGTCGGACATGGTGGCCTCGTTGGTGGCGATCACACCGACCCGCGGGCCGGCGCCGACTGCCTCCGCCATAACAGGGCCGTAGGACGACACCAATGGCACGTCCACCAGGTCACGGGCCGAGTCCACTACCGGGGCGTAGACCGAGCAGGCAAGGCCAATGGCATCGGCGTTATTGTCTTGAGAGTAGCAGATGAGGTCGCTCATGCGCCGCCGCAGGTTGGGCGTGATGCTGCCGGGAAAGTCTATCAGCAAACCTTCGTCCAGCAGGTTAATCACCTCTGCTTCCGGGAACTCATCCTGAAACGCCAGCCGCACCGGGGGTATCGACTCGGCCAGGGCATGAATCATCACCACTCGCATGGTGGCACTCCGATTGCCTTAGTTGAGAATACCGATTACCTCGCCGTCCGGGTCAACGTCCATGTCGAGGGCGCGGGGGCGGGTTGGCAACCCGGGTAGGGTTTCGATGCGCCCGGCAAGGGCGTAGAGGAAGCCCGCGCCCACCGAAGCGCGCAGGTCGTTGATTGGGAAAGTGTAACCCTGGGGCCGGTTGCGAAGGCTGGGGTCATGGGATATGGACAGGTGGGTCTTGGCCATGCAGATGGGCAGATTGCCCCAGCCCTGCGACTCGAAGTATCTGAGCTGGTTCGTGGCCTGCGTTGACCAGGTGACATCGGCTGCGCCGTACACCTTCTGAGCTAGCGCCAGCGCCTTTTCCCGCGCGGTCGCCTCCAGCGGGTAGGCGTAGGTGATTTCGCTGTCGGTCTTGGTGGCGTCCACCACCGCCTGCGCCAGTTCCTCGGCGCCGACGCCGCCCTGGGCATAGCCATCACACTCGACGGCGGCAGTGGCCCCAGCCTCCAGCGCGATGTTCCTGACTGCCGCCAGCTCTTCGGGGCTGTCGGTGCCGAAACGATTGATGGCGACGACGCAGGGCAGGCCGAAGCTGGTCACTATCCCAATGTGGTGGGCCAGGTTGGGACCGCCCCTGATTACCCGCTCAACATCGGGCTTATCCAGGTCGCGGCGCGGCATCCTTCCGTGCCACTTGAGCGCCCGGGCCGAGGCAACCAAGACAGCAGCACGGGGAAGTAGCCCGCTGGTTCTGGTCTTGATGTGCATGAACTTCTCAAATCCCAAATCCGAGGCGAACCCGGCCTCCGTTATCACGTAGTCTGCATAGCCCAACGCCAGCTTGTCCGCCAGAATGGAACTGCAACCGTGGGCGATGTTCCCGAAAGGCCCGGCGTGCACAAGGCAGGGCTGTCCCTCCAGTGTTTGCACCAGGTTTGGCATTACGGTCTGGTGCAGCAGCGTCATCAGCGCGCCCTGCACTCCGAGTTGCGCTACGGTTATCGGGTCGCCGCCGCGGGTAGCCCCAACCACGATCCGGGAGACACGGTCACGCAGGTCGTCCGGCCCGTCGGCTAATGCCAGTATGGCCATAATCTCGGAGGCGGACACGATGTCGAAGCGGGCCTCGCGTAGCGGCCCGTATCCGCTACCTCCCACTCCGGCGATGACCTGCCGCAGTCCGCGGTCAGAGGCGTCGGTCACCCTCGACCACTGGATTCCAGAAGGCTCAAAGTCCGGTATTGCGTTGCGGAATACCGCGTTATCCACCAGAGCAGCCAGCAGGTTGTGGGCTGAAGCAACGGCGTGGGCGTCGCCTGTGAAGTGGATGTTGATTTCGTCCTCCGGCACGATGCGGGCATTGCCCCCGCCAGTGCCGCCGCCCTTGATGCCGAAGATTGGCCCCAGGGTAGGCTCTCGAAGGTTTACTGTAACCTTGTGTCCCAGGCGACCCATGCCTTGGGTAAGCCCGATAGCGGTAGTGGTCTTGCCTTCGCCCGCCGGTGTCGGTGTGATACCGGTCACTACAACCAGCTTTCCCTTATCTGCCTTCCCATCAGCTATGGCGTCCAGGGAAATCTTGGCCTTGTAGTGGCCGTAGGGCAACACGTGCTCCGACTTGAAGCCTAGGGAGTCGGCAATGTTGCTGATGGTCTGCACGTAGCCTCCGAATGCGACAGGAACATGCTTTTCCGCTCGCGGTCCCACCCTCACCCTCAAGGGATGGGGGATTAAAGGGTCAACAGGCGTCAGCCGCTCATTTCGGCCTCCAGGCGGTTGATGTCCTGCTCGCTGAGGTTAAAATACTTGGCGTCGGGATGGTGAAACACCAAGGCAGATACCGTGGACTCCGGGTCCATCATGTACCCCTCGGTCAGTTCCACGTCCAGATGGCGGGACACTTCCAACAGCCGGAACAATTGTTCCTGGTCTTCCAGGCGAGGGCAGGCTGGGTATCCGAAGGAGAATCTTCGCCCCCGGTATTGGACACGGAACAAGTCATAAGGCGTGATACCCGCCGGGTCGCCGAAGCCCCACATCTGCCGCAACTGCTGGTGCAGCAACTCGGCGAAGCCTTCAGCGCTCTCAAGAGCCAGGGCCTGGAGGATATGCGAGTCAAGGAACTTGCCTTCAGCTATCCATCGAGCCGCCAGTTCCCGGACCCCGGGGCCGACCGTGGTCACGAACATGCCCACGTAGTCCATGCCTTCCAGACCCTTCCCGGGCGTGGCCGGGCCCGGCAGCGCGTAGTCGGAGAGACAGAGGCCGTCCCGCTGCGACTGCCGACCGAAGTAGAAACGCTCCAGTACCGTCGAACCGTCGGGAGAGTAAATCAGAAGCCACTGCCCTTCGGCGCGACAGGGGAAGAACTTAAAGACAGCGTTTGCCGTGATGTCGCTGCGGGCCAGCGCCAGGTCTTCAACACGTCGCACCGAATCATGCAAGTCAGCCGCGGCCTGCTCACCAGCGGCCAAGTCTTCCGAGAAGCGGCCCTTATAGCCCAGGTGTCGCACGTAGAGCATCTGCGGATTGATATAACCGAAAATACTCTCCAAGCTGTAATCGCTCAACACATGAAGGCGCAGGTCGGGCGGGTTGGGAACCGGGAAGTCATGGCGCACCTGCGCCGGCGGCACGTCCCGGCCGTCATCCGCTGCCGGGCGGCTGGCGTCGTCGCTCAGCATGGCCTCCGTCTCGGCCTCGAGCTGGGCGGCAAGATGCGCCCGTTCATCAGCTTCCTGTATGGTGTTGGCCAAGGCAAGACCGGTCATTGCGTCGGGGGCGTAGGCCACCATCCCGTCGTACTCGGGGGCGATGCGCAAACGGGTGAAGCGGTTGGAAAGGGCCGCGCCGCCCACCAGCACCGGAACGGCCACGCCGTCCTGCCGGAAGTCGCGCACGGTCTCAACCATCATCTGGGCCGACTTCACCAGCAGACCGGACAGCCCGATGATGTCGGGGTTGTGCCGCCGGTAGGCTTCAATGAGTTCCTGGGGCGGAATCTTGATGCCCAGGTTTATGACTTCGTACCCGTTGTTTGCCAGTATGATTTCGACCAGATTCTTGCCAATGTCATGAACGTCGCCCTTAACGGTGGCAAGCACCACCCGGCCCTTGAGCGAGCTTTCCACCCGCTCCATGTGCGGCTCCAGGTGGTTGACTGAGAATTTCATGGACTCCGCCGATTGCAGCACCTCGGCCACGATGAGCTGGTTGGCGTTGAACTGGCGCCCCACCTCGGCCATTCCGTCCATCAGCGGGCCGTTGATAATTTCCAACGGTGTCCTATCCCGGAGTGCCTCGTCCAGATCCTCGGACAATCCTTCCTTGGTGCCTTCTATGATGGCGAGGGCCAATCGCTCGTCCAGTGGCAGGCTGCGCCGCTCTTCATTGCTGGCTGGCGGGGCCTTTTCGCGGAAGTGGGCCGCGAAAGCCGCCACGGGATCTTCGCCGGTATACCAGATGAGGTCTTCGGCCAGCTTTCGCTCCTCTTCGGGGATGGCAGCATACCGCATCATTAGCTCAGAGTTGACGATGGCCATATCCAATCCAGCCTGAACGCAGTGGTACAGGAAAACAGAGTTCAGTACCTCGCGCCCGGCGGCGGGCAGCCCAAAGGACACGTTGGAGATGCCCAGGATCGTCTTGCAGCGAGGCAGGGCTTCCTTGATCAGCCGAACTCCCTCTACCGTTTCCGCCCCGGAGCCTATGTAGTTGACGTCGCCCGTGCCCACGGGAAAGACCAGCGGATCGAATATCAAGTCCTCCTCGGGAACTCCGTACTTCTCGGTCAACAGCTTGGCCGACCGCAGGGCGACTTCCAGCTTGCGCTCCCGCGTGATGGCCTGGGCCTGCTCCTTGTCGTCGTCGATGCACCCCACTACCAGGGCCGCCCCGTAGCGGCGGGCCAGCGGCACCACCGCTTGGAAGCGCTCCTCGCCGTCCTCCAGGTTCACAGAGTTGATGATGGCCTTGCCCTGAAGCCGCTTTAGAGACAACTCTATGACCGCAGGGTCGGTGGAGTCCACCATTATTGGCGTCTTGACTTTTTTGGTGACCAGGTCCAGAAACTCGCTGATGTCGGCGGCTTCGTCCCGGTCCGGGTCCTGCAAACACACATCGAGAACGTGGGCGCCGTTTCGCGCCTGACGCCTGCCAATCTCGGCAGCCTCCTCGAATTTGCCCTCGTTAATCAGGCGACGGAACCGGCGACTGCCCAGCACGTTGGTGCGCTCGCCGACGACTGCAGGGCGAAGCTGGTCGTCAATCAGCAGCGCGTCTATCCCGGAAACGCGGGTATCGCTGGATTCAACGACCCGGCGGGGAGGCTTGCTTTCCACGGTTTCGCCCAAGAGGTGAATGTGGCCGTCAACCGTGCCACAACAGCCGCCCACCAGGTTGACCCACCCGGAATCCGCGAATCGGCCCAGGGTCTCCGCCATCGCCTCCGGTGTCTCGTTATACTTGCCGTCCTCGTCGGGCATTCCGGCGTTGGGGACGCAGGACACGGGGAAGCGCGATATTGAGGCCAAGGTTCGGATGTGGTCGGTCATGAATGCCGGGCCGGTAGCGCAGTTGATGCCGATCCACAGGAGGTCTCGGTGGGCCAGCGACACGTAGAGCGCCTCTACATCCTGGCCTGCCAGCAGTGTACCCATCGGCTCGACTGTGCCCTGCACCGCCACCGGAACCTCACGGCCCAATTCCGCGAAAGCGCGGTCTATGCCTTCCAGTCCAGCCTTGATATTCAGAGTATCCTGCCCTGTTTCCAGCAGCAGGACATCCACCCCGCCCTCTATGAGTCCTACGGCCTGGGCGTGATAGCTGTCGGCCACTTCCTCGAAGGTGACGCCGCCGGTCACGGAAATGGTCTTGGTGGTCGGCCCCATCGAGCCTGCCACGAAGCGTGGCTTGTCAGGCGTCGCCGCGCCGTCAGCCACCTGCCGGGCCAGTTCCGCTGCCACGCGGTTGAGGCGACGGTCCTCGTGGGCCAGACCGTATTCCGAGAGGACGATGGCGGTGGAGCCGAAGGTGTTGGTCTCAATAATGTCGGCCCCGGCATCCAGATGTCCTTGGTGAATGGCCTCGATGACATCCGGTCTGGTGAGAACCAGATGTTCGTTGCAGCCCTCATATTCGGCGCCGCCGAAGTCGTCAGGGCCGAGGTTGTAGGACTGGATTGCGGTGCCCATTGCGCCGTCGATTACCAGAATACGTTCGCGCAGGGCGGCTCTCAGGGCTTCGATGCGTTCCTTTGATTCCATAAGCAAGCAAACCATTGATGGGAAGTATCCCTGCTCAGCCTGAGCCTCTCCCTCACACTCCGCCGCCTCCGTCAGTCGAGCCTATCCTTGTGGTATGTATCCAAGTGGTATGTATCCAAGTCTCAGGGCTGACTGCCTACACCCCGAACCAGGAGTTCAGTGCCGGACGGTTCAGTTCCAGCCAGCGGATATTAAGGTTCATTCGCTCCAGGGCCTGTCGTATGGTGCGCTCGGCAGCGGGTGCCGGATTCTCGGTGAAGAAGTTCTCCACGTCGGCCCGCTGCTCATCGGTGGTGAAGCTGTTGCAAATAGAAACCAGCCGCATCAGCCCGAACCCGCCGCCACCGTAGCGCCGGTCGAACTCGGCCCAATTATTCTTGACGAACTCCCATGCAGGCAACCGGCCCTTGGGGTTAGCCGCCACGCTGGCCACCACCGTGATGGTATCCTGCGAGCGCACACGGGAAGACAGCGAACTCTCCAGCGTGTCGTTGAGCAGCCCGACGTCCTGGAAGCGGGACATCGCCAGCAGCAACCGGATTTTCTCCTCCTGAAGGCTGGTGCGCTCTTCCAGGTCCCAGATCTGGTCGTAAGTCGAGCGGTCGCCTGCCTGCGCCGCCAATGCGAACACGATTCCCCGCAGATCGGGATGCACCGCCTCGGGGTTTTCCAGGTATTGCCGGAACAGGTCACTGGCCTGCCCCAGGGTTTCCTCGTCGTTATAGCTCCCTGACTGTCCCAGCACAGTGGAACGCAGCAGCGAGTCCAGGTGCCCATCGGTGGGACGCGGCGTCCACCCGGCTCTTCCAGCAGCCGGTCCGAACAGTTCTCGACCAAAGCGCTGGTAAGCGGGATGCACCGGCTCCCCGGCTATCAGTTGCTCAATATCTCGAAGGTTGGATGCCAGGTCGCTCCAGACCGATGCGTCAGTCTCCCCGGCGTAGGAACTGGCAAGATCGAGAAACTGCGTAATGGGCAGGAGACCGGCCCGCGAAAGGGCATATGCGTCGTTCTGAATGCCCAGACGGTCGGTGGCAGGCAGTTCCTGCGCGCTTATGGCTGGCGCCAGCCGTTGCCAGTCCTCGCTGCTGTAATTGACCCGGTAGAACCCTGTCTGGTCACTGTTAACCTTATACCAGTCACGTTCCGGGCGAGCGGCAGCAAGGGCTACCACAACGTCCTTATCTTCCATCACCGTCGAAGCCGTTGCCGCCCCCGGACCACTGATGCTCACCGGCACCTGCCACACCTCCGGGTTGGGGTCCTCGTCTCCCAGCAAGCGATCGTAAACGAATCGCTCTTGGAAAAGTGTCAGTTGTACATCCTCGGCCCGGCGGTCGGCCTGGACTCGCAGCACGGGATAGCCCATTTGCTTGACCCACGAGTCCATTATGCTGGTGACCGGCAGGCCTGACTCATCTTCCAGGGCCTGCCACAGGTCCTGCGTCCGGGCGTTCCCATATTCGTGGGCCTTGAGATAACGGTACAGTCCCCCCTGAAAGACCTCCGGGCTCAGGAAGTTCTCCAGCATCCGCAGGACGGAACCACCCTTGCTGTAGCTGATGGCGTCGAAAAGCTGGCTAACCTCGGCAGGGTTCTTGACTTCCTGCTCGATGGGGTGCGAATTCTTCAGACCATCCAAGCTCAGGGCCCTGTTGGTATCCATATTCACGAACTGCGTCCACATCTCCCATTCGGGAAAGAGCCAGTCGACGGACTTGGTGCCCATCCATGAAGCGAAGCTCTCATTGAGCCACAAATCGTCCCACCACTCCATGGTCACCAGGTCGCCGAACCACATGTGCGCCATCTCGTGGGCCACCACTTCGGCGACACGCTGCCTGGTTCCTGCGGAAGAGTTGTCCGGGTCTACCAGCAGGGCGGTCTCCCGGTAGGTGATGCACCCCCAGTTCTCCATCGCCCCCGCGGCGAAGTCGGGTATGGCAATGTGGTCCAGCTTGGGCAAAGGGTAGGGTATGCCGAAATATTCGTTGAAGTATCCCAGCAGCTTTACTGACGTATCCAGCGCAAACTCTGCCTGGTTCTCCTTTCCCCTGGTCGTCCAGACCCCTATCTTCGTGCCGTTTGCCGCGTCGGCTTCCACCGATACCAGGTCACCCACCACGAAGGCCAGCAGGTAGGTCGACATTACCGGGGTCTCGCCAAAGCGCACTGAGCACAGTCCCGCAGCGGGAGCTCCCTCTTCAACGATTGGGGTGTTGGACACAGCCCGCAGGCTGTCGTCAAACACCAGAGTCACATCGAATACAGCCTTCTGCGCCGGCTCGTCCCAGCATGGGAAAGCGCGTCGGGCGTCGGTGGCCTCGAACTGTGTCGTGGCCAGGTAGCGGGTCCGTCCTTCGCCGTCTTGATACTCCGACCGGTAAAACCCGACTAGGCGGTCATTCAGGATGCCTGTAAAATTCATTTCCAGTTGGGCCGGGCCTGGCGTCAGAACCCTCCCGAAGTCCAGTGTAGCCGTCTCCGAGTCAGGGTCCAGAGAGATTGAATGCGTCGGCGTGGCCTCTCCGTTCCGCCGCAGCACAACATCGGTGATCTCCAGCTCCGCAGCATTCAGCGCGATGCGGGCGGTGGGCTCCAATATTTCGATGTCCACCGTCTGCTCGCCCTTGAAGGTGAAAGTTTCGAGATTCGGATGGAGCAACAAGCGATACCTATTCGGCTTGACGTTGCTGGGCAGGACAACGGAGTCGGCAGAAGGCATAACGTAATCCCCTGGAAGAATGTGCGGGCTTGAGATCCACGATGATTTTACCACGGATTCGTAATGCGGCTGACCAGGTAACCGAAAAGCAGTTATTTGCGGTCAATTGTAGGCCACGGCTGGCATTGCCCGGGGCAGGTCCCCATGCTTCAGGCAAATGATATAATGACCTTCGATTTGATCTCGTTCCATCCGCGTTCAGGCACGCGCCTAGGAGAGAGTTTCTATGCCCCCGAAGACGATGTTCGAAAAGATATGGGACGCCCACGTTGTTCACGAGGAGGCGGGCGAGCCTGCTATCATTTACATTGACCTGCACCTGGTCCACGAAGTGACTTCGCCACAGGCCTTCGACGGGTTGCGCATGTCGGGACGCGGCGTCCGCCGCACCGACCTGACGGTGGCCACCGCCGACCACAACACTCCCACCTGGGACCTGTCGCTGCCCGTAACCGACGAAATATCCCTTGCTCAGCTGGATGCCCTTACCCGAAACTGCGAAGAGTTCGGCGTCACGCTTTATGACCGTTTCAGCCCTATGCAAGGCATCGTGCACATCATCGGACCGGACCTTGGCTACACACAGCCCGGCAAGACCGTGGTGTGCGGCGACAGCCACACCTCCACCCACGGGGCGTTGGGTGCCTTCGCCGTCGGCATCGGCACGTCGGAGGTGGAGCACGTTCTGGCCACGCAGACGCTTCGACAGTTCAAGCCGCGCACCATGGAAGTGCGCGTGGACGGTTCGCTTCCCCCCGGAGTTACCGGCAAGGACATCATCCTGGGCATCATAGGGCGAATCGGCGTCAACGGCGGCACCGGGCATGTCATTGAATACACCGGAGAAGCCATACGCTCTCTCTCCATGGACGGTCGCATGACCGTCTGCAACATGAGCATTGAGGCTGGCGCTCGCGCAGGAATGATTGCGCCGGATGAGACGACCTTCGAGTATGTACGCGGGCGGCAGTTCGCGCCCCAGGGCCCCGATTTCGACGCGGCCGTGGAACGCTGGAAGCAGCTGCCCACCGACCCCGGCGCCGCCTTCGACAAGACGGAGATTTTCAATGCTGCGGAAATGGAACCCTACGTGACCTGGGGAACCAACCCCGGTATGGTGGCTCCGGTAAGCGGCCGGGTGCCCGATCCGGCGTCCTTCGACGATGCCGCTCAACAGGAAGCCGCGACCCGGGCCCTGCAATACATGGACTTGAGTCCGGGAACTCCCATTCAGGACATCAAGATCGACCGCATATTTGTCGGAGCCTGCACCAACGCCAGGCTGGAAGACCTCCGCGCCGCCGCCGACGTGGTCAGGGGACGCAAGATCCACCCGGATGTCTACGCCATGGTGGTTCCCGGCTCCGCCAAGATCAAGCGCGAAGCCGAGGAGGAGGGCCTGGACCGCATCTTCACCGAAGCGGGGCTGGACTGGCGCGTGGCCGGCTGTTCGATGTGCCTGGGCATGAACCCCGACATATTGTCCCCTGGTCAGCGCTGCGCCGCCACGTCAAACCGCAACTTCGAGGGGCGACAGGGCAAGGGAGGCCGCACCCACCTGGTCAGCCCGGCGATGGCCGCCGCCGCCGCCATAGCCGGCCACTTCGTGGATGTGCGCGACCTTTAGAGAGCTATTTTCACGACATTTGGCAACAGGGAGGACTGGAATGGACCCCTTCGTGAAGCTGACCGGCGTAGTCGCGCCGCTGGACCGGGTCAACATTGACACCGACCAGATTATCCCGGCGGTTTTCCTGAAGCGCATCGAACGCAGCGGTTTCGAGGACTGCCTGTTCTTTGCCTGGCGGTTCAACGAAGACGGCAGCCCCAAGAATGATTTCGTTCTGAACCAGCCTGAATACCGGAACGCCAACGTGCTTGTTGCAGGCCATAATTTCGGTTGCGGCTCATCTCGAGAACACGCTCCCTGGGCGCTGCGCGACTACGGAATCCGGTGCATCATCGCCCCCAGTTTCGCTGACATCTTCTATAACAACTGTTTCAAGAACGGAGTCCTGCCTCTTCGAATGTCTGAGGAGGACGTGCGATCCATCATGGACAAGGCCTCCGCGAAGCCCGGAGTTAACCTCACCGTCGACCTGGAAGGTCAGAGGGTCTGGGATGAGGACGAGGAAATATCCATTCCTTTCGAGATCGACCAGGCCCGTCGCCATAACTTGCTAAACGGGCTGGACGATATAGGTCTGACCCTGCAGTTCGAGGACAAGATAGCCGCCTTCGAATCCAGCCGCAGCTTCTAAACCCCCGCAAGACCAAAACCGGAAGCCTCTTGCTAGATACGCGAGAGCTTCCGGTTTCTGTCATCCCCTAGCCAAGGCGCACTACGAACGAGCATTTGTGCCCCGCAAACAAAGTCGTATTTGCTCGGTTTTTCCTTGTAAATGACCCAATGGGCGTGGTAGTTTCATAGGTGACATAACGCACAACAACCTCTCGGATTACTGAATGACCACCCAGCACTCTTTCCCCAACACTGGCGGTCCAGAATATCTGTCTGCCGAAACGGCCCTGTCTGATACAGGGGGTGAATCTCCTGACGCCGGTGCCTCGAGCCAGAGTCGTAACTCATCCCGAAGGAAGGCGAGGCAGCGGTCGGTATATCTCTTTCCTGCTTATGGTTTCTCGATGGCTCTGGATATCGCCCGGCAGGTCGAAGAGAGCGGCGGGGGAACGCTGACAGAAGAAACGCTGGCCGTAAACCTGGGGCTTTCCAAGAACAGCAGTGGCTTCCGGCTGAAGTGTCTAGCGGCCCGGCAGTTTAATCTGCTGGTCAAACAGGGCGCGACGGTGAGCACCACTTCCATTGCCAAGGCTATCCTGAAGCCCACCAGCGAGGAGGATGCCCTACGAGGCTACTGCCAGTCCTTTCTGTCTATTCCTCTGTTCCAGGCTGTTTCAGAACGCTACAGCGGACAGCGCCTTCCCGACAGCCAAACGCTGCGCAACGTTCTCGAGCGTGAATTCCTGGTGGAGCACAAGAGGGTGCAACAAGCGGAACGGTTACTTCTGGACTCAGCCCGGGACACCTACCTGCTGAAACACCGGGGAGACGGCACATACCTGACCATATCAGACACTTCGCCGGGAGTATCGGAAGACGCCGCACCACCTGGAGATGCCGAGGCGGCAATCGGGTATTCTCCAGCTATAGCAACAGACGATGGATTTCGCCCGCCTTCACAGCCCCCTGAGACCGGTCGCTCCACCAACACCATTGCCTTCAGCCTAGACGAAATCGGGCAGCTGCGCGAAGAAGACTTCGAGAAAGTCTGGGAGGCAATTGGCATATTGGTCAAGGCTCGCAGTGCGCGTCGAGTCTCGGCCAGAGAATTGGACGCAGAGGAAACTCAGTAAGCCCTCAGCCCCTCGCGCTTCTGGGACCGGGTATCTGCCCAGCGCTTGCTCACTGACCCGTTGATGGGTAGGCCCGTGCCACTTGTTGCTGAAAGTCTGTTTCGTATCTCAGCATCCGGCCCTGCCTCACCTGTTCGTCCAGCGAAGGGCGCTGCACGGGACGCGGGTCAGCTGGGGCGTAGCCGATAACGCCTTGCTGTTGCAGCCGGGCGACCTCCGAAGCAGTCAGCCCCACTAACTCCCGCAGCACAAACTCGTTATGCTCCCCCATAAGCGGCGCCGCTTTGGGCGGAACAGCAGGGGTCTCCGACATCTTCCATGGACGGCCAGCGTAGGGCAAAGGGGGCATTTCCGTGCTGGGATGGTGGCGGACCATCTCATAGAATTGGCGTTCCTTCAGATGAGGGTCAAAGAGAAGGTCTTTGCTGTCAAGGACAGCTCCAGCAGGGACGCCCGCGGCCTGTAACGTGTCCATCAGCCGACGTCCATCCCACAAGACGGTAACCTCCGCCAACATGCCATCCAGCTCTTCCCGATGCCGAAGTCGTCCAAGGCTGCTCAGGAAGCGCACATCCTCGGCCCAGTCCTTCCGGCCCAGGACTCCACACAAATTCAGCCATTCAGAGTCCTCCGAAACCGCGATCACTATCCAGCGGTCGTCCCCGGCACAGGGGTAGCAACCGTGGGGGGCCATTACAGGGTCGGCGTTGCCGATGCGCTCAGGCATTCGTCCGTTGGCCGCGAAATCCAGCAGGGCCTCCGGAATAGTAGCGGAGGCGGCCTGAGTCTGTGATATATCAATGAACTGGCCCTCGCCGGTTCTCAGTCGGCTGATCAAGGCGGCCATAACGGCAAAAACAGTATGCTCGCCGGCGGTGTAGTCAACGTACGGTATCTCAGCCATCACCGGAGGCCCGCCCGCGTACCCGGTAGTGTAGGCCAGTCCCGACGCTCCTTCCGTCGCTGGACCGGTGGCCCCGAAGTTGGCCCAGGGGCCGGAAAACCCGTATCCGGTGGAGGACACCATGATGATGTCCGGCTTCACTCGACGCAGGTCTGCGTATTCCAGGCCAAAATTCCTGATGACGCGGGGAGTGAAGTTCTCGGCGAACACGTCGCTGACGGCAATCAGACGGAGGAGAAGACTCAAACCTTCGGGGTGAGCCAGATCGAGCGTGATTCCCAGCTTGTTGCGGTTTTGCTCGTAGAAATTGGCCCCACGATTCCAGAACTCTCCGTGAACTTCGTTCTGGTAGACCGAGTCGCTTCGATAGCTCTCCAGCCGCCCGGTTGACTCCAACCTGATGACCTCTGCGCCCATGTCGGCCAACAGCTTCATGGCGAAGGGAATGGCTATGAGCTGTCCCATCTCGACCACCCGGATTCCCTGCAAGGGCCCTCGGTTCATTTTGTCCCCGCGAAAGCGGGCATCGCTTCCAGAGTTCATCGCCTAGATAACCCCCTGGGAGCGAAGCTCGGCCTGATATTCGGCAGAAAATCCCAGGCGCCGGGTCAATAGCTCGCCGCTGTGCTGCCCAACGGTTGGCGCGGGGCCCCTGGTCTCCCAGGGCGTACCATCCATAACGAAGGGCGCACCAGGAAATTTCAGCGTCCCAATAGCGGGGTGCTCAATCTCCTCGAAATAGCCTCGGTGGGCGAACTGGGGGTCATTCAGCGCCTCCTCGGGGGACTGGATTACGCCAAAAATGAATCGTCGCTCATGGGACCCATAGAACATTTCGTACTTGCTCTGACGGATGAAATACTCGTCCAGGATGCGCCCCAACTCCTCTGCGTTGACCAAGCGTGCCGACGGGGTGCGAAAGCGGTCGTCATTCAGTTCCGGAAGGCCAAGGAACTCCACATAGGAGTCCCAGTTAAGCCCACTGCCCAGCCCCGGATTGGGAAGCAAAAAGCCATCGGCAGTGGCCCTTATGCGCTGCATATCACCGCTGTGGTTTGGCTGGCGGCGGCGGATGGCTCCCGTGTAGGTATAGTTGTTCACCACGTCGCGCAGTCCTGACGCCACCGCTTCCTGTATGGAAATGTCCACATGCTGCCCCTGCCCGGTCATGCGCTGATGGTACAGGGCCATCAGCGTGGCTGAGGCCGCATCGGTCCCGGCTTTGAACTGCGCCTGATTGAAGGCGTGCTTCAGAGGCTCCCGTTCGTAGGCGCCGAAAATGTACATCAAACCACCCAGCGCATACTCAACGATGTCCGTGGCCTTGTAGTCGCGATATGGTCCCGTCTGCCCGAAGTTGGATATGGAAACCATTACCAAGTGGGGCGCAAGCTCGTGCAGGGTGGCATAGTCCAAGCCCAGGGATGGCATGACTCGCGGAGCGAAGTTCTCCACTAAGACATCAGTTTCCGGCAGCATGGAACGGAGTATGTCGCGGCCCTCTTCGCTTTTTAGGTTGAGGGTTAGGCTGCGCTTCCCAGCGTTGAGATAGGCAAAAGGCAGGCTGGTATCAGGCCCTGGTTCATCATGAAAGAAAGGGGCCATCCGCCGCCCCTGCTCACCACCGGGCGGTTCTATCTTCAACACGTCTGCCCCCAACCCGGCAAGCAGGCGAGTGCAGTAAGGTCCCGAAACGAAATGAGTAAAATCGAGGACGCTGACACCGTCCAGGGCAGCGGACATTTAGCCTGGCCTCTCCTAGCAAGTGTGGACTGTATGAGTGCGGCGGTCAGGCATCCCTGTAAAGCCGCGTATCAAGTCCGAGTTCGGATCGTCCGACCAGCTCTAGGCATCGCTCCCGGTTGGGAGGCATCAGTGTGGAGGTGCGGACATCACGGTACAGACGTTCCAGCGGCATACTCTTGTGAGCGCTTCTGCCCCCAGCTACCTGTATGGCCTTGGAAGTGACATGCAGTGCCGCCTCGGAGGCGAGATACTTGGCTCGGGCCGAAAGCACGGCACGCTCCGCCGGGTTTGCGCCGGCCCACTGGGATGCCGAAGAGTGGAGTACGCGGCCAGCTCCCTCCAAGGCCATGGACATTTCTGCCACAGTGCGCTGGACGGGGAGACTCTCTGCGATGGGGTCCGGATCGGGCGCGAATGTCTGGGTTCTGGCGAACTCTCGGGTGAATTCCAGGGCAGACCGGGCCGCGCCGATGTAGACAGCCGCGAATCCCAGGGCGAAACCCTGAGTGACACCGGTGCGGGGAGCTTCCCCGGGCTGGCCCAACAGCGCACTTGGGCCTACGAAGCAGTTGTTCAACCTCATGGCCGGGCTCACGGTTGCCCGCATACCCAAGGTGTCCCAGTCGCCGATCTGCTCAATGCCGGGAGAGTCGTGAGGCAGCAGGGCAAGCCACTGCGATTCGAGAGGATCCTCCGCCCCGGCGCTGCAATGTATCATGTACCGCTGGGCGCCGCCGAACATGGTGCAGAAGTGCTTGACTCCGTTGATGACATAACCGCCGTCCTGGGGGACGATGGTAGTAAGACGCATGGCCGTCCCGCCTCGGGTTTCCGGTTCGCTGCCCCAACTGCCGAACAACTTGCCCTGCTCCACCACTTCGCGGAAGTAGAAACCCTTCTGCTCCTCGCTGGCCAGAGCGTCTATGAAGCGGGTCACGGTCGAGTGCATATGGACAGTCATCCCGGTGTTGGTACAGCCAGCGGCAAGACGCTCCACTATCCTGATATAGGTAAGCATATCCAGCCCGAGACCACCGTATCGCACCGGAATGCCCATTGCCAGCAGCCCATTGTTCCATACGTCACGCCAGCTATCGACGGGGTGAGCGGCCTCGGCGTCGTAGCGGGCGGCGCGGGGAGCAAGGCGCTCCAAGGCCAGCCGTTGCGCGGCAGCCACCAAGCCATCGGTGTCCACTACAGCCCCCTGTGTGGGTATTTTCCTGTCAAGAGCCAATGTCCGCTGTCTCCACGCTCCCAGCCAAGCGAGCTAATCCTGTCGGCAAGAACAATTCAAGGCTTGAAATTATCCTTCCGGATAAGTGAGCCTCAGCAGAGTGTGGCGGCGGTTGGTGGTATAGGGGCGCACCTGTTCGGGCCAGCGGCCGAGTTCGACAGCTTCGCCCCAAGCGGCAGACGTCAGCACTTCAGGGGACTCGATTTCGTAGACGGCGTGAAAGCGGGGACGTCCGTCAGGAGACATCGTGCGGGTCTCGCCGCCAATCAGAACCTTGAAGGCTTCGGCTTCGTAGCGGGCAATCTGGCCCACCCCGGAAACCTTGCTCAACTCCGGGCAGTGTTCCGTGTTGTAGACCTCGTTGAACAGCTCCTCCTTGCCTGGGTCTACATCCATGCTGGCGACGAACAGGTATTTCGAACGGGCCATCGTAATTCTCCTTGTTTCTATGGGAGTTACGCAGTTGGAGACTTCACCCTCACCCTCCCCCTCAAGGAGGAGGGAGTATTTTGGCATTGTTCTCAACTGATTAAGTTCTGTTGGTTAGAAAGGGCGGCGGTTGGACGCCTCTGTCTCTACGCTGGTGATGAACTCCAGCAGTACGGCTCGGCCCTCCTGCTCGGTCACGCGACGCGCCCTGGTGAAGGCCGCAGAGACCTCGTTGGGGTCTTCGATGCGCTCGGCGTATCCGCCCATGGCTCGTCCCATATCGGCGTAGTTGCCGCCCAGATCTCGGCTTCCATAGAGACGGTGCGAGTCGGCCATGGCGCCGACCTCAGCGGCCATGGTCGAGTTGTTCAGCACCACCGTTATGATTGGAATGTTGGAGCGCACTGCTGTTTCAAAGTCCAGCCCCACCATCCCGAAGGCGGCGTCCCCCATGAAGTTGACGCACACCTTGTCAGGCTGGGCCAGCTTGGCCCCGATAACCAGGCCCAGGCCAGTGCCAAGGCCGTGGGACTTGCCCCAGCCGAGATAGGTGCGGGGGCCGTTGGAGCGGTAGAAGGGCACGATCTGGTCGCGGGGGCTCCCGGAATCGTGGGTCACAATGGCCTCTTCCGGCGGGATGGTACGCATGAAGTCCCAGATGACCCGGTAGGGGCTGATGGGTCGGGAGCTGTCGGTAAGCTTGTGCGCCCACATGTTTATAAAGGCGTCGCGTTCCTGGCCCACTTCCCTGGCTACCACCTCATTGTTCCTGCGGCTGTCGCCGACGATTTCGCGACAGGCGTCGATCATCTGGCGCAGCACCAGCTTGGCGTCGCCGACTATGGGGTAGTCAATGTTGTAGTCCTTGTTGATATCGGCCGGGTCGTTGGTGGCCTGGATCATGGTCTTGCCCGCCGGGATGGTCATCACCATATTGTGGCGGGTGAAACTGGTGCCGACGCCGAAGATAACGTCGGCGCGGCGGACGTAGTGCACCACGGTTCCCGATGAGGTCAGGGCGGCGGAACCCAGGGCCAGCGGGTGGGTTTCGGAAAAGGCGCTCTTGCCCAGTAGCGTAGTGGTCACCGGAACCTGGATAAGTTCCGCCAGTTCCTGCAATTCCTCGGTGGCCTTGGCGTACATCACTCCCTGCCCGGCCATGATGACCGGGTAGCGAGCGGAAAGGAGAGCGCGGGCGGCGGCCTCAACGTCACTGGGGTCCGCTTGTGAACCCACCCGGCGGCTGGGAGTGTAATAGAAAGACTCCTCGGACACGTCTTCAAGGGCTACGTCGGCAGGAATCTCCACCGCCACCGGGCCCGGCCGGCCCTGGCGCAAGGCGGCGAAGGCGCGGCGCATTACCTGAGAGGTCCGGTCTGGCATATTGATCTGCTCGATGCTCTTCGTAATCGAGGCATAGCTTTCCAACGAACTGTAAAGCGGAAGAACGCCCTGCCTCTCGCGGGGATGACCCAAGGGCAGCAGCAGCAGCGGCGTCGAGTCCGAATAGGCGGTGGCGGCGCCGGAGTAGGCGTTTTCAGCGCCGGGGCCGTATTGCATGGCGAACACGCCCATCTTGTCGCCATCGGTGGCGCGGCTGTACCCGTCGGCTATGCCCAGCCCCACCCGCTCCTGGCGGCAGACGATGGGCCGGATGCCGCCTTCGGCGCAGGACTCAATGACCGGCGTGGTGGGGAAGCAGGGCAGGTACTCCACCCCTTCCCGCTTTAAAATCTCGGCAATTGCGTCAACAGTTCTCACCGGGGACCTCCTTCAAGCACACCTGGATAACTGCGAGAGAGTATACCACCGGATTCGGCGGCGGTAGAGAAAAAGAATTCGTCAGCGTTTTACGGCGGCCAGTGGTCAGTTTCCGGCGTACTCCGCAGCGATACGGTCGGCGGCGGGCTTGAGGACGGCGTAAAGAAAATCGTTGGCCGGCGTCGGCGTGCCGGTCTGCCGCGCCAGGCGGATGAGCGCGCCGTTCAGCCCTTCCAGCTCCACCGGGCGGCCTTCGGTGAAGTCCTTGGCCATGGAGGCGCGTCCCTGCGCGGGAAAGCGGTCTAGTGAGTTCATCGCCCATTCCAGCGAGTCGTCCATGATGGGCGCTCCGCTGGCCCGTCCCACAGCCAGCGCTTCCTCGATGGCCTGCTGAATCAGGGCGCGGGTTATGGGTATGGTGCGCATCTCTTCGTAGACGCAATTGGCGGCGGCGCAGACGGCGGCGGAACCGGCGATGTAGGCGAACTTCTTCCACAGCATCCCCGGCATATTTTCGTGCAGCTCAACCCGCCATCCAGCATCCAGGAACTCGCGGTGCAGCCTTTCACCCCGCTCGGTTATTCCTACGGTCATCTCGCCGAAACCGGCGGTGCCAGGCCCGCCCTGGGTGACTACGCCGGGCTCGGAAATGCGGCCCTCCATGAAGGCCGAGCCAATCATCACCGGCTCCGGGCCGACGGCGGCAGCAATCTGTTCTCCGTTGTCTATGCCGTTCTGAAGGGTGAGGGCCACGGTATCAGGACCGACCATCGGAGGCAGAGAAGCGACGGCAGCGGAGTTGTGCTGCATCTTGACGGTGAACAGGATCAGGTCCTGCACTCCGGCGTCGGCAGTGTCCTCCACGCCCCGACCGGGAGCGAAGAAGTCGCCGTCGTTCTGGCTTTCCACCCGCAGGCCGCCGTTGCGGGTTATGGCTTCCAAGTGGGGGCCGCGAGCGACGTAGGTCACTTCATGCCCGGCCCGGGCCAGAAGGCCCCCGAAATATCCCCCAACTCCGCCTGCGCCAACAATCGCAACTTTCATTGGATTAGCCTCCTTAGTCCGGCTTGTCCGATATTGATACGAGTTACGCAGTTGGAGATTTCACCCCCACCCTGACCCTCCCCCTCAAGGGGGAGGAAATTATGGGGACTCGACAGGGTAGCCGTAGACTTCTCGCAGGTCGCGCTTCAGCACCTTTCCCATAACGTTGCGGGGGAGTTCGTCAGCGAACACTACTGAGCGGGGGCGCTTGAATCCGGCCAGCCGCTCGCGGCAGTATTCGATGATGTCCGCCTCGGTGGGTGGCTCGCCCTCGCCGCTTCCCGGCGGGGCCGCAGGCAGCGTTGTTACGACTACGGCGCGGATTTCCTCGCCCCATTCCACGTCGGCTACCCCGATGACCGCCGCGTCATCAACCTGTGGGTGGGACAGCAACACCTGTTCGACTTCCTCGGGTGAGACCATCTCTCCGCCGCGCTTTATGAAGTCCTTGGAGCGTCCCGCCAGATATATGTAGCCGTCTTCGTCCTGGTAGCCCAGATCGCCGGTGTATACCCACCCTGAGCGCAGCGTCTCGCGCGTGGCCGCGTCTTCCTGCCAGTAGCCCGCCATCATGCGGGAACCCCTGGCGACTATTTCGCCCGTTTCGCCAATGGACGCAGGCTGCCCGTCTTCGTCGACTATCTCCACTTCCACATCCTCCAGGGGCCTGCCGATGGAAGTAAGGCGGCGCAGCTTCTTCTCGATTTCCTCCGGGGAGCCTTCCAGTATGTGGTCTTCCGGCGGGAGCATGGTTATTGTGGAGGCGGTCTCCGTCTGGCCGAAGGCGTTGATGAAGCTGGCGCCGGGGAACTTCCCGATAGCCTGCCGTATGACTTCCAACGGCATTGGGGCCGCGCCATAGGTAATCACGTCCAACGACGAAAGGTCGAATTCGCTGAACTTGGGATGGTCCATCAACTGCTTGAGCATCGTCGGCACCAGCATGGCGCGGTTGGCCTGGTATTCCTGCACCAGCGTCATCCACTCCACCGGCTCGAACTGGCGCATTATCACCTGCGTCCGCCCAGCGTACACCGCCGTCAGCGCCGCCTGGAGCCCGGCGATGTGGTAGTAAGGCACAGTCACCAGGTTGGTTTCTTCCAAGTCAGGGTCGGCGGGCGTGACCGTTGACAGGATATAGGACGCGAAGCTGTCGTGGGTCAGCATTACCCCCTTGGGCGCGCTGGTGGTGCCGGAGGTGAACATAATCACCGTGGTGTCGTCGTCCTCTCCCTCCGGGAAGTGAAGCTGCTCCGGTGAAGCGGCCCGCAGCAATTGCTCGTAGCTGGTCAGCCCGGTGGTTGTACCGGCGTCCAGTATGATGACCCGGTCCTGGGGCAGGCCGAAGAGGTCCTCTTCGCCCAGCAGTTCCAGGTAACGCTCGCCGATGAACAGACAGGCAGGCTGCGCGATAGTGAGCATCTGATGCAACTCTTCCGTCTTGGCCCGGAAGTTTATCGGGACATAAGTGGCGTCGAGCTGGGCGGCGGCGAAGTAGATTTCGATGCTGCGGTGGCTGTTCACCTGCATGGTGGCTACCCGGTCGCCGGGGTGAACGCCCAATTCCGCCAGCGCGTTGGCCAAGCGGTTGACCCGCTGGGAAATCTGGTGGTAGGTGAACTCCCGCCCGTCGAAAATCATCGCGGTGCGGTCTGGGACTATGGCCTCGGCAATGGTCAGTAATTCGGTCGTATTCATTGCTCAGATTCAAATAATACAGGGTAGAGTTGAGAGTAAGTCTGCCTATCGAATGGTTTGGAGGGCAGCGAGGCGCGATTCCAGCTTAAGGCCCTCATCCAGCGTCATATCCGCTCCCTCACGCAGCGCCCGTTTCAGGGCCGAGACGGCTCTCGGCGGGGCTTGGGCCAGTTCGGTAGCCGCCTCGCGGGCGTCGTCAATCAACCGTTCCGGAGGCGAAAGCCGAGTCACCAGTCCCATTGACAGCGCTTCCTGCGCCGTGAAGCGGCGTCCGGTGAGCAGCAGGTCGAGAGCCTGCGACAAACTGGCGTTGCGGGGGAGCGTCTGCGTTCCTCCAGCGGCGGGAATCATACCCAGACGAATCTCCGGCATGGTGAAAATCGTGTCCTCCGCAGCCAGACGCAGGTCACCTAGAAGCGCGATTTCCAGTCCTGACCCAATGCAATAGCCGTGAACGGCTACGATTATAGGTTTCTCCATATTGATCATCTGTCCCCATACATCCCTCTGCCAGCGGACCTGCCTGGCGATGACCTGCGAGGGAGCCGACCCGAACTCGGTGAGATCCGCGCCGGCGCAGAAGCCCCGCCCTTCGCCGGTTATCAGAAGGGCGCGCACATCCGGGTCTTCGGCCACCGCCGCCAGCGCTTCGGAAAAGTCGTCACGCATCTGGATATTGTAGGCGTTCAGCACGGCCGGGCGGTCCAGCGAGATGCGCGCCACACTCCCTTCCTTCTCGTATATGAGCGTCTCAAACGGTCGCATGGCAACTAACGGGCGGAAACCACAGCAGGATATACAGCCCGGTCGTAAAGCTGTTGCAAGTCCAGTTCGGTATAGCGCAGCCCGATGTTTTCCAGGTTGTGGGCGTCGCTGACCTCCATGAGCAGCAGGCCGTGGGTGTCCGCCTTCTCCTTCACCTGGGGCTTGCGGATATGCCAGTTGTGGATGTAGTTGTCTATCTCGATTGCGTGAACGTCCCGCTCAATGATGATTTCAGGGGAATAGTAGCCCGGATGGCAATAGGTTCGAAAGACACCGCCCTCTCTGCCGTCCATCGGGGGCAGGAACAGCTCCGCGACCTGGTATTCCGCAAAGGGATTCTGCTCAGGACGAATTTCTATTTCCCACCCGGGAATTATTACCACCTCACCGGGGAAGTGCTGTTCCACCAACTCCCGGAACTCGAAGGACCAGTCCTTGTTGTGGTGATCGGTAATTCCGATGCCGTCAATCCCCGCAGCCTTGATTTGCCGCACTACTTTCTCGGCGATTTCCAGCGACGGCGGCTGAAAATTGAAGGCTTCCCAAACGTGGGTGTGGAGGTCCAGCTTAAGTTTCAAGGTGTTCTCCTCGCAACGGCGCTCACCGAATCCTGTAATTCAATCCCGATTCTACATTCTCCCCAGAGGAGGGTCATCCTATTCCCCGGTAAACGTTGGCGCCCGCCTTTGCAGGAACGATGCTATGCCCTCAGCGCGGTCGGCAGTGCTTTGCAGTATGACGTTCATGTCCGCTTCCAACCCAAGGGCTTGACCAAGGGCAAGGTCGGCCCCAAGAGCCACAGCTTCTTTAACATATCTGGCGCCCAGAGGGCCGCCCTCCATTATCTCCTCAGCCAATTTGCAGGCCAATTGCAGCGGGCCTTCTCCGGGGCCCGATACCCGGTTGACTAGGCCGATGGACAAGGCTTCGGCAGAATCTATACGCCGGCCCGTCAGCAGCATATCGCGCGCCCAGCCTGGTCCGACCAGGCGGGGGAGTCGCTGGGTGGCCCCGTCGAAGGGGAAATTGCCCGCTGACGGAAGCGTAAAGGCGAATTCCGCGTCGCTTGCCGCCAGCCGGATGTCGCCGGCCAATGCCAACTCCAGCCCGTGGTCGGTGGCGTCGCCGTTCAATGCCACCAGCACAGGCACAGACAGGGACGCAACTGCCCGCCCCACCTGCATTTGGGCAACCTGCACAGGCGATACGGCTGGGTTTCTCCCTGTGGAGAATACTGTACCCTCGCCGGTCAATATTACCACTCTGAGGCCGTCGTCACCGGATAGCTCGGCGCACAGCCCCCGCAGTTCCCCTGCCATAACTTCATCGATCCTGTTGTTCAGGGCAGGATTGTCAAGAGTAATGACCGCTACATCCCTGTCGCGCGCCAGTTTAATGCCAGTATAAAAAATGAGGTCTCCCCAGCAGAATTTCGCTGACTCTGGGCCTCGCCAGGCGATTCTTGACAAGGCAAAATGGCTTGATTACCATAGGTTAGCACTCTCTGCGCCAGAGTGCTAATTGTCAGTCTAAATTGCCGGGCCAAGATTTAATTCCCGGCGTAACATAAGGAGGCCGCGGTGGCAAATTTCCAGCCGTTGGGAGAACGAGTGGTAGTCAAGCCCATCGAGGGAGAGCAGACCACCAAGGGGGGAATTTTCCTGCCCGATACTGCCAAGGAAAAGCCCCAGGAGGGCGAAGTAGTAGCTGTAGGCCCGGGCCGCATCAGCGATGACGGCAATCGCATTGCCATGGACGTTGCCAAGGGAGACCGGGTTATCTATTCCAAGTTTGCCGGCACCGAGTACAAGGACGGCGACGACGAATATCTCATCCTGCGGGAGAGCGACATTCTGGCCAAGCTATCCTAATTTCTGGCACAGGGCTGGCGGCTCCCGAAAAACTTGGGGAACGCTTGTCCAGCCGGTGAATTCACGCCTGTATAGATTAAGGAGGAATGGATGCCAGCCAAGAAGCTTACCTACTCGGAGGAGGCCCGCAAGTCCCTCCGCACCGGTATCGACATCCTTGCCGATTCCGTGAAGATTACCCTAGGTCCCAAGGGCCGCAACGTGGTCCTGGACAAGTCCTTCGGCCCGCCCCAGGTTTGCAGCGACGGCGTCACCATTGCCAAGGAAATTGAGCTGCCGGACTCCTTCGAGAACATGGGCGCTCAACTGCTCAAGGAAGCCGCCACCAAGACCAACGACGCCGCCGGCGACGGCACGACCACCTCGGTCGTGCTGGCCCAGGCCATCATCACCGACGGCTTCAAGAACGTCACCGCCGGCGCCAACCCCATGGCCATCAAGCGCGGCATCGAGCGCGCTGTCGAGTCCGTGGTCGGCGAACTGCACGGCATGGCCCAGACCGTGGAGACCCGTGAGCGCATCGGCCAGGTCGCCAGCCTGTCGGCTCACGAGGAAGCCATCGGCGAGACCATCGCAGAGGCCATGGAAAAGGTCGGCAAGGACGGCGTCATCACCGTCGAAGAGTCCAAGGGTCTTTCCGACGAAATCGAATACGTGGAAGGGATGCAGGTCGATCGCGGCTACATCTCTCCTTACTTCATCACCAACCCCGACCGCATGGAGTCGGTGCTGGAAGACCCCACCATCATCATCACCGACAAGAAGATTTCCGCCGTTGCCGAGCTACTGCCCGCGCTGGAAAAGCTGCTGCAAGTGGGCCGCAAGAACGTTGTCATTGTCGCTGAGGACGTGGACGGCGAAGCCTTGGCCACCGTTGTGGTCAACAAGCTGCGCGGCACGCTCAACGCCCTGGCAGTCAAGGCCCCCGGCTTCGGCGACCGCCGCAAGGCCATGCTGGAAGACATCGCCATCCTCACCGGCGGCACCGTCATCAGCGAAGAGACCGGGCGCAAGCTGGACGCCGCCACCATCGAGGACTTCGGCCAGGCCCGCCGGGTCACCGCCACCAAGGACGAGACCACCATCGTTGAGGGCCACGGCTCCGAGGATGCCATCCAGGCCCGCATCGTCCAGATAAAGGCCCAGATTGAGGACACCACCTCCGAGTTCGACCGCGAGAAGCTGCAGGAAAGAATGGCCAAGCTGTCCGGCGGCGTTGCAGTGATCAAGGTCGGCGCGGCCACCGAGATCGAGCTCAAGGAGCGCAAGGCCCGCGTGGAGGACGCCCTCTCCGCCACCCGCTCGGCTGTTGAGGAGGGCATCGTCCCCGGCGGCGGCGTCGCTCTGGTTCGTGCCCAGCGCGCTCTTGACGGCATCGGCGAACTGCCCCTCGATGAGCGCGTCGGCGTAGACATCATCCGCCGCTCCCTAGAGCAGCCGCTCAAGCTCATCGTGGAAAATGCCGGCTTCGAGGGCGCCGTGGTGCTGAACCAGGTAAAACAGCAAGCCGACGACTACGGCTATGACGCCGAAGTCGGCGAATACGGCCCCATGCTGGAAAGGGGCATCGTTGACCCCGCCAAGGTCACTCGCTCCGCCCTCCAGAACGCTGCCAGCGTGGCCGCCATGGTGCTGACCACCGAGTCCATGATCTCCGAAATCCCCCAGGCAGCTCCGGCCATGCCGGCGGGTATGCCCCCCGGCGGCGGAATGGACTTCTAGTCCAGACAAGTAACTCAGGTAAGCAGGGAGCCGTCCCGCTATCAGTGGGGCGGCTTCTTTTTGCCCACGCAGAGCGTCGCCGCGAAAATTGAGGCAGCCAGGCCGCGCTAAGTCAACAGGATTGGTATAATGCAGGTCGTTTGAAAATACTGACTGGTCTGCCATCATAGATAGTTGACCGGCGGCTGGAGAAACCCGTTATGCTTTGAATGGTGATTGCGGCGGCTGGGGGAGCAGCCGCAGGCATAATCGCGCTATTGGGAAAGAAGAAAGGCGAGAATCGCGCGGAGAGCCCATCCGCCGGTTCCGACCGGCCTGAGCAACCGGCGGCGTCAACGACATAGAGGAATCATCTGTGAGTACAATTTCCGGCGCGAATCTCAACAAGGTATACGACTCTCCCCGGACAGCTCTGGCCGGCCTGAGTGACGGAGCGTCGTTGCTCATCGCAGGGTTCGCCGGACATGGCGAGCCGGAGGGATTGCTGGAGGCAGTCATCGCCAGCGGAGTGCGTGGCTTGACTGTCATCAGTCAGGGCGCAGGGGGGCCGGACTTGGGTCGCACTGGCCTCAACAGGCTCGTGGCTGCGGGAGCGGTCCGAAAGCTCATCTCTCCGTTGCCCTTTCACCCTCGCCAGGACGGGGTGGTCCGGGAGAAATGGGAAGACGGAGAGCTTGAACTGGAAGTCCAGCCCACAGGAGTCTTGACGGAGCGAATCCGGGCGGGAGGGGCCGGCATCGGCGGGTTGTTCCTCCCCACCGGAGCCGGAACCAGGTTTGCCGAGGGGTGCGAGGTCCGGCAGTTGAATGGGCGCGAACACGTCTTTCAGCCCGCTCTCAAAGCTGATTTCGCCCTGCTGCGCGCCGCTTCCGCCGACACGCTGGGCAACCTGGTTTACGCAGGAACTCATCGCAACTGGAACCCGGTCATGGCTATGGCGGCTGGGGTATCCATCGCAGAGGTGGACGAAATTCGGGAGCCTGGCGGTCTCGATCCAGAACTGGTTATCACGCCAGCCATTTTCGTTCAGCGTATCGTGTTGACCACGAATTAGAAACCACTCAGTTTGACCGTAGAGAGCAGATATGCCGGGCGCAAGACTGGACTCGACAAGCATGGCCCGCCGGGCAGCGCAGGAAATTCAGGCAGGAGAAGCAGTCGCCGTCGGCTCCGGCTTTCCCAGTGCCGTTGCCGGCGCTGTCCCCCCTGGAAGCGGCGTATGGTTCCTGGCCGAAAGCGGGGCGATCGGCTATCGGTCTGGCGCCGAGGGCATGTTTGTGGATAGTGGGGGAGGGTCGGCCGAGGTCATTCCAGGCGGGACGGTTGTTGGCGTCGCAGACCTCGCGGCGATGCTTGCCGGAGGCAACGTCGGACTCGCTTTCGTCGAGGCGGGTCAGGCCAGCGCGGCGGGCGATTTCATCCACTGGACCACCGCCGAAACGCCGGGCTTGGCTGCCCCCGGGTTCGCGGTTGACCTGGCGTCCGGTGCAGGGCGCGTAGTGGCAATTATGCGGCACACGGGCGACGACGGGACGCCTCGTATCCTTGAACATTGCGACCTGCCCATAGACGGCAACCGCTGTTTATCCCTGATTGTTACCGATATTGCCGCTATTCGCGTTACCGGCGACGGGTTGGAGCTGGTGGAAGTCGCCCCCGGCTGGACTTCCGACGACATAATGGCCATCACAGGGGCGCCGATGTCAGTCGCTTCTGACCTCCGCGAAATGACCTTCGCCGTGCCAACGCTCCCTTGGCCAAACAAGGTCTACGACAGCGCGAACCAGGCCCTCAGCGATGTACCGGACGGAGCAATCGTTAATGTTGACGGCTTCGGCGGTCCCGGAGGGATGGCCCACTACCTTATGACGGCCCTGCGGGACAATGGAGCCAAGGGCCTCACCATGATCAGTAACACCGCAGGCATCGCTCGCGTTGCCAGGTTCGGAGCGCCGGAAGGAGTGACTCCCATAGATCACACAATCCTGGTGGACAACGGCCAGGTCGCCAAGGCGATTGCCTCCTACCCAGTCTCGCCATCCATCAACAGGCCCAGCGCCTTCGAGAGGGCCTATCAGGAGGGCCAGTCCGGTCTGGAAGTGTCGCCGCAGGGAACGCTGGCCGAACGACTCCGCGCCGGCGGCGCCGGAGTTGCCGCCTTCTATACGCCCACAGCAGTGGGAACGCTGCTGGGCGAGGGAAAAGAAGTTCGGGAAATCAACGGCCGACCCTATGTGTTGGAACAGCGCATCCTGGCCGACTTCTGCATCATCCGGGGCCACAAGGCGGACACGCTGGGCAATATGGTCTACAAGGGAACCTCGCGCAACTTCAACCCCGTGATGGCTACCTCGGCCCGCGTCACAGTGGTTGAGGTGGACGAAATTGTGGAGCCGGGGGAACTCGACCCCGAGGAAATTGTGACACCCGGTCTCTTCGTAAATCGCATCGTCAAGCGGCCTGCGAACTTCTCTCCATACTTGGATACTTGAAAGCTCTTGACTTGAGGTTCCAGTCATGCCTATCGATATTGATTCACTCGCAGAAAAAGAGAGGCTGCCCCGCGAGATTATCGCCATGCGGGTGGCGAAGGAACTCCCAGACGGCGCCTACGTGAACCTGGGCATCGGAATTCCAACACTGGTGTCCAGCTTCCTCCCGGAGGGCAGAACAGTTTTCTATCACAGCGAGAGCGGCATTCTGAACTGCGGCCCGTTGGCCGAAGAGGGCGAGGAAGACATCAACTTGATAAATGCCGGCGGCCAGTTCCTTGAGCCGGTGCCCGGGATGTCTTTTTTCGACTCGTCCCAAGCCTTTGCCATGATACGCGGCGGTCACGTGGACGTGACGGTGCTGGGTTCGCATCAGGTGTCAGCCAACGGGGATCTCGCCAACTGGATGCTGCCCCACCGCGGTGTGGGCAACGTCGGCGGGGCGATGGACCTGGCAGCCGGCGCCAGCGGCGTGATTGTGGCTATGGAGCACACCGACCGCCAGAACAATCCCAAAGTCGTGGAGGAATGTACCTTCCCGGTCACCGGACAGGGCTGCGTCTACCTGGTAGTGACAGACTTGGCTGTAATCGAGCGCACTCCTGATGGTCTGGTCCTGAGAGAGGTGGCTCCAGGCTGGACTCCCGAAGAAGTGCAGGCCCTGACGGGAGCAAGGCTGATTGTCGCAGAAGACGTGAAAGAGTTCGAGCTCTAGCCGGGGCCGCGTTTGACACTCAAATTCCCGTCCTGATAGCATTGCCGCATCCTGGATTGGAGGGCATCTGTGGCTGGAATTGCGGCCTTTGGAGCTTACGTCCCCCGCTATCGTCTGGGGGCATCCACCCATGGGTGGAACTCTCAAGCCGGGCGGTCGGTGGCCAACTTCGACGAGGACAGCGTCAGCATGGCAGTGGCGGCGGGCCTTGACTGCCTCACCGGGCGAGACCGCGAGAAGATCGATGGTCTGCTCTTCGCCACCACTACACCTCCTTACGCCGAAAAGGGTTGCGCCTCGATCATTGCAACGGCCCTGGACCTGCGCCGCGACATATTCACCGCCGACATCACCGATGTCCTTCGAGCCGGAACCACCGCGCTGAAACAGGGCTTGGACTCAGTGGCCGCCGGTTCCGCCGGGCAGGTACTGGTAATCGCCAGCGACAACCGGCAGGGCGCGCCCAAGGGCGACGCCGAACGCAACTCCGGCGACGGAGCGGCTGCCTTCATAGTATCCCGCGACAATGTGGTTGCTGAGCTTGAGGGTTCGTACAGCATCTCGGAAAACATGATGGACGTGTGGCGCAGCGCCGGCGACCAGTTCCTGCGTTCCTGGGAAGACCGTTTCGCCATCGAGGAAGGGCTGGAGCGCATCCTGGGCGATGCCATCGCCGGTTACATGGAGCGCCAGGGAATGGCTGCGAGGGACGTGGGTAAGCTGGCCCTCTACGCCCCCGACGGACGCCGACACGGTCAGTTGGCGCGACAGTTGGGCTTTTCCTCCGAGCAGGTCCAGGACGCCATGTTCGGACGCCTCGGCAATACCGGCGCAGCCTTTGTGCCGATGCTGCTGGCTTCGGCCTTGGAGGAGGCCACGCCGGGGCAACTTATCGTCGCCGCATCCTACGGGGATGGCAGCGACGTTCTGGGTTTCCGCGCCACCGGATCGGCAGCGAACGGCAAGGCTGGCGGCGGTGTCAGCGCGTACCTCAACTCCGGCCATGCCCTGGACAGCTACGAAACTTACGCCCGCTGGCGCGACGTCTGGCTCACCGATGCCGCGTCACGCCGTCCCCAAGCGCAATCGCCGTCGGTATCGGCGCTATGGCGGGAGGGCGACCGCAACATTCGGTTCTACGGAGCCACCTGCAATCAGTGCGGCTTTGTGCAGTATCCGCCCCAGCGTGTGTGCGTCAAGTGCCAGGCCCGCGACGACTCCACCCGACTAAGACTGAGCGACCGGCCCGGAAAGGTGTTTACTTACTCCATGGACTACCTGGCCGGAACCACCGACACTCCGCTGGTCATTGCCGTGGTGGACTTCGATGGTGGAGGCCGCGCCCTGTGCATGATGACCGACCGGGAACTGGACGAGGTCAAGATCGGTATGCCGGTAGAAATGAGCTTCCGCAAATTGCGGGTGGTCAACGGCATCCACAACTACTACTGGAAGGCAGTGCCGCGGCGGGTTTCGGCCAGTCAGCCTGTCGCTGCCAACTAATAACAGGGAAACGCAAAGAGGTCAGAGGTTGTTATGAGCGGAATCAAAGACCGGGTGGCCATCATCGGAATGGGCTGCACCAAGTTCGGGGAACGGTGGGACGCCAGTTCCGCGGACCTGATGGTGGAAGCGGCCTATGAAGCTTATGAAGACGCCGGCATCGAAGGCAAGGACATCCAGGCTGCCTGGCTGGGGACGGTGTCGTCTTTCCGCACCGGGCAGCCGCTGGCCGACGCCCTGAAGTTGGACTACATTCCCATCACCCGCGTGGAAAACGCTTGCGCCACGGCTACCGACGCTTTCCGAAATGCTTGCTACGCGGTGGCCGCTGGCGTATACGACATCGTGCTGGCCCTGGGTGTCGAAAAGCTCAAAGACTCCGGCTTTTCGGGCCTGGCGGTCCCTGAAGCTCCGGGTTCGGATGTGAACCCTCCTGTGCCGCCGCCCTCGCAGTTTGCCCTGGCTGCAACGCGGTACTTTCATGAGTATGGAATCCCATTTGAGGAAGGGAAGCAGACGCTGGCCCAGATTGCGTCCAAGAATCACCACAACGGCACCATGAGCCCCAAGGCCCACTTCCAGCGTGAGGTCAGCGCAGAGCAGGTTGCCAACGCACCGATGGTGGCTTGGCCGTTGGGCCTCTTCGACTGCTGCGGCGTCAGCGATGGAGCCGCCGCAGCCATAATAACCACGCCGGAAATCGCCAAATCCTTCAGGGACGACTATATTCTCGTCAAAGGCTTGGGACTATCCGTGGGCGCTTTCGGCATCATGCGCAACGACTGGGACTTCACCCACTTCCCTGAAACAGTGCGGGCCAGCCAGTCGGCCTACCAGGAAGCTGGCATCAGCGACCCGCGCCGTGAGATAGATTTGGCGATGGTCCACGACTGCTTCACCATCACAGAACTGATAATTTACGAAGACCTGGGGTTCAGTCCTCGAGGGGGAGCCAGCGCCGACGTCGAGGCCGGCACCTTCACCTTGGAAGGCGATTTGCCAGTCAATACCGATGGCGGTCTGAAATGCTTTGGCCACCCTATCGGGGCCAGTGGCATCCGCATGATCTACGAGGTGTACAAACAACTCCAGGGCAGAGCCGGGGCTCGCCAACTCCAGAAAGCCGACCTGGGGCTTACTCACAACTTGGGCGGGAGACCCGGCTCTTTCACCTGCTCCGTGGCCCTCTTTGGGACTCGCGACTAGACCCCGCCACACTCCTTCGGGATTTCAATCTTGTACAGCGGCCGCGCCCATGATGGGCGCGGCCCAATTTTTGGCATTCGTAATTCACATAAGCTGAAAAAGTTCTCAAAAAGTGGCTTGAAAATCGTTGTTTCTATTGGGATTGGACTGATATAAACGAGGTTACATAACCCGGAACGGGGTGAGCCTTGGTTGTATCCGACTCTCCATTCACCACAACCAGCGAGTCAAGCGCAGCGGATGGGACCTCCAGGCGCCGGGTCGTGAGCATGACGGGGCGTGGAAGCGACATATCTTTCATCATCGACGAAGACGCTCCGATAGACAAAGTGGCTTGGGAACTGGCTAAGCAATTGTCGGAGAGGCGAGGGGCGCTATTTTCCGAAGGCGGAGTAAGCGTCAACTCCGGTAGGCGCAGCCTGACAGCCAGAGAAAAGGCCGTCATCCGCAAGGTCTTCGAGGAAAACTCGGGTTTGAAAGTCTCTCGGTTCGTCTCGACTATCGGGGACTACGTCATTGAATCCGAGGAATACCCGGAAGAGGCCTCGTTGCGGTATCCGTGGCGATTTTTAACGAGGCGAGGGGCGACTAGAGGCGATGCGCCGGAACGCACTGCCACAGATTACGCTCGTGGCAGCCGGCGCAACCAGACCCAGGCCATGCTGATTCAAAGCACCCTTCGCTCTGGAGAGTCCATTCATCACTACGGCGACGTGGTCGTGCTTGGGGACGTTAATCCGGGCGCGGAGATCAAAGCTGACGGCGACATCGTGGTGATGGGCACGCTCAAGGGAATCGCTCATGCCGGGGCGTCGGGAGACAACAAAGCTGCGATCATCGCCTTGGATATCAAATCTCCTCGGATCCGAATCGGGAACTGTGAAGCTGCCATTTCAGCAACCGGGAAAGACCGCAGAGGGAGGAAGCGCGGCAGAGACGCCAAAGTAGGGCAGACACGCATTGCCTACACGCGGCGGGGAGCAATCTACGTATCGCCATTCGCCGGGCGTTTCGCCAGATACACAGAAGGGGTACTTTATGACGGGTAAGACGATCGTCATCACGTCGGGCAAGGGCGGCGTCGGAAAGACTACCACCACCGCCAGCATCGGCGCCGCCTTGGCCATGCGGGGACACCGCGTAGTGGTCATAGACACGGACATCGGCCTGCGCAATCTCGACGTAATCATGGGTCTGGAAAATCGCATCGTCTACGACCTTGTGAACGTCATAGAAGGCAAGTGCCGGATACGCCAGGCTATGATCCAAGACAAGCAGGGGCTGGAGTTGTACCTGATTCCGGCGGCTCAGACCCGCGATAAGGACAGCATCGAACCAGCCCAGCTCCGGGACCTGTGTGCCGAACTTGAGCAGGAATACGACTACATTCTGATAGACTGCCCGGCCGGGATTGAACGGGGGTTCAGGAACGCCACCGCGGCGGCCCAGGAAGCGATAATCGTAACCACCCCCGAAGTTGCGTCGATACGCGATGCAGACCGGGTTGTCGGCCTGCTGGAGGCGTCGGAATTGCATCGACCGCGGCTCATCATCAACCGCATCTCCGCCGACATGGTGCGGCGCGGGGATATGATGAGTCAAAAGGACGTGGAGTCGCTGCTGGCAATCGAGGTAATCGGTTTAGTGCCAGCTGATGAGCGCACCATATCCGCCGCCAACCGCGGCGTGCCGGTGGTGCACGACGGGCGTTCAACTGCCGGGGCGGCCTTTCATCGCATAGCAGCGCGAATCGACGGTGAAGAAGTGCCCATAGTTGATATTGCACCCCGCCCCGGAATGTTCAACAAGCTCCGGGACATGGTGAGCATGAAAGGGAGGGCTTACTCCCATGCGTGATCTATTGCGTTGGCTGTTTGGCCTGTCCGAAAAAAACACCCAGACTTCCAGTGAGATTGCCCGCCAGCGGCTGCGCCTGGTTCTCATCCAGGACCGCGTCGAGTTGGCGCCAGACATGATGCAGCAGATGAAGCAGGAAATTCTGGAAGTGGTTTCCCGCTACATGGTAGTGGAAGAGGATTTCATGGAATTCGAAGTGCGCCGCCTGGAGGAACTGGTGATGCTGGTGTCCAACATAGAGGTTAAGGACGTGAGCGTCCTTATGGCCGCTCCGGCTCAATAAGAACAACCCAGGCCGGGCCGGGAATGGCGCTACGGCGCAGGAGAGGGCGACTCCGAATCGGAGTGGCTCTTTTCATTTCCTGCAGGAGTCTCAATTGCGACTATTCCGGCGGCATTCTATAATCTGGCGGTCAACCAGAAACGTCAGGAGGCCTGAAATGCCTGGCAACAAGCTGAACATCGGTAACGTCGAGATCACCTCCCTCTCCGACGGGCTGTTGGAGTTTGACCTCTGCAACTTCTTCCCTGCTATTCCCAGCGAGGATTGGCACGGGCATGAGAGCCACCTGACCTCCGATGGCAACGTCCGCTTCAACCTTGCCTGCTTCGTTATTCGCTCCGAGGGCCGCACCATCGCCGTAGACACCGGCCTCGGCCCCAAGCCCACCCCGGAAACGCCGTGGGGTGAGCTGCTCAACGACTTCGCCGCCCACGGCATGAGGCCCGAAGACGTGGACATGGTGGTGATGACCCACGCCCACCGCGACCACATCGGCTGGAACGTCGTCTCCCAAGACGGCAACTACGTCCCAACCTTCCCCAACGCCCGCTACTACGTCAGCGTCAGGGACTGGGAAGCGTGCCACGACCCGGCGCTGATAGAGACACGCTTTCCCAACGCCCCGGATTGCGTCTGGCCGCTGGAAGGGCTGGGCGTGCTGGAACTGATGGAAGGCGAGTATAAGTTGACCGGCGAACTGACCATGATTCCCACCCCTGGGCACACCCCCGGCCACATGAGCATCATGATTTCCTCCCAGGGCGAACGGGGCTTGGTGCTGGGCGACGTGCTGCACAACACGGTGCAGATTGAAAACACCGACTGGGTCTCCCGCGCCGACATAGACCCGGAGCAGACCCGCATCACCCGCCGCGACATGATGGACCGGCTGGAACAGGAAGGCCTGCCCGTCGCCGCCGTCCACCTGGCCGCCCCCGGATTCGGTCGCATAGTCCGCGCCGAAGGCCGCCGCTACTGGCAGGCCATCTAGCCGCCTCACAGAATGGCCGGATTCATCCAACAGAAGGGAGTTGGACAGTCATGGCAAAGAACGGATTCAAGATAATCGACGCCGAGCTTCACGTAATGGAGCCTGTTGACCTCTGGGAAAAATACATTGACCCCGAGTTCAAAGACCGGGCTCCCCGTCGGCTCAATGAACGCCGCTGGGACATCCGCACTGTTGTGGAAGGCGATGTGATGGCCAGCATGACCGACTACAACTGGCCGGCCCGCAGCAGCGAGGAAGAAGACACTCTGGCGGAGCGGTACGCTGAGGAAATAGCCGCCAACTTCAATCCGGCGTCTCAGCTTAAGGCGATGGACAGAGAGGGCCTGGACCTGGCGGTGCTGTACCCGACCTCCGGTATGTACATCACGGCCCGCAACGGAATGGACCCCCGTTTCGCCGAGGCCGCCTGCCGCGCCTACAACAACTGGCTCTACGACTACATCCAGGCTGGCGACCCGTCCCGTATGTTCGGCGCGGCGGCTCTCTCGCCCCACGACGTGGAAACCGCGGTGCTCGAAGCCCGGCGTTGCGTCAAGGAGCTGGGATTCAAGGCGGTTTTCCTTCGCCCCAATATGTACAACAACCGTTCCTGGCACGACCCGCACTACGACCCGTTGTGGGCCGAGGTCCAGGAACTTGACGTTCCCGTGGGCTTCCACGAGACCACCGGCTCCCGAATGCCCGCCGCCGGGGCCGACCGCTTCCCCGACGACCTCGGCATCGCCCACATCGCCACCCATTCCGTGGAGCAAATGATGTGCTGCATGGACATCATCATGGGCGGGGTGATGGAGCGCTTCCCCAAGCTGCAATTCGCTTTCCTGGAAGGCCAGTGCGGCTGGCTGCCTTTCTGGTTGGGCCGGATGGACGAACACTACGAGTGGCGGCATCCCTACGGGGAAATGCAGCACCTCAGGATGCTGCCCTCTGAATACTTCAACCGGCAAGGCTACGCCGCCGTCGAGTGCGAGGAAGTGTTCGTGTCCCACGTGGTGGAAGCGGTGGGCGACGAAAGGCTGCTGACCACCAGCGACTACCCCCACGGCGACGCCAAGTACCCCCATACCACCGAGACGTTCCTGCAACTGCCCCTGTCCGACGAGAGCAAGCGGCGCATCCTGTGGGACAACCCGGCCCGTCTCTACAAACTTTAGCTCAAGACCAACAGCCCTGGGCGTTTCTATTCTCCCTCTCCCTTGAGGGAGAGGGTTGGGTGAGGGTGAAATTCCGCAGCGGAGTAGACCGTATGCGTATCGGGTTCATTGGGACAGGAAACATTGGCACGCCTATGGCCGCCAGCATATTGAAGGCTGGTTATGAGCTGGCGGTCCACGATGTAGTGCGCGAAAAGACCCGGCCGCTGGTTGACCAAGGAGCGGTATGGGCGGACTCTCCGGCGGAGGTCGCCGCCCAGTGCGACATAACCTGCACCTGCCTGCCCGGCCCGGCTGAGATGGAGCCAGTGACCCTCGGGCCGGGCGGCATTCTGGAAGGAGCCCGGTCAGGCTCAGCCTACATAGACCACACCACCAACTCTCCCCTTCTGGCCCGGCAAGTACACAATGTTTTCGCCGAGAAAGGAATCGCCATGCTCGATGCGCCGGTCAGCGGCGGGGTCGAGGGAGCGAGGGTGCGGGACCTGCTAGTGATGGTTGGGGGAGACGAAACGACCTTCCAACGGTGCCTGCCCGTGCTGGAAGCCATCGGGGAGCGGGTGATGCACACCGGAGACATCGGCTCCGGGTGCATCTGCAAGATTATGCACAATACCGCGGTCTTCTGCGCCGACCTGGCAATGACCGAATGCTGGACTCTGGCCGTCAAGTCTGGCGTGCCAGCCGAGACCATCGTGGACGTATTCCGCAACGGGGCCATCGGCCGGATGAGCAATCTGTGGGGAAGGCTACCCGACACTTTCTTCCAAGGCGATTTCGAGGCCCGGTTCGCCCTGAAAACCGCCCATAAAGACCTGCACTTGGGCGAAGAGCTGGCGGAGGCTTACGAAGTCCCAATGCCCCTGGCCCAAGTCTGCCGCGACCTCTACGCTCAGGCTATGGCCCGAGGCTGGGAGGAAAATGACAGCTCGATAGTGCTGACCCTCCAGGAAGAACGCGCCGGTGTCCAGGTGCGGCTGGAAGGGAGCCAAACCTAGCGTAGCTCGGCTACTGCTTCCACTTCCACCAGAAAGTCCGGGTCTGCCAGGCCGGCCACCACTACCGTGGTGCTGGTCGGGCGGCCTTCCTCCGGCAACAGCGTCATCCTCACCTCGCGGATTTTGCCCAGGTTCTCTGAACCGACTACGTAGGTCGTTGTCTTCACGATGTCTTGCAGCGTACCTCCTACAGCCTTCACCGCAATCTCCAGGTTGGCCCACACTTGCCGGATTTGGGCCGCTGCATCACCAAGGTGCACCGCCTTTCCGTCCAGACCACGGGGCACTTGACCGGATATGTACACCGTATTCCCTACCTTGACCACGTGGTTGTACAGGTTTGCTGGCGGCGAAGCCAACTCCGGTGGATTGATAAATTCCCGTTTCATCCCAAAACTCCTCCAAATTCGGTTCTCCCCCACTATTCTTGACCGTCTACGCTATCATAGCAACCATCCATAGAAACCATCGCATTGAGACGAATGACCACCATGCTGAGGAGTCCGGAGGTAACCATGCAGGCAATTGTGGGCGGAACTCTGATAGACGGCTCCGGTGGCGAGCCGCTGGCCGATTCGACGGTATTGGTGGGGGACGATGGGCGCATCAGGGCTGCTGGACCCAGCCCTGCCGTCACCATCCCCGAAGGAACTCGGCAAGTCGATGCGACCGGCCTGACCGTCTTGCCCGGCCTCATTGACTGTCACGACCACCTGGCGTCCTTCACCTACGATCTTCTCAGTCGCTGGGGAATGACCGAGCCGCGAAGCACCAGAACCCTGCGCATTGCCCGCGTAATCGAGGACACTCTCCAGTCCGGTTACACCACCATCCGCGATTGCGGCTGGCTCGAGGCCGGTTTCCGGGTCGCTGTCGAGGAAGGGCTTATCGAAGGCCCCAGGCTCCTGGTAGCCGCCGGGCCGCTGGGGCCAACCCACAGCGTGCAGGACCGGCCCACTTTTTCGGGACATCGCCGCTACTCCATGCCCGACCCCAACATTCCCTACGGCGTAGCCGACGGCGCAGATGAAATTCGGGCCGTAGTTAGAGAGAATGCCCGGGTGGGCGCAGACCTCATCAAGGTCTTCCAGACCGGATTTGGGAGAGCCACCCACTTGGGCACCGACGCCTGCTATGACTTGGATGAGCTTAAAACGCTGGTGTACGAATCCCACGCCCAAGGCCGTCGCGTAGCCTGCCACGCCGTCGGCGGGCCGGGCCTGCGGACTGCGGTGGAGGCGGGCGTGGACTCCATCGAACACGGCTGCTACCTGGACCTGGACCACGACCTACTGAGGATGATGGCCGATAAGGACATCACCCTGGTGCCAACTCTCACCGTCTTCGCCCACCACTCCGCAGAAGGGAATCCGGTGGCCCAGGTGGAAGCGCGGGAGTTCCGGGAGCATCACATCGAAACGGTGCAGCAGGCCATGCGGTACGGCGTGCGAGTGGTGGCCGGAACCGACGCCGGCGGCTGGTTCCACGGCAATAACGCTGTGGAACTGGATATGCTGGTCGACGGCGGAATGACGCCGATGCAGGCCATGGTAGCAGGAACCCGCGAGGCCGCCGCCTGCTGCGGGCTTGAGCAGGACTTGGGAACGCTGGAGCCTGGCAAGCTGGCCGACCTGATAGTGGTGGACGGCAACCCATTGAGCGACATTACCGTCCTGCAGGAACGGGAAAGAATCAGATTGGTGATGAAAGAAGGCACGGTCTTCCGTAATCTGATTGCAGGATAAGCTATACCGTATCCCTATGCGCTAGTTCCGTTGTGGAAGCGTACCTTCCCATCGGAATCTGCTGTACAGGCCATGTTTGCCCTGCTCCTCCCAGGAGAGAGCTTCGTCCCTGATGGTCTGGTTGGAGCGGGCCAGGGTATGGACATTGCCGTGTATCACGTTGCGAAGGTTGGTGATGGTTGCCAATTCCTCGTGGTCAGCGCCCCGAATGGCCTGCACCTCCAGTAGAACCAGATCTGATGCGCGCAGGGTTCGGGAAGTTGAGTCAATGGCAATTTCCAGGGGTACTTTCCTCACTGCTGTCAACTTCCCATCGCGGTAGAATTGGCCCAGAATCTCCCACGGGCCGCCGGCTATGCCGCTGAAGATAGCCCATAAAGCGGCAGTCTGCTCATCGGTGGCAGCCTGGTCGACGTACAGCACCGACGTCCACTCGCCGTCGGACATGGTTGGCCCAGGCGAGTGGACGAATATCACTGCTCCCAATCCCGCCAGACTCACCTCGCCGAACTGCCCCTGCCCGAATTGCGCCCCCCAGATGGCGTCGCAGTAGCCGTTGGTTGGGGACTGGCGAAAGGTGATGTGGCAGGGGCAGAGCAGGTTGCAGTTGCAGCCCTCGAACAATTCCCCTTCGGCCCACCATGATTGTTTCACTGTCTGCTTTCCCCTCGTGTTTTAAGAATTTCCGCGCAAGATGTAGGGGCGCACGAACGTGCGCCCCTACGCAGGCAACGCCCGATGCGCGATGGGCTAGAACATCGTGCTGTCACTCACCGCTTCACCGTTGACGATGGCCCGGAGGCGGTTTCGGAAGTTGAAGAGCAACTCTTGATCCTCGGGGCGGTCCAGAGCCTCTCCCTTGCGTTCCTGGAGGTACTCGATGAGACCATCCAGAGCGGCATTCTCGCGAGTGCCTTCAGGAATCTTGAAGAACGCCGCGTTGAAGGTGGGCAGTTCGCCGGGGCCGAAGTAGCCGGTGGCGTATTTGCCGGTGCTCTCCTCGTGCAGGGTGTACCCCTCGAGGTCGTGGGTGCCCTTGCCCAACACCTGACCGGTCTGGGCGTAGTGCTCCATCACGTTCTTGGCGCCGTACTTGTTGATGGGGCAGACCTTCATGCAGATGGCGCAGCCCTCGTAGCGCGACATAACCGGGCGGCAGCGCTTGTAGATGAGTTTGTTCTTTTCCACGCCGCGCCACCATATCTTTTCGCGCATCAGGGCGCGGCCGGGGCAACGGTTGACGCAGACCTGGCAGACCTGACAGAAGGCATGGAAGCCGTAGTCCACCGGCTCGTCGTAGGTGACCGGGGCGTCGGTGGTGATAATCTGCAAGCGGCAGCGGGCGCCGGCATGGGGGGTCAGCAACTGACCGTTGGCGCCCAACTGGCCCAGCCCGGCGGCGACGAACATAGGGATGGTGGCCGCGCTGTGGTTGCTGGGGCCGTGGAGCTGCGCGCCGTAGCCCAAAGAGCGTATGAAGTCCACCATCTCCAGGCCCATGGGAGCCTGAATCTCGTAGGTGCCGTAGTGGCCGTGCTCGGCGGCCATGCTGGGGGCCGTCTGCGTCTCGGCGAAGTCCTGCTCCAAGGCCAAGCACACCGCGTTGCCGAACTTGACATGGTCCTTGCGGTCCTGGTAGATGTAGCGAGGATCGTGGGCGGTGAATCCCACTTCCAGGTAGCCCATCTCGCGGGCCTTGGCGCGAATCAGGTCGGTGACGTCCTCACCCGTGGGGGTTCCAGTGGGTGCCAGGTCGCCGGTGCGGTTCATCAGAGGGTAGAACTGCTCCATTACCTCTTGATGTTCATGGTGGTACTTCTGCATGGCTGGAGTACCAACAGTAGGAGCCCATTCGGTGTCCGCAGCGTGTTCCACCTGCTGCCGCTGGAGCGGATACTCCCGGCTGTAGAAGTCCACGTCCTTACGGTTCATTGGTATACCCGGGACGGTTTCCAGTTCTTCAGGGACTGGAATTTCCACCGGATCGTCGCCGTGGCGCCGCCCCGGGCGCACTACGACGTGGCCGATTTTCAACATAATGAGACTCCTCCTATCTCAAAAGTGAAGACTGGGGCGATTTTGAATGAAAGCCTTCGCATTGTCAATTCGCGCCCTGCCTGATTAGGTCCTTCGGTAGAGTTCCAGAGCATCCAATCCCCACCGTCCCGTTGCGCCGTTAACCTGTTCCGGCCTCACCCTTTGATGCTTTCGTAATCAGCAATCCGGCCTTTTGACGGGCGTTGGTCAGGGTCTCTTCCTTCGAGGTGCTGATTGCCCGCCGCCCCAACGTAATTTAAGATATAGCTTGGAGTTCCGGCAGCCTGCAGAGGCTGCGGTGGCAATATCTGGAGCGTACTAGAGATGCCGGAAAGTGGCCTAACCGACGACAAGAGTCTGCAAATCAACGCGGTGTACGAGGCGATCAACCCGACCTACCGCGATGAAGTGGTCAGTCGCGCGCTCGGATTTCGAGAGCAGTTGTCCAATGACGCAAACATCAACCTCAATTCTGCCATCCAGAAGAGCCGAATCCGCGCACCCGGCTATCGAGACCCCCTTCGCGCTCCCCATACGTTGTTGCGGGACCCGATTTCTCAAGCCTTGGACTTCCAACCAGATTTGGCCGGGGCAGTACTGTGGGCATGGGCAGAGTCTCAGCAGACACTCCACGACAGAATTGTCGAGCATCTGAAAGACGCAGGGTTGGAGGCAGAGTACCCGGACTTCCATGCAGGTAAGTTCCGAAAGCGCTGGCCCCAGAATAGCTGGCGCTCCCAGAGAGACAGGTTTATCCAAGGAGATGCAGAAGGTAATTTCAGCGAAGACGATGTCGCTCTCATGCTGTGCTACGTAACCGGGCGAGTACCGATACGGCCGGGAGAAAGCGAGCTGGACAAAGTTGCGGGTTCGTTAGCTGATTACCTCGATCAATTCCTGGAATACCTGAAGGAAATGCCTGCCACTGCATCAGAATGGAGGGAAGTGTTACCCAATTTCATTGAATCGGTATCCTCTCTGGTCCAAGTTAAGGAGTCGGAATTAAAGTGGGCCGACGATTTCGACGCGACAGTCCGGTCGGTTAGAATTGAGTTCTCCGAACTGCTGGAGTTCTTTGAGCAGGATACCGAAAGATGGAAGGCCGCAAGGGTATCAAGTGCGTCTGAAAATGCAACAGCACTGCGCTCAGCGGAAAGGCTGTGGACACTGCTGGCGGAATACCTGCCTATCCACGACCGGGCCGCAGGGATTAGTGAAGAGCGGGAACGCATTCACAAGCGAGACGAGCTCCTTCCGGTCATACTGAAAACAATTGAGACCATCGACAGCCTGATGACCGACGAAGCAGGCTATGGTGACACTAAGCCTCTTCCTCCCGAACTGAGGGCCGCTAGTGAGGTATTTTTGACAGCCAGCCTTGATACGTCAGGGCTAGTTGTATCGGCGCACGATCATGACCCCATTCCCGCCACTTCGCTGCAGGAGGCTTTCTCCATACCCGACCCTTCCCGCGCAGAGCAAATCGGAACCAACGCCGAGGAATTTTCCGCATTGCAATCGGAAAATCAGGGGTTGCACAACCACGCCAGCGCCCTCAGGTCTGAGAACCAGGACCTGCGCGACGAAGTTGAAGCCCTCAAGACGGAACTCTTCAGTAGCCAGGAAATGGAAGAGTCTTGGAGGATGGCCTACCGGTCAGTCATGGACGGCTCTCTCGAAGAAGAGGAAGCCGCCCCCTTGGTGGTGGAAAGTGTGAGGGAAGCCGTGGAGATGGCAAAATTCAGCTTCAGGCAGGAGCTGCTTTTCTCACCCAATTCGGAATCAAACATAGAGTCAAACCCCTACATATACCCGAACAAAGTGTGGGAAGCCTTGCAGTGGCTGGCCAACTCCTACTATGCGTCGAAATTGGGAAGGTTGCGGATTACGGATTTCGACCAGTCCATCCGAGAAGCCTGCGGCTGGTGGTACAAGGGTGACCAGGGAGAGACCACGCTTTCCCGGTATGAAAAATCCTATACCACCAGGGTGGACGGTAAACGCCACTGGCTGGCAGAGCACATTGGAAAAGGCACCAGCTTCGACGCTCGCTATACCATCCGCATTGCCTTCGACTGGGATCGAGAGCGGCGGCAGGTCATCGTCGGATACATAGGCCGCCACCAGCAGACGGACGCGAGCTAGAGGGCGCTTACTTGGCGGCAAACAAGTCCCGGGCTTTGACGATGGCCCGCAGCTTGGCCTCGGCGGCGGCGGCGGAGGCCACGGGGTTGTCGGCGAAGGTGGCGAAACCGCAGTCCGGGGTCAGTAGAACGCGCTCCTGGCCGAACAGGTCCACGGCGCGGCGGATGCGGCGGCGGATGTCTTCCACCGTCTCCACGGCGTCCAGCTTCTGGTTTACCACGCCAACGCCTATGCGCTTGTCGGCAGGGATGGCTCGCAGGACCTCCGCCTCGCCGGCGCGGTCGGTGCAAAGCTCCAGGAAAAGGGCGCCAACTTCGGCGCGTTTCAGTACGCCCAGCAGAGGGCGATAATCGCCCACCAAGGCGGCGGACTCGTCGCGGGTCCAGTTGCCCCGGCAGATGTGCAGGCCGAGACGCTCCCTCGGGAGTCCCCGGACCACTTGGTTCAAGAGGCTTACTGCGAAATCCAGTTCCAATTCCGGCTCCAGCTTTTCGCTCAGCGCCCCGCATATGAAACTGCGTTTCTGGCTGGCTGCGCCGAAGACCACTTCAGTCAGCACCGGCTCGTCGAACTGCACCAGCGCAGCGCCCGAGGCCAGCAGGAAGTGGAGCTCCTCCCGCAGTACCCGGACAATGTCTTGAGCCAGCTTCTCGCGGGTCTCATAGGGACGCTCGGTCAGGCAGTCCATCCACATGGTGCGGGTAAGCAGATAGGGACCCGGGAGAGCCACCTTTACAGGACAATTTGCCGCCGCTTTGGCGAACTCCAATTCGTGAACGGCCAGCGGTTTCCTGCGCCCCAAGTCGCCATAGACCACCGGATGCCGCACCTCCGCGGCGGGAACGTCGAGAGCGCGCAGTTCCAACTCGAACTCCTCAGGGTCGTCCACCATTGCGGTGAGGTCACTGAGAGGGATGAGTTGGCAGTTGTCCAACAGGCCGCCCACGAAGCTGGCGTAGCTGTCCCGCCGCTGCTCGCCGTCGGTCAGCACGTCAACTCCCGCGCGAAGTTGTGAGTCGATGCACAGCCGGACTGCATCATCGGCTGTGGCCTGGAAGTCCGCCTCGCTCAACCTGCCCGCCAGTTGGTCATGCACAGCCTGGAGCATCCAGCGCGGACGCGGCCAACTGCCGATGCCCATAACGGACAGAGGCGCGATTCTCGGAGCGGGAAGGGGAGGAGGCAGCGTTTCGGGAATGGTCACCGCCACCCTGAGCTGCTGCCCTATGGTGGCGGTAGCAGCCCCAACCTGCGCCGGAGCGCGTGGGACAAAGGGGCCCTTGCTCACCAGATAGCTGCGCTGGCGGCCTGATTTGGTCCAGGAGACCATTTCGTTCTTGGTGAGACGGCACCAGGCCGGCAGCTCAACCTCGACCGTGGAGTCGGTGGAGAGGATTTCCAGCAAGTCACCGGCTTCCAGAGGGTCTATGCGCCTGCGGATGAGGAGAAGCAGTCCCCCGCCGCAGTCAAGGTCTCCACCATCGAAGCTGACATTGGGTTCGTGTTCGTGTTTCCCGACAGGCTCCATCAGCAGGCCCCATGAATGCGATTAGGTTGCCAGATCAAAAGGTGATGCAGGGGGCGCCGTCGGACAAGAACTCGACCAGCACGGCGCCGCCGACGATTCTGGAGCCATCAACTAGATTGTCCTCGTCCAGGCCCCGCTTCCTGAAACAGGGAGCGCAGACATTGATTGTTCCGCCGGCCTCGGTGAAATTGTCCATCAGTTCCTTCAGCGGAAGGAAGCCCTCTTCGTGAATGTCGTCGGCGTATCCCTTTTGGGACAAGCGGACGCCCTCGGTGGTAAGAAACACCACGGTTTCCTTTTCCGAGCCGAGGGCGGCATTGGCGATGACGAACCCTACGGTAGCTTTATCGGTATCGTCCTTGGCGTGGGTGAGGTTGACGCAGAATTTGTCCGACATATTTGGATGATTTCCTCCGGTACTATTAGCCGCCTTTCTGTTCGATCCAGTAGTGAGGATGTGCGGCGTGGAGCAGGCGGCGGCCAGTCATCCGGCACCACGCAGGCAGGTCCTCGGGTGCGCCCAAGTCTTGAGAGGTGAGCTTAAACACCTCCCCAGGTTTCAGACTCTGCATCCGCTTTCTGAGCAGGATGATGACTTCGCCGCACCCCATATATCCCGCGTCCCACTCATCGGCGACTGGGAGCAGTCCCGGGTCGCTTATGCCAGACGCCTTCGCGCCTGAATCAGCCATAGTTCTCCCCCTGCGGCCGGTTAAGTAGCGCAAGACTGTTGTATGCCGTGGAAACAACCTTTATCGTCGCGCTGATGGCAGATTCGTTTACGGATGTGCATTGTCGCGTGGTCAAGTATACTTTTGATTGAACGGTAATGACAAACGAGCCTGACCAGCAGAACGGCCAGCCAATTGCAAGAGGTGAATACAGTGGCAGAACAAACACCCAGCTACACCATGGGTTACAGCGACGAGTTCCGTCAACTCCTGGACCGGCGGAGCATGGAGTCCCATGCCGCGTACCTGACTCCGTACCTGAAGTCCGGCCTCCGCGTTCTCGACTTCGGCTGCGGGCCTGGGACCATATCGGTCGGTTTGGCCGGAGCGGTGGGTCCTGGGGAAGTGCATGGGGTAGACATGGAGGAATCACAGATCGAGCTGGCCAGGGCCGCCGCCGAGGCGGGCGGTCACAATAACGCGAAGTTCCACGTTGGCGATGTAACTTCTCTACCTTTCGAGGACAATTTTTTCGACGTGGCCCACTGCCATGCAGTACTGATGCACGTGCCGGATACCAGCGCGGCCCTGGCGGAGGTGAAGCGGGTACTCAAACCGGGCGGAATTATCGCGAGCCGTGAAACCGTAGTGGCGTCGTGCTTTGCCGAGCCGTCAACAGACACTCTGCGAGGCGGATGGACAGTCTTCGGAAATCTCATCGCCGCTAACGGTGGCCATCCTCAAATGGGAAGGGAGCTGAAGAACCGGTTTGTAGAGGCCGGCTTCACTGACGTTCGAGCCAGCGCGTCCTTCGACGTTTTCAGTGAACCCGAGGACGTCGCCTTCCTTCATGGCTTTATCATTGACTGGTTCTTTTCTCCCGCAGTCATAGCGGCGGCCACTGCCTACGGTCTGGCAACTCACGAACAGTTTGAGGAATGGCGCGTTGCCCTAGAGCACTGGAAGGGTCACGCCGGGGCTCTGGGCGCCATCGCCTTCGGCGAGGCCATCGCTACGAAGCCTTAACTTGAGCTTACGGGCGTCTCAGCCCGATTCGTAGGCTGCCGAATTCTGACCGCGCATTACTCAGCAGTTTCATGCAATGAGGGCGGGAACGGCCGATTGTACGGGGATAAGTGCCAGAGGGAGCCCCTGGCTGGAGCAACCCCATCCCCGTAGAATTCTGACTTCAGTACCTTCAGGTTGAAGAAGTGGGCGGTGCAGGACTCGAACCTGCGACCCCCTGCGTGTAAATTAAACGTCCTGCGCCCCAGCCGGGAATTTGGAAATTCCCGCCCCTTACAGCTTCAAATCGACACCCGGTCGGCCGATTGACCGGCGATTCTCCCGCCAGCCCTCCTAATCCGGTCCCCTGCCTTTTCTGCCGCCAAGCCCCCGTCTCCGAATGCTTGCCTGCCAGGCAATTCTCAACTGTGAGGCAAGTACATATTATGACACAAAGACAGTCAGTTCGGAGACGGAAAATGCCTTCTCGGAAATTGGAACTCCCGACTCTCATTCTCCAGTTCGAGGTTCACAACAGGTCGGAGGGAAAGTCCCAGGAAACCGTTGGCTGGTACAACGAGGCCCTGGGTCTCTTTCACCGCTGGCTGCAAAAAGAGGGCATGTCCTGCTTGATTGATGACCTGGGAGAGGAGGAGGCCAGGCAGTTCGTGCTCTACGTCCAGACTAGGAAGGGCAACCGGGGTTTCGCTTCCAGCAACACGGTGAACAACAGGGTGAGGGCGCTTCGAGCCTTCTTCAGTTGGCTTCACAGGCAAGGGTACACGAAAGAGCATCGCCTCGAGCATATGAAGCCACCCAAGTTCACCAAGAAGGTCAAGGACATCCTAACGGGTGACGAGATCGACAGGATCCTGCGCAGCCTGAACCAGGATACCGTTCTGGGGGCCAGGAATACCGCAATGGTCACCCTGATGCTTGACACCGGGCTCAGGCTCGCCGAGGTAGTCAGGCTTGAGCCTGAGAATGTTCACCTGGAGGACCGGTACCTGAAGGTGCTGGGCAAGGGCAACAAAGAGCGCGTGGTGGCCTTCGGCTCGAACTGCCAGCGAACCCTCATACACTATGCCTACCACTACAGGTTCGAGGCGGATTCCTCTTCCGCCAATGCACTCTTCCTGTCCATCGACGGATACCCCATGCAAAAAGAAGCCCTCAAGTCAATTATGAGAAGGCTCGCCGACACCAGCGGCGTCCCCAGGCTGCACGCCCACCTGCTGAGGCACACCTACGCAACCCAATTCCTGATTCACGGCGGCGACCCCTTCCTGCTCAAGCAGAACCTGGGGCATACCACTTGGGCCATGGTCGAACAGTATATTCACCTGGCTGACCAACACAGGGCCCTGATGGGCCAAAGGTCTTCACCCCTGGACAACCTGAAGGTGGCCAAATCAGGCCGGTCCAGACACCGGTTCAACTTCGAGGACGCCAGAGGCAGGGTTTATCCCAATGCCGGAAAACCCAGATCCAAGAGGAGGAAGTGAGCCGTGGCCGTGCCCTGTGCTCTCGGGTTAACAGTGGCTGGTTAGTCGTCCCAACTGCTTTCTCCCCTCGCACCAAGCAAATTCCTTGAAGGTCAATAGGAATGGGCCGGGGACTTGGTGGCCCCGTGGCCTTGGTCCTGGATGAACCGTGCTTGAGCACGGAGTTCAGGATCACCAGCAGCTTCCGCATACGGGCATTCGGGGCCACTACTTTCGGCTTACCGTCTGCCAGCAGCAGTTGATAGAAATCACGGACCGCTGGGGTCCAGGGGCTGACGACTAACGTCCCAAGGTACAGTGCGGCAGGTACACAAGCCGCGTCAGGCAGCCCATGACCAGATGCGGCCTTCTTTGGTTGTATGACCGGAAGTATTCTCGCAGCCGTTGGCGCAGGCCTTCAGGTGGACTTCCTCGTACTTCGCCGTCCTCCATAGCCGCTCGACGGCTATGATTTCCTGGCACTGGCCTCTGCCATCCGGGCTGATCCTTACCTAGCGAGCCTGGAGTATCTGCGTGAACTTGCGGCCGGTGAACCGGCTTCTCTGGCAGGTGTTGTCAAGTAGGGAGTTTCCCTGACTCAGGGTGTCGCCCGACGCCTCGATGCAAAAGCCGGCCACCAGAGGGTTGGACCAACGTCAGGCCACGACGTAACAAACGTATCAGTCCATCGTGGCCACCAAGTAGAGAAATCCCCTGGACATGGGCAGATAGGCGATGTCAGCGGATCATACCCGGTTCGTACGGGCAATCGTCAGTTCCTCAGCAGGCAGGGGTACATTTGGCGTTCCGGTGCCGGTTGGCTGGCGCGACGCTGCCGGTAGATGGATCGCAGCCCCGTCTCATGAGCCGCTGTACCCGCATACGGCTTACCGGCATGCCTTGCCGTTCTAGGGAGGCCCTCATACGCCCGGTATGAAGGGCGGAGGTAAAGTGTCCCAGGTGGGCGGATTGACCGACTGACATTTGGCGGTTGAAAACTGTACCGTCTACCGTCATCCATAAGGGTCGTAGCCGACCCTATGGATGGTGCGACGGATGTACTTGGTGGACGTATATCTGCGGATTCGCCGGGCGGTGATGGTGGAGGGCATGAGCGTCCGGGAAGCTTCCCGGGTGTTCGGTCTGCACCGGGACACGGTGCGCAAGATGCTGGCCTACTCCGCGCCGCCGGGCTACCGGCGGCAAAGCTCGCCACGTCGGCCCAAGCTGGAGCCCTACACCGGCGTGATCGACCGCATCCTGGACGAGGATCACCGCGTTCCCAAGAAGCAGCGCCACACGGCCAAGCGCATCTTCGAACGGCTCAGGGACGAGTACGGGTTCGACGGCGGGTACACCGTGGTCAAGGACTACGTCAGGGAGCACCGCCGTCAGACCAGGGAGATGTTTGTCCCTCTGTCCCACCCGCCGGGCCAGGCCCAGTGCGACTTCGGCGAGGCAGTGGTGGTCATCGGCGGGGTGGAGCGGAAGGTCCACTGCTTCGTCCTGGACCTGCCCCACAGCGACGGCTGCTTCGTCAAGGCCTATCCCGCTGAGACCACCGAGGCTTTCCTGGACGGCCACGTTTCGGCCTTCGCCTTCCTGGGCGGTGTGCCCCAGAGCATCATCTACGACAATACCAAGCTGGCGGTGGCCAGGATACTGGGAGACGGCAAACGCCAGCGCACCCGTGCATTCACCGAGCTGCAGTCCCACTACCTGTTCGAGGACCGTTTCGGGCGTCCCGGCAAGGGCAACGACAAGGGCAAGGTCGAAGGCCTGGTGGGATACACGAGGCGCAACTTCCTGGTGCCTATCCCGTCCTTCGAGAGCTTTGAGGCGCTCAATGCCTACCTGGAGCGGCGCTGCCTGGAGCGGATGGACGCTACGCTCCGGGGACACTCGGAGACCATCGGGCAGCGGATGGAGCGGGACCTGGATGCCCTGCTGCCCCTGCCTCCAGCACCCTACGACGCCTGCGACAAGCAGGCTGGCCGGGTGAGTTCTCTTTCCCTGGTCCGGTACAGGACCAATGATTACTCGGTGCCGGTGGCCTACGGGCACCGGGACGTGCTGGTCAGGGGATACGTTGACGAGGTGGTGATCAGTTGCGGGTCAGAGGTCATCGCCAAACACCCGCGCTCCTACGAGCGGGACGACTTCGTCTTCGATCCCATCCACTACCTGCCGCTGTTGGAGCGGAAGACCGGCGCCCTGGACCAGGCCGCGCCGTTGCAGGGCTGGGATCTGCCCGAGGAGTTCGCCACGCTGCGCCGGTTGCTGGAGTCCCGCATGGGACGGCGGGGCAAACGGGAGTACGTTCAGGTGCTCCGGCTGCTGGAGACCTTCTCCCAGCAGGAGGTGGCTGCGGCGGCGAGGGATGCCATCAGGCTGGGGGCGCTCAGCTTCGACGCGGTGAAGCACCTGCTCTTGTGCCGGCTGGAGGGACGGCCGCCCCGCCTCGACCTGGAGCTCTATCCTTACCTGCCCAGGGTCAGAGTCAGCACCACCGATGCAAGGGACTACATGACACTACTGTCCGGGAGGGCGGCATGAGCAGTAAATCCACTCTGTTGCTGGAACACCATCTGAAGGAGCTGAGGCTGCCCAGCTTCCTGAGAGAGTACGGGAAGATGGCGGCTTTGTGCGCCGCCGAGAATGCGGACCACCCGGAGTACCTGCTGCGTCTGGCCGAGCTGGAACTCATCGACCGCCACCAGCGCATGGTGGAGCGCCGCGTCCGGTCGGCACGCTTTCCAGCCGTGAAGAGTCTGGACACCTTCGATTTCCCGGCCATCCCCTCGGTGAACAAGGCCCTGGTGACGGAACTGGCGCGCTGCGAATACGTCCAGCGCCGCGAGAACGTCATCGCCGTCGGCAACAGCGGCACCGGCAAGACCCATGTGGCCCTGGGCTTGGGACTGGCCGCCTGCCAGCGCGGCATGTCCGTGGGCTTCACCACTGCCGCCGGTCTGGTCCACGAGCTGATGGAGGCCAGGGATGAAAGACGCTTGCTCAACCTCCAGCGGCAACTGTCGCGTTTGAACCTGCTGATCGTTGACGAACTGGGCTTTGTGCCCCTGTCCCGCACCGGGGCGGAACTGCTCTTCGAGGTCTTCTCCCAGCGCTACGAGCGGGGCTCCATCATGGTGACCACCAACCTGCCTTTCGACGAGTGGACCGAGGTCTTCGGCTCGGAACGCCTCACTGGGGCCCTGCTGGACCGTCTCACCCACCACGTGCACATCCTGGAGATGAACGGCGAGAGCTACAGGCTCAAGCGCAGCCGGGAGAACGCCGCGTCCCCAGCTTCAGAAGAACCGGACGACGCATAGCTAGCTCTCACCCAGAAGCCTCCCCCTTTCCCCCGCAATGGCCCTTCCTGTAGACGTCAGAGAGACATTCCTCCTGAACAATTGGTGCGGACATTTAAGCTGTCAATGACCCCTGGTGGTACACTTTTGCGCCGCCCCGATGGCCCGAAATCTCCCCGCCGTTGACACCCCGGAACCCTGGAAGAGGGTTTCCAAGTACTGGCGGTCTACCTCCGGCATCAGGGACAGGTCCCGTTGCGAGGTCTCCTTGGCACGGTAGCAGAGACTGGAGCGGCTGACCCCAACAACCGGCACTGCCGCACCAAGGACAGGCGCCGATGTCGCCGGTCGACCGGTTCACGCCGTTGTCCTGGAGTCGTGGACCGGATCTTTCCTCCAAGAAATCCCGCTCCACCTTCAGTCGGCCGATATGTGGGTACCTCCGGGCCATCAAGGCGTCGTTGTTCCCCGACTCGTTGCCTTCACCGGTCCCGTTGTCGTGGTCAAAGATGGCGGGTGCGCCATCGTTCAGAGCCTTCTTCCATGTCTGAATCCGGTTGGGGCGGACCTCAAACCGGACTGACAGCTTGGCCACCGTCTATTCGCCCTCCAATGCCTCAAGTGCGACTCCAGCCTTGAAGGGCGGACGGTGCTTTCTCTGCTCCCTGGACATTTCCCGCTCCTCCTCGACAGCCGTCGCTGTCCTTGGTTTGGGAGCAGGATTCCCACCTAGCTACCTGTCCAGTGTCTTGGGTCTACGTCGGAGACCGATTCACCCCTGCTCAGGAGCGGGGCGTGCTTGGCCGATAACAGGAGGTTGTTGACGTCCTGCAGCGTGACCTGAGACGTATCCGACACAAGCGCCAATGCAATTTTTATCACCGTTTCACGCGACGGCTGGACGCTATCCCCCCTTTCAAGCCTTAGCAGGTAGGATTGGTCGAGGCCCGTGAACTTTGAGATCGCGTAGCGGCTTCGATCGATCCGCTCCCTCAGATGTCGGAAGAGTACTGCGAATGGCGGTAAGCTCCCTCCCATAATTCAATGCTCCTTGCCGTTCCTATTACACGTTCCCACCTCATATGATTGTCAAGTACCCGGAATCTTTTACTCTTCGCGTAAGTTTTCCGAAGAATTAGTGGGCAACTCCATGGCCAATTGAAGTGATAGTCCAAAACAATGTTGCCGAAATAGTCGTATGATTGAATCTACTATTTCTGTATTCCATCCAATTCAGAAATTCATACCGCCGCCAAAATCGAATCTACTCTCCGGTCAGATCTCCCGTAAGGGAAATCTTCAGCCGGGTGAATTACAGGACACCCTGGCAGGGCTTCTATTCGGGTTATCCCTATAAGTAGTGCCGACTGGGGAGAACACCAGGACGCGTTTGCGAACCCGATTGTGAAGCTTAAACTGGATGAGACAGGTTGGAATGACGGGTTAGGCGGGTGGTACGAGGGGATTTGACGGATGATCGATAGCGGCGAATGAAGCCGCAATTGCCGGCCCGGAAGCCGATCACTGGGCGGTCTGGGAAGGACCGTCGCACGATCATCAACGGGGGTCTGTGGCTTTTGCGTGCCGGCGCCCCTTGGCCCGACCTACGCAGCGCTGTGGGCCTTGTGGCAGGGTAGCCAGCCCTTCATACCGGTGGGGTAAACAGGGATTGTGGGAGCGGCTTCTGACTCAGGTGCAGCGGGAAGCCGATGCTGTCGGGCATGTTGAGTGCGAAGTGGACTACATGGACGGTGCCAGCGTCCGGGCGCATCAGCACGCGGCTGGAGCAAAAGAGAGAGGACGATCAGGTGCTGGGCTGTACCCGAGGAGGGTTCGGGACCAAAGTCCAACTGAAGGTCGAGGGCCATGGCAACGCGGCAGTATTCGTGCTGACTCCTGGTTAATGTCACGAGGCCAGCGCGTTCGAGGAGTCGATGGTCCAAGGAGCTGTGTAGCGTTCCGGACGCGGCCGTCCCCGTATCAAGCCGCAGTGAGTCCGCGGTGTCAGCGCTGACGAAGGGTACAGCCTGGTGGAGCGGACTATCAACCGGCTGAAGGGTTCCGTTTGCTTATAGCGTATCTCCCTCGCGCTGGTTGGATGCTTCCTCATGCCAGACGCTACAAGCAAACGGAACCGGCGAGCACAAATTCTGCAAAAGGGTGTAGGCGGAAAGGAGCGTAGTATTGGTCCTCATCTCATCCCATTGACCGGCAATAACATTATTACTATCATCGCTGGAAAATGAGGTACGACTTTGCCGACAGCAAGGAGAAACCGAGATTGCCTGGCCAGCAACTAAAAATTCTGCAAGTGATTCACGGCTATCCGATGCGCTATAACGCCGGCTCGGAGGTCTATACCCAGGGCCTGGCACAAGCGTTGACGGAGCGGCACGAGGTCCACGTTTTCACCAGGCAGGAAAACGCCTTCCTCCAGGAATACGAGGTGCAAAGGGACTCCGACCCTTCCGCGCCGAATATCACTCTTCACGTCATCAACATGGCCAGGGCCAGGGACGGCTACCGTCACCAGGCCGTGGACGGCGCCTTCGCCGATGTCCTCGACGAAGTTAAGCCGGATGTGGTTCACGTGGGTCACCTCAACCACCTGTCCACGTCCCTAGTTTTTGCAGCCAAGCAACGCGGCGTCGGCGTGGTGTTCACACTGCACGATTACTGGATGATGTGCCCGCGGGGGCAGTTCATCCAGACGTATCCAGAGGATCCCTCCAACCCCTGGGCTGTCTGTTACGGACAGGACGACCGCAAGTGCGCTGAGCGCTGCTATTCGCGGTACTTCTCGGGCGACCAGCGGGAGTACGAACTGGACGCCGACTACTGGACCCGGTGGGTGGGGCGCCGCATGTCCCACGTGCGCGAGATATGCGACGCGGTGGACGTGTTCATCGCCCCGGCAATGTACCTGCTGCGCAGATTCAGGAACGAATTCGGCCTCCCGGAAGAGAAACTTGTCTACCTCGACTACGGCTTCCACCTGGATCGGATGGCAGGCAGGGAGCGCGCCCCAGGCGATCCCTTTACCTTCGGTTACATCGGCACTCACATACCGGCCAAGGGGGTGGACCACCTGATTCAGGCTTTCGGGCGGCTGTCCGGGGAGAGCAGGGTCCGCATCTGGGGGCGGGACCGGGGAGTCGAGACCCAGGGGCTAAAGGCACTGGCCCGCAGCTTGCCTGGTACCGCCGGGGATCGCGTCGAGTGGATGGGCGAGTACCGGAACCAGGACATTGTCCCGGACGTGTTCAACTTGTGCGACGCTATCGTGGTGCCGTCCATCTGGGCCGAGAACTCGCCGCTGGTGATCCACGAAGCCCAGCAGGCCCGTGTGCCGGTGATCACCGCCGACTATGGCGGCATGGCCGAATACGTCCACCACGAGGAGAACGGTCTGCTCTTCACCCACCGGGACCCCGAGTCGCTGGCCCGCCAGATGCAGCGGCTGGCCGACTACCCGGGACTGGCGACACGGTTAGGCCGCCGGGGATATTTGCAGTCTGCCGACGGCAACGTTCCCGACATCCGAGACCATGCCCTCGCCGTGGAGCAGATCTATGAGGGACTGATCCGGGAAAGGGGAGGGCGATGACGACGCTCAACCATGCGGCACCAGTGACCGGACCCAAGCCGGGGCCGTGGCGCATCACCTTCGACACCAACCCGGACGATTGCAACCTGCACTGCATCATGTGCGAGGACCACTCTCCGTACAGCTCAACGCAATCTGACCGGCTCAACGCCGGGCTTCCCAGACGCCGCATGGGTATCGACCTGATACGCCGCGTGCTGGCCGAATCTGTCGGCACACCGCTGAGGGAAATCATTCCCTCGACCATGGGCGAGCCGTTGCTGTACCGGGACTTCGGCGAGATTCTGGACCTCTGCGGCGAGTACGGAGTCAAGCTCAACCTGACCACCAACGGCACTTTTCCGCGACTGGGCGCCAGGGCATGGGCCGAGCGTATCGTGCCGGTCACCACCGACGTGAAGGTTTCGTGGAACGGCTCCACCAAGGAGACCCAGGAAAAGGTCATGCTGGGCGCCAGGTGGGAGACCGTCCTGGAAAACGTCCGCGCCTTCATCGCAGTGCGGGACGAGCACGCTGCCCTGGGCGGGAACCGGTGCCGGGTGACCTTCCAGCTCACGTTCATGGAGGTCAACTACGCTGAACTGCCCGATGTCGTGAGACTGGCCGCTGATATGGGCGTTGACCGGGTGAAGGGCCACCACCTGTGGGCGCACTTCTCCCAGATTAGGGAGCAATCCATGCGCCGCAGCGCCGAGGCCATTGAAAGGTGGAACGCCACCGTCGACGAGGCGTTCGAGGCCGCCGAAAAGCACCAGCTGCCTGATGGGGGCAAGGTGCTTCTGGAAAACATCTTCAGGCTGGATGCCACCGATGAGGGCGAGATAGCAGCGGGAGCGGAATGCCCTTTCCTGGGACAGGAGGCTTGGGTGGCCTCCAACGGCAGGTTCAACCCCTGCTGCGCGCCGGATGCTCTGCGCCGCACCCTGGGCGACTTCGGCAATGTCAACAGCACCAGCTTGTACGACATCTGGAAGAGCGTCGCCTACAAGGAACTCCGGTCGAACTATATGCAGAGGGCCCTGTGCCAGGGATGCAATATGCGGAGGCCGGAAGGCGCGTGACAGGTGAGGCCAGTGGGCGTTAGTGAAGTCGGAGAACACGGACAAATGTCTATTCTCGGATTTGTTCAGCGGCGGCCTGTGGAGTAGTAATGAACTCACCACAGTGGCTTACCACGCTTCAGCGGGATGGATTCGTTCATATTCCCCGCGTTTTTGGCACGGAAGACGTGAACCCACTGGCAGCCTTGGCGATGCAGTCAGTGGACGACTTCGCATCGTCGAATGACTTGGTCAGGACGCGAGAAGGAACGCCTGTAAAACTCCTGTATCCGCTGAACAAATACCAGGAGTTCGCCGATTTCCTGGGGAGGAAAGAAATCCGGGAGATAGTAGACGCCCTTATTTCAAAGTCCGAATCGGTACTCACCTGGGAAGATGTGCTCATAAAAGTCCCTTCAGTTGGCGTAGACGTGGCACCCCATCAGGATATTGGCTTGGATCCGGTCAGGAGTACAGTTCACAGCTTGGGTCTGTCGTTGCACTCGGATGCCGACAACCCCGTCTTCTTTCTTCCAGGCAGTCATCGCCTCGGCCCGTTAACTGCCAACGCTATTGGATCCCTGTCGAAGGATTGCCATGATAAGTTCAGGCCAGTGCTCACCGAACCTGGGGACGTGGTCATACACAATGTTCACGTTCTACATTACTCGGAGCCAAACCAATCCTCTGACGCGCGCGCTACGTGGTACCTGGAATTCAGGGATATGCACGACCTTCTAGCAAACGGTCCCTGGGAGAGAGATTGGACATTCAAAAGGAGAGCAATCTGGGTTTCGGCAAGAATGGCAGCAGGTGAAAGCATTAGCGAATCCGAGCCTGATGCAGTGAAGCGCCATTTGCGGGCATTGGAATCAGGAGAGTTGTCGCTAAGAGTTCCCCATGTCACGGAGACAGTTCAGTACGATCCGGCGAGCCCCTATAACCACTTCTCGGATTGGACAAACGCTTGGCAGGCCAGCAGTGTCTCTCAAGATGAAACACATCATCTGGCAGGAGATGGGAGACCCGCCTACCAGGCACGGTTCCTGGAGGTGCTGAAGTTCCACGCGCCTGGTCTCGCCCCGGTGCTGGACAACTCCGGCGCCTACCACATCACCCCCGATGGGATGCCGGCCTACAGGTCTCGCCACACCAGGACCTTCGGGTTCTACGAGGGGCGCGCCGCAGTCCATTCCGCCGACGGATGGTTCCACGTCCTGCCTGACGGCAACCCCCTATACTCAGAGCGGTATGCTTGGTGCGGCAACTTCCAGGAGGGACGCTGCACCGTCCGAAGCACAGACGGGCGCTACTTCCACCTTGCGGAAGACGGCACTCCGGCCTATGAGGAGCGCTATCGCTATGCCGGTGACTTCAAGGACGGCTTTGCGGTTGTGCAAAGCGATGACGGGCGGCACAGCCACATCGGCCCCTCCGGCGCTTTGTTGCATGGGCGGTGGTTCCTCGACCTGGACGTGTTCCACAAGAACTACGCCCGCGCCCGGGATGAGCAGGGCTGGCATCACGCCGATGTTCACGGACAGCCGCTATACCAGCGCCGCTACAGGAATGTTGAGCCCTTCTACAACGGACAGGCCAGGGTGGAAGGGTTTGACGGTTCGCTGTCGGTCATAGGGGAGGCAGGGGAAACCCTGGTCAAACTCAGAGAGTCTTTGCGCACTCCCTTGGAGGAACTCTCCGGCGACATGGTGGGGATGTGGAGGACCCAGGCCATACGGGCCGCAGTGGAACTGGGCGTGTTCGAGGCGTTTCCGGCGTCTGCGGAGGACATCGAGAAATCGGTCGAACTTGCGGACTCCGTTGGGCTCCGGCTGATGCGGGCTATGACGGAGTTGGGACTCGTCCAGCCTGATACCGGGGGCGTCTACCATGCCACCGACAAGGGCGCCCTGCTACAACGCTCCCATCCGCACTCCATGGCCGATGCAGCCTCGCTCTGGGGAGGTGAGACCTATGAGGCCTGGGCAGAAGCGAGCTACTCCCTCCGGACCGGGCGTTCCGCCATCAGCAAGCTGTACGGTAAGAACCTCTTCGGGATACTGAAGGACAGGCCTGAGCAAATGCAATCCTCGCACAGGGCATTTGCCAGCTACGCCAGGCACGACTACCTAGACTTGACAGACGCCTGCGACTTCGGATCGCACAGCCATGTCCTTGACGCGGGCGGCGGCACCGGGGAACTGGCACTCGCCCTTCTCCGCGCCTACCCCGGTCTCACGGCCACGGTAATGGACCTCCCCGAGGTGGTCCACCTCGCCAAACCACCTGATGACCTCTATGACCGTTGCCGGTTTGTTCCCGGCGATTTCTTCAACGAGTGGCCGGTCCGTTCTGACGCGGTGGTACTGGCCCGGGTGCTGCACGACTGGCCCGACGATGACGCTGTACGCATCCTCAAACGCGCCAGGGATGCAATCCCTGCTGGCGGCACGCTATATGTGGTGGAAATGGTCATGGACGGCGCAACCGACGCAGGCGGCCTGCTGGACCTGAATATGCTGATCGTGGCCGGTGGGGCCGAGCGCACAGAGGAGCAGTTCAGGCACCTGCTGGCCAAGACCGGGTTTGAGCTCACCGGGGTACTCCCCACCCGTTCCGTAAGCTCGGTCATCAAGGCAAGGGCGGTTTGACCGCACCCGGTCCTGCGGCCTCCATCCTGACGCGCCTGGCCGCAGTTCCCGAGGGCGTGGACGTGTCCCTTGTCATCAGGCACGCCGAGCGTGAGGACATTCCGGCGGGCACCTTCGGACATGAGGTGAACCTGACCGCACAGGGGACCCGTGCGGCAGAAGAGTTGGGGGCGGCCCTGTCCGGAGACAGGGCACTGACCTTGTTATCCAGCCCGGTGCCGAGATGTACCCAGACCGCGCAGGCGATGCTCCGGGGTGCCGGGTCGTCATCAGAAATCCATACCGACCGGCGACTGGGAAGCCCCGGCGCTTTCATCGTGGATCCCGAAATCGCAGGCCCTTTGTTTCTGGAACTTCCCATCCTCAAGGTTGCGCGCCTCCAACTCCAGGATGATACGCCCCTGCCGGGGATGCGCCCGACGAAAGAGGGAGCGGCAATCCTTCTCGACCTTGTGACGAAGAATCTGGGCGGAACCGGGCGATTGGATGTGTTCGTAACTCACGGCGTCATCCTGGCGGTACTGGTGGGCAGCATTTTGGGCGTGACCATTGAAGAAGCCGGGTGGCCCGATTTCCTGGAGGGACTGCTTCTGTGGTGTTTAGACGGCTCCTTCCATGCCTCCTGGCGGGAAACCCGGCAGGGCTTTTGCCATCCACTCGGCTGTTAGGGATATGGACTGCCTTGCAGGGAACTTCGGGAGGTACCCCAACACCCGCCGGGCCTTCCCGGTGCTGAACGCCTCCCGTTGCCCCTCCTCGCCCGGACGGTAGCCGGCGTATTCGATGGAAACGTCCGGTCCGGCAATCTCCCGGCACATGAGCGCCAGTTCCTCAACACTGTGTTCCTCGCCGTATCCAACGTAGAACTTTTGCCCAACGACCTGTTCGACAGGGGCCTCTACGGCCAGCATCCACGCCTGAATCACATCGTCGATATAGGTCAGGTCGCGGGTCTGCTGCCCTCCCTCGACTACTATGGGATTGCCGCGAAGGGCGTTCCACAGCCATTTGAAGATGAAGACTTCGCGCCGCATGTTGGGACCGACAACCACGCCAGTGGACAGCACCACCGTGGGGATTCCGTATGCCCGGTGCCAAGCCCACATCGCCAGTTCGGCGGCGGCCTTGGAAAACCCGTAGGGGTTGTGGGGCGTGAGCGGGTGGTCCTCGTCCATCGGCAGGTACAGGGGCCGACCCAGCTCGTTGCCGGAGGCCGCGAAGAGCACCTTGGATACGCAGCCCGCGTGGCGTACCGCTTCCAGCAGGTCCACCGTTCCGCACACGTTCTGCATCGCAGTATAGCGGGGCGAATCGAAGGCCATGGGGGTGTCGGGCTGCGCCGCCAGGTGCGCCACAACGGAATGTCCGGCAATGTCCGATGGTTGGACGTCCTGGACGCTCTTCCAGATATATTGGAATCCGGGTTGGGAAAGCTCGTCCCGCAACAAACTGGCATGGGCTGGAGCCACCACGTCCAGGCCACTGACTTCATGTCCCTTGGCAAGCAGGGCCTTCACAAGGCTGGACCCAGCGAAACCCGCCGCGCCTGTGATGAGGACCCGTTGTTCAACTGGCATCCCGATCCCCCCTCATCGGCCGGACGAGCCATGCGGCATGGAGCCGCGCCCAACGCCAACGTATTCGAAGCCCATTGACTTCATCGCCTTTTGGTCCAGCGCGTTCCTCCCGTCGAAAATGAACCGGGGCGGAGCCATGAGCCAGTTTGCTGCGCCCCAGTCAGCCTCTACAATCTCACCCCATTCGGTCATCACCGCGGCGGCCTGCGTACCGGCCGTGGCGGTTAAAACATCAGGGGCGACCCGCATGGCGACAGGAAGGGCCTCGTTTCCGCCGCTTCTGAAGTATGGATCGTAGGCGGTCAGCTCCGCCCCCTCCTCTGCAAGCGCAAGGGCCAGTTTCACCGCCGGAGCCTCGGTCAGATCCCCGGTTCCGGGCTTGAAGGCCAGCCCGAGTACTGCGACCTTCAACCCCTTTAGTCTGTCGCCGAACCTGTCCCTGAGGGCACGGAGGGGAAGTTGCCACTGGCGCTGGTTGACGTCAACAACGGCTTGTAGCAAATCAGCGCTGGCCCCGGTCTGTCGGGCCAAGTTCAAGAGGGCGCCAGTATCCTTCGGCAGGCATGGCCCTCCGTAACCGGCGCCGGCGAATATCCCGGCTCCTGTTCTGGAATCCATGGCCAGACCTTCGCTAACGTCGTCAATGGATGCCCCCACCTGATCACAGATGGCGGCGATCTCGTTGATGAAGGAGATGCGTGTGGCAAGAAAAGCGTTGCTGGCGTACTTGATCATTTCGGCGGTGGTGATGTCGGCAGCCAGCACGGGGGAGTCGATGCCTTCGTACAGGCTGCGCATTATCTCGAGGGAACGGCTGTCTCCGGGGGCGGTGCCGATGACAATCCTGTCGGGAGAGTCCCAGTCCCGGACCGCCTGTCCCACCCGGAGGAACTCCGGATTGGCGGCGTAGCAGATGCCGGTTCCACGAAGCTCCCTCTCAAGAATGCGCGCCCCGGCGCCGGGAGGCACCGTGCTCTTCATGGCCAACACCAGACCGCTGGAAGCCCTCTTTCTCACCCAGGTTACGGCCCCTTTCACCTGCCCAAGTTCCACGGAATACCCTTCGCCCGAAGGGGTGCCGACCGCAACCAGCGCTACATCCCCTAGTTCCTCCGCCACCTCATCGCTGTGCCGGAAGCGGATATTGCCGCCTTCCATAGCGGCCGCTATTCGCTCGCGCAGTTCCGGCTCCGGTCCGCAGTACCCCCTGTCGCGGAGAGCCTGGATCTTATGCAAGTCGACATCAGTCGCCAGGACCTGGTGGCCGGAGAGGGCGAAGCCTGCTGCGGCGACGGTCCCCACGTTCCCCAAACCGATTACCGTTACTTTCAATCAGGCTTCCCTTCCCCTTTGGAAGGCCGGGCTGGCAAACCGGAGTTTCACTGGTCAAAAACCGTTCTCACGATGGGTCAGGTCAGCACGATGCGGACACCTGGAGAGCAGCCTTGTCCTGGACAGCAAGGCAGCCATTGCCCTGACGCTTCCCGCAATGGCCCAAATGGCGAGAATCCGTACAATGCTACCATAGAGGCATCAACACATAGAACCATGGGAAATGCAGACCCTGAAAGTGATCAGGGTGGCAGTGGACGATGGAACACTTCGCCCGGCGAAGATCGAGCCTGCTTAGAAAGGTATCTCTATGTCTTATATGCTCAGGGGCTACCTGACGCAGATTCTCCTGGAGGACGGCGGCAGGGTCCGCAAGGCAACCGAGCCACAGTGTCGGGTGAGAATGCTGGAAGACGTCGCGGCCAAGTTCGAGGCGGAGGGTGTCGTCCTTTATGCCAGAGATAGGCTGAACCGAGACGAACTGTATGACAGGCGCGCGTCCCGCCGACGTGCCAGCCTAAGGGCGAGTCTTTCGGTTCTTGCGGGAGCCCGCGTGGGTAAAGTGAGGATCACCGGCGCTCGGGCACTTGGCGGGCAGGCGGGGAAATGCGAGTGTCTCCCCCTGGGCTGGCCAGTTGTCTCTCCAGCGACGTGAATGCTTCAATGAGTTCGGGAGCTTCGAAAGCCCGGTTGCGCCTGCCGACATTGACCTGCACCAGCACTCCTGCATCCACAAGGCGGGAAATTGCCAGATTCGCAGCCTGAAACGTCCGGCCGGTCAACTCGGACGCAGTACCCATGGTCAGTACCGGGGCTGAGGGGAGCCCTCCTATGAGCAGGCGGACCGTGGAGTCACGCCTGGGATTGCCGACCCGTTCCGTCCAGGAGGCTTGCAGTTGCCGCACCTCCTGCTCGAATTGGCTGGCGTCCTGAACCGCCCTGCGGGCAGCGCCGGAAAACAGCATTACCCACCGGTTGATCCCTTCACGTGCAGCCTCCGCGTCCGGAGGTCCTATGTAGCGGGTCGCGGCAAGGCCGTCCACGTAGTCATTTACCCAGGTTGCCAGGACGAGCGAGACCGGAGGCAGCAAATGCGGCGTCATACCCCGCCGGCGCAGTATGAGATGGATCAGCGACCGCCCGGCCCTGCCGTTGCCGTCGGCAAACGGATGTATCGTTTCGAACTGAGCATGGGCAATTGCAGCCTGCGCCAAAGCGGGAAGGGGATCATCATTGCAGAAAGCCAACAGGTCTTCCAGCAAGCCGGGCACTTCTTCCGGCGGGGGAGGCACAAAAGCCGCTGAGCAGGGATTGTAATCGCTGCCTCCGATCCAGTTCTGCCCGGTGCGGATGCGGCCGCCGTGGTCCTCCATGGGGGAACCAGCCAGCAGGCGGCGGTGCATCTCCAGGAGAGTATCCATGGAGATGAGGCCGCCGTCCCCGACCGCCTCTATTCCAGCCGTCATGGCATCGATGTTGGCCAGTACCTCCCTTGCAGTCACGTCCCGTGGTTCCTCGCCCATTCGTCGCGCGGCATCGGCGCGGAGCAACCGTCTACCTCCCACCACCAGCCCTTCAATCTTTGAAGAGGCGACGGATTCGGCGCGCAGAAGCAGCCTGGCCAGCGCCTCGGTATCGGCGAGAGCTGCCGCAGTGGCGTTGAGGCGCACCAGGTCGGCCTCGGCGTCAGCGACGTCTGCCGCCACGTCGCCGTCGAGGACAAAACGGCGCCCGGTCAAGGGATCCGGGATATATACTGAATACTGGCAGGGACGCCTGTCGCGTCTTGTAAGTCCGCGAGGACCGGCGTCCCACAGTCTCGGCTCTAATCTGGCCATAAGCGCTCTCCATCTTCAATGATAGCACTTAATCTTTAATATAGAGCAGAGTTACTCAATCTTCGGACAAGACAACGTCATTAACTGTCCCGAAAGGCGTCTTGTGGCGCGGTCTCAGAGCAATTGCTGGCGAGGCAGTTGGGCACCCAGTTCAGCCTCTGTTACCTGTACTACGTCTGGGACGGTCAGAGACCCACAGTGCACCAGAGGGAAATCAGACCATTTGATGAGTAGGCGGGTGCCGAAGGTCGATTCAGGGCGCTCACTTGCCAGCAGGTCTTAGCAAGACTCAGTGAAACGGGGCAACACAGTGCCGGTTATCCCGATTACCTTGGGGCTAGGCATTTGGGGAAGGGTGTAAGGGATACCTGCCTTCATGATCAGGCAGGCCCGGAGGAAAGAGAGGCAGATAATGGCTCAAGCGTTGACGGAGCTCATCGCTGGCGCCCCTTGGCGAGAGGCAGCAACCTATCGGGAGACTTGGCCCCACGATTACGTCCTGACGGATAGGGACAATCAGCGGGACCTGTTGGCCTCCGTATGCGAAAGGTTTTGCGCGGAAGAGGAAGTCCCAAGCCGGTTCTTCCGCTTGGAGAACAAGCACCTGTTCATCGGGAATTACAAGTACCGGCTGATGACCGGCTACAACGAAATCGATCCCTACAACGACGAAGGAGACTACGTGCTGAACCGTGCCCCTTTATACCGAGACCGCCGCGACTTCGTGGTCCAGCCCGGTGATTCTGGAATGGCGGAGAACTACCCGTCATCGCCAACCTGGCGATGGTAAGGAGGTTTCCTGTCGCCCTTGGTCCCAAAGGGGTAGCGAATCCCAGGTCGTCCATCTGACATTCGTCTTCCTGGGTCGTCTCTCGACGTGATTCTCCGTTGAGAAGTTGACCCATCTCTCGGGGCGCCCGCAAAATGTATCGCAAGTACAATTGCGAACGAGACCATGGTTCGGCACCAGTTTGCGGCTCAACGCGCCGCTTAAGTCCGAATCCACCGAAGGGGTATGGGGGCGGCGGTCAGACGAGGGAAGAGGGGTCAGGGAACGGCCTGGCGAGGACCTGATGCCGTTGAAATGTACGGTGCGGAGTGCGGCGGCCACACCAGGGGGATGTTGACGGCCTGTGGTAGCGAAGCCGGGAGCGATTTTCAGCGCAGACAGCAGGCGGAGACCGTCAGGGGACCAGCCTGGCGCGGCTGGGCCAGGTCTTGAAGGGATTGGTGTACAGGTCAAACGCCGAGGGCGGCATCAGGAAGAGAGTGGCAGGGCGCGCAATCGGGCCAAGGCGCTGCTGAACTGGTTTTGCCAAGGCCAGCCCTGGGGAAGATGCAAGGTGAGGCGGCGTGCTTTGCGGGTGAGCCGTCCGGCCAGGGAGAAAATGCGCTGTCTGAGTGTTTTGGTGGTAATCACCACCTGCTCACCCAGCCCGATGCGCGCGGTCCAGCGGGCCAGATTGTGGGCCATGACCTGGACGGCCAGCCAGGCGGCATTGGCGGGAAAGCGGCCCGATGGCAGGTGGTTGAGGCCCACGCCGTACTTCAGGTCGCGGATGGCATTCTCCACCTCGGCGTGGAGGCGATGACCGGCCTCGAGATCGAGGGTATTGCCGTCCCGGTCGGTGATGAAAGCGTGATAGCTGTAGGTGGCGAACAGCGCCAGTTGGGAGCCGGGCGTGGGCCTGACCCTCCGGACGATGAGCCGCACCGGTACAGCGCCGGGCTTACTCTCGAAGGGAGTGTATTCAGCCTCGGCCACATCGGCGGCACCCTCCATCCAGTAGGGGATGGGCGTCCAGTCGGACTCTGGTATGGCCTCGATGATCTGGCGCACGCTCTGGTGCTGGCGAATGGTGATGGAGAAGCGGACCTTCATCTTCCGGCAGAGGACGACGATGGCGTGGGTGTAGAAGCCGCTGTCGGCCCGCACCGTGAGCTGTCCGGTGGCGCCGGCGTAGCGCACCCGGCTCACCGTCTCCCGCAGGAAGTGGGCGGCGCCCCGAGCCGTGTTGGCTCGTCCCTTGCGGAGCCGACACATCAGCACGTCGCCGGTGCCAGCGGCTATGGCCAGGAGCGGGTGATAGCCCCGCTGGCCGGTGCAGCTGTGATGGCGGGCTCCCTCCTTGGCCAGGATGTGTGGTGGTGGATGATGACGAAAAAGGATGATCCTCTGCCGACTATATGGGAGGTCCTCGATGACCTCTGGGAGCGGATTCACCCGGTCATTGCGGAAATGGACCCTGCGAAATCAACGGGACGCAGGCGTACGGACCCGAGGGGAATGCTGGACGGTATCATCTTTCGCATGCGCTCCGGTTGCCAGTGGAACCGTCTGCCCAGAGAACTGGGGGAGACGACAGCACCATCCACCGGACCTTTCAGCTCTGGGTTGAATTAGTAGTGCTGGAGCGCATATGGGCGGTTCTGGTGGAGGGGTGCGAGGAACTGGGTGGCGTGGAGTGGGAGTGGCAATCCGCCGGTTGCGCCATGGGCAAGGCAGGTTTTGGGGGGATTCAACAGGCCGCAACCCCACTGACCGGGGCAAGGCAGGCAGCAAGCGAAGCATCCTGGTTGACGCCGCGGGAGGGCCGCTGAGCTTGGCGGTGGCCGGAGCCAATGTTCACGATACCAAGCTGCTGGCGCTGACCTTGGAAAGCATAGTGGTGGAGCGTCCTGATACAGGTATCCATCATCTGTGTCTTGACAAGGGATACGACAATCCGTCCGGCCACGGGGCCGTTGCTATTCACGGGTACCAGGGACATATCAGGCGCATAGGAGAGGAAAAACTGGACTGGGATTGGGTTAACGCTTCCCCGACCGGCGGTGGGTTGTGGAGCGCACTCTGGCTTGGCTATCCAAGTGCGGCGCGATCCTGGTGCGCTACGGCAAGAAGGTATCCAACTACATAGGCCTGATCCAATTGGCCTGCGCGCTGCTCTGGTACCGGCGCAAAGGGCAACTGACGTTTTGAGATAGTTTCTAATTCGTCGCCGACGCAAGAGATGCTACTGACTGAGTTTTGATTCCACTTCAGTTTGGAATGTAGGCTTCAGTTTGGTGGAGTCCAATCTGCCGTCTCTTGCCGCACCTACGACCATCTCCAATAAATCCTTTCGGACGACCTTGTGCATTCGACTGCTGGAAACAGCCTGTTGAACGCGCTGTGCCATGTCTCCCAGCAGTTTGTAGTTCAAGCCAAGAACGTCGTAATGCAGGCTAATCAGATCGGTGACTTTAGTGGCACCCACAGTTTGCGCCACCGTATATCCATCAGACTCCAAAATCCCCTTCTCTAGATAGACAAGGTGAATAGTGGATGCCTTGTCCATCTCCGTACACATGGCTAGTGCTGCGGTGTTAAGAGCTTCCTCAGAAGCCTCGTCATTTCCGCAGAACCAAAAAGAGAGTGTATTACCTTGTGTCTTAAGATCTACAGTGATAGCGTCCGCTGAAATCTCATCCAGTGGAGAATTTAGGCATTTCTTCCACTTGGCGTACGAGATCCGATGAGCTAGGAACACCTGTTATCTCCCTATGCTCGTGATGACGTCTTCGATATAGCGACCTAGCCATTCGTCTTCGTCATTATGCAACTGAAGTACCTCTATGAGGGATATGTCCTCCCAGTGCTCGGCAACTTGGATAGCGGCCTCCCTGATTTCCACGTCGTCCTTTTCCAAAGCGGTTCTAACGAGATTTACTCGCCAGTCTTCCGTCCCGGGACGTTCGAGGCTGCTCAAGCAGCGTAAGACTGAAGATGCGAATGACGGTCGCTCCACATCCGTGGAGAACTCCAATAACCAACTCAGCACTTGGTCTTCGGGGATTTCCTTCAATGCTCTTGCAATTGTCCTCTCAGCGTCGTGGTGCATACCATCTTCAACGGGCTCAGCGATGAAATCTGTTAAAAGATCGCTGTAAAGCACCGTTTTGCCGGGCGCTGCCTCTAGAGTCACTTGGGACACATATAGCTCATCAGATACTTCTTGCTCGGGAGGGCGCTTCGCCACGTCAGACGCATGTGCCAACTCCATGACATTTGCATGTCGGCGTATCCACTGCCTACGCACCCCAGTGGGTATGTTTTCTTCGATGAACCACTCAGCTACGCGTTCCCCGATCATGGCGGTAGTGATATTACGGACTCCGGGAATGATGTCCGGCATTACTGAAGCGTCGGCAACCCGGACGTTGTCTGTACCTACAAGCCGACAACGTTCGTCCACAACCGTCATCATGTCATCTAGGCTACCCATTTTGCAGGTGCCGGAGAGATAGTTCCCGGAGCTTGCATGGGACAGCATCCACTGGTCCAAATCTCGGTCAGACGCCAGTTGTGTAGGGGTAGGGGAAATAACATGGTCAACGATGTCGCTGAACGATGCGTGAGCTAGCAGGTTTACGCATATTCGGACGGCTTCACGCATGCGCTGTCGGTCGAATGGGTCCATAAGATGACGATAGTTAATTGTGGGACCCTGTCCTGAAGCGACCGCATCCAGTGTGATTTCCCCGAAGCTCCTGGCGCGTTCCACTATGCAACCAAAAGTAAGTTCGTCAATCTCAGTAGTGGTTCTTTCCCTGGTATCAAGAGGCACAAATGGCGCGATACGGATATCGTTCGCGTAGCTTGATCCAGTAGCTGTGTAGTACAGCGCTTGATCGATCTCGGTCGCGCCGGACATCAGGGTCAGCCCATGTTTCGCCTTAACCGTAACCGGGCAAACTGGATGGTCACGAAGATTTCGACCGACACCTGGAATGTCACCGACTACGGGCAGTCCCCTTTCTTCCAAGTAAGCCGCCGGTCCTATACCGGAAAGCATCAGTATCTGGGGGGACCCTACTGCGCCTGCGCAAAGAATCACTTGGTCTCCCTCAACTGCGTACACCTCTCCTCCGCTCTGGACCTCGACGCCCCTAGCACGTGCACCATCAAACAAAATTCGCTGCACTGGCGCGGCTCCACGGGCAGTGAAGTTCAGCCTGTGCCGACACATGTGGAGATAGGCTGGCGCCATGCTCATCCAATGGTCAGCAGCACCAGTTGTGGTCACTGGGTCTAAGCTAGTGGGTGCAAATTGGAAGTAATCAGAGCTAATCTCGTACCCCGAGCCCAAAGCGGCGTCTTGGAAGGCCCTTCGCCAAGAAGGCAAGACTTCCTGCTGTAACTCATAAGGTGTTGTTGGGTCGCTGACACTGAATGCGTAGCTCCTGAGGCCACTATCAGTGCGCAGCTTCTCGAAGTAAGGCAACACGCTGCCAAACGACCAGTCCTCGTTGCCAAATGTAGCCCATCCCTCGTAATCTTCAGGAAAGCCATGCAGGAACTCCGCCCTACTGGCGTAAGGGGTGCCAACCGAACCGATGATACCCGACACAAAACGACTGTAATGATGGGCGGCCATGTTTCTATAGGCGATACTTGGGTTGTGGTGATTGGTCGGCCCAGTAGCCCGGAATACCCGTTCCCAAGCTGGGCGTCCCAAATTCCAGAACTGCCCGGATTCGCCTGAACTGGCTTCCAACAGCAGTACAGACCTAGTGGGATCCTCTGAAAGCCGGGCTGCTATGGCGCTTCCAGCGGAACCAGCCCCTACAACTATGACGTCATATTTCATGGGCTCCCTCCAAGCCGTCAGCTATCCCTTGGGCGAACCTATAACAGGCCACAGTTTGCCGTTTTCTCTCTTCGCTTGCGTCAAATTGCCGCACATGCTAACGAGAACAACCAACGGGGCGGAACTTTAAATCTAAGGGAAGAGGCTCCAATAGCCCAAACAGCGCAATACTTCAATGTCTCATATTTAAATTTAGCGTCAAAGCAGGCATCTGTCCAGCCACTAGGTTTGACTCGAAGCGCTGCAATTTAGGCGGTTTCGTTCCTGATCCTCCTCTCTCTCCCGTTTTTCCGGCGCAGAGCCTGCCCCCACAAAGGCGAGACCGGGAATCCAGAAACGTCACCCCCACGCAGGCGGGGTGAAGCGGATCCCATTGGTTGGCTCTTCCGCACTTGTGGTGACAATTAGAAAAGGCCCAGTCTTTAAGCGAAAATTGGGGCCGAATCCATGGCTCACATGCCCGTCAGTCCTTGGATCCCTTGCTGTCCGCGTCTATTTTCAGTCGCCTTCACCAAATTTGCGGGAGAGCCGGAATTTCGGGTCCACCTGAGAATATGTTGTCATCTCGACTTGAAACGCCCTGAGTATCTAAACTCCACTTCCCACGAGTACCGGAGTTTTTGGTGTTGATTAGATAACGGGTAAGCTGAACGCGCATTACCCGGAGCAGCACGTAGAGCGGATATTCCTGACTACTGCGGGCGCAGTCCCCGAGAATCCGGAGGAAGAAATGCACTGGATAACCATGACCTACAAGGACATCCTGGGACTGGTCGAACGGACTCTCGAAAATAGAGGCAACGGCGTCCATGAGGATATAAGGGCGCTCTTGTGCCAGTACGCCGCCACATACGGAGGAACATCGTGCCAGAAGTCATCGACGACGTGCACCGGCTGGCCCGCCAGATCTATCGAAACCACAAGCAGGCGATTGATCTCATCATCGAGTATCGGGAGCGGTACGAGCCAGACTACCCCGGTGAAGGGTACGGGATGGTGCGGGATGCGGTCCGTGACCGGCCCGAATGGAGGGAAAGCACATGCAACCGCAACTATGCCCGTTTCGTGGCAGCAGAATGGGCGGACAGGGAAGAACTCAAGGTGGACGGTTAGCCCAATAACCTGCTGCAGTTTCAGGTGCGTTGCGCCAACCGTCATGTGGAGCTGTCGCTCTTTATTACTTGGCGCGGGGCGATCAAAGCAAGAAACTCAAGAGTAGCATCCTGGACCGACTGAGCGCCCGCCCGGAATTGTTCGCCAACGAGTTTCCCGAGGACACGAACGATTCGATCGATCTGAGGATTGGAAACGTTTTGGAAGAGTCTGACTATGATACCTGGTGGAACGAGGGTGGCACTCGTGAGAAAATCGCCCAACGGCTGGATGACTTCGCCCGGGGGCAGTTTCCCGAGATCAACAGAATCGTCCTGGATTGCTTGGAACAGCACAGGACAGGAGTCAAGTAGTTGGCCCGCGTATGTTCAATGTGGGTAAGAGGCATTAACTGGACTTTCACTATTAGGAGAATCCCTCTTTTCCGAATTTTGCAATATGGCCTGAGGAATCCATGGAAGGCGCAACCCGGGGAAGACTCACCCAACTCCTCTCACTCCAGGGTCTCGGCTACCAGCGGAAAAGTTCGTATCTCTAGATGCCCGCGGCTGCGGCCTGCCCAGCAGCAACCCTCAGACAGCTGACGGGAAGCTCCCTGAAACCGGTCATCAGTGAACCGAACCCCTCGATGACGCCGTCCCTTCCGTTGGCCTGTATGCCGTACCAGTAGGTTGCGTTGTTGATGGCGATGACCGGCCTCTTCAGCCGCTTTTCCGCCTCTCCCGCCATCGGCAGCTTGGTGCTGCATTGCACCAGGGCTTCCACGTCGTGCTCGTTCAGCTCGAGGAGTGCATCCATCAATTGCTTTTCCGTGACTTTGGACCTGGCGGTGGAACTGTGGCAGCAAAGTCCCTTGATAGCCACGATCTCGAGCCCGCAGTCTCCCAGGAAACCGGGCACGTTTCCATCGGCGACTGGCAGTAGGGTGTCAACACGGCGATGCGCTTGATGCCGCCGTAACACCCCCGCTGCTCTCCGGGGTTGATATCATATCAAGCTCCGCAGGCTCATCATCCGCCGTGGATTCCCTCAATGAGACAGACGGTAGCTTTTCCTGTCTGGGGGAATGCTCTAGTCCTGTCGGTATACCTTTCAGTCTCTTATTTTCTCTGAACCCAGGTCCGTTCAGCTTCTCCCACGCACCGGAGCGGCCATGGACTATCTGGAGGTTGAGGCCCCGGTAGCGCAACCCGGAACAAGCCGACAGCCGGACCAGCGCCGGATAACCGGTTCAGGTGGTTGGAGGTGCGGAAGAGGGGTGGGCGCCCCGCCGACAAAGAACGAGGCGGCCTTAAGACAGCCAACCCGTTGCTTGTCCGGCTATTTCCTGGCCGGACACAGGCAGACGCCGCACCTTGCGGGGTTGCCCGAAGCCGCGCATACCGCGGCCGCAGACAAATCCCCCGCCAGGTTGGCGCATCAAGAGAAGCCTGGACATCGGGGCAGATTGATACCCTCCACGGAAATGCCCCCTTTCGGCAGGCAGGCCGAGGGTCCTGATTCGGCGCTGCCGGAAGCCGCACCCGCCTGACGGCGGCTAACAGAAGTTCTTCGCTATATTGTAAACGGGCCCTGGAAATTCCCTCAGCCGTCTCCGGAAAGGGCGCCGGCATTCCTTGCCCGTTCCAATTGCCGGACGACGGCTTCGAGCCTTGAAGCGTCATCGTCGGCGCCGACGAAGCGGCGCCCCTGCTTTGCCGCCGCCAAGGCGGACTGCTTCCGTCCCAGCAGCAACGGGTCGCACACCAGGTCGCCGGGAGCCGTGAACCAGGAGATTATCAACTCCATCCCCAGCTCAAGATGGAGGCGCCGGTTTCCCTGGGCGCCTTCATCGTGAAACAGGGCGGAGATCACTTTGTCCCCGCCGCTCAGGCGAAACCCAGGCTTGCCGAAGACCAGCAACAGCTTTTGACCGGGAGCTCCCCCCTGGGTATTCCTCCCCAAACCCGCAGCCCGGCCGTTGTGAACGTAATGAGGGGAGCAAACCCAATTCAGGCCCGGATGCCGCAGACGCTCAATGAATTCCGGCAGACGCTCCGTGGCGGCCAACACGAACATCCCGCCGGTCCTCTTCAGGGAATGGGCGGCGAAGCCCGCCAGGTCCGTCAGCACCGAATCGGCATCGGCAGGCGGAAAGGTGACGATGGCGTCGACCGTTTCCGGCTCCACGAATCCTTGCAGGCCGGCAACCGCCGACAGATGGAAGACCGGCGGCAGGTTACCAGTCGCAACAGGAAAGGTGTCCGCTGATTCGGCGGCCTCCGCCAAGCCCAACTCCTCTTTGACTATATCCACGGCCAGCCTGACAGTCCTTGCCTCGCGGCGAATCAGCAGGTCAACCGCCCTCCGTTGCACTCCGGCAGGTTCCTTCACGGCGGCGGCCGCTGCGCTGACGGTTATCCGCCCAGAGAGGACGGCTCTCCGCAGCTCCGGTACCGCCGGGCTCTCCCGGCCCAACACCTTTGCAGCCGCGGTCACCGAGCGCCTGCTGACCCGGAAGAGCCGGGCGGCTTCACCCTGGGTCAGGAAATTGCGCAATTTTGCGCAATTTTTCCCGGAACTCCGGGGCCGTCCCACCCGGGACGATTCCGAGGCTCTGAAGGCTGCGATTGGCCGCTGCCAGGGAGCCAGGGACCGGCGTGAGTCGTTCTTGCCGATGACGTGCGCCAGGGGGGCGGCGTCATCGGGCAGGGAGGAGAACCGGGGCTCGATATTCAGCCTTAGGCATGCCCTGAGTCTGTGGACTCCGTCGATCACCGTTCCACGCCACAGGGTGATTTCCTCCAGCAATCCGGATTCCCTGATGCTCTCTTCCAGACGGGCGTATTCGACCTCCGCCATAGGAGGGAAAATCCCCGCCAAGGAACTGACCAAGAAGAGCGCCTTTTGGTCCATGGAACACCTACCTCCTGTAGTTTCTTCAAGGTAAATGTAACCATCAATTCCAAGGCGGTTTTACCATTCGCGCGCCGGGCTGTGGAAGGAAGCAGGCCTGTTGGCGGAGTTGAAACTCGGGTCTGTCAGGAACACATCGTTGGAGTGTCATTCTTGCTTCGAAGATCAGCGCGCCGCAGAGACGCGATGTTGACAAGCGTCGAGTTACTCCGGCGCTGTGGAACATTCCGGCAGCGCGCTCGCGAAGCACGCAGGCTCTGGCCACAACCAAGATCAAACCTGGAGGTGAACCAACTGCAATACTTCGCCGTTGACAAAAAGGGTCGGGACGTCGGGAAGGCAATTCCGCTTGTGTCCACATGTGTCAATGATGCCGGTGTGAAACGCATCAACCCCCTTGGAAATGCGCGCCTTATCCACAGTCTCTGCTGACCGGCGCACTGAGAAGGTTCCGGCTTTGCCGTCTCGGGGTACGCTGACCGAGACGGGTAGGCCGAACCCGGCCCGACGGTTTTCTGCAACCAGGCGGAGTTCCGCAATCCACAACACGGTTGTCCCTGGAAATGGAAGGAAAGAAGCTGTCGGTCGGCTCACCATTCCCCAGCGATACACCGGGGACGGCTCCAGCTCAGGAAGGGCCGCCGGATCCTGCTTGTCAAACAACCGGCAGATCGGGAGGTTCGGAGACTGTAGGATTGCGATAGGCATGCAGCCCGTGATTGGCGAGGAGTGGCGATGCTGGAGCCTTCGGACCGCTGCCGCAGGGACGCCGGTCTCTTTCAGTTAGCCAGCAAGGTCCCGCGGGATTTCAATGAATCCGGTCACGTGCCGGCCCGGATAGACCGGCAACCGGACTTTGCCAAGCTCATTTCCCCCTTGAAGGTGCGGTGCTACACGGACTTCGGCGCCCTGCCATCCATCCGGAGATAACGGCGCGGGCGCTCTTCATCCACTCGCTTCGGCGGATCACGTCATTCCGCGGATTGTGCTCGGCCATCTCCGGGAACATCTGTTGTCAGGCGGCCTCACAAGGGCTGGTTAGCAACTTGCCTGATAGTGGAATTGCGGCGGTCTTACTTTCCATAAGGTTTCTACAGGGCGGATGGGGCGTTTGAAACGGCGCGGATAATCCTCTGCCCGCGGCGTGGTCATTTACAGAGAGAGGCCGCAGTTGCCCCTCTGAAGAAAGGTTCAAGCGGTGTTTTCGCCCTCCATATCCGTCAGAGGAACCGCAGGTCGAAAGCCGCGGCTGTCAGTCTCCATTGGGCGGCCACATTCACCAAATCCCGCAACGCGAATCGCCGCATCCCCATCCTCTCCTTGAGAATACCGGAGACCGGCCCGGTCAGTCTCTCCCATCTCCGGCTGTTCCGCCTGGCCTCGCTGGTTGCCATCAGGGCGCGGCGCCGGAGCAATGTCTCTTCGCGGGCTTTTTGCCCCAAGCCATGCCCATGGGTGCGGCCCATGGCGCATACGCCGAATGCCGGACAACGCTGACGGACGCCCCGGGCAGTCCGGTACAGCCTTACCCGAACCGTGCCTGCCTGCATGTAGCGCTGAAAAGTCAGTCTCCGTCCCTGCGGGCGGATATGGCCGTCGCCGGCTTCGCCATGGCTTTGTGATACGCACCGCCCGGAGGCTTCCTCTTTGAGTCCAGCATCAATCCCCGGCGTCCTCCGGAGGCGCGCTCCCTGAGATTCTTCCCCGAATGGTAATTCCCATCGGCCAGTGTCAACACTACCTTGGCGCCGGTCATACTTTCGGTCCGTTCCATCATTGGAAGCAACTGGGCGTGGCTGTCCGGGTGAGGGCGCAGGTCCGCCGCAGCGACCGGCCCGCCAGCCCTCTCCCCTTCACCGCTCAAGGTAGAAACCACGGCCGGGCGTTGAAGGAAGGACCGGGCCCCGCCGGCTCTTTATCATCCTGACGTCTCCATTCGGTCAGTCTGATGTGCAAGTGGCGTGGCTCGGAGGCCGGATCATCCACCGCTTTCCTCAAGGGAGTGCCGGCGCTCCCGGCGCTAGGGCCGAGTTCACAGCGCGTCGAGGACGGCGAGAAAGCGGAGCCGGCGGAACGCATGTCCTCCGGCATGGCCGGACCCGCTCCTTTTCCCTTTACCAGAGAGCGGGCTGCCATCCGCCTGGCCGGTTGGCCTGGATTCGCCGCAGGCACGGCCCACCGGGTTCATCCTGCCGAATTCTGAAAGCAGCGGCTACGGAGCGGTGAGTCCAGCGTCCCGTGGCACCGGGGCTTCGGTCTGGCGGAGAACGGACGGGCGCTGCCCGTCCGGCTTTCTTCGCATGATCAAAGGCCGGGATACCGCACAGTCCACCGACGCCATGGCCGCCGGCCCCGCCGCCCGCAACCGGAAGAGAAGAGGTGAAGAGCAATGGAAGAACCGAACGGTGACAGGCTGGAGGTCATCCTGAGGCTGCACCAGGTCCTGGAGGACTTCCAGACGGTCAGCAACGATCTGCGCGACGTGCTGGCAATCATGACCTCCTGGGACGAGAGCGGCGTGATCGCCGCCTCCACCCTGGGCTGGCCTCACGAGGAATCACTAAAGCGCGATATCCGGGAGTGGCTCCAGGAGACATCCGGGTCTGATGGCGAGGGCCACCAGGAACTGTCGCGCATTTTCATCACCCGGGGGGAGGCGGTGCGCGTCTCCGCCTGGCAGGTGCTGGACGATTTCTGGCAGGTGGCTACCCACGGGGCAGCCCCGGGTCAGGGCGGCGCGGATGGCATTGGCGAGGGCGAGATGACGGCCGTGGCCTTCCTGCGGGTCAACCCCGGGGCCGAGGCTCCGTCAGCGGGCGGCTTGGACCGGGGCGGCGATGCCGGAGACCGGCAGGGCGCCCCGGCGGAGGACTGGCCCCGCTACCGTCAGGGGCGCGACGAATACGGGGAGGTGCACAGCGCCGGGATGCCGCCCGAGGCGCACGGCATTGAGGCTCTGCTGGACTTGGAGGAGGACACCGGGGCCATGCGGAGAATCGCCGGTCTGCTGCTGGAGCAGGGCGCGCCGCCGGCCGCCGGCGACTGGCTCTACGGCTGGGCCGGTGTTGATCTGGACCCCGACGGGTGGCTCTGGATCTCCTACCGCCCCGCGTAAAGCCGTTCGGAGGCCGGGGGAAGTCGGCAACGGCCAGGGAGTGGAACTCACGTCCGCTCCCTGCCGCCTCATCGGATTATGCAACCGGAATTCCAGAGGCTGATTGCTGTCTCCACCACGGGTGAGATGGATCCGAACGTTCGGCTCTTCCGCACATTTGGTGAAAATCGGGGAATGCAGATAGGGAATAGCCAAATCAACGAGGATCTGCTGTGCAGGCGGGCCTGGTTCAGACACGGCGCGTGACTATCGGCTTTCCCACGCATTCGGTCTAGGCGGCCAGTTTTGATTCGTTTCAGCAAATGTGCGGAAGAATCAACTGATGGGTTCCACCTCAATTCGCAGAAGATAACTGGACTCCTCGAATGCAGCCTGTGTGGTCGGAGCGTCGGCTTTGAGGGCGCTCTGTACCAGACCTGGATGGAAGAGTTCGAGCCCAGTTAGGCGGGCCTATTTTGACGATAGGCCGAACCGTTTTCGAGATGTGGCTTGGTGCTCTATGACTCCTTTTCTATCCAGCCTTTTCTAACTTAGCCAGGACTGAGAAACACCGTTACTTGACCACGAGAACGAACAATCTCTCTACTCGACTGGGATTTCCAACTTCAGTTGTTTCGCACTCTGTGGAGAACAAAGGCAGCGAAGGCAATTCGGTCCTTTCGGCTAACTGCCTCGAATTGGGCAATGGCCGTCCTGGTTTCTTCAATGAGCTGAACAACCGTGGAACGTGAAAATCTCTCCAGAGGGTCGTAGTCCGCAGCGTGACGCAGCCGCTGCATCTTAACAAACTGACTGGTGAAATCCTGGAGTCCTTGAGGAAACCTCTTTAGAATCCTTTTATATGGATTTTGACTATGCCGTTTCTTAACCTCTCCATGGTCAAGCGAGCGGTATAACTGTCGCCAAGCCTCGTTGCTTCTGCTCTTGCTGGTTGATCCAACCATCAGATCGGCACTGTGTTTGGCAAGGGTGTGGAACATCGCATAATACGCGGTGCTGATCGCCCTCCCAAGTTCCGCTTGCTTGGGTCTTCCTTGCCGGTTGCCACTTGTACCGGATGCTAGGCGTTCTGCGATGTCCAAGAGGTCCTTGGAATTCATGGCAATATTTTTTCCAAGGACCTCCATTCGGATTTCTTGACAAATAGCTGGATCGGATATCCTGGATAACCGAGTCTCTCTGATTCACTCCATAGTGCGTCAGATAGTCTGAGGGTCCAGATTGGGTCTAACTTTGTCTGGTCTCCTTCGAAAACGATGTACGTCTGAAGGTAATCCTCTCCATCCAGGTCAACACGAGGTTCCACTCGGATCGGCCCGAAAACGAACTCGTTCTCGAAACGTTCTTCCAACAGCCCTATGATCTTTTCACCCATGGCTGTGTTGATTTCGTTATCTATCATACAGGCACCCTCAGTTCTTTCTGAATGGAAGCATTCGCCGATGATTGGGCTATAGACCTGCAACGATTCTAGCACATTGGTTTGTAGTGCTCTTTTTGGTTTCTTGTGGCTATTGCTCACTACCACGAGCGTCCCTCCCTCGCTCCAGCAGAGAGTTCTTCCTAAGTTGTGTCCTATGTTTTGACCCCCGAGACGAAGCGTCTAGCTAAAGCTGGTTGGACTCGCGCCAACTCGATCTATCCCAAGCGACTGCTCCACCTCCTCGGCTAGTCCGACCAGCACCGGGACTGACTCTGATGTCAAAGAAGTCTCTGGTGATGGTCTCTGGTAACTCAGGAAATTGTGGTGACTGATACGGTTATGGTTTTGCCTATTATACTCGACCAGCAACCGGCCATCCAGGGGTATCCGTCCCGGGGTTATTTGGTACAGTTGACCTGAGTCTCCAGAGTCAGTCCGGGACTATGGTATTGGGGCCTCAGCACTAGGCTTGCTCCCCTGTCGCCATACATTCGCATTTCAAGGAAATCTTCGAACCGATGTTCCCTAAACTGGCTTGTAACTTGCCAAGCCCAAGCTAGGGTCATACCGTTTTCTTTCGAGAACTGATCGATGACCGCTTTCGGAGCAGTCAAAACCCATCCGCTGGCGGGTTTTAGGTCGGCTATAGCGAGAGCGGACATCCCTCGGGTCCAATCACTCCAGGTAGCGATGAGACCTTCTTCAGTTTCGTAGTTGAGCGATTCCGAAGTGCATGTTGCCTTGATGTCACTGTCAACTATCAGTGGAAAGGGACATTGAATGCCTCGTATTCTTCGCCATCCTTGCCAAATGAACGTTGATATCGGATTTACGGGCACGGAACCGGGAATAACAATCCAGTCTTCAAATCGGCGTGCGCCCGGAGATGATGTTACCAATCCTTCGAATCTAATCGGTGACACCTGATCAACATGTGACGCATCGAGCGCAAACAACGCATCGACCAATTCCTGACTCGTAGGCCTGTTCGAACCCTCGGTCCGCTGAAAAAAAGAGCGCACCTCCAAATCGTAGTGTCTGAGGTTGGTTTGAGAGACGCATCCGCTTGCAGCCAACACCACGTCCGGTCCCGTACCCCAGGCATCAGCAGCACCCTCGATTTGCTTGAGGATGACCCCAGTCTCCGGTTCGATTTCTCCTTGGTTCTGGCTGAATGACCCCAGGTCAATCCACCAGCTAGGCGGGGCTGCCGGTTGCACCTTCCATAATCCTAGGTCTATTGGAGAAATGGCGGCGGCAGCAGCCAAGACCAGGTAATTGGGAGCCAAACGTTGTGATAACGCCCAGGAAAGTGTCCGCAAATATGCGGACGTGCTCACTTCGTTTGATAATGGGCGCCACCAAGGATGATAGCCGTGATCCCGACTTCCCGCCTCCTGAAAAGCCTGCCATGGGGACTCACCGTTGGCCTCTTGCAGGACGAACTTCTCGTAGTCGTACTGCCTCACCCAAGTGGATTGGTCATTCTCTGCCAAGCTTATCAGGCGCCGTAGGAGAAGCCTCTCAAAAGATGATGCAGGACTCTCGGAGAGGTTCGTAGGTGCCTGCCATCCTATAGGAGGCGCTCCAGAGTGGCGACCAGGCTCTGGAATGCTCTTATAGGCAGAACTGAGGTGGCTAATGTAGATATCAGATAACGGGGATTTTGCTTCGCAGGCGGACACTATCGAATCTATCGTGTCTTTGTCAAGCGAGTTCCTTTCGGATGCATATAAGAAGGGAAGGACACCGACCGAAGCAAGGCTTTCCAGGTTCTGATCGCTTATCCAGGATACAAGAGCACTGGCAGCAGTTTGGTCACCCTCGGAGATTAACTTGCCTAGCTGAGAGGCGGCGCGCTCTCTGACTAAGGCGGCTGGCCAACGCAGTCTGTCTGTTAGTAGGTCGATCACTCGCCCTTATCCTCGATGTTGACCCAATCGGGCATTGGAAGTCTTTGGCCGGAAACCAATTTCCCGACAACGTCAATCAACTCTAACGCCACGGTGCGGGCCTCATCCATACGACCAAATAAAATCAGGTACTTCACCAAGCGTTCCAGGGTATTGCCACAGTGCGGAGAGAGCCATTCAGGGGGTCGCATCGAATCTGCGAGGAAACGATGCCAGCAATCCGGGAAATCCCGCTGTACCGTGTGCCAACGCTCCTCTGCCTCTTCGAAGTCCGTCCAATACTCTAGCCACCCATGGCTGGTCTGTTGCGCTCTTACCAGCCAATCGTAACTCCGTGTTCGACCAGCGATCCTCTTCACTGTTCGTACGGCCAGATTGGACACCTGAAGTCTGCTATCCTCCTTGAAATGAGATTCGACAACCTCTAATGCCTCCGTGGCGCGGTCTGATTCAGACCACCGGTCCAGCCACGACCAAAGTGTATCAGAACGCTGAGATTGGCTGAGAAACGAGTCATCCCTCAGGATTTCGCTCAAGCGATCTGGAGGAATCTCCACGTACTCGTCCGATTTTTCCGGTTCACGCTCAACCTCGGACGAATCAACTGATGAGCTAGCACCTGTTCCTTTTTCCAATGGGTCATCAGAAAACCTGGGGTTGAGTTCGAGAATTTCTTTTGCGAGTAAATCTCCCGCCGCCACCCGTTCATCAAGTATCCGCAACGACGGAGGGTCTATGAGAGTGCTGACCAGAGCATAGGAGACAGGGTCGGAGAGGTCCGCTGTCCTTGCCAAGTGCCGAAAAATGTCTTCAACCTCCCCATATTGTTCCGAGTTCATGAGAGAAGTGACGTATCCAATCCCCAAGCCAAGGTCAAACTGCAATAGCAGTTTCCCGAGACGGGCGATTAAGTGAGCAGTTTCATCACCATCTGTGTATTCACAGACGGCGGCTATCGCTGGTGCTAGCGCCAACCAGAGAGATTGCCGATCATCGACATAGGGTCCAATGGCCTCCACAATGTTCAGGGTTGTGTTAAGCAGCAGGTCTTTGTGGTAACCATAAGCAACCAGGTTTTTGGAGGCGTGTTTCAGGAATTCACCCGCTTTTGCCGTATCCCCATACCGGGCACATGCTACTGCGAGTTGTGAGTAAGTTTCAGCTCTCTCCCCAAATGGCTCGATGGTAGCTTCCAGTTGCTCAACAACGGAAGAACAGAAATCCTCTATAACCCCGCTCTCGATATCGATCGTTCGACCGGCGACCCGCTCGAGAACTTGCCTAGAGCCTAATAGGCCATGGGACGCGATCATTTCCAGTTCGCCCCGGCACAATTTCCCGCTCCCGCCAAGCCCACGCCTCCATATCAGAAGGTCCTCCGTAATGTCATGGATTGCCCGCCGGAACCCGGCTGCACTGCGGCGGTCCTCTCCGCCGCTGCTCCATGTGGGTAACACAATTGACGACGTTGATTTGTAAACTCCAGAAACCAAAATAACACCCTCGTCCCTCCACGCTGAAGCGACATCGGAGGCAGCCGCGGGGAGTCTTCCCAAGGCAGATGCCAACCACTGTGTGAGGGAGCTGGGGGGAGTCCAAGAATTCACCGCCCCCTTTGACTTAAGTTCTTGAGCAACCAGGAATAGAAATACATCGTAAACATAGCGACTGACGACTCTTTCATACTCTTCGTAAGAATAGTCTGTCCAAGAGTGGGGAGGTTCGGGTTCGTCCGGAAGGATGCCTTCCTGTTCCTTTCGTCGGAAGCCTCGATAAAGATGCTGGTAGAGAGGCGTAACCAAATTCAAGGTGCTGTTCGGAATTTCCAGCCCCTCGCCGATAGCAGACACAAGAACATGACGAGATAAACACCTTCGAACTACTACAGAGATTGACTCCGCTAAAGCCAAATTCGCCGGGTGAACTTCCTTGCGGCGACGCAATCCCAATAGCCAACTTTCGGCCAAGGACGCTTGGAAGTCTTCTGAGTCAAATTTGGCCAAGAAAGCTGTGAGACTTTCTGGCCTCACGAGAGCCATTCCAGCTAATTCCGCAACGATTCTGTATCTGCGTCTCCAGTCAAATGACGCACCGTTAACATCCGTATCTCGGGCCAGGCGTCGATTCATTTCATCGAAGCAAAATTCAACACCCTCACGATCATCCCGGCAGTCAAGGTACAAGGCTAACTCGAACACTTGGGTGTCATTGAGTTCGCTAATTCCAGCTATTGATCGGGCTTCAAGGTACTCATCCGTGCACTGCGATAGTTGGGCAGCGAACATCCAACGGAGAGGGTCCTCCTGGTACGAAGCCCCATCCACCGCATCAGCGACCACCCCTCGGTCGACATACTTCGAAAAGTCCGCCTGGTCTAGCGATTCGAATGCGGCTGTTCGCAGTATTTTGACGACATTGGCGAGAGGGTGGCCAGTTGCAACGGCTTCGAGCACCCATTGGTAGTCTGAACCCGACAACAATGGACCCGCATCTCCTGCCTCCAATTGCAATAGCCATAAGTACGACCTCTTCCAGAATTGCGGAGCATCGTTGTCAAGCCAGCTGACAATAGCCTTGCGTAGATCGTACCGTCGGTCCGTAAGTTCCGGCTGATTGCCTACGAACAACAAAAGGCTACCGTGAAACGGGCGCCACCCCAACCTATCGTTCTTGAGCAAATGCTGAACCGCGCTGAATGCGGTAAGGGAACTAGCGCGCTCATAGCCTACAGCTCGAAGACACTGCAACAAACCAGGTTGTGGCCAAGGAAACTTGGCTACTGAGAAAAACAGCATGATGTCTCTGGCTTCGGGAGAGAGCCCGACCCAAAGCTTTCGGTAGTAGTCCTCTACCGATTGAGAGGGAAACTCAGGGATTTCGTCCACTGTTTCCCTCGTGAGGTGTTTACCTTCATCCGCAATTCGCTGTAGGGTGTATCGGATAAGAAGGGGATGACCTCCTGTTTTGATTGACAACGATGAAGCTATCTCGGAACGGAACCATTCTTCAGTTGATTCATTTATTCGCGGCGGCATAAGATTCGAGTAGTTGAGAAGCCATTCATCGATGGCTTTCTTGTCAAGGAGAGGCAACTTGACCCAATGGCTCCTCGGGGCGTGCTCAAGTAAGGATTGAGGCAGTTGGCCATCTTCCACAGGCTGAGTGCCAACAACCAGGACCACTCCTGGTGGCACGGGAAGTAGGTGGCCGAAGAGCTTTCTGAGCTCTTCGCGTGATTGATTTGTCCTCCAAACGTGATCCAGGCCATCGACAACAACAACTAGTCGTGTACCTTCTTCGTTGAGTTGTCTTCCGACCTCAATCAACCACAAACTTAGGGAGGCCGGGTCGGGGTTCCGTATGTCAATGTCCCCGAGATAAGAAGGGACCTCGATCCTGATTTCTGCCATTAGCGACTCAGCTATGAGGCTTGAATCGAGACGCTCTAGGCTACGTTCGTCATCAGGCCCCAACGAGTAATGGTGCCTGATCACAGGTTGTCCAGATTTACGTAGTTCCTGGACTAGGAAGCTCAAGTATGTGCTCTTACCCACGCCTGGTTCTGCTACGAGAACTACGGGTTGAGCGGCTGCATTTTCGATACTTCTGAGGAATTCATCGTGGAATTCTGGAAAGGGGAGTGTGTAGTCATTGGGAACTGCGAGGTCTTGCCTAAATGCTGTAAGCCGCCGCCATCCGCAAGCAAGTCGGATGTCATTGAGTTTAATCTGGCCATTTTCAGGTGAGTCTTGGCCCCGGACCCACGACCTGATGGTGTCTTTGAGCGACAGCCAACCAGTTAGAGAAACACCGAGTTCTTGAAAGTCAAGCTGAAGCCTCTCATCAAGGTCATCTAAGTCCTCCTGGTCCACCTGGAAGCGAAAACGTTCGAGGAAGTCGTCGGTTTTCTCGCCCAACTGGCATCGAATACATTCAAGAACCTCTGACGGCAGCTTGGCAAGATTTACTTTGCCGCCATCCGACAGCACCAAATCATCGCTAGCGATTCGGTTCGATGCAAGTCGGGGCTCGACCCGATCGTATAACTCCTCCAGTGCGTCGACTGAGCCATGCCAATCCTGAATGAGGGACTTCTTTCCTGCTGGTTGCTCAAGAAGTTTCTTCCAGGTCCACGGGTCTCCGGGGCGCAAAGCATTCGTGGAATACTTGACCTGTGTAGCCTCGACTGTACCATCACTCCGAAGAACTAGAACGTCGTCTAGCTTCCCGGCTTCCTTGGCCTCCAACTTAACCCAGACGTACCTTGAAGGGTGTTTCAAGACGCGCAGGAAGGATTCTGCGGCTACCAAGTCTTGATAGTCGTCCCCGGACCTCCTGGCACCTGATGCTGTCCGATACCCTACCATCGCTTCCCCATGAAGGATTCCGTTTGTTCCCTCGTGTTATCGCTTAAGAGGGTTAGTTGACTAACCTTTCTATTCCATGAATCCCGGGAGGTCCAAAGTCATAGACCTTCCTTACTGGCAGATATTCCTTTGCTTAGGAATTGCTGAATGCGCTGGACGTTGACACCCGCTTCGCGAATTGTTTCAGAGGTGCTCTGCCCAGTGGTCATAGTTGTAGTGGGCCACTATAAAAGCCGTCTTTCTAGGAGTCCGGTATCTTCGCTCACCGGGAGTCCGTCGTTTACCCTGCATTATTGGCTTCCACACCGAAGGCGCTAACTACTTCCTTGATCCGAGCCAGATTGGCGGTGGCGTAGTCGCTGGCCTCGTACCGCTGTATCTGTTGTTCTTTTAGCCCGATTCTTTCGGCCAAATCCTTCTGGCTCAGACCTCGCGCGATTCGGGCTTTGATCAGGATCGCAGGGAGATCAGCGACCATGTTGAGCGAATCCCACTGGAACTTCCCTGCCTTTAGGGACTCATACTCGCGCAACTCGCTTTCCAGGTCCGCCAGTTGACTGCTTATCGCATCTTCTTGGGCCTTGGCAATGAGCGGATGCAAGCTGTTGTCTGTGTCAGGGAGTTGCCTGAGACTTTCAAGCACGTTCGAGAACCGGACAGCCTGCGCCCTGGTAATCTTGTATTGCCTCTCGTTCTTAATCATCTCAAGTCTCCCAAGTCTAAGGCGATAATTCCTTTTGGTCCTCCCGTTTCTTTGTCTGTTTGGAAGAACTTCAGGAATGAGAACCCGTCTCTGCTTGCTATGACAGATGCCGGGAACAACTCGACTAGGTACTTAGCCTTCTGGGTAACCCTACCAGGGTCGAAGATCAGTAGCATTAGGTCGAGAACAGTGGGGTCTACTCCGGCCTCCTCCCAGCAAGCGTCAAAGTCGTTGGGGACTTCCTTGGCCGTGACGAAGCTCCCGTTGACGTAGACGGTCAGGCAACCTGCGGCCTTCAACTCCTCCAATGCAGCCCTGATCCCGCCGGCTAACCGTCGCCGCCAACCACTGATGGCGAATCTCTCGAAAAATTCGTCCCACGACGCCCGGTGGATTCCCGGCGGGAGAAGTCCGTTTTCATCGAACTCTGGAATCATAACACAACGATGACATTGTGTTAATGTGGTGTCAAGGTAGCATCTTCTCTGAACTTGCTGGCGAAACGGTGGAGAGGGTTGTATTTGCCCTCGGCCTGCAACTCCCTGGACCATCAACAATCTCTCCACTCTCGCATTTCTCGGAACCTGCCCTGCCGCTCTCCTTTTTCGGTTCCGAAACGTTGTGCCGGGGTGCCCCTTGCTGGTTCTCTGTCCACAAGTCGCACACCCCGGTAGAGGGGGGTATTGCCGCAGTTTTCCGGTCCACACCTCTTTCCTTCAGCGCATTTTGCTGCTCTTGACTCTGTCAACTCGCGGTACAGCCACCCTGTCATTAGAGACTCTGAAAATTGACAAATGGGCCCACACTCAGCTTGAGGCGGCGCCTCGCCAGGCAAACCCTCGCCCTGAACGACGACCTGGTTAGTGGCAATACGGGATCCCACCCATGGGCAGAGGGAAACCACTATCGTGCCCCCGTCCACAGCTCCCCTACAATAGCGAGGGGATTGGTCCCCCCCAGGATGTGCGAAACTATTCCCTACTGCCCTGCGAGCAAAGCGGGAGTGTGAACCCGTACCCGTGTGGATTCCAACTCTTGGATTCACGCCATGTACCGAAAGCTGGCGAGTGCTCAGTGGGTTCTGGAGGAGCTATGAACGAGCCAACAGAATGGTGGCAAACGCTGACCCGCCTCTCGCCTTTCTTGATACCAGTAGCGTCAGCAATATTCGCGCTGCTAATAAGGGACCTATTGGACCCGCATCAATGGCGACGGCTCGTTCGGAAGTCCTTCGCGAGTGCGGCCGTCGGAATCTTGGTATTCGGCGGTATGGCCTCCGGTTACTTGATCCTCCTCCATTTTGTAGGTAATGAGGAAAGCCCAATCATTGTTACTGCTGGAGTTGTCATAGGTATAGGCATAATTCCGGCCACTATATTTGCAAGTGTCGTCGCGTTCCGGAGAGTAGAACCAAACCTCGATTGGTACACCAATAGCCGATTTGCACATTCATTCCATAATGGTTCTTGGCCAATCCTTTCCGTGGACGTGCGGTCGGAATGCCTTCCGGCTAATGTAACATTCATAAATGGCCGTATTTTTGCCTTGAGAGAAGAAATAGGCGAGTATTCTCTCGGGGTTACTGTCGGATTGGGAGATGGAAGCACGACTTTGATTGAGAAAACAACAAGGAACCTTGGACATGGATGGGTTAGGGTGATGCGAGCAGTTCTCGAGATTCAACTTGGGTATATCCCGAAAAATCCCACTCTCACGTGGCGAGAGCGCATCCCGTTATTTTCCACTTTAGGGACATGGTTCAGGAGGCCGACAAACATCCCTCCCCCAAACGAGTTGTTGAAATGGCAAAACCATGCCTACATGCAAATCCACAGGTTGGCACAAAGGATAAACGCTGAAGGAATACTTCGGTAATTGACGATCCTGCCTCTGCTATAACTGCTGACGGTCTCTGGACTGGGCACGAGTTCTTCGTCTCTCAATCAACATGTCGACGGTCGATTCGGATGCAACCGGAGTCGGATAGGGCTACAGATTGGGGAGAATACGGGTCTCCCACCCATGATGGATCTAAGGTGAGATCTACCGATCACCCTGCCGAGTCCAGCCTGCTCTGGTGGGTCAAACGGTCGAAAGATGCCCAGGGGAAATCCAATGGCGAAGGTGCAGGGTGCTGGCCCACAACTTGAAGCTGGGCACGGCCCAATCGGAGTCAGGCAGCCATTGACAGACAGGACCTGGTTCTGGGCAAATACTATGGCTACACTGAGAAGGAACTGGACTTGATAATCAACCTTGTGTTTAGGTTCCGCTCTAGCCCATAAACGCCACCGGTTAACTGAAGGACTAGGGGTTGCAAATGAACATCAACGGAGTTACTTTCCCTACTTCTCTGCTGAATGCCTTGCGTAACGGCCGGTTGGTTGTTTTTGCCGGAGCGGGCGTCTCTATGGGCCCTCCGGCCAATCTGCCAGACTTCCCCAAGCTCGCTCGCCAGATAGCCGAGGGAACCGGCCAAGCCATCAACGAGGGTGAGACAGAGGACCGGTTCTTGGGCCGTCTAAACGAGGCTGGCACCGCTGTCCACCATCGCGCGGCGGAACTGTTGCAAATGAACTATCCAGCACCCACAGAACTTCACCACAACCTGCTACGTTTGTCCACTACCCCCGAGAATGTCCGCATCGTCACCACCAATTTTGATTTGCTGTTTGAACGGGCCGCTGAAAACCTCTTCAGCTCTGTGGCAAGAGTATTCCCGGCCCCAGCGTTGCCCTACGGGCAGCGATTTCGCGGCATCGTGCATATTCACGGATTAGTGAGCGAACCTCTTGAGATGGTGCTTACCAACCAGGACTTTGGCCGGGCTTATCTCACCGAATCCGACGGTTGGGCGCGGCGCTTCCTGGTTGATCTGTTCGCCAGCCATACAGTGCTGTTCGCAGGCTACAGCCACAACGACACCATAATGACCTACCTGACGCCCTCTCTGCCCCGAGAGGATACCGACCTGCGTTTTGCTTTTGTCGGCAGTCAGAGCGACGAGCCGGAGCGTTGGCGCAATTTGGGCATCGAGCCCGTCATTTTCCCCCAGGCGGACGAAAACGACTATGCGGGCCTGGTTAAAGCAGTAGAAGGACTTGCCGACTACATACGGCGAGGCATCCTCGATTGGCAGCAGCAAATCACCAGGATCGCCGGCGGCCCCCCTCCGCTTGAGGAGGAATCTGCCGGTGTAATCGAATATGCCCTTACCGACCCCGTGAATGCCCGTTTCTTCATCGAGGCAGCTGAATCATCGGAATGGATTGCATGGCTGGACAATCGCGCTTATCTGGATGCTCTGTTCTCCCAGGGCGCCCTCAGCCAGCAAGAGATGATGCTGTCCGCATGGTTGGGGCGCTTTGCAATCGAGGAACCTGGTGTACTGTTTTCGGTAATGGAGCGTCACGGATCAAGGCTGAATCCTCACTTGTGGAATATGATAGCTTGGCAGATGGGCCAAGCTACCGAGCCCCTACCGGACTGGCAGATACTTTCCCGATGGGTACATTTCCTGCTGAGTGCAACTCCACAGGAATTTAATGACGCGTTGTTGGAGGGCATAGCCGAGAACTGCACCACCCAAGGATTACTAACTAATTTGCTGCAAATTTACGGCGCGATGACCGCGTGCCGCCGCCAAACCGATCCACAATTTGCCCGGAACAAATCGGACCTCTTCGACTACCAAATCAAATCGTTATGGGAGAAGTGCCTGGAACCCAACCTGCCGGAGATAGCTGAACCGCTACTGGGACGAACCGTCCAGCGGTTGGAGGAACGGCACTCGCTGACAAGGGCCTGGGAAGGAGAACCTGCGCTCGATTCCGACACATTTTCACGTTCCGCTATTGAGCCTCACGAACAAGACAGCTACCCGGAAGGCATGGACGCGCTGACCGACATTGCGCGGGACTGTCTGGAATCGCTGGCTGTCAAAGCACCGGAGGCGGTGAAGGTATGGTGTGAACGCTACAGCCGCTCCCAACCGCCCTTGCTGCGCCGATTGGCGGTCCATATCCTGCCGGCCCGAACCGACCTATCCGCTGACGAGAAACTCGCTTGGCTACTGGAACGCTACGACGTGAACGAACTCCCTGCCAAGCATGAAATCTTCAGGGCGGTCGCCCGCATATACCCGGAGGCATCTCTGGAACTAAGAAAGAATGTCATAGACGCAGTGCGAAGCTTCCGCTGGCCTAGAGAAGACGACCCGGAGAGGCATCTCCTGACAGCACACCACAACTTCGACTGGCTCCAATGGCTGAACGGAGCAGCGCCTGATTGTGAACTAACCAAGACAGCCTTAGACAACATTAAATCGGAGTATCCCCAGTTTCAGGCGTCAGAGCACCCCGACTTCAATATCTTTTGGACTTCCTTTACGGAGGTTCTAGGAGAGCAAAGCCGCTGGAACGTACTAGAAATGCTGGATATGTCCCCGGGCGAGTGGTTGCCTCTAGCACTGGAACAGCAACCGCAAGAGCATTCCTACGCACCGCGAGACCAAATAATCAACAACGTGGTAGAGGCCACCAAGCAAAATCCTGGCTGGGGACTCAATCTTGCGGACGAGATGATCAAGAGGAAAGAATGGGACACCCATATCTGGCGGGGAGTAATCCAGGGCCTACGTGAAACGGAACTTGAACCGGATAACCTCACAAAGGCGGTTCAGGTCATGGCCATGCCCGAACTGCATCGCAAACACGGCCTCGACATAGCCGACTCTTTGTGCAAGCTAATTGCAACTAACCGGTCTATAACGAGTCCAACTACTCTGGAGTTGGCAAACGATGCGGCGAGAAACCTTTGGCTGTCCGCTACCACCGATGACCGTATGCCGGGTTCTAGCTGGTTGGACAAAGCCATCAACCATCAAAGCGGCGATCTTGCCGAATTCTGGATACAGAGCATAGCAACCTGGCGAGATCACCAAGAAACAGCCCCCGCCATGCTTAGCCGTGAGTACCAGGAAGCACTGTCAGAGATCATGGGCAATCAGGAGTTGCCCGGCAAACTTGCCCGGGTGATCCTCGCTTCACGCATTTCGTTCCTAACCTATATCGACGAAGAATGGACTAAACAAAACTTGATACCCCTGCTGGACCACGACCACCACGAATTTGAGAGCTCATGGGAGGGCATAACTCGTTCGCCTAATTTCACGCCGACGACTGCCGAACTCCTAAAGGAGCCGTTCCTGCAGGCGGTCGACCACATCCGTGACAGAATGACCCAAGAAGCCAGGGGCAGATTCATCGCAAGATACACGTCGATGCTTACTTGGTTCGTGTCAGGCCCTACCGACCAATGGATTACCAGACTGCTGGTTGGTGGCAACCCGGAAGTTAGTAAGCAATTTGCAAGACAGATGGGACACCTCCTGCGACTTCTGGACGAGCCGAAGCAAGAGGAATGGTGGACCACCTGGCTCAAGGGATACTGGGAAAACCGCCTGATAGGGGTGCCCACCCCACTGGACGCTGAAGAAATAGAGACGATGATCGAGTGGACTACCAGCCTGACGGCGGTCTATCCTGAAGCGGTTGAGTTAGCGGTCAGGATGCCGACCGTGCCAATGGGCAGAAGTATGCTGACCCACCAACTCGCTGATTCCAACATTCATAAGAGGTACCCGGAGTCAGTGGCGAAGCTGCTTATGCGTCTTGGAGAATCGGATAACCCGTACTACATTTGGCACGGAGCAAAATCAATCATCGACGACCTACTGGAAACGTCCCTGGAGGAGGCAACAGTAAAAGGTCTCAAAGAAATCGTCGCGAAATTCGCTTTGTAACACTACCAGAGGAAGAACAGGGCAGAATCTGATTTAACAGGCAAGGTTCCAATCCGGCCGTCAATCTAACCGCTAGGGACAGTCGCCACCGGTTGAGATCGCACATCGCACAAGGAGTTGCCGTTGTTCAGGGGTCAGGTGATGGCCCCACGGGGGAGTAGAAAAATGTCTTTTAACGGTTTCGTGTTCAATTTCATCAACGACTTGAAGGTGACGATCAATTTCGGTGGCAGCCGGAAAGGACGCAGGCCATCATTCGAGCAGTCAATCCGTGGCTTCGTAGCCCTGGGGCTGGGAGTGTGCCTAATCCTGATAGTAGTGGGGTTAGCGATAGCGGGCGCCACTGCGGGAGTTGAAAACCCGCATCCTCTGCTCAACAAAGTGTATGTCGGGTTCATCGGTGCTGGTCTCATTCCAGGCCTGTTCCTGTTCTTCGTGTATGGGCTGATGGGCGGCGGGAAGCGTTAACCGCGACCATCTTACTCATTCACTTTTGCGCACGTGGGACAAAATTCGGTTTCATTCCTACATAGGATCCACGAATTGAAAGCGAACCAGTGGCTGACAAACATCACGGGCATTGAAGAGGGCACCCCGTACCATTGCAACATAATCTCGGGACAGGAGATGCCTAGCGATGCATCGCCGGAGGACATCGCGAGCCACAGCATGAGCGGCCTCGCCATCTTCACGATGCAGGACGGGGGGGTATACTTCGACTTCACTGGAGACGACGAAAACCACCCACTGGCCCAATCCATGATTGCAAGATCGCCAGCCCGAGTCATCTCGGTCCCCACCATAGGGTTCACCAGTAATTTTGGCTGGACCTCCCTACAGGGCGACCTAGGGGGTATGGAGGGATTAGTAGTATCAGGCAAGGGCTTCGGAGACGAAAACGTTCAGCTTGATGGAGTGTACATCGAGCTAAATGACCTTCCAAAGAAATGGCAGGGAGTTAACGATTATTTGTTCTACGAAGGGTCTGCTGAATTCGGAGATCTCCAGATACAATCCGGCCACACCAACATAAAGAACAGCCACCCAGGATCCAAACGGATGAAAGCCGTCAAAATGGAAGCAGACGGATGGCAAGTCGACCTATGGGAGGTACCGCCAAGCACACACAACCAGGGAAAAACTCCGTATCAATGCAACTTGAAGAAGAAGATCGGTTCGATGACCGGATCCGGCGCCCAGCGGTTCATTGAGGATAACCTGCTTCCCTTTCTGATGTTCGTGTTTGGCCAAAGGATACGATTCCGCGCGATCGTGGGATATAAAGACGGTATAGAACAATGGGGCGTACCGGGACGCAGCACATACTCGCCGGCCAAAACCTACCAGCGCAACTGGTTCACGATGCAAAGGGCGAACCCAATCGACCTGCAACCGCTTTTTCGAACCTTCTGCGAGGCAAACTCAGATATTAAAAACCACTGGCGGAAGGTCATCACCCAGTACGCGGACAGCGAGGAGATCATAGGGACCCTGGGACGCCCTACAATAGCTGCATCACTCAGTTTCGCAGGGATAGAGGGGCTAACCCGCTCTATCATCAGCATGCTCCCCTCCAAAGATGAATGGCTGGACGAAAACCTCAGCCTAAAGAGAGGGAAGGGTATCATCGCCGCGATCGAAACCGCCGCACAGGAATACTTCGGGAAGAACAGCACGACATTCAAGTTGGCAGGTCGCGAAATCAATGCAATCCGAAACGCAACGTTCCACACTGACCTGACGATAACAGAGAGCCAAGAACATGCCTACTACCGCTGGCAAGCCTCACAGTCCCTTATCGAAGCGTTGTTGCTGGCACAACTTGGGTTGAATGCAATCCCGAACCGAACAGTTCACCCGACATTCAATATTCTGGGACATGACATGTTCGCAGACGTGAGGTCTGAAGAAATTCACTTCCTGAGTGAATAACAGTCTGGGGTGCCGCAAAGGGTATGGGTTGAAGCCGTGGGCGGACCAACTTTATGGCGTAACACATAGCGATCGTTTCGCGACCGGTGTATCGGAACTGCAATGACCACAGTTCGTTGCGATCTACAAAGTTGGGTAATATCAGGAGCCTTTATGCGTGGACGGCACCGCCCAAGTATTGCCGGAAAACCATGCAGACGTCGAATCACTCGCGATTTCGCAGGGGTTTGCCTATTAGAGCACCGCGCACCTATCCTCCTGTCCTTGTTCCCCCGCCCGCGCCATACGGTTCCCCACCCTCGGCCCGGCAAAGATGAAAAAAAGAGTTTCTCCCCCTTTGCCGAATTTTTTGGCCCGATCTCGTTGGGTGAGGACAACTCCCAAGTTACCAGCGTCAACCTGCCACTATACCCAGTGCGGTATTTCCTCGTAGGTCAAGCCCAGACCTGCGTTCACCACAAGCTCGTCCAGGAAGTTGTACTCGGTGGCGGTAAACGGCCCCGGAGGGTTCGCCCGCCGCCGTCCATCAAGCCATCGTTTAGCGCGAACCCACACACAGAAGGAAGCTCATATTCTGGCGCATTCCACCTGCGAATCCGGCACGAATACCAACTCCGGCACCACCACCTCCCAGGAATCGCAGCGAATCCCCTTTTGGTATTCGGGCTCGGACCTCTCCCGGTCCCAAGCTACAATAGCTAGGACTCTGGCAAACGCGCACTGCATTCCGGGGATTGCCTCAAAATCCCTGGCAAGCTGACCCACGACGGTACCGTTGCAGTCCAACAATTCCCAGCGCGTCGCCCCATCGCGCACTCGGAGCGTGTCTCCGGGCGATAAATCGGCAATTGCTCCATGAACGCGGTGGCCAGGCTTCCGGTATCCAGCGTAGCTCAAGAAAACGTCTCTCAAGCTCAGCCTGCGGTAGCGACGGTAAAGCTCAGGGGCCGCAGGTAGAAACCCAACCTGGTCGTCGCGCTCCAGCACCGACGGGGCATCCAGCAAGGCGGCTTGGAAGGGATGTGCCCCGGGGAGACGAGCAAGCGTCAGAGTCTTCCGCGCCCGGGTCATGGCCACGTAGTAAAGCCGCCGCGAGGCGTCCATATCCTCCCCGCGCCCAACCCGGTCCCAACTCCCATCCAGCACGATTACGTGGTCGAACTCCAGCCCCTTGGCCCGGTGCGCGGTCAGCAACAACAGACCCCGCTGGCGCCGGCGGACCTCGCGTCCCCACTCGGCCAGCCATTCGACGAAATGGTCCACCGGCGTCTCCGCACCGCCGGTTTCCAACTCGTACTCAATTACGGCTTCCGCCAACAGTTCGTTCCAGGTGTTCGAGGGTTGGCCGTCCAGCCAGTGCCGCAGGTCGGCACTCTTGACCAACCTGGATTCTAGCTTCCAGACCCAGTTGACCAGCGCGCGAGTCTCCCGCAAATGCCAAACACCCGAAAAGTCCTCGTTAGCCATCTGCACAGGAATGCCCTCCAGTTCGCAAAGGCTGCGCACCGAGTCCAGGTAGCTCCATTCCCGCGCTATCACCCCGCAGGAGGACCAGTCCCAGCCGTTATCGAGGGTGGCCAATCGCTTCAACTCGGCAACGACGGCCTGAGCCTGTGATATTGCAGATTCTCCTGCAAGCAGAATCTGCACCTGGCCACGAGCGACCGGGTCCAGTAAGGACCAATCGCCTCCAGGCGGTTCCTGCTCGCGGGCTTGGTTAATGTGAATGGGATGCCCGGCTTTCATCCGGTCCCGCGTCGGCTCGATAACCGCGTTGGCGGCGTCGATGATATGCCCGGTGGACCGGTAGTTGCCGGTCAGGTAGGAGGGTCTGGGGCCGTAGTCCGCCTCGAAACGCCGGATGAACTCCACCGACGAGCCGTTGAAGGAGTAGATATTCTGGTCGTCGTCGCCCACCGCGAAGATGGTCAGCTTGTCGTCCATGTCGGAGAGGGTCCTGCCCGCCAGGGCGGAAATCAGCTCGTACTGGTCGGGGCCTATATCCTGGTACTCGTCCACCAGTATCCAGCGAAAACCCGCCAGCAGGCGAGCCCGGAACTCGTCGGCCTCCTCCGGCGGGAGCCCCTCCCCACGCAGCAGGGCGGACGCTTGCTTGAGCACGTCCCGGAAGTCGCCCTCATCCAGACGGTTGGCCCGCCCCGAGAAACTGGCGCCGACCAAGCGCATGGCCAGGCCGTGGCAGGTGAGTACGATCACCCCACGAGCGTCGTCGCCGATAAGGTCCTCCAGCCGGCGGCGAATCTCCACCGCGGCGTGCCGGTTGTAGGCCAGAGCCAGGATGGAGCGCGGGTTCTCCCGCCTGACCCGCACCAGGTAGGCAATTCGATGCACCAGCACCCGGGTCTTGCCCGACCCCGGACCGGCCAACACCAGCACGTTGGTCTGCTCCCGGTCGTCGGACACGATCCGGCGCTGGATGGGATTGTTCAGGCTTTCGACAATGGTCCGCCAGGACTCCGGCGTAGTCTGCCTGGAGATATCCCTCTGCCGGTCCGGCAGCCAGCAGTTTAGGAAGTCCTCCTGCCCCAGGCTGAAGTAGTCCATGGCCAGGCGCAGGGCGTCGGCCATTGATTCGAGGCCTTGTTGAGCGTACTCGGCCATCACGTGAATCTGGAGTACCTGCTCGTCGTAGTGAAGCTTGAGGGGCCGGAAGTCCGGCTCGGCGAAGCCCCGTCTTTCCTGCTTCAGGCGGATGGTCATGGCCGGACGAAACACCGCCAGGCCCTTGTTCAGCCGGATGACATCTTGCTCGTGCAGCCACAACAGGGCCCGGTCACGCAGCTTGTCCGGGTCCCTTACTTGGCTGCTCAGGCTGCGGTCCTGCCGGATGGGCGTCAGGAGCTTGCCCAGGGTCGTTTCCGCCAGGAGGTCGGTACCCCTGGTGCCCCTGGGCAGGGTGGAGAGGAGATGGTCCAACAGCCGCTTGGCGGCGGCGCGGCGCAATTCCGCCGTCTCCACCAATGCCCGCCACTCCCGTTGCAGCGTAATTTGCAACGTGTCCGCGTCGCGGCTGCGCACCGCGAGGCTACCACCGCCGCCGCCCTCGCCGCGACCGTCGGCGGAGATGCTGCGGACGATCCGTCTCAGTCGCTCCGGCAGGGCGTACCCATGCCCATCGTCCTTGAGTTGCTGGGTGGCGAGGCGCAGGTGCAGCGTGGACGAATCGCCCCGTGTCATATCCGGGGCCGCCTCGCGCAGCAGGTCGATGAGCGCCTGCTCCAGGTCGGCAGCCTGCTGGAAGCGACGGAGGGACGACCGCTCCACCCCGGCGTGTACGAAGGCGGTGAGCGCGGTGTCGTCGCTGGCGATCCCCACCTCCTCCAGGTCGTGCAGTGCCTTTCGGACTCCCTCCGAGGTCAGACCCGAGGCGTTCATCAGTTCATCGGTGCTGATACCCTCGTCGGCATCGGCCTCGATAAGCGTCTCGCAGATTTTCAGCAATTGCCGGCGATACTCAAAGGGAACATTCCTCTGCTGGAGTTTGGTCTGCGCCTCCTCCGCCGAACCTACCCGCAGCGATGAAGGGAACACCTGCACCCGGTTCTCCTCCCTGGTCAGCAATACCGCCTCCTCCAACCAGGCGACGGCAGTACGCAACCGGGTGTCGTCGGTGGCGGAGTCCCGCTCGAAGGCGCTGTCCTCATCCTCGCCCAGAATCTCCCCGGCGGTGGCCACCACCTCCCCCTCGGTGCGCTTCCTTCGGTCCAGGTTCCGCAAAGCCTTCAGGACGCCGTGAATCTCCTGGCGCGTCAAACGGGAACGGGCGGACATGCCGAACTGGCGCTCCACATCCTCTTGGGTGTAGAGCAAAACGCACCGGGCCGCCTGCTGGTCCCGTCCGGCCCGGCCCGCCTCCTGAAGGTAGTTCTCCAGGGACCCGGGGATGTCGGCGTGGATCACCAGCCGCACGTCGGGTTTGTCGATGCCCATGCCGAAGGCGTTGGTAGCGACGATGGCCCGCAGGTGTCCGTTGATGAAGCTTTCCTGCACGGTCTTCTTGGTTTCCGGCGGCAGGCCGGCGTGGAAGTGGCCCGCCTTCACTCCCTTGGCTTGCAGGAACTCCGCCAACTCCTCTGTGTGACTCCGCGTGGCGCAGTAGACTATGGCACCGCCAAGTTCGTCTTCCGGCAGGTCCGCCTCCAAGACTTGGTGAACGTGGGCGAGTTTTTCGCCTACCCCGGTCTTGACGACCACGAACTCGAGGTTTGTGCGCCGGGCGCCGCCGTCGAAGACCTTGAGTTCAATTCCGAGCTCTTTCCTGAAGAAGTCGGCAATCTCGTCCACGACTTCGGGCTTGGCTGTCGCGGTCAGGCACAACACTGGCGGGACCGGTTCCTCTCCGGCCTTCTCCCGGATGAACCGTCCCACGTAGCGGTAGTCGGGCCGGAAGTCGTGGCCCCAGCGGGAGAGGCAGTGGGCTTCGTCCAAAACCCAGGCTCCGACTTCCCGCTGCGCCAGGGCGCGGCGCAGGGAGACGCTGCGCAGCTGCTCGGGCGATATGAGAAGGATGGAGGCGTCTCCCATCCTCACCCGGTCCAGGGCGTCGGCCCGTTCAGGCATGGACAGCAGGCCGTTCACGGTGACGCAGGAACCGATGCCCCTCGCCTCCAGCCCCGCTACCTGATCGGCCATCAGGGCCACCAGGGGCGAGATCACCACGGTGAGAGCGCCGGTCTTGTCATAGCGGGAGAGGGCGGGCACCTGGTAACAGACGGACTTTCCCGTGCCGGTGGGCAGGATGGCTAGGGAGTGCTCCCCGGCCATGGCCGTCTCGACCACCGACTGCTGCATCGGACGGCCGTCTTTGTCCGCCGGTTCAGGCCGGAAGCTGTCATAGCCGAACCAGCGGGTCAACTCCTTGGTCGCATCGTGCCGTTCCCGGCACCAGTCGCAACCGGAATCGGTGCAGGCGGTGTCCCGCAACCGGCGGACCAGTCGTCCGGCTCCGGGAAACTGGTAGCGAACCCAGGGCGGCATCACCGAGTTCCCGCCAGCTACCGAAAGCCACGCCAGGGCGTAGGCCAGCGGCCAACTATGCTTGTCCACGACCTCCAAGACTACCCTTGTGAAGTTCTGGCAGGCGGAGCTGGTTAGGCGCGCTTCTATGGCGCTCTTAGCTTCCACGTCCCTTGGTCTCGGAGCCTTGCGTATCGAACCGAATACCCAGTCGAACCCTCGACCATCTCCAACGGAGGTCAGCCAATGCCAGGATGCCAATAGGTCCTCTGGCGCAGTTGCCAGGGCCCTCAACTGGTTGTCGAACACATCCAATGCCAGCCTGGCGTCCAGCTCCGGATCGTTGATTCGTCCTCTCTTCAGTTGCCCGTCCTGATAGTGTTTGACTAGGTGGTGGTAGGGATTGCGTGGGAAGGCTAGAGGGTTGAGCCGCAGGGTATCCACCGGAGGCAAACGCAGCAGCTTCAACTCCGAATTGACGGCCTTGAGATGAGGGAGGTCGAAGTCGATCAGGTTGTGGCCCAAAAGGAAATCGGCACCTTGAGACAATCCGTCGAGTTTGGCTAGAGCCTGAGGCAACCGGTCCCCCAAGCCCGGAAAGACATAGGATTGTTCGGTATCCCACCGGACACCGGCAAGAGCACGGATACGCAGGTCCCGAACGGTGACCTCTAGGTCCACCGACAGACAGCGAGACAACAGCTTCCAGCTTTCGTCGAGTGGGGCGTTCAAAGTATCGAATCTCCCCTACTTGGCCTTGTCTGAGAAGTGATACAAATACGGTATGACAATCGACACTGGATGATTCTAGCGTACCGGGGTTCGCCGAGGCACTATGCCGCAAATTCGAGGCTCGGCAACTTCGCTTCGAAAACGAGGATGGGGATTGCTCAGAATGCAAGTGAGAGAGGATGCCTCCACATTCGCCAACCCCGGTCCTACCGCGTTCGCATCGTGCCAAGGCCGACTTTGCCTATTGTGTAAGAAGGTGCGCCCGTCGAAGCGCGTAGCAAGGGTCGGGGCATTCTACGACTCTAGCACCTGTTGGAATTCGCCAACTAAATGAACAGTTGACCTCGGTGCTCCCTCTCCCGTTTGTCTAGGCCAAACCAAGCGCCGGATCCACCTCAATAATACGCGTGCGCCGTCCATTCCAAGTCAGGACAGCCCATTTTGATCCCGGGTTAAAATGGAGAGTGCCGAAATGCCTACCACGCCAGAAACTGAAGAGGGGTCATTGAACAACATGCCTATTCCAGAGTCCCAGCTGAGCGGGTGGTCTCACCATGGGCCACAACAAGCGTCGATCAATACCCATGAAGCTATCCGAAGGGTCTTGGCGGCCCACCGGTGGCCGGCGGGAATGACCTACGACTTTTACCTCCAAGGTTCGTACCGTAACGATACCAACATTCAGGGCGACAGCGACGTAGATGTAGTGCTCGAAATGAACTCCACTTTCCAATACGATCTTGATTCGCTTTCCTCGTATGAACGGGGCGTTCAGTCGTCCTCGTTCCAGCCTGCGACGCACACTTGGAACGATTTCAGGCGAGAGGCTTTGAGAGCACTGGAGACGGGTTTCGGCAAGGCGCTGGTAAGCCAAGGCAACAAATCGATCAAGCTCAAGGCAAACCCGCCAAGGTTGGCCGCAGACATCGTGGTCTGCATGGAGCACAGGAGGTACAAGTCATACAATCGTTACGTTCCTGGCATCACATTTTATGCGCTGCAGGACAAGCGCTGGGTAGTGAATTACCCGAAAATCCATTACGACAACGGGGCCGAAAAGAGCAAGCGTACTTGGGACCGCTATAAGCGGACCGTCCGCATGTTCAAGAGCACGCGTAACTGCCTGGAAGAGTTGAACTTGATCGGTTCCAACCTGGCGCCGTCCTACTTCTTGGAATGCCTTCTCTACAACGCGCCGGACTCGGCGTACCAGTGGGGATTTCAGGACACTTACTGCTCGGTAGTCAACTGGTTGAACCAGACCAGCCTTGAAAGCCTCGTTTGCCAGAACGGGCAGCTCTACCTGTTCGGGCCGAGCGACGAACAATGGAAAGTAGCTGACGCGAAAGCGCTTGGATCACATCTAGCAAACCTTTGGAACAATTGGAGTTAGCCCGGTGCGACTGCATTCCTACGATTTGGAGGGACGAGGGAAAGTGACGGTTGCCCTCGCCGTGCTCAGCGTCTTGCTGGTCTGGCTGCTGGACGTGGTGTTGGGCGTCGCCAACTTCGATCCTGATTGGTGGTTGAGCGTTCCATCATTCGGAGGCTTTTATGCTGTCTTGTACTGGCTATTCGACAGCCACGTTTGGAGATGGAGACTGTGGAGGAATCTGGCCCTTCTGAAGGTTCCTGACCTGAACGGAGAATGGACTGGACACGTCGTATCTTCGTACGGAAATGGCTCCATTCACGAAGTCACTATTTCCATAAGCCAGAAGTGGTCGAAGCTCTTGGTTAGATTCGATACCGGGCTATCCCTGTCCTACAGCATCTCGGGCAGCCTGAAAGTCGCCGACGTTGCTAACCCGGAACTTTCCTACCTGTATGTCAACGAGCCTAAAGCATCAGCCCCGGATACAATGAGTATTCATCGCGGCACAGCCACCCTGGAGTTAAAGCGAGACGCCCTAGAAGGCGACTACTACACGGGACGGGGTCGAATGACGTTCGGGTCGATTAAGCTAACAAGAGCTAACCGAGTCACTTCAGACGCATCAAATGCAACCGTTCAGGAGTGAGGGTCTTGCGCATCCTGCCAGGAGCGGTACGAGGAAGCGGTCGGCGATTTCCACCGGGCCGCTGAGATTGATCCGGAGGACGCCGAATACTACTTTCAGCGAGGGACAGCCCACATCGAGATGGGCCAGTACGCCGATGCAGTCTAGGGCTTGGACCAGGCCGTCAGCCTGGATCCCCGTCGTCCATTCGCCGAATCCGACCGTAGAGCCGCCGCCGAACTGGCCGGTGGCAACAGCGCCGCACAATCCCGGCACAGCAGGCACTTGGCCGTGCAAACCCCGTCGCTACTCCGTGCCCCCGGCCGTCTCCGGAATTATGATCGCCATGCCGCCGGGGACTGAATACGCCAGCCGGGCCACATGCCACACCTCCCCGCCGGTTAGTTCCGCGCCTTCGAACCACTGGGCCACCCGGTCAAAGTCAATGCCAAGGCGCTGAGCGAACTCCTCCCCCGACAGACCGGCAAGCTCGATCAACCGCTCCAGTCGCTCGCCGAAGTCCTGTGGGAAGGGTGGGGAGCAACAGTCCTCCTCCCGTTCTATTTCGTTCATAGTCCTACCTCCCTATTGTCCTTGTCCGTACACGCCACAGTTGTCCGCAAGCCAATTGCCCGGCCTAGTCGAGGTCAGCACCACATCCCGCCGCCACAGCCTCACCGGCATTGTCGGGCCAAAGCCCACTAACGGCGGCGCATGCGACGGCCAGACCAGGGGGCCATCGCCCATCCATTATATGCCTATATGCCCATATGCCCTTCTAAACCGCCGCGTCCACGCGGGCTTGAAGTCCGGTCCGTAGCTGTTCTGGGGTGATTTTTACAATAAATGATACAAAAGAGATGACAGAAAATTACTCCCATTACACGGCTGGTGGTGTAGGGTTTTCCTGGCTCTCCGGTCCCGTAATGCCAGCGGAGGCCCCGTGCCGCCGAGCGGGGGGTGGTTCCGCAGCTCCGGTTTCGACAGCGGAGAAAGCAGCCATCCCGCCGGGAAGGAGAGTGCCGCATCGTAATCAACGTCAGCAGCAATAGCAGGAAAGCCGCCCGCGTGACGGCTCCGCAGAGCGGGAACGCTGGCAGGTGGGCAACAATTGCCATATCACGGCGTTCGCGTCGGATGTCAATCGTGCTGGCAATGGGTCCGGGGCTTTCGTTGATCCCGTCGCCCGTCGACGACAGAGTCCGGCAAGGAGAGTCCAACATGGACGGCGCAGTTACCAAGAAGGAAGCGGCGGCCCGGTGGCAACGGGACCTGGAGAACGCGGAAGACAACAGCCGGCATTCCTGGCCACAGGACATCACCGCCAGAATGTCCGAGTTCGAGCGGCTGACCCTGCTAACCGAAATCCTGATGCCAGTGCGCAACGAATACGCGCTGAATTTCGAGGAAACGCAGCAACGGGACCTGCCGACCCCGCTGCCCAGCGTGGAAGACAACGGCGATTACGACCAGGCTATTGACCAGGTGGAGGAGAACGGAGAACTCGGCGCCAACCAGGTCTATTCGACGACCCTGGCCGCTGCGGCAGCCTGCAACAGGTGGCTCAAGGAGGACCTGGGGCCGGGATTGAGGGCCAGCGGGGAGGACTTCGAGACCTCGATGACCCTGGACCCGGCGACCGACATAGACCGCTGGGCCGGGGAACGGGCCCAGCCCTTGACAGAAGAACCAGATGACGACGACATCGAGGGATGGCTGCACTGGGTGGACCTCAGAATGGCCCGTACCCTCCCGAAGGAGACCGCGCCCCGGGAGGAATGGAGCGAAGCCGTGGGCCACAGCATGGCCCTGGTACGGGAGGCCATCCACCGGCTGACCTTGGCCCGGTTCCACATGAGGACCGGCGACCCGGCCCTGATGGAATCCAACGTCGCGGTCCAGATCACCGAGAACCTCTACCGGGTTGTCGTCTGGCTCGCCAGCACCCTGCAGGCGTGGGGCACTGCCCTGGTCCGCGGGCACAACGCCGTCCCCGAACCGGACGACGGCCCCTGAAGGCGCCAGCCGTCCAAACGGAACAACTGCGTTACAGTCACCCTGACTCTCTTTTCCGTCAAGTCATTGACGGAATCAGCAATCCAGCAGTATCTCTGAGGCGTATAACTATTATCAGACAGTGGCGACAAGCCTTGCCGGAGACCGCCCGTACCGGAAGCTCAACCGTGGGGAAACCGAATCCTGTCGGGAATGGTTTTGCCCGGAATCGGCCAAGCCAACGGCCCAGGCGGTAGAGACAGAGATATCCGCCGAGGAGGAATCAGAAACAACGATGCCCCCACGGGAACCATTGACCAACGAGCAACGTAGACTGCTTAGAATCATCGCCCGCATGCCCCTGGCCAGCGCGGCCAACCTGGCCCCCATCCTGGATCTATCCGAGGGCCAAATTGGAAGGATGCTGGGAACGCTGAAGAGTGGCGGCTGGGTGGAATCGGTGGTGCGGGGCATGACCGAGCGCCGCCAGCACCGCTGGTTCCTGACCCGCAAGGCCGTGGACGAGCTCTACACCACCGGCCACCGGCACCCCAGCCCCAGGGAGGAGGCCCGCGCCGCCGGGCAGGCCCAGTTTCATCCACAACGCGAGCTTCCGGCTGATTTTGCGGAACGCTTCGCCCTGGGCCACGAGCATCCCGCCCACCTGGACGACCAGGACAGTTCACCCTTCGCCGCTGCAGAGAGTCCGGTAGAGGATGAACCCGGCAGTGGCAACGACAGCCCCAACCACGAGCACCCGCCCTGGACCGCAACGTCGCGGGGAGTGGAGATGTCCCTGCGACGGCTGGCCATGCTGGAGCCGGTCTACCGCCTGGCCCCGGACCTGCTGAAGAGCGGCCGGGTGGTCCGGCCACCTGACGATCAGACCGACTCAAGGAACGCCAGGATGACCGACTTCCGGCTGCTCCGCCACGGCGGTTTCTACCACGCCGTGGCCCGCTACGGCCCGGACGTCTGGACTCCCTTCACCTACGCCGGTCTCCACGCCACCGAAAGAGTGCTGCGTCGCAAGGAGCAGCACCGCTTCTGGGGTGTGGACTGCTACTCCCACGAGGAGGACCGCAACCTGAGAATCGGCAACCGGCTCTTCTACGAAGACCCGGACCAGGAGGTGGAGCCGTCGGCCCAGGTGGTAGTGGCCGCCGACGCCTGGGCCGGGGATCTGGCCCGTTCCACCTTGAGCCACGACACGCCCACCCTGTTCTGCACCCCCGACGGCAACTGCACCCCGGCGGTGGAGCTTCGCCCGTCAAGGGACCTGGTGTCCGACCCCGCCGGTCATCCCAGCGTGGGTAGGCCCGAGGCGGTGAACCTGTGGCTCAGGGACAACCCGGACGTGGCAGCCATCGACGGCAGGACCGCCCACTGTGTGTTCATGGCCGTCTGCCAGTTCCCCGCCATGCGGGTCTCCTGGCTGGCCGAGGTGGTGAAGAGCGGACCCCGGCAGGTGCGCCGCCACCTGCGGCGTTTCGTGGAGACCGGACTGGTGGCGGTGTTCGACGAGCGGCATTACCTGACGGAACAGGGCATGAAGCGGGCGGCCAACATGAGCCGAGTGCTGCCTGGTATCATCAAGTCCCGGCACGGCCCCTACCTGGACCGCTGGTACCGGGAGCACGAACGACGGCACAACGACGGGGTGAACCGGCTGGTGGCGCGGTTCGCCCGGGATGGCGTGGCTGCCGTAGCCGGCTGGCGGGCCAAGGTCAACGTACCCGGGCTGACCCAAGTGCGGCCGGACCTGGTGGTGCCGGTTAGTGACGGTCCCTTTGGACAAGGTCCCTACTTCATCGAGTACGAGCGCCACGCGATTCTGCCGTACGAGGTGGCGCACAAGCTGGGTCCCTACCGCCGGATGGCAACGCTGGGACGGCCCCTGCCCCTGCTGATGGTGTGCCAGACCGGGCAGGCGGAGGCGAACTTCTGCGAGGCCCGAGCCGGGCTGCCCATGCTGACCGCCACCCAGGGGGCGGCCTTTGCCGGGCCGCTGACGGGGAATGCCACGGTGTGGCGCATGGACGGCGCTCAGGCAACCCTGCACTGCCGACGGTGACGGACGCCGGGGCATGGGAACTGGAACGGCTAGCGACTGCCACACCAATAGAGCAGTGGTAGGGACAGGAAAGCCGGAGCCGGGCGCGACCGCACACTTCCTGGCGGTTATTCAGGCGAGTCCGTGTGGTTCCGTTCTTCCGAATCCCCTACCGCCATCCGGTAGCCTTTCCGTGGCTCGGTGACGATGTGCCTGGGGTCGGCGGCATCGTCTCCCAGCTTGCGGCGCAGCCGCTTCACCACGTTCCGAACCAGCCAGCCCTCGCCCACCCGCTCGGGCCCCCACACCCGCTGGAGCAGCACGCTCTGGCTCAGCACCAGAGGAGCGTGGACCGCCAGTTCGTAGAGTACCGCGTACTCCGTGGCCGTCAACTCCACCGGCTCCCCGTCCACCGCGACCAGGCGCTGCGCGTAGTCGATGCTCAGCCCACCCGTAGCAAAGGACACCGACGGCTCACCAGGAAGGGGGTCCAGCCGCTTGCGCAGCGCCGCCCGGATGCGGGCCGCAAGCTCAGTATGCGAGAAGGGCTTGACCAGGTAGTCGGCGGCACCCATGTCCAGGGCCCGGGCCACCGTCTCGTCCTGGCCGTAGGCCGACACGAAGATCACCGGCACGTCCGCCGTCCTGCGGATGTCGTGCATCAGCTGGATGCCGTCGCTGCCCGGCAGCACCTGGTCCAGCAGGACCAGGTGGGGCTTCTCCTCGGCCATCAGGCGGGGAACCTCGGCCGGGTCGCCGGTGACTATGGGCGCGTAACCCGCCCTGGTCAGGATGTCCCGCACGTAGCGCAAGGCCTGGGGATCGTCGTCCACCGCCAGGACCCGCACCCGCTCTCTTGTCGTCCGCCTGGTCCGCGCGGGAGACGGCGGGGCGGGTGCAGGGGTGGCCATGCCTTCCGCCACCGGCAGGGTGAAAGTAAATCGCGCCCCCAGGCCCGGGCCTTCGCTCTCAGCCCGGATGCGCCCTCCGTGGGCCTCCACGATCCCCTTGCAGATGGCCAGCCCCAGCCCCGACCCGTCCACGCCCGACGGCGTGTCCCGGTCGAAGCCCCGGGAGAACTTGCGGAACAATTCCGGCAGCAGTTCCGCCGGTATGCCCCGGCCCCGGTCGGAGATGGAGACCTCCACATGCACCCCCTCCCGTGCGGCAGACACCGTAATGGGCGACCCCTCGGGCGAATAGCCCGCCGCGTTGGAGAGCAGGTTGCTGAGAACCTGGACCACGCGCCGCCGGTCGGCCAGCACCATGGGCAGGTCCTCGGCCAGCTCCACCTGCAAGGGGTTCTTCGCGTCCCCGCTCTGGAACCGGCTCCCAGCCTCCTCCACCAGTGATTGCAACTCCACCGGCTCCGGGGCCACCGCCAGGGCGCCGGTCTCAATGCGGGCCACGTCCAGCAGGTCGCCGATCAGGAAGCGCATATGCTCGGTCTGGTCCTGGATGATGCGGAAGAACGGGCGCATCTCCGCCGGGTCCAGCCGGGCCGATTCCGCAGCCAGGGTATCGGCAGACCCCTTGACGGACATCAGGGGCGTCCTGAGCTCGTGGCTGACCATGGCCAGGAACTCGGCCCGCAGCCGTTCCTGCTCCTCCAGGGGCGTCAGGTCCTGTAGAGTGACGACGAAGGACGCCAGTTCCCCCTCCTCAGAATGGATGGGCGTGGCGTTGAGCAGCACGCTGACGCTGCGCCCGTCGGGGACCCGCAGCTTGATCTCCTCGGCTCGCACCGTCTCGCCAGCCTGAAGAAGCTCGGCCAGGGGCAGCTCCCGCAGGGACACCTCCCGGCCGTCGCCGCGCACGCAGGTCACCACCTCCAGCAGGCCCTCCGGCGTCTGGCCCTCCTCCCGCAGCCCGTCCACCAGGCGCAGCGCCTCCCGGTTGACCGACGCCATCGCCCCGGTCCGGGAGTCGAAGACCACCACGCCCACCGGCGAGGTGTTGACCAGGGTTTCCAGGTCGGCCCGGGCCCGCCGCTCCTCCCGGTGGGTGCGGGCGTTGGCGATTACCAGGGCGGCCTGGGCGGCGAACATCACCAGGGTCTCCTGGTCCTCCTGGCTGAACTCCTCGCCGTCCACCCTGTCGCCAACGAATACGTGGCCCACCCGGTCGCCCCGGTGGAACACCGGCGCCGCCATGAACCGGAACACCTCCACCGGCAGAGGGATGGTGAACTCCGTGAAGCCCAGGCCCCGAACGTGCTGCGCCAGGTCGGGGATTCTCACCGGTTCGGAGATGCCGGTCAGGGCCTGGAAGATGCGCAGCCCCTCGGGCATCAGCCACAGCCTCCCGGACTCTTCATCTGTCAACCCCGAGGACAGGAAGTCCTGGACTAGACCAGCATCGTCCAGCAGCGTCATCACGCCGTAGCGGGCGCCGGTCAGGGAACGGGCGGAGTCCAGCGCCCCCTGGAGCACCTGGTCGAAGTCCAGGCTCTCGTTGATGCGGAGACTGGCCTCGCTGAGGCGGGACAGGCGCTGCCGCAGGGTCTCGATCTCCCGGTAGAGCTGTTCCGGCTGGTCCATTTCTTTCTCCCGGCCCGGACCCAGGCGACCGCTGCGGCGCGGTGCCGGATTCGATCGCATAGCTGGTCAAACATAATGATACAACAAGTGTTACATAAAAAGACCTTAAAGATACGGACTATATCACGGATTATGGTGTATGGTTCAGTTCGTTTCTCGTGCGCGTCGCGCGAGGGGCAGGTTCGCACGACCGGGCAGGGATGAGTCGGGCCCCGGGTTCGGCAGCCTTGGAAACGACCGAGACGCCGGGATTCAATCCGCTGTGCCGACCCTCCCGGGAAGGTGACGAGCGATAACAGGGAGATAGCTTACCCATGTTCGACCACAGCATCAACCGCAGCACTAAGGTGGGCCGTTTAATGAGGGCGGCTGTGCCGTTCTGCTCCTTCTCTACCCCCCCCCCCCCCGACTTTTAGCCTCTGAAAAACGCGGGAGGCCCGGGATAACGTGGGCCTTCCCTCTCCCCCCACTCTCCCGATTCCTCTTCCTAGCAGCCGCCTTGGTTGCCTTGGCGACTTCCTTATTGCTGTTGCCCTCCGACCCGGCAGCAGCACAGGAACCATCATCCGATGCTGGCCTGCGCGACCTATACTTGCACAGACATCCCTTCACCCAGACCTTTGACCCGGCCCGCACCGAATACGCCGCCACCGTTGGGCAGGATCAAACTCGGGTGTTTGTGCGGGCGCTGGCGAACCATTCGGAAGCCACCGCCACGATAGACGACGAACGATCAACCTCCAGTGGCTGGTTCATTGTATCTCTGGACCCCCGGCCCTCCTGTATTGCGGTAGTGGTGACAGCTGAAGACGGGACGACGACACGTACCTACGCCATTGGCATTGACGGCACGGTGCCGGAGCCAGCGTGTACAACGCCCGAACCGCCCCCCAACCAACTGTCCATCACGCCCACGAAGCCTTGGCGGTGGCCCTCCCAAGCCGACGACCTGACCTTTACCGTCGGTGGGTTGGTCGATGGCGACTTGGCGGACGACGTAGTAACCGGCACGCTGTCCCGGGAGCCGGGCAACGCCGAGGGCAGTTACGCCATCAACATGGGGACCCTGGCCGTAACTGACGCCTATGCCGAGAAGTATGGCCTTCCCAACGCCCCGACCATAGCCACCTTTGACATCGAACCGTTCCCCCATCACCTGGGCATCACGATCACGAGGCCGTGGAAGAGGTTGGGTGACCCTGACGCCCTGAGCTACGAAGTATTGGGCCTGGCAGATGGTGACCGCGCCGAGGATGTGGTCACCGGCGCGCTGGCCCGGGAGCCGGGCGAAGACTTGGGCAGCTACGCCATCAACGTGGGCACCCTGGCCATCACCGACGCTTACGCCCGTAAGTACACACTACCGAGTGTCCTGAGAGTTAGAAACTACTTCATCACCGACCTGCCTGTAATCGTCAACGAGGCTGACGTTGGAGACGCCCAAGGAGCGGTCCTGTTTCTTGAAGACCAAGTTTATTGGGACACCGCGGAGTACTTGCCTCCGGGCGAGTTTGCGCCTCTGGGCAACTCTCTAAACGTAACGCCAGGGATGCCAGTCAGCTATTCTGTTGCCCCTACGACCAGCCCCACGGCCGACGTGATGATTGAAATGAAGACCGATCCGCCCGTCAACTGGATCTGGGGCGAATATTCCAGTTGGACACTTGCCTACCAATACAAAGGGCCGTTCACGTTCAATAGGGGCGACGCTCCCGTGTGGTTAAGCGGCGTGCCGGTGCAGATCATTCCCGGCGCCGATGCCAGCGGAACCGTTACCATCACCCATACCGGACTCAGCGCCGACCCCAAGTACAACGGCCATCTCGGTACGTTCACCATCAACGTGGTCCCGCGCCAGGCGGGCGAGTGTTCCTCGCTGGCCGCTCCGACGGTTGCTCAAGGGGCCGACCATGTTGTGGGGATCGCCGCCGGCCCTGTTGAGTGCGGGTCGCGTCTCATCGTGGGCTACGAAACCGAAATCAGTGAAAACGGCGGCCCTTGGCGGCGTCTGCATAGTTACGCAAGGGAATGGAGTCATATCTCGAACAAAGTGAGTTATATGACTGAACGGCTACTTAAGCCGGCGACGCTGGAATTTGCCGGAAGCCCCGGCGTCGCCTACCGAGTGAGAAGCCGCGGTATCGCCGACGATACTGATGGGCCGACCAGATCAAGCGAGGCTACCGACTATGGCGCAGCCAAGACGATTGCTACCTCCTGGTCGTCGGTGACGGATTTCACCATCGCCGATCGTGCGCTCAGCGCCGGCGATACCGATTATGACGCCGACGCCGACGGTCTGATTGAAGTGTCCAACCTGGCCCAGCTGGACGCCATCCGCTGGGACCTCGACGGCAACGCCTCTCCCGACCTGTTGGTGTTCCGCGCCCGCTACGCCGCCGCCTTCCCCGACGCGGTAAGCGGCATGGGCTGTCCGTCAAGTGGCTGCGAGGGCTACGAGCTGACCGCCGACCTGGACTTTGACACCAACGGCAATGGTCAGGCCGATGCCGGCGATACCTATTGGAACGAAAGGCCGGTATCCTACAGTGTATCCTCCGGTCGGGGATGGATACCCCTGGGAGAACGCACCACCGAATCCGCCGTCGCCTTCGCCGCCGTCTTTGACGGAAACGGCCATATCATCCGCAACCTGTACATCGACGGGTACAGCTACTACACGGGGCTGTTCGGCCGGGTTGACAATACCGGGATTATTCGCAACGTCGGGTTGGAATCCGTCGACGTAACCAGCAGGGGTGAAATGAGCCACGGCGGGCTGGTCGGGCGTAACCAAGGTGTCATCAAGAACAGCTACGTGACCGGCGCGGTATCTGGCGAGGGTTCGGTGGGCGGACTGGTGGGCTTCACCGAGTGGACCAGCGTCATCGAGGACAGCTACTCGACGGCCAGCGTCACCGGAGGGTACAACGCTTCCATAATTGAAGGAGTTGGCGGGCTGATAGGGCATAACAGGGGCAAGGTGTTGGGCAGTTACGCCACCGGCCGGGTGTCGGCCATTATCGACCCGGCGGGCGGTCTGGTAGGCACGCATGGCTATTTCACTAACGGATGGAGCGTCCGCCATGGCCTCATCAAGGCCAGTTACGCCACTGGAGACGTGTCAGCCAACGGAGACGGGTCCGAAGAATACGATCCCGAATATCAAAGCGGAGGCGGGCTGGTGGGCGTCAACTGGAGCAACATCGAGGCCAGTTACGCCACCGGCGAGGTGTCTGGAGAGGCCGCCCACCTCGGCGGGCTAGTGGGCCAGCACATATCGGGCATTGGCGTCCCTGCCGGCGTCGTCTCCGCCAGCTACTGGGATACCGAAAGCTCCGGCCAGAGCGCCAGCGACGGCGGAGCCGGCAAGACCGCCTCAGAGCTGGTGAAGCCCACGGACTACGCCGGAATCTACGCCGACTGGAACGTGGATCTGGACAGCGACGGAAACGCCGATGATCCCTGGGACTTCGGCACGGACGGCCAATACCCGGTGCTGAAACGCGCCGGCCCCGGCCTGGCGGAGCAGCGAGCCTGGCTACCGACGACGCCGGAACTCAACACCGCAGGGGTGTCCGTGAGTGCGGACAGCCCGCTGCAAGTGAACGAGGGCGGCAGCAACACCTACACCGTGGTCCTAGACTCCCAACCCACGGCGGACGTGACGGTCACGCCTTCCAGCGATGACCCTGGCGCGGCCACAGTGTCCCCTGAGTCGCATACCTTCACCCCGTCGGGCTGGAACACGGCGAAGACCTTCACGGTCAGCGGCGTGGCCGACGACGACACCAACGACGAGACGGTGGCCGTCAGCCACGGCGTCACCAGCGATGACGGCAAGTACGGCGCCGTGCTGCTGGCCACAGTCCAGGTGGCAATTTCGGACACTACGGCATCGGGCCTTCAGCAGCAAGAACAGACGCCCCAGGGGGAGTACGCTGACCTCATCGCGCAGATGTACGAGTGGCGGAACGACCCGCAGTGGAAAGAGAACAACGCGCATACTGACCGCTGGGACCGGGCGCTGCTGGCCTTCGGGGAGGATGTGTCTGACCAGACGCTGACGGCGATGACGGCAACGGAGGCCCAGGGCTATGCCGATAGGGGGTGGACCCGCTGGGTGGATGTGGCGGCGGCCCTGCGGGAGTTGGAGAACCGGGCGCCCACGGTGGCGGCGTCCTTGAGCGACGCCACCATCGTCAACGAGAGCGGAACAAAGGGACTCTCGCTATCAGGGACGTTCAGCGACGCCGACAGCGACGCCCTGACCATCACCGCCGCGTCCTCGGATGAGGCCAAAGCAACCGTGTCGGTGGCCGCCGACTACCTCAGCCTGACGGTTACCGCCCAGGCCCGTGGTACGGCGAACATCACGGTGACGGCCGCCGACGGCAACGGCGGCACGGTGTCGGACACCTTCACCATTAGGGTGAAGGCCGCGCCGGTAGTGGTTTCAGCCATAACCGACGTGACCGGCCTGGAAGTGGATGCGACCCAGGAGTTGTCCCTGTCCGGCGTGTTCAAAGACGCCGACAGCGACGCCTTGACCATCACCGCCGTATCCTCGGACGAAGCCAAAGCCACCGTAACCTTGGCCGCCGATCAGTCCAAGCTGACGTTGGCAGGGGTGGCAGAAGGCACGGTGACCATCACGGTCACGGCCCAGGACAGCGACGGCAACCGGGTCAGCGATGACTTCGAGGTTCCGGTGGCGAAGAAGTACACTGCGCTCATCAAGCAGATGTACGAATGGCGCAACGACCCGGAGTGGGTGAGCGAAAAGGCTCACACCGACCGCTGGGACCAGGCGCTGCTGGCCTTCGGCGAAACAGTTTCTGACACGACGCTGACGCCGATGACGGCGGACGAGGCCCAGGCGCTGGCCGATCAGGACTGGGGCGAGCGCTGGGTGCCGGTGGCCCAGGCCCTGAAGGAAATCGAGGCCGCCGGACAGCCGCAGCAACAGCAACAGCAGGGAACGCCAAACCAGGCCCCCACGGTGTCCAGCGCCATTGCGGATGTCATCATCGTCAACGAAAGCAGTACGAAGCAGGTGTCCCTGTCCGGCGTGTTCGACGACGCCGACTACGACGCGCTGACGGTCACCGCCGCATCCTCGGACGAGGCCGTAGCCACAGTGTCGGTGGCACCCGACTACTCCACGCTGACCGTTTCAGCCCGGGCCAAGGGCACGGCGAGCATCACGGCAACCGCATATGACGGCAACGGCGGCACGGTATCGGACACCTTCACCGTTAGGGTGAAGGCCGCGCCGGTGGTGGCTTCGGCCATCACCGACGTGAACGGCCTGGAGGAGGGAGCAACGCAGGAGATCTCCCTTTCCGGCGCGTTCAACGACGCCGACGGCGACGCCCTGACCATCACCGCTGCATCCTCGGACGAGGCCAAGGCAACCGTAACCGTGGCCGCCGTTCAGTCCAAGCTGACAGTGGCGGGGGTAGCCGAGGGCACGGTGACCATCACGGTCACGGCCCAGGACTCCGATGGCAATCGGGTGAGCGATGCCTTCGACGTGTCAGTCGTCGCCCCGCCGCCGCAGGTAACTCCCAACCAGGCGCCCACGGTGGCGGCAGCCATCGGCGACGCCACCATAGTCAACGAGAGCGGAACGAAGCAGGTGTCCCTGTCCGGCGTGTTCGACGACGCCGACAACGACGCGCTGACGGTCACCGCCGCATCCTCGGACGAGGCCGTAGCCACAGTGTCGGTGGCACCCGACTACTCCACGCTGACCGTTTCAGCCCGGGCCAAGGGCACGGCGAGCATCACGGCAACCGCATATGACGGCAACGGCGGCACGGTATCGGACACCTTCACCGTTAGGGTGAAGGCCGCGCCGGTGGTGGCTTCGGCCATCACCGACGTGAACGGCCTGGAGGAGGGAGCAACGAAGGACGTGTCCCTGTCCGGGGTGTTCAACGACGCCGACGGCGACGTCCTGACCATCACCGCCGCATCCTCGGACGAAGCCAAAGCCACCGTAGCTGTGGCGGCGGACCATTCCAGTCTGACGGTGGAGGGAGTGGCAGAGGGCAATGTGACCATCACAGTTACGGCCCAGGACAGCGACGGCAACCGGATCAGCGACACCTTCGACGTGGCGGTGGAGCCGGAGCCGGAACAGGATCCGCCGCCAGACGAGGAAACGCCCAACCGACCCCCCACGGTGGCCCAGCCCCTGCCCGACATCAGCCTGGAAGGGTTACAGTGGCGGCAGTTCTCCCTGCCCGACGTGTTCCACGACCCTGACGGAGACGAGTTGACCTTCACCAGCGTATCGTCTAACTACGGCGTCGCGTCGACATGGGTGTCCGGATCCACACTGACGGTGGTGGCAACGGGCACGGGAACGGCCACCATCACGGTTACGGCGGAAGACCCCGACGGCAACCGGGTCAGCGACGAGTTCGAGGTGACGGTGACACCGGCCTCGTAGGAGGAGGGGGAGTAGACCGAGGAGGTTCCCCCGAATCACTGCCCAATTTGTGAGGGGCGTCCGGCTGCGGTTGGACGCCCCGCCTGGTTTCAAAGGGTGGCACGGATGCCGAGACAGAGAATCAACTATTTCAGGGACACCTACGTCTTTCCCAAGGACTTTCCCCAGCGCCTGGTGCGGTTCAAAGAGGAGTCGGACCTGCCCTGGGCCGAGATCGCCCGCTGCCTCGGCACCTACCCCCACACCGTATGGCGCTGGAAGGAGGGCCTGGGCCGGCCAAACGCGCAACACATGATGGCGCTGCTGAAGCTGGCCGACGAACACGGCCTGGGCCACCTGTTCACTCATTAGGGACGGGGATTGCCGGAAAGATGCCGGGAACACGAAAAGGCGGCATATAGGCAAACCCGGGAAGGACCGCGGCGAGCGCGTCAGTCCTCCCTCACCAGGACGGTCAGGGTCGCCCCCAACATCTCTTTATCCCGGTAAGGCTGGTCTATTTCTTCCTCCCGGCCCGGACCCCGGCGACCGCTGCGGCGCGGTGCCGGAACCGATTGCATAGCTGGTCAGGTGCAATGATACAACAAGTGCTACAACAAATAATCCAAAAGATACGGACAATTCCACGGATTATGGTGTACCGTTTTCTCGGTTCCTCACTTCCCCGACGCCAGCGGCAGCCACAGAAACAGCCGCGACGCCGGGGTTCAACAGGCCAAGCCAATCCCATCGGGAAGGCGTCGGCCGGTATAAGGAAGCAGCTCAACCATGTTCCAGGTCACCAACAACAGCATTAGCAGGGTAGGCCGCCTCTTGAAGGCGGCTATGCTTGTTGCCCCCCCCCCCCCGACTTTCCCCTCATAAAGTAACCTTTCCCTTATCCCCGGTCCTTTCTATTAGCCGCCGCGCTGGTTGCGCTGGCGGCTTTTCTTCGTCCACGACGCCTCTTTGTCCTGGGTTTGGCAATCTTCCCGGCGAAGGCCGTGCCGTTTGGGGCGCCAATGCATCCGAGGAAGATGCTACCCCTCCACCGGTGTCGTTCATCTCCGTCGAAAGTTATCCCGAGCACAACGTTGGTCTCCCCGTTCCATTCCGCGAACGGTGGGGGCATTCCGACGTGCGCTTCCAGGACGTCTATCGCATTGGGGACGTTGTTCAGATAAAGACGACCTCTGACGAGCCGGTCCACATTACGGGGCCCCCAATTGAACATGATGGTCGGCGGTGCCGTGAAGGTAGCCCATGACAATTCAACCCCCACCCAGGCCCTTACCCTAAGGAGGAAAAGAATATGACTGCCCGAAGATACGCTTTCGGCCTGCTGCCTCTGGTGGCCGCAATGCTGGCTCTGATCTTCTTCGTTATCCAGGAAAAGTCGCCGGTGGAAGCCCAGGAGGCGCCCTACCTGACCAGTTGGGAAGTGCTCGACGAGTACGGGTCTCTGCGCATTCGACCGGACTTCATTGCATCCAATCCCACGCAAGCTCAAATTGTTTTCGTAGCTCCCGGCATCCGCAAGGTGAAGATAAAGCCCCACTGGGAGGGGTCGGGAATCACCGTGAACGTGGCCACCTATGATATGAGCAGAAACGAAACAATTGCCAGCGATACCATCACCGCCAGCGGAACGGCAAGCTCCTTCCTCGGGATTGCACCCGGCGGCGGCACCAAGCTGAATATCTCAGTCACCAAAGGCTCGCAGACCACCGTCTATACCAAGAAGGCTTTGGTGCGCGAAAACAGTGCGGCGAACGCCGACAACTATCTGAACTCCATGGGCATAAGCCCCAATCCCAATGCCCGTAACAGCGCACCATCCCGTGGCGTAGGATCTTCAGGCCACTTGGACCCAATCCGCCATGGCCTGAGCGCCTACGCTAGTCAGACTGCGGGCGGGGCCCAACAGGCCGGTGGAAGCGTTGCTCTGACGGCGCCTTTCGCTCCCGAGGTGCAGGAATACTCCGCCAACGCGCCATTTACGTCGGCAGGCAAAGGCGTGCAGGCCGGAGGGAGTATTACCCTGACGCCGTCCTTCTCTCCCGAGGTGCAGGAATACTCCGCCAACGTGCCCTACGAGGTCTCGTCCGTAATCGTCTCTCCGGTGCCTTCTCATTCCAAGGCCACCGCCACGGTCAACGGGAACAGCCCGTCCACTCCGGTCGGCCTGGAGGTGGGGGAGAACGTAGTCACGGTGGTGGTGACGGCCGAGAGCGGCGTACAGAGAACCTACACACTGACGATCACCCGTGCCGAGAAGCTGGTGGAGGCGCCGGGCCCGGTGCTGAACCTGGCCTGGTCGGCCGAGCCGGACCGGGTCACCCTGACCTGGGAGGCCCCGGAAAGCGGGGACGCGCCAAAGAACTACATCGTCCACCTGAAGCCGGAGGGCGGCAAGAAGGGCAGCGGCAAGATCAAGCGGCCCAAGGCGAAGAAGACGTCCGTGACCTTCAAGAAACTGGAGGCCGGCCAGACCTACAACGTCTGGGTGCGTGCCCAGAACGAGGGCGGCAAGGGTGAGCGCGTCCGCGCCACCATCACCCTGCCGGAGAACGGGCAATCCCAAGGCTAGGATGGGCCGTGCGGGGCAGTTTCCCAGTGTGCCGGAGCCTGCCCCGCCTGGTTTCAATGGGGTGGCAGGGATGCCGCGACAGCGCATCAACTACTTCAGGGACACCTACGTCTTTCCCAAGGACTTCCCCCAGCGCCTGGTGCGGTTCAAAGAGCAGTCGGACCTGCCGTGGGCCGAGATTGCCCGATGCCTCGGCACCTACCCCCACACCGTATGGCGCTGGAAGGAAGGCTTGGGCCGGCCCAACGCGCAGCACACGATGGCGCTCCTGAAGCTGGCCGACGAACACGGCCTGGGCCACCTGTTCACCGAGTAGGGAGAGGGGGCCGGCGGAGAAGGGCCGCAAAAGCCAATAACAGGGAAACCTGGCGGGGGCCGCCGTGATCGCGCCGGCCTCCTCCATTGCGACGCCGGGATTCCAATACGCCGCGACAGCCTGCGGGCCGTCGGAGGCATCCAAAAGGAGGCAGCAAAGCCGTGTTCGACACCATAAGCAACAGCCGAAGTAAGCTAGGCCGCCGGTTGCGGGCGGCCGTCCCCCCCCCCCCCGACTTTCACCCTCTGAAAACCGCCGGAGGCCCGGTATGATGCGTACCACCATCTTCCGCCACGCACCGCTTCTCCTGCTGGCTGCCGCGATGGCCGCGGTGGCGGTGTTCCTCGTGAACGATGGGCCTGACTTGACGGTAGGCAGTACCGTCTTCGAGATGTGAATGGGACTGTGACCCTGTCTACTACGTCCCGCTGCAATCGGCCAGGTTAAAGTGGACCAAATTGGTAGTAATTCAAGCACGTTTGGAGGCTTTTCTCATAGTCTCGCTGCGCCGTTGACAGAACTAGGTCTCCGCGTTAGACTATGTTCTATGCATATTTGGTGCATAAATGGTGCATAGAAATTGCAAGTACGCTAATCTGCTATTGGGAAACATGAACGGCCATCTCAGAAGACTTAGAGAACAGAAGGCGCTATCACGGCGTGACCTCGCCGAGAGAGCCGGCGTAGACGAAAGCACGATTTATCGCGTGGAGGTGGGACGAACTATTCGTCCTGCGCCAAATACACTACGAAAATTAGCCAGTGCTCTGGGTGTGGATGTAGAGGTGTTGACAACGCTCCAAGGGCGTTTGGAGGCATAGCTGACTGATGAGCCGAATCCCCGTGCTTAGCCTGTTCTGCGGCGCCGGCGGCTTAGATCTCGGGTTCGAAGAGGCTGGTTTTCAACCACTTCTTGCGCTCGATAACGCGACTGCGGCTGTCGAGTCCTACAACCTGAACCGGCCTGGGAGAGGACAGCCGGCGAGGATTGTGGATCTCGCCCATACGAACCCTGACATCATTATAGATTGGTGGCTTGAGCGCGCGGAGGACGATATAGGCCCGGTTGGGATAATAGGAGGTCCTCCGTGTCAAGCATTCTCGGTCGCAAATGTTCACAAAACCCCTCAGGACTCGAGAGCGGAACTTGCTCTGGACTATGCTCGTATCTTCGAGGCCTTTCACCGCAGGTTCAACTTGGACTTCTTTGTGTTTGAAAACGTTGCAGGTCTCGCACGAGAGGCCCATAGCGATGCGATGACTGTGCTAGTTCGGTGCTTTGAAGAGACGGGTTTTGACGTTGTTCCGCTATTTTTGGATGCGGTCGACTTCGAGGTACCTCAGCACCGGCGTCGTTTGTTTTTTGTTGGATTCAACAAACAATACTTCAAAGCCTCTGCTTTCCAGCAGCCGCGGGGTGCACAGCACAGAATTACCGTTAGGGAGGCGATAGAAGGACTTCCCGCCCCGATGTTCTACTCGCGCGAGGCTCGGCCAGCCGACATAGGGTTGCACCCTAACCATTGGTGTATGAATCCCAAGTCTGTCAAGTTCAGAAACGGTGCGATAAAATCTGGTGAAATGAAGGGGCGCTCTTTTAGAAGATTGGCATGGGATGCACCTAGCTGGACAGTTTCTTACGGACATCGGGAGGTTCATGTTCACCCTAGTGGGGATAGGCGTCTCAGTGTTTACGAGGCCATGTTGATTCAGGGGTTTCCGCCTACCTACCAACTCTCCGGCACACTTAGCCAGCAAATTCAACTGGTATCCGATGCAGTTCCGCCTCCTCTAGCACGGTCTCTAGGAGAGGCAGTAAAAGAGTTCATGACGGCAGACGGACTAGCTGAGTTGGATGACACACAACCGATTCGTAACGGACACAGTTCACAGCTCGGTTTGAAAGGTTTGCAAACAGTTGCCCCTAGATCAACTAAGGCATAGAGGAGCATCAATCTGCTCCTGGGTTCACCAGCTCCTTCCAGGGCACCCCGTACAGCATTTATGACCTCTGGTTTTTTCCTCGCTTCACCCTTTTGGTACTTGAGCCCACCATACCTGCCAAATATCCGTGCGATGTTTCCATCAATAGGCACAGCAGTATTTAGCAACCCAGAGGCCAGCCGCACAATGCTGGATCCATATGGACCGAGACCCGGCAAAGACGATTTCGAGTTCCATAGGGAATGCCATTTCTCGGCCATAGCTTTGAGTCGGGCCGTTCGCTGCCATCCGAGACCCAAGTGATGAACTACTTGATAAACTTGCCAGTCTGGAGCCTCGCTCAACGATGCTGGAGTCGGAAATAGCCTGATACACTCACGCCATGGTTCCACGACCGCATCAGCTTTAGTTTTTTGGAGTAGCACCTCGGCGAAGGCTAAGCCATAGGGATCGGGATAGTCCCGCCAGGGTGGTCGCCGCCCTCGAGTTTCAGCCCAAACCAACAGGTCTGAAACAGGAAAGGGTTGGCCGGCAGCTGTTTGCCTTTCTTCTACCAATTCAGATAGCCCGAAAACATCCCGTGTCTTCTTTGATGAATAAGTCGCGCCTAGTAGCAAGGACGTAATGGAGTTGCCACTTAGTGAATTGCGTCATTTCAGGCTTTTCTAAAACCATGGCCTCAGCCAGGTCCCAATGAACCGGCATTCCATGCTTCGATAGCACTCTGTGAGCTTCCATGGCTAGCAGATCAGCCTGACGAGAATTCAATGAAGTTCCCTCAGTTCTGTCAGGATTCTCGTCGCAAGGCTGTTGAAGTGCCCATTCGAGACATTCCAATAAGTCGGGCACTTGGTCTACGTTAAGAGACACCCCTTTGCGGGTTGCAGTAATCGTTCCTTCCCTAGTTCGCGCGAAGATCCTAATGTCGATCAAATCGTAACCCTGGTACCTGGTTGCTGAAACACGAACCGTCTCTGAGCTGTTTTTCTTGAACTCGCGGTACGCCATGAGTCACTCCATGTCTGGGGGATCTACGGGTTGGAGGTTGTTCAAGATATTCCTCGCGTAGTCAACGTTGACAGTAGCGATTAGCTCGTCCTCCAAATCGAGCAGGGCTTCTGAGAAGACTGAATCAGCAGCCTGAATCAGTCGGCGAGGGGAAATCGGACCTAGCTGAGCTACATGCTCTGCAATTACAGAATACACTCCCTCGCTAATATTAATTCTCTTATCTGGTGCCTTCGATTCTGTTATTAGGTTCAGAAGAAATTCGCAAGCACTCGACTTGTCTAACGCCGGAATAGCAAAAATAAAGGGATCTGCTCGACTCCGCAGTTCTTCATTTAGATGGTGGCGTATATTGTCCACCGAGCCGAACGAGAACGATAAGATCAGGGATAATCCCAGGGGACAGTCGTTGAAGTAACTGTGGAGTCCGGCATTTATCTCGTCCAAATAGGCCCGACGTAACATGCCAGACCTTTGGAATTCATCGACCATTATTAGGACGCGCGACCTTTGGGAGATTAACAGCCTAGTAACCGATGCGAGAACTGCCAAGGCTTCATCGGTGGACCGGATCTTGCTAGGAAGTGATGCATCCTGGAGTTCTTTCCGTGTAAGGGAGGGGTCCGCTGACAGCCACCTTATGGATGTTTGCCTGAGGGTATCGTTACCTATGCGCAAGGCTTCGAAAGCCGTCGCAACACCGGGAGTCAAGCCAGAGAGGGAACCATGAGTCAAAGGTGATCTTTCCCCACTACGCCTGGCGGCTTCGTAGACCGATAACAATCGGTCGAACCCAACTCCCTGGATGATGGCTCTGTATATGTCCACGAACGACCGAGGTGCCCTGGGGAGTACCGTATAGACTGGGAATATAACGCTACCCGGTTCAGAGTGAGCAAGTTGCCGTAAGTAAAGTAGAGTGTGAGTCTTACCCGCGCCAAAATCCGCCCACAACAAGTGCAGTGTCGATGCCTGGTGACGGGTTAGCCGACGCACCAGGCGATGGATTTGATTGTGTAAATCCTTCCGATCTGCCCAAACCAGCGTAGTATCTTGGACTGGAACCACATGGAATGGCCATGAGGCCAACCCCAACAATTCTAACGCGCCATCATGCACGTCACTTTCAGCCATCGGCTTTTACTCACAGAACCGGTGGTTGCCGAAATAGGAGTGATAACGCCTCCTGTTGTTCGCCCACCGCTCCAAGAAAAATGTGTGTTCAAGATTACAAGTGGGGCAACTCCGATATATAACTAGACCGCCCAAATCCAAAAGGGTGTCAACCCGGTCCCACACACAGACTGCACCAGGGGATATGCGCGTAGCGGCTTGAATTCGTTCTGTACTGGTTAAAGGTGGAGGCCCGATTAGTAGGCGTATATCGTAGCTAAATGGGTCCGTTTGAATGTCAACTGATTCAATCCTCACCAGCGGATAGCTTAGATAAGCGAGAGAACCTAGGGCGTCAAGAAGACCCGCCGAATGCCGCAAATGGCGGGCTTCATATGCCTGGTCGGGGAGCGATGACGCATGACCTCTTTCTCGATTTCTAATAGCGGTGAATTCTTCCAGCAAATAACGACCAGCAGGTGTGAGTCTGCTGTTGGGCCGCCACAATGAAGATTTCATGGCTTGACTGATGGGGTTGTCAGGTAACCCATCGCACTCGAGCAGATGGTTTCTGGTTAACTCGGCCCATCGGCCAAGAGAAGGAGGTTGTCTAAACTCGTTACTGGCATCAAACTCTTGCCCTCCAGATTTACACAACGCGATGGCCATTGCCCCAGTGTACTGAAGACATGCCTCACCAGCGTCTAACAGGCTAAAGAACTTTTCATGGTAGAGACCGGCTCCACTCTCTTTAACTAAAGGTGTGGCTAATGGTTCTGGATAGGCCAAAGCTGCGGGTGAAGACGCGGCACTTAGAGTTAGGCGACCGACCGAAAGCTCTAGTGCGGCCACCCTAGCTTCCAAGGCGGCCACCCGGTCTGGAGTGTTTTCGTCCGGCATCAGGCTTCAAAGCCCCCATGCGGAGTAACTCTGGGTCGCATCTCGACAAAATAGGATCTCGGGGCGTCCACTGACGACACTAGACACTGCCCCACATCAAGTTCCCGTAACGCCTCCGATATACCCAGACTTTTGCTTGCCAACTGGATTCCAGTGGGTGGAGATGCCTTAAGGTTGGACATGACGTATTGAGTATCTTGTACAACAGTGAGTGTGTGAGCTATGAGTACGTCGACCTGAGCCATAACTCGGTTATCGATTGCTCTTGGCTGTTGAGTGCTAATACCCATTGACAGGCCAAAATTGCGGCCCTCTCTAACGAATCTCGTAAGTTCTCTGTTGGCAGATGATGCAGTTCTCTCGGGAATGATGTTCTGTGCTTCATCGATAATGACCCACGTTTTGGGTACAACAGGCCCTTCGAGAGTTCCGCCTGTAATGAGAGCGTTTTTCGTGGCCTCGGAGTCAGCAGAACGTTGTTCCAAGAGTTTTCGGATGAGAAGGAACACCACTAGAGTTCGCAGATCCTCGCCGACATGAGCTAGAAGGACTACCGAGACTTTGCCGGGCTTAAGGATGTCTGCTAGTGGAGTACCCGCAGTCGAAAACAGTCCGGTTCGCTCGTAGGAATTCAAGCGTTGCCGTACTGCCCTTCGAGTGTCAGGAGCAAAATCATTAGCCACTTCCTTATCGTCGGAAATACACTCGACTAAGTCGGCAATTGAGTAGTTGGACCTTGGACCAACGCGCCTGCCAGCTTTGTGCCAACCAGTACGGGTCACCTTGTCGTAAGTTGCATTAATCAGCTGGCCCATCGGCTCTGCAACTATATCTACGTCCATCAGCAATCCCCAATCCTGAGGAGACATGTCAGCCACAGAAACTTGGAACGGTTGCGAACCGTGGCTGGCTCCATGCGACCCGGACAAATGCCAAAGCTGCGGACACAAATTGACATCCGGCAATTTCCAGGACTGGGCTTTACGCCTTTGTATCTCTAACTCAGGCCCACGAGCTGATGAAAGTGGCACTCCAATCCACTGAAAGAGGTTCAATGTGTCAAAGACCAACACCGCCCGGTCCGTAGAATCGTTACTAAGTCTCCGCGTAGGGTCATCAAAGCCTAAGCCCTCTACCAATACCCCCAGGGTGTGGGTTTTTCCAGAGCCCCGCTTTCCCAAGACGGCAACCACGTGCTCCTTGTCAACGTCGAGCCAGATTTCTTTTTGCGGTCCAGCCTCAGACAACCGGCCGAGCAGCATGTAACGCTCGCTTTCAGGAGGCCCGATCACCACGGAGCGCACCCGGCCCACCGGAGGTGTGGTACGAAATCTTCGCATGAGCGTTTATCCTTCCGGGAATATTGTCTCTTCCACTATTTGATCGTCCACAAGCACGTGAACGTCCTGTTCGGCACGTTTACGCCAAGCCTCCACGGCGGCATTACTCATCGTGGAGATAATGAAAGCGGGAGAGGCCAGTTGAGGATTATCAGCTACGTGCTGACAAATGGCATCCACCGCCGACTCTGTGAATGGAAACAGTTCTTTTCTCGTATTCAGCAATTCGTCTTGAATCACGTCATCGGCTTTGTCTTGGTCTACCAGATACTCAAGGACGAGTTCCATGAACTCTCGAGCGCTTGAAACCTGGCTAACCAAGGACGCTAAATCCATAAATCCCAGGTCGAAATCTACGCGCCGCCTGATGTCCTCCCGGGTAAAGACGTCACCAATATCCTCCATCCCTCCCTCTGCCTGAACAGCAAGAACCAAGCCCACGACAGTGTTGGAATTTTCCAGCAGCAACCTGAGCATATGTTGAATTTCGTCCAATGAATCCGAATTTGTGACGGACCGGATAGCTTCAACTTCGTCGACCAAAAAAACCGTTTTCTTGCCGGTCCCGCGGTAGTAGAGAGAACCAACGTTCAACAAACAATTCACCAAATCTGCTGGCTCGGTGAGGTCCTTTTGCACACCTAGCATAGTTGCTTGATCAGGCGTGTTCTTGCGGCCCTTCATCCATTCCCAAGATAACTGGGTTTGACGTCCTCCATACAAAACATTCCGAAAAACATTGGCTTGGGACACTTTCAAAGTGCTATCGCCATGCGGGAGCACATTCTTATCCAGCATCGCTTGGATCTTGTCGGCTTCCTTGATTTCATCGGCTACTCTTTCCGCCGCATCGCGTACGCGATCTAACCCCACTGCATCCAGCAGCCTCGAATATATTCTTTGGAAACCGTCCCGTGCTCGCAAGGGTGCGATATCAACGTAAATGGGTTCAGCAGGATGCATGGCATTCTGTTCGAGATCGTTGGAGATATGGGCAAGCGTGTGGGTTTTCCCAGACCCATATGCGCCATGGACAAAAAACTTGGGTACCCCGCGAGGCTGTACAAAGTCAGTTTCAAGACGGCGTTTGATGCGGTCAATCAACTGGCTATCGCCGAAGTAGATTTCCTTGTCATTCCAAGGATCAATGGAGAGCGACTCCTTGTCCTTCAGCGAGAAGTATTGCTTTAACGTTAGGTCCTCGTAAGCCATAGGTCTTGCTACCTTCCTGCTGTGATTCGCTTAAACACGATCGATTCGGGTCGGGTCCTCAAATAGTCCAACCCGAATGACGCAAGCTCTTTAACGGTTTCCTCCCCTCCACCTGCTGAAGAGACAATCAGACCGACTTCATACAGGTGGCTTGAGCCATCAGTCATATTGGCAGAGCCAAGCAGGGCAAACCCATAAGGGTATGGAGCTAGGCAAGCATAAATCTTGGCGTGCAAGCTTTCATTGAGGACAATCTCCACTGACGGGCACCCCGCCAGCGCATCCAATGCTCGCCGATGAGCCTGGGTTTGCGGAGCCCGCGTAAAGACGTATGTAGTAATTTTGTTCCGTCGGACCACACTTGTAATTGTCTTCAGACTACTCGCACCTGGGCCCTCACTGGTTATCCAGGGTGATGCAATGACCACAGTCCTGGCAAATTTGCCAGCCCGTTTCAGCCGGGAGGCGAAAACGTCGTGGACGCTGTTCTTGACAACGGCCGCTTTCACGCTCCGGGCGATGCTAACGCGTGGTTTCATCATCATCGTTAAACCCTGCCAAAACCCGCGGAGCGATTCTTACCTGTGCAATCTCTCCTTGTCGAGATTTGGTAAATCGTACGTCTCTACCGTGGTTTCGGGCCAACTCTGAAATCGCGTATTCAGCATCTGCTAATTCGAAGGGGCAGGCTCCCTCATCAATAGCCATTGCCGTAGCCATCATAGCAATCTCTCGGATAGAGCAGTATCCGAGACCAGAACGAAGCTGCGAATACCCTTTAGCTATGAAGTGTCTCACATCCCGTGGTTCGTTCCCTAAGGCCTCGCCGTTTTTCGAGAGGTCAACAGACCATTTAGCGAGATTAGTTTCAAGAAAATCATCTATTGATGCCGATTCTACGAGAGCTTGAGCAAACTTTCGTCCCTCGTCGCTTAAGTGGTAATCATAACTGCTCTTGTCTGTCCGTTCTAAGATACCGCAATCGACTAAGGGCTCAGTTCTAGGCGTAGCTACGGACTCGCATGGCCCCATTCCAGATCCCGTTTGGCTCCCAATTGACTTGATAGTGGCTGCAATCCTGTCCTTAACAAGTCTTTCTTGCCCACCCACCACTCGGGAAAGCCTGCTGGCAGACAGGTTCTCCAAGGTCTTGGCTGCTATGTGCCCAACTTCCCGGCGGGAGAAAGATCTTTCTTGCTGCAAGAGGTAAGAGAAAATTCCTTTGACTAAATCCCCGTCTACATCCAAGACACAATAGAGATAAAAGAATCTTTCTCCTGGAGTGACCAGATATATATTCGAGCTTGCATTAAACGTTCGAATATCCTCGTTCGAGTTTCGTCTCAGACCACGTAATACTTTGCCTCGATCGGTGAGAGTGTAATTGTCGCGCCGTAACAGCCGCAGTCTGACACCCCATGTCGGCATTTCGACATAAACGGCATGCCTATACCCGGCCGTAGCTGCGTCTCCCGTGATTGCCCCAGACTGAGATGGCAATAGAGGGTCCGATAGGTACAAGTCTTGGAGTTCCACAGAAGATAGGAGGTTTTCTCTTCCCCGATATCGATTGCGGCGGTAAGCGCGAATGTATTCCCTTACCCGGTCTTGAAACCCCTCTGGGACATCGTGAAGTGCCGTGACCACACTCTCAAAGCGGTTGGACAGACCTTCAAGATTCGTTCTCGTGCCCGGATGCGCCACTGCGCAGAGTACGCGTAGGTGGCCCACCCGTTGCCAAGAACGTCTGGCGTAATCTACCCACCTTAGGATAGGGCGCCTGTGAGGGAATGGAGTCTTCTTATCCATGCCTGTTACCACTCAAAGCGTCGACCTGCACAGGAGCGCCATTGCGTCTCCGCTTCGCCTCGATGATAGTGCGGGGATCTATGCCCTCGTGGACCTGAAGTGCCACGGTGGGCACTTCGAAGGAGCTGCGCTCCTCCTTACCAGCCCATTGCATATGAGGATCCAAGAGAGGGTCGTAGGTGCCATGTCTTCCATCCAGACTCTGGGTCGGTCCCAGTGGTGACGCGGCCTACGGGCGGGTTGCACAGCCAGTCTTGGCCCTGGTGGATATAGGGATCTATGTGCCGCTCCTGTTCTCGTGGCATGTTCAAGTCAATTCTACTGGACATCAAGCCTTCACCTTCATTCATGGAAGTCAGACAGCCGCCAGGCTTCGAATTGATCCTCATCGTGATAGGTGATCATGACCGCGGGTGCTTCGCCACGAAGCAACTCAAACTGTTCAATGTACTGGCCCACCTGGTCGGTCCCCCCATGACGGCTCAATAGCCATCGCGACGCAACGTCTGTGAAGTCAACTACCTTACGACCATCGATCAAGCCTGCCCGTAATTGTTTGCGTCGCATCGCGGCGTTGACTGCATCCGCGCTGCCGACCATCCGACGCGCCGATGCTGCATCAATCCACCATCGGCCACTTGGTAGACCCACAAGGCCCTCGGAGGTTGTAATGCAATGCACCAACTCAGCTGGGCTGGACATGTTTTCTCCTACCTTATTTGCAGAGATAGCATCCTTGCGACTACCTTCTGCCAAAGTCTGCCAAGTACTGTACTAACAATGTCAAGAGCTGTCAAGTGTTGGCATAGGACCTTGGTCACACCACAAAACTGCCTCCTATACAACGCCTTGCAAGGCATTACATTCGACGAGTTTCCCGTTCAAAATGAGAAGTTGGACTACTGCGGAACGGAGCAGCCGATTGACCATTTCACAGCCAGGGACTCGGACGCCGGGCGAGAGTGAACCGCCCGGCTGCGACCTCGAGGACGCCGTCCGCGAATACCTGCGCACCGACACCCTGCGGTACAGCAGGGCTCAAGCAACCCAGCAAGTCGGCGTCTCCCGCCACACCTTGCGGTGCTGCCTGGAGCGGGGACAACTAAACCAAAGCCAAGGTGAAATGCGCAGAGGCGTGGGGTAAATTGGGGCCGTAAGTTGGGAGGTGTTGCTAATGGGAGTGAGAGAGATAGACCAGTCGCTGGAACAATGGCAGATGGGAGAGAAGGACTTGCGGCGGCGGATGATTCTGGCACCCACACCCCGGGAGCGTGAGCGGTGGTACGCCATGCTACTCTTGGCCCAGGGTTGGACGGCAGCGTCCACGGCGGAGGCGCTGGAGCGGGACCCCCACACCATCGGACGCTGGGCTTCGGCCTTCGGCGAGGGAGGGCCTGCGGCCCTGCTGTTCGAGCAGACCGGCGGTTCCCCCCCGCCCTTGACCAAGCGCAACAAGAGGAGTTGAAAGGGGCAGTGCAACTGCCGCCGTCCTCGTCGGGTCTGGCAATGGCCAACTGGTATTGGAAGGGGGTACACCGGTTTGTTTCGGAACGCTTTGGTGTCAGCCTGTGTCGCAGTAGTTGTCTGAACTATCTGCACCGCTTGGGCTTCGCCTTCAAACGTCCCAAGAAGCGGTTGGTCAAGGCCAATGAGTTCAAGCGTGGGGCCTTCGTGGCGGAGTATGCCGCCCTTTGGGATGATTCAGGACGCACTGGCGGGAAGGTGTTCTTTGTCGACGAGGCCCACTTCCGGGCCGACGCTGAGTTGCGGGGCAAGTGGGTGCTCAGAGGGGAACCGGCACTGGTGGACTCCAGCAGTCCGAAATACGGGGAGAAGGCCAGCTACTACTCGGCGGTGTGCCTGGAGACGGGGGAGGTGGAGTGGATGAGCCTGGAGGGCAACAGCAACTCCGGGACGTCGGTTGCTTTCCTCGAACAGTTGCGGGGGAGGCACGGCGGGCGGCTGAACGTGATCTGGGACAATGCGCCAGCCCATCGAGGTGAGGCGTTGCGGGAATATCTGCGGACGCCTGAGCTGAACCTGCGGCTGGTGAACCTGCCGGGCTACAGTCCGGACTTCAACGCTGATGAGGCCATCTGGGGCTGGGCGAGGGAGGAGGCCACGGGCAACCTGTGCCTGGGGACCAGAGAGGCAGTGCTGGAGAAGGTCGGTGGGTTTTTGTCCGGGCTGGCCTGCCGGAAAGATGAGGTGAGACGGCGCTGCCGGACGGTGCTGCAATCAAGAGCCGAGGCGCTCCAGCGAGATTCCCTGCCCGATTCCCGCCATCCCGCAAATGCACATCTCACCTTGGCTTTGGTTTAGTATTGGGTCAAATCAAGAATGGCACGGGTAGAGACGGTGGAGCTTGCGTCTGGCGTCTTGGGCAGTGAAGCGCCAGTTAATGGCAGCTCCTGTCGCGTTCCGCTCCGAGACGTTGGCGCTGACGGCTCTTTCCAGGCTGTCCTCGTCTCCGTTGCGTCCGCGCAGGCAAGCCCGGGCCAGCACGCTGAACTCGATCTCGGCCATATTCAGCCAGCTTCCGTGCTTGGGCGTGTGGTGGAACTCCAGCCACTGGGCGATGCGCCGGGCCTCCGGAGCCGGAAAGGTCTCGTACAGCGACGCCATCCGGTGCGTGTTCAGGTTGTCCAAAACCAGGCGGATCACCGGAACGTCGGGGTAGGCCTCATCCACCAGCCAGCGAATCTGGTGGGCGAAGTCCTGCATGGTGCGCCGTTGGGTGATTGCCACGTGGCGCCAACCAGCCTTGGGCTCGCAGGTGAGGAACAGATTGCGGGTGCCGGCCCGCACGTATTCGTAGTCCTCACGCCTGGGATGCCCGGGCCCAGCCGGCAGGAGAGCCCTGGCTTCCGCCAGCAACTGGGTGGAGGTCTCGTCGAAGCAGACCACCGGCCGCTGCGGGTCATAAGGTTCGGCGTAGAGGTCCAGCACGTCCTCCATGGCCGCCACAAACTCCCCGCCTACCTTGGGGATGCACCACTGCTGCTTCCGCCACGGCTTGAGGGTGTTTTTTTCAGGTGCAGCCGCACCGTCTCGTGGGACAAGGATTCCACCAGTCCCAACTCCACCACCCTGCCTGCCAACACGCGCAGCGTCCAGTGATCGTGGCCCTCCGGTGCCGGGCTACAGGCCAAGGCAATCAGGTGGGCCTCCACCCGCTCGTCCACCTTCCGGTACGGGTTGGGCGAGTTGTGGTGCCGCAACACCTCCTCCAATCCCTCCTCTACGTACCGGCGCTTGGCGCGGCGCACCGTGCGCTCCGACACGTCAAAGGCCGTGGCCACCTGGGAGGCGGTCCAACCCTCGTCCGTCTTGAGAAGTATTCGGGCCCGCGTGATGGCCTGGGTGGAGTTCCTGCCCGCCCGGATCATCCTCTTGAGCTGTCCCTTCTCTTGCACACTCAGATGGACTGGATAAACCTCTTGCACCATGGATGCCCCTCCCGCAACACAACTTCAGTCCAAAAGGTAGCATCCAAGGCCAGACTTTGTACTACGTGACAATGCGGCTTTGACCCAATACTAGCAGGGCTGGCGGAGTTCGTTGCCCACGCTACCCCACACACTCCTTCCTCCCGCCGCTGGCGGCTCACCGCCGATGGCCTGGGCAGGCTCGCCATGGCGGACGGCGTCGGCGTGGACCGCCTGCTGCGCACCCGCCCGGTGTCCGCCCGCTGGCAGCGCCTGCTCTTGGCCCGGCTGGACGGGGTGGCTGTAATCTACCGGCTGGCCTCGGCGGTGGCGGGCGTTGCCGGGCCGCCGGGGTTCCGCTGGTACCGGGGCGCGGCCTTGGACGCCGCCATGACCCTGACCGTCGGCCGGACCCTGGGGGTGATCCGCCAGGGCGCCACCACCGACCGCACCGCCTTCTCCCACCGGGTGCGCTGGCTGCCGGACCCCAGCCGACCACAGCCCCGCGGCCTGCTGGCCCTGATGCCCGACGAGGCGCAGCTGCGGGTGTCAATTTCCAAGGTCGGGCGTGTTGAAAAAGTCGGCGAATCAGGAGTCTGAGGCGGCTCCTGGGATAAAATAGACGAGCAGTCAGTCGCTGGCGAGGAGTAGTGATGCTCGAGCCACTGGACCGTTGCCGCAGGGACTCGACTCTGTTCCAGTTCACCACCAAGCAGCTTCGCGATTTCATCGACCCCAACCACCTGCTGATCCAGATTGATGAGCAACTGGACTTCGCCAAGCTGGTGGCGCCCTTGGAGGAACGCTACTGCCCCGACTTCGGCAGGCCGGCGATCCACCCCGAGGTCATGGTTAGAGCCCTACTGGTCTGCTCGCTTTACAACATCGCCTCCTTCCGCAGGCTGTGCTCGGCCATCTCCGAGAATATTGCCTTCAGATGGTTTTGTTTCCTCACCATCGACGACCCGGTGTTCGACCATTCCAGCATCAGCCATTTCATCGACCGTGTCGGGCGGGAAGGATTCGCCGCAATCTTTGACGGCCTTAACAGTGAACTGTTGCGCCTGGGCATGCTGTCGCGGGAGATGTACGTGGACTCCACCCTGGTCAAGGCCAACGTCAGCGGCTACGGGTTGGCCAACAGCGGCATGACCGTCGAGGAGTTCAAGGAACAGGCCATCGAGGAGAACGGCCTGTTCAAGATCATGGAGACCACCGTTGACGAGGACGGCGCCCGGCACGAAACGGCGAGGTACTTCCAGAACCCCAAAGGCAGGCTGCCGCTGAACCCGGTGGACACCGACGCCCGCTGGCGCACCACCAGGGCCGGCAGGGCCTCCGGGCTACAGTACCAGGAGAATGTCATCGTGGACCGCGGCGGTTTCATTCTCTCCCGGGGCGTAACCCACGCCTCGGAACGGGAATCCAAGGCGGTTGCGGCTCTGATCGAGAAGCTCCCCTTGCAGCCGGTTTCTCTGGCTGGAGACAGTGGCTACAGCGATGGGAGACTGCGGCAACTGCTGGAGGAACGGAACATCACAGCCTACATTCCCATCCACACGAGGCACGAGACCAGCATGGTCTCCACTGGGGAATTCGTCTATCACGGCGACCATCTGGTGTGCCCGGAGGGCAAGATCCTGCGCCGGGGCAGTTTCCACAAAGGAAGCCGCACCTACCAGTACGTGGCGCGCCAGAAGGATTGTCAGGCCTGTCCGGTCAAGGAGTCCTGCCTGCCTCCCAAGCAGAAACGCCGGTATTTCACCCTGACGATGTATTATCCCGAGTACCTGAGGGCCAGGGAACGGAACCGTACTGAGGCGTACCGGCAGGAAATTCGCCGGCGACAGACCATAGCCGAAGGGATCTTCGCTTCCCTGGACCGTCTGAGCTGGACCCGTACCCGCTTGCGAGGACTGTGGAAGGTGGACTGCGAGGGGTACATGGCCGCCCTGGCGCACAACGTGAAGAAGCTGGTGCGCCGGCTGAGACGAGGCATCGGTCCGCCCGGCCCGTCATTACCGACAGCGGCCGAAACTGTCGACGCTACTGAGCCACAAGGGACCCGGGACAACGCTATTCCTAACTCCCCTATACCGCCACAGCATCGTCTCAGGCAGCGTCGAATGACAAAGGGTCCCAAACGTGAAATCCAACGGTCACACTGCCGCCGGAGATGACTTTCTCAACACGCCCGGTCTTTGACCCAGTGATTTGTTGTTGTCCAGCGATTCCGTCACCAGAATTGAAAAGCGAATATGTCCCCCGGGTTAGTTGGTTGCCGTCGGCGATGCGGCCAGGGCCTCGGCCTTGGCCCGCTCCTTAGCACTGAGTTTCTTGGTTGGTGGACTTTCAGCAGACATGTACTTTTTCACGGTGTTCTTGGCGATCCCCAAGGTCCGGGAGATAGCCCGGAGGGACAAGCCCTGCTCCCGGGCGTACTGCACTGCCTCCCAGCGGGCCTGCTGAGTCGCCGTGGGTGTCCGGTGCAACCGGTGCCGAACTGGCTTGGCCTTACCGCCCGCTCGTTTCGCTGCTTCCTCAGCAGACGATTCCAAGGCAGCCAGACGTTCACGTTGGGCCTCGTCCAGATGAGTGATGGCCGGGCTATCGGCTACCTCCTGAAGCTCAGGGTCGGGTGAGCGACCGGTGTCAGCGCCCCACAGCGCCGATGCAGGCGGCGGTCCCTCCTGATAATCCACAGCCTCTCCCTGGTACCGGATCAGCAGCTCTCCGTCAGCCCGTTCCAGGACGTCGACCCGGAGACCGGCGTAGCTGGGCCTGTCTGCCTCGGGCAGCAGTTGCAGGACCCGCCACTGGTACTTCACCGTGTTGTCCCGGGCCACCTTACGGGTGTTCTTGAGACAGATGGCCTCGGCTAGGGACAGTTCCGCCGGAACCGGCCTGTAGGCCGTCTCCGTCTGCTCTGCCGCCACGGAGAAGCGGGCATTGAAGCGGGGCAGAAATTCCTGTAGGACCAAGCTGGCCTCGTCGATGTTGCTGGCTCCGGCCAGCCGCAGTTCGGTTGCCAGGCGGTCTTGGAAGGTCTCCAGCATCCGTTCCACTCTTCCTTTGGCCTGTGGCGACAAAGCGAATATCTGATGGATGCCCAGTTCCCGCATCACCCGGGCGAACTGGGTGGTTTCCACTGGCACTGGCTTCTGACGGGCGTTGTGTTTGAAAGCAGCGTGCCGGTCGCTGTAGATAGCCAGGGGAATACCCCACTGGCAGACCAAGCTCTCCAGGAGCACCAGGTAGCCCCGGGTGTCCTCGGTGGTTCGAAATACGGCTTGGGCCACGGTGCCGGTGGCGTCGTCCACGGCGATGAGCAGCGTCAGCTTCGGTCCCCGGTCCTCCAGCCAGGCGTGTTCACTGCCGTCGATCTGCACCAGCATCCCCTCCTGGGGCATGCGCCGACGGCGGAAGCGGTGCTGCTGGGAACGCTTGCTGCGGGGACTGCCGATGCCGGCCCTGACCAGAATGCGGCGCACCGTGGGGCGGCTCAAGTCGATGCCCTCCCGTTCCCGCAGCAGTTCCGTGAAATGGCTGTGGTTTGCCCCGGCATAGCCGTTGCTGGCCAGCTTCACCACGGCAGCGGCAGCCGTCTCGGGGACGGCGTTGTGGGGACGCCGTCCCCGGTTGCCGTGGGCCAACGCGGCGGCGCCGTGTTTGCGGTAGGCCGCGAGAAGACGCTTGGTGTGGCGTTCACTGACTCCCATGATCTCGGCGGCCTGGGCTATGGGCAGCTGGTATTCCAGAACGCAGTTGAGCACTTGGATCCTGGCCTGTTCCTGCTGATTCAACTTTACATCCCTCATAGGGATGACATAGTCGCTGATCAGTTAGCAGGTGACCGAACCGTAGACCATCAACAGCGCCACCACCCTCTTTAGAGCAGTTTTTTTCCATATCCGCTAATCTCGCCGAACCACATCGGCTGAGGCCAAAAGGACAACGTCGTTTGGGTGGCGCAAAGACGTGCAACGGTCTGCCAGTTCCGAGTGGCTCAATTGGTCCAAGAGCTTGACGACTTCTGCCCGGACATTCGAATCAGATGGCTCCATTGGATTACAGCTCTGGGCAGGTTCGAGGATCAGATTGCCGAAAAAGTCAGGGTTGGCTCGGGGTCCTCCGTTCTTCTCCGGTAGAAAAACAGGGAGCAAAGCTTCTTCTCTAGGCACTCCCTGGTCATTCTGCCACCTTAGTTTGTAAAGCCCCAGTGCGCCTGATTCGGGGCCCAACAGCGTGGCGTATTCACCTTTGAATTCGGGAGACTTAGCGAATTCAATAAGGAATGAGAAGAAGACGCTCTTGAAGTCCATCGGAATAACATTCGAAAGGCGCATTGCGAGTTGTCGATCTCCAGTAACCCGCACTATCGCAGCCCTGGGAGGAAACTCCGAAAACCGGCCTCGCAATTCTTCCGGCAGTTCCAGTTCAAGTACTCGGCCGTCGTAGAGCCGCTCTCTGATGCGTACTTCCTTATAGTGCAGAATTCCCTCGAGGAAGATAAGCACGTCCTGGGGTCCGAAGGTGTAAAGCGCCGTTGTCGCATTAGGATCGTAGCCTTCCACGTGAGAAAATAATCTTTCCTGTTGGGATTTAGCCTCCTTCGCCCTGGTTACCGCCTCGATGATGTCCCTTTCGCTGCGGTTGATATCCAGGCCCTTGTTGGCAGCGAGCAGTGAACCGATATCCAATCTTTCGAGCAGCTCACCGACTATTTCAGTTTCCAGGCCTTGTCGGAACTCAGAACTCACCTCGGCCATGTCCCGGGCTATGTGGAACACCCGCCTGAGCATCATGCCCAATGCCCGGCTGTCGAAGCCGTCATCGGCCATGAGGTTGAAGACTATGACCCTTTCCTGCTGGCCATAGCGGTACAGCCTCCCCGCCCGCTGGACGAGACGCCCAGGATTCCACGGAAGGTCGTAGTTGACCATCACGTGGCATTGTTGATGCAGGTTTATTCCTTCTCCCCCTGCCTCGGTCGACACCAGAAAAGCCGAGTCCTCATTGAAATCCTCTATGTTGCGCCGCTTCTCGTTGAGGGACATACCGCCGTTGATTTGGGCTACGCTGTGATTAGGATATCTTTTCTCAAGAGTACGTGACAGGTACTCTTGAGTGGCGCGGTATTCCGTAAAGACCAGCAATTTGAGGCCTTCCGACTGTAGAGGATCGACTATTTGCTCTAGAAATTGATCCAGCTTGTAGTCGGCCCTTTTCACATTAGCGGCAGCCCTTAGCAGACCTAAGATCTGAGCCTGTTCGCCTGAGAAAAAGGGATTGACACCGGCAGCCGACCAGGCGACCTGATCGGACAAGTCTTCGAGGTCATCCCTGGCATCGGTGCCTTCGCGGAAAGCGTCATCTAATTCCGCAAGCAGCGCCTGGGCGTTAACGGTAGCTCGACTCACGTCTGTACCCTCAAGTCGAGCAAGCCGGTGCTGCAACGCCCGCTCTATTGCGGCAATGCTTGAGGAGGCCAGCTTGCGATAAGTGGTCATGACGAACCCTATAGCGCGCCCGGTAGTCCCGCCTGCTTCCGACGCCGCATAACCGTGCTTCAAGTACTCCTGAAGCTGGTGGTCAAAGTCCTTGGCCGGGTCAGATAAAGGGACCTCCACCAAATGGGTGTCTTGACCTCTGAATAGGAAATTTCCGTTGGTATCGGTAGCCAAGCTTTTCTGGTTGCGAAGAACGACCTCCGCGACCGCCGACGGATCGGTGTACACGTTGGCGAATCTGGAGGCGAAGTCAGGGCGCAACAGTACCAGAAGGTTGATGAATTGAACGGTGTTGCCTTGGTGGGGCGTGCCGGACAGAAAAATGAAGGCATCTGTGTGGCTTCGGAGGGTCTCCGCTAGTTGGTATCGCTGGGTTACCGCTTGCCGCTCTATCTTGCTTAAGTGATGGGCTTCGTCAAAAACAATGACGTCCCAGTCCCCAGAATCCTCGAAAATAGACCGGTGCAAGTCTGTTTTTGCTCGGTCAATGGAGACAATTACCTTGTCATGCCTGGACCACCAAGACTGCTGGCTTATGCTGAAGTCTGACCCGTAGATGAGGAACTCTTCGTTGAATTTAAACCGCATCTCGTCCTGCCACTGCCTCACCATCCCGGCCGGACAAACCACCAGCACTCGCCTGGCTTGTCTGCGATGTTTCAGCGCCGCCAACAGGAGTCCGACTTCAATAGTTTTGCCCAAGCCAACGTCGTCGGCGATCAGCCAATTGCCTTGGTCAGAAGTAAGAATCTTATGCACCAGATCAATCTGGTGTGGCAAGGGGTCCACATCGAGACGGTCCAGAGCTCCAGTTACCTGGTTCCAGGAATCCAGGGCGTAAGCCAAAGCCTTCAGGCGGAATCGTTCGGCACTATCGGCATCGGCGACCTCCGCCCGTTGGTACTTGATTCTGGCGTCCCGCAGCCGTATCAAGTTCTGATAGGGCAGCCATCTCGATTCGCCGCTGTCATGGAGTTGCACCAGTACCAAGTCTCTACCGGCGACGTTGCGGGTCGCCCGCACGGTGCCCGTACCAAGAGTCTTTCGAGTGTTGGACGCTGGCCAGTCCTGGACCACATGGTTGGGGCGGAAACCACTTCTCAAGTCTTGTACGTCATGCCACTTTATATTTCCGGGCCCTCCCCAAGTTACCTTGACGTATGCCTTCTGATCTTCGATTCTCCGGTCTACCACGATGCCCAGTAGGCTTTCACTTTCATGTGAGACGAAGCAACCCGCTCTCGGAACAAGAACATTCGCATTTGATGAGCTCACCCTAGAAATGCCTCCTTTTCGATTCCCGTCCCTTCACCATCCATGTCCACCGTGCCATTCCATTGGGTCGGCACCGTTCCCTCCTTCGAACGACAGCCGTGCCCAATCGGTGTTTAAGAGAAGTTCCCACCCATTCCTCTCAACTCCCAATTCGCTTAATGGAGAGTCAAGGTCCACCGTCAAGTCCGGACGGCAACGCCAGTCCTCGCCAAAGTTGAGCCTGGACCGGTACAAGGCGAACGAAGCAAACGAGAAAAACCCCTGAGACACCCTCACCCATACATCTATTTCATCCCAATCGTCGAACCATTCGGCATCAATCAATTGGTGCGCTGGCCAATCCAAACGCCTTTGTACAAGCAGATATGTATCCTCCAGGGTCAGAGTGCTCCGGTTCAGAAAAGTAAACCAATGATTGGCCACCGGAGACCAACGCAGGGACGCCCAGAGTTCACAGTTCTCATCCCAATAGGCGCGAAACTGGAGAAACAGCAGTAGGGTACGTGCGGTCCACTCATGGCCGCTAAGCCATGGCAGCCAGCTGCTCAACCTCGGTCGACTCAAGTTTAGCAACAAGTCGCTAATCTCTTGTCGTTGCGAAACACTGACATCCTTCAGCTGCGAAATGAACTCGTCGATCGCGATGGACTGCGCCCAGTCTGGTGGGCTACCGTTCAGCTCATAGAGGGCCTCTCCCAAGTCGCTCTGGAAATCCGCCAGGAGAGCAAACTCGCTTTCATAGTTGTCGTATGAGTTATCGTCGGGAACGAATTGTTCATTGGCTCCGTCCTCGTCGAGCAGTTCTTCGTCCCACCCATGTGAGTCAGTCAAGTCCGTCAGGGAATTCGGGGGCCGCCAAACAAACGAGTCCTCTTCTGATTGTGGACCGACCAAAGATCCTGGGGATTCCTGGAAACTGAGGGTATCGTCCACTGTCGATTTGGGCTGGCGTTGAGGCTCTTCGAGAATGGGGCTGCCCTGCGCTAGTTGGCTTGGATTATGGGCCTCGTCCATTGACTCGGCAGGCAAGGTTTCCCATGGGTCGCGTTGCAGATTCTCGCGAGTTGGCAGGTCAGAGAAATCCTCCTCCGTCCAGCCCTCACGCTCAAAACTGTCAACTTCGTAGTTCATTTCTCTGGAACTCCTGGGGCTGCTCCGATTCCTTTTCTTGTCTATCGGCATTGGAGATCTTAAAGGATGCGACTACACAGAGTTCCAAAATCCTCTTTAGGGGGAAAGGGTTTCGCGCACATATTACCAGCCGGCCTTGTGTCACGCGTCACCCACCACGTCCACATCCTGGAAAGGAACGGCGAGAGCTACCGCCTCAGTCACGGCAGGGAGAACCTTTCCACTCAACCACCTGTCCATCCCGAAGAAGAACAGACCGCGCCGTCAACTCCCTCTCTTCCTTCCTCCGCAACGTCGCCACTCTGCCCGATTTAGTGTCCTCAGTCATCAGGCAGGTGGCACATGATTCCTCAACCACAGTTGTCCATGATGTTTCCGCCATTGGTGGTTGTTCCGGGCGGTGCTGTCCTGCGCCGCCTCACCAGCTCGCCTAAGGCAGGGGCCCTGCATTGGGTCTGTGGTATCACATGGTCCGGCGCGCCCTGGCCTGCGGGCTGATGCAGGACCCTTGGAAGGCCCGCGCCGGGCACGGCTTTGACCGGAGGCTGCGGGTCTGTCCCGCTCCCAAGGCGCTGGCAGGGGAACAGTCCGGCATCCGGCCCTGCGACCAGCAGGCCGCCACTGCCCGCAGAGTTTATACTCGGTTGCAACCTCAGTCCGCCGACCGCTGTTCCCGCTTTCACGGGAAAGACGGCTTGGGTGCTGCACCACGCATTGGCATTGTCACTATGGACAAGGGGGCTGGTAAACGCCCCTGACGCTATTGAGCCGTCAGCCCTCCATCAATGACCAGCTCGCTGCCGGTCATGAACGAAGACTCGTCGCTGGCAAGGAACAGGACTCCGTAGGCCACGTCTTCCGGTACGCCCAGCCGGCCGATGGGGTGGCGGGCCAGGTTCAACTCCCGCCCGGCCTCGTCGGCCAGCATGCCGGCGGTCATGTCGGTGATGATGACGCCCGGATGCACCGAGTTGGCCCGGATACCCTCGCTGGCATACTGGATGGCCGTCGACTTGGTCAGCAGCCGAACAGCTCCCTTTGAGGCACCATACGCCGAGGTGGTGCCGCCAACCAGCCCGGCAACCGAGGAAATGTTGATGATGGAGCCTCCCCCGGCCTTTCGCATCTCCGGGATGGCGGCCTTCGTGCCCAGGAAGACGCCCTTGGCGTTCACGTCCATCACCTGGTCCCACTGGCTTTCCGGCAGGGCCTCGATGGTCATTCGCTCACCGGCGGCTTCCCTGGGGCTGCCTACGCCCGCGTTGTTCACCAGGACATCCAGCTTGCCGAAGCGGGACACGGCGACCTCCACGGCATTCTGCCAGTCCGATTCGCTGGTGACGTCCAGGTGGACGTAGAGGCACTCGCCGCCGGTCTCGTTGATTTCCGCCTGCACCTGCATCCCCAGGTCATCCAGGATGTCGCCGATGACCACCCTGGCCCCTTCCTGGGCGAACATCCTGGCCTCGACCGCGCCTTGCCCCCTGGCTCCACCGCTGATCAGAGCCACCTTGCCTTCCAGTCTCGGCATTACTTCCCCCTGCTTGAATCGGATGAGTCTCAGTCTCCCGGAGGCCTGGCCTGCTTCCCAGGCACAACTAACCGGCAGAGTAGTCCCATGACCGAAATCGCTCCGGCGTCACCTTGATGTAAACGGCATCCTTCCTCGGCTCCGTGGGCAGGTCCCCTTCCGGCACTCCCCGCAGTCTGGCCGCCTCCCGCGTGTAGCGCAACGTTTCCTCAGGGCTGGAATGGACCGTCGCCGTCCCCTGGACCATCAGACCCTTGATATTCTGCCGGGACTTGCCGCTCTCCAGCAGGAGAGACACCCTGGGGTTGTCCTGAATGTTCCTGAGCTTGCGGGTATTACCCCTGACTCCCATTAGGATGTCGTTGCCCAGCCGGAAGTACCCCAGCGGCACCGTGTGGGGAAATCCGTCCGGGCCGATGGTGGTCAGGGCGATCCAGCCGGGCTTGCTGTCCAGAAATTCATGGGCTTCTTCGATGCTCATCTTGCGGGGCATGGGCGTCCCTCCCGTTTGGCGCTGGGAAAAGCCGGGCCGTCAGGAAACTATCCTCAAGAATCCCGGTTCCCTGCAGCGTACCTGAGGTCTTGCCGGTTCATTCCTCGTCCTCTCCCGGCGGCTCACCGGCCTCTCGGGCACCGGTACGGTCTCGCCGCCCTCCCGGACGATGGCAGCCTGGAAGGCTCTCCCGCCGGCGGCTGGCGCCACTGAGCCGGCTCCGAACACGGGGTGATCTCCAAACTCCCTTGCCGGTGTTCCCGGTAGAGGTTCTGGCAGTTTGGCGCTGAGGGTCATGGGTGCATCCCTTCCAGAGAGACGCCCGCTATGTCCGATATTACGGGCCTGGGCGACTGCGGGTCAAACGGGCGCTGGCCCCGTGGCTTCGAGGTCCAGACGTTGACCACCGTCCAGCGCCACTCCCGGCCACAGAGAGGCGGGTTGCAGCAATCCCAGCCTCTGATGATCTCCTACAGTGCGCCGTATCCCGGCTCCGGGTGGGCGGGGGGAATCGCCGACTGAGAGCTGATCCCGTACAGGACCTTCCTGGGGAGCCGCCGGCGGGAGCGCCGGCTGGGACACTCCGGGAACCCGAGGCGGTTGCGGTGAGGAAGGTGATGGGGTCTTTCCAGGAAGCCCCGTCCCATGCTCCGAATTACAACATTGGCGGCGCCGGCCGCGGCGCGCAAGGCGCTGTCCGGGCAGAAGGGGGTGCATGGAACCCGATACGAACACTGGTGTCAATGCTGGGCTGGAAATGAGCCATTTTCGCTGTTGCTGTTCAGCGATTCGGTCAGTTCAAATTGCGCCGCGGTTCCGGCAGCACCGGCCCCACGGGTCCCAGCCGGTGAACGATTTCGGCGCCGCCTTCGCCATCCTCCAGGAGCACCGGGCAGGGGCACCTGGACCGGGCCATGGAACGTCCCGGCACGCGCTGCCTGCCGCCGGAAGTGGCGCGTCTCATGCAGCGGGCGGAGAGCGCCATTACGGTCTTGGAAACCGCTGGCGCCGGGGAACGGCGTTCGCTGGCCATCAGCCTGCCGGTGCAACGGCACATCCCGCAACAGCCGCCGGACTTCATTGACCCAAACCCTCTTCCGGTACAAACCGGTGAGCGCTCAGACTTCGCCGGGCCGGTGGGCCCCCGTCTGACCGCCACCTCAGGAGCGTGAGACTAAATTGAGGAAAATCCTGCAACAGTGGCTCTCCCCGCCGCAGCAAGGCACTTCCAAGATGAGCCTGAGGCACTACAACAATGGGGATGCGGAGTTCATCCTGGAACCCGTCAACGACTCGGTGGTGAAGGTGACCCACCGCAACCAGGTGGGATGGATCGGTATCAACGCGGACTGGGATCCCCAGGAGCCCTACACCCATACCACCTTCTCCAGCCGACTGAAGGACGACGGCATTGATCCAATAGGATTGCAGTTCGCCACCCCCGACGGCGCACTGAAGTCCCTGTGCCGGCGGCTGCTGCGCCAGCAGAGAAAGGAGGACTCCCGCAGCGTGAACTTTGAGGAAAGAAGGGACGCCGCCAGGAGAGTGCTCCGCGAGTTCCTGAACGAACTGCCCGGCTGAAAGCGCCACCGGCGGCGAGGGGAATGGGCCTGATAGAAATCATGCCCTGCAACTCGAAGCCGCAAGCAGCGCAAAGCAGCGCGGCGAAGAGCCACAACTTCCCCCGGCTGAACCGGGACACACCTGCCCCAGAGCGTGGACTGCACCGGCAAGCACCCGAACATGGCCCCGTTGATGACCCGTCCTTCGGGTCCAGCGGCGACAGCGCAGACCCCGCTCCCATCAGGAGCGACGGCATCTCCCGGGGAATACGAAAAGACACCAACCAAGGGCAACCTCCCGCAAGCTCAACGGCTTCCGTTCGATTCCTCAGGCGGTGGACCAAGGCAACCCAGTCCACTCAAGCAATCCGGTCTCGCGGAGACCATGAAAAGGAGCGCCCTCCGGCCATGCGAATGTACCCGAGAGAATTCCCCGCAATCCGCCGCAGGATGCCCAAGCGGCGCGCGGAACGGCGGATCTTTGAAGCCTTGGCTAACAGCAACCGCCAGGGCTTCGTCTATTACGAGTGGCGCAGGGGCTACCAGGGCATCGAGCTGGACTTCGCCGTGTGGATCGTCGGCCTGGGCCGCTTCGCCCTGCAGGTGAAGGGCGGCCGCTACCTGCTCGCCGGCGGCCAGTGGAGCCTGAAAACCGGGAATGGCCTGGCGCCCATCGGGACTTCCCCCCTGGATGAGGCCTGGCTGGCCGCCCTGGAACTGCACGACGACATCAGAGAGCTTGCCGCAACGCCCTACAACCCTTACGTCATCCCCGTGCTTGCCTTCTGCGACATGGAGCCCGATCCGGCCATCGAAGGACTGGCCCGCCGCAAGGGAGTCCACTTGGTCTGGCGCACCGGTGATCTGGTGGCCGACCTGTGTGTCGTAGCTCAGGGCAGGGGAGTAGCGGACGCGCTGTCCATGGACCACATCTCTCGAGAAGTCGGCGCCGTCACCGACGGCCTGATCCAGCTGTGCGAGGCGCCGGAGGAAGAGGCCGGAGCAGAGACCGCCAGGCCAATCATTAAGCCCCAGGCGCCGCGCGGAGCGGAGCTGATCCAAATCCGGGCCCGGGAGGCGCGCTTCCGGCGGGGGATCATCACCGGCCCGGAAAGGCTCCGAAAGCGGGGCTATACACGTACCCGGTGACGGTGGTTTCCCCGTGTCCAACAGATCAACCCATGCGAGAACCGACATGAACATGAACCACCCGGCGGGCGTGGCCCCCGCCATACTGCGGCTGCATCCCGGCCTGGACCAGGGCCAGCTGGAGCTGATCGGCCACCCGAACGGGCCCACCATGGGCATCGCCGGACCCGGCACCGGCAAGACCCTGGCCGTGGCCCTGCGGGGCGCCAACATCCTGCTGCGCGGCCTGGCCCAGCCGGAGGAACTGGTGCTGTGCACCTATTCCCGGCCCGCAGCCCGGGAACTGCGGCAGCGTTTCACCGCCCTGGCCACCGCCGCCGGCTGTCCTGGAGACCTCTCCCAGGTGCGCATCGGCACCATCCACGGCCTGTGCCGCCGCATCCTCCTCTCCCACAGCCGTCGCGGCGACCCCCGGGCGGGCCTCGCGGTGCTGGACGAGGACGAGCAGTGGCGTCTCCTGTGCAGCCGCTTCGATGACGTCTTCGGCCCGGACCTGCATGCCCTGGAGCGGGCTGGCTGGCGCTGGCGTGAACCGCACCTGGTGATCCGGTATGGCCTCAAATTCTTCGAGAGGCTCTGCGATGAGCTCATCGATCCCGAAGAACTGATTGCTTCAGGGGACCCCTTCCACGTTGCCCTGGGCCGTTCCTACCACCGCTACCGCGACCTGCTCCAAGGGCAGGGCAGCGCCGACTTCGGTCACCTGCTGCGGTGGGCCGCCGAGCTCCTGGAGGACCGCCGGACCGCAGACATCGTCTCCGCCGGCATCAGGTACCTGATCTGCGATGAGTACCAGGACACATCCCACGCCCAGGAGCGCATCCTCCTGCGCCTGTGCCGATACCACGGCAACATCTGCGTGGTGGGAGACGACGACCAGAGCATCTACCGCTTCCGCGGCGCCAGCGCGCGGAACCTGCTCCAGTTCCCCGGGCATTTCTCCAACTGTCACACCGTGGAACTCAGCGTCAACCACCGCAGCCATCCCGCCATCGTGGCTTTCTACCGCCGCTGGATGGCCGGCGCCGCCGACTGGTCCAACCCCGGCCCCCAGGGCCGGCCCTTCCGGTACCCCAAGTCCCTCAGGTCTCATGCCGCCCACCGGCGCCAGGACTACCCGGCGGTCATCCGCGTGGCGGGCGGCAGCGCCGGGGAGGAGATGGCGCAGCTGGCGGAGCTGCTGAGGTTCTTGAAGCAAAGGCGGGTCATTGCCGAATTCAGCCAGGTTGCGCTGCTCCTGCACTCGGTCCGGGGCCCAGCGGCCGCCGGCTGCCTGGACGCCCTGGAGCGGGCGGGAATACCCGTGAACCGCAGGCCCTCCGGCTCCGGGGGACGCCGCACCGCCGACAGCCGGCGGGCGCTCACCGCCACCACCATTCACCAGGCCAAGGGGCGGGAATGGGACGTGGTGATCGTGGGATCCCTGGATTATTGCAGTTTCGATGCGGACCCGGTGGGCCGTGAACTCCGGCCCTACTGCCTGCGACTTCCCTTCGAACCCCCCGGCCGCATCGAGGACTTCGACGATGCCCGCCAGCGCTATGTGGCCTTCTCCAGGCCCAGGGGCCTGCTGGCGCTGACCTCGGGCGCTCCGGTCCATCCCAGCCTGGAGGACGCCTGGGAACGCCTGCCCCGCTGGGACAGCATGGACCGCCGGGCGCTGGCCCGGCAGCGGTTCCGGCCAGCTGAGCAAGCCTGCGAAACGGAACCCTCCCCGGGGCCGGCTCAGACCGCTCCATCCCTGAAGCGCCTCGACGTGTGGCTGGGCCGGGCCGCACCGCCGGCGAACGGTCCTCGGCCGGTGGGGCGGGAGCAGCGCCGTTCTTGACCATGACGGCCATGACCATGACGGCCATGACCATCCGGGCATCAACATCCTGGCATGACCATACTGGCAGCGATATGCCTGCCGCCGCAAATCAGCCATACAGCCAGCACTGGGAGGTGAACCGCGCCATGCCCGCCATTACGGAAGTCAATGCGAAAACCCGGGGTCCGCCCCTTCCGGCCTGCCGCCACGCGGGCGGGTCAGCGGCAGCCGCGAACCCGCGGGGGCAAACCCCCGACCGCAGGACAGACCGGCTTCGCCGGGGCCCTGATGCGACGGGCCGACCCGGGAGAGATCCCAGGTTGGCCCGTTCCATATCTGCGGCAACGGCGCCTTCAACCAGGACAAATCTCAAATCTCAAAAGAGGTCATATTAACCATGAACGTCGTATATGACGACAACGACAACAATACCCTGAGCCCGGCCGGGCTGGAGGCCTTCCGGCAGTTCGAGGCCAGCCCCCAGGACGGCCAGGTCCTGTTCCATCCCAAGGTGGCCGACGGCCAGCCAGCGCCGGACTGCGTCGCCTTCATCGAGGAGGTAGGGCGCTTCGCCGTCACCATCATGGAGGGCCGCTACACCGTCGAAGACGGCCAGTGGTTCCGGCCCCAAGCGGACGGCGCCAGGTTGCCCATCGACAATCCCCTGGAGCGGGCCTGGCAGGCCGCCAAGGCCGTCCGCGCGGAGCTCAAGCGGGAGCTGGGCCTCAACACCTACGTCATTGCCGTGGCCTGGTTCCCGGACATGGACGAGGGCGAGGGCGAGGACATCCTGGACGAGACCGGCGGCAGCAGCGTGCGGCTGTTCTTCGGCCAGGCCGGCCTGGCCCAGCGGCTGGCGAATCTCCCCAAGGCGGAGGAGGTGCAGGCTCACCTCAACCGCCGGTATATCCAGCGCGAGGTGGAGGCCCTGAGCCCCGCTCCCGCCGTGGAGGCGCCAGCGCCGGACGGGGAACCCCAGCCTCTCAACGGACGGGCCAGCGCTCTCATCTTCCAGCATGTGGACACCGTCAACATCTACGTCACCGTCGTCAACGGCAGCGTGGGCGACGATCCCTCGTTGATCACCGTCCAAGGCCAGTAGGCCAATTCGCCGCCCGGGCATGGCAGGAAACCATGCCCGGGCCATTCGCCGGTCAACTGCCCATGGCATGGGACCGGCTGGACCTGGAATGAGTCCAGCCGGTCATCCCGGTCATCTACACACCGGTGAGCAGTCGGGCCTCGCCTGACTGACACTTTGAGAGGACTGCACGGAAATGAGAGAAAATATCTACCGGTTCCTTTCCCCGCCCGAGCGCGGCACTCCGAAATACCGGGCCACGGCCGCGGCCAAGGAGCTCTCCGGCTGGCTGTTCCTGACCCTGGGCATCCTGCTCATCGCCAGAGGATGCGGCGCCTTCAACCGGTCCCCCGGTTCCGCGGGCAACTGGTCGATGCTGGCCCTCTCCGTGGTCTTTTTCGCGCGATACGCCATCAGCCCTGCCGTGTGGCTCCTGAAGAAACTGGCCGGATACCGGGCGGAGGATGACCGGAACCCCTAGCCCAGGGCGCGCCAAGCGGAACATCCAGGCCCGCCGGCCACCGGCTATCCGGCCCATCTCAAATCCAATGCCCCGGAGGTCCGCCCATGCAATGGCAGGACATCATCGCCACGGCGCAAAACCTGGCGGCAAGCCCGCCATCCGATGACCTGCACCCGATACTCCTTCGCAGCGCCGTCAGCTCCGCCTATCTGGCCGCCTATCACGCCCTGGCCCGCAGCAACGCGGACCTGCTGGTTGGCGGCTCGGAGGAGGAACGCAGCCGGCCGGAGTGGTCGCGCGCCTACAACGCCCTGGGCGGCGACTGCTCGGACCAGCGGCTGCAGGGCGACTACTCCGGCTACCCCCAGGCCATCCGGGACTTCGCCGCCCTCTTCCTCGACCTGCACCGCCAGCGTCTGCTGGCCGATGAGGATCCTGCGGCAACCTTCACTGCCGCCCAGGCCCAGGCCTGGGTGGAACGCGCCGACGGAGCGATCAACGCCTTCCTGGCCGCCCACCCGGCGCAGCGCAGGTCCTTCGCCCTTGAGATACTGCTACTGCCTCCAGGAGCGGAGGAGCCTGCCGGGTTACGGGCACCGCGGGGTGAACGCGCGGCGGCGCCAGCCGTCTCCGGCCAGACGAAAAATGCCAGTATTGCCTCAACTGCACGCGCCGGCAGGCTATGAGCGCAGCCGGATCTGTGCGTCGGCCGCCGCCCCAGTCAGCTGGGCATCCCTGGAGGCGTTCCGGGAAGGGTGGATGGACCTTAGAGACCTCATGACCGAGAAGTGCCGGGCGGCTACGGTGAAGTGAATATCCAGAGGCAGACAGACCCGCTGGCCGGAACCGGCCGGCTGCCGGAGACGGGCTACCATTCGAGGGCCGTGCCGGGCGAGATAACACCGGCGCCATCCACCGCCTGAAACCAGCAGCACGCTGCGGAACCCCAAAAGGTCCGGACAATATCCGGGCTCTTTTGCTTTCGGCCCACAGTCCTCTGCACACCACCCACCCGGCAGGCTGGGCCAACGGCAAGCCCCGGCCATATATCCGCCGGATGGACGCGAAGGAGAACCGGCATGAGCAACGCCGCCATGCACCGGGAGAATGTCCGCCAGGCCAAGGAAGACGTCAAGCGGATGTCTGCCGAAGCCGAAGCGATACTGGAATCCAACGAGCCCGGCTGACGGCGGCTGACGGAGCTGTTCAGCCACATGGAGGGCGCCGGCAGGCCGGGCTTTCACCACCGCTGCGAGACCGCCTCCAAGCAACACGAGGCGGAAGAGGTTCAGCCTGCAAAGGAGACACACGCTTGAAAATAACCCTGATAATCAGCGAGGCCGCCCGCGCCAATCCCGGAGATTCAAGAATCGGAAGGCTGGCTGGAACGCTCAGCAAGCCGTCGGCACTGGTGGTGGGCATGGGAATTCTGTTCCGGCACACCGGCCTGATGGTGCCGGTCCTGCATGGAAAACTGGGTGCATTGTTGGCGCAAACGGCCAACTTGGATTTAGAATTGACCGCAGCGGCGATGCTGGCGTCGTACGCCGGAGGTGCATTTATCATGTCGCTCAAAGAGAAACTCATGAAGCCCCTCATGGACGCCCAGTACGAGAAGGGACTTGAGCAGGGCGCAGCCGACGCGTCAGCGAAACACGAGGCGTGGAAGGCACGCCAGAGAGCCCTGGGCGTAATCTTCGTCCCCGACCCGGAGGACGGGACGGAAGGCGGCCCTGAGCGGCCCGCTTCAGAGAAATAGGCGCAATGCCGCTGCTGGAAAAACTCCTGAAGCCCCTGCTGGACGCCCAGTACGAGAAGGGAGCGGCCGACACGTCGGCGAAGTACGAAGCTTGGAAGAAGCGCCAGGAGGCGGCCGGAGTGGTGTTCGCCCCCGACCCGGAGGACAGCGAGGAAGAAGCTGCGGACAGGTAGCCGCGACCCGCACCGGAGAGTTTCAACGAAAGCCCGGCGGCACCGTCAGGCCTTTTTGTTCTAACGAGCAATACCTGCCACAGAGGTGACCCGGTGGAACATCCAGCAGACACGGAGTTCAGCAGGCTCACCGGCCCTCCGGAGCATCGAGGCCATCGTCATCACCGGAGGAGTGAGCTGTGAGCGATGGTCATCGCCCTGACGGCGAAACCAGCCTTCGAGAGACAGGAGCGCGTAGCGGGATTCCTGCTCATAATCATGGGGCTACCCGGAAAGCAGATAGAACCCGCCCACCCGGGCACCGAAGACATGGCGGACTTCACCATCCAGGTGAACTACATCCACCTGGGCGGAGACGGCGTTCCCGTCATCCGCGAAGGCATCAGCCAAGACTACCCAATGAGTGAGGCTGGCGGTTTACCCGCTACGCCGTCTTTTGGTCTCCACCCGGATTCTGCGTATGCGTCATCAGTGACCGTCCGCACGCTGTCAACGTAAACCGAAGTTCAAAGAGGCAGTAGAGTGGATCGAATCGGAGCGCAGAAATGCGGTGGATCAGGAGCGAGAATATCCCTCTACCCTCTTATCCAACAACCATCCAATGAAGATAAACGTGAACAGGGCAATCGTCATCGCCAAGAAGACAATCCCCAAATGGGTGGCCGGGTACGAGAAGAAGTGTTTGAACCAGCCGCTGGACTCGTGGATGACGGGATCTTCAAGAACCACCTTCGTCACTGGCCCGCAGATATCTTCAAGCGGGAATGTGCCCTCCCATGTCCTTTTCCAGAAACCTCCACAGGTATTGGCGAGCCTCAACATATCCCAGCGAAGGATGGCGACCAACGCAAACAGGTATATTGCCAACGGCCCGAACACGACGGACACCAGAGCAATGTAGGATGTTACCCGCCCTGCCCTACTCCCGCTGGAATCATTGATCCATTCCTTTTCCATCAGGTAAGTGTGAATCCCGCGCCTTCTCGCCATGTACACCCTCCAGCCGTCGGCTGCCTTACGGATGCCCTGTTGCCACCGAAATTAGACTTATAGTCTATGGACTCATAGTCTAAGTATGAGTAGCGTCCCCTGTCAAGGTGGACGATTATCAAGCTGCATTCGGCCAGCAAATACGCCAGATCCGGCGGCGGCGCGCCGTCAGTCAGGAAGAGATTGCCCATCGCGCTGGTATCCATGTGACCTATCTGTCCGGCGTCGAGCGGGGTGTCCGAAATCCTTCCTTGAAGAACATCCGCGCCATCGCTCGGGCTCTGGGTGTGGGAGTTGCCGATTTGTTCGCTTTCGAGAAAGAGAGCGGGTTCATCCAGCAGCCACCAGAATAAGGAGGATGAGCAGGGCGAGCGAAGCCATACGAGTCGGGCTTATCGGCGTGGGCGGAACACACGCGACCGGCACATCCCCGGGTTCCAGGGTGTTGATGGGAAGGCTGCCGCACCGCGCTGACGCCCGGAAACCCAAGAAGTCCCAAACGAAGGGAGGGCGAATAAGCCTTCCCTTCTTGCATTTCCAGCAGAACTGTCATGCAACCGAAAGGAGCTGGAGTTAAAAGATGACCACTGCCGAATTTCCCCGCACCATACGCGCCACCATCCATCCCGACGCCCTGGAAAGGGTGCCAGCGTTCTTCAACGCCGCCATCAGGGACATCCTTAACGAGACGATCCAGAACGCCCGGAGATCTGGGGCCAGCCACGTCGCCATCACCAGCGACGGCGAACGAGTCACCGTCGCCGACAACGGCAGGGGCATCGACAGCTCCGAAACCATCCTCGCCTTCGGCGAGTCCCACTGGACCAACGACGTCACCCGCAGGGAACATCCTGTCGGCATGGGCTTCTACGCCCTGGTGCCTGGTCAAATCAAGATTGGCAAGGGCAGATGCGGTGGAGTTTGACTTTGGCATCCTTTTCGCAGGGTGAATACACGGCGGCATCAGCCGTCTTCGGCCAACGTGGCGGCCGGTTTCGTAGCCGGAACCCAGTCGGGACCCAGCCCCGGCCACCAGCACCCGGCCGAAACGGGAGGGCAACAGCGCCCTGGACCGACTCGCCAACGCCGGCTACCAGATCGTCATCGATGGCAGCAGCTACCGCGAACGGCTCTCCCTACATATAGCGCTGCTGGAAGCGAAAAGAGGCGCTTGACCAGCCAAATAGGACCTGATATTACGCGAAATCGCTATGTGCCCTAGTACCTCGTCAAGCTAGGTTTTGAGGGATACGTGGGTGGTTGACTGTTAATGCTAATCTGTTGGTAGAACGTGTTACTGTGAGGTGATGGTGTGGTCAGAGAGAAATTTGCAGTCCGGCTGACGACGGAGCAGCGCGGCCAGTTGGAGCATATGGTCCGGGCTGGGAAGAGTTCCGCCCGGATTACCACTCGGGCCCGCGTTTTGCTAAAGACCGACGAGGGGTGGACGGCGCCCAAGGTGGCGCAGGCGTTGGATGTATCTGAGGGCACGGTATTCCGCCTGAAGCGGCGCTTTGCTGAGAACGGGTTGGAGGGGGCGCTGAAGGACCGAGTCCAGGCGAACCGGTACCGAAAGCTGGACCACTTGGAGGAAGCTCACCTGATCGCCCTGGCCTGCAGTCCGGCCCCCGAGGGCCACGGCCACTGGAATCTGCGGCTGCTGGCGGACCGGATGGTGGAGTTGGGAGTGGTGGAATCGCTGTCCCACGAGGCGGTGCGGCAGCACTTGAAAAAAACCTCCTCAAGCCGTGGCAGAAGAAGCAGTGGTGCATTCCCAAGGTGAGCGCCGACTTTGTGGCCCACATGGAAGACGTGCTGGACCTGTACGCCGAACCCTATGATCCCCAGCGGCCGGTAGTCTGCTTCGACGAGAGTTCCACCCAATTGCTGTCCGATGCCCGGTCTCCCCTTCCGGTGGAGCCGGGACGGCCCAAACGCCAGGACTACGAGTACCGGCGAGAAGGAACCCGCAACCTGTTCCTGGCCTGCGATCCCCTGGCAGGGTGGCGCCATGTAGCGGTAACGGAGCGGCGCACCAAGGAGGACTTCGCCCAGCAGATGCGGTGGTTAGTTGACGAGGCCTATCCCGATGTGCCGGTAATCCGCCTGGTTCTGGACAACTTGAACACACATAGGGTGGCGTCGCTGTACGAGACCTTCCCGCCGGAAGAGGCACGGCGCATTGCCAAGAGGCTGGAGTTCCACTACACCCCCAAGCATGGCAGTTGGCTCAATATGGCGGAGATTGAATTCAGCATCTTCGCCCGAAGTTGCCTCAAGCAGCGCATCCCCGATGAGGAAACTCTCTGCCGCGAGGTCAATGCACTAGAATTGGAGCGAAACCAGGCTCAAGCCCAGATCAACTGGCGTTTCGGCATTCAGGACGCCCGAACCAAACTCCAGCGGTTGTATCCCTTCCAAACCAAACTTGACTGAATACTAGGTGGTTCAATGTCCTTGGCGATCACTGGCCCAATGATTACGGCGAATGACAGTCACGGACCGATGTAAGGCAGAGCCGATGCTCAGCGACTACCCGCCCGCACGGACCAATTTACATCCGCAGTTTGCACGAAGGTATTGACGTCGTAGGATCATCATAGAACGTGGTTCGCCGCAGAGGGTATGTCAGGTCATTTGCCGAAGAGACACGGAGAAATCTGGCGCGATGGGACCCTTAAGGCGGTGCCCCGTGCCTCCCCCCAGGAACCCGCTGTTTTGGCTAGGGATTACTTACCAGAGGTTAGCCCGTCCGCTGCTGCCCCGTGGTTCCCCCCAGGGCCAAGTATGGAAAGGCGGATCTGACGCGGACGTGGTTCTCTGAGGATAACTTTTGTCGATGCGGCCTGTCCGCGCGGGTGCTGGGGAGCCCCAGACTGAGCCTTATTCCATAATCTGCCGCAACTTGCAGCAGGCCGGTCCGCCGCGCCGACGCAAGCGGAAAATCCTGAACACTGCCGTGATATGGTGTTCACATCCCTGAGTGGAGGCGGACATGGCAACGACGCAGAACAAAGCTCGATACCCGGAACGGGTCTCCGTCCAGATGTCTCCCGAGCTGAAGGAAGGGCTGGATGAACTGGCTCGCCGAGACTACGGCGGCGACCGGCAGGCCCTCATGCGCGAGGCTCTTCAGGCCCGGGTAGACGGGGACCGGGTGCGGACTGACCAATTGGCGGAGATTCTGGAGGCAGTTGATCATCTCCGGCAGCACGTCGCCGGGAAGGAGCAGGTTGCCGAGGTATTGCAGTCTCTCGAACTGCTCGGTCAGGACGCGAAGGCGAGGGACCTCGAACTGCAAGGCGGAGTCAACCGGCTTATGGAGTACGGCCGGGACCTGACTGACAAGGTCAGCACCCAGCTCACAGCGGTCCTTTGGATGGAAGGGAAGTTTCCGAATTTAACGAGGGACCTTGCGAACCAGACCCGGTACATCACGGAACTGGTCGCCAAGGTCGCTGCCCAGACGGGCGCCATCGTCAGGCTCGCCGAGCAGGGAGCCAACCAGAATGACGGCATCGCCGAGCTGATCGCCCGGATCGCCAGCGACGACTACGTTCCGTCTGATGAAAAACGATCCGGGCTCGGGAGTTTTTTATCTAAATTTCGGAACCCGGGGTAGTCAGCGTCACGGGATTGCCGTAGTAGGACCATACTCCGACGCCGAACACTTTGCCTTGCTTCAGTCGGTTGAGGGTAGTCGTCAGCATCCTGATGGGCGGGTCAAACTCCTGACCGACCTGATGCCAGTTTTTTTCGGCCACGTCATCAACGCACACGACAAGGACTGGACGGTTGTCCCGGCGGTGGGGGGAGCCGTACTTCTCGCCGCGGGGTTTGATTGCGCTATAGCTCCTGTCGGACAGCTCGATCTCGAGGTAGCACCAGACTCTGCCCCACAGCGGGACACAGACCAGCACAACCCCGTCCGGGTCGAGGCGGCGTCCGTCCGCTAGGGCCGTCCTGGCCTGCCAACCTGGGGCGAAGGAAGAGTCTGCCTGGGATACTTGGCCCAGAAACTCATAGCCGATGTCCTCGTGCTGATACGGCCACCGGTCGACGACGCTGCCGTCCTTCAGCTTGGTCCAGAGGCGGCCCAGCTTAGTCCGCTTCGCCAGGTCGGCTGGCCTTCCTCCTTGGGCGTAGCAGACTATCACGCTGCCAATCGTGGTCACCGCATAGCGGTCCCCTCCCTGGCCGCGCTCGGAAAGCGTAAGCGGAACCCCTTTCGGCCAGCGCCTGCGCCGCACAGCCCGGCCCTTCTCGGTCACCACTCTGACCAGGCCGAGCCGCTTCATTGTCTTCATCCGTTTCTTGGTTTCTGTCCCACCCCGGGGCTCAGCGGCGAGGTCCTGGTAGTGGGCGACAGCCCCGACGGGGCAGATGGCCACCAGTGTCAGCAGCGCGAGCTGCTTGCGCCAGGCACGACCGGCCTTGCGAAGGCGGGCCAAGATACCGGTCAAGGTTCGCTTCCCCAGCTTCCTCACGCTCGCCGTGAGGAACAGGTAGCCTATGCCTTCTCGGAGCCGGGGCATCTCCCGCGGCGGCATTCCGCTGCTTAGCGATCCTCCGTCAGACACACGCCACCCGTCAGCTCCGTGGCACCAGGCCGTTATATGGGTCGGAGGGACCCACCGCGACAGGACTGCGCAGGCCATACTCAGACCCCGGACTGCATTCCACTCGCCGTCAGCCACAATGGCAAGCCCGGCGGGATGGAACCGCTTGCCGTCTTCTACGCAGTGAGCCTGCATGGCCGCGGGTACTGCTTCCAGCCGGTCGAAGAGCTCGGCCTCGGTCTCCATCATCGAGGCACGGCAAATCGTCAGGTACGAAGGGTCAACGTCGTCTGGGTGCCGGTACTCCACCGCCGCGATCATAGGCTGACGCTCAAAAAACTGGATGCTGGACAACATCCATTCCCCCGTGGCATACCACCTGGCGATGGCGTGCACCGCCTGTACCTGGGGCAGGTCGTAGAGCAACAAGTTCCCCACAGCACCGGGCCGGTGCCAGCTCGCCTGTGCATCGGGACCCATGAAGTGGTCGAGCCCCGGCTCCGTGAGCCAGTGCAGGGGGACTCCCCCGACCTCGACGCTGGCTGCGAAGCCCGCCCGTTTCAGGTCCCCTACCCCCCGCTTGGTCTGGTCCGGAGACGCCCCGTTGTCCATCCGCAGTTCACTGGTACTGGACAGCGGCGTCCACAGTAGGCGTATGCCCACCTGGAAGGCTCTCATGGGTAGCGGCTTTTCCTCTTGCATTGTCATGCGGCCACCTCCTGCTACTTAACCATTGTCCACCGCCCTCCCTGGGGTTTTCCCTTTCGCGCGAAGGGGAAAACCCCAGGGAGGGCATGTCATAAAAGTGGTGGTGGAGGTGTCGAATGACTGAAAGACTTGGCTACGGAACGCCGCACTACCATGACTACGACGATGACCAGCAAAACCAAGAGCGCCAGGTGGAAGACATACCCTGGTATGTCCTCGCGGATCCCGACTATAGCCCCGAGGAAGAAAAAGGAATCGCGCAAGAGGGCCTGGAGGATTTCCAAGAGCGGACCGGGCAGGTTGAATACCAGGCGGACTTCGTCGAGGACGACGTCGACCAGAGCGAGTTTGAAGCCCAGTTCGGGTGGCGGAGCAAGGCTCGCCGCCGCAAGAAGGGGCGACGGCTACTACCGGACATGCGGGGATACGTGGCGCCCGTGTTCGTGCGGGCGGCAGACCTCGGAGCCGGAACCACACCAGGATCAGAAGACGCGAAGGAGCCGAAGCCTATGGACAGCTGAATGGGGAACTTGATCGGCTTGGGAGATGACCCTGGACGCTGAGCGCTGGAAGGTGGCTGCGCGGCGCAGGTGCCGTTTCGCGTCCCGGGCCTTGATGCAACTGGAGAATCCGCAGGCGGCTTAACGTTGCTGTTGGCCACCACCAAGGGAATTAATGGCAGTTGCCCCTTGTGAGGAGAGGGAACGCGAGGTTACCGTGAAGCCCGCAACTGTTCACTCAAGGGCTTCGGTCATGGCTAACACGGAGTGCCGGAACTGCGACAATGGCGCCAGCACAGGGGCCTACTGCAGCTGCTGCGCCGCCCATATCATGGCCAAGGCCCTCAACCGCTTCTTCGGCGGGAAGTGAAAGAAACTCGGTCGGCCTGATGTCGCCAGGATCTCCAGGTCCTTCGCTCAACAGCGTCCGGTCCGGTGGTTCAAGAAGGCAGTGCGTTCTTGGTGTTACAAGCTGTAGCCATGTAGAGGAATATGGTCGTTTGCTGGAACCGCGGTTTCACCTTCTGACCTGCCGGCTCTGGGAGTCGAACCTCTGCTCCGGCGGGTGTCACAGGAGGCATCATCGCTCCATGTCTTGTTGAAAGGTCCTTACTGGAGCTTCCTATGGACACCACCGGCAATCATTGCGGCTGCGCGTGCGATCTCTTTGACTTTTGGTGCAATTGCCTCTGGCCGCAGCCTGCATCTCCTCGATGCGGAACCCGGCGGGAGGGAGAGAAGGGTCGTTCCTGCGGAAGGCCCGCTTCTCTCCCTGGGATACCCACCGTAGCTTCACCGGAAAACCACCCTCCGGCGTTGCCCCTTGGGTGTTGATAATGCCATTATTGCTAAATTGGAGTCGCCCAACCTCTCTGCACCGGGCCGAACTCGGATCGGTCTTTCGCGCGGCAGAGAGCTTGACCTCCACTACAACCAACGGCGGGTAGGTCGGTCATGGCGAAACCGTCAAGCTGTAGTTCTGAATCCTTCCACCGCAGCCATCGGCATATCCGGCGAATTCAAAGGCGATATGGTCATCGAAATCGCCGCTACGGCCGTGCTCCAGGCCAACATCAACCTCTATCAGTCTTATTGCGCTCTGGGTGAGGCGAACCGCACCTTGGTCAAGGGGAGGGTCAAGGCACTGACAGACGGACGGGAGTTCATGGAAATCATCGCGCAAGAAAATCGCCACACGCGAAACTACTCGAACTGTATAAAGGAGAATGGCGCCAGTTGACGGGCAGAACGAAGGTGGCGTACATGTTGTCGGTGGTTGTAAAACTCGCCCTCACACTGAAATAGATCCGTCAAACCGGGGCAGCTACCCTGCTGAAACGGAACAACAGATACCGCTACGTCAAGGCGTTGCCCGACGGAGTATTTTCAATATGCGTTACAGGCCAAACCGCGCGAAAGGTAAAACGAAACCATCCCAAGAAACTATCTCAAAAGTCCCCTTCCCATTGAGGGGAAGGGTTAAGGTGGGGGTGAAAAGAGATAGGGCAGTATCACCGTTAGGTGCACCCGCAGAATGTGTCATTGGTTTTGAGGTAGTTTCCAAGTGGCAAGGTGCAATTGAGCCGGCCACTGTGTTTGAACCACTCTGTCCCGCGTCAAGCATTCTTGGCGATCTAGCGTCGCCTAGATTTGCCGGTTCACCTCTTGGCGCCTTCCCTCACCCAAATCGTTACTCTACGAAAGTGGTTGCCTGAATCAGAACGTTACCTAAAATTCGAGAGGTAGCCATGTAGGCGGGGGCATCTCCAAGATGACGAAGCAGGAACTTGTTGCGACAATCGGGACCGGCGCCAACAGGCATCCAAGAAGTACAATGGGATGATTCTGGACGAATTCACTGCGACCATCGGTCACCACAGAAAACACGGCGTCAGGCTACTGGGCGGTACTTTGGACAATAAAGACAACCGAGTGGTGGGGAGGCACATCTACGACGAGGCAGCCCGCGAATCGCTCATGGTGGTCTGGGAGGCTTCCGACTGTATCTGAGGGAAGTGTCTCGAGGCGCTGCTGCCCAACCTCGTGGGTTTCATGGAGCGGCACGGGCATTTGGCATCAATCCTGCCGTTAGGGAGCGTCTGCTCTCAGCCAGCGCCGCCACTTTGGACCGGGCTGCTCCACCCCATCATGGCTAACGCGGGGAGTCGAAGCAAACGCCGGCGAGGGCCGAACATGGGGAGGCCGGAATCCGGCGGGCACCTTCAGCGACTGAGACCGGCCTCCACGGGGATTCCTGGAAATAGACCGGTGGCCCGCTGTGGAGGAACGCTGTCCGGGTCCTTTATCCACAGCCTTGTGGTGGCCGACATATGCACTGGATGGACCGAGACTATTCCCTTGCTGCCCAGGGAGCAGTACCTGGCCGTAGAGGGCCTGGACCCCATCGCCCGGCAGTTGCCTTTCCCGGTTCTCGGCATCGACTCCGACCATGACAGCGCCTTCATCAACGACCAACTGGTGCAGTACCGGGCTCAAAATGGTCCACCTGTTTGAGGCGGTAAGGCTGCCAGTGAATTACCTTCAGCCCTCCTTCCATCTGTCGGAGAAGCTCCGCAGCGGAGCCAGGGTCATCAAGCGCTACAGGCCGTCGGCCACACCTTGCGAACGGGTCATGCAGGACGCCACTATCCCCGCTTGGAAGAAAGAGGAGATCAGTGAATGCCGGGCTGGTCTGGATCCGGTGGCGCTGCCGCGTTCCATAAGGGAGGCACAGTCAGCAATTGCAACGATGTCCTCACTGCAGCCCTTGGAATTTCCTTACCTGGAAAACCTCGTCCGGTTTCTGGTCCGGCTTCCCAGTATGTGGCAGGAGGGCGAAGCTCGACTCACTCACAAGGCGCGAGCTCGCTCTCACCTGCGCGGGGGGACTCGGAAGGATCCCTTTGAAGGAGCTTGGTGCGACATGCTGCGGCGGCTCGAGAGGGACCCGGGCACGATTGCCAAGGACTTGATGCCAAGGCTGAGTGACGCCCCATCCCGAGAGATTCAGCGATGCCCAGTAGCGACCCCTTTAGCAAATATCAAATGACTGGCGCGGACTCATTGCCAAGGAACTGGGATCTGCCACATCTATTGTGCAGCACCGCAAACTCAGGGATTGGGTCCGCTACGGTTGCTAATCCATCCTGAAGTTCCACGTGCCTTACGATCTGCTACATTCGGCTACTTGTTCACCAGACAAGCATGTATAATCAGGCAAGCAAACATTCGGGGAAGATTTAATCCGGTGCCCTGCCTATTATTTCTGGCGTGGCGATTGGAGAGGAAATTCGAAAGGATCAGGGCTATTAGAGTCGATATTCGGTTTGAAGTTGGCATACTGTGACGAAGTGGGCGGTGCAGGACTCGAACCTGCGACCCCCTGCGTGTAAAGCAGGTGCTCTAACCAGCTGAGCTAACCACCCATCGGGCTTCTCTATCATATTATCGTCAATCGGTATTCGTAAACCCCGGCTGCAGCCCTTCCGCCGGGTCCTGCCGCTGCCGGACAATAAATGCGCGGAATGACATATAATCCTCTGAACGGCTGATACCAGCCCTTATGGGAGGCAGAATATGTCGCAAGAGCAGTGTTTGATCTATGTCGGAATGCACGATGGGGTATGCGCCGTAAGCAGCGACGACGGCGGCAACACATGGCGTCAGGGGCCGGTAACTCCACTACCGCACGCCGCGGCACGGTTGGCTGCCAGCCCGGTCAACTCGAAGCGGGCGTGGCTGGCGGCATACGAAGCAGGCGTCTATCACACTGACGATGGCGGCTTGTCATGGATTCATGTCGATTCCTATCCCTCGGACTACGCCCACAGCGTCCTGTCCTATCCGTCGGAGGGCGACGGGGTATTGGTGGGAAGCGAGCCAGCCGCGCTCTTCCAGTCCTATGATGGAGGAGCGTCCTGGGCCGAGTGTGCCGCCTTTCGGGCTGTGCCCGAATCCAGCCAATGGAGCTTCCACGCCCCAACCCGGGACTCTCATGTCCGCGATCTAGTGGTGTCGCCCGGCGACGCCGACCTGCTGTACGCCGGCATTGAAGTAGGAGGAGTCGTTCGCTCCCGGGACGGAGGCGCCAGTTGGCAGCAGCTCCCAGGGCTGGATGACGACATTCACTGCCTGAACTTGGGGACGGACCGGCAGCAGCGGGTGTACGTCGCCACCGCCAGCGCTCCCTACAGGAGCAGCGACGGCGGCGAAAACTGGGAGAAGATCAACGACGGACTGGCGAGGCGGTACACCCTCCACATCGCCGCCGCGCCCGATGACGCCGACCAGGTGCTGGTAACGGTGTCCGAGAACGCCCGCCGAAAGGCCCCGCAGTTCTACCGCTCCACCGACGGCGGCCAGACTTGGCGGCTGGTTGAAGGGCTGGGCAGCGGCGAGGAGGCCGAAGACATGGTAGTTGCCTTCGAGTGGGACCCGAAGTCGCCCGAGCGGGTTTACGCCGGCACGGACGGGGGCGAGCTGTACATCAGCTGCGACCGGGGCGAGACGTGGGAGCGGCTGCCGGTGGCGCTGCCGTCGGTGGCGGTGGGGGCGCTGGCGGTGGCGGGGTAGACATAAATCCCTTGGCCCAAGCAAGGGTGACAAACAGAGTCTTTCGATTTTTCATCTGAACTGTGATTCATAGGATTGATGGATTACCATGATTATCCGACTCATGGTAATCAGGGAATCAAAGAAATCACAGTTCAGTCAATTACGCCGGCAGGCACTTTATGACCCTCAAGCGCCCCGCTGCGGCACCCTCGGAGGCCCCGGAATTCATCCGCCCCCGACACTCCGGATGGATTAAGGCACCCAAATTGCGGCGTCGCCATCGCCATAGGCCGTAGCATTACCCTCTAGGTAGCGCGCTCCAACCCATGCGCAAACCAAAGCGTCAAGAGCATCCTCATAGCGCTTCAGGGAGGCAAATGTGGGATTGCAGGGAATCTCCGAGATGAAATCAGGAATTCTCTGAATTACTTGAGCTAATTCTGTGTGAATCCTGTGGAAGTTTTCTTTCAGACGATTGATCCTCTCAGGATTTGTCAGCCTTGGCCAGTAGTCCCCTCTGCGAGCAACCTTGTAAGGAATCCTGTAATCACACTCCAAGAGGGTTAGTAGTGCCGGGTGAGGGTATACCTCAATCAGTGAGTCTGTTGCGGCAAAATAGTTAGCGTAGTTGACGGCCAGTTCATAACTAAATTCGCGGAGTTCGTCTCTCAGGTTGGTTGAGATTGCCCCCGGCCTAGTGGAACTTGGGCTATGCACACTGCAACCTCGTGAACCGAATTCCCTGGATATGGCGTTGTCACACTGCCTACGCCCTACGACTGGCGTTCTGGATATTGGCATATCGACTGAAATGACGAAACCTGTTCACCACCAATGAGTTGTTCTGCTGCTGTCGCAGGCTTTTCGGCACTGGGTGTTCAGCCGCGGGACGCTTGTCCCATTGGACGGGACTGCCCTTGGCAATTGTGATGAAAGAGTCGTAGCTAGGTGTAACTGCAATACATTCCCGCCGTTCATCGCCGAGTTTTTCGCGTATGAGCGCGACCCCACTGGGTTCAGCAGGGCCTTGCGTTTGTAGTAGTTGCGGTGGAGGTAGTGGGCGGCGTTGCCGAGGTCGTGAATGCGGTCGTTTCCCGCCAGGGCCGATGCCTGTTCCAGCACGGAGTCGAACTCGTCGTGGCTCTCGTACCTCCAGCCATGGGTTGCAGCGACGGCTTTCGCTATGTGCGCCGCCGCGCCCCATCCCTTTTCGGAGGCCTGGTGCAAATCGCCGTCGGCAAGAAACTGGCGGCCTTGCTGTAGGAAATATCCGGCTCGCTGACATTGGTCGGTTGCAACATCGCCGGTTTCTTCCGGTTCCATCGCAGGCGTGGACATAATCGGTTCTGCCCCAACACGGTTCTGCCCCAACAAACGTATTTGTCCCCGCGTTCTCACCCCCACCCTAACCCTCCCCCTCAAAGGGGGGGAGATGGTTGGCAAGTAGCCTCTCCCTCTGAGAGAGGGGGGAGGGAATTAACGGCCCTTGAACACCGGCGCCCGCTTCTCGAGGAACGCCCTCCGCGCTTCTTCGGCGTCGTCGGAGCCGTTGAGGATGCCGCCGGCGTTGGATGTGAGGACCATGGTGTTTTCGAGGCTGGTGTCCATCGCCGTGCGCATGATACGCTTGCTTATCCATTGCACCATCGGCGGGGTGCGCATGATGCGGCCGCAGAGGTCGCGGGTGGTCTGTTCCAGGTCTTCGCTGGACACCAGGTAGTTGAGCAGGCCCCAGTCGTAGGCGCGCTGGGCGTCGAGGTGGCCGGTGTAGGCGAACTCCAGGGCGCGGCCCAGGCCGGCCATCTTGGGCAGGTAGTAACTGCCGCCGTTTTCGATGATTTGGCCTAGCTGCTGGTAGCCGATGAAGCGGGTGTTTTCGCAGCCTACGCGGATGTCGCAGTGCAAGGCCATGTCCATGCCGGAGCCGACGGCGGGGCCGTTAATCATGGCGATGGTAGGCTTGCGTATCAGCGATATGTCGCGGTGCAGGTGGGTGAAACCGTGGAAGAAGTGCTGGCGGGCGGCGTCCGGGCCTTCCTCGGTGCCGCGGTTGCCGGTGAAGTTGTCGCCGGTGACCGACGGGTCGGTGTCGCGGCGCATATCGGCGCCGGAGCAGAAGCCGCGCCCCACGCCGGTCAGCACGATGACGCGGATGTCAGGGTCGTCGTCGCCCGCCCGCATATACTCGCCCACTTTTGCGACGGTGCCGTTTTCCTGGGAGTTGCCGATGAGGGCGTTCATGCGCTCCGGGCGGTTGAACTTGATCCAGAGGATTCCGGAGTCCTCGGGCTCATACAGCAGGTAGTCCACCAGCTTGGGGCCTTTGCCTGCGCCGCCCATTTCCAAGGGACTTTCGTTAGCCACGCTTTCACCTCTCATTACAGACCGGGATTGTCTGAACTGTGATTCGTGTAATTTCCGTGATTGCTGTGATTCTTGCCTGCAATCATGGTAATCAACCCAATCATCCAAATCACAGTTCAGACAACTTACGGCTTGAAGCCTATCAGGTGCATCCCGGAATCAATCATGATAGTCTCGCCCGTGACGTGTCCGGCAGCCTCCAGCATCCAGACTATCGTCTCGGCCACGCTCTCGGGGGAGGGCGCTTCCTGGAGGGGAACCTGCGCCTTGAAACTTCGGAACAGCCTTTCCGCACCTTCCTCGCCCAGTCCCCCGCTCCACCAGCGGGTGGGTATGGGGCCGGGGCAGACGGCGTTGACCCGTATCTCCGGCGCTAGGGAGCGGGCCAGCGAAATGGTCATGGTGTTGAGGGCGGCCTTGGATGCGGCGTAGGCTATGGAGCTGCCCCCGCCGGTGATGGCCGATATGGATGACACGTTGACGATGGAACCCTTGCCCTGAGCCTTCAGGTGGGGAACGACGGCGCGTATCATCTGGTAAGCTCCCACCACGTTGACCTGGTAGATACGCAGGAAATCCTCGCCGGACAGGGATTCCAGGTCAGTTGCGCTGGCAAAGACTGACGACCCGGCGTTGTTCACCAGCCCGTCAATGCGTCCCCACTGCTCTAGGGCTGTTGCCGCCATCCGTCGGCAGTCGGCGTCCTCGGCGACGTTTCCTTGACATAACACAGCGTCACCGCCCAAATCGCGGCAGGCTTGGGCTGTTTCCTCGGCCTCCGACTGGCTCTTGGTATAGTTAATCAGCACGCGGGCACCCTTGGAAGCGGCGATGCGGGCCGTCGCCGCCCCCAATCCTACGGACGAGCCGGTAACAATAATCACTGAGTCTTCAAGTCTCACAGTAACCTCCCGGGTTGCAGTAATCTCATTTACAGAGTAAAACAGCGGCAGTATAGCAAACTTGCTGTTCCCCGAGAGGGAGCCAAACGGGGAGACTTCCCTTCTGAAGAGGACAGAGCGAGGCAAACATGGCGATAACGATTGGCGCAGGGGAATACCGCTACGAGTACATTCCCGGATGGGCCAGGCTGCCCGCTGGTCATGAACTGCAAGCGCCCAGCGGAGTGGCAGTGGATTCGCAGGACAGGGTGTACGTATTTCAGAGGCAGGGACCGCCGGTGTTGGTGTTCGACAGGGACGGGCGATTTATTGAGTCTTGGCATCGGCGAAATGGGCTCCCGGCAGACGCCCATCATATCCACGTTGGCCCCGACGACTTAGTCTACTTGACCGACCGCGACTCCCACATGGTGTTGCTGTATGACACCGAGGGAGAACTGGTACTTTCTCTGGGCACGCGGGACGAAGCGGCAATGCAGGCGCCGTTCAACCATCCAGCCGACGCTTGCGTTGCTCCCTCGGGCGAAATCTACGTCGCCGACGGATACGGCAACTCCTCCGTACACCGCTTCAGTGCCTATGGAGAGTACATCAGCAGTTTCGGCAGTCCCGGCAGAGGACCGGGGCAGTTCATGGTGCCTCACAGTATTCGCGTGTCACAGGATGGCCGGGTCTACGTGGCAGACCGGGAAAACCACCGGGTGCAGGTTTTCACGCCTGAAGGAGGATTTCTCGCAGAATGGACTGACTTCAAGTGCCCGATGGGAATACATATAGACTCCGATCAGGTGGTATACGTTACAGACCAGATACCCCGAATCAGCCTCTACACTCTGGATGGTGAACTGTTGGCCAGGGGACGGACATTCGAGGGGGCGCACCAAGTCTATACGGACTCGCAGGGCAGCATCTATGGGGTGGACACAGCCAATCAGCGGGTGCAGAAGTTCTTGATGGTCTAGTTGAGGACAAAGGCAGAGGGGCAAATGGCGCGCTTGGCGAGATTCGAACTCACGACCTCTGCCTCCGCAGGGCAGCGCTCTATCCTCTGAGCTACAAGCGCGCGGTACTGTTTGGTGCCGAGGGAGGGATTTGAACCCACACATCCGTAAGGACACTGCGCCCTGAACGCAGCGCGTCTGCCATTCCGCCACCTCGGCCCGCCGGAGTCCGGGCCGAGGCCCAAAGCTCCCATGTCCCCTGAAGCTGGTGGGCGATGGAGGACTTGAACCTCCGACCTCCTCGGTGTGAACGAGGCGCTCTGACCAACTGAGCTAACCGCCCGTAAAGTCGGGACTGTTTCAATTATACGTAGGGGCTGGCATGGGCGCAAGCCTTTACAACACCAGGGCGGTTTGCTATATTTTGAGTGTCGAATCCCGTTGGGCCAGGGGTTCGGTTCTTGTTGTGGTGGGGCGTTCGTCTAGCGGCCCAGGACACCGCCCTCTCAAGGCGGAGATCAGGGGTTCGAATCCCCTACGCCCTACCAGTTCCCCGTTGCAAGCTCTTCCTCGCTCAACCGCTTCGCCATTCGCAGCGTCTCCACCAGTTGCTCCATTGACAGCCGTCCGGTATTGGTGTTGCGCGGGCTGGGATGGTAACAGGCGGCAAGAAGCGGCAGTCCCGGCCCGAAACGGTAGACTTCCCCGTGGGCGAATTTTGCCCGCAGACGACGCCCCGCCATTTCCGTCAAGGCCCGCAACGCTGCCTGAAAGGCAATCTGCCCCAAGGCAAGCACCACCCGGAGATTGGGCAGCAGTTGCATTTCCCGCACCAGGTAGGGCAGGCAGGCGCGCTGCTCTTCGGGTGTGGGGCGGTCTTGCGGAGGGACGCAGCGCACCGCTGCGCAAACGTAGACACCATTGTATTTCAGACCGTCGTCGCGGTGTTCTGAAACGGGTTGATTGGCCAGACCAGCCTCGTGCATGGCTTTCACCAAGAAGGAAGCCGACGAATCGCCCGTAAACACTCGCCCGGTCCGGTTGCCGCCGTGGGCCGCCGGAGCGAGGCCCAGCGCCATCAGCGGGGCCAGCGGGTCGCCAAAGCTGGGAACCGGCTTGGCCCAGTAGTCCCAATGTGCGTAGGACTTCCGCTTAACCTCGCCGATGAGTTCCCGGTGCTGCACCAGCCTGGAGCAGAGTCGGCAGGCGATTATTTCCCCGGTAAGGTCTGCCAGACTTGCTTCTGCCTCATACCGCTCTTTGTCGGCCTCGCTTCGGTTTAGTTCGGTTGTCATCGCTCGCTTGCCACCCCAAGATTGCCTCAAAGCATAATGTATAATACCCGCCAACCGGAGCCTAACGGAGGTTAGGAAAATGATTGATCAGGAACGTCTGGTCAACTCCTTCTGCGAGCTGGTGAAGATTGACAGTCCATCCGACGAAGAAGAGGAAGTTGCCCAACACCTCACCGGGAGACTGGAGGGGCTTGGATTCACCGTTGAGCGCGACGCCCACGGCAATCTTATAGCATCCGAGGAAGGGGCCGACCCGCTGATGCTGTCAGCCCACATGGACACCGTAGAGCCGGGCCGGGGCATCAAGCCAGAGGTGCGGGGCGACCGCATCGTATCCGACGGCACCACCATCCTCGGCGGCGACTGCAAGGCGGGGGTGGCCGCCATCCTAGAGGGACTGGAAAGCATCGCGCAGGATGGCGGTCTCCGGCGTCCGGTGCAGGTAGTGCTGACCCGAGGCGAAGAAATTGGACTGGTGGGCGCGGCCAACCTGGACTACTCGATGATCCGCTGCCGCGATGCCGTGGTGTTCGACGGCAACGGGCCGGTCAACACCATCACCGGGGCCAGCCCGACATACATGCGCTTCGACGTCAACATCACGGGTCGGGGCGCTCACGCCGGCGTCGAGCCGGAGAAGGGCCTATCGGCTATCCGTATTGCGACCGACATCATCAACGAGTTGCCGCAGGGACGCCTGGATGAAGAGACGACCTTCAACGTCGGGCTAATCACCGGCGGCACGGTACGGAACGCCGTTCCGGTGGAGGCCAGCTTCGGCGGCGAGTTCCGCAGCCATAACACTGAGACCATTGACCTGCTGCGTATGCAGGTAAGGGAGACGATGCGCCGGGCTAGGGAGAAGTACCGGGAAGCCACCATACAGGAAGAGCTGGAGATGATGTTCCAGATGTACCTCCTGGACCCCAACGAGGCCATCGTCCAACTGGTGACCAAGCAACTGCGAGACATGGCGCTTCAGCCCAACATCCATCCTTCAGGCGGCGGCACGGACGCCAACGCCATGCGCCTCAACGGCGTCGAATGCGTGGTGGTGGGCATGGCCACCAACGAGATGCACACAGTCAACGAGTACGTCGTTATACCGGACATAATGGCGACGGCCCAATTCTGCCAGAACATCCTGACCATCAACCAGCGGGCGCGGGCTTAGGCAAGATTTTCACCCTCACCCCAGCCCCCTCCCTCAAGGGAGAGGGTATTTTCGGGAGGCGAATATGAACGGCGCAGAACTGAAACAGACACTCAAGGAAGGCGGGAGAGTTTTCGGTACGATGATTACCCACGGCCACAGCCCCCGCTGGATTCCGGTGCTGTCGGGCGTGGGGCTGGACTACGCGGTGATAGACACCGAGCACAACCCCCGCAGCCGGGCCGAGCTGGGCGACTACTTGACTATGTTCAACACCAGCGGCGTGGTTCCCATAGTCCGCATTCCAATTCCCGATTCACACTATGTCACGATGGCGATGGACGCCGGGGCGCAGGGCGTGCTGGCGCCGTACTGCGAGACTGTGGACCAGGTTCGGGAAGTGGTGGCCGCCGCCAAGTGGCGTCCACTCAAGGGCGAGGCCGTTGACCGGGTAGTAGAGTCGGGCGAGCACGTCAGCGACGCCACCCGCGCCTACCTGGAAGCGCGCAACCGCAACAGTATCGCTATCATCGGCATTGAGAGCGTGGCTGCGGTCAACAACCTGGAAGCCATCCTGGACGTTCCCGGCATAGACGGCATCTTCGTCGGCCCCAACGACATGAGCATATCGCTGGGCATCCCGGACGATTACGACAGGCCGGAGTACAAGGAAACGGTGAAGAGAGTCATTGACGCCTCTGAGGCCCGGGGCATTGCCACGCTGGTGCATCACCAGACGCCGGAGCTTTCGACGTACTGGATTGAGCAGGGGGCCAGGTTCGTGCTGCACGGCACCGACCGGCGGGCATTGGCCGAGGGGTTCCGTAGCGATTTCAGCAAGCTGAGGGAAACGGCTGGGTAGAAGTTCCCTCTCCCGTAGGGAGATATCTAGGATGAGGGTGTCCCCCTTTCCCACCGCTCGCGCAGTGACTCGACATATACCCGGTCGTAATCACCGTAGTGGGCGTTGTCGGAACTGTCGCCCAAGAGTTCCGCCCACAGGTATTCCACGTCCTGCCACTGAATGGGGTAGGGCGGCTGGTCAAAGAAGGCGGCCACTGCATCGAAGGGCGTCTCTCCCTGCGGACGGGTGACATAGCCCATCATCTGGAAGTTGTCGTAGGTATTGCCGAAGTCGGACACGAACCTGCCCTTCATCGCGGCCAGTATCACGTAGGTAGGCATGGTTCGTCAGATATAGAAATTCGCCCCAAGCTGTGAGTCTCCGGGGCGAATTTTCATTCCTTACTTCTTGAGGATGTGGACAGTAGTGACGTCGCCGGCGCCGGAGCATTGGGCGACGCCGACGCGGGCGCGGGCAACCTGGCGCGGGCCGGCTTCCTGCCGCAGTTGGGTCACCGTTTCGTGAATCATGCGGATGCCAGAGGCGCCGAAGGGGTGCCCCATGGCCAGCAGGCCGCCGTCGGTGTTGACTGGAATGTCGCCGGTCAGGGCGGTGCGACCTTCCTGAGTAGCCTGCCAGGCCTCGCCGAAGGGGAACAGGTGAAGGGACTCGACCTGCTGAAGCTCGCCGATGGTGGCGGCATCGTGGACCTGGCAGAGATCGACGTCCTCCGGGCCGAGGCCGCTCATCTCGTAAGCCTGGAGGGCGGCTGGCTCGGTGCGGTAGGGGCTGAAGGCCGAATGGTCAGCGCCCCGCCCGTTGTATTCGCCGGAAGTCAGCACGGCGGCGGCGATGGACACGGCGCGGTTCTCTTCAATTCCGTGCTGGGAAAGGGAGTCCCGAGCGCACAGTACAGCAGCGGCCGCGCCTTCGCTGGTGGGGCAGCACTGGTATAGGGTCAGAGGGTCGGCAATCATCCTGGATTGCAGGACCTCTTCCAGCGAGAAGATATCCTTGCGATGGGCATAGGGGTTTAAGGAGGCGTTCTGCCGGGCCTTGACCGAAACTTGGGCCAAGGCGGTGGCCGGAGCGCCGGTCTCCTCCATGTAGCGACGGGCGCGCAGAGCGTAACCGGCCATCATGTGGTCGCCACCGATATAGCGCTCCGGGGCGTCCTCGGCGGTTACGGTGACCGGGCCACGCGGCACCTTCTCCGCTCCGAAGGCCAGAGCCATGTCGTACATGCCGGTGGCGATGCCCCAGTAAGCCTGCCAGAAGGCGGTGGAGCCGCTGGAGCAGGCGTTTTCGACGTTGACGATGGGGACGCCGGTAAGTCCCAGCTTGGACAGTGCGGTCTCGCCCAAGGACATTCCGTGGTAATAGACGTGACCGAAATAGGCGATGGGGATGTCCTTCCACCGAACTCCGGCATCCTTAAGGGACTCAACCACCGCTTCGAGAGCCAAATCGCTCAATTCTTTGTCGGGAAAGCGACCAAAGGGATGAAGACCGACGCCGGCCACCATGACTTCACGCCCGGGACGTAGTTGCGCCACGTTCTTGACCTCCAATCGGGCCTACGCGGATGCGGGCCGCCACTTGTAGACCAGCTTGTCCTCGCCGCCTTCCTGGGCTGGGACCGCCTGTATCGCCAGTTTCACGGCCATTCCGATAATGAGGTCGGAGTGCTCGCATTCTATTACTTCGGCCAGAACCTGGGGGCCGTCCGGCAGTTCGACCTGGCCCAGCACGTAAGGGACAGGGCCAGGCCACCCGGCGGGCGGGATACGAACGATGGTGTAGCTGTACAGGATGCCCCGACAGCCGAGGTCGACTTGCTCCACTTCGAAAGATGTGCAGGACTGGCAGAAGGTGGCGGGGCCGAAGACCGAGACGCCGCAATCGCGGCACCGGAAGCCGATGAGAGTGCCTTCCGTACCGGCGTCATCGGTAATCCTCAGGCGTCTGGAGTCCACTGATACAGGCATGATAGTTCAGGTTAATCTGGAGTCCACAAGGTGTCAACCGCGCCCCCGGAGTTCGGCCCGGCCTTTGAGTCTGCTATACTCGAAGCGCTTCATCTCCAAGAGGGAATTAGGGTAAAGTTCCCGGTGTCGTCTGAAATCTCAAATTCGCCCGCGTCATTTGAACAGGACTTGGAAGAGGCCGTCCGCATTCTTTCGGAGGGTGGGGTTGCCGCCATTCCGACGGATACCCTTTATGGGCTGGCAGCAGACGCTCTCAACCCCGATGCCATCGAAAAGGTGTTCGCTATCAAGGAACGGCCAGAAGGAATGGCTTTGCCGGTGCTGCTGTCGGATACGGAGCAGTTTTCAATGGTGGCCCATGAAGTGCCTGGGGCAGCCCGAATCCTGGCCGGAGCCTATTGGCCCGGTCCCTTGACACTGATAGTGCAGAGGGTTGAAGGTCTGCCGACACGGCTTACGGCCGGGCAGACGACGGTGGCCGTGCGGGTGCCGGACCATCCGGCACCGCGGGAGTTGGCGCGGCGGCTGGGAAGGCCAATCACCGGTACGAGCGCCAATATCAGCGGCTTGGCAGACCCGCAGTCCTTGGGGGAACTGCGGCAACAGGTGGGCGATAGAGTTGATTGGGTGGTTAGCGCGGGTCCGACTCCGGCAGGGACAGCCTCGACCATCGTTGACCTGACAGGCGATGGGCCCCGCTTGATTCGAGAGGGGGCGATCTCTTTCGCTGAGATTGCGGCGCTTCTGAACAAGGATTAAATTAGGGTAGCAATGATTTCCAGATACGAAGAGTACCGGCAGGGTGTGGTGGAGGAGTTGCGAACGGTCTTTGAAGAGCGCGAGGGATTCCTCTACAACCTGCTGCGCTACCATCTGGGCTGGGTGGACCAGCACGGTATGCCACAGGACGCAGAGCCAGCCCTGCACTTTCAGGGTGGGGTGGCTCTGGCAGTCTGCGATGCTCTGGGCTCGGACTTTCGCCCGGCACTGCCCGCCGCCGCCGGCGTGGAGCTAGTGCATCATTTTACGCTGGTACACGGAGAGGTCCAGGCTGGCCGGGCAGAGGACCCGGACCGTCCAAGCATCTGGTGGGTGTGGGGGCCGGCACAGGCCATCAATGCCGGGGACGGACTGCACGCGCTGGGGCGTACGGCGATGATGCAAATGGCCAGAAACGGCACGGCCCCGGAACACGTGCTGCGGGCAGTCCAGTCGCTGGACACGGCGTGCCTGCGACTGTGTGAAGGGCAGTACATGGACCTGGAGTTCCAGGACCAGATGATGGTCACCGACTCAGCATACACGGACATGGTTAACCGCAAGGCCGGCGCACTGGTGGGCTGCGCCGCCGAGTCGGGAGCGCTGGCGGCGAGTGCGCCGGACAGCCACGCGGATGCTTTGCATGACATGGGAGTGAAATTCGGAGCGGCATGGCAGATCGCGCGAGACGTCGGGCAGCTTTGGGGGGAAAGAGGCGATGGAGTGACTCCCAGTAACATCATAAACAAAAGGAAGAGTCTGCCTCTCATTCATGCCCTGGAACACGGGAGCCTGTCAGCCAAGCGCGAGCTGGGCGGGATATATATGAAGAGGGCGCTCGAACCACAGGACGCCGGGCGACTGGTGGCAATTCTCGACGAAACGGGGTCCCGGGCGGTGGCGGAGGACAGGGCCCGAGAACTGGTTGACGCCGGGCTGTCAGCCGTATCAGCGTCAGGGCTGTCGCCAACGGGTATGGAATTGCTGGGCGAGCTGGGCGAGTGGGCGCTGGAAGGAAGCTAACGAGCGTATTTTGACGCTGTCAGGAACTAAGGACAGGAGAGGCACAGGTGGCAAAGCGCAGTCTTTCGCAGGTTGACGTACGTGGCGCCCGGGTGCTGGTGCGGGTAGACTTCAATGTTCCCATTGAGCAGGGCATAGAAGCCATCGCGGGATACGACCAGCGGCTTCGCGCCACATTGCCCACCATCCGGCGCCTGATTGATCAGGGTTGCCGGACTATCCTGTGCTCGCACCTAGGACGACCACGAGGCAAGATAGACGAATCGCTGCGTCTCGCCCCAGTGGGGGACCGGCTGGCCTTTCTGCTGGAACACCCTGTGAAGAGCCTGCCGGAGATTGTCGGGCCGGAGGTGGAAGAGGCAGTGGCCGCCATGGCCCCGGGGGATGTGGTGCTGCTGGAAAACCTGCGCTTCGACTCCGGAGAAGAAGGCAACGACCCTGCATTTGCGCAGTCTCTGGCGGCGCTCGCGGACTACTTCGTGATGGACGCCTTCGCCGTGGCGCACCGGGCTCACGCCTCCACTGTCGGGGTTACGGAGTATCTTCCATCTGCCATGGGGTTCCTGGTGGAGAAGGAAGTCAGATCCATGGGCCAGGCCCTGGAGTCGCCGGAGAAGCCGCTGGCGGCGCTGATGGGCGGGGCCAAGGTCAGCGACAAGATACTGCTGCTGGAAAATATCCTGGATAAGCTGGACCACCTGTTCATTGGCGGCGGAATGTGCGTGACCTTCCTGAAAGCGCAGGGCCATGGGGTCGGGGCTTCGCAGGTGGAGGAAGACCGGCTGGAATTCGCCCGCGAGATGCTGGGCGCCGCCGACAGGCGGGGTATCAAGGTGCATCTGCCAGGCGAGGTGGTGGTGGCCAGCGAATTCTCGCCTGACCCGGCGGAGGTGCAAGTGGCGCCTGCCGAGGGAGTGCCGGAGGGCGGCATCATCATGGACATCGCGCCCTCGGCGGCTACCCAGTTCGCCAGTGCTTTGCAAGAGTGCCGGACCGTCATCTGGAACGGGCCGATGGGGGTATTCGAGATGCCCCGGTTCAGCGAGGGAACACGAGTAGTGGCGCAGGCCATAGCCAACGCGCCGGGCGTTACCAGCGTGGTCGGGGGCGGGTCTACCGCCGAGACTGTGGAGGCGCTGGGACTGATGGACAGTATGACCCACGTTTCCACTGGAGGCGGCGCGTCGCTGGAGTTTCTCGGCGGCATCGAACTGCCAGGCATTGCCGCGCTGCCGGATGCGGAATAAGTTGGTTTGGTAGAGAAATCGTTAGTCGACGCGAGGGATTTCACCTGCACCCCAACCCTCTCCCTCAAGAGAGAGGGGATTTCAAAGGGCGCCAAGTTTTGGAGTCAAAATGATTGATATAGAAGAACTGCGTGATTGCTACATCAACACTCCATCGAAGATTGTGCTGCTGGTGGTGGACGGCCTGGGCGGGCTGGCCCATCCCGATACCGGGCTATCGGAGCTGGAAACGGCCCACATCCCCAACCTGGACGCTCTGGCGCAGGTCAGCGCTTGCGGTCTGACCACGCCGGTGCTACCGGGGGTGGCGCCGGGGAGTGGCCCCGGCCATCTGGCGCTCTTTGGGTACGACCCGCTGAAGCACATGATCGGAAGGGGGGCGCTGGAAGCCCTCGGCATCGATGTGGAGCTTCAGCCTGGCGACGTAGCGGCTCGGGGCAATTTCTGCACCGTAGACGGCGACGGGCTGCTGGTGGACCGCCGGGCGGGTCGCATACCCACGGATCTGAGCGCGCCAATCTGCGAGCGGCTGGACCGAATTGAGGTTGAAGGCGCGCAGGTGGACGTGTTCCCGGTGCAGGACTACCGTTTCGTGCTGCGGCTGCGGGGCGAAGGGCTGTCGGAGGCGGTGACGGAGACGGACCCGCAGCGCGAGGGAGTGGCGGCGCTGCCCGTCCGTCCGCTGAACGACGGGGCGCAGCGTACCGCCAACCTGGTCAACCAGTTCGTCGAAAGGGCGGCGCAACTGATGTCGGAAGAAGAGCGGGCCAATATGCTGCTGCTGCGCGGGTTTGCGCAGATGCCGAGCCTGCCGCCCATGGGAGACGTCTACCGAATGAATCCAGCGGCCATTGCCGCCTACCCGATGTACCGGGGACTGGCCACAGTGGCGGGAATGAAGGTCATACCCACGGGACGGCATTTCTCCGACGAAGTGGAAACCATGCGGCAAAACTACGGCAATCACGATTTCTTCTTCATCCACTACAAGCCCGCCGACGCCGCCGGCGAAGACGGCGATTTCGACGCCAAGGTGCAGCGTCTGGAGGAGTTGGACCCGCTGATTCCCGCCATCAGGGAGTTGGAGCCGGAGGTGTTCATGGTAGCCGGCGACCATGCCACACCGGCCATCACCGCCGGGCATAGCTGGCATCCGGTGCCCTTCATGCTGAACTCCTGGATGACCCGCGGCGAAGGTGTGCCTTCATTCGACGAGCGGGCCTGCCGTCAGGGTTCCATCGGGAGCATTCCGGCGACCAACGTGATGCTGCTGGGAATGTCCCACGCCGGCAAGATGGCTAAGTACGGGCCGTAACCCCATCAGGACGGGTTCACCGGATACCTCAGGGACACCAGCCCAACCGTCCATCCTTCGACAAGCTCAGGATGAACGGTTGGGCTTTTGGCACCGCACACAACTCAACGCTCAGCGGTCGGGCTTCTGGCACTCTACAATTCAACATTCAGAGGTATAGTTATGCCCCGCTCTATTGTTGCCGGAAACTGGAAGATGAACACGACACTGGAATCGGCTGCCGAGTTGGCGGCTGGCGTCGCGGCTGGGGCTGGAAGCGTCGGCAACGTGGAGCTGATTTTGTGCCCACCCTTCGTTTCACTGTCGGCGGTGCGGAATGCGGTGGCGGGCTCCGGCGTTGGCGTTGGCGTTGGCGCGCAGAATATGCACCATGAAGGTTCCGGGGCCTTCACCGGCGAGGTGTCGGCGGAAATGCTGACCGGGCTGTGCCAGTACGTCATCCTCGGCCATTCAGAGCGGAGGCAGCTCTTCGGGGAGACGGACGAAACGGTCAACCTGAAGGTGCGGGCCGCGCTGCTGGCCGGGCTGAGACCCATCCTCTGCGTTGGGGAGACGCTGGAGCAGCGGGAAGCAGGGGACGCCGCCGACGTGGTGGAGGGGCAGGTGCTGGCCGGGCTGGCTGACGTGGATGACATAACCGACGTGGTGGTGGCCTACGAGCCGGTCTGGGCCATCGGCACCGGGCGGGCGGCGACGCCGGAAATCGCGCAGGAAATCATGGGCGTCGCCATCCTAGACGCCCTGCGCGACCTCTTCGGCGACGCTGCCGAGAACGTGCCGCTGCTCTACGGCGGGAGCGTCAACGCCGGGAATGCCGGGGCGTTTGCGGCGCAGCCCAACATCCACGGCGGGCTGGTAGGCGGGGCCAGCTTGCAGGCTGACCAGTTCCTGGAGGTTGCGGCGGCGGTGGCCGGGGCTAAGGGGTAGCCTTTCATGCCCATCAGCCGACAGGAATTCGATGAAGGACGCCTAGACCTGAGCGTTCCGATTTTGCAGTTCTTGAGCCTGCGAAATGGCGAAGCCTTTACTGCTGACGAGGTGTTAGACGAGTTGATAAACTACTATGGACGTCGTGTCACTCAGACCGAGGTCGTGGTGGCTCTGGACGACCTTGTAAAGTCTGACAGGCTTGAATCAAAGGAGTTCGCCGGGGCCGAATGGTTTATTTACAAGGGAGAATTATATTAAACGAAGGTGGTCTATGCCTTTACCCAGACAGCTATTTGACCTGGGTGTAAGCCCAGAATGCGAAGGGATGATGCGCCTGGCATACCAATTTTTGGCAGAAAACCGCGACTTGGCCTTCTCTCAGGAGGAAATAGGTGAGGAATTGGGGAAGCAGGAGGAATTGGATGAGGCTTTGTCCACCTTAACTCGACTCCGTGCGGTTGAACGTCGGGGAATAGGCGGAACCTATTATTTCACCTTTCAACAGGAATTCGACACCGGCACATGGCTGTCGAAAAAGCATCTCGCGAACCAGGGCTGCTGATGACAAACTCGCTCTTCTACGGTGACAACCTGGCGGTGCTGCGGGAGCGCGTGGTCGATGAGTCGGTGGATTTGGTGTACCTGGATCCGCCGTTCAACTCCAACGCTTCGTACAATGTGCTGTTCCGGGAGAAGACCGGGGAAGAGTCTCCGGCGCAGATACGGGCCTTCACCGACACTTGGGAGTGGACGCAGGAAACGGAGCTGACCTTCGAGCAGGACATCATCGGGAATCCGTCGGTGCCCTCGGCGGTGAAGGACATGATTTCCGCCTTCCGCCAGTTCATCGGGCGCAATGCGATGATGGCCTACCTGGTGATGATGGCCCCGCGGCTGGTGGAGTTGCGGCGCGTGTTGAAGCCCACGGGCAGCATATACCTGCACTGCGACCCCACGGCCAGCCACTACCTGAAGCTGTTGATGGATGCTGTGTTTGGGGCAGCCAATTACAGAAATGAAGTTGTTTGGCGTAGAACAGGCTCGCACAATCAAAATAAAAGATTCGGGCCAATACACGACACACTGTTCTTTTACACAAGGAGCCATGATTACAACTTCAATGTTACGTTTCGCCCGGCAGCGAAGGGACATGTTGAAAGCTATTTCCAGAAGGAAGATGAGCGTGGCAAATATTGGACTAACGCTTTGACGGGTGCCGGTACTCGACGAGGTGCGTCTGGTCAGGCATGGCAGGGCTACGACCCAACCCCTAGGGGCAGGCACTGGGCGGTTCCAGGTTCTTTGGTAAGGGAGCTTGGCATTTCCGAGGACCTGACCTTGCACGAAAAGTTGGACGCACTGGAAAAAGCTGGGTACATAGATTTCCCAGCATCCGAAAGCGGTGCTATGCCTACTTTCCGTCAATACCTTCAAGACTCCCCAGGATCTCCGTTGCAGGACATTTGGGCTTATCAGCCTTACACTCAGGGGACTCTGTACGGAACTAATCAATCCATTGACGAAGATGTACGTTGGATGCCACGTCAAGGCACACACGAGCGGCTTGGTTACGCCACACAAAAACCTGAGGCGCTGCTGGAGCGCATCATCCGGGCGTCATCTAACGAGGGAGATGTAGTGCTGGACCCGTTCTGTGGCTGCGGTACGGCGGTGGCGGCGGCGCACAAGTTGGGGCGTCAGTGGATTGGCATTGACATAACGCACCTGGCCGTGGCTCTTATGAAGAACCGGCTCCAGACGGCTTTCGGGCTGGAGGCGGGCCGGGATTACGACGTCATCGGGGAGCCGCAGGACGAGGGGAGCGCGCGGGCGCTGTGGGAGCAGGACCCGTACCAGTTCCAGTTTTGGGCGGTGTCACTGCTGGAAGCGCAACCGCAGTCGGAGCAGCGGCGAGGGGCGGACCGGGGCGTGGACGGGATGCTCTACTTCATAGACGGGCCGCGCCGCACGCCGCACAAGGCGGTGATCCAGGTCAAGGGCGGGCGGGTGTCGTCGCCGCAGGTGCGCGACCTGGTGGGCGTGGTGGAGCGCGAGCAGGCGGCGATGGGGCTGTTCATATCGCTGGAGCCACCAACGCGGGATATGCGGCAGGAAGCGGCGGCCGCCGGATTCTTTCACTCGGATCTGTGGGCGCGGGAGTTCCCGAAGGTGCAGCTTCGGACGGTGGACGAGATGCTGTCGGGCAACGGGTTCGAGCTGCCGCCGCGCCCGGCGGACTACCAGCCGGCGCAGCGGGTGCGCCGTCCGCAGGGGCGGCAGGCGCGGCTGGGGGAGGGGAATTAGGGACAGTGGAGAAAGTCCCTATCGATTCGAGTCAGGAGGACGCCCTCACCCTAACCCTCTCCCAGAGGGAGAGGGGATTTTCCCCTGATGCTCGATAACGAAGCATCCGGCCAGAACGAATCTCTCGTCTGCATCGTCGGCCCTACTGCGGTAGGCAAGACGGCGCTGGCGGTGGAGCTGGCCCAGCGGTTCGGGGGCGAGGTGGTGAACGCTGACAGCCGACAGGTGTACCGGGGCATGACCATCGGCACCGCCAAGCCGACGGAAGCCGAGCGGGCCGCGGCGCCGCATCATCTCGTGGACATCCTGGACCCGCCGGAGAGTTTCGGGCTGGGGCTGTTCCTTGAACACGCCACGGACGCGCTGCAAGACATTCGCGGACGGGGTCGACTGCCGATAGTGTGCGGCGGTACTGGGCAGTACGTTTGGGCGCTGGCGGAGGGGCAACGTCTTCCGGCGGTACCTCCCGACCCCGAGTTTCGGGCCGCGCTGGAGGCAGAAGCGGAGCGGCTGGGCGGCGATGCCCTACACTCGCGGCTGGAACAGGTAGACCCGGACCGAGCGGCCGTCCTGGATGCCCGCAACGTGCGCCGGGTCATCCGGGCGCTTGAGATTCACCACATAACCGGGCAGCTGCCCTCGGAGTTGCAGCCCGCCGCCACACGGACGGGCCATGCCTTGGTGTTGGGTCTGACCATGCCCCGCGATGCGCTCTACCGGCGCATAGACCAGCGAGTGGACCGGATGATGGCGGCAGGTTTACTAGAGGAAGTTGAGGAGTTGCGGGTGGCGGGATTTTCCATGGAAGCCGGGCCGTTGAACAGTCCCGGTTACCGGGAGCTGGGGCAGTACCTGGAGGGGGAGATGTCGCTGGAGAGGGCGGTGGAGCGGACGAAGACTCAAACGCATCGCCTAGCCCGCCGGCAGTATACCTGGTTCAAGTCCGAAGACCCACGCATCCGCTGGATTGACGCCGGTGAACCGGGAATGGTGGAACGGGCTGCCAAGGCGGTGTCGCATTATCTTGGCCGCGAGACTACTGTGATAGAATAGGGCGCAACCTAGGATCGACGAGCATCGTAGGCCAAACATAGGTTGTGCGAGGACTCACGGCGATGAGATTCACCAAAATGGAAGGAGCGGGCAACGACTACGTATATGTGGATGCCCGCTCGCAGCAGCAGGACTGGCCGGAGCTTTCGCGTCGCATGAGTGACCGGCACTTCGGCGTGGGCAGCGACGGGCTGATTCTCATTGCCGATTCGGACCTGGCCGACCTGAAGATGGTGATGTTCAACGCCGACGGGTCCCAAGGCGAGATGTGCGGCAACGGCATCCGCTGCTTCGCCAAATACGCCATCGAGCGAGACATCGCTGCGCCGTCGGGAGAAGGGTTGACTGTGGAGACCCTGGCGGGCATCAGAACAGTGACCCCCACCTACGACGGCCCCCGTATCACTGGCGCGCGGGTGGCCATGGGCGCGCCGATACTGACGCCGGCAGAGGTTCCGGTGTCGCTTCTTCCATCCGGTCACCCTGAGCTTGTCGAAGGGCCGGTGCTGGGCTATCCGTTCTCCATGGACGGCCACGATTTGCCTCTGAGCTTCGTATCTATGGGCAACCCCCATGCCGTAACGTTCATCAGTCAGCCGGTGGCCGATTTCCCACTGCATACGGTGGGGCCGAAGGTGGAGCATCACCCGATGTTTCCGCGCCGGGTGAACTTCGAGATTGTCAACGTGGACGCGCCTGGCAGGCTGACGGCGCGGGTGTGGGAGCGGGGCAGCGGCGAGACTCTGGCCTGCGGGACGGGGGCGTGCGCCATAGCGGTGGCGGCGCGGCTGTCGGGCCACTGCGGCGACGAGGTGGACATAACGCTGCCCGGAGGGACGTTGCGGATACAGTGGGACGGCAAGGGTGAGGTGATGATGGAGGGACCGGCAACGGAAGTCTTCACCGGGGAGTGGGCCGTCTGATGACCACCGCGCAGACGAAACGGCTGACATTCGAGGAGTGGCAGGCGCTGCCGATTGTCAAGCAGAAATGCGAGGTCGTGGATGGGGTGTTGGTAATGTCGGCTAGCCCGTCCGGCGAACACCCGTGGACTATTCGAGTCATCTTCAGCGCACTGGATCCATTCTTGTCGGCGAACAGGCTGGGCATTGTCCTCACAGCACCCTATGATGTTCTGGTAAGCAGGGACCCCCTTCGGGTTCGTCAACCGGATATTTTAGTGGTAAATTCCGAGTTGACCGGAATTTCCCATCCCTCGGATTTGGCGGGGCGGCCTTACTTGGAAAGACCGCCGCTGCTGGTGGCGGAAGTTCTGTCGCCCAGCAACACCCGCCGCGACATCGAGCAACGGCTTGCCGACTACCGCAGCATTGGGGTGCCGGAATGCTGGCTGTCGAGCTTCCTGTCACGGTCGGTTGAAGTGCTGCGTTTGACTCCCGATGCCGCAATCACTGTCGCCACTTATGGCATGGGCGACATTCTGCGCTCCGAAGTCTTGCCCGAGTTCACGCTCCCCATCGCCGATATTTTCGGGCCGCTGGTGAGGCAGGGATAGGAAACGACATGAAGCTCTACAAGCTGCCGATTGTTCTCTATGAACCTTCGGAAGACACAAACGACAAATACATGGCCGAAGCCCCTTTGTTGCCGGGCTGTCGCGCTTGGGGGGACACCCCCTCACAGGCTATCGAGTACATTCAGGGTATGGCAGAGGCTTTTATTGAATCATTTATCGAAAACGAACGGCCGATACCGGCGGAACTGGAAGCGTTAGCTTTTAAGTCAACCGGCCCGGTTGTCAAGGCAGAAATTACCATTGCGCCATGACCTAGCGACAGCTTACGCGAAAGTTAAGAGAGTTGGGTTGCCGCTATGACCGTCAAGGTAAGGGCTCTCACGAAATCTGGATAAACCCACGTAACCGGGCTTGGACGTCAATTCCATTCTGGGGTGGGGATGACCTGAAACCCGGTACTATCGCCGCTATTCTCCGGGACTTGGGAATCTCACGCCGAGACTTTGACCAGGCATAAAGTTCAATCTGAACCCGGAAACTAGGAACAGAGGCCGCAAAGATGCAATTTTCTGAACGTTTGGGCAAGCTGGCGCCGTATCCCTTTGTGGAGATTTCCCGCATCATTGCGGCCAAGCGGGCCGCCGGGGCCGACGTGGTGACCTTCGGCATCGGCGACCCGGATATTCCCACGCCGCAGCCCATCATCGACCGGCTACTGACGGCGTCGCAGTATCCGCCCAACCACCGCTACCCGGAGACCGACGGGCTGCCGGAGATGCGGCGGGCCATCGCCGAGTGGTACGACAACCGCTTTGGTGTGAAGCTGGACCCGGACACCGAGGTTCTGCCTCTGATTGGAGCCAAGGAGGGCATCGGACACGCCGCTTTCTGCTTCCTGGACCCCGGCGATATTGCCCTGGTGCCGGACCCGGCCTATCCGGTATACGGCGTGGGCACTATGTTCGCTGGAGCCGAGAGTTACATAATGCCGCTGTACGAGCGCAATGGCTGGCTGCCGGAGCTTGACGCCATACCCGCCGACGTGGCCCGGGCGGCGAAGGTGATGTGGCTGAACTACCCGAACAACCCGACCAGCGCCGTCGCCACGGAAGAGGACTTCGCTTCGGCCATGGCCTTCTGCCGGGAGAATGACATTGCGCTCCTGCACGATGCCGCCTATAGCGAGGTTGGCTACGACGGGTACCGGGCAACCAGCTATATGCAGATGGACGGGGCCAAGGACATCGGCATCGAGTTTCACTCGCTGTCCAAGACCTACAACATGACCGGCTGGCGCATCGGCATGGCCGTGGGCAATGCCGACATGATCAAGGCCCTGTTCCAGATCAAGGCCAACCTGGACTCCGGCGTACCCCAGGCAGTCCAGGAGATGGCGATGGAGGCCCTGACCGGCCCCCAGGACTGTGTGGACGACAACGTGAAGATCTACCAGTGGCGCCGGGACCGGGTGGTGCAGGCGTGCCGCAACGCAGGTATGGAAGTCGACGTGCCGCGAGCCAGCCTGTATATCTGGGCCAAGGTGCCAGCGGGTTTCACCTCGGCCGAGTTTGCCCAGCGGTTGCTGGAGGACCTGGACGTCGTAGTGACACCTGGTTCCAGCTACGGGCAGTACGGTGAAGGTTACATCCGGCTGTCGCTTACGACCCCGGACGAGCAGGTGGAGAAGGGTTGCCAGCGAATTGAGGGCTGGACGATTCCGGCGCCGCAGGGAGGCTAGTCTTATCGCGAAGCTCAAGGGACATCGGGGCCCGGCCAACGGACACAGGAGGGCGTCGCGGCTGGTTGACGTAACGCCGGAACGGGAGCGCGCCATCCTGGTGGCGGTCGAGTTGAAGGGGCGGAACCAGCTCTGGACACTGGAAGACACCCTTGGAGAGCTACGCCACCTGGCGGAGTCGGCGGGGGCTGAGGTAGTGGGGGTGGTTCACCAGCGCGCTGACCGCCTCACGCCCACGTATGTCGGCAAGGGCAAGCTGGATGAACTTCGCGATGTTATCAGGGAAAAGTCAGCCAGTATCGTTATATTCGATGACGAGTTGACGCCGACTCAGCAGCGCAACCTGGAAGCCGCCATTTCGCCGAGATCCTTCACGCGCAGCGGCGAGCAGAACGAGATCAAGGTTATCGACCGGACTGCGTTGATTCTCGACGTGTTTGGGCGTCATGCTTCCACTTACGAGGGCAAGCTCCAGGTAGAGTTGGCCCAGCACGAATACCTGCTTCCGCGGCTGGCAGGTCAGTGGTCCCACCTAGAACGGCTGGGCGGTGGTATCGGCACACGAGGCCCGGGGGAAACGCAGATCGAGACAGACCGCAGATTGGTGCGCCAGCGGCTGCAGAAGATCAGGACGGAGCTGGACGGTGTACGGCGCCGACGCAGCCTGCACATGGACCGCCGTAAGAAATCGGCCATACCGATGGCCACACTGGTCGGGTACACCAACGCCGGCAAGAGCACCCTGTTCAATGCGTTGATCCGTTCTGGTTCCGAACCCGAGGGAAGCGCCTCTCTTGCCGCTGATCAACTGTTCTCAACTCTTGATCCCATAACCCGCCGCATCAGGCTGCCGTCAGGCGCTCCCCTCCTGCTGAGCGACACCGTAGGTTTCATTCAGAAACTCTCTCCCAACGTCATCGCCGCCTTCCGAGCCACCTTGGACGAGTTGGACCGGGCCGACGTTCTCCTTCACGTCATAGACGTTTCCCACCCCAAGGCCCCGGAGCAGACCGAGGTGGTGGAGCAGACGCTGGAGGAACTAGGTCTTGGGGACCGGCCTCGGCTGCTTGCCATAAACAAGATGGACCTGCTCACAGAGAGCGAGAGCGGCGCTCTTGACCCAGCAGACGGAGACGGCGCCCCCTCTTCGTTCTCTTGGGATCGCGAAGCGGATGCAGGGGTGCTAGTGTCGGCGGAGAAGGGTTGGAACCTGGATGACCTGCTGCGCGAGATAGAAAACCAACTGGTCAGCCTGGACGGCCCGCTGCTGATGACCGAGGAGTACGCCAGCGGCTGGCGGTAGTCTCCGGGTCGGGTGAGATGCTTTTGACCCCTATTTGTCATAATCCGCGCTGATAATTCTAGCGAAAGAGTGGTTCGCACAAGATACGTTATGTTGTTTTGTGGGGTGTTTTCAGGGCTGTTTACATAATAGCAGCCCTGTTTTTTTGCCCAAGGGAGTTAGCATGGACATCGGCAAGTTTCCCCCGGAGTTGCTGGAGAGGCTGCTGGCATCGGCCGGGTCTCTAGACCCGCGGGTGGTGCTGGGGCCGCGAGTTGGCGAGGATGCAGCCGCCCTGGACTTCGGCGACCGGCTGCTGGTAGCCAAGAGCGACCCGGTGACCTTCGCCACTGACCGGGCCGGATGGTACGCGGTCCATGTCTGCGCCAACGACGTGGCTTGCACTGGCGCGACACCTCGCTGGTTCTTGGCGACGCTTCTGGTCCCGGAGTGGTTCACCGAGGACGATGCTGCAAAGCTGTTCAACGACATTATGGAAAGCTGCCAAGCTATCGGAGTAACCCTGATAGGCGGCCACAGTGAGGTCACCCAGGGACTCCAGCGGCCCATCGTCATGGGAACCATGCTGGGCGAGGTTGAACGCGACCAGCTCATCACCACCGGCGGCGCTCAGGAGGGTGACAGCATCATCGTCACCAAGGGGCTGGCTATCGAGGGTACTGCACTGCTGGCGAGTGACTGCGCCGGGGAACTGCGGCAGGCAGGTGTAGAAGAAAGTGTAATTGGCAAAAGTGCATCGATGCTGGATACACTCGGCATAAGTGTATTACACGACGCCCAAATCAGCTCACAATCGTCTGTACACTCGTTACACGACATCACCGAAGGCGGCCTGTTTACCGCGCTACACGAGGTCGCGGCGGCGTCAGGCTTGGGGGTGGCGGTGGAAGAGGATAGTGTACCCCTACTTCCTGAAACTGCCGAAGTGTGTACCGCCCTAGGACTACACCCCATGGGGCTTCTGGGCTCCGGTGCCATGCTGGTAACGTTACACCCCCAATATACACCTAGACTTTTACACGCCCTGGAGCAGGCGGGTATCAACGCCTGGGAGATAGGACAGATGATACCGGCAGAGGAAGGGCGTGTACTATTTACACGCAGCGGAGAGGAAGTACCGCTCCCTGTTTTTCAGCGCGATGAGCTGGCCCGGTACTTCTCAGAAAGGTAACAGGGACGCCTGACGTCGGCGTCCCTGCTGCGTGTACTGGTGAATGTTGCTACACAAAACCTAAGCGCCAGCATTGCATTTTATAACAGGCATATACTGGCGAAAGATGTGCAATAGCAAAGTGTAATTAGGTATTACACATCCCCGGATTGGTACACTGCCAACGCCTCGGCCAGCCGTTCCGCAGTGATGTTGGCGCCGCTGATAGTAATCGACACCTTCTTACCCCTCAGCTTATCCGCGTGCCTGACTGCTCCGGCCAACGCCGTGGCCCCCGCCGACTCCGCCAGGGTGTGCGCTTTCTCCACCAGCAGCCCTATCGCGCGACGTATATCGTCGTCATTGACCAGCAGAAAGTCGTCCAGCAGGTCCGCCATGATGCGCTGAGGCAGTTCGTAGCCGGATTGAGTGGCTATTCCCTCCGCGAAGGTGTCCATCGGGGCCTGGACTATCTCCCCCTGCTTCCATGATAAATAGGCTGCCGGAGCGGCCTCGGACTGAACGGCATAGACCTGTATGGATGGGTCTATGGCCTTGGCGACGATACAGGCCCCTGAAATACCGGAACCGCCGCCAAGAGGCAGCATCATTATGTCTACGTCGGGAAGGTCCTCGATAATTTCCAGGGCCGCCGTTCCGACGCCGGCGATGAGGAGGGGTTCGTTAACCGCATGGACGTAGCGAAATCCTTCTTCGCGGGCCAGGCGCTCGCAATGCTCCCGCGCATCATCGAAGGTATCACCGTGGAATATCAGCTCAGCCCCCAGGGCGCGCATGGCGGCCACCTTGACGGGATTCGCGTTCTGGGGCAGGCCGATAACCACGCGCACCCCGAATTCCCGTCCTGCGCTGGCTATGGACTGCCCATGGTTCCCGGTGGAGGAAGTTATCAGCCCTCTCCTCTTTTCTTCCTCACTCAGGTTGGAAAGGAAGTTTATCCCGCCGCGAGACTTGAAGGCGCCCAGCGGAAGGTATTCCTCGTGCTTCAGGTACACTTCGGCCTCAAGCAGTTCACTGAGCCCGAGGGAGTAATGCAACGGGGTACGCTGAAAGAAGGGGGATATGGTCTGTCTTGCTCGGTACACGTCGCGCATCGTGGGGGGGTGCATGTCTTGCCTCACGGTATAATGAATGGGTATCAAGACTAAGAAACAATCGCCGGGGTGTCAACTGAACGAGCCCCTGCTCGGGGGATAATCTGAACGGATCGGCTGGCAACGCTGACACGCCTCCAAGTATAGCGGCACAGAGAAACCGGAGTTGTTCAATGATAGGTCAGAGCATAGCCTAAACGATTCTTAAACACGTTTAGGAAAAAGTCCGTCAAACGCTTGACACTAGGTTATGCACATGCTAATGTGTTGCTACTCAAAAGACAGGTTCCGGTTTGCGCGGGTCAACAGAGGAGAGAAACAGTGGCGCGAAAGACGAAACTAATGCAGCGGGTAGAAAAGGAACATCAGCGTCCTCTGGAACGATTGCTCCCGGAGAAGGTCAACGAGCTGGGCTTATCAGCGACCGCCGAGGAGCTGGGGGTCAGCAAGGCGACCCTGGGTTACTGGCTGCTCAAACTAGGTATAAGTGTAAGGAGGATCGCTGTCTCCCCCGACGAAGTCGTGGAAGTCAAGCGAGTCGGCTAAGTCAAACTCAGTCCATTCTCGGGCCTGTCTTATCCCGCAAAATGCCGCCCACATAAGTGGGCGGCTTACTTTTCGCCAAGTTACCTGACTCCACCGAAGCTATCCTTGGAAGATGTCCTCCGGCAGGAAGGCGGATACGGTCACGTTGGGGAGGTCGACAGCGTTGCTTATCTTGAGGTCCACGGCAACGCTGCAAATGACGTAAGCCTGCTCGCGGCTCCAACCCCGTTCCTGCAACAGCTCGATCATATTGATCAGAGCATTGCGGGCGGCCAGGGTAAGGTCTTCACCCTCCTGGGCGCCATCGTCCCGGATGGGCATTCCCATAGTGGCGATGAAGTTCCGAGGAGCGGCCCACTCCGGCGGCAGGAAGTATTCCGGGTGAGCGTACCGGGGCCAGCGAATGTTATGTCGGGTTGCTTCTCCCTTATGCAGATGGAACCGCACCACTGCCGCGGCGCCCATCTCTATGGCGGTGATGCAGCACTCAGAATCGCCTTGGGCAAAGTGGCCGTCGCCGCAGGAGTAGAGAGCGCCGGGGACGTTGACCGGGATGATAAGCCGGGACCCCTTGGTAAGTTGCTTGGCGTCCACGTTGCCACAGTTCTCCCTGGGGGGCAGCGTACGCAGTCCCTCCGCGGCGACTTCGCCGCCTGGCACTGCGTCCTGTGGGTCAGGGAGAGCGGCCCTTCCACCACGGCGGACCAAGTCAGCTTCCCGGCGAGTCCACTCCTCCATCTGCTCGCGGGAGGGGGCTATACCAGCCGTTCCCATGAACGAGCCGTTGGGAATTCGCACGCCGGGCAACTGCTCGGATGTAGCCCAGCCGTCCGCAATCTCCCAATTGACGAAGTATGGCTCCTCAAACAGGTCACGGAGAAATCCTGCACCAGGCCGGTTGCGGGTCCATCCATAGGACTGCGGAATGATATCAACGTACTCGATCTCCAGCAGGTCGCCGGGTTCCGCTCCCGTTACGTAAACCGGCCCGGTCAGCGGGTGGGCCACGTTGGCGTCGAAACGGTCGAAGTCTTCGACGGTCACCGCCGGGTGCATCTGTCCGTCGGAAGCGTCGCGGGTCTCCAGCAGCACTTCTTCGCCGGGCGCGGCCTCCAGAATAGGCGGGATATCGGGGTGCCATCGGTTATGCCCCTTCTCCGGCTCTTCCTTCAACCGCTTGCTGCGATCAATTTCGATGCTTTTCATCGGATGCTCCTTTTCGCCCTGGGAGATACGCCCTCACCCCACACTCTCCCAAAGGGAGAGGGCACAACCTTACAACGTCCAGTCCTCTGGCGTCTCTGGCGTCGGCAGCGGGCGGATGGTGACCTCGACGAGGGCGGCCTGGCCGTTCTCGGTTGCGGCAATGGCGCGGCGGAAAGCATCCTGCAGGTCGGCAGGGTCTTCGATACGCTCGGAGTATGCGCCGAGGCCCTGGGCCACCAGCGAGAAGTTGCCGCCCAGCTCAGCCATCGTCGGCGGAGCGGCGCTGTCGCGGGACATGGCCATCAGGCCGCCGCCAGTGCCGCCGTTGTTCAGCACCACGGTCAGGGTCGGCAGGCCCATGCGGACGGCGGTTTCCAACTCCATACCCACCATTCCGAAGGATGCGTCGCCCAGCACGTTGAACACCAGGTGGTCGGGACGGCCCAGCTTGACGCCGATGGCGGCGGCCATGGACCAGCCCATCGCTGCCATGCCGCCCATGCCGATGTAGTTGCGCGGCCTGGTGGCGGGCCAGAAGGGCGAGACGTAGCCGCGGCTTCCGCCGGCATCGTGCAGGGCAATGGTGCGATCGAGGTCAACAACCTTCAGTAGTTCTTGTACTACGCGATAGCCGTTGGTGGGGGTGGAGGGGTCGTTGAAGGTCTCTTCCCATTCTCCGAGCCACTTGGCGCGGGCTTCCCCTATCTCGGCTACGATTTCCTCGCGGTTGGCCGCCGAGGGCGGGCCGCCGGGTCCCATACGGTCGCGCACCGCGTCAATCAGGCTGCGCAGGGCGAGTTTGGCGTCGGCGAGGATGGGGACGTCGGCCTGGTAAATCTTGTTGAGGTCGCCGGAGTCGGCGTTTATGTGAATCAGACTCACGCCTTCGGGGATGGGCCGCCCGTCGGTGGCGTTGGGCAGGCGGAAGGAGTTGCCGACGGCGAGAACGGCGTCGGCCTTCCGGTTGACAATGTAAGACGCGCCGGAGGCATAGCGGCTCTTGGGATAGACGCCTCCGCCAACAGAGAGAGGGTGGTTCTCCGGGAAAGCGCCCTTGCCTACGAGAGTGCTGGCAACGGGCATGGCCATGAGCTCGGCCAGCTCCATTACCTCGTCCCAGGCTTCGGCGGCGAGGACGCCGCCGCCCACGTTCATTATGGGAAAGCGGGCGTTGAGCAATATGTCGGCGGCCCGCTCTATGTCTCCGGCGTCCGGGGCAGCGCGGCGGCCGGGGCCGACGGGTTCGTAGTTCAGGATTTCGTCCGGGGCTTCCTGCATCAGCACGTCTTGGGGCATTTCCAGCACCACCGGGCCGGGCGAGCCGGATCGCAGGTTGGTGAAGGCGCGGCGCATTATGGCCGGGATGTCCTCGATGCGGGACATGGTGCCTTTCCACTTGACAAAGCTGTCGAAGATGCTGGAGGGCACTTCCTGCTGGATTTCGCGCCCCATGCTGCCCAGGGGGTGCTGGCCCATAAGCAGCAGCACCGGAATGTTGTCGGCATAGGCTCCGGCGATGCCGGTGAGCGTGTTGGTGGCGCCCGGCCCAGTGCCGGTCAGCGCGACGCCGACCTGCCCGGTGGCGCGGGCGTAACCGTCGGCGATTTCCACGCCCATGCGCTCGTGGCGGGCGGAAAACACCGTAATCTGCTGCGACGCCCGCAGCGCCGGCCACAGCGGGGCTTCGCCGCCTCCGGCGAAACCGGAGATGTATCGGACTCCTTCCTTTTCCAGAGCGTGGACTACTGCGTCGCCGCCTCTCATGGTCGTTCTCCCGCCGTAGCGATTATGTCTAGCGCAACGGGGGGATGATACGCTGACGCCCGGCGAGGGTCAAGGCGAGGGTTATTCAGGCAGGGCGATTGCGAGGTATTGTCTGAATCAGGATTTACCGGATTAAAGGATTTTCGGGATGGAGTTTCCCAATCCTGCAAACCCTTTCATCCTGATAGGAGTCCCGCAGTTGGGCCACTGGATTCCCGCTTTCGCGGTGGGAAGCGGGGATGACGGACCGTAAGCTGGCCGGGGTTAGGGCTTGTTGGCCAGAGCCTCGCCATAGGCGAAGGCGGCGATGGCCCCTGGATGGGCCTTCCAATTATGGAAGGCATCTCGTACCTCCTGGCTCAACCCTTCGGTCCAGGCTCCGTATTTTATGGCCGCATTCGTAATATCCCGCGAAAGGAAACCATCAATAACCAGGTCATAGAAAATCAAGATTTCTTCGGGCTTGTCATAGACGCTGAAAGACGAGGACGCCCTTATGTTGGTAAAACCGGACTTCAGAAGGCAACTCTTGAGAGCCTTCCCCATCTCAGGGTGGCCGTAGTCGGCCGCCAGCAGGTCATCGTACATATCCCAAAGTTTTCTCATGATCCCGACTTCGGGATGGGAGAAAGAGGATCCCAAGATGATTTCGCGACAGGCGATGAGGCCGCCCGGTTTCAGTACCCGTTTCACTTCTGAGAGCGCAGAGTCAGTGACCGGGATGTGCAGCAGCACATTATGGCAGTGAGCCACGTCGAAGAAGCTGTCTTCAAATGGAAGAGCAGTCACGTCCGCAACGTGAAATATGGCGTTGCCGCATCCATTCGCCCTGGCTATCTCCCTGGACAAGTCAATCTGGGACTGCTCCATGTCCACGCCGTGCAGTTCACCGGGTTCTACGGCCTTGGCCAAACCCACCGATATGCTGCCCGGCCCGCAGCCGAAGTCAAGAACGCGAAGGCCGGGTTTGAGGAACGGGAGCAAGTACGCGGCGCTGGTTTCAGCCGTTAGCTGCCGTTGACTCTGAACGAATTGCCGCCCGAACCCTAGCGTATACTCAGGGGTTGACGAGTCCAATTGAGCCATTATCGTCGCTCCTTCTGCGGAGGTCACATGGTATTTCTCGCAGGGGTTCCGTTTGCTTGTAGCGTATGACAACTGGTAGCTTCCTTCACGTTTACGCCACAAGCAAACGGAACCTAATACTCATTCTACCACCATGCTTATTACTGTTTCGTCATTTTATCTACAACCATATGTAATTTTTTGTAACTATACACTGAATGTCATATAAATGGCCTGGTTCCGCTTGCTTGTGGCGTAAACGTGAAGGAAGCTACCAGTTGTCATGCGCTACAAGCAAGCGGAACCGGCTTTTCTTGACCGGCATAAGGGGCGGGGGTATTATCCGAACCGCGGGGCGGGCCGGAAATCCGCCCTTTCCTTATAATAGGGGACGCGAGAATGTCGCGGAGAAAGATGGCGCATCAGGAGGCGGTATGCCGACAGCCAGCGAGATGATTGTGCAGACTTTGGAGGAGGCCGGGGTCGAGTATGTCTTCGGCATACCGGGCGGCGGGACGGGGCAGATATTCCAACTGCTCTACGGGCGGGAAGACCGCATCAAGACCATCCTAGTGCGGCACGAGCAGGCCGCGGCCATCATGGCCGACGCCTACGGGCGGGCCACCGGCAAGCCGGCAGTGGTCATGGGGCAAGGGCTGTTCATCGGCTCCAACGCCTCCTTCGGGATCATGGAGGCGATGCTGAGCAGCTCGCCGATGCTGGTGCTGACCGACACTTCCGACGGCGGCTCGGCCCAGCGTCCGGCCAACCAATCCGGGGCCGGGGAGTACGGCAGCATCGACCTGCCCAACATCTTCAAGTCCATGAGCAAGTACACCGCCCTGGCCGCCAGCCCCAAGGAGGCGGTGCTGGCGACGCAGATGGCGATCAAGCACGCCGTCAGCGGCCGACCAGGGCCGTCGTCGGTGGTGATGCGGTCGGCGGCCATTGGCGGCGAGGTGGACGTGGAGTCGCCGCCTTTCATCCACAACGCCGCCGGGTTCCTGAACACCGCCAAACCGGAAAGCGCCCCGTCGGACGTGCAGCGGGTAATCGAGATACTGTCGGAGTCGCGGCGTCCGGTGCTGGTGGCGGGCAACGGGGTGCACGTGGCCGGGGCTCACGCCCAGTTGCAGGAACTGGCGGAAATGTGGGGTATGCCGGTGGCGACGTCATATAAAGGAAAGAGCGCCATCGCCGAAACGCATCCGCTGTCGGTGGGCATGGTGGGCACCTACGGCCAGGACGTCGCCAACCGGGTGGTGGGCGAAGCCGATACGGTCATCGTGGTGGGGGCGCTGCTGCGGTCTCAGGAAACCGTGCGCGAGCGGCCCGACATCTTCGACCCCCGCCGCCAGCGGGTGGTGCAGATTGACATTGACGAGCGCAACGCCGGATGGAGCTTCCCGGTGGAAATCGGGCTGGTGGGCGACGCGGGAAGCATTCTCAATCAACTGGTGGACGCATCAAAGGAAGCGGCTCAGGTCAACGCGGCCCGGCGCAACGAGTGGACGGCATCAATGACGCCCCGCAAGGACGCAATGGCCTTCTACGACGACCCGGAGATGCACAAGGACAGCTCGCCGGTAACCCCGCAACGGCTGGTGTCCATTCTGAACGAAGTCTCTGACCCGTCCACGGTCTACGCGCTGGACGCAGGCAACAACCGCACCTGGATGGCCCACCTGTACAAGGCGCAGGAAGCGGCCACTTTCTATTGCCCCGGCGGTACTGCGGGCATGGGCTGGGCGCTGCCGGCTGCGGTGGCCCTGAAGCTGGCCTTCCCCAACCGCCCCGTCACTGCGGTGACCGGCGACGGCGGCTATATGATGACCGTTAACGCTCTCTCGACGGCGATGCAATACGACCTGCCCATAACCTGCGTGGTCTTCAACGACAACGCCCTGGGCATGGTGCTGGACCACCAGCCGCGCGGACAGGAAATCGCCTCGGAGTTCTACCCGACGGACAACGCCGCCATAGCGCGGGGGTTCGGGTGCTTCGGCGTCCACGTCGAGGACTCCCGCGACCTGCCGGACGCCCTGCGGGAGGCGCGCGATTCGGGCCTCCCGGCGGTGGTGGACGTGGCGATAGACCGCGAGCCCAGCCCGGACGACTGGCGGGCCGACGCGCGTCGCGCCGGGGAGACGTAAGCTGGAGGTGGAAAGTTATGGTGTCGGAAGTGACGACAACAACGACCCGGCTCACCTACGAGGAATACTTGGAAACCCCGGAGACGATGATTCGCTGCGAGGTCGTGGACGGCCAGGTGATAGTGGCTGGACCCAGTCTGTTCCATCAAACCATATTGGGAAACATCAACGATCCAGTTAGGTCATTCGTCCGCCTGAATGGGCTCGGCCGCGTGGTTTTCGCCCCCGTCGACGTCATTGTACGGCGCGAGCCTCTGCGGGTGAGACAGCCGGATTTGCTGTTCGTCAGCAACGAGCGAGCTGGCATCCTTGGCGAGCGGATTGAGGGCGGCCCGGATTTGGTGGTGGAGATAATTTCGCCCAGCAACACCCGAGCCGAAATTGAGAGCAGGCTGGCCGACTACGCCAGTCTGAATGTGCGCGAGTGCTGGCTGGTCTATCCTCAGATTCACGCCGTCGAGGTGATGCGGCTGGAAGGAGGCGAATGGCAGCGGGCATATATCCGCGGCGCCGGTGAGCGCATAGAATCTGCTGTGCTTCCCGGGCTTGAGCTGGACATTGCTGACTTTTTTGAGGGCGCATAACTCCGGGGAAGCCCCCACCCCGACCCTCCCCCGGAGGGAGAGGGGATTGACTACTGAACAAGGAGGTTCAGGCAATGGCAGGTCTGCTGGAAGGGAAGGTTTCGCTGGTGACCGGCGCGGCGTCAGGCATCGGAAGGGCCACGTCGCTGGTTATGTCGCGGGAGGGCGCTACCGTAGTGGTTTCCGACGTGAATGCGGATGGCGCGGAGGAGACGCTGAGCGCGATCAAGGAGGCGGGCGGCGACGGGATGTTCGTTCATGCCGACGTTTCCCGCCCCGACGACGTGGCGGCGCTGGTGGCGCAGGTGGTGTCGGCCTACGGGCGGCTGGACTGCGCCTACAACAACGCCGGGGTGGAAGGCTTCATGGCGGGGCGGCTCCACGAATACCCGGAAGACCAGTGGGACCGGCTGATGGACGTGAACCTCAAGGGGGTATGGCTCTGCCTGAAGCACGAAATACCGCAGATGATGGCGCAGGGCGGCGGGGCCATCGTCAACACGGCGTCGGCGGCAGGCCTGGTGGGGTCGCGGCGGCTGTCGGCCTACGTCGCCAGCAAGCACGCGGTTGTGGGGCTGACCAAGGCCGCCGCGCTGGAATACGCCCGCGACGGCATCCGGGTGAACGCCGTCTGCCCCGGCATCATAGACACGCCGATGGTGGGGCGGCTTATCGGCGGGCGGGAGACGGAGTACGAGGCTTCGATTCCGGCGCGCCAGCCCATCGGGAGGCTGGGGACGCCGGAGGAGATTGCCGAGTCGGTGACCTGGCTCTGTTCGGACGCGGCCTCGCTGGTCACCGGGCTGGCGATGGCGGTGGACGGCGGGTTCACGGCGCAGTAGGGGGACGCCCTCACCCCAGCCCTCTCCCAGAGGGAGAGGGGACTTGTTTTGCGCGGGCTAGGCGAAGGTGGATTGAGTGCCAACGGCGCGGCGTCGGCGGGGGGCGCGGCGGAAGGTGGCTTCGGGGCCGAGGCGGGGGTATTCGGCCCGCTTGCTGCCGTTGAGCAATTCCTCGATGGTGAGTATCTGTATGCGGGGGTAGTGGCTGTCGGGGAAGTGCTCGGGGCTGTACAGGCCCGCGGAGGCGGCTTCGGATTCCATGGGACGGGTAGGACTTTTCAGCGTGATGAACAGGCCGATTTCCGCTTTTTCGCGGTCCATGTCGCCCTTGAGAGTGGCTATCTGGTTGCGGGTAACATTGCCGCTCTTCACCTGTACGACGATGCGCTTGGCCTTGCCGCTGTTGTCGTCGAAGAAGTTGATATAGCCGTCTATGCCGGAGTCCGCACCCTTCTTCCTGTCCTGGGCCGGGCGGGCGTCAACGAGGCCCAAGGCCCACCACTCGAACTGGTAGCGGCCTGAGTTTTCGCTATCCGTCGCCAATGCCTGGGCGCTGGCTACGTCCTGGGGCTGGCCCAGCACTTCGTAGGGTTTCAGTTCGTCCTTGAAGGTGTCTTGGAGGCGGTGGCGGATGAGGGTGATGGCGATGTGCGTTATGTCAATGCCAATCCAGCGGCGGTTGAGACGCTCGGCGGCGGCGATGGCGGTGCCGCAGCCGCAGAAGGGGTCCAGCACCACGTCGCCCTCGTTGCTGCTCGCGCTGACGATGCGCTCCAGCAGGGCCTCGGGTTTCTGCGTGGGGTAGCCGAGGCGTTCCCAGGCCTGTGCGCCGATGGGCGAAATGTCCGTCCATGTTGACTGGACCGGCATTTCGGGGTTGGATTCGTCTAGGTATCTTTTCCGTCTAGGGACTCTCCCTTTTGGGGGCCAGTAGATGAGTCCCATTTGGTCCAGTACATCCAACTTCTGCTGACTTGAAAGGCTGTCGATATCCTGCAAGTCACTTTCTTCGATTGAAGCCCTCGATACTGCCCAATGTCGCCCCATGTCGGTCGGGTTTACCCCTCGCCAAGGTTCGCCCGAATCGCCGTGTCGGATACCGGCGCCCGTCAAATCCGACAAAGTGTAACGTCCTTTTTCGTCCTCATGGCGGTAGAAACTCTTGATATAGCTTTCGTCGTATTTTTGGAATACCTGATTCCATATGTAAGCTGGCGATTTAGCATAAAAGAGAATTACATCGTGGTTCGGGCCGTATCTGGTGGCGCTATTGTGAGCGGATGTCCGCTTCCAGATTATTTCATTCCTAAAATTCTCGGCACCAAACACCGAGTCCAGCAACAGCTTGAGGTAGTGGCTGGCGGTGGGGTCGCAGTGGAGGTAGATGCTGCCGGTGTCCTTGAGGACGCGGTGGAGTTCTACCATACGCTGGGCCATCATGGTGAGGTAGGCCATCATGTCGTTGTCGCCGAGGAAGGAACGCATGGCCTGGAGGAGGTCGGGGAGCTTGCCGGTAGCGTTGGTTACGACATCCTGATAGGCGCTCTCGGAATCGAGGCTCCAATGCCAGGTGTCCTCGAAGGCGGTAATCTGGGCAGCGGACTGCTGACCGGTCTTCTCTTGAAAAAGAACGTTGTAGTTGGCGTTAGAGTTGAAGGGCGGGTCGAGGTAGATGAGGTCAACGCTGGCGTCGGCGACGTGGTTGCGGAGGATGTCGAGGTTGTCGCCGAAGTAGAGCCGGTTTTTCCAGTCGGTGGTGGTCATGGCAGGCTTCGTCCTAAATCGGATGGCGGGAGTATAGTGGGAAATTACGCAAAGGCGCAAAGGCAATTGGACGGGTTATGCGGGCAGTGATAGTATAGGGCCGAACTGCGAAAGCGGGGATTCAGCCCTTCTTTAATGTAGGCAAAGCCGCTGATGCCTGCGATTTCACCCCCACTCCAACCCTCTCCCTCGAGGGAGATGGAGAGTTAAGAGGCCCCCGCGCCCGGAGGACTGCTTGGCCGACACGCTGGAAATTCTGGACCTGCCGGAAAGCGGGCAGATTCAGCTATCAATCGTTGACGAATCTGGCCGCCGCCAGAGCGCTCCCCCCGTATCTTTTCCCTTTCCGCTGACGGACGCGGAACTATTGGAGCTGGCCTGGTTCTTTACCGGCTATGCCTCTGAGCCATTCGGGGAATCGCGCCCCCGGGCAGAGGCCGCTGAAACGGGCCTGCGCGGCTTGGGGCGGCTGATGCTGGAATCGGTCTTCCGGGCCAGCAGCGAGGCGGCGGAGATGCTGGCCCGCGTCAGCCCGGCGGACAACCGCCCCTTCCGGCTGTCCATCGTTTCGGCCCGCCCGGAAATCCTGTCCCTGCCGTGGGAACTGATTAACGACGCTGAGGTCGGCTACGTGGCCGCGCGGTCAGAGGGTGTTACCCGGCAGCAGGTTTCGGAAAGCGAATTGCCGGACTTCTCCGGCCCGGCTCTCAGCGAAAGGCAGTTCAATGTCCTGATGCTATGCCCGCCCACAGCGGAGGGGATTGCCACGGAAGCGTTGGGCGCGATGGAATCGCTGGACGTTGAAGTGTCCCTCGATTGCCTGCGCGTCTCGTCGGTGGAGGAGCTGGAGGCGCATCTGTCGGAACGGACCAGCCACTACCACCTGCTGCATCTGGACGGCATTGGGGTTGGCGAAGAAGGGTCCGCTTTGCTGGAACTCGGTTCGGTGGAGCGTATAGGAAAGGCCGTCGCGTCAGCCGGTATCCCTGCTGTTTTGCTGACTTGCTCCGCAGTGGACTACTCGTATGTTGCCGGGCAGGCGTTGGCGTCTGCCGGAGCACCGGAAGTGGCGCTGCTGCCCGTACCGCTGGGCGGGGTGGGGCGCAAGCTGTTTGCCGACGCCTTCTATGCCGGAATAGCGCGCGGGGACGGCCCCGCTGCCGCCGTAGCCGCCGCCCGCCGCGCCATGATGGAGCATCCGCACCGACCATCCGCCGCCGGGCCGATGGTGTCGTGGGACTGGATAACCCCGGTAGTCTACCAGTCGGCCCGGTACGCGCCGACGGCGGTGAAGCCCGAAGAGCCGGAGCCGGTCATCCCCGGGATGCTGCCCGCCACGCCGGAAGCGCCGCCGCGTCAGCTTCCCCGGGGCGGGCCCTACGGGCTGATGGGCCGCCGCCGGGAGATACTGGAGTTGGAGCGCATCCTTGACGCCAACCCGGTGGTGTTGCTCAGCGGCGCGGTGGGTGTCGGCAAGTCCGAGGTTGCCCTGGGCCTTGCCGCGTGGGTGGAAAAGAGCGGCGGCAGGCCCGACGGAGTGTTTCATACCAACTTCGATGTGGGCGCGGGCTTGGACAAGGCGCTGCACGAAGTCGGCTCCGCCCTGGCTGGGCTGGAATTCGGCGACCTGTCCGCCGCCGCCCGCCGCAGTTGGCTGCTGGATTACCTGCGAGAGCATCAAACCCTGCTGGTCTGGGACGGCGTAGAAAACCTGGCCGGGTTCCCGGCTGCCGGAACCGGGCTGCTGGAAGACGGCGAGTTGGCGGAACTGGATGAGTTCCTTTCCGAACTGGCCGCCGATGGGGGGAACTCCCGTGTGCTGCTGGTCAGCCGCCGGGAAGCTGAGCCGTGGCTGTCCACGCCCCACGGCAGCTACGCGCTGGGAGGGCTTGCCGGACAGGACAGGATAGAGTTCGCCACCCGCCTCATAGAGGAAAGCGGCGTTGATGCCGCTCGTCTGGGGCCGGAGTTCATCGAATTGCTGGACTTGCTGGAAGGCCATCCCCTGGCAATGGAAGTGGCAATACCTTTGCTGAAAGACGTTCCGGCGTCGGTGCTGGTCTCGGAGCTGCGCCGCGAAATCGAATCCTACCAGCCGGGACCAGGCGAAGAGGGCCGCCCGGCTTACCTGACGGCCTTGCTGGACCACGCTTTCGGGCGGATGCCGCGCCGCAGCAGGACACATCTGCCCTTCCTGTCGCTGTTCCGCAGCCGGGTGATGATGGACATACTGACGCACATCACCCAGGAGAACCTGTACCGCTCGGTGATGGGCGAACAACTCGGCTGGGGCGCCTGCCGCACCCTGTTGCGCTCGGCGCGGAACGGGGGGTTCCTGGAACCCATCACGCCCAGCGTATACCAGATTCACCCGGCGATGGGCTGGTTCTACGGGCGCGCCCTATACCGACAACTGCCGCCGACTCGCGTCGCCGAGTTGGAAAACGAGTTCGTGCGGGTGTACGCCGACACCGCCGACTACTTTACGGAAACCCTTTATGAAAACCAGGAATCCGGCACCAACGCAATCCTTGCCGAGGAAGGCAACCTGACACAGGCGCTGGGCCTGTCGCTGGAATCGGGGCAGTGGGACAACGCCCAACTGCTGACGCAGCCGCTGGCGCAGGTCTACCGGATGCAGAAGCGTTACCCGGAACTGCGCCGCCTGCGCCGTCAACTGCTGGAGGTGACCGGGGCCACCGCCGAAGATGCCGATGCGAAGGGTGCCATCGAGCTGTGGCTCTACTTGCAAGGCACCGAAGCGTCGGAGTGCATCGAGACCAACGAACTGTCCCGCGCCGACGACCTGAACCGGCAACTGCTGGATTACTTCGAGTCGCAGGCCGACGCCGACAGCGACCCCCGCACAGCCGCCGTCTACCACCAGATGGCCGAGGTAGCACTGAAACGCTGGCAGCTTGACCAAGCTGAAGAATGGTATACGAAGTCCCTAACAATCATTGAGGGCGGAGAAGACCGCGCCTCGGTCGCCGACGACTACTACGGCATGGGGTTGGTGCGCCAGTACCAGCGCCGCTATACCGAAGCCCGCGACTGGTTCTCGAAGTCGCTGGACATTCACCAGCGGCTGGAAGACGCCGAGGAGATGGTGAAGGACTATCGCTCCCTCGGCCTCTGCGCCCAGTTCCGCTTCGAGTACCAGGAAGCGGAAAGCTGGTATCACCGCGCCCGCGAGATACTGGAAGAAGCGCGAGACGAGGAAACCTCGGTGCTGATCTATCACGCCCTGGGCACCGTGGCCCACGCCCAATACCAGCTCGACGACGCCGAGAACTGGTACAAGCAGGCGTTAACCCTCAGCGACCGGATGGGCAACGAGGCGCAGATGGCGGTGGAGTTTCACTACTTGGGCCTGCTGGAACAGGGGCGCCAGATATTCCCGGAAGATGCGGAGCACTGGTACACCTTGGCCCTGGAGAAATACGAAAAGCTGGGCGACTGGCGCAGCGCAGGTGACGAATGCCGTCAGTTAGGCGTTCTGTTCCACGAGCAGGAGAAGCTGGACGAGGCAGAGAGCTGGTATCACCGGGCGCGAGAGATATTCGAGGAAATCCAGGATGTCAGCCGCACCGCCCGCACCTACGGTCAACTGGGCATGGCCGCTGAAGAGCGGAGCGACATCGAAGCTGCCCTGTCATGGGCGGCGCGTACCTATCAATTGGCTGTCGACCACAATCTGCCCGTCATCGCGCAGGCCCGGGTTCACCTGGCCCGTCTACGCGACAAGCGGGGCTCCGAGGCCTTCGCCGACTGGTGGCGAAACTTCGCCGGCGAAGACCCGCCTGGTGACTTGGATGAGGAAGAAGGAGCGATCTTATAGGGCTTGCCCATGATCGGTGAATCCCCCTGCAATTCACGACAAAATCTGTCTGAGGGTGAATCCATGAGCGTTGGAGTTTCGACACCGCTGCCTGCATACACTATTGACCCCGCCTATATGGCCAAGAGGGCGGAAGAGTTGGGATTCGAGTCTATCTGGTACGCCGAGCACCCTGCCGTTCCGGTTGAGAGCGACAGTCCTTTCCCGGCCACGGGCGGAGAAATTCCGTGGACTTATTCCCACTTCACCGACCCGTACATTGCGCTGGCACGGGCGTCCGGGGCTACCAGCACCATCAAGCTGGGAACTGGCATCACCCTGGTGCCGGAGCGCAACCCCCTGCTGCTGGCCAAGGAGATCGCCAGCCTCGACCGCTTCAGCGGCGGGCGTTTCCTGTTCGGCATCGGCACCGGCTGGCTGCGGGAGGAAACGGAGATATTCGGCGGGGATTTCGAGCATCGCTGGACGCAGACCCGCGAAGCCCTGGAAGTGATGAAAGAGCTTTGGACCAAGGATGAGGCCGAGTATCACGGTAAGTATTACAACTTCCCGGCGGTAAAGTCGTATCCAAAGCCTGCCCAGCAGCCGCACCCGCCCATCATCATCGGCGGTATGGCGCGCAACGTGCTGCGTCGCATCGTGTCTCATGCCGATGGTTGGCTTCCGAACCGTGTTACTCCCGCCGACGTGGAAGACAGCCGCCGACGCCTGGACGCTATGGCTGCAGAGGTAGGCCGCGACCCCAAGTCCATCACCATCAGCGTCTACGGCCAGCCCGCCGAGCGGGATCTGGTGCAGTCCTACCTGAACGCCGGAGCCGACCGGGTGGTGGTGAGGCCCGACCACGTCGCCAACGAATACGAAATGGGCAAGCAGCTTGAGCGAATGGCTGACACCGTCCTGCGTTAAGGAACGGGATTTGGCCTGATTCGCTGCCAAAGGCGGAGGGACAGGGGAGAAGTTCATGGACCGCACAACCGAGATGTTGAGTGCCTATGCCTGCGGACTCACATATGAAGAGCTGGGACCTTCCGTTGTGCAGCAGGTGAAACGCACCTTTATCGACACCGTGGGATGTGCCATCGGAGGCTTCGATTCGGAACCGGCGGCAATCGCCCGCAGCCTGGCGGATGGGGTGGAAGGGCCTATGCCGTCGCGGGTTCTGGGGTCATCCGCCGTGACAACTCCGGATCTTGCCGCCTTTGCCAACGGTGTGGCGGTGCGGTATCTCGACTGCAACGATTCCTACTTTTCCCCGGGCGGGGGGCATCCCAGCGATATGGTCCCCGCGATACTGGCGATGGCTGATCCGCTGAAGAGCGACGGACCCGCTGTGATCACAGCCATTGCCTTGGCCTACGAAGTCTTCTGCCGCCTCTCCGATGAGGTGGTGGCCGGCGACCTTGGGTGGGACCAGGGAATCTTCAGCGTCATCGGCGCCGTATGCGGCGCGTCGAGAGTGATGGGCCTGAGCCGGGAACAAACGGGGAACGCAATCTCGCTGGCTATCACTCCCCACCTGCCCCTCGGGGTCACCCGGACCGGAGAGCTGTCGATGTGGAAGGGATGCGCTGCCGCCAGCGCGTCCAGGTCGGCGGTGTTCGCCGCGCAACTGGCAGCGAAGGGTATGACCGGCCCCGACGAGCCCTTCGAGGGTCGGCGCGGTCTGTGGGAGCAGGCAGTCGGCCGCGGGGTAGTCGTCCCCGACTTCCCACTCGGCGACTCCCGTGGCAAAGAAGACCCTTTCCGCATTACACGCACCATCTTCAAGTCCTATCCATCTCAGATTCACACCCAGGCCCCCATCGGTCTTGCCCTTCAACTGCGCGAGCAGGTCCCGCCGGGCAACATCCACTCCGTTCACATAGATACCTACAAGGTGGCGGCCAGCACCGCGTCCAGCGAGCCGGAGAAGTGGGACCCCAAGACGCGGGAAACGGCCGACCACAGCATCCCCTGGCTGGTGGCTTCCGCGCTGCTGGATGGTCCGGTTACGCCCCCCAGCTTTACCGATGAGCGCATCGCCAGCCCAGCGATACGGGAGATTATGTCACGTATGACGCTGGCCGAGGAGCCCGCCTTCACTGCCCGCTACCCAAGCGAATACAATTGCCGTATAACCCTTACGGGCTCAGGCGGCAAAACTCTCACCGCCCACACCGCCTGGCCCAAGGGACACCGCAGCAATCCGATGAGCGACTCCGAGGTTGAGGCCAAATTTCGCAATTTCGCTGGAGCTGCGCTGACCTCCTCCCAGTGCGACCTGGCCTTGGAAACTGCTTGGGACCTGGACAGACTGCCGGATCTGCACCCGGTGTTCAACAGCCTGAAGATCAGTCGCTGATAACTTGGTTGTCCAGGGCTTTGAACTCGCTTCTCCACACTGACCGGCAAGCAGGCAAATGAACAATTCCGAAAGCAGCTCTTCCGCAGCCAGCGGCTTCCGCGAAGAGTTCGCCCGCATGATTACCCGTCCCGAAGAAGATCTGGACTTGGGCCGCGCCGCGCTGCTGGTGGCCGGAGAGGAATACCCGGAGTTGGATGTCGCGGAGCATCTGCGCCGCCTGGACGGGTTCGCCGAAGCTGTTCGCCAACGGGCCCCGGAAGGGTTGCAGCCCGAGGAACTGGCCGAGATCCTTGGCCGATATCTCTTTGGAGAACAGGGCTTTCAGGGGAACTCTGCCGACTACTACAATCCCGATAACAGCTATTTCAACAGGGTGTTGGATACTCATACCGGGATACCCATCACCCTGTCGTTACTCTTCCTGGAAGTAGCCCGCCGCGTGGGACTCCGTTGCCGCGGGGTAGGGATGCCAGGACACTTCCTAGTGGGCCTGGAAGGTTCGGAGTGGTATTTCGACCCCTTCAACGGCGGCGCAGCCTTGACTGCTGAGGACTGCCGCCAACTGGCCGAAGGCCTTTTCGGGCCGCGCATGACATGGCGGGATGAATACCTCACTCCCTGCACCAAGTACGAGTTCCTCTTCCGTTTGTTGAACAACCTCAAGATGGTCTATGAGCGCGCCGGCGTTTCCGACAAGGCAGCAGGCGTCATCCAACGCATGATGATGGTAAATCCGGAAGCAACGTCGCTTCACAAGGATTTAGCGGAGATGCAACATCAATTGCAACAGTACCGGGCCGCCATTGGCAGCCTGGAGTCCTACCTGCGCGCAACCCCCGAAGCCCCGGACGCGGCGCAGGTCAAGTCTTGGATTGACTCCATCCGCATGACTCTCAACCGGCTTAACTGAGACCGCCTCGGGAATCCGGCCAAGCGCGAACGGCGTATACTGAAATGGATGAAGAATTGGCGGCCCAGGAACCGCGACCAGACCCGACTTTAGACGAGCCGGATGACCACCAGCTACTGGAGCGCATTGCCGCCAAGGACAAGGACGCCCTGAACATCCTTTACGACCGTTACATGACGCCGGTTTATTCTCTATCTCTTCATATGCTGAAACAGCCGCCCCTTGCGGAAGAAGTGACCCAGGACGTTTTCCTGAACATCTGGCTTAAGGCCGACAGCTTTAACGCCAACCGGGGCAATCCCCGCTCCTGGATAATGAGCGTCACTCACCACCGGGTAGTGGACGTCATCCGCGCCCGCCGCCGGACATACACCATGTCCGACCCTGAGGGGTACGAGACGCTGGAGCGCCTTCCTTCATCAGAGCCTTCGGTGGAATCCCAAGTGACACAGAGTCTGGACCGGGAACGCATCGTGCGGGCGCTGGCCACCTTGCCGGACAACCAGCGGGAGGTTATCGAGTTAGCCTACTTCGAGGGATATTCCCAGTCGGAAATGGCTGAAAGGCTCTCCCAACCCCTTGGCACCATCAAGACCAGGGTTCGCCTGGCAATGCAAAAACTGCGAATCACATTGCAGGAAGATGACTACCAATAGCCAGACACATCCCTACGATCTGCTGGAAGCGTTTGCTCTGGATACGTTGGACGCGGACGAAGAGCAGACTGTCATTGAGCACATTGAAGACTGTCTCGAGTGTGCCTTGACTATTGACGAGCACTTGCAGACCGCCACCGCCCTGGCGTTCACGGCCCCGTCCCTGGCACCGCCGGAAAGGGTCAGAGCTGGCCTTCTGGCTGCTGTTGACCTGTCTCAGCCGGAAACACAAAGGGTATCGGTATCCAAACGCCGCCCTTTACGGGGGTGGACTGGGGCTTTTTCGGCTTCGACCAGCAGGTGGGTGCGACTTCTTATGCCAATTACCGCCGTTGCGGCCGTGACAGTGGTCGCTGTGGTGATTGCCCTCAACGTCCAGATTTCAGGAGAAATGGACGAAATGATGGCGGAAAACAACCTGTTGCGAGAAGAAATAGGACAGAACGAGGCTGCGGCATCAGCTCAACTCGCCTTGGCGTCGGATACTGTAGCGCAGATGCAGGGCAACTTACAACTTTTGCAGAACACGCTGGCCCAGTCCGATGACCAGTCTCTGGTCATGAACCCGATGCAGCCCGACAGCGATGCCTGGGGCGTGCTGGTTTTCTCGGGCGATGGCACTATGGGCGTAGTCATGGCTTCCGAGCTGGAGCCACTGGAGGAAGGTCACGCTTACCACGTTTGGCTGATGGATGAGGGGCAGAGAACCTGGGCTGGTGACATGCAGGTGGACGAACACGGCTGGGGCGCCATCGCGTTGGACATGAGTGGCTCAATGACCGGCTTCGACACCGTCCAGTTGAGCCGCGCTCCACTGGCGCTCGCGTCCGTTGGCATAGCGGGCGAGATCGTCCTTGAGGCGTCCTTACCGTAGCCCGGCTTCTCCTCATCTCAACGTATAGCGCCGACTCCCGGGTGACAACATGGTCTTGTCCCACAAGGTCCTCGTACTTTATGACGCCAAGGGCAGAAGCATCGAAGGCATGGCGCAGGCCGCCGCCGAAGGTGTGAACATCTCCGGCATGGCAGAACCGGCACTCAAGACCATCCAGGAAGCGTCGCGAAAGGACCTTCTTTCCGCCGACGGTCTGATTCTGGGATCTCCCAACTGGAGCGGCATCACTGGCTCCTTCAAACAGTGGCTGGACGAGCAGGGCGATCTGTGGGAAGAACGCGCCCTCGCAGGGCGCCCGGGCGCAGCCTTCACCACGGGAACCGGCAGGCACTCCGGCCTGGAAACGACGCTGAGTCAATTGATTCACTGGATGCTGGCCTGCGGGATGGTGATAGTCGGACTGCCATGGTCGGAGCGGATGAGAGTGTCCGGCTCCTACTACGGCGCAACTGCCGCTGGCGCAGTTACCGAAGACGACCTGAGCCAAGCGCGGGATCTGGGGGCGCGGCTGGCTGAGTTTACCGCTCGCTTGAACTCCCCTTAGTCCCTGAGTTGCAGTCGCCCAAACAGCATCGGGTGAACTTCACCAGCCTGTCGCAGCGCTTCCTTCATTGGTTCCTTTATGGATTCATGGGCCATTGACGACGTGCGCAGCTTGAACAGGTGATAGCATTCCCTCAGATTCATTTTCGCGATGAGCCGCCGGTTGTGGGCGTGAGTGACCACGTACTGGGCCACCTGTGGGGAAATATATTCGCTGATTTTATGGTAAGTATGCTCCGACGCGCCTGTCGCTTCGGCAAATGTCCCCTCCAGGCCGGCGTCGGTTATCAGCGACGGAATGCGGATGCCGTGGGACACGGTCAATGTCTGGGGCAGGTAGGTCTGCATCCGATGGCGTCGAAACTCGCGGTATGCCCCGTAGTCCAGCAGGAACTCGAAGGTGTAATCAACCGTTTCAAGCTCGCGAGGCGGTGCATCGTGGGGGCCTATATTCGCCAGAAAATCGTCGAACACTCGGCAGCGTTCTCCCGCATTCATAGCGCTCGCCCTGCTCCATGCCTCTGAGTAGGCCAAGCCAGTCGCGCCGTAGAGGAGCGCAGCGGTCACTTTTTCCTCGGCCTGTTCGTCCCAGTGGACCAAAGCCACATCGGCTGCCTGCGCTTCCTGTTGGGATGGTCCATTCTCGGAGTCCGACAAATCCCTCCGCACTTGTGGGCGGGCTGCGAGATAATCAACGTAGTCTGCGTATTTGATAAGGGTGGGAGTTACAGCGCGACCCTGCTCGCGTATCGCCTCCCCCAGTTGACGTTCTTCTTCCAATTCAGATGACATCAACTTGGATATGGCGTGTTCCAGTGTGCGGGCGTTGGCTGTAACTCCCACATTGGTGAGAGTCGAGGCCGGGAGAACTGAGCGACAGGCATCGGTAGCCATACGGCGGAGGCGCAGATTGTAGGCAGAGTCGCTTTCGCGGCTGCGCTGCGGGTGGACACGGCGCAGGTATTGTATGGAGGCGTCTATCAGACGTTGGTAAACAGCAAAGAGATGCCGGCAGGTTTGATGGTATTCCTGGCGCAGCGCCGTTTGGGAGTCCAATTCAGTGGGCGTGTGGAAGCAGTCGGCGTCAATCACCTGGTAGCGCGATGATTTTTCGGTGTAGGAAGCGAGGCGGTTGTCTTCCAGACCGTCGCAGGCCAGGCGGGAGATGTTCTCGACCGCAAGATGGACCACGGCGTGCTCTGCCACCGAAGCGTGCCCGTAGCCCAGCACCCAGCGCTCGTGGAAGTCGGCGGCTTTCTCCTCACTGACCTGCCGGGCAATCTCGTCGAAAGGTTCTGGCCGCCGCGAGGTCATGGCGAAGGCGACGGCAATCTGTTCCTCGGTCAGCAGGCGGGTGTCGAGAGGGTAAACGCGGCGGAGGTACTGCGGAGGCTGCCCGTCTTGTGGGTTGTGGATGCTGGCAAGTTCAGTCATAGACTTACGTTCGCAACGTCTTATGTTGGTGCCAGTGTATAGTGCTCAGCCGGGCAGTTGCATAATATCCGAGAGCAATTTTGAGCGATGACGACGTAGGGGCGGGTTTGAAACCCGCCCCCAGCAGTAAGGTTTCCAACATCGTGAGAGACTAGACCAGCGCTCCGAAGCCATCGGGTATGGCTACCTCGACGAGGTGAGTCTTGCCGGAGGAGATGGCGGAGTCCAGCGCCGGGCCGAGCTCGGTGACAGTGGACACCCGGGTCGCGCCGAAGCCGTAGGAGTCGAACAGCTTGGTGAAGTCGGGGTTGACCAGGTCGGTGGCAAAGAGGCGGTCGCCGTAGCGATCCTCCTGGTACTTCTTCAAGACACCCCAGGCGTTGTCGTTGAACATCAGGATGACCGGGTGGATGTCGTACTGGGCAGCGGTGGCCAGTTCCTGGAAGTTGTACTGGAAACCGCCGTCGCCGGTGATGCAGACCACCGGGCTGTCGGGCTGACCGGCCTTGGCGCCCAAGCCAGCCGGGAAGGCGAACCCAAGGCCCGCCCAGCCGTGGGGGTGCATGTACTTGCGCGGGCCGTAAATGGGCAGACAGCGGGCGGCGCGGCTGGCCGGCACGGTTGGGTCCAGCGAGAAGACCGTTTCCCGTGGTGTGACCTCTCGTATGGTCTCAAACACCCGCAACTCGTTGCCCCAGGTCTCCTGCAAATTCCGGTGGATGTCCTTCTTCACCGCCGCCACTTCCTCCAAGTAGGACTGGCCCTTGCTTACGTCGCTGTCGCCGATGGCGTCAAGCCACTGACGCGCCACGGATTGTGAGTTGGCGACGATGGGCACAGTGGCGTCGTAGTTCCTGCCGATGGAATCGCCGTCGAGTAATACGTGGACTACGGTGTCCGGCAGCTTGAGTTGTACGCCGACGGTCGAGCGGTAGGGCATTATGGAACCAAGGATGACCACGGCGTCGCAGGTAGCAAGCCAGTTCTGGACTGGGTTCTCGCCCCAGATGCGGCGGCCCAGCATCTGGCCGAGGGACAGGGGGTGGTCTTCGGGGAAAGCGCCCTTCGCCCCGTCAGACGTAACCACTGGCGCGCCCAAGGCTTCGGCAAGGCGGATGATTTCCTCGGTGCCGCCCAGCATCTGCACCTCTTCGCCGACGATGACGGCGGGGCGTTTGGCCTTCAGCAGGATCTGCAGCGCCTGCTCTACCCGCGCCGGGTCGCCCTGTGGGATTCCGGCGTCGCGCGGGCCGATGATCTCCACGTCGGCGCGGTTGCCCAGCAGGTCGGTGGGCAGTTCCAACTCGACAGGGCGGGGGCGGCGGTTCTGGAAGCGCTGGAACGCCTCCAGCAGGTTGTCGGGAATGGCCTCGATCTCGCCGATCATAGCATTCCAGTCGGTTACGGCCTCAAACATCCCGAGCTGGTTCTTGGTCTCGTGGGTGGTGTTGCGGCCCTGGCCGATGAAGTCGCTCTCGACGTTGGTGGTGACCTGGAGTAGCGGCGAGCCGGAGAAATAGGCTTCGCCCATAGCGCCCACCGAGTCGGCGGCGCCGGGGCCGGTGCTGGTAATCAGAACGCCGGGCCTGCCCGTGGCGCGGGCGTAGCCGTCGGCCATGAAACCGCAGCCCAACTCCAGGCGGCCCCCGATGAACCGCAGGCTATCCTGCTGGTCGAAGAGGGCATCGAAGAGGTCCAGGTTATGGATGCTGATAATGCCGAAAACCGTATCAACGCCCTGCGCCTTCAGGGACTCGGTTACGGCCTGGCCGCCGGTCAGGTTGGGCACGGCTGCACTCCTTAGCTATATGGTAAGTTCAGCGGGAATCAAGCGGCGATATTTGGCGTCGGCGGCCAGAGCAAAGGTCTCCAACGCCAGTGCTCCCAGCAGGGTTTTGCGGCTGTCTGGGCCAAATACGACGTAGACATGCCCGTGCTGTCCTTGCAATTCCATTTCCGCCCATGCAATGGGAAGTTCCCGCCTCGAACCGTCGGCAAAGCTGAACACCTTAGTTTCCTCGCGCTCTATACCCAACTCGTCCAGGATTTGCGCGGGAATTACGGTAAATGACGCTCCGGTATCAACCACTCCGTTCAACGTCCTAGCCTGCGTCCCGTTCCGGTTCCGAATCCCGAAGTCAACGCTGAAAGTCCCCACTTCACCTCCTACGGTGGTTCCGGGCAGGATAATCCACTGCTCAGGCGTGTCATGTGTCTGAGTCATACTGACCTCGCAGCTCCTACAACAGCAAACTTACTGGCTTTTCCAGTAGGCGCTTGATTTCCATGAGGAACTGGGCGGCCTCGGCTCCGTCGGCCACGCGGTGGTCTACGGAGAGGGTGGCCTTCATTATCTCCGCGATGGCGAGCTGACCGTCGCGGGCCACCGGCTGCTCCTTCACCGCTCCAACGGCCAGGATGGCAGCGTGGGGCGGGAAGATGATGGCTGTGAAGCTGTCAACGTCGAACATACCCAGGTTGCTGACGCTGTACGTGGTGCCAGAGTACTCCTCGGCCTGCAACCTGCCGTTGTTGGCGCGGTCAATCAGGTCACGGCTGGCGGCGGCAATCTGGGCCAACGTCTTGTTCTCGCATTCGGGGATGCCGGGAACGATAAGGCCCGACTCCAGCGCGATGGCGATGCCGACGTTGACGGAAGGGTTCATCTGCAAGTGGTCGCCGCGGTAGAAGGAGTTGAATTTGGGATGCTTGCCAATGGCCAGCGCGGACGCTTTGACGATGAGGTCGTTGACGCTGACGCGGCTGGACGCTGGCAGCTCGTCATTTATGTCGCGTCGTAGGGCCATGGCAGCAGTCATGTCGATGTCTACGGCCACGTAGAAGTGCGGGGCCTCGCGCTTGCTCCCGGAGGTGACGCCGGCGATCGCCTGTCGCATCCGGGAAAGCTCGGCGCGTTCCGTGCCTTCGGGAGTTGGGACGGCAGCCCCCGCTGGCGCCGGAGAGGGAGCCGTTTCCTGGGTCGGTGGAGCAGCCGCTTGAGCGGCGGCAGCGGCGTATATGTCGGCCTCCACGACGCGGCCGCCCGGCCCGGTACCGGTAACGCCAGCCAGGTCAATACCCTGCTCGCGGGCCAGGCGGCGGGCCAAGGGCGAGGCCATAACGCGCCCTGCTTCGGCTGCCACTCGCGCGGCATCGGCGGCTGCCAGCACGTCGGCCTCGACGATGCGTCCGCCGGGGCCAGTCCCGGTCACTGTGGCAAGGTCGACGCCCCGCTCGCGGGCCAGGCGGCGGGCGATGGGCGAAGCGCGCACTTCGCCTGAAGAAGCGGCGGGAGCTACGGCAGGTGCGGGCGCTGAAGCGGCCTCGGGTTCAGCAACGGCGGCCGGAGCCGCAGCGGAAGGGCTAGCGACGTCGTCCGGGAGGGCTTCGTCAGCGTCACCTATTACGGCGATGAGCTCGCCAACCGGCACGGCCACACCCTCGTCGGCGACTATGCGGCGCAGGACACCGCCGGTAGTGGGCTTGAATTCGACCACCGCCTTGTCGGTCTCTATTTCCGCGATGACCTCGTTGGCAACCACTTCGTCGCCTTCCTGCTTGATCCAGCGCACGACGGTACCTTCGCGCATATCGTAGCCCAACTGCGGCATCACAATGGACGTAGCCAACGCTGCCTCCTGTCCCGTTCACAGACCGGATTTTGGAGCCTGTAAGTGTTCTGGGTAGATATTAAAGCAAGGCGCAGGTATGGGCAACCGCAACTCCGATAGCGTCCCCTCGCTCGTGTTCCAGACCCAAAGTTAAGGGAGCGACTCAATGGACGCTCCCTCGATTCGCGTGTTTGTTCAGGCGAGGTTACATCATGCGCTGAATGATGCGCTGGGTCTGCTCCTCACTGAGTCCCAGTGGACGGTGGGCCAGAGGGCCTTCCTTGGACAACACCGGCTCGGCTTCAACCAGAGAGACCGATTCCTTCTGGAAGAACAGGCCGGTGTAGATGGTGTCACCCCACTGCAATGCCTTCTCGCAGGCCAGCTTCCAGTCAGAGTAGTCGTGCTCCTCGTCCTCCAGCTTTACGATGCGGTCCTTGAAGAAATCGTGAGTGTTGTCCCGGTTGAAGGTGACACATGGACTGAACACGTCAATCAGCGCGAATCCCTTGTGGTTGACAGCTCCTTTGATCAGTTCGGTCAAGTGGCGAACGTCGCCGCTGTAGCCGCGGGCGACATAGGTTGCGCCATTCATTATGGAACTGGTGATGGGGTTGACCGGAGCCTCGACGCTGCCGAAGGGGGTACTCTTCGTGCTCATGCCGTAGCTGCTGGTGGGCGACACCTGGCCGGTGGTAAGGCCGTAAATCTGGTTGTTCATCACAACATAGGTAAGGTCAATGTTGCGGCGGGCGGAGTGGGCGAAGTGGTTGCCGCCGATGCCGTAGCCATCGCCATCGCCGCCGGTCACGAACACCGTCAGGTCGTGGTTAGCCAGCTTGGCGCCAGTGGCCACGGCCAGGGCGCGCCCGTGGAGGGTGTGCATCCCGTAGGAGTTGAAGTAGCCCGGGAGGTTGGATGAGCACCCAATACCGCTGACGGTCAATATCTCGTGGGGCTGTAGTCCCATCTCGGCGCAGGCGCGCTGCAGGGAGTTGAGGACGCCGAAGTCGCCGCATCCCGGGCACCAGTCGGGATTCACCTGCCCTCTGAAGTCCCTGGCAGTCAACTGAATCTGGGTCCTGTCATTACCCACACCTACGGTCGCCATGGAATCACCTCTTTTGCCAAGTCTTGCGGACTCATCCGCGATTGTCGATTGACTGTGTCTCAACCGTCCAAACTGAGCCGGTCGAAGGACGCTCGGTTGGTGAAATTCACCCTGACCCTCTCCCTCACAAGGAGAGGGAATCTTCGTTAAATCTGCCTAGACAACGATTTCCTGGTACGGGACGAAGCGGCTGACCTTTTCCGCCACCTGTTCCATCACGCCGTCTGCGATGTGGTGGGGCATGAACGGCTCGCCGTCGTACTTGCGTATGTGCCCGTGGGCAGCAAAGCCGGTTTCGCTCCGCAGGTAGCGGGCGAACTGGCCGGAGTAGCTGTTTTCCACGATGATGACGCGTTTCGCGCTGGTGAGGATGCTGTTCACGTGATCGGCATGGAATGGGATAATCCACTTTATGGCAAGCTGATTGGCGGTTACGCCCCGCTCGGCCAAAAGTTGTATCGCTTCATTGATGGTGCCGTGGGTGGAACCCCAGCCTACAAGCGTCACGTCGGCGTCCTCCGGGCCTTCCAGTTCCGGCGGCGCGACCAGGGCCTGGGCATTCTGCATCTTGCGGCCCCGCTTTTCCACCATCATGCGGCGCTTGTGGGGGTTGGTGAACTCGTCGCTGATGAGGGTCGAGTCCTCGTCGTGCTCGTCGGTGGCAACTACGTGAACGTGGCCCTCGAGCCCTGGGATAGCCCGCGGAGATATGCCGCTGTCCGTGTTGGCATACCGCTTGTAGCCGTTGGGAGGCGACGGCTCTGTAATAAGCTGACCCCGGTCTATAGCGGGGTGCATATCGATGAGGTCTGGGTCAACGCTGTACCGGCCCTCGGAAATGAGCAGGTCAGAAATCAGGATGCCCGGGCACTGGAGCTTGTCGGTCAGGTTGAACAGCTCCGGCATGGTGTTAAATGCGTCCAGCGCGTTGCGCGGAGCCACAACTACCCGCTCGTAGTCGCCCTGGCTGGCCCCCAGAACCTGCCAGAGATCACCCTGCTCGGTCTTGGTGGGAACGCCGGTGGAGGGGCCGGCCCGCTGAACGTCTATGTAGACTACCGGAATCTCCATCATTCCGGCTGCGCCGACTGCCTCGGTCATGAGGGCGAAGCCGCCGCCGGATGTGGCGCACATAGAGCGTGCGCCAGTGTGGGCCGCGCCGATGACCATGTTGGAGACACCGATTTCGTCCTCCACCTGGCGCACCATGATACCGAGGTTGCGGGCGTTGGAAGCCATCCAGTGCAAGATGCCAGAGGCGGGACTCATGGGGTAGGCAGCGTAGAACTTAACGCCAGCCGCCGCGCCGCCCATAGCGATGGCCTCGTTTCCGGACCAGACTGCCAAGGGCTTGCCGCCGTCGGGCATGGGCAGGTCGAAGGGCTGGAAGTTGCTCTGAGCGTACTCAAACCCGGCTCGGGCCACCTCCACGTTCTGGTCTACGACCTGCTGCCCCTGCCGGGCGAAACGCAGCTCCAGGCTGTCCTGGAGAACCTGGAAGTCTATGCCCAACAGGGAAACCACTGAACCCATCATCACGGTATTCTGGATGAGTCGGTTGCGGCTCTGGGTCAAATCGCCGACCGGGATTCCGCATAGGTCTCCACCGCTGGACTCGCCCGGCGTCACGGAGTCGCTGTTGAACAGCACCCGGCCACCATGCCCAATATGACGCTGGTGCCGGTCCATGGTGTCCTGGTTCAGGCAGAGCAGCAGGTCCAGCTTGTCGCCGTGGCTGAAAATTTCCTGGTCGCATATACGAAGGGTTAGGAAGATGTGACCACCGCGTATGATGGACTGGTACGCGTTGTAGGTGCTGAGATGCAGCCCACGCCGGACAACGATACGGGCGAAAATGTCGCCTGGGGTGGCAATACCCTGACCGGCTTCGCCGCCGATGCCCATTGCGAAATCGTACTTGCCCAATGCCATCTGAACGCTCCTCCAATCCGTGCCGCACCTGCGCGTTGGCGGTGGCGGAACTTTCCGGTTTTATCTCACAGGTACTGAGAACGGCCTAAGTATACCGCCCGTCCTTGGGGTATACAAATGATTTGACGTACATCGTAGAAATAGACAGCTTCCCTTACGAGTTCTGACAGAACGGACGAATTGCATTGTCAGCAAATGAACTACATGTGCACTGCTCGCCCCTGGGCGGAGAGGGCGGCCTCCTTGAGCATCTCCGATAACGACGGATGCGGGTGAACAGTCCAGCCCAACTCCAGGGTGGTGCCTTCCAGCATCTTCGTCATGGACAATTCACCCAGGAGTTCAGTCACTTCAGGGCCGATCATGTGGCCGCCCAGCAACTCCCCGTATCGAGAGTCCACGACCAGCTTTATCATGCCCTCGGTCTCGCCCATGGCCAGAGCCTTGCCGTTGGCCATGGCGTTGAACACGCCCACACTGACATCGTAGCCCTGCTCACGAGCTTGCGCTTCGGTCAGTCCGAAGCTGGCAATCTGCGGATTGCAGTAGGTGGTTCGAGGCATATTCACGTAGTCCATCGGCTGGGGTTCCATGCCCATGACGTGCTCCACGGCGGTGACGGCCTGAGCCGAGGCTACGTGAGCCAGGGGCATCTTGCCGGTGACGTCGCCGATGGCGTAGACCCCCGGCGCGCTGGTGGCCAAAAACTCGTTGACCACGATTCCTGTGCGGTCGACGCCAACACCTGCCGCCTCAAGGCCCAATTCTTCGATATTGGGCTGCACTCCGACGGCCACCAGCACCATTCCCGTCTCGAGGGATTGAGTGGCGCCGCCCTGCTCCACTGATACAGTGACACCCTCTGGCCTGGTCTGAACCCCGGTTACCGCCGCTCCAGTGAGTATGTTAATGCCCAAGTTTCGGAATGAACGCTCCAGTTGGGCGCTGATGTCTTCATCTTCGTTGGGAACGAGACGAGGCAGTAGCTCGACGATGGTGACATCCACACCGTACATCGCATAGATATAGGCGAACTCTACGCCTATTGCGCCGCCACCGACTATTAACATAGATGAAGGCAGGTCGGTTAGGACGATGGATTCGCGGCTGGAGATGATGCGGTTGCCATCAACTGGAAGGGTGGGAATGGCGCGAGGACGGGAGCCGGTGGCGATGATAATGTTCTTGGCTTCTATGACCGCGCCCTGTGGCTCCACAGCAACCAGGTTCGGCCCAGCGAGGCGCCCGGTGCCCTCAATATGTTCGACGTTGTTCTTGCGAAGCAGGAAACGGACGCCGCGTGTGTTGCGGTCCACGACACGACGGCTGCGGGCCATCGCCACTTCGTAGTCGGCGTGAAATCCGTCGAATTTGAGCCCGAATTCCTCCGAGCGGCGCACATAGGAAACGATCTCGGCGTTCTTGAGCAGTGCCTTCGTGGGGATGCAGCCCCAATTGAGGCAGGTGCCGCCCAAGGCTTCTCTTTCAACAATGGCAGCCTTCAGGCCAAGCTGGCCAGCCCTGATTGCCGCCACGTATCCGCCAGGGCCTGAACCGATTACAACCAGGTCATAACTAGATTCCATCCGCATCCTCAGAGCGCGCGTCCCGCGCCGCAGGTATCCTTAGACTTCGAAAGCAACACGCCGATTATAGCCGCGCCCCGGCGAGTGGCACAACATGAGCAGGTTACAATACGATGTCACGGAGAATCGAGATTCGACGATAGCTTGCTGGGCAGGTATTTTGTGCGGTTCCTAATCCGCCTGCGGCGCTTGAAAGGTAATCCGACTACGTTGCTTGCAGGAATCCTATTGGGCGCGATCCTGGCAGGGTGTGGCAACGCAACGCCCCCGCCACCGGCAGATGCTCCTTGGCAAACTTTGTATCCGTCAGCGACCCCTACTTCCCCACCCACCATTACGATTCCGCTCCCAGCCATCCTTCCGTCCCCTATCCCGCCGACTGTTACTCCGAGCCCGCCGCCCTCTTCGACAACTGTTCCTCCTACCCCAAGTCCATCGGCAACTTTCCTGCCGCCTACCGCTGGGTCTCCACCCACTTCCGTTCAGCCTACACCTTTCTCTACTCCACCGTTGCCTCGCCCCACGCCGAATCCGGGCAGTTCGTCCTGGGTCAAGGAACGCTTGGACGCGGTCATTGCGCTATACCGTCCCACACCAGCGGGGACAGCCCTTTTGCACAGCCTGGACGTGCGTCAGATGAGGGGCGAGCCCGGCTTCTTCGGAAGTTACGGGTTCAACGGTTGGGCAGGCATCGGCGAAGCCAAACCAGTACCTGCAATGCACGAACTGATGCACTCTTACTGGGGCGGGTTTCCCGTAATTGGACGGCCTGGACTTGGCTGGGAACGAAAGGAGGGGCATGATGTATCGCCAGCCTTGGCCAGCTACCACCGGGATATATTGACCTTCATGGCCCAGCCTCCGGACGAATACGAACTACTGCGTCAGCGGCTTCGCAACCTGCCAGGACTCTCAAGCGAAAACACCGAGCCACTGTTCCACAGCCTCGAAGCCGACATCCCATACACTACCGGCGGCGACTTGGGACTGGTCCCCCCAATCCTGCGCAGGTATTGGGGTTACTTCCTGGACTATGGCCCGTTCCGCACTTGGGAGCGGGTGGCCGGCTGGTATCAGGCCCTCCTCCATGAGCAACGGGTCATCGCCGACAAGTTCCTGGGATTTCAACACCTCGATCTCCGGAAATACGCCAGCGCTTTAACCCACGCTACACCCGACGGGCCGTTGATCGCCGCTTCGCCAAGGCTGGCCGAGGAGGAGAAGCAGCGCCTGAGCGACCTTGCGGAGCAATTCGACCTGCTGCTGGGCGACGCTCAATTAGAGGAAAATTTCCAGTTCTGGCGGGGTTACCTGCAAGACAAGGTTGGCCTACACCGCGCCCATCCGCAGCATCTCGGTTCACTGGATTTGCCGCGGGCCGGCGAAATCGCAGCCGCACTGGAATTCCTGACCAATCTGGAGGGCAGGCCCGAAGGTCGCGCCTCGGTACTGAAGAGCCAGATGAAAGTGCAGCCTTTCCTTGTCAACTTCCTGCCTGCCGTCGACAACCGGACACTGGTTGCGTTGTTCGCTGACAGCCCCATCCTGCCCGAAGGCCCCACGTTGCAGGCCACGGCCAGCTTCGTAGAACGTCTGCAAAGGTTCGGAACAGTGGCTGACCAGGTTATTGACCAAGGCAGAGAGTCGCCGGAGCAAGGCGCGCTGGCCCTCGAGAGATATCTAGTGGAAACGGATTACCGCAACGCCCAGGACCTGCGGCTATTCTTCGATCTGTTCCACGACTCCGACCCGCCAGTGGCGCACAGGGTAATGGCCGCTGTGGGCAAGCAGACAGTGCGGGACCTGATGCCGAAAGTTCCAGTGCAGTTGCGTACATTGCTCTGGCCGGAGCGCCTGCTGGACAAACTGGATATCACCGCAGAATCCACTGAGGCTGACCTTCGCCGGGGCGTAGATCTGCTCCTCGAAGAAACCTCCGGAAACTACCGCATAGACGAGCCGTTTCTCGAGCGGCTATTCGACGTAATGGCGGATAGGTTTCCACGGGAAGCATTGCGGATTTTTTCCGATACTGCGTTCCCACTGGAAGGCATGATCTTACATCAACCCGCCTTCACCGCTGCTGCTCTATCCAGTGACATCAGCGCTTCAGCCGAGTTGGTAGAGAGCAGCGATGCTGTGGTCGCTCCCCCGGCTCGCATAATCTATCGTCTGATTACAGCAGACCCCGAGTTAGCGGGCACATTGCTTATCACTCTGGAAGAGCGAGGGCTGGGCTGGATAGTAGCAGAATCGCTGGCCTACTTCGCTTATGACAACTCCAGGGCGAAAACATACCCCCAGCTCGCCATATCCCTGAGCCAGGATGGGGCTTTCCTCAACTTCCTGTTCCAGCGGCAGGGAGAAGCATGGCTCCAGGCCCGGCTTTCTGAAGTGGTGGCCCTCTATCGCGTCAGAGCGGCCATTGGCGAGGTCGAGCCGGACTTCCTCATTCACTACCGCGACACGCTTGAGGCCTCGGCCAACACTCTCGTGCTGGAGGGCAGGGGTCGCCTCATGGAGATCATTAGGAAGGCGTTTGCATAAGAGCAATTGTTCGGCGGCAGCGTTTCTGTTACCATTGGTTAGCCGGAATTCGCGGGCGAACACAACTTGGCAGAGGCATAGAGATGCGACTGGGTCCCTTGGGATTGACCGAAATCCTGATTATCTTGGCCGTGATTCTGCTTATCTTTGGAGCGCGGCGCCTTCCCGAGATAGGTTCGTCCATGGGCAAGGGCATAAGGACTTTCAAGAGTGCCCTCATGGGAGAAGACGACAAGAATCAGCAAGAGCCGCAGGCAGCCAATAGAAAGGACGAAAGCAGTCCTTATTAGAGGAGCCTGTCGCCAGAAGATAGAATTGGACCGGCCACGGTGGCCGGTTCTTTTCTTTCCGTCTATCCCTTCTCAATCTATTGCCGGGCTACGGCAGTTTCAGTCCCTCGACGACTGCGGCCCGCGAGCTTCGCCAGCAGCACGCCCAATTCATAGAGGACCAGCAACGGACCGGCCACCAACGTCTGGTTAACCGGGTCGAAGGTGGGGGTGATGATGGCCCCCAAAAGAAACGCCAGCACTACCCACACCCTGCGGAATCGAGACAACTGTCTCGCCGAAACGATCCCCAGCTGCGCCAGCATATACATTATGAGAGGTGTCTCAAAAGCTACCCCCATCCAGAACAGTAGCCGCACCATCAGGTTGACGAAGTTGCTGATACGGATAAGCGGCTGCGCCACATCACTGAAGCCCAGCAGAAAGCGCAGCGCCGGGGGAATCAGCACGAAGTAGCAGAAGGCCACTCCGCAAGCGAAGGCGAAGAGAGCCATGGGGAGAAAGAGCAAGAGATAACGTCGTTCCCTGCCAGTGAGGCCGGGCGCCACAAACATTATTACCTGGTAGAGGATGACAGGAAGGGCAAGCACAAATCCGGCAACGAAAGACAGTTTGACCGCCGTGGTCAGGAGTTCCGTAATCTCAATGAATACCAGCTCTATGCCCTGACTGCCTTCCAAATCGTAGGCGGGTCGGGATAGCAACTCGATTATCTCCTCGTAGAAGACGAAGGAGGCTGCGCTGCCTGCAAGCACGGCGATGACGCAAATGATCAACCGTCGCCGGAGTTCACCGAGGTGCTCCATGAAGCTGAGCTCGCGGGCCATCAGCTTCGGCCGTTCTCTTCTCGACTTGAAGAGGGCGAACTACCCGTCGTGGAGTCGCCAGGGTCGGCTGCCGCGTCGTCAGGCAGGTCGGGGCGGGACGGCACACCAGGCTGGGGTTGTTGCGCGTGGGTGCGCTGGCGCTCCTCAGTGGATATGGCGTCGGTCACCTCGCTGAAACCGCGGCGCAGGTCTCCCAGAACTTTTCCCGTTCGCTTCGCCATGTCTATGGAGCGGCCAGGTCCCAGCACCAGAAAGGCAACCAGCAGAACCACCGCCAGCTCCATCAGCCCCATACCCATTATGTTCACGGGGTGCTCCCCCCTCCTGACGCTCCCGCGGAGGCCAAGGGGACTCTTGAATGGTTAGGACAACCGGGGCTGCAGGCAGCGGTTTCAGGGAGAGACCACCCTTCTGGTGGCTTCCAACCCAATTCGTCCAGCATCAGCAGCAGGCGGCAGGTCGGCAGACCCACAATGTTGTGATAGCAGCCATCCCATCCCGACGCCGGACGAAGCTCCATGTCCTGCACCGCATAGGCCCCTGCCTTGTCCCGGGGGGTACCAGAGGTGATGCTGTCCTCGATTTCATCATCGGAGAAATCGCGCAGCGTTATCTGGGAGGTCATACTGTCAGTCAACCGGCGTCCCGTAGCGGTATCCACGACTGTGATTCCAGTACAAACGTGATGCGTGGTGCCTCGCAGCCGGCGCAGCATGGCGCGCGCTTCGTCGTTGTCCACGGGCTTTCCTAAGGACTCGCCAGCATGGACCACGGTACTGTCCGCGCCTACAACGAACCCGGATTTCACCAAGGATGCCACCTTCAGCGCCTTGTCCCGAGACAGCCGTTCCACCATGGCCCGCGGCGACTCGCCTGGGAGAAGGTCTTCAAGCACGTCGGCGGGCGTGATATCAAATTCCAAGCCCATGTCGCTCATCAATTCTCTGCGGCGCGGCGAGGCGGAAGCGAGTATCAGTCGGTCCGCCGAAGTTTTCCCGGCCCAGTGGAGCAGGGCGACGCACTCTACGTGATGGGTTTGAGGAAACATATCAATGGGAACAACCCGGTCGAGGTCGTATCCCCCTGCGCATAGCATTTTTAGGTCGCGGGCCAAGGTTTCCGCGTCGCATGAGACATAGGCCACGCGAGGCGGTTTCAGCCCAATGAGGCTGGTCAGAGCCTGAGGCTGGCATCCCGAACGGGGCGGGTCCAGCACTACGGCATCGGGGCGACCCTTTGACAAGCTCAGGGCGGCAGGGTCGCTCAGTACGTTCTCGGTGCGCCCCAGCACAAACTCCATACCGGGAACTCCGGCGGCGTTTTCCCTGGCGTCGGCGACAGCAGCAGACGACTCTTCAACCGCTATGACCTTTGCAACGTAAGGCGCCAGCAACACGGCGAAGGTCCCTACACCAGTATAGGCGTCCAGCAAGACGTCCTCCGGTCCCAGCGCCAGCCCATGCCGCACTACTTCCGCCGCCTGCGCCGCCTGCTCCACATTGACCTGGAAAAAGGATGGGGAAGACACAAAGAAGCGGTTGCCCTCAACGGTTTCCGCATATCGCTTCTGACCGGTCGCAACGGTGACTTCGGGGTTGAACAACCTCGGTTGCACCAGGTATTCATCTCTGGTCATGGAGTCGCCAGCCCCGGCGCGTATGGAAAGCTGGGTGGTTTCCTGGCAGCGGTCTTGCAGTTCCTCCAAGAGGGCATTGACACTGGGTCGCATCAGCCTACAGTGGTCTATTCGCACGAAGCGACGAGTTTCCCGGTTGACGAACCCCAGGGCGCCGCTGAGATTAACGGTAAATCGGGCATGGTTCCGATAGCCGTATTGGCTGGACGAAGGCAACGTGGAAACTACCAGGTCATCCGCCTCACCGGCCGGGAAACCGCCGACCCTGATAAGGGCATCGACAACCTTATTCCGCTTGGCAGCCAATTGCGCATCATAGTCCAGGTGCTGCCACTGGCACCCGGTGCATTCGCCGAAGTACCGACATGGCGGCGGAATACGGCTCTCGGAAGGCTCAAGCACCTCGGTTACCGTGGCAGAGGCGTATTTTCGGTGAACGCGGACCACTTCCGCCGTCACCCGCTCTCCGGGAATACCGCCGAAAACAAATACTGGAGCACCGTCATGCCACGCCAGGGCTTCGCCCAGGCGCCCCCAGGATTCCAGGTTCAGCTCTAGATGGTCGCCGGGTTGCAGTCCGGCCTCTTGTGCTAGTCGTTGCGGCGAGCTCATATATCTACACTATACAGGGAAGAACCCAATGATTCCAATCGGAGGATTGGGGGCGCGCCGTTCGTTCACCTGCTTGGAGTTGGTCTTCGGGCGGACTTCTGACGGTGGCCGGTTGACCTGTAGCTGCTGCGGAATTAAACTGAACTTGATATCCCGACATCATTCGCTGCGCGCGAGTTCCGGTCGCCATCGTCCGACGCTTGTACCGGTGCAAGGCGCTATATTACGGCAGCGGAAGGTATTCCGGAGGATGGTATGGCAGAACCCATCGAGGTGAACGATCAGAACTGGGAAACCGATGTGCTTAACTCCGAGCTGCCTGTCTTGGTGGACTTTTGGGCAGAGTGGTGCGGCCCGTGCAAGATGATTGCCCCGTCGGTACATGACATGGCGGTGGAGTACGACGGCAAACTCACCGTCGGCAAGCTCGACGTGGACAGCAGCCCCAGCGTCGCCATGCAGTACGGCATCCGCAGCATCCCGGCGCTGATTTTCTTCAAGAACGGCCAACCCGTTGACCAGATTGTTGGCGCAGTGCCGAAGGGCGCCCTCAAGAAGAAGATAGACGCCGTCCTCGGCAGCTAGTCCCTGGACTCCAACGCAACCGAGAGGCGCCGCTCCCTCCAGCAATGACAGGGAGCGGCGTTTGTCCGCGCCAGCCTTGCCGCACACTCGCCTACCGCGGGCCGGAGCAGCGGCGGCAACCCGGGAGTGGATGGGGCCCGGTGGCCCTTGAGGTCTTCAAAACTGCACAGCCGTTGTCAGCAAGCCTCCTATAGTCTCATTTAACTGCGAGTATATAGCTCTCGCGAGTCTCGACAATGCATTTCGCGGCACCTAGCCGCATTGAGCCGCAATGAGAGGAATGGCAAAGGAATGGCAAATTTGGTGACGACGAAGCTCTAGAAGCTCGGACGGAAAGCCCATTTTCACCGGGTTGTCTTGGTCAATTAAGCTGTGACGAGGCAGGCACCGGGTTTACGCGCAGGACGGCGTTGCGACCTACGCCAGCATCGACAAGGTTGACGAACCCCAGAAGTCTGGGGACGAAATCGCAGAGGATGTCCATTCAGTCAGCTAACAGGGTAAGGTCGTCCACGATGGCGGCCAGATTTACTTGGAATTTGGTCTTGGCTCAGCCGATGTATCCCGCCTTGCGAACCCCCAGGTGGACGATCCCCTCCAACCGGTGCTCGGCCACCACCCGCGACTGACTATACCGGGAGTAACGCGGACTTCGCTGCAACGCCCGGGCTTCCTGCAACAAGCCCTCCCGGGGGTGCAGTCGCACCGTTGCCCTATGCTAGCACTGGCGTGGTGTACTGGGAATCCAACGGCTAGGCTCGGCGCACCGGGCCGTGGCACTGGATGCCTTCCAAACTTATGCGGCGGACGGTGAGGTAGTAAAGGTGTCGCCATTCGCACTATCTGGCTAGTTCCCTGCCCCACAGGCCAGGTGCCACTGCCTGGCACCATGTTGATCACGAGGTCTTTGGTTGCTGTTGGGACCGCCCGGACCCAAGACGCCAGCTTGCGTCCGGTTTCGGCAAATTCCTGGCGGGTGCCGCTGTCTCCGCAAGCCGCGTCGCCCACGGGCTCAACCACCGGCGCTCCGGCGGTGTCCTCGCTCTGCTTCACTGGATTCAACTCCCCATGCTGCGCCAGGCGATGACCAAAGGCACATCCACTACGGTGACCAGCGGGATATTGATATCCACCACCGCAGCCATGTGCCCGTCATGGCCGCGCTGGCTGTTCTTGTGGCTGCGGGGCATCTCCGGATCACACACTACAACGACCCAGTCCTTGGTCAACCTGTCCTTCAGGCTCACTCCACGTCGCCGCCGCAGTCTCCATCGCCATCGTCCGCCATCGTCGCTCCTATGCGCATCACATCCTGGGGCAGCAATTACCCTAGGGGGTGTCGTCAAAACAGAAGAAGGGTAGTAGATTGCTGGGAACTGGAGACTGTGGAAGGTGGGAAGTATGACAGCAGCGCACCGGCGCCACGATATGAGTGATGCCGTTTGGGAGCGGCTAAGGCCGCACCTGCCCGCAGGAGAGGGCAAGCAGGGAAGACCGGCACATGACAATCGCCGCTTCATCGACGCCGTGTGCTGGATTCTGCGCACCGGCGCTCCTTGGCGCGACCTGCCCCCGGACTACGGGGACTGGAAGAACACTCACCGCCGGTTTTGCCGCTGGCGGGACCGGGGCGTCTGGGAACGTCTCTTCGATAGCGTGATCGAAGACCCGGATTTCGAGTGGCTGATGATCGATGCCAGCTACATCAAGGCCCATCCCCACAGTACCGGGGCCCGGGGTGGAAGCCAGGCCATAGCCCGCACAAAAGGGGGCTGAACAGCAAGCTGCATCTGGCAGTAGACTCCCACGCAATGCCAGTCAGGCTGGCGCTGACCGAGGGCACGGTGGCCGACTGCTCCCAGGCACTGTCCTTGATCGAGGGCATTGAGGCCCAGTGCCTGCTGGCGGATAAAGCCTATGACACCAACGAGATCATAGCCGCTGCCTCGGATATGGGTATGGAGGCGGTGATACCGCCCAAGAGCAACCGTAAGGAGAAGCGGGAATACGACCGGGCGCTGTACAAGCTGCGGCACTTGGTGGAGAACGGGTTTCTGGAATTCAAACAGTGGCGCGGGATAGCGACCCGTTATGCCAAGCGGGCAGCATCGTATCTGGCCGCCTGCCAACTCCGGGCAGCCATGATCTGGACTAAACTCTTTTGACGACACCCCTTAGGAACTCCGCGTCATCAACTATGGCCGCCCCTCCAAATCTTCCGCGGATAATCAGGCTTGGCCTGCCGGGCCAACTGCTACAGCAAGTTGGCGTCAGCCACGATCTACCCAAGCAGCTTCCGCCGCACCGCCTCGTCTGATCACTCAATAGCCGCCTGCCCCTCGCGCTGGATCCAACCCGGGATTTGTAACCGTTGGTCTATGACCTGTACCGCGTCGGCACATCGTCCAACGTTGCCAGCGACCGCATCAACCTCGCTATGTTGTCTGTCAGCATATTTAGGTGTTCTTCACCGCGTTACGCCCAAGATGTAGGTCGTAGCCATCGCCACCCTCATCCTGCGCTCGCCCTTCAGGTAGCGCAAACTCCCGCGGCTGTCACTGGATTTACCCGAAAACCTCCCGCATCTTATCGTGCAGGATCAGTTGGCCCTGGATCCCTGTACCGTCCTCTTGGCGAAAGGCCGGTCCTCGAACTCAATCTCCGATGCCACCTTCCATCACAGGTCGAAGTCGGCCCGTGCCTTGGCCTCGGCGTCGCTCACCTTATCGTGAGCATGCTATAGCAACTCCGTGGTCAGCAGGCCGGGCCGTACGCTGGTTCAGCTATCATCCAAGCAGTACAACTGGGCTAAATCAGCGTCGCGGAGCAGTCTGCCCCCCAATGACGTCAGCAGACCCTGAGACGTTCCCGGACCACCGGGGTCCAGGTGAAAGCGGTCTGCCTCCCGCAGGCCCTTCTGGACGGATTCCTCCCCCAGCATCGCTCCACCTTGCTCCACTAAACGAATGGGACGGAGGATTATCTCGCACCCGTCTACCGGGTTTTCCATCCGAAGATCCGGCGCCTCCGACTCACCGACCAGCTCGACCAATATGGCAGATTCCGCTTTGAGCGGCTTCGCTACCTCCGGCGTAAAGGGCTGCATAACGTCAAGTCGATGCCTACCTCACAAGAACGATGGCCCTTATGACGTGGTCGGTTTCTGCGGCGATGGTGCCACACTGTAACTCGCCCGGAAATGGCGTTTTGCCACACCCTGAGTCGGGGAGAGGCTGCGGCTACTCAGCCAGATCTGAATGACGATTAGCTTTGAGAGGCCGTTTTAACTTTTCGTACAGGTTTTTTTGTCTGGTGGCTTATTTGGAGTATTGGGGGGAATAGTTACACCAAATAATGGATGCTACGTCGGGTTCCGTACAGTAGTTTTGTACTCTCCAGACTGCCGCGCAGGGCAAAGCGGGGTTTGGAGATGAGATTCTTCTATAAGTCGCCATTAAGCACACCCAGTGCGACGCGTATCACCGCCACTTTACCGGTTTCTGGTTAAACAGGGCGACCATTCCCCCGGCATTGTTGACTCCTTCCCCATGAAGTTTTCGTGTAGCTGATGGAACGCCTGGCGTTATTCCTCAAGCAGATTTGCTGGCGATCGTTCTGGGCTGCAGCTGCCAGCGGATAAGAGACACACCAGGAGTTGGCAGCACGGCTAGCCTACGGCGGGACCCCCTGGATCCCGAGGCTCTTTTAACTTTTCTGGCGGTTGGCGGCCTTGCCCTCCCAGTTTGCCGGGGCTGTTGCGGATACTGCCCTAGCAGCGTCACATGGGCACTCTGTAGCTACGGCGGTGGCGTCTTCCAAGCTGCCACTCTCGCAAAAGCGGTGATTGGCGTTGTCTCCTGCGATCCCTTTGGGGTGCCTGTTGTGCCCGCCTCGACCCGCACCAATCGACAATGTTGTGGAAGACGGGACTAGCATTAACGCAGAGCGGTCGTGTGGTGTTGATATCGCATCAGGCGAGATCGGGCCTACTCGGTTACCGCAATTACAGGGGGGCCAAAAGGCACGGGTGTTGACATGGCAGCGACGAGCGATTTTGAGCGAATTCTGGTTGCGCTGCGTGGCGGCGGCGACCGGCTCCTAAACCAAAGCCAGAGTGAAATGCGCAGAGACATAGGGTAAATTGGCGTGGAACCGGGTAAGCCAATATGGGGAGTTGCAGGGGTTGATGATGGGCGTGAGGGAGATAGACCGGTCTCTGGAACAATGGCGGATGGGAGTCAAGGACCTGCGGCGGAGGATGATCCTGGCGCCGACGCCCAGGGAGCGGGAGAGGTGGTACGCCATCCTGCTCTTGGCCCAGGGATTGACGGCTGCGGCTGCGGCGGAAGCACTGGAGCGTGATCCACACACCATCGGACGGTGGGTCTCGGCCTTCGGCGAGGGAGGGCCTGCGGCCCTGATCTTCGAGCAGACCGGCGGTTCCCCCCCGCCCTTGACCAGACACAGCAGACGGAGTTGAAAGGGGCAGTGCAGCAACCGCCGTCATCATCGGGCATCGCAATGGCCAACTGGTATTGGAGGGTGGTGCGGCGGTTCGCCTCGGAACGGTTTGGAGTCAGTTTGAGCCGGAGCAGTTGCCTGAACTATCTGCACAGGCTGGGATTTGCCTTCAGGCGCCCCAAGAAGCGTTTGGTCAAGGCGAATGAGGCCCGGCGTGAGGCCTTCGTGGCAGAATATGCCGCTCTGAAGGAGGAAGCCCAACAGACCGGAGCCAAGGTATTCTTTGCCGACGAGGCCCACTTCCGGGCGGACGCCGAGTTGCGTGGCAAGTGGGTTCTGAAAGGAAGGCCGGCCCTGGTTGACTCGAACAGCCCGCGGTACGGAGAGAAGGCCAGCTACTACTCGGCAGTGTGTTTGGAGACTGGCGAAGTGGAGTGGATGGAGCTGGAAGGGAACAGCAACAGCGAAACGTCGGCGGCCTTCCTGGAACAGTTGCGGGAGAGGCGCGGCGGGCGGCTGAATGTGATCTGGGACAACGCGCCGGCGCACCGAGGCGAGGCGGTGAGAGGACTGCTGAGAAAGGCGGGGCTGAACCTGCGATTGATAAATCTGCCGGGATACAGCCCGGACTTCAACGCTGACGAGGCCATCTGGGGCTGGGCGAGAGAGGAGGCCACCGGCAACCTGTGTCTGGGGACCAGGGCGGCGGTACAGGAGAGGGTCGGCAGCTTCCTGGCAGGGCTGGCCAACCGGCAAGAAGAGGTGAGACGGCGCTGCCGGACAGTGCTGCAATCAAGGGCCGAGGCACTCCAGTGAGATTCCCGGCCCGATTCCCACCCTACTGGAAATGCACATCCCACCTTGGCTTTGGTTTAGATGGCAAGACGTACACCGGGCCGAGATTATGCATCGAGCCGAGTCGCTTGTCGGTGATGAAGACACGGTAACTCTGATCCTTGATTCCGCATTAGAGAGACTCCCCAACGATCCAAAGCTTCTCACATTGGTGTCAATTTGCCGCACAGCACCGGTCGATCCTGACGATACTGAGAAGGCCCTGTGCCATGCTCTAGAAAACGCCGACGAGTCCGATCGTCCAGAAGTCTTAGCACGACTCGGGCACTTTTATGAAAGTTTGGGGCGTTTCTCCGAGGCGGCAGACCGGCTGGCTGAGGTCGCAAATGGGACTGCCTCTCAACCCATTGCAATCCCGCTGCTCGTATGCCTCGTAAACAGCAAGAGATATCGCGAAGCACTTGATTGGGTCGGAAAAATCCGAGCGACGCACTGTCAACTGCCGAGGATAGCAGTCGAAGTAGAAGCACAAATCCTGCAACAAGTTGGCGATGCCCGTGCCGTAGCCTTACGGTGCCAAGAACTTTGCTCTCGTGAGGATGCAACCCCAACCGATCAGGTTCAGTTGGCTGTAGCCCAGTTTAGGTGCGGTGATCGAGATGCCGCCATCAAAACCGTCCGCAAAATCATAGCCTCGGACCTTTGCCACGATCCCAGGTCAATTCTAAAGCTGGCGCAGTTGAAACTGCTGCTTGGGTTGGATGGCTATGTGGAGGACGCTTATCTAGGGCGCAGATGCGGATTCGATGAACCGGATCTCCACCTTGGATACTTCAGCCTATTCCTATCCCGCGGAAATGATTGGGTCGAACCTGAGATCGTCGGCCCCGGTTGTGCTGTGCTTCTAAAAGGCGAGGGCGTGGAGCGTTGGTGGCTAGTCTTGGAGAATGGGGAAGAGTCCCCAAGCCCTTACGAATTAAGTCCAAGCCAATACCTTGCTCAGAAACTCATGGGAAGACAGGTCGGAGACACCGTAGTACTTCGGAAGGGCTTTGAAGACCTCGCCTATGAGGTTGCAGCGGTTCAAAGCAAATTCGTCCGTGCCTTCCAAGAGACGAGCGACGAGTTTTCCACACGCTTTCCGGAAGACACTCGAATGTATCGACTCAAGGTAGCAGAGGACGACGTTTCCAAAATATTCGAGACAGTAGACCGACGGGCCCGGTTTGTCCAAGAGGCGGAACAGCTTTATCAAGAAGGAGTTCTGCCGCTAGCGTCATTCTCGTCATGTGTCGGAATATCTACCCTTGAGGCTTGGAACGCATTTACTGTGAACCCTCCCATAAGATTCCGTTCAGGAACTGGTACCGACCAAGAGGCCAAGGTCAGTAATGATGTATTGAGGTGGAACCCATTATTTGGACAGGATTAAGGCCGAGTTAAGTGACAGTCCCGGCTCTTCTGCCAGTGCTTGGGTCCCCTTTTCCGGTGAACACCTCCTTCGATCAGACTCCTCTGCTACGGCTTTCTGCTCCCCATAGAACACCTCGGCCGGGGTCCGGTAGCCCAGGGCCTGATGGGGCCTGAGCCCATTGTAGAACCGGAAATAGTCTCCCAGTCCCCGCTGGGCCTCCAGGACGCTGGCGTAGGCTTTCAGGTACACCTCCTCGTACTTCACCGTCCGCCACAGCCGCTCCACGAAGATGTTGTCCTGGTACCTTCCCTTGCCGTCCATGCTGATCTTCACGCCCCGGTCCTGCAGCACCTGGGTGAACTCCAGGCTGGTGAACTGGCTCCCCTGGTCGGTGTTGAACACCTCGGGCTGGCCCTTACTTAGAGCCTCCTCCAGCGCCTCGGCGCAGAAGCCGGCCTCCAGGGTGTTGGACAGCCGCCAGGCCAGCACGTACCGGCTGTGCCAGTCCATCACCGCCACCAGGTAGAGGAAGCCCCGGGCCATGGGCAGGTAGGTGATGTCGGCGGCCCAAACTTGGTTGGGCCGGGTGATCCTGACATTCCGCAGCAGGTAGGGATAGACCGGGTGCTCCGGCGGCCTGCGGCTGGTGCCAGGACGGCGGTAGATGGCCCGCAGCCCCATGGCCCGCATCAGCCGCTGCACCCGCTTCCGGCTCACCGGCATCCCCCGCCGCTCCAGCCAGGCCTTCATCCGCCTGGACCCGTAGAAAGGCGTCTCCAGGTACTGCCGGTCGATCTCGCCCATCAGGGACAGGTCCTCTGGCGATGCCGCCCGGGGCCGGTAGTAGAGGCTGGAACGGCTGACGCCTAACAAAGCGCACTGGCGCACCAGAGATAGGGAGGGGTGCTCCCGGTCCACCATCTGCCGCCGCCGGGCCGGACTCATGGACCGGACCTCTCCGCCAAGAAATCCCGCTCCACCTTCAGCTGGCCGATCTCCTGGTACAGGCGGGCGATCAGGGCGGCGTCGTTCCGGGACTTCTGCTCCTTGCCGTTGCCAAAGACCCCGGAGGCGCCCTCGGTGAGTGCCTTCTTCCAGGCCTGGATCTGCCCGGGGTGGACTTCATACCTGGCGGCCAACTGGGCCACCGTTTCCTGGCCCTTAAGCGCCTCCAACGCCACCTTGGCCTTGAAAGCCGGGCTGTGCTTCCTGCGTCCTTGCGACATTTCCTGCTCCTTCCCGACAGCAACCGCTGCCCTCAATTTAGGAGCGGGACTCTCACTTAGCTACCTGTCCGAATTTCCGGGTCCACCTCATATTGCCGCAGACCAGCGGTCTAGTCCTAGATTTGACAGCATTGCTTGCGGTACATCAATTGGGGATTGCAGAGTACTTGCGGAGCAGGTTTTCTCGCGTCATGGTGCCTCAACAGGTAATCGACGAAATTCAGCAGTCCGCTTTCCTCGCCAGGACCAGTGGGCGAGCATCTGCCTACTTGGGAAAGGAAGCTGAAGGCAAATACACGAGGACCGAGATGCCGGACAGTTACCTAATCCAGCGGAGGGAATACTTGAACTCCGTACTGAGTTTGGCAGAGTCATTTGAAATAGTCGCCGCCTATGGTCTGCTCGACTCAGACGATTTCGAGACGCTTGTAGAAGTACTGACACCTGCCGCAGTTGGTGCAGTATATGCTAGCGACAGCCAGTCCATGGATGGGCTAGTTCTCTTATCTGACGACCTGGGCCTATCTAACTTCGCACGATCTCTAGGCAAGAATGCCGTTAATACCCAAGCAGTCATATGGGAGCTGTATCGTTCCAACCTGATAACGGGAGAATCATACTCCTCGTTGATTGAACAACTCCTACTACTAAACTACTGGTTTGTGCGAGTAAATGCAGATGACATTTTGCGGCGTCTTGAGGCAAACGGATTCCTGACTACTCCAGGCGTTCACGCAATGCTTAAGACGCTGGAGGGGCCGGATTGCTCCGAGGATTCGGCTGTTCTCGTAGGTACGGCTCTAGGCCCTGTTGACATTTTACCGAAGCCAGATGAGAGCGCCAGCGAAGTGGAGGAAGCCCAGGTACCTGGTGTCCAGTTTCTCAAACCGGGAGAATATCCGGCGAAACTGCTTCATCTTGTTGATGAAACACTCCACCAGATGCCGTTCCCGGTATATCTGGGCGTCATATTCCTGCGGTTCCTTCCGGTTGGAACGGGGCGGTATAACCGGGATCATGCCCTGCTCCAGAATGGATCGACGCAACGGTTGGGCGTCGTACCCTTTGTCCGCAATCACATACTCGCTCCCGTAACCGGCGATCAGATCATGGGCTTGGGTAATGTCATGCTCTTGTCCTCCGGTCAGCAGGAACCGCAAGGGATTCCCCAAAGCGTCCACGCTCACGTGGACCTTGGTGCTGAAACCACCCCGGCTCCGGCCCAAGGCCTGGGCTTCCTGCCCCCCTTGCCTGAGGGCGCTCCGGCGGCGCAGGGGTGGGCTGGCACCACCGTGCTGTCGATGATGAGATGCTCCAGGTCCGGCTCCCCCGCGAAGTGGCGTTGCATCCGTTCCCAGATGCCTTGGTCGGCCCAGCGGGAAAACCGTTTGTACACGCTGTTCCAATTGCCGTAGTCGGCCGGCAGCAGACGCCACTGGGCGCCGGAACGGGTAATCCACAGCACCGCCTCGATGAAACGTCGGCATTCGGCTTCCTGACCAATGTAGAGACCAGTGCAACCGCGCAGGAATTCGAGAATTTGATCCCACTGCTCTGGTGATAGTTTGACGTTGCTCATGCCGCCATTATAATCAAATGTCAACAGAGCCTAGCCACCGAGCTAACTAAAATAGCCCCTCCTCAGCAGGTGGATTTGGTACTCTCGGCTGTGGTAGCGACACTTAGGCGAGGCCGAGAACTGACTGATGTCCTGCTAAAGTCCAGGAGGGCGTTAGCTCAAAGGCTCGCTCTAGCTCCTTTTGCTCGGAATCATGTTCTTCAAACATTGGACGTTTTTATCCAGCTCTAACTAAACAGGAAGGCATACACTTGAACCTCCAAAGGGTTTGCGATTCTGACCCTACGAGAACAGCCAGATCGTGGAATTTCTGAGCGGCCAGAGAAAGTGAGCGCCATGAACCACCCAGAGTCAGGCTTGGGCGATTATCACCTCATCACCGAGGATCAGGGCAGGTACAGCAGTCGGCACGTTGCGGCTTTGGGACGTACCGAAAGGCCGACTATGCCGCAGCTGCAAAATTTCCTGCCTGCTCTCGGTTTACTTAAGCCCGACGCTGAATTCGCTCTGTACTGGGTGTCCGATGAAGATACGGAAGCGGAATACCCGGTTCTCTGCGGATCCGTCTCAATGATGATGAAGTATAGCGATTACCGTGTGGCTAAACCCACCGGAGAAACCTTCGTCCATTACCTCAACAGGGTTAGTTCAGTGCTAGCGACAAGCGCGACAGAAGAACCCATCACCGCCGATCTACTGATGTACACGCTAAAACGTATAGACCTATCGCCAGAGGAAGCACAAAAACGGGTGGTAATGCCCCCCGTCGATAATCCCGTCGAATACGAACAGTTGGTTGCGCGACCCGGCGAAGTGTTCATGCTGGTCCTCTACGTTGAAAAGCATTTGAGTTACCATTTTGTGAGCCGGCATCCTGACGTCATACGGTTGATGTTAGAGTTGCACACCGTACAGTCTGAAGGTCGAATTTCCTCAGAATGGTTCGACGATTGGTGGGCCAGATTAGAGCCTATTCAGATGCAATTGCTGGCCCAGAATAGCGACAAGGGCTTTTCCGGTTTGGTGAAGGATCTAGCGGAAGAAACTCTTGGGAAATTACCTGATGATTTCCGCGAGGTCGGCATCTCTAATCTCAAGGAATTGGCCGAGATTCGCAACACGATTGGGCACTCAACGATTTACAACAGCATGGTCGTCGATGGAAAACCGGTGATATTGCCCCACGTGACCAAGCACACGGACCGGTCAAACCGTCAGACCCTAGCCACTCATTTTGATGATGAAACCTATGACCTCATCAAATCAATGATCTACGACGCACACGCATTTGTGGAGAGCTGCGCCCGAATACCCCCAGCCGAGGGCTGATAGATGCGCTCACAATCAATCACGCGGAAATCATAGAGATATTTGCACCGGAATTTCTTGGAGGCCCTACTAACGACGCTACCTACCGATCCAGTGTGCAGGTCCTCGACGCGCTGGTGAAACCCCACGTGGCTCTACCTGGGGTTTATGGCAGTCCTATCTGCGTTCTTGGCCGACAGCGTAAAGGGAGAACCTACACCCGTCCGTAGCGCGGACGCGGGCGCCGCTAGCACAATGAAAGAATGGCTGGCTGATGGCGGCATAGGCCGTGATCTACGGTTATCGGGACAGTTTCGCCACAGTTGACCTCGCGGCAAATGGCGAGGCCAGCTGCAGTCAGCTTCTCCGAATTGCCAACGGGCGACAGGAAGAACATCGCCTCACTAAGGCATTCCTTGTGTTTGTCGGCCCTGTCAAACTATGATGGCTGATCTGGTAGGTTCGGTAAGCTTACAGCCCCATCCACATCTCGAAGATGGTACTGTCTATCGTCAAGTCAGGCCCACCAGCCACCCCTCTTGTGGTAAACTTAGATACAAAATGGCGGCTTCTTCTCTCAGGTGCCACCAGATGAATGGTCGTCAAGCAGGTTTTTGACCTCAGTCTTCGCGCCCACGGCAAGCGGTTTCTCAGCAGCCTGAAGGCATCCAACAGGTACTCCGAGGGATACCTCGCCAGCCTCGAAACGACTGTCGCCATGGCCGCCCTGTACGCCGAGGAGCAGGGCTGGCCTGACGTGCAGGAGATCTACACCGAGCATCTCGAGGAATACCTCGCCTACCTCCAGGACCGGGTGCGGTGGTTCGGGGAGCGGACCTACGCCGAACCCAAGAAGCTCTCCAAGGGCCACATCAATGCCCAGTACCGCCGCCTGAACCGGTTCTTCAACTGGCTGGTGGAACGTAAACATGTCGACGAGAATCCCCTCTCCGACATAGAGCCACCCAGCTTGGAGGAGAAAACAGTTCCCATAGTAACCGAAGACCAGATGCGGGACCTGCTGACCCTCGCTGATCCCACTCTCGCCAGAACTCCCGCCCACAGATTTCGGCTGGTCCGCGACCGGGCAGTCCTTTACTCGTTTTGGGATACTCCCGGCCGACTGAGCGAGATCGCCAAGCTGCGACTCGAAAACACGGACCTGAGCAACGGCACGCTGTTGGTGATGGGTAAGGGCCGCAAAGAGCGAAAAATGCCCATCGGCAACACGGCGAGGTCAGTGATCTGGGACTATCTGCAGGAAAGAGAAGCCCTCATGCCGCAGACCAAGGCTCTGTGGGTGTCTGAGAAGGGCGAGGCCCTGCAACCCAACGGGATATGCCAGCTACTGAAGCGTCTGGCAAAGCGAGCCAACATCGAGGACATGCATCCCCATCGTTTCCTCCATTCCTACGCCATCAACGCCCTACGGGCAGGAATGCCCGAGCAGATACTGAAAATAGTCGGCGGGTGGAAGAAGATACCCGAAACCTACTTCAGGACCTTGGGGGAGGAGGACGCCGTGGAGTTTCACCGGCAAGTGAGCCCCGGGGACCGGTTGGGGAAGGCGGCATCCAGTCGAGGAATCCGGCGACTCTCAGGAAACGGCAAGCCCAAGAGCAAGCTATGAGATTAATTTCCGGCGGGATCTCGTTCCAAATTATCGGCGCCTGCCTTGGTTGCACCAATGGCACCGGGGGTTTCGCCAGTCACCCGGTCAAGTCAACGTGGTTCCCCTCAAAGCTGTGAGGAATTAAGTCGCAAGATCATTGCGCTGATTCGGGAGCCGCGGAATGCGAGGTCAGATGGTTTCCCATCGTGGAAAAAGACTACATACAACCTGCAGGGTCTGAGCGTCGGGTTCGAAGGCCCCTGACAAATGGCCTGGAAGGAAAAGTTCGAGTCCCGTTAGGTGGGCCTGGATGGACTCGAACCATCGACCTCGGTCTTGTCAGGACCCTGGTTCGAGGCAAATACGGCACAGGAAATTCTTGGTCAAGGTTTGCACCGTGCCGTAGGGAGCAACTGACGCTGTCCACATTGCCTGGGAACTGAGTTGTATTTAAACTGGATAGCAGGCTCAGTCCCGGTCGGGACGCTCCATCGGAGATTCCCGTCCCCCTCGATGGATGGGGGCTTGCGTCTCCTTTTTGGAGTCCCCTTTTGCCTAATGGGTCGGGCAAGAGCACAAGACGCCTCTCATAGCAGGTGGGCCATGGCACGCGGAACGATTAGACAGCGCTCGAAAGTAAGGAAGGACTCCTGGACCGTACAGATTTACACCGGTGTGGATGCCAGGACAGGGAAAAAGCGTTATCACTCCGAAGCCGTGAAGGGGACCATGGCCTTGGCAGAGCGGCGACTGACCGAGTTGCTGCGCGAAGTGGATACCGGTACTTTTGTGGAACGTAGTCGGCTTACCGTGGCGGAATATCTCGAGCAATGGCTCCAAGATATTGCGGCACCGCGTGTTTCCAACCGCACGCTGGAGGGTTACAAGGGCAACCTAGATCGCTACATTGTGCCCAAGCTGGGGAAAATCCCACTGGAAAAACTTACCCCTCGTCATGTACAACAAATGGAAGCCCAGCTTCTGAAAGGCGGCCGCAGAAACGGAGGGCAACTTTCACCCCGCACCGTGCTCCAAGTCCACAGAGTCCTCTCCAAGGCTTTGAACGATGCAGTCAAGCTTGGAGTTGTGGTCAGGAACGTCGTCGATGCCGTTGAGCCTCCTCGTACGACCAAGTACGAGGCCCAGATTCTGGACTGGGAAGAAGTCCTCGCTTTCTTGGAGCGAATAACAGATCCGTTGCATCAGACCCTGGCTCTGTTGACCATTCAGACTGGGTTGCGGAGGTCCGAGATGCTGGGACTCCGTTGGAGAGACCTTGATCTTTCCGCAGGCACTTTGTCCGTGCGTAGGGCACTGATCAAACTGGCATCCGGTGTGACGGAATTGAAAGTTCCCAAGAATGACCACGGACGAGTGGTTGACCTGCCCCCGGAGTCGGTGAAGGCTTTGAGAATTCACCGCGAGCGAAGCCCAGAGACGTCGGGGAATGGCAATTTCGTTTTTTGCCATTCCGACGGGTCTGAGTTGGACCCCGACCTGGTAACTCAAGCATTCGAGCGCATTGCAAAGAGATGTGGTCTACAGGGGTTGAGGCTCCACGACCTGCGCCACACTCACGCCTCACTGATGCTGTCTCAAGGAATCCATCCCAAGATAGTCTCCGAACGGTTGGGGCATAGTTCCATCGGAATAACGATTGATTTATACTCCCATGTGTTACCAACAGTGCAGGGAGAGGCAGTGAGCCATTTTGGGGCTGAATGGAAGAAGAGGAATGGCAAAAGAATGGCAAATTCAGGATGGATGGAGTAAAATCCCGTAAATTCGTATCTGGGGAGTGGATGGGGCCCGGTGGCCCTTGCGGTCTTCAAAACCGTTATGCCTCGTTAGAAGCGGGGTAGGTGGGTTCGACTCCCTCGCACTCCCGCCACAATTCCCTACTGCCCCAAATGCTTGGAAGCGCGACTGCCTTTGCCTTTCCAGAAGGTCAGCCGACGCCCCGGCGCAAATTCCTTCCGAACAAGCCGGCTATGAGAGCGCTGGCAATCGTTACGCAGAGACACATATAGCCTATCCCCCCGTATCCGGTGCTTGCCAGAAACGCGCCGGCGATAGCAGCCCCCAGCACTCCTCCAATCTGGTTACTCAGGCCCATAATGCTGGCGCCCGTGGACTTGGATTCCCCCGAATGCTCGGTGCTGGCGGCCACCAGGGCAGGCATGGTCACTGCCAGCAAACCGCCTCCAACCGTTGCCACTGCCACTGCCGCCCAGAGTTCCAATTCCACGGTAAAGCACAGGAAGGCGCAGACACCCCCGGCGGCTGAGGTAGCGCCGAGGAGCAAGGCGCGGTATTGATTTGTCGCCACGGGGCCTCCGAAGAAGCTGCCGATAGCCTGACCCACAGCGACTATTCCCAGGGGCAGGGTCGCAAATCCCGCGCTCAACTCGTAGGTATCCCTCAAGTAAGCCGCGAAATAGCTCACCATTGTCCAGAACGCTATGCGTTGGGACATGCCAACCGCAACGGCTGTCTGGAAGAAGGGCAAGGATACCAGCGACGAATATCTGGAGAAGAATGCCCAGTTACGGACTCGTTCCCTGCTGTCCCACGGAAACCAGAGCCAGCTAGACAGGAACCCTGTCGCCAGCAGCAGGCCGGCAACGACGAAGGCGAACCGCCAGCCTCCCAAGTCGGCCAGCCCCAGGGCCAGAGGAACGCTGACCGCCGAAGTAAGAATGCCGATAGCCAAGAAAGAGCTAACCGCCTGCGCCCGTCTCTCCGGCGAAATGACATCGGACAATACTCCCACCGATGTGGGCGGGAGCATCCCTGCCGCCAAGCCCGTCAACACCCGGAGCGCCAGGAACACCTCGATGTTGGGCGCGAAAGCGGAGGCTATGACGGACCCAACCAGCATCAGCAGCCCGGCAAGGATTACCGGGCGGCGTCCGAAAGAATCGGACAGAGGCCCTGCCGTAATCAGGGAAACCGCCCAGGCCGCGAAGGTGGCGGTAGCCAATTGACCCGCGACCGCCACAGAGATTTCGAGGTCGGATGCGATCTCCACCAGGATGGGGGGCAGCATGAAGACCGCGTTCTGAGCGCCCATAATGGCGAAAGAAAGCACGGCAAAGAACCAGGCTTTGTTAATGCCGCTATCCCTTGCCCCTGCTGCTGGCGTGGCGATTTGCTCTACTCCACTCTCGGTATGATTCACAATATGGCAGTTACCGCTACACTAGGGCTTCAGCCGTCACCGAGACGCAACTGCCTGCCGAACACGCTCGCAATAAGCGAGCTTACCACCGTTACACCGAGGCACAAGTAACCAATTGCTTCGTAGCCTACGTTGGCCAGCAATGCCCCCGCGATCGCGCCTCCCAGCATTCCGCCGGACTGGTTGCTAAAGCCCATGAGGCCAACTCCCGTGGCCTTGGATTCTCCTGAGTATTCTGTGCTGGCGGCTACCAGAAGCGGGAACGGAATACTCAGCAGCGCGGTTCCAACGGCCGCCACCGCCACGGCAGTCCAGAGATTGAGGTCAACCGTGAAGAACAAAAATCCGCAGGCGCCTCCCCCGACAGTAACAGCAGCTATGATTAGAGCGCGAGACCTTCTGGTTGCGATGAACCCTCCTCCATAGCTTCCTAGCACCTGACCTATTGCCGCTATGGCGAGGGGCAGGGCTACAAACCCTACCTCCACTTCGTAAGTATGTATTAGAAATGCCGCGAAGAAGCTGACGATGGACCAGTAGGCTATTCGGTGAGTCAGATTCACCGTCAGGGCCACGCGAAAGTATTGCATGGAGATTAGTGACCAATACCTGGAAAAGATAACAAGCTCGCGAACCCGCTCCCCGATGTCCCGGGGAAACCAGAGCCAGTTCGTGAACAATCCAGCGCCAACCAGCGCGCCAGCTACTATGAAGGTAAACCTCCAGCCTATCCAATCAGCCAACAGGGCGACCATGGGAACACTGACAACTGTACTCAGAAGGCTGATGGCCAGCAGGGCGCCAACTGCCTGGGCCCGCCTTTCTGGGGATATTACGTCGGAAATTGCCCCTATGGCGTTGGGCGGGAGCGTGCCTGCTCCCAGACCGGTCAGCACCCTGAGAACCAGGAATGTCTCGATGTTGGGAGCGAATGCCGACGCAATCACGGAAACGAAGAGCAACAGCATCCCGGCTAAGGCAACCGGGCGGCGTCCGAAGGAATCGGATAACGGCCCCACCGACACAACGGCAAGAGCCCACGCCGCGAAAGTGGCGGTAGCCAATTGACCTGCGACTGCTACGGATATATTCAGGTCGGATGAGATTTCCACCAAGAGGGGCGGGACTATGAAAGCGGCGTTTTGAGTGGCGAAAACGGCCAGGGAAAGCACGGCAAAGAACCAGGCCTTGTTTACCTGTCGCCCTTCCACCTGGGGGGCTAATGTGGCGATTTTCCTACTCCTTACCCAACATTTCCCGCACTATTGCCGTGACTTCCTCGCGGGTGATGGAGCCTGTCCAGGTCTGAAACAAATCGCCGTCTGCGGTGATAAATGCGGTGGTGGGCATTGCCCTTATCTGGTAGTCCCGCACCACGCGAGCCTCGTCGGTGTATCCGGCCGGGTACGTGATGCCCAGTGAATCCAGCAGCCTGCCGGCATCTTTAGGGGAACCCAAGCCTGTGAACTGGCCCACATCTACGCCCACAAGCTGCACCCGGCCCTCGTATTCTTCATAAAACGACTGCAATTCCGGCATCTCAGACCAGCAAGGCGTACAGAACCGGGCCCAGAAATTCAGCACCAGTGGCCGTCCTTCCAGTTCCGAAAGGGCCATCTCCGACGCGCCCAGAACATCCTCTCCTTGAAACAGCATAAAGCGGAAATCGGGGGCGCTGTTATCCTTCACGGGAGGCAGGGTCGGCGCAGACTTCACGGTGGGCTGCCGGGTAGCCGTGGGCGTAGCGACAGGCGCAGGGGTTGGAGACTGCTGGCCCGGTGCGTCCCCCGCACATCCGGTCAAGAGCAACAGGCAAGCGACGAAGACCGCTCCACTTACCCAGACCATTCTCATGGACGTCCTCCGGGGGCAGTTCCAGTACAAAAGCATATTCCAAGCGAATTGGCATTACAATAACGAAAACTGTCCAGGGAGGCATGGAATGCGTCTGGAAAACAAGGTAGCGCTAATCAGCGGCGGAGCGCGGGGGATGGGAGCGGTAGAGGCTCACCTGTTCGCTCGGGAAGGGGCCAAAGTGGTTATCGGCGACGTGCTGGAAGACGAGGGCCGCCAGACCGAGGCCGCAGTGAATGAGGCCGGCGGCGAGTGCGTGTTCGTGCGCCTTGACGTGACCAGCGAAGCAGACTGGACGGCGGCAGTAGCGACCGCTGTGTCCCGCTTCGGTAAGCTGGACGTGCTGGTCAACAATGCAGGCATATCCAGCACCGGCGGCATAGAAGACCTGACGGTTGAGGACTGGGACCGCACACTGGACATCAACACCAAGGGCGTGTTCCTGGGCACCAGGACCGCCATCCCCGAGATGCGGAAGGCCGGGGGCGGCAGCATCATCAACATATCGTCCGGGGCCGGGATCGCGCCCGCTCCCGGCACCTCCGGGGCCTATGCCGCCAGCAAGGGCGCGGTGCGGATATTCAGCAAGTCCACGGCGGTCCAGTATGCGCGGGAGAACATCCGCTGCAACTCAGTGCATCCGGGGCCTATCGAGACGCCAATGCTTCGCTCGGCCCGCGGCTCCGGGGCCGAGTTGAGCGACACCATAGAGCGGGTGCCCCTGGGCCGCATCGGGAGGCCGGAGGAAATCGCCTACGGAGTGCTGTACCTGGCCTCCGACGAGTCGTCTTTCGTCACCGGCTCGGAGCTGGTGATTGACGGCGGAAGGACTGCTCAGTAATAGCAGCGGCCCCTTCTCTCGGCGGAGAAGGGGCCGCTGCTGCTTTCGGGAAATTATCCGTTGGGTTAGTTAGTGCGGGTAATGGTGCCGTCGGGTTCGATGTTGAGGCCAACCACGGGGCCGATGGCCCGGTTGAACACCGCAACGAATTCGGAAGTCGGGCCTCCAACGCGCTCCACCCAGTTGGGCACAACGGAGTTGGAGACTGCGCTGTCGCTGTGAGCGCGCATTTCGGGGCCGAACTCCACATAGGTCATTCCGGCGTCAATGTTCTTTTGCAGGCCAAGCTCGTTCTGGATGGAGCCTACACGGAGGGCTTCGAGTTCCAGCTTGGCCCCTTCCTCCTTCATTATTTCCTTCAGGTCGTCAGGTATGGAGGCCCAAACCTCTCCGTTAATGACGTTGTGGCTGGAGGGCCATGAGGTCAGAGGGCCGTTGATGTAGCCAGTCACCTCGTACCAGCGCTGTCCGTAGCCCGCGTCGCCTCCTGTTACCCCTGCTTCCAGAATGCCGCGCTCCAAGGCGGTATATACTTCAGTGAACGCTAGGAATTGTGCCGCGCCACCCATACCGTTAATCCAGTCTGAGATGGAGGTGCCAAAGGCGCGGGTCTTCAGGTCCGCCACGTCTTCAGGCAAATTCAAGGGTTTCTTGGTGAACAGGAAAATGTCGTCCCCGTTATGCCAGTTGACGTTGATGGGATAGCCGCCGGTCTCGTCAATGAGTAGCTGCTCGATGTCAGCCAGCATCTCGACCGTCGCCCCATACTGCTGCGAGCGTTCGGTGTAGAGTCCGAACAGGTACTGGATTTCCAACTCGGGCAGTTCACCAGCCACGTAGGGGCCGATAATGTTAACCATATCTAGCGTGCCGTCGCCGACAAGGCCCAGAGAGTCGGGGCCAGCGATGCCCAGCTCCGGGAAGGATGTGGCTTCCAGAATCAGTTTGCCGTTGGTGCGTTCTTCCAGATTGGGACCCCAGAAGGTTTCCATGATCTTGCAGAAAACCAGCGCCCGGTTGACGCAGGCGTTCTGAATGACAATGGGTTCACCGTCGTAGGTCATTGGCGTGGGGTCGAGGAATTTGGCCCGCTCGATGACGCTGCGGTAGTAGTCGGATTCGTAGACAAAGCGATGCTTTTCCAAAGCGTCTAGTGGCACATTACCTTCTGCATCGCCTTCTTCCATGGTGGGCGCCGGGCCAACCAGGTCGTTGAGGTCGCCGACAAAGAATGCGCCGGGGCCGTTAGCGCGCTCTGCGGCGATGGCCAGCAGTTCAGGGCTGTAATCGCCTTCCATCTGTTCCGGTTCTTCCGTGGCTTGCAGGGCCGTGGTAGCGGTGGGCGCTTCCGTAGCCGGAGCCTGGGTTGGCGCTGCCGTAGGTGCCGGGGCGGGCGTGTTGGTCGGCGGAACCGGAGTTGCAGCCTCGCCGCAGGCGATTACCAGCAAAGCTACGATTCCCACTAATGCCATTGACAGATATATTCTCATTCCAATGCTCCTCCAAGTGAAACCCACTTTTATATTGCGATATTTTCGCAACATCAACTGCGGTTGTCCGCAGTTAGGGCGCGATTATAGGAATGTTAGACATACATGTCAACGCTATTATGTCACCTAATGACAGTTATGGAACGAAAAACAAGCAGAGGCCGCAGAGAATCAAACAACGATGCCCTGTGGCCTCTTTAACGTTCTATGTTCAGAAAACTACGGCCAGTTCCACTCGAAGGCCGCGTAGTGACCGTTCTTGCCGGTGTTGTCCCAGGTCATTCCCTGGTCGGTGTACTCCCCGCGCACACCTCGCGCCAGGTAGAGGTCCCGGTTGACGCCGTGCCCCGTGTTGGAAAGCAGCATGGCGTCGTCGCGGCCCGGAATCTGAATCGGCTCCACGCTGAAGTCCATCACGCCCGGCACGGTGACCGCGTGGACCTTGCCTTCAACCCGGAAGTCGATGGTAACGAAGTGGACGCCCCTGAAGTCGGTGGTCATCGCCCGCCACCGCTCGGCGGGGCCGCCCATCTCGCCCGACAGGATGCGCTCCAGCGCTACCCGCTGGGACTCGTCGGCCCGCTCGTCGATGTACATGGCGGAAGTCCAGCCGCCTGCGGCCATAGGCCCTGGAGTGTAGTTAGCGGCGATGAAGTTCAGCCCTGCCAGTGAAACTCCGTCCAGGTCTCCCTCTTCTATGTGGAAGGCCAGCGCTACGTCGCAATGTCCCTCGGTTGGCTCGATGTTGGTGCCCCGGACGATACAGGGACACAGGATTTCGCAGTTGCAGCTCTCGAAGTATTCGCCCTTGAGCCGCCATCGGCTGCCAGTGGTAGTCATGGCGCGCCTCCCTGCTCCATAGGTTGTTGACGGAATTGTAACCGATTGGAAAAGCATTACAATACGCCTCAAGCACACCGGAAACTAGGAACGACAGGAGTACAGGCGATGAGACTGGAAGGTAAGGTTGCCCTGATCAGCGGCGGGGCTAGGGGGATGGGCGCGACGGAAGCGCGGATGTTCGCGCAGGAAGGCGCGAAGGTGGTCATTGGCGACGTGCTGGAAGAAGAAGGGCGGCAGACCGAGGCGGCGATCAACGAAAGCGGCGGCGAGTGCGTTTTCGTGAGCCTAGACGTCACTGACGAATCGGCATGGGAGGAAGCAGTAGCAACGGCGGTCAGCCGGTTCGGCAAGCTGGACATCCTGGTCAACAACGCCGGCATCGCCCGCATCAACAATGTGGAAGGCACCAGCGGCGACGAGTGGGACCTGGTCATGGACATCAACGCCAAAGGCGTCTTTCTCGGCACCAAGGCCGCCATCCCGGCCATGCGCGACGCCGGGGGTGGTTCCATCGTCAACATCTCGTCCATCGCCGGCCTAGTAGGTGGGCGAACCTCTGCCTACACCGCCAGCAAGGGCGCGGTGCGGTTGCTTACCAAGTCTACGGCCATCCAGTATGCCAGCGAAGGCATCCGCTGCAACTCGGTGCATCCCGGTGTCATCGAATCGCCAATGACGCTGCCAATTATGCTGAATACCGAGTCAGGCAGAGAGGAGTCGGCGGCGCGGCACCCCATGGGACGCATCGGGCAGCCCGAGGACATCGCCTACGGCGTGATGTTCCTGGCGTCGGACGAGGCTTCATTCATGACTGGCAGTGAACTGGTCATAGACGGCGGACTGACCGCGCAGTAGAGTCCTCGCACGATTGACCTTAAAATTTCACCCCTACCCTAACCCTCCCCCTGAGCGGGAGGGGAAAGATGAGAGGAGTTTGTGCCATGACTACCGCCAGCCCCATCGACCCCAATCGCCTACTGCTCACCGGAGAGAACCCGTACATCCGCCTCGCCTCTACTGACGACGGCCCGGTCACCAGCGACGCCAGCTTCTGGCGCATCCTGTTCTCGCCGGGCGGGCCGGGCCATGTGCTGTTCCTGCAAAGCGAACTGACCGGCAACGAACCGCGCATCTACACCGACAACATCCAGATGACCCGCTGGCTGCAAGGCGAGATTCAGGGACGAATCAACGCCACCTTCGGCAACCAGGAGCTTCCCGCCACCGAGTCCAGCTTCCGCAGTTCCGGCGACCTGCGCTCCTTCTGGACGGAATCGGTCACCGCCCACGGAGAGGACATCGCCCTGACCTGGTATGACCTGGGCGAACCGTTTATGAGCCACAGCTTCCCCGGCGGCAACCCGGAACGGCCCCACGGCGTCTGCACGGTGCTGATCCCCGCCAACGGCGCCCGCATCACATGCAACGGGCAGCAGGCGTCAGGACGTCCCTTCCCCCGGCAGCGCGACGCCCGAGTCCACAGCACCTGCGCGCTGGCGTTCTCCGAGACGTGGACGCTGCCCTACGAGTAGCGGGGGCATTTGTTCTCCCTCTCCCTTGAGGGAGAGGGTTGGGGTGAGGGTGAAATCCTTGTAAAGAGCGGACGCTGCGGCCAGCGGGAAGATGCCCTCACCCCAGTATCGAGTACGGAGCAGGCTCTAACCCTCCCCCGGAAGGAGGAGGAGAGGGAAGAATGGAAATTCCCAGCTCACCCTAGCAGCTTCCGGGACAGGTTCTCATACATATCGTCTACCATAGCCTCCAGGCCATAGTCGGGGCGCCAGTCCCATTCCCGGCGGGCCACGGTGTCGTCTAGGGAGTTGGGCCAGGAGTCGGCGATGTACTGTCGGAGCGGGTCCACTTTGTAGTCCATCTCGAAGTCCGGCACACGGCGGCGAATGGCGGCGGCCAGCTCCTCAGGCTCGAAGCTCATCGAGTTGACGTTGTAATCGGCGTGGCGCTTGAGGCGGGAAACGTCCGCCTCGGCCACCTCGATGAGGGACTTGATGGCGTCGGGCACGTACATCATGGGCAGGTAGGTGCCGGGGCGCAGGTAGCAGGTGTAGCGGCCCTCGCGGATTGCGCCATAGAAGGCGTCCACGGCATAGTCGGTGGTGCCGCCGCCAGGCTCCACCTTCCAGCTCACCACGCCGGGCAGCCGGACGCCACGGACGTCCAGCCCCACCCGCTCGAAGAAGTAGTTGCCCATCAGCTCCCCGAACACCTTGGAAATGCCGTACAGCGACGTGGGACGTTGCAGCGTCTCGTTGGGGGTGTTGTCGTGGGGCGTGTCCACCCCGAAGGCGGCTATGGAGCTGGGGATGACCACTCGCTCCAGCCCGGTGGCGCAGGCTGCTTCCAGCGCGTTCAGCAGGCCGATTATGTTGACCCGGTGGGCTAGGGGACGGTTGGCTTCAGCAGCAACAGACAGCAGCGAGCCCAAGTGGTACAGGGAGTCTATGCCATTGTCCCGGATGGCTCGCTCCATCGGTTCCTGCTCGGTAACGTCGAGCTGCGTTGACGGGCCGGTGTCGGCTACTTCCTCAGTGAGGGGACTGCGATTCCAACCCGCCACGACGTTGTCGTTGCCGTATATCTCCCGCAGGGCAGGCACCAACTCGGAGCCAAGCTGTCCGGCTGCGCCGGTGACCAGTATTCGCTTCATTGGATTAGAATAACGGCAACTCCGCAGGAGGAGCAAGGATGTCCAGTCAAGAATCCGTCAGGGAAGCATGGGTGACCATCCCTACCGAGGAAGAACACCGCGCCAGCCTGCCGCCCGGCGCGCCTGCCGGCAACTACGATTTCGGCTACCTGCCGGCCATGGGACGGCTCCAGGCCAGGCACAAGGAAATTGGGCCGCTCTTTGGCGCCTTGTACCGCCAGGTGATGTTCGGCCCCGGCGAGCTGGACCGGCAGGAACGGGAGATGGTGGCGGCGGTGGCCGCCGCAGCCCAGGACTGCCGCTATTGAACCGTATCCCACGCAGAGTTTCTGCGTTCAGAGGACGGTGACCCGGCCATCGTGGAAGCGGTGACTCACCGGCGGTGGCGCGAGCTTTCCACACTCACGCCTCGGCAACGCGCGCTGTGCACCGTGGCTGAGAAGCTGAGCGAGACGCCGACGCACATGGTGGAGGCCGACTGGCAGCCGCTGCGGGACCTGGGCTTCGACGACGTGGCCCTCCTGGAGGTTGGGCACATTGTGGGTATCTTCAACTACCTTACGCGGCTTGCCGACGGGTTCGGCCTGCAACTGGACCGCCGTACCATCGAAGCCTCGGATACGGGAGTTGCGCTGAGACGCCCGGCGGAGCAGACGGCGAGGGCTTAGACAAAAATCCCCTCTCCCTTGAGGGAGAGGGTTAGGGTGAGGGTGAAAAGTGATACAGCTAACGGAAGAAATGGCGCGGCTGATTAACAACGCGCGAGAAGACGGCTATCCCTGCATCGTAGGCACCGCCTCCACGGACGGAACGCCCAACTGCGGCTATATCGGCACAGTCCTGACCGTAGGCGAGGACACCCTCATCTACCGGGACCGCACCGGCCGGAATCCGCTGGAACACATCGAGGAGAACCCCAAGGTAATCGTCCTGTTCCGCAACACCACGCAGGATATGGGATGGAAGTTCCGCTGCACTGCCAGCGTCTACCGTGAAGGCGAAGTGTTTGAGGATATGACTACTCGCCTGCTCGAATCAGGGCTGGTCAACGAGCAGTATCTGGCAGACAGCCAGGGCGCCATCGTGGTGCTGCGGATAGACCAGGTGCTCACCCTGTTCGGTGAAGTGTTGCAGGAACGGGAGCCGGGTATGCGCTGGTGACGCCCCACAAGTTCGTCCAACCCCCAAACCCCCTCTCCCTTGAGGGAGAAGGCTAGGGTGAGGGTGGAACCTCAACGCCAGTGTGGTCTGATTCAGTCAGCTATCTTTACCAGATCGAACTGGTCGGGGTTGAGGTTGAAGGTACGGCCCAGTCGCTGCCACCGGATGACCAGCCAGTGCAGACCGGCGCCGGTGCGGCGGACGGTGGTCACCTCTCCGATGTCGCCGACCTGGATCATGTGGCCTGCGCCTTCGACGGGAGCTCCCATGTTCACACGCACCGCGATCTCAGCCACCGCCTCCACCTTGGTTCCAGCCTCAAACGCTTCGCAACTCATACCTTTCCCTCCATAAACCCTGGGGGATTCACCCTCATCCCAACCCTCTCTCTGGGAGAGGGAACTAAAGTCAGGCCAGGTTCGGCGCAACTTCCTCCATCATTAGGCGCAGGCTGTTGGCCTGGTTTTCCAGCGGAATCAGGTTGCCGTAGTTAATCTCGAACATGACCTGGTCCAGTCCCAGTTCCTCGCCCAGCAGGTTCAGCTTCTCGGAAACCGACTCCGGCGTTCCGTAGGCCACCTTGTCCCGCACCCAGTCGTCGTAGGTCATGTTACGCACCCGTTCAGCCTGCGCCCCCCAGTCGCCGAGGGTGCCGGCGTGGCCGGCGTAGCTGGCAACCCGGTCGGAGAGGCGGCCCATCGAAAAGAGGGCGCTTTCCATCGGCTCATCATGGGCCTTCTGGGCGTCGTGGGACAGGTAGACGGGTATTCGCAGGCCAACCTTGCCATTGCCCTCGTGCCCGGCGGCCTTCCACGCCTCCCGGTATTCTTGGATCGAAGGCTTTAACTCGGCGAGAGTAAACACGCGGGATGGGTTTATCAGGATGTTGAAGCCCATGCGCCCTAGGATGGGAAAACTCTCGGCGGAAGTGACGCCCACCCGTATGGGCGGGTGCGGCGTCTGGAAGGGCTTGGGGTTCACCGACAGTTCGGGGATGTTGAAATGCTCCCCCTCAAAGGAGAAGGTATCGGTGGTCCACGCCTTCAGGATGATTTCGATACATTCCTCGAAGCGGCCCCGGCTCTCGGCGAAAGGCACGCCAAATCCCTCGTGGACGTTGGGGAAGGTGCCGCGCCCGATGCCGAACTCGACGCGCCCGTCGCTAATCTGGTCGAGGGTGGCGATTTCCTCGGCGACGCGCACCGGGTTGGCGAGGGGCAGCAGCAACACCGCCGTCCCTACGCGGATGCGCTGCGTGCGAGCGGCGATGGCGGTCAGAATGGTCACCGGGCTGGACAGCACCCGGCCGGGGTTGAAGTGATACTCGGCCATCCACACCGAAGGCACGCCCAACTCTTCGGCCTGATTCACCAGCGCAAAGGATTCCTTGAACGCCTCATTCTCCGTGGAGCCTTCCCGCACTGGGAATTCCAGGAACAGTCCGAGTTCCATCTTAACCTCCGCCGCAGTACCGGATAAGTGCGGTTGATTGTACAGGCTGGCATACGGGCGTCAAGCAGACGGCCCGCCGCTCAGCCCGCCTACTTGAGATGCGGAACGACCTGCTCGCATAGCAAGCGGATGGTGTTGACCTGACGCTCGTGGGGTATCTGGCAGCCGAAGTTCACCTCGTAGATGATTTCGGTCAGGTCCAGGTCCTCTTGCAGTTCCCGGAAGCGATCCACAGCGGCCTCGGGCGTCCCGTAGACCACCTTGTCGCGGAGCCAGTCGTCGTAGTTCATGGCGCGAATGCGTTCAGACTGGGCGATACGGTCGTCAGTCACCCCCACGCCGTGGGCGGTGCTGGCTACGATCTCGCCCAAGCGTCCCATCGCTTCCTCGGTGCTCTGGCGCGGCTCTTCGTAGGCGGCTTCGGCAGTCTCTGCGAGGTAGACAGGGACGCGCAACCCGACACGGCCCTTGCCTTCGTGTCCGCCTTCCTTGCGGGCCCTCTGGTATTCGCCTATGTAGTCCTTGAGCTCGGCTAGAGAGAACACGCGAGAAGGGTTAATCAGAATCGGATAGCCCATCCGACCTACCATCGGGAAGGTCTCGGCGGAGGTCACGCCCACGCTGATGGGCGGGTGCGGCTGCTGGTACGGCTTTGGCACTACGCAGGAATTCTCGAACTTGTAGAAGTCCCCTTCGTAGGAAAACTGGTCTTCCGTCCAGCCCTTGAGGATGATTTCGAGGCACTCATCGAAGCGGCCCCGGCTCTCGCTGAAGTCCATGCCGAACCCTTCATATATGAAGGCGAAGGTGGAACGGCCAATGCCGAAGTCGAGCCTTCCCTGGCTGATGTGATCGAGGGTGGCGATTTCCTCGGCCATTCGCACCGGGTTGCCCAGGGGGAGCACCTGTACAGCAAGGCCGATACGCACTCGCTTGGTCCGGGCGGCGATGGCGGTGGCGATGGTAACCGGAGAGGACAGCACGGAGCGTTGGGGGAGGAAATGGTACTCGGCCAGCCAGATTCCGTCGGTGCCCAGCCGTTCGGCCTCGTCCACCAGCTCGAACGACTCGGCGAACACCTCCCGCTGGCTGAGGTCTCCGTGGCAGGGAAATTCGTGGAACAGTCCGAACTTCATCGGTAGACCTCCTCGGTTGATTCCTCGGGGCACGCTCTCACCTTAACCCTCCCACTGAGGGAGAGGGGATCGAAAGAGTTAGCGTTGCGGCTCTATGACCACCTTCAGCGAGTCGGAAGCCCCGGCTGTCAGCTTGAAACCCAGGCCTGTCTCTTCCAAAGGCAGACGATGGGAAATCATATCGCCCACCTGCACTCGGCGGGAGGCGATGAGGTCCAGGGCGGTGGTCAGGTCGCCTGGCGCGGCGGCGTAGGTGGTGGTGAGGGTTGCCCCGTTTCGGAAGAAAACATCGTTGATGGAGACCGGAATCTCGACCCCGGGCTCGGTGGGGGCGTAGAAGAGTACGGTGCCGTCGCGGTCCACCGACTCCAGCGCTTGCAGCAACGCGGGCCTGGCGCCCGTGGCGACGATCACAAGGTCGGCGAGTCGCCCGTCGTTTACCTCGCGGAGTCGGTCTGGTGAGAACTGGTCGGCCCTGAGCGTTTCGTCAGCGCCGAGGCGTCGCGCAGCAGCGAGGCGAAAGTCGGACAGATCCGTGGACACGATGCGCCCGGCTCCCATGGCGCGGGCAAGGTTTATGTGAAGGAGTCCGGCCAGCCCACTGCCCAACACCAGCACCGACTGACCCGGCTGTATGTTCGCCCGCCGCTGCCCGCGGTAGACACAGGCCAGCGGCTCGGCCACGGAGGCTTCGTCGAAAGGCACGCCGTCGGGGATGGGGAAGGCGCCGCGGTCCACGTTGATGGCCGGCAACCGGACGTACTCGCTGAAGCCGCCAGGGTCGTAGTTGGTGGCCCGTAGCGTGTCGCAAACTGTATGGCTCCCGCCGAGACAGTAGCGGCAGGCGTTGCAGGGCACGTGATGGGTCACCACCAGACGGTCGCCCTCGCGAAACTGTGATACTCCGGCTCCCACCTCCGCCACCGAGCCAGCGACCTCGTGGCCCAGCACCACCGGCGCGCGCTGGATGCGATACCACTCCATTACGTCGCTGCCGCAGATGCTGCTGGCTTCAATCCTGAGCAGCAACTCGCCGGGGCCGACTTCCGGCACCGGCATCTCCTCGATGCGGACGTCGTTGTTGTTGTAATACATCGCTACGCGCATGGCCGCCTGCCTCTTGTTCGTTTGCCGGGAATCCTGTACGTACTTGATTGCGAGGATTTCACCCCCACCCTAACCCTCCCCCTCAAGGGGGAGGGGATAAATCGGAAAGGGATGAGGTTTACAAGCTAGTCGGACACGCCCACCAACTCGGCGGTCTCGGCGCGGGCGGAATCGAAGATTTCCTTCGCATCGGCGACGGTGCCATCACCGTGGACGATATGGCGCAGGGCGCGAATCATGGGGACGGGGTGGGGGCTTTGCCAGATGTTGCGGCCCAGGTTGATGCCGATGGCGCCGTTCCGCATCCCGTCGTGGACGAACTCCAGCACCTCAAGCTCGGTGTCGGCCCTGGGGCCTCCGGCCATCACCACCGGCACCGGGCAGCCGTCCACCACACGGTCAAAGCCGTCGGCGCACCAGTAGGTCTTGACCACCTTGGCGCCCATCTCGGCGCAGATGCGGCAGGCCATCGCCAGGTAGCGGGAATCACGCTGGTCCAGCTCCCGCCCCACGGCAGTCACTGCCATCACTGGGATGCCGTACCGCTCCCCCTCGTCCACCAGCTTGCCGAGGTTAATGATGGACTGCTTCTGGTAGTCGGAGCCGATAAACACCGAGATGCCGACGGCAGCCACATTCATCCGTATGGCGTCCTCCATGGAGGTGGTCACGTCCTCGTCTGCCAGGTCGCCGGCGGCCATGCTGGTGCCGCCCGACACCCGAAGGATGAGCGGCTTGGTGTCACCCGGGTTCACGACAGCCCGCACCACGCCCCGGGTGGCGAACAGGGCGTCGGCATAAGGCATCAGCGGAGCGATGGTCTCGCCGGGCCGCTCGAGGCTGCGCGTCGGGCCCTGGAAGTACCCGTGGTCGATGGGAAGAAACATACACTTCCCGTCGCGTTGAACGAGCTGTGCCATTCGATTTGCCATTCCCCAGTCCATGTGTTGCCTCCCAACAATGTTCCCTCTCCCTTGGGGTAGAGGGTTAGGGTAAGGGTGAAATTCACGAGTCCAGAATGTGCGTTGGTGGAATATAGGTCAAGGTTGTTGTGCGCCATTATCGCCGGTAAGCACAGGGTGGGCAAGCGCGATGTCCGGGCGTAGAATCCGGCCCAATGATGAAGTTTCACTACGAGTAGTGTCTGAGAGACAGCTCGTCTTTATCCGGCTGTAACTCAGAAAATTCCGGGTTATAATCCCCTGAATAAGCGACTTTGGCGGGAGATGGTCATTATGGCAGAGATACTAGGCATCGGCGTCACGCATTCGCCGTCGCTCATATCCCCGGACGAGCTGAAGAACTACTCGCTGACCCGGGCGCTCAGGAATGACCGCATCCCCAGCGAGCGGAAGAACCCGGAGAACTGGCCCGACGCCATGCGCCAGGAGTGGGGCGACGACGAGGGCTACACCTCCGCCCTGTACCAGCGCGAGAAGCTGGTGGCCGGGTTCCGCAAGGTGCGGGCGGAACTGGACGCCTTCAACCCCGACGTGGTGCTGGTGTGGGGCGACGACCAGTACGAGAATTTCAAGGAAGACATCATCCCGGCCTTCTGCGTGATGGCATACGAAGAGTACGAATGCCGTCCATTCACCACGAAGGACGGCGGTACGCGGCCCAACGTCTGGGGAGAACCGGCTGACAAGACCTTCCGCTACAAGGGGCACCCGGCGGCCCGTCACCTGGCCGGGGCGCTCATTGACGACGGCTTCGACGTGGCCTACGCCTACAAGCCGCTGCACGAGCCGGGCCTGGGACACGCCTTCCTGAACACCCTGCTCTACTTGGACTACGATCGCATCAGCTTCGACTACCCGGTGATTCCCTTCGCCATCAACTGCTATGGCAGCCGCATCATCCGCAACCGGGGCGGCGCCAGCCCGCAGACAGTTAACGGAGTGGAAGTGCCCGCAGACCCGCCCGGCCCGTCGCCCAAGCGCTGTATGGAACTGGGAGCCGCCGCCGCCCGCGCCATGCTGGAAAGCCCCTGGCGGGTGGCGCTGATAGCATCGTCAAGCTGGTCCCACGCCTTCCTGACCGAGAAGAACTGGTGGATGTACTGCGACGTGGAGTCCGACCGGGCCCGCTTCGAGGAGTTCAAGGCCGGCAACTACGAAGCATGGCGCGGCCTGACCACCGCCCAGGTCGAGGACGCCGGACAGCAGGAGATGCTCAACTGGATGTGCCTAGCCGGGGCGCTGTCGGAACTGGACCGAAAGCCCGAAATCGTGGAGTTCCAGCAAACCTACGTCCACAACTCCAGCAAGTGCCTGGCAGTGGCGAAGGCGTAGGCAGCGCGGACGGGACATCGTTAATAGTGCTGAAACCAAACGGGGCGGGTCTTGATGGCCCGCCCGTCGGCTGAACCCGCCCCTAGCTCCGGCACAAAGGGGATAGCAACCTGATTAGTTCCGCCACGTAATCCAGATTGCGCTCGATACGGTCAGGCTTCAGAAACGTCTTGCGCTTGTAATAATTGCGGTGAAGGTAGTGGGCGGCGTTGCCGAGGTCGTGAATCCGGTCGTTTCTCGCCAGCGCCGACGCCTGTTCCAGCACGTGGTCAAACTCATCGTGGCTTTCGTATCTGAACCCATAGGATGCGGCGACAGCCTTGACCATGTGCGCCGCCGCCCCCCAGCCTTTTTCGGACGCCTGATGCAAGTCGCCCTCGGCCAGAAACTCGCGTCCCCTCTGCAAGAAATACGCGGCCCGCGCCCGGTGGTCGGCCACCACATCCCCGGTTTCCGGCGGCTCCGTCGCGGGCGAAGTCATCGTTGTCTCCTGTTGTCTGGATTGCGCTCAATAGTTCATTCGGGCCATTATCTCCGGTATCAGCAGGGTAGACAAGCGGACATGATTGGAAGGCGGCACACAAATCGGGCAAATGCAAGGCCACCACCGCCAGGGTGGCAATTATCGGTTTTACACACCCACGGCTATTCTCAAGCACGGACAGGGGCCTCGGTGAACAGGTCAAATTCGACTAACAAGGCGGGAAATCAACTCAACGGTCCGAGAGGTCGGTTAACTGCCAGACCTAGCCGAGGTTGTTCGCATGTTAGATGACTGCGCTGTAAACGCAGCGGCAGTAGCCGCCATGCAGGTTTTGTTCGTTACCATCGGTGCAACTTGGGCCGGGTAAGGGCATCGCCTCCAAGGCTTCTGGGATAGTGAACACTCGGCCGTCGAGCGATAGACAATATGCACATACCCGCTCGTCGTCGCAAGTCCTGACTTCGACGCGAGCGACGCCGAGTTCCAAGAGGTTCATCAATTGAGCACGCTTTGCTTCCTGTGCAACGCGACGATGAGGATGGCCCTCAACGAACAGGATACCGGCCTGCTGCTGGTAAGCTGCTTGGAGGGACTTCCAATCACCAGCCTGCATCGCAACCCGCACCTGTTCGCTGAGTCGCTTCCATTCTTCGTCGCGCCGTTCACGGACAAGCCGTGCGTCCTCTTCGGCGGTGAGCAAGTATTTCCTACGCTCCTCCCTGTCAGTACGGACGTGAATCATTTGTCCGCAGTCCCGGCATTTTCGTCGGCGCGTTGGTGGCGGCTCTTGAATGACGCCGCAGTAGGGGCAAGCCGGACTCAACAGGGTGACAGGGGGCAAAGGAGCAGGGTGCTCTGACGGGAACGAGACGAGGGAGACTGCTTCCGACTGCGACTTGCCCTTGCGTTCATCGATCCGCCGTCGGAGCTCCTGTTTGCGAAGCTCTAACTCTTCGGGCGAAGGAAAGAGCCATTGCTTGAATCTGGACAGCATCGAACCCTCTTGATTGAGAATCGCAGCCCACGCCAGCGGCGTCCCCCAGAGGTTTAACCCCGTGCGAGCGAAGGAATCAAGTCGAGGCTTGAGCTATCTGATAAGAAAAGGCGATTCCGTTACGTTACGTTACACAAGCTGGAAGGCAACTAGCTGAGTAAGCGTGTCTGTTTAGGTCAGCTCGGGCAGTTTAACCGGAATCGGCTCAACCTGTGGCCACTTGCTCCCGAACCTCGGTTTCAGTTCGTCGGCTAGGTACCGCTCAATGCCTGACCGCTCGTCCCCGGACTCCACCTGGCGCTCCACGTACTTGTCGTTTCGGACGCTGGCGACGGCGGGGACGGCTGTTGCTCCAGTGAACTCGGTCAGCAGTTCGGCGTTTCTTGCGGCCCGGTCGGTCTCGCGGTGGTCGGCGGTGAAGGATATTTCGATGGCGACGTATTTTGTCGCCGCCCCGTCTTTCGTCTCGATCACTAGGTCGGCGTTGCGGAAGCTGCGAAGCTGGTCGCGCCGCTCTCTCAGGCTCTCCCTGCTGAGGGCCCTTCCTGCTATTTGCGCTAGGTTATCTTTGGAGAGCGTACGGACGTACTCCAGTCCCATGTCTTCGGCCATGCCCCGGGCGTCCTCCACCGCTTTCAGGCGGGCATATTCGCCCTTAAAACCGGAAATGTCGCCTTCCATACGGTCAAGGCGCTGCACTAGGCGGTCGTTGATGGCGCTTTGCTGCTCCACGAAACGCTGCATGGACACCATGAAGACTTCGGTGCGGTGCATAAAGGCTTCGGTGCGTTCCACGAAAGCGTTGAAGCGAGCGGGAAGCTGCCTGAGCTCGTTGTCCAGGATGCGGGAGCGCACGGCTTCCAGCCACTGGGGGTTTTCGTCCAGCGCGCGGAGGAAATCTTCCTGGGAGTTGATAGTGGTCATCGTGGCCCCCTGATGCCGTCCAAATCATTTTATACGGCGCGGCGCCGCCCGGCAATTTTGTGTTCTTCCTTTTCGTTCCGCCCCCGGTTATCGTGTATAATCCGCCGTAACAGCAACCGCCTACTGGAGCGTGTCTTTATGGCGACTACGACCAGCCGGACATTGGGTAGTATCGTCAATCTGGACGAAGGGCAAATCAGCCGCGAGATATTCGTCAACGAGGACATTTACGCCCAGGAGCAGGAGCAAGTCTTCTCCCGCGCTTGGCTTTTCGTGGGCCATGAAACGCAGGTGCCCAAGCCCGGCGACTATTTCGTTTCCAGCATGGGCGAGGAGTCGGTGATTCTCTGCCGCGACCGGGAGGGCGAGATTCACGTCTTCCTGAACTCCTGCACCCACCGGGGGATGAAGGTCTGCCGCTACGATGAGGGCAACACCCCGGTTTTCAGTTGCCCCTACCACGGCTGGAGCTTCGCCACCGACGGGAAGCTGGTGGGGGTGCCCTACTTCAAGGACGCTTACAAGGGCGCGCTGGACAAGTCGCAGTGGGGCCTTATCGAAGTGCCGCAGATGCACAACTACAAGGGCGGCATCTGGGCGTCCTGGGACAAGGACGGCCCATCGTTCCACGAATATCTGGGCGACTTCACCATGTATCTCGACCTGCTGATGGACGGGCGGGACGGCAGCGAGGGCGGCTCGGAAATCCTGGGCGGCGTCCAGAAGTGGACCATGCCCAACAACTGGAAGTTCGCCGCCGAGAACTTCGCTGGCGACGGCTACCACAACATCAGCCACCGCTCGGTGGACATGGTGGGCATCGGCCCCAGCGGGCTGGGCCGCCGCGATGACGCCGAGTACAAGGCCGGACGGCGCATCAACGTGTCAGTGCCGCAGCAGGGCCACGCCGCCGTGGTGGAGCTGTTCCCGTCCGACACACCACAGATTTCCACCTACCAGAACACGGCGGACGTGGGCGAGTATTTCCGGTACATGGAGGCCGAGCGCCGCCGCCGTCTCGACGGCAAGACCAACCTGCTGGGAGTGGTGGGAACGGTTTTCCCGAATATGTCCTACTTGGCCCGGCAACCCCGCTCCATCGCCGTGTGGCACCCGCGCGGCCCTAACCTGACGGAAGCGTGGCGCTGGTTCCTGATAGACAAGGACACCCCGGAAGAGGTCAAGGACGTGCTGCGGCACTACTACATCCGCTATTCCGGGCCGGGCGGGATGACCGAGCAGGACGACATGGAGAACTGGAACTACGCCCACAAGGCCAGCCGGGGGGCCATCGCCCGCCGCAAGCCTTACAATTACCAAATGGGTATCGGTCACCTGGCCAAGGACGTAGACCTGCCCGGCGTTCTCACCGAGGGAATCTGCGAGGAGAACGCCCGCGGCTTCTACTCCGGCTGGGTGAAAATGATGGACGCGAAGTAAAAAATCCCCTCCCCCAGCGGGGGAGGGTTAGGGTGGGGGAGAAATTCCCAAAGACAAACCAATTCAATACAGGAGCGGATGTCATGGCTAATGTTACCCAATTGGGCTACATCGGTATCAGCGCCAGCAACCTTGAGGAGTGGGAACACTTCGGCACAGAAGTGCTGGGCCTGCAATCAAACGGCGTTGACTCCAACGGCGTTTTGACGATGCGCATGGACGAATACACCCATCGCTTCATCGTCAGCCCGACGGGCAAGGACGACGTGGAATTCGTCGGCTTCCAGGTCACTGACCAGGCATCGCTGGCCGAAATGGCGGAGCAGTTGCGCGAGGCGGGTATCGAAGTTTCCCCGGGCACTCCCGAGGAATGCAAGGAGCGCAAAGTCGAAGGAATGATCAAGTTCGAAGATCCCGACGGCACGCCCACCGAGGTTTACTACGGCCCGCCGGTCAGCTTCGACAACCCCTTCAACTCGCCGCGTCCCATCACCGGGTTCGTGACCGGCGAGCAGGGGCTGGGCCACGTCGTATACCACGTCGAGGACTTGGACCGGGCCGTCGCTTTCTACCGCGACGTGCTGGGCATGAAGATCAGCGACTACATCCGCAACCTGGTCTTCTTCCACTGCAACCCCCGCCATCACACTCTGGCCATCATCGAGGCCAAGGGCCGCAACACCAAGAAGCTCAACCACTTCATGCTCCAGACCCAGGGCATGAACGATGTCGGCTCCACATACGACCTGGTGCTGGACTCCGAGATCAACGTAACCCGCGGGCTGGGCCGCCACACCAACGACCACATGACGTCCTTCTACATGAAGACGCCCTCTGGCTTCGATGTGGAGTACGGCTGGGGCGCCCGCACGGTGGACGACGCCACCTGGCAGGTGGTGCGCCACGAGAAGGGCAGCATCTGGGGCCACCGCCCTGTTCCACAGCCCGCCGCGACGAGCTAGGGTCGGGGGAAGCAAGCAGGACTGCTATGGATGAGCTACCCCCATTACCAGATCCAGGTTTCCAAAGCCCTGAAGACCGGCGGGCTGTGGCCCGCCGGTTCATCCTGCAAGCTCGCCATTACTTGGAGCATCGTGACCGCCTACAGGCTGGCGAAAAGGCTTGGGGGGCGATTGCCCATAACCTGAAAGTGATCGGAGAACAGCGCGGTTGGAATCACGGTAGTCATCAACAGATAGAGAATATAGCCCGTCAAATTGTGATTGAGTTCGAGGACGCTAGGCTGGGACAGGCTATCTCTGACGTCTTCTACAATGGACACCGGAACTTCTACGAAAACCAGACGACATTTGACGAGATGCGGGATACCATAGAAGCCGCCGAGAGAGCTTTGCCGACACTGGAAGCCCTTCAACGCGCGGAGCCTCGTCCCTTTACCATCGACTCCAACGCAGATCTCCGACGGTTGCGAGCGTTGACCGGCAACGACGACTTGCAAATCAGCGACACTTCCCCAGTAGGCTTCTCTTTGAAACATGCACCTAACGGCAATAATGCTGCGGCGGCGGAGTAACAGATGGACGTTGGATACATCGGAACCGGAACTATGGGCAATCCGATGGCCCGCTGCCTGCTTGATGCCGGACACAACGTGACGGTCTACGACGTGCGCCGCGAGGCCACTACCAACCTGTGTGAACTGGGTGCCCACTGGGCCGACAGCCCACGGGCCGTGGCCGAGGCGGCCCCTGTCGTTTTCACATCCCTGCCCGGCCCGGCGGAAGCCGAGCGGGTGGTCACCGACCCGGATGCTGGCATCCTGGTCGGCTTTCAGCGGGGCGGCGCGTGGATTGACACCACCACCAACGCCCCGTCGTTAATACGCAGGCTGGCTGAGGTATGCAGCCAACGCAGTGTCGAGATGCTGGATTCGCCGGTCAGCGGACGCCCGCCTGCCATGACTATGATGGTGGGCGGTGACCCGGCGGTGTTCGAGAAGCACCGCCCGCTGCTGGAGTGCATGGGCCGTGACGTGTTCTACGTCGGCGAAACGGCTTCGGGCTGCATCGCCAAGCTGGTCACACAGTACCTCGGCTACTGTGCCTTCATCGCCGGACTGGAGGGAATGCTCATCGGCGCGAAGGCGGGCATAGACCTGGAGATACTGGCTAAAATAGTGCCAGTCAGCGCCGGCTCTAGCAGTGTCCTGAACCGCGCCACCGAAGCGATACTGGACCGCAGCTTCGCCTCCAACGGCACTCTGGACATCGTAGCCAAGGACATCCACTTGGCCTGCGAGCTGGCCCGCGAGTCGCAAGCGCCAGCTTCCATCGGAGCCATAGCCGACGATATGTTCCAGCGGGCGCAGACCCAGGGCATGGGGCAGGACGGATTCCCGTCGGTGGCCCGCATCTTGGAACAATTGGCCGGGGCCGAACTGCGCCCCAAAGGTTAGCCGTCCGAAAACCAGCGCCAAACAAGGGGGACTCGATATGCAGAACGGCCTCAGCAACGGCAAACATTCGCTGGGCGGCATGGTGGACATGGCCGCCGGGACGGTGAGCCGCGAGATTTTCGTCAACCCGGAAATCTACGCCCAGGAACAGGAGATGCTTTTCGCCCGCGCTTGGCTCTTCGTGGGCCATGTGTCGCAGGTTCCCAAGCCCGGCGACTACTTCGTGTCGTGTATGGGCGAGGAGTCGGTGATTCTCTGCCGCGACCGGGAGGGCGAAATTCACGTATTCCTCAACTCCTGTACCCACCGGGGAATGAAGGTCTGCCGTTACGACGAGGGCAATACCCCGGTCTTCAGTTGCCCTTACCACGGGTGGAGCTTCGCCACCGACGGCAAGCTGGTCGGAGTGCCTTACTTCAAGGACGCCTACAAGGGCGAGCTGGACAAGTCGCAGTGGGGCCTGATTGAGGTGCCGCAGCTCTGCATCTACAAGGGCACTGTATGGGCCAACTGGGACAAGGACGCGCCTTCCTTCGAGGAATACCTGGGCGGCTACAAGACTTACCTGGACTTCCTGCTGGACACCTGGGACGGGGCAGGCGGCGAGACCGAGGTTTTCGGCGGTATCGAGAAGTGGGTGATTCCCTGTAACTGGAAGTTCCCCTCCGAGAACTTCGTCGGCGACCGCTACCACAACATCAGCCACCGCTCCGTTGACTTGGTGGGCGTCGGCCCCAGCGGCAGCGGGCGGCGCGATACCCAGGAGCGGGTCGGGGCGACCGCGCTGGACTTCTCCTTCCCGGAGCGCGGCCACGGCACCATCAGCTTCCTGCGGCCCGACGACGGGCCAATCCCGGCCTACCAGCACTCGAAGATTGTGTCGGACTACTTCGCCCATTGCGAAAACGAGCGCCGCAGGAACTACGTCCAGTGGGCCAGGTTCATCCCCGGGCCCGGCACGCTATTCCCCAACTTCTCCTACCTGCCCCGCCAGCCGCGCACCATCGCAGTGTGGCACCCGCGCAGCCCCGAGACCCACGAGGCTTGGCGCTGGTTCCTAGTGGATAAGGACGCCCCCGCCGAGGTCAAGGAGTTCCTGCGCAAGTATTACATCAGCTACTCCGGGCCTGCCGGGCTGACCGAGCAGGACGACATGGAGAACTGGAACTACGCCCACAACGCCAGCCGCGGCGCCATCGCCCGTCGCTACCCCTACAACTACCAGATGGGCATGGGCCACGAGGCGCCACCTTTCGATACAGACGGGCTGGAGTTGCCCGGACAGATTCGCAACGTCACCGTCGCCAAGGCCGCCGAACAGAACCAGCGCGGCTTCTACTCCCGCTGGCGTGACTTCCTGACCGCAAAGGACTGGGATGAACTGGCGACATGGCGCAACGGACATACCAACGGCGTGAAAGCCAGCAACGGCGCGACTGTCCAGGAGGGAGCGTAGCATGACCACTGTCGGGGCAAGCGTTGCCCATCTGCTGCTAAAGAACGAAGTGGATGAATTCCTTTACCACGAAGCGGAGCTGCTGGACGACCGCCGCTTTGCCGAATGGCTGGACCTCCTCACTGACGACATCCGCTATTGGATGCCCATGCGCCGCAATGTCAAGTTCGGCGAGTTGGACCGGGAGTTCACTCGCGAGGGGTACGACATCAACTGGTTCGACGAGGGCAAGGCCACCCTGGAGCGTCGCGTCAACCAGATTCTTACCGGCGTCCATTGGGCCGAAGAGCCGTTGTCGCGCATCTGCCACATGGTCTCCAATGTCCAACTGCTGGAGGCCACGCCATCGGCTGAGGATGCGACCGAGGTAGCCCTCAAGTGCCGCTTCCTCATTTACCGCAACCGGGTGGAAACCGAGACGGATTTCCTCATCGGCAAGCGCGAGGACGTCTTGCGTAAGGAAGAAGGCGGCTGGAAAATAGCCCAGCGAAAGGTAATCCTCGACCAGAACGTCCTGCTGGCCAAGAACCTGACCTTCTTCTTTTAATGGAGACTGGCAAATGGCGGAAGTAATAAACCTCATCACCATCGAGGAAGGGGCGACAATCTCCACCATCAACGGGGCGACGGCCGAGGTGGTCAGCAACCCGAAGGACGGCGTGTGGGTCTTCGTCAAGTACCTGACCTCTCCCGAAGAGCCTGACCTCGTTGGAACCGAGGATATGGTCTTCGCCCAAGACATCGCCGAAGTGCTTGCCGGGGAGTAGGCGAAACCATGATTCAGCCAACCCGCGAAGAACTTCGCGAAGCCTTCCAGGCCGGTTTCGACTCAATTGACGAAGGCGAGGGCTTTTACCCAGGCTTCCATGCCTATCTGGAATATAACGGTTTTCGCCTGCGGGAAGACATACCCTGCACCTGCATTGACCGCGGCGCCCACGGCCATCAGCCCGAATGCCGCTGGGTAAGAAGCTAGGAGCGTATGCCATGATTGAACGTAGGGACGAGGGGCGGCTGGACGGCGGGGACGCGATTCTCGAAGCCCTGCGGAACCTGGACGTGGATTACATCATCTCCTCTCCGGGCTCCGAGTGGCCCTCGGTGTGGGAAGCCCTGGCCCGGCAGAAGCTGGAAGAGAGGCCCGGCCCCACGTACATCAACTGCTGGCACGAAACACTGGCCGTTGCCATGGCCTCCGGCTACACCCGCATGACGGGGCGGATGCAGGCGGTGCTGCTCCACGCCGGGGTTGGAGTGCTGCAAGGCTCTATGGGCATCCACGGGGCGTACCAGAGCGAAGTCCCGATGCTGGTCTGCTCCGGCGAATCATCCACTTACGGCGAAGTTCCTGAAATGGACCCCGGCCCCCAATGGCTCCGAAACCTCAGCATCGTCGGCGGGCCGAACCGTCTGGTGGAGCCGTTCACCAAGTGGAGTAGCCGCGTCACCAGTCCTCAGACGCTGTACGAGACTGTGGCCCGCGCCGGAGAGCTGGCCCAGCGCACCCCCAAGGGCCCAGCCTTCCTGAACGTACCAATCGAGACGATGCTGGAAGAGTGGACGCCGTCGTCGCCCCTGAAGCGTCGCCCGTCGGCGCCGGCCAGCCATGCTGCCGCGGACGCCGTGGCGCGAGTGGCCGACATGATCTGTGGCGCCTCCGACCCGGTTGTAGTGGCCGACTCCGCGGGCCGTACTGCTGCCGGGTTCGAGGCGCTGGTATCGCTGGCAGAGTCGCGGGCGATTCCGGTCTTCGAGGCGGAAGGGCCGGCCTACAACAACTTCCCGAAGAGCCACCCTCTGCATCACGGCTATGACCTGCGGCGGGAAATGGACCGTTTCGACCTGTTCCTGGTCATCGGCAACCGCGCCCCGTGGTATCCGCCCAGCGCCGGGCCGTCTGCCACCGTCGTTTGCATAGACGAATACCCGGTCAAGGAATACATGGCGCATCAGGACTTGCAGGCCGACTTCTACCTGGAAGGGTCGCTGCCCGTTACCCTGGCCGCCCTGGATGCGGCCGTGCGGGAGCGCAGCGGTGACGCCGCACCGGCCATGCCCGCCGGCCCCAACCCCGTGTGGGAGCGTTACAGTGCTCTGGATGCTTCCGCGTCCTTGGCGTCGCCAATTGAGCCGGGCTTCCTTTGCAACACTCTGAGCGAGACATTGCCTTCCAATACAGTCTTCGTCGACGAGACGATCCTGCACCGCGCCCAGATATTGCGCCGCATTGCGTGGGACAACCCGCTGTCGTATATGCGTCCTGCGGGTGGCCTGGGGCAGGGGCTGGGTATTGCCCTGGGCGCAAAGCTGGCCGCCCCGGAGCGCCCCGTGACGGCGTTGATTGGCGACGGCTCCTTCCTCTACAACCCCATTACCCAGAGCCTGGGCGTGGCGCGGGAGAGCAGACTGCCCATACTGATTGTCGTGTTCAACAATGCCAGCTACGCGGCCATGAAGAGCCTGCACCTCTCCTTCTATCCCGAAGGGACGTCGGTGCAGACAGGCGATTTCTACGGGGTAAACATTCCTGGCCCTGACTACGCCGAGTTGGTCCGTCCCTTCGGCGGGCACGGCGAGCGGGTGGAGGATCCGGCCCGGCTGCACGGAGCACTGGAAGAGGCCCAGGCTGCGGTGGAGGCGGGTAACGTGGCTATCGTAGATGTAGTGCTGTCCGGTTAAGCGAAGCGGGCAGCGCTGAAGGGGCAAAGAGGGGCGTCGTTCCCGTCCAGAATGTACTGTACGGCCATCTCCGCGGTTCCCGGGCTGAGCATGATTCCCACGGCGTCGTGTCCGGTGGCGATGGTCAGACCCTCAACGCCCGGCACTGGCCCTATGATGGGCTTTCCGTCAGGAGTGGCCGGGCGAACGCCAGCGCGGGCCGACACGAATGCAGCGTCACCCAGCGACGGGAATGTCAGAAGAGCTCCCGACACCAGTGTGGTTATGCCCTCGGCGGTGACCGTTTCGTCTGAACGGCCCTCTTCGCGGGTTGACGCCACGAGGATGTTGCCGTCGATACGGGGGACGACGTAGACGGCGGAGTTACGCACCGGCGACAGGGGCATGAATCCGGGACGCCGCAGCAGCATCCGCTGACCCTTGACGCCACGCACAGGAATATCCAACGGCCCTCCGGGTCCCACCCAACGGCCGCCGATACCGCTCCACGGCCCGGCTGCCAGCACAACCTGGCCGGAGGAGATACCTCCCGCTGTGGTATCCACTCCGGTAATCCGGTCGCCACGGTGCCGCAGTCCGGTAACTTCGACGTTTTCATACAGATTCGCGCCCAGCCGCCCCGCAGCGTGAGCCAGCGAGTCGCACAACCGCTGCCCGCGGACGCAGCCTTCCCGCGAGGAAAATATGGCGGCGCGCAATTCAGGGCTTGCGTTGGGTTCACGCCGGAGAACCTCAGCGCGCTCAAGCCACTCTACGCTTAAGCCAAGCTGCGATTGCCAGCTATAGAAGCCGTGTAGTTCTTCAACATCGGCTTCTGTCAATGCTACCTTGAGCACCCCAGTCTGTTGAAACTCCGGGTTCACCCCGGCCTCGGCCAGTTCCTCCGCCCAAAGGGGAAACAGCTCCAGGCTGCGCATACCCAGCCGGAACATGTCAGGGTCTTCGGGGTCGAGATGCCACAGTGGGCCGACCACGCCGGCCGTCGCTCCGGATGCCCCGCCGCCGAAGGACCCGCGCTCCACCAATGCGCAGGATACGCCGTTCTTCGCCAACTGCCACGCGATGGCGCAGCCCATGACTCCGCCGCCTACGATGGCTACATCCACCGATTCAGGCATAAATGACCCTCCCGCGCAAATTGAGGCGAGTGTAGTAATGGGTCCTTTGCCCTGTCAACGAGAATAGAGCGCGCCTTCAATCATTGCCAGCGTCGTTGTCGTCTGTTAGGCTTGCCGCCAAAGGTGGTGGCGGATTGACCAGTCCTGAATCGGTTAAGGCCGACCTGTTCGTAACCTGCATCATTGACCAGCTCTTCCCCGAAGTTGGCGTCAGCGTGGTGCGCGTGTTACGGCGTTTGGGGGTGACGGTCGGATTCCCGGAAGGTCAGACTTGCTGCGGCCAGGCCGTCTACAACTCCGGCTACACCCGCGAAGCCCGGGACATGGCGGTCAGGACACTGAATGAATTTCAGAACAGCGACTACGTTGTGGTTCCGTCGGGTTCCTGCTCGGCAATGATCCGGGTTTTCTACCTGGACCTGTTTGAGGATGACCCAACACTGTTCGTTCAAGCTGAATCCCTGTCACGCAGGGTTTACGAGTTCTCCGAGTTCCTGGTCAACGTGCTGGGCGTTGAGACCCCAGGGGCCGAAGGGTCAGGCTCGGCGGTGTTTCATCCCGGATGCCATCTGTTGCGGGAGATGGAGGTGAGGGAGGCTCCTCAGTCCCTGCTGCGAGCGATGCAGGGGCTGGAGGTGAGAGAACTGCGGAATGCAGAAACCTGTTGCGGATTTGGCGGCAGCTTCTCGGTAAAGATGCCGCACATATCCGAGGGCATGCTTAGAGACAAGGTGTCCGCCGTCCGGGATTCCGGCGCGGACACGCTGGTTTCCTGCGACATGAGCTGCCTGATGCACATCGGCGGAGCCCTCAGGCGGGAAGCTCCAGACATTGAAATTCGGCACCTGGCCCAGGTGCTGGACAGGAAGACGTCCCCAACCCAACCCTCCCCCGGAGGGAGAGGGAACTGAAGGAAGATGCCGGAAGTAAAGACAGGTCAATTCCGGACCGCGTCCGCTGCGGCCATGCTGGACCCGCAACTTCGTCGCGCCCTTGACCGCGTGGGAGTGGGGTTCGACGTAGCGCGCCGGAACGCCATCGAAGAGGTCACCTCCGAGGCGTGGGAACAGTGGCGCGAGGAAGCCCGCAACATCAAGATACACACCCTCGACCATCTCGACTACTACTTGGAACTGCTCCACGACAACGTCACCGCAGCGGGAGGGCAGGTCCACTTCGCCGTTGACTCCGCCGAAGCCAACGCCATCGTCGGCCACCTGGCGCAGAGCCGGGGGGTCAAGGTCGCCACCAAGAGCAAGAGCATGGTGTCGGAGGAGCTGGAACTCAACCCGGTCCTGGAGTCCTTGGGGGTTGATGTCTATGAGACCGACCTGGGCGAGTACATTATCCAACTGGCCGGGGAAACGCCGTCCCACCTGGTTGCTCCGGCCCTTCACAAGTCCAAGGAAGACGTTGCCGAACTGTTTACCGAAAAACTTGGCCTTCCCTACGACGACGATATCGAGGTCATGGCGGCGGCGGCGCGGGTGGCTCTCCGCGACAAGTTCATGGAAGCCGACCTGGGCATCAGTGGGGCCAACTTCGTGGTGGCCGAGACCGGCACGCTGGTCATCGTCACCAACGAGGGCAATGGTCGGCTTTGCACCTCGGCGCCCCGAATGCACATCGGAATCACCGGCATGGAGAAGGTGATTCCGTCCATGCAGGACCTGGCTATCTTCCTGCGGCTGCTGCCCCGTTCCGCCACCGGGCAGCGCATCTCCAGCTACGTCAGCATGATCACTGGCCCCCGCCGCGAGGATGACGAAGACGGCCCGGAAGAGTTCCACCTGATCCTTGTAGACAACGGGCGCTCCCGGATGCTGCGCGACCCCAAGCTGCGGGAAGCGTTGTACTGCATCCGCTGCGGGGCCTGCCTCAACATCTGCCCGGTCTACCAGCGTGTGGGCGGCCACGCCTACGGTTGGGTCTATCCCGGCCCCATCGGAGCCGTGGTGTCGCCTATGCTCACAGGGTTGAAGGAAGCAAAGGCGCTGCCTCAAGCCTCCAGCCTCTGCGGGGCGTGCCGCGAAGCCTGCCCTGTGAAGATCAACATCCCGCGAATGCTGCTGGAACTGCGCCACCGCACTGCGGAAAGCGAAGACTCCGAAGAACGGGCGTCATCCCGCTCAGAGCGGTTCTTGGCCGGTGCCTACGGAATGCTGATGAGCAGCCCCGAGCGAATGGGCTTAGCGGCCGGCATGGGCCGGATAGCCCAGAAGATATTGCCGGGTATGCCAAAGCGCGACGGCTGGATTCGCAAGGTGTCGCTGCCTCTGCTTTCCCGGTGGACGCAGGCGCGGGACCTGCCGCCGTTGCCGCCCAAGTCATTCCGGGAAATCTGGAGGGACGAACTCAGCCAGGACGGCGCGAACGAGGCGGACGGTGGCCGCCGCTAACTCCGGGAATATACCGGGGACTTCCAAGACCGATTTCCTGCGATCCGTGCAGGAAGCGCTGGGCCGCCCGTCGGCCAACTCAGGACGGTCGGTTCCTCCGCCCCGTCCGTATCACAGGCTGGAGGAAATGCTGCCGCAGTTGGAAGAGTGGGCCGCAGAGATGGAATCTCGGCTCCGGGAAAACCGCCCTCAACTGCTGGCCCGATTTACCGACATGGCCGGACGGGGAGGCTGGAACGTGCATCGCGTTTCGGGAGTGGAGGCCGCCATCGGCTGCGTGGACTCCTTGATTGGCGAGCTGGGAGTCGCCCGCGTCGTCCGCTCCGGCCAGCCGGTATTCGATGACGTGCCAGTAGACACCGGGCTGGAGTGGCGTGGCATCGAACTCACCCCCATTGTTCGGGATGAGAACACAGCGCGTGAACAACTTCGAGAAACGATTCGGCAGGCGGACGTGGGCCTGACCGGAACTGATTACGCGCTGGCCGAGACTGGCTCACTGGTCATACTGCCTCGTCGCGGCCTCTCGCGCCTGGTGTCGCTGGTGCCGCCGGTGCATATCGCGCTCGTGCGGCCTGAGGAAGTGCTTGAGAGCCTGCACGACCTCTTCCTCCTGCGGCGGCTGGAATACTACCGGCGAGGCGGAGAGATGGGGAGCTACCTGAACTTCATCACCGGTCCCAGCCGCACCGCCGACATCGAAATGACCATTGTTCAGGGGGTGCACGGGCCCAAGTCCGTTCACCTGGTGCTGATTGATTAGATTTGACCTCAGCTTGGCGCCCTCCGCATGGAGAGGGGAATCTTTTATATCGCAGGTGTCTATAAATGCCGATGCGCGTGGGCTTTGCCCAGTTTCGCAAGCAGATGCTGGAGCGGGAACTGGAAAACATCCAGGAAGTCTTGCCCAACCTCGGAGTGGAGAAAGTAATACTGACCGGGGAAGTCGCCGCCGGCGAATTTACCCCCGAAAGCCGGATTGAGCTTATCGTGGTGCATGACACCGACCGGCCCTTCGGCAGGCGGGCCGACTTTTTCTCCTACCATTTGGGAAGCTCGGTGGAAATTGACACCCAGGTCTACACACCCGAGGAGTTTGAGACATTGAAGGAAACACTGCCGGCACTGCGGCGGGCCTGCGCCGAGGGAAGGGAGATTTTCAATGCCTGATTACCTGTCAGAAGGCTCCCGCTGGCTACGCCAGGCAGAAAGAGACCTGGAAGACGCCCGCTTTCTGCGCGACAATGGACGGCACAATCTCGCCTGCTTCCAAGGCCAGCAGGCCGCCGAGAAGGCCGTCAAGGCCTACCTGTACCACAAGCGGGTGGAAGACGTCTGGGGGCACTCGCTTCTGGACCTGTGCGAAGACGCCAAGCTCTTCGACATGATGTTCGACACGGTGAAGAGCGAAGCCCGCCAACTGGACAAGTACCACTACATCACGCGGTACCCTGAATTCCTGCCCAGCGGCGCGTCCTTCGAGGCCTTCGACGAAGTGGACGCCGAACGCTCCATTTTCCTGTCCGGTCTCGTGCTGGAGTTCGTCAGGGAGCGGATGACATAGCCTCACCATCAGGCAGTTCTCTGCATCACCTTATCCGTCCGACATTCCTTTCCCGGCTACTATCAACCGCATGGTATGCTCGGCAGCGCTCTCCAGCAGTTCACCGCTGCGTGACAGTGATTGCTCGAAACTCATGGGCCGGTCGGCGATACAGATTACGGCGGCTACATCGTGGTCGTACAATTCTTCGTAGCCGGGACCCAGGCTGCCAGCCAACAATACAGTGGGGACTCCGTGGGCTTTGGCGTGACGGGCCACACCCGCGGGCGCCTTGTTAAAGATTGTCGAATGGTCGGCGCGTCCTTCGCCGGTAATCACCAAGTCGGCGCCTTCTAGCAGTGCGTCGAAGTTCAACACCTCGCATACCATGTCAATGCCCGATTGAAGTGTCGCCCCAGCAAACGCCATCATCCCCGCGCCCAGTCCGCCCGCCGCCCCGGCTCCGGGCTGCTCGGCAACGTCGCGCCCCACGTCGCGGGCCACCACGCGGGCATAGTTAGACAGCGCTGCGTCCAGCTCTCGCACCATATCCGGGTTGGCGCCTTTCTGAGGGCCAAATACGGCGGATGCCCCGTCGGGTCCGCACAGCGGGTTGGTGACATCCGTGGCCGCAATGACCGTAGCATCCGCCAGTCCGGGATGCAGGCTGGAGTGCTCGATGCGGTTCAGGCGGGCCAGCGCGCTGCCTCCCGGAGGAAGCGTCCGCCCCTCGGAGTCGAGAAAGCGCACTCCCAGGGCCGAGGCAAACCCGGCTCCGCCATCATTGGTTGCGCTGCCCCCCAAGCCCACGATAATTCGCGTGTATCCCCGTTCCAGGGCTTCCTTCACTATCTCGCCGGTGCCGGCTGTGGTGGTAATTCTCGGGTTGCGGCGACGCTGCGGAACCAAGGCCAAGCCGGACGCCAAGGCCATCTCTATGACCGCGGTGCTGCCGTCGCCCATGACTCCCCATTGTGCCTCCAGCGGCTGCCCCAGCGGCCCGGTTACCGTGCTGGTAAAGACATCGCCGCCGGTGCCGTCCACCAGGGCATTGAGCGTACCGTCCCCGCCGTCCGCCACCGGCGCCAGCACCGTCTCAGCGTCCGGGACAGCCGCGCCAACCCCGCGCGCGATGGCCTGAGCGGCTTCCAGTCCTGAAATTCCTGCCTTGAACCCTTGGGGAGCGATTACTATCTTCATAATCGCCGATTATACACTGCTCGCCAATAAATCCACCTCAGTTTGAACCAACACGCAGGTGAGCCCTTCGTGTTAAAATCGCTGGCAATATCGACAGTTTTGGGTTGTGCCGGACTGCCAGTTGCCGCAACTCCCCAAGCTTACATCCGACCATGAGGTATTTTTAATGTCCTCAACCGGGGCCGTCAGCCTGTCCAAGGAAGAACTGAAACGCCGGGCATTCGATGTCATCGAGTCCAGGGCCGATGAACTGGTCGGCCTGTCCAAGACGATCCTGGCACACCCGGAACCGGGATTCAGGGAGACGAAGACGGCTCGGCTGGTGGCCGGAAAATTCGCTGAAATTGGAATGCAGACGCGGGTCGGCCTCGGCATAACCGGAGTGCGCGCTGACTTGATAGGGGGAAGTCCCGGCCCGGCGCTGGCAGTCATTGGCGAGCTCGACTCGCTTATAGTCAACGAGCACCCCCATGCCGACGCCGAGACGGGCGCAGCCCACGCCTGTGGACATCACTGCCAGATGGGGATGCTACTGGGCGCGGCTATGGCCCTGAATCAACCGGACGTGCTGGAATCCCTCGGCGGACGGCTGGCCTTCATGGCAGTTCCCGCCGAGGAATACATCGAGATAGAATACCGAGACTCCCTCAGGCGGCAGGGTAAGCTGGAGTTTTTGGGCGGCAAACCCGAACTGGTGCGCTTGGGCGAGTTCGACGATATTGACCTCGCCATGATGTGCCATACCACTGCCAACCCAGCCGAGCGGCAACTGTGCATCAGCGGCGAAAACAACGGCACCCTGGCGAAAACGATACAGTTCATCGGCAAGGGGGCCCACGCGGGCGGCGCCCCACACCTGGGCATCAATGCGCTGAACGCAGCGTCGCTGGCCCTGAGCGCCATTCACTACAACCGCGAGACCTTCCGGGATGACGACAGTATTCGTGTGCATCCCATCATCACCAAGGGCGGCGAAGCGGTCAGCGCGGTGCCCGCCGACGTGCGGATGGAGACCTTTGTCCGGGGCCGTACTCTGGACGCCATTATGGACGCCAACGCCAAGGTGGACCGCGCCCTCAAGGCAGGAGCGATGGCCGTCGGCGGCGACGTGGTTATTCAGACTATCCCTGGATACCTGCCCTTGCGGCAGAACAGCGCTTTCAACGACGTATTCAGGGCCAACGCTGTGCAGCTGGTGGGCGAGGATAACGTCGGACACGTCGCGCGTCGAGGCGGCTCCACCGATATGGGCGACATCAGCCACCTGATGCCGGCAATTCATCCCTACGTGGGTGGCGCCACGGGAATAGGCCACGGAGCCGATTACGTGGTGCAGGACTACTTCCTTGCCGTCATCACAGCGGCCAAGGCCCTGGCCTCCACTGCTATTGACCTCCTGGCCGATGGGGCAAAAGTCGGTGGAGGCATAGTTTCCGGCCACCGTCCGGAGATGACCCGCCCCGAATACCTCAAGTTTATGAGGGGTTTGGCCAAGGAAGAAACTTTCAAGGGCTTGTCCTGAGCTTGTCGAAGGGACGCTTAGTTATGTTGACTGTTCAAGAGCTGAAGCGGCGCGCCTGTGAGACCATCGAAAGGCGGAAGAAGGAAATCATTGGCGTCGCCCAGCAGGTTCTTTCTCATCCCGAGGCTGGGTTCCGTGAATACCGCACTGCCGGCCTGGTGGCGCAAAAGTTCAACGAGCTTCAGATTCCCCACGAAAGCGGCCTGGCTTTGACAGGGCTCAAGGGTCGCATCCCCGGCGGCGGCGGCGCCGGCCCCAGTGTGGCTCTCATCGGCGAACTCGACTCGCTGGTGGTCACTGAGCACCCGCATGCGGACCCCGAGACCGGCGCAGCCCATGCCTGCGGGCATCATTGCCAGCTTGGCATGATGCTGGGCGCGACCATGGGCCTGCTGAACCCGGAGGTCCTGGAACAGTTGAGCGGGGAAATTATTCCCTTCGCCGTGCCGGCCGAGGAGTTCATCGAGGTTGAGCAACGCCTGGAACTCCGCGCGCAGAAAAAGCTGGAGTTCCTGGGCGGCAAGCAGGAACTGATTCGCTTGGGAAGGTTCGATGACGTGGACATCGCCATGATGTGCCACACCGCCAGCGACATGGGCGAGCGCAAGTTCGCCATCGGCGGCACCAGCAACGGGCACGTAGTCAAATACGTGCGCTACACCGGGGTCGGGGCCCATGCGGGCAGCTCTCCACACCTGGGCGTCAACGCCCTCAACGCCGCTTCCTTCGCCTTGCAGGCCATCAACGCCAACCGTGAAACTCACCGGGCGGAGGACACGGTCCGCATCCACGGCATCATAACCAAGGGCGGGGAAGCCGTGAACGCAGTCCCGGCCGACGTCAAACTGGAATGGCGAGTTCGCTCTTCCACTCCCCAGGTGGTGGTGCAGAATTCGGAAGTGGTTGACAGGTGCTTCAAGTCCGGCGCATTGGCGGTTGGCGCCCAGGTGGAAATAACCACCATACCCGGCTATCTCCCCATGCGGAACGACACCCGCCTCCAGGATATATTTCGTGGCAACGCCACTGAAGTAGTCGGGGATAAAGCGACGATGGTGATGCCCGCCAGCCGCAACCGGGGCGGCTCCACTGATATGGGCGACCTTTCCCACCTGATTCCAGCGATCCATCCCTACACCGGAGGGGCGACAGGCCCGGGGCACAGCAAGAGCTACGTCATCACCGACTACGAAACGGCAGTCATCAACCCAGCAAAAATCATGGCGATGTCGGTAATAGACCTGCTGGCCGACGGCGCAAAGCAGGCCAAAGAGGTCAAGTCGGCCCACAAGGCGGCAATGTCACGCTCCAACTACCTGCGGTTCCAGCGCGACCGGGCCAAGACCCTGCGCTTCGACGGGGCTCAGTAAATTCCCTCTCCCTCTGGGAGAGGGTTAGGGTGAGGGCGTACCTCCTCTGCGCTCTTAGCGGTTCTCTGCGTTAAAAGACTTTCATCATAGCCCACATCGCCGTGCCCGCAATGAGAGGGATGGTCAGGTTGTCGTCGGGAGGAAGGCCGGCCAGCTCCACCAAGGCGGCAATGCCGGCCCCGGCCCACAACGACCAGTGATACTCGATGGCTCCGAAGCCCAGCAGCACGCCCGCAACGGCAGCCCCCACCGCTGCGAAAGCCGCCGTTCCGCCTGGCGACTTGCCAAGCAGACGCGGCCCGGGCATTCGCCGACCCACGATGCCCGCCATTGGGTCACCCAGTGACAGAAAGAACATTACTGGAACGCCTACACCCTTACCGAAGAGCCAGAAAACCAGCAAAGCGGCTATCAGCATATATGTTGCGCCGGTAATGTGAGACTCCTCGTCACTCTTCAGCAGGGGGGCCATCCAGCGCAGGTAGATACGGTTGAGGGGGCCTATGCCGAAGCGGGCTAGGTCCAGCGCCAACCCGCCCGCCGCCAGCACTGCCAGAGCGATAAGAAAGGCGCTTTCGGGGGCGAAAATTCCGGCCACGGGGATGGTGGAACCGGCGAATACGTGGAACAGGCGCCGCCATATCCTGGGCTGGGCGACTGGCCTTCCTGAGCTGGTCGAAGGACGCCGCTCACCCCCGAATACTAGCAGAGCGACAAATCGCTGCAGCAAGGGCTGAACCTCGCGGAAAGTTGCGCTGCGCTTTCGCAAATTCCCTCCCCCTCTGGGGGAAGGTCAGGGTTGGGGGTGAAATCCCGGAATCAGAACCGAATGGTAATGGAGTCCCCGGCCTTCCAGCGCATATCTCGGAACTCGGTGCCCACAGGAGCCTCAAAAACCAGGTAACCGTCCAGCCCATGGCCTTTCAGCAGCTCAAAGGAACCTTCCAGAAACAGCACCGAGCGGGCAGCGACATCGGATTCATGGCTTGGGGACACCACCTGAATCTCTGCCGGCCATTCGTGATACTCCGGCCCTCCGCAAACGTAAGGGTAGTCTCCCGGCTGGCCGAATGTGTGAGATACGGAATCTCCGGGCGCGAGTTCGATCTTTCCTCCCGGTCCAACAGAGATTGAATCATCTTGGAAAGCCACGTACTGTCCAGCCTCAGCTTCGCTTTGCCACTTGACTGTGGTGCCCGGGTCGATCAGAGCGCGCGCTCCATCAAAGCACTGGCCGAGGTCCAGGCGCACCTGGGCTTCCGCTTGCCCGCGAAAGTCCTGCCATACGGTCTCAGACACCGGAACGGGCCGGTAGCTGGTATTGGCGAAGTCCCGCAATTCGGCGGAAGTACGGTCGATGTTGATGATCGCGCTGACGGCAGTGTGGTTCTCTACCTTAAGTCTCGCCAAGACGAGTTCTGAACCTGGACCGGAAGGGGACAAGCTCCAGCGGCGGACCACCTGGTTAGGGTCAACGGTGGAATACCGAAGCTCTGGAATGCGTTCTAAGCTGACCAGGCTGACGTGCAGCGTTCTTCCCTGGAAATACTGGCCGAAGGTGGACGGTTCGGAGGAGCAGCCCGCTGCGGCCAGCGCCAGAAGAAATGCTGAAGCCAGCAGCCAAGCGGTCCTGGGGAAACCACTGCCGCAATGACGGGGCTGCCCAAATTGAGCCCGCGGGAAACCCAATCTCCCGTTTTCTTTTCTAATTGCGAAATTCAAGGTCAGGCAGTGGTGAGGCTGGGCAGTTTACGCAGTCGCTCAACGAGGTCCGGCAGAACTTCCAGCAGGTAATCCACTTGTTCTTCAGTGTTGTCTTTGCCCAGGGTAAGGCGCAGGCTGCCACGCGCCACGTCAGCCGACTGCCCCAGAGCCAGCAGGACGTGAGAAGGTTCAAGGGAGCCGGAACTGCACGCGCTCCCGCTGGAGGCGGCAATGCCTGCCATGTCCAGCCCTAGCAGTATCGGCTCGCCCTCGATTCCCGAAAAGGAGAAGTTCGCGTTGTTGGGCAGCCGCTGGGTCGGATGGCCGTTGAGCCTGCTGCCCGGCACCCGCTCCAGTACCTGCTCTACTATGCGGTCACGCAGGGTGGCGCAGTGGCGGCTGTTCTCCTCGCGCCGGGCGTTGGCGGACTCCAAGGCCACGGAAAGCCCTACGATGCCCGGGATGTTCTCGGTGCCGGAACGCCGTTCCCGCTCCTGACCGCCGCCCAGAATCAATGGCAGAAACGCAGTCCCCCGGCGGATGAAGAGAACGCCGGTGCCCTTGGGGCCGTGGAACTTGTGCCCGGAAAGGCTGAGAAGGTCTACTCCCAGTCTTCGCACATCCAGGTCGAGGTATCCGGCGGCCTGAACTGCATCGGTGTGAAACACGATGGTGCGGGATAGCTCCGCAGCCCGCTGCTTCACAGCCGCCGAAATCTCCGGGATTGGGTTAATTGCGCCAATCTCGTTGTTGGCGTACATCACCGACACCAGAGAAGTGCGCTCCGAAATGGCGCGGTATACAACTTCGGGATGTATTATTCCATCGGCGTCCACCGGCAGATAGGTGGCCTCGTAGCCCTGCGACTCCAGGTGCTGGCAGGCGTGCAGGACGGCGTGATGCTCCACGCTGGAGGTGATGACGTGGTTTCCGGTTTCCTGCAGGGCTGTGGCTACGCCTACGATGGCGGCGTTGTCCGACTCGGTGCCGCCGCCGGTGAACACCACCTCGCGGGGGCGGCAGTTCAGTACCCGAGCCACCCGCTCACGGGCTTCGTCGAGAGCGTAACGGGCTTCCTGCCCTACGGTGTGGATACTGGACGGATTGCCGAACAGCTCCGTGAAGTAAGGGGTCATCTCCCGAAGCACTTCAGGCGCCAGCGGAGTGGTGCCAGCGTGGTCCATGTAGACGATTCCGCCAGTGTCCCGGTTATGAGCCATCCTGCTCTGCCCTATATCAGAATTGCCGGTCTATTTTAACACAGCCTTGTCCCAATGAACCCTAACCACCTGTGGCAGACCCTTAAACTCGGTCTATGGGCCCGCGAGGATAGCTTCTGGTGGCTACTGACAGCAGGAAAGCGCCGATGAGTACGGCCCAAATGCCATCGACCCAGTTACCTCGCACGGCGTAAATGACCCCACCAATTATCATCAACAATCCCACTCCCTGCCCGCACCGGGCTGCGACCTGCGTTGCCCTGACTAGGCTGCCGGAGCTCGCCCACACGATGGCCCGAAGCACCCGCCCGCCGTCAAGCGGAAAACCGGGGATCATATTGAAGATGCCAACGCTCAAGTTCCCCCATGCCAGCAGGAAGGCCACCATCTCCACCGGGGAGCTGTTCCACGCCGCCCATGGCCAAGTGCCCGGGCTTAGCCAGAACAGGACCGCACTCGCCGCTCCCGCCAGCGCGATGCTGGTCATTGGCCCCACCACGGAAATCAGGAACTCCTCAGAGGGACGCTCAGGTTCCCGCTCCAAGTGGGACACACCGCCAAATACGAACAGCGTAATCCCCCGCACCCGTATTCCGCGGCTGAGAGCCACGAGGCTGTGGGAAAGCTCGTGGGCCAGCACGGAGAGGAAAAAGAGGAGAACGGTGACGATGGCAACTCCCCACACCTGGGTTGCCGACCAGCGTAGGGACGAAGCCTCAAAGCGGGTGCCCAGCAGGATGGTCAACAAGAGGAAGATTACGACCCAAGTAATGTTGATCTCGACCGGAATTCCGAAGACCCGCCCCAACCGGAGGGACTTTCCCATACGCTACTCCGCTTCAGCCCGCCGATTTATCTGACTCCCCTAGAAAGAAAGGTTCCATTTCTAGGATACCAAAACGGAGCGGGATTCAGCAGAGGGTCGAGTATGCAGACAGCTTGGCGACCAGCCTGGCGGCGGTGTAGGAGCAGGCCGCCGGGCCTTCCGCGGGGGCCAGTTCGCAGACATCGAAGCCTACGATGCGCCTAGCCTCTCCGACCCTTCGCAACAGCGAGACCACCTGCGTCCAGTTCAGGCCACCTGGCTCAGGGGTCCCCACCGCCGGCATCAGTGAAGGGTCGAACACGTCGAGGTCTACGCTTACATATACCTCGTCCCCAAGAACGGCCAGGATGTCGTCGGCGGGCAGAGGGCCGCCGTCGGCAGGGCATGGCCAAACTGGAATGCCGTTGTCGCGGATGAAGTCGCGCTCTTCGAGACAGAGACTGCGAACTCCGGCCAGAGCCACAGGGCAGTGGTCAAATACCCGCCTGGCCCCGGATGCGTGGCCCCAGGGCGTGCCCTGGTACTCGTCTCGCAGGTCGGCGTGGGCGTCGAGGTAGAGTACGCTCAGGGAAGAGTAAACCTCAAAATGGGCTTGTACGCTGCCGGCGGTGAGGGAATGCTCACCCCCTAGCACGCCGACGGTGCGTCCGAGGGCTATGCAGGAAGCGACGGCATCGCGCACTCTCTGAACCATGTGGGCTGGGCCGCCCATGTGCGGGTCAAGCGCTGGCATGGTGTGGATGCCCAGTGCGGCCAGGTCGAGATCCAACTCGGGGTCGTAGTCCTCCATCTGACCGGAGGCGGCGATAATGGAGGCAGGGCCGTCGCGAGCGCCACTACGGTAAGACGTAGTGCTGTCGTAAGGTACGGGGATGAGGATGACGCGGGCGGTTTCAAGGACGGACTGCTCCGGGGAAAGGGCCAGGAAGCCGGGGTAGACCCATGGGATCTCGGATTCCTCCCTCTCCCTTCCCAATTTTCCCTCTCCCAGAGGGAGAAGGCTAGGGTGAGGGTCGGGTGAGGGTGAAATCCCGCTGCTGTCCAAGTTTCCTTCAACCACGACTGATCCCGGGCCTGTCCCCAACAAGGGCGGCGCGCTGTGCCTGTGATTCCGCCAGACCTTGACCTTCGTCCAGCCACTCAAGGCCCCGGTTCAGCAGCCATGACTGGGTGTCGTCGAGGTCGAACAGCTTCTTGACGTCTTCCAGGGCGCGGTCGTGGTCGAAGGCACGGCAGGAAAAGATGTCTATGTTGACATAGTTTTTACGTGGAAAAGTGTGGATGCTGATGTGGCTCTCGGCGATAATGACAAAACCGGAAACGCCGGAATCCTCCGGCTTGGGTGCGTCGTATACTAGGACACGGGGTTCGGTGATACGGGTCATTTCCAGGGATTCCGGGTAATCGGTCAAGAATTGACGGACCAGTTCCTCGTCCCACATCTTGCTCGCATTTCCACCGAATCCGTCAATTACCAGGTGCATTTCACCTCCAGACACCGTCTTTCGTACAACAACGGTCATTCGTGATAGTTGGCAAATCCAGCTACATACCATATCATTTATCGCGTTCAATCACAAATTGCCGCCGCGTTATCCGTCACACTCAACGCAGGCGGCGTCCGCATCGGCTACAATAGTGCGCCGGAAACAGGCGAGCGGAGGGCGCAGACAGGCATGACCACGCAGCCTTCAATGATCCAGGCCAGCGACGTAACCCATTACTACGGGCCCTACCCAGCCATCCAGGACGTGAGCTTTGACGTAAGAAAGGGCGAAGTCCTGGGGTTCCTGGGGCCCAACGGCGCAGGCAAGACCACCACCATGCGTATCCTGACGGGATTCCTGCCTCCGTCCCGCGGTTCAGTGAGTCTCGACGGGTTCGACGTGGTGGAGAAATCGCTGGAAGTGCGAAAGAGGGTGGGTTACCTGCCGGAAACGGTGCCACTCTACACGGATATGACGGTGACCAACTACCTGAAATACATGGGAACGCTGCGAGGAATGCCCTCGTCGCGCATCCGCCCGCGGCTGGGGGAGGTGATAGACGTCTGCCGGCTGGGTGACTACCGCAAGACCCAGATAGGCAAGCTATCCAAGGGTTTCCGGCAGCGCGTGGGGATTGCCCAGGCCATCATCCACGAGCCGGAAGTGCTGGTGCTGGATGAACCGACCATTGGCATCGATCCTATCCAGGTTGTCGAGACCCGCAACCTGATCCAGGAACTCGGTCGCGCCCAGACGGTGGTGCTGAGCAGCCACATCCTGCCCGAAGTCAGCATGATTTGCGAGCGGGTATTAATCATCCACGAGGGACGCATCGTCGCCGAGGATACCCCTCAGAATCTGGCCGAGGCCCTGCAAGGGGTCGAGCGGCTGGAAGTTGAGGTAGCAGGGCCATCCGCCGACGTGCTGCCGGTGTTGCAGAAAATAGACGGAGTTATTACCGTCAGCTATCGCAACCTCCAAGGCCGTCACACTTACATCGTACAGGCGCGCCCGGGCCGCGACTTGCGCGATGACATTTCCCGGGCGGTCATCAGCAACGGGTGGAGCCTTCGGGGGATGCAACTGATGGGAATGAGCCTGGAAGAAATTTTCCTGCGGTTGACCACGCAAGAGGACCTGTAACCATGCGAACTGTCCGGGCAGTGGCCTGGAAGGAAATTCAGATTTTTTTCCTCAGTCCCACAGCATACATCGTAGGCCTGATATTCTTGGCCTTGACCGGATTCTTCTTTACCATAGATTTGGGGGACCCATTCCCTGAAGCTACTCTCAGCCCGTTCTTCCAGTGGGCAGTGGTTATATTCATCCTGTTGGCGCCTACCTTGACCATGCGGCTGATTGCCGAGGAGTCCAAGCTGGGAACCATTGAGTTGCTGCTCACGGCTCCGGTAAGAGACTGGGAGATAATCATCGGCAAGTACCTCGCCAGCCTTGTTTTCCTCCTGTTCCTGCTGTCCATGACAGGCTTTTACGTTATCCTGCTGTTCGTATTCGCCAGCCCGGATCCGGGGCCGATATATGCGGGATATCTGGGCCTCGCTCTGTATGGAGCCTCAGCCCTTGCGGTGGGAATGCTGACCTCCACCCTGACCAACAATCAGATTGTGGCCGCGGTTGTGGCGATGGGCATCCTTCTTGTGCTGTTTTTCACCTACCAGGCTGCCGACGTGATTGGCGGGATTGCCGGGGAAATAATAGTCGAGCTGGGCATGAAGACCCACTTCGACGACTTCGACCGGGGCGTCATAGACACCAAGCACATCGTCTACTATCTCAGCGTAATCGCATTCTTCCTCTTCCTGTCGGTTCGCACCCTGGAATCCAGGCGGTGGCGTTAGCATGACCAGCCGCCCTTCGACAGGCTCAGGAGACGAAGGCCCTCGCGACTGGAGACGCCGGCGCCGCGGGCGTCCTCCCCAGGAAGAACAGTCGCAGCCCGAACAGCCAGCAACCGGAGACTCCACTAAACCGGCTGCTGAAACCGGGCAGGATTCGGAGGAACCCGCCTCCCGTACCTTGATCAGCTTCCTCGACCCTGCCCTGGACGCCGTGGGCATATTCGGAGCGCCTCTCCTCGTTGCCGGCATCATCGGACTGGTCACCGGCATCGTTATCGTCGCCTTCGTAAGCTCCATGCGGCTGTACGGCTACATCGACATCGCCATCGGCGCGTCCCTCATTGCCCTGGTGGGCGCAGTGTTCATCAGCACCGTTATCGCCGCATTCCTCAGCCGCACCGGGCGATACGGCATCAATACCCTGATACTTCTGGGAGCTTTCACCGGCATAATAATCGTGATAAACGTGGTTTCCTTCCAGAACATTCAGCGTGTGGACGTTACCGCGACCAACCAGTTCAGCCTGTCGGATCGCACCAGAGACCTTTTGGGCAGTTTGCAGGACGACGTCCGCGCCACGGCCTTCTACAAGGCCCTGGAGGACACCCCCGACGCCAACGTGGCCGCCCGGCGCAACCGGGTAGTGGACACGCTGGAGGAATTCAGCGCCCGCACTGGCAAGTTCAGCTACCGGGTCGTGGACCCAGACCTGGAGCCGAGCATCGTAGCCGCCTACTTCGGGGCACGGCCCACCGGGTTCGTCAGCGAGACGGTAGTGATCGAAAATCTGACCACCGGCGAGTTCGACTCCCTCCAGCCCACCGACGTGGCCTTCGGTCAGTTGGAGCAGGACCTGGTCACCAGTTTGTATGTTGCCACCGGGCTGGAACAGAAGACGGTCTACTTCCTCGCCGGGCACGGCGAGCGCAACATCGACGGCGCTGGCGGTGATGGTTATGCCCTGCTGCGGCAGGCGTTGGAACAGGAAAACTATCAGGCCCGCGGGCTGGTCTGGCCGCGCAATGAAACCGAGGTCGAGGTGCCGGAAGACGCCGCTCTGGTAGTGGTGGCCGGGCCGACTTCGGATTTGCCCGATGCCCATGCCTTGGCCTTAGACCTCTACCTGCTGGGGCGAGACGTGGAGGGCAACAGGCGCCGGGAAAACGGCAGCATGATTTTCCTGGCCGAGCCGGACACCCCGGATTCGTGGCGTGATTTCCTTGTACAGTGGGGTATCATCCTCCTACCCGGGTACATACGCGACATCGAATCCTCGGTGCCTGGCCTGCCCCAGACCCTCGCCCTGAATATGGACTTCAACAACATCGTGGGATTCAATCAGCTTGTTTTGGGCAACAATGAAGCGGCGCTACGCAGCGCCTTTGAGGTGGCCTTTGAAATAGTTGCGCCGCAGGGCCAGCAGTTGCAGGACGTTTTTATGCCGGACGCCGCAGCCCTCAGCCCCCTTCCCATTACCGACGGAGCGAGGCTGCCGCTGGCTTTGTCGGTCACGTCCCCCAACAGCTACATCATTGACGACCCGGACCGCACCGACCCGGTTACCGAGGGCGAAAACGCCGACATTAGAGGCCCATTCATTCCGGCAATGCTGATGCGCTCCGCAGCCAAGGTGGGTATGCCTCTGCCCGAAGAAGGCCCGGCGGACACCGACATCTCGCTGATTCTGGCGCTGGGCGATGCCGATTTCGTTGCCAACAGCAGCATTGCCCGGGGAAGCGGCCTGGATATGTTCCTGAATTCCACCAACTACCTGCTGGGCGACTATTCGCTGGTATCCATCCGGCCCAAGGCCCTTCCGTGGCGCGAGTTCAACCTCGACCGCAACGAGTACGACTTCGTGCGCTTCTCGTCTTGGCTGTTCCTTCCCGGGCTGATGGCGCTGGCCGCCGGGCTGGTCTGGTGGCTGCGGCGATAGGGCCGGTTGAACTATGAATGTTCGACTAACCATTTTGATGGTCGTGGTGGTGGCCATTGCCGGGGGGGCATGGGCCGTCATCGAGTTCACCGACATTGTTTCCCGAGGCGAGGTCAAGGAAGACGAGCCTTGGTTATTCAGCATTGACGAAGGCACCATCACTTACATCAGCGTGGCCCACGGCGGAGAGTCGGTGGAATACGCCCGCGACGCGGGGAGCCACCAGTGGATGATCCTGGGCGACCCCAGCTACCCGGTCTTTCAGCAAAGATGGGGCGGGACTCCCCTGCTGCTCAGCGGGCCGCGGGTCAACCGGGGGTTGCGGGAGACCATCGACAACCCGGCGGACTACGGCTTGGATCCGCCGGAATCCATTGTTCGAGTGGGCGACTGGGCGGGCAACACCTTTGAGTTCCACATGGGCAACCCCACTCCCGACGGCAGCAACCAATACGCCCGGCTCGTGGGCGACGACGCCTTGTTCACAGTCCCCTCGGTGTGGGCCGACGTAGTTAACCGGCTAGCTCTCGACCCTCCCTATGGCCGATTGTTCGACCTGGAACTGGAAATCATCCGCGTGGTGGAAGTGAACGCCGGAGAGGCGACAGCCGTCTACTTCCTGGACGGCGACCAGTGGTTCGTGAGCGAGGGCCCGCCGCCCGTTGATGTGGAGACGGCGGCCCCCGTCGCCGAAGGCTGGCCTGAATGGCTTGCTACAATCGCCGCTCCCAGGATTGACGAGATTGTAGAGCAGGTACTGAGCGACAGGGACACCGAAATGCTGGCAGAGTATGGGTTCGACAAACCAGCTGTGCGCGTGGTCATTGCCCGCCGCGGACAGGCTGCGGTCGAGTTCCAGTTGACCGAAGGGCCCCCGGGCAGTGACAGCTACTACGCCCGGTCCTTGGAACAGACCGACCAAAAGTTGTACTTGATTAAGAAGTCCCGTCTGGAAGGGATTGAAAACCTTGCCAGCGATCCGCTTATCCTGACAGGGTGGGAGCCGCCTGAAGAGTCTTCTGAGCAAACCACTCAGAACTGAATCGGGCTGCTACGGCAAAGTGAGGCCCGCCATCGTGCACCCTTAAGGCTTATCGGCCTCACTTCGTCTCGACTCGACAGTCGCGGAGAGGGTTATGAAAGCTGAGATCATGGGCATCGGCACCGAGTTGCTGATGGGCGAACTCAACGATACCAATGCCGGCTGGATCGCCACCCGCCTTCCTGCGCTGGGTATCACGTTGCAATGGGTAACACTAGTGGGGGATGACCTGGGCCAATTGACCCACGCTTTCCAGCAGGGCTTAAAGCGTTCCGACATCATCTTCACCACTGGCGGACTCGGCCCCACGCAGGACGACCTGACCCGTGAGGCCGTGGCGGCCACCCTCGGTGAGACGCCCACGGTACAAGAGGACATGGTTGACCAGTTGCGGCAATACTTCCGCAACCGGGGCCAGGATATGCCGTCTCACAACATCAAACAGGCATGGATCATCCCTTCCGCCGAGTTCATCCCGAACCGCAACGGCACGGCGCCGGGCTGGTGGACCGAGCGCGACGGCAAGCACATCATCATCATGCCCGGCCCTCCGGTAGAGATGCAGGCCATCTTCCGGGAGCAGGTTGAGCCGCGACTGCGGGAACTGGTGACCGAGGAGGTCACCATCACCCGCAACGTCAAGACCATGGGGTTGGGAGAAGCGGCGGTGGACGAAATCATGTCGGAGTACTTCGGCCAGGAAAACCCCTATTTGGGCATCTATTCCAAGGCCGACGGCATCCACCTGCGGGTCATAGCCCGCGCCGACGACGAGGCCAGCGCCCGCCGCATGATCGTGCCGGTTGAGCAGGCGGTGCATGACCGTCTGGGTGAATACGTCTGGGGCTACGACGACGAAACGCCGGAGCAGGCCGTGGCTCAGGCACTGCAATCCCGAGGCAAGACGCTGGCGGTAATGGAATATTGCACCGGAGGGTTCCTCACCAACGCCATAACTGAGGCCGACGAAGCCCAGCTTCACTTCCGCGGCGGCATGGTGGCCTTCGGCGCAGAGTCCCTGGCGGCCTCCGGCGTCCCGCCCGTGCTGATGGACAACCACGGCGCAGTCAGCCAGGAAACAGCCAACGCCATGGCCTCCGCCGCCCTGGTGCAGCTAAACGCCGACTACGGCATAGGCGTAACCGGCGCACCCGGCCCCGGCGAGCTGGACGGCCGCCCCATGGGCCTCGCCTACGTAGCCATAGCCCGAGCCACCACCGCCGGCCCCCAAGTCATCAAGGAGCTGGAGCTGCGAGTTCCGCCCCGCCGCATCACCATCAAGCGCCGCATCAGCAACCAGGCCCTGATAGAACTCCGCAAGCTGGTAGATGCAGGGGAATAAGAGCCAGCAATGCGAATTGCAGCATACTCACTATTCTTGGCGCTAACCCTGCTCTTGACGGGTGTGGCCTGCGGCGCCGACGCCGAGCCCACGTCCGAGCCTGCCGTACCGCAAGAGGCGACCATACAGCCTACCACTGTGACGACGGCGATCCCGACAAGCCCTGCTCCGACGGCGGCGCCGACGCCGACAAACCCCGCCCCAACGGCGGAACCAACGGATGCGCCAGTTGCAGCTTCGACAATGCGGCCTGCCGAAACTACCGAGTCTCGCACTGCCGCCACAGCCACCGCGAGACCCGAACCGACGAATACACCGCAGCCGACCGACACGCCTCAGCCCACGGCCACATCAGAGCCTGACCCGACCGCTACTCCACAGCCTTCCGCCCCTGTGGCCGGGCCGGAGTCATTTGTAGTTGGCGAAGGGTCGAAGATAACCTTTACCGTGGCGGAAGAGACCAACTACGCTCCCGTCCGATTCGATGCGGTAATCTCCGGCACCGGCTTGTCCGGGTTCGCCAACCTGGACGGCGCCCCCTCGGTGGTCACTCTGGAGCTGCATTCGCTAGAGAGCGACCAAAGCTTCCGGGACCGCTACATCCGGGAGCGGATGTTCCCTGGCAATCAGATGGCGACCGTCACCGTCGAGAGCCTCCCCGATCTGCCTCAGAGCTTCTTCGACGGCGAAGAGACATCCGGCGCCCTTGAAGGCTCTCTCCAAATCGGGAATACGGTTACTCCGCTGACTTTCGACGTCGACGCCCGGCACGACGGCAATGTGGTAAACGTGCTGGGCCGCACAACTTTTACTTGGGAGCAGCTCGGCCTCGCCAAGCCGGTTTTCGGCCCCGTAACCTATCTGGACGACGAGGTCCGGGTGCAGGTGCTCATCGTGGCCTACGAACAATAGGACAGATTATCCCCAAGCCGGGTGGGACACTCTGGACTTCGGCGCCTAATTCACCACCAGCCCCTGGCCCAACTTGGTGAGCGTTTCGCACCCTTCGGCAGTAGTCAATACCGTGTCGCCCACTGACATCGTCAGCTTGTTGTCCCAGTCCAGCAGGATCATGTGCATGAAGATGACCATGTTGGGCTGCACCACCACCGGGTTGTCGCGGAATATCATCGGCCAGTCCATCCACGTCGGCGGGTAGAGGGCGCCCAGACTGTAACCGCAGGCGTTGAGCTTGTGCTCGCCGAACCCGGCGTGGTCGAAGGAATCGGCGTGAGCCTGGAAGATGTCACCGAAGGTAGCACCCGGGCGGCAGGCGTCCTTGCAGGCTTGCAGGGCCTCGGCGCAGGCGGCGTGCATGGCCACGTGGCGCGGGTCGGGTTCCCCGGTGAGGATGGTGCGCATCAGGCAGGAATGGTAGTGGCGGTATGCACCGCCGAACTCCAGTTGCAACTGGTCGTTGTCGCCCAGGGTACGGTAGCCGGTGAAGTTGCGCACCATCAGGGCGTTCTCATCTGAGCCGATGATGAACCGCGTGGCCGTGTAGTCGCCGCCGCCTTGGAACACTGCTGAGGTCATGGCCGCCAGCACGTCCTGCTCTGGCGTTCCCGGTATGGCTGTCCGCTGCGCCGCCAGATACGCCTTGTCGGCCAGTGCCGCAGCTTGGCGCACATATTCAATCTCGGCGTCGCTTTTGACCAGGCGCAGGCGGCTGACCAGCTCTGACTGATCTTCCCAATCGCACTTGCCTTCCATCGCCTCGCGGACATACTCCCACCGCTTCCCGGTCAGGCACCACGCCTCCAGCTCGACGCCCACCTTCCGGCCCCGGCAGCCCTGCTCCTCCATAATGGCCCACAGGTCCTGGCCCGGATTAACACCGGCCCGGTCCACCCAGATGCGGATGTCCTCCACCACCGAGGTTAACTGCGCCTGGCGCAAATCCGCCGAGCGGGTCAGCAGGATGAGTCGCCCATCTGCGCCAAGGTACAGGCATTGAAATTGCGAATATCCGGTGGTGTCGTAGCCGGTCAGGTAGTACATACTTTCCTACCGGAACACCAGCAGGGCGGCCAACTCCTTCGCCTGCAACTCGGCAACAACCTTGTCACGGCGGGACTTCAATTCCTGCTCAGTGAAATGCAACGCCATTTGGCATCCTCCAAAATCCGGCTACCGGACTGTTACCGATGCCAGTATAATCGGCGGCAATACCGCTGCAACCATAACTGCAACTGCCCCCGTCATTCCCGGCAGCCGCGGGAATCCAGGGGCAGCGCGAGCCGGAGGTTAGTCATGGCAACCGTCAATACAGTCCTTGGCACTATTGATTCTTCCGAATTGGGTTTCACCCTGCCCCACGAACACCTCATAGACTCATCCGCCGGCATCCGCATCAGCTACGGCGAGCTGGAACTGCGCGACCGGGCGCTGGACATGGCTCTGGAGGACTTCGGCAAGGCGAAAGCAGGTGGCGTGAACACCGTGATAGAGGTCTCACCGATGGACTTGGGCCGCGACGTTGCGCTGATGAAGCAGGTTTCCGAGGCCACCGGCGTCAACTTCATCTGCTGCACCGGCTGTTGGCTGGACATCCCCCGCAGCTTCTGGTGGCGCGACAAGGACTTCATCGCCGACCTCTGGGTGCGGGAAGTCGAAGAAGGCATAGACGGCACCGGCATCAAGGCAGGCATCATCAAGGTTGCCACCAGCGACCCCATCACCGAGCACGAGGAACTGATGCTGCGCGCCTCGGCCCGCACCCACCTGAGGACGGGCATTCCCATCACCACTCATACCCCGCCGATGTCGAGGATAGGGGAGCAGCAAGTGAAAATCCTGACCGAGGAAGGCGTCGAGCCGCAGAACATCTACGTCGGCCACATCAACCAGACCCTCGACCCCGACTATCACCGCGAGCTGGCCCGGCTGGGCGTATGGCTCGGCTGGGACATCAACAACGCCTTCGGACGCCCCCACCTGCCGCCGTGGGAGCAGCGGGCCGAGTACCTGAAGAACCTGCTGGACGAGGGCATCGAGACCAACATGATGCTGTCCCACGACTGGAACGTAGTCCTCTCCCGCATCGGCACCTCAGGCTTCCCCAGCCGCGACCAGAACCCCGACGGCTACTTATGGCTCAGCAACAAGTTCATCCCCCAACTGATGGAGCTGGGAACGAAGCAGGAAACCATAGACCGCATGATGATCGAAAACCCCCGCAGGCACTTTGAGAGCGTGAAGCCGACGGCCTGAGTCCCGGAGGCTAGGGCAATTCTTCCGGGAATGGGTCAGATTCGCTTACCAAAGCCTGCGATTCTTTTATGGGAAGGCCCAGTCCCTCGGCCATTTTGTCTCCCCACAGACTCTTGACGTAGCTTATGACGGCGATGATTTCTTCGTGGGAAAGGGTTTCGCCAAAGGCGGGCATACCACTCTTGTAGTTGGGCAGGTCGGGCGATTCATAAATAGCCCCGCCTTGGCTTACGATCCGGTATAGCGTTCCGTCTCCGTGATGCCATGTGTGGCCGTCGCCATTCAGCGGCGGCGCGGGGAGAAGTCCGTCGGCCTTTCGGATATACCAGTCGGGCTGGCCTTCCCTGTTGGCGCCATGACAAGCAGCACAGTTCGCCCTGAAGATATATTCGCCTTGGGAGATCCTGTCTCTATCCTCGGCGCTTCCTCCTTGGCTCTCCTGATTCTGTCCGCAGGCGCCGAACACGACGGTCGCCGCCAAGGCCGCAAGGGTTGCCAAACTCTGGACGAAAATGGTTGAGAATCCGGTCATACCGTAGGTTGCGTCCCACTTTGATGACTCACCGCGAGGCTATATCATCATATCCTACTATCTCCACCTGGTATCCCAAACCAGAAAAGCAGGCCCGCCCCTCACATCAGGGGCGAGCCTTTATTTCTAGGATTCCGGGAAGCCTGGATTCTAACGCCGCGCGAACCGTCGCGCCGTCAGCTCCCGGTAGAGCATGGGCAGGCGCTCGGGCAGGGCCCAGATGTCGCCCAGGACCTCGTAGCCCATGTCGCCGCACATACTCTTCAGGTAGTCGTGACCCGCCTTGTCCACCGTGAGGCAGAAGGGCGTGATGGACTTCTGGCGGGCTTCCACCAGCGCCATGTGGGTGTCGTGGACGGCGTACTCCTTCTCCACGCCCTCACGGCTGTAGCCCCGGTCCTGGGGGCGCCCATCGCTGACTAGGAACATTATCTTGGTGTGGGCGTCCTGGTTTTCCAGCTTGGTGATGGCGTGGCGGATGGCCGCGCCCATGCGGGTGGCGTGCAGCGGCGTTATCTTGTCAATGCGCCGCTTGACCTTGTCGCCGAAGTTTTCGCCGATGTCCTTGATCACATAGAACTCGACGTTCTCCCGGCCATAGCCGGAGAAGCCGTAGATGCCATAGGTGTCGCCGATGGACTCCAAAGCGTTCACCAGCAGCGCCGTGCTTTCCTTTTCCAGGTCTATGATGCGCTTGTAGTTGCGGCGAACCAGCCCCTCGCGGCGGCGGCGCAGCCAGACCATGTACTCCACCGGATCGTCGGGCGCGTCGCGGTCGTCCACCATCTGACGGCCCTCGTCGATGGCCTCGGCGGTGGAGGCGCTCATGTCCAGCAGGAACACCACAGCCACGTCGCGGCGGTTGCGGTTCCGGTGCCAGTAAATCTTGTCGTCCGGCGGAATGTTCATCTTCAGGTCAACCCAGGCCTCCAGCGTAGCGTTGAGGTCCAGGTCTTCCCCGTCAATGAGCCGGTAGGTCTTGCGCATACTCTCCGGCATTATCAGCTCGAACTGCCGCCGGATGTGGTTGGAGAGCGACGAGTAGTTCTTCAGCGCGTCCTGGTAGAAGTTTATGTCGCCCTCTTCGACGGTCTTTTCCTTGACGATGCACCAGCGCGGCTTGTAGTCGTTGGCGCGGAAGTCCCATTCGTCGTACAGGAACGTCTGGGGTTCCCGGGCCTCCAGCTCGCCGCCCTGCTCGTCGTCGTTGAGCAGCGGGCCGTAGCCCTGGCCGGGCTGGGAATTGGGAGGCGGCGCCCCGGCCTCCTTCATGATGTTCTGGGCGAAGGTGGTCATGGCGTCGGTGATGTCGCCCTGCTCGGCGTCCAGTTCCAGCTCGTCGCTGTCCTGGAGGAGTTGCTCCAGCATCTCCTGGGTCATGGGCTGGGCTTCGCCGTCCTGGTCGCTGCTGTCGGCCTGTAGCCGGGTGAGAAGCTGCACCATCTCCGGCTTGAAGTCGCCGCGATAGTCCACCGGCTCCGGCGATTCGTAGGAATCGTCGCCTTCCTGACCTTCGCCGCGCTGGTCCATATCGGCTTGAAGGCGGTCAACCAGGTCCTGGAACTCTTCCTCGTTGAAGTCGCCGGGTTCCTCCAGGTCCTGCTCGTCCCACTGGTCCTCTTCCTCCTGCTGGTTGGGCAGGCGGGAGATGATTTCGTATGCGCGCAGGGTGGCCTCGGCAGTGTCCTCCACGTTGGCCTCGATAGTGCGCAGGTTGTGCAGGATGCGGGAGAGCATCACCGCGACCTCTTCGTATTCCTCCGGCACAGGAGCGGTGAAACGCTCCAGGCTCATGTGAACGAGCAACTCCACCATCGCCTGCTGGAGCGGCATTTGCTCTATGGGAGGGCGGCCTTCCAAGGCATCCTGCTGGACGCGGGAAGCGGCCCGGCGAATGCCGGGGTACTCCACATTTATGCGATAGTCCAGCCGGCCATCTTCCAGAACGGTGAACAGGTCGAAGGCCAGCTTGCCGTTCTCGAACATGGCCAGGAACCGGCCAATATCCGTGTAGGAACGCATTGCGCCGGGGCTTTCGGGCACCGGGCTGTCCTGCACCGGAGCGCCTCCATTCGGCCCCACTTCCATGAAGGTTACTTCGACTTCGGCCTCACCGCCGGCCATCTCCCTTGCCAACTCGATCATCGCCTGCCGGGCGGCCATTTGCTCGGCGCGTTTAGCGTTGAGCTCTTCCTCCATGGCGTGGCGGCGATCATCAAATTGCGTTGCCGGTTTGTCGAACTGGAACTCAAAGCTGCCGAATTCCAAGCGGCTGACCTGGTGGGTGGAGACCACCTTGAACCATGAGAAGTTGTCCTGCTTGTTGAAATACCGGTCAACCACTGGCGGCAGGAACACCTTGGAGCCGTCGGTAGATGCCGTGTCTTCATCCACCCAGCCTATGTTGCGGCGCACCAGTTCTTGGGTGCTCATAATTTCGACGCCCGCCCCAGACAATGCCCGGCAGTACAGGCGAATGATGCCCTTGACCCGGTCAAGCTCCAGGCTGGATGAGAGGGTCTCCAGCATCTGCTCCGAGGTATTGGATTCAATCTTGAAGAAGGCGATACCGCTTTCCGGGTTCTCCTGCAACAGCCGCATCCCATGCTGATACCAGGTGTCCAACTGGCTGATGGTTATCCGCGTGAGAACGCCGTCGAGACTCCGCAGGAACGGCGGCACAGCCTCCGGTGTTACTGCAACCAACTGGTCGCACAGGTCGAGGATGTAGCCCTGGTTGCCTTGAGGCACGCGGCCCAGCGCCTGAGTGCCGTCGGCGAGGAACCGGGAAGTGTCGCGCAGGCCCACCTTGGCCAGCCGCTCGCCCAGCTTCAGGAAGCGGCCGGTCTGGGCTTCGTCCACGTGCTGGAGGGCGCGAGGCACCAGTTCCAGGCAGGTCTTGACCTCCCGCCAACTGGTGTCAATCAGGGCGCGGGTCATAGCCAGGAACGGCTCCCGCTCCCGGCCCATGCCGGGCAGCACGTCCTTGCCCAGAGTCAGGCACTCGCTGGCAACGTCGTAGGACTTGTAGGAAAGCGCCTCGACCAAAGACGCGAACACCTCAACGTCCCAGAAGGGAAGGCTACGCACCAGTTCCGGCGACACCTCGAAGAACTTGGCCGCCAGAGTGCTGGACTTCCAGGTGCCCTTGTATAGGCTGCGACCCAAACCAGCCCAGCGGGGGATGTACTGGGGCCGCAGATTGGGCACGATAGCCACGCTGGACCTGAAGAACGCCACGGCCAGCGTCGGCGAGTCCTGGGCCAGGTAGGTGCCGCAGCGGGCCCACTGCATGAAGGACGGGAAGGACAGGAAGCGGCAGACGTGAGGGCTGACCTTGTAGTACTCGATGGCCGCTTCCCAGGAGCGAATGGTCTGGGTACCTATTGACACCCCCTCCTTGGCCCAGAGACCCACCTCATCAGGGCCGAAAGCCTGGCTGACCGGGCCAACGGCCTCCTGGTATGCCTCCAGTACCGCCGGAGGAAGTTTGCCTAATTCCTGTTCTATCTCGGGTGTTGGAGCGCTACTTGTCAATTCTGACCCTCGCTTTCCAGCCCATCCTCCAAGAGTTGCAGGAATTGCTGGAGGATTCTTGCAGTTGCGCCAAATACCAGGTGCTTGTCGTGAGCGTATGAGTAGACCGTCGTGGGGCCTTCCTCCTGCCAATGGGTATCGACCCGGACGCTGGCAGGGTCCCGCAGCGCGCTGACAGGAAATTCCACGATTTCCGCAATTTCGTCCGCGCTAGGTCGGAACTCGTAAGGGTGGCCCTGAGCGTGCCGATCACCCTGAGCCTGTCGAAGGGTCCCGGCGAATACCCGGACCCGAAACCTCGACCGGGTAGCCACCTCATCCATTTCGCCCAAGACGTTTATGTCATCCCGCCGGATGCCCATCTCTTCCTCGGTTTCCCGTAGGGCGGTATCCAGGGGATCGCGGTCTTCGGGGTCGGTTGCACCGCCGGGGAAGGAAATTTCCCCCTTGTGGTGCTCGACCTCCTGAGAGCGCTTGTTCAGCAGAACGCAGTAGTCACCGTCCTTGGGGTAGAGCAGCACCATAACGGCTGCGGGCGTCAAGTCATCCCCGGCCACTCTGTCGGTGGGCCGGTTAGCCAGCGCCCGCTTAATCAATTCCGGCGGCGTCAGGACTGCCTACACTCCAAGTTACTCGACTCTCCTGAACTACTCGAAGATGGAAGACGCCACTTCCTCGAGGCTCCGCTGCAACTCTGGGTCGTCGGTTAGCGTCCAGACAATGGCAACCTGACAGGCCCGCCGGGCGGGGATACCCTCGGACATCAGGCGTCCGGCGTAAATCAGCAGCCGGGTGCTGGCGCCTTCCTGCAATCCGTGGTCTTCTAGATTGCGTATTTTCTCGCCCAGCTTGGCCAGCGCGTCGGCCTGCTCCTCGGTGCAGCCGGCCTCCTGCTGAATAATCTCCCGTTCAATTTCCCGGGGCGGGTAATAGAACTCGATGGAGATGAAACGCTGTCGAGTGCTGTGCTTCAGGTCCTTCAGCGCGCTCTGGTAGCCGGGGTTGTAGGAGATGCAGAGCAGGAACCGGTCATCGGCCTCAATGATAGAGCCGGTCTTCTCCACCGGAAGGATGCGCCGGTGGTCGGTGAGGGGGTGAATCAGCACCGTGGTGTCCTTGCGGGCCTCCACTACCTCGTCGAGATACAGGATGGCTCCGGCCTTGACGGCGCGGGTCATAGGGCCGTCAATCCAGCGAGTACCTTCGGCGTCCAGCAGATAGCGACCCACCAGGTCGCTGGCGGTGAGGTCCTCGTGGCAGGCGATGGTGACCAGCGGCACACGCACCTCGCCTTCCCGCACTTCCTGCGCTGCGCCAGCACCCTTCTCCTGTTCCCGAATCACGGTCAGAGGACGCCCCAGTTTCCAGGCCATGTATTCGACGAAGCGGGTTTTGCCGCAGCCCGTCGGTCCCTTGAGCAGCACCGGAATGTGCTGTTGGTAAGCCGCGGCGAACAGCTCCATTTCGTCGCCTACCGCGCGGTAGTACGGCTCGGCCCGGACCAGAAACTCCTCAATTGCGTACTCGCTGTAGTGTTGTTGTTCTTGCTCTACGGCTTCTACCATTACGTCTGCTCAATCCTTTCTTTGACTCTGGTCTCCCACAACTCGTTAATCTCATCCTTCATTTTGGCGAGGTCACCCGAGTTGTCAATGACGTGATCAGCCCGCTCCAAGCGCTCCGACCGGCTCATCTGCGACGAAAGGCGTTTGCGCGCTTCTTCCTCACTCATACGGTTACGTTGCTCCAGGCGATGGATCACCGCTTCCTCCGAAGCATCGGTGACCCACACCTCCTGCACCAAGGAGTCCCATCCGGCCTCAAACAGCAGGGCGGCTTCCACCACCACCACGTCCTTGCCTTCGTTCCGCAACGCGTCTATTTTTTCCTGAACCATTCGCGCCATTAGCGGGTGCATGATGCCATTCAGCCGGGCCAGTTGCTCAGGGTCTGAGAACACAATAGCGCCCAGGCTACGTCGGTCTATTTCGCCATTGGGCTGAAGGATCCCTTCCCCGAAGGCTTCCACCACCCGCTCCCATGCCTCAGCGTGAGGGCGGTAGGCCTCGTGTCCCACCAGGTCTGCGTCAATCAAAGCGGCTCCGAGGGAAACCATGTGCCTGGCGGCCTCGCTCTTGCCCGTACCGATGCCGCCGGTCAGCCCTATAACAAGCATAATTCCCCGGGTTTACCCTGACCGACGACACAAAGGGATTTGGCCCGCCGGCAAAAAGGCGCAACGAGCGTCATTCTAGCAATCACCCATAATATGGTCAACTTGATACCGGGGCGCCGACGGCCACACGAAGCCTGCAATTAGTTCTCAATTATGATCGGCCCCCGCCGACTCTCCCATGTTTCCTGGAGTACGGAAAAGCTTTTCCCGTATTCCTCTGAATCAATGGGGGTTGTAGTCATGATCACGGCGTCTTCGCGGTTGTCGGAGTAATACCCCTTCCGAATACCCACCGACTTGAAGTTGTACTTTTCATACAGCCGCTGGGCAATGAAGTTGGACACCCTAGCCTCCAATGTCATGACGTGAGAACCGAATTCAACCGCAGCCCGCAAGGAGCCGATGAGCAGAAGTTCCCCGATGCCGTTGCCGCGCAGCTTCTCCCGCACGGCTATCTCCACGATGTGGGCTTCGTCTCCCTGATACCACACGCTCACGTAGCCCGCGATGCCGAAATTGTCCTTCTCGCTGGCCCCCGGTTCGGCTCCCCCGAGTCCCAGCCGAGCCGCCATCCGCGACAGCCATGAACGACAGGGCTGAACGGTCTCTTCTTCGGGCATTGAGTCGGAGTCTTCGGGGTCAATACAAGCCACCAGATAACAGGCGCGCCTGTTGTTCAGGTCGCGCTTGAAGGGCGAACTCGCCCACAGGGGCGAGAAAGCCTCCCGCTCAATATCGATTACTTCGGCAATATCCTCTTTCCGGAGGCGGCGCAGATACACCGGCACCTGCTTCGGGTATTCGGAATTGCCTGTGGCTGTTGAATCGCTACCCATTACTGGCGACCCATTTGAATTGCCCGAATTGTAGCACATGGCAGTGCCGGAGCGCGCTCCGGCATACCCCGGTAGTCATTGCATCGGCTCAGAACAACGTTGCCTGACGCTGACCTGACGGCATTTCAGGCCGGACCCGCACCTTCCCGTACTGTCCGTCAAAACCAGGGTCCACCACAACCTTCCCGGCACGCGCCCCCAGGACGGCCCGGGCAACCTGCTCCCCGGCCAGATGTTGAATGTCCGTTTCGCTGGCGTGTATCAGCACCGCCAGCTCACATCCCAGCTCATCGCAGAGCCTTTGATAGGCGGTTGCCACTCGCTTTGTTCGCCTTCCTACACCCAATGCCTCAGCAAGCAACTCTTCCAGGGGGACCAAACGCATAAACGGTGGGCGCCCGTCAGGATGCCGGATAAATCCGTCGGTTCCGGGGCCTCTCTCGTGGATTTCTCCCTCTTCAGCTACGGATGACAGTGAAAGGGTGCGGTGAAGCACCCCCAGGGTCAGCGGGCGTCCGCAGACCGGACAGCGCTGGCTGCCCTGGGCTGCGGTTTCCTGTGGAGACTGCCGCAACCCGCAGTTGCGGTGCCCGTTGTAGTGATACTTGCCTTCTTCAGGGTGAAACTCCACGGTATATGCCACGCCGTTCAGCTCGACTCCTCGCTTCAGGCCTTCGTAGGTTGGTTCTCCCTTGAATACCGTGGCTTCCCTGGCCAAGTTGGGAAGGGAATGGGCATCGGAAAAGGAAAGGATCGTCCGTTCCTCCAATTCTGTGATCCCCCAATTCATTGAAGGGTCGCTGGAAAGTCCCGTCTCCACGGCCCGAATCAGGGGCGTCAACTCCCCAAAACACTCTTCCAGACTGTCGAAGCCAGACACTGAACCCAACAACCCATACCATGGAGTCCAGAGGTGGGCCGGAATCACCATCGCCTTCGGGTCTATTTCCAGCACCATGGAAGCCAGGTCTGCCGTCGAAAGGCCTACGGTCGGTCTGCCGTCCCCTTCGAGCTTGACGCCCCTTTGGGCAAGCTGGGAGTTAAAGAGCTTTACGCTTTCCAAGGACGAGAGAAACAGCAGAAGGTGAAGCCGGCGGGCCTTTCTCTCCTGCTGGTAAACGCAGCTAATCTCGGTTCCCAGGATGAAATTGACGCCTTCATATTCATAGGTTCCATCGGCTATGGGGTTGAGACTGGTTTCCAACTGCGCGAGCCATGCCGGGTGGGTGAAGTCGCCGGTGGCCAGCAGGTTGATGCCCTTGGTCTTCGCCGTGGCAGCAAGATTCGGCAGGGTGAGGTTCTTGCTACAAGCATAGGCATAGCGAGAATGGATATGGAGGTCAGCAACGAATTGCTCTTGGCTGTTCATGGGGCGAGTTTAGCATACTGGCATCTGCTGAACTGTGAAGCACACAAGATAGGGGAGTCCCCTTTTGAGGACTCCCCTTCAGTAGCCGCCTGGAGCGCTCCCGTCCCTAGCGTAGCGTTGGCCGAACTGAACTCTCATGGAGCTATCCCTCCGCCATCATCTACCGAAGGCGGACCGCTCGTCGTTTGGCGCCGACTAGCTGGTCCTGGCCTTCGACCGGGCCTTCCAGTACCTGTACCCACCATAGGCGGCTGCGGCCAAGGCTGCCGTACCCAGAACAATCGCGACCTTCGTTTTAGTAGTCATGGTAAACACCTCCGCTGATTTTCCGTTCCGGCGGGAGAATCTCTCGCTCCGCCGGTCAGTTTCCAATGAGAATCATAATCTCTATATCATTTATATCAATATAAATTATATTTGTCAAGACTGTGAAAACAATCACGATATTGTGATTGAGAATTACTGGTATCAGTAAATCAAGTTGGCCGGGCCAAGGTTCAGTAGCCGGGGAGCAGGAAGTCCAACCGTCGCTTGTGATGGCGCTCCACTCAGGGCAGTTAGTCAACCTGCGGTATCCTAATTCCCGCTAAAGCGGGGGTCCAAACCCCTGTGGCCCATCAATTGCGCCACCTCAATCCGAACGCTGCGGCCGTATCTTCTGCGCTTGACCGGCAGCGAAGGCAGATTTATCCTTGTAACAGCTACGCTTTTCACCTATCTTGCGTTCTGCTCGTTTCAGTTAAAGGAGGAATAGAGAGGAATGCCAGCCAAGAGCATTATCAGCGACCAGGCTGCTCAACAGGCCCTACTCGAGGGCATCACGATGGTGTCCAACGCCGTTGGGAGAACATTGGGACCAAAGGGCCGCAACGTGGCCGTGGAAAAGAAGTGGGGCGCCCCGGTCATCACCAACGACGGCGTCACCATCGCCAAAGAGGTGGAGTTGCCCGAATCCTTCGAGAACATGGGCGCCCAGCTCATCAAGGAAGCCGCCAGCAAGACCAACGACGTCGCCGGCGACGGCACCACCACCGCCACCGTGCTGGCCCACAACATCGTCCGCGAGGGCATGAAGAACGTGGCCGCCGGGGCCGACCCAATGGCCATCAAGCGCGGGCTGGACAAGTGCGTTGAGGCCCTGGTCAAAGAGTTGGCCGGGATTTCAACCCCGGTGCAGGGTCGCGACCAGATGTCCCAAGTCGCCACCATTTCGGCCAACGACAGCGAGATCGGCAATATGCTGGCCGACGTGCTGGAGCAGGTGGGCGCCGAGGGCGTGGTGACCATTGAAGAAGGAAAGGGCATCGAGTCTGAGACCGAATACGTCGAAGGCATGAACTTCGACCGGGGCTACATCAGCCCCTATTTCGTAACCAACCCGGAGCGGATGGAATCCATCATCGAAAATCCCCACATCCTGGTGACCGACAAGAAAATCTCCTCTGCCGCCGAACTGGTGCCGGTGCTGGAGAGCGCCTTGCAGGTGACCCGCAACCTGGTGGTCATCGCCGAGGACGTGGAGAGCGAGGCGCTGGCCGTGCTGGTGGTCAACAAGCTGCGCGGCACCATCAACTGCCTGGCGGTGAAGGCCCCCGGCTTCGGCGACCGCCGCAAGGCCATGCTGGAGGACATCGCCATCCTCACCGGTGCGGAAGTCGTCTCGGAAGAGAGAGGGCGCCGCTTGGACCAAGCCAGTGTCGCCGATTTGGGTCAAGCTCGTCGCGTCGAAACCACCAAGGACCGCACCACCATCGTCGGCGGGGCCGGTGAAGACAACATGATCAAGGGTCGGATAGAACAGATCCGCGTCCTCATCGAAGAAACCACCTCCGAGTACGACAAGGAAAAGCTTCAGGAACGCCTCGCCAAGCTGTCCGGTGGGGTTGCGGTGGTCAAGGTAGGCGCGCCCACCGAGCCGGAACTCAAGAACCGCAAGGCCCGCGTCGAAGACGCTCTGTCGGCCACCCGCGCAGCGGTGGAAGAGGGTATCGTGCCGGGCGGCGGCGTTGCCTATATCCGGGCCATTTCAGCTCTGGACGGCGTCCGTCTCACCGGCGACGAGGAGGTAGGCCGCGTCATCCTGAGAGGCGCGTTGGAGGAGCCGGTGCGCATCATCGCCCGCAACTCAGGCGGTGAGCCGGCGGTCGTGGTGGACGAAGTGCGCCGCAGCAGCGAACGCAACTTCGGCTACGACGCCGCACGCGGCGAATACGGCGACCTGGTGGAGAGGGGCATCATCGACCCGACCAAGGTATCGCGCTCGGCCTTGGAAAACGCCTCCAGCGTGGCCGGAATGATCCTGACCACCTACTCGCTGATCACACCTGAGGAAGAGGAGGAACACGACCACCACGGCCACCACCACTAGAATCCTTCGACGCCGGGCCTCATCGAACCGGCTTACAAACTGTCATTCCCGCAAGAGCGGGAACAAGAAAATCGCTGAGGTGATTTTTATGATTGCTTCGATGAAGGTTTCCGCTTGGACCTGCGACAAATGTGGGCACGAGAACGGTCCCATGCGCGACGTTTTCTGCGGAAATTGCGGCCAACGCCGCCTGGGCTGGTAGGAAGGGCCGGCCCAAAGACTCGCAACTGTAGCACACGGAAACGGGCCGGAGCATTGTCGGCCCGTTTCCGTATTACCCTTTGCCGGCGAGCGGCTGATTCTTACGCATAGCGCAGCAGCGCGTCGGCCACGGCCCCGGGTTTCTGCCAGGTCGCCATGTGGCAAGCATCAATCTCCAGAGTCTCTTCACTGTTCAGGCGTTCGGCTGTGCGCCGCTGCGTGGCCGGACTGATCAGTCTGTCCTCTGTCAAAACGATGCTGGTCAATGGAGCAGGCAAATCCGGGGAGGCCTCCAATGACAGCCGCGACTTGAGCAAGCGAGTGGGAAGTGGACCAAAGAACCCTAGAATCTGGACCACTTCCATGGCTTCCATCGTGTTGCACATGAAGCGCCTGATAATCGGCGCGGAAAACCTCACCTCCCGCCGGGACAGCGTGCCAAGCAGGGAAGACAACTGGAACCAAGAGCGCACGCCATTGGCGCAGGCGCTGATAAGCGGGCTCTGTCCCTGGGGGAGCGCTGCCCCAATCAGCGCCAGACGCTTCGGGGGCGTAGGAAGCTGTTTCGCGGCTTCCAAGACGATTCCTCCAGAGATGCCGTATCCCACCAGCACCACATCCCTGAGTTGTTCCTGCTCTACGGCGTGAATGATGAGATTCACACACTCTTCCAGGCGTACAGCAGCGGTGTCGCCTTGGGCGTCCGGCCCATGGCCCGGCAGGTCAACAGGATGGACGCGGTTGGCGGGGCGCGGCTTGTGAAGCGTCGGCGGGTGCTCCACAGGGGCCGTCATCCGTCCCCAGACCTTGCCCCAGACCCAGGAACCCTGCCCCGGCCCGTGCACCAGCAGATAGTCGGTCATTGACTGATTTGCTCCGAGATTCTTCTTTGGTCGCTTGGCCTGAATTACCCGTTCAGCCCTCTCAAGGCTGCAAGCAACTCTTCGTCTTCGCCCGGGCTCACCGTGCGAGGGTCGAGCAGCACTTGTTTATCCTCCACCCGTGCCACCACCGGAGGAATGCCTTCCCTCAAACGGCGCATCACGCCCTCCGCGCCGCCGGGTATTGCGGCAGTGTCAAGAGCCAGGGCCCATGTGGGGAGTGTTTCACCCGGCAGGCTGCCTCCTCCTACAGCGGACCGCGATTCAACCACGCTGTAAGAACCCGAAAGTTGCGACTTCCATCCCCAAGCGCGTTCTCGCAGAGACTCCGGTGTGGCGGCGATCATGCGCCAGACGGGGATTTCCCGCTCCGCCTCGCCCCTCAAGTAGTGGACCATTGTGGCCGTTAGGCTGGCCAAGCTCAACTTATCTATCCGCACGGCGCGGGCAAGCGGATGCCGGGCCAGGCGACTCACCAACTCACGGCGGCCTGCGATGATTCCCGCCTGCGGCCCGCCCAGCAGCTTGTCTCCGGAGAAGAAGACCAGCCCCATGCCAGCGCGCACGCTCTCCTGCGGCATCGGCTCGTGGGCCAGCCCAAACCGCTCAGTGGGCAGCAGGCTGCCGCTCCCCACATCGTGCAGCGCCGCAACACCCAATCGGTCGCCCAGTTCCGCCAGTTCTCGCGCGTCCACTTCAGCGGTGAATCCCTCAACCCGGAAGTTGCTGGCATGGACTTTAAGATAGGCAGCGGTATCGGTAGTCGTCGCCTCTTCGTAATCGCGAAGGTAGGTGCGGTTGGTGGTACCCACGTCCACCAGTGTTGCCCCGCTCTGCCGTAGCACGTCGGGGACGCGGAAGCCGCCACCGATTTCCACCGCCTCGGCTCGGGACACAATTACCTCGCGTCCGGCGGCCAACGCCAACAGCCCCAGCAATAAAGCCGAGGCGTTGTTGTTCACCGCCAGGGCCGCCTCCGCGCCGGTAATCCGGCGCAGCAGCGACTCCAGCCTTGCCTGCCGGGAGCCGCGCCGTCCCGATTCCAGATCAAACTCCAGGTTGGAATATCCGGCGGCTGCCTCCTCGGCGGCCTGCATCGCAGAGCGACTGAGTGGCGCGCGGCCCAGGTTGGTGTGGATTACGACTCCAGTCGCGTTGATGACCCGTCGGGGTTCGGCGCGTCCCGCCTCCTCAACCCGTCGGCAGACCAGCGCGGCTATTTCCTCGGCCCCATCGGCCTCACCCCCCTGCCGAATGCGCTGGCGGGCAGCCTCCAGTTCCTCCCGGGCCAACTCGACGACCCACTCGCGGCTGTATGCCGCTGACGTTGCTGCCACGCTGGGCAGGGCGAGAACGCTGTCTACACTGGGAAGATTGCGGAACTGCATTTATCGAACGGCCTGGGCACCTGCTGCCGGATATTTTAGCACGCCTTACCACCGTGCACTCATACTCGCCATTCAGCCTAATGGGCTGCGGCTGATAATTCCCTCGTGGTGACAATAGATGTCGGCCCGGTATAGAATTGAGCAACTCGGACGGAGCAATCCATCACGAAGTCGTGGCGCTGGATAGTCGTGGCGCCGGATATATGAAAGCCAAGGTCGCTGTCATAACTGTTATCGCGTTGCTTACCCTGTCGGTCTTCGCCGTAGGATTTTCCGCGTTGGGAGAGGCGCAGGATGTCACGGCGTCGTCAAATGCTGTGGACCAGTCCAGGAACGCAGACGACAATGCGGCGGTCTCAGCGTTCAAGTTCGTTTGTCCCTTCCATTGATACCGATACCCAATGATACTGATACCTTTCGATATTGACGTATTTGTGCGCGGATGGAACGAATTGGGGCCGCCGCGCATATTCTCTGTTGCATGGGTTAGACTTCAGAAGGGGTCCAGGAGGAGAGAGCTTCCATGATTGCAGAACAGGCAGGGCTGCCCCCGGAGTTGGAGGCCCTGAAAAACACCATCCGGCAGATCGTCAAAGACGAGTGCTACCCGCTGGAGGCCGAATACCTGGCCAACCCGACGCTGGATGGCGTCGAGGACGAAGGCGCCCCCCGCGGCATAGCGGAGGCGCTTCAGGGCATCCTGGGGACGCTGCCCCCGGACAAGTGGGCGCGGCTGAACCGGATTTCCAAAGACACCGGCATCTACACCTCTTTCGTGCCCGAGGAATACGGGGGCGGAGGGATGGCTGCCCTAGGCCACGTGGTGCTGGACGAAGAGGTGCACAAGAGCATCGTGCAACTGCCCACGTCGCCAGTTCCGATGATGATGATTGGAAACTGCACCCCGGAGCAGGAGCAGGAATACCTGTTGCCCTCCATCCGGGGCGAGTTGCATTACGCCTTCGGACAGACCGAGCCGGAAGCCGGCTCCGACCCCGGCGGCATGATGCAGACCCGCGCGGTGCTGGACGGAGACGACTGGGTATTGAACGGCACCAAGACCTTTATTTCGGGAGCGGCCAGTTCCGACTACATCCTGGTGCAGGCAGTGACCGACCCGGAAAAGCGGCAGCGGGGCGGCATCACCATGTTCATCGTCGATAATCCCAGCCCCGGTCTATCCTTCGAGCCTATCCGCATCTGGATCAACCCCACAAAGTCACAGCAGCACACCGTACACCTGGACAACGTGCGCGTCCCGCAAACGAAAGTGCTCGGCGAGGTGGGCCGGGGCTTCACGCTGGGGCAGAAGTGGCTGGTGCATCACGACCGGCTGCTGCGCGGCTCCATGGCCCTGGGCATCCTGAGCCGGGCCTTGGAGATGGCCATCGAATGGTCGAAGCAGCGGGTCACCTACGGGCGGCCCATAGCCGACCGGCAGGCAATACAGTGGATGCTGACCGACGTATACATTGACATCATGACCCTGCGCGCGGCCACCCGAGAGGCGGCGGCCAGAGCGGATGCCGGCGACGACGTGCGCGTCGAGGCCTCCATGATCAAGTATTGCGCCGGCGAGTGGGGATGCCGGAGCATTGACAAGATAATGCAGGTGTTCGGCGGTACAGGGGAAACCCTTGACCTGCCCATCGCCCACTGGTATCACTTACTGCGCCACGCCCGCATCGGCGGCGGCACGTCGGAAATCCACAAGTTCGTCATGGCCCGCGCCCTCCTGGACGGGCGGGTGAATTTTCAAGGATGACTGAGGCCCGATCTCTCAGATTTCAGGGTTCCTAAGGAGCATTCCATTATGTTGGCAGCCACACGAAACCGGGTATACCTACTGCTGGCGATTCTGATTGTCGCGGCTCTGCTCGCCTTAGGCTGGGTGGCCTACGTGGGAGCGCAGGAAGGAACCCCTGAGGCGGAAGAGGGCGACTCTGCTGGCATGACAATGATGGAAGCAGCCGGTTCGGACGGCGATTCCAGCGTGAAGTACGACGGCCCCTCCGGCATCTGGGTCAGCGGCAACGGCAAGGCCAGCGGGGCTCCTGACATCGCCACGATTTCCCTGGGAGTCGAGTCGGTGGAAGACACGGCGGCCACCGCCAGGGCCAATGCCGCCGCCGCAATGAACCGGGTTACAAAAGTCCTGACAGATGCCGGCATCGCCAGTTCCGACATCCAGACACGCTATTTCAGCATCAATCCTCGCTACCAAGGCGTGGAAGTTGAGCGCTGCGATGAAGCGGAACCGGAGGGCGGGCAGGAAAGCTCCACGGAAAAGTCCTGCTACACCGTATGGGAAAGCCGACTGATTGGTTATGAGGTCTCCAACCAAGCATCGGTGAAGATTCGCAACCTGAGCAATGTAGGAACCATCATTGACCAGGTGACGGAGGCTGCCGGGGATCTGGTCCGTATCAACGGCATCAACTTCAACATTGACAACCCCCAGACGTTGCAGGACGAGGCTAGAACCAATGCCGTGTCGGACATGAAGCGGAAGGCCGAGATGCTGGCTGAACTTGCCGGTGTGAAGCTGGGGCGTCTGGTCTACCTTAGCGAGGGTACGGCCTACGCTCCACCGCAGCCGCTGTACGCGCGGGGCGTGACCGACTCATTCGCCATGGAAGACGCCGCCACGGTAATCTCCGGGGGTGAACTGGAATTCTCGGCCACAGTCCAGGGCGTGTTCCTGATTGACGAAGCGGCGGACTCCGATTCCGAGGAGCGCGAGTAAGGTTAGTACGGCTTTTAGTAGCTTGCAGTTACAGAGGTTGCGTTGCTAGAATTCGCCCAACTTGGCGGGCAGGCAATGTCTCAGAAGGCAGTTTCATGGTACTGAGTGACAGGACGATCAAGGAGGAACTGGCAAAGGGCCGCATCATCATTGATCCTCTAAACCAGGACGACATCCAGCCCGCCAGCGTTGACCTGCGCCTCGATCGCAAGCTGCTGGTTTTCACCAACTCCCGGCGGCCCCACATTGATGTCAAGAAGGGGATGGACGACCTTACCGAGATCGTCAATCTCGATGACGATACGCCCTTTATCCTGCACCCAGGGGAGTTTGTGCTGGGCAGCACACTGGAGTATATCGAGTTGCCGGATAACTTAGTGGCCCGGCTGGAGGGCAAGAGCAGCCTGGGACGCATCGGTCTGGTGATTCATTCCACCGCCGGCTTCGTGGATCCAGGCTGGAAGGGACACCTGACGCTGGAACTGAGCAACTTGGCGCGCCTGCCCATCACGTTGTACTACGGCATGAAAATCGGCCAGATTTCCTACCTGCGCCTGACCACCCCCGCCGACCGTCTATACGGCTCCGAGGGATTGGGCAGCAAGTACCAGGGGCAGACTGAACCGACGGCCAGCCGCTTTTCCCAAGAGTTTCCCGGCCCTCAAACACTCCCTCTCCCCTTGGGAGAGGGCTAGGGCAAGGGAATGGCCGACCACCGCCGGATGTCCTTCATGAGCCAGGCCCTCGACTTGGCCCGCCAGGCGCTGGGCACTACCAGCCCGAACCCGGCTGTTGGCGCGATCCTGGTGAAAGATGGTGAGGTCATAGGTCGGGGAGCCACTCAGCCGCCAGGACAGGCGCACGCGGAAATTGTCGCTTTGGGCGAAGCCCGCGAAGCCGGCAGGGGCGCAACCCTCTACGTCACCCTGGAACCTTGCTGCCATTGGGGCCGCACTCCTCCTTGCACCGGGGCTGTCATTGAGGCAGGAGTCGGAAAGGTAGTCATTGCGGTCTCCGATCCAAACCCAATGGTCGCCGGCAAAGGCGTGGCCGAGTTGCGCCATGCGGGAGTCGCCGTATCAGTCCTGCCCGATGATTCGCCGGAATGCGAGCAGGCTCGGGAACTGTACGAGGGATTCGCCAAGCACATCAAGACCGGACTGCCTTTCGTTACGGTCAAGTTCGCCATGAGCCTGGACGGCAAGATCGCAACCCATACCGGCGATTCAAAGTGGGTTACCGGGCCAGAGGCCCGCGCCGTGGTACAGGAGATGCGCCGCGAGGCCGACGCCGTTATGGTTGGGATTAAAACGGTACTGGCCGACGACCCGGCTCTGACCGCACGGGACGGCGCTGGCCTTCCTCTGGCCCGCCAGCCCCTCCGGGTGGCTCTCGACAGCCACTGCCGGATGCCGGTGGAGTCGCAGTTGCTCCACCAGCCGGGGCAAACAGTGGTATACACCACTGCTGCCGCGCCCCTAGAGAGCGTTGGAGGACTGAAAAGGACCGGCGCTGAAGTGCGCAGGCTGGGGGCCACTGCTGTCGGCCAAGTCTGTCCAGATGAAGTGCTGGCCGACTTGGGCCGTCGGGGGATAGTGAACCTTCTGGTGGAGGGCGGCGGCCTTACCCTGGGGTCCTTGTTCGACGGCGGACTGGTTGACAAGGTACATACTTTCGTCGCGCCGGTCATCATCGGGGGCATTGATGCCGCCTCCCCGGTGGAGGGTATGGGAGCGGAGTTGATGGCCCACGCCATGCGCTTGGAGCGCACATCCATCCGCCAGATTGGCCCGGACTGGCTGATTACGGGCTATCCCCGAAATCCACTCTCCACTGACGGAGAGGGCTAGGGTGAGGGTGAAATTTGCAAAGTCAAACCGCGTTGGAGTAGCGAATGTTCACCGGAATCGTCGAAGAAGTCGGCTCGGTAGTCAACATCAGTGGCAACGGCATGACCGTGCGGGCTGAGAGGGTGATGTCGGATCTTAAACTGGGAGACAGCATCGCGGTCAACGGGGCTTGTCTCACCGCAGTATCACTCTCCGAGTCCGAGTTTTCGGTGGACCTGTCGCCGGAAACGATGCGCCGCACTTCGCTGGGCGACCTGGCGGCGGGCGGGTCGGTTAACCTAGAGCGGGCTCTTTCCGCTGCCGACAGGATGGGCGGCCACATCGTGCAGGGCCATGTGGACGGAACGGGCCGAATCACTTCGACGAAGGAAGACGGCGACTCAGTTATTCTCCGCATGCGAGCGCCCAAAAGGATGATGCCCTACATCGTCGAGAAGGGCTTTATCGCGGTTGACGGCATAAGTTTGACCGTGGTAAAAGTAGGCACTTCCTCGTTCACGCTGGCTGTGATACCATATACCCTCCGCAATACTAATCTGGAAACACTATCGGTTGGCGCTAGGGTTAACCTGGAAGCCGATATACTGGCAAAGTACGTGGAAAACCTGCTGAAACGGTGAAGCTGGGCGGAGGGTAGGCCAGCGCAGGAAAGGACTGAATTATGCCCCTGTGTAGTCTGGAAGAGGCACTGGACGACCTGAAAGCGGGCAAACTGCTGATTGTTGTAGACGACGAAGACCGGGAAAACGAGGGCGACCTCGTGATGCCCGCGGAGACTGTGACCCCGGAGGCCATCAACTTCATCGTAAAGTATGCCCGGGGTCTCCTTTGTATGCCCATCATCGGGGAGCGCCTTGACGAGCTCCAGATGCCGCTGATGATAAGCCAGAACGCTGGCAGGAAAGACAAGACGGCTTTCACCGTATCGGTGGACTACAACATTGACACCACCACCGGCATCTCGGCTTTCGACCGGGCGCTGACGGTCAAGGCCATGATTGACCCAGCAACCCACCCGGACGATTTCACCAGGCCGGGCCATCTCTTTCCCCTCCGCTACCACCCGGGCGGCGTGCTTTCCAGGCCCGGCCACACGGAAGCCATCGTTGACCTCTGCAACCTTGCCGGAATGTACCCCGCCGGCATCGTCTGCGAAATGATGAATGAGGACGGCTCCATGTCTCGCCTTCCCCAGTTGGAGGAGTTCGCCGAGACCCACGACCTGAAAATCCTCAGCATTGCCCAGATCATAGCCCACCGCCGCCACCATGAGCGGCTCATCGAGCGGGTAGCCGAAACTCGTCTGCCCACCCGCTACGGGGAGTTCAAGGCCATCGGCTACCGCAGCTACTTCGACCAGGGCGAGCATATCGCCCTGACCAAGGGGGAGTGGAATCCCGACGACCCGGTGATGGTGCGCATACACAGCGAATGTATGACCGGCGACGTCTTCGGCAGCCTCCGCTGCGACTGCGGCGAGCAGGTGCAACTGGCCCTACAGAAGTTGTCGGAAGAGGAAACGGGCGTTTTGCTGTATATGCGGCAGGAAGGCAGGGGCATCGGCCTGCACAACAAGATAAAAGCCTACTCGTTGCAGGACCACGGGCTCGACACCATCGAGGCCAACAAGACCCTGGGCTTCGACGCAGATATGCGCCACTACGAAGCTGGAGCGCAGATACTCCTCGACCTCGGCATCTCGAAAGTGCGCCTCCTAACCAACAACCCTAGCAAGGTGGTGGGCCTGTCCGGCTTCGGCCTGGAAATCCAGGACCGCATCCCCCTGGAAGCCTCGGTCAACGACGAGAACCGCAACTATCTGATTACCAAGAAGCTGCGCATGGGGCATCTGCTGGGGAACTGCTAGGGGCGGGAACAACCCCGATGAGTAGTAGAAAATTGTCCAGGGCCGAGCGCCGACGGCAACTACGCGATGAGCGAAAGGAACTGGATCCCGACCAGATCGCCATTGTTGCCCATACAGTAGGTCGGCTTGAGGGGTTCATCGATGGCTATATCATCGGCAAAGTAGGCATCGAGTCCTACCGGGGCGAGGCTATGCAGGAAATGCTCTCCCTCTTGCCTGATCTTCACTGCCAGGACCCTGAATGCCGTCCCTGCCGCCTTACGATGGAAGCTGTCGGCTATTCTATGGAAGCCGAAAGCGAAGAGGAAGCCTACCGCATAGGCCGCGAAACGATGCTGGACCCCAAACCGCCCGCGCATATCGCGGAACGGGAACAACCAGTCCAACCCAGGCGGCTTCGGATGACACCTTAGCCGGGAGTTGCCGCGGGCTGAGCCAACATCAGGCAACGATGGCGGAGGTGGCGCGAATAACTACGTCAAATAACTCCGAAGGCCAAGCTCTCCGTGACGCCATCTCCCCTCTGCGGACGGCAATTTCCCATACACAGGCCACTGGAGATGCCTCGCAGATTACCCAAGAGACGGCGAAGGCTACCAGAGAAGCGGCGCAGGTAGCCAGCGAAACTGCGCAGAGCGCCAGAGAAGCCGCACAAGTCGCGGCCGCCGCCGCTCAGGCGGCCAATAACGCCGCCCAAGCCGCCAGCAATGCCGCCCAGTCCGCCGCCGCCGTTGGGCAGAGGGCCAGCGCCGCCGCTGCCGCCTGTACCGAGTCTGCCGCAACTGTTGCCGCATCCTCCGCAGCCACCGTAGCCGCCATTGACGCCGCCACCAACGCCCTCATCCGGCTGGAAGCAACGATTGCCAACCGCCGCTGCCCCCACTGTGGTCAACTGATTGCCGCTTAGCCAGTGGACTCCGGTCATTCCTAAACCTTTGCTTGTACTGAATAGAAAAATTTGTTCTTGATATATTAGGGTTTTTGTGCTATTGTTTCGAAACTCAAGGCACGGGAATCTAACCTGGCTCACCAATAGGTTTTCATTCGACAAAATCAGAGTGGAGGGTGGTGAGAGTGGAAACAAATAGCCTCGTGAAATACGCGCATCCTGCGCGGCGTGCCGAGATGGGTAATCGCATTTCCAATACCAAGCGCTATATTGAGCAAGTCCACACCCATAAAGGAGAGCCTGAGAGTTCAAGTTGGGCGTGGATGGCGGGCGAGGAATTTAAAAGCATCAAAGACATGATCCCACGTGGAAAGTGGGGATCCTGGAAGAAGGACTGGAAAAAGGAAGCGAAGAAAGCAAGGTTTGCAGGGTGTAGCGCTCCTCGCACAATCGAATTGTATATGCAATTTAGACATCGCTTTGATTCCGCACAGGAGGCAGCAAGGTTAGTCCCCAAAGGAGTTGGGAGCCTAGCTGAGAGTGCATATAGCCGCAAACGTGCAGCCCGGAGGGGAATCTACCCCGTTACAAGAAGTGCAGCTTTTGGCTCTGAACGGGACCTGCAACTAGCCCTGCGTTCCGATATAACCCTTCTTGAGCCGAGACTTAAAATCATAGACGGCGGCAGTGAAAAATACATAAAGGGGGGGCGTATAGACATCACCGCAGAGGACCACAATGGCAGCTTAGTCGTCATCGAGTTGAAAGCCGACACCGCCCACCTCGCTTCCGTAGCCCAACTGCTGAACTACATGGGAACCATGATGGAATCCATAGAAAACCCAGAGGGCAAGCCAGTACGTGGCATACTGATAGCTAACAACTTCGACGACAAGGTAGTTCGCGCTGCTCGGCCTGTCCCGAGTATATCCCTGAAACCCTATTATAAGATCGGTAACCAAGTCAGACCTTTCGTACATACAAACCGAAGGGGCGCACGTCTGTACGCCCCTAAGCAGTCAGCAGAACCTTCCCTGATCCCTAATCGTCGTTCCCCAGCTTCTGCATCAGATACGCCTCAATGAACGGGTCTATCGCGCCTTCCAGCACGCCGTCCGGGTTGGTGCTTTGCAGGTTGGTGCGGTGGTCCTTGACTGACTTGTAGGGGTGGAGGACATAGCTGCGTATCTGGTGGCCCCATTCAGGGTTGGACCGCTCGCCGCGGAGGCGGGCCAGTTCCTCGGCCCGCTCGTCGTCCTGACGCTTCAGCAGGCGGGCGCGGAGGATGCGCATAGCGTATTCCCGGTTCTGGTGCTGGGAGCGCTCGGTCTGGCAGGACACCACGATGCCGGTGGGCAGGTGGGTCAACCGGACGGCTGAGGCCACCTTCTGCACGTTCTGCCCGCCGGGGCCGCTGGAACGGAAGGTGTCCATTTTGATGTCTTCGGGACGGATGTCAACATCCGACTCGCTCTCAACCGCAGGCAGTATCTCCACGTTGGCGAAGGAAGTATGCCGCAGGTTGTTGGGGTCGTAGGGCGACAGCCGCACCAGACGGTGAACGCCCTGCTCGGCACTCAGGTAGCCGAAGGCGTGGCTGCCGCCCACCTCCAGCGTGCCGCTGCGAAGACCGGCCTCGTCGCCATAGGACAGGTCAAGGACTTCTAGGGGACGCTTGCCCGATTCGGCCCAACCAGCGTACATCTGCAACAGCATTTGCGCCCAGTCATGGGAGTCGGTGCCGCCTGCGCCGGAGTGGATGGTGACGATGGCCGGTCGCTCGTCATAGGGGCCGGAAAGGGTGAGCTTGACCTCCTCGCGGGCCAGTTCCCGGGTCAAGTCGGCGGCGCCGGTTTCCAGCTCTTCCCGGATAGAGAAATCCCCTTCCTCAATAGCCAGTTCGGTCAGTTCAACAAGGTCTAGGCAACGCGAATCCAGTCCGCGCCAGAGAGTTACGGTGTCGCGTAGACGGCCCATCCGCTGCATCTTGCGCTGGGCCTGCTGATGGTCGCTCCAAAAGTCCGGCTCGGCGGACTCTTTTTCCAGTTCTGCTATGGCAACTTCCTTGTCCGGGAGGTCAAAGACGCTCCACCAAGGCCGCAATTTTTTCCGACAGATAGGTGAGGTCTTGTCTCAACTGGTCCATAGGGCAGATGTGTCTCCTATTTGTGAAGTGCTGAAATTCTATTATAACAATGTCTGAATCAGGATTTTCAGTATGAAAGGACTAACAGGATGGAGATTCATCCTGAAAATCCTAAAATCCGGCAAATCCTGATTCAGACAATCCCCAGCCGCTCCGAAAGCCAGGCGACGCGAGCTACGGCATGTATGTGCCCGCCCCCCTCGGCGGCTCCGTCGTAAAGCCGCAGGTCGCAGCTTGGCAACGCTTGGGCAAACTCCTCGGCGAAGGCCACCGGGCAAGTTCCCCGGTCGAAGCGGCCCGCGCTGAGCAGCACCTCGGCAGACACATGGGCGGCGTCGCCCAGCGGGTCCAGCAGCCCCAGCGTCCGCTCCACGTCGGCGTGACGGTCGGGGTATGCTCGCAGATAGTCGCCGATTTCGCCCAGCGGGTAACCCAAGCCGGATTCCAAAGCAGAGGGATGACCCAGAGGCATGGGGGTATCGGCGGCCACAGCGCCAACCCGGGAGCGGCGCGACGCCAAGGCCAGGGCCAGGCTGCCGCCCAGACCAGCGCCCCACAGCGCGACCGGGCCGATTTCCGCGATGTCCTGTCCCAGCAGCGCGTCCAACGCCCGCAGCGCGTCGGCGTATGCGCCAAGCATCACCCACGACTCGCCATCGCCAATGCCGTCGGTCAGCAGGCCGGGGTAGCTGGCGCGGTACGCTCCATCGCTGTTTCGCTGTCCGCGATGGGTAGCATTCATCACCACGGCCCGGTGGCGCAGGGACGTATAGATTATGTCGTGGACACTGGCGTAGTCGGGCATACGAAACAACGCGGGTATGGGGCCATCCACTTCTTTGGGAACCGACAGCCAGGCAAACAGGCGGTGGCCTCCCGTAGTGTTGTAATTCAGGTGGTAAACGTCCCATTCAGGTTGGGAATAGAATTCGTCGCGGCTGGCCGATATGCCCGGTGGCGTCTCGGCCAGTTGCGCCTCGGTCATTTCCCAGAGACCCGCGGGCGTCATGACGTGACCGCCTTTTCAGCCACAGTGCGACCCTCTTTACCGTCATCCTGAGCTTGTCGAAGGATGCGCTGCTCCAGCCAGGCGGTTTCCTGCCTAGGGTAGTCGTGGGCGTTGCCGTGCCCGGAATCGGGGAAGAGCCACAGCTCCCGCTCGCCTCCCAGCCGGTCGTATGCGGCGTAGCTGGTCTCCGGCGGGCAGACCTCGTCCTCCAGCGCTATGCCCACCACCATCGGACATTTGATGCGGGGCGCAAAGTTGACTGCATCGAAGTAGCGCAGGGTTTCCAGCATCTGCGCCTCGCGTTCCGGGTAAGCGCGGACATAGCAGGAGAGTTCGTCATAGGGATACGAGCGCAGCATCTCCATAGACTCGGGGAAGCAACAGATGAACGGATAACCGGATACTCCGCCCTTGATTTCCGGGCGCAGTCCGGCGGTCGCCAGAGTGAGTCCGCCGCCCTGGCTGCTGCCGCAAGCGAAGATGCGCTCCGAGTCGATTTCAGGTCTGGACAGCAGAAAATCCACCCCGCGGGAACAGTCGGAAATTACGCCCCGGTAACTGTAAGTCTCGCGGCTCGCGGCTCCGCTGGTCAGCAGGCCGGGATAACCAGGGTTGAACCCGGCGCTGCTGGGCAGCTTGCCTCGTACTGCCACCGACAGCACAGCGACACCCTTCCGCCCCCAATCCCTGCGCAATGCCGGTTCCGACTTATAGCCAGGCAGCACAAGGATCGCCGGAAACGGCCCGTCTCCGACCGCAGGCACACTGTACCATCCGAAAATCTCCAGCCCATCAAGACTTTGGTAGGTAGCCTGATAGACTTTGACATCGTCGTTGCTGCGAAGCGAGTCCGGCGTGGCTGTCGCTTCGAGAGGCAACTCCGCCAGCTCGGCCAGAATTCCGCTCCAGAACTCGTCGAAATCATCAGGACAGGTGACCGAGGTCACAAATGCTTCCAATTCTTCTTTGGTAGCCATAGGACACTCCTCGGAACAGTCTTTCCCGCAAGGCATTATACCGCGTAATCCAAGAACTATCAGAAGCAGTTGGGCTATAATGATACGGACACCCACTTACCCCACGCAGGAATGAATCATGCTGGACCACGGCGCCCTTGACACCGGCAACATCAGCGAAGCCCACGCGCACCGCCACGCCATGCGCCACTCGGCTGCCCACGTGATGGCCGACGCGGTGCTGAAGCTGTTTCCCGAAGCCAAAATGGGCATCGGCCCGCCCACCCAGGACGGGTTTTATTATGACTTCGACGTCGCCCGCCCGTTCACGCCCGAAGACCTGGAGCAGATCGAAGCGCTGATGCGGGAAGCAATGTCCGGAGCCTTCCCATTCGAGCGTGAGGAACTGAGCCGACAGCAAGCCCAAGAATTGTTCACGGACCAGCCATACAAGCTGGAACTTATCGAGGGGCTGGACGATTCGGCGGTCATCTCCATTTACCGGCACAACGGGTTCGTTGACCTGTGCCAAGGCCCGCACGTGGGCAACACCGCCGATATTCCGGCGATGAAGCTGCTCAGTGTCGCCGGAGCCTATTGGCGGGGCGACGAGAAACGTCCGATGCTCCAGCGCATCTACGGCACCGCCTTCGAGTCGGAACAGGAACTGAACGACCACCTGGCCCGGCTGGAAGAGGCGGAGCGCCGCGACCACCGAACCCTGGGGCGGCAACTGGGCCTCTATACCATCCACGACGAAATCGGCCCCGGGCTGGTCGTCTGGCACCCCAAGGGAGGCCGCGTCCGCTCTCTCATAGAGGACTATTGGAAGGACATCCACTACCGCCGCGGCTACGACGTGGTGTATTCCCCTCACATCGGCCGCTCGACACTATGGCAGACCAGCGGCCATTTGGACTTCTACCGCGAAGGTATGTTCTCAGCAGTCGAGGTGGATGAGCAGGAATACTACCTGAAGCCCATGAATTGCCCTTTCCACATCACCATCTACCGCTCGGCCCTCCGCAGCTACCGGGAACTGCCTCTGCGGTTCGCAGAGCTGGGGACGGTCTACCGCTACGAGCGAAGCGGCGTGCTGCACGGCTTGATGCGGGTACGTGGCTTCACCCAAGACGACGCCCACATCTTCTGCCGCCCGGAGCAGGTTGAGGACGAAGTTGGCGGAGTGCTGGAACTGACCTTCGAACTGATGGAAGCCTTCGGCTTCTCAGACTACAGCATCGCCCTTTCCACCCGCCCGGAGAAATACGTTGGCGACCTGGAGATGTGGGAACACGCCACCAGCTCGCTGCAAGGCGCCCTGGAAGCTAGGGGGCTGCCCTTCACTGTGGACGATGGCGGCGGGGCCTTCTACGGCCCCAAGATTGACATCAACATCACCGACGCCCTTGGGCGAGCCTGGCAATGCACCACCGTCCAGTTCGACTTCAATCTGCCGGAACGCTTCGACCTCACCTACCAGGACGACCAGGGAGGCCGCAGCCGCCCCTACATGGTTCACCGCGCCATCCTCGGCTCCATGGAGCGCTTCCTGGGCGTGCTCATCGAACACTACGGCGGCGCGTTCCCCGCATGGCTGGCCCCGGTGCAGGCCGTGGTCATCCCCATCGCCGACCGCCACGCCGAATACGCCGAGAATGTCTTATCCGCCCTGTCTGAAGCAGGCTTCCGTTCCGAGGTGGACAGCCGCAACGAGCGCATGAACCAGAAAATCCGCACCGCCCAATTGCAGAAGGTGCCATATATGCTGGTGGTCGGAGACCGCGAGGCGGAGGCCGGCGCAGTAGCCGTCCGCAGCCGCGACGGCGGCGACCTGGGGGCGATGCCGCTGGCGGGGTTTGCAGAACTGCTGGGAGAAGAGAACCAACGATGAAGACGTACCTTCTGCCCATCAACGTCGAGCCGGACGAGGACGGATACTGGTTCGCCGAAGTACCCATGATCCCCAGTTGTGCGCTCTCGTGTTACCCGCTTGAGCATGTCTTGGATTCCATTCAAGACACAGCGCAGGTGATGCTGGAAATTATGGTGGAACACGGCGACCCATTGCCGGAGGGGCTTGATACTTGTGAGATTGCACCCGGCAGCGCACCCACATACAGCATGGAAGCAGTCACTGTATTGGTGTAAGGATATTTCAGAAGCGGGGAAACACCACAGGCCGGCACACGCCGGTGAAGTAGAGGACTCATGCCCAACCGCCTGATTAACGAAACCAGCCCCTACCTGCTCCAGCACGCCCACAACCCCGTGGACTGGTATCCGTGGGGCGAGGAGGCGCTGTCGCGGGCACGCAGCGAGGACAAGCCCATCCTGCTCAGCATCGGCTATTCGGCCTGCCACTGGTGCCACGTGATGGAGCGGGAGTCCTTCGAGAACGACGTCATCGCCGAGATAATGAACCGGCACTTCATCAACATCAAGGTTGACCGCGAGGAGCGGCCCGATCTGGATGCCGTCTACATGGAGGCGGTCCAGATGCTCACCGGCAGCGGCGGCTGGCCCATGACCGTGTTTCTCACGCCGGATTGCAAGCCTTTCTACGGCGGCACCTACTTCCCGCCCGTAGACCGCCACAATATGCCCGGCTTCCCCCGTCTGCTGGAAACCGTCGCCCAGGCCTACCGCAACAGCCACTCGGAAATCCAGCGGGTGACCGGGCAGTTGACCGAGCAGATGGGCCGGACCGCCAATATGCCTCGCGGAACCGGCGCGCTGGACGAAAGCATCCTGCACAACGCCTACAACCAGCTTGCAACCAACTTCGACTATCAGAACGGCGGCGTTGGCTCGGCGCCCAAGTTCCCTCAGGCCATGACGCTGGAAGTCCTGCTGCGCTACTACGCCCACGGTCACAACGACCGCGCTCTATCCATGCTAGACCTGACCCTCGAAAAGATGGCCCGGGGCGGCATCTACGACCAGATTGCCGGCGGCTTTCATCGCTACTCCACCGATACCTACTGGCTGGTGCCTCACTTCGAGAAGATGCTCTACGACAACGCCCTGCTGGCCCGCCTGTACCTCCACTCTTGGTTGGCCACCGGGCGCAACCTCTACCGCCGCATCACCGAGGAAACTCTGGACTACGTTCTGCGGGAGATGACCGGCGAGCACGGCGGCTTCTTCTCCGCCACCGACGCCGACAGCGAGGGCGAGGAAGGCAAGTTCTTCGTCTGGACACCGCAGGAAATCGAGGCTGTGCTGGGAAGTGAAGACGCGGCCTTGTTCAACGCCTTTTTCGGCGTCACCCAGCGCGGCAACTTCGAGGGCAAGAACATCCTGAATATATCGGTCAAGGCTGCCGACTTCACGGAACGACAGGGCATCCCATTGGAGCGGCTGGTGGATGTCATCAACCGGGGCAAGGAGGCGCTGCGGCTGGATCGAGAGGAACGCGAGCACCCGCTGCTGGACGATAAGGCCCTGGCCTCGTGGAACGGCCTCATGCTGAGAGCCTTCGCCGAGGCCGCGGCGGCGCTGGAGCGGCAAGACTACCTCGACGCCGCAGCCAGAAACGCTGCCTTCCTGCTGGAAGAGCTGCGCCCCGAAGGGAAGCTGCTGCGTTCCTACCGGGAGGGTCAGGCCAAGCTGCCCGGCTTCCTGGAAGACTACTCCTTCGTGGCCGACGGTCTGCTGTCGCTATATGAGGCGACCTTCGACCACCGCTGGCTGGACGCCGCAGTGGAACTGGCCGACGAGATGATTTCCCAGTTCTGGGACGAACCTGCGGGCTGCTTCTACGACACCGGACGCGGCCACGAGGAGCTGGTGGTGCGCCCCCGCGACGTGTTCGACAACGCCCAGCCTTGCGGCGGCTCGGTCGCTTCCGACCTGCTGCTACGCCTGTCCGTCATCACTGGCAACGAAGACTATGCCGCCAAAGCCGTCGCCCCCCTGCGCTCCCTGGCGGAACTGATGGGCCGCGCTCCCGCAGGCACAGGCCGCTGGCTGGCTTCTCTGGATTTCTATCTCTCAACTCCAAAGGAAGTGGCGGTCATCGGCCCGCTGGATGACCCGGCTACATCCGCCCTGCTGCGGGAGGTGAACCGCCGCTACCAGCCCAACCGGGTGCTGGTAGGGGCGAGTGGGGAAGGAACCGCTGCCTCGTCCGGCCTGCCGCTGCTTGAAGGAAGAGGCATGGTGGACAGCAGGCCCACGGCCTACGTTTGCGAGAACTACGCCTGTCAGCTCCCCGTTACCGACGCCGATTCGTTGGCTGCACAACTGGACGGGTAAAAGTTCCCTCTCCCCCCCTGGGAGAGGGTTAGAGGCTGCCCCGTACTCGATACGGTGGTGAGGGCGTACCCCCTTTCCTGCCCTAGCTCGCCGCGCCCGGAGCGGTTTGACGAGGCAACAGACCCGCTTCCGTCACCGTTTCGCGGTTCACGGTATCCGGCAGCCGGTAGCGGTGCCACATCACGATTCCAAGCAGCGCCAGGACGCCCGCGAGCACAGGCGCCAGCCGGAGGCCAAGGGGGTCCTCAGTCGTCTCTCCCAGCAGCAGCACCAGGGCCAACAGCGCCGGGGGGAGGGCGAAAGTGACTTTCTCGAAGAAGTTCTGCGTCGCGTAGAACATCGCCTCCCGCCGCTCCCCGGTCAGCATCGCGTCGTAGTCGGCGATGTCGGCTGTCAGCCCCTTGGGCAGCATGAAAACTCCTGCCATTGGAAGTCCGGCGGCGAAGGCCATCGCCAGGCCCTGTACCAGCAGGCCGCTTTCGGAGAACAGGCCCACCAACCCCAACAACGGGAAAACAACCCCGCTGGCAACCAGGCATGAGCCGTATACCCGGCGCTTGCTCATCCTGACCCGGTTAATCAGTCTCCAGAAAACCAGGCCGCTGATTACCGCTCCGAGAATAGCCAGCGCAAAGATGAGGCCGGTAACTGTTCCTTCTTCCTCCGCCAACAACACCTGAGAAGCGAAAAAGGGTATCCAGCCCATCATTACGCCGACTCCAGTGGTGAACATCACGAAGGTCGGCAGGTAGCACACGAACTGCGGATTTCGAATCGTTTCGCGCATTCCTCGCCAGAAGCTGACTCTGGCGGGCGTTGTATGGCGGGGCGCATGTTTCCACACCGCCGCCAGTGAGACGTAACGAAAAACTATACCCATCGCCGCCAGTATCACGCCAACTACCTGAAAGCCAAGGGCATCCACCAGGGGGCCGCTGATGGCCAGGCCAAGAACGGCGCCAAAGATGGCGAACAGGAAAATCAGGCCCACCAGGTTCATCCGGTCGGAAGCCTCCCGGGCCACCTCCGGCACCAGGGCCTCCAATGCGCCGCTGGACATCGTGGCCGCGGTAAAGAACAGTTCCAGCACAATTACAAAGTAGATCGCATTCCAAAGGCTGGCGTCCTCGGTCGGAAGAAACCAGACCATAGCTGCGAACAAAGCATAGAAGGGAGTGCTGAACAGGATAAAGGGGATACGCCTGCCCCAACGGCTGCGCGTCCGGTCGCTCCACCAACCTATGAGCGGGTCAGTGAAGGCGTCAACGAAACGCCCGGCAAAAATCAGGAACCCGGCAAATACCCGGGCGTCCACATCCAACCCCAGCAGTGAAACATCCGGCACTCTGGCAATGCCTTCACCCAGCGGAGGAACCAGGAAAAAGAGTATCCATGACTGCCGGAAGTAGCTGATAGCCTGTAGCCCGACGTGGTCCGAGGCGAACAGCATCTTGTTCAGCAGCGGCAACCGGATGTGCGTTTCCTGTACGATTTCAGCCAACCGTCAGGCCTCCACTAATGCAAACGCCTTGTGCCCGAGTCAGGGTCTGCTCTCTTGTGCCAGAGAAGCTACTGCGCATCGTATTTCCTCAGCCACCTCTGCGTAGTCGGCGTCGCGCCCAAAACGCATCGGTTTGCCAAGCCTCACTTCGATATAGCCCCGGTGCGGGCGGCTTCCTCCCTTGGCGACCACGCTGTCCGTGCCCTTCAGCTGCACCGGTACCACTGGAATGCCCAGCGACGTTGCCAACAGGCCAATGCCCGGCTTGAACGGACCCAGCTTACCATCATCGGATCGAATCCCTTCAGGAAAGAACAGTAAGGACCATCCGAGCCGAGTCAGTTTGCCACAGTAGGACATACTTCCGCGAATTGAGCCTGTTTGTGAAATCTGAAAGCCATTGCTGATCAGGGCTGCGAAGAAGCTCTGAAATCTCCCGCGCCCGTGCATCACTTCTCTGGAGGCCGCCGTGGCCAGGCGGAGCCGCCAGCGCCAGGGAAGGGCCAGCAGCACCGCCGGGTTGTCCGCAACGCTCAGGTGATTTGCCGCGAAGATGACCGGACTGTCCAGGGAAGCCAGGACGTCGCGGCCATATGTCCGCCGCCGCGAAAAGATTGCCATCACGGGGTACAGCAATATCGCAATCAAGACGGCCCTGAGGACCACTACCGGCAGGGCAAACTGCCACTCCCGAATCCTTTCCGCGCCGCCGTCTGAACGAGAGAGACTTCTCCGTCCACACGTCCCCGAGCGACGGGGCGTCTTCGCCCTTCCGTCTACCATACTGCCAACGCACCAGGAAGTTGCATGAGGAGTTCCGGCAACAGTCTATACCGTAGGCTTGTCTGCTTCAATTCGCATCGAGGGGGCGACGCCGCCCGACTTCTTTTCGGTCTGGAGACGGGCGGGCCATCAGCGCGGCAGGACTACCGCCTCGAGCGGATGGGTTGTATAATTTGTTCGATTCTACATGGGCGCAAATTTCGTGCGCTTTTTGCTGGCCCGGTCAGTCACTGAACGTATCTTGGCAACCGACAGCGGCCAGTAAAGCTTGCCTTCCTAAGGAGGGGAAAATGCCAGAAGCGGCCAAGATCATTTACACCAAGATTGATGAGGCTCCGGCCTTGGCCACACATTCATTGCTGCCGATTCTCCAGGCCTTTACCAAAGGGTCCGGCATCGATTGGGAGCCTTGGGATATTTCGCTGACTGGCCGCATCATCGCCAACTTCCCCGACAAGCTGACCGAAGCCCAGAGGATCCCCGATTATCTGACCATGCTGGGCGAGCTGACCGAGGATCCCGGGGCAAACATCATCAAGCTGCCCAACATCAGTGCCTCCATTCCCCAGATGAAGGGCGCTATACGGGAATTGCAGGAAAAGGGATATAACATACCCGACTTCCCCGACGTTCCCGCCACCGACGAAGAGCGAGATGCCAGGTCGCGGTTCAACAGAGTACTGGGCAGCGCAGTGAACCCGGTGCTGCGCCAGGGGAACTCGGACCGTCGTTCCTCCAATTCCGTGAAGGAGCACGGCAAGCGAAATCCTCACCGGATGATGCAGGACTGGCCGGACGTGTCGAAGACTCGGGTTGCCTACATGAATAGCGGGGACTTCTTCGGCAGCGAGAAGGCCCTAACGGTGTCGGAGTCCGGGTCGGCGGCCATCGAATTCGTAGCAGGCGACGGGAGTGTTTCCGTTCTCAAGTCCGGCATACCCTTGCTGGCGAATGAAATCATAGACTGCGCCGTTATGAATGTCCGGGAGCTGCGCAGTTTCTATGCGGAGGAAATTGCCAAGGCCAAGGCCGACAATGTGCTTCTCTCGCTCCACGTGAAGACCACCATGATGCGGATATCCGATCCGATAATTTTCGGCCATCTCGTGTCAGTGTACTACGAGGATGTGTTTGCCAAGCACGGGGCGGCGTTGGCCGAGGTAGGAGTCGACCCCGACAATGGCGTGGCGGAGATCCTCACGAAGATTCAGGACCTTTCCGAGGACAAACGAAAGGAGATCGAAGCCGACGTCCAGGCGGTCTATAGCGAGCGGCCGGAACTGTACATGGTGAACTCCAACCGGGGCATCACCAATCTGCACGTGCCGAGCGATACGATCATTGACGCCTCCATGCCGGTGATCATACGCGATGGCGGCCGTGCCTGGGGCCCCGACAACGATTTGCACGATTGCATCGCGATAATCCCTGACCGTTCCTACTCGACCTTGTACCAGGCGGTTATCGAGGACTGCCAGAAGAACGGCGCGTTCGATCCGTCAATCATCGGCAGTGTGGCCAACGTTGGGCTGATGGCCCAGGCGGCCGAAGAGTACGGGTCCCACGACAAGACCTTCAAGGCCCCCGGCAACGGCACGATACAGGTGGTGGACGCAGCAGGAACGATACTGATGGAGCAGAGCGTCGAGACAGACGACATCTTCCGGATGTGCCAGACCAAGGACGCCGCGATTGAAGACTGGGTAAAACTGGGAGTCAACCGGGCCAGGCTGACCGGCAACCCGGCCATCTTCTGGCTGGACCCCAACCGGGCCCACGACGCCGAGCTGATCAAGAAGGTGGAAAAGTACCTGCCCACCCATGACACCACCGGGCTGGACATGCGCGTGATGCCCACCATCGACGCAATGAAGGCGACGGTCGAACGGAGCAGGGCTGGACAGGATACCATCTCGGTGACCGGAAACGTGCTGCGCGATTACCTGACCGACCTCTTCCCCATCCTGGAACTGGGCACCAGCGCCAAGATGCTGTCGGTGGTTCCCCTGCTCAAGGGCGGCGGAATGTTCGAGACGGGCGCCGGCGGCTCGGCGCCCAGGCACGTGCAGCAGTTCCTGGAGGAGGGACACCTGCGCTGGGACTCTCTGGGCGAGTTCTGCGCGCTGGTGGCATCCTTCGAGCACTGCGCCCAGGTGTTCAAGAACGACCGGGCACAGCTACTGGCTGACACTCTGGACGAGGCCATCGGCGAGCACCTGGAACAGCGGAAAGCCCCCTCGCGGAGGGTCAACGAGCTGGACACCAGGGGCAGTCATTTCTACCTCGCGCTTTACTGGGCGCAGGCGCTGGCCAGGCAGACTACGGATGCCGAACTACAGGCCCGCTTCACCAAGATAGCCCAGCAGATGGCCGACAATGAGGAGACAATTATCCAAGAGCTAATCGACTGCCAGGGGCAGCCAGTCGAAATCGGCGGATACTACATCCCCGACGACGAGATGGCCGCCAAAGCCATGCGCCCCAGCGCCACTCTTAACGCGATCATAGACGCAATCTAGCAAGAGAGTTCTTTCTCCCTTGAGGGAGAAGGTAAGGGTGGAAGTCTAAAGATCATCGGCCCTCCATTAGCCAAACCACTCAAAGCGGAATGCCACCTCTAGAGGGGAGTCGCAGGGATTCCCCTCTACTAATCTCCGGCAGCATCGAATGCAAGCTGCCCCACTTTGGAGGAAGAACCAGCCAATGCGAAACAAGGTAACCGTAGTCGGCGCGGGCAACGTCGGCGCAACCACAGCACAGCGGATACACCAACTGGGCTACGCCGACGTGGTGATAGTCGATATAGTCGAAGACCTGCCGCAAGGCAAGTCGCTGGATATGCTGGAATCGGGACCAGTCATTGGCACCGACGCCCTCATCACTGGCAGCAACGGCTACGAGGAGACCGCCGATTCCGACGTGGTGGTCATTACCGCCGGAATCGCCCGCCGCCCAGGGATGAGCCGTGATGACCTCCTCCTGACCAATATGCGCATAACCACATCGGTTACGGAACAGGTTGTCAAGTATTCGCCAAACTGCATCATCATCCCGGTGACGAACCCACTGGACGCGATGGTGCAGAACATTTACGAAGCCAGCGGTTTCCCCCGCGAGCGAGTCTTCGGGATGGCTGGCGTGCTGGATACCGCCAGATTCCGCACCTTCATCGCCCAGGAAATGAACGTCTCGGTCGAAGACGTCCAGGCCTACGTACTGGGCGGCCACGGCGACGACATGGTGCCGCTGGTGCGCTACACCACCGTAGGCGGCATTCCCATCAGCGAGTTGATGGCCGAGGAGAAGGTGGAACAACTGGTGCGGCGCACCCGGCAGGGCGGCGGCGAAATCGTGCAGTTGCTCAAGGAGGGCAGCGCCTACTACGCACCCTCGGCAGCCATAACCCAGATGGTGGAGGCAGTGCTGCTGGACAAGAAGCGCATCCTCCCCGCCTGTGCCTACCTCGAGGGCGAATACGGCATCAACGGCCTCTGCGTCGGTGTGCCAGTGAAGCTGGGAGCCGGCGGCATGGAGCAGGTCATCGAAATCCGCCTGACCTCCGAGGAGCAGGCCGCCCTGCAAAGCTCCGCAGCCAGCGTGCAGGAACTGGTGGAAGTGATGCAGCAGGCAAGAGCCGGGGCCTAGCGCATAAAAAGCCCAGCCTTTCAGCCGCACCGCGCAACGCCCAAAAACAGAAGAAAATCGTCCCAGTTCCAGTTGTGAACTGGGCCGATTTCGTTATGTCGGGAGTATAATCGACACATAGCCCTTTCACTGACCACAGGGGTTTTCAACTATATCAATAGACTGAGTCTGGAGGCCCGCCATGCCCAACCGAACCGCCGATGAACGAAGCCTGCTGGAAAAGGCGGGCCGCTATCTGCCCGGCGGCAATACCGGCAACCTGCACTTCAACCCCGAACAGGATTTCCTCGTTGCCGGCGGCAAGGGTTCCCGCGTCTGGGACGTCAGCGGCAACGAGTACGTCGACTGGCTGATGGGCAGCGGGCCGATGCTGCTGGGCCACGCCCACCCCCATGTTGTCGAGGCTGTCATCAAGACCGTGGAGCAGGGCAGCACGTTCTTCGCTAATAACGACAAGGCAGTAATGCTGGCGGAGGCGCTGGTAGAGGCCGTGCCCTGCGCCGAGATGGTCCGCTTCACCACCAGCGGCACCGATGCCTGCTTCCAAGCCATGCGCATCTGTCGCGCCTTCACCGGCAAGGAAAAGGTGCTCAAGTTCGAGGGCGGCTATCACGGCAGCAGCGACTACGCCCTGATGAGCGTCACCCCCAGCGCGTCCCTGGAGTTCCCGCAGTCCGAGGCCAATAGCGGCGGCATTCCCAAGGCCATCGCCGACCTGATGCTCATTGCGCCGTTCAACGACCTTGCCACCACCGATGCCATCATTCAGGCCCACCACGACGAGTTGGCGGCGGTCATCGTCGAACCGATGCAGCGCATCATCTCTCCCCGTCCGGGCTTCCTGCAAGGCTTGCGGGACATCTGCACCCGCTACGGCATCCCCCTTATCTTCGACGAGGTAGTCACCAGCTTCCGCCTGGCCTACGGGGGAGCGCAGGAATTCTATGGTGTAACGCCTGACCTCTGCTCGGTGGGCAAGATAATGGGCGGCGGCTACCCGCTGGCCGCAATCCTGGGACGGGCCGAAATTATGTCGGTCTACGACCGGGGTGAGGTGGACAGCGACACCTTCGTCAGCCAGGTCGGCACCCTCAACGGCAACCCGGTGGCCTGTGCCGCCGGCCTCGCCACGCTGGAGGTGCTGCGCGACGACCCCGACGCCTACCGCCGAGTCCACGGCTCCGGCGCAGCCCTCCGCAACGCCATGACGGAACTATGCGAAGAGCACGGCATCCCTGTACAGAGTTGCGGTGAGGATGCGGTATTCGACTTCTGCTTCACCGACCAGCCGGTGAGCAACTACCGCGACATACTATCGGGCGACGGCGCAATAATGGCCCGCCTGAACGCCGGCCTGCTGGAGCGGGGCGTCCTCAAGGGCGGCCAGAAATACTACCCCTCCGCCGTCCACACCGGCGAGGACATCGAGCGCACCATCGAAGCCTACCGCCAGATTGTGCCAACGCTGCGGGGTTAATGCCGTGCGTACTCTGAAAAAGCTGTTCACAGCCGAGGAACTGCTTTGCCTCTCCGCTACCGGAAAACGGCTGGAGCTAGTAAAAGGGAAGGTATACGAAATGGCGCCTGCGGGAGGGAGGCACGGTTACGCTGCCATAAACGCTGGGACGTTCCTGAATGTCCATGTGCGATCCAACCGGCTTGGCCGGGTATTCGCCGCCGAAACCGGCTTCATCATCGAGCATGACCCCGACACCGTGCGAGCTCCCGATGCCGCCTTTGTGTCCCTAAACCGCCTGAGCGCAGACGAGATACCGGACGGCTATATCGACTTGATCCCCGATCTCGTGGTCGAGGTAGTTTCTCCCAACGACCGCAGGCGCGAAGTGCGGGAAAAAGTGGAGGAGTGGCTAAACGCCGGCGTGCGTCTCATCTGGGTACTCTACCCCGCAACTCGCTCCGCCATCGTATATCGCTCTCTCAACGACGTCACTCATCTGGCCGCGGACGACTTCCTGGATGGCGAGGGCGTAGTGCCGGGGTTCACCTGCCGGTTGGGGGAGTTGTTCGAGTAGGCTCGTCGGTGAATGATCCTCAGAACGTTAGGAGAACCGCTTCTTGGAGAATCCGATGAGGCTTGCGCTGTTGTCATTCAGCATCCTGATTCTGGCAGCGTGTCAGGGGCCTTCCGAAGCTCCCACAAATGAATCTCATGCGGTTGAGGGAACACCGAGCGGTGAAACGGCGTTGCTGCTGACCGAAGAGGCTGCCGCGTCCATACTTCGTGATTTCCTAATCGATTGTATCGAAAGCTGGAGCGTGGAACATGAACCTAGGTTCGGTTACTCTTTCACACGAGGGCGCCCTGTACCTGAGGGCGCCCAATTGGAATGGTGGAACAACTTTGCACGGCAACCCCTGACGGCCAGATATGCCGGCACTACCAAAGACACAGATCGCCGCACAGGGATCGAAACACATCTGGAAACCTGGTCAGTGACTGGCCCCGGAATAGAACGCACAGGGAATGGTAATTTGCCAGTCCCCGGTACTTGGCGTGTATATGCTGGCCGTCGCATCGCTGAGCCGCTAGACGGACCCGCGAGATTAGCGCTTGCGGAATTCAAGCGACCACTGGATCCTCGCTATGACCCAAACTGTAGTGGTTATCAAAAGAATTAGGCTGGCGCACTGAACAGAACTCAGATTGCCTGTACTTACTGCATCGCCATCCTAGAGTCCTAGACGAGGCAGGGGCTTGCAGGAGAATTCATTGCCGCCACTGGGCGTCTCGTTGACCTAACTATAGCTGGAGCTCATTTGCATTAAGGAGGCGTGGGAACACGAATGAGCAAGGAAAGTGAATGCGAAACTACCAATAAGGAGACAACTACCTCTGCTTCCAAATGGAATCCTGCGATTGGCTCACTGATTCCAGAAGGTCGTACCCTTGTAAAGGTTTCTCCAAACTCAAAGTTGGAAGAGGCCACTACCCTAATGCGAGCATACAACTACTCGCAGCTTCCCGTGATGGAAGGGGAGAAAAAAGTCACTGGGGTAATTAGCTGGGAATCTATTGGCTCTAGCGAGATTGCTCAAACTGGAACCAGTGAAGTCAGACATTACATGGATGGCAAGGTCTCACGTCAACTTGTCGATGCGGCCGATTCTCTCATCCAAGTCTCGTGTATTATTGAAGAGCACGACTATGTTCTTGTGAAAAGTCAACAAGGTGTCATTATCGGAATTGTAACTGCCAGCGATTTGACTAGGGAGTTTCGGAACTTATATGAGCCCCTCTACCTTTCAGGAAACATGGAATTTAATTTGAGACAGATCATCCAAAATGCAAATTTCGCTGATTGTGACTTTGCGAAGGCAAAAATGAACCCCATTGCCATAGAGGAACTGACGCTTGGACAATGTCACCAGTTGATAGGTGACAAGGGAAATTGGAGCAAGCTAGAGCTCAAAAATGTAGACCGTAACAGATTCGGAAAATGCCTATCAGAAGTAACAGACATCCGTAACTCGGTCGTACACTTCAGAGTCAGAGAACTCCCTGATGAGAAAAAGGGATTGTTACGCAGCTTTTCCGATTTCCTGAAGGATCTAGTTGATGCTCAAGCAAAACAGAACTCCCTTTAATCCCAAGGCTCGTGAATCAGCACAAGCTCGGTAAGGATGGCGTGCTCGCAGCCGAAAGCTCTACCGTGCTCGACGGCGTGGGCGGTGAGAAACTCGAAGGTGCGGCTGGTGGACTCCGATCCCAGGTATTCCAGATATGCCTTGTGCTGCCGGAGGGAGTCAAAACCCTTCTCCAGGTAGCCGGTCACGTCAATCCCATGGGTGGGGTTGGATGGGCCGAACGCGGCGACGAACCGGACACCGCCCCACGGCTCCAGACCATCATCCAGCAGTTCAGGGAAAATCCAGCGGTTGGCGGCGTCACGGGCGGCGTCAAACACCGCGACACCCACGTTCCGGTGGTCGGCTTGGTTCACGTGTCCGGTGGGGAATTGCAGGTGGTGGCTCAGGGTCAGGAGCACCTCGGGCCGGTGGCGCCGGATGACGCGGCTGATGTCACGGCGCAGCGGCAGCCCGTACTCGATTACCCCGTCGGGATGATCGAGAAACTCCACCACGTCCACACCCACGACCCGGGCGGCGTCTATCTCTTCCTGCGAGCGCAGAGAGCCCACTTCTTTAGGCTGCATATCGTTAATTCCAGCCTCGCCCCGGGACACCATTATGTAGACAATCTGCTTGCCCTGCGCCGTCCACTTGGCTATGGCGCTGGCGGCCCCATATTCCATATCGTCGGGGTGCGCCACGATGGCGAGGGCGGTTTGCCAATCCTCCGGCATTGCCTTGGCAGGGGGCTGTTGTTGCTGCATAGGGCGGCCTCTAACAGTGATTCAGAGTAGGGCCAACGACCTGTGACTCCCAGCAAAAGGGGCCGCCGTCCGTGCGGCGGCCCCGGTAGTGGCGAAATCCTGCGCCTCCCGGCCGTCTTCCTAGTGGTGACCGGCTCCGGCAGGGGTTAACTGGGTCAGCAGGGGGCGGGTGTTGACGATGTGGCGGCGCAGGCCCAGTTCCTGCGGGCTGATGCCCATAGCCAAGCCGATGGCCTGGGGCATGTGCAGGATGGGCAGCCCGATGTCACGCCCGGCCTGAGCTGCGGCCTTGGGCTGGAAACTGTCCAGGTTCAGGTGACACAACGGGCAGGGCGTAATCATGGCGTCGGCGCCCAGATCCTTGGCTTCGCTGGTGTGCTTGCCGACCATCGCCAGCGAATTTCGCTCGTTGATGGTCAGGATGGGGAAGCCGCAGCAACGGGTCTTGCCGGAGAAATCCACTACCGTCGCGCCCAGAATCTCGATGAGCCGCTCCAGAGAGTCCTGCCGCTCAGGGTTGTCACCGAACTGCAGGGCGTCGGTGGGGCGCACCAGATAGCAGCCGTAGAAGGGGGCGAGGCGGACGCCGTGAAGCGGACGGGTGATGAGTTCTTCCAGCTTGTCGAGTCCGTAGTCCTCGATAAGAATCCAGAGAAGGTGCTTGGGGTCTGCGTTCCCCTTGTATTCCAGCCCTTCCTCGGCGAGGTAGCCGTTCACTTTGGCCCGGTATTCGGGGTCGCGCAGGCGGTGGTTCGCCTGGCTCATAACACCCTGGCAGGTGCTGCAGATGGTCATTATGGGCAGGTCCCAATACTCTGCCATGGCGAAGGTCCGGGCATTCAGCGTGTCGCCCAGCAACTGGTTCTTTTCCTGCAACACACCGGCGCCGGTGCAGGAAGCCCCCTGCATCTCCCACAGGTCTATGCCAAGTCTCTTGCAGATAAGCACCGCTGCGGGATACAACTCCGGGCAACCGCCCCGGGACACGCAGCCGGGAAAGAAAGCGTACCTCAACTCTGATCTCCCTTCAGAAGTGATGATTCAGGGGACTGATGGACGCAGCTTTTAGCGCTCCATATCGTCCACTTCCTCGAAGATGCGGCGCACGTGTTCGATACCGTCAATTTTCTTGTGCATGATGGGTGGCATCTTGCCGTGGGTAAGGGCCTGCAACGCCACCGGGGCGTATCCCAGTAAGCCGGAAACGTTGGTCATTCCCAGCGACTTGGGTACGAGCCGGAGCTCGTCCAGCGTGCCGGTATGCTCCACCGACTCGGAGAAAGCCTCGGTATGCCTGGCGCCGTTGGTGTTGTGGAAGCCAGCGGCGATGGCCTGGTCGCGCATGGCCATGATGCGCTCCATTGGGGCCACGCCCTTGGGGCAGGCTTGCACGCATTCCAGGCAGCGGGTACAGTCCCAGATGCCCGAAGGCATATTCAACTGTTCCAACCGCTCCTTGGATACGCCTTCCTCGTCGCCGTCGCGGGGGTCGGCGGTGAAGCGGTAGGCCTTGGCCAAGGCCGCAGGGCCCAAGAAGGACGGGTCAACCTCCATCACCGTGCAGTCTGACACGCAGGCGCCGCACATGATACAGGCGGTAACACCCGACAGGTGGAGCATGGATTCGTTGGAAACGACATATTCCTGCTCTGGCTCAGGCCCCTGCGGTTGCAGGAATGGCTCTACCTCCATGATCTTGTCCCAGAAGAGGTCGAAGTTGACCACCAAGTCCTTGATGACCGGCATATTGCCGGCAGGTTCAACCTCGATAACGTCGCCTTCCCGCAGGGCCATGGCGGCCTGCGTCTTGCAGGCAAGCCCGGCGTGGCCGTTGATTCGCATGGCGCAGGAGCCGCAGATGGAACTGCGGCAGGAACAGCGCAGGCTGAGGGTGCCGTCCATGTCCTCTCGTATCTTGATGAGGGCGTCGAGGACGGTGGCATTGTCTTCGATTTCCAGCGAGTAGTCCTGCCAGAACGGGGTAGCGTCTTCCGCTTCCGGGTCCTGGCGCCGCACCTTGATGGTGACGTTCATCGGCTGTTATCCTCTAGCTAAGTGTCGAAGTTCCCGCCGCCCATCCCAAAATGTGTCGCTAGTACTTCCGCTCTTCCGGCTCCCACCTGGTGATACTGACAGGGGAGTAAGAAATTTCCGGTCCCGTCTCTCCCTTCCTCACCACGAGATGCTTCATCCAGTTCTCGTCATCGCGGTCGGGGTAGTCGGTGCGCGCCTGTGCCCCGCGGCTGTCCTTCCGGTCGAGGGCGCTGACCACGATGGAGGGGGCTACGTCGAGCATGAAGCCAAGCTCGAGGGCAAACACGAGGTCGGTGTTGAAGACCTTGCCCTTGTTCTCCACCGGAACAGTCTTGAACCGCTCCGCCAACTGCTCCATGTCGCCCAGGGATTCTTCCATCCCCTCCTGGTTGCGATAGACGGCAAGGTTGCGGTTCATGGACTCGCCCATACCCAACCGGACGCTGGCGATGCGGTCGCCGTTGGCCGGACGGTCCAGCAACCCCTGGAGACGCTTCTCCTCGCTCCGGACGGCGTGCTCCACGTTGAACTCCACAAAGTCCACGTTGCGCGAGGACTCGGCGGCATGGTTGCCGGAGCGCTCGCCGAAGACAATGGTGTCCAGCAGCGAGTTGGCCCCGAGACGGTTGCCGCCGTGAACACTGACGCAGGCGCACTCGCCAGCGGCGTAGACGCCGGGCAGGTTGGTCAGCCCGTCCACATCGGTCTTGATGCCGCCCATCATGTAGTGCATACCGGGGCGGATGGGGATAGGCTCCCGTATCATGTCGGCCCCGGCCAAGTCGATGCCGATTTCCCGTATCTGGCTGAGCTTCTCCATAATCAGGGACTCGCCCAAGTGGCGACAGTCCAACAACACACAGCCGTTGATGCCGTTGCCTGCGTTGATTTCCGTCTGCTCGGCGCGGGAAACGACGTCGCGCGAGGCAAGCTCCATCATGTTGGGCGCGTACTTCTCCATAAAGCGGTCGCCGTTCTTGTCCAGCAGATATGCGCCCTCGCCGCGGGCGGCCTCGGAAATCAGCACGCCGCTGCCGGCCAGGGTGGTGGGATGGTACTGCACCATCTCCATATCCATCAACTGCGCGCCAGCGTTATAGGCGAGGGCCATCCCATCGCCGGTGACGATGAGGGCGTTGGTGCTCGGCTCGAACACGCGCCCCAAGCCGCCGGTGGCGAAGATGACGGTCTTGGCGCGGATGGCGTACACCTGCCCGGTGCGAATCTCCAGCGCCATGACGCCGCAAACCTGTCCGTCCTCGATGATGAGGGAGGTTACGAACCACTCTTCATAGCGGCGGACGCCGGACTTGATGAGTTGCTCGAACATCACGTGGAGCAGCGCCTGGCCGGTGAAGTCGCCCACGAAGAAAGTGCGGGCGCGGCGTTGGCCGCCGAAGGCGCGGGTGCCCAGGTAGCCTTCGTCGTCCCGGTTGAAGGTGACGCCGAAATGCTCCATGTCTATCAGGGCCTGCCCGGCCGACCGGCACATCACCTCGATGGCGTCCTGGTCGCCGAGGAAGTCGCTGCCCTTGACCGTGTCGTAGGCATGGTCTTCCCAATCGTCGCCCCGGTCAGTCAGGGCCGCGTTGATGCCGCCCTGAGCAGCATTTGAGTGGCTTCGCACTGGGTGCACCTTGCTGATGATGGCGGCATTTGCGCCGTTGGCGCGGGCCGCGATGGCCGCCCGCATACCGGCGAGACCTGCGCCGATTACAAGGACATCATGCTCCAGCATATTGCCCCATTTCCTCCCGGTTTGTTCCTAGCCGAAATGCCGTGCTGGCCGCCTGTCAGGCCGGCGCATTTCTAAGCCGCGCAATAATATACCACAAAAACGGCCTTTCATCCCCTGCGGCACGACAGTACCTGTGCGCCTAAGGCAAAAAGAGACCCGCCGTTGCGCGGGTCTCAGCCTTTGTAGATGCCCTCTTCTTCGCTTAGGCGTTAGCGGCGGCGTGCTCCTCGGCGTGGTGCTCGTGACCGTCGCATTCGTGCGGATCGTGAATGTGCTCGCCGGAGTGGTGCTCATGGCCGTCGCACTCATGGACGTCGTGGACGTGCCCCGGCTCGTCGCCGTGGTGCTCATGGCCGTCGCATTCGTGGATGTTATGAATGTGTTCGCCAGCGTGGTGTTCGTGCTCGTCGCACTCGTGGTCGTGGTGATGCGCTCCTACCATTTTGGTCACCTCACAAGGATATATGAGTATGTATTCACAGATCCAGGAAACCTAATGGCCTTAGCTTGTATCAAAAACTGGCAGTTGTCAAGTCCGCTGATCAGAAATTCCTATTTAATTCGGGGGGCAGTTTCTGGTTCTTAGTATCATTTAAGCAACGGCTGGGCCAGCAGCAATGCCGCAATGGTCTTGCCGTCATGGATCTCGCCCGTGTGAATCATCGCCACGGCCTCCGTGAAAGGAACGCGCACAACCTGGATATTCTCGTCATCGTCGGCCGATAATTTCGAGGGTGTCAGGCCAGTGGCCAGGTAAGCGTGCATCCGCTCGGTGGCCCAGCCGGGCGCCACCCAGAAGCTGGCCAGGTGCCGCAGGTTGGAGGCAGTGTATCCCACTTCTTCTTGCAATTCCCTCAGCACCGTTTCCTCGGACACTTCACCCGCTTCCACCCCGCCGGCCGGGGCCTCCAGCAGCGATGATTCCGTGGGCTTGCGGTACTGGCGTACCAGCAGCACGTTTCCATCATTATCTACCGGGATCATGCAGACGGCGTCGGAATGCTCCGCAACCTCCCGGATGGTGCGCCGCCCGCTGGGCAGCTCCACTGTGTCAACACGCACGCTGAAGATGCGCCCGTCGTAGGGACGGGTGCTTTCTATGGTGTTCTCAAACTGGACAGGCGTCGAATGAGTATCGGTATCGGACAAAATGGGCATCTCCTATTGGCCCCGAATGCTGAATCCGAGGCGTCTGGTGAGGGTGCCGAAGAAATACGACGGCGGATTGGCCCTCAGAAAAGTCGCCTTGTGGGGACTCTGCGACAGGTCTACCCGGTCCCCGGGTTGAAGGTCATAGTCTTCGTAACCGTCAACGCTGAGGACGGCAGGCTGGTAGCCCTCCAGTTGCAACGATACTTCGGCATTGGAGCGCAACACCAGCGCTGCGGTCAGACCCATGTGCGCCGCCACGGTTTTCAGCACCAGCGCATCTGATTCCGGGTCGAGAATGGGCCCTCCAACGGCGAGGTTGTAGCCAGTGCTGCCCGTGGCGGTGGACAGAATCAGGCCGTCGGCCCGGAACGTGGATATCTGCGCCCCGTCGATGCTCCCGGCCAGCGTCACCACCCGGGAGGCCGCGCCCCTGGCAACCACAAAGTCGTTGAGCGCGTGATATGGCCCCTGCTCCAGAGAAGAGCCGCCCCGCGTAACCGTGGCCTGAAGCATATTGCGTTCATCTATGCGAAATTCGCCCTTGAGATAGCGGGGCAGCCGGGGCATAGCCTCGTCAACGGTCAATTCGGTCATAAACCCCAGGCGGCCCATGTTGATGCCGACCATGGGAATCCCGGCCGGCGCGGCGAAGCGGGCGGCCCGCAGTATCGTGCCGTCGCCACCCACGGTTATCACCAAGTCTGTCCCTTCAGCTCGCGGCTCCAGCGATTCTAGGTTCTCCGCAGGCGAGTACCAGCTGCCCTCCGGCAGGTCCAGTTCGTGCATGATGGACATGCTGAGGTCGAGGGCCTCAGGTATGCGGTTGTTATAGATGATGCCGACGTTTTTCATTGCATCCTTAGCCATGGTGGAGCGAGCCTAGTGTAGCAGGTTCTCCGGGCGGTCAACTACGCCTCGGTTCCTGAGCTCCGGTTGCTCTCATTCCTTGGTCCAGAGAAGAGACCCCGCACCAGACGCAACAGGCTTCCTACACCGGAGGTCGCCGCGCCCGTTCCCTGCGGGATCAGCCGCCCAATCATCTCTGCCACCCTCGTCGCAGTTGCGGCCGCGGAGCCAATGCCGCTTGCCGCTTCCCCAACAGCATGGATTGCGGGGGCCAGTTCTTCCGTCGTTTCCCGCGCTCTTTCAGTAATGTTCACCAGATTTCGCGAGGTCTGGGCCAGATTCTCCGAGGTTTCCTGGGAAATCTTGGAGAAGTCCGTGGTTATCCTGCTCAGGTTTTCTGTGGTCTGACGGGAGTTGCTCACGGTTTCCCTGATTGGCCGGTACAGCTTGAGTATGACCACGATAAGCACGAGAGACAGGACTGAAAGAAGCCCTGCGGCCACAATCAGGAAAATGTCCCGGACAACCGACGTAGTACTTGGATCCATGTCAGTCAGACTCCCCCGACGGCTTCGACGCCAGGTGAAGCCGAGATTTCCGGCAATTTGGCAGCATGATTCCTTCCACGGAGCTGAACTGCTTATCGCCTTGCGTCGCCCTAGCTTCGAAGGTCAAGAAGGCTAGACACCCAGCGCCCGCACCGCTGCGCCTGCTGCCGTCATCACGAAGCCAGGGGCCACGCCCATGAACACCAGTACGGCGGCGGCAACACCCATCGCAGCCCAGGGAGTCGGGTTACGGGAGACCCGTGAATCCGGCACTACCGGAGGCTGCTGCAGGAACATCACGCGGATTATGCGAACGTAGTAGTAGGCCGACACCGCGCTGTTGACCACGCCGACGATGGCCAGCCACGCCAGCCCGCTGTCCACCGCGGCGGTAAACACGTAGAGCTTGGCGATGAAGATGCCGGTCGGCGGCACCCCAATAAGGGCAATCAGGGCAAGGGCGAGCGTTATCGCAAGGGCCGGTGAGCGGGTGACCAGCCCGGCGTAGTCGCTGATGCGGTCGCTGCCCACCCGCTCGCTGATGGCGGCGATGGCGAAGAAGGCCGTCAAGTTGGCAGCGGTATAGGCTCCCAGGTAGAACAGCACGCTGTCCGGGCCGATGGCTGCGAATACCGGCGCTTCCAGCCCGCTTTGAGAAGCCTGCACCCCGGCGGCCACTCCCACCAGCAGGTATCCGGCGTGGGCGATAGTGCTGTATCCGAACAACCGCTTGATATTGCTCTGAACAATAGCCACCACGTTGCCGATGGTCATTGACGCTGCTGCCAGGGCCGCCAGCAGCACGGCCCAGTCAAGGGAAGCATCGAAGAAGCCGGTGAACATCACCCTCAGCAGCACCGCGAATCCTGCGGCCTTGCTCGCCACCGACAGGAAGGCCACCACCGGGGTTGGCGCGCCTTCGTACACGTCCGGCACCCACATCTGGAAGGGCGCTGCGGAAATCTTGAAGCCGAACCCGGCCACCAGCAGCACCAACCCTACCAGCAGCGCATAGTTGCCGAAGGCAACGCCGCCACCCGCCCGCTGCACGGCAGCGGAAATATCCGCAAGCTGGGTGCTTCCTGTGAAACCGAACACCAACGCCATGCCGTAAAGCAGCAAGGCAGAGCTGATAGCGCCGATTATCAGGAACTTGATGCCCGCCTCGCTGGAGCGGCCGCTCATCAGGAACGCTCCCAGAGCCGCAAGAGGCAGGGTGGTCAACTCCAGGGCCACATAGATTGTTATCAGCTCGGTCGCTGCCGCCAACAGCATCATGCCCGTAGCAGAGAATAGGAGCAGACCGAAATACTCTCCCTGGAACCTGGGCAGCAGACGCACGTAGTCGGTCGACGCCAACACCACCAAGCCCACCGCTCCGGTCACCAGGAAATTGAAGAACAGCGCAAACCGGTCCACCGACAGGCTTCCCAGGAGTATGCTGGCCTCACCATATCCGGCGCCATCCCTCACCAGGTTGGCCGCCAGCCCCAGGTCGTAGAACTGCACCAGGCTCAGAATAAAGGGCCCGGCCAGCATCACGAATGCGAGGTAAGGCAGCAGCCCGTGCATCCTGCGAGGAAGCAGAAGGTCGAAAATTATGACTAGCAAACCCGCCCCGGCCATGGCCAGGTACGGCGAGACTACATAGAGATCATGGTCATTCATGCCCGGTCAGCTTCCGTTTATCGCCTGTATCATTGGTTCAAGAGCCGAATCGAACACGTCGGTAAGCAGGGACGGATAGACTCCAATGCCGATGATGCAGACCACCATCAATGCAAGCGGGGCTGCTTCCACCAGTGACGCATCGGTAAGGTCGGCAAACCGTTCGCGGCGCGGCCCGAAGAAGGTGCGCTCCATCATCCAGAGAATGTATCCGGCGGCCAGCACGATGCCCAGTACAGCCAGCACCGTGGGCCAGTCGTAAGCCCGGAATGCCCCCAGGAACACCAGCAGTTCCGACACGAATCCGCTCAGCCCCGGCAGTCCCAGCGAGGCCAGCCCGGCAATCAGCATCGCGGCGGCGACGAAGGGCATCCGTCCGGCCAGGCCGCCAAGGTCGGGAATGTATCGGGTGTGGGCCTTTTCGTAGACGATGCCCACGGTCAGGAACAGCAGTCCAGTTATGGTGCCGTGGGTGAACAACTGCATCGCAGCGCCGCTCAGGCCGGTAACGCTAAGGGTGCCGCTGGCAACGCCGACCGACCCGATGCCCAGCATCACCAGCCCCATGTGGCTGACGCTGGAGTAGGCGATGAGCCGCTTGAGGTCGGTCTGGCGCATGGTCACCACCGCGCCGTAGAGGACGCTGACCACGCCCAGCACCACCAGGACCCATGCGAACTGTACGGCCTGATCAGGGAACAGGCCCACGTTGACCCGCAACAGGCCGTAGCCGCCCATCTTCAGCAGCACGCCCGCCAGCATCACGCTGGCGGCGGTGGGCGCGTCAGTGTGGGCGTCGGGCAGCCAGGTATGAAGGGGCCATGTAGGCAGCTTCACAGCAAAGGCCACAAAGAACAGCCAGAACAGCCACGCCAACGGTATCAGCGTAGCCGCGGCGGTCAGGACAGCTCCCGGCCCGGAAAGCTCAATCAGGTTGAAGGTGCCGACGTCCGGCGTCAGGAACACCGCAACGATGGCCACCAGCATAAAGGCGCTGCCCAGGATGGTGAAGATGAGGAACTTCATCGCCGAGTATTCTTTGCGCCCGCTTCCCCAGATGGAGATGAGCATATACATCGGCACTAGTTCCAATTCCCAGAACAGGAAGAACAGCAACAGGTCGAGAGAGGTGAATACCCCCATAACCGCCGCCTGAAGCAACAGCAGCCAGAAGAAGTATTCCTTCACCCGCAGCGAAATATGCCAAGATGCCAGCACCGCGCACAGCCCCAGCAGCCCGGTCAGCGCCACCAGAGGCGCTGACAGCCCGTCCACCGCCAACAAGTACGACGCCTTCAGCCCCACGTCCGGAATCCAGGCAAACTGGTCAACGAACTGGAATCGCGCGGCGTCCTCAGCTCGGTCGAAGAAGGCGAAGACCAGCAGAGCCAGCACCAAGTCAGCCACGACAATCGCCACCGCCGCGCCACGAATTACGCGGTCGCCCCGCAGCAGTAGCAGCAGTACCGCTCCCACCGCAGGCAGGAACACGGTTGCCGTCAAAAGGCCGTTGAACTCAGTTACCATGCTGGTGATGCCGTTCCTTGGTCCTGCCTCAGGCCAGCAGGAATCCCAGAATAATCAGCAGTGAACCCAGCGCCACCGCTGTCGCATAAGCCTGCGTTTGCCCGGTCTGCAATCGTCCGATAGCAGTCCCAATGCTGCGGAAGAACCAGCCGACCAGATCCACGAATCCGTCCACAATTCGCCGGTCCAGCCAGTTGGTAAGCCCGGCGAAGACTCGGTAGAAGCTGCGGCGGACAATGACGCCTTCATAGAGCGCGTCAACGTAGTATTTTTCCGACAGCAGCGTGTAGACCCGCCCCAGGAGTTGCAGTGGTTCCCGCGTCTGGTCTCGACGCAGCCCGTATACCGTCAGGCCCAGGACGGCCCCGCCGACAGCAGCAGCAGTTGAGATACCGGCGATGGCCCAGTTGAACTTGGGCAGTTCGGCGTGCCCCTCTCCCCCGGTGGCAACATGAAGGCCATCGGCCACGAAGCCTGTGACCCAGTGCACCGGCACAGTGAGGAAGTCTATCCACTGCGGGTTTATCACATAGCCGATAACGACCGCGCCCAAGCCCAGCACGGCCATCGGCGCCACCATCACCAGCGGCGACTCCGCCAGATGCACACCACCGTGACCATGATGGGCGTCCGCCGCCTCCTCGCCGTCATGAGTCTCGGCGTGCGCTGCTGTGGGCGTTTCCTCCCCATTCAATGCGGGATGCAGGTCTGCCTGCTCCTGAACGACCCCACCACGGAAATCACCGTAGAAGGTCAACATCACCATCCGGACGGTATAGAACGCTGTAAGCACCACGCCCGCGATGAGGCCGATAAAGGCAAGGATGTTTATCCAGTCAGCTAAGTGGTTGTTGCCGTCGAAGGCTGCGAGCAGAATCTCATCCTTGCTCCAGAATCCCGCCAGCGGAATGATGCCAATGAGACTCAGTGCTGCAATGGCCACCAGCAGGTAGGTGGCGGGCATATATCGCCACAGCCCGCCCATGTAGCGCATATCGAAAGTTCCGCTGGCGTGATTAACGCTGCCCGCGCCCAAGAACAAAAGCGCCTTGAACACCGCGTGGGTCACCAGGTGGAAGATGGCCGGAGCGTAGGCTCCCAACCCCAGCGCGGCCATCATGTAGCCCAACTGGCTCACCGTCGAGTAGGCCATCACCCGCTTTATGTCGTTCATCACCAAGCCCATCGTCGCGGCCATCAGCGCAGTGAACGCGCCAATCAGGGCCACCACCGCCATAGCCGCGTCCGACTGCTGGAACACAGGGAAGAAGCGCGCCACCAAGAACACACCTGCCGCGACCATCGTTGCCGCGTGGATCAGAGCGCTCACCGGCGTCGGGCCTTCCATCGCATCCGGCAGCCAGGCGTGCAACGGGAACTGTCCCGACTTCCCCACGGCCCCGGCAAAGATGCCCAGCACCATCCAGGTAAGGGATGCCCCCGCCAGTATCGCGCCTCCGGCGGCCAGTGGCTGGGCCGCCTGCCAGATGTCAGGAATGTGGAAGGCGTTCAGCCCGGCGGCGGCAAAGTCATCGGCCTTGAAGAACAGGTAGAGAATGGCTATCAGGAATCCAACGTCCCCGATGCGGGTGATGATGAACGCCTTCTTGGCCGCAGCCGCAGCCGAGGGCCGCTCGTGCCAGAACCCGATGAGCAAGTAGGACGACACGCCCACCAGTTCCCAGAAAGCGTATAGCTGTATGATGTTGCTGGAGAGGGTCAGCCCCAGCATCGAGGCGGTGAACAGGGACATATAGGCGAAGTACCGGGCAAACCCCGGGTCGCCCTGCATATATCCCACCGAGTAAATCTGTATCAACAAGCTGATGGACGTCACCACCACCAGCATAACGGCGGTGAGCGGGTCCACCAGCAACCCCATCTCGATGGTCGCTCCGCCGAAGGACAGCCACTCCCAGGTATCGAAGACGGCAGTATTCCCAAGGATGACCGACCGGAGGGTCAATATCGCCAGCACGGTGGCCGCGGCAAGAGCGCCGATGGTGCTGATGGCCGCCAGCAACGGCCAACGATTGAGAAATGGCCGGATGACCAGGGCAATCAGGACGAAAGAACCCAACGGGAGTAGAAAAATGGCCCAGACGGCGGCTTCGGTGACCATCTACAGTTTCCTCAGTATCTCCTCGGCCACGTGTTCACGCCCCTTGGGGACATAGACGTTGAAGGGTATACGCTCGCTCCAGTCCAGTACGTCGCCTCCGTCTTCTACCGAAGATGGCAGGATGCGTGTGGGCAGGCCTTCGCCTTCGAGGACCTCTTTCCACATCTCAGCCAGCATCAGGTTCGATGCTCTTCTGAACTGGACCCACATATTCCGTCTCTCGTTTATTCCCTCTCCCTCCGGGGGAGGGTTAGAGCCTGCCTTGAGCTTGTCGAAGGGGTGGGGGCGTCCCTAGTGCCTCATTGCCGATGCTTCGGTGAGGTCCACAGATTCGTTTGTCCGGTACATGGCAAACACTATACCGAGGCCGAGGGCTATCTCAGCCGCGGCCACGGTTATGATGAACACCGCGAACACCTGCCCGGTCAGCACAGCGCCGATGTCCTGCTGCAAGCTGGCCGGAGCCAGGTATTTCGCCATCGCCACCAGCGTGACGTTCACCGCGTTGAACATCAGCTCGATGGACATCAGCACGGCCAGCACGTTGCGGCGGGCCAGCGAACCATACAGCCCGATGCAGAACAGCACCGCCGCGACAATCATGAACGCTTCAAAGGACATACTACGCCCCCACCCTAACCCTCCCTCGGAGGGGGCGAGAGTGAAGGCGACCCGGACCCGCCGGATACGGAACGGCCTGCCGATGCCGGTGGCCTCACGAGGGCCAAGGCCCCAATCAGCGCGGCCAGCAACAGCACGGACACGGCCTCGAAGGGCAGCACATACTTCCCTATCAGCAGGTCTGCCAGTCCCGCGCTCTGCGCCGCTTCCTGCTCGGCGACTCCAGTCAACCCGGCTTGCTCAAGACTTTCGGTCGAAATGTTGGCGACGGCGCCGGTCTGCACCAAGTCAACGCTTTCCCTACCTTCCGTGGGAAGGGAATTCCACTGCGTATCCACAGCCACGGTCACCATCGCCGCCAGCAGCAGCGCCGCGAGAACAGCAGCGGGAATCTGTAGCCGGTTCGGCGGGTTGCCGCGCTGCACGTCGCGGGTCAGCATCACGGCGAAGATAATCAGCACCGAAATGGCCCCGGCGTATATCAGCACCTGCACCACTGCCAGGAACTCGGCGCTGAGCAGCACGAAGTAGCCCCCTACGGCAACAAACACCGCCACCAGCAATAGTGCGGCTCGAAACAGGTCGCGTATCAGCACGACTCCCAGCGCCGACCCAACGGCCACCACGGTAAGAAGCCAGAACACCACGTCTTGGAACAGCATCTAGTTTCCTGCCGCTGGCCCTGAGCTTGTCGAAGGGCCGTCTTCGCTGTCCGGGTTGTCCTGTGGGGCCGGGCGTCCGGAGATTCGCATTCCGGCCTTTTCCTGCTGGTGCCACTGCCACGACTCGCGGCCCACCTGCTGCCAGTCCAATGGCTTACCTGCGCGGGGGTCGTATTCCTGAGCTTCAAGCTGGGGACGGAAGAACGTGCTGGGGTGCTTGTCGGCCTGGCGCAACTCGTCGATGGTGATGACCATGTCCTGACGGGAATACCGGCCCTGCTCGAACCCGCTGCCCATGAACAGCGCGTCATAAGGGCAGGCTTCCACACACAGGCCACAGAACATACACCGGTTGATGGAGATGTCAAACACTTCCAGCCGGTACTTGTCGCCCTGGGGCACGGCGGTCTCACTGGGGCTGGTAACTATCTTGATTATTCCCAGCGGGCAATACTTAGCGCAGGAGGCGCAGCCGGTACACCTCTCTTCGTACCAGACGAACTCCTCGCCACGGAAGCGCGGGTGCTGCTGGAGCCGCTCTTCAGGGTACTGAACCGTGAAGGGCTTCTTGGTCAGGTTTTTAAGGGTCACCATCAACCCCTTCACCATCGCCAGCCCGTACATATCAGTCCACCTCCACGATGGTTATACCCGGCGGGAGCGAGGGCGCGCCGCCCTTGGAGGGAGTGACCGGCCTGACCTTCTCCTGCACCAGGTTGCCGAATATAAATATGCAGACCACCATAATCGCCAGGTTGATTCCGGTCATAATCCCCAAATCATTGCGAGTCAGCATACCAGCGTCATCGCGCAGGAAGTAGACCTCCAGCGACGTGGCTAACAGATTTATCAGGCTGGCCGGCAGCAGAAACTTCCAGGCAAAGGCCAGCAGTTGGTCAATCCGCAGCCTGGGGAAAGTGGCCCGCACCCAGATGAAGACCGTGGCAACCGCCATCACCTTCAGCAGGAACCACAGCCAGCCTAGCCAACGCTCAACCGGCCCTTCCCATCCGCTAAGGAACAGGGTAGTGATGACCGCCGAGGCGACCATCACCCCGCCGAACTCGGCGGCCTGTATCATGGCGAACTTGATGCCGCTGTACTCGGTGTGGTAGCCCGCGATTAGCTCCGACTCGGCTTCGGCCATATCAAAGGGCGTGCGGTTCAGCTCCGCGGCGGTTCCGGCCACGAAAACGAAGAAGGCCAGCGGCTGCACGATTATGAAGGGCAGCGTCTGCGCCGACACCACATCGGCCAGCGACATCGACCCCGCCAGCATCACCACGCCCAGCAGCGACACCACCACCGGAACCTCGTAGCTTATCAGCACCGCCACGCCCCGCGCAGCGCCGAACAGGGCGAATCGGTTATTGGACGACCAGCCCGCCATGAAGATTGCGATGGACGTTATCGAGGTCACGGCCAGGATGTACAGTACGCCCACGTTCAGGTTAGCGAGGGCCGTGTCTTTGGCGAACGGCACCACCGCCAGCGTCAGCATCACCGGAGCGACCATCATAATCGGCACTGCCAGGAACACCCACCGGTCTGCGGTTCCCGGCGTCAGGTCTTCCTTGAACAGCAGCTTAACCAGATCGGCTATGGGCTGGAACATACCGAAAGGCCCCCAGCGATTGGGGCCCAGTCGGTTCTGAAACTTGCCGATGAGTCGCCGCTCCAGCCAGGAAAACACCGCCGCCCCCAACAGCACGGCGTTCACCAGAAGGAAAATAATGACAAATCCGGCTATGAACCACGACAGCCAGCAAGGCAGCACCTGTCCGACGAAGTTGTATACCTCGCGGAACATCAACGTGTCGTACAGGATATTGTCAGGCCCAAGAACGCAGTTCAACGGTCTACTTCACCCATGTTTATGTCAACGCTGCCCAGGGTAACTATCATATCAGCCAGCTTCCAGCCCACCAGCAGATGCTCGGTGACGGTAAGATTGAGCAGGGACGGCGACCGAATCTTGCAACGATAGGGGCTGATGCCACCGTCGCTCACCATGTAGAAGGCCAGCTCCCCCTTGGATGCTTCGACCCGCCCGTAGGCTTCTACGCCCGGTTCGGGGCGCAGCACCAGCGGAACTTCGGCCCGCACCGGGCCCGGCTCAATCTGCGCGATGCACTGCCGGATAATCCCCACGCTCTGCCGGATTTCCTGGATCCGAACCCAGAAACGGTCATAGTTATCGCCCGTTTCCCCGGTGGGAACGTCGAACTCCACTAAGCCATAGGCGTCGTAAGGTTCCACCTTGCGCCAGTCCCATCCCAGTCCACTGGCCCGCAGCACTGGCCCACTCACCGAGCAGTTTATCGCCACGTCCAGCGGCAGAGAACTGACGCCCCGGGTGCGCACCATGATGATTTCATTTTCCAGAAGGAGTTGCTCCAGCTCCTTGTACTCCTCCTCGAAATCCCTCAGAAATTGGTCCAGCGCAGGCCAGAAATCTGGCGGCGCATCGAAGAACACCCCGCCCGGCCGCATATAGCTCACGGTTATTCGCGCCCCACACAGCATTTCGAACAGGTCGAGAATGCGCTCGCGGGAACGGAAGCAATACATCAGTGGCGTGCCGAGGGCTCCCAGGTCCTGGATGATGAAACCGATGCCCATGAGGTGGGCCGCAATCCGCTGCAACTCGGCGGCCAGCGTCCGCAGGTACTTGCCCCTCATCGGCACTTCGGCCCCCAGCAGCCTTTCCACCGCCAGGCAGTAAGCCTGATTGTTAATCATCGAGGAAACATAGTCCAGCCGGTCGGTCAGAGTCACCACCTGGGTGTAGTTGCGTTCCTCGGCCAGCTTTTCCGTGCCGCGATGCAGGTAGCCGAATATCGGCTCGACTTGCAGGATTTCCTCGCCGTCGAAGGTGACCCGCAACCGGAACACTCCGTGGGTGCTGGGGTGCTGCGGGCCGATATTGACCGTCATCGGCTCTGTGCGGATGGCTTGTCCTGTGCCCATCGAAGGGCCTGAGCCTGCCCCCACGTCATGCTGAGCCTGTCCTGAGCCTGTCGAAGGGATCATCCCAAAAAGTCCTTTCGCAACGGGTGGCCCTCAAAGCCTTCCCACAGCATGATGCGTTTCATATTGGGATGACCCTCGAACCGAATGCCCATCAAGTCCCAGATTTCCCGTTCCTGGAAGTCCGCCCCGCGCCAAAGGTGATACACCGACGGCGCAGTCAAGTTCTCACGCCCCTCCAGTCGCGCCCGCATGGTGGCCTTGTGCCCCTTGCGGAAGGAAGTGAGGTGATAGACCAGCTCGAAGTGGCCCAGGAAGTCAATGGCCGAAATGGCGTTGAGATACTGGAAGTCCAACTCTTCATCCTGCTGCAAGAAGGAGGCAACATCGCCGATATAGGGAGTTTTGACCCATAGGGCGTCGCCGTTCCCGTTATCTAACGAGTCCGGCACAGCATCGCCTACGCGCCGCGCCAGTACAGGAGCATCGAGTTGGAGGAGCGGCATCGCTATTCGTCTCCCCCGTCGGATTCCCGCCTTCGCGGGAATGACGGGAAAAGAGAGCCGGAAGGCAAGTTGCGCTGGCGCTTGATCTTCTCGTGCAGCTCCATGATGCCGTACAGCAGCGCGTCCGGTCGCGGCGGGCAACCCGGCACATAAACGTCCACGGGGATGATGTGGTCAACCCCGGGAACCACGCTATAGGAGCCATAGTAGGGGCCGCCGCTGGTGGCGCAGACGCCCATGGAAATCACCCACTTGGGTTCCGCCATCTGGTCATAGATGCGGCGTATGGGCGGGGCCATCTTCCACGTAACCGTCCCCGCGATGATGAGCAGGTCAGCCTGGCGGGGCGAGGCTCGAAAAGCCTCCATCCCGAAGCGGGCGATGTCGAACCGGCCCATGCTGCTGGCTATCATTTCGAAGGCACAACAAGCCAGACCGAAGGTAACCGGCCAGGCCGACGATTTCCGGCCCCAGTTGACCAAGGCATCAATGGATGTGACCATCAGGTTGCCCTTCAGGTCGTCGGGCACCTCAATGGCAGACTCGGACAGCGGCTCCGGCGATGCGTCCTTGAGTTCCTGGACGGTGCGGCCCTCGTTTCTGTCCAGCTCCCAGGTTCGTGCCTGTAGCGGTTCACCGTATTGCGATGGCTGTATCATCCTCGCCCCTTGCGCCTGCCGAAGGGCCTGTCCTGAGCCTGTGAAGGGCTATCCCCATTCCAAGTCACGCTTGCGCCAAGCGTAGGCCCAGCCCACAAGCAGAATCCCTACGAATACTGCCATCTCGATAAGTGCGAAAAGCTCCAGTCGCAGGAACTTGGTGGCCCAGGGATACAGGAATATCACCTCAACGTCGAAGATGACGAAGAGGATGGCGAACATATAGTAGCGAAAATTGAAAAGATCCCACCTGCCGCCAATGGCCTCCATGCCACACTCGTAAGTTTCAGCCTTTATCTCGCTGGGCGCCCGCGGCCGCAGGCCGATCCGCGAGGCTCCCCAGGAGAGCGCAAGCATACTCACCGGCACAGCCACGGCCACAACGCAGAAGATGGCTATCAGCCCGTACTGCCTGAAGTAATCGTCCAGAAACATCGCGGAGATTATATCAGAAAGTCGGCGGTTGACCGCATCGAATTTCCGTGCACTCTCCGTCATTCCAGGCAGCCGAGGATGGTAAGATAGACACCGAAAATCCACTTGAGCAGAGGACAGGTTTGACCGAAGCGAATCAGGGTACAGGAAAAGAGCTTGCCCCTAGCGAAAGCACGGGGCCTCTCGCCGGCCTGCGGGTGTTGGACCTTTCGATGATTGTCGCCGGGGGAACGGCCAGCAGCCTGATGGCCGACTTCGGCGCCGAGGTGGTGAAGATTGAACGCCCCGGCGGCGGCGATCCACTACGGAACTGGGGGCCCTTCGCCAACGGCGTTTCCCTATGGTGGAAGGTCCATTCGCGGAACAAGAAATCGGTCACCCTCAACCTGGGCAATTCCGAGGGACAAGGCATCCTCAAGGATTTGGCCTCCAAATCCGATGCACTGATCGAAGGCTTCCGCCCTGGCGTGATGGAACGTTGGGGGCTGGGGCCGGACGAATTGCTGCAACTGAACCCCGGTCTGGTGATGCTGCGCTATTCCGGCTTCGGCCAGACCGGCCCGTACAAGGACCGCCCCGGATTTGGCACCATAGCCGAGTGCATGAGCGGCTACGTGGGCATGACCGGATTCCAGGACACCCCGCCGGTGCTGCCGCCCGTTCCGCTGGCCGACGAGGTGGCCGGCGTATTTGGAGCCATGGCAGGAATGATGGCCCTATACTACCGAGACGCGACGGGCAGCGGGAAGGGGCAGGTGGTGGACGTATCTTTGTTCGAGCCGCTCTTCCGGCTTTGCATCCCGCACATTACCATGTTCGACCTGCTGGGCATCAACCGGGAGCGCGTCGGCAATGACTTCCCGGATGCCGCGCCCCGTAGTCTCTACCGCACCGGAGACCAGCGTTGGATGGGGCTCTCTGCCACATCTCAGAGCACATTCGAGGGGCTGGCAAGGGCAATGGGGATGCCCGAGCTCATTGACCATCCCCCTTTCGTCGACAACGCTTCCCGCATCGAAAACCGCGAGGAACTGAACGAAGAGCTGAACGCCTGGCTGTCCCAGCGCACGTTGAGCGAAACCCTCGATCAGCTCATCCCTGCCGGAGGTGTAGTCGGCCCGGTCTATGGTTCAGCCGACATCGTCGAGGACCCCCACTACCAGGCCCGTGAGGACATCATCGAAATTGACGACCCCGAGTTGGGCCGCACGCGGATGCTGGGAATCGTTCCCAAGTTCAGCGAGACCCCCGGCGCCGTCGAACATGCCGGTCCCACCGTCGGTCAGCACAACGCCGCCATCTATGGCTCCTGGCTGGGGTTGGACGATGCGGAGTTGGACAGGTTGGCGGAACGGGGTGTGATATGAACACCAAACCCACCCTGCTGATCGCCACCGGGAACCCCGGCAAGCTGCGGGAGTATGCCGGCCTGTTGCGGGATACGCCCTTCAGACTGGTGTCGCTCAAGGACGTTGGTATCACCCGGGAGGTCGAGGAGACCGGAGACACCTTCGCCGAAAATGCCTGGCTCAAGGCGTCGGGCTACGCCGCCATGAGCGGCCTGCTGACCCTGGCCGACGATTCCGGCTTGGAGGTTGACGCCCTCGGTGGCGAACCCGGCGTGCGCTCGGCCCGCTACGGCGGCGACGCCTGCCTCTCCGACCCTGACCGTGTCTCCCTGCTGTTGCGCAATCTCGTCCACATACCGTGGCACGAGCGCACCGCCCGGTTCCGCTGCATCATCAATGTTGCCCGACCTTCCGGTTCTGTTTGTTCTGAGGGCTCCACTGAGCTTTCCGAAGGGCCTGAATTGCTCGCCTCGGTGGTTGGCTCCGTCGCTGGAATGATACAATACGAGCCTGAAGGCGACGACGGCTTCGGCTATGACCCCGTGTTTCACTTGCCGTCCTTCGGCAGGACGGTAGCCCAGCTTGCGCTGGAAGACAAGAACCGCATCAGCCACCGGGGATGCGCCGCTGGTCGCGCCAGGAAAACCCTGCTTCGGATCGCCCCAAAATCTGCCTGAGACCTGCCCGCTTCAAACCAAGTGCCTATGCCCTTGAATGTACTTGACACAATGAACCGGTCTATGCGAGACCTCAGGATCTCGGTCACTGACCGTTGCAACTTCCGTTGCCCCTACTGTATGCCCGCAGAAATCTTCGGCGAGGCTTACGAGTTTCTGCCGCGTGGGGAAATCCTCACCTTCGAGGAAATCGCCCGGCTGACCGGCCTGTTCGGCGAGTTTGGCGTGACCAAGGCCCGCATAACAGGCGGTGAGCCATTGCTTCGCACCGACCTGCCGCAACTAATCAGCCAAATTGCCGCGGCAGAGGGCATCACCGACGTTACCCTCACCACCAACGGCTACCTTCTGGCGCAGCAGGCTCAGGCCCTAAAGGACGCCGGCCTGCATCGCGTCACAGTAAGCCTGGACAGCATCGACGACGATGTTTTCAAGCAGATGAACGGGCGCGGCTTCGGGGCCCGCCGCGTCCTGCACGCCATCCAGCGGGCTGCTGATGTGGGCCTGGCTCCCATCAAAATTAACGCCGTGGTCCAACGCGGCGTCAACGACCACACCGTCGTTGACCTGGCCCGCCACTTCAAGGGCACCGGTCACATCGTCCGCTTCATCGAGTACATGGACGTGGGCAATCGAAACGGCTGGAAGCTCGACGAAGTCGTATCCGCCGACGAAATAATCGCCGGCATAGACGCTGAAATGCCCCTCGAACCGGCGCCCGGCAATTACTCCGGGGAGGTGGCGGAGCGCTACCTGTACCGCGACGGCAGCGGCGAAATCGGCGTCATCGCCTCCGTAACCCGTCCCTTCTGCGGGGCTTGTACCCGCCTGCGCCTGTCCACCGACGGCCAACTCTTCACCTGCCTCTTCGCCACCCGCGGGACCAGCCTGCGCGACCCCATGCGCGACGGCGCCACCGACGAAGAACTGCGCGACCTGATCGCCGGCATCTGGACCCGCCGCAACGACCGGTACTCCGAAGAGCGCGCCGCCAATACACCAGACATCCCTCGCCCCGCCAAAGTGGAAATGTACCAGATCGGGGGATAGGCTAAGTGGCTAATCCTGGTCTCAGGCATGTCACCATCCACACCGACGGCTCCTGTCTCGGCAACCCGGGTCCGGGCGGCTACGGCGTAATACTGGAACACAACGGGAGAGAACGGGAGCTGTCGGGCGGCTATCTCCGCACAACCAACAACCGCATGGAAATTCTGGCAGTGATCGTCGGCTTGGAAGCCCTGATGGAGCCCTGCTCCGTAACGGTGTACAGCGATTCCCGGTACGTCGTAGACGCTATCGAAAAAGGCTGGGCTGTGAAGTGGCGGGCCAACGGCTGGATGCGAAACAAGCGCGAGCGCGCTCTCAATCCCGACCTTTGGGATAAATTGCTGAAAGCCTTGGACAGGCACGAAGTTCAAATGAAATGGGTGCGAGGCCATGCCGGGAACCAGGGCAACATTCGCGCAGACAAACTCGCCGTTGCGGCGGCCAGCGGCGCGAATCTGCTCAGAGATGACGGCTTCGAGAATCCTCCGAGGGTACTGATATGACATCTCCCGATGAACGGCGGTCCCTTACCCACCTCGACGAGCAGGGCCGCGCCCGCATGGTGGACGTCGGCGAGAAGGGCGTCACCAGCCGAGAGGCCGTGGCCCGAGGTCACGTTTCAGTCCAGCCCGAAACCGCCCGCCTCATCCGCGAAGGGCTGATGAAGAAGGGCGACGTCCTCACCATCGCCCAGATTGCCGGCATAATGGGCGCCAAAAAGACCGCCGAGCTAATACCCCTCTGCCATCCGCTTCCTCTGGATAAAGTAAACGTAGACTTGGAACTGGACGAGGAGAGCAGCCGCATCAACATCATCGCCACCGCCAGCACCACCGCCCGCACCGGCGTCGAAATGGAAGCCATGACCGCTGTCTCCGTCGCCGCTCTCACCCTCTACGACATGTGCAAGGCCGTCGACCGCGGCATCCGCATAGAAGGCGTCCGCCTGGTCCGCAAGCGCGGAGGCCGCAGCGGTGACATTGACTTAGAAGACTGAGCTGGGAGACACAATGGGCGCAACGTGTGTGACCATCCAGGTGGGCGACCTGCGCGGGGAACAATCTCAGACAGTGGAAGTCATGGTCGATACGGGCGCCACGTTTTCCGCTGTACCGGCCGATCTGCTGAGATCCGTAGGATTGTCTCCACAACGAAGGGAAAGCGTGCGGCTTGGTGATGGAAACATTATCGAGGATGAAATTTGTGATGCTCTGGTTCGCGTCGAAGGGAAGATATTTGTAACGCCAATTACATTCGGAGGCGAAGGAGAACCCAATCTGCTGGGCTTAGTAGCTCTTGAGACGGCTTTACTCGCGGTTGATCCCGTAGAACAGCGTTTGATACCCACAATAGGGTGGAAAGCGTGAGGAACTGAGCGGCGCCATCGTTCCTATGAGCGCCTCTGCAACTCCCGCCCCATCGCCCGCAACGCTGCTGCGGCGAAGTGAATATAGTCCTCGGCGGACAATTCCAGCGGCCTGTAATTATCCACCTGTTCAACATCGGTTGGGCCGGCCGGCCCGGGAATGACCTCCAGCTCCAGTTCGCATATCTCCCCATCCGGCAGCACCACAACACAGCCCCATTCCGCCTTAGAGTCCGGCGGCGGCTCCAGCTCAATGGCCTGTAGCGAAGTCATGCCCATAAAGGCCGGGAAGGGACGCAGTTGTCCAGCCAACCCCGCCACCGCCTCGCCCAGGTTGGCGGCAACGAGTTCCACCAGTTCTTGGGAGGTGCGGCTCATAGCAGACATCGGAAGTCATTTTATATGCTATCTCGTCAACAGCCAACGATTAGGCTCATAATCCCTGCGGCTCGTGAGAAAATCCCTGCACCGAAGTTTATGAGCGCCGAATCGACATGAGCGATACCCCGTCTGGAGAGTTCCGTCACGGCTGGCCGGTGGTTGCCGGCACCTTCCTCATTCTCACCCTGGGCTTCGGTAGCGCCTATTCCTTCGGCACCTTCTTCGCGCCGCTGGAGGGCGAGTTTGGGGCCTCCCGCGCCGCAGTATCCGTCGCCTTTTCTGCCGCCATTCTGGTCCTTTTCAGCGTCGGCCCGTTCAGTGGGGCCGTCGCCGACCGCCTCGGACCACGAGTGCTGGTATCCGGTGGATTGGTGCTTGTAGGCTCCGGCCTGATAGCTGCCAGCGTTTCACAAGCATTGTGGCAAGTCCAGACTGCCTTCGCCATCTGCATCGGAGGAGGTGTCGGCCTGGCCTACGTACCCGCCGTGGGAGCAGTCCAGAAGTGGTTCGACCGCCGTCGCGGTCTTGCGTCCGGCATTGCGGTATCCGGCATCGGCGCAGGCACCCTCGCCGTTCCGCCTTTCGCCGCCGTGATGATAGCCGAGCTGGATTGGAGGCCGGCGTTGCTGCTGGTAGGCAGCATTGTGGTCGTCACTGGAGGGGCATCCGGCCTTCTGGTCACCAATCCGCAACAGCAAGCCCGGTCGTCCGTAGCGCAAGCCCACTCCCAGCGGGGCGTGCGCCTCTCCTTCGCCATCCGCTCCCGGCCCTTCTTCCTGCTGTTCCTGGGCTTCCTGCTGGCCTCCTTCGGACAGTTCACTCCCATCGCTCACATTGTCCCTTATGCCGAGGACCGCGGCATCTCCCCGCAGGCTGCGGCGGCCCTGCTCAGCCTTCTCGGGCTCGGCAGCGCAGTTGGCCGCTTCACCATCGGCGCTGCCGCGGATCGCATTGGCCGTTGGCGAGGTCTGGGCCTGTCATTCGCTGGCGTCGGAGCAAGCTGTGTGCTGTGGCTTATCGGAGACGGCATGATAGTCCTCGGCATTTTCGCCGTCCTCGTGGGTACCTTCTGGGGCGGCTCCGTGGCGCTGGCTCCATCAGTGATGGCCGACTACTTCGGCACCCGTGCGGTCAGCGGCATCATCGGGGTGCTATATGCCGGGGTGGGATTCGGCGCCCTGGTGGGGCCGATAATTGCGGGCCTGGTCTTCGACTTGTGGCAGAGCTATACCATCGCGATTCTCTACAGCATCATTGCGCCGGTATTTGCCGCAGCAGCCGTGCTGTCCGCCGAATCACCAGAGCGTTGGAGATTTCGCCACTCCACAATTGGAGAATCAGCAGACCCATACCTCTCACAACCAGCCGATTATGCCAATTGACACCTGAACCAGCCCAGGGCTAACATGGAATGACGGGCTGCATCTCGGCGGCTGGCCGGATGGCCCCTCGGTGGCAACGTAGCTCAGCGGCAGAGCGGGCGCTTCATAAGCGCTAGGTCACTGGTTCGAATCCAGTCGTTGCCACCAATTTCTTTGCCTTCGTATTCCCCTAGACCTCCGGCAGTCTGTAAGCCCGCGCCGCCGTGTTGTGGAACAGGTCCGCCTGCTCCATCGCCGAGAAGTCCCGCGCCAGGCGTTTGAAGGCGTTCCAGCAGACATTGTAAGCGCAAGACTGCTTGTCCACCGGGAAGTTGCTCTCGAACATACAGCGGTTGGCGCCGAACTTCTCGATGCAGTACAGGTAGTAAGGCGCTGCCGCCGTCGCAATCTCCCCCGACCCGGGCGGGAAGGGCCGCTGGTGCCAGTCGAATCCGCTGATGGGGTTTCCCAGACCTCCCACCTTGACCACCACGTTGGGGCATTCCGCCGCCGCGTCTATCCCCCGCCTCCATTCCGGCATAAGCTCCTCGCGCCTCCCAGCGTATGGCCCGATGCCCAGTGGACGGCCAACATGGTTCAGGATGATGGTCAGGTCCGGGAAGGAGCGGGCCATATCCGCCACTTCCGGCAACTGTGGATGGTAGACGATGCAGTCGAAGGAAAGCCCCATGCGTTCCAGGCGGGCCAAGCCCCTGCGGAACTCGGCGTTGGCCAGCATACCGGCGGAGTTGGCCCGCGCCGTGGTGATCTCCGGGCTGGCGTCCCATGCGGCGGTGCACCGTATGCCCCTGAATCTCCCTTTGCCAGCCTCGCTCAAGGCTTCCAGCACCGGCTCCACCGCATCGCCCAACATCAGGTCGGCGTTGCCTACGATGCCCGCCGCCACTGACGTTTCGTTACCCGCAGCCAGGTTTGCCGCGGCTATGCCCTCCACGAATTCCACCTCGCCCACCGACCGCATCTCCACCGGGCCCTTGGTGCGATACATCGAACGGCACTCGACGAACACCGTCTGGTTGACCCGGTGGCCGGAACGGGTGTCACCCAGCAGGTTCTCCAACAGGTAGGTGTCGTCGGGCCGCTCCCAGAAGTGATGGTGCGGGTCGAGGATGGGCATATCCGGCTCAATGGGGTCTTCCTCGGTCAGTGCCAGCCACTCATCCAGTCGCGTCGTCATTGCCATTCTCCTACACCCAGCGTCCCATCTCCCACCGGGAGAGGGTTAGAGTAAGGGCGTACTCCCTAGGCTAACGGAAACTCAGGCAATCCTCAAACGGCCTATTGCTTTGTATGTATAATCATCCTGCCGCGCAGTGCGGCAAATCGTAAAGGGAAACACAGGAGGCTATATGGCCGAACCTACCATGGCGCAAGTTCGAGCAGCAATGGAAGCAATGATCAACAAGGCAATGGAGACGCCCAACGAGCCGGTGGCCATGGCCATCGTAGACAGCGCCGGCAACCTGCTGGCCTACCAGACCATGGACAACCTGCGTATCTTCAGCCGGCGCCACGCCCTGCGCAAGGCCCACACCTCGGCACTGATGGGGCTGGATTCCGGAGAGAACGCCCAGCGCCTGCACAGCCAGGGCCGCAACATCGCCGACCAGGGCGACCCCATGATGACCTACGGCCAGGGCGGTCTGGTGATAATGAAGGACGGCGTCATCCTCGGCGGCATCGGTGTTGGCGGCTACCCCAGCGGCCAGTCCGACGAAGACCTGTCCCGCGTCGGCCTCGAGGCCATGAATCTGTAGGATTCTGGTAGCCGGTCGTTAACCCGAGAGATTCCCAGGATAGCGATGCTTCATTTCAATCGTGCCCTAATACCCTTGGTTCTTGTCCTAGCCGCCCTGGCCCTCGCAGCCTGCGCCGACATCGAAGTCTCTACGTCGGAGTGCGCGGACGGAGGCGAACTCTGGCACGAGTACCGGCTCTTCATGGGCCGCGGCTCAGGGGGCGCTGAGGTCGTCGGCGACGAAGACTGGGCGGCTTTTCTGGCCGACATCATAACACCGCGCTTCCCCGACGGCCTGTCTGTCATCGACGTAGAGGGGCAGGGGGCCACCGCCGATGGAACCATCGAGCGGGAACGCACCAAGATGCTGCTGGTACTGGTTCCGCCATCCGACGAAACAGCGATCAATCGAATGAACGAGATCGGCGCAGAGTACAAGCGGCGGTTTACCCAGGACGCGGTGCTGCGGGTGATTGCGCCGGCCTGCGTCGCCTTCAAGTAACCAGACCCCGCCGGACGCAGTAGTGCCGGCGGATTCCAATTCTGAATACAAGCGTCCCTCACAGGAGGACTTCCATGCGAATCGGCGTCTTCGTCGGCGCATCCGTCGCCGACCTTATGACCCTCGACGGCCTGCTGGCCCGCATCAAGCAGGCCGAGGACGACGGGTTCGACAGCTTCTGGATTCCCCACATCTCCGCTCGCGGCTACGACGCCCTGACCACCCTGGCCCTCGCCGGGATACAGACCAGCCGCATCGAGCTGGGCGTGGGCGTCGTCCCCACCTACCCGCGTCACCCGGCGGCCTTGGCCCAGCAGGCCCTCACCACCGCCACGGCCAGCGACGGACGCTTCATCCTCGGCATCGGCCCGTCACACCGTCCTGGCATGGAGGAAGGCTTCGGAATACCCTACGACCGTCCGGCACTCCACACCCGTGAGTACTTGTCGGTGATGCGCCCGCTGCTGGAAGACGGCGCCGTGCAGTTCAATGGCGAGTTCTTTAACGTCAACCTGGAGTTGGCTGCCTTGGAGCGTCCCGCCTGCCCTGTTCTGGTGTCAGCCTTGGCGCCCCAGATGCTTAATCTTGCCGGACAACTCGCCGACGGTACTGTAACCTGGATGGCCGGTCCCCGCACCATAGAGACCCACATCACCCCGCGCATCAGCCGCGCGGCGGAAAACAGCGGACGCGACGCCCCTCGCGTTTGCGTCGGCCTCCCCACCGCTGTAACCGACGACGAGATCGCCGCACGCCAGACCGCCGCCGAGTCCTACCAACGCTACGGCGAGTTGGTCAACTACCGCCGCGTGCTGGACATCGAGGGCGTGGAAAGCCCGGCGGACGTTGTGGTCGTTGGCAATGAAGTGTCGCTGCAAAGCCAGCTCGAGACCTTCGCCGAGGGGGGAGCCACCGACTTCGTTGCCAACATCTTCGACGTCCCCGGCGAACCCGATTCCGCCCAACGCGCCTATGATGCTCTCAAATCCCTGGTAGGCAAAATCTGACCTATCAGTAATCCTATCCCCCAAGAAACAAAATCCCCTCCCCCAGCGGGGGAGGGTTAGGGTGGGAGAGAATCCAACAGCCCCTAGAACGCACGAAGGAGGAAAGCAATGGCCCCGAGAATCAAGCACATCGCTCTGCACACTGAAGACCCGGCCGCCACCGCCGAGTGGTACAAGACCTGCTTTGGTCTCGACGAGCTGCGCCGCTCCCCGGACGGCGGAGCCGAAGGCGTCTGGCTAACCGACGGCTACATCTACTTCGCCATCCTCAAGATGGGCACGGAGGATGCCCCCAACCTCGGCGAAGGCCCCTCCACCGTCAAGGGCGTCCACCACATAGGCTTCTACGTAGACGACCTCGAAGACGCCGTGAACACCGTAACCGAACACGGCGCCACGGAATGCCCCGGCAGCAGCCGCGCCAACCGCAAGTACAAAGGCCCGGACGGCCTCATGATCGACCTCCGAGTACGCGGCTGGGACGAGCAGATCCGCGCCCGCAGCACCCTATACGAACTGGTCGAAGCCCCGCCGCGCGAGCCCGCCGGCGCCCCGGCTGACGACTAGTCTCCACCCACCGGTCATTGTCACCTAACAGGGCGCGCGGGCGTGCGCCCTTATTCTTTTCTTTCTGTGATCTCAGTGGCCTGGCCACGGTCCCTTCCCCGCCTTCTGGCTGGAGGTTTGCCCGCATTCCTGAGTGATAGTACTATGGCCCTCGCAGGCAGGGATGGACTGGTGCTGCTTCCGGCGGCCTGATATGGGAATCCCAGCGAAATTTCCAGTAGTAAGGAGGAGAAGCCTGTGCTTACACACAACTACACCTACCAAGAGTGCCTGGACGTCTCCAAGAGGGTCTCGTGGCTGGAAGACGATGTCCTGGCCGACAAAAATTTCGACTTCTCGAAACGCTTTCTGCCCAACAGGTTGACCGGTGTGGACGAGATCGGATGTTTGAACGACAACGAGAAGCTTCTCCTGAATCAGATTATGGGCAACGCCTATTGCCACATCTTCGCCTTCGTGGAGGAGTTCATCATCCCCACAGTTACGGAAGAGGCCATGAAGGACGTCTATGGAGATGAAGTCCGGGCCCGCTCGCTGTTGCGGTTTGCTGAGGAAGAGTTCAAGCATCAGGAGCTGTTTCGCCGGTCAGTAGACCTATTCGGTCAGGGTTTCGGCGTCGAGTGCGGCCTGATCCCCGGCCGGGAAGAGGTGGCCGAGGTGGTGCGGAGCAAGTCCAAGCTGGCCGTCATGGTCCTGACCGCCATCATCGAATGGTTCACCCAGCTCCACTACATAGAGCACGTCCGCGACGACTCGGACCTCGATGGACTGTTCCGGGACCTCTTGAGGTATCACTGGCTGGAAGAATCGCAGCACGCGAAGCTGGACACCCTGCTGATCGGCGAGGTAGCCGAAGACCTGACCCTCGAAGAGCGGGAAACAGCCATCGATGAGGTATTGGAGCTAGGCGGGGCCATCGACGGATTACTGGCCCAACAGATTGGGATGAACATTGCAGCTCTTGAAAAGGCGACCGGACGCGCCTTCACCGACGCCGAGAAGGAGGAGATTACGACCGAGACCCAGCGGGCCTGGAGGTGGACCTTCCTTGTATCGGGATTGCAGCATCCGAATATAGTCAAAGCAGTTAGTGAACTGACCACGGAAGGGCCAGGGAAAATAGAGGGTGTCGCCGTCGCACTCTCGGCCTAGCGCCACAACCCACGCGGTCCCTGAAGCGCAAGGCGTCCCTTCATCCCTACTTCCGGCCGGAAACGTTTGGAAAACTAATGTCTCGTGTGTCATTCTTGCCCAAGCAGGTGGCGCTTGACCGGGAGTGCTGACCTGTGACTACGGAAAGGTGAAGCAAAGATGCAGATGGAAGGCAAAGTCGCCCTGGTTACCGGAGGGGCCCGCGGACTGGGTCGCTCTATGGCCTTGGCCTATGCCCGCGAAGGCGCGGATGTCGCCATCGTGGCCCGCACTCCTTCGGAGCTGGACGCCGTAGGTTCCGAAATCCGCGCCCTTGGCCGCCGTGTCCACACGGTCAATGCGGACCTGACAACGGGCGAGGGCGCCAACCGTGCAGCCCGGGAGGTCATCGGCGAACTGCGCAAGATAGATATCCTGGTCAACAACGCCGGCGGATACCGTCTCTTCACCAATGACCTGACTCACTCGCTTACGGTGCTGGACATCACCGAGGAGGAGTGGCGGCGGGTGATGGAGTCAAACCTGACCACCACTTTCATGACCTGCAAGGCGGTTCTGCCACACATGATGGAACGTCGCAGCGGCGTAATCGTGAACCTGACCTCAAAGAACGTGGCCCGGCGGGGTCGTGCCGGACAGGCGTCCTACGGGGCCGCCAAGGCAGCGGTTGAGCGGTTGAGCGAGTCACTGGCCGACGAAGTGAAAGAGTTCGGCATCGCCGTCAACATTCTCGACCCTGGCTGGAACCTCACCAAGCCTAACGACGACTACGACGACGAAGTGCACAAGCGCATGAGGTTGCCCGACGATATTGCCGAAGTGGCCGTATATATGGCCTTGCAGACCCCTGAAACCATGACCGGTCAACTGGTCTCGGCCCCGGAATACGACGAAGAGCATGGTATAAACCGGCTCTCGGCGTACGACCGACTCCGTGTTTAGTGTCCATTCTGGGAATCCTTGTCTCGGCCGTCCCTTCCGCCGTGGTGCTTGGCCGATTTCGAATTTCCCCTCGGCGCTATTCGGTATCCCAGCGCGATTGAATGACGTACCTCGAAGGCAGTGCTGCATGTATATGGGCGTTGGTGTTGGCTTTGGTATTGCGATCGCCTGGGTCTAAGGTGGGGAAGGTCGCCGAAATCGTGGAGGTTTCCGACGCTGATGTCTAGCTCCCCTTCCACTCCGGAGGACGCTTCTCGGCGAAGGCTCTTGGCCCCTCCCTTGCGTCCTCGGAGTTCAGCACACGGTGGCCCCAAGCGGCGTTCAGGCGATAAGACTCCTCCAACCCGTAGCGGCGCCAGAACTGGGCCACCGCCCTCGTTCCCTGCACCGCCAGCGGCGCGTTGGCCCCTATCATCTCAGCAATCTCCACCGCCCTTGGCATCAGCGCCTCCGGTGCCAGCACATCGTGTACGAACCCCAGCCGGTGCGCCTCCTCTGCGCTGAGCGTATCGCCCGTCAGCATCAGGTACATCGCCTCCCCGAAGGGCATCAGCCGGGCCAGATGGTTGATGGCGTAGTTCGCCAGAATCCCCCGCTTCACCTCGAACAGCCCGAAATACGCCTCCGTGGATGCTATCCGAATGTCGCAGTCGGCGGCCCGCTCCATCCCGGCGCCGATGGCCAGCCCGTTGACCGCCGCAATGAACGGCTTGGGGTTGCGCCCGAAAGGCTGATTGCCCCGGTACGCCTCGATGCGCTCCTCTTCCGTCTGGTTTGCCCGCACCGACCCCGCGTTCTCCGCCATCTCCCGCAGATCCGCCCCAGCCGAAAAGGCCCGTCCCGCGCCAGTCACGATACCCACCCGCATATCCGGGTCATGGGAGAACTCCAACAGCGCCTCCCGCAATTCCGCGCGCATCTGCGCGCCCTGGGCATTCAGGCGGTCGGGCCGGTCCATCGTGAACACGGCGTAGTGACCGTCCGAAAATCTCTCATATCGCAGGTCCGTCATCATCGTCCCCTAGCTCGCCAGCAGTTCCCGCAGCGCCGCGTCCACAAACGCCGCATCCGGTGGGTTGAACCCCGGCCCTCCCGCCAGATGCCCCCAGATGGACTCGATGGGCCGCAGCTCCGCGTTGGGCATCATCGAGACCTCAATCTCGTTGTCCTCCGGCGGGAAGTACAGGTCCGTCCGCCCCGGCATCACGATGGCCCGCGCCGTGATAGCCCCCAGCGCCGCCGCAAAATCTCCGTTGTATTTATCGTTCAGGCTGATGTCCGCGTTCTGCCACGTCCTCAGCATGGCCAGGAAGTCATTGGCGTCGGCGAACAGCCTACGTCCCTCCCAGAAGGCCACCAGGTAGTCCTCCAGCGACGAATACCCGATGTCCAGGTACACCTCCTCCCGGTAGAACGCCTGCGACACCGCCCACCCGGCGTACACCCGGCCCATTGCCCGCAGCCCCTTGTACGGCGGCGAATCGTACCACCCGTTGGCCCAGGCGTCATCGGCGGTAAGCGCCGCCCTCACCCCCTCCAGGAACACGAAGTTGTGCCGCGAAGTCCGCGCCGACCCGCAGATGGGCGCAATCCGCTCCACCATGTCCGGGTACAGCGCCCCCCACTGGTAAGTCTGCTGCGCCCCCATTGACCACCCCACCACCATCGCAATCCGCTTGATGCCGAACACCTCCGTAACCAGCCGGTGCTGGCTGCTCACGTTGTCGTACAGCGAGACCCACGGAAACCGCGCCCGGTCATAAGGCATCGGCGTATTCGACGGCGACGACGAAAGCCCGTTCCCCATCATGTTAGGCACGATGATGAAATACCGCTCCGGGTCCAGCGCCTGCCCCACCCCGATAATCGCCTCATTAGCGTAATGCTGCCCCCCGAAGAACGTCGGGAACACGATCACGTTGTCCTTAGCCGCGTTCAGCGTCCCATAGGTCTTGTACGCTAGCCACGCCCCCCGCAGCGTCGCGCCGCCCTGGAGCCGCAGGTTGCCTAGATTGAAGGTCTGGTAGTCGGACATTGGGTGAACCTCCGGGATGCCCTCGGCATCGTTGACGCTTTTACAAGTGTTGGAATATGCTAGCACAATCGAAGAATTTGGCAATCAAAGAGTTGCTACTTATGTATATCCGCTGGATTGATGTTTCAGTGCCTCCATTGACCAATGACCCTTTGACGAACGATCTTTTCATTTGTGATCGACAGATAAACCTGTTCATAGGTCCAAATGCATCTGGCAAAACCACAATTCTACGGGCAATAAAGGGACTTACTTCTTGGGGAGAAGATGGCTGGTTCGAAGATGAGGCTGGTCCATTTCCACTATATGGAAAAGGAACCAATTACGGCTTTATCAGCGCAGGAGTGAATTACGAATTTCATCTAGACACTTCATACTATCCTAAAGACGCGGACTGCCCCGGTTCAGGCGCAAGCATCTGGGAAGCTGTGCCCTTTTTGTACATTCCAGCGGTTCGAGCCAGCCTTACTGGAATGGATATTTTTGCACCAAGAATTGAAGCGCCATTGAGTGTTTCAGCTGACCATGCCCTGACAAAGTTGTTCGATACCGACTCCGGCATTTTTTATGGGGAATATGTAGAATCTGCGATAGATTCTCTTCGCAAAGAACTAACAAATACGCGACTACAGCAACTTAGGAGAGTATTGGAGATTGGCATTTCTTGCACCCGTCGTATTTGCTCGGAAGTCATTTACGATGACACTATACGTTCATACGTGGAGACAAAGGACGACGGAATCAACCCACCCGAAACAGTAGTGCGCAACAACTTGGGAATTGTAACCAGTGACAACATTTCGGGGGAACTGCTGTACGCCGGCGCCCTGAGCTCCGGCACGCAAGGCACCCTGCTATGGATATGGGCCTTGGCCCTCAAGATGGCCCACCACTACGACTGGCAAGAAGGGTGGGAAAAGAAACCGGCCATCCTCCTCATAGACGAAATCGAGAACCACCTTCACCCCACCTGGCAGCGCCGCGTAATCCCCGCCCTGCTCGACCACTTCCCCAACTTACAGATATTCGCCACCACCCACTCCCCCTTCGTGGTGGCCGGGCTGAAAGCCGGGCAGGTGCATCTGCTGAAGCGGGATGAGAATACCGGCGTAGTCACCCACACCCGCAACACCGAGGACATCATCGGCTGGACCGCCGACGAAATCCTGCGCACCATGATGGGCGTGGACGAGCCTACCGACCAGATTACAGTCGACCGCACCAAGCGATTGCGGGAGCTGCGGAGAAAGGAAACGCTGACCGCGGAGGAAGAATCCGAACTGAACACGCTGCGCCGCCAAGTAAGTGAAGCCTTGTTGTTCAAGGGTGGCCCCATAGAGGCTCAGCGAGAACGTTACGCAGACCTGATGCAACGGTTCCTGCTCTCCCGCCAGTCCGACTTGGCTCAGGAAGGAGAGTAGCTGGGTGCGCTGGATTGACCGGGGGCCGGAACCCGATGGCGTTGCTGGATACGCTCAGCGGTATACGCAAGGTTGGGTTGACCACTTTCAGAACAGAGTTAGCGAGCGGCCTACTAATTTCCTGTGGTCGGTGTTCCGGACGACGCTGGGCAGCCAAAGCAACAATATCTGCTGGTACTGCGAGCGGCAATGCGATGCCGACGCCGAGGTTGGGGGCCGGCGCCCACGGTAGACCACTTCCGGCCCCTCAGCCGGTTTCCGCAGTTGGCCTATGCGTGGACTAACTGGATTTTCAGTTGCCGCAGATGCAACGAAGATAACAAAAAAGACAACTGGCCGTACTCAGGATATGTAGACCCATGCGCCGCTGATGTTGCGGAACGCCCGGAACAGTATTTCGACTATGACACCGTTATTGGGGAAATAGTAGCCAATGATGGCATTTCCGGGGATGCAAAAATCAGGGCGGAAGATACCATAGATGACTTGGGGCTGAATAAGTGGGATATGATGTGGTTTCGACAGCAGAGGATACTTCAATTTATGGATGATTTGCTTAATTGTCCAATTTCAGAACGCCAGGAATTTATAGCATCTAACACAGTTGGGGCAGTGGAGTTTTCATTGGCAACACGGAAGGTTATCGAGCAATTGCGACGGGATGGACACATATAGCCATTCCACCCCATTTGACGCCCGCCCCCGCCCCGCCCTACACTCCCCCCACACCCCTCACCACCCGGAGGTCACGCCATGCCCCAAGACCCGGTAAACATCTTCGAATACGAAGCCATCGCCCGCGAGAAGCTGGAGCAGGGACACTACGACTTCATCGCCGGCGCCGCCACCGACGAAATCACCCTGCGCCGCACCCGCGCCGTCCTCGACAGCATCAACCTGCGCCCCAGGATGCTGACCGACATCAGCCAGCGCGACCTCAGCACCACCGTCCTCGGCCAGCGCATCAGCTTCCCGGTCATGCTCGACCCGGCCGGCAACCACGAGGCGGCCCACCCCGACGCCGAGCTGGCCACCGCCCGCGCCGCCGGCAAGGCCGGCACCGTCATGGTCGTCAGCTCCCACGCCGCCCGCACCCTGGAAGACGTCGCCGAGGCTGCCACTGGCCCCCTGTGGTTCCAGCAGTACCTGTTCAAAGACCGCGGCCTCACCCTCGAGATGGCCGCCCGCGCCGCAGAGGCCGGCTACTCCGCCCTCTGCATCACCGTGGACGCCAAGATAAAGCCCAAGCGCGAGCGCAACATCCGCAACGATTACGTGGGCGCGCCCTCGCCCAACTACGACAATATCGAACTGCCGCAGAGCTCTTGGCGCTTCGCCGCCGACGCCCCGGCCGGCCCAATGGACATCCGGGACTCCGGGGCCACCTGGGCCGACGTCGACTGGCTGGCCGCCGCCCAGAGCCTGCCAGTGGTCATCAAGGGCATCATGGTCGGCGAGGACGGGCGCCACGCCGCCGACAACGGCGCAAAGGCCGTCATAGTCTCCAACCACGGCACCCGCTACCTCGACACCACCTTCACCACCATCGAGGTCCTGCCCGAGATCGTGGAGGCCGCCAACAACGACATCGAGGTCTACATGGACGGCGGCATCCGACGCGGCACCGACATCGTGAAAGCCCTAGCCCTCGGCGCCCGCGCCGTCCTCATAGGCCGCCCCCTGTTCTGGGGCCTGGCCGTAAACGGCGAAGACGGCCTGACCTCCGTCCTCGAAATGCTCCGCGACGAACTCGACGCCACCATGGGCATGTGCGGCCGCCCCACCATAGCCGACATAGACCGCGACGTAATCGGCACCGTCTCGCCCCTGCTCGGGATGTTCCCGCAGCAGTGGGACACATTCCGGTACTGAGGGGGCTCATCCTACAGATACATGGAAAATGGACGACAGATGCTTTTTCGTGTGGGGACTTGATTGGTCAAAATTGACCCTTTCCAAACGAGCATATATAAGCCTCCAAAGCTAAAGATAGAGACATCATCGGGAGGTTGAGTCATACATGGGTCGCAAAACCAGAGACGGAATATCCCAGCTGCCCCTCCCAGATTTCGACTACAAGAGATCGCTTGCTAGCATAACGGATGAAAAACTGCCAACCAATCTTACCGCGAATCGACACGCTGTTCATCGCTGGTTTAACTTTGTAGCAGGCTTTTCTCCTGAATTTGTCGAACAGAATTGCCCCAATCAAATGGGGGCGGTGATTCTGGATCCCTTCGCCGGCTGTGGTACCACTTTGGTTGTAGCTCGAACGCTGGGGCATAAGGGTGTAGGGTTTGAACCTCATCCATTCTTCGCCCGGATCGCGCGGGCCAAAACAGGTCGCCTCCCAGATCTAGCCCACTTGAACTTCATCGAGGAAATTCTACAGGGAGGACTAGATTGTCCTCGTCCGATCGATACCCTGGCTCCCGCTGCGGGAACATTTCTGCGAAAGTTGTTTGACGAGCCTATACTTGAACAATTGTTGGGTGCCCGCAATGAGGTTCAAGCCGCAGGGTTAGACAGCGACGACACAGCATTTCTTATTCTGTCCAAGGTACTAGAAATGTGCTCAAAGTCCAAAGTAGATGGAATATATAAGGCTCCGCAGTCTAGCAAAATACCAGCCATTCCTACAGAGGCAATCCGAGACATTATTCTTAATATGAAATATGACTTGCAACATTCGGCTCATAGAATTACATCAGATCCTGCATCTATATATTCAGTGTCATCAGAGTCCATGCGAGAAGTGGCTACAGCCACTGTAGATGCTGTGATAACGTCACCGCCATATCTCAACAATTTCGATTTTGCTGAGATGACGCGGATGTATCTTTATTTTTGGGAAATTTGCCATTCCTGGCAACAAATAACTGAGAAAGTGCGTTCGAAACTATTAGTTAATACTACGACAGCGTTATCAGGGCATAGAGATCGGCAGTCAAAGTACCGCAGTGAAATCGTATCATCTTTGTTACCTGAATTGGATGGAATAGTAGGCCAGTTATCCATTCAGCGCCAAGCGCGAGCTGGAAGGAAGGACTATGATAAACTAATATTTCCCTATTTTGCTCAGATGACACAAATTCTGATCGAAACCCAGCGTTGTATGCGGCCTAATAGTGAAGCACATATCGTAATAGGAGATGCGGCACTCTACGGTATCCATATAAGCACTCCACAACTTTTGGCTGAAACCATGTCTGAGCTTGGGTATGAGGACGTGATGTGCTTAAAATTAAGGAGTCGAGGTCAACGCTGGATACTAAAGAAGAGAGATGGTTCACCTAAGGGCCTTGGAGAGTATCACTTATATGGGAAGAGGACTGTTCAAGCATGACTGAAAAACCCAAAACCTTATATCAAGAAGCCGATAAAGAAATCCGTCTTTGTATAGACGCATATCTCGAACTTGCGGCACTATCAAATGGATTGACGGCCATTCGTCCAGAACACCTAAACAATGAACGTTCAAAGACAATTGTAATGTCAGGCTATGGGTTCATGTCCACAGGCATGACCCCGGAAGAAGTTTGTCTAGAGTGGCAGCGACGGCAAGCACAATCTTTTGACTTGGAGACCGCCATTACAGCTAGTGTATATTCAAACATACGTAATGTGGGTGAAACATTGTTCGACGAATTAAGTGCCAACTCAGCAGGATTCTCTAACTTCGACCCGGTATATATATTGGAAAATCCTCATTTCTTGCCGTTAATTCAACATTTATGCGGAATCTTCAGTAAAGCTCAACTCAAACGACTCGTCGGCTCTGTCTCCGATACCAAGATTTCAAAACCAGCTGCAACAAAGCTAGTCAATCTTATAACAACACGATTAGATCCCAATAGTGTAGCGAAGTCCGATATTCTTATCCGACTTGAGTCTACTCTAGAAGGTATCGTACGAGACCTAGTTGGACGAGTTCTACTCGAATCTATTGTTGATGCGGCCTTGAAAAGGCAGGAATTAACATTTCTTCGGGAAAGTGAATACGTCTCTTTAGCGGGTGTCGTTTATGACTTCCGTGCGGACTTCGTATTACCAGACGCACGGTCACCAAAAGCCTTTATTGAGGTCCGGAAGTCATCCTCAAGGCATGCTTCTCTGTACGCAAAAGACAAAATGTTCTCAGCCATAAACTGGAAGGGTAAGACACCGGATTTGCTCGCTGTCCTGGTAGTTGACGGAGAATGGACACAAGAGACCCTGCGAGTTATGGCGGCAGTCTTCGACTATGTCGTTCCAATTGGTCGCATTGATGAGTTAGCACAAAGCATCAAGGCATACTTAAACGGTGATACACAAAAACTGAAATGGCTGATCGAATTTCGCATAACTCCGGCAAATTAAGAACATACCTCTGGTTTTGTTCACCGAAGATAGGTTACACGAATCAGATAGATCAAAATATGAGCCAATGGCAAACCAGTCAGACTTTCCGACACACACAGGTGTACAATGGCCCCGCCGCATCCAACTAACCACCATCAGGAGGCCAACCATGACCACCCTCGGCTCCGGCCACTACACCTACTCCCTCCAGGAAAACTGGGCCAAGCTGCCCGAGGGCGAGACCTTCGCCATGGTCAGCGCCATCGCCACCGACTCCCAGGACCGCGTCTACGCCTTCCAGCGCAAGGAGCCACCCGTCCTCATCTTCGACCGCGACGGCAACCTGCAAGACTCCTGGGGCAACGGCTCCTTCCTCTTCGCCCACGGCTTCTACATTGAGGACGACGTCGTCTACGTCACCGACCGCGACGCCTCCACCTGCCTCGTCTACACCCTCGACGGCAAACCCGTCCAGATGCTGGGCCGCCACGGACGCCACTCCGACACCGGCTGCGAGGTCGCAGGCGACCTCGTACCCCGCGCCGCCGGGCCCTTCAACTACCCCGCCGAGCTGGTGCCGTCGCCCTCCGGCGAGCTCTATGTCGCCGACGGCTACCGCAACTCCCGCGTTCACCGCTTCACCGGCGAGGGCGAGCTCATCCAGTCCTGGGGCGAGCCGGGCAAGTCCGAGGCCAACCACTTCCACCTGCCCCACAGCCTCATCATTGACGGCGACCGCATCATCGTCTGCGACCGCGAGAACCACCGCATCCAGCTCTTCACCCTCAACGGCGAGTTCATCGAGTTCTGGAACGACATCCAGCGCCCCATGGACATCTCCCGCGACCCCGAGGGCAACTTCCTGGTCAGCGAGGGCACGGTCAACGACAGCTCCGCCCGCATCAGCATCCTCGACCCCCAGGGCGGCGTCCTCGCCCGCTTCGATTGCCGCGGCTCCGGCCACGGAAGCTGGATAGACTCCCGCGGCGACATCTACCTCGCCGGCGTACCTGACGCCATCGACAAGTACGTCCGCGAGGGCTAAAGGGAGACACCTATGCCAACGGAAAAGGACCAAGCACAACTCGACCTCGAGACGGTCATGGCCACCATGGGCGAGGAGGAATGGCAAAACGTCCGCATCCTCGAGCACTACGCCGAATCCCACATCTCATACTCCCTCGTAGGCGTCAAAATCGAGGACGGCAAGACCTACTACTACCAGGCCGAAACGGGCCGCTTCATCATGCTCAACATCTAGGCCCGGCACCCAACCGGCCAAAAACGTAGGGGCAGCCCTTGTGGCTGCCCCGTCTGCTTGCCAAAATCACCCGAATTTTACCCCTTGTCCGCATCAGTCCGCAGCGGCCCCGGCCTGCGCCTGCTGGCCGCCCGAGGTCGGAGCCGCCGGCGGCTTGTAAGGCCGGTGGAACGCCGCGATGATGGCCCCGGCGGTCATTATCCCCACCACCGCCAGAGCCGAAACCTGGAAGCCCTCCAGGTGCAGCCGCTGCGACTCAGACGGCAGCATCAGCCCGATAGTCGCCGGCACGATCAGCGCCACGATGAACGACGAGATAGTCGCCCCGGTGGCGTGGCCCATGTCGCGGGTGGTCTCCAGCATCCCCGACGCGAAGCCGCGGTTTTCCGTCGGCAGCGTGCTCATAACCGTCGCGTTGTTCACGGTGTTGAATATGTTGGTCCCCACCGAAATCGGGAACAGCAGGAACGGCAGCACCCAGAACGGCGCAGTCCCGGCGAACATCGCCAGCAGCACGAACCCGGAGGCGATGGACAGCATACACGCCGTCCGCAGCAGGCGCGGGTTGAACTTGTCGTGAACGAACCCGGCGACGGCAGGCAGCCAGATGCCGAAGGACTGGTGCGGCAGCAACACCGCAGTAACGAAGATGGGCGACTTGCCCAGTCCTTCCTCGATCATAATTGGGACCAGGATCATGGTCGCCATCATCGAGAGATGGAACATCACGTTGGAGATGATCGCCAGCGTGAAATACTTCTGCCGGAAGTGCTGGAATTCCACGAAAGGATGCGCCACCCGCCGCTCCACGAAGATGAACACCACCAGCAGCGCGATGGTCAGCCCGTGCATCGGCAGGTGATACGAGAGGGCGTCGGTCGAGGTGTACGACTCTTCCCCGCCGTGCAGGTGACTGCCCGACAGGATGAACACCGCCGACACCGCCACCAGCAGTATCGCGCCCAGGTAGTCAATGGGGTTTTCCTTGTCAACAATGGCCTCGTCGTTCCGCCGCACCACCGGCAGGCACGACTTGATGACGATCAGGCCAATAGGCAGCATAGTCAGGAATACCAGCCGCCATCCGGCGAAGGCATCCCAGTTGGCGAATTGGAGCAATACCCCGAAGAAGGCTACCCCAATGAACGTCCCGATACGCGAGCCGGTGATGGGGAAGGCATAGGCCCGCCCGCGTTCCTCCGGCGGGAAGGCGAAGGCCAGCATGGCGTTGCCATTGCCGTGTATCAGCCCTGCGCCGAACCCCTGCAAGCCCCTCAGCACAATAACCTGGGTAAGGTCCTGGGCGGCGACTATCCCCACCGCGCCGACGGTGATGATGATGGCGCCTATGAAGAACATCTTGGGATGACCGAACCGGTCTCCCAGCCGCGCCCCCAGGAAAACGGTGCTGCCCAGCACCAGCAGATTGGCAATGACTATCCATGCCGCATCGTCAACGGAGTATCCGAAGTCGCGCGCGATGCTCGGCAGCGCCAGTGTCACCGGCAGGCTGGAAAGCTGCACCAGCAACTGCCCGCCGGTCATCGCCATCAGCACTTGGCGGCGCTCCACCGAGTGCACGACGGCCTTGTAATTTGCAATAAAACCGGGCATGGAAAATCTCTTCGCCAGTCGATTGAAGTCCCGCTACTGTATCACCTAAAGCGATATCCCGCCACTCATTGCATTAACCATCATTCGCATCCACTCTGCGCTATAATGCTGAGTACATTTCGATATAAGGAGCTTGGATATGGTCAACACCCCGGTCCGCCTGACCGAGCTTTCCCACTGCGCCGGTTGAGCGGCCAAGCTGAGCCAGAAGGACCTGGTCCAGGTTCTAAGCAAACTGCCCATGGTTGACCACCCAGACCTCCTGGTAGGGTCGACCACCGGCGACGACGCCGCTGTTTACCGGCTGGACGACAAGACCGCCCTCGTGGTGACGGTGGACTTCTTCACGCCCATCACCGACGACCCCTATGAGTTCGGCTCGGTAGCCGCGGCCAACTCCCTCAGCGACGTATACGCTATGGGCGGGCGTCCTCTGGTGGCTCTCAACGTGGTCGGCTTCCCCGCCGCCTTGGCCGCCGAGATGCTGGGCGACGTGCTTCGCGGCGGCTACGACAAGGCCGCCGAAGCCAACTGCCTCATCGTCGGCGGCCACACCGTGGACGACAACGAACCCAAGTACGGCCTCTCGGTGGTAGGGTTGGTGGAGCCGGGCAAGCAGGTCTCCAACGCCGGGGCACAGCTTGGCGACGTCCTGGTGCTGACCAAGCCCATCGGCACCGGCATAATTACCACCGGCTGCAAGGCTGGCGTCGCTCCCCCCGGTTCGGTCGAGACCGCCGTCGAGACAATGGCCACCCTCAACCGCGCCGCGTCGGAGGCGATGATGGAAGTGGGCGTGAACGCCTGCACCGACATCACCGGCTTCGGCCTGATGGGACACCTTACCGCCATGATGCGGGCCAGCGGCGCCAGTGCCCAACTCAGCGCGTCAGCGGTTCCGGTCTTGCCCGGTGTGGCGGAGCTGCTGGAGCAGGGCGTTGCGCCCGGCGGCACTCACCGCAACCAGGCCGGCGTCGAGGACTATGTGGACTGGGATGAGTCGTTGACCGATAATGACAAGCTGCTGCTCTGTGACGCCCAGACCTCCGGCGGACTGCTGATTTCGGTGCCAGAGGAGCGGCTTTCCCTGCTGCTAGGCTCCCTTGAAGAACGCGGAGTAGCTACCCGCGAGGTCTTGGGCACTGTCTTAAGCGGAAATTCGGGACACGTCAAAGTGTTGCGATAATTATGCTGGCCAAACTCTTTCCCAATGTGAGGTGGCGCATGAAGCGCCCTGACCAGATCAAGACCGCCCCCGATCAAGGATATGGCGAGCGGGTGCCGCCCGGTCAATTCGTAACCACCAAGTTCCCAGTGCTCACCTATGGGCCGGAACCGAAGGTGGACATCAACACCTGGACCATCCGAGTGTTCGGGCTGGTGAAGCAGGAAATAACCCTTGATTGGCAGCAGTTCGCCGCGCTCCCCTGGCAGACGCTGGACGCCGACTTTCACTGCGTGACCCAATGGAGCGCGCTGGACCAGACATGGGAAGGAGTTGCCTTATCGGACCTTCTCGCGCAGTCTGGCGTGTCGCCCCAAGCCAAGTTCGTCATGGCCCACTGCTTTGGCGGCTACACCACCAACGTACCGCTGGACATCGCCCTGGAGGAGGGGTTCCTGGCCCACAAGCAGGGCGGCCAGCCCATCGGGAAGAGCCACGGCTGGCCCCTGCGCCTGATTGTCCCCAGCCTCTACGGCTGGAAGAGCGCCAAGTGGGTCAATGGCATCGAGCTCATGGCCGAGGACTCCCCCGGCTTCTGGGAACAGCGAGGCTACCACAACAACGGGGACCCGTGGAAGGAAGAACGATTCTGGCCGGAACTGTCACGTTAACCGGGCCCGACGCCTGCGAATACGGAAAAGGGGCGGCCATCTGGCCGCCCCTGCATTTGGCGAAGCGATGTGTCGTGGTGGAGCTAGGCCGCCTTGGCCAGCGGTTCCTCGTCGGCGTACCAGGCCCGGGACACTGCAAGGGTCTTGGCCGGGGCAGGCTTGGCGTCGATGTCGCGCATGAAGCCGCACTGGAGGCAGCTCACGAAGCTGCCGTACCCGTCCTGGCCCAGGGTCAGATCGCCGTGGCACTTGGGGCAAGCGTTGAAATAAATCATTGGACACCTCCTCTCCCTGTGCGGGCGCCCGCCGTATCCGGTCGGCGGACGGGCAGCCCTGAGTTGCCGGCTTCTGTCCGGACGCGCCGCGTCAATCGGCATGAACCTTATACGCCAGCGCATTCCCTTTGGATTCTTAATTTGCCTCGAAACACAATCATTGACACGATTCGTATCAAACTGTATCATACAAATCAGCATAGGTCAACACGTTTTTGGGGGATTTGCAGCATGACTCAGCAGAGGCGCGTCCAGACCAGGCGACAGACGGAATCCACACCCGTTCCAGGGCCGGAAATACCGTCACGCCCGGTGGACACGTCCATTTCCCCGGCCCGTGGGCCCGAAACTTCCGGCGACGAGGACGACGCCGTAATGCAGATGGAAGGCGTCTACATTATCAGCGTAGCCGCGCGGATACTGGATATGCACCCGCAGACCCTGCGGAAGTACGAGCGGCTGGGACTGATCCGGCCTGGCAGAACCTTGGGGATGCTGCGGCTATACTCTACGGAGGACATCCGCAAGCTGCGCCTCATCCGCCATCTCTCCGACGAGATGGGGTTGAACCTGGCCGGCGTCGAGTTCGCCTTGGCCGCCGTACAAAACCTGCTTACGATGCAGCAACGATTGGCCGCCCGCCTCGGCCCGGAGGCCGGGGAGCAGGTGAAGGAGGAACTAGACTTGCTCTTCCAAAGTCTGAATCTCCCAGTTGATCAATAGAATCTCACGGAAGACCATGCGAAACCAGGAAACTTTCCTAGGACTAGCCAGATGTCAGATGAACAGAACCAGGAACCCACGGAAGATACTAGCCGGGAACAAACCGGCGACACCGCCAGTGACGGCGAAGATGCTGACTGCGCGGTGGATTTCGAGCAATTTACACCGGAGTTGAAAGTGGCAGCTTTGACCGAGAGGCTGGAAGCAGCGGAAGCAGAAGCAGAAAAGTTCCGCAACGAGGTCCAATACAAGGAAGCTGAGTTGCAGACGGAACGACGCCGCGCTGCCGAGCAACGGGCCGCTGCCGCCAAGTACCGCGACGAGGACCTGCTCCTCGACCTGCTTCCGGTCATCGAGGGCTTGGAGTTGGCGCTGAACGCCGATGTCAGTGACCAGTGGGGCGATGGCGTGAAGCTGGCCGTGCGCGAGATGAAGCGCCGCCTTGAGATGCGGGGCGTCAGCTTGATAGACTCCGCAGTGGGTCAGCCCTTCGACCCCAATGAGCATGAGGCGCTGGCCTACCAGGAGTCGGACGTGCAGCCCCCGGAGCATATAGTCCAACTGGTGCGGCCCGGCTACCGGCTGCATGACCGCCTGTTGCGTCCGGCCCAGGTAATCGTGGCCCGGGAGCCTCTTTCCTGAAGGCGAGTCCCCGGCTAGTGGAAACTGACAGAAACCGGAACACGTAAAGACTATGAGAAGACTAAAGGAGAAAAGCAATGCCTAAAGTTTTGGGCATAGACTTGGGAACCACCAATTCGGTTGCCGCAGTGATCGAGGCTGGTGAGCCTGGAGTCGTGGAAAACGCGGAGGGCGCACGGCTTACACCGTCGGTCGTGGCCCTTAATGCCCGCACTGGCGAGAGGTACGTCGGGCAGGTCGCCAAGCGTCAGGCAGTTACCAACCCGGAGAATACGCTGTTCTCCGTCAAGCGCTTAATGGGCCGACGGTTCGACGACCCTGAGGTGCAGAACGCCACCGCCAAGCTGCCCTACCAAGTGGTTCAGGCGGCCAACGGCGACGCCCATGTCAAGATGGGCGATGACACCTACGCCCCCCCGCAGATTTCGTCCTTCGTCCTGCAAAAAATCAGGCAGGACGCCGAAGCCAAGCTGGGCGAGCGCATCAGCCAGGCGGTTATCACCGTTCCGGCCTACTTCAACGACTCGCAGCGCCAAGCCACCAAAGACGCCGGCGAAATAGCCGGAATGGAAGTCCTGCGCATCATCAACGAGCCGACTGCATCTTCGCTGGCCTACGGCCTGGACAAGACCCGCGCAGACGCCAACATCGCGGTGTTCGACCTGGGCGGCGGCACCTTCGACATTACCATCCTCCAGATGGGCGACGGGGTGTTCGAGGTCAAGTCCACCAACGGCGACACCTTCCTGGGCGGAGACGACTTCGACCAAGCCATCCTCGACTGGCTGATTACCGAGTTCCGCCGCGAGACCGGCATTGACCTGTCCAACGACCGCATGGCCCTGCAACGCCTGCGCGACGCCGCCGAGCGGGCCAAGGTGGAACTTTCCAGCGTGGTCGAGACGGAAATCAACCTGCCCTTCATCACCGCCGACGCCAGCGGGCCGCAGCACCTTGTCAAGTCGCTAACCCGCGGCCGCTTCGAGCAACTGGTCACGCAGCTCATCGAGCGAACCGCCGGCCCCTGTCAGCGGGCGCTGTCCGACTCCGGCCTGCCCGCCAGCCAGATTGACGAGGTCATCATGGTCGGCGGAATGTCCCGGATGCCGGCGGTGCAGGAAAAGGTCAAAGAAATTTTTGGCAAGGAACCCAACCGCAACGTCAACCCTGACGAGGCGGTGGCCCTCGGCGCGGCCATCCAGGCCGGCGTGTTGGCCGGCGAGGTCGGCGACATCGTACTACTCGACGTCACTCCCCTCACCTTGGGGTTGGAGACGCTGGGCGGCGTGATGACCACCCTCATTCCGCGCAACACCACCATCCCGACCAAGAAGAACGAGACTTTCACCACCGCCGCCGACAGCCAGTCCTCGGTGGACATCCACGTGCTTCAAGGCGAGCGGAGCATGGCCGGCGACAACAAGCCCATCGGGCGCTTCATGCTGGACGGCATCATTCCGGCCCCTCGGGGAATTCCGCAAATCGAGGTCACCTTTGACATAGACGCCAATGGCATCCTGAGCGTGTCGGCCCAGGACAAAGGCACCGGCAAGGAGCAGCGCATCGTCATCCAGTCCGGTTCTGGGATGGACAAGTCGGACATCGAGCGCATGGTGGAGGAGGCGCGGCAGTACGAAGCCGATGACCAGCGCCGCCGCGCCGAGGTCGAAACCCGCAACCAGGCCGACCAGATGGTCTACCAAGCGGAAAAGATGCTTAACGATAATGCCGAAGTAATCCCACAGGAACTCCGCGCCGAGGTGCAGCAGAAAATCGACGCGCTTCGGGCAGCTTCGGCCTCGGGTAACGTCACCGAAATGCAGAACGGAATCAATGAATTGAACGCAGTGATGCAACGATTGGGAGAAGCGGTATACAGCCAGAACGCATCTCCCGGGGCGGGGGCTGCCGGAGCAGGCCCGGATGACATCGGCCCGTCAGACGACGAAGGCACCGTAGAAGGAGAATTCCGGGAAGTATAAGATGCGGGGCAGTCCGTTCCTCGCCTGCTTTGCAATGTGGACGGGCTGCCTCGGAACAGCCCTGCCACCTTTCAAACATGACGGGAGCAAACCGGCTGAAGGCACTTCCGGCCCCAACAAGCCAGTTCAATCGTTACCCTCAAGGGCAAAGCTCTGGTATAATGAGACTCTAAGCCCGGTCACAGGAACTCAAGGGGCATCCGGTCAAACCTGCGGTTGAACCCGTCCTGAGCTTGGCGAAGGGACGGATGGAGAACACGATGAACGCGCAACCAGAACAGCGAGCAGACCAGGAAGTGGCGGGCCACGACGGCTCAGAGGTCGAATTTACGCCAGTCATCAGTCAGTGGCGAGTTGCGGGGGTGAACCGGGACCTGACCCCTCTCCAGTACCACTACCTGAGCCTGTTGCAGCGACTTATTGCCCTTAAAGACGGCTATCAGAAAGACCCCGATGCCGAGGAATGGCTGACTGCCGCCATCAGCAAGTCGATTTTCTCCACATTGCGGGATAGCATCGAGGCAAACGTCGGAGACGAAGCCAAAGATCTGCTCAACCCTCAGCAGCGCGTGGACTAACCTCCGCAAGCCTGATATCTGCCACCAGCTCAAGCACTCATTTACTCTCAGCTACACCAGAGAACAGCAGGCCGGAGGCATATCCGGCCTGCGCTCCTACTCTATATCCCCAACCGCGGTGGGCTTACAAGGTTACCTTTCCCTTTCAGGCTCTCCCCGTTAGCCTTGCTGGAACTCACCCACCGAGTCCGTGCGCGGGGAAGATGTGCTCCCTGATTGCGGCCACCGTTTCCCCGGCGTGACGGCGAATGTCCAGTCGCAGGTTGGCGGGAACTTCGGGGGCAGTGTTGTCTCTCAGACGCCCGATGCCGTGCTCCAGCGCAAATCCCCGGGGCAGCGTATCGGGCCATTCCACGTCCAGCATTACGCCGTAGGCCAGCGTCCAGGCCCGGGCCACGGCCATCAGGTCGTAGCCGCCCCCGCCCAATGCCAGCCACGGAAGCCCCAAGGCCGCCAACTCCCGCACCACCTCCACGAATCCCTCTGTAGTCAACTGCAAATGGGTCAGCGGGTCGGAGTGATAGCTGTCTATCCCCATCTGCGCCACCAGCACGTCCGGCGCAAAAGCCCGTATCAAAGGGGGGACAACCTGCCGGAAGGCGTCCAGGTACACCTCATCGCCAGTATAGGGATACAGGGGCAGGTTGACGGAATATCCGCGCCCCGGCCCCTCGCCCAACTCGCCGACAAAGCCGGTGCCGGGGAACAGGTATCGCCCCGATTCGTGCACCGAAATGGTCAGCACCCGGTCGTCGCCGTAAAAGGCCTCCTGTACCCCGTCGCCGTGGTGCGCGTCCACGTCCACATAAGCCACCCGCATCCCGCGCCGCAGGAAGAAGTGGATGGCCAGAGCCGGGTCATTGAACACGCAGAACCCTGAGGCGTGGCCGGCGGAGGCGTGGTGCAACCCCCCGGAAATGTTGAAGGCGCAGTCCACCGAGCCTCCTGCCACCAGTTCGGCGGCCAGCAGCGTTGCGCCTGAGCTGAGAATGGCCGCGTCGTACATTCCCGGATAGTAGGGGTTGTCGCCCTGAATGCCGAAGTTGAAGCGGTGGGCCTCATGCGCTCCCTCCCCGGCACTCAGCCGTCGCACCGCCGCGACGTACTCCGGCGTATGCAGCCATAACAATTCGTCTTCCGTGGCCGTGCGAGGAGTAATTAGCCTGGCATCCTGGTGATCGAAGGCCCCGTAACCCTGGAGGAGTTCGTGGGTATAGCGCAGACGCACCGGGCGCATGGGATGGTCGCTGCGCAGCTCGTGACGCGACATCCGGTCATCATAAACAAAAGCGGCCCCGGGCATGGCATACCTCCTCACCGGATAGTAAGGTCCCCTGCTTCTCCTCGCGAGTCCCGGCAGGGAGCGGAATCATTATAAGGCCTTGATGCATCCGCCCCGCAAAATTCAGAAAAATTTGCATCGCAAAAAAGGGCGGAATCCAAGACAAGTGTCTATATTAGATAGCGTAGCGGCTTGGGCCGTTACGCCATATTATCTGCCCCCACGGGCAGACTAAGCGCCGAATCACTGGATTTCGGCCCAACTTGCCCAGGAGTCCCTATTGGGGCCAGGGCATCAATACATAAGCACGGGGGGTTTCTGTCCAGAGCGGCAAGTCGCCGCACCAACCCGGATACTCGATCGCTCAGGAGGTTCCGTTGGCGGCCCTCCTGCCAAGGCTGGAGCACCGCATTGAGACCCGAGGCAGCTTTTAACAGTCCTTTGGCGGCTCTCATTACGATTCCCTTCTCTCGCCTTAGGGTTGAAACGCGCGCCGTAACCCGATTTTATTATCCTTAGTCTGAGGGGTGTTTGTGATGCCAATCGAATTCGACGAGTCAATGCAGCAGAGGTTGAAGCAGGCGGAGATGGCGGAGCGGGAGTTGGAACGGCTCGCCCCCCTCGCTTCCGAAGCCGAGACCCTGCGCCAGAGGCAGGCCAAGGCTGCCAAGTTTGCCGACAGCCTGCGCCGCCGCGAGCGATCCATCCAGGAAGCCAAGCAACTGGTGGAGGCGGCAAGTGTTCGCCAAGTAGAAATACCTGACCTCCTGAATGAGGCGTCACAGGCCATCAGCCTGCTGTTCTCGGCCATGAAGGATGTCAGCAACAAGCGAAGCAGGGCCTCCGAAGCCCTTGCTATTGTCGACCGCGTCGATTATGACGTAGAACTGGCCGAGGTCGGGGAAGAAGAGATGGCCATGAACCGTGACCCGCGGGGCTTGGCCTATGCCCTTGCCTCCCGCCACGGAGACGCCCGGGTTCAGCAGCTTCTGGAAGACCTCGATCCCGGCTTCCATCTGCTGCGCAACTGCAACCTGAACGATTCCCTGCACCGCGACGTGGCCGAGTTCGTCACCGAGCACGTTACCGCCAAGAAGTCTCCAGCAGCAAAGGCCCCCTTCCTGGGCAGCACCGCTGCCATGCAGTCAGAGGCCGAACCCGTTCCGGTTCCTGCAGAAACCCGCTAGCCGCCGCTCTACGGCCGCCTGCACGACATAAGGGGCGCAGATGCGCCCCTTATCCGTTCCAAATTTGTCTGAGTCAGGTAGGAGTTACGCAGTTTGAGGATACGCCCTCGTCACCCCGGCGAAAGCCAGAGTGACGGGTTCTCCAAAGTCTAACCGCGTAAGTCCTAACAAGTAATCGAATGACTCTAAGGGCCATCCCCCAGGGCAATCCCGTCTTAAAGCCTATCGGCCTCGGATACCGCCATTGCACCCAACCCCCCAACCCGGAGCTGTCCCTCATGCCTCCCTTCGCTGCCAAACCCGGAGACGCGATTGCCCTGGACCGCCGCCGCGACTGCCACTCCCCAGTCTGATTTAGAGGGTGTGTGACATATCCCTTGTCCTTCGGGAGAAGAGGATCGGGTGGTTGCGCATCATTCGTGCGCTTAGAAGGCGTACCCTGGCTTTTGCCGGAGCAGGGATAACCGCGAAATGCGCGAGCCACCCCAGCCGTTGACCCCTCCGCCGGGGCGGTATAGACTTTCGCCAACATCCAACGGCGGGAGGGCAACGTGGTCGCGCTGGAACAGTACGCAGACCAGTACAACAACATCAGGTTCGAGCGGCGCAACGGCATCCTCCAGATGACCTTCCACACCAATGGCGGGCCATTACAGTGGGGCTCCGGCCCCCACGAGGAGTTCCCCCGCGCCTTCGCCGACGTGGGCAGCGACCGCGAGAACCGGGTTATCATCGTCACGGGCACCGGCAACGCCTTTTCCGGCCCCCAGGGGACGGCGGCGGGCGCGCCCAAGCGGACACCCCAGGAATGGGACAAGACCTACTGGGAAGGCAAGAAGCTGCTTTCCAACCTCCTGGACATCGAAGTCCCCATGATTGCCGCGGTCAACGGCCCGGCGCTGCGCCATTCCGAAATACCCCTGCTCTGCGACATCGTTCTGGCCGCCGACACCGCCGCCTTCCAGGACTCCGGCCATTTCATGAGCAATCTCGTGCCGGGCGACGGTGTTCACGTGGTCTATCCCATGCTGCTGGGAGCCAACCGGGGGCGCTACTTCCTCCTCACCGGCCAGTCCATCGGAGCGGAGGAAGCCCTGCAGTTGGGGCTGGTCAGCGAGGTGCTGTCCCCTGATGCGCTCTTGCCCAGGGCCTGGGAACTGGCGGAACAGGTGGCGCAGAAATCCGACCTGGTGCTACGATATACCCGGGTCGCCACAACCCAATACATCAAACGCCTCATGCAGGACCTGCTGGGATACGGCTTGGCTCTCGAGGGCCTAGGTTCCGCCGATTCCCTACTGAGCCAGCAGCAATAGAAGGTTCCCCTCCCAATTCCCTCTCCCTCATAAGGAGAGGGTTAGGGTGAGTGTGGAAGTCTCGAGACCACCGGCGCTCCATTAACCAAACCGCCTGAAAGGGAACGCTGCCAAGACCTTCCAAACCTTGAAAATCGCAAATCATTCTGGCATTATGTTGCTATGCGAGTAGGCGCCTTTGAAATAAACGAACCCGTTCCTGAACTGAAAGACCCGCACGTCTTCGCCATGATTCGCCCTTGGGTGGACGTGGGGAGTGTGGGTACGCTCACCCTGAACCGTCTGGAGCGATTCATGGGGTCCAAGGAACTGGGAAAGCTGCATCGCCCGGGAACGTTCTTCGACTTTACTCGATACCGCCCCAATATGCGTTTCGTCGATGGTGCGCGCCAGGTGAAGATACCCAACAGCACCATTCGGTACGCCACCACCGAAACCGGCCCGGACTACCTCTTCTTCCACCTCCTGGAGCCGCATTCCAACGGCGAAGACTATACTGACTCTATCCTTGAAGTAGTACGCTACTTTGGCGTTAAGCGTTACTGTCGCGTCGGGGCGATGTATGATGCCGTTCCGCATACCCGCCCCCTGCTGGTCACCGGCTCCCTCGGTTCGGTGGAACAGAAACGCCCGGTGCCCAACTTCAAGTTGCAGCAGAGCACCTATCAGGGGCCGACCACCATAATGAACCTGCTCTCCGAGGGCATCGAGCGGGATGAGATAGAGACCATAAATTTCATGGTGCATCTGCCGCAGTACGTCCAACTGGAGGAGGACTACGCCGGCACTTCCCGCATGATTGAAGTGCTGTCGTCGGTCTACGAGAACATCCCGCCCGACCTGGCCCCGGTGCGCCGCGGGCAACGCCAGTACCGGGAACTCAACTCTACCGTTGACCGCAACTCAGAGTTGAAGACGCTCATTCAGCAGATGGAGCAGTATTACGATTCCCAGTTAACTGTCGAGAGTTCTTCTACGTCGTCCGAACAGAGCAGTTCCTCTCCGGCGTTGTCGCCCGAAATTGAGGCATTCCTCAGCGAACTGGGCGACCGACTGGAAGGCGATTCAGAACGCGACGACTAACCTCCGGCGCAAACCGGACACACAGCATCGGCCACGCCGGAATCAGCGTGGCCGATGGTTTTTAGCGGAGGATTTCTATGCAGCTAAGCTACTTCGTATCAGGCTGCCTGGAACAGCACTTCAACGCAATGCTTCGTTCTGTGGACGGGTTGTCCGACGAAGAAATGAGCTGGATGCCTACCCCGGAATGCTCGTCCATCGGCTTTCTGGTGTGGCACTATGGGAGGACGCTGGACCGCTGGATTCATGCCCGCTTGCAGAGCGTTCCACAGTTATGGGAACAAGGCTGGGCGGCCCGGCTGGGACAGGAGATTACCGACCCCAACGATACTGGCTACGGGTACGGACCCGGCCGATTGGCAGCCTTCCGGCAGCCGGACACTGCTACTCTTCTTGAATACGCCGCGGCAACTCTGGACGCCGCCAAAGCCTACCTCGCATCCCGTAACGATGCCGATTTCGACACTACCATCGTGGTAAACCCCCGGGGCGGCACGATGACCCTGGCGAATATGTGCCAGCAACTGCTATGGGAGTTCAACCAGCACGGCGGCCAGATAGCCTACCTTCGCGGGATGCAGCGGGGACTGGAGGATTCATCGTACAGCGGCGGCCTTCTGGAAGGGCTGGCCGCCAGGGAGGCCCGCAATGCCTGAGCAACAACTGTTGTTGATGGTGCAGATGACCTGCGCCCGCGAGCATCTGGAGCCTTTCACCCTCTGGTACAACAGCCATCTGCCCAACCTGCTCCGCATACCCGGCTACCAGTGGGCCCAGCGTTACGTCAATCTGGACGGCGGCACACGGTTCACCGCCTTCTACGGCATCCGCAGCGCCGATGACCTGCCGTCCCTCTTGCAGTTCGGCGGCCCGAACCTGCACACCATCGCCGCGTCCGAATACTCGGTATTCAGCACCCTGCGGGGGGCCAGCGATCACGTTTCCAATGTCTACGAACAGGTCAGCGGCGCGCCTCTGCGCGACCCGCTGCTGCTGTCCGACCGGCCCCTGAGCATCGTCACCGCTGACGCAGACCCGGCCCACGAACTCGAATGGGATCGTTGGTACACCGAGTCCCACCTGCCCGGCGTGCTGAACGTCCCCGGCTATGCCCGCGGCGCCCGCTTCCGCCGCCTGGAACACCCGGCACTGGAGAATTTCAACACCGGTCCCAAGTACCTGGCCCTTTATGAATGCGAAAGTGAGGAAATACTCCCCACGCTGGTTCCCGGCGATAGCATCCACCCCGAAGCCGAGGCCGAGTTGGCCCGCTGGCAGGCTTACGGCGCCCTCCACGCCCGCAACTTCGGCTGGGGCTTCTACCGCCTCATCTCCAAGCACTTCAAGTGGACGGATGTGTGACGGAGGGATGGCGCGATTGCGTCTATTTCAACGCGATGATAGATTGGATGTGAAATCCCGGTCATCTTGAACCTGACTTTGGATTGCGAAAATGACCTCTGCAAATAACGGCAGCAAGAAAGGCGTGATTTTCTCCGGGATGCGGCCCACAGGCCTGCTCCATTTGGGCAACTATATCGGCGCCTTGCAGAACTGGGTGGCCTTGCAGGACGAATACGACTGCATCTATTGCGCCGTGGACATCCACGCGCTGACCACTGTTGAGTCCCAGGCCGACGTCGCTACCATCCAATCCAATATCGAGGACATGATCCTGGACTGGCTTGCCGCCGGCTTGGACCCGGAGCGCAGCATCATCTTCGTTCAGTCCCACGTGCCGGAGGTCATGACCCTTCACACCCTGCTCAGCATGGTGACCCCGCTGGGTTGGCTGACCCGGGTGCCCACCTTCAAGGAGAAGGTGCGCCAGATGGACGAAACCGAGGAGACGGTCAACTACGGACTGGTCGGCTATCCTGTCCTGCAAACCGCCGACATCATCCTCTACAAGGCCGACACCGTTCCGGTGGGGAGGGACCAGATACCTCACATCGAACTGTCGCGGGAGATTGCCCGGAGGTTCAACAACTTCTTCGGCGACACCTTCCCTGAGCCGCAGGTCAAGCTGACGGAATCTCCGCTGCTGGTCGGGCTGGATGGACAGGCCAAGATGTCCAAGTCTCTGGACAACCACCTTGATCTAGCTGCATCCCCGGAGGACACTAACAAGCGGGTGATGACCGCCTTCACAGATCCGCAGCGCACCACGCGCAGCATTCCAGGTCGGCCCGAGGTCTGCAACGTCTATTCGATGCACAAGATGTTCAGCCCGACGACTGCCATCGGCCCCATATACGACGAATGCGTCACCGCAGCACGCGGCTGCGTGGACTGTAAGCGCCAACTGGCGGGCAGCATCAACGACTTCCTGGAGCCGATGCGTGAGCGCCGCCGCGAATTTGAATCCCGTCCCGGCTACGTCCGCGAAATCCTCGAAGACGGCGGTAACCGCGCCCGCGCCATCGCCGTCCGAACCATCGAGGAAGTCTATGAAAAAATGGGGCTTGCCCAGCACTAGGGCGAAGCACGAATAGGAGTCATCCAACAGAGGAATTATGCGGCAACTCAAAGCGATCGTTCTTATAGGTTTGATCTCGGCAGTAATTGTCGCCTGCGGTTCGGAAACTCCGGCGCCCACCAACACCGCGTCTCCGCCGGCAACTGCCCAATTGCCCACGGAGGCGCCGAACACGCCAACCCCGGTACCTACGGCGACCCCCGCGCCAACGCCAACCCTGGCGCCGGAGCCAACGGATGCGCCTGCGCCAACAGTTGTGCCCACTGCTGCACCCGACCCGACGGCCACGCCGGAACCTACTGCCATAGCCGAGCCTACCGCCACGCCGGAGCCTACGGCTACCAGTACTCCTGAGCCGACCGTTGCGCCTACTGCTGAGCCCACGGCCACACCGGAAGCCACTGAGGCACCGACAGTAGCGCCTACTCCCGCGCGCCCCATAGACCCTGTTGCGGCAGAATTGGCCCCCTTGGGCGACAACCTGCTATGGGTGTCCCACTATGACAATTCAACGCAGCAGCTCTCTGTCTATGACCCCAGCGGGACCTTTTCCCCGGAATTCGTCCTACCTCCGGGACAGGAACCGCCCGACGCATCGGAAATCGCCGCGCTCACGAATCTGGCGCCGGGCCAGATTTACTTCCTCTCCGTTGAACAGGAACAGACCGTCGACCTGAGGGGCAACAAAGTATCCCTAGTAAAAGGAGTAAATTTCCTTCTCTGGAGGTAGCCACCAATTGCCCCATCTAAATCTATAGCCTCGCCTCGTCTGACTCCCGCCGGTAGCGGAGCGGAATCATATGAAGCAAGAATATCTGGGGATACCATGACCAAACATTCAGACGGCGCCATGCCAACTACCGCCGACGGGCGTAGCGCGCTAGACGTAGCGCTGGAAGCCACCAGTACGGCAGGAGAAATAATCCGTGGGGGATGGGACTCCGACAAGCAGATTACCTTCAAGGGCCGCGCCGACATAGTCACCGACATCGACGTTGCGGCGGAGAAGGCAGTTCTCGAAATCTTGACCGGCGCCTTCCCTGACTTTGGTATCCTGGCCGAGGAATCGCAGCCGGTGGCCGGAGCGTCTCCTTATCGCTGGGTGGTGGACCCGCTGGACGGCACTCGCAACTACGCCCACAGCATACCCCATTTCTGCACCATCGTAGCCTTGGCCGAAGGCGACGACATCATCGCGGGAGTGGTCTACGATCCGGTGCGCGAGGAGACCTTCACCGCAGCCAGGGGCCAGGGCGCATTCCTCAACGGCGACCGAATCTCCGTCACCGAGACCACCGAGCTATCCCGCTCGCTGCTCAGTTTCGACCTTGGTTATGTCGACGAAAAAGCGGGGCTGGCCATTGATATGCTGCGCTCCCTTTGGCCCGGAATGTACAGTGTGCGCATGATGGGCTCGGCCGGCCTGGGCGTGGCCTACGCCGCGTCGGGGCGCGTTGACCTGTTCTTCCACCACTCCCTCTCTCCGTGGGACATCGCGGCTGGCTTGATCATTACCAGGGAAGCCGGAGGGCAAATCGTTGACCGACAGGGCAACGAAGCCGGACTGTTCAGCCCCAGCGTCATATGCTCCAGCCCGACCCTCATTAGCAGTTTCCTGGCCGCCACCGAGGGCCTGCCCTGGCGCGCCGCATCCTGACCGGAGGGCACGGAGGCTTCCTTGAGCTACGATTATGACATCATAGTCATCGGGGGAGGCGTCGGCGGGTCGGCCCTGGCTGCCGGCATGGCGGCGGCTGGAACGAAGGCGCTGGTGTTGGAAGCCGAAGAGTCCTTCCGCGACCGGGTACGCGGCGAGGCCGTCATGCCCTGGGGAGTGGCGGAGGCGCGGCTCATGGGACTGGACGCAGTTTTTGAACAGGTTGGCGCCAATCCGCTACCCTTCTGGGACTCTTACCAAGGGCCAGACCGCTCCGGCCACCGCGATTTGACCCGCACCACCCAGGTCAAAGAGCCAGTAATGGCCTGCTACCATCCTGCACTGCAACACGCCCTGCTGCAACACGCCGAGCAGTCAGGGGCGGAAGTCTGGCGAGGAGCGCGCGTCACCGGCCTGACCACAGGCATCGAATCATCCGGTGTGACGGTATTGGTGGAGCGAATGGGCGCGGTGATTCGGCTCTCGGCCCGAATCGCGGTGGGAGCGGACGGACGCGGCTCACCCACCCGCCGCTGGGCCGGATTTCCGGTGCTCCAGGACCCGGAGCGTAACCTGGTCTCCGGCGTGTTAATGGACGGCGTATCTCTGTCGGACGACGCGACCCACGCCTGGCTCGACACCCAGAAGGGTCACTTCATTCTGAATTTCCCGCAAGGTGAGGGCAGGGCGAGGGTTTACCTGTGCTACGCTGCAGGCAGCGCCAAGAGATACAGCGGCCCACAGGACGTTCAGCCGGTATTGGATCAGTGCATCGCCTCTGGGGTGCCCGCTGAAGTCTACGAAAATGCCAGCCCCGCCGGGCCTCTGGCTACCTTTGAGGGGCGAACCACCTATGTGGAATCCGCTTACCGCCGCGGCGTCGCCTTGGTGGGCGACGCCGCGGCCAACACCGACCCTACATGGGGGCAGGGCTTGTCAATGGCCTTACGCGACGCCCGCCTGTTGACAGAGATACTGCTGGCTCACAATGATTGGAGCGAAGCGGGCAAAGCCTACGCCGAGGCGCGCAAACAGCACTTCCTCGTTGTCCATGCTATGGAAAACTGGCAGACTCAGCTGCTGATGGACACGGGACCCGAGGCAGACGCCATACGCGCCCGGGCGATGCGAAGCTGGCGGGAAGACCGCACCCGCAATCCCGACACCTTCCTCAGCGGCCCCGGCGAAACCCTGAACGAGGCAGCTCGCCGCCGCTTTTTCGGCGAGGATTAGCCGCGCTGCTAGCCGGCCTGCCGCCTGCCTCCGCTGCCCTGATTGGCCAGGATGACTCCTTCGGCCAGCAGCCCGTCCACCTCGGCCGGAGTGAAGCCGCGTTCCAGCAGGATCTCGGCTGAGTGCTCACCCAGGGCAGGAGCCCTTCGGCGTATGCTGCCCGGAGTCGCCGACAGCTTCACCGGCACGCCAATGTTGTGAATGGTGCCCAACTCCGGGTCTTCCGTGTCCACCAGCATGTCGCGAGCCAGCACCTGAGGGTCGCGGTAGACTTGCTCCATGTTGTATATGGGCCCGGCCACCACGCCAGCATTGTCCAACAGTTCCAGCCACTGTTCCGTTTCCTGGGTTGAGAAGGTCTCTTCCAGCAGCGCCGCCAACTCATCTTCCCGCGCCTTCCGGTCCCATGGAGCCCTGAAGCGGTCGTCCTCCATCAGGTCCTCCCGGCCAATGGCGCGGCAGAGTTGCTCCCACGTCGGCTGTGTCGCCGCCCCTAGGTTCAGGTAGCCATCCTTGGTGCGAAGGGCCTGATACGGAGCGGACATTCGATGGGCCGAACCCAAGGGGCCGGGTATTTCCCCCTCGGCGAAATAAACCGAAGACTCCCAGACGGTATAGGCGACCCCCGCCTCCATCAGGGAAGTGTCCACCATCTGGCCCTCTCCGGTTTTCAGGGCGTGGATGTAGGCGGCCATGATCCCGTTGGCCGCGAACAGGCCGGCGGTGAGGTCGGTGATGGGTACGCCAACCTTGGCCGGGGGAGAATCGGGGTGCCCGGTAATGCTCATCAGGCCGCTGACACCCTGCGCCACCAGGTCGAAACCGCCCCGGTTGCTGGCCGGGCCTGTGCTGCCAAAGCCCGAGATAGTGCAGTAGACCAGGCCGGGCTTGATATTTCTCAGTTCTTCATAACCCAACCCCAGCCGTTCCATGACGCCGGGACGGAAGTTCTCCACCACCACATCGGCCTCTTCAACCAGCCTTCGGAATACCCCGCGCCCGGCTTCACCCCGCAGGTCGAGGGCGATGCTGCGTTTGTTGCGATTGACCGCCAGAAAGCCCGCTGACCAGTCCTTGATGAATGGTGGGGCCATGCGCCGGTTATCGTCACCGCCGTTGGGCTTCTCCACCTTGATTACATCGGCTCCCATATCGGCCAGCACCATCGTGCACATGGGACCGGCCAGGATCTGCGTAAGGTCCAGGATCACCATGCCGGACAGCGGGCCGGCGGCCGAAGATGCAGTCATATCTCAACTCTTCACGGAACTTGCGCCGGTACACGCTTGTGCCACGCCATTCGCTCAATCCCGGCAGCCCCCCAAGTATACCCGACTAAAGACTCGTGGTAAGAGGATGGGAAACCACATTCAGATTATGCAAACTCGTACTTATTCCGCTACCGCGAGGGACAACCGACTGCTATATTTGTAGTGGACGGGCAGTTGAATCGCCGCACAGTTACGGCAATTGCGGAAAGACCGATATGCTGGACAGCCCCATGGAAATACTGCAACTGTTCGCTTCGGGCGTAATCGGCTATCTGCTGGGCGCCCTACCCTTTGCTCAATGGGTCAGCCGGTACATCAAGGGAGTGGACATTTTCAGCACGGGCACCACCCTCGCGGGCACGGCCAACGTGTTCTGGAACGTGGGGCGACGCAGCGCGCTGCTGGTGTTCATCGGCGATGTCGGCAAGGGATCGGCATCCGTCGCCATCGCCTGGGCCTTGGGGATAGAGGCGCCCCTGACATTGGTGGCCGCCGTCGCTGCCATTATCGGGCATTGGGCGTCGGTCTTTTCGGCCTTCCGGGGCGGCGACGCCATGACACCTCTGATAGGAGTGAGCGTTGCCCTGGTACCGGTGCTGACTGTGCTGGCGGCAGTGGTCGGGGTGGCAACAGTTCTGCTGCTCCGGCATCACTATCTGCGGTCGTCCTGGGGCATTTGCACCGGCTTCCTGCTGATGCTGGGGTTAACCCTGGCGTATGACATAGAGCCCAATTTGTCATCCATGATAGAACTGGAGCTGGTAGTCGGGTTGACGGCGCTGGCTGCCTTGGTCCTGTTGCGCACCACCATCGTCCGCCGTCGGCTCAGAGCCGCCGGTCTGGGCCCCGCGCCCGACGAACTGGGGCTTACGGATGAGTTTGTAATATCAGACGACTTGGGGTCAGACCCTGAGCTGCAACAGGAAGTGTCAGGCCGTAGCTAACCGCCCGGGCCCGGCGACCCGTCGGGGTCCCTGGACTCCCTCATTTCCCTGAGTCTCAGCGCCCAGCCCAGATGCTCATCCTGTGCGGCGTCGCTGGCCAGTTCAGGAGCCAAGGACAACAGGCTGTCCAGGTGCCGCAGGCATGCATCCACTTCCCCAACCTGGGAGTAAACCCGCGCGACGTTGTAGTGGGCTGAGGCCAACCTCGGATTGGCGTCCAGCGCCGCGCGATAGGCGTCCAGCGCCGCATTGATTTCTCCCTGGGCTTCCAGCACCGCCCCCCGGTTGCTGTGCGCCTCGGCGAAATCCCGTCTCACCACCAGGGCTTGCTCGTAGTCGGCGATTGCCGAATCATAGTCTCCTAGAGCATCATAGGCCAGCCCGCGGTTGTTATATGCCTCGGCGTCCTCCGGGTCGAGACGGAGAACTTCAGTATAGTCTTCCAATGCTTCCTGGAGGCGGCCCAGATAGTAGCAGGTCCTGGCTCGGTTGAAGAGAGGACGAGGGTCGTCGTCGTTAATGTCGGCTGCCCGGCTGTAACTGGCTATGGCTTCTACGTGCAGACCGAGTTCGTCCAGAGAAGCGCCCCGGTTCAGATGAGCGTTGCCGATGTCTGGCCGTAGTTCGATCACCTTGTCGAACTGGACCACCGCTTCCTGGTGCCGTCCGGCCCCGGCCAGCACGATGCCCCGGTTGTACATTGCCTGAACGTATCCCGGGGCCAGATCGATGGCGCGTTCATAATCCGCCAATGCATGATCCACCTCCCCCAGATCGTCATAAGCGTTGCCGCGCTGGTAGTAAGCCTCAGCCAGTTGCGGGGAGCGCACCAGTGTTTCCGTGAACTCCCGGACTGCCTGCTCCGGATGCCGCAGGCGCAGGTGAGACAGACCCAGGTTGAAGCGGGCGTCAATGTCAGATGGACAACGCTCCAGAACTGATTCGTAGGCGGCCAGAGCCTCGCCATGGCGACCCAGAACATAGCAGGCATTGGCATAGGCCAACGGAGCCTCCGCAATGTCCTCATTTGCCAGAGAATCAATGGCGGCCTCCAACAGCCGTCGAGGTTCGCCGCTCAGGCGGGAGCCGCGAGGGCCCGGGGTAATGCGGCCAACGCCGACGGAGTGCTGTTCCAGCACAGAGACAAGAATCTCGATGAAAGAAGGATTGTCTGAAGTGTCCATAGGAAAACGATCCGGCTGGGTGAATCACATCTTCTAGCATAACATTCCCGCAGGCCTCCCGCGCAGTCACCGGAACCGCCTATTGCCAATCTTGCCAGCGGCCCGCGTTGAACAAAGCGGCAGCGGCGCGTACAATCCCGTAGAACTAATGATATGCCGGTCTGCCCGCCGTGCGGCTCCGGCAGGGGGACAGCGTGACGACAGCCAGCGAAGTCATACTCTACACTCATCCCGACTGCGCCTTTTCGGCAGCCGCAAAGATGGACTACCGGAAGCGCAAGGTAGCCTACGAAGAGGTGGACCTCTCGAAGCAGGAAGACCGGATACCGGAACTCCTGGCCCTCACTAACGGCGAGCGCATTACACCGGTCATCGTGGATAGCGGCACGGTCACCATCGGTTTCAAGGGCGGCACTTGAGAATTCTAGGCATGGGCCAGTTGGCCTCAAATCTCCGGGGCAGCCATTCTCTCGTGACCACTACCCCGCACGAGCAGACGATCGGATTCCAAAACTGCTGACAGTTGCCCATTGTTAGAACATTTGGGCTTGTGTTAGTCTTGCTGCAATCCAAAGGGAGGAACGTGCCGGGTGATGAAAAAAGAAAAGACGGAAAAAAACGACAAGAAAGCAGCGTTGGACATTGCCCTCAGCAGCATCGAGAAGGACCACGGCAAGGGCGCGGTGATGCGGCTGGGCGAACTGAGCAATACGCTGGCCACCGAGTCCATTTCGACGGGTTCCTTGGCTGTTGACTTGGCATTGGGCACTGGCGGCATTCCTCGCGGCCGGGTGACCGAGGTCTTCGGCGCGGAGTCGGCGGGCAAGTCTACTCTCGCTATCCACCTGATGTCAGAGACCCAGAAGGCCGGAGGCGTAGCGGCATACATCGACGTCGAACACGCCCTCGACCCAATGTATGCCGGCAACTGCGGCCTCAACCTGGATGAGCTGCTGATTGCCCAGCCGGACAGCGCCGAGCAGGCCCTGGACATCACCGAGCAACTGGTCCGCAGCGGCGCCATAGACGCCATCGTGGTCGACAGCGTGGCCGCACTGGTGCCGCAGGCCGAAATCGAGGGCGACATGGGCGACACCCACGTCGGCCTCCAGGCCCGCCTTATGTCCCAGGCCCTCCGCAAGCTCACTGGCACCATCCACAAGTCCAAGACGGCGGTGGTTTTCATCAACCAGCTCCGGGACAAGGTGGGCGTCACCTACGGCAGCCCGGAGGTCACCCCAGGCGGCCGGGCCCTCAAGTTCTACAGCTCGGTGCGCATAGACCTGCGCCGCGTCGAGTCCATCAAGCAGGGTTCCGAGATCATCGGCAACCGGGTAAGGGCTCGCATCGTGAAGAACAAGGTCGCCGCCCCCTTCCGGGTTGCCGAGTTTGACATTATGTTCAATCAGGGTATCAGCAGGATGGGCGACCTTCTGGAGATAGGAACGACCCGGGGTATCATCAAGAAGTCGGGCGCTTTCTACTCCTACGGCGAGACCCGTCTGGGACAGGGGCGCGAGAACGCCAAGGACTTCCTGCAGCAGCACCCGGAAATTGCCGCGTCGGTGGAAAACCGCATCCGGGCCAACAGCGATGTTGAACACACCCCGGGTTCCATACCGGAACCGGAAGAAGACGACGAACTCGACATCAACACCCTCGCCTCCCGCAACGGCTCAGAGCCGGCAGCCGGCGACTAGCCGTGTCAATCTCGGAAACCTCCCTCCGGCCGGAAGAGGCGCAGGCCCGCAGCGCCGCCCTGCGCCTTCTGGCTATCCGGCCCCGGACGGTCTTGGAAATGCGCGACCGGCTGACAGCTCGCTTTGAAACGTCGCTAGTGGAGCAGACCCTGGCCCGCCTGCAGTCCGAAGGTCTGCTCAACGACACCGAGTTCGCCCGGCAATGGCGCAGCACCCGCGAGCGGCGCAAGCCCCGCAGTCGGCGCATGATAGAGCAGGAACTGCAAAGAAAGGGGGTGGCCGAGGACATAGCCAGCAACGCACTGGAGGGCTACGATTCCTCTGACGCCGCCTATCGGGCCGCGGCCAGGTATGCCGCCCGGCAGAAAGACAGCGGCCGGGCGACTTTCGACCGCAGGGTCGGCGCATTCCTGGAACGGCGCGGTTTTGAGCCTGCGATCATTCGACAAACCCTTCGGCAACTGCGAGAGGAGTCGGAACTGTCGGAAGCGGGAGACGAAGACCAAGAGGGGCGGGACTGAATCCCGCCCCTCTTGGGGACGCCCCTTGTGAATCACCTCCGGTCAACGCACTCGGGACGCCGCCGTATAGACGGCAATGGCCAGAAATAGCAAACTGAAGAGGACGTTGATGAAATTGGTGCTGAACAGCAGGAAAAGGCCGCCGGAAATGATGTAGGCAAGCACCATCGCGCTGCCCGCAATCCAGGCCAGGCCAACCCCCCGCTTGCGGTTTACCGCACGGCTGACCAGTTCGCCTATGGCGTAAGCTACCGCCAGACCGAAAATGGAGGAGATGAAGGGCACCCCCCCGAACAGCCTGTTCAGCATCAGCCAGATCAGTCCCCCCACCAGTGCGACGGCAAAGGCGACGCCAATGCCGCGAAAATAGTAGGTGGGTTGGACGTCGTAGGTGGGCAGCCTTTCAGTGCGTCCGCACTCCCGGCACCGGATTCCCACCGGGACCTGCACCAAGCACAGCGTACAGATGCTCTTCCCGCATTGACTGCAATACAAGCGGGTTTCGGTTTCAGGGTGCCAGTTGCAGTAACTGACGTTGGCCTCCTCGCCCGCCTGTCGCGGCCCCGTGGCCATAACCTGCTCCTGTCGGCTTCGGGTCAGACCGTAGCGCCGGGTATACGTTCAACCCACTGCTTCCGGTCGTCTACGTCCCGGTCCCGTACCAAACGATTGAAAAATACCTTACTGCGAGGCAAGTCGTCCGGGAACGGCGACCAATTGGCCAGAACCCGCTTCAGCAACGCCAGCCCCAAAACGCCCAGGGAATACCATACCATTGTAAGCCCTTCCATCGTCTTTAGCCCGTCGGGAACAGCAAAGGCAAGAACGGGCAGCAATAGAAGCGCCAGCAGCGCCCACACAGCAGCACCGGCGCGATAGAGAAGGCAACCACCGAAATAAACGATCATCAATACGCCAAAAATGAGCGGCGAAAAGGCGACCAAGGTCCCAGCAGCCACCCCGAGACCCCGACCACCCTGGAATTTAAGGAATGGCGACCAGTTATTTCCCGCCATTACCAGTAACGGAGGGCCAATCACCATCAGCGAGCTCCACTCAACGCCCGCCACGTATACGGAGAACCAGATAGACCCTGCACCCTTCACCAGCAGGTCGGAAATCGCCTGGACAACCATCCACTTCTTGCCAACGTGCTGGTTGACGTTGTTGGCGCCGATGTTGCCGCTGCCGTACCTGCGAATGTCTATTCCTCTGACCAACCGGCCAATGATGTAGCCCGTCGGAACAGAACCTAGAAGAAAGGCAGCGCTGTATAGGGCAACGATCTCCATCGGCACATTACCAGTTCGGTATCAGTAACGCCTGATTCGCCTCTGTTTCTGAGATTGACTGGCCAGGTTGAATTGACTTTAACGGGCCGCTTCTGCGGCAGCTTCCAGTTTCTCCACGGAATCTAGGGGCGGACCATTTCCCCCGGGAAGACATTCGTCGCTGTTTCCCATGCCGTGGTAGTCGCTGCCGCCGCAGGGAATAAGCTGATACTGGCGGGCGAGCCGGTCCAACTGCCGGATGGTGTCGTCTCGGTACTTGGCGTAATGGACTTCCATGCCCGCGAGACCGATGCCGGACAGGCTGGCGATACCGGCCTCCATATCATTCATATACGCAGGGTGCGCCAGGACAGCCGCCCCACCGGCTCTCCTGATCATACCGACAGCCTCTGCCGGGGTGAGCTTAACGCGCTCCACATAGGCCAGCCCATTGCGGCCCAGGTATTCAGGAAATGCGTCCTTTGGCTCATTGCAGTACCCTGCTTCGACCAAGGCCATGGCGATGTGTGGGCGTCCAACAGCACCGTCGCCCGCAAAGTGCTGCACCCGCTCCCATTCCACGTGGATGCCCAGTTCAGCCAGCTTTTCCACCATCGTCCTGGCGCGGTCTACCCGGCCTGCGCGGAAGCGCTGCAACTCAGACTGCAACTCAGCGTCATCCGAATTGATGAAGTAGCCGAGAACATGCACCTCGTCACCAGGGACATCCGCACTCAACTCGATTCCGGGGATGATGCGCAAACCGGGGAATTCCCTGGCAGCTTCGAATGCTTCGGCCAAGCCGTCGGTGGTATCGTGATCCGTGATGGCAACGGTAGTCAGCCCTTGCCGCGCCACCAGCCTCACCAATTCCGTGGGGGTAAGGCGTCCGTCGGAAGCAAGGGTATGGAGATGCAGGTCTACGATTGCGTTCATCTGTGGGTTGTCCTGTCAATGCGCTCCACCGAAATGGAACGTCCGGTTTTTTCGTCTACTTCCACCAGCACCGAATTGAAAACGCAGGGGCCCTTGGCAACGGGCAGGTTGCCTGGCATTGAGGTCAGGAAACGCTGCAAAACCGCGTTCGTGTCGCTGCCAATGACGGAGTCGACCGGGCCTGTCATTCCTACGTCGGTGAGATAGGCCGTGCCCTGGGGCAAGATTCGGGCATCCACGGTGCCAACATGGGTGTGGGTGCCAAATACGCCGCTGACCCGCCCATCCAGATACCAGCCCATCGCCTGCTTTTCGGAAGTAGCCTCGGCGTGAAAGTCCACGATAATCACCGGCGAATGGTTCTCGATACGCAGCTCTTCCAGCAGGCGGTCTGCCGTGCGGAACGGACAGTCCAACTGCGTCATGAAGACCCGGCCCATAAGGTTAATTATGGCCACACCTTTGTACCGGATGACTCCTACTCCCGGGGCGTCAGGGTAGTTGGCAGGCCGCAGCACCGGCATCCCGTCGCTCTGAACGTCATCCAAGTAGGGGATAAACTCCTTCTTGTCCCATATATGGTTCCCAGAGGTGATGACATCCACCTCGGAATCCAGCAACTCAGAGGCGGTTTCCGCGGTGAGGCCGAAGCCGCCAGCGGTATTTTCGCCGTTGGCTATAACCAGGTCTATTTCCTTATCCTGCTTCAGGCCGGGCAGGATACGGCGCACGGCTTCCCGTCCGGGTCTGCCGATTACGTCGCCAATCATCAGAATCCGCAAGGGTCTCCTTCCCTTCTGTCACAAAGTGCGTGAGAAAGTTCTGCTGAAAAAGGGACGCAGCAGCCGGGATAGTTCCCGCTCCTGAGTCCCTTCCTTTGCTTTTCCTAGCTGGCCGTCGCTGCCGGGCGGAGCGGCAGGCGGGCCTGCGGGATGTATCCTTCGGGTCTTCTAGCGCGCGTACTCCACGCTGCGGGTCTCCCGGATAACCGTGACCTTGATCTGTCCGGGGAAAACCAGATCTTCCTCAACCTTGCGCGCGATATCGCGCGCCAGCGAAGCGGCCTTGATATCGTCCATATCCTCCGGTTTGACCATAACCCGCACTTCGCGGCCGGCCTGGATCGCGAAGGTTCGTTCCACACCCCCGAAACTGGCAGCCACTTCTTCCAGTTCCTTCAGGCGCTTGACGTAGAGCTCCAGCGACTCCTTCCGGGCGCCGGGCCTGGCGGCGCTGATGGCGTCGGCGGCGGCCACCAGAAACGACTCAACAGTCTCGTGTTCGTCCCAGTGATGCTCCAGAATGCCGCGGTATGAACTGTGGTTAATGTTATGTCGCTTGGCGATTTCCGCGCCGATTTCGGCGTGGGGCCCCGACACCTCATGGGTCAGGGCCTTTCCGATGTCGTGAAGCAACCCGCCAACCTTTGCCACCTGGACATTGGCGCCGGACTCCGCAGCCAGCATTCCGGCCAGCAGGCCCACTTCAACGGAGTGTTGCAACACGTTTTCGCCATAGCTGTAACGATACTTGAGCTGGCCCAGCAGCCTGACCAGTTCCCGGTCGAGGCCGCTTACGCCCACATCGAAAGTGGCCTGTTCGCCAGCCTTCAAAATGGTCTGCTCGATCTCGTTCTGGGCCCGGTTCACCATGTCTTCGATACGAGCGGGTTGTATTCGCCCATCGGAAACCAGCTTTTCCAGCGCCAGCCGGGCGACTTCCCGACGTACCGGGTCGAAGCAGGAAACCGTTACTGCTTCGGGGGTGTCATCAATGATAACGTCCACTCCGGTCAGAGCTTCCAGAGTGCGAATGTTACGTCCTTCGCGGCCGATGAGACGGCCCTTCATCTCATCGTTGGGCAGGGATACCACGGAAGTGGTGCTTTCCGAAACAACGTCTGAGGCAAGCCGGTTTATGGCAACAGCGATAATCTTGCGGGCGCTGTCATCCGCCCGCTCCTTGTAGTCCCGTTCAAGTTCGTAGTAACGTCGGGCCAGATCGTGTTGCGCGTCTTCTTCACCTCGCTTCACGACCGCCTCGCGGGCCTCTTCAACCGTGAGACCGGCGATTCGTTCCAGAGCCTTGGCCTGTTCGGCTTTCTGTTCCTCGACCTCCCTGCGGGACTTATCGATCTCGGCTTCCCTGTCGGACAGTTCAGCCTGCCGTTGGTCCTGTGCCTCTATCTTGCGTTCCAGTTGCTCTTCGCGCTGGTGGTGTCTGTCCTCCAAGCGAGTGAGCTCCCGGCGTTGTTCCATTATTTCCGACTCAGCAGTGTTCCGTAGCCTTTGGACCTCTTCCTTTGCTGTCAGGAGGATATCCTTGCTTTCCTCCTGCGCCTGGGCTGTTAAACCCTCGGCAGTTTGACCAGCCAGCGTCAAGCGCGATGACTGGTTACGCTGACGAATTCCCAGCCAGGCTGCAATCCCTAAACCCAAGGCCGCCAGGACGGCAAGGACAACGATGATAACTGAGGTCATATCGCCTTTCCTTTTCCGCCTGTTGTGCCTGAAATGGAGCAATCCCCCATCATCTGGGGTTGCTTTGGATTTCGCTCCTTATCTGAATCATAGCGAGCAGCCCCCAAAGCGTCAAGGCGAACCGCATGCGCCCGAACAGGAAAATCAGGTAATGCGCAAGTTTCGCCGATTCAGCGATTCGAGACGATTGCAAAATTCCCTCTCTCTTGAAGGATACGGTGAAATCGCCGGAATCCAAAGCTGTCCTTTACTGCGAACCTCCTCTGGATTCCTGACTTTGTAGGAATGACGGGAGCTTTGCAATCGTCTCCGACTCATACGCTTTTGACCGCCCGGCGCCCCTCGGCTACAATAAGGCTATACGCGCTCTCTGATTCTGCAACCCACTTGAGTGATTGCTGATGGCCGATCAGGACTACTACGAAGTTTTAGGCGTCGCGCGGAATGCCAATGAGGAGGACATACGCCGGGCATTCCGACGCAAGGCGATGGAGTATCATCCCGACCGCAACAAGAACGCGGACGCGGAGGAGAAATTCAAGGAAATCAACGAAGCCTATCAGGTGCTTTCAGACACCAACAAGCGGGCGCAATATGACCGGTTCGGCAAGGCCGGGGTGGGGTCGGGAGCACAGGCCGGTGGAAATCCCTTCGACGGCTTCGACGTGTTCGGCGGCTTCGGCGACATCTTTGATTCTTTCTTCGGGGACGCTTCAGCGCGGGGAGGGCGCCAACCCCGGCGTGGCGGCGACATCCATCAGCAAGTGACTCTCAGCTTTGAGGAGTCGATTTTCGGAGCTGAGAGAGAGGTGGAAATCAACCGCCTGGAAGTCTGCCAGCTCTGCTCCGGCGCGGGCAACGAGCCCGGCACGTCGGTGGACACCTGTGGAACCTGCCGAGGCAGAGGGCAGGTGCGCCGCTCCCAGCGCAGCGTCTTCGGCCAGTTCACCCAAGTTGTCGGATGCCCCGCTTGCAACGGGCGCGGCAGCGTCATCAGCACTCCCTGCGGCAAATGCAGGGGGGCGGGGCGAGAGCGGCGCAAGCGCAAGATTGAGGTGAAGATCCCTGCCGGCGTCGAGGGCGGAATGCAGGTTCGGCTCAGCGGCGAGGGCGATATGGGCAGCGAAGGCGGGGGAGCCGGCAACCTGTATGTAGCAGTCAATGTACAGGAACACAGTTTCTTCCAGCGCGACGGCGCGGACATCGTCTACACCCTCCCGCTTAACGTGGCGGAGGCCACTTTGGGTGTGGACAAGGTGATCCCCACCATCGACGGTTTCGAGGAAGAATTCAAAGTGCCGCAGGGCACCCAGCCGGGCACGGTGTTCAACATCCGGGGCAAGGGCGTTCCACATCTCAACTCCAATCGTCGCGGCAATATGCGCGTTCTGGCAGACGTGCGGGTGCCGGGTTCGCTGAGCGGCCGTCAAAGGGAACTGCTGGAAGAACTGGCTCGCTCTTTCAACGGTGAGAAGCAATCTCCCAAAAGTTCGCCCAACGGCAGAAAGCGCTCGAAGAAAAAGGTGAGCGACGAACCTCAGGACGAGCCAGCCGCCGAAGACTCCCAGGAGAAGGGCCTGTTCGACAGGATCAAGGACGCCTTCTAAATGTCCTGGCAGGAACTCAGTATCTCGGTGCCCCACGAGTACGTAGAGCCGGTTTCCTATCTGTTCAGCCGGTACGGGAAGGGCCTCAGCACTGAGCCTCAGGGAGCTGGGCGAGTTATGCTCAGGACCTACCTGGAATCCGGCTCGGAGCAGCGCTTGGCCAGAATCGACATCGGCATTCGTCTGATCAGCTCCATAGAACCCTTGGGCGGGCTGTCCATACGCGATCTGGACGACGATGAAGACTGGCAAAATAGCTGGAAGGAACACTACGATGCGCTGCCCGTTGGCAGCCGCCTCATAATCAAGCCATCTTGGGTGGAACTGAAGGAAGAGGCCACCGGGGGAAGGCTGGTGATTGAGCTGGACCCCGGTATAGCCTTTGGCACAGGCTACCACCCCTCCACCTATACGTGCATGGAGGCATTGGAGGAGTTGGTTCGACCGGGAATGAGGCTCCTTGACCTGGGAACCGGCTCCGGCATTCTGACCATAACCGCGTTGAAGCTGGGGGCCGCTTCGGTCGCGGCCCTGGACATAGACGGGCAGGCCGTGAGCGCGGCGCGACGGAATTTCCGGCGGTTACGGCTTCAGAACCGCATAACTCTGGTCAAAGGCTCGGTGCCACACCCGGCAGCTCCCGCAGGCTCTTTCGACCTGGCCGTAGCCAACATTTCAGCGAGGGGTGTTGCCGACCGCGCCCCCTTCATCCTCCAGTGTCTCCGTCCTGGAGGGATGTTGATTGCCTCAGGCTTATTGGCGACCCAGCGACCAGAGGTGGACGATGCGGCGATGTCTCTTGGTTTCGCGCCGGAACTGGAATGGCCACAAGAGGAGTGGCTGACCATCGGCTACCGGGCCCCGCTCAATAGCCGTATCCCCTCTCCTCCCGGACGAGGGTGAGGGCGTCGCCCGCTCAGGTTGCAATTGCCCAAACTGCGGCGTAACATCCTAACGGTCGCGGCTCGCATTTCGTATCTAGTAGGCACCCTGTTGGAGAGCTTCGTTTGGTGCAAAAGGTCAGCCTGGAACGTTACGACATCACCGGACGCCTCGGGGCGGGGGCGGACTACGACGTGCGCGCCGCAATCGACCTCGAGACCGGTATGGAAGTAGCTCTGAAGCGCCCTGTTCCCGCCGCCGTAAGCCGCAAGCAGCATGGGGCCATCGAGGCTCGCACAGAACGTCTGCTTCAAGCCTACGATCAAGCCGGCGATGCGGGTGGCCTGCTGGCCCCTTTGCTCGGGTACGCCGATACGGACGTGCATGACGCCTACTTCGGCGACGAACTGGGCGAACCGTACACCGTGTTCGTGCAGGGACGGGCCTCGGGGATTCCGCTCTTGGGTGACATGATGTCGCGAATTACCGGCGTTCCCATTGGGGCCGGTCAAAACCTGTTTGCCATGTTCCCGCTGGAGGAGCCGACGGGCATCCCCAGATTCCCTATCCACAACCAGTTGCTCGACCTGGAACAGGCGTACCTGGAGGCCGGGTATATCCTGCTGGACCTGCGGCCTCAGAATGTGTTCTTCCGGCCAGGAACCGGGCGTATACAGGTCATAGATTCCGGCGCGCTGGCTGGCCTCGGGGACCCGGGGCCCAGGGGTCGCCCTTCGCTGGACGTCAACGACGCCTGTCTGGAACTGCTCAAGTTTTACACCACGGCAGAGGAACCTCCGCAAGAATCAGCCGGATACCGCGAAGCCCGGGGGATACGCCCCATCGTCAATATTCAACAGGAACTGGACGAAATGCGGCGGGGACTATCGCGAGTCGCTGGAGAGGTAGCTGATTGCGGCGGTACAATGCTGGATAAAATCGGCGACCGCTCCTACACTGATTACCGGCAGTTCGGGGAAGATTTGGGGGCCTGGCTGGGAGCCATGGCCGAACACAACCGAGCCGCGCCAGACTTCGATTCCGCCCTCCAAGCGTGGCGGGAAGCGTTGGAATGGCTGAGGGAAGACTACTGGGCCCGCTTCCGGTTCGACGCTGAAACGGAGCTTGCCCCCTACTATGCTTAGAATGTTTGCTTTCCCCTTCGGAAAAGGTCAGGGCGAGGGTGTTCACAGCCCGAAAAATCTAAAGGAGTAATTGAGGACGCTTCCTATGGTTGCCAGCACATTTTCAACGCTGCAAGACAACTCAGCCCATGGCGAAGACAATCTGCTGACCCGCGACCTGGGTAACGGTGATTTCCTTGATGTGGTGATGGATGGGGTTACCGGCCACGGCGGAGCGGAGGCCAGCCGGGAATTGGCTGAGGCGCTGGCCGACAGCAGGGCAGACAGCATCGAAGATATAGCAACAGCCATCAACGACGTCAACGATGAATTCTACGGCGTGGGTGCGGGCCGCTTCCTGCTCACCACAGTTTCTGCGGCCCTATATCGAAACGGGCGCCTGTACGTTACCGCCGCCGGAGACAGCCCTATTATCCTGGTAACGCCCGATTCCCAAGAGCGCCTTCTCGGGCGAGTGGGGGGCTTCCTGCACGTCGGTGTGGCCCGCGCCGTCGGCGCCGCCGCATCTCTCGGTGAGATGGCCCGCCGCGAAATTGAGGTCGAGCCGGGTGAGCGAGTGGTTCTCGCTACCGACGGCGTGACGGACAATATGGACATCACCGAACTGGCCGACATTGTCCGAACTTCGGCCACCCCGGAAGAAGCCACCAGCCGCATCGAGGAAATCATAGCCGGTCGCCTGGTGGAAGGCAGGGTGCCCGAAAAGCTCGGCGTTCGCTTCCGCTACGATGACCGCACCGCCATTGTCCGCTTCTTTGAATAGAAGGCTGTGGGCGGTATAGTTGAGAGCCGAAGGCCTTGTTGATACAATCTAGCGCAGTATTCGGGCCGGTCTGGCCTACCCAATTTGCAGAAAGGCGGGCGTCCGGCGCTTTTCCGTTGCATCGCTGGCCGGGCGGGAATCCTCCCTGGCGCAAAGGAGCCACTAAGTGGGCAAAGTCAAGGTAGCCATCATTGGCGTGGGAAACTGCGCCTCATCACTGGTTCAGGGCCTCTACAAGTACGTGGAGACGCCGGAGAACGAGACCGTTCCCGGTGTGATGCACAACAGGATTGGCGACTACCGTATCGAGGACATCGAGGTTGTTGCCGCTTTCGACATTGACGAGAACAAGGTTGGCAGAGACCTCTCGGAAGCCATCTTCACCCAGCCGAACAACACCCTGAAATTCGCTGAGGTACCCAATACCGGAGTCAAGGTCGAGCGAGGGATGACGCACGACGGCATTGGCCGTTATGTATCCCATCTGGTCAGAAAATCCAACCATTCCACTTCCGACATTACCGGCATACTGCGGGACAGGGAAGTGGATGTCGTCATCAACTACCTCCCGGTGGGTAGTGAGCAGGCCACCAAGTGGTACGTGGAGCAGATACTGAATGCCCGCTGCGCCATGGTCAACTGCATTCCGGTTTTCTTGGCCCGCGAGGAATACTGGCGCAATCGCTTCGAGGAGCGGGGAGTTCCGATTATCGGCGACGACATCAAGTCCCAGTTGGGCGCCACCATCACCCACCGGGTGCTGACTCGCCTCTTTGAAGACCGGGGAGTGAAGCTGGAGAACACCTACCAGTTGAATTTCGGCGGCAACACCGACTTTCTCAACATGCTGGAGCGAGAGCGTCTTACCTCCAAGAAAATATCCAAGACCACCTCGGTGACTTCTCAACTGGACGACGAAATAGACCCGGACAACATTCACGTGGGCCCCAGCGACCATGTGCCGTGGCTGAAGGACCGGAAGTGGTGCTATATCCGAATGGAAGGCCAGATATTCGGCGGCGCGCCCATAAGCCTCGAGGCCAAGCTGGAAGTGTGGGACAGCCCCAATTCCGCAGGCGTTGTCGTGGACGCCGTTCGTTGTGCCAAGCTGGCCATGGACCGGGGCTTGGCTGGAGCTATTCAAGGCCCCAGCGCCTACTTCATGAAATCCCCTCCGGTACAGTTCACGGACGACACTGCCAGGGATATGACCGACGCATTCATCGCCGGGGAGGAGTAGGTCAGCGGCGACGAAACGGCGTTTTCAGCCCTGCGGCAAGCTCAGGAGGATGCCGTTGAAGATTGCGATGGTGTCTCCCTACGATTTCACCTGGCCAGGCGGCGTAACCATCCATGTGTCGCAGTTGTCCCGCGAACTGGGAAGGTCAGGACATGAGGTGCAGATTCTCGCCCCTCACTCCCCGTCGCGCGAGTGCCAGGACCAGGACCTCCTTGTGCCGCTGGGCCGCTCCGTTCCTTTGCCCAGTAACGGCTCCATCGCCCGCGTTTCCCTGTCGCTATGGCTAGCCCGAAGGATCCGGGCCCTGTTGGAGCGCGAGCAGTACGACATCATCCACCTCCATGAACCCATGGCGCCCATCCTGCCACTCACCGTCCTGGAATACTCTAACTCCGTTAATGTTGGCACCTTTCATGCCTGCCGCAACCGCCAGCACCTCTACAAGATGAGCCGCCCGGTCATAAAGCGCTGGCGAAGCAGGCTCCATGGCAGCATTGCCGTTTCGCCGGCAGCGATGCGTTATGTCAGTGGCGCCTTCCCCGGCGACTACGAAATTATCCCCAACGGCATAGATGTGGACCACTTTTCCCAGCGTGCCATCCCATGGCCGCAGTACCAGGACGGCAAGACCAATCTTATCTTCGTGGGCAGGTTGGAAAAACGGAAGGGTCTGCGCTACCTGCTGGAAGCCTACGGGCGCCTCAAATGGGACATGCCTGACTTGCGGTTGGTGGTTGTGGGGCCAGGCAACCCCGACAAGGACTCTTATCACGTCCTGAGTTCTCAGAATTTGCAGGATGTGGAGTTCGTGGGCCGGGTGCCTTACGAAGACCTGCCGCGCTACTACGCCTCCGCCGACATTTTCTGTTCGCCCGCCACTGGAGGCGAGAGTTTCGGCATCGTGCTGCTGGAGGCTATGGCCGCCGGCAAGCCGGTGGTAGCATCCGACATCGAAGGCTATCGCGGAGTGATGCAGCACGGCCAGCAAGGACTGCTTTTCCAGAACAAGAACGTCGAATCACTGGCCACGCAACTGGAAACACTTATCCGCGACCCGGAGCAGCGCAGGTCTATGGGCGAACACGGCCGCGCCACCGCCCGGCGATACCGCTGGCAGGTGGTAGCCCGCAGGGTCGAGCAATACTACGAACAGTGCATACAGGTGGCGCATGGTCTTGCCGGGCAGAGAACAGCTTAGGGGCGCGCTTCGAAGCTATTTTGAGGAGCCGGGGGCGCGGTTGTTCCACGCTTTGGGGTTCAGCCCCAACTCCATCACCCTGCTGGGCTTCGCCGTATGCGTGGTTTCCGCCTACCTGGTGGCTTCGGGCTGGCTGATATGGGGCGGGGTAGTTTTCCTGGCCGGAAGCATTCTCGACCTAATGGACGGAGCGCTGGCCCGCCTGACCGGGCAGGGGACGCCCTTCGGAGCGCTGCTGGACTCGGTGTTTGACCGTCTGGGGGAAGCGGCCCTGTTCGTCGGGCTGGGGATTTACGCCCTGCGCGGAGACCACAGCGGCGATTACCGAGCCTTCTTCATCACCGCCCTGCTGCTGGCTCTGATTTTCTCTCAGGGCGTCAGCTACCTTCGGGCTCGGGGCGAGGGCCTGGGGGTGTTCACACGAGCCGGCCTGATGACTCGCACGGAACGGGTCATACTGCTGGGCGCCGGGCTGCTTCTGGGATGGATTCCCTGGCTGCTGCCGGGCCTCTTGGTATTGATTGCCGTCGTATCCTGCTACACCCTCTTTCAGCGTATGTTCACCATCCGTGGAATGTTGGAGAAGAGCGAGGCAGAATAGGGTTCGATGGCACAGTCTTAAGTGGCGGTCTAAGCCCCACAATCGATATAGCGTGAGAGCAGTTTTTCCCAAGACACTCAAGTAGGATGGCGACATACCGTGAGTCTATGCCGTTCCGTGATTCGCTCACTAGCGGGGTTATTGAGCGGCGGGACCCCGGTACTCCGTAGCAAGGCTTCGAGCAGTAGGGTATACCTGTCGCCGGATGGGAGAGGCTCACCTGTCAGGCAGACAGAGGTTGCCCCGGAGGGCTTGGAGTTATGTACCGACGTCTCCCCCGCGCGCTGGGTGTAGGAGAGCCTCGTCGGATTCGGGCAGGTGAGTTCAATACTGCCTGCCGGTTTCCCCGCCTATGCCCGTATATTCCATCCAGCGTACATGGGCGATGGCCGTGAGCCTGTTCGATGGTCCACGGTGGCTGGCTGGAACGGGAAGACCGTTCACCCGTTGATGCAGTTTGAGTTCATCGCAAACCTCGGCAGCGACCCGAACTACCCGGACCCTCCTTGGGGACACCATCCAAAAGTCGGCTCAGTCCCGGAAGCCGAATGCCGGGCCTTGGCAGGTGTGCTGAGAGAGTTCACATCCACGCCCGAAGCCTGCTGGTTCTGCCTCTGGGAAGGCTTTGGGAACTTGGACCAACGACTATACAGGCGTGCTTCCCGGGTGCAGTCCGCAGGGAGAAGCTACCTGCTCTTCCGTGGCCTGATTGACGGTGTATTAGCCTTCATAAACGGTTGCGAACCCCCTTTCTGGGACGACTCTCCGAACATCTGGTGGCCCGAAGACCGTGCTTGGTGCGTCGCCACCGACATAGACCTGGTGGACACCTACGTCGCCGGGAGCCTGGAGTGCATCGAAGCCCTTCTCGGCAGCCCCGAACTGGAATCGCTGCCAACAGACCGCGACGCTCCCCTCGGCATGGACAAAGACACCATCAACGCATCCTGAGTTCGGCCCCCATTCCTCATTCAACCTAATGGTTGGACAGCGCAACTGCGGCTTCTCTCAGGAGCACGCATTCAGGGTAGCTAAGCGCCGCCCACCCGTGTAAACTGACCGTGCCATTCCCTTTCTGCCGAGGAGTTCGCTCGATGGCGACGGCACAGCAGTCATTGATTCCAGCGGAGGAAAAGGCCCGACTGAAACGGGACTTCCGCAAGCACCTGAAGGGTGAGGTCGGCCTGCGCCTTTACACTCAGCGGCCATCGCCCATCGCCATTCCAGGCCGCGACTGCCGTTATTGCCCGCAGACCCAGCAACTTCTGGAGGAATTGGCCGGCCTTTCGCCGAAGCTGAAGTTGGAAACGGTGGACTTCTACGCCGAGCCGGAACGGGCGAAGGAAGACAATGTTTCGCGGATTCCCGCCATCCTGCTGGGGCCGGAATCGGGAGGCCGGGCGCGTTTCTACGGCCTGCCGCTGGGCTATCAACTGCCAGTATTCATCGACAGTATCAAGGCAGTATCTCGGGGCGCTACCCGCCTGTCGGTGAATAGCCGGAAGCAATTGCGCCGCGTCAACCGCCCGGTCCAGTTGCAGGTGTTCGTGACGCCAAGCAGCGAGGTGTCCGCCGGAATGGCTCTCCTAGCCCACGCCATCGCAGTAGAGAGCCGCCAGATCACAGCCGACGTAATCGAGGCGGAAGAGTTCCCGGAATTGGCCCGCCGCTACGGTGTCCGGCAGGTGCCTCTGACTATCATCAACGAGTTCGCCACCGTGGCCGGAATGGTGAGCCAGGACGAACTGCTGGAAAAGGTCCTGCAGGCAGGCATTCAGCAGTCGCAGGGGACTTCCCCACGTTAACCCTCCCCTGAAGAGATAGGGGCTGGCGCCTGTTTCGGCCGCCAGCTTTTCAAACCACTACAGGAGTTCTGATTGTGCCCAACGAGATTAGGGGCGACATGAACGGGCAAGGTCTCAGGGTCGGTATCGCTGTCGCCAGATTCAACGAGATTGTCACCAAACAGCTGCTGGAGGGCGCACTGGAGACGCTGAGTCGCTGCGGCGTGCGCGACTCGGACATCACCGTGGCTTGGGTTCCTGGCTCTTTTGAGTTGCCGGTGGTGGCCCGCGCCTTCGCCAAAAGCGGTAGGTGTGACGCCGTTATCTGCTTGGGCGCAGTCATTCGCGGGGAGACCACGCACTACGACATGGTGGCGGGGCAAGCCCAGGGCGGCACGGGTTCCGTCGGCATGGACACAGGCGTGCCCACCATCTTCGGCGTGCTGACCACCGAGAACATGGAGCAAGCCCTGAACCGAGCGGGCGGCAAGTCGGGCAACATGGGGGCCAACGCTGCCCTCGCCGCCGTCGAAACCGCATCGGTTATCGCAGCGGTGAACACGGCCTGACACACTTTCCCTCTCCCTCGGGGAGCGGGTTAGCCTGGATATTTCCCTCTCCCTCTGGGAGAGGGTCAGGGTGAGAGCGGCTAATGACCCAAATAGGCGTTACCATTCCCAACAACTGGGGCGTCGCCGATCCGCAGCAGGTCCTGGCTCTGGGTCCCGAAGCAGAGCAGATGGGCTACGACTCCATCTGGGTGATGGATCACCTCTTCAACACCGGCTACATCCGTGAGCGGCTGGAAGACCGCCCCTACTATCACCCTATGGCGATGCTGTCGTACATGTCAGCCACCACCAGCCGGGTTACGCTGGCGACGTCGGTCTTGGTTCTTCCCTATCACAACCCGGTTGAACTGGCCAAGTATGCCGCCACATTGGACCAGATGTCCGGCGGGCGGGTGACATTGGGCGTGGGTGTGGGAGCGATGACCGAGGAGTTCGAGGCTCTGGGCATCCCGATGGAGCGGCGCGGTCCACTGACCAATGAGTCCATCAACCTGATGCGGGAACTGTGGGCCAGCACGAAGCCCGAATTCCACAGCCGCAACTGGCACTTTTCAGACCTGTACTTCTCGCCCAAGCCGGCGCAACCCAGCATTCCCATCTGGGTCGGGGGTTCATCGCCGGGAGCGCTACGGCGCACGGCCCGCATGGGCGACGGCTGGCACCCCACCGGGCTTTCGCCCGAAGACTTTGCCATAGGACGCGCGGAAATATCCTCGCTGGCGGAGGCGGCGGGGCGCAATCCTGCCGATATAGCCATGTCGGCCCGTATCGAGGTGGAAGTGCATGGCGGCCCCTCCAGCCAGCGCGCCGCCAACCGCGCCCGCCTCCCCGGCGATGACATAGGCGCCCTCCGCGCCGGTATGGAGGCTTATGGGGAGGCAGGAGTGGAGCATTTCGTGCTGGCCCTCAACTCCGGCGACATCCCGGCCCTGCGACGACTGATGGCCGTGATTGCGGAAGAAGTAATCCCCGCCTTCCGTTAGTGAAGTTCCCTCTCCCTTGAGAGAGATGGTTAGGGTGAGGGTGGGAGTCTCAATACCATCAGCTCCCTATTGCCAAACTACCTCAAGCGGAACGCTACCATCACTTCTCCGGGGGATTCTCGCGCAGAAACTCCTCCAGCTCCCGGTGCCCCGACTCCAGCCGCTCCAGCCGCGCGGGATCGGGTGGGGCGCCGCCATAGTGAGCGTCCTGGAACTCGTCCACTATGCGGGCCACCGGGTCTGCTGGCAATATGCCGGAAAGGTCCCTCTGATGCTCCCGGGGCGTTTCCCAGGTTTCTTTGGAACGTCCGGCGCGGGTGGCGAGGCCCAGCAGAGAGTGGTAATAGTCGCGGGGCGAACGGGGGCGGGGGCGGGAGGAGCGTCCACGGCCTGCCATCCCGGAAAACAGGCCACTCAGGGCTTCCCCCAGATCGTCCCCCATGCGTTCCAGGCTGAACAGTGACTCGCGGGTCTCGATAACCTCGCTGTTGCGGCCTTGCCTTCGCCTGGCGCGAAAGAGGGCGTAGACGATCCAGGAAACTGCTGCCGCTCCCAACAAAGCGGCAATCCATTTCATCACTGTGAATAGTGCACTGCCTCCAGGCTCCCTTTCCGTTTCCCGCAGGCTCTCGTGGAACTCGTCCAAGCGGCGCTGGGCCTCGATAAGCCCATCCAGGTTGCCACCGCCCATGAGATCGGAAAACCAGTTGCCCAGGCTGACCAGCGCACCGGCCAGCAGCCCGACAAGCATCAGCACAGGCTCCAGCATCCAGTAGCCCGCCGCGCCCACCGCGCTGGCAACGATCCTTGTGACATCGTCCAGTCCGCCCAGCCCGATTCCGCTGATAAGCAGGCCGAGAAGCAGCACAACGCCGACGCTGGCGGCGATGAGCCAAAGCCATTGCGCTGGCATCTCGCGTTCCTCCCCGCTATCCGACGAGAATCTGGCCACCGCCATACCCGCAAGCCCAACGGCGAAGAAACCAATTACCAGAAAACCGCTGACGATGCGGCCGGTGGCGACCGCATCTATCACGGACACCACCAGCATCACGACCAGCCCAGCCTGAAAGGAGGAGCGCACGATGTCCAGGGTGACCTCCTCTCTCGACATCGAAATACCGCGCCACCAGATTACCAGCAGGAACAAAATCGAGCCGACGAACAACCCCACTCCGCTCATCCCCTCTGTGACCAGCATGGAGAAGGGCAGCAGCGTCTTTCCTCCATTCCAAGCAGTGAGCACCAACAGCGATGGCACCCCCATCGCCAATCCCGACAGCCCACGCAACAGGGGCGTTATCCGCCAGCCGAGTATCCAGGATGAGAGCGCATAACCCCAGACCATGGCAACCAATACAAGCCAGAAGGGCATCCGCAACTGCTCGAACTGCACCAGGTGGGCGAAGGCGGCCATGAGGAGATAGAGGGCGCACCCTTCCAGGAAGAGCGCCACCGCGGTGATTGCTCTATTTCTCCAGGAGAGAGCCATCCAACGCCTCGCTGATGCCGGGTTCCAATTCGTCGCTGTAATCCATGCCCGATTCCGGGAGAGAGTCCAACAGGTGGCTCATATTCGCCACCGGAACTTCGCCGATGCGCTCCGGCGAGTCCCCGTCGCCCGCATACAGGATCAGCACCCGGTAGCCGCTCGCTTCGATTGCGGCCAATTGCGCGGGAAGTGAGGGGGTGATTGCCCCGGTCACTAGCAGCACAGTCGCTCCTTGAGGCAGTCGGCCGCGCTCGGCCCGGAAAACTTCGGGCAACATGGACACCACGTATGGGGCTGCCATGGCCAACGCCTCCAACGTCGAGGCAAGCTGGGACTTGGACGCCCCGGGGGGCACACTCAGCCATTTGCCGGAATACGATGCGACTGCGTTGGAAATCAGACCGTAGCTGTAGCCTAGCCGGTCAGCCAGGGAGGCGGCGGAAGCCGCTGCGGTCACTGCGCGCTCGAACAGACGACGGTTTGTGCCTTGCCAGACGAAATCGCTGGTGGAGCCGTTGAGAGCCACCAGTAGATTCAGCGAAACCGACGGCTCGAACACCCGGGTCTGCAGTTGCCCGGCCCGCGCCGTAGCCTTCCAGTCAATGTACTTCAGCGGGTCATCGGAGCGGTAGTCGCGCTGTCCCTTAACCCGGTTGGTATCGTGATACAGCGGCATCTGTCCGCGCGCCAGGCCCAGGGGGTCCTGCGGAGGAGTGAATAACTCTTCGATGTCCACAACACGCGGATAGACCAGTATGTTGTCCACACTGGTCTGACGTGATTCCGTGGAGACAAAGCCGAATATGTCCCCGCTACGCATTCGCACCGGGCCTATCCGGTGATAGCCGCGCCGGGTGCAGCGCATGGGAAATTTCCACGCCGCGCGCTGGTAGGGCATCAAGGAAGTGGTGATGCTGTGGTGGCGATTCGTTTCCAGAGTGGCTCCTCGCACCACTGCGCCGGCCAGCTCCAGTCCTTCCGGAAAGGGGTCTTGGGACTCGACCCAGATCAGGGGCAATGGCTTGTCGTTGTTCAGCGCAACAGTGTAGTCAAAAGTGTCCCCAATGAAAGCTCGACGCCGGCTTAGCTCGCGGCTGTAGCTGACCTTCCGGAAGCCATATCGCTCCCAAATCCGCGCCGCCAGCCAGACGAGAGCCACCAGGGAACCGACAACCAGCAGCAGGCCGCTGCTGACCAGGAGCCCAACGAAAACCAGGAGGCCGCTAACCAGCGGCCAGAGCTCATGGCGCATAGGGAATGCCCTCGCCCTAACCCTCTCCCAGAGGGATAGGGGACTAGACTGGGACCTCCACTTGGGACAGCAGTTCCAGCATAATGTCCTCGGCAGTGCGCCCCCTCAGCCGGGCCTGCGGCGTGAGGATGGTGCGATGGGAAAGAGCGTAGGGCGCTATAACCTTCACGTCGTCGGGAGTGACGTAGTTGCGCCCCCGGATGGCGGCGAAGGCCTGGGAGCAACGATACAGCCCGAGGGTGGCCCGCGGACTGGCTCCCAGCTCCACCTCTTCGTGATGCCGGGTTGCCTGAACCAAGCGGACGATATAGTTGCTCAACACCGCGTCTACATAGACATCCTTCACCCGCTGCTGGCTTTCGACGATGTCATCGCCTCCAGCAACGGGCTGCATGGTCTCTATGGGGTTGCCGGAGTTGAAGCGCGCCAGCATTTCCTCTTCGTCAGCCTCGTCAGGGTAGCCCAGCCTCAGACGGAGCATGAACCGGTCCAGTTGCGCCTCGGGCAGGGGAAAGGTCCCTTCCAGCTCAATGGGGTTCTGGGTGGCAACCAGGACAAAGGGGACAGGAAGAGGCATCGTACGATCGTCCACGGTCACCTGCCCCTCGGCCATCGCCTCCAGCAGGGCCGACTGAGTTCGTGGCGTGGCCCGGTTGATTTCGTCCGCCAGCACAACCTGCGCCAGGATGGGACCGGGACGGAACTCGAACTCCCCCAATTTCTGGTTGAAATAGTGGACTCCGGTGATGTCGGAAGGCATCAGGTCGGGAGTGCATTGGATGCGCCGAAAGCTGCAACGCAGCGATTCGGCCAGGCTGCGTGCAAGGGTGGTCTTGCCGATGCCCGGGACATCTTCGACAAGGATATGCCCTCCGCTCAGCAGGGCGGTCAAAGTAAGTTCGATGACCGGCTCCTTCCCGACCAGCACCTCACAGATGTTGGATTTGACCGCCGCAGCCATCGCGGCCACGTTGGATGCGCTCTCTTCGGAAACAGCGGATGGGCCAGATTGTCCATCCTGAGCCTGTCGAAGCGTCCGGGCCATCTGCACCACACCTCGCGACGACCTAGGACGCCGCGTCTTCCCGTCCGATAAATTCCTCCGCTTCCCGCAGATCCTTGAAGGAGTCTATGCTGGTCCAGAACGAACGGGTCCGGAAGGCAGCAATGCGACCGGCTTGCGCAAGCCGCGGGAAAGTCTCTACTTCGTGGTCGCCCAAATCCGGGAACTCGGGAAACACCTCTCGGTCAAAGACATACACCCCGCCGTTAATCCAGTGGGGCAATTCGACCTTCTCCCGGAATCCCACCACTCCGCCCGCATCATCCATGTCAACCAGACCGTAGGGGCTGACCATCGGAACGGCCAGCAAGGTAACCGCTGGCCCGTTGCGCCGGGCCGGGCTCTCCTTGTGGAACTCGATAATTTCAGACAGCGGCTGACGGGTGATGATGTCTCCATTAGTCACCACCAACGGCTCATCTCCCGGCGGGGCCAGGGGATAGCCCTGCTTGATGGCTCCTCCCCGACCCAGTGGGGAGTCCTCAATGCTGTATTCGACACTGATGCCGTGGCCGGAGCCGTCGTCGAAGTGCTCGCGAATGGCTTCCCAACGGTAACCGGCCAGGAACACCACGCCCTCGATACCGCCGTCTTTCAGCCAGTCAACCTGTCGCTCCAGGATGGGCTTGCCACATACCGGAGCCATGGGCTTGGGTAGCGTGTCTGTCAGTGGCCGCAGCCGCTCTCCCTTCCCGCCAGCCAGAACCAGCGCATACATAGACCCCTCCAGCGTACCGGAGTCGCGTTGCGATGCCCTAATATACCTGCGGCGGAACGGAAGGGTCAAACATCTCGCAGCGGTTACGGTGTATGATTATTGTGTATTCCTGGGCAGTTGAGAACTTTATCCTCGGGAAATGACAGTCACAGTCCCGAAAGTCGAGGGGATAGCTGCGGCACTCTCTCCGCCAGGAGCTGTCCACGTTCAATAGTGCAGGAGCGAACAAATGGACTATGAAATTCTTCACAAGCCTTCCTACGCCCTGGCTCGGGTCAGGCTTAATCAGCGGGAGCAGCTTCAAGCTGAAACAGGCGCCATGGTCAGCATGTCAGACAGCATCAAGATGGATACCAGCACGCGCGGCGGTATTTTCGGGGGACTGCGGCGGTCCGTATTGGGAGGCGAAAGCTTCTTCGTCAACACCTTCACTGCAGAGCAAGCTGGCGAAGTTACCCTGGCGCCATCCTTGCCAGGCGACATCGAGGCCCTAGAGTTGCGGGGCGAGACGGTCCTGGTGCAGTCGGGTTCCTTTCTCGCAGCGACCATGAACATCGAAGTGGACTCGCAATGGGGTGGCGCGCGCTCATTCTTCTCCCGCGAGGGGCTGTTCCTGCTGCGCTGTTCCGGGCGGGGACTGCTGTTCCTTTCCTCCTACGGGGCAATTCATCGCATAGACCTGGGTCGGGGCGAACGCTACACCGTGGACAACGGCCACATGGTCGCCTTCGACGAGTCGGTGAGGTACGAGGTGGGCCGCTCCGGCGGGTGGAAGACGACGTTGCTGGGCGGCGAGGGCCTGGTCTGCAAGCTGGAAGGACCGGGGCGCTTTTTCATGCAGACACGCAGCGAAGACGCCTTCATAAGCTGGCTGACGCCAAAGCACAGCCACTAGCAGCGATGAGCCGGAGAGGTCTATGCTGCTGAAAGACGCATCTGCTATGACGGCGGGTAGTTTTCTTTCCACCAGCGTGCGATGTCAAGGCGCCGGGCGAACCAGACGCCCTCCTTTTGGGAGGCGTACTTGAGGAACTGGTCCAGCCCGGCTGCCCGGCCCGGCTTTCCGATTATGCGGCAATGCAGGCCCACCGACATCATCTTGGGGTGCGTGGCCCCCTCCTCGTACAGCGTGTCGAAGGAAGCCTTGGCTACCTGGAAGAAATGCTCGGGAGTCAGCAGGTCTCCGCGCCAGAACTTATAGTCGTTGACCTCCAGCGAATAGGGGACCACCAGCCACGGCTTGCCCTGCGCCTGGGTATAGTAGGGCAGATCGTCGTTGTAGGAATTGCAGTCATACTCGAAGCCGCCTTCCTCTACCACCAGGTCCCGCGTGTTGAGGCTGGGGCCGTAGCGGGTGTACCAGCCCAGAGGGCGCTGGCCGCAAATGCGGGTGATGGACTCCACCGCCTGCCGGATGGCCTCCCGTTCGGCGTCCCGGTCCATCCTGTAATACTCCTCCCAGCGGTTCCCGTGACCCATCACTTCGTGCCCCCGGCGAATGGCCTCCGGCCCCACTTCCGGGTTGCGCTCCAAAGCCAAGGCACAGGCGTAGAACGTACCCTTGACGTCGTTCCTGTCGAGTATGTCCATTATGCGCCAGACACCCACACGGCTGCCGTACTCGAAGAAGGACTCGTTGGCCAAGTCGCGCTCGCCCGGGCCAAGAGGGGAGGGTGATTCTCCGGAGGTCTCCCCGCTGGGATCACCGTCAAGGATGGAGTATTCCGAGCCTTCCTCGTAGTTCACCACCACTGATATGGCGATTCTTGCGTCATTGGGCCATCTGACCTTCGGAGGGTTGGGTCCATAGCCTACCAAGTCCCTTTCCTGCATTTTGCGTCTCCCAAGGTTTCACGGGAATCATCTTGCCACTCTGGTCCCGGGGCGAGGGAATAAGAGGGAGCCGGCTCAGTCTTGACCTGCCAGACTGATACGAGGAGGAGATGGTCACATCTTTGGGCCAGACTGTTGATGGCTGCCCCGCCTGGGCTCGAACCAGGGATTCCAGCTCCAAAGGCTGGCGTGCTACCACTACACCACGGGGCAACGAGACTGTCTTGTATCCATTGTGCTTGCCGCCAAAGCGGGCGTCAAGGGGATGCTTTAGCCGGACAGGAAAGCCATCGGACGCGGATGCTATAATTCTAGTGGACTCAGCATCCGGCAGGGAGGATAGTGTGCGCATTGCCCTGTTGCACATTGCGCCGGTGACCGGCGACATCGAGCACAACCGCCGCTTGGTGGAGCGCGGTGTGGCAGTCGCCGCCCAGGCGGGAGCGCAGTGGGCGATTACGCCGGAACTGTGCATCCCGGGTTACCTGTTCCTGAAGACCCTCGGCACCGGCTGGATTCAACCTCAGCCTGACAATTGGATGACCGGGTTCTGTGGTTTTGTCCGGGAGCAAGGCATCACCGTGTTCCTGTCTCACCCGGAGCTGGACCCGGCGTCAGGGCGGATGTACAACACCGTCTTCGTCATCAATTCAGACGGGCAGATTACCGGGCGGCATCGCAAGATAAAAGCCCTGGGCGGGGCCGAAGCATGGTCTACGGCCGGTTGGAAAATAGCGCCCTTCGATTGCGACGGCGTTCAGGCGGGGGTGCTCATCTGCGCCGACGCCTACAAGAACGACGTGGCCGAGGTGCTGGTGAGCAAGGGAGCCCAGGTGCTGGTGTCACCCGTATCCTGGGGACCGGGGGGTTGTGGCCCAGACGGGGAGTGGGAAGCCCGTTCCGCCCAGACCGGCCTGCCCATCATCGTCTGCAATCGTACCGGCCGGGAGCCGGACGAGCTTGACTACCACGAGGCTGAAAGCGTGGTGGCCCAGAACGGCCTGCGTCTGCTGGAGGCGACTTCCGAAAAGTCAGTCGTGCTCACCTTCGACTGGGACATGGACACAATGACGCTACAGTCGGAGGACTTCCAGCGGACTTACCTGTAGCGCAAGGTACGGGACCACCCACACTAGCCCTCCCATGGGGGGAGATGATATCGAGAATATGTATCCAGGAAGCGCCGCAGTATAAGCACTGCGGCTGCTTCGTCCACGGCGCCGCGGCTGCGAGAAGGCTGCAGTCCTGCATCCCGCAGAAGCCCTTCGGCCTCCATGCTGGTGAATGCCTCATCCACACCGTGTACCGGCAAAGATGTTTTCTTACGCAAAGCCCGGATGAAGCCGAGAACCCGCTTGGTTTGCGGACTAATTTCACCTTCCGGCCGGTAGGGAACGCCTACCACGATGGCATCGGACTCTCGCTGCCGGGCTGCTTCAAGCACTCCTTGGACATCGACGGTCAGCCGCGTCCGCCGCAGCACACCGGCGGGCAGGGCAGTACCCAGCTCGGCAACGCCGGATGCCAAGCCGATTCGCCGCTCGCCAACGTCGAGGGCCAAAAGTCTCATCGTTACACCAGTCCAGAGGGTGAACCGGGGGGAACGCCCTCACCCTAAATCTCTCCCTCTGGGAAAGGGGATATGTCGCACACCCTCTAAGACAAGGCCTCCCGGATCAAATTGGGGACCGCAGCCAGGGCATCGTCCAGCCTTTCCGGCTGGCGGCCACCGGCCTGGGCCATCTCAGGGCGTCCGCCCCCGCCGCCGCCCATGAGCTTCGCGGCGTCGCGGGCGATGCTGCCGGCGTTCAGGCCCCGCTCCACCAGATCGGGAGTTACCATCGTGACCAGTATGGGGCTGCCCTCAGCGAGGGCGCCCAAGGTTATCACGCAACTGGACAGCTTGTCCCGGAGGAAGTCGCCCATTTCCCGCATTCCGTCCGCGTTGTTGGCTGACGTGCGGCCGGCAACAACCTTTACTCCGTCCACGTCGGCCACCCGTTGCAGCAGCGTCTCGGCTTCGGCCCGCAGCAGCGAGCGCTCCATGCCGGAGAGCTTGCGGCGCAGGTCGTCCGTCTCCTGCATATAGCTGTCCAGTCGGGACTCAAGGTCTGCAACCGGCGTCTGCAACCGGCGCGACAGGTTGTCCAGCAGGGCCGACTGCTCCACGAACAGGGCCTCGGCGGCCCGTCCCGTCAGGGCCTCAATGCGCCGCATTCCGCCGCCGATGCTGGACTCTCCCAGCACCAGCAAGGTGCCCACCTGCCCGGTGGCGGAGACGTGGGTGCCACCACAGACCTCGAAGCTGAACGGCTCCCCGGAGTCCTCGGCCATCCTGACCACGCGCACCACATCGCCGTAGCGATCTCCGAAGAAGGCCAGTGCGCCCTGTCGCACGGCGTCGGCGTAGGAGGTCTCCTGCGCTGAAACCAGCAGGTTGGCCCTCACTTTCTCGTTGGACAGGGATTGTACCTGCAACAACTCGTTGGGGCTGAGCCGACCTACGTGGCTGAAGTCGAACCGCAGCCGCTCGGGCGCCACCAGCGAGCCCGCCTGCCGGACATGCGGCCCCAGTGTCGCCCGCAACGCGGCGTGCAGAATGTGGGTACCGCTATGATTGCGCGATGAATCCAGCCGACGGGCGGCGTCCACGACGCAGGACACCGGGTCTCCGATTGCGATGTGCCCTTCCTCCACTACGCCCTTCTGCACGATTAGCCCGGCCACGGGTGATTGGGTGTCCTGCACGCGGAAGAGCCCGTTGGGGCCGCGTATGTGGCCATGATCCCCCAACTGCCCGCCTCCTTCGGCGTAGAAGGGAGTGCGGCTGATGACGACTTCGGCCTGCTGACCCTGCGTGGCGTGGCCTGCCGATGCGCCATCCACCAGCAGGGCTGCGACTACCGATTCCTGGGGTTCGACAAGCTCACCCTGAGCCAGTCGAAGGGTGTGGCCGGTGAACTCGGTGCGGCCAGCGCCCAGGTTCTCGTATACGGTCAGCATCTCCATGCTGCCCTCAAACTGCTGGACGGAGCGGGACTGCTCCCGTTGCCGCTCCATTTCAGCCTCGAAGCCGGCCAGGTCCACGTTGAAGTCGTGCTCGCGGGCAATCTCCGCAGTCAACTCAGGTGGGAATCCGTAAGTGTCGTACAGGACGAAGGCGTCGCGGCCGGATACCATCCTTGTCGATGTGCCGTTGGTCGAGGCAGACTGGGAGGCAATCATATCCAGCAGAATTTCATTCCCTCTACCGAAAGCCTCGGCGAATCGTTCCTCTTCCAGGTTTACGACACGCAGGATAAAGTCGCGGTTCTGGGACAGTTCGCCATAGACGGCCTGGAAGCGGGGTATTACCTCCTCGACCACATCGCAGAGGAAGGGGCCGGTCAGACCCATCCGCCGTCCGTAGCGAATAGCGCGGCGGATGACCCGGCGCAGCACGTATCCCCGGCCCTCGTTGCCCGGCGCCACGCCGTCGCCGATGAGGAAGGCGGCGGCGCGGGCATGTTCGGCGACCACTCGCATGGCGAAGTCGGTACCGGCGTCTGCGCCGTATTCGCGTCCGGTAAGAGCTGAGACCCTGGCGATGATGGGTGTGAAAAGGTCGGTCTCGTAGATGTTGTTCTTGCCCTGCAGGATGACTGCGGCCCGCTCCAGGCCCATGCCGGTGTCCACGCTGGGGGCGGGCAGGGGGGTGCGGTTGCGCTCCGGGTCCTGGTAGTACTGCATGAACACCAGGTTCCACAACTCGACGAAACGCTCACAGTCGCAGTTGGGGTGGCAGCCGTCGACTTCCTGAGGAGGAGCGCCATTCCCTTCTTCCCGGAGTTGGGCGGTAAGTACGTCAACCGCGACCATGTGCCCTTCGTGGCATCCCTTCTCCACGCCGCCATCGTAGTGGATTTCCGAGCAGGGGCCGGTAGGCCCTTCCGTGCCGGCAGGGCCCCACCAGTTGTCCTTGTCGCCGTATCGGTAGATACGCTCTTCCGGGACGCCAATCTGGTCGCGCCAGATGGCGAAGGCTTCATCGTCGTCGAGATGGATGGTGACGTACAGGCGCTCGGGGGACAGGCCGAAGAGTTGGGTCACCAGCTCCCAGGCAAAGCCGACGGCGCCTTCTTTGAAGTACTCTCCTATGCTGAAATTGCCCAGCATTTCGAAAAAGGTGAGGTGCTTGTGGTCGCCCACCTCGTCTATGTCAGTGGTGCGGAAGCTCTTCTGGCTGCTGGTGAGTCGGCGCGAAGGGGGTGTCTGCTCGCCCATGAAAAAGGGCTTGAAAGGCACCATTCCGGCGCTGGTGAACAGCAGGGTGGGATCTCCCGCCGGGATGAGGGACGCAGAGGGCATGTGCTGATGCCCCTTGCTCTCGAAAAATTTGATGAAGGAGTCCCTGATCTGGTCGCCGTTCATCAGCCTCGACTCTCTCAATTCAACTGCCCCGAGCAACTGGGAAGTCGTTAGAAGCGGTAGCGCGGACGCTACACTCAAAGACAATGGTCGGAAGGCGACGTCAAAGTCAAGAGTTAAGCACCGTTACGATAATCGCCACTGGCCCGGATTGAATGCGATTTTATTTTACCCAGTTATGCCAGTCAACGACCCGGCAGGATGTCTCCGGCATGTACAGGGCATGAAAAGATAGCAGGCCGCCTTGAATTCCGGGCTGAGGGAGAATAGAATTTGAACTACATCCAGTGGGCAACCGCGCCCGTAGTACCATCGGTAGAGCCGGTTCCGAGGCTACAATTTTACGGCCGGTGGGTCGGCTAAATGGGAATAGTTGGAGGTGCGATGGATTCCAGCATCATCGGCAAGATTGACAAGGCGAGGAAATACGCCGCGGAAAAAGAGCGGGTCAGCATAACCAGCTTTTCGGCAACATTCCAGGGCAATCACAACAGCTACGACGTAACGTATAACGACGGAGCCTGGGACTGTGAGTGCCACTTCTTCGCCACCCGAACCGTCTGCAGCCACACCATGGCGCTCCAGAGGATGCTGGATGATGTACTCGCCTCTAGCTCAGGGCACCCCGCAACGGCGCAGTCCAGGTAAACCGCGCCGCCCCTGAACCATGACTTCACGACGGGCTGCGACCATGGTCGCAGCCCTGTTTCTTCTACATTGAAACTCCTGATTACCGGGGCGTTGACACCGCAAAGCCGGGACGTTAGAATTACCGCGCATTCTAGGCAATGATACAGTTTTTTTCAGATTTTTATAGGTTAAGGCGTGTCCCGACGTAACGCTCTCCGCCCCAACTCCAGCGTTCCCGCGAGAGCGGGAATTATCGCCGTTGGATTGAACCACACCACGGCCCCCGTTCAGGTACGGGAACAACTGTCCTGGAACGGCGAGCAGTTACCCAGCCTGCTGGATGAGCTCCGCAACTTCGGAATCCCCGCGGTGGCCCTCTCCACCTGCAACCGCTCAGAGTTCTATTTCCTCGAAACCCCCGAGGGCGACGGCTGTGCCAGGTTAAAAGAACTGCTGACCAGCCGGTTCGGGGCGTCAACCGAGGACCTTGAACGCTACCTGTACGCTCACCGGGACTATCTTGCCATTCTCCACCTGTTTCGGGTTGTATCCGGCTTGGACTCGATGATAGTGGGAGAGGAGCAGATAATCGGTCAGGTGCGTCAGGCGTACAACACGGCAGTCCAGGCCGGAACAGCGACGGGATTACTGGCCAGGCTGTTTCAACAGGCGTCGAGGGCCGGAAGGCGGGTGCGTCGCGATACAGGCATCAGCGGCAACGCACTCTCGGTGAGCCGGTCCTGCGTCGAGTTGGCCCGCTTGGTGGTGGGCGACCTGTCCTCCAGTTCCGTTCTCGTCGTAGGCGCGGGCGAGGCAGGCCGGACCGCGGCCGAGGCGCTGAGTTCGGCCGGAGTCCGCAACATCACGGTGACCAATCGCACCTACGCCAAGGCCGAGGAGCTGGCCGGGAGCCTGTCCGGCCGGGCCCTGCCCTTCGACCGGCTGCCCGAGGCCCTGGGAGAGTCCGACATCGTCATCGGCTGCACCGGCTCCCCGGGCTACGTGCTCCAGGCTGGCCTGGTCGACCGTATGATGGCCTTCCGCCCGGATCGCCCGCTGTTTCTTATGGACATCGCCGTGCCACGAGACATCGATCCAGGCGCTGCCAGGGTAAGCAATGTTTCTCTCCATGACATAGACGACCTGGAAGCGATGTCCCAAGAAAGTCGCAGCGCCCGGGCGCTGCAAATCTCCGCGGCGGAAGCCCTAGCGAAGGAGGAAGCGTCACAATTCGATCAGTGGCGGAGCGGACTGGACTCCCTCCCGCCCGTAATCGGCCTGCGCCAACACGCAGACCGGGTGCGACGCCAGGAACTGCAACGGACCCTCAAGCGGCTGAACGGCAAGCTGACCAGTGAGGAATTGGCGTCGCTGGAGGCCATGACCAAGGCCATCGTAAACAAGCTGCTTCATTCCCCCACGGCTTACCTCAAGGGACAGCCGCCCCCCGACGGTCTGACAACCGCCGAAGAGATTTTCGGCCTGGATTTCCAACCGGAAACCACTGGGAGCGCAACAGCCGCTTCCTGAACGGCCTTTGTCCCCAACTCAGGCGCCCCGTCCTCCATTTGCGCGGAAAAACCCTTGCCGGTGGATTGCATCGGATGCCCTCCGCATTGGTATTATGTTAACCACCGGAATCCTCTGCAAGCATTGCGATGTTTCGAGAGGATTTGCCAAAGTATCCGGTGAGATTCGACATAGGGAGGGGGAGCATGAAAATCGTCGCAGTGTTATACCCGGGGGGAGCGGCCGCTGCTGAGACACCGGAACTGCTGGGCTGCGCCGAAAATGCCTTGGGCTTGCGTGAATGGCTGGAGGGCGCGGGGCATGAACTCGTGGCCACAACCGACGCCGGCGCCGGGCTGGACAGCCATCTACCGACAGCCGACGTGCTCATCGCCACTCCTTTCTGGCCGGCATATATCAGCCGCGAGCGCATTGAAGCGGCCCCCAACCTGAAGCTCCTGCTAACGGCCGGCGTGGGTTCCGACCACTTCGACCTTGCCGCCGCCGCGGAGCGCAGCATCACAGTGGCCGAAATAACCGGCAGCAACGTGGTCAGCGTCGCAGAACACGTGGTGATGCAGATATTGACGCTGGTCCGCAACTACATGCCCGCGTACCAGGAAGTGATTCACGGCGGGTGGGACATCGGAAAGGTCGCCGCCCCTTCCCACGACCTGGAGGACAAGCGGGTCGGCATCGTCGGCTTCGGGCGCATCGGACAGCGGGTGGCGGCAAGGCTCAAGCCCTTCGATGTACAGATGCGCTATTTCGATTATCGCCGACTGCCCCTGCCTGCTGAAATAGTGCTTGGCGCCCGCTACCAGGGCCTGCGGGCTCTGGTGTCCGAGAGTGACGTGGTCAGCATCAACATCCCGCTGACCCCGGCAACGCAGGGCATGTTCGACCGCGAGCTGCTGTACAGCATGAAAAAGGGCGCGTACCTGGTGAACACGGCGCGGGGCCGTATTGTCGATACCGACGCCCTGGTGGAGGTCATGGAGTGCGGGCACCTGGCGGGTTACGCGGGAGACGTGTGGTACCCGCAGCCTGCCCCAGCCGACCACCCATGGCGGAGGATGCCCAACCACGCCATGACCCCGCACGTTTCGGGAACCACTCTGGAGGCCCAGCGCCGCTACGCCAACGGCATCCGGGAATGCCTGACTGCCTTCCTGTCCGGTGAACCCATTGACCGCGACTATATCATCGTAGACGGCGGCCGGGTTTCCAGCCCCAGCTACAGCCCAGCCTATCAATAGCGATGCCGAATAGCGGGGAGGGAAGACCCTTCCGCTCTCCGTCTCACGGCAGGGCCTGCGACAGTTGGGTCAGGACTGATCGAGGGCTATTGACGGTCAGCACCACGATTCCCATATCGCGGTTCCGGGATTCAGTCGCCACATAGCGGCGGTCAGCCTCGACCACGTCCCTGCCGATGAGCAGCGCGTCGTAGGACGAAGACCCGACCATATCTATGGCCACTCCGTCGTTGGTGGTGCTGGCGACGATGTAGCCTGCGCCTTCCAGAATACGAGTGAGACCGTCAAGACTGGAAGCATCTCGCCCGAGAATGACGATGCGTCTGCTGCTGCTCATTCGTCCGCCGCCGATGACCTGAAGATTTGGGGAATCTTACCTGTGCAGGCGGCGGTGTGCAAAGTGCACAGCGGGGGACTTGTGCCGCAGTGCAACTTCCTAATCCCGCGATGGAAAGCGGTCAACGGCGCCTGATACGCTCCCTCTTTTCAGAACCTGTCGCCAGTCGCTGGCCGTTACCTCTTTCACAATCTTGACAACGGCCACCATCCTTCCCGTATGCTGATTAGGACGAATCAACGGATATGGCAAATGAGTGGCGGAGGTGAATCATGTACGAGCGAATTCTTGTTCCGTTAGACGGCTCCGAATTCTCGGAACAAGTCCTGCCCGTGACGAGGCGTCTTGCCAATGACCTCTCGCTCCCGGTGAGGCTACTCTACGCCATCGAGCCGGAGCACCCGAGCATTTCCCAGGCCCTTAACGAGAGGCTCTACTACATCCACTCGGCTCACCACCGGGGCATGCACGCCCGCGCCTACGCCGAGCCCATCCGGGCTGGGCTGCTGGAATCGGGAATAAGCACAGACATCACCATCCCAGAAGGCTATCCGGGCAACGCCATCGTCTCGGAAGCAGACAAGGCGCCCGGCACCCTGATTACGATGTCCAGCCATGGCCGTTCTGGGTTGTCCCGCTGGTGGACAGGCAGCGTGGCAGACCTGGTCTTGCACACGACCAGAAGCCCCCTGCTGATGATCCGCCCCGGGGACAGGCGGGGCGCGGCCGCGTCGGGGGAATTTGGCCGGATAGTGGTGCCGGTGGACGGCTCAGAAATGGCCGAACAAGCCCTGCCTCACGCCTCGCACCTCGGAAAAGCGATGGGCCTGATTGTGGAACTGGTGAGGGCTATCCCTTCCATCGAAGAATACAACAGCCTTGCAAACCTAGGCCCGGCCAGCCTTGTCAGCCAAGCCCCGACCTATGCGGAATATAGGGCCATCGTTGAGAAGGAAGCTGAGGAATACCTGGCCCGGCTAAGAGAGCGGCTGGAACAGGAGGGGGCCATGGCCGACTGGCGTCTGCTCCATGGGCCGGCAGCAGCGGCGATTATAGACCACTCCGCTGCCAGCGAGGAAGCGCTTCTGGTGATGACCACGCACGGGCGATCCGGTGTGGCCAGGATGGTCCTGGGAAGCGTCGCGGAACGTGTCGTAAGGCAGTCCGGCGAACCTGTGCTGTTGATACGGGTTCAGCCCGGAAGCGAAGAGCTCAACTAAACGACATTGTTGGCGCTGAGGCATCCCGTATCCGCCCACAATTGGCTCCAAAAACTGTTGGATTTAATGATGGGTCGTGCGGTAATAAGGGGCAGCCCATCAAATAGCGTATGTTCATTCCCTGCCTAGGCAGGTGGATGGTTTCCCACATATCCCAAAAGGTATCCATATAAAGGTATCACTGATGCAAGGGTATCCCACAGACGAATGGACTCGTTACGGCGGCCTGCGAATGCACATGCGCAACTGGGGCGGCCCTGGCCGCCCGGTGGTACTGCTGCACGGACTGGCATCCACCTGCCGCATCTGGGACTTTGTTGCTCCCCTGCTGGCGCGAGACTTCGCAGTGCTGGCGGTGGACCAGCGGGGGCATGGCGACAGCGGTAAGCCGGAGCAGGGCTACGACTTCGCCAGCGTGTCTGGCGACGTGGCGGCCTTACTGGCAGGCCGGGGGTTCAAACGCCCGGTGCTGGTGGGCCACTCATGGGGGGCCGACGTCGCTCTGGAACTGGCGGTTGCGCGACCGGAACTGCTGCAAGGCATCGTGTTCGTGGATGGAGGCACCATCGACGCTTCAGCCCGCTACGATACGCTGGATGATGCGCTGGTTCAGATGGCGCCGCCGGACTTCGCCGGAGTTACAACGGAGCAGTTTCTGAATCGAGCGCGGTCAGGTGGTCAGTGGGCCACCCTCATTGCCCAACACGGCCCGGAAGCTGAGGAAATCATACTTGGCAACTTCGAGACGCTGGACGACGGTACAATCCTGGCGAAGTTGACGCGGGACAACCACCTGCGGATTATCCGGGCGCTGTGGGAACACCATCCCCGGGACCTTTACCCGCAAGTGACCTGCCCGGTGCTGATGATGCCAGCCCGCCAGCGGGAGAACCCCGACGCATACGAGCGCACTCTGGCGCGCTCCGAGTCCATCGCGGCCGCGGAGCGGCTCTTGCCTCGCAGCAAGACGGTCTGGCTGGAAGACAGCATCCACGACGTGCCGGTGCAACGGCCTGAACTGGTGGCGAATACCATTCGGGAGAATATTCTGGCCGGGTTCTTTGATTAGCGAGGGCGACAAAATTCCCTCTCCCTCGGGGAGAGGGTTAGGGTGAGGGCGTCTCATAGCGAGGAGCAAACATGACAACAGTCGACTACTCGGCACTGGACGACATAGGCATTTCCATGAACGCCTTCTACCCTCGGAAGAACTGGACTCCCGCGCCACCGGGAGCGAGCGACCACGCGGTAGCTGTGGCGGATGACATCTCCCTCTCCTGCCGCTTCTTTCCCGCAGCCGATAAGTCGCCGAACATACTGTTCTTCTACGGCAATGGGGAGACTGCCAACGATTACAACGGCATTGCGCCGCTCTACACCCGGATTGGCGTAAACTTCTTCGTGGCCGACTACCGGGGCTATGGGCGCAGTGGGGGCTGGCCCTCCTTCACCACAATGCTGGCTGACTCGGTGAAGGTGCTGGATTACGTAGAAGCGCTCCTGAAGTCTGAGGGATTGTCCGGCTCTGTTTTCGTGATGGGGCGCTCCATGGGGCGACATTCCGCCTTCGAACTGGCAGCCCATCACGGAGGGCGTCTGGGCGGCGTCATAATCGAAAGCGGGCGGCCCATCCTCGGCAACTTCGTATACGGCCTGCCTCCGCAGGAGGCCAATGCCCTTGAGTCGGCCTATTTTGCCAAGGTAAGCTCCATTTCCATCCCGTCGCTGGTAATTCACGGTGAGATGGACACGCTCGCGCCGGTCGAGCAGGCCGTACAGATGCACCACTGTTTCCAGTCCACTGACAAGCGCCTACTCACTATCCCCGGGGCAGGGCACAACGATCTGCTGTATCGGGGCCTCGACGAATACTTCGCCGCCATCAAGGATTTCGCGGGTGCGTAACGGAGCGTAGAGATGCCGAGAGTTGTACGGGCCGGGCTGATACAAGCCGGGATCGGAAGAGAGGCGCCGGAGGACATACAGGCCCTCAGGCGGTTCATGCTCGACAAGCATGTCGCGCTGATCGAGGAAGCCTCCGGCAGGGGTGTCGAGGTCCTGTGCCTGCAGGAGCTGTTCACCGGCCCATATTTTCCGGCGGAGCAGCACGACCGTTGGCGGCAGTTGGCGGAGCAGGTTCCCGACGGCCCGACGGTGCGGCTGATGCAGGACCTGGCAAGGAGGCACCGGATGGTGATGGTGGCGCCGGTGTTCGAGGAGGAGATAACCGGCTTGTTCTATAACACCGCCGCCGTGCTGGATTCCGACGGTTCGTACCTGGGCAAGTACCGCAAGAACCACCTCCCCCATGTTGCGCCGGGCTTCTGGGAGAAGTTCTACTTTCGTCCCGGCAACCTGGGCTACCCGGTGTTTGACACCGCTCGCGGCAAGGTGGGAGTGTATATCTGCTACGACCGTCATTTCCCGGAAGGAGCTCGCGCCCTGGGTCTGGCCGGAGCGGAGATTGTATTCAATCCCTCAGCCACCGTCGCGGGGCTGTCTGAGTACTTGTGGAAGCTGGAGCAGCCGGCCCATGCCGCGGCCAACGGATACTTCTTGGGAGCCGTTAACCGGGTGGGGGTTGAACAACCCTGGGAAATCGGCGAGTTTTACGGCAGCAGCTACTTCTGCGACCCTAGGGGGCAGATTATTGCCCAGGCTTCCCGTGACCGAGACGAAGTCATAGCCGCAAATCTCGACCTCGACGAGATCGCAGAGGTCCGGACCACCTGGCAGTTCTACCGCGACCGCCGTCCAGACACCTACGGGGAGTTGACCGCGCCATGACGCCGGTACCCGATCTTCACCTACCGCCACATATGGACAAGGATGACTTGATGGCGCGTCTCGACCGGGTGCTGGACCCTGAGTTGGACGAGTCTGTCCTGTCCTTGGGATTCGTCGAAAGTGTGGCCGGCGACGACGCCGGAAACGTAACCGTCTGCCTGCGCCTACCCACCTACTGGTGCGCGGCCAATTTCTCGTACCTTATGGCGTCTGATGTCCAGCGGGCGCTTTCTGGTTTGGAAGGCGTCAGGTCGGTCACGGTTAAGCTGGGCGAGCATTTTGCCAGCCGCGAGGTAGAGGAAGGCTCAGTATCGGCCATGACCTTCGGCGAGGCTTTCCCCAACGGTGGCCCGGACACCCTTGAGGAGACGCGGCAGATTTTTCTCCGTAAAGGATATTTCTCGCGGCAGGAACACCTGCTGAGGGAACTGAAACGCAACGGGCTGTCGTTCGAGCAGATGGCCGCGCTCCGCGTAGCAGACATTGGAGCGGCGCAGGTGGACGCCCGCACAGCTTCCAGATACCTGGAACGCCGGGAGGAGCTGGGGTTGGACTGCTCGCCGCATGCTCCGTTAATCGTCAGCGTAACTGGTGAAACGATTCCACCGAGGGAGCTGGAAACCTACTATATCCGAGCCCGCACCACCCGGCTGGCCATGCAAGCCAATGGCTCCCTATGCTCGGCAATGCTTCAATCCCGAAACTCGAACTGGACCCATGATTCACCCTGAGTTTACCCACCTTTCATCCTGAGCTTGTTGAAGGATGGCATTCTGAACCAAGAGAAATCGCGCCATGAAGGGAGGAACGCGATGTACTCAGTGAACGGGGAGGACATTTTCGTAGTGGACGGTCACATGCACTTCTGGGACGCCGGGCCGGACAATCACCGCAACGATTACGGCAACGCCTGGATCAAGTGCTTCTATGACTACCACTCCGCCCTGTCGCCCGCCGACTACGTGTGGGATTTCGAGAAGTACTGCAACTACGGGGAGGAAGCCCTTATCAGCGACCTGTTCCTGGAAGGGTATGTTGACGTTGCAGTGCTGAACTCCACCTACCTCTACGAGTTCTTCAAGACTGGCTTCAACACCCACCAGAAGAACAACGTGGTCAAGCGGAAGCATCCCGACCGCTTCGTTCTCTGCGGCTCCTACGACCCCCGGGAGGAGGAAGCGGGCTTGGACAGGTTCCGGGAGATGATGGCCGACTACCCGATAGGCGGCCTCAAGCTCTACACTGCGGAATGGCGCGGCGACTCCAAGGGCTGGAAGCTCAACGACCCCTGGTCCTACAAATACCTGGAGCTGGCCCAGGAAATGGGCATCAAGAACGTCCACGTCCACAAGGGGCCGACCATCTACCCTCTCAGCCGCGACGCCTTCGACGTGAACGACGTGGACTACGCGGCCACCGACTTTCCCGGCCTCAACTTCATCGTTGAGCACGTAGGATTGCCCAGGCTGGACGACTTCTGCTGGATTGCAACCCAAGAACCCAATGTTTATGCCGGAACGTCGGTGGCGATGGCCTTCATAAACTCCCGCCCCAAGTACTTTGCCGAGATTATGGCCAACCTGCTCTTCTGGCTGGGCGAGGACCGCATCCTCTTCGGCAGCGACTACGCCATCTGGAGCCCCAAGTGGATTATCGACAAGTTCATGGCCTTCCAGCTTCCCGACGACATTCGAGATGAATTCGGCGTGGATCTCACCCCGGCAATCAAGCGCAAGATCATGGGCGAGAACGCCGCCCGGCTGTACGGCATAGACATCGAGGCTCATCGGGCCAAGCTGGCCAACGACGATATAGCCGCCCGGCTGGCAGCGTCTGCCTGACGCCAGCCCCTATTGGAGGGAACTGATGGCGATTACCATAGACGAGATGCTGGACCTGCTCAGTTTCGCCAGCGCAGAACTGGTAAACGGCAACGCCAACCACGGCCCGATGGCTGCCGAGGCGTTGTTCGCCTTGGGACGCGACGACGCCGTACTATCCTGGGTGGATGCCTACCGGGGCCGGTTGACGCACCGCCCGTCTCGGTCCTTGGCCATCCCACAAGACGATTGGCGGGAGTACCTGGGAGCGCGAGAGCGCCTCGGGGATTGGATAGAGCTGTTCGAGAATGAGCTGTCCGAGCGACCGTGGCAGGAAGTGGTGAGAAAATGGACGCCGAGGCTGGCGCCGGGGCTGATGGCTGCGGCGACCCATGGGCTCATTCGCACCGGCCACGCGGTCCGCAGTCTTTCCAAGGAAGAAACGGCCCAACGCAAGGATGAACTCGCTCAGGGTTTGGGATTCTGGGCCGCGCGATACTACACCCTTCCCGGTAAGCCGTCGCCAGCGAATTCCGGCTATGCGCCAAGGGCTGCGCTGGGCCACGTAGAACGGTTGCACGGCCCGGACTATGATGGCAGAGGTTCCATCGCAGAGCAGATCAAGGGAATGGAGGAGCACTCGGAATTTTCGCCAGTTATTGACCTCGCAGATACCGGCGGTGACCTGTCAGCATTCATCTCGAATCTGACCGAGACTTTCGCAGAAATTTACCTCGCCAGCTCCAAGGACCTGATTGCGTTCGTTCACACGGTGACCGCTCCCAGCGCGCTGAGGATGTTGATTCCTTACCTGGAGGAAGACGACGCCCGGGGAACGGCCCTTTACGCCTGGCAAGCCTGTGCCGCAGTCTATTCCTGGTACTCCAGCGTGCCAGCGCAACATTATCCAGGAATGGAGCCGCCCAATGTTGACAGGGAAGAGCTTGTTGACGGAGCGGTAGCAGCAGGCGGCGCCCATTCCATCAAATTCACCGAGGCTTGCCTGCGTGAGTACGACCTCAATCCGAACCCTGTATATTTGATGGCTGCCAAGGACGCCGCTGAAAGGGTAGGGCCAGTGTGAAGCGAAGAACCGTAATAGTTGCGTTATGCAGAGGTGCTACAATCCGCGTGCCGTAAACTCAGGACACTCAGCATACGGCTTGGTGGATGATGAATTCACATAGTCACAGGGCAAGACTCCACGAAGTTGACGAGACCCTGGACGCCATCGAAGAGTGCTACCGGCACGGCTGGACCGACGGCCTGCCGGTGGTTCCGCCGACGCTGGAGCGGGTGGAGGCGATGCTGGAAACCGTATCACTCCCGCCGCACCAGATTCTTGGTGAGGTGCCGGTCAGGCGCCGGGCGCTGACCGCCGAACACGCCGCCGCCAATGCGGTTATGGCCGGCTGTCTGCCGGAGTACTTTCCCGTAGTGCTGGCCACCATGGACGCCATGTTCCGGCACGACCCAAACTGCATCCACGAAGCATCCGCAGCCACCAACTCGCCGGGCATCCTGATTCTGGTCAATGGTCCCATTCGCAACGAAATCGAGCTGAATTGCACCGGCAACCTGTTCAGCCCCGGCCATCGCGCCAACGCGACCATCGGGCGCGCCATTCGGCTCATCCTCATCAACGTGTTCGAGCAGCGGCCCAACGTCCTCGACCGGGGCTGCATGGGTTCGCTGACAAAGTTCGGGGTCTGCATAGGCGAGGACGAAGAGCGCAGCCCGTGGGAGCCGTTCCACGTCTCTCGAGGGTTCGACGCCAGCCAGTCCACAGTCACGGTGGCGACGGTGCAAGACCCGGAGATGCTGGGCAACCGCTACGGCGTAACCGCCGAAAGCCTGATGGATGCCACCGCCGACGCCATGTCCAGCCACGGCTTAGGCATCTACCTCAACGACGCTCCCTGGTTCTGGGTGGTAGGCCACTGGCACGCCGAGATGCTGGGTCGCCAGGGCTGGAGCCGGCAACGGATTCAGGAGTACGTCTACGAGAAGGCTTGGCGCAGCCGGGCGCAGATGAAGCGGCTGGGCGCAGTCAACGGCGCGATAGTCGACGGGGACGAGGACACTCGTGTTCCCGCCGCGCCGTCTCCGGAAGGCATACTAGTGCTGAAGGCCGGCGGCGACAGCGGAATCTACAGCGAGCTTCTGATGAACTACCACGGCCTGCCTGCAATTACCATCCCCATCCGCGATTCATGGGAAGACTTTCGGACACCCGAGTCGGATGAGGAAAAGGATCCATACCCTCTCCCCGGACGCGGGGAGTAACGCTACCACGGAAGGGAGGCGCAAGTGACTACCGCAACGCCGCACAAAATCCAGTTGGTGGACCCCACCGGAGCCGACCCCGGGCCCAACCCGCTGACGCTGGCCGACCGGCCCGCCGACATACGGGGCAAGCGCCTCGCGCTGCTGGACAACTCCAAGGCCAACTCAGACAAAATCCTCCGCGCCATCAGCGACATACTGAACGATGAGTTCGAGTTCTCCGAAGTCTTTTATGTCAAGAAGCACAGCGCGTCGTTGCCGCCCAAACCGGAGGTTATGGCGGAACTGCACCGCCACGCCGACCTGATTGTCACCGGAATCGGCGATTGAGGGGGCTGCTCGTCGGGCAGTTTGCACGACGGAATTACTCTGGAGCGGCTGGGTTTCCCCACCGCTACCATCATCACCGATGTATTCGTCACGACCGCCAAAGCCTACACGAAGCTGATGGGAGTTCCGGGCTTCCCTTACATCGTCTGCCCGCATCCCATCACCAACGTCGGCGCCGACGGACTGGATGCGCGGGTCCAACTGCTGGCCCCGCAGGTGGCGAAGCTGTTGCAGGAAGGGACAGTAGACTAACCTAGCCTTATTCCCTCTCCCTTGTAGGGAAAGGGCTAGGGTGAGGGTGAATCGCTCGCCATCGACACCGCTGGAAACCTGAGGAGTGCGTATGACTTCTGAACGCGGAACCCGGCTAAACAACAAGGTCGCCATCGTCACCGGCGCAGGCGCCACCGGCAGCGGCGAATTCGTGGGCATCGGGCAAGCCATCTCCATCCTGTTTGCCCGGCAGGGGGCCAGCGTCCTGCTGGTAGACCGCGAGGAGCGCAACGCCGAGACCACCCTGGCGATGATCCGCGAGGAAGGCGGCGAGGCGTCCATATTCGCCGGGGACGTCACCAGCAACGAAGACACCCGCGAAATGGCCGAGGCCGCCAAGTCCCGCTACGGCAATGTCAGCGTGCTGATAAACAACGTGGGCATCAGCGGCCCCGGTTCGGTCACCGATGTGGACGAGGACTTCTGGGACACCGTGATGGACGTGAACCTGAAGAGCGTGATGCTTTGCAGCAAGCACGCCATCCCCCAGATGATTGACGCGGGCGGCGGCTCCATCGTCAACCTCTCGTCCATCGTGGGCCTGCGGGCAGGCAGCGGACGGGCCAGCCACCCATATGCGGCCTCCAAGGGCGGGATCATCGGCCTGAGCAACTCCATGGCCGTGCATTACGGACGCGACAACGTGCGGGTCAACTGCATCGCCCCCGGCCACGTCCACAGCCCGATGGTCGCCCGCCACACCTCGCAGGAGATGCTGGACCTCCGCCGCCGCGCCGGGCCCCTGGGCGTTGAGGGCACGCCGTGGGATGTGGCCTATGCCGCCCTGTTCCTCGCCTCGGACGAATCCCGCTGGGTCTCCGGTGTCACGCTGCCGGTGGACGCCGGGCTGCTGGCGGCAACGCCGCTGGCCATGTTCCCCCACCTGCGGGATCCAGAATAAGGCAATGGGTGGCGAAAGTGTGGAGGCTGGTGGAGACGATACAACAATGGCCCAAGTTTTAGAAGGGCATTTATATCGGCAAATATGAAGAATCAAGAAGACGGCATCACCCTCGGAGCCGGATGCTTCTGGATTTTTCTGATCGTCATCTTGACAATAGTCTTAATTGCAGTTGCCTTAACTGCTCTTCCATCGCCAGTGGCTGGGATTTTAGCGGTGATTGTATTCGCCGTTGGAGCAGCACTGGTTACGGCCGTCTTGTTTCAGCGAGTTCGTGAAGACCCACCAACTACACCGACCGAACCAATTTCGGACATAACGTGGCAGCAATTCCAAGAACGGGTATTGAATGGCGGAAACCAAGAGCAGCCGGGGTGGGCATGGGCTGAGGACCAAATCGCAGGTTGGTTAGGGGCTGTGTCCAACCAGACAAAGACCGGCGATGGTGGCGTGGACGCCATCTATTACAGCGTGCAGGATTCAGGAAACGGTAGACAAATCCAAATCCCCATACAAGTAAAGATGCAACAGGCGTCGGTCGGGCGTCCAGCAATGGACCGATTACTTGGGGCGCAATTCTCTATGCAAAACCAAGGAATTCATGCCCCTATGTCCATAATGGTCACCCTTTATCCATCGTCGGAACGGCTTCGCAAGTTCGCTGACAGTCAGGGAACAGTTACTCTGGGCATAGACGAAGAGACGCGGGAAACGTATCCAAGGATGCAGTTGGTAAGCGTCCAGGAAATCCTAGAGCAGGGAAAGTTGCCAAAACTCCCACCTGCTGGCCGTAAACGGTAACGGAGACGCAAAGAGCGCGGTGGATGAACTGTCCACCGCGCTCTGTTTGGCCTTCACCCGATGCTCGATGCGCTATCCCTGGTAGTAGGGGCCGCGCAGGACCTGGCCGGGCAGCGCGCCGGTGTGTTCGCCGTTCTCCAGCAGCACCTCGCCGTTGACGATGACGTAGTCGATGCCGGTTGCGGGCTGCTTTACGTGCATCTCGCCGCCGGGGAACTCATACATCGGCTCGCGGGGCTTCATCCCTACGGTGTCGGGATCGAAGATGGTGATGTCGGCGGCCTTGCCAGCCTGAATGAAACCTCGGTCGTGCAGGTCGTGCATCAGGGCCGTCTTGCCCGTCATCCGGTAGACGGCATCCTCCAGGGACATCACTCCCTGTTCCCGCACCCAGTGGCTCAGGAGATAGGTGCTGTAGGTCGTCCGGTCGCCCTTGTCCGGGCGGGCGCCGCCGTCGGTGGTGCCGATGACGGTGTAGGGCGAGCCCAAGATCTCCCGCTGGGCATCCGGGTCGCTGTTGCGGTCGATGACCTGGAAGCTGGTGCGAAGGTCGTCGTCCAGCACCAGGTCCAGGAAGGCGTCCATGATGCCCTTGCCCTGTTGCTGGGCAATCTGCTCGATGCTCATGCCGCTGTACTGCCGGTTGCGTTCCTCGTGGGCCATGTAGACCTGGACCAGGTCCCAGCGGCGGTTGAAGCTCATGGTGCGGGTGCCCCGGTTCATGCGATAGCGGTGTTCACCCTCGGTCTCCACGCCCTCTATGCTCAACGCCCGGCGGACTTCGGTGTCGGCGAAGGCCGCTATCCGTTGCTGTACCGGCAGGGCCATTACCGAGTCCCAGGTATTCATGCCCTGGAAAACGGTGGTGGGGCTAATCATATCCTCATCTTCCAATCCGCCCAACCCGGCCCGCAGGTCGAAGATGGGGCCGGCGGTGGCCGACAGGCAAGAGGCGTAGGCCCTCGTGCCCGACTGGAAAGCATCCTCCACCATCTGGAGATGCTCTTTCCACTCATCGGGCTTGCTCAGTTCCTGGGCCAGCAGGTTGTAGATGGCCGGACGCCCGGTGCGCCGGGAGAGTTCCTGGGCAATCCCGGCCGGCGTAGTGTAGCCGCCCGCCGCTCCGCCGCTGACCTGGAATACGCCGGTGCCCAGCTCGCCGAGAACGCTGCCCACCGCGTAGCGCTCCTCGTCGGATGCCACTGACGAGGGGACCTTCACCCCGAATATCTCTTCGCCCTGGTCGGCGAAGTTTCCGACACTGAAGCCCAAAGCCCCGGCGAGAATCCCCTTGCGGACCTCAGCCTGCATTGCCTGGATTTCCTCGGGGGTCGCCTCACGCTCCTGGGCGGCTTCGCCCATCACGTAGCGCCGCACCCCGGAGTGCCCAACGAATGCGCCGACGTTGATGCCCCGGCGGCGTCCGATGGCGTCCAGGTACTCGGGGATGGACTCCCAGGCGAAATCAACACCAGCCTTCTGCGCTCCGATGGGAATGCCCTCCATCTTGTCGAACATGTCCAGATACCATTCGCCGTCGCCAGGGCGGACGGGGGCAATCACCGCGCCGCACTGACCCACGATGATGGAGGTGTTGCCGTTGAGCGAAGTGGAGTTGACGATGGGGTCCCACATACACTGGGAGTCGAAGTGGGTGTGGTGGTCAATGAAGCCGGGCGCAACCACGCGGCCCCCGGCGTCAATGACTCGGGTAGCGGAATCGTTGAACCGCCCCACTCCGACAATCTTGCCGCCGCTCACCGCAACGTCTGCCTGGAAACGCGGCCCCCCTGAGCCGTCAACCACTGTCCCGTTCTTGATAAGCAAGTCGAATGCCATCGCTCACCTTCCTTGTCAGTCCGAATTTCTGAGCGAGTCACGCAAAACTCTACGATAGGAGAGGAAATAAGTCAAACTATTATCACTATAACATCTATTATGTAGTATCCAGAATTCGGCAACAGTCTACTATAATGGAGGGCGTTACGAATATCGAAGGAGGGAAAAGGATGTCTACTGCCGAATCAAGCAACCTGGCCGAAATCGTCGCGGAGCTACAAAGCAGGGTTCGCGCCCTGGAAGATGTTGATGCGCTTCGCAATCTGAAGGCGGAATACGCCGCAGCCTGCGACGACAACTATGACCCGGACCGGCTGGCCGCGCTATTCGTAGAGGACGCCACTTGGGAAAGCGAAGGCATGGGCCGGTACGAAGGGCGGGAGGCTATCCGCGAGTTCTTTCGCGGCATATCCGGCCACTTCGTCTTCGCCCTGCATTACGGGCTGAACCCGCAGATCGAAGTTGACGGCGACACCGCCCGCGCCAAGTGGTATCTGTTCATGCCCTGCACCGTGGGCGACACCGGAAAGGCAATGTGGCGGGCGGGCCTCGATGAAGAGGAATACGTCCGGGTCAACGGCAAGTGGATGTACAAGAGCAAGAAGTCGGCCCCATTCTTCCACACGACCTTCGAGGAGGGCTGGGCCAAGCAGCGGTTCATCTAGGAGCCGCCCACAGACGCTTGGTGCTTCGTTCTACCGCCCAACAACGTACCTGGCCGGTCAGGATAGGCCAGACCGGCAATCACGCCCAGCCCGGTCAGCAGCGACAGTGCAATCAGCCCGGTCTGTATCGAGCCGGTGAGTTGAGCCACCACGCCGACCAGCATCGGGCCTATAGCGAATCCGACACCCATGAAGGTCAGGATAAGGCCGGTCAGCACTGCCACCTCCCGAGGCAGCACGCCCGGGAACTCGAAGGGCAGCACCTGTATCGCTGGCGTCGCCACCCAGACCAGCCCCAGCCCGGTGATGAACACCATCAGTAGCGGCGGAGCCTCAGAGAGGGTGATGACCACCCCGAACACCGCGTTCAGCAGGGCGGGGACGACCAGCAGGGCCTTGCGGCTATGCAGCTTGGTCAGCAACCAGCCGCCCAAGAATCCGCCCGGTATCAGCCCGTAATAAAGAAACCCCAGCAGCGGCCCGCCCAGGGTGAGGCTTATGTCGCGTTCATCCACCCACAGCGTTGGCAGAAAGGTGACTATCCCGGTCCAAGTGGACGACAGGAACAGCATCACCACGGCAATCAGCCAACCCTGGGGAAAGCGCCGAAGGGCAAGCCAGGGTGACTGCTCATCCTCTTCGCCCGTTGGCGACGGAGGCGGTGGCGGGGCGTGTTTCTCTCGCGCGACGAGTACCCACGCCAGAATCTGTGCCGTAAAGAAACCTCCCAGCACTGCATAGGCGATACGCCAGCTTCCCAGCCATTCAATAAGCCATGGGCTGAGGCTGACTGCCAGCGCAAGGATGACGCTGTGCTGCGATAGTCCCATAGACTGCACCAGCGCATACTGGTGAGGTGCGCACCACTGGCGCAGCAGCAGGGCGCGAGCAGGCGTGTTCAACGTGTGGAACAGAATGAAGCAGAATCGCCCCAACAGCAGCAGCCAGAACCCGGGGGCCAACGCCTGCACGAACAAGAACGGCGCGCCCAGCACCAGCGAAACCAGCGCCAGAGGCACGGGTCGAAACCGCGAGAACCAGGCCCCGAAGGGCAGCGAAAGTCCGGCGGCGGTTATCCACCACACCCCCTGCAACAGCCCGGCCTGCAACGGCGTGATGTCCAGGTCTTCCCGGATGAAGGGCAGGAACAGCCCGAAGGTGTAGGACACCAAGATTACGCTGCTCTGCTGGGCGCGAAACAGCAGGATTACGGCCCAGCCGCGCGGTGGCGTCCTTTCCATCATTTTATTCACCACAGAAACCGCAGAGACCAAAGAGGTTTCTTATACTTTCTCTGTGTTCTCCGTGTTCTCTGTGGTTAATTCCTCTACTCTTGCAGGAAGGACTTGATGATGGCGTAGCTTTCGTCGGGCATTTCCTCCGGGATATAGTGGCCGCAGGGAAGGGACTGGCCGCGGACGTTGGTGGCGTACTCGCGCCATATTGCCAGCACATCCTGCGTGCGGCCCACGTAGCCGGTCTCGCTCCAGAGGGCGAACATCGGGCAGGTGACCTTGTTGTCAAAGTCGGCGTCGTCGTGCACCAGGTCAATGCTGGCACCGGCGCGGTAGTCCTCGCAGGTGGCGTGGATGGTGCCGGGATTGCTGAAGCAGCGGGCGTACTCGTCCACCACCTCCGGCGGGAAAGCGCTTGCGGCATCCGGGTTGCGGCTGAATGAACGGCGCACGAAGTAGTCGGGGTCGGCCCCGATGACCCGCTCCGGGAAGTCGTAGGGCTGGATCAGGAAGAACCAGTGGTAGGTGTTGGTCGCCATCTCCTTGTTGACTATCTGGAACATCTTGTGGGTGGGGATGATGTCCAGCGTCATCAGCCTCTCCACCCGCTGTTGATGGTCCTTGGTCAGCCGGTGGGACACCCGCGCCCCCCGGTCGTGGCCCACCAGCTTGAAGGTGTCGAAACCCAGATGCGCCATCACGTCCACTTGGTCTTGGGCCATGGCCCGTTTGGAGTAGTTTAAGTGTTCGGGATCTCCGGGAACCTTGCTGCTGTCGCCGTATCCCCTTAGGTCCGGGACTACCACGGTGAAGTCCTCGGCCAGCCCAGGAGCGATTTTGTGCCACATGATGTGCGACTGGGGGTAGCCGTGCAGCAGCAGCAATGGCGGCCCGTCGCCGCCTTTCACCAGGTTGATGGTAGCGCCGCCGCTGGTGTCAATTTGCAGCCGTTCAAATCCTTCGTACATCGTCCATCCTCTCGGTAGAAGTCCTGTCGGCCCGTCGGCCTGAGACATAAGCTATACTAACGCAAAGGCCCAGAGACGCAAAGAATTGGGGGGATGGCTATGGCAAGCACCAACGGAAAAACCCTAGTGATTCTCAACGGAACGCTCATTGATGGCACAGGGGAGGCTGCGTCTCAGAACGACGCGGTGGTCATAGAAGGCAACCGGTTCTCCAGCGTCGGCTCCCTTCCGCCGGGCTTGAACCTGGAGGACACCGGCAAGGTGGAGGTTATTGACGCCGAGGGCAAGTGGATAATGCCGGGGCTGATTGACGGCCACTGCCACCTGTCCTTCGGCTTCCCGGCGGTGTCGTCCATGAAGTACCCCAGCGGGCGAGGCACGACCAACCCGGGATTCAGCGCCCTGCGCGCCGCCCGCAACGCCCAGACCGTGCTGCGCTCCGGCGTCACCAGCATCTCCATCCCCGGTGGCACCTGGTTCATCGAGGTTGGACTGCGCGACGCCATCAATGCCGGGCTTGTGGAAGGGCCACGCATCTTCACCGCCGGACGCTTCATCGTGACCTACGGCAGCATCGGCGACTACGAACCGTCGTGGGTAGGCACGCCGGAACACGTCTTGGGCGTCCTGGCCAACGACGTAAATGACATGATTACCGAGGTGCGCCGACAGACCAAGCACGGCGTGGACTTCATCAAGCTGGCCGACAGCACCTGGGGCGACGACCAGACCATGTCCAAGGAAGAGATTGCCGCCGTGGTTGAGGAAGCGCATCGCCGCAATGCCCGCGTCACCATCCACTCGCGGGGCGCCGGCTCCACCAAGGCCGCGGCAGAGGCCGGGGTGGACTGGATTATGCACGCCGACCTGGCCACCGAGGCCGAGCTGTGGGCCGTCGCCGAGTCCGGTGTCCGCGTGATGCCCACCATGACCTTCCTGTTCGAGGCTTTGTCCATCGGCAAAGAGAAGGGGCGCAGCGATGAGGAGCTGGACCTCATCCGCCGCAACGCCGAGAGCGCCTGCAACGTTCTCGAGACCGCCCGCAATTTCGGCGTCAAGGTGCTGTGCGGCACCGACAGCGGCAACTCGCCGGTCATGCCCTACGGCACTCTCCACGCCAACGAGGCCGAGGTAATGGTGAAGTACGGCGGCTACACGCCGATGGAGGCCATCGTAGCCAACACCCGCGAGAACGCTTATGCCGTGGGACTCGAGGGCGAGCTGGGCACCATCGAACCCGGCAAGCTGGCCGACATTCTGATCCTCGACGCAGACCCGTTGGCCGACATTCGTGTGCTCCAGGGCGGCAAACATCTGTCCGCGGTCATCAAGAACGGCCGCCGCGTGAACCTGAACAGCGACGAGGAGGAACCACTGCTCGACCTCTGCTAAACCAACGGAGGAAAGTCGGAGCGAGAAGGTAAACCCATGAAAATCACCGGCGTCACCAGTGAGGTCTTTGAGTGGGAGCGGCCGGGCATCTGGAACGGCGGCCACTTCTACGGGCCGGGACGGCTGCACAAAGTCACGGTCACCACCGACGAGGGCATCATCGGCTACGGCTGGAACGGCGGGACTGCCGCCGAGCGGCCGTTGGCGCTGTTCCCCCTTTATGTCGACTACTTCCGCCCGTTGCTCATCGGCCGCGACCCGCTGGACACACGGGGCGTCGCCATAGACCTGGGCGAGAAGCTCATCAAGATTCTGGGTCCGGCGGGTCTCAACACGCAGGTCTTGGCCGCCATCAACATCGCCTGCTGGGATATCAAGGGAAAGGCCCTGGGACAGTCAGTGCATCAGCTCTTGGGCGGCGCTCAGCAGCGCATCCGAACCTACATCGCGGGCGGCTACTACGCCGAGGGCAAAGGGTTGGAGGAGCTTAAGGACGAAGTGAGTTTCAACGTCGAGGAGCTGCACGCCGGGGCGGTGAAAATCAAGATTGGCGACCCCAACGTGGGCGTTGCCGGCGACATGGAGCGGGTGGCGGCGGCGAGGGACGCCATCGGCGATAGCGCGTCGCTGCTGGTGGACGCCAACTGCGCCCTGGACCTCTCCACGGCAATGGAGTTCGCACGCCTGCTATCGGATTATGGCGTCTATTGGTTCGAGGAACCGCTGCCCATCCACGACTATGAAGGCCACCGGAAACTGGCGGAAATGTCCAGCGTGAAGATTGCCACCGGCGAGAACGGCTACCACCTGGCGCATTTCCGCACCCTGCTGGACCACAACGGCGCGTCAATCCTCAACGTGGACGCCACCATCTGCCCCGGATACGACGTTGCGATGGATGTGGCGAACCTGGCCGCGGAACGCGGCGTAACCATCGCGCCCCACGGGTGCCAGGAACTGCAACTGCCGCTGGCCGCCGCTGTGCCCCACGGCGAGTTCCTAGAGTACTATCCGGCAGCGGTTGACCCTCTCCGCGACGAAATGTTCGAGCCGAAGCTGCGCCCTGACACCGATGGATTCGTCACCGTCCCCGACCGACCCGGCATCGGATACGAACTGAATATGGACTTTCTGTCCCGCTACCAAGTGGAGTGACGCCCTTACGCTAACCCTCTCTCCTGGGGAGAGGGGGTTATGGCTGCGCTTCTTGCAGCTACCCGCGAAGGTAGGTGAAGCTGGCTTCCAGGTTGTCGAAAACATCCGGGTGCGGCGGGATTTCCATTATGGCCGCGCCCGCGTAGCCCTTGGCAGTCAGGATGTCGCGCATCTCGCGGCAGTCGAGGTCGCCGTCGTCCACCTTGGGGATGGCGTTCCCGTCGCGCATCTGCTTGAAGTGGACGATTTTCAGCATATTCAAGGGCAATGCTTCCAAGTCCCGCAAAGGCGTGGAGTCCGGGAAACGGCGCAGGTGGTTGGCGGGGTCGGGGCAAAGGCCCAGGTATTGGCGATATTCGGCGGGCATCCGCTCGCGAATGGCCTCGACCAGCATCGCCATGCTGCCAATGGGCTGCCCGGAATTCTCCATCGAGAGTATCACTCCCTGCCGCGCCACCTCCGTGGCCAACTCCACCAGCCCCCAAGCCTCTTCAGGAATATCGGAAGGCGTTTCCCAGGGAAACGCAAAGGCAGATGGATCAACGATACGCAGTTGCGGCGCGTCCCCGCCCACCAGCTTGGCACCGGCAATCGCGGCCTGCCAGGCCTCGCCCTGCGGGTCGGTCTCCCGAGTAAGGCATGGCCAGGCCATCGCCAGGTCGAAGGTCAGCCCTGGATATGCCTTGACCGCTGCCTCCAGTCCCTCCATGGACGGGCGCCAGTCGTCGCCCTCGCCGGATTCACAGGCGCCCAGGCAAGTCTGACGCAATTCGATGTGGCGCGCGCCTTTCGCCTCGGCCTGTCCCACTAGCGCCAGCAGTTCCTCGGTTTCCAGTTGCATACGCCACGAGTTGGTGATTGCGCCGAATATCATTTCATAATCCCCAGTGTAGTGTCTGTAACTGCTTTCACCGTAGCACGAGGGCAGCTTTTTGTGAACCGCCGGGGCTTGCCCGCACCGGGAATGAAATATAGACAGCTGGACAACCCCGCGATAATATGCTACGGGCCAATTGATACTGGATTCCAGCCGGAATCATCGTGGAGGAGGTCATGAGCGAAAACGACAGCGACGCCCTGAAAGTACTGCCGGTGTGCGGGGCGGAGAGTCCCGATACGGCCTGGTCTCAACTCAATATAGGCGGGCTGGTGTCTCGTCCGCGAGTCTTGGACGTTGACGCCCTTTCCAGGCTTTCCCAGGGTGAGATGGTGGACGACTTCCGCTGCGTCAGCGGCTGGGTGATACCCGATCAGCAATGGGAGGGCGTGCCGTTAGCCGACCTGCTGGGCGATGCTGGCCCGCTTCCCGAGGCGAAGTTCGTGGGTTTCACTTCCGGCGGGTACACCGTGGGGATGACCATCGACGAGGCCCGGGAAGGCGGACTTCTCGTGGCGCTGCGGCACAACGGCGCCCAGCTCACCAGCGAACACGGCGGACCCTGCCGCCTGGTGGTTCAGGGACGGGAAGGACGCTGGAGCGTCAAGTGGCTGGAACGCATAGACCTCCTGGCCGAGCCGCCGGAAGACACCGGGCATCATCAGCACTAACGGCCCCCGCTCCGGAGCGCAGAAAAATCTGACAGAGGAATCTCCATGCGAACCATTGACATCCACGCCCACATCACGCCGGAAGCCTACATCGCAGCGTCTCGCAAGGGCGAGACATGGCACGACATACCACCGCAAAGCGTCTCCAACATGAGCTACAACCCCCGCACCACCTGGACACCCCAGGAACGCATCGCCGACATGAACTCTTTGGGCGTGGACGTTCAGGTTCTCTCAACCAACGCATCTTTCTACAACTACGACATGGATGCCTCGGTAGTCGCCGCCATGGCCCGCGACTGCAACGACTATGTGGCGCAACTTACCAAGGACCATCCCGACCGTTTCTCCGGCTTCGCCACCCTGCCCATGCAAGACGTTGCCGCCTCCGTCGCCGAGTTGGAGCGCAGCATGAACATGGGACTGAAGGGCGCCATGATCGGCGACCAGGTGAATGGCAAGACCTTCGACGAGCCGGAGTTCATGCCCCTGTGGAAGTCGGCTGAGGCGTCGGGCGCGGTGATGCTGATTCATCAAGGCGGCAACACAATCGTCAGCCCCCGCAGCAACCGCTACCACCTGCCCAACACCATCGGCAACCTGGCCGACCGGGCCGTGACCTTCGCATCCTTCGTCTTCGGCGGCGTGATGGACGCCTGCCCCGGTCTGCGTATCTGCCTGTGTCACGGCGGCGGCTACACCTGCTACGGCATCGGGCGCATGGACCGCGGCTGGCAAGTGAGACGGGAGGCGCGGATACACATCACCCAACCGCCCAGCAACTACCTCGACAAGTTCTACTATGACTGCCTGACCCACAGCGAAGAGGCCCTGCGCTACCTCATCGACAGCGTGGGCATAGACCGGGTGGTCTTCGGCACCGACTGGCCCTTCGATATGGCAACCGACTGGCCGGTGTCTTGGATTCTCAGTCTGGAAAGCCTGACCATGGAAGAGAAAGAAGCCATACTCCACGGCAACCTGGAGAAGCTGCTGGGAATTTAGGGCGAAGCATACACGCAGGCCCTGCCAGGCATTTCAGCCGGACGTTGAACAGGCAGCCCTTGATAGCGTTGCCATCAAGGGCTGCCCCTTTTTTGCCAGCGAAAACTCGCTTAGTAGCGAGTCGCGGTTGAACACCCTCCGCCGTTGCCTTATCCTAACGGCGTTAACCTGTCCTAACTTATTTTTGTTGCAGGTGCGAGTATGAAGTATGACGTGATTGTTGTGGGTGCTGGGTCAGCCGGGTGCGCTCTGGCAGCGCGGCTGTCGGAAGATCCGGAGCGGTCGGTGCTGTTGCTGGAAGCGGGGCCGGATTATCCTGACATTGAGACCTATCCCGAAGCCCTCAAGAACGGCTATCAGTCCGAACTGGCCTCGCTGCACGGCTCGGAGCACAACTGGTCCTTCGTCGGCAAGCCCACTCCGGAGCGCCCCAACGATATGTACGCGCCGAGAGGCAAAGTGGTGGGCGGCACCAGCGCCATCAACGGCCAGGTATTCCTGCGCGGCCTGCCCGAAGACTACGACTCCTGGGCCGCCGCAGGCAATGACGAGTGGGAATACATCAAGCTGCTCCCCACCTTCCGGCGGATGGAAACCGACCTCGACATCCGCGACGACTTCCACGGCAACGACGGCCCGATGCGGGTGCGACGCCACAAGGAAGAGGCTTGGGAACCGCTGATGAACGCCTTCCATGCCGCCTGTGTGTCTGAGGGCTTCCGCTCCGGCGAAGACATGAACAACCCCGAGTCCTCCGGCGTTGCCCCGCTGCCGATGAACAACGTGGACGGCGTCAGGCTCAGTACTGCCCTGTCCTACATCAACCCCATCCGCCACCGCCTCAATATCACCATCAAGCCCAATGCCCTCACCACTAGGGTGCTGTTTGAAGGCAAGAAGGCCGTGGCGGTGGAAGCGGAAAGCGGCGGCGAGACATTCGTCGTCGAAGGCGAGCTGATCGTGCTGTCCTCCGGCTCCATCGCGTCGCCGCACATCCTCATGCACTCCGGTGTCGGCCCCCGGGCGCACCTTGAGGAAGTGGGCATTCCGGTGGTGCACGACCTCCCCGGCGTGGGCCAGAACTACCGCGACCATCCACAGGTGGGAATCGCCTTCAGCGCCCAAGATGACGTCCAGATGAACTTCGAGGCCTCAAGGACACAGTTGGGACTGCGCTACACCGCGACGGGTTCCGACCTTCGCAACGACATGGTGCTTTTCCCCACCACCTTCTCCACTCCGATGGGGGACCTGACCGGGCCGGGAGAGGACTTCCGTATGTCCTGCATCCTGAACCTGGCCATGGGGCACGGGCAGGTCACTCTGACATCGCCTGACCCTCACATCCAGCCAATGCTGGAGTATCACTTCCTGGAAGACGAACGCGATACGGAGCGGCTGCGCGACGGCGTTCGCCTGATAGTCCGGTTGACCGAAGGCGACGCCTACAAGGACATCCTGAAGGAGCGGCTGTATCCCACAGACGAGGAAGTCGCCTCGGACGAGCTTCTGGACGCCTGGCTGCACCAGAATGTCCGCACTTCCCAACACTTGGTCGGCACGTGCAAGATGGGCCCTGCGTCGGACCCGATGGCAGTGGTAAGCCAGTACGGCAGCGTCCACGGACTCGAGGGCCTGCGGGTGTGCGACGCTTCCATCATGCGTGATACCCCACGGGCCAACACCAACGTCAGCACCATCATGATCGCCGAAAAGATCTCCGACTTCATAAAGGAGGGCAAATAGCCCGCAGAGAATCCCCTCCCCCTTCCGCCAAATTCCCTCTCCCTTGAGGGAGAGGGTTAGGGTGAGGGTGAAATCGGCAACGGTGAAATCTAATGAGAGGAGGGAGCAAATGAAGTACGACGTCATCGTAATCGGGGCCGGTTCCGGCGGCTGCACCGTCGCCTCCCGGCTAGCCGAGGACTCCAGCCGTTCCGTGCTGGTGCTGGAGGCCGGGCCGGACTACCCCGACTACCAGTATTACCCCGACGACCTGAAGTACGGCTACAAGCCCGACGCCTCGGCTCAGGGCGCGCCCCACAACTGGACTTGGTGGGCGCAGGGTTCAGCCCAGCAGACCGACATGATTCCGGCGCCCCGCGGCAAGGTCGTCGGCGGCACCAGCGCCATCAACGGCCAGGTTCTGCTGCGCGGCGTGCCTGAGGACTACGACGGCTGGGCCGCAGAGGGCAACGACGAATGGAAGTACATTGACTGCCTACCGTTCCTTCGCAAAATGGAAACGGATATGGACATCACCGACGACTTCCACGGCAACGAAGGTCCCATCCCGGTGCGGCGGTTCAAGAAGGAAGATTGGCTGCCCTTCCAGCAAGCCTTCGTACAGGCGTCCCTGGCTGCGGGATACCCGGAAGACTACGACATGAACGCGCCCGATTCCGGCGGTGTCGGCCCCATCCCCATGAACAACCCCGAAGGCGTCCGCATGAGCACCGCCCTCACCTTCCTCAGTGCGGTGCGCCACAAGCTGAACCTTACTGTCAAGGCCAACGTGGTTGTCCGACGCATCCTGTTCGAGGGCAAGAAGGCCGTCGGTGTAGAAGTGGAGAGCGGCGGAGAGGTCTTCCAGGTAGAGTCGGACCAGATAGTCCTCAGCGCCGGAGCCATGGCTTCCCCGCAGATATTGATGCTGTCGGGTGTAGGCCCGGCAGACCATCTGCGCGAGATGGGCATTCCGGTAGTCCACGAGCTGCCCGGAGTCGGGCAGAACCTGCGCGATCATCCCATCGTGGCGGTCATCTGCGAAGTCAAGGACGACCACGAGCAGGACCCGCTGGCGCCGCGCACCCAGACCGGTCTGCGCTACACCGCCAGCGGCTCGCCCGACCGCAACGATATGCAGATAACGGCGTCATCCTTCTCCACGCCCATCGGCGGGGCCGACCCCTTCGAGCCGGGCGGCGTGCGCATCCAGTGCATCCTGGAACTGGCCGACGGCAAGGGCGAGGTGCGGCTCTCGGCCAACGACCCGCACGTGCAACCGTCGCTGAACTACCACTACCTCGAAGAGGAGCGCGACGTGGAGCGCCTGCGGGAAGCCGTACGAATCAGCATGAAGCTGCTCGAGAACAGCGCCTTCGCCTCCATTGTGGACAAGGTGGTTCAACCCTCGGAGGAAGACCTTGCCTCCGATGAGGCCTTGGACGCTTATATGCGCCGCACGGTGTTCAACACCACCCACGCCTCCGGCACCTGCAAGATGGGGCCGGCCAGTGACCCCATGGCGGTGGTTGACCAGCACCTCAGCATTCACGGGCTGGAGGGCATCAAGGTTGCCGACGCTTCGATAATGCCCAACGTCATCCGCGCCAACACCAACTGCACCACCATCATGATCGGCGAGCGCTGCGCCGAGTGGATCAGGAACGGCTAACGCCGCTCGCTTGACCCGGTATAGTCTGAATCAGGATTCGCAGGATTCTAGGATTTTCAGGATACACCGATCCTGAGCATCCTCTAACCTTGATAATCCTGATTCAGACATTTTCTCACGGAAAATCATTCGTCATCAGGTACAAGCATGGATGACGGTAGCAAGAGCTTGAGACGCCTTATAGTCGACCAACAGTCCCCCGCCTTGAAAGAGGCCTTGTGGCGGCAAGTGAGAGAGGCGAAGCAGGAGGGCGGCCCCTGGCCCCAGTCACGGTGGCCGGTCCGTCCCAGTATGCCAACCTGAGCTTGCGGCAGACTGGGGCGCGACGGATTCGCCAACGTGCGCTTCATGCTGCTGACGATGCTGGCGGAACTGCTGGAGGGACCGCCATGGCTACCGCCAGCCGCCGACCCCTCACCTCCATTCTCGAAAACGTGCTGGTTCGGGCCGTATTGGAGCAGGCACAGGAACCGCTGGCCCAGGTCAGGGAACACCGCTCCACCCAGTCCAGCGTGCGCAACTCTTTTCGCCAGTTGTGTCTGGCCTCCGATTCGGTGCTGCTGGAATTGGAGTCCGCGGGTGGTGTGCGTCGAGAAGTCGTCCGCCTTTATCGAGAATTGCGGCAACGCATCGGCGACGGCTGGTACGACGCGGAAGACATGGCCGAGGCGGCTGCGGAGGCAGTCAGTGCTAACACTGCCCCTGCCCTGCGCGAATTGGGGCAGATAGTGTTCTACCTGCCCTACGACCTTACGCCAAATCAGGTGAGCCTCATCCGGGAGCTTGCGCGCAGGGTTTCGTGGGCGGTGTTGCTGGGCACCACGGGCGACATAGAGGCGGATGCTCCTTTGATTCAACTGGCCGATAGGCTCCAGCCTTTGATGAGAGAATCCCAAGGGGTCGACGCCGACAATACTCACCATTCCAGCGAATGCCGGAAGCTGCCGCTGCTGCAGGGAGAAGCCACGCTCCATGTCGCGCCGGACGCCCACACGGAACTACGGCGCGTTATCCGGGAAATAATGGCGGATGCGGAATCAGGAACCCCTCTGCCCCCAATGGCAGTGCTTTACCGCATGGACCCACCCCACGGCCCCTGGTGCGCGATGAACTCGACCTGGCCGGTATAAGAACAGCCGGGCCTGGCAGGAAGACTCTGGGGGGCACAGCCGTTGGCCGCACCTTGGCCGGGCTGTTGAGGCTGTCCGCCAGTCTCGGCGCGGAAGATGCCCTGGGGCGGGATGAAGTCTTCGCTTGGCTGACCGGAAGTCCCATCCGGCGGCCTCGAGGGATGAAACGAGAGGATTTCAGCCCTGACCGTTGGGACGTCATCAGCAGGAAGGCAGGAGTGGTGCGAGGACTACGTCAGTGGCGCAAGGAAATGTCCACCTCGCCGACCAGAAGGCGAGGGAGGCCGAAAGAGCCGACGGCGGGGTTTCCGAGGCCGGCATTGAGAGTATGCGCGCGGACTCCAGATCAGACCGCTCTGCGTTGCTTTTGATTGAAGAGCTGGCCCAGGACCTTCGTCCGCCTCACCCTTCGACGAACTCAGGAGAGGCCAGGTGGCAAGAGTTCTGCCGGTGGACCGAAGACACTATCGACTCGGTAGCTACCCTGACGGCCTTTCGGCAGGTGACTGAAGATTATTTCCAGCGGACGGAGGGGCATATCGGCATAACCGGGTAGGGCGTATTTGTAGCCCCCTTCTCCGCAGCGGCGGGAATGAGCTTCGATGCCGTGTGGGTAGTGGGGATAGTGGAGGGCTCCGTTCCGCCTCCGCCAAAAGATGACCCGCTGCTCCCGGAGGATGAAAGGCTTGGGGCGGGCGGCCCACCCTTGCTGGCTGAGCGCAGCGCCCGCCAACGCTATGACTTCCTTTCAGCCCTCGCCACCGCTCCCCGGCGCACATTCTCCTATCCAGCCACCGATCCTGAGCTGAGGCGCCGGGCGTTTCCCTCGCCGTGGTTACTGGAACAGGCGTCGGCGCTGGAATGTGACTCGGTTACTTCTGACAGTCTCCTGCGGCTGAATCGTCCGTGGCTCACCATCACCGCCTCGCTGGAGGATCCCCTGTCCAGCCTGGAAGAACCGGCAGACCGCCATGACTATGACCCGCAGCGACTCCTGCTGTGGAGACGTGAACACCCTTCGCCTGCCTCAGGACGTAGCCGCGCCGTTCCCCATCCACTGGCAAAGGATGGGCCACTGGCCAGGGCGGCTCACATGATTCGCGGCAGGGCCGGGCGCGCTCTCAGCGAATTCGACGACAATCTGTCATCGGTGGCCCCGAATTCGCGTTTTGCCCGCAACCTGGGCCGATACCCACTGTCCCCCACCAGCCTTGAGGCCTGGGCCGTTTGCCCCTTCCAATATTTCCTCGGCAATGTGCTGCATCTAAGCGCACTGGACGACCCCCAGGAAGAAACGACCATCAGCAGGCTCAACAGTGGCAGCCTGGTACACGAGATTCTAGAGAAATTCATCGTTGCAGCCAGCAATGCTGGCACTCTGCCAGTCAGCGGCCAGGTTTGGAGCGATGAAAACTCCCAACGTCTCCGGAGAATCGCCCACGACGTGTTCCATGAGTATAAAAGGCGCGACTTGACCGGCAAGCAAATGCTGTGGCAGGTGGAAACGAAGAACATTATCAGCGACCTAGACACCTTCCTGGTCAAAGACGCCGAGCTAAGGGCGCAATACGGTTCCGCTCGCACCATGCCAGAGGCGAAGTTCGGAGGAAGCGAAGAGTGGCGGGGAGCGGTAGACGAAGACACTCGAATCAGCTTCCGCGGAAGGATTGACAGCATTGACTTGGACTCCGACGGCAGGCAATCCGACGCTGGTCGTGGACTACAAGACCAGCAGGTCATCCGACTCCATCAATGCACTTGATGCCAACCCCATAGACAAGGGCAAACGGCTCCAGTTGGCCGCCTATTCGCTGGCGGCAAAACAGCAATTCCCGCAAACGGAGAGGGTGCCAGCCATCTATTGGTTTATTACCCAAAGAGGAGAATTCAAACCCGCGCCGTCCGAGTCTTTCGACATCAACAATCCCGATACGCTGAAGAGGTTCCACGAAGGCGTATCCGCGATTACCGAAGGCATCCGCAGCGGCGCGTTTCCCGCCAATCCCGGCCCGCAGGGCTGGGGCAACAACTGCACTTATTGCGATTTCAACACCCTGTGCCAGTCGCGCCGGTTCCGCTTTGGGAGCACAAGAAAAGGGACCAACTGGTGTCTTGCTATTTGTCACTAACCGGCGAAGGACAGCCGCAGCTGGGTGCCGATGATAATGCCATCCCCCTTGAGGGCTGAGGATTATAGTTGGTGTGAAGCAGCAGTGACCACTCAGTCCATTCCCAGCGACATCGCCCACCGCGAAAAAATCGCAAGCGAGCTGGACGAGACGCTGTTCGTAGAGGCCAGCGCCGGCGCCAGCAAGACCACCCAGCCTCGTGCAGAGGGTGGTTAACCTGGTGGCTTCCGGGAGGGCCACCATAGGCAGCATTGCGGCAATCACCTTACTGAAGCCGCCGCTGCCGAGTTGCGCGACCATACCCGCCATGAGTTGTAAAAGACCGCCAACGACCAAGCGCTCAACGAAGCGGAGCGGGGTCGTTGCCGCCGCGCCGTCGAGAGTCTGGGCCAAGCCTACTTCCAAACCCTTCACTCCTTTGCCTCTGCGTTGCTCCACGAAAGCCCTCTGGAAGCAGGGCTGCCGCCCGGATTCCAGACCACCGATGCCATAGCCGCCGAATTGCGGTTCGATTCAGCATGGAACGGCTGGCTCGGCAGACAATCGGAGGGCGATACCAGCATCGCCGCGCCTCTGTCCATAGCGCTCTCCTCGGGGATGACCGTTGCACACCTCCGAGCCATAGCAATGGCATTTCATCAGAATTACAGCGACCTCCGCGAAGTGGATTTCGAGGATGTCTGCTATCCGCAAGGCTTTTCAGTGGCGCAACTCGCGGCGGCGGCGCAGGAGATGGAGCGACTTCCCCGACTCTCCAAACTCGGCAGTGAGGATTTGCTATATTCCCACGTCCAGGACAAGTTGAGGGTCATCGGTGAACTGAGAGAAGTTAATCCTGGCTCTGCAAGTAGTCTCACGCTTTTCAATCGCATCCTGCCCCTCAGGCAAAGCCGGGGCAGGCAGGGAGACTGGGAGCCAGACCCGTCCAGCCGCAAAAATGCCTGTACCGTTTTGAAGGACCTGTTATCCGAACTGGACGAACGGGTTTCCCGAGAACTCCATGCCGCCCGCCAATGCGCCCTGAATTCCCTTCTGCGCGAGTTGCGAAAATTCGTCTTGTACTATGCCATAACTCGGCGCCACACCGACGGGAGGGCCGAGTTTCACGACCTGCTGGCTTGGACTGACGGACTTCTGCGCAACAACATCGAGGTTCGCGACCACTTCCGCCGCCGCTTTACGCACTTGCTGATTGACGAGTCTCAGGACACCGACCCGATACAGGCCGAGATCTGCATCTTGATGCCACGGCGCACCGGGCTGCGTCAGCGGGAACTGGCCCTGGAGGATTCCGGCGTACCCTATAGACTGGAAAGCGCATCTCTGGCCTTCGAGATTCAGGAAATTCTCGATCTGATGAACTGCTTGAGGGCCATTGACAACCCGTCCGACCAAGTAGCTGCAGTATCGCTATCGAAACCGATAATCGCCCTGCGCTCCAAGTCTTAAACGGCTCAAATGGGGCTGGGAGTCCAGCATTCACCAGAGCAGAGCGCAAGCTACGGAAGGCGCCTGAAGAATTGTTGTCGGCATCGCGCATTAACCCCAAGCTACGCAGTCTAGGGTAACCCGGAGATGTTATTAGAATGTTCTTCAGAAATGGGGCAAAATTATCCTTGCCATCAACCGCCGTAATCTGAACACCGGGTATGCTCAACTGTCGCAGGAATGCATTGAAAGAACGCGCATCATCCTGCCCTTCCACTAACAGCAGGGAGTCGCTCGCCACGTCGCTAAACTGATAGGGACCACGCCTGACCATTAGCGAAGCTCGGCCCCATAGGACAAGGTGAAGTCAAGGGCCTCGAATAAGTACGTGGTGGGAGTGATGTCGTCGTTCCGGTGTTGCAGCCGGTGGATGTGCAGGTCTTGCTGCTCTGCGGCGGCAAAAGCGTCGCGGGCTGCTGCCATGCACTCATAGCTGTGGGTGGTGGCGAATACTTAGACGCCGAAACGCTGGGATAGACGGTTCAGGTTTTCCCAAACGCCTTGAAGGGCGCTGTGGTGCAGGCCGTTCTCTACTTCGTCTATCAAAATCGTGCCGTTGCTAGCCTCCTGAAAAGCCAAAGACATCGAAAGGAGACGCCCAACACCATCGCCCAAGAAACCCATCGGTACTGGTCGGCCTATTCCGATTTCGGCGTAAATCATAGGAGATGGAGGTGCGGCAATAGTTTCCAAGCGGACAATTCTGGGATCTACCACCTTCAAGCAGTTAACGATACTGTCCGCACTCCCCTTCTAATACTACATTTCCGAATCTAGCAACGTCTTCCTCTGGGCGATTACGGTGACGTGCACTTAAAAATATTCGACGGGCGAGCTGGCATATTGGCCTGATTCATCGCCATTCCTTGGCTGGTGAGCACAAAGGGAACCAAGGGTATCCCATCAGGCCGTGGTGCCTCCGAAATTTCCCAGCGTCCGGTTGAAACAAAGGAGTTACCATACTCATCAATGTAGTTCAACAGAATTTCAGTGTCAGAAACTGCCGACGCATTGGTTTTCCGGGCGCTATACCGGCTCGCGATGTTTCATCGGCCGCTTGAGGTACAAATACCTCAGGGCCTCTTGGTTGAGACTTGACTTTTAGGCTACGGTGATAGTCATTCCAATCCCCTTTTGCCTCTAACGAGATGGTTCGATGCGGGTCGAAATTGCGAAACAAATCGTGTAGCAAGCGAGCCGGGTCTGGGCCCGCAATATTCCGAAATCCGTAGAGACGAAGACCCAAATCAGGGAGGTTAGGGCCGGAATGTAGCCACAACGCTTCCAGCAACGCCGTTTTACCAGTGTTGTTTTCGCCGCAGATCAGGTTGACGCGAGCCAGAGGCTCAATGGTCATATTTTCGAAGCAGCGAAAGTTCTCTATGGAGAAAGAGGTGTACACGCTCGACCCCTACCTGCAATGCTTTGGGGTAAAATCCTACTTCCTCGTTGCCCGCCCTTTCAACGCAGCGAGGGCCAAACCGATGCTCACGACGCCCACAGCCGCTATGGCGATTATACCATCGCGCATGACCTGGGCATCCCAGCCTCCGTAGATCATCGAGCGCAGGGCCGCCAGCAGATAGGTAACCGGGTTGTAGTCCGCCGCAGTGGAGAGCCATCCGGTCATCGCCTCCTGCGGGACGAACAGGGAGGTCATGAACAGGAAAGGAAAGAACAGCAGGAAGCTGGTGTTTACCGCAGCCGCGTTACCCGTCTTGAAGGCGATGGCGTAGGGAAAGCCGGAAAATATCAGTCCCCATATGCCCGCCAGAAACATGAACGCCAGTATTCCCGCTATGCCTGTCTCAAACTCCACTCCGGCGATGAATCCCATAATAATGACCGGGATGGTCAGGGCTACGACCAGGAAGAAGTCTGCCACCATCAGTCCCAGCAGCAGGGCCAGCCGGTTGACTGGGGTCATCACCAGCCGGTCGAAATATCCGCTCTGGATGTCGGCCACGACCGTAGTGGCGCGGGAGATACCGGTGACAGCGAACAGAACGGCCACCGGCAACTGGAAGGCGCGGTAGTCCAGCCCAGGAATGCTTTCTGCGAAGTCCTCCAGCGCGCCCACTGTCATTATGTACATGAAGACTGGAATCACCAGGGCGGGTATCGTCGTTTCCGGGTCTCTGGCAACGGAGCGCACGGCCCTCTCCGAAACCGATATTAGATCTCGGATGAAACCTGCTTTCTTGCCTTGTATCACCTGCCCTTGCCCTGAGTCTGCCGAAGAAGCCGCGGCCATTGGATTCTCCCACGAAAGTCCCTTCCCCATTGACGGGAAAGGGTAAGGATGGAGGTGAAATTAGGACACGCTAACCCACCCGGTCAGCTCGCCTCTTCGCCGTCAGGAACCTGATGGGCCCCGTTACTCCGAAAGCGGGTGCCGGTTACTTGAAGGAAAACGTCGTCCAAAGTTGGGGTGCGGAGGGTAAGTTCCTGGACCGACAGCCCAGATTCGTTCAGCCGGAGGGCGACAGCACTGATTACGGAGGCCCCGCTGCTTGCGCTGATGGTGATTTCGCTGTCGTGGCACTCAATGGACGACACCGAAGGAATACCGGAAAGCGCCTCTACCGCCAGACCCGTATCGCCCTCCAGTCGAGCCACGATGAGGTCGGATCCGAGGGAACGCTTCAGTTCGCTGGGCGCCCCTTCAGTAGCCAGTCTTCCCTGGTCAATGATTCCGACGCGCTCTGCCAGGGCGTCAGCTTCCTCCAGGTATTGAGTGGTCAGGAACACCGTCACTCCGAGGTTGGAGTTTATGTAGCGCACCTCTTCCCAGATGCGGCTGCGGCTGATGGGGTCGAGGCCTGTGGTGGGCTCATCCAAAAACAGCACGTCTGGATAGTGAATCAGCGCGGCGGCCAGGTCGAGGCGGCGCTTCATTCCGCCGGAATAGGTGCCGACGAGCCGGTCCATGGCATCGCCGATGTCCACCAACCCGGAAAGGTCTTCTATCCGGCGGGCCACTTCCCGCCTGCCCAACCCGTAGAGCTGGCCTTGAAGACGAAGCAGTTCGCGCCCAGTCTGCTTGTTGTCCAGCGCGGCCTCCTGGAGCGCCACGCCGATACGGCTGCGTACCCGGTCGGCCTCGCGCATAACGTCGTGTCCTGCCACCACGGCGCGCCCGCCTGTGGGGGCCAGCAGGGTGACCAGCATACGAATGACAGTCGTCTTACCTGCGCCGTTGGGGCCGAGGAAGCCGTAAATTTCGCCTTTGCGCACTGCGAGGTCAACGCCGTCGACAGCGCGCACTACGCCAAAGTTTCGAACCAGACCTTGGGCTTCGATGGCAAGGGATGGGAAGGAGTGATTGCTCATTTGTCGCCAAGAGAAAAGCAGAATCGTACAGCGGGAAGGGCCTTTTCGTTACCCTCCATGCTTGATGATAGCATAACGGTTGCAGAAAGTAGTTCTGCAACTGTCAGTAATTACACCGAAAGATTGCGCAGTATGCGCAGGCGCGGCAGGCAGCAATGAAGCAAAGAATTCACGAGATTCTGGAAGCCGACCGGGACGACGACTGGATCAGCCAAGTGGTGGATGTGCTATTGATGTTGCTGATAATCGGCAACGTAACGGCCATCGTCATCAGCACTGATGAGGGCATTTATAGCTCCGCGCCCCCCGGTTTCTTCCTCTGGTTCGAGGGTGTATCTTTTGTCATATTTGCTGCCGAATACGCACTTCGGCTGTGGGCCTGCACTACCGACCCCCGGTATGCCCATCCGGTCAAAGGCCGGCTGCGCTTCGCTATTCAACCTCTGATGTTGGCCGACGGTGTGGCGGTGTTGTCTTACTACGTTATCCTGGCATTGTCGGCTTCAGGGATCGACCTTGGCGCCTTCAGGGCATTGCGCTTGATAACCAGGATGGCCCGAATGGCCCGCTACTCCCCGGGACTCCGGGCATTGGCATCCGCTATCACAGCGCGCAAAAACGAACTCTTGGGGGTAGTGTCCGTAGTTGCGGCGCTCCTGGTCCTCGCTTCGTCGCTGATGTATTTCGTCGAACATTCGGCGCAACCTGATAAATTCCCCAGCATTCCGGCAACCATGTGGTGGGGCATCATCACGGTTACCACCGTGGGTTATGGCGACGTCGCGCCCGTCACTCCCATAGGCCGTCTGCTGGCTGGGGTCATCGCGCTGCTGGGCATTGGCATCTTCGCGCTGCCCGCCGGGATTCTGGGCTCCAGCTTCATGGAACAGGTCAACCAGAGACACAGCCGCGCCGTCGCCAGGACGTGTCCCCACTGCGGAAGGAACATAGACACACCGCCACAGCAATAACAGCGGGCCCCGTTGGCTCTCATGCCGGGGAGTCACTTCAGAGCTGGGCCGCATCCCCGAGCAGGTCGAGCGGGGACATTTCCGGTTTGCGGCCCGCGCGATATGAGCGCAGAGATATTATAATCTCCTGCATGATGCAGCTATTCCACCTTTCCCTGTGGGTGATGCGGCGACGGCTACGCGGCTCATGGGGGCTATCCTCCGTTACTGCTCTGGGTATCATGACCGCAGTAGTGCTGCTCAGCGCCACCGCCCTGTACTCCAAGGTGCTGGCGGAGGCGGGTGTGCGTCACGCCCTGTTCAGCGAGCAGCCTGGATCCCTGCACGTTCAGGTCCTGGCCCAGAACCGCCCCCTGGGTCCCGAAGACTACGGCCAACTCCGCGGCATCGCCGAGGAGACGGTGGAGCGGAGAATCGGTGTCCTGACGGTAGGACAGGAACGATTCGGCCGCACGCAGGTAGGAATGGCCCTGACCACCAACCCCGAACCGCGCACACCCTCTCTCGGCGCTCCCTCGGGCAGGCCCTTCTTTATGACCGGATTCGAGGAGCATTCCCAGGTCCTCGAAGGGAATTGGCCCCAGCGAAGTGGGATAGCTGGACCCGAGGGCGTAGAATTGGAGGCCGTCGTCGGCAGGCGGGTTGCCAATGACATGGGTTACGAGGTTGGAAGCAGACTCTTCATCACGCCCTTCAGGACCGACCCGGAACAGCGCATCATACTCAACATTGTCGGTATTGCAGACCCCATTGACCCCAGAGAAGAGTATTGGCTTGGCGTGCCAAACCAGTTCAGCGTCCAGACTTACGGCGAGATCCTGGTCGTGCCGGCCTACGTCAGCGAGCACGACTTCCTGCAAGTTCTGGGGCGCCGTTTCCCCACCGCCGTGGGAGACTTCGGTTTCAACCTCTATGTTGACCCATCGGTAATCACCGCCGGCGCCGTGGATGCCACTCAAGAGGCGCTGGCCGGGTTGGAAACTGATCTCAACAAGTCTTACCCGCGGACTTTCGTCTTCAGCCGGCTGGACCTTGTCCTTGAGGAATTCGAGACAGACCTTACCCTGGCCAGAGTGCCCGTCTATGTGTTCATTTCCCTGGTATTCGTCATTGTCTTGTATTTTCTGGCCCTGATAACCGGGATACTGGGCCGCGGCCAAGCCGACGAGGTTGGCCTCATGCGAAGCCGGGGGGCCAGTGTCATCCAGGTATGCGGGGTGCTGCTACTGGTGGAAGGCATACTGGCGCTGACGGCGGTAGCCATCGGGCCTCTGCTGGCGTGGTTCATTGTCCGCTTCCTTCTTCTGCCCACTTTCGGCGAACTGGACGGTGGGCCGATCCAGGTTGTTCTGTCGGCTGACATGTTCTGGATCGGGGCAGTGGGGGCGGTCCTCTCCGTAGCCGTATTGTCGGTCTCGGCAGCCGGTCGGGCGCGAACAGGAATGGCCGACGCCCAAGCAGGTCGCTCCCGGCCCCCTTCGGTGTCATTTTTCCACCGCTACTACCTTGATCTCGTAGCCGTTGCAGTCGCCGGACTGGTATGGTGGCAATTTCAGCAGCGGGATGGCTTCGCCTCACGTGCCCTGGTGTCGCGCGGTCTTGAACTGGACCCGGTGTTGATTCTCGGGCCGGTTCTCGTGCTGCTTACCTCGGCGCTGCTCCTGATGCGGGTCTTGCCCCTGCTTGTCCGGCTGGCGGTGTGGCTGTGCCCGCCTGTCGGATCCAATGCCGTTGCCGGGCCGGGATGGTCTTCCGTCACGCTTGCCCGTCTGACCCGAGACCCCGTGCTGCCGTCGTCGCTGGCTGTTTTGCTGATGTTGGCCTCAGCTCTGGGAGTGTTTGGCGCCACCTTTCAGTCCAGCTTGTCCAGAAGTCAGAGCGACCAGACTCTCTACCGGATTGGCGGCGACGCGGTGATTTCCGGCCCCGGGGTCTTCCCCAGCCTTGCCGAAGATTTGGCATCCGTGCCAGGAGTGCAGTCGGCCACTCCCATTGTGCGGGATTCCATCAGCCTGGTCGAAGGGCATACCTCAGTGCCCGCTTTGCTGATTGCCGCCGACTCCCAGGCAATTGCACAGGCGACATGGTTTCGAGATGACTTCGCCAGCTCCACGCTGCCTCAGCTGGCTTCCTACCTCCTTCCCTCCCTCGACGCTCCCAGAGGCGATGTCGTTGGAGTCCCCCTTCCGTCCGGTGTAGACAGAATAGGCGTATGGCTGGAAACTTCAGACCTGCAAGGCAGGGAACTGCAGGCCGACATCAACTTATGGGCGAGACTGGCCGACGAAGGAGGCCGATACCGCAACGTGTCGCTCGGTGGATTCGGCGGGCCTGGGGAAGAGGCGACTCCAAGCTGGTCCATGGGCTGGCGGTTCATGGAGGGGGAGCTGCCCGACAGGCTGGTGGAGAGCAACCGGCAGTTGTTTCTTACTGCCATATTCTTCAGCACCAGCTCCTTCGTTAAGGTGACCGCAGCCCGTATCCACATGGACGCCTTTACCGCCTTCGGCCCGTCCCTTCCTCAGGAAGGCGTGGCAGTGGAAGAGTTCGATACCCTTGGCAATTGGGAAGCTTTTGGCATAACCGGCAGTGTCCCGGACACGTTGGCAATAGCAGCGGATGCCGCCCGCCCTCCTGAGTCTGCCGGAGGGCCTGAGCCTGTCGAAGGGGCTACGGGTCTCACCTTCTCTTGGCAGGAACCCTTCGGGGGCGAGCAGCGGGGCGTTCACCTTTCCCCCGTCCCTCTTCCATTGTCTGCCATCGGTGGCGCCGGACTCTACCAAGGGCAATCCGTACGCATAGAACACGGGCGCGCTTCCATCCCGGTAAGGGTAGTGGGAGTCAGCGATTTGTTCCCTACTGTTACCAGCTTCCATCGTCCCTTTTTGATCCTGGACATCAACTCCTACCAGTCCTATCTCCGCATTCTGCCCCCGGCCAGCGCGCAGCCTACTCCGCCCGAGATTTGGCTCTCCCTGGATCCGGCATACGAGCGCGAGAGCGTGATTGCCGGCGTGACGGAGCAACTGCCACCCCTGGCCTCCGTTACCGACCGTCTCAGGGAAGCCGCCAATGCTTCTCGCAATCCCCTGGCCGGGGGCGGGTGGAACGGACTCACCGGATTGAGCATGGCTGGGATAGGCCTGGTTGTATTGACCGCCCTGCTGCTGCACAGCGGGGCCTCGGCCAGGGCCGGAAGCGTGGATACTGCGGTGGCCAGGGCGCTAGGCATGTCCAACCCACAGCTCTTCCTTTCCCTGGGGGCCGAGAAGTGGCTGATGGGCGGACTGGCCATCGTTATCGGCGCCGCCATTGGTTACTGGCCCGGGCTGGAACTGGTGAGACTTCTCGACCCGACGTCCCGAGGCACCGGGCCGGTGCCTCCGATGATTCCCGAGGTACATGGACTGCTCCTGTTCTCCGTTCTGGTCGGCTTGGCGGCGGCCTTGGCGGCCTCGGCGGTTTTCGCAGCGGTTTTAGCCCATCGGGCGAAGCCCGTTGACGTGCTGCGGGGAGTGGCCTAGAACCATGGCGTCGCTGCTGAGATTCGCATACGTCATGGCCATCGGTCGTGTCGTCAGCGGCTGGAGGCTGGAGGCGGTGCTTTTCGGCAGCATCCTGCTGGCAGTGGCGCTCATGGCCAGCGGGGTTATCTTCTCGAACCTGCTGGCCAACGCCGCCCTCCGGGGAGAGTTGGTTCAGGCCGACCCGGAAGACATTAACTTCTGGGTACGATCCTTTAGCAGCAAGGACGATCCCCAGGATGTCGACGGCCGACGCCAGGCATTCAAGGACCGGGGAGCCTTTGTGGAACAGGAACTCATCGCGCCCTTTGTGCCGTATCTGAAAGAGCACTCGCGCTACCTGGAGACCGCCACCTTTTTCTTTCAGGGGCGCTCCAACCTTGAACTGGACAAGGACACCAGACCCAGGGGGCCCATCGCGTATCTCAGTGGGATGTCCGACCGCATCAGGGTGGTTGAGGGGAGTTGGCCAATGGGCACCGCCACTCCCGGCCAACCGCTGGACGTCGCCGTCGACAGGTTGGGCGCGGAGCTGCTTCAAATGGGCCTTGGCGATGTCATGGAGGTCTTTCCGGCGACATCCTTCACCGACTGGCCGTCAACCGAAGTGCGCATCGCAGCCATCTTCGATAGGGTGGATCCCTCCGACGAATTCTGGTACGGCCTTTCGTCTGCCGCCAGCAGAAAAGATGACCGGTGGACACTGATACCCCTATTCGCCGACGAAGACGCCCTGATTCAGAGAGTCCTGGGGACATACCCTTCGCTATATGCCGATACCACCTGGTACTTCTTCCCGGACCGCCGCAAGATGCAGGCCAGCGAAGTGGAGGATGTGCAGGCGATTCTGGCGCACATCCAGGGTTCCCTCTCCGCTGGCCTGAAGAACTCCAGCTATTCGATACGGCTGGACAATCTGCTCCGCAGCTTTGAACAGCAACTTCTGCTGGCCCGCCTGCCGCTGTACCTGGTGCTGTTCCTGGTCACCGGCATCCTCATCTACTACCTGGCGCTGGTGGCGGGACTGATTGTGCGGTCCAGATCCGGTGAGATCGCCATGCTCAAGAGCCGGGGCGCCATGGTCTGGCAACTCGGCGTTCTCGGCCTCGGCGAAGGGCTGCTCCTGGCCGTGCCCGCGGTGATTGCAGGCCCCTTCCTGGCGCTGGGAGTTGTCAAGCTGCTGGGGGTGATTTTCTTTGAACTCAGCGGCGCCTCGGATGCTCTGTCGGGAGTGCCAACGGGCATTTCCATGGAAGCCTTCCTGCTCGGCCTCGTTGGGGGAGGGCTTGCCGTGCTGGTTTTCACTGCGGCCACCCTGGCTGCCGCCCGGCGCAGCAGTATCGAAGCTCGACAGTCCGGGGCGCGGCCTCCCAACGCCAGCCTGCTTCACCGCTATTACCTCGACCTGGTCCTCCTTGCCGTGATAGGGCTGGTGTGGTGGCAGCTTCAGAGCCGGGGCACCTTCCTGGTGCAGTCCCTCGGCAGCCGAGAACTGACCATCGACTACAGCCTGTTGCTGGGGCCGGCCCTGGGATTGGCGGCAGCCGGGCTTATCGTGCTTCGCCTGTTTCCCTGGGCCGCCGCGGTTCTGGCCCAGATTGCCGGGCCCGTCGGCCCCACCTGGCTGGTGCACGTGCTGCGGCATCTGGCCCGCGACCCCTTGACGCCCGCAATGCTCATAGTACTGGTGATGCTCACAACTGCCCTCGGCGTAATGGGCAGCGCCTTCTCATCAACCCTGGAGCGCGGCCAGCGGGAGCGGGCACTGTATGAAGCCGGTGCAGACCTGCGCATCCAGCACGGTGGCTGGCGTCAGCCCGGAGGAGTGGAAAACAATCTCGACATTAATTCCCTCTCCTACACCCTCCCGGCAGATGGGGGTCAGGGTGGAAGCCTCACAGCAGCGTCCGATGCCTTCCGCTCTCCTGGCTATCTGACGACGACAGGCTTCAGCACCTCCGGCACGCTTTTGGCCGTTGACGCCGAGAGCATCGCCCATGTGGCTTGGTTCCGGGGCGACTTTGCCAACGGCCACTCCCTGGCAGACCTGTCACAAACTCTTAAGCACGGCATCTCGGGACGTCCCAACCCTGTCCCTCCCTCAGAGGGGGAAGGAAGAAAGGCTGATGCTGACGGCATTCTCCTGCCATCGGATGCAACAGCCCTGGCCCTCTGGGCGAGACCCGGCGGGTCCGCCAGGGGCGTTGACCTCTGGGCGCGACTCAGAGACTCGGAAGGGCGCATCGCCGACGCCCGGATGGGCGACCTGCAGGATACGCAGTGGTCCCGCTTCCTCTTCGACCTGACTATGCCGGTCCCCAGCAATGAAGGAATCATAAGAAGGAGAGAAAGCACGGTCTTGAAGCCTCCCGTGGAGGTTATATCCTTCTCGGTCCGCAGCCGCTTCCATGAAGGCGCCGGGGGAGCGGCATTCCTCGGCAGGGTGGAGGCGGAAACTCCAGGCGGCATAGTAGTGATCCACGACTTCAGCTCGACCGATGGCTGGCATGTCATCGAGGACTTTCGCAAGCCCGGTCTGTATTCCCTGGACCCCAGCCAGTCCGCCGCAGACGGAGAGTTCGACATAACCGGCAGGTTCAGTTGGGCCTCCGGGGGCGTTGGGTTGATTGGCGTCAGGGCGGGAGGAGCCGACGAGCCGCTGCCCGCGCTGGTCAGCTCCGAATTCCTGGAAGTAACCGACTCAAGAGTTGGCGACACCATTATTCTGGGATTGTCCACCTATGCCCTGCCTCTGGAAATAGCCGCCGAAGTAGAGTTCTTCCCGACCCTGGACCCCGACGATAAGCCCTTTGCCGTGGTCGACCTGTCCCGATTTTCCCAGGCGGCCATGAGATACAACCCGCGTCCGCCCCGAGGTCCAAATGAGCTGTGGCTGGCGGGGGACGGGTCCTCCATTGATGCTGAGCTAGTATCGACGACGTTGCGCCAGCAGGGGGTAAGCGTCAGGAAAGTCCTGGACGCTCCAAGCATGGTGGCCCTGCGGGTAGAGCAGCCGCTGGTGAACGCGGGCTGGGGCGCCCTGCTGGTTCTGCTGTTCCTTGCCGTCGCCTTGGCCAGCGCTTCCGGGCTGCTGCTGTTCTCTCACCTGGACGCCAGGGAAAGGCAGACGGAGTTTGCCCTACTCCGAACTCTGGGAATCTCCCGGGGACAGATGCAGCGTATATTGTGGGTCAATCTGTTCCTTATGGCCGTCTGCGGCGTCGGGCTGGGAACCCTGCTGGGCTGGCTCATCGGCGCCAGCGTGCTTCCCCTCATGGAAGTGGTCGAGGAAGGCGCTCGCGCTACCCCGTCTCTGGTACTCACTACCGACTGGCAGCGCTTGCTGGTATCCTACGTTATCCTGGCCTTGGTAACCGGACTCTGTGGCCTTTGGCTGACCTGGGTTACCGCAAAGCTACAATTACAGCAGATACTCCGCATGGGAGAATGACACCGAAAATGGTTCTTCGACAAGCTCAGGATGGCGCTCAGGTCCAATATCGCAGCGCCCTGTTGAGAAACGGCTCCGGGCCATTCGTTGTTTGCCGCGACCTGTTTAAGATTTACAAGCGGGCCGACCTGGAGGTCGTGGCGCTACGGGGACTGGACCTGACTATCGAACAGGGAGAACTCGTTGCCATCGTTGGCGCCAGCGGCAGCGGCAAAAGCACGCTGCTGAACATCCTTGCCGGCCTGGACCGGCCATCTGCGGGACAGGTCAGGGTGGGTCAGCGCGACCTACTGGACATATCGGAGCAGGGGCTGGTGGAATACCGCCGCAAGGATGTGGGATTTGTCTGGCAGGCCACTGCCCGCAACCTGCTTCCCTACCTCAGCATTGCAGACAACATCGAGCTTCCCATGGCCCTGGCCGGACAGCCAGGAGGCAGCCGCAGGGACTGGGCAATAACCTTGCTGGATGCCCTTGGCATCGGGGATAAAACGGAACGGATGCCCCACCAGCTTTCAGGGGGCGAACAACAGCGGGCCGCCATCGGCGTCGCCCTCGCCAACCAGCCGCCCCTGCTCCTCGCCGACGAGCCTACCGGGGAACTGGACACCGCCAATGCCGTGATGGTATTCGATATGCTGAGAACCCTTAACCGCAACTTCGGAGTGACCATTATCATTGTCACGCACTATCCGGCAGTCTCGCAGTTCGTAGACCGGGTGGTGCATATCCGCGACGGGCGCATCAGCTCCGAAACAATCGCAGCCGCTTCTTACAGGCCGGATGGTTCTCGCACCGAGGACGAGTTCCTAGTCGTGGACGATGCCGGACGTCTGCAACTGCCCGAAGAATACGCCGACCGTTTCCGCCGCCGTGGTCTGGCTCGCATCGGTCTGGAAGACGGGCGTATTACCCTCCTGCCGCCCGACGCTCAAGCCCCCACCAAGCCCCCTCCCCATCCGGGAGAGTCTGGTAACTCCCCTCTCCCTCCGGGGGAGGGTTAGGATGAGGGCGTCTCCAATGAATAATAGGATTATCTCTGCCACATCACTCAGCCGCACATTCGAGAGCGGCGGCTCAACGGTCTGGGCGGTTAACAGCGTTGACCTGGATGTGAAAGCTGGCGAACTCTTGGCCGTAACCGGGCGTTCCGGCTCAGGCAAGACCACCCTGCTGAACCTGCTATCGGGGCTGGACCGCCCCACGGGCGGGGCGGTGATGTTCCAGGGACAGGACCTGTCGGGCCTGCCGGAAAAAGAACTGGTGGAGCTCAGGCGGCGCAAAATCGGGTTCGTGTTCCAGTCATTCGGCCTGATGCCGCTGTTGTCGGCCCAGGAAAACGTGGAACTGCCCCTTCATATCATCGGCGTTTCCTGGCGGGAGCGCCGGCGGCGCGCCCAGGAAGTGCTGGATTCGGTGGGATTGGGACCGAGGGCCAGGCACAGGCCCTACGAGCTGTCCGGCGGTGAACAGCAGCGGGTTTCAATCGCCCGCGCCCTGGTAACCCAGCCCGAGGTGGTTTTTGCCGACGAACCCACCGGCGAACTGGACACCACCACCGCGCGCTCCATCACCGCCATCCTGCGGGAAATTTCCGCCAACGGCACCACCGTCATTACTGCCACCCACGACCTGACCCTGGCCGAAGCCGGGGACAGGCGCCTGGAAATGGTGGACGGCTCCCTGAATTCCTTCAACGGGGAACACGGCCATTAAGCCCGGGCCATCACCTGCTGAGCGAGGACCAGCAACTGCCTGTCGGCCCCCCAAGGCCCGACAAGCGAGAACCCCAGCGGCAGCCCGTCCAGGGACGCCAAGGGCAGGCTGACCTGTGGCAACCCGGCCAGCCCGGCGATGCACAGCAGGCTCATGGCCTGCGCTCGCACCCGGTTCTCCAGTTCGTCCGTCGGCGCGTCCACCGGCGGCGCAACTCGGGGCGACGTGGGCAGGCACAGCACATCGCCTTCACCCAACAACCCCCGTATGCGCTCTACAATTACTGAGCGCCGTGTCCGGGCTGTCTCCGCATCCTGTTCCGTAACTCTAGACGCCCACTCAAACCGCTCCCGGATACCCGGGCCGAACTCAGGCTTCACTTCCTGAATCCATGCCGCGTGGTTGGACCATATCTCCCACGCCTGTATGACCCGAAAGGTCTCATACCAGTTGGACAACCCTTCCGCGCTGATTGTTACGTCGACTCTCTCGCCAACGACACCAGCCGCCAACTCCACAGCCGGAGAAAGCGCGTCGGCCACTGCGTCGTCCACCATGCCGAAAGCATCCTGGGGGTAGAGCAGTCGCGCGGGAATGGCGGGGGCTTGCTCATCAAGAAGCACGTCGCCGACCTTGGCGAACACATCTGCATCCCTAGCGAACCAGCCCGCCACGTCGAAGCTCCAGGTAAATGGCGCCACTCCTTCCAGCGAGATCCGCCCGTGGCTGGGACGAATGCCCAGGATGCCGCAATAGCTGGCGGGCAGGCGTACCGACCCGCCGCAGTCGGTGCCAAGGGCAAAGTCCACCAGCCCTCCCGCCACCGCAGACGCCGAGCCGCTGGAGGAGCCGCCTGGTATGCGCCCGGGGGCGGCAGAATTGAGAGGCGTTCCGTAGTGGGCGTTCTGCCCGCTCAGGCTGTAGGTAATCTCGTCCGTTACCGTCTTGCCCACCATATCGGCCCCGGCGTCCAGCAGGAGTTGCACCGCCGGAGCAGTGGAGGTGGCCGGCGGGTGAGATTCCAGCCAGGCAGGGTTGCCGAACCCGGTGCGGCTGCCCGCAATATCGAAAACGTCCTTGGCCGCAAACGTGACTCCCGCCAAGGGCCCTTCGCTTGCTCCGCGGAGGGCTGCGTGGTTCTCCAGGCAGAAGGCGCCCAAGGGATCATCCGGTGGCCCTTCCCCTCTTCCTGAACCGGTCCGTCCTGCGCCTGTCGAAAGACTAGACATTGGCTTCTCCCGAAGGCCGCTCCATTGTTGCGGATGGATGGTTGAAGGTCCTCCGGCCCGCTTTGAACGCCATCATTGGCGAAACTAATTCCGACACCGCAGATGCCCTGCTTTCGCAGTCCAGGACCGCCAGGTCTGCGGCCCGCCCCACCTCAATGCCGTAATCCGGCAGGCGCATCAGCGACGCGGGACGGCTGGTCACCATATCGAAGCAGTCGGCGAGGCCATCGGGGTCCCCCACATGGCAGATGTTGGCGTAGAGGTTGGCCATCCGCACCATGGAGCAGTCTCCGAAGGGGGTGAAGGGGTTAAGGACGTTGTTGGTGGAAAGGGAGCAGTTAACCCCCTCACGCAGAAGCCTGTGGGCTGGCGCCACCCCCCGCATCATCGAATGCTCTTGGTGCCGGCCCATCAAATAGAGGTCGGTGGCGGGCAGGACGGTCACCGAGACCCCGGCATCCGCCAGTAGACGGGCCTTCTCCTTTAGTCGCTCCGGGGAAAGGGTGGACAGTTTGGTGACGTGACCGATGGCAACCCGCCCACCGTAGCTGTACCGCTCGGTCAACTCGCAAACGTAGTCGAGGTCGAGCGACTCGCTGTCAGGCCCGAAGTCCAGGTGCATATCGATGTCGATATCGAACTCCCGCGCGATTTCGAACACCCGGTCAATCTGCCCCTTGGGATTGCTGTCGGTATAGGGGGCCGCGCCTACCACCCTGCCGCCCCGGCGCAGGCCCTCGACCATCAGTTCGTCCGTGCCAGGGTTGTTGAGCAGCCCTTCTTGGGGAAAAATGCAGATTTCGATGTCCATTCCCCACTTGAATTCCTCCACCAGTGGCAGAATCCCGTCGAGGCTGCGTAGTCCGATCACCGGGTCAACTTCCAGGTGAGTCCTCATATGGGTGGTGCCATGGAGAACGCTCTTCTCCAGCGTCCGCTTGGCCCGGTGATAAACGTCCTCGGCGGTGAACTCCTGCTTCAGGCGAGCCACCTCCCCGATGGCCTCGTCCAGCCCGCCCTGAGTGGAGGAAATTCGGTCGAGGATGCAGGACTTGTCCAAGTGAATATGCGTCTCCACAAACCCGGGCGCCACCATTGCGCCGCCCAGGTCATAGACCTGCGCCTCTGCATTCAGCCCGGACTCGATGGCCGCGATGCGTCCCCCTTCGATGCCAATGTCCACCAGGGACGCATCGGGGGCGTCGGAGATTCGAGCATTGCGAAGAATAGTGTCCATTGCGTCCTCAGGCTAACGGTGGCTTATCAACCCCTCGTCCATCATCGCCTTTATGGCGCCGTCGAAGGCTTCCAGCGAGAGGTCGATGTCAGATTCCGTATGCACACCCGACAACACCCCGCTGGTGCGGGACATCAGGTCTACCCCGCGCACCTGAAGAGCCTGCCGGAAAGCGGTCTGGACCTCCGACGACACGCCCTTCAGCACGTTGGCGTCCAGCCCTTCCACCGAGGTCCCGCCGAAGTAGATATGGAAGGTGGACGACTCGCCGTAGACGGCGGCAGACACCTCATACCGGTCGACGACCTCCTGCAGCCCGGTCCGCAGCCGCGCAGCCATGGCGTCGGCCTGGGCCTGCATCTCGCCGGTGGCGACGATGCGCAGCGCCGCGTTGCCGGTGGCGGCGCAGTAGGGATTAGCATTGAACGTGCCACCATGGTACACCCGCTGGAATCGGTCATGCTGCGAGTCGCCCGTCTGCTCCATCACAGCCATCACATCGCCCCGACCGGCCACGGCTCCGCCGGGCAGACCGCCGGTGAGAATCTTGGCCATAGTGCAGAGGTCGGGCCGGATGTTCAGCACTTCCTGCAGCCCGCCTGGGCTCCACCGAAAACCGGTGATGACTTCGTCCAGGATCATCACCACGCCGTACTTCTCCGTCAGATCCCGGACACCCTCCACAAATCCCGGAATCCTTGGTACAGTGCCGTAGGACGCCCCCGAACCTTCGGTGATAACCCCGGCAATATCGTTGTCCGTGGACAGAACCTGCTCCAGCGCGTCCAGGTCAGGAGGCAGCACCACTACCGAGTCCACCGTTCCCCTGGGTATGCCGGTGGAAGACGGGACATCGAAAGGCGCCAGGTTGCCGGGCATTACGTAGTCGTGCCAGCCGTGATAGTGGGACTCCCATCGGACAATCTTGTCCTTGCCCGTGAAGGCCCGGGCCACGCGCATCGCCAGCGAGGTGGCCTCGGCGCCGGACCCCACGAACCGCACCTTGTCGGCGCAGGGCATCAGGTTGCAGACGCGTTCGCCCCACTCCAGTACTGCCTCAACAGGCGAGCCGTAGTGCGACCCCGCCGGGGCCGCCCGCACCAATGCTTCCACCACCTCCGGGTGAGAGTGGCCAAGCAGCAGCGATGCCGACCCCAGCCCATAGTCTATGTACTCGTTGCCGTCCACATCCCACTTCCGAGGGCCCTGACCACGCTCTATGGTGATGGGGAACGGGTCGGCCACGTAGCCGTCGTGGCCTGCCCCGCCCGACGGAAAATGCTGCTGGAACCGGGGAAACAGGGCCGCCGACTTGGGGTTTCTGCGAATATATGCCTCGCGGATTGTCTCGGCCATCGTATTCCTCCCGTTTTATAATTCCCTCTCCCTACGGGGGAGGGTTAGGGTGGGGGCGTTCCCCTTGCGTTGGGCGTTTAGGTTGCCAACATGAGCGCATTTTACCGCATTAACGTCATTTCCGGGCCACCAATCATTTGAAAATGGAACTCGAAAGCAGACGACGGTCACAGTTGACGTTTGCCCAGTCAGTAGGTATATCTGTTGGGGCATTCCCGTCGGGAGATGCGACTGTTCAGGAGGAGAATAAGGATGGCGGAACTCAGCCCTGCGCGCGTTCTGGAAGAGTTGACCAAGAACGGCGTCACCCACGTAGTCTGGCTGCCCGACAGCGAGACCAACTTTCTCTACGTTCTAATGCGCGATGAGCCGACGCTTGACCTGGTGCCTGTCAGCAGGGAAGGCCACGCCTTCTCCACCGCCGCGGGACTGGCCGCCGGGGGCAAGAAGCCGGTCATACTAATCCAGAACACCGGCATGATGGAGTCGGGAGACTCCCTGCGAGGCTGGGGCATTGGTATGAACACGCCAGTGGTGATGATGGTGGGCTATCGCGGGTGGACCCGTCACGGCGTCATCAACGACACGGCGGCCTTCTACACCGAGCGGTTTCTCCACGCCTTCAACATCAACTACTATCTGGTGGAGTCCGACGAAGACGCCGACCGCATATCCATAGCCTTCGCCGAAGCCGCCCGGGAAAAGCGCCCGGTGGCCGTGCTGGTCGGCGACGAGTACCACGGCTTCAACGTGAGCCGCTGACAAAAATTCCCTCCCCTTAGCGGGGGAGGGTTAGGGTGGGGGTGAAATCTCCAACTGCCTAATTCCTATGAGGAAGTGATTCACCATGATGAAGACAGCAGAAATGCTGGAAGTTTTCAACAAACTGCGCGGAGACGCAGTCGTGATACCGGGACGCGGCGGGCGCTTCTGGGTCGAGATGAGCGAACAGCCCAACCGGGACCTTCCCTTGGGCGACCCCGCTATGGGCGGCCACGCCTCCTTCGCCCTTGGCCTGGCGCTGGCCCTGCCGGAGCAGCGGGTGGTGCTGTTCGACTCCGAGGGCGACGTCCTCATGGGAATGGGCGCGCTGCCCACAATCGCCGAAAAGGCCCCCGAGAACCTGTACCACTTCATGCTGGACAACGGCGTCTACGCCACCACCGGCGGACAGCCCGTCCCCAACGCCGATGTGATGGCCTACGATGTGGTCGCTCAGGGCTGCGGCTACCCGACAACCTACGCCATAGACAACCTAGAAGACTTCGCCAGCCAGATTGAAGAAATCCTCGGCCAGCCCGGCCCCGTCTTCGTGACCCTGAAAATCGACCCCGAAATCATCAACGAACCCATAAACGCCCGCCCCCAGTGGCAGCGCAAGACCCGCAACCAGGCCGTCGCCGACATGAAGGCCGAGCTGGGAATTGAGGGGTAAGGGAGTGCGTGACAAACTCCCTCTCCCTTGAGGGAGAGGGTTGGGGTGAGGGTGAAATCCTGCGCGCTCGCGGAACTTACTTGGGCAGGCTGCAAACGTCCAACGCGGTGAGGGCCAGCACCTTGGCGACCTGCTCCATGTCGCTGATGCGGCTGTACTCGTCGGGAATGTCCGCCGATTCCGAACCGCCACCCGGCCCGTACAGCAGGCACGGCACGTCCGCAGCCCACAGGTGGCAGGTGTCGTCGCCCGTATATGAGCCGGGCAGCACCGTTCCCACGCCGTCCGGTTCCCGGCCGCCCGTGACTGTGCGGTACTGCCGCAGCACACAGTCAAGGATGTATTCGTCCTTGGGCAAGTCGAAGGGTTCCATTACTACGGTGAACACCCGGTATTTCGGGTCCGGCGGCATTTCAATCTCGTACTGGAAATCCGGGTCATCCACCTTGATGGCGTCAAGGGCGCGTTCAATGTCTGCCTTGACCGAAGCAGAGGTCATGCCCGGCAGGAAACGCACGTCCACCAGCACGGTGCAGAAGTCGGAGACGAAATTGGGGCCGCGCATATCGTAGTCCCGCCCTCGTCCTCCGATGATGGCGCCTACGTTTATGCGCGGAAGCCCGGGCAGGTCTTCGCGGGGCGTGTAGGTGAACTCAACCCCGTCGATGGCGGGGACGGCCTTGCACATCTTGGCGATGGCGTCAACGGCCTCTTCCTTGCGGCTGATGTGGCGCGAGTTGCCCAGCACGTGCACCGCCATCTCCAGCACTCCGGCGTGCACCGTCAGAATGTTCTGCGCCCCAAAGGGTTCCGGCACCACGGCCATATCCGTCAGGGGGCCGTTGCGAGTCAGGTAGGTGGTGCCCACGCCGCCCTGCAACTCCCCCACCACGCAGGCCAGCACCAGGTCGCCTTTCAGGGCCGTACCTGACCTCCGCACTGCCTCCGCTGCCGTAATCAGCGAGGACACGCCGCTCTTCATGTTGCGGATGCCAGCTCCGAAGAGAAGGTCGCCCTCGATGCTTGGCGTCCAGGGGTCCCGCTTCCAACCCATGGCCAGCGGGTCGATATCTATATGCCCGTTCAGCATCAGAGACTTGCCGCCACCGCTGCCCCTCAGAGTGGCGATGGTCTGGTAGCGCCCAGGCTCCACTTCCTGCAACTGAACTTCGTAACCCCGCTGCCCCAAGTATTCCCCAATGAAGCGGGCAACCTCGCTCTCCTCGGTCTTGAAGCTGGGAATCTTGATTAGCTCCTGGGCCAAGCGCAGCATCTCATCGCGGTCAACGGCATCCAGTAGCTTTTGAGTTGCTTCTGAATCCACTTCTCACCTCGAAAGTTCCCCAATTCCCTCTCCCAGGGGGAGAGGGTCAGGGTGAGGGTGTTACTGAGCCAACCCCACCTGCCAGTAACGCCTGCCATCGCGCCGGACAACCTTCCCAAATCCCGGTGAAGGGAAGTGGCAGGAAATAACGGGCGTTCCTTTGGTCTCCGCATCTTCCAGCATCTTTCTGCGGGTCTCGGTGGACAGCGGCCAGTCGAAATCGAAGTGGCAGTTCCAATCGTCCTGGGTTACCTGGGCCGGATGCACCAGCACATCGCCCTGGATAAGCGATTCCTCTCCCCCGGACGATACCAGGATACTCATGTGGCCGGGTGTATGCCCCGGTGTATGCAGGGCCCGCACGTCCCCGGTGAGGTTGGTGTCCTCCGTCAGCGTGTCGAAAAGGCCCATCCCCACAATGGACTCCACGCAGCGGTCCATGAACGGAAAGGTCGAGGCCGCCTGGACATCCGCCCTGCGGAAGTGGTCCAGGTCTGCCTGATGCGCCACGTACCGAGCGTTGGGGAACGCCGGCTCCAGCTTGCCGTCCCGCTCAAGCACGTTCCAGCCCACATGGTCCGAATGCAGATGAGAGATAAAGACAGTGTTGACCTCCTCGGGCTTGATGCCCTTGGCGGTCAGGTCGTCCATCAACTCGCCCTTCCGCCCCCCAATTGCCTCAATGGGTCCCTCACCGTACCCCGTGTCTATCAAAATGGTCTGACCTTCCGAGCGCACCAGGTAGCAACCAATTTCAATGAGCATATGATCCTGCTGGAAGGCATCGGGATACAGACCCTTGTAAGGCTCCCAGGCCTCAGCCGGAGCAGAGGGAAACAACTGCGTGAGCGGCATTGGGAAGGGCAGGTTCATATCTGAGAGGGCGACTATCTCCACAGCACCCACTTTCAAGGTGAAGTCGGACATACACCCTCCAGACAACTCATTATCAGATTTCCGGCGCGACGCCTAGTTTACCGTAACGGCCACTAGGCATCAGCCGCGCGTAGTGCCTCCGCGTCCATGCCGTAGTCTTCCGGCTCTCGCCCCTGCATTGCGGCCAGCACTCGCTCCGGGCTCAACGGCAAAGTGCGGATGCGAACCCCTACGGCGTCGTAGATAGCGTTGGCGATGGCCGCGGGCGGGCCGAATCCCGGCGGCTCGGCCACGGCGCGAAGGCCGAAGGGCCCATCCTCGCTGGGCACCTCCACCAGCACATTCTCGATTTCCGGCATATCAATCGCCAAGGGCATCAGGTAGGTCGCCAGCGACGGGTTGCGTACCTGGCCGGTGTCGCGGTCAATCAGGATTTCCTCGCTGAGCGCGCGGCCGATGCCCTGCACCGCTCCGCCTTCGAGCTGTCCCTCCACGCCCATGGGGTTCACCGCCAGCCCCACGTCCTGCGCCTGCACGAACCGGGTGACCTTCACCTGGCCGGTCTCCCGGTCAACCAGCACCTCGGCGCCCTGGGCGTTGAACACCGGGTTGTAGGGCATACTGGACAGCGACGCCGTGCCGACGATGGGGCCGCCGCGGGACGACAGGCTCATCCTCGCCAGCTGGCCCAACCCGATGGACTGGGGCGGATTGTCCATGACGTAAACCGCGCCGCCCTCGCACTCCAGGGCGTCGAACTGCACGCCCAGACGGTCGGCGGCCAAGCCCATCAGCTTGTCGCGGGCGTCCTCGGCCGCCATCTGCACCGCTCGGCCCTGGCTGTACACGATACGGCTGCCCCCGCTGGGGCCGGTGAACGGGGCCAGGTCCGTATCCCTCTTGGCTACGATCACCTGCTCCAGTTCCAGGCCCAGCACTTCGGCGGCAATTTGCGCCAGTGACGTATCGCTGCCGGAAATGTCCACCGAGCCGGTGAGCAGGCCAACCGTGCCATCCTCGTTTACGCTGATGGACGCCGTGGACGGCCCGCTGCCGCTGCGCCATTCACCCACGGCGATACCCACACCGCGAGCCATCCGGTCGCTACCCTGTTCAGCCTCCGCGCCGCTGCCCGATTGTGCCATCTTATCCCTGAGCGCATCCATGACCTCGGCGAGGCCGTGGCGAGGGATACGGGCGCCGCTGACGCCTACATCGCCTTCCTTCAGAGCGTTCAGGCGCCGAAATTCCAGAGGGTCGAGTCCCAGCCTGTGAGCGATGACGTCCATGTGTGACTCGACCGCGAAGGTCATGTCGGCCACGCCTGAGGCACGGTATGAGCCTACGTAAACCTTGTTGGTGTAAACGCCATAGGAGCGCAGGCGGAAGTTTGGGATGTCGTAGGCGCCCAGCCCGTGACCGACGCCGGAGTTGGGGCCAGCCCCCAGGTACGCGCCCACGTCGAAGATGCTGCGGGCCTCGCGGGCGGTTATCTTGCCGCCGCTGTTGACCGCCGTCTTGAGGTAGATGTTGGTCTCCAGGCGGGGGCCGTTGAGGGTAAAGGTCTCCTCGCGGGTGTTGACCAGCTTCACCGGGCGATGAGTCTTCATGGACAGCAGGGCAGGAAACGCTTCCAGCGCCAGCCGCAGCTTGGCCCCAAAACCGCCGCCAAGCTCCATGGCGATAATCTTGATGTTGCCGATGGGCATATCCAGCACCGATGCGAGTTGTTGCCTCACCTGGTACGGCCCCTGCGTCGACGCCCAGACGGTGAGCCGGCCGTTGGCTTCGACATTGGCGACGCAGGCCATCGGCTCCAGGAAGCCCTGGTTGATGGGCTGGGTGTGGTAGGTCTCTTCGATGATATGATCGGCCTCGGCAAAGGCGGCGTCCACGTCGCCCCGGTCAGCATCCAGCATGGTGCAGTTGTTGCCGCCGAGGGCAAAGGCGTAGCCCTCGAACTCCTCCAGGTCCGGGTGAACAATAGTGGGGTTCCCAGTGAGGGAAGCTACCGGGTCAACAACCCGCTCCAGGTCCTCATACTCCACCTTGATCAGCGAGAGCGCTTCCACTGCCGTTATTTCGTCCTCGGCGGCCACGGCAGCCACCGGCTCGCCGACGTAGAAGACTTCGTCGCGGGCCATAACCCGGCGGTCGCGCAGGGCGCCGGAGCCGAAGAAGACGTCGGGAAAGTCCTTGCCGGTAATGACCGCGCGCGCGCCGGGTACTGCCTCGGCCTCGGAAGTGTCTATGCTGACGATGCGGGCATGGCTTCGTGTGCTGGTCAGCACCTTGCACATCAGCATTTCGGGCAGATAGACGTCGCCAGCATAGGTCGCGTGTCCGGTGACCTTGTCGAAGGCGTCAACACGGACGTAGTTCTTGCCGAGAACATTGAACTCTGCCATCTCCGCTACTCCGTCTCCTTCGTGCTTTCTACGGCGGCCATCACCGCATCGATGACCTTGGAATAGCCGGTGCACCGGCACAAGTTTCCGCCGAGGCCGAACTTGACCTCTTCCTCGGTGGGGCCGGGGTTTTCGTTAAGCAAACCCACTGTCGCCATAATCAGGCCCGGCGTACAGTAGCCACACTGAAGGCCGCCGTTCTCGGCGAAGCTGCGCTGCACCGGGTGAAGCTCGCCGCCCGACGCCAATCCCTCGACGGTGGTCACGTCCGTGTCGTGGGCGCTGTGGGCCAAGACGAGGCACGACGTCACCGGGCGCCCGTCCAGCAGCACCGTACAGGCCCCGCAGTCTCCCTCGTCACACCCCTTCTTGGTGCCAGTCAGGTGAAGCTCGTCCCGCAAGGTGTCCAGCAGCGAGTAGAAGGGTTCCACGAGGATGTTGCGCTCCACCCCGTTGACGGTTATATGGAGAACTTTCTTCATCTTGCCGTCCTGTTGATGGTTTGCCGGTTGGAATGTCTGAATCAGGATTCAAGGATGCCCGGGATTGGAGGCATCCTGATAATCCTCTAATCCCGCGAATCTCAATTCGGGCTATTATTCAGACAGCCGCCTGGATAGCCAGTCGGCGGTGGTCTTCGTAGACAAGCGTTCTGCTAGCGGCCTCGGCCGTTGCCCGCTCAAGGGTGCGGCGGGTGAGAACGCAGACCATTTCGCGGCGGTATTGGGCCGTGCCCCGCACGTCGTCAATGGGAGTGGCCTGGGCCATCGCCGCGTCCGCAGCCGCCTGGAACGATTCAGCATCGAGCTTGCGGCCCCTCAGATACTCCTCGGCGGCCTGGGCCCGCAAGGGAGTCGGAGCGACCGCGCCCAGCGCAATACGAGCGTCGGCGCATACGCCCGATCGGTCCACAGTAATGGCAGAGGCCACGCCCACGGTGGCAATGTCCATGGCTGCTCGGGGGCTGTGCTTGATGTACAGCGAGCCCGTATTGGGCAGCGGCGGCGGCAGGGTGACCTCGGTCAGCACCTCGTCATGCGCCAGTATTGTCTGTCCCGGCCCGGCGAACAACTGGTCCAGCGGCACTTGCCGGTGCCCCTCCGGTCCCGACAACTGGCACTCCGCGCCATACACCAGCAATGCGGGCAGCGTATCTCCTGACGGCGAGGCGTTGCAGATATTGCCTCCCACTGTCGCCAGGTTGCGCACTTGCACGCCGGCGAAGGACGCAGCAGCCGCGGCGAGGGCCGGGTAGTGCTGGCGAATCGCCGGATGTTGCTCCAGCGTCTGAATAGTAACCAGGGAGCCCAGCCGAAGCCCGTTCCGTCGGCTGTATGCCACCCTGCTCAGACCGGGAACGTGCTGGATGTTAACCACGTAATCCGGGCGCCAGAACCCGGCTCGCCATCGAACCAGGAAATCGGTGCTGCCCGCCACGATACGCGCCTGCTCACCGTACCGTTGCAGCATACCGATGGCCTGCCGCAGAGTCCGGGCCTCCAGGTACTCGAACCGCCTCATGCCAACCTCGCCCTATGTATTAGCCGCGAGTGTAGTTATGGCTGGTGGCCTGTGTCAACGCGAGAAATGAGGTTAAGGACAGTTGAAAAGACGCATAGGCGCCTAAATCTCAGTCCTAGGCCTGTCGAAGGACGGTCCCGAAACACGCCCTCGAAATCTCATCACCTAGTGTTGGCCGATGAACTCCAGCACCAGCCCGTTCCAAACGTGGGGCCGTTCCCAGAACCCGGCGTGACCCGCATCGGCCAGCGAGGCGAAGCGGGAAGTGGGAATATGCTCCGCCAGCATCCTCATCAGCGCCGGAGGGGATAGCAGATCGGCCTCTCCTGACAGCACTAGGGTCGGGACCTTCATCGTCTGCAACCGGGCGTAGGTGATTGGTTGCCGGAGTGGTTGCGCCGGAATTGCCCCTTCGGGCCGGCTGTCCTCTTCTATTTCCAGCCAGCGTTTCGCTCCCTCCGGGTCTGTGCCCCGGTACGAAGGGCCAAGCTCTCGGAGTTCCACGGGCAGGTCCTGGATTTCAGGAGGGCGGAGTCGACGCTGCACTTCCAGGTACGCCTCATCCTGCACTCCACCGATGGTGTTGGCTATCACCAAGCTGCGTACCCGGTCCGGGTGGGTCAGAGCGTAATCCAGCGCGGGGATGCCGCCCGCCGCCGTTCCGACCAGATGGACTCGATCCAACGACATCTGTTCGACCAGCGCGTGCAGGTCGTCTCCAGCGAAGCCCGGCTGCTGCGCCGGGTCGGTAGCCCTCGAACGACCCCAAGTGCGCCGGTCGTAGGTGATGCACCGGTAGCCTACGGTGGTGAAAACGGGCAGTTGGTACATCCAACACTCACCCGTCCCGGATGCCGCGTGCAGAAAGACAACCGGCTCACCTGGTCCCCCGGTATCCTCATACCACAGATCAACGCCGGGAAGAGATAGGTATGGCATCGATTAGGACTCCATTGCCGCGCGCTTCACGGGAGGATCCCAGTCAAAAGGCTTACAAATTGTGCCGGCTCCGACTCTCAGCTTCCTGGTCGCAGGCGTCCCGGCACCCTCCCCTGCCTGGGATCTGATAGTCGTAGACGACGGTGGCCGATCATTCCCCGTTGACGGGTGGCGCCTCCCTCGGCTCGGCGTCCTGATGGCCGTTTTGGCGATGAGCCTGCTCGGCGACTGCCTTCGGAGCGGTTAAACACGAACCGGACGGAAAGAGCGGAGTCGTTCCCAGTGCGTCAAACCCGGTTCAATCATGACTCAGGGCGTACCAACGCCGAGAGCCGTCCGCCTTCATTATCCACGCGGAGGGCCGTCATTCTGAGATTAGGCTGGTGAACGCACACCCCATCATTCTTGTCGAACTGATAGCCGTGGCCGTCGCAGGTGAACACTTCCTCGCCTTCGTCCTGTACCTCGCCATATTCATGAGGGCATATAACTGATAGCAATTTGTACCCGTCGCTTCCCTTGACCAGGAAGAACTTGGCGTCACCAACCTCGACTGGCATGGGAAGACTTGGGAGCGCTGACTCCTCTCCCAAGTCGACCTTGATTCTCCTTGGCCGCCCCATAGCGTTAAGTGGTCGGGAAGACATAGCTGCTCCAGCCTGTATCGAGTAGGGAATGGCAGAGTTGAACGCCACAAGCATAGCAAAAGCCTTCAGTGCCATCAATGGCACCTGTTCGGCTGACATCGGCATACCGATGATGCTTGCCCTTATGTACCGTTCTACAAATATAATGGCTGCCAAGCAAATTCGGATGCCGCAATCCCCAAGAAGCAGAATGCTTAAAAGCGCCGCTAATCCCTGCCCAAGCGCCAAGCCGATTCCTTTTCACCTCAAAGGAGGCAATATGGCAATCCTGAAAATCGAAGGCGTTACCCACTGGTCGATTCCGGTAAACGACCTGAACGAAGCGGAAGAGTTCTACGGCGACCTGCTCGGCCTTGACCCCAAGGGCAGGCTGGGCAACAACACCATGTCCTGCTTTAACGTCGGAGACCACAACATCCTGCTGTGCGAGCGCTCAAACCCGGTGGATGGGACCTTGGCGGAGGATGGAGGGGCGCACCACTCCTTCACCGTTTCCCCCGAGACCTTCAACGAGGCATGCAGGGCATTCCGCCAAAGGGCCGTCAGAATTGACCACCTGACCTACCGAGCCCGAGGCTTCTTCACTGGCCGCGAGCTTTACTTCTTCGATCCCAGCGGCAACCGGTTGGAACTCAGAGACCCCACGTGGACCGGGGGAATGCCTGAGCCTTCCTTCGACGAGCTGGCCAGCGCCTGAGAGGGTGTGTAACAAATCCCCTCTCCCTCCGGGAGAGGGTTAGAGTGAGGGCGTTCCCCTGCTTTACTCTCGCGGGGACACCAATACCCCGGAGGCTCTTGCTCACCCCGGGGGGTTAGCCCTGAACCACTCGGTAATCTCGGACCCTGTGGCCGCCCACACTCCCTGCCGTCGCATCATGTGGCCCAGAGCCCGGTCCAGATAGCGGATTCGGAAGGGTTGGCCGATGAGCCACGGGTGCAGGTTGAAGGCCATGAGCAGACCCGACTCCCGGGAGCCCTCGTACAGCCCATCGAAGCTCTCTTCCAGCAGTCGGGCGTAGCGGTCAATGGAAACCCTGCGGTCCCAGAGCGCATTTATGTCATCCAGCTCCAGCATCAGCGGCAGGGCGCACAATTCCCCTTCGGGCGTCGTCATGCCGTACGGTTGCTCGTCGTTGACCCAGTCGCAGACGTAGCTGATTCCCGCGGCGGCCAGTATGCCCGGAGTGCGTTCCGACTCGCCGTACTCCGGCCCCAGCCAACCCTGCGGCATCGCTCCGGTGGCTTGATGCAGAGCCTCGATACTGGAGTGCACATACTCTTCTTCCGCCTCCGCGGTCATATGCCCAGTGATCATACGGCTGGCGGAAATTCCGTGGCCGATGATCTCTGCGCCCCGTTGGCGGCAATGTTCTATCAGGTAGGGATTGGCTTCCGCCGTCATCGCGTCCACGGCCACGGTGGGCCGGATGCCGTGCTTCTCCAGCACGTCCAGCACCCGGAAGATGCCAACGCGGTGGCCGTACTCGCGGTGCGACACTCGCGCGTAGTCGGGGAATGCGCGGTCACCAAGGCCCCCGGCCAACGAAACAGTGAAGCTGTCTGGCGGGGCTTCCCACTCCATTTTCTCCAGGGTGACCACTACGCACACCGCAATTCGGGCGCCGTCGGGCCAGAGGAGGACGCCCCGCCTGTTGATTGGTGACCATTCGTAATGCTCGTGGTCCATTCCGGAGCGGCGTTCGGCCGGCATACTGTCCCTCTCTACGAAGCTGATTGCATAGGTTTTCACCCTCACCCCAGCCCTCCCTCTCAAGGGGGAGGGAGAGTTGAAAGCCCTGCCTCTGGGGAAAGGGAGAGTGCGGTGAAATTTCTATTACGGGCGATACTGGGCAGAGTGAGCCACGACCTCGTCATAGTGATTGGCGATGTAATGTTCAGCGATTTCGTCGGCGGTGGTCTGCCACACCCCGTCGTGGGACATTATGTATCCTAGAATCTCGTCCAGGTACTTGACCCGGTGGGCCTGGCCGATAAGGTACGGATGCAGGGCGATGCACATTACGCGGCCACTTTCAGCTCCCTCGGCATAGAGCTGGTCGAACTGGGCCTTGCAGATCTGGGCGAAATACTCGCCCTCGAAATTGCCTCGGAACACTGGCACGTCGTTCAGCTCGAAGCTGTACGGCACCGACACCAGCTTGCCCGACTTCACCCGGATGGGCACCGGTTGGTCGTCATGCACCCAGTCGGTGTGATAGATCAACCCGGCCTCGGCCATCAGGTCAGGGGTGCGGTCGGTGCCGGAGACAGCCGGCCCCAGCATCCCTTTCAGCGGCTTCCCGGTGTGGCGGCGCAGGGTCTCGATGTTGTCCCGGTAAAACTCCCGCTCCTCTTCCTCGGACAGGGTGTTCAGGTAGCGGGTGTTGTAGATGCCATGGCTCATGAAATCGTAGTCCCGCTCGATCATAGCTTCTGCGATTTCCGGGTAGTGTTCCAGTACAGCCAGGTTCAGCGACACGCAGCAGCGGATGTTGTGCTTGTCCAGAACGTCGGTCATGCGCCAGAAGCCGACGCGATTGCCGTAGTCGCGATAGGAATACTGCTGCACGTCGGGGATGGGCACCCTCGGCCACGCGGTGCGCACGCCGTCGAAGTCCGGCAAATACTCGTAGTGCTCGATGTTGGGGGCGATCCACAGCGCCACCCTGGCGTCGTTGGGCCATCTGATAGGGGGCCGCTCGACGATTGGACTGTAATCAACTCTGGTTTCTGCTTCGGCCACGGTCGGGCCTCCCTCTTGCAGAGTTTAAGTCACCGGCCATTCTAACCGCAAATCGGATACGTTTGCAGATGGTGTATCAGTTTGATTGACAATCAGCTTGAAAGGGAGCCCAAAATGATACACTACCCGCTCACAGAGGAACTTCCATTCAATAGCAAAGTAGGTTGCGATGAGGGAAGGAGTGATCGTCCATGGCGCTCGGACCTGACACTCTTCGCAGAACGGCTCTGCTTCTGGTGGGGGCCGGTCTGCTGTGGAACCTTGTGGAGGCCGGAGTCGCTTTCTGGGTGGGCGTGCAGGCTGGAAGCGTGGCCATCCTGGCTTTCGGGCTGGACAGCATCGTCGAGTTGCTGGCCGGCGGGGTCCTGGTGTGGCGGTTGAGGACGGACCGGGAAGAAGAGGAAGCGGAGGCCGCCGAGAGAAAGGCGCAAAGGCTGGTAGGACTCACCTTCTTTTTCTTGGCGGCATACGTTTTCCTCCATTCCGGGGCCAACCTGCTGGGTTGGCTCCCGGAGCCGCAACCGAGCCTTGCCGGCATCATAATCGTTGTAGCCAGCGCCGTCGTCATGGCCGTCCTGTATGTGGGCAAGATGCGCATCGCCACCCGTATGCAGTCCAGGGCTTTGAGAGCGGAGGCCATGGAAAGCCTGTTCTGCGATCTGCAGGACCTGACCATTCTGGTGGGCCTGGCCCTGAACGGCCTGTTCTCGTGGTGGTGGGCCGACCCTGTAGCGGCTCTGCTGCTGGTTCCCTTTTTCATCAAGGAGGGACGGGAAAACTTTGCGGGGCATAGCCATGGGGATGAGCACGAAGAACACGAAAACCATGCGCCCAGAGTGTGCTTTTGCCGCAGTTGCATCTTCGGCGTCCGCGGCTGTCAGGCGGCGTGTTGCCACGCCTAGCTTCGGTTATCGAGTCTTAGCGGCGCGAGGGTGCGCGGCGCCCTCCACTTCCTCGGGCGTCATACCGGCGAACCGCTGCGGGCGATATGGCCCCAAAACGGCATCCGCCGGAGTGCCGTCGCAGATTTCCTGGGCAGCCAACTGGCTCAGGGCCGGAGCCAGGGTAACCCCGCTGTGCGTGAGGGCCACGTACATGTTGGGCGCCTCGGGCGCATACCCCATCACCGGATAGCCGTCCAGAGGCATGGGACGCCAGCCCACCGGCACAGGAACGGCCTGTGCCCCGTCCAGCCCCGGCAAACAGCGACGGGCACGGGCCAGCAGGTCGTCGGCATGGGCCTGGCTGTCATCCTGCGCCAGGCTCTCCTGGTCGCCCTCGCCGATCATCAGGCGACCGTCGGCGCACTGCCGCAAGTGAATCTCACGACGGCCATCTCCTATGGGCGGCGCGTACACCACCGGCACATTGTGGAGCAGGGGAGGCAGTGGGGTCGTGCGAATCACGACGCCGGGACTTTCCGCCTGGGGCACATTGATACCCGCCAAAGCCGCCAGGCAAGTGGTTTCGGTTCCCGCGGCAATGACTACGGCATCCACCTCCACACTCCCGGAAGCGGTGATAACGGCACGGACCCGGCCATTATTCGACTGCTCGAACCCCTCAACCTCTGTGCCGGTACAAATCTCACGGTCCATTTCCCGAAGGCGTCGCAGGCAGGCATCAACGACCATTTGCGGCTCCACTTGGCCCTCGTTGGGGCTGTACTCGGCGGCGGCCAGCGGGCCGGTCTCCAGCGCCGGTTCCAGGCGCTTCAGTTCGCCCGCGTCGATGAGCCGGGAAGGGTAGCCCCAGGACTGGAGTTGCCGCACCCGTGCCACCAGCGCTTCTGCCGCCACCGGGTCGGTTTCCCACGAAACCTTGCCACCCCAGCGTAGGCCGACGCTGTCCGGGTCACTGTCATCTCCGATGGCGGAGGCGAAACGGGGCCACATCTCCAGGGAGCGACGGTTCAGATTGTGGTAGCCGATGGGTTCCTTCGCGCCGGCATTGATCCAGGCAAAGCTGTGGCTCGACGCCCCGTGTCCCGGCTGGCCCTTGTCGATGAGGACAACATCGAGGCCGCGCCGGGCCAGACACCAGGCGATGGCGGCGCCCATGACGCCAGCTCCAATGACTGCTACGTTCCTGGGTTTCTCGGGAATGACCATCGGCTGTGTCTCCTTCCGCTACGCGCGCATGTACCCCACCGGACGCTGACCAGCCTTGTCGGGGCACGGGTGCGTCATTGGAATCAGTCAGACACGACTGATTCCAGCTTCCTGAAGAGTATTCGGAGGAGGCTATTCCGGCAACCCCAGAGCCTTTCGGACAGCTACTCCTATGGGCGTCAGCGGGCTTTCTTCGGGAGGGCCGTGCGGCACCATGCGGTTATGCTGAATGGCAACCGCCAGCCCATGCTGCGGAACGGCCCACCCCAGCGACCCGCCGGCGCCGTTGTGCCCGAAGGCCAGGGGGTTGCCACCCATGGCCCCCATGCCCGGACTCCCAGCGAAGTGGAAACCTCCAATGGTGCCATGATGCGGCGTTCCGCTCACGGGATCGTAGTCGCTGGGCGGCCGGGGTACATGGAAGGTACGTACACGGTCCTCGGAAAGAAGTCGCACGCCGTCCAGTTCACCGCCGTTGGCCAGCATGGCGTAGAACCGGGCCTGGCTTCGCGCATTCATTATCCCCTGCGCTCCGGGGATGCAGGCACGGCGCACGTCGGAACGGCCAAATACCTCCTGTGTGGTCGCAACTTCAGGCGGAGTAGCGCGGGGACGCAGCGAGTCCGGGGGCACTCCCGGTGCGCCCGGAGGAACCGGCGGCAAATTGGTAAGTTTGGCCACCCGGGGTTCAACCTCTGGCGGAATACCGGCCCACAGGTCAGTGATGCCCAGGGGCTGACAGATTTCTTCCTGGATGAACTGACCGAAAGGGCGGCGCTGTGGGTCGGTGCGGCGCACCACCTCACCCACCACCCAGCCGAAAGTATAGGCCATGTACCCGCTGCGTGTCCCCGGCTCGAAGAGGGGGTGCATATCCGCGATCTGCCCCACCATCCAGTCCCAGTCGCACATCAGTTCCGGGGTTACTCCCACAGGCATCAGGGGAACACCGATCCGGTGGGTCAAAGCGTCGAACACTGTGCCCTTGTCCTTGCCGTGCTTGCCGAATTCGGGCCAGTACTTGGCCACCGGCTGGTAGTAGTCCACCAGCCCCCGCTCCGCTTGGATATGCAGCGCCGTCGCCGTCATTGCCTTGATGTTCGAGAACACCGGGAATAGAGTGTCGCCATTGACCTCCCGGCCGGTGGTCTCATCGGCCAGGCCGCCCCACTGATCGACCACCAACTCGCTGTCCAAATAAGCCGCGACCTGAACCCCGATTTCCCCACGTTCTCCAATAGCGACGTCGATAGCTTCCTGCACGATGCTTTCCGGGCTTTCCGACATGGCAGCGCCTCCCAGTGGATGATTTCTCAAAAGGGCCCGGGTCTCCCAACCCGGGCCGTCGTCACGACCCCTGCGTAGCGGGGTGTTATTTGTGTGGGGGGTTGTTGATGTATTCCGCCGCCATACGGAGTCCCAGTTCCCGGAGCTGCTTGGTGTCCTCTTCCGGAGTGGCCGCGGGTGGCATCTGCACCTGGGTGTCGATACAGAATGTGGAGACATGGTTGTTATCGTCCCGCCCCAGGGCGCCGGGTCCGCCGCCGGCCTCCACGGCCCTTATACCCCTTCGCAGTTGCCTGCGAAACATCGTTATGCCCCGGTCGGTCGCGCCCAGGTGCTCCAGTCCGTGAACAGCGATGGGCCTTTGGCTGACCTGTGCCTCGTAGTCGCTGGGTTGGAGTTGCTGGTCGCGAAGGTTTTCGGACTCAGGGAGCTGGGCGGGCAGCATCTGCTCCCGATCCAGCCACCAGGCCGGTTCCCTCTCCTCGGACTCTGAGATGTGCCGAAGTTCCAGCAGCATCGTGCTGGTGTCATCCCGGGGCACGATCCAGCGGGTCATCATCGGCCCGTCCAGCCCTTCCTCCGGCCCCTTGCCGTCATTCCAGATAGGGGCTATCTGCTGCACGTTGGGCAGCACGCACTCCGTCGTCCGCACCCACACGTTGTCGCCGACCCGGCGGGTGCCCATCGAGATCATCCCGGCGGGTGTTTCCAGGAAGTCCAGGTTGGGTATCACCCCGAACTCGTCGGTGAACTGCGTTCCCGCGACTATGGTATGCAGGAAGGAAGCGTGGACCGGGTCCATGGCATTCTCAAGAATCTGCAGCCAGTTGCACGGGTAGTCGTATCGCTTGCCCGGCATTAGCCGGTAACCCTCGCGCTCGAAGGTGTCGAAGAAAGGAAAGTCCGGTACGTCCTCCGGCGGTCCCATGTAGGCGAAGATGATCCCCTGAAACTCATGAACCGGGTACGCCCCGTGGCACAGCCGGTCCTTGAAGGTGCTGCCGGCGGGCTCGCCCGGAGTCTCAAGAATGGTGCCGTCCACGTCGAAGAGCCAGCCGTGGTAGCAGCAGCGGATTCCACGCTCGGAAACCAGCCCGAATTCCAGCGACGTGCCACGATGGGGGCAGTGGGCCTCCACCAGTCCGATGCGGCCCCTGAAGTCGCGGAAGGCCACCAGCTCTTCGCCAAGAATCTTCAGGGCGACGGGCACGTCGGCCAGCTCGTCGGCATAGCATACCGGCTGCCAGAACCGGCGCAGGTACTCGCCCGCCGGAGTGCCGGGCCCGATTCGTGTCAGCTCCTCATCCTCTTTGGGCACTCGCGAATGATAATAGGCGCCGTATGTGGTTGACAGGAAGGGCGCTCGGGTGGTTGCCATCATTTTCCTCCCGATTTATGTCTAGACCTGGTGGGGCCTAACGATACCCCTTTCGGCCATCCTCTAACAAGTCCTGGCGCAAGAATACCCTTCCCGGCGGCCAGTACCCCCAGTCCTGGAATAGTTGCCGTAACTATGCCCAAATGGTTTGTCATACTCCCGTCGGTGCGGCGGGTCTTTCTCCGCTATCCATCATTGTCTATACTTGACCATCCAGACCCGTAATACACCACAACACCCACATTGGTGATGCCTGGAAGAAAGGAGGCCTCTAATGACGACCACAGGCCACTCCGTTCAGGTGCAAACCTCCACATCTGCCAGCGCCCATCCCCTCGATCCCCTAAGCCCTGGTGAGATTGAGAGCGCGGTGGCCATACTCCGCGTCGACAAGCAACTGGGCAGCAGGGTGAAGTTCGAGACCGTCGAACTGAAAGAGCCTCCCAAGGACAGCGTGCTCAGTCGTAACGGTCACGAACCGCCCGCGCGAGAGGCGTTCATCATCCTTTTGGACAACGACACCCGCGCCACCTACGAGGCTGTCGTCTCGCTGTCCGAGGGCCAGGTCAAGTCCTGGACTCACATACCCGGCGTACAGCCTCGGTTGATGCTGGACGAATTCTTCCAATGCGAGAACGCCGTCAAAGCGTCCCCGGATTACCAGGCAGCCCTGAAGAAGCGGGGTATCGACGATACTGGCATGGTGATGGTCGACTCCTGGCCAGCCGGAAACTACGGCGTGCCCGAGGAGGAGGGCTTGCGCCTCTCCTTCGCCCGCAGCTGGCTCAAGGCCAGCCCCAACGACAATGGTTATGCCCGTCCCATTGAGGGTGTCATTGCCGTGGTCGATCTCAACGAGATGAAGGTATTGCGGGTGGAGGACCACGGCGTGGTACCCATGCCACCCAACGACGGCAACTACGCCGCAGAGTTCGTCAAGGACTTCCGCAACGACCTGAAGCCCCTTGACGTGGTGCAGCCCGAAGGGCCGAGCTTCAGCGTAGACGGCAACCAGGTTGCCTGGCAGAAGTGGAGCTTCCGTGTCGGCTATACCCGCCGCGAGGGTCTCGTCCTGCATGGCATCAGCTATGACGATCAGGGCCGCACTCGCCCCATCATCAACCGGGCGTCCTTGTCGGAGTTGGTGGTGCCCTACGGCGACCCCGCCGAGAAGAACTACCGCAAGAACGCCTTCGACGTCGGCGAGGCCGGTATCGGTTCCCTGGCCAACTCGCTGATGCTGGGATGCGACTGTCTTGGTCAGATTTACTACTTCGACGCCGTTCTGAACAACAGCCGGGGCGAGCCGATGCAGATTCCCAACGCCGTCTGCCTGCACGAGGAGGACTTCGGCATTCTGTGGAAGCACACCGACTGGCGCACTAATCAGGCCGAGGTGCGCCGCTCCCGCCGCCTCGTCATCTCCTTCATCGCCACCGTCGGTAACTACGAGTACGGCTTCTTCTGGCACTTCTACCAGGACGGCAACATCGAGTTCCAGGTAAAGCTCACGGGCATTGTGAACAACATGGCGCTTGAGCCGGGCGAGGAGCCAAAGTACGGGTCGGTCATAGCTCCGCAATTGGGCGGACACATCCACCAGCACTTCTTCGGGATGCGCCTGGATATGAGTGTCGATGGGCCGAACAACTCGGTCTACGAGGTCAACACAGTGGCCGAGCCTCTGGGTCCCGACAATCCCCAGAGCAACGCCTTCTATGCCGAAAAGACTCCGCTGGCCACCGAGTCCGAGGCGCAGCGAACCGTGGATCCCTTCACCGGCAGGTACTGGCTTATCTCCAACCCGTCGGTCAACAACTACCTCGGTCAGCCCGTGAGCTACAAGCTAATTCCCAGCGACAACATCCTGCCTTTCGCTCACCCCGAGGCCAGCGTATCGAAGCGGGCCGGTTTCATCCGGAAGCACCTGTGGGTGACACCCTACCATCCCGACGAGATGTCCCCCACCGGGTCCTACCCCAACCAGCACCCAGGAGGCGACGGTCTGCCCAAGTGGACTCAGGCCAACCGCAGCATCGAAAACACCGACATCGTGGTCTGGTACAACTTCGGCAGCCACCACATACCCCGGCCTGAGGACTGGCCGGTGATGCCGGTTATGTACACCGGGTTCAAGCTGATGCCGGTGGGGTTCTTCGACCGGAACCCGGCCCTGGACGTGCCACCCTCGCACCACGCCAACGGCCACTGCCATGCCTGAGCAGTACGGAGGGCAGGCGCTAAGAAACAATCTCAGAAGTCCCCTCCCCCTTGAGGGGGAGGGTTAGGGTGGGAGTGAAAAGGTAGTGCAGAGAGACCATCGAGAAAGCTGCCACGGGTTTCGAGAAAGTTTCCAAGGGTTGTCAGCTACCCAGAAACTCCCCGACTGCCTGAGACACCGCGGCGAGCTGCTCCAGCTGTGGCACGTGGGCCGCTCTCTCGACGATCACCGACCGTGACCCGGCAATACGGTCGGTAAACTCTTGGGCGTATACGGCAGGCACTAACCCGTCCTGCTGGCCCCAGATTACCAGCGTGGGGGCCTGGATACGGTGCATCCGCTTCTTCAGGCCCTTATCCGGGATGGGCCAGGTGAACTTGCCGGTGCATCCCAGGTTCCAGGTATTCTGAATCAGGGACGTCATTCGCTCTTCCGGGTCCTCGGGTTCCGCCAGTACCTGCTTGGCGACTGGGCCTTCAGGATCGTAGAAAAGCTCCTTCACCAAGTCGGCCGGCGCCATGGACATCCAGTTCTTGACCGGCGCGTCGTCCCGCCAGAGGCCGATGGGACTGAGCAGCACCAGCTTGCCGACCCGCTTGGGATCCGTTGATGCTACCTCGGCGGCCACCATACCGCCAAAGGAGTGCCCGACAACCACAGGAGATTCCAGTTCCAACTGGTCGAATAGCTCGTAGTAGTAAAGAACCAGGTCCCACAGGTCGTCCAGTGGTTTGATGGCATCCGGGTCTCCGGGAGTCGTACCCGGATGTTCCGGAGCATATACGGTGTTCGTCTGCGACAAGCCGTCGAGGAAATCGTCCCACTTGAGGCCGGTGGCGCCGTGCAGGAACACCAACGGCGGCCCCTGCCCGGCTATCTGCACCCTGGCCCGGATTTGGTCACGCCAAACGCTCAGGGTGCGGTCCTGTATCGTCGCCATGCTGAATCCCCTCCAGCCGACTGCGGGATTGCTCTAAACGCTCGCTTGACCGGCCAACTGCCGCTTTCCCCGCAGCTTTTCCGGCCACCAGTGGTTCTCCCAGCCGTCGTCGTCCCAGATGTCGCGCAGCTTGGGCAGGACTTCCTTCCCGAAGAGGTCAATGTTCTTCAAGGTGAGTTCATGGGGCATGGAGCCAATGTGAAGCAGGACCATGAGGTTGCCTACTCGCAGCTTCTTGATGGCGTCTTCCAGTTGGTCGACCACCGAGGCGGGACTGCCGCCGATAACCAGTTGATTGTCGATGAAGTCCTGGTAGCTCCATTCCTTCATGTCCTGGGTAACCGACGTGATCTGGTCCAGATAGCCCTTTCGGTAGGTGTTGTCCAGGCTGCGGAAGTCCATGTATCCGGGAGCGGCGAAGAACTCCGGGGCGATGTGCAGGGACTTGTCGTAGAAATAGCGGATGTGCTCGTAGTAGTCCTTCTCCGCTTGCGCATCCGATTCCCCCACGACCACGAGCTGCAGGAAGCCAGCGCGGTAGGGGTTGGCGTCCAGTCCCTGGCGGTCGACGAATTCCCAGAACCCGTCCATCACATTCTTGCCCAGGTTGTTGCCCCAGTAGCTCAGGAAGCAGTAGCAATGGTTGTTGGCGGCCGAGAAATTCCAGGTGCTGAGACTCCCGGTACCTGGGACCCAAACCGGGGGATGGGGTTGCTGTATCGGGCGTGGCCAGAGGTTCACCATCGGAAGCTGGTAGTACTTGCCGTTCCAAGCGAAGATTTCCTCGGCCTGCCAGGCCTTCATTATCAGGTCGTGAGCTTCGTAATAGCGGTCGCGATGCTCGATGGGAGGAATGCCGTAGCACAGGTTGGCGTCCATGGAAGAACCCAGGGGCATTCCGGCCACCAATCGTCCCCCGCTGATGCAGTCCAGCATCCCGTACTCTTCGGCGACACGAATGGGGGGATTGGTGGTGGGCAGCGTGGCGCCCATCTGAACGATGGCCACGTCCTGTCCGTTGGTGGCCCGGGCCAAGGCGGAACCCATCAGGTTGGGGCCGGGCATGAATCCGTAGGCATTCTGATGGTGCTCGTTGACGCACAGCCCGTCCAGCCCCGCGCCGGCAGCGTAGGTGAGTTCATCCAGTGTCCAGTTGTAATACTGGCCGACCTTCTCGGCATCGGCCAACTCCCACCAGGGCGGGTCTACCCAAACGGAGTGATACCGCTGCTCGAAATCGGCCGGGAGTTCCCGGTGTGGCATCAGGTGAAACATAGATATTTTCATGACTGTCCCTCAGTCTGATGGGTGGGTAGCGGCATTGTAGCATTTACGCCGCTTTTCCGTAGCGTGTCTCCGCCCCTTTATATCCGGGGCCGGATGTTCTGGTTGTGGCTGAACAGGTTCACCGGGTCGTACTTCTGTTTGAGGGATGCCAACCTCTGGAAGTTGTCACCGAAGGCCGCCTGTATCGCCTCTGCCCCTTCCTCTGCCTCAGTGCCAACCTGGTTGACGTAGGCTCCCGATGAGAAGGGCAGCAGGTCTGCGGCGAACTCCCGCGCCCAGCGGACGTGGACCTCCGATTCCCCCGGGTCCATGAAGACCGCGTTGGTGCCCCATTCGCACAGGGCGTCGCGGTGTCCGAAGGCAGTATCGCCGACAGGCACCCGCCGCGCGGCGTTGCCAAGATACTGGAAGAAGACCGCCGAAAGCGGCGATGTTACCCGGTCGAAATAGTCCAGCATGATGTCTACCGCATCGTCGCTTACCTGCTCCATGAAGTGGGACTTCAGGTAGTTCTGCCGGCCCTGCGGGGCCAGCGCCAGCGTCTGGGCCTCGGTGTAGCTCATGGGCCGAACGTCGTCAACCATCGGAGGGCCAAACTCCCGGAGGGGACGGATGGCGCGCTCACCCTCATCGATGGAACCGTGGTAGCAGAGCAGGATGGTGCACGCCTTTGGACCACCGTCGGGGAGGGTGGTCAGGAAGGTGATGAGGTTCATCTCGTCTGGCATAGCGGCGGTGAAACCGCCGACCAAGTTGAAGAACTCCCTCACCTTGTCGTAGGGATAGACCAAGAAGCCCGCCAGCACTTCAGGGCCAACGGGATGCAGCCGGTACTCCAGCGAAGTGACCACGCCGAAGTTGCCGCCGCCTCCCCTGAGGGCCCAGAGCAGGTCGGGATTCTCGTCGGCGCTGGCGGTCAGCAGCCGGCCATCGGCGGCGACCACGTCGGCAGCCACCAAGTTGTCGCAACTGAGGCCGTAGCTGCCCGACAGCCACCCAATGCCGCCGCCCAGCGTGAGGCCGGCGATGCCGGTATCGTAGTCGGTGCCTCCGGGCGCGGCGAGTCCGAAGGCCTGGGTCTCATGGTCGAAGGCTTTCCATTTGGTGCCTCCCTGGGCGCGAACCGTCTTCGCCGCCTGGTCCACTCGAACCCCCGTCATCCTGGAAAGGTCGATCATAAGACCGTCGTTGCAGACGCTGTTGCCGGGGAAGTTATGGCCGCCGCCGCGCACCGAAATCAGCAGGCCGTTCTCCCTGGCGAAGTTGACCGAGTTGATAACATCCGCCGTTCCACTGCATCGGGCTATTAGGGCGGGCCGCTTGTCTATCATGGCGTTCCAGATCCGCCGGGCGCCATCGTACCCGGCGTCATCCGGGAGCAGCGACTCCCCGTGCAGGCTGCTCCTGAAGTCTTCAACAGCCGCCTCGCTGATGACGGTATAGTCTCCGGTAAGGGTCGCAATTTTCAGGTCTGCCATGCGTGTGCCCTCCTGCCCGCTTTTCGACTTCCCTGATTGTTGCCGATTATAGGGCCGACGCGGGAGAGTCGCTACATGAACCTTTGAGATAGCGGCTCGCCGGGGTGGAGGGCAGACAGACCAGTAGGCGGCGGACTACTGGCAGCCTGTATGATATATTGCCCTATGCCACCAGCCAGCCGGCGCAGATTTACGGAGGTCAGAAAATGGCCGACAAGCAACAGGACTGGGAATATGGGCTACGTACCGAGGGACACGGGACCGAAGGTGATGCAGGTGGGCCGGTTGTGATTGGCGAGAACGGATTTCACTACCAAGTATCGGGCGAGAACTGGGGCAACCTGCCTGAGGAGGTGGTTTACCAGGAGGGAACGGCAGTCGCAGTTGACTCAAAGGACCAAGTCTACGTGTTCAACCGGGGCACCATTCCAATGCTTGTGTTCGACACCGAGGGAAACCTGCTGCGTACCTGGGGCGAGGGAGTGTTCGCCAACCCCCACGGCGTGACCGTCGCACCGGACGACACGCTCTTCTGCGTGGACAACGGCGACAGCACCGTGCGGCAGTTCACTCCGGACGGCAAACTGCTGATGATGCTGGGCACCCCCCACAAGCCCAGCCCAAAGATGAGCGGCGAGCCGTTCAGCGTACCGGCCCACGTGGCCTTCGACCGGCGCACCGGGGAGTTCTATGTGGCCGACGGCTATTCCAACGCCAGGGTGCACAAGTACTCTCCCGACGGGAAACTCCTCTTCTCATGGGGCGAGTCTGGCACCGGGGACGGCCAGTTCAATATCGTCCACAACGTGGAGGTCGACAACGACGGCTGGGTATACATCGCTGACCGCGAGAATCATCGCATACAGGTCTTCAGCTCCGAAGGGAAGTACGAGACCCAGTGGGGCAACCTCTCCCGGGCCGCTGCCATCTGCATCGACGACCGGTCGGGCGAGGAACTGCTGTATATCGGCGAGTACTTCTGCGGGATAGCCACCAACGACATCGGCACAGATCTCGGCCCCCGTGTGACGGTGATGAACACCAAGGGCAAGGTGCTGGCCAGGGTCGGACGCGAGAGCTACGGCGACCAATCGGGCCGGTTCTACTCCCCTCACGGAATTGCGGTAGACTCCAAGGGAGACCTGTACGTGGCGGAGGTGTCCTGGACCGATTACGGCAGGCACATGAACCCGCCCCGAGAGCTTCGCTCGATGCAGAAGCTGGTCAGGGTTCCAGACTAGGGCTGGCGCCTCCAACAACCTTCAGACGATTGTTACGCAAGGAGGTATTGAGATGCCGCTGCCGCCGAACCGGGTGGACTACCTGCCGATCATAGACCGGCCCGTAATCAAGTGGCCCAACGATGCCCGGGTGGCCCTGTGGATTTCGCCCAACGTGGAGCATTACGAGTACCTGCCGGAGAATGAGGGGGCGCGCAATCCCTGGCCCCGGACGCCTTACCCGGACGTGCAGCAGTATTCTTACCGGGACTACGGCAACCGGGTGGGCTTCTGGCGGATGCTGGAGCCGCTGGATAAATACGGCATCAAGTGCTGCGTCTCCCTGAACATGGCCGTTCTGGAACACTTCCCTGAAATCGGCGAGGCCATGGTGCAGCGCGACTACGACTACATGAGCCACGGCATATACAACACCCGCTATCTCTACACCTACGACGAAGACCGCGAGCGCGAGTTCTACCAGGACACCATCGAGACCCTGCGAAGGCACACCGGCAAGCAGTTGAAGGGGATGCTCGGCCCGGCCATCTCCGGCAGCGTGCGTACCCCGGACCTGATGGCCGAAGCCGGGCTCATCTACCACACCGACTGGATGCACGACGACCAGCCGGTGCCCATCAAGGTAGACAGCGGCAAGCTGGTGTCGGTGCCCTACTCCATAGAGCTGAATGACTCGTCCCTGCTGAGAGACAACCACTACGAAGGCGACTACTTCGCCCGCATCTGCAAGGCCCAGTTCGACCAACTCTATCGGGAGGGCGCCGAGAGCGGCCGGGTCATGTGCATTGCCCTGCATCCCTTCCTCATCGGCCAGCCCCACCGCATCAAGTACCTGGACGGCATCCTGGGCTACATCATGTCTCACGATGGGGTATGGCAGACCACCGCCGATGAAATCGCCGAGTATTACATCGCCAACTATTACGACCAGGCGGTTGCCCACGCCCAGCAACTGAATGGGTAAGCCATGTCTGGTGCCAGACCCAGCGGCAATTTCGTATGAAGTATCCCCTCCCCCTTGAGGAGGAGGGTTAGGGTGGGGATGGGATTTCGCATCCGGTCAAGCTGGCTGACAGACACAATTTCATAGCCGACTGCATAACTTCTATCCCCATACTCATACTCACTGAGGCACCAGCAACAGGAGGCCATATCCATGCCCGCTGAACGCCGGTTCGGGATGGACCACGAACACTACGACTGGTCTCCCCTGAGTACCAGGGGCATCCTCCGTTGGCCCCACAACGCTCGTCTTGCGCTGTCGGTGGTGGTCACCCTGGAACACATTGAGTGGCTGCCGCCGGAGGGCAGCTTCCAGGCGGCCAATCTGGCGGGCGGATCTGCGGCGCGTCCCTTCCCGGACTACGCCCGCATATCGCACCGGGAGTACGGGCACCGGGTGGGTATCTACCGGGTGCTGGACGCGCTGGAACGGCATGGCATACGGCCAACTGTTGCCATGGACGCCCTGACTGCCAGCAACTACCCCTACTTGGTGCGGCACTGCCTGGACCGGGGATGCGAAATCATCGGGCATGGCATATCGGTCAGCCGCATGATTACCGGCAATATGCCGGAGCAGGATGAGCGGGTCTACATCCGCGAGTCGCTGGAAGCCCTGAGACTGGCGACCGGCGAGGCCCCGGCGGGATGGATGGGGCCGGAATACGGGGAGTCGGAGCGCACTCCCCGGCTGTTGGGCGAGGCCGGCATCCGCTACGTGTGTGACTGGGCCAACGACGAGCAGCCCTACCCGCTGAAGGTGCCTTCCGGCGAGCTTTACGCCCTGCCGGTCATGCTGGAACTGGACGACGTGGTGGCCATGGCCCACCGCAAGGTCACCATCGACCGCTACGGAACCATGCTCCGCGAAGGCTTCGACAGGCTGTACGACGACGGAACGGAGAACGGACGGGCGCTGGTTCTGAGCCTGCACCCCTGGCTCATCGGTCAGCCCTTCCGCATCGGCGTCCTGGACGAGGCGCTGGACCACATGATGCGGCGGCGGGACGTCTGGGCCGCCTCCGGTGCCGAGGTCGTGGACTGGTACCGGACGCATCCCCCGGTAGCGTAAGACAAAAGGCTAACCTTCATCACCCGCGGCAGCGACCGAGAAAACCGGCTGGAAGTGTATGGACGACTACGCCCTGGCAATAGACGTGGGGGGAACCTTCACCGACATTGTCCTTCTCAACCTGACTACCGGCGAATTGCAACTGCTCAAGACCCCTTCGACTCCCGAGGACCCGTCCCGGGGCTTCATCGCCGGCATTTGCGAGATTCTTGGTCGACACGGGGTGGACTACGCTCAGGTTCGTCGCATCTTTCACGGCACCACCATAGCCACCAACGCCGTACTCGAGGGCAAGGGCACACCCGTCGGAGTGCTGGTATCGGACGGATTCAAGTACGTTCTCGAAATCGGACGCCACAGCATGGCGCGTCTGGCCAACCCCCACGTCTGGGTGAAGCCGGAGCGCCCGGTTCCCCCTGAGCGCGTACTCGAAATTCCGGAACGCACCGCCTTCGACGGCTCCATCATCACCCCACTCGACGAAGACGCGGTGCGTTTTGCGGCAGAGCGCTTTCGCAACGAGGGAATCGAGTCCGTCGCTGTTTCCCTGACCCATTCCTATGCCAACCCCGCGCACGAACTCCGGGTGCGGGCACTGGTCCTGGAGGAGTTCGCCAATGCGCACCTCTCCCTGTCGTCCGAAGTGCTCCCCATCTTCCGTGAGTATGAGAGGACTATAACCACCGTCCTGAACGCTTACGTCATGCCCCGGGTCAGTTACTACATCGAGAACCTAGCGCGGGAACTGCGGGATCTGGGAGTGGAGGCTCCGCTGCTGATTATGAAGTCCAACGGAGGGGTGATAGGAACGGAAACCGCCACGAAACAGCCGGTCTACACCGCTCTCTCCGGCCCGGCGGCCGGGGTCATGTCCGCCATCGATGTGGCCAGGAACACCGGCGTTGAGGACTGCATCTCCTTCGACATGGGCGGAACCAGCACCGACGTGTCCCTGTTCAGCCGACTGACCCCCACTATTACCCTTTCGGGGGAGTTGGGCGACTGGCCGGTGCAACTGCCCATGCTGGACATTGCCACCATCGGCGCGGGTGGCGGGAGCATCGCCTGGCTGACGGCGGCGGGCAACCTGAACGTGGGGCCGCGCAGCGCCGGCGCTGTGCCTGGCCCGGTCTGCTACGGCCTGGGAGGAACGGAGCCGACAGTCAGCGACGCCAATCTTGTGCTGGGCCGCATCAACGATACACTCGCAGGGGGCGCTTTGACCCTAGATGTGGAGGCAGCCAAGGCGGCGATTCAGGAGAAAATCGCCGCCCCTTTGGGCTTGGACCTCTACCGCGCGGCCCACGGGATACTACAAATAGTCAACTACAACATGATGGGCGCCATTCGCAACGTCAGCGTGGAGCGCGGACTGGACCCCCGCAATTTCGCTCTCGTCGCTTTCGGCGGCGCAGGGCCGATGCACTCCATCAGCGTGGCCCGTCTGCTGGACATGACTACCGTGATCGCCCCGCCAAGTCCTGGTGTCGCTTCTGCCTATGGGCTGCTGGTGGCCGATTTCAAGAACGACTACGCCCGTACTTCTATCCAGAAGGCGCCCGACTATGACATGGCCGGCATGGAGAGCATCTACCGTGAACTGGAAAGGGAAGCCGACCAGTGGCTGGACTCGGAAGCGGTTCCCCCCGAACGGAGAGAGTTGGAACGGTCGGCCGACCTGCGGTACGCCCACCAGGGATTCGAGGTGACAGTGGAAATGGCGGGGACGACAGTGGAGCAGGATAGTATGGAGGCAATGATCCAGGCCTTCCACCAGGAGCACCGCCGCCTGTTCGGGTTCTCGCTGGATCAGCCGGTGGAGGTGGTGACGCTACGAGTGACCGCGCGAGGGCAGATGGAATCGGTACGTATGTCGCGGATACCCCGGGGGCCGGGCGCACCAGCCGGGGCACTGCTGGGACAGCGGCCGGCGTACTTTGAGGATACGGCTGGGTTCGTCGCCTGCGACATCTACGACCGGGCGAGTCTGCCGCCGGGCTCGGCCTTGGACGGCCCGGCTATTCTGGAAAACATTGACTCCACGGTTGTCATAGACCCGGGATGGCGAGCCCGGATTGACGAATACGGCAACAGCATCATGCAACCAGCGTAGATGAGGAGTGTCCGACTTATGCCAACTGCACCGGCCAAGGGTGAAGGTCTGTCTCAAACGACTTTGGTAGACCCAATCACTCTCCAGCTGATTCGCGGGTCACTGCGCTCGGCGCGGCTGGAGTGCGAACTGCTTATTGAGCGAACTGCCATGTCGGCTTTCATCCGGGAAAAGAAGGACTACACCGTCAGTTTCCTTGACCGCCGCGGCAAGGAAATCTACGGCGAGACCCTGGGCAGCGACATACTGGGCTGCGTGTGGGAATGCTACCCGCCAGAGACCATGCACGCTGGAGATGTATACTGGTACAACGACCCCTATATCTCCCAAGGCAGCATCAGCCACACCCCGGACATGGTGTTCATAACGCCCGTTTTCTTCCAAGACGAACTGGTGGCCTATTGTCACTCCTTCGCCCACTTCTGGGACTTGGGAGGCTCCCGGCCAGGCAGCATCGGCCCCGCCAACACGGAGATCTTCCACGACGGCACCCTTGTGCCGCCCATAAGGATTGTTGATCAGGGAAAGCTGAATGACGAGGCCTACCGCATCATCCTGCGCAACTCCCGGTATCCCGACCTGCTGGAGGGCGACAGCCGGGCATTGATGGCGGCGGCCCAGAGGGCTGAGGAACGGGTGCTGGAAATTTTCCGCCGCTTCGGTAAAGAGACCACCTTGGCCGCCATCATCCAGGACCAGGAGGAAACTGCGGAATTCATCCGCCAGAGGACCCTGGAGATGATACCCCCGGGGAGCTACTCTACCCGGGATTACTTGGACAATGACGGTGTGGGGGACGAGTGGCACTCCTTCCACTTGGAACTGAAGAGCACCGGAGACAAAGTCACGCTGGATGCCACGAAGAGCGACGATCAGGCCCCCGGCTCCATCAACTTCATGGCCAGTGACGGCACCATCGCAGCCTACTTCGGCCAGCACTTCCACCAGTACGACCCTTCTCTGACCATGAACGAGGGATTTCTGGCGTCGGTGGACGAGGTCAAGCTGCGTCACGGCAGCATTCTGCAACCCCAGTGGCCTGCGGCACTGGGCTGCCGGGCCCACACCTTCACCAAGCTCAAGAACGCAGTCCGTGCCGTAGTCGCCAAGGCCAACGGCGGCGAAACCATGGCAGCCATGGCGGTTTACGTCATTGCCTACTGGCGCATGAAGGACGCCGAGTCCGGCGAGTGGATACTGTGTACCGACGGCATTGCCGTGGGCCACGGCGCCCGCCCCCAGGCCGACGGCATCGACGCCGTTTACAGTCGACACAACGAAAACTACCCGGCGGAGTTCATGGATATGGAGTACCCCCTGCGCATGGAGCGGTACGCCATCAACCCGGACTCCGGCGGGCCCGGCAAATACCGCGGCGGCTGCGGAATTATCCGCGATGTCCGCCTGCTGGCTCCCGAAGGTACATTCGGACTGCGAGTGGAGAACAATCGCTTCCCGGCGTGGGGCGTCGCAGGCGGCAAGGCTGGAGGAACGTCCGGCGTGGTGCTGAACCCGGGTTGCGACAACGAAAAGGATATCCGCCCGTTTTCCGACGACAATCCATGGGAAGCCGGCGACATGGTGCGCATCTATACCGCCGGCGGGGGTGGCTGGGGCGATCCCCTGGAACGGGAAATACACTCAGTCGAGAAGGACGTGCGGGGCGGCTTCGTTTCCCTGGAAGGGGCGCGTTCTGAGTACGGGGTCGTTATAGACCCCGAGAGCCTGAAAGTGGACCACCCCGGCACTGTGGCCTTTCGCAGTGACCTGCGGCGAACAAGGGAGCAGCCCAAGCTGTTCCACCGGTTCATCTACTTCGACGATGACGAAGAAGAGCGGCGCTGGATTGAGCGCCACCTGCCCAGGTAGGAGAGCGTTCTGCTATCCTCTCGCCTCTGTGGGGCTGGCCGGTGGCGTCGGACTTGGAATGCTATATCCAGATTCAGGAAACCGCAATTGCGCTGGCATTCCGACGGCTTCCGCCGACTTGTCTCCGGAAGGCCATTGCGGTTTCATTCGCTCTAAAGTGTAGTTCCCGTATATTGAACGGCTCTTTTTGTTCATGTAAATTTCACAACAACGAATAAAGAGGTGCAGACGGCGATGCGTTTTGGCGGGTGGCTTGCCTTCCTGGGATTGATGCTGGCTTTGACCCTGGTCTTGGGATGCACCAGAGAAGTGGTGAAAGAGGTCCTTGTTACTCCCGTCCCGGGGCCGACGGTAACCCCCCAGGCCGAGGCCACTGAAGTCCCGACGGCGGCACCCACGGCAACGATTGCCGTCCAGCCTGAAGCCGAAACAGAGAAGGTCTACCGGATCGGCATCGCGGAAGACCTGACCACCACCAATCACTGGGCCTACCTGGGGCCGGACGGCACCGTCTGGAACGGGTATGTCCTGGGTGGAAGCAAGCCCGCGCTTTATGGCTATTCGGCCCTGAGATACGACTGGATTCCATCCCTGGCGGCTGACTTTCCCACTCCACTGAAGGAAGAGGTGGTGGACGGTGAGACATTCTGGACCACGGAGCTGGAACTGATTGAAGGCGTGAAGTGGAGCGACGGCAACGACGTTACTGCCGATGACTTCGCATTCACGGCCAACACAGCGGCCCAAATGCAGCTTACCGGCAACTGGCCTTCGATAGTGGACCCTGACTATTTCGACCGCGCAGAAACCGATGGCCCCTACAATTTGAAGATCTTCTTCAAGCAGAAGCCGGGCCTGGCGCGATGGCAGTTCGGGTTGGCGTTCATGCCCATCTTCTCCAGGACCTACTGGGAGCCGGTGGTGGCGGAAGCCAGGCAGGCCGGCGACACCACCGAGCAACAGAAAGTGCTTTACGCCCACGTCCCCGACGGCGAACCCAGCGCCGGGGGCTTCATCTTCGGCCACTGGGAGCGGGGAGCCTTTGCGGAGAAGGATCAGAACCCGGACTACTCCTTCAGCGGGACGGAAGTCGCTCTGTATGCCAACGGCGCTTACCTTTCCTCCACCACCGGGCTGAATGAATTCACCGCCTACGGCGAACCCAGCGGCGAGACTGTCCTTGAGTACGTGGAAGGCCCCTACTCGGAAAGCACCATCTACTCTATCTACGGCAGCCAGGATGCCGCTGTCCTTGCGCTCAAGAAGGGCGACATTGACTTTATGCTGAATCCCTTGGGGCTATCCAAGGGGTTGCAGGAGCAGTTGCAGGGAGAGGCCGACCTTACGACCATCGAAAATGCGTCCGACGGCCTCCGCTACCTGGGTTTCAATTTCCGCAAGGAGCCCATGGACAACAAGGCGTTCCGGCAGGCGGTGGCAACCCTGATAGACAAGGAATTTCTAGTGGACACCGTGCTGCAGGGTGTCGCCATTCCAATATACACCATGGTGCCGGAGGGCAACGGGGCCTGGTACAACCCCGACGTGCCGCTGATTGGCAAGGGACTGACCCGCCAGGACCGCATCGCGGAGGCCGTGAAACTGCTCAAGGAAGCCGGGTTCACCTGGGAGACGGAGCCCCGGGTCAGCGAAGACGGCAATTTCGTAGAGCAACAGGGCGAAGGTCTGAAGATGCCCAACGGCGAGCCAGTCCCGCCCATGGAAGTGATGGCGCCAAGCCCCGGATACGACCCGCTTCGCTCCACCTTCGCCATCTGGATTGAGCGATGGCTGACCGAGGTGGGAATTCCCCTGCGAGCCAACCTCACCGGGTTCAACGTAATCGTGGATAAGGTGTTCAACCAGCAGGACTTCGACATGTGGATTCTCGGCTGGGGGCTGAGCGCCTTCCCGGACTACCTTGAGGCATTCTTTCACAGCCGTCACTCTGATCTGGAGGGATACAATCCTGGCGGGTACAGCAACCCGGAGTTCGACCGGCTGGCTGACGAACTGCTGGCGGAGACCGATCTGGAAGCGGCGCGTCAGCAGGTCTATGAGATGCAGGCATTCCTCGCAGATGACCTCCCCTACGTGGTGCTGTTCGATACTCCCATAGTGGAGACCTACCGGAGCGAGCGAATCGAGTTCCCCTACACCGAAACCTGGGGCGGTCTCCAGAGCGTTTCCGGGATGCCCAGTTTGGTGAACTACAAGTAATCCCTTCACCTGGATGTGCCGCGCGGAATGACCGTCCCGAACGCACGGTAGAGGAGTAACCAACTGAGCATTGTGTTGAGAAGCCACACCTTATGACTGGCTATCTGGTGAAGCGAATCGGGCAGATGGGGCTGACTCTTTTCCTCATCATCACGCTTACATTCTTTCTGGTGGAGGCTCAGCCAGGGGATTACGCTTCCTTCTACGTGCTCAACCCCGACCTGCCGCCAGAAGTGAAGGACCAGATCAGGGTCGCCTTCGGCTTGGACAAACCGGTCTGGCAACAGTACCTGATCCATCTCAAGAACACCTTTACCGGGAACTTCGGCGTTTCCTTCGGAAATTTCCCCCGGCCCGTGCTGGACGTGCTGGCGGAGCGGGTGCCCCGTACTCTGGTGCTGTTCCTGACCGCCACTGCTGCGTCCTTCTACATCGGGTTTTTCCTGGGCAAGGCCATCGCCTGGCGTCGCGGCGGACTGTTCGAGTACGCCGCTACCATCTCCGGGGCAACGCTGTTCACCGCATTCACCCCCGCCTTCGCGTTGATGATGATATGGGTATTTGCTTTCAAGCTGGGCTGGTTCCCGGTGGGCAAGTTCCTGGACCCACTGGTATGGCGGGGGGCCGACGTCAGCGCCAACTACGTCTTTGGAAATATGCTTCTCAGCGCTGCGGCCTTCATCGTATTCGCGCTGTTGGCTATGCTGCTGCTCAAGAAGTTCGGGCGTAGAGTGCCGTCGGTGGCGGCCGTTCCGGTAATCCTGGTTGGGGCGGCCATCGTCCTGCTGGCGTGGGCTTTTTCAGGAATCGGAGGGTTGGCGCTCGACATCGTGAAGCACATGGTGCTGCCCGTCGTTACCCTCACCCTCATATCCTTCGCCGGGACCATGCTGCTGACCCGCAACAGTATGCTGGAGACCATCCGCGAGGACTACGTGATGGCGGCCCGGGCCAAGGGCCTGCCGGATAAGCAGGTGCGCGACCGCCACGCCGCCCGGAACGCCATGCTGCCGGTGGTGACCAGCCTGGTCTACAGTCTGGTATTCGCGATAGACGGGAGCGTGATTATCGAAAGCGTTTTCTCCTGGCCTGGCACCGGCCTGACCCTTCTCCAGGCGGTGCGAAGCGAAGACCTGCCGCTGGTGATGGGAGCCATGCTGTTCATTGGTGTATTGTCGCTGTTGGCCCACGCTATAGTTGACGTCCTTTATGTCTACCTGGACCCCAGGATTCGCTACCAGTGATTACCCCTGAACCGGTTCGCCCTGCATCCACCGCGGAGCTTGCGGTCGAAATCGGCCGCGGCAGGCTGCGTTTCGTTCTTACGCGACTGCGGCTGATGTGGCGGTCGTTCAGGAGCGGCTGGAGCATTTTCATGGAGAGCAGGGTGGGCATGCTGTCGCTGTTCACCATTATCCTCTTCGCTCTCATGGCAGCCGCTCATCCCATACTGATGGCGACTGTCTGGGACCCTGCCACCTACGACCCGGTGACCGGATACTCCTTCGGGCAGCTCGAGCAGCCGGCCCCGCCGAGCTGGAAACATCCGCTCGGGACCGACCCCTTGGGACGGGACGTGCTGAGCCAACTGCTGTACAGCACCCGCTCCGAGTTCGTGCTGGGAATAACCGCCGCACTGGTGACCGTGGGCATCGCAACCTTCGTGGGGGCTGTGGCCGCATATTACGGCGGGCTGCTGGATGCCTTCTTCATGCGGCTGGCAGACTTGATAATCGCCCTGCCGGCCATTTCCTTGCTGATAGTGTTGAGCGCCCTTTTCCATCTGAACCTGTTTTACCTGGCTCTGATAATCGGGGTGCTGGGGGGATTCGGAGGAACTGCCATCATCCTGAAGTCTCAAGCGCTGAGCATCAGGGTCAAGCCTTTCATAGAAGCGGCGCGAGTGGCCGGCGGCGGCCACTTCCACATCATATTCGTACACATCATCCCCCACCTGCTGCCCCTGTCCCTGCTCTATATGATGTTTACCGTCACCAGCGCCATCTTTGCCGAGGCTGTGCTGTCGTTCCTCGGCCTCCTTGACCTGAGAATGAGCTGGGGAATCATGATTCATACGGCTAACACCGGCGGCTATCTGCTGGGCGGCACCAGGTATTGGTGGTTGGTGGCGCCTGCCGGGGCCTCCATCACTTTCCTGTGCAGCGCGTTCTACCTGGCGGGTCGAGCTCTGGACGAGGTTGTGAACCCCCGGTTGAGGCGGCGCAATGACTGACCGGCCCGAACCTCTGCTGGCGGTGGAGGGCCTGAGCCTGAGCTACCTGACCAGGCAGGGTGAGGTACAGGCCGTACGCGACGTGAGCTTCGAACTGGCCCGGGGCCGCGCCCTGGGACTGGTGGGCGAGTCCGGCTGCGGCAAGACATCCGTCGCCAACTGCCTGATACGCCTGCTGCCCGACAACGCCAGACTGTCGGCGGGAAGAGTGTTGCTGAACGGAAATGACCTCCTGCTGATGTCGGAGGAGGAGATACGGCTCCAGCGCTGGAGCCGTATCTCGATGGTGTTCCAGGCCGCAATGAACGTCCTGGACCCGGTGTACCGGGTGGGCCAGCAGATTATTGATGCAATCGAAGCTCACGGCGTCGAGTCCACCGACCCCGGAGCCAGGGACCGGGTGGCCCGCCTATTCCGAATGGTGGGGTTGGACCCCCAGTTGATGGACCGCTACCCCCACGAGTTCAGCGGCGGTATGCGCCAGCGGGCAGTCATCGCCATGGCCCTGTCGTGCGACCCCGACCTGATAATCGCCGACGAGCCCACCACAGCCCTGGACGTGATAGTGCAGGACCGGATCCTCCGGGAGTTGAAGGCCATCCAGCAACAACTTGCGATGAGCATAATCTACATCAGCCACGACATCGCGGTGGTAGCGGAGGTGAGCGACATGGTGGGAGTGATGTACGCCGGAAGGCTGGTGGAGATGGGAGAGACCACGGACGTGTTCCGCTCCCCCGCTCATCCATACACGGCGGCATTGATGTCTTCTTTCCCCAGCATCAGCGGAGAAAAGCGTCCCTTGAGCAGCCTTCCCGGTGAGCCGCCAAATCTATCGGATCCGCCCCCTGGTTGTCCCTTTCATCCGAGATGCGCCTATGCCACCGACATCTGCCGCAACGAGTATCCGCCCCAAGTCAAATTGGGAACTCATTGGGCCGCCTGCTGGCATCCACTGGACGCCGGGGCGGTCCCTGCGGGCTGACGGAATGGAACGCGAAACCAATACTGTTGATAAGCCTAACTCACTGACCTATGGCTCAGACGTTTCGGACGAAGAGCCACTTGTCGCCGTTCACGGTCTGACCAAACTGTTCCCAGTGGGGGGCAACCTGTTTCGCAAACCCACCGGCTTTATTCACGCCGTTGACGACGTCACTTTCCAACTGGCGCACGGGGAAAGCCTCGGGCTGGTGGGGGAGTCGGGCTGCGGCAAGACCACTGTGGGCAAGCTGCTGGTGAAGCTGCTGGAGCCTTCCGGCGGCAGTATCTTCTTCCGGTTTGCCGGAGATCCTGACGACGATACCGCCGGGACTGCCAGGGACTCTGCCGCCATCAAGGGACGGCTGCTGCGCTCTTTCCGCAGGCAGGCGCAGATGATTTTCCAAGACCCCTACGAGTCCATGAATCCCCGGCGGACCATCTACGACATCATCTCTGAGCCGCTGTCGGTGCAGGGCATTGGCGATGTACAGGGCCGGATAGACCGCGTCCTGGAAATCCTGGCGCTGGTGGGCCTCACGCCGGCAGGAGCGTTTCTGTTCCGTCACCCCCACGAGCTTTCCGGTGGGCAGCGCCAGCGGATAGCCATAGCCCGAGCCCTGGTAATCCGCCCGTCATTCGTGGTGGCCGACGAGCCTACTTCCATGCTGGACGTTTCCAGCAGGACGGGGGTGATGTCCCTGATGCAGGAGTTGGGCCAGGAGCTGGGGGTGGCCTACCTGTACGTGACTCACGACCTGGCAGTGGCGCGCTACATGTGCCACCGCATCGCCGTGATGTACCTGGGGAAGGTCGTGGAACTGGCTGAGACTGAGGAATTGCTCCGCAATCCCCTGCACCCGTACACCAGGGCGCTGCTGTCTGCGGTGCCACTGCCTGATCCGGAGCATCGCCGCCAGGCCCCGGACATCCGTGGTGACCTTGCTACGCCGATAGACCCGCCTTCCCGCTGCCGATTTTATGACAGGTGCCCCGCAGCCACGGCGCACTGTCTCAACCATGCTCATCCGCCCACTGAGGAAAAGACCCCCGGGCATCTGGTGGCCTGCTACGAGGTCTGAGCCGGAAGTTGCTCTTCAGGGACCCTTGCACGGCCGAGCGTTCTCCTTACCAAACAGCGATGGCAACGAGGCTCTACCCGAATCCAGGGTCTTGCAGGCAGCCATAACGCCGTGTTGTTTTCAGAACGCTGCCCTCAGCACCTCCATTATAGGCCCGGCGTCCGTTATGGGCTTGGGGTTGGTGCTCAAGCTACGGTCGTGCAACGTCGCCGCGGCAATGAACTCCAGACCATCTTCAGGGACGTTCACTTCCCGCAGGGTGCGGGGCAGGCCCAGTTCCCGGCACAGGGTATCCACAGCCTCGGCCGCCGCCAGTCCGGCCTCTTCGTCGGTCATTCCACTCTCAGACACACCGATGGCTTCAGCTATAAGGCGCTGGCGGCCGGCGCTGGCGTCCAGGTTGTAGCGCATGGTGTGGGGCAGCAGGATGCCGTTGGCTTCCCCGTGCGGCACGCCGTACAGTCCTCCCACATGGTGGCAGGTTGCGGTGTTCAAACCGAGCCCACCAAAGGAAGCCAGGGAAGCCATGGCGCAGGCCGTCTTGGTGTTCAGAAGCGTATCGATGTCCCCGTCCTTGCAGCGGGGCAGGTTTTCGAACAGCAACCGGATGGCGTGAAGGGCCATCCCGTCGCCGATGGGGTTGTGCCCGGTGGAGTAGACGGTCTCAATGGCGATACGCAGCTGTCCGATGGCCGTGGAGACCAGGATACGCAGCGGGGTTGTGGCCAGGGCCTGCCCGTCCATGATGACCGTTCGGTGCGTCACGCCCTCGCCCGCGAGGATGAGCTTGCGCCCCAACTGATGGTCGGTGATGCCGCCCCCGCCGCGGCTGAACTCGGCACAGCCCATGGTGGTGGGCACGCTCAGTATCGGCAATTTGGGTGAGGGAGTCGGCGGCACTGTTATCTTGTCGGGCGGCTCGAAAATAATCTCGTAGTCGTGAATGTCGCCGCCCTCGGCCAGCAGGGTCGCCATGGCCTTGGTGGTGTCGTGGGTGCTGCCGCCGCCGACGCTGACAAAAACATCGGGCTGCACTTCTCTGGCCATTTCCACCCCCGCCTCCACGGTCTCCACCGGAGAGTGGGGCGCCACTCCCGAGTAGGTTCCGACGTAGCGGTGTCCCAGGGCCTCCCGAACTCTCGGCACCACGTTGCACGCCTGCAGGATGGTTGGGCCACAGGTAATCATCACCCGCCCGCAACCGAGAGCGTCCACCGTCCGGGGCAGTTCGTCGATGGCGGTCTCATCACAGATTATGTCCTGATGCAGGGGGTAGTATCGGTAGCTCGTTGCTTTTTCCGCCATTCTTCCTGAACCTCCTGGGGAATGTCCGATGATAGGAATTCCCTCTGATGATGCCGGTTATTGAAATCTGACGGGTCCGTTCGCAGTCCCTGTACATCTCACGCAGCCCGCGAAAGCGCCATCAACGAACGGGTCTCATTGCAATTGTAACAGGCGCCGTCGAAGTTGCCGGGACGCAGGCAGGGACAGGAGGTGAACCGGGAAGGAAATCTGCGCCAACGAGCAGAAGTAGTTGACGCTGCACAGTTATTGACCGGGTTGTCCTGCGCTCCTAAACTCCCGACTGAAGATACTATATTGAAGTCAGTCTCAACTTGTTGGAGTGGATATGGTCCAGCAGAGAATCGGCATGGTCGTAACCGCAGGCGACAGCAACGCCGCCATGAGAGCGGTGGAGGACCTGGAGAATCGCGGCATCGCCGCCGCCTGGATGACCAGCGGCAGCACCGGCGGGGGAGACAGCCTCGGAGTTTTCACAGCTGCCGGACCCCGGACCCAGAGCATCCTGCTCGGCACGGCCATCACCCAGACCTTTCCCCGCCATCCCATCGCAGTCGCCCAGCAGGTCCTGACCCTGGCGCAACTGGCTCCCAACCGGTTCAGGCTTGGGCTGGGCACCAGCGGTCAGGGAGGCGTGGAGCAGATGCTCGGCATCAACTTCCGGGCGCCCCTCGCTCACCTCAGGGAATATGTACACATCCTCAAAGCGTTGCTGCAAGACGGGTTGGTGGACTACTCCGGTCGGTACTACACGGCCCACACCACTATGCCCGCGGTGGATGTGCCGGTGATGGCCGCCGCCCTGGGGGAAGGCGCCTTCGAGATGTGCGGCGCCGAGGCCGACGGCGCCATCAGCTGGGTGTGTCCCGGAGCATACCTGCGGGATGTCGCCCTGCCAGCCATGCAACGCGGGGCCGAGAGGGCCGGTCGCTCCATTCCTCCTCTGGTAGCTCACGTGCCGGTGTGCGTCCACGACGACGCCGAGGAGGCCCGGCAAGCCATCGCAGACCAGTTCAGAGGTTTTGCCAGGGCGCCCTTCTACCGCAACATGTTTCAAAATGCCGGGTTTCCCGAGGTAACAGAGGGCGTGTGGAGCCCCGGAATGGTGGACGCCGTGGCGGTGTATGGAAACCAAGAGCAGGTAGCGGAGGGATTGCGGGGACTGCTGGAAATGGGCGCGGCCGAAGTCATGGTATCTCCGGTGGCGGCAGGGTCTGACCGGGAAGGGTCACTGGAGCACACCAAGGCACTCCTGGCCCAAGTTTCCCGGTCACTGTCAGGATAGGGGGGAAATAACTGGACCATCCCTTGGAACTCCAACCGGACAAGTATGGATGGCAACGGCTCATGGACGAGGCAGTGCAACGGGCCCTGGAACGGGACCGTACTATCGACATCACCACAACCGGACGAAAAACCGGGCAGCCCCGACGCAAGGAGATCTGGTTCCACAACATCGAAGGCCGGCTCTACATTACCGGAACTCCTGGTGGGCGCGACTGGTACGCCAACCTCCTTGCGAGCCCCCGCTTTACCTTTCACCTCAAGCAGAGCGTTCAGGCCGACCTGAGCGCCCGGGCAACGGCAATCAGTGATCATGTCCAGCGGCGGGCCATCATCTCCCGAATCCACGGAAAGACCGCCGGACACCGCGATCTGGAAGCCTGGGTTGCGGGCAGCCCCCTGGTGGAGGTCGAGTTGCTGCCGGACTAAATCGCAGACCATAAGAACTCTGAGGCAGGTTTCTCGGCAACCCACTCGCCCCATTTGCAAACGAGAGCCGGAGGGAGACAATGCGCATTGATGTACACAGTCACTTGATCTACCTGCCTTATCTGGAATACCTCGCCGGTCGCAGCTCGCTGCCCCAGGGTGTCCTTCGAGGCGGTACTTACTTCGTGAGTTGTAATGGCGGGTACTTGCACACTTCCCCGTCGGCCCACGCCGACGTGGATCAGAAACTACGAGCCATGGATGACTTGGGCATTGGTATTTCGGTGCTGAGCCACGGTATGCCTGGACCGGAGCTCCTGGGCAGCCCGGAGGCCGACGCCTGGGCTTCCCGCATCAACGACCACCTCGCCGAGGTGATGCGCGCAAACCCAGGCAAATTCGAGGCCTGGGCGACCCTGGGTTGGCACAGCATCGAGCGCACGATTGCCGAGATCGACCGCTGTGTGAATCAATTGGGTTTCAAGGGAGTCTATCTATTCTCCAACATCAACCAGAAGACTGTGGACATCAAGGAGTTCTGGCCGGTTTACAGCCATATAGAGAGCCTGGGAGTACCCATCAATATGCACCCCACGGCGCCCATCAACATGAACGGTACAGACCACCGGCCGCTGGTGCCCGGCATGGCGTTCATGTTCGACACCGCCCTCGCCACGGTGCGCCTGGTGATGAGCGGTGTCTTCCAGGAATACCCGAACCTCAAGCTCATCGTGCCGCACACGGGCGGCTTCGTCCCCTACATCCGCGGGCGCGTGGGCCGGTTGATCGACGAGTGGACCTCCCCTGACGAGTGGATCGACCTGGAACAATCCTCTCAGGTTTACTTCGACAAGCTGTACGTGGATACCGTCGCCCACAGCCCTGCCGCCTTGGAATACTGCTACAAGATGTTCGGCCCAGAGCGGCTGCTCTACGGGACAGATCACCCCTTCGGCCCTCCAAACCTTGAAATATTCAACGAAATGGTGGATGGACTGGACTGTCCTGAGTCCGACCGGGACCTGATCAACCACGGCAACGCGCGCCGTCTGCTGGGGCTGGATCCGGCAGTAAGCTGAAGTGCGCCATAAGCAACCCTCCAATGAGAACTGTTCCACCTGCTTGTCCCGTCGACAAACGAAGCAAAAGCCGACGCCGTTACCGAATTCAGCGCCCGCTCGCCGACGGGTGAGGGGGCGCGGCGCGGGGAGCGTGCTCCACTGAATATGGGCTCAGGCGCTTTTGGTTGTCGTGTGGCTGGAACGCACTTCACTAAGGCCAAGAGAGAGCTCAGTAGCATCATCGTGGACAGCGGCAACCCGACAGTTCGGCGCGTTCTGCCGACGCTGTTCACCCCTCGGCTTGGTTTGGACCGCTAAAGGCCCGCGGCAGCCGCCTGCTCAGCGGCAACTCTCAGGTAGCTTGAAGGGAGCTCCCTGAAATCGGTCATCAGGGAGCCGAACCCCTCGATAACGTCGTCCATCCCATTGGCTCGCATCGCGTACCAGTAGGTTGCGGTATTGATGGCGATGACCGGCTTTTTGAGCCACTTTTCCGCCTCTCCGGCCAGCCGCGCCATAGCCAGGTTGGTGCCGCACTGGACCAAGGCCTCGACGTGGTGCTCGTTCAACTCGAGGAGAGCATCCATCAATTGCTTTTCCGGGACCTTGGACATGGCGGTGGGACTGTCGCAGCAAAGCCCCTTGATAACCACGACCTCGAACCCGCAGTCCTCCAGGAATCGGGTCACGTTCTCATCGGCCACCGGCCAGTATGGTGTCAGGACACCGATGCGCTTGATGTCCCCATAACAACGGAGGGCCGCCTGGCAGGCGTCCGACCCCATGGCCACGCCGCGGCCGGTCAGCTCCATCATGTGTTTCTTCAGTTCCTGGCTGCGCTGCAATCCTCCCCAGAACGTTTCCGAAGACATGCCCATCACCAGGTAGTCCGGCTCGCAGGTCATGACCCGCAGCAGGGCGTTGTCCCACTCCAGGCGAATGTTTTCCATCAGGCGGTTGAAGTCGTCATTGCTGCCCACCGGGTTGTTGGGAATCCAGATGCGCACGATGTGGTTGGTCACGCCCCTGGGACGCATCTCGTCGAATTCAGGCTGTACCGATGTGTTGGTGGAGGGCACCACAACGCCCCAGTTCGCCCGCCACCCCAGGGAGTCTGGCATTGCTCTACGCTCCTGAATCGATTAACGCAGCGGCCATTCGCTCCCGCAAATTACCGGGGCCTGGCCGCTGTCTCGATGAGGACCCTTTCATACAGGACTGCGATGACTTCTTCCGAAGTCATCAGATCGGCGTACTTCTGCTCCATGTCGAACAGGTTCGCTTCGTGGGGGCCCAGGGCGCGGTCACCGACGCAATCGGAGGCGACCACGGTTCTGAAGTTGTAGCTCATCGAGTCTATCACCGACGCCCTGACGCACCCGGAGGTGGTGCATCCGGTCACTATCACGGTGTCCACGCCTTTGCTGACGAACCAGGCGGTCAGGTGGGTGCCGAAGAACGCCGAGGGTTGGGTCTTCCGCACGATGTATTCCCCGTCCTTCGGCTTCAACTGGTCCACGATCTGGCTGCCGTAGGCCTTCTCGGTGAGTTGGGTTAACGCCGGAGCCTTCAACGTGAAAACTCCAGCGTCGGAGCCGTCATCGGCATATACCACCCGGGTGAAGGCAATGGGCAGCCCCAGGGCGCGGGCTTCGGCCAGCAGCCCTTTGGTATTCTCAATGGCCTCTCCGATGTTGCCGCCCCCAAACTGCTCCGGGTTGGCAAATCCATTGACGAAATCGATGATCAAAATAGCAGGACGCTGGCCTATCCCGCTGCTGTCGCCAAAGCCCTGCTTCTGATAAATTTCCAACTCGCTCATGGTAATTCCTTCCAGACGAAGGGTTTTCATCGTCCAACGGTTTGCGCTGCACTGGGGTAGCCGAAGGAAGTATATCACCAGGCGCAGCTTCACACCCTTTCTTATCCGGGCGCTTCAACAATGGCCGCCTTGCCCCTCGGAACCCTCGCAGCCTTACAAGTGCTATAGTAACCGCAAAGGAGTTGGTGAACTCGGATCGTCAGCGGGCAACAACCGCTGCTCTCGGTAATCCTCGCGGCCCAGGGCTCTGCCGTCCCGGTTCCGGGATATTGGCGTCTATTTACCAGACGACTGAAAGAGGGGCGCAATGGCGCAAGTCTTCGATGGAATCACCGTCCTCGATTTCACCAGCGGCCGCGCTGGCGGCGTCGCCACCATGGTGATGTCCGACTTCGGTGCCGAGGTGATCAAGGTCGAGCCGCCGGGCGGCGAAAAGTTCAGGGACGCTCCCGGAGCCATCCAGTGGAACCGGGGAAAGAAGAGCGTCGTCCTCGACCTTAAGGCCCAGGATGGCCAGGACAACGCCCGTTCCCTGGCACAGCACGCCGACGTAATCGTCGAGAACTACCGTCCCGGCGTCACCCAGCGGCTGGGCATCGACTACGACACCCTTCGCGTCGGCCATCCCGGCCTGGTCTACGCCTCCCTGACCAGCTTTGGCCGCCGCGGCCCGTACGCGCATTACAAGGGGTACGACGCCGTGGTGGCCGCCAAGAGCGGGCGGATGATGATGTTCGCCAACCAAAACCCCAGGCCGGGCCCCAACTACGTGGTCACCCAGGGCGTCTGCCACGCCGCGGCCACTGCCCTTGTGCGCGGGATTACGTCGGCCCTCTACCTGCGGGAAAAGACCGGCCAGGGTCAGCACGTGGAGACCAGTATGCTACAGGCGGTCACGACTTACGACCACGTTTCGTGGGTGCACGGCCAGATGGTGCAGAACCGCCCGGATGAATACCCGCCCGATCCGCTGGTGGGAACCGGGCGCGGCAACCCGACGGGCTACCTGCCCGTCCGCACCAGGGATGGCCGGTGGATGCAACTGGGCAACGTGGTGGAGCGGCTCTTTCGCTCGATGATGCACTCGCTGGACATGGACTTTATCTACGAGGACCAACAGCTCAAGAACGCTCCCAATCTTGACCCGGAGGCCGTCGAGGTGCTGGAGCGCATCATGCTGGAGAAAATCCAGCAGAAGACCCTGGACGAGTGGATGTCCATATTCCTCAGCAGGGAGGGCAACGCGGCAGCCGAGCCGTACCTTACCTCGGAGCAGGCCCTGGACCATCCCCAGATCGTGCACAACGGCAATGTCCGAAAACTGGACGTTCCGGGGGTTGGTCGCACCCGCCAGCTTGGCCCAGTGGTGAACATGAGCGCCACGCCGGGCAATCCACGGGGCCAGGCGCCGGCGCTGGGCCAGCATACGGACGAGGTTCTGTCCGGTTTGGGGAATGGTGTCAAGGCCCACGCCAAAGGCGCGGGTGGACCAATGCCGGCGCAGGCCCTAGAGAGCGTCACCCTCCTCGACCTCGGCACGGTCATAAACGGCCCCCTCGGCTGCGCGCTGGTAGCCGAACTGGGCGCCCGCGTGATTCGCATCGAGGCCCCCGGAGGCGACTGGGGCAGGATGGGGCTGTCCTTCTCGGCGCACCGAACCATGGCGGGGTCGGAGTGCATCTGCCTCGACCTCAAGACTCCCGAGGGCCAGGAGATCATGGGTAAGCTGGCCGCAAAGGCCGACCTGCTGGTCCATAGTATGCGCCCCGGGGCTCCCGAGCGCACCGGCATCGGCTACGAGCAGCTCAGGGAGATCAATCCCAACCTGGTATACCTGTACGCCGGCGGCTACGGGTCCACCGGCCCCTACTCGCATCGCCCGTCTATGGCTCCCATAGCCGGGGCCGTCTCCGGCGGCGGCGTGGCCCAGATGGGACGGGACGCCTTTCCGCCACCGCACCAGCCCATGTCCATTGACGAAATCGCCGCGGTGGCCAAGCAACTCAAGCGCGCCAACGACGGCACCGCCGACCACAGCACGGCCATGGTCAACGCCGTCGGGCTAGTACTGGGCCTCTACGCCCGGGAGCGCACCGGTCAGGCCCAGTACGTCGAGTCCACCATGATCAACGCCAACGCCTACCTGAATATCGATGATTTCTATTGGCACGAGGGCAAGCAGCCACGGCCACTGCCTGACCGAGACGGTTACGGCCTTCACGCCCTCTACCGTCTGTACCAAGCCAGCGACGGTTGGGTGTTCCTTGCCTGCCTGTTCGACGGCGAGTGGCAAGCCCTGTGCCAGGCCATCGACCGGCCCGACCTGTTGGACGATTCCCGGTTTGCCACCGAAGAGGCCCGGCGGCAACACGACGATGCCCTGGCCAGCGAACTGGCGGCCATCTTCGCCACCGGGGAGCCGCTCCACTGGGAAGAGCTGCTCACAGCAGTGGATGTGGCCTGCGTCAAGGCCGAAGACCGGGGGATGTACTACTTTTTCAACGATGACCCCCACGTGCGCGAACTTGGTCTTCTAACGGATGTGGAGGCACCCCGCTTCGGCGAGTTCTGGCGCTATTCCCCGGTGGTAAGCTTTTCCGAGACTTCGGGCCGGGCCGGCCCTGGCCCTCTCAAGGGCCAGCACACCCGCTCCATACTCAGGGAGCTGGGCTATACCGACGACCAGATCCTCGACCTGAAGGAACGGAAAGTCGTGGACTGGGAGGAGGAGTAACAACCAATGGCGCAGACCATAATTCCCGCCGACACTAACGGCATAAGAGACAAGGCCGCCATCGTCGGCATCGGCGAGACCGAGTTCTCTTGGAACTCGGGCCGCAGCGAGTTGCAGCTTGCCTCCGAGGCCATCAAGTCCGCCTGCGACGACGCTGGCATCGCCCCGCAGGACATAGACGGCCTCATCCGCTATGACATGGAGTCCAACCACGAAACCCTGCTGACGCAATCGCTGGGCATCAAGAACCTGCGACACTGGGAGTCGGTTTCCTATGGCGGAGGCGCGGGAAATGCCACCATCGGCCACGCCGCCGCCGCCATCGCCGCCGGGTACGCCAACTACGTGGTATGCTTCCGCGCCGCCAACCTGCGCTCCGGCATACGCTTGGGCCGCGCCAGAGGCCCGGAGCGGATCACCGGGGGCTCACAGGGCTTTGCCGCGCCCTGGGGCTGCATGGCGCCGGCCCATCATTTCGGCATGTTCGTGCACCGCTACATGCACAAGTACGGGGCCACCAGCCGTCACTTCGGCTGGGTTGCAGTCGCCCTGCGGGAGCACGCCTCCCGTAATCCCCGCGCCCTGCGAAGGGACCCCATCACCATTGACGACCACCAGAACTCCCGCATGGTGGTGGACCCGCTCCACGTCCTGGACTTCTGCCAGGAAAACGACGGCGCCGCCGCCGTGGTCTTGACCACCCCGGAGCGGGCCAGGGAGTTGCGTCACTCCAGTACCCTGACTCTGGTCGAGGCGGCGGCGCAAGGCTCCGGCCCTCGCAACGACGGCATCATCTACCGTCCCGACCTCGCCGTGGCCGAGTCGGAGAACACCGCCCGCGACCTGTGGGCCCGCGCCCGGCTGGAAGCCAAGGACATGGACGCATTCATGTTCTACGACCATTTCACGCCCTTCTGCCTGATCAATCTGGAGACCTACGGGTTCGTTCCACCGGGGGAGGCCAAGGACTTTGTCGAGGGCGGCCACAATATCCGGTTCGACGGCCAACTGCCCACCAACACTCACGGCGGCAACCATTCCGAGGCCTACATCCACGGTCTGACCCACGTGCAGGAGTGCGTGCGACTCATCCGTGGCACGTCCACCTCCCAGCCGCCGCACAAGACCATCAACCGCGCCCTCACCTGTAGCAGCACCGCCCAACTCAGCGGCGCAGTCATCATCCGACGGGGATAGCCCAGGCATGGCCCAGGAGCAGACATGACCCAGCAACAAGAACAGGCAGCCAAGTCTCGCCCCATGACCACACCCCTGGAGGGCCTGCCCCTGCCCGACCTGGAGCGGATTCCCGACTACGAGCAAGGGTTCTGGGAGGGTTCCCGCAATGGGGAGCTTCGCATACAGCAGTGCTCGGACTGCGGCCTGTTCCGCCACCTTCCCATGCCCATGTGCCCGGGGTGCTCCTCTCTCGACTACGGATGGTCTAGAGTCAGCGGCCGGGGATTCGTCTACTCCTACGTCATCGTCCGTCACCCGGTTCACCCGGCCATCGCCGAAAAGGAGCAGACGCCATACAATGTCTGCATGATCGAGTTGGAGGAGCAGGAGGGCCTGCGACTGTGCAGCAACGTCCTCAACGTGGCCTCCAAAGACATCTACATAGAAATGCCGGTTCAGGTGGCCTTCTTCCCCGCCATAGATAACCCCGACGTGGTGCTGCCAGTTTTCCTGCCCGCTAGTGAAGAAAGATTCGACGCAGGCTAAACATCCTCCTGGTTGTCGTTAATTGACGATACAAACGCGAACCGACTGAAGGTTTGTGTTGTCCAGAAATACTGACTGTGCTAAAAGGGGCATTGACTCTGGGGAGCATTCCATATTCGAGGGAATGCTGAAGGGAAAGGCGCGCCTTTGAGAATTCTGCTAACCGGATGCGCCGGATTCATTGGTTTCAGGGTATCGTCGCTGCTCCTAAACTTGGGCCACCAAGTCTACGGGACGGACAGCTTGGGGAAGTCCCAGTATGCGAGGCTGCGGAAATGGAGACTGAATTCGCTTCTTGAGGTGCCTGGGTTCGAATTCAGGCAAGCGGACATCTCTGATCCAGCGGAACTGAGAGCAATCTTTGAGGGTGGCGACCCTCGGAGGCCCGTAACAGCAGTCGTCAACCTTGCTGCGTTGGCAGGCGTTCGCGGAAGTATCGACGATCCCCGGAGATACTACGAGGTCAATGTTCTCGGCACCTTGAACCTCCTCGAGGCATGCCGGGAATTTGCCGTAGGCAAGTTCATTCTTGCGTCCTCATCCAGCGTGTATGGGGCCGAGATCGACGGTCCAGTTAGTGAAGACGCGGACTCCGGCAGGCCGCTGTCGCCCTATGCCGCGTCCAAGAAGGCGTCGGAAACACTTCTATATTCGTACCACCACCTCCAAGGCATGGAAGCCGTAGCGCTCCGCTACTTCACTGTCTATGGTCCGGCGGGACGCCCGGATATGAGTATATTCCGGTTCATCAGGGCCATAGCAGAGGATGAGCCGATTACGGTGTACGGCGACGGGACGCAGCAACGGGACTTCACCTACGTCGACGACATCGCCCGCGGCACAATCGCCGCCCTGAACCTAACCGGTTACGAGACCATCAACCTGGGTTGCGGCGCCCCTGCAGCGCTGAATGACGTCATCAGCCTGATAGAGGAAGCAGTCGGGAAGGTAGCGAGGGTCCAGTACCGGGAACGCCATCCCGCCGACCCATTGATGACTTGGGCCGATATCGGCCTGGCGCGGGACATACTCGGCTGGACGCCGACGGTCGGAATCGAAGAAGGGATTCGTTGCACAGTCAAGTGGTACCTAGCGAACCGGGAATGGGCCAGTTTGCTCCGTTGAGCCTGCTACCCTCATCCCCTTGGATTGTCAGCCCCTCGGTTTGAACAGGCCGAGAGCCGGAGCCATAACCTCGTTTCGCGCGATAGAGATGAACCGGTCCAACAGCTTCGATACCCTGCCACTGGAAGACAGGGCAGCGATTTCGGGCCACATAGTAGCGCCGGTTACCAGACCGGCCAAGGCCAGCCAGAAGTAGGTGAGCCACCAGGTCTCGGTTGTCCACCAGGTGTACAGCGGGAACAACCCGGAAAGGCCCTGGAAAGCGGGGGAACCCATGTCGAACGGGTCGACGGCGATGGTTATCTCCTCAGCTTGTCCAGCTACCGCAAGGCCGTAAGTCGTCGCCATCGTCAAGACTCCAAGGATTGCCGCGGCTATCCGACCCCAGAGCGGCGCCCTGTCAATCAGGAGCACGACCGGCACAACGAACAGAGGCAGCACCGTCAGGAGGGTGCGCCCCGGAAACCACCATCCCATCATGGTAATGGCGACGAAGGTGGCTATCAGTATCTGAATTAGTATCAGGGACAACACCAGCCTGAGAGAGGGCCTCCCAGCCGCCAGCAGCACTAGGCCCGGCACCGCTGCCAACAGCAATGGCGCCCAGCGACCTATGCCAAAGCGACGGTCGATGAAGAGGCCCCAAATCCTGTAGTACCTCTCTCCCCACTCGACGTGCCCGCCCAGAATCTCTGAAGAACTCCATCCGGCATAGACTACATTAGCTCCGTAGGGGGTCAGCCCTCCAAAGAGGTTCAGGTGGAACCATGCGAAGAACGCCGCAGATGCTGCTCCTGAAGCCAAGAGCGCCAGGCGTCCGGGCCAGTCGGTCTTCAGCAAAAAATACGCCGACACGGGCAGCGCCAGGAAGGCGTACTTGACCCCCAGCCAGCACATGGCCGACAGCAGGACGGTCAGCAGCAGCCCGTTTGCTGCGCGCAGGGGACGCTCGCGGGTTACCACCAAGAGGGATAGCACCAGAGCCAGAGCCGCAGGGAACTCGGGATAAATCTCGGTGGAGTATATAAATGCGGTCGCGCTCAGCCCTACACCCAGCGTCACTGCCCAACTCAAAGCCCGGCGGCCGGTAAGACGGTCAGCCAGCACAAAGGCAAGGGACATGGTCGCGGCCCCAAGAACCAGCAACTGGACTTGCGCACCCAGCAGACCTCCCAGTGCAAATCCGGGGATCAGCGCAAACGACAGCCCCGGATTGTGCGGACTGAGGAGGTCACCGTCAGGCTGCGGTATTGACTGACGCCATAACCCGTCGGGATGATCAAAAAAGGACTCGTAGGACTTGGTCTCATACTGGTTGGTCAGGTCGAAGTCCCCATCGGCCAGCAGGCTCTGCGTGGTCAACAGGTAGAAGGGCTCGTCGCCGGAGATGGATGCGCCGCGTGTCGCCCGTATGTCCACGGAAAAGGAATAGGAGATAGACAGCAATAGGAAAAGAGCCGCTGCGGCCAGCAGCAGCTCTTTTCCCTTGACCCAGGTCCATGCGGTTCGTAAGGCTGGCGTCCGGGTCACGGCAAAACGCCTACATCCCTGAGCAAGTCGAGGGTCCCCTGAAGATCGCTCAGGCTGCCCAGGTCAACATCGGGCGGATCCAAAGATTCCAGGGGCGGCAGGTCGCCCTCCGGCACCACCCCGGCGGCCACCGGGTATTCCTTGACATCCGAAGTGAAGTATTGCTGTGCTGGCTCCGAGAGGAGGAATTCGATGAATTCCTCGGCGGTATCCCTGTTGTCCGAGGCCTTCAGGATTCCGGCGCCGGCCACAAGTAGCAGCGCCCCGGGGTCGCCATTGCCGATGTAATGATTTCTGGCCTGGAATCCTTCTCCATGTTCTTGAAGGAACCGCTCAAGATAATAGTGATTGACGAATCCCACGTCCACCTCGCCGTTAGCGGCGGCCTGCACGATGGACACGTTATTGGGATATTCCTGGGCGTCATTGTCTTTCATTCCTTCCAGCCATTGCCGGGCTTGAACCTCGCCCAACTGAAGCCTCAGGGCTGTGATGAAGGCCTGGAAGGAACCGTTTCTTGGGGCCCACCCTACCCTTCCTCTCCATTCATCCTTCGTGAAATCAAGTATGGAAGGCGGCAGGTCGGTCCCAGGGTCTATGGCCTCCGTGTTGTAGATGATGGTCCGGGCCCTGCCGGAGGTTCCTATCCACTGGCCGTTGGGGTCTCGCAACCTGCGGTCTACCTTGTCGAGAGTGGCCTGCGGCAGGTCGGCCAGCATCCCCGACGCCGCAAGGCTGCCGAGGGAGCCGGGGTCCTGCAGGAACACCACGTCAGCGGGGGTGTTGTCCCCCTCTTCCAGGATGGTAGCCGCAGTGGAGGCGCTCCCCGCGTACTTGACCCGGATGTCGACGCCAGTGTATTCGCCAAAGGCCTCAAGAAGCGGGTGCACCAGCGATTGGGAGCGCCCCGAGTAAACCGTGAGGGTACGATCCCTTTCCTCAGTGGGTTCCTCTCTGGCTGGAGCCCGGGTGGCCGGAGGGGCCGAAGTGGGCGATACGGCAGTAGCCTGGGCGGTGGCCGACGGGGCTGATGTGGGCGATGCCGCAGCAGCCATGACGCCTGTCGGCGTTGCTGGCGAAGTGGCCGCCGGAGGAGGCGATTGCTCGCCTCCTCCGCAGCCCGCCAGCGCCAGGGGCAGTGCCACGGATAACGCTGCTAGTGCCAGCAGAATCTGCGGAAAAATCCGGCGACGAATGTTTGCCATTAATCTTCCCCTAGCTTGTTGCTGGAATTGGTCCCCTAGTAGCTGGTGACGAGGTCATCCTGCGTCAGAAGGAGCGCCGACGCAACCCCGTTCAGGGCTGCCAGGGCCGCATCCCGCGACTCTTCCGTGATGCCGTCGGGTTCGGCCTCGAGATAGGCCATGATAGTCTCGTCGGCAGACGCGCTGGCCTGGGCGACCTCAGGCTGGATGGACTGGTAGAAAGCCAGGGCCTCCACCTGATGAGTTCCCGGGTCTTTGCCCTCCGCCACGTCGTTGTAGGTGACGCCGATGTACCTAACGGTGGCGAGGTAGAAAATGGCGTTGAAGCGAGAGTAAACTTCCTGGGTCGCGGTCTCCAGGGCATCTGCGTCCATGTCGTCCGCGGCCTGCCGGGCCCGGTCCATGGCCTGGCGCAGCGGGACATCAAGGGCGCCCTCGCGTCCAAAGTTACCTTCGCGAGCCCGGGCTAGGGCAGCCAGAGAGTTGGGATATTCCCCGTCGATTTCCTCGCCAACATAGACGTCCCATGCCTCGTCAATCAGTCGGGAACTCATCCTTTCCTGGCCGATGATCATGTAGAACTTGGCCCAGTGGTAGAGGATTCTGAGCACGCCTTTGTTAATGGCCTGACGCCGCTGGGCATCGGTGTAGTCCTCGGCGGCTCCGCGTCCGCTGATCGCGCTGCTCACCGGGCTGTCCAAGAAACTGGAGGAGCCGTAGAACTCGGCGGCGACCGGGAAGTCCGTAGCCCGGCGCGGGTCGCGCGCAAAGCTGCGGAGTGTCCGGCTCTGGTTGCCGAGACGAGTGTGTTTACCCGCCTCATACATTAGCAAAATGTCTGCCGCGGGCAAGGGCTTGCCCTCTTTGATCACGTTGGTCAGCGCCGCTATCTCCTGGTAGTCCGAGGAAATTTTCTGGTAGATTTCGCGGTTCGTAGTCGCTGTGTAGAAACCATCCGACTTGGTGGGACCCTCAGTCTCGTATTCCTGACCTACTGGGATGAACACGCTTGACGAAAGGTCCATTTCGCCAGTGTCAGGAGACGGGGCGCCGCTGGGTCCGTCGCCGGTATCGTCCGTGAACCCGGCGATCAGATCACTGCGATTCAGCAGGAGCGAGGACGCGGTCCTGTTCAATGCAGCCAGGGCCTGGTCTCGCGACTGTGCCGTTATCTGGCCCGGTTCCGCCGTCAGGTAGGCGATGATAGTCTCGTCTGAAGCCGAGTTGGCCTTGGCAACATCGGGCTGGATGGACTGGTAGAAGGCCAGGGCCTCCACCTGGTGGGTTCCCAAAGCGTCATGGTTGCCGGCCTGTGCGTCATCGTATACCCGGCCGATGTACCTGACGGTACTGAGATAGAAGATGGCGTTGAAGCGGGAGTAGACTTCCTGGGTCGCTGCAGCTAATGCCGCGCTGTCCCCATCATCCGCCGCTTGCCGGGCCCGGTCCATGGCTTGGCGCAGAGGGATGTCAATAGCGCCTTCCCGTCCGAAGTTGCCCTCACGCGCTTGTGCCACTGCGGCCAGCGAGTTGGGGTATGCGCCGTCGACTTCCTCGCCCACGTAGACAGCCCAGGCTTCGTCAATCAGGCGGGAACTCGATCGATCCTGGCCGATAATCATATAGAACTTGGCCCAGTGATAGAGGATTCTGAGCACACCTTTGTTAATGGCCTGGCGCTTCTGGGCATCGGAGTAATTCTCTGCCTCGCCCCGCCCCCGTACAGCGTTCTGAATCGGGGCGTCCAGGAAGGTAGCAGACCCATAGAACTCGGACGATTCAGGGAAGTACGTGGACGGACTCGAGCCGGTGGCAAAGCCGCGCAGCGTCCGACTGGTGTTGCCGAGTCGTGTATGAGGACCCGTTTCATACAGAAGCCAAATCTCAGCCGCAGGCAAAGATTTGCCTTCCCTGATGGCGTTGGTCTGTTTGACTATCTCTTGATAGTCGGTGGAGATTTTCTGATAAATCTCCCGGTTAGTTGTGGCGGTGTAATAGCCGTCCGTCTTGGTAGGGCCTTCGGTTTCGTTGCTCAAACCGGTAGGGATCTTCAGGCCCCTCTCGTCGTATGCGCCCGCCATCATGCCCGTGGCGGTGCCCGTGCCAGTACCTGTGGCGGTGCCAGTACCCGTACCCGTACCCGTACCAGTGCCTGTGGCGGTGCCAGTGCCAGTGCCAGTGCCCGTCCCGGTGCCTGTGGCGGTGCCAGTGCCAGTGCCAGTGCCCGTCCCGGTGCCAGTGCCAGTGCCAGTGCCAGTGCCAGTGCCCGTCCCGGTGCCTGTGGCGGTGCCCGTCCCGCCCGAACCGCTGCCAATTACCTGGATGGAAGGACGGTCTTCACCCTGACGCACTGCCTCCGCCGCCGCCTGGGCTGCCTCCGCAGCCGCACGAGCCGCTTCCGCCGCCTGGGCCGCCCCCGGCGCTTCCGCCGCCGCCTGGGCCGCCGCTGCCGCCGCTTGGGCTGCCTCCGCAGCCGTCCGAGCCGCTTCTACTACGGCCGGGTCTGACCCAGACGCCTCCACCGCCGCTTGGGCTGCTTCCGCAGCCGCTTGAGCCGCTTGAGCCGCTTCCTGGGCTGCCTGAACCGCTTCCGCTTGCGACGTGGGCGGTTCCTCCTGCCCGCAGGCCATTGTTAGCGCCAGCAACATGACCATTGCAATACCTGCGATCAGAAACCGCAGGCCGGGGCTTGATCTCCACGTCTTCCTGGGATAGCTCACTTTAGTCGTCCTCCTTAGTTTAGTTACCTTATTCCTAGCTCAGCATCTCCCGCAGCATGGCCGCAGGCACCCGCCAGAGATACTTGACAGAGATGAATGATTTGCCCTTGGTGCGGAAACGGTAGGAAATGGGCACTTCTTTCAACCGCATTCCCTTCTTGAGCAAGTCGAGGGTCAACACCTGGGCGTAGTTGTAGTCGTGGATGATCTCGGCGCACTCCAGCGCCCGGCGGGAAAAGGCCCGAAACCCTGTCTGCCCGTCGGTGATTCGGCGGCCCGATGCCAGGCACAGCAATCCGGTGAAAAACACATTGGCGAGCAGACGCAGGATGGACTGATGTTCGCGAGTCCCCAGATAACGTGAACCCAGAACGTAGTCCGCCTCTCCGCCCTCTATCGGTTTCAGCAGGTCGGGTATCTGCTCCGGCGGATACTCGCCGTCTGCGTCAACGTACACCGCGGCCCTGGCATCCATGTCTCTGGCTGCGGCAAGTCCGGTTCGAAGCGCCGCTCCGAGACCTCTGTTGTGAGGGTGGCTGACAACCAGATTCGCGCCATGTTGGCGGGCGATCTCACCGCTGCCATCTGAGGAACCGTCGTCGACCACAATGACGCAGGTGTTGGGGATAGCTCCTCTTGGAATTCGGGACAGGGTTGAAGGAAGGTTTTCCGCTTCGTTATAAGCCGGGATGATTACAGCCAGCGGCTTGGATTCCTGTGTCTCATCCGCGACTCCCAGCACTTGCCCCATCGACTGCGCGGGTGGATTGGCCCCCAGGAAGTAGGCGATGGTGGAAGCTACGTCCATTACGGACTTGGGTTCATCGAACGCTCCTTCCAGGTCAACGCCCGCGCCCCACATGAAGCAGGGAACGTAGGTCTCCTCGGGGCTCATGTGTCCGTGCCCGCCGATGCCGATACCCTGACCGTGGTCGGAGGTGATGAGCACCGTGGCGCCGTCCAGATATCCCCGCTCGTCGCACCAGACAAGGAACTCCTCAATCTTGCGGTCGGTGGCCTCGATCTTGGCCAGGTACTCGGCGTTGTAGCTGCCCCGGGCGTGGCCGGTCTGATCGACGCTGAGCAACTGCAACGCCAGCAGGTCGGGGTTGTCGCGTTCCATCACCGCCTTGGCCCTCGCTACCAGTGCGTCATCTATCTCGTCGTTGTGGGTGACGGCGGTGACTGTCTCTACATCGTCGCCGAAGGCGTCCATTAGGTGCGCGATTCCCACCAAGCGGCCAGAGAGTCCTGAATCCCGCAGCGAGTCGAAGATGGACTCGCACTTCACGCCCAAGCTGGGCACGAAGTTGCTGCGCATCCCGTGGGCCTTGGGTGGCGCGCCGGTGAACATGGAGCTGAACCCGGTGACGGTGCGGGCCGGGTAGACGGTGGAAGTGTTGACGTAGTCCACTCCCTCGCGTCGCATTCTGTCGATGAACGGGGTGTCGGCCTCCAGCAGCCGGTCGGCCCGGCAGCCGTCTATGACTATGGCGATGAACCGCTTGCAGCGCCGTTGGCCCTCCTTCGCCACAAGGCGGGTGGGCGTCAGGGATGGAGCGGGAGGCCAAGTGAAGAACCACTGGTGCGCCAGCAATGCGATGGCGCCCAAGCCCAGAACGAACCCCTCTACCGCTACCACCGTGTTCAGGCTGGGGCGCTCGATTATTAGCAGAAAGGCCAGGACCAGCAGAAGGGTCTTGGGTATTTGTTCCAGGAAATTGCCGCTGGTCGGGTCTGGGTTTTCCAGCACCAGCCGCCAGAACCGCGTGAAGTTGGTCCAAGGTGTCCCGATCCGCAGGTGGTAGTACACCGTTCCCCAGAGAAATACAGTGAAGGTCAGGTACAGACCCAGCACCAGAGCAAGCGCCGCCAGGTCAACGAACCGGAAGCCCCCCAGAAAGGCGGCCAGAGCTATCCACAGGACTGCCCGCAGTTTCAGCGGGAAATCGAATCGGTAGAGGAGCAGGAATAGAGGCAGCAGGGCGGCGACGGCAATACCAGCCTTGGCCCAATAAGCCCCGTCGGTCAGATGGGGAATGCTCAGCAGTCCCAGGATGCTGAGCACGAAAACCGGAGTGAATGGCTTTCCTTCGTTCAGTACATTCCACAAGCGCGCCGCTATCACCTCGAAGCGCGAAGCGGTCTTGGAACCATGCGCGTCCCCACGGATTCTGCCCAGCGGATTCAATTCAGGCAGTTTACCGAACGCTGTCAGGGTGAATGCCAGGGCGAAGGTATAGGAGTAGGCGAACTTCAGGGCGTGGGTGACGACGGCGAGGGCCAGACCCTGTTCCCACGGGACTCCGTGGGCATACAGGGCACCCGTCATCACAGCCTCGTAAACGCCGAGACCACCAGGGGTGATGTGGAACACCTGGAACAGGATAGTGAAGGCGGTAACCGCCACCGCGGCTGCGAAGGAGAGTTCAACTCCCAGGGCCTTAGCCGCGACGAGGATGACGGCGGCCTCCAGGACCCAGCTCGGCAGTGTCCATAACGCCGCTTGGGCAATCTGCCGTGCGGACACCTGCCTCAGTTGGTTCTGAAGCAGTTCCAGACTGGCGCGGACGGTTCCCGGGAATACGCCGAAGCCCAGTGAATGGCGCATGGCCAACAGTGCGCCTCCGCAACTCAGAATCCCCGCAGCGGGCAGGGCCAGGCCTTCCAGCCACAGCCGCGTTCCCATCGTGAGAGAAGCAGCCGAGCCAACAACCGCGGCGATTGCCAGCAGCGCCGCGAAGTCCAGATACCTCGCGACGGCAGTGGTGCTGGCGGCTTCCGCGACGGGCATCCCGTACCGTGCGGCCAGCAAAGGACGCGCTAATTCGCCCAGCTTTACGGGCGTCAGATGGTTTACCAGAAGACCAGCCTGTATAGACACGAAAAGCTGCCATATACCTATACATTTCGACGACAACGCCCTCCACGCAATAGCTCGCAAAAGAAAGGCGCCGGAGTATGCGAAAACAAGAATGGTCAACAGCCAAGGCTGAGCACCCAGTTGCCGCACCGCAAGTTTCAGCTGAGACCAATCAGCCAGATAAATGATGAGCGACAGGGCCAGCGCGACAAATACGAAAGAAATGACGATCCTTAAGGCCGAAGCATAAGTGCGCCTACCGGCTTCGGACGCCTCAATAGCCTGAGAGTTCCGTTGAGATGCCATAGGTTCCCCTGCCTGTTTGCAATTGGGCCTGGAGTGCTTGCACTTTCAAGTTTATGTGTGTATTATCCACGAAATCATCGTGCAGACATATATCATAGGTAAATATACCTGTCAACAAGTTAGTTCTATCTGATAATGCATTCACTTGTCGATATAGCTTTAGAGGAGAATGAGCGCCAATCACTTTCCTGTGAATATCAATCAAGTCGTGGCACGGGCCAATCCCGCTAAGGAGAATCAATTGAAGATCACAGTCATAGGACTGGGACGCCTGGGCACGGTGGCAGCCGCTGGACTTGCTGCTGCAGGCCATGATGTAACAGGGCTGGACGTTGATGAACAGAGAGTCAGGACACTTCGGGACGGATGGATACCGTTCCATGAACCTGACCTTCAGGAGTGCCTGGCCTTGACGGGAGGCCGAGGCAAATTGCATTTCCTCCAAAGCGAAGAGTGGGCAGGTTGTTTGGGCGAGATCGCCTTAGTCACTGCAGGTACGCCCGCCGCTGCGGAAGGCGAACCGGACTTGAGGCAGGTGCGCGCCGCCCTAGCCTGGGTTAGGAGACGGCGACCCAAGGACCTAGTGCTGGTGATGAAGAGCACCGTTCCACCGGGCAGTGGGGTCGAGTTTCTCCACAAAGACCTATATGGACTCGACATCGACTACGTCTCCAATCCCGAATTTTTGCGGGAGGGCCGGGCTCTTCAGGACTGGTTCTACCCTGACCGAATAGTTCTGGGAACCAACCGCGGTTCAGGCAAGGCCGTAAATGCTGTCAGAGAGATGTATTCAGGCATCGAATCTCCTTTGCTGGTAACCGACATCACCAGCGCGGAGATGATCAAGTACGCCAGTAACGCCTTCCTCGCCACCCGGATTTCCTTCATCAACGAAATGGCCTCCCTCTGCGACGCCGTTGGCGCATCCGTGGACGCCGTCAGCGAGGGGTTGACCCTCGACGGAAGAATGGGCTCCAGGGTGTTCGCTGGGGTTGGCTACGGCGGCTCCTGCCTTCCAAAGGACATCCGCGCGCTGAAGCATCTGGCTTCCTCCTTTGGACTTGAGCCTGGTCTGCTCAGCGCAGTCACATCGGTCAATAACCGCCAGCGCAGGCTCCCGCTGGAGAAGTTGAACGCCAGGTTTGGGGGCCGACTGGAAGGGCTGCGAGTAGGGGTTCTGGGACTGGCCTTCAAGCCCGGCACCGACGACGTCAGGGAGGCGGCATCATTGGAATTGATCCGCGACCTCGTTGAAAGGGGGGCGAAGGTCAGGGCATTCGACCCGCAGGCGTACGCTCCCGCCCGCGAGCTATTTCCGCCGAGCGTGGATCTGGTGGAAGCGGCTGAAGATACGGCCAACGGGGCTGAGGCTCTGGTGCTGCTCACCGAGTGGGGGGAGATCGTCGCGGCGAACTGGGCCGAGATGTCCGCAAAAATGCGCCCTCCCAAATTCGTGTTCGACGGGAGGAATGCTCTGGATGCTGCCCTGATGCTCCGGCTGGGCTTCGAGTACGTCGGGATTGGCAGAGGGGATGCTTACTCCAAGCGCCTCCGGGGCAGTGTCCAAGACTCGACGGGAATGGCCTCAGCAGGAATGAATCAGCTAACCCCCGCCTTTGGGTAAAACAACAGGGGGAATCACTGCGAGATTGACAGACCCGTTGAACACCGAACAAGGAATCGAGACGGGTGGGGATATGCAGGACAAATCTATCTCATCAACACGGATTGCAGACCATCCCCCGGACAGTTCCGCTCGCCTGGCGGGGGCTTGCCTGCTCATCACCGCAGCGGCCACGGTGGTGATGGTATTCACGCGAGTGGCGGCGGATGCCGATCAGGACACCTTGCTGGAATCCCTGCTCGCCGTGGATGAGAATCGGGCGCTTTATGCCATTTCCGGAGCGGCCCGGCTCGTGTCGGGAGCGACGCTTTTTGCGGCCGCTTGGTTACTGCTGCGTACCTGGATCATCCGGGACCGCTGGGCCTCGCCCTCCGTACCCTACCTGTTCGCCCTCTCCGCCGTCTGCACGGTCCTCTCGGGTGCCTGCGCTGTTGCTATAGCAGTGTACCCAGCCCCGGAAATCAACATTGCCAATGGTGTTGCCAGCGGGGAGATCGCCGAACCAGTTGAACTGCTGTCCGGTCTGCGTTGGATAACAGGGAAGATTGGATTTGCAACCGCTGGTCTCGCCGTCATCGTCGCGGCACGTTATCAATGGCAAGTGGGCGGTACTCTCAGGTGGATCGCCCCAAACTCCCTTGCCATCGGAGTCGCTATGCAATTCATCTGGTTAGACGCCGCAACCATCGTGCATCCCATCATTGGTACTGCCTTTTTCCTTTGGCTTCTTGCCGTTGGAATCATGTTGTCCACTGGGAAGGTGGAACAGCGCTTCGTTGCCCGGTACGGTCCGGAATTGACGCAGGCCCCATCCTGAACGAGAAGTGAACAGGAGACGTGGAACCATGGCTCCTGCAAAGAAAGGTAAAGACAGAAAGAACGCTGCCCGTATGCGGAAACTGAGAGCGTTGAGAAAGGAAAAAAGAGAGGAAGCACGAAGGCTCGAGACCAAGAGGCAGGTTGAAATTCTTCTCAAGACCCTGTCGAGAAGAGAAATCGTTCCAGTTGAGGATTCAGACGGCAATCAGCCCTACCCTTAGGGCCCTTCAACGAGTGTTCCCGTCACCGCCGAGATGTGTCGATTCGGAAGTGTACCAGGGCACAGCCACAAGAAACGACGGACCAGGGGCGGGCGGGAAGTCCAGAAAACGAAACCGGGCTTTAGAGAATTGAGCAGGATATTAGGGGGCTTCTATGACTCCAGTGTTTCCATACTTGATCCGGCGAAGTGAAGATGGATGGCGGGGGGAATTGTTGTTGCGACTACGCAACGGAAAATCAGCCTACGTGGTCCATCTGTCCCTGGAGCAGGCCAGGATCCTGGCCGTGGAGATGCGGGGACTGGCCTCCGACCACTGTCCGCTGCACTATCTGGCGGTTCGCGTGGCTGAAGGTCTGCACGCCAAGATCAGCCACGTCGTGATCAGGCGGTTCGGGGAAGGCGATGATGTCATCGGAGTGCTGCGGCTGGTCACAGCGAGCGGGATGCAAAGCATCCAGGTGGACGCCGCCGCCGGGCTGGCCATGGCAATCCACATGGGAATCCCGATATTCATGGATGGGGAGTTTTCACCGGCGGAGGCAGGCAGGGAGGAACATATCCAAGATGCTCATGATCACGAAGCCGTGGCGAGGGCGGATCGGGAACTTCCCGACGAAGGCGCAGGAATTGAACCCGATGTCATCACTCCCATTCCACGTGTCTTCCAGGACTTGATCGAGGGTCTCGGAATGCCCGATGGCGGCCAACGCCCGGACGGGGGACTCGCTCCCGATGAAGAACGCTAGTCATTCCGCAGGAGTAAATGTCGCATGGCAGCCACCACACCGTTAAGTGTTTACCACGCCATCTACAGGCGCCGTAGCGCCTGGAAATTTGCGGACCGTCCGGTAGACCTCATGGCCATAGAAAGGATGCTCGACGCCGCCATCTGGGCTCCGAACCACCGGCTGACGGAGCCGTGGCGGTTCTTTGTGCTGGAGCAGGGCAGTCGGGAGAGGATCAGTGCCGCGGAACTGGCGGCCGAGTTCCAGCTGGAGCGAACCGGCGACCAGCGCCGCGCCGATGCTGCTCGTCAGAAGGTACTGGACCCGCCAGTGGTCATCTACGTTTACACCGTGCCTGGCCCCGACGATGAGACGACCAAGGAGAACTACGCCTCGGTCTGCATCGCGGCCCACAACATCTCCCTGGCGGGCGCCGCCGAAGATCTGGCGGTCACTTGGGAGACCGGCGGGGTGACCCGGCATCCGGGACTGGCAGAATTGCTGGGCGCCGATGACTCCTGGCAGATGACGGCAATGCTGCTCGTGGGCCACCCGGGCGAACACCCTGTTTCGCGCCGGTCGCCGGCCTCGGGCTTCGTGCGCTGGTTCGGAGCGGAGGTGAAATCTACGTAGCGGACTGAAATTCCCGCCCCTTCAATGGGCGTCCGAAGGCGGGGTGGGAGCAGCATCTCTGCTGCGCGCCTGGCCCACCCCGCGCCGTGCGCCCAAGGGCATCCCACGGACCAGTCTGCCGTCGGACCTCCCCGTCCGGCGCCCCTTCAAGGCCGGATGGGCCGGCGGCGGTCCGGGGCCTCATAGCTCTCGAGCGGGACGCCTCCCATTATCTCCTCCAATGGGACTGCGCCCCGTGGGGTCGGACGCCCCGGAGAGGCCCTCCGGACGGGCCGAAGTTTTCACTTCCTGCTTGCCGGTCCGTCCGGGGGAATCCCTCAACCCTCCCTTCCATTATCTTCACGGCATCCTCCATTGGCAAACGGGCATGGAGAATCCACCTCATAATTCCTTAGAATCTGAAAATCGCCCCATGCGGACTACTGGTATTTCACGGCGCACTGATCAGGTAGGCTAGGGAGTAATGAGGCAGGTGGCTGCGCGAAATTCCGCTACTTTGAGCAGTTCGTTCCCCCGGGGCGCGAGGTCGGTTCCGCCCATCTGGGCGACTGTTCAGAATGCAGCCCGTGAACCAGTGGACGCCTCGTCGCTGGCGGTGTTCCGCATGGCGTTCGGGTTGGTGGGCGTCTTCATCGTAGCTCGTTTCTTTGCATACGGCTGGATCGGCGAACTGTACATCGAGCCTGCTCACCACTTCACCTATCCTGGTTTTGGCTGGGTCAAGCCGTGGCCGGGCTGGGGGATGTACGCCCACTTTGCCGGCCTTGGACTGCTGGCTATGAGCATAGCCGCAGGATACCGCTACCGCCTGTGCGCCGTTCTGTTCTTTTTCGGTTTCACCTACGTCGAGCTGCTGGACAAGACCGCCTACCTGAACCACTATTATTGGGCGGCGCTCGTCAGCCTGCTGATGGTGTTCCTGCCCCTGAACCGTTCGCTGTCCATGGATGCCTGGCTGAAATCACGGTCGCTGTGTGGAACGGCGCCGTTGGGAGCGCTGTGGTTGCTGCGGGGACAGCTTGCAGTGGTGTATATGTTCGCGGGCGTCGCCAAGCTGAACGCTGACTGGCTGCTGGAAGCTCAGCCACTCCGCATCTGGCTGCAGGACCACACCGGTCTCCCGCTGGTCGGCCCCATACTGGGGGAGGTTTGGACGGCCTATGCGTTCAGTTGGGGAGGCGCACTCTTCGACATCACCATCGTAGGCTGGCTTATATGGAAGCGCACCCGTACTATTGCATACATTGTTCTCGTAGCCTTCCACCTGATGACGTACCTGCTTTTCCCGGAAATCGGCGTTTTCCCATGGCTTATGATAGGGGCATCCCTACTCTTCTTTCCGCCAGACTGGCCCCGGCGTCTTGTCTACAAAATGCGGCGACAGCACACCGTCGCCGCTAAGAAATTACCAGCATCCTCAAGAGAAAGCGGGCAACAAAATCCAATAGCTGCCGTGGTCATCTTTGCGGTCGCTGTATACGTCGTGGCGCAATTGGCGCTACCACTGCGGCACTACGCCTACCCTGGGAATGTCCGATGGAATGAAGAGGGTTACCGGTTCGCTTGGCGGGTGCTTTTGACCGAGAAAGTGGGTATGGTGGAATTTCGTGTCTACGATCCGGTCGCCGGTAATCGCTGGCGAGCATGGCCCAAGGACTACCTTACACCCATTCAGGCGGAAAGAATGGCTACCCAACCCGACATGATTCTGGAGACGGCCCACATCATCGCCCGAGACTTTGCCGACCGGGGGCACGAATCGGTGCAGGTGTTCGCCGATGTTTTCGTTTCCATGAACGGCCGGGCAAATTCGAGGCTGGTCGACCCTGGCGTGGATTTGGCGGCGGTCAACAACAGCCTTGCCTCCAAGAGGTGGCTGCTGCCGCAGGAACCCCAGCCTCCTTAGCTGTCGCCATCGGTGTCGGAGAATCCCACTGATACCCCCAGAAGGCTCACGATTTCGGTGTTGAGGACTCGCTGTAGCTCCTTCATGCTGTCGTAGACCGCGCGAACCTGGTCCGGGTTGCTCTCCAGTTGGGCGATAATGCTCCCGTCAAGGTTCCTGGTGGCCGAAATGGTTGATTCAATCGCCGCCAACATCCTCGCGTCGATTTCGGCGGACATCGAGGAAACGCGGGCTGACACTCCTATTCCTCCCTCTGCGCCACGATAGACCGATGCAATGCCGTCGAGCTGGCTGAGCAGGTCCTCCCGGCTGTTACCGGCATCCCCCTCCGGGATTGCGCTGGCGTCCGCCTGGGTGTCTATCCCCAAGCCTGCGCCCAGTCGCATGTTGGCGATGGTCCGTACCTGGAAGACCAGGCTGCGCACCACCTCGGCCTCCGCGTCACTGTCGATGAGGGCCAGAGGGCCGGTGCCGTCGAAGTAGCCGGCATAACCGCTCGAACCTTCAGTGCCCTGCCACTCAGTCAGTATCCCAGCCACTTCATCGCTCACCACAATGGCCACTGCTTGCAGATATGCGCAGCGCTGCGGGTCAGACCCGTCGGACAGCCCGGCGCTCTCCCCGCCGAACAGCAGGTATTCGGCGGCCCCCAGACCTCTCTGGGTGGCTGGCAGAAATTCGGTGACCCGCTCTGCGGTCATTTCTTCTTCGTCCGCGAGGTTTCTGTCGATCTTCTCGGCATCGATGGGCCACCAGTCCACGAGCGATATCGAGCGGCGGTCCATCGCCGGCCCGAACCAGTAGGATTCCGTACGCAGCCATGCCTGTCGCGCCTCACGCCAGGCATCGCGCGCCGCACCCAGACCGGCCTCGCTGGGGCTGGCGCAGAGGTCATCGACAGACCGCTTCAGGGCGGCCATACTGTCGGCGGCAGCACTGTATCCCGGCAATATCACCCTGGCGGTGAGGTCTTGTATCACTTCTGCACGGGTCGCACTTTCGGATACTAGGGTTGCCGCAGAAGACTCCGTTTCAGTTGGAACAGCCGTTGCGCTGGCGCCGCAGCCCAAGGCGAAAAGCAGCATCAAGGCTGCTAAAACAGAGACCGGCTTCAAGCTAGAGTTCTTCATTGACATTCCCAATCGGCGGTACGCGACAATCCAAGTGCGGAATTCTTCCGGATTACAACGAATTCAGAAATCGGATCAAGGCGTCCCTTTCCTCCTTGGTTAGCGCCTTGAAGGCATCGCGGGCGGCAGCAGCTTCCCCACCATGCCACAGGATAGCCTCGGTCAGGTTTCGGGCACGGCCGTCGTGCAGAAACATTGTATGGTCATTGACCGTTTCCACCAATCCTATACCCCACAGCGGCGGCGTGCGCCACTCCTGTCCATTGGCCTCAAAGTCGGGACGCCCATCGGCCAGTTCCGGCCCCATGTCGTGGAGCAGCAGGTCGGTGTAGGGATAGATGGTCTGGTTGCTAAGAGCCTCAATCTCGTGCGGGCCAGTAGTGTGCTGGGGTGTGTGACAGATGGCGCAACCGGCCTGGACGAAAACCTGGGCTCCCTGTTGTACCTGGGGGTCATCAATGTCGCGCATGGCCGGTACTGCCAAGGTCTGAGTGTAGAAGACCACGTCTGCCAAGCGCTTGGCGCCAATCTCCGGCCTGCCCCCGTTGGGAGCGGCCATGCAGGCCTCTTGTGGAGCCGTGCAGTTCTCGTCGGGGAATAGCTCCGAGGTTACGCCCAAGTCGCCCAGGAAGGCCCCTGCAGTCTGCTGTTCAATGGTAGGCACATTCGCTTTCCATCCGAAGCGACCAAGAGACATGGCTCCTTTGCGTTCATCCCATACCATATTGACGCGGCCGGAGATGCCGTCTCCGTCAGCGTCATTGGGGTCAGCCGCTGAGAGTATGACCGCTTCCGGGATTGCTTCAAGCAGCCCCATTCCTACTATGGCTGGGCCCACCCTGGGCGAGAACAGCGTTTCCGGGTGCATCGGACCGAACTTCAGGTCCCGGAATTGGTATACCGGCCGGCGGAGGCTGTACTGCTCGCCATCGTCGAAAGCGCCGGGAACCTCCTGGTAGATGATGATGAATTTGCCTTCTATGGGAACACTCACCACAGCTCGGTCCTGCAACTGTCCGCCGTAGACCGGCTCGGGCAGGGGGCCGCCATGTGGGCCGGTACCTGGAATACTGAGACGAAGCAGCAGCCCTCTTTCGCCGTCCTCCGGGTCGTCGGGAGGCTTGCCCCTGCCGTCAAGAAGGTGGCAGGAGGAGCACGAGAGGGCGTTGAAGGTCGGTCCCAAGCCATCCCTGGCCTCGGTGGATGCGGGAGCGGTCACCCAGTTCTGGCGGAAGAAACTGTTGCCCACGGCAAAGGTGCGCCGCTCAAGGGTATCCAGGTTGCGGGCTGACAAACCGAAGGCGTTGCGGGTGATGGTGAATGCGGTTGTGTCCCCGCCAGACTCTGCAACCAGGATTAAAGGAATTGGGGTGGGTTCCGGAGTGACGGTAGGCGCACCAACGGTAGGCGCATCATTGGCACAGGCCGCGAAGAGCGCCACCGCCAGCAACAACAAGGTGGCGGCCAGGGCAATCAGCCCAGGCCGCCGGAGGAGGTTGGGCCGCCTGCCGCGCAGGGTCACCGCCGACACCGCCCGCCCGGCAGCCGACATTTGACCCAAGGCGACAGCCCTGTTCTGCCACAATTGTTAGAGTTCAACTGAGTCGCCACAGAGCAAAGTTTAGGTGACGCTGATGGTAATGCCAATTTCCTCCGCGGCGGACACTATGCTGTCGGTCTGGCCTTCGAGAGACTCGATGGTCCGAAGCACCGACTGCCGCCCTGCGTCACTGTTGGGAATGGTCTCCCGTAGGTGAAGGTCGAACGGGCTCGGAATCTCCGACGCCAAGGCCACGCTGCGTCCTATCTCGCCGTTCAGGCGCGCGGCCAGGTCCTCGTTGACCGCGGCGACGAGATCCATGACTCCGGGGCCGGTGACTATGCCGTAGTCGCCGGTGTAAACCATCTTAATGCCGCGCGCATTACCGATGATGTCTGCAACCGTGTTGTCGGAGAAGCAGGAATGCTCGTCTTCCTGGGATCGGGCCTCATAGGCTACCGTCATTCGCTCGCCGGCCAGCTCGCCGCGAGACAACTCCCCGATGCCGGTTATGATGTTGTTCAGGGCTTCATCAACATCCTTGCTGACGAAGTCTGCCCGGTAGTTGTTGGCTCCGGGAGCCCAGGCATCAACCATGCTCCCAAGGTGGACCAGCAGCAGGTCGGATGCCGTGGCCAGATATATGCCGCGCCGGTCCGCGTTGTCGGCAGTGGTGTAGTCCGAAACCGGGCGGCTGCCGGGGCCGACTTCGTTCATGTCCTGGCCCCAGAGCAGGAACTCGATGGCGTGCCACCCGGTGGAGATGTTCTCCTCGGCGCCTTCCTCGTTCATGGACTCGATAAGCTCTGCGGTTATTTGCGGGAACTCGCCGGGGTTGTTGATGATGCCTGCGCCGGCATCTCCCTCTACGTAGTCAATATAGGCCTCGTCCATGGGCCAAGCATTGATCAACCCCTCCGGCCCGTCCTCCTCGTTATCGATGGGGCCGCCGTAGAACCGGAACGCCTCCGTGGGGCCGTAGTCGTCCCTCGCTACGAGCCAAGCCCGCTTGGCGGCTTCCAGGGTAGCCGGAGTGGGATCGGCCAGGAAAATGTCGATGGCCGTGTCCATTGCGGTCGCGGAGTTCAGGCTCTTTACGTAGAGAGCGTGAACGCCATCGGCGTAGTGGACTACCACGTCGCCTCTCAACTCCTGGACGTTGGGGCCTTCGGGAGCTGCCTGTACTTCTACTACTCGAGTGACCTCCACTTCCCTGGTGACCTCAACCTCTACGGTTTCGGGTTCCCCGGCACAGGCCAGCGTCAAGACCAGCAGCCCCCCCAGGATGGATGCGATCAGAAAGATTCCCAAGCGGCTCCTCATATCCGGCTTCTCCTTATAGATCGGTGTCGATGATGTGTATCGAGTAAACATGGCTGCCGAGGTCGTTTGTAGTGTATACACTTATTATTAAGCCATGTCAACAGATATATCAGGCATCTGTATAATAGGATGCAATGGATATATTCGTACACATGCCGCTGGTTGCTGGCACATTAGACTGGCGTAAGTAAAGATTCGCAGGCGGTGACGGACCACCTGAATGTGAGCAGTGAACACAATTCGCTTCTGCAGCATTTCGGAATAACTGATGGACTGGTTCGCCGTCTCGTGGTCCGATTGCTGAACATCTGACAGGAGTGGCGGCGTGTTATTTCAACCGGCAATTTCAGAGTTACTCCCAAATCTGGATAGCAGAACATGTCTTTCCTTTCCGGTCTTCGGCGATTGACACCTACATGAAGAGCTGTTTATGCTAACCTGTAAATTTGCTTTGCTTAATCACAGGTGATTTGATTGACATACTTGAAATTCACTGTACGCAATCTGACCTGGGCGATATCAATTTCCCTGATGTGCGCTTTGGCCCTGACCATGGCTGCGTGTGGCGACTCGGAAACGGAGGGTGACGCCACTCTTCCTCCTGCTACTGTTCCTCCCACTGTGGCGGTGGCAGCCACGCAGCCGCCAACGGAGATTCCCACGGCGACACCCGAACCACCGCCCGGCCCCACCAAGGCTCCCACAAATACGCCAGCGCCTACGCAGGTTCCCGAACCAACGCCTGCCCCCACCGCCGAACCAACGGCCACCCCTGAACCCTTGCCGGAGACCTATCCGCTGGAAATCCGGGATATGATGGGGAGGCCGGTGACCATTCCAGCGGAGCCGACGCGGATCGTCAGCATCAGTCCCACCGCCACGGAGATGCTGTACACTGCCGGAGGGACGGCAATAGCCCGCGACACCAGTTCCACCTTCCCACCCGAGGTCCTCGACCTTCCGGAACTGGGAGGAGCCTACTCGCCCAGCTTCGAAGCTATCGCCGCCCAGCGGGCCGACCTCATTCTGATCGAAGCCCTGTCCCAAGCCCGTTTCCTGGAGCCTCTGATGCAATTCGGAGCGCCGGTGGTGGCTGTTCGCGCGACTTCGATGGACGACATCACCACGGGCATCAAGCTTATTGGCCGTATCATCGAAATGGATGAGCAAGCCGAACAGTCGGCACAGGAAATTGCTGCGCGGGTCGCCTCATCCATCGAGGGTGTCAGCGGCGGCAAGAGCGCCTTGATCCTTATCTCGGACGCCGACAGGAACCTGTATGTAGCCAAGCCGCAGTCGTATCCGGGCGCCATAGCATCCATGCTTCGGCTGTCGAATCCTGCTGCCGATTTGCCCGACAGCGGGACCTTCCCGGGTTTCGCCCTCATCTCCGGCGAGCAACTGTTCGCCATGAATCCGGATTACCTGTTTACAATTACACCCGCACCGGAACCCGCGCCTCGGCTCTCGGCAATGTTGCCCCGAATACCCGGGTTCTCCAACCTGCGGGCCATATCCGGTGGTCAACTGCATGAGCTGGACCTTGCCATCTTTCTTCGAAATCAGGGGCCACGCATTGCCGAAGCCGTGGAGGCCATGGCTGAACTGGTAGGAGGCTCCCGATAGGCGCGTCTGCCGTCCTTGTCCTGTCAGCCCTGGGTGTCGCCCTGCTGGCGGGGTGCATAGTGGGGGTTGCCTTCGGCACCGCCAACCTCGACGCCTCCACGCTGGTAAAGGCGCTCCTCACAGACAACGGAGATCCCGCTGCCGAGGTGATAGTCCACTCATTCCGCATACCCAGGGTGGTAGCCGCCCTGATGGTCGGCGCCTGTCTTGGAGCGGCAGGATCTCTGCTCCAGAGCGCCACCCGCAATCCCTTGGGAGATCCCCAGTTGTTCGGACTGGGCGGCGGCGCGGCCATAGTCCAGGCTCTGGCCATGACCGGAGTCCTTGCCGCCGGGTCATGGGTGGTGGCATCCCTGTCGGTTGCGGCCGCCGTGGCCGGCGCGCTGCTGATATTTCTGTTGGCCTCCAGGGAGAACCTGACCCCGGCTCGTCTTGCCCTCATTGGCGTATCCATAGGGGCCCTGACCGTGGCGATTGCTGCCTCCATCCTGATGCACGCACGGGTCTTCAGTATGCAGGCATTGGCCCTATTCAGCGGAAGCCTGGCCAACCGGAACTGGGACGATGCCACACCCGCCATTCCCTACCTCGCTCTCGGAATCGTCATGGCAGTCGTGGCGGCAGGGCGTCTCAACCTGCTGGTGTTGGGCGACCGGCTTGCCGGACACTTGGGGGCAAGCCCCAAGAGTACGCGATTGATGGCCCTGCTTTCCGCGGGAGTGCTGGCCGGCGCCGGGGTAAGTCTGGCCGGTGTGGTCGGCTTCGTGGGGCTGCTCGCTCCTCATGTCGTGAGGCTGATGCTGGGTAACGACGCTCGCACGGTCATGGCTGTTTCGATTCCCACCGGAGCATTGGTTGTTCTCTATTCCGACCAGATATCAAGATTGGCTCTCATGCCCGCCGAAATCCCGGTGGGCCTAGTTACCACGGTCCTAGGCGCCCCGGTCATGATATGGGTGGCGAGAAGACTCCAGTGACCTTACAGCGGAAAATCAGAATAAAATTGAACGCCGCGTGCTTCTCCTATGGAGACAAGGCTGTCTTGAGAGATATTTCAGCCTCCATACCCATGGGAGAGTTCGTATGCCTGCTGGGGCCCAACGGCGCGGGCAAGACCACCCTGGCGCAACTGATTGCCGGAGAGATTTTTCCAACGGCAGGCCGAGTGTTTCTGGATGCGGAAGATGCCTCACCCACACCCAGCGATCTGAGGCGACACATCGCCTATCTGCCGCAGGCCCTCCAGGACCCTCCTTTCGTGACAGTGAGAGAGTTGGTGTCCTTGGGACGGTTCAGACCCAAGCGGAGCCTCGGATGGAAGATAGGCGGAAAGGACAAAGAGGCAGTTCAGGAATACATCGCCAGGTGCCTCGCGGAGTCTTTCGCCGACCGGCCTTTCAACCAACTTTCGGGTGGTGAGAAGCAGCGGGTGTGGCTTGCCTTCTGCCTGGCCCAGCGACGGGAGTTTCTCCTGCTGGACGAGTCTCTGCACCAAATGGACTATTCAACGAGGGAAATATTTTTCGGGATGCTTTCCGGTCTGGCCGAGGACGGCAAGGGCATCATACTCATCACCCACGACCTGCAGATGGCAATAAGGCACGGCCACAGGATACTGGCCCTTAAGGACGGAATACTGGTCTACGACGGGCCTCCTGGGCGGGAAATCTATTCCCTTATGGAGTAGAAATCCTGGTATTCTCAACACGTGCTGGCATACAGATTAGGCCCAGCTTCAGATATACCAGGACGATGGAACCCCGCAGCATGGCCACGCTTTCGCTGCACTCTTTGGTCTTCCTTCTCAGCCGGTCGCAACCGGTCCCTCCTGATACAGATCCTTTGAAATTTCCTTCCAGTCCACACAACTGGCCACTATGTCCCGCTTTCCTCGTCGTTTTCTCGGCGGAGTCGCCGGCTTGAGTATATGACACTCACTCGTTCAGGGGCAGGCGCATGGTCACGGTGGCGCCCTGCCCGAGCCCATCGCTCGCTACTGCTATGTTTCCCCGATGCGCTTCTACGATGGCGCGGGTGATGGCCAATCCCAGGCCGGTACCGCCAATGCCCAGACTGCGGGACTGGTCGGTGCGGTAGAAGCGGTCGAATACGTGGGGAAGGTCTGCGGCGTCGATGCCGATGCCATCATCGGTGATTGAGATGGCCAGCATCTCATCGCTTTCCAGCCCCGCCTTGATAACGATATTCCCCCCGGCCTCGGTGCAATTCAGGGCATTGCCCACGACGTTCCCCAAGGCCTGGCTCATCCGCATCCGGTCCAGGACCAGGTTCGGAAGGTCGCCGGACACTTCCAGCGACAATTCGACCCGTCGGGCTTGGGATTGCGGCTGCCATCGATCCATCTCTTCCCTGAGCAGGTCATAGACCGGACTCAACTCAAAAGTGAGCCGCAGTTCGCCGTGGTCGGTCTCCGCCAACCAGTTGAGGTCGGTCACCAAGCCGCGCAGCCGGTCCACCTCCTGGATGATGTGGTCCGAGGCGCTTTCTGGAGATTGGAGACCGTCACGTAGCCCTCTCGCCTCCAGCAGTATGACGCTCAGGGGGGTGTTCAGCTCGTGGGATACGTCGTTAATCAGGCGCCGGCGAAGCTCCCGCTGGGTTTCCAGGGCGGTGGTCATATCGTTGAAGGCGGCGCTCATTTGTCCCAGTTCGTCCGAGGACCTCACCGGCAGTCGGGTCGCGTCACCTTGGGCGATGGCCTGGGTGGCCTCGGTCAAAGCCGTAACCGGCGCCGTGACCCGCCTGGACAGCCAGGCCGCCAGCAGTATGGCGACGCCGGCCGTGAACGCGCCTCCCACCAGGGTGGTGTACAGGAGCACGCTCAGGAAACCGTGGGATTCCGTCGCCAGGAGCTCGCGGTTCACGTCCACATATATGTGGCCCACGGGCTGGTTGGCGGCCAGGTCGAAGACCATCTCGGGGTGTCCGCCCAGGTTGGGGGCGGCGGTTCCGGGCAGCAGCTCTGAGAAGTTGTCCTGCACGACACGGCCATCCTGGCCGATGATGACGACCCGCACCGGGTCCCGGTGAAAGCCTTCCGGGTGCTCCCCCTCGCCCTGCTCTGAACGCGCCCCCGCCTGTACTCCAGAGTAGATGTATCCTGCCTGGGACAGGGCCCGGTCCACCGTTCCCCAGTCGCCGGCGTCGGTGTACTCCCGGCTAAGGTTCCGGGCCAACTGCGCCGCCTCATCCTGGCCTATCCGGTCCACGAACACGCCCAGGCGGGATTGGGTCGCATAGTAACCTACACCGATGCTGGCCAGGACGGTGAGCAGGACGACAACGACCGTCGCGCCCATAATTCGCCAACGAAGCGACATCACTCCTCCTCCGCCAAGAAGCGGTAACCCGCGCCGTAGACCGTCTGAATCGGCTGCCTGCCGTTCCGGTTGATCTGCCTTCGCAGGCGGGCGATCTGGCTGTCGATGGCCCGGTCCAGCCCATCGAACTCGTCGTTGAAGGTCAGGGAGATCAGCTGGTCCCGGGTCAGCACCTGGTTGGGGTGGCGCATGAGCGTTGACAGCAGGGCGGTCTGCGCCTGGCTCAGGACCACCGGCTCTCCGCCAACCGTGACGCTCTGGGTGGTCTCATTCAGCGTGATGTTGTCCCGGGTCAGGACCTGCTGGACTTTGCCCTTGACCCGGCGGAGCACGGCCCCGGCGCGGGCGATGACTTCTCCGGGGTCGAAGGGTTTGACGATGTAGTCGTCGGCCCCGCTGTCCAGTCCCATGATCCTGTCGGCGTGGGCCTCCCTGGCCGTCAGCATGATTATGGGGACCTCCGACTCCCGGCGAAGGATACGGCACAGTTCCACCCCGTCAAGCCTGGGTAGCATTAGGTCGAGGATCACCAGGTCCGGGACTAGGTCACGAGCCAGGGCCAAGCCAGCCTCGCCGTCGTGAGCGACCTCGGCGGAATACCCGGCCCGTTCGAAGTACACCTTCACCCAGTTGGCGATCCTGGTGTCGTCCTCGACAATCAATACTCTTCCGCTCATCACTGCATCCTTGAAAGCCGTGCTGGACGCGGCGCACCTGTCAGGCACCGCGTCCAGCCGCTGAATGTTCCCTCAATAGGATTCTACTCCACCGGGTTTTGTTGGCTTTACTCGGCAGGTCCGGCTGACCCTAGCCGCCTCCCCGGCGCTCGCCGCCGGAGCCGTGCTCACCGCTGCTCTCACCGCCGCCGCCATGCTCACCGCCGGACTCGCCTCCGCCGCCGTGCTCACCACCACCGGACCGGCCCCCTCCATGTTCGCCGCCGCCCTCGCCCCCGCCGACCTCGGCGTGGGCTATCCAACCGGCGAAGGATGCCTGGGCCGCGGGCAGGTTCACCGGCAGCACCTCGCCCGGAGCCATGTCCACCGGGGTCGTCGGGCCAAGCTCTATTCCGTTGGAAAGGTGCACTTCGATCCTGACATTGCTCAGGACGCTGCCGGTGGTGTTCTCCACTGTGCCGGTGAAGGCATTGCTGGCTGTGTCGTAGCTCAGGATGAGACGGGCGCCGCCGCGAACCGCGTCGAAGGTCTCATCCAAGGCGAGGGTGGCGCCGCTGCCCTCTTCGCTGCCCGAGCCGTCGCTCTCGCTACCGGACTCGTTACCACCTTCGCCACCGGGGCCTTCAGCGCCCTCGCCTCCGGTGTGAGGCACCGGGCCGGGGCCTCCGCAACCGAACACCTCCATGTGTACCACGTATCCGTCGAAGGCGACTCCCGCCAGGCTGGGTTCGCTGCTGACCGACACTCTGGAAATTGCCTGTTGTCCCGGGTTTAAGTCTCCCAGCACATCCGGGCCCAGCTCCCCTACCGTCTGTGTCCCTGACTTCAGGTGAGGTTCGGCCTGCACATAGCAGAGGGTCTGAGAGGTCGTGTTCTGTACCGTTGCGTTGACCGACTGGGTTGCCGCGTCGTAATTGGCGGATATGGCCAGCCCGCCGAGAACGCCGTTCCAGGTCTGGTCAAGGGGGATGATGGGGCTGGACATGGCGGCTTCCATGGCGGCCTCATTGTTGGCTCCACCGCTCTCGGCGCCCTCGGGACCGTCCGGCCCACTCTCGCCGCCACCACTCTCACCGCCCTCGCTACCAACCTGGCCTCCTTCGGCTCCGCTGCCGACCTCGGCGTGGGCGATCCAGCCGGTGAAGGACGCCGCCGTCGAGGGCAGGTTGACATTCATCACCTGGCCTGGCGCCAGGTCTACCGGGGTGGTCGGGCCAAGCTCCGTTCCGTTGGAGAGGTGCACTTCGATTCTGACGTTGCTCAGGACGTTGCCAGTGGTATTATCCACGGTGCCAGTGAAGGCATTGCTGGCCGCGTCATAGTTCAGAATGAGGCGGGCGCCGCCGCGGACTGCGTCGAAGGTCTCATCGGGCGCCAGGTTGGCGCCGCTGGCTTCCTCGCTGCCCGTCGCGCCGCCGCCCTGTTCACCGCGTACTTCACGGCCGTCCCTTTCGCCACCAGGGCCATGCTCGCCGCCGGATTCGCCGCCGCCCGACTCGGAAATCTGCTGGGTCGCCACTGCGCCGTTGCCGGAGTCCCGGCCGTCCACGATACCGGTGTCGTTCGTGCAGCCGAGGACCACACCGGCGCCGATCAGGGCTGCCAGCACCGGCCCGACCAGGATCGTCTTCTTCATCAACTTCCTACGTATCATCATTCCGCTCCTTTCGTGAAATACCTTTGACAAGACTCACGATACGGGTGAAATGTCGCAGAAATTTGTCAGCGGCGAAGTTGTCAGAATCCGGTGGACTCGGATGAGTAGACACCCTTGGTCCATGTTGGGCGGCCCAGCTTGACCCTACCGATATAGGGACTTCCTGGAACTACGGACCAGTGTCAATAAGCCGCGTTGCAAAGACTCCCGCGGGGAAGGGTTCTCACTGCTGTGCTTGAGGCGATAGCTCTCGCCGTTCATTTCCAGGATGTGGACGTGGCGAGTTAGGCGGGCCAGCAGCGCGCCGGTAAGCCGTTCCGGGCCGAAGACCCCGGTTCACTCGTCGAAACCGTCGCCGCTGTGAGGCAGGTCCCAGGACGCAGCAGCGGGCCTTGCGCTGCACCCCGCCGGTAACCACCAGGGCCTCGGCCAAGAAACTATCTCAAAACTAACCGTTGCCTTCGTGTCGGCTTCTCTGCGCTACCCTATCCCCCCACCCTAACTCTCCCCCTCAAGGAGGAGGGGACTTTTGAGATAATTTTAAGCCGCACTGGCGCGGCCCGGCGGGTGGAAGCCCGGCCATCATCGGCGTATATCCGGTCAAAGGTGGCGCACCCCTCGGCCAAGGTCCGGTACACCATGGGCTTGATGCGCCAGATGGGATGTCCCTGAGGCGCCAAGGCGTCCGGAGTGATCGCCGTTAGCATCACGGCCTGACGGTCGGCCTTCCCTCCCATTCCTGCGCCTCACCGCCAAGGATGGCTACATCCTGTCGCCCACTTTTCAACACTCTGGCAGGGAATGACAAAGGACAATTGCCAGTTCATTCCAAGTGGGGCGGTATGATTGATTCGGCAGTCAGCAGTGCTTCCTGCCAAACCTTGGCAAAGTCCGGATGCCGATTTCTGTATTTGTATGGGGTTGACCACGAGGCTTCGGCCTCATCCGCTGCCGCCGTAATGTTTCCAGTTCGCCTCAGGGCATCAAGAAAGGTCTGGCACCAATCCGGCCCGTCGCTACCAGGCTGACTCATGCTCTGCTTCCAGCACCAGTTTGGAGAGTCTGGTGAAAGATTCCTTTAGTCTCCCCTCGCGCGGCGTGGCTCTGATGTGGTTCACGTTAACTTATACGTACCCGGTCATGAGACGCCTTCCTGCAGTCAATGCGGTTCCACTCCGCCGGGCACTGGCTGCGAATCTTTCTTGCTGGCCGGGCCGCTCCGCCTTACGCATGGGCCTGATTGTTGCAGCGCTCTCGAGCGGGCTGGCCGGACCTCATTCCGGCCAGTGCACGAGACACCTTGCCTCCCATGGCGGCCAACCGGCGTTCTGGCGATGGCTAGTCGTTGTCCCGCACGGTGATCTTGACGCTTGGGCCCGTGAAGTCTCGCCACGGCGCTGTGTCCCACTCCGTCGGGCAGGTCGAGTCCGGGTCCCCCGGGCAGGGCCGCTCGGGGTCTATGCCCCACTTGGCGTTCCATTCGTCGCCCCAGACGCCGATTTCAAAGTCGCTCAGAAGCCCGACCGATACGTCTATTGCCATGACTCTGTCCGGATTGTCCTCATCATCATCGGGAATGGTGATGGATACCGGCACTCCCTGGCTCCAGTTGTGGGCGCGGTCACTCCAGTCGTACCCGTCGGGATGGCTCCAGCTGCTGGGAATCAATGCCTTATCCAGGTATTGGTACGCCTCGCCCAGGAGGGCGTCGGCTCCGTCGCCCCTCGGATAGAGGCCAAGGCCCACTGGCAGGGGCGGCTGCCGGTTCAGGCTGACCGTGAAAGTGGCCGTGCCGCCCTCGTTGACGGTGATGTTGGTTGAGCTGACCCGCACCTGCTCGCTCCTTTCGGGCCACAATGTCGCGTAAATGGACTCGCTCCAATCGCCCTCGCCGACGGCGTTCACCGCCCGCACCTCAAAGGAGTAGTACAAGAATCCGTCATCCAGGCCGCGGATGGTGCCCGACGTGCCCGTCGTCGTAGTGGTGTCTTCCCCATAGGCCTCCCGGTACTCATACCCGGTAATCGGCGCGCCGCCGTCGCTGGCCGGCCGGTCCCAGGCGAAGCTCACCTGGTCCTGCCCCACGCTGGTGAAGCGCAGCAACGCCGGGGAGTCCGGCGCCCGCGCCGCCTCGTTTCCTGGCAGAACGCCGGTGGTGCCGGATACCGCGCTGGACCACGCGCCTGTTCCGGCGCCGCTCATCGCGGCGACCCGGTAGTACTTCGTCATACCCGGGTACAGGTCGCGGCTGTCGGTGTAGGGGCTGGCCCGGTGGTTGCTGGACAGCCGTTCCCACGGCCCGTCCTCGTACCGCGACCGCTCGATCCGGTAGCCGGTGACGGACGAACCGTTGTCGTTTGCCGGCGGATCCCACGACAGGACGATGCGCTTTTCGCCGTCGTGCGCTGTGGACAGCCCCTGCGGGGCGTCTGGCCCGCCTGCGTCCGTGCGGACGGTGCGGACGGTTGACCACTGGCCGGGGCCGTTATCGTTGTTCGCCCGGATGCGGTACTGCCGCTCCGTGCCGGGCTCCAGCCCGCTGTCGATGTAATGGGTTATGTTCGGCTGCACCCAGTCGCCGGTCAGCCAGTACCAGCCCTGGGCGCCGGGATCATAATAGTCCAGCTCGTAATCGGTGATGGGAGGGCCGTTGCTGGCGGGCTTGGTCCACGACAGGTTGACCTCCGTTGCGCCGTTGGCCTGCGCCGTAAGGCCGGGCGCCGACGGCACTCCGGTGCTCTCGGTGCTTTCCCACATGGTTTCCGACCAGTCTCCCCAGCCGACGCTGTTGCGGGCCCGCATCCGGTAGTAGTAGGTGGTGTCCGGCGTCAGCCCGGTATGGGTGTAGGAGCGGGACGTGGCCGACGGACTGGTCAGGCTTCTGAAGGTGCCTTCGACCCCGGTGGGCGACCACTCCAGTTGGTAGCCGGTGATGGTCGTGTCCTCGAGCCATTCTTCATCGTAGGGCGGCTCCCACATGATGTCCATGGCGGTCGAGCCGTTGCGCTCGGCGTGCGGGTAGGGAGGGCCCGGCCGCAGTTCGCCCAGCGGGACGGCCGATGCGGGCGGCTCGGACCACGGGCCCCACCCAACGCTGTTGCGGGCCCGCACCCGGTAGTAATAGGTGTCGCCGGCGACCAGGCCGGTGTGATTCAGGCTCGTTTCCCCGGTGCTGCCGGCCCGGCTCCAGCCGGCGCTGCCGTCGGGGGACCACTGCGCCTCGTATTGGGTGACGGGCGCATGGCCGTCGTCCGCGGGTTGGTTCCAGAATACGCTGATGGCGTTGTCGCCGAAGGGGCCCCCGCCCACGTCCCGGGGCGGGCCGGGCACCCCCGAGACCAGCGTGGTCGCCTCGGCCACCGCCGACCACAGGCCGCCGCCGAACTCGTTGGCCGCCCGGATGCGGAAGTGCTTGCGGGTGTTGGGTTGCAGCCCGCCGTAGGTGTAGGCCACGTCGTCTAGGCCCGGCTGGGGATCCACGTTGGCCCAGGGGCCGTTCCTGCCGTCGGCCACTTGCAGGGTGTAGCCGGTGATGGCCGACCCGTAGTCCGCCGGTTTGACCCAGCTCAGCAGGATTTCCGTGCGGCTGGAGGGTGTGGCGCTGAGCGCCATCTGCTCCGGCGCGCCCGGCGGGGACACTTCGCGGCTCCCGCCACCGGCCACGGCGTTGGCGAAGGTGAAGGGAATGCCCCGCCGTCCCTCGCTGTCGATGGCATGGACCCGGTAGTGGCGCGTGGCCCCCACGGGGATGCCGGTGTGAGTGTAGCCGGTGCCCCTGAGCACCAGCTCCGGCTCCAGCAGCCGCCAGGTTGCGCCGCCGTCCTCCGACACCTCGATGCCGTAGGACGCCGCCCCGCTGCGGGGCGACCAGGACAGGGTGATGCCGGCGGTGGACTGGCTGGTCCGCAGCGCCGAGCCGCCGGAGCCGGGCCGCGCCGCTATGGTTACGTCCGTGCTGTTGCCCTCGTTGTAGTCGTAGTAATTGGTGGTGTGCCAGGTATTGGTGGAGGTTGCGTCGGGTTTGCAGGCCGACTCGGAGGCGGCGGCCACGTCGCCGCCGCTGCTGTCAATGCAGACCTGGTAGTCCTGCGTGTTGGCGATGGTGGCGGTTATCTCCGTACCCTCGGCGGCGCCGGTGAGCAGGGTCAGGGTTGCGCCTTCGCGCTGCCCAGAAATCCGCCGGTATTCAGCGCTCTCCAGCTTACCGATGGTCCAGACGCCGGTGGCTGTGTCGTAGTCGCCTTCGCTGATGCTGCCCACCGTGGCCCCGGCCGGGACGCCCGTCAGCGTCACCTGGGCGGCGGGGGCCATGTCCGGCCCGTTGTTGACGGCGGTGATGGTGTAGGCCCGCTGGACCGCCGACACTGCCGGGTTGCGCCCGCCGTCCCGCACCTCCAGCTCCGCTATGGGGCCGACGTGGAAGGTGTAGGTGCCGGTGTGCTCCTGCACCACGGAGTCCGAGCGACGGGTGACCCCGGCTTTGTAGCCAATGACATGGGTGCCCAATGTCGTAAACTCGAGATAATTCGGATCGACATAGTTGGATACATATTGCCCGAGATCCCAAGTTGGCCTTGTGCTGGTGTAGCTGTTGCTGGATTTTGCATCAAAGCGTAGTTGCCATGATAAATCTAGCGGCTTTGCGTTAACGATGACCCTGACTCCGCCTGGAGGGTTGCTGCCCTCGGTTAACCCCCTGACCTTGACTTCTTCGAGCAAATTAGACCATCTGCAATTTGTTCCTGTGTGCGGGCATTCCTTCCCCGTGGTTGCGTCAACGAAATCTCTCGAGGTCCGGGAAATAAGCACGCCGGGCACAGTCTTTATGCCAACACCATCCTTCCGGCCCGTCTGCCAGGTAACGGTGCTGCCGTTGATGACTCGGGCAGATGGGTCTTTGACCTGGACGGTGATGCCCTTTTCCGGAAGTAACACCACCTTGCTGTCGCTGGAACGTCCCACTTCCTGCAACCGAGGGTCCAGATTTTCTGCATCGGAATCGGCAACCGCTATCACAGCAACTTCGGAGGTACTATCGCTTGCGCCGCAGGGATAGGAGGTGATGTCATTCCCATCAGCGTCAACGCACGGATATGCGGTGAACGCCTGAAGATTTCCTTGCTCGAACAGCAGCGGCGGGTCGTCGCCCAGGCACTGCTTGAGGTTGCCCAAGTCATAATCCGGGCTGGGCGGGGGCGTGCTGCCCTCTACCCACGCGGTGATGCACCGCTCATCCAGAGGCAGGCTGCCCGAGGTCAGTTTGGTCTGTATTTCAATCTCCCGAGAATCGGGCCTCTGAAGAGGGAGTTCATGAGGATGGTCACTTAATACGTCCACTGGATCCGGTCTCCAGGTTGCCGACTGCCTGTCTGACGCCACGGTAACACCGGACGGATTCCAGCCGGTATTGAATTCCAGTCCATCGGATAATTCCACCTTGATATTTATATCACTGATGATGTTGATGTAATCAGAAGCAACTCCCTGACTAATATTGGAGTTTCGCGCGGTCAGGTCGAAGTTCACAGCGCTTCCTTCATCCGGTCGTAAGTTGTCTACGGATAGCAGGAGACTCAGTAAGTTGCCTTTCATGTGCTTAGTTGACGACGTGCCCCCAGCAAATGAATATACTTTCACGACATTACTGGCTGACAAAATATCTGGTTCAGGCGAATTGGAGGACGCTGTGGCGTTTATGACTCCGACCCGGCCGGTCCAGTTAGTATCAACCTCAGAGTGTCGGCCAGGGTGGAGCTTTGTTAAAAATATCAATTGGGGCGACGTATCGCCCGGTAGTATGGTCCCAACCTCCCACGTAAACCTTTGGTTGGTATTGTCCTCAGTCCTCTTGTCGGTAATGGTGGGACTGGTGCGAGTCCCTCCGACGTAGGACCCTAAGAATTCACCTGCTTGCAGGTCCTCAAGCAAGAATGACACGGTCACTCCGGTTGCTGTTGCGTTGCCGATATTTCGAACACTATATGCAACTGATGAGCCGTTACCGTCAGGCGCTTGTTCATAGAGCATTAGCAAATTAACGTAGTCGTACTCCGGTTCCTCCTGGGCATACGAGGTCTCAGGAAGCAATAACGCCGCCGCGACGGCGAGCAGGGAGAGCAGCAGGGCCATCCGCCAGGGGGTTGGAAAGAACGGAAGAGGGAAATTAAGACGGCTTTTCATGAAGCACCGAGCAGGGGAGAGTGGAAGGTCCGGCATGGGTATTCGTCAACCGGCTTGACCCGCCGGATTCGCGCTCCCCGCTTTCGCCGGAACGGCGGTCGCGCGAGTGTGGCGCGGAGCGGGGGGCATCCTGTGCCTTGCCGGGGGCTTCCCCGGCCGGTGAAGGGGCCGGCCGGGGAGGTTTCCCTAGGGTCTCCCGCCCACGAGGGCGGAGCGGGAGACCTTTGCCGTTGGTCACGCTTGGGTACCCTGGTTCTCTGTTATTTGGGGTGCCATTCGACTGTAGTCGTGGCGGTGATGCCTCCGCCTGGCCACTTCACGTGAACCGAATAGGCTACCGTGCCGACCCGGTTGCCGAAGGCGTGATAGACGTTGGTGTTGGCCCACCGATCGTAGTGGCCATCGTCCGTCCAGCCGGGGTAGGTCAGCTTTTTCCCGCTGGGCGCGTTGTGTACCGAGGCGGTGATGTTGACCCTCTGTTGCACCTTCGGCCGGTCGATATCGAAGTCCGCCCCCTGGCCGCCCGGGTCGCTCACGGTGAAGGCCACCGTCGGGTGGACCGCGTTGTCCGGGGTGTCAGTAACATTGATGGTCACCGGGATGCTGTCGTCATAGGACGTGTCGGCCTCGCCGCTGGCGTTCACCCCGTCGCTGACGTGGAGGATCAGAGGGAATTCCCACTGCTTCTCGTAGTCCAGGGTCTTGTTGGCGGCCAGGACTATCTGTCCGTTGGGGTGTACCTGGAACCAGTCGCTGCACCGTCCCTCCAGGGTGTAGGTGAGGTCCCGGCCGTCGGGGCTGTTGGCGGCCACCGGGTCGCCCGCGTGGGTGCCGGCAATGGCGTGCTCCACTATCTCGCGGGTCACGCCCGGGAAGAAGGGGGGCCGGACATAGGTGCCGCTCAACGTCGTATCGGCTGAGGCGGCGTTGTTTGCGGTATTGGGGTCGAAGGTGGTTGAGCGAATTTCCGCGGCGACGGTGTGCTTGCCGGCAGCGGCAGGGTCCACGGTGGAGCTGAAGCTCAGGGTGCGCGTCGCGCCGGAGGCCATCGCCCCTATCTTCCAAGAGACGACGCCGCACCCGTTGTAGGTTGCGCCGGCCGGGAGGGCGGCTGACGGGTCGTTCAGGCCCGGGGGCAGGTAGATATCAACCTCGACGTTCTCCGCGCCGTTGGGGCCGCTGTTGGTGGCGGTGACGGTGATGGGCACGGTGCTGACGCCGCCCGTGGTCTCGACAGCGCCGGCCGTTACTTCCGTATGCAGGTCGGCCTCCGACCCCACGTGGAAGGTGTACCACTGGACCGGGCTGGTTATGGTCTCATCAGGGCTGATGGGACTCCAGTCCTGGGGGGCGCTTGACAGGCGGGTTTTCCGCACGTAACCCTCGACATTCACCTGCACCCGGTACACGCCGGGTTCCGTGAAGGCGAACTGCAATTGCTGGTACTGGTCGGTCTGCATCCCGATTTCGCTTTCGGTGATGGTCTTGACGTTGCTCCACCGCGGATTACTCAAAGGCGTGTCTGCTGTCCGCTGGTCGAAAGCGAAGAAGTGGGCGCCCAATTCGTGCACTTCGTCCCCTGTGTACAGAGTCCCGTCCTTGAGCACGTGCACGGCCTCGAACCGGAACTTCACCGGGGCGCCGTTGGCGTTATACCAGTCCGCCTCCTCCATCAGGTCGGTGGAGAAGCCTATCTGCAAGGGGGACGTCTCGACATCTGTCGTCCAAGGCTGGTCAAGCCTGACCCACCAGAGGGAATTGCCGGCGAAGACGTTTGCGCCGTTCTCGGTTTCTACGGCTGTTACTGCGCCACCCTCGGCCAGGAAGGGGAAATCGGCAATGTCTATGGTGTCGCCCTGGATATTGCCGGGGTTGCCGTTGCTAACCCCCGGGCGAGTGTCAATGACCGTGGCCTTGTAGCTATCGGGGATGGAGAAGACAGTCTCTCTGATGTTGATGTCGGCGTCGTGGCGGGTGTAGACATCAACATTCCGCTGCTTAGCTGGGTCATATTTTGTCGTCACCGTAACCTTTGGGGGGCAGAAGTTGTTGGACAGGTGCCCGACTTCGTAGTCCCAGAAGGCGTCGAAGACTGCGTAGTAGCCGTCGCTGATGACCCCAACCGCATTGTCAGGTTTTGCTTCCTCGGAGCAGGGGAGGGGGTCGCTGTATTCCTCTGCGTTGTCTCCGGTCCTGGGGAGCTGGTTCGGGTCGATGGTGACCTGGGCCTGGGCGGGGCCGGCGGCAAACGTCACCGCCAGCAGGACTGCCAGCAGGGCGGCCATGGCCAGCACCGCCCCGAAGAGCCTGAATTGTCTCGGATTCGTGATATGGGTATTCATGGGGTATCTATGGTTCTCCTTGGTATGTGGGTATGTGGTTCAGATTTTCGTCTTCGCGTCCGTTCATGGTCTTCCCGTGTACTCCTACACTGGCCCTTCTCCTTTCCCTTCACCACTTCGTCTATAATTGAGCTTGCTGTGCATCTCTCAAGTGGGATGTATTATTTCAACGGCATTATTGAGACTATGTATCGTTGCCACGGGAAAAGATACCACATCATTGGTGTACTACCTGTGAACTTCAGCCCGTTTTCGGTGACACTTTGGTGGCAATTTTCGAAGACCGGCGACGTGTCCGCTACCCAACTCGAAGTCCAGCGAGGGACGATAAATGCAACTTCAAGACCCCCGCGACCAGGAGCTGCAAACCCTTCGGGAACGCCTGTCCCGGCTCAGCGAGGCCAGCCTGCGCATCAACGAGAGCCTGGACTTCGACAAGGTGCTACAGGGGGTCCTGGACTCCGCCCGGTCGCTGACCGACGCCCGCTACGGGGTGATGACGATTCACGACGGCGGCGGGCAGGTGGAGAACTTCCTCGCCTCCGGGATGTCCCCGGAGGAGGCCGGCGCGGTCTGGAACATACCGGCGGCGCCCGGTATCTACCAGCGCCTGGGCAGCATCCCGGGCCCGGTGCGGCATCCCGACCTGCTGGAGCTGCTGGGCGAGCTGGGCGTTCCCGGGGTGCGTATGCCCCTGCCGGAGGGGATAACCTTTTCCTTCCTGGCGTCGCCCTTGCTGCACCGGGAGCAGCGGCTGGGCAACATCTACCTGGCGGCCAAGCTGAGCCGCCCGGAGTTCACCCAGGAGGACGAGGAGACGCTGGTGATGTTCGCCTCCCAGGCGGCCATGGCCATCGCCAACGCCCGCCGCCACCTGGAGGAGCGAAGGGCCAGGACCGACCTGGAGACTCTCATCAACACCTCTCCGGTGGGCGTGGTGGTCTTCGACGCCCAGACCGGAATGCCCAAGTCCTCTAACCGGGAGGCCCGCAGGATTGCCGACAGCCTGCGCAACCCCGACCAGAGGGCCGAGCACCTGCTGGAAGTGCTCACCTTCCGGCGGGGCGACGGGCGGGAGTTCTCGTTGCGGGAATCCCCCATGGCCGAACTGCTCAGCATCGGGGAGACGGTGCGGGCTGAGGAAATCGTGCTGCGGACGCCCGGCGGCAGGAGCGTCACGGTGCTGCTCAACGCCACCCCCATCCTCTCCGACGGGGGCGCGGTGGAGTCCATGGTGGTCACCGTGCAGGACATGGCGGAGGTGGAGGAGACGGAGCGGCTGCGGGCCGAGTTCCTGAGCCTGGTGAGCCACGAACTGAGGGAGCCGCTCACCTCCATCAAGGGTTCCGCGGTCAATCTGCGGGAGTCCCTGGACTCCCTGGACAAGGCGGAGGTGCTCCAGTTCATCCGCATCATCGAGTCCCAGTCCGACCGGATGCGGGACCTGATAGGGGAATTGCTGGACGTGGCCCGCATCGAGACCGGCTCCCTGTCCGTAACCCCCGAGCCAGCGGAGGTCAGCGCCCTGGTGGACGAAGCAAGAAACACCTTCCTCGCGGGCGGCCGGGGCCGGGACATCGTACTCGACCTGGAACCGGACCTGCCCTGGGTCATGGCCGACAAGCGGCGCATCGTCCAGGTGCTGGGCAACCTGCTCTCCAACTCGGCCCGGTACTCGCAGGAGCACTCCGCCATCCGGTTGAGCGGCGCGCTGGAAGGCGGCTACGTGACGGTGTCCGTGACCGACGAGGGACGAGGGGTGGAGCCGGAACGGCTGCCCTTCCTGTTCCGCAAGTTCTCCCCGGCCGACGGCGACGGCCTGGACACCGAGCTGATAGGGTCGGGTCTCGGCCTGGCCATCTGCAAGGGAATCGTGGAAGCCCACGGCGGGCGCATCTGGGCGGAAAGCGAAGGAGTGGGTCTGGGCAGCCGGTTCACCTTCACCCTACCCGTGGCCGAAGGGGTGGCGACCGGGACAGTCCTCCGTCCCGGCCGCTCGCGGGCGGATACGGGGGAGCAGGCGCGTATTCTCGTGGTGGATGACGACCCGATGACCCTGCGCAACGTCCGCGACACCCTCTCCAGGGCAGGCTACTCGCTCCTGGTCACCGGGGATCCGGAGGAGGCCCTCCGGTTGTACGAGTCGGAACGGCCCAGGCTGGCGCTGCTGGACCTGCTCCTGCCGGGCAGCGACGGCATAGATTTGATGGGCAAAATGCTGCGAATCAGGGAAGCGCCGGTGATATTCCTGTCCGCCTACGGCAGGGAGGAGATAATTGTCAGGGCCCTGGAGTCCGGGGCCATTGATTACATGGTCAAGCCCTTTTCTCCCACTGAGCTGGTGGCGCGGGTCCGGGGGGTCCTGCGCCGGTCACTGGCCCCGTCTCCGGATGAGCCACCCGGCCCCTTCGTGCTGGGGGACCTGAGCCTGGATTACGCCAGGCGCACTGTCAGCGTGGCCGGCCGGCCGGTCAACCTGACTCCCACCGAGTACGGGCTGCTCTTCGAGCTGTCGGTCAACGCGGGGTTGGTGCTGACCTTCGACCACCTGCTGGAGCGGGTCTGGGGGTTGGGCAGTTCGGGAGACAGGAGAAACCTGCGAACTTACGTGAAACGGCTGCGGCGCAAGCTGGGCGACAATGTCGGCAGCCCGAAGTACATCTTCCCCCAGCCCCGCGTCGGCTACCGCATGGGCAAGGGGGAGTCGCAGAATGAGCAGCCGCCAGCGGCTACCTGAGCGTGGAGGGCGTTTGCTAACGTGATGGAGCTTCTGCTGTTCAGTCCCCTGCCTTCGTCCCCCCACTCCGACGGTTTACTAGGCTACCCATCGCCGCAGTCAATGGTGGTCAGCAGTTTACGTCGACCAGTTGTGAGACGCTGTCGCCGTCCGCAGACCTGCCCGCAATGAGGTCGTGGCAGCGCTGCCAGTTCGCCTCGGCGCATTCCAGTCGCTCCGTATCGGCGTCCCCGTAGCAGTCCGACGGGCAGCACCGCGCCTACCAAGTGAACGGCAATCAGTTCATCGTGGGTCTCGGGCCGTCCTGTGTCCTGGTAGCGTTCGTCCTCTAGCGGTCTGTCCAGGGAACGCGGTTAATGGGTTGGAGAGGGTATGATGGTTGCATTGCGGTTGCTGGGTGCCGGCGATGAGCAAGACCTGTTTGACGTACGATCCTGAGCAGCAGTTGCTGCTGCCCTCAGCTCTGCGGGAGTGGCTGTCCGGGAACCACCCGGCCTGCTTCATATCCGGCGTGTCCGACCTGGTGGATCAGCCGGAGCTCCCGGAGATCACCGCCCGCTGCGAGGGCGAAAGGCCTGGCGGCCCGCCCTGCAACCCGCCCATGATGGTGCAGGCGCTGCTCTACGGCTATTGCATCGGGCGCCGTCATCGCGTCGCCTGGCCGCCAGGCTGCATCAGGACATTGCCTTTCGGGTGCTGGCGGCGAACAACACGCCCGGTTTCCGCACCGTCTCGGACTTTCGCAAGGAACATCTGGCGGCACTGTTCCTGTGAAAGAGAAGGAAGAGCAGTTACAGGCTGCGGTGTCCGAGTTGCTGCGGCGGGCCCAGGGAGTGGATGAGGAAGAGGACCGCCGGTAAGGCAAGGACCAGCGCGGTGATGAGTTGCCGGAGGAGTTGTCCTTCCGGGAAGGCCGGTAGGAGAAGATCCGGGAGGCAATGGCGGCGCTGCAGGCCCAGGCCCAGGCCGCTGCCGGACAGGCTGAGGCCGCAGCAGCCAATGAGCGTTCCGGCGTACCCGTCCGGAGTCCCGCATCATGCCCGCCACCGGCGCCCAGGGGACGGATACCCGGCCACCTCTCCGCCAAGGAGCGGATGCGCCGCAAGTTGCAGACCAAGGGAGGCGGCAAGCGTTATGCCCTGCGGATGGAGACGGTGGCGCCGGTATCCGGCCAGAGCCAGCAGGCTCGGGGCTTGCGCCGGTTCCTGCTGCCGGGATTGCAGCAGGTTCAGGGCGAGTGGCCGCTGATCTGCACCGGCCACAATCTGCTCAAGTTGTTCCGCCGCCCTATGCCGGTCAGTCCGCCGCCGTCAATCCCGCAATCCGCGTAAACCGTCGCCACGACACGGTCTCGCCAGCAACCAAGACATATCCTCGGACGGGCTGCTAGGTGGGTCAACTCTAAAAGGAAAGTCGGCCTTTTCCTAGAATCGTGAGGCTGAAGGATAACAAGGTCCGAACGGTCAACGAGGCGGAAGCCAACGTCGTCAGAGTGATGTTCAAGTGAGCCTCCGAAGGCGTGAACATTTACCAGATAGCCAAAAAGCTGAACCAGATGAACGTCTCGACCAAGATGAGTTGCAAGTGGCATCCTCTGACGGTGAAGCGAATACTGCAGAACCGGGCGTACACCGGGGTGCAGCACTACGGCGAGAACCGATACCGGAAAGTGAAGGGCGGCAAGCGTGAGATCACCAGTCGGCCCAAGTCGGAAGTGATCACCGTTGAGGGATTCACCTCCCAGCTAATCAACCCGGAACTCTATGAGCTAGTCCAGGAGGGTCAAATCTGGACAGCAATACCTCATGACTGGGTTCGCCAGTTGCTTGAAGTGCGGATCCCCGTTTGTGGGTTCCTTCATGGCAGGACGTTACCGTTACTACCGGTGCCGGGCAACTGTGCCCACATCGACGGGTCCTGCTACCTGCGACGCCCGCTACATTCCGGCCGACGCCTTCGAGGACTATATCTGGAGGTCGATTCACGAGGTCCTGCTGAACCCGGAAGTGCTGATTGAGGAGCTCAGGCGGCGCTTCAAGACCAGGGGAGGAGTTGTCCAAACTCCGGCGGGAGATCCGGGACCTGAAGGCTCGGCAGATGCGTCTGATCAATCAACTCGGAGACCCGGAAGCCGACCAGGAACTCCTGAAGCAGAGTATGAGGCCGGTCAAGGTTCTGTGCGATGAAAAGGAGCGTGCCCTGCGGGTGCTGGAGGAGCAGAAGCGGCTCAAGGACGATGCGGCGGATGTGGAGTGCCGCATCGTCGCTCAGTGCGGCAAGCTGGCCGAAAGGGTCGAGACTCTCGATTTCGAGGGCCAGCGGTCTTTGTTCGCCGCCTTCGGCATGAAGGTGGAAGCGGTCCACTAGGCCTGATGCTGTTTACATTAGGAGCAGGCCACAAGCATGGCACTTACAGGTTGCGAGCGGTCCGGCGGAAGGGAGTGACGGTTTAACATTCGGGGCCTTGCGGCCAGATCCAAACTAAACCAAAGCCAAGGTGAGATGTGCATTTGCAAGTCGCTGGGAATTTTGCTACAGCCTTTCAGCCCTTGATTGAAGGACCGTCCGGCAGCGCCGTTTCACTTCGACTTTCCGGTTGACCAGACCGAAGAAGAATTGGCTGACTCTCGCCTGCACTGCGGTTTTGGTCCCCAAGCACAGATTGGCGGTGGCCTCCTCTCTCACCCACCTCCAGATGGCTTCATCAGCGTTGAAGTCCGGTCTGTACCCTGGCAGATTCACCGGCCGCAGGTTCAGTCCCGGGCTCCCCAAGTACTCCCGCAACGCCTCCCCCCGACGGGCCGGGGCATTGTCCCAGATCACGTTCAGACGGCCTATGTGCCTCTCCCGCAACTGTTCCAGGAAGGCAACCGACGTTTCGCTGTTGCTGTTGCCCTCCAGTTCCATCCACTCCACCTCCCCCGTCTCCACCGCTCACATGTAGTAACAACGGTACTACTTCCTCTTGAGGTTCACAGGCCTCTAGAATCTTATCCGTCCGGGCCAGGATTGTGAGGCGCATTTGCCTGGGTGTTCGGCAGAAACCTTATCCCACGCAGGAGGCAGGGCATGTGCAAAGCAACTGTCTTTGATGTCAATGGCTGGTTGCGTTGGGGTTCCAGCGGTGGCCGCTTTTCACCATGCTGTTGAGGATGGTCAGCAGTTTGCGCATGCAGGCGGTGAGAGCTAGTTTCTTGGTCTTGCCCGCCGCCAGCAGTCGCTGGTAGAAGCTGCGGATCACCGGATTGTACTGGCTGGCCACCAGTGCTCCCATGTAGAGAACGGTCCGCACTCTGCCGCGGCCTCCGGAGACGGCCCTCCTGCCCCGCATGGTCCCGCTGTCCCGGTTCATGGGGGCCACTCCCACCAAGGCCGCTATCTGCCTGCGCCCCAGCGTGCCCAGCTCCGGCAGATCAGCCAGCAGCGACACCGAGAGTTGCGGCCCCACTCCGGGAACGGAGCGCAGCAGGTCGTCCTGCTCCCGCCACACAGGGCTGCGGCGCAGCATATCCCGAAGCTCCCGGTCCAGGTCTTTCAGTTCCTGCTCCAGCCACTCTATATGGGCTTGGATACGGGGGCGGACGGCCTGGCCCGCCCGGCCCAGCCGGTTCTTCTCCGCCACCAGCATTTCCACCATCTGAGTGCGTCTGGCGTTCAGAGAGCGGAGTTCCTGGGTCTCGGAGTCCGGCAGGGGGCGAATGGCAGGACGGACCGCCTCGGCGAAGTGGGCAATGACCTGGGCGTCCAGCACATCGGTCTTGGCCAAGCGGCCAGTGGCCTTGGCGAAATCGCGAACTTGGCGGGGGTTGACCACCACCGCCGGCAGGGAGGCCGCTGCCAGGGCACCGGCCAAGGGCAGTTCCAAGCCGCCGGTGGACTCAAGAACCACTGCCGACGGTTCCAAGGACTGCAACTCCGATACTAGGCTGCCTATGCCAGCCGCATCGTAGGCCACGGTCCTGACCGTGCCCGAGGGCCTGAGCGCCAGATCCAGCCGGTCCTTGGCCACATCAATGCCAGCATAGATGGATTCCTGTGTCATACTGCCTCCGTGTCAAGGTTTGGCCCGTACTTGCAAGATGCGGGCTCCGCGGCCCAGGCAACTGTTCGGGCTCTGCGGGGAAAAGCGCGGCGACCAAGCTTTGCAGCGGCCTAGCAAGACCAAGTCCGTACCGGTCTGCCGCGCTCACATTCGCTCCCCAAAGGTCATGCCCCGTCCAAGGATTAAGATACAAGTCCGAATCAATCCAACGCCCGTTCGCGGTGAGCCTGTCGAACCATGAACGGGTGGCCCTTCGACAAGCTCAGGGCGAACGGAGGAGCTAACTTGCGCACCAACTTTGCACAAGCCGTGCGCAGGAGCGAAAGAGGATTGACAGCACCGAAGACCGACACTAAGCTCCAACTACCCTGTTCGGAACCTGCTGGTCGCCCGATATGGAGAATGCCGGTTTATAATCGGAGAAATCCCGGAACGCCCTACCCTCAGCGGAATCAGTCAAGACTGGGAAATCCTGCGTTAGAAGATGAAGCATTTAAGGAGGGCCCATGAAATATGACGTTGTTATCGTCGGTGGGGGAGCGGCTGGATCGGTGTTGGCCAGCAGATTGGCTGAAAACGCGAATACCTCCGTTCTGTTGCTGGAAGCCGGACCGGATTACCCTGATCCGAACTATCTTCCGGACGAAATAAAGTTCGGCCACACAAGTTATGCGGAATCCCCTGACTCGGAGCACAACTGGGCCCTGCGGGGAACGATCACCGAGGAGCAAGGGGAGATCCACGTAGCCCAAGGCAAGGTGATCGGAGGAGGATCGTCCATCAACGGTCAGGCAATGCAAAGGGGGTTGCCTGAGGATTTCGACTCTTGGTCTGCTATGGGCAACGATCAATGGTCTTATGACAAGGTACTGCCTTTCTTTAGAAAATCTGAGCACGATCTCGACATTCGGGATGATTTTCATGGGACCGACGGACCGATGCCCGTAAGGCGCCGTCAATCCGGGCCCTTGCCAGACATCCAAAAGGCCTTCCAGTCAGCCTGTTTGGAGGCGGGTTATGGAGTAGTAGAGGATACCAACGGCCCGAACCCCTCGGGCGTTGGCGTGTGGCCCTCGAATAACCTGGACGGCTGGAGGATGAGCGCTGCTATCACTCACCTAAATCCCATGCGCCACCGTCTTAACCTCACGGTGAGGGGAAGGGCTTTCGTCAGGAAGGTATTGATCAAGGATCGAAAGGCCGTCGGTGTGGAAGTAGAAAGCGGAGGCGAGATTTTCAACGTTGAAGCAGACCGGGTTGTGTTGAGCGCTGGCGCTCTCAAGTCGCCCCACCTGCTCATGCTATCGGGAATCGGCCCCAAAGACCAACTGCAACAATTTGGCATACCTCTCGTTCATGAGCTTCCCGGAGTGGGACAGAACCTGTTTAACCACCTGAGCGCCCAGATTACCTTTAGAGTCAAAGACGGAATGACCCTGACTTCCGATGCCGACGCGGCACGCTTTTGTTTGCACTACACCTCCCGCGGGTCCAGCGAAGCCAATGATATGTTGCTGAGGGCCACCCCAATGGTTGACGAGCGGCCGGAGCGCGTCCCCGGTTTCCGGACCAAATACCTGAACGATGATGTTCCCCCGGACCGGGTGGCGCGAATCTCGTGCACGCTCGGGCTACCCGACGGCGCGGGATACGTCAGGCTTGCGTCTGCCGATCCCTCAGTGCAGCCGGAGTTCAACTACCGCTATCTTCAGCATCCAAACGACATGCGCCGGGTGCGGGAAGGCATCCGAATGGCGACTAGATTTCTTGAATCCGATGCCTTTAAAGACGTGGCCGATTACCGGCTCCACCCAACGGATGAGATTCTGGCCGACGACGATGCTTTGGACCTCTATATACGACAAACCGTTGGAACAGCCAGGCATGTGTCCGGTACATGCAAGATGGGGCCGGATTCAGACCCAATGGCGGTTGTTGATCAATACTGTAGCGTCAAGGGAGTAAAGGGGTTGTCGGTGGTCGATGCGTCGGTGATGCCGCGGGTTACAAGGTCAGGTGGTAGCCATGCAACGGTTGTCATGATAGGGGAACGTGCCGTCGACTGGATTGCGTCGGCTTAACCCCGCTTTACCGCTGTCGTTATAGTCCAGATACCGCGCCATCACTGAATTGGCAAAACCAGCCATATCCGGTGAGCTGTTATCCTTGGCGCCCAATATGCGGAATTGCCAAGTGCTCGTGACGGTTCTGGCCAGCTGAGTAGCAATCTTAGCTGGATAGGACAGGTAGCCCCCGTTGACGAGGCCCACTTCCGGGCCGAGGCAGGACTGCGGGGCAAGTGGGTACTCAAGGGAGAACCGGCCCTGGTGGACTCAACCAGCCCGCAGTATGGCGAGAAGGCCAGCTACTACTCGGCGGTGTGCTTGGGGACGGGTGAGGTGGAATGGATGGATGCTTCGGCAGGCTCAGCTGGAAGGCAACAGCAACTCAGAGACCTCGGTTGCTTTCCTGGAACAGTTGCGCCGGAGGCGCGGGGGCCGTCTCAACGTGATCTGTGACAACGCGCCGGCCCCCCTTCGGCAAGCTCAGGAGGGGCGAGAGGTCTAGGGAGTACCTGCGGACCTCCGGTCTGAACCTGAGGCTAGTGAACCCCCGTCTCCACGAGGCAGGCCCTGCCGGGGTACAGCCCGGACTTCAATGCCGATGAGGCGCTCTGGGGCTGGGCGAGAGAGGAGGCGACAGGGAATTTGTGCCTGGGAAGCAGGATGGCGGTTCAGGAAAGAGTCTGGAAATTCCTGGATGGGCGGAAAGATGAGGTAAAGCGGCGCTGCCGTACAGTCCTGCAATCAAGGGCAGAGGCGTTCCTTCGGGACTCCCAGCCCGATTTCCAGCTCACCTCGAATGCACATCCCACTCTGGCTTTAGTTTAGCTGGCCGTTTTCGAATCCTCAACGGCGAGAACAAGCCTGGCCAGTACAGTTGCTATGGCCTCAACTACTTTTGCCAGATCTCGCTGTGCTTCTGCCATTTGTTCTGTCCGTTCAGGACGGCCCGCGTGCCTTCCAAGAGCGTTTGGACCGCGTCTACCAGGTATTTGAAGTGTTCCGGTAGCTACAGAACCTAAACCAAAGCCAAGGTGGGATGTGCATTTCCAGTAGGGCGGGAATCGGGCCGGGAATCTCGCTGGAGTGCCTCGGCCCTTGATTGCAGCACTGTCCGGCAGCGCCGTCTCACCTCTTCTTGCCGGTTGGCCAGCCCTGCCAGGAAGCTGCCGACCCTCTCCTGTACCGCCGCCCTGGTCCCCAGACACAGGTTGCCGGTGGCCTCCTCTCTCGCCCAGCCCCAGATGGCCTCGTCAGCGTTGAAGTCCGGGCTGTATCCCGGCAGATTTATCAATGGCAGGTTCAGCCCCGCCTTTCTCAGCAGTCCTCTCACCGCCTCGCCTCGGTGCGCCGGCGCGTTGTCCCAGATCACATTCAGCCGCCCGCCGCGCCTCTCCCGCAACTGTTCCAGGAAGGCCGCCGACGTTTCGCTGTTGCTGTTCCCTTCCAGCTCCATCCACTCCACTTCGCCAGTCTCCAAACACACTGCCGAGTAGTAGCTGGCCTTCTCTCCGTACCGCGGGCTGTTCGAGTCAACCAGGGCCGGCCTTCCTTTCAGAACCCACTTGCCACGCAACTCGGCGTCCGCCCGGAAGTGGGCCTCGTCGGCAAAGAATACCTTGGCTCCGGTTTGTTGGGCTTCCTCCTTCAGAGCGGCATATTCTGCCACGAAGGCCTCACGCCGGGCCTCATTCGCCTTGACCAAACGCTTCTTGGGGCGCCTGAAGGCAAATCCCAGCCTGTGCAGATAGTTCAGGCAACTGCTCCGGCTCAAACTGACTCCAAACCGTTCCGAGGCGAACCGCCGCACCACCCTCCAATACCAGTTGGCCATTGCGATGCCCGATGATGACGGCGGTTGCTGCACTGCCCCTTTCAACTCCGTCTGCTGTGTCTGGTCAAGGGCGGGGGGGAACCGCCGGTCTGCTCGAAGATCAGGGCCGCAGGCCCTCCCTCGCCGAAGGCCGAGGCCCACCGTCCGATGGTGTGCGGATCACGCTCCAGTGCTTCCGCCGCAGCCGCAGCCGTCAATCCCTGGGCCAAGAGCAGGATGGCGTACCACCTCTCCCGCTCCCTGGGCGTCGGCGCCAGGATCATCCTCCGCCGCAGGTCCTTGACTCCCATCCGCCATTGTTCCAGAGACCGGTCTATCTCCCTCACGCCCATCATCAACCCCTGCAACTCCCCATATTGGCTTACCCGGTTCCACGCCAATTTACCCTATGTCTCTGCGCATTTCACCCTGGCTTTGGTTTAGCTTACTACGCCTGCTTCAGTCCAACGGGAGCAATCGTGTCCGAATTGGTGCGAGTGGCGGGCCACCGATGGATCATCGAAGATGCCTTCAAAGAAGCCAAACAGGAGGTGGGATTGGACGAATACGAAGTGCGGCGCTGGACCGGATGGTACCGCCACATCACCCTGGCCCTGCTGGTCCACGCCTTCCTGGCGGTGTGCCGAATGTGCGCCCTCCCTGATGACGTAAAAAGGGGGCGATATTGTACATCGAGCTAATCCCGCTGACTGTTCCTGAGGTCAGACGGCTTTTATGCCGACTGCTCCGGCAGCATCGGGGGCGCGCTGACTTTGCCATTGGCTGGTCTCGGTGGAGACGAAGGCATCAGGCCCGAGCCCGGCGGTCCTATCACCGACGTCGATTACGTAACCCCGCCATTAATGTGCGGCTGTAATATTAGGATGCTATATCTTGCATTTGCGACATATGTTCCATAGAATTGAGACCGTCACTGCGTACACGAGGGAAACCGTTTAGGCAATGCCATTCCGATTCATCCATACTGCCGACTGGCAGATCGGCAAGGTCTTTCGCTTCGTCGATGATACGGCGATGGGCGGGCTCCAACTGGCGCGGTTGGAAGCGATCACGCGCATCGGCAACCTCGCCTCGGAGCATGACGTGCGCCACGTGTTGGTCGCGGGAGATGTCTACGACCACGCAGCTCCCTCTCCCCACACGCGCAACCAGGTCGTCGAGCGAATGCGTGCTCACACCTCGGTACAGTGGCACCTGTTGCCGGGAAACCATGATCCTTACCAACCCAATGGACTCTGGGATCAGCTCCGAAAGCGTGGCCTGCCTGACAACATCCACGCGCACACCGAATCTGCCGTCACCGTCATCGAGCAAGATGTCGCCGTCCTGCTCCCGGCTCCGCTACAGCATCGTCGTACCCTCAGTGACCCGACCGCCTGGATGGACGATCAGGTCAGCGAAGGCCGTTTGATCCAGATCGGCTTGGCGCATGGCGCCGTCCATGGTTTCGACACAAATGAGGAACAGAGAGCCAATCCCGTCGACCCCATGCGGCCGCAGCTCGCTCGACTTGACTACCTGGCACTGGGCGATTGGCACGGAGAGCTTCGGATAAACGAGCGTTGCTGGTATAGCGGCACGCCTGAGACGGACTCATTTCAGACGCGCGGCAAAGGCACAGCCCTGCTCGTGGAAATCGACGGTCCGCAGGCGTTGCCGCAGGTTACACCGCTCTCGACAGGTCAATACCACTGGGAATCGATTGATGAGCGCGTGGAGAGCCTGGGAGACGTAGATTTACTTGAACAGAGACTGCGGAACCTGAACGACGACCTGAACCACACACTTGTCGATTTGAGGCTCTCCGGAGCCCTCTCGCTGGCTGACTTGCTGCAATTCGAGGAACGGATCGGCGAAGGGGTGGCCGCTGCGCTTTACCACCTGCGGATCGACCGTAACCAGCTATTTCCGGAACCCACCGACGACGACCTCGACAGTATTGATCCGGGCGGGATTGTGCGCGCCGCTGCTGACAGGCTTCGAGCCATGGTAGAGGCAGGGGGGAGCGACACCGATCTCGCGCGTGCCGCCCTTCGTCGGCTCTACATCGAACATAGAAAGCTCGAATCGGGGGCGCGATGAGGCTGCGCAGGCTCTCGGTCAATCAGTTCAAGCGCTTCACTGTGCCAACACAATTGGGTGAGCTCGGTGACGGTCTCAATCTGGTCGTCGGGCCGAACGAGCTTGGCAAATCGACCCTGTTGGATGCTCTTCGTGCAGTGCTGTTCGAGCGCCATAGATCCGGGGCGGAGCCAATTAGGGCACTGCAGAACGATCGAAGTGGCGCGGCGCCGGTCGTTGAACTGGTCTTTGAAGTCAATGGCGACGAGTATATGCTGACCAAGCGCTTCATCAAGGACCCGTTTGCGCGGCTGCAATGCCCTGATGGAACACTGTTCGAGTCTGACACTGCCGAAAACGAGTTGCGCAACCTTCTGGGTTTCTCTGAGGCAGGCAACCGGGGGGCCAATTCGGAAACACTTGGCATGTGGGGAGTCCTCTGGGTTCAGCAAGGACAGTCATTCGGCAGACCGCATCTGCCCCATTCGGCACTGGCAAGTCTCAGCGCGGGTCTGGAGTCTGAGGTCGGCACGGTCCTCGGAGGGCGGCGTGGCAGAGAACTGCCGCAGATCATCGAAAAGCAGCGGGACGAACTGATCACGGTATCGCGCCGTCTGCCACGCGGCGATTATAAGGACGTGATCGACCAGATTGGTGAACTGGAAAAACGCCTCAGCGAGCAACAGCAGCAACAGCTTGAGATGTCGGAAACACTCGAGAAGTTGGCGGCGGGGGAAGCACAGCTCAGTCGGCTGGAGGACGGCAGTCAGGACATAATCCATCAAGAAGAACTCAAGGAGGCTCAGGATCATCTGAGCGAGGTGATGCGGCACGACCTGCAGCTCGAAGCGGCCCGCAGTGAACTGCGGAACCTTGAGGTGCAGTTAGAGCAAGCCCAACGTGAACAATCCGACCGCGCATCCCGACGGGCAGAGCTCAAGACGGATCAGGATCGGTTGAGACAAGAGACCAATCGCCTGGAGGAACTGCAAGAACAAGAGCAAGAATCTTCGGCCTCACTAGATGAGCTTCGGCAGGCTTCGACCGACGCCGAAGCAGCTGTAGAAGCAGCCCTGCAGTCAGAGGCAAGCTGGCGCCGTATCCTGGATAGGATCACTCGCTCCGCAGAGTTGAACGACCTGCTGCGCCAGCAGAGCGAAGTCGAAGCTGCGCAGGAACGACTCGCTGAAGCCCAGCGTCAGGCTGAGCAGATTAAGGTCACGGATGAATCTCTACAACACATACGTCAAGCCACGGACATGGCCGAGCAGGCAAATGCCCGGCTCAGTGTCGCGGCGACTCGAATCAGCTTTGACATCCCCAGTGACCGTCTTCCCGGCATTGAAGCCGACGGAGTCCCTTTGACAGACCCGCCCATGACGGTCGAGGCGGTCGAACCGGTGTCCATTACCATCCCTGAGCGGGGACAGATTCTCATAGAGCCGGCCGTCGCCGACCGCGACCAACTCCTGCGCACGGAACGGGAAGCCAGAGCAGAGCTGCATGCCGCTCTCAGTGAAGTCGGTGCGAAAACTCTTGCTGACGCACAGATCCTTCGTGACCAACGGCGCGATCTTGAGGTCATTGCCGGCGTGGCCCTTCAGGAACTGGAGCGGCTCGCGCCGCCTGGCAGCGCGCCGGCACTGCAGCCACGGATCGACGAGCTGCGCCAAGACCTGGAGGCCCTGCAAGCAGAAGTGTGTGCTACGCAGCTGCCGGAGAGGAATCACGCTGAGGCTGCTCTGGATTCTGCTCAGACGGAACTTCGGAGAGCGAGAGACGAGGAACGGATCGCTCGCGGGGCTGTGGATGAGAGGGCGCGAGCCGTCTCAGACCTCAGGGTGGAAGTGCGCACCTTGCAGAACACCGTGGATGGTCAGACCGAGCTGGTTGAAAGGCGTGATGAAAGGCTCCGAAGCGAGTCCGAGGTTGTGCCCGATCAGCAACTCGCAGCGGCGTCTGACACAGCAGCGCAAGCAGTGGCGGAACAACAACAGGCTGTCTCCTTGCTGGAAGGGGAGCTATCGCCCAGCACCAGAACGCAGCTGGAAGCCCGTATCTCTCGATTGCAGGCGGCGATCAAGCAACGCGAAAGCTCTAGAGTTGACTTGAGAATCGAGATCGTCCGCCTGCGTGAACGCATCGAAGTTCACGATAGTGCCGGTATCGACGAAGCCATCGAACATACGCAGCACGAACTCGAAGGGGCGACACGCCGACGAGACCGTTTTGAACGCGATCTGGAGGTCCTTGGCCTTCTGGCCGATACGCTTCGTGCGGCCGAGAGCGAGGCCAGAGAGCGCTACCTGGCCCCAGTCGTCAGTCGCGTCCATCCGTACCTGCAAATGCTCTTCCCCAACGCCGAGATCGGGATAACCGAAGACTTATACATCACTGGTATGTCCCGCAACGCCGGATACGAGGAAAGATTCGATCATCTGAGCATGGGTACTCAAGAACAGATCGCAGTCCTCGTTCGCCTAGCCTTCGCTGAAATGCTGATTGACCAAGGGGCACCCGCCGCGGTGATACTGGACGATGCCCTGGTGTTTTCCGACGACCAGCGGATGCGGCTGATGTTCGACATTCTCTCGCATGCCGCGCGGCACGTACAGATCTTGGTTTTCACCTGTCGCGCGCAACTCTTCGAGGGTCTCGGTGCACACCAACTACAGGTGGTCGCGGCCGATCCCGAGTCTCTCCGGTCGGCCTAGGTCCGTTGCAAGATGGCGGGCGTCCGAAAGCCCACACCTGCGCAATTTCACTCCTCAAGCTCGGTCCTCGGCGACACACCCTCCCTGCTTGAAGTCAACAGATGTATAGCCGCAAGTGGGCGTTATTGAGAATTAGGGAGCAGTCGGTTTACGGGAAGCATAAGCAGAATGGCGACACGAGGATCTGCAAGCAACAATGCTGGATGGCTAGACAGCGATTGCCAGAGATGGCGGATGCCATATCCTTCGCGAATACACCAAGGTGACCAATCACTAACATCACCATTGTATTGGGCTGGTGGTGTACTTCGAGCCCAGTCACAGTGAGGTCACTAGCGCGGAAGAACAATGCAGGTTACGACAAGGCAATCCCTGTCCGGGAATCATTAGACCATCGCATCATGCCCTGCGCCGAAGGTGCAATGTCCAGCCAGCGCCTACTCGTCCACCTGCTGGATGGTCCATCGGCTGACCTCCAGGCGCCTGGCCAGTTCCCGCTGGCTCACTCCTTTGGAGCGTTCCTCTCGGATGTACTCCCGCTGTTGCCCGGTCAGGACCGGCCGCCGGCCGGGGAAACGGCCCTCGGTCCGCGCCTTGGCCTGGCCCGCGACGGAGCGCTCCCTGATGGAGTTCCGCCACCACTCGCTGAAGGCCAGCACCATCTGGAGCTGGAGCTTCCCGTTGGCCGTGGCCGTGTCGAAGTCCTCCGACAGGGAACGGAACTCCACACCGGCGTGGTGCAGGCCCTCGATCACCTGCAGCCCATAGGTCAGCCCCCTGGAGAGCCGGTCGATGTGGGTGACCACCAGGGTGTCGTCCGGGGCCACCAGGTCCAGCAGTTCCAGCAGGCCACTGCGGTCGTCCTTGGCCCCGCTGGCCTCCTCGGCGCGGATGTTGCCCATGGCGCAGCCGGCGCGCACCAGCCTTTCCACCTGCAGGTCCAGGTTCTTGTCCTCGGGCTCTCTGACCGAGACCCTGGCGTAGCCGTACAGCGTCATTCCCTGCACTCCCCCTGGCTGGAATACCCGAAGTATAGGTTTCTGCCAGAGGATTTGCAACCGGGTTTTCCAGCCGCCCCTTCAGCTACGGGGAGGGGTAATTTCCAGCCGGTGGCTGTAAACAGGCTGTTTCCAGCCATGTCGGCCGGGGGAACCGCCTGAGCTGACGTTCCGGACTGACCGGTCAAGGCACTGGACCGAGCAACATTGCCAGCAATAGTGTATGAGGCTGGCCTCCCTGTCCGCCTGTACAAACCTCGCCTTGCGCTGCGTAGTAACATTGGGGAAATGGCCAGAAAGGTTCAGGTCAAATGTGCCATAGCCGGGTGTTACCGTCGGCTCAAGATGACCCTCGCCGAACGCGAGGAGCTGAGGCGGGTGGGTCGTGAGTACAACGCCGCGCCGGGCGTCGTATGCCCGGCTCACGTGAAGGCCGCCTTCAACTTCGAACTCGATGATATCGACGTTGATGTACCCCTGGGGGAACTCCTGGTCGAGGCATCCAAGGAAACTCCCCGTTGGCGTGTGACGCTGACCCCGCTGCCGGGAGTGGCGGGTGAGCCGGACAGCCACTCCACGCCAAAGAAGGGAGACAAGGTCATTTAGTACTACAGCCGCAGAATCAGGATCAGTAGAATCGAGGTAATCAACAAGCGGCGAGTTGGGCGGGCGACGGGAGCAGATGGCGGGACCGTGGGATTATGGGAGTTCGCCGGGGCCGTATGGAGGTTGCGTGGGTGTATTACCACGGGCTTCAGAGGTTGGAAGCCGCCCCGGGGACTATTCGACTGTCCGCAAGGATCTCTCAGTCTCTTGGCGCGCAAGACCGTCCAACGAGCCAAGCGTGGCCGTGAAACCGGCCGGCGAGCTGAGGAGGACTGCCTACAACGAGCCTGCCGGGAATTTCAGGCTGCCTGTCTTGGTGTTGCTATGCTTGGCAATCCTCTTGCTTTTGGCCTCCTGCGGTGGAGAGCAGCCCACTCTGCCAGTGGATACGCCGATTCCGGAGGTACCCACGGAAACCCCGTACCCAACGCCAACGGCGTCAGCGGACCCCTCGCCGACCCTCGTGCCGACGCCGACCCCGGGACCTCCACTTGCGGCCACTGAGATTGCCACCCATGCTGCCGCCCAAGCATCCAATGCCGGGAGGGACAGCGATCACGGGACCAAGGTTGCAGTCCAGCAGCTCTTCGACACTTGGGGCCGGGCGCTCAGGGACGACGACGCAGCGCTTTTCCACTCAATCTTGACGAGTGAGTTGGCCGAAAGCTGCGGGTTGGACGAGTTGCAGTCGTTGCTCGAACAGGACGTGGAGTTCTTCCCAGAAGCTATGGTGGCCGCGGTATTTCTGGACGTGACCGACCCTACCCGGGCCTTTGCTGAAATCGCCGCCGACCAACGCCCCGGGCGGCCACTGGAGTCCGTATCCTTGCCGTGGCCTGTGGCGCTGGAAGACGGAGAATGGCGGGCAGGATTTCCTGTGGGCTTCACCGCGAAGAGATGCCCCTTCATCGCATCGAGTCCACCCTCGGGGCAGGAAGGCCGGGAGCGCGAATTCCCGCAGATCCCTGGGCTTGACATGGAACGGCGCGAGCGCATTCTCGACGCTGTTTCCGGGACCAGGGTGGTGCGCGGCAGTTACAGGACCGGCAATTCCGTCTCCAGCTTCAGTTCCAGCGGCTCCATGTCGCCCTACGGCCATGAGGTCAACATATATGCCGAACTGCAGACGGAGTCGGCGGCAACAGAGGTGATGCGCCTCTACCGCGACGGACTGGTTCATCCGAGTTGGGACATTACCGGCGAAGGATCCTCGGGTGAGTTCGGCTGGTTCTCCTGGACCGTCCCTGACAACGAGGGGCGGTTGTGGCACGGCAGGCTGGTGGTGGCGCCGTTGCACGAGGGCTGGAAGCAGGTGTGGTTATACCTGTATTCCAATGATCAAGACGACAGTCAATAATAGGCGTCTTGGACTCTCCTGTGAGCAGGGTCAAGCCGGTCGTGCTGAATATTGTGGCCATGCCCTCTACCCACCTGTTACAAGCCGAGCAAGAGGCGAATTCACGGGAAAAGGAAGACACCCACCATGCAGGGATTCTTCTTTCTGTCAGCCCTGGTCCTCCTGACTGTCCTTGCAGCGTGTTCCCAGACGCCGCCGGCCTCCGTACCGGACCCGGCGAAGACCCCCTCCACCACGGCAACTTCGGTTCCCACGGAGATCCCGCCGGAGAGATCCACCGCCTCAGGGGCGGCGACACCTACTGCCACGCCAGAACCGGGCAGGAGTTCTTCCACCCCCGAGTCCATACTGGCGACAGCAACCCCCTCGACAACCTCCATGGAGTCGCCCACGACGCCCACGAAGGCAGGAAGCTCTTCACCCACTCCCTCTCCAACGGAAGCAGCAACCGCCAACCCCAGCGGCGCCGGTTCCGCCCCAGGTACCGCGCCTCCGCACGGGTTGAGTGAACTGCTGAACATGGTGCCGCCGGAATTCGCCGGCGATACCCTGGTGTTCTCGTTCAACGGCCTCGGATCCCAGGATGATCACGGGCAGTTTCCCGGGGGAAGGGCCATGCACCCGGAAATCGCCGCCAACATCGTCAGGCTGAACGACCTGATGGGCCTGGATTTCAGGAACTACGAGCAGGGCATCTGGTCATGGAGGCCGGGCAACAGGTCGAGAACGTTCCTGGCATTCAGGGGTCCAATGGCAGGTCAGCAAACCAGGGAAAAGCTCGAAGGGCTGGGCTTCAGGGAAACCAGCTACCTGGAAACGGCTTACTTCGAACTACACGAGGATTTCAAGTTCGACATCAAACATGAACTTCGCAGAACGGGGCTGCTGTTCAACCGTTTGGCTCTCATAGAAAATTCCGTCCTGGCCGCTCCGGCCACGGAAATCATCGAGAACTTGATCGCAGCCCAGCAAACAGATTCCCAGACTCCATCAACCTCATCTCCTCACTCGGCTCTGGCGAAGGCGGCCGGCAACGGGATGGTGAGCGGAGCCTTCTTCGGGCCGGAATGGATACCGGAAACCTGGAACACAGTCAATCCCGGGCCGTCAGACCGGCTGGACCGCTACCTGGCAGGACCGGAGGCCTGGGGGACACTGTCCGGCTACAGCCTGGCACTGCTGGGCTACCGCGCTGGGGAAAGCGGCGACGAAATGGTGGTAGCCCTGTACTATTCCGAACCCACTGACGCCGAGGCCGGCTCCAAGGAACTGGCATCACGCTGGAGCAGCTACCTTTACGACCCGTCCGGGGCGCTTGCAGAGGCTGACGAGACGCTCTTGAATCAAGTCTGCTCTCCTCTCTCGGTTCGGACAATCCAGAGTGCCGAGCACTGGATAATCGTCGGCAACTGTCCGGTGGTCAAGAACGAGGACACCGGTTCCGGAGTCGGCGGTCCGTCCATCTGGCTCTGGCTATTCGATACCAGGCAACTGGAATTCCTGGCCCCGGACATAGAGGAGCTCAGGTAGGAACCCAGGACACGATGGCAGGCCGGCATGAGAGAGGTGTAACCCGGCTTCCCTCAGGACACAAAGGTATTAAGGTATTGAGGATGACAGCTCAATCCTGATGAGACTCACCTAAGTACCTGTGAGGAGCACAAGTCCCAGGAATGGTTGACCGGCAATCCATGACGGAGCTATGGGAAAAACAAAGGAGCACCGCCAGACATGAGTGCGATGCCTCTCCCGCCGCCACCCTTACCGCCGCCCACCCCGGCCCGGCGTCCACCCCGCCGTGCTCGAGTGAACCCGGCGACAATCTGGATAATCGTGAAAATGGCAGCAGTTGTGATAGGAGCCGCGACCTGCCTGTTCGTCGGGGAAAGCAGTACGAAGTGCAAGTACGACGCCGCAACCGATACGTCCTTCATTATCAATAAAAGACGAACGCAGCGGGAATCACCGAGAGCAGCGCATCACATGTGCCGGGAAATGTATGCGACTGAACCGGAGACTTCTCGCATCCCGGCCACCACTTGGCTTGTCCCTGATGCAGAACCCTCCACCAGAACATTCCGCACAGACGGAGACAAAAACTGCTGTACGCCCGTCCCTTGAGAAAGGGCCTGCCACATCCAGGGAGATGAACTGCTCTCAAAGGGTGAGATCGCAGGTCGCATTGTGCAGTAGAATCCCAGCGGACAACGAGATGCCCCGGACCCTAATGGTCGCGAGTCACATGAAAGACTTCACACCAGATAGCATCTCAACCGCTTCGGGCCGACTCCGGTTTGGAACCTGGCTCAGGCGGGTTGGTCTTCTGCTCCTCTTTGCCAGCTTTCTGGTGATACTCTCCGCCGGATGCGGCGACGGCCAAGTACCTGCGGACGATTCTTCAGAGTTGGCCGCTTTCCCCCGGCATACTTATCCGCTGGGAACGGACCGGGGTGGGGATTACTTCGCGGGACAACTGGTTCTGAGAGAAGGGTGTCTGCTTGTTCAAGTCCCCTCCGACCCCACCGCTCGAGGAGCAACCCAGCTTGTCATCTGGCCGCACTCATTCTCACTGGAGGCAGACTCCGGAACGTTGCGGGTGGCCGATGGCCGCGGCCGGGTTGTAGCGCAGGTGGGAGACCATATCAGGCTCAGCCGGGCGGCAGTCGCTTACGAGGAAGCCAAGCGCCGGGAATTGGTGACTGGACTGCCGGAGCACTGCCCGCCAGCTAATTTCCTGGTGGGCGACGAGGTTACCGTCTTCGACCCCGAGAACGAGGCCACCGTACTGCGCCTGTCGGCCCCGGACGTCCTCTTTATCAGGCAAGAAACTGAGGTCTCGGTCAACAGGGGATTCATGGATGCCTTGGGAACCGGAGAGTTGGTCCTTGACGGCCAGTGCCTCACCCTGAACGGCACCACCACGATAATCTGGCCCGCCGGGTTCACGCCCCATGTCGAAGACGGCGTGGTGCATGTCCGCAACGGCGCGGGCCGATCCATCGCCATGGTCGGAGATGAGATAGCCGGCGGCGGCGGATACTTCAAGAACAGGTACGGAGAGTGTCCGGGCGAGATGTTCAGGATACACGATGTCAAAGTCCTGCCGGACGTTGAGGTCTACTTTCCCAGGCAGGATGAGGCACTGGAAAAGGGTCAAGTGGCGAAGCTCTACGTCGGGGAGCTGGTGCTCGATGGGAAATGCCTGGGAGTCAGAGTCGGCGACGGCTCCATGGGCCCCGAGCCTGCGCTGCTCGTCTGGCCGAGGGCTTTCGAGTTGAATGTCGAAGACGGGGCAGTCGAGGTAACCGGCGCAGATGGGCGCGTTGCCGCGCGCGTGGGGGATGAGGTCCGGTTCAGCGCCTTCAGCGTCACCTACTACCAGGCCATCAAGCACGGGGGGCTGGAGGAGATAACACCCGCCTGTTCGGGGCCCTATTTGGCGGTGGAAGAGGATTTCGCATCCACCGCGGACACCGGCCAGTGTCAGCACGTCGAAACCGGCCGGATACTCGAGCAGGTGAGGGACGCCCGGGACACCCTGTGGGATGTGGAAATGCTGCCCGGCTCACCGGCGGGATGCGCCACACCATGGGAGGCTGCCGTGGAAACTGACGGCTCCAGCTACATCCTCATTGTGTTGGACGAAAATGGGAGAGAGATAAGCCAGAAAGCGATGCTGAGAGAGTGGGTGTTCCACCGAGGCAGTGGGGTGCGAATTGAGACCGTGCCCGAACCCGGCAGGATTTTAAGGCTCGAAGGTTACAGGTGGCGCCAGCGACGCTGAATGGCCGCAGACCCGAGCATTCACAGCCGACGGCTCTGGTCAGGCCCCAAACCGCTAGGCCAGCCTGAGATCGGTCCCGCAGCCGCCCGAGATAGCCAGGTATGGTCCGGTGTAAATAGCGGAGAACCAAGTCCCGCCGGTAGTATTAGCTCATTTGAACATGGCAAACCCCCGAATCATAGGCAAGTGCCGGAATTCGTCCAGATTGCGGCCAGCTTTCGTACCCGATCCCTGCCTTCTTTAATCCATATCAAAGCCTTGCCATTTCCTCACAGCTCTGTCCCTTTTACAAATCAGGGAACGAATTGGTCGAAAGGCGCATACATGTCTGTATGACACTCTCCCGGGCGACAGAGGGAAGAATGACAAACCGCAAGGCCGCCCCAACGAACATCGCCCGAGGTTTATTGAGGCTCAGTTGGATCAAGGGCATTGTCCTGCCCAACGCGGCTGTGATTCTGTTATTCCTGCTATGGATATCGACAGCGGGATGCAGCCAGGTCGAACTCAACGAGCCGACCGTTTCCTCGGGACCAACGGCGGCGCCCTCAGAAACCGCCCAGCCCGGTGCTGCTATCGCTATCTCGGGGCCCATTCCGGCGTCACCCGAAACAGATCAGCCCCCGACGCCAGCAGGCGCCCGCCCCGCGAGAGCGGAGCAGATAGGGGGCGACCGGGCCGCTCCAGTGGTCTTCCCCCGGCACAACGCGCCCTTGGGGACCGACTCGGGCGAGCAATACACCGCTGGCAAACTGATCCTGGAACAGGGGTGTCTTCGCCTTGAAATCCCGGCCAGGGGCGCCAACCCCCGAATGTCCCGGTTGCTCATCTGGCCCAATTCGTTCACCTTCCAAGAGGAATCAGGCGCCGTCCGGGTTATGGACGGGCTCGGCCGGGTGGCCGCACAGGTCGGAGACCACATCCGGGTCAGCCGGGCTGCCGTCACATACCAGCAGGCCAGAGACCAGGAGTTTTCAGCGGAGGGAGTAGAACACTGCGAAAAGCCGTCCACTTGGGTGGGGGACGAGGTTACCGTATTCGACCCTGAGAACGAGGCCACCGTACTGCGGCTGTCAGACCCGGATGTCCTGCTTCTCAGGCAAAAGACCGTGATGGCGGCTGAACGGGCGTTCCCGACTGCGGCAGGCGTTGGAGAGCTGGTCCTGGACGGCCCATGCCTGCGGCTGAAAGCTGAATACAGCATTAGCAGCATCATCTGGCCCGCCGGGTTTACGCCACATGTCGAAGACGGCGTGGTACAGGTCCGCAACGGAGCCGGTCGAGTCATAGCTCAGGTCGGAGACGAAATAGCGGGCGGGGGCGGTTACTACGAGCGCGGTATCGGGGAGTGTTCCGGCGAAGTGTTCAGGATCTACGAGATCCAGGTCCTGCCGGATGTAGAAGTCTACTTCCCCAGGCAGGACGAGTTCCTGGACACTCGCCCGAAGCCTGTGCGCTTCACCGGAGAGCTGGTCTTGAACGGTATATGTCTGGAGGTCGAAAACGTCATTCGCGTTGGAAGCGGCTCCCATTTCCTGGGGCCTATGCTGCCCATCTGGCCGGGCGCTTTCGAGCTGAGCTTGGAAGACGGGGCCGTCAAGATAGCCGACTCCACGGGGCGGGTCATCGCGCGAGTGGGCGACCAGGTCCGGTTCAGCGCCTTTAGCGTCCCCTATGGTTGGGCGCTTAAACATGGAGGAGTGGAGGAAGTAACACTTTTCTGTGATGGGTCCTACTGGGCAGTGGGGGATGACTTCAGGGCAGTCGAGCCCCGGTGAAGGGACTCGGCGTAGACTATGTTCAATTGGCGCTTCTTCCACGCTGCATTCTTCTGAAGGAAGCGTGAAGGAAGCGCTGGGAACACCGGCGAACCATGAGCGGCACCCCGTTGCCCGCCAGCAACCTAAGAAGCCTCCGCGGCTGCGATGGAGTCCCTGCAACGGATGGACCAGGACACAAGGACCAGTGCCGCGTCGGCTGTGGACAGGTCACTCCGGCAGACCTGATAGTCCGAAGACCCGGCCCACGGGATGGAGGAGAGACGGGATAAGATGCGCCCTCACGTCAGGGGTGTTGGTCGCCACGCTATTCCTGCTGTCAGCCTGCAGTGGGACACAACCGGCCTCCGCCCCCACGGCAACACCAAGTCCAATGTTGCCCGGCTCTGTCACGCCGGAACCGGCCTCAGAAAATTACAGGCTGGACCTGGGCCCCGGTATGGTCGCCGCCTTCGTGGAAGGACTGACGCCTGAGATGACGGAAAAGGTGGCCTACGTCACTCATGTCCCCACCGGCACTCAGGCCATCCTGAACCGCGAAGGCCAGGTCATACACCGGCATGACGGGCGGGCAGACGGCCCAAGCCGCCTGGACGCGCTCCTCGGTGACAGGACCGCGATGGCCCCCATCATGGATGGCCTCAACAACGGCCAGGACGTAAGGCCCCGGGAGCATACCATCTCCTGGATACCCATGGTGCAGTTCTCCGAGATCCATTTCGTGAGGCGGCAGTGGAACGCTGCAAGCCATGGCGGACGCGACCTCGGATCGGAAGACCTGGGCCCGGAACTCTACCGGGTTGCCTTCAGGGGCGACGGGTACGCGGGCGCCTTCCATCACTGGCAGGACGGCGACGCCACCTATCTCAACCCTGGCACACCCGTCTATGCGGTCAGGGGTTACTCGCCTGAGTTCCGGCTGGGTACGTTGGAGCAGGGCAAGGTATTCCTGTATGAAGCGGACACGAATCCGTCCGCCAAGACCGGGGAGGACTTGCTGGACATTCGGGGCAAGGTCAGGGTCATCGACATCCTGAGCAAGAAGGACAGCGAAACGGTGCTCGGCGCCATCGACGAAGGACACGCCGTGGAACGGCTGGTCGGCATGATACTCGAATCTCCGGTAGACCAGGGAAGCAGGGACCATGACGGGCCATGCTACCGCCTCGGCATCCGGCTCGCCGACGGCACCAATGTGGTGAGGACGTTCTGGCTGGAATCGGGAGAACTCTCACGGGGCATCATGACGGACCCGGTCGCAACACTGCTCGTCTGGCGGGCGCTGCCGGACGAGCACCGGCCTACGGCGACGGACGGCGGGCCGAGAATCTCCGAACGGCTGGCCGCCCGGCTGGGACTGGCATACCTTAGCTTCAGCGCTCCCGAACTGGTTGTAACCGGCAAGCCGCACTCCCCGACTGTGCGACTGATGCGCCGGCACGAGTTCATGGCGATGCGAGGAAGCTCACCGGGGACGATGATCTCAAATCCATTGGTCTGGGTGGTCCAGGCGCAGGGTTCATGGCGCAGCGCCGGTATAGTTCCGGAGGAAGCCCGGAAGGACTTTTCCGTGGGCCTGATAGCCTTCGACGCCGATACCGGGGATACGTACGGACGAAGTCATCGGAACGAGCCACTGCTGGAAGCCACCGACTCCCTTGGTGCGGTGAGCGGCCCTTACCAACCTGGCGAGGTCAGGCGATGAAGCGTTGGATCATCACCGGCGGATTCGCCGCCATCTTGGCCGCCGCCTTGCTGTTCGCGCTCGCGTGCACCGGCTCGAGGTCGGTCAGCACCGAGGACATCGGCGCCATCCTCGACCCTTTGAACCACCAACTGGGCACCGCATCCTTCGTCCCCGCCGTTTCTAGGGAGGAGGTGATCGACAAGGCGCTTGAGGGCTCGGAGAGCCTGCTGGGAGGCCGGGACAGGTCGGTTCTGGAGATCAGAACCACAGTGGGCCTCTACACAGGGGCCGACAACCGGGGCAACCCCGTGGTGAACCGGAAGGTATGGCTGGTGGTCGTGGACAACATCCCCATAACCTTCCCCTCCGGCCCGTACGTGCCCCCCGAGGACCGCGTGGACCGCACCGGCCAAAGACAACAGAACCAGATAGTCGTGTTCTTCGACGCGGACACCGGCGAAAAGATCGAGGGCTTCATCTCGGGGCGCTGGGTTGACGAAGAGAACCCGTAGGCCCGCTACCCGTGCCCCCTATCGGTTATCCCGTCGTTAGGCTCAGCGAGTTCGGGAGACCGCGATATTATGATGAATGACTGGCGAGTCAAGGACGTAGACAACCAAGGGGGCAAGCGCATGAGTAGCAAGGGCATAGGCGCCTCCAAAAGCCACTTGCTGGGGGCAGGTCTAATAGTGATTGCCTGTGGCATTGCCCTTTGGATGACCCTGGGCTTCCTCACCGGCTCCCAGTCCCCGCATCTCCAAGACGATGCCGCCGTCGAAAAGGCGACCCTGTGGGCGGGCCTCTCCAGGCCATCGTTCGGGGGCTTGACCAGCACCCCCAGCATGGTCTCCGGCGACATAATGACACTGAACGAGTCCGTAATGTTCCTGGAAGGGCAATCCATCAGCAGCGAGAGCCTGGAGTGGGAACACAAGGACGACCTTGTGTGGGTGCTGGTGTTCGACGCCCTGGTGGAGAACAACCGGGCAGACCAAGGTTCGGCGGTGCAATACACCCAGATGGCAGTTGTTATGGCCGCCGGTACAGGCGAGCTCATATCCCGGCTCATCAACCCCGCCGGCCATACGGCGGATACCTCGGGCCTGAGGGACTTGACCGGGCATTACGCTGGAGAATGAGCTCGGCATCTCTAATGAGGCGGTCAAGCTGGTCGAGACCGTCTCACCCACGATTCCGGGGAGCAGGGGCGATAATTTACACGCTGGCGCCGAGCGCCTTGATCGGGATGGCCGCATATATCGGGCGGGTACTGGACGGGCCACTGGAGGAAAGGCCATAGCAGAATGAATAATCCAGCGAAGGAGAGGCTGCCGGGATGCGAGCGATAAGGCTTGCCCTGATGCTGGGAGATTCCGCAGCGTCAGCATCAACGTGGCCGCAGTACGATGCCCCAGAGGCACGATGCACGAGGGGCTGCGGGAGACACTGGAGGGGATGTCGGAGATGGCGACCGGGGTCCATGCTTTCAGGGTTGCGGGGATTCCGGCCACTTGATCTCGCAGTTCCTCTCTTCTCCCGGCCGAGGTGGAGCGTTGGCAGTGGGGTACATAACAGTGCTGGCCGTGTTCACCGGGGTGTCATTGGTGGCGGGTGGCCCAGCGTTGTTTGCGGGCCTGTCGCTGGCGCTGGGCAAGGAAAGGCCGGGCATGATGCGGGCAGCGGGCTGGGCGCTGGCGCTGCTGGGCGCCGCTCCGATGGCGTTTACGTTTCTGCTGGTGTATGCGCTGCTGTTCCAGTCGAATTGACGGCTCAGAGCGCCGAGGGCTATGTTGCGATGATCAGCGATACAACGGAATCGAGAGGGTTGGCATGCGAGCGGTAGGGCTTGCCGTGTTGCTGTGGGCTATTGTCCTGCTGGCGGCGGGTGTTGCCTGTGGTGGGGACTCCTCCGGGTCGGCTTTCGAGACTGCGAGTCTCGAGGGAACTACCTGGGTGCTCCGGACGATGTACGGGGAGCCGGTGCTTGATGGCGCTTTCGTATGGCTGAGGCTGGACGGGGACGACTATGGAGGCCTGGATGGGTGCAACAGGTACGGCGGGGCGAACCGGAATGGGAGGCCGGTTGTCGGCGACGACGGTAAGTTCGATCCTCAACCCATGTTTTCGACGGACGCCCTGTGCCTACACCCTGATGGGGTGATGGAGCAGAGTGATGAGTACCGCAGGCTGCTGGGGCGGCACGGGCAGAGCTGCAGGGTTGAAGGCGACCGGCTGGAGGTTCTCGACTGGGCAGGCGAGATGGGGCTGGTTTTTGTCCGGCAGGTTCCTCTGGCCGGGAAGCCGGTGGAACTGGCAGGCACCGCATGGGAGCTGTTGCCCGATGACAGCGTGGGAGGAGATGTGAAGGCGGCGACCTTGGTTTTCCTGGACGACCGTTTGGCTGTGGGGATGACGGCCTGCCGGGGATATGCAGCGTCCTACCGGGTTTCGGATGGACGATTGGGCTTTCCGACACAGTCGGCGACGGAATCCGGGAGGTCGGCTTGCTCGAGGGAGGCGCAAAGGCAAGAGGGGCAATTTGGTGACGGCCTGTCGCGGGCAATCGAGTATTCCGTCAGCAATGAGGATGGGATCGAGAGGCTCAGGATTCGGACCAGCCGGAGCAAGACGGTTGCTTTCCAGACGTTGAACGCCGGGGTGGAGGGAATGTTCGGCGTGGACTGGAGCCTGACGGCCTTCGTGGACACGGGCCGGACATACCCGGACAAGAGTCTGACGCGACGGGTTGACACGCTGGTTCCGGGATCGGAGGTGACGGCCAGGTTCCGCATAGGGAGGGGCGTATCAGGATTTGGCGGGTGCAACCCTTACAACGCAAGGTTGGAGCCGCAAGGTCCTTTCGTCAAGAGAGACGGGACCTTCGCCAAGGGCGCCATGGTTATTGAGTCGACAACCAAGGGTTGCCCGGACCCGCCTGGAGTGGTGGAGCAGGAGAAGCGCTTTACAGGGCTTATCGCCAATTTCGAGCGCTACCGAATATACGGGGAGCTGCTTGTCGTCCATACCAATGAGGACGTTGTGCTGCTGTTCCACGGGCAGTAGAGGTTGAGAACGCGGAGGCGCCCTCAGACCCAGGTCTCGAGCGATACGGAAAGCCAGCACACTCCGCTTGGATGAGGGACCTTTAATCAACCAACGAGGTCACATTATGAGACGTTGGATTATCACGGCCGGGCTCGCCGCCCTCCTGGCCGCCGTCCTGCTGATCATCTTCGCGTTCCCAGACCCGGAGCCGGTCAGCACCCAGGACATTGACGCCATCGACCACTACATGAACGGAAGTCTGCGCCCAGCCACCTTCGTCCCCGGCGTTCCGAGGGAGGAGGTACTCCAGAAGGCGATCGAGAGCGCAGGAAGAGTAATCGGAGGTCAGGACACATCGACCCTGGTTTCCAAGGCCACGGTGGGCCTGTATACCTTGAAGGACGAAGAAGGAAACTGGGTGGAGGGGAGGAAGGCGTGGCTGGTGGTCGTGGACGGCCTGCCGGTAACCTTCCCTTCCGGCCCGTACACGAGTCCCGAGAACCGCGTGGACCGCAGCGGCCAAAGACAGCAGAACCAGTTGGTCATATTCTTCGACCCGGACACCGGTGAGGAGATCGAAGGCTCCATCTCGGGGCGTTGGGTTGAGGACTAGATATGCGCTGCTACCAAGCACAGACAGCCGCACTGGCGGCGGGTTCCGCCGCCCTCATCCTGCTGGCGCTGATGTTGCTGGCCAGCGCCGCCTGCAACTCCCCGGAGGGGCCTGCGGGCAGGGTGCCAACGACAGATCCCGCGCCCACCACCACCTCGGAGCCGACACCGACGCAGCCGCCGACAATCAACCCGGGCCCGGCGGCATACCCGCCGTGGCAACCGGACCACCTCGTGGCCCGCACAGCCGAGGCCTCAGTCGCCGTGCACAAGGTGGTCATATCCGAGGACCTGATCACCCTGATATACAGCGTCGAGCTGGCCCATGCCGACTTCTCCAGGACCGTCCTGGTCTCACCCGAAGCCCGGCTCATCGGGACCAGGCCGGAGGAAGTGCTGGCGCCCATTGCGGGGAGGATCCTCCGTTATGGGTACGACGTGTCACTGGGCGCCCTGTCATTCCAGGGGATCAGCACGGACAGCGCCTTCTATTCCTTGGTCATCCCGGAACTGAACGCGTCCAGGGTGTCGGACGGGCGGGAGATGACCGTCCCCGGCCCGTGGACCATACCGGTAATCAAGGAGCATGAGAAGATACACGACGCCATACAGTCGTGGTTCCCCCGCCAGCACTGGGATGGGCGGTTGCACTCGGACAGGAGAGGCGTGAGGAGCCGCAACCCGGGGAAGGGGTACGAGGGGGACAGCTCCATAGGCTGGATAGTCACCGGCGGGTTCTATTTCCTTGGCCGCCCGCTCTACCTCATGGTCGGGCCGGGCGGCAACGTGATCGAAATACCCGAGGGGTGGTACTGGAACACCGGCCGGCTTCTCGCGGAGCTGAGGACCCCGCCGCCGACGGCAGGGGTTGTGCTCGACGACTCCGGGACCGGTATTGACCTGGGCCTCATGGGCCCGCAGGAGGCCGTCCCCCGGGCGACCGAGCTGGCGCAACACTTGGGCATCCGCCGGTTCGGCGCCCTGATCGGCGAACCGTCAACCGCCCTCGGTCTGCTCACCACCTATGGGGAGGCATGGGGCTATTACAGCGACGACCTCATGAGCAGCTATGACAAGATCGACCCGGGGGAGGGAACCCCGGTCTGGGTCATGATCTTCGAGGGTGAGATTTTCGCCGAGTGCGAGCAGCCGGGATGCTCCCACTTGGTCGGGCCAAGCCCCTGGATACCGGAGAAACTGGAGGAGGACGACTGGAAGCAGGTCCTGGTGGTCATGGACGCCGGGACCGGCGAGCTGCTGTTGCGGCATAGCTACCACGTTGGCCAGCTGCGCAGCACCGAGGGGCTTGAGGACTTGGGGCGTTATCTGCCCTAGGCATTCAGCCGGAAACTTCGTTCTGGCAGAGTTGCCGGGGATGGGGTCGAATCCGGTAGGGGGCAGGATCGTACGCTAAGGTGAATAATGCCGGTTGAGTGTGCGATAGACGGTTGGTCTTGAGACGGAGAATAGCTCAGCGAGGTCGCTGATGGAATACTCGCCGGTGGCATGAATGCGGCAGAGTTCCGGCTACTGTCTGTCGGAGAGTTTGGGCTGCTTGCCGCGCAATTTCCCCTTGGCGGGCGCTGGCCATGCCCTCGCGAGTGCGCATGCGAATGAGATCAGCCTCGAACTCGGCGAAGGTGGCGAGGATATTGAAGAATATCTTTCCCATCGGACCGCCCGGGTCGTAGAGAAGAGTCCGATGAGCAAAAGCCGCCCCAGCCCGGCCCTGGCCGTCCTGTCGGGAATCCTCCTGATGGCCGCCGCCGCCTTGAGTGCCTGCGGAGAGGAACCCGCCACCCCACAGACGCCAGGCCCGGACCGAACCATCCAGTCCCTGGTTCCGGTCCCGGCTGCAACGCAGGTCTCGGCGCCGACAGAAACCCCAGTTCCCGGGGCCACCCACGTCCCTATCGCGGAGGAGCTCACCTTCGCCGTGACCGCCGCCACCACCTGGGGAGACGTCTTCTCCACCCTCACCCGCTCCGAGTGGGCCTGCGTCCAAGACACGCTGGAACCGGGCCGGCCGGATGCCCTCGCAGGGAAGCCTATCCACCCTTCCCATGAGCAGTCGCCGGAATTCGAGCTGATCTTCTCCTGCCTGGACCCCCAGGTGGCAGGACACATACACGCAAACTTGGTTGCCTTGACATTCGAAGAGCAGGGGCTGGTTGTGGGAGAAGCCGGGGTGGACTGCCTTCGGGTCTGGGCGTCGGGTCTGGACTGGCCCAGCTCACCCGACATGGACCAAGAGGACGCGTTGCTGCTCTTGGATAGAATCTCCGTCTGTCTGGCTGACGCCGTGGCACCTTACATCATTGCACAGATCAACCAGTCGCTCATGCTTGGGTTGGATGACGGGCAGGAGCATTGCGTGAGGGAATTCCTGTCCGGATTCCCTCCACCCGTCCTCCTGAAGTCTTTCTATGGAGTCAGAGACCTGGGGCCGGGATTGGGGATCGAAGAGGAACTCAGGGAAGGGATGACCGGGTGCGTGCCGGAGTTCTACGAAAATCAACCTCCGTTGACATCGCAAATCTCGATGCCTGTCGAAATCAGCGACTTCCTGAGGGATCACGGAATCTGGCGCCTGGCCCACAACCTGCTGTTCATCGCCCATTGGGATGTGGATAGCCGGCGATGGCTGGTCCTTGATGTTGCCGGGGAATTTACCCCGGACCTGCTGGCGCAGCCAGAAGGGGTCCCGGTCCCGTCTCCATCGGAGGTTGGGGGGTTGACTCAACTGGAGAAGGGGAAGATATATGACTTCCACATGCGTTGGAATCAGATCGTCAACATCGTGGAAGGTGAGCGGGGGGATTGGTGCTTCAACTCCGGCGCCAACTTCATCGAATGGTGGCGCTGAATGTCCACGGGCTCCAATGCTACAGGCGCACATTCACCCGGACAGCGCTCATGGACTCTCAATCAGCTTGGTTTTACCAATTTCAGGCGCACGAACCGAAGCCAAGCGCCACGGCCTTCATGGTCCTCCAGCCCTGAAACAGGTCATCTGCGGCTGTAGTACTGGGACGCGCGAGGCTCAGAGCCTTGTCCGCAAACCGGGGCGCGTCGTACCATTGAGAATATGCTGCTCACCATCTCCACCACACATCGTCCCGCCACGGACCTGGGATATCTGCTGCACAAGAACCCTGGCCGGTTCCAGTCGTTCCCGCTGCCCTTCGGGAGGGCCGACGTCTTCTATCCAGTGGCGGATGCAGACCGTTGCACCGCCGCCCTGCTGCTGGACATCGACCCGGTGGGTCTGGTGCGCCCCAAGTCCGGCGCGCCCAATGCTGCGGGCTGGCTCCAGCAGTACGTCAACGACCGTCCCTACGTCGCTTCGTCACACCTCAGCGTGGCGATTGCTTCGGTGTTCAGCAGCGCGCTCGCCGGCAGCTCCAGGGACCGGCCTGAGCTGGCGCAACAGCCGATCCCGTTGGAAGCGCACCTGCCCACCCTGCCGTCTCGGGAGGGACCGGAACTCATTGGCCGGTTGTTCGAGCCGCTGGGTTACACCGTTGAAATCGAGGAACACCCGCTGGATGCGGACTTCCCCGAGTGGGGGGCCAGTCCCTGCTTCGGAGTGGGTCTCAATGGCGTGGTGAGGCTGCGGGACCTGCTGGCCCACCTCTACGTGCTGCTTCCCGCCCTGGATGACGCCAAGCACTACTGGGTGGGCGACGACGAGGTGGACAAGCTGCTGCGGTTCGGCGCGGGCTGGCTGAGCGACCATCCCCACCAGGATCTGATCTCCGCCCGTTACCTGAAGCGCCAGCGCAGCCTGGTGCGCCAGGCCCTGGACCGGCTGTCGGATGATGGCCAGGCCGGACCCGACGTTGCCGTAGAACGCGGTCAACAAGATGAAGAGCATCTCGAAACCCCGCTGCGGTTGGGGGAGCAGCGGATGCAGGCAGTGCTCGACGCCCTGCGGGAAATGGGCGCGACGCGCGTGCTGGACCTGGGCTGCGGAGAGGGCAACCTGTTGCGAGAGCTGCTCAGGGAACCCGCGTTTCAGGCCATCACCGGCATGGACGTTTCCCACCGCGCCCTGGAAACAGCCCACTCCCGCCTGCGCCTGGACAACCTGCCTACCGCCCAGCGGGAGAGGATCACGCTGCTTCAGGGGTCCCTTGCCTACCGGGACCGGCGGTTGGCCGGTTTCGATGCCGCGGTGGCCATGGAGGTCATCGAGCATATTGATCCGGACCGGCTGGAGGCATTCGAAGCCGCAGTGTTCGGAGCGGCGCAACCCGGCGCGGTGATCATCACCACGCCCAACTTTGAATACAACGCCCTGTTCGAAAACCTGCCGCCCGGCGAGTTCAGGCACCGGGACCACCGCTTCGAATGGACGCGGCAGCAATTTCAGAGTTGGGCTCAAGCCGTTGCCGGCCGCCGGGGCTACGACGTGCTTTTTCGGGACATCGGCGCCGGACATGCCACCCTCGGCGCGCCGACCCAGATGGGGGTCTTCACCCGATGAAACTGGAGATTCCGGAACTCTGCCTGGTGGCGCTGGTTGGCCCGTCCGGCTCGGGAAAGTCCACCTTTGCCGCCCGGCACTTCAGACCCACCGAGGTGGTGTCCTCCGACGCCTGCCGGGCCATGGTGGCCGACGACCCCAACGACCAGACGGCTACACCCGAAGCCTTCGCTCTTCTGAATTTCATCGCATCCGCCCGCCTGCGCGCCGGGCGCCTCACCGTAATTGACGCCACCAGCGTGCAGCCCCAGGCCCGCAGGTCGCTGGTCGGCCTGGCCCGGGAGCACGACTGCCTTCCGGTGGCGATCGTGTTGAACATGCCCGAGTCCGTCTGTCTCGCCCGCAACCGGGAACGCGGCGACCGGAACTTCGGCTCTCACGTCATACGCCAGCAGGCGCAACAGTTGCGCCGGTCGATCCGGGGCCTGAGACGCGAGGGTTTCCGCTACGTCTACGTGCTCGATACCCCGGAGGATGTGGAGGCGAGCAGCATCCGGCGGGTGCCGTCTTGGACCAATCGCCAGCAGGAGACGGGACCCTTCGACATCATCGGAGACGTGCACGGCTGTTTCGATGAACTGGTCGCGCTGCTGGAGCAGTTGGGATACCGAGTCTCGCAACCGTCGGCAGGGGGCGGAGCAGAAGGCGGCTTTTCGGTGGTCCACCCCCAAGGCCGGAAGGCGGTCTTCGTCGGCGACCTGGTGGACCGTGGCCCCGGCGTCGTCAACGTGCTGAGGCTGGTGATGTCCATGGTGTCGGACGGGACGGCGTTGTGCGTAGCCGGCAACCACGAGTCCAAGCTGGTCCGCAAGCTGAAGGGGCGGAACGTTCAGGTGTCCCACGGGCTGGCCGAGTCGCTGGCGCAGCTGGAAATGGAATCGCCGGAATTCCGGGAACGGGCCACCCGGTTCATGGATGGGCTGATCAGCCATTACGTGCTGGACGGCGGCAACCTGGTGGTGGCCCACGCCGGGATGAAGGAGGAGTACCAGGGGCGGGCCTCGGCTCGGGTCAGGGATTTCTGCCTGTACGGCGAGACCACCGGAGAGACGGACGAATGGGGCCTGCCCGTGCGCTCCGACTGGGCCGCCGGCTATCGCGGCAAGGCCATGGTGGTCTATGGGCACACGCCGGTTGCGGACCCGGTGTGGTTGAACCGCACCATCAACGTCGATACCGGCTGTGTCTTTGGAGGACGGCTCACCGCGCTCCGCTATCCCGAGAACGAACTGGTTTCCATCCCGGCGGCGCGGGTCTACTATGAGCCGGTGCGGCCCCTGGCTGGCGGCCCGCAGGAAGAACTCGGGGTTGTAGCAACCAATGACCGCCCGTCGAATCTGCTGGACATCGGCGACGTGATGGAGAAACGCGTGGTGTCGACCCGGCTCCGGGACAACGTTACCGTCAGGGAAGAACAGGCTGCCGCGGCCCTGGAGGTGATGAGCCGGTTCGCCCTGGACCCCCGGTGGCTGGTGTACCTGCCGCCCACCATCTCCCCATGCGAAACCAGCAAGCTTCCCGGTCTTCTGGAACACCCCGCCGAGGTTTTCGCCTACTACCGCAACAATGGCGTCTCCAGCGTCGTCTGCGAGGAGAAGCACATGGGGTCGCGGGCCGTCGTCGTGGTGGGCCGCAGTTCCGATGCCATTGAGCGACGCTTCGGCATCACCGGCGAAAGCGCCGGCGCATGCTACACCCGGACGGGACGCAGGTTCTTTGAAGATCTGGCGCTCGAGGCGCAGTTCCTGGAACGGGTCCGGGCTGCCTGTGGCGAATCCGGCCTGTGGGAGGACCTCGAGACCGGCTGGGTGCTGCTGGACTGCGAGGTGATGCCCTGGTCGATAAAGGCGCAGGAATTGGTGTTGGAGCAATACGCGCCCGTTGGGGCGTCCGCTCGCGCCGGGCTGTCGGCGGCACAAACCCTCTTGCGGCAGGCCTCGGCGCGTGGAGTGGAGACCGGCGAGGCCCTGCCGTTGGTCGACGAACGGCGGCGTCTGTCGGAACTCTATCGGGACGCCTACACCAGGTATTGCTGGCCGGTATCCTCCTTGGATGACATCAAGCTTGCGCCCTTCCATCTGCTGGCCAGCGAGGGCCGGGTGCATACGGACAAGGCCCATCTGTGGCACATGGAGGTGGCTGAACGGTTGTCACGGGCCGATCCCGGGCTGTTCCAGACCACCGGTTACCGGGTGGTGGCAATGAACTCCCCGGACGAGGTTGAGGCCATAGGCTGGTGGGAGGAACTGACGGCCAGGGGCGGAGAGGGTATGGTCGTGAAGCCGATGGACTTCATCGCCAGAGGAAAGCGGGACCTGGTGCAGCCGGCCATGAAGTGCCGGGGCGCAGAATACCTGCGCATCATCTACGGCCCCGAGTACACCCTGCCGCAGAACATGGAACGCCTGCGGAATCGTTCTCTCTCCACGAAGCGGTCGCTGGCGCTCCGGGAGTTTGCATTGGGAGTGGAAGGTCTCAGCCGGTTTGTCGCCGGAGAGCCTCTCTACCGGGTGCATGAGTGCGCCTTCGCTGTGCTGGCCCTGGAAAGCGAGCCGGTTGACCCCAGGTTGTGAGAGAAAACGCGGGAGCGGGTCGCCGGGACGCTCTCCGGGCGCCTGCCGGGAAAGCGCAATAACCCAGACGGAACGTGACCAGTTGGAATTCCGGCTGGTCTGACCAAGAATCACACCCTGAAGATGGCGGTGGCTTGCGCTGCGTCTCGCTCGAATGCCACAGTCTCCAGCTAATGACACTGGAACCGCCCCTCAGGGCTGGGGCAAGGCGTCATTTGTCTCCCCCTTTGACCCTCGTTTGCGTCTGGGTCAAAGACCTACCAGTGCCGCAATTTCCCGTCGCTGGGGAAATACCACGGATCAGCCGCCCCCAAGTGTACCGGGTGGTGCTTGAACTGCTGCCCTGAGAACGATCTGGTCTTGGGAACTGCCGCTATGGCCGGTGGGTGTCCAGCAGCGCAACGAGCGGCCCAGGCGCCCCCAATGGAAAGCGGCCCGCGGCCGGTCGCAGCACCTCCAGCATATCTCCTCAGCCCGCCGTCGCTAGAAAAATGGCTTGATATCTAACGATAATGTCGTTATCATATCAGCCATGAAAGATCAGCAGAATGCGGCAAAGCAGATCATCAACCGGTTCGGCGGCCAGTCGGCGCTGGCCAGCCTCTTGGGCAGGCGCCAGAGCACTGTGCAGCACTGGGCCAGGACTGGCAGGATACCCTCCCAGTGGCAGGAGAAGCTGCTGGAGCTGGCCCGCCAGCAGGGAATGGCCCTGGAACCCAGGGACTTCGTCTCGGCGGATACACCCAGCATAGAGCCGGCCGACGGCAGGCTGGGGGTGCTCCTCGTGGGTCTTGGCGCCGTGTCCTCGACGCTCATCGCCGGCGTTGAGCACATACGGCGCGGCTCCGGCCTGCCCATAGGTTCCGTCAGTCAGATGGCCACCGTACGACTGGGCAAGCGGACCGACAAGCGGACGCCCTTTATACGGGACTTCGTTCCCCTCGCGGACCCCGGCCAGCTGGTATTCGGCGCGTGGGACCCCATCCCGGACAACGCCTACGACGCCGCCATCAAGTGCGGCGTCCTGAGCCGGTACGAAGAGATCGAACCGGTGGCGGACTTTCTAAAGACGGTTGAACCCATGGAAGCGGTGTTTGATAACGACTACGTGAGGCGCATCCAGGGCGCCAACGTGAAGTCGTTCGGCAGCAGGCTGGAAGCCGTGGACGCCATTCGGGAGGACATTCGCCGGTTCAAGGCAGAGAACGGGTGCGACAGGCTGGTGATGGCGTGGTGCGCTTCTACCGAAAAATTCATTGAGCAATGCGAGATACACCAGGACATCGAAAGCTTCGTGGGCGGACTCAGTGACAACGACTCAAGAATCCCGCCCTCAATGTTATATGCCTACGCCGCCCTGCTGGAAAGCGTTCCATTTATAAACGGCGCGCCAAACCTCTCGGCGGATGTGCCCGCGCTGGAGAGGCTGGCCCAGGACATGGGCGTGCCGGTCTGCGGGAAGGACTTCAAGACCGGCCAGACCTTGGTCAAGACGGTAATAGGGCCGATGCTCAAGGCCAGAATGCTCGGCGTTGACGGGTGGTTCTCCACCAACATCCTGGGGAACCGCGACGGGGAGGTGCTGGACGAGCCCGAGAACTTCAGGACCAAGGAGGAGTCGAAGCTCGGCGTGCTCGAGTACATCCTGCAACCGGAGATGTACCCCGAACTCTACTCCGACGCTTATCACAAGGTGCGCATCAACTACTACCCGCCCCGGGGAGACGCCAAGGAGGGCTGGGACAACATTGACCTGTTCGGATGGCTGCGCCATCCGATGCAACTCAAGATCAACTTCCTCTGCTCCGACTCCATTCTGGCCGCCCCCCTGGTGCTGGACCTGATCCTGTTCATGGACCTGGCCCAGCGCGCCGGCCTGACGGGCATACAGGAGTGGCTTTCCTTCTATTTCAAGAGCCCCCAGCACGCGCCGTCGGTCTACCCCGAGCACGACCTGTTCATACAGCAGACCAAGCTCAAGAACACCCTGCGCTGGTTGATGGGCGAGGACCAGATCACCCACTTGGGGATGGAGTACTACCGCGAATCGTTCTCTCCGGCTGGAGCGGAGCCTGACCCGTCATGCTGACACTCCGGCACCGGAAAGAACGGACGGCTGTTTGATCGCAAGGGACAATACGCCTTGGTCCCGATTGCCCATAGGGGATATCCGAGGCTTGAATTCCGGCCGAAGTCTACTGTGGAGCAGGCATGATGAGAGTCGCCATACGAAGCTTGCTATACGGGCTGTTAGCGACCGTCCTCTTTGGTCCAGTCCTGCTGGTCGCGTATGCCCTGTATTGGATGTTCTTCCTTTCCAACTGAAGCGCCATTTCGCATCTGATATGAACCGACGGAATGCGGAGGCATCTAGAATGACTTCGACCAATCTGGAGGGATTGTCTGGAACCCTCAATGCACGGAGGATCGTGGCCACAGGGAAGAACCTGGTTCAGCGCCTGCGAGGTTGCGATTTCATGACGGGAAGTGGCCCACAACCTCCTCTGGTGCTTCAGTGCCGCAACGCCCTGCACGGCCGCCTGGAAGTGGGACTGATGGTCCGCCTGCTGGGCATTCCGGCCGGTCTGAGAGTCCTGCAGGTGGGATGCGGGAGCGGGATCGCCCTGCCTCAGCTGTCGAAGTTGTGCAGGCCCATGACCATCACGGGCATCGACATCGACGCAACCCTGCTGGATGAGGCGGAGGGCAGGCTGCGCGAGAAGGGAGTCAGCGCGCATCTGGTGCGTGCCGACGTGCGAGAGATGCCCTTCCCCGACCGCTCCTTCGATCTGGTCATCGACTTCGGCGTTTGTTATCACATTGAGCATCCTGGGAATGCCCTTGCTGAGGTTGCCCGCGTCCTGGACACCTCCGGCACGTTTGTATACGAAACTCCTGTGGCCCAATCGTTGGCCCATCCGCTGGCTGAACGCAGCAAACGCCTGCCCTGGGAGGACGCACTTTCCTTGACCCCGCGCCGTAGCCATCTTTTCTGGGCCAGCCGCAAGAAAGGTGAGTTCAGGCGACTGTCGATAATCTCATGCCGGCGACCGGTGTTACAGTCGCGCATGACTTGATGCTGAACTCCCGGACAACCTCTTGAGTCGGAGTCGTCCTAGCCCTGACGGGTCTGGACCAGATGGCCTCTGGAATAGACAGTGAAAGGGGCCGGCATCGACCTGGTCGAGGTCCCCGCCCTGGATAAGGTGTTCGAATACGACAGGAAGGAGTCAGCCATGACTCAAGTTAAGTTCGGCGGCGACAGGAAGACCGGGAAATGGGCCTTTGCCAATCTCGAACGGCGCATGGTCACCTGGCTGGTTCCCAAGGTGCCGTCCTGGATCGAAACCTACCATCTGACGATGCTGACGCTGGCTTGGAGCGTCGGCATAGTTGTCGCCAGCCTGTTGGCCCGCCAGAATCTGCACTGGTTGTGGCTGGTTTCGGGCTTCATAGCCCTGCAGTACCTGAGCGACGTGCTGGATGGCGCGGTGGGGCGCTATCGCGACACTGGCCTGGTCAAGTGGGGCTTCTACATGGACCATTTCCTGGATTTCCTGTTTCTGGCATCGGTGATAGTCGGGTATTCTCTGGCTCTGCCCCACATCGAAGCCTACTGGTTCGCCGTTCTCCTGGTAGTGGGAGGGGCATTGATGGTCAACACATTCCTGTCCTTCGCCGCCACCAACGAATTCCAGATATCAACGCTGGGCATCGGCCCCACTGAAATCCGGTTGTTCTTCGTTCTGGCCAATGCCGGGATGGTTTTCTTCGGCACCGCGTGGCTGACCATTGCGCTGCCCGTAGTCGTGGGCATTCTCACCCTGGCTTTGGCGTGGTCGGTCTGGCAATCGCACCAGCGGATCTGGAAGATCGACATGGTGAACAAGCGCCGCATGTCAGGCGATTAACCCAGGCCCAGGATGAGGATGTCGCCTGTCCAGCCCGCACCCAGCACATCCTGGGCCACGTCCAAGGGAAGCTCTTTTACGGGCTTGGCCTCGGCGTAGGCCTCGCCGCCATTCAGCATCAGCCGGAAGTCGGGGGCCAGATGCCGAGCCGGTCCGTCTCGTGTTGTCTGGCAATCTCGCGCTGGTCACCGGCGGCCTCCCGCCAGACGCAGGTCGGAGTGGTGGAAGGGAGAGTATCGGACGGGCCTCAGCCCGTCCTGAGTATGGGCCTGGGTGCCTTCCGGCTTCGGTCCCGTCAGGAGCAGGATCCTCTCGCGATTCCTACCGTCCGGTCAGAGGATTTTGGAAAGCCCCTGGGCACTCCGTCTCTTCTCGAAAGGATTGCGCAAGGCTGGAGGTCGGCCGTCGGGGGCGCTCCACTTTCCAAAATCGCGGATAAGCGCAAGTGACAAAATGGGCTGCTTGACGTCAAGTAAGTCTGCGGGTTCCGTCGGCACTCCCGCTACTCCATCCCCTGATGATGATCGAGTACCCCCGGTACAGGACCGCTCCTGTTCGGTAGTTTGCAATGCCGAATAGCAGGATGACCAGGTCATGGGACTACCTTATTACCGAAATGTTCGCCTGAGTTGCCGCCTGCATTACTGCTCATCCCTACCATCACACGCTTGCTGACCTCTTAAATCCTGGCATTCGCCTCCCTTTTCAGGAGAATGCGGCTGCCCCGCCCTGGCCGGTAGTCCGTTGATAGTTGACACCGCAATTGGGCTACACTAGGGTGTCGATCAAGCGGCGCCGGTATCCGGCGTCAGTCCACTCGTGGTTTAATCGGCCCCAGTGGTTTTCTCAGACCCAAAGGAATACAGGTCCGGAGGTAAATCATGCCCGAAACTCCGTTGCCGACAGGGTCATTCACCTCCCCCCAGGTGAAACGGGTCCACTACGGTGAAGGCTGTCTATCCGGTCTTCCAGCGGCGGTGGATGAGCTGGGCGGATCCCGGGCGTTCATCATCACCGGGCAGTCCCTGGTCCAGCAGGGGACTATCCTGGGGCGAATTCAGGAGTTGCTTGGCGACCGCTGTGTTGGAGTTTTTGGTGAGACGCGGCAGCACGTTCCCAGAGCCACGGTTTTGGCGGCCACCCGAGCGGCCCAGAGCGCTGGCGCAGACCTCCTGATCAGCTTTGGCGGGGGCACTCCCAACGACACTGCCAAGCTGGTGGCGTTGTGCCTGGCTGAGAACGTCACCGATGAGCGCCAGCTTGACCGCTACCGCATCCAGTTCCAATACCCGGATAAAGTGGAAATCCCGGCGGCGCACAACCCGTGCCTGCCCCACATTTCGATCTCAACCACCCTGTCGGCCGGCGAGTTCACCAACTTTGCCGGGGCCACCGACGAGGAACGCAAGGTGAAGGACCTGTATACCGGCGACGGGCTCTGGGTGTCGGCGGCGTTTCTCGACCCAGCGGTCACCACGGCGACACCGGGATGGCTCTGGGCCTCGACCGGAATTCGGGCGGTGGATCACGCCATCGAGACCGTCTGCTCCAGAATCAGCTTTCCCTTTTCCGACGGACTGGCCTTGGAGGCGCTGCGGCTCTTGCAGCGACACTTACCCAGGTCCACCAGCGACCGTGGCGACCTGGAGTCAGCCGCTTACTGCCAGGTAGCCGCCTGGATGTCCATCTATAACTTGACCAACGTCCAGGTGGGCCTGAGCCACGGCCTGGGCCATCAGCTTGGCGCCAGGAATGATGTACCGCACGGAGTGACTTCCTGCATCATGCTGCCCCGGGTGATGGAATTCAACCGCCCGGTGACGGCTCCGCAACAAAGGCGAATTGCTGAGGCCATGGGTGTCGACACCCGGAACGCCAGCGACGACGAGGCCGCGGCGGAGGCAGTCTTCGCCTTGGAGAACCTGATCGACACTCTCGGGATTCCCCGCCGGCTCAGCGATTGGGGTGTTTCGGAGGCCGACTTGGCCCTCATTGCTCAAGACGCCCTGGAAGACCTGGTGGTCGCAACCAATCCTCGCCCCATAGCCACTCAGGAAGAGGTCGTGGAGCTGTTGCACCGGGCGCTTTAAGCGTTGTGCCAGAGGCGGGGTCAGCTCTGTGGTCACGAGGACCTCGGTTAAACGCCGTTTCACATTTCCACCTCTCAGCAATGCTGCCGGCACCTCCACGAAGATTTCGCGGATGATGCCAGCACTACCGGGGTGGCTCAATTCTGAGTCAGCGATTTTGGCTCACTTTAAGTCCAGCGGTGACACACCGCCCGAATCCGTTGAAATCTACTGCTTGAAGTGCCGTTCCAAGACCGGCTCACGGGATATTGAACAAGTGACCTTGAAAAACGGATGTCCCGCCCTGCGCGCTGTCTGCACTGTCTGCGGCACAGGCAAATACCGCATCGGCTCGGCTGGATGAACCTGGGCCGCAGGTAGCCGCCACCCTTCTTGACCCTAAACCCATTCGAGCAGACGTTGGCAGGTCAGCACCCGGCCGGCGTTGGCCGCCAACTCGGCCAGCAGCCGTTGCCCCCGGTGGCCCCTATGTATTGAACACACACAGGGCGCTGTCGCGGTTTGTACTCGTCAGGTGGCGTCGGTAAGATAATCGAGGGGCGCACTCAGTTAGTACTGTGGTGTCTGGGCGACAACTACACCCGTTGTCCACCCGCACTACGAGGGTTGTGTGTGTGCTCTCTCTAAGCGTTTCTCGAAGTGATTTGTACAGTACGCGAAATTCTCAAATCAAAGACCTTATGCTTGCCTTGAACCCGTCAAGGAAACGCGCCGTACACGAGCGGGCGTACAGTTCGCGGTAGCCTTAGCTCACTCCAGGCCGCGCACGGCGCGGCAGCAGCGACGAAAGGTGCCTGATGATGACTTACGAGTTCGATCTCGGTTCTTACAGCCGTCCGGTAACAACGTCATCGCCGGAGGCCCAGCTCTGGTTTGACCGGGGTCTGCTGTGGACCTACGGGTTCAACCACGAAGAGGCCGTCCTCTGCTTCAAACAGGCGGCAAAAGCCGATCCGAAGTGCGCCATGGCGTATGGGGTATCGCGTACGCTATGGGTCCCAACTATAACAAGCCGTGGGAAGCGTTTGATGAGGCGGAAACGTCGAAAACGTTGTCCGAGTCTTATGACCCGACAACGCGGGCCGCGGCACTGGCGGACAGCTGTACCCAGGCGGAAAGGGACCTGATTGGGGCTCTTCACCAGCGATATCAGTCTGCGCGAGTGCCGCAGAACCTGGCCGCCTGGGTCGATGACTTTGCCGACGCCATGCGAGCCGTCTATCTCAACCACGGAGAGGATGCGGATATCTCGGCGCTATTTGCGGAAGCGCTGATGAACCGCACCCCCTGGGCGCTCTGGGACCTGGCATCCGGCAAACCGGCAGCAGGCGCCGACACCGAAGAGGTCAGGCAGGCGCTCGAACGAGGCATGGAACGTCGCGCGGAGACGGGCGCCCCGCCGCATCCGGGGATGTTGCACATGTACATCCACCTGATGGAAATGTCGCCCTTCCCGGAACGAGCTCTGCTCGCCTGTGATCAGTTGCGGGGCTTGGTGCCGGATTCCGGCCATCTGCAGCACATGGCGACGCATATCGACGTGTTGTGCGGCGACTACCTGAGCGTTGTGAATTGGAATGAAGAGGCGATTCGGGCCGACCGCCGGTATCTGGCAGCCAGGGGGCCGTTCAATTTCTATACGCTATATCGATGCCATGACTATCACTTCAAGGCGTACGGGGCGATGTTCCTAGGCCAGTACCAGTCGGCCATCGAGGCGGCCGAGGAGTTGATCTCCGCCCTCCCCGAGGATCTGTTGAGGGTGCAGTCGCCGCCGCCCATGGCAGACTGGCTGGAAGGGCTGGTGCCGGTCAAACAGCATGTATTGGTACGGTTCGGCAAATGGCAGGAAATCCTTGCGCAGGAACTGCCGGCGAATCCCGAACTGTACTGCGTGACCAGCGCAACCATGCGGTATGCCAGGGCCATCGCCCTCGCAACGCTGGGGGATTCGAAGTCGGCGGCGGCCGAGGCGGAGGCGTTCGAGCGGGACTTCGACCGTGTGCCGGACAGCCGGTATTTGTTTAACAATTCCTGCCGCGATATCCTGGCGGTCGCGCGGGAGATGATGCTCGGCGAACTCGATTACCGCCGGGGCGATTTCGAATCGGGCTTCGGACACCTGCGTCAGGCGGTCGCCCTTGACGACAACCTGCCCTATGACGAGCCTTGGGGCTGGATGCAACCTGTCCGGCACGCCCTCGGGGCCCTCCTGCTGGAACAGGGGCGCGTGGAGGAAGCCCTCGCCGAGTATAGGGCGGACCTCGGCTTCGACTCAGTGCTCAGTCGGTCAAGTCAGCACCCCGACAATGTTTGGAGCCTGAGCGGCTATCACGAATGCCTGGAGCGAACAGGCCAGCACGAATTGGCGGCCGTCGCGCAGCAGCGGCTAGCCCTGGCCCGGGCGCGCGCCGACGTGCCGGTACAGGCGTCCTGTTTCTGTCGGCTTGAGACTGCAGGCTGAGAGCGGCGCAATATGATCCGGTAGCGTAAACCTACTCAGCGGTTCTCCCTTCGATTCCCGCCAGTTGTTCCGGGAGCGCTGATAGGGCCTGTGGACATTCGAACCAATCATCCCCTGCCAGGCGGAAACGTCCGGCTTCCCCGCCCGCCGCCATCATTCCGTGCCGCGTCCCAGCACCAGGTCGCGCATGGTCACGATGCCCAACGGGTTCCGGTCCCGGTCCACCACCACGGCGCGGGAGATGCCGAACCGCACCAGCAGGCGCACCGCGTAGCGGGCCAGCATGTCGGGGGGCACCGTAACCACGGGCTTGGTCATGATCTCGTAGACGTTGACGCGCTCCGGCGAGCGGTTCGGCCCGGTCACCTCGCGGGCGATGTCGGAGACGGATACCAGCCCCACCTCGTCCGCGTCATCACGCCGGTTGACGGCCAGCGAATTGACGCCGTGCCGCCTCATCAGCTCCATCGCGTCAGCCACGGTTGCCAGCCCATCGATGCTGCGGAGTTCGTGGACCATAAGGTCTCCCACAGTCGCAGGCCTTCTCCGGCTCATAATTCACTCTCCAGCTCCTCCCGGATGACAGGCATCTGGGTGCCAAGGCCCACCGCGTCCTCGATATCAACCTGGAACGCGATGCCCGCCCCTCGTTCCGTCTCAAAGTGTCCCGCGTCCCGGATACGCTCCAGAATGTCGCGGGCCCGGGTCTCGACCACCAGGAACATGACCACATCGCGCCGGGACTCCAGACCCAGCCCAAAGAAGGTCTTCTCCGGACGCAGTCCCTCGCCCCGCACGCTGGTGATTACCGTGGCGCCGGTGGCGCCGCTGGACCTGGCGGCGTCAATCACGGCATCAGTCTTGTCGTCGTCGACCAGGGCGATAATCAGTTTCAGCCTCATGGCTCAGGCCCTCCTCCTTCCCGGATTGATTGGCGGAACTCCCGGAGTCGCGCCGCCGGCTCCACCAGGACGCCGCGATGGCGTAGCCCAGCACAGACATGATGGGAAATACGCTGGCAAAGGCAATGAGACCGAACCCGTCGATCAACGGGCTGCGGCCCGGAATGCTGGCGGCGAGGCCCAGTCCCAGCGCGGCCACCACGGGCACCGTAACCGTTGAGGTGGTCACCCCTCCGCTGTCATAGGCCAGGGGCACGATGGTTTTGCTGGAACGGAAGGTCTGCACGATGACGATAACGTAGGCGGCGATGATATACCAGGGCAGGGGCGTACCCGTGACTATGCGGAAGCAACCCAGGGCCACGCCCACGGCCACTCCCACCGCTACGGCAATCCGCAGGCCCAGGGCGCGCACCGCGCCGCCGGACACCTCTTCCGCCTTCAGCGCCACGGCGATAAGGGATGGCTCCGCAATCGTCGTGGCAAAACCGATGGCTCCGGCAAAGGCGTAGACCCAGCCATAGTCTCGCCAGTCGACCCCGCCGGCCAGGTCCTGCTGACCGATAGTCCCGGGCGCGGTGAGCTGCTGCGCCATGGTCTGCCCGATGGGGAAAAGGGCTTTTTCCAGGCCGACGAGGAAGAGGGCCAGTCCGAAAAGCACCATCACGAACCCGATGGCCATCCGGCCCGGGTTGGGGAGCCGCCGCCGCAGCACGGCCACCTGGAACACGACCAGGATGCCGGCGATGGGCGCGACGTCCAGCACCGTGGACAGCAGGGCGTCCAGCAGTCCGAACTCGAAGATCATGCGAGCATCCCGTAACCCATGACACAGATCATCGGGGTGAGGCTGGCAAAGGCGATGAGACCGAAGCCGTCGACCATCGGGTTGCGCCCCCGGATAGATGTGGCCAGCCCGACGCCCAAGGCCGTTACCAGCGGAACGGTGATGGTGCTGGTGGTCACTCCCCCGGAGTCGTAGGCCACGCCGATGATCTCCTCGGGAGCGAAGGCGGTCATCGCCGTGACCAGCACGTAACCCCCGATTATCAACGGATGGATGGGCCAGCCCCGCAGGATGCGCAGCACCCCCAGCAGGATAGCCGCGCCCACCGAGAAGGCTACCACCATGCGCAGCTCGAAGGCATAGGCGGCCCGGGCCGAGTCGGTGGCGTCAATCGCCCCGGCCTCAGCCGCGACATCGGCCGCCTCGGCGCTGATGGCAATCAGTGCTGGTTCGGCGACGGTGGTCCCGAACCCCAGGCAGAAGGCGAAGGCCAGCAGCGCGGCGAGACTGCCCTTCCTGGCGAAACCCTGGGCCAGCGCCTCGCCCAGCGGGAACAGCCCGCTTTCCAGTCCCTGGATGAAGAGGGTCAGCCCGGCCACCACGCATAGCAGACCCAGGGTGACGTTCCAGATGTCGGGGAAGGGCTGTTGCAGCACCACAACCTGGAAGAAGACAACCACCAGGATGATGGGCGCCAGGTCGCGCAGCGAACCGGCGGTCCGCCGCAGCATTGCGGCGGCGACCCGGATGCCCTGCTGCATCCGAGGCCGCTGGAGGTTATGGATTCCGGTTTTCACGGGAATCCACGCACGAAGTTATGGATGTCCGGCAGCACCAGGGAAATGTCGGCAGACCTGCTACAGCGGTTGGGGATCATGGGCCAGGGTAACCGTCAGGATGAATCCGGCACTGGCCAACAGGCGATGGGCGTCAAAGACAACGGGGATGCGGTCGGGGCGGCTCAGGTGATAGCGTCAATTGGGCGCTCCGGGGCCGGTTTCGTCTTACCGAGACCATTATCCCCAGAGCCTGGAGCGCTCTCTTATCCCTTCAACCCGCTCATCCCTTCGGGTGTTTGGGGGTAAATGTAAATCATCAACCATGCCTCTTGGGGGTGGTCAGCCGGGATGCCGTCGGCAGTCTAGCAGACAGGAATAATTGGCGGCAAGACGGTTATGACTTCACATGCTCATTGAACCATCCCCTTGCGGACAGCGCCGCTCCTGCCGGTGTAAAACAGATAACGTAGAGGTGGAACATGCCGAGATGAAGCATCTGGAGCGCGCGCCAGCGTGCGGCCCCGTAGTGTGTGCAACGCAGACCGGTCGCCCTCTACCAAGGAGAAATCTGATCTGTCAGGCATTCATGAGTGTCCCATTGGCTTCCCGTCAGTTGCTTCCCGCCAGCATCTCCGTAAACTGACGGGTCTGTTCCTCTCTGGGCTGAAGGATGCAGTTGGAGCAATACCCATTGTCCTCCCTGGTACGCCAGACCAGGCAACATCCCGCCCGCCTGGCGAAGAACCCGCTCTTCCCTTCATGCTCAATGACTTCCATACTGACCTGGCGGTGAATCAGAGATGACGGGTCTCCAAAGAAGGTCTCGGCATCCCGGACTACCAGGCTTTTGTCTTCCACGTGGTTATAAAGCCGGTGCAGGGCCTGGGCACAGGAAGCGGCTACCGCGTTTTGGGAGACCTTGAAGCTGGCGGGGACGGAGCGGCACAGGGCCGCGATTACAATTTCCACGTTGGACTTGAAGGTCCAGTCCTTGAGCTGCCGGTACAGGCCGGTCTCGCTGTGCAGGACTTCAGCGTCAGGGTGGCCGGCCGACGGGTCATTGGGAAGGACGGTAAATTGTGGTTGCCTCAGCCCGGTAGCGTCGATACGGCCACCGGTACGATGAAAGGCCAAGTTTTCCAGGGTCGCTCTGGGGACCCTCCTTCTCAGTACATACTGGGCGACCACCGGATAGATTAACCGTGTGAGGTAGGCGATGATGAAGGCCGAGGCTGCAACATGTTTGTTGGCAGTCCCCCATCTTTCGTAACCGTAGCTCATCACCAGCTCACGTAGACTGGCATCCTCAGCCTGGAACAGGGAGATAGCTGGGGTCCAGCCAGTCTCCTTCACGTTGGATACTGGCATGTCCAAGTAGGGGTCCAGCTCTCCCGCTTCCCGCAGACTGTGGATTAAAGGGTGTCCAGCCGTGTCCATTGCTCTTCACCTCGCAACAATAAACATGAGTCATCCCGAATTTTGGATGGGCGGATGAGATAGCCATAGGGAGGAAAGGGCGGCCCTAAGAAACTATCTCAAAACCCTGAGTTGCCATTGCCGGCGATACCAGATTAGGGCGCAGGCCAGTTGGATCAGGCCAATGTAGTTGGATGCCTTCTTGTCGTACCGGACCAGAATCGCCCGGCACTTGGATAGCCAGGCCAGGGTGCGTTCCACCACCCACCGGCGGGCCGGATGGCGTTTCACTCCTGTGGCGTCCAGCTTCTCCTCTCCTATCCGCCGAATGTGGCCCCGGTACCCGTGCGCCGCCACTGCCTCGTGGCCTGTTGGGTTGTCGTATCCCTTGTCCAGGCACAGATGCTGGGTCCCGGTTCCAGGACGCTCCACCACTATGCCATCCAAGGTCATGTCCAGCAGCTTGGTGTCGTGAACATTGGCTCCGGCCACCACCAGGCTCAATGGCCCTCCATCCCGGTCGACCAGGATACTCCGCTTGCTGCCCGCCTTGCCCCGGTCCGTGGGATTGCGGCCTATTGAATCCCCCCCAAACGGGCCTTGCCCATGGCGCAATCTGCGGCCTGCCACTCCCAGTCCACACCACCCAGTTCCTCGCACTCCGCGACCAACTCCGCCCAGATGCGCTCCAGCACGCCCAATTCCACCCAGCGCTGGAAAGTGCGGTGAATGGTGCTGTCGTCCCCCAGTTCCCGGGGCAGGCGGTTCCAGTGGCAGCCGGTGCGCATGCGGAATATGATGCCGTCCAGGATTCGCCTCGGATCAACCCGCTTCCGTCCCGTAGCCTTGGGAGGGTCCATCTCCAGAATCACCGGGTGAATCTGCTCCCACAAATCGTCTGGAACCTCCCAAATCGTTGCCAAAGTCTCCCTCTTTCCCCTCATCATCCACCGCCTCACCAAATTTTCCTTCATCCTAACCCAACCGGATTTTCCCTCTCCCCTTCGACCTCTCCTGTTTTGAGATAGTTTCTAAGTCTGGAGAGAGGTATCGCAGCTTGGCGGTACCTCTCTCCTGTTCTGTGGCACCAGTTTCGGAGCAGGTCCCGTACCAGGGGAGCGAGATTTGACGCCAGCAAGGAGAGCAGGAAGGCGTAGACCAGGCTGACCATCAGCAGCAGCTTAAGGCGGTTTTCCCAGAACCAGAGCCGGGGGCTTTCCATAGCCAGGTCCGTCTTGCAGGCTCGGTAGCACATCTCCACCTGCCAGCGGCGGGCGTAGGCCAGGACCACCCGCCAGGCGTCACCGGTGGTCAAGATGGTTTCATTGGTCAGCAGGTACCAGGGTTTGCGGCCCTTGCCAGGGCGGGAGACCACCAGCCACAGGGCATCTTCCATTTGGGGATGGCGCACCGGAACGGCCACGATGCCCGTCTTGCGGTACTGGCGGCGGCTTGCGTCCCAGATTTCACGGTGATTCTGGGAGCGTTTGCCCCGGGTGATATGCCAGGCGGGACGCTCGCCCCGGTCATCGGCCAGATGGTAGCGGGTGGGCCAGCGCAGGATGAACCGCAGTTGCTGTCCGCCCAGTTCGCTGAGCCAGGGCGTGCCGGCGAATCCCCGGTCGAAGACGTGGACCACTCGTCTCTGCCACCACTGGGCGCATTGAAAGAGCAGGGATGCGGTCTGCTCCCGGCGATGGCTGGCCAGAGGGCCCCGGCTGGTCCACCAGCGCATGGCGGCCAGTGCCGGAGGCCCCTGCATCCCGGCCAGCATCACGGTGAGCCACTGCAGGCCGGGGACGAACACCGGAGGCCCTCCCGGTGGATGGTAGTAGCCGGGCTTGATGCGCTTGAGGCGGGCCGCCTTGCTGGAGCGAACCGGGCACAATCCCTCCACGGCGATGCTTTCCGGCTTCTCCAACACGCTTTCGTCCCAGATGGCCAAGGCCAACTCCTCCCGCTGCTCCAGGTAGGAAAGCGACTGTTCCGCCCGGTGCCTGAGGAACCCCTCCAGAAGAGTGTGGGACCACTTGGGAGACCGCAGCAGATTGCTGAGACGCTTGGTCCCGGCCGGGGCCTGGGCCGGCGAGAGGATGTGGGCGCCCAGCTCGCTGAGCAGCAGTCCGGACCGCGAGTGGCGCAGGCGCACGATGGCCACCAGGGCCAGGAAAAAGGTGCGCACCAATCGCCGGTCTATCTGCTGGTCCAGCCACTGCTCCAAGGGTCCAATGAATGACTGCAATAGATTGGCAACCTCCTGCCCTTGCCTCCGCCCCTCCCGATGCCGCAACATAAGAAAAGACCCCTCCCGGTGAATGGTGGTCTGACAGTCCCATTCCACCTGAAGGGGTCTCTGCTTTTGCCTGTTTTCCTAAACCGCTTTTGCCGCTTTTTCCCTCTTCACCAAAATTCGGGATGACTCATGTCTTTCTATCCCACCCGCCGACCGTACCCAACCCTGACGCCGGTAGCCAGCCGGGGGTTTGGTCGAGAACCTAGGGACTCGTACCGTCCCGGGCAATGCCTAGGAGGCAACCCCTAGATTCTCTTGTTTGCCGGCCTAGTGAATGGACGCGGCGGTCATTGTCATTTTGTAGTGGACGCGGGAGCAGTGGCCAGCCGCCGGACAAGTTCCGTCACCGTCTGCTCCGCCTGAACCAGCAACGCCGGGTTTATCCACTTCAGGTCGTCGGCGCCCTCGCTGGGGATGGCCTGCCGCAGATTGTCCGCGCGGAGCCAGACCGCGGGAACCCCCACATCCTCAAATGCCGTGTGGTTCGACCACCACTCGTCTTTCTCGATGGTCATGAGGCCGATTCCGAGATCATGGCCTGCTTCCGCCACCTGCCCGGCCAGGTGCGGGTCTCCGAGCAGAACCTGCTCCAGGCCGGTTCCCAGCAAATCGAGGTTGACCATGCCCATCGTGTTCTCCAGTTCTTCTTCGCTCATCCCCATGGCGTAGTGGTCGGCACCCACTATGCCCGCCTCCCCGGAACCGAAGAACACCACCTTCACACCGAAAGGCAAGGTCATCTCGCCGATGTGTCCGGCCACCATTCGCAGTACCGAGATACCGGCTGCGTTGTCGTTGGCCCCCTCCGCTCCCGGCAGGGTGTCGTAATGGGCTCCCAGAATCAGCGTCCTGCCGTCCTCCCCGGTCCCGGCCCTATGGGCCACGATGTTTCTGGAATGCCGCATGTCTATCTCGCCGGTAAACTGGGCAGACAGATCCTCCCCGGCCTGGAGCAGCGCCGCCAACGGCTCTCCGTCCGTACCCGATAGGCTGAACACCGGAATATCCAGCTCTTGCACAAAGCCCCGAAACGGGTCTGGCTCGCTGTTGAACACGACCGCCGCAACGGCACCGGCGGCGGCCGCGTTGGCTCCCTTCTCCTGGAAGGTCAGCTCACCGCGCCTGATCAGGGCCACCTTACCTTCCAGCCCGCCCGCCGGGATGTCCTGTTCTTGTCCGAGACCAACGTAGACCAGCGGCCCGGTGCCGCCGACAGGGGCCGAGTTGTCCATTATCGCCGTTTCCAACTCTTCCCCGTCCACGTCAAGGGTTGCCGAGCTGTCATGGACGAAGTCGAATTCCTGGAAGGAGACCTCGTAGCCAAGGTCCCGCATCTGCTGAGCCAGGTAGTCCCCGGCAGCCGTCTCCTCCTGGGTGCCGAACTCCCTAGGGCTGTGCCGGGCCAGAAAATCAACGAGGTAGATATAGACTGGAGGCCAGCTGTAGGGCTGCGGCGTCGCCGTGGGCGCTGGTGTGCCTGTGGGCATGGGAGTGGCCGTCGGTACGGCTGTGGGGAAAGGAACGACTGTGGGAGGGGGTGCCGGAGTGCTGGTCGGGGCGGCTGTAACGGACGGCGTCGGCGCGACCCTGGCCGTGGCCACCTCCGAGGGCGTCGCCGCCTGGTTCCCATTGCAGGCACCGAGCACCAGCGGTATCAGGACTACTGAAAGCCAAAACCATCGCAAAATGCAACTCCTTGAACTGGGGCTTTTACCGTAGCCCCGAATAGCCCGCCGTCCTACGGCCCTAAGACGGTCACCTCCAGCCTGTTGGACAGCATCCGGCCATCATCCGTACAGATCGCGCCCGGGTCGGCGCAGTCGGTGGTTTCGGGCAAGATCACCGTAACAGCGCTGTCACCGTCCGGCCGCACTATGATGTTCCACCGGATGTTGCCGGGTTTCTCCATCCTGGGCGTTCTGGTAATCCGGCCCCCCGACACCGTGAACGCATGGTCGCGTAGCACCCTGTAACTGAAATCCGACCTGGGTGTCTCGCTGAAACGCAACTCGAAGTTGAAAGTATCCTCCCCGTTGTGAGACGCCGGGGTGTCGATGAATAACGCCTCAAGAGGCTCGGGCTCCGGGCCGACCGCACTCGTAGGCGCGCTGGCCAGCGACCCCTTGTTGCCCAGGTCGTCCGTGAAACTCACCCTGACCTTGATGGTCTTGCCCTCGTCGGCGTCCGTGAGTGTGTACGACGTACCAGTCGCGTCCGGTATGTCGGTGCCGGTGCCACCGGAGACCCGGATCCACTGATAGCTGTACTGTGTGCCCGTCAGACCGTCCAGGTCGCTGAAATCCGGGGTGTTGGCAGTGAGCGTCCAACCGACCTGAACCCAACCGCTGATGGTGGGCGTTCCGGTAGCGGGATTATTTGTAGTAGCCTCGACATCGTTGGACGGCAACCCGTCATCCGCCGCGTTGGTTGCGGTCACGCGCACGGAATACCGGACACCTGGATCCAAGCCCTCGATGGTGTAACTGGTGCCGTCCGCGCGGGCTTCGGAAACGTCCTCCGCCACGTTCCAACTGTCTGCGGCCCTCTTCCACTGCACCAGGTAGCCCGTTATGTCCGACCCGCCATTGGACTGTGGGGCCGCCCACGTGACGTATATCCCGCTGGAAGCGGACGGCTTGGCGGCCACCGACTGCGGTACGCTGGGGCCGGTGATCCCCGATATGGTTAGGGTCAAATCGTTCGGCAGGCTAATGTCCCTCTGCGCACCCGCGCCGCGCGACACGCTGATGACGAACTGCTCCGCGGGCTCCTCCGTGCTATCCGCGAGAGCGGTGAAGGTCACGGTGGTGGACGCCTCGTAGTGACGATTCCCCGAGTCGAGGCGAAACGCCGACTGCGGAACATTGATGCTGCGGGTCGAGAGGCTGTAATCCATCTTGTTGCCGCTCTGGACGCCTATCTGGAATGTCCCGGTACCCGCATGCGGCTCTCTGTCCTCCCGGGTCCTGAAGGTGAGAGTTAGGGTCGCGCTCTGGCCCTCGCTGATCACCGCGCGGTCGGTTCCAAGACTGAGCCTGGAGCCCCACGGGAAATAGTCGTCATGAACCATCTCATGTGCGCTGCCCTGCGTGGGGCTGGCCATGAAACCCAGGTCGTTGTCGTCCTCCAGGATGCGGACCGTGACGGTCGAATGGGACTCGTAATAACGGTCGCCCCTGAGATGCACGTATATGAGCCTGCTGGTGGCCTCGGGAGCGATGTTGATTGTCCTGGTCGTCGCCCTGGGGCCGTCGATCACCTTGCCGGTCTCGCTCACCCGGAGGTTGAGTGCCTGCACCGAGTTGGAGGGTGCATCGCGCGTGATCTCGAACTTCACACTGCCGTCGCTCTCGGTGTGGACTGTACCGCTCGGGTAGGGCGACCGTACGCGGAACTCCGGTAAGTCACTCTTGGCGATGGTGAGTCTCAGATCGCGGGGAAGCGTAATATCCTCTGGCGCGCCGTCGCCTCTCACCAGCCTGACCGTGAGGTTCTCGGGGCCCTCACCGTCCTGGTCGTCGACGGCGGTGAGGGTAACGGTTGCCTTGGCTACGTACGGGGCCGAGTAGGTGAACGTGAGCAATTCGTCGTAACCTGGCCTCTCGAAGGCCGAGAGCGGCACGAATACCTCGCTGGGTTCGATGATGTAGTCCCCGCTGTCCACGCCCGTGACGCTGAAAGCGTAGTTCCCCGTGCCGGAATGCGGTTCCAGATGGCTGGTGAAGGTGAAGGTCAGGGTTGCGCTCTCGCCCTCCTGAAGCCTGCCGCCATTCCGAAGCTCTAATTCGCCAATCTCGCTGGTAATCACGACCCCAGGCGGGAAATCGTTGTCCCGAACTTCTACTGTCAGCTTCGAAGCGGGTTTGTGGCCAAGGCCAATGTGCTCCGGCGGCACCGCGTAGTTATGTCCTGGCAGCACTGTCCCCACGAGAGTAGGATGATGATCCCCATAGGCATCGTAGGTGTCATCATCGATGGTGGGGACTACCAGAACGGCCTCTTCCATTCCCCTTTTGAACGTAACCCTCCGCTTTCCCAGTTCCTTCTTTGCAACTACAGAGCCGTAGTCGCTGAATTCGACCACATCGACGGTGACCGTGAGATCACTATCCGTTGAAAAACGCCGTAACCTGAAATACCCCATGCCTCCTTCGACTACGTAGTGGTTATATCCCAAGTAGACGCACTTCATACACGTGGAAAAGGATGTAGTCAGCTCCACAAACGGGACGGCCTGGACAATGGACACCTTCCCAGGGCCCACGCTGTTGACCGCGCGCATCTCGAACGTGTACTCGGTGCCATTGGTCAGCCCGGTGATGGTCGCGGTCAGGCCATTTTGAGTATCCACTGTGGTCCAGTTCTGTTCCCGCACCGCCACCGTCAGCTTCGCGGTCCTATTGCCGTACCCTCCGCCCGATGCGGTGTGGGTCAGGGAAGCTGAGTCGTCCGTCCGGTCAGTATCGGAATCCGCTGTGACGGCACCGTCTGGGCGTCGGACCAGTTGCCGGTGGTGAAGGTCAGGCTGGTGCTACTCAGAGTCAGGTCCGTGCCGGACTGGCCCGTGATGGCGACCGTCACATTTTCCGTAGGCTGGCTCGACAGCTCCACCGTGTAGCTCCCTCGGGTGGAATCGCCTTCACCCACGGCTAGGTGGTACTTGCTCAACAGCAGGGACACCGTATCGTCGTCGCTCACGGTCACCGGCAGGTCTGCCGTTTGCTGGTCGTAGCCCCCGCCGGAAGCCGTGTGGATCAGCGTGGTGCGGTCATCAGTCTGGTCGCTGTCATGGGCGGCGACCACCGTCACTGCCTGGGGGATGAACCAGTCCAGGCGCGTAAACGTCAGGCTGGTCTTGTCCAGTGTCAGATCCGTCCCCGAAGTCCCGGTGATGGCCACGGTCACGTCATTGGGCGGTTGAGTGACTAGGCTGACGGTATAGCTGGAACCTGCCGCGACGCCCTCGCGCACGGTTAACGACCCCGGCATTAAGATTATTCCGGGTTGCGCGGTCGTGTGATAGCGGTACTGGTAATCCGTGATCTCGGAGCCGCCGTCGCTTGACGGTACTCTCCAGGTCAATGCGGCAGAGGTGTCGCCGGGCGTCACGTCCAGGTCCACCGGTGCGCCGGGAACCCCGCTGGATTGGGCCGGGCGGCCGGGCCCCATGCTGCTGCCAACACAAACACCAATGAGATACCTGTTATGACCAGGGCGGCCATAATAAACTTAATGCCGGGTGACCCGTATAGCGTCATTCGACTGCCTCTCCTGTAACTCGGGGTTTGACCCATGTTCCAAAAGGGCCGAGCCGACATGGTCGACTCCCATCTTCCGAAGCCCCCTCGCCGTTAACAGCCGTCATTGAGGTCCAGACGCCCTCTGGTTGATCGTGTGGGCTCGACCTCTTTTCTTAATTACTCGGCCGCCCGGTGCGTGGCACGTCCTCTAACGCTTGTAACCTAATGTGTCCCCTACGTTCTCGGTAAGGTTCCCACGCCTATTATTCACATGGTCTTTGACACCACGCTTTGAACGGGGCAATTAAAGGGACCCATGGGCTTATGTCTATACCCAGCGGAATTCAGGGATCCTTGGTGCCTCCAAGCTGCTCCGCCCGAAATGGGATGGTGTCCAAACCAGGGCTGTAGCCTACGGACGACCTGAATTACGCGTTGGAGCGCGAATAATGCGAGGCCACGGCTCATTGGCCGGGGCCTGTTTCTGACTGGGAACGAAGGGCGGGCGGCCAATGGGGCCTTCGCCCCCGCCCGAATAGCCCGCCGCCTACGGGCCGTGAACGGTCAATATCAGCCTGTTGGACAACATCCTGCCATCCTCGGTACATATCGCACCCGGGTCCCCGCAGTCGGTGGTTTCAGGCAGCACTATCGTTACGTCCTCGCCGCCATGCGGCTGTACGACAATCTTCCAGCGGATGTTTTCGGGCTTTGCCAGTCGCGGTGTTTTGGTAACCTCGCCCCAGGCCACGATGAAAGCGTGATCCCGCAGGACCCGGTAGCTGAAGTCCGGCCTGGGAGCCTCGCTGAAGCGCAGCTCGAAGCTGAAAGTATCCACTCCGTTGTGGGTTGGCGGGACACCGATGGATACCGCCCGTAACGGCGGAGGCTCCGGCGCTACCGTGTCCGTGGCCGCGCTGATCAGGGACTCCTCATTGCCCATGTCGTCTGTGAACGACACCCTGACCCTGATGGTCTTGCCTTCATCGCCGCCTGTGAGCACATACGACGTACCCACCGCATCCTGTATATCGGAGTCCGCGCCGCATGAAACCCGGACCCACTGGTAGCTGTACTGAGCGCCCGCCAGCCCATCCACGTCGGAAATGCCGCTGGTGGAAGCCGTCAGCGTCTCGCCCACCTGCGCCTTGCCGCTGACGGACGGCTGCCCGGTGGCGGGGTTATTGATGGTGGCACTAACCTCGCCGGACGGCAGGCTGTTTTCCACCGCGTTGACCGCGATGACCCGCACGAAATACCGGGTGCCTTGGTTGAGGCCCGTGATGGTGTGGTGGGTGTTCTGGGTATTGACCTCGGAAACGTCCTCCGCCGTATCCCAACTGCCCACGGCCTCTTTCCATTGCACTACGTAGCCCGTGATGTCCGACCCGCCATTGGTGCTTGGCTTCTCCCACGAGACCTTGATCCCGTTCGCGCCAGACTCCTGGGCCTTAACCGACTGCGGTACGCCGGGGCCCATGAGGTCCGATATGGTCAAGATCAGGCTGCCAGGTAGCCTGATGGACTCCTGTGCACCCTCACCGCGCGACACGCTGACGGTGAAATGTTCGGCGGACTCAGTCTCGCTGTCCGTGAGCGCAGTGAAGGTTACGGTGGACGTCGCCTCATAGTAGCGGCCTCCTGGGCCAAGCTGAAATGCAGACTGCGGGGCGCTGATTGTGTTGGCCGAGAGGCTGTAATCAGCGGCATTGCCTTGGACGCTGATGTCGAAAGTTCCGGTGCCGGTGTGTGGTTCCTTGTTCTCATGGGTCTTAAAGGTGAAGGTCAGCGTCGCGCTCTGGCCTTCGGTGAGCATGGTGCGGTTGGCTTCCATACCGAGCCGGACGCCCCAGGGGAAATCATCGTCCAGAACCGTTACCTGGGCGCTATCCTGCGTGGGGCTGACCATGAAACCCATGTCATCATCGTCGTCCAGAATGGCGGCCGTGATGGTTGAATGAGGCTCGTACCAGCGGTCGCCCTTGACGGATACATAGATGAACCTGCTGGTGGCCTCGGGGGCGATGTTGATTGTCCTGGTCGAGTCCCTCTCGCCGTTGATCATCTTGCCGGTCGCGGTTATTCGAATACTCAGCGGCTGCGTCGCGGCGGCGGGCGCGTCGCGTGTGATCTCGAACTTCACGCTACCGTCCTCCTCGGTCGGTAGCGAGTCGTCGGGGTAGGGCGACCCTATGCGGAACTCGGGCAGGTCGCTCTGGCGATGGTCAGATGCAGGTCGGGGGGCAGTGGGACGTTCTCCTGAGCATCGCCGCCCTTCGTGAGACTTATCGTGAAGTCTTCGGGACCTTCACCTTCGGCGTCGTCAACGGCGGTGAAGGTCGCGGTTGCCGTGGCGGTATGCGGAGCGGACTCATCAGCCTGCCTGAAGGCCGAGAGCGGTACTGAGATCTCGCTGGGTTCGATGGTGTAGTCCCCGCTGTCTCCCCCGGTTACACCAAGCATGAAGGTGCCCGTACCGGCGTGTATGTCGTACCCGGAGGGAATTCTGAAAGTGAACGTCAGGGTTGTGCTCTGGCCTTCGTGAACCGTAGTCCGGCTGATATCGCTGGTTACCCGGGACCCGAGCGGGAAATCATTGTCCCTCACGAATATCGTCTGTGCCCCGTAGGGCGTACCGGTCGGGCTCCCCATGCTCATCGGCGGCACCGCGTAGCTATACCCTGGCCGCAATATCGCTCCTATGGAGGGATGACCACTACCGTCGGCATCGTACTGGTCGTCCGCAATGGTAGGAACGAATACCGACATATCTCTCTGCCCCTTGCCGAACGTGACCCTTCGCTTCCACATCTCTCCCTTATCCACGACGCTGCCGTAACTGCTAAGCTCCGCCAGTATGAGTGTGACTGTGAGCTCCTCGTCGGAGGAGAAGCGGCGCAGCATGAATTCCGCATCCTCCCCCTCGTCTATGGAGTAGTTACGGCCCAGAATGACGCAGTAATAGCACGATGAGGAGTTTGTGTAGAGTCTATTGAACGGGACATCGTCGTCACTCGCCGGGCCGCCAGGTCCTGCGTTGTTGACCGCCCGTACCTCGAACCGGTACCCGGTACCGTTGGTCAACCCCGTGATGGGCGCGGTAAAGTCCTCCGATGCCGTGATCCAGTTCTGCTCCCGTACCGTCACCGGCAAATCCGCTATCTCGTCGTCGTAGCCACCGCCCGATGCGGTGTGGGTCAGCGTAACCCGGTCGTCCCAGGTGTCCGTATCGTTGCTGGCCTTGAGGGTCACCGCCTGGGCGTCAGACCAGTTGCCGGTCGTGAACGTCAGGCTAGCGGTGCTCAGGGTCAGGTCCGTATTCGCATGGCCCGTGATGGCGACCGTCACATCATCGGTGGGTTGGTGGGACAGCCGCACCGTGTAGCTCCCCCCGGTGGAATCGCCCTCGTCCACGGCGAGGAAGGACCTGTCCAGTATCAGGGAGGCGGTCTCGTCGTCGTCAATGATTACCGGCAGGTCCCTTGCTCTCCCCTCGTAGTCCGCTCCGGAGGCCGTATGGACAAGCGTAGCCACGTCGTTAGCCCTGTCGCCGTCATGGGCGGCGGTCACCGTTACAGTCTGGGGGGTGAACCAGTTCAGGCGCGTGAACGCCAGGCTGGTCCTGTCCAACGTCAGGTCTGTTCCCGCAGTCCCCGCAATGGTCACGGTCACGTTCCCCTCCGGCTTGGTGGCGAGGCTGACGGTGTACTGGGCACCGGCCGTGTCGCCCTCGTGCGCGACCAGCGACCCGGGAGTCAGCTCGATACCGACCCGCGGGGCCTCGTAATGACGGTACTGATAGTCTGTGATCTCCGAGCCGCCATCGCTTGACGGTTTCATCCACGTCAGGTTGACGTACGTGTCGCCTGGTGTTGCGGTCACGTACGTCGGTGCGCCGGGAACCGCATTCGTGCTGGCCCGGGCGGCCGGTTGCCACACGAGCAAGACCGATATTCCCACTGCGAGCAAAGCAGCCACAATGAGCAAGGTACTGGACGGGATGTAGAGCGTCATTCGACTATCCCCTCCTGCAAGGCCGGACTGACTTCCGTTCTGAGTAGGTCCAGCAAACCTGGCCGGTTCCCATCCTCCAAAGTCCCCTCGCCGTTAATAGCTGTCCCATGGGACCAGACGGCTTCGCCTTACTTAATCGTGGGCGCCAGGCCCATTCTTTTAGTCTCCGGCCGCCCAGTTATTGGGACGCCCTCTAACGCTTGTAACCTTAGGCGTTCCCCTATGTTCTCGGTAAGGTTCCCACGCCTATTCTTCAAATGGTCGTGCACACCAGACTCCGAGCAGGGCAGTCGAGGCAGCTATGGGCCTATGCCTATGGGTGATGGGGTTTGTAGAACTTTGATGTTCTCCAGCCTCTTGGACTAGATTTGAGTGGGTGAATGGTTGCTGGATGGATCGCCACCCGGTCGGCTTGGACACTCGAGACCATCCCGCTCGCGAATCTGAGCTGGGGCCTCTGCACAAAATAGATAACTCGTACCAGCGGCAAATCACATGGAGAAGTTGGATTCAATGTTGCACGCGCTTGGAAATACCCGCGACAGTCAAATGACCATCGGCTCTGGTAAGTTCGGGGGTTGGGTTGCGTAAAGGAGCCAGCCAGAGGTGTGTCCTTCAACTGATAGCGAAAACGGTCGACGTCTTTGGGTCGCGCGACTGGACCCTCAGCCAGATCGACCCGGACGGCCTGAGACATGTGGGGAACATCCAGGCCTGGATGCACTGGGCCTTGGTGGCCGTGGGTTTCTTTCAGATGTTGTATCGCCCCGCCTACGGGTATTGGGCTCCCAACTTTGTGGCGTATCTGTTGATCCTGGTGCTCTTGATGGCGTTCAACGGGTATTTTCACTACCTTGTGCTGTCGAAAAGACCAGTGACATGGCGCTGGGTTATGGCCTTCTGCACGTTGGACATGGCCCTGCTCTCGGCGGCGGTGGCGATAAGCAATGGCTTCAGCCATTACTACTTCCACCTTCTCTACTACCCGCCCCTTGCCTTTCTGGCGGTGGTATTCACCTCCTTCAGGCTCAACATGGCCTTGGTGACCGTGGTGGCCGTCATCTACCTGGCCCTGAGCCTTGCGGTGGGGGATGGGCTGGACACCGGGGCGAGTGAAGAGAAAGCGCTTCTGATGAGGATATTTGTCATGTACCTGATCGTTGCGCTGGTCAATCTGATCTCCAGGTTCGAGCGAAGGAGGTGGAGTCAGGCGGTTGGACGCGAGCAGGCGTTGATGCGCGAGCGAACGGAGGTGGCCAAAACCATCCACAACACGATGGCCCAGTCCGCCTACATGATCGGGCTGGGGATAGACCGGGTGAGGCAGCTTGCAGATAAGTCCAACAGGGACCTGATGTCCGCTCTGGAGGAAACCGCCAGCCTATCCAGGTCCTCCATGTGGGAGCTCAGGCACCCGATTGAAATCGGGGAGATCTTCGACGGTATCGAACTTGGTGATGTGCTGGAGTCGCTCGTAGCGTCTTTCTCCTCCATTTCATTGGTTCCTGCCGAGTTCGTGCAGTCGGGCGACGAACCGCCCTTGCCGACCGCAACTCGCGGCGCACTGTTCTCCATCGCGCACAACGCCCTGACCAACGCGCTGCGCCACTCCAATGCGGGCCATGTCCGCGTCTCTCTAGAATTCGACGACACCGCTCTTCGGCTGTCGGTGTCGGACGACGGGGTGGGCCTACCCGTTGGCTACAAGACGCGAGGCCGGGGCTTCAGGAATATGGCCGAGGACGCAGAGCGGGCGGGCGGCAGTCTTATGGTGGAATCAGGCGTGGCCGAGGGTGGAACTACGGTGACCTGCGTGGCGTCCTACAAACCCATGGGAGGGGGATGAAATGCCTTCTACACTTGTACGAGTACTGCTCGTCGATGACCATCCCTTTGTCCGGGACGGGCTCCAGCAGCTACTGGAGCACTCCGGCGAATTCGAAGTGGTGGGACACGCAGGAGACGGGCATGAGGCGGAACGGATAGCCAAGTCCGTTGCGCCGGACCTGGTTATCATGGACGTGTTGATGCCGAACAGAGACGGCATAGAGGCGTGCCGGGAAATCATGGACGCGCTTCCTGACACCAACGTGCTCATGCTGACCGCGTCGACCGAGAGGAACGCAGTCATGGAGGCAGTGACCGCAGGTGCCGCCGGCTACGTCCAGAAGTTCACCCCGACGGAAGAGTTGCTGACCACGGTCAGGGACGTGGCCAGGGGTGAGTACAAGATGCCCCGCGATGCCATGAGACGCGTGTTTGCGCGATTGCGCAACGCTCCGGAGCGAGGTGATCCGCCAAAGTCAAACAAACTCACGCAAAGGGAGAAGGAGATACTCGTCCAGTTCGCCAAGGGCATGTCGTACACCGCCATCGCCGAATCCCGCGATAACCGTCCTACGACGGTGCGCAACACCATCTACGGCATACAGGACAAGCTGGGATTCGAAAGCAAGCAGGAGGTCGTTGTGTGGGCCGTTCGAAACGGCCTGCTCGACGAAGTGGTGGCAGATGTTGACCCCTAGCCGGTGCCTGAAGGGAATACAACCCGCACATGAGCCGGTTCTCAGCCTGGCGCGCCGCCAACTCGGACAACAGGAGCCCGTGTTCGCACTCCGTAAGCACTACGACGACAATAAGTGGGTGCGACAGCCGGGCGGTGTACGTTACCGCAACTGCTCCGGTCGGCCTCGAGGGCATGAACTGACCGCTATGGTGGTAGTGAAGGTCAGAGGGCACTGGAGCGGAGCGAGGGGCGGAGTGCGGTACGTCGTCGTAAATGCGGACTCTTTCGCTATCTGCGGGACGGTGGACGATGCGCACATCGTGTTCAGGCTTGACGGACGCCCGGTGTTCTCCGTCCCGGAGGCCGACTACCTAGTATTGCGTCAAATCAAGAATGGCACGGGTAGAGGCGATGGAGTTTGCGTCTAGCGTCTTGGGCTGTGAACTGCCAGTTAATGGCGGCTCCTATCGCGTTCCGCTCCCACACGCAGGCACTGACGGCTCTTTCCAGGCTGTCCTCATCTCCGTTGCGCCCCCGCAAGCAGGCCCTGGCCAGCACGCTGAACTCGATTTCCGCCATATTCAGCCAGCTCCCATGCTTGGGGGTGTAGTGGAACTCCAGCCGCTTGGCGATCCGCCGCGCCTCCGGGGCGGGAAAGGTCTCATACAGCGATGCCACCCGGTGGGTGTTCAAATTGTCCAAGACCAGGCGGATCACCGGGACATCCGGGTAGGCCGCGTCCACCAGCCAGCGCATCTGATGGGCGAAGTCCTGCATGGTACGCCGCTGGGTTATCGCAACCTCCCGCCAGCCGGCCTTGGGCTCGCAGGTCAGGAACAGGTTACGGGTGCCACCCCTCACGTATTCGTAGTCCTCCCGCTTGGGCTGTCCGGGCCTTGCTGGCAACGGCGTCCTGGTTTCCGCCAAGAGCTGGGTGGAGGTCTCGTCGAAGCACACCACCGGCCTCTGAGGGTCGTATGGTTCGGCGTACAAGTCCAGCACATCCTCCATAGCGGCCACGAACTCTCCGCCTACCTTGGGAATGCACCACTGCTGCTTCCGCCACGGCTTGAGGGTGTTTTTTTCAAGTGCAACCGCACCGTCTCGTGGGACAACGATTCCACCAGTCCCAACTCCACCGCCTTGCCGGCCAAGGCGCGCAGAGTCCAATGCTCGTGACCCTCGGGCGCCGGGCTGCAGGCCAAGGCAATCAGGTGGGCTTCCACACGGTCGTCCACCTTCCGGTATGGATTGGGCGAGTTGTGGTGCCGCAACACCTCCTCCAGTCCCTCCTCCACGTAGCGGCGCTTGACCCGGCGCACCGTGCGTTCCGACACATCCAGAGCCGTGGACACTTGGGGAGCGGTCCAACCCTCGTCGGTCTTTAGCAGAATGCGGGCCCGCGTGATGGCCTGGGTCGAGTGCCTGCCGGCCCGGATCATCTTCTTGAGCAGTCCCTTCTCCGGCGCAGTCAGGTGGACCGCGTAAACCTCTTGCACCATGGATGACCCTCCCACAACACAACTTCAGTCCAAAAGGTAGCACCCACGCTCAGATTATGTGATGCGTGACAATACGCGTTTGACCCAATACTAGGCCACTGGGGACTGGAGGATGACCCAGCTATCCCTGATTGACCGCGTTGGAGCGCGTAATCAACACCCTTGGCTGGCTGTCGAGGCGAGGATTCACCGTACTGGTGTTCGCCGTCGTGATCACCGCTGCGATCTTTGCGTTTCGCTTCGGTATCGCATCCCTGCCACTGGAGCTCGGCGACATACTCTCCTTCATGGGAATCTGGCTCGCCATCGGTGTCCTGTTGGGCCAGAACAAGCCGCCCAGCACGCCACTATGGGGTTACCTCCGCCGCCGCCTTACCGCCTACCTGTGCTGCTACGTCTTTTTCGTCGTCATCGCCATGTCGTATGCGGACATTCGCGGCGGCCATGCGCCGGACGAATTTCACTGGCAGGAGCTAGTGGGTCTTTTGGTGGTGTCGTTTCTGAGTGCCGCCGTGGGATTCCTGGCAGGCCAGGACAAGGAGCCGGAAGGCGGTTCTGGGCCGTGAACGCTGGCGGCCCGAAGAAAAGAGAGAGTGCTGCACGATACCAGACATCGGAGTAGGAATAGTCCTCGCGTTTTTCGCAGGCATCGGCATCGCAATCCTATGGCCGTCCCTTGGGAGCGCGGCATGGCGACCGAGGGCACCGAGCCCAAGGTTCTGCCCTGCTGGGGGTGGCGGTCGGGATGCTGCTCGGAGCCAGATGCATCGGCCCCGTCTTCCTGCTGGGCCGGTTGCTGTTTGGCAATACTCACTGGATGTCGGGACCGTTGGCGATGGTCCTGTTGATGATAGGAGTTACGCAGTTGAAAGTTGGGGGTATGGCTTGCCCTCTGGCATGGGGTATGATTCCCGGTGAAATGGTGAGGTGGTGGCGGTATGAACCCAGCGAGGAGCAAACCCCTGGACTATATCAACTTTCTGGTGGCGGCCCAGAAGAGCTTCACCTGTTCCGAAGCCGCCCGTTGCCAGCCCGGCGCGCCGGACGCCCCGGCCCATGGCGCCTTCACCCGCTTGCTGCGGAGACAGCCTCCCGATACTGAGGCGCTGTGGCGGGAGACCCGGGATCTGGCGCGGCTGGAGGAGGGCGTCCTGGTGCTGGACGACACCACTCTGGACAAGCCCCACGCCCGGAAGATGGAACTGGTAACCCGCCACTGGAGCGGCAAGCACCGCCGGATGGTGCAAGGCATCAGCCTGCTCACCCTGCTGTGGACTGACGGACGTTCCCTGATGCCCTGCGATTTCCGGATCTATGACAGGCCGTTGAGCGGAAAGAACAAGAACGATTATTTCCGGGAGATGGCCGGGGCGGCCCGCGGGCGGGGCTTCCGGCCCAGCCATATCCTCTTCGATAGCTGGTACAGCAGCCTGGAGAACCTGAAGAAGGTGCGGGAATGCGGCTGGGTCTGGCTGACTCAGTTCCGCTGCAACCGGCGGGTGAACCCGGACGGAAAGGGCAACATCCGTGTGGACACGGTGGAGATACCGTCCGGGGGCCGGGTGGTCCACCTGCGGGGCTGCGGAATGGTCAAGGTGTTCCGGACGGTCTCCCCAAAGGGGGACGCGGAGCATTGGGCAACCAATGACCTGGACCTGAGCGCAGAGCAACAGGAATCTCTGAAAGGCGATGCTTGGGGGATAGAGAACTATCACCGGGGACTGAAGCAGTGTTGCGGGGTGGAGAAATGCCAGGCGCGGAAGGCCCAATCGCAGCGGAGTCATATCGGGATGGCAATACAAGCCTTTGTGCGCCTGGAAGCGCATCGCCTGCGCTCTGGCATCAGTTGGTATGAGGCCGTGGCAAGCGTCGTGCGGGAAGCTATACGTCAATATCTTGCTCAACCCTGGTACTCCCTGAACCCAACTGCGTAACTCCTAAGGAGACTGAGTTTGGCGCCTTTTACGAGCGTTTGAGCACCCGCCGGCAAGAAGAGGGCTGGTCGTTTGAGTTCCAGCGGGAGAGGAACCAGTCCATGTCCGAGGCCGCAGGAGTAGTGGTCAGGCCGGAGCACATGATCCGCGAGGTGTGGTCAGTTGCCTACGCCAACAGGGAGGGGCTGCGGACCCTGCGGGGGCTGATCGAGAGAGGGGAAATCAAGCATGTCTTTACGTACAAGCCGGACCGGTTGTACCGGGACCCCCTGGAGGGCGGGATTTTTATGCGGTTTTGCCGACGGCACGGGGTGACCCTGCACTTTGGGGACGGGACTACCGCAGACTCTGTCATCGATGAGTTGATCCAGTACGTGATCGGGTTTGTGGGCATGCGTGAGCGGGACAACACGTCAGGACGCAGCTATGACGGCAACCTGAAGGCGGCGAGGGCCAATCGCATGCCGAACGGCACTGGTGTCGGTATGTACGGGTACGACGTGGACCCGGTCACGAGAAAAAGGAGGATCAATGAGGGGGAGGCGGAAGTTGTCCGCTTGGCCTTTGACCTGAAGCTCGCCGGTTACAGCAACAGCAAGATTGCGCGGACCCTTAACGAAATGGGGATTCCCTCGAAGAAGTTCGGCAAGTGGAGTGCCGGGACTATCGGGACGATGTTGAGGAATGAAGCGTATACCGGGGTGCAGTTTTGGGGCAAGAACCGGTACGAGCTGGTCTTCGATGACGAAAGTGGGGGAGAGGGCGACGGGAGGAAGAAAAAGAGGCGCAAGGTTACGCCCAAGCCGCGGGAGGAATGGATTGTCATAGAGGGTCTTTCGCCGATGATCATCGAGCCGGCCGTGTTCAGGGCTGTACAGGAGGCGATGGAGCGGAGCCCCCGCCGGGGCAAGCATTGGGACTACATCTTTACGGACTACTTCTCTTGCGGGCTTTGCAGTAGCACAGTGTGCGGGGCAACCCAGTTGGAAGGGGTCCACCGGAACGCCACCTACCCGTACTACCGGTGCCGGGGGACTCAGGCCGATGTGTCCAGCGCCAATGGCCGGCCGAAGATATGCAGTGTGGCGTCGGTACGGGCTGACCTGCTCGAGGCCGTGGTGCGGGAGCACATCCTGGCGGTTGTCCGGGAGCCGAAGGTGATTGTCGAGGATTTGCGGCGGAACTCGTCCGACGGGGTTGGGGAGTTGGACAGACGCATTGCAGACCTTCAGGGGCGGGTGAATAAGATTCGCGGCGAATTGGCTACGCTGACTATGCAGCGGGCGAAAGAGTTCATTGATCAGGAGATGTAGGAGGGTCTGGTGGGTCCGTTGAACCACCTGTTGGCGCAGCATGACAAGGACATTCGGATGCTTGAGCAGCAAAAGGGAATCAGCGAGGACTGGGACCGGCTTGCGGAGCGCTTGGAACTGGCCATGTCCAGGTATGCCGGCTCCCTGGATGAGCTGGACGCTGGTAGTCTTCAGCGCCTGATGCGGCTGCTGAACATACGGTTGACCAGGGAGCCGGACGGGGAGGTGGTGACGGGAATTCTCGATCCGACCTTATTCACCATTGGACGAACATGGGCATGACCACGTGTACGTAGTCGTCACTGTCGGTGGGTTTGAAAACTCCGGGGCTTGATGAGGTTGTGGTCTCAATGGCAACCTGGCCCCGGTCCATCACGGACAGCACGTCCAAGAGATAGCGGCTGTTGAAAGCAATCTTGCCCTCCTCACCCTCCAGTTCGGCTACGTCAACCTCGTCCTGGTCGTCGCCCACTTCCTCGGAGCGGGCGGAGATCAGCAGCTTGCCGCCCGCCTGGTCATCCTCGTTGGGCATTACGTGCATCCGAATGATGTTGGAGCCGTCACGGGCGAAGATAGCGGCGGTGCGTGTCGCCCGCAGGGTCGCTTGGGAATCAAGAATGGCGCGGGTGGTGTAGCTCTGGGGGATGAGCTGGTCATAGTTGGGGAAGGTACCCTGCAGCAGTTGCGAAACCAGCTCTACGGTATCGCCGCCCTGGAGACGGAACATCACCTGTCCCTTCTGGGGAGTGAGCATTATGTCCACTGGGTCGCTCTGGTCGCCCAGCAGCCTGTTGAGCTCGTTCATGGTGCGGGCCGGAATGATGACGCTCATCTCTTCCGGCGTAGACTGGGTGAGAGCGCCGTGATACACGGCGAGACGGAATCCGTCGGCGGCGGCCATGGTGAACCGGCCCTCCGCCAGCTTCACTTCCACGCCGGTCAGCACCGGGCGAGACTCCTCGGTGGCCGCCGCGAAGGCCACCCGCGCGATGGCTCCCCGCAGGGCCGCTGGCTCTGCCCGGGCCACCATGGCGTCCTCCACTGTGGGGATGGGCGGAAATTCCGCCGCGTCGGTCCCGTTGATGCTGGCCTGAGACCGTCCCGACTTAATCTGAAGGACCCGGGAGCCGGGCTCCATTTCGATGTCTATCCGATCATTGCCCAAGGAGTTTACAAAATCAGTCAGCACTCGCGCCGGAACGGTGACCGCCCCCTCTTCCTCCACCATCGCGCCGATCCAGGTGGTCATGGCGATTTCCAGGTTGGTGGCCGACAGCCGCAGCATTCCCTGGTCGGCAGCCAGCAGCACGTTCTGGGTTACGGGGAGAGTGGCCCGGCTGGCTACCGCACGGCCTACCACGCCGAGACCCCGGCTTAGATTCTCCTGCAAGCATGAAATCTTCATCGTCAGCCCCTGATTGTCTTGCCCTTCTACGCTCTGGATCCCCGCTTTGGCGGGGATGACAAGTAGAGCGCGTTGAATCTCAGGCGCGGCCTCGGCGCGTTGCGCGGGCCGCCAAGTAACTTGCCATTATAGGCCAAAGACACAAGATATGGCATATCCCGGAATAGGGTCTACCAGCGAAAAAACGGCAAAATTCGCCAGGGACGCCCTCACCCCATATCAAGTACGGGGCAGGCTCTAACCCTCTTCCAGAGGGAGAGGGAATTTCGTAGCCTGCTATAATACCGGCTGCTTGGGCAAGGCCCGAGCTGCCATCAGGAAGGGTTTGCCATGACTGAACTGCTGTTTCACCAACATAGTTATCTGCAAGAATTCGATGCCACCGTGACCGATGCGGCAGACGAGGGGGTGGCTCTCGACCGTACCGCCTTCTACATCGGCGGGGGCGGCCAACCCAGCGACATCGGGGTCCTGTCCGCCGGCGGCCGGGACTATGTGGTCACTGGCGTCAAGCGCGACGGCGGCCTGCTGGTGCACCTGATAGACGGCGACCGGCCCGATACCGGCAGCCGGGTGTCCGGGCGCATCGACTGGGAACGCCGCTACCGGCTGATGCGGACGCATACCGCGCTGCACATCCTATGCGGCGTGGTCTGGCGCGACTACGGGGCGCTGGTGACCGGCGGCAATATGCAGCCGGGCGAGGCGCGGATGGACTTCGAGCTGGAGCGGATGTCCGCCGACTTCGCCGAGGAAGTGGAAGCCAAAATCAACGAGGAAGTGGCCGCCGCCCGCAGCGTCCTGGTCGCCAACCTGCCCCGCGAGGAAGCTGAGCAAATTCCCGACCTCATCCGCACCAAGATAAACCTGCTCCCGGCCAACATCCGCGAAGTCCGAACCATAGACATCCAGGGCCTCGACGTCCAGGCCGACGGCGGCACCCACGTCAACAACACCACCGAGGTGGGCCGGATACGGGTTGTGGGCCACGAAAGCAAGGGCCGCATCAACAAGCGCCTGCGGATTGCGCTGGAGGATTAGGGTCTAGAAGGGGACGGGTTCCTGGAGGGGGCAAGGGATGAGTTCGCGGCGGACGGCCCTAGGGAGCAGGGCGCGCAAGATATCGTTGACTTGAGGCAGGACACGGCACTCCAGGCACTGGTTCAAGTATCTGTCGAGACGGGCGCGAGCCATGATGCGGAGGCCGCTTTCCTGTGTCCGCTGGAAGAAGATGTTGCCCCATTCCTGGATGGAGCGTGGGCGTCCCCGTTTCCTGCCGGTTACGGCGTTGGTCATGTCGTCACAGAATTGCTGGGCTACGGGCCGGAGGCGGTAGACTTCAAGTTCGTCGGCGTACTTGAGCACCAGGGAGTCTACCAGGCGACAGATTTGAGAGAAGGTCATGGGGTTGGCTCCTTTGTCATTTACAAGGATGCACAGGGTTTCTTGATTTTGCGGACATTTCCGGTTATTTGCGGTCTATTTACTTGCATGGATGCGCAGGATGGACAGGATGGGGTGTTGGCTGTTGAGTTTCACTGGTAATATCGTACATTAGTTCTATTAAATTTGGCAAGAGGCGAGGCCGGCACTGCACTTCGCAACTGCCGGTAGAGGTCAGGAGAGAATGACCACCAGAGAGCACGAGCAGACCCTCAACGTGCGGCTGTCCGACGAGCTGCGGGCGCGGGGCCTTGAAGCCAAGCCGGAAGTCACCCACCTTGGCAACAGCCGTGACAATTTCGTCAAGTTTGACGCTCCGGCGAATTTATGACACTTGCTTGTTTCCGGGTTCCTTGTCTGATGCTAGTATCTAGTGGGCGATAAATTTCAAGATGATGCCCGGTAAGGCAAGGTTGATGGATGGCTATCACTGCTACATATAGCACTGAATCCAGAGACAATTTACAAAATCGGTTCGAGGGCCGGATCTTTGCCAATCCGTCGCTAAGCCGGAGACTCGTTTCCTACCAGGGCAACAAGAAGGTGCCCGGCTTGCGCTGGCTGAAGTACAAAGAAGGGTTTTCAGCCGACTTGGTTCAGGGACTCTTGGGCGCCACTGACGCCAGGACTTTTCTTGACCCCTTTTCGGGCAGCGGCACGGGGCCTCTCACCGCCGGTAGCCTGGGTATGAATGCTACGGGCATCGAGGTCATGCCGGTGGGAAATCTGCTGGCTCGTTCCATTTCCGTTGCTTCCAATGGGTTGCAGCAAGGAGAATTGTTCCATGCCGCCCGCGGGTTGCTTCAAGCTCTGAAGAACGACCTATTTGACCCGGATATGATGTTCCCGCATATCCCTATCACAGAATATGCTTTTCCTCAAGAGACTGAGACCGCGTTGGCGAAAGCTCGAGAGTACTTGAGTGGCATTGCGGATAGTGGCCTGCGGACGGTACTGACCCTTGCCTGTGTGAGTGTGCTGGAAGAGATCAGCTACACCCGCAAGGATGGGCAATTTTTGCGCTGGGACCCTCAGTCTGGGCGTCCGGTAAAGCCCAAGCTGCACAAGCCAATCCTTCCGAGTCTTTCAGATGCGTTCAGCCATAGGGTCAGAGAAATCGCTGACGATCTTCCGGCGCTAAAGGCCAAATACGGTGGGACTGCCCCCAACTTCATTGAAGGCTCCAGCCTTGATGAACTCCAACATCTCCCTGACCGGACATTTGACGCGGTAGTAACCTCTCCTCCATACGCTAATCGATATGACTATACTAGTATTGCGTCAAATCAAGAATGGCACGGGTAGAGGCGATGGAGTTTGCGTCTGGCGTCTTGGGCTGTGAACTGCCAGTTAATGGCGGCTCCTATCGCGTTCCGCTCCCACACGCAGGCACTGACGGCTCTTTCCAGGCTGTCCTCATCTCCGTTGCGCCCCCGCAAGCAGGCCCTGGCCAGCACGCTGAACTCGATTTCCGCCATATTCAGCCAGCTCCCATGCTTGGGGGTGTAGTGGAACTCCAGCCGCTTGGCGATCCGCCGCGCCTCCGGGGCGGGAAAGGTCTCATACAGCGATGCCACCCGGTGGGTGTTCAAATTGTCCAAGACCAGGCGGATCACCGGGACATCCGGGTAGGCCGCGTCCACCAGCCAGCGCATCTGATGGGCGAAGTCCTGCATGGTACGCCGCTGGGTTATCGCAACCTCCCGCCAGCCGGCCTTGGGCTCGCAGGTCAGGAACAGGTTACGGGTGCCACCCCTCACGTATTCGTAGTCCTCCCGCTTGGGCTGTCCGGGCCTTGCTGGCAACGGCGTCCTGGTTTCCGCCAAGAGCTGGGTGGAGGTCTCGTCGAAGCACACCACCGGCCTCTGAGGGTCGTATGGTTCGGCGTACAAGTCCAGCACATCCTCCATAGCGGCCACGAACTCTCCGCCTACCTTGGGAATGCACCACTGCTGCTTCCGCCACGGCTTGAGGGTGTTTTTTTCAAGTGCAACCGCACCGTCTCGTGGGACAACGATTCCACCAGTCCCAACTCCACCGCCTTGCCGGCCAAGGCGCGCAGAGTCCAATGCTCGTGACCCTCGGGCGCCGGGCTGCAGGCCAAGGCAATCAGGTGGGCTTCCACACGGTCGTCCACCTTCCGGTATGGATTGGGCGAGTTGTGGTGCCGCAACACCTCCTCCAGTCCCTCCTCCACGTAGCGGCGCTTGACCCGGCGCACCGTGCGTTCCGACACATCCAGAGCCGTGGACACTTGGGGAGCGGTCCAACCCTCGTCGGTCTTTAGCAGAATGCGGGCCCGCGTGATGGCCTGGGTCGAGTGCCTGCCGGCCCGGATCATCTTCTTGAGCAGTCCCTTCTCCGGCGCAGTCAGGTGGACCGCGTAAACCTCTTGCACCATGGATGACCCTCCCACAACACAACTTCAGTCCAAAAGGTAGCACCCACGCTCAGATTATGTGATGCGTGACAATACGCGTTTGACCCAATACTAGGACTTACGCCTTGGAATTGGCGTACTTGGGATACGACTCGGAAAGTCTTAAAAAACTACGCCAAACCCTGCTGTCGGCGACTGTCGAAAATAAATCGAAACGCAAAGCGCTGAAGTGTAGATATAGCCGCCCGGAAAGGGCAAACCTGGCCATTGAAATGGCAGACCATCAGCCGGCCTTGCAAGAGGCATTGAATGCTCTCCGAGCGGAAGTTAGCAACCTGAGTAACCGTAACGTTATCGACTTGGTGGAAAACTATTTCACCGAAATGGCCCTTATAGCTGTTGAACTCGCGCGGCTGGTTTCACCAGGGGGCTATGTTTTCATGGTGAATGACAACGTACGGTACCACGGTCAGGAGATTCCCGTGGATCTTATCCTCTCTGATTTCGCGGAACAATGCGGATTCCGGTGCGACTCCATTTGGACCCTCAACAGGGGCAAGGGTAATTCCAGCCAGCAGATGGGAAAGTTCGGACGGCAAGAACTCCGAAAGTGCGTGTACCTTTGGAGGAAGTAGAATGATCCACCGAGATTCCCGCCTAGAGGAGTCAAGGCAGAGGGCATTAGCAATCTCGGAAGCGATCCGGCGGCGGCCCGATGAGAGTGTTCGCGAGACAATCCAAGACTATGCCAAAACGTTGGATTTTGCCACCCGTCTGGAGGACTTGGCGATAGCAGAGGAAGCCTGGGAACACATCGTTCAAACACAGATCGCCCCGAAGTTGGTCTTCGCACATCCGGACCTATTACGGGCGCATCCTGAAACATCCCTCCATTATCGGGGTATTGCCACGCTGTCGCTTAAGCGGGTGCAGGCAATGGCGGCCTCAGTTAGCAGGTGGGAAGATGGTAGCTTGCGCCGTGCCCCTACCCTGGACAGGTGCACTTCAGTTGCCCGAACTTACAACGCCGTTATCTCAGTTGTTGTCACTGGCACAGACGGCTGGGCCTTGGAAAACGGGTACAGGAACGTCTTGGCTACAATTGGTATTACAGAGGATGGCTCCCTGAGGAATCTTGTCGGGCAGCAAGGAGAAGCTGCGGTCAAGGAGAGCATCATCAAATGGTTGGAGAATGCCGGTGCGGCTGCCCGCCCGCGCTTTAGCGGAACGACGACTACCCTCGGCGAAAACCGGCGCCTGCGCATGGTCTTCGGTTCGGAACCGGACATCAAGTTCGAAAGCCTGAATAGTGACGGTCAGTGGGAAATCGTTTCCACTGTGGAGATAAAGAGCGGAACCGACCCCGCAGGCGCGTTGGAAAGGTTGGGCGCGATTCAGAAAAGCTTTGACCAAACACCGGCCCGCTCCCGGAATTTCGCTGTCCTTGGTATCGTGACTCCATCAATGAGGTCCCGCCTGAACGAATTGAATGTCACCAGGGACTTCCTGCTATATGACCTCATAAACGACACCGAAGCGTGGGACGACTTCATTTCGGAATTGTTCCACCACACCCTTCGAATAATCTGACAAGTTCACCGGGCATATCCCTGCAACTGCCGCTGCCGCAGATGGACGCCGACCCGGCGCGGCGGGCGCTGGACGACGCGGTATGCGAAGCGCTGGGTCTGGACGGCGAGCGGGTGGCGCCCATCCGCCGCAACCTGGCCGCCGAGCCGTCGGTGACCGGCAAGCGCTACGCCGGCCTGCGCCCGGCGTGATATGCTGGCAGTCAACACCCATCCTCTCCCGCCAAGATAAGGGGCGCGATTATGACAACTCAAACCCGAGTCATCACCTACGAAGAATACCTGAAAGAGCCGGAGTCAATGGAACGCCGGGAGATTGTGGATGGAGTGGAGATTATGGCGGCATCACCTATTCCGGAACACCAGGGCGCTTCCATCCGAATTTCTACCCCTCTTCATATCTTCGTCTCCCAAAACGAACTGGGTCAGGTATGGTATGCGCCGCTGGACGTAGTGGTGCAACAGAACCCACCACGGGTGCGGCAACCAGACCTGATGTTTGTCAGCAACGAAAGGGCATCTATGGTGGGAAGCCGGATTGAGGGCGGCCCCGACTTGGTGGTGGAAATTCTCTCCCCCAGCAATACCCGTTCCCATATCGAAGAGAAGCTGGCCGACTACGCCACTGTCAACGTCCTCGAATGCTGGCTGGTGTCCCTAGAAGCCCGCACCGTCGAGGTGCTGCGGCAGGAAGCCGGCCAGTGGCGGCGGGCCTACATCCGAGGCGCGGGCGACGTGCTGGAATCCGCCGTGCTGCCTGGGCTGGATTTGGACATCGCCAGCGTCTTCGCCGGAATCTGACTCGCCGGGCTATAATGGACGCTACGGCCGTCGGCTAGGACGGCCAGACCCCCCAGGAGACTAGCCCCATGCCCCGAACCGTGGTAGGCATTGACGTAGGCGGCACTTTCACTGACATCGCCGTGTTGCAGGACGGGCGGCTGTCGGTACACAAGCTCCCCTCCACCCCGCAGAATCCGTCGCTGGGCATCGTTCAGGGCGTCGGCGAAGTTGGGGTTGATACAGCAACCGCCGACTTCGTTCACGGCTCCACCGTCGCCACCAACGCCCTGCTGGAGGGCAAGGGTTCCCGCACCGCGCTGGTGACGACGATGGGGTTCGAGGACGTGCTGGAAATCGGACGCCAGAGCCGGGCCGAGCTGTATAACCTGGAACAGGACCGGGCTCCGGCGCTGGCCCCGTGGGAACTGCGCTTCGGCCTGCCGGAACGGGTGGACTACACCGGCGCGATACTGGAAGACCTGCAACCGGATGCCATCCAGGCGCTGATGGCCCTCATCGGCGAGGCCGGGGCTGACGCGGTGGCAGTGTCTTTCCTGTTCTCCTTTCTGAATCCGGTGCACGAGGATATGGTCTACGAGGCGCTGCGGAAGCTGGACCCTGCGCCGTTCATATCGCTGTCCTCCCGAGTCCTGCCGGAATTCCGCGAATACGAGCGCACCAGCACCGTGGTGGTCAACGCCTATGTGGGGCAGGTGATGAGCCGCTACCTGGGGGAGCTGGAGCAGTCCTTGGGCGAGGGGCTGCGAATCATGCAGTCGTCCGGGGGCAGCATCACCGCGCGGCTGGCCTCGGAGCAGCCGGTGCGGACGATACTGAGTGGCCCGGCTGGCGGGGTTGTAGGCGCCTTCCACGTCGCGCAGCAGGCCGGTTATCCCGACATCATCACGCTGGACATGGGCGGCACTTCTACCGATGTTTCCTTATGTCCGGGGCGAATCAAGGAGACGGGCAGCTCCAACGTGGGCGGGCATCCCATCAGCGTGCCGATGATTGAGATTCACACCGTAGGCGCGGGCGGGGGCTCCATCGCCCGGGTGGATGCCGGGGGCGCGCTGACCGTTGGGCCGCAGTCGGCGGGGGCCGACCCGGGCCCGGCCTGCTACGGACGGGGCGAGCATCTCACGGTGTCCGACGCCAACCTGCTGCTGGGGCGCCTGCGCCCTGACCACTTCCTCGGCGGGCGCATGACCCTCGACCTTCCCCGGGTACAGGAGTTGATGGAGTCCCTGGCGTCAGGTCTGGGGCTGAGCGAGCAGGATGCGGCGCTGGGAATCCTGCGGGTGGTCAACGCCAATATGGAGCGGGCCATCCGCGCCATATCACTGGAGCGTGGCTACGACCCGCGCAGCTTTGCGTTGGTGCCTTTCGGGGGAGCCGGGCCGGTCCATGGCTGCGACCTAGCACAAGAGCTCGGCATCCCCCGGGTGTTGATTCCGGCGCGACCCGGCATCCTGTCGGCTTTGGGCGTAGCTATCGCCGACGTGGTGAAGGACTATTCCCGCACCGTGATGCTCCGGGGAGGCGACCTGGACCGGACACGCCTGGAAGAGGAGTTCCACGGTATGGAGGGGTTAGCCCGGACTGAACTGGAGCAGGAGGGACTGCCCGCCGAGCGGATGACGGCCCGCAGGTTCCTGGACGTGCGTTATGTCGGCCAGTCCTTCGAACTGACCGTCGACTTTCCCACATCCCGGGCGGCGCGCACAACGGAAGGGCTGGCAAGAGCCATATCGGACAGCTTCTATCGGGCCCACCTGCAACGCTTTGGATACGCCGACCGCGCTGAGCCGGTGGAGATTGTAAACCTGCGACTGAAGCTGGACCTGGCAGTGGACAAGCCCGATCTGCAACTGGAAACGGCACAGGGCACAAACTCATCCCAAGCGCAGATCGCCACTGTCGGGGTGGTCTTCCGCGAAGGTGAGTTGCCGACGCCCGTATACGACCGGGACCTGCTGGGTACCGCCAACCGCATCGAAGGTCCGGCCTTGGTGGTGCAACTGGATTCCACCACCGTCGTCCCACCGCGCTGGCACGGGGAGGTGGACGCCTACGGCAACCTGCTGCTGACGATGGCATGATTGCTGTCTTGGAGTGTTTTCGTTGAGTATCCATGATTCCACACCTTCTCTCACCGTCCTCGCCATTTTCGCGCACCCCGACGACGAGGGGTTCGGCTGTGGCGGGGCGCTGGCAGCCCTGATAGCGGGAGGGCACCGCGTCACGCTGGTGTGCGCCACCAATGGCGATGTGGGTGAGATCAGCGATCCGGAGCTTGCCACTAGAGAGACACTGCCGTCGGTGCGGCAGGGCGAGTTGCGCGCGGCCATGGACCTGACAGGAATCCTTGATGTGAGATTCCTGAACTATCGCGATTCAGGAATGCCGGGGTGGGAGGACAACAATCACCCCAGAAGCCTGTTCCAAGCGCCAGAGGAAACGGTGGTGGAACAGGTCGCGGCCGTTATCCGGGAGATTCGGCCTGACATGGTGATCACTCACGATCCCACCGGCGGCTACGGGCACCCCGACCATGTTACCATCTGCCAGCGCACAGAAGCCGCCGTGGAACGCTGCCGGGGCGACAACGGGCCGCTGCTCTATTATGTCTGCTTTCCGCGCAGTTTTTTTCAGCGAATGTGGAACAAGATGGTGGAACTGGGATTACGCCCACCCTTCTCAGCCGACGATACCGAGGCGCTGGGCACGCCCGATGAAGAGGTAACAACTGTCCTTGACGTTGGCAGATACGTTGCTCTCAAGAAGGAATCGTTGGAGCGCCACCGCACCCAGATTGAAAGGGATGGACCCTTCTCGAAACTTCCGCAGGATTTCATGGATGAGATAATGTCCAGCGAGTTTTTTCAACTGGTCCCCTTTGGAGGAACGGAGGCTCGCGACCTCCTCGCCGAATTGTCTGGCAAGTAACCCTATCCTCAGAGGTGCCCCCATGCCTGTCGACCCGGTCAGCCTGGAAGTATTCAAGAACATGTTCGAGTCGGTGGCCGAGGAGATGGGCGTGGCGCTGCAGCGCACTTCCTACTCCCCGAATATCAAGGAACGCCGCGACTTCTCCTGCGCCGTGTTCGATCCCGAGGGGAACATGATCGCCCAAGCGGCCCACGTTCCCGTGCATCTGGGCGCGATGCCCGCATCGGTGCGGGCGGCGCTGGAGGTGTTCCCCAACGCACTGCGCCCCGGAGACATAGTAATTCTCAACGACCCCTACCTGGGAGGCACCCATCTCCCGGACATTACCATGGTTGCGCCAGTCTACGCGGGCGAAAAGGGGCAGGAAAGGCTGGCGGCCTTCGTGTCGACCCGGGGCCACCACGCCGACGTTGGCGGAATGACCCCCGGGTCCCTCCCGCTATCGACGGAGCTGTACCAGGAAGGGACAATCATTCCGCCCATCAAGCTGGCCCGGGGCGGTAGGCTGAATCACGATGTCATCCAGCTCATCTGCCGCAATTCCCGGACTCCCGACGAGCGCAGGGGCGACTTAGCAGCACAAACGGCGTCCATACGGGTGGGCGAGCAGCGAATGCGGGAGTTATTTGAGCGTTACGGTGTGGTGGAGACTTCTGAACACATGGCCGCGCTGCTGGACTACTCAGAACGGGTAACCCGGCGGACAATTCAGGAAATCCCCGACGGCGTGTACAGCACCCTGGACTACATGGACGACGACGGCCTGACGCAGGAACCGGTGCCCATTGCCGTGACCATCACGGTTTCGGGCGAGGAGATGGATATTGACTTCACCGGCACTTCGCCGCAGCGGCCGGGCTGCATCAACGCGCCGGAGGCAGTGACCGTGTCGGCCTGCCTGTACGTGGTGCGCTGCCTGCTGCAGGAGCAGGCGCCGGCCAACCAGGGCTGCCTGCGTCCGCTGCGGATTCACGCCCCTGAAGGAACGCTGGTAAACCCCAGGCCGCAACGAGGAGTGGCCGGCGGTAACGTGGAGACCTCACAACGCATTACCGACGTGTTGTTCGGCGCATTGGCTCAAGCTCTGCCGCAGGTGATCCCTGCGGCAAGCCAAGGCACGATGAACAACATGATTATCGGCGGGCATGACCCGGTTCGGGAGAAGCCCTACGTCTACTATGAGACTATCGCCGGGGGCATGGGAGCCCGGCCCGACAAGGACGGGATTTCCGGCATTCAGACTCACATGACCAATACCATGAACACTCCCATAGAAGCGATGGAGTTCGCTTTCCCTCTGCGACTCCGCCGTTACGCCTTGCGGCGGGGGTCCGGCGGCGACGGGTTGTATCGGGGCGGCGACGGCGTGATGCGGGAGGTGGAGTTCCTGGCGCCGGCCAGAGTGACTCTGATGTCGGAGCGGCGGCGGCGGCCACCTCCCGGCTACCACGGCGGTCACCACGGGGAGCCCGGCGAGAATGTGCTGCTTCGCGGCGGTGTCGAGGAAGTGCAACTGGCGGGCAAGGAAATCATCGACGTGGATGCCGGCGATGTCCTAAGCGTCCGCACGCCCGGCGCAGGAGGCTGGGGCGCGCCGGAGCACGGCCACGGTCACTAGCATTGAACCTCAAGGCATTACTCCCCGTCTGGATTTTGCCCGTGCTGTGCTTGGCGCTTCTGGCTGCGTGCGGGCAGCGTGAGCTTGCCAACCCCAGCAGCCTGCTCCTCGCGCCAGAGGATTTCCCAAACATCTCCGTCAGTGTGCTGACAACATCCGAGGAGCAATCCCTGGATGGGCCATCGGCCCTCGTGGAGTTGCAGGGTCCAGAGTTCCGGGTCTTGCAAAGCATAGTGCTGTTCGACACCCGTGAACGGGCCCTGGCCGCCCTCGACGGAATCCGAGCCGACCTGGTCAGCCGGGGAGAGACCGAGCCAGGCGGAAAAGAGGCCAGCGGCATCTTCGAACACTCGCTGGGAGGGGAAGGTGCCGCCAGCCTGTTTTTCCTCGAAAACAATGGTCTCGTGCGCCTGACCGTTACTGGCCTCAACCGCGAAGGACGGCTGGTGGAACTGGCCGACATTGCACGGAGCAAGCTCGCCGATGGCTAACTTCCGTCGTCGAAACTGACAATCACAACCGCGTTGGCGATCACCAGGGCGTCATCACCACTCTCGTTGGGGACTTCGAGACCGCCGGCCACCGCCTCGCAGTGTCCGGTACCGTGGGGCAGCACTGAGAGCACCGCATCCTTGTCCACTGCACCAGGGTTGGGCACCCCGATGGTCACGTCCACACGCATGTCATCGGCGGTCTTGCCCAGCATCCTCTGGAATCCCAAGCTACTGTGGTGTATGGCGTCGAAAACGGCTCGCTGGGCAGCGGTCGTGTAGTCTCGCCCGTGAACGTCGACGCCCATTCCCATTTCTGTAACGCAGCGCACTAGCGCCATATCAAGACCTCCATAGTCAACGGCTTGAGCCATTACAACCCCAGTCGCCCTGGTGCGTCAAGCCGGTTGCCATTGAGATATGCCGTGTCAGCTTTACAAATACCTGATTCCCCGTTAGATTCGCCCCGTTGCTATTATTAGCGGTGAAGGTTCGGGAACCCGTTGATAGCCTGTAAGAACATTGCCATATGCCCAGAGTGATCCTTCGACGCTCCGTTTTTCCCACTCTGTTTATCTTCACCTTCGGTGTCATCCTGGCCTGTGGCGACGGCTCGGAAGGAAAAACAGTCATCACGGTTTACGCGGCGGCCTCGCTATCCGATGCCTTTCGAGACATCAGCACAGAGTTTGAATCCAGGAACCCGAATGTCGAAGTGAAGCTGAATTTCGCGGGAAGCCAGCGGTTGCGCTCGCAACTGGAACTGGGAGCGGCGGCGGACGTATTCGCCTCGGCGGACGAGGTGCAAATGGCTTTCGCTGAGGATGCCGGACTGCTCGAAGGAACCAGCCGCACCTTCGCAAGCGCGGCGATGGCCGTAATAGCATACGCGGATTCTGAAATCAATCAGGTCAACGAAATCGCCTCCCCGGGAGTGAAGGTTGTGCTGGCCCACGAAAGCGTTCCGGCAGGCCAGTACTCCCGGAGGCTCTTGGACTGGCTTTCTGAGGCGGATGCGGGACTGCCATCTGACTTCGCCACGCGGACCCTATTAAACGTAGTCTCCAAAGAAACTAGCGTGAAATTCGTCGAACAGAAGGTTGTTCTCGGGCAGGCGGATGCCGGTGTGGTGTACCGGCCCGGGGCGAAAACCGCGGAAGCTACCGGCTCGGCGAGGGAACTTCCGCTGCCTGCCGGAGCTGACAGCGTGCGGGCGCGTTATCCCATCGCGCTGCTGAGCGAGTCCGCGGAACCGGAATGGGCCGGGAAGTTCGTTGAGTTCGCGCTATCCTCACCCGCCCAGGTCATACTCTCCGGATACGGTTTTGATGCGCCGTGATTCCCGTGGCCGGCGAGATTTCGGGATGACAACGCAACGGCCGTACCTGCGCTGGCCCAGCGGTCCGGGTAGAGCGCTGGGGGGAATGGTAGGAGTCCTCTACGTTGTCTTCATCGGGCTGCCCATCGTCGCCCTCCTGGCGAGAGCAGCGCAGCAGGAAAACCTTTGGGGGGCGATAACCGGGGATCTGGCTCTGACCGCGCTGCGGCTGTCGGTGGTCACCAGCGTCATCAGCATCGGAGTAGTCATAGCCACCGGCACGCCCATCGCATATGCGCTGGCCCGCAGCGGCCACTGGCTGGCCCGGACGGTTGACGCGCTGGTGGAACTGCCTATCGTGCTGCCGCCGGTGGTGGCCGGCGTGGCGATGCTGATGGCCTTCGGACGGGATGGACTAATCGGAGGACCGCTACGCGACGCCGGACTGGATATATCCTTCACCACCACGGCGGTAGTGTTCGCCCAGATATTCGTCGCCGCGCCCTTCTACATACGGTCGGCCAAGTTGGGGTTCCAATCCGTGGCCCGCGACTACGAGGATGTATCCCAGACCCTGGGTATGTCGCCTCTGTCCACCTTCCGGCAGATTACCTTGCCGCTGGCGGCCCCAGCCATCATTACCGGGCTGGGGCTATCCTGGGCCAGGGCATTGTCGGAATTCGGCGCGACGATGATGTTTGCAGGGAATTTACTGGGGGAAACTCAGACGATGCCACTGGCGATTATGACCGCCATGGAAACCAGTCTCGACAGCGCGCTGGCCTTGTCGGCGCTTCTGTTGGCCGTTTCGGTGATGGCTCTGGCGGCTCTGGCGCTGGCATCCAGGCGCAGGTGGAGCGGGCGGGTATGAATGGGCCGGATGTCCTGCGGGGCTGCCGAGGCTGGCTGCGTTGTCGGTTGGGCTCCTTCGAGTTGCATTTGGACTGGGAAGTTGAACCAGGTACGGCTCTGGTGCTGTTCGGCCCATCGGGAGCAGGCAAAACTACAGCCTTGCGCGCCATCGCCGGGCTGCTCAGGCCAGTGGCGGGAAGGGTGGAGATCGACGGTCAGGTTGTGTACGACAGTGCGGCCAACCTGTGGCTTCCGGCCCACCAGCGGCGGGTGGGCTATCTGACGCAGCAGTACCATCTCTTTCCCCATCTGAAGGTGGCAGAGAATGTGGCCTATGGCCTGCGGGACGGGAAAAGCATAGCGTCGCGCCATCGAATTTCGGAGATGCTGGAGAACTTTGAGCTGACGGGTCTGGAGGAGCGATACCCGTGGGAACTGTCGGGCGGCCAGCAGCAGCGGGTAGCCTTGGCGCGGGCTCTGGGCACTGACCCCAGACTGCTGCTATTGGACGAACCCTTCGCGGCATTGGACGTTGGTCTGCGACGCGCGGTGCGGCAGGAGCTTCGAGAGATGCTGGCCCGCAACCCAGTACCGGTGATTCTGGTCACCCACGACCGGGAAGAGGCACTCTCGCTGGGGGATGAGGTGCAGGTAATTGACGGCGGGCAGGCGATAGACAGAGGCGCTCCGGTGGACGTACTGGGGCAGCCGGGCCAGGCCTCAGTTGCGCGGCTGGTGGGAGTCGAGAATCTCTTCCGAATGAAGGTTGAATCGCGCCATCCGAGGGATGGTACCATGCGGCTGTCAGGCATTGGCGCTCAGGCCGGTTTCACTCTGGAAGCGCCTCTTGGCGTTGGCCCGCCGTCGGGTGAAGAACTGGTGACCGTGGGTATCCGTGCTTCAGACATTATCCTGTCGTCGGTGGAGCCAGTGGGCTCGTCGGCGCGGAACCGCATCCATGGAACCGTTTCCCGCGTCGAACCAAGGCCACCCGGCTATACGGTGGAGATGGACTGCGGAGTACCTCTGCTCTGCCAGGTAACCGGAGCTTCGCTGGAGGAAATGGGAATCAGGATGGGTCAACCACTATGGGCGGTCTTCAAGGCGTCATCTTGCTTCCTGGTTAACGACGATCGCGATTTTCCAGAGGGAGATCTTTAATCGGGGCAATTGCGGAATTCTTGCAGTCGAAGTAACTTTTACGGTATTTCGGCTCCGTGCCACTGAATTTTTGCGAAATCAGGCGAAATCACCGATTTTCCCCAATTTTGGTTGCATATCCGGCAGGTGTAGGTATAATGTAGCTTCAAGCACATAATTTACTATCCGGGGCAGGCATTTCAGCTCTAATCGGCCAGGGTTTCCCGCAACCGCAGTTGGCTGGCCTGCTGGGCCGCGGAATCAACCGGCCCTTGTGCTTGGACGTACTTAGGAGGTCAGCAGTGGCACTGTCGGACAAGACCCTGGTTTGCGTGGAATGCGGCGCGGAGTTCATTTTCACGGCCGGGGAACAGGAATTCTTCCAAGCTCGCGGCTTTGGCAACGAACCCAAGCGCTGCCGCAGTTGCCGGGCGATCCGCCGCACTGAACAGAGGGGCGGCGGCGGAATGTATCAGGATGGACCCAGGGAAATGTACCCTATCGTCTGCGCTGAATGCGGCAACGACGCCATGGTGCCATTCCGCCCGCGTGGCGATCGGCCCGTATATTGCAGCGACTGCTTCAGCAGAATGCGCGCCGAATCCTCCTCCGGGTTCTAGCCCTTGTGCAGTGAACCGCCCGGGTCCGTAATCGCGGCCCCGGGTTGACATTATTTCCCTTGAGAGCCTGCTTTCAGCCCCGGCAAGCGGGATAGAATCTTCTGCCGCTTTCTTCCTCAACTCTTCTGATTGATGCCCTCGCCTTTTCCGGCTAGAATTGTGCCGATTAGGTACGCCTCACCACAGCCTTAGCCCCAAGCTCGGACCCTCTCCTGAAATGAAATTCCAAGACCTGCGCGAATATATATCCTTTCTGGAAGAAAGAGGCGACCTGCGCCGCATTGCCACTCCGGTAGACCCTCGGTTGGAAATCACCGAAATCGCCGACCGGGTGATGAAGTCCGGGGGGCCTGCTCTGCTGTTCGAAAATCCGCAGGGTTATGACATCCCCATCGCGGTCAACCTGTTCAGTTCCACTCGCCGCATGGCTTGGGCGCTGGGCGTGGAAACCCTCGACGAGGTGGCAGACCGGGTACAGGGTATACTGAATCTGGTGCAGGGCCCGCCCGAAGGACTGGCCGGCAAGCTCCGCACCCTGGGCCAACTGGTGAACCTGGCTTCCTACCGCCCCCGCACCGTTAGCAATCCTCCGTGCCAGGACGTGGTGCTTCAGGGGGAGGACGTCGACCTGTTCAAGTTTCCTATTCTCCAGTGCTGGCCCTTGGATGGCGGCCCCTACATCACCCTGCCGCTGGTGATCACCCGTGACCCGGAAACAGGAGTGCAGAACTACGGCATCTACCGGATGCAGGTCTACGACCGCCGCACCACCGGGATGCACTGGCAGACTCACAAGGTCGGTGCGCACCATGAGCGCATCGGGCGCCAGTTGGGTCTGGACCGGATGGACGTTGCCGTGGCTCTGGGAGGAGACCCGGCCACCATCTGGAGCGGCTCCGCCCCGCTGCCGCCGGACATGGACGAGATGGTAGTGGCCGGGTTCCTGCGCGAGGAAGGGGTGGCCCTGACCAAGGCCCATACCAGCCGCCTGATGGTGCCGGCGGAAGCGGAGATAGTGCTGGAAGGATATGTCCTGCTGGACGAGCAGCGCAGCGAAGGGCCTTTCGGAGACCATACCGGCTACTATTCGATGCCGGATGACTATCCGGTATTCCACGTCACCTGCATCACTCACCGCAACCGGCCCATCTACCCGGCCAGCATCGTGGGACGCCCTCCGACAGAGGACTACTGGATGGGCAAGGTCACCGAGCGGATGTTCCTGCCAATGATCAGGACTATCCTGCCGGAGGTGGTGGACATGAACATGCCCGCCGAGGGCGCGTTTCACAACCTTGTAATCGTTTCAATGAGGAAAGAATACCCAGGTCAGGCCCGCAAGGTGATGCACGGACTCTGGGGGCTGGGATTGATGAGCCTGTGCAAGGGGATTGTCGTCGTCGACCACTTCGTGGATGTTCAAAACATATCAGAGGTGGCGTGGCGGGTTACCAATAACATGGACCCGGCCTCGGATTTCGTGTTCACAACCGGCCCCATAGACGACCTGGACATAGCGTCCCCAACGCCCAAATTCGGCAGCAAGGTGGGTATTGACGCCACCATCAAAATGCCGCAGGAAGGCGGACGGAAAGTGGAGTGGCCGCCGGACGTGGTGATGAGTCCCGATATCAAGGCGCTGGTTGACGAGAAGTGGGCCAGCTACGGCATTTCCTGAAACACCCCCACTCCAACCTTCTCCCAGAGGGAGAGGTGGACTTCTGAATATGCAGGCCGCCGACGCCATACGCACACCGCTGGTAAAGCTGCCCAGGTACCTGGGGGTGGTGCGGATTTGGGAATCGCTCTACGCCCTTCCCTTCTGCTACATCGGCATGATGCTGGCCTCGATTGACTCCGGTGGCAGCGGCTGGCCCGGGTGGAGCGATTTCATCTGGATAACGGTGGCCCTGACCGGCGTTCGGACTCTGGGGATGTCGGCCAACCGCTTAGTTCACCGAAAGGAAGACGCGGTCAATCCGCGGACCAGAAGCCGCCACATTCCTCAGGGGCTGGTCAAGCCCGCCGAGGTTGTGGGGCTGGCCGTCGTGGGTACTGGAGTCTTCTTCTACGCGGCCTCACAGTTGAACTCCCTGACGCTGATACTGGCCCCGGTCGCCGCGCTCTACGTGGTGTTCTACTCCTTTACCAAGTACATCACCTGGGCCTGTCACTTCTTTCTCGGCTTCGCGTTGGCTATTTCCCCATCGGCGGCGTGGATTGCCGTGACCGGTCGGCTGGACCCCGAACCGATGCTCCTCACCTTTGCAGTGGTGATGTGGGCCGGGGGATTCGACGTCATCTACGGCTGCGCCGATTATGACTTCGACCGTCAGTACGGCACCAACTCGCTGGCCAAGCGTTTCGGCATCAGGGCGGCCATCTGGACCACTCGGACGATGCACCTGCTGGCCGCCGTTGCGCTTCTGGCCCTGGGCCTCTGGATGGACCTGGGGGTGTACTACTTCATCGGTTGGGCCATCGCAGTCATCCTGCTCGCCCTGGAAAACAGCCTGGTCAAGGCCGATGACCTGTCGAAACTGCGCTCACCGCTGTTCCAGTACAACAGCGTCATCTCCGTTTCGCTGCTGGTGTTCACCATTCTGGCGGTGACACTGTAATGCCGGGGCCGGTCATTGTGGGCATCACCGGGGCTAGCGGCGCGATGATGGCCCGGGCGATGGTGGACGAACTGCTGCGCCGGGATCTGCCTACCGCCGTCGTATGCTCCAACGCCGCCCGCATGGTCTGGCAGGAAGAACTGGGATATCCCTTCAACGAGACGCTGGTGGAGTGGCAGGAACACCCCGCTTTCGTCCACTACGGCATCAGCGACCTGCGCGCGCCCATCGCCAGCGGCAGCTACCCGGCGGGGGGAATGGCGCTGGTGCCGGCCAGCATGAACAGCATCGCCTCCCTCGCCAGCGGAATCTCCAACAATCTGCTGCTGCGGGCCGCCGACGTGTGCCTGAAGGAGCGCCGCCCTCTGACCCTGGTGCCGCGGGAAACCCCGTTACACAGCATCCACCTCGAGAATATGCTAACCCTGAGCCGCATGGGGGCCGTAATTCTGCCGCCGGACCCAGCCTTCTACCTTAATCCGAAGAGCCTGGACGATGTTGTAAGATACGTGGTGGGAAAGGTTTTGGTGACGTTAGGCATAGACACTGCATTGCCCGCTGATATGCAGTATGGAGAAAGGGCTATCTGATGGGACTTACCTTTGTTGAAGGTCAAGCACATGGGACTGAGGGACAACAAGAGACCCTTGAATTTCTTGTAGACAGCGGCGCAGTTTATTCCTTGCTACCCCAAGCAGTGTGGCAATCACTCGGACTACAACCCTATCGAGAGGAGCGGTTTGTTCTCGCCGACGGCACAGCGGTGAGCCGCAATGTTTCATACTGCTATATGGTCTTGCCCCAAGGAGAGGGTCATTCACCGGTAGTCCTCGGAGAACCCGACGACGACCAAGCCTTGCTTGGCGCTGTAACGCTAGAAAATTTGGGACTTATGCTAAACCCCTTCAGTCGCACCCTCCATCCGATGCGGCTGCTATGGCGGAGCTGACCGGCGCGGCCAGGCAACGCTATGTTGCCGATCTCTTTTCCCGCATCTCCGGCCACTACGACCTGATGAACGACGTCATGACCCTAGGGATGCACCGGGGTTGGAAGCGCCGAACCGCCGCTCTGGCTGCCCAAGCGATGCCGGGCCCTGCGCTGGACGTTTCGACAGGCACCGGGGACCTTGCCTTCCAGTTGGCACACCGCCCTGGAGCAGAGAGTATTGTGGCCCTGGACCTGTTACCGGAGATGATTGCCTTGGCGCGGGTTAGAGCAAACCATCATGGGGCGGAAAATGTCCGGCTCATGGTCGGCGACGCCTTGTCACTCCCCTTTCCCACCGGGACTTTCGCCTGCGCAACCGCCGGGTTCAGCCTGCGCAATATGCCCGATGTTCATAAGGCTGTAGGCGAGATGACGCGGGTGACCCGGCCCGGCGGAAGAGTGGCGCTCCTTGAACTCTCGCCTATGGAGACTGGCATTAAGTCCCGGCTGTTCCGATTCTATTTTCACGGAGCGGTCCCCCTGATGGGAAAACTGATAGCCCGCAACCAAGCAGCCTACACCTATCTCCCGCAGTCGGTGGACAGGTTCTACGGCGCCGAGGAACTGGCCGCCATAATGCGGGAGTCCGGCTTGGAAAGAGTTGGCTACCGTCGCCTCGGCTTCGGCACGGTTTGCCTGCATTGGGGAGACAAACCTCTACCAACGGGCAGACACGATGGAGCAGCGTCATAAGGCACTTTCCCGTTGCCACCCCGAATCTCGGTACTGTATCTCCGAACATTTTTGCGCTAAACTTATGTTGAATTCTGCTCTGTTGATACAATCCCAAATCATCCTTCAAACTTCTCTCAATGGCAGACAAGGTTCGTAATGACCTCGATGATGGAAAAACTGGACCCGATAATTCGCCGATTCGAAGACATTGAGTCAGCTATGGCTGACCCTGAGGTCGTGGTCAATTACGAGAAGGTACAGGCGCTGGCAAAGGAGCGCGCATCGTTAGAGGAACTGGTTGGCATTGCCCGCCAGTACCGGCAACTGGTGGAAGAAATTGCCGACCTGGAGACCCTGATTCAGGAAGCGACAGAGCCGGAATTGGCGCAGATGGCGCGGGAAGAACTGGAAACCAATCGGGAAACCCTGGACGCGCTCACTCTGCCCCTGCGAACCGCGTTACTGCCTAAGAACCCCAACGACCAGCGCGACGTTATCATAGAAATACGGGCCGGAACCGGCGGGGACGAAGCCGGTCTGTTCGCCCGTGATCTTTACCGCTCCTATAGCCGTTACGCCCAGAACCGCGGTTGGGAGGTGGACGTGATGGATTCCAACCCAAGCGAGGTGGGCGGCTTCAACAAGATAGTCTTCGAGGTGCAGGGCCAGGGCGCTTTCAGCCGCTTCAAGTACGAGAGTGGCGTGCATCGTGTCCAGCGGGTGCCCGAAACCGAGGCTCAGGGGCGCATCCACACCTCCACGGCCACCGTCGCCGTGCTGCCGGAAGCCGACGAAGTCGAAGTCAAGATCAACGAGAATGACCTGCGCATCGACATATTCCATGCCGGTGGGCACGGCGGCCAGAACGTCAACAAGGTCGCCACCGCGGTCCGCATCGTGCATGAGCCCAGCGGAGTGACCGTCGTTTGCCAGGACGAGCGCTCCCAGTACAAGAACAAGCAGCGGGCGATGTCGATGTTGAGGGCGCGCCTGTTCGAGGCGGAACAGGAGCGTCACGACGCCGAGATTACTCAAGCGCGGCGCTCCCAGGTTGGCGGGGCGGAACGGGCAGAGAAAATTCGCACCTACAACTACCCCCAAGACCGCGTCACCGACCACCGCAGCAGTAGCACTTTCCACGGCATTCCACGGCTGATGGACGGCTACTGGGACGACATCATGGATCGCATGGTGTCCTGGGAAGAAGAGCGGCTGTTGGGCGAGGCCGGGGTATAGGATTCCTGGGACACGGGGCGGCTGCCTTCAACGCCTGGCAGGGGGCTGGCAATCGCGTGACAACGCTCCTCTGCCAACGCAAACGGCTCTCCTGACATGCTGGCCTGCCATTCCTGCGGCTTCAGCAATTTGCCACGGGCCATTTTCTGCGGCGGCTGCGGACAGTTGCTGAATGCAACCGTATGCCCGTTATGTCATACCGCCAATCCCCGAGTCAACCGCTTCTGCAATCAGTGCGGATCGCACATCAGTCCCTCTACCATCGCCACCGAGGAGACCCTCGCTGAATCCTCTCCGAGTTCACTGTCCGAGAGGACTCCAATCCACGCCTTTCCAAGAGCATCATCCCTTCCCATATCCCTCCTCTTTCCCCACATCCGATTACCGATCCATGCCAGAGCCTTGGCAGACTCTGCGTCGGCGCTGCTGGCCCGCAGGTCCACTCCCCTGCTGGTCTTCGGCGCCTTGGCGGTTGCGCTGGCTCAACTGGGCTTGACCTTTTCCGTGGAACTCAACGAAAAGGCCCCCATAGGTTATCTGCTTCTGCTCGCCTTGGGCGTTGGCGCCTTCGCTCTGGGGTCATTCGGACTCTGGATAAAACGGGCGGCAGACAGAGGCGCTCCTTCCGATATGCCTTTCTCCACTACGCGCGGCCCAAGGGTCTTTGACTCCATCACTGGAACCCTGGGCCTGCTCATTGGAGTCTTGGCTATGGCGGCCTTGCTTATTCCGCTGGGCGCCGGGGCTATTTCCGGATACATGTTGCTGCCATGGATCGTGGCGCTGGCGACCTTTGCCTCACCATTTCTTCCCCAGTTGGCTTCTCTCCGAGGGTCATCCAGCGCCTGGATACGCCGGCATTACGCAGATGTTCTATTAGTTCTCTCCGTAATGGCCCTGTTCGTGGGTCTGAATCTTTACGACCTGCAGGACTGGTACTACTCAGCCATCGGTGACGAGTTCCTTTTCTTCGAACACGCCAAACACATGACGGAGGAGGGGATAACCCGCCCCTTCAGCCAGGAAGGGGTCTACAACCATCATCCGGTGATGTCCACCGTGTACCAAGCCGTAATTATGTGGGTATTCGGCGCCGATTACTTTGGCTGGACATTCAGTTCGCTGCTTAGCGCGGCGCTCACAATTCCGGGAATCTACCTTCTGGGGCACACCCTTTCGGGGCGCAAGGCCGCGCTTGTGGCCGCCATTCTTTTCGCGGCGAGCCATTACATGCTGGCCGGAACTCATACCGGGAACACAGTTCTGAATCCTCTTCCGGTGGCTGTATGGTCACTGGCGCTGTTTGTTCTGGGGTGGCGGAAGGGTAATCCGCTGCTGCTTTATGCCGCCGGCATCGCTGCCGGTCTGGGGTTCTACACCCACTACTCGGGCCGGGTGGTGCTGCCCGTAATACTCCCTCCGCTGTTACCGGGGGCAGTCCCCGCCGTCTGCTGAGTCTTTGGCCGCTGGCCTTCGGGTTCGCGCTGACCGTTGCGCCGACTTTCGTCGTGGAGCAGGAGCAGGTTTTCACCCGCATGTTCGACCAAGTAGTGGGCGGGTATTCTGATGTAGTAACCGGGTCCACCGGTGATCGCATCCTCAACAACATCGAGATTAACCTTCCTGCCTTCAACTACAACTCAACCGTACACTCCTACGTCTATGGGTCGCTAATGGACCCGGTAAGCGCGGTACTGGCAGCGCTGGGCATAGGGTTTGCACTGGGGCTTATCCAGCAGCCGCGCCTTCGTCTCCTGCTGATATGGTTCGGGATTGCCGCCTTCGTGACCGGGGTGCTGTCCCCTTACCCCCATGTAGCCATTACCAGGTTGGCCTTCGTCGTCCCCCCGCTCGTATTGCTTGCAGGAATCTTGACGGCGCGGATTGGCTACGCCATCCAGCAACAGGCGGAAAGGACGGGGCGTTTGGTTGCGAGAATTACATTACCGGCGCTGCTGCTATCGTTCGCGGCCGTCGTCTTGGCGCTCAACTTGTGGCAGTTTCGGCATGTCACCCCGTCTGTACTTCCGCATAGGCCAGAAGCGGTTGCCTTGGGCGCGTTCCGGTCGGAATACTGCGGGAGTGACGCCAACGGAACGCTCATCGTGGTACAGGCAGTTGGCGAAGGGAGTCTTCTGAAGCAGATGTTGGTCAGCTTCGCGCCGGGTAGCCAACTGCCGCTGAGACTCAACCACAACGAGGTCACTCCGGGAATGGAGTTACCCAATCCAATATCTGGATGCACAATCTTCCTCAACCCAGGCGCACCGGAAGCCCACACATTGCAGGAAAGCCTGTCACGCCGGTATCCTGAAGGGCGGATTATTGCCTTTGCCAACCCGTCAAAATCAACCACCGTAAAAATTTTCGCGCCTGCCAAGAACTGACCCGCAGCAACTTGCGCTACAAGACTTCACGGCCCACAGGTTCGAACAACGATGACAGCAATTCGCGAGACCATAAGGGAGATACACCAAACACTGGAAGCCGCCGACATCTCCGACGCCCGCCTGGAGGCGGAGGTCATGGTGATGACGGTGATGCGGATGACCCGCCAGAATATCTTCGCCGAGCAGGAGACCGATGTGCCTGTCGGCGAAGCCCAGCAACTGGCCGAAATCGTGGCGCAGCGGCTGGAGCGCATTCCGTTGGCTTACATCATCGGCTACCGCGAGTTCTACGGCATCAACGTGGTGGTCACCCCCAACGTGCTGATTCCCCGCCCGGAAACCGAGGGTATGGTGGAGCATACGCTGTTCATGGCGCTGATGGGCATGGAAACCCGGGACCTCACCATCGCCGACGTCGGCACTGGCAGCGGAGCCATCGCCGTCAACCTCGCCATCCACCTGCCCGCCGCCCGCATCTACGCCATGGACATCTCGGAACCGGCCCTGGACGTGGCTGCCTACAACATACGCGCCCACTCCGTCCACGACCGGGTGCGGCTGGGCCACGGCGACCTGCTGGAGCCGCTGCCGGAGCCGGTGGACCTCATAGTCGCCAACCTGCCATACATTCCCACAGACCGCATCCCGACGCTCCAGCCCGAGGTGCGGCAGGAGCCGCAACTGGCGCTGGACGGAGGCCGGGATGGGCTGGACCTAGTGCGGCGTCTGCTGGAGCAAGCCCCCACTAAGCTGAACAGTCCCGGCATTATCCTGCTGGAGCTGGACCCCGAGCAGTTCTCCGCCGCAGAAGCCCTCGCCCTTCAGCAGTTTCCCGATGCCGAAATCACCGCCGAGCAGGATTTAACGCGGCGCGACCGGATTATGGTTATCAACCGCCCGTAGAGACGGTTGGCTGACCTCTAATTCGGACTAATGGGATAGGCGCGCAGGGCGTTGTCCCATAGGATCTTGCGCTTGCTCTCCATGGACACGTTAGGCAGCTCCAGCATATCCTGCTTGGCCTTGTAGTATTTCCTGCCCTCCGGGTGGCCGAAGTCGGTGGCGCCGACGATTACGTGGTCTCCGATGGCGTCAATCAGGGGCTCGATTCCGGGGTCGTCCTGGTCGGCGGCGACGAAGCACTGGCGCTGGAAGTACTCGACGGGATTGCTGTTCAGGCCCTGAATCCTCAGCCGTCGCGTGCCTCCCTGGATGCCCGCTTCCAGCCGGTCCAGCCAGAAGGAGGCCCAGCCGCAGCCTGACTCAAGGAACACCAGCTTCAGATCAGGGTGTCGCTCCAGCACGCCGCCCATGATGAAGGCGGTGCAGGCCAGCATACTGCCCACCACGAAGGATACCGTGGTGCGGCAGTTGCGCAGGCCGGGAAGGTAGTCCAGCAGACCTTGGTCGAAGGGGTGGTTGGCGCTGGGGTGCAGTCCGATGGGAACGCCCAGCTCAGCGCAGGTGGCCCACAGGACATCGCACTCCGGGTCGAACAGTCGCAGGTTGGGAACGGGCGCCGGGTTCAAATGGACGGCCTTGAAGTCGTACTCATTGACGCAACGCCGCACTTCCTCGGCGGCCAGCGCAGGGTCGCGCAGGTCAATGGACGCTGCGCCGCAGGCCCCCTGCCCAATCTCAGCGCAGAAGTCGCCCAGCCAGCGGTTGTAGGCGCGGCGGATAGCCATGGCCGTCTCGCCGTCCATCTCGGCTACGCCGGTGGTCCAGAACCCGGCGGTCGGGTATAGGATCATGTGGTCAACGCCGTGAACGTCCATCACCTCGCGGTAGGCGCTGGCCGGGAAGTCTTGGTCGGCCCACTTGCCGTAGGCCACGTCCAGCTCGTCGAGATCGCGATCCTGGAAGTTGCGGGTGGCGGCGGCGGTATCGCGGGCGCCTAGAGGAAACGTGCCCATCACCTCCAGCTCCAGCTCGAAGGCGAGGGCGGTGTCGCGGGTTGAAGACCCGTCCACGTCGTTGAGGCCCTTGCCGGAAGGCGCTGTCACCCAGCGCACGTGTCCGCTGACCAGGTTGCGATACTTCTTCTCGAGGTAATTTTGCCAGATGGACTCCGGCTCGAGAACGTGGGAATCGCCGTCGATGAAGCGCAGGGGTTCCATGTGCTTCCTCCTGCTATGACCTTACAGACCGGTCAGTTCCAAGGTTGCGACTTCGCTGGTTTCCATGTTGGCGACGCGGATGGCGTGGTTGTTGGTGTCAGCAATGTACATCATCCCGTTGGCGATGCTGAGGCCGCTGGGTTCGGAGAAGTGGGCTTGGGTGAAGGGGGCATCCACGTGGCCCGGCTTCCCGGCGCCAGCCACGGTGAAGGCCGATCGGGTCTTGGGCAGCACCCGCTTTATCTTGTGGTTGTAGGTGTCGGCCACGTAAAGCACGCCCCCGCCGTCGTCTGACACATGGTGGGTGATGCCGATGGGGTGCTGCATCCGCACCCGGAAGTCGTCGCCGTCCACGTCACCGAACTCGAACAGCCCCAGGCCGATTAAGGTGCGAACCGCCCCCCCACTACTCCCTCCCTGAGGGAGGGAATTAAAGGGTGGGAGGTCGCAGTTGCGGATGGCGCTGGTCTCGCTGTCGGCGAAATATAACCGCTCCCCGTCGGTGGTGATGCCGCTGGGCTGGGCCAGGGCCGACGTTGCCAGAGGCCCGTCGGTGATGGCCTCGCGTCCGCTGCCAGCGTAGGGGCCGACGATACCCGTCTCCAGGTCCAGCGACCAGAGCTGGTGGATGCCGGCCATGGCGATGTAAACGACGCCGTTATGCAGCGCCACGTCCCACGGGGAACTGAGGCTGGTTGAGCGTCCGGGCTGCCCGCCGGTGCGGTCGTAGCCCTGCTCGCCGGTGCCTGCGATGGTCTCCACGTGACCAGCCCGCAGGTTAACGCGACGGATGGCGTGGTTCTCAGTGTCGGCGACGTATAGTATGTCGCCGTCAACGGCCATTCCTTGCGGATGGTTGAAGGCCGATTGCGCCGGCGGGCCGTCTATCAGAGCCTCCTCGCCGGTGCCGATGACCTGCTGCACGTCGCCATCGAAGGACGAAACGATGATGCGGTTGTGGTTGGTGTCGGCGATGAACAGCCTCCCGCCGGCCTCATCGGCCAGCACCTTGCCGGGGAAGCTGAGGTCGTTCTCCGGGCCGCGGGGCGGAGTGGTGGGCAGCGGCGAGCGCTGCATAATGCCCAGCCCGTCGAACTCGGCCACCATGCCCGACATCAGGGTGTCGAACTGCTCGAAGGTCAGCTCGCCCTCGTGCTTGCCGATGACGTTGCCTCGTGGGTCAATGAACATCAGCGTGGGCCAAGCTCGGCAGGAATACTGCTGCCAGACCTGAAATTCGGCATCGTTGATGACCGGATGCTCCAGCTCGCACCGGCGCACGGCGGCGGTCAGGCTGTCGGTCTCCTTCTCGGTGGGGAACTTGGCCGAGTGAACGCCGACCACCACCAGCTCGCTGGCGTACTTGCGCTCCAGTTTCCGCAACTGCGGAAAGATGTGCATACAGTTCACTCAACAGTAGGTCCAGAAGTCGAGGATGACAATCTTGCCCTTCAACTCCTCCATGGTGAGGGCGCGGTCGGTGTTGACCCACTCCAGGCCATCGGGAAATTCGGGCGCGGCCACCGTCCCGGCGTATGAGCGACTGGTTGTCATCAGACCCTCCGTCTAACGTCATCCCCCGTATCCATCATTCCCGCCTTCGCGGGAATCTAATGCGGGCTTGTTGGTGACTTTTATACTGTGATTACTCTTTGTTGTCCTGGATTCCCGCTTTCGCGGGAATGACGGCCTGAATCCCAGAAGGAGAGGGGATTCAGGCTTTAGCCGACGGGCGCGGGCTGCAACTGCTCCGCCAAGAACTCTCGGGTCCGTGCCCAAGCCATTTCCGCCGAGGTTCGGTGGTGGCGCTGGGGCATATAGCGGTTCATAAAGGCGTGATCAGCCCCTGGGTAGGAGTAGAAGCGGTGCTCTTTGCCCAGCCGCGTCAGCTCGTCGTCCAGCTTCCGCATATCGTCCTGCGAGGGATTGGCGTCAATCTCTCCGAAGTGGAACAGCATCGGGCAGTTGATGCCGTCGGCCAACTCGAAGGGCGCGACTTTCCCGGCTCCCCACGGCACTAATATGTTGCCGCCATAGAACGGGACTGCCGCCTTGAAGTTTGGGTTGGCGCAGGCGGCCAGCCAGACCACCCGACCGCCCATGCAGAATCCGGTGATGCCCAGCCGTTCCCGGTCCACGGCAGGATGCGCTTGCAGGAAGTCCACGGCGGCGTTCACGTCGGCGATGATGTCCGGGTCGCTGAGCTGGTCGCGCTTGCTGCGTCCGGTCTGCTCCACCATCTCGTCGGTGATGCGGTGGAACAGGTTGGGGGCTGCTGCCGCGTAGCCTTCCCGCGCCAGATTGTCGGCTACCTCGCGGATGAAGATGTCAACGCCGGGAGCGTGGTGAATGACAATCATCCCCGGAAAGGGGCCATCCCCCTCGGGTATGCTCAAGTAGGTGGACATTTCCGAATCGCCCACGGTGAGCGTCTGCACTGAGTAGGGCATACCCTTCTCCTATCTGAAATTCTTACTCAACAGCCAGGACGGCGTAGCGGATGAATATGGTGCCCACCGGCTCGGCCAACGGGGCGTTGCCCACTAGAACAGCGACGACGTGTTCGGCGCCGGGAACTGCGCTATCTTCGATGAGGATGCGCTTGGGCGTGTTATTGCCCGTGATGACCCACAAATTGCGGTCAATCTGACCGTCGACGTAGACCTCACCGTAGTTGTCCACATTAGTCTCGAACCAGACCCGGCGACCGGCTACATCCTCGCCCTTCACAGTGGCCGGAATAGTAAACCTGAGCCGGTACCAAGCAAAGGTGAAGCCGACGGAACGGCGTTCCTGGATGTCGGCGTTCTGCTCCCACCAGGAATCGTCGTAGTCGGGCAGCCGGGCCGGGCTTTCCCGCATTTCGGCCACGAGGCCCTGGTTGGGTTCGCCGGGAACCACTCCCATCGCTATCCGCCAGCCGTCGGAGTTCAGGAGCGCCAGGTCGTCAGCGTTTTCTAAGTCCAATGACACTCGAGGCATCGGCTTCTCCTTCGAGGTTGCGTGACCATCTGGTTTTCACCCCCATCCCAACCTTCCCACTCAAGGAGGAAGGGACTAGGGACGGGATTCCTGGGAACTAAGCAGCTACCGTCGCTGGCTTCAGGTGCTTGTCGAAGAACTCGATGGTGCGGGGCCAGGCAGCGGCAGCGGCTTCCGGGTGATGACGGTCGGGGTTGTTGAAGTCCATGAAGGCGTGATTGGCGCCCTCGTAGGTATGAAACTCGAAGGTCTTGCCCAACCTGGTCAGCTCGGCTTCCAGCTTGTCCCTGTCTTCCAGTGACGGGTTGACGTCTATGGAGCCGAAGTGGAAGAGCATGGGGCAGTTGATGTTGGCGGTCATGTCGAAGGGGGTCTGTGCGCCATTGCCCCAGATGCCCATGATGTTACCGCCGTAGAAGGGCACGGTGGCCTTGAAGATAGGATTGGACGCCGCCATCATCCACGCGATGCGCCCGCCCATGCAGAAGCCGGTGACTCCGATGCGGTCGCTGTCCACGTGGGAGTCAGCGACCAGGAAGTCCACTGCGGCGTTCATGTCGGCAATGATGTCCGGGTCGTTGAGGTAGTTCAGCCGCTCCAGACGTGGGCCGTTCAGTTGTTCCTCGGTGTAGCGGTGGAACAGGTCGGGCACCACTGCCACGTATCCGGCCTCGGCCAGCCGGTCGGCCATGACCTTGTCGAACTCATCCAGCCCGCCGACGTGGAAGGCGATGACCACCGCGGGGTAGGGCGCAGTGCCGCCGCTGGGAACCGCGGCGTACATATCCATTTCCGAGCCGTTGACCGTGAGCTTGTCAGTAAACGAAGGCATCTTGAATGCTCCTTCTCGTTATTGCTTGGGGAGCCTACCGAGGCTTGGTGAATTTTACCAGAGACGAAAGGCACGGGCCGACTAGATGAGCCCCTCGGCCCGCACTGCCGTCATGGTGTCGGAGAAGGCTTCGATGGTTTGGTCAATGTCGGCCTCGTTGTGGACGCCGGAAACCAAGATGGTCTCGCGGCCCATGATGTCCACCCCCCGGTTCTGGAGGCCGCGCTTCATGGCAGTGGTGGCCGGGGAAGCGGCAGCAGCAACTATTTCGCGGTGTGTCATGGCGCCAATGTCGGGGTCCCAGTTGCAGTCGGCCAGCACCACGTGCAGCATCGAGGCGATGCCGTGAACGTGTCCCGGGATTTCCAGCCGCCCCAGGACTTCATTGAACCCGGCCATCAGGCGGGCTGCCATGGCGTCGGCGCGTTCGTTAATGGGCTGGCTGGCCAGCAGCTCCAGGGCGGTGGCCCCCGCAGCAGCCGACAGCGGATTGGCGTTGAAGGTGCCGGGGTGGTAGACGCGGCGCGCGTTGTCCCAGGCCGGGTCGCCGCGATGGGCAATCATGTCTATGATGTCAGCCTTGCCGCCCACGGCGCCGCCGGGGAGTCCGCCGGCAACAATCTTCGCCATCGTGGTCAGGTCGGGCGAGATTCCGTAGCGCACCTGCACCCCGCCGGGAGAGGCGCGGAAGCCGGTTACCACTTCGTCGAAGATGAGCACAACGTCGTGCTTGTCGGTGAGTTCCCGCAGGCCCTTCAGGTAGACCGGGATGTCGAAGGTCAACTGTCCCATGTGGGCGCCCGTTGGCTCCAGGATAAGCCCGGCAATATCATCGTCGCGGTTGAGGGCGTCCTCCACCGCGCCCAGGTCACCGGGAGGCACAATTACCATCGTTCCCATGCTGGCGTCGGGGATGCCCGGCGCAGAGCGGTCGGAGCCGGCCATGGCGTAGTCGTGCCAGCCGTGGAAGTGGTCTTGGAGCTTGATTATCTTGTTCTTGCCGGTGTAGGCGCGGGCCAGGCGCATCGCCATGAGCGTCGCCTCGGTGCCGGAGCTGTGGAAGCGCACCTTCTCGACGGCCGGCATGAGCGCCTTGATGGCCTTGGCCCAGCGCAGCTCCTCGTCGGTGGACGCGCCCAGGTGAGTACCGCGCTGTATCTGGCGCGAAACGGCTTCGGCAATGGCCGGATGCGAATGCCCCAGCAGGAGCGCGCCGTGGCCGGAAACGTAGTCCACGTATTCGTTGCCGTCCACGTCCCACTTGCGAGGGCCTTCGCCGTGGGTCATGAATAGCGGGAAGGGCGTGGCGTAGCGGGAGTCGTGAGTGACTCCGCCGGGGAATATGGTGACGCTCTCCTCGTAACGCTGCGCCGAGCCCGGATGCTTGGCGATGTACTCTTCCAGAATGGTAGGCATACAGCCTCCTGCGATTTCGCCGGCACAAGGGCGAATGTTGCCGCCATTGTAGCGCGGGATGTCAGCGGATGCTATGCCGCTGTCAGCCGGAGCATAAACTCCGCGCTCTCTGTGGCTCCTCTGCGTTGAAAAACAGGGTTACAATAATATCAAGCCAGACAAAGCCATAATAACGAACATCCTATGCGCCACATCATCCACGCCGACCTGGACGCCTTCTACGCCACCGTGGAGCAGTTGGACAACCCGGAGTTGCTCGGCAAGCCGGTGCTGGTCGGCGGGCGACCGGAGAACCGGGGCGTGGTCGCCACTGCATCCTACGAGGCCCGGCCCTTCGGAGTGCATTCGGCCATGCCCATGCGCACCGCCGTGCGGCTGTGTCCGCAGGGCATCATCGTCCCGCCGCGCTTTACCCGCTACCGTGATATGTCGCGGCAGGTGATGGACGTATTCCGCGAATTCACCGAGGTCATTCAGCCACTTTCGCTGGACGAAGCCTATCTCGACATCAGCGAGGCGGTTGACGAAGGGGAAGGACGCTGGCCGCTAGGCCTAGCGCTGGAACTGAAGCGGCGGGTTAAAGAGGAGACCGGGCTGACCGTTTCCGTGGGGGTCAGCACTTGCAAGTCAGTGTCAAAGATTGCCTCGGACATAGACAAGCCCGACGGGCTGGTGGTAGTGCCGCCGGGCGAGGAGGCCGGGTTCCTGGCCCCGTTGCCCGTGGGCAAGCTCTGGGGCATCGGCCCCAAGACCGCCGAACGGCTCAAGTCCGAGGGCGTGGACACCATCGGGATGCTGGCTGAACAGTCGCCGGAGTGGTTCCAGCGGGTGTTCGGGCAGAGGGCGGATGCGGTGCGGATGCGGGCCATCGGACTCGACGACGAGCCGGTGGAAACCGAGCGGATCACCAAGTCGGTCTCATCGGAGACGACCTTCCCCGACGACATCGGCGACGAGGAAGAGCTGCGACGGGTGTTGGAAGAACTGGCGAGGGGCGTGGCCGATGCCCTGGACCGCAAGGGGCTACAGGGACGCACCGTAACGGTAAAGATGCGCCTGGCCGACTTCACCACATTCACCCGGCAGACAACCCTGCCCGCCCTGTCCAATGAAGCCGGGCCTATTCGTAACACGGCATGGCATCTCCTATCCGCCGAACTCACTGCCGGGCGTACCTTCCGGCTGCTGGGGGTGGGCGTCAGCAACTTTGCCGAGGCCGAACTGGAGTGGCAGCTTCCGCTGTCCCTGGACGGCGACTTTCGCGCAGTCAAGTCCAGTCTCGTGCCTGACGGTTCACCCTCATTCTAACCCTCTCACTTGTCCCTTCCCCCTCAAGGGGGGAGGTTAGGATGGGAGTGAAAACTGGATTGCCACACACTCTTTTAGCGGAACAAGTCGCGCTCTCCCCTGCGCAGCAGGCGCTGGATGGTGGCGTCCTCCATCGGCTCGAAGGGATAGCCCCGGATGATGGTTACCGGGATGCCCAGGGCCTTGCCGGTTACCAGCTCGGCGGTGGCTGCCAGCTCGTCGGCGACGGCAATCTGCGTGGTGTGCAGCACGTTGCCGTATGCGTCCAGCGCTCCCACATAATCCAGCAGCGGGTCCATGCCAGCGACACCTATGGCCACGTTGGCCGCGCCGTTGCGCCAAGGCCGGCCGAAGGTGTCGGACACGATGACGGCTACATTAACACCGAGTCTTGCCTGCACGGCGGCGCGGATGCCCTGGGCCGAGGCGTCCGAGTCGTCGGGCAGCAGGGCGATGGTGTTGTCACCCGGGATGTTGGAGGCGTCAATACCGGCGTTGGCGCAGTAGAAACCGTGCTTGGTCTCGGCGATGATCACCCCTCGGTCCATACGCACGATGCGGACGGCTTCCCGCAGTATCGCCTCAGTATGCCGCGGGTCGCGGCGGTGGCCTTCGGTGATGGTAATGGCAAGCTGCGAGGGTTCAATATCGTCGAAGCTGACCACCTTCCCTTCGACCTTGGAGATCACCTTCTGTGTGACCACCAGTATGTCGCCCTCTTCGATGGGAGTGCCTTGAGCGGCGGCGGCATCCACCATCAGGCCCGCCAGGTCGTCCCCGGGGCCCAGTTCCGGCATACCCTTAACGCCGATTACGCGAATTTCAGGCGGCATAACGAATCACCTCAATAGAGTTCCGGCTTCAATTATATCCGCAAAATCGGCCCGTAGTTCTGTCTGAGCAAACCAGATCGGCCTTTGCAGAACGGCGAGAGGCGCGAAGTGAGCGTATGTTAAAATTGAGGCGTGGCCGTCGGGCCATCCAGCCTGCCATTAGAGGGTGACGCCAGTGGCTTCTTCGAGTTCCGCGGAATACCGAAAACGGGTCTATACCAAGTTCGGCGACAAGGGGGAGACCAGCCTTCTTTACGGCGGGCGGATTTCCAAAAATAACCCCCATACCGAAGCCTACGGCATCACCGACGAGGCCGTGTCCGCCATGGGGCTGGCCCGGGCGATGTCCAGCGACGAGCGAGTTAAGGAACTGCTACGCCGCCTGCAAAGCGAGCTATTTACAGTGGCGGCGGAGCTGGCCACCGACCCGGACAAGTACGACCTGTTCCAGCAGCACTTTTCGCCGGTGACTCCTGAGATGGTGGAAAACCTGGAACAGGCGATTGACTCGCTGGAAGAGGACATGACCATGCCCAACGTATTCATCCTGCCCGGCGGCTCTCCGGCCTCGGCAGCGATGGACCTTGCCCGCTGTGTCGTCCGCACTGCCGAGCGGCGCGTGGTGGCTATGGGCGAAGCGGGACTGCTGACCAACGAGTTGCTGGTGTCATACCTGAACCGGCTAGGCGACCTGCTGTTCGTGGTGGCCCGCTACGAAGACCGCGACCTGCCAATCGAACGCGCCACAGGTCAGCGGGCATAGGGGGCGGCGATGAAACTGGTGGTGGTGGACTACGACTCGGGAAACCTGCGCAGCGTGTCTCGCGCCCTGGAATCCTACGGGGTAGAGCCACTGGTCAGCGGCAACCCGTGCGATCTGTCCGATGCCGACGCGCTCGTGCTGCCCGGGGTTGGTTCCGGCCCGGCGGCGATGTCAGCATTGCGCCAGCGTGGACTGGTGGAGCCGCTGCGGGAGTTCGCCGACAGCGGGCGCCCCTTCCTCGGCGTCTGTCTCGGCCTGCAACTGCTGCTGGACTGGACTGATGAGGAGGACGGCGCGCCGTGTCTGGGCATCGTGCCGGGGAAGGTGAAACGCTTGCCCGAATCCGGCGGCCCAGCGTTGAAAATACCCCACATGGGCTGGAACAGCGTGGCCCTCAGCGAATCTCACCCGGCGTTGAACGATATTGAATCAGGCAGCTATTTCTACTTCGTACACAGCTTCTATGCCGCGCCGTCGGAAGGGGAGGGGGTAATCGGAACCACAGAGTACGGGCTGCCCTTCTGCAGCGTCTATGCCAAGGACAATGTCGTCGCCACCCAGTTCCACCCGGAGAAGAGCGGGCCGGTGGGCCTTCGCATCTACCGCAACTTCATGGCGATGGCGGAAATAGGTTCCTAAGGGCAGATGAGGGCATATTCCCTCAGCAGTTTCAACCCCACCCCATCCCTCCCCTGAGGGGGAGGGAGTTTTGTTTAGTTGGCAGATATGGAAGTGATACCGGCTATTGACCTTCGCGGCGGGCGGTGCGTCCGGCTCCACCAGGGCGACTTCCGGCGGGAGACGGTATTCTCCGATGACCCAGTGGCGATGGCTCTTCGCTGGCAGGAGCAGGGCGGGCCGCGGTTGCACGTCGTGGACCTGGATGGCGCTGCTGCCGGAGAACCCGCTCACCTGGAAATTATCTCCGCCATCATTGCCGAGCTGGACATCCCGGTGCAGGTGGGAGGAGGCATCCGAAGCGCGGCGACGGCGCGGGCCTGGCTGGAGGCCGGGGTGCATCGCGTGGTCATCGGGACGGCGGCAGTGCGCAACCCCGGCATGGTGCGGGAAGTCTGCCGGGAGCATGGCAGCGAGCGGGTGGTAGTGTCGGTGGATGCCCGAGACGGTATGGTGGCCCTGCAGGGCTGGACCGAGGCCAGCGAGGTCAGCGCGCTGGACCTGGCGCTGCGTATGTCGGCGCTGGGTGTAGTAAGGCTGCTCTACACTGACATCGCCCGAGACGGTATGCTCAGCGGCCCCGACCTGGATTCCAATGCCCGACTGGTACGAGAAACCGGGATGGCCGTCCTGGCTTCGGGGGGCGTCGCCTCAATCGAGGATATACAGCGACTCGCGCCGACGGGCGTGGAAGGGGTTATCGTGGGCCGGGCGCTGTACACCGGCGCGGTCCGGCTAGCTGAGGCCGTGACGGCCACATCGAGTAATTCCCTCGCCCTTGAGGGAGAGGGTTAGGGTAAATCAGTCGAGGCCGGACTGCGGGAAGACAGAGCGGCGCCGGGGCCGGGGTTCCTCTTCGATGGCCTGCTGCGAGGCCTCGGGCACTGCGGCCGGTTCCACAGCGGCTGCGTTCCCATACGCGGCAGCGTCCATTCCCGGAAAGCGGGCGGCGAGACGGTCTTCGGCGGTGGCCAGCCATTCTTCGCGCAGCACTTCCATCAGGATGAAGTCCTGGGACATGCGCCGGACGGTGCGCACGGGCTTGAATCCCGACTTGGCAAAGCTGCGCTGGGCGCGCTCGTTCCAGTCGAGGGTGTGGAGGTAGACGCGGTTGAGTTGCAGGTCCACGAACATGTGGTTCAGCAGGGTGGTTACCGCGTCATAGCCGTAGGCGTTGCCCCAGTAGTCTCTCTCTCCGATGACTATGCCCAGTTCCGCCTCCTTGTTGATGCTGTCCAGGTCATAGTACATGCAGTTGCCAATGTAGGTGCCGTCAACGGCGTCGGTGCCGAAGTGGTGGGAACCGGGTGTGGGATAACGCAATTGGTCCTCGAACAGCTTGAGGTAGCGTTCGTAGGACATGCTGAGGGGATAGGCTGCGTCCAGCCGGGCGATTTCCGGGTCGCTGCGCCAGCGGTAATCCTTCTCGGCGTCTTCAATACGCTTATCGCGGAGGATTACCCTCGCTCCTCGGAGTTCAACCATCTCGGCCTTGACCTTGTCGTGTCTTGATGACGTCCATCGCCCGCCGCAGTACGCCAGCCTCGTTGCCGTATGCCATGGCGTCCAGCGCATCATCTACATCGAACCACTGCACCACGTCGAATTCCGGGTCGTGAAGGTCTATGTGCCCGCCCACTGGCGACATCAGGTAGAAATGGACTGTCTTGTGGTAGCGAACATCATTGTCCCGGTCGGCGAACCAGTATTCGATACTGCCCAGCGGTCCCTCCAGACGCACTTCCAGTCCCGTTTCTTCCCGCACCTCTCGAAGGGCGGTCTCCTCCAGCGTCTCGCCGGGGTCGGGAGTCCCTTTGGCCAAGCTCCAGCGCACCGGATCGGAACGCCCGCACAGTACTGTTTCGAGGCGCCCGCCATTCTCTCGGAATACCACTCCGCCGGAAGAAACCAAGTTTTCCACTCTGGAAATCGTTTTCTCTGTCATCTCCGCCCATGTGTTGCGCTGGAGCTTTTTCTCACCTAGCCGGTGAGGCGACACCCCACCCAATCCTGCGCCGGGTTCAATCTTTGGCGTATTGTAAGTGCCTCCAATCCGGCCAGTCAATTGACTAGACCGGGGTCTATCCCCCACCTATGGCGGGGACGAAATGGACCTCGCTGTCCTCTGCCACCCGCTCCAGCATCCCCATCCGGGCAACGTCGCCATCAATGGCGACAGCCAAGTTGGAGCGGATCTCGCCGTCCTCCACCAGCCGGGCCTTGATGCCGGGGTACTGGACTTCCAGCCCTTCGATGATCTGGCGGACGTTGCGGCCCTGGCACTCGGTCTGCTTGACGCCACCCGTCAGCGTCTGAAGCATCGTGGGGATAAACACCTTCGCCACGGCCACCCTCCTTGGTCGCCTAGTCTTAAGCAGCCATGAACATGGACCCTAGGGCTGCTGCTGGTTTCAATTTACATTCCCATAGGCGGTGATTCAACCCTAATTCGATGTGGCTCAGAAAAAGCAAGGGCAGGTATCTGACCCGCCCTTGCCGCAATGGGGACTAGCCGCCGTTCCGCTCCCACTCCGCTTCCAGCACTTTGCCGGGGCTCATGGGCAGGCTGCGAAGGCGGTGGCCGGTGGCCTCGTGGATGCCGTTGGCGATGGCGGCCATGGGAGGGACGATAGGCACTTCGCCGACGCCCCGCACTCCGTAGGGATGGCCGGAGTTGGCTACCTCGACAATCACCGTGTCTATCATCGGCAGGTCGAGGGAGGTTGGCATCCGGTAATCCAAGAATGTCGGGTTCATCATCCGGCCACTATCGTCGAAGTAGTACTCCTCATTGAGCGCCCAGCCTATGCCCTGCACCACGCCGCCCTGTATCTGGCCCTCGACGTAGCTGGGGTGGACCGCTTTGCCAGCATCCTGGATGGCGGTGTAGCGGGTGATTCCTGTCTTGCCGGTCTCCGGGTCGACCTCTACGTCGGCAATATGAACGGCGTAGGAATTGCCCTCGCCGGCGGGGTCCACATTGGACTGCCCGGCGACGGTGCCGCCCGTGGTGGCGAGCTGGCGGGCCAGGTCCTTGAAGCCGAGACGCAGCTCGGGGTCAGACTTGTGGCGCACCTCACCGTCAACATACTCGACGTCGTCCTCGGCGGTGTCCCATATCTTGGCGGCGCGGGCCACTAGCTGGGCCTTGACCGACTCGGCGGACTCGATGGCGGCGATGCCGGTGGCGAAGGAAGTCCGGCTGCCGCCGGTGACCATGGTATAGCCGATGGAGTCGGTATCCACCACCGTCGGCTTGACGTCCTCGTAGGATATGCCCAGGGTCTCGGCCGTCTGCTGGGCGATGGAAGCGCGAGTGCCGCCGATGTCCACCGAACCCATGATGAGGCTTACAGTACCGTCGAAGTTAACGGTGATGACACAGCTGGACTGGAAGCCGCGGTTCATCCAGTAACCGGCGGCCACACCGCGGCCCCGGTTCTCGCCTTCCACCGGCGTCCTGTAGTGGTCGTGGCCGCGGGCCGCTTCCAGGCACTCCACGAGCCCGACGCGCCGGGCCACCGGGCCTTCGATGCGGCGGGTGCCTTCCTTGGCGGCGTTGAGCAGGCGGAACTCTATGGGGTCTATACCAAGCTGCTGGCACAACTCGTCCATCACGGTCTCGACGCCGAAGGCGGCCTGCGGGGAGCCGGGGGCGCGGTAGGCGGCGGTCTTGGGCTTGTTGACCACCACGTCGTAGCCATCCACCTTGCCGTTCTCCACATCGTAGCAGGCGAACCCGCAGGTGAGGGCCTGCATCACCGGCGAGCCGGGGTAGGCCCCGGCGTCCATCGCCACCTCCAACTGAACGGCGGTCAGATGGCCGTCGTTCTTGGCGCCCACCTTGACCTTCATCCACGAGCCGGGGGCGGGACCGGAGGCCTCGAAGACCTCGGCGCGGGTCATGTACTGCTTCACTGGCGCTCCCGCCTTCCTGGACAAGACGGCGGTGATGGCGTCGAGATAGGCGGTAATCTTGCCGCCGAACCCGCCGCCAATCTCCATGGGCGTCACCTTGACGCGGGACACCGGCAGCCGCAGCACGTCGGCGACGGCAGCGCGGACGGCGAAAGCGCCCTGGGTGCTGGTCCAGACGCTCACCTGCCCGTCGGTGTTCCACATGGCGGTGGAGTTGTGCGGCTCGATGTAGCCCTGGTGCACCGAGGCGGTGGTCAGTTCACGCTCGATGATTACGTCGGCCTCGGCGAATCCCTGCTCCACGCTACCCTTTTCGTAGCTGAGATGCGACGCGACGTTGCTGGGCTTGTCGGCTATCTCGCCCATTGCCGAAGTCCGCAGCTCTTCGTGCAGCAACGGAGCTCCTTCCTGCATCGCTTCACGCACGTCAACAACCGCAGGCAGGACTTCGTAGTCAACCTCGATTAGCGCTAGGGCAGACTCGGCGACGTGAGCATTGACCGCGGCGACGGCAGCCACCGGGTGGCCCTTGAACAGCGCCTTGTCGCTGGCAAGCATATGGTCGGAGGCGAACTTGAGCCGGCCGTAGTCGCCTCCCAGTTCCTCTCTGGTCAGAGAGGCAAAGGGAAGGTCTTTGGCGGTAATGACGGCTTTGACGCCGGGGAGGGCTTCGGCCTTGCTGGTGTCTATGGAGCGTATGCGGGCGTGGGGGTGGGGGCTGCGCAGCACCTTGCCGTAGAGCAGGCCATTCAGCTTCACGTCGGCCCCGTACTGGGCGCGGCCTGTAACCTTGTCCACACCGTCGGGACGCACTGGCCGCTTGCCGACGATGTTGTATTCAACTTCGGATAGAACTTGATTCGATGAAGTCACTTCTAACACACCTCTATTCTCGTCATATCGGTAGGGGCGGGTTTGAAACCCGCCCCTACGTTCGTATCCCTTACCTGGTATCGCTGGCTAATTGTCGGATGTGGTGCTGACCTGGAGCACGGCGCGGACGATCTTGTCGTAGCCGGTGCAGCGGCAGAGATTGCCAGCCAGCCAGTGGCGGATGCGGCCCTCGTCGGCGTCCGGTTCGGCGTCCAGCAGGGCGCGGGAAGCCATCAGGAAGCCGGGGGTGCAGATGCCGCACTGCAACGCAGCGTTTTCCAGGAAGGACTGCTGCAACGGGTGAAGCTCGCCGGGCGAGGCCATCCCTTCAATGGTCTGAACTTCGCGGCCAGCGATTTCCACACCCAGAACCAGGCAGGAATCAACAATGCGGCCGTCCAGCATCACGGTGCAGGCGCCGCAGTTGCCGTCGTTGCATCCTTCCTTGGTGCCGGTCATGCCGAGGACATCCCGCAGCACTTCCAGCAAGCTCTGGCGCGGCTCACACAGGAAGTTGGTGTCCTCGCCGTTTATCTTTGCCTGAACGTGAACAACTCCGGGCATTCTTTATCCTCCCCTGGCCCGTTCTACGGCGATATTGAGAGTGCGGCGCGTCAAAACGCCGATGAGGTGAATACGCTGGCGGATGGTGCCGCGCATATCGGTTATGGGTCTGGCGTCGGCCATCGCCAGTTCCGAAGCCTCGCGAATTGCTTCGTCGGAAACCGGCTTGCCGGCCAGGCTATCCCCGGCTGCCTGGGAGAAGACCGGGGTGGGAGCCACCGAAGCCAGCGCGACGCGGCCCGAGACGAAGTTCTGGCCCGAGGCGTCCAGCACTACCGAACTGCCAACGCCAGCGACGGCGATGTCCATTTCGTTGCGTGGTATGAACCGCTGGTAGTTTGCGCCGGAATTGGCCGCTGGCGCGGGGAACTGCACGGATACCAACATCTCGCCTTGCTGGAGGGCGTTCTGGCCTGGGGCCGTGCAGAAGTCTTCCGCCGGCATGGTACGCCATCCGCTAGGGCCCGCGATGTGGCAGACTCCGCTCAATGCGATGACTGCGGGAATCGAATCGCCGCTGGGGGCGGCGTTGCACAGGTTTCCGCCGATGCTGGCCCGGCCCTGAATCTGGATGCCGCCGATGAGCGAGGCCGAGTCAATCAGCCCCGGGTACGCCGCAGATATGGCAGCATCCTGGTATATCTGGTAGCAAGGCACCGCCGCGCCGAGGGTCAAACCCGACTCTGGCGAATAGGACATCGCAGTAAGTTCGGGGATGTTCTTCACATCCACCACAACGTCGGCCAGACGCCGTCCGGCCCGCATCATCACCAAAATATCGGTGCCGCCAGCTATCATCCTGGCCCGGTCGCCATGCTCATTCAGTATCGAAACGGCTTCGTCGATACTCTTCGGAGATACAAAATCAAATGCTTCCAATTGCCCACCTCCTGCAGCGTGAATTATAGCACTACTCGACATAGGGTCAAGCTGTAAGTTACAGTCGAGGGCAATCCGCGAACCGGCGCGGTAAGGGGGTCTCAGCAATGGCCGGTCAACCCCAGAATGCCGCCGCACCCTCGCCCTCCGTCCTGGAGCAGGCGCTCCGGCGAGACCGGGCCGTGGTAATCATCGCCATACTCATCATTGCGGCCATTGCCTGGGCCTACACGGTCTATTTGGCCGAGACCGGCATGGGCATGGGCGACGGGATGGGCATGGGTATGAGCATGGCGATGGCGGATATGCGGTCCTGGAGCGCTGCCGACTTCGGTCTGATGTTCGTAATGTGGGCGGTGATGATGGTGGCTATGATGGCTCCCTCCGCCGCGCCGATGCTGCTGATGTTCGCCGCGCTGAACCGCAGGCGTCGGGAGCAAGATGCGCCTTACGTTCCCACGGGCATATTCCTCGCCGGGTACGTTATCGTGTGGACTGGTTTTGCAGCGGCGGCCACCGGAGGCAACTGGGGCCTGCACCAGGCCTCTCTGTTGTCCTCGATGATGGGGGCTGCCACCAGCGGCTACCTGGGCGGTGCGCTGCTGCTGGCAGCCGGAGCGTTCCAGTGGAGTCCGCTGAAAACCGCCTGCCTGAAGCAGTGCCGCACGCCTATGGGCTTCCTGATGACCTCGTGGCGCGAGGGACACCGGGGCGCGCTGCGTATGGGCCTGGAGCACGGGGCCTACTGCCTGGGGTGCTGCTGGGCGCTGATGCTGCTGCTGTTCGTGCTGGGAATAATGAACCTTGTCTGGATTGCCGCCCTCGCCGCCTTCGTGCTGGCGGAGAAGGTGGCGCCCATGAGCGAGTGGGTCAGCCGGGGCACCGGCGTTCTGCTGGCAGGCTGGGGCGTCTGGGCGATTGTTACGGCGGCGATGTAAGGATTGGGGGCTTACGATTGTTGTCTGAACTGTGATTCGTGTGATTTATGGATTACCATGATTTTCCGAATCATGGTAATCGCAGAATCAAATAAACACAGTTCAGACAACAATCGAAAAGCCCTTGTGCGCCTCTTAGGATTCACTGCTCAGCTCCCGCAGAAGGCCGTCAACCGTCGCCGGGAGAGAGCCGCGACGGAAAGCGCTGCCGCTGATTCCAGCTACGCCTTCCAGCAAATAAGCCTCCTGACCTGAAACCGCGGCGCGGATTGCTTCCAGCGCCGCGCCCCAACTCTGCGAATTGTCCAAGTCTCCGTCGCGGTCGCCCTTGGGGAGTTCCAGGCAGTAGACGCTTCCCGTCTCCTCCACTGCATCGGACATCAGCGCAAGGGCCAGCAGCGGCACGCTTTGCTGTTCCATCCCCAGCTCCGACAGGAACGCCACCTGCGTCGTGGAAACCCCGTGCTGACCGAAAATGACCAAGTGGTGGAAGCCGCCGCCCAGCTCCTCGAAAGCGGAGCGATAGCGCCGGAATATGTCGTGGGAAGCGCGGTCTTCCGGCGATACCAAGAAGATGGCGCAGGCAGGGAATCCCGCTTCGTCCTTGTCCGCAGCCGAGTCCAGCCCGGACTTCCAGCGTGCCAGCTTGTCCAGGTCGTGACGGTCGGCGTGGCTCAACTGTTGCTCATTGGCGGCTGTCATTGGCGCTTCCTCGGTTTCACTGGTTTCACCCCCACCCTAACCCTCCCCCCGAGAGGGAGGGAATGTTTTAGGGGGATGTTTATTGGGAGAGGGAATTTCGGAAACATTTTTGCTACTGGTTAGCCATGGTCGTCGAACTGCACCAGGATGCCGTCTGGGTCGTATACGAAGATACTGCTGACGCGACCGTCCGGGGCGGTGAAGCCTTCCAGCGGCGCGGCCAACTCGACGCCCTTGCTTACCAGTTCATCCGCCAACGCCTTGACGTCGGGCACAGTGAAGGAGATGTGGCTGATGCCCACCTGATCCAGCTTGATAGGCTCCCCGTCCGGGTCCTCTCCGGGATGGCAGGTCAACACCAGCGATGGAGTGGTCTTGCCCGGCCCGTAGCGGACGTGAGTGGTGCGCCGGGTCCTGCGGGAGTGCTTGTAGATGCTGGGCAGCCCGCCGGTGGTGGTGTCCTGGACCTGGTCGAAATCCACCGTCATGCCGAGAATGTCGCGGTAGAAACCCAGCGACGCCTCCACGTCGCGCACGCAGATGGCGATGTGGGATATCATGCTCGCTTCCATAGCTGTTGCCTCCTTTTAGACTTGAACTCTGCGATGTTCGCCCTTGCCCGCTTATGCTAAGGCCGACAGAGGGCAGTGTCAAAAAGGGGGCTTTTATGAAACTCCATCAACCAGCGGCTTCAGCATCGCATAGATAACATCATTGATGGGTGTCGGAACACTGCCGACACGGCCAGCGCGGACTACCGCGCCGTTCAGGGCCTCCAGCTCCAGCGGACGGCCCGCCATAACGTCGGTATGCATCGAGGCTTGCAGGTCGGCGAGATTGTCTTCGATGTATGCCAGCGTCGTCTGGTGCACGTCGGGCGGGAAGTTGACACCGTTGGCGCGGCCCGCCGCTTCTATCTCTCGCAGGCAGCCAACCACCACCTCGCGCCACTCGGGGCGCGGCATCAGCTCCGCCAGCGTCGCCCGGGCCATTGACGTCACCCCGGCCATGGTGGCGATGAACAGGAACTTCGACCACAGGCCCGCGCGTATGTCGTCGGTCAACTCCGCCGGGACGCCGCTGGTGTTGAAGGCAGCGGCGATGGCCCTCCCTCGCCCCGACAGCGAGCCATCGGGTTCGCCGAACACCACGCGCACCACGTCACCCGCCTGCCGCGCCACACCGGGGCCGTCACGCCCGGCCTCGATGTACACCGCGCCGGCCATCACCCGCTCGGCACCGAAAGCCTGCGCCGGGGTCAGGTAGCTGTCAATTCCGTTCTGCAAGCAGAGCACGGTTGTATTGGGGCCAACCATCAAGGCCATGGCAGGCACGGCGGCGGCGTTCTGGTAAGTCTTGGTAGTCAGCAGCGCCACCTCCACTGGCCCAACCTCTGCCGGACTGTCGGTAGCAGCGCAGTTCACGGTGAACTCTTCGTTGTCACGAACCACCCGCAACCCGCGCTCCCGTATAGCCGCCAGATGCGCCCCCCGCGCAATCAGCGACAGGTCATGCCCGCCGCGCGCCAGCATCCCGCCCAAGTATCCGCCGACGCTGCCCGCGCCCATAACCGCGATTCGCATTGCCCGGCCTCCCGCAGCAGATTGACGGTGTGAACATACCGGAAGCGGCCGAGCCGGGCAAGTCAGACTACAGCCGCGGTCCGGTTAACAGGCATCAGCAGATTAGTGAAGGCGCGGATTGATTGTGATAAACTTTCAGCGATTTTCGTTGGTTGTGTAAACTTCAGAGGACATATTTCGTCGGATGACATATTCCGGAGGTAGTGTAAATGACGGCATTTTACAATCGTCGGCGGCTGGTCGGCATTGCGGCAGTCTTGGCGCTCACGCTTGCGGCAGGGGCCATCGTGTGGTGGCTTTCGACCGGGGAATTGGGGGCGCAAGGCACTGCCGACGACGGCGACAACGTAGAGATTCTGGCCGCCGCGCTGGCGGTAACAACCCACTCCAGCGCACTGGTCTCCGCCAACTCTACAGCCACCAACCTCAGTATGAATCGGGAAACCCTGCGCCAGTCCGCGGTCGCGGCCGCCAGCCATAAAACCGCTCTGGCTCAACAATTGGAAGCTCCGGCCGGGAAAGGATACGACGACCGGGTTGGCCGCATCGAGGGCCTGGTGAACCGACTGGTATCCAATACGGATCAGATTGTGCGGGAGAGGACGCCGCTGTTGCAGGCATTGGCCCAAAGCGCCCGAGACCAGCGAAAAGTTCTAACCGACGGACGACGTCTGTACGACATAGCTGCCACCAGCGCGGACAGTCAGTTCTATGACCTGATGGGCGACGAAATCAAGTGGAGTTTCCAGGACGACGTACGCCGGTACGCGCATCTGGTGGGGGTGGAGAACAACGGGCCTGCATTGATGACGCTTCTGGCGACATCGCTCCGGTTGCAGGACCCGAGGCTCGTAGCCTTGGCCCATGAGGGTTCCCTTGCGAGGGTCAACCGCCTCGAGAAAAGTATTGAATCTCTATCGGAGAACCCGGGACCCGTGCTGCATCAGGATGTGGTTCCACGGTCTGAGGACCTGCTCGACATCGGCAACGACGCCTTTTTCGAGTCTCTGGAGAACAGGCTGCGCCTGACCACCGCCGAAAATGCCCTGATCTCCGACAACAGGACAACCCTCGACCTGCTGCTGGCTGAAATTGACGGTCTGTCGGCTGTGGTCCAGGGGCAGACCCCGCCGCCAGTTCCAACGCTGCCGACGGAAGACCCTGGCGTTCCCGGTATTACCGGCGACGAAATTCACTTCGGGCAGTCGGCCGCTCTTACCGGCCCTTCGGCAGCACTGGGTACGGGAATGCGTCTTGGCCTACAGGCCGCTTTCGAGGAGGCCAACCGGGCCGGCGGCGTCTACGGCCGCCAACTAAAACTCACAACCTTGGATGATGGCTATGAAAGCCAGCTTGCCTTCGATAACACCTGGCGTCTGATCGGGGCTGAACGCGTGTTTGGTCTGATTGGAGCGGTGGGAACGCCCACGTCCCGGTCGGCTTCTCCGTTGGCCCACGCGGCCGGAGCGCCTTTCGTCGGCCCATTCACCGGAGCCGATTTCCTGCGCGACAGCAAACTGGACAACGTGGTCAACTATCGCGCCTCCTATTACCAGGAAACCGAACAGATGGTGGAACGTCTTACCGAGGATCTGGACGTCACTCGCGTGGCCGTGCTTTATCAAAACGATTCATACGGCCTGGACGGGCTGGAAGGCGTGCGCCAAGCCCTGACGAGCCGGGGACTGGAGCCGGTGGCATCGTGGTATTACCGGAGGAATACCAGCGCGGTGAAAACGGCAGCCTTCCGAATCGCGGAAGCCCAGCCGGAGGCGGTCATTATAATCGGTTCCTACGCTCCGGCGGCGGCGGCCATCGAGCTGCTGCGCAGCGAATTGGACCCGGATCCGGTCTTCATGGCTGTGTCCTTCGTGGGCAGCGAGGCCTTGGCCGACGAGCTGGGCAGCAGCGGCGACGGGGTGTACGTGACACAGGTTACACCCCTGCCCGACGACCAGAGCAGCTCTGTGGTTCGCAACTATCGCGCCGCGCTCTCGGCCGTTGACCCGGGCGCTGAGCCAGGGTTCGTATCCCTGGAGGGCTACCTGGCGGGCCGGCTGGCCATCGCCGGCCTGGAGGCTTGCGGCCCCGACCTCAGCCGGGAGTGTTTCCTCGATGCGCTACGTGATGCCGCATCCATCAACATAGACGACATCCGACTGCAATATGGAGCTGGCGACAACCAGGGGTCGGATGAAATCATCCTGACCGTGCTGGGAGCGGATGGAAACTACCACCAGGTTGACACACTCAGCCGCACGGGCCGATAGCATATCCCTTGGCGATTGAGCGCGAGGCGCCGCCTCCCCCAGAGGTCAGCGGGGTGTTTCGCATTTCCCTGAAGCGTTTGGCCTTTTGGAGAGTGAAATCGAAAGGCGTCCCGGGCCGCGCCCGTTCCTTGACGGGTGCGGCCCTTCTGCGTATTCTTGGGGCGGTTGAATGTAAGGGTAATTCATGGCTGAATTACCCGCTTTGTGAACAGGGAGAACCGTATATGACGCAGCAACAGTCGCCCCCTCCGATCCCGGCGCCCACTCCGCAGCCGGAGTCGGACTTTTACTTCGAGAAGTGCCGCGAGGGTGAGCTCTGGCTACGGAATTGCAACGCCTGCAATACAGCTTACTTTTATCCTCGCGACATCTGTCCCATTTGCTTCTCCCGAAACACCAACTGGATACAGAGCAGTGGCAAGGGCATCATTCACACCTTCGCCATCGTGCATCGCGGGCCGACGCCGCCCTTCCGCGACCGCGCCCCTTATGTGCCGGTCATTGTTGAGCTGGAGGAAGGGCCGCGTATGCCCTCCAATCTGGTGGAGTGCGAGCCTGACCCCGAAAACATCAAGGTGGGAATGGCGGTCGAAGTGGTCTTTCAGGCACTGGACGACAACATCACCATCCCCTACTTCCGGCCAGCCCAGTGATGACACTGAAAGGCAAGGTCGCCATAGTGACCGGCGGCAGCCGCGGCATCGGCCGGCAAATCTGCCTGGCCTTTGGCGAGGCCGGGGCCCAGGTGGTGGTCGCGTCCCGCACGACCAACGACGTATCGGCGCAGTCGGAGTGGCCCAAGTACGCCGCCGGCGACATCAACGACACTGCTCGTGCCATCGCCCAAGCGGGGGGAGAGTCCCTCCCCGTGCAGTGCGATGTTACGTCCGCCGATGACCTGAAACGGCTGATTGAGGAGACGCTGCAACACTTCGGGCGCATAGATGTGGTGGTGTCCAACGCGGGCATAGACTGCGAGTCCCCTGTGACTGAACTGGACGAGGACCTGCTGGACCGTGCGATGGTGACCAACATTCGCGCCCCCATCCTGCTCTGCAAGTATGCCTTGCCCGCGATTATTGCCCAGAAGAGTGGGGGCTCGATATTCTGCATAACTTCCGGCGCGTCGCAAGGCTACCGGCCCGGGCGCGTGGGGTACTCGATGACCAAGGCCGCCCTGGACCGGGCCTATACCAGCCTGGCCGAGGAAGTGCGCCAGCACAACATTGCGGTCAACGTCCTTAGCCCCGGCAAGGTGGACACCTGGATGAACCGCCGGGGCCACTGGCCCGGCACGGAGCACATCCCCATGGACCAGCCCGAGACCATACGCGAGGCGGCCCTCTGGCTGGCCGGGGTCAAGGCGGAGGACTTCTCAGGCCACCGTGTCGAGCGGGCCGAGTTCGGGGTTACGTGGGGGCCGGGGATTTCCGTCGGGTAATTTCACCCCCACCCTAACCCTCCCCCTGAAGGGGAGGGAATTTTAATGCCTAATCCCTCTCTCATAGGGAGGAGGACTTTAGACAGGAGTAGAACAATGACTACCGCACGGACTGTCACCGCAGAGATTTCGCCCAAGCTGGGAGAACTGAGCGCCAACGTGCTGTTCGGCGACGTTTGGGAGCGCCCCGAACTGTCGAAGCGCGACCGCAGCATGATTACCGTGGCCAGCCTCATTGTCCTCTACCGCACCGACCAGTTGCGGGGACACCTTGGCCGCGCCCTGGACAACGGCGTCACCAAGGAAGAGATTTCCGAGATTATCTGTCACATGGCCTTCTACGGCGGGTGGCCCACCGCCGCCAACGCAGCCCGCGTCGCCAAAGAGGTGTTTGAAGAGCGCGGCATTTAGTTTTTAACGCAAAGGCGCAAGGGCGCAAAGACGCAATGTTATTCTCATTAACCCGATTCCATTGCGTCTTTGCGCCTTTGCGTCAAAAACGTCCACACAATTTCCGGAGCGGGAGATAACGACATGGCGCGTATGACTGGCGCGAAATTCATGGCCGACACTCTCAAGGCTTACGGCGTTACCCACGTGTTCCTGGTGCCGGCGATCCTGCGGCGGGCGCTGGCCGAGATGGACCTGATTGGCATCAAGCGGGTGATAACTCACGGCGAGAAGGCGGCAGCCTACATGGCCGACGGCTACGCCCGAGCGTCGGGCAAGCCGGGCGTCTGCATGGCGCAGTCGGTGGGCGCGGCCAACCTGGCCGCCGGATTGCAGGACGCCTACCTGGGCCTGTCGCCGGTCATCGCCCTGACCGGACACAAGCGCAGCGACGAGCAGTACAAAAACGCCTACCAGGAAATCGAGCACTCCAAGCCCTTCGCCTCGGTGACCAAGTTCAGCGCGGTGGTGGACAACGCCGAGCAGCTCCCCCACCTGCTGCGGCAGGCCTTCCGGGAGGCCACCACCGGCGCGCCTGCCCCGGTGCACCTGGACATACAGGGCATGACCGGGGACTTCGCCACCGAGGCCGAGGCGGACCTGGAGGTGCTGTTCGAGGCCACCTTCGCCCAGCGTCCCGCCTTCCGGCCCGAGGCCGACCCGGAGAGCGTGCGGGCGGCGGCGCGGGCGCTGACGGCGGCGCAGCGTCCGGTCATCGTGGCTGGCGGCGGCGTAACGTCGTCCGGCGCGCAGCAGGAAGTCGTCGAGCTGGCCGAGATGCTCCAAATCCCCGTGGCGACCTCGCTCAACGCCAAGGGCGCCATCACCGACAACCATCCCCTCTCGGTGGGCGTCGTCGGCTCCTACTCCCGCTGGTGCGCCAACCGCGTCGTCAGCGAGGCCGACCTGGTCTTCTACATCGGCAGCCACACTGGCAGCCAGGTCACCAACGAGTGGCGCGTTCCCTCCCTCGGCACTCCGGTTATCCAGATTGACATTGACCCCAGGGAGCTGGGCCGCACCTACCCGGCGGAAGTGGCGATGCACGGCGACGCCAAGGCCACTCTGCGCCGGATGATCGAGGCATTGGAACCCATCGGCGGACGCGCCGACTGGACCGAACGCGCCCAGCAACTGGTGCGCGAGTGGCGGGAGGACGTGGCTCCACGAGCCAACTCAGAGGCCATCCCCATCATCCCCGAGCGCCTCTGCAACGAAATCACGCAATTCCTGCCCTCCAACGCCATGCTGGTGGCCGATACCGGACACGCCGGTATCTGGACCGGCAGCATGATCGACTTCAACCACGCCACGCAGAGCTACATCCGCTGCGCCGGTTCGCTGGGCTGGGGACTGTCGGCGGCCATGGGGGCCAAGTGCGCCCTGCCCGACCGCCCGGTGCTGTGCTTCAGCGGCGACGGCGGCTTCTGGTATCACATCGCCGAGCTGGAAACGGCGGTGCGCAACAACATCAACGTGGTCACCGTCATCAACAACAACAGCGCCCTCAGCCAGGACCAGCGCGGCGACGAGCGAGCCTACGCAGGACTGGAGGGCGGCAGGCCCGAAGAGCTGTGGAGCTTCACAGACACCAACTTCGCCCGCGTCGCCGAGTCCATCGGCTGCTTCGGCATCCGCGTGGAGCGCCCCGGCGACATCCAGGGCGCGCTGGAACAGGCGTTTGCGTCGGGCCGCCCCGCCGTGGTGGACGTGGCGACCGACCCGCTGGACAGCCTGGCGCCGGTGCCGTGGAGCCCGTAGAGGGTAGGGGTTAACCACAGAGAACGCAGAGGTTTTATGATTTCTCTCAATCCTCTGCGTCTTCTGTGATCAATTCGCTCTAGCTTGCTGTTGGACTCCCGCGCCGCACCATAGTTGCACGCCACTCTAAATACGAAATCAAGAGGAAGATTAGCAATGTTTGTCGGAAAGTTAGACCTCCAAACATTGTTCAACAAGCAGGTATGGTACGAAATCCCTGTCTTTCAGCGCCAATACGTGTGGGATGAGGATGAACAGTGGGAGCCTCTGTGGGTTGATGTTCAGAATACCGCAGAGCGTTATCTTGAAGCTGAAAGAGCTACATCACAGACTCGCCACAGACCTTCTCACTTCTTGGGGGCCGTCGTCCTTCAACAGAAGCAAACTTCCTCCAATGAACAACTAGAATCTCGGCTAGTGGTTGATGGGCAACAAAGGCTCACCACCCTACAACTTCTGGCCGATGCGGTGCAAGAGGTTTTCGAGCGGCAAGGATTGGAGGTTGCGGCGCGTCGCCTCTCTAATATGGTCTTGAACGGTGAGGATTACTGGGGTGGCAATTCAGACCGCAAGTTTAAGGTGTGGCCCACCAGGATAGATCAGGAAGCCTTCAAGCACGCCATGAGCAACGAACTGCCCAGTGAGGAGTATGGCGAATCGAACATCGTCCGGGCTCATGAGTTCTTCAAATCTCAAATCGACAACTGGCTAATCCAAGTGCCTGAAGAACGGGAATTGCGAGCCACTGCTCTAGAACGGATTATCAGAAATCAGTTGGAACTGGTGGTCATTGATCTAGAAATCGAAGACGACCCACACATCATTTTTGAGACCTTGAATGCCCGTGGGACGCCTCTTTTGGAATCGGACTTAATCAAGAACATGATTATGTACGAAGCCGAGAACGCTGGAATTTCAACCAATTCCGAAGAAGGACGGCAATTGTGGCGCTTCGATGAAGGCTGGTGGCACGAAGACATAGCGCAGGGGCGACTAGTGAGACCACGCATTGATGTGTTCTTGAACTACTGGCTGACCGTGCGTACTCAAGACGAAGTGGTAGCCAAGGACGTATTTTCGACCTTTCGACGCCGCTACACCGATTGGCATCTCTCAGAATCCATTACGGAGTTGTTAGAGGCGATTCACACAGCAGCAGGTTACTACCGGGCGTTGGAGCAATCTACGCAACCTGGAATGGACAAGTTCCTGTACCGGCGCGGCGTAATGCAGGCCGGTGTGCTGACGCCCGTGTTGCTCAGCTTGCTTGATTCTCAAACACCGCAACCACAGTTGAACAATGCCTTGCGAGCCATAGAAAGCTACCTTGTGCGTCGTATGATACTTCGCATGACAACCAACGACTACAACCGTTTGTTCATAGGGCTACTATCTGCGCTGGAAGAATCAGGGCCGGAACAGGCAGACGCAACCGTGGTGGGGTACCTTGGCAACCAAACTGCCCCAGCACGGGTTTGGCCGGACAACGACCAGATGGAGGGCGCGTTTACCGGATGGCCGCTTTACAAACTGCTAACAAGAGGCCGTCTGCGTATCGTTCTTGAGGGCATTGAAGAGGATTTGCGGACTAACATGGCTGAGAGCCTGTCCGTACCGCGAAACTTGACTATCGAACACATAATGCCGCAACGCTGGCGCGAAAATTGGGCACATCCAAATCACTCTGAAGGTGCCGAAAGAGCGGCAAGAGACCGCGACAATCTGATACATTCAATGGGCAATCTAACCCTAGTGAACAGACGACTGAACTCTCGGCTTTCTAATGTTCCGTGGGAGCAAAAGAAATCCGATTTGAGCAATCACAGCGTGTTATTCCTCAACAAGACGCTGCTGGACAATGCTCCAGAGGTTTGGGACGAGGATGCCATCAGGCAGCGGGCTGTAAGTATGTGTCAGGCAGCGGCAAGAGTGTGGCCTTACAAAGACAAATTCTAGCACCCACTATCGTCCCACCCGCCCCAGGAACTCCTGCGCCGCGCCGTAGTCCCGCGCTCCGCCGCGGCGTATGGGCGGCATCAGGTACACGTTGCGCAGCCCGGCGTCTTGGAACCGCCCGTACAACTCGACGGCGATTTCCACTCCTGAGCGTCCGCCCTCCAACTCCTTCTGTACTCCTTCAGGGACGCTGCTGAACATCACGCCGCCCGGCTCAAGGATTTGCAGGCCGTAAAACACCGGAATGGCCAATGGCGCGCCGGTCTGCCGCTCGTAACTGTTCCGAAAGCGGTGAGCATCATCGGGGTCGAAGATGGGCTGGGACATCAGGAAATCCGCCCCCGCCTCCACCTTCCGTATCGCCAGCTCTGCCTCGTCGTCAATGCCGCGGCCCACGTCGAAGGTTGCGCCAATGCAGAACGCTGTTGGTTCTCGCAGGTTTGAATCCCGGAAGTCCAGCCCCTCGTTCATGGCGCGAATCGCGGCTATGAGCTCGGTAGGGCGGTAGCCGTTCACGGCCAGCAGCGCCCGGTCCCGGTTGTTGAACTGGTCTCCCTGCACCACCACCACGTTTTCCAGCCCCAGCATCTGCGCGCCCAGCAGCAGCGACTGGGTGGCGAGCCGGTTCATGTCGCGGGTGGCGAGGGTGAAGACGGTCTCTTTGCCGGTCTCGCGGCGTATGGCGGCGGCCATCATGGCCGAGTTGGCGCGCACCGCCCGGCCCGGATTGTAGGCCACGGAGATGAAGTCGGCAGGAATGTCGGCCCGCCGCGCCTCGGCAATGTTACCGGAGCGAGGGGGCGAAAAGTCGCAGATAAAACCGGGGCGGCCCGTTGCTTCGTAAGAGCAATCAACAACCCTGACCACGCCACAACCCTCCGGCAGAAATATGTGGGCAGGGAAGCCCTCACCCTAACCCTCTCCCAGAGGGAGAGGGAACTGTTTTCAGGAGGCCACCACCTGGTCGCGGTAGTTGCGGAAGAGGTCTATGGATTTCTGCTCGGACAGGCCGACGAAGTAGCGGTAGCCGATGATGTATTCCATCACGTCGCGGGCCAGCATCAGCAGGTTCTCGCGGGGTTCGGAGAGATGGAAGAGGCTGTCCACGCCCTCTTCGAGTCCCACGTACAGCGTGTCCTCCAGCACCATCGCGTCGCGCCGCTCCATGTCGTTGCGTCGCATCCAGCGGGCGAAAACGAAGGGCAGTTCGGTGAAGCGGTTCCACTCTTCGCCCAGGTCGTAGCGATGGCCGTAGCCGCGCATACCCCGGCGGCGGCGCAGGGCGGCGTCTCCGGAAATGACCAGGGCGTCGTGTTCGTCGGCGGTCTGCACCAGTTCCGGGGCGTCCTTCTGGTACTTCTTCGCCAGCAGCACCTGGAGCAGTTGCACCGATGTCGGATCAACTTCGGAGAGGGCAACACGTCCGCCGTCCAGCTCTTCGATAGGCACCCTGGAATAGACCAGGTTGCTGCCGGAACGGGTGGTGGACGAGAGACAGAACCCGGCTACCGGGCCGGCGAAGTTTTCCATTTCGAAACTGTCGGTGAGAGGGACGGGGCCGCCGTCAATTTCCCCCTCGCGCATGGCCTCCGCCACCTGGTTCAGGCGGACGTCCACCAGTTCAACGCCGCGCCGCTCCATATCAATGTAAAAAGGCTCAAAACTGAGCTGAATTACCCGCCCAACTCTAATCGCCATCTGTCTCCACCACTCGCGAGAGCTTTACGAAACTAATAAGGGAAGAATCGCACCCGCCCTATAACCCGGGAGAGGGAACAATTCCACGTCCGATTCCGGCCTTCGATTTTAGGCAACGCCCATTTGACAGTCAAGTTGAAAGCTCGCGACGGAACATAGGCATGTCCATCTCCGAGAGACGCCGACGGTGCGGTTTGTAGTAAACTCAGTTCATAGCAAGGAAGGGGTGATATGGCAAGGCGAATACGGTTCACAATAGTCCTTCTGGCTATGGGCCTGGCGGCTCTGGCTGCGCCGTGGCTGGCGTCCGCCGACGAGGGGGACGTGAAGGTGATGGAAGCCACAGCCGAAAGCAATTTCCCGGACGGGATAATGTTTCGCGTTGTGGCGGAGAGCCCGGGCATCATTGACGAAGTGCGAGTCTTCTTCAAGAAGGCCGACCAGAGCGGACGAAGCGCCTATGTCTCTGTGGACTTCGAGCCGGGGGAGAGCATAGAGGGCGAAACACTGGTGTCCACCTCCGGGGCCGGCAATTACTTCCCGCCCGGCACCAAGCTCAGTTATCACTTCGAGGTGCGCGATAAAGCCGGGGCTGTGGTCCGCACCGATGAAACCGAGTACGTCTATATCGACAACCGCTTCCACTGGCTCACCGTGTCCGACGACCTGATTACCGTCTACTACTACAGCGAGTACGTGGAGGAACGCGCCAGGATTATCCTTGAAGCCGCCCGGCAGACCATGGACAACATGGTGAAGGTGCTGGGCATCGCCCCAACGGAGCCGCTACGGATAGTGACCTACAACAACTACCGCCACATGTCCGCTGCCCTTCCCTTCCGCTCGGCCGCGGTGAACCAGGACCTGCAGGCGCAGGGCATGGCCTTCACCGACGAGCGAGTGCTGCTGATTCACGGCTTCGACTCCACCGTCACCGGCACGACGTCCCACGAGTTCGTCCACCTGCTGGTGGCCGAGGCAGCCGGTGGCACTGCCGCCGCCATCCCGACGTGGCTCAACGAGGGGCTGGCGGAGTATGGCAACATCGACCAGACCGATGACTACGACGCCGCCCTGCGCTACGGCATATACACGCGCCGCATCCGTCCCTTGTGGTACTTGCGAACATTTACGGGCGAGCCGGAGGACATCCTCATCGCCTACGGGCAGGGCAAGTCGGTGGTCAACTTCATGGTCAGGAAATGGGGCGAACACCGGATTTCCGAACTCTTCGACGTGGTTCGCCAGACCCAGGACATAGACGCCGCGCTGATGCGGGTTTACGGAGTGGACCAGCACGGGATGGACACCGCCTGGCGTCTGTCCCTGGGACTGGATCCCCTGCCGTCGCCGGAGGAACTGGAAAGCAGGTTGCAGGAACCGGAGGAAGGAGAATCCGGTAGCGACGGGGAACCTGTCGCTGAGGAAGAAACGCCCGCGCCGGTGGCATCGTCCGCCGAGTCCTCCGAGCCGGAGGAACCCACGACAGAGCCAGTTGCTGCTGAATCTGAAGCCGCCGACGAGACCCGTGATCCCGAACCCGCCCAGGGAGCGGGAGACGACGAGGACAGCGGCACGTCTTCCGGCTGCTCCGCCCCGCCCGACGGAACGGCATCCCTGGGAATGGGAATGCTGGCACTGATGGCCGGGCCGCTGGGCCTGGGCGCGCTGCCCTTCCTGAGGCAGCGCAGGACGGGAGACCGCGACCTTACCGCGCCCGGGGATTAAAGGCGTCGTTCACCGCGTCGCCCAGCAGGCTGAAGGTGAACAACAGGACAGCCAGCGTGCTGACCGGGAACAGGAGCAGGTGAGGCGTCGTCCGCAGAACCGACAGGCTGCCGTTCTCGAAGATCATCAGGCCCAGGCTGGGTGTCGGCGGCTGAATGCCGATGCCGAGGAAGCTGAGCAGGATTTCCGAGCCTGCCACCGCGCCCAGGCTGGCCGACACTGTTACTATCACCGGGCCCATCACGTTGGGCAGAAGGTGCCGGAACAGGAGGCGCGGGGTGGAACTGCCTATTGAACGAGCCGCCTCGACGAACTGCTCCTCCCGGGCCTGCAATACCTGTCCCCTGACCAGCCGGGCCATGCCGAACCAGGAGAATATCGCCAGGGCCAGCGACAGCACGAAGTAGTCGGCAATTCCCAGCCGCACTATGGTGGCGCCCACCGACCCGAACTCTCCGCGCAGCCAGTCAACCATCGGCTGCCGCAGGGTGGAGGTGATAATCAGCACCAGGAACAGCTCCGGGAAAGCGGAACTGATTTCGCCGACACGCATAATGACCGTGTCGGTCATTCGTCCGAAGTAGCCCGCCGCCAGTCCGAGAGTAATTCCCAGGGCCAGGGCGCCGGTTGAGACGGTGGCGATTGTGATTATGACTGTGGTGCGCAGGCCGTAGATTACACGGGTGAACTGATCCCTACCCAGCCGGTCAGTGCCGAAAGGGTGGGCTAGGCTGGGAGACTGCTTCACCCTGGTCAGGTCCTGGTCATTGTAGCCGTGAGGAGTGACCACCGGAGCCAGGATGCCCGCTCCGTACAGCAGCAGAATTACGCTGAGACACGCGACGCCCACCCGGTTGGCCAGCAGACGCCGCAACGAAATGACAAGGTAATTGCGCCCCCGCTGGGGCATGGCCAGTGGCTCGGACCTACCCTCGCTACGCAGCATAGCTGCCGCCCAAACGTATCCGGGGATCCAGCACCGGATAGATCAGGTCCACTATCAGGTTCGCCATGATGAACATAGTGGTGCCAATCAGCAGAACACCGTCGATGATGGGGTAATCCCGCGAAAAAATCGCTTCGATCAACAGATTGCCCACCCCGGGGATGCCAAAGAATATCTCCACCACGAAGGACGTAAAGGCGATTCCGGCAAGCGAAAATCCCAACGACGTTACCACCGGAATCATGGCGTTGCGCAGAATGTGGCGACGTCGCACCACCAGTTCGGGCAGGCCCTTGGCGTAGGCGGTGCGGATGTAGTCCCGTCCTATGACTTCCAAGGTGCTGGATCTGGTCAGGCGCGTGATCATCGCCACGCCGGGAATGCCCATGGCGATGGCCGGCAGGATGATGCGGGTGTCGAACAGGCCGCCCCAGCCGTGGGTCGGCAACAGGTCCAGCTTCCAGGCGAACACCCACAGCAGTCCCGGCGCGGTGAGAAAAATCGGAACGGACTGCCAGAACAGGGTCATCGAAACCGCAGCGGTATCCCACCAGGAGCCTTGCCTCAGAGCGGCGAACAGCCCGATAGGAATGCCCAGTCCCACTGATATAGTGAGCGCAGCGATGTTGAGCTGCGTTGACACCCACATCTTGGCCTTCAACAGCTCGGCCACGGTGCGACCCCGGTATTTGAAGCTCTCTCCGAAGTCGCCCCGGGTGACATTTCGCAGGTAGCGCACGTATTGGACGGCGATGGGGTCGTTCAGGCCTCGTTGCTCGCGGATTCGCTCCACTACGGCGGGGTTGGAGTGCTGTCCCATCAGCACCTGCACCGGGTCGCCGGGCCCGTACCGACCCAGCACAAAGGTCACGAAGGAAACGATGAGCAGGATGACCGGAAGCCACAGCAGACGGCGCAGGATGTAGGGGGCCATAAGTCCCTGCGGCTCCTATTCCTCGGTTATGTAGACGTATCGCAGCTTCGGGATAATCAGCGGGGGGAGCAGGAAGTCGTGGACGTTGGGTTTGACCAAGAGCTTGCTTTCCCCGTCGAACCACAATGGCACCCACGGGGCGTCGTCCAGGATCATCTGCTCCGCCTGATTGTACAGCTCGTAGCGGGCTGTCTCGTCGGTTTCCACTCGCGCCTTCATCAGCAGCGCGTCAACCGCAGGGTTGCTGTAATGAGTATGGTTGTTGGAGCTGTCGCTGTGGAAGAGTATATCCAGGAAGTTCTCCGGGTCGGGATAGTCCGCAATCCAGCCGATGTCGAACATCTGGAAACGGCCCTTGTGCAGGTCTTTCAGGAAGGTGGCGAACTCGGTCTGCTGGAACTCGGCGGTGATGCCCAGGTTGCGCTCCCACATTTGCAGCACCACTTCCATATCCAGGCTGACGTTGGCCCCGAAGCTGCCCGGAGTAGTAATTGTAATCGGCGGGATGTTCGCCAAGTCGTCGCCGTACTTGGATTCCTCCAACAGCTCCTTGGCCCGGAGCGGGTCGAACTGGTAGCCGCTGACGCTCTCGTCGTAACCGGGGAAGTTGGGCGGCAGAATACCGTCCGCCGGCACCACAAGGTCGCCCAGCACAATGCTGGCAATTTCCTGCTTGTCTATGGCGAAGTTGAGAGCCTGCCGCACCTTTACGTCATCCAGTGGAGGCTCGTTGACGTTCAGCCCGATGTAGTTGACGCTGAAGTTGGGCGGCGCAGTGCGCAAATCGGGGTACAGTTCGTTATCGGGGTCGCTTAGCCGGTCCAGGTCGGCCAGGCTCACTCCGGCGATATGTATTTCGTCGTTCTCGTACATCAACAGCTGAGTCCCGCCGCTGAGGATGAACTCCACTTCCTCCAGCTTGGGCGCTCCCAGGTGGTAGCTTTCGTTGCGGCCCAGCTTCAGCGTCTCGCCTACCCGGTACTCGGTCAGGCGGAAGGGGCCGGTGCCGTTGGGTTCGCGGAACCAGTTGCGCGGGTTGTCTTCCACGTTCTCCTTGTCCAGCACAAACCCGGTGGGGTAGGTGAGCTTGGCCAGGAAGTAAGACTTGGCCTCGTCTATGGTTATCTCAACAGTGTGTTCGTCTATGAACCGCACGCCTGATATGGTGGGGGCATCACCGGCCACCTTTTCGTCCACTCCGACGATATCGCCCAGGTACTGGTCCACCACCGGCGACTCCGTCAGGGGGTTGGTCACCCGCTCCAGCGACCAGATAACGTCGTGGGCGGTGACCGGCTTGCCGTCGTGGAAAACCGCGTCGGGGCGCAGGTGGAAGGTGTAGACCCGGCCGTCATTGCTTATGTCCCAACTCTCCGCCAGGTCCGGCACAATGTCCAGGTTGGGGTCAATGGTCACCAGTCCGCCGAACACTTCGACAATGATTTGGGCCGAGGTGGCGTCGGTAGTCACATGCGGGTCAAGGGTAGGCGGGTCAACGTAAAGCCGCACGAACTTGGTGGTGCTGAGGGCGCTGGCGCCGTCCGTCAAGGTTTCCTCGCTGGAGGCCGCAACCGCTGGCGCTTCCGTGGGTTCCGGCGCGGCAGTGGGTTCAGGCGTTGCAGTGGGCGCCTGAGATTCCCCGCCACAGGCCACGAGCAGCATCAGGGCTGCAAGAACGGCGAGGATTCCCAAATACGGTCTGAGATTGACAGTCTTCATTCACTCCATCCTGCCGACTTCTATTCACAGGACCGCCACGGCATGGGTGTCACGATGCAACTCACATTCAATCGGGATATTGTAGTCATTCCCTTCGCCAAGTTTCAATTCAGGCGAAGGTCAGCTCAACCTGCCGCGCTTGTGTCGGAGTCCGGTATTTGTTAGCATATTGGTGCGTGGCGAGCGTAGCCGAGTGGTCAAGGCGCCTGTCTGTGGCACAGGAGATCACGGGTTCGAACCCCGTCGCTCGCCCCAGCGGCAATCAGGAACCCACTTTGATGCGCCTGTAGCTCAATGGATAGAGCACTGGGCTTCGGACCCAGGGGTTGCGGGTTCGAGTCCTGCCAGGCGTGCCACTCTTCAGCAACCTCAAGGGCGGGCGCTGACCCGCCACAGGTTTTCCTACACCGACCTCTCGCCTCACCAGCCTTGCCTCCTATACGCTCCTTGCCGGGTGGCGGATTTGTTTTGCCGCACCCCTTTCCTCACTGGTGGTAGAATATAAGCCTGCGGGGCGCGAACCTCGCGCAGTCCCATCACAAGCGCGCGAGTCTGGCAGCGATGGATTGGATGCAGGAGGAAGGCTATCATGGCAACCCGGATGAACATTGATACGGCGGCGCGAGATTATGTCCTTCAGATGGCTGAGGATGCCGACGTCAAATTCATCCGCCTCTGGTTTCCTGACATCCTGGGCAACCTGAAAGGATTTGCCATCAACGCCGCCGACCTGCGCGACGCCATCGAGGAGGGCGTGGGGTTCGACGGCTCGGCCATCGAGAGCTACGCCCGTTCCGACGAAAGCGATATGCGGGCCTTCCCCGACCCCAACACCTTCACCCTATTGCCCTGGCGCCCTCAACAGAACGCCGTGGCCCGGATGTTCTGCGACATCCAGCGTCCGGGCGGTGATGCTTTCGATGGCGACTCCCGCGCGGTGTTGAAGCGCAACCTGGAGCGTCTCGCCCGCATGGGATACACCTACTACGTTGGCACTGAACTGGAATACTTCTACCTGAGAAACCCCGGTGACCGGAACAAGGCCAAGAAGCCAAAGCCTCTGGACCACGGCGGCTACTTCGACCAGCTCTCCAGCCAGCCAGCCAGCGACCTGCGTCGCGACACCGTGCTGAACCTGGCGGAGATGGACGTACCCGTAAAGTATTCCCACCATGAGGCCGCCCCCAGCCAGCACGAGATAGACCTGCAATACACCGACGCCCTGGCCATGGCCGACAGCGTGATGACTGCCCGGCTGGTGGTAAAGGAGCTGGCACAACTCAGGGGGGTCTACGCCACATTCATGCCCAAGCCCATTCCCGGCGTCAACGGCTCCGGGATGCACATACACCAGTCTCTGTTCCTGGGTGAGCGCAACGCCTTCTTCGACGAAGACGACGAGCACTATCTTTCCGAGGTGGGCCACAAGTTCATTGCCGGGTTGCTGCGCCACGCCCCGGAAATAACGCTGGTGACTAACCAGTGGGTGAACTCCTACAAGCGGCTGGTGCCCGGCTACGAGGCGCCGGTGTACGTGTCCTGGTCTCACGTAAACCGGGCCGACCTGGTGCGGGTGCCGGCCTACAAGCCGGGCTACGAAAGCTCCATGCGGATCGAGTACCGCGCCCCGGACCCTGCCTGCAACCCATACCTGGCCTTCAGCGCGATGCTGGCGGCTGGGATGAAGGGCATCGAAGAGGATTATCCAGCCCCGCCTCCCATGTCGGGCGATGCCTCCCAGATGAGCGAAGAACAGCGCCAGGCCCTCGGAATCCGGTCCCTGCCCAGCAGCCTTGGCCATGCCATCTCGCTGGCCGAGGACAGCGAACTGCTGCGCGAGGCCCTGGGCGACCATATCTTCCCCAGCTTTATCCAGAACAAGCGAAAAGAATGGGCGGAATACTGTTCACAGGTCACCGACTACGAAGTGAACCGCTACCTGCGCCAGTTGTAGTTCCCGCCATCGCGTTGCATTGCTCCGGCAAAGAGCAAGGCCCCCGGAATCCGGGGGCCCGCTTTTTGCTGACTTGCCTGCACCCGCCAGGCTGTGGCTCTAAAGGTCGGAGGAGTAGTCGCATCCACCTGTGGGATGGGCTCCGCTGGAGCTGCCTCCGCCGGCTGCCACCGGCATAACCGCAGCAAGAGTCAACAAAACCACGAACACCAGTGGGATGATGATTCTTCGCATTATCTTTCTCCCAAAAAACGTGGGCTATCCCGGGGCTGGGTGAACCAACCTTACAGGCAAAACGCTGCGAAATCAAGGGGCGGACTTAGCAGCACTCAATACCTGCGGAACTGTTTCCGCGCCCGATGTATAATCGGCGCCAAGCCGCCATTGGATCATATGGCGGCGCAAGCCAACAGGGGGTCGAATCATGGCCGATAAAATCCGACTCGGTATCATCGGCGCCAGCCCCACAGTGGGATGGGCGCACCGCTCCCACCTGCCTGCCATCGTCGCCAGCCCGGAGTTCGAGCTGACCGGCGTCTGCACCACCCGCATGGAGACCGCCGAGGAATCGCAGCGGCAGTTTGGCGCGAAGCTGGCTTTCGACGACTACCAGGAAATGCTGGCCCACCCAGACATAGACGCGGTGGCCGTGGTCTTGCGCGTACCCGCCCACTACCAGATAACCAAGGACGCCCTCAACGCCGGAAAGCACGTGTTCACCGAGTGGCCGCTGGGGCGCACCACTGATGAGGCGGTGGAACTGGCGGACCTCGCCCGCGCCAAGGGCGTGAAGGCGGTGGTTGGCTTGCAAGCCCGAGCCGCCCCCGCGGTACTGCAGATGAAGCAGCTTGTGGAGCAGGGCTACGTCGGTGAGATTATGGCGTGCTCCATGACGCTGGTTCGCGGCGGCGTGCTGGCACGTCCCTCGGGCCGGACTTGGCAGCGAGACGTTGAGCTGGGCGCTCACACCCTGACCATCGCCACCGGCCACTCGGTGGACGCCATGCGATTCGTGGTCGGCGACTTCGCCGAGGTCTCGGCCATCGTCTCCACGCAGTGCGACCAGTGGTACGAGACCGACACCGACCAGTACCTGGACGTAACATCCCCGGATAACATCCTGATCAACGGGCAGCTGACCAGCGGCGCCGTGGTGTCGGCCCACATCGCCAGCATTCCCTGGGCGGGCAGCGGCTACCGCCTGGAGGTCTACGGGCGCGATGGCACTCTGATAGCCGACTCGGAGGATTCGCCACAACTGGGGCCGGTGCGGCTCCAGGGAGCGCAGGGGAGCGACGAACTGGAGGAGTTGCCCATCTCCGGCCAGCACCACTTCGTGCTGGAAGGGATGCCCCAGGGTGCGCCCTATAACGTGGGCCAGCTCTACTATATGTTCGGCGAGGCCATCCGGGGCCAGGGAAGCCGCCTGCCCGACTTCGACACCGCCGTGGACCTGCACCGGCTGGTGGACGCTATTCGACAGTCATCCGAGCAGAAACAGGCTGTGGCGGTATAGGGCAAAGTCCTTCGGCTGATTCTCCCTCCCCCTTGAGGGGGGGTGAAATGCCGGGCGCCGAACGAGCTCAGGGTGCGCGCGCCACCAGAAGCACTTGCACCCTGACTTCATCGGCCAGGTAGACAACCGAGCGGGCCGTGGGCTTTCGCAGGCCCAACTGCTCCCATGTAAACGTGGTTGTGCCCAAGATGTTTATGGTGTTCTCGTCTTTCCGGGCTGTCACGTCGAACACCACCGGAGTAACAGTCTCGCCGATTTGCAGAGAGCCTTCCAGTTGGCCTGTGGTTTCCTCCCCATCCAAGAAACTTTGTGGCAGATCCGGTATCTCGTCGACGGTGACCACCGCTTCCGGCGTATCGGGAAACAGCCGGTTGCGGATGTACTGGTCCCTGTATTGCTGGTCGCTACTCAGCGAATGCAAGTCCAGGGTCACGACCGACGCCGTTCCGTCCAGGTTCGCCGCGCCGCTCAGTCCGGTACCAGATATGACCGCGTCGAAGCGAACCCCGATATTCCTTCCCAGTTCCTCTTCCACAACGAATTTGATCTCCGAACCCTCTCCGATGACGAAAGACTGGATGCCTTCCTCTGCTGTCGAAGGAGCCTCTGTCGGGGCGGGTTCCGCCGTCGCTTCGGGCGCTACCGTGGGAGCGATGGTCGGCGCCGTTGTCGGCGGAATTGCCGCGGCTGGCGCCGCCGCAGGAGGCGGCGGCAGGGCAAGCTCGCCACTCTCGGCGTCGCCCTGCGTGATCAACGCAAACCCGACTACCAACGCCACAACAACCGCCACTCCGGCAGGCATCCATGACTTCCAGCCGAGATCGGGCCTACTGAAGTACGACGACAGCAGCGGAGTCAACAGGGCGCACACCACGAAGGCAATTGCCGCTAGGGGCAGGACAAACGACAGGAAACGGTCCAGAAGGGTGTTGCCGACAAACGCCACAATCAGCACGATCAGGAACAGCCCGCCCAGCATTCCGAAGATGAGAAGGGGCCGCCCGCCCAACCGACTCCAGAGCGCTCCCGTAATCAGGCCAAGCACCAGGCAGGCCAGGGCGACCGTAGCGCTGTTGAACGCGCTATCCACTGGCGAATGAAGAGGCAGGGACACCAGAGCCGCGATTATGGCGGCAACTGCTCCAGCGGTCAGTCCAGCGAGCATTTTAATGTCCCCCTTTTCTGTGCTGGGGAAGGATGATCAACGAGTCCGAAAGCGAAGCCCGTTCCATAGAACAGTCCAATTATATCTGGACAAACCGGCGAGATTGTGAAGAATACGTGCCAACAGAAGTGAGAAATTCGTAATCAGGCCCAAAAGGAACCGGGGCGGGTCAATTGACCTGCCCCGGTTCCTTTTGCTTCGGTCGCATTTCGAGCCACTCGAGACGGTGCCCGGTGAGCACCGGCTTCCTTTTCCTCAGAGGGCGATGGCGTAGCAGGCCCGGCGCGGGTCGGCCCCCGTGCTGAGATAGCCGGTTTCCGAATCGCGGACGGAGACTGTCGCGCCCATGCCACAGTCCACCACCCTGGCAATTTTGTGGCCCATAGCCCGCAGTATCTCGGCAGTAGTCTCCGGGATGGCCTGCTCCAGGTCCAGCCTGCCGGGGTGATATACATGAGGGTAGAAGGAGTTGACGTTGCTCTGCGTAGCGAAGCGGGGCGCTTCCACGGCCTGCTGCGGGTCCATGCCGAACAGGATGACGTTGAGCATCAACTGCACGTTGGCCTGCGTCTGGTTGTCTCCGCCGGGGCAGCCGACGGTCATCACCGGCTGGCCGTCCTTGCTGATTATGTAATTCACCAGCGTGGTCCGGGGGCGCTTGCCCGGCTCGACCACGTTGGGATGCCCTTCTTCGCAGTTGAACATCTCGATGCGGGTGCTGAGGGCGCAGCCCAAATCGGGGAAGAACACCGACTTGGCGAAAGCCCCGCCGCTGATGGTGCCGCACACCATGTTGCCCTGCTTGTCCATGGCCGACACGTGGGTCGTTCCTTCTCGCGCCGAAGCGTCCGCCGTGGCCGGGTCGGACGGGGTAGGAAGGCCATTGTTGCCTGGCACCCCGTTGACGCCCCGGGACTTGTTGGAGTATCGCCAGGGGTCTCCGGCCGCGGGCTGCGCCGGGTAGGCGGTTTCGAGGTCAATCAGACGGGCCCGCTCGGCGGCGTATTCCTTGGACAGCAACCCGTCAATGGGGATGGTGGAGAAGTCGGGGTCGCCGTAGTGGGCCTCGCGGTCACCGAAAGACAGCTTGATGGCCTCGGCTACGGTGTGGATATAGGCCGGGCTGTTGTGGCCCATCGACCGCAGGTCGAAGTTCTCCAGCATATTCAGGGTCTGCATCAGGGCCGGGCCCTGTGTCCAAGTGTCCTGACCATGAATTTCGTAGCCGTGGAAGGTTGTCTTGACCGTCTCATCGTACTGGGACTTGTAGGCAGCCAGGTCGTCCATGGACATGATGCCACCCACGCTGGCCACGGAGTCGGCAATAGTCTGCGCCACAGGGCCGCGATAGAATACGTCCCGCGCCTTCTGAATGCCCTCTACCCTGGAAAGGGCGTGGCCGTTGCCGGAGCCGGGCAACATGGCGCGCAGCGTGTTGGCCAGACCGGGCTGCACCAGCGGAGTGCCGGCAGCGGGAACCCGCCGGTTGTGATAGAACACGTCCCAGCCGCCGGGGCCGTAGAGGTCGAACTGCTCGGCAGTTGCGCGGGAATCAAGGCGATTGAGCATATATTCGTAGTTGGGGATGCCATTGGAGGCGTAGCCGATAGCTGGGGCCAGAAGCTCATCCACAGTCTTGGTGCCGTAGCGCTCCGCCAGCGACAGGAAGGCGTGCACCACTCCGGGCAACGTGAAGGACAAATGCGATTGCCGGTGCCCGGGGCCGGTGGGGATGCGCTCCAGACCCTGCGACTTGTAGAAGCCGGGAGTGGCCTTGCCGGGTGCGGTTCCCTGCCCACTGAGGGACAGCAGCTCCCCGCTGCGGGCGTCGTAGAGCATGAACACGCCCTCCGCCGCCAGGGAGTAGGACGCGATAGGCTCCACCACGGCGGCGGCGAACCCGGCGGCCACCAGGGCGTCGAAGGCATTGCCTCCACTGAGGAGCATCTTCATCCCCGCCATCGACGTGAGGTAGTGACCGCTGGAAATGACGCCTTCGGTGGAGCGTATGACGGGACGTCCGGTAGTTTGCTGAGTGACATTGCCCTGTTCGGTGTTGACCGCGGACTGCTGGCTGACCATATAGGCTCCTGCAACTTTCGTATGTTGGGGTTCGCAGATTTCTCCCTCACCCTAACCCTCTCCCGCTGGGAGAGGGGATTTTTGTGGGGGAGAGGAATTTCGTACTGGCGGCTATTATACGTCTACTTCGGCGTCCCTGCCGGGGAAGGCCCAAACGCCCTCCCCGTCCACAAGGTGCTTCGGCATGAAGTACTCGCGGGTGTCGGGGCCGCCGAAGCCGGGGATGAAGGACTGGACGACGCCGTCGGATTCCAAGGCGGCGCGGACAATCTGCTTGTTGAAGTTGCTGATGTCCTCGCGGGACAGGAACTCGTCCACCGGCAGCCAGAGGCATTCCTGGATTTCGTCGGCCTGCATCGTGATTTCCCGGCTCAGGGGGCGCAGACGTCCGACGAAGTAGATGTCGGACTTGCCGTAGCGGTAGCCGTGCCAGTGGCGGAAGCAGGCCATGGACTGGAACTCGGCGCGGACGCCGGTTTCCTCCAGCACCTCGCGCTCCACCGCTTCGGCCAGGTGTTCGTTGGGATGCAGCGCGCCGCCGGGGAGCTTCAGCGTGGGCGGGCGTCCAGCGACGCCGTAGATTTCCCGCACTACCAGCAGCTCGCGCTCCTCGGTCAACACCACGCCGCCAATTCCGATGTAGTGAGTGGCGAAGTGAGGCAGCCAGGCTCCCTCTTGGAGAATGATGGTCAGCATCAGGTAGTCTTCGCTGCTGTGGTGGAAACCAAATCCCTGATTAACGGCCTCGGGAATCAGCGCGGACTTTTCGATGGGCACTTCCAGCCACGCCGCCCTGATTCCGTCGGCGATCCACTGCTTGAGGGAAACTTCAAGCCGCTGGGCAAACTCGGCGGAATCCGAGGGCAACTCCCCGGGTGCAATCACCATGCCGCCGAAGGGATTTGCCCTAGCCTCCAATAACTGCTTGCTGGACAACTGCGTCACTGGCGCCTCGCATATCGAATAGATTGGACGGGACTCTATGCCCGCCGCGCCAATGCTACGGCGCAACAGCAACGGCGTCAAATCCATGACACCTGCGCCTTGCACCAGCCGACGTTTGCGGGGAAAATATCCGCAATTATCTTCGTGATTTCCGCAGGTCTAGAGTGTCCACATCCCATTTTCACCCCATAATCCGCGAGTGGTTCGAGGGGCGATTCAGGCAGCCGACGGAGGCGCAGGCACAGGGCTGGGCCGCTGTGGCCGAGGGCCGCCATACGCTTATCGCCGCGCCCACCGGGTCGGGCAAGACGCTGGCGGCGTTCCTGACCTGCATTGACCGGCTGGTGCGGCAAGGGCTGGAGGGCGAGCTGCCCGACACCACGCAGGTGGTCTACGTCTCGCCGCTTAAGGCGTTGTCCAACGACATTCAGAAGAACCTCGCCGCCCCGCTGGAAGAAATCGTGGCGCTGGCGGCGCAGCGGCTGCACGAGGAACGCCCTCACCCCCGTATCAAGCACGGGGCAGGCTCTAACCCTCTCCCAGAGGGAGAGGGGACTTTCCCCGAAATCCGCGTTGGGCTGCGCACCGGGGACACCCCGCAATCGGAACGCCAGAAGATGGCGAAAAAGCCGCCGCACATCCTCATCACCACTCCCGAATCGCTGTATATCCTGCTAACCTCGGGCAGCGGGCGCCGTGGCTTGAAGGGCGTCAACACGCTCATCCTCGACGAGATCCACGCCGTGGCGGACGACAAGCGCGGCTCGCACCTGTCGCTGTCGGTGGAGCGGCTCTGCGCCCTGTCGGAGCAGCCGGTGGTGCGTATCGGGCTGTCGGCCACCCAACGCCCCATCGAGGAGATAGCCCGGCTGCTGGTAGGCAACGAGAACATCGGCTCGGACGGGAAGCCGGACTGTACCATCGTGGACACCGGTCACGCCCGCGAGATTGACTTGGCCTTGCAGTTGCCGGAGCAGGAACTTGGCCCCATTGCGTCCCACGAGCTTTGGGGCGAAACGCTGGACGCCGTAGCCAAGCTGGTGGAAGCCCACGACACAACGCTGGTGTTCGTCAACACCCGCAAGCTGGTGGAGCGGGTTTCGTTCCAGCTCAGCGAGCGCCTCGGCGAGGAAGCGGTGGCGGCCCATCACGGCAGCCTTTCCCGCGCCACTCGGCTGGACGCCGAAGAGAAACTGAAGGCAGGCCAGGTCAAGGTGTGCGTCGCCACGGCGTCGCTGGAGCTGGGCATAGACATCGGCGACGTTGACCTGGCCTGCCAGATTGGTTCGCCCCGCTCCATCGGCGTGCTGCTGCAACGTGTGGGCCGCTCCGGGCACTCGGTGGGCGGCAAGCCCAAGGGCCGGCTGTTCCCCCTGACCCGCGACGAGCTGGCCGAGTGCGTCGCGCTGGCACGGGCCGTCCTCCGCCGCAACGTGGACGCGCTGTCCATTCCGCCCTGGCCGGTGGACGTGCTGGCGCAACAGATAGTCGCAACTTGCGCTCAGGAAGAATGGGCCGAGGACGACCTGTATGCCCTGGCCCGCCGGGCCTATCCCTACCGGGATTTGCCTCGCGAGAAGTTCGACCAGACAATCGAAACACTGTCGGAAGGGTATGCCCCTCGACTGGGACGCGGTGGCGCTTACCTGCACCGCGACGGAGTGAACGGCATCGTGAAAGCGCGGCGCGGCGCGCCCATCGCCGCCATGACCAGCGGCGGGGCCATCCCGGAGAACGCCGACTACGACGTCATCGCCGAGCCGGAAGACACCTTCGTTGGCACGGTCAACGAGGACTTCGCCATCGAAAGCCTGAAAGGCGACGTGTTCCTGCTGGGCAACAATGCCTGGAAGATACGCCGAGTCGAGAGCGGCCGCGTACGGGTGGAGGACGCTCACGGCCAGCCGCCGACGATTCCCTTCTGGCTGGGTGAAGCGCCGGGCCGCACTACCGAGTTGTCCGACGAGGTGACCGAACTGCGAGAGGGCATAGACGGCCTGCTGCCGGACAGCGGCGCGGCCCGCGAATGGGTGGTCACTGAGTCCGGGGTTGACGCCGAGGCCAGCCGCCAGCTTGTCGCCTACATTGAGGAGGGCAAGCGGGTGCTTGGTGCGACGCCTTCCAAGAACCGCGTGATTGCCGAGCGATTCTTCGACGAAAGCGGCGGGATGCAACTGGTGATTCACGCCCCCTTCGGAGCGCGCATCAACCGGGCCTGGGGCATGGCGCTGCGGAAGAAAATCTGCCGCTCCTTCGACTTCGAGCTCCAAGCGGTTGCCACCGACGATGGACTCAATTTCTCGCTGGGCCCCGGCCTTTCGATGCCTGTGGAAGACATATTCAGCTACCTGAAACCCAACACCATTAGGGAAGTGCTGACGCAGGCGGTGTTGCAGGCGCCCATCTTCGGCACCCGCTGGCGCTGGAACTCCACCCGCGCTCTGGCCATCCTGCGGCACACCGGGGGGAAGAAGGTGCCGCCGCCCCTGCAACGGATGCGCTCCGATGACCTGCTGGCCGCAGTATTTCCGGCGCAGGTGGCCTGCCAGGACAACGCGCCGCCCGGAGACATAGAAATTCCCGACCATCCGCTGGTGTTCGAGACCATGCGCGACTGTCTGACCGAGGCCTCGGACCTAGAAGGCTGCCGCGAATTGCTGGCAGGCATCGAGTCGGGCGATATTGAGGTATATGGGCGCGACACAGTGCAGCCGTCCGTCTTTTCTCACCAGATACTGAATGCCATGCCCTACGCCTTCCTGGACGACGCGCCGCTGGAGGAGCGCCGGGCGCGGGCGGTGCCTCTGCGCCGCGCCCTGCCGGAAGACTCCGGAGACCTGACACGCCTCGATCCCGAGGCCATCCGGCATGAATCAGAAAACGCCTGGCCGCGAATCCGCGACGTGGACGAGTTGCACGACGCGCTGCTGACCCTCGGCGTGTTGCCCGAGGGGCCGGATGGTATGGCCCGCTCGGTCATGGACGGATTGCCGGTTATGGCATGGTTGGAACAGTTGGCCGGTGCTGGGCGGGCGTACCGGGTTGCCGCCGATGGCGGGCTCACCGCCTGGGTCGCGGCGGAGCGGCTGGAGTTGGTTCGCCGGGCCTACGATGGCGTCTCAGCCCGCCCTGAACCGCGGGCGCCGCTGCCCGTGTTCGCTGGGCGCCCATTCGAGGGCACCCGTGAGGACGCAATACTGGCCCTGGTTCACGGCTGGGTGGACTGTATCGGGCCGTTCACCGTCGCCGAGCTGGCATCAACGCTGGCTCTGCCGGATGACGATGTGCTGTTTGCCCTGGGCCAACTGGAAAACGAAGGGGTGGTGCTGCGAGGCAGCTACCGGCAGAGCGGCCCTTCGACAAGCTCAGGACAAGCGGAGGTTGAATTCTGCGACCGGCGCATCCTGGCCCGCATCCACCGTTCCACCATAGACTCCCTGCGCAGTCAGGTGGAGCCGGTATCTCCGGCGACCTTCATCCGCTTCCTGCTGGAGTGGCAGCACGTCGCGCCGGAAGCGCGGCTCCACGGTGAGGGAGGGCTCCTGTCCGTTATCGAGAAGCTGCAAGGGTTTGAGACTGCCGCCGGAGTAATCGAAGAGGAAATCCTGGGAACGCGGGTCGCAGAATATAGCGGCATAATGCTGGACCGTCTCTGCCTGAGCGGCGAGGTGGTCTGGGGGCGGTTCTCGGCCCAGGGCAATAGCTACAACGGCTCTCCCTCCAAAATGAGCGGCAATGGGCGCGCGGCCTTTTCCCGGTTCACGCCGGTGACTCTGGCCTTGCGGGAGTCGCTGGACTGGCTGCTGCCCTACGAAGATGTACCCGCCGACGGGCTTACCGGTGCCGCCCAGGAAGCATTGGAATATATGCGGGAGCGAGGGGCATCCTTCCAGTCCGACATTGTAAGCGCCACCAGGCGCCTGCCGTCGGACGTGGAGGAAGCGCTGTGGGCGCTGGCCGCGGCCGGGCTGGCTACCGCCGACGGCCTGGAGGCGCTGCGCCAGCGGCTCCGGGGAACCAAGCGCCCGCGCCGCCCATCCTTCGACAAGCTCAGGACGAACGGAGCAGGTGGGACGAACGGAAGGGGCAGGACAAACGGAGCAGGCAGGTTTCGCAGCTATGCTCCCTCGCCCTCCGGGGGAGGGTCAGGGTGGGGGCGTTCTCCCACAGTCGGCAGCCGCTGGTGGCTCCTGGAAACCCCGGATCCAGTTGAAGACCGCACCGAGGCGGTGGCGTGGCAACTGCTGTACCGCTATGGGATACTGTTTCCCGAACTGGTGGCCCGCGACTCGCTATCACTCCGCTGGCGGGATCTGGCGCGGGTGTTGCGCCGGTTGGAAGCGCGAGGCGAGATACGGGGCGGAAGGTTCGTCTCCGGCTTCATCGGTGAGCAGTTCGCCTTGCCCGAAGCGGCGGACGTCCTCCGTCGCTGGCGCAACCGGGAGCCGGACGACCGGCTGGTCATCGTCTCGGCCTGCGACCCGCTGAACCTGGCTGGAATTCTCACGCCCGGCCCTCGCGTGCCGTCGGTGCCGGGCAACCGTCTCGCCTACCGTAACGGCGTCCCCGTAGCCGCGATGGACGGTGGGGAATTTATGCCGCTGCTGAACTCATCGAAGGAACGCGCATCGGATGGCGTTCTTGAGCGGGCCAGAGTGCTGCTGTCGGTCCCTGTATCTCATGCCAACTTCCGGCTGGCCCATGAGACAATGGCTACGGCATGAGAAAAGGCGTTGTCTCTGTCTGGCGGTTGTGAGGCTTGAAAGGCTTTGTCCGAATTGAAAATCAGCTGCCTCTATGCTAACTTCAATAGCTGGAATCCGACCCGCTTTTCTCCGAAGATCCCTGACGAACAGCAACCGCAGGCGGCCGCATTGACCAGCATCCGATTCTCGCCCAACCCCAACCAGGCGCACTGCATAGAATGGCTGCCGTGGGCGCGCTCCACCTTTGAACGGGCACGGGCAGAAGACAAGCCCGTGTTGCTGTCCATCACTGCTCCGTGGTGCTACTGGTGTCACGTGATGGACGAAACTACCTACTCCGACCCCGACGTCCAATCCCTCTTGGCTCGCGGCTTCATTGCCGTCCGGGTGGACAACGACCACCGGCCCGACATCAACGCCCGCTACAATGTGGGCGGCTGGCCCACCACCGCTTTCCTGACGCCCCACGGCGGACTGATTGGCGGCGCGACCTACCTGCCGCCAGACCAGTTTCTGGCAATGCTGATGGAGCTGGAGGGCGCGTACAAGGCCGACAAACCCCGTCTCTACGAACAGTCCCGCGACCTGTTGCAGCAGCGGCGCATACACGCCCGCCGGGTGGCCGCCGGGGCCGAGGTGGAAAGCTCTCTCACCGACCGCGTTTCCCGTATCGTGGCCGGGGCCTACGACGCCCGCAACGGTGGTTTCGGCAGTGAACCCAAGTTTCCGAACCCCTCAATTCTGCGCTATGTCCTGCATCTGTATCGCACCACCGGCGAGGAGTTTTACGCCTCCATGCTCCGCAAGACGCTGAACAGGATGGCGGATGTTGCCGACGTCGAGGCAAGCATCGGCAGCGGACAGGACGGCGACCACATCTTCGTGCAGCCGACTGGGCCGTCGGCCATCTATGACAACGTAAGCGGCGGCTTTTTCCGGTACAGCTCCGCCGCTGACTGGTCCGAGCCGCAGCGGGAGAAGCTGCTGGATGACAACATCCAGCTCGCCAGCCTTTACCTGGACGCCTCAATAATCCTTCACCGCGACGATAGCTGGGACAGTTTTTCATACCGCGATGTCGCCGAAAAAACCTTCACTTATGTAAACAATTTTCTGTGCGATTTCGACCTGCAAGGATTCCACGGCAGCCAGGGGGCGCATTCCGATTACTTCGCTCTCGGCCCCGAAGAACGGGCCAGGGCCAATCCGGCTCCAAGAGATCCATCCTGCTACGGCGGCTTGGACGCGATTGCTGCCGGGGCGTTTCTGGATGCTTCATGGAAGGTGCAAGGTAGGCTGGGCGAGCATCTCGGCAAGGTCGGGCGGGATGTGATTTCTAGACTGGAAAGCATGGCCGCCTTGGGCGCTTTCTCCCGAGTCTACCCGGAAGACCGGCCTGGGGAATCTCCACCGCTGCTGGCCGACTGGGCCGGCCTGCTAACCGGACTGATGCAGGCCCACGCCTCCACCGCGGAGCAGCGTTACCTTCAGCGGGCCGTAGATGTCGCCAGGGTGATGGTGGACCGCTTCTTCGACGAGCAGGGCGGAGGCTTTTTCGACATTGAAGCCGATGGTGACGCAGTGGGGCACCTTCAGGTCCGTGAGAAGCAGATGCCGGAAAATATGCTCGCGGTCCGGGGTTTGCTCAGCCTGTATCAGGTCACCCGCAACGAAGATTACCGGCAGCTTTGCGAAGCTACGCTGAGCGCCTTCGCTGGAGTGTTCCGAGAGCAGGGAGAGTTCGCCGCCGATTTCGGCCTGACCGTTGATCTGTTCTGCAACCCGATGGTGGAAGTCACCGTTGAGGGCAACCCGGAAGATCCCGCCTGCCGCGAACTGTTGACTGCGGCGACCCGCTTGAGCAGCCCCAATTTGGAAATCAAGACCGTGGCGGCAACCGGCAGTCCGCTGGCTCACGTGTGCCTCGACACCCTGTGCCTGCCGCCTGTAAGCACTGCCGCGGCTCTGGCTGAATCTGCGGCGGGCATAGATAATCAGCCCGCCAGCCCCTTCCAGGACATCTTCCAGATTTTCCCCGGCGGCTGATCCGCCCTATTTCTCACCGCGATACAACCGTTGGAGGCCCCCAGTGCTTCGTAGCGCCAACTGCGGCGATTTGCGTCTGAGCGACGCCGATTCCGAGGTCACCCTGGCCGGTTGGGTAGGCCGACGGCGTGACCACGGCGGCATCATATTTCTGGACCTGCGCGACCGTTCCGGCGTGGTGCAGGTTGTTTTCAATCCCGACCCTTCGGCAGGCTCGGGATTATCCCACGAGTCCGCCCGCGCTGCCGAAGAGTTGCGGCAGGAATGGGTGGTGCAGGTCAGGGGCAACGTCCGCCAGCGCCCTGCGGGCAGCGAAAACCCGGCGATGGATACCGGCGACATTGAGGTGATGGCCTCAGAAGTACAGGTGTTGAACCGGTCCCTCACGCCGCCCTTCTACATCGCCGACGACGCCGGGGCTGACGAAAGCCTGCGCCTCCGCTACCGTTACCTCGACCTGCGGCGTCCCGCCATGCAGCAGAACCTCATCCTGCGCCACCGCGTGGTCAAGTACATCCGGGATTTTCTTGATGCCCAGGGCTTTCTGGAAGTCGAGACCCCCATCCTGATCAAGAGCACTCCCGAGGGAGCCCGCGACTTCCTCGTTCCCAGCCGCCTCCAGCCCGGCAGCTTCTACGCCCTGCCCCAGTCGCCCCAGCAGTTGAAGCAGTTGCTCATGGTGTCCGGCGTTGAGCGCTACTTCCAGATAGCCCGCTGCTTCCGCGACGAGGATATGCGCGCCGACCGCCAGCCGGAGTTCACCCAGCTCGACCTGGAGATGAGCTTCGTCGACCAAGAAGACGTCCTGTCCCTGACTGAAGAGCTGTACACCGGCATGATAGAAACAGTAGCCCCCCACAAGAAGCTCCGAAAGCCCTTCCCTCGTCTTACCCACGCAGAGGCCATGGCTCGCTATGCCTCCGACAAGCCCGACCTCCGTTTCGGGCTGAACATGACAGACGTTTCCGATCTCGCATCGGAGACTGAATTCCGAGTGTTTCTGTCTACCATAGAGGCCGGTGGCTGCATCAAGGGATTCGTCGCGGCTGGACTGGCCGGCTACACCACCTCCGAGGTGCGTGAGTTGGACGCCTTTGCGCGGGAATCCGGCGCCGGGGGACTGGCCCACATCCGATACCGGGGCACTGGGCCAATAAACGAGCAGGGTGAGGAGGAAATCCTTCAATCAGCCGGGTTGCGAATGCCATCAGAATGGCATGGGCGGTTGGCCTCCAGGATGGGCGCCGGGCCTGGGGACATGGTGTTGTTGATGGCCGGGCCGCCCGCCCGTGCCAACGTCTGGCTCAACGCTATGCGAAATCATATAGCCGAACTGCTGGAACTGGCCGACCCGGACGAACTGGTCTTTGCCTTCGTAACCGACTTTCCCTTGTTCGAGTGGAACGAAGACGCCAACCGATGGGACTCATCCCACCACCCCTTCACCTCGCCCGCGGACGGGGAGGAAGGGCTTCTGGACGGCAATGACCTGGGAGCCATCCGCTCCAAGGCCTACGACCTTGTCTGTAACGGCTCCGAACTGGCCAGCGGCAGCATCCGCATCCACCAGCGAGAGTTACAGGAAAAGATATTCTCCATCCTCGGCTACAGCCGCGAGGATGTGGGAGAGCGCTTCCGGCAGATCCTGGAGGCTTTCGAGTACGGTGCGCCGCCCCACGGCGGCATCGCTCCCGGTATTGACCGGCTGGTGGCCATCCTCGCCGGCACCAGCTCCATCCGCGACGTCATCGCCTTCCCCAAGACCCAGAGCGGAACCGACCTGCTGTTCAACTCTCCGGCGACCGTCGCCCCATCGCAACTGCGGGAATTATCCCTGCGGATTTCCGAATAAGCCACGCATACGGAAGAACACAGAGCGCCGGAGCCCGTGGGGGCCCGGCGCTCCTCTAGCGCTTGGAGTTCGTGGAAGTCTAGTCGTCGTCGGCAGCTCCGGCCTTTTCGGGGATGGCGCTGGATTCCTTGCCGTTGCGGTAGGCAAAGCGCTCGACCAAGTTGCCGATGCTGGTTCGGAAGCCGGAGTATTCCAGTTCGCCGTAGGGCAGCATGGCAGCGCCAGACCAACCCTGTGAACGCATGGCAACGCCCTTCTCCTGGGCCAGGTTGCGGACATAGTCCCACGCCGGGTTGTCAAAGAAGTCGGCGAATGAGTCGGCGAACTTGCCCTCCTTGTTCAGCGAGAATCCGATGCAGGAGACCAAGGGCAGGCAGTACATTCCGGTTACCGCGGTGTTGATGGCCACAGGCATCAACGGCATGACGTGAGAGCCTCGGGCGTCGCCGCCAATGTAGTGGGCCTTGGTATAGGGCGAAATCAGTTCTTCAGGGGCAGGGAAGATTCCCTGATTTCTGACCAAGGCCACCGGGTCGTCCTTCCCGGTGTAGGTGCCGGCGATGTTGTGCATCCGGGTGGCCGAGACCGCCGCGGCGACCTGGCCGGAGTAGCGGGACACGATACTCTCTATGGCAAACCGCTCGTTGTCGCGCAACAGCACCGTGATCTTGTAGTAGTCTTCCGGAGCGTTCAGTGAAATCAGGCTGTCACCACCAGTGTTGTCCATGTCGATGATGTTGAAGGTGAAACCCTCGCCGATCCTGGGCAGCATCAGCCCAGCGCAGTACATCGGGTCAGCGAAGCCCAGAAACAGGGGTAGGTTGTAGGCGCCGGGGCCGCACTTGTCAGCGGCCAGCACCATAAAAGACTCAGCCGGGCGCATCGGGTTCGTCTTCACAGGGTCATGGTCAAACTCAATCTCCGCGACGGCAGGTCCCGCGCCCCGGATGTTGCCCGATGGGGCGTCTACCAGAAGGTCCTGTCCCGCGCCATAAAGGCCGTACTCGCTGGCGATGTCGGTAGCCTTCAGGAAAGCGCTCCAGGCAAACTGGTGAACGTCGGTATCATTCTCTCCCCGCGTGTGGGACGCCACTATGCAGATGTCGTCTCCGGTATGCCCCACGAAGGCGTCAATCAGCAGCCCCGACTGGATAGCGGCGTCTGCGTCGGCGCGCACCGAGTCCATCATTCGTTGGGAGGGCTTGGTATGGCCTCCGATGGAACCAACGTCAGCCTTGAGAATGGATAGAGTGGTTTTCATAGTCCTCCTCAGCGTTAGCGCCGATGGTTCCATCGAACGCCGCGCATCAAACCGATTTATCTCACGCCATTATATCGGAACTACCCCCCTCCGTCATTCCTGCTATTTCAGGTATCGGCCTTCACCGTTGGCGAGCGGCCCTGGGCGGGCTGAACTCCTGGCGGATACGGGCGGCCTGGGTTAAACCCCATTTTTGGCGTTGCCTTGGACAGCGAATTTTAGTATATTCAAGATGTGGAGCATTACGAACAGCGTTTACAAAGGGCTAAACAATCCTGCGGAGGCCCGGGATTTTCGGACTAGAAACTAGAGACATCTTCCTATACGCCCTGACCTTCTTCGTTGCTTTCTGGACAGCCCGGGCGGCATTGGCGAGAGGGCGCAATCCTTGGGTGTGGGGCGGAGCCGCTCTCGTTGTTGGCCTTTTGCCGTTCGACCAGTTGCGTCTCCTGAGCGTAGCGCCGGTTCTATACCTCATGTTCTTCGTGAGGCCCACTGAGCAGTCCTCCAGGCGACCACAGCGCAATGCCTGTTCCAAGTGCGCCAGTCCACATTCTCCCGGCCAGAATTTTTGTACCAAGTGCGGCTGGGACCTTTCCCGGGAATATTCCCCTGAAGCCAACGACACAGTGCTCGCCTCCGAGATGCACCAACCTCAATCCTCGACGACAGCGACCATGGAGCGCCCCTCCGAAGCCCCTGCCGAGCCTCCCGCTGCCCCTTCCGTTCCAGCAGCTTCAGAGACGTCCTCCGAACCTTTGCCTGAGCCAGCGGGCGGGTCAGGCCAAACGCCAGAGGCATCGCCTCGACCTGCGGGCACGGCGCCTGACAGTTCCCCGTATGGCGAAATTGACAGCGAACCATCGGAACCAAGGCCGGAAGCCGAGCCGGGATCTGAGTCCCGTCCATGGGGTCTGCCGACCCCGGGGCCTGCCCCTACTGCGGAGGCCATGACCGCGCGCGGTGCCGCCTTGTTGAGCGAAGGGCGGCTGCAGGAGGCGATAGACCAGTTCACCAAGGCCATCGCGCTGGATCCCAAGCACCGAGAGGCTTTTGAGCGCCGAGCGGAAGCATATACTCAGCAGGGCCGGGGTGAGCGCGCCGAGGAAGATTACCGCCAGATTCAGGCCCTCAATGCCGGCTCCTGAATGGCCAACTTCCACGGGAAAGACGAGAATTAGAAAAGGGGCGGCCCGGAAGCTGCCCCTTCCTACATTTCCACGGTGCCCGACGTATCGGCGGAAGTCACACCGCCATGATGTGATAACCAGCGTCCACGGGGATGACCGTGCCGGTGATGCCGCTGGACAGTCCGCTGCACAGGAATAACGCAGTCTGGGCCACTTCTTCCACGGTTATGTTGCGTTGCAGGGGGGCTTTTTCGGCGTGGGCGTGGCGCATATCGCGGAAGCCGCTGATGCCCCGCGCCGCCAGCGTTTCCAACGGCCCGGCGGATATGGCGTTGACCCGGATGTTGGCCGGCCCCATTTCGGCAGCCAGTTGCCTTACAGCGTGCTCCAGAGCAGCCTTGGCTGACCCCATCACGTTGTAGCCCGGATACACCCGCTGCGATGCGTCAAAGGTCATGGCGACCACGCTCCCGCCGCTTGTCATCAATGGCGCGGCATGGCGCACCAGCGGTAGCAGGGAGTAGGCGCTGACTTCCATGGCAAGCCGGAAGCCGTCTCGGCCAGTGTCCACGAAACGGCCGCTCAGGTCTTCCCGATTGGCGAAGGCAATGCTGTGGATGAGGAAGGAGATTTCTCCAAAATCCCGGCTCAACGATTCGAAGACCTGCTCGATTTGCCTGTCATCAGTAGCGTCGCAAGGCAAGAGCAGCGGATTCTCCAGAGATGTTGACAACCGCTCGACGCGCTCCTTCAGCCGCTCGCCCTGATAGGTCAGAGCCAGACGGGCGCCGGCGTCGGAAAGAGCCTGAGCGATGCCCCACGCGATGCTTCGCTCATTGGCCACCCCCAACACGATGCCGTTCTTGCCGGACAGGTCTATGAGAACCACTGCGTTCTCCCTTTGCGTAATGTCGCGGGAGGCCAAGCCGCTGATACGAAACATTTCACCCCCACTCCGACCCTCCCCCTCAAGGGGGAGAGAGATTCTTGGAGAGAGGACTTTCTAGACGAACTGCGGGGCGATGCGGTCTAGAAAAACGTCAAGCTGACGTTCCGGGTCGAAGGTCGCCAGGCGCACTACCAGCGTGCCCGCGCCCGCATCGGCGTAGGCGGCCATCCGGTCGGCCACCCGTTGGACGCCGCCAAAGGGCCCCCAGCGGGTCCCCCAGATATTGGCTCCGTAGTAGCGCATCAGCCAGTCTTCGGCGTCAGCATTGGCCGCAGCTTCATTCTCGTCGAGGTTTACGGTGAGGTAGAAGACGTTTTCCCGGCGGGTGGTGTCGCGGCCATATTCCTCAGCCTTGGCGTCCACTTGGGCGATTACTTCGGCAAATTCCGCAGGAGTGTCGGAGATGGCGATGATACCGTCGCCAACCCGGGCGGCGCGGTCAATCTGGGCCTGCTGCCGGGCGCGTTGGTGGGTAGCCAGCAGCCAGGGAATGCCATCGGACTGAGTGGCCTTCGGGAGCATGGTGACGGAATCCAGGGAGAAATGCCGTCCCTCATGGCTGTGCGGCTGGCCGGGGCCCAGACCCTTGGCGATTTCCACAATCTCCTCGAACCGGCGGGCGCGGCGCTTGGGGTCAACGCCTGCCGCGGCCCACTCGCCGCGCTGCTCGTCGTTGAACGCCCCGCCCACCCCGGCTCCGATGACCAGGCGTCCTCCGGAAATCAGGTCCACCGTAGCCATCGTCTGGGCCATGAGAACGGGATGGCGCAGCGCGGGCAGCAATACCGCCGTGCCGAGACGGATGCGGCTGGTGCGGGCGGCCAGCGCCCCCAACGTCGCCAGCGGCTCCAAGCGGGGCTTGGCAATCAGGCTATCGCCAACCCACACGGAATCCAGCCCGGCCTCTTCGACCCGTTCCGCCATGCGAAAGACGCGGCCGGCGTTGTCGGGCTGTTCGCCTCGCAGCAGGATGCCTCGCGTGGGAAGCAGCACGCCGAGCTTTGGCTTATTTTCGCTCATTTTTCCACCGATATAAGATTCAAGGCTTTCAGGGTTCAAGGATTACCCGGATTGTCAGTGTGTAATCCTGAAAATCCTATATTCCGGCTAATCATAGTTCAGACTTACCTCATCAGGCGTTCCAGCAAGCCTGGTTCCATGTGCTGGTAGGACTCAAGGTCGTCCACAATGTCCAAATCCAGGCCCAGACCAGGACTGTAAGCGATGGCTACGGAGGTCTCCAGCTTGGCGGCCTGTCGCAGGTGCTTGCTGAAACTGCGTCTGCCCAGTTCAGGCTTGAAGCCAATTCCTTGGGGGACAAGTATGGCGTTGGTGCCTCCGTCACGCCGGGCAGGGGCCAGAGTAACGTTGCCTGCACTCCGAGACCCCTGGATGAAGGAATGTATGTCGGAGGGCTTGACGAAAGGCAGGTCTCCTGCGATGTAGAGGGCGGACTTGTCACGCTCGAAGGCTTGGTCTATGGCCTTGGCAAGAGTATCGTTCAGGTTGCGCCCCATTTCCTCGAACCACATCCCGCCCTGATTGCGGGCCAAATGCTTGACCTGCTCGTCGCCACCGACAACCCAGATAGGGTCTATGGATGCTCCGCGCAGGGCGGTCAGCACACGGCGAAGCATACCGGCGCTGATTCTGGCCCTCTGCTCAGGAGTAAGGCTGCGCGCCAAGCGGCTCTTGCCCTCAGACAAGGGTTTCATTGGAATGATGGCGGCTATGCTGTATTCCTGATTAGACATTGCGGCAACCAAATCAAGCTCTACGGATGCACGGTGTCGCGTCCTTACTCGTGCAGGGACAATACTTTCCGGGCCAAGTCTACACGGTCTTGAAGAGTGTTCATTATCGTGTTCGTGACCACCGGACGCAGCCCTGCCTCGGCCACGGCGGAGGCCAATCCTTCGTCCTGTCGGTCTATCACCAGCACATCGCAGAAATCCCGGTAGGCCCTGGCTACGCCCACCACGGAAACTTCCTGGCCCAGCCCGGCCATAATACGCCCGGCCGGGCCGCGCACAGCGTCGTCGCCTACGATGGGACTGACCGCTACGCGCAGACCGGAGAAGGAGGCCACCCGTTCTCTCATTCCTGAAACTTCCACGATGGGCTGAACACTGAGCGCCGGGTTGGAAGGACATATAACCAGTATATCCGCCTGGGACAATGCAGCGTCCAGCCCCGGCGAAGGAACGGCATCAGCAGCTCCCATGTAGTGGATGGCGGAGACCTCCGGCTGAGAGCGCTGCCGGACAAAGTATTCCTGCATGGAAAGGCGTCCCCCGGCCCAATTTTCTGACGGCAAAGTTTCCAGCACGGTGCGGACAGGCTGGTCGCTCATCGGCGCTATCCGGTGAGTCACACCCAGAGCGGCGCAAAGCTGCGCAGTGACTTCGGAGAGAGTGAGTCCCTGTCCCAGCAGTTGGGTCCGGCGGATGTGGGTGGCGAGGTCGCGGTCGCCTAGGTTAAACCAGACATCGGCCCCGTACTGCCGGAGCATGGCAAGGGCCGTGAAGGTATCGCCGTTCAGTCCCCAGCCGGTTTCGGGGTTGGACAACCCGGCCAGAGTGTACATCATGGTATCCAAGTCGGGCGACACGTGCAGGCCGTGAAATTCCTCGTCATCGCCTGTATTAACCACCACAATCAGCTCGTCGGGCGCAAGGCAATGGGATAAGCCAACGACCAGCTTAGCTCCGCCTACCCCGCCGGCGAGGGCGAGGGCGCGTATGCCGCCGGAGTTGCCACTCATCGAGGGAGTGCCGTCTTTTCCCGGTCAATCTGAGCGCGGCGAAGGGTGTTCTTCCCGGAACAGGGATTCTTCGCTGCGCTCAGAATGACAGGCATAGGTTATTACCGGCCCGACAGCAGCTAGACGCCAGCCCGTTCGGCAGCGTGGCGGGGATGCTCGAATCGGTAAGTGTCCAGCTTCACCAGCCGGTCGTAAGAGCCGAATATCTCTTCAACGTTGTCGCCCACCAAGTCCAGCGGATCATGCTCCTCATCGGCATCGTTGAACACGCGGTGAAGGCCGTAGGTGGTGAAACGCTCAGCGGGGATGCGGCCTGCCGCGCGAATCATGCCGCGGAACTCGGAGGGACGCATGAGCTGTCCGTGCTGCGCCCCGGCGGCGGTGGATATGCTCTCGTTAATCAGCGTGCCGCCCAGGTCGTTCACCCCGGCAGTCAGGAGAAGCTGCGACATCCGCGAGCCTTCCTTCACCCACGACGCCTGGACATTGGGAATCCAGTTGTTGAGCATGATGCGGGCGATGGCGTGCATCTTCACCACGTCCATCCCCGTGGGGCCGGGCCGGACGTTCCGCACCAGGCCCTTGAGGAACATGGGGGCTTCGGTGTGTACAAAGCTGAGCGGCACGAACTCGGTGATGCCGCCGGTCTGCTGCTGGAGTCCCCGCAGCAGGGCCATGTGGTTGCAGAGCTGTTCCGGCGTCTCCCGGTGGCCGAACATCACGGTGGAAGTGGTTGGAATGCCCAATTCGTGGGCCGTGGTGATTACCTCAATCCACTGGTCAACGGTGATGCGCCCCGGCGAGATGCGGTCGCGCAGTTCCTGGTCCAGCACCTCGGCGGAGGTTCCCGGCAGGCTGCCCACCCCGGCGGCCTTCAGTCCTTCCAGGTACTCGCGGATGGTGCAACGAGAGCGGATGGAGCCGTACAGCACTTCCTCGGGTGAGAAGCCGTGGATGTGCATATCGGGCAGGGCTTCCTTGACCGCGGCGCACAGGCGAATGTACAGGTCGCCCTCCATCTGGGGCGGCAGCCCGGCCTGGATGCAGACCTCGGTTGCGCCGTATTCCCAGGCTTCCTGGGCGCGGCGCACGATTTCCTCGATGGGCAGGAAGTAGCCCTCTTCCTCGCGGAAGTCGCGGCTGAAAGCGCAGAAACCGCAACGTTTGATACAGACGTTGGTGAAGTTGACGTTGCGGTTGACCACGTAGGTGGCGATGTCGCCCACGGTGCGGTGGCGCAGTTCGTCGGCCACGAGGACAGTGGCGTTGTATTCCGAGCCTGTAGTGGCGAACAGGAGCGTGGCTTCCTCGGCTGTTATGTCTTCGCCAGCCAGAGCGCGGTCAAGAACTGCCGCCACCTCCGGGTTCAGCGTACCGGCAAGCCCTTTAAGACTGCTTGCCCGTTCATCCTGAGCTTGTCGAAGGACGGGCTGCTCAGTTGTTCCCGACATATCGCTGGATTCCCCCTCGTACATATCCGTCATCATCGGCGAGGGCGGAGACCTTGTCCCGCAACCCCTCCGAAAGGTATTCGCCGGTCGCTATGAAGTATTCGGGATATACCGGCAGCCTGGGCTTTAGCTGGAAACCTGCGGCCTCGGTCTGTTCTTTCAGTTGGGTCAGGGCCGGCCACGGTGCTTCCGGGTTAACGAAGTCGATAGTCAGCGGCGACACGCCGCCCCAGTCATTGATCCCTGCGTCCAGATAGATACGGTAGTTGTCGGAGCTCAGGTTCGGCGGCACCTGCACGTTGGCCTCCGGGCCCAGTATCAGCCGGGCTGCGGCCACCGACCAGAGCAGTTCCACGGTATCGGCGTCCAGCTTGTCCTGCATCGCGGTATCGGGCTTGGCCCGGAAGTTCTGGACTATGACTTCCTGGACATGCCCAAACCGGCGGTGCAGGTCACGGATTGCCAACAAAGACTCTATGCGGTCTTCGCGGGACTCGCCGATGCCAATGAGAATACCAGTAGTAAAGGGCAGCCGCAACTCGCCGGCCAGCTCGATGGTTCGCAGTCGCACCCTCGGGCGCTTGCTGGGGGCGAACTCGTGCGGCCCCCCGGGAGCGTGGAGCGCCGGGGATGTGCTTTCCAGCATCAGCCCCACGGAGGGGTTGTAGGGCTGGAGCGCGGCTATCTCACGGCGGCTCATGGTGCCGGGGTTGGCGTGGGGAAGCAGGGAGGTTTCCTCCAGCACCAGGCGGTTGACATAGGCCAGGTATTCCAGCGTCGTCCTGAATCCGCGCTTGGACAGCCATTCCTTCGCTTCGGGGTAGCGTTGCTCCGGGCGCTCGCCGAGAGTGAACAGCGCTTCGGTGCAACCCAGCCGCTCACCGGCCTTCACCACATCCAGCACCTGTTCCGGCGTCATGTACAGCGTGTCGCCAGCCTGCTCCGGCGTCTTGCGGAAGATGCAGTAGCCGCAGAAGTCGCGGCACAGGTGGGTCAGGGGGATGAACACCTTGGGAGAGAATGACACAGTGCGGCCCTTGCCCATATCCCGCATCCCGGCGGCCGCCTCGCACATCGCGGCCAAGGTGTCTTCGTCCGCGCCGACCAGCGCCCACGCTTCGGAGTCGGTCAGGGAGTAGCCCGATGAGGCATCGGCGAATGCCGTATCGAGGCGTGGCTTCAAGGTGACAACCGTATTCGGCGGCATCATCGGGTTTCCGGCGGCTCCGGCTCTACCGGGGGCAGGAGCGATACGTCGGCGTATCTTGGCGGGTAATCGGTCGGCGGGGTATTCAGTAGCCGTAGCCTGCGGGCTTGGGCGCGAGTCAAGCTCTCCGGCGGCGGGAAGGACGGAACATCCTCGGCCCTGATTCTTTCCATTTCCGTCACAAAAGTCCTTGTGGCGTTTATGGATGATTGTATCGTGTCAGCATCAAATTCATGCTCATAGTAATTGAAATGCAAGACGCTGACAGTGTTGTACCAACCCAGCAAGTCCTCTCGGGCTCGTTCCGAGACGATATAATGCACCACCGCGTTCAGTCGGTAATGGCCCTGGTGATACCAGCTCCACTTTTCGGCGACGGACTTGATGGCGTGAGCCGCCGCGCCCCATGCCTTTTCCGACGCCTTGATTAGGTCATCGGCGTCCAACTCTTCCTGCGCCTGCCGGAGCAGGCGTTGGCTGATGGCGGCGTAGCGGTTGGAGTATTGCAGGGATCCCGTGGCTGGCGCGGTGGTCATTTCTATTCACTTAAAGTATTTATAGCGTGTCAGTTATTTTATGTCCTACGGGTTGTGATAGCAACGGACTGATAGTTTCCTAGAATCCGTCCAGCTTGGCCTGGTCTATGAGCGGCAAGGAATAGTAGGAGCGGCCCAGGTGTTCGTGGGCGAGACGGGTGGCTACGCGGCCTCGCGGTGTGCGGTCTAGGAAGCCCAGTTGCAGCAGGTAAGGTTCCCACACGTCCATGATGGTGTCTGAATCTTCGTTCAGAGCGGCGGCCAGGGTGTCGAGGCCCACCGGGCCGCCGTCGAATTTGTCTATGATGCTACTGAGCAGGCGATGGTCGGACTGGTCCAACCCCAGCGGGTCCACGTTCAACTGCTCCAGCGCGGCGCGGGCCACCGGGCCGGTGATGCGGTTGTCGGCCTTGACCAGCGCGTAGTCGCGGGTGCGCCTGAGCAGTCGGTTGGCGACGCGGGGAGTGCCACGGGAGCGGCGGGCAATCTCCACAACGCCGTCGGCATCGTAGCCCGCGTTCAGTATTCGCGCAGAGCGCTCTACGATTACGTTCATCTCCTCAACGTCGTAGTATTCGAGCCGCCACACCGAGCCGAAACGGTCGCGGAGCGGGGCGCTGACCATGGAGAAGCGGGTGGTAGCGCCCACCAGCGTGAAGGGACTGATGCGCAGGTTCACGCTTCGCGCCGCCAGCCCCTTGCCCACCATCCAGGACAGGAAGAAATCCTCCATTGCCGAGTACAGCACTTCTTCCACCACCCGGTTCAGGCGGTGAATTTCGTCTACGAACAGCACCTCATTAGGCTGGAGGCTGGTCAGGATGGCGGCCATGTCACCCGCGCGCTCGATGGCCGGGCCGGATGTGACGCGGATGGGGACTTCCATCTCGGCGGCGATGATGTGGGCCAGGGTGGTCTTGCCCAGACCGGGAGGGCCGTAGATGATGGCGTGGTCCAACGACTCCTGCCGAATCTTGGCGGCGTCTATGGCGATTTGCAGGGTCTGCTTCGTGTGGGACTGCCCGACGAAATCATCCAGGCGCCGGGGGCGCAGGGAAACGTCGGCGTCTTCCTGCTGTTCCGTACCGGCCACCAGCCGCTCGGTCATTACGTCTCCTGTCGACCAACTCCCTCTCCCTCCGGGGGACGGTTGGGGTGGGTGCGTTCTTTTGTGTTGGCTATTCCTCGAACTTGCGAAATACCAGGCAGGCGTTCTGCCCGCCGAAACCGAAGGCGTTGGACAGCGCCACCCGAACATCCATTTCGCGTGCAATGTTGGGCACGTAGTCCAGATCACATTCCGGGTCCGGCGAAGTGTAGTTGATAGTGGGATGCACTGTCGCCTCGGTAATGGTCTTGATGCAGGCCGCCGCCTCCAAAGCGCCAGCCGCGCCCAGCGAATGCCCTATCATGGACTTGGTGGAACTGACCGGAATTTGATAGGCCCGCTCTCCGAACAACCGCTTGATGGCAACGGTTTCCAGGGTGTCGTTCAGCGGTGTGGACGTGCCATGAGCGTTGATGTAGTCCACTTCGTCCGTTGTCAGGCCCGCGTCGGCGATGGCGATGCTCATGGCTCGGGCGGCGCTGGCTCCCGACTCCTCCGGCTGCACGGGATGACCGGCGTCGCTGGTGCAGCCGAACCCGGCGACCTCGGCCAAGATGTTGGCTCCGCGTGAGAGAGCGTGTTCCAGTCGCTCCATTACCAGCACCACTGCGCCCTCGGAAGGAACGAATCCGTCGCGGTCGGCGTCGAAGGGGCGGCTGGCCTGCTCCGGCTCGTCGTTTCGGGTGCTGAGGGCGCGCATCACGGCAAAGCCGGACAGCCCCAGCAGGCTGATGCCCGCTTCGGACCCGCCGGCGAAGACCACGTCGGCGGTTCCCCGGCGCAGCACGTCCAGTGCTTCGCCGATGGCCTGGTTGGAGGCGGCGCAGGCGGTGGTGGCCGTCGAGTTGTAGCCCTGAGCGCCGAGATAGCGGCTGACGGCGGCTGCGGCCATGTTGGGCAGTATCATGGGGAAGAAGAAGGGCGACATCCGCATTCCGCCCCGGTCGGCCAGAATGCGGCAGTTCTCTTCCAGGGTCGGAAATCCCCCGTTCCCGTTGCCAAGAATGACTCCCACCCGGTACGGGTCTTCGCGGGACACGTCCATGCCGGACGCCTCCGCGGCCTGCAGTCCTGCGGCAACGGCCAGCTGGGAAAACCGGGCCATCCGACGGGCTTCGCGTCCGGGGATGTACTGTTCGGGGTCGAAGCCCGTAACCTCCCCCGATATGCGGCACGGATAGCCGGTGGGGTCGCACAGAGTCATCGGCCCAACACCCGACTTGCCGACGGCAAGGTTCCGCCAGAACTCATCCGGCGACTCTCCTAGCGGCGTCATGGCCCCCAGGCCGGTCACTACGACTCTAACGTGTTCGCTGCTCACGGTTTCGTCCGGCTGCGGAAATTTCTAACCCGGTCATTGGTTCTCCTTGCGGCGCAGAGAAGGGTAGACTTCCGGTTCGATGCCCAGGGCAGCCTCCCGCACCTCGGCGGCCAGAAACAACGAGCCGGTCGCCAGCACCAGGTCGCGGGCGCCAGCCTTGGCATGGGCCAGTTCCAGCGCTTCGCGAGGGGTGGGCGCGATGACTGTCTCTGCGCCACGTTCTTTCAGCATCTCTGACAGCCCCTCGGCGTCCAGGCCGCGTGGGTGGCGGGACTTGGTGGCGATAGCCAGGTCAGCGGCGGGGGCGAGCGAGTCCACCATGGCATCCACGTTCTTGTCCCGCGAGAAACCGGCTATTACCAGCAGACGGTCGTAATCGAAGTAGTGGGGCAGGGATTCCAGCAGCTTGTCTACGGAATAATCGTTATGCGCTCCGTCGGCGACAACCAGCGGCTCCCTCCCCAGCAACTCCATGCGGCAGGGCCAGGACACGCTGCGAAAACCCTGTGCTATGGCATCAGCGGAAATCTCGAAACCCTGTACCTTGCTGATGGACTCGATAGCGACGACGGCGGTAGCTGCGTTCTCCATCTGGTAGTCGCCCAGCAGCGGGATGTCCAGGTCATAAGAGCCGAGCAGTCCGTGGACGGTGAGATACTGTCCGCCCAGGTATGACCCCTGCGGTACCCAAGTCACGTCCCGACCTATCAGTATCGGCTCCACACCAACACGGTTGCAGGCATCGAGAATCGAGGCCAGGGCCTCGGCGCGTTGGGGGGCGATTACCGCAATGGAGCCGGGCTTGATGATGCCGGCCTTGTCGGCGGCTATTTCGCCTATGGTGTCGCCCAGAATCTTGGCGTGGTCCATGCTCACCGAGGTTATGACGCACACGTCCGCGTCCACCACGTTGGTGGCGTCCAGCCGGCCGCCCAGGCCAACCTCCACCGTCTGCACGTCGGCGCGGGCCTGGTCGAAGCAGTGGAAGGCCATCCCGGTAAGGAACTCGAACAGGGTCACGGCCTCTGGATTCCCGCTTTCGCAGGAATGACGGCCGAGTGGATTGGAATGACGATGGGGCCATAGGTCGGCCACCAATCGGGCGAATTCTTCCTCTGAGACAGGCTGGCAGTCCCGGCGCATCCGCTCCCGGAAGGTGTGCAGGTGCGGAGAGGAGTAGAAGCCGGTGCTGAGACCGGCGGCATGGAAGGCGGCGTCGCAGAGGGCAGCGGTGCTGCCCTTGCCCTTGGTGCCGGCGATGTGGACTGCGGGCACCCGTCTGTGGGGGTCGCCGATTCGGGCAAGGAACGATTCCATCCGTTCCAAGTTGTAAATGGCCTTCTGGCGTGGCCCGTCAACCCTGGCTCTTTCCGAGTCGAACAGGGAAAGGATATTGGCGATGGCTTCACTGTACTGCATAGCGCACCTCGCCAGAGGCTCCATCAAGCTGCAAGATTGGGGAGTTCTCTAAATTCCCTCTCCCTCCGGGGGAGGGTCAGGGTGGGGGCGTTACCTGCCGGTTCCTGCGGCTTGGCATGGAGAGTCCCAGCGCCATCCGCAGGGCGTCGCCGAAAGTGACTTCTTTCACATAGTTAATGTTACCCCGCAGAGGCTTGGGGGTAAACCCGAATGACTGCTCCAAACTGCGCCCTTCCGAGACGTTTCGGATGCCCAGCATCTTGAGCTGGTCGGTGGTTACCGGCACTCGCGGCAGGATGCGCTCCATAACCGCCACGGCGGGCCAGACCAGGGGTGTCGGGATGTGAACCCGGCGGGCGCGTTTCCCCATGGCCAGCGCTACCTCGTCCAACAGGTCGTTATAGCTCAGCCGGTTAGGGCCGCCGAGGTTTATTATTTTTCTCTTGACCGTCGAGTCTCCCACCGAGGCGGCGACGCAGCGAGCCACGTCATCGGCGGCGACGGGCTGCATACGATTCTTCCCGCCGCCGATGACCGGCGTAACCGGGCCGAGCCGTACCAGCCCGGCCAGCGCGGTGAGAAACTCGTCGCCCTCGCCGAAAATCACCGATGGGCGCAGTATCGTATAGTCCAGCCCGGAGTTGGTCACTTCCAGTTCCGCCTGCCGCTTGGAGTGGAAGTAAGGGTATGAAGGGTCGGAGGTTGCGCCCAGGGCGCTGACATATATCAGCTCGCGGACGCCTGCCTCCTTGGCCGCAGCAGCCATGTTGGCCGTGCCTTGCCGGTGTATCCCGTCGAAAGTTGCGCCCTTCCCGGGGCGGATGGTCCCCACCAGATGCACCACCGACTGCACGTCATAGAGGGCCTGCTTCAAGGCGTCAGGATTCATAATGCTGCCGTAGTGAATCTCGACGGCCCGGTGGTCGAAAACCCGCTCTTTCCCTGGCGAGTGAATCAGGCAGCGCACCTGATGGCGGCGCACCAGAAGTTGGCGTACCACGCGCTGCCCCAGAAACCCGGTGGCCCCCGTCACCAGAACCAGCAAAAGCGTAATCCCTTACGAGCAGGATTCAGCCTGCGAGTTAGAGAACCGCGGCCCCATGCGCCACCCGCCTCTGATTCAAGGTTCGGGTATGGAGTGCGGAATGTCAAGGCGCGACAGTCACTGCTCAGGGCATTTGCAATGTATTGTCTGAATCAGGATTTACAGGATGGGAAGATTTTCAGGATAAACATCCCAATCATGCCCGTCCTTTAATCCTGTGAATCCTGATTTAGTCAGTTAGATTGGAACGCCGCGCAATCTGCGCTAAGATACGCGGCGCACTACCATAACGGACGGAGCGGACGGAACGATGGCGGCTGATGGCCTTCACTTCGGAGCCAACCTGACCCTCGAGGTCGGAGAAACGGCGCGGCAGGCACGGTGGATGGAAGAACTGGGCTTTGAGTATTTTTCGGCCGGGGAGCACTTCATGCGAGGCGATCCTCCTGGCCCTTCTCATGCTTCCCTGCCGGTGCTGGCGGTGGCCGCCGGAGCAACCCAGTCAATCCGTCTACTCTCTTCTATTGTGCTGGTGCCGTTCTACCATCCCCTAATGCTGGCCCGTATGACGGCGACGCTGGACGCCGCTTCCAACGGGCGCCTGACCCTAGGGGTGGGCATCGGTGGCGAGTATCCGGCGGAGTTTGAGAACTCCGGCCTTCGGGTGAATCAGAGAGGGCGTCGCACCGACGAGTGCCTGGAGGTTGTCAGGCGTCTCTGGACGGGCGAGCGGGTGTCCCTTTCTGGCCGGCACTACCAATTGAACGACGCAATGATCAACCCGACACCCGTGCAACAGCCGCACCCGCCGGTGTGGATTTCGGGGCGGCGCGACGCCGCCATGCGCCGGGCAGCCCGCTTCGGGGAGGGCTGGGTGCCCTATTTTTTCGACCCAGCCCGATACCGCGACAGCGTGGAGAAAATCCGCGGCTTTGCCGCCGATGAGGAGCGAAGCCTGGACGGTTTCCAGTGGGGCTTCTTTCCCTACATATCCATCTACCCTACCGAGAAGGAAGCCGCGGAGGTCGCGGCCCAGCAACTCGGTGGCCAGTATCTTTACGGCGGAGAGTTCATCAACATCGTCCGCCGCTACTGCCTGCTGGGTACGCCGGAACAGTGCGCGGAACGGCTCAGGGAATACCTGGACGCAGGCGCGCGACATATTGTGTTCAGTATCACCTGCCCACCGGAGGACAGGGAAAGGCATCTGGAAGACATAGCGGAAAAGTTGATTCCATTATTCAGTTGAAAAAACCGATTCGGCGGTTATGACATCCTGTATAATGTTCCATGGGAATTGGGATATACTTGCCGCTCCAAAGCGACGAAGCGGCAGACCGTCTAGCCTAGTCAAATACTGAATCCAACATGTAAGTTGGATTCAGAGAGTTCGACCCCGCCCCTATGGGCAGGAACCGGACAGCAGAGGGAGGCAAAATGTCTCGAATCAAGCGGGTGATGCTGCTCCAGCCGGCCTCCGCCGGCGGCAACTTTGAGTACGTGGCGATTCCCCGGCAGGGAATGCTCTATTTGTCCGCAGCCCTCGCCCAGTGGGAAGGTCCCTTCGTCTACGAGCGGGAAATATGGTTTGAGGACCGCTCCGGCCTCATGGACCCGGAAAGGGACCTGGAAGGCGTGGACATCCTCATGCTGACCGCGCTGATAAACGAAGCCCCCAGGGCCTACCAGGTGGCGCGCCAGGCCAAGGAATACCACCCCGACCTCATCACCATCGGCGGCGGCCCGCAGATGAGCCCGCTGCCCGAGGAAGCCTTCGACTACGGGCACTTTGATGTTATCGTCCAGCGGGAGGGCGAAGACATCATCGGCCAGTTGTGCGACGTTCTGCTGGAAAGGCGCGGGACCGACCGCAACCAATATCTGGCCAATGTACCCGGCATCAGCTTCCTAGAAGACGGGCAGGTTGTCCAGACCAAGCGCATCGGTTTGGTGCGGCCTGATTTCGTGGAGTTGCCGGACTTCCGCTCCATCCGCGACCTTACGCCCGAGAACCCGATGGCTGGCGGCGTGGTCGAGACCATCCGGGGCTGCACCGAGAAATGCACCTATTGCCAAGTCATCCAGCAGTTCCTGGGGTACAGGCTGGTATCGAGGGAGACGGAGTTCAAGCGGCTGGCGCAATTGCATGAACTGGCCGCCGACGGGCTGATACACACCTCCCGCAACGGTTCCTTCCAGGTGTTCGTTTCCGACGACCTGCACACTCCGCCGCTGCGGGCGGTCAAGTTCCGCAATGAAAGACTGGAGCGGCTGAAGGGCTGGAAGGGCCACACCGATAACATGAACCTTATCATCCAGGCCCGCGCCGAGATCGGCCAGGACGCGGAACTGGCCCAAGCCTTACTGGAAGCCAATGTAAAGATGCTCTACCTGGGCGTGGAGTCGGACAACGCCGAGAACCTGAAGGCTGTGAACAAGCGCCAAGAGCCCGGCCAGATGCACCGCGACCTGGCCTACATCAACGAACTGGGCTTCACCGTGGTGGCCATGACCATCATCGGCCTGCCTTACGATACCGAGGAAAGCATAATGTCCCTGGCCGACTGGGTCACGACGGTCAGCCGGTACCAGACGGCCAACTTCCTGACCCCGTTGCCTGCCACGTCCAACTGGACCGACCTGAAGCCCCTGAACGAGCGCGGCGAACTTCTGCAGGAAGGTGAGATGCGCCCCTACCAGCTCTACACCGGGCGCCAGTTCGTTCACCATGACGAGCGGTGGTCGATGCAGGAAAGCCGCGAGATATTCGACAAGTACACTTCCAAGCTGCAGGAAGTGGACGATGTCTACCGCCGGGTGTTCCGCATTCTGCGCACCTACAAGCTGCGGCTGGCCGCCACAAGCAAGGAACTCAGCGATACCGTCGCTGCCCGCCTGGGAGAAGCGACGGACAACCTACAGGATCTGGGCGGCCCTGACTCGCTGGCCGGGCGTGAATTCGGGGAGAATATATCCGGGAAGGTCGGAGAGTTGGTGGAAACCTTGCGCTCCGTCTCTCAGCCGCTGGCAAACGTCCGCCGGGACGCCGCCGACAGCATCGGCTCCAAGCTCAACGAGCTGTCCGAGTCACTGAAAACGCTGGCTGACCCCAGCGTCAGCAGCGGCAAGGAGTTGGCCGCCAACGTCTCGCGGCGCATTACCGAGGTGACCGACGCCATTGACGCCGCCCTTTCCGACCAGCGCGACGGGCGAAAGAGGGCAACGGGGCAGGGCTAGGTATGACGCCATCGGGCCGGTTCCGTTTTGTTGTCGCTCTCGCCAGCGGCAACAAGTCATCGCAGTAGAGAGACTCTTATAAATGGAAGAATGTGAAGCCATCCTGCGGGAAGCTGCCGAATATCACACCGAAACAACGCGCATCCTTCGAGAATGCGCAGTAAACCAGCGGCAACTGGAGCGCTCTCTGGTCACTTCCAGCAACGCCGTCAACACACTCTTGGCGGCAGCCAATGCCGCTCAAACAGCCTATGCCGAAGCCAGCGACGCCAGCATCCGAGCCGCTGCCTCTTTGGAACGGGCCGCCGACTCGATGGAACAGGCTATCGCCGCCGTGCGCCGCGATACCGATAACCTCCAGTAACCATAGTATGCTACGAACACGAAATCGAGGGCTGTGTCTGGGATGACAGAACACCGCCGCGTCTACATCACCGGGATAGGCGTAATCAGCCCGCTGGGGCTGGACTTGCCGTCAACCTGGGAGGGAATCAAGCACGGGCGATCCGGGGTTGACTACCTCACTTCCTTCGACACCGAGGGTTTCGACACGCGATTCGGGGCCGAGGTCAAGGGTTTCGAGGCCGAGGACTATCTCGACCGTAAGGACGCGCGGCGGATGGACCGTTTCGCCCAATTCGCCGCCGTCGCCGCTCGCCAGGCTTGCCAGCAGGCCGGGCTGGAGCCGGACAAGGGGGACCCTTACCGGGTCGGCGTTATCATCGGCAGCGGCATCGGCGGTATTTCCACCCTCTCCCAGCAATTCACGGTCTTGAGCGAGCGCGGCCCCCGGCGGGTCAGCCCTTTTCTTATTCCGATGATGCTGGGTGATATGGCATCGGCGCAGGTCTCGATGGTCACCGGCGCCATGGGCGCCAATTACTGCCTGGTGTCCTCCTGCTCCAGCGGAGCGGACGCCATGGGACAAGCCTGGGAGATGGTGCGGACGGGCCGGGAGGACATAGTGCTGGCCGGGGGCAGCGAGGCTCCGCTGGTTCCCGTGGCCGTGGCCGGTTTCAACGCCCTGAGGGCGCTATCGCGGCTGAACGAGAACCCGGCCTTAGCCAGCCGTCCCTTCGACATTTCCCGTGATGGCTTCGTCATGGGAGAGGGCGCGGCGGTTTTTGTGCTGGAGAGCGAGATCTCGGCGGCCACTCGCAACGCCGAGCCGCTGGCCGAACTGGTGGGCTATGCCGCCACCTCCGACGCCCATCACCTGACCGAGCCTTCCATTACTGGCGAGAGCGCTGCCAATGCCATGACCATGGCGCTGGCCGAGGCTCATATCGCACCCGCAGACGTAGGCTACATCAACGCCCACGGCACTTCCACCCCGCTTAACGACAAGCACGAAACCAAGGCCATCAAGATGTCGTTGGGGGAAAACGCCTACCGCATTCCCATAAGCTCCAGCAAGTCCATGACCGGGCACCTGCTGGGTTCCGGCGGTGCGCTGGAGGCCGCCATCTGCGTTATGGCGATGCGCGACGGGCTGGTTCCTCCGACCATCAACCTCAACGAGCCAGACCCGGAATGCGACCTGGACTACACCCCCAACGAAACCCGCAGCCGGGAAATCAGCGTCGCCATGAGCAACTCCTTCGGCTTCGGCGGCCATAACTCGGTGCTGGTCTTCGCCAAACCCGGGTTGGTTCCCTCCGCGTGACCACGGTGGAGACAAACGTCCGCTGGCTCTTTCCGCCGCAAATCGACGTGTCCGCGCTGCCCCCGGACGCGCCTCCCCCGGTAGCTCGCATCCTGGCCGGCCGGGGTATTGACACAAAAGAGAAGCTGCGCCGTTTCCTGAATCCGTCCCACCTTCCCTATAGCCCCAACCTGCTGCCGGGTATGGGCGCGGCGGTGGAACGTCTGCGCCGCGCCGTGAGCGACGGCGAGCGCGTCGGTGTGTTCGGCGACTTCGACGTGGACGGAACTGCCGGAACGGTCATTCTTTGCGAGGGGCTGGCCGGGCTGGGAGCCATCCCCATACCCTACCTTCCCAGCCGCGCCGACGAAGGACATGGCCTGTCGGCAGGCGCCATAGATTCCCTTGTCCGCCAGGGGGCGTCGCTCATAATTACCGTGGACTGCGGAATCACCGACTCCGCAGAAGTGGCTTATGCCGCCGGACAGGGAACGGACGTAATCATCACCGACCACCACCTGCCGCCGGGTAGCCTACCCAATGCCGTGGCCTGCGTCAACGCCCGGCTGCCCGGAAGCGAATATCCCTTCTCGGAACTCTGCGGCGCTGCCCTGGCCTTCAAGGTCATCGAGGGGCTGCATCTGTCCTGGGATGTGCCTTACGACCCGGCGCTACTGGAGTTGGCGGCTTTGGGAACCATCGCCGACCTGGTGCCGCTGGTGGACGAAAACCGCTACCTGGCGTCCGCGGGCATCGCGGAGCTGAAACATACCGCGCGCCCCGGCCTGCAAGCTCTGTTCGCCAATGCCAGCATTCCGGACGACCTCAACTCGGAGACCGTCGGGTTTCAGATAGCCCCCCGGCTGAACGCGGCAGGACGGTTGGGAAGCGCCATGGACAGCTATCGCCTGCTGACCACGAAATCGGAGCAGGAAGCCGGCGAGCTGGCGGAAAAGCTGGAGAATCTGAACCGGCAAAGACGGGAGATTACGGAAGCGACGGCCAATCTGGTCATCGAGCGGGTAGAGGCTATGTCTCCCTTGCCCTACTTCCTGCTGGTAGCCGACGAGGCAATCCAGCAAGGCGTAGCGGGGCTGGCGGCGTCGCGGCTGACCGAGCGCTATTGCCGTCCGGCTGCGGCGTTGTCGGTAAACGGCAGCTACGCCGTGGCATCGGTGCGGAGCATCCCGGAGTTCAACGTGGTGGAGGCCATCGCCGATTCGTCCCGCCTGCTCACGCGCTACGGCGGACACGCTCAGGCCGCCGGTTTCACTGTCCCCACCGATTGCATCGGCCAAGTAGCGGAGCGGCTGAATGCCTACGCCACCCAACGGCTGTCCTCTCTGGACTTGTCGCCATCCCTGGAAATAAGCGCAGTCGCGCGTCTGCCGGAGCTGGATGGAAAGGTCTACGAGTGGCTCTCCCTGCTGGAACCCTTCGGCAAAGGCAACCCCCGCCCGGTATTCGCCTCGCTGAACGTGTCGGTATTGGAGGCCCGCGCCGTGGGAAGAAACGGGCAGCACCTGAGCCTTCGCGTTGAGCAGGACGGGCGGGCGATGAAAGCCATCGCCTTCAATCAGGCAGCCGCATGGCGGTCTACCGGCTTGCAGGCAGGCTCACGGCTAGACCTAGCCTACACGCTGATGGAAAACGTCTGGTACGACAATGTGTCGCTGGAATTGCGCGTGTCCAAGTTTCGCCCTGCCGAAGCCCGGCCGCGGATGCTCTAGCCGTCGGTCGGGTTACACCCTTTGCGCGCTGCGGCGCCGGTCGGCGCGGGAGCCGCCGCCCCGCACAATCTGCGCCTTCCACACCAGCAACGGCACCGTGATGATTATCACGATGAGCGCCACTATCTGCGCTTCGTTCAGTCCGCCGAAGTAGGTGTTGTACTCCTCCCGCAGGAAGCTGATGAAGAAACGTCCGATGGAGTAGGTTGCCGCGTACAGGGCGAAGAACATTCCGTGGGGCCGCATCCGCTTTCGCAGCGGCCACAGCGCGGCCAGCAGCACCAGGTCGAACAGCAGTTCATAGGCTACCGCCGGATGCGTTGGCGGGCGGCCAACGCCGGGGCTGTCGGGGTGAGTGTAGATGACGGCCCACGGAAGATCGGTGACCTTGGCGAAATGCTCGCCGTTGATTATGTCACCTATGCGCCCAATCGCCATCGCTACCAGCAGCGCCGGGGCAGTGACGTCGGCCAGATGTCCGATGCGGGGCAGTTCGGCCTTATTGGGTTCGCCAAACAGGAAGGAGAAGGGCCGCCACAAGGCCAGGAACCAGGCGGAATTGCGAATCAGCAGGTACAGCGACCCACCGACGAACCCGCCGGAGATGGCCCCGAATATGGCGATGCCGCCTTCCCAGACGCGAAAGATACGGATGAAATCGTACTGGTAGACCTCGTCCCAGAAGTCTATGACATGAAGGATGCGCGCCCCAATGACCCCGCCGATGATGGCCCACATCGAGGCCGAGTACAGCACATCGGCAACCATCCCCTCACGGGTGCCCCACCGCACCACCAGGAAGACCGCCGCGGCCACGGCGATGAAGGTGAACACCCCGTGCCACGACAGTATGAAGCCCCCGGTGTTTACCAGGTTCGGGTTTATGCCGATGCCGATACTGGCCAGGGTATCTATACCCATTGAATCGTCCTTACATATTGTCTGAACTGTGATTTATTTGATTAGAGGATTTTCATGATTTGCCTTATCCTGAGCATCCTTTAATGCTGTAAATCCTGATTCAGACTGACCTGCGGAACTGTCGTAACAAGGTATACCCCGGCGCCCATTGGCTGCAAGGCTTCGACCACTGTCCGGTGCTGTATTTCGCTGGAAGGGACGGCGAACATGGCCGGCCCCGCGCCGCAGAGATACAGCTCCAGGCCGCCGCGCTCCAGCACTGCCCGGCGCATCTGGGCCAGCACCGGGAACTCCCACTCCGCTATATCCTGGAATACGTTGTAAATGCAGCCGCGGATGGATTCAGACACGAACTGTCCGCTCATCAGCAATTGCACCAAGAGGCGTGTCGTCCCGCCGTCGCTGTAATTCGCCGGCGTCAGTCGGGAATACATACGCCGCGTCTTGTCACCGATTTCGAGGTCGGGAAACACGAGCGTCAGGTTGAAGGGCGGCAGAGCCGGCAGCGGGGACACCAGTTCCCCGCGCCCCTCGGCCAGAGCCGTGCCGCCATAGAGGAAGAAGGACACATCTGACCCTATCTCGGCGGCAATCTCCGCCAGTTCCCCAGTGGACGCGGAAAGCTCCCAAAAGTCGTTGAGGGCGCGCAGGGCGGCGGCGGCATCGCTGCTGCCACCGCCCAGGCCCATTGCTATTGGGATACGCTTCTGTACATGTATATTGGCTCGGGGCTGGATGCCACGGCTGCGGGCCAGCGCTTCCGCCGCCTTCCAGACAAGGTTGGCCTCGCCGGATAGTTCCGGGCTGTCGCATTCCACCCGGAGCGTGGGCCAAGGCTCGATAGTCAGCAGGTCAGACAGACCGACGGTCTGCATGACGGTCTTGACCTCGTGGTAGCCATCGGCGCGTTTGCCCAGCACCTCGAAGGCAAGATTCAGCTTGGCGCAGGCTTCAATCTGCACGGCTGGATACCCCCACCCTGCCCCTCCCCCCGATGGGGAGGGAACTATTGATTTCCTGCCAGGCAGCGCAGACGGCGGCCCATTCCGGCAGGCTGAGAGTGGCCGGGCGTCTGCGCCCGTCTATGCCGGCTCGTTCCAATATCCCGGCGGCAGCGCCCGGTTCGATTCCCAGGCCGTGGCTCAGGGAGTTATGAAACTGTTTGCGTGGAGCGGAGAAACCAGCGCGGACGACATGAAAGAACAAGTCCCGGTCCAGTGTATCCACCGCCGGGCGCTCCCGTACTTCCAGACGCACCACTGCGGAGCGCACCTTGGGAGGCGGGCGAAAGGCGGCGGGGGGGACGGAGCAGACCAACCGGGCGTCGGCGTAGTATTGGGTGGCTACCGAAAGCATACCCATGCTGCCTGGCGCCGCCGTCATACTCTCCGCGACTTCCTTCTGCACCATGAACAGGGCCAACGACGGGGGGATTTCGGACTCTAGGGTATGGCGGATGATGGGGTTTGCGGCATAGTAGGGAAGGTTGCCGATGACCTTGTAGCCGGGTTTCACCCCCACCCTAGCCCTCCCTCTCAGGGGGAGGGGATTATCGGAGGAAGCCAGGGCGGGCAGGTCAACTTCGCGGGCGTCGGCCAGCACACATCGCAGGTTGTCGGGATAGTCCAGGCGGGCTGGCAGTTCCTCGCACAATCGCGCGTCCAACTCGACAGCTACTACCCAACTGGCTTGCTGCACCAACCGGCGAGTGAGGACACCGCGGCCGGGGCCGATTTCCACCACGGTATCCCCAGGCGTCAACTCGGCGGCGTCAACAATGCGGGCAGCTATGCGGGAGTCGCGGAGGAAGTGCTGCCCCAGCGACTTGCGCGGGCGGGCGTGAGCGGTCACAGGACGCTAACGGTCTCCCTCCCCCTGAGGGGAGGGTTAGGGTGGGGGTGTATCGCAACTATAATGAACATAGAAGAAGAGACCGCGCACCTCCGGTCGACACTGACAAATGAGCGTGTCGCGGCGGACGACTCAGGCCAGGCACTCCCGCGGCGCCCGCAGTGTCCTGCTTACCGTTGCTTCCTCTCGGACCTGGCGGGGTTCACAAGTCTGCGTCGCGTGGGACCCGGCCCTCAACGACCTCCGACCGCGATATAGGCCCACCGGGCAGGCCTCTGGGAGGAATTCAACCCCGCTGTAGCGGATTGCGGGTGCAGGGCACCGCTAGCTCCCCATCTAGTGCGGCCTCTCTCTCATAGTAGGTTCAGCCGCCGCCGCTGTCAATTGAGCATTCGCGTAGCATTGGGGAATGGACTGCCGCGTTGTTGGGCTAAGCCAGTGGTGCTAGACTATGGGCGCTGAAATTGCTGGTGGTTGGTTATGCCCGTAAAGAAAGCCGTCATCCCCGCCGCCGGATTGGGAACCCGCTTTCTGCCGGTGACCAAGTCGGTCCCCAAGGAACTGTTGCCCATTCTCGACCGCCCCATGCTTCAATATGTGGTGGAAGAAGCCGCCGAGGGGGGAGTTGAGGAAGTAATTATAGTCGCCGCGCCCGGCAAGGAGGGGATAGTGTCCTACTTCCAGCCTTCCCCGGCGCTGGAGCGGCGGCTGTCGGAGAACGGCGAGCAGGGACTGCTGGACAAGGTGCTTCACGCTTCACGCATTGCCAAGGTGTCTTTCGTCATTCAGGAAGAAGCGCTGGGTCTGGGCCACGCAGTGCTGACGGCCCGGGATGCCGTGGGCGATGAGCCTTTCGTGGTCATCCTGCCTGACGACATCGTTCATCCTTCGACAAGCTCAGGACGAACCGGGCCGGGCGTCGTGGCGCAGATGGCGGACATTTTCGATCGCACGCATGCTGGCGTGGTGGCAGTGGAGCCGATGCCGTGGGAAACGGTCCACAACTACGGCGTGGTGGACGCCTTACCCGCGAGCGACAGGCTGCACCAGGTTCGGGGGCTGGTGGAAAAGCCGCAGCGCGAAGAAGCGCCATCGAACCTGTCCATCGTCGGACGCTACATCCTGCCCCCGGAAATCTTCGACTGCCTGGAACGCACCCGCCCCGGCGCCAAGGGCGAGATACAACTTACCGACGGAATGCTGATGCTCTTGGAAAGCGCCGAACTCTACGCCTACGAGTTCCAGGGCATCCGCTACGACGGCGGTCAACCGCTGGGCCTGCTCCGCGCTTCGCTGGAGTATGCCCTACGCCGCGACGACACCCGCGCCGCAACTGTCGAGATGCTGCGCGGGTTGGATATTGAATAAGCTCACCCTTACCCTCTCCCAGAGGGAGAGGGGATTTTTATGGAAGCAGCCTTGACCACCATCGAAAGCCAGCGCGAAAACGTGGACTCCCTCAGAACCGCCCTGCTGGAACTGCTGGACGGCATGAACTACTGCCTCGACTGGAAGCCGGAGGAATCGGACTGGTCAGCGCGGGAGATCGTCTATCACCTGCTGGACACGCCTCCCGGCGGCACGGCGTCGCTGGTGCAAAGCATCGTGTCGGGTGAAATAACCGAGTACGAAATCTGGTCCGACCGCACCAACGTCAACGAAGCGCGGGCAACGCTGGACATGGAGGAGGTCGTGGCAGACGTCAGCGCGTTCTTCGCCAAGTTCGACGAAGCGCTGCAATCCGCGGACGATGCGGACTTGCAGGAACGCCGGGCGCTGATGCGCCAGCGCACGCGAGGGCAAGACGAGGAACGAACCCTGGAGGCGCTGCTGGAGGGATGGAGCCGCCACTGGCGGGCGCATCTGGAGCAGTTGGGGGAGCTGCGGGAGGCACTGGGGTTTTAGGCAGAAGCCTGGGCTTCCAGTTCCTTGAAGCCCCCACCGGGTATGGTGCTCTACTCTTCTTCCACTATCCTTCTCCGCCCACTTCCAGCAGGGTCAAAAACGCTTCCTGCGGGATTTCCACTTGGCCGACCATCTTGAGGCGCTTCTTGCCTTCCTTCTGGCGTTCCAGCAGCTTGCGCTTGCGGGTTATATCGCCGCCGTAGCACTTGGCGAGAACGTCCTTGCGCATGGCGCGGACGGTCTCGCGGGCGATGATGCGGCTGCCGATGGCGGCCTGGATGGGCACCTCGAATAGCTGGCGGGGGATGGTCGTGCGCAGCTTCTCCACCACGCGGCGGCCTTGGCCCATGGCCTGGTCGCGGTGCAGGATCATGGACAGGGCTTCGACTGGCATATGGTTGACCAGCACGTCCACCTTGACCAGCGGCGCCTTGCAGTAGCCGATGAAGGTGTAATCCAGCGATGCGTAGCCCTGGGTGCGCGACTTCAACTGGTTGTAGAAGTCGGCCAGCATCTCCACCAACGGCATGGTATATTCCATCATCACGCGGGCGTTGTCCTGCGACGCCACCCCCTCGCTCTGGATGTACTCCATCCGCTTGAACTCGGAGCGTCGGGAGTGCATCAGCTCCATCAGCGTTCCCACGTAGCGGCTGGGAGCGACGATGGTGAGGTCCAGCACCGGCTCCTCGATGTCGGTGTACTCGTTGGGCGAGGGGAGCTTGGCCGGGCTGTCCACCTTGATGACCTCGCCACTGTTCAGCGTCACCTGATAGGCGACGCTGGGCGCAGTCACAATGAGGTCGAGATCGTATTCCCGCTCGAGCCGCTCCTGCACTATCTCCAGGTGCATCAGGCCGAGGAAGCCGCAACGGAAGCCGAAGCCGAGGGCCGCGCTGTTCTCCGGCTCAATGGTCAGCGAGGCGTCATTGAGCTGCAACTTCTCCAGGGCGGCTCGGAGGTTGCTGTACTGCTCGCCGTCGGAGGGATACAGCCCGGCAAAGACCATGGACTTCAGCGGCACATAGCCCGGCAGCGGGTCGGTGGCCGGGGCGCGGTCAATGGTCAGCGTGTCGCCGACGGTGCACTCACGCACGTCCTTGAATCCGGTGGCAACGTAGCCCACCTGCCCGGTTTCCAGCTTATCCGTGGGCGTCAGCGCAGGGGCAAATACACCCACCTCTACAATTTCGGCAGAGCGGCCCGAGGACATCACCCGGATGCGATCAAGGCTGGAGATTGCGCCGTCCTCCACCCGGATGTGGGCAATGATGCCCTTGTATTGGTTGTAAACGGAGTCGAAGACCAGCGCCCGGGCCGACTCGGCGGGCTTGCCGGCAGGGGGTGGGATGCGCTCGACCACGGCGTCCAGAATGGCCGACGCGCCGGTGCCTTCCTTGGCCGAGACGAACAGCACCTCGTCGCGCCGGAAGCCAAAAACCTGCTCGATCTCCCCCGCGACCCGCTCAGGCTCTGCCTGGGGTAGGTCAACCTTGTTCAGCACTGGAATCAGGTCGAGATCGTACTCCATCGCCAGCAGGGTGTTGGCGATGGTCTGGGCCTCGATGCCCTGGCTGGCGTCCACCACCAGCAGCGCGCCCTCGCAGGCGGCCAGCGCCCGCGACACCTCGTAGCTGAAGTCCACGTGGCCGGGAGTGTCGATGAGATTGAGCTGGTAGGTTTCACCGTCCGGGGCCTGGTGATACATGGTCACCGCTTTGCCCTTGATTGTGATGCCCCGCTCCCGCTCCAAGTCCATGGAGTCCAGGAACTGGGCTTTCATTTCCTGGGGCCGCACGGCGCCGGTGATTTCCAGGAAGCGGTCGGCCAGCGTGGACTTGCCGTGGTCAATGTGGGCGATTATGCAGAAATTTCTGATGTGTGACGGATTCATACCTCCCAATGTTAACACGGGCGAAGGCAGATTTGGAACGCCGCCAGTAATCTGGTGCGGAGCAGAGCCACTCAACCAGGATCGCCATTCACAGAGGAAGGTGGCGGCCGACTTCCTTCAACCGTTGGCGCCTACCCTTAGCGTCGGGCATAGCTCGCAGCACCACCTCCCAGAAGGCCGGAGAGTGGTCCATAACGTCCAGGTGGGCCAGTTCGTGGACTGCCACCGAGTCAATCAGCTCAAGCTCCACCATCGCCAGCCGCCAATTGAAGCGCAGGGTGCCGTCAGCGCTGCAACTGCCCCAGCGCGACCGTTGTTCGCGCACCAGCACCCGCGGCATTTCACTGCGGCGCATTACCGGCAGCCAGCGGGCAACACTACCGACCAGAAGCTCCGACGCCCGCGCCCGGTACCAGGCCACCAGCGCCGTTCGAACCTCCTCCCGCCTGTCTTCGCCGGATAGTTCGTGAGGCACAACTACCACCAGACGGGCGGTGTCCAGACGGGCGGACGGCCTGCGTATATCGGCCTCTTCCACCACCAGAGTGAGCGTTTGCCCCAGATAGGGCAGCGTGTCTCCAGTCACCAGCCGGAGGGGTGGCGGCCCCTGGGATTCCGTTTCCAGCTTGTCGAGAATCCAGCGGCCCCGCTTTTGGATAATGGCTTGGATTTCGCGGTTGGAGGTGCGCATAGGCGCAGACACCACAACTGCGCCATCGGAGACGCTTATCTGCACCGTCTTCTTGCGGCGGCGGCTGCGTTTTACGGTGTATTCGATGGTGGCGTCGGCGAGTTGGAGTTTGTGGAGTGTGGTCATATCCGGGCTGGGCTTTCAACGTTAGTCATAGGGGCAGTATAGCCGTTTCTTCGGTAGCAAAGACGGTTATTATTCATCACCTGCGCAAAAATCTACGTCCTCCACTGGTTCCCAGTCAGGAGAGAAATCGTTGCCTGCTGTTGACTGCCGGTTGAGATTTGTTGCGTCAGCGCCATCATAGTAGGCTTTGAATATATCGAACTTGGAATCGGCGTCGCGGTTACTTTGGTAGACTATCTGCTCACCGGATTTGTTCCAACTAGGCCGGGAGTCAACTTTATCACTTGCGTTTTCAGTGAGCTGAGTCAGTGTCAGCAAATACCCGTCATAGTAAAACACTTCCCAATCCCCATCACGGTCGGAGGCAAAGACTATGTTCTCATCCCCGTCATAGTCTACCAAGTCGGGCCAGCGGTCATCACCCGTACTGTGAGATACAGCGGTTATCTTCTCGACATCGCTGCCATCGGAGGCATCGGCCTTGAAGATGTCGAAATTGCCGTCCCGGTCGCTGGCAAAGATCAGCTTCGTGCCATCGGGTGACCAAGCGGGGTCCATGTCGGCGGAGGTGTTGCTCGTGATTTGCGCCAAACTCTTGTCCGATACCGTCAGCACGTAGATTTCCGCGTCGCCGTCGCTATCGCGGTAAGACACGAAAGCGACCTTGCTGCCGTCGGGGGAGAGGGCAGGGGACTCATCATTGGCGGCGTTGATGGTGAGCCGTGTAATGCCCCATGGAGATAGCGTTAGCAGGTAGATGTCGTAACCACCTTCGGAGTTGCGATTGGAGCTGAAAGCCAGCTTTCCATCGGCTGCCCATGACGGCTGCTTGTCCTCGGCGGAGTTGTTGGTCACGTTGGTTTGGTCACTACCGTCGCAGCCCATGACGTAGATTTCGCTGTTTCCGTCGCGGTCAGTCTGGAAGGCGATGCGTCCGCCGGCGGGGTAGCTGGGCAGAGTTGGCGCTCCCTGCGTTGGCGTGGGCGTCGGCGTATCAGTCGGCGTGGGTGTCGGTGTGGGTGTCGGCGTGTCCGTCGGTGTGGGTGTCGGCGTGGGCGTCGGGGTGTTAGTCGGCGTGGGAGTGGGGGTGTCGGTCGGCGTGGGGGTTGGCGTACCAGTCGGCGTCGGGGTGCCGGTCGGCGTGGGGGTTGGCGTCGGTGTAGGCGTGGGCGTGCTGGTCGGCGTGGGCGTGGGTGTAGGAGTCGGCGTCGGCGTATGGGTCACTGTCGGGGTCAGCGCGGGGACGGGCCTCGGCGTTGGAGTGGGCACGGGGATTGGCACCGATCTCAGACAGGTTTCAGCAGGCTTCACTGGCTCCCAGTCGGGAGAGGACCCTTGTATGCCTTCGGAGCCCTTGATTCTGACTTGGCTCGAGCCATCATAGAGCATCGTAAACAGCCTGAAATCTCCTGGAGATTGGTCGCGGTCAGAGTGGAAGACGATTCGCTCTCCCGATGGCCCCCAGCTAGGGGAGGCATCGGTCGCATCGCTATCGGTTAGCCTTTGCTCGTAGCTTGTGAATACGTCCCAATTTCCGAACCTGTCGTAAACGAAGGCGTCCGGCTTAGCGTTGGCATCTTTTGACCAGTCGGGCCAGCGCTCGTTGCTACTACCATTGAACGCCTTTTCGATACCCGATCCATCGGCAGCAATGGAATATACGTCAAAATCGCCATCCCGATTGCTGGCGAAGGCCAACCGGGAGCCGTCCAGCGACCAGACCGGGTCCAAGTCGTCGGCGGGATTATCAGTGAAGTTGGTCAAGGTTTGGCCCACAATATCCATCACATAAATGTCCGGGTTGCCATCGCGGTGGGAAACGAAGGCAACCTTGCCGCCGTCCGGCGACAGGGCCGGAGATTCGTCTGAAGCTCCGTGGTCGGTGACGCGGAAAACCCGGTTTGCCTCCACGTACAGCAGATATATGTCGAACTTGTCCTTATCGTCCTCCAGAGAATCACGATTAGAGCTGAAAGCCAGCAGGCCGCCCCTGGCCCATGATGGCTCCCGGTCGTCTGCTGGATGATTTGTCAAGTTGCGCGGCTCAGAGCCATCGCAATCAATAGAGTAGATTTCATCATTGCCGTTGAGACTGGTGTGGTAAGCAATCCGCCCTTCATGCGGGTAGCCCTGCGGTATCCGCACTGGAGATGGTCCCGGGGCTGGTTGAGAATTGTCCGCTGTCGACGGTGTCGGGGTAGGCGTGGGAGTAGGTGTAGGAGTGGAGGTCGGTGGCGGTGAAATACTAACCGTTACGAATCGCTGGTAGTCCATCCGGAACTCGGCGTAGAAACCTTCGACATAGTCGGCCCCGCTAATCTGTACATTGTAATCCAGTGCTCCGGGTTCAACTTCAAAACTGACCATTGTTCCTTCGGGGTATTCACCGCCAACATTGGGCAACGGATCAAGTTTAACTGTGCCCCATGGAACGAAGAACTCGTAATCCTCAGGCAGGACGTGCTGGTCGTTGATGAAGAGCCGGTAGCCAGAAACGGGTGTTGCCGTAGGAGCGGGAGTTGCAGTCGGTGTGGGGAGCAGCGAAATGTATACAGTCACGGAGCGGTCCACGTCCATGCGCACCTCGGCGCGGAAGTCGTCCACCACGTCCGCCCCGCTTATTCGCAGGTCGATGTTCGCCGCGGTGACATCCACATCGAAACTGACCTTTGTGCCTATCGGGTATGTACCGTCAGGATTGGGAAGCCTGTCGAGCGTAACTATGCCCAGCGGAACGTAAAACTCAGTATCTCTGGACAGGACTTGGCGGCCATTGATGAGCAGGATACGTCCGGGCGCCTGGGTGGCGGTCATGGCAGGCGTTGCCGTGGATGTTGGACTCGGTGTCGGCGCGACGGTGAAGATAGGGGTTGCTGTCGGTGTGGGAGTTGCTGTCGGAGCCAACGCCTGAGCCGGTGTCGGGGCAACCTTAGGCTCCGGTGTGGGGGTTGGCATTGAGACCGGCGTGTGGGTTGGCAGTATCGGAGTCGGTGTTACCGTCGGCCCGGGATCTTCTTTAACCGCATTCTGAGGTTCGCTGGTTGGAATGTTGACCAGTCTCTTCCTAGTGGGCGACTCTAGGGCTGCATTGGCAGCGGCGGGCGGGCCTTCCGCTTTTGCTGCTACCGGACTGCTGAGTTTGTCTTCCAGTTTGACCGTGGCAACGAAAAGGCCCAGGGCGTCGGTGGTTACGTGAACCCTGAGCCAAGGCAAGTCCAGTGAAGTCGGAGCCTGTTCCCAAGCCTCTGACGAGCGATTATATCGCTGAATTTCCAGGCGATACGGGTCGTCATCGGCTAGGTTGAAGTCACGCTCGGTTAGGCGCACTTCCAGTGTGACCGGTTCCGGGTTCTGCGGTTGCCAGGCAGTGCCGTCGAGGGTTTGGAGCGCCACATAAAAGGCGCGGGCTGCTGGCGAATAACCGGGTCCTAATTCCTCAGAAGAAATGTTCACCCTATCTCGGTAAACCAGTTGCGGTTTCCCTGCCCCGATGCCGTTCGGCAAGGTTAACACCACAGAGCCGTCCGGGGAGGTCAATGACTTCGAAGGGGCGGGGCTTTCCGTTGTTGGAGCTTCTAGTGGGGCGAACCGAGGAGGCGGTGGAGGTGGTGTCTCTCCAATTTCCAGCAAGTCAGGAGTGCAGCCGAGAGTGAATCCTGCCCCGAAGGCAGCAAAGGCCAGCACAGTAATTCCCGATCTGAGTAGGTCGAACTGAAGAGAGACAAGATAACTGGTTTTCCGACGCCCGCTCATAGTGGTGGGACTTGCACGCTGAATTAGCCTTAGCCGACAGCACTTGCCCATCGAATGACCACATGTCTACCAGTGCTTTTATTCAGCTTTTCGCAACTATTCCGATATATTCCGTTATCATCTGCTGCCTGTTATTAACAGTTATCCAGAATACTATATTTCTTCGTTATGTCAAGTATCGCAATATATTTTCTCTCTCTCGGAAGTACAGCAGGGAACAGGTGTCAGGGTTGAGGGGCCACGGCTCCAGTCGGCGGATCACCGATAGCCCAGCCGGAACGTATTTGCTATACTTCCCGCAATTAAACCGGTTGGGGGTATTGACCAATGACCACCGAGAGACAGGTCAACAGGATTACGATGCGGCAAATCAGCGGTTCGGCCCGCTCCAAGAAGGTACGGGTGGACTTGGGCGAGGAATCGTCGTTTACCGACCTTCCCAAGCTGGTGAAGGTAGGCACGGCAAACTACTTCCTGGTGAAGGGCAGCGAAGGCTATCGGATGCTGTCCACCCTGTGCCCGCACCAGGGCGGCGAGGTAGAGGACGTGGGCGAGGAGGTGTTCGTCTGCGACACCCACGGCTACGAGTACGAAAAGGACGACGGCCGCTGCGTCAACAACCCCGGCCTGCGGATGAAGGTGTTCCTGGTAACGCAGCAGGAGGGGCGCTTGGTCGCCCTGGTGCCGGACGAATAAAGAGTGGAGACTGCCATTGTCCGATGAAAGACGACAGGCCGCCAGGCGCATTATAGAAAACGCCCACTGGTACTACACAGCCAGAGCACAGCACAAGCACATTGGGATTGAACCCCAATGGATTGAGCGGGTTCTAATAGACCCACATCGCGTAGAAGTAGAACCAAACGGAAGAATCAGATACTGGGGTTATATCCCAGAGTGGGGCGAGGAGGGCCGATGGCTGCGAGTTGTGGTGGAAGATGGACGGCTGTTCAACGCCTTCCCGGACCGAAACAAAATGAGCCTATGGGGGATCCCGTGAAGGTTGATAAGACACCGCCAGTCATGCTTGAGAAGCTGGACATTTTCTATGACCCGGAAACGGACACCCTAGACATCGGGAACGGGCGGGCGGCCTGCTATGGGGAGGATGTAGCAGAGAATCTCACGGCCCACACCACAGAAGAAGGCGAAGTAGTCTTTTTCATTCTATCCAACGCTTCCGAAGTGCTGTTTCCCTATCTATATGATGCAATGAAAGCGAAAGCAAAAGACCGGGGCATGACGGCATAAATCCGAGGGGCGCACAGTTGTGCGCCCCTTCAATGTTCAGCCCCTTGCCGACGTTTAGCCGACCTGATCGTAGCTGCGCATCAGCTTGCCGGGCAGCGCGCCGGTGCACTCGTTGTCCTCGAACGTCACCGTTCCATTGACCAGGATATAGCGCATTCCCGTCGGCTTCTGGATGAGCCGCCTCTCGCCGCCGGGGAAGTCAGTGGCGAACTGCGGCTTGTCATACTGGAAGCCCAGTTCGTCCATGTTGTAGATCATGATGTCGGCAAAGTCGCCCAGCCGCAGGGTGCCACGGTTCTTCATGTCGGAGAACCACGCGGGCAGGGCGCTCATCTTATTGTGAGCCTGCTCGAGGGACATCAACTCCCGGTCGCGGACCCAGTGCCCCAGGAAGTAGACCGGCCAGACGCTGTTCACCAGGAAGCGGGTGTGCGCCCCGCCGTCCGACACTGAGATGTGGACGTAGGGGCTCTTCAACCTTTCCGCAGTGACGTCATCGCCCCGGTTGTTGGAGGGGTGGGCGAATTCCGTTTCGAGGTCTTCATCGAGGGCGATGTCCAGCATGGCATCCAGTGGGTGCTTTCCCTCGGCCTCGGCGATGTCGGCTATGCTGAGGCCCTCATACTTCAGGTTGCGCTCGTGGGCGACCTCCACGACCTGTAGCCTCGTCCAGTCAGTCCTGGGGTGCGGGCGGTCAATCACGTCCTGCTTCATGCCGACGCGCACGCCTTCCTCGGACAGCTTGGCAATGCGCTCCTCCTTGGTGCCGACCAGAGGCTGCACCCAGTGAGGCATGTAGTCGAACAGATTGTACTCGGAGAGCTTGAACTCTGAGATGGTGGGCACCGGGCCGAGTTGAGCCAGCACCGGCAGTCCTTCCGCCTGCACCTGTTCCAGCCAGTTGTAGCCCTCGTCGTCGCCGAGAACCACGTGAAGCGGTCGCCCGCTCATCCGCACCATCTCGGCCAGCATATCGCGCTGCCCGGCCCGGTCGTCGGAGATGCCTATGGTCCAGCCGAGATGCCCCACGCCAAACTGGGACAGAACCTGGGACAACGCCAGGAACTCTTCGCGGGAAGCCACGTGGCTGGGCAGCCAGCTCCCATCCTCGGGGCGGTCTTCCAGGTTCTTGTCGGCGGAGATGCCGAAGGCGCCGGCTTTCATGGCGTCGTGGAGAATCTGCTTCATCTGGTTGAGTTCGTTCTCGGTGACCGAGGTGCGCTCCCGGGCCGGGATCATGCCCAGCACGTAACCGCGCAGGGGCGAGAAGGGGACGAGGCAACCCACGTTTACGCCAAGACCCTGCCGGTCAAGGCTGTCCATGTATTCCGGGAAGGTCTCCCAGTCCCAGCGCATTCCTTGGCGCATGGATTCCAACGGGATAGCTTCGATGCGGTTCATCATCCGCATATTCAGGTCGCGGTCTTCGGGATGGGTGGGCGCGAAGCCGAAGCCGCACTGGCCGACAGTGAGCGACGTAACGCCGAACCAGCCGGATAGCGAGGCGTAGGGGTCCCAGTTGAGCTGCGCGTCGTAGTGAGTGTGCAAGTCTATGGCCCCCGGGGCCACGATGCAGCCGCTGGCGTCCAGCTCTTTCGCGCCGCCACTGCTGATGCGACCGCTAATCATTGCCACCCGGCCGTCCTTGATGCCAACATCGGCGCGGACCCGCGGGATGCCAGTGCCATCAACGACGGTGCCGCCACGGATTACTAGGTCAAACTCCGGCATTTCACTGCCTCCATTATGGAAATGCTATCTTCCAGCCTAATTTGAATCAGGTTCAGCGCAGTTTAGACTGTGTGCCATTTTGTGTCAAACTTCGGCGGCAATCCGCCGTAATTGTTACGGAATACGTCGAAAAGCCATATGCCGTTGGGTGTTTCTGCTATGCAGAAAAGAATAGGCCCCGCCGAGTATGGCGGGGCCTGCGGTTGCGGTGGAACGCGGGACGGTTAGCCGACCTGGTCGTAGCTGCGGAGCAGCTTGCCGGGCAGGGCGCCGGTGCATTCGTTCTCCTGGAAGGTCACGTTGCCGTTGACCAGGATGTAACGGATGCCGGTGGGCATCTGCACCAGGCGCTTCTCGCCGCCGGGGAAGTCGGTGGCGAACTGGGGCTTGTCGTAGAGCAGGCCCAGCTCGTCGTAGTCGTAGATCATTATGTCGGCGAAGTCGCCTATGCGCAGGGTGCCGCGGTTCTTCATGTCGGAGAACCAGGCGGGCAGGGCGCTCATCTTCTGGTGGGCCTGTTCCAGGGACATCAGGTTCTTCTCGCGAATCCAGTGGCCCAGGAAGTAGACCGGCCAGATGCTGTTAACCAGGAAGCGGGTGTGCGCGCCGCCGTCGGACACCGATATGTGCGAGAAGGGGCTGGAGATGTATTCGTGGTCGTTGTCGCCGCGCCCGCCGGCCGGGTGGGCGAATTCGGTCTCCAGGTCCTCGTCCAGCGCGATGTCAAGGAAGGCGTCCAGCGGTTCCTTGCCCTCGGCGGCGGCGATGTCGGCGATGCTCAGGCCCTCGTACTTGAGGTTCCGCTCGTGGGCCACCTCGACAACCTGAACCTGCGCCCAGTCGGTGCGGGGGTGCGGGCGCTCGATGACGTCGCGCTTCATGCCGACACGCACGCCGTCCTCGGACAGCTTGGCGATGCGCTCTTCCTTGGTGCCGACCAAAGGCTGCACCCAGTTGGGCATATAGTCAAACAGGTTGTACTCCGACAGCTTGAACTCGGATATGACCGGTACCGCCGTTTCCTGGGCTATGACGGGCAGTCCTTCCTCGCGGACTTCCTTGAGCCACTGGTAGCCCTCTTCATCGCCGAGGATGACGTGCAGCGGGCGGCCGCTCATCCGCACCATCTCGGCCAGCATATCCCGCTGGGCCGGGCGGTCGTCGGATATGCCGATGGTCCAGCCGATGTGGCCCACGCCGAACTGGGACAGCACCTGCGACAGCGCAAGGAACTCTTCGCGGGAGGCGACGTGGCTGGGCAGCCAGCTACCGTCTTCGGGGCGGTCTTCCAGGTTCTTGTCGGCGGAGAGACCAAAGGCGCCGGCCTGCATCGCTTCGTGGAGAATCTGCTTCATCTGGTTCAGTTCGTCCTCGGTGACCGAGGTGCGCTCGCGGGCCGGTATCATGCCCAGCACGTAGCCGCGCAGAGGCGAGAATGGAACGAGACAACCCACGTTCACTCCGAGGCCCTGCTTGTCGAGGCTGTCCATATATTCCGGGAAGGTTTCCCAGTCCCAGCGCATTCCCTGGCGCATGGATTCGAGGGGGATGGCCTCAATGCGGTTCATCATCCGCATATTCAGGTCGCGATCTTCGGGACGCGTCGGGGCGAACCCGAAGCCGCACTGACCGACCGTCAGCGAGGTAACGCCGAACTGGCCCGATAGCGAAGCGTAGGGGTCCCAGTTGAGCTGCGCGTCGTAATGCGTGTGCAGGTCCACTGCGCCGGGGGCCACGATGCAGCCGCTGGCGTCCAGTTCCTTGGCGCCGCCAGCGTTGATGCGGCCACTGATCATCGCCACCCGGCCGTCCTTGATGGCCAAGTCGGCGCGGATGCGGGGGATGCCGGTGCCGTCAATCACGGTGCCGCCGCGGATTACGAGATCGTATTCTGGCATTCCATTTCCTCCCTTGCGTTTCGTTAACACTGAGGTACTGCTAGCGCAGTTTACCACAGAGAACACAGAGGACACAGAGAAATCTAAATCTCTGCGCCCTCTGTGTTCTCCAAGGTTGTTGGCAGAGGCCGGGGTTAGCCTATCTGGTCGTAGCTGCGGAGCAGCTTGCCGGGCAGGGCGTTGGTGCACTTGTTTTCCTGAAAGGTGACCGTGCCGTTGACCAGGATGTAGCGAATGCCGGTGGGCATCTGTACCAGGCGCTTCTCGCCGCCGGGGAAGTCGGTGGCGAACTGGGGCTTGTCGTAGAGCAGGCCCAGCTCGTCCATGTTGTAAATCATGATGTCGGCGAAGTCGCCAACGCGCAGGGTGCCGCGGTTCTTCATATCGGAGAACCAGGCAGGGAACGCGCTCATCTTCTGGTGGGCCTGCTCTAGGCTCATCAGGTTCTCTTCCCGGATCCAGTAGCCCAAGAAGTAGACCGGCCAGATGCTGTTGACCAGGAACCTGGTATGAGCGCCGCCGTCGGACACCGAGATGTGGGCGTACTCGTTGGAGATGACTCGTCCCATCTGGTCGAGGGCGGTGGCGCCTGCGGGGTGAGCGAATTCAGTTTCCAGCTCTTCGTCCAGCGCCAGGTCGAGGAACACGTCGAGGCCGTCCTTGCCCTCAGCTTCGGCGATGTCAGCGATGCTCAGGCCCTCGTACTTCAGGTTGCGCTCGTGGACAACCTCAACCACCTGCACCTGCTTCCAGTCGGTACGGGGGTGGGGGCGCTCGATGACGTCGCGCTTCATGCCGATGCGGATTCCGTCCTCGGAGAGCTTGGCGATACGCTCTTCCTTGGTGCCAACCAAAGGCTGTACCCAGGTGGGCATATAGTCGAAGAGGTTGTACTCGGAGAGCTTGAACTCGGAAATCAGCGGCACTGCCAGTTCCTGGGAGACGACGGGCAACCCCTCGGCACGCATGGACTCCAGCCAGGTGTAGCTGTCGGGATCGTTGCCCAAGGCCACATGGAGCGGGCGTCCGCTCATCCGCACCATCTCGGCCAACATATCGCGCTGCCCGGCCTGGTCGTCAGAGATGCCTATGGTCCAGCCCAAGTGTCCCACGCCGAACTGGGACAGCACCTGGGACAGAGCAAGGAATTCCTCACGGGAGGCTACGTGACTGGGCAGCCAGCTTCCATCTTCAGGGCGGTCTTCCAGGTTCTTGTCGGCGGACAGACCGAAGGCGCCGGCCTGCATGGCTTCGTGGAGAATCTGCTTCATCTGGTTGAGCTCGTCTTCAGTCACCGAGGTGCGCTCGCGGGCCGGGATCATGCCCAGCACGTAGCCGCGCAAGGGCGAGAACGGAACGAGACAGCCCACGTTGACGCCGAGACCCTGCCGGTCGAGGCTGTCCATGTACTCGGGGAAGGTCTCCCAGTCCCAGCGCATTCCCTGCCGCATGGACTCCAGAGGGATAGCCTCGATGCGGTTCATCATCCGCATATTCAAGTCGCGGTCTTCGGGGCGCGTCGGGGCGAAACCGAAGCCGCACTGCCCGACGGTCAGCGAAGTCACACCGAACTGGCCCGACAGCGAGGCGTAGGGATCCCAGTTGAGCTGCGCGTCATAGTGAGTGTGCAGGTCAACTGCGCCGGGTGCCACGATGCAGCCGCTGGCGTCCAGTTCTTTTGCGCCACCAGCACTGATGCGCCCGCTAATCATCGCCACCCGGCCGTCCTTGATGGCAACATCGCCGCGGAACCGGGGGATGCCGGTGCCGTCAACCACGGTGCCACCGCGAATTACGAGGTCGAATTCTGGCATACCATAACCTCCAATGCCTTTCGCAGTATGGATTAAATGCTACGCGAAGTTTACCACAGAGCGCAGTCCTGCCGCATAATATTACGACATTCGTTAACTACTCCTTTACAGATAACGCAACACTACAGCGTCGGGCGGCCACGCCGGGGGCGGTGCAGTTCCTCCAAAGCCGCTCCAACCCGCAATATGGTGGCTTCTTCGAAGTGACGGCCCACTATCTGCACGCCGATGGGCAGTCCATCATCGCTCAGTCCGAAAGGCACCGAGAGTGCAGGGGAGCCGGTGAGGTCGAAGGGAACGGTGCAGGTCAGGGCATGGCGGGCGGGGGCAGTTTCGCTTCCGATTTCGTGGCGGCGGGTGTCGTGGGGGTGCGCCACCATCGGCCCGGTGGGGAGAAGAAGCACATCGAAATCGCGGAACAACCTGATGCAGGCGGCTCGCAGTTGCTCTACCTGCTCCATGGCTTCCAAGTATTCCTCGTAGCTGGGGCCGGGTATGTTGAGGCGGCGCTGCATTGATAGGGCGAGCTTATCCTTGCGTCCCTCAATAATGGGGGTCAAGTATACGCTACCCTCAGCAGCGAAGATGCGGGCCGAAATCTGCTGGCCCGGCCAGTTCTCCCAGCCGCTTAGGTCGACGGGATCAACGGAGCAACCCAACTCCCCCAGAGCGGCGGCGGCGGACGCCACGGTGTCCTGCACCTGCCGTTCCACCGGAGCGAAGGGGCCTTCGGGACACCAGGCCACGCGCAAACCGACGGGCGAGCCAAGCCCGGAAACGTCGGGCAACGGCACAGGCAGGGCGTAGTAGTCTACGCCATCCGGCCCACTCATGATGCTCAAGGCCAAGGCGGCGTCGCCCACGCTGCGGGCGATGGGGCCGACGTGCATGAAGCGCAGCAACGTTTCGGGCCAATGGCCGGTGAGGGGTATGCGCCCGTGGGTGGCCTTGAGGCCGACGATGCCGCAGTAGTTGGCTGGCTCGCGGATGGAGCCGCCCACGTCGCTGCCGACGCCCAGCGGCGACATACCCGACGCCACAGCTGCCGCTTCTCCGCCGCTGGAACCGCCGGGCGTGCGCCCAATCATCCAGGGGTTTTCGGTGCGTCCGTAGACCAGGTTGTCGGTCTCCCACCAAAGGGCGAACTCGGGCATATTGGACTTGGCGATGAAGATGCCCCCGGCGTCCTTGAGTCGTGTGACCACCGTGGCGTCGGCGTCGGGGACGTGGTTCTCGAACAGCCGCGAGCCGCGGGTGGTGACCACGCCCGCGGTGTCCACGCAGTCCTTGACGGTGAAGGGAACACCGTGCACCGGCCCCCGGAACTCGCCTCGCATGGCGGCGGCCTCGGCCTCCCTGGCTTGCTCCATTACGCCGTCGGGAAAGGCTATCAAGGCGTTCAGATTGGGGTTGACAGCCTGAATGCGGTCGAGGTGGACTTGCGTTACCTCAACGGGTGAGAGTTCCCGGTCGCGGATGCGTTGGGCAAGGGTGGCGGCGTCGGCGTAGAAGATTTCCTCGCTCATGGTGGGGCCTCCGGTTGTCGAGTTCTGGGAGCGGCTGCTTTGCCTTTCGTTTTCACCCTCACCCTAAGGGAGAGGGGGTTCAGGAGTTCCTTCTTCCGAAAGGCACACTCTAATGGATGGCAGCGGCGGGTGCGGCGGCTCTTTCGTTGACCAGTTTGCCTTCGTGGAAGCGGGAGAGGGCGAAGGGTTTGATCAGATCGGGAGTCTGGCCGGTGGCTATCAGGTTGGCGATGTTCTTGCCGGCGGCGGGCGCGGCCTTGAAGCCCCAGCTTCCCCAGCCGCAGGACACGATGAAGCCGTCCAGTTCTTCCACCGGGCCCATGATGGGGGCGTAGTCTGGGGTCATGTCGCATAGGCCAGCCCACTGGCGCAGCACTTTTACCTTGGACAGACAAGGGAACATCTCCAGCGTATGCCCGGCCAGTTGCTCCATGGGCAGCAGAGATGAGCGCATACTGTAAGACGGGTAGGGATCAACCCCGCCGCCGATGACCACCTCGCCCCGGTCGGTCTGGTAGACGTAGGCGTGCAGGTTGGCCGAGGATATGGTCTTGTCTAGGAAGGGCTTGAGCGGCTCGGTGACCATTGCCTGCAAAGGATGGGTGGTAAGGGGAAGGGACACCCCAGCGAGGCGGGCCACGTCGCTGCTCCATCCGGCGGTGGCGTTCAGCACCACCTCGGCGCCGACGAAGCCCCGGCTGGTCTCGACCCCGGTAACGCGGCCGTTTTCGCGGTCTATTCCGGTAACCTCGGTGAAGGGGTGCAGTTCCGCACCGCCCCGGTCGGCGCCGCGTCCGAATCCCCAGACCACCGCATCATGCCGTATCACACCGCAGGGCGGATGGTACAGCGCGCCGATGATGGGATAGGGTAGTCCTTCCCGCAGACTCATGGCGGGGACGAGTTGCTTGATCTCGGCCGGGCCGACCATCCTGCTGTCCACGCCCAGAATGCGGTTGAACTCGGTGCGCATCCGCAGGGCGTAGAGGGCGGCGTCGGTGTGGCCCAGGTCGAGACGGCCCATCTGGTTGAACAGCAGGTTGAAGTTCAGTTCCTTGGCCAGCCCCTCGTACAACTTGACGCTCTCGTCAAAGAAGGGGATGCCCTCGACGGTCAGGTAGTTGGAGCGGATGATGGCCGTGGTGCGGGCGCTGGCCCCGCCGCCCAGGTAGCCTTTGTCGAGAACCGCGATGTCCTTCACGCCCAGCTTGGTCAGGTAGTAAGCCGTGGATAGCCCATGCACGCCGCCGCCGATGATGACCACCCGGTAGCGGTCTTTCAGGGGGCGCACCTGCCACATCCGGTTCTTGCGAAAAAGCTGGAACATTTCGAGCCTCGGCTTTAGCCTGAATCCCTCAGCCCCAATAGGGCCTCGGTTCCCACGGGGCCGCCGCCGACTTCGTGGGCGGCTTCTATGAATACTTCCCACAGGTACTCGCCAAATTCGCGGCCTGCATAGAACTGGTACATCGCAACGGAGTTGACGTCGCGGCGCAAGAGTAATGCCTGGACATCTGCGAAGCGGGACTGTACACAGGCAAGGTCGGGCAGCGCGCGAGGCGATGCGTCTATCTCGGAAATCCGGCTCATCATACCCTGCGTGGCGGGTCCGACAATGGCCACTCCGCACAGGCCCGACGTGACGTCGATGGCGTAGGCACAATTGGGGTGTCCGAACTGCATCGCGTTTACCGCAAGGGGCGCTACGCCGGCGGGGGTCAGCACTATGAACTCGTCCGAAGCCAGTCGGACGGCCAGCAGCTTGCCGCCGCGTTCAAGGGGAGAGCCGGCTTCATTCACCGAGCCAATGGGCAATCCTCCGGCTTTGGGCAAGAGCGCCGTGACTGCCTGCACCGCATCCTCCCCAACTACTCGCACCTTGCCGATGGGGCTTACATCGGAGACTCCCACCGTCTCCCGGAGCCATACCGCTTCCCGCGAAGCATCGCCGTAGTGCGCGGGCAACTGCCAGCCGTCAGCGTCGGCCATGACGGCGCCCATAGCCAACTGGGCGTGATACATCGCAGTGCGCCTTTCAGGTGCAGTGGTAGTAGCCATTGTTCAACTCCGCAACCGGCTCCCTTCAGGGTCGTAGACCGGCTCAAGGGTTACGGTGGCGGACACAGGACGCCCGCCTATCAGCACTTCGATGGATGCTCCTTCTACGGCCAGACCGGGGGGTACGTAGGCCAGGCCGAACCCGCTACCCAGCGTTGGGCTGATGCGGGCGCTGGTAACGCGACCTATGGGGCGTCCGCCGCTGACCACCGGAGTCCCGTCCTCCGGCGCCGCTGCGACTGGCAGGACGAAGCCGACAAGGCGCTGTTGCAGGCCCCGCTCCGTGGCGACGGCCAGCCCTCCTCTCCCGATGAAGTCGGGTTTGTCGAAGCGAACAGCCCAATCGGAGCCAACGTCCATGGGGGTGGATATGGCATCGGTGTCCTGACCGACAATGACGTGACCTTTCTCGAGACGGAGGATGCGCTGCGCTTCCAGGCCAAAGGGGGATATGCCGAACTCGCGGCCTGCCTTCATGATGGCGTTCCACATATACTCGCCGTACTCGGCAGGGAAGTGGACTTCCCAACCTGCTTCTCCTACGAAGCCGATTCGCAGCAGGAGGCAGGGGACTTCGGCGACGTCGCCCTGGGCCGAGCGCATATAGCGGAAGTTTCGAGTCGACAGGTCAATGCCGGTGAGCTTGGCGAGGGTTTCTCGCGCTCTTGGCCCAGCGACGTTGACCGCGCCATAGGCGGCGGTTACGTTGACGACGTGGGCGCAGTTGGCAGCCCCGGCATTCCACCAGTTGAACCATTCCTCGATGACATCGGCGTTGCCTGAGGTGGTGGTGACTAAGTAGCGGTCTTCCGCCAGGCGGGTAACGGTGCCGTCGTCGAGGATTACGCCGTTGTCGGAGGTCATCAGTCCATAGCGAATGCGGCCCACGGGCAGGTCGGAGAAACGATGGGTATACAGCCGGTCGAGCAAATGACCGGCGTCAACTCCAACCACTTCCAGCTTGCCGAGTGTGCCGACGTCTATGATGCCAACCCTCTCTCGCACCGCAGCGCACTCGTCCGCGGGAGAGCCGTAGTTGTGGGGCCGCCACCACGGGCCGGACTCCACCATCGTGGCGCCCAGTTCCCGGTGTATCCGGTCCATGGGTGACCGCTTCATGGGCATCCGCTCGCGCCCGGCCAGCACGGATAGCGAGACCGGTTGGTACGGTGGGCGCGAAGTCGTGTAGGTATCGGCCCTCGTACTTGCCTGTTGAGGCCCAGCGTGAGCAGCACAGATGCCAGCGAGGACCCGACCACACATCTTTCCTTGGCACGGCCCCATGGTGACAGTGCTGTATCGCTTCAGGGTCTGAACATCTGTAAATCCTTCGTCGATGGCCTGCTCTACATCGTGGGCGGAAACGTCCTCGCAGAAGCAGACGTAGCTGCGGGCGTTCTTTCCGGCCGGTACAGAGGGGGGCAGCGCGTCCATGCTCAGAGCAGCATCCCCGACCAGTGTTACGCCCGGTTGGGAAGCACCCATTTGATGCAACAGCGCGTCCACTGGCTGGAACTCTCCCGACATACAGAGCAAATCGCAACGAATCCGGCGGGCGGCATTGGGGTTGCCGTTGGGAGAGACAATAGCGGCCTTGACCCGCCCGCGGCCAACGGCCTTGACTACGCGGTGGCCGGTGAGGACGGTTACCCCCCGCTGACGGACTGCCTCAGCAGCCTCGCCAGACGGGGTTTCGGAAGCGTCAATCACTGCTGCGACGCGCACTCCGGCATCCAGCAGTTGCAGCGCGGTCTCGTATCCCTCCGGTGTCCCGGTTGCCACCACTGCCTCGCGCCCGGGGCGGACACCGTACAGGGCCACCAGCCGCCGGGCCGCCGACGCAAGCATGATTCCGGGAAGGTCATTGTTCTCGAAGAGCAGCGGGGATTCCTGCGTCCCAGTGGCGAGGGTTACGTGCTTCGCACGAACTCGCACCAGACCCTCGTCGGTGAGAATGGCAAGCAGGTTGTCCTGGTACAGACCGAAGACGGTGGCGTTGCTGAAGGCCTGGATATTGGGCGACTGCGCGACCTGTGCCGCGAGTTGGTTCGCAGTCTCCGTTCCCGGTTGCCGACTGTAACGCCGGTGGCCGCCGAGGGCGGGCTGGTCGTCAATCAGGATCACGCTGTCCCCTGTCTCGGCAGACGAAAGCGCCGCTGAGATTCCGGAGGGGCCGCCGCCGACCACCGCAACGTCGGCGTGGAGGTCGCGGCTGCTGTATTCGGTTTCGTGAGTGGCGTTGATGTCTATGCTGCCCAGCCCCCCAACGCGACGTATGAGCCGCCGCGCCAGTAGCCACAGGGCCTTGGGACGGTGTAACGCCTTGTAGTAGAAGCCAACAGGCATCAGCCAGTGCAGCTTGTCCAGCAGCGAAAGCAGGTCGAAGCGCAGCGACGGCCATGCGTTCTGGCTACGCACCTGCAATCCGGGTTCAACGGCGCGGGTGCAGGCGCGGACGTTGGGTTCACCACCGACAGTGACCAGGCAGTTGGGGCAGTTCCCGGAACAACAGAGCAGGCCACGAGGACGGTGGTACTTGAAACTGCGGCTGAAGACGCGCGTACCCTGGGCGTAGAGGGCCGAGGCCACGGTGTCGCCCTGAAAACCCCGCACCCTGCTGCCATCGAATTGGAACTCGACCGGGACAGAGCGGTCAATCGCTTCGCCGGCCTGGGGTTCAAGGCGGGACTGATTGCTGTTGGGCATGAGGCTGCCTTTACGACGGGATCAGGGTAGGGGGTCTAGGTCTGGGCAGCGGGCGGCTGTTGGCCCGGCCAAAAGGTTGTCTGGACGGTGTTGCTGGTGGTGTCCCGAAGGGCGTAGAACCAGCGACGGCAACCGTAGCGGTGGTTCCACCATTCCTGCTGCACCCCGGCGGCATTGGGACGGAAGTAGAAGTAGCGACTCCACTCGCCCTCGGCAGCGCCGGGGGCCGGGCGCGAGACAACCTCCCCGCCGAAGCGGAACTCGTTGACGCCGCGCTCCCCGCAATTGGGGCAGTTCAGGAGGAAGGACATTCTGGCATACCTAAAGCTAAAACAGCGTCAGATACCGCTCGATTTCCCACGGCGTTACCTGGCGGTGGTACTCGCGCCACTCCGCTTCCTTCTGCTCCACGAACTCGTCGTAGATTACGCCCAGGGAATCGCGCACCACACTGTCGGCTTGCAATTCGGCCAGGGACTCGGCCAGGGACTGGGGCAGCATCCGCACTCCCCGGCGGCGGATTTCGTCCAGGCCGAGGGCGTATAAGTTGCCCAGGTTCGGTTCGCCGGGGTCGAGCTGGCGGCGGATGCCGTCCAGGCCGGCGGACAGGTATGCGCCGAAGGCCAGGTATGGGTTGCAGGCGGCGGACATGGTGCGGTCTTCCAGATGGCCGGGGCCGGCGGTGCGTATCATCTGCGTGCGGTTGTTGTCGCCGTAGGACACGAAGGCCGGCGTCCACAGGAAGCCGGAGGTGGAACCCATCAGCGCCGGGCCGACCTGGAGCCGCTTGTAGCAGTTGACCGTCGGCGACATCACGGAGCAGAGGGCCGGGGCGTGGGCGAACACGCCGCCGATGAAGTGGTAGGCCATCTGCGACAGGCCCAGGCCGCGGCGGTCGTCTTCGTCGAGGAACAGGTTTTCGCCGGTCTCGGGGTCGGCGATGTGGTAATGAATGTGGCCGCCGCTGCCGGTGCGGTCGGTGAAGGGCTTGGCCATGTGGGTGGCGATGGCCCCGTGCCGCTGGGCGTACTGGCTGGTCATCATCTTGAAGAAGGTGTAGCGGTCGGCGGTGGTCAGCGCATCGGAGTAGTGGAAATTGATTTCGTACTGCCCGTTGGCGTCTTCGTGGTCCGACTGGTAGGCGTCCCAACCGATGCGGCGCATGGCGTCCATCATGTCGCGCAGGTAGCCCATGACGTTGGCGATGCCCTTGAAGTCGTAGCAGGGCTTGCGAAGACCATCTATGTCGTTGGGGTCATAGACCTTGATGGAGCCGTCGGCGTTCCTGGTGACCAGAAAATGCTCCGGCTCGATGCCGACGTTGAAAACGTAGCCCTCGGCCCGGGCGTCGTTCAGCACGGACTTGAAGTGCTGGCGGGGGCAGTAGGGGTGCGGCTCGCCATCCACGAACAGGTCGCTGGCGAACCGGGCTAGGCCGTCGTCCCACGGTATGGGAGTGTAGGAGTCCAGGTCAATGCGGGCCAGCATATCGTGGGAGTGCGGCCCTTGCCCCATGCCGGGCAGGGCCGCGCCGGCGAAACCGGCCCCTTCGTCCAGCACGTCCTCGAAATGCTCCACCGGCACCATTTTGACCTTGGGGGAGCCGTTGAGGTCCACGAACTGGGCCAGGATGAAGCGGACGCCGTCGTCGTTCATGCGCTGGGCGATTTCTTGTCTGTCGGTCATGCCGCCGCTCCTTTGGCTTGGGCTTGGGATTGTTGAGGCACCGGGGAATGTTGGGGCTGCTAGTCGTAAACTTCGCTGCGGTGGCCGACTTGATGAACGGCTATCCCTCGCCTCGCGTGGTCGCAGACATATAAGACCCGGTAGTCCCCGGCCCGCAACCGGAGATAACCCCGGAATGGCCCGGTTAGTGCTTCATGGGGCCAAGACGCCGCAGATGCCGACATCTGGGCAATCTTGTTGCGTACCCGCCGCTCCGTGATACTATCCAAGCGGGACAAATCATCCTCGGCGCGCGCAGTAAATTCGACTTCGTAGCGCACTTACTGACTCCGCTCCCGGATATATGCCTCGATCTCGGCCATTTGCTCATCAGGTATTGTTGGCATCCCGGCTTCTTTGGCTTCCCTTGCCGATTCCAGCAACTCGGCGGCGAACTGGGGGTTGATTTCCAAATCACGGTGGAAGTCCTCGTAGCTCTCGCCTATGCAGTCTAGGACGACTTCGCGGATTAGCTCCCGCAACTCGGACACGGTCAGGTCGGACACCTTTCGTTCAGTGGCCTCGGCTTGTTCGGTGGCCTCGGCGGCTTTTGACGTTGTCATAGCTCTCCTTCATATCCTTGCCCTGGGGAGTATTAAAACAGAGACCGAACCGCTCTGACAATTTCGTCCCGCTTGGCGTCGGTCAAGCGGCCGATGTAATCCCCGAAGGCGCGCTCGTTTAGCGTTGCCAGCCGGTCCGGCCTTACTCGGCTTTGCCTGGGCAGGCGGCCCGGCCGCATATCATTCCGGCCAATGGGCATTGCTCTGGCGTATGGGATGGGGCTGGTGGTTATCTCGCACACCAGCCAATCGTCCTCCCTCATCTCCCTCACGTCGGCGACAACCGCCACCGGGCGGAACTTCCAATCGTACAAATCGCTGAACGGAAATCGCGCCCAGATTACGTCTCCGACCATGCCCCATCCCTTTTGCCGGATGCCGGGCCGTACAGCCACTGGTGGAGCGGGCGATGCGGGTTTTTGGGGCCCCATTCGGACTCATCCCGGTCTCCGTATACACCCAAGTGCCCGCTCTCCAGCAAGCAGGCCATATCGTCCACTACGTCCATGGTCTGGACGCTCACGGCGCAGACACGACCGAGCAGGTCAATGACATATTCCTTATGATCGGCGAAGCGGTAGGTGTTGAACTTTTCGGCTATGGTGGGGTCTCGGGGCTTGCGTTCCTTGTATTGGTCGAGGACCCACTCCAGCGCTGAGCGGCTGCCGAGGTGGTAGCGCCAAGCGGATTCGGGGACGCCGGCCAGTGTGGTCTTGGCGTCGAGGGCTATGGCGCCCTTTTCCTTGTCGGCGCGGAGGATGGGCTTGCCGGCCGGGCCGGACTGCTCCACTCGCTCCAGCGGATACGGTTCAATGGTCTCGAACCCGAGGTGCAAGTCCAACAATTCCCGGCCCATCCGAACCCAGTCAGGGAAGTCCTTGTAGAAGGGCAGGCGAGGGAACTCCCGCAGCAGGTCAACGGCGTATTCGTGGCGGTACACCGGGTCGTGCAGCACGGCGTAGACGTAGGCGAAGATGTCCTCGGCAGTGATGTCGCCGTCCCCGAAAAACTCATGGCAGTAGTCGCCCAGAACCTCGCGGCAGTGTTCGTTGAACTCCCGGACGGCCCAATCCGTTAGATTGCTGACCCGCTCACCGTCGGGCGTGTAGCGGTAGAGGGGGAGGCATTGGGTGTCGCCGGTGAAGTGCCAATCGGTCAACTTGTCTGATGCCAAGGTATAAAAATACCTACCATTGACACAGAAATTTATGACTCTGTTGGATTGACGCAAATCTGCGCCAAACATCTCGTAATGATTCCTTGTGAGAACATCGTTCATCACATAGTCCGCGAAGTGATGTTTTTTGACAAACGGGCGGTAAAGCGTTTCGAGACGGTTAGCGTCGTTATATGTGATACGCCTTCCACGTTGGAACTCGTTGCGCAGGTCACGACTCCACTTGATTGCCGTGTCATACGAATAATCTTTCTTGTCCAGCAGCTCGTTATACTTGTCGGAAAAGAAAAGAGCCTTGTCTCGGAGTCCACGCACAGCAAAATCATAGACCCATTCATCCCTTGCCGTATTTACTCCAAGCGCACTGAGCTTGAACACCGCCTGTTCGTCCCCGGCTGTCTTGGCGAGCTTGGTTTCGCGGTTGGCAAGGGGCATCAGTTGCCTGAAACGGTAGCGATTCGCTGACTGGTTCAGCCACTGCCCGAATTCGTCCGGGGTAAGTTCGTCAAAGTTGAAATCCTGCATCGTTTTGCCTCTGATGTACTCAGCCTTATCGTGAGACTTGGCATAATCGTCAACGGCATTGTAAAAGACCTTGAATCCACTAACCCCTTTCCGGCGCACCAAGAAATAAACGGCAACGCCGACCCGTATCTTGTCGTCAAAGACGTTGCCGCCCTCTTGGCGGCGGCGCTCGCCGCTGGTTCGGGCGTTTCCTTTCAGGTTAATCACCCATAGCTCGTTGAACTCATCCGCGATAACTTTCCGAAAGCCGTCGTCCTGCTTGGAATCCAGAAAAGCGCTGTTGCTGACAAAGGCGATTATCCCGTCGTCGGCCAGTCGGTCGCTGGCCCAGCGGAGGAACCGTTTGTACATATCGTACTGCTTGGTCTTTTGGGCCGTGCTGGCGGCGATGTAGGTCTCGCTAATACGGCGGTCAATCTCCGGGTATTCTCGGTTCTTGTTGTTGTCGTTTTCGTTCTGCTGGTTGGCGTTGTAGGGCGGGTTGCCGATGATGACGCTGATGGGCTTTTCGTTCTGCTCCTGGACGCGAATCCAGTTTTCTTCGGAGAGGCCGCCGAGGTTGAATGCGGCTTGCCGGGTGACTGCGCCACCGGTTGCGCCGGACTGCTGCCAGTCCATGTTGTCCAGGGTGTCCACAAAGCAGAGGTTGGGGAACTCCAGGTAGCGGCCCATTTTCTCGCGGTAGCTGTACTCGATGTTGAGGTTGGCGATGTAGTAGGGCAGTATGGCGACTTCGTTGGCGTGTATCTCGGTCAGATACTTGTGTTCCAGCCGTTCCGGGGGCAGGTAGTCAATCAGGCTGGTGACGAAGGTGCCGGTGCCAGTAGCCGGGTCGAGAATCTGCACGTTATCGTCGGCCAGGCTCTTGCCGAAGTGCTTCAGCAGCAGGCGGTCTGCGCCGCGGATGATGAAGTCCACCACCTCGTTGGGGGTGTAGACCACGCCCAAGCGGTCGGCGGCAGCCGGATTGTAGGCTTTGTAGAAGTCCTCGTACACCGCCTTGAGGAACTGCTGCTTCTCGGCGTACTCGGCGATTTCGTCGGCAGCCCGCCCGATGGCGCCGTAGTAAGCGCGAAGGCGGTCTATGGCCTGGCGGCGCACGTCGCCGGTGAAGAAGGTCTGCTCCAGCGCGGCAAGCTGCCGGGCGACGTTGTTCTCGCGGTGGAACTGGTCCTCGGCGAACACCCGCAGGAAGATGTCCTGGGTGAGTATGTGCTGCAACAACATCTCGCGCACGTCGGCGTCGGACACTACGGGGCTGATGGTCTGGCGGCACAGTTCGAGGAAGCGGGCGGCTCCGGCCTGGTAGGCTGCGTTACCCGCTTCGGCGTCGGCGACGGCTTGACGCAGGTTTTCCAGCACGGCGGGCAAGTCGGACTTGAACTGTTGCTGCGCCTGCCGGAACTCCTCAATCTCCGGCAGTTCGTAGTCGAGAAAGCGCGTGATGAGCCGGTGCAACTCGCCGGGCCGGGACATATCCACCCACATCGCCTGTTCGCCGTTCTGATACAGCACGGCGACGCGGGAATCCTCGAAGACGATGTTGTCGCGGGGGTAGCCCCGGTTGAACTTGGCTTGAATCTCGGCGTCCAGGTCGTCGTGGCTGTCTTTGGCCTCCCAGTAGCCGCGGGTCATACGGAGGGAGTCCTTGACCGTGCCATCGGGAACGCCGCCCGGGGCGCGCAGCTCCGGCACCAGCGTCAGCCGCTCGCGGTGTCCGGCGCAGTAGGCGGCCAGGCAGTTCTGAAAGGCTGGGCGGATGTTCAGTTCGCTGTCCGAGCCGCCGTAGTCAATCAGCCTCTGCTTGTCCTCGTAGTAGCGCTCTATGTGGGGGTAGGATGGCATGGGGGCCTCGGGCCGTTATTTCTATGTTTCGACGCCGCCGAACACGGCCTCGCGGAGAACTTGATTCAGGCGTCTTTTCCAATGGCCGCCGGCCTTCTCGAAATGCCTGGCAATATCAGGGTCTATCCCGACGTTGACGTATTTGGCCGGTTTGATATGGGAGAATCCGTGCAGCTTCGAGAAATGAGGGTGCATAGCCAGCAACTCAGGGGAACTCACGGCGTTGTAGAAATCCTCCTCGGTCCACTCGCGCTCGTCCGGGTTGCCAGCGGCAATCTGGGCGTTGATGATGGCGTCCTCTTCCGGGGTACACCGGATGATTTCTTTCTTGTTAATTTTGTTAATCGCCATAGTAATCTCTTTCCTCTCGTTCGTTGGCTTTTCGCAGGCTGATGATTCGCGTGTTTTCGCCGCGTACAGTCCATACTACATGATACAGGCGATTTCCAATCATTCCGAGGCTGGCCCAGCGCTCTTCACCGTGTCTGTCGCTGGGCTGGGTATCTGCGGTGTCCCAATCGAAACCGTATATCTCCGCGAAGTCAATCCCCCGCGTTTCCAGGGTCTCACGCCGCTTCGCCTCGTCCCACTCGTAGGGCATAATTCCGAAAACTCTGCTCAGGATGTGGCAATGGGAGCCCTACGCTCTCGCTTTTGTGGAGGGGTAGGCAAGCATGACTCTACTGTTGCCGGTTTACCAGCCCAAAGTCCTCTAGCGAGGCCATTGTCTGAATCAGGGTGAAAGGATGTACAGGATTGGGAATATCCATCCTGAAAATCCTCGAATCCGTTAAATCCTGATTCAGACAATTACTTTGGAAAGGCCCTGGTTTACCACCCGAACACCTTGTTGGTGCCCACCAGTGGCACACGGGCCATGGCTGACGCCTCTATGGTCAAGGCGGCCAGGTCTTCCGGCTCCAGGCTGTGGACGTCGCCCTTGCCGAGGGAGCGGGTGAGCAGCGTCATTTCCATGGTCATGGAGTTTATGAAGTTGGCGACCCGTTCCGCGCCTTCATCGGGGTCGAGACGCTGCATCAGCGCGGGGTCTTGGGTGGCGATGCCTACGGGGCATTTGCCGGTTTGGCAGAAACGGCAGTATCCGGCGGGGACGCCGACCTCTTCCTCGAAGTTGCTTTCCGGGATTTCCTTGTTGCAGTTGAGGGCGATGAGAGCGCCGATGCCGATGGCTACGGCGTCCGCGCCCAGGGCCAGGGCCTTGGCGGCGTCCGCGCCGCTGCGGATACCGCCGGAGGCGATGAGACTGACCTTGCCGTACAGCCCCAGCTCCCGCAGGGCTTCGCGGGCCATGACGATGGCCGGAACGGTGGGGATGCCGCTGTGCTCCAGCAGCACCTCGGCGGATGCGCCGGTGCCGGCCAGCATGCTGTCTATCACGATGGCGTCGGCTCCGGCCTTAGCCGCCAGCTTCACGTCGTCGTCCACGCGGCAGGCGCCCAGCTTGACGTGGACCGGCACGCGCCAGTCGGTAGCCTCGCGGAGCTGCTCTATCTTGACCGCCAGGTCGTCGGGGCCGAGCCAGTCGGGATGGCGGGCCGGGCTGCGCTGGTCAATGCCCAAGGGCAGGTCGCGCATCTCGGCCACGTCGTCCTGCACCTTGACGCCCATAAGCATCCCGCCGGTGCCGGGCTTGGCGCCCTGGCCCACGACAATCTCGATGGCCTGGGCCTCGGCCAGGTGATGGGGGTTGAACCCGTAGCGGCTGGGCAGCACCTGGTAGATGAGCCTGTCAGCGACCGCGCGCTCGCCGGGCAGCATTCCTCCGTCGCCGGTGGTGCTGGCGGAACCGACCATGGCGGCGGCCTTGCCCAGCGCCACCTTGGCGTTGGCCGAGAGAGCGCCGTAGCTCATGCCGCTGATGTAGATGGGCGTTTCGAGAATCAGCGGGTTTTCCGCATGGCGGGCGCCGATGACGGTGCGGGTTTCGCACCGTTCCTTGTAGCCTTCCAAGGGGAACCTTGTAAGGCCGGTGGAGAGGAAGGTGAGGTCATCGAAGTGGGTGACCTTCTGGAAGGAGGAGAAGCCGCGGATGCGGTAGCGGCCCAGCTCGGCCTTGGCGTGGATGTCGTCCATTATCCAGGGAGACCAGATTTGACTGCTGTTCATTACCATAAGGGACGCGCCTCCCTGAAGGTTTGCGGGGATTATATCCCTAACTTGGCGGATTGGCGAAAGAGGTTTCCGGTTCCTTCGTCCCCGGCTGCTATTCTATCCCTCACGGGCTTCCTATCCGCCCTGCGCTTGTCGAAGGGCGCCTTGCAGGTTCAGGGATACGGGCGGCGCATGATGCAGTGGACGTTGCCGAAAAGCTCGCCGGCCACGTCTTCAGGCGACGGGTGGGTTATGTCCTCAAACGGCCCCAGCTTGCTGGTCCAGCGGCCATCTTCAAGCTGTCTTGCGGCGTGCTGCCACTCGCCGTCGAGGGCGTAGAGCGCGACTTTATCGTAGCCTGGTTCCCTTGCGTCGCTGTCGCATATCGCGTAACCGAAAGATTCAAATACTTGCACCAAGGCGTGGATATATGGAGAGCGGGTAACGGAATCCGGCCAGGTCCTGTCGTGGCTCCACCACTGGTCGGTAATTCCCAAGGCCCAAGCCACACAGTTGTATTCCAGTGATACCGGGCTAGTGATTTGATAACCGGAGCCGTACAGGTTAGGGAGAATATCCTCCAGGTCTTCAAGCATACTTTTACCACTGGTACCCTTGTTCCCGGCCCCAGTCCAACCAGGCTTTGTGTATCGCTTTAATATCCAGCGCAACCCACCCGGGGGCGGGTAACTTCTTGGGCGGCGGCGTAGGGTCTGCCCCGGTGACCGCGCTCAGGACGTGAGGCCAGTGTACTGCCATTTGTCCCTTTTCCAGTTCGCGGAAGACAAGGGGCAGGACGGCCTCTCCCAATTCGACAATCTGCTGGTAGGCCGGGTGCCTAATGATAGATGCGCTATTGGAGTGAAAGGCCGTGTCTTTAAGCCACTGCTTCGTCAACTCGTTGAAGGTAGCTTCCAGCTCTTCCGTTTTCGTCGTCTCCGGTTGCATTGTCTATCCCTCCTGAGCTTGCCGAAGGGGCCGTTCCAGTTGAGTCAGACACCCGGTTACACCGACGGGCGGCGCATGATGCAGTGGACGTTGCCGAAAGCCTCGCCGGCCACGTCTTCCGGTGATGGGTGGGATATGTCCTCAAACCGGCCCAGCTTGCTGGTCCATTGGCCGTCTTCAAGCTGTCTGGCGGCGTGCTGCCATAAGCCGTCGAGGGCGTAGAGCGCCACTTTGTCGTAGCCGTCTTCCTTTTCGCCGTTATCGCAGATGGCGTATCCCAGGCCGACGAAGACCTGTACCAACGCTCCTATTTCCGGCGAGCGCGGAGCCCACTCAGGCCAGTAGAATTGGCGGTCGTGGTTCCACCAGTCGGTGACATCCCTCGCGGCCCAAGCGACACAGTTGTATACCAAGGATTCCGGGCTGGTGATTTGGAAACCGGACGCCATCAAACCCGGCAACATATCTTCTATTTCCCATGGTTCCATCTACCACTGATACCCCTGTTCTCGGCCCCATTGCAGCCATATTTTCTCGATTTCCATGATTTTGCCCCACAACTCGCGCGGCACCGGGTCGGCCCCGGTAATCATCTGCAATGCCACAAACCAATGGCACCTCGTCTGCTCCATCCGGCGCAGGATGAGAGGAACGGCTTCCTCTCCCATGGCGATAACCTGCTTATATGCTTGGTGTTCAAACATTGAACCGTTGGAAATAAAGCCGGTTTCCCTTTCCCAACGTTCCGCCAGCTCATTGAACTTGGCTTCCAGCTCTTCCGTTTTCGTTGTCTTCGGTTGCATCGTCTATCCGCTCCTTTCCAGGTTCAGGGCCAGCAGCCGCTCCAGTATCTCGGCGTCGGGCAGGTTGGGGGGCCAGCCATAGGTGGCGGCTACGGCGGCGTCCAGGTCGGCGTGGGCGTTGGCCAGCCAGGCCGGGCGCTGATTGTATAGGTTAGTCAGCGTCCGGCGGGCTAGGTCTTTGGGTTGCAGGGCCGGGTTGCCGTCGGCGTCCGCCGGGTTCAGCCAGCCCTCGCGCAGCTCGTTCAGCCGCGCCGCCGCAGTAGCAATTGCCTCGCGTTGGGAGTCGTCCGGCTCCGGGAAGGGGAAGGTCTCGAAGCAGGTGGTGGGAGTGTAGCGCATACCCGACTCTGCTTCCCGTAGCTGCGTTCCCATCGCCCGCGCCCAGACTTCATGGAACCTGGAGTGCAGCACTCCGAAGGTGTAGTCGTCGTCGCGGGCAAATACAGTTATGTCTCCGTCAGGCAGCACGTCACTATCAATAAACGAGAATATCCGATGCTTGGAAACTCTACTGGTCCCGATGTATCTCGAAAGGCCGACTAATGCCTTTCGCATATTTGGAGCCGTAGAGCCATGAAGCCACCAGAATTCCGCCCTCCGGCGCATTCTGTTTTTGATTCGGTTTGGTTTCACATTTGCTAGAACATACTCGAAAGGGGCCTCATACAGGGCGGCCTGTTCCTCAGGGATGTCCACACCAAAGTCGATAATCCACATGTCACGGGAACGCTGGTTTATGTCGCGGCCATTCATCCAGCGTTTGACAACGTCGCTGTTGGGTCTGCCGTGAGGATTAGGTTGGTGCAGCATCTCTTGAGCGACCTCCCGGGTAATATCGAAAGGCCCAAACTTCATATCTCCTATAAAGCTGATGCTGCCATTTTGTACCAATGCCTTGGCTTGGGTGATGTCCGCGCCGGAGGTCAAGTCGGCGTTAATAGTGGATACTGGCGCATGGTCGAGGGTGCGGGTTTCTTCGCTGCCGTCGTCAAAGCAGACGATGGATGTGTGTACTGCCGCGCCGTCCAGCACCCAGTTCTGGTCAGATATAGCGTTGAAGATGTCGCCTGTTTCCTTGATGCGAGCCAATACTCGACGGCTAGTTTGGCCTCTTATGCCCTGCGTTGCCAAAAGACCTGCCCGCCGCGATTTGCCGTCGGCGATCTGAGCCCGGGCTTTCTCGAACCAGTAGCAACAATAGTCGCTGATGTTGGGGACACGGCTGCCATAGAGAGAGTAGACGGCGTTGACGTAATCATCACCTAACTGGTGCCGTGAAGGTGAATAGCCAAGAAAGGGCGGGTTGCCGATGATGAACTCGGCGTCGGGCCACTCGGTTTCGCGGGGGTTGGCGGCGTCGCCGTTGGCGAGGATAGCGTCGGTCTGGCGGATGGTGTCCATCGGCGTGAGAATGGGGGACTGGCGGTAATGTATGCCGTTGGCCTGATGCCACTGGATGTAGCCTATCCACAGAGCGGTGCGGGCCAGCTCGGCGGCGTAGGGGTTTATCTCCAGTCCCAGCATCTGGTTGGGCCTGACCTGGGGGTACATTTCCTCCCAGCCCTGGGCGTCGTTGAAGTCTATGACACTCTTCTCCAAGTCCAGCAGGGAGCGGAGGGCAATGTAGAGGAAGTTCCCGCTGCCGCAGGCCGGGTCGAGGACGGTGACCGAGGCGATGCGCTGCTGAAAGGCGGCCAGGCGGTCGCTGGCGGCGGCATCGTCGCCGTCAGCTATGAGGTCGTTGACCTCGCGCTGGGTTTCGTCCCACTCCCGGCGCAGCGGCTCCATAACCACCGGCTCGACCACGAGGTCTATGTCTGCGGCGCCGGTGTAGTGGGCGCCAAGCTGGGAACGCTTGGAGGCGTCGAGGGCCCGCTCGAAGAGGGTGCCGAAGATGGAGGGCTCGATGTTGCGCCAGTCCTTTTCGGCGGCTTGGTGCAGGCGCAGCAGGGCCGCGCCGGTGAACTCGACCGTTTCGACCTGGTTGAACAGGTCGCCATTGAAGTAGCTAATCCTGTCGGCCCCGAACAGGCCGCCCTGGGCCATCTGCCGGAACAGGCTCCTGACAGCCTGGTCGAAGGTGGACGGGTCACGGTTGTACTCCCGCACGATGCGAGTGAACAGGCCCTCGGGCAACAGTCCGGCGTCTTCGGCGTAGAGGCAGAACATAATCTGGTTGAGATAGCGGGCCAGCAGCTCCGGGTCGGCGGTATGCTGCTCCATGTCCTGAACGATGGCGTAGAAGAGGTCGGCGGTCTCCCGGGTGGCGGCGTCTAGGGTGCGGCCGGGGCGAAACTCGGCGGGGGCATGAAAGGCCCAGCGGAGCTTGTCGAGGTTTTCCTTTTGGTCGAGGGCGGCCACCGGGATTTCGTGGCGCACGGTCTCCATGCCGGGGAAGTTGGTCTGTACCCGGATGGTGCGGAAGGAGGAGACGATGAGCAGGGGCGGCGTTTTCAGGTGGACCTGGTAGCGCAGCAACTGGTTCAGGGCGGCATCAAGGTCGGAGTCGTCGCCCTTGAACTCCCAGCCAAAATGACCTTCCAGGTAGGCATCGGCGAACCCGCCGGGCACCCACTTCTCGAAGGTGAAGACGTCGGGGCTGCCGAAGGCTACGGGGGAGGGGTGGTCAACGAGGGCGCAGATGTCGAGAAACATCTCCTGGGACGCCTGCTTCTCTCCAAACTGGACGTCGCTCCACTTGGCGACGAACTCCTGCGGCGTCATTGCCATCCCGCGCTCTCCTGGGTGGGCGCGAATATCACAGCGCCGATTTTTCCAGGCGCTCCAGAGAGTCGTAGTTATAGAAGCGCTTGGCCGACACCACTTTGGTGAAGGCGCGCTTGTCGGTGATGCCCTGGGCTTCGAGGATGGTCAGGATGTCTATAAGTTCGTCCTCGCTGATTTCCTCGGTGGTGGCGTCTGCGCCCAGGGAGGCGATGTCGCCAGCGACGTAAATCGCGCCCTCGTACATGGAATCGCCCACAGCCTCCCCTGCGTCGCCGCAGATGATGATGCGCCCCTTCTGCATCATGAAGCCGGTGAGGAATCCGGCGTTGCCGCCGATGACCAGCGTGCCGCCCTTCATGGAGATGCCTGCCCTGGCCCCAGCGTCGCCGCCGATGACCAGCTCGCCGCCGCGCATGGTGGAGCCGGCGGAGGCTCCGGCGTCCTTGGTTACGGTGATCTTGCCGCTCATCAGGTTGTCGCCGACGGCCCAGCCCGCGTTGCCCTCGATAACTATTTCCGGCCCGTCCAGCAGGCTGGCGGCATAGTAGCCGACACTGCCCTCGAATCGGATGGCGCAGTCCTCGAAGATTCCGACGGCGAGGTTGTGGCGGGCGTTGGGGTTGAGAACGGTTATTTCGGCGCCGGGGGCGGCCAGTTCCTTGAGCCGAGTGTTCAGCGCCCGGGTGTCGAGGTTGGCGGCGTCTATAGTAACCAGGTCATGACCTCACTTTTCTGCGGCTCCGCCCGGTCTATCTCCTGGTCAAAGACACCGCGCAGAGCGATTTCCTCGGAGGCGATGGCGATAACGTCGTCGGTTTCCATGGTCACCAGCGGCTTGGCCGACCACTGGTCCTTGGCGTAACCCAGGCCGTCGCGGGTTGCCACCAGATAGGTGAAGGTGCCGTCAAGGTCGTCCAGTGAAGCGCGAAGGGCGGCGTCCAACCCCTCGCCCTGGGCCAGCTTGTCGGCCAGGTAGACGGCGATTAGCTCGGAGTCGTTGCCGGTCTGGAAATGGTGACCCTGGTCTTCGTACATCCGGCGCAGCTTGTGGTAGTTGGTCAACTGGCCGTTGTGGACCACGGAAACGTCGGGGAAGGGATAGGCCCAGAAAGGATGGGCATGATTCACGTCAACCCGGCTCTCGGTGGCCATGCGCACGTGGCCGATGCCGTGGGTGCCGCGGATGGCGCCGATGTCGTGGCGCTGGTCCATGGCGACCGGGGTGCCAACGTCCTTGATGACTTCAGATGTGCGGCCAATGCTGTGGAGAGCGACGCCGGGCGTTTCCAGCAAGTCGGCGGCCAGCTCCGAAGGCTCGCCTTCGTAGTTGACGGCCAAGCGGAGGAACTGCCCGGTATGCTTGCTGGAGCAGACCACCCCACCAGCCCGGCGCACGGTATCCTCGACTCGCGCCAGCACGTCCTCGGCCTCTCGGGGGCTGTCGGTCCAGATGCGTACTATGTAGTCGCCCTCGGGCCACTCGCCGACGATGGTGACGCCGCTGGAGTCGCGTCCCCGGTGGGTGAGGGGTTCCAGCATACGGATGAGCTGGTCGCCCACTGCTGGCAAGCCGCCGCTTACAGCCAGGTTCTTGTGGAGAATGCCGCTAACGCCGCACATAAAAGACCCGTTTCCTGCGCGCCTGAATTGTCGGCAGTGTAGCCAAGCGCGGCGGATTGCGTCAAGGCCGGGGATGGAGCAAGGCCAGCTACCGCCGTCGGCCGGGGACGTATTCCGCGAGGGCGGCGAGGGAGTCGCGGGCCACGCCGGCAGGGAGGGATTGCAGCTCGGCGCAGGCGCGGCCGCAGTAGTCGCGGACCACGTTCCGGCTATCCTGCATGATGCTGGAGTCGTTGATTATGTCCAGGACCCGCTGTAGTTTGTCCGGGTTGTCTCTGTCCTGGAAGAAGGCGGCCACCGGGTTATCATCGGGGTAACGCTCCATCAGAAGGATGGTCGGGAGGGTTAGCACCCCGTTGCGCAGGTCGGAGCCGACCGGCTTGCCCATGCTGGACTCGTTGCCCTCGAAGTCCAGAAGGTCATCGCCTATCTGGAAGGCCATGCCTATGTTGTAGGCGTAGCGCTTCATGGCCTGCACCTCGTCCTCCGGGGCGCCGGCCAGCACTGCGCCCGACTCACCGGCGGTGCAGAAGAGGGAGGCGGTTTTGCGGTAGATTCGGTCGTCATACAGCTCGCGGGCCTGATGGGGGTCGTAAGCGTTGAAATACTCGATCAGCTCCCCGCTGGCCAGCTCCATGATGGTCTCGGAAAACCGGCGCATGATGCGGAGATTTTCGGTGTCGCAAACAAAGGTGGCGGAGGTAGCGAACACGTAGTCGCCGAACAGCACCGACACGTGATGTCCCCAGACGCTGCCGACGGTGGCCCGGCCCCGGCGGGTTGAGGAATCGTCCACCGTATCGTCATGGATCAGGGTGGCCAGATGCAGCAGCTCAACGGCGCTGGCCATCAGCACCAGCTTGTCCGGGTCGTGAGGATACGAGTGCGAGGCCAGCAGCGTCAGGGCCGGGCGAATGCGCTTGCCGCCAGTCTCGGCCACGTAGTCCAGCAGGGGGCGGAGGTCTTCGGTGGCGGCAGTGGCCTCGCTGGCCAAACCCTTCAACTTGGCTTCCACCCGGTCAAGCTCACCCAGTACCGGGGCATAGATGGCCGCAGTGCTTTCGTCCAGTCCGTAAAGCATCGGCGATCCCGTCAGCCGGCTCCAAAGCCAAGCCGGGCAACCTCCTGGTCCACCACTTCCGGCTCCAGTTTGGTGTAGAGCGGAGCCGGGCGGCGCAGTTCCCTGCCTCCTGATACCGAGTCAACGGCCAACTCGAAGTCCCAACCCCCGTCCTCCACTCTACCATCCTGTCCGAGGAACTCATGGAGTCTCTGGGAGCTGAAGGGCATGAAGGGGTGGAGCAGGGTTTTCAGGCAGCTGATTACGGCGATGGTGACCCACAGGCTGGTGGCGGCGGATTCCCGGTCCTCGCGGATAGCGCGCCAAGGGGACTTGGCGTCCAGGTAGCGGTTGGACTCCTGGGCCAGAGCGAAAACGCGAGTGATGGCCGCCTTGAAACGGCAGGCATCCAGGCTGGCGCTCACCTCGTCCATGGCTGTTCGCGCTGAATCGAGGATGGCCTTGTCGGACTCGTCCAGCGCTCCGGGTGTGGGAATCTGGCCGTCGAAGTTGCGGTAGGCGAAGGTCAACACCCGGTTGACCAGGTTGCCGTAGGTGGCGACCAGTTCCTCGTTATTGCGGCGGACGAACTCGCCCCAGGAAAAATCGGAGTCGGCGGACTCGGGCATATTGACCGACAGCAGGTAGCGCAGCGGGTCGGGGTCGTAACGCTCCAGGTAGTCGGGAACCCAGACGGCCCAGTTCAGGCTGGTGGAAAACTTCTGGTTCTCCAGGCTCAGGAACTCGTTGGCGGGCACGTCGTAGGGCAGGTTCAGACCGTTGCCGTATCCCATGAGCATGGCGGGCCAGATGATGCTGTGAAAGGGGATGTTGTCCTTGCCGATGAAGTAGTAGGAACGACTCTGCGGGTCCTTCCAGAAGTCCTGCCAAGTGTCCGGCTCCCCGTGAATCTGCGCCCATTCCACCGCCGCGGAAAGGTAGCCTATGACCGCCTCGAACCAGACGTAGATTTTCTTGTTCTCATAGCCTTCCAGGGGAATGGAAACGCCCCAGTCCAAGTCGCGGGAGATGGCCCGGTCGTGCAGGCCGTCCTCCAGGAAGCGGCGGGTGAAGTTGAGCACGTTGGCTCGCCAGTGGGACTGCTTGGCAACCCACTCCAGCAGAGGTTCCTGGAAGGCTGACAGCCGCAGGAAGAAATGCTCTGACTCGCGGAACTCCGGCGTATCCCCACTGAGGGCGCAGCGCGGCTCCAGCAGGTCGCGGGGGTCGAGGGTGCGCCCGCAAGCGTCGCACTGGTCGCCCCGGGCCCGGGTGTTGGCGCAGTGGGGGCAGACGCCCTCCACATACCGGTCGGGCAGGAAGCGCAGGCACTTGTCACAGTAGGCTAGGAGCTGGTTGTCGGTGTAGATGTAGCCCTTATCCAGAAGGGTCTTGAATATGTCGTGGGTCACGGCTTCGTGATTGCCGGTGTGGGTGTGGGTGAACAGGTCGAAGGATATGCCCAGCTTTTCCCACGACTCCAGGAACAGGGCGTGGTAGCGGTCCACAACTTCGGCTGGCGTGACCCCTTCCTGGTCGGCCCGGATGGTGATGGGGGTACCGTGGGTGTCGCTGCCGGACACCATCAGCACGCGGTTTCCCTTCAGCCGGTGGTAGCGGGCGAAGATGTCGGCGGACAGGTAGCATCCGGCGACATGGCCCAGGTGTAACGGGCCGTTGGCGTAGGGCCAGGCTACGGCGACAAGAATGCGCTCAGTCACGGGGCAAATCCATACCGCCCGAAGGCGCAGAGGATGGGAAACAGCTAAATTCCGGGGTATCTGGGATACGTATTTTAGCATAAGGGGATGTCATAATGTTTGCGGGAGAACTCGTGATTTTGCTTCTTTATCGAATGGCCGTTCCCTAAATGAAAGAACCGAAGCACACATCTGCAAACAGCGTTATGGAGGCGGCATGGATACCATAAAGAAGTTGTTTGGCGTCTACCTGATGGGCGTCGCCACGGCGGTGGCGGTATGGTTCGTCATCAATTCGTTCTTCGTGGACTCATTTGCAGTTATCAATGTCTGGTATGTGCTGGACATCCTGATGGTTGTCGGGCTCACCATAGCCCTGGTATTCAACTACGCTCGAAAGCGGGAAGAGGAGGCCGGACGCCAGCCGGGCGAGGCGGTCACCCGCCGGCACCTGGAGGTCAACGTCGCTTTCTACCTGACAGCGGGCATCACCATCCTGTTTCTGCACAACTGGTTCTCCCTGCTGGCACTGGGGGATGAGAGGTCCCTGGGACTGGGAAGCGATGTGGGCCTGAACCACCAAGCCTGGGTAATCTGGGCTTTCGTTGACACCCTGCTGCCGCTCACCCTGGGCGCCACCGGCTGCGCCATGTGGCGGGAGTCTTCCGAGTAGGGGACGCAGCCTCTCCTTTCGTAAATGAGTGAGTGTCAATGGCCGAAAAAGCCGTTGACACGCGATTAGAGAGGCTGTTAAGATTTCCTGTACGAAATCCGCGAAGAGCGGGAGTAATAGCGGTGTCCTGCGCCAGAGAGCCGGCGGTTGGTGCGAGCCGGTGGCAGAAGAGCCGTGAACTCGCCCGGGAGCGGCCCGCCTGATGGCTCCGATTTGGCCGGGGAAGCAGGGCGCGGCGGGTGACACCGTTACAGAGTCCTATAAGCGTCCCGAACCAAGCGGCCACGGCTGGACTTTATCCGTAGGCCGTTTATCATCGGGAAAGAAGGGTGGTACCGCGGGCCACACCCGTCCCTTCATGTTGGGATGGGTGTTTTTTTGTGGCTCAAAGCCTTGATGAAATTTCACCCCCACCCTAGCCCTCCCCCTCAATGGGGAGGGAACATAAACCATCCTCTGGCAGGGTGTATGAAACTTAGCGGCGCTGAAATTGTTTGCGAAAGCCTCCTGATGGAGGGGGTGGACATCGTATTCGGGCTGCCCGGCGGCGCGGTGCTGCCCCTGTACGGGGCCATGGCCAAGTACCCGGACTTGCGGCATGTGCTGGTGCGCCACGAGCAGGCCGCTTCCATGGCCGCCGACGGCTACGCCCGCGCCACCGGAAGGGTGGGCGTCTGCTCCGCCACCAGCGGGCCCGGCGCTACCAACCTGGTGACCGGCATCGCCACTGCCCAGATGGACTCGGTGCCGATGGTGGCCATCACTGGGCAGGTGCCGCGCGGCGCCATCGGGCGCGACGCTTTCCAGGAAACCGACGTGACCGGCATCACCCTGCCCATCACCAAGCACAACTTCTTGGTTATGGAAGTGGAAGACGTGGCCCCGGCCATCAAGGAAGCCTTCCACATCGCTCGAACCGGACGGCCAGGCCCGGTGCTGGTGGACGTACCCAAGGATGTGCTACAAGACCTGCGGACGGAGTTCGTCTGGCCTGAAAAGCCCAACCTTCCGGGTTATCATCCGCCTGGGGAAGCCCCCATGAATCAGGTTGCCCGGGCCGCCCAACTCATCAACCGGGCCGAGCGACCAGTAATAATGGCCGGACACGGGGTACTCATATCTCAGGCCTACAACGAGTTGATAGAGCTGGCCGAAAAGGCTCAAATTCCGGTTATCACCACGCTGCTGGGCATCAGTTCCATTCCCACTGAGCACGTGCTGAACATGGGTATGCCGGGAATGCACGGCATGGCCTACAACAACCTCGCCATTGATCAGGCCGACCTCCTCATCGGCCTGGGTATGCGTTTCGACGACCGCGTAACCGGACGACTCCGCGACTTTGCCCCCAACGCCCAGGTAATCCACGTGGACGTGGACGCCTCGGAACTGGACAAGAATGTCAAGGCCACAGTGCCAGTGGTGGGCGATCTCAAGATGGTGCTGAACCAGTTGATTCCCCTGGTGCAGCCCAACGTGCATCTCGACTGGCACCGCCGCCTGGACCAGCTCAAGGCGGAGCACCCGTCGCTCTTCATCCGAGAGTCGGAGGAACTGCTGCCCCAGTACGTGCTTAACCGCCTTTCCGAAGTGGCTGGCGGCGACTGCATCGTGGTCACCGGCGTGGGCCAGCACCAGATGTGGGCGGCGCAGCACTGCAAGTTCACGGAACCCAACACGCTCATCACCTCCGGCGGCCTGGGTTCCATGGGGTACGAAGTGCCGGCGGCGCTGGGCGCGCGCATGGGCCGCCCCGACAAGACGGTCTGGTCGGTGGCTGGCGACGGCGGCTTCCAGATGACCATGTGCGACCTCGCCACTGCCGTCGAGAACAATGTGGACATCAAGTTCGCCATCCTCAACAACCAGAGCCTGGGGATGGTGAAGCAGATGCAGGATGTGTTCTACGACCGGGAATACTACGCCGTCGAGTATTCCGGCAACCCGGACTTCGTCAAGCTGGCCGCCGCCTACGGCATTGACGGGATGCGGGTCACCCGCAAGGACGAGGTGGACGACGCCGTGCGTCACGCCATGGAGGTCTCTGGGCCGGTCATAATTGACTTTGTGGTCAAGGAAGACGAGCAGGTCTACCCGTGGATTCCCGCTGGGGAATCGGTGCACGAAATGATCGAGGAGCAGCCGGCCAGGGGAGGGCCGTACTGATATGGTTCAGTCCACCCAGCCGGAACAGCATACTATCATAGCCCTGGTGGAGGACAAGCCGGGGGTGCTGACACGCATCGCCAGTATGTTCCGGCGGCGCGGGTTCAACATCGCCAGCTTGGCCGTGGGGCGCAGCGAGAAGCCGGGCCTTTCCCGCATGACCTTCGTGGTGGACGGCGACCTGCCCACGGTACAGCAGGTGACCCGGCAGCTCGACAAGCTGATAGACGTTATCGAGGTGTCCTACATCTCGACGCATCAGGTGGTGGCCCGCGAGCTGGCCCTTATCAAGGTGATTACCACGACCAGCACCCGGGGCGAAATCATGCAGTTCGCCGAGCTGTTCGACGCCAACATTGTGGACGTCAGCCCCGCTTCCATGGTCGTCGAAATCACCGGCAGCGAGCAAAAGGTCAACTCGCTGGAAGACCTGCTGCGTCCCTTCGGAATCACGGAGATGGTGCGCACCGGCCTGGTGGCCATGGTGCGGGGGCAGGAGAGCGGCATGGGAGCCGAGAACCTGGGCGTCCCCATCAGCGGCAACGGCATGATGCGAATGGACAGCGGGATATGACAGGGAGTGCTTCTTCAATCCCCTCTCCCTCTGGGAGAGGGTTAGGGTGAGGGCATCCCTTGCCAGCACCAACTGGATTCCCGCTTTCGCGGGAATGACGGGACAGCCAGGGAATGACTGGAAAACCAGAAATTACAGTAAGGACGGAATAGGCAACGATGGTAAACGTCTACTACGACCAGGACGCCGACCTGGGAATCATCCAAAACAAGACAATCGGCATCATCGGCTACGGCAGCCAGGGCCACGCCCACGCCCTGAACCTGAAGGACAACGGCCAGAACGTTGTGGTGGGCCTTTATCCCGGCAGCTCCTCCATCGCCGTGGCCGAGGCCGCGGGACTGCGGGTGGCTGACGTGCCCGAGGTGGCCAAGGAAGCCGACGTGATAATGATGGTCATTCCCGACCATGTCCAGGGCCGCATCTATCGGGAGCAGATTGAACCCAACCTCAAGCCGGGCAGCGCCTTCATGGTGGCTCACGGCTTCAGCATCCACTACCGGGAAATCGTGCTGCCGGACAACATGGACGTGATGATGGTTGCGCCCAAAGCCCCCGGCCACCGGATGCGCGAACTGTTCGTCGAGGGTGTCGGCGTCCCCAGCCTGCTGGCCGTCCACCAGGACGCCACCGGCAACGCCCAGCAGATCGGCCTAGCCTACGCCAAGGGCATCGGCTGCACCGGCGCCGGCGTGCTGGAGACAACCATCAAGGACGAGACCGAGAGCGACCTGTTTGGCGAGCAGAGCATCCTCTGCGGCGGCGTTACCGCGCTGGTCAACGCCGCCTTCGAGACGCTGGTGGAGGCGGGCTACCCGCAGGAAATCGCCTACTTCGAGTGCCTGCACGAGCTGAAAATGATCGTTGACCTGATGTACCAGGGCGGTCATAACTATATGCACTTCTCGGTCAGCGACACCGCCGAGTACGGTTCGTTGAGCCGCCGCAACCGCATTATTGATGAGCACGTGCGCGAGAATATGCGCGAGGTTCTGAAAGAAATCCAGGACGGCACCTTCGCCCGCGAGTGGATCGCGGAGAACGACGAAGGCCGCCCCCGCTTCGTGCCCATGCGCGAGGCGGCGCAGAACGCCCCCATCGAAGGCATCGGCAAGCAACTCCGCGCCATGATGCCCTGGATGGACCCAAAGTAATACTGTCAAACCCCCTCTCCCGGAGGGAGAGTATCGACAAAATCCCCTCTCCCTCTGGGAGAGGGTTAGGGTGAGGGAAAATCTATGCAGCAGGAGACGTTGAGTGTAGTTCACCGTCGCACGCTGGTCCTGGCCGGGCTGGGTGTGGTGGACTACGTGACCCTGCGAAGCCTTTCTGAACGCCGCAGTTAACCCCTAGTTCCCTCTCCCTCTAGGAGAGGGTCAGGGTGAGGGCATACCCCGACCAACAAATTCAGAAAGGAAACTTGAGGTAAAGGAAGAAATGGCTGACGACAAAGTACTTCTCCTGGACACCACGCTCCGCGACGGCGAGCAGTCGGCGGGCATCGGCATGACCGGCGCCGAGAAGATGGAGATTGCCCGGCAGTTGCAGCGGATGAACGTGGACATCATCGAGGCCGGCTTCGCCGCCAGTTCCCCCGGCGACTTCGAGGCGGTTTCCGCCATCGCCCGGGAGGTCAAGGGCCCCATCATCGCCTCCCTGGCCCGGGCCCATCCCAACGATGTGGACCAGGCCTGGCGCGCCGTGGAGCACTCGGAGCGGCCCCGCATCCACGTGTTCCTCTCTTCCTCGGAGATTCACCAGATGCACCAGCTCCGCAAGAACCGGGAAGAGGTCATGGAGATGGCCGTGACCATGGTGGAGCGGGCCAAGGGCTACTGCCCGGACGTCGAGTTCTCCCCCATGGACGCCACCCGCACCAACCCGGAGTACCTGTACCAGATGCTGGCCGAGGTCATCCGGGCCGGGGCCACCACCATCAACATCGCCGACACCGTGGGCTACGCCATTCCGTCGGCCAACGGGTTTGCCCAGTTGCTCAAGGACATCCAGGCCAACGTGCCGGGCATCGAGAACGTGACCCTCAGCGTCCACTGCCATAACGACCTGGGCTTGGCCGTGGCCAACAGCCTGACCGCCATCGAGACCGGGGCGCGGCAGGTGGAGGGCTGCATCAACGGCATCGGAGAGCGCGCCGGCAACGCCTCGCTGGAAGAAATCATCATGGCCCTGGACACCCGCAGGGACCACTTCGGGGTGGACATCGGCATAGACACCACCCAGATTTACCCCTCCAGCCGCATGGTCAGCCGCATCTCCGGCATGGCCGTGCAGGCCAACAAGGCGGTGGTGGGCGAGAACGCCTTCCGGCACGCCTCCGGCATCCACCAGGACGGCGTGCTGAAGGACCGCTCCACCTACGAGGTGATGCAGCCGGAGCGCGTCGGTGTGCCGGGCAACAGCCTGGTGCTGGGCAAGCTCAGCGGACGCGCCGGACTGCAAGCCCGCCTGGAAGCACTGGGCTACAGCCTGACCCGCGATGAAGTCTCCCGCGTGTTCGAGTCCTTCAAGGTATTGGCCGATCGCAAGCGCGAGGTCACCGACCGCGACCTGGAAATCCTGATGGACGAGGAATCGCGGGAATCGACCGAGCCTATCAGCTACACCCTTGACCAGGTGCAGTTCAGCGGCGGCGACCATGGCATCGCCACGGCCACGGTGCGGCTGATTGACCCCGAGGGCATCCCCACCACCGACGCCGCCACTGGCAACGGCCCGGTCAACGCAATCTGCAACGCCATAGACCGCGCCATCGGCGTCGTCAACCGGCTGGTGGACTTCAACGTGCAGGCCGCCACCGAGGGACGCGACTCCTTGGGCACGGTCACCATCCGCATCGAGAAGGACGGCAAGACCTACACTGGACGCGGCGCCGACACCGACATCGTGGTAGCCAGCGCCAAGGCGTACCTGAGCGCCGTCAACCGCCAGCTCGCCTCCGACGAGTCGGCCAACGTCCCCGCTTTGGGGTCAACGCCGGACTAGACGGCGGCAGCATTTCCAGGGGCGAAACGTAGGGGCGCACGGTCATGCGCCCCTTTTGTCTGCCAACTCAACTCAGCTTGATTTATAATCTAACGAAGCTGTAATGGAGGGAACTACGTTGACAACTGACCGGAATGAAGTCGAAGAGATGGCTGAGCGCGGGCAAAAAATCTACGATGAGCGAATCAAGGCATTGATCGACCTTGACGTTCACTACGGCAAATTTGTCGTGATAGACGTAGAGACGGGAGACTACGAAATAGACAAGCGGGATATAGTGGCCGTCAAAAGGTTACGAGAGCGCCGTCCCGGGGCAATGACCTATGCCATAAGGGTTGGGTTTCCAACTGCCTATCGCTTTGGGATTATGAAAACCCGGCATCCGACAGAATGACTACGGGAAGAGTTAGCTGGCTCCTTGAAGCTGTGGTGAGCGTCGAAATTCAGGACTCTAATGGAACTCTGCAACCGTTCCGGTGCGTTTTGGATACTGGATTCAATGGTTACATTGCGTTACCAGCTGCATCCATACGTCAATTGGGACTGACTCCGATGGGGCCTCGTAACACAACCCTATTGGACAGCTACTCAGCTCCATTATCTACATACGACGGAATAGTCTACTGGCACGGGCAGCCAGTCGAGGTTACTGTTCTTGAAACCCAACGAGAGTCAGTCATTGGCATGGCCCTGCTCGAAAACAGCACCCTAACCGTCCAAGTTTGGGATGGCGGCGAGGTTTTGATAGAACCGAGATAGTCTCACCATCGCCTCGCATCCCTACAACAACCCCATCTGGAACCCCGCGCTCCCGCCACTTTTGCCGTCCAGGTGCACCGCCGGGTAGCCCATCGCGCGCAGCTTGGCGGCCAGGTCCGGGAAGCCGTAGACCGTGTAGACTCGCTGGGGTTTCACCGCCTCCACGTAAGCCACCAGTTCGTTGTAGTCGGCGTGGTCGCTGAAAGGCAGGCTTGAATCCGACGGCCTGCGCCAGTGGTGGCGGCTGGCGGACGCTGCCCAGCCGGTTAGCTCCATCGTGCGCTGGTAGCGGTAGCCGTTCAGGGCGCGGGATGAGCGGCCGGGCGGAAAGAGGGCCACCGTTCCGTCGGGCCAGTGGCCGTTGAAGGGAGCAACTGCTCCCGGGAAGTTGACGCCCCCCTCGCGGTAAGCTTCCACCGCTTGATATATGCCCTCTTCGGCCACCACCTCGAAGCTGTCGGAGAGCAGGTGATGCAGTAGCTCCTGCGCCTTGCCCAGACGCCAGCCCAGCACCACGGGACGCTCGCCTCGATCCAGCCACGTCCGAACCATGCGAGTAGCGGTGGCAAGGGTCTGCTCCTGGGACGGAAAGACGTAATCAGGATGGCCGTAGGTTGATTCGATGACCAGCGTGTCGCATTCAATGGGTTGCAGCGGCTCGTTGGTGGGGCTGGGACGGGTCTTGATGTCGCCGGTGTAGAGCAGCCGCTCGCCGGTGGCTTTGGACACCACCAGGGTTTGTGCCGAACCCAGGCAGTGGCCCGCCGGGTACAAGGTGACGGTGTAGGTGGGCGTATCCAGCGTCTCGCCGTAGGGCAGTACAATCGGGTCTGCATTCTTCAGGTAGTCCCGCAGCAGAAGAAGGGTGTTGGGAGTGACGACGGGACGGCGGTGACGCCCGGTGTGGTCGGAATGGGCGTGGGATATGACGCTGGACTCCTGCTTACGGCGGGAGTCCAGCCACAGGCCGAGTTCTGGAACGTATACGCCCCGGTCGAAGACCACCTCCACTTTCACACCCCTAGTCCCTGTGCTTCCGGCGCCTCGAACTCATGACGGGCAGTATAACACCGCAGAAAGGCGGGACCAGGAGTCCCGCGGTTGATTCCGCAAGGAAAGAGTCATGAGAAGGCAAATTGCCGATATACCTGCTTGTTGCTATTATGTTGACCGGCATTGTTTATCTATGCCGCTTGGTGGATAGAAGCGGAATCAGGAGGGGTGACAGATGCCCAAGTATTTGTTCCAAGCGAATTACACCGCCCAGGGACTCCAGGGTTTGCTAAAGGAAGGCGGCACCTCGCGGCGGAAGGTCTTTGAGGAAATCGGCAAAGAGCAAGGCGGCAGTTTGGAGTCCTTTTACTATGCCTTTGGAGGGACCGACCTGTTTCTGATCTATGACCTGCCCGACACGGCGACCGCCGCCGCGATTTCCCTGACCATAGGAGCTGGGGGCGCTCTCAACATCAGTACTGTCCAACTGATTTCCCCGGAGGAAATTGATGAAGCCTGCAACAAGACAGTGGGCTACCGTCCCCCGGGGGCATAGCCGGGTTTCCGCCCGTAGCTCCTGCGGCAAAGGTATAAAGCTGGGCGAGTTGTGGGGTATAATCGTTCCGGCGGCAGAACGATAGTGTGCCGCTGTATACCAAAGGAGTGTGCTTATGCCTGGACAAGTTGGCGAAGTCGCCCCGGATTTCAAGCTCCCGTCTCCGGACCATGGAGACATTACCCTGAGCCAGTATCAAGGCGAGAAGACGGTGGTGCTGTCGTTCCACGTCTTTGATTTCACCTCTGGTTGAACCAGCCAGGCCACCCTCTTCCGGCAAGCTCACGGCCGGTTCGAGGAGAACAATGCCCAGGTTCTGGGCATCAGTTGCGATACAGTGCATTCCCACAAGGCCTGGAGCACCGCCATGGGCGGGCTTCCCTACCCCGAGCTTTCCGACTTCCATCCCAAGGGCCAGACCACCCAGGCTTACGACCTTTGGAACGAGGAGCGGGGGGCGGGCAACCGGGCAATCATCATCGTAGATAAGAACGGCGTCATACGGTTCCGGGAAACCTACGTTCCCGGACAGTTGCCCGACCCCAACGACATCATTGCCGAGGTTGCCAAGCTGAACGGCTAGTCAGGGCGACACGGACGGTGCCTTTAATCACGTAGGGGCGCACAACGATGCGCCCCTAGATCGTTGCTCCATCATTCCGGTGGCTAGGCCGAGCCTATGTCCTGCACAATATAGGTCAGGGTTCCCTTCGGAGTGGGGATTATGACTTCCTCGCCGATGGCGTGGTCCAGGAGGGCCTGCCCCACCGGGGACTGGATGGAAATGCGGCGAGCGGCAACGTCGGCCTCACGAGCATCGACCAGGGTGTACTCGACAACCTCGCCGGAGTCCTTGTTTTTCACCTTCAGCCTGGCGCCGACTGTGGAGCGAGTGAGGACGCCGTCGCCCCCTTCCGGCAGGATCTCAGCGTTGGCTATGCTGGCTTCTAGTTCCCTGATCTGGGTTTCGAGACGGCCCTGCCGGTCCTTGGCGGCGTCCAGAGGGGCGTTCTCCCGGAAATCCTTGTCGGCCATCGCCCGCCTGATTTCTTCGGTGACGTTAACGCGCTCGGCCTTGAGGTCTTCAACCTGCTGCAGGAGACGGTCGTAGCCCTCCTGGGACAGATAGGTGCGGCCTTCCTCTGCCTGCTTTGCGGGTCGGGAAGCAGCGGCGCGTCCTCCTCCGCTGGTCTTGCTGCGCGGTGGACGGAGATGGGTGGCGAGCCGTATGCTGATCCAGCCCTGCTCGCGCCAGTAGTCCACGAAGGCTTTGACGGGCTGGAGACGCTGCTGGGCAGAGTCGGCCCCGCTCTGCCCGACTTCCCGCGCGTACTGTTCCATGTCGTGGGGAGTGAATCTTCCGACCTCCCGGTCTCCACTCCATCGAATGAATCTGCGGAGTTCCTGAAAGCCTTCCTTTGCGGTCCTTTTCGCCTTCTTGCTGGCCTCAAAGTGTGTAAGGGCCTCGGAGACTCTTGGAGTGGAATCGATCGGCACGGGTTTACCTCCGCCTGTATGAATGTACTTGATGGACCGGGCTAGTTACAGGCTTCCAGAATCTTGGGATTCAGGCCGGGGAAGCTGGCCAGGTGGGCCCGGCGTTCTTCCTTCAGGCGGTTGGCGTACTCCTGTATTTGGTCTTCGGTGTAGAAGTTGCCCAAGTTATATTTGCCAATGTCGAACCCCTCCACCGCAACGGGAACCTCAGCGCCGAAGAGCGAATCTTCGCCCCATTGCATAGAGTTCCGAAGAATGCCTCGAATCATGGTCGACATTTCCGGTATGGGCACCCGGGTGACCGGCTGCTTCACTGTGGCGCGGCCTTCTTCATCCCGCTCCAGAATCTCTCCGACGCCTCCAGTGTTGAGCAGATAGCACTGTACCTTGTCTTCGTTGCTCTTGACGAAGTCATAGAACCAGTTGCCCTCGTCGGCCTCGGAGCCGATAAGGAAGGGGTTGGTGCCGACAACGCGCACCGATTCACCGGCGCGTCGGGGATCGCCCGCGGAAGTCTCCACGCTTTCACCCAGCATAAAGGCGGCGGCGGCCTGCTCAGGGTTCAGGCGCGACACCAGGGGAAGGACAGTCATGCGTCTAGTGATGAAGGCCACCACCATTCCATCAAGCTGGTCCAGAGAGGGAAGGTTGATGTCGCCGCCAGCATACTCGCCAAAGCTGGTGCGGGGGATCACAGCCCGGCCGTTGCCGCCCAGCGAAAGGTCAGCATAGTCAATATCACCATCGTGGGTCAGCATCACGTTCTCGAAGAGGGCTTCCGGGGAGCGCAGGGCGTTGTAAATCAGTTCTTGGGTTTCGGAGTTCATTCCCTCGGTCTTGAGGTAGAAGCCCCGCTCGGTGCCGAGGGCGCGTCCGTCCTTGCCGAGAGCTACGATGTCATCCTGCAGGATATCCATAACCTCGCCCGGCGCGTCCATTCCATGGCCGTGGCAGGCGTGGGTGGTCTTGCCGGTGCCCGAGAGTCCGAAGAAGAGCATTCCGTAACGCTTGGAGTCTCCGCCGGGCTGCTGGGCGGTTACCACCTTGGAGCCGGCGTGAAGGCTGAGCATCCCTTCTTCCTTGGCGTCCCACATCGCCATCCGCAGGAAGCCCATCTTCACTTCGCCCACGTAGTCTATCCCCAGGATAACGGTGAGATTCTCTTCGGGGAAGACGAGCACCTGGCTGTCGTTTTCGGGCCATTCGGGGATGCAGACTTCCCAAAGGTCGGGGCCGGGGGAGGAAGGGTCATAATCGCGGAGGGTGTGGCTCCAGAGGCATGCTTGACGGGCATTGTCGGGTCGCTGGAGCGATAGGAAGAGGTTGCACTTGGGGTTGAACTCGGAATTGTCGCCTATGGTCCGCTGAACCCGGATGAGAGGGACCCTCAACAGGTATTTGCGGACTTCTTCAAGTGTCTTGTCCTTGTTATCCCTGATACGCTGTTGGGCAGGATTGTACCTCTTGGTGGACACCCGGTCGCTGCCGAAAACCACCGCTATCCCGGCGCTGCGGTTGCGGACGTTGGAGTAGAAGCTACGACTACCCGTGCTGGTAGTGCGTCCGTGCTTGAAGGCCTCCTCATCAAGCTCGTCGACGGTAACGGTACGGACGTTGCCGTGCTCCGGGAGGCTCTTCACGAAATCCAAGAAGCTCTCAGCCATAGATCCCTCGCTGCGTCTCACAACCGGGCTGCTTTCCTGATTTCCCTTTGCGTATCAAGGGCAGGAGTTTGAAGCCCCTCTACATTGTAGGCAAATTCGACACTTTGTGAAAAGTGCCACGATATGGTATCAGGTTCGGTAATCGTTGGCAATTTGGCTTGATGGCAGGAAGCGGCCCGGTTTGCGGACAGATTGCTATACCTCAGTGCCGCTCGCCTCAGGGTGTATACTTGGCCCGTATCGTTGACTGAAGAGCGGACAGGTATCAATTCTGGAGGAAATGATAATGAAGGCGGTGCAGATAAACGATTTCGGCGGCCCCGAGGCGATGAAGTATCAGGACGTGGCCGACCCGACACCCGGCGAGGGCGAGGCAGTGGTGCAAATCCAGGCCGCAGGCGTCAATTACACCGACGTTTACAGCCGCGCCGGCATCAACCCCGGCCCGCCTCTGCCACGAACCATTGGCGTGGAAGGCGCCGGCGTAGTAACGGCGGTCGGAAGCGGTGTCGGCGAGGTGACCGTGGGCGACGAGGTGGTGTATTGCAGCGTAAACGGCTCCTACGCCGAGCAGGCGCTGGTGCCGGCCTGGCGGTTGGTCAAGCGGCCCGCCGGACTGGACGCCAAGGCGGGAGCCGCCGCGATGCTGCAAGGGATGACGGCGCACTATCTCTGCAACTCGACCTACGCGGTGCAGCCGGGCGACCGGGTGATCGTTCACGCCGGAGCAGGCGGCATGGGTCTGATCCTCACGCAGATGATCAAGAACATGGGCGGGTACGTTTTCACCACCGTTTCCACAGAGGAAAAGGCGGAGATGTCGCGCCAGGCGGGGGCGGACCACGCCATCATCTACACCCGGGAGGACTTCGCCGAGGTGGTCAAGGACGCCACCGGAGGCGAGGGCGTGCGGGTGGTTTACGACGGGGTGGGTAAGACCACCTTCCACCAGAGCGTCTCGTGCCTGGGCCGCCGGGGTGTGATGGCTCTGTACGGCGCGGCCAGCGGCAATCCTGACCCCATCGACCCGCGAATGTTCGCCGCCGGTTCCCTGTACCTGACCCGTCCCGGCCTCGGCGACTACACCGTTGACCGCGACGAGCTGGAGCACCGGGCCGGCGATGTGCTGGGCTGGGTCGCCGACGGCAGCCTCAAGCTGCACATCGGCCACGAACTGCCTCTGTCGGAAGCCCCGGAAGCCCACCGCCTGCTGGAGAGCCGGGCGACCACCGGGAAGCTGCTGCTGATTCCGTAACGACGGGCTGGAATGCGGCGCGGCCTCAGCAAGTCAAGACTGCCACGCCGCATTCCAGTGCCTCGACCCATTCGGGCGTTTCGATTAAATCGCTCAGGTGGATGGGTTCAGACGGAGCAGGGGGATTTGGCTGTATATCCAGTTGCCACACATCGTCGTCAATCCATTTCCCGTGCTTGAAGCCTATGTTTTCGAGCACGCCGGTGCGCCGGAATCCCAGGGATTCGTGGAGGCCGATGCTGGCCGGGTTGGGGAGAGCAATGATCGCCACAGCCGTGCGGTAGCCCTGGCTCGCCAAGCAACACAGCAGGGCGGTATAGAGGGCGCGCCCGACCCCTCGACGGTGGTAGCCAGGGTGTACGTACACAGTCAATTCGGCTGACCAGCGATAGCCCGCGCGCGACCTGAACGGGGTGGCGTAGGCATAGCCCGCTATTTCGTCGCCGACAACACAGACCAGCCAGGGCATCCGTTCCAGCACTGAACGGATGCGGCTTCGGAAGTCCTTGATGGACGGGGGTTGCTCCTCGAAAGAGATGACAGTGTCCCGCACCACCGGGGCGTAGATGTCCAGCATCTGCTCCGCGTCGGCTTCGGTGGCGAGCCTAATACCAGCATCCATAATTCCCCTGGCCGTATCTGTCTCTGCTGTTTGATGCCTCCAACCATGGTATCACCAGTTGTGAACAGTCAAGAGCAGCAAGGCCAATGACGTTGACCGCTAACCAACGTACTTTCCCGCAGATTCTTGTTATAATCAGGGAAGCAAAGCGGCGCATAGGAGGCCATCGTGGCAGAAGCAGTGGTAAGCAGAGAAGAGATATACGAGGCTCTCAAGACAGTGTATGACCCGGAAATCCCGGTGAACGTGGTGGATCTGGGCCTGATTTATGACGTGCAGGTAAACGACTCGGACGTTTACGTGCAGATGACGCTTACCTTCCCCGGCTGCGGAATGGGGCCATACATCGGCCAGCAGGCGGAATGGGCCATCCAGGAACTGGACGGCGTCGAGGAAGTGCAGATCGAGCTGGTCTTCGACCCGCCGTGGTCGCCGGACCTGATCAGCGAGGAAGCCAGGAACCAGTTGGGCATCTAGCCCACAAAGGCTACTTCTCCCGGGGGACGCCCCTACCCTAGCCCTTCCCCGGAGGGAGAGGGAATACCCGGTGGTTGCCATTTCAGTAACCTGTTCATCCTGAGCCTGTCGAAAGGCGAGAGAGCTTATGACCACCCCCCAGCAGAACGCGCAGGCCGCCCGCCTGGAGCAAATAAAGCGAAGCTGGCAGCAGAAGCGCCAGATCGGCGAGCGGCTTGGCAAAATCAAGACCAAGATCGGCGTTTACAGCGGCAAGGGCGGCGTCGGCAAGACTACCGTGGCGGTTAACCTGGCGGTCACGCTGGCCAAGGAAGGCGCTCGGGTAGGCATTTTGGACGTTGACATTGATTGCCCCAATGTCACCAACGTCATGGCCGCCACCGCCAGGCCCGACTACGTGGACGGGGAGATAATCCCGGCCGAGCAGTGGGGCGTGAAGGTCGTGTCAATGGCCTATTTCCAGGAGAACCAGGAAGAGGCCATCATCTGGCGCGGCCCGATGATTCACAACGCCATCAACCAGTTCCTCCAGAACACCGAGTGGGACGAGCTGGACTACCTGGTTGTTGACCTGCCGCCCGGCACTTCGGACTCGCCGCTAACGGTGATGCAGACGCTGCCGATGGACGGATTCGTGGTGGTCAGCACGCCGCAGGATTTAGCGGTGCTGGACGCCAAGCGCTGCATCAACATGATTCGCAAGCTGAACCTCAACGTGGTGGGAGTGGTGGAGAACTATACCGGCGACATCTTCGGGCAGGGCGGGGGCCGCGATCTGGCCGCGGAAGTGGATGCGCCATATCTCGGCAGCATGGCGCTGCGCTCCTCGTACCGCAATAACACCATGCCCACCGTGCTGGCCGACGAAGAGGTGCGGGAAGAATACTCGGACATTGCCGCAGAATTGCGCCGTAGCCTGCGGGAGTTCGGGCGAGAGGCAGCCTGACCAATTCAGGCTGCTCTCAGGACAGTGGGCTATTAGGAAGGGACGAGGTTAACCTAGCCCCTTCTTATTCGATTCCATTCTTGAAATTCCGTCGAGCGACCAAGGGCGGCCCTAATCGTCGTCGTTGGCGACGTAGGCTTCGTGGGGTTCCGGCTCCGTGGTCCTTCTTCTCGTCGGCAGGCGCTCGCCGGCGGTTATGCTCATCAGCAACTCGACCTCCCGAGTCATTGCCTCCTGGGAATATTCGCTGGCTTCGCCCATGCGCCGGAACTTCCCATAGCGGCGTTTCATCAGCCTGCCCTGCGACGTCTTCACCAGCTTGTTCAACTCCCTCATGACTGCGCCCTGAAGGGCAGTGCCGGCAGCCCGGGGGTCGAGGTGAGAGCCGCCTTCAGGCTCAGGGATTACCAGGTCGGCTATACCGAGGTCAACGCAATCCTGAGCGGTGAGCATCAGAGCGTCCGCGGCTTCGCGGTCCAACAGGGGCTCATGGAATGCCCCGGCCAGGTTGTGATTCATGGAAATGGGCGAATATACGGCGTACTGCTGCATCAGTATGCGGTCAGCCAGTCCCAAAGCCAGCGCGCCCTCGCTGCCGCCCTCGCCGATTATCACCGATATGATGGGTGTGGGAACATCGAGCATAGCGGAGAGCGTGCGGGCGATGGCGTTGCCTATCCCCTGCTCTTCGGCCTCCAGACCGGGGTCTGCGCCCTGGGTGTCCACTAGGGTAATCAGAGGCAGCTTGAAGCGGGAGGCCAGCCCGATGACCCTTTGCGCCTTGCGGAGGCCGTCAGGGTATACATGGTAACGCTCGCCTTCCAGCAGCGGGCGGCGTTGCTGTCCGATGACCGCCACCGGCTGCCCGCACAAGTAGCCCACTCCGGTCACCACCGAACGGTCGTCGCTGCTGAGCCGGTCACCCCGCAGTTCAATGAACGGGTCGAGTATCTGCCGGAAGTATGTGGCGGCGGCCGGCCGCTCGGAGTGTCGGACGGCGGCCAGAGCGGCCCACGGCTCCACCGATTCGCATTCTTCATCGATGGCCTTGAGCAGGTTGGAGTGCTGTACTTTTTCCTCCTTACTCTTGTCCTTCTTCTCTCCCTTGAGTATCTGGAGCAGGGTGGATAGCCTTCCCTGCAACGCCTCGCGGTCAACCACATTGTCCAGCAGTCCGTGGCCCACGTGAGCCTCGGCGGTGTGGGCGTCCAGCGGCAACGGAATATCGGAAGTCTCTTTCAGGGTCCGCAGCGGAGAGAGGCCGATGAGCGATTTCGGTTCCGCCAGAATGACGTCGGCCAGGTTGGCGAAGCTGGCGTAAGCCTGCCCGGTGGAAGGGTTGGCCAGCACTACGATAAAGGGCGCTCCCTCGTCCCGCAGCTTGTTGGCGGCAGTCACTGTCTTCGCCATCTGCATCAGCGAGAGCACGCCTTCCTGAACCCGCACGCCCCCGCCCGACACCACAGCCACCACAGGGATGTCTCCCTTGGCGGCGGTTTCCAGCGCGGTGGCTACCTTTTCTCCCACTACGCTGCCCATCGTTCCACCCATGAAGGAAAAGTCAAGGACGATGAGGACCACGTCGGTGCCGTCTATCTTGCAGCGTCCGGTGACCGCGGCTTCTGTCAGTCCGGTGCGGTTCTGGTCTTGCGAGAGCAGTTGCCCGTAGCGGCCGCGATGAGCAAAGGATAAGGGAGAAACTGAACTGAGATACTTGTGGGACTCCCTGAAGGTTCCCCGGTCTGCCAGCAGTTCGATGCGTTCGCGGGCGGTGATGGTGTAGTGGAAGCGACAGAAGGGACAGACGCGAGAAGTGAGATACGAGTGGGAGTCCCGAATCGGCTCGTCGCAATAGAGGCAGCGGTCATGGATCACCGGCGTGCGAGTGTTTTCCTCGCCTTCGGCGCGTCCGAACAGATGAACCAGGAAATTGGCCAGATTCCGCAAGTTCTTCTCCGGCGGAAAACCGTTTGCATTCTGATGGCGGCTCGTCCGGGGATCTATCTGCTAATGATACTAGGCTTGAGGCGGGATTGTAATACTCACCGCAATTATGATTCGCACAATCAGGAACTTCGACCTGGGCAAGTCGGCGTTGGCCGGCGAGATTGCGTTTGCCTCCCGGTTGACCTACACTCGCGCCAACAGCGGGGCGGCGAGGCAGGCACCCGCTCAAGGAGTCGAAGCAGGCAGAATAAACAGGCTGGAGGCGCATATGAGTGTTTCCGACGAGACACTACAGGCCATAATCCGAGACTACAACGGTTACGAGCTTTCGGCAGAGGAACTGGAACTGGTACGCCCGGAGATTGACTACTACATGCAGCAATTGGCGATTCTGGACGAGCTGGACCTTTCCGACACCATGTCTGGAAGGCTCCTGAGAATGCCGTCCGTCGACGAATCGGCAACACGGCAGCAAGGAGGTGAATAAGCATGACGGCCAACGAACTGCTTTCGTCCACCATTTCCCAACTGGCGCAACGCATCCGCTCCGGGGAAGTGTCGCCCGTTGACGTGACCGATGCTGCGCTGGCCCACGCCAAGGCGATGCAGCCTACTCTCAATTCCTTCATCACGCTGCTGGAAGAACAAGCCATGTCCCAGGCCCGGGAGGAAGAGGCGGCTCTCGCCCGGGGAGAGTACAAGGGCCCGTTGCAGGGCATACCCATCGGCATCAAGGACAATCTGGCTACCGCGGGCATCCGCACCACCCTGGGCACCAAGGTGCTGTCGGACAATGTGCCGGAAGAAGACGCCGAGGTAGTGCGCCGCTGCCGGGCCGCCGGCGCGGTCATACTGGGCAAGGAAAATCTTGAGGAATTCGCTGCCGGAGCCACATCAAACAACCCCCACTTCGGCGCGGTGCGCAACCCGTGGGGCACCGACCACGTGCCCGGAGGCTCCAGCGGTGGTGGCGGAGCCAACGTGGCCGCCGAGGTCACCTTCGCCTCGCTGGGAACCGACCTGGGCGGCTCGGTGCGATTGCCCGGCGCTTTCTGCGGAGTGGTGGGCCTGAAGCAGACCTTCGGGCGCGTCAGCCAGCGCGGCCTGCTGGTCACCAGCTTCAACGGCGACCACATCGGCCCCATGACCCGGTCGGTGGCCGACAGCGCCATCATGCTCCAGGCCATGGCCGGGCATGACCCGCTGGACCCCAGCACTGTGCCGGTTCCCGTCCCCGACTACTACACCGCGCTGAGCCGGGGTATCCAGGGAATACGGATAGGAGTGCCGTCCAACTACTACTTCGAGGACCTGGAGCCAGATGTCGAAGAAGCTGTCACACGGGCTATCGCCGCCCTGGAGGAACTGGGCGCGGTGACTGTTCCGGTGGAACTGCCGATGATGAAGTACATCGGAGCGGTGCGGATGGCGGCGATGGCCGACTCAATCGTTACCCACGAGCCGTTCCTGCGGGAAAGCCGCGACGACTACGGGCCGGACACTTTGTATCGCACCCTCGGAGGACAGTTCGTCCTCGGCCACCACTACTCCAAGGCGATGAAGGCGCAGCGGCTGATTCAGGAAGAATACGCCCGCGTTCTGCAGAACGTAGACGTCATCGTTACCCCAACCACACCCCTCTGCGCGCCCCGAATAGACGCCGCCTACGTGGAACACTCGGGGGAGACGCACCGGGTGCGCGGCCCAGGCTCGGGATTGGTCTCCCGCAACACCAGCCCGCTGAACGCCACCGGACACCCGGCCATAACATTGCCTTGCGGCCTGAACCAGAATGGACTGCCCATCGGGTTGCAGTTCATCGCCGCCGGGTTCCGGGAAGATTTGCTGTTCCAAGCGGCCTCGGCCTACGAATCAGTGTCGCCAACCCAGGGCCGCCGTCCACCCGTGCTGGGAGGTTAGTCACACGCTGGGGCGCAAATGTGCTTCCCAGCGCCGTGTTAGAATTCAAGCGGCAAGGTATTCACCCCCACCTTAACCCTCCCCCAAGGGGAGGAAAGAATAAGCAGGAGAGTAGAAATGCCGGCAAGCTGGGTTGACATCAACGTTGCCGATGGCAGCACCATGGAAGGGTATCTGACTCAACCGGAGGGCGACGGCAGCCACCCCGCCGTTGTCGTGATCCAGGAAATCTGGGGCGTAAACTCACACATTCAGTCGGTGGCCGACCGGCTGCCGGAGCTGGGCTACGTGGGGCTGGCTCCGGCCATGTTCCACCGCTCCGGGCGGATGATTACCGGGCTGCATACGGAATTCCCATTGGCCATCGAGCGAATGCAGCAATGCACCGACGCGGGCATCGTGGCCGATGCCACCGCCGCAGTCAACTATCTGAAGAGCCAGTCCTTCGTAAACGGCAAGATAGGCATCGTCGGGTTCTGCTTCGGCGGCCGTGTGTCCTACCTGGCGGCATGCACCATATCCGACCTGTCCGCCTCCGTGGTGTTCTATGGCGGCAACATCGGCGTGGCCTTGGGCGACGGGCCGACCCCGCTGGAGCAGACGGGCAACATCAACTGCCCGGTGCTGGGGCTGTTCGGCGAGGAGGACGCCAACCCGACGCCGGAGTTCGTCAACGAGATAGACGCGGAAATGACCCGCCTGGGCAAAGCTCACGAATTCCACCAGTACGCCGGAGCAGGCCACGGCTTCCACTGCGAGGGACGCCCCGCAGGCTACCGCCCGGAAGCGGCGCAGGACGCCTGGGGAAAGGCGATGGCCTGGTTCGACGCCAACCTGAAGTAACCCGTTTTCAATGGGGCGAACATCAAGGGGCAGGACCGAGTCCTGCCCCTCCTTGCGTAAAGTAGATTACCGTTCGGGCGCTACATCACTGATCGCACCACCCCGCCGTCAATCAGGATGGTCGTTCCGGTGACATAGGTGTTCTTGTCGGAGCAGAGGTAGGCCACGAAGTCGCCCAGCTCTTCGGGTCGCCCAAATCGGCCCACAGGTATGCGAGACGCTCCGGCTTCGAGGACCGAATCGAGGTCCTGTCCAGTCTCTTCGGAGCGGGTCTCGAAGATGTGTCGCATTCGCTCCGTCATCAGGAACCCGGGAGCGACGTTGTTGACCAGCACGTTGTCGCGTCCCACCTCGTCTGCCAGGCTCTTGGCGTAGGCCACTGCGCCCATACGGGTGACGCCCGAGGTCACCAGGTTGTCTATCGGCTGGTAAACGGTGGACGCCAGTATGTTGACGACGCGGCCCCACTTCTGCTGCCTCATGTGAGGCGTTGCCTCGCGGCCCATGCGGATGAAGAAGGACAGGGCCATGTCTATGGAGCGGCTCCAGGTCTCCTCGTCCGTGTCCGTCGCCCGTCCGGAAGGTGGGCCGCCGGAGTTGGCGACGGCAATGTCCAACCGGCCATAGTGGTCAACGGTGGTCTGGATCAGGCGCTGAATGTCATCCAGCCGGGAAAGGTCGCCGGAAACCGCCAGCACCTCGACACCACTGGTGGCGCGGATTTCGGCGGCAGCGGCCTCAAGCTCTTCAGCGTTGCGGCTGCATATCGCCAGGTTGGTCCCTTCCTGGGCCAGCGAATCAGCACAGGCGCGTCCCAGCCCCTTGCTGCCGCCTCCGATGACAGCCACTCTGCCGGTCAGTCCCAAATCCATAACGGCCCTCCCCTTAGCTTGTCGAATCCTGAAATCGTCGAAGGACGAATTTCCGCTATGCTACCAACCCACTGTAACCGTGGCAACCTGATTCAGTATTTGTTGACACCTCATAATAGCCGCCCTAATATGGCGCAAATTTCGCACAGGCCCATCGAAGGGCACAACGCAGGTAGGGGGCATCGTGAGCAACGTTGACCGCATTCTCGAAGGCGCCGTTGACATCCACGTTCACTTTGGCCCGGACCCCAAGGTGGAACGCCGCGCCGGAGCCATCGAAGTGGCCCAGCAGGCTAAGGAGATGGGGATGCAGGGGCTGGTGCTGAAGAGCCACGAATATCCCACGCATCCGGTGGCATTTACCGCGGCTCAGGCTGTTCCGGGGATAACAATGGTCGGCGGCGTCGCGCTGGACCTGGAAGTTGGCGGGTTAAATCCGATGGCCGTGGAAGCGACGGCGCGGATGGGAGGACGCATCGTCTGGATGCCCACTTATTCCGCCCGTGCCGACCGGGAGAGCAAGGGCCTCAACGGCGGCATCTACCTGCTGGACGGCGAGGGGCGGCTGTTGCCAGAGGTTTATTCCATCCTCGAGGTCATAAGGTCCCACGACATGGTATTGGGGACGGGCCACCTGTCCACCGCAGAGAGCATGGAGCTGGTGCGACAGGCCCGCGACATGAACATAGGCCGCATCGTGGTCACCCACGGCACTACGATGTCTTACTGGACGGGCATGACGGTGGAGGATATGAAGACCCTGGCTGACATGGGCGCGTTCATCGAGCACTGCATCCACGTGATGATGCCCACCACCTACCGCATGGACCCCCGCGAACTGGCGCAGGTCATAACCGCCATCGGCCCGGAGAAGTGCATCCTCAGCACCGACTTCGGCCAGGACTTCCACCCCATGCCCGCCGAGGGTATGCGGATGGGCATAGCCACCATGCTGCGCTCGGGGCTGGAAGAGGTTGAAGCGGGAATGCTGGTCAAGGACAACCCCTCGCGGCTCTTGGGGTTGTAGACTTTAATCGCAATGCTCGCAACATTGTCCGAATGTAGCTTCAGGTTTCGGCAGATCCTTAGCCCGCCGGTTCGCTCACCCGCGTAAAGCAAACGCGCAGTGCCGCAGCTTCCGGGCTGGAGGTCGCCCAGCCAGCCACACGATGCCCCACGACCCATGCGATGCCGCGCTCACACACCAGCAAAGGGATACTGTCGCGCCGCTGGCGAGGGACTTTGGCATCAATGAAGAAGTCTTGAAGTTTCTTCGTCCCGGTCATTCCTGACGGTTGGAACCGGTCGCCGGGGCGGCGAGTACGCACCGTGGCAACGCCGCCCAGCGCGTCGCGGTAAAGGAGAGCGGAGACTTGCCTCGTCTCCCCCTCCGGGCAGAGGCTGGAGGCGGGCTGACCTGGTTCTACGACCCACAGACTCACCAGCCAGCCGCCGACAGTGGTCTCAGTGCCTTCGCCGGGAGTGCGAGGAAGAACGATGGCGTGCTCACCGCCAAGCCGGGGAGGCTGCAACGCTCCAGCCGGGCGGGACAGGATGTAAGCGTTCTCGTTGCGGCTTGCCCGGACCCCCCGTGGAAGATCCATGGCGAGACCACTACGTTGGCGCCTCAATAGCGACAGCATTGCTTCCAGGTGGCTTTCAGCCAGGCCACGGGCGTCACTTGTAATCCTGGTATAGGCGCGGCGGAGGGCGAGGCGTTGTAGCGCCGGATGAAGAGCAGACAGGCCAGAAATGCTGAGACTGACAGAGTCGCCGAGTTCGAGGGCAATGTCGGGCCAGTGGCGGGACAACTCACTCTCGATGTAGTCCACCTCGTCTGTAGCGACCCTGGAAATACGGGCCAGAGCTTCCCGCACACGTGGGTTGTACTCGCGGGCCAGCTTGGGCATGAGGTCGAGGCGCACCTTGTTGCGGGTAAACCGCCACATATAGTTGCCCGAGTCCTCACGGTAGAGTTGCCCTAATTCACGGCAGTAGGCGGTGGTGTCCGCTTTCGTGGCACCTAGCAGCGGGCGGAATAGCAGAGGGCCGGGCCTTGGATCGGGCCACGGCCACTCGGCCACTTCCGCCATGCCGCGCAGGCCGTGAAGGCCCGAGCCGCGCAGGAGGTGGAGCAACACCGTCTCGGCCTGGTCGTCGGCGGTGTGCCCCAATGCTACGGCGACCGCTCCGACAGTTGAGGCCACGACCGACAGAAATGCATAGCGCATCTCACGGGCGGCTTGCTCAAAGGAGGAAATGCCCCGTTCCCGCTGGTAGGCGATGGGGTCCTCCTTGTCAATGCTGCAAGGCAGTCCCAGGCTGTCTGCCAGCCGTTGCACAAAGGCTGCGTCGTGGTCGGCCTCTGCCCCTCGGAAGTCGTGGTTCAGATGGGCCACGTGGAGCATCAGCCGATGCTCGTCTTGCAGTCTGTGAAGACTCCGAAGCAGCGCGGTGGAATCGGGACCGCCGGAGGCCGCAACCACCAGCGTCACCCTCCCTCCGTCATCCTGAGCTTGTCTAAGGAAACCGGCGTGGCTCAGGGACCCGGCAACCTGCCGGTCCAGAATATGTGGCTTGGTCATGCCGGAAGTACGCAACCATAACTCTCCCCGGAGGGAGAGGGGACTTTCTACCGATTTTCGGGCGACAGGTGGCTGTTGCAGTTGTACGTAATCAGACGGCGACCGTTCCCGTCGACCTCGAAGGTGCAGAGGGAGCCGAGGCCCAGAGACATACGGTGGAAATTGTACAGCGGAATGTCGAGAATAGCGCAGATGATAGTGCGTATAGTGAAGTTGTGGGAGACGACCACCACGTCCTCATCGCCGCCATGAGCCTGCTCAATTTCGAGGATTACCTGCCAGGCGCGTTTCTGCAACTCGGTCAGCGACTCCCCGTTGGGCATCACCACTTCCGCCGGATTGTTGCGCCACGCCTGGTAAACATCCGGCCAGCCTGCCCGCATCTCGGCCCCGGTGACACCCTCCAGGTCGCCCAGGCTCAACTCGCGCAGGCCGGGGTCAGTGGCGACGGAGACGCCCGTAAGCTTGCGAATCTCCTCAGCCACCTGGACGGTGCGGGTAAGGGAACTGGCATACAGAGCAGATGGTTCCCACCCAAGGGCGGCCCGAGCCGAGTCGCGGGCCTGAGAGAAGCCCCGTTCATTGAGTGAAACGTCGGTCAATCCCTGGAACTTGCCCAGCTTGTTCCACTCCGTCTCACCATGCCGGAGCAGATAAAATTTCACCGGTCATCTTCTGATGCAGCGCTCACGGGAACTCGCATCAGCTCCACTTCGTCAATGCGCGGGCCGTCCATCCCAGTGACTGTAATCGTCAGGTCGCGGAACTCCAGGGCGTCGCCTATATCCGGGATGCGCCCCAAACGGTCCAGGACGAAGCCAGCCAGGGTTTGATAGTCACCCTCCGGGATGTCTATTCCCAGTTCATCGTTAATTTCGGAAATGCCCACGGCGGCATCCACCCGGTAGCTGTCACCACCCAAGTGAGTGACCGCTTCCTCCCTTTCGTGGCCTTCATCGGCGACCTGCCCCACGATGACCTCAAGAAGCTGTTTGGTGGTGGCGAGCCCGGCGATACCGCCAAACTCATCGAAAGTCAGGGCAACGGTATGGCGGCCCTGGCGCATCTCAGCGAAGGTGTCGCTGACGCTCTTGGTCTCGGGGACGATGTAGGCTTCACGAAGCAGCGCGGTAACGTCGCTGTCCGGCGTTATGTCTCCTGAACTCAGCCCGGAAAGAACGTCCTTCACCGACAGGATGCCAATTACGTTTTCCTTGCTGCCTTCATAGACCGGGAAGCGGGTGTGACTGCTGTCCCGATAGATTTCGAGGAACTGAGAGAGAGTGGAGCCCTTTTCCAGCCAAACGATTTCAGGGCGCGGGGTCATTACCTCGCGCATCTGTCGGTCGCCGAAACGGAACACCTTTTCCAGCAGCTCGGCCTCTTCCGCTTCCACTGTTCCTGTCTGTGCGCCGGCGGCTATGAGAGTCCTTATTTCCTCCTCGCCTACATGATGTGAAGAAGCAGTAATGCCCAGCGAGCGGCTGACCATAGTCGTGAACCACTGAAGAACCGCCACGACGGGTGATAGAAACTGTCCCACCAAAGAGAGGGGACGGGAAACCGCAAAGGCGACCATCTCGGAGCGATGCCAGGCAATAGTCTTGGGCAGCGTTTCACAGAAAATCAGGAGAATCAAGGTAACGCCGATGGTGGAAATGAGCACTGCAATCGAGGGATTACCAATCATTTCGACGATGAGCACGGTGGCGAGAGCCGCTGCCGCCGTGTTGACGAGGTTGTTGCTGAGGAGGACGGTGGCAAGGAATCTCTCGGGGCGCTGTATGAGGTTCGAGACGCGGCTGGCGCCGGAGCGTCCGGTCCTGGTCAGATGGAGCAAGCGGGCCCTCGGAAGGGCGGCAAAGGCTGTTTCAGATGCCGAGAAAAAGGCGGAAAGAATCAGACATAGCGCAAGCAGGCCCCATCTCCATGAGTCTCCGGCATCCATCTTTTCGCGTTACCTCCCGAGGTTATACACGGGGTTTACGATACAATTTATATCTGTATCGTGGAAATGATAGCATCGGCCCATAGGGGTGTAAAGTTGAAGGCTTTCCGTTGAAATCGCTGGAAGTCAAATGATATGTTGGAACCATAAATCATCTGAAGCTCTCTTCTACAGGCGGGTCTGCTCATGGCTTTAAAGATCCTTGGCATCGAAACATCCTGCGACGAGACCGCTGCCGGGGTTGTGGAGGACGGACGGGTCTTGCGTTCCAACATCATCTCATCACAAGCCGAGTTGCATTCCAGGTACGGAGGGGTGGTGCCGGAAGTGGCCTCCCGGCAGCACGTACGAGACCTGACGCCGGTGCTGGAGCAGGCGGTGGAGTCCTGCGGGCTGGGGCTGGAGGACGTGGACGTAGTGGCGGTCACCTATGGGCCCGGGCTGGCCGGTTCGCTGATTACCGGGCTGAACGCCGCCAAGGCCATCGCCTACACATTGGGGAAGCCGCTCATCGGCGTCAACCACCTGGAGGCCCACATTTACGCATCCTGGCTAACTCCGGCCAACCCGGCGGAGGATCCCGGCTTCCCGCTGGCCTGCCTGGTGGCCTCTGGAGGGCACACCGACCTGCTGCTGATGGAAGGGCATGGCGACTACCGGTTGGTGGGACGCACGCGCGACGACGCTGCCGGGGAGGCTTTCGACAAGGCGGCTCGCATCCTGGGGCTGGGCTTTCCGGGCGGGCCAGAAATACAGCGGGTGTCCAGCGGCGCGTCCGGGGAGTTTTCCCTGCCCCGCGCCTGGATGCGAGACACCCACGACTTCAGTTTCAGCGGCCTGAAGACAGCCCTGCTGCACCAGGCCCAGGACCGGGGCGTCTATCTGGCCGATTCGGAAGAGACCCCGCAGGACGAATCAACCGCGGCGGTCGTCCGCGAGCTGGCGTCGGCCTTCCAGGAATCGGTGGTGGATGTCATATCGGCCAAGCTGGTGGACATGGCCCGTAAGTACGGCGTGAAGGGTCTGGTGCTGGGCGGCGGAGTCATAGCCAACGCTAGGCTGCGGGAGGAAATCCTGCGCCGTTCGCCCCTGCCGGTAATCATCCCTCCACCCATCCTCTGCACAGACAACGGGGCGATGGTGGCGGCCTGCGCCTATTACCAGCACCAGCGCGGCGAGCAATGGCCGATGGATCTGGACGTCGACCCGGGCCTGCCGCTGGGATGAGCCGGAAAGGAAGCCCTGTCCCTTCGGCTAACTCAGTACAGGCGCAAGCCCTCCCTTGCGGGAGAAGGAATTTTCACGGGGTTTCCGCATCAGACTGGCCGCCGTTCCATTGCGCTGCCTTTTGCACCAGATCCACGAATTCATATATTTGCTGCACGTCCAGGGCGCTGCGGAAGGGGAAGGAAAACTCGACACCCCGACCCCGGAAGATTACCGCGCCGGCGGGACGGGTAAAGTAGTTCTGCAGCAGCACCAGCAGCCCGGCCAAGATAATCAGCAGGGCGATTAACGGCGCTACGTCTATATTCAGCACCGGAACATTGGGGCCGCTGATCTGCCCTGCCAGCCAGTATCCCACCACCAGGTAGAGAAACCCACCGCTGACCATCATCAGTATTCCTTGAAGTATCGCGGTCCAGTTGCGCTGGCCGGTGCGGACGGAGAACTGCCTGATGTCCGATGGTCTCGCCACGTGCGTATCGCGGAAACCTTCGACTCCGCGGAAAGCGATCAGGCGGCGGTTGGTCAGTATGAGCGCCTGCCCTGCCGAAGGTATTGTATCCGACAGACCTTCATCGGGGCGCAGCACCCGGATGATTTCCTCACCCCGACCCAAGGGGAGGCCGCGGACGCGGACCGGCTCATCAACCTCGACCGGCGCCGATACCAATTCGGCTTCTGCCGGTTCTTCCTCCGGCCAATGAACGGGCCATATCCCAGTCTCGAATTCTTGAGGGGGAAAGGGTGTGGACTCCAAGAAATCCTGCATCAGCCCACCAGGGCCTTTGGCGGCAGAGTCTTTCCACTCCTGAACGCCCAGGAACTCGGTTGGCACCGACGCGGGAGGAGGTGTAACCGGAGCGGGGCCGGCCTGCCCGGCAACCTCATCGTGCACGGGATGATTCTGGGCTTTCAGAAACTCCCCGGGGGCCGACGGCGGTGGCGGGGTTAACGCAGGACGGCCCGGAGGGTGGTAGCCGGTGCTCATTGAGCCAACGGAGACACCTGCCTCCTGTCTTTGAGGCGCCGGGGGTCCATTTTCATGAGTTATCTGTTCGTTGTCGTTCATATTGCCCGCGCGATTAGCCCTTCGCCATCCATACTAGCATAAGACGGAAATGACGCTGCGGTCTCCTTAAGGACGATGCAACTCCTCGGCATCGAGGACGGCCACGAAGAGGTGAGGAAGACGGTTGACACTGCGCTTTCCCTATGCTACCTTCCCATACCAAAGGCTGTGATGGAGACGAGTAGGTCAGGGTCTCGGGCATAGCGAGCCTGGTACGGTGGAAGCAGGCGCATCGAACCTGATTGAAAATCCCTCCGGAGCCGCCGGCTGAAAACCCTTCGAGAAGCTCAGGATGAGCAGTTAAGAGTGAGTAGGTCAGGACGGGGGTCGTCGCCCGTTAGCAACGACGGGGCATGATAGTGTCCTGCAAGAGAGGTCCCGGTTGCTCCGGGGCAAATAGGGTGGTACCGCGGGAATAGTTAAGTCCCGTCCCTATGCTGGGGCGGGCCTTTTTTGTTGCCAGCCTTTGCGGCTCTCCTCGCACCCTTCTCTGGCAGGGAAGGTTCGGGATAACGTATAGATTCCCGCGACTGCCGGGAATCACGGGAGGCGCTACTTTGGAAGCCAAGAAATTGAAGGGCGCGGAAATCATGTGCGAGAGCCTCATCCGGGAGGGCGTCGAAGTCCTTTTCGGCCATCCCGGGGGGGCCATCCTGCCGTTCTACGACGCGCTGTGGGCTTACCCGCAGTTGCGGCACATCCTGGTGCGCCACGAGCAGGCCGCGGCTCACGCTGCCGACGCATATTCGCGGGTCAGCGGCAAGGTGGGGGTGTGCGTCGCCACCTCCGGCCCCGGGGCGACCAATCTGGTAACCGGCATCATGGGAGCAAAGGCCGACTCGGTTCCCCTCATCGCCATCACCGGCCAGGTGGCGCGAACCGCCCTTGGTTCCGAGGCGTTCCAGGAGTGCGACATCTGCTCGATAACCTACACCTGCACCAAGAAGAGCATCATGGTGATGTCGGCCAGCGACCTGGCCGATACCATCCACGAGGCTTTTGTCGTCGCTCAGGAGGGACGCCCCGGGCCGGTGCTCATTGACATTCCGCGCGACGTGCAACTCGAACTGGCCGATGCCGTGTTCCCGGAGCCGGCGCCTCCGAAGATGCCGGAGTTGTCCGAGGAAACGCGGAGCAATCTGCACGACGCCGCCCGTCTGATTGGCGAGGCGAAGCGCCCGCTGATTATCACCGGCCACGGCGTGCTGGCGTCTGGGGCTTCCAAGGAGCTACAGGAATTGGCGGAGGCGACCGGCATCCCGGTCATCACAACTCTCCTGGGATTGAGCGGCTTCCCCAGCGGGCATCCTCTCAACCTGGGAATGCTGGGGATGCACGGGATGTTCTGGGCCAACATCGCTGTGGATGAAGCCGACCTGATAATGGGCATCGGCATGAGATTCGACGACCGGGTGACCGGGCGGGTGTCCACCTTCGCGCCCCACGCCCGGGTCATCCATGTGGACATCGAGCCAACGCAGATTGGGCGCAACGTGCCGGTGGAGGTGGCCCTGCCCGGCGACGCCAAGGCAGTGATGCAGGCGTTGACGCCTCTGGTTTCCTACACGCCGCGCCCGGACTGGATGGAGCACATCAACAGGATGCGCCGGGATCATCCGTCGCTGGCCATTCCGCCGTCGGACAAGCTGCAAACCCAACATGTGATGACCGGCCTGGACGAACTGCTGCAGGAAGACCCGGGGGCCATGGTGGTCACCGGAGTGGGGCAGCACCAGATGTGGGCGGCGCAGTTCCTTTCCTTCAACCAAGCCAATACCTTCGTGTCGTCGGGCGGCCAGGGCGCCATGGGCTTCGAGGTGCCGGCGGCCCTGGGGATGCAGGCGGCGCGGCCGGAGGCGACGGTGTGGAGTATCGCCGGCGACGGCGGCTTCCAGATGACCCTCCAGGAACTGGTCACCGCCGCCGAGGAGAAGCTGCCGGTCAAGTATGCCCTCATCAACAATGGGCACCTGGGGATGGTGCGGCAGTGGCAGGAGATGTACTTCGACAACCACCTGAAGGCGGTGCCTGTACCGGGGCCGGATTACGTCAAGCTGGCCGAAGCCTACGGCGTGGGCGCGGTGCGGGTGTCGGAACAGGAGGAAGTGCTGCCCGCGCTGCGGCGGGCCAAGGCCCACGACGGCCCGTTCCTCATCGAGTTCGTGGTGGACCAGCAAACCAACGTCTACCCGATGGTGCCGCCCGGCGGCTCACTGGCCGACACCATAGAGGACCCGGCCACCGTCGGCGCTTAACCGCTAACGCTCCCTGAGTCTGATATTCTCGGAGACAGCTATGGAGAAGGTTACTATTCAGGAAGCGTCCCGCCGCCTGAACGTGTCGCAGCGGGACATACGGGAGTACATCCGCAATGGCAGACTGAAGGCCGAGCGCGATCCTGACTCGACGACGGGCCGCTGGCTGGTGGAGATGCCAGAGGACAGCTGGGAGGATGACTTTAAGTCGTTCCTCAACGATATGTCAGCGAATCAGACGCCGTGGTGGTGGGCCTTCGAAGGCAAAACCGGCAAAGTGCACTACCTCTTGCAGGTGGGCATTGAGGAGATAATGCCCGACTTTCTCTGCGGCCTGCGGGGAGAGAACCTCTATCCCGCCGACGGGCATACTTCCGACCAACGCTGTCCCAACTGTGTGCGCGAAGCCGTGGGCCAGGGGTTGCCCATGTGGGACGAGGGGTAGCGCAAGGCCGTTACCAAAAGCCGGACGTTCCGGGCGATGGTACAATAGCAGCCTATCGCGGCGGAGGAAAACCCTATGAGCCCGGAAATGTACACCATCCTCGGCGTAGGCATTGGCTTGCTGGCGGTGATTGTGGCCCTGTTTGCCGCAACTTGGCAGATGATGAATTCCCGCTTTGACGCCGCCGCAAGCAACACAAACGCTCGTTTCGACGCCGCCTCCAGCGATACCAATTCCAGATTCGCCGCCCTATCCAGCGACATGAATGCCAGATTCGAGGAATCCAACCAGCGGTATCTGCTGATGGTGGAGCAAAACCGGCAGCTAATCGCCGAGGTGTCCCAACTGTCACAGCGAGTGGCGCGGCTGGAAGGCCTGCTCCGCTTGCCCCACGAAACCGACGGTCACAGCGACGGCTAGTATTGGGTCAAACGCGTATTGTCACGTATCACATAATCTGAGCGTGGGTGCTACCTTTTGGACTGAAGTTGTGTTGTGGGAGGGTCATCCATGGTGCAAGAGGTTTACGCGGTCCACCTGACTGCGCCGGAGAAGGGACTGCTCAAGAAGATGATCCGGGCCGGCAGGCACTCGACCCAGGCCATCACGCGGGCCCGCATTCTGCTAAAGACCGACGAGGGTTGGACCGCTCCCCAAGTGTCCACGGCTCTGGATGTGTCGGAACGCACGGTGCGCCGGGTCAAGCGCCGCTACGTGGAGGAGGGACTGGAGGAGGTGTTGCGGCACCACAACTCGCCCAATCCATACCGGAAGGTGGACGACCGTGTGGAAGCCCACCTGATTGCCTTGGCCTGCAGCCCGGCGCCCGAGGGTCACGAGCATTGGACTCTGCGCGCCTTGGCCGGCAAGGCGGTGGAGTTGGGACTGGTGGAATCGTTGTCCCACGAGACGGTGCGGTTGCACTTGAAAAAAACACCCTCAAGCCGTGGCGGAAGCAGCAGTGGTGCATTCCCAAGGTAGGCGGAGAGTTCGTGGCCGCTATGGAGGATGTGCTGGACTTGTACGCCGAACCATACGACCCTCAGAGGCCGGTGGTGTGCTTCGACGAGACCTCCACCCAGCTCTTGGCGGAAACCAGGACGCCGTTGCCAGCAAGGCCCGGACAGCCCAAGCGGGAGGACTACGAATACGTGAGGGGTGGCACCCGTAACCTGTTCCTGACCTGCGAGCCCAAGGCCGGCTGGCGGGAGGTTGCGATAACCCAGCGGCGTACCATGCAGGACTTCGCCCATCAGATGCGCTGGCTGGTGGACGCGGCCTACCCGGATGTCCCGGTGATCCGCCTGGTCTTGGACAATTTGAACACCCACCGGGTGGCATCGCTGTATGAGACCTTTCCCGCCCCGGAGGCGCGGCGGATCGCCAAGCGGCTGGAGTTCCACTACACCCCCAAGCATGGGAGCTGGCTGAATATGGCGGAAATCGAGTTCAGCGTGCTGGCCAGGGCCTGCTTGCGGGGGCGCAACGGAGATGAGGACAGCCTGGAAAGAGCCGTCAGTGCCTGCGTGTGGGAGCGGAACGCGATAGGAGCCGCCATTAACTGGCAGTTCACAGCCCAAGACGCCAGACGCAAACTCCATCGCCTCTACCCGTGCCATTCTTGATTTGACGCAATACTAGGTAAGGCGTAGCAGAGCAATCTCAGTATGAACGCGGCCTTGTAGCGGCAATCGGGGCAACCCTTATGGTTGCCCCTAAGTTTGTCTGATACGTTGGAGACCGGAGGGTGAGCAGTGGCGCCGCCCTATCCCCCGCCTCCGCCTACGTTAACGCCCGGTTCGGTCATGCCCTCCGGGTTCAGCAGCGTGTCCAACTCGGCGTCGGAGAGTTCGGTCTTCTCCTTCGCCATCTCGCGGATGGTTGCGCCTGAGGCGGCGGCTTCCTTGGCGATGGTTGCTGCTGCGTCATAGCCGATTGCCGGGGCCAAGGCCGTCCCCAGCATCAGGCCCTTCTCCACCATGTCCGGGCCGACGGTGGTGGCTTCGATGCCCTCAACGCACTGGTCAGCGAAGTTGTTGGCCGAGGCGGCGAGCAGGGAGATGGACTCCAGGATGTTGTGGGCCGCGACCGGCATCATGGTGTTCAGCTCGAAGTAACCGCCCTGCCCGGCCAGTGTTACGGCGGCGTCGTTGCCCACCACCTGGGCCACCACCTGCACCACCGACTCGGCAATCACCGGGTTGATTTTGCCCGGCATTATGGAGCTGCCCGGCTGCACTTCCGGCAGGCTGATTTCGCCGAGACCTGCGCGGGGGCCGGAGGCGATGAAACGGATGTCGTTGGCTATCTTGTGCAGGCTGATGGCTACGGTCTTCAGCTCGCCACTGGCCTCGACCAGGGCGTCCAGCGACGACTGGGCCTGAAAGTGGTTGCCGGTCTCGCGGATTTCCACTCCAGCGGCCTCGGACACATAGGCGCAGGTGCGGGCGGAGAACTCCGGGTGGGTGTTGACGCCGGTGCCGACCGCCGTGCCGCCCAGGGCCACCTCGGCCAGGGCCTCCTTCGCCCGCTGCATCCGCTGGACGCCGTAACGGGCCTGCCCGGCGTAGCCCAGGAACTCCTGGCCCAACCGCACCGGGGTGGCGTCCTGAAGATGGGTGCGGCCGGTCTTGATGATGGGCCAGAACTCCTCGGATTTCTTCTCCAGCTCTGTCGCTAGGTTTTCCAGTCCGGGGATCAGGTCTTCCTTGATGGACAGCAGGGCGGCCAGGTGAATGGCAGTGGGGATGACATCGTTGGACGACTGCCCCATGTTGACGTGGTCGTTGGGGTGGACCAGGCGGGAGCCGAGGTCGCCGCCCAATAGCTGGCTGGCGCGGTTGGCGATGACCTCGTTGGCGTTGGTGTTGGTGGAGGTGCCAGAGCCGGTCTGGAAGATGTCCAGCACGAAGTGGCGGTCAAGCTGGCCGTCTATGACTTCCTGGGCCGCGGCGACGATGGCGTTGCCGGTGCGCTCGTCCAGCAGGCCGAGGGACATATTGCTGCGTGCGGCGGACTGCTTAATCAGGCCCAAAGCCCGGATGAATGTTCGAGGGAAACGCAGGCTGCTGATGGGAAAGTTCAGCACGGCGCGCATGGTGGAGGCGCCATACAGAGCGTCGGCGGGCACTTCCATTTCGCCCATGGAATCGCGCTCAATTCTGACGTTGGGACTGGCGGTCATGGCGGGGCAACCCTCCAAGCTGAGTTTGGCGCATAGCATACCACGAAGGCGCAGCCGGGGCGGATGGGAAGTTGATTATGAGTAGGATTTCACCCTCTCCCTTGAGGGAGAGGGTGAACATGTCTGTCGGTTTCCGTTCAAGGCATAGGCGCAATCGTGCTACAATGACGGCAGTTCCTTCGCTTGGGAGTGACAGGTTTGGCTGCCGAAGTTCGTGTCAGGTACGCCCCCAGTCCCACGGGTCAACCCCATATCGGCAACATCCGCACCGCACTGTTCAACTGGCTTTTCGCCCGTCACCACGGCGGGAAGTTTATCGTCAGGATTGAGGACACCGACCAGAACCGGCTGGTTGAGGGGGCAATTGAGGCCATATTGGACGGCCTGCGCTGGCTCAACATAGATTGGGACGAAGGGCCGGAAGTTCAGGGTCCCCATGCCCCCTATGAGCAGTCGAACCGGCTGGAAATCTACCAAAGGCTTGCCGAGCAGCTTCTCGACCAGGGCAACGCCTACTACTGCTATTGCAGCCGCGAGGAACTGGAAAGGCTGCGCCGGGCCAATCGTGGCTCCGGGGAGGGCAACGGGTGCAACTGCCGCCGCTTGGGACGGGCCGGGGCCGTGGGGGCACCGGTGGGAGATGACGACCGGGTTGTACGCTTCGCCATGCCGGAGTCAGGGGTGACGCGCGTCCACGACCTGATTCGCGGCGACGTGGAATGGCGCAACGAGTTGCAGGAAGACTTCGTCATCCTGAAATCCGACGGCTTCCCCACCTATCACCTGGCGGTGGTGGCCGACGACCACCTTATGGAAATCAGCCACGTGATGCGGGCCGAGGAATGGCTGCCCAGCACGCCGCGCCACTTGCAGCTTTTCCAAGCCTTCGGGTTCGAGCCGCCGGAGTTCGCCCATCTGCCCATGATTACCGGGCCGGACCGGGCCAAGCTGTCCAAGCGCCATGGGGCCACTGCCATCGGCGAGTACCGGGAGCAGGGATACCTGCCCGAGGCGCTGCTCAACTTCATGGTGCTGCTGGGCTGGTCGCTGGACGGGAGCACCGAGGTGGTCACGCTCCAGCAGATTATTGACAACTTCACCCTGGACCAGATCACCAAATCGGCGGCCATCTTCGACCAGGACAAGCTGATGTGGATGAACGGCGTCTACATCCGCGACCTGCCCGCCGAGGAACTGGCGCAGCGTATGTCGAAGTACATCCCCCGGCAGTTGGACACTGAGGAACAGGACTATCTCTGCAATATCGCCCCGCTGGTGCAGGAACGGCTGAAGCGGCTGGACGAGTCCGACGACATTACCGCCTACTTCTTCGGCGAGCTGCCACCTGACTACGACCCGGCGACGCTGGTACAGAAGGGAATGGACACCGAAGGCACACTGGCCGCGCTGATGGCCGCGCTGGGCGACCTGGAAAGCGGCACGACGGGTGACGATTTCGGCCATGAGCAACTGGAAGTCATGCTGGGGGAAACCGGCCAGCGACTGGAGCTTTCCCGTCGCCAGTTCTTCGGGCTGCTGCGCACCGCCTCCACGGGAAGGGCCGTGTCGCCGCCGCTGTTCGAGACAATGGAGGTTATGGGGCGGGACAGGGTGCTGGCTCGCCTGCGGCTGGCGGTGGAGAAGCTGGGCGCGGCGGGATAGTTTGGGGGCTGGCGTCTCACCCCCACCCTAACCCTCCCCCTGAGGGGGAGGGAACTTTTGCCATACTCTCCCTTTGTGGGGGAGGGGATTTTTCATTCGGAAGACAGAGAATGACGCAAATGGCAAACACTGAAGCCTCGACCGGGTCTGACTTCATCCGGGCCATCGTTGCCGACGATAACCGGACAGGGAAGTTCGGCGGCCATGTCATCACCCGATTTCCGCCGGAACCCAACGGCTACCTGCACATCGGCCACGCCAAGTCGGCCTGCCTGAACTTCGGGCTGGCGGCAGAGAACGGCGGGCATTGCAATATGCGGTTCGACGACACCAATCCCACGCGTGAGGAAGTCGAATACGTTAACTCTATACTCAACGATGTACGGTGGCTGGGCTGGGACTGGGGCGACAACCTGTTCTACGCCTCGGACTACTTCGAGGAACTCTACGAAATGGCCGTGGACCTCATCCGCAAGGGCAAAGCCTTCGTGGATGACCTGACTTTCGACGAAATCCAAGAGTACCGGGGAACCCTGACCGAGCCGGGGCGGGAAAGCCCCTACCGCGATCGCTCCGTGGGCGAGAACCTGGACCTGTTCCAGCGGATGCGGGCCGGGGAGTTCGACGAGGGCAGCCGGGTGCTGCGGGCCAAGATAGACATGGCCTCGCCCAACCTGCAACTGCGCGACCCGGTGCTGTATCGCATCCTGAAGGCGTCGCACCATCGCACCAGCGACAACTGGGTCATTTACCCGATGTACGACTTCGCTCACGGGCAGTCGGACTCCATCGAGGGCGTGACTCACTCCATCTGCACGCTGGAGTTCGAGGTGCATCGCGCCCTGTACGACTGGTGCCTGGACGCGCTGGAAATCTACCACCCGCAGCAAATCGAGTTCGCCCGGCTGAACCTCACTTACACTGTATTGAGCAAGCGGCGGCTGATTCAACTGGTGGAGGGGGGCCACGTCAACGGCTGGGACGACCCGCGAATGCCCACGCTGTCGGGCCTGCGGCGGCGGGGCTACTCGCCCGAGGCCATCCGAGACTTCTGTGAGCGCATCGGCGTCGCCAAGCGCGACACCTGGACGGACATCGCACTGCTGGAGAACTGCATTCGCGAGGACCTGAACCAACGCGCCCCGCGAGTGATGGCGGTGCTGGACCCTGTGAAGCTGGTCATCAAAAACTACCCGGAGGGGCAGGTCGAGTACATAGAGTCGGAGAACAACCCGGAGGACGCCAGCGCCGGACACCGTGCGCTGCCCTTCTCGCGGACGCTGTATATCGAGCGGGATGATTTCTCGGAGGACCCGCCGCGCGGCTTCTACCGCCTGTCGCCGGGCCGCGAGGTGCGGCTGAAGGACGCCTACTATGTTACCTGCACCGGCGTGGTGAAGGATGAATCCACCGGCGAGATAACGGAAATACATTGCACCTATGACCCGGAGACCCACGGCGGCACCTCCGCGGACGGGCGACGGGTGCGCGGCACGTCGCACTGGGTGTCGGCGGAGCATTGCCTGGATGCCGAGGTACGCATCTACGACCACCTGTTCCTGAAGGAAGACCCCAGCGACCTGCCGGAAGGCGGCGACTTCACCGACAACCTGAACCCCGGCTCGCTGCGGACAATCACGGCCAAGGTGGAGCCGTCGCTGGCTGACGCGAAGCCGGGCGACCGCTTCCAGTTCCTGCGGCAGGGGTACTTCTGCGTAGACGTGGACTCGTCGGCCGGAGCGTTGGTGTTCAACCGGACGGTAGCGCTGCGGGATTCCTGGGCGCGGCGGCGGCAGGGGTAGGCTGCGAGTTTTCCCGCATCAACTCTCAGGGCGGTCTACTTGCAGTTCCGTGTGCCGGGCCAGTACGTCGAAGTCTCTGTCGTTGTGCAGAACTGGGGCTTCGACGCGGATGGCGACCGCAGCGATAAGGCAGTCCAGCAGCTTGCGGACGGTCTCGCCTCCACGTCGGCAGCGGCGGTAGAGCATTGCGGCATCATCATAGTCAGATGCCTCCGTCGGTATAACCGTCGCCTGTGCCAGCGCTTGGCGCAGCGTTGACAGATTTGATTCGTCTCTCGCCCCCGCAAGAACTTCTATCCCCACAGCATCGCAGAGGGCAGCGTTTTCCAGTCTCAACAACTCACGTAAACGAAGACAGGTGGGCGAGCCAGTGTTCCGAAGGAACTCGATCCATGCGGACGAGTCAACTAAAGTCAGAGGGTCCAGCCGGTCTGATAGCGTCAAGATCACCATCCCACCCAATCCCTTGCAGGGCGTCGATTTCCTCAAGAGTCATACGCTTGGCAGGATCCGGGGGAATGGGTTGCCCCGACATCGACCGGAGAGCGAAGTTAATCGCCTCGCGCTTGGTCTTGAAATGATAGCGACGCATGACCTCGGCGCAGGCTTTTTCATCTATTTCAACAATGATGCGTACCATGAATTCATCCTAACAATAACATTTGCGTTTGGAAAACCCGTCGCCCTCGGCTAATCTCCAGCGGACGCTCCCGCCGGCGCGGACTGGTAGCGCACCGAGTATTTCTTTTCGTCAATCACAAAGGCCGCCAGCGCTGCCGGGAACGGCAGCAACCCGGCGATGGCGAAGGGCAGGAAGTATGAGCCGGTGGCGTCGTAGAGTATTCCGGCCAGCAGAATGCTGACGAATGATCCCACTTGGTGGCACATGAGCGCGATACCCGAAATCGTAGCCAATGCCCGCAAGCCGTAAACGTCGGCAGTCAGGGAGGTGGTAACCGGCACGCTGGCGATCCAGGACAAGCCTGCCAGCGTGGCGAACACCCAAAGGCTCACCAGCCCCGGAGAGCTAATTAGGGGCAGGGCAATGCCGCGCTCCACCGCGAACAGTCCTCCCAGCAGCGCCACGTAGGCCAGTCCGCGAATAAAGTAAACGGAGGCCAAGACGTTCTTGCGCCCGAAGCGGTCAGCTAGCCAGCTCCCGCCGATGCCGCCCACTACACTCAGTCCCATCATAAAGCCGAAAATCACCCCGGCCAGAGTGGGCGAAATGCCTATCTGCTCCTCGGCATAGGGCACGAAGTGTATGGCGATGGCGCCTACGGAAACGCCGCAAATGGTGAAAGACGCCGACAGGTTCCAGATGGGCGGAGAGCGAAAGGACTGCCACCATTGCTCGACCTCGAATGAGCCTCGTTTCTGCGGCGACGAAGAATCGTCCGGGGGCGGCTTCGGGTCGCCGTCGGGCTGTAACCCCATCTGAACCGGACTGTTCTTCAAGAATATGAAGCCCAGGGGCAGCGCCAGCACCGTAATGATGGCCCCCAAGGCAATCCAGGACACCCTCCAGTCGAACAGTTCCACCATATAGGCGCTGAAGGGAATCAGCGTAAGCCCACCCAGAGCCCCTCCGGCCACCATCAGACCCAGCACCGTAGTGCGCCGCCGCAGAAACCAGCGGGCCAATAGCGGCCCCAGGGTACCCTCGGACGTACCGCTCATGGCGGTGGACAGCAGGAAGCTGAACAGGAACACCAGAAACAGATAGTGGAATGTGAGGCTCAATCCCGCCGTCCCCAATCCCACTATCAAAAGGCTTATGAGAATCACCCTGCGGGAGTCGAACCTGTCGAACAGGTGTCCCAACACGGGTTGCGTCAAGCCGTTGACCAACACACCAATGCCCGCCGCCACCGATATGGTCGTGCGGTTCCAGTCGAAAGCCTCGCTCATCGGAATCACGAAGACGCCGAAGGAACTGCGCGCGCCGAGGGTGACCCCGGCGATGAACATGGCGGTGGCGGTCACGTACCAGCCGTAGTAAATGCCGTTCCTAGGCCCTTGCGCTTCATTCATGCCCAATTGCCTGCGGCTGCCCTGGCCGGCAAAAGCCAAGGTACGCCCTCACCCTTTCCCTGGGGAGAGGGGATTTGTCACACACCCTCTGAGATCGTCTTCTATTCTTACGCCGGGACTACTCTGGCTAGACCACGATTACGCCGACGGCCTGCCCGTCTTCTACCGCAGTGTGCCCTGCCCGGTATTTTGGGCCGGGCAGCGGGGCGGCTAATCCCCAGCCGCCGCGCCTGCCGCAGGGGCCGCAGCCTGGTAACGCACCGAGTATTTCTTCTCGTTGATGGTGTAAGAGGCGATGGCGGCCGGAACCAGACAGGCAGCCGCAATGGAGAAGGGCAGCAGGTAGGAGCCTGTCAGGTCGTACAATACTCCCCCCAAGATTATGCTTATGAATGCGCCAATCTGGTGGCATAGGAAGGAAATTCCGGAAATGGTGGCCAGCGCCCGCAGCCCATATACGTCGGCAGTCAGCGACGCGGTAATAGGCACGCTGGCAATCCAGGAGAAGCCGGCCAGGATGGCGAAAATCCACAGGCTTGGCAGGGCTGCCGAACCAATCAGCGGAATGTCAATGGCCCGCTCCGTCGCAATCAGCCCGCCAATCAACACCAAGTAGGCGAGGCATCGCACGGAGTAAACTGTTCCCAGCACGTTTTTGCGGCCAAAGCGGTCGGCCAGCCAGCCGCCACCAACCGCGCCAATGGCGTTGAGGCCCGTCAGAACGCCGAAAATTGTTGCCGCCAGTTTAGGGTCAACTCCCAACTGTCCATCAGCGTACGGCACAAAGTGCACGGACAAAAGGCCAACGGTAATGCCGCAAACCGTATACGCCGCTGAGAGGTTCCAGATTGGGGGAGAGCGGAAGGAGTGGTACCACTGCTCGACCTCAAAAAGCCCGCGTTGCCGCGCCGGGGGAGACGGCGCCCCACTGGTCGCAGGGTCTGGATCCCCATCGGGAAGGAGTCCCATCTCCGACGGATTGTTCCGCAGGAACATAAACCCCAACGGCACGGCCAGGAAAGCAACAATGGCTCCCAGAGTAATCCAGGACACCTTCCAGTCGAACAGCGCCACCAGGTAACCGCTGAAAACAATCAGCACCATGCCGCCTATGGACGAGCCCGAGGCTACTAACCCCAGCACGAGGGTCCGCCGCTTCACAAACCACCGGGCCAGCAACGGCATCAGGGTACCTATGGACGCCCCGCTCATGGCGGTGGACAGCACGAAGCCAAACAGGAAGATTAGAAAGTACAGATGGAAGGTCAAGCTGAGCCCGGCGGTGGCCAGGCCAGCCACCAAAAGGCTGATGAGAATGACCTTGCGAGAGTTGAACTTGTCGAAGAGGTGGCCTACCAGAGGTTGGGTAATTCCATTCAGCAGCCAGCCTATGCCCGCAGCAATGGAGATGCCGGTACGGGAAAAATCGAGATCTTCGCTCATGGGGATAACGAAAACCCCGAATCCATTGCGCGCGCCAGTGGTCACCCCGGCGATGAACATGGCGGTGAACATTACGTACCAGCCGTAGTAGGTCCCAGGCCGGGCCGGTTGCTTTTCAGTCATCATAAGTCGAAATCACTGTGGGGAGTCTTTTGGAAACAGGGGAGTCAGGCACCGGCCGCGACTGGCTGGTAACGCACCGAATATTTCTTTTCGTTGATAGTAAATGCTGCGAGCGCCGCCGGGAACAGCAGCGCCCCGGCAATGGCAAAGGGCAGCGTGTAGGAGCCGGTCACATCATAAAGTATTCCGGCGAAGTTAATGCTCGCGAACGCTCCCACCTGGTGGCAGAGGAACGAGATGCCGGCGATGGTCGCCAGGGAGCGCAACCCATAGACGTTGGCGGTGAGGGAGGTGGTCACCGGCACACTGGCAATCCAGGAGAACCCGGTCAGCGTGGCGAACACCCAGAGACTCAGCTCTCCGGGGAAGACCAGCAATAGCATATATGCAATGCCCCGCACGAAGTAGACAGTGCCTAGCACGTACTTCTGGGCGAACCGGTCAGCGAGCAATCCCGCTCCGATGCCTCCCACCACGTTCAGCGCCATCATAAACCCGAAGATGGTGGCGGCCCGGGTCGCGGAGAGCCCCAGGTCTTGACCGTAGGGGATGAAATGAATGGATATGATGCCGGTGGTCACACCGCATACCGTGTATGCCGCCGACAATTGCCACATGGGCGGAGAGCGGAAGGAGTCCCGCCAGTTGTCCACCTCGAACAGGCCGCGCCGTCTCTCGGCCGGGGCACCGCCGGCGGCGCCGCTGCCAGCCCCGCCATCGGGCTGGAGACCCATCTCTTCGGGGCTGCTCCGCAACAGCATAAAGGCCAACGGGGTGGCGAGAACCAGCACGATACCGCCCAATGCCACCCAGGTCATCCGCCAGTCGGTCAGCTCAAGCAGATAGGCCGAGAAGGGAACCAATATAAGGCCGCCGACCGACGACCCGGCCACGATCAACCCCATCGTCGTGGTGCGCCTCCGGTTGAACCATCGGGCTAGCAACGGCTGCAAGGTGCCGGTGGATGCCCCGCTCAACCCGGTCGAAAGAACGAAGCCGAACAGAAAGGCGAGGAAAAGGACGTGAAAGGTGAGGCTCAGCGCCGCAGTGGACGCGCCAACTATTACCAGACTGATCAGGATTACTCTGCGCGCGCTGAAACGGTCGAAGAAATGCCCGAGAAACGGCTGGGTAATACCATTGACCAGCCAGCCGAGGGCGGCCACCACTGAAATGGTCGTCCGGTTCCACTCGAACTCTTCGCTCATGGGGATAACGAAGATGCCAAAGCCGTTACGCGCGCCAGTGGTGACGAAGGCGATAAACATCGCCGTGCCCAGGATGTACCATCCGTAGTAGACCCTGGGGGATTTCGGCTGGCTTTCAGTCATCGTCTTCTATTGGGCCCTTCGGTAGACCTGTATGCGGTGGCGGCAGCTATCCACGATTAGAATGTTTCCCAGGCCGTCGAGCTTGACCGCCGTCGGCCCCCAGAACAGCTTTTCCACGTTGGCCGATTCTTCACGGTCGCTGGTCGTCCCGAACCCGCCCGGCAGGTCAACCGATGGAGACAGGTCGGACTCCAACCGGAGCGCTCCCTCCTCCGGGTTGGCCTCGAAGTATTCGTTGGCCCAAGTGGGGGTTTTCGACTCGCCGCGCAGGGTAGTCAGCAGTTCGCCTCCGGGGGACAACACGCGCACCCGCTCGTTTCCCCAGTCGGCTACATAGATTATCCCGTCGGCGTCAACGCACAGCCCGGCGGGATGGTTGATGCGGTCAGTCTCAGACTGCGTTGCTCCGGTATGGGGCAGTTGCTCGATGAAATCTCCGTTGGGCGCAAGTTTCTGGATACGGTTGTTGCCCCAGTCGGATACATACACCACACCTTCGCTGCCAAAGGCGATTCCCCAGGGAGCGTTGAAGCGGCCTTCGCCAGTCCCATAGGCTCCCCAGCTTTCGATGAACCTGCCGTCCGTGGTGAACTTTTGTATCCGGTGGTTCCCGCTATCGGCAATCAGCAGATTGTCGTCGGCGTCGCAGGCGACGTATGACGGATGGCTGATTTGTCCGGGCGCTGATCCTTCTTCGCCCCAGGTGTCCAGGACCTCGCCAGTGGTGGAGAAGATTGTGACGCGGTTCAAGGCTTCATCGGTGACATACAGCCGGTCGCGGCTGTCGAAGGCCAGGGAACTGGGCCACCAGAACTCACCAACGGCGGTTCCTCCAGTGCCGAACTCGCCCAGATATTCCTCGTCCACGGTGCACATGGACACCCGCTTGTAGGGCAGGCGGATGGGCAGCTCCGGTCCGGCGCGGTTGAGGACGTACATCACGCCCTGCGAGTCCAGCGCCACGTCAACCGGATTCTGGAAGCCGCGGCCCTGGTTGGACAGGGAGCCGACGGTGTGGCTGTAACGGATGGCTGCGGTGGTGGTCATTTCAGGGAATCATCCTCTCATACTCGTCGTGGGGGCCAATCCAATACCAGGTGATAGTGTCTCCATTTAACTCATCCAACACGCGGTAATTGTCATCTACCCTGGCAGAGTAAAGGTTTCTTGTGCCCTTGACTCTTTTGAAATACAGACTGCCGTGCTGTGGGTTGTCCATAAACAGATGATAGGCTCGTCGGACTCTGCGTTGTATCACAGGGTCAAGTTCCCTGAGAGCTTCCCGAAAACTACGGGTTATCAGCGAATCCATGTCCTATTGACCGCTAGGAGGTTCGCAGTCATCTTCTTCGGTTAGCGCAAGAAATTCTTCCAGCGAAATCGTCCCTTCTTCCTTTGCTGATCTCCGGCCTTCTTCCACAATCCGGTCAAGGACTCGGGATGTTCCTCGAACAACTTGTCCCAGCGCATGGAGTCGTTGATGCCCTGGAGCATATCCCAGACGGCGCCGTTCTGGTCCGGCTCGTCGAGGCCGATCAGCTTGCTAAAGGCTTCGGCCCACATTTCATCGGTGTCGATTTTCTTTTCGATGAACTTCAGGATTTCTTTCTTGACGTCCTGAGTGACCTGCATTGAAATCCCTCCGGTTGGCTTAGGCCATCTGGTACTCGCGGGTGGAGACGATGAGCTGGAGCAGGTCGGCGACGCGCTGCTCGGCGCAGCCGTCCGCGAACTGCGGCTCGAAGATCAGCTCGCCCTGGGAGGCGGCGAAGGCGGTCAGTTCGTGGCGCGTGGCGCCCGACACTTCCAGCGCGCCGCACAGGTTTAGGCAGGCGTCCACCAACTCGCCGGGGGTGTACGTCCCGTTGTCGTCCCGCAGGCGCCCGATGATGTTCCTGACGCCCGGCTGAGCCGGGTCGCCCAGCAGCAGGGCGGCCGAGTTCACTCTTTCCATCAGCGTGCCGGTGTCCACCCACTCTGTGCCGGTATGCCAGCCTTCCACAGTGGGCGGGTTGAGGATTTCCTGGCCCATGAAATTGGCGTCAAGGGCGAGGTTGACGATGTTCCAGCGGGGCGCGCCGAAGGCCCCGGCCAAGCGGGCCACGCCGGCCACGACTTCGGCCGGGCTCTTAACCTTGGCGCGTCGGGCCTGTTCGGAGCGGAAGAAGTCGGACATGAAGATGGTGCGCATGGCCGAGCGCACGTCGCCACCGGTGCGGCGCAGGTCTTCGGCTATGATCTGGAGGGCGGCTTCATCGGGCTGGTCGGAGACGAAGAACCCGTAGAGCTTTCCGGCGAGGAACCAGCTACTGGCCGGATGGCCGCAGATTATGTCCAGCAGGTCTTCGCCATTGAACCGCCCGGTCTGATTGAGGAAGGTCTTTTCGCTGTCGTCGTGGTCATCCGGGCGGTAGACGAATTGCCAGTCGAGGCGTCCGTGGGGCCAGATGGAATCGCGGGAGGCGCGGACGCTCATGTAGTCTTGGTTGGCGATGGTCCAGCCGGTGAAGGCGCGGGCGGCGGCCTTCACGTCGGCCTCAGTGTAGGTGCCGATGCCCATGGAGAACAGTTCCAGAAGCTCGCGCCCGTAGTTTTCGTTGGGAGCATCCTTGTGGTTGTCCTTGTTGTCGAGCCAGAAAATCATGGCCGGGTCGCGGGAGAGTTCCGACAGCAGGTTGCGGAAGGTTCCCAGCCCGTGGCGGCGGAAGGTGTTGGTCTGATTTACCACTGCCTTGGCGTGGTTCAGCTTGCCGTAGGCGGTGGCGAAGAGGCCATGCCAGAAGAGAGCGATCTTTTCTTCCAGAGGCCTCGGGGAGTTGATCATCCGGTAGAGCCAGTAAGACTGGGCACTCTCGATTAGCATGACGCTGTTCTGGTCCACGTGGTAGCGGCGGAAAAGAGAGTCATCCCATTCGGGGGCGTCCTCGGGATGCAGAAGGCGCTCCACCGTTGCCTCGTAGCCTTCAGACAGAGCCTGCTCAAGCTCGTCGAAGGTAGCGCCGAACCCAGCCCGCCGCAAGAGATGGGCCATCAGGGAAATTTCATCCTTCTCATTCCCTGTGATTACATTGCTTGTCTGTACCATCACCTGCTCCTTAACGTCGTCCGGGCTGCCGGTAGTATAGCACCGAAGGGAACCAGGCGGTTCCGGTGTGTCATGGAGACTGCCAGATTTTTAGATAAATTCTAAGAAATAATTTGTATTATTAAAAAATCAGCCTTGACATTCCTGCTCGGAGTGACTTTACTGCTAGACATATTGTCTCCGGCGGCTGTGACAGCATAAGCATTGCAGCGATGCCCTGTAGCTTTTCAGCCGGTCACCCCCGGAGCGGTCATTGGGCCAGAATTTTGAATTACGCCAGAGAAGGAGGTTGAAATAGCGGCAACTGCTTCCGGACAGGACCCGGAATTAAGATAATTGTTGCAGGCGTCGTCCGATTTACGGATGCTTTCCCAGTTTCGGCCTATCGCAGTATTACTTCCTTTTCCAGCATCCGCAGGCCGTCCGATATCCCTTTGCGTCCGCTTTTTCGGCGGGGTTTGCAGCAAAACCCTGGCAATCCATACTACTGATTTAGGGATATGGGTGGTTGATGATGGCAACAAGCGTGAAAATTGTCAGTGATGGAGTAATGAAGGTTGACGGTGGTTCCATGTTCGGCCCGGTGCCAAAGGAGACCTGGGAGAACAGTGTCGCCACCGATCGAAAGAACCGGATGACCCTGGGGCTGAACTGCCTGTTACTGCAAGCGGGCGGACAGAACGTTCTTGTAGACACAGGCATTGGCTCAAAGGATATGGTGGACATCGACCGCGAAAAACTGGGCCTCGTCCCCAGCAGGCTGCTGCGAGGACTAAAGTCAGTCGGTCTGACCCCCAAGGACATCAACGCAGTAATACTCACTCATTTGCATTTCGATCATTCCGGCGGCTGCACCCGCCTGGACCGGGCCGGAAACCTGGTGCCCACGTTTACCAGGGCCCGGTACTACGTGCAGCAACGGTGCTGGCACGAGGCCTGTCACCCCAACGAACGTGCCAACCAGTCCCACCGCGCCGACAACTTTCTGCCCATTGACGAGCGGGGCCAGTTGGAGTTGCTGGACGGCGACCGGGAGATCCTGCCCGGGCTGAACGTGGTAGTGACAGACGGCCACGCATCGGGGCATCAGATGGTTATGTTCAATCACGGCGGCGAGCGGGTCGTCTACTTGGGCGACATCGTCCCGACGCCGCATCACCTCAACCTGGTAGCGATATCAGCCTTCGACAACTCCCCAGAAGTGACCCTCGAGCAAAAGAAGGAACTGCTGTTCCGGGCCGAGCGCGAGGGCTGGCTACTGGTATTCTCCCACGGGCACGACGTTCGAGCTGGATACTTGGAACGCCGGGGTGGGATGGGGTTCCTTCGCCCCGTTGACCTGTAAACAGGAGGGCGTAATGCCCGACGCAGCAGCCAGGAAAAGGCCGCCCCGACGACGTCGGGGCGGCTTTCATTTCGGCAGGGAGACCCCCACCCTAACCCTCTCACAGAGGGAGAGGGGGCATCGCGTAGTTCATGGCGTTATTTCGGCCATCACCCAATCGCCTTCAAGGGAATTGAGCCGGGCGTTGGTGATCCGGTTGGCGAGAGGGGTATCGCTGGCTGTGCGCACACGCAGATAGTTATCGGTGAGGCCCGACCAGATTCCTTCTTTCGCGGAAGTTCGTTCCCATAGCACCGCTCGCGCCGCTCCCAGTTGGCTCTCTCTGAACCGGAAGGCGGACTCTGCCGACAATGCCAGCATCTCTCCCATGCGCGCCCGCTTCTCAGGCTCCGGGACCTGATGCCGGGAGTAGGCCGCCGAGGTTCCCGGCCTGGAAGAGTAGGGAAAGGCGTGAATGTCGGAGAACTGCATCCCTGAAGCAAATTCCAAGCTGGCGGCGAAGTCGGCGCCGGTCTCTCCGGGGAAGCCGACGATGATGTCCGTGGTTATGCCAGCGTCGGGATACATCCGCCGGACGGACTCCACCGAAGCGGCGAACTGCCCTGTGTCGTAGCGGCGACGCATGGCCTTAAGTGTCGAATCGCAGCCGCTCTGGAGGGGTATGTGAAAGTGGGGCATGAGTCTCGGATCGCCCCATAGTTCCAGCAGCTGCGCGGTGATTTCGTGGGCCTGCAATGACGATACCCGCACTCGCTCCATGTCCGTTTCGGCCAGTATGCGCTCCAGCAGCCCCGGCAGGTCTGTGCCGGGCAGGTCAAATCCGTAGGTGCCCAACTGCGTGCCCGTGAGCGCCACTTCCCGGAAGCCCTCGGCGGCATGGCGGTTTATGTCGGCGACAAGCGCTTCCGGCGGGATGCTGCGCTCACGACCCCGCACCTTGGGGACGATGCAATAAGCGCAGACTTGATCGCATCCCTCCTGAATCTTGACCATGGCGCGAGTGCGGCCCGCTCTCAAAGTCACCTCTCCCTCAGTGGGAGGGCTAGGGTGGGGGTGTTGAGGGCGTAACTCGTCCGACGATATGGATTCCCACTTTCGCGGGAACGACAGAGCTGGCGGGTTCAATGACGGGGTTGGGGCATCCAATCCCGGGGGCTGAGTCTCCAGCGCGCTATGGACGGATTCCACGAGGCCCGCCTTTCCGGAGTTTCCTATGACCAGCGACACCTCGGCCAGCCCTTCCAGCTCTGCCGGGACGCGCTGGGCGTAGCAGCCGGTGGCGACGACAACAGCGTCGGGGTTGCGGCGGCGGGCGGCGCGGAGGAACTGGCGGGCCTTGGCGTCGGCGGTGGCGGTTACGGTGCAGGTGTTCAGCACCACCACGTCGGCCGGGGCGGACGGCTCAACAACACGGTACCCGGCCTGGCGGAAGCGGCGGGCCAAGGACTGGCTGTCGGCCTGGTTCAGCTTGCAGCCGTGGGTGTGTATGGCGACGGTGCGTTGGGGAGATTCCCTATTCATCATCCTCCATATTTGCCCGTCTCCGCCGCGGGCGCCTGGAGCGGGCATTACGGCGCACCGGCGGCGGGGCCGGCTCATCGTCTACGACCAGCAAATCCGGCTCCTCCGGCGGCTCATCAATGGGCAGCATTTCCCAGAGGCGGTCCACCGCCGATGTGACGTCTTCCAGTATCGCAATCAGGTGTTGCGCGCCGGACCGGGACTCGCGGGCCCGGTCGGCGGCGTCGGCGAAGGAGCTGAGTCGGCTGAAGGCGTCGCGGATGCGCCTGTCGTTATTTTCCTGGCCCAAGAGGTTGGCGTACTGCTCGACTGCCTGCCGGTCTTCGACCTCATCGCCGCGAGTGAGGGCCACGCCCCTGACGGCCAGGGTAACACTGCCCCACAGAAGCTCTTCGCAGCGCAGCCAACGGCTCTGGCGCGCCTCTTGCATGGCGTCGCGCAATAGCCGGACGCTCTGGCCATGGTAGCGCGTCAGCCGCGCCGTTTGCTGTTGGGTGAGTTGGGGCATGGCGTTTTCTTTTTCCATTCTATCGCATTGGCGCGTGGCGCGCCGATTTGTTGGCAATGAAAAAGACGGCCCGGCTGTTGCCGGGCCGTCTTTGGTTGCTACGATTTTTCCAAGGTCGCAGCGAAGGTTACTCGTCGGGCCAGCCTTCGGCTTCCAAGCCAGCGTCCAGCGCGGCCTGAACCTTAGCGGCTGCATCCTCGGTCACCCACTGTGACCAGACGTCCTGGTTACCTTCCAGCCACCAGATTGCACCTTCTGCATGGGATGCTTCGTTTTCGGTTATCCATTCAAAGTTGGTTGTGTATGTCTCAATGTCGTAGTCCCATTTGTGCAAGAACTCGACGATTTCAGGGGCGCGCGGCGGCAAGCTAGGATGCACCGCTATCAGGATAGTGGCATCTTCAAACTTGCAGGCCTTATCGGTCAACCAGCAGAGGTCGCTGTATTCCGGCTGTTCCAAAGCCACCAAGTCCAGCAACACGCCTGGGTCAGCCGTACCCCACATATACCCTAGCCACGGTTCCTCTCGCTCGTAGGCTCCATATACTTCGGCGTACATAGCGTCTTGGGAACCTGGATGGATTACGTGCAAGTAATCCTCCAAACCATGCCCTTCAATCTGCGCCAGATTGACCGCCTCGCAGGCCCAACCCGGCGGGCAAGCTACTAGGCGAGCCTTCCCTCGGCTCTCATTCGTCTCAAACAACTCCTGAAACTTGGGATCCTTGAGGTCGTCGACATGGTCCAGCTCAGGATATTCCTCTTGGAGGTAGGCTGGTATAACGAAAGTGCTCTGCCAATCCCTTCCCAGACTGGCGCCAACGGACACAACTTCTCTTGCGGCCAGAGCTTCCGCCCAAGCCTCATCCTGGTTTGGAAGCCATATTTCCAAGGTTACGTGGATGTCCCCGGCCCGAAGGCCCTGGAAATTGCCCAATGTGAAACCGAGAACGGTGTCTGTGGGATAGCCATACCCATGCTCCACTATGTACTGGGCAATGCGATTCTGAGTCAACGCACTGTTCCAGTTGAGGTCAGAGAAGATGATGGTCTCTTTCGGCTCTTCCTCGGGCTCGACCATGACCTCGACAATCTTGGTTACCTCGACCTCTTCCGTCTCGACGACAGTTTCCGTCTCGACTACGACCTTGGTAACCTCTACTTCTACTTCTACTTCCCTTTCCTCGACGACAGTTCTCTCTTCGACAACTACCTGGGTAACCGGAACTTCTACTTCCTTTTCGACTTCAACAATTTTGGTAACCTCGACCGTCTCTGTGCCACAGGCAACGACGGCCAACATGGCTATGATGGCTAATACCATCGCCAGAGGAATGAATCTGCTCCTTGTCAACAATGCAATACCCTCCGCCCTTTATTGGGCCTCAAATTTGGAACGATTCCCGCCCCGCCTTAAGACCGGAATCAATGGCGCCGCCTAGCAGGATGCCAAAGTCTTGAATTTATATCAGCGTTAACTCGCCGTGTCAAACGGCGAGGCAGCTCTGAGTCCACCATTCCTAGTGGCCTTCCTGTAAGGCTTCCTGCCTGCTACGGGCCGCCGTCTGGGTCAAACGGTCTATGACGATGGCGATCAGCACGATGGAAAGGCCAGCGATGACGCTGTTGCCCGGGTCTTGGCGTTGCAGCGCGCGGAATACGTCTTCACCCAGTCCGCTGGCGCCTACCAGGGAGGCTATGACCACCATGGAAAGAGCCAGCATGGTCGTCTGGTTGATGCCGGCCATGATGGTGGGCAGGGCCATAGGCACCTGCACTTTGGTAAGAAGCTGCATGGGCGACGCTCCAAAGGAACGGGCTGCCTCAACTGTGGCCGGGTTCACCTGCCGGATGCCCAAATTCGTCAGGCGGATGGCTGGAGGTACAGCATATATTACCGTGGCTATGACTGCCGGGGTGTATCCTAGACCGAAGAAGAGAATTCCGGGCACTAGATAGACGTAGCTGGGCATCGTCTGCATTCCGTCCAATATAGGCCGCATAATGCCGTTAAGGCGGTTCGATCGAGCACCAAACACCCCCAGTGGTAGAGCGATGAGCATCGACAAGACTACCGAGTACACTACGATGGCTATGGTTTCAACGGCACTCTCCCATCGATTCATCAAACCAATGAAAACGAAACTCAACAGCACCAGCAACGCCAAGCGCCATCCTCCCATAATCAATGCAAAGGCACTCAGACTAAGAAAAAGGACTGGCCAAGGTATCCACTTGAGGGTATCTTCCAGCCACACCATACAGACGGTTATGAAATAATCCACCCCATCAAACATTCCTCCCCAGTTACTCACCAGCCAATTGGTACCAGTTTTTACTTCACTTGAAATAATTTGGTTGATCTGAGTTGCCTCGTATGTTCCGTCGTCTTGAAGCACTTGGAGTTCGCTGGGGAATCCCATGTTCGGCCCCCAAGCAATCAGGCAGACGATCAAAACCACCAGGAACACAGCCAGAACGCCAATCCAACGCAGGATGGACGGCCCTCGGACAAGCCGCTGCATCAAGGCCATTGGGCCGCCGGGTTCAGACTGAGCGCCGGATTCGTCGTTTCCGGTTATTTCCGCCACGGAAGCCTCCGATCTTTCGTGCATTACCCTGAATCAACCCGCTGCCAGACATCTCTTCAGGTTTCCGCCTCCCCCTCGGCGGCTATGGCCGCGTTCTCGGCGGCGTTGGCCTCGTAGTCCGGGTCGGCGGTGGCGGTTTCGGCCAGGGCCTCGGCGAGGGCGCTGCGATGTATCTCGCCGACCAGCCGGTTGTCGTCGTCGGTTACCGGGATGGGATAGTCGCTGGCCATGGCGAGGGGAATGAGCAAGTCGAAGGTGGTGTTGGGACTGACCGTTTCATAGCCCTGGTTGACGTAGCCCAGCCCCAGATCCAGGCGGTTGATTCCAGCCTTGAGCGCGTCGTTGGCCCTGGATATCGTGAGCAGGCCAATGTAACGCTGGCTGCGGTCCACAATCCAGGCGGCGTCGCCGTCGCTGGCACCGATGGTGTGCAGCGCAGCGCGTGGGCCTTGATGACCCAGCACGGTGGCCTTGGGGGGCACCATCACCTTGCTGGCGGTGAGCACGCTCTCGAGGCGCACGTCCTGGGTGAAGTCGCCGACGTATTCGTCTTCGGGGCGGAGCACGATGTCTTCTGGCGAGCCAATCTGGGCCACGCGCCCGTCGTGCATGATGGCGATGCGGTCACCCAGCTTGAGGGCCTCGTTCAGGTCGTGAGTGATGAAGACGATGGTCTTATGCAACTCATCCTGAAGGCGGAGCAGTTCGTCCTGCATCTGGCGGCGGATGAGGGGGTCGAGGCCGCTGAATGGCTCGTCCATCAGCAGGATGTCGGTGTCAACCACCAAGGCGCGGGCCAGACCGACGCGCTGTTGCATTCCGCCGGACAATTGGCGGGGGTAGGACGCCTCCCAGCCCCCCAGCCCCACCATCTCCAGTACCTCGCGGGTGCGGGCGTGGCGTTCCGCTTCGGGAACTCCCTGCACTTCCAGTCCCCATGAGGCGTTTTCCAGCACGTTACGATGGGGCATCAGGCCGTAGTGCTGAAATACCATGGCGATCTTGTCGCGCCTGAACTCCATGAGTTCCCTGTCGGTCATCGCGGTAACGTCGTTGCCATCAATGACGATGCTGCCAGCGGTGGGCTCTATCAGCCGTATGAGGCAGCGTACCATGGTGGACTTGCCGCTGCCCGAGAGTCCCATGATGACAAATGTCTGCCCCCTCTGCACCTCGAAGGACACGTCATGCAGGCCGATAACCGCGCCCAGTTCGGACTGTATCTCGGACTTGCTCTTGCTGATGTTCACCGGTTCCAGCGCCCGTTCCGGGTTCTTGCCGAAGATCTTCCAGATGGAGTCCACCTTTATGATGGGGCCGGGGGTTTCGCTGCCGCCGGATTCCTGCTGGGTTTGAGCGGCCAAGTCCGTGGTGGTGGTCTGGTCTGCGATGGTAGTCATATTGACACCCTCCGGCGCCGGCCGCTTTTCGGGCCGGCCGATGGTTTCGCTGGGGCCGGTCAGGCTGGGGTCCTCAGTGGCACTAAGTTAGGGGGATGCACCGGGTTTGTCAACAAACTCCGATTGCCGCCAATCCAAGCGCAGGCATTATAATGACCGCCGATTGACGCCGGGACGGACAGCATCCCGCGATTATGTAAAGACTGGAGGAACTGAAGATGAAGTATGACTACATCGTGGTGGGCGGCGGATCTGCCGGATGCGTGGTGGCCACCCGCCTGTCGGAAGACCCGGACAAGTCGGTGTTACTGCTGGAAGCCGGGCCGGACTACCCCGAATTCGAGCATCTGCCCGACGACCTGAAGCGGGGGTACAACGTGTGGCGCTCGGCCTACGGGCCGCATAGCTGGGACTTGAGGGGAATCGCCAACGATACCCAGACCGAGCCGATGATCATCCCGCGAGGCAAGGCCACGGGCGGCTCCAGCGCCATCAACGGGCAGGTCATCTTCCGGGGCGTGCCGGAGGACTACGATAACTGGGCTTCGTGGGGCAACGACGAGTGGGGCTTCACCAGTTGCCTGCCCTACTTCCGCAAGATGGAGAACGACTGGGACCACCCCGGCGACGACTTCCACGGCAACGAAGGGCCGCTGCCCATCCGCCGCTTCAAGAAGGAAGAGTGGATCCCCGTCTCCACCGCCTTTTACGACGCCTGTGTCGGCGTCGGGTTCCCGGAAGACCCGGACCAGAACTCCCCTGATTCCAACGGCATCGGCGTGCGCCCGCTGAACAACATTGATGGCGTGCGGATGAGCACGGCGCTGACTTACTTGTCGCAGGGGCGCCACCGCCTGAACCTGACGGTGCGGGGCAGCGTCACCGTCCACCGGGTGCTGTTCGACGGCAATAAGGCCGTGGGAGTACAGGCCGAGAGCGGCGGCGAAGTGTTCACCGTCGAAGGCGAGCAGATCATCTTGAGCAGCGGCACCATCGGCTCATGCCAGGCGCTGCTTCTGTCGGGTGTCGGGCCAAAGGATGAGTTGGCCGCGCTGGGCATCGAGTCGGTCCACGACCTGCCGGGCGTGGGCAAGAACTTCTGCGACCATCCGGCGGCGTACATGGTGTTCCGCGGCTACGGCGAACCAGCAGACGTGGAGACGCCGACGATCCAGGTGGGTCTGCGCTTCAGCACCCCGGGATCGCCGACGCGGGCAGACTTCCAGATAACGCCAACACTCATGACCAGCGAACACCGTCCGGCCAGCGTCAGCTACGACGGCGACGAGTTTCACTGGGGCCTGAGCGTGGGGTTGCAGAACGCCACGTCGGCCGGGGAGATTAGCCTGACCACCGCCGATCCCCACGTCCAGCCGAGGCTGGACTACCAGTTGTTCTCAGCCGAGTATGACCGGGAGCGGATGCGCGAGGCGCTACGCACGGCCATCCGCATAGCGGAACACCCGAAGATGGCGGATCACATCGCCGAGATACTGAACCCCACGCCCGCAGACCTAGAGTCGGACGAGGCTCTGGACAACTGGATGCTCCGCAACGCCTACACCCAGCATCACATCTCAGGGACATGCAAGATGGGGCCGGACAGCGACCCGATGGCAGTGGTGGACCAGTACTGCAAGGTGCGCGGGCTGGAGAATCTGCGGGTGATAGATGCCTCGGTGATGCCCGACGTCATCCGCGCCAACACCAACGGCACCACGATAATGATTGCCGAGAGGGTTTCGGACTGGATCAAGGAGGGGAAGTAGGCCCAGCCTACATCTTCTTTCCTCAAATTCGAGTGCCCATTCAAGGGACGGGTGGCGCGCCCGTCCCTTTCACTTTGCTTGAACGGAACAGTGGATTCAGGTCTCGCCTCGGCGGGCGGCGTCGAGAGCCTCTTCGAGGTCTGGGGGTAGGGGGGAACTGAACTCCAGCGCTTGTCCGGTGGCGGGGTGGGCGAAGGCCAGGCGGTGGGCGTGGAGGAAGTGGCGGGGAAGCAGCCGGCTGCGCTTGCCGTAGACCGCGTCCCCCAGCAGGGGGTGGCCCAGCCAGGCCAGGTGGACGCGGGCCTGGTGGGTGCGCCCGGTGTGTAGCCGGAGCTCGAGGAGGCTGTAACGCCCGGCACGCTCCAGAATGCGGTAGCCGGTGCGGCTCTGGCGGCCATCAGCGGTGACGGCCATGCGAGTGCGGCGGCGGGGGTCGCGCCCAATGGGAACGTCTATGACGCCGGAATCCTGGGCCGGTGCGCCTTCGACGAGGGCGAGGTAACCTTTCCCCACTGCACGATCCTTGATCTGCCGGGAAAGGTTGTGATGGGCGTGTTCTGTCTTGGCGGCGATCATCAGGCCGGATGTGTCCTTGTCGAGGCGGTGAACTATTCCGGGGCGAATCTCGCCTCCGATTCCCTGGATGTCCGGGCAAAGGGCGAGCAAACCGTTAACCAGCGTCTGGTCTGGGTGCCCGGGTCCGGGATGGGCCGCGAGTCCGGCGGGCTTGTCTATAACCACCAGGTCGGCGTCCTGGTAAACGACGGTGAGGGGGATGTCCTGGGGGACGGCGACGGCTGGACGGGGAGGCGGGACGGATACCAGCACCCGGTCGCCAGGACGAACGCGATGAGCGGCCTTCACCGCCGCACCATTTACCAGCACGTCGCCGCTATCAATTAGCTGGCGCAGGCGGCTGCGGGTGAGGCCGATGTCCTGCCGGGCGAGGAACTGGTCGAGGCGGGCCTCGGCGTCCTGGACGATGATATTGTGTTGTGAGGCGGTCATGCGTAGTTAGCCACACCCCCACCTTAATCCTCCCCCTAGAGGGGTAGGGGATTTTGCGGCCGTTTCAGTCCTCCGAGTTAGGGAGGAGTCGCTCGCGGACGCCGCAGGTGGAACAGCGCCAAGCGCCGCCGTGTCCGCCAGAGGAAGGCAATGGGCGCATATCGCCGTCGCAGACGGGGCAGTAGCTGTAGGAGTTGGACTCTGCGGACTGTGCGGGACGGGCGCGTTCGGCAACAATGAACATCCAAGCCAGAAGCACCAAGCCGGTCACGATACTGGCATCGGCGACGTTAAAGACGGGCCAGGGGCCGATGTCCACCCAGTCGGTCACATGGCCGAGGCGGACACGGTCCAGCAGGTTGCCGAAGGCGCCTCCGAGCTGCAGTCCAAGGCTCAGCCGCAACAGGCCGGTGGGGAACCGCTGGCTGCGGTAGAGAAGAAGAAGCACCGCCACGCCGATGAAAGATATGAGGATAAACGCCGTGTTCTGCCCTTGGAATATCCCGAAAATGCTGCCTGTGTTGAAGGTGTGAGTAATGCGAAATAACCCGTCAGCGGGAAAGGACTGGTAAAGGAAGAGAAACTCGCGCACCAGGTATTTGGAAAACTGGTCGAGGAAGAAGACCAGAACCGCCAACTGAATCAGGATGAAGTCCCGGTAGATGGGCAGGCGTGGGGGACCGGTTCCGTCAGCAGTCGGTTTGCCCAACGGGTCGTGCCGGGCGTCAGGAGATGGGATATTCATGGAATCTGGTCGGCTTTCGTCAACGGTATCATTATTTCGCCGAGAGTCGGCCCGGCCGGGAGGCTCAGATGCCATTCACTTGAGTTGCTCGATGAAGAAGCGAGCAACTTCGGGCACCAGCCTGCCCTCGTGGCCGTACCAGAAGTGGTCGACACCCTCGAAGATGTGGCTTTCCGGCTCACGGTCGAAAGTCCTCAGCTCTGCGGCGAGTTGCTCCTGGTCCACAATACGGTCTCGGTCGCCAGCGACGACCAGCGCGGGCAGCTTGCGGTTCTTGAGCGGGGTGTCGCTGACGTACCTTTGCGCGGGCGACACCAAGGCAACGGCGTCTACTTCCTTATACAGCGTTTCGTGGCGCAGGATGACGCCGGAACCGAAGGAGTAGCCTAACAGTCCCGTCTTGCCCCGCGTGTCAGGCCAGGCCTTGATCAGGTCCAGAGCGCCGAGAACCTCCTGGTATTCGGTCTCGCCCTGCGCGTGCTCGCCCTCGCTCTCGCCCACGCCGCGAAAATTGAAGCGCAGGGTTACAAAGCCCTCTTCAGCCAAACCTAGAGCCAAGGCCAGCACGACGTTGTTGTGCATGGAACCGCCGTGCAACGGGTGAGGGTGGCAGATAACGACGCCGGGCCACGGGCCGCCGGTGGCGTCGGGCTGGGCAATAACTCCCTCGAAGCTGAGTCCGGCGGTCTGGAAGGAAACGGCGCTCTGTCGCAAGACGCTCACCCCCGCTCTGCTGCTGGCTTGTCCACAGCCATATTAGGCTTGGGCAGCCCGGTTTGGCAAGGCAGACAGACGCCGCGGTTGTAGAGAGCTTTTCCCATACCACCGCAATACTGCTAGAATGGGCGAAATTCGGGCTATTGAGAGAATCGGGCATCGAAATTGCTATTGATTTGTAGAGGGCCAGATGACAGCGATTGACCTGCGCAGCGATACGGTAACGAAGCCGACAGACGAGATGCGGCGCGCAATGGCAGCCGCCGAGGTGGGCGACGACGTTTTCGGAGAAGATCCTTCAATTAACGAACTCCAGGAGCGTTCCGCTGCCCTGCTGGGCAAGGAGGCCGGCCTGCTGACCTCCAGCGGCACCATGAGCAACCTCATCGCCACCCTGGCGTGGAGCAACAAGGGCGACGAAATCATCATGGGCGACGAGGCCCATATGTTCTGGAACGAAAGCGCCGGACAGGCTGCCCTGGGCGGGGTGCAGACTCGCCTGGTGCCTAACGACGCGCAGGGACGAATCAACCCCGACGACGTGGCCGCCGCCATCCGGCCTCCGGGCAACCTGCACTTCCCCCGCACCAGCATGGTGTGCCTGGAGAACACCCACAACCGTTGCAGCGGACAGGTGCTGACGCCGGAGGACACCAAGGCGGTATGCGACGTGGCCCACGAAGCCGGGGTGCCGGTACACCTGGACGGAGCGCGCATCTTCAACGCCTCGGTGGCCCTAGAAGTGCCTCCCGTGGAATTGACCCGCGACGTGGACGACCTGAGCTTCTGCCTGTCCAAGTCGCTGAGCTGTCCCGTGGGTTCGGTGCTGGTCGGTTCACAGGAGTTCATAGATAACGCCAAGCGGTGGCGCAAGATGCTGGGCGGCGGAATGCGGCAGGCGGGAGTCCTGGCAGCGGCGGGGCTGGTGGCGCTGGACACGATGATCGACCGTCTGGCGGAGGACCACCAGAACGCGCGGCGTCTGGCGCAGGGGCTGGCCAATATCGAAGGTCTCAGCGTTGACCCGGAGAGCATACAGAGCAACATCGTGTTCTTCGACGTGGACGAGGAACTGGGAACGGCGGCAGACCTGATTGCCGCGCTCAAGAACCAGGGGGTGCTGGTGTCCTATCCCGGCAAGCAGTCCATCCGCATGGTGACGCACCGGCATATCTCGCCCGAGGATATCGAGGAGGCGCTATCGCGGACTTCCGCTGCGGTGCGGGACGTGCGGGCTTCGGTGTAGGCGATCATGGCGCAGCGTGGTATTCAAAGAAACAGCATGGAGTAGGACATGATAGAAGCTGACCGGATATACCACGCTGACGCCTTTGACATACTTCCGCAGATTCCCGGCGAGTCGGTCGACCTGATAATCTGCGACGGGCCGTATGGAGTAACGACAAACCCTTGGGACAGGGTGGACTCCATTCAAGAGTTCAATTTGGAGCTGATAAAGGTTTTCTCGGAAAAAATGAAGGATGGCGCCGCTCTGTACCTGTTCGGCAAACCGGATTGCATAGATTTCATTGACTATCGGCCCTTCCTTAACCTGCGCTCGAAAATCGTCTGGTATCAGCCCAGCCGCCTGGCACAAGGAAGAATCAACTACACCAACAACTACGATATTATATGTTTCTTCACAAAGGGGAAACGCCCCAAGACTTTTGACTTGGATGCAATTCGCGTGGCGCAACTGGTGGAATTGGAGCATCGGTTGCGCTGTGAACGAGTGCCATCCGTAACCAACGGAAAATTCGGCAAAACCAAGTTCAACGGCGAAGGAAAGAATCCTGGTGACGTGTGGGGGGATATAAAGCAGCTAACCTACAAGTCAAAAGAACTTGTCAGCCGGGAAGTTCTTAACACCATACAGAAGCCTGAAAGGCTTATAGAACGTTTGGTGAAGGCAAGTTCTGTTGAAGGCGACCTAGTTCTGGATCCATTCGCCGGTGTCGGTACTTGCCCTGTCGTATGCCGAAGGCTTGGGCGCCACTTTATAGCAATCGAACAGGAACAAGATTTTGTGGACGCCGCCAATGCTCGCCTTTCGGAAGCGAATCCCAAACTTCAGACAAGGTTGATCTGAGATGGCGCAAGACGTTTACCATCAAATCATTGACTTGGTGTTAAGAGCAAGCAGGTTGGCCCAATCAATTGGCATCAGCAACCTGTTTCAACCCGGTCTGATAAAAGAAATGATTATCGCTGACCTTCTTGGGCATCAGCTAATCCATAGCAAGCGTGATGCGGACGCTTGCTCTTACGATAATCCCAATGAGAAGTATGAGTACCTTTCCTGCAAAGAAGGCGGTAGTGGTCAACTTGACAGGATGTTCAGCAGACCAGCCGACAAGCGCGCCGAATCGTTAACCAGAATCACTAGGAACTCAAAGATATACTTCGCTGTCTTTTATGCTGACAATCAGTCAAAATGCAAAGTGATTTACGAGCTTGAGCCGGATGTTGTGCTATCGGAAACAAACCGCCAATTAGATCGTAGCGGTAACGCCATATCCCACGTAGGCTTTTCCATCAGATGGGCCCTGAATAATGGCACAGTCGTATACGAAGACAACGAGACTTAGCGGGGGAAGCTATATGGCCGACATCGCACTGGACAAAGACCACACCGCGCTGCTCATCGCCGACTTCTACGAGGCGATGATGACCACCATTCCGCACGCCGTGGAGCGCGGGGTGGTGGAGAAGACCGTCGTGTTGCAGCGGGCGGCGCGGGACGCAGGCATCATGGTGTGTTACTGCGCCACCGTATTCCGTCCGGGATACCCGGAGATCGGGATGCGCAACAAGACTTTCGGGCAGCGCAAGGCTTCGGGTCAGGCGGCGGTGTTCGACCCGCTGGCGGTGATTCACCCGGCGGTCGCACCTGTAGAGGGGGAAGTGGTAGTGGGCAAGCACCGGGTCAACGCGCTCTACGGCACCGGGCTGGACGTGGCGCTACGGGCCAACGACATCCACAGCCTGATCATCCTGGGCTACGCCACCAGCGGCGTGGTGCTGTCCACCGTGCGGTACGCTTCCGACCTGGACTACAACTTGTACGTGGTTGAGGACTGCTGCTCGGACTCGGACGCTGAGGTGCATGAGTTCCTGACGGGGCGAATCTTCCCGCGGCAGGCCGAGGTGGTGCAGTCGGCGGACGTTATCGCCGCGCTGGCGGCGTGATGAGCGAAGGACACCCCCACCCTTGCCCTCCCCTAGAGGGAGAGGGAACTCACAGGCCTAGTGGCCGTTGGCGTATTCGGACCCGGTATATCGCCTTGACGGCTCTGGCTATCGCCATCGGCCACGTTGTCTACGCCATCCTGCGCGATCACGTGTTCCACGCTTCACCCATACTTCAGTAACGTAGTAAAGGGCCTGTATAGGTCTAAAGATATGGATTTACCGGCGCACAAATTCCTGGAGGAGCGGGGCGTCGCTCACCGTCGGCTGGAGTTTCCGGCAGACACGGAGAAAGGGGCAGCGAACGTAGCCCACGCGCTGGGGTTCTCGGAGGCCCAGGCGGTGAAGACGCTGATCTTCGAGACCGCCGCCGGGGAGCGGGCGCTGGTGATGTTGGGGGGCGACAAGAACGCCATCTCGGGGCGGCTGAAGCGAGCGCTGGGGTCGCGGAACATCCGGCTGGCGGACCCGGAGACGGTGAAGGCGGTTACGGGGTACGAGATTGGGTCGATCCCGCCGTTCCACTGGCAGCCGGAGGGGTTCCGGTCGATTGTGGACGAGTGCCTGATGGACGAGGAGGAGTTGGGCGTCGGCGCAGGAGTGTGGGGGCAGGAGATCATGATTACGCCGGAGAACCTGGTGGCGGCGTGCGGGGCGGAGGTGTTTGATCTGAGTGGGACGGGATAGGGGGTCAAGGTGAGTCTCGGGGCAACGCCTGCACTGTTTCCATCACCGCGCGGGCCGATTCCAGCAGGCTTTGAAGGGACTGCCTGCGCGGGAGGTATATGCTCTCAGTCTGATATGTGAGACGGTTGCGCGCTCGACGCAGTGCAATCAACCTTTCGCTTGCATCTTCAGATATATGCTTAAGGGCATTTGCTACCTGTGTATGAGCTTGGGAATTTTCCACCACACTTATGTAATGCTTGTCGGCCAGTTCATCGCGCACAGCTAAAAACGCGGCGTAATAGGCCCGGTCAACCGCAGAACGGCGGGAAGCTGCATCTGATGACAGCGCTAACTCATTGGCCAAGTCAAGGTAAGCATCCGCCGTTACGACATCAAAGCTACGGATTGCTCTCGAGCTCATAGTGTATCATCGTCGCAAAAATCTCTTTCTCCAGCCCCGTCAATTCTTTCTGTCTTGCTCCGACAATTCCTTTTATGTAGTCTTCCCAAAAGATTTTTCCCGCTTCGTGACTGGGACAGTCAAAGTCCATTACCAGCAGGATATACTCCCAATCAGTGAATTCCTCATCTTGGTAATACTCGACCTTTATTGTCTTCAGCGGCCATTGGTGTTCTGCGGCGACTTGCCTGGTGTGTTCCAGCCACTGGTCCAGCATTAGACGCCCGGCATCGCCCAACAGACGGTCAGCCGTCGCTCGCTTCGTTCTCCACCTTATCGGTATTTCCGATGCTTTAACCATAGCCGTTTCCCTCCTCCTCTGCCGCACTGGCTCTTTCTGAGACTATTTCTGACCTTCGGCCCCCCACCAACGCCGCAGCCTTTCCGCTATCTCCTTTTCGGCGCCTTCAGTTCCCGGGTGGTAGTAGCGGCGGCCTTCCAACTCCGGCGGCAGGTATTCCTGGGGGGCGAAGTGGCCCTCGTAGTCGTGGGAATACCTGTAGTCCTTTCCGTAACCCATCTGGTGCATCAGGCCGGTTGCGGCGTTGCGCAGGTGCAGCGGGACCGGGTCGCTGGGAAGACGGCGGACGTCGGCCATGGCCTCGTTGAGCGCAGCGTAGGCCGTGTTGCTCTTGGGCGCAGTGGCGAGGTAGACGGTGGCCTCGGCGAGAGGGATGCGGCCCTCGGGCATTCCGATGAAGTGGACGGCCTGCTGCGCCGCAACGGCGACTGTGAGGGCCTGGGGGTCGGCGAGGCCGATGTCCTCGGCGGCGAGGATGACGAGGCGGCGGGCGATGAACAGCGGGTCCTCTCCTGACTCAATCATCCGCGCCAGCCAGTAGAGGGCGCCGTCAGGAGATGAGCCGCGCACCGACTTGATGAAAGCGGAAATGGTGTCGTAGTGACTGTCGCCCCCCTTGTCGTACAGCGGGGAGCGGCGCTGCAGGGCGTCGGCGATGGTGTCTAGGTCGATCAGGCGGACGCCATCAGCGTCAGGGGCGGTGGCGTAGCCAGCGGTTTCCAGGGCGTTGAGGGCTACGCGGGCGTCGCCGTTGGCGATGTTTACCAGGTGGGCCACGGCGTCGGGGGCAATGCTGACCTGCATATCTCCGAGTCCGCGCTCCTGATCGGCTACGGCGCGGTTGACGATGGCCTCAACTTCCTCAGGGGTGAGGCTTTGCAGCGCAAAGACGCGGCTGCGCGACAGCAGAGGCGCTATAACCTCGAAGGACGGGTTTTCGGTGGTGGCGCCTATCAAGGTTACGGTGCCGTCCTCAACGTGAGGGAGAATGACGTCCTGCTGGGCCTTGTTGAAGCGATGAATTTCATCGACGAACAGGATGGTGGCCTGCCCGTGCATCCCGCGTCGGTCTCGGGCCTCGGCCACAATACGGCGCAGGTCGGCGACGCCGGAAGTGACGGCGCTGACGGGCTCGAAGGCGGCCTGAGTCGCAGTGGCGACGAGGCGCGCGAGGGTGGTCTTGCCAGTCCCGGGTGGACCCCAGAGGATGAACGAGGGCAGACGACCGGCGGCGATGGCGCGGAACAGGACGCGGTCACTCCCAACGATCTGCTGCTGACCGACGAACTCGCCGAAGGTCCTGGGGCGCATTCGCTCGGCGAGCGGCGCACTGCGCTCGGCATCAATGCGGCGCTGGCGGTCGAATAGGGATTCACCGGGACTCTGTCTTCGGTTTGTCATCGTTTAAAGATGCGGAGTACGCCTTCACCCCAACCCTCTCCTTGAGGAAGAGGGAAGTTTCTAGCTGAACTGAGGCATTACTTCCTGGGCAAAGAGGCTCATGGAGTCTGCGACGTCCTCGTGGGGGATCATGCCGCCGGTGTTGAACCAGCAGATGAAGCCGTCGGGGCCGTACATTCCCTTGAACTTGTCCAGCTTCTCGGCTACCTGCTCGGGATTGCCGACGGCGGCGTACTCGTCCAGGACGGTCTCGTAGTCCAGGCTCTGGGCGCGGGCCGAGCCTCGCCCAGAGCCGCCCCGCAGGGTACCCAGGTAGTTGTTGATGGTCTTCTCGAAGCCACTGCGCGCCTTCGTTTCGTTTTCTGCGACATTAACGTGAACAGTCACATTCACGTCTCGGTCTGTAGGGTTGTGGCCGTTCTCTTCCAACTCCGCCCGGTAGGTGTCCAGGCCAGTCAGGGCGCCCTGGACGGTGACGATAGTGGGCGCTACCAGGATGTTGTGTCCCAACTGGCCCACAAGGTTGAAGGTGTCGGGGCTGTTGGAGGCGATGTAGACCGGAGGGTGGGGTTTCTGGACGGGCTTGGGCGCCAAGTTGATTCCCTCAACCTGGTGGTGCTTGCCTCGATAGCTGTAGTCGTCGTTGGCCCACATCCCCAGCACCATTTCCAGCCCCTCAGTGAACCGCTCGCGGGCCTCTTCATAGTCTACGGCGTAGCCCTGGAAGTGGGCGGGAATGGCGCCTCGTCCGATGCCGAATATGGAGCGCCCGCCGGACAGCACGTCCAGAGCCGCCGCTTCCTCGGCTAGGCGTATGGGCTGGTGCAGAGGCACCAGGTGCACGGCGGTGCCGATGCGGATGCGGCTGGTGGTCTGGGCCATGGCCGCTCCGATGACCATGGGCGCGGGCATGACGGAAAAGCGCGAGTTGAAATGCAGTTCGGCCAGCCAGGCCGCGTCGAATCCCAGCTCGTCGGCCAACTGAACCTGGGCGATGGTGTCCTGGTAGCGCTGCGCCGGGGACTGGTCTTCCGCGCAAGGCAACTGGTAGAAAACGCCGAACTTCATGGATGCCCCTCGTAGAACTGTGTATGCCCTGATTCTACACTACACTGCCAGCCTGCGACGGGAGGAACTGGTACAATAATTTACCGAAGCCACTGTCCATAGAACTGAGCGAGAAATGGAACCATCAAATTCGGAATCTGAGAAGTACGCTGAACTGAGCCGCCAGTACATCGAACGGGCCAACGGTTATTTGCTCGCGGGAGATAGGGTACAGGCTTCGGAGAAAGGCTGGGGTGCGGTGGCAGAAGCCATCAAGTCCATAGCCGAAGAGCGAGGGTGGAACCATTGGGGCCACCATCTGCTGAACGATGCCACCTTTCAGCTATCCGAGGAGTGGAATCGCCCAGACGTGCTCTCTATGTACGACACTGTGGAAAAATTGCACATCAACTTTTACGAAGACGCTATGGAGTTGGACGAAATAGAGTCCCGAATAAGCACGGCGAAGAACCTGCTTGGACAGTTGGCAGCGTTACGCGATCAACCGCCCCGAACCATTGAGGTCACAACTCGCGGACAACGCAACCGCTGGCGTCGGCTTACGGGGGAGTTGCTGCCGCTGGGAGCTGAGCCTAACACTGCGGAGTAAATGCAAGAGCAAAGGGGCAGGGATTAACACCCACCCCTGTTTCTTTTTGTCTTGCAGAGAGTTTCCCATTCGCCTACAGCGGGATGTTGCCGTGCTTCTTGGGCGGCAGGTTGTCGCTCTTGGTCTGCAGCATTTCCAGGGCGCGGATGATTTGGGGGCGGGTTTCCGCCGGGTCTATCACGTCGTCCAGAAAACCCCTGCTGGCAGCGATGTAGGGGGTGGTGAAGCGTTCCTTGTATTCGTTTATGAGTTCATGGCGGGTGTTGTCGGGGTTTTCAGAGTTGGATATTTGCTCACGGTAAATAATGTTTACGGCGCCGTCGGCTCCCATCACCGCTATCTCGGCGCCGGGCCAGGCTAAGTTGACATCGGAGCGCAGGTGCTTGCTGCTCATCACGATGTAGGCCCCGCCGTAAGCCTTGCGGGTGATGACGGAAATTTTGGGAACTGTGGCCTCGGCATAGGCGAATATGAGCTTGGCTCCATGGCGGATGATGCCGCCGTATTCCTGGGTGACACCCGGTAAAAAGCCCGGAACGTCCACGAAGGTCACCAGCGGGATGTTGAAGCAGTCGCAGAAGCGGACGAAGCGCGCCGCCTTGACCGAGGCGTCAATGTCCAGCACCCCGGCCAGGTAGGCGGGCTGGTTGCCGACGATGCCCACGGGCTTGCCGTTCATGCGGGCGAAGCCGACCACTATGTTTGGCGCGTAGTTCTGGTGGACCTCCATGAACTCTTCGTGGTCAACAACCTTGTACACCACGTCGCGGATATCGTAGGGGCGACCAGGATCCTCCGGCACAAGGTAGCGCAGGTCCGGCTCCAGACGGTCGGCGGGGTCGTCCGCCGGGTCCTGGGGCGGGTCGTCCACGTTGTTGCCGGGCAGGTAGCTGAGCAGGTGGCGCACCTCGTTGATGCACTCCTCCTCGGTTTCGCAGACGAAATGCGCAACACCGCTGCGGGTGGCGTGGGGCGCGGCGCCGCCCAAATCTTCGTGGCTGACTTCCTCGCCGGTGACGGCCCTGATGACATCCGGGCCGGTAATGTACATCTGGCCGATGTCCTTGACCATGAAGATGAAATCAGTGATGGCCGGCGAGTAGACTGCGCCGCCTGCCGCTGGGCCGACGATGACGGTAATCTGCGGCACGACGCCGGAATAGAGGGTGTTGCGGAGGAAGATGTCGCCGTAGGCCGCCAGGCTTAGCGCTCCTTCCTGGATGCGGGCTCCACCGGAGTCGTTGAGGCCCACCACCGGGCAGCCGGCCTTGGCGGCCAGGTCCATCACCTTGCATATCTTCTGGCTGACCGCTTCGGACAGGGAGCCGCCCATGACGGTGAAGTCCTGGGCGAAGGCGAACACCTGCCTGTCTTCCACCTTGCCGTAGCCGGTAACCACGGCATCCCCCAGCGGACGGCGGTCGCCGAGGCCGAAATCGGTGATGCGGTGAGTAACGAAGGGGTCCAGCTCGTGGAAGGTTCCTTCGTCCATCAGTCGTTCCAGCCTTTCGCGGGCGGTCAGCTTGCCGCGCCGGTGCTGCTGGTCAATGCGGTCCTGCCCGCCGCCCAGCCGGGACTGGCGGCGCATGGAATCCAGTTCTTCCAACTGCTGGTCAATCTGCCGTTGCTCCGCGGTCACGTGGGCCTCCCTGAGTTGTCAGGAGCCAGTCGCGCTCTTGTCGTGGCGTCCTTCCCGAATTTCGCAATGCGCATTCTATCGCGCATCTCATCCCTGCGCTATGTCCGGTGATAAAATTCAATAACACTCCCAACCGCCCGCCTGTGGACGACGTTATGCCCACCCGATTGTCATCCCTTACCCAGCTTGCCGTCGCCAACGGCGAACCTCTTTCGTGGGGGAAGCGCACCTACGTTATGGGGGTAATTAACGTGACCCCCGACTCCTTCTCCGGAGACGGGCTGAAAGGCGACGTGAAGGCCGCCGTAGAACAGGCGCTGCGCTTTGAGGAAGAGTGCGCGGACTTCCTAGACATCGGCGCGGAGTCCACCCGGCCGGGGCATAAGCCGGTGCCGGAAGCGAAGGAACTGGCCCGGCTGCTACCGTCGCTGGAGGCGGTGGCTGGGCGGGTTTCCATCCCCATCAGCGTGGACACCTGGAAATCGGGAGTGGCCCGCGCTGCACTCGATGCTGGGGCCTGCATCGTCAACGACGTATGGGGGCTGAAGGCTGACCCTGAGATTGCGTCGGTGACGGCTGAGCGCGGGGCCGGGCTGGTGCTGATGCACAATCAGCAGGGCCACTATTACGATAACCTGCTGGAGGACATCATCAGCGGGCTTCAGCGCAGCATTGAAACTGCCATTCAGGCGGGCGTGCCTCGCGCCAATTTGATAGTTGACCCCGGAATCGGATTCGGCAAGACGGCAGACCAGAACATCGAAGTGCTGCGGGAGCTGGGCCGTTTCAAGGCTATCGGCCTGCCGTTACTGCTCGGCACGTCGCGCAAGTCCACCATCGGCCGACTGCTGGGAGGACTGCCGCCGTTGGAGCGGGTGGAAGGCACTACCGCCACCGTTGCACTCGCTATCGCCGCTGGGGCCGACATCGTGCGAGTTCATGACGTGCGGGAGATGGCGCGGGTCTGCCGGGTGAGCGACGCCATCGTTCGAGACTGGCGGCCTGACGGGTGGGAGGCGATTGCATGAGCGAGACCACGGCATACCTCGGCCTGGGGACGAATCTGGGCGACCGCCGGGCCAACCTGCGGGAAGCGCTGCGGCTGCTGGCGTCGGAGCCGGGCCTGCGCCTGCTGCGCTGCTCTCAGGTATATGAGACCGAGCCTTGGGGAGTAACCGATCAGCCCCACTTCCTCAACTGCGTTGCCGAGGTCGCTGCCACGCTGGAGCCGGAAGCTCTGCTGACCCGGTGCCAAGCTGTCGAACAGGAAGTGGGCCGTGTCCCAGGGCCACGGTGGGGGCCGCGCCTTATCGACGTGGATATACTGCTCTACGGGGAACAGACAGTGGATTTGCCGCACCTGGAGATTCCGCACCCCCGGCTGCACCTGCGGGCCTTCGCGCTGGTCCCGCTGGCAGAACTGGTTCCCGAAGCAGTCCACCCGGCGCTGAGCCGCCGCATTGGGGAGTTGGCGCAGGCCATCGAGGGGAGGGGTGGCGTTAGCGTTCTGGGTACGATTCAATTAGCACTTGATAGCGCCGAGTGCTAATTTGCGGTTGACAATCCTACCCGGTTGGCGCATATTTTATTGTGTTCAAGTGCGTTATTTTGGCTGGTTTCAACTGGCGCTAAACGGACGCCCTAACCCTCTCCCAGAGGGAGAAGGAACTTTATAAAGCGATAACGTAGAAATACAAGGAGCCAACGATGGCGGACAAGCAGCTAACTTTTGACGCAGAAGCCCATGTGAGTCTCCTGAGCGGCGTGGAGCAGTTGCGGCGCGTCGTCGGACTGACCCTCGGCCCCAGCGGGCGCAACGTGATGCTGAGCCGGATGTTCGGGAACCCGGTGGTGTGCAGCGACGGGGTCACCATCGCCAAGGAAGTCGAACTGCCCGACCCGTACGAGAACCTGGGCGCGCAGTTGGTGAAAGAGGCGGCCTCCAAGACCAACGACGCCGTCGGCGACGGCACCACCACGTCAGTGGTGCTGGCCGAGGCCATCGTGCGCAACGGTTTCAAGAACGTGGCCGCCGGAGCCAACGGCATGGCCCTGCGCACCGGCATCGAGACCGCCGTTGATGCAGTGGTCGCGGAACTGCGCGACATGGCTATTCCGGTGGAGGGCCGCGAGCAGGTGGCCCGCGTCGCCGCCCTGTCGGCCCACGAGGAAGCCATCGCCGAGCAACTGGCCGACGCGCTGGAGAAGGTGGGACGCGACGGCGTGGTGACCATCGAGGAATCCAAGTCCCTGACCGATGAACTGGACTTCGTGGAGGGCGTGCGGATAGACCGCGGCTATCTGTCGCCCCATTTCGTCTCAGACACACAGCGCATGGAAGTCGCCATAGACAACCCCCACTTCCTGCTTACCGACCAGAAGGTGAGTTCCCCCAACGACCTCATCCCCATATTGGAGAAGATGGTGGGGGCCGGTCGCAGGACGCTGGTGCTGATCGCCGAGGACGTGGACGGCGAGGCCCTGTCCACCCTGGTAGTCAACAAGGTGCGCGGCATCCTGGACTGCGTGGCTATCAAGGCCCCCGGGTTTGGCGAGCGGCGCAAGGCCCTGCTGGAAGACATGGCCATCGTCACCGGCGGCACGGTGATCAGCGCCGACCGCGGCCTGAAGCTGGACCAGGCCGAATTCGAGCACTTGGGCACGGCCCGCCGCCTGGTCGCCAACAAGGACGAGTCCACCATCATCGAGGGCCACGGCTCTGATCAGGGGGTCAAGGATCGTCTGGACCAGCTCCGGGTGCAGATTGAGGAGACCACCTCCGACTACGACCGCGAGAAGCTGCAGGAGCGCATGGCCGCGCTGGTGGGCGGGGTCGCCGTGGTCAAGGTCGGTGGGGCCACCGAGCCGGAGGTCAGCGAGCGCAAGTCGCGCACTGAGGACGCCCTGTCCGCCACCCGCGCCGCCATCGAAGAAGGCATCGTCCCCGGCGGCGGCGTGGCCCTGATTCGCGCCGGCCACGTGCTGGATGGTGTCATCAGCTCGCTGGAAGGCGACGAAGCCCTGGGCGCCCGGCTGGTGCGTGACGCCCTGCACGCTCCGCTGTCCCTGATCTCGGAAAACGCCGGCTACGAAGCCCCGGTGGTGGTGGAAAGCGTGCGCTCTGGCGAGGGCGACTGGGGCTTCGATGCCGAGATAGGCGAATACACTCACCTGATCCAGGCCGGGGTCATAGACCCAGTAAAGGTGACCCGCTCGGCGCTGGAGAACGCCGGCAGCATCGCGGGCATGATGCTGACCACAGAGACCATCATCACCGAAATCCCCGAAGAGAAACCCTTGCCCGCTGATATGCAGGACTTCATGTACGACTAGGCCCGCCAGTTCATCCCCCGGAAAATCACTGCGGCCCGGACGGTCTCCTGTCCGGGCCGAACTCTTGAGCGCGATATGGCCGGCAATCCCCTGAACCGCGAGGAAATAACCCGATTGCTGGAGGGCAACCCGCCGCTAATCGAGGGTTATGTTGAGCTGGAATCCCAGCTTCAACCCAACGGCTTCGACTTGAGCCTGCAGGAAGTGGCGAGATTCGGCGCGCCGGGGCAGCTTGGCGCGTCGGACACCGACCGGGAGTTATCATCCGCCGAGCCAATGGGCTTTGACGGAGAAGGCTGGCTGGAACTCCCCCAGGGCGCCTACCTGATGACCTTCAACGAGGTGGTCAACCTGCCGCCAGACCTGATGGCGCTGGGGCGCCCCCGTTCCAGTCTGCTGCGCAGCGGCGTCGCCCTGCACACAGCGGTGTGGGACGCGGGCTATCGCGGCCGCTCGCAGTCGTTGCTGACAGTGCATCACCCCAACGGCTTCCGCCTGCAACGCAACGCGCGAGTGGCGCAGTTGGTGTTCTTCCGCCTAGCTACTCCGCCGGAACAGGGCTATCGGGGGCAGTATCAAGGGGAGGGGGTGTAGGCAGGCCGTTGGCCTCGCGGTAGGCGTCGGTGAGGGCATCCAGTAGACCATCGGGCACCGAATAGAAATTCCAGCTTTTGTCTTCGCCAACATTTTCCGGGCCTAGTATTTGCCCCATGCGGTTACTTGCTTTTGGCGCTCGCACGCCAATCTCATTTAACCTCAGATGGTAATAAACTGATCTTCCTGCCTGCCATATGATGGCAGGGTTTACCTTTGCATTTGGCAAGCTGACCCGTAAAGTGGCGGAAAAACCATCACTGGCCTTTCTGGTTTCAAGAATAGCCAGATCTTCTTGCTCCAAAGAAACCGCCCAGTCGTAGAGTTGTTTCAGCATCGGTTTGGAGTCTTCCTGAACCTTGTCAATCGTTTCTAGAAACGCATCTGCACCGGGGATTCTTTCCGGCTGGGTGTTGCGCCGCGGCCGACGCTCCGTTTCCTCTCTTTCGCGAACCTTGACCAGGTATTCGGACGCTTCAGGCAACGGGATTACCTGACTGGTATCCATCAGCAGGCCGTTCCCACCCTTGTATAGTTGCAGTCTGACGCAACTGATGTCCATACCGCCGGCCCGCAGCCACAGAACGCTGGTAGTCAACTCCGTGGAGAACCCCGCAGAAGCCAGGACGATGCGCGGACGCTCGGTATGAATTTCAGCGTCAGCTTCATCTTCAACTCCCAGATGACGCAGAACCCGGTCCCTTGCGTCGCCGTCTATGTCGCGTTTTTCCAAGTAGTCCCGATAGGCGGCGATGACTTGCTCCAGAGTCATATTTGAGACCATCGCGGCATAGCGGATGGCTTGCAACTCGCTGTGGTCGCCCGATTGTGTCCGCTTCAACTCGATGACCACAAGACGATTTTCCATATCCAGCGCCAGCAAATCTATGCTACGCCCGGAATCCTGCCAATTGCTGAACTCCTCGGCGACGATGAATAGCCCTTCTTCCAGAACGTCGGGCTGGTCTCGCAGTAGCCGCTGCAAATCGGCTTCCTGTAACTGCTCTGCCGCGAAGTTGGTAGGCGGCACTGCTTCCAGATTGTCGGCGCTCCAGCGGTAGAGGGGCATGGGTCTGCTCCGGGTGTGTTGGTTGGCCGAATTATACCTTTCGCGCTATCATCACCATACCATGACCGACGTCAAGGCCACCGTCACCGCCCAAGCCCGCGCCTGCGGGTTCGACCTCGTGGGCGTCACCAGCGCCGACGACTTCGACGCCGACCGTGGCGCGGCTCTGGAGCGCATCCGCGAGGGGCGGATGGACGGGCTGCCCTGGTATACGGAGTCGCGGGTTATGCGCGGGACCAGCCCGGCGGAGTTGCTGCCGGGGGCCAAGTCTATCATCTGCCTGGGGTTGAGTTACCTCGGGGATAACTGGCCGGAGGGTCCTTTGACAGGCTCAAGACAAACGGGCGCGGGCCGGGTGGCGCGGTATGCGTGGGTGCGCGACTACCACCGGGTGATGAAGCGGCGGATGCGCGAGTTCGTGCGCGGGCTGGAACGGGAGCTGGGTTCGACGGTGGCGGCCCGCTGGTACGTGGACGACGGGCCGATGCTGGACCGGGCCGCCGCAAACCGCGCGGGCATCGGGTGGTTCGGCAAGAACACCAACATCCTGACGCCGCAGTTCGGGTCGTGGGTGTTTCTGGGGCAGGTTATTACCGATTTAAACCTGGAGCCGGACGCCCCCCTGAAGAAGTCCTGCGGCTCCTGTGTGCGCTGTATCGAAGACTGTCCCACCGGGGCTATCGTGGCCCCGTATGTGGTGGACAACGCCCGCTGCATCTCCTACCTGACCATCGAGAACCGGGGGCCGATTCCCCGCGAGCTTCGCCGGCTGATTGGTGATTGGGTATTCGGCTGCGACATCTGCCAGGACGTTTGCCCGGTCAACCGCAAGGCGCAGCCGGGAGTTTTCAACGCAGCGCGAGGGGAACGCCCCCACCCTAGCCCTCCCCCGGAGGGAGAGGGGATTTCTTCGGCGCTCTCCGCGTCTTCTGCGGTTAGTAATGGTTTTGTGGACTTGGTAGAACTACTGGAAATGTCCGAAGACGACTTCCGCGCCCGCTTCGCCGGAACCCCTATAATGCGCGCCAAACGCACCGGGATGCAGCGCAACGCCTGCGTGGCGCTGGGCAACCTGGGCGATGCGGAGGCGGCGCCGGCGCTGGGCCGCGTGTTACGGCAGGGCGAGCCGCTGGTCAGAAGCCACGCGGCCTGGGCTCTGGGACGCATCGGCGGCTCGCAGGCAATTGCCCTGCTCTCGGAAGCCGCTGCCACGGAAGTAGAACCCAGCGTCATGGAGGAAATCGAGTCGGCGCTTGGAAACCGTCGCATAATGTCGTGAAGTACCCGCCCAGCCATCCCTGCCAGCGCAGGAATCCACCAATTCGGCCATATTCGAGTCGAGGAGCGCGATAGAGGGCTTGGCGGGATTGGTTATCATGTGCTGACACGGCACAAGTAAACGAGAGCGGTGAGAAACTTGTTCTATGGGTGGGTGATAGTCAGCGCAGCCCTGATCGTAAACAGCCTGTCCAGCGGGCCGGTCTGGAGCGGCGTCGGCGTGTGGATGAAGGCCTTGGAGCTGCACTTCGGCTGGAGTCGCGCCCAGTTGTCAGGCGCCTTCTCCATGGCCCAGTTGGAGGGCAGCATCATCGGGCCCTTGATGGGGTACCTGATTGACCGGCTGGGTTCCCGCCGGATGGTCCTCATCGGGATGATAATAACCGGCCTGGGCTTTCTCCTTTTCAGCCGTACCAACAGCATTGTCATCTTTTACGTGTCCTACGGACTGATCATGCTGGGAACGGCGGCGGGCACCTGGCTGCCCTATATGACCGTGGTCAACCGCTGGTTCGTGCGAAAGCGGGGTATGGCCATGGCCATCGCCGCCGAGGGTTCCCCCTTGGGCGGACTGGCGCTGGTGCCGATCCTGGCATGGGCAATAACCCCGGGCAGTCACGGCTGGAGCGTCACCGCCCAATGGATCGGAGTGGTGTTTCTGTGCCTGGCATTGCCCATGTCCCTGCTGGTCCGGGAACGTCCGGAAGACCACGGAGTTCTCCCCGACGGAGACCCGCCCGACGAGGCGGTCAGGGAAACGGCCAGGCCCGTTGGCAGAGCGGACTCTTCCGGCCAACTGAATTTCACTGCGCGGCAGGCAATTCGGACTCACGCCTTCTGGCTGATTACTTTCGGCCACGCTTTCTCAACTATACTCTTCGCCACCCTGACCGTGCATCTGGTGCTCATGTTGACGGACCAGGGCTTGTCCATCCAGTCGTCGTCTTACGTGTTCTCCGTGATTATGGGGTCGGCCGCCATCTTTCAGTTAATCGGCGGGTATGTGGGGGACAGAATCCCGGTAAACATCGCCATAGCCATCTTCGGCTTCATTCAGGCGGCCGGCTTTCTCATGGCGGTGCTGGTGGACAGTCTCCTCATGGCGATGCTGTTTGCCGTGATATTCGGCGCGGGATTCGGCGGTAGAAATCCGCTTACCACCGCGATACGCGGCGAATACTTCGGCAAGACCGCCTTTGCGACCATCACCGGCATATCCAGCGCCCCGATGTACGTGTTCATGCTGTCGGCCCCGCTTTTCGCAGGGTTCCTGTTCGACTCGACCGGAAGCTACACCGTCGCGTTCCTTATCATCGGGGGGCTGGGAATGCTGAGCGGTGTGCTGTTTCTGCTGGCCAAGAAGCCGACCTCAATCCCAACGGGCAGAAGAGCTGCCGCCCCTTCCCCAGCAGACTGAGTCCGCTAACGCCGCGTGGCGGGCTGGCTGTCGGCGGAAGCGGATGGCCTGCGGGCGCCGGAGCGGCGGCGGCGCTGCTGGGTACGGGCCGGAACCACTGGAGTTGGCTGGTAGTCCTTGCCGAGGTGGAGCTTTTTCATCTCCTCTTCAATGAGGAAGAAGTCGCTCTTGGGAAGCAAATGCAGGTTGCCCTGGAAGGCCATGTACCAGTCTTCAGGGGCCCAGCGCTTTACGTATTCCAGCCTCGGCGCGATGAGGTTGGCGTCCATGAATTGCTCGTCGGAGAGCACAATTTCGGGGCGGATATTGACCCGATAAGGGAATCCGGCCCTTCCCTCTCTTTCCCAGATTGAATCTTCCGCCTCGAAGTAGTCCGACGTGGCCGTGGCCGTGGCGACAAAGCGCCGGATGTGGGTGACATACATCAGGATGCGGTCGCCGTCTGAGATGCGCTGTACCTTGCGGCGGTGCTGGGCCTTGAGACCCATGACGGAGAATCCCCGTTCCTGGGTAATCCTGAAATTCCGCTCGTTGTTGACGATCATCCAGAAGTTGCTCGGCATAGCCCCCTCTGGGAATTTGGGATATTTCTAAAACTCTATTCTAGCACGATGGAGGGCTTTCGGTTCTTGTCGTAGTTGTCCGAACCGTGATTTTTTTATTCCATGATTGCCATGATTTTCCTATTCATGGCAGTCCATCATTCACATGAATCACAGTTCAGACGAAGAACCGAAGGCCCCGGGCGCGGTATACCCCGCTTGTGGCAGAGGCGGCGGTGTTGTAGTATCTGGCCCAACATTTCCTGCTATTGGGGGTTGGTTGTGACTTCATCTGCTCCGCGGGACATAGCCATCGTGGGGGTTGCCGAGTCTGATGTAATGGGCAATGTGCCCGGCAAGTCGTCGTTGCAGCACCACGCCGAGGCAGCCCATAACGCGCTGGATGACGCCGGGCTGCAGATGAGCGATATTGACGGCATCCTGACCGCCGGGTTTTCCACGCTGGCAACGGCGGAGTATTTCGGCATCGAGCCGGTATTCACGGACAGTACATACGTCGGCGGCTCGTCATTTGTAATACACGTGGCCCACGCTATCGCGGCCATCCGCGCCGGTTACTGCGAGACTGCGCTGATCACCCACGGGCAGGCGGGACGCTCCACGCGGGTCAGAGTGCCTGCCGACGGGAACCTGCCGGCGGCGCAGTACGAGGCCCCCTACGGCATCATCGGCGCTCCCATCAACTACTCGATGGCCTGCACAAGGTATATGCACGATTACGGCGAGGACAAAACACGGCAGGGCATGGCCGAGATTGCGGTGGCCACCCGTAAGTGGGCCAACCTGAACCCGGTGGCCCAGATGCACGACACGCCGATGAGCTTCGACGACTACCACAACTCCCGCTGGGTGTCCTGGCCCTTCCACCTGCTGGACTGCTGCCTGGTCACCGACAGCGGCGCGGCAGTCATAGTCACCACCGCGGAGCTGGCGGCGAGCTGCCGCAAGCAGCCGGTATGGGTGCTGGGCGGCGGCGAGTCCCACGACCACAACATCATCAGCCAGATGCCGTCGTACACCATCACCCCGGCCAGGGAATCTGGGCCGCGGGCGATGGCCCGGGCCGGCCTGAGCCACGACGACCTGGACCTGGCGATGATCTACGACTCCTTCACCTACACCGTCATGGTCACATTGGAGTCCCTGGGCTTTTGCGGGCGCGGCGAAGCGGCGGACTTCGTGGCCAACCAGCGCACCGCGCCGGGCGGCGACTTCCCGCTGAACACCAGCGGCGGCGGGCTGTCCTACACCCACCCGGGGATGTACGGGATTTTCCTGCTGGTAGAAGCGGTTCGGCAACTCAGGGGCGAGTGCGGGGAGCGCCAGGTGATGAGCAAGAACTCGCCGGGCGAGGCGGCCAAGACCGCCATCGTCAACGGCACCGGCGGTTCCCTGTCCTCCACCGGCACGGTGCTGCTTGCCACCTAGACCGGTTGAGAATTTCACTGTCCTCTAACGCCCCGGTAAATCCCCGGGCATTAGTTTCATTTTCGGGTGATTCAGACAGGCTTAACTTTGTCAAATTCCTGAAATTCCGCAAAGACTCCTATCGTGGAGTGCGTAAAGACCTATGCTAGTATCCTTGCCAGTACTGGACGAGCATCCCCCAGCGATGACTTGTTCATCTGTTTTACGCTTCGGCGAAAGGATACAAGCTTATGGACCGCACTATTTCCTCTTTCCTGCAACATCTCCTGGTGGAAAAGGGATTCTCCCAGAACACTTGCGATGCGTACCGCAATGACCTGTCCCAGTTTTCGGAATTCCTTGACAGGAACGGTGGCGGCCCCGGGACCAGCAATGACACCTTTGACTGGAAGCGGGTGGACATTGATATCCTGAACCAGTACATCACCCACCTCAAGGACCGCAAGGGATACAGGAATGCCACCACTGCCCGCAAGGTGGCGTCGGTCAAGTCCTTCTTCGGGTTCATGGCCGAGAACGGCATCGTCACCGAAGACCCTACGGAGTCGCTGGGAACTCCCAAGGTGGGGCGGTCTCTGCCCAAGTATCTCAGCGAAGAAGAAATCACCAAGCTGCTGGAAGTGAGCTACAAACCCGGCACCAACGAGGGGCAGCGCGATGCGGTCATAATGGAGTTGCTGTACGCCACCGGTCTGCGGGTGGGCGAGTTGGTATCTCTCAACGTAAGCGACGTCAACGTGGAAGAGTCCTATATCCGGTGCCTCGGCAAGGGGTCCAAGGAGCGCATAGTCCACCTTTACCCGAAGGCATTGCAGGAACTGATCAAGTACATGAAGAACGCTCGGCAGGTGATGCTAGGGAGCCGCAAGCAGGAGCCTGCCCTGTTCATCAACCACCGGGGAGAACGGCTGACCCGGCAATGGGTATGGTCAATCCTGAAGAACTACGCCCAGGCCGCCGGCATCAAGTCCAGCATCACCCCCCACACCCTCCGCCACAGCTTCGCCACTCACCTGCTCCAGAACGGGGCTACGCTGCGCCATGTCCAGGAGTTGCTGGGCCACTCCAGCATTTCCACCACCCAGGTATATACCCATTTGACCAGCCCGTACGTGCGCGAGGAATACGAAAAGAGCCACCCGAGGGCATAGTCTGCTCAACCGGCTGCCGATGCGAAGGATTCACCGCCACCCTTTCGACAAGCTCGGAACAGGCCCTCCCCTCCCCCTCGAGGGGGAGGGGATTTCTTTTCTAACCAAGACTGCCTCGCAACGTCCCTCCCACTTGTGGGAAATTACGGCTCCTCACCTGACTGCCTTTTTCCCATATTTGCTGGTATAGTTGAGTCATAGCTTACGCAAATTAGCGGGACCGCCGCCCAGTTCTGCGCTGAAAACAGGCGTCCCGCACCGTACCCTCCTGAGAGAGGTGTATTGATATGGCTGGAAAGTCGCGCCGGGTAGCGTCCCGGCAAGGTGAATTGAGCCGCCGCAGGAAGCGAGCCCAGAGAGGGCCCAGCGGCATACCCTCAACCCCTGCCCGCCCGCAGCCGCAACCAAACGGTGGCGGCGCTGCCGCCTTGGCCGTTGAAGGCGCCGGAAGCGCCACTTCGGTTGCCGTTGCCCAGCAGGCCACGCCCGCGCCGACCCCATCCGCAACGGAGCGTCCTTCCCCTCAGAGCGCGGCCCGGCCCAGGGGACAGGGCCGTTCTCGCGGCGAGCGCCCTGCCGCTTACAACTACGTGGGATCCGAACTGCGTCGCATCGGCTTGCTGTCCACCGTGGTGGTGGCCGCCCTCATTGCCATTTCCATTGTCCTGTAACGTCCAGGCGTCGGACACCTTATGCCTCTTCCTCTGGTCGAGCAACGGCTTGAAGCCACACCGGAGCGACCCGGCGTCTACTTGATGAAGGACGCCCGGGGTACGGTGCTGTACGTCGGGAAAGCCAGCGTGCTGCGGAACCGGCTGCGGACTTACTTCGGCTCACCTTCCGCCCAAGCCAACAAGACGCGGCGCATGATGGGGCACGTCCATGATTTCGAGTACATCGTGACGGACACCGAAGCCGAGGCGCTGATACTGGAAAACACCCTTATCAAGCGCTACAAGCCCCGCTACAACGCCCGCCTGAAAGACGACAAGACCTACCCATACCTGAAGATTGACCTGAACGAGGAATTTCCCCGCGTCTACATCACCCGGCGAGTCTCCAAGGACGGCGCCCGCTATTTCGGGCCTTTCGCCACCGCCAACACCGTCCGAAAGTCCATGGACCTAGTGAAGCGGCTCTTCCCGTATCGCTCCTGCACCAAGACCATAACCGGAGCCGACTCCCGTCCCTGCCTGGAATACTACATCAATCGCTGCGTGGCCCCCTGCACCGGGTATGCCAGCAAGGAAGACTACGGCAAGGTGATTGACCAGGTCATCATGTTCATGGAGGGCGACACCGACGCCGTCACACAGGACCTGGAAGACAACATGACGCAGGCGGCCGAGAGGCTGGAGTTCGAGCGGGCGGCGGTGTTGCGCGACCGCATCAAGGCCGTGGAGCGGGTGGCCGAAGAACGGCGCATCAAGGTGGACTCAGGCCCGGAGGCTGACAGGAACCACCCGTGGCAGGCGGGAATGGACGTGATTGCCCTCGCCCAAGGCTCGACGGAGGCGTGGGTGGAAGTGTTCTTCATCCGCAAGGGCAAGCTCATCGGGCGCGAGCACTTCTTCATGGAAGGGGCGCAGGACGACGCGCCGGGAGTGGTCATCGGCCAGTTCATCAAGCAGTTCTACGGCTCGGCCCTGACCATTCCGCCGCGAATCGTTACCCAGCATCCGGTGGAGGACGAGGAACTGGTGACCGAGTGGCTGCGCGGACTCCGGGGCGGTGCGGTGCGTTTGATCTGGCCGCAGCGCGGGGTCAACAAGCAGCTGGTGGAAACGGTGGCGGACAACGCCAGGCAGGGCCTGGCCCAGCACCGCATCAAGTGGCTGGACAACCAGGACATCATCCAGCAGGCGACGACGGAACTGGAGGAAGAACTATCCCTGCCGCTGCCGCTGAACCGGATGGAGTGCTACGACATTTCCCACATCCAGGGCAGCAACACCGTGGCCAGCATGGTGGTCTTCCAAGAAGGCCAGCCCAAACGCTCCCAGTACCGCCGTTTCAAGATAAAGACGGTGGAGGGAGTGGACGACTTCGACAGTATGCGCGAGGTATTGCGCCGCCGCTTCAAGCGCCTGGCTGCCGCCCGCCAGTCCGCTGCGGACAACCAGGCGGCCGAGACCCGGGAGTATGCGGAGGACGATACGGCACTACGGCACGCGCAGGACGGCTGGGCCGCCATCCCGGACCTGGTGCTGATTGACGGCGGAAAGGGCCAGCTCTCCGCCGCCTTGGAGGTGATGCTGGAACTGGGGTTGGACGACATCCCCCTGGCCTCGCTGGCCAAGGAGAACGAGTGGCTCTTCGTGCCGCACACGCCGGAGCCGATCATCCTGCCGCGAGACTCACAGGCCCTTTACCTGGTGCAGCGCATCCGTGACGAGGCCCACCGTTTCGCCATCACCTACCACCGCAACCTACGCAGCAAAGGCAGCCTCGGCTCGCCCCTCGACCTGATCAGCGGCATCGGGCCGAAGCGCAAGCGAATGCTGATGCGGCGCTTCGGCTCCCTCAAGGGCATCAAGGAGGCGGCGGTGGACGAGATAGCCGCCGTTCCGGGAATGACCCGTTCCCTCGCCATCCGTCTCAAGCAGACGGTCTAGCCCTACCCTTTCCAATTACACTCCCCTTGGCTGCTTCGGCCAATTGGCCTTTCCTTCCGACCTTTTCCAACGGCAGTCATTTGGGTCTAAATGTGGAAATTAGTAACGCAGGTAGTTGGCATAATCTACCATGGGAGGGTATGATAAAGGCCCAAGGAACCAGCAGACCAGCCAGGTTTGATGGTGAAGTTATGGTGAAATTATCCATATCCCTTCCTAACAACACCCAGGTCACCCTGGAATCGGACGACTTCGACGTCATCGGCCGGGTGCTGGGTATGCTGTTGCAAGGGACGGCTTCCGGCGCCGCGCCGGTTGATGTACCTGTAGCAACAGTTGCCAATGGACACGATTGCGCAGTGGAAAAAGGTACAGATGCAACTGCTGATGAGTTGGTTGCGCCGCCCCAGTCCAACGGCGCATCTCACCCCCAACCCCCTCAACACTCTTACGGCCAGCCATCCAACGGGGTAATGGCCCAAGCAGTTCCGCAGCCCCAACCCCCAGCGCCCGTTACCAACGGCGCATACACGGCGCCGACGCTTCCCGCCAACGATCCCGACGATGGCGGGCTGTTCCTCGAGCTCCAGACCCCGGCAGCAAAGGAGGACTTCACCTCCTTCTGTCAGGCTGTCAACCCCATGGGCGATATGCGCCGGGTTGTAGTGGCCGCGGAGGGAGCCACCCGTTTCTTCAAGGCCGACGGCGTGAACGCCGAAGAATTGGGCGAACTTTTCGATCTGGCCGGCTGGCGGAGAGCCAACAGCTTCACCCAGACACTCCGAAACGCCGCTCGCTCCAAGTTCGGATGGCTGGAGCGCGTCCCCGGCCGCGCCGGCTGCTACGCCCCCACCGACCTCGGTCGCTCGGTAACGCTGGGCAACTGACAACTGCCCATTATTCTTGATTGAAACTGGATAAGCGAATGCTCCGAAACACGCAATTCGGTATGTCCGGCCCCACCGCGCCCGGCAGTACGTCGGGCGCTGAGTTTGAGATAGTCAACACGGCTCCGAAAGTGACTCTGGCAGTCACTCCCCACCCCGATGACTGCGAGGGCGGCTGCGGCGGGGCTATCGCCAAGTGGGTCAGGGAGTTCGGCGCCGAAGCCGTGGTGGTTATGTGCACCAACGGCAACAAGGGCACTTCTGAGCGCGACATGACCCCGGAGCTGCTGGCGGCCACCCGGGAGCAGGAGCAGCTCGCGGCGGCACAGGTCACCGGCGTTAAAGACGTGGTGTTCCTGCGTCACCCCGATGGAGGGCTGGAGGACACCATGCTGTTCCGCAGCCAGGTGACGCGGGCAATCCGCCAGTACAAGCCCGACCTGATTATGTGCATCGACCCCTACCGCAGCGCCAGCCACACCCACCGCGACCACCGCATGAGCGGGCGGGTGGCCCTGGACGCCGCCTTCACCTACGCCTGGAGCTACCATCACTTCCCGGAGCAGATAACCGAGGAGGGGCTAGAGCCGCACATGGTGGAGCAGGCGTATATGTGGGGCAGCGAGTCGCCCGACGTGTTCATTGAAATCGGCGATTACCTGGAGGCCAAAACCCTGTCGCTGGAAGCCCACGCCAGCCAGATGTCCCCAGCCACCACCGAGGAACGCCTCTCCCGCATCAGCAACAACGCCACCCGCTACCGGGAACTGACCGGCGTGGAGTACACCGAAGCATTCCGCCGCATCCGCTTCGGCCTCGGCAGCATTGAATGGCAGCTTCTGTACTCCTGACCTAGCTTCCCCGGTTCATACGCTCGACGGCGATCCGGTGACTGGCCAGCAGACCGGGAACCCGCTGAGGGTCAGTGCGGCCCCAGCCGCATTCGCTGGCCACGCCGAACATGGGCGCGAACTCCCTCGCCGCCGCGATGCGGGCCGCGTCGCCGTCCGTGTCGTCGAAGTGAATCAGGCCCAGGATAAGCTCGGCGCTGTCCGGCAGATTCAATTCCTGCAACGGCTCGAAGTAGGCCCGGTCGGTGCGGTCTTTCGGCACGGGCATGTGCATGAAGTCCAAGCGGCGGCCCAGGGTGGCGGATATGCCATTCCCCATTTCCACCAGTATTTCCATATCCTTGGGCATCACCAGGTGTTCGTCGGCGGGCGACCCGTAGCACAGATGGTAGCCCAAATCCACCGACTCGGGGACTCTTCCTCCCAACCGCGACAGCAGGCTGAACACCTGCTCCTTGTAGTCGTCCGGGCGATGGGGGAAATAGTCCTCGAAGAGCAGCACTTCCTGGCAGACGTCCCACTGGATGGACAGCCGGTCGTGGGGAACAGCGGCAAGGATGCCGTCCAGCGCTTCCAGAAGAGAACGCTCGTAGGCCGGCAGATAGGCGTCCCGGGAGGCTTGACTGACATACATATAACCTGTGGACATCGGCGTGGGCAACGACACCTGGAAGCGGGTATCAGGCCCGATTACGCCTTCATCCCTCAGACGCGAGTAGGTTGCGTAGGAAGCCGCCGCCGCTTCGGCGTACCCCGTGGGAAAATGCAGAGTGTCCGGGTCAACCGACGGCTTGATACGCACGTAGGGCGTTTCCCTCAGCAGCTTGCCGTCCCACTGATAGACGGCGTACAGACCGGCGTCCGGGTCTTCCTCCATGCCCGGGTGATTCCACAGCATATCCCGCTGGAACCAAATCCAGCGGATGCGCTCCCCGGTCTCGCCGTCGGGGATGCGACGCAGGTGCGGCCCCAACTCGGCGCATACACTACGGAAGACCGTTTCGGAATCGGCCAATGGCACCGAACCAACCAGATGGGCATGACTGGCGTTCATACTCATATCCGCCTCCGCATACTATTCCCTCTCCCTCTGGAGAGGGTTAGAGCCTGCCCCTGCGAAGGTAGGGGGTGAGGGCGTACCCCACTATCACAAATCCCGAAAATCGCGGACGATACGCCGCAGTTCTGTCTCATTAGGGGGCTGTTCCGAATACAGCGTAAAGCTGGCCTCGTCCACCAGTCCCCCGTAGCGTTTGGCGAATTCCCCGGCGATTTCGTCGTACTCGCCGGATACAGCGAAGGCATCCAGCATCTCGTCGCTGACCAACTCGCCCATCTCGGCCCACTCGCCGCGTAGGGACATCTCGTGAAGCCGCTGCCCGATTTCCTCGAAGCCGTGGGGCGCCAAGACAGAGTGGTAGGTGCGAGTAGAGGCATAGAAGGCGATACGCCGTCGCACCTCGGCTTGGGCCGCCCGCAGCGACGCCCGGTTGGGGCCAGTGATGAGGAATCCGCCCCCGCTGACGGTAATCTTGCCAGCGTCCCGGCCCGCCCGTTCCGCGCCGCGAGCCAGCGCCGGATGCACCACGTCGCGCACGTATTCGGGCGAGGTCAGACTGTGTAGCATCAGACCATCGGCCACTTCGCCGGCCACCTGGCAGTTGTAGGCGTTAACCGCCGCGGTGAACACGGGCGGAGGCGGGTACTCGCCGGGGCCGGGGCTGAAGAAGGGCGTCATCAGCGAGAACTGGTAGTGCTTGCCCTGGTAGTCCAGCCGCTTGCCCGTCTCCCACGCGGCCCAGATGCTCTTGAGCGCCTGCACGTACTCGCGCAGCCGGGGGCCGGGCGACTCCCACGACGTGGAAAAGCGCCGCTCGATGTGCCCCTTCACCTGTGTTCCCAGCCCCAGCCGGAAACGGCCCCCGGACAGGTCCTGCAAGTCGCGGGCAATATAGGCGGTAATCATCGGCGAGCGCGGAAAGGCAATCGCTACGCTGGTTTGCAGCATCGCCCGAGTGGTCGAGGTGGCAGCCAGCGTCAGCGGAATAAACGAATCGTGAGCCGTCTCGTTCTTGGACAGCGCATCATAGCCCATGGCCTCGGCCCAAGCAGCCTCGGCGGGGATGGCGGCAAGGGACTGGGACGCCAGGCGGTGGGTTACTCTCATTGCTGTGCCTCAGTTGAATTCAAGCAAGGTCGGAGGATTGATTCTCAAAGTTATTCGGGAGACACGGCAGCGTAAACATCGTCGGTCTTGGCCGCCATTACGAAGTCGTTGCGGTGCAGGTTGCGAATCTTGTGAGTCCACCAGGAAACCCGCACACGCCCCCATTCGGTTGTAAGGCGGGGATGGTGGCCTTCCTCTTCCGCCAATTCACCCACGCGGTTGGTGAAGTCGAGGGCTTGGGCGAAGTCCCTGAAGCGAAATACGCGGTCGAGCTTGGGGATGTCGTCGCAGTCGATCAGCTCCCAATCCGGCGTCTGTGGGTGCAGCGCAACGATTTCATCTGGTGTGACGCTGGGGGAATCCCGGCGGCAGGCGGTGCATCTTTCACGGGCTAGTTGAGTCATAGATTGGCCTCTAATTACAGGGGTAGTGAAATGTCTGATTAACTCTGGAAAATGTCGGCCAGTGCGACGCTGAATCCTTCCAGCACAGTCGAAGTCAATATGTCGCTTTCCCCGTAGACGCCGACGACCTTCAACTCTCCACCATCCAGCCGCAATACGGCGATGGTGGCGGCTTCCGGGTCAGCCAGCCAGTATTCCCTAACGCCGTGTCGCTCATATAAGTCCCGTTTAGTGGTCCAGTCACGCCGAGCGGTTGATTCTGAGCGGATTTCAACTACCAAATCAGGGGCGCCCTGCACGTTGTCGGCGGTGACGATGTTCAGGCGATCTTTAGCTACGAACAACAAGTCGGGCTGAACCGTGTCATGCTCCGAGAGCACTACATCGAAAGGCGCGAAGTAGACCTCCCCCAAATCGTTTTCCTCGGCAAAGAAAGACATTCGAGAGCCCAATTTCGTTTGATTCCGCTGATGCGCCCTTTTGGGCGACGGCGACATAAGCAACTCTCCGTCTATCAGTTCCCAACGCTCATCGTCTGGGGTTTTGGCGTAGTCCTCGTATGTGAGCTTCGGTTTGGGTTTTTGCGTGACCATGCTATTGGGCCCTCCATTCCCTGATTCGGGAGCCGCATAACTGCGGCGGCTCCGTCGCCGTCATCTCGGACGGCTCACGGATGTTGAATACAGCGTCATGGTATTCTTCGGGATTGGATGATGGTAATGTCCGGGATTATAACTTGATTCCCCAAAACCGCTTCATACTTATAAAGGCCATTGACTTTTCCCACGAATCTAATGACGTCTCCCTCTATCAATCGCTCACCATCATAACGGAGAGCTACTATGTCATCCCAAGAGTTATCCCCAACAACTGCTCGCAATAGATATTGATGGTCACTCCCGCTTGACAATTTATCAAGGGTTCCTTGTTCATACACTTGTATGATTTCAGCTTTCCTGTAGTATACCAACTGATCTACATATTCCTCATTGCTCCTGAACAAATTGTCATAGGATACTATTTGTGCCTCGTCAATCAGTTGACGCCAATCCATGGCAGAGATGGTGGGGTCTATATCGTTCCCCCCACAATTGATCAACGCTGCCAGCATTGCCGTTACAGCAATCATTCTTACCGGACTGCAAAAACCAATTTCTGCCGATTTCAGAACCTTCCTCATAAAAAGTGCCCCCTCGTGGCGCAGACTGCAATTCGTCACAACCGCATTCTGTTCCCTCAAGGAGCCACTTGGGGGCGCGCGGCAAGCCACGTCGCCCCTCGGTCCGAGGAGCCAACTCCTTGAGGTCAAAACCCGGAATCCGTCCGGGCGCGGTTGTGACGCCGCTATCGTACCACTCCACCCCTTGAGCCGCCAATCCCGCCGCGCTATAGTTTGTAGCCGTATGAGCGACGCCAACGACTTCTCCGCCTACACCGTTTCCATCCACTACGACCGCCGCCTGTACCGGCAGGACATCGCCGGGTCGACGGCCCACGCCCAGATGCTGGCGAAGCAGGGCATTATCGCCGACGAGGACGCCGCGGCCATCGTGGACGGGCTGGGGCGCGTCAAGCAGGAAATCGAGTCCGGCGACTTCCCGTGGGACGCTTCGCTGGAAGACCTGCACATGAACATCGAGCGGCGGCTGCACCAGCTCATCGGCCCGGCGGCGGGGCGGCTGCACACCGGGCGCTCCCGCAACGACCAGATTGCCCTGGATATGCGGCTGTACACGCGAGAGGTCATCGCTGAGGCCGTGGCCGGGCTGCGCGGCGTCCAGCAGGCGCTGCTGGGGCTGGCGCGGCGGTATCAAGCTGTGGTGATGCCCGGCTATACCCATTTGCAGCGGGCGCAGCCGGTGCTCTTCGCCCACCACATGATGGCCTACTTCGAGATGTTCCAGCGCGACATCGGGCGTCTGGACGACTGCCAACGCCGCGCCGACGTGCTGCCCTTGGGCAGCGGCGCACTGGCCGGCGTCCCCTACCCCACCGACCGCGAGTTCCTGGCCCGCGAGCTGGGCTTCTCCCGCATCAGCGCCAACAGCATGGACGCCGTGTCCGACCGAGACTTCGTGGTAGAGTTCATGGCGGCGGCGGCCCTGTGCATGATGCACTTCTCCCGTATGTCCGAGGAGCTGATTCTGTGGGCCAGCGGCGAGTTCGGGTTCATACGCCTGGCCGACGAATTCACCACCGGCAGCAGCATCATGCCGCAGAAGCGTAACCCCGACTTCGCCGAGCTGGCCCGGGGCAAGACCGGCCGCGTCTACGGCGACCTGATGGGACTGCTGACCACGCTGAAAGGGCTGCCCCTCACCTACAACCGCGACTTGCAGGAAGATAAGGAAGGCTTTTTCGACACCGTGGACACGCTGCAAACCACCATCGAAGTGTTCGCAACGATGCTGCCGGGCATGGAATTGCAGACGGAGCGGGTGGAGTCGCTGGCCGGGGAAAGCGGTATGCTCGCCACCGATCTGGCCGACTACCTGGTGGGCAAGGGAGTGCCCTTCCGCGAGGCCCACGGCATCATGCGCGAGCTGTGCCGCCACTGCGATGACCAAGGCATCGCGCTACAGGAATTGCCGCTCGAAGATTACCTTCGGTTCTCTCAACACTTCGATAACGGTGTCTACAAGATTACGGCCACGGCATCGGCGGCGGCGCGAGACATCCCCGGCGGCACAGCGCCGGGCCGGGTAGCCGAGGCTCTGGCGTTGGCGGAGCGAATTCTTGAGGAGGCAGGCGATGGTGTCTAACGGCAACGAAAGCAGAGCGCTGATTGCGCCTTCGGTTCTGTCGGCGGACTTTGGGCGGCTGGCGGAGCAGGTGCAGGCAGCCACCGAGGCGGGGGCCGACCTGATACACGTGGACGTGATGGACGGCCTGTTCGTGCCCAACATTTCCTTCGGCGAAGTGGTGGTGGACGCCATCCGCGCCGCCACTCATCTGCCGCTGAACATCCACCTGATGATCCAGGAACCGGACAACCTGCTGCCCACCTTTATGAAGGCCGACACCGACCAGATTCTGGTCCACGCCGAAGCCTGCCGCCACCTGCACCGCACCGTCGCCCGCGTCCGGGAGCAGGGGAACCAGGTTGGCGTGGCCATCAACCCCGGCACACCCGTGGCAGCGGTGGAGGAAGTGCTGCCGCTACTGGACATCGTGATGGTGATGTCGGTCAACCCTGGATTCGCCGGCCAGTCGTACATCCCGGAGAGCGTGGGCAAGATCCGGCGGCTGCAGGGCATCATTGACGACGCGAACCTGGCGGCGCAGGTGGAGGTGGACGGAGGGGTCAAGGCCGACTGGACGGCGCGGGAATCAGTGAGAGCAGGGGCTACAATACTGGTGGCGGGGAGCGCCATCTTCAACAAGAACGAAACGGTGCCGGAGGCAATGCGGGGAATGCGGGGGTGCCTGGCGGGTCTGGTCTAGCGGTCCAGCAGCTCGATGAATTGGGAAGTAGTGAGACCGGATTTCCTGATCTCTCGCGCAAGGGTATTCGTCGAAACTTCGCGGTGATTGGGAATTGAAAGATGCGGTACAATCCCTGTCTTTTCCAGAATCATGTGGCTGCCTCTTTGCCGCACTAGCCGCCATCCATCCCGCTCAAAGGCCCGAACTGCCTCACGACCGGATACTACTGGAGTAGGAGGCATTTTACACAGGAACTGCTGCCGATACAGTGACCTCCGCGAATTCAACAATCAAAGGCAACCCGCACTCCTCTCGGAATTCTAGTATCTCGCGCACTTCCTCCGCCAATAAAGTTGGGGTTTCCTCCAGCACAAATTCCAAGTGGGACTCTTTTTCCCTGCGTTCCTCAATCACCTCAAGCACAAGCTCGATTGCTTCCTTAATCATCGCCAGCGCATCCTCACGGTCTTCCCCTTGGCTGGAACAGCCTGGCAACGCCGGACAATGAACAGCGTAGACGCCGTTTTCTTCCTGCTCCAAAATCACAATGAACTTCTGTGCCTCTTCTTCCATGGTCGCCTCCGATTATCAACTGTCGGGAATGACCATAAAGACGGCCAAAGCGATTGCCATGGCCGTATCCAGTCAGCGGTAAGCGCCACGCCAGACGCTATTTCAGCGCAGCGAAGGCCTTACGGACCTTGGGGGACTTGTGGAGGGAACGGAGGCAACGGCTGCAAATCTTGACTGTAACAGGCGTACCGTCGCGGTCAAGGGTCTGCTTGTGGACGTTGGCCTTGAAGCGCGTCTTGGTGTGCCGGTTGGAGTGGCTGACGTTGTTGCCGCTCATCCCGGACTTGAGGCATAGCTGGCAGCGCATGACGATTATCTCTCTGCATGGGCTGCCGACAGCATGGGCGCAGCCCGAAATTTCTTCTCCAATAGGGGTTTCAGGTTAACACATGCCCGTTGGCGATTACAAGGACGCCAGCGCCGCTTGCGCCAGCTACGGCTCGGCTATGGGCAGGGTCGGGTAGGACGGCGAGGTGGGGAAGGGATGTTCCGAGTCGACGCGGCGCAGCAGGTAAGCCTCCGATTCCATTATCTCGTCAACCCTGCGAGGGAATTCCTAGAAGCGGTCGGCGAAGGCGCGGATGAGACGCCCCGACAATGCCCCGCAATCATCGCTGCCCAAGAACACCGCCAACTTCGCCGCCCGCTCGATGGACGCCCCCTGACCGGAGGTCACCTGCACGCCCCGCTCGTAGGTGCCCGTGTCCCCGATGGCAAGCGCCAGGTCCCGCGTTTCCTCCCACATCCGCGTATGAATCGAGCCGGGGCTGATGGCGTTCACCGTGATGGGGGTATCGGCCAGTTCCAGCGCCAGGTTTTCCGTCAGGTTGACGATGCCGGTTTTGGCGGCGTCATAGGCCGTCATGTTAGGCCCACCCACGCCGGACATATTCACAATGCGGCCCTGTCCGCGCTCCAGCATCGAAGGGATAACTGCGCGACAGCCGTAGAACACCCCCATCAGGTGCACCGCAATGGTACGGGCCCATTCCTCAGGGTTATTATCCCAGACTCGGCCCATGGGCCCGATGTTGCCGGCGTTGTTGACCAGCACGTCAATGGTTCCGAAGCGGTCGAGGGTTTGCGCAACGGCGCTGTCCACCTGCTCGCGAACGGCAACGTCAGCGACGATAGTGATGACTTCGCTGCCGTATTGCCGGGAAACAAGCTGCGCCGTTTCTTCAAGCTGTGAGGCGGTGCGGGCCGACACCGCCAGCCGCGCTCCCTCTACAGCGTAAGCCAGCGCGATTTGCCGCCCTATCCCGCGGCCCCCTCCGGTAATCAGAGCGACACGACCATCCAGCCTTTTCCGGTCAGCCATCCAACCGCCTCCTGAAAACCCTTTTGTTCCACGGGTGGTAAAATTGGACTACATACTACACCAACCATCCCGCCCCCAAGCGGGGAACGGAGCGGCGCAATGAGCGACAGTAGCAAAACGGTGGCCTTCACCAGCATGGCCGAAGGCACCCGCGAGGACTACGAAATTCTGGAGCGGTTGGAGGCCAGGTTTGCCGAGGGAACGGCTGACCGGGTTCTGGCCCAGCTTCGCGGATTGGCCGGGTCGCTGTCCGGCTACAAGGTGGACCGGCTGGAGCACTCCCTGCAAAGCGCCACTCGCGCCTACCGGGACGGGGCCGACGAGGAGATGGTGGTGGCGGCCCTTTTACACGACATTGGCGACCTGCTGTCTCCGTACAACCACAGCGAAATGGCCGCCGCCGTGCTGCGCCCCTACGTTTCAGAAAAGACCTACTGGATCGTGAGGCACCACGGCCTGTTCCAGGGCTATTACTACGCCCACCACACCGGCGGTGACCGCAACGCCCGCGACGCCTACCGCGGCCACCCGTGGTATCAGGACACCGTGGACTTCTGCCACCGCTGGGACCAATCGTCCTTCGACCCGGACTATGAATCGCTGCCTTTGGATTTCTTCGAGCCGATGGTGCGACGAATTTTCGGGCGAGAGCCGTTCAGCGAGGCCGGGCGGAGCGAGTAGCTTGAGCTAGTGTCGGGGCAGGGCGTCCTTCAGTTCCTCGCTGCTCTTCCACGCCGGCTGCGGGGTTTCCCGGTCGTGGTGCGGGACATACTCTGACGGCTCCACGAAGCGGTACTTGTGGACGTAGCGGGGGCAGTTCTTGTAGACCTCGGTAATCTCCACCCGCACGATGAACTGGGCTTCGGCGTACTCCGAGAGCAGTTCGTCATCTTCCTCGATCCGGGCCACGCCCTGAATCCGCAGACGCTGACTGCCCTCGAAGTCCACGAACAGCAAGCCCACGTTGGGGTTGCGCAGCAGGTTGCCCATGGACTGGTACTTGCCATTCCCGTCGTAGTTGGGAAATGCCAGCGTCGCCTCGTCCACTATACGAACAAAGCCGGGGTCGCCACCCTTGTACGAGCAGGTGGGCAGGCCCCGGTCATCGCAGGTGGCAAGGAAGAACATCCGCGCCTCCTTGATTATGGCTCGGGCTTCGTCGTTGACAGTCCCTGTCACCCTTTCCTTAAGGCGGTCAGCCAGCCTGCGCGTATCGAAGCGTTCCTGCAACTGGAGATTGCCGTCGTGGTAGTCGTGTACTTTCATGGCTTCCACCCTTACGTTTCTATCGCGATCTCACGCGATGAATCTGCACAGCGGCCAACTCTATTGACGAGCCCCGCACCGGCGGGTTGGGCTTCTTAACGGTCACTGACACCGCATCAACGGGAAATTCGCTGAGCACCCGGTCGGCGATGGCGTGGGCGGCGGATTCCAGCAGGTTGCGCGGCTCTCCTTCCATCACCGCCCTTACTGTACGGTAGATATGGGAATAGCTGACAGTATCCTCCAGCCGGTCGGACTGCCCCGCGCGGCTCAAGTCCAAGTCGGCGGTCAGGTCTACGACGTATCGCTGCCCCAGCGTCCGCTCCTCGGGGTTGACGCCATGGTAGCCGTAGAACTGCATTCCTTCCAGGATGATGCGGTCAGTCATAAGGCACCGAGGCCTGTTATCCGGCCTTGCCGATGGCTTCGGCAAAGGCCAGCAGATTTTGCGCCCGCTTGACCACTGGCACATCCACCATCCGCCCGTCCAGGGCCAGCGAACCGCGACCTCCAGCTTCCGCAGCGTCCCAGGCATCCACGACACGACGGGCGTACTCGATTTCCTCGTCGGAGGGACTGAAAGTCTCGTTGATAATTTCCAACTGGGCCGGATGGATGGCGAACTTGCCGGTGTAACCCATCCGCCGCGCCCGTCCGGCGTCCTCGCGCAGAGCATCCGGGTCTCGAAAACGGACGAAAGGGGAATCGAGAGCGCCAACATCGCCGGCGCGAGCTGCGACGGGCACCCACGCTCTCGGCACCGCCACCTCTTCGCCGGTGTCGGTGCGCTCGATGCCCATGTCGTTGGTGAAGTCCTCGGCCCCGAAGGCGATGGCGACCACCCGCGGCGAAGACTCGGCGATGGCGCGGGCATCCCATGCCGCGCTGGCCGTCTCAATCCACGGGATGACGCGCAGCGAGCCAACTTCGATTCCAGCGGCGGCTTCCAATGGGTTGAGCAAGCTATCGAGGGTGCGGATGTCGCGCACCGACTCCACCTTGCCCAAGCTGACGCCGCAGAGCGCCGGGGACACCACCGTCTCCAACTCAGGGCGGGTAAGCCCGGTGTCCAGCGAGTTGACTCGCACCATGACCCGCTTGCCTTCGGCGCGCAGGGTTGGCACCCACTCGCAAGCCATATCGCGGGCGTTGACCTTTTCGCCCGGAGGCACGGAGTCCTCCAGGTCAACCATGATGATGTCGGCGTCGAAGGAGCGGGCCCGCTCCAGCATACTGGCGCGGTTGCCGGGAACGAAGATGATGCTGCGGATTAGTTGCATTGTACTTGCTCACTTCTTACAGGAATGGCGGATGTCTCTCGTCGTCTGGAACCCTCTCGATTTCATGTGTGACCGGATTGACCTTGTAGCGGAGATTCTGCAAAAGCTCATAGCCAAGAAGAGGTTCAGCCGTTGGAATTAGCATAGCGCCAAAACGCTCGCCATTCAGCTCACCAACAGCGAAGTAGGAATCCATTTCGACAACACCCGTCACAGTAAGGACCCTAATTATGCCCGTGCTCGGCTGAAGCCCAAGAGATTCGATTTCCTCTACGGGCAATCCCAAATAGGTCGCTCCTGTGTCGACAACGAAGGTGTATTCCTTCGTATCGTTTCCACCAACGATCGTAGCTTGCACTTCGGTCAGTCCCACAGGCCAGCCTCCTGAAATTATTCCAATTCGCTTTGTGTAAGCTGCCACTTTTTCTGATTGAATTCTATCCGTCTTTGCCTCCTGAGGTACACCTGAGAATTTCTGACCACGTGTTTCCATTTCCTGCCAAAATGGACGCCGTTTATAACCCGATCGATAGAATCATCGCAAACATCAGGATGTATAGCTTGAATCATTGGTTGCATTTCACGAGTGGAAAGCGGCCCACGCTTAAGTATGTGCAGAATTGTGCGAGCGAAAATAGAGTGTGTCGTTTCTCCAGGTTTGGCTCGCAGGTTCATCAATGCTGCGCGAGTCAACTCCATGCTCTCTTGATATTCTTTCTTAGCGTTTTCCCGAGAACTTCGCAGAGTCTCAGCGTACTTGGAGTGGACAATCTTTGTAATTTCCGTTAATTCGTCCAACTCAACAAGAGCAACCTGAGAACCCAATGAAGCGTATTCCTGCACATCTTCAGCTATCTGCTGCACCAAAGCCTTTTCAGTAATGCAAACTCCGTATTCATAATTTCGGTTCAAAGATGCTTGGGTTAGGTTTCCCGAAGTTATGATAGCCGAATGATCATCGGCAACGTACACTTTGGCGTGAAGCCCGGGCAGGTGCCGAACTTCAACATCAGGCAGCGAGCGGCAAAAATTCGCAATAGCTCCCGAATCTACAGTTCCTTGGAACAAGCTATCAGCCGACAAATTGGTAATTAACTCAACTTGGGGCGGCCTAGCAGAATCAAAGGATCCTGCCAATTCCAAGAGCGGGACAGAGCCGATAAAAGGCATGGCAAGTATGACTCGACTGCGGACAGATCGCCCAAATTCAGTAAAGACGTCTGCCCATGGAGACTTGATTAAATTCATTTAGAATTCACCTCTTGGAATTCCTGTGAGAGAATTTCAACTTCTTCACGGAACAGTATGAATTCGTCTCCTTTGTCGAACAAAACAGATACTCTACCGTAATTGTTCTCCCACAACATTGTGCCTGTACCGCCCAAGTACTGTTGGAGTGGTCGACGCGGCTGTCCTAATCCGATCCAGTTCTCCAACTTGTCCTTGTCAGATGGCAACCGCAGTTTACCTTGGATATACTTAACCATCTTGACTCGTATGAAGTATTTCGAGAGAATTTCAATCTCTTCGCGAAACAGCACACGCTCGTCCTTATCATCGAATTGAACGCAAACTGAGCCGTCACTGTTCTCCCACAGCACTATTCCGTAATCACCCACGTGCTGTTGCACTGGCCGGGCTGAGTACCCTAAGTTGCACCAGTTTTCCAACTCGTCGGGATTGCAAGGCGGCTGCGGCTCCTCACCAGTGCACTTAACCATCTTGACCCGCGTGATGAATTTCAAGAATGGCATTTTGCTTTCTCATTCTCTAATATACCCATCGGATCGTTTGCTTTTTGCTCTCGCTCCTATTCCATATCCCCCCAGTTGTCCGCCCACTTGGCGTCCACCTTCAGCGTCACGTCCAGGCTCATGGCGGCGGGCATTTCGTCAAACACCAGATCGCGTAGGGCGTCCAGTTCCTCGCGCGGGGTCTCGAAGACCAGTTCGTCATGGACCTGGAGGAGCATCTTGGTCCGCATTTCCTCGGCGTCGAGACGGCGCTGGACTCGCACCATTGCCAGCTTCATTATGTCGGCGGCAGTGCCTTGAATGGGCATATTGATAGCCATGCGCTCGGCGGCGCCCCGGGTGTTGAAGTTGGGGCTGTTGATGTCGGCCAGATAGCGGCGGCGGCCCAGTACTGTTTCCACATACTGGTCGGCGCGGGCCTGGGCCTTGACCGTCTCCAAGTACTCGCTGATGCCGGGATACTTGGCGAAGTAGGTGTCTATGAACTCCCGCCCCTGCTCGCGGGTGAAACCCGTCTGCTGGGAAATGCCGTGGGGCGAGAGTCCATAGATGACGCCAAAGTTCAGCACCTTGGCGATACGGCGCATTTCTGAATCCACCTCGTTTATCGGAACCTCGAACATCAGCGACGCGGTGGAGGCGTGGATGTCCTCGCCCCGGCGGAAGGCGTCCAGCAGCCCCGGGTCTTGCGACAGGTGAGCCAGCACCCGTAGCTCAATCTGGGAGTAGTCGGCAGAGAATAGCTGGCAGTCGGGCGCGCCATCGGCCACGAAGGCGCGGCGCACCTGGCGGCCCAACTCGGTGCGTATGGGTATGTTTTGCAGGTTGGGGTCGCTGCTGGATATGCGCCCGGTGGCAGAGCCGGTCTGGTTGTAGCTGGTGTGCACCCGACCTGTGAATGGATTGACCATATCCGGCAGCGCGTCAACGTAGGTGGACTTGAGCTTGGACACCTGGCGGTATTCGAGAATGCCGTCCACCACCGGGTGAATCCCTTTCAGCCCTTCCAGCGCGTTGGCGTCGGTGGAATAGCCGGTCTTGGTTCTTCTGGTCTTGGGCAGGCCCAGTTCAGCGAACAGCAGGTCGCTCAACTGCTTCGGCGAATCCAGGTTCACCTCGTGGCCTACGGATTGGTAGATGTCGGACTTAATCTGCTCCATCTGCCGGTACAAATCGGCGGACATTTCATGCAGCACGCCCGAGTCCATCTTGATGCCGTGCCGCTGCATGGTGACCAGGACGGGCAGCAGAGCCAGCTCGGTGTCGTCCATCAGCCCGCGCAGATTGTCCCTCTCCAACTGCGGCTCGAACACGTCGCGCAGGCGGATGGTGATGTCCGCGTCGGCGGCGGCGTAGTCGGCGGCGGCGGCAATCTCCACTTGGTCAAAGGTTATCTGCTTTCGTCCCGAGCCGATGAGTTCCTTGATGGGAGTCATTTCGTGGCCCAGTTCGTTTAGCGACAGGTCCTTGAGGCCAAGCTGGTTGTAGCTGCGGCCCAGCAGATGGGCGGCAATCATGGTGTCGAAGTCCACGTTGGCTAACCTGACGCCGTGATTGGCCAGCACGGTCATATCGTAATTGGCGTTGTGGGCGCACTTGGCAATGTCCGCCGACTCGAACAGCGGGCGCACCGCGGCCAGCACCGACTCCAACGACAACTGCTGGCCCTCGCGATGGCCCACCGGGATGTACCACGCCCGGCCCGGCGCGACGGCGAAGGACAGCCCGGCCAGTTGAGCGCGCATTGCGTCGAGGTCGGTGGTCTCCGTGTCGAAGGTGAAGCCGCCCGTTTCCTCGATGGCGGCAATCATCGAGTCCAGCTGCGTCTGGGTCTGCACCACGGTGTAGTCGGTCGCAGTCTCCGGCTCTCTCACAACATCAGACTCCGCCGCATCCGAGCCGTCGGGTTGTGGCACTCGAGACACCACGCTGAAAAACTCAAGCTCGGTCAGCAACGCCACCACGTCGCGGCGGTCGTAGCGCCAGAAGCGGCACTGTTCCAGGTCCAGCGATACCGGGGCCTCGCGGTCAATGGTCATCAGGGTACGGTTCTCGAAAGCTCGCTCTTTGTTCTCGCCCAGCGCCGCTTTGACACTGGGCGGCTTCACGGCTTCCAAGTTCTCGTAGATGCCTTCAAGTGTGTCATAGTCATTGAGCAGGGCGGCGGCCCGTTTCTCGCCCACCTTGGGGACGCCAGGGATGTTGTCGGAACTGTCTCCCACCAGCGCCTTGAAGTCGGGCTGCTGGGCCGAGGTCAGGCCGGAATAACGTTCCGCCAGCTCCGCCTCGTCATACACCCGCCGGTCCTGGATGCTGGAGGCCAGGTCAACCCGCACCCGTGAGGAAATTAGCTGGAAAGTATCCCGGTCGCCCGTCAGTATCACCGAGTCAACACCCGCCTCCTCCGCCTGCCGGGTGAGGGTGCCGATGACGTCGTCGGCCTCCCAGCCGTCCAGCTCGAACACTGGCACGCCGAAGGCGGCCATGAGCTGCTTCACCCGGTCGAACTGGGGGCGCAACTCCGGCGGCGACGGCGGACGCTGGGCCTTGTAGTCCTCGAACTGCTGGTGCCGGAAGGTGGGGGCCGACGTGTCGAAGGCGATGGCACAGTAGGCCGGGTTCCACTCCTGGAGCGCCCGCAGGAACACGTTAGCGAACCCGTAGACGCCGGTGGTGTCCTCCCCAGTGGCGTTGCTGGTCAGGTTGCGCTGCTGGGATATGGCGCGAAAGGAGCGATGCACCATCGCATGGCCGTCCATGATCATCAGCAGGGGCTGGCGCTCCTGGGGGAAGAGGGGCATGGTCATGGCGGCACCTCGGGGACTATGGGCTGGGTGGCCGCATTATACAGCAGGGCAATGGGCAGGCAGTTTCGTTCTTCAGGCTCAGTTGGGGCAATCGAGCCACGCGGATGCTAACGTTCATCCCGCGCCGGGCGGCGGTGGTGGCGGAACACGTCCGCCAGCGGGATGGCGAGACCGGGCAGCAATGGCGTTGTGAGTGTATCAGCAACAGTCAGCACAGCCCGCTCGACATACACGCCGTCGCGCAGTTCCAGCAGTGTGGCAGTGTCTGCTCGCGGGTCGAATATCCAGTATTCAGGAACACCGGCTTCAGCGTAAACTTGCCGCTTGCGAACCAGGTCACGGCGGCGGTCGGAGGAAAGAATCTCAATCACGATGTCCGGCGCGCCCTCAACTGTCCGGTCGGTAATGACAGCCCGGCCGCCCCGCAGGATAATCACTAGGTCGGGCGAGAAGAGTATACGGCGGTCCAGCGACAGGGCGACGATAACGTCGTGCAACACTTCGGCTGGCGGATCGTCAAAGCCCCTGATATACCCCTGAAAGTGCCAAATCAGATCGCCTTGCAAAAACTGGTGTCCGGTTCGCGGCCGCGGCGTTATGTACAGCTCTCCCTCGTCCAGTTCCATCTTCCGCTTGTCGTAGGTGTCCGGCAATTCCAAGAACTCTTCGATGGACAGCCGCGTTCCAGTGCGCGGTTTCAGCGTCGCCATGATTCACTCCGTTTCCAGTTCGGTAAGGTCCATTATGTCCGGGTTCTGTGGTTCCAACTCCGCTCCGCGTCACCGGAAGAATCAAGCTAATCCCACTGAGCAGTCTATCAGATTCAGCCACTGCGTCCCGCCGCCTGCCGTGCTAAAATACTGGCGCTATGCCTATCTACGAGTACCGTTGCGGGGACTGCAGCGCCGTTAGCTCCAAGCTGGTGTACAGTTGGTCGGCTAACAGCGCCGTGGTGTGCCGCGAATGCGGCGGGACGGATATGGAGCGACTGATGTCGGCCTTCTCCTTCCGTCCGTCGTGGGGCGACAGCCTGAACTGGGTTCCCAGCGGCGAGACGGCCCGTGACGTGGACGAGAACAGCCCAGCCAGTATCGACAGCTACATGGGCCGCATCAAGCGGGAGATGGGCGGGCAGACCACGCCGGATTTCGACCGGATGCGTCGGGAGATTGGCGGCGGCTCCGATAAAGGCCAGAGTAGAGGATAATTTCCAACTGCCCAACTCCTGTAAGGCTATTTAATCCCTATAAACATCGTTTTTAGTCTCTGACAACAGCCAACGGAGAGGCGGAATGCCCATATACGAATACAGATGCCAGGACTGCGGGAGCGTATCCTCCTTCTTCGTGCGCTCCATCAACAGCGAGGTTACGGCGGTCTGCTCGCATTGCGGCAGCAGTGAAATGACGCGGCGAATGTCTTCCTTTGCAATGGGGAAGACGGTCGCGTCGGTGCATGAGCAGTTCGCCCCAGGCAGCGAGCACCGCTCGCCGGAGTACTACCAGGATCCCCGCAACATTGGCCGGAACGTGGAGGCGGCTTTCGACAAATTCGGAGTGGAAATGCCCCAGTCGGTGCGCGACAACATAGACGCCGCCCGCTCGGGCGCGACTCCCAAGGGGCTTGACCTGTGAGCGATACCGGACTCAGCAACTACTCCATGATTCACCACTGTCTCAGCACCCTGGTTGCCGCGCCGTCCGCTACGGCTACCAGCGCCCATAGCGGGCTGTCGGAACTACTGCCGTCCCTGCCCTCGCCGCTGGCCCTGGACGCCCCGGAGGAAACGCCACCGCAGACTGGCGAGCAAACGCTGGCCGTGATTGCGACGGCGCAGCTGCTCCTCTCGCAGTTGGAATCCAATGAATCGTCCAGCCCCATCCCATGGGAAATCGCCGGGCGCGTTCGTCACGCACTCGGCGAACTGTCGTCGGAAGTCAGCGCGGCCATCCGCCGTGAGCAGGCGGGCCAAGTGCGGGGCCTGTACGTCATCATAGACCCGCAGGTGACCGGGGGCCGCGACCCACTGGATATCGCGGTGGCTGCCGTCAACGGCGGTGCGCGGATGCTGCAACTGCGCGACAAGCTGCGCGATAAGGGGGAGTCGTTGCCCCTAGCAATGGCGCTGCAAGACCTGTGCCAGCGCAATGGGGCGCTGCTCATCATCAATGACCACGCCGATGTCGCGGCGGCAGTCGGTTCCGGCGGGCTCCACGTAGGCCAGACCGACCTGCCGGTGGCGCTGGCGCGGCAGATTCTCGCGCCGCATCAGGTCCTGGGAAGGTCTAATCGGGAGTTCGAGCAGCTCGTGGAATCCAAGGAAATGGGCGTGGACCACGTTGCCTTCGGCGCAATCTACGCCACCACTAGCAAGGGCGTCGCCCGCAACCCGCAAGGGCCAGAGCGGGTACGGGAAGCCAAGGCGATTGCCGGAGACATCCCGTTAGTAGCCATCGGCGGCATCAACCTGAGCAACGTGGCCCCCGTGGTGGAAGCGGGCGCCGACGCCATTTGCGTCACCGCCGCCGTCGGCTCCGCCGACGAGCCGGAGCGGGCAGCGGCCCAAATGACCGCAGCCATCGAGTCCGCCGCTGGTGGGCGCGTCTGATTTTGAGATAAATGTTCCCTTCCTCTCAGGGGGAGGGTTAGAGTGGGGGCGTAACCTTTGCCGTCGAAATATAGCGCCGACCTGTCTGACATCGGCAACCGCGCCATCGAGCAATTGACCAGCCGCAACCGCGACCGCGAGGAAGGTCTGTCGGTGTCGCGCGAGGTCATTCGCTCATCGGCCAATGCCATCCGCGCCGTCCACCGCTCCGACTTCGACGAAGCGCGGCGGCTCATCAAGTCCGCCGAGTCCCGTCTCCAGGACGCCGAACACATCCGCGCCGACAACCCGCTGATCTACAACGCCGGGTTCCTGAACGACGCCCGCAAGGAATTCACCGAGGCCAACATTACCCTGGCGGTCATATCCGGCAACGACATTCCCACCGCCGAACAGCTTGGTATAGACCCGCCTGCGTACCTCAATGGCATGGCCGAGGTCATCGGCGAACTGCGGCGCTACATCCTTGACGCCCTCCGCCGCGACAGCGTGGAACGGTGCGAGGAACTGATGGAAATTATGGACGAAATCTACGGCGTTCTGGTCACCGTGGACTTCCCCGAGGCCGTAACCGGCGGCCTCCGCCACACCACCGACGCCATGCGCGCCGTCTTGGAACGCACCCGCGGCGACCTCACCATCGCCCTGCGCCAGCGCGCCCTGGAATCGCAACTGGCCGCCTGGCAGGACAGGAACTGCGAGGAACATAAACGCACATACCCACAAACTCCTCTCTCCCCAGACAAAATCTCCTCCCCTTGAGGGGGAGGGTTAGGGTGGGGGTGAAATCGTCGAAGGCAAATCTCGCACCCGGAATCACAAACCGTAAGGGGGCCACAAATGCTATCGAGTTCGGCAGCAACGGCGGAAACCCTCGAACGCTTCTACGACGACCTGCGCGGTATCGGCACTTCACCTCTGTGGCTGGTGCAGGAGGAGGCGCTGGTGGCCGAGCCGAAGAGCAAGGCGCTGCCCTTCCTGTGGCGGTGGCACGACCTCCAGCCCCAGGCCCTGCGTGCCGGCGACCTCATCGGCACCGCCGACGCCGAGCGCCGGGTGCTGATGCTGCTCAACCCCGGCCTGAATCGCATCGCCACCACCAACTCGATGTTTGCCGGACTGCAAATCGTCATGCCCGGCGAGGCGGCCCGCGCTCATCGCCACACCCCGGCGGCGCTGCGCTTCGTCATCGACAGCCAGGGCGGCTCCACCACGGTCAACGGCGACCGCATTCCCATGTTCCCCGGAGACCTGGTGCTGACCCCCAACTGGACTTGGCACGACCATGCTAACAACACCGAAGACCCCATCATCTGGCTGGACGGGCTGGACATCCCGCTGGTACACATGCTGGAAGCGGTGTACTACGAACCCTACCCAGAGGACGTGCAGCCGGCCACCGAACCCACCGACTCCTCGCTGACCCGCTATGGCGCAGGCACCCTGCGGCCCACGTGGGAGACCAGCGGCGCATCCCACTCCCCGCTGCTGCACTACCCGTGGGCGCAGACCTGGGAAACGCTGCAACGCCTGGCCCCGGAGGTGGACGGCAGCCCATTCGACGGCGTCATTATGGAGTACACCAACCCCAACACCGGCGGGCCGGTAATGCCCACCATCGCTTGCCACATCCAGATGCTGCGCCCTGGAGAGGCCACCAAGGCCCATCGCCACACCGCCGGCGCCATCTACCACGTGGTGCAGGGCCGCGGCCGCTCCGTGGTCAACGGCGAAACCCTGGAGTGGGAAGACAAGGACGTCTTCGCCGTCCCCGGCTGGAACTACCACGAACACGCCAACGCATCGGACACCGAGCCCGCCGTGCTGTTCAGCTTCACCGAAGCGCCGGTACTGCAAGCGTTAAGCCTACTGCGCGAGCAGGCCCATCCCGACGGGCATCAATGAATGGAAAGGACTTACGCAGTTCAGCTATCCCCTCTCCCTTGAGGGCGAGGGTGAAAATCTCCAACTGCGTAACTCCTGTAAGGAATCGCGTAGGTATAGGGAAAATAGATGACAACAACAGGAGACAACCGGCTACAACGCGCCCGTGAGTACGCCAAAGCTGCCCGCGAAGAATTCGCTCGTGCCGAGGATGCCAAGGGCCGCGAAGCCGTCATTGGGTTACAGAACGCTTGCGGCAAAGGCTGGCTGTCCGCGCTGGAAGCGGCCCATGCCTACTTTCTGTCGCGCGGCATACCGGAGACGGAACTGCCAGCAACCGACCGGGGCTGGAGGTTCTTCGTCGGCAGGCACATGGAACAGGACATGAAAAAAGAATTCAACGATATGCGCCTGACCTTCCATGTTGACGGCTACTACGGAGGTATCGTTGACTTCGACGATATGCCGCGCCACCTGGACGAACTCGACGAGTTCATCGAAACCGTCGCGGGATGGCCGGAAGCCTGAAGGGGGAGATTGCCGAAATGCGAATTACCTTCCTAGGCACGGGCGCAGGCAGTTCAACCCTGCGGGCGCACACAGCGATGACGCTGGAATGTCCCGACGGAACCAAGCTGCTGCTGGACGCCAGCTCCGGCAACTCGGTGTTGCGCCACGCCAACGCCGTGGGCCTCAACCTGCGCGAGTTCAGCGACGTGTTGCTCTCCCACGACCACCCCGACCACATGGCCGGGATAGACTTCGTGCAATTCGACCGCGCTCTGTTTGGTGGCGATTGCGGGCCGCTGAGGGTACACGCCTCTTATGAGGCCCTGGAGGGACTGAAGCGGCACTGTCTCGCCACTCGCCTCAATATCTGGGATATTTCAGGAGACTACGGACGCAACTTCGAGGGTCTCGAATTCCTTCACTGGCGGCCAGCACCCCCGAGTCATGCCATCGAGCTGGGGCCGAGAACCACAGCCTGGCACTTCCCGGCCGACCACATCTCCGGCGCGTCGGGCTGGCGCGTGGAGTGCGACGGCAAGGCCATCGTATTCTCCGGCGATACCAGGTACAGCCCCGAAGTCGTGAAAGCGTCCGAAGGCGCCGATCTATTGATACACGAAGCCTTTTGCGTCGCCGACACGGTCCTGGCCAGAAGCGCCGGACACTGCACGGGGGGCGAGGCCGGGCAGGTTGCTGCAGAAGCACAGGCCGCCAGCCTGGTGCTCACCCATCTCACCGACGTTTATCACGCCGACTCCGAACCCCTAGGAGTGGAGGCGGCCCGGCACTACACTGGTCCCATCACCATCGCCCAGGACTGCCAACAAATTACGCTGGGATGAATGCCTTGGAGATTATCTTCCTCGGAACCGGGGCCGGAATGTCCACCACCCGCGCCCATACCGCCATCGTCCTGCGCTGTCTCGACGGCACGACCCTACTGCTGGACGGCAGTTCCGGCAACTCCGCTCTGCGCAACGGCGAGGCTGCCGGCATCCGGGCCTTGGACTACGACCATGTTCTGTTGTCCCACGACCATCAGGACCACATTTCCGGGCTGATGTTCGTCCAGGGACGGCGCTCTCACGAAACGCCGGAAGAGGACCCGCTCTCCATTTACGGCAGTAGTTCCGCGTTGGCGGGGCTTCGCAAGGCGGCGGACGCCGGACGGGTTCCAGACATTCGCGATGGGGCCGCCCACAACCACGCCGGCCGACAGGTGCTGCGCTGGAAGGAAGTTGCGCCAGGCCACAAGCTGGAGCTGGGGCCGGATACCGTGGCCTGGTCTTTCGACGTGGACCATATTCCCGGTTCGGTGGGCTGGCGCATAGAGTCCGGCGGTATTTCCATCGTGTTTTCCGGCGACACCACCTACAGTCGCGCGCTTGTCGAGAGCGCGCAGGGTGCCGACGCGCTCATCCACGAAGCCCTGGGCACTGACGATGATTACGAGAGGGTGGTCGGCCGGCTCCACTCCACCTCGGGGGATGCAGCCCGTGTCGCTGCGCAAGCGTCGGTGCGCGAACTGATCATCACTCACATAGACAACGCCTTCCATGAAAACCAGACTCCGCTGCTGGAGGATGCCACCCTCCACTACGACGGCCCCATCAGCTTCGCCTACGACCTCTACCGGGCCACGCTCGACTGCCGACGTTAGCCGCGGATCTCAGGGACTATTTGCAATTCTGTTGTAGTATTACGCATAACACTTTCACATCGGCAACCAATTGAGACCGGGAGACGGTCTTGGCGTCAACCGCTTCGCAGAATCCCCGATACGAGGCCCACGAGAACCCGCCCCTTCTGGCCTCCTTAGGCTACGGGGCACAGTTCAGTCTCATTGCCTCGGCCACGCTGCTGGTAACTCCGGTAGTGGTGGCAAAGGCATCGGGAAGAGACGACTCCTACCTGGTATGGATGGTCTTCGCCTCCCTCATGGTTTGCGGCGTGTCCACCTTTATCCAGGTGCGCCGCATCGGACCAATCGGCGCCGGGGCCGTCCTCCCCATGTTCACTGCCGCCTTTTCCATACCCTTCTGCATCTCGGCGGTGGTGGATGGCGGACCCGCTACGCTGACCGCTCTGGTCATCGTGTCGGCGGTGCTGCAACTGGTCATTTCCAGGTGGCTGTTCATTCTCCGGCGAATCGTTACTCCGACGGTCGGCGGCACGGTGATGATGATCCTGTCCATCACCCTTGCCTCAGTAGTTCCGAGACTGATGCAGGACGTGCCAAACGAGCCGGTGGGTGGACCAATAACGGCGCTGATTACCCTGGGCGTTATTGCCGCCCTCATCCTGAGAGGCTCAGCAATACTTCGCCTTTGGGGGCCAGTGGTCGGCCTGATCATCGGTTGCGCCGCTGCGGCCGGGTTCGGGTTCTACGACCCAAGCTGGGTGATCGAGGCCCCCTGGTTCGGTGTGCCCACTGAATTTCCTGGGCTGGGGCTGGACTTCGGCATCCCCTTCTGGACGCTGTTGCCCGCCTTCCTGTTTCTTGGCGTGGTCATCTCCATCCAGGCCAATGGAGAATCCATCACCCAGCAGCGGGTGGCCTGGCGCGACGGGCGGGCTGTTGACTTCCGCCAGGTGCAGGGCGCGCTGGCTGGCACCGGGGTGAGCAATGTACTGGCGGGTCTCGCCAGCGCAGTGCCCAATATCATCAATCCCGGCGCTGTCGCCTATACCCAGACCACCGGCGTCGCCGCCCGCAGAGTGGGCTACTGCATGGGCGGCCTGTTTATTCTCGTGGCCCTTCTGCCAAAGGTGTCCGGGCTGCTCAGCACCATTCCGGGTCCGGTCATGGCGGGATACCTCATCGTGCTGTCTGGCGGCCTGTTTGTCGAAGGAGCGCGGACGGTCATCCAGAGCGAGCAGAACCGTCAGAGAGTCCTTGTGGCTGGGGTATGCTTCTGGATTGGCGCAGCATTCCAGTTCGGGCTGTTCTCACTGCCGGGCGCCGGGCCGGTATGGGGAGCGCTTATAAAGAGCGGCATAACCACCGGCGGGCTGGCGGTGGTCGTCATGATCCTGTATCTGGAGTTTACCAATCCGCGCCGGATGCGCTTTACTTCCAAACTGCACATAGACTCCCTGCCGGACCTCAATGAATTTATCGCCAGATTCGCAACCCGCCGGGGCTGGGATGACGCCATGAAAGAGAGGTTGAGCGCAGTCGCGGAGGAGACCCTGCTGACCCTGGCTCCACTAGACCTGGAAGGGTTGATGTCCGATGAAGAGGACAAAGAAACCGGGGAAGAGCGCCAATTAGTCGTCATCATGTCCGGGGAGGGCCAGGTGGCGGATCTGGAGTTCATCGGCGGAGGCGGTGAAGGAAATGTTGAAGACCAGGTCCGCCAACTCCAGCAACACGACACTGAGGAGCCGGCAGAGAACGAACTTTCCCTCCTCCTGCTGCGCAGCTTTGCCACCTCGGTAAGGCACCAGCAGTACCACGACACCGACATCATCACGGTTCGCGTCACCACTCCCAGTGCTGGATAACCGGCTCAACAGGACGTCGGCAACGGGACCTGCCGTCGCGGGTAGTAGTCCGCCGAACCTTGCTGCAACGAATCTCACGCCTCCTCTACGACAATAGAGATTTGATGACAGTTGCCACTGGCGAAATTATGTTCTGTTAAATATAGTTTCGGGGAGCCGAGTATCGGACAAACCTGCAACTCGACTCCCCGCCCTCCAATGGCTGGAAGCGCGGGGCGAGCGAGGCCGAGGAGGAGCCTGTGTTAGCCTGCACCAATTCCTGCGCTACGGTTGGACTGGAAGGATACATCATCAGAGTCGAGGTCGACCTGTCTCCCGGCGTGCCCAGATTTAACATGGTGGGACTGCCGGACACAGCGGTCCAGGAGGCCAAGGAACGAGTCCGCGCCGCGCTGCGCAACAGCGGCTGCGACTTCCCCATGCGCCGCATCACCGTCAACCTTGCCCCAGCAGACCTGAAGAAGGAAGGCCCGGCCTACGACCTGCCCATAGCCATCGGCATCCTGCTGAGCTCCGGGCAACTGGAATCGGCGCCCGCCAGGACCGTCTTCCTGGGCGAGCTGTCGCTGGACGGCAGCCTGCGCCACACCAACGGAATACTCGCCATGGTCTCCGTGGCCCGGGACCAAGGGTACGATTCGGTCTTTGTCCCGGCGATGAACGCCGAGGAAGCCTCGCTGGTGGAAGACATCACGGTCTATCCCGCTACCACGCTGGATTCGGTGGTGCGGCACCTGAAAGGCGAGACCCTGCTGGAACCGATGCAGGGCGACGGATGGGCCAAGTGCTCGGCGCTGCCGCCGGTAAACGACCCCATGAACCTCGCCCACATTCGCGGGCAGGACCACGCCAAGAGGGCGCTGGAGGTAGCCGCGGCAGGCTTCCACAACCTGCTGTTCAGCGGGCCGCCGGGCAGCGGCAAAACTCTGCTGGCCCGTTGCCTGCCGTCCATCCTGCCGCGCATGGCCCCGCAGGAAGCGCTGGAGGTCACCAAGATATACAGCGTCAACGGCGGCCTGCAGACCGAGAACCCGCTGATGCTGCAACGTCCCTTCCGCTCGCCGCACTACACCATATCCAACGCCGGACTGGTTGGTGGCGGACGCTCGCTGCGTCCGGGCGAAATCACCCTTAGCCACCGGGGGGTGCTGTTCCTGGACGAGCTGCCCGAGTTCAACCACGCAGCACTGGAGTCGCTGCGGCAGCCGCTGGAGGACAAGGTGGTGACCATCAGCCGGGTTACGGGCAGCGTCACCTATCCGGCCAGCTTCATGATGGTCGCTGCCATGAACCCATGCCCCTGTGGTTTCCACAGCCACCCGGTCAAGGAATGCACCTGCAGCCCATCCAGTGTGGCCCGTTACCAGAAGAAGATCAGCGGGCCGTTGATGGACCGGGTGGACGTGTTCGTCGAAGTGCCGCCGGTGGAGTACGAGAAGCTGGTGGAGCACCACCGGGCCGAAGACTCCTGCCACCCCCGCCAGCGGGTGGAGCAGGCCCGCGAACTACAGCGCGAGCGGTTCAGGGATAACGGCTTCCTCTGCAACTCGGAAATGGGGCCTGCCGATGTCTGGCAGCACTGCCAATTGGAAGACGGCGCAAGGAGCCTGCTCCAGACCGCCGCCCAACGCCTCACCCTGTCGGCGCGGGCCTTCCACCGAGTGCTGAAAGTGTCCCGCACCATCGCCGACCTGGACGGCGCAGACACCATAAGCGTCGCCCACCTCGCCGAGGCTTTGCAATACCGGGCACGGGTAGCGACGGGGTAGTGCTTCACTCCTCGTAAATGCGCCGCCGTCAGGTTGACAGGCCCAAGTGCGATTGCGCTGCAGTCATTGGTGGCCGCTCTTGCCAGCGTCTTGCCTGCCTACTATGATATAGCGCATGGAAGAGAAGCAGGTTAAATACGCTTTGGGCCGGCTTTCGCAGGTGGAAGCCGTAACTTTCGGGGAGCCTGGAAGGAGGACCTTCCGGCTGGATCTACATTCTGGCTCGGCATTTTGCTCCGTGTGGCTGGAAAAAGAGCAACTGTTCCAGTTGGGCGTATACCTCCGGGACTACGTAGCCAGCCTGTCGGTGGAAGAGAAGACACGGGAAAGCGCTCCACAGGAACCGGGCTGGCCCGGAGGGGAAACCACCTTGGACTTCAAGGCCGGGCAGATGTTCCTGAGTCACGACAAGGAGACCAACTCCTTCTATATGCAGGCTCACGAGCGGGAGATGGACGATGAGGGGCGGGAACGGCCTTCCCAAGAAGCCGAGTCCGTCAGTTTCTGGATGACCATGACCCAGGCCAGCGAACTGGCCGAAGAGTCCCTGCGCATCTGCGCCGCCGGCCGCCCCACTTGCTTCCTCTGCGGACAGCCCATCAACCCCGAAGGCCATGTGTGCCCAAGGGCCAACGGCCATACAATCCTCGAAGCCGGCTGACGACAGGCAGCCAACCTCTGACATCCTTCGCCAACTCAGGACTAACGAGTTTCGCCTTTGACCTCCGATGCGAAAGTCCAACATGTGCTGCGTCACGGCGATATCCTGTCTTGCCAGTTGACGCGCCTCGGTTCCAACTACACCTTCGTCGTCAACATTGCGCTGGACGGATTTGAAGCTCTGGGCATCTACAAGCCAAGGGACGGCGAAGCCCCGCTGTGGGACTTCCCCAACGGAACCCTCTACAAGCGCGAGTACGCCGCCTATCTCCTGAGCGACATCCTGGGCTGGAATCTGGTCCCCTTCACGCTCATCCGTGACGGCCCTTACGGTATAGGTTCGGTACAGGAGTTTATCGTCCACAACCCGAAGGAGAACTACTACACCCTTGGCAGTGAATATGCCGACCAGTTGCGCGTAGTCTGCTGTTTCGACCTGGTAGCCAACAGCACAGACCGCAAGCCCAACCACCTCATCACCGGCGCCGACGGCAAGCTGTGGAGCATAGACCACGGTCTGACGTTCCATTCCGATGTCAAGATTCGCACGGTCATCTGGGATTTTGGCGGGGAGCCGATCCCGGAGTCGTTGCTCAATACGCTGACCGAGTTCCAGTCTCGGCTTTCCGGCCCGGATAAGAGTATGCCGAAGCGCCTGCGGGAATTGTTGGAACTGCTGACCCCGCCCGAAGTGGAAGCGCTGAGGGCCCGGCTGGACTGGGTGCTGACCGAGCGAACCTACCCTGGGTTGTCGCGCCCCAGACGCCGGCGCGGTGGCTGAAGAAAGTGCGGGCTAGGGGGTAAGGGCATGGCTGTGGAAACCATCAGCGCGATCACTCTGGCCGTAACGGACATGGCCCGGTCCGTGGTGTTTTATCGCGATTATGTCGGCCTGCAAATGCTGTACGGCGGAGAGCAAGCCCGCTTCACCAGCTTCGGGCTCGGCGACAGCTTCGTAAACCTCATACTCTCGGAAGATCATCCCAAGTGGTGGGGAAGGCTGATTTTCCACGTCGACAACGTCGACGCCCATTACCAGCGGTTAACCGGCTTCGGCCTGACTCCCTCAACCACCCCTGCCGACGCGCCCTGGGGAGAGCGATACTTCCACATAGACGACCCAGACGGCCACGAACTTAGCTTCGCCAGGCCCCTCCCAGGCGGGCGGCCCTCACACTGATAGATAACCTCAAAACCTGCCACAGCATCTAATCCGACATTCCTGCGAAGGCAGGAATCCAGTGGCCTCAAACCTTCAACGGATGGATAGCGGCGGCACCAAACCCCTTGGGATAGTTCCCGTTTATCTCCCAGAGATAGAGGGAAGCCGCTAGACGTTTACCAGGAAGTTGATTACGTCGCCATCCTTCACCTGGTAGGTCTTGCCCTCGGAGCGCAGCACTCCTTCCTTGCGGCCCTGCGCCACGCTGCCGCAGCGCACCAGGTCGTCGAAATGGATCACTTCGGCGCGGATGAACCCACGGGTGAAGTCGGTGTGAATCGTCCCGGCCGCGTCCAGGGCTGGTATACCATCGCGCACCGGCCAGGCGCGCACCTCGTCATCCCCCACGGTCAGGAAAGACACCAGCCCCACGGTGTCATAGCACACCTGCTTAACCCGGTCCACGGCGGACTCACTGATGCCCAGGGCGTCGCGAAACTCCTCCGCTTCCTCGTCGGACATCAACGCCAAATCCTCCTCCAGCCGTGCGCGGAGCTGCACCTCGCCCAGCCCGGTGGTCATCTCTGTCGGCAGCCCCAGCTCGCACAGCATGGGCGCGTCGTCGGACTCACCGGTATTTAAGACAACTATGATGGATTTATCTGTCAGCAACTGGTAGTCGGTCATCGCCGTGCGTTCCGAGGGAGACAATTCCTGCTGGCGCATACGGATGCCAGACTCCAAGGCGTCCTTGACCTTGCGCACCGCGTCTGCCTGGGACTGGACCGCCGGGCGCTCGGCGGGCCGGGTCTTCCGGAGCGCATCGGCGAAGCGGGTTTGGGCGCGCTCCAGCGTTTCCAGGTCGGCCAGGGCCAGCTCATTCAGCATCTCGGCCAGGTCACGTGCCGGGGCGGGAGCGCCCCGCAAGTCGTCCTCGAAGGCCCGCACCACCAGCAGCAGCGAGTCGGCCCCCTGCAGGATGTTGCGATGCCGCCCCGACAACGCCTGGGTACGATTGGCCCGCTCGGCGAGTGCAGGAGGCAGGTCCCAGAACCTTATCTCCGCGTAGACCACCTTCCGGGGGTGGTACATCTGCCCGAGAACCGAGAGCCGTTGGTCTACGACTTTCACCACGCCCACCTGCACCAGCCCGGCGCTTCCCCCTTCCGTGGTGGCGTGTCCTGAGGTAAGGGCATTGAAGGTGGCACTTTTGCCGCTCTGCGGAAGCCCGATGATAGCTATGTCCATGCCTGGGTTGCGCTCCTGTATCTGAGATCTATGAAGTCTAATAAGACTGGAACAAGCGGCCCCATTCGGTCTTGAGGGCGGCCTCTATGCGGCGGCGGCCCCTGGTCTTGAGCCAGTAGCTGTTGTGGTACAGGTTGGAGGCGAAGAAGGCCCAGCCGACGATAGGGCTGCGCAACAGCATATTCTCCAGCGGCTTGAGCGGCCCCCAGTAGATGAGCTTCTGGCCCCGGCTGGCCAAGGTGTTTTCGACGCCGGAGAACTGCCAGTTGACGCCGCTGATGTCCTCGCCGCGCACGTCAATGTCTGCGACCTCACCGCAGCCCAGCCCTCGCTCGTGGGCCAAGCGTATGAAAGGAATGCTCATGGGGTCGAAGCCCATCATCCTAGCGGCCACGGCGTCTATAGCAACTTGGTCAGCGCTGGCCAGGATGCGGTTCTTGACGTGCCAGCGCATGGCGCGGGGGCCGGGGCCGTCGCCGGCAAAGGTGCCATCCATCACCGCGAACAGGCCGGGGTGTATCTCCTGCTGGATGGCCAGCAGGTCCACCAGGGTCTCGTGGATTACCGAGTGAGTCCAGTGCCGCTTGCGGTGCAGCAGCCCACCGAAGGCGTTCTTCATCGCGCCGGTCATGGTAGTGAAGACATGGGTCTTCATCGTGGGGAGTTGCACGATATTGGTGCCTGGGAAGCATTCCGGTATCTGGATGCCTTCCGGGAAAATGTCGTCCAGCGCCAGCATTTCGGCGCGGGGCTGGTAGTCAATCCAGCGGTTGGGCGGACTGTCCAGGTGAATAGCTGGCAGCCCGACCCTGTCCTGGGCGGCCTTGTGCCTGTTGTTCTCCTCGCCCTCGTAGGAATCCACCACCACTGTGCCGTTGTGGGCCGCTATCAGGTCGCTGTGGCCCATCGCTTTCAGTGCGTTGGCTACGCCCTCAATCTGCCACGGCGTGGATGAGCAGCCGGGATACCAGTGCTGCCATGATATGTTGACCTTCAGGAGTGTCCGGTTGCCTGTCGGCAGAAACTCGGAAGCGCCCGCCAGATCCATGGCCCGGGCGATGTCGTCCTGCACCGTTTCCGGCGTGGTGGCGACCACTGAGACCACCGGGGCTGTCGCGGTCCGCGCCGAGGGATGCACGGGGGCTATTTCTGTCTGCATCTGATCATCCTGAACTTGTCGAAGGTCCGAGTTGTTGAAGGATTTTCCATGACAGGGAATCAACTGCCCGGAATAAGGGCGCACGGCCGTGCGCCCCTTTGTATACATGATACCCCAAACACTTCTACCCATTCAGCAGTAGCACCGCTGCCGACACCGCCAGCCATGCCACGATGCAGGCCATCAGCGGCAGGTCTCGCACCATCAGTTGCTCCGGGGCTTCCGCATGGCTGCTGGTGTTCAGCAGGTACAGGTACCGGAACAGCCCCAGCGCCACTAGGGGCAGAGTGAACAGCATTGCGTTGTTATCGGGCAGGTTTTCCGCTTCTATCGTGTATAAAGTATAGCTGAGCAGGGCCGCCGTTGCTGAGATGTTCAGGAGTTGCGATATGAACGGCCCGGAATACCGGGCCAGCACCCGGCGCTGCAGGTCCGCGCTGTCCCCGCCCAGACGGACCTCGGCGTACCGGCGTCCCAGCACAATGAACAGCGCCCCGGCGCCGGTGGTGGTGTAGAGCCAGGGCGACGGGTCTACGTCGATGGCCAGCGCCCCGGAAACGGCGCGGATGACGTAGCCGCTGGCCACTGAGAACACATCCAGCAGCACCACGTTCTTGCCCCCCAGGGAGTAGACCGCGTTGATAGTGAGATACACTCCGGAGACCAGCAGCAGCCACAGCCCCACATACCACGCGGCAGCCAGTCCAGACACTGTCAGCACAACAATCAAAACCATGGCCGCCGGGACACCCACCCTGCCGGAGGCAATCGGCCGGTGCCGCTTCCTGGGATGAGCCCGGTCGGCTTGGCGGTCCATCAGATCATTGAAGACATAGACGCCGCTGGACAGAACACAGAAGCCCAGGAACAGCACTGCCAATCGCCCCAGTAGTGGGGGGATGTCGCCCAGCGCGTCCACCGACCATGCGATGTCCACGGCGAACAGGAAAGGCAGGAAGACCAGGACGTTCTTGGCCCACTGCAGAGGGCGCAGCAGGCGGAATGCGTCTGCCATCTACCCGACCTAGCGGCGTGGGGCGCCCACCGCCGCCCCCGGAGTGGTCGAGGGGCCGGCCCGCTCGACGGCCCGCAGCAGGGAGTACCACGCTCCAAGGAACGACATACTGGCATAGTAGAAGGTGACCACCACCACTCCTCCCCACAACAGGAACGGATAGGCGAAGTCGCCGGCCAGCGTGACCACCATCGCGGCAACGACCGTGATTACTCCCACGATTACACCCAGCCACAAGCCATAGGCCAGGGCCTTGCGGCCCGGTGTGCCGGGGTAGTCCCTGGCCGCGTTGATTCCGAAGTACCCTGCGATGAAAGGGCCGGCAGGAACTCCAACGAAATGGACAACAGGAATGATGGCCAGAAGAACAACCGCCCCCAGTCCAATGAAAACACCTTTAATCATTGCCTCAAGTCAACCGTGAGGAGTATAAACAGCGCCGGTATTATATCCGAAATGGGGACGCACCACTGTGTGCGTAAAGGGACAGAATCGGTAACTCGGGAGGACTCAAATTGCCCGGTGAAGACGATGATTCCCCCTTCCTGCGGTTTATCGGGCTGGAAGAAGGTTTGTCGGAAAATGGCGTCGGTAGCGTCTCGCTGGCGATCCAACCGCACCACCTGCAAGGCGCAGGACAGGTCCACGGCGGGCTGATGGCCGTGCTGGTGGACACCGCCTTTTTCCGGGCCGTGCGCTCCACCCTTGCCCCCAGCCAGCGGACCACTACCATCGAACTGAAGGTGAACTTCCTGGAAAGCGCAACCTCCGGTCGTCTCACCGCCACCGCAAGGATAATCAGCAACCGCAACCGCTTGACGGTGGCCGACGTCGAGGTCACTTCCGACGATGGGCGCCTGGTCGCTCAGGGCCTCGGAACGTTCCTGATAATCGGCGGGGAACAAGGTTAAAAGACGTGGGGAAAATCCCCTCCCCCTTGAGGAGAGGGTTAGAGCCTGCCCCTGCGAAGGCAGGTAGTGGGAGTGAAGTCCCTGGCATCAACTTCGCTTCCCGGTTTGGAAGTGTCGCTGTTGTGGTGTATAATCGAGACTGCTCAAGCCCCCAAGGAGCGGCGAGATGAAAATCCCCATGCGCGTTGATTATGGGGTGCGGGCCCTGGTAGAACTGGCCCTCCACTATGGAGACGGGCCGGTTCAAACCGCTGAAATCGCGGCCAAGCAGGGCATACCCGTGGCCTATCTCGACCAGTTGATGGCCTCTCTGAACAAGTTCGGCTTCGTGGTGAGCCGCCGCGGGCCTCGGGGCGGCCACTCCCTCGCCATGCGCCCGGACGAAATCAACCTCAGCATGGTTATGTCCAAGCTCGACCCCAACAGCTCCCCCCTCGACTGCCTCATCAACCCCCTCGACTGCATGCTCTCCGACTCCTGCGCCCAGCAGGAAGTCTGGAAGTCCGTTGAAGACGCCATCAGCGAAGTGTTGAGCAACATCACCCTCGCCAACCTCGCGGAGCGACAGCTCAGCCTAGCTGCCACAGCTTCCTGACTCACCTCCAGTATTCTTCCGACGTTCCTGATGGCGCTTACAGAATGGGCGTCATTTTTAGTTTTCGCATTATTCTTGTTACGAATTGCGTCACACTATAACGGAGATGGAAACACAACGTTCCAGTTTTCCGTGTTTGACAGCCCGAATGGCAAACACTAAAATTTGGCTCAGCATCTCAGTATCCCATATTCATTCTTCCCCTATTCGACCGGAGGAGAAAGGCGGAATGGCAACCTACGATATCATCATCAGAGGCGGCACCATCGTAGACGGGACGCGCGCGCCCCGCTACATCAGCGACATCGCCATCAAGGACGGGCGCATCGCCAAGATTGGCGGGCTGAACGGCGGCGACGCTGAGCGGGAAATCGACGCCAAGGGCCTTATCGTGGCCCCCGGCTTCATTGACCTGCACACCCACTACGACGCCCAGATTTTCTGGGATCCCTACTGCACCCTGTCCGGCTGGCACGGCGTAACCTCAGTTGCCCTGGGCAACTGCGGCTTCGGCTTCGCGCCGTCCCGCGTCGAAGACCGGGACCGCTCCATGCTGAGCATGACCCGCAACGAGGCCATCCCCTACGACGCCATGAAGGCGGGAATGCCCTGGAACTGGATAACCTTCCCCGACTTCATCGACAGCCTGGAGAACACTCCCAAGGGCATCAACTGCCTGACCTACGTACCGCTGACCCCGCTCTACGCTTGGGTCATGGGTTGGGACGAGGCCAAGACCCGCCGCCCGACCGAGACGGAGTTGCAGGAAATGGTCCGGCTGATCCATGAGGCCATGGACCACGGCGCCTGCGGCTGGTCGGCCCAGGTCCTCGGCGAGACCTCGGTGCAGCGCGACTACGACGGCACCCCGATGATTACCGACCTGCTGTCCGAGCATGAGGTGCTCACCTTCGCCCAGGTCCTCCGCGACCGCGACGAGGGCTTCATCGAGCTGGCCTACCAGGAAACCGGCGAAGATGGCCGCCCCCTGGGCGAAGAAACCCGCAACTTCTTCGAGCAGGTTGCCGAGGTTTCGGGACGCCCGGTGCTCTACCAGGCAGTCGCCCCCAACGCCGTCCACCCCGAACAGCACCGCGAGCGCATCCGCTGGCTGGAGAGCTGCGCCGAGCGCGGCCTGCGCGTCTACGGCCAGGGCGCTACCCGCCGCGGCGGCTTCGAGCTGACCTTCGAGGACTGGAACCTGTTCGACGATACGCCAGCTTGGCGCGACGTCACTCTGGGCGACAAGGCCACCCGCAAGGCCAAGATGTCCGACCCGGCCATGCGCCAGGCCCTCAAGGACGAGTGGGATTCCGGCACCCGCCCCACCCTGGTGGTTCAAGGCTCGGTGGGCAGCCTCCAGGTGATGACCCGCAAGGTCAGGATTGACATCGGCGCCGAGTCCGACTTCACCCGGATGCCTGCCAAAGTCAACGTTGGCGGGGCCGACTACTTCCTGGTCAACACCCGCGACGGCTACAAGCTACTGTCCGTGGTCTGCCCGCACCAGGGCGGCACCGTCGGCGACGAGGGCGACGCCTTCGTCTGCGACACCCACGCCTACGAGTACGAACAGGACGGCAGCTGCATCACCAACCCCGAACTGCGGATGAAGTCCTTCGTGGTCAACGTCGTTGACGGGCGCATGATTGCGCTGGCCCCCGACGAAACCGAGGCTTCCAGCCCGCAGGCCGGCCTGACGGTGCAGCAGATTGCTGACGATCAGGGCAAGCACGTCATTGACGCGCTGCTGGACATGGTCGTCGAAGACGATATGGCCACCGAGTTCTACGCCGACACTCAGGGCCGCGACCAGGCTCAGTACACCGCCGAGGTGCTGGACTCCAACCACATCGTGGCCGGCGTATCCGACGGCGGCGCCCACGTCAAGTTCCTGACCGCGGGCATCTACCCGACGGATATGCTCACCTGGCTGGTGCGCGACGAGAAGGTCATCACCCTCGAGGACGCCCACTACAAGCTGTCCTTCCTGCCCGCCCACTTCGGCGGCTTCCAGGACCGCGGCGCCCTGCGCGAAGGCTCCCCGGCCGACGTGGTCATCTACGACCTCCAGCGGCTGGAAGTCCTGCCCAGCGAGGTAGCCGAAGACCTCCCCGGCGGCGAGTGGCGCCGCATCCAGAAGGCCAAGGGCTACCGCTACACCATGGTCAACGGCGAAGTCACCTTCGAGGACGGCGAACCCACCGGCGCCTACCCCGGCCGCCTGCTCCGCAACGGCCGCGGCTAGAAATCCCCATTCCCCTAAAATCCCCTCTCCCTCTGGGAGAGGGTTAGGGTGAGGGCGAAAACCTAGAGGCCCCGGAGCTGTCCGGGGCCTCTCTTCGTTGCCTGTCAGCAGCACGGCCCGTGGTAAACTACATTCCATCCGAATCACTAGAGAGCAACAGAATGCCCCCCAGACCGCGCCGGGAAAGCCCGGAACGCCAAGACCAGCGCATCCGAAAGCACGTGGCTCAAGCCAAAGAGTACTGGGCTAAGGGCGCTGAACACCTGCGCGAGCAGGATATATGCCAAGCCGCAGAAAAGGGATGGGGAACGGTCGCCCAGATCACAAAGGCCGTTGCGACACTGAAGGGATGGAATCACTGCGATCACATCGCTGTCCGGGAGTGCGTCTACGAATTAGCCGAGGAAAATCCAAGCCGGGGGCCGGAATTATCCGGGGAATAAGAGCCGCGGAGCACTTGCACGGGCAATTCTATGAGGTCTATATGACCCTCCGGACCGTGGAGCTAGCCTTGGAAGACGTCGTGCCCCTGCTGGAAATCCTGTGGGGGTTACTCCCCGACGAATACACCGGGGGCAGCACGTTCAGCCAGCAAGCCCAGGCATAAGCCACACTCCGTCGGCTCTCCGAGCTCGTCGAGGGGCGAAAACGCTCTAAAATCCCTCCCCTTAAGGGGGATGGCTAGGGGGTGAAAACGCACAGGGCCCGGAGCTTTCCGGGACCTCTTTGTACTACCAGCATGAAACACACCGTGATATTTTCAGAGATAAGGAAAGAAGTATGCCAGAAGAAGTACAACCCAATGGCTCGTCTGAGTGGGGCAATCTCACTTGGGCAGAGCAAACTTACTACCGAGCAAAATATGGGAACACTGTGGTCAGTGTACCGATAACAGACTTATCGAAAATGCTTAGGCAACCAGGTGTTCCGGGATCTAACGTTCGACTGCAAAGAATTCTGGAAGACGATCGAGTAAATGTTGTTAGCTATCGCAATAGAAATGCCCTGATACATACAGGGCCGGACGGTTCGCTAATAATCACTAATGAAAGTGGCTGGGGACTGCCTTACCCAGAACAGTCTGACATATACGCGGAACTGGATGAGCGATATATTTGCCATTGGGAAATCAGCCAAGCCACTTGGGTTCCAGAAGCGCCCTATTGGGCTATCTGCTCGGATTACTAACAAGCTCCGGCTACACTCAACGCTGGTTTTTCACACACGGCAGTTTCATGTGAGTAAAAGATATGGCTACACGGTCCGGCTGGACTAGACAAGAACTGCTTGTGGCCTTCTCGCTGTACTGTCGAGTTCCTTTCGGCAGGATTAGCAGTCGGAATCCTGAGATTGTTCGATATGCGAATGCCATTGGCAGGTCGCCTGCTGCTTTGTCTATGAAACTCGGCAATATAGCCAGCCTAGACCCAGCGATAACGTCCACTGGCCGCGCTGGTCTACGGGCAGCGTCCGCTAACGACCGAGCGATGTGGGACGAAATGCAAAGCGATTGGGAGCGCTTTGCCATAGAGTCCGAACAGGCTATGTCAGAGGTTCAAGCAAGGGAGGGACTAGGCAGGGAAACAAGCCAGAATGATACATCAGATCATGTTGGGGAAGATCGCATCACGCAAGCCACTACACGGATCGGCCAAAATTTCTTCCGCAGCGCAGTTCTGAGTGCTTACAGCGGAAGGTGCTGCGTTACCGGACTATCTTTGCCTACATTGCTGGTAGCGAGTCACATCGTTCCATGGAGCCATGACAGCGCCAACCGGGTAAACCCCAGAAACGGGCTATTGCTGTCTGTGTTACACGATAAGGCATTTGATACTGGAATTATCACAGTCCGCGACGATATGACTGTACAGGTGTCCCATAAGCACAGCGTGAGAAACGACAAGTTCTTTTCGGAATCAATCTCGCATTACGACGGTCAATCAATTACACTTCCTGAAAAATTTACGCCGAACAGAGAATTTCTCTCCTACCACCGAGAGCATATATTTCAGAATTAAAGGGTTTCCCTTACGACTCGATTCCAGCAGTGCTCGACCTTAACCTGAAATTCGCCTCTCAACTCAGACGAACACCCTAATTTCTTGTACACCAGCACCGTGATAATTCCTGCGACAGCGCAGATCGACAACCCGACGGTCGTGTGCGCAATTGTCAGGGAGCCAGCTTCCATAACCGGATACCTGTCCGGGTCAAAAGCGCTAAGGCCCAACTGGTGGCCTATGACGAAAACCCAGCAAGCCACAACGAACAAGAGAGCGAATACTGCAATGCCAGTTTGCATTTGGAAACCCTCCGTTCAAGATGCTTGGCTATTGCTCGATTATACCCCACTTGGCCGCTAGGACAGGGCCGCTCCACCCGTTGACAACCGCCGCCACGCCGCGCTACACTCGCAGGCGTCAGATGAACCTGCCAAACAGCCGTTGCGATTGCGATTGCACCTGTCCGCCCACATAGGGCGGCAGGTAGTTGCGGCTTTCGCCCGAAACCTGCACCCGCCCCGCTTGGGGCTGCCCCCAGAGGGCAGGAGCAGGTTTTTTGTTTGGCCTGCCGACGGCCCTTTCCGTCCGGCCACGGACGCGCCATAACATCACCGCCCGCGCGGCGGCCAGGAGGAACCATCGCTATGGCCACTCAGCCCCTTGCCCTGACTCCCGAACAGGTCAAACGCTACAGCCGCCACATCATCATGGGCGACGTCGGCTCCAAGGGCCAGCGCGCCCTGATGCAGTCCAAGGCCCTCATCATCGGCGCCGGCGGCCTCGGCTCGCCCAGTGCCATCTACCTAGCCCTGGCTGGCGTCGGCACCCTCGGCATCGTGGACCTGGACGTGGTGGACCTCTCCAACCTCCAGCGCCAGGTGCTGCACCACACCGCCGACGTGGGACGCCCCAAGGTGCAGTCGGCTCTGGACAACATCAAGTCCTACAACCCCGACGTGAACGTGGTCCTGCATGAGACCTGGCTGAACTCCGAGAACGCCATGGAAATCATCGAGCAGTACGACCTGGTGGTGAACGGGGCCGACAACTTCGCCACCCGCTACTTGGTCAACGACGCCTGCTACCTGCTTGGCAAGCCGCTGGTGGACGGCAGCATCCTGACCTTCGACGGCCAGGCCACGGTGTTCATCCCCGGCGAGGGCTGCTACCGCTGCCTGTTCCCGTCGCCCCCGCCTCCGGGAATGGTGCCTAACTGCGCCGAGGCCGGCGTGCTGGGTTCCATGACTGGACTGGTGGGCAGCATCCAGGCCACCGAGGCCCTCAAGCACTTCCTGGGCATCGGGCAGTCGCTGTCTTCCCGCCTGCTCATCGTGGACGCGCTGGACATGAGCTTCCGCGAGGTGCGCCTCAAGCGCAACCCCAAGTGCCCGCTGTGCGGCGACAACCCCACGGTCACCGAACTGATAGACTACGAGGTCTTCTGCGGCGTGGCCGCCCCTCACGAGGAACCGGCCACCGTCGGCGCCCATTAAGGCGGCATATTCCCAAACGGTGGTCAATACGCCACAATATGGTCAGACCGCCTGAGAGAAACATCCTAATGACCACCAGCTTAACGCCGGATGCCCGCCGAGCCCTGCGCGACGCAGCCGATGCCCACGCAGATACCGCGCAGTCATTGCGCACGATGTCTATGTTGCTGGAATCGACCATTTCAGCCAACGAAGCTGCTAACCAATCGTTGCGCACGGCGTCACTGTTGTTGCAGTCGGCAATATCGGCTAACGACGCCGCAACCCAGACTCTACGTACGGCGGCAGCTTCTATGGAAGTCTTACGCTCCTCGGTCGACGCCGCCGCCAATTTGAATGTCCGGGCCTCATCCGCCCTGACCCGCGTTGCCGACGCATTGGAAATCGAGGACGCACGCTAAATAAGGACACGCCCTCACCCTGGCCCTCTTCCGGAAAGGTCACAGATGGTTGCGAAGCTGACATACAAAGGCATCCTGGACACCATCGGCAACACGCCGACGGTGGAACTGCAAAACCTTAGTCCCAAGCCGGACGTGCGAATTTTCGCCAAGCTGGAAGGGGCCAACCCCACCGGCAGCGTCAAGGACCGCATCGCCCTCAAGATGATTGAGCGGGCCGAGGCCGACGGCGAGCTCAGCGGCGCCCGCACCATCCTGGAGCCCACCAGCGGCAACACCGGCATATCGCTGGCGATGATTGGCAGGATGAAGGGCTACAAGGTCGCCGTGGTCATGCCCGAAAACGTCAGCGTCGAGCGGGTGCAACTGCTGGAAGCCTATGGCGCGGAAATCATCTCGTCGGACGGCTCCAAAGGCACCAACGGCTCCATCGAGGTGGCCCAGGACGTCATAGAAAAGCGCCCCCACGACTACCTGATGATGTACCAGTACGGCAACGATGGCAACCCGGGCGCACACTACGAGACCACCGGCCCGGAAATCATCGAGGCCATCCCCGACGTGGATATGTTCGTCGCCGGCCTCGGCACCGGCGGCACCCTGATGGGCGTGGCCCGGCGGCTCAAGGAATACAACCCTTCGATAAAGATAGTCGCCGTCGCCCCGGACCCCGACGACTTCATTTCCGGCCTGCGCAGCCTGGAGCATGGATTTATTCCGCCTATCCTGGACATCAACCTGCTGGACTCGCGGATGCTGGTGGGAAGCCTCGAAGCCTTCCAGACCACCAAGCGGCTGCTGACCGAGGAAGGCATCTTCGCCGGCGTGTCCTCCGGCTCGGTGGTCTACGGCGCAATCCGCCAAGCCGAGCGCATGGAGCGCGGCTCCATCGTCTGCCTGCTGGCCGACGGCGGCTGGAAGTACCTCAGCACCGCCCTGTGGACCCGGGACTACGACCAACTGCGCGACGAGTCCAAGGGCAAGATTTGGTGGTAAGACACAATCTTCCTTCAACAAACAGGCATCCTGAGTATCCCGAACTCGTTCGCCCCGAGCAGCCCAAACCGTTCGTCCTGAGCTTGTCGAAGGACGGACTTTTGGTTTATACGCCGTATAATCCCTATTCCAAATAGGATGGAATCCAGAGGTATAAGTTTGCCAAACCCTCCAAGTTCCGCACCCCAGGGCCGCGTGGTGATGGTGCAGGGCACCGCCTCCCACGTGGGCAAGAGCGTGCTGGTCACCGCGCTGTGCCGCATCTTCCGGCAAGACGGCTATCGCGTGGCCCCGTTCAAGGCGCAGAACATGTCCAACAACTCCTTCGTCACCCCCTCCGGCGGCGAGTTGGGCCGGGCCCAGGCGGTGCAGGCAGAAGCCTGTGGCGTGGAACCGCAGGTGGAAATGAACCCCATCCTGCTCAAGCCTGAAGCCGACCACACTTCCCAGGTGGTGTTGCTGGGCAAGCCGGCGGCCAAGGCGTCGGCCCGCTACTTCGCCACTGCCAAGCCCATGCTCTGGCAAAGCGTTGCCAGCTCGCTGGACACCCTCCGGTCGCGGTACGACGTGGTGGTCATCGAAGGGGCGGGCAGCCCGGCCGAAATCAACCTGAAGCAGAACGAAATCGTCAATATGCGCGTGGCTCTGCATTCCGGCGCCCCGGTGCTGCTGACAGGCGACATAGACCGAGGCGGCGTCTTCGCCTCGTTGCTGGGCACCATGGAAATACTGGAACCCCAGGAACGCGATGCGGTGGGAGCTTTCATCATCAACAAGTTCCGGGGCGACGTTTCGCTGCTGGAGCCAGGTTTGGTCTGGCTAGAGGAGCGCACCGGCAAGCCCGTGCTGGGCGTGGTGCCATACTACCGGGACATTGAAATCGCCGAGGAAGACTCGGTGTCCTTGGAACGGCGGCAAGAGATGAAGTCGCAGACCGGTCACGTGCTGGACATCGCTGTGATGGGCCTTCCGCACATCTCCAACTTCGACGACTTCGATCCTCTCCAGCGCGAGCCCGGCGTCCGCCTGCGCTACGTGGAGAGCCGCGACAGCATGGGAGAGCCCGACCTGATCATCATCCCCGGCACCAAGACCACCATGGCCGACCTGTGGTGGCTACGAGAGCGCGGGTTCGCCGCGGAAATCAGACGACAGGCCGACGCCGGAACCCCGGTCATCGGCATCTGCGGCGGCTACCAGATGATGGGCCGCCGGATTCTCGACCCCAACGGCGTGGAGTCGCCCGACCCGGAAGCCGAGGGACTGGACCTGCTGCCGGTAGACACGATTTTCGCGCCGGTCAAGGAAACGCACCGGGTGCGCGGCGTAGTATCGTCGGACACCGGCCTGCTGGCGCAAGCGGGAAGCGCCGCCGTGGAAGGCTACGAGATTCACATGGGTTCCTCAACTCCCATTAGCGAGGCCGCCCGCCCCTTCCGCATCAGCCGTGCCGGGCAGCCAACGGCGGACGACGGCGTGATTTCCGCCAACGGGCGGGCGCTGGGAACCTATGTCCACGGGCTGTTCAACAGCTACGCCCTGCGCCGGGCGTTGCTGGAGCAACTGGCCGGGTGGAAGGGCGCAGAGCTTCCCCCGCCCTCCGACACCGGCGGTCAACTATCCCGCGACGGCGAATACGACAAGCTGGCCCAAACAGTGCGAAGCAGCCTCGATATGGAACTGCTTTACAGACTGACCGACTTGGAGCAACCGGAAATCGAGTGACGCCAAACCCCAGTTCTTGACCTTTGAATGTGACGCTATCGAGAAGATAAGCGGCTTTTGCCGAACCTCATAACGGTTGCCCCGACACGGAGGCAGTGCTATAATTTCGCTAACATGGTTCCTCCTTTAAGGAAGCGGGTGCAGCCCGCTTTCTTGTTGATGGAGACCTGCCATCTGCGTCCAGAATCGGAGTAGGGGCTGAACTATGAAAAGCGATTTTATGGTTGCGTTGAAACAATTGGCGGCAGAGCGCCACCTGCCCATGGACCAGGTGCTCGGCGCTATTGAAGTCGCCTTGGCTTCGGCGTTCAAAAAAGATAACCCGGCCTCGGGACAGAACATCAGTGTCACTCTGAATCCCAACAGCGGGGAAGTAAGCGTTTACGCTTTGAAGACCGTGGTGGACTTCGTCGAAGACCCGGAGCGGGAAATCACGGTGGCCGAAGCATCGAGGATAAAGAAAGGGGCCGCACTCGGCGACGAGATAGCCGCCGCAGAGCCGCTGCCCCACAACGCCAGCCGCATCGCCGCCCAGACGGCCAAGCAGGTTGTTCTGCAACGGCTGCGAGAAGCGGAACGCGAGTTGCTTTTCCAAGAGTTCGCCCAGCACGAGGGCGACATTATGTCCGGCATCGTCGAAACCTCCGACCCCGGGCGCGCCATCACCCTGGACCTGGGACGTGCGCAGGCAATCCTGCCCCAGGAGGAGCAGGTCAGCACCGAGCGCTACCGCAAAGGGCAGCGGGTCAAGGTATTCCTTCTGAGCGTCCGCAGCGCACCCAAGGGACCGGAGATTCTCGTCTCCCGCAGCCATCGAAATATGCTGCGCCGGCTGTTTGAGATTGAAGTGCCGGAAGTTTACAACGGCGTCGTAGAAATCAAGGCCATCGCCCGCGAAGCCGGCTTCCGCAGCAAGGTGGCAGTGTCAGCCAACCAGCCGGGCATTGACCCGGTCGGGTCGTGCATCGGCATCCGGGGCAACCGCATCCAGAGCATCGTCAACGAGCTTCAAGGCGAGAAGATAGACATCGTTTCCTGGGACCCCGATCCTCGGTCATTTATCGCAAATTCCCTTAGCCCCTCGGAACCGGTGCAGGTGGAATTGCTGGAGGCCGAGCAGACCGCGGTTGTAGTCGTTCCCGACCGCCAGTTGTCTCTGGCTATCGGCAAGGAGGGGCAGAATACCCGTCTGGCCGCCCGTCTAACCGGATGGCGGCTGGACATCAAGGGCATGACCGAGTGGGAAGAGATACGGGAGGCCAGGCTGCAAGCCGCAGCGCAGGCCGCCGCGGCGGCTGCGGCAAAGGCTGCCGCTGAAGCTGCGGCCTTGGCTGAGGCAGCCGCTATTGCTGAACTGGAAGCTGAGGAACAGGAATCCGAGCTGGAAGCCGCCATCGCCGAGGCAGAGGCCATAGTTGAAGAGGCCGCTGCCGATGATGTTGTCGAGGCGGTTAACGCTAATACTGTGGAAGCGTCGATTGCAACAGAGACCGTCGAAGAAGAGAGCGTTCCTGAACCGGTGGCCTCCGATATAGACGAGGACAGTATTCTCGAAGAACTTATCCGGGAGGAAGAGGAACAGCAACAGCAAAGGAGCGAGGAAGCAACTCAAGAAACTTCCGATGCTTCAATGGGAATAAGCGTCGACGATCTGGACTCCTTCACGCTGGATGAGTTGCCCGTCATGGATGTGGACGACGAGGACGATGACCTGGATGACGAGCCGCTGGAATTTACCGAGATGCCGGTACTCACGCCGGACGCCGGTAAAATCCGGTTCGCCGAGGACATTGTCGAGGACATACGCGGCGGCGGCCGCCGGGGTGGTGGCCGTTCTTCCCGGCGCGGGGGAGGCGGAGGCTCGCGCCGCCGTTAGCGACCGTCCCGCGCAGGCCGCAACCCAGCGCGGAGGGGAGGAAATTGCCCAGGAAGCGTCACATACCGGAACGCTCCTGCGTCTCCTGTGGCAGCAGGAAGCCCAAGCGCGAACTGGTCAGGATAGCCAGATCCCCGGAGGGGCAGGTTTCTGTGGACGTTACAGGCCGGGCTCCGGGGCGCGGTGCCTATGTTTGTAGCTCACACTGCTGGGATACTGCCTTGGGCAGGGGGCGACTGGCGCGCAGCCTGGGCAGGCAGCTCTCAAGAAACGACCTGGAGTCCCTCCGGCAAGGAAGTGAGGAGGTATTTCAACCCATCGAAGGCGAGCAAGTTTCCTGACTCGATTTGGCAACCGTAATGCGGATTTGGCAGGTGAGCGAATAGATGACTACAGCGACTGTTACGGACTCGGGAGATGAACAGGCCAGAGGCCAGAGACCCCGAAGGGAGCGCGGTGAGCGGCGCAGCGGGCAGCAGTCCCGTCCGCTTGTTTTGCCTTCCACCATGACGGTCCAATACCTCGCCGAGGTGCTGAACCAGTCGCCCATAGACGTCATCAAACAGTTGATGCGCAACGGCATCATGGCCAACATGAACCAGGTCATTGACTACCAGGTCGCCACTCTGGTAACCACTGCTTTCGGTATCCGCACCAGTATGGCCCCCGAGTCCACAACTGCTTCAGTCAGAGCGTCGGAACTGGCGGATGAAGAAGGCGAGGGAGACCTGATGGCCCGTCCTCCGGTCGTGGTGGTGATGGGCCACGTCGACCACGGCAAGACCTCGCTCCTCGATTATATCAAGAGCTCCCACGTGGCCGACCGCGAAGTCGGCGGCATCACCCAGCACATGGGCGCCTACCAGGTAGAAGCGGGCGGAGGTTTCATAACCTTCCTGGACACTCCCGGTCATGCCGCTTTTACTGCCATCCGCGCCCGTGGCGCCCGTGTCACCGATATCGCCGTGCTTGTAGTAGCTGCGGACGACGGGATAATGCCCCAGACCGTAGAGGCCATAAACCACGCCAAGGCGGCCGAGGTTCCCATAGTAGTTGCCATCAACAAGATGGACCTGCCAGGCGCAGACCCGGAGCGGGTCAAGCGCCAGCTCAGCGAAAACGAGTTGCTGGTGGAAGACTGGGGCGGGGACATCATCTCCGTGAACGTCTCCGCCCGCACCGGCGAAGGCATAGACGATCTGTTGGAAAACCTTCAACTGGTCGCCGAAATTTCTGAACTGAAGGCCAACCCCGACAAGCAAGCGTCGGGTGTCATAATCGAAGCCAAGCTGGACCGCAAGCGGGGCCCCAGCGCCACTGTCCTGGTTGTGGACGGTACTCTCAAAGTGGGTGACCACATTGTGGCCGGCGACGCCTTCGGGCGTGTCCGCGCCCTGATTGACGATAAGGGTAAGAATATCGAAGAAGTCACCCCCGGCACTCCGGCAGAGATACTGGGATTCGGTTCCCTCCCGGAGGCCGGAGACCGCCTCACCGTCACTGCCAGCGACCGTGAAGCCCGCACCATGGCGGGTAGGCGCGAACGCTCCAACAGGTCCACGCTGTCGCAGAGTCGCGCCCTCAGCCTGGAGGAAGTTGTCAACCAGGTCAGCCTGGGAGATGTGAAGGAACTGAACCTGGTCCTGAAGGCCGACGTTCAGGGCAGTCTGGAGGCAATCCGCCAGTCGCTGGAACGCTTGGTGGACGAAGACGCCAAGGTGCGGGTGCTTCATACCGGCGTCGGCGCGGTTACCGAGTCCGACGTGCTGCTGGCCAGCGCCTCCGACGGCATTATCATCAGCTTCTCAATAGGTACCGAACCCAGCGCCGACCGCCTGGCAGACCGCATGGGCGTGGATATCCGCCCCTACAGCATTATCTATCAGCTAATCGACGATATCGAATTGGCCCTTCATGGAATGCTGGAGCCGGTATACACCGAGGTAATTGTCGGGCGGGCCGAGATCAGGGAAATCTTCGGCGGCCGGCGCGGCACTCAGATCGCCGGTTGCCGTGTCACCGACGGCAGGATGGTCCGCAACGGCGCCGTCCGCGTAACGCGGGAAGGCGAGAGCATCATGCAGACCACCATCGCCAGCCTTCGCCACTTCCGCGACGAAGTGAACGAAATGAACGCCGGTACCGAGTGCGGAATCATCCTGCAAAGCTTTAACGACTTCCAGACCGGCGACATATTGGAAGTCTACCGCCAGGAGCGGGCCAGGCGTTAACCCTCACGGCCCGCTTTCCGGCATAGGCCTAGGACACCGCCGCCTGAAAGAAACTCTACCGGTATTTGCCCTTGGAGGTGCGCAATGCCCCGGCGCATTGACCGCGTCAATGAATTGTTGCGCTTCGAAATCAGCCATATCTTGGCGCGCGAGATCAAGGACCCGCGGGTCGGCGGAGTAATCAGCATCACCGAGGTCATCGCCTCCAGCGACCTCCGAAGCGCGCGGGTGTATGTAAGTGTCATGGGCCGTGAGCAGCAGCGGCAGGAGGCCCTGGATGGAATCCGCTCTGCGGCGTCCTTCCTGCGCCGGGAACTCCGCAACCGCGTGAACCTGCGACACACACCGCACCTGACCTTTCAGCTCGACGACTCCATCGAGGAAGGCGACCGTGTGCTGCGCCTGATGGATGAGCTACCCCCAGAGCAGTTTGCCGCCGAATTCCTGGACAGCCCGGAACCGCAAAGGCGCATCCGCATCCCTCAAACCAACAGAGGCCGTGAGATTGGCTAGAAAGGGCAACAACAACCCCCCAGCAGTTAATGGATTCATCAACCTCTACAAGCCCGCTGGCATCACCTCCATGGACGCCCTCAGGCGGGTGAAGCGCATAACCGGCCAGCGCCAGAAGGTGGGCCACGGAGGGACCATGGACCCCCTGGCGCGGGGCGTATTGCCGGTCTGCTTCGGCCAGGCTACGCGGCTGATGGACTATGTGGTTGGGGGCGCCAAGCGGTACGTGATGGACGTGAAGCTGGGGGAGTCCACCTCCACCTACGACGCAGAAGGCGAAATCACGGCCACTCGCAGCGCCGCCGCCGTTACGCGGGCCGACATCGAATCGGCGCTGGAGCCGTTCATCGGACTGGTAGACCAGGTTCCGCCAATGTACAGTGCGGTGAAGGTGGACGGTCAGCGGCTCTACAAGCTGGCCCGCGCCGGGATCGAGGTGGAGCGAGAAGCGCGAACCGTGGAAATTCACGGCATTCGGCTGACCAGGCTGGAACTTCCCAACCTGACCTTGGACGTGGAGTGCGGGCGCGGCGTGTACATGCGGTCACTGGCTCACGACCTGGGCGAGGCACTGGGCTGCGGAGGGCATGTGACCGCCCTGGAGCGCCGCAGTTGTGGCGGCTTCTCTTCCGATGACGGTGTCACACTGGACCAACTGGAAGCCGACGCGCAGACGAACGACGGCTGGCAGTGCCACCTGCATCCGGTAGACTGGGTAGTGCGTGACATGAAGACCGTTACCGTAGGGCCGGCCGCCGAGAAATTCCTCCGCAACGGCCAGTCCGTCAGTCTCGGACGCCCCGCGGTCAACGCCGGATACCTAGAGCAATTCCGAGCCTACAGCACAGCGGGCCAGTTTCTGGCCCTAGTGCGTTTCGACCGCGCCGGTAATTCCTGGAAACCACTGAAAGTATTTAATTCCAACTCCCGCTCTCCACTGGCCCCGACCGCTCCTTGATCACCTCATAGTCACGCCGGGAAGAGAAATTTTCACTGCGGCCATTTTTTTCCTTGACAATCACTTCCCGGCTGTGTAATTTGTTCCGAGCTTTACAATAACCGCTGCTGACAGACCGGCAAGAAGTTGCGGCGAAGCAGGGAAACTCTGCAAACCCATGCGACATCAGGGCCATTAGGCAAAGGGGGTTCATCATGGAGGCTTATTGCCTGAAGTGCCGGGAGAAAAGGGAAATCAGCAACCCCGAGCAGGTGACCTTAAAGAACGGCCGGCCAGCCACCAAGGGCGATTGTCCGCTATGCGGCACCAAGGTATTCCGCATCGGAAAGTCGTAACCGCCCTAAATTCGCTCCAAGTGAAGCGCTGGCCCGAGCATCAGTCCGGCGTCAGTGAAGCATACCCCAGCTTCGCCAGCAATTCTCGCGGATTGTCCTGCAAAAGGGTGTGTACCTCGTCATCATCGAGGCCCGCGCCCTTTGCTACTTTCTGGCACAACTCCGGCGTTAGCAGGTCTTCCGGTGCGTGAGCGTCTGAATCCAGCACCATTATCGCCCCCGCCTCCCTGGCCACTTTCACCACGTGCCCATTGGCAAAGCTGTGTCCCCGCCTCGCCGACACTTCCAGTCGCACGCCCAGCTCCGCTGCCAAGCGCGCCTCATCAGGAGTGATCAAACCAGGGTGCGCCAGCACGTCCACCCAAGGCGAACGTATCGCAGCCTCGTTGGTCCCGGGCTCCACCGGCTCCACGGGTGTCTCGCCGTGCACCGCCACCAGCTTCGCTCCCATCTCCTTCGCCGTGCGAGCCACCAGATCTATATCGTCCTTCGGCACGTGAGTAATCTCCACGCCGGGAAGGGCCAGAATATCCCATCTCCTGTTGGCAACTTCACAGTCCACCGCCAGCGTCTTCACCACGTATTCCACATTGCCCAGACCCACATGGTCGGTTACTGCCATCGCCTTGTAGCCACGCACCAAGGCCCGGCGAATCAGCTCGATGGGCGACAGCACACCGTCGCTCAGGAAGGTGTGGGTGTGAAAGTCGTACATTGTTCCCCCGTTACGCCCCGCGCCTCGAATTCCATTGACCAGTATAGAATGAGGCCCCGGCGCACACAAGCGAAACGGCTCATTCACCAGGGTCTTTTAACAGTCCCCTCTCCCTCCGGGGGAGGGTTAGGGTGGGGGCGTCTCCTTGGCACAGGCAAAGTCGCTGATACCCACGATTTCACCCTCACCCCTCCTGAGCTTGCCGAAGGGCCTCTCCCTCAAGGGATAGGGAGAATTAAAAGACCCTGGCTCATCCGCCGCGTTGACTTGGTCCTTCTGCCACGCCTAGAATTCCCGCACTTCCCCGATGGCGGTGAGCGATTTGCAGCAGCCTGAAGAAGTGGTCCGGTCCGGCAACACGGAATCTGCCAACTGCCGGAACTGTGGACGCGCCACCCGTTCTGGGCGAACCTTCGTCTTCCGCCCGCCGGGAGCGGACCCCGCGGCGGGAGGCATCATCAAGTGCGCCCTGTGCGGTCCGCGCCACTGGCCAATGCTGCGGCGGTCTGCCATTGTGGCAGTGGTGGTCGGCACCATCCTGACTTTGTTGAACCAGGGCGACGGGCTGTTCTCAGGCAATTGGAACAACGCCCTCTACTGGAAGATACCGCTCACCTACTGCGTCCCCTTCCTCGTGGCAACCTATGGCGCCCTCACTGCCGCAAGGCGTTAGCCGTACTTGCGCAGCACCGTTACCACCTTGCCCCGCACTTCCACGTTTTCGGCAGGGCAGTAAATGGGCGTCATGGCGCTGTTGGCGGGCTGGAGCCGTACCCGGTCGCCTTCCCGGTAGAACTTCTTGAGCGTTGCTTCTTCCTCGTCCTTGAGCCAGGCGACCACCATTTCGCCGTTGGACGCTTCCTGCGACGGCTTGATCACCACCACATCCCCGTCGTCAATCAGCGCGTCTATCATCGAGGTGCCATTGACGGTAAGGGCGAAGAGCTTGCCGTGGCGGCGCGGCAGGTCAGGGGAAATCTCCACCGTGTCGAACTCTTCGCTCGCAGCGGAGTCCTCGGTGGAGAAGACCGGAATGGGCAACCCAGCGGCAATGGAGCCAACTATCTGTACCCTGGGAGCGTTGGAAACGGGCTGCCCTTCGCTGTCCAGCAACTCTATGCCGCGGGCCACTTCCTTGCGCCGGTTTATATAGCCTGCTTCTTCAAGCTGCTTAAGATTGTAGTCCACCACCGACGTGGAACTAATGTCGCAAGCCTGCTGTATGTCCCGCACCGTCGGCGGGATACCGTTCTCCAGGTAGAACTCTTGGAGAAACTCAAGAATTCGGCGGCGGCGTGCCGGCATCTTTCTTCTGCTGACCATACTCCCCCTAGCTTGACACAAACCTTTGTTCTACTGAAGGCTACCAAAGGACAAGGGGGGTGTCAACGCCAAAGTGTCAGTAATTGGAAAAATTGCTTGCCAACAGGAAAGCCGCCCATGTTTCAGGACGGCAGAAATAGCTGAACATTACGGGCTTGGTCAGACTTCGGCGACAGACTGCTCCAAGCGCACCAGCTTGGCCATCATTCGTGACTTTCGACGGGCGACATTGTTCTTGTGCAGGATACCTTTACGGACCGCCCGGTCCAGTATTCGGACGGCACCCATCACTGCCGGGCGGGCAGCCTCTGCGTCCCCGGAGGCCAGTGAACGGTTGGCGCGGCCGACGATAGTGCGGGTCTCGGTTCTGGCGCTGCGGTTGCGCTGGGCGCGCTTTACTGCCTGACGGCCTGCTTTCTTTGCGGGCAAGGGGTCTACTCCTGATCAATAACGCTCTTTTACTGACAGCGTCGGATATTATAGACGATGGCTGAACGAAAGCCAAACTTGAGGCGAAAGCAGCTACACATCCAGGTTCTTGACGCTCCGCGCATGGGCTTGGATGTAGCTCTTGCGGGGCGCCACCACTTCGCCCATGAAGGTGGTGAACACGTCGTCTGCTTCCACTTCGCTTTCGATTCTCACTTCCAGCATGTGGCGGGTGTCCGGGTTCATCGTGGTTTCCCACAACTGCTCCGGGTTCATTTCACCTAACCCCTTGTAACGGGATACGGTGGGATTGTGCTGCCCCGTATGCTTGGCCAGTATCTCGTCCTTCTGTTCCTCTGTGTAGGCGTATTCCACCCGCCGCCCGTTCTGAATCCGGTAGAGCGGCGGTTGAGCGATGTATAGGTAGCCGTTGTCAATCAGACCCCGCATCCGCCGGTAGATGAAAGTCAGGATGAGGGTGCGAATGTGGGAGCCATCCACGTCGGCGTCGGTCATGATGATGACCTTGTGGTAGCGCACTTTCGAGGGGTCGAAGTCCTCGCCCTCTCCGGCGCCCACGGCGGCCACCATAGCGCGTATTTCCTCGTGTCCCAGAATCTTGTCCGGCTGCTGGAGTACCCGCTCAACGTTGAGAATCTTGCCCTTGAGGGGCAGGATGGCCTGGAAGTGGCGATCGCGGCCCATCTTGGCTGAACCGCCCGCGGACTCGCCCTCCACTATGTACAGCTCAGACTTCGCCGGATCCCGCTCGGCGCAGTCCGCCAGCTTCCCGGGAAGGGACGAGCCGTCCAGCGCGTTCTTGCGGATAACCAGGTCCCGGGCCCGCTTGGCCGCCTCCCGCGCCTTCTGGGAGGTCAGGCACTTCTCCACCACCTTCTTGCCCTCGGTGGGGTTTTCCTCCAGGTAGCGGCTGAGACCTTCGTTCACTACTGATTGGACAATGCCCGCGACTTCCGGGTTGCCCAGCTTGTGCTTGGTCTGGCCCTCGAACTGGGGCGCGGTCAGCTTGACGCTGACGACCGCGGCAAGGCCTTCGCGCACGTCCTCGCCGAGGAGGTTGGCCTGGTCGTCCTTGATCTGGCCCTGCTTGCGGGCGAAGTCGTTGATGACCCGAGTCAAGGCGGAGCGAAAGCCAGTCAGGTGCGTGCCGCCATCCGGAGTCTTGATGCAGTTGGCGTAGGAATGCACCGATTCCGAGTAGCCGTCGTTGTACTGCACCGCCACTTCCACAGCGGTGTCGTCTATGGTCTTTTCGTAGTAGAAGGGGATGGATTGCAACACCCGGCGGTTCCGGTTGTCGTTGCGCACCAAGTTTGGTATGCCCCCGTCGAAGAAGTAGGTGCGCTCGATGTCGCCGTTGCGCCGCTCGTAATGCCAATAGCTGGTGAAGCAAATTTCCAGCCCCTTGTTCAGGTAGGCAATATCCTTGAAGTGGCGGGTCAGCTCATCGAAGTCATACTCGATTTCGTCGAAGATTTCGGAGTCGGGACGGAAACAGACGGTCGTTCCGTGCACCTCGGTCTTACCTTCCTTGACCAGCTCCGTGGCGGGAAGCCCCCGGGAGTATTCTTGCGAGTACAGAACGCCGTCGCGCCGCACCTCGGCCCGCAGGTATTCGGAAAGCCCATTTACCACGGATGCGCCCACGCCGTGCAGCCCGCCGGTGACCTTGTACGCCCCGCCGCCGAACTTGCCTCCGGCGTGAAGCGTGGTCATCACCGTCTCCAGCGCGCTCTTGCCCGTGGCAGGGTGAATGTCAACGGGAATACCCCGGCCATTGTCCGAGATGGTGATAAGCCCATCGGAGGATATGGTCAACTCCACCCGGGTGCAGTATCCCGCCATCGCCTCGTCAACGGCGTTGTCGAGGATTTCAATCATCAGGTGCTGCAGACCGCTCAATCCGGTGCTGCCAATATACATTCCGGGCCGGACCCGGACTGCTTCCAGCCCCTCCAGTACCGTGATGTCTTGGGCCGTGTAGTCCAGTGTTGCATCCGGCGCAGTGGCAATGGGCAAGGTCTGCTGCATGAAAACCACCAATCGAGAAGGCTGCGACTACCAGGGAGACAGGCCAATCGCACACGTAGAGGACGCATGAAGAGGCGAAAAAATTACCTTCACATTATAGCACATTCGTATCCAATTAGCTTTGATTTCGGAGTGATATTGTGATTTCTCCCAGACTTCCGCAACGCGGAGGGGCGGGCTTGAAGCCCGCCCCTCCGATTTCGGCCAGTCCGACAAAAGAGTCCCGTTCTACTCAGGGAAAATGCGACGATACACGCCCGGCGAACCTGTATCGTGAACCATGTGAGGCCGCACTTCGTGAGTCCAGATGGGCGTAACCGCGGTGCGCCAGTTTTCCCAGCCCTCGCTTTCCGCCACCTCCAGCGACTCCATCTCGTGGACGGTGGCATACTTGGGCGACCCCATCACCGCCTCCCAGCGGCGGGCGCGGATGTAGCCCGGGATGCTCAGGCACAGAGGCAGGCGCTCGTTGTTGTAGGCTTCGTTGAACTTGTCCTCCAGCTCGTCGGGAACCGACATCCGCCCCACCAGCAGCACCGGCGACATCCCCGCCTCGGCGGTCTCGGCCGGCACATCCTCGGGGTGGACCCGGCGGTAGAGGTTGCGGATATACTCGGTGCCTATGACGCCGGGCGACATCCGCTTCGACCACTCCGTCGGCTCCCGCAGCCACTTCTGCCATTCCTCGGAATACCAGGCCTCGTGGCTGCTCAGCTCATACACCGCCAGGTACTTCGGCCCGCCCTGCACTGCCTCATAACGCGCGGCGCTGAGTACACCGGGAATGGAAAGCCGCTCCGGAATGTGTTCCTCGTTATACCAGCGGTTGTATTCCTCGTCATTCTCCGGCGCCACGTCGCTGTACACCAGCAACAGGCCGTCCCCTTTCTTAGCACCCATAATCAACTCCTTATAGTCCCCATCATCATCTATCCCCTCCCCCTAAGGGGGAGGGTTAGGGTGGGGGTGAGGCGCCCGCATAATACTGCCGTCCCGTAAGCAGACTGTCTATCGCGTAGCGCATCGCTTGGAACAGCGGCTCCGGCGGCGTCCGCAACGGGAACCACCCAAATCCCTCGAAAGCGTCCGGCTCCATCAGCCGAGGCTCCTGCTCCCCAATATCACCCAGGAATTCAACATCAAGGTAGTGGCGTCCATAGGCTACGATGTTGCTCATGCAGAGGTAGCGCAGTTCACCCACCTCGACGCCGAACTCTTCCCTAGCCTCGCGCCGGGCGCACTCCTCCAGTGTCTCGCCGAACTCCAGGTGCCCTCCGGCGGAACCCCAGGAACCACCCCCCAGCGCGCTCTTACGCCGCGCTAGGAACACCTGTCCCTCTCGCACGAATACCACGCCAACGCCCACCAGGGGCCGCCAATCCTGAGCTTGCCGAAGGGCCGCAGTCATCCCGGCGAGTATAGCACAGGGGTGTCTGACGCAATGACGCAAAGATTGTTGCGCGGGGAATCAGATATAATCGCGGCGGCAGATTGAGACCGATACGGAGGCGACAGCGATGGCAGACTTGCAAAGAACAGCCGTGACCAGCGACAAGGCTCCCGCGCCCCTGGGGGCTTACTCGGTGGGCATGACAGTCAACGCCGGACGGCTGGTGTACGTGGCCGGCCAGGTCGGAGTGAACACGGCGGGCGAACTGGTAGGCCCAGGCGACGCGGCGGCGCAGACGCGCCAGGTGCTTCAGAACATAGGCGGCGTCCTGGAAGCGGCCGGCGCCGGATTCAGCAACGTGGTGGAGTTCACTACCTACGTCGTTGGCCGAAGCTCGGTACAGGGCTTCATCGACGGGCGCAACCAGGTATTCCCCGACATATTCCCCAACGGCGACTACCCGCCCAACACCCTGCTGGTCGTGGAGGGCCTGGTGCGCGAAGAGTTCCTCGTAGAAATCAAAGCCGTCGCCGCCTTGCCCTAGACAAAAGGTTGATCCCCTCTCCCTCCGGGAGAAGGTTAGGGTGAGGGCGTAACCCCAAAATCCCCTCCCCCTGAGGGGGAGGGTTAGGGTGGGGGTGAATACTTGACCACCATCAACACCGTTCTCCACCGCCGCACCGCAACGCCGGAAGGCCATCCCGTAGACTACGAAATCCCGGTGACAGTCTACCCCTGCGATTCCGGGCGTCTGCTCATCATCTCGCCGGGCTCCGGCGAATTGAAGGACGGGCGGCACGACCGCTGGCGCAAGCTGGCCAAGCACCTGAGCGAGTTGGGGCTGTGCGCCACGGTGACCTACAATGCGCCGCGCCCCGATTTCCAGGTGCAACTGGAATGGGAAGCCTACTCCTACCGCGGCGCAAGCTGGAACCGCATCCTCATGGAGAGCGTCTGCCACGTCGCCGACTGGTCGCTGCAACGAGCCGCGGAACTGTGTGGTGCCGAATCGCCGGAAATCTGCATGGCTGGCTTCTCCTCCGGCGGCTCGGCGGTGGGCGCTGTAGCCTTCCGCTACCCCCAAGTGAAGCAATTGCTGCTGCTCTCAACCTACGACAGCGTAGGCGACTCCTTCTACGAAGGCATCACCCTGTTCACCGGCGATATCTTCATGGCCTACGGCAGCCAGGACCCGCCCGCCGGAATGCTGGCCTACGTGGTCAGCGTCGGTCCCCTGTCCGCCCGCTCCCTCACCGGCCGCCCCGTCCCCAACTGCGACCACCGCTTCAGCGGCCCCGACAACAGCCGCGCCCTGGTCAAAGCAGTCTACTGGGCCCTCGGCCACGACGACACCTTCCCGGACCCCATCGGAGCCCCGCCGTTGTATGAGTAACGAAGGGTAGACGATGATCAGAATTAGCATGGCATTAGCTGCGTTAGTCAGTCTTGCGATAACGCTATCGGCTTGCGGCAACGACGCGCCCCAGGTAGTTACCGTAGTCGTAACGGCCACGCCCGAGCCTCCAACGCCTGAACAGACATCACCACCCCTTACGCAGCCTGATCCTACAATCCAGCAAGCAGGTGGCACGATTCCACCAACCCCCACACCGGTTCCTCTACCTACCAGAGCGCCGACACATACGCCTACCCCCACGCCGACGATAACACTGGCTCCAACGACGACGCCCACCCCTACCTTAGTCCCCACGCCAACTGCAACACCGACGCCGACGCCGACCCCGTCACCCACTCCCGCGCCCACGGCCACGCCAATGCCTTCCTCTACCCCAGAGCCGACGGCGACACCGGCTCCCAGGCCTACACCGACCCCAACAGCAAGGCCAACGCCCATACCCCCGACGCCAACACCTACCTTGCCGCCGCTCCCAGACACGCGGGACACTAGGTGGCTGAAGAGCAGCAACCCAGCCCTGTACCGTCGGATTCAAGCACTGCCTTGGGTCGTGGACGGCGTGACAGAAGAAGAATTCGAGTCAATTGACTGGCTGGCCCGGATAGGCTACGACAACGAACTTGCGGCTTCCAGAATCCTCGATATGCCCTTCCTGGACAGCCACGAACCCGAAGACGCGGTGGCCCTTGAGGGCCTCTACGAATCCGACTCCAAGGTAAAGCTGAACCACATTTTGTCCCAGCCGGTGTTCCGCGACGGAATCGACAGCGCCGAGATTCCGCTGGCCGTCTTCGCTGGCTACATCGCCAAGACCGGAGGAAGCTCCGAGAGGCTGGAACGGTTACTGATTCCAGGGTATGCCAGTGTCGAAACCCTGTCGCGTGGAACTGAGCTGTCGCCGCACATGAAAGTCAGCATTGTCCGCACCGGAACTGAACACCAGCCTTGGATAATGGATGCCACATTTGACGCTGTGGAACTGATCGAGCGGGTGTACGGCCTGCCCCTGCCATACGGCCATGTGGTGTTCGGGATTAGCCACGAAAGTACCTGCGGCTGCACTTGGGGGTTTGCCTTTGATGTTCCACTCGAATGGGATCAGCCCAAGGACGCCTTCGAAGCGCATCGGCTCCAAGGCCACATAGCACACGAACTCGCCCACTCTTACTATGTACGCTGGGAGTATTGGCTTCACGAGGGCATAGCCAGAACCTTCGAGTATCTGAACGGCGTGGAGAACGGCCTCGACCCAAAGTCATACAAGAACTGGCGCGGACGCTGTGAAGACCATGACCTCCAGATGCTTACCAAGAAATCGGTCACTCCAGACTCGCCTGAGTGGGGCTTGGGCTGTGCATACTACCTCGGCGGCGAACTGTTTCGCGAACTCCTTGACCATCTGGGCGTTGAGGAGTTCGGCGCAAGGCTGAGGGAAATCCGTCTCACATACCACCACAATCCGCCGGCCGGCAGATATGTTGGGATCCATGAAGTGCGGCAGGTGTTCGCCAGCGAGTCCGACATCGTCGAAAAGCACTGGTCCGGCAAGCTCAACGCCCCGGAGAACCGCCCTTGGGACGAGGGTATAGCTCATCAGAGCCACAACCTGAGCCAATGGGACCAATACCCAACTTACGACGGCGAATTCGTAACCTTCAGCGGCTCGCTGCTGGGCGACGCCGTCCTTTCCAGCGGCACTATTAGAGAGGCCGAAAGAGACGGCTACCAGAACTTCCACCTGTACCCCGTCGGCAGCAATGAGTTTACAGGGAACATATTCCCTCCAGGTTGGGGCGGGAATATGAGGCATCCTGGCGACACCACCGCCCTCGAATACCGGCTGGAGGGCAGAACCTTCACTGTCAGATTTCGCTTCCCGAAGAAGCTGGGCGACCCGTCCGACTATATCGTAGACGTCTGGGGATTCCAGGACGAGAGCAGGACTCCGGTAATCTGGAGCAATTTTGAGAGAGACCGCCTCGGCTACGCCCGCATTCGCGTAGAATAGCAACGGCAACCACCCGCAAGGAGAACCACCATGCCCGACCGTCAACGACTCACCGAAACCCTGATTGACCTAATCCGCATCGACAGCCCCAGCGGCGAGGAAGACGCCATTGACCGCGAGGTCAGCGCCCGCCTGTCGTCGCTGGGCCTGAGTGTGGAGCACGACGCCTACAACAACATCATCGCCCGGCTGGAAGGCGCGGGCGAGCCATTGCTGCTGTCCGCTCACCTGGACACCGTGGAACCCGGCCGGGGCATCAAGCCGCAACTGGACGGCGACACCCTGCGCTCCGACGGAACTACCATCCTCGGCGGCGACTGCAAGGCCGGCGTCGCCATCGTGCTGGAGGCGCTGGCCTGCGTCGCCGAGTCCGGCGGCCCGCGCCGCGCCGTCGAGGTCGCCTTCTCCCGCCACGAAGAGGGCGGGCTGGTCGGCGTCCGGCACATGGACTTCAGCCTGCTCACCGCCAAGACTGGCATAGTCTTCGACGGCGAGGGGCCGCCCAACCGAATCACAGTATCCGCCCCGTCTCAGAACGTCGTCACTGCCGAAATCGTAGGTCGCGCCGCCCACGCCGGGCTGGAGCCGGAAAACGGCCTGTCGGCCCTCCTGGTCACCGCCGACATCCTCACCCGCCTGCCCCTGGGCCGCATTGACGCCGAGACCACCGCCAACATCGGCTGGATGGAGGGAGGCCTCAAGCGCAACATCATCCCGGAGCGCGCCTCGCTGGACGGCGAGTTCCGCAGCCGCAGCAACGACAAGCTATCCTGGCTGGAAGGCCAGTTCCGCAAGGTGTTCGACGAAACCGCCGCCCGCTACCCCGAAGCCCGCATAGCGCTAGACATCCGCAACACCTACCAGGCCTACCGAGTCGAACCCCAGCACCAGGCGGTCGCCACCATTGGCCGGGCCCTCGACACCCTCCGCCTCTCCCTCATCCTGGAAGCGTCCGGCGGCGGCTCCGACGCCAACGTCTTCATCGAGCACGGCATCACCGCCCTGCCAGTAGGCATCGGCGTCCGCTCCTTCCACACCACCTGGGAGACCGCCCTGATACCCGAAGTGCTGCAAGGAGCCGAAATGTGCCAGGCCGCCATCCTCGACGTGAACGGCAACTGATAGACTATCTCCAAAATCCCCTCCCCTTTGAGGGGGAGGGTTAGGGTGGGGGTGATAAGGTAGTGCAGAGAAGCCGCCGCGAAATCAATTGCTGGTCTTGAGATGGTTTCTGATGACAAACGTAGTCATAGTAGTGTTCGATGGTCTGCAATCGGCACAGGTCACGCCGGAACTGATGCCCAACCTGTCCCGATTCGCCTCAGAGGGTGTCACAGGAAACAACCATCACGCCGTCTTCCCCACCGTCACCCGCGCCAACGTCGCCAGCATTGTCACCGGCCACCACCCGGGCGCTCACGGCCTCACCGCCAACACGCTGGTCATCCCAGAGTTCGACCCGCACCGCGCCGTCAACGCACTGGAACCGGCGCTGACGGAAGTAGCCGCCTGCCATCCCGTACTGCTCACGCCCACCCTCGGCGACATCCTCCACAGGCACGGGCAGGAATACATCGCCGTCGGCGCGGGAACATCGGGTAACGCCTACCTCCAGAACCCCAACGCCGAGACGCACGGCGGCGCAACCATCCATCCCGACTTCTGCCTGCCCCGCTCGCTGCACGCCGAGCTTGTCAGGCGTTTCGGCCCCTGGCCCGACCGCCAGGGGCCGTCCGCGGCCAAGATGGGCCACATCCTGCGCATCTTCACCGAATACGTCCTGCCGGAACGCCAGCCCGCCGTCTCCATGTTGTGGCTCTCTGAACCCGACGTATCCCAGCACGCTCACGGAGTAGGCTCCCCCGAAGCCGTACAGGCCATCGGCGAAGCAGACCACCACTTCGGACGACTACTGGCGTGGCTCGAAGAGCGCAGCCTGTCCTCAGACACCAACGTCATCGTCGTGTCCGACCACGGCTATTCAACCATATCCGAAGTCATAGACATCGAATCAGAACTGCGCGAAGCAGGCTTCCCGCCAGCGGACCAGCCGGGTGGTGTAGCAGTAGCCGCCAACGGAGGCTCTGCCCTTTTCTACACATCCGGCAACACCACCGAACGGCTGGCCTGGTGGCTTGCCGCCCAACCCTGGTGCGGCCCGCTCATGGCATCCGAATCCGCCGGAGACATCCCTGGCACACTCCCCGCCAGCCTGATCGGACTTGAAGGCCCCCGCGCCCCCATTATCGTTATGTCCTTCCGCTGGGACTCCAAGCCCAACGCCACCGGCTACCCCGGCCACGCCTACTCCACCAGCCTCGGCTCCGGCCGCGGACAGCACGGCTCCATGAGTCGCCACGAAACCCGCAACGTCTTCTTCGCCCGTGGCCCCGATTTCAAGCAGTCGGTCACCGTCGCCACCCCCACCGGCAACGTAGACCTCGCCCCCACCATCCTGCGCCTGCTAGACCTGCCCAGCAGCAACCCGATGCAGGGCCGAATCCTTCACGAAGCCCTCACAAACAGCCCCGACAACATCTCCTGGCACACCACAACGCACGAGGCAGAGCGCGATACTCCAGTCGGACGCTACCGCCAAGCCGTCACCGTGTCGCGGGTGGGCGCGACGCTGTACGTAGACGAGGGATCCGGCGGCTTGCAGTCCGGTTGACGCTTCACGACACGCCAACGATAATGCGTTATGCTTGACCGGGAAAGACTGCTGCGGCAAATCCTTGCAAGACAAACCGGGGCCAACATACGTTTCAGCGATTTGCGCCGCTTGCTTTTCCGGTTGGGGTTCGAGGAAAGAATCGGCGGAAGCCATCACATATTCACAAGAAGCGGCATCCCGGAAAGTATAAACGTCCAACCTAGGGGAGGTCAGGTTAAGACATATCAAATACAGCAAGTGCGGCGGATAATCGAAAAATATGGCCTTGCAGCAGGATAAGACCCACAAGTATGCCATCATCGTCTCTTGGAGCGGAGACCCCGGCGACCAAGTATTCGTAGCTGATGTCCCGGAACTCCCCGGATGCACCGCCCACGGCGACACTCACGAAGAAGCACTGGCGAATGCTCAGGAAGCAATCGCTCTATGGTTGGACACCTGCGACGAACTCGACCGCCCTCGACCAGCTCCGGGTATTATCTCGGAGATTATGAGGGCGGAATATGTCAACTTGGAAAAGGAGGGGATTGCCAAAGCAAGCCCCGACATTCTGAGGGCGCAGATTGATTTTCTGTGCCATGAATCGCGTCAAGAATATAATGCCGCCGTCCAAAGCAAATACGACTAACTCCATAGTCAACGAAAACCATAGACCCCACACTCAGGCAAGGAGCAGCACCATGGCAACCGCAACACGCAAGCGCACTTTAGGCCGCCAGGTCGCCATCGTCGGCGCCGGCCTCTCCCAGTTCGGCGCCTTCCCCGAAAAGGACAGCCGCGACCTTTTCGTCGAGGCTTTCCAGGACATGATGGAAACCATGGACAAGCCCTTCGACATTGACGACATCGAGTGCGCCTACATCGGCAACTACTCGTCCGACCTGTTCGAGACCCAGGGCCACACCGCGCCCATCGTCGCCGACTGGCTGGGGATGACACCCATCCCCATCACCCGCATCGAGAACGCCTGCGCCAGCAGCGGCAGCGCCCTCCGCGAGGGCGTCATGGCCATTGCCAGCGGTATGTACGACATCGTCCTGGTCGGCGGCATGGAAAAGATGACCAACCTGCCCACCGAGGGCGTAACCGACGTGCTGGCCTCCGCTGCCGACGGTCTCTACGAGGTCCCCGCCGGTCTGACCTTCCCCGGCATCTTCGGGGCCATCGCCAAGGCCCACATGGACCGCTACGAGACCAACCTGGACCACCTGCTCAAGGTCGGCATCAAGAACCACCAGAACGGCGCTCTCAACCCCAAGGCCCAGTTCAACGTCACCATCAACGACCTGATGGAGCGGCGCAAGGCCCGCGCCGAGCAGCGCGGCCAGCCCGTCCCCGACTACCGCGACGAGATGGACTTCCTCAACGACCAGTCCGCCAACCCCTGGATTGCCTGGCCCCTGCGCCTCTACGACTGCGCCCCCATCACCGACGGCGCATCCTGCATCCTGCTGGTCTCGGCGGAAATCGCCCACAACTTCACCGACCGCCCGGTGTCCCTCGCCGGCTTTGGACAAGCCTCCGGTAAGCCCCTGCACGATGCCGACGAGCTGACCTCCCTCTCGGCAGCCAAAGCGGCGGCGCAGCAGGCTTACGAGATGGCTGGCATCACCGCCGACGACGTGGACGTAGCCGAAGTCCACGACTGCTTCACCATCGCCGAAATCGTCGCCAGCGAAGACCTCGGCTTCTTCGCCCCCGGAGAGGGCCCTCGCGCCGTTGACGAAGGCCGCACCGCCCTCGACGGCGACCGCCCCATCAACACCTCCGGCGGCCTCAAGTCCAAGGGCCACCCGGTGGGCGCCTCCGGCGTTGGTCAGGTCGTCGAAATCTACCACCAGCTACGCGGCGAAGCCGGCGAGCGGCAGGCCAAGAAGTCGAAGGTGGAAGTGGGGCTGACCCACAACGTCGGCGGCACCGGCGGAACCTGTGTCGTCAACGTCCTGCGGATGGAGTAGCAGCCATGGCCAGCGAATTCAACGCCGCCAATTACTACAAGCGGCTGGTGGAGGACCGGCAGCTCACCGGCATCCGCTGCAACGTCTGCGGGCAACTATCGCCGGAAGCGCGCCCCATGTGCGCCGTCTGCCGCAGTTCCGATATCGACTGGCATGCCTTCAGCGGGCGTGCCACCCTCAGCACCTTCACCTGCATCTCGGTGGTCCCCGACTACTGGGGGCAGAAGGGCTACGGGCGCAACAACCCCTATTGCAGCGGCATCGTGACACTGGAAGAAGGCCCGCGCATCAGCGCACGCATCACCGGCGTGGACGGCTCCAATCCGCAGTCAATCCGCACCGGGATAGCGCTGGAGCTGGACTTGGAAGACTTGGACCCGGAGCGTCCGTCGCTGGCGTTCAGGCCAGCGTAGACGCAGCAACGTCCGCGCAATCCCCGGCCTCCGCACCGGGGAACCGCAAGGAGGGCGGTGAAACTCGATGGTGATATTAATTGTGGTCGTGGCGGTAATCGCTGCCGTCGTGCTGGTCGCTGGTGCAGTCTATTTCCTGATGCGCGTGATGCGCCAGAAGGAGGCCGCCGACCTTAACCGATACCTGCAAAGGGAAGATTGCCAGTGGGAAAGGCTGGGAGGCGTCTCCCAAGGAGAGTCGGAAAACGGCATGACCTATTTCGTTAACCATGCCCCCGCAACCCAGGGCATCGAAATGCGGGTGTATGAGTACGCCGAACCCCTGGACGGCTCCGAGGGCGACGACGAGGGAGTATGCCTCTCCATAATCGACACGGCCAACCGCAATGGCATGATCCTCAACGGCTTCGCCTTGCACTTGGAAGCCATGCAGTTCGGCGACACCCTCTGGAACGACCACTTCCTCGGCGACTCCGGCATCATGGAACGCATGATTACCGAGAAGCGGGTGGAGTGGGACCAGATGCAGCAGGAAATCATCATAGGCCACTACGCCCTGTTTATGTGAAGTGTCAGACTGTACCCAAGGACACCAAAACGCCCGGCCAAGGTGGCCGGGCGTTCCCTTTGCGCCTGAAATTCGATGCCGCGAATTCTAGTCAAGCCCCCGCGTGCCGACCCAGCCGACCTGCGAAACGTCGATCATCTCGCCATTGGGGCCTTCGTACTTGGTCTCCACGTTCTGGTGGCGGGGGCCGGTCTGGCCGACGTGCAGCGCCTGATTCACCGACGCCATCTCAGTAGAGCCGTTGGCCGCCAGCCGCGCCTCGATTTCCTCCAGGCTCTCCACCTCGAAGCCGATGTGGTGGATGCCTTCCCAGTCCTTGCCGCGCTCGCCGGCCACGGCGTCGTTCTGGAAGTCCAGGATGGCCATGTTCACGTTGCCGTCGCTGAGCATGAAGCCCCTGGCGTTCTCGCTGTCTAGGGCTGCCACCTGGCGGAGTCCGAACACCTCGGAGTAGAACTTGGCGGTCTTTTCCGCGTCGTTGGTGGCGATGGCGATGTGCTTAATCTGGGGCATCTCGCAACCTCTCTGAATCAGATTACCTTGCCTGGTCAGATTTTTGGTGCGGTAAAGATACCACGTTTAGGAGTAAGCCGCCATATCAAATTCCCATTGACAGCTATCAAGGTCTCTAACGGAGCGGCCTAGTCGAGCAGTTTAGCCCCGGCCTTTGACGCCGTGTTAGAATGGACTAAATTCCGTAGCCTAATGACTGGCAGCTATCGGGGAGGAAAAGCGATGACTGTCCCATACAGGATGAAATTCGGCGTATTCATGGCCCCGTTCCACCGCGTGGGCGAGAACCCCACCCTGGCCTTGGAACGCGACCTTGAACTTATCCAATGGCTGGACACCCTCGGCTTTGATGAAGCCTACATCGGCGAGCACCACAGCGCAGGCTGGGAGACTATCGCGTCGCCGGAGGTGTTCATGGCCACCGCCGCCGAGCGCACCCGCAACATCAAGCTGGGTTCCGGCGTCGTCAGCCTGCCCTATCACCACCCGTATATGGTGGCCAACCGCTTCGTGCAGTTGGACCACCTGACACGCGGGCGCGTCATCCTCGGCGTCGGTCCCGGAGCGCTGGCCTCCGACGCGCTGATGCTGGGCATCAGGCCCGAGAACCAGCGGCCCATGATGGACGAATCCCTGGGCGTCATCATGCGCCTTATGACCGAGACCGACCCTATCACCTACAAGAGCGACTGGTTCGAGCTGAACGAGGCGGTCATCCAGCTCCGCCCCTACCAGTTCCCCCACGTTCCTGTGGCCGTCGCATCGGTGGAGTCCCCCGCTGGCGTCACCACCGCCGGCAAGCACGGGGCGTCGGTGCTGTCGCTCAGCGTCCCACGTGACACCATCCGCCGCACCTCCCTGATGGAGCTGTGGGAGATTGCCGAGGAGACCGCCGCCGAACACGGCAAGACCATGCACCGCGAGGACTGGGGCATCGTCATGGGTATGCACCTGGCCGACAGCAAGAAGCAGGCTTTCGAGGACATCCGCGAGGGCAGCGCCCGCGTGGTCACTGAATACTTTGGCCGCACCCTCGGCAACCCGGTGCCCGACGTTCCCCGCGACCAGATAGTGGACTTCATGGTTGAGCACAACCAGTGGATTGTCGGCACCCCCGACGACGCCATCGCCGGCATCGAGCGGCTACAGGAAATCAGCGGCGGCTTCGGCAAGTTCATGATTCGCGTCGAGGACTGGGCCCCCCGCGACAAGCTGCACCGCAGCTACGAGCTGCTGGCCCGATACGTTATGCCCCACTTCCAGGGTTCCCTCATAGGCATCGAAACCTCCAACCAGTGGGCCGCCGAGCGCATTGAGGTACTGCAAGCCAATCGCTACGCCGGTCTGAAAGCGGCCACAGAGACCTTCGACGCCAGCCGCAGCCGCAACTAGACTAGCCATACCGAGAGGCGAGCAACCGATGGAGATTACCAGGGAAGACCTGCACAAGCTGGTTGACCATCTCCCCGAGTGCGAGTGGGAAGTGTCCTACTGGGTGTTGCTCGCCCACCTCAAACAGCACGACCCGCTGTTCTGGCGCCTCATGACCGCCCCGGAAGACGACGAGGAGGAAACCGAAGAAGAACGTCTCGCCGTCCAGGAGGGCAGGGAAGACATCAGGGCCGGTCGCACTGTCTCTTTTGAGGAAGTCAAGAAACGCTTCGGGATTTCCCTTCTCACAGGGAAATCGAATTTTCCCGGAGGGCATTGGACGACCTCGATGACCTGGACAGCCAATTACGAGAGCGAGTTATAGTCGCGCTGCACCGCTTCGCCGAGACTGGCCGGGGCGATTTGAGTAAGCTCAGAGGCAGAGACGAGCAGTGGCGTTTGCGCGTAGGCAACTGGCGTGTAAGGCTGGAGATCGACAACGAAGAAAACACCATATACGTCATTCGCGTACAACATCGCCGCGAAGCCTACCAGTAAAACCAGGAAGACACTGCCCCAAGTCGGAGCGGTGTCTTCTTCCGCCAGTAGCATCGACTTTTACTGCTTGGTTACAGGCACTTCCGAAATCGAGCCATCGTCCTCAATTTTCAAGCCAACCCAGGCCCCCACTCTTTCGTTGAACAGCGGAACCCATTCCTTGGCTCTCTCATCGTCGGGGCCGCCCAGGCGCCGCAGCCAGCCAGGCAGCACGTTGGTCTTGGTGGCTATCCGAATCTGTGCGTTGATTTCGTCGTTGAACTTGACCAGCTCCAACCCTGCCCGGAGGTTCTTTTCCGTCCCCACCTCGTTCTGGATGGCAGTCAGGCGGAGTTGTTCCAGCTCCGACCTGGCGCCTTCCTCTAGGAAAATCTGCTGCAGGTCTTCCGGCATCCGGTTCCATACTTCGCTGTTGAGGATATTGTTGGTGGCGGTGAAGCTGGGCAGCGGGCCGTTCATATAGCTGGTCACCTCGTACCACCGCTGGCCGTATGCCGGGTCTGCGCCTGTAACGCCGCAGTCAAGGATGCCGCGCTCCAGGGCGGTGTACACCTCGGCGAAGGCCACGAACTGCGCCTCGGCGCCCATGCCGTTAATCCAGTCGGAAAGCGCCGCGCTGTGGCTGCGGGTTTTCTTTCCCTTGAAGTCTTCCAGCGTGTCGATTCGCTCCTTGCAGAAGAAATACTGCTCCACGCCGGAGAACCAGTTGTGGTTTATCACCACGCCGCCGGTCTCATCCAGCACCAATTGCTCCAAGTCTTCCAGGAGTGTCACCTGCGACTTGTAGGTTATCTCGTTGTCCGGATACACGCCCCACAGGGTTACTATCTCGATGGCGGGCAACTCCCCCGCAATGTATCCGCTGTATACCTGGGCCATGGTCAAGGTGCCGTCGGCCACCAGCGTCAACACGTCCGGCCCGGCGATTCCCAGCTCCGGGAAGGACGTTATCAGGATTTCCACCTGCCCGTTAGTGCGCTCATACAGATTGGGGGCCAGGAAATTCTCTATCAGGATGCAGGGCAGCAGGGCGCGGTTGACGCAGGCGTGCTGGATTTCGTGCTTCTCTCCGCTGGAAACCAGTTCCGTCGGGTTGGTGTAGTTTGCTTTTTCCAACAGGCCCTGATAGAAGGGATGCTCGTAGAGATACAGGTGCCGCTCCAGCGACTCAAGAGGAACGCTGCCGTCGGCTTTGCCGTTCTCGTCCAGACCTCCAAGCTCGGCAGCCGGGGCAGGCCCGGCCAGTTGGCTGATGTCGCCGACGTAAATGGCGCCCGGCTTGCCGGCCAGCTCAGCGGCAATCTGCTTCAGGGCATCCGGTACTCCTGTGGCCTCTGCCATAGCCGCCGGCGGTTGCGTGGCGGTGGGCGCCTCTGTTGCAGAGGATGTCGCAGTTGGAGGAACTGCCGTGGGCGCTTCTTCTTCGTCCGGTGCGGTGGCGCCGCAAGCCAGGACAAACAGAAGCAGCAGCCCGGTCAGGCTCATCACAATCAGTTTCAGCATCAGGAACTCCCTGTATTCACGGTGGCGTTGTGCTGCATTCGGGGTGGGCAAGACCACAAGGTATCGGGGCGGAAACTCCAAACGACGGGCCCAGTTTTCCCGGGCCCGTCATGACTAGCGTGGCAGCAGGGTAGATCAATTGCTGGCTTTCACGACACTTTCGTCTACCAGCGTTGCCGTCCCGTCCGGGTTGATTGTGACACCAGCTATGGGGCCGAACTTCTCGTTGAACAGCCTCACCTCGTCGGTGTCGTAGCCGCCGACCCGGCCAACCCAGTTGGGAATCATCTGGCCTATGACCACCTCGTTCAGGATATAGGCGTACATCTCCTCATCCCAAGGGATGTGTTCCATGCCTTCGTCAATGTTCTTCTGCAGGCCGGTTGCGTTCCAGACCGGAGCCATCCTCAGCTCTTCCAGCTCCGCCCGCGCGCCCTCTTCGATCAGTATCTCCTGGAAGTCCTTGGGGAGTGAGGCCCATGTGTCCGGATTGAATATCAGCAGGTCCGCCGGCATGGAAATGGCCGGGCCGACGATGTAGTCCGCCACCTCGTACCATCGCTGGCCATGTCCGGCGCTTCCCCCGGTCATGCCCGCGTCGAGGATGCCGCGTTCCAGGGCGGTGTACACCTCGGCGAAGGCCACGAACTGGGCTGCGCCGCCGAGGCCGTTAATCAGATCGGAAAGGGTGGTGCCGTGGCTGCGGGTCTTGATGCCAGTGTAGTCGTCCAATGTCCGCAGCGGTTCGCGGCTGAAGAACCACTGGTCGTTGCCCGCATACCAGTTATGACTCACCACCACCCCACCGCCGGTGGCCTCCTCGATGTATCCGTCCAGGTCATCAATGACGGCGGTGACTGCCTGGAAGTCAGTCTCCCGGTCACTGAACAGTCCCCAGAAATAGTACATATCCAGCACCGGCAGGTCGCCGCCCACGTAGGCCCCGGTGATTTCCGAGAAGCTCAACGTGCCGTTGGCCACCAGTTGCACTGTGTCCGGTCCGGCTATGCCAAGCTCAGGGTAGCCGATGACCTGAATATCCAGTTGGCCGTTGGTGCGGTCATACACATTGGGGACAAAGTAGCTCTCCTTGGCCTTGCAGGGGAAAAGCGCCCGGTTGATGCAGGCGTACTGAATCTGGATACTCTGTCCCTCAGTCACCAATTCCGTGGGATTGTCAAAGTTGGCCAGGTCCAGGAGACGCTTGTAGTAATCCGACTCATAAATCCACTCGTTCCCTCGCAGGATATCGAGAGGAATCATGCCGTCTTCCCCAATCCCAAGGTCCGGATCGCGGGTCGGGCCGACCAGCTGGGATAAATCGCCCACAAAGATGGCGCCTGGCCCCCCGGCCAGCCTGGCTGCGGCCTGTTGCAGCGTCTCCCCTTTCGACGATGGCACCGCCACGGCCTGGGGCGCTTCCGTAGCGGTGGGTATCGCAGGCGCCGATGTCGCCGGGGCTGCTGTGGGGGCTTCTTCTACGTCCGGCGCGGCTGTGCCGCAGGCCACGAGTAGCAGTACCAGCAGCCCGGTAAGGCTCATCATAACGAGTTTTAGCATTGAGACCTCCCTGTATTCCCGGCAGATTAGGGGTGCATACGGGGTAGCCGCCGCGCGGCGTATGGTCTGAAAATGCCGACGGGTCAAGTGAGCCGATTCGCTCCCTTTACCACCTCCTAAATAGTTTTGAATATATGATTTACTTTATTTCTACAAGAATTCGTTGTCAAGTAGTTAATTTTTATAGTTTTCAATTCATATTGTGAAAAATATAACGAATACCGTATAACGATTTTCATAAGCCTATTCACCGAGATTGACGCCGCCCCGGTGGGCAAACGACTCTAATCGTGACCGCGGTTGCCGGATTGTCGCCTTGCAGAGCCGACATACCGTCATTGGATGCCGAATCAAGACCCATTGCGCACTCGCTGCCGTAATCTGTTCGCCAGAGACAGTACAGAATGTTTCTTTTCGTCAACATAATGTATTACACTACTTGATATGAATTCAGAGTTCCCGCTGTCGGCCTCATCCAGACAGCGTCCGCGCGCTGCCGGCTTTCCCTGTCCATCCCAAGAGACCGAGGCGAACGAAATGCGCAAGACCAAGATAATCGTCACCATCGGCCCATCGTCCAACGACGAAGAAACATTGAGCCGGCTCATCGCCGACGGAATGGACTGCGCCCGGCTCAACTTCTCTCACGGCACCCACCAGCAGCACGCCGCTGTCATCGAGCGCATCCGCAGACTCTCCAAGGAGCACAACCGCACTGTCGGCATCCTGCAGGACCTGGGCGGAATCAAGCTGCGGCTGGGTCAGCTGGAAGAAGCGCATCCTGTGAATCTGGGCGACGAAGTGGTTATCACCGCAGACGTGGAATCCCGGGAACCGGGGGTGCTGCCCTTCCCGCAGCCCGGCGTCATTCGGAACCTGCAGGTGGGCAACTTCGTGTACATCGCCGACGGCAGTGTCCGGCTTGAAGTGACCGAGGCCACCCCTTCCCGCGTCTACTGCCGGGCGTTGAGTTCAGGGGTAGTCTCGTCGTACAAGGGCGTCAACCTCCCGGGAGTGCCCATTGACCAGCCGGTATTCACCGAGAAAGACAGGGACGACCTGCTGTTCGGCGTCGAGCAACAGGTCGACTGGGTGGCGGTATCCTTCGTCCGCACCGCCGACGACATTCACTTCGCAAGACGGCACCTCAACGCCGCTGGCAGCAAGGCGCTGGTGATGGCCAAGCTGGAGCGGGGCGAGGGCATCGACAATCTCGATTCCATCCTCCCCGAAGTGGACTCGGTGATGGTGGCCCGGGGAGACCTGGGGGTTGAGATTCCCATGGAGCGGGTGCCCCGAGTGCAGAGGCACATCGTGGACAAGGCCAACGCCGCCGGCAAGGGTGTTGTGATTGCCACGCAAATGCTCCTCAGCATGGTGATTTCACCCACTCCGACACGCGCCGAAGTCTCAGACGTCAGCAACGCAGTCCTGGAAGGCGCCGATGCAATCCTTCTGTCGGACGAAACGGCCATGGGGCAGTACCCGGCGGAGGCGCTGCGGGTGGCAGTATCCACCATCAACGAGGCCGAATCGGAAGAGTCCTATCCCTACTACAAGAACATGGTTACCCACGATCGCACCCAAGCCATTACCTCTGCGGCGGCGGGCCTGGTTCGTACTCTCGACTCCAAGCCCATCGTCCTGACCAGCACCGGGCGGGCGGCTCTCGAGCTGGCCCGGTTCCGGCCAGCCAACGACATCCTTGCCTTCTCCCACGACCCGGCGGTATTGCGCAAGATGTGCCTGGGCTGGGGCATTCAGCCCACCGGGGTCATCCCGGTCCAGCCCGACGTGGCCGAGCTGGTATACACGGTGCTGCAATCAGCCCTGGACCTGGGGGCAGTCTCGGAACAGGACGTGGTAACCATCGTGCACGGCTTCCTGACCGGCGTGTCGGGCACCACTAACGCCGTGCAGGTGCTGAGTATGCAGGAATACCTGGAAAACGTCCGCTGGCCTCGTGTCGAGGGGCAGGTGGTGGGGCTGCGCCAGTAATCCCCTCAGCGCCATAAACACAAGAAATCCCTCTCGGAATTCGAGAGGGATTGTTCATTTTCCAAGTCTTTTCAGGCTCAGGGGATGTCCGGCAACGAGTGGGGCAAGTTGGTCTCGCCCATCAGGAAGAGGTCAACAGCGCGGGCTGTCTCGCGTCCCTCCGCAATAGCCCAGACCACCAGCGACTGCCCCCGCGCCGTGTCGCCGGCGGCAAAGACGCCGGGAATGCTGGACATCCGGTCAGGGCCGATCTTGACGTTGCCGCGCTGGTCCAGTTCCACGCCCAGTTGCGTCAGCAGACCGTTGTGCTCCGGGTGCAAAAACCCCATGGCCAACAGCACCAGGTCGGTTTCCACTTCGAACTCGCTGTTGGGAACCTCGGTCATCTCCGGGCGGCCTCCGTTTTCCGGCTGGCTCCATTCGACCCTCACCGCATGCAGCTTCTCCACCTTGCCGTCGCTGCCGGAGAAGGACTTGGTAAGTATCCCGTAGTCCCGTATCCCGCCTTCCTCGTGGGCCGCGGAGGAGCGCAATATCAGCGGCCACTGGGGCCAGGGATTACCGGCAGGGCGATTTACGGGCGGCTCCGCCAGCAGCTCGTACTGGCTGACCAGCTCCGCTCCCTGACGGTGAGCGGTGCCCAGGCAGTCGGCACCGGTATCGCCGCCTCCCAGAATAACCACCCGCTTGCCTTCGGCCGTAAGGCGGTCTTCCGCCGACACCTGCTGCCCCGCATTCAGCCGGTTCTGCTGAGTGAGGTACTCCATGGCGAAGTGAACACCATCCAGCTCTCGTCCGGGAACCGGCAGATCACGCGGCACGGTGGAGCCGCAGGTAAGGCAGATGGCGTCGAAGTCATTGAGCAGTTGGTCTGCCGAAAGGTCCATACCCACGTTCACCCCGACCTGGAAGGTAATGCCCTCCTCTTCCATTATCGACAGGCGGCGGCGCAGCACTTCCTTGTCCAGCTTGAAGTCGGGAATGCCCAAGGCCAGCAGGCCGCCGATGTATTCCGCCCGTTCATAAACCGTAACCCAGTGACCGGCCCGGTTCAGTTGCTGCGCCGCGGCCAGCCCCGCCGGGCCGGAGCCAACGACTGCCACCTTCTTGCCGGTGCGGACGGACGGGGGTTGGGGCCGGATCCATCCCTCCTGGTAGCCCCGGTCGGAGATCTCCTTCTCAATGTACTCGATGGTGACCGGATCGGAGTTGATACTGAGGACGCAACTGGCCTCACACGGAGCGGGGCAGATGCGTCCGGTAAACTCCGGGAAGTTGTTGGTGGAAAGCAGGATCCCCAGCGCGCTCTCCCAGTCGCCCAGGTAGACGAAATGGTTGAACTCGGGAATCACGTTGCCCAGCGGACAACCCGTGTGGCAGAAGGGAACGGCGCAGTCCATGCAACGGCCGCCCTGCTCCCGCGCTGTGTCCTCGGACCAGCGGTGATAGAACTCCTGGTAGTCGTTGACGCGGTCCGCTGCTGGCCGGCGCTCCGGGGGGCGCCGGCCAAACTCCATAAATCCGGTGGGTTTACCCATTCGTTACGGCTTCCAGCTCCCGGGCCGCCAAGTCTCTGCTCTTCCGTTCTTCCAGAACCCGGCGATAGTCCCGAGGCATTATTTTCTTGAATTTGGACAAGGCCGAACTCCAGTCGGCCAGGACGCGACCGGCAGGGCCACTGCCGGTATACTTGTAGTGGTCTTCGATCATCCCCCTCAGGGTGGCGATGTCCTCTTCTTCCACCACCGGCTCCAGGTCGGCCATGCCGTCGTTGAAGCGAATGTGGAAGTCTCCGTCGCCGTCGTATACGAAGGCGATGCCCCCGCTCATTCCGGCGCCGAAGTTGCGCCCGGAAGGGCCCAGCACCACGACCACTCCGCCGGTCATGTATTCGCAGCCGTGGTCTCCCACAGCCTCCACCACCGCCCTAACGCCACTGTTGCGCACGCAGAAGCGCTCACCGGCCACGCCGTTGATGAAGGCACTGCCTCCGGTCGCGCCGTACATGGCCACGTTGCCGATGATTATGTTCTCTTCGGGAACGAAAGTGGAATCGTGATGCGGCTTCACCACGATGCGCCCGCCGGACATCCCCTTGCCCATGTAGTCGTTGGTGTCGCCTTCCAGGTTCAGGGTGACCCCCGGCGCAAGGAAGGCGCCGAAGCTCTGGCCGGCCGAACCGGTGAAGTTGATGCGTACGGTATCAGGGGGCAACCCGGCCTCTCCGTAAGCCTTGGCTATTTTGCCGCTGAGCATCGCGCCCACCGTGCGGTTGGCGTTGCTTATGGGCAAAGCCGCGCTCACGGGCGTCTGACTGTCCAGCGCGGGTTCGGCCAAGGCTATCAGCTTGTGGTCCAGCGCCCGCTCCAGTCCGTGGTCCTGCTCCTCAGAGCAGTAGACCGTCTCCCCTGGGGTCAGGGCTTTCTGGTGGTACAGCAGCCGGGACAGGTCTATGCCCTGCGCCTTCCAGTGATCAATAGCTTCGCGTGCGTCCAGAGCGTCCACGCAACCGATCATCTCGGCGACGGTGCGGAAACCCAACTCCGCCATGATTTCCCGCATTTCCTCGGCAACAAAAGTGAAATAGCTGACCAGGTGTTCCGGCCTGCCGGCGAACCGCTTCCGCAGCTCCGGGTCCTGGGTGGCAATGCCCACGGAGCAGGTGTTCAGATGGCACTTCCTCAGCATTATGCAGCCGCTGACCACCAGCGCCGCCGTGGCGAATCCGAACTCCTCGGCCCCCAGCATAGCGGCTATCACGGCGTCCCGCCCCGTCTTCAACTGACCGTCGGTCTGCACCACGATGCGGCTCCGCAGCCCGTTAGCCACCAGCACCTGCTGGGTCTCTGCGATGCCCAGCTCCCACGGCAGTCCGGCGTGCTTGATGGACGATTCCGGCGATGCGCCGGTGCCGCCGTCGTGTCCGCTGATCAGGACCACGTCGCCGTGGCCCTTGGCGACCCCCGCAGCCACGGTGCCTACGCCGACCTCCGCCACCAGCTTGACGTGGATACGCGCGTCGGGGTTGATGTTCTTCAGGTCGTGAATGAGTTGGGCCAGGTCTTCAATGGAATAAATGTCGTGGTGCGGCGGCGGCGAAATCAACTCCACGCCAGGGGTGGTGCGCCGCACCCAGCCGATGTATTCGTCCACCTTGTGGCCCGGAAGCTGTCCGCCCTCGCCGGGCTTGGAGCCCTGGGCCATCTTGATTTGCAGGTCTGTGGAATTGATCAGGTAGTTAGCGGTTACGCCGAAACGCCCCGACGCCACCTGCTTGATGGCGCTGCTCCGGTCATCACCGTTCTTGTCGGGAGTGTAGCGGCGGTAGTCCTCACCGCCCTCGCCAGTGTTGCTGCGCGCGCCCATTCGATTCATGGCTATAGCCATCGTCTCGTGGGCTTCCCGGCTTATGGAGCCAAGGGACGCCGCGCCAGTGGCAAACCGCTTCACGATTTCGGAGGCCGACTCCACCTCTTCAATGGGGATCGGCTCGTTATCCCTCTTGAAGTCCAGCAGCCCGCGCAGGGTCGCCATGCGACGGCTCTGGTCATTGGAGAGCCGGGCGAACTTCCTGTACACGTTGTAGTCGTTGCTGCGGGCCGCGTGCTGGAGAATGCCGATACTGTCCGGGTTCCACTGGTGATGCTCCCCGCCGCGACGCCACTGGTACGTGCCGCCCATCGGCAGCGAGCGGTTTGCCGGCACGTCTATGGCTTCGTAGGCCGCCTCGTGACGCTGAAGCGTCTCGCGCTCGATGGCGTCCAGGGCGATGCCGCCCACGCGGGAAGCCGTCCAGGTGAAGTATTCGTCCACTAACGCTTGATCCAGTCCGATAGCCTCGAAAATCTGCGCGCCCCGGTAGCTCTGGACTGCGGAAATGCCCATCTTGGACATCACCTTAAGCACTCCCTTCTCGTTGGCCTTGATGAAGTTCTTGCAGGCGTAGTCCGAAGAATGACCGTTCAGCAGGCCACTCTCATTCATCGTCTGCACGGTTTCCAGGGCCAGGTACGGGTTGATGGCTCCCGCGCCGTAGCCAATGAGCAGCGCGAAGTGATGCACCTCCCTGGCCTCGCCCGTTTCGATGACCAGCCCCACGCGAGTCCGGGTGCCTTCCCGTATCAGGTGGTGATGCACCGCGCTGACGGTCAGCAGGCTGGGAATCGGCGCCCGCCGGTGTCCCACGCCTCTATCGGACAGCACAATTATGGAGTAGCCCTCTTCCACCGCCTGCGACGCCTGCCGCCGCAGCTCCTCCAAAGCCTTTTCCATCCCGACCTTGGCGTCGAAGAGCGAACTCAAAACCTTTGACCGCAGGCCCGGAAGATCCAGGGCCTTGATGCGGGCAGCATCCTCGTTGTCAATGATGGGCGAGTGCAGCATCAGCTGGCGGCAATGCAGAGGCGTCTCGTCGAACAAATTCTGCTCACTGCCAATGAACGCTTCCAGCGATGTGACCATTTCCTCGCGGATGGCGTCCAGCGGCGGATTGGTCACTTGGGCAAACAACTGCTTGAAATAGTTGAAGAGAACCTGATTCTGGTCGGAAAGCACCGCCAGCGGAGCGTCGTTGCCCATGGACCCGACGGCTTCGTAGCCCGACTCCGCCATCGGGGTGGTGAGCATCCGCAGTTCTTCGACGCTGTATCCGAAGGCCTGCTGGTTGCGCAGCAGGTCGTCGGGGTGCATCGGCGGTTCAGGAGTAGCCGACGGCAGGTCCTGTATATTGACCTTGTTCTCATTCAGCCACTGGCCGTAGGGCTGTCGCGCCGACAGGTCCCGCTTCAGTTCTTCGTCTCCGATGATGCGGCCCTGCTCCAGGCTGACCATGAACATCCGGCCCGGCTGCAGGCGCCCCTTCAACTGCACCTCGGCAGGGGGCACGTCCAGCACGCCGGTCTCGGAGGCCATCACCAGCTTGTCCCCCGTGGTGACCAGGTAGCGGAAGGGCCGCAGGCCGTTGCGGTCCAGCAGCGCGCAGATGTTGCGGCCATCCGACGACACGATCATCGCCGGGCCGTCCCACGGCTCCATCAGCGCGGCGTGATACTCGTAGAAGTCCTTCTTTTCCTGCGGCATGGTCTCATGCTGTTCCCAGGCCTCGGGAATCATCATGAGCATGGCGTGGTCCAGCTCACGCCCGGTCATCAGCAGCAGTTCCAGGGCGTTGTCGAAGCTGGCGGTGTCGCTGTCGCCCACCTTCATAATGGGCGGGATTTTCTTCATATCGTCGCCGAACAGCGGCGACTCGAACATCGCCTCCCGGGCGTGCATCCAGTTGAGGTTTCCGCGAAGAGTGTTTATCTCTCCGTTGTGGGCCAGGTAGCGGTAGGGGTGGGCCAGCCGCCAGTGGCCCAGGGTGTTGGTGCTGAAACGGGAATGCACCAGCGCAAAAGCGCTGACCATTTCCTCTTCCTGGAGGTCGAGGTAGAAGTCGGAAATCTGGTAGGCCATGAGCAGGCCCTTGTACACGATGGTGTTGCAGGAAAGACTGCACACGTAAAAGTAGTCGGCCTCTTCCTCGGAAAGACCGCAGTCCTTCATCGAGTGTTCGATGACTTTGCGGACCACGTATAATTTGCGTTCCAGTTGGGCCGGGTCCAAACCGCTCTGGCCCACCCCAACGAACAACTGGCGAATGAGCGGACTGCGGCGCCGGGCATCGCGCCCGATCTTCTCGGGGTCAACTGGCACGTCACGCCAGCCCAGCAGTTCCAGTCCTTCATCGGCGATGACGCCCTCAATCAGCGAGCGAACTTTTCCGGCGGCCTCCGGCTGGGGAGGCAGGAAGACCATGCCGACACCGTACTGTCCCTCAGCCGGAAGCTGAAACTCCAAGCGTTCGCTTTCCCGGAGAAAGAGGCCATGCGGCATCTGCAACAGAATGCCGGCTCCGTCCCCGGTCTCGGGATCGCTGCCGGCGGCCCCCCGGTGGCCCAGGTTGATGAGCACCTGGAGCCCCTCTTCGATAATCTGGTGAGATTTGCGGCCCTTGATGTCGGCCACAACGCCAACGCCGCAACTGTCGTGCTCCTGTTCCGGAGAATAAAGGCCCTTGCCAGCCAATTCTTTCAGAGGGTCCATATCCTTACGACACCCTGCCAGAGAAACTCGCTTGGTGGAAAATTAAATGCGGGCCGCAGGCGATTGACAATAGACAATGGCCGGGCGGTCACAGCCTTCCCAGCCGAAGTGCGGCTTGATTTGTGTAATATATCACAATATGCGCTGGATACAAGGCCTCAGCCCACTACACGCCGCAAGAAAAGGGCCTGAAGCACAGGCAGAATTATAACCCCGGCGTCCCAAGCTGCCTAGCCGGGGGCAAACAACGCACAGGGGCGGGATTCCACCCGCCCCTGCCATATCGGAGCCTGCGCCGCGTGGGGCGGTGGAATGCCTTCTCAGTTCTGTCCCATCATCATAGTCCCCAAACTGGCGAACAGCTCTTCTATGGTCTGGGCGCTAATGCTCATCTTGAATGTGACATCGCTGCCCGACTGACCCACTTCCATGCTGGAAGCGAAATCCTGGAGCTCTGGAGAATCGGCGGTCATCAAGCCGAACATCGCCACGACGCCCTCCGAGTATTCCCTGGAGGCTGTCGCCGCCTCGCTGTCCCCAAAAAGGGAAGTCGCCGTTATATGCATGGTGCCATCATCGTCGAAGAGCACCTTCATCGCGTTCACCGGGGCGGTGAGAGCAGAAATGTCCATCGCGCCCAGCAGTCCCATTTGGGGCATGGCGTCCTCACTTCCCACCCCCATCATCTCCTCCAGAAGCTCCGGCGGCAATTCTATGGCGAACCCCATGTGCCGCTCTCCTAAGGAGTCGAGAGCCTGCCTCAACTCTCCAGACAACGACGGGGCGGCTCCGTCGGCCACGTCCAGCATCTCCTCAACGCTGGAGGCTGTTCCGATTAGAACCGTCTCGGCGTTAATTATCGAAACCGACATCGGGTCGCCGCCAACATCATGGAGCAGATATACGGTGAACCCCCGGTAATCGGAGACCTCATACTCCAAGTCGTCGTCTCTCTCAAAGCTGGCGACAATTTCCTGCTCATCGAACTCGCCGTAGAGAGCCATCCCAGCATCGAACTCGCTCGAATCCATTGCCGTGCCGGAATCCAGCAGTGCCTCGATGTCCGTGAACATCTCGGCATAGGTCACCGAAAGGAGGTCAATGCCGGTCGACTCCCGGAAATCCTCCACCAAGTCGTCTATGCCGCCATCCGCCTCCTCCCCGCCAAGCGCAAGGATCACGCTGACAAAGGGCGAAGAAGGCCCCAATACCGCCGCCGGGTAAGCTTCCGCGACCATCCCAGCGCCCTCAGGCAATAGGGACTCACCTGGGCGCCACAGCGCGGCCGTATCTGTTTCTTCCGCCGCACGTGTGGCAGTGGGCGCTGGAGTAGGAGTAGCCGTAGGAGCCGGGGTGGGTGTGGCCGTCGGTTCAGGGGTTGGTGTCGGGGTGGGAACAGGCGTCGCCGTCGGCGCGGGCGTAGCCGTCGGCTCAGGGGTTGGCGTCGGGTCGGAGCCGCAAGCGAGCGCCAGCAGCACGGCCAGGGCTGCGCCAACCGCAGACAACTTGGGCAATACGGAGTAACGAAAGTTCATGTCAGCTCCAAACCGAGATTGGGACAGGTACAATTGTACTATGCCCTTTGCATGTGGTACGCATGGGCGCTCTCCCCAGATTCTCCTCTCAACAAGACTGGCTGACCAGCGAAGATTCCCGCAGGGACATGATTGACCATAGCAGGCAGCGAGCCTATACTCGCCCAACAACTTGCGGTGTGCGCCACTGGCCCTCCATTCAAGCCGTGGAGGTACGAATCTGGAACCTCTGGAAGTAGCCCAGTTTATCGTCGATGTAGCTTCAGACAAGCTGGCCGAGGACATTGTGCTGCTGGACTTGCGGGAGCTCGCTCCCTTCGCCGATTATTTCGTAATTATGTCGGCAGAGTCCTCACGTCAGATAGAGGCGTTGGAAGAAGACTTGACCCAGTCCCTCAAGGACGCCGGCATCTCCCGCCACCGCCGTGAGGGAACTCCTGCGTCGGGCTGGGTGTTGCTGGACTTCAGCGATGTCATCGTACACCTGTTCTCGCCGGAAGAGCGCGAGTTCTACGACCTGGAGCGTCTCTGGCGCCGCGCCCCCCAGGTGGTTCGAGTCCTGTAACCTCCAAAGCCCCATCTCCCTCCGAAGGAGGGTTAGAGTAGGGGCGTTCCTTATCCTTACTCCTCCACGATCCATCCATCATTACTGCGGGCGTATCCCAGTATTTCCTCCGGATGGAAGAACAGCGACAGCTCCCTTTCCGCCGACTCGGGGCTATCCGATCCGTGAATCAGGTTGCGGCCTATGTCCACGCCCAGGTCGCCCCGTATGGTGCCGGGAGTGGCGCTGGCCGGGTTGGTGACCCCCATGGTGCTGCGGACGATCTCAACGGCGTTATTGGCCTCCCACGCCATTGCCACCACCGGGCCCGAGGTTATGAAGCTGACCAGCCCGGCAAAGAAGGGCCGGTCAATGTGCTCGCCGTAGTGACGATGCGCCAGGGCCTCGTCTACCTGCATAAACTTCAACCCCACCAGCTTCAGGCCACGCCGTTCCAGCCTACCTACAATCTCTCCGACCAGTCCACGCTGCACGCCGTCGGGTTTCACTAACACTAATGTTTGCTCCATTTATATCCTTCCTAAATTGTCCCCTCCCCCTTGAGGGGGAGGGTTAGGGTGGGGGTGAAATCTCCAACTGCGTAACTTCTATCAGTATTCCGCAAGGGCCAAACACCCCTTAGTCCTGCCCTGTCAAGCTTCGCATTTCCGGCCATAGGCTCCAGACCATGATAACCGCCCATCCGGCAAACCCCGCCCCCAGCAATCCCCAGACCTTGAGGCCATACCCTGCGGCAAGAGCCGCGCCGACCAGCAGGTTGAGCACGACGATGGCATTCTTGTACCGTTTGTCCCGGTAAATCGCTATGAACGACGGCAGAAGACAAACTGCCAGTCCAACAACCATCAGAGCAATTCTATACATGGAACCGGCCTAGTCCTCGACGGTCTTGGTCAGTTGAATTTCCACGCCGCGCCTTTCCATATCCCACAGGAAGGGGGCGGGGTCCAGCGATTCAGGGGCATGAACGCCCGGGGCGGGGACCTCGCGAGTCAACAGCATCCGGCCGCCCACAGCCAGCGGCCCGGCAATGTTGTCGGCATCCTTTGCTTCCGGGAAGACCCATGTCATCGTGAACCGGGTTGTGCGGCCATACAACTGACCGCGAACCACCATCTGCCGTGGCAAGGCGGGCAACTCGCCATGCCGGGACTGCAAAGGCGACCAAGGGCCGGAAAAGAAGGCAGCCGCAAACTCGGCGGGGCTGAGCGCCCCTGCCGGGGTGTCTACGGGCTGGTCGCCGGCAAAACCGTAGCGCACGAGGTCCCGCATCATTTCCTCAATCTCAGGACAGGCGAATCCGCGATGGCCGGAAACGTCCGTCAGGGATGGCATATTCACCGGCAGGCTGACAGGTTGCAGGCCCACCGTGCAGCACGGGATGTTGCCCCACGGCGGCGGCAGGGCCACTTCGCCATATTCGCTCATTGGAGAAACGTGACGCCAGTCGCTTTCGCGCCATACCAGCGCGGGCGAACCGAAGGCGGCGAGGCGCTTGCGCCAGTCCTTGGCCCGTCTACGGCTCAGATCATCAACCTGGAAGAATTGTACTTCATCAACCCAATTCAGACGCTGCCCCAAATAGTTGGTCATGGCGTTGGTCTGGCCGGGCGATACGCCCATGCCGGGGATCACGCTCACTCCCCGGTATCCGGCCAAGGATGCCAGGTATTCAGAATCGAACACCGTTTGCAGCGATTCCGGGTCGTCGTTGGCATCCGTATAAGACACGCCCGCCTCTACCACGCTGCGCATCATCGGCAACAGACTGTCCAACGGTAGTTCGACGGTATTAACGACCAGCGAAACATCTTCAAGAACGCGGTTCAGTGATTCATAATCAGTGCAGTCCAGGGCGAGGGAGTCCGCTTTTCCGTTGCACAACTCTGCCGCTGCCGTCGCCCGTTTCAGGCATCGGTCAGCCACGATCACCTGCCGGAAAGCACGGTCTTGTCCCAGCAGACGGGCCACGGCCCTGCCGACCGATCCGCACCCCAGCAACAATGTAGCGTCAGCGGTCATTCAAAATTCCCTCTCCATGTGGGCGAGGGTCGAGGTGAGGGCGTCCCATATACGCCCTACTTTCGGCGGGCTGACGCCTGCACTCGGCGGTCACGCCGTTTGGGGACTCCGATGCTGGGCATCCGCAGGTAGTGGGGTTGCAGTGTGTCCAGTTCGTCAGCCTCGCCACGCTCCAATCTTTCGAAAGCCAGCGCCGCCAGCGAACCGGCCCTGCCCGAAGGCGGCGTGTGACACAGCACGGCCCGCCCGCTCAACGCGGTCCGAATGCTTTCGGCCCACGGTGGCAAACCCTCTCCGCAGAACAACACCGGCCCGCCTGTCACTCCGCCCGCGTCACTCCCGCAACCCTCGTCATTCAAGCGGCTCCCGTCATTCCAGTTTATCCGGGAATCCATTTCTTCCAACAGCTCATTGAGGCCGGTTATGCGATCCTCTCTCAGCCGGGTTCCTTCCGGGGTGATGAGCGCTGATGCCGCTTCGCTCCGGCCCGCTTCCAGCAGGGCGCAGACCGCCAGGCCGGATTCCCGGTAGAGGAATGCTTCCAGATCCAGACTGCCAACACCGATTATTGGTATTCGGGCCGTCATGGCCAGTCCCTTGGCAACGCTCATCCCGGTGCGCAGCGCACTGAAACCGCCCGGCCCCAGGGCCACAGCCACGGCGTCCAGCTCGTGGGGGCGTACACTCCGGCTGTCCAGAAGTTGTACCACTGCCGGCATTAGTTCGGTAGTGTGGTTGACCGCCGAGAACCAGGAGCGGCCGGCAACGACTCTGGCACCCTCGGCCAGCGCCACCGATGCGCTTCTGGTGGATGTGTCTAGCGCCAGCAGCATAACAGCCTGGTTTCTCCCCTAGCCGTCCGACGAAGAAAACGCAGAAAGCTCCGCCAGCAGGGCGTCGTAGCGATCAGACTCGGTATCCAGCACAATCTCCCGCTCTTCTGAAGACTCCCCGTAGCTGAACTCCAGCCAGAGCGCGTCTTCCGGCAAGAGTTCCTCCGCCCGCTCCGCCCACTCAATGACGCAGACCCCGCTGTCGAAAAGCTGCTCATCCAGTCCCAGATCCCAGGCCTCTGCGGGGCTGCCGATACGATACAGGTCGATGTGGTGCAAGGTGAGCCGTCCCTGATGACGGGTCATGAGCACAAAGGTAGGGCTGCGGACATACCCCTCGACGCCCAGTCCGCGAGCCAGCCCCTGTGTCAGACAGGTCTTGCCCGCTCCCAGCGACCCGCTGAGCAGGTATACGTCGCCGGGCCGGGCCCGTTGCCCGATGAGGCGACCCACCCGTTGCGTCTCATCCGGGCCGGAGGTGTACAGAGTAATGGAACGGGTCACTTGCTCTTGCATATCCCGGAATCGCTACCTGTCGCCAAAATGGTCCCAGCCCCCGCCGGACAGCGAAAGCTCCCTTCCTGTCTCATCCACCACCGCAACCCGGCCCGGGCCGCCCAACTCTTCGGATGGCACGATGGTTCCTACTACAGCGCTTCCTTCGCCCAACCGAGGAATAAGCGGCCCCACAACCTCCGGCGGCCCGGTGAACAGCAGCACGTAATCCTCTCCCCCGCCCAAGGCCAGCGACAGGCACTCGCCGGGGAACTGCTGTCGAAGCAGCGGATGCGTTGGCACTGCTGAAGCGTTGACCCGGGCTGCTACACCGGAAGCCACGCAGAGCTTGCCTAGGTCGTCCACCAGCCCGTCGCTCACATCCATAGCGGTTTGTATCCCCATTTGGGAAAGAATCCGCCCAGCCTGCACGGCCGGAGTGGGCCTTCGGTGGGCTTCGCGTAGAAATTCCGCCGCCTCGCCCGTGGCATACTGCCCTTCGGCAAGCGCAGGACCCAGCATCAACTTCAGCCCCCCCGCCGAACTGCCCAGCCACCCGGTAACCGCCAGCGCGTCACCGGGACGGGCGGAGGAGCGCAGCAGCGGGGGACGCTGGGTGACTCCGGCAAGGGCAGTGGTCACGAAGAACACTGGCGACCGCACAACGTCGCCCCCGACTACGCCCATTCCGTACTCTTCTCCAATCTCCAGCATCCCCCGGTACATTTCCTCCAAGTCGGATACCACCGTTTCCGACGGCAACCCCAGGGTGATTAACGCATAGGTAGGTAGCCCACCCATAGACGCCACGTCACTGATATTCGCAGCAATGGCCTTCCACCCCAGTTCCCGCCACGGTGTGGTCTCGCGGGTGAAGTGAACCCCCTCGACCATGGTATCGGTGGTAAACAGCTCCCGCCCCTCACCGGGCTGCCAGACGGCGGTATCGTCGCCGGTATCCACCAGCAGGGGAAAGGCGCGGACGGCCTCGTTGCCTGCGCCCCGGCCCACAACCATGCGGTTGAGCCGCTCGATAACCCCAAATTCCCCAATGTCTTTAACCAGCATTGCCCTTCGATTATAGCCTATGCCGGGGATGTAGGAGGCAATAACCGTAATCAGCAGCATAAAGGGAATTGATAATGGTTGACTATCTGTATCCGAACTCATTAGTAGTACGATTATATTCCAGCTATTGCCGTTGCCGTCGAAATTCGTACATAACGGGATTGTAATTCGGCGCTGACTGGCAGAGTTATCTCAATGTGCGGGAAGTACCAGATGTTGAACGCAAAGTTTCTCCAGATTCTTGCCCTGTCAACTGTATTGGCGCTGTTGGGTATGCTCGCCGTCGCCTGCGGCTCTGCGGATGAACCAGCGGCGACATCCGCCCCGGCCCCGACGGCCGCGCCCGCGGCTACACAGGCCCCGGATCCTACCTCCCCGCCCGCAGCGCCTTCCGACGGCGAGGTATTCGAGTCAAGTACAGCTCGCCGCTCTCGCCCCCGCCCTTCCTGATTAGCGAGGTACAGAAGTGGTGGCCCGACGAGGTAGCCAAGCGCAGCAACGGACGCATCGTGTGGACCGACTTCTACTGGCCGGGCGCCCTCACCAAGGCCGGCGAGACCCTGGAGGCGGTGCAGGTGGGCCTCGCCGACGCCGGAATGGTGGCGCTGCCCTACTACCCCGGCAAGCTGCCTCTGGGCAATTGGACCTACGCCGTGCCCTTCGGCCCTGGCGACCCTAACGTCATTCTCGAAGCAGCCCAGAGACTGTACGACGAGGTGCCGGCCCTGCGGGAAGAAGTGGAAGCCTACAACATGGTTTTCCTCGCCCCGTCGGTCATAGACACCTACAACCTTACGTCGAAGGAACCCATCGTCACCTTCGAGGACTTCGACGGCATCAAGATAGCCTCCATCGGCTCCTATCACCCCAAGATTCTGGAAGGCGCGGGCGCAACGGCCATCGCCATGCCGGTGGCGGAGCGATACCAAGCCCTGCAAACCGGCGTCATCGAGGCCGAGTTCCTGCCGTGGGACATCTCCCACGCCTACAAGTACCACGACTTCAACAAGCACATCACTTGGGTTGACATGGGCGCGGCCATGCCCGTGGGCTTGGGCGTCAACAAGGACACCTTCGAGAGCCTGCCCCCCGACTTGCAGCAGTTAATGCGTGACGTAGCCGACGAGGCCGTAGACCTCAACGCATCGCTGATCCTGGAGCGGCGCAACGCGGCCCTGGCGGAATGGGAAGAGCTGGGCATAACCCGCCACGAGATGCCCGAGGAAGACCGCGCGCAATGGGCCAACGCGCTGGAGGACATCCCCGGCAACTGGATTAAGGAAATGGAAGACAAGGGCCTGCCCGGCAGCGACGTGATGGTCACCTATATCAATATCCTTGAGGAACTGGGCCACAACTTCCCTCGCGACTGGGCCGCCGACTACCGTTAGGCAAGGGCAGCAATCCCCCCGCACTATAAGGAGGGGGCGTCCCAATCCCCTCCCCCTTGAGTGGGAGAGTTAGAGCCTGCCCCCGCGAAGGCGGGGGGTGGGGGTGAAAACCTGGGGGATAAAGCCCATTCCGGCACAAAGAATATCCCCTCACCCGCCACCTTCTCCCCAAAGACAGGGAACCCGGAGCTAAAATGGACCTTTATGCAGTGGGCCGCTTACTCAGCAGAACATTGGGCTGGGTGGTAAACTCCAGCGCCTTTGGCGCCGCCAGTATCGTCGTCATCCTGATGGCGATGGTGGTCGCCGACATCTTCGGCCGCAAGGTGCTGAACAAGCCGGTGCCTATGTCCTACGAAGTCGGCGCATTCATGCTGGTCTTCATCGTGTTCATGGGCCTCGCATACAGCCAGCGGCAGAGGGCCCACATCCGCGTCGAGTTCCTCACCCTCCGTATGCCCCCCAGGCTTCGCGCCATCATGGACCTGGTAGCTTTCACTCTGGGCATCGCCATCTACGGAGCGATTTTCTACCAGACCTTCAAGTGGTCCTATCATTCCTTCGAGATAGGCGAATACGTGGCCGGATTGGTCAACATTCCCAAGTGGCCGTCCCAGTTCGCGGTGGCCTTCGGGGCATTGCTGATTTCGTTGCAGTTCCTCTCCGACTGGGTTAACCGCGCCGCCGAGGTGGTAGCGCTGTTCCGCTCACCCGCCCCGTCGGAGGAAGCGTTGCCAGCCGCCGAACCCGCCGGGGAACCTGCTACGCCTGATTAACCTGGCGGTTTATCCGTCATTCCCGCTTTCGCGGGAATCCAGAAACTATGCGGTGGTGAAAAATCCGTTGTTTGGTGAGGCACCGTGGATTCCCGCTTTCGCGGGAATGACGATGTGAGTTGTTGGAATGGATGATCTCTACTGGGGCATAATCGGGTTCGTAGCGGTCCTGTCGCTGATGGCGCTGGGTGTCCACGTCGGGCTGGCCCTGGCGGCCACCGGCTTCATCGGTATGTTCCTTATGACGGGCAAGATGTCCTTGGCTCTCGCCCTGTTCACCACCACGCCCTACTCCACCACCAACGTCTATGCCTTCGCCATCTTGCCCCTCTTCATCATCATGGGGCTGTTCGCCATGCACGCCGGGCTGTCGGCGCGGGCCTTCGACGCCGCCTACAAGTGGGTGGGCAGGCTGCCGGGAGGCATGGCCATCGCCACCACCTGGGCCAACGCCATGTTCGCGGCGTGTACCGGGTCCAGCGTGGTGGCCTGCGCCGTGTTCACCCGCATCAGCCTGCCGGAGATGGACCGCCGGGGCTACGACAAGGCCTTCGCCTGCGGCACCATCGCCGCCGCCGGAATGCTTGGGATGCTGATACCTCCCAGCGCCCTGATGATTGTCTACGGCATCCTGACCGAGCAGTCCATTGGCAAGCTGCTCATCGCGGGCGTAGGGCCCGGCATTCTGTTGACGCTGATATTCACCATAGGCATCGTGGCAGTGGCCGCCCGCTTCCCTGACCGCGCACCCCGCGCCGACTACGCTCCGCCCATACTGGAGCGGCTCAAGGCCACCGTGGGGGTCATTGGCATCGTAGTGCTGGTGGTGGGAATCATCGCCGGTATGTACACCGGCATCTTTACCCCCACCGAGGCCGGGGCTGCCGGGGCCGCCGGCGCTTTGGTGCTGGCCCTGCTGTCCCCCTTGATGGAGCGTTGGATCTTCCGCTCCGATACCGCCGCGGCCGCGGCCGAAAGCGCGGCCCCCAACCCACCCGCATCCGGTAACGCTCCGCAAGGGCCGATAGCGCCTCCCTCAGCGACACAGTTGGAACAGCCAGGCCTGAACTGGGAGCGGTTCAGCCAGGCCATGAAGGAAGCCGCCCAGACATCGGCGCTGGTGTTCTTCATCCTCATCGGCGCGATGATTTTCGCCCGTTTCCTGGTGCTGACCGGGCTGCCCGGCGAGTTCGTGGAAGTGGTGCAGGGCGCCAACATACCCACACTGCTCATCATGATCCTCTTCCTCATCATGTATGTGTTCCTGGGCATGTTCCAAGACTCCATTTCCATGATGTCCATTACCTTGCCCATAGTTGACCCTATCATCACGGGGCTTGGGATTGACCGGGTTTATTTCGCCATGTGGTGATTATGTCCATAGAGATAGGGCTGATCACCCCGCCGGTGGGGCTGAACGTCTACACCGTGCGCTCCGTGGCGGTGCAGATGCGAGAAGGCGAGGGCATGACGCTGGAGGACATCTTCCGGGGAATACTACCCTTCTTCTTCCTGTCCATAGTGGCCCTGGTCATCCTGATAGCTGTCCCGCCCATCAGTACCTTCCTGCCTTCCAAGATGTTCGGTTAGGCCATGCCGCGACTCATGGCCCGTTTCGGACATCCCAAGGCGGAAGTGCGAATTGAAGCAAGAAAAGAGCCGCCGCTGGGCAAAAGCGCCAGCGGCGGCGTCAATCTCACAATTACCATGTGGCCCCTTGAGTCATTCCTGCTGAGGCGCGCGTGGCTTGAGTTGGCGCTTCGCACCACTCGTTTTTCAAGGACAACGCTGGACGGTTACCGTGAACACACTTTGGAGGAGGTCTGGCAGACCTTCGAGCTTTGCGAAAATGCCACGGCGCAACCCGGCGTCCCTTTCACCTATCCTGTGGAACTCCGCCTGCCGGAAAATCCTTCTTTCGAACCCCGCCCTGCCAGGATGCTCTGGATGGCCAAGGCTCGGTTCCAAGCCGAAGGGCACCGCGAATTTTCGGCCTCCAAGGGACTTGGCGACGTTAAGCAGCCGCACGGCGGCCCTCCGGTGGTTGACGGCACGGGATTCCTGCCTCTCTACGAGTTCCGGGCAGACTCCTGAACCGCAGCCCTACT
>OZ242013.1:2295000-4677930 GCA_965204805.1 Dehalococcoidia bacterium
CATTGTTCGAAACAAGTATGGTTCGGCTGACGTGCTGAGGCTTGAGGATGTTCCAAAGCCGGTTACCAAGGATGACGAGGTTCTGGTGAAGGTTCAAGCGGCATCAGTGAACCCGGCGGACTGGCGGGTTATGAGAGCCGATCCGGTCCTGATCCGGCTGATGGGCATGGGGTTGCTACGGCCCAAGCACAGCATACTAGGAGCCGATTTTGCCGGGAGGGTTGAAGCGACAGGCGCAAGTACCACGCAGTTTCAGCCGGGCGATGAGGTATTCGGGGAGCTATCACCACCCCAAGGTGGGTGGGGTAGTTTCGCAGAATACGTATGCGCTCGTGAGACCGCTGTGGCCCTCAAGCCGTCGGGGCTGACCTTCGAGCAGGGGGCAGCGGCGGCCCTGGCGGGATCGACGGCGCTCCAGGGGCTGCGCGGTCCGGGGCAGATTCAGCCGGGACAAAGAGTGTTGATTAACGGGGCGTCCGGCGGGGTGGGCACTTTTGCGGTGCAGATTGCCAAATCCTTCGGCGCAGAGGTGACCGGCGTGTGCAGCACGCGGAATCTTGAACTGGTGCGCTCGCTGGGGGCCGACCACGTTATTGATTACACGCAGGAAGACTGCACCCGGAGTGGGCAGCTCTATGACCTGATCATTGATGCGGCGGCATATCGTTCAGTTTCAGACTATAAGCGAATTCTAAGTCCCCACGGGATTTATGTTCTGGTTGGCGGTGCTCCGGCGCGATTGTTCCAGGCGTTGTTACTGGCCCCCTGGATTTCGATGACCGCAAAGAAGAAATTCTGCGCATTGCAGTCTTCCTGGAGGGCGAAAGCAAACGCCGATAGCTCGGCTTTGCTGAAAGAACTGCTGGAATCAGGAAAAGTTGTGCCTGTTATTGATCGGCGCTACACGCTGGAGCAAGTTCCTGAAGCCATCCGGTATCTGGAAACAGGGCGAGCCCGGGGCAAAGTGGTAATAACGATGGATGATGACGTCTAACTTTCCAGAACCTTTCTTTCACAGAGGACAGACGAGAAGTCCCTGGTTTCACAGCATATAACAGAAGGCAGATATGGCCCTGATGAACCCGACCGAAAATCTAAGCGATTTCCTAAACCTGCTCCCGGCAGTGCGCCATTCCCCCAACGGACACTTACAGACTTCTTACGACGAAGAAGGCGACGTACTATACGTCCACTTCGGACTGCAACCCAGGTCGGCCACCGACAGCGAACTAACGGACAACGACATCATCGTGCGCTACGACGGCTATGAAATCATTGGCATCACCATCCTGCACGCCAGCCAACGGTGAAGGAAACAAGGGAGATAACCATGCCCATAGACACGACCGTTATCGCCGAAGAATTCGCCATCACCGAAGAGGAGCTGCAACGGAAGAGCCTCCGCGCCTTCCTGCTGGAACAGTTGCGCCTGCTGGAAGCGGAGCGGAAGGCCCGCTGCGCCAAGTTCGGCGTCAAGGACCTGTAGGAAATGGAGACCCTGTTCGTGGAAGGGAAGGTGGAAGAGGAGGATATGCTTGAGGACTTTCAGGAAGTCGATTACCTGACTGCCCGAGTCGAGCGAGTAAAAGCGATGCTCGAGGAAGTGTGACCCCAGCCTTTCGCCTACTCCCCCACATCTACCTCCAGCTCCCGCACCTCCAGCCCGTCCAGCAGCGCACACTCCAGATGCTGCCTCCCCTCGGCTCCCGACCGCGACAAGTATGCCCACAGCACCCTCCCAGCCTCCGCCAGCGCATCATCGGGAGTCTCCCCCTGCGCCGTCAGGCAGTCGCCCTGCGTAATCAGGTGGCAGGAAAAATAGGGCATCACCGCGGTATAGCCTCCATCTTCATCAGGATAGACAACCACAGTTACCTTTTTATTATCCACTTCGGCAAGCTCCTGGTCTTGGGCAAAACAGTGGGGCGGACTGTCCATGTCCGCCCCAATCGGTTTCAAGGACGGCGCACAGTTTAGCACAGTACGCCGGGTTGTCCACCGTCCTTACTGCGCCGTCCAGCCTCCGTCCAGCACCAGCTCGCTGCCGGTCATAAAGGACGATTCGTCCGACGCCAGGAACAGCACCCCGTTGGCGATGTCGTCCACCGTCCCGATGCGGCGGATGGGCGTCTCGGCGATGGCCTGCTCGCGCGCTCCCGGCACCGATAACCTGAGCTCCGTCATAGCCGTCTCGATGAATCCCGGATGAACGGAATTACACCGGATGCCCTCCGCTCCGTATTGCACCGCGGTGGATTTGGTCAGCAACCTGACCGACCCCTTGGAAGAAGCGTAGGCCGCGGCCGCGCCATTGGCCGGGGCAAGTCCGACAATACCAGCGATTGAAGATATGTTCACAATGGAACCGCCGCCCGCCGCTCGCATGGCCGGGATGGCGGCCTTGGTGCCGAGAAACACCCCCTTGCTGTTCACGTCCATGACCCTGTCCCAGAGTTCAGCGGACGTGCCGTCAATCTTCGGCGCGTCCAGCCCGCCCGTCTGTACGCTGCCGATTCCCGCGTTGTTCACCAGTATGTCCAGCTTGCCGTATTCGCCCACCGCCCGGTTCACCGCGCTTTCCCACTGCTCCGGCTCCGTGACATCCAGGTGCACGTAGGTCGCCCGGCCGCCCAGCTCCCGGATCTCGGCCTCTAGCTTCAGACCCTCCTCGTCCAGAATGTCGCCGATGACCACCGCCGCGCCTTCGCGGGCAAACAGCCGCGCCTCAGCCGCGCCCTGCCCCCGCGCGCCCCCGCTGATGAGGGCCACCTTTCCTTCCAGTCGCATACTAATCCTCCATTGCTTCTGTTACGCTGACAGTCTCTTCTGCGAGCAATTTGTCCACATATCGCTGAGCTTCTTCACCGAATTTCCAATCCGGGCCAAGAGTAACCGGAAACTCAATCTCTACTGTCCCAACCACCACATCGTCAGAATATGAGTCAAGCGCCCAAAGGTCGAACTCGTCAGGTTCGTAAAGGGCTAATTCCAGCGACTCTTTGGCCATACGCAAGGCATCCTCGACGGAATCGCCTTGAGTAGTACAGCCCGGGAACAGCGGCATATACGCAACGTAGCAATCCTCGCTGGGATACACTACTACGGTAATCTTCTTTGTTGCCATTTACAGATATTCCTCCATCAACTCCCTCAGTTGCGGGCCACTCATGCCGCATTGTCTGGCGATGGAATTGAAGGTTCCCGGATCCAGAATTGGGTCGGATACGGGAACCGACACAGGATAACTGCCATCCGGCTTCGCAAGTCTGACGTGGCTGCCCCGCTGCCATAGACGCTCCCACCCCAAGCGCAACAGTACCCGGATAACTTCTCGTGGCCTGTAGCGCCGGGGCATACGTCTATGCTACCGCTACCGCCTGCCCAGCCGCCACCTCCGCCGCGAACCGCGCCAGCAGCCCCGCCAGCCGCTTGGGAACCTCAACGTTGGGGCTGTGCCCGATACCGTGGAACATATGCAGGTGCCGCGTCGCCTCTGGCAGCGCCAGGTACTCGGCCACGATGTTGTCCACCCCCACCGTCGTGTCTTGGTCGCCACCTATTACCATCGTAGGCACGGCAATCTCGCCCAACCGCTCCCGCAGCCGAAGGGCGCCCATGGAGCGCCGCCCGCCGATGGCCCGCTCGATTGGGTTGCGCAGGATGATGGCGTTCACCTCGTCCACGAAGTCCTGTGTGATGTGGGGAGCCTGATAGCCCATATCGCCCCGGGTCAGCCCGCCCTCTGCAAAGGAGGCCCGCAGTTCCTCTTCCCAGTTATCGGCCAGCGCTCGCCCGGCCAGCGGCGCAGAGTTCAGCAGCACCAGCCCCCGCAGCATATCCTGGTGATTCATGGCAAATTGGGTGACCGTCGCGCCGCCCATCGAATGCCCCACCAGGATGAAGTCGCTCAGACCCAGCGCCGTCACAGCGTTGTGCAGGTCAGCCGCGAAATTCTGCACCGTGTAGTCGTCTTCCGACCCGGTTCGGTCAGAATCTCCCGCACCCCGGTTGTTTATGGCGATGATCCTGTGCTTCCCGGACTCCACCAAAGCCTCAATGGTGTACTTCCACAGAATCGCCGACGATGCGTAGCCGTGCACCAGCACCACCGTCTCCGGGCCGTCGCCCTCCTCATAGTATTGCAGCCGGACATCCCCGGACTGGACAAACTTGCTTTCCATCTCACTTACCTCTCTGAATTTCGTGTAAGCTCTCGCCGGTACTGCGAACTCCTCGCATTTGGAGTATCCTAGCACGAACCGGACGTGAACCGGCGTAAACCGAAGTTTTGGCGCGGAACACGCAGTATCCGCGAGGGGGCCTTATGCGACTGGAAGGCAAGGTGGCAATGGTAACCGGCGGCGGCAACGGCATGGGGGCCGAGGAATGCCGGCTCTTCGCCCGCGAGGGGGCGAAAGTAGCTATCGCCGACATCCGCGAGGAGGACGGAAAGCGGGTCGAGGCAGAAATCGCCGAGGCCGGCGGCGATGCCATGTTCATCAACCTCAACGTCGCCGACGAGGACTCTTGGATCTCAGCCGTCGAGCAGGTCGTAGGCCGCTACGGCAAGCTGGACGTGCTGGTCAACAACGCCGGCATCAGCGGTAGCGGCGAGCGCGACTTCCGCAGCACCGATGCCTGGGACCGCCTGCTGGACATTAACGCCCGCGGCGTGTTCCTCGGCACCAAGCACGCCGTCACGGAGATGCAGAAGATTGGCGGCGGCTCCATCGTCAACATCTCGTCCATCTCCGGCATCGTGGGCCAAGAATCCGTCCACCCCGGCTACAACGCCTCCAAGGGCGCGGTGCGCCTGCTCACCAAGGCCACAGCCGTCCAGCACGCCAAGGACGGCATCCGCATCAACTCCGTCCACCCCGGCATGATGCCTCCTATGCTGACCTCCTTCCAGCGGGGCGACGCCCGCCGGGAGAGGCTGGTCAACGACGTTCCCATGGGCCGCGAAGGCGAAACCATCGAAGTAGCCAACGCCGTCCTGTTCCTGGCATCCGACGAGGCCTCCTATATCACCGGCGCAGAGCTGGTGGTGGACGGCGGCTTCACCGCCCGTTAGAGAAATTCCTAAAGACCACTGAAACAAAATCCCAACCGTTCATCCTGAGCTTGTCGAAGGACGAGCGGTTGGGTAGCAAGTACGGAGGAAGCGATGGGATTCCGGGTCCTTCACCACCTCAACACCAGCAACATCAAGGGCATTCCCGAAGAGGCCCGGTGGGCCGAAAACCTCGGCTACGACGGCCTCTGCACCGAGGAGACCGGGCACGACCCGCTGTTGCCCCTAGCGCTGGCCGCCACCACCACCTCGCGGGTGACCCTGGAGCCACGAGTCGCCATCGCCTTCCCCCGCTCACCCATGGTTTTCGCCTACGCTGCCATGGACTTGCAGAACCTCTCCGGCGGCCGCTTCCGCCTCGGCCTCGGCACCCAGGTCAAAGGGCACATCGAGCGGCGCTTCTCCGCAGAATGGTCATCCCCCGGCCCGCGCCTGCGGGAATACGTGCAGTCCCTCCATGCCATCTGGGACGCCTGGCAGAACGGCACACGGCTCTCCTATCATGGCGAGCACTACAACTTTTCGCTGATGACGCCCTTCTTCAGCCCCGGCCCGTCCGGCCAGCCCAGCCCGCCGGTGTTCGTCAGCGCGGTCAACGCCTACAACTGCCGCGTCGCAGGCGAAGTCTGCAACGGTATTTCCCTTCACCCGCTGATGTCCCCCGAGTTCCTGAGACAGCGCATCCTGCCCCCCATCGCCGACGGCGCGGAGAGGGCTGGGCGCGACGTGAAGGACATCAACCTCACCGGCTCCGGCTTCATTATCACCGGCCCCAACCGCCAGGTGATTGAAGAGCGAAAGTACGCGGTGCGGCGGCAGATTGCCTTCTACTCCTCCACCCGCACCTACACCACCGTCCTCGAGACCCACGGCTTCGAGGACGTGGGCGTCCGCCTGCACGAAATGTCCCTGAAAGGCCAGTGGGAGGAAATGACCGGCCTGATAACCGACGAAATCCTGGACAAGTTCGCCGTCGCCGTGGAGTACGGCGACGTAGCCGCCGCCGTCAAGGAACGCTACGACGGACTGCTGGACGAGGTGGTCTTCGGCATGGACGTGATGGGCGCGGATGATGAGCAGATACTGCGAAGAATCGTCGGCGAGTTGCAGGAGTAACGGCCCATTCCTCAAATTCTCTCCTTGCCTTGCTTCGTCATACCCGCGAAAGCGGGAATCCAGAGACTTCCAACAGACACCGACTTTATAGCGGCAAGAGCTTGTGGATTCCCGCTTTCGCGGGAATGACGGGGTTTAGGAGCGCCGGGGCCACCTGTCGGCCTCCACCGCCGTAAGAAAATCCATAATGGTCTGGTTGAACAGCGCCGGCTCTTCCAGGTTGATGGTATGGCCGCTCTGGGGGAAAATCGCCAGCCCGCAGCGCGGCATGGCCCGCTTCATAAACAACCCCGGCTCCAGGCAAGGCTCATCCTCGTCACCCACCAGTATCAACGCCGGAGCTTCGATTTGCCGTAGCTGCTCTTCCAACTGGTAAATGGTCGGGCGCTTCATCTGCACGCCCCGGAACGTATACGCCGACCCCTTCGCCGAATGCGCCGCCAGCCCAGCCCGGAACTTCTCCCACCCCACCGGGTCCTTCCGCCGGAACTGGACACGCTCCGGGCCGTTGGCGTAACCCTCTCCGAATTTCTCCATACCTTCGGTCAGCATCAGTTCGCTCAGTTGTTGCCACGAGTCCAGCAGCCGGGCCCGGTCTGTGGTTCCCGAGCCTGCCGACGCCACAATCAGCGCCCGGCACATCTCCGGGTGAGCGATGGCGAAGGCCACCGCGGCGCTCCCGCCCATGGACAGCCCGCCGATGTAAGCCTGCTCTATACCGAGGTGAATCAGCAAGTCCTGCATATCCGACACAAGATGATCCTGCGAGTAGGCTTCCGGGTCGTCCGGCACGTCAGACGGCGGGTAGCCCCGGTGGCAGTAGGTAATGACCTGGTAGCGGCGGGCAAAGAAGTTGACCTGCGGCTCCCAGCTCGTGATGTCCCCGGCAAACTCGTGACTGAGCAGCAGGGGATACCCCTGCCCGGCGACTTCGTAATAGATGTTCACGCCATCGGCTGCGGCAAAGGTAGGCATGACTGTTCTCCTCGAAACATAAGGATACCGGCGCAGGCAACCCTTCGGGACTTGTGCCGGGTGGCAAAAAGCAATAGGCTTGCGCCAAGTCTACCAGCCTGACCTGTTCATCGCCACGGACGATACCGCAAACCAAATTACGCACATCGGAGGACACCATGCTGAACAAAGTACATCACATCACCTTCGTGGTCGAAAGCATAGACGACATGGCCGCTTATATTGAGCGCAACTTCTCCATGTCACCCATTTCCACCGACGAGTTCGAAGACCGGGGCTTCAAGTCCATCCTCTACCAGATCGGCGGCACCTACGTGGACTTCTTCGAGCCCCTGCGCGACGATACTCCCATGGCTCAACAGCTCGCCGCCACCGGCCCTGGCGTCATGCACGTGGCCTTCGGCGTCGATGGCATAGACCAGGTCTTCGCCGACCTCGTGGCCAAGGGCAACAAGATGCGCAGCGAAGCGCCCGCTCCCAGCCCCTTCGGCTACCGCAACCTCAACATCGACACCGACAGCTCACACGGCATCCTCTTCCAACTGGCCGAGGGCGAGGTGAGCAAATAGCTTGCTCACCGTCGCCGAACTCCACTCTATCTCCGCCGCCCGGCTCGAAGACGCCCAAGCGCTCTTCGACGCCGGACATTACGACGGCGTGGTTTACCTGTGCGGCTATGCCGTCGAGTTGGCGTTGAAAGCAAGGATATGCGAAACTCTGAATTGGGACGGCTATCCCGCTACCAATCGTGAGTTCCGGGATTATCAGTCCTTCCGAACCCACGACCTGAAAGTTTTGCTCCAGCTAAGCGGGTACGAGAGCAGGATTTTGGAGGCTGTACCCGATGATTGGCGTGCAGTATCCAACTGGACCCCTGAGCTGCGATACCGCCTTCCGGCAGCGCCAGCCGGTCAGCAGCGGCCACTCTGCTGGAACAGATGCGGCAGGTAGCGGAGTTAATATGAAAAGCAAGAAAAGATTCATCAAAAACCTCATGGCAGCGGAACAAGACCTGTCTAACAAACACGGCGACTTCTCACTGTTCGCCGCCTGTTTTCGGGAAGACACCACGCTCAACACTTGGGACTTGGTAGTGGCCGCCTCTTGGTTGCTCCCCGAAACGATAAATTCCTACACTACCATCATGGACGGTGTTCGACGCAATATGGAGGATGACGAAATTTTTGATCTCCATGCCCTTCCTTTGCTCGACCCGGATGACTTCCGCATCCTGGAAATCCATGACGAGTACGGGGAAGTCGAACACGGGTTCATTGACTTGGGCCTCTGTCAACTCTTCGATATGGACATGGAGCGCGTCTACATCATTACTTCCAAGCGGCGAGACGCGACAGTCAGCGTGGAGGTGAATAGCTGATGCAGTACAGCACACTCGGACGCACCGGCCTGCGTGTCTCTCGCGCCGGATTCGGCGGCGGCGGCATCGGACAGGTATGGGGCGCCACCACCGAGGACGAGGCCATCCGCTCCGTCCATCGCGCTTTAGAGCTGGGCATCACCTTCTTCGACGTAGCTCCGGCCTATGGCGACGGCAAGGCCGAGGAAGCCCTGGGCCGGGCGTTGATACGGCGTACTGAAGATTTCGTTATCGCCACCAAGGTCCGGCTGCGGGCCGACGAAATGGACGACATCGCTGGCGCGGTGCGCCGTTCCGTCGAGCGCAGCCTCAACCGCCTGCGCCGCGACTCCGTGGACGTGCTCCACGTCCACAACCGCTTCACCGAGCGCAGGGGGGAGGCCCCCGACTCCATCACCGGCGACGACGTCATGGGCCCAGTGCTGGACGCCTACAAGGAGATGCAGCGCGAGGGCAAAACACGCTACATCGGCCTGTCTGCTATGGACCATCACGTCCCCACCATGCACCGGCTGCTCAACAGCGGTGAGTGGGACACCGTCCTAGCCTACTACAACCTGCTCAACACCACCGCCCAGGAACCCAAGCCGCCCAGCGCAGACGTATTCGACAACGGCCAGATAATCCCCCTCGCCAAGAGCAAAGGCATGGGCGTCATCGGAATCCGCTCCCACGCCGCCGGCGCCCTCACCCCGGCCCTCGACCGCCCGCCCGCGCCCGGCGACGAGCTGATGGAAGCCGACCTGCGCAAGGCCGCCACGCTCGACTTCCTGCTCGAAGGCCCCATCGAGACCCTCTCCCAAGCGGCGATGGTCTTCAGCATGATGAACCGCAGCATTGACACCACCGTCCCCGGCGTCAAGAACGTAGCCGAAGCAGAGGAAATCGCCCGCTGCGCCGACCTGCCGCCGATAGCGGAGGCGCACTTGGCCCGGCTGCGGGAGTTGTACGAATCCGACTTCCGTTAAGGTGTGGCGAGGCGGCGCGGCCAAGCTCAACCGTTCGTCCTGAGCTTGTCGAAGGACGGGCGGTTGAGCGGGTAGCAGATGGTTAGAAACCGTTCATCCTTCGACAAGCTCAGGATGAACGGTTTCTTTTCGTGGCGAAAGATTCCTGTTTTCAGTGCGCGCCTACACCAGCGGCCAAACATCCTTCGCGAACCGCTCCATCCGCCCCAGCATCACGTCCAAGTCTTCGGTCTGGCGCAGGAAGTCCAGCACCAGCGACCCAACGCCCATGTCCCGGTACGCTCGAATGTCCGACGCCATCTGCTCCGCGTTCCCGACGAAGGGCAGCCGGTCACCCGCTTGTCCTGAGCCTGTCGAAGGGGCCGCCGCGTCGGTTAGCTCGAACTGGTGCGTCCGGTAGATGGTCTCTATCTCCGACGGGTCGCGCCCGAAGCGCCGCGCGTATCCCGCCAGCCGCCCCAGCCCGGCGGCCAGTTGCTCTGGCGTACCCATCGGGAACGTCGGGTTCGACCCCAGCGGATACCACCCGTCGGCCAGCTCGGCGGTGCGCCTCAGCGCCGGACGGCTCTCGCCCCCAACCCAGATGGGAGGGTGCGGTTTCTGCACCGGCTTCGGCAGGAAGCTGATGTTGTCGAAGCTGACGTACTTTCCTTCGAAGTGCGGATCATCGCTGGTCCACAGCTCCTTGAAGGCGCGGATATACTCGTCGGTCACCGCCCCGCGCTCATCGAAAGGCGGCAGGTTCAGCGCCTCGAACTCCTCTCGCATCCAGCCCACGCCGACACCCACCACCAGCCGCCCGCCCGACAGCACGTCCAGCGTCGCCAGCGCCTTGGCCGCCACCAGCGGGTTACGGTGCGGCACGATGATGACGCTGGTAACCAGCCGTATCCGCGAAGTCTGCCCCGCCAGGAACGCCAGCAGCGTGAGCTGCTCCATTGATTCGCCGGATGGACTGCCGGGGAACTCGCCGCCCTCGGTATACGGGTAGGGAGAAGCAATGTTCCGCGGCACCAGGATATGGTCGCCGGTGAACAGGGCGTCGTAGCCCAACTCTTCGCCTGTCCGCGCAATCCGTCCCAGCGTTTCCGGCGTGGCCAGCGGCCCCCGGCCGGGCAACGTGAATCCGTACTTCATCTTTCTCTCCTCACTGAGTGATGCCCACCCGCATCACGGCAGCTATAAGACTAAAAAGCCCGCCGCAGCACCTCCATCACCTGCTCCCGTTCCGTGACGGGGATGGCGTTGGAGCGACAGCCCCGGTCGGTCAGCACCAAGTCGGCAATCTCCGGCAGGTCTTCCTCCGGTATCTCCAGCTCGCGCAGGCGGTGCGGCATTCCCAGCCCGAGGATGAAGTCGTCCACCGCTCGCGCCGCCAGTTCTGCCGCTGCCTCGTCGCTCATTCCCGAGGTGTCGTGACCGGCGGCGCGGGCCAGCAGCGCTTGCTTGGCCGCCGAAGCCGGGCGGTTGTACTCCATCACGTAGGGCTGCGTAACGCACGAGGTATACCCATGCCCCACCGAATACTTCACCCCCACGATATGCCCTATGGCGTGAGACAGCCCCACCGCGAAGTTCGGCGCCCCCATCATGGACATCCACGCCGCCACCAGGCATTGCAGCCGTTCCTCGCCGTCCGGGTCGTCGGCCTGCCGCGAGCGGGGCAGTGCGCCGAACAGCATCTCCGCCGCCGACAGCACCGGCGCGTCAATCGCCGGCTGGTTGCCCCGGCAGTACAGCCGCTCGATGCAGTGGTCCAGCGCCTTGACACCCGTAGACAGCCACAGCCAATCCGGGGTCCCGGCGGTCATGTCCGGGTCAAGGACAATTAGATCGGCGTAGAGGCGCGGATGCCCTACCCGAATCTTGTGGCCCTCGCCGTCGTCCAGAACATTACCGCCGCCCATGTTGAACTCCCCAGCCGAGAGCGTGGTCGGGATGGATACCTGCAACGGCAACGCCTTACTGTCCAGATCGGGGCGGAGCATCCCGTCTTCCAGGTGTCCTCTTTCACGCAGTTCCCCGACAGTGGATATGCCATCGGCTATCAGCACCGCAATCATCCGCGCGGCGTCGGAGATGGTGCTGCCTCCCACTCCCACCAGCGTATCCGCCTTCAGCGACACGGCCAGGTTGGCGGCCTCCACCGCCGTCGAAAGCGGCGCGCGCTGCGTTAGCCCCGAATACACCCCCACGACCGTATCGCCCAAGGCCTCCTGCACCCGGCTGACGGCGTCCGTCTGCTCCGCCACACTACGTCCCGAAAGCACCAGCACCCGCTTGCCGCCCAGCGCCGCGACCTCACCACCTAATGAGGCTGTCTTGCCCTGCCCGAAGATGACACGGGTGGGGACAGTGGGATTGAACTCCCCGTTCAGCTTGGCGTATGCGGTCATTATGTCTGCCTCTCCGATTTACTGATGCGTGAGTCAATGTCTATGATAACCGCCTTCCCCAAGAAAGCGACAGGTGCAGGCTTGCTTCAGTAGCCACACCCTCACTCTACACGGATGCGGGCGTAGCCGAGGCGGTCTCTGGCGTCCCATATCACGGGAGTCCTGCTTTCGTCCTGGAATCCCCATACATCTACGAAGTAGCCGGATGGGTCGCCGAGAACTTGCGGGAGGCGGAACCTGACAGTGAAGGTCCTGCCTTCCAGCCGGTAGTCGAGGGCAGTAGTGTCGCCTGGGTGCCTCGTGTTATGGCCCCAGCCTGGGGGGTATATGTTCCCACCAAACTCGTTTTTGCCGACGGGGTACAGATGGAAGTTCTGGTAACCGTCTCTTTCGGCCTCTCTAATAGTGCCGCTGGAAAGGACGGCGTCGCCCAGCACTGTGCCTCTGAAGGTAACGAATTCGCCGTCGTAGGTTGGGTATTGGTCCCATTGAATCAGGTTGTGGCTGGAGTGGGCTAGGCCCTCGTCCCACGGGCGGTTCTCCGGGGCGTTGAGCTTGCCGGACCAGTGCTTTTCTACGATGTCGGATTGTTCTTGGAACGCTTGGCGCACCTCGGCGATTCCGGGAGTCCGGTCTGCTTCCCTTGCCGCTAGCGACAGCCGATAAAGCTCACGGAGACCTTGGTTGAACTCCTCGGTGCCCATGTTTTCCAGCAGCTCCAGGAACAGCATGCGTCCCAGGTGATAATTGCACCAGAATTTCATCCAGTCTGTCGCCCTGGGGTTCCATTCGGAAAGCATTTTCAGGTCATGGGCTTCGCATTCGGCGTTATGGGTAATACGCGGATATTCTTCCAGGAGCCTTAGGTCTACTCCGTTCCTAACTGCTTGCCTATACTCGAAAATCACAGCCACGCCTTCGTTAATCCAATTTGACATTCTGACCCAGTAGTAGTGGGCGATTTCGTGAACGATGATTGAATATAACGTCTGCCTGCGTCTGGCGCCCGGAGCTTGCTCATCTCCGGGCAACGCGCTGAAAGCGAAGCCAAAGTTGGCTGGAGTTCCGCTACCTGCAACGGCTTCGTCATTCAACACCAATATCACATGGCTGACGGGCAAAGGCAAAGGCAGTTGCATTGTATCTTCGGCAAATTGTATCGCGTCCTTAAAGGCTTCCATCGTCTCTGGCTGACGCTGAGTCCCAGGGCGGACGATGCTGATTTTCAGATTGGGCGTCAGTTCTGTTCCTGCGGACACGGTTTCTATATCCGCGTAGCCGGGGTTCAGCATCCGGCGTATCTCATCGGCGTCCCTGATGGTAGCCACAGTAGTGACCAGCGTGGTCAGGTCGTCCGTGATTCCGTTGCGGAGAGTGGGATGATCCATGAGAGCGGAGAGCCGTCCGTCTGCTTTGTTACGCGCCAACCCGTTGATTCCCATTAGTGCCAGAACATCATCGGCTTCTACCGATTCCAGAAAGGGCATCGCGATAACCGTGGCGGCCTCTAGTCGGGCATTCCCAGCCAGCCAACTTATCCTTTTGATGGTCTCACGCTCCACTTCGGAAAAGCCGTCGCCGACCCAGGCCAGTTCTTGAATCTGGCGATAAAGGGCGGGGTGGTTGCTCCTCAACCAGCGCGTATCCCACGTGTCGGGGAGCGGCGGCAGAGTGGGTGTCGGCGTCGTCGGTATGGGCGTCGGCGTTGCGGTTGGCGTTGGAGACGGGGTTGCCGTCGGCGCAGGAGTAGGCACGGACGTAGCCGTTGGCGCCGGAGTGGGCGTTGGAGACGGGGTTGCCGTCGGCGCAGGAGTAGGCACGGGTGTTGCGGTTGGCGCCCGAGTGGCCGTTGGAGACGGGGTTGTCATTGGCACCGGAGTAGGGGTAGGCACGGGTGTCGCGGTTGGCGCTATTGCCGGGGTGGAAGTGGGCATAGCAGTCGGCGCGGGAGTGAGCGTCAGCGTGGCCGTCGGCGGAGTTGCGCTATCCGGCGCGCGTCGCGTTGGCGGGGGCGGAGCAGGCGTCGGCGATGCTGCCTCAGCCGTTGCCGGCAAGGGAGTGGCCGTCGCGGCAGGAGTAGCTGTAACGACAACTGTGACCACTTGGGGCCTGTCGCCGCCGCAGGCCGACAGCGCTGCCGCCAGACCAATCAGGGCCGCCAATGCCAAGCCGGTCCTGAGCATCCTCTCCCTGTCACATTGCGCTGTGTCTGCTGACATTCGCCCCTTGCCAGACCCGATAATTCCTTCCTACCATAATACCAGTCCCTCTACCGTGAACCGGGGCACACATTCCCTGCCCTTGGGGTAGAGGGTCAGGGTAGAGGTGAAATCGTCCAGAGCAACCCTGATGCCGACAGGAATATCCGGCTCAATTATCCATCCTGCCAACCTCCAAAATGGCAAGAAATGACAGGGAATCAATTTTTTCACTCGGCTGACCTGATTCGGACAACCATTTCAAACAACCCACCAGAGGCGAACGCCATTGCCCGGGGAAATCCAGCGCTCTAATCCGCCAGCGGAATGATGATGGCAAACCGCGGCTCCGTCCCCACCACCCGCGTCGAGTGCCCCGTCCCCGTCAGGTCCTCGGCTAACAGCACCGTGCCAGGCCCGTAGTGCTTGACCGTCCCGTCGGGCGTACCCACCTCGATCTCGCCGGTAAGCGTGATGCTGTATTGCCTCCGTGGCGCAGTGTGGAAGTCCAGAAAATACCCCGGCTCATAGACGCGGAAGGTTATCCCCGGAGTATTGATAAGCTCCGTCGAAAGCCCGTGCGCCCCTTCGGTGTCCACGAAGCTTTGCATCTCGAAATCTTTCTCTTCCACGACCGATTGACCATCGGCCCCGGTGTAAACGTGGACGAACTGTGCCATCACTCCCCCATTTGCTCTCAGAAGCTATCTCAAAAGTCCCCTCCCCCTTGAGGGGAGGGTTAGGTTGGAGGTGATAGGCAGTGCAGAGAGACCGCCAGAATGCCACCGCTGGTTTCGAGATAGTTTCCTAGCGATTCAGGTTCGGCTAATGTTACAGGAATTCAAAGGGCCGTCAAGGAACGGACAACTTATCCGAGGAACGTCAGCGCCTGCCCCACACCGGCGGAGAGCGCCACCACCAGCCACGGCGGCCACTTCCAGACGGCCAGCAGCCCCAGCGAGACCAGGGCCAGTCCGAAGTCTTCCGGCCCGTGGATGGCGCTGGTCCAAACCGGGTCGTACAGCGCGGCCAGCAGCAGCCCCACCACCGCGGCGTTGATGCCACGCAGCGCGCCGCCAAAGCTCACCCAACTCCGCAGCCGGTCCCAGAACGGCGCCACGCCGATGACCAGCAGGAACGACGGCAGGAAGATGGCAGCCAGCGCAAACAGCCCTCCGGCCCACCCTGTCGGCCCGCTCTCAACGTCCACCGTCGTCCCAAGGTAGGCAGAGAAGGTGAACAGCGGTCCCGGCACAGCCTGCGCCGCCCCGTACCCGGCGACGAACTCGGCGTTCGTCACCCATCCCGGCGCGACAACCAGCTCTTGCAATAACGGCAGGACGACGTGACCGCCTCCAAACACCAGAGAACCGGCCCGGTAGAAGCTGTCGAACACTAGCAGCGACTCGGCCAGTGCGCCAGGGGACAAGGCCCGACCAAGTATCGGCAAGCCCAGAAGCAGCGCGCCGAAGATAATCAGGCAGAGCACGGCGACCCAACGGCTGACGGCGAATTGCCGTTCCTGTTCCGCATCGGATTGCCCCATCCACAGGAAACGCCAGCCGATAATCCCCGCTGCTGCAATAACGGCCAACTGCCCCCAACTCGTAGGCCACGCCAGCATGGCGACCGTCGCCGCTATGGCTATCGCGGCCCGTGGCTTGTCAGGACACAAGCTGCCCGCCATTCCCCAGACGGCCAGCGCCACCACTGCCACCGCCGCCGTCTTCAGCCCGTTCAGCCATCCGGCGCCCTCCACGTCGCCGAAGAACGCCACGCCATAGGCGAACAGGATGAGACCCACCGCCGACGGAGTCGTGAACCCCAGCCACGCCGCCAGCCCACCCGGCAGTCCGGCGCGGCGAATGCCCAGCGCAATCCCTACCTGGCTGCTGGCCGGGCCGGGCAGAAACTGGCACAGTGCCACCAAGTCAGCGTAGGCCGCCTCGCTCAGCCACTTGCGCCGCGCGACAATCTCCTCGCGGAAATACCCCAGATGCGCAACAGGCCCGCCGAATGAGGTCAACCCCAACCGCAGAAAAACGAGCAGCACTTCCCAGGGGGTTCCATCTCCCTTGGAGGATGTCTCCAAGGTTCCCTCTCCCCTTGGGAGAGGGTCAGGATGAGGGCGTCCCCTCACAGTGCCCTCTCCACCTTGCGGCGCAGGCGGCGAATCCAGAATCGCAGCAGCGTATCCGACGGCGCGGCCAGCAGCGACCGGGCCATCATCCCATACACCCATCGCCGCCGCACTCGGGAAGGCCACTCCGGGTCCAGCCAAGCATCGTTGCGGGCCAGCTTCTCCAGCGTCGCCAGGCCCAGCAGGATGGGCCACAACTCCGCCAGCCGCATCCGCAGGCACCGGCGCGGCGTCGCCAGCAGGTAGGCTTCAGCGGCACCGAAATGCTCCAGCGCCACCCGAATCCAGGGCGTCAGTACACGCCGGGCGCGCCCTGCGTTGGCCGGGTCCAGCAGATCGTCCGGCGTCAGACCGGCGCTCTCAAGCTCCGGTTCCGGCAGGTAGCACCGCCCGTTGCGAAGGTCGCGCGGTATATCCCGCAGTACATTCGTCAGTTGCAGGGCCTTGCCGAACCGTATCCCTGCTTCGCTCATCCCCTCGGCATACCAGCGGGAAAGTCGACGCTCATGGCCCGTCGCCACTAATGTCCAGAACTCGCCGACGCACCCCGCCACCAAGTAGGTATAGCAGTCCAGCTCCTCCGGCGATTGCAGGGCGGCAACAGCCCCCGAATCCTCCGCCGGGAACGTGGTAAGATCCAGCTCCATGCCCCGGGTAAGAGTTACCACCACGGAACGAACACGGGCGCGGTCAGACTCAGGCAACTCATCCAGCAGGGCAAAGATACTGCCCGCACTGCCCAGCAGGGCCGTCTCAGCCGGAGACGCTCCTTCCCCCGCTCCCCGGACGCCGGACACAACGCGGCTGATCTCCTCTGTCCTGAGCCTGTCTGAGGCCCCCCCTCCCTCAACAAGCGCGCGGAAGGCCAGGAGCTTCTCCAGACGCTCATGCGCAGGCAGGGCGCGTGTATCGGCGATGGTATCGGCAGCTCGCGCCAGCAGATACGCCACCGCCACCGGCTGCCGCATATTGGCTGGCAGGATCCGGACCGTGAGATAGAAGGAACGGGAAACGCCCTTGAGGATGTCCCTCAGTAACAGCCGATTGTCCACTCCCCTCGCCACCGGCGTTACTGTTCCATGCTCAGGACTCTCTTCTAGACCGCCGCTTTGTAGGGCGATTCAATTTGCTCGCGCACCACGCCTGCCAGCGACTCGGCCACCATCTCGTCCACCGGCAGCCCCGCCTCCAGCCGCTCGATCACCGACAGCTTGGCCCGTGTCTCCGGGTGCTTCGGAACGAACAGCGAGCAGCAGTCCTGGTCCGGCTGAATGGATATAGGGAAGGTGCCGATCTCCCGCGCCATACCCACGATCTCTTCCTTGTTCATCCCGATGAGGGGACGCAGCACCGGCATATCGGCCACCCTGTCGACCACGGCGATGTTATCCAGCGTCTGCGAGCTGACCTGCCCGCAGCTTTCGCCCGTGACGATGGCCTTGGCTCCGGCCCGCTTCGCCAGGGCTTCGGTAATCCGAAGCATGAACCGCCGGTACAGCAGCACCCGGTATGAAGGGGGCGTCTCCACGATCACGCGCTTCTGTATCTCCGACAGCGGCGCGAAATAGACTTCAGAATGGCCCTGATGCCGACCCAGCAGTTGCGTTAGCTCCGTGGCCTTCTCGATGGAGGATCGGTCCACCAGCGGATAGCTGTGAAAGTGAACATACGAAGCCGGGCAGCCCCTCTTCATCATGTGCCAGGCCGCCACCGGCGAGTCTATTCCCCCCGACAGCATCACCGCCACCCGCCCGCTGGTGCCCACCGGCAGCCCGCCGTGGGCCGGCGTCTCGTCGAAGTACAGCAGGATGCCGCGAGTCTGGATATCCAGGTATATCGAAAGGTCCGGGTGTGACAGGTCCACCTTGGCCCCGGTCAATTCCTCCACGAACCGTCCCAACTCAGCGTTAACCTCTGGCGAAGTCAAAGGGAATCGCTTGTCGGCCCGGTTGGTGACCATCCGAAACGAGCGGAAATCAAGCTCCGGCACACGCTGCCGCAAGGAATCCCGAATCAGTTCCAGATCCTGCGGAAACTCATAGGCCAGGAAAAACTTGGCCACCCCGAAGCAGTCCCGCACCCGTTCCCGGACCTCCGGCCAGCGCCCTTCCTCTTCCAGCGTCAGGCCGATCATCAACTGGCCCTGCCAGACCCGGCTCACACCGGCCCCCTCGGTGGCGCGGCGCAAATTCTCGGTCAGCCGTCGCATGAACCAGGGCCTGTTCTTGCCCTTCAGGGCCAACTCGTGCGTTTTGACGATTACGTGAGTTTTCACCCCGCCATTGTACACAACCCGGTCAGCATCCGCAGGTTAAAGAATTACCCCTCCCGCAGAATATCCCCTCCCCCTCGAGAGGGAGGGCTAGGGTGGGGGTGAACTCACAGGATACTGCCAACTCCGTTCAGGCAAATATGGACTCCTTGATAGCCTGCACATCGTGGCGCAGCGTCATATCTTCGTTCATCTCGCCATTGATCTTCCCTGCGCCGTGGATGACCGTGGAGTGGTCGCGTCCTCCCAGCAAGCGGCCCACCTGAGTCGGAGGCAGCCCGATTTCGTGGATCAACAGGTACATCGCCACCTGGCGCGGCACCGACACTGCCCGCCTGCGGTTCCGGGTCATCAGGTCTTCCACTGCCAGTCCGTAATAGTCGGCCACCTCCGACAGTATGCGCTGCGGGTCAATGGACGAGCGGCTCTGTTCCTGCGTGACTTCGTTGAGGATACGCTCGGTGGTGTCCAGGGTGATGTCCACGTTCATCAACTGGGCGTAGGCCACCATCCGGTTCAGGCTGCCCTCCAGCTCCCGCACGTTGCGCTGCACCCGCTTGGCGATGAGCTCCAGGACCGCATCGTCCAGCCCGACATGCATCTCGTCGGCCTTGCTCGCCAGAATAGCCATCCGCGTCTCCAGGTCCGGCGGCTGGATGTCGGCAATCAGGCCCCACTCAAACCTCGACCGCAGCCTTTCCTCCATCAGCGGCAACTCCCTCGGTGGACGGTCCGACGACACCACCACCTGGTTGCCGGAGTTGTGCAGGTCGTTGAAGGTGTGGAAAAAGCCCTCGTGGGTCTGTTCCTTGCCGCTGAGAAACTGCACATCGTCCACCAGCAACATCTGCACCGAGCGGTAGCGCTTGCGAAAGTCCTCCGTGGTACGAGTGCGGATGGCGCTGATGAACTCGTTGGTGAACTGCTCCGAGGTCACATACAGCACCGACATTCCCCGCGTTGCGCAAGTGCGGCCTATTGCCTGGAGCAGGTGCGTCTTCCCCAAACCGGCCCCGGAGTAAAGGAACAGAGGGTTGTACGACACTCCAGGAGTCTCCGCAACGGCCTGGGCCGCGCTGAAAGCCAGCCTGTTGGAAGGGCCCACCACAAACGACTCGAAAGTGTAGCGGGGGTTCAGCGAGCGGAACTCGAACAATGGCTGGTTAGCTTCCTGGGAAACTCCCACCGGAAGCTCCGCCCGCTCCTCAGCATACGAGACCCCGTGGGACATCACCCTGAGCTGCAACTCCAGCGGGCGGCCCGCCACCTTCTCCAGAGTGCCCTGAAGCGCGTGGAACATACGCCGCTCCAGCCACTCCACCGCGAAGGGTGTAGGCGCTTCGACGACGAACACCTGTCCATCGTCGGCCACGCCTTCGGTGGGCCTCAGCCAGGTCTCGAAAGTCGGGCGAGGCAACCTCATCTGAAGGTCTCCCAGCACCGCCCGCCAGACCTCCCGGGCCGATGCGCTTCTCATTCCTGCCTACGCTCCCAAAGTTCCATAACTTACTGTTCCCCTATCCCGCATGAGCCGGATAGCGCTTGTCCCATCACTGCCCCCGGTTGCCCACGAAGAGGCAATGGCAGCTTCCCCATTAAACTCTTGAGAAAAACGACTGCTGCTCCCGGACTTTCCCGGCAGAAGGTTCTGCCCGCCAATTGGCAGGCATCCCAATAGGGATTTCCGGAACGCCCACATCCGGCGCGGTTCGCAATTCGAGGTTTAGAGGGCGAAATTAACAATGCCCGGCAGCCCATGTCAACGGAGATTTCCGGTCAAAATCAGCCCATTTTTCAGGCTTCCCGTCCCCGGTTTTAGAAGTGTCAAAAGTTTATATCTGGCGACGAAATTCACACTCAATGGGTATCCTCCCCAGGTATCCCAAATGCTCCACCTTTATGTAAATTGATTATGTGAATGCAGAGTCCTCCGGCTTCGCAAACATTTGCGGCGCTGTGTCGGGTTGGCTATAATTGCCCCGCGATGTCTGGGGCTGGGGCCTGGCCCCGACCACATTTCAGGGCCTTGAACAATTCGGGGCCGGCGCGCGCCTCACCTGGGGTTGACTTGAGGGAAGCAAGGCGAGGCGGATTATGGAGAATTGCCAAAATGCCACCTCGAAAATCTCGCGCTCGGGGCAATGGCGCCGTGGCCGCGGCCTTGCCCGGTAACCTGACCGCAGAGGACCTTACTGATTTCTACCGGCGCATGACGCTCTGCCGCACCATCGACGAGCGCATCTGGGCGCTCAACCGGCAGGGCAAGGTTCCCATCGCCGCCTCCAGCCAGGGTCACGAGGCCGCGCAGTTGGGCAGCCTGCTTGCAGCCGAGAAGGACGGCGACTGCTTCCTCTTCCCCTACTACCGTGACCTCGCCCTCAAGTTTGCGGCTGGCCTCACCGCTGAGGAGGTCATGCGCTCCTTCATGGGCAAGGCGGGCGACCCATACAGCAACGGCCGCCAGTTCCCCCTGCAGGGCGCAGACCTGCCCCGCAACATCATCCAGATTTCCAACGTCGTCGCCGCCGGCCTCACCCAGTCCGTCGGCTACGCCATGGCTTGCAAGATGCGGGGCGAGAATACTGTCGTGCTGGTCTACTTCGGCGACGGCGCATCCAGCCAGGGCGAGACCCATGAGGCCATGAACTTCGCCGCTATCCACAACCTCCCCGTAGTCTTCATCTGCGAGAACAACCGCTACGCCATCTCCGTACCCCAGCGCAAGCAGATGAACATCGAGGAAGTTGCCAGCCGCGCCGCCAGTTACGGCTTTCCCGGTTTCGCCATTGACGGCATGGACTTCGTTGCCTGCTACGAAGCCACCCGCGAGGCCATCAGCCACGCCCGCAGCGAAGGCCCTGTGCTGCTCGAAATGAAGGTGGAGAGGTTCATGTCCCACACCACCGACGACGACGACCGCCGCTACCGCCCCGCCGAAGAGGTCGAGCAGGCCCGCCTGCGCGACCCCCTCATTACCCTGGGCAACCTGCTCCTGGAAAACGGCATCCTGACCCAGGAGCAGTTGGATGCGACGGCCTCCGAGGCTCTTGACTCCGTCGACGCCGCCACCGACGCCGCCGACGTGGCCAACCCTCCCGACGTCTCCACCCTCCACTACATGGTCTATTCCGGCTAATCTCCGGAGCGCAATCCCCTCTTCCTTTGGGAGAGGGTTAGCGTGAGGGCGTCCAACACGAACAAGAATTCCCTCCCCCTGAGGGGGAGGGTTAGAGCCTGCCCCCGCGGAGGCGAGGGGCGGGGGTGAGATGCCCCCAGCAAGACAGGAAGATTGAGCAAGGAGTCTCGACCCGTGGCAGACAAGAGCGTAATCGAAGCCGTCCGCGAGGCCATCCGCGAAGAAATGCAGCGCGACTCCTCCATCTTCGTCATGGGCGAAGACGTGGGCGCCCGCGGTGGAGTGTTCCTCGCCACCCAGGGCCTCGTGGAAGAGTTCGGCGAAGACCGCATCATCGACACCCCCCTCGCAGAGGCCTCCATAGTCGGCATCGCCCTCGGCGCTGCCTTCCGAGGCCAGCGACCCATGCCTGAGATCCAGTTCTCCGACTTTGTCTGGCCCTCCGTCAACCAGCTCATCGGCGAAGCCGCCCGCACCTGCTATGGCACCAACGGTGCGGTCAAGGTCCCCATGACCGTCCGCATACCCTACGGCGGCGGCATCCGCGGCGGGCTGTTCCACTCCCAGAACGTCGAGACTCACTTCTTCCACACCCCTGGCCTTAAGGTGGTCACCCCCTGCACCCCCTTCGACGCCAAGGGCCTGCTCAAGACCGCCATCCGCGACGACAACCCGGTCGTCTTCCTGGAGCACAAGAAGACCTACCGCCTCGTGCGGGGCGAAGTTCCCGACGGCGAGTACACCCTGCCCCTCGGCGTAGCCGACATCAAGCGCCCCGGCAGTACCGTCACCATTGTCAGCTACGGCCTGACCCTGCACTACTGCCTGGAAGCCGCCCAGCAGGTGACCGCCGAGGGAATAGACGCCGAGGTCGTAGACCTCCGCACCCTGTCACCTCTCGACCGGGATACCATCCTGACTTCGGTGCGCAAGACCGGCAAGCTGCTCATCGCCCACGAAGACAACGTCACCGGCGGCATCGGCGCGGAAATCGCCGCCCTCGTTGCCGACGAGGCCTTCGAGTATCTCGACGGCCCCATAATCCGCGTCTGCGGCCCCGACGTACCCACCATGCCCTTCGCCCAGACACTGGAGGACGCCTACACCCCCGACACCGCGAAGATAGCCGCCGCCCTCCGCCGCCTGGCGGCCTACTGAACAAGCAACTCCCCAAATGTCCCCTACCCCTTGAGGGGGGAGAGTTAGGGTGGGGGTGAAATCCCCAGCAACGCAACTCTCAACAGGAACTCATTGGAACAATCTTTTAGCAAAGGCAAGTGGTGAGCAATTGGCCGTAACGGTTGAACTACCCCACGTGGGAGAATCCGTAGTCGAAGGCACCATCGGCAAGTGGCTCAAGCAGCCGGGCGAGACCGTCCGCCGTTATGAGCCCCTCGTAGAGGTGGTGACCGACAAGGTCACCATGGAAGTACCCTCGCCTGTCGCAGGCGAACTGCTCCGGGTCCTCGCCGAGGAAGGCGAAACCCTGCCCATGGGGGCTCCCATCGCCGAGGTCGGCGAACCGGGCGAAACCCCGTCTGTCACCCCGGCGCCGGCAGGGGACGCTCCGACCGCCGAACCATCTGCCGCCCTCGCACAACCCACGCCACCGGCTCCGGCCACCAGTTACCTGATGCAGAGCGTTACCCCTGTCGGCCCCACCGGAGGCGCAGCCGTCGAAGCCATGGAGCCTATGGTGGGCATCGAAGCCGTAGCCCAGGCTGCCGCTGCACCGCAACCCGCTCCTGCTGCCCCGTCGCCCGTCGCCGCGCCATCCGTCGCGCCCGCGCAGGCCCAGTCAACCGTCCCCCCGTCCACCGACGGCAGGCAGCGCCTCTCCCCTGCCGTGCGCCGTCTGGCCCGCGAACACTCCGTAGACCTGAGCCGGATTCAAGGCACTGGTCTCGGCGGACGCATCACCCGCAACGACGTACTGCGCTTCCTGGAGACAACCCCCCCACCGCAGGCAGCCCCGCCTGCGCCAGTCGCGCCCGCTCCAGTGGTGGAACCCCCCGCGCCGGATGTTGCCCCAGGCCCTGACGAAGAGCTGATGCCCGTAACTCCGGTGCGCCGCATGATTGCCGAGGCCATGGTGCGCAGCGTCAGCCAGATACCCCACGCCTGGAGCATGAAGGAAGTAGATGTCACCGGACTCGTCGCTCTGCGCCAGGGCATCCGCGCCGAATTCGAGCGGCAGGAAGGCGTAACCCTGACCTATCTGCCCTTCGTCATCCGCTCCGTGGTGGAAGCCCTGCGAAAGGTTCCGACCATGAACGCCAGTTGGGGCGGCGACAACATCATCCTCAAGCGTCGCATCAACCTCGGCCTAGCCGTGGCCGCGCCCAATGGTCTCATAGTGCCGGTCATCCACAACGCCGACCGACTCAACCTCGCTGGCCTGGCTCACGCCGTCAACGACCTCTCCGAGCGCGCCCGCGCCAACCGCCTGCGGGTGGAGGACGTCCAGGGCGGCACTTTCACGCTCAACAACACTGGCGCTTTGGGTTCCGTCATATCCGGCCCAATCATCAACCACCCCCAGGCCGGCATAATGACCACCGACATCATCCAGAAACGGCCCGTCATCCGAGACGACGCAATAGCCATCCGCTCCATGATGAATATCTGCCTGTCCTTCGACCACCGCATCAACGACGGCGCAGAGGCCAGCGCCTTCCTCGACGCGGTAGCCTCCCGCCTCGAGTCCATCGGCCCCGACACCCCGGTCTACTAAAATTACCCTCTCAAAAATCCCTTCCCCCTCGAAAGGTAGGGTCTCAAAAATCCCCTCTCCCTCTGGGAGAGGGTTAGGGTGAGGGCGTTACCCCTATGGTCACCTGCCGCTACTGCTGGCTGGGCACAGTCGAATACCTCCACGCCCGCGAGTTGCAGGACGTTCTGGTCAACCAAGTCCACGACGGCCAATCCCCCAACACCCTCCTGCTTCTGGAGCACAACCACGTCTACACCCGGGGCCGTCTGAGCTGTGACCACCACCTTATTACCCCAGAATACGAACTGACGGCATTGGGCGTCCCCGTCCACGAGACCGACCGGGGCGGCCAGATTACCTACCACGGCCCCGGCCAACTCGTCGGCTATCCCATCATCAACCTGCGCCAGCTTGGCATCGGCCCACTGCAATACGTCCGCACCCTTGAACAGACCATCATAGACACCCTGGCCGACTTCAACATCCCGGCCCACACCGAGCCGGGTCTCACCGGAGTCTGGACTGCGGGCGGCAAGATAGCCGCCATCGGCGTCAAGATAAGCCGGGGCATAGCCTTCCACGGCTTCGCCCTCAACGTAAACACCGACCTCTCCTACTACCGCCACATAATCCCCTGCGGCATTGCCGACCGCCCCGTAACCTCAATGGCGATGGAGATGGGCACGCCGGTAGGCATAAAGCCGGTGCGAGACGCGATGGCTGCTAAGTTCGGCGCTACAATGGGGCTGGAAATGACCAAAGAGTCGCTTCAACCGCCCTCTGCCACGGGCTGACGAGAAGGAATTAGGTTCACCACGCAATGCCAGCCCACCGCTAGAGAATAGAAGGAGTCAGTTACGTGCTGGCAGTAGCAATAGCCGCTCTGCTGACCGCCCTCAGCAGTTGCAGTTTGATACCGGCGATCGGAATACAGCAAATCTCGCCACACCCGGCTCCTCAGTCGCCGACCTTGACCGCGAACCAACCACCTGGACCGGCCTACCCAGTAGGAGAGATACCACCGTGCACACCGGCCACCGGCAGCGCGGTGGAACCTTGCAGACCGGGCCGTTCGCTCTTGGAGTACGGTGGGATGCTCGACCTCCCCGAAGAACCCCCCAGCGTACAGTCTTTCCTGGAAGGCGCGCGAGATCGCGTGCCGCATATTGTGCTGCGCGGCACCTATCTCCCCGGCACCGTGCGTTGCGCCACCACAGTTTTCCGGCCACGCCCTTATCTTGGCCCGGATGTGTACAGGTTTCTGCAAGGGAATCCGATACTAATGTGCTACGCTGACGTGCGCGTGAATGCCTACCTCCTTGGCTCAGGCCCGCCAACATTGACGCTCAAGGTGGCGCATGATTTCTATCCTGAAACTTGGGGAGAAGCACAAATAGAGGAGTTCAAAACCGCCTGGGAAAAATCCCTGACCGACGCCAGCGACGGTTTTGGCGGGTTCGACAACATAGAAGCATTTCCCGGCAGGGAAACAATCCTGTTCGTCGGGCCGACAGTCGGCACTGCTGTCGAGGTATGGGAAGTCTTTGGAGACTGGCACCTAGAGCGGCGGGACGACGGCGCAGTGATTGCCGTGCATCCATTCAGGGATTATTACTCCCTTGAGGATCACCGTGCTGCGCTGGAGATGGAGCTTCCCCGTCTCAGGCAGGACGTGATTGCTGCCCAAAAGTCCCGTGTCGCGGTAAACAACGGACGCGTCCTGCCGGAGCCGGGCCACCCCATGCTCATCACCGACGTATACCACCTGCCACGATTCTTCAACGAGGTCGGCGCCTACGAGGACGGCTTAGTACCGGAGAGACCGCCTACAGTGCCACCTTGGAGATTCGCAACCAACGTCGACACCGACCCGGACACACGGCCTCTCGAACAACCACCACCGAAATGAACAGATTCTGCACAACAATCAGAGTTAAAAAAGATTCATTGCGCAAAGCCACGGCTCCCCTACTCTCTGCAAATGAGCGGAGAATCGCTCGGTCGGCACCCCGTCCATTCACAAACGAGACACCATGAGACGCTTTGAGACACTAAACTGTACTGCCTGTCTCACAAGCTGCCTGTAAGGGAACATTTCCCAATAGTCTCCACCCTCCGCCGCTTCTTCGCTTTGACACCCTCATCCGCCCGTTGCTACACTCGCGGGCAGACTTGAAGCTCTGGACTTATCCTGAGCACGTCGAAGGAGGGCGTCCCATGGCGGTATCGCAGAAGATTCGGCAGTTCGTAGCGGAAGGCGGCTGGATTCGCCGGGTCTTCGAGGAAGGCATCGCGCTCAAGGCGCAGATAGGCGCGGAGAACGTCTTCGACCTGTCCCTCGGCAACCCGGTCATCGAGCCGCCCGCCGAGTTCAAGAACGAACTGCGCCGCCTCGCCAACGAACCCATGGCCGGGATGCACCGCTACATGCCCAACCCCGGCTACATGGACACACGCCAGGCCGTAGCCGATACTCTCACCGAGGAATTGGGCCTCCCCTTCACCGGCAACGAGATAACCATGACCTGCGGCGCGGCAGCGGCGGCCAACGTCGTGCTCAAGACCATCCTCAACCCCGGCGACGAGGTCATCATCCTCGCCCCCTACTTCTTCGAGTACCTCTACTACATAGACAACCATGATGGCGTGGCGGTGGTGGTCAACACCAACGACCGCTTCGAGATTGACCTGACCGCCATCGAAGCTGCCATCACGCCGCGCACTCGCTCCCTGATTATCAATTCGCCCAACAACCCGTCGGGCGTCGTCTACTCCGCCGGGGAAATCGCCGGCCTCGCCGACCTCCTCAACCGCAAGCAGGCGGAGCACGGTAGCGAAATCTTCCTCATCAGCGACGAGCCCTACAAGCGCATCGTCTTCGACGGAATGGAGTTCCCCCAGATACTTCCCGCTTACGACAACACCGTCATCGTCACGTCCCATGCCAAGGACCTCGCCCTCCCCGGAGAACGCATCGGCTACATCGCCATCAACCCCAACCACCAGGGCAAGGAAGAGCTGGCAGCCGGGTTCAGCTTCTGCAACCGCACCCTGGGATTCGTCAACGCCCCAGCCCTCATGCAGCACGTAGTCCGCAACCTTCAGGGCGTCAGCATCGACCCCGACTACTACCAGCACAAGCGTGACTTCCTGCACACCGCCCTCATGGAGATGGGCTACGACACCGTCAAGCCCCAGGGCGCCTTCTACCTCTTCCCCAAGGCCCCCATCGAAGACGACGTGGCCTTCACCCGCGAGCTGCTCCAGTCCAACGTCCTGGTCGTACCCGGCCGCGGCTTCGGCACCCCCGGCTACTTCCGCATCTCCTACTGCGTAGAAGACTGGGTGCTCGAAGGCGCGGTAGAGGGCCTGGCCAAAGCGGTCACGGGTTAGATGCGCAAGGCCATATACCCCTCGAAACTATCCCCTCCCCCTGAGGGGGAGGGTTAGGGTGGGGGTGAAATCCCAGCCCCGCAAACCCTCCGTAGCTACGCCCTCTGCACCGCTAGGACCCGCATGGGAGGCTTAGGGCGTGGTATCACCCAGTACCCGACCGCTGCGAACCCGTAGATTACCGCCAGCGGAAGCAACGCCCAGTAGTAGCTGCCCGTGCTGTCGTAGATCAACCCCATCCACACCGGCGTGCTCATGGACATCATCTGGTCCGGCAGGTGCTGCCAGCCCCGCAGAGTGGCGTAGCTCCTCCTTCCGAAGAAGTCACCCATGATCGCCCAGGCCAGGGGGTTGGCCGTCTCCGAGACCGCCAGAAGCACCACGAACAGGCACGCCTGCCACAATGCCCCGCTGTGGTTCAGCAGCACCGCCAGTGATAGCGCTCCGCCAATCATTGCCACTGCGCTCAGCTTTTGCTTCGACATGTTGTCGCCCAGCCAGCCAACAATGGGGTTCATCACCAGCGAGCTCAGCGACAACAGCCCCACCAGCAGGGCCGACAGGCGCACACTGTCGTCTTCGGGCCGCCCCGACCCCATCAGGAACCACACGATGACTGGCGCGAGCAGGAACTGCATCCCGGAGTGGACAGTGTTGCGCAATCCCACGGCCCATACCAGCAACCAGAAGGTGGGCGTTTTCATCGCCTCCTTGGCCGTAAAGTCGGGGTCGCCAGGAGGCGGTCGGTATCCTGCGGGAACGCCCGCAGGCCGCGAGGCAGGAGTGGCGGCAGGAGGTTCCGTTGCCGGCTTGACTCCATCGGGCAACAGCCCCTTCTCTTCCGGGGAACGGCAGACGAAGAACGCCAAAGGCAGTACAACCACCAATATCCCGGCGCCGGAAAGGAAGGCCGCGTTGCGCCAGCCTATCTCGTAGACCAGCAGCCCCATCATCGGCGCGATGAGAATGCCACCGAAGGGGCTGCCCATCCCGGCCACCGCCATCGCCAGCCCTCGGTGTCGCCGGAACCACTGGTTGATGGCAGGCATCAGCGCATTGTTGTAACCGGCGCGAAACCCCAGAGAAAGTAGCCCGACAAACACCAGCAGGAAATAGATGTAGTTGCTGGTCAATCCAAGCAGTATGAAGCCCAACCCGGAAGTCCCGCCGCCCAGAACCATGATGAAGCGCGGCCCGAACTTGTCGTTCAGCCATCCCATCAGCGGCCCCTGCAGGCCGCCCTCCAGCCGCCCCAGCATTTCGGCCAGGGAGACTATGGCGACTCCCACTCCCAATTCCTTGCTGAGCGGGGTGACATAGAAGGTGAATCCCCTGTTAAATGTGCCGTGCTTGAGCGCGTCGGCGGTGGCGGAAATGGACACAATCCACCAGCCGTAGAACACCCTCTGCGGCAGTTGAAGCAGTCGTTTCGCCTCGGAATAGGGCAAGGGCTGGAAATCCTCGAAAATCAGGGATGACTAGCTGAAAGCGCCTAGTATAACGCGGTAACGCCTGGCATGCTTGCCGGAATGAGTTGAATCGCTTCGAGGTAAAACAGCAGGGGCGCACAGCTGTGCGCCCCTGAGCGTGACGATTGCACAATTCCCTCCCCCTTAGGGGGAGGGTTGGGTGGGGGTGGGCTACTCGTCCAGGTTAATCACAATGTTGTCCGGCCCGCGCGAAAGCACTGCCTCGGCTGGCTCGTCGTAGGGGTTGCCCTCGATGTGGTCGAAGTGGGCCGGAACGAAGATGAAATCTCCCGGGCCAGCCTCGACGTATTCCTTGTAGTCCTCGCCGTAGTAAACGCGGATGCGGCCCTTGAGCACGTAGGCTGCCGTCTCGGCCTCGCCGTGGTTGTGGGGCGGCCCCATGGTGTTGGGAACGCATTCCACGTGGCCCAGCCAGATCTTCTCCGCCCCTGCGGTGTTGCTGTCGACGCCGGGCTTGCGGACCATGCCGGGCGTCTGCGCCGTGGATTCAGGAGCAGCAACGCCGTGAAGGACCTTCAGCTCCCTGCCTTTTCTACCGGTAGAAGTGCTCATCTTGCCTCCCGATATGCCGTATCGTATGCCCTGTTTAACTGGCGCCATCATAATGCCCACACTCCCTATGGGCAAGGCGGTCTCTCTGCTGAATCACTAGCCGACGGGCCAGCTTGTCCACTGCTCCGATGTGTTATCCACGAATAAACGACCACTTATCCACGAAACGGGCCTGTTTCCCGACACCTGTAAACAACGCGATTAAACATTGACCCTTGAGCCGTGAATTCCAGTTTCCCGGAATTGCCAATCCGTCCACGGCGTGGTTAACTGACCTTGAAATACATCGTTAAATGCAGACCAACGCGCCGGGGGCCATGATGAACCTGACTGAACGAATCGCTGAATACATCACCAACACTGGGCTGGAAGACTTTCCGCCCGACGCCATTGACGCGGCCAAGGCGGCCATCACCGACTGCCTGGGCTGCGCCCTGGCCGGCTCCCGCGAACCGCTGGCCGACGTGCTGTGCGACTACGTCACCGCGCTGGGCGGAACGCCGCAGGCCACGGTCATCGGCCGGGGCTTCAAGACCACCTCCCTGGAGGCCGCGCTGGTCAACGGCGCAATGTCCCACGCCCTGGACTATGACGACGTTACCTTCATAACCAAGACTCACCCCAGCGCAGCGCTGATACCCGGCGCCCTGCCACTGGCCGAAGAAGTCGGCTCCACTGGCGGCGAGTTGCTCCTGTCCTACCTCATCGGCTTCGAGGTCGCCTGCGCCGTGGGCGACGCCATCAGCCCGGCCTACTACGACGACCTCGGCTGGCACCCCACCGGGCCGCTGGGCGCGTTGGGCGCGTCTGCTGCTGCCGCCCGGCTGCTGCGGCTCTCCCCGGAGCAGACGGCCATGGCGGTCTCGCTGGCCGCGTCGCAGGCTGCGGGACTGCGCCAGAACTTCGGCACCATGACCAAGCCCTACCACGCCGGGGCCGCCTGCCGCGCCGGGGTCAACGCCGCCAAGCTGGTGCAGGCCGGCTTCACCGCGTCGGACGATGCCCTGGAAGGCAGGTTCGGATTCATGCGCGCCTTCTCCGGCGGCAGCGGCTACGACCCCGACAAGGCCGCAGCATCCCTCGGCAGCCGCTGCTTCATGGTGGAATCAGGCATCGAAATTAAGAAGTACCCCTGCTGCGGCAGCGCTCATCTGGCCCTGGACGCCACATCCCAACTGCTGCGGCGCGAGTCCTTCTCCGCCAACCATGTGGACTACATAGACGTGCTGGTGGACTTCGACCCGCCCCGTTCCCTGATCCACTCCCGGCCCACGGGAGGGCTGGAAGGCAAGTTCAGTATGCAATACTGCTTGGCCGCCGAAATAATCGACGGTCAGATCGGCTTGGGCAGCTTCAGCGACGAACAGGTGATGCGCACTGATGCCCAGGAAATGATCCCCCGCATCGAAATGCGCCGCCATCCCGGCTTCGAGGGCCAGACCAGTTGGACCGAGGCGCACAACCGGGTGGAAGTCCACCTGAAGGACGGACGGGTGCTTACCGAGCGCGCCGACCGCGCCACCACCGGCGCCTTGCGCGGCGTGAGCCGCGACGACGTGCGGACGAAGTTTCGCGACTGCGCCGCCGTGGCGCTGACCGCAGACCACGCCGAGGCCGCGCTGGGGATGCTGGACGGTCTGGAGGACGTGGGGCCCGTGGTGGAGCTGGCGGAGTTGCTGGGAGGTTAGAGAAGGGCAAACATCAGAGGGCAAGTCGGGAAAGCGTTATCCTTCGAAACGAAACAATCGCGGGCGGCCGATGGAGTATATGTCCATAGAACCGTCTGGTTCATCCCGGAATACGATAGTGTATGAGGGGCCGTAAGTGACCTTGTATGACTCCGTCCCATTGCTTATTTCAAAGATTGATTCGTTATCCACGCTGCTCTGCTCATGGAGAAACGAAATCTGCTCCCAGAGTTCGATCAATTGCTGCGGGCTATTAAGGCTCTCATAGAAATCGAGCGCGTCAGCAAAAAACCAGTACCGGCTTTCGCTTTCCTGCAAAGTTAGTCCTTCAAACCGAACCTTTCTTTGACGTCACTCCATCTCACCAGCAATCCGGGATCACCCTCCCTCTTCGCCTTAATGCCTTTCAGCATCGAGCGATAAATTGCGACGAACTCTCGGTCACTGACGTGGGCCGGCCGCTTCGTGGGTGGAATTTGGGCTAGGATTGCGTCAATTACCTCTTGCTCGGTCATGATATTACTCCAGTCTTGGCAATAAACCGCTCTCCTGAAATATACCACACCAATTCACGCGGCATAGGCCATCCGGCAGGAATCCTTGCCAGCTCCTACCGGACAACCCCACACTTGCCCCAGTCTTACTGCGCCGTCACCCCGCCGTCAATAACCAGCTCCGAGCCGGTCATGAACGACGACTCGTCTGACGCTAGGAACAAGGCCCCGTTGGCGATGTCCTCGGGCGTGCCTATTCGCTTCAGCACCGTCCGCTCGATGACTTCCTCGCGGCTTCCGGCGTTGGGCCATACCTGGTCGCCCATCGGGGTATCTATGGGGCCGGGGTGGATTGAGTTGGCCCGGATGTTCTCAGCGCCATACTGCACTGCCGTGGACTTGGTAAACAGGCGCACCGCGCCCTTGGATGCGCTGTAGGCGCTGCTGGTGAGGCTGCCCACCAACCCGGCGGTGGACGATATGTTGATGATTGATCCGCCCCCTGCCTTTCGCATTTCGGGTATGGCCAGCTTGGTCCCCAGGAACACGCCCTTGGCGTTTATGTCAAGAACGGTGTCCCACTGTTCCGAGCTGGTGTCCGCCACGTGCCCGCCGCGCCAGATGGCGGCGTTGTTCACCAGCACGTCCAGCTTGCCATAGGCCGAAACCGTGGCCGCGATGGCCTGCTGCCAGTCATCCTGGCTGGTAACGTCGAGGTGAACGTAGGTGGCATCGCCGCCCAGTTCGTTTATCTGCGCGGCCACGGCCATTCCGTCGGCATCCAGCACGTCGGCAATGACCACCTTCGCTCCCTCGCGGGCAAAGAGCCGGGATTCCGCCGCGCCCTGACCGCGGGCTCCGCCGGTAATCAGCGCAACCTTTCCTTCCAGTCGCATAGCTTTCCTCACTCGGTAGTCGTTAAGTTATTCAGAAATATGCCGCAATTCACTGGGGAGTGTAGCTGTGGGTTATTCCGCCGGTCAATTGACACCGGGGGAACACTCGCAGGTCAGCGTTGACACTCGGCGGATTTCGGCGCACACTATCCCTTGCCACAGTCGTCCCAATACATTCTTGCGCTTTGCGCCACGATGCGCGCTGCGAATAGTCCCTATTGGGCATGGCATTGCCGTGCCCCCTTGCAAGGTTCGCAGCGGGATTGAGGCGACTGTGGCAGGTAGCCGATGCCCATAGAGCTGCAAGGGGGTTCCCGAGTGTTTCGCTTTCTTTCCCGCTCAACGTTGCTTACCACTACCCTGATGGTATTGTCTGCTCTGTTCTTGGCCTGCCAAACCCAAACTCCCCCTGCTGATACCGCCGTTCCCGTGCCGCAGACTGCCGCCACAACTGCCATGCCGGAAGCTACGGTTAACCCTGTAGTCCCAACTTGGACGCAGGTTCCGACCTGGACACCAGAACCCACCTGGACACCAGAACCTCAGCCAACAGCCACTCCACTACCCACCTACACGCCAGTCCCGACTTACACGCCTATCTCATTGCCGACACCCACACTTTATCCTACGGCTACACCTTACCCCACACCCACGATGCGGATAGGCGGAACGCCCACACCTACGCCAATCCCCTTTTACGGTGGGTGGGAAACTTTATCAGACGAGTTAGACCCACTGACACGGACACGAGAAGTGAGTATAGCCTTGCTTCCGAAAGATGCTGATCCAACTTCTGATCTGCTATTTCCTATTCTGCTAGTACAGTGTGAGAACAGAACATTAGAATTTCTCATAGGATGGAGTACAGACCTAGATTCTCCTCCTTTCAGCACACCACTGTTGCTTACAACAGTCCTTCACAGAATAGACGATGAACCGATCAAGGAACTGGCATGGACTATCTCCTCTACTGGCATGGCTACTTTTATGCCAGACGAAGATATAGAAGGCACTATACAGAAGCTGTTTAATGCTAATGAGTTTGTAGTGCAAGCCACACCCAGAGGCATCTTGAAAACCGCCGTGTTTGAGCCGACCGGTCTTTACTGGGCTGTGAAACCAGTTCTTGAGGCGTGCGAGGTGGAGATAGAGTGATGACTGTATCGGAACTGATAGCGGCGTTGCAAAAACTTCCGCCAGAGCTGGAAGTGGAAGCTGAGGGCTGCGACTGCGTCAACGACGTGCGCGGCGCAGGAACGCGCAGGGTGACGGGTGTGGAGAGTGGACGGAAAGTGGTGATAGTCTGCGAGCCAGACTTCTACGGCATATTGGGGCCAAGCTACGATGAACGCATCAAGGCTCGTCGCTCCGGCAAGTAGCAACCGCAGTTCTACATTGCTGCTACCGGAATTCCTACCCCCAACCCATCGGTGAACGCCTATGACTACCGACACGGAGCGCAAGCTGATGACCGCTGACGAACTCCTGCTGCTACCCCGTGGCATCAAGCGGTACGAACTCATCCGTGGCTCGCTGATTGAGTATCCGCTCAATGAAGAACCGGTAGGGCTGGCAGCTTCACATATCAGCTATGCAGTGAGCAATTGGGCCGACTCTCACGATTACGGGCGCACAGCCATCGGGTGTGGCTATTGGCTGGAGCGCGACCCAGACACTGTTCGCGCAGCGACCATAACTTGGGTTGCACCCGGACGCATTCCCAAAGGCACGCAAGGTTATCCCGAACTGGCTCCTGACTTGGCCGTGGAAGTCAAGTCGCGCAGCAGTTCGCATCCTGAAATAACCGCCAAAGCCTATATGTGGCTCAGCTACGGCTCGCAACAGGTCTGGGTCGCTGATCCGCCAACGACTACTATCACCATTTTCCGCCTTAACACCGCCCCGGTAACGCTGGGAGAGGATGACATTCTCGACGGCGGTGAGCTGCTGCCCGGCTTTTCCACCCCGGTCTGGCGGCTGTTCCGGCGGCGGCGCTGACCGGCCTCTCATCATTGACAACCCCGCTCCGCCGCGACTAAGATACCGGCAACCCAGCCTGGTGGCTGGCGGTGAGTTGCGCCGTCGCGCACCAGGCTCACGTAATCGGGAAACAACCTATAACAAGGGAGGGAAACCATGGGCGACCAGGACATCGCATTGATGGCTCACCTGATGCGCCGCGCTGGCTTCGGCGCGACCCGGGAGGAGCTGGAGGCTCGCGTGGCCAAGGGCTACGAGGCCACCGTGGAAGAACTGCTCAACCCCGATGACCAGCCCGCGCTGGACCGCAACGAAATGATGCGGTATCACCCCTGGACCTGGCGGCCCGGCACTCTGCCCGGCATGGGCGCCGCCGAATGGCTCCACGACATGATTAACACGAAGCGCCCCCTGGAAGAGAAGATGACCCTCTTCTGGCACGGCATCTTCGCTACCGGCGTCTCCAAGGTTGACCACTACGACGACGTCATGGACATGATCGTCAAGTTCCGCGAGAAGGGCATGGGCGACTTCCGCGAACTGCTGGTGGAAATGGCCAAGGACCCGGCCATGATCTACTGGCTGGACAACTGCGAGAACCACGCCGACGCGGTCAACGAGAACTGGGGACGCGAGCTGCTGGAGCTGTTCAGCATGGGCGTCGGCAACTACACCGAGGTTGACGTCCGCGAGTGCTCCCGCGCCTTCACCGGCTGGACCATCGAGCCCAAGCTGCCGCGCGGGCCCATTGGGCGTCACGACTGGTTCTTCGAGTACCGCGACGATGACCACGACGACACCGAGAAGACCTTCCTGGGCCACTCCGGCAACTTCAACGGCGAGGACATCGTTCGCATCATCAGCGAGCACCCCTCCTGCGCCCGCTTCATCGCCCGCCACCTGTACAACTTCTTCGTGGCCGACGAAGCGCAGGTTCCGGCCTGGTCGGTGACCCCTCCCAACAACCCGGAGGCTGTAGAGGCCATAGCCAACGCGCTCCGGGAAAACGATTATGACATGAAGGCAGCCCTGCGGCTCATCTTCAACTCCGACTTCTTCAAGAACGCCCGCTTCGCCAGGCTGAAGAACCCCACCGAGGTCGTGGTCGGCACGCTGCGCATGGTGGGCGGAGCCGAGTTCCCGGCTCCCGGCATCGGCGACCTGTCCCGCCAGCCCAGCTACATGGGCCAGGACCTGCTGAACCCGCCCAGCGTGGAAGGCTGGCACACCGGCGCAGAGTGGATTAACAGCGGCTCCCTGATGCGCCGCGTCAACTTCACCGCCGACCTGGTGGGCGACGTTTCCCGTCCCGGCATCCGCTACATGGTTGACCGCCTACAGGCCAGCGGCGTCCGCACCGCCGCCGAGGCCGTGGACGGCTGCCTCGACCTGATGGGCCCGCTGGAAGTCACCAAGGAGAGCCGCGACGAGCTCATCGGCTTCATCAGCGAGGGCGGCGAGTTCGCTTGGGGCACGGACGCGGATGTGGCCGAGTCCACCCGCCGCGTGTCGGAACTACTCCAGCTCATCGTCTCCCTGCGCGAGTACCAATACGCCTAACCGTCTGCTGACAGATAGCGGGCAAGGGCGAAAATTCCTTGCCCGCCCGGATACGGACAGAGACGGATTTTAACCAGTGCAAAACCGGAGGCGAGCCGCAATATGGAGTGTGCCGAAAGACTGGCAAAGGCTGTACTTCTTCCTGTTCAGCATCCAGTCCTTGGCTGTCGCCGCGCTGGTAACTTGGCACAAAATAGCCATCAAAGGGGTAGTCCCCTGGCCTGATACACTGATAGACATCGGGCAGACCGTAAGCTCTTTGACTATCGGGATAGCCGGCGAGAGCTTCATCGTAACGGAGGTTGTGGTGGTACTCTCCGAGTGGTACAGAGAGAGAGAAGGTACAACCGTGGCGTCGCTGACGGCATTGCTCAAGGCATTGCCCGAACCCAGAAGAAGTGGTTAGAGTGGAACCGGCGAAGGCTGGAAGCCGGAGGCCGCGAGTTCACTGAACCGCCACCCGAACCTGAATCGCCGGTTGAAAAAGACTTATCCAGAATTCGGGAGGACAACCGAGAATGACCAGCACCAAGAAAGACCCGGTCCTGGTAGTGTTCCAGCTCACCGGGGGCAACGACTACCTGAACACCGTCATCCCTTACAGCAACCCGCTGTACCGGGACAATCGCCCGGCCGTCGGCATCGCCGAAGAGCGGGTCATCCAGATTGACGACAAGATTGGCTTCCACCCGGAGATGGCCCCGCTGAAGCACGTCTACGACCGCGGCGACATGGCCATCGTTCACGGCATCGGCTACGCCAACTCCCCGCGCTCCCACTTCCGCTCAATGGACATCTGGCACACCTGCGAGCCGGACAAGCTGGGCACCGAGGGCTGGCTGGGCCGCGCCACCCGCGACATCGACCCCAACAAGGAAAACGTGCTGACCACCGTCAGCTTCGGCCCCTCCCTGTTCCGCGCGTTGGCCCTGCCCGGCGTGCCGGTGGCGGTGGTTGACGACTTGGACAATTACGGTCTGCTGCCCAACATCGCCGGCGAGCAGCGCAACAAGGTTCTGGACCGCTTCGCCCGGATGTACTCCCCGGCCATCGGCTCCGGCGCGGTGATGGACTACATGGGCCAGACCGGCCTGGACACCCTCGAAGGCGCCGACATCCTGAAGGAAGCCCCCAGGATGTACTCCTCCGACGTGGAGTACCCAGACACCCCCATCGCCAAGAAGCTGAAGGGCATCGCCCAGGTGCACATGGCCGACTTCGGCACCCGCGTCTTCTACGTTGACCACGGCAGCTTCGACAGCCACTCCAACCAGACCGGTATGCACGACAAGCTGTGGTTCGATGTTTCCCACGCACTGGACGCCTTCCTGGACGACCTTAAGGAACACAACGTGGACGACAACGTCGTGGTGCTGATGTTCACCGAGTTTGGCCGCCGCACCCACGACAACGGCTCCGGCACCGACCACGGCGCCGGCGGCGCGGCCTTCATGTTCGGCACCAACGTCAAGGGCGGCCAGTACAGCGAAATGCCCTCCATGGAAGAAAAGGACCTGGAGCAGGGCGACGTGGTGCCCAACTACGACTACCGCGGCCTGTACACCACCGTCCTCGAAGACTGGATGGGCCTGGACGCCAAGCCACTGGTGGGCGACGTCTACGAGAAGCTGCCCATCCTGGCCTAAGCGCGCCAATCTTTCAGCAGAATTCAAGTGGGGCGGGTTTTCATACCCGCCCTTACTCGGCAGCCCTCTACCCATAAACCGCTGGCCTTCCCTCCCCCTGTGGATAGGGTTAAGACGCCAAATATTCCCTCCCCCTGAGGGGGAGGAGGGTTAGGGTGGGGGTGAAACCTAAACAAGGGAGGACAATCAATGCTAACGGAAACAGTGGCCGGCCGCACCTTTGACTACAGCCACAACGTGGGCCGCGGCGCGCAGACCGGCATGGGATTCAACACCCCGGTGGCCCTGACCATCGGCCCCGACGGTGTGGTATACGTCGCCAACCGCGGCAGCGAGTCCATCAGCAACGTGGGCTGGAACCGCACCGGCGTCGGACAGCGCATCTCCAGGGTCACCCTCGGCGGCACCTGGGGCGAGGAAGAATACCTGGGCGAGTTCAGCCGCTATGGCAACAACGACGGGCAGGTAATCTGGCCCGCCGGCATCGTGGCCGACAACGCAGGCAACCTCTACGTCGCTGACGAGTGGCTGAACCGCGTCTCCGTGTTCGACACCGACGGCAACTACCAGCGCCACTTCTCCACGGTGCCAGCCGACGACGCCGGGGAGAACGGAAGCTGCGGCATCGCCATCTCCGCCGATGGTACCCTGTTCGTCTCCGACGGGCGCAGCCACCAGGTCCGCAAGTTCACCACCGGCGGCGCGTTCATCGGCTCCTTCGGCAGCAAGGGCTCCGGGGAAGGCGAATTCGATTCCCCCTGGGGCATCACCATAGACAAGGACGGCTATATCTACGTAGCCGACTCCGGCAACCACCGGGTACAGAAGCTGACCCAGGACGGCGTTTTCGTCGCCCAGTTCGGTCGCCACGGCAGTAGGCGCGGCGAGATTAACTACCCCTCCGACGTCGCGGTTGACCCCGAGGGCGATGTCTACGTCTGCGACTGGAGCGACAACCGTTGGGGCAAGGGTCGAGTCCACATTTTTGACGCCGACGGCAAGTTCCTGACCAGCCTGGTCGGCGACGCCCAGCAGCTCTCCGCGTGGGCGCAGATGACGGTGGACGCTAACGCCGACTACGCCAAGCGCCGCCGCGAGGTCCGCACCACCGAGCCGGAATGGACCTTCGCCCAGCCCACCGCCATCGAGTACGATACGGAGAACAACCGGCTGATAGTGGTGGACACGCAGCGCAGCCGCCTGCAAATCTACAACAAGCTCAGCCGCTATCTCATCCCTCAGCTCAACCTCTGATTCCTGCGCTGCGAGGGCGCAGAAACGCGAAAGTCCGCCGGTTGGCTGCGATGCCGCCCGGCGGACTGTTCCGTTAATCTCCTTAGGATCCGGTAATCGCTAAGGGCACGTTTCGTGAGTATCGTGCTGTGCCAGCAATTCCACCAATGGTCACTTTTCCCGGTTCGCTGTTGTCATATCTTGCCGCCTTGCGCATTATCGTATCATAGCGTAGAAACATTTTGGAGTAAGGCGAGTGGCTTATGGACCCTGACCGCGAGCAACACTTCCTCCGCATGGCGGCGGAGCAGCCCGGCATCCTGTGCGCCGACGCGCCGGACGAGATTCTTGAAGCCTGCGCCGTCGAGGTAGAGCCGACGGACTTCCTCGAACAGTATTTCGCCGCCGGGCATTCGGCCTGGCTGGCACACAAGCACGGGCGGCGCATCAACAAGCCGCAGATACTGGTTGACCAGGCCATTCTGGTGCTCTACCGCCGCGCCTGCCTGCTCAACACCGCCCGTCTCATGGGACAGACCAGCGAGTACGCCAACCAGCCCTTCTTCTCCGACGAAGACCTTTATTAAACGCCGAGCGCGCGGAGAACGCCGAGATTTCTGCTCATTTTCTCGGCGCTCTTGGCGTTCTCGGCGTTTGATTCTCATTCCGTAGTACAATCTCCGCAATCAAAGTCCCTGGAGGAATGATGCAGGGAAAAACCGCCATTGCCAACATTCTGAAGCAGGAAGGCGTGGAACTCGCCTTCTGCTTCCCCAACAACACGCTGATTGACGCCATCGCCGCCGCCGGTATCCGCCCGGTCATCGCCCGCATGGAGCGCGGCGCGGTCAACATGGCCGACGCATACAGCCGCATAAACAACGGCCACAAGACCGGCGTCTGCATCGTGCAGGCCGGCCCCGGCATCGAAAACGCCTTCCCCGGCGTCGCGCAGGCATACGCCGACAGTGTGCCCATCCTGATGCTTCCCGGGCATGAGGGTTCCAGCCGCACCACCATGACTTCGGACTTCTCCGCCACTCGGAACTACAACGGAGTCACCAAGTGGGCCGGGATGATCAACTCGCCGGAGCGGGTGCCGCAGATGATGCGCCGCGCCTTCACCCAGCTACGCGCCGGCCCTTCCGGCCCGGTGGTGCTGGAAACCCCCACGGACGTGATGAACGGCGAGATTGACGAGTCCGAATTCTTCTACACTCCCATCACCAAGCGCCGCACCGCCGCCGATCCCGTGGACGCCGCGAGGGTGGCCCGCCGCCTGGTGGACGCCGCCCGCCCGGTCATTTACGCCGGCCAGGGCGTCCTCTATGCCGAGGCCACGCCGGAACTGGTGGAGCTTTCGGAACTGCTCAACGCGCCGGTAATGACCACCACCCTCGGCAAGAGCGGCTTCCCCGAGAACCACCCCCTGTCTCTTGGTACCGGCGGCAACACCGGCACCCGCGCCGTCGGCGAGTTCCTGCGCCGGGCCGACCTCGTATTTGGCATCGGCACCAGCTTCAACAAGACCCTGGCGTCGGCCCCCGTGCCGGTGGGCAAGGCCATCATTCAGTCCACCGTGGACGACCGGGACCTCAATGGCGAGTACGGCCTGGAGGATATGTTGCTGGGCGACGCCAAGCTGGTGCTGCAACAGCTTATTGACGAAGTGAAAGACATTATCGGCGACAACGGGCGGCGTCCTTCGGCAGGCTCAGGACAATCGGAGACGGCCGCCGAAATCGCCGCCATCAAGCAGGAATGGCTGGCCGAGTGGATGCCACGCCTCACCTCCGACGACATCCCCATCAGCCCCTACCGCGTTGTCTGGGAGCTGAACAACGGGCTGGACAAGGCCAACAGCATCGTCACCCACGACTCCGGCAACCCCCGCGACCAGATAGTGCCTTTCTACGAAGCAACCACGCCCCGCGGCTATATCGGCTGGGGCAACTCCACCCAGTTGGGCGCGGGCCTCGGCTACGCCATGGGCGCCAAGCTCGCCGCGCCGGAAAAGACCGTGGTCAACCTGATGGGCGACACCGCCGTCGGAATGTGCGGCACCGACTTCGAGACCGCCAGCCGCAACAAGATAGGCACCATCACGGTAATCATCAACAATGGCGCCATGGGCGGCTACGAAAAGAACATCCCCATCGCCGTCGAAAAGTACGGCTCCAAGTTCCTCACCGGCGACTACACCAAGATGGCCGACAGCCTCGGCTGCCACGCCGAGACCATCACCCAGCCCGCCGACATCGCCCCGGCCCTCGCCCGCGCCCAAGACATCGCGGCAGGCGGCCAGCCGGTGGTGCTGGAAATCATCACCCGCGAAGAGCCGGTGTTCTCCCGGTATTATTAGGTCATTCCTTCTTGGAGAATGGCATGGATGATTTTGTAATCAGCGATTCCGGGGTTAAGGTTTGGAAAACCCCGGAGTCCCATCCATTGCTAAAACACACCGACACAGCGCATCCGGCGTTTCGGGATAAGCTGTCCGAGACTTATTCAAGGGGGCGAGTAAGGAAGCTGCCAAGAATTTGCAGTGTGAATTCCGAGGATGCTAGGACTTGGCACTACTTTAGCCCATTACTCCCTGACAGCCAGAGAAAGGCGCAGGAATTAACAAGTCTATTGCGTAAGGCCTTCCCTCAAGCACTGTCCGCCCAAGCGCTGGAAGCTATCTCGTGCGCGGGGTGTGAGTTCTGGCAAAAGATTAACCCGCCGCCTAGTCGCCCGATAAAAGAAGGGCCATCCGAGCCAGACCTGCTGATAACCTTGGGGCAACACGCTATTGTACTTGTTGAAGCGAAATATCGTTCCAACGTCAGTGAGAAAACCACCTACGATAAAACACGAGATCAAGTAATTCGACTACTTGACGTTGGTTCTTGGTACGCAAAACAAAACGGATACGAATCCAGCTACGTCATCGTGCTGCAATACGGGGATGCCCAAACCAATGCCAAAGAAGTCGTGAGCCGCTACGTCGGAAACCCGGAGGCCATTCGACAAGCCTTGCATTATCGGGACGATTTGATAAGCGCGGGCTATGAACGATTGTCTAAATCAGTCGCCTATGTGCGTTGGCCCAATCCGCTGGATGAAGAATAATGACCCGCACCATCACCGACCCCGCCGCCGCCAACCGGGGCAGCCGACGGTGGCTGCAAGTCCTGGTCAACTGCCGCCCCGGGCTGCTGGACAACGCCATCACTGAGCGGTTGCCGGACCCGCCCGGCGATATTGACTGGCGCTCGCCGGTGGCCGCCGACCACTACGCCGAATATCGTGACCAGTCCTTCCTTGACCGGCTGGCCGGGGCGCCGTATTATCGCGCACCCTCCAGGCCGCAGCATGACCTGTCCGACTTCTGGCCCCGGTTCGGCCCGCAATGGGACGGCCTTGCCGTTACCGACCGAGGGCAGATCATCCTCGTCGAGGCGAAAGCCCACATCCCTGAGATGGTCACCGCTCCGGGGCAGGCGCGGGGAGAGACGGCGCGGCAGCGGATTCAGGACAGCCTGCAAACGGTCAAGTCCTTTGTAGAATCCAAGTCACCCGCCGACTGGTCAAGCAGCTTCTACCAGTACGCCAACCGCTTGGCCCATCTGTATTGGCTGCGAGAACTTAACGGCCACGACGCATATCTGGTCAATCTGTTCTTTTTCAACGACGCCGAAATGAACGGCCCCAAGTCCGCTGAAGAATGGCAGGCCGCCATCCGGTTGCAGGAAACGTTTATGGGAGTGCGTCAGGTCGCGCAGACCGGCTACGCGCTGCACCCCTGGGTCGGGGCCTACGTCCTGGACGTGTTCATTGACACCAACGACATACCCGTCCGTTATCCGCCGCCAATATAGCCCGCAGTGGGAGGACGCCCTCACCCTAACCCTCTCCAGAGGGAGAGGGAATTACGCCGATAGGAGCCGCCGCTATGCCAGAGAAGTTCAATTACGAGGGACTGTTCGCCGCCGGAGTGCCGGAAGTTGTGCCCGGCAAGACCCGCCACGCCAGGTACGACTTCGCCGTTGCCTACCCCAACCCCGACACCCTGCCGCTGGACGGGCTGGCCGATGCCGTGCGCAGCGTGCTAGACCGCGAGGGCCGCGACCTGGCCTACTACACCGATCCCGGCGGATACCTGCCCCTCCGGCAACTGGTGGTGGAGCGTTTGGCCGCCAGCCGCAATATGCAGGTTGATCCCGAAGGGCTGGTCCTGACCGGCGGCTCCGGCGAGGCTATCTCCATGGTCATACAGGCCCTCACCGACCCCGGCGACACAGTGCTGACCGAGGAGTTCCTGTACCTCGGCACCCTGCGCTCGCTGCGCCGCTACAAGGCCAACGTGGTGGGCGTCAAGTGCGACGATGACGGCATCATCCCCGAAGACCTGGACGCCACCATCCAGCGGCTCAAGGGCGAGGGCCGCAAGGTCAAGTACCTCTACACCATCCCCACTTTCCAGAACCCGCTGGGCTGGACCATGACGCTGGAGCGCCGCAAGAAGGTGCTGGAAGTCACCCGACAGCACGGCGTCCCGGTGTTCGAGGATGACTGCTACATTGACCTGCGCTTCGAGGGCGAGGACGTCGCTTCCTTCCACTCGCTGGACGACACCGGGCAGGTGATTTACGTTGGCTCCTTCTCCAAGACCATCGCCCCGGGGATGCGGATGGGCTACCTGGTGGCCCCGCCGGAGGTTATCAGCCGGGCCTGGGCGTTCAAGATGGGCGGGGCGGTCAACCACTTCGCCGCGCTGACCATCGCCGAGTACATGAACAACGGCGACCTGGAAGGCCACGTGCGGGAACAGAACGAGACCTTGCGGGCCAAGCGTGACGCCATGCTGGCTTCGCTGGGCGAGAACTTCGGCGACGCCGCCGCCTGGACCAAGCCCGAGGGCGGCCTCTACGTCTGGCTGACCCTGCCCGAGGGCGCCGACCTGGAGGCCATCCAAGAGCAGGCGTTCCAGGAAGGCGTCGGCTACTACTCAGGCGTGCCCTTCTCTCCCGAGGGCCGCGGCCACAACTCCGCCCGCCTCTGCTTCGGCTACCCCACGCCCGAGGAGAACTACGAGGGCGTGGCCGAGTTGGCCCGCATCCTGGAGCGCCACGGAGTAATCAAGTAGCCCAACAGTAATACTCAGCAATACGGCACGGAACAAAACGAAAGGGGCCTCTTTCGAGGCCCCCGCCGTTGAACCAACACAACCAACTCAACTACCTGCGTTAAAGGTAGCACGCTCTGGCGCGTTTTTCAAACTATCCGAACCCTTCTTTTTCGCCGACTTCTCTTATCAGCTCTTCGTACATGCTCACCCCGTCTTTGACCAATACGACGATAGCGTCATAGGTGTGTGGCATCTGGGCCTCAGTCAGTTTGTCCTGGATTCGTTGAATCAACGAACTGTATGACGAGTCAAGAAACTCGCTGATGTCGTCTAAATCGTCTGCCAGGTGCATGGCGTTGTTGAGACAATTGGCGTGCAGACGGCGAATATCTCTCACCGTCTCGCGGGGCAAATCCAGCCGCCCGGTTCCATAATGAAAGTCCTGATTGCCAAATCCTAATTCGGCTACATAAGTGGCAAATTCGTCGACCACCCTGCGGGCATAAATCACAGTCCTTCGGGCCGAAAACCATGTTCGGCGAAATTCCCCTCTCCTCTCATCGGAGGAAGTCAACCTGTTTTGCCTGCGCGCTTCCAAGTAGGCGGCCCCGCTGAACAGGGCAGCCAGAAGCGAAATGCCCCAAGCGAATGGATCAGGGTCTGACATATTACCGGAGTGGCGTTTCGGCATTTTAAGTCGTTGTCCTTTCGAGCAGATCCCTTTCCTGGGAGCCAATCGCCGGAAATTCGCTTACTACTCCGGCTCCTCCGGGTTCTCCAGGTCCAGCATCGCCAGCAAGCGGCCGTACCCGAGAAACATTCCCGTTATCATCCCAAGCTCGAATATCTCCGGGTCGGTGAACTCCCGGCGCAGCTCTGCGAAGAACTCGTCGTCCACGTTCTGGTGAGCAATGGCCATCTTTTCAGCGAAACGGACGGCCAGCTTCTCCCGGTAAGGCAGGTCGGTATCCTCGAAGTGTGCGAGCGAAGCCACCATCTCCTCGGTCATTCCCTGCTGCACCGCCGGCACAGCGCGACCCAGCTTTCAAGTGGCGCACTCGTTCAGCTCGGCTATCTTCAGCCGCACCAGCTCCTTCAGCCGGGCGTCCAGCAGCCCCTCCAGCTTCAGCGGCCCGTAGAAAGACCAGAAGGCCTCGTAGGCTTCCGGCAGATTGCCCGCCGCCTGGAATATGCGGGGGTTCAGTTTGTGCTCGGCTGCCGCCTTGGCAATTTTCTGCATTCCAGGCGTTAGCTGCTCGGTTGGCACCAGCTTGATGCGGGCCATCTTTTTCTCCTTTTTGTCCGCAGATGCGAAGCTTTCACCCCCACCCTAACCCTCCCCCTCAAGGGGGAGGGAACAATCGAAAAACCCTCGCACTCAATGGGGTGGATATGAAAGGCCCTGGAATTAACCTACACCACCGGACGGTCGGCCACTGCCGGGTCTAACTTTCGGCGCTGGAAGCGTCCGTCGCCGAGCGTGCCGTGAAAATTGCCGCCCTCCACCACAACCTTGCCCCGCAGGATGGTCATTACCGGCCAGCCCTCGACCTCAGTGCCTTCCCAGATGCTGTAGTCGGAGATGTGGAAGTCATCCATGGTCAGTGTCTTCTTTATGCCAGGGTCTATCACGCAGATGTCGGCATCGCTGCCTGGGGCCAGCACGCCCTTCTGGGGCCACAGGCCCATAATCCTGGCGGCGTTGGCCGAAGTCACGTCCACGAACCGTTGCAGCGTCATGCCCTGCTTGGAGACGCCCTCGCTGTAGGTTATGCCCATACGGGCTTCGGCGCCGTTGTGGCCGCCGGTGGTATCGGAGATGGTCCTGCCGGAAATCTTCGTCTCCCACGACGTGCAGTATTCGTCGGTCGCCATGGTCTGCAAGCCGCCGTTTATGATGCCGTCCCACAGCATCTTCCGGTCGTCTTCCGACTTCAACGAGGGATAGGTATGGTACTTCATACCGTTCTCTTCCTTGTAGTTCTCCTCGTTGAAGCAGCAGTAGTTGTGCAGGGTCTCGCCGTAAATCGGGCGACCGTTGCGGCGAGCCTCCATGATGTTGCGGACGCCCTGCTGTGCGCTGACGTGAACGAAGTAGATTGGAGAGCCGGTCCACTCGGCCACCCGCAGCGTCCGCGTGAACGAGACGTCCTCCGACTCCGCGCTGTGCACCTCCGACATGTTGAACCACTCGGTGCGCTCTTCGCGGGTGAGCTTCTGGTACATGTGCTGCACCATGTCGTCATCCTCGGCATGTACCAGCAGCATGGCGCTCAAGCGCTGGATTTCGGTCATCAGGTCGTGAAGATGCCCGGTGCCGACCATGCGAGGCTCGCCGGCGGTGGTGGGAGGCCTGATGTTGGTGGTGAATATCTTTACGCTGGCGAAGCCATCCTCCACGAACTCGTGCAGGGAGCCGAGGATGTTCTCGGGAATCTGGCCCAGCATCATCAGGTGGTGGGCGTAGTCGGCGTAGGAGTTGCCCTGCCAGACCCCGGTGCGCTCGGCGATGGCTTGGGGAATGTCAATGCCGGGGTACTGTATGGCAAAGTCCATCAGGGTCGTGGTCCCGCCGAAAAGGGCCGCCCGGCTGACCTCCGGCGGGGGAGCGGTGGTTAGATTCCCGTGGCCCATGATGGGCGCGGAAATATGGGCGTGGGGTTCGATGCCCCCCGGCACAACCACCTTGCCCGAAGCGTCAATGACGCGACCGGCTTCGTCGCCCATGGCGCCTGCTGCTGCCACTGCCACGATTTTCTCACCCTGCACTGCCACGTCCCAGTCTCCCACTCCCATGGGAGTAACGACCTGCCCGCCGCGGATAATCAAGTCCAGCATAAGAAAGCCCCCTGTCTCAGTTTGGCTCAACCGCCGCTGATTTATGCGGGAGTTTAGCACACGACTGAGACCAGGGGGCGAGGATACCCGCTGCAAAAATCCGAATTGGATTAGTGACGCTAATCCCCCGCCGCAGGCTGCGTCCGCGTGGGCTGCGCATTCGGGGATGGCTCCGGGCTGGGCTCCGTCTGCGCCTCCGGCGGCAGCTCCTCCTCCCAGTCCGGCAGTTGGTGGTGGCTGGTGGCGGGCAGCACGACAATGGACAGCACTCCAACCAGGCTCAAAACCAGCGACAACCCCATCGTCGCCTCGAAGTTGCCGGTCCAGTCGCGCAGCCAGCCGCCGGCGAGGGAACCGGCGGCCATGCCCACGCCCGCGCCCATCATCTGCCAGCCGTAGGTGGTGCCTATGGGCGCGCTGCCGTAATACTGCCGGTTGATTATCGGGAAAGCGCTCATCTCGCCGCCGAAGCCGATGCCGAACAGCACCGAGAACAGATAAAAGTGCCAGGCGTCGGTTGAGAAGAACAGCAGGACTATGGGCAGGGTTTGCAGCGAGAAGCAGACCGCCATCACGCCCTTGCTGCCCACCCGGTCGGCCATCACCGGCACAGCGAAGCGGGTGACCGTGCTGGTAACCGACAGGGTGACGAAAGCTCCGGCTGCCAACCCCGGTGACACTCCCTCGGCCTCGGCCATGGCGACAAGGTAGACCAGCACGATGGCGTGCCCGGCGCAGCCCCAGAAGTGGATGCCGATGAGGTTCCAGAAGGCCAGGGTGCGCTGCGCCTGCTTGAAGAACACGCGGGTGCGTATCTTGGCTATCTCGCCTACCTGCATCTGGCGGACGGGTTCGCTTTCCGAAGCCCCCAGGGGGCGCATACCAATCTGCGCCGGCTCATCGTAGAACAGCCGCACCAATGCCAGGATTGCCACCCCGCCGATGATGCCGGGAACCCAGAAGGCGGCCCGCAGTCCGGTCAGTCCTCCGCCGAACAGGGCGATTACCAGCAGCATTATCGGCACCGCCACCAGCGGGCCGACCCCCTGCGCCGACTGCAACAGGCCCATTCCGGTGCCTAGGTGTCGCTTGAACCACATGGTCACCGACGCCGTCAATGGCACCTGGAAGATTCCCATTGAAGCGCTGAGGATGATCCCGAAGAAGAGATAGAACTGCCAGAGATGGGTCATAAACCCGGTCAGCACCATCCCGGCAATGAACAGGAAGGCGCCGATGGTCATGGTCACCCGGGCCCCATAGCGGTCGCCCAGCCATCCCGCAGACGGCCCCAACATCCCCGAAACCACCCATTGCAGCGCAAACCCGAACCCCACCGCGCCATAGCTCCACCCGAAGGACTCCACCAGCCGCGGAATCAGGATGCTTGACGACGAGCGGAAGGAGGAGCTGAACAGACGCATCACCGCCGCCACTCCCACGATGACCCAGGCGTAATGTATGTGCTGACCGGCGATAATCAGGTTGTCGAGGCGAAAGGAATACCGGGGGATGGTTTTCATACAGCACAGCCTTTTGGGAAAACGGCAGAGGTAGAGCGCAGAGGGTGATTATAGCCTAAATTCCGGTAGCGGCAGGAATTGCTGGGCCTCCTCTCTTTTCTTTCCTTAGTGTGTACGGGTGTCGAACTCCTTGAAAATCTGCATCAATCTGCGGGAGGATTGAACCCAATCATTGCGTTGATACCGCCGGAAGCGCCCAAATCCGTCGCGAATGGGTGTTGACAAAATAGCAACTGGGGGTATAATAACAGGTTACTGGCATATGCCTAGAGTAACGCCTCATTCACACGGCCCCACACCTCTGCCTCTATATTCGCTTGCCAATCACCCTGGCCCGTTTGCGCCCCGGAAGTCCCTGGCTGGCCGTCACTGTTATCCTCGGTAAGGAGATTAGGTATGGCTTTAGCTCCCGTACACACTCAGAATGGGCATTCTCTGTTCAAGCAGGATGTCCGGTCCTACGCCCGAATTCCCCAGGTTCTTGAAGTCCCCAACCTCATTGAGAGCCAGATACATTCCTATGAGTGGTTCAGGGACGAGGGGTTGAAGGACGTCTTTCGGGAAATTTCACCCATCTCGGACTACACCGAAAAGAAGTATGAACTTCATTTCAGAGACCACAAGTTCAGCGAACCCAAATATTCCCCGCAGGAGTGCAAGGAACGGGAGATCACCTACTCTCAGCCGCTGTATGTCACCACCCACCTGGTGGTGAAGGAAACCGGGGAAATCAAGGAAATGCCCATATTCATGGGGGACTTCCCCATGATGACCAACAACGGCACTTTCATCATCAATGGCGCCGAGCGCGTCGTGGTCAGCCAGTTGGTTCGCTCCCCGGGCATCTATTTCGTCACAGAGCGCAACCCCAGCAGCAATCGCGGGCTGTGCATGGCCAAGCTCATCCCGTCCCGCGGAGCCTGGCTGGAGTTCGAGACCAGTAACAAGGACATCCTGTCGGTGAAGGTAGACCGGAAGCGCAAGGTCTCCGCCAGCATTTTCCTGCGCGCTCTCGGAGTGGCCTCCGACGACCAGCTGATGGCCCTGTTTGATGACGTGGAAACCGACGACTCCCACCGCTACATGCAGGCCACCCTGCGCAGCGACCCGGTGGCCGACCCGCGTGATGTCGCCTTCCGCGAGGATGACCTGCGCCAGATGTGGAACAAGGCGGAGTGGCTACATGGCGAAGGGGAGCAGTTCGACCTTGCCACCGCCCAGCGCATCGCCGCCGCCCAGGTGGAGTTCTACAAGAGGCTCCGCCCCGGCGAGCCGCCCAGCCTTGAAAACTCGCGCAACCTGATCTACAACCTTTTCTTTGAAAAGCGACGTTACGACTTGGGCAGGGTGGGCCGTCACAAGTTCAACGGACGGTTGGGCCTGCCGGAAATCGACCCCACTGACAAAGAAGCCAATGAAGAAGCGAAGGTACTGAGCCGCAGCGACATCATCGAAGTGCTACGGACGATGATCCGCATCAACAACGGCGAGGACCATGTTGACGACATTGACCACCTCGGCAACCGTCGCGTGCGCGCCGTCGGTGAGCTGGTGCAGAACCAGGTCCGCGTCGGCCTGCTCCGCATGGAGCGTATGGTCAAGGAAAAGATGACCCTGGTGGAGCAGGAAAACGCCTCACCCCAGGCGTTGGTCAACATCCGGCCCGTGGTCGCCGCGGTGCGCGAGTTCTTCGGCGGCTCCCAGCTCTCCCAGTTCATGGACCAGACCAACCCGCTGGCCGAGCTGACCCACAAGCGACGCCTCTCAGCCCTTGGGCCGGGCGGCCTGTCGCGGGAGAGGGCCGGCTTCGACGTGCGCGACGTCCACTTCTCGCACTACGGCCGCATCTGCCCCATAGAGACGCCGGAAGGCCCCAACATCGGGCTGCTCAGTTCGCTGGCTTCCTACGCCAGAGTCAACGAGTTCGGCTTCATCGAGTCCCCCTACCGGAAGGTGAAGCGCGAACTGCCCAAGGACTCTGACGACCTGCGGGGCCGCGTGGTGACGGAGGCGATAATCAATCCGGAAACCAGCCACACTATCGTAAATGAAGGCGTGGCTGTTGGCGCCAACCGGATCAACGCCATCCGCGCCCTGCCCGAAGGCACCATGATCCAGGTGAGGCCCTTCGTGGCCGGACCCTCCGGGAACGGCGGGCCAAACGACTCGGTCATCTGGCTCTCCGCCGACAAGGAGGAGCAGTTCAAGATCGCCCAGGCCAACGCCAGGCTGGACGATCTCAACCAGTTCCTTGACGAGCGCATCGAAATCCGGGTGGGCGACCAGTACACTCAAGGTTCGCCAACAGAGGCCGACTTGATGGACGTATCGCCGATGCAGATTATGAGCGTGTCGGCGGCCCTGATCCCCTTCCTGGAGCATGACGACGCCAACCGGGCTCTCATGGGCTCCAACATGCAGCGCCAGGCGGTGCCGCTGCTGCGTCCCGAGGCCCCCACCGTCGGCACCGGCATCGAAGACCGCGTGGCCCGCGACAGCGGCCAGATGGTCACCTCGCAGGTCAACGGCGTGGTCACCTCGGTTAACGGCCGCGAGATTGTGGTCACCGACGTGGACGGCGAGGAGCATGTCCACCAGCTTATCAAGTTCTCCCGCACCAACCAGGGTACTTGCTTCGACCAGCGCCCCATCGCCACCCGCGGCGACGTGGTGAAAGCCGGAGACGTGCTGGCCGACAGCTCTTCCACCGAAAACGGAGAGTTGGCCTTGGGCCAGAACGTGCTGGTGGCCTTCATGTCCTGGGAGGGCTACAACTACGAGGACGCCATCATCGTCAGCGAGCGGCTCTACCGCGACGATTACTTCACCTCGATTCACATAGAACGGCATGAAATGGAGGCCCGCGAGACCAAGCTGGGCCCCGAGGAAATCACCCGCGACATTCCCAACGTGGGCGAGGCCAGCCTGCGCGACCTGGACGAGCGAGGCATCATCCGTGTCGGCGCCGACGTCGGCCCCGGCGACATCCTGGTGGGCAAGGTAACGCCCAAGGGCGAGACCGAACTCACCGCCGAGGAAAAGCTGCTGCGGGCCATCTTCGGCGAAAAATCCCGCGACGTTAAGGACACCTCCCTGCGCGTCCCTCACGGCGAGCGCGGCAAGGTCATCGACGTCAAGGTGTTGAGCCGCGAGAACAAGGACGACCTCAACCCCGGCGTCAAGGAAGCCGTCCGAGTCTGGATCGCCCAGACCCGCAAGATTTCGGTGGGCGACAAGATGGCCGGACGCCACGGCAACAAGGGCGTGGTGGCCCGAATCCTGCCCGAAGAGGATATGCCCTACCTGGAAGACGGCACGCCCGTCGACATCATCCTGAATCCCATCGGCGTGCCTTCCCGCATGAACCTGGGCCAGGTGCTGGAAACCCACCTGGGCTGGGCTGCCCGCGGCCTCAACTTCCGCGCCAACACTCCGGTCTTCGACGGCGCCAGCGACGCCGCCATCGAAGACTCCCTGGCCCGCATCTGGTTCCAGGAAAGGGAGGACTCTATCCTGACCGGCGACGGCCTCACCGACGATGAGCGCAATGTCGTGGTACGGTGGTTGTCGGAGTATGGCCACGCCCCCTCGGAAATGCTGGACCGCATATTCGACGAATCGCAGACCGGCTTCTCCCGGGAAGCCTGCCTGCGCCTGTGGCTCGCCCTGGAGGCAGGCCGCGACCCGTGGGGCAAGGACATCCAGGGGATGCACGACCAGGCCCTGGAGGTCCACCGGCAGCGAGGAATCGCGCCTCCCACCTTCGGCAAGTTCAAGCTGTACGACGGGCGCACCGGCGACGAGTTCGACCAACTGGTCACCGTGGGCGACATCTACATCCTCAAGCTCATTCACTTGGTGGAGGACAAGATTCACGCCCGCTCCACCGGCCCCTACTCGATGATTACCCAGCAGCCCTTGGGCGGCAAGGCCCAGTTCGGCGGCCAGCGCTTCGGCGAAATGGAAGTATGGGCCCTCGAGGCCTACAGCGCCGCCTACAACCTTCAGGAAGTGCTTACCGTCAAGTCCGACGACGTGGCCGGACGGGTCAAGACCTACGAGGCCGTCGTCAAGGGCGAACCCATCGGACAACCCGGTGTGCCGGAATCCTTCAACGTGCTGCTCAAGGAACTGCAAAGCCTGGGGCTGGCGGTGCAACTGCTCAACGAGGAGAACCGGCCGGGCGCGCCCCAGGACATTGGCCAGGAAATCGGCCAGAGCATGGGACTGGCGCTGGGGGACAGCGACTCGGAGCAATTCCAGCCTCTGGAGGCGATATAACTTATGGTATCGATGGCAGACAGGACTGAAACGCAGGCCACCAACTTTAACGCTATCCGAATTTCCATCGCCTCGCCGGAGCAGATCCTCAACTGGTCCCACGGCGAGGTCACCAAGCCGGAGACCATCAACTACCGCACTCTCCGCCCCGAGAAGGACGGACTGTTCTGCGAGCGTCTGTTCGGCCCCACCAAGGACTGGGAGTGCTTCTGCGGCAAGTACAAGCGCATCCGCTACCGGGGCGTGGTCTGCGACCGCTGCGGCGTCGAGGTCACCCGCGCCAAGGTGCGCCGGGAGCGCATGGGCCATATCAGGCTGGCTGCTCCGGTGGCCCACATATGGTTCAGCAAGACCAACCCCAGCCGCTTGGGCTTGCTGTTGGACCTTTCTCCCCGCAACCTGGAGCGTGTCCTCTATTTCGCCCAGCACATCATCATATCGGTGGACGAGGAGGCTCGTCGGGAAGCCGCCGAGGCCGAGCAGCTCAAGTATGACCTGGATATCGAGAAGCGGCGCGAGGTTGCCTCCGACCGGCTGGCGGAACTGAACGTCGAACTACTGCGGCTGACCGGCGGACGCAGGCCGGAAACCGACAACCCCGCCGTCGAGTTCGCCCCTGAAGGCGGAGAACCCGTCGCGGAACTTCTGGAAGTCCAGCAGCAGATGGACTCCGTCAACAACCAGTTGGCCACCGACGAATCCGAACTGGCCAACCAGTTGAAGCTGGCTATGGATGATTTGAACGACATCCAGAAGATGCGGCTGCTGGCCGAATCCCGCTACCGTGAACTTCACGACCGCTACCCCGAGGTTTTTGTGGCCGGCATGGGCGCCGAGGCCATCCTCGCCATCCTGCGGGACGTGGACCTTGAGGCCCTGCGCGACCAGCTCATCACCGATATGCACTCCACTTCCGGCCAGCGCCGCCAGAAGGCCATCAAGCGGCTGCGCGTGGTGGAAGCCTTCCGCCAGAGCGGCGGCGGCGGCAGCGATGGCACCCGCGTCGAGGACATGATCCTCACCGTCATGCCCGTGCTTCCTCCCGAACTGCGCCCTATGGTGCAGCTCGACGGCGGCCGGTTCGCCACCAGCGACCTCAACGACCTCTATCGCCGCGTTATCAACCGCAACAACCGGCTCAAGCGGCTGATGTCCCTGGGCGCCCCCGAAATCATCATCCGCAACGAAAAGCGTATGCTCCAGGAGGCTGTGGACGCCCTCATCGACAACGGTCGGCGTGGGCGGCCCATCCAGGGCAGCCACAACCACAAGCTCAAGAGCCTGTCCGACCTGCTGCGCGGCAAGCAGGGCCGGTTCCGCCAGAACCTGCTGGGCAAGCGGGTGGACTACAGCGGACGTTCGGTTATCGTGGTCGGCCCCGAGCTGAAGATGAATGAGTGCGGCCTGCCCCGCCGCATGGCCCTGGAGCTGTTCAAGCCCTTCGTCATGCACCGCCTGGTGGTCCTGGGCATCGCGCCCAACATCAAGAACGCCAAGCGGATGGTGGAGCGCGCCCGCGGCGAGGTGTGGGACATTCTCGAGGACGTCATCAAGAACCGCCCCGTGCTGCTCAACCGCGCCCCCACCCTGCACCGGCTCGGCATCCAGGCCTTCATGCCGGTGCTGATTGACGGCCACGCCATCCAGATTCACCCGCTGGTCTGCTCGGCTTTCAACGCCGACTTCGACGGCGACCAGATGGCCGTCCATGTCCCCCTGTCCCGCATGGCGGTGCTGGAAGCCCAGGAAGCCATGCTCAGCACCCACAATATGCTCTCGCCCGCCTCCGGCGACCCGTTGGTGGCCCCCACACTGGACATGGTCATGGGGTGCTTCTATCTGACCGAATTGAAGCGCGACGACAAGATAAGCAAGCAGGACCGCCGCTTCAGAGACATCAGCGAAGCCCGCGACGCCTACGATTCCGGTGTCATCGACCTGCATTCCCCCATCCACGTACGCCATCTCCGGGGCGGCAGCGACGCATGGCATGAGACCACGCTGGGCCGGCTGATCTTCAATGAAATCCTGCCCGACAAGTTCGTGTACGACGACTCGCTGCCGGAAGAAGTACGCACCCAGAACAAGCTCATCGACCGCAACGCCCTGAACGAGCTGACCAGCGAACTTTACCGCCTGTTGAGCAACGACGAGACCGCAGAGGTGCTCGACCGGATCAAGACCCTGGGCTTCCAGTACGCCACCTGGTCCGGCACGACCATTGCCATCAACGACATCCAGGTCTCGCGGGACAAGAACGAGGTGCTGGACGAGGCCGACAGGAAGATAGCCCAGTACAACGACGAGTACCAGATGGGCCTCATCTCGGACGACGAGCTGTACGCCAAGACCATTGAGGCCTGGGCGGAAGCATCGTCCGAGACGGCGGGACTGGTCAGAAAGGACATCGAGGGCTACAACGAGAAGTACGGCAGCCTGGGACTGGGCGGCGACCAGCTCAACGACTATGATGCCCTCGGCTACGGCGGCATCGGCATCATGGCCCTCTCCGGCGCCAAGGGCAACACGTCGCAGATTAACCAGATGGCCGGTATGCGCGGCCTGATGAACCGACCTCGGGGCCGTATCATCGAGTTGCCGGTGAAGTCCAGCTTCCGCGAGGGACTGACCGCCCTGGAGTACTTCATCTCCACCCACGGCGCGCGCAAGGGCCTGACCGACACCGCGCTGAACACCGCCAACAGCGGCTACCTCACCCGCCGCCTGATTGACATCGCCCAGGAAGTCATCATTCAGGATGAGGACTGCGAAACTGCCGACGTTTACAACATCACTCTCTTCTCCGGCGACGAGCGAACCGACGAGCTTACCGACCGGATAAAGGGCCGGTATGCAGCCGAGACCATCATCGACCCTCAGACCGGGGAAATCCTGGCAGACCGCAACGACCTGATAGATCTGCCCCTGGCTGCGCAAATTGAGAGGGCCTTCGCGGACGCGGTGGAATCCGGCGATATTGAACGGGAAGAGGCCATCGTCCCGGTGCGGTCGCCGCTCACCTGCGAAGCCCCCCGCGGCGTCTGCCGCAAGTGCTACGGCTGGCTCCCGGCCACCGCCAAGCCCGTGGAAATCGGGCAGGCCGTGGGTATCATCGCCGCCCAGAGCATCGGCGAACCGGGCACCCAGCTGACCATGCGCACCTTCCACACCGGCGGCGTGGCCAACGTCTCCGATATCACCGTCGGTCTGCCGCGCGTCGAGGAGCTGTTCGAGGCCCGCATGCCCAAGGGCGCCGCCCTGCTGGCGGATATAGACGGCCAGGTTGAACTCCAGGCCACCGAAGACACCCGCATCCTCCGAGTGGTATACAGTGAGGAAGTGCGGGAGGAGTACCCTCTGCCCGAGGGCGCGGATGTCATGGTAGACGATGGAGACCTTGTCGAGCCTGGCATGATTCTGGCCTCAACTTTGCAACCTGAAGAAACCGCGGAAGACGCCGAGACCACCGAACTCGCCAACGTCCCCATCCTGGCCACCGTCGGCGGACGGGTGGAAGTGGCCGAGGACTGCATCTCGGTTATATGGGAAGACGTGGAAACCCGGGAACACGTCATCCCCGCTGCCGCTTACCTGCTGGTGGGCGACGGCGACTGGGTCAACGCCGGCAACGCGCTGACCAGCGGCCCGCTGAACCCCCACGACCTGCTGCGGGTACTGGGCAAGGACGCCCTCCAGTCCCATCTCGTGGACCAGGTGCAGGCGGTGTACCAGTCCCAGGGCGTGGGCATCCACGACAAGCACATCGAAATAATCCTGCGCCAGATGCTTCGTCGCGTGCAGGTCAAGGAGCCGGGCGACACCGAGTTCATCCCGGGCGAAGTGGTGGACAAGTTCGCCTTCCAGGAGCAGGTTGCCAAGGTGCTGGCCGAAGGCGGCGAACCAGCCACCGCCGAACAGGTGCTGCTCGGCGTCACCCGCGCCTCGCTGCGCACCGACAGCTTCCTGTCCGCCGCTTCCTTCCAGGAGACCACTCGCGTGCTTACCGAGGCCGCGGTGCGGGGTCAGCAGGACTACCTCTTGGGCCTCAAGGAAAACGTGATCATCGGACGGCTGATTCCGGCCCAGGTCGAAATACCGGGAATGGCCGAACTGCTCAAGCCCCAGCCTGCGCTGGACTTGGCCGCCGTCTCTCCCGGTGGCTGGCTGCGCGGCCCCGCAGACACTGATTCGGATGATGCCGACCTAGGCATCCTCGCTCTCGACGCCGACGACGACGGCTTCGAGCGCATGGCCCGAGCTGTGGCCCGAAGCTATGCCAGCGAAGACACCGATGATGACGAGCTGGAAGAGTTCTTTGATGACGAAGAGGACGAGGAAGAAGGCGCGGCGGCGGAAGCCACCACCCCCACCATCGGACTGGCCGTCGAAGCGGAGGAGACCACCACCGCCGAACAACCAGAAAATTAACCCTCCGGCTTGGGAATCTCATTTGTGTAGGGGCGCACAGCCGTGTGCCCCTACAAAACTATCTTGAAAGTTCCCTCCCCCTTGAGGGGGAGGGTTGGGGTGGGGGTGAGAAGGTTGGTGTGGAGAGACTGTCGAAAAAGCCTCCAAGGGTTTATGGATAGTCTCTAAATGTTAAAATTGGCTGAGGATAAATTGAGTGGCAAACTTGGAAGTTAACCTGGCTCCCGGGCACCCCCGAGGCCTTTGCCTTGCAAACCCGGTGATGATCGCCTCCGGGACCTTGGGCTACGACGGCTATGGGCGCGGGCTGGTGGACAACTACTCCCTCAATGAGCTTGGCGCCGTCATCCCCAAGACCGTCACCCGCCAGCCCCGCGAGGGCAATCCTGAACCCCGCTGGTTCCCCGAGTCTTACCGCATGGCCTGGAATGAGGGGGACCACCTGTTCCTCAATGCCATCGGGCTGATTAACCCCGGCATCGAGACTGCCGTACGGGAATGGACTCCCCAATGGGCAAAGTGGAACGCCACCGTGTTTTTCAGCTTCGCCGCCCACAGCGTCGGAGAGTTCGGCGAGATGGCGGCCCTGACCTCCGAGGCCGTGGGCATCAGCGCCCTGGAGCTTAACCTCTCCTGCCCCAACATCGAGAACGGCGCGATGTTCAGCTACAGCGCCGCCCTCACCCACGACGCGGTGGCGACGGTCAGGGCCAACACCGACCTGCCCGTCCTGGCCAAGCTCGCCCCCAACGTGCCGGACATCACCGAAATCGCCCTTGCCGCAGTGGAAGGCGGGGCCGACGCTCTGACCATCTGCAATACTCTGCCCGCCATGCGCATTGACCTGGCCACCCGACGCCCGGTGCTGGGCAACATCACCGGCGGGCTGTCGGGCATGGGCCTGCGCCCGGTTTCGCTGGCCCTGGTCTACCAGACTGCGCAGGCCCTGAAAGAAGCAGGCAAGAATGTACCCATCATCGGCGTCGGCGGCATCTTCGAGGCCGAACACGCTATCGAATACATCCTCGCGGGCGCGACAGCCGTACAGATAGGCAGCGCCAACCTCATCAACCTCGGCGCGCCTTGGCGCATACTGAACGGGCTGCGGGAGTATATGGCGGACAACGGCATCCGCAGCCTGGACGAAATACGCAGCGCGGCCCATCCTGCGCTGGCTGGTATGCCCTGAATTTCCTTCTCCCAGCGGGAGATGATAGAGTTAGGGCGTACTATTCCGCCCATTTTTCCGGGCGGGCCGACATCCCCACCCGGAAAATCTTTTTATCAGGACAATGCCCTATGGTCTCCGTTCTTCAGAAGATAATAGGCGACCCCAACGAAAAGGCCCTGAAAAGGCTGGCCTCCCTCAAGGAGGCGGTCAACAGGCTGGAACCGGAGTTTCAGCGACTCACCAACGAGCAGTTGCTCGCCAAGACCGTCGAGTTCCGGAAGCGGCTGAACGGGCGGGAAACCCTCGACGGACTGTTGCCTGAAGCCTTTGCCGCAGTACGCGAGTCGGCCCGGCGCAACCTGGGCCAGCGCCATTACGACGTGCAGCTCATCGGCGGCGCGGCCCTGCATCAAGGCAAGATTGCCGAGATGAAGACCGGCGAAGGCAAGACGCTGGTGGCGACGCTGTCGGTATACGCCAACGCCCTGACCGGCTGCGGCGTCCACGTGGTTACCGTCAACGACTACCTGGCCCGCCGCGACCCGGTGTGGATGGGGCCGGTATACCACGCCCTGGGCCTCAGCGTGGGTTGCCTCCAGCACGATGCCGCCTTCGTCTATGATCCTGAGATTACCGGGGGCAAGCTGCCCTTCCTGCGCCCGGTCAGCCGCGACGAAGCCTACCTGGCCGACATCACCTACGGTACCAACAACGAGTTCGGCTTCGACTACCTGCGCGATAATATGTCCCTCACCGCCGGGCAGCGCGTGCAGCGGGAACTGCACTACGCCATCGTCGACGAGGTGGACAACATACTCATCGACGAGGCCCGCACTCCCCTCATCATCAGCGGCCCGGCGGAAGAGCCGGTTCAGTTGTACCAGAACTTCGCCCGGCTGGTGCCCCGACTGGACCCGGCCGAAGACTACACCATTGACGACCGCACCCAGGCCGTTTCCCTCACGCAGGAAGGGATCGCCAAGATGGAGCAGTGGACCAGCACCAACAATCTCTATGACCCGGACAACTTCCACCTGGTCCACTACATTGAGAACGCCCTCAACGCCCACGTGATGAAGCAGCGCGACAAGGAATACGTCGTGCGTGACGGCGAGGTGGTGATCGTTGACGAGTTCACCGGGCGTCTCCAGCCGGGCCGCCGCTGGTCCGACGGCCTGCACCAGGCCGTTGAAGCCAAGGAAGGGCTGAGGATACAGCGGGAAAGCATTACCTACGCCACCATCACCCTGCAAAACTACTTCCGTATGTACCGCAAGCTGGCGGGCATGACCGGCACCGCCGCCACCGAGGCCGACGAGTTCTTCCGCATCTACGGCCTGGAAGTCGTGGAAATCCCCACCAACCTGCCGATGCAGCGGGAGGACAACTCCGATCTGGTGTACCAGACCACCGATGGCAAGTGGAAGGCTGTAACCGATAACATAGTGCAAATCCACGAAACGCAACAGCCCCTGCTCATAGGCACCACGTCCATTGAAGACTCGGAGTTTCTCAGCGAAAGACTGCGGAAGCGCGGCGTGCCCCACCAGGTGCTGAACGCCAAGAACCACGCCGGTGAAGCTGAGATCATCGCCCAGGCCGGAAGGCTGGGCGCGGTCACCGTCTCCACCAACATGGCCGGGCGCGGCACCGACATCGTGCTGGGCGGCTCCGACTCATCCCGCGACGACTGGCGGCAGGAACACGACCGCGTTGTGGAACTGGGCGGCCTTCACGTCGTCGGCACCGAGCACCACGATGCCCGCCGCATCGACAACCAGCTCCGGGGCCGCGCCGGACGCCAGGGCGACCCCGGCAGTTCCCAGTTCTACGTGTCGCTGGAAGACGAGTTGATGCAGCGCTTCGGCGGAGAACGCATCAAGAGCGTGATGAGCTGGACCGGGCTGGAAGAGGACACACCGGTTGAGAACAAGCTGGTCACCAAGTCCATCAGCGGCGCGCAGGTCAAGGTGGAGGGCTACCACTTCGACATCCGCAAGCACCTGCTGGAATTTGACGACGTGCTGAACAAGCAGCGGGAGGTAATCTACGCCGACCGCCACCTGGCCCTCGGCGACGGTGACCTGCGCGAAAAGACGCTGGGGATGCTGCGCCAGGAGTTCGTCCGCCTGCTGGCCCAATACCTGCCAAGCCGCCACGCTGACGACTGGAACGCCGAGGGGCTGATTGACGAACTGGGCCAGATTTGCCCTCCGCCGCCGGAACTGGAGCACGAGGACAACGTATACCAGTACAGCCGGGAGCAGATAGAGCGCATCCTGTCGGAACACGCTGAGACCGTCTACTCCCAGCGGGAGGAAGAAGTCAGCGCGGAACAGATGCGCTTCATCGAGCGGTTCCTGCTGCTAAGGGCCATAGATTCCCACTGGGTGCAGCACCTCACTGCCATGGAGAACCTGCGGACGGGCATCGGCCTCCACGCCTACGGCCAGCGCAATCCCTTGGTCATGTACCAGAGCGAGGGCCAGAAGATGTTCGTGGACCTTCAGAACCGCATCCAGCGAGACGTGGTGCGGACGCTGTTCCACGTGGCGGTGGACCCGGCGCAGATGGCCGCCATGACCGGCAACGCCACTCGTGGCCGCCGCAACGCCGCCGACAGCCCCATGCGAGCCGTCAACGGTGCCAACCGCAACGCTCAGCCCTCGGGGAGCGGCAAGGTGGGCCGCAACGCCCCCTGCCCCTGCGGCAGCGGCCGCAAGTACAAGCGCTGCTGCGGCAAAGCGGCTTAGCCGAATTCCAGAATGCCACGGCGTTACACATTCAATGACATTATCAGCATCCTTCGCAGCCAAGGATGGGAGTTCCATCATTACACTGGAAGTCACGCAAATTACAGGAAACCGGGATACCCCACTGTCATCGTCCCTTATATGAGAGGCGTGTTGCGTCCCGGTACGGTCGCTAGTATCCGCCGCCAAATGTTGCTTACCAGTGAAGAATTTGAGCAAATAGCCAACGAGGTTCTGTAATGCCGTTGCAAAAGTTCACTGTGTTCTTAATGTCCCAAGAGGACGGCTATCAGGTAATTGTCCCCCACTATCCCAACTGCACGACGGAAGGGGATACGGTGGAAGAGGCGTTGGCAAACGCCAAAGACGCCATGGAAGGCTTGCTCTATGTCGAGTCAAAGCACGGCGGCGACAAAGTGGAGCCATTCGTGTACTCTCCCCACGTAGTCGTCGCCACAGTGGACATTGAAGTGCCCGAAGGCTTCCTGGCGGAGCAGCCTGCTGCCGCAACAGCGTCGGAGTAAGCTAAACGGGGTTACGGGCAGCACCTGCCCATCACTCGGGGCTGACTCATCAATCCGAGAGGCCCTTGCCCCCAAAGAGCCGCCGCAGCCAGCCCAAGATTCCCCCACCGCCTGATGGGCGCGACTCCTCGTGTCCGTGGTCGCCGTGTTCCATTGGCACCACGCCCTCCCCGGAAAGCACGTGCTCCGGGTCGCGGTCGAAGGCCACCTTGCAGCCGGGACCGCAGAAATAGTAATCCGTTCCCTGGTACTCGCTATGCCCGCCCGGCGGGTTCTCCGTATCCACTTCCATCAGGCACACAGGGTCTATCGCTACCGCCATCGCCTGTACCTCGTTTTCCACAGTTTGGGCCTAGATTTTAGACCCGCGCAGCCGCAGGGAGTTGCTCACCACTGTCACCGAACTGAAAGCCATCGCCAGCGCCGCCAGCACCGGGTTCAGGAACCCCTGCTGCCCGAAGAAGAACTCCAGCGACACAGGGACGCCGCCCACGGCCTGGAATACCGGGTACAACACTCCGGCCGCCACCGGAATCAGCAGCACGTTGTAGAAGAAGGCTCCGAACAGGTTCTGCTTGATGGTGCGGATGGTCTGGCGGCTGAGGTCGAAGGCCATAGCCACCGCCCCCACGTCGTCGCGCATCAGCGTGATGTCCGCAGACTCGATGGCGACGTCGGTTCCGCCGCCCATGGCTAGGCTCACGTCGGCCTGGGCCAGAGCCGGTGCGTCGTTGATGCCGTCGCCGACCACCGCCACCACCCGGCCCTCACTCTGCAACCGTCGCACCACCGCCGCCTTGTCTTGGGGCAGAGCCTCCGCCTCCACCTGCCCGATGCCGAGCTGCCGGGCGATGGTGTGGGCCGTGGCTGCATTGTCGCCAGTGAGCATCACCACCCGCAGGCCCATGGCCCGCAACCGCTCGACACCCTCGGCTGCGCCCGGTTTCAGGGTGTCGGCGACGGAGAACACACCCATCGCCTGCCCGTCGGCGGCCAGGAACACTGGCGTTCCGCCCTCTGCCGCAAACCGGGCGGCGGACTCGTTCAGCCCATCCAGGAACACGCCCGATTCGTCCATCAAGGCCCGGTTACCCAGCAACACGGACTTGCCACCGATTGAGGCAGTCACGCCCCGGCCGGGAATGGCCTGGAAGTCGTCAGTTTGCCCCAATTCGATGCCTTGCTCGTGCGCGCGTTGAGTGATGGCCTGAGCCAGTGGATGCTCCGAACCATGCTCGGCGGACGCGGCCAGAAACAGCAGGTCTCGCTCTTCCCTCGACGGGTTGGGTACTACGGCGGTCACCGCCGGTTTGCCGGTGGTCAGCGTGCCTGTCTTGTCGAGAACCACGGTATCGACGCTGTGGGCTTTCTCCAGCGCCTCCGCCTGCCGTATCAGCACGCCCCGGGCTGCGCCCTTGCCTACGCCGACGATTATGGCCGTGGGCGTCGCCAGCCCCAGGGCGCAGGGACAGGCGATAATCAGCACGGCAACGAACACTAGGATTGCCAGCGTAAGCGTGGGGGCCGGCCCCAGCAGCAGCCAAAGCAGGAACGACAGGGTAGCCAAGCCCACCACAAGCGGCACGAACCAGGCCGAAATCCGGTCGGCCAGCCGCTGTATGGGCGCTCGCGAACCCTGCGCTTCCTCCACCAGCCGGATAATCTGGGCCAGCGTCGTTTCCTGGCCGACTCGGGTGGCGCGATAGTAGAGGGCGCCATGCCCATTCAGAGTCGCCCCATATAAGGAATCGCCGGGTGCCTTCTCCACCGGCATACTCTCGCCGGTGAGCATTGACTCGTCAACGGCGGAATGACCGCTAGTGACCTCGCCGTCCACCGGGATGTGCTCACCGGGCCGCACCAGCAGCAAGTCGCCGACCACCACCTGCTCCACTGGTACTTCTATCTCGCCATCGTCGCGCAGGACCGTAGCCGTGGCCGGACGCAGCTCAATGAGCCTCCGGATGGCCTCGGAAGTCTGCCCCCGGGCCCGCGCCTCCAGGTAACGCCCCAGCAAGACCAGCGCAATGATTACCGCAGCGGTCTCGAAAAAGACCTTGCCCTCTATGCCAGCCCTCGCCAACACCGACGGAGCAAACGCCTCCAGCAAAACCACGGCAACGCTGTACCCGTAGGCTGTGCTGGTGCCGAGAGCGATGAGCGTGTGCATATTGGCCGACCCGTGGCGCACCGCGCCCAGCCCTGACCGGTAGAATCCCGCGCCAGCCCAGAACAGCACAGGAGTGGCCACAGCCCACAACAGGAAGGGGTAAAAGCTCATTTCCATCCAACCTGACACCCAGGGAAATCCGTTGAAAGCCCCTAGAAACAGGAGGATGGCCCCCGTGGCAGCCACCAGCAGCCGATTACGCAGGGCGCGCATCTCTTCCGTCTTCGACAGACGGTCCAGTTCCTGCTGGCGGTCGCCTACGGCATCGACGCGGTAGCCTGCTTCCTCCACGGCGCGGCGTAAGTCGTCCATGGTGGTGAGACCAGGGCTGAACTCGACAGCTGCCTTCTCAACGCCAAGATTGACGCTGGCCTTGCTCACGCCCGGAACGCCCGTCAGCGCCCGCTCCACGTGGTAGACGCAGGCGGCGCAGGTCATCCCACCAATGTTCAGCGAGGTCGAAACAGTTTCGATGTCTTTTATGTCCGTTGCCATAGTTCACTAATCCCCTCACCCTCGAGGGTGAGGGTGATGAGGTATTGAAGAGAGGGCCACCGCGAAAGCAACTGCTGTTCTCGATGTAGTTTCTAGACACCCTCGACGAAGTAGAGGTCGCCGTTGGATGCCTTCATCCGCATTTCCTTCAACGGCGCGTACATTTCGGAGTTGTACCACTCCTTGGCCTTCTCCACGCTCTCGAACTGCAACACCACGATGCGCTTGGGCTCGTAGTCCCCCTCGATCTTCTCGGGAGTGCCGCCGCGCACGACGTATGTTCCTCCAAAGGCGGCGACAGTCTCCGGCACTCGCTTGCCGTACTCGGCAAAGGTCTCCGGGTCAGTGATGGTAATGTTGCCAATCATAAATCCTGCTGGCATGGGAGAATGGCCTCCAAGTCGTTATTTTCAACCAACAGCGTAGCATTGCAGCGTGTTGTAATCAAACTGGATGCAACCCAACTCCTTTGGGGGCGTTTTTCTTTCCACAAAATAAACGGGAGCGGTGACGTTCCGCTCCCGTGGCGCATTACCTTCCGATACGGCTACACGTAGCGCGGTTCCACGTCCCGGTGCAGGCCGAAGGCGTGCTTGCCGATGAGTTCCAGCGCGTCGAAGCCGCTGATGGGGTGCATGGTGCCGGCTCGCACATCGCGGTAGTAGCGCTCCAGGGGCAGCCGCCGGGCCAGCGCCGCGCCGCCCACCATGTCCACCGCCTTGTTCACTACGTCCTGCGCCGCCTTCATGCAAAAATACTGCATCGCCACCGCGTCCACTATGGTCGCGTCGTCCCGGTTGTTCACGTCAACCAGCTTCTCGGCCACCTGCTTCTGGTAGGCCCAGCCGGCGTTGAGGGCGATGTCCATCTCGGCGGCCAGGAACTGGTGGCCGGGGTAATAGCTCTCCGGTTGCTTGAAAGGTATTCGGGTGCGGTCCTTGGTCTGGTTGATGGCGAAGTCTCGGGCCGCCTTGGCGATGCCCAGGTACACCGACCCGAAGGTGCCGCCGTGCCAGGCCCACAGGCCCCGGGCGTAGATGTCCCATTCCCAGGGCTTATGCTTGAAAACGTGGTCCTCTTCTATGAACACGTTCTCCAGCCTCCAGCTATGGCTCTGACTGGCCCGCATCCCCATCGTGTCCCAGTCGTTGAGGCAGACCAGGCCCTCGTGGTCGATAGGGAGGATGAAAATCAGGCCGACGTCGCCTTCCTCCGGGTCTTCGTAGATAGCGCTGCTGGCGAATAGGTCGCCCGCCGGGCTGTTGGTGCCAAAGCCCTTGCGTCCGTTTATGCGAAAACCGTTGCCTTCTTTCACGGCCTTGACCGTGGTGTAGCCCATGCCGGTGATGCCCTTGTAGCTGTCCACCTGCGGGTCGGTAATCGCGCCGAACACGATCAGTTTCTCGTTGGCGATGCGAGTCAGGAGCTCGTCAACTTCAAAGCCGTCGGCACGGAGGTCGGTCATCACAAAGGGCAGGCCGAAGTGCATATTCACGGCCAGGGCCGTTGCCCCGCACCCCTGGGCCAGACGGTTCTGGGCGATGCAGATGTCCAGCAGGTCGGCCCCGCCGCCGTTGCACTCCGCCGGAATCGGCATGGCGGTGTAGCCCGACTCCTTCATCTCCGCGTAGTTCTCGAAGGGAAACTCGCCTTTCAGGTCATACTCGGCAGCCCGTTCAGCGAACACGTCGGCGTGCTTGGCTGCCAGGTCGTACCACTTGCGTTGCGATGGGGTGAGTTCCTCTGCCATAAGCTCCTCCCGTTGACACACCGTGGGCGTAATTCGACGTCAATTGTCTTGATGCCGCATTCTAGCGCAACGAAAGGGAGGCGTCCAACCGCGGCGGGCGAGTACAGACAGGACATCAGGGTTGGTCAAAGGTTAATAGCGCGAGACACACGAAGGGCAGTCGCACGGATCGTTACGATTGCGGTAATGATGCAATCCGTGAACAATGCCTCCTTCGCTGTCAAACCAATCGGAAATCACATCGAAGAACTCACTGTCATCCCTTTCGTATTTCCGCCACAGAGCGTAGGCCACTAAGTCGGCATACTGGATACCTCGAGTCGCGGTTGAATCAACGAAAAATGGCACATCAACCAAGTTAGGCATCGTACCCCATCTGTGGCCGACAGTTCTGAATTCCGATGCCAACGACTGTAATCGAGTCTCCCGTGTCGATTTGTCGAGAACTATCAGTCCTCTCTGAGGGTTTCCCTGATGATAGAGGCGACGTAGAAAGAGGTCGAACCGGTTACACATTTGCTCAAAGGCATATTCCACCGCATCCTCGGGAGACCGCTCTTCTTTATCAACCACCACTCCGAAGAGCTTGCGCTGCAACGGAGTAAATCCTTGTGCGGTTCTCAAGCCCTCGGCAATGACAGTCCTGCGGTCCTTTCGCGGCATCTTTCGCCACCAGTTTTTTTCCGCTCTGAATTACACTCCCGTGAATCTCTAGGGATTCTGGCGCGGGGTGCCCCAAAGTGGCTACGAATTTCTCCAGCGAGTTCTGAAGCCAGTATGCTTGACGTTCAAATAACGCAATACCTGCCAATACAAAATGCTTCTCGCCGGGCGAATCAGCGGAGCCCGCATCGTCTAAGTACAGTAGGTACATAAGCAAAAGAAAAGGCAGCCGGGTGAGAACCATGTCTCAGCGGACTGCTGAATGCGGCCCTCCCAACTGCGTATCCATAAGATACAACGGTTATATAACCGTTGTCAATAGACCAATCAAAAAGTTTTACCCCCCGCCAATCGCCGGCAGGAAATGCACCTCGCTGTTCTCCTGTACCCGCTCCAGCAGCCCCAGCAGGCTGGTCTCGCCATCCACCACCACCGCCAGGCCGGGCAGCAAGTCGTCCTCCTCCACGTCCATCAGCAAATCGCGGGAGCCGGGGTACTCGCGCTCCAGGTTGTTTATCACCTGGCGCACCGTGGCCCCCGGGACCACCACCTGCTGGTTGCCTCCGCAATGGGCCTGCATTCGCGGCGGGAGCCATACTTCCGGCATTGCCCTCACCCTCACCCTTCACCCGTTGATGGCGAAGGGATTCCTTCTTGAAGTTCGGAAACAAAAGTGGGGGTCTGAAATTTCCAGACCCCCAAACTTATCGTGTCTATTCAGGTTATCCGCCGTTCTTACCCCACAGCCCTTCCAGCACCTTGTCGGGCGAGATAGGCAGGGAGTCCATCCTGACACCAATGGCGTCGTAGACGGCGTTGGCGACGGCGGCCAGCGGCGGCACCAGGGGCACCTCGCCGACGCCCCGCAGCCCGTAGGGGTGGGCCGGGTTGGCAATCTCGACGATGACCGTGTCAATCATAGGCAGGTCGAGACTGATGGGCATCCGGTAGTCCAGGAAGCTGCTGTTGAGCATCCCGCCCTGGTCGTCGAAGCGGTACTCCTCGTTCAGCGCCCAGCCGATGCCCTGCACCACGCCGCCCTGTATCTGTCCCTCAACGTAGCTGGGGTGAATGGCCTTGCCGGCGTCTTGCACTGCGGTGTAGCGCAGCACGTCCACCTTGCCGGTCTCGGTGTCCACTTCCACGTCCACCAGGTGGACGGCGATGGACGGCCCGGCGCCGGGCGGGTTGACCCCGGCCCGGCCCACGATAGGGCCGCCGGTGCCGACGGCGCGGGCGGCAATCTGCCTGAAGGTCAGCCGCAGCTCCGGGTCGGAAGTGTGCTGCAACACTCCGTCCACGTATTCTACGTCGTCCACCGGGATGTCCCAGATGCGGGCGGCGCGCTCACGCATCTGGCGCTTCACGTCCTGTCCCGCCTCGTAGGCCGCCCAGCCCGACTTGAACGTCGCGCTGCTGCCGCCGGTGTTGGAGGTGAACCCGATACTGTCGGTGTCGCCCACCTGCGGCTTGATGTCGTCCATTGGGACGCCCAGCACCTCGGCGATGTGCTGCGCGACGGCGGCGCGGCTGCCGCCGATGTCCGGCGAACCCTCAGTCAGGCTCACCGAGCCGTCGGAATTGACCACGGCCAACGCGCTGGCCGGGCCGGTGTTGTTGCCCCAGAAACCGCTGGCGACGCCCCGGCCCCGCTTGATATGGCCGTTCTGTCCGTCCGTCCTGCTTTCCAGCGGCGTGTTGAAATGCGGATGGTCTTTCAGGGCTTGCAGCGTCTCAATATAGCCCACCTTGGGCGTCATCGGGCCGGTGACGCGGCGCACGCCCTCCTTGGAGCTGTTGAGCAGCCGGAACTCCATCGGGTCCATTTCCAGCTTCTCGCACAGCTCGTCAATGGCCGTCTCCATGGCGAAGGCCGAGGCCGGCGCTCCGGGGGCGCGGTAGGCAGCCGACTTGGGCCGGTTGATGACCACATCGTAGGCGACCAGGTGGGCGTTGGGAACATCGTACTGGGCCATCATGCACTGCGCACCGGGGGAGACCGGCGAGCCGGGGAACGCCCCAGCTTCGTAGATAAGCGTAGACTCGGCGGCCACCAGCTTGCCTTCCTTGGTGGCGCCCAGCTTCACCTTGATCTTCGTGCCGGAGGTGGGGCCGGTTGCCTCGAAGACCTCCTTGCGGTTCATCTGAACCTTCACCGGGTGGCCGCTCTTGCGCGATAGCAGCGCCGCCACCGGCTCCACGTACAGCACCGTCTTCGCCCCAAACCCGCCACCGATTTCCAGCGGGATAGCTTTCACGTCGGCTATCGGTATGCCAAGGAACCGGGCCGTGTGATCGCGGACGGTGAACTGTCCCTGGCTGCTGGACCAGATGGTCAGCTTGCCGTCAACGCCCCATTGCGCCGTACCCGCGTGAGGCTCGATGTAGCCCTGGTGTACCGGAACGGTCTCAGTCTCCTTCTCTACGATAACGTCGGCCTGCTTGAATCCCTCCTCCACGTCGCCCAACCGGAACTCGAACTGGTTGGCAATGTTGCTGCCCGCACCATCTTCACCCTCGTCCAGCAGCCCGCCTGGGCGCAGCGCCGGGTTCGACAGGCTGGCCAGCCTCTCGTGCACCGCCGGAGCGCCGTCCTTCATGGCCTCATCGGCGCTCAACACCGGCGTCAGCACTTCGTAGTCCACCTTGATGAGCGCCAGGGCCTGCTCCGCGACGTGAGCGTTGGCGGCGGCCACGGCGGCGATGGCGTGGCCCTTGTACAGCGCCTTGCCCCGCGCCAGCACGTTCATGCTCAGGAAGCCCAGGTTCTGGATGGCCCCCTCGGCCAGGTCGGCCAGCCGCCCCGAGGTTTCGGGCATGTCGGCGGACGTCACTACGGCGTGAACACCGGGCAGCGCCTCGGCTGCGCTGGTGTCCACCGACTTGATGATGGCGTGGGAGTGGGGGCTGCGCAGTATCTTGCCGTACAGCAGGCCGGGGAGGTTCTGGTCTGCGCCGTACCGCGCCCGCCCCGTCACCTTTTCGGCCCCGTCGGGCCGCACCGGGCGAGTGCCGACCACGTTAAATTCCTCATTGGACAGAACTATGTTCGGCTTGTAGTCCAGCATTTGCGTCTCCTGACAATCAACGGTGTAATAGGTATACCGCTACGGGCCATATAGTATCACAAGCGGCCCCGGTCGGCAGGAAATGTCAACCTGCCTTTGGATGCAGTAAGCAAATTCTCATATTTTCTTTATGATATTTTCACTACTTTTAACCAATATTGGTTGACGTCAAAAAACTAAGGGGGTAGCATTTCTCTGTTCGCTTGGCTGGGCTTTCTTAGTGACCGCGGCGTGAGCAGCCCGTCAATTCAGGTGCGCTGGCTTAAGGATGCGCGGCGATAAACCCGGCATTCTGCCGCCTTTCCGAACAATGTTTCCATAGCGCCAGAGCCTGCGGCCATGAGCCTTGCAAAGCGACAGGTCTTTTAATCCCAAGGCAAATATCGCCCTGGATGCGGCTCACTATACATAACTGATACATAGTCCCATTATGTTATTTGGGAGAGGGCTCCGCCCTCCACCGGCAGCAGCGCCCCCATGAACCAGGATTGCTTGACGGAATGCGCAACTTCTCAAAGGAGGCTGGAGGATGGATAAGGTCAGAGCATTCGTGTTCCGAATTTTTTCCATCTCGTTAGGTGCGGCCCTCATCATGTTGGCCTTGATGATGTGATGCCAGGGCTCAGGAGAAGAGGCATCCTGGGCGCGGCGTTAACCCTTCTGCGCTGGTTATTTCAGCTTCAGGGGGCAGCAGCTATAGCACTCACACAAGGTATCTCCCAAAGTTCCCTCTCCCTCCGGGAGAGGGCTAGGGTGAGGGCGTCTCTCGAGTATCGAGTGGTTTGGATCTCGTCATTCCTGCGACGGCAGGAATCCAGAGACGTTGCCTCGAATGTGGTGAAAATCAGCTTGACCACTCAAATAGGAACCCTGGCCTTCACCGGCTCTGGCACTAGCCGCGAATCGGGCCTTACGATATACTGCCTGCGGAAATCGCAACCGTTTGCGGCCTCGCCTGGCACGGCACCCTTAGCACACCAAAGGGCTGGGCGCGCGGGCAACCTTCATCGGGAGAGAACAGCAAGGATGCGTATACCGGTCCCCGTTTTCACGAGGAGGCGCGTCGGCCGGGTGATCGTGGCCCTCGCCGCGGTCGGGCTGATTCTCGTATCTACCGTGGCCAGCCACGGATGCAGAGTCCAGGGGCACAGTCCATCGTCAGACGCGGCAGTGGTCTCCTCCGAATAATCCTGAGCTTGTCGAAGAACTGACTGGATATGGACAGGGGTTAATACCAGACGATTCACCCCTACCCTAACCCTCCCCCTGAGAGGGAGGGAACTAAGGCTACCGGCAAGAGCAATCATACTTTCCCCACGAGCCTGTCAATGGCTGTCGACAATAGCCTATCCCCTCACGGCGGCGAACTGAAAGTATCAGTGGCGCCCTCCGGTCAGGCGGCGCATCTGGCCGGGGGGTTGCCGCCTTTGGCTGTCAACGAGCAGATAGCGCGGGAGGTCATCAACCTCGCCTATGGCGTCTTCTCGCCGCTGGACGGATTCATGGGCCGCGCTGACCTGGACTCCGTGGTGCGAACCATGCGGCTGGACAACGGGCTAGTGTGGAGCATCCCCATAATCCTCGACGTGTCGCCCGCTGGCTGGGCGGCCACCGGCTCGGCTCCCGGAGGGCGCGTGCTGCTGACCCACCAGGGGCAGCCGCTGGCCGTGCTGGATGTGGCCGAAGTCTACACCTACGACAAGACGGTGATGGCCCGGAACGTCTACGGCACCACCGACCCCGACCACCCGGGAGTGGCCCGCACCATGGCGCTGGAGGACACGCTGGTCGGCGGCAAGGTCACCCTGCTCAACCCGCCGCAGGTCAACCCGCCCTTCAATCGCTTCTGGAAGACGCCGGAGCAACTGCGGGCGCGGCTGGCCGAGCTGGGCTGGAACTCCGCCGTGGCCCACCAGACCCGCAACGTGCCTCACGCCGGCCACGAGATGATGATGAAGGGCGCCCTCTTGGACTCCGGGGCCGACGGCATTCTCGTCAGCGCCGTAATAGGCGAGAAAAAGCCCGGCGACTACATAGACGAAGCCATCGTCCTTGCCCATGCCCTGCTCCGGGAAGAGGGTTTCTTCCTACCCGGGATTCACGAGACCTCGACGCTGATGTGGGATATGCGCTACGCCGGTCCGAGAGAAGCGGTGTTCCATGCCCTGGTCCGCAAGAACCTGGGCTGCACCCATCACATGTTCGGGCGCGACCACGCGGGCGTCGGCAACCACTACGGACGCTATGCCGCCCACGAGGTCTTTGACACGCTTCCCGAACTTGGCATAAAATCCGTTCTCACCTTGGAGTGGTGGTACTGCCCGGTCTGCGAAAGCGTCGCCTATGAAGGGATATGCGGCCACCGCGACCGCAAGCAGGACCTGGCCGGAACGCTGATTCGCAGCATAATCAGCGGCGGCGCGGGCCCAGCGGCCACCACATTGCGCCCGCAAGTGCTGGAGGTAGTGCGCGACTGCGCAAGGAAATACGGAATGGGATCCCCCTTCGTTACCCCTGAATACTTGGAAAACCGGACGCCGGTCATCACCATGCCGGAGATGGCCTGTTGCACCTGTACGGAGTGCCAGTCCGCCTAATTTGCTGGTTCGCAAACCCCCTCTCCCAGACGCGAGGGGGTTTCGTTTTGCCTGCACCCGGCATAAATCCCCTGTCCCTTGAGGGTTAGGGTGAATCGCAGGAAAAGCAATTGCCCTGAAGCCCGAATCATGGAAAGAGACTGAACCGAGGTTAAGCCATGCCGACATTCGTAGACCCCAACAAGTGCACCGCCTGCGCCGGGGAGCACCGCGGCCCCCTCTGCGTCTACATCTGTCCCAACGACCTCATGGCGCTGGATACCGGAGCCAACAAGGGCTTCAACCAGGAGCCGGACCTGTGCTCCGAGTGCTATGCCTGCGTCAAGCTCTGCCCGGAAGAGGCCATCAACGTCCGCGGCTACGCTGACTTCGTGCCGTTGGGCGCTGTCGTCCAGCCTCACCGCACTGAGGTCGAAGGTATCGAGAACGGCGGCCTGCATTGGGAGGTCGTATTCCGCGACGGGCGCCGCTTCGACTTCACCTACCAGTCCCGCACCCGTCCCGCCGGTTCAGTGGTGCCCTACGAGGGTTTCACTGAAGACCGCGCCGCCGACCTGAGCAGCCAGAGCCTCGCCGGCGACTCAAACTGGCTGGGCGTAGACAAGCTCCCCGTCCCCTCCAGCAAATAGAACCCATAGCTCCCTCTCCCTCCGGGAGAGGGTTGGGGTGAGGGTGTATTCCCTGTGTGACCCACCAGCGCCCCATCAGGCGCACCTGAAACACGGAGGTTCAAGCCGTGGCATTTGAGACCACAGAAACTGTTGATTGTGACATCCTTATCATCGGCGGCGGAATGTCCGGCTGCGGCGCCGCCTTTGAGGCCAAGTATTGGGCCGGGGACAAGCGCGTGGTGCTGGCCGAGAAGGCCGTTATCGAGCGCAGCGGCGCCACCGGCGAGGGCCTCTCGGCCATCAACTGCTACATGGGCCAGCGTTACGGCTGGAACACCCCAGAGGACTTCGTCAACTACGTCGTCAACGACATGATGGGCCTGGCCCGCGAGGACCTGGTATACGACGTAGGCCGCCACGTGGACAACTCCGTCCACTTGCTGGAAGAGTGGGGCCTGCCCATCTGGAAGCAGGAGAACGGCCAGTACGAGCGCATCGGCCGCTGGCAGATTCCCATTCACGGCGAGTCCATCAAGCCCATCGCCGCCGAGCCTGCCCGCACCGCGTTAGGGCAGGAAAACATTTACGAGCGCATCGCCATTACCCACCTGCTCACCGACGACGAAGACCCCGGCAAGATTGCCGGCGCCGCCGGTTTCTCGGTGCGCGACAACAAGTTCTACATCTTCCGCTCGCCGGTGGTCATCATCACCACTGGCGGCGCGTCCAACGTCTTCCGCCCCCGCTCCGTGAGCGAGGGCCTGGGCCGCACCTGGTACTCGGTCTTCGCCACTGGCTCCGCCTACGGGCTGATGATTCCCGCCGGTGTCGAGATGACCCAGATGGAGCACCGCTTCGTCCCCACCCGTTTCAAGGACGGCTACGGCCCGGTGGGAATGTGGTTCCAGTACTTCCACGCCAAGGTCCTCAACGCCCTGGGCGACGACTACACCGTCACCCGCGCCGCCGAGCTGGACAAGTACGAACCCTACGGCTCCGCCATTCCCACGCCCACGCCGCTCCGCAACCACCAGATGTTCCTGGACGTGCGTGACGGCTACGGCCCGATGTATATGCGCACCGACCAAGCCATGCAGGCCCTCTCCGCCCGTCCCGATGGCACCATCGACCCGGACAAGATGGAGCAGGTGCGCAACGAGGCCTGGGAAGACTTCCTCGACATGACCATATCCCAGGCCCTGACTTGGGCGGCCCAGAACATCGCGCCCGAAGATACTCCCTCCGAGGTGGTTTTGGCCGAACCCTACATCATGGGATCCCACTCCGGCGAGGCCGGGGCGTGGGTCAGCGGCCCGGAGGACATCGCCTCCGATGACTACTTCTGGGGCTACAACCGCATGACCACCATCCGCGGCCTCTTCGCCGCCGGCGATGGCGTGGGCGCGGCTCCGCACAAGTTCTCCTCCGGCTCCTTCACCGAGGGCCGCATCGCCGCCAAGGCCGCCGTCAACTACCTCACCGACAACCCCGGCCGTCCTGCGGTGACCGATGACCAGGTGCAGGGGATACGGTCAACGATACTGTCTCCACTGACAACCTACGACCGCCACAAGGGAGCCACCACCGCCGAGGAAATCAACCCCAACTACCTGACGCCGAAGCAGGGTTTGGTCCGTCTGCAAAAAATCATGGACGAGTACGGCGCGGGCGCATCAGCTTGGTACACCACCAACCGCCCGACCCTGGAGCGCGGCATCGCGCTGATCGAAATGCTGCGCGAGGACCTGGCACACCTGGCGGCCCGCAGCCCCCACGAGCTGATGCGCTGCTGGGAGGTGGTGCATCGCGCCTGGGTCGGCGAGGCTCACCTGCGCCACCTGCTCCACCGGGAGGAGACTCGCTGGCCGGGCTACTACTACCGCTCGGACTTTCCCGACCTGGACGATGCCAACTGGCGCGTCTTCGTCAATTCCCGCTACGACCGGAACGCCGATAGCTGGAACCTGATGACGCGCCCCTACCGCAACCTCATTACTCAGTAGGAGTCTGCATCGGCGGGCCAAAAGTATCGGGGCGTCCTTAGCCGGGACGCCCCTTTCGTATCGTCGTTAAAACCCACCGCCCGCATCACCGCCACCGCCGTGAAAGCCGCCGTCGAATCCCCCATGCCCGTGGTGGTCATGCCCGTGTCCAATATGCGGCCCCACCAGGAAAGCGCCGGTGGCGCCAGCCGCCCCCGCATCCAGGGCCGACGGGCGACCCCGCCGCCATCGCCTTCTTCCGGACTTAGTCTGTTCCGGCTCAGGCTCAGCAAAAGGCTCTCCAGCGTCTTCCGCGGCCATCCGCCGAGTGTCCCATTCCGCCCAGACCCGTTGCGTATGAGCGTCCGCAGTTTCCCGTCGTCCTTTGAATAACTTACTGGCAAGCCAACTGAACATTATCTCAACCTCATTTGGTTCAAGTAGTGGGATCGCCTTTAGATCTGCGCCTACCTGCTACCGTTGGAGTTGGGGTATGAGGGAGGAGGTTCATCAAAATCTTCCCCGGCAGCCCCGGCTTTTATCTTCCGCTCATACCAATCAGCCCATTTCTTATGCGCTTCTACAAAGCCCTCTACCCGGCCTTGGTCGATCCCTTGCTCAATACCCTCGGCCAAGCCTTCTTCCCGGCCCTTGGTTCACTGGCGTTTCAGGTATTTGTCGGAAATTATGGTAAACAGCATCTTGGCCACGTCCGTCAGGAAAATGCTTTCCGCTGCTACAAGTATAACCAATCCTGCCATGCTGGTTCCGATGGCAATGAGGATGTCCAGCGGCCCGCCGGTATTTCGGGCAGTTACGACTTCATGCCAGGATACCAGTCCTAGCAAGCATAATATCTGGGTGTTGAACAGGGCAAGATACTAGGCCTGCCAATCTTCAGGCACACTCCAGATGCTTACCCGTTGGTCTTGTTCCAACTTCTGACTCTCCGGGTTCTGGTTGAAGGCGCAACTCCGCAGGACACCGTAAAGATAAGCCTCCCTAGTGGGATAGGCTAACAATAAAATTCCTCATCCCGCCCGTAACCCCACGGCTGCGGACGGCGCGGCAGCACCGGCCTGCCGGTGAGCGCGCGGGCGGCGGCAATCAGCGCCATTCCAGCCACGAACCCGCCCACATGGGCAAAAAAGGCCACGTTCACCGCGCTGGACAACCCCAGCGACGTTAGGCCCTGTATCAGTTGCCAGACAAACCAGCCCCCCAGCAGCCATATCGCTGGCAGTTCGATTACGGTGATGAGAATCATCAGTATGAGCGCTCGGATGCGGTTGAAGGGAAAGGTCAGCAGGTAGGCGCCCAGCACGCCGGAGACCGCGCCGCTCGCTCCGATGAGCGGCGCCTGCGACTGCGGCTCGATGACCATGTGGCTCAGCGTCGCCGCAACTCCGGTAGCGAGGTAGAGCAGCAGGAAACGAACCGGCCCCAGCGACTGCTCCATGCTGCTCCCGAACACCCACAGGAACAGCATATTGCTGGCCAGGTGCAGGAAGCCGCCGTGGATGAACATGGAGGAGAAGATAGTTGTCCAAGTGGGAACGGGAGAGGCGATGTCAATTCCGCCCAAGAGCCGCTGGTAGTCCCGGCCCTCGGCCAGTTCGGAGGGTATGAAACCCCACTTGAAGAAGAAGACGTCGATGCGGAAACTGCCGCCGCCGGCTAGAACGCCCAGGCCGCCCGTTTGCAGTTCGTAAAGGAAGACCAGGCAGTTAAGGCCAATCAGCCCGACGGTTACCGGGGGAAGACCGACGCGGCGGGCCCCTGCGTCAGCGAATGGAAACACGTCTCAGTCCTTCACTTAGAAACTATCTCAAAAGTTCCCTCCCCCTTGAGGGGGAGGGTTAGGGTGGGGGTGAAAAGGTAGTTCATCACCACTGGTGAGCGCATCTGAGAAACGCGCTGGTAGTTTTGAGTTAATTTCTTGGCAGGATGCCCGCCGCGCTTACATGGTGCTGTTGTCTCATTCACGACGCTAGGTAGCGGTGGGAGCGGCAACGATGTCGCTGGTAGCATGGACGATTATCCCGGCCGCCGTCTCGGGACTCATCTGCCCCATGTTCAGCATCATGTGATAGTGGGTCGGGTCATAGAAGTTATAGTTGAAGAACCGCCGGAAGAAGCTCTCGTGCGCCTGCTCCAGTTCCGCTCCGTAGCTCTCCGCCTCTTCCCGGGTGTAGTTCTCCCGCCGCATCAGCGTTTGCACGCGCACTTCCAGCGGCGCCAGCAGGGCCACGTGGAAGGTGCCCGGCATGTTCTCCAGGATGGCATTGGCCCCTCGCCCGATGATCACCGCGTTTCCTTCCTCGTAGATGTCCTTCACCACTTTCTCGGTGGCCTCGATGAACTCCTTGTCGCTGATCGGCCGGTTGGTGTTGCTCTCGCCCATCATTTCCATGAAGGTTTCCGGGGGCAGGTTTTCAATGCCCCGCCCGAAGTAGGGCTCCCCGCTGACTCCGGACATGGCCGACCGTTCCAGCATGGTTTGCAGGAACCGGCCCAACCGGTCCCGGAAGCGGTCAACCCGCTGCTCCTTGGCGATCACAGCGCCCACTGGAGTCCCGATAAGCCGGGCCGCCTGAGTGAAAATCAGCCGGTCGTAGAAGTTCATCTCCAGCCGCTGCGCCACCATCTGGCCTATGGAAACCGCTCCTGCCCCCAAGGGGCCGTTGATTGTTATTACTGGCATCGCTCCTTCCTCCTGCGTAGAGTGAGAGGGCTTTTCACTTGCGCTAAAACTGGTGGCTGGTTGCCCGGCGGTTAAACATTCGTTTCCATCAGACGGGCGCGGCGCCGTGGGTACTCCTCTGCCAGCAAGCCCAGGGCGTAGGAGTCGAACCACTGGTCTCCCCGGCGGTGGGCCTTGCGGAAGTGACCTTCCACCACGAACCCGATGTGTTCAACCATGTCCAATGCCGGTTTGTTGTACTCCGGGACATCGACCCAGATGCGATGCAGACCCAGGTCGTTGAAGGCGTGGTCCAGCAGGCTGACCAGCGATATGGTGCCATAGTGGTGGTGCCACAGGTCTTTGCGGCCTACCAGGATGAAAGCCTGCGCTTCCAGCAAGGGCCACTCAATGACTAGTTGCGCCTCTCCAATATGCTCTCCCTCGCTGGAGTAGACCGCAAAGACCTTGCGATTGTCGTCATTGAACACCCGGTCCCAGTCATTGTCGTCGCCTTCGAGGACGTGCGATGGCACATAACCGGCGTGAAGCGGTTGCCCATCGTCCCCCAGGCCATACCAGGACGTGTTAACATCCTCATCGTCGAGCCAACCCATCAGCCGTTCCACGTCGCCGCGGGTGGGCGCTGTCAGAGAAACCTGCGGAAACATATCGTACCCCCTGCTTACATCACCCTGAGCTTGCTGCTGTCATCACCCTGGGCCTGCTTACGTCACCCTGAGCCTGTCGAAGGGCGGGACCCAAGAATACCCTCCGCCCGTGTCTCCATGATACTTTCCATTATATCAAGTTCGGATTCAACGGTTCACTGCCGAATTATGTAACCTTGAAAAGTGGCGAGTAGTATACTCCCGTGTAGTGTCAACGGCTAGACATTTAGAAACTATCTCAAAAATCCCTTCCCCCTTGAGGGGGAAGGTTAGGATGGGGGTAAAAAGGTAGTGCAGTGTCGCCGCGAAGTGCATCCACAAAATTTGCCGCTGGTTTTGAGATAGATTCTTAGCAACCAATTCAACACAGGATGAGAGGACGTATGCGCGAGAACACGCTGAAAGAAACCCTGCAACAGGGCAAGGCAGTCTTCGGGGTGATGATTACATTCCCGTCGGCCCCCGTGGTGGAAATGCTCGGTTGCCTGGGGTTCGACTGGGTGCTGCTGGACAACGAGCACGGCTCAATAACCGTGGACAATTCCGAGGACCTGGTGCGGGCCTCCGAGCTTTCCGGCATCGCCCCCATCGTCCGCCCGGTGGCCAACAAGCCTGAAATCATCGCCCCATTTCTCGACCGTGGCGCTTGGGGCGTTCAGGTGCCTCACGTCAACACCGCCGACGAGGCCCGGGCCTCGGTGGACGCGGTGAAATATTACCCCGAAGGACACCGCGGCATCTTCAGCCGCAGCCGCCCGGCGGGCTACGGCTTCAGCGGCTCCACCGGCGATTACGTGGCCGAGGCCAACCGCAACACGCTGGTCTGCCTCATGCTGGAGGAAGTCGAAGCCATCGAAAACCTGGAGTCCATGGTGCAGGTGGACGGCGTGGACGTCTTCTTCATCGGCTCCGGCGACCTGTCCCAGTCCATGGGCGTCCCCGGCCAGCAGACCCACCCGGAGGTGCAGGCACAGATGGAGCGGGGCGTGGACGTCATCGTCAAGGCCGGCAAGGTGGCCGGCGTAAGCTGTCCCGACAACCTCGTCCCCAAGTTCCTAGACCTGGGCGTCCAGTACTTCCACGGCAACGTCAACAGCCTGCTCCAGACCTCCAGCGTAGCCTACCTCGAGACTATGCGCGAGTCAGCGGTGAAGGCGGGGCTGTAGAAGGATCAGGGCCTTTCGATTATTCCCTCCCCCTCAAAGGGGAGGGTTAGGGTGGGGGTGAAATCTCAGCATCAGGGAAGGTTGAGGTAAGGTAATTTCTTGTCGAAAATCCTGTCCATCCTGTTCATCGATGTAAATTAGCCACTTGAACAAGAAAACGGTGGCAGGAAATCCCCGCCACCGTTTCGTGTTTCCTCGCCGAAGCCGCGAGCTAGGCCGGCACTGGCTCCCCCGGACGCTGTTCAGCGCCTTCACCTGCGCCATCAGCAGGTCGAAGTTCTCGAATGTCAGGGACTGAGCCCGTCGCACTTCGCCACGTCGGGATTGGGGTGAACCTCGATGAGCAGCCCGTGGGCCCCGGCGGTCTTCACCGCCTTGGCGGTGGATACCATTCTGCTCTTCGTCCTCCATCGAGCAGGGCCCGGCCATGATAACTGGATTGTCGCCGCCGACCACCGCCTCTCCCACCCTGATAGTGGTCGGATCGGGGTGGACTCGCGGCTGGCCAGCTTGTAGGGCTTGGAAACCACCAGCCCTTGCATCACTCCGGGAAGAAGTTCCAGTTCGTCCTTGAAATCCTGGGGAATGGAGCCAAGCACGCCCACCACGGCGCGGTCAACCCCGTAGGAAATAGCGGCGGTCAGGCCGCGAGCCTCGATACGCCGCTGCACCTTGTCTACGTTTTCCTGGGTACTGCCGGCAGCCATTGCCACAATTATTTTTGCTTCACCATCCAGTTTCTTTCTATGGAGTCATCATTTTCGCCAATTACCGGCGCTTTCCGCCGGCGACAAACGGGTACGCGCCGGGTCGCCGGCAACCAACCACTACGGTTGCCGAACCAGGGCGCGGGAATGATGGGAGGACTGGGGGAAGACAAACCGCCGGGGGTTTGGGCAACCCCGGCGGTTTTTGCAGTCTGAGTGCGGAGATGTGGCTAGACCGGAGCGGCGGCGGGGGCGCCCATGGCTTCGTAGGCCCAATGGAGCAACTCCTCGGTCTCCCCCCAGCCGATACAGGCGTCGGTGATGGAGACGCCGTACTGCAACTGGGAAAGGTCTTCGCAGAGGCGCTGGTTGCCCTCGTTGAGGTTGCTCTCCAGCATCGCGCCAATGATGTCACTGCCCCCGCTGGTCCTCTGGGAAACCACATCCTTGAAAGCGCGGGCCTGCTGCCTGTAGTCTTTGTTGGAGTTGCCGTGGCTGCAGTCAACCATGAGCTGGGAGCGGACCCCCGCCTTCCCCAGGCGCTCCTTGGCCTCAGCGATAGCTTCCGCGCCAAAATTGGGACCCGCATTGCCGCCGCGGAGCACAAGGTGCCCGTCGGGGTTGCCGGTGGTGCGGATCAGGGCGGTCTGACCATCGCCGTCCATGCCCAGAAAACCATGCGGGCTGCGGGCGGACAGCATGGCGTCGACCGCGACCTGGGCATTACCGTCGGTGCCGTTCTTGAATCCGACCGGCATGCTCAGGCCGCTGGCCATCTGCCGGTGAATCTGGCTTTCGGTGGTGCGGGCCCCGATGGTGCCCCAGGTTATCAGGCCAGCCAGATATTGAGGGACGACCGGGTCCAGGAACTCGGTGCCCGCGTACATCCCCATCTCACCGATCTCGAGAAGGAGAGTGCGGGCGGTGCGCAGTCCGGCCTCGATGTCGAAGGTGTCATTGAGGTGGGGGTCATAAATGAGGCCCTTCCAGCCAACGGTGGTGCGGGGCTTTTCGAAGTAGACCCGCATCACTATGAGAAGGCGGCCGCTGAGTTCTTCGGACAGTTCCTTGAGGCGGCCCGCGTACTCCAGGGCGGATTCCTTGCTGTGGATGGAGCAGGGACCGACGACTAGGAGCAGCCTGGGATCCTCGCCATTGAGAACCTTTCGCACCTGTTCCCGGCCCTCCAGGACAGTCCTTTCCACGGCGGGAGTGATGGGCAGGGAGTTGACTAGATTTCGCGGAGTAGTGAGGGGCTGCATAGATTCGATGTGTACATCTCTGGTTGCCGACGGTTGCACGGTGTCCCCTCCGAATAAATATGGTGCCCCAGGTAACGGTCTCACATCCACCCCCGCGCCCGGCCGGCCAATCCAGGCCCGCCCTCCGGCGCCACTACGAAAAAACCCCAGCCCATGCCGGCTGGGGTTTGGTGTCCTCCCGGCTGCCTTTGGCTAGCACACCAATCCTTCGCCGGCTGGCTGGCAACCGGTAAAGAAATAGCAGCAATAGCCGTAACCGCCCCAGGTAATTTTCATTATGTAACAGATACTACTCGCTCTCCTGGTTGAAGTCAACAAGTTTTGATAGCGTTTTCAGCGCAATCGCACCCGGCTCCTCTCCTCCAAGAACCTGTGATTTAATTCGGGACCCACATCAGGATCTGAGGGTCTCGGTTCCTCGCAAATAAACGTTTACCAGCTCCCCGGGTTGTTTATCAGTGTTCACCAGTATAAGTATCCTGATGCAGCGGTTCAAGCTGCCCGGCACATCCACCTCCACCGCGCCCAGCAGGGCCGTGCTGTTCCACCCCAGACGACGGGCGGCGGCGGCGGGAAAAACGGCGTTCAGGTCCGGTGTCATGGTGAAAATCACCGACGCCAAATCCTTCTCCACCAGTCCGTTGGCCTCAATAAGCGCCTCCAGCAGCTCGGTAGTCGCGCCGTGGATGGCCTCGCCGGTGTTGGCCTCGGCGGTGGTGGCCCCTCGTATCCCCCGGCAGACGGTCATCGGCGTCCTCCGGCGGCGGGAGCCCGCCCGGCCAAGGACGCCACGAAGGCACTGGCCTGCCCTACCACCTCGTCCCGGGTCGATTCCAACGTAATTCTCACCAGCGCGCTGCCCACCACGGCGGCATCGGCTGTCTTGCCGACCTCCACCACGTGCTCCGGCGCCGAAATCCCGAACCCCAGGGCCAGTGGCAGGCCGGTATGAGCGCGAACCCGCTCAAGCAGTTCCAGCCCCCGTCCGGAGACCTCCATTCGCGCTCCGGTCACGCCGGTGACGCTGACGCAGTAGACAAATCCGCTGGCGTTGCGGCAGGACTCAGCAATGCTTTCCTCAGTGCTCGTCGGCGCCAGCAGGGGAATAAGCGAAATGTCCCGGCTGTCGCACTCGGCGGCCAGCGGCCCCGACTCCGTTCCGGGCAAGTCCACGGTGATGAGGCCGTCCACCCCCACGCGCTGGCACTCGGCGGCAAAGGGCGAGATGCCATAGGAAAGCAGCGGGTTGTAGTAGCCCATCAGTATCAGCGGCGCGTCGGGAATCCGGTCGCGCAGAGTCTCGGCGGCTCGCAGGCAATCGGCGGTAGTCACGCCGTTCTGCAACGCCAGAAAACTGGACTGCTGTATGACCGGCCCCTCCGCCAGCGGATCGCTGAAAGGCACTCCCAATTCCACGGCGTCGGCCCCGGCTGCCACCAGGGCCGGCACCAGTTCCAGCGTGACCTCCATGTTGGGAACCCCGGCGGTCAGAAATACGATAAGTCCGGGACGCTCCCGCCCCCGGACGCTGGCAAACATCCGCTCAATACGCTCTTTACCCATTACCTAGAGAATGCCCTGCCCAGATTCCGTAGAAGTGGTTACAGAATACGCCAAATGTAACCCACCCAAGTAGCGGTGTCTAGCCCTCTGGAATCTGCAAAAACCCTTACAGGAATCTCACCGCCAGCAGTGCCAGGGCGTTCTGCCCGGCGTGGGCCGCGATGCAGGGCCACACAGAGCCGGTCTTGACATATAGCAATCCAAAGGCCAGCCCGGTGATGAATATGGGAATCATCACTTGCGGCTCCAAGTGAAGAACACTGAACAGCAGCGCCGTGGCTACCACGGCAGGCCCGGTGCCGATGCTGGGAAGCAACCCCCGCAGCACGAACCCCCGAAACAGCGCCTCCTCGCTGAGCGGCGTAACGACTGCGAGAGCCTGGAGAGTAAGCAGTATGCCTATGCCCGGAAAGATGGTGTTATCGTCAATTTCCGGTGGACGCAACGACTCCAGCCCCAAGCTGTCCACAGCCAGGCCGTAAACAAAAGTCGCCAGTATACTGGCTGCCAGCGCCGTCAAGGCCAGCGCCGCCGACATCCCCAGCGAGGTGCGGGGCCTTACCAGCCCCAGCGCCCGCGCGGGAGAAACTGCCCTCCGCGCCCCCATGAACCAGACCACGGCTCCCGCGCACAGAGCCAGCAGATGCACCCCGACCCAGGTCTGCAACGCCTGCTCCTGCGCCGGGTACAGCGGCCCAACTCCCCTGGCAATAAAGGCGGCGGCAATCAGCAATCCGAGGAACAGAAACAGGCCAGCTGTAACATGCACCGGAGTCCACGGAACTTCGCCGTCCTCTCCGCTGGCCGCAACGGGGACAGACGCCTGAGGCAGTGGCGTCCCGCAGCCGGTGCAGAAGCGGGCGCCCGGGTCGCACGGGCGCCCGCAGTTGTCGCAATACAGATCGGGTGCAGTCATCATCGTCCCAAACAGCGGCTAACAACATACGGGCAATCGCGCGACGACGCAAGCGACCATCGCGATAACTCTGATAAAATAAAGGCGTGAACCTGTCGGAACTGCCCAACGAACTGTCGGAACGGGGAATCTGGTGGCAAGTTGCCGGGTTCGCATTCGTAGCCTTGGTCACACTGGCAATCCTGATGGAGTTTTCACGCGCGGATGTCCGTGCCTGCCGCTATCTTGAAATAGCTGCAACCTAACTGTATTGGGCATTCATAATACCGCTGGGTGGCCTGTTTGAAGGAGCGCGGAAAATGTTTGAGAAGGCGTCAGAGATAAGAGCGGCGCAGCGAGCGAAAATGCAGGAGAGATGGACCCGAATGGGCCGAGAGGAGGCTCGAAAGGAAGTCGCCAGCCGTATGCAAGAGGCGCAAGAGCGTTTCGGCATAGAGCGGGACGGCGAGAAGGTGCTGACGGTCACCCCTGAAGTGTTGCGCTTCCTCTTCCCGCCCGACGAACCCGAAGAGTGTTCCTAACCCAGAAAAGGAGGCCCCCCAATGCTTGAGGATGCCCCCATCTCCCGCCAGGCCTTCGACGAAGCGGCGGCCCGCTTGGGCATCTCCGGCACCGGCGCCCACATGGACGAGCTGTACAACCAACTGCGCGGCGTCCTAGCGGGCACGGCGTCGCTGCGCAACATCGACGTAAGCGACACAGAGCCGGACATGGCCTTTATTCCGCGCGGCCCGCGTTCCGGGGCCTCCTAACGCCATTCCCGGCAGCCAAGAGAATCAACATTCCAAACTTCCGGGGGTAGGCCGTGGACGAACTGGAAATTTGCTACATGAGCGCCGGTGACCTGGGACGGCTGATTCAGGCAGGCGAAATCTCGCCGGTGGAAGTCATCGAGGCCCATCTCTCCCGCATCCGGGCCACCGAGCCGGTGCTCAACTCCTTCATCACCCTGCTGCCCGACGAGGCGCTAGCGGCGGCTCGGCAGGCCGAGCGCGACATCCGAGCCGGACGCTACCGGGGGCCGCTCCACGGTATCCCCGTGGGGCTGAAAGACCTCTTCAACACCGGCGGCGTGCGCACCACTTCCGGTTCCCGCATCTTTGACACCTTCGTCCCCGCCGAGGACTGCACCGTGGCCGCCCGGCTCCGCGAGGCCGGCGCCATCCTGCTGGGCAAGCTGAATATGCACCAGTTCGCCTACGGCCCCACAGGCGAGAACCCCGACTACGGCCACATGCACAACCCCTGGGACCCGGAGCGCGTCAGCGGCGGCTCCAGCGGCGGCTCCGGCTCCGCCACTGCGGCGGGCCAGTGCGCCATCACCACCGGCAGCGACACCGGCGGCTCCATCCGCATCCCGGCGGCCCTCTGCGGCATCGTCGGCCTCAAGCCCACCTACGGGCGCGTCAGCCGCCACGGACTGACCCCGCTGGCCTGGTCCATGGACCACCCCGGCCCCATGGTGCGCACGGTGGAGGACGCTGCCATCACCATGAACGTTATCGCCGGCCACGACCCCCGCGACGTGGCCTCGTCCAGCCTCCCTGTCCCCGACTACACCGCCGCCCTCACCGGCGACATCCGCGGCCTCCGCGTAGGCGTGCCCCGCCAACACTTCGAGGCGCCCCTCGACCCTGAAGTGCGCGCCAGCGTCAACGCGGCCCTGTCGCAGCTCGAAGCCCTCGGCGCGGAATTGGTGGTGGTGGACTTCCCCGAGTTCAACAATAACGCCGCCATCTCCACCACCATGCTCATGGCCGAGGCGTCCGCCGCCCTGCGCGACGTGCTGGCCAACGACGGCGACAAGCTCTACGAACCTGTGCGCCTGCGCCTCGAAGCCGGCCTCTTCATCAGCGCCGCCGACTACCTCCGCGCCCAGCAAGGCCGCGCCGTCTTCGACCGCGCCGCCCGTCGTCTGCTCGACGACGTTGACCTCCTGGCCGGCCCCACCGAGCCGGTTACCGCGCCCCCGCTGTTGCAGCAGCAGGTCCTGGCTGGCGAGCAGGAAATCGGCACCGTCCCCGCCCTGACGCAGTATACTCGTCCCTACAACATCACCGGCTTCCCTGCCATCTCCGTCCCCTGCGGCTTCTCCACCGACAACCTCCCCATCGGCCTCCAGCTCGCCGGTCGCCCCTTCGACGAAGAAACCGTCCTCCGAGCCGCCCACGCCTACGAGCAGTCCACCGACTGGCACACCAGAAGGCCACCGGTATAATTCCGTTCCGGTTTTTCCGTCCCGGAACTGCGCTCTATCTTTCCCATTTCCTGTCCATCCTGTACATCCATGTTAAAATTCAGGGCGTCGAATTCCCGGGCGAGAGGCCGCCTTGCCTGAAATCACCGCCGTCACCTTCGACCTCTGGCAGACGCTGCTGATTGATAACCGCGAGTTGGGCCTTCGCCGCGGCGAGGCCCGGCTTGACGGTATACAACGCATCTTGGCTGATTGTGGCGAATACTTCGATGCCGAGCGCATCGCCGAGGCCTACTGGGATTGCTACCGCCAGTGCGTAGCAATCCGCGAAGCTCTGCTGGACGTAAGCTTCAGTGAGCAGGTGGACATGTTCGTCAAAAACATCAGCCCCGGCCTGGATGAGCGTCTTCAGCCAGACACCCTGGCCGAAATCGCCCGTGTCTACGCCGACTCCTTCCTCGACTACGCGCCCCCGGCCCACGCCGACGCGGTGGACGTACTCCGGAGCGTCCGCGAGATGGGTCTTCGCATAGGGCTGATTTCCAACACCGGGATGACTCCGGGAACTACCTTTCGCACCTACTTGGCCAACACCGGAATGCTGGACTACTTCGACACGCTCACTTTCTCCGACGAAGTGAAGCTATCCAAGCCCGCTGAAGAGATATTTCTGATGACCCTGCGCTCCTTGGATGTTGCTCCGGGCCAGACAGTCCATGTCGGCGACAGCATTCGCAACGATGTTGCGGGAGCAAGAAAGTGCGGCCTCAAGACGGTATGGATTACCGGCTTCAGCGAGCGCGAGGACCCGACCGACCCCGCCACCGAGCCGGACGAAACAGTAGACCGGCTCGGCGCAGTCGTGCCGGCTATTGAGCGTCTCTGCCAGCGCGACTCCTGAGAAACTATCGTAAGAGTTCCCTCCCCTTTGCGGGGGGGTTAGGGTGGGGGTGAAAAGGTAGTGTAGAGAGGCCGCCGGTAAAGCAACCAAAGGGTTTGCGATAGTTCCTAAGATTCCCCCTCTCTGTCAGGGTGAGGGCGTCCGCGAAACCAACATAGACTTCTTCCTGCCCAACGGAGCAGGAAACTAACTCGCCACGGCGGAAACGGCATCCATGGCGATAGATAGCCACAATCTTGGCGGCGTCTTTGACAACAGCGCCGCAGACGTCAACGAACAGTGCGCCAGTCTCCTGTCGCGCCGCTCTCTGATAGTGGTCAGCAACCGCGGTCCGGTCGAGCATCACATGCCTGAGCGCCGACGGCAAGAGCAGGCCGCCAACTCTCGGCAGGATATTATCCGGCCTGAGCCCCGCCGGGGCAGCGGCAGCGTCGCCACCGCCTACGGCTCCCTGGCCCAGAACTTTCCCTTCACCTGGGTATCCAGCGCCATGGGCGAGGGCGACCGCCAGGTGTCGGCCAACGGCGTCGGCCTGAGCGTCAAGTCGCAACTGCCCGGCCACCAGATTAGCCTGCGTTACGTGGTAGCGCCCCGCCGTGCCTACCACAAGTATTACAACGTCATCTGCAACCCGCTGCTGTGGTTCCTGCAACACTATCTGTGGAATCCGCCCTACAACCCCACCGTTGACGCAAGCATCCACGACGCTTGGGAAACCGGCTACGTGCCCGTCAACGAAGCCTTTGCCAAAGTAGTGATTGACGAAGCCAGGACCAGCAGAAAACCGCCGGTCATCATGGCCCACGACTACCATCTCTACCTGCTGCCCGAGATTGTGCGAGACGAGTTGCCCGAAGCGATAATCCAGCATTACGTTCACATCCCCTGGCCCACTCCCGTCTACTGGAGCATGATTCCCCGCCACATCGTGCGCCGGATCTGCGAGTCCTTGTGCTCCTGCGACATCGTCGGCTTCCAGACACCGCAGGACCGCCGCAGCTTCTTCGACACGGTGGAGGAGTTCGTGCCTCAAGCCCAGGTTGGCCGGATAGCCGAAGTAGTGGACTTGGACGGCCATCTCTGCAACGTGAAAGTCTACCCAGCCTCCATAAATATCGAGGAAGTGCAGCGTATTGCCGATGCCCCTCGCACCCACGAATACGAAGCCCGCTTGAAGGCCGACTCCCGGGAGTCCACCATCGTCCGCATTGACCGGGCCGAACCAAACAAGAACGTCATTCGCGGCTTCCGCGCCTACGAGCAAATGCTCTCCCAGCACCCGGAGTTGAAAGGGAAAGTGAAGTTCCTGGCCTTCCTCGTGCCATCCCGCACCCACCTGCGCCAATACCAGAGATACCTGGACGAAGTGAAACAGACCATCGACCAGGTCAATAACGCCCACGGGTTCCCCGGCTGGCAGCCCATCGTACCCTTCATCGAAAACAACTACGCCCAGGCCGTCGCCGGAATGAAGCTCTATGACGTGCTGTTGGTCAACACCTTGGTGGAAGGCACGAACCCTGTGGCCAAGGAAGGCCCGGTGGTCAATCGGCGCAACGGCGTGCTGGCCCTGTCCCGGAGCAGCGGAGCCTACCACCAACTTGCCGAAGGCGCCCTTACCCTTGCCCCCGCTGACGTGGAAGGCACTGCCCAGGCCCTGTACCAGGCCGTCACCATGCCCCATGAGGAACGGCAGCGCCGCGCCGACCTGCTCTACCGCGCCATCTGCCGCCACGACAACGATGACTGGCTATCCCGCCAGTTCCGAGACATCGCCGACTTGCTTTAGAGGGTGTGTAATAAATCTCCTCTCCCTCCGGGGGAGGGCCAAGATGAGGGCGAGATCCCCGCAGACCCGCTGCTAATTCCCTCCCCCTTGAGGGGGAGGGTTAAGGTGGGGGTGAAATCTCCGCAGACGGGTATCCCAGGGTGTACCCCCACACTCCCCCCATCTGCCTGAATCTCAGCCAAACCGCTGGATTATTCCCCGACATAGGCGTAAAGTGACTGGCATGGAACAATTTTTCAATCCCGCTCATCCCGAGGCTGGATTCCCCGACCTCCAGCTCTGCATCTTCCCCCACCTGCGCGAATTCCTCGTGTTCGACTCCCGGGCCGGACAGCCGCCGGTGCGGTCCCTGAACGTCGACGATGTCTTCGGCGACGACTTCTTCCGCGCCGTCGAGCACGAGTTCTCCCACGCCCTGCGCGAGATGGGTGACTACCCCTTCGCCCACCTGATGAACCTCACAATGCACTTCGAGGAAGCCATCCGCGAAGTAGCAATGATGTTTATCCTCGACCGTCTGGGCGTGCATATCAACGACTACGATTATCTCGGCTCCGAAATCAACCCCTCCGATCTGCCCACCGTGGTCGTCTACGTCGTCTCCGGCGGTGCGGTCTCCGTCCACTCGGATACGGTGCTGGCCGCGTTGCGGGAGTTGTTGCAAAGGCCCGGCAGCAACGATTCGCTGCCTGACTGGGAGCGCAGGTTAACCGACCTGGCCGCCCAGGAATCGGAAATCATGCAGCGCCTCAACCGCCAGGATCTGGTCCAGGCCGTCCGGGGCGAATCCCCAGACTACTTCGCTCTATGGGACAACCTCAACTGACTCCGGTCCTACCCCAATCCTTCTTCCAGAGGGAGAGGGTTAGGGTGGGGGTAAAACCTCCAAGAGACTCTCCCCAAATCCTCTCCCCCTTGAGGGGGAGGGTTAGGGTGGGGGTGAAATCCCCAACCAAAGAACTCCTGCGCTTATTCCCGCTATTCTCTCTATAAGCTCTGTGTTGAATCGCCCATGAAAATCGGCCTTATCTCAGACACCCACTCCGCCGGCAGCGGCCGCGACCTTCCCGGCGAGGTCCTCCGTACATTGGGGGGAGTCGACCTCATCCTCCACTGCGGCGACCTGGAATGCCTCGGTGTCCTCGACTACCTGGAGACCGTCGCCCCGGTCCTCGCCGTCCGCGGCTACGAAGACCCCGTGGAGAAGGGCGACCGCCTCGCCTACGCCACGCGCGTAGTCCACGCCGGAGCCATAGCCATAGGCATGATCCACGACATCCAGTGGCCCGGCCCCAGGATAGCCACCACCAGCAACGGCGCTGGCCTGGTACTCCCCGAAGGCCAGGCCACCGAAACCCTGCGCGGGAAATTCGGCCAGCCCGTAGACGTAGTCCTCTTCGGCGACACCCACGAGGAACTGATCTGCCACTGGGACGGCGTCCTGATGATCAACCCCGGCAGCCCCACCTACCCCGGCCGCCGCCACCGCCGCGGCGCCCTCGGCACCATCGCACTCCTCGAAATCAACGGCGAAGAAGCAACCGCCAGCATCATCAACCTCGAAACCGGCGAAACCGCAGCGCCCTAAACCGACCTTAGCAGGAAAGTGCGGGATTGCAGGATAAGCTGGCGTGTAGCACAAAGACGAAACCCTCGGAGCTTCCGAGGGCTTGTTAAGGCTACCACTGTTGTAATGTCAGATAAATCCTAACCGTTGAGCGTCCGCTACCGTTCATTGAGTGCCATTAATGATGATTCCTAATGTACCGCGAGGGATGGAGTCATTAGGCTTGTGGTAATGAATAAACACCTTTCTTCCGTAGTTGGTGAACGGTAACTAGGGCAGTGCTCATGCCTGGATAGGAATTCTGACGGTTTCGCCTCTAATGGAAGCTACAGCATCAAAATTCACGGCGCCCGTGACTACCTGACTGATAGTTTCGTGAGTTTCCACTCTATTTGCCTGGATGAGTTCGCCTGAGCCCCGCATGACTTCCAAGAAAACGACAGTCATTTCCGCCAACGCTTCAGCAGCTTCGTCTCTGGTATCTCCCCAGGTTCCGCAGGCAGGATAGGAAGTCAACCACGCGCTCCAGTGACCATCTATGTCTTGGTCAAAGCTAATATCAAAATTGTATATCTTTTCCGCTTGTCGCTCCCCAAGTAGTGCATTGAATTTCAGCCTATGATTTGCGCTTCCAATTGTCACAGCTTCGATAACGCCACTTTTCCTCCCCCTTCAGCCCTCCGGCTTACACACGCCCCGCCGCTCGCTGTGGGATACTCCTCGTAAATCAACGCCTGGTGAACGTGGCTTTTGACTCGCCCGTTGTTTGGATAAACAGGGCTTTGGCTCACAACTACAATCTGGGAAAAAGTCCCGAACTCGGTGAGAAAGTGCTGGTTGGTGAGAAAATCCCAGTTGGAGAACAAATCAGGCGTTCAGCCGAAAAAATGTAGGGGCAGCCGTTGTGTCTGCCCCGTCTACTGCTGGGTAACCCCACGAACTGCCAACTAACGCTCCTTACGGATGCCCTTCCCTCGCCCCATACGCATCCGCAGACAGCGCAATCGGCCCCGGATACTTCTCCAGCAGCGACATGAAGAACTCATGCCGCGGCGGGTTGGTGGCGTCGTTGTCCGACTTCCGCAGGTAGACCCGCATCGCCGGGTTCCCCTCGCCGTCCCGCATCCAGAGCTGGTACGACGGCAGCCCCTGGTCGTTGGTCGTGTGGACGAACTCCGCCTCCCGGATCTTCGACATATCCAGGTGCATATGCGTCCCGCCCGGAACCATCAGCGTCACCACCCGCCCGTTCGGCGTGAACCGCAAATCATCAAAGTCCATGTAAACTTCCGCCGAGGCCGCGGTGCTCTCCAGCATCACCACCACCTCATTGAACGCGCCTCCATCCCGGCCGTCCCGGCACTCCTCCAGTATCTCTCTCAGCGTAACGCCCTCAGCAGTCATGCCGCTCCCCTCCATGAAGTCTAGGGAATTATCTCAAAAATCCCCTCCCCCTTGAGGGGGAAGGTTAGGGTGGGGGTGAAAAGGTAGTGCGGAATCTATGCAGTTGGGAGCAAATCCCATCCTGTATATCCTGTCCATCCATGTAAGTTACGCCAAATTGATCAGCGGCGACACTTCCAGGAACACCGGCGCGAATACCAGCGACACCACTGCCATCAGCTTCAGCAGGATGTTCAGCGAAGGCCCCGACGTGTCCTTGAACGGGTCGCCCACCACGTCGCCCTCAACTGCCGCCTTGTGCGCCTCCGAGCCCTTGCCGCCGTAGTTCCCCAGCTCCACGTACTTCTTGGCGTTGTCCCATGTGCCGCCCGCCGACGCCATCATTATCGCCAGCATGAACCCCGACGCCACCGACCCGATGAGCAGCCCGCCCAGCGCGGCCTCGCCTAGGATGAACCCCGTGGCAATCGGCGCAATCACCGCCATCACGCCGGGCACAATCATCTCCCGAAGCGCCCCGCGCGTGCTGATGTCCACGCACCGCGCCGAGTCCGGCGTACCCGTGCCTTCCATCAGCCCCGGTATCTCCCGGAACTGCCGCCGCACCTCGTCCACGATGCCCTGCGCCGCCCGGCCCACCGCCTGCATCGTCAGCGCCGAGAAGATGAACGGCAGCATCGCGCCGATGACCAGACCCACCAGTATCTCCGGCTGGAGCAGGTTGATGCCCAGGCTGCCCGACACCAGCTTGCCGTCCTCCCCGATGGTTATCAGCCCCGCGCTTACCGAGTACGCCGCCAGCAGCGCGAGAGCCGTTAGCGCCGCCGACCCGATGGCGAAGCCCTTTCCTGTCGCGGCAGTGGTGTTCCCCAGCGCGTCCAGCGCGTCGGTGCGCTCCCGCACCTCCGGGTCCAGGTTCGCCTGCTCGGCGATGCCCCCCGCATTGTCAGCCACCGGCCCGTATGCGTCCGTCGCCAGCGTGATGCCCAGCGTGGACAGCAGCCCCACGCCCGCCAGCGCCACGCCGTAGAACCCGGCGAACCAGTACGCCAGCAGGATGGCGATGGACACGCAGATTACGGGAATCAGCGTGCTCAACATTCCGCTGGCAATGCCCTGGATGATTACCGTTGCCGCGCCGGTTTCAGATGCGGCCGAGACCCTTTGGGTGGGTTTATAGCTGTATGAAGTGAAATACTCGGTAGCCAAGCCGATAATCGTGCCAGCCACCAGCCCGGCCACCACGCAGCCGAACCACCACCAGTTGTCGGTCAGCGTGATGGTCAGTATCGCGGCGAAGATTATCAGCAGCCCGCCCGCCGCGAAGATACCGTACCGCAGCGACCACAGCAGCTTGTCGAAGTCGGCCTGCTCGCCGCTGCGCACTAGGAAGGTGCCGAGGATGGCGGCCACGATGCCCGAACCAGCCAGTAGCATCGGGAACACCGCCTGCGAACTGGTATAGTCGAACTCGTTGGAAGCGCCGGTGGCAAACACCACCGCGGCAGCCGACAGAGCCACCGTCGAGATGATGGAGCTGACGTAGGACTCGAATAGGTCCGCGCCCATGCCCGCCACATCGCCCACGTTGTCGCCCACGTTGTCGGCGATGACGCCGGGGTTGCGGGGGTCGTCTTCGGGGATGCCAGCCTCTACCTTGCCCACCAGGTCCGAACCCACGTCGGCGGCCTTGGTGAAGATGCCGCCTCCCACGCGCGCGAACAGCGCGATGGAGCTGGCCCCGAACCCGAATCCCGCCACCACGCTGATGTTCTGGAATATCAGGTACAGGATGGTGACCCCCAGCAGTCCAATGCCCACCACTGAGACGCCCATAACGGTGCCGCTGGAGAAAGCCACCCGCAGCGCCGGGTTCAGCCCCCGCATTCCGGCGGCGGCGGTACGCACGTTGGCCCGCACCGCCACGTTCATCCCGATGAACCCGGCCGTGCCTGAGCAGATGGTTCCCACCAAATACGAGATAGCCGTAGCCGGCACTGCCATCTCATGCTTGAAAACCGTATAGTCCAGCACCCCCAGCACCACGGTCACCACCACCACGAAGGGCAGCAGCGACATATACTCGCGGCGCAGGAAAGCTCCCGCCCCGGTGCGGATGGCGTCGCCGATGCTCTGCATCAGCGCGTTCCCGGGGTCAGCGCTAAGCACCCGCATAGCCGTAAAACCGGCAAAAACAAGGGCGACAACGCCTGCGGCCAGTGCAACAATAATAGATTCCATGCAGTCTCTCGGAGGGTGTGATTAGGGGAAAAGAGGATAATTTTAGCCCCAGAAATCTACCACAACCCCAACAAACCGTCAATCCGAATTTCGTCGCGCCACACGGCTCGTAACCTGTTCGGTCCCTCTCAAACGTCCTATCAACGTTATGTAATATAATGCCGCCACATAGCGGGTTGCCCGGCTTCATGCCCCGAGGAGGCCAGCAATGCCAGTAACCAAACGGCCTTATCAGGATGCCTTGTACCAAGGGATGAACATTTTCCGTGACACCATGCGCCCTTACATTGTACGGCGGCTGGGGTCTATCCGCGGCAAGGTCGTTACCGACGCAATTGCTGATTCTCTGCCGCTCGATACCGCGGAGCAGTTTCGGCGAGATGAATACAGCCGGGATGACGTCGAAATCGCGATAGACGTCAATATGTTCGGCTACATAATCCAGTACAACTGGAGACAGGCTTTCGAGAGCGATTTTGATGACAGTAAGGAGAAAATCACTGAAAATTTCGATGAGATAAGACGGATTCGCAATCAAATCTCCCATCCAACAAATGGCGACATTCCCCAGGCAAGAGCTGAATATGCGTTGAAATCAATGGCCCGAATACTCGGCAAAATTCGCGCCTCTGACGAATCCGGCACCATAGACAAGATCAGAGAAAGTATGCTCAGCCCGGCTCCCACACTCACCCAGCAGCGTGTCCCGCCAGGTGATTACAGACTCACGGAAGTCGCCAGACTTATAGGCGAACAACTCGCTCCCATAGCAGAAGGGCTGCGGGTGGACGAGAGGGAATTGGCGAAACAAACCGCTCAACTGGTGGCCGTGGCTATGCAGCAGCCGGCGCCTCCCAACCCTGAAGACATCGCCGACGCGATGACGCGCCGCCTGTCTCCCTTGCTGACACCGCTGGTAGAGTCCCCGATGTCTACCCAAACCGCCATAGACGCGGCGGTGATCGAACGGCTGGAGCGGCTGACCAACCCGGCGGAAATTGCGGAACAGGCCGCCCAGAAGATGGTGGGCCTGATGCAAGAGCAAGCAACACACTCGGAAGACGTCTCGCTCCAACTGCATCGCGACTTCAACAGTCTGGCGCAGCGGGTTGCCGACGCATTAGAAACACTGGAACACCGTCAACCGGATTCTCAAGTCGAGTCCATTGAACCCCTGCGCCAGGATATTCAAGCATTGGGGCAGCAGATTACTGATGCCATTGAGAAACTTCAGACCCCGCAACCGGGAGAGCAGCCCCGTCCTACAGCGGCCAAGCCGTCGCGTGCGGCGGAAAGCGCCTCGAAGTACGAACCCGGCGACATCGAAGACAACTGGAAAGCAGTGTCCCAGCACTTGCGCAAAACCAGAGGCAAAAGGGAGGTTTCCATCGGCGGACTGTTGCTGAGCGCCCGCCCGGTGGACATCTGGTTGGACCCGGAAGGTGAGAAGCTGATGCTGCCTTACAGGAGCCCGGTTGTCTTGGACAAAATTCAGCAAGAATTGGCATACCCAGAGATCAAGGCAATCATCGCCGAAAGCATTGCCCAGCACTTTGGCAAGCCACTGGAAATCGAGCCGATTCTGCTGAACCAGTCTGGCTGACCCACCGGGGCGTTGTGGAAATATGCCCCATGCTACAATAACCGCTGTTCTCCCCCATGTTAAATGCCCCATCGCAGCGAGGCCAGACATGACCACCGCCGCCGACGCCTACACCATGCTGCCCTACCGGCGGATGGGCGATATTGACTACGCCAGCCTGGAATTTGACGCCGATGAGCTGGTAGAGAAACCGGACGCCATGGAACAGGAGCAGCCTCAAGACCAGATCATCGGCTATCTCTACTCCTTCTTCACCGAGTTCAGCCGACGGCCCGATGTCTTCCTCAGCCGGGACACCAACATCTGCTACGATCCCCGCGACCTGAACGTCCGGGTCTCGCCGGACGCCTATCTCGCCTTCGGGGTTGACTCCCGCGCCATCCGCCCCCGAAAGCTCTACCTGCCGTGGGAGGTGGGCAAGCCGCCGGACTGGGCGCTGGAAGTCGCCTCCGAAAGCACCTACCAGGTAGACATTCGCAACAAACCGTTAATCTACGCCCGTATCGGCGTCCCCGAGTATTGGATGTTCGACCCCACCGGCGGCAGATACTACGGAGAGCCGATTATCGGGATGCTGCTCTCCGATGGCGTCTACCGCCGCGTTGAACTGACTACGGAGCCGGACGGCATCCTGAAAGGATATAGCCCGGTATTGCAACTATCCTTGGCATGGGATGAGGGTTGGCCCCGCTTCTACAACCCGGCCACCGGAACCTACCTGCTCAATTGGCGGGAATCCCTGGAAGCGTGGGAGCGCGATCGGGAAGCCTGGGCGCAAGACCGGGAGACATTGGAAGAAAAGCGGGAAGCATTGGCAGATGAGCGGGCCGTCCGCCGCCGGGTCGAGGCGGAACGGGACGCCGCGCTGGCTGAGTTGCGGCGGCTGCGCGGTCAGAACGGCGGCCAGCAATCCAGCAACGGACAAAGACCACAATAGTGCTATAATGCCCGCAATCATCGCCCCCCGTACTCATCCTGAGCTTGTCGAAGGGGGCACACAATTGCCGACTGAGGGGAGAAGACCATGCACATCGGATACTTCACCGAGCGGCCCTACCAGGACCCGGATTCCGGCTACTTCGGCGCTACCGGCAAGCCCATCATGGACTTGACCGTCAGCAACGAGATTTACGACCCCAAGCTGGGCGCCGAGCTCTACAACCGCTATCTCGACGAGAAGCTCTACGCCGAGGAGATGGGCTTCGACGGCCTGATGCTCAACGAGCACCACGGCACCCCCTTCTGCATGGGCGGCGCCATGAACGTCGAGGCATCCATCCTCGCCCGCATCACCAAGCGCGCCAAGATTGTCCTGCTGGGCAACATAATCCCCATCTGGGACGACCCCCTCTGGCTGGTCGAGCAGCTCTCGATGATTGACATGATTTCCCATGGCCGCCTGGTATCCGGCTGGGTGCGCGGCACTGGACGCGAGAGCGTCGCCCACAACGCCCCGCCGCCCTACAACTGGGAGCGCTTCCAGGAAGCCCACGAGTTCATCGTCAAGGCTTGGACCACCCCCGGCCCCTTCCGCTGGGAGGGCAAGCACTACCAGTTCCGCCACGTCAACCCGTGGGCGCGGCCCTACCAGAAGCCTCACCCGCAGGTCTGGCTCCCCGGCGTCATCAGCCGCGACTCCCTGATGTGGGCCGCCGAGAAGCGCATCCCCTACATCATGCTCTCCACCGAGCTTGAGCCCACCAAGTCCGCCTTCCAGCTCTACCACGACACCGCCGCCGAGCTCGGCTACGAGTCCGGCCCCCAGAACCTCGGCTACCTCTGGAAGGTCCACGTCGACGAGACCGAGGAGCTGGCCGAGGAGGCCGGACGCAAGTTCGTCCAGGGCCCCAGCAACCCCTTCCTCGCCGGCAACGAAGGCACGCTGAACCCGGCCCTGGCCAACCTGCCCGGGCTGACCTCCCGCCGCCGCGTGCTGCCCACCCAGGCCGTCGCCCCCGCTGCCCGTCAGGGTGGTCTGCTTCCCAGCACTGCCGGCGCGGCGCAGGTGTTGAGCCGCCCCTACGAGCAGCAGATTGCCGACTACACCATCATCTCCGGCACGCCCAAGACCGTCATCCCCAAGATTCGCCACGTCCTCGAGTACCTGCGCCCCGGCAGTGTCTTCTTCTGGGACGGCGACGGCGCCATGACCCACGAAGACTCCATGCGCAGCCTCCGACTGATGGGCGAGGAAGTCATCCCCGCCGTCCGCGAGATTGCCAAGGAACTGGAACTCCCCAGCTCCTTCGAGGTCAACCCGGCCACCGGCAAGCCCTACCCCGAGGAAACCGCCTCTGCCGAAGGCGGCCACAGCGCCGACTAATAGCACAGGCCGAAGACACGGGCGACAACGGGTCGCTATTGCCAACGAAGCAGGGGCGGGTCATCAAACCCGCCCTTGTCCTTCCAAGCCCTTACATGGAGGCCCGGAATGGCCCACCAACCCACGGCAGACGTGGCCGTCATCGGCGGCGGCCCCGCCGGCAGTGCGGCGGCCACCATGCTCGCCCGCCAAGGCTGGCGCGTCCTGCTGCTGGAGCGGGAGCGCTTCCCCCGCGACCACGTCGGCGAGTCCCTGTTGCCAGCGTCCATGCCCGTTCTCGAAGAGTTGGGCGCGATGGATGCCGTACAGTCCGCTGGCTTCCTCTCCAAGTACGGCGCGACCATGGTCTGGGGCCGCGACCCAGAGCCGTGGAGCTGGCGCTTCCGCGAGACCAGCGTCCAGTATCCCCACGCCTACCAGGTATGGCGTCCCACCTTCGACCACATTCTGCTGGACAACGCCCGCGCCCACGGCGTCGACGTCCGTGAAGGCCACCGCGTCTCTAACGTGGCCTGGACATCCCCCGACGCCCCGGCCATTATCCGCTACGTCTCCGACACCGCCGGACAAGACGAGCAGTCCGCCCGCTTCTTAGTCGACGCCACCGGACAGACTGCCCTGCTGGCCCAACAGACGGCAACGCGCCAATGGGATTCCTTCTTCCAGAACCTCGCGGTCTACGCCTACTTCGAGGGCGCGGACCCGTTGCCGTCGCCCGACGAGAACAACATCTTCATTGAAGCCTACGAACACGGCTGGTTCTGGACCATCCCCCTGCATACCGGCTGGAGCAGCGTCGGCGCGGTGGTGGACAACCGGACAGGGCAGGAGGGCATCCAGCGAATGGGAGCGCGGGAGTTCCTGTTTGACCAGCTATCACAGACCGTGCACACCAAGGCCAACCTTCGCGATGCGCGATGGGCCGCCGGGCCCAACGTGGTGCGCGACTGGTCGTATTCGTCGGAGCGCACCACCGGGCCGGGGTTTGTGATGACCGGCGACTCGGCCTGCTTCGTTGACCCGCTGTTCTCGTCGGGGGTGCACCTGGCGCTGATGTCTGGCGTAATGGCCGCCGCCTACGCCACCACCGCGCTAAAGACAGCAGAGAGCAGGGACGAACAACTCCGCGACCAGTCGGGAGAGGTATACCAAGAACTGTACTATAAGGAATACAACCAGTTCCGCGAGATGGCCCGGCTCTTCTATTCCAGCAACCTCACCTCAGACTCCTACTTCTGGGAAGCCCGCCGCATAGTCGAGCGGGACGGTGAGCGGAGCGAGTTCTCCCCCCGCCAGAGCTTCATCCAGGCCGTGGCGGGGCAACCGCCACGCGGCTACGAGCGGGCGGTGCTGGACCGGGGCGAAGCTCCGCCTGGGTTCACGTACAGCGTCCGCGCCGTGGAGTCGGAGCGGGCGCGACGAGCCGAATGGCTGGCAGCCCTTCGCGCCGACCCGCAGCGCAACTGGCTGCTGCCGTCGGTTCCCCGCCTGTCTCCCAGCACAGTGGTCGCGCGCAAGCCGGTGTTGGCGGAAGGCGAGTTCGTCTGGGGCATGACGTTGTCCACGCCATCGCAGCCCGAAGGCGCTCCCTGCAGCCCTCTGGTGGCGGCAATAGCAAGGCTTGCCGCTGGACAGACTTCCGTGTCGGCCATAGTCGACCATCTCTCGGAAGGATTGGACGATGCCCAGAGGGCCGACCTGCGAACCGCCGTAACCCGAACCATCGAAATCCTCTACATCGACGGCGCAGTGGAGGAACTTCGCCTGAGTTAGCCGGAATTGACCGGGTGCCAATTGAGACTTACCCTACCCCAAATCGTACAGGAGGCTCGGCATGACTACGAGACAGATTCCTTCCGAGGAACAGGTCCTCGAGTGGATGGATACCCTGAGCAACTGGGGGAGGTGGGGCGACGACGACCAGTTAGGCACGGTAAACCTGATTACCGATGCCAAGCGGGCGCAGGCCGCCGCCCTGGTCAGGGAGGGCATCAGCGTCACCTGCTCCCGGCTCATCGTGCCGGAGGGCGCAGCCGACGTCACTTCCATCCCGCCGCTGCATTATATGTTGCGGGCTGGCGACAGTTGCCCCGATGAGGGACCCGGCGGCACATCAGACTTTATCGGCTTCTCTTTCCACGGGCTGACCATCACCCATCTGGACAGCCTTTGCCACCAAGTCTGGAACGGTAAGATGTACAACGGCTTCCCGGCGTCGGACGTCAACTCCGAGACCAAGGCCAACAGTCTGGACATAGACAAGGTTCAGAACGGTGTTGTCACACGCGGCGTCATGCTCGACATCACCAAGGTTAAGGGCAAGCCGTGGCTCGAGGCTGGCGAGTTCGTGTTCACCGACGACCTGGAAGCCGCAGAGGAGGCCCAGGGCGTGAAGGTCGAGGAAGGCGATGCGCTGATATTGCGCCTGGGCTGGTACAAGCGTCGCCTGGAGCTGGGCCCGCCCGCCGCCGGACGCCCGGGGTTACATGCCGAGACGTTGCCGTGGCTCAAGGAGCGCGGCGTGGCGCTGGTCGGCGGCGACGCCTCCCAGGACGCCGAGCCCAGCGGATACCCCGGCATCGGACTGCCCGTTCACAAGGTCGGCATCGTCGGAATGGGCCTGTGGCTCATCGACGCCGGCAACTGCGAGGAACTGGCGGAGGTGTGCGAGCGGCTGGGTCGCTACGAGTTCATGTTCAACGTCGCGCCCCTGCGCTTCAAGAACGCCACTGGCTCCCCCGTCAACCCCCTGGCCATCTTCTAATCGAGGCCCCGCGCCCAATTTCTGGTAGAGGAATGAAATGACTACCCAATCGAACACACTGGAAGGCAGAATCGCCATTGTCACCGGCGCCGCCAGCCCCATCGGCATGGGCCGCTCCATCACTACCGGACTGGTACGAGCCGGGGCAAGAGTGGCGATGCTGGATGTCAACGAGGACTGGCTGGACCAGTCCGCCAATGATATGCGCGAGATCGGCGGCGATGACGCAGTGCTGCCCATCTTAGCCGACGTCACCGACCCTGAATCGGTGGAGAGCGCGGTGCAACGCACCATCAACGAAATGGGCGGGCTGCATATACTGGTCAACAACGCGGGCATCAACGCCCGCACCGGAGGGTTCGGAGCGCGGGCCGCCGGCAGCCAGAACGACTTCTGGACGCTGCCCGCCGATGCCTGGCTGCGCGTCATCAGCGTCAACCTCAGCGGCCCGTTCCTGATGTCTCACGCCGTCGCTCCGCACATGATCGAGCAGGGCTTCGGGCGCATCATCGGCGTCACCACCAGCATGGACACCATGTGGCGCAAGGGCGGCGCGCCCTACGGCCCGTCCAAGGCCGGCCACGAGGCCCTGGTCGCCATCATGGCCCAGGACCTGGAAGGCACCGGCGTAACCGCCAACGTCCTCACCCCCGGCGGCGCCACCGCCACCAACATGGTGATACCACCCGAGGGCGCCACTACCGACGCCCTGATCCAGCCCGAGGCCATGCAGTCGCCCGCCGTCTGGATAGCATCCGACGACGCCAGCCACTGGAACGGCCGCCGCATCATAGCCTACTACTGGGACGACTCCCTGCCGCTGGAGGAATGCCTCGAAAAATGCAGTGCCCCAGCGGCCTGGCCGCAGCTAGGGTTGCAGGCGGTGCACCCGGACTGGTTCGGGCGGGCTTAGGGGAGGACTAAACGCCGAGGGCGCAAAGGATACCGAGGTTTCCTTCTGGTCATCCTTTGCGCCCCGGCCTATTTTGTGTATATTCCCGTTGTTCTTAATTCGCCTGAACCCATCCACATTCGGTGTAAGAGAGAATCGAGAGATGCCTTTGTCAACGAATGGGACAACCGGGAGGCACAACATCATCAGTGTTCCGGCTCCGAAGTGCAGCCTCTGCGGAAAGGAACTGGACTTTGAGTTCGACTATTCCTGCATAACCTGCGGCCGCATAACTTGTGACAACCACCAGGAAGCCTGCCCAGAAGATAATGATGATTACGTGGAAAGGGGATGTGATTTGGTCACCTGCGTTGTGTGCTTCGAAGCACACACGAAAGCCCATCATCCCGACAGCGAGGAGTTCTAGCGAATGAATACCGACACTACTGCCTATTCAATGGCACAAATGGGACTAAGGCAAATCGAGGAAGCCATAATCAAGCTGCTGGAAGCCAACCCTCAAGGTCTGCGGAACGCCCAAATTGCAGATCTATTGGGATTGCATTCAGATTTTCGCGGGAATCAAAAGGATTACCTGACATACTCTGTCTTGGGTGGTCTCATTGCCAAAGAGAAAGTCATCAGAAACGATGAGACCAAATTGTTTGCCAATGTGGCAACGAAAAAAGAAGAGATAGACATAGCCGCTGTCGGAAGGGCTATGTATGAGGGGATTCGCGGTGAGCTGGAAGCAACACAAAAGGGAAAGGTAGTGGTCATCGACGTCAAAAGCGGCGACTACGAGATTGGTGACAATGACTTAGAAGCAACGTTGCGGATGTTCGAGCGACGCCCCAATGCGCTCACTTGGGGCGAAAGAATCGGATACCCAGCTATGTACACCATTCGGGAGCGAATATTCGGTTAGCAATGATTGAAGGGAAAGTGAAGTCCATAGTAGACAAAGATGGATATGTCTACTTGAAGCCACAAATAGCTCTTAATATCGCCGGATCTGACCGTGTTTTTCTAACATCAGATGTCACAGTTGATACCGGGTTCACTGGATGGCTGGCATTGCCTGAGGATGTGATCCAAAAGCTCGGATTAACAAGCTACGGTCAGCGCCCCGCTAACCAAGCTGGCGGTGTGGGTATGTTCTCAATTTATGGTGCGTTGGTGTTGTGGCATGGCGAGCAGCGTCCAGTTCTGGTTCACCAAATAACTGGAGATCCTTTGGTAGGGATGGCCCTGCTCGAAGGTAGTCAGCTTAAAGTGGATGCAAGAGAAGACGGAGATGTAATTATCGAAGAACGGCCCCGACTGTGAGGTAATACACCTGACCCACTTTTGGCAAGACAGCTAAACGCAGGGGTAGTAATTCAATGGCCTGGATTCGTGAAGAGGAAGTCAATCTACCGGAAGTCCTCAAGATAATGTCAATTCAGCCCCGGGCTATGGAGGCCGTTCAGCAAGTGAACATGGCCGTCACCTTTGGTGGTTCCGCCCTGACCAGGGTGCAGGAAGAGGCCATCGCCACGGTGGTGTCGGCTACAAACCACTGCCGGTATTGAACTATGGCTCACGGAGGGTTCCTTCGTGACCATTCGGACAACCCGGATCTGGCCAGCCACATGATGCACGACTACACCCAGGCCCAGCTTGATCCCCAGACCCGGGCTATGCTGGACTTCGCCGCCAAGTTGACCAAGACGCCCGCCGCCATGACCCAGGCCGACGTCCAACGTCTGCGCGACCACGGCCTCAGCGATGAGCAGATACTTTCCACCGTGCTGATAACCTGCAACTTCAACTTTATGACCCGCCTCGCCGATAGCTTGGGTGTAGAGCCGCCGGCAGGTCGCCAGGAATCCCACTCCCAGTGGATGAGCGACGAGGCCAAGAGCCAGTCCTGGCTGATGACGCCTCGTGTCTGACGGCGGATACGGCTGAAATGGCAAGGCCGCGGAACTCTCGCTCCGCGGCCTCGGTGTCCACGGCGGTGTCACTTCTGAAACCTGCTAGTCCACCATCTTCACCGGCTGGTGGGTCACGTAATGGCGGCAGTACGAGGGCGGAGGCGAAGTACGCCTCCTTAACAGCCTGTGATATAGAAACCCCAGGGCTGAAATCAGAAACAGAGACATCACAGCCTCCCCCTGCGCTGCGGTTTCACTGAATAAGAGGGAAAGGACTACCTCCCTCCCCCTATTTACCGACCTTGATGAACTCCGCTATCCGCTCGCCGATCATCATCGTGGTCACGTTGGTGTTGGCGCGAATGCAGTCGGGCATTATGCTGGCGTCGGCCACGCGCAGCCCCTCCAGCCCATGCACCCTGCCGTACTGGCTGACCACGGCCATGGGGTCGTCAGCGGATCCCATCTTGGCGGTGCAGGATATGTGCTGCGAGGTGGTTACTTCGCGGAACAGGTATTCGTCCAGGGTCTCGTCGCTGGACAGCTCGGCATCGGTGGGTTCGATGCGCTCCTGGATGATGTCCTTGAAGGCGTCGCTCTCACCCAGCTTGACGCAGAGGCGTACCGTCTCTCGCAGCCGCTCCAGGTCGAAGGGGTCTTCCAGGTAGCGGTAATCCAGGAAGGGTTGCTGGGCCGGGTCGGCGGATTGCAGCCGCAGTTCGCCCGCGCCGGCCGCGAGCTGGATGCCGCTGGTCAGGCGGATGCCCACCGGCTCCATGCGGTCGCCGCCCCGGTTGATGCGCTCGGTGGCGAAGGACTGCATGGACATCTTCATGTCGTTGCGCAACGGTGAACCGTCGGCAGTGTAGCGCAGCGTCACCTGCATCCGGGGGGCCAGGCCGTCCAGCGGAATCTCCGGCTTGGTGCGCCAGGTCACCCAGACTAGGGGATGGTCACGCATATTCTGGCCCACGCCGGGCAGGTCGGCCACCACCGGGATGCCGAACTCCTGCAAGTGAGCCGCCGGGCCGATGCCCGACAGCAGCAGGATATGAGGCGAGCCGATGGCGCCGGAGCTGAGGATTATCTCCTCGCCCTCAACCGTGAAGATTTCGCCGCCGCTCTCCACTAGCACCCCTACCGCCCGGTTGCCCTCGAAGAGAATCTTCTGCACATGGCAGTTGGCCCGGATGGTGAGGTTCAGGCGGTGGCGAGTCTGGTCCAGGTATCCCAGGGCGGTGCTCATGCGCACGCCGCCGGGGTTGTTGAAGGGCGTGGGGCCGACTCCGGTGGAGTCCGGGTTGTTGTGGTCGGGACTGTCGGGGAACCCGGCCTCGCGGCAGGCTTGGTAGAAGGCCGTCTGCGCCGGGTGCCAGGTCTCCGGCTTGAAACGGTGGCAGACGATGGGGCCGTCGGTGCCGTGAAAGTCGTCGGAAAAGTCGCTGTCCGTCTCCAGCTTTCGGAAGTAGGGCAAGCAGTCGGTGTAGCCCCACTCGCTGTTGCCCATCTCGGCCCAGGAATCGTAGTCCTCGGGCACGCCGCGCAGGAACACCTGCCCGTTGATGGCGCTGGAGCCGCCGGTGACCTTGCCCCGCGGCACCATCATCGGCGGGGCGCTCTCGGTAGCCTTGCCGATGAACTGCCAGTTGTGGTCGCTGACCATGATGTCGATCTCGGTGGAGTAGCCGAACTTCACTTCCTCAGGCAGTCGCTCAAAGTCCGGGTAGTCCGGCCCCGCCTCCAGCAGAAGCACCGAGACATTGGGATCCTCGGTCAGCCGCGTGGCGATGATGGAGCCAGCCGACCCGGCCCCAATCACGATGTAGTCGTACTTCATCCTGGCCTCCTCAATAGAACGCAAAGGCACAATGACGCTATGGGAATCTTTGCGTCATCGCGCCTTTGCATCATTGCGTTTAGATAAGGGCGTCCGGGGTCTGGATGCCTTCCAGGTCGGCGTTGGTGGCCGGGTTGTCCAGGGTCATGCCCAGGTCGGTGGTCATGTAGTGGTAGACCTGCTTGAGGTGGTGGGTGCTGTGGCTCAGCACGATGTTCAGCAGTTCCAGCACGGTGACCTCGCCGCCGTAGTGGGCCGGAACCACCCGCTCGAAGCCCTCGGTGTTGCCGCTATCCAGGAAGGCGATGATGTCGTCGCGCACCTTCAGGCCGTACTCGGCAATCTGCGGCGCGGTGGTGACGCCTTCGAGCCGCTTGTCCTGCGCTTGCATATCGTCCCAGCTCATGCTGCCTACCTCGTGGGACAGGTAGGCGATTTCCGGGAAGGCCAGGATATGGACGACGGTATCGCGCAGGCTCCAGGGCCGCCACGGAACGATGGTGTCCAACTGATCCTGGCTGAACTGGTTGTTGGCCCGCACCGCCGCGCTCATTATCGCTTCGTACTTCTCGGCCAGCCACGCCGTCTTGCCCGACAGATCAACCGACACGTCCAGCCTGAGGGCCGGAATCAGCTTCTTGGGGTAGTAGCCGATGATGACCTCGGTATCGTCAATGATGGTGACCGGCAGCGACTTGATACCCCGGCTGCGCAGATGCTCCACCGCGGCTGGTTCGCTGAGCAGGTCGTGATGTTCGTAAGGAACGCCGTTGGACTTTAGGAACTCTTCCAGAGTCCGGCAACTGAATCAACCAGGCTGGGTATAGACCTGAACATCCATGGCCATACCGCTTACCTCCCATTCGAGTGTTGCCGGTATCCTACCACGGAGCGGGCAGGAACGGCAGGGGGCGGCTTTTTGCCGCCGCCCGGCTGGGCTATAATCTGTCGCAAATGCGCGGATAGCACATCACCACAGACAGAGTAATCGCGTAGCTGGGAGATAATTGCGCCAGATTATCTACACCATTCGACAGGAGGAAAAGATGGCTTCATTCTGGGAAACAATTCCGGTAGGCGGACTCGATATGCACGTCTACGCCAGCGTGCCCAGCGGTGGCGGGCCGTTCCCGGCGGTCATCGTCAGCCAGCACGGCGGCGGCGTGGACCAGTTCATCCGCGACATGGCCGACCGGCTGGCCGAGGCCGGGTTCGCGGCCGTCGCGCCCAACCTGTTCCACCGCTTCACCGAGGAGCAACTGGACAATCGCACGGGGCGCATCCAGCACATGAGCGACCCGGATATAGTGGCGGACATCGGGGCCACGGTGGACTGGCTGCGAGCGCATCCTGCCATTTTGGGCGAACAAATCGGCATCACGGGCTTCTGTATGGGTGGGCGGGTGGCCTGGCTGGGCGCGTCCACCAACCGCCACATCCGGGCCTGCGCACCCTACTACGGCGGCAACCTTTTCGTGACCTGGGGCGCAGGCGAACAGCCGCCTTTCGAGCTGGCTTCAGGCATCCAGTGTCCCGTGCTGTTCCACTTCGGGGAAATTGACGAGAACCCGTCCCTCGATGATCGGGACAAGCTGGACGCCGAGCTGAGCCGCCTGGGCGTGGCGCACGAATTCCACACCTATCCGGGGGCTGACCACGCCTTCATGGACTACACCGGCCTCAGGCACCAGCAGGAGGCGTCGGAAGCGTCGTGGCCCCGGACGATTGAGTTCTTCAACGCTCACCTGAAAAGATAGGGCACGATCATTTGGATATACTCGAAAGAGGCGCGTTCTGCCTCTCCCGGTTCCTGCCCGGATTGTGCGTTCTTGCCTTGATTCTGGCAGGGTTGCTGGCGGCCTGCGGCTCGGATGCGCCGCAGGCCCCACCTCCCACTGACCAGTCCGCTGCTGTATCTAAAGCGAATGTCGTTCCCACGTCCGCACCCACGCTGGAGCCTACACGCACACCCACAGCGACACTGACACCCACACTGGAATCGACCGTCGCGCTTACTCCGGCGTCCACACCCACGCCTTCGCCAACACCCACGCCGAGTCCGACCGCGACGCCTGCTCCAACTCCCCAGCCGATGGCCACACTCGCACCGACACCCACGCCAGAGCCTACCGAAACGCCAATGCCGACTCCGACAGCGACGGCAACACCAACCCCTTCGCCAACACCCACTCCCACGCCAACGGGCGTCCTCCTGCCCGGCGCTCCATCCTACGTCAGGTGGGAGATTGGCGATGAAGTCTCAATGGAAGATCAGCAGAACGCGGTCAAGGCGGTCCGTCTGATGCATGATTACACCGTGTCGCTAGGGATACCCGAATCCTACAATGCGATTACAGTCCATCTCTACCACGATTTAGATTCTATGATAAATGCATACGCCAGAGTTCTACAGGCCCACAACAACCTGACCTCTCCACCCGTAGAGTCCTCCCGAAATGTTTGGACAGAAATGGGAACAATTGGCGCGACTGGTAGTATGGGAGTCTTTATCTATCTGGGTCATCCAACGATTCAGGAGGACCCTCAATTCGGGTATCCATTCAATTTAATCCGAATCGTGTCCGGTGAGCTGCTTGGCGCGCAGATGAGCAGATTAAGCGCATTGAAACTGTCGGCGCCATTTGACGAGGTGCCGGAAGCGGGTCCTCAGTTGATAGGAGCAGGCTTTTCGGGCTTCCTGGGAGCGATGGCCAGATCCGAGGCTGGAGTCAAACCATATGATGAGTATCGAAAATGGCTAGTGCGGAGCGTGCGAAATATGGACCCGCCACTTTCCGATATGGAAACATTGAACGGTTTTCGGGCAACTGGCGGGACCCCGTACCAATACAGCGCTCTCGCTGCCGAGTTGCTAGCGTCCCACGCTGGAGCCGGAGCGTTGCTGCAATATTACGCGAACCATGAAAGAGGGACCCCTTGGCAGGAGACGTTCAAGAATACTTTTGGCATGACCGTTGACGAGTTCTACCAGTTGTTCGAGGAACACCGCGCTGCCGGGTTTCCTAAACTGGAGATTCCTAAGTGAGGTCCGCCAAGTTGTGCGCAGCTTCACTCCATGGCAGGCGCAGTTTTCCGCCGCTGGGCCGCAGGCTGGCCATTGGGCAACAACCTGGGACCGTAGCCCAGCGGACTGGAAGGCCAATGTATCCGGCTAGCGCTCCTGGTATGCCCTTGTGCTGAGGCCGTCCTGTCCCGCCTTTCGCGTTTCCGGCATGGCGTCCGCCCTGTGGCCGCGCTAAAATGGGGCGAGCACGCAAGCGGCCCTTCTCCCAGTTACGGGCCGGACAAGGACAAGGAGAGAAATATGAAGTACGACTACATCATCCTCGGCGCCGGTTCCGCCGGCTGCACTATGGCCAGCCGTCTGTCGGAAGACCCCGGCAAGTCGGTGCTGCTGCTGGAGGCCGGGCCGGACTATCCGGACTTCGAGCAGTACCCCGACGACCTGAAATTCGGCTATGACCAGACCGCATCAGCCATTGACGCGCCGCACAACTGGTCCTTCCAGGGCAACACAACTCCCTTGGCGACCGAGCCGATGCCCGTGCCTCGCGGCCGGGTGGTTGGGGGTTCCAGCGCCATCAACGGCCAGGTGCTGCTGCGCGGCGTGCCGGAGGACTACGACGCCTGGGCCGCCCTCGGCAACGACCAGTGGGGCTTTACCAACGTCCTGCCCTACCTGCGAAAGCTGGAAAGCGACATGGACTTCGGGGCCGACGACTTCCATAACTCGGAAGGCTTTATTCCGGTGCGCCGCTTTGCCCGCGAGACCTGGCTGCCAGCCCAGCAGGCGTTCTACAACGCCGCCCGCAGCGCCGGGTTCCCCGACGACCCAGACATGAACCACCCCGAATCTGGCGGCGTCGGCCCCATCCCGATGAACAACCCCAACGGCGTGCGCATGAGCACATCCCTGACTTTCCTGAGCGCCGCCCGCCACCGCCTGAATCTTACGGTCAAGGCCAACGTCACCGTCCATCGCGTCCTCTTCCACGGCAACAAAGCTATTGGCGCTGAAGTGGAGAGCGGCGGCGAGCGGTTCACCGTCGAGGGCGAGGAAATCATCCTCTGCTCCGGTGCCATAGCCTCGCCGCAGATTCTTATGCTGTCGGGCGTAGGACCGGCGGCCACGCTGGAAAAGTTCGGCATCCCGGTGGTGCAGGACACCCCCGGCATCGGCCAGAACCTGCGCGACCATCCAAACATCCGCGTGCCTATCGAGGTCAAGGAGGATTTCCCCCTCAACCCGCAGGACCCGCGGACGCAGGTTGCCCTGCGCTACACTGCCACCGGCTCCGAATTGCGCAACGACATCCAGATTATGGCGTCGTCCTTCTCGTCGCCCATATCCGGCGACCCGCTGGAGGCCGAGGGCATCCGCTTCACCTGCATCCTGGAGCTGGCCTACGGGCAGGGCCACCTGACCATCACGTCCACCGATCCCAACGTGCAGCCGGAACTGAACTACAACTACTTCGCCGACGACCCCCGCGACCTGGCCCGGATGCGCGAGGCGGTGCGCCTGTGCGTGGGGTTCGTAGACCACCCGGACTACACCGACATCGTCAAAGAGATCATCGAACCTACCCCTGCCGACCTGGAGTCGGACGAATCGCTGAACAACTGGCTGATGCGCACAGTGTCCACCTCGCAGCACATCTCCGGCACCTGCAAGATGGGGCCGGACGACGACCCCATGGCCGTGGTGGATCAGCAATGCCGGGTCAAGGGCCTGGAGAACCTGCGCGTCATAGACGCCTCGGTGATGCCTGACTGCATCCGCGCCAACACCAACTGCACCACCATAATGATCGCCGAGCGGATGTCGGACATCATCAAGGGGGCGTAGAAGCCGCAGTTCGCGCTCACTATTGCGCCGAATTATGATGCGATGGTGGCCGCATTACGAAATTGCCCCTGTTGCTTGACCCCCTCCTTTGTTAAAGTGGATAAGGAGGGGGTTTCATCTTGGACAGTTGGACACCCCAATGTTCCATGACGAGGTGGCACAGATGAGCGCTGTAACTACCACTCTACCCAAGAAGCTGCCGCCGGGGCCGCGCGGCCTGCCGGTGTTCGGCTCCCTGCTGGAGATACGCCATGATACCCACCTCGCCATCGACCGGCTGGCCCGGCGTTATGGCGACATCTGCCTGATGCGCTTTGGCAGCGTGCCGACGGTGATAATCAGCGACGCCGACCTGTTGCAGGAGGCCTTCGGCAAAACGGAGCTGGCCGACCGCTGGGTCAGCGAAATCATGAATATCCTCAGCGATCAGAAAGACCTGGTGCTGGCCCCCTACGGCGACCACTGGCGGCAAATGCAGCGATTCGCCAACCGCGAACTGCTCAGCGCCCGCAACCTGAACACCGTGCGCGAGCGTTACATCGAGGGCGTAGTCAACGACCTCGTGGAGCAGATGGGGGCAATGGGCGAAGCCGGCGAGATGGTTTCGCCTACGGAGATGACGGCCCGCAGCAATTCCAGCCTGATGTTCCGCTCCATTTTTGGACAGGAAGAGGGCACCGAAGAGTTCCGGCAACTGAGGGACTCGCTGCTGGACTACGTCAACTGGATATTCGCCACTGCCACCGCCACCAACCTGGCCGACTACATCCCCTGGCTGAAGTTTCTGCCCAACAGCGCCCTGAAGGAAGCCGTCAGACAGTCGGAAATCGGCGCTGCCATTATCACGTCCCTAGTGGACGGGGCTCGCAGCCGTCCCGGCCTGGACCTGTCCGCCCCCACCTGCCTGGTGGAAGTAATGCTGGCTCAAGAGGAAGCCGGGGAAATCGACAGCGACATGACCAAAGACCTGTGCATGGACCTGCTGATAGCCGGCACCGACACCTCGGCGCAGACGGTCAACTGGACGCTGCTGCTGCTGGCCAACCGCCCGGGGATACAGGCCAAAGTCCACGAGGAAATGGACAGAGTCATCGGCCACGAGGTCCTTCCCACGGTGGACGACCGGACGCGCCTGCCCTACACCTTCGCCTGCCTGGCCGAGTCCATGCGCTACCGCACCATCGGCCCGTTGGGGGTGCCGCACAAGGCGTCGCAGGACACGGAAATCGGCGGCTACCGGATACCGGCGGAAGCGCAGGTGCTGGGCAACATCTACTCCATACACCACGACCCGCGCTACTGGGACGCGCCCCACGAGTTCATCCCCAAGCGCTTCCTGCCCCAGGAGGATGGATCCATGTCGCCCGCGCTGACCGGCCCGGCCTATATCCCCTTCGGCACCGGCCACCGCCGCTGCCCCGGCCGCCGCTTCGCCGAAACGACGGTATGGCTGCACATAACGCGGATGCTGCACAAGCTGCGCTTCGAGACGCCCGACGGAACGCCGCTGTCCGAGGACGAGGTGTTCGGGCTGGCGATTTCGCCCAAGCCGTACTCGCTGCGGGCGGCGCGGCGGTGGTAAAGTCTGGAAATTCAGCATTGCAAGCACAATGAAAACCCGTTCATCCTGAGCTTGTCGAAGGACGAACGGGTTTCGGAGCTAGTCAAACACAACTACTGCCCCAACTGATCCAGCGCCCGCCTATCCAGCATCATCTTGACCGGGCTGATGGGGCGGAAGGTGCGGGACATACGCACGTCGCCAGCCAGGCTGAGCAGAGTGTAGGCGTCGTAGGGTTCCATGCCTTTCTCGCGCACCAGGAAGTCCACCATGCTGCGGACTGCGCCCTTCATCGCCGGGCCCAGTTCCTCGCCGTAGTACAGCACCACGAAGTAGTCGGGCGTCATGGCCTGCGGGCATTCAATGCCCATGCCCTTCTCGACTGTGACGCGGATGTGGCTGTCGGCGGCGCACTCGGCGCCAGTGCCGCCCACCGCGCCGTCACCCACCACCGCGTGGCAGTCGCCCATGGCCAGCAGACCTCCCTCGACGAACACCGGCAGCCACAGCGTGCTGCCCTCCACCAGCTCCTTGATGTCAATGTCGCCGCCGTAGGGGCCGCTGTCGCTGGCGGTGAGCTGCGGGTAGGTCGGTGTGGTGGCCACAAGACCCATGGACGGGTTCAACGGCAATTTGATGCCGCTGGGCAGTACCACATGGCCATCCTCAATGGTCATCACCGTAGGATAGGCCCGGTCGAATTCCTGCTCCAGGAACCCGCGCCCCGGTGACACCATGTGCGCCGCGCCCTCGCCGGCCCGGGGCGTCACGCTGATGAAGTCCACGCGCAGGGCGTCCCCCGGCTCCGCGCCGTTGACGTGGATGGGGCCGATGGCCGGGCCCTTTAGCTGCTTCTCGTCCAGCGCCTGCGGGTCGCGGATGCCCTCGAAGGCGTCCCAGGTCTCCACCATCAGCTCCTCGCCGGAGTCAATGGTGATGGCTGGCGGGTTAGCCGGGTCGAGGACGTATATCTTGTGGTCGCGGGTCAACCGTTGCATGGCGGCCTCCTATCTTGCCTGAAAGATTGGTGGCTATTGGGCCAAAAGCTCCAGCCGGTAGCTCACCCCCGCCTCCGGGTCCAGTTCCACGACACAGACCGCGCCCTGCTCCGGCGCGCCAATGGGCCCGTAGGGACAGCCGGAGTATACGGCGGTGGTGCCGGCGCGGGAAACGTCGGCGTGGCGGTCCCAGTGACCCAGCGCCAGATAGTGGCAATTCGAAGCGGCAACGTCGTCGGGGTAGATGGGAGAAGAGCGTTGATCCCTGTCATCCTCGAAGTGGAAATGCCCATGCGCTATTGCCACCAGCCAGCGCCCTTCAGACGCCTCCGGCATCCCCGCCAACGGGCGGAAGTCCGGCGTATGCGACAGCATCGCACGCCCCCAAAGCTCCAAGTCCAGCTCCGGGAAAGCCAGTATCTCCCCTGCGGGGTTGCAGATCACGCGCAGGTTGGGCGGAGCCTCATCAAAGGGCGGGCGGCGGTACACCGAAGTCTTGTGGGCCAGGTCGTGATTGCCGGGCAGCACGATGGCTGGGACATCCAGCCGCGCCATCTGCGCCACGAACCGCTCCACAACCCCGTCGGTTACTCGCTCGTTGTCGAATACGTCGCCGGCCAGCAGCAGCGCATCGGCGTCCAGCCGCTCCACCACGTCTACCACAGAGGCCAATACTTCCTCGGCCCGGGGATGCCCGGCAGGGTCGCCCAGGTGGGTGTCGGACGTGTGGATGAGGCGAAGTTTCTTCATGCGGCCGGCTGCTCCTGGTGTACTCTCAATTTCTGCGTTTCGGCTACTTGGTTCCTATAACGCCCCGCTCCCACAGGTCGGCAATCTGCTCCGGCGTGTAGCCTTGCTCCCCCAGCACTTCGTCGTTGTGCTGCCCCAGCAGCGGCGGCGGGCGGCGGATGGCGGCCGGGGAGTCGGTGAGCTTCAGTGGGGAGCCGGGCGTCTTGAGCTCTGGAACGTTGGGGTGTTCCATCTCAGCAATCATGTTGCGGGCCAGCACCTGAGGATTTGTCACCACCTCCGACACCTTGTTGATAGGCCCGCACGGTACTCCCGCCCCGTTAATTACTTTCACCCAGTGCTCGGTGGATTTATGCCTGAACTCGTCCATCAAGATTGAAACGCATTCCTCCCGGTGCGCCACCCGATCAGTGTTGGTGGTGAAGCGAGGGTCTTCCAGCAGGTCCTCACGCCCGATGGCCCGGCACGTCCGTTCCCAAAGCCCCTGGTTGGCACATCCGAGAATAAAATAGCCGTCGGATGAGGCGAAGCTCTGATACGGCACCAGGCTGGGATGGCCGGAACCCATGCGCTCGGGGTCTTCACCCGTGCCCAGGTAGCGAGTAGCGTGGTAGCTGAGGGCGGCCACCTGTCCGTCCAGCAGCGCCGCCTCCACCCACTGGCCCCTGCCGGTGCGGTCTCGCTGGCGCAGGGCCGTCAATATCGTGCCGTAGGCCATCATCCCGGTAAAGAGGTCCACCAGCGAGAAGCCCACCCGCTGGGGCAGCCCGTCGGGTTCGCCGGTAAGGTGCATCAGGCCGCTGTACGCCTGGATTATCAGGTCGTAGCCCGGCATATCGGCCATGGGGCCGGTGCGCCCGTAGCCGGAGATGGAGCAGTAGACGATGCCGGGATTGATGGCGCTGATGTCGTCATAGCCCAAGCCCATCCGCTCCAGCGTACCTGCCCGGAAGCTCTCAATCATCACGTCGGCGTCGGCGGCCATGCGGCGCACCAGCTCCACGCCCTCCGGCTCCTTGAGGTTGACGGTGATGCTGCGCTTGTTGCGGTTGAAGGTGACGAACTGGGTGCTTTCGCCGTTCCAGAAGGGTGTCCAGTGCCGTATTTCGTCCCCCAGGGAAGGCTCCTCAATCTTCACCACGTCGGCCCCCATGTCGCCCAGCAACATGGTGCAGAAGGGGCCGGCCAGAGTGCGGGTCAAGTCCACAACCTTGATGTCTTCCAGCGCAGCGGCCATGTCTACGTTCTCCGGTAAACTGTACTTGTAAATCCTTTCACAACCTGCCGATTATAGCACGGAGACAGACAGTCACAGTCATTGACCGCTGTCCGCACAGGGTGCTAGGGTTGAACAAAAGTCCATCGCTGCATATCGGGGTGGACTGTGAGGGAGGGTGAGGAATATGAGCTTGGGCAGAGCGCCGGGGGTTGTGGTGCTGGGCGGCCTCAACATGGATCTAGTGACCTACTCCGACCGCTTCCCTGGAGCTGGAGAAACCATCGCCGGCGACAGATTCCTCACCTACGCTGGCGGCAAGGGCGGGAATCAAGCCGTCGCCGCAGCCCGCATGGGCGCCCGTACGGCAATGGTGGGGCGCATCGGCGATGACATATTCGGCCCCCAGTTGATCGACGGCCTGCGCTCTGAGGGAATCGACGCCTCATGGGTATCCACCACACCCGGGGAATCCACCGGCATTGCCTCCATCTGTATTGACCACACTGGACAGAACCGCATCATCCAGGTGCTGGGCGCCAACTCCACGTGCGGAGCAGAACAGACCAGCGCGGTTGCGTCGGCTCTCTTGGGGGCAAATACCTTGATGCTGCAGCTGGAAGTGCCGATGGAAGTATCGCTGGCCGCCGCCCGCGATGCTCGCTCCCATGGGAAGACTGTCATCCTCGACCCTGGCCCTGTCCGAACCATGCCACCCTCACTGATTGCGTACAGCAGCATCATCACCCCCAACGAGACTGAAGCCGAGGCGATTGTCGGTTTTCGGGTCAGCAACCGCGACACGGCGGCGCGGGCTGCAGAGGCACTGCTATCCAAGGGCGCAGAGGTCGCCGTGGTCAAGCTGGGATCTCAGGGCGCCTTCTATGCCTCGGCGGAATCGTCGGGGTTTCAGCCCGCCTTCTCCGTCCGTGCAGTGGACACAGTTGCTGCTGGCGACGCCTTCAACGGCGCCTTAGCCGTCTGCCTGGCGGAAGGGATGCCGTTGCACGACTCAGTGCGTGTAGCATGCGCCGCCGGAGCGCTGGCCGTCACCACCAGGGGCGCCCAGGACTCAATGCCAACAAGAGCGGCGGTAGACAACCTGCTGGCTACAAGGTAAAGCGAAGCTATACGCCGGCATTTCTCCTCCACCAGAATCGCAGCGCCACCAGTGCCGCGCTTGCGCTCAGCCAGCACACTAAGAGCAGCCCAAAGGCCCACCAGTAGAGAGCGGCGCTGATTTCCACGACGATGCCCAGCACAGTCATCGCAGTCATCAGTGCCGCCAGTATTGCGGAAAACCATGTGAGAATGTAGGCCGACCTCACGCCCCAACCGAGGCCAAGCGCCAGCCCAGCGAAGGACATCCCAAAAGCCAGGAAAGTAATGCCGGCGGCAGACTTCCAGAACTCATCGGAATCGGGAGTGGCCCACAGACCCAATAGCAACAGGAAAAGGGCCAAAGTTGCCCAAGCAAGTATTGCGACAAAGAGCCAGCGCATCGCCGCGCCGTCTTTCGGTGTGGCAGCGGCCACCAGCGTGGTCAGAAAGTATCCTGCCACCAATAGAGCGGTCAGCAACAGTCGTCCACGCATCTTGGTATACTCCAAGGTGCCGACCATAAACGCCACGACCGCCAGCGCAGCCAGTAGCGACAGCAGCAGTGCGGCTGCGTGAGTGTAAGGATGGTTAATCCAGCCGGGGAGTCTCATTCCAGGCTCTCGTGAAGGAACATACCGGGTAACATTATATGGCCGGCCCAGTATTCCAATGGTACGGCGGGAACGCGCTTGACAACTTCTCAGGACAAGTTTTGCGCCTCATGCGCCTCTCCATTAGAGCAGAAGGAAGTCTTTGGCACGGTGCGTCCGGTATGTCTTCAGTGCGGACGGGTCGTGTTCCATGACCCCAAAGTCGCCGCCGTCTGCGTTATATCCCGCGATGGCCAGGTACTGATGATCAAGCGAGGAACTGATTCGGGCTACGGCCTGTGGAGCCTGCCAGGCGGTTTCGTGGACCGGGGCGAGGTCGTGGAGTCGGCTGCGGCCCGCGAGGCATGGGAAGAGACCGGACTGGAGGTTGTTGTGGAAGGCTTGCTCGGGTTGTTCTCCTTGCCCGGGGACCCGGTCATTGTGGCGGCCTACAGTGCCCGTGAGACCGGGGGCAGCCTGGCCCCAGGCCCGGAAGCCTTGGACGCCTCCTTCTTCCCGCCCGATACGCTGCCGGAACTGGCTTTCTCCCGAGATACAGAGATTCTGGCAAAGTGGCAAGCCCAATTCCCTCCTCCTCAAGGGGAGAGTTAGGGTGGGGGCGAAGCCCCTTGGTGTCAAAGCTGGCACGCTCTGCCATTGACCTGGTATTCCCCATCCACTGCGCCGGATGCGGACGCGAGGGAGGCATCATCTGCGGACAGTGCGTTGACGGGCTGGCAAGGCTCGCGCAGCCCTACTGCCGCGTCTGCGCCGACCCCGGAATCAGCGACCTCTGCCGCTGGTGCAGCCAGTTCCCTCGGGGATTCGACTCCCTGCGCTCTCCTTTCAGGTTCGAGGGGCCTCTCAGAGACGCGATTTTCCGGCTGAAGTACAAAGGCGAGCGCGCATCCGCTGGGCCCCTTGCCAATCTGATGGTCGGGTATCTGGAGCACAACCCTGTGCCTGTCGAAGCACTGGTTTCCGCCCCTCTGCATCCTCGCCGCCTCCGCAACCGGGGCTACAACCAGTCCATGCTTCTGGCTCGCGAAATCGGCAAGCGACTGAATCTGCCAGTGCGTGAAGACCTGCTTATCCGCATCAGCAACCCCCGTCCGCAGGTGGAAACCCAGTCTCAGCAGGAGCGGCGCAGCAATGTGGCTGGCAACTTCCATTGCCAGGGGGACGCCACCGGCATGGCCGTACTGCTGATTGACGACGTTGCAACCACAGGCAGCACGCTGTCGGAATGCGCCCTGGCCCTCAAATCAGCCGGCGCAGCCCGGGTTCACGCGCTTACCCTGGCTCGCGAAGCATAGAAATGGCTGACGAGAGTGGATTCGGAATTGACAAGGCCCTGCGCGTCTGCTGAAATTGCCCTATCACCCGACAGAATGATTGATACGGAGGAGAGGCTATGGCAGGCAGGACTTTGATCTACGTCGGCGCGGAGGCCGACGGGCTGTATCGCAAGGAAGCCAACGACACTCGCTGGGAAAAGCTGGCCAAGGGGATGCCGCCCTCCCCCCAGGTGCGCGAAATCGTGGTGCATCCCAACGACTCGCAGACTATCTTCGTCGGAACCCAGCGCGGCATCTATCGCTCCAATGACGGCGGCGACAGCTTCGAGCGCATGAACATGACCGAGGGCCGCATCGTCTGGTCAATCAAGTTCCACCCCCACGACTCCAACATCATGTTCGCCGGCACCGAGGGAGCCGAGGTCTTCAAGAGCACCGACGGCGGGGAGAATTGGGAGTACCTGTCCACCGTCGCCAACCCCGACGCGGTGCAGATGGCCTTCGCCACCCGCATCCTGGGTATCGGCATCGAGAGCAGCGACACCAACCAGATGTACGCGGCGCTGGAGGTGGGCGGCGCGGCCCACAGTTCCGACGGCGGCAAGACCTGGACCATCGTCAACAGCGTCTTCGACGGCGATGTAGACCTGATGGACCTCCACGGTGTAACCGTCGGCGCCAGCGAGCAGGTGTTTATCTCCAACCGCACCGGAGTCTGGCGCACCCGCGACCGGGGCCAGAATTGGGACGACCTCCAGTTCGAGAACTTCTCAAACATCCGCTACTCCCGCGGCGTCGAGGTCGCGCCCAACGACCCCAGCACCCTCTACGCCTGCGTCGGCCTGAACTTCGGCAGCGAAGAGGGCGGCGTGCTGCGCTCCACTGACGCGGGCGAAACCTGGAGCCGTTTCGATCAGGGCGTCGAGCCAGCCAGCACCACCTTCGGTATTGCCGTCAACGAGCGCGACCCGCAGACGGTGTACTTCTGCACCCGCAAGGGCCAGGTCTTCGGCACTCACGACGGCGGCGCAACCTGGCAGGGCCACGACCTCCCGGGCATGGCCGCCAACGTAAAGGCCATCGCCTGCACGTCGGTCTAGCGTCGATGCGAGTCCCCTCTCCCATCTGGAGGGGGTCAGGGTGAGGGCGTTTACATGACCTCAACCACCAAGCTGGACATGGTGGCCGCAGCCGAGGCGCTGCGGCCACAAATAATTGCCGCCAGGGATGAAATCGAGGAGTCCCGGCGTCTGCCTCAGCCCATCATTGACCAGATGGATAGGGCCGGACTGTTCCGCGTCTACGTTCCCAAGGTTCTGGGCGGCCCCGAGGCGGACCCGCTGACTGCTTTCCGGGCCGTGGAGCAACTGTCCATCGCCGACGGCTCTGTGGGCTGGTGCTCTCTGATCGCAGGCTCAATCTCCATGTACACGGCCTGGATGGATGACTCCACGGCTGGCGAGATGGTCGGCAATCCGCCCACGCTCCGGGGAGCGGGTTCCTTCCGCCCGGAGGGGACAGCCCGCATCACCGGCGGCGGCTACGAGGTCAACGGACGCTGGGACTTCGCCAGCGGCTGCCTTCACGCCAACTGGATGTTCTTCAACTGCATAGTGACCGACGAGAACGGTCCGCGTTATAACAACGACGGTCTGCCCGAACTGCGCATGATGTCCCTCCCCATCGAGCAGGCCACCATCCACGACAACTGGTCGGTCATCGGACTGCGGGGAACCGGCAGCAACGACGTGTCGGTAGGGGGTGTGTACGTTCCGACGGAACGTACCTTCGCCCTGGGTACCGTATCCATGAATTCCGCTCCCCTGTTCAATGCCCGCGCCGCGCTGGCCACACCCTTCACGCTCCTGGCGGCCAACGCCCTGGGAATGGCCCGCGGGGCGATGGACGCCTTCCTGAGCCTGGCGGGAGCATCGGCCACCACCATGAACCCGGCGCTGCTCCGCGACCGGGGGGCCGTACAGCTGACAGTGGGCCGGGCGGAGGCCATCATCAGCGGAGCAAGGGCCTACGTGCTCCATGCGTTGGGCGAGATGTGGGACGGGATGCAGTCCGGCAAGCAGGACATGGGCGCCGAGGTGCTGCAATGCAGGCTGGCGGTAACGCACGGTGTCCACGAGGCCGCCCGGGCCATAGATATGCTCTACCACGCCTCGGGCACAAATGCCGTCCGCCGGGGCAACCTGCTGGAACGCTACTTCCGCGACATCAACGCCGCCATGATGCACGCCGCCGGACTGCCCGCCAACTTCGAGCAGGGCGGGCGGGTCGCGATGGGCCTGCCTCCAGGCGCACCGGGGTGGTGATTAAACCAGTAATCCAAGCATATTAGAAGCCACCGAGCCGGAAAAGAAGCCTTCCTCACAGCGCAGCAGAGGCTGGCCGCTACTAAGGCCGGACCCAGGTCTCCGACCAGGCGAGGCAGGCGGTGCTGCTTTGCTTTTCGCCGCGCATTTCCAGGGCAACATCGCCGCCGGCGTCTTCCCCATTGATGGTTACGCGGCCTGAGCGGGCGGGGATAAAGCAACTATAAACGCCGTGGGGGCGGCCCGGGGCGCTTCCTGCCGGGACGGTGAGCATGAACGGCTCGAGGAAGTTGTACCAAGTCAGGGTAATCTCGTCGTCGTCGTTCTCGACGGTCTCGGTCCAGAAGGTGTAGGTATCACCCTTCCTGCTGAACTCGGCCTCGATGACCTGGATGGACTGGTCGGCGAACTCGGGGAACAGCAGGCTCTCGATCTCTTCCTGGAGCCAGCGGGCCAAGGCGATGTTGTCTGCGTATACGCGGACACCATCTACCAGATCACTTTTGATGAAGAGAACGTGGCCCGCGCCACCGGGGGAGTACAGGACGCGCCAATGGCTGGTGCGAGTGGTCTGCTCGCCATCTTCCACCAGCCGGATGAAGGAGTTTTCGCCGGTGAGCCGGATGCTGTTGGGGTCAACGGGGTTTGCCGAGGTCATAGGTCGGCCTCCTTTCCTTGCTCGGTTCAGTTATAGCTTGCGCCTCTTTCTGAGAAAGAAATCCCGGGTGTACAACTTCCCTCGGACCTGCGCTTTGGATATGTAGATGGATGCAGCCACCGCCAAAGCGATATTCAACCCGACCATGGAGAAACCGGCCAAGTCATGTCCGAGGATAATCAGGTACAGGGCACTGACGGCCAGTAGCAGGGACAGAATAAACCCGACAGCCATGCCCATATATCCCTGTCTGCCTCTCTGCTTGAGCAACTCAATCTCGGCCTTGCCGTCGTGGTTGAGGCGCTCGGAAGCCATGCTCATGATTCTGTCGCATGCTCCCGGGACTGACTCTTCGTATCGCAGAATTACTTCATTGGTAGACAGAGAACCCAGCAGAATATCAGCGACAACGAAGGACCGGCGGGGCAGCATCGGGTCTTCCGACAGCGCTCCTGTTTCCTCTTTCTCAAAAGTGGCTATGGCGTCGCGGATGTACCAGTCAACTATTCGCTCGCTCCACTCATCGTCTCTCCAAGGTTCCGATTCGGATTCTGAGTCCCTTTTGCGCCACTTCTTTCGTAACTCCAGGAGAGCTCCCCAGTCGAAGACGCGCACCATGCCTTCCAGGAAGGCCAGGACGGGGGTGGTGCGATTGTAGTAGATTCCGTACATCGGCTCGGTTCCTCTGGTTTGGGTTCAGCGATGGGTCTGTTGGGTGAACGCCCTCACCCCTTCGACAAACTCAGGGCAGGCCCAATCCTCTCCGTCCGTGAGAGAGGGTTTGCCGTAAGGCAACGCCGCCCGTGGCTGAACGGGCGGCGTTTGTCGTATTAGCGTCCTTCGACAAGCTCAGGTTTCGACTAGCCCAAGATGATTTTCTTGAGGTTACTCGTCTTTCGAGGGGAACCAGTCCTGCTTCCAGGGGAAGTCGCCGTCGGCGGAGTCGAAGGCGGGGAGGCCCGCTTCCACCCGCTCGCGGTAGGGGCTGGTGATGGGCTCGCGGTAGGGGTAGATACCACCCTCATAGACCTCGGGGCCTTTCTTGAAGTGCCTGGCCTCTTCCAGCGTCTCGATGAACGGGGCGTTCATGTCGTAGAGCTGGTCCACGGTCTTGGGCCGGGGGCCGGCCTTAGAGACGTGGCCGTACAGTTCCCGCCCGATGATGCGCTCGGCGGTCCAGACGCAGTCTATGAGCTTGTCAATGTCCACGCCGGTCTCGATGCCCATGTCCTCCATCATGTGGAGCAGGTCTTCGGTGGGGGCCATGCCGGTGGCGCGCCCGTTGCCGCAGTAGGGGCAGCCGCCGAAGCCGCCGATGGTGCCGTCCAGCTCCAGGGTGTCGTCGGGGCCGAGGGTACGCATGGCGGCGTAGGCGGAGGCTATGGCCATGTTGCGCCCGTTGTGCAGGTGCAGGCGGAAGTGGTCAATATCGGGCCAGCGCTCCTTGACGCGGTAGAGGCTCTCCTCGACCTTGGCCGGGGTGCAGTGGCTCATGGGGTCTCCCATGGAGACGCTGCGGACGTTGATGCCCACCTCGTCCCACATGGCGTGTTCCTTTTCCAGCAGGGTCATCAGGCTGTCCACCGGGAACTCGCCGAGGAAGTTGGAACCCCAACTGGCGTTGCAGCCGATGCCGGCTTCCTTGACGTTGAGTTCCTGGGCCTGGGCCACCCGCTGGGGCCAGGTCTCCATCTCCTGCATCTGGGAGCGGTTGGTGTTGCGGCGGGTGAATACGTCGCACATGTGGCAACTGAGCCGGGGGTAAGGGTCGCGCTCGATGGTCAGCGGCGGCGAGTATTGCCGGGCCCGCTCCACGCCGCGGGAGTTCAGGGCCAGCGCGGTGTAGGTGATGCCGGGCTTGGGGGTGAAGCGGGTGACAATCTCGTCGATACGCTCCATCTGGGGCGTCCACTTGGGGCTGACGAAAGAGCCGACTACGATGTTCTTCAGGCCGGTGTCGGAAAGCTGGTCGAGGAGCTCAATCTTGTCGTCAACGGAGATGTTGGCGTCCTCGATTTGCATTCCCTCGCGCATACCCTCTTCTTTGTATATGACCTTCGGGTAGCTGGGCATTTCGGGGCCTCCTTCAGGCTGTTAATTTACCAGTCCAGTTGGAGGCGATTTTAGGGTTGGGGCGGGGCGACTGTCAATTACGGGGGGGCGGTCAGTGTCAGTGTTCCAATTTGGGCGGCCAAGCCGGTTTCCACGGTCTGCCAGACAATGGCCCTAGATTCCTGCCTTCGCAGGAATGACGGCTTGGGTGGCCACCAATTGTCGCGCACGCTCCAACCCTCTCCCAAACAATAGGGCAGGGGATTTTTTGTTCAGGCGGAGGCGGGGCGTTCCCAGAGGTCCGGGCGGAGGCGGGGGCCTCTCCTGGCCCAGGGGAGAAGGGTGAAGACGATCTCGCGTGGATCGGGGCAGGCCCTGCTGCCGAGACACCGGAAAAGGTATTTGTCCAGTTCCTGGAAGGTGTCGAGGCGAAAGCCGGCCTGGCCCACTCGAGGCATGAACATCATGATCATGCCAGCGAGAACACTCCGGGCGTCGCTCCCTTCACTGGAAGCTGCTTCGTCGTACTCATCGCAGAAGTCCATGGCCAAGTTCCGCAGGCGGAGTATGGCAAGGGCGGGTTTAAGCCTGCGCTGGAGGGCGTCTACCTGGCGCCGGAGGTAGCTCAGGGAATACATGCAATCGCGCTCCTTACTGGTTTCAGGGGTCGAAATTTTTACTTTCCGGTCAATTCCGCCCATTTCCGCCTATTGCAGCTTTGGATGGGCTGAGCACTGGTGGCGGAGTGAAGGGGATTCAACCTCGCTCCGCAACCCTTTCCTCCTGGAGGAGGGGGCATTGTTTGGTATTCCGCAGGGTCAAATGAATGCTTCATTCCGGTGGGTATTGGGATTCCTGCACAAAAAGATTAGAGAGGCGTCGCCGAATAGCGCAAGGGGCAATCGTCATGGGGGAGCGTTCCAACTTGGGTGGCTCAATCAGCTGACGGACAGGGTCTGGGTTCCTGCTTTCGCAGGAATGACGGGTGGGCCGGGAAGGACGGATAGCGATGGAGGGTTATCTGAACTGTGATTTGTGTGATTCCGGGATTGCCGTGAATTTCCGGGGTGGTGTGTGGTCGGGGTTTCACCCCCACCCCAGCCCTCCCCCTGAGGGGGAGGGGTTTGGGGGATGCTACTGCTGGGGGCCGAAGACGTAGTCGGTGCCGTCAACGTGGCAGTCCTGGCAACCCATCACCTTGCCTTCCTTTTCAAAAGAGCCGTCGGCCAGTTCCTTGACCCAGAACCAGTCGTTGTGTTCGGGGTTGTAACCGGACTTCTTGTACATCACGGTGGTGGCTCCGAGTTCGCCTGTGGGGCTGTAATTTTCCTTGACGATGATGGCGCCGTCGGGCATGACACCGCCGATGGCATCGAAGGCAGCAGGGTTGAGGCGGGTCGTCAGCTTTGCGCCGTGGGGGTCATCGCCCTGATACATCTCAGTGGTCCCAGGCCACAGCTTCCAGTCGTCGTTGTTCTGGTAGTCGACCGCATCCAGGTAGGCCCGCATGGACGCGCCGGTGGTATCCGGCAGTTCCGGCTCATCGGAGCCACAGGCCGCGAGAGCGAGAACGACGCTCAAAATTCCCAGCGCGGGCAGCCAGAAGAACTTCCAGGGTATGGGCATAGCACCTCCAATATGTGTAAAAAAGTGAACTACGAAATTGCGGCGCACAGCTTATCACAGTTCCCGCCCCTGTGCTCGAAACCAGGGTCTTTTAATGATGCGTGAGTCATTAGCCAAACATTCCAGCGCCAAATGCCCGTCATTTCTGCGAAGGCAGGAATGACGGGATGGGTCAGCGACTCATTCACGGCTCAGAAATGGGCCTCCCCTTCCGGGGGTTGGGGTGGGGGCGTCTCCTTGGCACAGGCAAAGTCGCTGATACCCACGATTTCACCCCCACCCTAACCCTCCCCCTCAAGGGGGAGGGGATTCTTGTCCAAATGCAATTGCCCTGTCAGCAAGTTGCTTCCAGTTGACACTCTCCACAGCGCACTCCTATAATCCCGACAATCCGTCCCATTGCCAATCAGGCGGCAGGGCTGGAGATTAAGAACAAGACGTTCTTGGCACGTAGGGGAGCTCGGTTGAGCCGGGCTGAGAGGGTGGCCGGATGCCACCGACCCTTGCGAACCTGATCTGGGTAATGCCAGCGAAGGGAAGCGGCGCATCAGCGTAGGTCAAAATGGGGCCGCTGAGCTACATAGCTGGCGGCTTTTTGATTTGCAGTTCCAGCGAGGCCCCAAGGGGCACAAAACTCAGGGAGGAGCGCCATGGTCCAAACGGAATATACCAGCCAGTTCCAGGGCAAATCCAACTTCCCGGCCAGCCAGAAGGTGTACAAGGAAGGCTCGCAGCCGTCCATCCGGGTGCCTTTCCGGCAGGTTACCCTGACCCCGACCACGGGGCGGTTCGGGCAGGAAGAGAACGCGCCGCTGTCGATCTATGACACCAGCGGGCCGTACAGCGACCCAAACTCGTTGCTGGACCTGCGGCAGGGCCTCCCGGCGCTGCGGCGGGAATGGATCATGGCGCGGGGCGACGTGGAGGAGTACGAGGGCTACGGGGTGCCGCTGCGGGGGAAGAACGTGGCGCAGCCGTTCCCGGGGCTGACGCGCAAGCCGCTCAGGGGGAAGGCCGGGAAGGCGCCGACGCAGATGAAGTACGCCCGCGAGGGAATCGTCACGCCGGAGATGGAGTACATCGGCATCCGGGAGGGGATCGATCCCGAGTATGTCCGCTCTGAAATAGCCAGGGGCCGGGCCATCATTCCCTCAAATATCAACCACCCGGAGACCGAGCCGATGATCATCGGCCGGAACTTCCTGGTGAAGATCAACGCCAACATAGGCAACTCGGCGGTTACTTCTTCCATTGAAGAGGAAGTGGAAAAGATGCTGTGGGCCACCAAGTGGGGGGCCGACACGGTGATGGACCTGTCGACGGGCCGTGACATCCACACGACGCGGGAGTGGATCCTGCGGAACTCGCCGGTGCCCATCGGGACGGTACCCATCTACCAGGCGCTGGAGAAGGTTGGAGACAACCCGGAGGAGCTGACCTGGGAGCTGTACCGGGAGACGCTGATCGAACAGGCGGAGCAGGGGGTGGACTACTTCACCATCCACGCGGGGGTGCGGCTCCAGTACGTGCCGCTGACGGCCAATCGCATCACCGGCATCGTGTCGCGGGGCGGCTCAATCATGGCGAGCTGGTGCCTGGCCCACCACCAGGAGAACTTCCTGTACACGCACTTCGAGGAAATCTGCGAGATCATGCGGACCTACGACATCTCCTTCTCGCTGGGCGACGGGCTGCGGCCGGGCTGCATCGCCGACGCCAACGACGAGGCGCAGTTCGGGGAGCTGGAGACGCTGGGCGAACTGACACAGATCGCTTGGGAGCACGACGTGCAGGTGATGATCGAGGGGCCGGGTCACGTGCCGATGCACAAGATCAAGGAGAATATGGACAAGCAACTGGAGGTGTGCCACGAGGCGCCCTTCTATACCCTGGGCCCGCTGGTAACGGACATCGCGCCGGCCTACGACCACATCACGTCTGGCATCGGGGCGGCGATGATCGGGATGTACGGCACGGCGATGCTGTGCTACGTGACGCCCAAGGAGCACCTGGGACTGCCGCACCGGGAGGACGTGAAGCAGGGCGTCATTACCTACAAGATCGCCGCCCACGCCGCCGACGTGGCAAAGGGGCACCCGATGGCCCAGCAGTGGGACGACGCGCTGTCGAAGGCGAGGTTCGAGTTCCGGTGGGAGGACCAGTTCAACCTGGCGCTGGACCCGGACACGGCGCGGGACTACCACGACGAGACGCTGCCGGCGCAGGGGGCGAAGGTGGCGCACTTCTGCTCGATGTGCGGCCCGAAGTTCTGCGCGATGAAGATAACGCAGGACGTGCGGGAATACGCGAAGAACCAGGGCGTGTCGGTGGAAACGGCCTTCGACCAGGGCATGGAGGAGAAGGCGCGCGAGTTCCGGGAAGCCGGCAGCAGGATATACCAGAAGGCTTAAGTTCCGGCTGGGCCGAAGAATCCATGAAGGGGCGATTGGCGAATCGCCCCTTCATTATTTCTGTACTATTATAGAAACGGTTGAAACAATGACGGAGGAACCACCAATGGCGATTTACTTCCTGCTGGGCACTCTGACCAATGAAGGTCAGCGGATGCTGCACAATAACCCTGACCTTGTTTCCGACACGGCGGCTACGCTGGAAGTGGAGGGGGCGAAGATTCTGGGGCAGTACGCAGTGCTGGGTCACTACGACTTCATAACCATGGTGCTGGCTGACGAAAACGAGGCGGTGGCCCGGCTGTCGGCGGAGTTCGGCGTCCGAGCCGGGTTGCACTTTGAGACGCTGTCGGCAGTCGCAGTGGGTTTTATGGCTGACAATGATCCATCGGCGGGCCTGTTCGAGGAAACCGAGGCCGGACTCTCGGGAGGGAGCGATGGTCCAAGCAGGAACTGAGCCGGGCCGCATTCGGCTGAACCTAGCACGGGAGCTGCTGCAGGCTGCCCGGGACGAGTTCGCGCGCGCCGAGGAGGCCCGGGGCGGGGCCGCGGTCATTGGACTGCGCAATTCCTGCGGGAAGGGATGGCTGGCCACCGTGGAAGCCATGAACGCCCACTTCCTGAACCAAGGGGTTGCAGAGTCGGAACTGCCGGACAAGGAGCGGGGGAGAAGGTTTTTCGTAAGCCGCTATATGAGCCGGGAAATGCGGAGGAGCTACAACGAACTTTGGAAGACGTTTCACGTTGACGGTTACTACGAGGGTATTGTCGAGTTCGACGAGATGCCGGACCGCTTTGACGAGCTGGAGGAATTTATCGAAGCCATAGAGTCGTCCGTTCGACAGTCTCAGGACGGGGGTTGATTATGCCGCAAGAGAGCAGGCCGAAGGCAATGACCATCGCGGGGTCGGATTCCGGGGGCGGCGCAGGCATACAGGCGGACCTGAAGACCTTTGCCGCGCTGGGAGTGTACGGGACATCGGCGCTGACGGCGATTACGGCGCAGAATACAGTGGCGGTGACCGATGTTCACGAGATACCTACGTCTACTATCGAGGCACAGATCGAGGCGATTCTCACGGACATCGGCGCAGATGCGGTGAAGACGGGGATGCTGTCGAGCAGCGCGATCATCGAGTGCGTGGCGGAGTCGTTGCGGCGACACGGCGAATTGGCCGGGGTGTCGCGGCTGGTGGTGGACCCGGTGATGGTGGCGAAGAGCGGCGACTCGCTGCTGCGTCAGGAGGCGGTGTCGGCGCTGAAGGAGCGGCTGGTGCCGCTGGCAGCGGTGGTCACGCCCAATATCCCCGAGGCCGAAACGCTGACCGGACTGAGTATTACGGACGACGAGGGGATGCAGGAGGCGGCGCGGCGCATCGTGGGGATGGGCGCGCGGGCGGTGGTGGTGAAGGGGGGGCACCGGGAGGGACCGGCGACAGACCTGTACTACGACGGGGCGAGCTTCCGGGAGTTCACGGCGCCACGGTTCGACACACCGAACACGCACGGGACGGGGTGCACGTTTGCGTCGGCGGTGGCGGCGGGACTGGCGCAGGGTCTGGGGACGGAGGATGCGGTGGGGCAGGCGAAGGAGTACGTTACGGAGGCGATACGGGCGTCGTTTCCCATCGGCGGGGGACACGGGCCGCTGCACCATTTCTGGGCGGCGGAGCGGAGCGAGTGAGAGGGCCGTCTTGGCGAGTATGGGATGTAATGCCGAAAACCGACTCTTAAAGGCACACGACTGCAATGACTACTGAAAAGACGGAGTTGCTGACGGCCGATGACCTGCTGGAACTGTACAGCAGAGGCATCAAGGGAGAGCTGATACGCGGAGTGTTGATTAAAAAGGTGCCAACTTTTGGAAAGCATGGCGAAGTCGTAATGCGGTTCGGCATAGGGATTGGCAATCACGTTTTGCCGCTGGGACTAGGGCGTATTTTCGGCTCTGATACGGGAGTGCGGTTGGAGCGAGACCCGGACACGGTTCCAGAACCGGACGTAGGGTTTATCTCCGCAGAAAAGATGCCGCTGGAAATAGAGGCTAACAGCTATTTCGAGGTTGTCCCTGAATTGGTAGTGGAGGTCTCGTCTCCCAGCGACACTCGACGCGAGGTTGAGGAAAAGGCCCGGATGTGGCTGAGTTTCGGCGTCCTGCTGGTTTGGGTAGCGCATCCAGACAACAGGACGGTGGACGTATACCGCCCGGATACGCAGACAGTAACGCTGACAGAAGACGATACCTTGGACGGGGATTCCATCTTGCCGGGTTTTACCATGCCAGTGCGACAGGTCTTCCCGTAGGAGTCCTCTATCCGGCAATTTGAGGGAACGGCGTCGACTTCTCTGTTCGTCAAGGTAACAGGCGCGGGTATCAGATCCGCGCCTGTGCGCTATAATGGGGGAGGTACGCCCGCTTGGGACGGGCGGATGTTTTCATTTCCAACTTTTGTCCTGATGGTTGTTGCTTTATGTTCAGTCCCGTTTCCAGCCGCGTGAGCTTCCCTGAACTTGACGCCCGGGTACTGGAGCACTGGAAGGAGCGCGATGTTTTCCGGCGCGCCGGAACGGAACGCGAGGGCGCTCCGCGCTTCATGCTCTACGACGGGCCTCCTACCGCCAACGGCAGCCCAGGCATTCATCACGTGCTGGCCCGCATCTTCAAGGATGTGATGTGCCGCTACAAGACGATGAAGGGCTACCAGGTTCTGCGCAAGGGCGGGTGGGATACGCACGGCCTGCCCGTGGAGTTGGGCATTGAGCAAGAACTGGGGCTGACCAGCAAGAGGGATATTGAGGAGTACGGAATCGAGGAGTTCAACCAGAAGTGCAAGGAAAGCGTCTTCCGCTATGTGCGCGAGTGGGAGGAAATGACGGACCGGATCGGCTTCTGGGTGGACATGGACGATCCGTATGTCACCCTGGAGAACGACTACATCGAAACCGGCTGGTGGATTCTCAAGACGCTATGGGACCGGGGGCTGCTCTACCAAGGGATGCGGGGGACGCCCCACTGTCCGCGTTGCGTGACCAGCCTGAGTTCTCATGAGTTGGCCTTGGGCTACCAGGAAGATACGCCGGACCCATCGGTGTTCGTGAAGTTTCGCGTCGAATCTGCAGGGGAGAGGGCATCCATGCCCCCCGTTCTTGACGCGGGAGATACACCGGTCTATCTGCTGGCATGGACAACGACGCCGTGGACACTGCCAGGCAACACCGCCCTGGCGGTGGATGCAGAGGCGGAGTATTCGGTGGTAGAGCTGGGGCGCGATAACGGCGTGGAGCGAATCGCGCTGGCGTCCGCGCTGGTGGAAGACAACATCCGGCAGGAGCATACCGTCGTCGGGACTTTGCCGGGGAGTGAACTGGTGGGGCTGGGGTACGCGCCGCTGTATTCGCCAGGACAGTTTGGATCGAGAATCAGCCGGTTCGACTCAGGGGTTCTGGAGACTGTGGCTGAGAGCGGCTACTCCACGAGGGTCGTAGCCGCCGACTTCGTTTCGATGGAAGATGGGACGGGGATTGTCCACATCGCGCCGGCGTTTGGCGACGAGGACCTGGGGCTGGGGCGCGACAAGGGGCTGAACTTCGTGCAGCCCGTGGACTTACAGGGCATCGTTACCGGCGACTATCCCTTTGCGGGCAAGTTCGTGAAGGACGCCGACCCGGAGATCATGGAGGACCTCAAGGAGCGGGGGCTGCTGCATCACCGGGACATCTACCGGCACACCTACCCCTTCTGCTGGCGGTGCGATACGCCGCTGCTGTACTACGCCAAGAGCTCGTGGTACATCCGCACATCGGCGTTGAAGGATGACCTGGTTGACGGCAACAGCCGCATCAACTGGTATCCCGACCACATCCGGGAGGGCCGCTTCGGCGAGTGGCTGCGCAACAACGTGGACTGGGCCATTTCCCGAGAGCGTTACTGGGGAACTCCCATCCCCATCTGGCATTGCGGAGGGTGCGGCAATCGTGTGTGCATCGGGAGCAGAGACGAGCTGAAAGAGCGGTTGGGCCTCAATGCCGCAATCGTAGACGGTCTTGACCTGCACCGTCCTTATGTGGACGAAGTGACTTTCCCTTGCGACCAGTGCGACGGCGTGATGTCGCGTATACCGGAGGTGATGGACTGCTGGTTCGACTCCGGGGCGATGCCCTTCGCCCAGGCCCACTACCCCTTCGAGAACCCCGAAATGGACCAGGAAGGGCTGTTCCCAGCCGACTATATCTGCGAAGCGGTGGACCAGACCCGCGGGTGGTTTTACAGCCTGCACGCCCTATCTACGCTGCTGAAGGGCGAGCCGTCCTACAAGAACGTCATCTGCCTCGGCTTGATCTTGGACGAGCGCGGGCGGAAGATGAGCAAGCGCGTCGGCAACGTCGTAGAGCCGCTGCCGCTGCTGGACGAGCACGGGGCCGATGCTCTGCGGTGGTACCTGTTCACCGCGTCGCAGCCCGGCGAGGCACGCAGATTCTCGTCGAGGCTGGTCAACCAGACGCTGCGGCAGGTACTGCTGACGCTGTGGAACATCTACTCGTTCTTCGTAGGCTACGCGGCCATCGACAAGTTCGACCCATCGCAGAAGCCGGAGGGCTGGAAGCCGGAGAACGAACTGGACCGCTGGGTGCTGTCGGAGCTGAACGAGCTGGTAGCGGAAGTTGACCGTTGCATGGAGAACTACGACCCCACCAACGCCGGGCGTCGCATACAGGAGTTCGTGGACCGGCTCTCCAACTGGTACGTTCGCCGCAGCCGCCGCCGCTTCTGGCGCAGCGAGGAAGGCGACGCCGACAAGCTGTCGGGTTATGTCACGCTGCACACCTGTCTGGTGACAGTAGCCAAGCTGATGGCGCCGCTGGCCCCCTTCGTGGCGGAGGAAATCTATCAGAACCTAGTGTGCTCCGTGAACCCGGAGGCGCCGGACAGCGTGCACCTGGCAGAGTTCCCGGTGGCCGATGCGTCGCTGGTGGACGAGGGACTGATGGAAGCCACGCGGCTGGCAATGCGGATTTCCAGCATGGGCCGGGCGGCCCGCTCCAAGTCGGGCCTGAAGGTGCGGCAGCCGCTGGCCTCGGCAGCCATCAGGACGCGGGCTTCCTCTGAGCTGGCCTACGTCGAACAGGTGCGCCCTCAGATTCTGGACGAGCTTAACATCAAGGACATCGAGGTGCTGGCCGACGAATCACCCCTGTACCGGCAGGCGCAGGAAGAGGCGGGCGGTGACCCTTCGACAAGCTCAGGGACAGCCACCGTTACCGTCGGGCAGTACACCGTGTCGCTGGAGGCGGGCTACATGGTGGCGGTGAACGGCGAAATCACGCCCGAACTGGCCGAGGAAGGGCTGGCCCGGGAGCTGGTGCACCGGATTCAGGGCCTGCGCCGGGCCGCCAACTTCGAGGTGACGGACCACATAGAGACTTGGTACGACGGGCCGGATGAACTGGCCGGGGTGATGCGGGGCAATTTCTCCGCCTACATCAGCGAGGAAACACTGAGTGAACGCCTGGAGGCAGGGCCTCCACCGGAGGGGGCGAAGTCCGAGACCGCGAAGATCGAGGGGCAGGAAATTACCCTCGCCGTGCGGCGGGTCTAGGCTCTCGACGCAGTGCCGGAGCTACCTGAAGTCGAAAGCGTGCGGCGCAGCCTGTTGCGGTCGGGATTGGCTGGGCGGACGATAACCCGCGCGGACATCGGGTGGGCCAACAGCGTCAAGCACCCGTCGTCGGAGGAACTCGCGTCGTGGGTGGTGGGCCGGACGGTTGAGGATGTGGGGCGGCGCGCCAAGTATTTGCTGTTTCCGCTGACCGGGCCTTGGACAGGCTCAGGCCCTTTGACCGGATCGGGACAGGCGGCGGCTATGCTGGTGGGGCACCTGGGAATGACCGGCAACCTGGTGGTTCAGCCGGAGGAGCAAGCGCCACATCCGATGACGCGCCACACCTTCGCGCTGGATGACGGGCGGGAGTTGCGGTTCGTGGACGGGCGGAAGTTCGGCAAGCTGTGGTTGACCCACGACCTCGGGACGATACTGCCGCCCCTGGGGCCTGAGCCGCTGGGAGAGGAGTTTACAACGGAGTGGCTGGCGGGGTCGTTTGCCAAGCGCAACGCGCCGGTGAAGGCGCTGCTGCTGGAGCAGTCCATCGCAGCGGGGGTGGGGAACATCTACGCCGACGAGGCGCTGTTCCTGTCAGGCATTCGCCCTGACCGGGCGGCGTGGGAACTGTCGGCGGACGAGGTGGCGCGGTTGCGGCAAGGGATCATAGACTGCATCAACGCTGGGTTCGCCGTCTACGACCGGGCGCGGGACCTGCGCTGGCCTGAGCCACCGGAGCCGATGGGGACGTGGAGCCACCCCCGGGACACAAAGACGCCATGCCCGAACTGCGGGGCAACGATGGCGTCTACGCGGATTCGGAACCGGGGGACGTGGTACTGTGCGGAGTGCCAATCCTAGCCGATGCCCGCGCTGACATCAAAGTAAGTCGGAATGAGTGCCGGTACGCATCAGGTATATGGAATCATCATTCTGAGTCCAGATAAGTAGCCAGTCATTTTCAACGTGGCATTCCCATTGACCGGCCCGGTCGCCAGATAATCGGTGCAAGCGATTGTGCTGATCCAAGGGTTGACCTGCCACAAGGCGTTCTATAACTGACTGCACTTGTCTGTCTCCCTACCGCGCCGTCTTAGCCGCCTGACATCTCTATGAAACTGCCGCGATATTTCAAGACGCAATGGGTTAGTCAAGTTTTTCCAAAAATTCCGAAAAGGATTCGTACTCTGTCAACCCTTCACCCCTTCTGGTCTCCTCAATCGCCGCAATGGTCTCGGCGTTGGGGATATGTGGAGAGAACGGATCGCTGCAATAACCCCCGGCCACCCGATCATGAAACAGGGTGATTGCCTCATCCACCGTCATTCCCCATTCCGAGAAGCGGGCCTCGGCCTGCTTCTTTAACTCCGGCTCAATTTGGGCGCGAACTATTGCCTTCTTAGCCATCAAACGCCTCCAAAGAAAACTCCGTGTTCTCTGTGTGCTCTGTGGTTAACTCATTGGAGCGCCGTCCCGTAGATGTGCGTAGGCACCACGATGATCGCGGAGCGGCGGTCGGTGAGCATGGCGGCGTCGTACTCTTCCCAGTTGGAGTGCTCCTCGCCGGCGGCGGCGCGGTAGACGTCCCGCAGTGCCAGGCGCAGTTCCTCGGCGTCGGTGTTGTTGGCCGACAGGATGCGGGCCTGGCCTTCCAGCACTACGAAGGGCCGCCACTCCTCGGCGGAGACCAGCAACGTGCAGCTGGGATTGCGGCGCAGGATGTGTAGCTTGGCGCGGGTCTCGGTGACCGTGAAGGCCACGCCGTCCCGGTAGGCGCCGCAGGTGATGATGCTCATCTGGGCCGCGCCGTTGCGCCGGAAGGCGGTCAGCACGCCCCGGTGGTTCTTGGCGCAGAACTCTCGGACGTTGTCGGGTAGCATTTCTTCCTCTCAGCCTCGTTAGCGTTGCGATTTAGGTGGTCTGGTTATCAGAGCGGCGTTGAAGTCGAGGCTTTCACCCCCACCCTAACCCTCCCCCTCAAGAGGGAGGAAATGTTCGGGACTGCTCATGCAACCTTCCCTTTCGAGAGGGAGGGAATAATGGGCGGATCTCTGTCAATGAGAGCGTTAAAATTCGATTTCGTACATCTGGTAGCGGGTGCGGTACATATCCAATGACTCGTAGACCCGCTGGGCGGTGGTGTTTTCCTGCTCGACGTAGAGGCGGATGCCGCAGACGCCGCCCGCCGCCTGGGCCTGGCCGGCGGCCTGGCGGTGAAGGGCAGTGTAGACACCACGGCGACGGTATTCCGGGCGGACGTAGACGCTCTGAATCCACCAGAACAGGCCGTTGCGCCAGTCGCTCCACTCGTAGGTGACCATCAATTGACCGGCGGGGCTGCCGTCGATTTCGGCCACGAGGTAGAAGCCGAGGGAGTCGTTGGCCAGAACTGCGGCGACGCCGGGGCGCACGACCGCCTCATCGAGGGCCAGTCCTTCGGTTTCCTGGGCCATGGCGATGTTGGATTCCATGATGAAGCCGGCGTCGGCGGGAGTGGCTCGCCGGATTTGTATTGCGTCTGGCATGGGAGTAGTTTAACAGCCGGACGGATTCGGCGCAGAGAGGTTCACCGGTCTTCCGGCATCAGCATTTTCGGCGGAGTATAATTGAGGCGAAGCAAACCGGGAGAAAGCAGAACGGGCGGGTGGCGAAATGTTTGAGAATCTGACGGAACGGCTGACAGGGATATTCAACCGGCTGTCGAGCAAGGGACGACTGACAGACAAGGACATTGACGATGCGCTGTCGCTGGTGAGGCGGTCGCTGCTGGAGGCCGACGTCAACTTCCGTGTCGCCCGCGACTTCGTGGCCCGCATCAAGGAGCGGGCGCAGGGCGCCGAGGTGCTGGAAAGCCTGACGCCGGGGCAGCAAGTGGTCAAGATCGTCCACGACGAGCTGACAGAACTGCTGGGGGGCGGGCCTTCGACTGGCTCAGGCCCTTCAACCGGCTCAGGACGGGCGGCTGGGATTACGCTGTCTAGCCAGCCGGTGTCGGCGCTGATGCTGGTAGGCCTGCAAGGGTCGGGCAAGACAACTACGGCGGCCAAGATTGCCCTGGAGCAGCGCAAGCAGGGGCACCGCTCGCTGCTCATAGCCGCCGACCTGCGCCGTCCCGCCGCCATACAGCAGTTGGAGACGCTGGGGCGGCAGTTGGACATTCCGGTTTACTCGGAGGACCCAAAGTCTTCCAACGCGGTGCAGGTGGCGCGGAACGGGGTGGCGCGGGCCGCTGAATTGGGCGTCAACTGGGCCATCATTGACACCGGCGGACGGATACAGATTGACGACGAGCTGATGGAGGAGCTGGAGGATATAAGCCGGGCCACCAGCCCCCATGAAACTCTGCTGGTGGTGGACGCCATGACGGGCCAGGAGGCGGTCAACACCGCCGAAGGGTTCCACCAGCGGGTGGGGCTGACCGGGCTGATTATGAGCAAGATGGATGGCGACGCGCGAGGCGGGGCCGCGCTGTCCATCACCCGCGTCACGGGGGTGCCCATCAAGTACATGGGCGTGGGGGAACGGGCCGACGGGCTGGAGGTGTTTCACCCGGACCGGCTGGCGTCACGGATACTGGCGATGGGGGATGTACTGACGCTGATCGAGCGGGCGCAGGAGGCGGTGGACGAGCAGAAGGCCAAGGAGATGGAGCGGAAGTTCCGCCAGGCCAGCTTCGACCTGAACGATTTCCTCGACCAGTTGCAGAGCGTCAAGAAGATGGGATCGATGGACCAGATTCTGGAGATGATTCCCGGTATGGGGAACAATGCCCGCAAGACGATGGCGGGAGACCTGGACGAGACCAAGCTGAAGCGCATCGAGGCGATAATCCACTCGATGACGCCCGATGAACGGCAGAGGCCGGATATTATCAACGGGAGCCGCCGCCGCCGCATATCACGGGGCAGCGGGACTACGCCGCAGGACATCAACCAACTGCTGAACCAGTTCAAGCAGACGCAGAAGCTGGTGCGGCAGATGTCGCGCTCGCGCAATCCCGCGAACCTGATGAAGATGTTCGCCGGGAGGTAGGGCGGCCGAACTCGCCGAGAAATACCCTCGTCTGATGGCGAGGGTATTTCTTCTCTATACCATGCCGGTGCGCATGGCGGCGAAGAGGTAGGCGGTGGCATAGCTGCGCCAGGGGCACCAGTGCCCGGCGATAGCCTCCACTTCGGCGTCGGTCACCGTTTCGCCATCGAGCCAGAGGCGGGAGACGCCGCGGCGGAGGGCGAGGTCTCCAAGGGGGAGTGCATCGGGGCGGGCGAGGCCGCGCACCAGAGCCCACTGCGCGGTCCAATGGCCGACTCCCCGCAGCGAGGTGAGACGGCTTACGATTTCGCCGTCGGGAAGGTGGGGCAGGTCGGCCCAGCCAGGTTCGATGGCCTTGGCAGCGATACCGTGGATGTATTCTGCCTTACGCCGGGTGAGCTTGAGGGAACGGAGCTCCTCGGGGGATGAGGCCAGGATGGACTCGGGGCGAGGGAAGGCGTAGTAGGTCACGCCGTCAAGCTCGGCGCTTTCTCCGAATCTCTCTATGAGCAGCATTCGCATGGCGCGGGCAACGGCGGCGGAAATCTGCTGTCCAAGGATGGCGAGGACCAGGGCCTCGAACAACGTGGCGGTGCGGGGCAGGTGCAGGCCACGGAAGCGGCTGCCCAGACTGGCCAGCATTGGCTCGGATTCGGCAAGGGCGTAGAACGGGACGAGGTCCTGGCCGGTTCCCAGCATCCAGCGGATTTGGTCGGCGGCCTGTTCCCCGTGGGCGGCAGTCAGATCCTCCCCGCGCAGCTCAACGGCGAGTTCGGGAGAGTCCACAGCGCCGGTGGAGCGCACTTCGGCCAATGCCAAGCGTCCGTCGAGGTCCAGCAGGCGGCGGTAAACGCCGCTCTCCACGTTGTCGGCGCCACTGCGGGCCTGGAAGTAGGTGTGGTATCCGGCGGTCAGCTCGAAATCGAAGGGGGGCGTGGGTTGCAATGTCAGGGAGATGGTCTGCATCGGTTCTCCCCCACCCTAACCCTCCCCCGCTGGGGGAGGGGATTTCGCGCCAAGGCAAGGAGATTTGAGGGGCACTGAACCGAGGATGGTATAGCGGGCGCCGGAGGGGTGGAGTTCGCTTTGCATCACGTCCACTGACTCTACCAGCCAAAGGACGGGGGACGGCGGGGCAAGGTCGGATGCGACCGCGCCGATGCGGGACAACTGTGCGTCGGACACGCTGCGGCGGGGACGGCCCAGGGTGACGTGTGGCCGGAAGGGACGCTGTTCCGGCGGATAGCCGAGGGCGGTGATGGAGTCCTCCGCCGCCTGCTGCAAATGGGAGAGGGCATCGAGGTCTCCGTCCACTCCGGCCCAGAGGACGCGGGGCTTGCGGCGATTGGGGAACATACCGAGGCCAGCGAGATGCAGAGGGAAGGGGCTGGCTTCGGAAGCTACCGGATTGAGGCATTGAAGCAGAGGTTCTACGCCGTCGGAGGGGATGTTGCCGAGGAATTTCAGCGTAAGGTGCATTCCGTCGGGATTGGCCCACTGGATTCCTTTGGGAATGTCGCGGCGGATACGGTCCACGGCGTCAATCAACTGCCGCCGGGCCTCGGCGGAGATGCCAACGGCGACGAACACGCGGACGGTGCCTTGTGGAGAACGGTTGGGGGTATTCATAGGGCGAGCAGGTTGATATAGGACTTGACGGCGTTATCGAGTTCTCCGCCAGCGGAGTAATCCGCGGGAACGACGCAGTTGACCCGACCTTCTTCACGGTATCGCTCAGCCGATTCTCTACCACCCTCGGGATAAACAGCGACAGACAGACCACCCAGGTCCTTGACCAGACGGAAGCAGGGGATGTCGGTCTCTCCGTCGCCGATGTAGACCATGTTCTGGAAGGGTACGGGCCGCTCGCTCTGAGGCACATACCTGTTGATGGCGGCGCTGTCGTTCAGGTCGTGGGCGCCCTTGTTAATGCGGAAGAGGTACTGGGTCTTGGTGGTGAAATTTATGGCCACGGCAGGCCAGACGGCGACGCCATACGCGTCGTACAGAAACCTGGAAGCGTAAATCTCACGGAATCTGCGGGCTATGGAAGTGCCTTCGATGATTTCGGAATTGCCGGAGGAAATGACGTAGTGGTCAACAGAAACTCCCTTGCCCTGTCCATAGGCATCTATGCGGTCGAACCAGCTTTCGACACCAGGAAAGAACTGGATTCCCTTGCTCCGGGCTACCAGGTGCTCGCGTCTAACGGGCATTCCGGCGGACTTGGCTTTCTCCAGCATCACGTACATATAGGAGAGGATTCTGTCAGCGTGGGTCTCGTCGGAGAGGGCGTCCACCTCGCGCCAGAAGTCCTCCGCCTTCATGCCGATGTCAGGTATGAACTGGCGGTCCTGCATATTTCCGGGGGAAAGTGTGCCGTCGAAGTCGTAAATCATCGCCAGCGGAACGGCGCGGGCGGGCATAGGCAGTTCCTCACGGTCTTACGATACCTGTCCTCGAAGGGTGGCGGCAACTTCGTTGTACCACCCGGTAAGGGCTTCGACCGAGTAGCGGGCGTTGGCCGGGCTGGGGTTGGGAACCACAAAAGCAGCGGAATCACCGATAGGACGGGGCTGGGGGCCGAGTTCGAGGGCGGCTTTTTCTCCTTCGACGTATTGCAGGTATGCCTTGTAGGCCATGAGGCCGTGGAAGCAGACCAGGCGGGGATGGTATCGCAGCAGCTTCTCGAGCAGCAGGGGCGCCCACTGCCGGTAGTCGGCGGCTTTCAGGCCGCTGCCCTGCGGCGTGGGGCGTTTAACCACGTCAGTGAAGCCGATGCCATATTCCAGCAGCGCGGCGTCGTCGCTGGGCGAACATTCCCGGCCCAGGGCTGGCGGCAGCAGGGCGGAGCGGTTGAAGGCAGTCCAGAAGCGGTTGCGTGGGTTGGCGAAGTAGTGGCCCTCGCGCGCTGAGTATTCCGAGGGGTTGAGACCCACGAAGACCAGACGGAGACCTGGGGCGAGCAGGTCTGGGAGGGTGGTCCATGCTTTGTTTTCGCAGTTTGCCGACATGCAATTTACGCCTTAACTAAATCGCTCCCACATAGAGCTGGGAAACTTTGGGGATATCACCCCCCACCCTAACCCTCCCCCTGAGAGGGAGGGGACTATTTTACAAGCCCAGCAGTTGGGCGGCATTTTCTCCGAGGATGCGGAGGCGGTCGTGTTGGGCCAACGGTTCGCCGCTGATTTCCGATATTGGGCGAGAAGGACGCATGAGGGGGTAGTCGGAGGCGAAAAGGATACGCTCGGCTCCTACAAGGCTGGCTGCCGCCGGGTAGATGCCGGGGCGGTAAAGGAAAGGGGACGCAGCCGAGTCGAAGTAGACGTTTTTGAGAGAAGCGCCGACCTCGGGCATCAGTGCGTAGAAGGGCAGGCCGCCGCCCCAGTGGGCGCAGATGATGGCGTTCCCGGGAAAGTTTTCGATGAGGCGCCACACTTTGTCCGGTGTCGTCTTGCCTTTGCCGGGGTACTGGTGGCCCACCGGCTCTGAGCAGTGGAGGAGCAGCGGCAGGCCCAGGGCGCGTGCCAGGTCCATCAAGGGGGCCATCACTGTGACATCAGTGATGTCAATGCCCTGAGTATCGGGGTGGAGTTCGCCGATGCCGCGCAGTCCGGCGGCGAAGCAGCGTTCCGTTTCGTCCACGGCGGCGTCGCCCCATAGAGGGTTGACGGAGGCAAAGCCGGTTATACGGGAGGGATGGGTTGCCACTGCCTCGATAAGGTAGTCGTTTGCCTCGACTGCAACCTGGTAGTCTGCCCAGCCCATGCCCATGACCACGGCGTGGTCAACGCCGTCGCGGGACATGGCGCCCAGGAGGGACGGGGCATCGGCGATGCGGGCGGAAGGGTCGGCCAGGATGGCAGCGAAGGTGGCGTCGCGGGCTGCCATCTCGCGGCGACGTTCCGCGAAGGATGGAGGCAGGATGTGACAGTGGGCGTCTACTATCATGTATCGACACAGGAGACAAGAATCCAGCGCGAATGCTTCCGCGCGGTGTTGTGTGAATTTGACTCTCTGGATTTCTGCCTTCGCAGGAATGACGGTTTGGGTGTCGCGGCGAGTCTTTGAGATTGTAAGTTAATGGTCGCGGCCGTTGTCACTGAATTCGTTGTCGCTGTAAACGGCGGTCTCGCGGCCCTGGAAAACATGGACTACGAAGTTGTTGCGGATGATGCCCACGGCGTCGGCGATGTCTTCGTCCACCGCATCCATGATTTCCTGGATGGCCTGCTGGGTAACGCTTTCGTCGACGGCCAGCGACACATGCACCATTTCGGCGGTGAAATGAATGTCCACCCGGCCAATGGTGCGGTCGAACTCTACGATGTTATAGGCTTCGGAGTACGGGGTGCGAACTTCCCGCTCGAAAGTGAAATCGGCCACCGCCGTCCTCCTGGTAGTACGTTAGTTGTCATTGCCTTCACCCCCGCCCTAACCCTCCCTCAAGGGGGAGGGAGATAAAGAACCACCCTGCCCCCTCGTAGTGGCAGAGGGAATCGACGTCCTCACGCAATGTCCTCTTCATGGTGAGAGGGCATTGCAGGGCAACAGTTAGGGGCGTACCTGGCCGTTGCCCATGATAACCCACTTGTAGGAAGTGAGTTCTCTGAGGCCCATGGGGCCGCGGGCGTGCATCTTCTGGGTGCTGATGCCCACCTCGGCGCCCAGGCCGAACTGCCCGCCGTCGGTGAACTGGGTGCTGGCGTTGACGTAGACCGCGGCGGCGTCCACCTCGTCGAGGAAGCGCATAGCGGCGGAGTAGTCCTCGGTGATGATGGCCTCGGAGTGGCCGGAGCCGTAGGTCTCTATATGCTCCAGCGCCTCGTCGAGGGAGTCAACGACCTTCACGGCAGCGGCCATTGACAGGAACTCGCGGCCCCAGTCTTCTTCGGCGACGGGCTGTATGCAACCCGCCCCTTCCTTCGACAGGCTCAGGATGAGGGGGTCGGGGCCCAAGATGCTCAGGGCGCGGTTGTCGCAATGCAATTCCACGCCGGAGGCCGCCAGCCCGGCGGCGATGCGGGGCAGCCCTTCCCCGGCGACGGCGGAATGCACCAGCAGGGTGTCGAGGGCGTTGCAGATGTAGGGGCGGCGCACCTTGGCGTTCAGGGTGACCTCGGCGGCCATCTCTAGGTCGGCGGCGCGGTCAACGTAGGTGTGGCAGACGCCGACGCCGCCGGTGACCGCGGGCATAGTGGCGTTTCCACCGACGAAACGGACAAGGCCATCGCCACCGCGCGGCACGATGAGGTCGATGTACTGGTCCATTTTCAGCATTGCGTCGACCAGGTGACGGTCGGGGTTGTCGACGAACTGGACTGCTTCAACGGGCGCGCCGGCGTCGGAGAGGGCGCGGTGGATGAGGCGAATCAGGGCGGAGTTGGACCGCAGGGCCTCCTTGCCGCCCCGCAGAATGCAAGCGTTGCCGGACTTGAAGCACAGACCGAATATGTCCACGGTGACGTTGGGGCGGCTTTCGTAGATGCTGGCGATGACTCCCAGCGGAACACGGCGGCGCCCGGCGGTCATGCCGTTTGGGAGGGTGGTCATCTCTATGGACTCGCCCACTGGGTCGGGCAGGGAGGCCACCTTGCGCTGCTCGGCGGCGACGCCTTGCAGCCGCTCCGGGGTCAACAGCAGCCGGTCTATCATCGCGTCGCTCAGCCCGTTGACGCGGGCATCGGCGCAGTCCTCGGCGTTGGCTTGCAGCACTTCATCGGCGCCGGTTTCCAACAGCCCGGCGAGGTTGTGCAGCGTCCGGTTCTTGACTTCGGTGGACAGCCGGGCCACCTGCCGGGATGCGCTGCGGGCGGCCTGGCCTTGGATAATGAGGTCGTCAACGGTTCTGGTAGTCATGTCGTCCAGTCCATTTGTTTAGGAATCAGACTCAGATTAGTCTATCTATAAGCTTTCCCATTCTTCTCTGCTTATTCCAGCTTGACGCAATATCTGAGCAAGCAGGGTTCGGCTAATATCCGAGCGGTGAGAATTTGGAATGCTCACTTTGATGGAACCCTTTTCCATGTACTCATGCCTACCTCCCGGATTCGGACCCTTGAAGCCCAATCGCCTGAGATAATTTACCAATTCCCTCCTGCCAATGGGGCCAAAAGCGGGCACTAGACGATCTTTGCTTGATCTGAGAGATTCATCGACGGAAGCATTGGAATCTCATGCCCACGCTCTATTCCGAGGAGTATCCAGCCCTCTAAGACTTCCTTTAGTTCCTGACGGCACTCTTCGAGCGTATCCGCGTTGGCCCATACCCCCTGGAAACCGTAAATCTCGCCGTAGTAAGTTCCGTCCTCAACAAAAATCACAAAATCGGCGTCGCGCATGGCTATCTCAATGTATTCGGCCAGTATGTCTGCAGGTGGCACTGACGGCAGTATTATTCCCATCAATTCTCTCCTTTGTAGTCTCCTTGCCCTGTCAGTTTACAGCAGCGCCAGGTTGTTGCGATGGACTACTTCCTGGCCGTAGTGGTAGCCGAGGGTTTCCTCGATTTTGCCGGAGCGCAGGCCGCGTATGCGGACGATGTCCTCGGCGCTGTAGTTGGCGATGCCGCAGGCGATGCGATTGCCAGAGCCGTCCACGACGAAGATGGCATCGCCACGGCCAAAGTCTCCGGCAATGTCGCGCACCCCGGCAGGCAGCAGGCTGCGGTGATGCTCCACGAGAGCGGTCACAGCGCCGTCGTCCACAGTCACTTGGCCGCGCCGGGAGGCGCCGCCCTGCGTAAGCAAATTTAACAGCCAGCGTTTGCGGGCTTCGAGCTTTTCCTCGGCGGCCTGGAAGTAAGTGCCGACGGCTTCGCCCCGGGCGGCGCGGAGGGCCACGCCGTCGTCACGTCCGTGGGCCATTATCATGGGGATGCCGGAGGTGGTGACCAGCCGGGCCGCTTCGAGCTTGGTAGGCATTCCGCCCCGGGCCCACGGCTGCAAGTGACGTCCGGCCAAGGCCTCGATGCGCTCATCCACCCGCTCGACGCGGGGGATGAGAGTTGCCGACGGGTCCACGCGGGGGTCGGCGGTATACAGGCCGTCTATATCGGTCAGAATCAACAGGAGATCGGCGTCCACCAAATTGGCTACCAGGGCCGATAGCCGGTCGTTGTCGCCGAAGACCGCGCCGATTTCGTCCACGGCCACCACATCGTTCTCGTTGAGCAACGGGACCACGCCCAGCTCCAGCAAACCCTGCAGGGTGTTGCGCACGTTGAGGTAGGACTGGCGGTGGGACAGGTCGCCGATGGTGAGCAGGGCTTGAGCCACGGTGACGCCGTGAACGGCGAATTGCTCCTGGTATATCTGCATCAGCCTGCTCTGGCCCACGGCGGCGGACACCTGCCGGGAGCGTATGTCGCGGGAAACCGGGCCGACTCGTCCCAGGGCGGCGCGCCCGACGGCTATGGCCCCGGAGGTCACCAGCATTACCTCCGCTCCCTGCTCCCGGAGCTGGCATAGCTGGCGCACGATGCTGCCCAGAACCGGGAGGTCAACGCCCGCCTTGTCTTCACCACCGCCGGAGAGAATGGCGGTTCCGGCTTTCACAACGATGCGCCGGTACAACAAGGACTCACAGGCGTCGCCGGTCGCCGGCAGGGCTGACCCGGGCGTGTGGGTATGCAAGGTGGTTCGGGCCATGAGGAAGGAAACCGTCCGGTTCAGGATAGGAGAGGCGGGCAGTTACGATTATAGCATTACGGTCGCTGAAATCCGCAGTACGGTAATGCCGTATCTGCTATCCTGCACATAAGTCATAAGAGGGCCGATGACCCAGTCCTGCCGCTGAGAATTGACGCAGTACCGGGTACACCGCTCGGAGGCGGTGACGCTGCGGGAAAGATATTGAATATCCTCACTCCCGCGCTTGAAACGGGGGACAAGGTGGATTAGGCTGGAAGCCACCCCAAGGCTTACCGGACAATCCGGTGGGAGGGTTGGAAAATGGCTCACGCCGGGGCCGCTTTTTCCTGCGCCAAGTGCCACAATACCCAGTACGAAACGGAAGAGATTCGCACCACCGGCAAGTACTCCCGGTTCTTCGACATACAGAACAAGAAGTTCACCGCCATATCCTGCACCCAGTGCGGTTACACCGAGATATTCCGGGGCGACTCTTCCGGGCTAGGCAACTTCCTGGACTTCCTTAGCAGCTAGGGACTCCGCGCCGTTTCTGTTAACTGCTATCGCCACTGAAATCGCTGCCACGCCCAGCCTGCCGTGTGCGGGGCTTGGGCGCCGCGCCTTCCGCATTCGCCGGGGGTTGGCTTGGGAGCCAACCCCCCATTTGACGTGGGAATGGCCTCGCCAGGGCTGCTCCCCCACCCTAACCCTCCCCCTCTGGGGCAGGGGATCCGAATTCTAGGGACGGTTTCATGTCTCTTAACGGCATCCTGGACCTGCTGGAACACCACCCGGAGTTTCGCCGCGCCATCGAGTCGGTGGAGGAGGACGGAGCTGAGACCGCCACGGTGCGTCAAGGGGCGCGCCCGGCGTTCATCGCATCGCTGTCCCGCCGCCGGAAGGGGCCGCTGCTGGTAATCGCGCCGCGGCCCGACGATGCCCGCCGCCTGCACGACCAACTGCTTGGCTGGCTGGGGGACGACGCGCCGGTCCACCTGCTGCCGGAACCGGAGGTGCTGCCCTTCGAGCGGCTGGCTGTGGACGCGAACACTGGCAACCAGCGCCTCGCCGCCCTGGCGGCGCTGGCGCGCCATTCTTGGGAACGCGATGACGCGATGGCGCAAAGACGCAATGATGGAAGGGATATGGGCCGTGGGCCGCTGGTAGTGTGTTCCATCGGCTCGGCCCTGCTCTACACCGGGCCGCCGGAGCTGATGGCGGGACGGCTGCCTTCTACGGGCGAGCCCTGTGTCTGGAGGGTGGGGGACCGGGTGCGTATAGACAACGTGCTGGCCCAATGGCTGGAACTGGGCTACCGGCATGACCCGGTGGTGGAGTCGCCAGGCGCATTCAGCCACCGGGGCGGCATCCTGGACATCTTTCCGCCAAACTGCGAACTGCCTTTGCGCATCGAGCTGTTCGACGACGAAATAGACACCATACGGCGATTCGACCCGCTGACGCAGAGGTCAGTGGGCACAGTGGACGAAGTCCGGCCAATTCCGGCCCGGGAGCAGTTGCCGTCGCTTGAAGCGATTAACGGCAAGGACGATACGGAGTCCGCCCGCGCCGCTGCAATGGACTTCTCGCGTTGCGGGGTCGAGGTTAGGGAAAGGATCGAGGAGGAGTTGGAAACTCTGGCCTATACCACCAACCCGGAAACTCTTTCCTTCTATAGCGGGCTCATCAACCGGGCCTGCCTGCTGGACTATCTTGGCCCTTCGACAGGCCCAGGGAAGGCAGCCGTGCTGCTGGAGCGGGGCGGGCGCGTGGAGGCCGAAGCGTCGGAACTGGAAGAGCGACTGGAGCGGATGCGGACAGCGAGGGAGGAGCGGGGCGAACTGCCCGCCAACTTCCCATCGCCCTTCATGCCCTGGGCGAACTTTGCGGCGCGACTGAGCGAGCTCCAGACGTTGGACTTGCAGTCCTGGGTCGGGGAAGAGGATGACCCGGTATTTCTTCCCGCTGCGCCTTACTACGGGCGGCTGGAACAGCTTTCGTCAGACCTGCGGCGCAGGCAGGCGGAAGGCGCAGCGATGGTGGCCGTAACGCAGCACGCCCGCCGGGTCGCCGAAATCCTGGAGCAGCAGGGCATCGGGGCACTGGTGCAGGATGGGTTGGATGTCGCTCCCTCGCCGGGGCAGGTGTGTATCATCCCCGGCTCCCTGTCCGGCGGGTGGACCGTGGAGCTCCCCCCCTTTAATTCCCCCCCTGAGGGGGGGAAAAGAATGGGGGGCGGCAAGGGCCGCAAAGGGGCCCTTCCCCGGCTGGACCTGCTCACCGACGCCGAGCTGTTCGGCACAGTCAAAGAGCGTCGCCATCGCAGACCCCGCCGCGCCGAGCGGGGGCCGGACGTTTCGCTGGCCGACCTGGTGCCGGGAACTTTCGTCGTACACATCGACCACGGTGTGGCCCGCTTCGCCGGGACTACACAAATGGGAGACAACGGAGACGGCCCTTCGACAGGCTCAGGGCGGGAGTACCTGATACTGGAATACGCGGAGAGCGACAAGCTGTATGTACCCACCGACCAGCTCAACCGGGTCAGCGCATACGTGGGGGCGCAGGAACACTCTCCCACGCTCACCCGGCTGGGCGCCGCCGACTGGACGCGCATCAAGCAGAAGGTGAAGGGCGCGGCGCGGGAGATGGCGCAGGAACTCATCCGCCTCAACGCCGCCCGGCAGATTGCCCGGGGCCACGAATTCAGCGCAGATACGGTATGGCAGCAGGAACTGGAAGACTCCTTCCCCTACGTCGAGACGCCAGACCAGGCCCAGGCCATCAACGACGTCAAGGCCGATATGGAGTTGGAGCGGCCCATGGACCGGCTCATCTGCGGCGACGTGGGCTACGGCAAGACCGAAGTCGCGTTGCGGGCCGCGTTCAAGACCGTCAACGACGGGATGCAGGTGGGTCTGCTGGTGCCGACAACCGTGCTGGCCCAGCAGCACTATGCCACCTTCACCGAGCGGCTCAGTCCCTTCCCGGTGCGGGTGGAGGTGCTAAGCCGGTTCCGAACCCAAAAGGAACAGCAGCAGGTCATCGAGGGGCTGAAGTCGGGCGAGGTAGACATTGTTATTGGCACTCACCGGCTGCTGCAAAAGGACGTGCAGTTCAAGAACCTGGGGCTGGCCGTGGTGGACGAGGAGCAGCGTTTCGGCGTCAGCCACAAGGAACGCCTAAAGCAGTTGCGGCGCCAGGTAGACGTGCTGACGCTCAGCGCCACGCCCATACCGCGAACCCTGAACATGGCTCTGTCGGGCCTGCGCGACCTGTCATCGATGTCGTCGGCCCCAGAGGAACGGCTGCCGGTCAAGACCTTCGTATCCGAGTATTCCGAGGACGTGGTGAAAGAAGCCATTCTCCGGGAGATGGAGCGGGGCGGGCAGATCTTCTATCTGCACAACCGGGTAAGGAGCATCCACCAGGCAGCGGAGGACATACGCAGGCTGGTTCCGCAGGCCCGGGTGACCATTGGACACGGCCAGATGGCGGAGTCGGACCTGGAAGACGTGATGGTGGACTTCGCCAACGGCGAGGCCGACGTATTGGTCTGCACCACCATCATCGAGTCGGGGCTGGATATGCCCAACGTCAACACACTGATAGTGGAGCGGGCCGACCGCTTCGGACTGGCCCAGCTGTACCAGCTCCGGGGCCGGGTGGGCCGCAGCCAGCACCGGGCCTACGCCTACCTGCTGGCTCCCCGGGGCAGGAGCATGACCGAAGCGGCGGAAATGCGGCTGCAAGCCATCCTCGACGCATCGGACCTAGGCGCGGGGTTCCGCATCGCCATGCGCGACCTGGAGATTCGCGGCGCGGGCAACGTGCTGGGGGCCGACCAGAGCGGCCACATCCAGGAAGTGGGCCTTGACCTGTACACCCAGCTTTTGCAGGAAGCGGTGCGCGAACTGGCGCGGGAGCAGGAATCCGGTAATCCTGGGCTTGTCGAAGGACACGACGAGCCGCCTCGCATCGAACTGCCCCTTTCGGCGGGCATACCCGAGGACTACATCGCGCACCTGCCGACGCGCTTGGCGGTCTACCAGCGGCTGGCGAAGCTGACCGAGCGGCGCGAGCTGCCGGAGATACGCGAGGAACTGCGCGACCGTTTCGGCCCGGTGCCGGAGGAAGTGGAGAGCCTGATGAAGGTGGCGGAAATCCGCGCTGTCGCCGGGGCCGCCGGGTCCGAATCGGTAATCCGGGCAGGCGACTCCATCGTAATATCTTTGAGGAACGCGGTGGGTGGCGCCAAAGCCCCGTTGCAGCGCGCGCTCGGCCCGGCAGCACAGGTGGGCAACGCCCAGATCCAGATGCCGCTGCGTCCGCTGGGAGACCAGTGGCTTCAACGTCTCACCCGGACGCTGGAACGGCTGCAAGTGTTTATGGATAATATGCGCCAACTGGCCGCCGATGCTCGCCGGGGTGGTTAGACGCAATGACGCAAAGGCGCAAGGACGCAAAGATGATGCTGAAGAAACTGGCCGGGTTGTTTATCGTAGCGGCGCTTCTGGCGTTGCTCCTAGCCTGCGGCGGCGATTCGGGCAATGGCTCCGGCGATTCGAGCGATTCCGGGGATGATGGCGACAAGGAACTGGCCGCCGACTTCCCTATCATCGTGTCGCAGGGTCAGGACATACTGGGCGGCGACAACGTGGCTATGGCATCGCTGGTGGGCGAGAAGCCGGTGATAATGAACTTCTGGGCGGCGGAATGCCCGCCTTGCCGCGCCGAGCTTCCTGAATTCCAGAAGTTCTACGGCGAATACCACGACCGGGTGCTGGTGCTGGGCATAGACCTGGGCCAGTTCACCGGGCAGGGCACGCCGGAGCAGGGCCGAGAGCTGCTGGCCGAGTTGGGCGTCGGCTTCCCGGCAGGCCACACCAAGGACTCCGAGGTCTTGCCCAAGTACCAGGTTCTCGGCCTGCCCACGACGGTGTTCATCAACGCCGACGGCTCGATTCACACCAAGTGGACCGGGGCGTTGAACGAGGAAGTGCTGGTAGAGAAAGCGGACGAAATGCTGGATGGGTAGGGTGGTCTCCAGATATCCCCGCTCCCTTAAGGGAGCGGGTTAGGGTGAGGGTGAAATCCCGCTCGCCTACAACTTTGGCTCCATCCGCATTTCTCCCCCACCCTAACCCTCCCTCGCTGGGGGAGGGGATTTTTGCGGCGGGGCCCCTGTGCGCTCCACGTTCTCTGTGCTAAAATAAACGTATCGGGGTGTAGCGCAGTGGCTAGCGCGCTACGTTCGGGACGTAGAGGCCGGTGGTTCGAATCCACTCACCCCGACCAGTTTTCACCATTGCTCATTGGTGCGGGAATTTCACCCTCACCCCAGCCCTCTCCCTCAAGGGAGAGGGAGTTTTTTTGTTGTGCTATGATTGGGCGACACACGATTTTTGATGCATATTGTAGGGAGGCCGCTTATGCCGTTTGGAGGCAACGACTGGCTCGCCTTGACCCCGGAGGAGGCCCTGGAGCCTGAGATACCCATCTGCGACCCGCATCATCACTTCTGGGATTTCCGCACCGAGCGGATTCCCTACCAGCGATACCTGCTCCACGAGCTGGCCGACGACGTTAACGGCGGCCACAATGTTCGCTCAACGGTGTTCGTCGAGGCCCGCTCGATGTACCGTTCCGGTGGCCCGGAGGAGATGCGCCCGGTGGGCGAGGTGGAGTTCGTGCAAGGACTGGCCGCGGCCAGCGACAACGGGCTGTACGGCCCCTGCAAAGCGGCGGCATCCATCATCGGCCACGCCAACCTGAACCTGGGGGAGAACGTGAAGCCCGTGCTGGAGGCGTTGCAGGCGGCCAGCCCCAACCGCTTCCGCGGCATCCGGCACTCGGTGACCTGGGACCCGAGTCCCGAGGTGGAGAACACGTCGGCCCACAAGGCAGAAGGCCAGATGAGCAGCGACAACTTCCGCGCCGGCGCCCGGGTGCTGGCGGATATGGGTCTGACGCTGGAAGGCTGGATGTTCTTCCCCCAGATGACTGAGCTGGCCGAGTTCGCCCGCGCCGTGCCCAACCTGACCATCATCCTGAACCACATCGGCGGGCTGATAAGGGAAGGCCCCTACGCCGGGCGGGATGACGAGGTGTTCGACCAGTGGCGCAAGGGCATCGCCGCCGCCGCGTCCGCTCCCAACGTGGTCGTCAAGCTGGGCGGCATCGGTATGCCCCGGACGGGGTTCGGCTGGCACGCCCGCGCCACGCCCATCGGGTCGGAGGAACTGGCGGCGGATATGAAGCCGTTGATTGACTACTGCATCGACCAGTTCGGTCCGAACCGCTGTATGTTCGAGAGCAACTTCCCGGTGGACAAGGTGTCGTACTCGTACACCGTGATGTACAACGCCTTCAAGCGGCTGACCACCCAATACTCGCCCTCGGAGCGCGCGGATATGTTCCACGACGTGGCGGCGCGGGTCTACAGCGTCGAGTACTGACGGCGGGTGGATTGTATTGCGATTGTGTTACGTTTTGCCCGCCGCCCTTTTCAAGACGGCCTGTTAATGATAAGTTAGCCGGAAGTTGTTCCAGGCGGTCCGGGCAGAGGGCATGAAACGGAGACGGCCCCCGATTTCCTGCGGGGGCCGTTGTGTGTGAAACGGCTCTTGCCGAACATGGGGGACACCCTCACCCTAACCCTCTCCCAGAGGGAGAGGGGATTTTGCCGCATACCATCTTAAGGAAGGTCGTACCTCTTGGTTGTAGCCATAGCATTCATCCTGATGACCGTGTTCTTCCTGGCCGGGCTGTACGTGGCCGGCGCCTTGGGGACCTTGGCCATCCTTTTGATGGAGATTTTCTCCGAGAACCGGCTTACCAACATCATGGCCAACCGGGCTTGGGACACCTACACCCGCTTCCTGCTGGTGGCAATTCCGCTGTTCATCCTGATGGGAGAACTGGTGTTGCGCAGCGGCATCGCCGACCGGATGTACCGGGCGCTGGACCGCTGGGTGGCGCCGATACCGGGCGGATTGCTGCACACCAACATCGTTTCCTGCGCCATCTTCGCCGCCTGTTCCGGGTCCAGCATCTCCACCGCCGCCACCATCAGCCGGGTGGCGCTGCCGACGTTCCACACGCGGGGCTACAACGACCGGCTGGTGGTGGGGTCGCTGGCCGCCGGTGGAACGCTGGGCATCCTGATACCGCCCAGCGTGCTGCTGGTCATCTACGGCCTCAGCACCGGAACTTCAATTGGCCGGCTGTTCCTGGCCGGGTTCATTCCCGGCGCCCTGATGGCCTTGACTTTCATGCTCCTCATCGGGATTTGTGCCGTTCTTTGGCCCAGCATCGCACCCAAAGTTCCCGGTGAGACCTTCCGCGGCTGGCAGGGGTGGATGGAGCGGATAACCGGCACCATTGCCATCGCACCGGTGGTCATCCTGATTCTGGCCGTGCTAGGTTCAATCTACGGCGGTATCGCCACTCCCGGCGAAGCGGCGGCCATCGGGGTCTACGGCGCGTTTGTTCTCGCCTTCCTGTACAACTCGAAACCACTATGGGTGCCGATAGTCGGCGCTGCGCTGCGAAGCGCCGGACTCCTGGGCGCGTACACTCCTTTGCGCGTCAGCTTGGTGACGTTCATCGGGCTGGTCGTATTGCATCTGGCAATACAGACTTTCTACCTGGTCTTTTTCCCCAACCAATCCCTTTTCGTCGAGCAGGAAGTGGCCGAGGCCATTTTCATGATCGAGGTGCTGTTCCTGCCGCCAATGGGATGGGTGTCCATACTGACGGAAGTGTCTCGGGAGGAACTGGAGGAAGCGCAACTGCCGTCTATGGCTTATGTAAGAGAGATGATGCGCTCCAACGTATCCATGTTGCAGGAAGTGTTCCTGTCCACCATGCGCACGACCTGCATGATCATGCTCATCCTGATGGCGGCGTTCACCCTGCAATTCGCCTTCGCCTACCTGCGAATCTCCCACGCGCTGGCGGACCTGGTGGTGAGCCTGGAGCTGGAGCAGTGGCAGTTGGTGGGGATACTGGTGGTCTTCTACCTGCTGCTGGGCACCTTCATGGAAAGCTACTCGATGCTGGCGACCACGCTGCCAATCCTTCTGGAGACTCTGTTCCAGAGCGGGATAGACCTGCTGTGGTTCGGCATCATAATGATTATCCTGCTGGAGGCGGCGCAGATCAGCCCGCCCCAGGGCCTTGCCCTCTACGTGCTCCACGGCGCACGGCACGAAACAGCGGAGGCGCGGGGGGTGACCGAAACGGAGACGATAAACGACGTCTACATCGGGGTGATGCCGTTTATGGGGTGTATGGCCATAGTGATCGGCATACTGATGTTGTTCCCCGAGATCGTCACATGGCTGCCCGACCAGGCCAAAGGCACCCGGTGACCATAGTCGACCTGCGCCCTGCTTCAGTGTTCATACAACTGATTGCGGCTACTCGATTGTCCATTTTCGTTATGTTCACCGGGGAATCCGTCCGGTAGAGTTCATTGACCCGACGGCTTTCAGCAATTAAAATTCGGCGTCGTATACGGCAACCTAGTTTCCGAAACATCCGGTAAGGAGAGGCAGTCATGGCGCGCCTGATTCTTCCGCTGATGCTGGTCATCGCCCTGATAGCCGGTCTTGCGGCCTGCGGAGGGGAAGATGCCGAGCCGACGGCCACCACGGCCCCGGCTCCAACCGCCATGCCCGAACCCACGGCTATGCCTGAACCTACCGCCATGCAAGAAGCCACGGCGACGCCGGAGCCCACGGCCATGCCTGAGCCCACCGAGAGGCCGGCCTATACCCCGGTGCCTACGTCGGCCGCGCCGGCGGCGGTCGTCGCCACGGCGATACCCGAGCCGACGCCCATCCCACCGACACCCACGCCGGAGGCCACCGCGCCGCCCGCGATGACCGAAGAGGATATGCTGGTGGAGTATGCCGCCTCGGTGGCCAACAGCCCCGGCGCCATCTTCGTCGGCGACCCCACCCAGCCGGCCACCTATGCCCAACTCATCGGCCCGCCGGTTCACGAGGGACTAGTATTCCTTCCGCCGGGTGACACACAGCAGGCGCAGTTCCAGCAGATGTTCCAGATCGGACTGTTCGGGCTGGAGCAGCTTGGCGTTCCCGGACACCAGTTCATCTACACCAGCGGCTACTACCAGGAGTTGATTGAAAAGGCCAACCTGCTCAATCCCACGGAGCTAACTTCCTCGGGCGAGGACATCACAATCCAGCACGTCTGCCTTTCCCGCAACCTGCCCACCTGCGTGATTATGCAAGCCTACATGGCTCCCCGGGTCACCGCCCGCACCAACGGCCAGGTCAATCTGTCCATCACGTCTCTGGCGGAGCTGGGACTCACCGGCCAGGATAACCTGAGACAGGTAAGCTCCGGCACCCTGGATATGGCGAATATCTATACCGGCTACGTAGCCGGCGAACTGCCTGCCATTGAAGTGCAGTCCCTATGGGGCATGGGGCCGGACTGGGAAAGCACCTACCTGGCGCTGGTGGATATGGTTCCCGACGTCGAGCGAATGTTGACGGAGGAAACCGGCGGCGCAGTGATAAACCGCAACTGGTACTCTGGCGCAGACCAGTGGTTCTTCAGTAATGAGCCGTTGCAGACGCTGGAAGATTTCCAGGGCAAGAAGATTCGCACCCACGCCGCCGCCTTGAGCAGCATTATCGAGGGGCTGGGCGCCGAGCCTCTGTTCATCCCCCCCGGCGCCGACTACCTCGCTCTGCAAAACGGCACCGTGGACATTGGCACTACCGGGGCCCTGCTGGCCATCGGCGGCAGGTATCACGAAATTTCGAGCTATATGGCCGGGCCTATAATCGGGTTCGGTTACACTACCAACGTCATCAACGGGGACTTGTGGGAAAGCATACCGACAGACTTCCAGCAAATCATCATCGAGGAAGGTGCCAGGGCGGAGTTGGAGGCCCTGCGGATAGCCCCGTACCACAACATACTGGCGGTGCAGGCCAACCAGACGGCGGGAATTCAACCCATACCCTTTAGCGAGGATATCGTCCGCTACATCGCCGGGGTGGTGCTGCCACGGAACGTCATCCCCGACTGGCTGAACCGTCTAGGCTACCCGGAACGCAACCAGGACGCCGTCCGCATATTCAACGAACACGCCGGTCCCTACATCGGTCTGAAAATCGAGGACGACGGCTCCATAACGCAAACGCCCATCACCAAAGGACCGCGAGCTCCCGCACCCAAGTACGACTCTGCTGGTACGGACCGTAATTGCGACGATTTCGACACCTGGCAAGAGGCTCAAGTCTTCTACCTAGCTGCCGGTGGCCCTGGCGAAGACAGGCACAGACTGGACTCGGATGGAGACGGAATCGTTTGCGAGTCACTGCCCGGTGGCCCATCATCTTAGTGGCAACTCCAACCAGATGCGGAAATTCCGGGCGGGGCGCGTATCCACCCCCGGAATGCCGGGGCAGATACCAGGCAACCCATCCATTATGAAACCTAAATTTCAGGAGGTTAAACCAGGATGTTTCACCCCAGACTGCCCATTGCCATACTGCTGATGTTCTCGCTGCTGCTGGCGTTAGGGCTGGCGGCGTGCGGCGAATCGGCAACCCCAGTACCACCCACTGCTACAACAGCGCCAACGGCCACTGCCGCCCCCGAGCCAACAGCGGTTCCCACCGAAGCGCCGACTGCCATGGCAGAGGAGCCGACCGAGGCGATGATGGAGGGCGACGACGCACTGATGGAGTACGCTGCGATGATGGCCGGCGGGCCCGGCGCAATCTACGTCGGCGACATCAACCAGTTGGTCGGCCCGGCCCCGTCGACCCCCGCAGGCGAACCGGACGCCGACCTGGGCGACTCCGACGGCAACGTGCCCCTGAGCGCGCTGGAAGACCATCTTTGGCTGTACGAGAGCGACTATTACCAGTCTCTCATCGAGAAGGCCAACCTGACCAACCCGATGGAGTTGACCTCCAGCGGGGAGAGCATCAAGATTCAGCACGCCTGCATCAACCGCGCCCTGCTGCCCTGCAAGATTATCGAGCAGTACTGGGCCCCCAACCTTGAGGCTCGCACCAACGGCCAGTTGATACTGGAAGTCAGTTCCTTCCCGGAGCTGGGCTTGGCCGGGCCGGACACCCTGCAACTGGTTTCCGAGGGCACTCTGTCCATGGCCAACATCTACACCGGCTATGTAGCCGGGGAGCTGCCCGCCATCGAGGTGCAATCCCTGTGGGGCATCTACCCCGACTGGGAGACGATGTACCTGTCGCTGACCGATATGCATCCCCTGTTGGAAGAAATGGTGGCCCGGGAGACCGGCGGCGGAATCGTCGTCAACCACAACTGGTACTCCGGCAACGACCAGTTCTTCTTCAGCAAGAAGCCCCTGCGGACTCTGGAGGACTTCGATGGCCTTAAGACCCGCAGCCACGCCGCGGCCCTCTCCGACTGGATTAACGGCATGGGCGCCGACGCCCAGTTCATAGCCTTCTCAGAGGTCTATACGGCCTTAGAGCGTGGCATCATAGACGCCGGCGTGACCGGCTCCACCCCCGGCTACGGCCAGCGGTGGTACGAGGTCGCCGGATACCTCAATGGGCCGCTCAAGAGCCTGCTGTCCACCAACAATATCGTCAACGCCGAGGTCTGGGAGAGCATCCCCTCGGACTTGCAACAGATTTTCATCGAGGAAGGCACCAAGTCCGAGCTGGAGCAGTTGCGGCTCACTTCCATCCAGAACGTCACCGGCGTCCAGAAGAACATAGACGCCGGCATGGAACTGGTGGAGTTCACGCCCGAACTGGCTGATTACAGCCTGAACGTCGCCGTAATGGAACACGTCGTCCCCGGCTGGCTGCGGCGGCTGGGCTACCCCGGCAAGAACGATGACGCCGTGGATATTTTCAATGAACACGTCGGCCCATACGTCGGCGTGAGCGTCGGCGCTGACGGCTCGGTCAGCACGGCCGACATCACCAAGGGCCCTCACGCACAGTAGAAAACCCGCAAGATTATCCGTCCGCTGGGGTGAGATGGTCTCTCACCCCAGCATTCTTTTGGGCGTATAATACGGGCAATCGCGAAGGAGCAGTGTCCATGTTGAACCGGCCTGCCGACAGCGGACTTAACCGCTCCCAAGAAGTTGAAGACGCCGGCATCTATTACCCTGATTCCGACGGTGAGCCTTTGGCCGAGAGCGACTACCAGTTCTACCCGCTGACCGATACCGTCCGCGCCTTGGGCCTCCACTTCGCCGGCCGGCCCGATGTCTACGTAGCCGGCAATATGCTGGTCTATTACCGTATCAACGACGTAAATGCCCGCCTGGCTCCGGACGTATTCGTAGTGTTTGGGGTAGACGGCCATCTGCGACGCTCCTACTTCGTCTGGCGAGAAGGCAAGGCCCCCGACTTCGTACTGGAGATCGCTTCTGAATCCACCGTGGATAACGACACCGGCGAAAAACGAAACAGATACGCCGAACTGGGCGTAAGAGAGTATTGGCGCTTCGACCCTACTGGGGACTGCCTGGACCCTCCGTTGCAATGCGATCTGTTGGAGAACGGACAATACCTTACGTCGGAGTTGCGCCGCAATCCGGACGGCGGTATCAGAGGACACAGCCAACTGCTGGGGCTGGACGTTTACCTTGCTCCCGGCGAAGGACGCCTGCGTTTCTACGACCCGGTGCAGGAAAAATGGCTGCGAAACCTGCCGGAGTCGGAAGCAGCCCTCCAGTCCGAGGAGGCGGCCCACACCGCTACCAAAGCCAGCCTGTTGCTGGCCGAGGCCGAGCGTGACGCTGCCCAAGAACGCATACGGCAACTGGAGGAGCAACTGAGGGGACAGCAAAACCCGTAATTCACCTTGAAAGGAATGACCACAAGGGATTGCGCTAATTGAAAATTCGTGTATCATTGCCAAACGAAAGCAGGCAGCGGTCATATTGTTGCTTGTTTCTACGGCTGAGCCTTGTGGCAGCCCAAAATTCAATGGGTTGGCGGTAACACAATGCCTAGTGAAATGATTTGGATGTTGGTAACTATCGGAGCATTGGGTGTCATCCTGGTGCTTACGGGACTGGCGTTCGGGCCGCGAACCGCGTTGTTGGGAACGCGGGCAATAACCCAGAGGATGGACCGGTTTTACTTCTTCCTGGGATATGTTTGCGGCATTGAGTTGCTGTTGCTGGGATTCTTCATCACCTACCAAGTGGTGGCCCGCAAGCTGGACTGGACGCAGGCTCCCGGCACCGACGTAATGAGCGGTTACGTTCTGGCAATGGCTGCCACCTGGGCATTTTCCTACTCCCTGCGCTCCGGCGCCCACGTCCGCATTGACGTGCTGCTGCCATACATGGGACAGAAGACGCGGGCGACGGCAGACTGGCTGGCCATGGCCGCCGTGCTGTTCCTGGGCTGGGTCACGATGTGGAAGATGTGGGAAAACGTCATCAACAACTACGAGCGCGGCGTTGTGACCAACGACTACCCCCTCACTCCGCTGTTCATACCCAAGATCGTGGTATCGCTGGGATTCACGCTGCTGTGCCTGACCGCTCTGCAGATGATGTACATGATGGTGGCGGAGGGGCTGATGGTGCGCTGGAACGCATGGCGCGGCGGCGAGGAAATAGAGGCAATAGCGATCACCGAAGGCGAAGCCGCAGGCGCGGCGGACTAAGTTTCGACTACCGGATCCGGTCAAATCCAACGGCCTATACCGGCATGAGAGGTTAAGCTGTGGCTATTGGCGTCGCATTCGGACTGATGGGGGCTTTCTTCCTGGCGGGGATGTACGTGGCCGCCGCGCTGGGCGCCCTGTCCCTCATTATAATGTTCTTCTTCTCTGATGCTCCGCTGTGGAACATCATGGCCAACAAGTCCTGGGAGGGCAACACCAGCTTCATTCTGGTGGCCGTGCCGCTGTTCATCCTGATGGGCGAGTTGATGAACCGGAGCGGTATGGGCGAGCGGATGTACGCCGGCATCACCCGCTGGATCTGGTGGCTCCCCGGTGGGCTGATTCACACTAACATCGTGTCCTGCGCCATATTCGCCGCTTGTTCCGGCTCCAGCGTGGCGACTTCGGCGACCATCAGCCGCGTGTCCCTGCCCAGCTTCCGGGCGCGGGGTTACTCGGAGCGGATGGTGATCGGCTCCCTGGCCGCGGGAGGAACGCTGGGCATCCTGATTCCGCCCAGCATCAGCCTCATCATCTATGGGGTGCTCGTGGAGGAGTCCATCGGACGCCTCTACATGGCTGGGTTCGTTCCCGGAATGGTGCTGACCCTCTCATTCATGACGATGATTTTCCTCTTGGCTATGGTGTGGCGCGGCCTAGCTCCCCGCGAATCCGGCGACAGCTTCATCACAATACAGGGGTGGGTGAATCGTCTGGTCGGCTCCATAGCCTTGGTGCCGATAGTCGCGCTGATTATCGTGGTGATCGGCTCCATATACGGCGGTATCGCCACTCCCTCTGAGGCAGCGGCTTTCGGCGTGTACGGCGCATTCGTGCTGGCAGGCATCCTTAACACGGAAGAGCTGCTGCTCCCCATGTTCGGTGGCATGATGCGGGCGCTGGGGCTGATCAATGTTTCATCACTGGTCAAGTGGTTGCTGGGGCTGCTTGTGGGCGCCCTTCTGGTCCACCTGATTCTGCACATAGCCATAGCCCTCACCGGAGCGGACCTGGGCGACCCGGACATCCCCATGGCCGCTATCCTCGGCGAAAACATCTTCCTTGTAGAGGTGGTGATTGTCCCCTGGACGGGCTGGGTGCCCTTCCTGGTTAACGCTACACAGGACGAGCTTCGAAACGCTCGATTCCCTGACACCTCGGTGCAAAAGCAGCTTATCCAGCGAAACTTCCTCATCGTTCAGGACGCCTTCATCTCGACGGTGCGCACTACGGGAATGATCTTCCTGATAGTGCTGGCGGCGTTCACCCTGTCCTTCGCCTTCGCGCGGCTGGGCATCTCCCAGCAGATTGCGGAGGCCATCTCCGGGCTGGGGTTGAATGACTGGCAGCTTGTGCTGGTGTTGGTCGTGTTCTACCTGGTGCTGGGCACGTTCATGGAAAGCTTCGCCATGATGGTGACCACGGTGCCGATTCTGCTACCCACGCTGGAAGGCGCGGGGGTTGACCTGGTCTGGTTCGGTGTCATCATGGTGTTGCTGGTGGAAGCCGCGCTGATCAGCCCGCCCGAGGGAATCAACCTCTACGTGCTGCACGGCGTGCGGCTGGACGTGGATAGAGAACAGGCCGAACGGGCAAACGAGGTGTTGCAACAAAGCACCATCGCGGACGTATGGATAGGGGTGCTTCCCTTCATGGGCTGCATGGCCATCACTACGGCTTTGGTGCTGTTCATTCCTGAGTTGGCCCTCGCGTTGCCGGACGCCATCTACGGCGCACGACAGTAGGCGCAAGACCACAGGCGCAAGCAATGCAGGGGCGGGTGCGAAAACCCGCCCCTGTTATAATTACTGGAAATATACGGGTTACAAGCACAGAGAGGAAGCGTTGGAAGATGGCGCAGCTTTATATGTTGAGGATATGCTGGAGTGCAATGAGGAGATTCCCATTGAGGAAATCGCTGACGGTGAAGGGCCGACGGTGACCTTTACCGTAGCAGCGGTTACGGCATGATTCCTCCTCCTACCGGATTAGTTCATCTCCTCTGTAACATATCCGTCAGAGAATTGGTCGGCGCTTTGGAGAGGGATGGATTCTCTTACCGGCGAAGCAGAAGCTCAAGAAGAATATACCGGCACTCGGACGGTAGAAAGGTAGTCATTCACTACCACAGGCATGATGACCGATTACCGCCCGGTACTTTGGGTCGAGTCCTCCACGGCACCCAATAGACGGAGGACGACGCCAAGCGACTGGGACTCATATGAACGGCAAGAGCGGGCAGGTTTTACAACCCACCCGCCGTTTTTTCCACGCTCCTCCCCGAAAATCGGCCAGCCAGCATTTACCTGTTGCTGTCGGTGACGCGGAAGTGCTTGACCCAGAACTGGCCCCGGTAAAGGTCCTCCACCTCCTGGGCCATGTTGCGGCGAAGTTCGCTGCGCTCGTAGCGCAGAAGGGCCTCCTCGTTTTCCCAGACGCTGACGCTTACCCCTTCATCGGGGTCCTCGGTGCTGCGAAGGAGCAGCCGGTCGGCCAAGCCCTCGACATCCCCTCCGTCGCCGCTGAGCACCTGGTCGCGGTAGAACTGCTCGTACTGGTCCCAGGAACCGAGGCGCAGCTTGCCCCAAGCCATCATTATCAGAGACTGCTCCGCGACGGGCAGGGCAGCAGGACTCCCGGCAGAAGCCACGACTTCGAAGTGCTTGATCCAGGTCTCGCCCATCGGGTAGGCCATCGGGTGGAAGTACTGTTCGGCGTCGGCGGCCAGTTCCCGCCGGGTCTGGCTGGTCTCGTAGTCGCCGAGCTGCCGCAAGGACTCCCACTCGCTCCAGAAGGCCATTTCGTCCGGGTCGGAGGTGCCACGCCAGAGTTGCCGGCCCTTCAGTCCCGGCATTCCGATGGTGAAAGGAATTACCTTCTCAACATAGAATTCTCTCAAGTCTTCCCAAGCGCCAGGGCGCGCCCTTCCCCATGCCATTTGAACGTACATTTCTCACGCCTTCAATCAGGTTCGCCGCCACATTTGTACAGAAGCGGCAGCCACGGCTTCCGATTCTATATGAGAATGACCCTCTCGTCGATGAGTTCAACCGGCAGGGATTGAGGGACCGGCACCGGGGCCTTCCTGGGTTCCTCACGGAAGCCGAAGTACCTGACACCGGCGCAAGGCACCGAGTAGCCCCACTGGTACCGCCTCACCACGCGAGGCGGAGCCGGTTCCGCAACCGGAGCGGACTCAACCGGGACGACCTCCCTGGGTTCCAGTATTGTAACCATCACACACCTCGCTTCTGGATTCCTGCTTTCGCGGGAATGACGGGATGGGATGTCTGCCGTCATACCTCCTTAGAAACTATCTCAAAATAGGAGATTGCCTCTCCCGTCGGTCTCTCCACACTACCTTTTCACCCCCACCCTAACCCTCCCTCTGAGGGGGAGGGAATATTTTCGGGGCCTCTCCCCCAAGGGGGATTATGGGGTGTCATCCTCATCGCTTTCCCGCTGCATCTCACGGGTGGCGCTCATGCCCAACTGGGTCAGGGTGCGGCTGTAGCGGTTGGCGAAGAGCTGGGCAGTGGCGGCGTAGATTCCACGCCCGATGGAGGCGTCCTGGGTGCAGAGGTCCAGCAACCGGGCGCGGGGAATCTGCAAAAGGGTCATGTCGCTCAGGGCAGAGCCGGCGGTAATCAGGGTGCCTTCGCCAAGGAGGACGGCCTGGGGGAAAGACTCGCTTGGGCCAGCCAAGCGAACAGCAATCTGTCCGATTTCCGACTGGGCGGTGAGCTGCGCCTCCCCGGACTGGATGATGAAGAGGTTCTGACCGGCCTCACCTCCGGCGCCGAGGGTTTCTCCCTCTGTGACGGAAACCCGGTTGCCCAGGGCCACCACGGCAGCAATCTGCTCCCGCGTCAACCGCGCGAACACGTCAACGGTGGCGTAATCGAATTCCTCCGCGGCCGCTGCCTGGCTGTGCGACACCCCGGCAGCGAGGTCCTCGGGTCGGAACACCCGAACGGGCATCACCGCACGGCGTTCCACCTCACGGGCCACGCTTCCCTTGACCAGCTTGGCCAGACCACGCCGGTCGTGGGTGAACATGGAGATCAAGTCCACCGAGTTGCGATTGGCGAAGGCCACTATGGCGGAAGCTACAGAGTCATGAACCACCACGGCGGTGGTGGATTCTACCGAGGATTCCCGCAACCGGTTGGCAATGCGGTTGAGGTAGGCCATGGCACGAGCGCGGTCCTCCTCTTCCTGCTGGGTGCCCAACACCACCAGTTCACCCAGAGACCGAGTGCGTCCGGGCGGTATCACCGACAGCAAAGTGGCCTGTCCGTCGGAATTAACCAGGTCGGGGAGCACATCCAGCACTCCCTCAGATTCCACCGACCGATCCAGCGGCACTAGCACATTCTGGTACATTGGAAATCTCCCACCCTGAAATTCGAGGTCTTAGGCAGACCTGTTTCCATCCCCTTATCGGATAACAAACATTGTAAGACTGCATATAAAGGCGGTCAACAATGTGCAAACAATCACAAAATTGCGCCTGAATCGGCCGCAACGGAGGAGGTTATATCCTGCCTACCATACTTTGCAGGAAGGTGCGGGTGCGCGAGACCGAGGCCTGAGAACCGTCTACCGGGAAGATGGTGGCCAGGAGGTCGGTGGCTCCGATGTCGGCCAAGGCGCGCAACCGGTCTTCGACGGCAGACTCGTCGCCCACTATGGCTATTTCGCCGGGCCTCTCAACACCTTCCCGTTCCAGCACCGCCCGGTAGCTGGGCAGGACTGCGTAGTGCTGAAAGAGCCGGTCGGCGCGGGCCCGGGCACGCTCGGTATGCTCGGTGACGGCTACGGGAAAGCCTACGCAGACGCGGGGCTGTGGATTCTCGGCGGCTTCGGCAGCGTCCCTGAGGCGGGGGATCACATGGTCACGAAGGGTGTTGGGGCCGGTCATCCAGGTCACGGTGCCGTCGGCCAAGCGTCCCGCTATCTCCAGCATCCGGGGCCCGAGGGCAGCCAGCAGGACCGGGCAGACGACCATATCGGCGTCGGGAATCTGCAACTCTCCGGCCACCCGGAACTCCTTTCCCTGGAAATCCACCCCGGATTCGTGGAGCAGGGGGCGAAGAACAGACAGGTATTCTTCGATGTGCCTGGCCGGATGGGAGTAGGAAAGACCGAGCCAGTCTTCGACGGTGGAGCGGTGGGACACGCCTATGCCCAGGGTGAGCCGCCCGCCGACGGCCACCTGCGCGGTGAGAGCCTGCTGGGCCAGGGCGACGGGATGGCGCGGGTAGGTGGGGATGACAGCGGTGCCAAGCTCGATGCGGCTGGTCTGCATACCGGCCATGGCAATAATGGTGAGCATGTCGGCGCCGAATTGCTGGGGGAGCCAGTAGCTGTCGAACCCATCCCGCTCGGCGGCGGAAATTCGGCGCAATCGCTCGGCCACGTCCCGCATAAGCTCCAGCGCGCCAACGAATAACCCGATACGCATGACGGCCACCTCCTCCGGCGAAGTTGCGTCCCGCTTGGTCCAGTGGCACACAGCCAGGTGGGCGATGGGTCTAGCATACCACGAGGTTGCAGGCGGCAGATTGACGTAAGTTTACGCCGATAGTAGGCTACTGGCGGTTGGACGCCCCCACCCCTTCGGCAAGCCCAGGGCAGGTTCCGGCCCTCCCCCGGAGGGAAAGGGTGTTATTACGACTGACGGAGGCGTTGTTGATATGAGCTACCAAGGACTGATGGCGGAAACGGTGCTGATGAAAGGGCACGAGGGCGACATGATTGACGCCTACCTGGCGCGTCCGCTGGGGGGCGGCCCTCACGGCGGCGTGGTGCTGATTCACCACATGCCGGGGTGGGATGATGCGTCGAAAGAGATGGCCCGCAAGCTGGCCTATCACGGTTTTGTCACCATCTCTCCCAACCTGCATTTCCGGGAAGGCCAGGCCACTCCGCAGGAGAACAGCGCCAGTATCCGGGAGAAGGGCGGGATGCCCGATGTTCGCACCATGGGCGACGTGGAAGGCGCGATGGCCTACCTGCGGACGCTGCCCTACCTGAACGGGAAGGTGGGACTGATCGGCTTCTGCTCCGGCGGACGGCAAACCTACCTGGCAGCCTGCACGCTGGAGGGCGTGAACGCGGCGGTGGACTGCTGGGGCGGAGGAGTGACCCAGGGCAACGACCAGCTCACCCCGGCGATGCCAGCCTGGCCGGTGGACTTCACCGAGGGCCTGAACTGTCCGCTGCTGGGCTTGTTCGGGAACGACGATCCGCGCCCCTCGCCTGCCGATGTAGACGAGACGGAAGAGGCGCTGAAGAAGCACGGCAAGGACTACGAGTTCCACCGCTACGACGACGCGGGGCACGGCTTCTTCGCCGTTGACCGGCCCAGCTACCGGGTCGAGGCGGCCAATGACGGCTGGGAGAAGGTGCTGGGCTTCTTCGGCAAGCATCTGGGTTAGGACGCATTTATCTTGGCCTCAAATTCCCTCCCCTCCGGGGGAGGGTTAGGGTGAGGGATGAATCCGCAGGCCCGGCGATGGCGCGATGATGCTGTGGGAATGGATATGGACGCACACCGGCCAGCTATCGCAATTGGCGATTATCCTGCTGGCGGCGATAGGAGGGTTGGCATTGATTTTTGACCAGCTAGACCTTTTCGGAATCAAGGCCCGCCAACGCCGTGCGGAACGCCGGGAAGACCGGGAGGAACGGGCCGCTGAACGTGAAGCGGAACGCGAAGCGGCGGAACGGGCGGAACGGGCGGCGGAACGGCGTCACGCTGAACTACTGGCTGCCCTGACTGGACGGGCAGTAGAGAGAGCCGACGAGCCGGACAGCGACGCCGATGCCCACTAAACCGAAAACGGACGGCCCGTAGAGAACAGGAGTGAACCGGCGGCGCAAGCGGGCAATCGCCGTAGACACCCCCGTTCAGGACGGCGTTTGTCAGCGAGATTTCTCCCTCACCCTAGCTCTCTCCCCTTGGGAGAGGGGACTTTTTTGGACTTGAATTGCTGTTAGCCGCCCGCCTCCAGCGAGTCCTGCCCTTCTACTACGGATGGGTTGTGGCCGGAGCCTCCGGGACAGCGGTGTTCGCCCGAATGGCGCCCGCCATCACCACGCTGACGGTCTTCATATACCCGATGTCCCAGGAGCTTGGGTGGTCGCGGACATTGATTGCAGGGGCGGTCAGCGCCGGGGCGCTATCCTCGATGGCGATGTCCCCGGCCATCGGATGGGCTATCGACAGGTTCGGGGCGCGACCGGTGCTGGTGGCGGGGGTGGCCACGGTGGGCGCCTCCATGATCTCGCTGGCATGGGCGACCATTCCCGCCACATTTTATGTCGCCTACGCGGCGGCGCGGGTGGTGTTTCACACCGCGGCTCCCATCGGCGCGGGGACGGTAACATCCCGATGGTTCATTCGGATGCGGGGGCGAGCCATTGGGGTCATATTCCTTTGCGGGGCCATCGGCGGCGTGGTGTTCACCATGCTGGCGGCGGTAATGATAGACAACTCCGGTGTGGCAGCGGCCTGGATTTCCCTGGGGGTGGTGACGCTGGCTGTGGCGCTGCTGCCGAACCTGCTTCTGGTGGTCGAGCGACCGGAGGACCTGGGGCTGAGGCCGGATGGCGCCCTTCGACAGGCTCAGGACGAGAGGGAGGGTGTTCGGGGTGAACGTGACGGTGTTCAGGATGAGGGGGAGGGAGTTTCATCGGTGGGGGCTGATACCGACTCGTGGGCGACGCGGGAGGCGCTAAGAACGGCAGCGTTCTGGATACTGGTGGTGATGGGATTCGCCACGTTCTTCGTCCATGCGGGGGTGAATGTTCACATAGCGGCCTACCTGCGCGACCAAGGGTTTTCCTTGACCAACGCGGCATCGGTGGTGACGGCCAGTTGGGTGGTGTCGGCGGCGGGCAGCGTGGGCTGGGGCTGGCTGATGGAGCGGGTGGCGGCGCGGGTGATGTATTCGGCGATGATGGCGTTGCTGTCCGGGGCGGTGCTGCTGCTGTTCCTGGCCAACAACCTGGCAGAGGCTTTCGCCGCGGCGGTGCTGATCGGGCTGGTGGCAGCGGGAGGCAACATCATTCCCGCCGTGGTTTATGCCGATTACTATGGGCGGACTTCTTTGGGTAAAATCAGGGGTATCGGCGAGATTGGCGTGCTGGTGGGGCAATCCACCGGGCCGCTGCTGGCGGGGCTGGTGTTCGACCTGCGGGGCAGTTATACGCTCATCTTCATCGCCTACGCCGCGACCGCAGCGGCCGGGAGCCTGCTGGTGCTGAACGCCAGGCGACCAGCGCGGGGGACACCCTCACCCTAACCTTCTCCCAAGGTGAGATGGGACTTTGGATTTTTCTGGTTATTTGATATGACGCGACCGGCGAACCGCGAAATGCTGATGGTCGCCTTCATGCAGGCGTCCAACTGCTCCAATTACACGGGGTCGTGGCGGCACCCGGAGACTTCGCCTGATTTCCTGGACCTGCGGTATTACCAGGACATCGCGCAGATTCTGGAAGCAGCCAAGTTTCACATGGCGTTCATAGACGACCGCCTGGCAATGCCGAGCCGTTACGGGGACTCGTTCGCCGAGGCGGTGGAGAATGGCGTTCGAGCGGTGAAGCTGGACCTGGTGCCGGTAATCACGGCGATGGGGCTGGCGACGTCGCATCTGGGGCTGGGTGCGACGTATTCCACAACCTACTACTCGCCTTTCCATGTGGCGCGGCTGTTCGCCTCGCTGGACCACTTCACCAGTGGGCGGGCGGCTTGGAACGTGGTGACGTCGCTGAACGACTCCGAGGCCCACAACTTCGGGGTGTCGGAGCATCTGGAGCACGACGACCGTTACGAGGTGGCCGACGAGTTCATGGAGGCGGCCATCGCCCTATGGGACTCGTGGGACGACGGGGCGGTGCTGGCCGACCGGGAAAGGGAGCGTTTCGCCGACCCGGCGAAAGTGCGACGGGCGGACTATGAAGGGAGTTTCCTGCATACGCGGGGGCCGCTCACGGTGCCGCGTTCGCCGCAGGGCCACCCGGTCATCATTCAAGCTGGGCAGAGCGAGCGGGGACGACGGTTCGCCGCACGATGGGGAGAGATGCTGTTCGTCATCTTCCCCACCGCCGAGGGATGCAAGGCATACCGCGACGACCTTCGGGCACGGGCTGTCTCAGCGGGGCGAAACACGGACGCAATCAAGGTTGCGCCGGCGGTGTACGTGGTGGCGGGGGAGACGGAGCAAGAGGCAGCGGACAAGCTGGGATTCATCGAGGGACTGGCCCGGCCGGTAGACTCGCTGGCGCTGCTGTCGGAGGTGTTCAACTATGACTTTTCGCAGCACCGGCCCGACGAAGCGCTGTCGGACGAAATGATGGCGTCCATGACGGGGCTTCGGGGGTTTCTCGACCGGGTGATACAACTAAGCGGCAACTCGAACCCGTCGTTGAACGACTTCGTGCGCTGGTCGGGGCGGGGCACGCTGCGGGAGTTTCCGGTGTTCAGCGGGACGCCGTCGCAGGTGGCCGACCAGATGGAAACGTGGTTCGCATCAGAATCGTGCGACGGCTTCGTGCTGGCGGCGACACACATGCCGGGGGCATACGAGGACTTCGCGCGGCTGGTGGCGCCGGAGCTGCAACGGCGGGGGCTGTTCCGCCGGGAGTACGCGCCGGGGACGCTGCGCGACAACCTGGGTCTGGCGCGGCCTAAGCGGGGGTAGGCAGACGTGGCAATAACGTGGGCTGCTAGTCCGTGCCTTCGGTAACCGGGGCAGGGTAGGTAACCCATTTCGGGATCCCGTCGAGGTTGCGGCGGTTTGAGTCTTTTATCGCCTTTTCCAAGTAGCTTTCCCCACGAGGCGTGGGGCCACTGGTCGCAAACAGCCCCTTGGCCCGCGCGATATCCACCAGCGCCGAGGCAATCAGCTCGGGCATTCCATCCTCGATCACAGCTTCCAAGTAGAGAACAAGCTCTTCGTCGGTTTTCAAATGATCTGCGACATCCCACCGTTTGAGCCTTAATTCACCCATGCCAGCTATACTCCTAGCGAATTGCGATACTCACGCGCGAGTTCAATGGCCCTTGATATATCCCGCCTTTGGGAGTCCTTATCGCCGCCGGCAAGCAAGACAACCATAACGTCGCCACGCTGCCAGTAGTAGACTCGGTTATCCGGGGCCATAGTTGATGCGCAGTTCCGAAACTCCTCCGCCCACTGACCTTACGTCTCCCGGATTACCTGAAAGCAATCGTTGTACTCTAGCGGCTATCCGAGTCTTAGCCCTAAGGTCTCGCAGACTTTCCAGCCAGTCCAAGTAGATTTCCGTCTCGCGAAGTTCCATTAGATACGATTATGTCTCTGGCAGGGGAATAATTCAACGCGCCTGCGCCCGAGATCCAAGACTCTCTCACAAAGCGGGGTGAGATAGCGCGGTTATCCCTTCGTTGGCATCGTGAGGCTTTGGGGCTATAATTGCGGCAACGCAGACAGAGTTGACAGGAGAGTTGAGCGTTATGCCTTTGCCTGAACGCATGAAATTCGGAATATTCATGGGGCCCTTCCACCGAGTGGGCGAAAATCCCACTCTGGCGTTGGACCGGGACCTGGAACTGGTGCAGTGGCTGGACCACCTGGGCTTCGACGAGGCCTGGATCGGCGAGCACCACAGCGCCGGATGGGAGACCATTTCGTCGCCTGAGATATTCATTGCCGTTGCCGCTGACCGGACCAAGCACATCAAGCTGGGCACCGGCGTTATCAGCATCCCTTATCACCACCCGTTCAACGTGGCCAACCGGATGGTGCAGCTCGACCACATGACCCACGGGCGGGTGATGCTGGGCGTAGGCCCGGGGGCGCTGCCCGGAGACGCCTATATGCTGGGCATTGACCCGACAATACAGCGGCGGCAGATGGACGAAGGCTTCGGCATGGTGCTGCGGCTGATGACCGAGACCGAGCCCATCAGCTACGAAAGCGACTGGTTCACCCTGCGCGAGGCGATGCTGCAACTGCGTCCCTACACCAAGCCGCACATGCCCATCGCGGTGGCGTCGGTACAGTCGCCGTCGGGCGTGGCCCTGGCGGGCAAGTACGGGGCAGCGGTGCTGACCATCACGGTGCCGCGGGACCCCGGAGCGCCCGACTCCGATCTCCGCGCGCTGTGGGACATCGCCGAAACCTCGGCGGCGGAACACGGGCAGACGGTGAACCGGGACGACTGGCGCCTCGTGCTGCCAGTGCACTTGGCGGAGACCAAGAAGGAAGCGATGGAGCAGGCCAGGCTGGGCGCGGGACGCTATCAGCGGGAGTACTTCGAGCATACCATGGGCCGCGCCGCCATCGTGGACGGGCCGTTGGAAGACATCATTGAGGTCATGGACGAGCGTGGAGCCTGGATCATCGGCACTCCCGACGACTGCATCGAAGGAATCAAGAAGCTGGAAGAGCGCAGCGGCGGCTTCGGCGGGTTCATGGTGCAGGCCATTGACTGGGCGTCACGGGAGAACGTGCTGCACAGCTACGAGCTGATGGCGCGCTACGTGATGCCTGCCTTCCAGGGCAGCGTCGCCAGCACCGCCGGGTCCAATAAGTGGGCCTACGAGCGACGCGAGGTGCTACAGGCGGGCCGTGCTGCTGCGATAGACCGGGCCAAGGCGGACTACACCAACCGCGCCAACTAAACCACCGAGTCCTGAACGCTCCCTCTCCCTCCGGGGAGAGGGAATTTTTATGCGAAAAGTCGAGTAGGTCATGAGAGCAGTCTGGTATGAGCAGAACGGGCCGGCAGAGGTCATGCAGTACGGCGAGATGCCCGAGCCGAAGCCTGGCCCCGGCGAGGTGCGGGTGCGCGTTGTATCGTCGGGGGTGAATCCCTCAGACTGGAAGCGACGGGCCGGGCTAACCGCGCGCATCGCCTTTCCTCGCGTCATCCCTCACCAGGACGGCGCGGGCGTGATAGACAGTGTTGGACCTGGCGTGCCGGAGTCGCGGGTGGGCGAGCGGGTCTGGCTCTTCGAGTCTCAGTTCGGGCGGCCCTTCGGGTCGGCGGCGCAGTATACGGCGCAGCCTTCGGGTCATGTGGTGCGGATGCCGGACTCCGTCACGTTCGAACAGGGAGCGTGCCTGGGCGTGCCAGCGATGACGGCGCACCGATGCCTGTTTGCCGACGGGCCGCTGAACGGCAAGGTGGTGCTGGTGCCGGGTGGCGCGGGAGCCGTGGGGCACTACGCGGTGCAGGAGGCCAAGCTGGCCGGAGCAACGGTAATCAGTACTATCAGCTCGGACTACAAGGCGGGCATTGCCAAAGATGCCGGGGCGGACCACGCCATCAACTACCGCACCGAGGATGTTGTAGAGCGGGTAATGGACATCACCGGGGGCGAGGGCGTCGACCACATCGTCGAGGTGGACTTCGCCGCCAACTTCCCGGTGACCAGCGAGGTGCTGAAGTCGTCGGGCGTGGTGGCGATATACGCAGCGGGGACGGGCCAGCAGCCAGCGGTGCCGCTACAGTTCCGGCGCAGCAACACGGTAGTACGCAACGTGCTGGTCTATGATATGCCGGAACCGGCCAAGGACGCCGCCATCGCGGACATCACGGCCTGGCTGGAGGCGGGCGCGCTGACCCACCTGGTCGGCCCGCACTTCCCCCTCGAGCAGGCGGTGCAGGCGCACCGGGCGGTGGAGGGGAATGCCATCGGCAATGTTATCGTGGACGTGGGCGAGGGGTAGGCTGAGAGGCGGATAGGCAGAGAAGCGCTGGTCGGTCAGGAGAAGGGCATAAATGGCGAAGAGCGGTTTTCGGGTTATGGATTCCGATATGCACATCGTGGAGCCTGCGGACTTGTGGGAGCGGTACATTGATCCCGGGTTCCGGGACAGGGCTCCACAGGGGACTAACAGGCACTCTCGGGACTTGGGGGTGCGAGTGGGGGAGAACGTGTATCCGCTGCCGAACCATAGCTACTCCAACGCCATTACGCCCTTGATGACCAGCCAGCAGGATGTTTATGTCGAATCGGAACAGCAGGGTTGGGACAGCGGTTCGCAGTTGAAGGCAATGGACAACGAGGGCATTGACGTGGCGGTGCTGTTCCCGAGCCGGGGGCTGTTCACGCTGGGGGACAGCGACCTAGACCCGGCGCTGGCGACAGCCATATCGCGGGCCTACAACGATTGGCTGGCGGACTTCTGCGGCGGCGGCCCTTCGACAAGCTCAGGGGGGCGGCTGTTCGGCGCGGCGATGATTCCACCGCAGGACATCGAGGGGGCGGTGGCCGAGGCGCGGCGGGCGGTGAAGGACCTGGGGTTCAAGACGGTGTTCGTGCGGCCCAACCCGGTGGCCGGGCGCAACTGGCACGACTCGTATTACGACCCGCTGTGGGCCGAGGTGCAGAGCCTGGGGGTGCCGCTGTCCTTCCACGAGGGCGGACGTGTGAACCTACCGCAACCGGGGGATAACTTCGACACGCATATGCTGTACCACACCTGCACGCACCCGATGGGGATGATGCTGGCGGTGGTGGACATGGTGGGCGGCGGCGTGCTGGAGCGGTTTCCCGACCTGACGGTGGCCTTCCTGGAGGGCAACTGCTCCTGGGCTCCTTGGTTGCTGTGGCGGCTGGACGAGCATTGGGAGATGTCGGCCTCGTATGACCACCCCGACCTGAAGATGAAGCCGAGCGAGTACTTCCGGCGGCAGTGCTACCTGTCGGTGGAGTGCGACGAGGAACCGGCGGAAATCGTGTCGCGCTTCGGGCTGGAGGACAACGTGGTGTTCTCGACGGACTACCCCCACGCCGACTCCAAGTACCCGCAGTCTGTGGAGCGGTTCCTGGAGCTGCCGCTGTCCGACGACGCCAAGCGCAAGTTCCTTTGGGACAACTGCGCACGGCTGTATGGGTTTGATTCTTAGGGGTACGTCTTCATCCTAACTCTCTCCCGGAGGGAGAGGGGGTTTTTCCGTGATTACCAAATCCAGCAGTGTCGCGGCGATGCTAGGGCTGGCCGCGCAGGCGGCGGATTTCGGCTTCCAACTCCCGGTTGCGGGATTCGGCGGCGTCGGCGCGGGCGGCTTCCTCGTAGTGGGACGGCAGGTAGCGTTGGCGCACCGGGTCGTAGAAGCGGAGGTGGCCGTATTCCCAGCAGACGTACAGATTCAGCGCGGCGCTGTAGCCCCGGATTCGCGCCCAGCTTGTCTCTTCCACTGGAATGGGGCAGTATCCACCATCCGCCAGTTGGTCGCCGGCCAGGGGGGACTGGTAGTATTCGCCTTCAGTGTCGTCGAAACGCCAGTATTCCGGCACGCCATATCCGGCGTACTTCTGCCGCTTGCCTTCTTCGTCATTGCCCGCCGTGGTCTTGGATGCGATTTCCAGCACGAAGTCCGGCGGTTTGCCCTGGTAACTGATAGAGTAGCCGTTTTGCGCCCGCAGCGCCCTAGCGTCGGCTCCGAAGGCAATCAGCAGGTCGGGAACGACGAAGTCCACGCCACGTCCGGCCCGCCAACTGAGGGGCGCCTCGCCGGTGATCATGGCGTCGCGGCCAGAGAAGTGCAAATCCAAGGCGGACGGGTGGCTGGGCTTGTGCAGAAAGTTGAAGTTTTGCATATCCTCTCGGGGCGGCGGTTCGGGAAACTCACCGAGAGGCGGGGTTGACGGACGGGCAATCGGTCTGGTGGTCATAGCGGGCCTCGCTCTGGGGCTGGTAGGCCATTATAACAGCGTAGTAGTGCGGATCAGGATTTGGGGATTTTCAGGATATTATCAATCCTGAGCATCCTTACGCAGCCTCCAAATACCCGAAGTGGTGGAACGGTTCCTGGAGCTGCCGCTCGACGATGCGAAGCGGAAGTTCCTGTGGGACAACTGCACGCGGCTGTATGGGTTTGGTTAAACGCCGAGGCTATTAGGACTGACCGCGCAGTCGGCGGTTTTCGGCTTCCAGCTCGCGGATGCGGGCTTCGGCAGCATCGGCGCGGGCGGCTTCCTCGTAGTAGGACGGCAGGTAGCGTTGGCGCACCGGGTCGTAGAAGCGCAGGTGACCGTATTCCCAGCAAACGTACAGCTTCAGCGCGGTGCTGAAGCCCCTGATTCGCGCCCAGCTTGCTTCCTCCAAGGGGATGGGGAGATACTTTCCGTCCACCAGTTGGTCGCCGGCTAGGGGGGCGCGGTAGAAATCGCCGCCGGTGTCGTCGAAACGCCAGTATTCGGGGACGCCGTATCGGGCATAGTCGGTCCGCTTTACATCTTCGTCGTTGTCGGCAGTGGTCTTGGATGCGATTTCCAATACGAAGTCTGGCGGCTTGCCTTGCCCGCTGATCGTGTAGATTTTATCCCTGATGACGGTGTTGCGGTCTATGTCAAAGGCAATCAAGAGGTCGGGGACACGGGTGTCGCCGCGCTCGCCCATGGGGGTTTCGCTGGTGATGATCATAGTTGCGGAGAATCCGTAATGGCTGAAGAGGGCGGGCAGCCAGGCCGGATAGTTGAGAAAATTGGTGTTTTGCATATCATCCCGGGGCGGTGGTTCGGGGTACTCATCCGGGAGCGGGTCTACGGCCCGGGCAATCGGCTTGGTGGTCATAGTGGGCCTCGCGCTAAAGGCTACTAAGCGATTATAATAACGTGGCAGGAATTGAATACCGAGAGCGCAGAGAACGCCGAGTTTTCTGTTTTTCCCTCTGCGGTCTCGGCGCACTCGGCGGTCAGCCGCCGGCCTTGATGAAGTCGGCCACTCGCTCGGCGATCATCATGGTGGTTACGTTGGTGTTGGCCCGGACTACGTCGGGCATTATGGAGGCGTCGGCTATGCGGAGGTTGGCGACGCCGCGGACTCGGAGGTGGGGGTCTACTACGGCCATGGGGTCGGTGTTGGGGCCCATCTTGCAGGTGCCGGAGATGTGGTACGAGGTGCTGACGTTGCGGCGCAGCCAGGCGTCTAGGGTTTCGTTGGTTTCGAGGTCGGCGGGGGTGGGGGCCAGGATTTCGTCTATGATGCCGTGGTAGGCTTCGTGCTGGAGGAGGGAGACGCAGAGGCGGACGCTCTCGCGCAGGCGCTCGCGGTCCCAGTCCTCTTCGAGGTAGCGGTAGTCCATGCTGGGCGGGATGTTGGGGTCACCGGATACCAGGCGCAGTTCGCCCTTGCCAGCGGCCAGGTAGAGGCCGCAGTTGACGGTGTGGGCCGGGTTGTCGTCGCGGACCACGGTGTTCAGGGACGCGGGCGACAGAATCATGTCGTGGGGCGTGTCGGAGCCGGTGGCGGTGTAGCGCAGGCGCAGGGCGCGCATGGCGTCGGGGTCAACGGGAACGCCCTCCTTGACCATGAAGCGCACGGTGACGTTGGGGTGGTCGCGCATATTCTGTCCGACACCGGGAAGCTCCACGGCCACCGGAATGCCCTGAGCGGCAAGCTGGTCGGCGGGGCCGATGCCCGACAGCATCAGCAACTGCGGGGAGGCCACCGCTCCGGCGCAGAGGATGATGTCGTCGCCTTCTACGATGAATGTCTCGCCGCCGCTTTCCACCTCTACGCCGACGGCCCGATTGTCTTCCAGCACAACGCGGTTTACCTGTACGTTGGGGCGGATGGTCAGGTTCAGGCGGTGGCGGGCCGGGTCGACGTAGGCCAGGGCCATGCTCCAGCGGACGCCGTCGATATTGTTCTCGGCGCGGAGGCTGATGCCGGTGGCCTCGGGATGGTTGACATCGGGATGGAAGGGGTATCCGGCGGCGGTGGCTGCCTGGAAGAAGGCTTCCTGGGTCGGCGGCCAGGTCTCGCGGGGGTGATGGCGCACAGGCACCGGGCCGTCGGTGCCGTGGAAGTCGTCGTGAAAGTCGGCGTCGTTCTCCAGCCTGCGGAAGTAGGGCAGGCAGTCAATGTAGGCCCAGCCGTCGTTACCCCAGGAGGCCCAGGTATCGTAGTCCTCGGGCGCCCCTCGGATGAAGGTCTGGCCGTTGATGGCGCTGGAGCCGCCCATGGTCTTGCCGCGCGGGACGGGCATTGGCCCCTGTTCGGGCGTGGCCGTGCCGGTGAAGGACCAATTGTAGGGCGAGCCGGCGGCGCGGGCCTCGAGATTAACCGAGCCCCAGCCGAGCTTGAGCATATCGGGGAGCTGGGCGAAGTCGGGGAAGTCGGGGCCGGCCTCCAGCAACAGCACGGAGCGGGCCGGGTCTTCGGACAGCCGGGCGGCGGCGATGCAGCCGGCGGTGCCGCCGCCGACTACGATGTGGTCGTATTTCATTTGGGCAGCCCTCTTCGTTGGTTTGGGTCATTGTACACGTATTCTTTGGACAGTTTTGGGGCAGTCAGCGGTGTAGGTCGCCAAGATTTCACCCCCACCCTAACCTTCCCCCTGGCTTTGCCTATTTAACCCTGTTTGCCCATAAATTATCCGACTTGCATATTTATTCCCTATATGAGACTGCTCGCAGCCTTGACGGAGAGGGTAATTGAAACTGTGGGAGGGGGCGCGGCGCGGCCGGTTGGATAGGTTAGCTTATATTAGCAGGCTGGTTTCCGGTTAGCCAACTCGTCTAGCGAAGGAGAGGGCCGCACAGAAGTCCACGGACCGTAAGGGTGGGTAGAGCGAGGCCGAACTTCGTTAGAATTGCTCGCTTTGTTGCTCCCTTGTCCGCCTTGGTGTCCGCTTGTCCTAGCACTAGTATTCAGCCAATCTAGGATTGTCAGTTAGTGCATGAGTCCGGACAGGATGCTACCTTGGGGATAGACAAAGGGTTGTAGGATGTGAGGTGGTCATGGTGCAGGAGAAGTACGGAGTCCGGCTGGCGACACAGGAGAAGGGACGTCTCAGGAGGATGGTCCGGGCTGGAAGGAGTTCCGCCCAGGCGATTACCCGGGCCCGTATTCTGCTCAAGATAGATGAGGGCTGGACCGCTCCCCAAGTGGCCAGCGCACTGGATGTGTCGGAGCGGACCGTGTTCCGCATCAAGCGGCGGTATGCCGAGGAAGGACTGGAGGAGGTGCTGCGGCACCACAACTCGCCCAATCCATACCGGAAGGTGGACGATCGGGTCGAGGCTCACCTGATAGCCTTGGCCTGTAGCCCGGCGCCCGATGGTCATGACCACTGGACCATGCGGGCCTTGGCGGGAAAGGCGGTGGAGTTGGGACTGGTGGAGTCTTTGTCTCCCGAGACGGTGCGGCTGCACTTGAAAAAAACACCCTCAAGCCGTGGCTCAAGAAACAATGGTGCATCCCCAAGGTAGGCGGGGAGTTCGTGGCGGCCATGGAGGACGTGCTGGATCTCTACGCCGAGCCCTACGATCCGCAGAGGCCGGTGGTCTGCTTTGACGAGACCTCAACCCAGTTGCTGGCCGATGTCAGGGAGCCTCTGCCGGCAAAGCTTGGGAGACCAAGGCGAGAGGACTACGAATACGCGCGGGCCGGAACCCGCAATCTGTTCCTGAGCTGCGAGCCCAAGGCCGGCTGGCGCCACGTGGCTATCACGCAGCGGCGCACCATGCAGGACTTCGCTCACCAGATGCGCTGGCTGGTGGACGAGGCCTACCCCGAAGTCCCGGTGATCCGTCTGGTTTTGGACAACCTTAACACCCACCGGGTGGCGTCGCTGTACGAGACCTTTCCGGCTCCGGAGGCCCGGCGCATCGCCAAACGGCTGGAGTTCCACTACACGCCCAAACACGGAAGCTGGCTCAATATGGCGGAGATAGAGTTCAGCGTGCTGGCCCGGGCTTGTCTGCACGGACGCCACGGAGATGAGGACAGCCTGGAAAGAGGCACCAACGCCTGCGTGTCGGAGCGGAACGCGATAGGAGCCACCATTAACTGGCGCTTCACAGCCCAAGACGCCAGACGCAAACTCCATCGCCTCTACCCCTGCCAATCCTGAGTTGTTTGAGTACTAGCCGCCCCTCTTGGGTATCCCCCATAGTTTATACAGGCCACGGGATTCGGACACGACCATCCTCTCGGACTCTAGCCGGTTCAGTATACGCCTCAACGTGGATATGCTAACGCCAAGCTGCAATCGCTCGTGTATTTCGCCGGTGCTTACCATCCCCGGCGACTGGGCCAGCAAGCCGACAATGGCGTTGTCGTTGGGGTTTTCGGAAACCAATGCGCTACGCCGGAACCGCGTCGTTACCTCTCTACCACTGTCCTCTATCTCAACGTCGGGAAGGCCCCCCTCCTCGTGAGGTCCAGCATTCTGGAGATTCCACTCCCCCACTGCCCTATCACTCCCCGGAAATACAAGGTGAGGGCAACCTAGCCCCCGCAGGGACAACAACAGCGAAGATAGCAAGAGGCCCCGTCCGTTGTCCAGCAAGGGGGCTCTTGCCATCCTTTCGCAATCCCCCGCTCAGAAAGTCTCAGCTCACTGACCTTTCAGAGTATCTTATGTTTGTTTCTAATCAAGTCTTGCTTGTAATACACAGTATATGGTACTGTATGCACATCCTAATCTTGGAAGATGCCCGATGGCGCAAATGAACTTCTCCGTGATAGGAAGGTTAGGGGCGGCGTTCACGCCAACTCGTCCTATCTCATCACAAGACCTGCTCTCAGGACGGCTTAATTTGCTCGTTAGGTTGCAGAAGGACGTTTTCACGCCTGGCCAACACGTTTTGCTGTATGGCAATAGAGGCGTCGGGAAGTCATCAATCGCACGAGTTCTTGCATTACTCGCGCAGGACCCTGACGATACGAGAGGCAGACGGTGCATTTTCGTCTCATGTGACTCGATCGATACCTTCGGGTCGATTTGGCGAAAAATCTTCCAGGAGATTCTGATAGCCGAGCGGCAGATCGGATTTGAGGCTTATCAAAAGTGGAGCATCGTTGGCCGGTGGAATACCGACGACGAGATTAACTCGCCAAATGATGTTCGATTGCTAATCAGTGGTTTACCTAACCACCTCACGGTCATCATTGATGAATTTGACCGCATTGAACACGACAGCATGGCAAGCCTGTTAATGACAGACACCATCAAGCTCTTTTCTGACACTAATACGCCATGTTCAATTGTGCTTGTCGGAGCTGGGCAATCCATTGAGAGCCTGACAGCGGCTCACGAGTCCGTATCTAGGAACCTTGATTACGTCCTAGTCGACCCGATGGAACCCGGGGAGCTCGCTGGCATCATCAAGACAGGCTTTCAGATGGTCGGCATGGACTATGAGAACGGCCTGGATATGAGAATCGCACAGCTCTCCCAAGGGTACCCTCACTATACCCATTTGCTGGGCCAGCAGGCTGGTCTCAAGGCTGCTGAACGAGGTGCAGAGAAAGTAACCGGGGAAGACTTGCAGAGAGCGATTCCTGAATCAATCGAGAATGCGGCAGGGGGAATTCGTGTCGAGTATGACCGTGCGACAGACTCCACGCAACCGAACAACCTGTTTAAGCAAGTGCTACTCTCGTGCGCACTTGCAGAAAAGGATATTCGCGGCAGGTTCCCTCTTTCCGCAATAGAGGGGCCCCTACAGCGGATACTAGGAAAGAAGACGTCAAGGACATCTTACCAACGACATTTGGCGGCGTTTTGTCACACGGACCGCGGCCCTGTTCTATCCAAGACAGGCCGGCCCAAGAACTATCGCTGGCACTTCACCAATCCACAGTTGATACCGTTCGTCAGGTTACATGGCATCAATGGAAATCTCATCACCGAGCAAGCGCTCTCCGATTAGTAGCGTCCTACATTGTAAGTTACACGCCAACCGGCTCCCGTTGCTGGTACAGGCCATCCGCAGGCAACAAAACAGGACCATCGAGGCCGCGCGGGTTATCGAGGAACTGGTGGCGCTCATCAGGGAAATGCGGGAGGCGTCTGCCCACGGGGAGAAGCCGGGACTGACCGAAGGTGAGCCGGCCTTCTACGACGCCTTGGAGACCAACGACAACGCCGTGAAGGTGCTGGGGGACGAGACCCTGCAGACCATCGCCCAGGAGTTGGTGCGGACGTTACGAAATAATGTCACTATCGACTGGATGGTGAAGGAGAGCGTCCGGGCGGACATCAGGGTGAAGATTCGGTGGATTCTGAACAAGCGCTTAGAGAATCAATGATTAAGAGGGTGTTTGAAAATTAAGGACTGGGAGCCAGCCGGTAAAGACTACGGAAAAAGGGGGCCTCGCGGCTATGACGCGGGCAAGAGGGTGTCGGGACGCAAGGGCCACATCATAGTGGATACCATCGGGCTGTTCTTGGCCGTGGTCATTCACGCAGCCAACATCCAGGACCGGGACGGAGCCAGGCTGGTGCTGGCCAAACTGTTGGGGCGCTTCCCCCGGCTCCAGATAATCTGGGCTGACGCAGTCTATGCCGGGCGGCCGGTGGCATGGGCCTGGGCCGCCGCTGATCTGGAGCCCCTACGCCTGCTGCTCTATAAGGATCCCCACGTCCGCGGCCTGGGCTACAGCCAGTACGTGGATGAGGGGGAGGAATGAGGAAAACCTACCCGTCCCGCACATTCCGATGCCTGTTAGAATCAAGCATCGGCGATAAAACTGTCGGGGCAAGTGAGAAACGACTTGAAAGTCGAGTATTCTAAACTGCTCCCAGCGGACATAAGCGCTGTTGACGACTTGATGAAGCGTAACAGCCAGACTCTGGGCTTCCTGCCGACCGAGGCACTGAACGACTACCTTCACAGGGGAGGGGTAATAGGCGCCAAGTCTGAAGGCGACAAGCTAATAGCGTATCTGCTGTATGCGCCCAGACAGAGTAGCTTCCGGATCGTTCAACTCTGCGTCTCGCGGGAATCCAGAGGCCAAGGCATCGCAAGGGAGTTGCTTGAAGAACTCAAGGGTGCCGCCACAACCCAGTCTGCCATAACCCTCAACTGCCGCCGGGACTTCGCTGCACACCAAATGTGGCCGAGACTAGGATTTGTGCCGATTGGGGAGAAGCCGGGACGATCCGTAGCACAGCTTCCCTTGACCATGTGGCACCTCACCCTGAAACCGACTACCCAAATGAAAATGGAGCTGTTCAAAGCCGAAGCATCAGACGAGACTATCGACGCCATTATCGACGCCCAAGTGTTCTACGACCTATGTAGCCCAGAGAACAGCGAGTCGGAACGGTCCAACGCTCTCCTTTCCGACTTCCTAGTAGATTCCCTCAACCTCTGGACCACCGACGAGCTGCTTAACGAGATAGACCGGAACGAGGATTCCGAGCAACGGCGGACACACCGATCTCGACTACAGCAGTTCCCGCATGTGACACACTCCCCTCAACTAGCCGACGACTTCTATGGCCGCTTGAAAGAGATCCTGCCCGACCGCACGGAAAGTCAAATTTCCGACATCAGGCAGCTGGCGAAGGCCGCGGCTTCAGACGTGAGTATCTTCGTTACAAGGGATCAGCCCCTACAGGGAAAGGCACGGGAGATAGCGAACCTGACCAATCTCCGGGTGCTATCCCCGACTAAACTGATAATCGAGCTTCACGAACTACTAGACGGGCAGTCCTACGCGCCCGACCGCGTTTCTGGCCTTCGGCTAGGATGGCATCGTATCACCGCCAGCGAACACACATCCCTTGCACTAGACACTTTCGTTAACCAGGGAGAAAAGCAAAGAGACCTGAAAAGAAACCTAGATAGACACCTTGAGCGTCCTAACGACTACGAGTGTGAGTTACTCAAGTCGCAAGACGAAGACGTCTCGATCCGAATAACCCCTACCAGATCCAAAGAGGCAGTCAACATACCCTTAGCCAGAGTCGCACACGCCGCCGACCGGGTGCTCTTCGGGCGCTTCCTTATCGCAGATACGATTGCCGAGGCCGTAGCCAAGAACCAAGACATGGTCAAGTTCGAGATGTCCGGGCTTACTGCCTCATTGATTCCGGACCTCATAGATATGGGATTCACAAGGCACGAAAATACCTTCGTGAAGTTCTGTTTCTCACGTTGCCTCAGTCGGGGAGAGGTTCTCCAAGAGATCGAGACTCTATCACCTGGATTGGAGACCGAATATAGCGGTGTATCAGATACTGAACTTGAAAAACGCTGCGCTCCAGTGAATTTGAACGCAGCCCAGAATCACTTTCTGATACCGATCCAGCCAGGATACGCTCTCAGCTTGATAGACAGACAACTATCGTCCAGCGATATGTTTGGCGGAGACCCCACGGTGTTGTTGCGATGGGAAAATGTCTACTACCGGAAGGCTGCCACATCGCGGAAGATACTCAAAGCCCCCGGACGCATCCTCTGGTACGTTAGCCACAGTCAGAAAGAGATCGTAGCAGTGTCCCATCTCGATGAAGTAGTGATCGACACAGCCAAAGAGCTTCTCAGGAAATTCAAGAAGTTCGGCATACTAAGGTGGGAAGAGCTCTACGAAATGTGCGCCGGCGATATGTCCATAGAACTGATGGCACTTCGGTTCTCCCACACGTTTGTCTTTAGAAAGAGGATTCCACTGTCGCAAGTACGTGAAGCCTATGAAGAAGACGGAAGGGGCCTGAACGTGCAAAGCCTGACAAGTATGCCGGCAAGCAGGTTTCAAAAGCTGTTTAGGCTAGGATTCCCCGATTGCTGATGACCAAAGCACTGCAACCATTGATCCTATCGCTGAAGCCTCACTATGCCGAACTGATATTTGAGGGCCTAAAGAAGGTTGAACTTCGCCGGAGGATTGCCTCGCAGATAAGCGGCCGGGATGTGATCATTTACGTTTCGAGCCCTGTCAGGAAATTGCGAGGGGGCTTTCGTGTTGGTCAAGTATGGGAAGGGCCGCCCGACGAGGTGTGGAACGGCATAGCTCAACTCGCAGCTATCGCCAGGCAGGAATTTGACGCCTACTTCCAAGGGCAGACGGTCGCCTATGCACTGGAGGTCACGAACCTGTGGGAATATCAAAGCCCAGTGGGACTCAATTGGTTGAGGGACCAGTTCGCTAATTTCGTTGTTCCGCAGTCATGGAGGTACGCAAAGGACGAGGAGCACGAAGCCTTTCAGGAGATGAAAAGGCGATACTCCGCCACGCCCTAGAAATCTTCGGTCAAGCCTTCCTCCGCCACACTCTCCTCAACCCTGACCGGGCAGTCTGCGACCTCGCACTGCCGACACTCGCCGGGGCTGGGAACCCGCGCTGGCGGCGTCTCTGAGGCCAAGCGTGGCCGTGTTGAAGGAGTACACGGATTCTCTCTATGACAACTAATGACTTCCCGGCCGAGGCGCTTCTGGCCCCGAACTTGATTCCCTCCCAACCCCAGATCGAGCGCATATTCTGGGATTGCCTGTCAGAGGCCGAGCGCACCTTTGGCCCGCGTGCAGCCGAGTGGGACTATCAAATCGTTCTCGGTCGCCTTCCTTATCCCATGACGTCCAATGACGGCCAAACCAGCGTTACCGTGTGGTTGACCGGAGACAGGAGTTGGGTGGGATACTACTACGAGGCTGCGCATGAAGCCGTACACTGTCTAAACCCCATACCGCCTACGGCAGGTGCGACTTATCTCGAAGAGGCCGTAGCGTCCGGATTCAGTCTGGATATTGTTCGCCGCAATTTCGGCTCTAATGGGCTTGGCAGGTGCGTATCAAGTCGAGATTACATCCAAGCAAGAGACTTGGCTTCTGCAATTGATGAGAGCATCATCAGGCTTGGTCAACGGCTGCGAAAACGGGCCGGGGCATTGGAATGCGTTACCCCGGAGATCATTAAGGAGATGTATCCCCAAGCTGACCAGCCGGTGGTGGCATCTGTTCTTAAGAAGTTCCCAAGACAGTGAGCACCAATCCCTGCGCTTCAGTGACCGAGGGAGTCGAGAAAACCCCCATACGCGGGGTGGGAGGTTGGTTGTTTGCCAGCAACAATGAGCGGCCCAATGTGATGGTGGTATGCTACGCTGGAGAGAGGTTACGAAATCCGCAACTAGGCCGTGGTTATGGAATCAGGCGCCCAGATGACGGGTTTCGTCGGGGTTAGGAGTAGCGGAATTTTCTCCTACGCTGACACGCCTTGCCATCCTCTGTATCTACTGTGGTATGATCAGCGAACGGCGACGCCTCATCGACATCCATCATGTCTGTCCTCTGCGTTGGACTTTGGCCGAGCCGTCGGGCCGGGGGCTACTATCCCTCGGCCTACCGCTTTCTAGCGATAGGACAGTCCCGACACCGCGATCATAGCTTTAGTCCGCAGTGATGGCAACTGGCGTCGCCGGCAATAGCCCATAAACAGAGCTATCTCTCTTGAATCCCGGCGCTCTATCCCACACCTGCTACTGATCCCGGCGCTGCTAGACAAACCGACACCATTAACGTATGTTGCGCCTCCATAAGCAAGTGCGTATAGGAATTCGGCCTGCAACAGGGGTTGGCTGGACACACAGAAAACCTCGGCCAGGTAGCCAGTTCTTACTGTGTCCGGCCAGCCTCAGTCAGCGCCTAGTCGTCAATCTCGATGGTGTAGTCAACGGCACTGGAGTCCACCCGAGAGAAAGTTATCTTATACTGGCCCGACCTCTCCGGCGTGAAGTAATCGAGGGGGTCCGACGGACCATGTGTCAAGGGCGGGGAGATCTCGGCCCAGTGGGGCGGCGGGAAAGTGTACCACTGAGGTGATAACTAGCGGCAGTTAATCGGGTAGAGGCATTTGACCTGCCCCCGAAAGTCGACCCGGGATCGATGTTCGGGTTCCGTTTGCTTATAGCGTATCTCTCTTCCGCTGGTGGGAAGCTTCTTCATTCCCGACGCTACAAGCAAACGGAACCCTACTCACCAGTTGCAGAGCGGTCCTGTTGTTGCCCTCCAACAGCCCTGAGGGTCGGCGGTCCATGACTGAAACTCGTTGGGCAATGTTTGTGTGAACAAAGGCTGCCTCCGACTCGGCAGGATACGCAGCCTTCCCTCAATGAACGCCGGTTCTCGTCCCGGCCCTCCAGGTGGTGGGAGCTTCCCCGGAGGTTAATCGACCCAGAAGGTGTCGAAGGAGTAGTAGGCCACTTCTTTGTCTGTTTCGAACCATTCTGTGAGGAAAGCGTAGCCTATGGTGATCGCTGCGTTGCTTTCGGACAGGTAAAACAGCCAGGTGCCAGACACCTCGTCGATTGTCCATTCGAGCAAGACTGCCGCAAGACCCTGTGCTGTCTCCACCGGCTCTTTAATCCGAATTTCCGCGCCAGCCTCCTGGAGCACCGCTTCAATTGCATCTGCGTATTCAGTCAGCGAGAGGGAAACATCCTCCTCAACGTACACGACAACAGCGCCGTGGTCGTCAGAGTGGGAAGCTCTGAAAACCTCGTTCTGGGTGGAGTCCGCTTCTTCCTCAATCCAGAGTTGAGGCACCTGCACCTCGAATTGGCCTGCCGGGTCCTGGAATATCATCATGTTGCCAAATGCTGAGTCCACCACCGGGGCCGATGCCGTCAGTTCAGAGAGGGTCGCGTTGCCGCTGGCGTCCTCGGCCCAAATGGCATAGTAATAGTCAACGATTTGGCCGAAATCATCCTCAAACTCAAGGAATTCTAAATGGAAGGCTGGCTCCTGGACGAAAGTAACTTTGCCTTCGGCGGTATAGAACCATTCGTCGTTGCTCTCGTCCTCCAGATTGAACCCAAAGTTCAGGAACTGGACAGCATCCCCCGGGGATATCTGGAAAGATGCCTTGTCAAACTGGATGGTGCCCTCTTCATCATCCGGGCCGGTGAACAACAACTGGTAGGTATCTATGGAGTAATCCACGACATCCCAATCTTGATTCACGACCAGCGTCATGTTGGCAAGATCGAACGGCTCATCCTGCCCGCTGTAATCCTTCTGCGCTTGGTAGAAGTCAATCTCGGCCACGTATACCTTGTATTCATGGCCATCCAATTCGTAGCGGTCGCTCAGGAACGCAGGTATCCAGGCCGTGGCCCCCTCCGGGTCGTACTCTACGGTGAACCACCATTGATCCCATGTTTGGGCGAGGAACAGGTCATCGCCCCCAGTGTCGTTGGGGCCGTAGGCTGGTTCTTCGGCCACCACCATGAAGTAAACCTCAACTGAGCCGTCCTCAAACTCGACCGGTTCAACGAAACCATAAAGCGTGGTGACTCTGGCGAGGTTCTCGTCAAGGACGGTGACGAACGTTCCATCGGAATCCGTGTACTCCCCGAGGACCTCCGGTGGCTCCGCATCAGTCAGCAGAAAGTCGACGAAGGCGTTCTGAAGTTCCAGCCATTCATCGTTTATCTTGTACGCGGAGTATTCCGGAACTGCGTTTTCCGGGGCGTCGATGGATATTCCATAGGAGTCAGGCCGGGAGCCGTCGTGGTTGGCGTGTACGACGAAGCCATCCACAGCCTCTGTCAACTCATTGAGGTCCCGTACGGTTTCCGTGTTGGGACCGCTTTCCGCCAGCAGCTGTGTGAAGTGCCTCAGGTCTATGGAAGTCTTGGAATCTTCCCTTTCCGAGACCCCGAAGGATTGCGCCCTGGTGGTTCCTGCGATAAGGCTATCTGAATACGCCTCATTCTGGAGCAACTGGTCCCCGTAGGCTGAGATGACCGGGTTCAGGGCGGCTATCAACTCGTCGTACCGGGAAAGGTCAAGCAGGGAGAGGGTTTTCCCCGTGTCCTCGTAGTGATGGACATCCTGCACGAAGTTGTCGACCATCCGAATGCCTGCATCGACGATGCTTTCCTCCTGGGCGTACACTTGGATAACCGCGCTCCAGAGCCAGCCGTGCCCGGGCTCCAGTTCCTCGGAGGCGATCATGTACCTCCCGTAGGGCTCAATCACCTTGGCAACTTCGACCGAAGCCATGTAACAGGCATCGAATCCGATGAGGTCGAGCTTCCCTGGCTGGCTCCCCTGGAAGGCCCCTGCAATCTCGTCCAGAAACAGCGGATCGGAGTTGAAATTGGAGTCGTTGCCGAATCCCTTGTAGGAGTTTCCGTGATCCCAGAAGGCGAGAAACCTCTGATCGAAGTTAACGTACCCGTCTCTCAGGTAGTCGAGGAACAGCTTCAGCGAGCTCTCGTCGCCCATGTGTGCGCCGTTGGCCTGGTAGAGGTACGAACCTGAGGACGTTTCATTGCCGAACTCCAGGTCCTGGTAGTCATCGAGAAGCTGGGAGGCGTTTGCGAATTTCATGCCCCGCCAGCCGTCTTTGTCCGCACCGCCAAAGGCGACAATCACCTCGACTGCCGCGGGGTCTGGCAGCGTGAAGTAGCCTTCAAGCAACTCCTCGAGGTCAATCGAGCCGTACAAGCCGTCCTCTTCCAGGTCACTGCCGACCATGTAAATCGCCAACAGTTTTCTTCCAGTGCCGTCAATTTCCTGTGGCTTGATATAAGGACTGAGTGTACCGTGTTCCGTCGAATAGCCCCGTCTGGCGTGGCTGGATACATCCGCTGGGGCTGCCACTATCGGCTCTGGCGTGGGTTCGGCGGTGGCGGTCGGTCCCGGTGTGGCAGTTGGCTCCGGGCCGGGGGAGATAGTCTGGGTCGGCACAGAGACTGGTGTTGGGTCCGGTGTGGATGTGGGGACAGGCGTAGGTGTCTCATTCTGACCTGTTATTGGCTCTGAAGTACCTCCCCGCTCGGGAGAGGCAGCGGTCTCAGGACTGTTCCCAACTAACGGCGTGGCGGTAGCCATTGGAGCCGCCGGAGTCGGAGATGCCCCCACTCCTCCGTCGCAGGCTATGCCCATCATCACCGCAAGAACCCCGGCCAATGTGAGCAGCATTTTGGCGAAAGGCCACCAAGAATCAGTCGTCCTGATCTCCGCCACGCACTTTGACATTCTCGCTCTCCCAGGCAGATGATGCCGGCAACTCTACCCGGCATCCAGCAACACTGTAAGGTTTGGTCGTACAGAATAGGAGGGGCACTTTGGTACCTGTGTCCCTATGGTTACTTAGGGACCTTGGCAATGCCGATTAGAGGTCCACACTATAGAGGTGTCCCGCGTCAAGCCTTTCTGCCGGTCTGGTGTCAGCTAGATTTGCCGGTTCACCTCCTTTTCCTGACTCCACTGCTGGGCGGCATCAGTCCGGTAGCTGGGGACGTCGAATTCCAGAATGACGGAGTGATGCTCCACCTGGTCGATGGCCGCGGCGGTGGCCATTGGGTTGGCGAAGACGCGCTCCCACGGGCTTTAATGTAGTTGGTCTACGATTCGGTCAGTAGCTAACTGGTCAGCTAGGACGTATATGGATGGCGGCGGCCTCCAGCGCTTCCTGCCAGGCCGCGGCAAAATCGGGATGCCTGTCTCGATATTTGTATGGGGTTGGCCACGAGATACCGGCTTCATCTGAGGCCGCTATAACCTTCCCATTGCGGCGTAGCGAGCAAAGAAAAATCCTCGCACCAAGCTGGTCTACTCTTTCGTGGCACGTTCATGCTCTGTTCCATTTTCCGCGTCTTCACCCCCCAGGCGAATTTGGGCATATCAGCCGGTAGCAGCGAGATGAAACAGGCTAATCGTCCTCCAAGAACCCATTGCGCACTGCCCAGGCCACGAGGCCCTGCCTGGAACCGGCTCCCACCTTGTCCTGAATGCGGTAGATGGTGTTGCGGACAGTGGACGCGCTGTTGCCCTGAGTCTCCGCAATGTCGGCGTAGGAACTGCCGCTGGTGAACATCGCCAGCACCTCCCGCTCCCGCTCGGTGAGCCTCACGGACTCCCGTTCGCCAGCGGGTTTGGGTTGTCCATCGGCCACGGCACAGGCCCGCCTGAGGACAGGTAGCGGTATATGGACCCGGCCCTGCGCCACGTCCTTCACTGCTTCGAGAAGGTCAGGCAGGCTGGCGTCCTTGACGACGTACCCCGTCACGCCGGCGGCCACCGCCGCGATGACCGCCTCGTCATCCGTGGACGCCGTCAGCATCAGCACCCGGGCCTCAGGCAGGAGCGCCACGATCTCCCGGCAGGCCGCCAACCCATCCATCCCGGGCATGATCAGGTCCATTATGACGGCGTCCGGGTGAAGCCTCTCAGCGAGCGAGACCGCCTCTTCTCCGTCTGTAGCTTGGCCCACTACCTCAAACTCGCCCGTGTTCTCCAACACCTGCCGCAGACCGTCTCTCAACAGGGGATGGTCGTCCACCACCATTACTCGGAATCGCTTGTCTTCAGACATTTCGTCATCCTCCGGTCAGTTCGAGCGCATTGGGCCCAGTCCTCGGGTCCCATCGATGGGAACCACGCAACTCACGGAAGTTCCTTTACCGGGTCCGCCTGAGACAACCACCAAACGGCCGTCCATCCGCTCCGTTTCCGCCATCATGCCGGTGAACCCCCTACCCCGCTGGGCGTAATCTTCGGGAAGCCCCACCCCGTCGTCCTCCACTGCCAGGCGGATGCAGTCCTCGCTGAAATCCAGGGCCACGTCCACACGCCCTGCATCGGCATGCCGAAAGGCGTTGGTCAGTGCGTTGTGAGCGATGGAAAAGACCCGGGAACGGGTGTCCACGCTGAGCGCCGGCTCCGCACCAGATTGCATCATCCTGGTCGGAACCCCAGTGATCCTCTGGAACGTCTCGGTATGCGCCCGCAAGACAGACCCCAGATCCCTCCCCTCGAAGATGCGACCGGCGTCGATGGAACGTCTCAGTTCCCACATCACCGACCTGGACAGCTGGGAGGTGGCCGACAGGGTTCTGGACAGTTCCGGGTTTGAGTCTCCGGCCAGAGCCCGGGCGCTGTCGACTCCCAGGGAAATCATGTATACGGACTGGGCCGCCGTGTCGTGAATCGACTGGGAAAGGTCGATGCGCTCCCGCTGCAGGGCGCGCTCCCTCTCTGTCGCCCTCAACCGTCCAGACCGCTCGAACCTGGCCACCAGGCCCACCGCCAGCACCACCGTGTACATCACCCCCACCCTCACAACGAGGACCATGTCGTCCCGGGCAACCAGGTCAAGCCCTCCTCCCGCCGTGAGGGACACCGCACAGTAGACCGCGGCGACCAGGGTCGCCCAAGCCAGGTTGAGCCGTAGCGATGTGAACAGCACGGCGAACATGGCCAGCGCCGGGTAGTAAAGCAGATGGGTGAACAGAGCCGAGAACCCCCCTGCTATCCACACTCCAAGGGTAATCAGGGCCACGTCGGTGGCGCTCATCCCCAGCGTCCACCGCCAGGTCAAAGGCCGCCCGGAACGCAGCCGGAGATGGAGGAACCCGTTGAAGACGACCAGCAGGGCGATGACCGCCGAGTAGGGCGCGTACTTGGCCAGCGGGAATGGGAAGGGGGGCTGGAACAGGACGTACAGCACCAGTGCGGCCACGAACCAGCGGGCCCAGACGGACACACCGGCGGCGTAGTGCACTTCATAGGAGTCTGCCCAACTGGCCCGCCAGAACCGGTCCCGAACCAGTCTGAATGGCTGGCTCAACAAGACGGGAACCGGATTGGAAGTCGAATAACCCCTGCCCACGTTTGCACCTCGAACGCCGCTGGCATGTTCTTCCGCCAATGTAGCTCCTCAAGGTGGGCGTGCGAAAGGCCGGAAGCGGCGACAAGGCACTGCTTATTTGAACACCATAACCGCGCTTTTGAACGTTCATTTATGCAGTGACGTGTCGGTGAAAAAAGCCTTAATTCACGTAAATCGAACCTGTCATTATTGATCCTGCTCTTCGAGTGTCTTTCGTAGCTTTCCGAAGTAAAGGGACATTGGCGGGAGCTGGGATTCACCCACAGGGTTAGTACCAGAAGGCTGGGACGAATCCGCTACCTTGAGGATGTGACAGTGTCAAGATTTGCATCGCGCCATGAGTCATCCCAATTCTCTATGTCTTTTGGGCCGGGCAGAGATCCGAGACGGGGATCTCGTCTGGCGGTCGTACTTAGGCTTCTGGTATTGGCAGTTCTGCTGACCACCCTGCTGGCCGGAACATTGTCTTCGGATGGAACAATCCTAGCTAATTCCCAGGTTTCGCCGGGTTCAACAACCTACATCACGGTCGAAGTGACACAATATGTTGTTTGGACTGCCGGCGACGAGACCGCGTTTATCGAGTTCGCCGTCACATGGAACGACACTGAGGATTGTGCCAGTAGCTACAACGCCTATCTGAACGTCTTGCCTGGAAACCGACCGGGACATGAGACTCCCGGTTCTCAATTCCACTTGGGTTCGGCAGCCTCTGACGGATCTGAAATATCCAAGAGACTCGAAGATGTCCGAGGCCCTCTTGAAGGGTTCAGCGTGGAAGTGTACTGCGGAACCGGAGAATCGGGCCGACTGTTGTCGACAGTTCTGATTCCTTCGTTGCCGTCCGGACTCCCAAAGAGTGGCACTTACTCGACAGAGCCGCCCCTGACTGGACTAACCGTCAGCCACGGCACTATCGCGGTCGCTCCCGATCCCTATCCCCGGCCATACCAACAGTACCCCCATGCCTTTACGGTTTCAGATGTAGAAAACTCGGACACCCGGATCACAGTCACCGCAACCCCTAAGACGGGCTATGCCGTTGAATTCTACGAAGGTTCAGAGAATGGTGTGGGGGCTTGGTTGATCTATTCCCCTGGTCCCAACGGTATCACAGGTCTCAGCGAAAGATGTGCTCCGCAATTTAGTGACAATCTTGGCAGACTACCCGAACTGACCGATGCTGACCTTGAAACTCCTGGCTTCCAAGTGGACTTGTATGACGGTGATACTTACATACTCATCCGTGTTTACCCGACCGCAGTCTGCGTCATTGGTGATGAGTACGAGCTTGATATCACCCGTGCAGATGGTCCCGTTTCCCTCGTTCGACCCAATAGACCCGCTACGGGCGGGGTAGGCATAACTAATGCACATGATCGGGACCGGGAATTCTTCTGGCATCGCAGCCCTTACGTCGGAATGACCTTGAGAGCAAGTCACAGCAGCCTCCGTGACCGTGACGGTTTGACCAACCCGAACTTCAGCTACCAGTGGCTTGCCGACGACGCTGAAATATCAGGGGCGTCCAACGCCACTTACGAGGTGACCTCCAGTGACCTGGGAAAGACCCTGAAAGTGCGTGTGTCTTTCACCGACGATAGAGGCGACGAAGAGACGAAGACCAGCGATGCCACTGAAGTCGTGCGTCGGAAAAACCTAGGTTCGTTCGGCAAGCCGATGATTCGCGGTATTGCAGAGGTCGGGCAGACTTTGCGTGCGGATGTGTCCGGTATAAGCGACCCTAACGGACTGACCAACGCCACATTCACTTACAAATGGGCCCGCACTTTCGGGGAGCCGACCGACAGGGACGAATACACTCTTGTGGAAGGTGACGTGGGCAGTCACATCATTCAGTTGCTAGTGACCTACACCGACGACGACGGCCATACGGAGAGGTTATGGAGTGAGCCCCTTGGGGAGGTGACTAATCTCAACAACGCCCCTACCGGAGTTCCCGTCATCAGAGGCACCCCGCAAGTGGGAGAAACACTGACGGTAGATACCTCAGGAATTTCCGACCCCGACGGGATGACCGATGCGGTCTTCGAATACCAGTGGTTTGCCGGCAATGTCGGCACTCTTGACATGGCAGCTTCCACCTATACTCCTGTTGCTGCTGACATCGGGAAAACCCTAACGGTTCGTGTGATCTTCACGGATGACGCGGGATACGAAGAGACGCTGACCAGCGCGGCGACGGCAGCGGTGGCGGCTGATGTTCCGGGGGCGCCACAATCCCCATCAGTCGAGCGGGGTGGCACTGGCGAACTCGACGTCTCCTGGGAAGAGCCCGAATCCAACGGCGGCTCGCCTGTCACGGGCTACACCGTGCAGTGGAAAGAGGCCACCGGCAGCTGGGACACAGCAGCCGATGTGTCCGAGGCGACTACAACCAGTACCTAATACACCATCAGCAGTCTGTCGCTCGGGACCGAGTACACCGTGCGCGTCATCGCAACGAACTCGGTCGGAAATGGACCCACCTCTGTCGAAGTGAAGGAGACGGCTGACGCCCAGACGTCCCAGCAACAGGCTGCGACTAAGAATACTCCCGCTACCGGTACGCCCACGATAAGCGGGACGCCGGAGGTGGGGCAGACGCTCTCTGCGGAGACATCGGGGATAGACGATGCTGACGGCCTCAACAATGCGGTGTTTACCTACCAGTGGATTCGCAGCGACGGGACCACGGACACCGGCATATCCGGAGCAACCAGTTCCGCCTATACCCTCATCTCCGACGATGAGGGCAAGACCATCAAGGTGCGGGTGTCTTTCACCGACGATGCGGATAACGACGAGACCCTGAGCAGCGACGCGACTGCCGCGGTGGAGGCCGCTCTGACCGCTGAGATGCAGAACGTGCCCAGCAGCCACGACGGTTCTGGGAGGTTCAACTTCCGCATCCTGTTCAGTGAGCCGGTAACCGCCAGCTTCGCGGACCTCAAGCAGCACGCCTTCGAGGTATCCAACGCGACGATCAAGAGGGCCCAGAGGGTGGACGGCCGGAACGACCTTCGCAAATTCACGATCCAGCCGTCCTCCGATGAGGATGTGGGCCTGGTGCTTCCTGCTACCGAGGACTGTGCCGATGAGGGTGCGATCTGCACGAGCGGCGGCAAGCGCCTGTCGACGCGCCTGGAGATAACCGTGCCTGGGCCTGCGTCCGAGAACTCGGCGGCCACGGGAACCCCGACCATCAGCGGAACCTTGGAAGTCGGACGGACGCTTACGGCGTCCACATCGGGCATCAGCGATGTAGACGGGCTGGCCAACGCTTCCTTCAGATACCAGTGGCTGGCCAATGACAACGCCATCAGCGGGGCCACCGATAGCACATACACCCTGGTGGATGCCGACAAAGGTAAGGTCATCAAGGTACGAGTGAGCTTTACCGACGACGGGGGTAACGAGGAGACTTTGACCAGCGACGCAACGGCTGCGGTAGAAGCCCGTCCCAACAGCCCGGCTACGGGAGCACCGACCATCACAGGCACCGCCCAAGTAGGCCAGACGCTCACGGCCGCTACGTCGGGCATTTCCGATACCGACGGCCTGACCAACGCCACGTTCAGCTACCAGTGGCTGGCCGACGACGCCGACATAGCGAGGGCCACAGGCGGTAGCTATACCCTGGTTGATACTGACGAAGGCAAGGCCATCAAAGTCCGGGTGTCGTTCACGGACGACGAGGGCAACGACGAGACGTTGACCAGCGCACCCTCAGCCTCAGTGTCACCGGCTGACCAGGAGGAACAGGAACCTACGGACCACCCCCACGCCCTCCGGGCCAACGCCGACGCTGGGACGGTAGTTTTGGACTGGAATGCTCCCGACGACGCCAGCTCGGTGACCATGTACCGGATACTGCGACACCGCCCTGAGGAGGGCGAATCAGAGCCGCTGGTTTACGTGGACTACACCCACAGCAAGGACACCAGGTATACGGACACGGCGGTCGAAGCTGGGACGCTGTACGTCTACAGCGTGCAGGCGGCGGACTTCCTGGGTTTCGTTGGCGAAGCGTCTGACCCGGCATCAGTGCGAGTGCCCCGGAACAACAGCCCTGCCACCGGAGCGCCAACCATCACTGGCACACCGCAGGTCGGGGAGATCCTGACGGCGGACACATCGACCATTACCGATGCTGATGGGCTCAACGACGTGTCCTACAGCTATCAGTGGTTGGCTGACGACGCCGACATCGCCGGAGCCACGGCCAGTTCGTACACCCTGGTGGACACGGACGAGGGCAGGGCCGTGAAGGTGCGCGTGAGTTTCACCGACGACGCCGGGAACGATGAAACGCTGACCAGCGCGGCCACGTCCGCTGTGGCCCCAGCCGACCCATCTGAGCCACCGCCCGCGCCGACCAACCTCACGGCGGCGGTAAACTCGGACGGCTCCGCGACCCTCAGCTGGGACGCCCCGGACGACGACAGCGTGACCGGCTACCAGATACTGCGCCGGCGTCCGCCGATGGGGGAGAACACGCTAGAGGTCTACGTGGAAGACACCGGCAGCGCGGATACGACATATACGGACGACAGCGTGGCCGCAGGTGTCCGGCACGTTTACCGGGTCAAGGCCATCAACGCGGCCGGGCTCAGCGAGGAATCAAATTACGCCCGGGCCGAGCCGTAGAGCAGCGACATCACTCTGGGTTCAGAGGGAGATAGGCCGGCACAAATGCCCGCCTCAACGAATAAAGAAGAGTAAGCGCACAGCGAGTTCGAACTCCGCCTTCATCTATCCCAGTATGCTTCTCTTGCGCGTCTACGTTGCTACCAGGGCAGCTTTGGCATCGGGAGACCCCGAGGACCGGCCCATTTATGGAAGTCTTTTTGCCTTAATCGTCGGCGGCACCTCGACAACCCCTGACATCACCGTAGCCAACTGGGTAGGCGGCTCACTCGCAGCCCAGAATCCTTGTGATGATGTTTTAGCAGGTGGCGCGACGGTTGCCGGTGCCCGAAGGGCGAGACGTACTGGCTGGACTAACGGCCTTACGCCTAGGGTGAGTCTCATCTTATGGACTCAAGATTCGTGAACTTCTGTGTCTGGGGGGCGGCAATTTTTGGAAGTGCTCTGTGGGCACCAGCCTCGTGGGCTCTCCTGAAGGAAGGAGGTATCCGAGTACAAGTGGTGGGACGGACGGAAGCCGGTGCCCATGCTGCCGCCGACCAGGGCGATTCTGGACAAGGTACAAGGGGCATGGCTGGCTAAGATCGTGGGCTTGAGGAGGCGAAGGCGGGGGTAGCTCAGAGGGCTGGCTTACTTAGGACGACACAGAAAGTTGAAGGTGGTAGCGAATGGGTAGTGGAATAACCAACTTGTCCGGTTTATCCGAACTGGCGCTACTGATTGCCTTTATCAGCTTGGCATTGATGATACTGTTAATTGTTAATGAGAATCGGCCTGGACGTGTGCGTCAGGAGCGTTCCCGCTACTCGGACCGAGCATTTCTGGTTCTTGCGGTGATTTGTATAGCAGCCCTCGTAGTCTTATTAGTTGACAACGTTGCATAAAGATGACTGCGAGCGCCATGAGAAGAGTGGACACAAAGGCCAAAACTAGGTAGGTCGTTTCCATGCTCTCACCACTGTAAGTACACGGGGCCGTCACTGGTCCCCGGACAGTAAACCACACTGCCTGGCCGTCGCGGAAGTTGCCTGCTTGTCAACTCCCCCGGTGATTTTCGGATTGACATAACTTGTGCCTGGTAAGGAAGCCAAAGTATGGGAGAAGGGGAGAATTCTACCAAGTGCTGCCCTAGAACCGCTCCAACGCACTAGAACTCACGGTGAATGTCGAGAGAATTTTGGGGCGGTGAGAAAATGGCTGGAGGACGAGTGCGTGTACGCGCCCGACTTCAACATCACAGGCAGCGACCGTCTCAACTTCCTGATGCCGCCCTGCGCTCTGAGGCCACTGAACGAGGCGTTCCCCGATATGTGGTTTGACGCCGACGAGCTGCACGAGGACGCCAACACCCCGATGAACCGGGAACACTGGCCGGAGGAGCTCCGCACATACATCGAAGGAGCCCTGGCTCCCTTTCAGGGAGAGCCGACGGGCGGAGGATGCTGACACGATGCCCATGGTGCCCGACTTCGACACTGGCCGTCTCGACGCCGTCCTCTTCGCGCTCTTCGCCACGCCGTTCGTAGGACTGACCGCCATGGCAATCTTCGCCACGTGCCTGCGTATGAGTCTCCCCGGCTGGCCGCTGACCGCGCTCCTGGGCGGGGCCGTGGCATTGGGCATGGGCATACTGAGCCTGGTATGGACGTCTCCCATATCCGGGCACGGCGCGTCAACGGCGCAGCTCATCGAGTGGACCTGCATCTGCGTGGCCGCGGGGTTGGCTGCGCAAGTCATAGTTACCCTCTCTCTCCGCCGCGCACGCGACGTAGCGGATGCAAGGGAGAAGGCGGCGCCGCGCAGCCTGGGCCGAACGCCTCCGGCCGGGGGAGGGAACCGTTTTAAGGCATAGAACCGCAAGACGTACCAAGAGTGCGCGAGTTGGCGAGAAAGTGGGGGGTAAATTTGGCTGTTGAGACGAAGTCAGTAGAGGAGTGACATGAGCACACAATACGAAAGCGAGAAGGTCCTCGGCTCTTTAAGTCAGGGAGGCAGTTACCACACCCCGATCTGCCCAAGACTGGAAGATATAAAGGATCCACGAGAAATGGAACGTTGGGCAGCCAAACAAGTTTGGAATAAGGAGCCTTGCCCCTTGTGTATCCCAGACGATTTTGGCCACCCTACAGAGTGCGTCCCAGATGAATCCGACCACAGTACAACTCAAAAATGAGTTATACTCTACGGCCGTCGCGGGTAGTTCGTCAGCCGGTCATAAGCGTAGGCCAGCGCCTCGTCCCTTGTAGTCTTTTCTTTGCTGTATTTGTCCCGAAGAAGTCTGATCAGGGAAACGACTACCTCCCCCTCAGCGATGGTCACGGCTCCTTCGATTCCGGGCGAATAGACCCGTATTCGCGGTCCACCATCAGCCATCTCTGCGGCGAATTGGCAGTCGTACCAACTCCCGAGCCAAGAATCGACTCTTCCGTCCCCGCCCCATCCACAACCGGGCCACGTCATGTGCCCGAGCTGCGTTTGCTCCACAATGCAGTCTATGACGTTCTCAGCAGTTGCCATACAGCCTCCTGATAACTCTGTGTACCCCAGCTCGTCATTGGAACACAATCTTACTCCGTCGACTAGTTGCCACCTAGACAACTCCCCTGACTACTGAGGACCCTGCTGGCTGTTGTAGCCCTGACACTTCCGATCCACCCTCTCAGCTCCGCGAACGCTGTGGATCTCACGAAGGCAGTCCGCGACGGTAACGGACAGACAACTTGACCTGCCCCCCGGAAATCGATCCAGAATCGATGTCGTTGTCCAGCGAAAATGCTCAGGGAAAATGTCCGTCGGTGGTGGTGCTGGCTGCCATGATCGTGGCGGTCAGTTTCACCCCCACCAGCGACAAATCGGAACCTAGTCGAGCCACGACTGCTACCGACGATGATCTCGAGGACCTGGACACCATCGCCGACCAGATGGGCATATCACTTGAGGAGGCCCTGAACAGGTACGGCTGGCACGGCGATTTCTCCCGTACGGTCTCGGACATCAAGGCGGTACATCCCGGCTCGTTCACGACTGCGGCGGTCACGAGCGACCTTTCGGCGTCGGTATCCTTCGTGGAAGCGGTACCAGTGGCGGCTCAGGAAGTCATAAACGACTTCGAGATGAGCTTCCCGGCCGTCGCTGTGGAAACACACGCTGGCATGGGTTTTACGGAGTAAGAAGTAAAGGCCGCCGTACCCGGGACGCACTACGCGGTGTTCAGGACGGAAGGGGTGATGAATGCGTCGAGCTCTTTCAACTACGACACCAGGCAAATCGAAATCATGGTCCAATTGGCGGACTCGCTGGATGATCCGACTGTGGACGAACTGAGGCGCATCGGCGAGAGGGGTGCCACAAGCGCAACCAGGCCAGACTTGCTTGAAGTCGTTTCCGTATCAGTGGTTGTCGTGAGGCACGAATTGGGAGGAGAGGGCGGCGGCAGTTAACGCCGTCTAAGGCAGGCATCCGCACCCTCATGGATTTAGGTGGCATGTCCGTCGTCAGCGATCACGCTATTACTGGCCTTGGGGTTCGAGTCGCCCGTTAGAACCACGTTCATCATAGTCCCACGACCCGGTTCCGACTCCGCCTCAATATGTGAATTTTCAGGTTAGGGAGTGTTGAAAAAGTCATCTCTGGCGGCAGTGTGAGCGCCGGACTTGAAGATTGGGACCTTTCGTCAGCCGACGCTGCCTGAGACGATACGGCGGCGGTATAAGGGAGTTCCATATAGCATTGTACTGAGTCCCCTGTGTCTCCAAAGTCCCGGCAGTCTCGACGGCTGCGGGTAAAGCTGGGCCCGGAGGGCCGACCCCTAGACTCAGGCGCCGCACCAGCTTCTTCACGTTGTGGGCCAGAGCGGCCATGTATCCCTCGCAGTCCACCTTCCACAAACCGCGCAATCGGGTACGGGCCCAGCTCAAGCGATCGAGGGAAGCGAAGGTCCCTTCAGCAATGGTCTGACGGCGGCGAAGTTCCTGCCGGTACGTGTCGCTCTGGTTCCGTTCCCTGGCCCTCAGGTACTCGGGATAGTACATCGTCAGGGTGAAGTACCGCCGTTTCTGCTTCGGCGGCAGGCAGTCCTCCTTGACGGGGCAGGCCTGACAGTCCCTCTGGCGCGCCACGTACTGGTAGGTGCGGCTCCGTTTGTGGAAACTGCCCTGCCGCAGCACTTTGCCCTGAGGACAAACCAGGTGGTCACCGTAGTAGACGAATTCCCCGGTGGAGACCATGCTGGTCTCGTGCCTCGTGTGGATGGGGATGTAGGCCGTGATGTTCTGTTCCTCCAGCAGTTGCCGCAGTCTCCCGTCGCTGTACCCGCTGTCTCCGGCCAGAGAGACCGGGTGCAAGGGGAGTTTGTCCAGCAACACCGAGACCGCCTTCGATTCCCGTTCCGAGGCGTGGGTTACGCCCCTGGACAGGATGAACCCACCACGGTCCACGATGACGTTCTCTTGGTACTGCAGCCCAGAGGCCCTGTCGGCCCGGGTGGTGCGCCAGCGGGCGTCAGTATCCAACGGGTTCAGCGGCATCTTCCCTTCGGGACCTTGGAAGTACCTCGCCGTTTCGCGCTGGGCGCCGTCCCCGTCAACGGTGGTCTCCATGATCTTGAACAGGCCGTTCTGCTCGATGGCCTGTTCCTTGAACTCGCCGACGGTCATGCCGCTGGAAGCCAACCCGTAGCCGCTGACGTTGGCCTTGACCAGGGTGGAGTCCACGTACATCTCCCGCGACAGCATACCCAGGCGCAACAGTTCACTGTTAAGGCCCTCAAAGATGGCGGCGAAGCCTTCCCGCCCGATACGGTCGATGAAGTGAGTGATGCTGGAATGGTCGAACACCGGGTCGTCGATGGTCAGGAAGCAAAACCATCTGAAGGCAAGATTTTCTGAGATGGCCGAACACAGTCTGCGGAAGGAAGCGATGTTGTACAGAGAGCATACGAGGAGCGCCCGCACCATCACCTCGGGGTGGATCGCTGGTCTGCCGAAGTCTGGGCAGTACCTTTCCTCCAAGGGCGCCACCAGCTTGGCGAAGTCCAGTTGCTCGTCGATCTGGATGAGCAGGTGGTTGGGGTCAATGAAATCGCGAAGCTGCTTGGTGGTGAACTGGAACAGCGTTGAGTCCCTGCGGCAACGGTCCAATGGCTCGAGCATCGCTACCCCTCGCCAGCGACTGACTACAGGCCCATTTTAGCCCAGAAGCCGCCCCGAACTCCCAATTCGCCGACTTTTTCAACACTCCCGACCCTGGAAATTGACAGTCAACTCCCCGCTGGCTATGAGGGAATGTCTCATACAGGGATGCCATTCGATTGGTGTTCAGGTTGTAAAACACCAGCCGGACCACCGTAACCTCGGGGTAAGACTGATCCACCAGCAAGTGAATCCTGAATGCCTCGTCCCCCAGGGACCGACTTTAGAGCGCTCCTTGGGGAAAGCCGCGAGACCAAGCGACAATCTACTCGCCAGTCCTGCTCTCCAGGTAGTCTTCTCTGGCCCTGTCCACCGCTTTGGTCGCCAGGCCGGCCAGCTCGGACCTTCGGTCAGCAGTCCAGATGTTCGAGTCCAACAGGCTTGCCACTGATCCCTGGAATCGGGGCATCACGTGGCGGGCTATCAGTTCGTAGGAATGTAGCACCTGTTCCCTAGTGGCCCATTCCGTAGCTTGAACGAGGATTTTGCCGAACCCTCCCGATTCCTCATCCAACCGGAGGATATGTTCGACCAAATCATCGGGGGTGCCAACACACCAGCTGTGGGTCTCAACCATGTCATCTATGACCTTGTCTTCTGGGATGTCGGAGCCCTGGAAGAGGCCAAGGGTATTTTCAAAGTACTGGCGCTGGTATCGTCCCGCCCCGTGCCTGGCCTGCTCAATGGCCTCCTTGCGGCTTTCGGCCAGATGAACGTGGATTACCAGGCCCCAGTCATCCCGGTTGACGGTCTTGCTGTTCTCGGCGGCAGTCTCCTCGGCGATTTTCCAGAATTCGGCCAGATTCGGAGCAATGGATCCGGGCAGCCTGACGGTGTTGAGGGACAGCACCGCGATTCCGTATTTCCCGGCGCTGATCATTCCCGCCGGCGACTGGGAGGCGGCGACCGCCACCGGCATGTGCGGCTGCGAGTAGGGACGCAGGTGGACCCGCGCTTCCCTCAGGGTAAACCAGTCCGACTCGTAGGTAATGGGCTCCGTCTCGGTCCAGAGCCGCAGGATCAGGCCCAGGGACTCGTCCATGCGCCTGCGCTGGGTTGACGGGTCAATGCCCATCATGTAGGCATCGCCGACCAGGGCGCCGGGACCGGCACCCATCATCACCCGCCCGCGAGTCATGTGGTCCAACTGGATCATCCGGTTGGCGACAATCAAGGGGTGATGGTACGGGAGGCTGATGACCCCGGTCCCCAGCTTGATGTTCCTGGTCCGCTGGGCTGCGGCGGCGAGGAATATCTCGGGAGAGGCGATGGTCTCCCAGCCGGCGCTGTGGTGTTCGCCCACCCATGCCTCATCGAACCCCAGGCTGTCCAGCCATTCGATGAGCTCCATGTCCCGCTCTAGGGCCAGCGTGGGGTTCTCCCCGACCGGGTGAAAGGGAGCCATGAATATCCCGAACTTGAGTCGGTTTGGAAGAGTCAAGACTGACCTCCTCTATGGCGGAAAATCCGATCTAACCGCGCAATGGATAGTTCCTCCACCGGGTGGCAGAAGTCTGCGGCCTAGCACTCAGCGCGGCGGGCGTGGGGATGGGGGATGGGTCCAGTCTAGCACAGGGTGCGGGTAAGCCTGCGGGCAAGGGGGTGTAGTCAGTCCAAAATTGCCCTCTCTGCCTTCACACTCTGTCGGCGGTCATTGCCCCTACCTGGTTAGAATTTCGCCGAAAGGGACAAGTGCACCGGCAATGACCCCGCCCGATATGGAGAGCATGAGACTGGCTCAGAGGCCCGGTGGGTCCCAGGCCACAATTCTCCGCATTCTGCCGAGCCTAGTACTCAAACAACTCAGGATTGGCAGGGGTAGAGGCGATGGAGTTTGCGTCTGGCGTCTTGGGCTGTGAAGCGCCAGTTAATGGTGGCTCCTATCGCGTTCCGCTCCGACACGCAGGCGTTGGTGCCTCTTTCCAGGCTGTCCTCATCTCCGTGGCGTCCGTGCAGACAAGCCCGGGCCAGCACGCTGAACTCTATCTCCGCCATATTGAGCCAGCTTCCGTGTTTGGGCGTGTAGTGGAACTCCAGCCGTTTGGCGATGCGCCGGGCCTCCGGAGCCGGAAAGGTCTCGTACAGCGACGCCACCCGGTGGGTGTTAAGGTTGTCCAAAACCAGACGGATCACCGGGACTTCGGGGTAGGCCTCGTCCACCAGCCAGCGCATCTGGTGAGCGAAGTCCTGCATGGTGCGCCGCTGCGTGATAGCCACGTGGCGCCAGCCGGCCTTGGGCTCGCAGCTCAGGAACAGATTGCGGGTTCCGGCCCGCGCGTATTCGTAGTCCTCTCGCCTTGGTCTCCCAAGCTTTGCCGGCAGAGGCTCCCTGACATCGGCCAGCAACTGGGTTGAGGTCTCGTCAAAGCAGACCACCGGCCTCTGCGGATCGTAGGGCTCGGCGTAGAGATCCAGCACGTCCTCCATGGCCGCCACGAACTCCCCGCCTACCTTGGGGATGCACCATTGTTTCTTGAGCCACGGCTTGAGGGTGTTTTTTTCAAGTGCAGCCGCACCGTCTCGGGAGACAAAGACTCCACCAGTCCCAACTCCACCGCCTTTCCCGCCAAGGCCCGCATGGTCCAGTGGTCATGACCATCGGGCGCCGGGCTACAGGCCAAGGCTATCAGGTGAGCCTCGACCCGATCGTCCACCTTCCGGTATGGATTGGGCGAGTTGTGGTGCCGCAGCACCTCCTCCAGTCCTTCCTCGGCATACCGCCGCTTGATGCGGAACACGGTCCGCTCCGACACATCCAGTGCGCTGGCCACTTGGGGAGCGGTCCAGCCCTCATCTATCTTGAGCAGAATACGGGCCCGGGTAATCGCCTGGGCGGAACTCCTTCCAGCCCGGACCATCCTCCTGAGACGTCCCTTCTCCTGTGTCGCCAGCCGGACTCCGTACTTCTCCTGCACCATGACCACCTCACATCCTACAACCCTTTGTCTATCCCCAAGGTAGCATCCTGTCCGGACTCATGCACTAACTGACAATCCTAGATTGGCTGAATACTAGCGACGGTAGTGGGATGCGAAGCCTCCGTGGATCGGCCAGCTTACAAAACCAGGTTGACGACGTTGACAACCGTCGAGGCTCCGGCAAACAGAATGGTTGCGAATGCCACCGATGCGGCGAACGCATTTTGCCGGAACCAGTACCAGCGCGGGGCTGTGAGTTTCTCCCAGTATTCCCGTCCGTAGGCGGTGAGCCGATAGCTGCCTGTGCCAATCTTCTCGAAGGCTCCAATGTCTGCCAGGTAGTGAACGGTGTCAAGCGTCAAGCGGTCTGTACCTATCGGCGTCGTGGCGTAACTGCCCGGTTTCGCGTTAACGTATTCCTCGAGAGTTCTGTGAATCTCATTCTCCAGTTCCTTCGATACTCCCCTAGACACTGGCAACCTCCCAACGCTAGAAGTTTCTGTTTTCTAACCTATCACCGGCCTAGGAGCGGCATCCACGGCCTTCTGCCAATAGAGAAGCAGCCAGCGAGAGGAGGGGTATAGGCTATAGAAGTGGGAAAGGGGAGCAGGGAACCAAGAGAGGCGAAACCACCAATTGTTGGGGCAGCCAGAAGCAGCAGCCTACCAGATGTTGAATCGGCGAAGAATCCGTGCGTTTTCCGCTTGAATTGGATGGTAAGGCTGTGGTAGCGTGACTTAGAACAAAATTACGAAGCCCCCGGCTGTTCACCGAGGACTTCTTATCAAGTGGATTGCTCCACCCGCGTGACACCGGAAGGGTAATCTCTCTGATAGGCAAAGTCAACGGCCTGGACTCGGTGGTTTCGCGAGTTCAGGCCGTTTTTCTTTGGAATCCCCCGCCGGAGCGGAGACTTCCACGGTCCGGTCAAGACCGCTGACATTTTGTCACGCGGGTGACGTGGGGTCAAGCCGCGGGTCGAGCGGTTTGCTGCTTCGGCAAGTCCTCAGTCGGAGTATTGCCATGGTAATTGAAGGGTGACAGTGGCTTTCCGCCAGCAAGCCCGGCACCCCCCTCCGCCGGTATCGACGTGGCCCTCACATTGTTCGGTAGGGCCGCCCCCGGCTCATTCCAGCGACTGCGGCACCGTGAGATGTGATCTCGCGGGCAGACCATCGTTCTTGTTTTTGGAGGACAGCTCTTGTACACGAAATTCATCGCCAACGGCGAGGACCTCACCGACGTGTTCTACTGGGAACCCAGCGACGACGTCGTCCGCGGGAACTACGGGACCCCAACCACAATGTCTCTGTACCCCTTTGCTGACAAGGCTAAGAGGGTCGATGAGAAGTTCCGCCAGTGGGGCATCTTCGTCATCGAGTACTACGGCTCGGCGGGAAGGGCAGGATACCAGGTTCAATTCTTTCGGAGCGTCCCGGACTGCAAACACAAAAGAGGCAAGGACGTGGCTCTCGTTGAAATGAAGGTACTTGCCAGGGCGTAGCCCTTCATCCTGGACCAGAATGCGCTGCTCGCAAACAAAATAACAATTTCGCAACAAGCTCCGAACGACAAGCTAGGGGGATGATATGACGGCCAGACACCCCAAGAGAAGGACATTCTATAGTTTCCACTTCGACAATGACGCCTGGAGGGCAGGGCAAGTACGGAACATCGGTGCCACCGAGCACGACGAGCCCGTTTCAGACAACGCTTGGGAAGAAGTCAAGCGCGGCGGAGATGCTGCTATTCGCAAATGGGTCGACAGCCAGATGAGCACCCGATCCTGCGTGATAGTCCTAATCGGCTCGCAGACCGCTAACAGAAAATGGATCAACTACGAAATTTCGAAAGCGTGGGACAATAAGAAGGGGCTGTTAGCTATCCACATCCATAGGCTCCTTAACCAAGACAGCAAAGCCTCTACCAAGGGCAACAACCCATTCAGTTACATCAAGCTCAAGAACGGCTTAACCATAGCCAACTATCCACAGACTGCCAAGATTTACGACCCGCCGTACACGGACAGCAAGGACGTGTATGGTTACATCAAAGACCGCCTCGAGGGGTGGGTGGAGGACGCCATAAAGAATCGTCGCCAGTAGACTTACTGGCCTCGATAACTGGATCGGAGGTTTCCACATGTCGATGGGCAAGGAACAGGAACGACGTCTAATGGAATTGCTCGGCAAATTGGCTGCCAGGGAGGCGGGAGATCCCGTTCCCGACACCACGGCGTCAATGTTCAGGATGCCGGAATTTAACGGCCAGGAGCACACTGATGCAAAGACATTGGCCTATCTGGGCTGGATCCGATCTCGTCGAGGACACATGGACATTGCGAACTCGTGGTCAGCCGAGGGCATATACGCCTTTGACTTAACTGAGGATGGTAAGGCGGCCCTGGAGACATGGAACTCGTCGACTAATGATGAAGCAGACTCCCGCGGCACCAAATTGGCTCCGCGTTCTCAACCCTTGATAATGGTGATCCATGGCAGCCAAGATGGGAACGTACCTCAGGTAGTGAACGATATCCGGCTTTGGTGCTATGACCACGGCCTAGCCGCTTGTAAGGCGGCCGACCTACCCAATTCTGGCCGCTTCGTAAACGACAAGGTAAACAGCGTCATCGACGAGGCGGACTATTACATCGTGATCCTTACCGCAGACGAGGAGTTAACTAACGGCGTGTTCCGTGCCCGCCCCAACACAATGATGGAGATGGCCCGGGTGCTTGACCGGAATCCAGAGCTCGTGTGCGTGTTGAAGGAGGACAAGGTAGATGTACCATCCGATTACAGAGGCTTAGTGACTGAGCCACTGGACAATTGGCAGTCGGTTCTACAAAGAGAACTCAGGGAAGCTGGCTTGTTGTGACCTTTGATTTCGGAACCTCTGTTGTCCAGTCCCATTTAGAGCTGTTGCAGGGAGTCATCCAGCGCATGGCGGAGAACAGCAGGTCATGTAAGCTGTGGAGCATCACTGCGTTGTCGGCAGTGATCTTCCTGGCTGCTAGAACCGGAGTCCCGTGGCATACGCTGATTGCCTTGGTGCCGCTGCTTCTGTTCTTTCTGCTGGACGTCTATTACTTGTCCCTGGAGCGACGGTTCCGATGCGCCTACGAGCGGACGCTGAGTAAGGTGCGGAATGGCACTTACGGGCCGGAGGATGCCTACCAAATCGTTCCGGTGGACCTTTCCGCCAGCATTTTGGTGAAATGCCTGCGGTCGCCGTCGGTATACCTGTATTACCCTCTTGCCCTCGGCATAGCGGTGGCAGTCTTTGCAGCACAGTACCTGGTGGGGACGGGTATGGGAGTTGACTAGCCGAATGGATATTCGGCAAACCAAACGATACAGTCATTGGTTTACACACTGACAGGTACGTGTCCCGGGCAACGCAAACAAGCCGGTAGGTCGTTTCCAAATCCGACCGCCCCAATATACTCCGCACAATTATCTCGCTCGTGTTCTTTAAAGGCTCCTCTGGTATTACAGCCGCAGATTGGTGTGATAGTGTGGGATGACAACTGACGAGAGGGGAGGGGTCGGTGATGGGCCGCACCATACCGGAACGAGAGGAAGCACGGGCTTGGGAGGTTGGGCTGCGGGCGCTGCACCAGCGGATCGGAGGACGGTTCGGCCGTCGTGAGCCTCGATAGCGGGCGCTGGCCTATCTGAAGGGTTTGCTGGGATCCGTGGAGCGCAAGAACGGCTGGCAATTGGCCGAGTATGCTGGCGATGCCACGCCCAATGGCGTGCAGCGGTTGCTGGCGACGTACCGCTGGGACGCCGATGCAGTTCGGGATGACCTGCGGGAGTACGTGGTGGAGCATCTGGGGGACCCGGAGGCGGTGCTGGTGGTGGACGAGACGGGGTTTCTGAAGCAGGGGCAGAAATCGGTGGGTGTGCAGCGGCAGTACAGCGGCACGGCGGGGAAGGTGGAGAACTGCCAGATTGGGGTATTTCTGGCCTATGGCAGCAAGGGTGGACGGACCTTTCTGGATAGGGAGTTGTACCTGCCCCAGGTTTGGGCTGGGGACTGGGAGCGTCGCAGGGATGCTGGCGTGCCAGAAGGGGTGGTCTTTCGCACCAAGGGTCAACTGGCCCAAACCATGATTGCCCGTGTCTTGGCGGCCGGTGTGCCCTTTGGCTGGGTGGCCGGAGATACGGTGTACGGCAACGGCCGGCGGTTGCGCCGTTGGCTGGAAGAGCAGGGCATAGCCTACGTGCTGGCGGTGAAGAGCAACGAGCCGCTGTGGGTTGAAACGGAGCATGGCTCGGCGCAGGTGGTGGTGCGGGATCTGGCTCAGGAGATACCCGCTGACCAGTGGCAGCGGCTGAGTGCTGGGGAGGGCAGCAAAGGGCCGCGCCTCTGCGATTGGGGACGGGTATCAATCCGGCCCGGGTCTGAGCCGGACCAAAACCATTGGCTGCCGGTGCGCCGCAGCATCGCCGACCCCGGCGACTTGGCTTACTATGCCTGCCTCAGTCCGGCAGAGGCGGCCTTGGCCGAACTGGTGCGGGTGGCAGGCCAACGCTGGATCATCGAAGATGCCTTCAAAGAAGCCAAGCAGGAAGTGGGCCTGGACGAATACGAAGTGCGGCGCTGGACCGGATGGTACCGCCACATCACCCTGGCGCTGCTGGTTCACGCCTTCCTGGCGGTGTGCCGAATGTACGCCAATGCCGGTGATGCCAAAAGGGGGCGGCATTGACTGCCGGACTGATCCCGCTGACCGTTCCCGAGGTCAGAAGGCTGTTGCGCCGGTTGCTCCGACGACATCGGGAGCGCGCAGACTTTACCATTGGCTGGTCGCGCTGGAGACGAAGGCATCAAGCCCGGGCCCGACGGTGCCATCACCAACGACGATTGCGCAACCCCGTCGTCAATGTGCGGCTGTAATACTAGCCACTGCCAAGCCCCCTAGCAGTGGATGAACCCAGTTTCTCCCCTTTTTCTCAGATGCTTCAGCGTGAGTCGGTTCAAGTAAGTGATAGAATTGTCGAACCCTAAGTCTTCCATACCGCTGACGCTTGACGCCTACATTTTGCAGGGTAAGGGGAGGTTCGAGATAGATGCAAAGAGAACTGTTAGACCGGCAAATTTGGGTCGGGATGGTTGACTCGGAGCGAGTTGTCCGGTATTGCGATAAACTAGCCAGGAAAATGCGCTTTCGACACAATCTCCTTTCTGCTTTCCTGACTATAACGGCCTGCGGTTCGATAGCCCCTTTGATGGCAAACGTTTCTGAATATATTGTGGCTGTGATATTGGTCTTCGTTGCCTTTTTGTCCGTATGGTTCCTGTTGGCAGATTACTCGGGGAAAGCTACTGCAAGCAAAATAATCGCCGAGCAGTACAGAGACTTAGCATTGGAGTGGCGTGCCCTCTGGAACCGCGAAGCTACCCAGCAGGACATCATTGACCTACAGCATCGGTTCTATCAAATAGACAAGGGAGTTGACGTAGGAAATGACGAAAACCTTAACAAGAAGGCAATGGATGAAGCGGAGAGCGTCCTATGGGGACAATTCGGAAGTGCCACGAATGGAAACGCAGGAACCTGAACCGCGAAGTGTCCCCTCTATGCCGCGTCCTCCTCGGCCAGGCACCCCACCACGCCCAGAACCATTGACGGCCCCGCCGATGCCACGGCCCGCACCTGAGCGACCGCCCCGTCCCCAGAATCCCCCACGACAATCTAACAACACGAGGTAGTTGCAACCTCCTTGTCTCAACGATAGAAAGCAAGGGGCGGGAACACGGTCCGCCCCCGCTGTTTCGCTGCTCCCCTCGCTACCCATTTCTGAATCGGAGTAAGAGTAGTAATCTCCGCTCCCAAACTCAAGCGGCGCGGAAGCCTGCTCGCTCTTAAATCCGGACCGCAAGGCTACTGCCCGCCCTTTTGCTCAATGATTCGCAGGACCCGCTCAAGCTGCTCCCTGTTCTGCCGGTCACGGCGGCGTCTATTCTCATATTCGAGGCCAACGCCCGCCACAATCAGCACTATCCTAATTGTGGGGCTGGATAGATAAATGATTGAAGCGGCCCCCCGAGCAGAAACACGAGGCCATAAGACGCCATGAGCACGGCGGATAGTCCCCCGATTAGCCCATAAAGGGCCAAGAAAAGTTCTATTCCCGCAAAATAGAGTGGGAATATGACTATGCCGCCAAGTCTCGGCGGAGACCACGCGGCCGCCGCCACGAGGAACAGCAGCAGGCAGAAAACCGACCAAACCAGAATCCGCACCGGTGTCAGGGCGCTGCCTAGCTTGTTGCCCAGCGGGTTCGCTATGACGTTATTCCTCAACACCGACACACGGAACACGCGCCGAAACGCTGGCCAGACGATTCCTGACAGTTCCCATAGAACGCCAAACAGGGCTCGGAATATGGGGAACAGAAACCCCGTTTTCCACAACACCTGCGGAGACAGGGATCTCCACAGGTTATAGGGGTTAGACCTGCTGTATCTCACTTCACCGCAGCCGCACCGGCAGGGGTCCGGGTTGACGCGCCATTTCTTGAAGACCAGCGGCGGCTCCCGGGAGCCAAAGCACTCATCATAGACTCCCCGACTCAGCCATTCTTCATGGAGTCTGCCCTTGTGGGTTTCCGTTGGAGTGTCCGGCATTTTCGGGTTTGTCTCCTTCAACGCAGGTACGCAGCCTTTTATGACCACCGTGGGTTGCGGATGGTTTACCCATCCTCAAACCTAACACCCCTTCAGACGCGGCGTCCGCGGCCAACTGTCAGCGACAGCGAAAGGGAGGGAACCACTCCGCCCATGCTACCTGCTCCGGTCTCTCGTCAGCCATCAGACCGCCTGACACACCATGAGTTGCCGCGTCAGTCCCCGAATCCGAGGGCATTTCTCTCTTGTGGGCTTGGGATTGCCGGGGCATCAACCCGGTGATAAGGTACTCGCTGGAAAACTTCGACATCAGGCTGGTTTGTCCATGCGATACCTCGTGGTTCTAGCCGTCTTCATCCTGACGGCACTGGTGCTGGTCGCCTGCGGTAGAGACCCGGCACCCGCCGCACCACCCCTAAACTTCGAACCTGCACCGACCGCCACTCCGGCCCCCACGGCCAGCCCCGCGCCCACGGCTACACCAGCACTGGCGGCTACGCCTGTACCCATGGCTACGCCTGCACCAACTGCAACTCCCGTACCGACGGTTACGCCCGCGCCCACGGCCACACTCGCGCCGACCCCGGCGTGGAACTGGCCCCCCGCCTACGCATTCCTGGTGGACTTCCTGGCCCGGCACAGCCCTAGGGAGTCCGGCACCGACGAGGAAACGGCCACCGGCGACTACCTCGCCGAGCAGATGGAGGGACTCGGTTACGAAGTTTCCTTCGAGGAGTTTGATTTTATCTTTGACGAATCCGCTACCCTCGATATCGACGGGGAAGCTCTTGAAGTTCACATGATGGAGAACTCAGCACCCGGCGCTCAAATCGGGCCGTTGGTCTACGTCGGGCTCGGCCAGGAACAGGACATACCCGAAGAGGGGCTGTATGGGAAGATAGCCCTGATCAAGCGCGGTGAGTTACTTTTCCAGGACAAGGGAGCGAACGCCGCCGCTGCCGGGGCCGTCGCCGCCATCGTATTCAACAACGAGCCCGAGCTATTCGGCGGCTACGTGCAGGGGCTGGACATCCCGGTACTGAGCCTGTCTGGTGAGGACGGCGAGGCGCTGCTGGCGCGTCTGGAAGCAGGGGAAGAACTGTCGGCCGAGCTCACCGCCGAGGTGGAGATACGGACGTCCCGCAACGTCGTGACTTACATGGCCGGGGCCGGGGACAGCGGCAGGACATTGATCCTGGGAGCGCACTACGACACGCTGCCGGACACGGAGGGAGCCAACGACAATGCGGCCGGCGTCTCCGTCCTGCGGATGGTGGCCGAGCACATCGGTGGGATGGACCTTCCTTTCAACATCAAGATATTGTTCTTCGGCGCAGGAGAGGCCGGTCTGGTGGGTGCCGACGAGTACGCTGAGGGGATGAGCGAAGAGGAGCGAGAGAATGCCCTGGGCATGGTCAACTTCGACGTGCTTGGGACGGGCCTGGGGTTGGAGCTGGTCGGAGACCCTGAACTGACTGAGCTTGCGGACAGCGCTGGCCGGGACCTCGGAATCGGGTACGCCGTCAAGAGCTTGGAGGAAGACGGCGGTTGGTCGAACCATACTGAATTCAGCGAGGTCGGTGTGCCCGTAGTGTGGTTCACCGCGGACAACGCTCAACAGACCTACAGTGGCGGCGTTGATGACCTGAAGTGGATTAACCCGGCATTTCTGGATCAGGTGGAGCGGACGGCGGTGGAGTTCGTCCGGCGTCTGGCGGAGGAGTAGCTTCCGTCGTTGGCGAGGGTTGGATGGGTAACAGCAGAGGTTCCCGGGTCAGCACCGGGAGCCTCATCATTTTGCCTCACGCCCGAAACCACCTCCCGAAGTACTGGTGCGTTGGCCCGCAGGTATCCCTCCGCTACAGGACGTTGGCCTCGACAGCGCCTACGAGGAAGAGGGCAACGGCACCCCAGCGGTAGCGGTCCATTGCTCTGGCCGGAGGCACAGATGGCAGTCCGCCACTTCTCCCGGCGGGAACTCGCTCGCCGCTTCCAGGGCACCCTCGTAGGTGTCGGCGGCAATCCAGTATCCGTAGTCGCGGTCCGAGAACCGGTTCCGCGAGATGGCACAATCGAACCGGTGAACCCGGGCTCTCTTCCGCCAAGTGCTGATGAAGACCGCGTAGGTCATATATGTAACAGCACTCCCTCGATTGCTGTCCCGACTCAGCCGGGAAGGGAAGCGGTCCAGCATTGCCGCGACCCGTCCGCTCTCAAGCCGCAAGAATGGAAACCCTCGCTGGCAATGGCTACAAACACACCCTCCGGGGACGGCAACTGTCCGTTGCCGCGCCCGGATGTCCACCAGCAAACCGCCTCTCCGGTTTCTCGTAGCCCGCAGCCGTGGAAGGCACCGGTGCTGAGGTTCACTATATCCCCCACATCTGGGTCCACATCAGGCCGTACATAGTGGTCGGATACCACGTTCCAGAACCAGCAGGTCGGAGTGCCGTCCCGCCGGAGAGCACAGAAACTCCAGCCTCCCATGCTGATGGCACTGAACCGCTCCTCTTCCCGGGCCTTGGGCAGCAACTCCGCCTCCCTTTGGGATACCCCCTGCACATCCGGATAGCAGAGGAACGTACCGTCATGACGCAACCCGCAGGAAACACCCCCGTACCCGGTCAGTGCAACGAACCGCTCCCCTGGAGGCGGTTCGGCCAGTTCATAGTCCTGGCAGTGAGTTTCGCCCCGGATCTGCGCCCAGCATAGGGGAGTCCCATCGGAAAGAAGCCCGCAGGTGTAGCAATCCCGGCTGTCGATGTATGAGAACCGTTCGCCCTGGGGCGGAGAAGACAACCCAGGAAATCCGGAGTCGGGAACCGCCAGCCAGCAGACGGGCTTCCCGTCCTCGCGAAGACCGCAGAAATGAAGGTTTCCGCTGGTGATGGACACAAAGGACTCTCCTTCCGGCGGGGTGGAAATGGGCTCATCGAAGGGAGAAACATCGGGTGAAATCGGCTCCACATCTTTGCTGAAGTTCCAGCAAAGAGGTTCGCCGGCCGATTGTAGGGCGCATGCGCTGAACAACCCCATGGCCATGATAGAGCCTTCGTTGGTGTACTCCAGCGGCTGAAACAGCGTCGGCATCGCTTCTGCCCTTGGTTCCAGAGTCGGTGTAGGCATGGGAACCGGCTCGCCGGCAATCACAAACGAATCGGCATCGCCCACCTCCACTCCCGCCACAGCTTCTGTGGAGAGGTCGACCAGCACTACGAGATTTCGGATTCCTTCGGCGTGAATCTCCACGACGCCCTGCTTGTAGTCCCTGCCGGTAGCTTCGTCCGGCTCGAAAGCAACCATGGGGACCTTGCCATGGAAGGTCACCGTGTTCGCCAGAACCAACTCCGCTATTGCGCCGATCGGCTTTTTCTCCCCGGAAACCCAAGGGCCGATGGCGGTAAACCTGTAATCCCCCAACTCCATTCCAGACAACGTAGCATCGTTATCAATAATGCTCTTGACGGTCTCAATTTCAGACCCAGTCAGAGTGGGAACATCCATGCCGCCCGTGATGATGAGACTGTAGTTCAAGGGCTCCTGGGTATCCCCCTTCTGGATCTCGATGATATACGTACCCGTCCTGGGAGCTGTCCACGTAATGGTCGCGTTTCCCTCGCCATCACCTTCGAATGCGCAATCCAAGAGGTCTTGCTGCACTGTGGCTGTCGCCCCTCCTCCGCTATCAGTTTTGAGAGCGCAATGCACCATTTCCAAGTCCCAAGGGAAAATTGCCAAGTCCGGGATCACTCCGAGGTTCCCCGGGGCCGCTATAACGTTCGTCCGGTAGGTCTCCCCCTCGACGGCCTCGAATACGAAGGAGTCGGAGTCGAACTCATCGTCAACGACGCCCCACGTCATTTCCCCCAGCGCAAGGGGCGTCCCCTCCTCCGGCCAGTCGGGACGACCGTCCGGGGGCCCCGGTTCCTCAGAGCTGCGTCCACCCTCGAACATGTCCGGGGCGCATTCCTCCAGGGTCTGCACGAACTCCATCGCCTTCGCTGGCACCTCGTGGGGATCAGGCACCACCCAGGCCGTCAGGGTATCGGCGTCCATGTTCTGGAAAACCGTCCGGACGCACTCATTCTCCTCATCGTTCAGGAGGCTCGGATCGGTTCCGACAAAGGTCATGAGCAGGTCGGGGATGCAAAGCATGACGCCTACCCAAAGTTCCAGCGTCAAGGATTCATCAGATTGCCCGCTATTCGACAATGTCATCATTGCGGCGATGTCCTTGTCTGCCACAAGCTCCATGATACATTCTATGTCGCTCCCAGCAGGGTCAATATCGAGGGGCAGGTCCGACAGAACTGCGGCGACGAAGAAGCCCCTACCATTCTCAGGACTCAGGCAGGAGAACATCTGGAACTCCTGGTCCTGCGAGCTGTAACCACCCAGTATCCGGCTGTCCAGCAGCAGCTCCAAGTTGTCTCCCAGCCCGGTCTCCATGCAGTTGCGCTCGGAGCCGGAGAGCATGTCGAACAGCTCCCGCCAGGTTGTGCCGTCATCAATGGTAATCTTCAGGTTAACGACCGCGGGAGTAGGTGACGGCGTGGGCGAGGGCGTTGCTGTCTCGGTCGGGCGGGGAATGAGAGGCGGTGCAGGCGCCAGGGTTGGCGTGGACGCCGGCCACGTGGTGGAGGTTGGCTCAGGCGCAGCAGTAGGTAACGGCGTCATGGCCGGGGCCGGCGCCGATTGGACACTGACCGTCCGCATTGGAGTGGGCTCATCGCCGCAGGCTGCCAGAAAGATGAACAGGGCGGCCAGGGCGCTGGTCTGCAATAGCTTGGTCAAGGATATATCTCCTTGTATTGCCCGGCGAAGACCGGATATCGACACAAGTCAACGAGAGCCTTGCCTAAGCCAATGTTCCATGTTAGGGCCAGGTGTTCCTGCTCCGCGGTTCGCTTGTCCAAATTGTGGGTGCTCCAGTCACTCTCTGGCCGTTGTGAACCAGAACGGACTCTAAAACTGGATGATTCAGTTCATACCGTACAACATCGCCATTTAATCTACATCATATTGAGATCGGTCAATCCGCCCACCTGGGACACTTTAGCGCCGCCGTTCATAAACGCGACTATGAGAGTGCAGTTGAGTTTTACTGCATGGCCGCGAAAAACTACCGGTATGCTGGACTCCACAACGAGGCAAGAGGACTTCTGGCCCACGCCCGGAGCATCCTGGTCTACCACCGCGTCGACGCTGACCCCGATTGGGATTACCGCCACTTCGATAACGAGCAGGACAGAGTCTACGTTCTCGGCGATTCGCCGGATCTCACCCTGGCTTGGTACGGCAGCAAGGCGGTGCTGGAATGACGACCGGTGCCTAAGCTCCGTGCAGTTGTCTCTCCGGAGTCCACGAGAATGCGGAGACCCCGGCCATCCAGTCGGGGTCTCCGCTTCTCTGGCCAACCTCTCCGCTAGGCCAACTCCCTACCCGGACTCTCCCCCTCCACTGTCCCCGTCGCCGCTAGACTTGACCACACCTCTGGTCCTGGGCGTGTTCCAGTAGGGGCTCTTACACTTGGCGCACACGCGCGGCTCGCTGTCGCCGCCGCCGCGTGGCACCCACTCGTGCCCGCACCGCTCACACCGGTACCCCAACACGGTAATCCACACCTTGGGCATAGCTCACCTTCCCTCCAAACATAAGGCCTATTAGAAGATAATATACTTACAATTCATATACTACAAGAGTTGACAAGAACTTACTTAACTGATAATATATTAGTAGAGTAACAACCAAGGTCCCGGAAGGCAGGAGTCAAGAAGATGATAGACCAACTCACCACAGCACTTGGCCCCGATGACGTCGACGATGGCGACCAAGGACGCAGGCAGCGGGGGCTGGCAATAGCCGCCCTGGTGCCAATCAAGAAGAACAAGCTGGGGTACTCCGTGCCGTCGCAGTCCGGCAACGGCCGGCACGTGGTCAACGTCGACGGCGAACCGTTCTGTTCGTGCCCCGACTTCGAGTTGAGGCATCTACCCTGTAAGCATATTTACGGTGTCCAGTATCTGATACAGCGCGAGGAGTGGAGCAGGCCCGCGCTCCCCATGCCCATGCCGGAGCGGGGCCCGCGGAAGACCTACTCCCAGGACTGGCCTGCTTACAACGCAGCGCAGGTGCACGAGGACGAACACTTCATAACCATCCTGCGCGAGCTCTGCGACCACGTGGAGACGCCGCCCCAAGCCGCCGCCGGCCGCCCACGCCTGCCCCTCTCCGACGCGCTCTTCGGTATGGCGCTTAAGGTCTACACCACCAAGTCCACCCGCCGGGCCATGTCCACCATCCGGGACGCCCACAGCAAGTACCTGCTGGACACGACGCCGTCGCCCGCCAGCATCTTCAAGTATATGGAAGACCCCGATATGAAGGACCTGATACGGGGCCTCATCGAGCTCAGCGCATTGCCGCTACAGTCGGTGGACGTTGATTTCGCCCCGGACTCCACCGGGTTCTCCAGCACCACCTATCACCGGTGGTTCAGCCACAAATGGGGCCGGAAGATAAAGGAAGCCCGCTGGGTCAAGGCGCATATATTCACCGGCACGAAGACCAACATCGTCGTCGCCGCCGACGTGACCGACGTGCACGGCAAGGGCAGTGCCGACAGCGTACACCTGATACCGTTTATGGACACCGCCGCCGAGAACTTCCATATCCGGAGGGTGTTGGCGGACAAGGGCTATCTGAGCAAGAAGAATCTGCGGGCGATAGCCGCGCGCCAGGCCGACGCGCGTATCCCGTTCAAGACCAACTCGGTGCCCTTCACCCCCAACCACAAGAAAGACGAGGTCTGGGTGGCGGCCTACCACTACTACAACCTGCACCGGGCCGAGTTCCTGGAACACTACCACCAGCGGTCGAATGTGGAGACCACCTTCTCGATGATAAAGGCCAAGTTCGGGTCGCAGGTACGCTCCAAGACCCTGGTGGCCCGTATCAACGAGACGTTGCTGAAGATCCTGTGCCACAACATTGTCGTGCTGATTCACGAGATGTACGAGACCGGACTGGAGCCGATGTTCGAGAACCGGAGCTCACAGAGACTGTTGGCGCTGGCCGCATAGATTAGGAGGGTGAGAACATGGGCAAAAACAACGGATACACGAACGGACACCACGCAAACGGCGCGGCGCTGTTGCCGCAGGGGAGTAATTCGCTCGACCTGAGGCTCACGATATCAGACCCGGAGTTGTTCGCGGCCTTCTCCAAACGGGACGGGCCAGCGCGGGAGCGGCTGGCGACGGCGGCTATGAGGATAGGCGTAATCGCCCTCCGCCAGGCGCAGGGGCAGGTGGACGCCACTCAGATACAGGATGCCGGGAATCGCGTGATCCGGGACCTGGGCGAAGCCCTGGAGCGGCACCGCCGCGAGACCACCCAACAGGTCGGGGACTGCATCAAGGAGTACTTCGACCCGAAGGGTGGACTGTTCACCCAGAGGGTACGCGGGCTGGTCGGGCAGGACGGGGAGGCCGGAGAGCTGGAACGGCTGATACGGGCGCAGGTAGGCGGGGACGGCTCACTGTTGGCTCGGACGCTGGCGTCTCACGTTGGCGGCGACAGCGCGTTGATGAAGGTGCTCAACCCGACCGCGACGAGTGGCATCGTGGCGCTACTGACCGAGGCCACGGAGACGACGCTGGCGGCGCAACGGGAGCGCATCCTCAGCGAGTTCTCGCTGGACAACGAGGGAGGCGCATTGAGCCGGTTGGCCGCAGAGTTGACCCGTAGCCACGGCGACGTGGGCAAGGCCCTGGAGCAACGCATAGGGGAGGTTATGGGCGAGTTCTCGCTGGACAGGGACGATTCGGCGCTGTCGCGGCTGGTGGGCCGGGTCGAGGCCGCGCACAGGCAGATAAGTAGCGAGTTCTCGCTGGACAGTGAGAACAGTGCCCTGGCGCGTATGAGGCGCGAGCTGTTGACGGTGATAGACCAGCAACAGAGGGCCAGCGCCGAGTTCCAGCAGGAGGTCTTGAAGACCCTGACCGAGATCACCGCCAGGAAGGAGGAAGCCCGGAAGGGGACGCAACACGGCCTAGTGTTCGAGGATGCGGTGTTCGAGTTCATCAACGGCCGACAGCCGGAGGGCGACGTGACCACCCGGACCGGCAACACCACGGGCAAGATCAGGAACAGCAAGAAAGGCGATGTGGTCGTCCAGTTGGGGCCAGACAGCGTCGCCGCCGGAGCGCGGATAGTGGTGGAGGCCAAGCAGGATCAATCTTACACGCTCCAGAAGGCACTGGCCGAGATAGCGGAGGCGCGTAAGAACCGCGACGCGGGCGTGGGCCTGTTCGTGTTCTCACAACGCACCGTACCGGGCGACGTACTGGAACCACTGGCCCGCTACGGCGATGACGTGGTCGTGGTCTGGGACGCTGAGGACTCGGCCACGGACACCTACCTCGCCGCTGCCCTGTCGGTGGCGCGGGCGCTGTCGGTGCGCGGGGCGCAAGATGGCGGCGGACTGGGCGTGGACGTGGACGGGCTGGAGAAAGTTATCCGGGAAGTGGAGCGGCAGGCTGGGGGCCTGGACGATATTACCAAGTCCGCGCAGGCCATTGACGGCCACGTGACCAAGATACTGGACAAGGCCAGAATAGTCCGCAATGGGCTGGAGAGGCAGGTGGGGCTACTGGATGAGAAGGTGGCGGGATTGCGGGAGCTGTCGCTGTCTCCGTAGGGCGGCAGTCAGTCCCTCACGGTTGGGGCATGAAAATCGAGAGCCGAGCAGTCCCGTCCTGCTCGGCTCTCCGTTTGCTCGAGGGGTGTAGCCAGCGCAAATCAGTGGCACACCCGGTATTCTGGCCACTCAGAGAGACAAGGAGCGGTTACGGAGGCCGGCCGGAGGTCGCCAGTGAGGTTGACAGCTAGGCAACTCCCCCCTATGGTACCTGGCGCTCAGATCCAAGACGCCCCGATGGTGAGAGAGCCAATGGCCCGGAAGACCCGATACGCCACCGGCTACGATGCCGCTTACGCCGAGATCCACGCCGCATTGGACGAAATAGACCACCCCGCTGACTGCGCCCATTGCCGCCCCTGTGAGGTGATGGGAACGGCGCTGGAGTGGACGATGCGGGGCCTGGCCGCCGACTGTCGCCGGACGGCTCCTATACGCTGACGCAGGTGCTGACGGAGATGGAGAGGATGGCGGCGAGTTGCCGGAGCCGAGAATGATGAAGGGAGGGGAGATGCCGACGGACCCACTGGACATACTGCACTACTCGGACAACGACTCCGACACCTACTGCTTCATCGACCTGGATGACTGCTGGGCCCTGTACACCGACGACCCGCGAGATGAAGACATCAACTGCCCCCGTTGCCTGTCTGAAATGGAAGACGACAAGGTCGGTGTCGCCCGGCAGGTGGCGAAGCTCGAGCGGGCCGGTTTCTAGGAGCCTCAGTAGCGCAGCGGGGTAGTCGGGCCTCCCTATGGCGTACGTCATGGATATCCCAGGTTCTGTCAACCAAGCCTCTCCTCGCAGAATGGTATCGCGGCTCCCTCCACGTCCACGCAGCTCTCCCCCGCCTCGGCGATGCACACCGGGCAGGGCCGGCTCAGCGCGGGGTTCGTCCATACCTTGGCCACGTTGTCTTGCTCGTTCCGCTGTTGCGGACTGGCAAGCCCCTCTATGAAGCCACGCAGGAACTCACTGAAAACACTGCCTTGCCCGTTCTGTTGCTGAGGCTGCCCGGCTTCTTGTTCCGGTACAGGCGCTACGCTATGCGCCGTTTCCTGACTTGCCGGTAGCTGGCTCGCCGCCCCTCTCAGCCGTCGTTCTTTCTCGGCGTCAAACTCCTCACGGGTGAGGAATCCCCGCTCCACCAGAGAGGCCAGCCTCTCCATCTCGTCCACGTCGGAGACGGGGGCCGCCGCGGGCGTAAACAGTATGGCCCCACCTGGCGATCCTTGAGTCAGGGGCGGCGCGGCCGGGGTGTCTCGCTGTCTCTTCTCCTTCTTCTTCCGCAAGTCAACCCGCAGATTCCAGAATATCCCTATCAGATATGCGATGGTTACGAGGGTGGTGACCAGGCCGTTACCGAACCAAACGTGAACTGCCAGCGCGCCGATGGGCGTAGCGACCAGACCCAGCACGAACCAGATATACGGACTCACTGTGAATCTCCTGCTTCCGACACCCACCATGCCACTACGGACAGGGCTCTTCCACCTGCACTATCTCAATACCCTCTTTCCCCCGGTCGTCGATGAACGGTGTCTGGTACTCGTATATGCACATCTTCGGGACGATGGTGGGAACGGCGTCGGCGCGTGTCTGTTCGGGCGGTGTCCACACCCTGATCTCCCCGCCACCGCCGGAACTCCAAGATAGGGCCTGGTAATGCGCGATGCCTGCCTTGCCGTCTTCGATGAAGGCGTAATAGCCTTCCACGATTGAGCCTTTGCTCGCGGTTATGGCGGCCTCTTCGCTCTTCCTCAATACGTAATTGGTGTACACGTCCCCACCCGAATACTCGAATTTCAACCCGAAAGCATCCTCCTGTCCGCGGTTATAGCACTCGGCGGCGCGGACGGCCGCGTCGCTCGGCGTGGGCACATAGTCCCCCTCCGCACAGACTGGAGACGTAGCAACCCCCCTGCCCTGGCTTCCTACGACGTGGACCTCGCCGGTCTGCGGGTCTATCACGGTAATGTCATCGGTCGTAGTCAGCTCGCAGGCCAGCAGACTACCGAGGATTAGCGCAAACGCGACCGCTACGGCTCTGGTAGACGACATGGATAGGAACCCCCTCAATCACCACGATAGTTACATCCTAGGCCCCGCCCCTGTCACTCCTGCGCACCCATCGCCGGGCGGCTCCAGTTAACCCTACTCCGCGCCACGCTCGATAGTTGCCTGCGGGCAACCCCTGAGGCCTTACCGACCTTACCTAACTTACCGAATTTCCCTATTCATGGACCGAAATGTAAAAACGAAACAGGATATAGAGAAAACCGGTAAGTTCGGTAAGGCCGGTAAGGTGTGGCGGGATACCCGTACTCGTCAGCAGGCTGGGTCTGCATGGGTAACACCTAGCCGCTCAATGAAAACAGGGGACCCGAAAGGGCCCCCTGTTTTCGTCTGGGCTCTGGGTCAATGAGCACTAAACCCCCGGAGCCCTGGCACCGGTTAGCGACTCCGGTACCGTCGGGGCTCCGGGGGACATAGCAACCCCGGGGCCCCTGCGCCGGTAGTCACTCCGGCACTGCATTGAGGATCGCACACCCGCTAATGGCCATGCAAGACGAAAAGAATACGACAATAGAACCTTTATCATACTGCTTTCGGACTACTTTGAACCTGATATGCTTACGAATACCGTATGCCGGCGTCGGAGAGGTCGCTGGCCGCCGGCATACGGATTTGGAGTAGCCCGGTGAAATTGCCCGCAGATGGGCGTCCGAAACCGGCAAAATGGTGAATCGCGCCGTAGCTACAAGGTCGACAACCCCTGTTGAGGTCCGATACGCTCCTACGTAACCGTCAGGGCCCAGTCAGCCCAATCCATGACGGCGGACATAGCACATGGCCACGCTTTCGTCTACGGCGTCTCCTGACGCCTCCCATCCCCTATGGCCCCAGGTGGTCCCCTGCAACGAGAACCGCAACGACGCCGCCAACGTCATCCGCTTGCTCTACTACTGCGGCAGCGAGCTGGTGGTGGTCCTGCCCGAAGAGACCGACCCGGACGGCACGGAAGCCGCCATCTACGGCGTCAAGCGGTCTGGTATGCTCTCCCGGCGGCGGGGCGGAGCCCTAGTGAAACGCGCCGGGACGCGCTACGCCGAGGACTGCAAGCGCGAGCTGGGAGAGCGGCATCCTGACTATCAGAAATGCCTGGATCATGCCAATCAGATGCGGGGCAAGTTCGGCGTCGCCGCCGTGCGGGCGATGATGACGGCGGTGGTCGTCGACCTGTCGGAGAATGGCCTGCTCCCGCCGGACGTGATGGTCAGGCGGAGGGATGAGATAGACGCCGACCTCACCTGCGTCGGTACCCCTGGCGGCGTACTCGACTTGCTGGAGGGCCGGATACTGCCACTAGACGAAGCCCGGGAGAGGCTGGTGCTGAGTAGCACTGAAGTCGAGTATGACCCGAAGGCCCGGCACCCGCGGGTGGACGAGATACTGCCGCCGCTGACAGACGGGATAGCCGAGATGGACTGGTACCGGGCGGCGATACTCGGCTATGGACTGACCCACGCGCCCGCGCGGGAGTTCCTGTGGGAGATATGCGCGGCCCGGTCCGGCAAGACCACGTTCGGGAACACGGTCGCGGGCGGCCTCGGCCGGGCCTACGTGCGTACCATCCGCCGGGAGCTTTTCCGCCCCGACCGCTTCGCCTCCGCCTCTTCCCACAGCGGCGACCTGCGCCACCTCGCCAAACCGGTGAGATTCGCCTTCGTGCGCGAGATCCAGGGCCAGCTCGATTCCGAAATCATCAAGGCCGCGTCCGGCGGCGACGGCCTCGGTATGCGGCGCATCAGGCTGGAGGACGAGGAAATCGAGGTCACCGCCCACGTCTGGTTCATGGGCAACTCCAAGCTGAAGGGCGGCCCCCGGCTGGACATCGGCGACGATGACGAGAGCGCCCAAGCCATCATGGACCGCGTCAAGCCACTCCACCGCGAGCCCATCGCTAACCCGGACAAGACGGTGGTCAAGCTGAAAGACCCCAGTTTCAAGCGGGCGGCGCTGGCGCGGTTGGTCGAGTATACGAAGGCCTGTAGCAAGATGAGAGGGTTCCCGCCTGCTCCGCTTTCCAGCCGGTTGCTGTTGGAGGCGCAACGGCAGGCCGAGATGGCGGACTGGGAGCGGGATTGGGTGCCAACCGTGCTCTGGGAAAAAGGCGCGGCGGTCGGCCTGGCGTTGCCTGCCTGCTCGACGCAGGTCAAATTGGACTTCGACCTGTGGTGGGAGCAGCACCAAATGGGTGAACGGCCCGACCAGAGTGAGGTGTCAAGAAAAGTGGTGTCTCATTACAGCGCAGTCACCAAGCGGCAGTACTGCCGCTCCCACAAGATAACCGAGCATTGTTATCTGAGCCACGTGATGGCCCGTCCTATCAGCCTCATACCATAATGCCGGGGGAGGCTCCAGCCAGTAGACGGGGTTGGCGTCGCCCGGCAGATAGCAAAACTCCAACGGGCCGGGATCTGACCCCAACGCAGGTCTCGGGCCGCCGTATGGGTTGACACACAGGCAACTCCCCCCTATGGTACCTGGCGCTCAGAACCGAGACGCCCTGACGCCAGGAGCAGAAAGATGAGCTATGAGGCTGGATACGCCGCGGGCCGTGACGCCGCCTACGTCGAAATCTACACCGCGCTGGACGACCTCGACCACGCCCGTCGCTGCGAAGGGTGTCGGGCCTGCGAGGCGATGAAGGCGACGCTGGAATGGATGATGCGGGGCCTGGGCCGAAGGTTGACCCAGGATGAGTTCTACACGCTGGCGAGGATACTGAAGTCGGCGGAAGAGAAGGCGATACAGGAGTGGCAGAGCAAGTCGCCAGAGCAGATTTCGCAGTGCGGAGCGGAGCTATGATTATAGTCAAAGTGAAGCCGCCCCTTGATGAGGAAGACGCCGGGTCCCTTGCGTTTCTCGTAGTCGACGCCGACGCGTTCAGCATACAGCCGGACGGTAGCGAGGTCGTGTTCCGGCGCGGCGGTCGGGTGGCTCTGAGGGTGCCGGAGAACGAATACCTGGGGCATTGGAGTGACAGCGATGCCGGATAATGTCTACATCGACTTGGGCGGCCTGAATCACGAATCAGTCCAGATATTGGTGGATGGGGTCGCCAGCATCCTGTCTGCCTTCGCTGATCCCGGCCACGACGGTCCCGTGGCGCTCCCGCCTCAACTGGTCCGTGAGCTGTACGGCGTCGCGGGAATCGGGGACGCGGACGCCGGACCATTGGAACAGCTATGTGTGGAAACGGGCTTCCACGCGGGCGTGTTCGCCACCGTGGCCTTTGTCGGGATGCTGATCCCGGAGTTCAGGGAACGGTTGCGGGAGCGGATACGCGCGTTGGAGCGGCCCGGCTGTTGACCGGCCGGGCTGACGCGGCGGCCCCCGGCGTCCACGCGCAGAAAAGGCCCGGTCATTCGACCGGGCCTTTCTTGTACCCTGTCCGCCCCGGCCGCTACTCGTCCAGTAGTGGCTGGATGTCCAATTCATACGCGGACCTGACGAGACAGCAAATGTTGTGGGCCAAGAACCGCAGCATGACCTCGTTCACCCGCGCGGCCGGGGTACGGCTCCGCAGGCGGTGCCCATATCGCCGCTTCACCATCGAGAACGCGGTCTCAATGTTGCTCCGCAGGTGGTAGTGCGCCAGGAACCGTTCCCTGTTGAAGTGGTAGTAATGGAACATTCGCTCCCAGACGAGCACGGCGTCGCGCTCCTGGTTTTGAGGGATTCGGCGCGAGTTGGACTTGAATGGGATGTACGCAGTTGCCCCCAGCCTGTCCGCCGCCAGAAGGTTCTGGGCGCTCAGATACGCTTTGTCGGCGCTGATTTCCCGGACGTCGAAGTTTTTGGCGGTGACGCCCAGGAGCGTCTTGAAGCGCGGCGAGTCGCCCGAGTTGTAAGGCGTAATCGAGATGGCCGTGATGATGTTGGTCCTGGTGCCGCATGATGCGTGGGCCTTGATCCGCGCCCTCCTGTCTCTTGTTCTGGGCCTGTCTCCGGGCGCTTCCGGGAACCACGTCGAATCGGCGGCGAATCGGATTTCGACCGGCTTGAGCGGTAGCGCACTGGCCTCGACCAGGTCCCTCAGTATGTAGGTCATGCGCGGGTTCTCCAGGTACTGGTAGAGGCTGGGGAACGCGGGCACTTGGCTCAACAGGCCCCGCGCGTGGGCCTCGTCCAGGGCCGAGATGACTCGCCGCGCCGGCAGGTTGTAATAGGCCTTCAGGGTCAGGGAGAACACGACGTCGCCCATGGGCAGGCGTGGCCTGCCGACCGGTGCCGCCGGCAGGTCAGGTACGCCGTCGCACAGCGACCTGAGCAGCCAGACGAAGTGCCTGATCTCGTTGGTCTGCGCCCGGTTGTAGGCGGACCAGTCCCGCGGCGTGGCCGGGGGCGTCATCGACAGCAGGCTGGCCGAGGGAGCGGCCGTGGCTAGTGCGTTCGGGCCCACGTTAATGAAAAAGTTGACGGCATGGAGATGCTTGCAAAGCCGCCGCCGGAGCTCGAAGTCCGGGCAGGTGCAGGATGGGGCTCCACCCGCGGCGACCACGTAGTGGCCCGCGCCCGACTGGGACGGTACCAGGTAGTGGTCGCGCACCCGCTGGATGCCGCCCTGTGTAGCCAGGACGTAGCCCAATTGCCAACGCCACGCGTCGGCTTGTATTTGCCGGTCCGGCCCATCAGGCTGGTCGTTGGGATAAGTTGAAACTACCATTTTGTTCTCCTGTGACAAAAATTGCCGGGGACGTTGGCGGGATTCCCCGAACCAACTCTCCCGGCACTTGACACAAGAGGAACTGGGGTCTACGATCAGGCTGTCTAGGTTGTAGACTCACCCTCATCGGTTAGGGAATCCCTTTCCAGGCACCGCGTAGGGGCGGCGCACCCGGTAGAACTACGACATATCGCCCTCCTCGAACCTCTTGCTCACGGCGGCCACCGTGGCAGGGGGTTTTTGGTTTTTGACACCCACGTCACGGGTATATCACATAATACCCCTCTTTGAATAGTTGCCTGAACCGATTTGGGCAAAAATGCCTAAATCCGCTACCCGGACCGCGCCGGCCGTGTCCTGCGGATGGACACGCGCCGCCCTTCTGCTGGCGTTGAAATCAGAAAAGACAAGGAGTTACTCGCCAGATAACCCCTGTGCTATTATCGCCGCTGTCAAACCAGGGTGGTGCCCGGCGATGCCCATTCTGCTTGCATTATTCGGCACCGTCACGCTACTGCTATCGTGCGTCTACCTGTTCACCGAACGCGCAGTGGGCACTGTGTAGGCGGTGGTAGAGCCTGAGAGCGTAGCACAGTCTCGACCGGCAACAATGCTCGAACGGCGGTCTACTCTATGGCCTGGGGTATATTCCTGCCGGGCCCGTGCAGTCTGCGCCCGAATAAAAAGGATACGTTAAAGTATGGCAAGAGTCGGTATGGTCCTGGTGGCATCACTGGTCCTGATGGGAATGTGGGCCGGTTGTGGGGGCGGGGAGAGTAAGGAAGACATAGCCACAGGGGTGGCAAGAGAATGGGTAGACTCGAGTATCGACTTGATTTCCGACGCCGTTGTGGAGTTGGTAATCGCCGACCGGCCAGCCTTGACCCAGCTGGTCGGAGGAGTGATTGCCGACCAGGTGCGCGACAACCTTTCTTGGACTTACTCGGTGCCGAAGGAGGTGGGCGAGGACAGGTACATGGTCACCGCCACCGCCGCGGCCAGTCTGGAGATTGACCTGCCCCTGGTGGGAGAGAGGGCGTACTCGGCGTCCGTGCCGTTCGACCTGGAGATTGATGTCGACGCCCAGGCGGTGTTGGACTGGTCCGTTGATTTCGATTCGGCGAAGGTGGAGGAGAAGTGAGGCGGTCAGGGCGTCGAGTGTGGTATGTTCCCACGCACCGAATTATAGCCGACAGCTCCATCATGGCCGCCTCAGCCGACGGTGTGCTACGCTGTAGACCGAGCGCGAGCCGGGCGCTATGCCCATCCCGGAACGTGGGCGGACGCTCCCCTGCCGCCTGTAGCGGCCATCCTACTAGGGTGACCTCAGTAGCCACTGCCGTATACGCTAGGCACAGACGGCACTGAAACAGAAGGGGTCAGAAACGGTAATGAATCAGCAAACGCAAAGGCGAATCTTCGCCGCGGGTATGTTCTTGGCCCTATCCGGAGGAGCGACAGCTCTTGTCTTAGCCCTCCTTAAGGCAGCAGGAGATTTCCAAGACCCCACAGGCGACGCCTATGTCAAAGGCGTCATCTTAACCGCACTCTCTGGAGCACTGGGAACGATCCTCACCCTCATTGGCATCATTGTCAAAGGAGTCGTAGACAATCTAACCAACGGCTCCGCGTCAGCGGACGACGGTAACAGGAGCGCTACTACTCCTGACAGCGAATCGTAACCACGCAGACAGCGGCAAGCGATAGGCCTAGCTGTTAGGCTAGGCTTGGGTTTTCAGGTGCCATCCCGGAGCGGGACACCTCACGGCCAAGAATGGCGTAGGGTCGCTAGGGAGTTCAATGTCCACGACTCCACGCAGTACACTCACTGCGAGACCGGAGATTACGGCTGTGAGCCTAGATGGCACAGGAAGTCCTCGGTGGAATCCGTCACTCCATGGGTGGGACTGCGAAGGATTGCGAGGTGAGAGCGAGTAGCGGAAATTCCTCGTCGGGCTAACTGGGCGGGCGGCCAGGGACTCCGGTGAATGGTGACCAGGTCTCTTGTCGCACGTCTATCGGCGGTATCTGTCGATAAGCATCAGGCGGTCTTGCCGTCGGAAGGATGACTCTAGGTTGTGTTACTCCCTCTCCGGGACTTCTCTTGTCCCTATTTATGGAACCGGCACTCTGAGAACGGAAGCCGGGTAGGCGCTTCGGCTTCCTGCCGGTAGTAAGCCCTTATGGCCAAGTCAGCTTGGATGTAGCCCCAGTTGACCAGTCTCTTCTCTTCTTCGTCCGTGAACCTGTTGAGTCTAGCCCTTACTTGACCCAACGTGAAGTGCCACCCGTCCTCTATGAGGAGCGGTACGACGAGGGATGGACGGTCCTCTTTGTATCTTTTGGGGTCGGTACTGACCATCCATAGGGCGCCGTTCTTTCGTCCGCTGGTGAGGTCGTCCATCAACCTTCTTATCCGAAGCGCCCTTGTCTGTTCAACCGCCGTGTTGATGGGACGGGTTGCCCTGTTCCTCCAGAATTTCCATCTCGGCATGGCTTCGACCTGGAGGGGACTACCCCCATTGGAAACCAGAATATCCTTCAGGCCTTCCATGGGATGGACTCCTAGATTGTCGTAGACTCCTCCATCCGCGAGGGTCACCTTCGCCCGGAGGTTCCGATTATGGAAATGATCTGCGTACTCCGACCTCCGAAAACTGTCAGGATTCAGCTGAAGTCTGACCGGGGGAAAGAATGGCGGGAACGCTGACGAGGCCGCCAAGACTTTCCTCATCGGCGTGTCTGGGTGCTCTATGTCTCCTATCCGCCAAGTGTGTGTCCTCTTTTTGCTGAACGTCCAGTTTCGCCCTGTTTCCAGATGATACGCGTTGAATATGAACTCGGGGCGGTCCGGGAGGTCTTGAAGGGTCGCTCTCCCCACTATCTGTTTTTCGTAGAAATCCTCCAGAGGTCTCGTTCCAATGAAAAAGCCCAACAGAGACGCCTTCACGTCAATGTCCCGCCCGCAGAAATCTAGCGTGGGTTGGGCGACTTCCTCTGCGAAGTTCTCGGCTACGCCGTTCCTGAACGACAGGCTACGCCACCGGGTTCCGAGGAGTCCCTCCAACAAGGCTCCACCCGAAACTGCGGAGAGTACAGTCAGGTCCGGGAGCATTCCCATCTCATTGAGCCGCCACACCGAGCCTAGGTGGAACAGGGTCGCCCGGAACCCTCCCCCGGAAAGGGCCAGCCCAAACCCTGTTCCACCGGCGCGGTGCTCCGTGGACGTGGTCGTCCCAGTGTCCCCCGTTCTAGTCAATGGTTATGTGCAGGCTCCCTACGCGGTCACTGCTACGCGCGGGGGGCGATACCTCTACATCAATCACTCCGTCGTTCCTAGTGGTCACGCACTTCCTCTCGACCGAACCCCCCTTTCTGCTGTGTACAGTCCAGCCCTTAGTCTTGGCGGAGTACCTGCTAGTGGCGCTCGTGTCCACAAATCTCCCATCCGAGATGATGGTCAGCAATGGGGAGATTTTCTCGAACAGAGGCGAGTGGTAGCCTGATTCCCTGCCGTGGTGCGGCGCGACCAGCACATGGGTGTTCTGGATTGCAGTTAGGAAGTCTCGCATACCTAGAAGTTCGTGCCATGAAGGCGGTTCATTGTCTCCTGGGAGCAGGAACTTCACGCCCTCATAGACCATGACGGTGACCACGCTGTGGTTGTTGACGTTGTCTCTCGGTGCCGAGGTCGGGACGAAGAACTGGAACGATGCTCCTCCGCAGTTCGATGGGGTTAATCGGAGTTCGTCCGTGATCGTCCCTGTATATCGCTTGTTGACGTCAATGTACTTTCGGATTATCCGCTTTGTTTCCTCTGACGCGTTGCGATTGGTTCCCCACACGTCATCCTCAGTCAGATGCGGGGGACGCACCAACGTCTTTGGGTCGAGCGCATCTAAGTTGAGGATGTCCTCGATGTGGTCCAGGTGGGGATGAGTGATGACGGCCGCATCCAGCCGCTCCACTCCCCATCTCCGGCGGAGGTGTAGCAGTGGGCTGAACCCCGACTCCGACGACCTCTGGGCCCCGAGGTCTATGGCTATCTGCTTGCCATTGGGAGTTCGGATGTAGGCGGCACTGCCGTGTGCCACGTCCCAGGTGATGAATCTCAGAGTCATTTTCTCTGTCCTCGGCGGTCACGAGTATCCATCCGCCCCGGCTTGTAGAGGCGTCAGCGGATACAGAGAGAGATTATACCCCAAGCTGATTACGAGGCAGTAGCTCGATTTGTGGCCTCGCGGCTATGAGAGAGGGGTGCGTTACATCCGTTGGGCGCCACTGATCCGGGCTGGCGCGGTTTCCTGTTGTCATCTACACGTCCCTCGTTTTACCCATAGGCTTGTCGAAGGATGTGAGTGTAGAACACTGCGGGGGGTTTGAACACCGGACTTGGGTAGGCCGCGGTTGGCCGCACCCCCTGCCCGGCCGGGTACGCCTGCCCGATTGTCAGGCAATCAGATTACGTTCAGCACCTTTCGCCTCCCTCTTCGAGAAGAGGCTCTACCCTCTATCGCCTCCACCGTCCTGCTCCTTACAGGCAGGGAACTCGCCGAACGTCTACGTTCCCGCCTTGGTCCGCTACTTCGCGGGCCGGATCTGGTTGGGCTGGACGACTTACGTCTTTGTTGGAACGGACGCATATCGGCGGACCTATGGGCAGAGCCCCTTCATTCGGTCACTCGATTTCGACAGCCACTCCCTCAACAGTTGTGGGTGTGTAAAGCGATGGCCGCCTCCGGGATTGGAGCGTTTAGTCTGCCCTCGACTGTCTGATGGCATCCGCGACCTGGCCCGGCAAAGCGGCTATTGCGTCCGCCAGCTGCTGGTGTCGCTCTGCTACCCTTTTCTGCTCCTCGGCCTGTTTGGCTAGGTGTGCGGCTATGCTCTCCTGCCTCTCAATTATTGCCTTCTGCCCCTCAGTTATCGCCTGCACGATCTTCTCTGTCTGTTCCTGGGCGAAAGCCCTATCTTCCGCTCTCGCCTTTTCGTTATCTCTTCTTAACATGGCGTCGTATAACCACCTGCCCAAATTGCTGGTCACGATGTAACACGGAAAAACTACAGCGAGGGCGCTGAGGCTGACGGCGTTCTTGTCCCACCAGGCAACGCATTCCGGACTCATCTCCGGCCAGTCAAGTAAACAAGGCGCGCTTACCACTAACCATATAGCCCAACCTGCGAGAGCCCCGACAGTTCCCGCCGCCGCCGTCACGCCTGCGTCCCATAGGTGGGGCGCGAACTTGGACCATGTGGTTGCGGAGTCGTTGTCTTGCGCCATCTCGGTCACCTCTCACGCCAATTGTCCCGCACGAGTACGCGAGCGCAGGGGTAGTTGAGTATGACACCCCATCGCGGTGTTTGAACACCGGGCAGGGGCCCCCAACTACCAGTTGGCAGCGCACACCTCGCCCATGCCCCTTGACCTCCGGCCCGTCCCCGACACTCACCCCTCTCACGCACCGCGCCCCCGGCAACCTCCCCTAGACAGCCCGCGTCGCCAGTATGTACCGAGTCCTCGGCAGGCCACAAAATAGTCGCCGTCGGCGTTTTGTAGTGTTTGACCTCTGCGCCAGTGGTGTGTTCAATAAGCTATCTGCTTTTCTGAGATGAGATGGGAACCAGCAGGGCAGTACCCCCGCTGGCCCCCTCACCTCGGACGGTAGGAAATCTACCCCGCGGAGGCTAACCCAATGGGGAACGACATCAGTCCCGTCCTCGGCTTCGTAGTGGAAGTCGCCAAGGCTGGCGTACTGCTTGGGCGCGTGTGGAACTGGGCGATAGAGAGCGTGAACGCGCGAATCGACCAGTGGCTGTGGGAGGAGGATTGGGCGTGGGCGAATAATGCCCGGCATCAGAGGGCCCAGAGCTAACTGGGTCTGGCGCGGCCCCGGCGCGGTGACCGCTGCGTTGGGACCATCGGCGAGCTCACGGGGAGGATGCAGTTGGGAAACCGGCCGGGCTCTAGCAGGGCCTGCCGTCGTCAGTGGCCGCGCTCCATGTTCAACCAGGTATGCCTGCTCGACTGTCAGGTCATCGGAAACATCCAGCACCTTTCGCCTCTCCTTCGAGAAGAGGCTTTGCATCCTACCGGGAGGAGGCCACGAGCGGGGCTGGCGCTGTCGCCCGCAGATAGGTTAGTATCAACAAACCCTCTCTGCATATTTATTCCGCTCGTTGCCCATAAATTCCCGAATAAAAAGGCAAAGCCCCTTCCCCCTCAAGGGAGAGGGAACATCACAGGTTGACCGGGGTATGGGCCACTGCTAGAATGCGGCCACCTTGTCCGGGTCGGCCGGACGGCGGTCAGCCATTACCCGCAAGGCTGCCGCAGCTACATCTCGCAATGCTGGGGGAGGACATGGCCAGGAAATTGAGCGTATCGGTCGACCACAACCTGTGCGTTGGCAACCAGATGTGCATCAGCATAGCCACAAAGGCGCTGACCCTGAACGATGACCGCCAGGCCATCCCGGCGGATGTTGACGCAGATACCGAGGAAGTCGTTCTGGAGGCGGCGGAGCAGTGCCCGATGGCCGCCATCAGCGTGTTTGACGCCGAGAGCGGGGAGCAGCTTTTCCCGTAAACGGTTGCAGCGATATGGAACCAATCGCCCTCCTTTTCAGGCGCAAAAGGGGGGCTTTTCGTTTCTATCGGCTAACTGTTATGTCATATCTATAAGGCTACGACGAGGATTGTCGCATGGAGCACTTGTTTCACGCCGGGGACAATCTGGAAGGGCTGGCCCTGATTGCCGAATTAGGCATACAGGTTAACTTGGTGTACATTGACCCGCCTTTTGCCACCAATACGGAGTTCCTGATGGACTCGGAACGGGCCAACACGGTCAGCGCATCGGGAGAGGTGGCATACGCGGATACTCTCCTAGGTGACGATTACCTAAAGCAGCTTCGACTGCGGCTGGAGGCCATTCGCTTGGTTATGGCGGAGGATGGCTCGATATACGTGCATATTGACGTGAAGATGGAGCATCACGTCCGGCTACTGATGGACACGGTGTTTGGCGCACGCAACTTCCGCAACAGTATCACACGCATCAAGTGCAATCCCAAGAATTTCAACCGCTACTCCTACGGGAACATCAAGGACACGATCCTGTTCTATTCGGTGTCACCGTACCATATCAAGTGGCACCCGCAGGAGGAACCGTTGACCAGCGACGATGCGGTCTCGCGCTATCCTCTGGTGGACGAGGAGGGGCGGCGGTACGCGACGACGCCGTTGCATGCGCCGGGGGTAACACGCAACGGCGCCACGGGCGGGTTGTGGCGAGGGATGACGCCGCCAGCGGGCCGCCACTGGCGGTATTCGCCGGATAAGCTGGACGAACTGGACGAGGCGGGGCTGATTGCTTGGAGTTCCACGGGCAACCCGCGCAAGATAATCTACGCAGACCAGTCTGCGGGGAAGCTACCGCAAGATGTGTGGGTGTACAAGGATCCGCAGCGTCCGAGCTATCCGACGCAGAAGAACTCGCAGATGTTGGAGCGCATCATCCGCACGTCCTCGGAACCAGGGGACACGGTGCTGGACTGCTACGCTGGAAGCGGCACTACGCTGCTGGGGGCAGCGCGGCTGGGGCGGCGATTCGTGGGGATGGACGATGCGACGACGGCTTGGGAGGTTACGAAGCGGCGGCTGCGGGCTGCGGGAGTTGGGTGGGGGGCGGTCTCGTCATCCTTGATTCCTGCCAGGTGATTGTCTGAATCAGGATTTACAGGATTTCAAGATTTTCAGGATGTTCTACCCTGAGAATCCTTTAATCTTGATAATCCTGCTTCAGACAATCATTTTGCGGAAATAATTGAGTAACATCGGATTGAACGGGGGTTTCATGGCGGAAGTTGGGATTTGCCTGCTGATGACGCAGCACGATTTTGACATTGTGGCGCTGGCGCGGAAGGTGGAGGAGCTGGGGTTCGGGTCGCTGTGGGCCCCGGAGCATGGGGTGGTGCCGGCGGATTTCAGCGTGGGCGCGGCCGGGGCGGCGGCGGGCGCGCCCAGCGCGTATTCGGACGGACGCATCAACCAGATTATTGACCCGCTGGTGTACTTGGCGGCGGCGACTTCGGTTACGAAGACTATCAGGCTGGGAACGGGAATTTGCCTGGTGCCGGAGCGGAATCCGATACGGCTGGCGAAGGAGGTGGCTACACTGGATTTGGTGTCGGGCGGGCGGTTCGTGTTCGGCATCGGGGCCGGTTGGCTGCAAGGGGAAGCGGAGGTATTGGGGGCTGACTTCCCGCGGCGATGGGCGCAGACGCGGGAGTATGTGTACGCGATGAAGGAGCTTTGGACGGAGCCGATGCCGGAGTTTCACGGGCGCTGGGTGGACTTCCCGCCGATAATCTGCAATCCGAAGCCGGTGCAGCAGCCGCATCCGCCAGTGATGGTGGGCGGCGATCTGAACCGGGCGGCGCAGAGGGTGGCGGACTACGGCGACGGCTGGCTGCCAAGGGCGCGGACAACGTCGGTGTACCACGACCCGGACAAGCTGCCGGAAGCGCGGGCCCATATCGAGGAGCTGTACCGGGCCAACGGGCGGGACCCGGCGGCGCTGAACATCACGATGTGGGACGCGCCGCCGGACCGGGAGCAGAACCGCCGCTTCTTCGACGCCGGGGCGGACCACATCGTGCACCTGCTTACAACGCGGGGCGAGCGCGAAACGCTGGAGGATCTGGAACAGGTGGCGGAGGGGGCGTTGTAGGTCAGACCAAGCTCCGCAGGTGGCGGGCGAACTCGAAGCGGTTTTCGAGGAGGCCGATGTCCATGGCGAAGGATGAGGGGCCTACGGGTTCTACCTTGGAGTGGATTACGGAAAGGGCGCGGCGGTCGGAGGCCGCGGCGTAGGCTTCTTCCAGGGCTTCTACGGTGTCGGCGCGGGCGACATGCTCGACGCCTGCCTCGCGGGCTATGCCGGCCAGATCGGTTCTGGTGCCGGTGGCCGAGGGGAAGCCGCCTACGGACAGGAGGCTTTCGTTGTCGAAGACGACGTGGGTCAGGTTGGGGGGAGCGTAGCGGGCCATGGTGCTGAGGGTGCCGAGGTTCATCAGCAGGGAGGCGTCGCCGTCGAGGACGGTCACACGCTGGTCGGGGAGGGACAGGGCAAGGCCGAGGCCCATGGACGACGCCAATCCCATGCCGTGCTCAAGGTAGAAGAAGTTGGGCCGGTGCCCGCAGTTGTACAGCTCTACGGCCACGGCGCCCATAATGGTAACGACTACCTGGTCCTTGAGCTTGGCATAGATGGCGCGGAGGGCGTCTTCACGAAGCATGATCAGTCCTTTTGCTTTGCTCCAGCCAGAATTTCGTTGGCGTCGGAGGGTACAGGGACGGCCCTTCGACAAGCTCAGGGCCAACGGGGGCGTGTCAGTCCTCCCACATCAGTTCGCGGGTGAGCAGCAGCGCGACGGGGCGCAGAGAGCTTTCCGCCAGGGTCTGGGCCTGCCGGATGTCGCGGGCCACCAGGGACGGGTCGGACATCTTGCGGTACATGATGCCGAGGGCGTCGAGGACCCGCTCGGTTACGAGGCCGCCCTCGGTCTGCCACGGGTCTCGCTCCCCCATCTCGCCCCGGTAGCTGATGAGCATTAGCAACGGGATGCGGTATAGCTGGGCAAGGGAGACGATGCCGTTGATGGATGTCAGCAGGCCGTGGTTCTGCATCAGCATGGCGGACTTGCGCCCGGCCAGATGCGCTCCGGCGGATATGCCCACGCCCTCCTCTTCCTTGTTCAGGCGTACGAGGGTGACCTCCGGGTCGTCGTCGGCCATGCTGACGAGGTGGACCAGCCAGGTCTCGGGGAGGGCGGAGATGATGCTGACGCCCGCGTCCTTGAGAGCGTCGTAGATAACCCTGGAGTTGGCGGAGGATACGGGCAAGGCGGCACCGCCGTTGGTGGGGATTGGAGTCGCGGGTTATTCTAGGGTTGGGGGCAAGGGCGGTCAAACGGGAGTGTTACTGGGCGTCGCGGCCTTCAGTGGCCGGGGGCATGAACTCGTCCACAGCCAGCGTGACGTCGGGGAAGGCGCGGGGGCTGATGCTGTCGCCGGCGCGGTAGGTAGTGAAGGTGGTGTAGGTTGAGCCGGATGGGTCGGCATAAGCAGTAACTTCCCGGACGCGCAGGTTGGCTATCCACACTTCGGGGATACCGGCGGCGGCGTATCGGGCGAGCTTGGGGCCAGTGTCGTAGCGTAGGGAGCTGTCGGCTACTTCAATGAGGAAGTAGACTTCGGACGGGTCGATACGGACCAGATCGGTTATGGGATGCAGCCTGATTACTGCAATGTCTGGTTGGGGGGAATTGTGATCGTTGAGGTAGATTGCCCCTCCCACCCGCACTATGGCGCGGCCTACCAGGACCGGGGCAAGCAACATGGTCAGCCAATCAGTGCCCGCATGGTGATGTTCGCCTATTGGAGCCATTACGACTATCTTTCCTTCAATCAGTTCGAGTCTGTCGTGTCTGTCCAGGATACCGGCCTTTACCATATTCCGGCATTCCTCCCCCGTGAACAGGCGGACGCCAGCCAGCACGTCAGCCTGCTCGCCTTCGGCGATGATGCCTGCCGCAACCAGGGCCTCGCATTCCTGGGGAGTGAACGGGCGCATGGGCGGGAGTCCGGTCATTGTGGTCGTCATGGCACCCTCCAGGAACCTCTCCTTATGCAATGAAGTATACTGGCTAAGCTGCGCGGGGGTATAGCGTTGGACAGTCCGGTTTGGGATGCCGTAGAGACCATATCGCGGGAGGAGATGGCCGCCCTGCAGTTGGAGCGGTTGCGGCATTGCGTGGCCCGCGTTGCTGCCAGCGTGCCTCTCTACCGGGAGAGGTTGGGAAATGCTGGGGCGGCGGCGGACGTGCGGTCGGTGGAGGATATGGCAGGGCTGCCGTTCACAGTGAAGCAGGACCTGCGGGACAACTATCCTTACGGGCTGTTCGCAGCGCCGATGGACGAGGTGGTGCGGCTCCATGCTTCCAGCGGAACGACCGGGAAGATGACGGTGGTGGGATATACGGCCAACGACATAGCTATGTGGGCCGACCTGGCGGCGCGAGCGCTGAGCATCGCGGGGGTTGACCGGAGCGACGTCATCCACGTCGCCTACGGGTACGGGCTGTTCACCGGCGGTCTGGGACTGCACTACGGCGGCGAGCGGCTGGGGGCGACGGTGGTGCCGGTGTCGGCAGGGAACACGCGACGGCAGGTGGAGCTGGCGCAGGACTTCGGGGCGACGGTGCTGTGCTGCACGCCGTCGTACTCGCTGCTCATCGCGGAGCAGACGGCGGAGTCGGGTGTTGACCTGGGCCACCTGCGAGTGGGGGTCTTCGGGGCGGAGCCGTGGTCGGAGGAGATGCGGGCGGAAATCGAGGCCCGGCTGGGGATAACGGCACTGGACATCTATGGGTTGTCGGAGGTGATGGGGCCTGCGGTAGCAATGGAGTGTCCGTACAAGCAAGGGCTGCACCTGGCGGAAGACCACTTCATACCCGAGGTGGTTGATCCTGACACCGGCGAATTACTTCCCGACGGCGAGATTGGCGAGCTGATTCTGACCTGCGCGACGAAGGAGGCCTTGCCCCTGCTGCGCTACCGCACCGGCGACCTGACGCGGCTGGAGCGCGGGCGGTGCAAGTGCGGGCGGACCACGGCGCGGATGAGCAAGCCGATGGGGCGCACGGACGATATGCTCATCATTCGCGGCGTGAATGTGTTTCCGTCACAGATTGAGTCTGAGTTGCTGCGAATGCCGGGGCTGGAACCGCATTACGAGTTGGTACTGGAGCGGGGCGCGGGGCGAATGGACGAGTTGACGGTGAGGGTGGAGGCGTCGGAAGCACTGTACCGCGTCGGCGGGCAGGAAGCCGCCGGGCGGTCACTGGCCGTAGCGTTGCAGAGCAGTCTCGGCGTCGGTTGCCACGTCGAGGTCGTGGCGCCCCGGGAGTTGCCGCGCAGCGAGGGGAAGGCAGTGCGGGTTGTGGATAACCGGCAGATTTAGATTTCCCGCGGCTGCCGGGAATGACGGGTGCAGTGAGGAGGAGCAATGAATCTCGAAACGATGCTCTATGAGAGCGACGGCGACCTGATTCGGCTGACGCTGAATCGTCCCCATGCCCTGAACGCCGTCAACTATCAGGGGACGGTGGAGCTTCACCAAGCAGCGCAGGCAATCCACGATGACAGGACGGCGCGGTCGGTCATCATACGGGGCGAGGGGAGGGCCTTCTGCGCCGGCATTGACTTGAAGGAACTGGCCGCCGGGGAAACGCCGCAGGCGTATTTCTACCACTGGGACCGGGCGCTGCGGCTGCTGGAACTGTCGGACAAGCTGGTGCTGTGCGCGATGCAGGGCTATGCGCTGGGCGGCGGGCTGCAACTGCCTCTGGCCTGCGACATACGCATCGCCACTTCCGATTGTCAACTGGGACTGCCGGCGGCGAAGGAAGGGTTCATTCCCGGGCTAGGGACGTACCGGCTGCCGCGGTACATCGGGCTGGGGCGGGCCAAGCGAATGGCGCTGTCGGGCGAAAACGTGGACGGGCGCGAGGCGCAGCGTATCGGCCTGGTGGACTACGCGATTGACGCCGCCAACTTTGACGCCGAGGTGGAGGCGCTCGCGCAGCGCTACCTGTCCATCAGTTCCGAGGGCGCGCGCCAGACCAAGCTGATGCTGTCGGCCTTTCAGGACTATCCCCACGGCCAGTTTTTCGAGGAATACCTGCGCCGCCAGGTCATCGCAATGGCGTCGCCGGACCACACGGAGGCGTTGACGGCAATCCGCGAGGGCCGGGAGCCCGACTACCGGAGCGGGTAGGGTTTTAGTCTCTCTTCGGGTCGTTTGATACAATGATAGTAAGAATCACGCAGGGGATGGGCGGCTATGGCGTCAGCGGAAAATGTTCTGCAAGAGAGTAAAGCGAGCGGCAGTCGCATAGACTTCGCCACGTCGCCGGGGCAGTACCGGCACTGGCGACTGGAGATGGACGGCGCAGTGGCGCGGCTGACGATGCGGGTGCAGGAGGACGCGACGTTATACCCGGGGTATGAGCTGAAGCTGAATTCCTACGACCTGGGCGTGGACATCGAACTGTATGACGCCGTGCAGCGGCTGCGGTTCGAGCATCCCGAAGTTGGCGCGGTGGTGGTTACGTCGGGGCACGAGCGGGTGTTCTGCGCCGGGGCCAACATCCGTATGCTGGCGCAGGCCGACCACGCCCTGAAGGTGAATTTCTGCAAGTTCACTAACGAAACGCGCAACGGCATCGAGGACGCCAGCGCCCACTCCTGCCAGCGTTACATCTGCGCGGTCAACGGCCCGGCGGCGGGCGGCGGTTATGAGCTGGCGCTGGCCTGCGATCACATCATCCTGATTGACGATGGTTCCAGCACAGTGGCGCTGCCGGAACTGCCGCTGCTGGCGGTTCTGCCCGGCACCGGCGGGCTGACCCGGCTGGTGGACAAGCGCCGGGTGCGCCGCGACCACGCCGATTTTCTCTGCACAGCATCGGAGGGGGTGAGGGGCGCACGCGCCTTGGAGTGGCGGTTGGTGGACGAGCTGGCGCCCCGCTCACGATTCGACGAGGCAGTGGCAGAGCGGGCGGCGGCATTGGCTGCCGATGGCGTCCGGCCTGCGGTGGGGGAAGGTATTGCGCTGACGCCGCTGATACGGGATTTCAGTGAGGCCGGCATTAGCTACCACTACGTTAGCGTGGAGGTTGACCGGCAGTTGGGCGCGGCGTTCTTCGAGGTTCGCGGGCCGGATAGTCCGCCACCGCAGGGTGCCGACGGCATCCGCGGCGAGGGAAGCCGGTTCTGGCCGCTGGCGCTGACGCGGGAACTGGACGACGCCATCCTGCATTTGCGAACCAACGAGGGCGACGTGGGGACGTGGGTGTTCCGCACAGCGGGCGATGCAGGGTTAGTGCAGGAGTACGACGACCTGCTGCTGTCCTGCGCTGACCACTGGCTGGCTCGGGAGGTGACGCTGTACCTGAAACGCACGCTGAAACGGCTGGATGTCAGCTCGCGGTCGCTGGTGGCGCTGGTCGAGCCGGGTAGCTGCTTCGCCGGAACGCTGCTGGAACTGGCGCTGGCGGCCGACCGCTGCTATATGCTGGACGGGGCGCTGGAGTATGACGACGAGCCGCCGACGGTGCGGCTGACGGGAATGAACTTCGGGACGCTGCCGATGGTCAACGGGCTGACACGCGCGGAGGGCAGGTTCCTGCACATCGACGAACTGGAAGAGCACATCGGGCGGAGTCTGGATGCCGAAGACGCCCATGAGTTGGGACTGGTCACCTTCATCCCGGACGACATCGACTGGGAGGATGAAGTGCGGCTGGCGTTGGAGGAGCGGGCCAGCTTCTCGCCCGACGCGCTTACCGGGATGGAGGCAAACCTGCGTTTCGGCGGACCGGAAACTCTGGAGAGCAAGATTTTCGGGCGGCTCAGCGCGTGGCAGAACTGGATTTTCCAGCGCCCCAACGCATCGGGGAGCCAGGGCGCGCTGCAAGCCTACGGCACCGGGGCGCGGGCGGAATTCGACCGGCGGCGGGCGTGAGTCCTGCTGACTCTTCACTGCATGGTATTTAGCGCAAAGGTGCAATGAATTTTCGGGACAGTTCTCCATGTTCCCTCATGTTGGGGCCAGATATTGAAGAGAGATGTGAATGATGGTTGAAGAAGCGGGAGTAACTCTCACCGAACACTGCTACATCATCAGGAAAAAGGGGATACTGAGCGAAGAGCCTATCGTGAAAGGCACGCGGACGCCTGTCCGGGCCATTGTGCGGCTATGGCAGTCTGGATACGCACCGGAGGAGATTCCCAGCGGGCTGCCCCACCTGAGCTTAGCCGCCGTGTTTGACGCTCTCAGCTACTACTGCGACCACCGGGAAGAGATAAACGAGCATATCGAAAGAAACAGGGTGCCGCCCGAGCTCATCCACCCCAGCATACGGCAACTGTGAGCGGCGAACTGTTTATAACAATTTACCTGGACGAGGATGTACACGTTCTGGTAGCCCGTCTTTTAGCGCAGAGAAATTGTGCAGCGGTCACCGCGAGAGACGCCGGCCAGTTGGGCAAGTCTGACCCGGAGCAACTGGAGTATGCAGCCAAACGCGGGATGGCAATCGTCACCCACAACCGCGGGGATTTCGAGTCACTGCACCGCCAATATCTCGCTTCCGGTCAAATTCATGCTGGGATACTGATAGCGATTGACAATCGGCCATATAGGCTGGCCAGACGAATCCTAGCCGCTTTGGATATGTACACCGCGGACGAAATGCGAAACCAGTTGCTCTACATTTGATGCGTTAGACCATCCGACCTCAATCTAGAGGCATACCATGAGCATCAACTACACCGACCGGATTCCCAACAACGTGGGGCTGTCGGACAACCGGCGGCTGCAACGGGCTTTGGAGTCGTGGCAGCCCAACTATATGAAGTGGTGGCACGAGATGGGGCCGGACGGCTCCACGGACTACGATGTCTACCTGCGCACCGCCATCAGCGTAGAGACGGACGGGTGGGCCAACTTCGGATTCGTGAAGATGCCGGAATACCGCTGGGGCATTTTCCTGGCAAAGCCGGAAGCGGAGCGGGTCATATCCTTCGGGGATCACCGGGGCGAGCCGGCATGGCAGGAAGTGCCGGGGGAGTACCGCGCTCCACTGCGTAGGCTCATCGTCACGCAGGGGGACACGGAGCCGGCGTCGGTGGAGCAGCAGCGTCGGCTGGGGCTGACCTGTCCGTCGTTGTATGACCTGCGCAACCTGTTCCAGATCAACGTGGAGGAAGGGCGGCACCTGTGGGCGATGGTGTACCTGCTGCACGCCTACTTCGGGCGCGACGGGCGCGAGGAAGCGGAGGCGATGCTGGAGCGGCACTCAGGAGACGCCGACCGTCCGCGCATCCTGGGGGCGTTTAACGAGGCTACGCCCAACTGGCTGTCTTACCTGATGTTCACCTTCTTCACCGACCGGGACGGCAAGTACCAGCTTGCGGCGCTGGCGGAGTCTGGCTTCGATCCTCTGTCGCGCACCTGCCGGTTCATGCTCACCGAGGAAGCGCATCACATGTTCGTGGGGGAGACCGGCGTAATGCGGGTGACGCAGCGGACGGGTGAGGTAATGAATGAGCTGGGCACCGACGACCCTGAGCGGCTGCGGGCTGCGGGCGTCATCGACCTGCTGACGGTACAGAAGTACATCAACTTCCATTACAGCGTGTCAGTGGACCTGTTCGGGCAGGAGGTTTCCACCAACGCAGCCAACTACTTCACTGCCGGGCTGAAAGGGCGCTACCTGGAGTCGCGGCTGGACGGCGACCACCGGCTGACGGAAGACCTGTGGCCGGTGCACACGGTGAGGGAGGGGCACGTCGCCATAGAGGAACTTTCGGCCCTGAGTGCGGTCAACGAGCGGCTGCGCGACGACTATATCAAGGACTGCCAGAGGGGGTTGGACCGCTGGAACCGGGCGTTGGAATCGCTGGGAGTGGACTTCCGGCTGGAACTGCCGCATCGCTTCTTTAACCGGCGTATCGGCAATGCCGCCGGGGTTCGAGTGTCCCCGGACGGTCGAGTAGTAAACGAGGAAGAATGGCAAGCCAACCTGTCGCGGTGGCTGCCGACGGACGAGGATATGGCCTACGTGGACTCGCTGATGCAGCGGGTCATCGAGACGGGCAGGATTGCGGGCTGGATTGCGCCGCCGGTGCGGGGCATAGACGGCAAGCCGTGGAATTTCGAGTACGTGCGCTTCAACTGAGCCGGAGGGAACAGGCTACGGAGAGACGCCATGCAGCAGCACACCGTTGTAGTTGACTCTTCCGACGGACCGTCCGACATAAGATTTTCGGACGTGTTCAATGTCGCCGTGCCTTTCATAGACCAGCACATTGATGAGGGGCGTGGGTGGAAGACCGCGATAGTCTTCGACGATACTGGTGACACCATCACCTACGCCCAGCTGGAGGACCGCGTCAATCGCTGCGGCAACCTGCTGCGGTCGCTGGCCGGGGAATCGGGTGGGCGGGTGCTGATGGTGGTGAAGGACTGTCCGGAGTTCTTCTTCCTGTTCTGGGGCGCAATAAAGGCGGGGCTGATTCCCGTTCCTCTCAACACGCTGTTGAGGGCCGACGACTACCGGCATATCGTCGAAGATTCGGAATGCGCCGGGCTGGTGTATTCGGAAGAGTACCGGGGCGAGGTGGCTCGGGCGCTGGCCGGGGCAGAGCATCAGCCCAGGTTCATCCTGTGCACCGAGGGGCCGAGTTCGGTGGCCGACATGATGGAAGAGGCATCGGCAATGCTGGCCCCGGCGGAAACATCGGCAGACTCCGAGTGCTTCTGGCTGTATTCCTCTGGCTCCACTGGACGGCCCAAGGGCGCAGTCCATAGGCACCGCGACATCGTGACCACCTGCGTCCACTACGCCGCCGACACGCTGGGGGTGGTGGAAGACGACATCTGCTTCTCGGCGGCCAAGCTGTTCTTCGCCTACGGGCTGGGGAACGCGATGACCTTCCCGCTGTGGGTCGGGGCGACGGCGGTGCTGAGCGGGCAGCGTCCCACGCCGGAAATGACGTTTGACATCATTGAGCAGCACCAACCGACACTGTTCTTCGGCGTTCCGACGCTGTACGCGGCGCAACTGCGGGCGCTGGACGAAACGCCCCGCGACCTGTCATCGCTGCGGTGCTGCGTGTCGGCAGGGGAGGCGCTGCCCGCCGACATCTTCCGGCGGTGGCGGGAGCGAACAGGGACGCTGATTCTGGATGGCATCGGTTCGACTGAGGCGCTGCATATCTTTATATCCAACACCGTCGGCGATTACCGTCCCGGCACCAGCGGACGCCCGGTGCCGGGCTATGATGCCCGCATCGTGGACGAAGCAGGCGAGCCTGTAGCGGCGGGAGAGACCGGGCGGCTGTTCATTCGCGGCGATTCGACGGCCACGCACTACTGGAACAACACCGAGCGCACCGCCGAGACCATGGTGGACGGGTGGCTGAATACCGGCGATACCTACTACCAAGACGACGGCGGGTATTATGTCTACTGCGGGCGCAGCGACGATATGCTCAAGGTGGGCGGCATCTGGTGCTCGCCGGTGGAGATAGAGGGGAGATTGATTGAGCATCCACGGGTGCTGGAGGCGGCGGTGGTGGGCCGGGCCGACGCCGACGAGCTCATCAAGCCGGAAGCCTTTGTGGTGCTGAAGGACGCCGGAGACGCCAGCGACGCCCTGGCCGACGAGCTTCTGGAGCACTGCAAGGAAGGGCTGGCGCGGTATAAGTACCCGCGCTGGGTGAACTTCGTGGACGACCTGCCCAAGACGGCGACGGGAAAGCTGCAGCGCTACCGGCTGCGGGGGTAATGTCTTTACAAAGTATATGTCTGAACTGTGAGTTCTGTCTGCCTGTGATTGCGTTGAGGGCAGGCAGGCGTTATGCTGGCACAAACTTACGGGAGGGACCGGAATGGCGAGGATCGAACGTGTCGGCCACGTGGTGTTGAACGTCAAAGACACCGTAGAGGCCATTGACTGGTACACCAACGCGCTGGGAATGGAGCTGATGAACCACGACCAGGGAATGGACATGGCGTTCCTGTCCTTCGGTGAGTCGGACCATGACATCGCGCTCATCAAGGCGCCGGAGGGCGTGGAGACGGGCAGCCCCGGGCTGTCGCACACTGCGCTGAAGCTGGAGGGCGGCGAGAAGGAGTTGCAGGAGATTTACGGCCGGGTGAAGGACGCCGGGTATCCCATCGACTTCACAGCCGACCACGGGCTGACCAAGAGCTTCTACTGCTTCGACCCCAGCGGCAACCGCATCGAGATTTTCTTCCAGCACCTGTTCGACGAGGAAGCCCGCGAGTTTATGCGGGAGACCGGCGCGGTGCTGGACCCCTACGAACTGGAAGCTGCACCCGCTGACGACTAGGGCGCAACAGCACAACAGAAGGTACAATGCAGGGGCGCTGGGAGATTTCTCAGCGCCCCTTTCGTAAATTCTATCCGGCGGAGCAGTCCCGATGGCAGACATTCAGCGCAGCGACATACCCTTTCTCAGCGTGGCCGAATTGGGGCGGCTCATAAAGGCGGGCGATGTTTCGCCGGTAGAGGCCACCGAAGCGTACCTGGAGCGCATCGGGATGATTGACGGTCGGCTGAACTCCTACATCACCGTGTGCGCTGATGAGGCTCGCCAAGCGGCGGCGGCAGCGGAGCGGGAGATTGCCGCCGGGCGCTACCTGGGGCCGCTGCACGGCATTCCGGTGGCAGTGAAGGACCAGTTCGACACCGACGGCATCCGCACCACCTACGGCTCAGCGCTGGAATGGGACCATGTGCCAACCGAGGACGCCGTGGTGGTGGCGAGGCTGAAGGAGGCGGGAGCCATCCTGCTGGGCAAGCTGAACCTGTCGGAGTTCGCCCTTGGCGAGAGCTTTCATCACCCGGGCGGACAGCCCCGCAACCCGTGGGACTTGTCGCGCAACCCCGGCATCTCCAGCAGCGGTTCGGCGGCAGCAACAGCGGCCTTCCTGTGCGCCACAGCCCTGGCGGAGGATACCGGCGGCTCGACGCGCATCCCGGCGGCTTGGAGCGGGCTGACCGGGCTGCGCCCAACGTGGGGGCTGGTAAGCCGACGCGGTGTGGCCGGGGTGTCGTGGTCGATGGATACGGTGGGGCCAATCTCGCGTTCCGCAGAGGACTGCGCGCTGACATTTCAAGCCATCGCGGGACACGACCCGGAGGACCCGTATTCGTGGAACTCGCCGGTGCCCGACTACGCGCAGGAAATACAGGGAGGCGTTGACGGCCTGCGGGTGGGAGTGCTGCGGGAGAAGGTGGCCGAGGGCGGGCTGGAGCCGGAAGTGCGGCAGGTCATCGAGTCGGCGGTGGCGCAACTGGGCGAGCTGGGCGCGACGACACAGGAGATTTCCGTTCCCATCGTGGAGAACGCCGGGGCGGTGTCCAAGTGCATCACCGACATGGATGGCGCGGCGGTGCATTACGAGAGGCTGCGGACAAGAGCGGCAGAGTATGACCACAACACCCGAGTAAGGCTGCTGGCGGCGATATTGACACCGGCCCAGGCTTATCAGAAGGCGCAAAAGGTGCGGACACTGATTCGGCAGGCGGTGCTGGATGCGCTGGAAGAGGTGGACGTTATCGTGCTGCCCACATCTCCCACGGGCGCGCCGCTGCTGCCGGAGGAGGCGGGCATCAAGAGCCAGGAGGACGCGCGGAGCCGGATTGCCGGGGTGCGGAACTTCACCGGGGCGTTCAACGTGGCGGGGGTCCCGGCGCTGTCCATCCCCTGCGGGTTCACGGCGGATGGCCTGCCGCTGTCGCTGCAAATCGTGGGCAAGCCAATGGCAGAGGGACTGCTGTTCCGGGTGGCCCAGGCCTATCAGCAGGCGACGGACTGGCATTTGCGGAGGCCGCCTGTGGGGGAGTGATGGGTTATTGGATCGCGCGTTCCAAGTTATACGAGCCAATTATGACTCGTACGATCTCCACGAATCCGGCTCTTGGAAAATATAGTATCGTAATGGTACTTCGGGGAACCGGTTAGCTTCGTAAACCAGAGACGTCTCCTGACCGGGCGATGCCCAATAAAGGGAAAGATGCCAGCAACTCAAACCGATAGTAGATTTGGGAGATGCGCCGGTTTGAAAGTGACTCGTTGCTTATGCTTCGATAAAAGTCCTTTATCTCCCTCAGATCTGCCTCTGCCGACGCTGCTAACGTGTAGAACGCCATTACCCGACTAACCATTTTTGCCGGGCTTCCCACCGTTCGCGGCCGCGGCGTTTTATGTCTTCGAAAAGCTCCCAGAGGGTATCGCTTGTATATGTCGCGTACCGCCCGTTGCGGAGGTCATCAATTCCCTCTTCAATTTTGGCTTGAACCTCTGGCGATGCCAAAACCTCATCCGCGAACTTATCGCTCTCTTCCAAGTGAATCATTGCGTTGGTCAGCACAATTTCCACCGAGGGGTAGGCCCCTGAGTCCACCTTCTGCTTGATGCGGGCCCAAAGCTCATCGCTAATTGTTACTTCCATGTCCTAACGTCCCCCTTCACCGCCTAATGCTAACCCTGCTGACTGACTGAAAGCAAGGCGAATTGCGCCGCTTGCGCCACCGGACACTATAGCCCACAATCACCGCAGCCTTCTATGGGAGTCTCAGATATGGACAGTTTGATTGCCCGCGCGCTGGATACGGCGGCGGCGCGGGGCGCGTCGTATGCGGATGCGCGGATGGTGGAGACGGCGCAGGAGCGGTACTCGGTGCGGACGGGGGTGGTGGACGTTATCAGCTCGGATGAGTCGCTGGGCATCGGCGTTCGGGTGGTGGTGGATGGGGCGTGGGGGTTCGCTTCCACCAACACGATGACGGCGGAGTCGGTGGACCAGGCGGCGGGGCTGGCCGTGGACATTGCCAAGGCGTCGGCGACTTCGGGCGGGCCGAAGGTGGAGCTGGGGCCTCCGGTTACCAGCAGGGGTATGTACACGACGCCAGTGGAGATTGACCCGTTCAACGTCTCGCCGCAGGAAAAGGTGGCGCTGCTGCTGGACGTGGACGAACGGATGGGGCGCGTGGAGGGAATCTCGGCGCGCACTGGCAACCTCATCTTCATCCGCGAGCGCAAGGCGTTCGCCAACAGCGAGGGCGCGGACGTGGAGCAGACCATCTACGAGGCTGGCGGCGGCATCCAGGCCACGGCGGTGGGCAACGGGGAGGTGCAGCGGCGGTCATATCCTAATTCCATGGGCCGGCAGCAGGGTTGCAGCGGGTGGGAGTTCGTAAGGGACTTCGACCTGGCTGGGAACGCCGAGCGGGTGGCCAGCGAAGCCGTGGCATTGCTGACCGCGGACAGGTGCCCGTCGGACATCACCACCACGCTCATCATCGGCGGCTCGCAGGTAGGATTGCAGATTCACGAATCCTGCGGCCACGCTATCGAGCTGGACCGGGTGCTGGGTTCGGAGGCGGCATACGCCGGTACGTCGTTTCTGACCACCGAGAAGCTGCGGAACTTCAGCTACGGCTCGGAGCAGGTGAACATTACCGCCGACAGCATCCGGCTGCCGGGGCTGGGATCCTTCGGCTTTGATGACGAGGGAGTTCCGGCGCAGTCAACACCCATCGTGGAGGGGGGGCGGTTCGTAGGCTACCTGATGTCGCGGGAGACGGCGGCAACGCTGGGGCTGGAGTCCAACGGGACGATGCGGGCGTCGTCGTGGAACCGGCTGCCGCTGATTCGGATGACCAACGTCAGCCTGGAGCCGGGTCAGTGGGAGCTGGACGACCTGATTGCCGACACTGACGACGGTATTCTGGTGGACACGAACCGGTCATGGTCCATAGACGACCGAAGGTATAACTTCCAGTTCGGCACCGAGGTTGGGTACGAAATCAAGCAGGGCAAGCTGGGGCGGCTGCTGCGCAACTGCACCTATACCGGCATCACGCCGGAGTTCTGGAACTCTTGCGACGCCGTATGCAACGCCAACCACTGGACCATGTGGGGCACTCCCAACTGCGGCAAGGGGCAGCCTGGCCAACTGGGCCACACGGGGCACGGCGCAGCCCCGGCCCGCTTCCGCAACGTGCGCGTGGGGGTGATGCGATGATTGGCGAAGATGGGGCCCTCGCCCTGCTGGAACGGGCGCTGTCGCTTTCAACAGCGGAGCAGACAGACATTTACCTGAGCAGCCAGGATTTGGGGTTAACGAGGTTCGCCGGCAATGCCATCCACCAGAACGTATCCCACAGCAACGTAACGCTGAACATCCGCGCCGTGGAGGGGCGGCGACTGGGGCGGGCGACCACCAACGACACCTCGGACGATGGCATACGGCGGGCGATGGAAGCGGCGCGGCGCAACGCCCTGCTGATGCCCGAAGACCCGGCGTTCCCGGGTCTGCCGGAACCGCAGCCCGCGGCGCGAGTGGCGAGCTGGGACGAATCGGCCGCCGCCTGCTCGCCGCTGACACGGGCGCAGATGGTCGGGGAGGTCTGCCGACAAGGGGCCGCCGAGGGTCTAGACACTGCCGGGGCCTGCCGGACTGGGGTGCAGGAGATTGCAGTGGTCAGCAGCCGGGGCGTCCGCGCCTATCATGCCGGAACTTTCGCCGGGCTGATTATCACCACCCGTAGCGACACCTCGGCAGGCTGGGCCAAGGGCGGGTCGTGGCGGCTGGACGAGATTGACTATCCAACACTGGCACGGGAGGCGGTGGACAAGGCGGTGCGGGGGCGTGACCCGCAGCCGGTAACGCCCGGTGAGTATACGGTGGTGCTGGACCATTACGCCGTTGACGACATCCTGGAGGCGCTTTCGCTGTACGGCATGGGGGCGCAGGCGGTGCAGGAAGGGCGGAGCTGGATGTGCGGGATTCAGGGAACGAGGGCGATGAGCGAGTCGGTGTCCATCTGGGACGACGGCGGGGCACTGGACGGTTGGCCGATGCCTTTCGACGTCGAGGGTATGCCGCGCCGCCGGGTGGAGTTGGTGGAGAGCGGCGTGGTCAACACGCCGGTGCACAACACCTATACGGCGGCGCAAGATGGCGTTGAGTCCACGGGCCACCAGCAATACTTCGTCGGGCCGCCCATCGCGTCAAATATATTTATGCGGCCGGGGGATAAGAAGGTGGAAGAGCTAATCGCCTCGACGGAGCGGGGGCTGTACATTACACGGTTCTTCTACACCCGGCTGTCGCACAACCGGGGCTGCGTGATGACCGGGATGACCCGCGACGGGACGTTCCTGATTGAGGACGGGGAGCTACGTCATCCGGTGAAAGACCTGCGCTTCACACAGTCCTACGTGGACGCCCTGAATTCCGTGGAGGGCGTGGGCGACGAAGCCAAGCGGGTGCTGAACGAGGTCGGCTTCGCCACCCGGGTTCCGGCGCTGAAGCTGGGCAGTTTCAACTTTACCGGGGTTACAGTGTAAACTGGTGTCAGAAATCCTGTCGAACCGATTCGCCAACCGGGATACCGAGTTAGCTTTACGAGGCGGCTATGTCCGATGGCTTCCTCCTGACATCCGCCGCCGGGCGAAAGAGAGTCTCCGGCGCGTGGCTCTGACGCCTTCCCTAGAAAACCTGCGTTTCCCGCCTTCCCAACGGCTGGAAGCGCTGAGAGGCGACCGGGAAGGTCAGCACAGCATTCGCATTAACGACCAGTGGCGAGTGTGCTTTACCTGGACTGCGATGGGCGCCACGGAAATTGAAATTACCGACTACCATTAGGGAGGGATGGGCCATGATTGACCCCGAAATCCTTGTTTCCGAAGATACGCCCCCAGAAGACTTTGAGCCTATACCTCCCATTCACCCCGGCCGAGATTTGGCGGAAATCATCGGAGAGTTGGAGATTAGCCCGGAGCGGCTGGCGGAAACCATCGGAGTTCCTACGGATACCGTCAACGGGATTCTTGAAGGCAATCATCCTATAACCGGCGACATAGCCGTCCGCCTCGGCAAGGCTTTCTATATGTCGCCGGAGCTCTGGCTTAACCTACAGAAGATGTACGAACTGGAAGAGGCTGAGCTTCACACCGATACCAGCTTCATCGTCCCGCTGGTTCCTCCCCCGGACGAGGAATTGCTGCGGGCGCCCGTCGCCAAGTTCATCAGCCTCTAACTCTCTCCCAACCGCGTCAGTGCAATACATTCTCGGCGGTCACTGGCCGTTGGCCTCCACTTCAGACAGGAATTGCAGCACTCGCTTGGCGTACTTTTCCGGCTCGTCGGCGTGGGGTTTGCACTCGCCCCACTGGCTGTTGGGGACGTGGCGGTGGGCCATCTCGGCCACGGCGCGGGGGTGGACGTCGTTGTAGCCGGGCATAATCATCGTTGGGACCCGGATGCTGCTCAGCATTTCCTTGGTGCTGCCGAGGGTGGGGAAGGGGCCGGCGAATAGGGCGTAGATGGTGTCGCGCATCACCTGAATGAACTCTTCGGTGTCCATCGCTTCGAGGTTCGCGCGGTAGTCGGCGTCGGTCTGGGCGATTTCTGGGCTGAAGGGGGCGAAGCGGTCGTCGGCGTCGAAGGCGTCTATCACTGCGCCTATGCCGTCGGCGGCGGCTATCTCCATGCTCTTGAACAGCTTGGAGGTCAGGTAGCCGTCGCAGATGACGCCACCGGCGATGTTGGAGGGGAAGATGGCCCGGACGCGCTCGGGGCGGCGGCAGGCGCACCCGAAGGATATGGCAGCGCCGAAGGAGCCGCCGCCGAGGTAAGCCTGCTCGATTCCCAGGGCGTCCAGCAGACCAAAGACATCCTCGCATACCATGTCCCACGTCTGTACCACCATCGGACTGCGGGATTGGCCGCCGAAGCGCCGGTCGTAGACGATTACGCGGTGCTCTTGGGACAGGGCTTCGATCACCTCTCCGTAGCTGCTGGCCACGCCCTGTAGCCCGCCGGGCGAGAGGATGATGGGCGGGCCGCTGCCGGTCTCTTGGTAGTACAGTTCCGCGCCGTTTACTTTTGCTGTCGCCATTGTCCGGCCTCCTGTACGCATTTTCCCACGATTTCGGTTGAGGGGGATTATAGGCGTGTCGAAAGTGATAGGCAAAGGTTGACCGGATTTATGGACGCAACTACCATCGCAGAATCAGCCAGCCGAGATAAGGACAGCTTTATGGCAATCGAGCAGTATGGACCAGCAGTAAGGGACGCCGAAGAAAAGATTCTTTCGTTCCTGCGGGTCTTCGAGTCCATCCAGGAAAATATGCGCGTGGAGAGGCTGGGCGAGTTTCAGGGACAGTTGCGCGAAGTCGCGCCGGATGGGTTCGCTGGCGTTATCGCCGGATTAGGGCAAGCCACGCCGCCGGAGCCGCTGCGCCCGTTTCACGACGCCTTTACTGCGGCGATTCGTCATTTGGGCAATACTTCCCAGACGTTTCTGAACGCCAGCGAAAGCAGCTACTCTCTTGCGGGTTTAGATATGCGACGGGCGCTGTGCCGGGGGCTGAACCTGCTGTACGGTATCCGGGCGGATACGCCAGTGCTGCAAGAATACTGGCTTCTACCGGAGGCGATGGCGGAGCGGGAGACACTGGAAACGCCCTCTCCGGACGCCGACGCTGCGGTAGGGGTGATACACCGGAGGCGGGCCGCGCCGCTGGCCGATTACTCGCTGTACGTGCCGGAGAGCTACACGCCGGGTCGGGAGTGGCCGCTGATTGTCTGCCTGCACGGGGCTTACGGGCGCGGCGACCATTACATCTGGTCGTGGCTGCGCCCGGCCAAGAGCCGGGGCTATATGCTGCTGGCCCCCAAGTCGCTGGACGTTACCTGGTCGATACTGCAACCGGAGCGGGACACCCAGTCGGTGGAGGCGATGCTGGAGGAGGTATGCGGGGAGTATGCGGTGGATCGGGGCCGGGTGTACCTGTCGGGGCTGTCGGACGGGGGGACGTTCACCTGGCTGCTGGGGCTGGGCCGGCCGGAGCTGTTCGCCGGAATCGCGCCGGTGGCCGGCGATTTTACGGGGATGATGGACGATATGCTGCGGCGGAAGCAGGGGTTGGGGCTGCCCATCTGTATCGCGCACGGCGCCCACGACCACATCTTTGCGGTGGAGCCGATACGCAGGGGCCACGCTCTGCTGCAACGGTTGGGCTACAACGCGCGGTACGAGGAGCTGGCGGACTGGGGGCATTCGTACTGTTCGGGCGTGAACGAGCGGGTAGTTATGCCGTGGTTCGAGGGGTTGTCTGAACTGTGATTCGTGTGATTTCGATGATTGCGCTGAATTTCGCGCTACTGAATCAAGGCAATCCCTTAATCACAAAAATCACAGTTCAGATTTTTGACATAACCTTGCCTCGCTGGTTAAATGCAACCCACTCCAACAGTAATTGAGACAGGTGAGCTATGAAAGCAGCAGTGATGCGGGAAGTGAACCGGCCCCTGGAAATCGAGGACGTGGATGTGGCGTCGCCCGGGCCGCGCGAGGTGCTGGTGCGCACCGGGGCTTCGGGGGTCTGCCACAGCGATTTGCACTTCATCGAGGGGCTGTACTCCACGCCGACGCCGATAATCCTGGGGCATGAGGCGGCCGGGACTATCGAAGCCGTCGGGGAACTGGTGGACTACGTGAAGCCCGGCGACCGGGTGATAACCTGCCTGTCGGTCTTCTGCGGCACCTGCGAGCGGTGCACCGAGGGGCGCACGGTGCTGTGCTCCCGGACGGGGCTGACCCGCGGGCCCAGCGAGACGCCGCGCCTGAGCCAGAACGGGCAGGAGGTGATGCAATTCGCCAACCTGTCGTCCTACGCCGAGCAGATGCTGGTGCATGAGAACGCTGTGGTGAAGATAGACCGCGACGTGCCTTTCGAGCAACTGGCTCTCATCGGCTGCGGCGCGACCACGGGCTTGGGCGCGGCACTGAACACCGCCGCCGTGCGCCCCGGCAGCACCGTGGCGGTCATCGGCTGCGGCGGCGTGGGCCTGAACGCCATCCAGGGGGCGGCGCTGGCCGGGGCGCTGCGCATCATCGCCATCGACGCGGTGGAGACCAAGCTGACCCTGGCCCAGGAGTTCGGGGCCACCGAGGTCATTGACGCTTCGGGCGGCGACGTGGTCAGAAAGGTGCGCGACCTGACCAACGGCGGCGTGGACTACTCCTTTGAGGCCATCGGGAAGAAGGAGACGGCGGAGCAGGCGTTCCATATGCTGCGGGCGGGCGGCACGGCCACCATCATCGGGATGATACCGCAAGGCACCAAGATCGAGCTGGACGGGCCGTCGTTCCTGCGGGAGCGGCGCATCCAGGGCAGCAGCATGGGCAGCAACCACTTCCGCACCGATATGCCGCAGTACGTGGAGTTCTACCTGCAAGGCCGCCTGAAGCTGGACGAGCTGGTGTCACGGCGCCTGGGCCTGGAGGACATCAACGACGCCTTCGAGTACATGAAGGAAGGCAGCGTGGCGCGGAGCGTGATTACGTTCTAGGGGCGGACAGTCCGCTGGGCAAGGCTTGTCTATGACCTCTATGTACGAACCCGTGGCCAACACCGACCTGGCGCGGCTGCTGGACGGGATGACCGGGCCGGCGACGGTGGAGCCGGAGCCGCCGGACGTTTTCCCCGGCGGCAAGCGGCCAGACCTGCTGATTACCGCGCCGGGCCGCAGCCCGGTGGTCATCGAGGCGCGGCAGATGCCCGCGGCCAACCTGGAAGAGGACGCCGCGGCCCGTTTCGCCCTCAACGCCGTCATCGGCGGGCGGGAGTTGGAGGCGGTCATCGCGTTGCGCTATCCGGCAGGGATGACGGCCCTGAACGCCGACACGCCGCTGGAGTACGCGGCTCTTACCCGCAAGCCAGACGGCGGACTGGACCGTTTCCCTGAATCGGGCTGGCTGGAGGGCAAGGCGGCGGATTTGGCCGACCTGGTGCGGCTGGTATCGGTTCCACAGAGCGCCGTTGACGATGCGGCCAACTTCCTGCAAGAGGGCATTGACCACGGGGCGGAAATACTGGACGCGGAAGTGGACAAGCTGCGCCCCGGCATCGCCAGGGAGATTGCGGGCTTGCTGGGAATGGACAACGTGGCGCAGACCCGCCGGATGGCCTGCGCCATCATCGCCAACGCGATGGTGTTCCACGAGCGCATCGCCGGAATGCACGACAACATCCGCCCACTGCGGTTCGTCTGCGGGCCGGGCATCGCCAACCCGCAGGAGCAAACGCTGAACGCCTGGGCCGACATCCTGAAAATCAACTACTGGCCCATCTTCGCCATCGCCAAAGACATCCTGGAACAGTTGCCGCCCGACACGGCAAGGCGGTTGCTGGACATCCTGCGCGAGACCACCGGGAAGGTGAACGGAACCGGCGTCAACAACGCCCACGACCTCACCGGGCGGGTATTCCAGCGGCTGATTTCCGACCGCAAGTACCTGGCTACTTTCTACACGCTGCCGCCTTCCGCCGCGCTGCTGGCCCGGCTGGCCGTGGCGAAGTTGAAGGCCCCGGCTGCCGTGGATTCCGGCTTTCGCCGGAATGACGGGGAATTTGACTGGAGCGACGCAGGGGCTATCGGCGGGCTGCGGATTGGCGACTTCGCCTGCGGCACGGGGGCGCTGCTGTCGGCGGTGTACGAGCAGATAGCGGCCCGGCACGAACAGGCCGGGGGCGATGCGGCGGCCATCCATCCGGTGATGATGGAGGAGGTCCTGTACGGCTGCGACGTTATGCCGTCGGCCATTCACATCACCGGCTCCACCCTGTCGGGCATACAGCCCGAAACCGGCTTCGGCCAGTCGCGGCTCTACACCATGCCCTACGGACGGCAGGACGACGGCAGCGTGAAAATCGGCTCGCTGGAGCTGTTGCAGTCGTCGTCGGTGATGACACTGTTCAACACCAGCGACCCGGCGATGCGCACCGGCAGCGCGGGGGAGGAAACGGCGGCACAAGTCAACGTTGACGTACCTGATTGGGGCTTCGACCTGGTGATAATGAATCCGCCGTTTACCCGCGCCACTAATCACGAAGGGTCTCACGCCGACGTGGTGAATCCCGCTTTCGCCGCATTCAACGCCAGCAAGTCGGATATGGACGATATGGGGAAGCGGCTGAACCAGCTTGGCAAGAACACCTGCTATCACGGCAACGCGGGCATCGCGTCGGCGTTTGCGGCATTGGGACACAGGAAGCTCAAGCCCGGCGGGGTGTTGGCGCTGGTGCTGCCCTTGTCCGCCGCCGCCGGACTGTCCTGGCAGGGTTTCCGGGATATGCTGGCGAAAGACTATACCGACTTGACGGTATTGAGCATCGCGGCTGACGGAAGGGATATGTCCTTTTCGTCGGATACTGGAATGGCGGAATGCCTGGTAATCGCTCGCAAGTGCAAGGCCGGTATCCCACCGGGGAAAAGGGCACGTTTCGCGTCTTTAAGACGGCGGCCTGCGGGTTTTGCTCCGGCGAAAGCGATAGCGGGGAATATCACGGACGCCGGTTATGTCCGCGAACTAGAAAACGGGCCTTATGGCGGCACTCGCCTGACAATCGGCGATAAACTGGAAGGTGAAACGCTGAATGCTCCCGCAAGCGAGTCTTGGGGAAGCGTGCGGTTGTCCGATTACTCGCTGGCGCAAACTGCCTATGCGCTGTCCAATTCCCAATTGTGGCTGCCCGGCAATCCTGAATCTATTGCAGTGAAAGTTGCAGAGGTGGCGCAATCGGCAAAATGGGACTGGTTGACCGCGACATTACTGGCCCGGCTCCGCGCGGCCCCTTCTCCCTGATCGATCCTAGCTCAACTGCTACTTATCCAGCACTATGGAACCACGACGCCAAGAAAGAAAATAGAATGGTTTGTAGTCCAGACTTCCAATTAGAAGTAAGGCCCGGGATGGAAGCCAAAGCTGCAACGGTTTGGACAACTGCAAGCCACACCCATATCAATCGGGATTTTACTTTTGGTTCACAGGCATTGGCCGTTGCCTTTACAGAACGGGATTCAATAGGCGGCAGAGTGTGGCCGAATGTGATTTTCGGAAATGGAAAGTATGACTACGCTTTTACGGTATGGGGCAACAGCACATTGGGTTTGCTGGCCTACTGGTGGCACTCCAGCCGTCAGCAGTCCAGCAAGGCAAGCATGACCATACGCCAGGCCGAAACGCTGCCCGTCCTGGACTTTCGGGCGCTGAGCGATGAGCAGCTTGCGGTGGCGGAGGGCATTTTCGACGAGTTCCGGGGGCTGGAGCTGCTGCCGGCGTACTTGGCGGACGCCGACGGGAACCGGGCGCTGCTGGACCGGCGGGTGGTGTGCGAGCTGCTGGGGCTGGGGGAGGAGGCGTACCGGGGCGTGCGGCGGCTGGCGGCGAAGTGGTGCGCGGAGCCGTCGGTGCACGGGGGCAAGCGGCGGCCGACGGGGGCGGGGTATGTGGAGTAGGGGAGTGCACAAAGGGACGTCATTCTGCCCCAAAGTGTTGACAAATATAGCAAGAATTAGTAGATTTGGAGTGTAAATCCGCGGAGTGGTTGGATAAGTCGTCGCGTTTTACGGGATAGACGCCAGACATAGCCGCGGGTTTCCCCAAATCCGTGGAGTGGCCGGGGAAACGCCCATCCCGAGAGCGGGATGGGTGCCGGACATAGCCACGGATTTCCCTTTTCATCGGTACAAAGACACGGTAAAGGGGGAAGGTTTGTCCGCTTCCCAGAGAGGCCGCTGGTGCGTGACTATCGGCTCGTCCGTCGAAACGCCCAGTCTGGTTTTCATATATCCAACCAGGTTTCTCCTTACGTCAGCCCTGCTAGAACTCTGAGGGTACAACCCGTTTGAGTCCCTCCAGTCAGCTTGAACACACCCCAAAAGCACATCAACCATCTGCAAGAATACCTGTGATTCTGACGAAGCACGAATACACCCGGCGACTTCTGAAACTGAGCGGAACTCGTCCTCGACCAAGACCGAAGAATTCTTCGGTGGCGGCTGAAAATCAACGATCGCAAACACCGGGCGCTTGAGCCGTTTTTCAAGCAGATCGCGCCCCAAAGAAATGTATGCCTCCCAAGCATTGTGCCCCCAGCGGGACAAACTGAAACCCGGTTCAGTTCTATCCACCAGCAAGGCGTGAAATTCAAAGCAAGGGAAAGAAAAGTACAGATTTAGCAACTCAATGTATTGCGGCAGATTGTGCTTGGCTATTTTTGCGAATTTGTATTCGCGGTGCCAAGATTTCTGCGACGCGAGGTCAAAGTGCAACTTATAGAAGCTGTCAGTGACCTTGCCTGGGTCGTTCACAATGAGCAGCCCGATGCCCCAAACACGGGCTGCTCCCTGATACGGGTGGTCAACACGCCAGTTTCGTCGACGAATGCAGGTAGAACTTTCATTCGACTACGATACCTTAGAAACTATCTCAAAACCCTGAGTTGCCATTGCCGGCGATACCAGATTAGGGCGCAGGCCAGTTGGATCAGGCCAATGTAGTTGGATGCCTTCTTGTCGTACCGGACCAGAATCGCCCGGCACTTGGATAGCCAGGCCAGGGTGCGTTCCACCACCCACCGGCGGGCCGGATGGCGTTTCACTCCTGTGGCGTCCAGCTTCTCCTCTCCTATCCGCCGAATGTGGCCCCGGTACCCGTGCGCCGCCACTGCCTCGTGGCCTGTTGGGTTGTCGTATCCCTTGTCCAGGCACAGATGCTGGGTCCCGGTTCCAGGACGCTCCACCACTATGCCATCCAAGGTCATGTCCAGCAGCTTGGTGTCGTGAACATTGGCTCCGGCCACCACCAGGCTCAATGGCCCTCCATCCCGGTCGACCAGGATACTCCGCTTGCTGCCCGCCTTGCCCCGGTCCGTGGGATTGCGGCCTATTGAATCCCCCCCAAACGGGCCTTGCCCATGGCGCAATCTGCGGCCTGCCACTCCCAGTCCACACCACCCAGTTCCTCGCACTCCGCGACCAACTCCGCCCAGATGCGCTCCAGCACGCCCAATTCCACCCAGCGCTGGAAAGTGCGGTGAATGGTGCTGTCGTCCCCCAGTTCCCGGGGCAGGCGGTTCCAGTGGCAGCCGGTGCGCATGCGGAATATGATGCCGTCCAGGATTCGCCTCGGATCAACCCGCTTCCGTCCCGTAGCCTTGGGAGGGTCCATCTCCAGAATCACCGGGTGAATCTGCTCCCACAAATCGTCTGGAACCTCCCAAATCGTTGCCAAAGTCTCCCTCTTTCCCCTCATCATCCACCGCCTCACCAAATTTTCCTTCATCCTAACCCAACCGGATTTTCCCTCTCCCCTTCGACCTCTCCTGTTTTGAGATAGTTTCTTAGTCATTGGCAAAGAGCAAGGCGAAAACGCCCGGAAATACCGGAAATTGTAGTCTGCATTGCTCGGAATACAGGATTCAGTACCGCCACTCCGGTTCGCGCTTTTGCAGGAAGGCGGTTATGCCCTCGTGGGCGTCCTCTTTGAGCAGGTTGTCCACCATCACCTGCTGGGCCACGTCGTAGGCGGCGGGGCGGTCGAGTTCTATCTGGCGGTAGAAGGCGGGCTTGCCTATGGCCAGGGTCTGGGCGCTGGCGGAGGCTATCTGGCGGGCGAGGGCGGATACGTTGGCGTCGAGGTCGCTGTCGGGGACTACGCGATTGATGAGGCCGATTTCCAGGGCCTCGGAAGACGGGATGGGCGTGCCGGTGAGCAGCATTTCCATGGCCTTCTTGGTGGTGGCTACGGAGCGGGCCAAGGCGACGCCGGGGGTGGTGCAGAAGAGGCCAATCTGTACGCCGGGGGTGGCGAAGGAGGCGGACTCAGCGGCCACGGCCAGGTCGCAGGTGGCGACTAGCTGGCATCCGGCGGCGGTGGCGAGGCCCTGAACCTGGGCAATGACCGGCTTGGGCAGCAGACGGATGGCCTCCATGACCTCGGTGCATAGAGCAAAGACGGCGGTGTAGGACTTGGCGTCGCGGTTGATGATTTCGTTCAGGTCGTGGCCGGAGCTGAACACCGGGCCTTCGGAGCGCAGCACCACCACGCGGACGGCATCGTCGTCTACGAACTGGCGGAACAGCTCCTTCAGCTCGCCCAGCAGTTCGGTGGACAGGGCGTTGCGGCGTCCGGGGTTGTTGAGGGTGAGGACGGCAACACCATCCTGCAATTCGTAGCGAACGAGCTGTCCGATCATTGCGGTCTCCTTGTCGGTTGGTGCTTCGAGTTTACCAGATTTGATTCAGGGGCGGGAAACGGACAGGGTGGCCAGCATCCGGGCGGTGAGTTGCCCGTCGGCGAAGGCGTCGGCGCGGCAGACGGTGATGCTGCGGCCGGGGCGAAGAACCTCGGCGCGGGCGGTGACTTGGCTGCCGGTCGCCGGGGCCAGGAAGTTCAGCTTGTATTCGGCTGGGGACACCAAGTCGCCGGGGGAAGTCAGGCTCAGGGCGGCCAGGACGCAGGCGTCATCCAGCAGCGCGGCTACGAAGCTGCGATGTATTTCGCCGGGCGCGGCGGCGAGGTCTTCCCGACAGGACAGCGCGATTTCCACCACGCCGGGGGAGACGGACGTGAGTTCGCCGCCCCAGCGCGAGGAGGCGGACTCGTCCCAGAAGGCGGCGGATACGCGGCCGGCGTAGGCGGGGTCTCGGGGCTGGAATTGGGGCATGGGGACTTTGGTCTCTTTGCTCTCTATGATTACTGATGCGGGGACTTCACCCTCACCCTAGCCCTCTCCCTCAAGGGAGAGGGGATAATAGAACCGGCGGCTCTAGAATTCCACGGCTTCCTTGAAGCGGCGCATCATTTTGATGTGGTCATCAGCGGTTTTCAGCCCGGCACGGCGGTTTTCGATGGAAAGGTGGGAGGCGCCCATCTTGCGCCAGTCGGCTACTTCTTCGGCCCAGTCCTCGGGGGAGTTGCCGGCGGTCTTGAGGCGGCCGTCGAGGCCAAGCTCGGAGGGGTCACGTCCGTACTCGGCCATGTAGCCGTGGACCTTGTCCTGCAAAGCGTAGCCGGCTTCGTCGGGGCCGAAGTTGGGGCACCAGCCGTCAGCGATGCGGGCGACGCGGCGCAGGGCCACGTCGGGCGGGATGGGAGCGGCCGGGCTGCCGACGCCGAGCCAGACCGGGATGGGGCGCTGCACCGGCAGGGGGTTGATGCCGGCGTGGGTGATGTCGTGCCATTTGCCGTGGAAGTCCACGGACTCGTTGGTCCAAAGCTGGCGCATCACCTCGATTTGTTCGACGCTGCGGGCGCCCCGGTCGTTGAAGTTCATGCCCAGCGCCTCATACTCGACGAAGTTCCAGCCGACGCCGATGCCGAGGCGCAGCCTGCCGCCGCAGAGGACGTCAATCTCGGCGGCCTGTTTGGCCACCAGCGCGGTCTGACGCTGGGGGAGGATGAGGATGCCGGACATCAGGCCCATGCCGGGGGCAACAGCGGCCAGGTAGCCCATGGTGGTCAGCGACTCATGCACCACCGACTCGTGGTTGTACATCCCGAAGAGGGGGTGGTCATAGGCGCTGGCGTCGGCACCCAGGACGTGGTCGGCGATGAACAGGTAGGAGTAGCCCATATCCTGCGCGGCCTGGGCGAAGTCGCGGATGGCGACAACATCAGGCTCGATTTCGGTCTGGGGGAAGATGACTCCGATTTCCATGGATACTCCAGTAGGTTGGGATGGGATCGTTCAATATCCTAATTTGGGATATTAGAAGGTGTCAACTTATTCTAACTCATATCATGACTATGATTCCTCCAGACGCCTACGATAGATTTCGGCAGCTACTTATAGAAGCGCGCCAGAAGAGCGGCCTGACTCAGACGGGAGTCGCGGCTCGTTTAGGCGTTTCTCAATCATTCGTTTCCAAGTATGAACTTGGCGAGCGCCGGTTGGACGTTATTGAACTCCTGCGTATCTCCGACATACTAAACGCCGACGTTCACGACCTTGTACGGCGAATAGCCGCCGGAGAAGATTCTTCCTCTCATATAAGTATTCTGGAAGAATTAGGGCTGACTGTAACCGAGCTAACCGTACTGATACACGAAAACCCTAGCCTGAGGGGTATGGTCGTCGGATATGCCGCTGAACGAAAACTCCAAGACTACCTGCAATCCCGCGATGACATCACCTATATCGGGAAGCCTGACGACCACGACCGTCAGAATAAAGGCGACCACGTAATCCGATATCGAGGCCATCAGTTCACCATTGAGATTAAATCCCTCCAGACCAGGATGGTCACCAAAGACGGCGATATTTGGCGCGGGAGAGCGCAAGTTGACGCCAGTGACCGCCGGACGGTGATTTTGGCTGACGGTAGCTCCCTTGAGACGACGCTGCTGACGGTTGGCGAATTTGACGTGCTGGCGGTCAACTGTTTTGCCTTTGGTCAAGGGTGGAATTTCGTGTTCGCCAAGAACGAGGATTTGCCGCGTAGCCGATACAGAAACTACACCGATGAAGTTCGCAGACAGCTTATTGCCAGTCTTGTGTCCGTTTCCTGGCCTCCTGAGCCACCGTTTGCCGATAATCTGCTTACGGTGCTTGACGATTTGGTCAGTAGCCACGGCAACTGAACCCTAAGCTCGCTTGTTTTCCTTAATGAACACCAGAAAATACGAGTGGTTTTTTCTGGCGTGTACTTGTTTCTTCAATCTGGCGACAGACGGTTTGCTGGGGCGGACTACGACGAACAGGTCTTTGGCGTAGAAGCCCAGCGACTTGTAATCGTTGATTATCTCCACGTGGGTGAGACGCTGGCGGTTGGCACTCACCTCGTCCTGGCACTTCACGATAAGAACGCCGTCGCGTTTAAGCACCCGAAACGCTTCTCGCCCGGCTTCCCGGTATAGTTCTGTAACAGCATCGTGCCACTTAGCCTTTTCCGGCCTTTCATGGCCGTTGGAGTAGTGTTCCCGGAAGGCCGAATAGCTGCCCCCGCCCGCTTTCTGACTTGCATCGTTCCGGAAAAAGCCTTCCATATATGGCGGGTCCAGCACTACGCAGTCAATTTCGCCATCAAGATAAGGCAACTCACGGCAGTCCACTCCCATTGATATATCCGTAGCACGGACATCGTAGATTCCGTCGCGGACTTTCTGCCAAAAGACGCCCTTTCCCCAAGTTACGTCCGCTACGGTTGCTCCCTCCGGTACGTGCAAGCTCATGACTTGGGCGAACACATCGGCATTGCCTCCCACATGAGCGGACAGGGTGACATCGCTGGTAGCGACGCCGCCCTGCACTCGCCGGTTTCCCTGCATTTCAGGTTGCAACGCCATTCTGAACTGGTTTCCCGCCCTAGCGGTTTCTTCTATCATCCGCGGCGCTCCCTGGATCTGCGCTCCGCTTCTAGGTAGATCAGGTCATCCTCGGTGTTAAGGAGCAGCTTGTATTTCTTCGGATGGCTGTCGGGGATCTGATAGATTATCTCCAGGACTCCTTTGGTCTCCCTGATGGCGCTATCCAAATCCCTCCTGCGGGCCTCGGAAATGTCCAAGTCAACTACTTCCCCTTCAGGTAAGTCCAGCGGCTCCAGGGGGGTGAAGACCCCGTTGGCGTAATAGGCGCGCACTTTAGCGGACATGTCAGCCTCCCTCCACCATTTTACCCCAGCAGACGGGTTTTCTGCGTCTCGAACTCCTCGCGGGTGAGGTAGCCCTGGTCCAGAAGGCGGGCCAGGCGTTCCAAGTCGCCTACCAGGGAGGTAGTATTGGCGGCAGGGTCCTGGGCTACTGAGCGGTCTACTTGGCGCACGTCGGTTACGCCGCATAAGCCCATGGCCACGCTCAGTTCGTTGCGCAAGATTTCGAGGCAGTGGGTGAGGCCCGCTTCGCCGGCGACGGAGAGTCCCCAGAAGATGGGGCGGCCCACGAAAGTGGCCTTGGCGCCGAGGGCCAAGGCTTTCAGCACATCGGCGCCTTTGCGGACGCCGCCGTCGAGGTAGACCTCCAGCCGGTCGCCCACGGCGTCGGCGATGGAGGGGAGCATATCTATGGAGCCTTCGGTGCCTTGCAGGGCGTGGCCGCCGTGGTTGGAGACCACCAGGGCCTCGGCACCGTTCTCGACACAGAGACGGGCGTCCTCGGCGGTCTGGATGCCCTTGACCACCAGCGGCATGGTGGTAATGGAGCGCAGCCACTCCAGGTCGCGCCAGTTCAGGCCATGCTCGAAGCTCTCGGAGAAGTTGCCCTGATTGGGCAGGTTGGGCAGCTCGATGCCGTCGAAGTTCTTGAGAATGCGCTCCTGGTCCAAGATGTAGGCGTAGCGGTATTCGCGCTCGCGGGAGTTTGCGCCGAGGTTGTCCACCGTGAGCATCATGGCGGTGTATCCGGCGTTTTCGGCGCGGCGCACCAGTATCTCGGTGAGCTCGCGGTCCTGGAAGAAGTAGAGCTGGAACCAGAGCGGGTTGTCGGCCACCTCGGCCACCTCTTCGATGCTGTAGCTGGAGGCGGTGCTGAGGCCCATGATGGTGTCGGCGGCAGCGGCGGCGCGGGCCGAGGCCAGTTCGCCAGCCGGGTGGGCGCGCTGGTGGGTGCCGGTGGGCGCCAGCATCACCGGGAAGCTGATTCGCTGACCAAGAACCTCGGTGGACATATCGCGCTGGCTAACGTCCACCAGGACGCGCGGGCGCAGCTTGACGGCTTCCATGGCCCGGACGTTGGCAGTGTTTGTGGTCCAGTCGGGGGCGTCCATATCGCCGAAAAGACGGTCGAACAGCGCTTTCGGCATGGTCTCCTTGGCGCGGGCTTCGTAGTCGTTGATGGTGAGCAGGGCGTTCTGCGTAGTCATGTTTATCTCCTGTTGGACAAATTAACTATTGGGGCAAGAGGCGTCAGTCTAATCCCTCCGTATCGGGCGGAGGAGGGGCACGCAAACGCGAATACAGATACCCGGCCAGGCACAGGGCAGCGACGGCCAGCAGCAGGTTGGCGATTACAGGCCCCGTTACACGGCTTACGAACATATAGAGAAGAAAGCCTCCGGTCAATACCGGGAGCATCATGAACAAGACGGCCATTGCTCCGGCGGCCTGTAAGACAATGGGGCCTAACCGGGGGAACGGGCCGGGCGTTGCAACCTGGCCCTGCTCCACCAGTCCGGATTGCGGGACTCCGGCAACTTCCGACCAGTTCCGCCGGATACGGAGAAAGAGCAGGACATAGGTAACGCCGCCAACGACGAGGGCATATTGCCAGAAGTCTACAAGGAAGAAGAGAAAGAAGAAGAGCATGGCGACGGAGCCGGCGACAAAACCGAGCAGAGCGAATGCTGCTATGGGCAACGCCGACTTGATGGCCTCGCTGTTGGCCTTGACTACGGAACTGGAGCGCACACGTTCGAAGAGGCCCAGCAGAACCAGGCCAGCCAGAGCGACTCCAATCCATATTGCGGCTTCAAGCATCTTTCATGGCCGCAGCGGCCGGAGCGTCAAAGCGCCCCTAAGAAGTTCCGGCATTCCCAGTCAAGACGTGCCGGAGACCGCGTAAAAGACAATTGTATCAGCAGCCGGGAAACTTTATGGGGAGCCGCGAGGCGTCAGAGGGCGTGCAGGGCGGGAATTACCTCTTTGCCCACGAGGTCTATATGCTCCAGCACCTCGCTCTGGGACATTTCGGGGTAGAACAGGCGGATGGCTACGTCGGTGAAGCCCATCTGGTGGTAGGCGGCAATCTGCTCAATGCACTCTTCGGGGCCGCCGACCAGGAAGGTATCGTCCATCAGCGTTTCAAGGTCGCCGGTGACCTTGCGAGTCAACTCGCCGTCGGCGCCGTGCAACCCATGCTGGGCGTATACCTCGTACTTCTTGGCGAAGTTGGCCTGAGCGCGGGACAGGGCTTCCTCGTGGGTTGGAGCGCAGAAGAACTCTCGGACGATGACCATATCTTCGGGCTTTTCGTGGCCGTTGGCTTCCAGGGTGCGGTGGTAGAGGTCAATCTGGTGGCGGATGGACTCATTAGACTGGGCCGGGCCGATGTACAGAATTTCGCCTTCACGCCCGACGCGCTCCACTGCCGGGTCGCTCATGGCGGCTTGCCAAACCTTGGGGTAGGGCTTCTGGTAGGGACGGGCCGTGGGGCGGGCGCCGGTGACGTGGTAGTAGCGGCCGTGGTGTGTGACCTCGTCCTCAGACCAGAGGCGGCGCATCAGGTTCATGGCCTCGGTGCAGCGGGCGCCGCGCTGAGACATCTTCGTGCCGAAGGCTTCACATTCCTCGGGGCGGTAGCCCAGACCAATGCCGAGGATGAAGCGGCCCTCGGCGATGTGGTCGAGGGTGGCGGCCTGTTCCGCCACGTCCACCGGGTTGAGAAGGGGCAGCAGCAGGACCGAGGTCGCCAGCTTCATATCGCCCGGTTCCCCGGCCAGGCGGGCCAGAACAGGCCACGGCTGGAAGTGTTGGAAGGGGTCTATCAAGTAGTGGTGCGCCCAGCAGTAGATGTCGAAACCGGCGTCCCGTGACGCCCGGAACTGGGCTAGGTGGTTCTGCCACTGCTGCTGCTGGTCTATGGAGTCGCGCTGGACGACGTGGCCCACCTGGTAGCCTACGCGCATAAAGGTACACCCCCACCCTAACCCTCCCCCTGAGGGGGAGGGAATTTTGTCTGACAAATTAGCTCACCCGGCACCGTCTTCCCATGAAAGCGGGAATTCAGAGGACGTTGCAAGCGGTGGTCTCACCCCCACCCCCTGCTTTCGCAAGGGCAGGCTCTAACCATCCACCAGAGGGAGAGGGAACGTTACTCGCCGACATGGCGGTACTTGACCAGCCGGTGGCCTTCGAGGTTCTGGTTGACGTAGATGTCTCCGTGGGAGTCCACCCAGACGGCGTGGGCGCCCTGGCCGTGGCCGACCTCGACCGGGCTGCCCCAGCGGGCGAGGATGTCGCCGTCCATGTTCAGGATGGACATGAAGCCGTCCAGCTCCGGCACGAAGATGACTTCGTCGGCATCTATGTAGATGTCGCAGGGACGGGCGAGACCCAACCACTGTTCCAGGAAGTTGCCCTGGTCATCGAAAATCTGGATGCGGTTGTTCTCGCGGTCGGCGACGAAGACGCGCCCGTCGGTGTGAACCCAGACTCCGTGGGGGACGTGGAACTCGCCGTGGCCGGTCTTGCCGGGCTGCCCCCAGGACTCGATGAGCTGGCCATCGTTGGTGAAGCGGTGGACGCGGGCGTTGCCATAGCCGTCGGAAATGTACAGGTCGCCATTGGGGTGGATGGCGACGTCGCTGGGGCTGTTGAAGGGCCCGGCGGCTCTTTCCACTACATCGCTGTAACGGCCCGACCAGCCGGTGTCGGAGGGCTGGTCCCATTCGCCCATGGTCATCAGCAGGTTGCCTTTGGGGTCGTACTTCAGCACGACGTGGCTGTTTTTAACCGGCATGTACAGGTTCTCGTCGGCGTCAATGTACATACCGTGGGCGTCGGGAAGCTGTCCCTCGCCCCACGAGGTGAGGAAGTTACCGTCGCGGTCGAGGACTATCAGGGGGTGTTCCCCACGATTGAAGAGATAGACGCGGTCCTGGGAGTCGGTGACGATGGCCGTCTGCCCCAGCGCCCAGCCTTCGGGCAGCTTCTCCCAGTTGGGGACCTCTTCGTAGGTGTACTTGCCCTTGCCAACAGTTGCCATCACGGGCCTCCTATTTTCAGTGCTTTAGGGTCAGTACGTTGCCAGCGTCGTGATTACTGATTGCTCCGGTGTCAGGCCAGCGCATCCCGAATCAGGGCGGCGGCAGCGGCGGCCAGCAGCCCGCCGCCTATCCCTATCACCGCCCATAACAGCCGGTCTATCCGGCGGTTGGTGTCCGCTTGGGACGCCGCCAAGTCCGATTTCGTCGCCATTTCCCCTCGAATTTCGGCGATGTCCGCTTTCGTCGCCAAGTGTTCGTGTCCCGCCTCCAGCCGGGCTATGCGTTCTTCGTTACTGATGGCCATTGTTCTTTCTCCAATCTGCGGGCGGGGATCTGACTTGCTGGCAAAATTATGCGCCTAATACGTCGTCAGCACGTCAATCACCGCTTGCTCCAACTCACCGGCGCGGACCGCCACCTGCTCCGGCTTCAATCCACCCAGCGGGTGTGGGAAGCCCAAGGGCCGGAAGTCGCGGCGGCCGAAGGTGTTGGCGTGGCGGAAGGCCGAGTTCAGGAACGGGTCGGTACACAGCACCACGGTAGGAACGCCCCGGTTTTCGAGGGTCATTGCGTCGTGCACACTGCACGCGGTGCAGGACCCTCAATCGGCGATGGCGGTGACAACGAAGTCGCAGCGCACCGCCAGTTGGTCGATGATGTCGTCCGCAGCCGGGCGGGAGTAGACGTACTTGTCCACAGCCAGGGAGTCGCCGAGTTCCATGTCCCGGTCCAGCAGTTCGCGGACGTTGTGGAGCAACAGGGCCGCGTTGGCCTTGCGGTTGCCCAGGAAGCCGCCGACCTTGCCGTGCAGGGTGTCGAGACGAGGGGCGGGCCGCCAGCGGTTGGCGGCGTCGGGGTCTATGGGCGACATCAGACCCATCTGTCGCAAGCGTTCTTCTACGTTGGTTGCGGTGGTCATGTTTTTCTCACCTTTCTGTCTGAACTGTGATTTATGGGATTAAGAGATTACCTTGATTTTATATGCTGGAATCAAGGCAATCATAAAAATCCGACGAATCACAATTCAATCTTGCGGGTTACCGCGCGGGAGCCCCAGCCGGGCAGGTAGACCGAGTGGGGGCCGCCTGCGCCGCCAGCTACGAATATGTGGATGCGGTCGGGGGCGCGGACTACCGGCACCATCTGGTCGTCGTCGTCCGGGTCTATGAAGCGGGGCCAGAAGTGCCCTCGGCGGGCGTCACCCTGGGGCGGGCCGCCGTGCTTCAGCATCCGCACCGGCTTGCGGGCGCGCTCGAACAGGAATTGCCGGATGTCCCGCTTGTTCCAGCCGTCGGCGTGGAGGAATTTGGCGTGCTCCGGGCCGATGACGACGAAGGTGTCGCCCATGACGTACATCTGTACGTTGCCGAGGGGGCACATGGTGTCTGCCAGCACGGTCAGGAAGTCACGGGAGTTGGAAGCGTGGTACATGATGTTGTGCGGCGCCTCGGCAGGAAACACCGTTACAGTGCTGTCGGTGGCGGCGTAACCCATCTCAACGTGCATCGGCATCCATGGGTTGGCTGTCTCGTCCTCTGCGACGCAGTAGGTGTAGGCCCCCGGGTGGCCGAAGGTGGCCTTGTTGGTTTCGCCTGGTATTGCGCCGCCCAGGTTGACCAGCGCCAGCTTGACGGCGCGGCCGATGGTGGCGTTGGCCCGCCAGCCCGAGCCGAAACAGTTATAGCCTCCGTTGATGTCAAGCTGCTGCACGGCGGGGCCGTTGACGATGAGCAGCGGGGTGTGGATGCCGGTGGAGCACATGACGCCGCGCAGGTTGAAGCGCTCGTCCATCATGGCCTGCAGGGCAGTGATGACGACGGGCATGTGCTCAGGTACGCAGCCGGCCATCACCGCGTTGACAGCGATGCGCTCCACGGTGGCCCGTCCCCCAAGGGGCGGCAGTTCGGCTATCAGCTCGTCTCCGCCGCGCCCGGTGTGGGCGACGAAGCGGCGCACCAGGTCCTCGGACGGCGGCACCACAGGTAGGCCGTCGGTCCAGCCGGTCTCGAACATCAACTCAATGGCGTCGGTAAGTTCGGTTGAAAGCATCTATGACTACTCGCGATTGGATGGGCGCGAAACGGGCCTCTTACTTACTTGCCCTTGAACTCGGGCATCACTTCCTTTGCGAACCACTCCAGTTGCTCGGTGATCACGCTTTGGGGGGTTCCTACGGGATGGCTTACGCCCACACGGTCTAGCCCGGGGTACTGCTTCTCGACCGCCTTTAGCTGCTCGATGACCCGGTCCGGCGGGCCGGCCAGGAATGCGCCGCCTTCTACCGCGCCCTGGATGGTGGGCAGACCGGCGGTGGGGGCGCGGCTTGGGTCGCCGATGTCGCGGATTTGCTCATCGGACAGACGGCGGGTAAGGCGCAGCGGGCCGAACATCTTGAGGTTTTCCTCGAAGAAGCCCTGGGCCTCCTCCATAGCCTGCTCCACGCTGGGGGCGAGGTGGAAATGGAAGCCGACGCTGAGGTTGGTTCCGGGCTCGGGTTCCTCGTGGCCGGCACGAATCATGGCGTCGCGGTAGCCGTAGATGACGTTGTCCATGGCTCCGCCCTCGGCCACGCCGCCGCCAATGATGCCCTTGATGTTGTGCTTGACCATGAAATCCAGCGCCCGCTGGGTGCCGCCCTGGATGGGCTGCCAGCACTCGACCGGCAGCTTGGTCGGGCGCGGCACGAGGGTCAATTCCTTGAGGGTGTAGCCGCGATAAGGCACCTCGGGCGGCAGGGTGTAGTACTTGCCCTGGTGCGACCATGACTCTTCATTGAACGCCTTGAAGATGATTTCGACCTGCTCCTCGAACATCTCGCGGTTGGCGTCCTGGTCCTGGAGCGGCGAGCCAAAGCTCTCCACCTCGCGGGTGTGGTAGCCCCGGCCTACGCCGAAGATGACGCGGCCTCCGGTCAGGATGTCGGCGGTGGCGTAGTCCTCGGCCAGCCGCAGCGGATGCCACATGGGGGCGATGTTGAAGCCGCAGCCGAATTTGAGGTTCTTGGTGACGTGGGCTAGGTGGACGTTGAGCATGATGAGGTTGGGGATGCACTCGTAACCTTCCGGCTGGAAGTGGTGCTCGGCCATCCACATGGTGTCGTAACCGTTCTCGTCCATGGTCTTGGCGATGGCCTCGGACTTGGGGAAGACCGTGGACAGGTGGTCGTTGTCAAACAGGCGGTCGTTGACCGCGATGCCGCCGTAGCCGATGTTGGTCATGTCAACGTGGCCGGCGAAGAGGCTGTCGAATTTGGTGATCATGGCATCTCCTACCTTAGCTTTGATTGTCTGAACTGTGATTTGTGAGATTTCCGTGATTGCCCTGATTTTCTTGCTCCCGAATCATGGCAATCCCTATAATCACAAAAATCACAGTTCAGACTATTCGTAGGGCTGGAGTTGGATTTCGTGTAGGGCGGGGATGACTTCGCGGCCCAGCAGTTCCACGGAGCGCATTACGTCGGCGTGGTTCATGTCGCCTTCATTGCCGTAGATGTGGAGGTAGCCGGGGTTCAGACGCTCGATGATGTTGCTGAGCTTGCGGGTTACGGTGTCGGGGCTGCCGACGATTACGTTGTCCACGTCCTGGAGTTCCTGGTAGGTCATGCGGCGTCCGAAGCCCCCGGCGCCGGGTAGCTGGCGCTGGATGCGCACCGCCTCGCGGGACTGGTAGCCGGGCGGGTCGTTGTGCTCCACCGGGCCGCGGTTGCGATGGTTTTCCGTCCACAGGAAGGTTTCGCCGATCCGCTGTGCCTCTTCGTCGGTGTCGGCGCAGAACACTCGCAGCAGGTAGCCGAAATGCTCCGGGCCGGGGGTAAAGCCGACTTCCTTGGCAGTGTCTATGTAGACACCCTTCAACCCTTCGGTGTAGTCCAGCAGCGAGCCGAGGTTCATGTAGGGGTGCTGGTGGCGGGCCGCCCAGACAACGCTCTCGGCGCTGGACAGGCCGGGGAACCAGATGGGCGGGTGCGGGTCCTGCACCGGCAGCACCCAGGGGTTCACGGCGCGGTAGTGGTAGAACTGGCCCTCGTATCGGAAGGGGCCGGGCTGCGTCCAGCATTTGATGATGAGGTCGTGGGCTTCCTCGAAGCGGGCGCGGTTCTCGGCGGGGATGATGCCCCCGGCCAGGCTCTCGACTGCGGTGCCGCGCACGAAGCCGGAGATGATGCGCCCGTTGGAGAAGCAGTCCAGCATGGCGATTTCCTCGGCCATGCGGATGGGATCGTTGACCGCGATGACGTTGCCGAGGATGGCAATCTTGGTGTTCTTGGTTATCTTGGAAATGACGGCCGCGTCGAGGTTGACGGCGGGCTTCATGCACCAGTAGGAGGCGTGATGCTCGTTGGACATGATGCCGTCGAAGCCCACCTCGTCGGCCAGCGCGTACTGCTCGTGGTATTGGTTGTAGAGTTCGTGGGCCTTCTCCGGGTCGAAGAAGGTGTTGGGGAACCCGAGCCTGCCGGAGTCGTACTGCTCCAGGTCGGCGTCGGTTACGTGGGCGTAGGGCTGTTCGGAGAACCAGAAAACCTCAATAGTGTCTTTCATCGAAGCGGCTCCTGGGAGTTTGCGTAGCTAATTGACAGTCCCGCCATGCAAGACTGTGCCTGCTTCGCAATCTAGCGATTGGGCGGCGGGGTGTCAAGGATGGGATGCGGGAGCAGGCGCGTTACACCACCGCCGCGGGCCTTGCCGCCAGCTCGCGCCCGGCGCTGCGGGCCACGCCGAACCAGATGGTCACCAGCAGCATCAGCCCTGCCGCGCCGGTTATCGCCCAGCCCCAGCCAGCATTGGCGGCGACGAAGGCCAGGGGCAGCGCGCCCAGGTAGTGGAAGCCCGGGGTGAAGTGGAGTATGCCCATCACCCGCCCGCGCACTTCCGCCGGGGTAGCCAGTTGCAGGATGGTCGTTGACAAGGGCCAGACGGTGCCAAGACTCACTATCCCGACGACAAGGAACAAGGCCCAGGCCACCCAGAACGACGTGGACCAGCCGAACAGGGTCAGCATGACGGCCATGACCACCAGGCAGGCCAGCAGCCATCGGTATAGCCAGGCCCGGTTCATGAAGGTTATGGCCAGGTTGCCGATCAGAGAGCCAATCCCCGAGGCCAGCAGCATCACGCCTGCCTGGGTAGCGTCGGAGCCCAGTTGGTCCTTGGCAAAGACGGGCACCACCTGGAGGTGGGACATCCCAAAGCCTCCGAAGGAGCAGGACAGGACGATGACGGTGAGCAGCACCGGCGTGTTCTTGATGACCGACAGACCGTTAATAAAGTTCTGGAGCAGCGGTTCGCGGGCCGGCGCCGCGGCGCTGGAAGTCCAGCGTATCGGCATGAGGCAGAGCACGCTTGCGCCGTAGAAAGCCGCGTTGGCTATCAGCCCGGTGCCGATTCCCCATACACTGAAGCTGTCGGCAATCAGCGGCGGGCCGTCAATGAGGACACCCACCAGCGGCGGACCGATTATCCGTCCGATATGCACCGCCGCGTTGAACTGGGCCACCGCGTCCAGAAGCGCGCCCTGGCCCACCAGGTCCGACAGCGTGGTGACCCGCGCCGGCTGGTTCAGGGCTTGCAGCACTCCCAGCAAGGCCACCGCCAGGTAGATATGCCATACGGCGACCACCTGGGTCAGCGTGAGCACGGCCAGGACGCCAATCAGCGCGCCTACTCCGGCCTGGGTGGCTATCAGCAGGTATTTGCGGTTCAGCCGGTCGGCTATCACCCCGCCGAAGGGCAGCATGGCGGTGTTGGGTATGCCGTAGAGGAACACCATCACGCCCGTCAACTGGAGAGAGGACCCGGTGAGCTCCAGCATCAGCCAGATGAGGACCAGGAACTGCATCCCCTGGGCCACCGACTGGGTGGAAGACGCCATCCAATACCAGCGGAAGCCACCAACGCGCCACGGGCCCAGCATCCGGCTCCAGTAGGATGGGGCAGCGGGGGTTGGTGAAGAGTTCGCTACCAAGTTGGGATTCCCGATTGTCTTCTCTTTTTCAACGGGGTCATCCGGTTATTCTATCGTCATTCCTGCCTTTGCAGGAATGACGGGATAGTTCGCCTCAAAGTCTCACAACGCGATTGCCCTGCTATGATGCTCCATCCTAGCCTATTCACGTCGCCGCCGGGTGCGCCGCCAGTTCCCGGCCTGTCCTGCGGCCCAGCCCGAAAGTGAGCGTCACCACCAGGCAGACGCCCGCGGCCCCGGTTATCGCCAGCGGCCAGCCTACTCCGGCGGCGGCCAGCGTCAGGGGCCAGGCCCCCAGGAAGTGCAGGCCCGGCACCAGGTGGAGCACACCCATCACCCGGCCGCGCACCTCCGCCGGGGATGCCAGTTGCGCTATGGTGGTCGTAAGCGGCCATACCCAGCCGATGGCCACCACACCCACCAGCAGGGTGAACACCCAGGTCGTCCAGAACCAGCCATCCCAGGATGTCCCGGTCAGGTCATCGAAAGACCCGCTCCAGGCGAACAGCGTCAGCAGAACCACGAAGGTCACCAGGCAGAACAGCAGCCAGCGGTAGAGCCAGGCCCGGTGCATGAAGGTCAGGGTCATGCTGCCGATGAGCGCCCCTATGCCCGAACCCAGCAGCAGCAGTCCGACCTCGGACGCGCCGCTGCCGAGCTGCTCCTTGGCAAAGGCGGGCACCACCTGGAGATGCGCCATCCCGAACCCGCCGAAGAAGCAGGTCATCACCAAGACCGTCAGCAGCAGCGGGGTATCGCGGATGACTGCCAGCCCCTCGCCGATATGGCGCAGCAGCGGCTGGCGACTGGTCTCGGGGTGGCTGTATGTTCCGCGAACCATGGCCAGCAGGAGGACGCTGGCCCCGTAGCAGGCGGCGTTCAGGACCAGCACCGCGCCAATGCTCCACTGGTCTATCAGAACCCCGGCCACGGGCGGGCCAACGATCCGGCCGGCGTGCTGCGCCGCGTTGAACTGGGCCACGGCGTCCAGCAGCCTGTTCTCGCCCACCAGATCGGCGAGCATGGCCAGCCTGGCGGGCATATTCAACGCCTGCAACACCCCAAGCAGGGCCGCCGCGAGGTATATGTGCCAGAGGGCCACGTTGCCCGTGATGGTGAGCGCGGCCAGCCCGGCAATCATGGCCCCCACCATCGCCTGGGTGACCATCAGGAGCTGCTTGCGGTCCATCCGGTCGGCGATGATGCCGCCGGCCAGCAGGAAGGCGATGTTGGGCAGGCCGTACAGGGATATGGTCAGCCCCAACTGGGTCTTGTCGCCGGTGACCTCCAGCACCAGCCACCCCAGGACCAGGAACTGCATTCCCTGGGACATGGCCTGGGCCAGCGATCCGGCCCAGTACCAACGGAAAGAAAGAACCTCCCACGGTCCCTTTATCCGGCTCCATACAGAGGGAGAGACCGATGCCGGCGGCCTGTCGGCTACCAATGGGAGGTTCTCACAAGTGGACGGTTCATTATGATGATGCGCTGGAATCCATACGGCGCAGCTTTCACGAAGCCAGGTCCGGGATGCCCATGCTCACGCTGCGGTAGCTGCCGCCTATGGCGCGGGTCTGGTGACCCTGGCCGGTCATGTCCTCGGCCAGCAGCACGTCGCCCGGCTGGAACTGGCGGGTTGCGCCGTCCCCGCAGATGACCTCCATCTGCCCTTCCAGCACGATGAGGTACTGGCGGCGGGTGGGGTGGTGCCAGTCGCTGAAGCTGTTCTCGGCGGAGCGGCGGAACACCAGGTCTTCGCCGGGCTTGGTGGCGACTCGCAGCGCGTCATCGCTGGGCATTCCGATGTCCTCGAAGTGCGACTGCCCATCGTCGCCGGTGTAGATGCGGACCAGCATAAACGTCTCCATGTTCAGATTGGCGAGCCTCGGTGGGCGCCAAGGCAAGTATAATCTATGGTGCGCTGTCTGAACTGTGATTTGTTTGATTTGAGGATTTTTGTGATTTTTCTCCTGAGCATCACCAGTAATCCTGAAAATCATTTAATCAAATAAATCACAGTTCAGACACAAGGGGAGAACGAGGAGAGTACCCGACAGGGAGGTATATTTATGACGCGACTGGAAGGACGGACGGCCCTGGTCACCGGGGCGGGACGAAACATCGGGCGGGCCATTGCCCTGAAGCTGGCGGGCGAGGGGGCCAACGTGGTGGTCAATGCCCGCTCCAACCGCGATGAGGCGGAGGCGGTGGCCGAGGAGGCGCGGGGCCTGGGCGTGGAGTCCATGGCGGCGCTGGCCGACGTGGCCGACCACGAGCAGGTGTCGCGGATGTTCGCCGCCGCCGCCGAGCGGTTCGGGCAGGTGGACGTGCTGGTCAGCAACGCCGCCATCCGCCCGCACAAGCCCTTCACCGAGCTGGCGCTGGCCGACTGGGAGCGGGTGCGCGGCGTGGTGCTGGACGGCGCGTTCTACTGCGCCCGCAACGCCCTGCCGGCGATGCAGGCCAACGGCTTCGGGCGCATCGTGTTCCTCACCGGCGACGGGGCCTGGAACGGCTCGGCGGAGCGTTCCCACGTGTCGGCGGCCAAGATGGGCATCGTGGGCCTGGCCCGGGGGCTGGCCTCGGAGTTCGCGCCCCACAACGTGCGGGTCAACGTGGTCTCGCCGGGACGCATAGACACCAGCCGCGACCTGTCGTGGTATCCGGGGCAGAACATGGCGGACACGGCGGAGATTCCCCTGGGTCGCCTGGGCCACGTGGACGACATCGCCGCCGCCTGCGTGTTCCTGGCCACAGACGACTGCGGCTTCATCACCGGGCAGACGCTGCACGTGAACGGGGGGACGGCGTATTTCTGAGGGGCGTCCCAGCATACCTGCCGTTGCTATACTGTCCTCAAACTTCACGGGCGTGGCTTGAAATGATTGAAACAACGCCGCCGGAAAGCAGCGAAGAGCTCCCGGACCCGGAAACCTACGGGGCCGAAGAGCGTCTGGCCGACGCGCTGGAGCAACTCCCTACCCCCGAAATGGTCAGGACATTAGGAGAGTTGCTAAAACCCGACGAACTGCGGGAAGTGGCCGAAGGGCTGCTGATTGATTGCGCCCAAGCCGTCCGCAAAGGAAATCTCCTGGAAAGCGCTGAGGCCATTAACGGTTGGACTGCGACAGCGGAAGAGATTATCACGACAAGAGGGCGATTCAGCGCCCTCAAGAAGACAATGGAAGAGATAAGAGCCAAATACCAGAAGACTGAGTAAAGACTGTTGTTGTCCGGCCAATATCAAGTAATCATGCTTCCACGACCGCCAGGTTCATCGACCGCCACCCCGACTTGGCGGCCCGCGTCAGCGGCATACTTCAATACCTGTCCGTGAATCCATACGCCGGGCCAAGGATTACGCATCTGAAAGGCCGGTTCCACTGTCGCCGCAGGTGGCGGGAAGGCGACTACCGAATCCTCTACGACGTCATTGAAGACGACCGGGTGGTTGAAATTTTCGACGCGGACAATCGCGGCCAGATTTACAGGTAATCTGGCCGCCTGCGTGTTCCTGGCCACGGACGACTGCGGCTTCATCACCGGGCAGACCATCCACGTGAACGGGGGAACGGCGTACTTCTGAGGGGTACTTGGGAGCCACAATTGTTGCATAATCAAATAAATGATTTTATAATCTGTTTGATTCAACAATCATCATGCAGCAGGGAATATAACGCCACTCGCGCGGCGCGCCCGCTCCCGGCGCGACACGCGGCGAAGGGCGTTATATTCTGCAAAACGGAAGCGGATGAACCAACAAGCCCGCAAGACCATCGGCGTCGCACTGCTCCTGGCCGCGGCCCTCCTCGCTATTCTGGTTGTTACCGTTCTTTCGTCCTCGTCCCCGCCCGGAGTTGCCGCGCACGAGTGCGCCCCTGATCCCACCCCGAATCACCAAGACTCCCGTGGGGCGGATTGCGATACTAACGAACACCGCGACCCTGATCACCAAGCCCCCCGCAAGGTCAACACAGTGGACGGGGGAAGAGACCGGAAGCTGGTGTTCCATGTCAGTGCGGGAGAAGGCAGCAGCTACCTTGGCGAAAACGACCAGATCGAATTCATGCTGCCGGGGTTTGACCTGCCAAATAGCATTGACAAAGAACTCATAAAACTTTCCGGCAGCGGTGACCCCGATGACCAAGACCCTCTCAACCCGTCGTCTGCCACCCCTGGCGTCGGCAATTTACTAACCCTGGCTTTGCCACCTGGGCTTGCAACCAGAATCGGCGCTCACGAGTACCTCATCGTTACCATTGAAAAAGGAACCGGTATCCTAACGCCGGAAATTCCCAAAGGGTTCGACGACTCTGATGAAGGATACAGTGTCGGCATTACCTTAATCGATAAGGCAAACACCAACAATCCGAGCCGGAGTGATCCTCAGTACGAAAACATCGTAGTGGTCAGGAACCCTGTCAGTTCCACCGTTCCCAGCGATACGGTGCACGTTGAGCTGGCAACACACACGGAAATGGATCTCAAAAGCGGCGATGAAATCACGGTGGATTTTTCCGGCCCTTCCGCCGATTCTGACTTCGTCGTTCCGGCCAGCAGAGTAACCAAAGGCAGGATTAAGATAGACCCCGATGATCCTAATGTCATGCCAAGTTCCTTCCCACCTTCGGATGTCCTGGTTCAGGGCGCCAGGGTGACACTAACTATTCCGAGAATAGATGAAGCCGAGATAAATTGGGCAGGCGACTACACTATTTCCTTCACCTCCGCCGCCGGCATCAAGAACCCCTTTGCCGCCGGTAACCATGTCATAAAGGTTTGGTCCTCTGTCGAGGGAGAAGACAAAGGAGACGATATAACGGCGGTAATACGGCGGACAACCACGATAGATACCGAGGAAGGCCCTCGCGGAACTGAGTTCATCCTGACGGGCAAGGGCTACCCACCTGGCACGGTCACCGTCTACCACGACGCCGACTGCGACGGGAAAATCGACGCCGGGGAAACCCTGGCTTCCAGGAACACCACGAGGGGCGTGTTTAACGTTGACCTGGTAGCCCGCGAGCCCCGCGAACTGGATATTCCTGAGTGCCGCCCATTGAATCCCCTTGAGTACCGGGTCAAGGCCAAGGACAGCGAAGGAGTGGACGCTGAGGTGGTTTTCCGCATCGAAAGCGGTATCCTCTTCGTCCCGGACCCGGCCCAGGTCGGCTCGCCGCTGAAAATCACCATCTCGGACTGGAAGAACCCCAATGAGCACGTGGCCGTCGTCAATATTGCCGGTGAACCGGCCTACGTCACGGGCGTGAAAGCGTATAGCAACTGCATCGACTATACCGGCGAATTCAGGGCGAACGACGACCGCGTGATGTCCCTTGAGGTCCTGGTTCCTGTGCACGTGCCGCCGGGGGAGCAGACGGTTGCGCTCTATGACCATGGAGAGTTGGTGAATTATCTGGTAGATGAAAAAGGCAAATATGTGCTCGATGATGAAGACAACAAGATTCAATACACCGAGGTTGTGGATGTGTGCTCCGACCTGCCTTCAAACAAAAAAAGGGGAAGCAGGGTTGACAGCAATTTGGTGGCTGAGCTGAAGGAGGAGCCGTCGCCACCAATAATCAAGGCAACCGTCAAGATAGTGGAGCAGAACTTGACGCTGACCCCGGACACGGCGGCGCGGGGGCAGAAGGTCACCATTACCGCCACCGGGTTCACCCGGGCCGCAAGGGGAGAGGACCACATCAGGTCGGTGTGGATCGGGGGCGTGAGGGTTCCCGACGACCATTCAGAGTTCGAGGTGGGAACCAACCGCGACATCGCTTTCACCGTCACCGTCCCGCTGGACGTTGCCGACGGGCCCAATGAGGTGCTGATAGAAGGCGCAGACCACACCCTGGGCCAAGCGACGCTGGAGATACCGAAAGCGTCCATCACCCTCGCCCCGCCGCAGGGACAGCGAGGCACGGAGCTTACGGTGACCGGCAGCGGCTTCGTCGCCAAGGAAGCGGTGCTGCTGTCCTACCACAGCGGGGCGCTTATCACGTCCGCAACCACCGAACTGGCAAGTTCAGGGATACTGGCCGATGCCCAGGGCGGGTTTGAGTTGCCTTTCAAGGTGCCGGTCACCGCCGAGGTGGGATTGAGCCACCTGGTCACTGCGGTGAGCAAGGCGGATACCCCCGCAGCGGTCAGGGCCGAGGCCAGCCACCTGGTCACCCGGACCGACATCACGACCACGCCCGGTTCGGTATCGCCGGGCGATCACCTGGCCATCAGCGCCCGTCGCATGCCGCCCTTCACGCTGGTCGGCCCCATAAAAATCGCCAGCATACCCCTCAGCCTCCCTCCCGGAGTCGCCACTGATGAAGACGGCTCCTTCGAGACGAAGGTCCTGATTCCCCATATCGAATATGGAGACCATACCCTGCTGGTCCAGGTGGCCGGGGTGATAATTCCCCACGTAGTCGAGGTGGCCCCCCCACCCCTCAGCGGCCCGCCCGGCCAGGTGTTCAAATACCCAATCAGGAGCGGGACATTATCAACGGTATGGCACTACGACAACGCCACCCAGTTGTGGAGCCTGTTCGACCCATTGCTCAATGGGGAGATGGCGGAACTGAACGACCTGACGGAGGTCGGCAGCGGCGACATAGTGTGGGTCAATGTGAGCGAACCGCTGTTCTTCCAGGGGAACAGTCTGAAGTCCGGCTGGAACCTGGTCAAGCTGGAGTAGACCGGCCAGAGGGCGGTTGCGAACTCCAGCAGCGAGAGGATTGGGGCATAGGCGCGTTTTTTGATGCCACGATCTCACCCTAACCCTCTCCCTCAAGGGAACGAGGACTTTAGCGGAAGCGGAACTCTTTCAGGTTGGGCGATACGTTCAGCCTGGCCCCGGTGAGTTCCTGGATTTCCTCGGGGTTCCAGCCGGGGGCGTTCTCCACCAGCTCGAAGCCGTCGGGGGTGATGGTGAACAGGCCCAGGTCGGTGACCAGCATCTTGACCACGCCGGGGGCGGTGATGGGGAGCTTGCAGCGCTTGAGCAGGCGGGGCTCGCCCTCGCGGGTGGTGTGCTCCATGGCGATGAAGACGCGCTTGGCGCAGGCCGCCAGGTCCATGGCGCCGCCGATGCCGCCGCCCTTGCGGGTGGGGATGCGCCAGTTGGCGAAGTCGCCGTTCTCCGCCACCTCGTAGGCGCCCATCACCGTAACGTCAATCATGCCGCCGCGAATCATCATGAAGGAATCGGCGTGATGCACAATCGCCATGCCCTCCAGGGGCGTCACGTGCTGCCCGCCGGCGTTGACCAGGTGCCGGTCTTCGTGGCCCTCTGCGGCCAGCGGGCCGTAGCCCACAACGCCGTTCTCCGAGTGATTGATGATTTCCCGCGAAGGGTCAACGTAGTTGGAGCAGAGGGTGGGCATTCCCACGCCCAGGTTGACGATCCAGCCGTCCTGGAACTCCATCGCCAGGCGGTCGCACATCTGCTGGCGGGTCAGCTTCGTCTTTTCGGCGGTCATTTCAATGCTCCTTAGGGGGACGTCTAAAGCCCCGGCTTGGCGCCGGACCAGATGCCGTCCTCGGGGATTCTTACGATGCGGTCTACGTAGATGCCGGAGACGTGGACCTGGTCGGGGTCTATCTCCCCGATTTCCACCACGTCGTTCTCAACCTCGACGATGGTGGTCGCGGCGGCCATGGCCATGATGGGGTTGAAGTTGCGCTGGGAAAGGCGGAACTGGAGGTTGCCGAACTTGTCAGCCTTCCAGGCGCGAACCAGGGCATAGTCGGCGTGGAGGGGGTATTCGAGGACGTAGGTGCGGCCGTTAATCTCGCGGTGTTCCTTGCCCTCGGCCAGCTCGGTGCCTACCGACGTGGGCGTGTAGAACCCGCCGATGCCGGCGGCGGCGATACGGATGCGCTCGGCCAGGGTGCCCTGCGGCACCAGCTCGGCGTCCACCAAGCCCTCGTTGTACATCCGCACGAAGGGGGTGACCATCGAGGGGTGCGTCGGGGCGGTGAAGGCGCAGACCATCTTCTTGACCTGCCCCGCCTCGACCAGGGTGCCGACGTCCACCAGCTCGTCGAGGGTGCCGGCATTGTTTGAGATGCAGGTGAGTTCCCTGGCGCCCTGGCGGTTGACGGCGGCCAGGAGGTTGCGTGGAACGCCGACGCCGGAGAAGCCGGGGCACATGATGGTGGAGCCGTCGGGGATGTCGGCCACCGCCTCATCCATGGTGGCGTACACCTTGTTCTTCATGGGCGCGTACCTTCCAGATAGATTACCGCCCCGTATCAAGTACGGGGTGGCGTTCCTTCACGGGAATGACGGGGAATGACGGCAGGGTAATTGAGACAAATACTAGCTCAGAGAGCGGCGGCGCGCCACATTTTATCACGGCGGCACGGAGCGGCGGCATGGTCAAAGGCCCGCGCCCCTTGACAACAGAAGAGGTTAGGCCAAAATATCCAAAGAGCAATCGACCCATAGAGGAGTCTTTAATATGGTAGCAACCAATCATCTAACCTATACCTACGTCGGTATGGCCGGCGAGGGAGACTTCATCGGCGAGGGCGGGATTTTCCGCCAGGCCGACGGCCAGGACGGCTGGGACGACATTTCCGCCGGGCTGCCCGGCGAGCCGCAGGTGCGGGCGCTGTTGCTGAAAGCGGACAACTCCGCCGTGGTGTTTGCGGGCACGCAGGACGGCGTGTACCGGAGCGCGGACCGGGGATCGAGCTGGCAGCGGCTTCCGGACCCGGCCGAGGGACGCGAGGTGTGGTCGCTGGCGGCCCATCCGTCGAACCCCAACACCATTTTCGTCGGCTACGAACCCTGCGCCATCGCCCGCTCGCAGGACGGGGGCGAGACCTGGCAGGAAATGGACACCAGCAAGGTCATCTACCCCCACATCACCACCTACATGCCGCCGCTGGGCAAGCGGGTCATCGGCATATCAATTGACCCGGTGGACTCGAACAACGTGTACGCAGCCATCGAGGTGGGCGGCCTGCTGGCCAGCCGCGACGGCGGGGAGACCTGGGCGCAGCTGATGGACGGCCCGTATCTCCGCAACAACACCCTGGACCTTCACGAGGTTGTGGTGAGCTCGGCGGACCACGACACCGTGCAGATTGCCACGCAGATAGCGATGTTCCGGGGAAAGAACAACGGGACGCGCTGGGAGCACGTTCAGGTGGACGATATGTTCCCGGGCGGCTCCTACTGCCGCGACCTGGCCGTGGCGCCGGACGACCCGAACACCATCTACCTGGCATCGGGAGCCGGCGGCGGCGCGGCCCCGCCGGATACGGTGCCGGAAGGGGCGCTGTTCCGCAGCCGGGACGTGGGCGAGACCTGGGAGCGGCTGGACCTGGGCGACGTTCCGCCGGGACGTATGATGCAGGTCGCTATCGACCCCGCCGCGCCGTCGCGCATCAGTTGCGCGTCGTATTCGGGCGAGGTCTACAGCAGTCACGACGGCGGGCAGACCTGGAGCAAGACGATGCTGCCGGTGGAGTCCACGCGGTCGCTGCACATCTACCCGATGGTCTGCGGTTAATTGACGCCTCCCCTTTGTCCTCTCCCTCTTGAGGGGAGGCCGGGATGGGGGTGAACCGTCGAGGAAAAGCGGGCCACACCCCCACCCTAACCCTCCCCCTGAGGGGGAGGGAATGCCGATACCGAGGAGGGCCGGTTTGGCGACCTCTGCACTGACCAGAGCCACCTATCGCGTTACAGAAGATGTGCTGGCGGATATGGTGCTGGAAAAAAGCGAATTTCCCAGTGACTTCCAGACGCACCAGATAGTCCGGGAAGGAGAACTGGACAACGAGCAGTTGGCCCGCAACGGGTTTGCCGGCAGCACGGCCCAACGCTTCCAGGAAGCGGGCCGGGTAACAGGCACCATGCGGGAACTGGGGCCGACGTCGAACATGGGGATGTCCGACGGCTTTGACTTCATGGCGGCGTCGGTGGTGCATCTCTTCGACAACCCGGAATCGGTGAGCCAGTGGATGCACGAAATCTTCCTCAAGGACTTCGAGGACCACGTGGGCGACAGCGTCGGGCAGGGGCATCAACTGGTTGCGGCGACCCGCGTGGCCACCGACGGCTTCTTCGACGAATCGGTGGCCCTCCACGTACTGCAGGGCGGCCCAACGGGGCTGATTTCCTCGACGGTGGTTGATTTCCGTCTGGGGCGCCTGCTGGGGGTGGCTTTCATCGGTACGATAGGCGACCACCGGCGACCGGAGTTGACGATGCAGATCGGGCGGGCGCTGGAGAAGCGCATGGCCGCGGTGGTGCTGGGGGTGTAGGCGATGGCGGCCAATGATATGACCGCACCGGAAGGACAGGCGAAGCGCTGGGAGAAGTACATAGACGAGGAATCCAGGCGCAATGTGCCAGTGCTACGCGAGAAGGGGTATTCGGTATGGTCGGTGGTTCGCAGCTACATATCCTGTGAGAAAGACATAGACAGTACATTGGCTGATTACGGCGGCGACTTGACCATCGAGGAACTGGATGCTGTCCTGTCCTACTATCGCGCCAGACCCGAAGACATCGACCAGAAGCTGACAGAGATTTTCATGTAGATGGCGCGCTTATATCTGGACGAGGATATATCCCGGGACACGGAACGAACACTGGCCCAGTATGGACATGACGTCGTCCATGCGGTTGATGCAGGAAATCTCTCCACCTCCGATCCTGAGCATATCAAGTTTGCTGCAGAAGCCGGTAGAACACTGGTTACCTAATAACCGCAGGGACTTCCGACAAGCTCACCAAATCTGGGTCGCCATGAACACATGGACGGATTTTAACCCGGCGCACGCTGGCATATTGACTCCATGAGGCCAGATTTCCAATGTCCAGTGGGCTCAATTGGTTCACGAGTTGGTGAGTAGCCTTCCAAGCTCATACGGCCATCCAAATCTTTATAATCAGATGTGGGAGTGGCAGAGACAACAACGACAGTGGTTGAGGTTTGGATGGTAACTGCGTTTGCAAAGGCGAAATCGTGGACCTCTTTTGCGACTGATGCCCACCCTGGGGAATGTAATCGCAAATTTAGAGCTGTCCTACCCCTCGCGCACCAGCCGCGCCGCTTCGTCGCCCATCTGGGCCGTGCTGGCGCTGCCGCCCAGGTCGGCGGTTAGCACCCGACGCTCCTCCAGGCAGCGGGCCACTGCCCCGTCCACCCGCGCCGCCGCTTCCGGCTCGCCCAAGTGGTCCAGCATCATGGCGACGGCGGAGATGGTGGCCAAGGGGTTGGCGATGCCCTTGCCCATTATGTCGAAGGCCGCGCCGTGGACCGGCTCGAAGAGGGACGGGTGCGCCTTGTCGGGGTTGATGTTGGCGCTGGGGGCCAGGCCCATGCTGCCCGACACCACCGCTGCGATGTCGGAAAGGATGTCGGCGAACAGGTTGGAGGCCACCACCACGTCGAAGTCCTCGGGCCAGCGCACGAAGTCCATGCAGGCCCGGTCCACCAGCAGGGACTCGGTCTCCACCTGCGGGTAGTCTGCGGCCACATCCTCGAAGACCTCGTCCCAGAAGACCATGCCGAAGGACTGGGCGTTGGACTTGGTGACCGAGGTCACCTTGTTACGCCTGTTGCGGCGGACGCAGTGCTCGAAGGCGGCGCGGATGATGCGCTCGGTGCCGCGGCGAGTGAAGACGTTGGTCTGGATGACGGTTTCGTGGGGCGTTCCGGTATTCAGGCGCCCGCCCACCGGGGCATACTCGCCCTCGGTGTTCTCGCGGAAGATGACCATGTCGATGTCGCCGGGCTGCTTGTTGGCCAGGGGTGACGTCACGCCTGGGTAGAGGTAGGCCGGGCGCACGCAGATACCCTGGTCGAAACCCCGGCGCATGGGGAGCAGGAGGCCGTGAAGGGTGATGTGGTCGGGAATGTTGGGGTCGCCCACCGCGCCGAACAGGATGGCGTCGAAACCAGAAAGCTGCTCCAGGCCATCCTCGGGCATCAGGCGGCCAGTCTCGCGGTAGTAGTCGCTGCCCCAGGGGAATTCGGTGAAACGGAAGGCCGGGCCGTCGGAGGAGGCCAGCGCCTCAAGGACCTTGCGGCCCTCGGCGATAACCTCCGGGCCCACGCCGTCGCCGCCAATTACTGCCAGGTTGTATTCCGTCATCGTCTTGCCGTCCTTGCGTTTCGGTGATTGTGCCTTTCTGAAAGAACCAAGAGGACGCCCTCACCCTGACCCGCTCCCTCCGGGATAGGGGATTTGTCACACACCCTTTTTAGTTAGGGAAGGGATTGAGTTTCCGGCTCAGCGCCTGCTCTCGCCTTCGCAGGCGGGGCATCGATGGGTCTGCTTCCACCGTTTGCCGCAGTGAAAGCAGGGCAGTCCCAAGATCCTGACTGCCCAAGGAGTGGACTTGGCCCAGGTCTGCCAACCGCACCGGCAAATGTAATGATGTCTGTCCGGCCCGGCCTGCAAGTAAATCTCTCCGTACTGGATGCGTTTTTGCCAGCAGGAGTCGCACAGGTCCCTGACGGAATGAGTATTGGACTCCGGGGTGCTGACTTCTCGTGATTCCCCGCAATCCGGGCACACGATGCGGTAGGCCCCATCATCGCGTTGGACCGGGAGCTCTGCTTCTGCGGGTTGCTGACTATCCGACGTTGACGTCATGGCTCTTCTCCCTGGTCCCGAAATGGGACCCCTACGGGTTCCCCAGCGTCACTACACCGGGTCCTCAGCTTCGAGGACTATACTCGGCGACTTGAATATGCCCGATTATAGCCGTTGCTTTTTGAGATTACTTCACCCTGAGAAGACGGTCTGGACACCTCCGCCCAGCAACCGGAAGTGATAGACGTTTTCGGCATCGGGAAAAGCCTGCTGGGCCTTGATGTAAGTGGACTTGCCGCGACGCTCGGTGGCGTCGAGCAGCACGCCGGTTACTCCCTCGTTCTGCCCGCCATTGACGCCGGCGGCGCCGACTTCACGGGCGAACTCGGCCACGTCCTCCAGCCTTGGACGGGGCAGGACCCGGCTGGCGGCCTCGGCGGCGATGGTGGCCCCCTGCCCCACCAGGGCAGGGCTTTTTTCAGCCACCCCTCTGCGAATCAGACTCAACGCCTCCTCGGTCAGGGCGTCCACGAGTCGCCATTGCTGGGAATTACCGTCTAGGTCGGAGCGGGTGGCGCCCCCGAAATCGAGCGCCACGATTTCCATGGGAGGCGGCGGGCCGATGGACTGCCTCACCATCCCGGCGCGGTGGTCGAACAGGGCGAGGCCCGGCATCATCACGCCGCCGGTGGGTTCGATGGACAGGGCAATTTGAGCGATGTCATAGGGGCTGAGTTCCTCGCCCAAGGCGAGGGCGGTGGCGGCAATGGCGGCAGACAGGTCGGCGCTGCTGCTTCCCAGCCCCCTGCCCCGCGGAATGGGGCTGCTGACTCGCACGTCGGCGCGGACCTTGGCTTGCCGAAGGTGCGCCAGCGTGCGCCGCACTGCCGCCACGGTCTTTTCGCAGCCCTCGGTCACGCTGACGCCCGGGCCGCCCGCACTCAACTCCACCCGCACGCGGGAGAAAAAGTCCACAGGACAACTCACCGAGAAGGGCATTTCCCCCAGTACACCCTGAGCCAGGACGCCGCAGACACCCGGAGCGCGGGCCGTGGCGGAGCCGATGACACCGTTACCGGCATCGGGCGCTGATTCGCCGATGGAGTCGCTATTGCCGCTCACGGTTACTCTCCCGCTACGGTAGGTCGAGAAGCGCCCACGCTAGCCGCAAACCGGGCATCCAGACCGGCGAGGTGGGACCCGTCGTTGAACAGGCGGAGGACAGCGTTGTCATGGTAGGTATCTACAATGGTCAGGGTGCAGTTTCCGAATAAGAAGCGCCAGTTTGCGTCCATGGACATTCCCAGCAAGGCCATCATTGCGGCCCGCAGGGAGCCGCCGTGCCCCACAACCAGCACGTTGTCTGGAAGGTGACGCTCCTTAATCTCGTTGATGACGGCGGTCATACGGGCGCTGACTCCCCGGGTGGACTCGCCGCCTTCGGGGGCATAGTCCAGGTCTTTGGCAATGTAGCCTGGATATTCGGAAGGGTAGCGAGCGCGGAGTTCGGCCTCGGTCAGACCCTCGAAGGCGCCCTTGTGGTACTCGCGCAGGCGGGGCGTGGGATGGAGAGGAATGTTGCGGCCTTTGAGGATTACCTCGGCGGTATCATAGGCACGGCTCAAGTCACTGGAGTAGCCGGCATCAAGCGCGACGGACTCCAGCCGTTGGCCCAGAAGCCGGGCCTGCTCCAAACCGCGTCCAGAGAGGCCAACATCGGTATGCCCCTGGATTCGGCCCTCGCTGTTCCAGACGGTCTCACCATGCCGGACAATATAAAGTTTACCCATCGCTTCCTGCTGGATTCAGGATACTTCTCCGAATTGCCCACCATTCTAACACGCCCAACGTCTCTAAAAATCGAATCGGCTTTTGCTTAAATTTCCTTCTACTTTATATTGACACGTAAATTGGCTATCCCTACACTATGTTGACACTATGGGTGTACGATACCCGGTAATATCCTGCCCCTGCTACGAGGTGAGAATATGCCTCCACGAAGGTCCAGGGCCAAGAAAGAAGACGCGCCGGCGATGCCCGTACTGACCGCCTATTGCACCAAGCTGCGCAAGAAGGTGGAAATGGACCAGATAGAACTGGTCATCATGAAGAACGGCCGACCAGCCGCCAAGGGCGTCGCCAAGGAAGACCCCAGCCTGTCGGTGTTCCGAATTCTCAGCAAGGCAGAAGCCGAAGAACTGGCCAAGGCTCTGTCCTAACCTCCGGTTCAAGCCGGGCTATCGGGCTGCGCCGAAGACTCTCTGGCCCATAAGCCTTCCGGGGACAGTTATGCGAAGACGGCGTGAATTCCACGTCTTCTTTTGCTGGAGAGGTGTCCTCTGCTCACGCCTCCATCAACAGGTTTTGAATCCGAATCAACCAAGTCAGCGGCCGGGGCCCCTTCCCCTCGGCCGTTGTCATTGTTAAGTGAGCGGGTTAACCTTGGCAGGACCGTGTGATTGCATACCGCCCGCAGAAAATCGGCCAGCACCTGGGCCTGTGGGATAATTCATTGGACGAATAACGAGGAAAACTTTAAATTGCCGGACATAAACGGTTGAATTACCGCACGGGTATTAGTAATATGTTGCGGACGCTTCGCGCAGAAGCCGGGCGTTGCATTGTGTCCTGCGCAGCAAACGCCGAGATATGAGGCTAAGGCCCAAAAATCGCGAAGCTGGTAACTGGGAACCCGGCCTTTTGGAGACCACATCTTTTTTGGAGCCACTTCGATGAGCTTAATTCAACGTAATGCTGTCCCACTGTTTGTTTTAATGGCGGTAATCGCCGTGGGAGTCGGGGTGTTCTTTTCCACCAGCCCCTTCGCCTTCGGTGAAGAGCCGGTGGGTTGCGACGCCGCCGCCGTCGGTATTTCCATATACACCACCGACGAGGAAGGCAACCCGGTGACGGTGGTGTCCAATGGGGATGTGGTTACCTACCGGGTCACCCTGTCCATACCGGAGCTGCCTGCGGGCGAAACCGCCTGTAACTATCTGGGCGGCACGCTATCGGTTACCTTGCCCGACGGCTCTACAGTGTTGGTCGCCGGTCCGGAAGACCCGGAGGGCGGCATTCCGACGGTACAAACAGGGTCGCCCTTCACTGCTGATGCCGTGGCCTACACCATCAACCAGAACGACGCTAATAACGGTGAGTTGACCGTCCGCGCCGATTACTCCGGCGGCTCCTCCCTCAGCGTGGCGGAAGGCGAACAGGCCCCCGAAGCCTCCGCTTCCGTCTCCAACGTGCTGCGCATGACGCCGCCTTCCATCGCCATCGAAAAGATTACGACGACGCCAATAATTTTCTTCGGTCAGACCGCGGGCTTCAACATCACGGTAATCAACACCGGCGGCTACGATTTGACCAACGTAACCGTTACCGACACGCAGGTAGCGTCCTGCGACGGGATGAATTTCGGAACCTTGGCAGTCGGAGAGGAAAGGTCCGGCACGTGTACGGCGCTGCTTGATGGCGACATCACCAATGAAGCCCAGGCAACGGCCTCAGTTCCCGGCGGCCCCCCTGTGGGCATGGAAACGGTTTCTTCCAACCTGGACACCGCTTCCGTAAGCGTGGAAGGCCTGACCATCGGGATCGTTGTCGATACCACCACTCCGCACATCAGGGTAGGGAACCAGGGCGAGGTCGCCATCACGGTCATCATGCCTCCTCAAACGGCAGTCAACGATGTTACCGTCACCGTGGCGGAGGCCCCTCAGTGCGATAGCTTCTGGGACGTCCTGCCTGCAGGCGCGGAGGAGACTTACACCTGTGTGGTCGAATCCGATCCGGCCATTGAGGGCAGTCTGCCCCTGGGCACAACCACGATAACCGGTACAGTGACCGGCTCCGTTCCCGACGTGCCCCTGGCCGCCGAGGACTCGGTGGATGTGTCGGTCTTCAGCCCCGGGCTGTACATCACCATAGACCCTGAGGAGCAGACCATTCGCAGCGGCGATTTGGCCGCCTTCACGGTCAACGTCAGCAATCAGGGCGACGATATTCTCTCCAACGTGGTGGTGACCAACGAGACGGTTCCCGATTGTGCCGCTACCTTCGCGACTATGGTGCCGGGAGAGGTCCAGACCTACGACTGCGTCAGCGATGGCGTCTCAGATGACATGACCACTACCGTCAACGTCGTGGCGACTGCCGCAGACGGGGCCCCGGAGGAAGCCGCGGATTCGGCCAACGTCATTATCCTGCGGCCCAGCACCGCCATTGAAGTGTCCGAGGTCAACACCATGGTGCTGCGGCTGGTGGTACAGACTCTGAGGGTCACTGAAACCAATGACGGCGACTCCGCGTTGACCAACATCTGCGTGGAATTTGATCCTACCGGATCCATCCTGCCCTACCAGGCCATGGACTCCATGATGGGTGAAGGCATGGAAATGGAAGGGGAAGGCATGGAAGAAGGGGAGGCCATGATGGAGGCTGACCCCTGTGCCAAACACACGCCCGGCGTTATGGTCCTTACCCAGGAATCAGTAGAATACGTGGGCGGTGACACCGGCGACGACGGCATCATGGATGTCGGCGAGACCTGGGAATGGCGTGTGGTTACGGTGGGAGTTGCCGGCAACTACGTAGGGTTGTCCGAAGGCGCCGAGAGCATGAACTTCGTAGCCATCGGGCACGGCACCGACATCCTGGGCGGCGACGTAACCTATCCCAGCGACGTGGAAGAACTCGCCCAAATCGAAGTGCCGATAGTAGCCCGCTAACCCCAACCCGTTCCGGGCCAAGGCAAAAGGATTCCTAGTGGCCGGAGGTTGAAGCCTCCGGCCTCTCGCTTTGTTCCGGGAAACTTGCCCCTGCAACTTACTCTTCTGGAGCCAGGCCTCTCATCTCCCCGGGTCTTTTGATTCTCCCTCTCCCTTGAGGAGAGGGAGAATCAAAAGGACCCTGTCCCATCCACATCTGCCGCTGACAGGTCCACTGTCTTGCTGGTATCATTTGGCGGCAATCAACGCTGTCCGCTTTGTCCAGGGTCTTTGCCATCAACACCCAGCGGGAGGCTTCATGTCTCAGAACGAACCCATAGTCTTCCTCAACGGAGAATTAGTGCCGGAATCGCAGGCCGGCATTCCCATCCGCGACCGGGGCTTCATATACGGGGACGCGGTATTTGACGCCGCCCGGACCTTCAACGGCGTGCCCTTCAAGCTGGCGGAGCACGTCAGGCGGCTCTACGACTCCCTGCGCTACGTCCGCATCGACCCCGGAATTGGCATGGGAGAAATGGAGGAGTGGTCTCGGAAGGTCGTGGAGCACAACTACCCGCTGCTGCCTCCCGGCCAGGATATGTGGGTAATGCAGCGGATTACCCGTGGGGTCGAAGGAGGGGAATCAACCCCCACGGTGCTCATAGAGACCCACGCCATTCCCTTCGTGTCGCGGGCGCCGCTGTACCGCGACGGAGCCCGGGTTACCACCCCGTCGGTGCCCCGTGTACCACCCCGCTTCATGAGCCCCAGGGCCAAGACGCACAACTATCTGAACCTGGTGCTGGGGGACCTGGAGGCCCAGGGAACGGACCCGGGCTCCTGGGCCGTGCTGCTGGACGAGGCAGGCAACCTGACCGAGGGACGCGGCTCCAACATCTTCCTAGTGAAGGACGGCACGGTCGCCACCCCCAAGGGGCAGTACGTTCTGGAAGGCATCACGCGCCGCACCGTGCTGGACCTGGCCGACGGGCTGGGATTGGATACGGCGGAGCGCGACCTGGACCTGTTCGACGCCTACACCGCCGACGAGGCGTTTCTCACCTCCACCAGCCTGTGCATCTGCCCGGTTTCGTCGGTCAACGGGGCGACCATCGGGAGCGGACGACCGCCCGGGCCGGTGACTCGGCAACTGATGCAGGCATTCAGCGACCTAGCGGGGATGGACTTCGAGGAGCAGTACCTGGCGCACCTGTAAAAATCCCCTCTCCCTCTGGGGGAGGGCAAGGGTGGGGGCGTTTCCCTCGGACGGAAAGTTTGCTCATACCAGGATTTCACCCTCACCCCAACCCTCTCCCTCAAGGGAGAGGGAGAATACACCGTAAGGGGGGATTATGGCTGACTTGCTACCTGGAATTGTGGAATCGGGCGCGGAAGCGCAGCAGCTTGCCACAGGCTTCGGGTTCACCGAAGGACCACTGTGGAATCCTGACGGCTATTGGCTGTTCGTGGACATTCGCGCCTCTCTGGTGCACCGGATGACCCCGGACGGACGGACTTCGGTTTACCGCGACAACAGCGGCGGCTCTAACGGCCTGACCTTTGACCTGGCCGGCAACCTCATCCTGTGCGAGGGCGACAACCGGCAGCTTGCCCGGCGCAATGCCGACGGCTCGTATACCGCCATCGCCACCCACATCGGCAGCCAGCGCATCAACCGGCCCAACGACGTGGTGGGGCGCTCCGACGGCTCGCTGTACTTCACCGACCCCAGCGGACGCCTCACCGCCGAGGAGCGGGAACTGGACTTCAGCGGCGTTCACCGCGTATCCCTCACCGGCAGCCACACCGTCGCCACCCGCGACACGGAGTATCCCAACGGCCTCGCCTTCTCCCCCGACGAAAGCGCGCTGTACGTCGCCATCACCAGGTTGAACGATGACTGTATCGGCCAGAAGGAACGGGGGGAGGTCTGCGCGCACCAGTTCATACGCGCCTTTGATGTCGCCGCCGACGGCTCGCTCAGCAACAACAGGCTGTTCGCCACCATGCACTCCGCCGAAGACGGGGTACCCGATGGCATGAAGGTGGACGTGGAGGGCCGGGTGTATTGCACGGGGCCGGGCGGATGCTGGGTTTTCGACGACCGGGGCAATCTAAGGGGTATCATCCGACTGCCGGAGATAACGGCCAACTGCGCCTGGGGCGGCGACGACAACCGCACCATGCTGTTCACCGCCCGCACCTCGGTCTACTCCCTGCGGATGACCACCCCCGGCACAGCCATTCCGACGGGATAGGGCAGGAAACATGGCGCGGTCTTACCCAGCGAACCACCCTCTCCCTCAAGGGAGAGGGAATTTTTACGGCGGGACGAGATTATGAACGAGTACGACGCCATCGTCATCGGCGTGGGCGGGATGGGCAGCGCCGCGCTGTACCATCTGGCGCGGCGGGGCTGGCGGGCACTGGGGCTGGAGCAGTTCGACGTGCCTCACGAGATGGGCTCGTCCCACGGCTATTCCCGCATGATTCGCTACACCCTGCAAGAGCATCCTTCATACGTGCCGCTGGTGCGCCGGGCCTACGAGCTGTGGCACCAACTGGAGAACGCCTCGCGGGAGCGGCTGCTGGTGACCACCGGCTCAATCAGGGCGGGGTACGCCGAGGACGAGTATTTTCAGGGCGCAATCGCGGCCTGTGAGGAGCACCATATCCCTTACGAAGTGCTGACCGGCCCGGAGACCAGCCGACGGTTCCCCGGCTATAATTTCGACCACGACTTATCCGCCGTGTACCAGGCCGACGGGGGTTTCCTGCTGCCGGAGCGGTGCATCGTGAACCACGTGAACGCCGCATTGGAAGCCGGCGCCGAGGTCCACGGGCGCGAGCGGGTGCTGGACTGGGAGCCGTCCGGCGAGGGGGTAGTTGTCCGCACTGCCCGCGACAGCTACCGGGCGGCGCGGCTGGTCGTGTCGGCAGGCGCCTGGGCCGCCAAGGTGGCGCCGGCGCTGGCGCAGTATGCAGTGGCGGAGCGGCAGGTGCTGGGCTGGTTCCAGCCGGAGAAGCCGGAGCTGTTTCGGACCGACACATTCCCGGTATTCGGACTCTATGTTGAGGAAGGGCGGTTCTATGGCTTCCCGGTCTACGGAGTGCCGGGCTTCAAGGTGGGGCGTTCACACCATCTGCACCAGACCGTCGACCCCGACATGCTGGACAGAGACATTTACGCGGAGGACGAGGAGCTTCTGCGAAACTTCGTCGAGCGTTACTTCCCGGCAGCGGCCGGGCCGGCGCTTTCTTTGAAAGCCTGTATGTTCACCAACTCCCCGGACGGGCACTTCATCATCGACCTGCACCCGGAGTATCCGCAGGTTTCGCTGGCTTCGGGATTCTCCGGCCACGGCTTCAAGTTCGCCAGCGTCATCGGCGAAGTGATGGCCGATCTGGCCATGTTCGGAGAGACGCCCCATGACCTGTCGCTGTTCCGGCTGGGACGGTTCGTCGAGGAGTGAGGGCCGTTTAAAGGTCAACCGCCATTGGTGATTGTGTTAGACTGGTTTGGCCAGTCAAACAGGCGCGGGAGCACGATGGACTTTCTTTCCGTTGACCACCAGCCGGACCGCAAGCTGACCACTCTGCTGATTGCCTTCAGCGGCTGGGCCGACGCCGCAGAGGGGGCCACCAGCGCGGTGAAGTTCCTCAAGCGCAAGCTGAAAGCGCAGAAGTTCGCCGAGTTCGATCCGGAGGAGTTCTACGACTTTACCCAGACCCGGCCCACTTCCACTCGCACCCGCGACGGCAAACGGCACATCCACTGGCCGGCCAACGAGTTCTTCCACCTGGACAACCCCGACACCGGGGACGGGTTGATGATCTTCATGGGAGTAGAACCCAACCTGCGCTGGCGCACCTACTCGCAGGGCGTGGCCAGGCTGGCCCATGAGCAGGGGGTGGAGACCGTCATCCATATCGGCGCGCTGCTGGATGCGGTTCCGCACACCCGGCCGGTCAAGCTCAGCGGCACGGCGACGCGGCCCGACCTGTCGGAGTTCCTGGAAGGACGGGAGATCCGCTCCTCCAACTATCAGGGGCCGACGGGCATCAGCTCCTCGGTAATGGACGCCTGCGTCAAGCAGGGGCTGGGCTACTCATCCATCTGGGGACACACGCCCCATTACCTGCAGGCGGCGCCCAATTACCGGGTGGCCTACTCGCTGTTACAGCCCCTCACCCGACTGCTGCATCTGCCGCTGGACCTGGAGGAGTTGCGGGGGGCCGCCACCAAGTTCGACGAAGAGGTCGCCCGCGCCGTGCAGGCAGATGAGCAAATCGGCTCCTACGTCGGCAAGCTGGAGGGGCAGTACGACGAGAAGGCCACCGAGAGCAGCAATCTCGACCCGGAAGAGTTGCTGCGCGACGTAGAGAGGTTCCTGCGGGGTGAGCGGTAGACTGGCATCGCTTTGCCCATTTTGGTCGAGTTCGGGGCAATTCTCCGGGATCGTTAAACTCTGACTTCGCCCACATAATAACTGATACTGGAATAGTTGTTTCAGAGATTAACGAATCTCGTATAGCGCTAATTCAGGAGTGTCACGGAGTGTCGTCCCGGCACTCCCCTTGACAAAGCTCAGGGAAATCAATATAAGTCTTGGACTAAGGTCACACTCCCGGCGGCAGGCCAGTCCCGTTCGGGGGTGTAATTGTGTGTATCCTGAAAGGAGAGGAAGTGATAAACCCAAGAACTGTTTTCTCAAAACTCTGGCTTCCCATTGTGTTGGCGCTCTCGCTGGCGCTGATAGTGGCCTGCGGCTCCGCGGAAGAGCCAGAGGCTACGCAAGCGCCGGCGGCTACGGCAGCGCCGGCGGCCACTGCGGCTCCCGCTGCAACCGCTGCTCCCGCAGCTACCACGGCGCCAGCAGCCACCGCGGCCCCCGCAGCCACCACAGCTCCCGCAGCTGGCGCGCAAGCCGCGGCTACCCCGGTGCCCCCCACCTCGACACCCAGGCCCGCGCCCACCAGGGCGGCTCCGGCGGAACACGTGCCGACCGGCGTGATGAACTACGGAGTCAAGGAGACTGGCGTATTCGAGGGACATCCCAGGTTCATGTCCAGCCCGCGCGTCCAGTATTCCGCCGTGAGCTTCGGCGAGTCTATGGTCGCCATCCAGCAGGACCTGTCTCCCGGGCCATTGCTGGCCGCAGAGTGGGACATATCCGACAACGGACAGTTCTGGACCTTCAAGGTCCGGGATGACGTGGAGTTCCATCACAAGTGCGGCGCGTCAGGCACCGAGAGCTGCGGCAACCTGACCATCCACGACGTGCTGTGGAGCTACAAGGAATGGCACGAAGGTTCCCTTAACGCCCGCGCCGGTATCATCGGCAACTTCTGGGTCGGCAAGGCCGGCGGCTCCCAGACGATAGACGATGATTACACCGTGCTGATCGACACCGGCGGGCCCTGGCTCCGTGAGCGGGCCTTCGAGTTCATGCGCCACCTGGGCGGTGTCAGCACCACCATCGTGAGTATGCAGCAGACCCGGGACAAGTTCGAAAACGCCGGGCACAACTGGGACGACCGTTATAGTGAACCCGGCGTGGCAACCGAGGAATACGAGGCCGCCGCGAAAGAGGCCAGCAAGGACATCTCCGCCACCGGCCCGTGGCAGGTGGATTCCCACGACAGCGGGCGCGTCTGGCGCTTCCGGGCCATGGAGAACCACTGGCGGCAGACTCCGTATTTCGCCGAATTCAATATGTGGTCCATCCCCGAGGAGGCCACGCGGATCGCAGGTTTCCAGGCGGGTGAACTGGACATCATGGAGATGTCTTTCGACTCCCTGGACGCCGTCCAGGCGGTGGAGGGCACTGAGATCATCGCTTGGCCCAACGCCGGACAGGCCGGCCTGAACATCTACGGCCAGACCTATGGCGTGGACAAAGAAGGCAATCCCTACGAACACCTGGACTGCAACAACGCCTGGGTGTCGTGCGACGAAGACCCCACTTCAGAGGAATGGCTGAACGCGGTCAAGGTCAAGAAGGCCATGGCCATCGCCATTAACCGTCAGGAGATAGTGGATACTCTGCTCTCCGGCTTTGGTCAGCCCCTCTACATGAGGGACTGGATGGGGCACGAAGAGAAGGCTGACCCCCGTTGGGTCCACGAGTACGACCCTGAAATGGCGAAGCAACTGCTGGCGGAGGCCGGGTACGGGCCCGACAACAAGTTCACCATCACCCTGGTTCCGGCCATCCGCGGGGCGCCCGCCGAGGTTGAAGCGTGTCAAGCGGTGGCTGGGTACTGGGAGGAAGTCGGCATCAATGTTGACCTCCAGAGCATTCCCTACGCCACCATCAGGCCGGAGCTGATTACCCGCACGTTCCAGGGCGCGACCTGCCACACCGTCAGCCAGCGCCTTACACCGGCCATTGGCGCCAGCAACTACGAGAATAACTCTACCTTCAGCTACGGCACGGAACACCCGTGGATGCAGGAGAACATTGTCGACCTGATTGAAGAAACCGATCCGGTGCTGGTTGCCGAGAAGGAGCGCAAGGTCTACGGCTGGTTCTATGACAACGTTATGGCCTTCGCCCTCTACTCCCACGACGGCATCTGGCCCGTTGGAGCGAGGCTCGACCCCGAGTGGCGGCCCATTGACTTCAGTGAAGTCCGGTCTCCCTCTGGCTTCGAGTACATCAAGCACCGGCAATAAGCTGCCGCATACGGCAGGGCAACAGCAATGCACATTCGGGAATGACGGGGAAGCTGACCATAGAGCTTCCCCGTCGTTCCCGCGAAGGCGGGAATCCATAAGCAGGCGTACCAACGTATTTGTGAGACTTTGGATTCCCGCCTTCGCGGGAATGACGCATACGGGATTTAGAGGGATATGCAGAGATATCTAGTCCGCCGGTTGGTCCTGGCCATCGTCACTCTGTTGGCTGTCTCGCTCATCATTTTCATACTGAGCCGGTCTGCGGGTGATCCGGTCTCTCTGATGCTGGACGAATACTCCACGCAGGAAGACATAGACCGGATGATGGCCAAGCTGGGCACCGACAAGCCCTACTATCAACAGTACTTCATATTCCTGCGGGACGCTTTCCGCGGGGATTTCGGGATGTCCATCAAGGAAGGGCGCCCGGTTACCGAAGTCATCCTGGAACGCACCCCCGCCACGTTGTACCTGGGAGTGACCGCCTTCGTCGTCTCATTGCTGGTGGGCATTCCGCTGGGAATACTGTCGTCAATCAAGCGAGGGAGCCTGATAGACCAGGCTGGAAAAATTGTCGCGCTGCTGGGCCAGTCGGCGCCGCCCTTCTGGCTCGGGATAATGCTGATTATCTTCTTTGCCGTGTCCATAGAATTGTTCCCGCCCTACGGACGGGACGACTGGAACAGCATCGTACTGCCGGCCGTCACCCTGGGCTGGTATTACGCTGCGGCCAACCTGCGGCTGGTGCGCTCGGCAATGCTGGACGTTCTGGATTCCGAGTACATCAAGCTGGCCCGGGCCAAGGGCGTGCCCTACTGGGGCATCGTGATGCGCCATGCCTTCCGCAACGCCCTGATCCCGCCCCTGACCTTCGCGGGCGTCACCCTGGGCGCGCTGGTCACCGGCTCGCTGGTGGTGGAAACGGTGTTCGCGTGGCCCGGCCTGGGTCATCTGGCGATAAGCGCGCTCTACGCCTTCGACTATCCGCTGCTGCAAGGGGTGGTGGTAGTCTTCACGCTACTCTACGTCCTGGTCGCCTTCGCAGTGGACGTGCTTTACGCCTACATAGACCCCCGTATCCGGTACGCATAGGCAGGTAAGAGGGCATTATGGCCGTCAACGCAACAACCGATGTTCTGACACCTGCCGGCAGCGGCTTTGGAGCGCGGCTGACCGGGGTCTATCGCGCCTTCCGGCGCTGGCCGGTGATACCCGTGCTTCTGCTAGGGCTGGTCGTTTTCGCCGGCATCGCCGCGCCCTGGATTTCCCCTCACGACCCCGACAAGCAGTCGCTGCCCGAGCGAAAGTTGCCTCCCTTCTGGTACGAGGCGAAAACGGAAATCGCCACCAAGACGGTGGTGCAGCGGGTTCTGCCCGGACAGGACGACCAGATTTCCCTAGCGGACGCTCAGGCAGTAAACCCCGACGTCCAGATCGGCGATTCCATCGAAGTCGAGGACGTGACCCGTACGGGCGGCAGCAGCAAGTACTGGCTGGGCACCGACCAGTTGGGGCGGGACATACTCTCCCGCATAATCTACGGCGCCCGCATTTCCCTGCTGGCCGCCGCTGTGACCCTGGGCGTCGGCGGTTCCATCGGCGTGCTGCTGGGGCTGGTGGCAGGCTGGTACGGTGGGGTGGTCGACGAGGCTATCATGCGCTTCGTGGACATACTGCTGGCCATCCCCCTGGTGTTGATCGCCCTGGCGATGGTGGCCACTTTGGGACAATCGCTGACCATCATCGTGGCGGTGCTTACGATATTCATCTGGCCGCGCTTCGCCCGCCAGTTGCGGGGCGAGGTGCTGCAACTGAAGAATATGGACTTCGTGGCGCTGGCCAGGGTGGCCGGGGCCTCCGTCCCCAGGATTCTGTTCGTTCACATATTCCCGGGGACGATAAACACCCTGATAGTGGTGGCTACCCTACAGGTGGGCATCGTGATTCTGCTGGAAGCCACGCTCTCGTTCCTGGGCGCGGGCGTGCCGCCGCCAACGGCCACCTGGGGCGGCATGGTGTCGGACGGACGGAATCACCTGGCCGGGGGGTTCGAGACCGGCTCATGGTGGATTTCCACCTTCCCCGGTATCGCCATCGTGCTGACCGTTATGTCGCTGAACCTCTTCGGCGACTGGCTGCGCGACAAGCTCGACCCACGGCTGCGGCAGATAGAGTAGGCCCTGTCCGTGAAGGGGCGCACGGCTGTGCGCCCCTACTGCTATAATGGGACAACATACACAAAGGCCAAAGAGCATTATGACAACCGAAGTAGCAACCGAGCGCGAAGTAGTCCTGAAGGTCGATGACCTGCGGACCTACTTCACGACCCGATGGGGAACGGTCAAGGCAGTGGACGGCATCAGCTTCGACCTGCGCCGGGGTGAGACGCTGGGCATCGTCGGCGAGTCCGGCTCCGGCAAGTCGGTGACCATGCTGTCGCTGATGCGCCTCATCCCCATGCCGCCGGGCCGCATCGTGTCGGGGAGCATCGAGCTGGACGGCGAAGACCTGCTGAAGCTGTCCGAAACCGAGATGAACCGGGTCCGGGGCAGCAAGATAGCACTCATCATCCAGGACCCCATGACCTCGCTGAACCCGGTGTTCACCATTGGCAACCAGGTATCGGAAGCCATCAAGATTCACCAGGACATTCCGAAGCGGTCGGTGATGGAGCAGGCCCTCTCGGTGCTGCGGAAGGTGAACATCCCAGCCGCCGAATCGCGGATGCGCGACTACCCCCACCAGATGAGCGGCGGAATGCGGCAGCGCGTGGTGGGCGCCATCGGCATCTCCTGCCAGCCGCAGGTGCTCATCGCCGACGAACCGACCACCTCGCTGGATGTCACCATCCAGGCGCAGTACCTGGCCCTGCTGAAAGAATTGCAGCGGGATTCCAACGTGGCGCTCATCTTCATCACCCACGACTTCGGCATCGTCGCCAAGATGTGCGACCGGGTGGCGGTGATGTATGCCGGGCGCATCGTTGAGCAGGGCAGCGTCCGCGACATTTTCAACCGCCCGTCGCACCCCTACACCGAGGCGCTGCTGGCCTCGGTGCCCAAGATGGAAGAGGATGTGGACCGGCTGTACTCCATAGAAGGCCAGCCGCCCACGCTCCACGACCTGCCTCCCGGATGCCCCTTCGCCCCTCGCTGTCAATACGTGATGGACCAGTGCCGCGAGGAATACCCCACCCGCGTAACGGTAGGCGAAGGCCACGACGCTTCATGCTGGCGGTTAAGCTGATATGACGACTGCAATCGCTCCAGATAACACATCCTCCTCAGCCAACGGCAGCGGGGCGCTGCTGGAAGCCGTGGGGCTGAAAAAGCACTTCCCCGTGACCAAGGGCCTGCTCATCAGCAAGACCACCGGCCACATCAAGGCGGTGGACGGCGTTTCCTTCGAGCTGCGCCCCGGCGAGACGCTGGGCATCGTGGGCGAGTCGGGCTGCGGCAAAAGCACCACCGCCAAGATGATGCTGATGCTGGAAGATCCTACGGAAGGCTCCATCCGCTTCGAGGGTAAAGAGATACGGGACGCCGACCCGGAGACGCGGCGGGAATACCGCCGCTCGGTGCAGGCAGTGTTCCAGGACCCGTGGAGTTCCCTGAACCCGCGGATGCGGGTGAGGGACCTCATCGCCGAGCCGATGGTCATCAACTGGGACATCAGCCGGGGACAGATCCAGGAACGGGTTCTCAAGCTGCTCACCGACGTGGGCCTGAGCGCATATCACGCCAACCTGTATCCCCACGAGTTCTCCGGCGGACAGCGCCAGCGCCTGGCGATTGCCCGCGCCCTGGCCCTCAACCCCAAGGTCATCGTGCTGGACGAGCCGGTTTCCGCGCTGGACGTGTCCATCCGCGCCCAGATAATGAACCTGCTGAAAGACCTGCAGTCGGAGTACAACGTCAGCTATATGCTCATCGCCCACCACCTGGCGACGGTGCGCTATATGTGCACCTGGGTGGCGGTGATGTACCTGGGCCGCATAGTCGAGCTGTCACCGGTGAAGGACCTGTTCGAGAATCCTTCGCACCCGTACACCAAGGCGCTGATGTCGGCGGCCCTGCCGTCACACCCCGATACAGTGCAGGAAGAGATGATCCTGACCGGCGAGGTGCCCTCGCCGCTGAACCCGCCGGAGGGCTGCCACTTCCACACCCGCTGTCCCTTCGTCATGGACCACTGCGGCGTGCAGGAGCCGCAGGTGAAGGAAGTTTCCCCCGGCCACACCGTCGCCTGCCACCTGTTCTAAATTGTTGGCGTCGATTCCATTGTCGTCAGTCCAATTTGGCAGGATGCGTTCATTTGAATACAAGAAGAATGCCCCTCCTCGCTGCTGACGGGAGTATGTAGCGGCTTAAACCGGACCTGCGCTTAGCTTGAGAAGACGCCTGGGGGAACTCCCGCAGTGAAACCTCCCGGCTATCGGCCCGTCACAACGCCAAGAAGGTCCTCTGGTGTCCGGCTCGGATTCCACAGGCTGTCCACCATCCTCCTTACCACGGTGTCCAAGTCTTCGGTAATGCCCAGGATGGCCCCGCTGAGGCGGGCCAGACAGTTCCGCTTCTTCCGCTCTCTCCGGTCCAATCGCTGCCCCATTGGCCCGGCAAAACTCCGGTGGCCGCCACTTCACCGGCCACGGCATTCCGCGCCGTCAAGGCCATTCCGACGCAATTTCCTAAACGTTACAAGAAGTCATATAATTATTACTAAAATTCACACTTATGTTACATGACTGGTGATATAGTGGACTTGTCCGGCAGTGAGGCTGGAGCCGGGCTTGGCTGCTGCCCTAGCCCTGGCTCAAACCTGGCCTGGGGAGTTGCCCGCTATGCGCCCTTTTTCACCCCCCCCCCCCCGACTTTCGCTGGGATTCTTCTTCTTGCGCTGATTCTTGCCGGATTGCTGGCAGCCTGCGGCTCGGATGCGCCGCAGGCCACAGAACAGCCCACTGCTGTCGCGCCTCCGGTGACCGCCGCCACATCACCGTCGCCGGTGCCAACGGCAACACCCACGCCGACGCCCCGGCCTGCGGCAACGTCCGCGCCTGAACCAACCGCCGCCCCCGCTCCTACACCGTCGCCCACTCCCGCGCCAACCCCTACCCCTACGCCAACGGCCACTCCAGCTCCTACGGCTACCCCTGCTCCGACACTCACGCCGACACCTTCACCAACAGCTACCCCTGCTCCGACGCCAACCGCCATGCCCACGCCCACGCAGACACCAGTGCCGACACCTTCACCGACAACTACTCCGGCCCCGACGCCAACGGCCACGCCTGCGCCAACGACCACACCCACGCCCACGCAGACACCGGCGCCGACATCCACCCATATCCCCAAGGAGCAGCGCGATGCGAACGATTACATCGTCTGGAAAATCGGTAGTGGGGTTAGCCCCGGGGCGGAGGCCGAGGCCAGGGCCGTCGTCTATGCCATGCATGACTTTGCCGTCAGCAACGGTCTGCCCCGAATCGATGGCCCTATAACCATCTTCCTCTACCACAACCTCGATGCCTTGGAGGCTGAATTTGAGGCATCTACCGGGCTTCAGTCTGAGAATTGGTTCTGGCCGGGTTTTAGGGATGGGAGGACTCCCATAACCTCCAGAAGAGATTTCATTGCAGTGAACACGTCGGCAAGCTATTACCAGGGTGTTTCGCGAGATGAACGGGCAAGGCTATTGGCTGAAGGACTGTTTGATGCTCTGCGCCGCGCGTTGACCGGAATATGGGAGGGCGCTCCATGGGACGCTGTAAGCCGTGAGGGTCCTGTGTGGTTGTGGCATGGCGCCAGCCGTTTTTTTGCTTGGCAGTCGACCAAGACGCTGGGGCAGGAGTCATGCGACCTGTCCAGGAACCGCTTTGCCACATTACCGCAATCAGCAGACGAGACACTCAGCGAGTTGGAAACCTTGGCGGGCTTCGATTATCAGGGGGGCACTCCGCGTACGGGTTTCTCGCGGTGGAGTTGCTTTCGGAGCGGGCAGGCAAGGAGTCCATATTCGCCTATTTTGCATCGCTCAAGACCGGAGGCACCTGGCAGGATGCGTTCGAGCGGGCTTTCGGAATGACCGTGGATGAGTTCTACCAACTGTTCGAGGAGCGCCGTACGGCCGGATTTCGCCAGCCACGTTGCCCGACGCTGCCACCGCTGGTCACCTTGCCGGGTTCTCCGGAGTATGTGAAATGGGAGATTGGTTCCGGCGTCCCGCAGGAGTATGTCCATGACTCGGTCGAGGGTGTCCGGCTGATGCACGAATATGCCGAGTCTCTGGGTATGCCTGAGATAGAAACGGAGTTCACTGCCCACCTGTACTACGACCAGATTGAGCTGATAGCCGCCTACCAAGCCGCAACAGGAGGCGATGGGAATTGGGTTCCTGAGGGATCTAACGCTGTAGCTTACGGCTCTGGCTTTTTCACGAATACTCTGCGTTGGGAAGAGCGAAAGACATCCTCCGACGATCGGAAGAAGATTTCCGCGCATGAGTTGTTTCATGTCTTCCAGTCTCACGTGTCGTTGAATCGCTCACGAGAGGCGACGTGGCTGTCGGAAGGTACCGCAGAGTTTCTTGCTTTCAGGGCTTTGGACGCGGTAGATGTGGTCGACTATGCTGTAGAACGAAGTTCGCGTAGGGGATTCGTAGAGATCGCGCGACGTGTAGAAAGACCTCTGAAAGAGATGGAAGAAGGGCATAAAGCCATCCAGTATGACTATTCCCTACTGGCGGCGGAACTCTTGGCGTCACGGACCGGAGAAAAATCGCTCTTCCGATTTCTAGAGATCCAGAGTACTAGTGGGACCTGGCAGGAGGCGTTCCAAACCGCCTTCGGGATGACCGTAGAGGAGTTCTACGAGTTGTTCGAGGAACACCGCGCCGCGGGATTCCCCGAGGTGGAGATACCCAAGTGAAGCCGCGCCAGTCCGTAAGGAAGTCTCTCCAGGCCACACCGTCGCCTGCCATCTGTTCTAAGTTCTTAACACACAGCGCGACAGTCAACTCCACTGCGGGGGCTTGGCGAGGACGTATCCGTCGGGCTTGACTACCCTATCGGGCAGCAGGCTGGCGCTAATCCGGCGTCGGCCTATGACAAACGACGCGTTTACCGCCTGGTTGAGACGTATGGAAACACGATTCGGCGGGAAGGCCGCAATAACTCGTTTTTCCTGGTATCGGCGGCGGATGGCCTCTATCGGCCCGGCCAAGTCACTGTCGCCTGAGATAACAATCGCAGTGTCAAAGGCATCGTCCTGAGCGTCGCACATCAGTTCAACGGCAATGTTTACGTCGGTCATTTTTTCTTCGTAAGTTTCCTGTGCCACGCCACATTGTCGGCAGAATACGCGCTTGGGCAGGAAATACCCATAATGAATATACAAGCCAGGGAGAGTTTCCAGCGCTTCCAAGTACGTCTGTTGCCGCTCTGATTGCTCGGGGTCATAGGCCAGCCGTATAACCCTGGCGGTAAAATATCTGACCGTCATCAATTGTTGCCCGTATTGGAGCAGGTTCTCAGCCAGACGGCGCAAGTCCAGACAGTAGTATCGCCGCCAGCCCTTGGACTTGAGGCCGTAGTAAAGGTTAAACCCGTCAACGTATACCGATACGCGCTGCATCATTGTTATCTCTGCAAGCGAAAAATTTGGATTGACATGAAGCAACGATTTAGTTATTATATCTGTACCCCCCTAGCGATGGCATCGCTAGGCTGACGCTCCCTCTGCGAGGGGGCGTTTCTCTTTTTTACCTGTTGGAACCCGAACCTTGAAGCCGCCGCCGCCCCGGTGCTAGAATCTGGCAATGCCGACGCAGGCACAGACGAAGAAGCAGCGCCGCAGCCCAACCATGTCGCCGGTCCGCATCGCCCAGGCCGTCGAGCTGATGGCGCAGGAGTACGGGCCCTTCGAGGCGGAGCGGCGGCTGCCCCCAACCGACGAGATGGTGTTCACCATCCTGTCGCAGCATACGTCGGACATCAATTCGGGCCGCGCCTACAACCGGCTGATGGAGCGGTTCGGAACGCTGGAAGCGGTGGCCAGGGGCGACGTGGCCGAAATCGAAGAGGCCATCGCGCCCGGGGGACTGGCCAAGGTCAAGGCCCCCCGAATCAAGGAAGTCCTGGGGAAGGTGCTGGAACTAAACGGCGGGTCGCTGGACCTGTCCTTCCTGCGGGAGATGCCGCTGGCCGAGGCGAAGGCGTGGCTGCGGCAACTGCCGGGCATCGGCCCCAAGTCCACCGGCATCGTCCTCAACTTCTCCCTGGGTATGCCAGCCATGGCCATAGACACCCACATCTTCCGGGTGTGTCAGCGGCTCCGCGCCATAGACGCCAGGACCAACGCCGACAAGGCCCACGACGTTATGGAAGCCAAGGTGCCGCCCGAGGAAGTGTTCAACTTCCACGTGGCCTTCATCAACCACGGGCGACGGGTCTGCAAGGCGCAGCGTCCCCTCTGCGAGTCGTGCGTTGTGGGCGGGATGTGCCCGTCGCGCAAGAAAATGATGACTAAATCCGCCGCCACGGAAAACGGAGCCAAGTCCGCCCGCGCGTCCAGAAGCGCCCAGAGTGGGCCCGGCCCGATGCCCCATATTCCCCCGCAGACGGGTTCAGAATAAATAGGATATTCGTAAAGAAAGCAGGACTGCGACAAGGAGGGCCAGGAAAGTGAAGGTTGGAATCATCAATGTCACCGGGTACTCAGGCTCAGAGTTGGCCCGCATCCTGCGTCGCCATCCAGAAGTGGAAATCGCGTCGGTCACTGGCCGGAGCGCCGCCGGGCAGAAGCTGGGTGAGGTGTTCCCTCACCTGGAAAGCCTGGACCTCACCATCGAGCCGGAACTGAGCGGTAGCCTGGACCTGGTCTTCTCGGCCCTGCCGCACAAGGCGAGCGCCGAAGCCTGCTTCCCGGTGCTGGACCAGGGCGTCAAGGTAGTGGACATCAGCGCCGACTTCCGCCTGAAGCGCGCCGACGAATACGAGGAATGGTACGGGGTGGAACACCAGAAGCCGTCGCTGCTGGAGGAGGCGGTGTACGGGCTGACCGAGCTGCACCGCGACGAGATTCGCGCCGCCCGGCTGGTGGCCAACCCCGGCTGCTACCCCACCAGCGCCATCCTGGCCCTCGCCCCGGCGGTGGCAGCGGGAGTCATCAGCCCCGACATCATCGTGAGCAGCCTGTCCGGCGTGTCGGGCGGCGGGCGCAGCCTCACTATGACCAACCATTTCTCGGAGGTCAATGAGAACGCCTTCGCCTACGCAGTCAACGGACACCGGCACCTGCCTGAGATTACGCAGGAACTGAATCCCTTGACCGGACAGCAGTTGAGGGTGACTTTCCAGGTGCATCTGATACCAATGACGAGGGGAATCTTCAGCTCCTGCTACGCTCCGCTGGCCAACCCCGACGCTTGGGTGGGCGACGAGGGGAAGCAGCGCCTGGTGGACATCTACCGCGACTACTACGCCGACCACCCCTTCGTGAAGGTGGTGTCGGCCCCGCCGCAGACCAAGCAGACGCTGGGCAACAATATGTGCCTGCTGCACCCGGTCATTGACAGCCGCACCGGCCGCCTGACCGTGTTCAGCGTGCTGGACAACCTGGTGAAGGGCGCGGCGGGCCAGGCAGTGCAGAACATGAACCTGATGGCCGGTTTCCCCGAAGACACGTCGCTGGACGAACTGGCGGTATACCCGTAGCATACGACGGCCGGGTGTGCTAGACTGAAAGGGTACTGAGTGCCCCGGTCGTCTAGCCAGGTCAGGATGCCACCCTTTCAAGGTGGAGATCAGGGGATCGAAGCCCCTCCGGGGTACCAACCTCGAAATGCGAATCCACGCCACCGCAAGGGGCGTGGATTGCTTTTAGAACCTTCCTCGTTTTGCCTCAGATATTCGTTTCGTTCCCGCCACATATCCATGCATTAGTGTTCGGCTTCGATAGCCAATGGATTACGAAGTCCGCTTGTCGGAACCGGCAATTGCCATGCTCTTGAAAATCCCAGATGCGGCTACCCGGCGACTGGTTTCGGAACGTATCAACCTGCTTGCCAGAGACCCGGAAAGGCAAGGCGGATTTCTCAAAGGAGGGCTATCCAGATACCGGAAGTGCCGAGCCGCAGGGAGACGCTACCGAATTCTTTATCGAATAGATGAAACCACTTCAACGGTGATTGTGACGGCAATAGGGGCCAGGAATCCGGGAGAACCGGATGACATATACAGAATTGCCAATCAACTGTTACAGGAAGGCTTGTTGGAATAGCCCAAGGCTGAGGTGTGGCAATGTCCTCTTCAATCTACACGTTAACCAGTGCAATGGCGCTTAAAGCAGCCAAAAACCGGTTCTCTCAACTGCCTCGCCGCGTGAACGATTCCCAGACGGTAATCCCCATCACCCGTCAAGGACGCCCGGTTATGGCGCTTATGTCTTGGGAAATGTTCGAGTCCCTAGTGGATACCATCGAAATACTGTCCGACCCGGAGCTTATGTCCCAGATAAACGAAAGCGAAAAGGCCATTGCCGAAGGCAGAACAGTTCCGTTCAGCGAGGTTCTGGCGGAGCTGGGCATCAACCTCGACCGCACCCCCTTAGAAAGTGGCGAGTAACCGGTAAATTTGTTCCAGAAACAGGACATTGGCTTGGTCAATGGCCTGTTTTCATTCGTATATGGACTGCATCTGAAATTTTTGGACATCATGGTAATCAATGTCCAACTCGGTGTCGTGACAATATGATCGCCACCTGGCAGCAGTTCGCGGCCCAATCCCCGGAGCTGGCGGCGCTGGGCGAGACGCAGTTCGCCCGCACCGGGCTGGCGCTGGTGGGGACGCTGCGGCGCGACGGCTGGCCGCGCATCTCGCCGGTGGAGCCGTTCATCGTGGACGGCCTGCTCTACCTGGGGATGATGTGGCGGTCGGTGAAGGCCCTTGACCTGCTGCGCGACCCGCGCTGCGTGGTGCACAGCACAGTATCCGACCGCGACGGGACGGAGGGCGAGTTCAAGGTCTACGGGCGGGCCGTTGAGGTGACTGACCTTGAGGAGCGTCGGCGGTTCGGCGATGCCGTGTACGCCGCCATCGGCTTCCGGCCCGAAGAGCCGGAGTTCCACTGCTTCGCCATCGCCATCGAAAGCGTCGCCTTCTCCCAACTCCGCGATGGCGAGTTTCACCGCCAAGTCTGGAAGGCGAATGATAGACGCAAAGACGCAGAGACGCAAAGAAAATAGATAAAGTCTTTGCGCCATTGCGTCCTTGCGTCAAAAACTTAGTCGAAAACGAACACGCACTTGCCGGTGGTGGCGCCGTCGAAGGTCTGGAAGGCTTCGATGGCTTGGTCCAGACCGTAGCGATGGGTTATCAGCCGGTCCAACGGGGCCTTGGTGTCCACAAAGAAGCGGGCGATTTCGATGAGTTCGGCCTTGCTGAAAGTCCAGGAGCCGTAGACGGTCAGCACCTTGAAGATAACGTCGCGGTTGAAGTCTATCTCCGCCGGGCCGCCTACGCCAACGTAGCAGGCGCGGGCGAAGGGGCGCAGGCACGAGAGCGTCTGCTGCCGCGCGATGGGGTTACCAGAGGTTTCCAGCGCCGCCGTCGCGCCCTGGCCGCCGGTTAGGTCTCGTATGGCCTGCACAGGGTCGTTGGCGGCGGCGTTGATGGTGTGGTCTGCGCCCAGTTCCGTCGCCAACCGCAGCCGCTCGTCCATAACATCAATAGCGATGACGCGGGCTCCCATAGCCTTGGCCGACAGTGTTCCGCTGAGTCCCACCGGCCCTTGGCCGAACACAGCGACGATGTCCTTGCCGGAAACATCCATCTTGTTCAGCCCGTTCCAGGCGGTACCGGTGCCGCAGGATATGGCCGCGCCTTCCTCGAAGGACAGTTCGTCGGGCAGATGCACCAAGGTACGCGACGGACAAATCATGTAGTCGGCGTTGGCCCCGTGGCCAGTGCCGCCGCCGAAGGTGACGTGACCGTTGGGGCAAAGCTGCTCGTAACCCATGGAGCAGATTTCGCAGACGCCGCAGCCCTCGTAGTGATGGCACATCACCCGGTCGCCCAGCTTGAGGCCCGGAGGGGCGCCCGGCCCCAGCTCTTCGATAACGCCGCAGGGTTCGTGGCCCGTAATCATGTCCGTCGGCTCGGCGTCACGGTAGCGGTGCAGGTCGGTGCCGCACAGGCCGGAGGCGCGAATCCGCAGCACCGCCTCGCCCGGCCCGGCGTGGGGATCGGGGAACTCCTGTATCTCCGCCTCCCGGTTGCCCTTGAACGTGACTCCGCGCATGATGTTCTCCCATATCAAAATGGATGGGCAGATGATACCAAAGGCAACCGGACCAGGAAATGACGATGGCAGGGGGACGCAGCATGGGTTGCAGACTTATAATGGCAAAACAGCGGAGGGTGCTAATTATGACGATGCTGAAACCTCGCTCCGGGATGCGGCTGACCGCCGAAGAGTTTATGGAGCTGCCCGATACATGGGACAGGCGGAAGATGGAGCTGGACGAGGGAGTTCTGTATATTATGCCGCGCCCACGGAGAGTCCACGGATTTTTTCAACTCAAGCTGGCTTTTCCGGTTGACCAATACCTTGACAGTTTCGACGAGCCGCCAGCGGAACTGATGATGGACTTCATTGTCGCACTGTCCTTGGAAAGTCGTGTTTTGCTGGCGCCGGACCTATGCATCGTCCTGCGAGGAAATCCGGTTGTCCTCACTGACCGCATGGTAGAAGGTGCCCCCGACATAGCGATTGAGGTGCTCTCATCCGACCGCAACCGAGACTTGGTTCGCAAGCGGCAACAGTACGGCGAAGCGGGTGTTCAGGAATACTGGATTTTCGACCCTCGCAACGATACCGCCACGCTCCTGGAACTGCGCGACGGCGGGTATATTGAGAGGGCCGTATTGACCGCCGATGACATACTGACTACGGGGCTGCTTCCTGGCCTTGCCATACCACTGGCCGACGTGGTTCACCACCGCCGCCGCCCGGCGGATAACGGCGACTGAATCACGCATCGCTATAACCTCCCGCCCTCTCAAGCGGCCGCTTTGCCGTCCTTATTAGCTGGTATGCCCACTCCCTTTGGATGTATGATAGGGGCGTCCCGCTAAATGGCGGATAGACTTATCCCACAGCCGCATTTCGAGATTTATTCCTTTGGAAAAACTGTCCGGCCTGCAAGTCCTGGTCTCCGTGGATGAGCCTTACGAAGGCGAAATCAGCTCCGCATGGCTGGAAGACGCGGCGCGGGCAGGGCTGGCCGCAGCGGGGATTGTGGATGAAGCCGAGGTCAGCCTGCTCATCACCGGCGACGAAACAGTACGCGCCCTGAATGCGGAGTACCGGGGACTGGACGAGACCACCGACGTGCTGTCGTTCTCCACCGAACATCCGGGGCATTGGGAAGGCGAAGGGGACGGCCCGCCGGATTCCCGCTTTCGCGGGAATAACGAGAAAGATGACGACTTCGTCCTGCCGCCGGGTTTGCCTCAACCGCTGGGAGAAATCATCGTTTCGTGGCCGCAGGCGCAGCGGCAGGCCGGCGAGCATGGAGTGAGCTCCTTACAGGAACTGGCTCACTTGGTGGTTCACGGCGCTCTGCACCTGGTGGGCTATGACCATGTGGAGCCTGAAGAAGCCGCGCTGATGCAGGCGCGGGAAAGGGAAGCGCTAACCGCCCTCGAACTGGCCCTCTCATAATAGGGCAAAGGGAATGACGGAGTCGCCGCTGCCATGACGTCGCAGGTCTACTACCGCAAGTGGCGTCCCTCCAGCTTCAACGAGCTGGCCGGGCAGGAGCATGTGTCCACTACCCTGCGCCAGTCGGTGCGGCTGGGGCGGATTTCCCATTCCTACCTGTTCTGCGGGCCGCGCGGCTGCGGTAAGACCACCACTGCCCGCATCATCGCCAAGGCGGCCAACTGCCTAGACCTTCAGGACGGCGACCCCTGCAACGCCTGCGCCGTCTGCCAGGCCATCAACGAAGGCCGCTTCATGGACATCATCGAACTGGACGCGGCCAGCAACCGGGGCATCGACGAGATACGCGACATCCGCGACAAGGTGAACTTCGCGCCGGTGCAGGGCCGCCGCAAGGTCTACATCATAGACGAAGCCCATATGCTCACTGACGCCGCTTCCAACGCCTTCCTGAAAACGCTGGAAGAGCCGCCGGAACACGTCATCTTCGTTCTCTGCACCACCGAGGCCCATCGCATCCTGCCCACCATCATCTCCCGCTGCCAGCGGCTGGACTTCCGGCGCATCCCGTCTGAAACGGTGTTCGGACGGCTGTCGGAAATCGCCGACGCCGAGGGAGTGGCCGTGGAGCCGGAGGCGCTGCGTATCATCGCCCGTTACGCTTCCGGCAGCCTGCGCGACGCCGAGAACCTGCTGGAGCAGCTTGTAGTTTCCTGCCCCGATGGCGTGACCGCGCCGCAGGTGGAGCAGCTCCTCGGCATGGGCAGTGACGAAACGGCCCTGGAACTGGTCAAGTACCTGCTGCTGGGCAACACCACGGCCTCGCTCTCCGCCGTGAACCGGGCGGCGTGGGAGGGCAGCGACCTGCGGCAGTTGCACCGTCAGACCTCCGACCTGCTGCGCGGGTTCATGCACCTGCAATGGGGATCCGAGGACGCCGTGGACCTGCCGGAACATGTGCGGGCGCAGTTGAAGGAACTGGTGGGCCAGCAACCGCCCTGGCGAATCGTCCACGCCCTGAAGGTGTGGGGCGTGGTCAATATGCGCTACGATGCGCCCTCCACGCTGCCGCTGGAGCTGGCGGTGGTGGAGATTTGCGAGGAAGCGGCGGCGCCGGCCCCTCCAGCGGAAGCGCCGCCGCCTTCACCCCAGCCCTCTCCCAGGGGTAGAGGGAGTGAGCCGGAACGCGCGCCGCCGCCACGTCCCGACCGGCCACCGCCCCGCGAGCGCCCGGCACCGACGGAGACTCGCGGCCCCGCGCGTCAGCCCGCCGGAGCAGGCGGCGGACAGGCGGGCGGCGGCTCCAACGAGCTGTGGGTACAATGGAACGACACGGTTAAGTCCCTGTCGCGGCACAAGGGCAGGAAGTACAATCTGGGGGCGCTGCTGCGGGACTGCAAGGTCAACAGCATCTCGCTGGACGGCAAGCGGCTGGTGTTGCCCTTCACCAATAAGGCGAATTATGAGCGAATGCAGGAAGAACTGGAGGACCCGGCGTCTCGCAAGCGAATGGCCGACGCGCTGACGCAGTTCTTCGGGGAAGGATGCGAATACGAGTTGACCCTGGCCAACGGACAGCAGGCCAACGGCAACGCCAACAAGACGGCCCAGCAAAGCCCACTGGTCCGCGCCGCCCTGGGGATGGGGGCGCGAATCCTCCAGGAGCAAGAGGTGGAAGAAGAATGAACCGGAACATGATGCGGCAGGCCCAGCGGCAACTGGCCCAACTGCAAAAGATTCAGGAAGAACTGGAAACCCTCACCGTCGAAGGCACCGCCGGCGGCGGCGTGGTCAAAGTCGTGATGACCGGCAAGCAGGCGGTTGAGTCCGTCGAAATAGACCCGGAAGCGGCGGAGGACATCGAACTGCTGCAGGACATGATGGTCGCCGCCTTCAACGACGCTGCAACCAAGGCACAGGAAATGGCCGCCAGCAAGATGAGCGTCATCACCGGCGGCATGAACATACCAGGGCTGACTTAGGGGGCAAATCAAATGTTGAGCGACTTGGAATTGGTCTACCTGTGGCGCCAATTCTCGGAAGAGCATTATTGTGCGAGCTGGATGCTCGTAGAACCCGGCACGCTAAAACAATTCAAGAATTGGCTGGATGGGCGGGGTAGCGATGGGGGAGAGCGAACTCTTGAAGATTATGAGCAAGAAGGCTTGCCTGCAATCCGTGAAGCCTATCAATCCAGAAGCGGCGAAGTTGCCGGCAATGTTGGGCTGGCATCGTCTTGATTAGGAGATGTCTCGCCCAACCGGAAGCGATACCACTGCGGAACCTCTGTCGAAACTGATTTTCATGGAGGATGTGGTTGCGGATTCCAGCCTGTTGGTGGCCTATTTTCTCGAATCCGATGTGTTCCACCAGTGGGCGCGGGAATTTATGGCCGAGTTGGATAGCGGCGGCCACAAACTTCACTTGCCTATGCTCGTAATGGGTTGAGACCATCTCCGCCATCCAACGCAGACTTGGGCAAAGCTCGCAAACCACGGTAAATGACACTTTTGCTACTATCTATCAGTGGGAACGGCAGGAAAAGGTAGTATTCTACTCCCTGAACCGGGAGCGTATGGAGGCAGCTATGGAACTGGCCGAAGGAAATGCGCTCAGAGGAGCAGATCCGATTGTAGCCGCTCTCTCCCAAGAGTTGGGTATCGCCCTTAAAACCTACGACAACGAAGTCTTGCGCAGGTTCCGGCGAGCCATCTGATGACCTCCGACAGCCTGCCCTCCGCCTCACCGTCCCTGGCCCGGCTGGTGCAGGAGCTTAACCGGCTGCCCGGCATCGGGCCCAAGAGCGCGCAAAGGCTGGCTTACCATATCATCCGGTTGCCTGCGGAGGAAGCCTATGCCCTGGCCGAGGCCGTGACCGCCGTGAAGCAGAACACCGTCTACTGCGGCGAGTGCCAGAACCTGGCCGAGGCCACGCCCTGCCCCATCTGCGCAGACTCCCGCCGCAACCGTTCCATCATCTGCGTGGTGGAAGAGCCGTTGGACGTGCTGGCCCTGGAGAGAACCCGCAGCTTTCGCGGGCTGTATCACGTGCTGCACGGCGTCATATCGCCCATCAACGGCATCGGCCCCGACGACTTGAAGCTGCGGGAACTGCTGTCTCGGCTTTCCGACACGGAAGTCACGGAACTGGTGGTAGCCACCAACCCCACGCTGGAAGGTGAAGCCACCGCTATGTACATCCGCCGCCACCTCACCCGCGATGACCTTCGCGTGACCCGCCTGGCCCGCGGTTTGCCCGTGGGCGGCTCGCTGGAGTACACCGACGAGACCACCCTGAGCCGCGCCTTCCAGGGACGGCAGGACTTGTAGCCGTGGCGCCGCCCCGTACCTACCGCTGCGAGGGACTGACCCTGCGCAAGGCGGCCATCGGCGAGGCCGACTTGGTGGTTACCGTATTCACCGCCGAGCACGGCAAGCTGCGGGCTGTGGCCAAGGGCGCGCGCCGCTCCAGCAGCAAGCTGGTGGGCCACCTGGAGCCGTTGACCCTGGTCAGGCTTTCGCTGGCCCGCGGGCGGGAACTGGAAATCATCACCCAGGCACAGGTTACGGAAGGCTTTGCCTTCCTCAAGGAAGACTTATCGTCAATAACCCGGGGGCTGTACGTGGCCGAACTACTGGACGGCTTCGGGCCGGAGGACAACCCTTCGCCCGATCTGTTCCGGCTGGCAACGGGTGTGCTGCGAGAACTTCCCCAGGCAAAGGACCCAGAAGCACCTTTACGCTATTTCGAGTTTCACCTGCTGCGGCTGACCGGCGTGCTGCCCGAGCTGTACCAATGCGTGGAGTGCGGGGCGGAAATTGCTCCCGACTCCCACAGGTTCAGCGTCAACCTCGGTGGCGTCCTTTGCCCCGCCTGCACCCCGGCGGAGGCGTTGGTGCGCCCCCTGTCGCTGCGGGCCATGAAGGTGTTGCGGCTGATGCACCGGGGCAGCTTGGCCGAAACCTCCGCTCTCACCATCAACCCGTCTCTCTCGGGGGAACTCAAATCCGTCCTGTCTCACACCGTACGCTACTGGCTGGGCAAGGAAATTCGTTCCAACTACTTCTTGGCACAACTGGACGAGGAAAGACGCAACGAGATACCCGCAAAGGCATAAATCCGCAACCTGAAAGCAATGCGTATTTACCGGGTTGATGGTACTATGTTCGGTCAAATAGCACTGCCTTTTAGTCGATGTCCGACGTAATTCGGGCATCAGTGGTGAAAATCAGGGGAGGGGTGCGCCGATGTTTTCCAAGGTATTGATAGCAAACCGTGGAGAAATCGCCTGCCGGGTGATACGCGCTTGCCGGAAACTGGGCATCAAGACCGTAGCAGTGTATTCGAACGTGGACGCCGGTTCGCTCCCGGTGCAGCAGGCCGACGAATCGGTGCCGCTGGGCAGCGCGGCCCCTCAAGAGAGCTATCTGAATATACGCAAGGTGCTGGCTGCCGCCCAGCTCGCCGGGGCCGACGCGATTCACCCCGGCTACGGTTTTCTGTCAGAAAATCCCCGGTTCGCCCGTGAATGCCAGCAGGCTGGCGTCACCTTCATCGGCCCCAGGCCTGAGGTGATGGAGCAGATGGGGGACAAACTCCATGCACGCCAACTGGCAAGAGAAGCCGGGATGCCTCTGCTGCCCGGGACGGACGACGCTGTTCCGGACGACCAGGCCGCGGAGACGGCGTGGAACCTAGGCTACCCCCTGATGGTCAAGGCGGCCGAGGGCGGCGGTGGCATGGGTATACACGTCGTTGAATCCAGGGAGGATCTGATTCCCCTCATCGAACGGGCCAGGCAGGTGGCCTCCGGCGCCTTCGGAAGCGCCCGCCTTTACTTCGAGCGCTACCTGAAAGACGCGTCGCACATCGAGGTGCAACTGCTGGGCGACAATCACGGCAACCTGGTCCACCTGTTCGAGCGCGACTGCTCAGTGCAGCGGCGCAACCAGAAGCTCATCGAGGAAACCCCGGCCTCCGCCAAGCTGACCCCGCAGACCAGGCGGCGGCTAGCGTCGCTGGCCCTCACCTTGGGCCAGCGCATCGGCTACAACAACACCGGGACGGTGGAGTTCCTGGTCTCCCGGGAGGGCGAAGTCTACTTCCTGGAAATGAACACCCGCCTACAGGTGGAACACGGGGTGACCGAGCTGGTCACCGGCCTTGATCTGGTGGAGTTGCAACTGCGGGTGGCCGCTGGCGAACCGCTGCCAATAACGCAGGAAGACGTCGTCAGCAGCGGTCACGCCATCGAAGCCCGCATCTATCCTGAACACCCGGAAACCTTTATGCCCGACGCCGGTCAGCTCACCGACATACATCTTCCCCCCAACGACGACAACGTGCGCGTGGACTCGGCCCTTTGCGATGGCTACACGGTTGGGTTAGACTACGAGCCGCTGATGGCCAAGGTGATGGCCTGGGGCGAAGACCGGGAGCAGGCTATCAAGACATTACAGCGGGCCTTGCTGGAAATGCGGCTGGAGGGCGTCACCCACAACGTGCCACTGCTCCAGAGCATCCTTGCCAGCAAGGAATTCACCGACGCGACCTATCATACCGGGTCGGTCCCGCACTGGGTGAACGAATTGCGTCAAAGGAACCTGGCCCATCAGCCCGGCGGCGCGGGCCACCTCTACCTGCATCATAGAACGGAAATCGGCGAAAGCGTGTCCGGTGAAAGCAGCCCTTCGACTAACTCAGGGCGGGCGGAGAAAGAGACCGCCGCCGCCATCGGTGTTGCCTTGGTGATGGCGATGAAGTCGTCGGCGCCGGAATCCAGCGGGTGGAAGTCCCAGCGACGCCGCGAGCAACTCCACTCCCGGAGCATAGGGAGCCGAGGTTGGCGATAACCAGACTTCGCGTCCGGGTCGGCGGCAACTGGTACAACGTCGAAGTGGGCGACCTGGACCGGCCGCCGGTGCAGGTGACGGTCGATGGCGAGACCTTCACCATAGAGGTAGAGGGTCTGCCGGGCCAGATACCGGCCCGCCCCCGTCGTGGCCGCACGCAGACCCCGGGCATCCTTGTGCCGCCTCCGGCCAGCCGGGTCAACCCCACCAGCGGCGACGGCAACTTCATCCGCTCCCCCATGCCGGGCCGCGTCATCTCCATCTTGGTGCGCCCCGGTGACATCGTGTCCGTCGGCCAGGAGGTGTGCGTGGTGGAGGCCATGAAGATGGAACAGAGTATCCGCTCCCCCCAGAACGGAGTGGTCAAGGAGATCCGAGTCCAGCCCATGGACTCCGTCCGCACCAACGACCCGTTGATGGAATTGGAGTAGGCTGGACGAATCGCTGACAGCAGGGCATTGCCCGGCAGCAGGCTGATATAGTGAAATAGTCCAGCACTCATTATCCGTTAGCGCGGGAACGTCATTGGTGTATCGGGAATCAGCCAGCGCCAGCCAACTGTCCTTCCGGTCAAACATCGGGCAGCCGGGGGACAACACTTTCCTGGACGGCAACCGCCTGTATTGCGGGGACTCGCGTACCCTGTTACGGCAAATTGAGCCGGAAGCGGTTGCCCTGAGCTTCTGGTCTCCTCCCTACTTCGTGGGGAAAAGCTACGAAAGGCACCTCTCCTTTGAACAGTGGCAGGACTTGCTCCGAGAAGTAATCCGGCTTCACTTCAACGTTATCGCGCCCGGCGGGTTCCTGGCCGTCAACATAGCCGACATTCTGGCCTTCCCTGACCCCGAAATGCCCCGCATCCAGGCCGACAACATATCGTCCAAACGGTCGGGGATCACCAGAGAGCAGGTTCTTTCGGCACAGCGGGAACACCCGGACTTCAACCGCTACCAGCTCGCCGAGCTGCTGGGTTGCAGCGAGCAGACCATTGACCGCCGCCTGAGCCGGGAAGAATGGAGCGAATGGGGTTCCCGAGCCGTCTGGCACATACCGTCGGTAAGGAACAACAGCGAACACGAAGCCCAATTCCCCCTCGAACTACCCCGCCGGGTAATTCGCATCTTCTCTGGTGATGGAGATTTGGTACTGGACCCGTTCATGGGGTTGGGTACAACGGCGGTTGCAGCAATCCGGGAAGGCAGACGGTATATCGGCATTGACTACATGGCCGAATACGTGGAGAAAGCGGCGGGGAGAATCTCCTTAATGCCCTGCGACGATGAGGCTCGCTATCATAATAGTTTCCCGTTCCAGGGGCGGGATTGTGTATAATGGGCTACCTTTCATCCGAACCTGTAGCGGCGCGATGGCGTGAGAAATCGAAAGTTCCGTCGAATACGATGAATGGTGGCGAGAGCTTACGCCAGCGCAACAGAGGGCAGTAGATCACCGAATCGAGCAACTCGCGGAAAGTGGAACAAACCTTGGCTATCCACTCTCTTCGGGAGTGCGCTCATCCCACCATAGCCATATGCGCGAGTTAAGAGTGCAAAGCAGCGGAAGACCACTCCGAGTTTTTTTGCCTTTGACCCATTGCGGACTGGGATACTGCTGATAGGAGGAAACAAGACCGGCAACAACCGCTTTTACCGGCAATTTGTGCCAGTGGCAGACCGCATCCATGACCGGCATCTCGATGATTTACGTCGGCGAGGTTTGATTCCATGACTATACCTTATTCCGAGCTAACCAAGCACTTCACTGATGAAGACCGCCAAATAGTTGCCAAAATGCGGAAGCGCTCGGATGTCAAGATTCAGATAGCGGAGGCCATCGGCGAAGAGCTGCTCCGCCAAAACGATGAGCTCTCCGACCTGCTGTGCGAAGTGGAGCTGGACTTCTCCGACACGGAGTTGGTTCAGGCCATCGAGAAGCAGGTCGCGGCGGTTGCCGGAACGGCTGGGGATTTCAAGCCGACGCAACGTAAGCGCATCGAAGAACTTACCGATGAAGTGCGCGGCTGGATTGCTTTGGCCAAATCCGTCAAAGTCTAAATCTATCCGAATCAACGGGAACGCCCCAAAGACTCAAAGGAGGTTCACGCATGAAGTACGACTACATCGTTGTGGGGGGAGGTTCGGCAGGGTGTACCATCGCCACCCGGCTATCGGAAGACCCGAACAATTCGGTGCTGCTGCTGGAAGCGGGGCCGGACTATCCAGACTTTGAGGCGCTGCCTGATGACCTCAAGCTGGGCAACAACGTCTGGCTGTCGGCCTACGGCCCTCACAGCTGGGCCTACCGGGGCCACATCACCGACGAGCAGCCCGACCTGGAGATTCCTCGCGGCAAGGCCACCGGCGGCTCCAGCGCCATCAACGGCCAGGTTCTGTATCGCGGCATCCCCGACGACTACAACCGCTGGGCCCAGTGGGGCAACGACGAGTGGGGCTTCACCAACTGCCTGCCCTATTTCAACAAGATGGAGACCGATCTGGACTTCGGCGGCAGCGACTTTCACGGCTCAGATGGCCCGGTGCCTGTCCGCCGCGCCCCGCGCAGCGAGTGGCTGCCCCATGCCAACGCCTTCGAGCGGGCGGCCCTGGCCGAGGGCTTCGAGATTTCCGAGGACATGAACGACCCGGAGTCCACCGGCGTGTCGCCCCGTGCCCGCAACACCCTCAACTTCAAGGGTAGCACCGGCGTGCGGATGAGCATGGCCCTGAACTACCTCGACATGGCCCGCCACCGCCTCAACTTCACCATCCGCGGCAGCGTCATCTGCCGGCGCGTCCTGTTCGACGGCAATAAGGCAGTCGGCGTCGAGGCCGAGAGCGGCGGCGAGGTATTCGTTGTCGAGGGCGAGGAAATCATCCTCTCCAGCGGGGCCGTCGCATCGCCCCAGATTTTGATGCTTTCCGGGGTTGGCCCCAGGGCGCACCTGGAGAGCCTGGGCATTCCGGTGGTCCACGACTCCCCCGGCGTGGGCAAGAACCTGCGCGACCATCCGTCGGCAGCGGCAATCTACCAGGCCCACGGCGACCCGCCCGACGTGCAAGCGCCGGTAATCCAGGTGGGCCTGCGCTACCAAGTGCCAGGCAGCCCGCTGGAAAACGATATGCAGCTCTCGCCGATGCTGATGACCAGCGAACACCGCCCGGCGCAGATTACCATAGACGACGACCTCAACTACATCGGCATGAGCGCCAGCCTGCAACTGGCCTTGGGACAGGGCGAGCTGACCCTACAGTCCGCTGACCCCCACGAGCAGCCTTTCATCAACTACAACTACTACCAGGAACCGGAGGACCTGCGCCGGATGCGCGAGGCCATCCGCCTGGGCGTCCGCATGGCCGAGAACCACGAATTCTACCGGGACATCGTAATCGAGCGGGTAATGCCCACCGACGACGAGCTGGCTGACGACGACGCCCTGGACCTGTGGCTGAAGCGCAACTCAGGCACCTCCCATCACATCTCCGGCACCTGCAAGATGGGCCCGGACAGCGACCCGCTGGCCGTGGTGGACCAGCACCTCCACGTCAAGGGCATCGAGGGCCTGCGCGTCGCCGACGCCTCCATAATGCCCGACTGCATCCGCGCCAACACCAACGCCACCACCATAATGATCGGCGAGCGCTGCGCCGACTTCATCAAGGACGGGAAGTAGGCGGCAGGGGATGCAATTGCAATCCAATAGCAGGGGCGGGTTGATGACCCGCCCCTGCTGTGTTTTGTCTCAATTGCTTGTCCCCTCGGCAGTTTGTCAAGACTGTCAATCACCGTTAAACTGCCGGTCACTCTTAGAACATAAGGTTGAAAATAGAAATCATAAACATTCCTATTGAGCGAATCCACATATCCGGGCTGAACACGCGCAGGGACTTACAGGCTGGCACAGAAGACGCATCGCTAGATGACTTGACGGCAAGCATCCAGGAAAAGGGGATCCTCAACCCCGTCGAGGTAAAGTCGCATGACAACGAAAGGTTCGACCTAATCGCCGGTCAAAGAAGATTCCTAGCTTGCCAGAGGATCGGCTATACGGAAATTCCTGCCATCGCCAGAGAGAACTTAGACGATACCCAAGCTGTAATTATTTCGCTCATTGAGAACGTCCAAAGAGCGGAAATGAACCCTATAGACAAAGCGCGAGCCTACCAGCGAATCTACGAGAGCGTTGGGTCATACCAAGAAGTTGCAAGGCAAGCGGGCGTAAGTCCAGACACGGTGCGACGCTACACTGCGCTATTAAACTTGGCTCCCTCCATCCAAGAGGTTGAATTCTGCTGAAAAACAGTGTGTAAATTATACGATACGCAGGCCACATGATGGACAGCGGCAGTCTGCTATAATCGCCGGGCATGGCAGGGTTGCCGAGGCGCCGCCGGGCGGTCGTGGTACAGGCGGAACGTGATAATCCCTCTCACGCTAGGACGTGCAGTCACTCAGGACAGATTGCCCATTCCCTTACAAGGTGAACGATGACCATAGAAACCCCGCTGCTCACCGCCTTTGCCGCCACCGCGGGCGCTGTCCTGATAGCCGTCATCGGCCTGATAGCCAGCGTCCACTACCGGCTGGGCAAGCTGGAAAAGGGTCAAGAAGCCCTGGCCCAGGAAGACGCCCACACCCGGGAGATGGTGGCCCAAGAAAACGCCCATACCCGGGAATTGATTGCCCAAACCCAAGAGATAATAACTCAGGGAAACGCCCAAACCAGAGAACTGATCGCCCAAACGCGGGAGATGGCAGCACAAGGAGACGCGCAAAACCGGGAATTGATCGCCCATACCCGGGAATTGATAGTGCAGGAAATCGCCGCCTTGCGTGATCGCTCCGACGCCCAGCACGCGGAAATGATGGCCGCCATCCAGCGCCTTACCGACGCCTTCCTGTCCCACAGCCACGACACCGACGGCACCATCCGGTTCAGCATTCCACCCCCGCCCACGCCATCGCCGGAGTAGCGGTCCCATTGTCCAACCGGCGGCCCGCCCCACGGACGAAAGGTAATGAAACGCAGCGAGACACGCATCCTGACCACTCACATCAAAATTGTCCTCTGCGCTTTTTGCAATCCAAGACATTAGGAGGATCCCGATGAGATATAACTACATCGTAGTCGGCGGTGGTTCGGCGGGTTGTGTCATGGCGGCGCGGTTGTCAGAAGACCCGGACGTTACCGTTCTGTTATTGGAGGCGGGGCCGGACTATCCCGTGTTTGAGACTCTCCCCGACGACCTGAAGCTGGGCAACAACGTGTTCCTCTCCGCCTATGGCCCGCACAGTTGGGCCTACCGCGGCCACATGACCGACGAAATGACCGACCTGGAAATCCCCCGCGGCCGGGCCACCGGCGGCTCCAGCGCCATCAACGGGCAGGTGCTGTTGCGCGGCATACCCGAGGACTACGACCGCTGGGCCGAGTGGGGCAACGACGAGTGGGGCTTCACCCAGTGCCTTCCCTACTTCAACAAGATGGAGACCGACCTCGATTTCGGCGGCGGCGACTTTCACGGCAACGACGGGCCGGTACCGGTGCGCCGCTACCCGCGCGCTGAGTGGATGCCCCACGCCGTGGCCTTCGAACAGGGCTGTATCGCCGAGGGATACCCAGTCCACGAGGACCAGAACGACCCAGAGTCCACCGGCATATCACCCCGCGCCCGCAACACCATCGAAGGAATGCGGATGAGCAACGCCCTCAACTACCTTGACCCGGCGCGACACCGCCTCAACCTCACCATCCGCGGCAGCGTCACGACCCATCGCGTCCTGTTTCAGGGCAGGCGCGCCGTGGGTGTGGAAGCCGAGAGCGGCGGAGAGATGTTCACCGTGGAGGGCGACCAGATCATTCTTTGCAGCGGCGCGGTGGCGTCGCCCCAGTTGCTGATGCTCTCCGGCGTCGGCCCAGCCGACCATCTGCAGAGCTTCGGCGTCGATGTGGTTCACGACTCGCCCGGCGTGGGCAAGAACCTGCGGGACCATCCGTCGGCGGCGGTCTTGTACCGGGCGAAAGGGGAGCGGCCCGACGTGCAGGCGCCGATGACCCAGGTCGGCCTGCGCTACACCGCTACTGATTCGCCTCTGCGCAACGATATGCAGCTCCAGCCCATGCTGATGACCAGCGAGCACCGGCCGGCGCAGGTGGAAATCGACGACGACGCAAACTATATCGGCATGAACGCCAGCCTCCAGCTCGCGCTGGGACAGGGGGAGCTGACCCTTCAGTCCACCGACCCTCACGTCCAGCCCTACATCCACTACAACTACTACCGCGAGGAGGAGGACCTGCGCCGGATGCGCGACGGGATTCGCCTCGGCGTCCGCGTTGCCGAGCAGCCGATGTACCAGGACCTTCTCGAGGAACGGGTAACCCCCACCGACGAGGATCTCGCCACCAACGAGGCCCTGGACCAGTGGCTGCTGCGCAACTCAGGCACGTCGCACCACATCTCCGGCACCTGCAAAATGGGGCCGGACAACGACCCGATGACGGTGGTAGACCAGTACCTCAAGGTCAAGGGCGTGGAGAACCTGCGCGTAGCTGACGCCTCGGTCATGCCCGACTGCATCCGAGCCAACACCAACGCCACCACCATCATGATCGCCGAGAAGCTGGCCGACTTCATCAAGACCGGGAAGTAGCGGCTTGGGGGCGGGTCTTATACCCGCCCCCAAGCCGTTCATCGCGGCAAATCCGGTAGGGCAATGGCCGTTGATGCTCAAACGCACCCTCATAGTTGCGCTCTCCCTGCTGCTACTAACAGCCTGCGCAACTCAGACTGAGACTGAGACTAAGCCGGAGTCGGAAGCAGACAAAATCGCGGCAGGGGTGGCAGCCACCCTCGAGGCCCGGAGGGTTGAGGCTGACATATCATCCACCCTGGAGGCTATTGCCACTTCCACCCCCGTTCCGACTCTCCAGCCTGATGTAATTGTCATCACAAATCCCTCTGGCGAAGACTACTCCTGGGGCTTACTTCACGCGAGGGTGGGGACGCACAAGACCGATGCCGAGGCTCCATCGGCCCTCGACCTGGAACGGGAAGCCCTGGTCAGCCTGTTCCAGGCCACTGGGGGAGAGTCCTGGAACCTGAACGACAAATGGCTGAGTGACAGGCCGGTCGGCGAATGGTTCGGCGTAACCACTGACGCCAATGGCCGAGTCACCGAACTGGACCTCCGCTACAACGTCCTGAAGGGCGAGCTTCCGCCGACATTGGGCAATTTGGCCCAACTCCTTGTTCTGAGCCTCGGCGGCACCGGATTGAGCGGTGAGATACCCCGCGAGTTGGGCATCCTTACCAATCTCGTGGAACTGTGGCTATGGGGAAACGAATTAAGTGGTGAGATACCCCCGGAATTGGGACGCCTTGCCAACTTGGAAGTTCTGGACCTGAACGGCAACTTGCTGCAAGGCGAGATTCCCCCGGAACTGGGCAACCTCTCCAGCCTCAAACAGCTGAGACTTTGGGAAAACAGGCTCAACGGCGAAATACCGCCGGAGCTGGGGAATCTCTCCAGGCTGACAAGTTTGGGCCTCAGTTTGAACGGACTGAGCGGGGAGTTGCCGCAGGAGTTGGGAAACCTCACCGAGCTGGAATGGATGGACATTTCCAATAACCAGTTGGCAGGAGAGGTTCCGATGGAGTTCGGCAATCTGTCGAACCTGGAAGAGTTATACCTCTTCGGAAACCAGTTGAGCGGGTGCCTGCCGGCCTCCCTGCAAAGCCAGTTGACCAACGAAGCAGAGCTGTCATTTTGCCCCGCCACCAACCCATAGATGGCAAGAAAACGCCCAGGAGCGCTCTGATTGGAGAGCGTGTGCGACATCCCTTCCTATCCTGGGGAAGGGAAATCAATATTCCGAGATGAATTGCCGGCCATGAAACGCAGTGAAGCGCGCATCCTGACCACCCACACCGGCAGCCTGCCCCGGCCCGAGGGGCTGGTGGCGATGCTGGGCGCCGTTTCGCGGGGCGAGCCGGTAGACGAGGCAGCTTTGGCGGACGCGGCGCGGGCTGCAGCCGCTGACGTGGTGCAAGCCCAAGCGGACGCGGGGGTCGACGTCATCAACAGCGGCGAACAGTCCCGCATCAGTTTCTCCACTTATGTCACCCAGCGGATGTCCGGCTTCGGCGGCTCCTGGACCCGGCGGGGACACCGTGACCAGAACGAGTTCCCCTCCATCGTGCGCCCCCGCGTAGTACAGCTCATGCGGGACGTGCCCATGTGCGTCGGCCCCCTATCCTACGACCGCCTGGACATCGCTGAGCAGGAATGCGACGACTTGATTGGTGCAGTGAGCGGTTCAGGTGCGGCCCATAAGGAACTGTTCATGACCGCCGCCTCTCCCGGCATCATCACCCTGACCATGAAGAACGGCCACTACCCAACATACGAAGATTACGTGTACGCCGTGGCCGAGGAGATGCGCAAGGAGTACGAATTGGTGGTGTCCAAGGGGTTGGTCCTGCAACTGGACTGCCCAGATCTGGCCATGGAGCGGCACATTTCCTACCAGGACGAGCCACTGGAAGTCTTCCAGGCAGTGGTAGAGCTGCACATCGACGCCATCAATCGCGCCCTGGTGAACATCCCCCGCGACCGAGTGCGGCTGCACGTCTGCTGGGGCAACAGCGAAGGGCCGCACCACCACGACGTGCCGCTGGAGGACATCCTGTCCATCATCTACCAAGCCAACGTCGGAGCGCTGGTGATGGAGATGGCCAACCCGCGCCATGCCCACGAGCATCGCGTTTATCGCGACCTTCCCCTCCCCGACGGGACGCTGCTGGTGGCCGGCGTGATAGACACGAAGACTAACTACGTGGAGCATCCCAGGCTGGTGGCCGACCGGCTGCACCAGGCGGTGACCGCCGCGGGCGGCGACCCGACCCGCGTGCTTGCCGGCACAGACTGCGGCTTCGACACCTCCGCCGGCTCCAACCGGGTGGATGCCGGTATCGTCTGGCTCAAGCTGCGCGCCATGCGGGAAGGCGCCGACATCGCCAGCCATGAGCTGTTCTAGGAGTGCGTGGAAAGGCCGCGCCGTTTGTCCTGAGCTTGTCGAAGGGCGGGAAATTAGGCGGTGGACGGTTGCCTGGCGAGTGTCAACGTTTGCGAGGCAGGCGCTCTGGCAACCCAAACCCGTTCATCCTTCGACAAGCTCAGGACGAACGGGTTTTGCGATAACAATTGCAGAGTCAACCTAATGCAGGTAGCAGGCCACGTAGTGCCCGGGGGAAACTTCCTTCAGTTCCGGCTCGTCTTGTGAGCAGTGGCTCATCACGAAGGGGCAGCGGGGGTTGAAGCGGCAGCCGGGCGGCACGTTCAGCGCGCTGGGCACTTCGCCGGTTATGGTCTCTTCCTCCTGCTCCTCATCGGGGCTAGAGGGCAGCGCCGCCGCGAACAGCGCCCTGGTGTACGGGTGGAGCGGGTTCTCGCAAAGCTCCTGGCTTTCGGCCAGCTCCACGATCTTGCCCAGGTACATCACGGCGATGCGATGGCTCATGTGGGCAACGGTGGCCAGGTCATGGCCGATGAAGAGATAAGACACCCCCAGCTCGGCCTGCAGCTCTTCCAGCAGGTTGATGATCTGGGCGCGGATGGATACATCCAGGCCAGAAACCGGCTCGTCCAGCAATATCAGACGGGTCTCGGTGGCCAGGGAGCGGGCGATGGCTATGCGCTGCCTCTGTCCGCCGCTGAACTCGTGAGGGAACAGGGGAGACATGTCGGGCTGCAGCCCTACCAGTCGCATCACCTCGCCGACCCGGTCGTAGATTGCGCTGCGCGACAGGTCGGTATGGATTTCGAGCGGCTCGGCGATAATATCGCGTATACGCATACGGGGACTCAACGAACTGAAGGGGTCCTGGAACACCACTTGCACCGATCCCCGGTAATTCTTGAGCTGGCTGCCGCTGAGATTGGTTACGTCCTCGCCGTCGAAGTTTATCGACCCCTCGGTGGCTGCCTCCTGAAGCAGCAGCAGCTTCGCCGTAGTGGTTTTCCCGCAGCCCGATTCACCGATGACGCCCAGCGTCTCACCAGGATAGATTTCGAAGTCTATCCCATCGACGGCCTTCACATACGCGCTGGGGCGCCAGAAGACCATCCCGTCGGTCACCGGGAAGTATTTTTTGAGACCTTCAACTTTAAGTAGCGGCTCCGGCACCCTGCATCTCCTCCTTCTGGTTCGCCAACCAGCACATAGCTTCCCAGCCTCCCCCGCGGCTGATCATGGGCGGTTCCTCAACTTTGCAGCGGTCCATCACCTGGGGGCAGCGGGGGTGGAAGTAGCACCCCTGGGGCAGCGAGGCCAGGTTGGGCGGCTGCCCGGGTATTGCGAACAGCGGGTCCTTGCTGCCAATCTTGGGGATGGAACCCAAGAGGGCCTGGGTGTAGGGGTGCTGGGGATTGCGGAAGATTTCCCTCACACTCCCCTGCTCCACTATTTGCCCCGCGTACATCACGGCCAGCTTATCGCACATCTTGGCAACGATGCCCAGGTTGTGGGTCACGAATATCAGACCCACCCCGGTTTCCCGCTGGATGTCCCGGAGCAGGTTCAGGTACTGGGCCTGGATGGTGACGTCGAGGTTTGTCGTTGGCTCGTCGGCGATAATCAGCCTCGGCCCGCCGGCGAGGGCGATGGCGCCCACGATGCGCTGGCGCATACCGCCGCTCATCTGGTGGGGGTATTCCTTCATCCTTGTTTCCGGGGACGGGATGCGCACCGACTGGAGCAGGCTTCTGACCCTCTCCCTCAAAGCCCGGCCGTGCAGGTCCTGGTGGTAGTAGGCCGGCTCCCCTACCTGCGTGCGAATGCTGAACAGGGGGTTAAGAGAGGCCATGGGGTCCTGGAGAATCATCGCAATGCGGCTGCCACGAATGCGGCGCATCTCGCTCGCGGACTTGGGAACGATGTCATCCCCGTCGAACTCGATGCTGCCTTCCACGATTCGGCCCGCGGGCGGCAACAGGCGTACCAGCGAGAGGCAGGTGGTGGTCTTGCCGCACCCCGACTCGCCCACCAGCCCCATCGTCTCGCCTTCTTCCAGCGTGAAATCTATGCCGTCAACCGCCTTCACCACCCGCGTTCCGCGGAAGGTGAAGAAGTGGGTTTTCAGGCCCGATACTTTCAGCAAGGGAGGCATAATCCGCTTCCTAACTGTCTGAACTATGATTCGTGTGATTAAATGATTGCCTTGATTCAGATGCGCCCTTAATCAGGGTAATCACTGAATCAAATAAATCACAGTTCAGACTAAAGATTTCTCAACTGCGGGTCCAGCTTAACTCGGAGCCAATCGCCCATTATCTGGGTGGCTAGCACCACCAGCATGATGGCCAGGCCGGGGAACACCGTCAGCCACCACCGGCCGGTCAGCAGCGTGGGCCGCGCCTCCGCCAGCATGGAACCCCATGCCGGAGCCGGGGGCGGCACGCCCACGCCCAAGAAGCTCAGGGACGCTTCTGCGATGATGACCACTCCGATGGTGAGGCTGGCCAGCACGATGGTGGTGTTCATCACGTTGGGCACGATGTGGCGAACCATCACCCGGAACTTGCTGGCCCCGGCCACTTCGGCCAGCTTCACGAACTCCCGCTCCCGCAGGGAAAGCACCTCGCCGCGGATTACCCTAGCGTACCTGGTCCAGAACACCGCCCCCAGGATGATGACGATGTTCCACATACTCGGCCCCACCAGAGTCGCCAGGAATATGGCGAAAATCAGGGCGGGAAGGGCCAGCCAGGCGTCGGTTATGCGCATGATAACCGTGTCCACCCACCTCCCCAGGTAGCCGGACAGCACCCCCATTGCGGTGCCGATGGCTGCGGCGGCGAGGGTGCCCACCAGCCCCACGATGATGGAGACACGGCTCCCGTGAATCAGGCGGCTGAACACGTCGCGCCCCTGGAAGTCGGTGCCCAGAATGGCGGTCGAGCTACCCCCTTCCAACCACATGGGAGGCGCAAAGAACGCGGGCTGGACATTCTCCACGGGCAACGTCGGGTCATGGGGGGCTATGACATCTGCGAAGATGGCCAGGATACCCAATAGCGCGAGGATTACGACCGCCGCAATGGGCATTTCCCGGAAGGCCCGCCATCCCGCTTTCAAGGCCTGAGTTGTCTGGTCAGCTCTCGCTGGCGCAGCTACGGTTGCCATAAGCGCTCATCCTTCAAGAAATCCCCTCTCCCTCTGGGAGAGAGTTAGGGTGAGGGCGTTCTACCGCGTGAGACGGATTCGAGGGTCAATGTAGGCGTACAGGATATCCACGAAGAAGTTCACGACCACAATCAGGAAGCCGATGACGATGACTGCTCCCTGCACCAGAGGGAAGTCCCGCTGGAATATGCCGGAATAGAGCAGGCTGCCCACACCCGGCCAGGCGAAGATGACCTCGATGACCACCGCGGTATTCAGCAGCAGCACGAGGTAGATTCCCGCCCAGGTCACCACTGGTATCAGGGCGTTTTTGAAGGCGTGCTTGCCGATGACCACGTAGTCGGGCATACCCTTCAGCCGCGCCAGCTTGATGTACTCGCTGCCCAATACCTCCAGCATACTGGAGCGGGTCAGGCGCATGAACGAGGCGGCGAAATACCACCCCAAGGCTATGCAGGGCAGGACAAGGTGGCTGAAACCTCCCTTGCCGGCCACCGGCAGCCAACTGAGATACAGCCCGAACACTATGAGCAGCACCAGCGCCAGCCAGAAGTTGGGAATGGATAGCCCAAGCAGGGCGACTATCTTCCCCAGGCTGTCCCACCAGGTATTCAGCTTGACCGCAGAGAGGATGCCCAGGGGAATTCCGACGGCCATAGCCACAATCAGGGCGCCGGCGGCAAGCTGGAGGGAAGCCGTGAACCGCTGGAAGTAGAGCTCCCGCACCGGCCGGTTGAACTGGAACGACTGGCCAATGTCTCCCTTGAACACGTTGCTCATAAAGGAGAAATACTGTTCGGGATAGGACTTGTCCAAGCCCCACTGGGCCCGCATCCTGGCCAGGTCCTCCTCGCGGGCACCGGGCTCAGTATAGAGCCGCGCCGGGTCTCCGCCTGCTATCCGCACCAGGCTGAAGATGGTGATGCTGATTATCAGGAGGGTAATAATGCTGTAAAAGAAGCGCCGTATGATGAACTGTCGCACTTTACCCCTTCCTTTTAATTCTCCCTCTCCCTTAGTAGGGAGAGGGTTGGGGTGAGGGTGAGTCTTTCGCTTAAAGAACCGTTACCCTGCCGCCGCTGTTCTCTGATAGTCCCCTCTCCAGCCGGGGGAGGGTTGGGTGGGGGCGTCCCAGGCCTCACGGGCCCGTTAAATCTCGAAGTCTCATTCCCGGTCGATGATGAGCTGGCGGCCAATGTCCCAGCTCTCATCCATCACTCCCATGACCACGTTGGTTTCATACGTCATATTCACGACCACACGGTGCGGTGTGGTGATGTCCCTCAACGGCTGTACTCCCGTGCGGTCTCCGACGCCGGGGTGTCTGCTCTCGAAGTAGAAGGTGTATTCGTAGCATCCCGGGCAGAACTCGATGGCGCGGCTGGACTCCAGCTTGAAGGTTTCCTCGATTCCGTCAAAACGGAAAGTAGGCGAATTTCGGACGAATCCCTCGGCAGCCTGAATACTGGCAGGACTGCCGACGGGCCCTGGCCCTGTAAGAGGATAGTAGGCCGCCGCGGCCGCGCCGCCCAAGACCAGCAATACGGCCAGCAGCGGTATGTGCCGGAATCGCCGGTCAAACAGTCGTATCCGACCGCCTATGTCCACCAGTTGCGCCTTCAACCCTTCTCTTTCCTGCTTACAGTGTCATCTATTCTCCCTCTCCCAGCGGGGGAGGGAACTTTGGGAAAGCCCTTCTCTTGTCGTTGGCCCGGCCTAATTGTCTACCAGCTTCCAGTTCTCCCAAGGCGGCCCGTAGAACTCCATCTGCGGGTTGGCGAAGATTTCCTTGCCTTCGCCCCATTGGTCGCGGTTGGCTATGCGCGGGCCAACGGCGTTGATGAAGCTGAACCAGTAAATGGGGATTTTGTAGAATTTTTCGGACAGCAACGCCTGGGCATCGGCGGCCAACCGCTCGCGCTCGCCGGGGTCAACCGACGCCTTGTATTGGTCCGTCAGCGCGTCGATTTCAGGATCGCACATCCGGGATGAGGCGGCCTCGCACCCGACGTAGGCGTCGAAGCGGGCGATGAACGCGCCGGCGGTTCCGGTGCCAACCAGCAGTATCTGCGTTTCCGCTCCCCAGGCATCATTGCGCTCCTGCCAGGTATCGCCCTCGGCCAGCCGGTCGAAGAAAGTGCCGCGCTCCATCGTCTGCAACTTGGCGGTAATACCGATGCGCCCAATCTGGCTGATTACCCGCTCACCCAGGCTGAAGTAGTTGGGAATGGGGCTGAGCCATTCAACCTCGAACCCGTCGGCGTACCCAGCTTCGGCCATCAGCGCCTTGGCCCGGTCCAAGTCTTCCTCGGGCGCTCCGTGGGGCGGGGCCAGCAGGATGTTGGGCGGTATCCAGTAATTCGCGGGCTTGGAGTGTCCACTGGTCTCCGCGTCGCTAATGGCCTGCCGGTCCAGGGCAAGACCCACCGCTTCGCGCACCCTGGCGTCGCTGAAGGGGTTATCAGGGTTGTGCATATGCGGGAATTCCAGCCAGAAGACGGCGGTGGTATTCGTCGGAACCAGGACCAGGTCTTCGTTGGACTCGACCCGCGGGATCAGCTCGCCCGCAATGTTGTACGCAATGTCAACGTCACCCGCTTCCAGAAGGGCCAAGCGGGTGGTCGCTTCCTGCACCGAGCGCATGGTGAATTCCTTGACGTGCACCGGACGGTGGTAGTTCTCGAAAGCCTCGAACCGCAGGCTGTCGCCGGGGATTTCTTCCAGCAGCTTGTAGGGGCCTGCGCCTATCGGCGCCTGGATAAACCCCTCGTTGCCGACCTCCTGGTAGTAAGCCGACGGCACGACAAATCCCGCGCCGCTGGAGAAAGTGCCGTAGAGCAACAGGAAGTCCAGGAAAGGCTCGTTGAAGTTGAAGCGGATGGTGCTGGGGTCGACCAGGTCTACCCCCGCGTTAGCTCCGTGCAAAATATCAGCTTGGGCGCCGCTGTAGTTCTCAAAGGTGAACTTCACGTCCTCGGTCGTGACCGGCTCTCCGTTGTGGAAGGAGGTGCCGGGCCGCATCTGGAACGTGATGCTGGAGAAGTCGTCGGCCCACTCCCAGCTCTCGGCCAAGCTGGGCGTGTTAAGAGCCTGGGGCATTATCTTCACCACCGCGTCGTGCAGCGCGTAGGCGAAGTTGTACGGGGTGGCCATGGCCGGGTTGTCCTGGGGGTCAAGCCAGCTCGACGAGAGACCGGCGTGCCACGCCAGGGACATCTTGCCCGAGGCAACCACGCTGGGCTGAGCCGGCGCCGGGGCCTCCGTGGGCGCAGCGGCGGGCGTGGGCGCGCTGGGAGCGGCGGCGGTGGCGGCAGGGGCTGTCGTGGCCGCCGGAGCCGCTGTGGCGGCAGGGGCAGCGGTGGGCGCCGGCGCAGACGTGGCGGCCGGTGCGGCCGTCGCCTCCGGTTCGTCGGTGGCGGCTCCGCCACAGCCAAGAGCTGTCAAAAAGACCAGCGCCAGGGCTGCCAACAGTAATAACGCGGGGTTTCTGAACCGGCTTCGCATCATGCTGGACCTCCCGAGTATAACGAATCCAGTGGCAGTGTTTGTGGCGTTTTTCGTAATTCTCCCTTAGCTTACTGAATGTCGGCGTAAATTATCACGCTGCCAGACAAGATGTCAACTATCATTTATGCCTTACCAATTCATGATAGGAAATCGTAAATAGTATCAGGCATACGAATGAACCACAGGCATTGGCCAGCAAAAACCGGCGTCATGCCCCATACAGGAAGTGAGGCATCCCGGCACTGGCAAGACATACGTGGAAATGTTACAACCACCAGTGTAGACCGACGTAGCGAAATAATCCCGGGCAGCTCGTCGGTAACATTTGTCGAATGCGGGAAGGGGGTACGACAGCATCACCATAAACCGGCAAAGGAACGATAGCCCAGTCCATGGAGTCCCGGTGAACGGGAGGTATACCTCCCACAGCCGGGGCGGTAAAGTAAATGGTCAACCAAGCCAGCGTGAGAGAAGCATGACGAACCGAAACGAAACCGACGAGGAAAAGCTCGAACGCCAACTGAGGGCGGTCGCAGACCTGCGGCTGGAACAGGAAGCAGACGAAGAGACTCTCAGAGCAGTGATTCAGGAGGCAGCCCACAGGGGCACCATGGACAACTGGCCCGAGATGCCTGAGGATGAGCGACAGCGCGAGGTGGATACGGTCGTGGGCCTGGAAGCGCTCAAGTTCCAATTGGCAATCTTCAAGCGCGGCTGGTCCCAAGGCCAGGGCGCGGAAAGAATCCGGTTGGACCCGGAAATCGCAGGGCCGAGGATACTGGTCAGGGCCTACGCAACGGCAGAGGCGGATACAGTCAGGATGAGAAGCCAGGCAGAGGGGCAGTCATCTGAGGCAGGGCAGCGGCCCAGCCTGGAGGACAGAATCCGCCGGTACCTGCGCCCCGAAGAGTAGACAACGGCTACCGATTCGCTCATAACCGACGATGCTATCGAGTGTCGGAAGGCCCGAGGTCCCACGACACCGGAGCGGGTGTCTCATGCCGCTGGCAAGGCTCACGCGAACCCAAGAAAAGAGACGCGCAACAGTGCGCCATCATCTCCGTTCGGGATGAAATCAACCCGGCGACCCTTGATGAAGGCTAATACAAATGGCAGGCTACCGGGTGTCCGGGTGATATTTCCCGATATTCGGGGACTTCCCCTTGACAGCGGTCCATGACGAAGGGGCAACGGGTGTGGAAGGTGCAGCCGGAGGGAGGGTTCAACGGGGACGGCACCTCGCCGGTGAGAACCATTTCTTCCCTTTGGCGGCGCGGGTCGGCGGGCAGGGAAGCCGAAATCAGCGCCTTGGTATAGGGGTGGAGGGGATTGGTGAAGAGTTCGTCCGGAGAGCCTTCCTCCACAATCTTGCCCAAGTACATCACACCTACGCGGTGGCTCATGTATCGCACCGTGGCCAGGTTGTGCGCTATCAGCAGATAGCTCAAACTGTGGGATGCTTGGAGTTCCTTGAGCAGGTTCAGTATCTGGGCCCTGATGGACACGTCCAGCGCCGAGACCGGCTCGTCGAGGACAATCAGCTTGGGCTGAGTGGACAGGGCCCTGGCGATGGCGATGCGCTGGCGCTGGCCGCCGCTGAACTCGTGGGGAAACCGCTGGCCGTGGTAGTTGTTCAGCCCCACGACTTCCAGCAACTCTCCCACGCGGTCCCGAACTTCCCGCTTGGTCATCCGGTGGTGTGTGGTCAGCGGTTCGGAGATGATGGATTCTACTTTCATCCGAGGATTGAGAGAGCTCCAAGGGTCTTGGAAAACTGCCTGCACTGAAGCCCGAAAGAGCTTTCGCTCTTCCCTGTTGACTTCGGCTATCGGCTTGCCTTCAAAAAAGATTCTCCCCTCGGTAGTTGGCTCCACCAGCAGCACCATGCGGGAGGTGGTGGTCTTGCCGCAGCCGGATTCGCCCACCAGGCTGTATGTCTCCCCCGGGGAGATGGTTAATGAAATACCGTCCACCGCCTTGACAACTCCAATGGTGCGCTGGAGGACCAGCCCGGTGGTGACGGGATAATGTTTCTTCACCCCTTCAAGGCGCACCAGGGCCTCTCCACCGTTTGTGCCGTCCTTTCTACTGCTAGTTAGTGCCATCACGCATCCAGCACCGGGCTATATGACCCGGTTCGACCTCGAACTCAGGCGGGTATTCCTCGCATTTGCCGAAGACGTAGGGACAGCGGGGGGCGAAACTGCATCCTGGCGGCAGGTCATCCAGGGAAGGCGGCTGGCCCTCTATTGACGGGAGGTAGTCGGCTTGGTCATCCAAGTCAGGCACCGAGCGCAGGAGGGCTTCGGTGTAGGGATGAGAGGGGCTATCGAACAGTTGCAGTACATCGGCTTGTTCCACAATCTTGCCGGCATACATGACCGCCACCCGGTCGCACATCCGGGCCACGATGCCAAAATCGTGGGTAATGAATATGATGGCAGCTCCCGTCTGAGCCTGAATTTCCTTCAGCAGAGAGAGATATTGGAGCTGAATGGTGGCATCGAGGGAGGTGGTGGGCTCATCCGCGATCAGTATGTTCGGCCCCCGGGACATGGCTATCGCGCCCACAACCCGCTGGCGCATCCCCCCGCTCATCTGGTGCGGGAAGGAAGCCAGTCTCCTCTCCGGGGCTGGAATGCGAACGCTGCTCAGAATCTCGATGGCTCGCTGCTTCAGGTTTCCCCTGGACTGCCTGGAATCCATGTTCAGGGTCTCGTAAACCTGGTTGCCAATGGTGAACACCGGATTCAGGGAGGTGGAGGGGTCCTGCATGACCATGCAGATTCCCTTGCCCCTTATCTCGCGCATTTCCGCAGGGCTTTTCTCCAGCAGGTTCTCTCCCTGGTAGAGAATCCTCCCCCCCACGATGCGGCCTGCCGGTTGTGGAACCAGACCGAGAATTGACCAGGCGGTCATGCTCTTGCCGGAACCCGACTCGCCCACGATGCCCAGCGTTTCCCCGCGACGCAGCTCGAAGCTGATGCCGTCCACCGCCTTTACGACGCTGGAACGGTTGAAGAAATGGGTTTGCAGATCTTCAACCTTGAGAATTGGTTCGTTTTCCAACAGTCCCGCCTCTCTGTCACCTATTGGGCCTGTCGTAATCTGGGGTCGAGTGTGTCCCGGAGCCAATCGCCGAAGAAGTTGAATGCCAGCACTACAATGGTAATCGCCAGACCAGGGAATAGGGAGAGCCACCACACTTCAATCAGGATATCCCGGCCCTCCGCCACCATTATGCCCCATGCCGGCGCTCCTGGGGCCAAGCCCAAACCCAGGAAGCTCAGAGCCGCCTCTAGGAGGATGATTTGACCAACCATCAGACTGGATATGACCGTCAAGGTGTTGACAACATTCGGAAATATATGCCGCCATATCACCACCGGCGTGCTGACTCCGGTGATTTGCGCCAGGGTCACGAAGTCCTGAACCTTGACCGATAGTACGTCTCCGCGGGCCATACGCGCGAATCGAGCCCAAAACGTCAGGGCTACGGCGAGGATGATGTTTATAGTGCCAGTCCCCAGAAACACCACAATTACCATTGCAAGCAGGACGGTAGGGAATCCCAATGCGGCGTCGACGAGACGCATTATGATAGCGTCTACCCAGCCGCCCCAATAGCCGGAAATCAGGCCCAGCACCGTCCCGACAACCGCGCCGGCCAAGAGTGAAACAAAAGAGATTATTACAGTGGTGCGAGCGCCATAAATCAGCCTGCTAAGGATGTCCCTCCCCAAACTGTCTGTACCCAATAGGTGAGAAGAGGATTCCCCAGGCGCCATATGCTTGTTCAGCACATTGATCTTGAGTGGGTCGTGCGGGGCGATAAACTCAGCAAACGCCGCGCAAATCAGGATTACCAGCAAAATAAGAATGGGAATCCACGGCAGACGGGCCTGATGCAGCCTGACGACATAGCGCCAAGGACTTGCTGACCCGGTTTCAAGCGCATTCGGTGTGCTGGCAACCATACCTTGACTACTCGTTATAACGAATTCTCGGGTCTACATAGGCGTAAAGGACATCGATTATCAGGGACAAAGCGATGTAAAAGAAACCCGATGCAAGAACGGCCGCTTGGACCACGGGGAAATTCCGCGCTTGGACGCCGTCCAGCAGCATTCGGCCAATGCCAGGCCAAGCGAATACCACTTCGACTACGATAGCGCCGTTCAACAGCCCGGCCAAGCTGATTCCTCCGAATGTAAGCAACGGGACCAGGGAGTTTCTAAGGGCATGCTTCCATAGGACCAATCTTTCGCGCAAACCTTTGACTCGGGCGAATTTAATGAATTCGCTATCCAGTATCTCCAACATACTGGACCTTCCCAACCGCATCATGCCTGCCATTATGGACCAAGCCAGCACAAAGGCTGGCAAGACGAATGAATCCGGTCCGCCTCGCCCGAAGGTTGGCAACACCTTGAATATCGCGCCAAACACCAGGATGAACATTATGGCCACCCAAAACTGGGGAGCCGCCATTCCCAGGACGGCGAAAATCTTGCCGATCTTGTCGAAAATTGAGTCGCGCTTTATGGCGGATAAAATTCCCAGCGGCACGCCAAACAAAATGGCCAGGCCCATGCCGGCCGCAGCTAATTGCAGTGTGGCCGGTAATCGTGAAGCCAGAATGTCCCGAGCGGGGCGGCGGTCAGTGATCGAGGTGCCGAAATCTCCTTGAAGCGCGTTCTTAAGGAATATGCCGTACTGCACGACCATGGGCTTGTCGAGGCCGAGCTGCTTCTGAAAAGCCTCGTAGTCTGCCTTGCTCGAAGCGTCGATGGGCATGAGGAAGATCGCGGGGTCTCCGGTAAGGCGGACGCTGACGAAAACAATAACCGTGAGCGCCCATAGGGTGAAGATGCCTTGCCCCAATCTGATTATGATGTACTTCTGCATGGTTTAAGAGGATGACCCCGGAGAAAGATGCCCGCCTGTTGGGGGGAGAGGTCCTGCTCGGGTTAGGAGAAAGGGGCGAGGACTGTCCCCCGCCCCTTTGCTCTGGTTCTCTGCTCCGGTCAGGCTACTCGTTAATACGAATGGTCCAGACGCCGGTGAGATAGGCCACCAGCGGCCACGGCTCCCAAGTCTCTATTCTCGGCGACACGCCGTAGAGGGAGTGGGTTATACCGGTGGTCCACTCGTAGTGCTCTTCTCTCAAGAACATCCAAGCGTCCGCAAGAACATCCTGCCGGAGTGCCGGGTCCACGACCGACGTGGCCTCCAGAACCCGATCCACGATGTCCTGGCGTTTGCCCGCTATGTGGGCCGCACGTTCGGGGTCTCCATAGAGGGACAGCATACCGCCCGCGGTATCCCATCGGCTCTCATTGGGCCGCAGCAGATACTCACCATCCAGTTGGCCGCCGAACCATCGTTCCCGGGTCGCAACCTCCTCGCCAACTTTCACCTCGGCATCAATGCCCAGATTGTCCCGCCACATCTGGGCGATCAGCTGGGCTTGCTCCGGCAGGAAGGGCACGTCGCCGGCAACCCAGGTGTTGATGATCTGCGTGGGCAGTCCCTGGCCTCCGGGGTAGCCTGCCTGGGCCAGCAGTTCCCGAGCCTTATCAGGGTCATAAGGGAAGGGGTCCAATCCTGGGGAATAGCCGAGGCTGCTGGGAAAGACGAAGCTGAAGCCCTTCACCTCAGCCACGTCCGGCCCGTAGAGCTGGTCCACGATCAGCTGTTTGTCGACGGCATAGTCCATAGCCTGGCGGAATTCCTTCTTGTTGCAGGGAAGGGCGGTGTCATGGCAGCCCGGCATGAACATCCACATGTAGGCCGCCTCTTTGGCGATAACGATCCGGTTTCCGGAATCCTCAATCTGGTTCATGACCTGTAGGTTGGCGTCGACGATATCCGCCTGACCGGCTATCAGCGCCGATACCCTGGTGCTTGCCTCCGGGACCAGCCGCATATGCAGGGTCCTGAAGCTGGAGAGCCGTGAGGGATTCCAGTATTCGTCGAAGCGCTCCAACACCATTTCGTCATTGAATGTGTGGCTCAGGAGGCGGAACGGACCGGCGCCTATGGGGGCGCCATCGTAGCCATCGCGGCCCACCTCTCCGAAGTAATCCTTGGGCATGAGGGCGCCGTTGTTGTTGGTAGCCATGTCAGTCAGGATGAAGGGCAGATATGCCAAGGGCTGGGTGTGGGTGACCTTGAAGCTTTCCGGGCCCACGGCCTCTATGCTTTCAGTAGCCCGCGCCACGGTGAGCACGTTCTGGCCGCCCTGCTCCTTGGCATCCCACACAGTGCCATCCGGCAGCGTTATCGTGCCGTAGGTTGCGTTCATGGTGAAGACAGCGTCGTCAATGTTGAACTCATGCCCGTTGTGGAACTTGATCCCATCCCTGATGGTGAATATCCAACTGAGACCGTCGGGCGCGACTTCCCATGTCGTGGCAGCGCCAGGCAGTATCTCGACGTCTTTGCTGCCGATCATCCAGTAGGAATGGATCTGGCGGTTGTAGCCCATCACCTCGCCCCAGGCCCAGTTGGTGAACAACTCAGGACCCCAGACGGTGTTCAGGACCGTGACCGTGCCTGGGTTGACTAGAGCCGCTTCCCGTATCGCCTCGGCGCTGATTGCGGTGGGTGTCGGCACTGGAGTAGGTACGGCGGCCCTCACGATTTCGGCGATTTCCGCTTCCGTCAGCGGCTCTGGCGCGTCAGCCTGCGCTGCGGCCACCGCGCTCGCCACGATCTGCTGAACCTCCGCCTCGGTCATCCCTTCCGGGACTTCTATACCGGACACCGCGTCGGAGATGGACCTTTGCAGTTCCGACGTGATGGCCGACAAGTCCACCGGCGTAGGCGTCGGGGCCGCCGTAGGGACGACGGCTGTTGGCGCTGCTGGCGCAGTAGTGTCGTCTCCGCCGCAGGCGACTACGAATATCGTCGCAAGTATGAGGAAGAATATCGCTGTTCGAGAAACTGTCCGGCATATTTGTTCGAGGTACATTTCCTTTTCCTATTGTGTGATATGTAATTCTCTTAGATCAGAACCAAGAGATTGCCGCATTCTAGCCAACGGAAACCGCAAAGTCAAACGGTAATATATCGACTTTTCCAACAAGTACCGACGCTGGATTAGTCGAGTGATAATTGAGGATGCAGTGAATTTGCGAAATACGTTGCTGCCACCGCTCAGGGTCATGCCGGAAGGGAATGCAGAGACCCTGATGCTGCCTAAATGCGCCCGCCTAATTGTGTCCTCCGGCAGGCAAGCAGCCCGCCCATTGCCAGCAATGCCGGGCTATCTTCACTTACGTTAAGCCCGGCGGTCTCTCCAACCCAAAGGGTCGAGAAACGGCAGCAGCGAGGTAGATGTTGGGCGGCAACAGGAGGGGCGCCGGCCATCTGCCGGAAATCTAGGGATGCGAGTACTTTACTTGGCAGTGATAGAGCAGCTGGTCCACATCGGCCGCGTGTTCCCGGCGCGGTAAGGGGCGAGTCAGAGGACGGCGAGCGCGTCTTCGGGCGAGACGACGTTGAGGCCATAGCGTGCCTGGATGCTGGACGAAGCAAGGTCGTCGCAGAGTGCTTCGTCAGCTGTCACCAGCGTCGCGCCGGATTCCACGGAAAGCCGCACGATGAACTTGTCATCCTGGCTGCCCTGTGGAATTTCCGTCTCCTCGGCAAAGGGTGGAGACTCCCTTAGGTACTCCAGCTTGCCGGGCCTGAATATGGCCTGCCCCAAGGTGCGCAGGATTGCCGAGTCGAATCCGCGATGCTGATGGGCCGGATGGTTCAACTGGCGCTGGATTTTTTCGTAAAGGACGGAGTCGAAGACAATTGGATGGCAGATATCCAGTATTCCATGCAGTAGATCGAGACAAGTGGGGTCGGGTTCCTCTCGGACATTGGTTTCCAGTTGAGCGAAGATAAAAACGTTTTCGTCCAGGATGAACCGTTGGGTCATTGGGACTGCCTCAGTGCCTTGACCAGACGGTCCAATGTTTCCAGGTTGTTAGCATAGAAATCCGTAAGCCCGCCTTCCACCTGGCCGCTGTCCGTTACTTTGATGTCCGAAGCGGAGCACTCGCCCTTGTCATCCTTTGCGAAGGAGTAAATCGCCAGGTCGTCGGGGGTCAGTGTACCCTCAGCTACCAGCAGGAGCAGGCGTTCTACCAGGTGCTCGCTGTGGGTCGTCATGATTATCTGCTTGTCCTCAGCCTTCGCCAACTCCGCCAGCACCTCCGCCAACTCCGCCTGCGCCTTCGGGTGCAGGTGGATTTCCGGTTCCTCAATCAGGATGGTTGCGCCACTATATGCGGCTATTAGTTGGTAAAGAAGCTGGATTAGAGCATTTGCTCCAAATCCTTCGGCCGCGATGTTAACCCACCCCTCGGGGATAATTGACCTCGCTACGACCTGCCGAGGCGGAGAAGGCAGCACGCGCACGCCGGTTCCCGTTACCCTCTTTAGCATATTTGATAGTTCTTCTTGCGAATCGACGTTGTAAGCAAGATTTGTAGCCAATTGTTCTTCCTGAAAGTCTAGACCCTGCTGGGTCGGTATATGCTGTGGTATGTCATCACCCAAATCATACACACCCCTAACCAATCCTCTCGCTGCAGGCACATACGCCAGTAGTCCAAGCGCAGATCTTCGTGCAGCAGACAACTCTTTGGAATCGCTAACATTGACGTCGATTTTGAATTCTGGAGGTTGACGAATGAAATTAGGCGATTCGTTAATGTAATTACTGATGAGTTTGGGTTCTTTTTCGCGCTCGAACGGGTCGATGCCCACCTCCAAGTGCCTGAGTAGCAACAGCGCCTGCAGCACGCTGGACTTCCCTGTGCCGTTAGGGCCGATCAGCACCGTCAGCAGCTTCGGGTTGATGCTGACGTGACGGAAGCACTTGAAGTTCTCCAGCGTGATGTTCGTAATCATGGCGACGCCTTCCCGCCATCAATTGTATCAGGCAGGCCTTCGGCGACGGTGAGTGGGGAGACGCCCTCACCATGGACCTCTCCCGGAAGGAGAGGGGACAGTCTGTGTCAGCGAGGGGTGTCGCCGCCCGCCAGCACCGGCCCCGCGCGGACCACCGCCCCGTCCGTGAGCACCACCCCGTCGGCGCAGTACGCCTCGATGCGCCCCTCGTTGTACTGCTCGGCGTACAGCCGAGTATAGATGCCTCAACGTTCCAGCAACTCCGCGTGGGTGCCGTAGTCGTGGATCCTGCCGCCGCTGATGGTGAAAATAACGTCCGCCGCCATGATGGTCGACAGCCGGTGCGCTATGACCAGCGTCGTGCGGCCCTGCACCAGCGGCGCCAGCGCCGATTGCAGCCGCCGCTCACTGGCCGTGTCCAGCGCCGATGTCGCCTCGTCCAAGATCAGGATGCGCGGCTGGTGCAGCAGGGTCCGGGCGATGGACAACCGTTGCCGCTCGCCGATGGACAGTCCGAACCCCCGCTCGCCCACCACGGTCCCATACCCGGCGGGCAGCTCCATGATTCGGTCGTGGATATACGCCGCCCTGGCCGCCGCCGTGACCTCTTCGCGCGTGGCGTCGGGCTTGGCGTAGCGCAGGTTCTCCTCGATGCTTGTCTGCATCAGGAAGCTCTCTTGAGTAACGAACCCCACCACATCCGACAGGTCGGCCAGCCTCACCTGCCGCACGTCCCTCCCGTCGATGGACACCGATCCTTCCGTCACATCGTACAGCCGCGGCACCAAGGCTGCGATGGAGGTCTTGCCAGCGCCGCTGGGCCCCACGAAAGCCGCCAGTTGCCCCGGTTCGATGCGGAAGCTGACGCCGTCCAGCGCCCACTGCCGCGTCTGGCCGTTCTCTTGCAGGTCACCGGCACTCCCGTGGTATCTGTTGTTGTCCACCCGCACCGAGTCGAACACCACCTCTCCCAGGACCTTGTCGCGCTCCAGCCGTACCGCGTCGGGAGCGTCCGTAATCTCCTGCTCCAGGTCCAGGTAGCCGAATATCCGCTCGAACAGCGCCACCGACGACTGCAACTCCACCGATACTTGGAGCAGCCGCTCCACCGGACGGTACAGCTGCGCCTGCAACGCCGTGAACGCGATGATAGTCCCCGCCGTTGCCGCTCCCGCTCCGCCCATGAATATCAGGTAGCCCGCCAGCAGGTACACCAATGCCGGCGACAGCGTCAGGAAGGCGGACGCGGCGGCGTAGAAGCTCTGCGCGATCATCTGCTGCCGGACGGCGAAACGCGACAGCTCCTCGTTGTGCCGCCGGAAGTGGTGCAGCTCGTCGTGCTGACGCCCGAACAGCTTGGCCAGCAGGATGCCGGGCAGAGACAGCGTTTCCTCGGTAATCGCCGTCACTTGCGCCATCGAGCTTTGTGCGCTGGCCATTACCTCGCGCCGCTTGCGTCCCACCCAGCGCGTCAGCACGAAGAACACCGGCAGGATCGCCATTGCCACCAGAGTGAACTCCCACGAGAGAAACAGCATGGCCACCACCACGGCAATCAGCGCCGCGACGCTGGAAGCCGAGTCGGCGAAGGTGCTGGTTACGACCGGCTCGATGCCGTTGATGTCGTGGGAAACCCGCGACTGCATCTCCCCGGTCCGGGTCCGCGCCAGGAAGCTCAGCGACATTCCCAGCAAGTGGTCATAGACCGCCTCCTGCAAGTTGCCGGTAACGTCCTGCCCCACCTTGCTGGTCAGGTAGGTCTGGGCAATGTTCAGCGCTCCCCCCGCTACGGCAATGGCCGCCATCAGCCCGGCGAGCAGCCACAGCAGCGTCAGGTTCAGCCCGCCGCCGGTGGGAAACAGCGCCGAGTCGAACACCTCCTTGACCAGCACCGGATTGGCCACGCCTGCAACGGAGTTGACCGCTATCAGCAGGCCAATTGCCGCTACCGGCAGCTTGTACGGCCCGAACAGACCGATGATCCTGCGCGGCAGGCCGTGCCGGCCCCGGTTGTAGAGTTCACGGTGATGGTGGGGTTCCGTCGAGTGCGCCATCACCCCCATCCATGTTTATTTGTCAGGGGCGCCCCGTCGTGGCGGGTTCCTGTTCTTGGGCTTCCAAGGGGACTATGCTGCCGTCCCTGTAAACCACGCCGTCCCGGAAGCGGGCCTCGATGCGTCCGCTGTCGTACTGCTCCCGATAGAGGCGGGCATACAAGCAGTCGTTGGACAGCAACTCATCGTGAGGGCCCGACTCCACGATCTTGCCCTGGTCTACCACGTATATCACGTCTGCGGACATTATGGTGGAAAGGCGATGGGCGACGACCAGCGTGGTGCGTCCTTGCATCAGCGGTTGCAGCGCCGCCTGCACGTAGCGTTCGCTGGCCGTATCCAGCGACGAGGTCGCTTCATCCAGAATCAGCACCCGCGGCTGATGCAGGATTACGCGGGCGATGGACAGTCTCTGCCTCTCGCCGCCCGACAGCCGGAAACCGCGCTCGCCGACGATGGTGTTATAGCCCTCGGGCAGTTCCATTATGCGGTCGTGTATGAAGGCCGCCTTGGCCGCATCCACTACTTCATAGCAGGAGGCGTGGGGATTGGCATACAGCAGGTTCCTCTCCATGCTGGCGTGGAACAGGTAGCTCTCCTGTGTGACATAGCCGATGATTTCCGAAAGGTCCGCCAGCCGGATTTCCCGCACGTCAATCCCGTCGATGCGCACCGACCCCTCGGTGACGTCGTACAGCCGAGGCACCAGCGATGCGATTGTCGTCTTGCCTGCGCCGCTGGGACCGACGAAGGCGGCCATCTGCCCCGGCGGGATTCGGAAGCTGACGCCGTCCAGCGCCCATTGCCGGTCGTCGTCAGCCGTCTCTCCTTCACGGGCGCCCAGCTCCTCAATCTCGCCGCGCCGGTAGTTGACCCGCACCGAGTCGAAGGTGATTTCCCCGGCAACCTTGCTTGCGGGCATCGGACGGGCGTTGGGTGAATCGGTGATTTCCTGCCTCATGTCCAGGTAACCGAAGATACGCTCGAACATAGCCAGGGACGATTGAAGCTCCACCGACACTTGCAGCAGCCGCCCCACCGGAAAGTACAGGCGGTTTTGCAGGACGGTGAATGCGATGACAGTGCCTGCGGTAATCACCGAAGGGCCGCCCCCGGCCATGATGTACCCCGCCAGCAGGTAGATGGCTACCGGGCTGGCGGAAAGGAAGGCCATCACCACCGCAAAGAAGGAATGCCCTATCATCTGCTGGCGCACCGTCAGGTCGGAAAGCTCCTGGTTGTGGCGGCGGAAGTTCGCCATCTCCTCGTGCTGCCGCCCGAAGAGCTTGGCCAGCATGATTCCCGAAACCGACAGCGTTTCCTGGGTGATGACCGTCATCTCGGCCATGGACTTCTGGGTCTTGGAAGTAATCTCCCGTCGCTTCCGGCCCACCCACTGGGCCATGAAGAAGTAGAGAGGCACCGTCGCCACGGCCACCAGGGTCAACTGCCACGACAGGAAGAGCATGGCGCCGAGGGTGCTGGCGAGGATGGCGATGTTGGCAATGGTGTCGCTGAGGGTGGTGGTCACTACTTGCTGGATACCGCCCACGTCGTTGGACACCCGGGACTGTATCTCGCCGGTGCGGGTGCTGGTGAAGAACCGCAGCGACATCCCCTGAAGGTGAGCGTACACGGCGTCGCGCAGGTCGCGCATCACGTACTGCCCGACCTTGTTGGTCATGTAGGTCTGGAAGATGCCCATGGCCGCGTTGGCCGCGGCGATAGCCACCATCACGCCGCCTAGAATCCACAGCAGCCGGATGTCCGGGCCGCCGCTCCCCGGCGCTATTCCCAGCCCGTCGTCGAACACCACCTGTATGAGCATGGGGTTGACCACGCCTAGGCCCGAGGTGCACAGGATGAAGAACACCACGACGGCCACATGGAACTGATAGGGCCTGAAGAGCCACACCACGCGCGGCACCAAGTTGCCCCCGGCGTTTGTCGCCGGTTCCTGAGGTGGCAGTCCTCCAGTCAGCGGGAGACCGCGATGTGACGGAATCCTGACCATCGCGCTACTTCCGGCTTTCAGCCAACACAATCAGGGTAGCCAAGGACTTCTAAACCATATTGTATAGCAATATCTTATATCAACAGATTAATATGAGAGAAAAGTGAAAGAGAACCCTCTCCCTTCTCAGGGAGAGGGGTAGTGATTAGCCTTCAGCTTGGGCAGGCTACCAGTCCCTGATGACCGGCAGCACCTCCTTGCCGAAAAGTCCAATGTTGGACATAGTGGCGTCATGGGACATCTTGGACTCCTGGCCGTACATGATCAGGTGGTCCATGCCCAGACGCTTGTGGATGTACTCCAGCTTCTCCAACACCTGGTCCGGCGTGCCGCAGACGATGTGGTAGTTCTCCTTCAGTTCCTCGTAGGTCTGGTTCGCCAGGGGCTTGACCGTGCGGCGTGCGGCGATGGACGCGCTGGCCTGGGAGCGGTAGCCCACCGGGTTCATGTACTCCCGCGGCGCGCGGGTGGTTGCGCCCATGCGCCAGACGAAGTGCCGGGCTTCCTCGTCGGCCTTCGCCGGGTCCTTGTCCACGTAGCAGCACAGCAGGTATCCGAAGTTGTCGGGCGTGGTCTCCCGTCCCTCCTCGGCGGCGGCCTGACGGTACATACCGAACAGCTCCTCGGTCACGTCCACGTCCGTCAGGAAGGCGACGTAGGTATAGCCGTGGCGTCCGGCCCACTCCGCGGTTTCGGGGCTGGACGTGCCGGGCACCCACACCGGCGGATGCGGCTTCTGGATAGGCACCATCCACGGGTTGACCGCCCGGTAGTTGTAGTGCTTGCCTTCCCAGCGGAAGGGGCCGGGCGTAGTCCACGTCTTGATTAGCAGGTCGTGGCACTCCTCGAACCGCTCCCGGTTCTCCACCGGGTTCATGTTGGTGGACACGGTTTCGACACCGGTCCCGCGCACCATGCCGGATATGACCCGCCCGCCGGAGATGACGTCAATCATCGCAATCTCTTCCGCCAGCCGCACCGGGTTCTCGTGGATGGGCAGGATGTTGCCCAGCAGCAGAATCCGCGCGTTCTGCGTAGTGCGGGCCAGCACGGCCGCGGTAAGGTTGCAAGAAGCGTTCATGCACGACGGCGTGCTGTGGTGCTCATTGACCATGATGCCGTCATAGCCCAGCTCGTCCACATACTGGCACTCGTCAAAATACCGCTTGAACAGCCCGTTGGCGGTATCCGGGTCAAAGTTGCTGTTGGGAAAGGTAAGCCGGATCGAAGGGTACTTGAGACTCTCCTCGTCGGAGTACTCGTGGTAGGGAAACTCGCTGAAGTAGTAGACCTTCATGGGGGTGATTTCTCCTAGATAACCCATTTGGTGGGTCATTGCTGTGCCTGTATTCGTGCAGTACAGGATACCACTGAGACGACGCCGAAAGTCGTAACTGACTAATCCAATTGCAGTTCGACGATCGATGGGTCGATGCGGAAGTGTTGGAGTAGGAGCGTGCTAGATTTGACTATTGCCTCCGAACTCTGTTTTGCCCTGATGTATATGCCCCCAGAAACCTCCTTGGGTTGCTCGAAGGGCTTCCCGCTCGGACCGAAGGGAGAGGAGTTAATGGAGGCTATTCCCATAATCGGCAGTTTGTCGGCAGTGAGTGTTCCACGCTGAACCAGCCACTCGGCGATTTCATGGAATACTTGCCACCATGCTCCGATATCATGCGGGTTGTCGTTGCTAAACTTGATAGCTTTGGGAGGTTTTTGACCTTTAACATTTGTTATTTGGCTCAACGGAATTCGATTTCCGGGAACCGGGGGCATGGGACTCGGTTCGGGTGGAGCTGGTTCGGGGAGTGGTTCAGGTATAACCGGCTCGCTGGCCGCCACTGGCTGCCCCGACGACAGGTTGGGCCGCCAGAGCAGCAGCAGTTTCAGAGCCGCCTCGTGAGTTGGAGTATCTGTCAAGGTCACTTGTAGGATAGTGCGGTCATTGTCTGCAATCTTTGTTAGGTCAACGAAATACCAACGGTTGCCATCGGTCAGACCCGCGTATCTAACTTTCAGACTCCAAGCATAATCGAAAATTTGCTTTTCGTGGTTTTCCAGAGATTCACCCAAACGCTTGGCTTCGATGGAAGCAACTAGCTGACCGTTAGACCCTAACAGTCCGTAATCAGCTCGACCAGAGCCCGCGTTATATTCAGGTCTAACAGACGCTGGGTCTGCCGCGTTCCATACTATTGCTGCCAGCAGCGGGTCAATCAATGCGACACGGGTGCGGATTTCGTTTTCTCGCAGTACATGACCATGAGTGTCAATGCGCTCTTTGAGTAGCTCGATTACTCCAACCAAATCTTCCAACAGCATCGCGGCACCTTCAGGTAGGCGTTTGACTATTGTAGCAAATCGTCCACCGCCAGCCACACACCGAGCAAAGTCTGGCTGGTCATGCCGCCAGTCCCTCCACCGCCGGATTGCAGCCCAGCAGTTCCAAGGCCTCCATCACTTCGTTTATCGAGCTTTTGTAGTCCAGCGAAAGCAGCCTCTTGACGTGCGCTTCCGGCAGGTTCAGCCGCCGAGCCAAGTCTGAGACGGTGACGCCCTGCTCACGCATAGCAACGTACAAATCCAGTTGGGCGGCGATGAGCGGCTGGACGGTCAAAAGCTCTTGACCCTTTGACCAACGGCTGGGCGTGGGCAGTTCCTCTTGACAATCCGCGTAAGACGCCAGGGATACGACCAAGCAGTCCTCGGCCATGATGATGGCCTCTTTGAAAGTAAAGCCGCCGGTGTTGGCCCCCTTCAGGTCGGAGAATTTTACGGCGAATCCATCCCCATCGTCTTCGTCGCCTATGATGTCGCATGGGAATGTGTATCGCATCTTCAGAACTTCCTCCTAAATTGTCTGAATCAGGATTATCAAGATTAAAGGATTTTCAGGATAAAGACCTGGCATCCTGAAAATCCTGATTCAGACATAATCAGCTATCCTCTACTCCTCCAGCGTCGTGATGTCCCCTGGGTCCAGACCCAGTTCTTGCGCCTTGAGCAGGCGGCGCATGATCTTGCCGCTGCGGGTCTTGGGCAGCGTCGGCGTGAAGTCAATCTCCGCCGGCACCGCAATCGGGCCCAGCTCGTTGCGGACGTGCAGCTTGAGGGCGTTGACCATCTCTTCCGACGGGTCGTTGCCTACGCGCAGGGTCACGAACCCCTTGATGCTCTCGCCGCGCAGCTCGTCGGGCTTGCCGATGACCGCCGCCTCGGCCACTGACGGGTGTGACACCAGCGCGCTCTCCACCTCCGCCGAGCCGATGCGGTGTCCGGCCACGTTCAGGACGTCGTCGGCCCGGCCCACCACCATGTAATAGCCGTCAGCGTCGCGCAGGGCCACGTCGCCGGTGAAGTACACGCCGGGGATGGTGTTCCAGTCCCGCGCGTACCGTTCCGGGTCCCCGAACACCGTGCGGAAAAAGTGCGGGAAGGGGCGCTTGATGACCAGCAGCCCGCCCTTGTCCGGCTCCGTGATGGGTTGCCCCTCGCGGTCAACGATGTCCATTTCAGCGCCGGGCATGGGGCGTCCCACCCGGCCCGGCTTCACCGGCATCGTCGCGGTGGTGCCCAGGCACGGCCCGCCCGTCTCCGTCTGCCACCAGTTGTCCACGATGTGCCCCCACTCGCCATTGCCGCAGATGTGCTCGTAGCTCCACCGCAGCGCCTCCGGATTCAGCGGCTCGCCGGCGCAGGTCAGGAAGCGCAGCGACCGCAGGTCATACTGCTTCGGGTACTCTTCCCCATAGCGCATCAGCATCCGCAGGGCCGTGGGCGCGGTGAAGATTACGTTGACCCCGTACTTCTCGATGATTTCGTAGAACGCGCCGGGATGAGGGTAGTCCGGGGCTCCCTCCCGGAAGATGGTAGTAGCCCCGGTGACCAGCGGCGCGTAGACGATGTAGCTGTGGCCTACGACCCAGCCGATGTCCGAGGTACACCAGAAAACATCGTCGTCCTTCACGTCCCAGAAATTCTTGAAGTGATAGTATGTCCCCACCATGTAGCCGCCGTGAACGTGCTGCACGCCCTTGGGCCGGCCGGTGGTGCCGCTGGTGTAGAGGATGTACAGCGGGTCCTCCGAGTCCATCTCCTCGGCCTCGCACTCAACGGAACTCCCGGCCATCAACGCATCGAAGTCCACCTCGCGCCCGCCCATAATCCCCTCCCCCTCAGGGGGAGGGTTAGGGTGGGGGTGAGACTTCCGCCGCCAGACCACCACCTTTTCCACCACGTCCAGGTCCTCGACAGCCCGCTCGGTGATGCCCAGCAGGTCAACCTCGTTCCCCCGGCGGTAGCCCACGTCGGCGGTGATAACCACTTTCGCCTGCGCGTCCAGGATGCGGTCCCGCAGGGAACCGGAGCTGAACCCGGCGTACACCACGCTGTGCACCGCCCCGATGCGGGCGCAGGCCAGCATGGCGATGGCCCCCTCCGGCGTCAGAGGCATATAGATGACCACCCGGTCGCCCTTGCCCACGCCCAGCGAGCGCAGCCCGTTGGCGAAGCGGTTGACCAGTTGCGCCAGCCGCCCATAGGTGAACACGCGCTCAGTGCCGTCCTCGCCCAGCCAGATGAAGGCGGCCTTGTTGCGGTTGCCGTTGGTCAGGTGGCGGTCAAGGGCGTTCTGCGTGATGTTGCATTTGGCCCCCAGGAACCAGCGGAAGGTGGGATAGTCCCACTGGAACACGCTGTCCCAACGCCGCGTCCACTCCAGTTCCGACGCCACCCCCTCCCAGAATCCCTCCGGCGACTCCATAGAATCGCGGTACTGACCTTCGTAGTCTTGCAGGAACGCCTGCCGCACCAGGAAATCGGGCGGCTCAATTTGACCGGTCTCCTGGAGCAGATGGTCAATCTGTCCTTGCTGCACCATGTTACGGCTCCTTTACTGCCTGTTTTCTCGGCCGATTATGGGGATAGAGAGTCTGCGACATATACCGCGAGCAGTCTGGTTGTCGATCTTTGTATGTCTTGGCACTGGGTTGGTTTCTCTTGTATTTGGGTTGACCCAAATCGAATGAGCTCTGCCTTCTCGAAGCAATCGGCACCCGTGCTCCTCAAGGTGACGAATCAAGTCTCCACGTTTCACTGGACGACAATCACCTCTCGGACGGCTTCGATAGGAACTTCGCGCAGTCTTTCTTCCCGCTCGACTTCCAGCATCAGCAAAATCGCCTCCGCCAGATTCTCCAGCACGTCCTCCCTAGTCTTACCTTGACCGAGAGCGCCAGGAACTTCCAGGCAATGAGCGACTAGCCACTCCTCGCCCTGTTCAATGACCGCAGTGAATTCGTTGCACACCAAGAACTCCTGCTTTCTGTAGGTGAATGTCGCCTGTGTACCACCGGGCATCAATTCTTTGGTTAACTGTTTCATGGTTTGCCCTCCAACCAGTAAAAAGCGATAACCAATAGCACCAAAACGGCCTTCCATATCAATACAGGGAAATGGTTTCCTGTACAGCAATGACCTCCTGCGTGGCATCGGTCGGAAGATCGAACAGAACGTCTTCCATGGTTTTCTCACGTCGGGCCTGTAGTGCGTGTTTTATCGCTTCGGACAGATTCTCCCGGACTTCATCCATCGTATTGCCTTCCGCGTTGGCTCCGGGCACCTCAATGCAGTAGGCGAAATAGCGCGGCTCTTCCCCGCTGTCGTCCAACTCAAATATCGCCGTAAACTCGTTTCGCACTACGACCTCCTGATTGCTCCCTCCCTTCCTCAAACAGAGGGTTATGATAAGTAGGGAACTGCATCTACTCTACTGTAATATAATGCGGCCCGCCCCAGCCCAAAGCCCGGGACGGGCCGACGCATTTTGTTACATTCTAGCTTTCGAGATTGGCAGCAGCAAGGTGGACTCCACCCTCGCGTTGACCCTGTTCGCGCCCGTAACCTACAATCTCTGAAACCACCGGAACATCCCGAATCAGATAAGGAAAAGGGGGAACGATGGCCCACGAGGACTATACCCACCCCGAATACCTAGTGGAACCCGAGTGGCTGGCCGCCCACATAAACGACGCCAACGTCGTGGTGGTGGACTGCGACGTGGACGCCGCCTACAACCGCGGTCACATCCCCGGCTCGGTGGTGGTGCCCGACAACTTCGAGAAAGACCCCGACACCGGGCGGGTGCACCTGATGAACCCGGAGCAGTTCCAGGCCATGTGCCAGCATCTCGGTATCGGCGACGACACGCTGGTCATCAGCTACGACAACTCCCAGAGCCTCTACGCCGCCCGGCTCTGGTGGGCGCTAAATACCTACGGACACGGCAACGCCAAGGTGCTCAACGGCGGCTGGCGCGGCTGGATTACCGCCGGCAACGGCGTGGGACTGGAACGCCCGGCTCCGGCCCAAGGTGTGACCTTCACCCCCAACCGCGACGAGTCCCTGCTGGTGAAGGTGGACGAACTGAAGGAAGCCTGCAACCTCGACGATGCCGTCATCTGGGACGTCCGAAGCGACGGCGAATGGGACGGCAGCGAGCCTCGCGGGAACCAGCGGGCGGGACACATACCCGGCGCGGTCCACCTGGAATGGTTCAACGTGATGGACCGCCAGACCCACCGCTTCAGGCCCGCCAGCGAAATCCGGCAGCTTCTCGCCGACCACGGGATCACGCCCGACAAGAATGTTTACACCTATTGACAGGGCGGCATCCGTGCGGCGCACGGCGTGTTCGTCCTGCAACTGGTGGGCTACAACCAGACCAAGAACTACGATGCCTCCATGGGAGAGTGGGCCAACCGCGACGATACCTCGCTGACGCTCTGAGCATCCTCCCCAAAATCCCCTCCCCATCAGGGGGAGGGTCAGGGTGGGGGTGAAAACCCGGCTACTGCACAGTCTATCCCCCAAAGCACTCCCGCAGCTTGGCGCCGTACTCCGCCTGCGTGTAGCGGTAGGTCTGCGTGCCGTTGACCTGCACCGCGTAGTAACCGCAGACCGCTCCCATCTGCACCGCGCGCTTGATGCCCGCGCCGTGGGCGAGGCCCTTGATCAGCCCGCCGCGGAAGGCGTCGCCCGCCCCGGTGGGGTCAACAGCGTCGGCGGGGACTACCGGAACCCTCTCGGATGCGCCCTCGGAGTGAAACTCCGCGCCCTCCGCGCCCAGCGTCACCACCAGGTGATCCACCATTCCGGCCAGTTCCTCCCGCGAGAGTCCGGCGCTGTTGGTAATCATCCCCAGCTCGTACTCGTTGCAGATGAGCATATTGGACTGCCCGATACAACTAGAGAGGGCTTCCGGTTCCCATATCGGCAGTGACTGCCCCGGGTCGAATATGGTATAGATACCCAGTTCATTGTTCTTGGCGGTGAACTCCATCATGTCGGCCAGGTTGCCCGGCCCCACGATGGCCATGGTGTCGGAAACATCGACTCCATCGTGGTTGAAGCCGGCCTGGTGTTTCATGGCTCCCGGGTTGAAGCCGGTGAACTGGTTCGAGTTGAGGTCAGTGGTGATATACGCCCCTGCGGTCAACTCGTCCTCCACGATGCGAATATCGTCCGTGCTTATCCCGCATCGGTCCAGCCATTCGAAGTACCGGTGATAGTCCCGGCCCATGCTGGCCAGAATTCGGGGCTTCTCGCCCAGCAGGGACAGCGAATAGGCGATGTTGCCCGCGGTGCCTCCGATATGCTCCGTCAGGCTGTCCACCAGGAGGCTGATGTTGATGTTGTCCAGTTGGTCGGGCAGGATGTGGTCGCTGAACCGCCCGTTGAAGTTCATTATGCGGTCATACGCCATCGAGCCGGAAACCAGAATATCCATCAGAAACGCACCTTTCCTTTTCCTTTAGAAGTAGCCGAATAGAAGTAGCCGAAAATTCAGGGGAGACGCCCTCACCCTAACCCTCTCTCAGAGGGAGAGGGGACGCTAGGCTAGGTCAGCAGCCGTACTGCCCCTCAAGGGGGCCCAGGAACTCCACCCGCTCGCCCGGCGACAGTCCGGCCCGCGCCCACTCTCCGGCGTTCAACTCCAGCACGTATTGGGCGGGCAGGGGCGACTGCGCCTTTGGGATCTCCTCGTTGCTTGCATTGGGCGGCGGGGTTGGCACGTCGGCGGCCACATCAATCAGGCGGCATTGGCCGTCAATCCAGATGATGTCCAGGGGGAAGCGCATATCCTTCATCCAGAATTGCAGCGGCTGCTCCTCCTCGAACAAGAACAGCATCCCGGCGTCCTGAGCCATGGTCTCACGGCCCGACAGTCCCTGCTGCCGCTCATCGCGCGTCACCGCCACATCGACAGCATAGACGACATCGCCGCCGATGCGCACCGATGCCACGCCCGGCGAGTCCGTCGGCTCCGGGGCCGCCGTCAGCCCTCCGCCACCGCAGGACAGCAGGGTCAGCAGCAACAGGATTAGCGTAACCGGCATCGGACAATCCCCGCAGTCATCGCCCGCCATGTTATCTCACTGGACGCATCCCGCTCAACCCGGTGCTTCCGGTTGACGAATCCGTCGGGGCTGGGGTAGGCTTGCCCCGTACTCGCATGGAGGAAATGGCTATGACTCAGCAGGTCCAGCACGACACCGAGTCGGCCCTCACGCCGGAAGTCCGCGCGATGATCGGCGTGTCCGGCGAAGTGGTCGAATCCTGGGGCTACGTGGACGAGGAATACCTGCGCCGCTTCACCCAGGCGGTGATGGACCCCGACCCCCGCTATTGGGACAAGGAATTTGCCGAGGGAACCAAGTTCGGCGGCGTCATCGCCCCGCCCATCATGGTCAGCTACATGGTGAGCCGCCACCGGCCCGAGCAGGAAGACCCCATCACCCGCGCTTTCCAGGAGAACCCGGAGTCCGACGGCATCGGCAGCGTAGAGCGCCCCGGCGCACTGCCCTCAGTGCCCACCAACCTGGTGCGGGTGCTCAACGCCGGCAACGAAATCGAAGTCTATAAATACCCCAGCGTCGGCGACAAGATTTACTTCCAGAACCGCTACTCCGACATCCGCGAGCGCTCCGGGCGCGACGGGCAGGCCTTCCTGATAATCACCGTCGAAACCAGCTTCACCAACCAGAACAACGACCTGCTCTGCATCACCCGCCAATCGTCCATCCGGCGGTAGTTGTCTGAACTATGATTTTTATGATTAAGGGATGGGCATGATGGGGGGAATCAGGGAAATCCTCTAATCCTATAAATCACAGTTCAGACAAAAATAAAAAGAGAGAACGAACATGAGCGTAAAACTGGAAGAGCTGCTGCAAATGGCCCCGGAGCAGATTCTCGCCCACAACGAGCGGCCCAGCGGCGAGCAGTTGCGCAACAAGCAGCAGATATACTACGAGGACGTGGCAGTGGGCGACGAGCTGCCCAAGTACATCTACGCCCCCACGCCCACCCACCTGTTCCGGTGGAGCGCGGCCATAGAGAACTTCCACCGGATTCATTACGATCTGGACTTCGGCCTGAACCACGACAGGAACCCCAGCCTGCTGGTGCACGGCTCGTGGAAGCAGAGCGTGGTGCCGCAGTACCTGAAGGACTGGACGCTGCCCGGCGGCTGGCCCTGGAAGGCGCGCTTCGAGCACCGGGCCATGCTGGTGCCCGGCGACGTGCTGATAATGTGGGGCACGGTCACCGGCAAGGAGGAAAAGGGCGGCATGGGCCTGGTAGACCTGGAAATCGGCATGAAGACGCAGGACGGCATCGAAAGTATGCCCGGCTCGGCCACGGTGGCCCTGCCCCTGCGCGACGGGCCGCCCATCCCCTACCCCTTCGTCCCACCCCAGGATTAGTTTCACCACAGAGAACACAGAGCGCACAGAGAGAAATAAAGATAATCTCTGTGTACTCTGTGCCCTCTGTGGTTTATAAACGACAAAGAGGTGACATCGGCATGGCCAGGTTTCTAGCCACGCACAGCATATCGGGACTGACCGAAGAAGAACTCCGCAGCAAGCTGGGGGCCTACACCGGCGGCGTGAGCAAGTGGCGCCCCGACCGCCGCACGACCATACTGAAGGTCTACGCCGACACGTCCAGCGGCAAGCTCTTCACCGAGTGCGAGGCCGTGGAGCAGTCGCACTTCGAGGACTGGATGAACATGGTGGGCTGGCCCGCCGAGGAGGTCCGCCAGGTGGACCTGATATTCCAGACCGGCGATATGTGGCGGGTGTAAAAGAGAGGGGCGGTCCGATGGCCGCCCCTGTCCGTTTGTGCGCCAGAGTATTCTAGCCACGCCGCCCGTGGCGGTAGGGACTGTCTACCCCCTCAATATGTCCCTGTTCCGATGGGGTTCTGTAGCCCTCGACAAAAGAAGATGCTCTAATAGATTCGACCACTTGCCCCGTTTCTGTCGGTTCACGCTGCAAGTCAGGTTCCGTAGCTTCCCGTTGCAAGTCGGTCTGCCATGGCGGGGCATCAACAATCAAGTCCACCTTTGTCCACGGCAACCCCGGCCCACTCGAATGCTTCTCGACACCCACCCGTCCGTACCTGTCGATAATCAAACGCAGGCTGGTTGCGGGAAGCCGTGACGAGCTGCCTTCCTGCCCCGATTCCAAATACCCGTCAATGGTGTAACGTGCTGGACGAGTATTGTCTTGAGGATCCTGAATGAAGACACCATTCGGATAGGTGATTGTTAATTCGTATTCGTGCGGCTCCGAATTTTCCTGTAGCAGAGGCTCAGACACAAATGGCTCGAACGGATTTGAGTCCCGAATGGGCCGACGCTCCGTATCGCCGTCATCTTGCTTGTGCTTGTAGTTGAAGTGCCGATACGGCTCGTACTCGACGTTCGCTCCTGTCTGCAAATCTTGCAGCACTATGCGAGCGGGTATTCGGTTAAGGTATAGAGGGGCATACGGCTCCTCATAGCTGTAGCAAGCCCCCATGCTGATGCTGACCAATTCCAAGTTGGGCGTTCCAATCAAGGTGGGTAACAGCTCGGTAGCCGTTATTATCTTTTCCTCTCCAAACCATTCGGCAAGCTCTCTGGGGAAGTAGCCAGCTTTTGTAGGGCCTCCAACCAGGATGATCTTGTCAATGTCGCGGGCGATGTCTTCCCACATCAGTTGCCAAACAAATCGCATCTCCCCTGTATTCTTGTCTTGCGTGGCAATTTCCCCTATTGGTGGAACATCCTCACTTTCGTCGCGCTTCCACAGCACCTTGGCGCCGACATATGCGTCCCTAGTAGTTGAGATTGACTTCTGAGAAAAATTTTTCTCGCGCAGTACCATTTCCACTTGGTCCAAAGTGATGACGCTCCCATCACCCAAGACTTCGGACGGATTTTCTGGAGATAGCCGCTCCTTGGCCCGTCTTAATAAATTTGGCTGTCCTTTATAGGCTACTTTTTCGGTAAGCCCATCGTCTACGTCTGAACCACCCAGTAGCGGGTGCCCATCAGCCCCGTATACCAGCATTTCGTCTTCTTTGACCTCTACTAAGGCACAGTCGAACGAACCCCCACCTAGATCGTAAACGAGGTATGATCCATCTGTAAGGTCGCCAAGTCTGCGGGCAAGCGTCAGAAACAGGATGGGTTCTTCAGCTATCCAGGCAACATTGGCTTTCCCTGTTACCTTAAGCAGTGATTGAGCCAAACCTTCACGGTAAGACATATCAGCGTGTACCGGGCAACCTGCCCGCCATTCGAAGTCACCGATAATGCCAGAGCGCCGGAATGCTTCAGCCAGGATGCGGCGAATTAAATCCCAAACCGGAAACTCTTCACCCCATACCCTGAAACACCGTTCCACAGGGTCCCACTCTTTCTGAGGCCAATCGAGAGGTTTCTCTTTGGCCGCTTCCTGAGACTTTCTGACATTCAAATGCCAGCCTACGTAGGCATCGCTGGACAAGGCGTTCCGTTTGATGTTGCGAATCACCAGAGTCTTGTTTTCTTCATTTAGGAGATCATCGGCATCTTCTCCAACAATGATGTCGATGTTCCCAGCTTGGTTTTTCTGAAATGCGACCACCGCAGGCATGGTAGTGGTGCCCTGCTCAGTAGTGGTGCCCTGCTCACCTATCCGTTTGACGTCAGGTGGAAGGGTTTGGTCAGAATCCCAAGTTGAAATCCGAACATTTGTTGTGCCGAAATCTACACCGACAACCTGCATTAGCAAACCTCTGTTTCAGTTGACACGCTGGCCTTGAGGATTACCCGCTCGCCGACAACTACACCCGGAGCCGCTAGGCGCACCTTCGCTCCAGTGGGAATTGCTTCCGGCGAGTGGTGTAGCTTTGGATCATATTTCACTGTATCGCCAACCATACCTAAAGTCTCAGCTCCACCCTCGCGCAAAGCGTTGGGCAGAGTTGCTATCACGTTGCCAAGCCGATCGTCAGCATTCTTACCCTGGAGATACGCTCTCTGAAGGGCATCGCCTACTGCCAGCAACATATCCCACCGGATTTCAAGTCTAGATTCCTCACGCCCTGATTTCATTTGGGCGTCTAAGGATTCAACTTGCTGCCGTAACCGCTCCTGCTCCCACTGCCTCTGTTCCATATCAGCCTCGTGGAGCTGGCGCAAGGCTACCTTTTCTTCCTCAATACGGACATGAGTCGCGTGATAGAGTGCGTGAGCGGCGGTATCAGATGTAGTGAGAGCGGTATCCAATTCCTGCGACGCTTGGATCGCAAACTCGCCCGTGCCGTCGGTCAGCAGTAAGGTCGCCAGCACAAGCAGGTTCAGACGGTCCGGGCCTGTAGAGTAGCGGCTGTTAGCAATGTAATTAAGCAATTTGTTCTTGTCATCCTGCCCTGATGGTGCGGTTAGGGCAATCATCTCTTGTATCCGCTGTGCGCCTTTGCCCTCGGTCACGTCATCTAAGATGCGGTCCAGTTCGTCGAGGTCTGGATACCGGCGCGGAGAATCATCTATACGGAGAGCAGCTAAAGCAATTTCCCGCGCTAGTTCCGCACGGTTCTGGTGGCCTAGTAGATCAGATACGACGCGAAACAGATTGCGGCGATTGCGGCGGGCATTGTTGTCGGATTCCTGAACTGCCGTCCACACGCCAGCGGCGAATCCCTGCTGCCATTCCTCCGGCTGACCACTCAACGCACCTGCCAGCAACAACCACTCACCGGACTTGGAGTATCCGACAGTTTGGGACAGCGGCATCAAAATCTCGGTAACTTGGGGGGCGAGATAACTTCTATCGAACAGCCCTACGCACTCATGCCAGCGCAACGACGCCCTCCCTACTGATTCCATCCAACCCGCGGCTGCCGGTTTGGCGGGCCGTTCAGACGCCAAAAACACTCTGGCACCTTGCAGCATCTTCTCCAACGCATATTGGATGGTCTCGGATGGCCAGTCGGCAAGAGCATTGGCTACGGCCTTTGGTGGATATCGTCCCGGCGGGGGTTCGTCCTGGTACGAATTGATCCACTCTTTCCATAGCTCAACTGGACTGGGATTTGGTGGAGGCGTCCAGTTCCTAGGCACAGCGTCAACAGCAGATAGGAGAGTGTATTCATTGCCTCCCTTAGCTTTATCAACCCTGAAGTGCTCCGGCAAGCTGCCCAACGGCTTGGTGCGCTTGCTCCACCAATTCTTCCACTTGCCGTCCTCGATTACCCAGCCGTCCAGCTTTTCACGGATGTCGGCGGACTTGCCGCTGTTGCCACCGACCGAGAGGGCCACCGCCGTCAGTTTCAAGGGCGCTTCCTCGGCCCATGAAGCCAGTTCGCCAGGCCGTTCCCACAACAGGGCTTCAGCGGCGCCGTCAGGCAACGGCTCCAGAAAGCGTTGCGGCACTGAAACATTGGTAGAGTCCCAAAACTCAACCTGCGCATCCTCGCCGTTGAGTTCCAAGACTCTCCCGACTTCCGGTTTCGGGGCGCTGGGGCGATTGTTCCGAACAAACATCCCCGCCTGGATTCCTGATTCACTCACGCCTGTTTACCCGCCTGTCATCGCAGCCGCTTCTAGTCCCATTCTATTTTATTACATAACGCGCCCTTTGTTAAATACTTCAGCGCACCCGTCCCCACTCCTTTGGCGGCCAGATGCGCAGCCAGGCGCGGCCGATGATACGGTCAGCAGGGACAGGGCCGAAGGCGCGGCTGTCGGTGCTGCGGGAGGGGTTGTCCCCGAGAACGAAGTATTCGTCGGGCCCGTTCCACCAGTTGCCGTTTATTTTGCCGTCCGGGCCTGCGGGGATGTAGTCGGGGATTAGCAGGAGGTCATCGGCATACAGCCGTCCGCCGTCCAGGACAATGGACTCGTCGGGCATTCCCACCACGCGCTTGATGAACCAGCCCCACGGCGGCGTCAACTGCCTGAATACCACCACGTCGCCCCGCCGCAGCCTACCACGATGAAGGAAGGGCGGCATCAGAAGCACATATTGGCCGTCCTCAAGAGTCGGGGCCATACTGTCGCCCTCAACTCGAAACCGCACCGGCGAGTCTTTGGCATCAGACCTTCCCATATTCACCGCCGGAGTAAATTGAGCGCCGAGTACGCCGAGAATTATACTGGAAAACCCCCTATCCCCTCGGCGCTCCCGGCGTACTCGGCGTTTAACTTCCCCATGATAGAATTGGCCCACACCATATATGTCGAGGAGTCTCTCTGATGCAGAACGGAATCATCCGCGTCGGCCTTATAGGGGCCGGGGCCAACACCCGCCTTCGCCACATTCCCGGCTTCCGCGAGCAGCGCGACGTGGACATTGTCGCCGTCGCCAACCGCAGCCGGGAGTCAGGCGAGCGTATCGCCGCCGAGTATGAGATTCCCAAGGTCTACGACAATTGGGTTGACCTGCTGGACGACGACAGCATAGACGCCGTCTGCGTCGGCACCTGGCCCTATATGCACCGCAACCTGGTGATAGCATCACTGGTGGCCGGCAAGCATGTGCTCACCGAGGCCCGCATGGCGATGGACGCCGACGAGGCCCACGAGATGCTGGACGCCAGCCGCCTGCACCCTGACCTAGTGACGCAGATCGTCCCGGCCCCGCAGACGCTGGAGGTGGACAACACGGTCATCGAGCACGTGGGCAACGGCTACCTGGGCGACATCCTGGCCGTGCGCCTGCGGGTATGCGACTACCACGGGCGCAGCAACCGCGCCGATACCTTCATAGACACCGAAGCGCCGCTGCACTGGCGGCAGGACCGCACCCTGAGCGGCTACAACATCCTGGGCATGGGCATCTGGTACGAGACTGTGATGCGCTACGTCGGCCCGGCCACCAAGGTGTCGGCCATGACCCGCACCTTCGCCAACCGCCGCCCCGACGAGAAGGGCGTGATGCAGGCTGTCACCGTGCCCGACCACGTGAACGTGCTGGCCGAGATGGGCTGCGGGGCCGCCGCCGATTTCAGTTGGAGCGCGGTCACCGGACTGCAAACCGGCACCGACTTCTGGATTTTCGGCACCGACGGCACCATCAGCCTGCAGGGCCCACCCTTCAACAAGGTGCTGGGCGGCAAGCGCGGCGACGAGGCCCTCTCCGAGCTGCCCATTGTGAACCGGGGCAAGTGGCGGGTGGAGGAGGAGTTCATCAACGCCATCCGCGGCGAGGAACCCATAACCCACACCCCCTTCGACATCGGCGTACAGTACATGGAGTTCACCGAGGCCGTAACCCGCAGCGCCCAGACAGGCCAGGCGGTGGCCCTGCCGCTTTAGGAGAAGCATCAGATGGGAGAGTTTTATTGGCGCGTCGGTGTCTGGAGCGCCGACGGCGAGCGCATGGGAACTGTTGATGCGCTGGTAGACACCGGCGCGTCGTACTCGCTGTTCCCGCGAAGCATGCTTGAACGGTTGGGTATTGTTCCTATCGGACAGCGCGGGTTCGAGCAGGCCGATGGCAGTGTAATCTACCGCGATATTGGCCGGGCAATGTTGCGGATTAACGACGACGAAGATGTTCAGAGGGTGATATTCGGCGAAGATGATGCCGAACCCCTTATAGGAGCGGGAACCCTGCAAGGGTTTCTGCTGCTGGTAGACCCGGTAGCAGAGGAGCTGGTGCCGCGGACGGGCAGGCTGAAGTAATGAAGGAAAGGGAGCAGATGGGAACTTTCCACCATGAAATGCAGATTTTCAGCGCGAACGGGGATAGATCCGAGATGGTGGATGCCCTAGTTGATACTGGCGCGTCATATTCTCAGATTCCCGCTTCCGTACTGCAACGCTTGGGAATTCTGCCCACTGACACAGTGGAAGCTGTATTGGCAGACGGCCGGGTGGTTGAGGACCTTGCCGCCGAAATTCGGGTTCGGATTGACGGGCTTGAAACGTTTACATGGGTTACATTCGGGCCTGAGAACGTCGCTTCACTTATGGGAGCTCATGCTTTGGAAGGAGTGAGGCTTGCGGTTGATCCGCTGCGCCGTCTCTTGGTGCCCACCCGGATATTGCGAATGCGGAACGAACAAATAGATGATTTAACCGGGCAGTCTGGACAATAATGCGGCAACAACTGGGAAAGCGAGGAATGACCATGGGAACCTTCTACTGGCCGGTAGAGGTAGGCAGCATGGATGGCAATACCTTCGAGATCGTAGATGCGATGGTGGACACCGGAGCTTTCTATACCAATCTGCCGGCCAGTCAGCTCCGCCGCATCGGCGTAGTTCCCAGCCGTCGCAGGCGGTTCAGGCTGGGCGACGGGAGAATTGTCGAGCGTGAAACCGGGCCGGCCATTGTTCGCGTTGCCGGAGAGGAAACGTATACAATCGTTGTGTTCGGCGAAGAGGACACGCGCCCCTCTTGGGCGCATATACCCTGGAGGGAGCCGCCTTGGTGGTAGACCCGCAAGGACAACTTCTGGCTCCTGCCGATAATTTGATGCTGTAGCGCAACGCAAATGCGGCATGGCGCACAGCGATGTTCATTAGCACTATCAGCGCAAACTCGTGAATGGAGAAACAACATGGCTGACGAAGGCATACGAATCGGGCTTATCGGCGCGGGGCGGAACACCCGCGACCGGCACATCCCCGGGTTCCACGATGTTGACGGGGTGGAGATTGTGGCGGTGGCCAACCGCTCCCGCGAGTCGGGGCAGGTGGTGGCCGACCAGTTCAACATCCCCGCGGTCTACGACAGTTGGCAGGAGCTGCTGGAAGACGAGTCCATCAACGCCGTCTGCATCGGCACCTGGCCGTATATGCACCGAACCCTGACCATCGCCGCGCTGGAAGCGGGCAAGCACGTCCTGACCGAGGCTCGCATGGCGTCGTCGGCCGCCGAGGCGCGGGAGATGCTGGACGCTTCTCGGTCCCGCCCCGGCCTGGTCACCCAGATTGTGCCGTCTCCCCTGACCTTCAAGGTGGACAATTTGTTGACGCAGAAGATTGCCGAGGGGTACGTGGGCGACGTGCTGGCGGTGTCGGTGCAATCGCTGACGCCGGGGTTCGCCGACACCGGCGGGCCGATGCACTGGCGCAACGACCGCGACCTCAGCGGCTACAACATCCTCAACATGGGCATCTGGTACGAGGCGATGATTCGCTGGGTCGGCCCGGCGACGCGGGTGATGGCCAACACCAAGGTCAACGTGAGGCAGCGCCGCGACGAGGACGGGCAGCCGGTTCCGGTGACCATCCCCGACCACGTGGACATTCTGGCCGACCTGGCGTCCGGGGCGCAGGCCAATATGCGGTTCAGCGCGGTGACCGGGTTCGGCCCCGGCAACGAGGTCTGGATTTACGGCAGCGAGGGTACGCTGCGCGTGGACCCGGCCCTGAACGTCTACGGCGGGCAGCGGGGTGACAGCGCGATGACCGAGATACCCAACCCGCCCGAAGGCCAGGCCTACTGGCGCGTGGAGGAGGAGTTCTGTAGCGCGATTCGCGGGCAGGAGCGCATCACCCGCACTCCCTTCGACGTGGGCGTTCACTACATGGAGTTCACGGAGGCCGTAACCCGCAGCTCCCAGACTCGGCAGGTGGTGTCGCTGCCGCTGTAACATAGACGCAATCGCGCTTGTGTTAAACTGGCGCCGAACCGGGATCAAAGGGGGCATCATGGGGCTGTTTACTTGGCCTTTCGAGATTGGAAACCTCAGCGGCGACAACTTTGAGTGGGTGGAGGGCCTGGTGGATACCGGGGCGACCTACAGCTTAGTGTCGGCCGCCGTTCTCTACCAGTTGGGGGTTGAACCGACGGAAACTATAGAGTTCGACCTAGCCGATGGCAGCACTATTGAAAGGAAAGTTGGCGACGCACGGGCCCGGGTGGAAGGGAAAGAAGTTATAACGGCTGTCATTTTTGGAGAGGAAGGTGATTCGGCGCTGCTGGGGGTTTACACTCTGGAACGGACCGGGCTGGGTGTTGACCCTTTCGGGCAACGTCTGATTCCGGTTCGCGCTTCGCTAAAACAGATTTCATAATACTCCGAATGAGATGCTTACCTTGACCGATGACGCCACGTTCCCGCCGCCGATAACTCATGGCCCGCTGGACGGGGTGAAGGTGCTGGACCTGAGCGAGGACATCGCCGGGTCTTTCTGCGCCCGCCTGCTGGCCGACTACGGGGCCGAGGTGCTGAAGCTGGAGCCGCCCGCCGGGGCCGCCCTGCGGCGGATGCCGCCCTTCTTCGACGACGATCCGCACCCGGAGAAGAGCCTGTTCTTCCTGGCTATGAACCTGAACAAGAAGTCTGCGACGCTGAACCTGAAGACCGCCGCCGGGAGAGAGTTGTTCCGGGAGCTGATTCCTCATGTGGACGTAGTGGTGGAGAGCTACCGGCCGGGGTATCTGGCTGACCTGGAACTGGGATACAAGGCGCTTGAAGCCATCAACCCCGGGCTGGTAATGACTTCTATCACTCCCTTCGGGCAGACGGGTCCTTATAGCCAGTATGCCGGAGAGGAGATAGTCAACTACGCCATGGGGCTGATTATGAGCATCAGCGGGCTACAGGACCGCGAGCCGCTGAAGCATGGCGGGTTCCAGGCGCAGTACGAGGGCGGACTGAACGGCGCGGCGGCCACGGCCATGGCCCTGTTCATGCAGGGCAACACCGGCGAGGGGCAGCATATCGACGTGTCGGTCACCGAGTGCGTGGCCTCGACGATGATGGCGACCCAGTCCATGTATCCCTTCATCGGGGGGACACAGCCACGGCGACGGCCTTCGGGCAGCAACTTCGGGCATCCGATGGCGTGCAAGGACGGCTGGATCATCGTGCAGACCGGCGGCGGAGCAACCTGGGAGACCATCGCCAACTTCTTCCGCGACCCTCGGCTGCACGAGGAGCGGTTCACCGACACCGCGCAGCGCAACCGCAACGGCGAGGAGCTGGACCGCATCGTGCTGGAGTCCATCGGCGAGCGGGGGAAGTGGGAGCTGTTCACCGAGGCGGCCACCTCGCGGATGCTTTTCGGTCTGGTGCAGACGCCGTCGGAGCTGGCCGAGTGCCCGCAGCTTGAGTCGCGGGACTTCTACCGGGAGATTGAGCATCCGGTCATCGGGAAGATCAAGGTGCCGGCGGTTCTGTTCAACCTCTCCCTTACGCCCTACCAGTATGTTGGCCCGGCCCCGACGCTGGGCCAGCACAACCGCGAGATATACGTGGACGGCCTGGGCCTCACTCCCAAGGACCTGACCGTGCTTCGGCAGACGGATGCTATCTGATATGACCGCTTCTGACTCACACGCTCACCCCCACCCTGACCCTCCCCCTGAGGGGGAGGGGAATGGCAGGCTGCCGCTGGAAGGCATCAGGGTGCTGGACTCGACCTATGTGTTTGCGCTGCCATATGCCGGTGGGCTGCTGGCGGATATGGGAGCGGAGGTTATCAAGCTGGAGGGGCCGGGGCGGCCCGACGTGACCCGCACCGGTGGCTACTTCGGCGTCTTCGCCGAGAACGACCCGGGCGAGGACTGGTGGAACCGTCCTTCGACTTACAACCTGATCCACCGGGGCAAGCAGTCCATCACTCTGGACATGACCGACGAGCGTGGGCGGGACCTGTTCCGGGAGCTGGTGATAGTCTCCGACGTGGTGATGGAGAACTTCACGCCGCGGGTGATGCGGAGCTGGGGGCTGGACTACCCCAATATGCGTAAGCTGCGGCCCGATGTCATCCTGGTGTCCAACACGGGCTACGGCCACGGCGGCGGCCCGTACTCCAGCTACCCGGCGCAGGCTACGACACAGGAGGCGACCCACGGGCACTGCTGGGTCACCGGATATCCCGGCGATGGGCCGGCCAAGGCCGGGGCGTCCTTCGTGGACTTCCTTTCGACGTGGACGGCGCTGTTCGCCATCGGGGCGGCGCTGCGCTACCGCGCCCGCACCGGGCTGGGGCAGTGGGTGGACATGGGTATGTACCAATCAGGAGTGATGTTCCTGTCGGAGTACATCTTGGACGCCATCGCCAACGGGCGTGAGGGCGGCCGCATCGGCAACCGGCACCCGTGGCGGGCGCCGCAAGGATGCTACCCGGCGGCGGGCGATGACCAGTGGGTCACGCTGTCGGTGGGCGACGACGCCCAGTGGCGGTCGCTATGTCAAGTGATGGGCCAGCCGGAACTGGTGTCGGACCCGCGCTTCAACACCGTTGGGGGCCGTCGCAGCAACCACGACGCTCTGGACGAGACAATATCGGCCTGGACGATGACGCGAGACCGGTACGACACGATGCACGCGCTACAGGCGGAGGGCATCCCGTCGGGGCCAGTGCTGACCGGGCGGGACGTCCACTATGACCCGCACTACAAGGGCCGCAACTTCCTGGAGCGGGTGCAGTACCCGCCGGAGCGCAAGCTGGGCGAGCGGATGTTCCTGAGCCGCCCGTACAAGTTCTCCAAGAGTCCGCTGCGCATCCAGGGGCCGTCGCCGGCCTTCGGTGAGCATAACGGGCCGGCCCTGAAAGACCTGCTGGGCGTGCCTGAGGCGACATACCAGCAACTGGTGGAGGACGTAATCATCACCACGGTGCCGACCTCCGGAGAGCCTTCGCCGGTGGTGCTACAGCCGGAGGCCCTGGAGCGCGGCACCATCGCGGCCTGGGATCCCGACTACCTCGAGCGCCTGGGGCTGGACGGGTAGGCCGCGCTTCCCGTGGTCGAAGGGGTACAACCATGATAGTCAGCAACACAGAGACCGTGCCCGGACGCGAGATCGCCGAGATCCTCGGACTGGTTACCGGGAACATTGTGCAGGCCAGGAACATCGGCCGGGATATCCAGGCGGGACTGCGAAGCGTAGTCGGCGGCAACGTCGGGGTCTATACCGAGATGCTGGCCACGGCCCGCGCCGAGGCAACGCAACTGATGGTCCAGGATGCCGAGAAGCTCAACGCCGACGCCGTGGTCAACGTGCGCTACACCACCAGCGCCATCAGCCAGGGCATGTCGGAAATCCTGGCGTATGGGACGGCGGTCAGATTCCGGTAAGCGCACAGGCCACCCGGCCCGGCCAAAGCCACGCCCTTTCCTTGACACCGCAAAAGGGCGGGGCATAAGCTAGAAGTGCAGGGGGCCATGTTGAATGCCCCTCCGCAGGACGTCGATGATTCCGCGGTTCCCTATCTCCCGCTTGAGGCGGTCTAGGAATCGATTGCGGGCCGGGCTGTCGGCGTCTAAGGATAGTGCAGTTGCGGTCTCGGGCTGGGTGGCTTGGAGAAAGGTGGAAAGGTGGCTCAGGTCTACGCCTTGGGATCGCAGGTAGTCCTGCGGGTTTCCGGGGAGCCACCCGTTGGTGGTCAGGGATTTGGCGATCAGGGTCTCAAGGCCCTTCTCGGTCGTGTCGGTGACCATGCTCATTTCCTCTGGGATCGTTGCCTGCGGTATTGTCTTCTATATCTTCCTGGCAGTCGGGGGGCAGGTCAACCTCCGGTTGCAACCTTTCCAGTTTGATGCGGATGACCCCTGATAGGCTCCCTTCTTTGTCGTCTGAACTCGGCTCTACGCTTTGGCTACTTCCTCAGAAATTGCTTCTTTCAGGATGCGGAGGCACTCCTCTCCATTGGAACTTCTCTTATATTGCCTCTTTTGCTTGTGGCTTGAAAGGCTGCGAGGTACATGTTTCTTCTCCCAAGGAAAGCTCAGGTCTGACATAAAACCACCGTGCTGAGCTACGGTCAGTGTGTCACCTAGGAAAGCCTCATAATCCATGAGCAACTTGTGTAGTTTCTTCGGCAAGTACGGCTTTTGGCGTTCGTCTTCTTGCCAGAAGATAGCAGACTGTTGATGGAAGTCATCACTCTGAGTCCTTTTTATGGGGAAGTTTTCCCTGATGAGTTTCTTGTTTTTCTCGTAGTCGTCATTATTCTTGTCTTGGTATGTAAATAGTCTGGCCTCAAGGGGTAGTGCTCTTTCGATGTCCAAAGTTACTTGCCACATCGCTTTCGCGGCTTCGCTTCTATTCTTACCCCTCGTTTCTTTGGAAGAGGGAGTTATTGAAAAACCGAAGATTGAAATGGGGAATATGCTGAACATCTAAGCACCCATCTGGCTCATTGAACATCCAATTTCCCGGTGACTACGTCGGCAATTAACCGGGTTCGGTATTCCTCCATGAGTTCGATCTGGTTGCGCGTTCGTAAGATAGCTTCTGAGGTCTTCTTGGTCGCCCTTGTCAACTCTGTGAGCAGTTCTCTCTGCTCCGTGATAGGTGGAAGCGTGACTGCTATCCGCTCCATGGCATTCATTGCTAGGTTTGGCTGAGTACCGTAGGACCAATGGTCCTCAACTTGCTGTTGCACATAGCCAGCTTGTAGGGCCACGAAGAGGAGGCCGGGAAGCACTTTCTGTGGGTCGACGCGAATCAGTGCTAGTGGGGACCACACGCTGAACTCATCGGCAGTGTCTACTATGACAACTTTCCCGGTTGTTGCCCCGGATTTGCACATGAAGATGTCATCAATCTGGGGGCGACCTTACGGCAATAGATTTCGTGCTGCTCTCGTGAAATCAACCCTCGACGTCGGTTGAAATCCAAATGTCCTCCCACCATAGATTCTGCCGACATGAAAGGGATTCCGCGGTCAAGAAAGTCTGGAGATTCGTGAGGTCCGTCGGTTATCTTCGTTGAGACCCACCTCTTTAACGGTCGTATCTCCCAGTGTTCCGGCACGTCGCCCAGCCACTCACGCCAGAGGGCTTCAATTTCACGTTGGCGTTAAGGCCCCGGGTTACGGCTTGGTGGATGATAGCCTGCCGCTCCTCCTCCAGCAGGGCGATGAGCCTCTCCTTGGCGCTCACGTAGGCCCGGATGCGCTGGTCGGCGTCGTCCAGGTAGCGGACTATGGCGGCCTGCTCGGCTAGGGGCGGGACACAGACCTGTAGGGACCCGAATCGGCTTTCCGCAATAGCGGGGTATGCTATGCCAACGGATTCGGCAGTCACCATATCAGTGAATATGTTGCTCTGAACCACGTAGCTCACGAACTTGGAAATGGTCTCTTCCTGTGGCGTCAGCACTGCGAAACCCGTTGAGCATATCAAGTCTCTGATAGTCTTGTCGGCAAACCATACGGCCTTTAGGTAGGTTCGCACGGTTGAAATGATAGTGTCCCCATTCTTGACAACTCGCCTGGCCCTCGACGGAGCATCAGAGAAACGGATTCTGTCGGGTTCTTGTATCAGTTCGCCATTGTCTATTGCGCCGATTTCCAAGTATGGAAACTCAAATTCCGGGTCGGTTGTCTCCGGCAAGACGGATTCGTTTATGCCTACCCAATGCTTCAGTCGCCTCACATCCCAATGCCACGGCACGTCGCCGAGCCAGGGGACGCCGGAGGGCTTGTAGGCAGGGTATGAGTATAGGCCCATAGTTGTGTCTCCGAATCAGTCGGCAAGAATCTGGTCAAGCACTGCCTTCATTCCAATGGGTTGGTAATTGGCATTCAGCATTTGACTAATAACCAACTCGCGAAAGTATTCGTACCTCATGCCAGGGAGGTACAGCCCCGCAAATTCTCGCAAGATGTCCCGTCCGCGGAAGTGTTTCCGCCAATCCTCTGTAGCTAAAGCCGTACTAAGTAACTATCTCAAAACTCTGAGTTGCCATTGCCGCCGGTACCAGATTAGCGCGCAGGCCAGTTGGATCAGGCCTATGTAGTTGGATGCCTTCTTGTCGTACCGGACCAGAATTGCCCGGCACTTTGATAGCCAAGCCAAGGTGCGTTCCACCACCCACCTCCGGGCGGGATAGCGTTTCTTGCCCGTGGCGTCCAGCTTCTCCTCCCCTATCCGCCGGATGTGCCCCCGGTACCCGTGAGCCGCCACCGCCTCGTGGCCCGTTGGATTGTCGTATCCCTTGTCCAAGCACAGATGCTGGGTCCCGGTATCAGGACGCTCTACCACTATGTCATTCAAGGTCATGTCCAGCAGCTTGGTGTCGTGAACATTGGCTCCGGCAACCACCAGGCTCAATGGCCCTCCACCCCGGTCGACCAAGATACTCCGCTTGCTGCCCGCCTTGCCCCGGTCCGTGGGATTGCGGCCTATTGAATCCCCCCAAAACGGGCCTTGCCCATGGCGCAATCCGCAGCCTGCCACTCCCAATCCAAACCACCAAGTTCCTCGCACTCCGCGACCAACTCCGCCCAGATGCGCCCCAGCACACCCAACTCCACCCAGCGCTGGAAAGTGCGGTGAATGGTGCTGTCGTCGCCCAGTTCCCGGGGCAACCGGTTCCAGTGGCAGCCGGTGCGCATGCGGAATATGATGCCCTCCAGGATTCGCCTCGGATGAACCCGTTTGCGTCCCGTAGCCTTGGGAGGGTCCATCTCCAGAATCACCGGGTGAAGCTGTTCCCACAGATCGTCCGGAACCTCCCAAATAGTTGCCAAAGTCTCGCTCTTTCCCGTCATCATCCACCGCCTCACCAGATTTCCCTTTATCCTAACCGAACCGGATTATCTCTCTCCCTTTCAACCTCTCCCGTTTTGAGATAGTTTCTAAGTATGATGAGAACGCCCGCCGGTTAGCAGGATGCTCCCTGCACCAGGGTTCAGGGTGACTTGGCAGACTGCCATTCCTTGCAGACTGCCTCTTGTTGACAGGCGTTCGGCAACATTTAGGCTGGCGAACACCGACACTCCGCGGGCCTGGCACTCGCTAACGTCGCGAAAGACCCGGTCCGGCCTTTCCGCCCGTTGAGACCGGAAATCGTCGTCGGTGGGCGGGTTGTTGCGGACCAGACGATAGACCACTCTCGTCGCGGCGATTTCTTCCGCATCGTCCGGCGGGCAAGGATTCGCGGTAGGTCATAGGCTTGGTGTTTCCGTTACTCTCCAGTCTAGTTTGATGGGTGCCCAGCGTCAAAATGGGCCGACATCCTAGCTGTGGATCAGTTCCAGTGCCTGCATCACCTTTGGAGGTAAGCGGCGTATTCCTCACTGGTTTGTTCGTGCGGGCGGGGTGAACACGGTTCAAGCGACGGCAGCGGTATGGTCACGGCAGTCCCTTGATTGCGTCCTTCGCAGTTACCCGCCGCGCAGCCGCCGGTTCTCCTCTTCCAGTTCGCGGATCCGGGCCTCGTCGCGACGTTGCTCCGCCATTCTGGCCTCGCGTTCGTTCTCTACCTGCTCTTCGGCCCTCAGACGCGCCTCCCGCTCGGTGTTGCGTTCCGCTTCGGCAGCAGCCCAGGCCTCCATCTCTTCAATGCGGGCCTCACGCTCTGCAAGATGGCCTTCGCGCTCAGCATCAGCCCGAGCCCGCTCGCCCTCGAACGTGGCTATGTGCCGGCCTGTCGCCGGGTCGTGGCAGGCCAACCGGCCCTGCTCCCAGCGCCAGTTCAGGTTCAATACCGCGCTGTACCCTTGCAGGGTTCCGTCCGCCAGCTCCTCGATGGCGATGGATTCGTACCGGCCCTCCACCAGCCGGTCGCCGCCTCCATGCCGGGTTCTGTGCTCAGTAGCTTGGGTGAGGCACACGCCGTTGGCACCCAGCTTTCATGTCCTCCGCCTATTGCGGGACCAAAAGATGTTGATCAGGGGTCCTGTGCAGGCCAGAATTCCACCCGCCACAAGGGTCCAACCTAAGCCGGACTCTCCATTTGACAGAGAGTTCACGGCTGCGACTATTACCACTGCTGCGATGATGACTCCACCCGCTAGGGTGATCTTGTCTACGAACGAGAATGGCCTATTCCCCCGACGTTCATCCCGAGGTTGTCGATCGTTCTCTCCATTAGTCATGATCGCTCCGGCATGATGCCTTGGCTTGGTGTGTCACGGCTTCACTGGCTTGGCTGGGATCTCCACGCTGCATCAACCGGCCAGGTACCCGAGCAAGGCACCGGTGGATCCTTTCAGGAGCCAGTCAGTTGCCTCCAGAAACTTCCTCTCCGCAGGGGAGGGATCGGACGATGCTACCCGCGCCTGCCAGATCATTCCGGCGACACTGGCGACTATCAAGAATAGCAGGACTCCTGTCACTACGTACTGGCTCATTCTTGACTCGCTGGTTCCTGTTAGGTTCAGGTATGGTTGGGCCATGTCAGTACAGTGCTAACATGACTCCTCCGCCGACGGCAAGAATGGACCCGCAGAACGTGACGGATTGGGCGGCTCCTGTATTCTGGTTCCCTGTGCTTTGGAATTCGGTCCAAATCCACGTTCCCACGAGGAACAGGCATACTCCGACCAAGGCGGTGATGCCCAGTATCCACATGGCGGACGCCTCCTTGCGGAAAGGATGGGAGATCCACGGGCCTTGCCCTCATTGTACTACCGGCAAGACCGATCTGGGACCGGTCGTCTCTACTCCGCTAGGGATATTTAGCGATGTCTTAACCGGTCCGGGTGGTAGGCATTGTCGTTGCCGCTGAGCTGGTCGAAGCTGTGCATGTCGTCAAGCTCGCGCTCCGGCGGGTCCGGCAAGACGAACCGCTCTCCGGTCTTCGGCTGCTTGGCTGCAGTGTCGGGCGTGGTCATAGTGAACCTCTGGGGATGGCAGCGTTGGAGCGTTCACGGCCTGGTTGGCGGGATTATATGGCATTCGGCTAGACCCTGCGAGACTGCGGACTGTCAGCGCCCGGCGGTTACACCCTGCCCGCCGGGGCGCACGGCGCTCGGGGTAGCCCCGGTTCAGGGGTCCAGTCGCAGCTCTACGCCGTACCAGGCTCCGGCACGGACACCGTCCCGCTCTGTCTCAGGCTGCGCAGCAGGCGGCCCTACAGGAACTCAGGCCGAACAGGCAGGACCGGCAGGAGCACAGTTGCAGGTCGCCGGGGCGTCCACTCCCGCGAATCCCCGCCAGTCCCTCCCGAAGCAGCCAGGGGACCAGCAGCAGGGCCGTTACCGCATCCAGCCACCACCAGCCCAGCGCGGCGTTGGCCACCAGTCCAATAAGCAGAGTCAGGGAGAGGACCCCGCAGGCCAGTGTCTCTTTGGCCTCGATGGCAATGGACTGCAGGTTGCCCCGGGCCGCGATGCGAAGCTTCCAGACCGCTATCAGGGGCATCAGGGTGACCGAGGCCAATGCCAGCCCGATGCCCACCAGGGATTCCTCGGCGCCACTTCGTTGCGAAAGGGCCCATATCGACTGCAACACGATGGCGGATGACAGGGCGATAAACGTCCAGCCAATGAACCGGATTACCCGCTGCTCCACGGCCTCGGCGTGCTCACCATCCGTGATGCCCACCCTCCAGAGCACAAGGGAGGCGGCCGCCACCTCGATGCAGCTGTCGGCCCCGAAAAAGACCAGGGCGAAGCTGCCGGCAACGATCCCGGACCAGACGGCAATTGTACCCTCTGCAACATTGTAGAGAATTGTGAACAGGAGCAGAAATCTTGCGGTATTGAGCAATGCGACTGATGCTCCCTGCCTGGATGGAGAGGGTTTTAACACAAGAGCCTTTGCCAGTCCAGTGTCGAGCAGCGCCAGTTGCGTGGACTGTTCCGTACCGAGGCTGGAGGCCGGGTTTCCGTCCCGGCCCCTTTCGGTCTGTTCCTGGAGTTGACGAAGGGACGCCGCCGTTTAAGGGCGGGATTCTTAGCTCTGCAACAGGTTTGGCATCCGCTCTGGCGCACTGCGTCACCCTTGCGTATCCGCATCAGTCGTGCGCGAGACGGCGGCCGGGGAACCGTGGCTTACCGCTGTATTCTCCAGTTGGCTCCGCTGACGGGTCAAAAGTCGTCCGTGGTCGCTGCTACTGCCTGTGGCTCCCCTTCCATTCTCTCCGGGCAGTCAGCCCTCGTGATGTCGCAGAACCGGCACTCGCCGACGGACGGCACCCGCCGGGCCGGTCTATCTCCTCCCAGACGCTGCACCAGGGCACCCAGGTTCCTCACGAACTCCCGGCCCACGGCCTCCGGGGGTATTTCGACCGCGTGGTCCGTATACGCTATCTGCCCGCGGAACTCCAGCCCCCTGTACCTTTCCACGCCCTTGGGAACGGCGTACTGGTAGATCATTACCTGCGCGCTGTGGGAGGGCTGGGGTTTCCCTGTCTTGGCGTCGATGATGACCGCCTCTTTGTCCCTCAGCGCGATAAGGTCCGGCTTCCCGGCGAGAGTCGCTACGTTCCCCCGGAGCACGAAACTGTTTTGGCCCTCGGCGGTTACGGTATAGCCGTTGTCCTCCCACTCCGCCTGGAGTTGGTTCACCAGGGCGGTGTGTTTCATCATCCAGCCCGCTTGGTCAAACCCGGAACTGACCTTCTGCCAACTCCAGCTTTCATGCTGGGCCTTGAACCAGGCCGCCCACTCGCAGGAGTTTTCCCCGGTCAGCAGCTTGGCGGCCCACGTGACCCAGATGTATGGTCCTGACGAGCGCAGTCGGGCCACGGGCGACCTCCGGCGGGATGACTGGGGACATAAAGGTCATTATCCTCCAGTCTACCGGGCCCTGTCGGGAAAGGCGTCAACGGGCAACTGTCATCAGTCGCCCCAGCTGCGGTGCGCAGTGCCCGAAGGTACTGCCTATTGCCCGCGTGTGCCGACGTTCCGGAATGAACATTGATGCTCCACTTCTCAGCGGGCTGAGGCAGCACTGGCGCACTTCAGCGTCTCACAGGGTTCCGTCGCCCACGTGGCCCAAGGCGGCCTGGTGTGCAAGTGTCTCATGTGGGCGTAATCGCCTGCCCTCAGGCGCGTCAGCATCGTCTACTGCGACGCCGCCATTGCCGTCTCCGCGTACAGCTCCACCTTCACCGTCCCAGGGCCGGAGCTATGTTGCTGCTCCTCTGGACCTTCTGGCCTTTTCCCTGGAGCGCTTGCGGTATTCCCGGCGCTTTTCGGCACAGGTTTGACATCTGGTCTGCCCCTCGATGGCTTTGTTTGGGCAGGTCACACACTTTCCTGCTTCCTTGGCTTCCCGGGCCTTCTCTAGGGCGCGCCGTTTCAGGTACTCCTTACGCTCGGGGCTTTGCCGTCTTTCTCGCTCGTATTCCCTACGCTGTTCGGGCGTTTGTCTTGCCTTAGGAACGACTGGTTCCGATTCGGATTGCTGTGCTAGGGTTTCCTTCCGGGCTTTCGCCTTGCGGCGGTATTCTCTTTGTCTTTCGGCGCACCTTTCGCATCTGGCCTGTCCGGGTAAAGGGGGATTCTTGCAATTCAGGCACGGTCCGCCTTCCCTGGCTCTTCGCAGTCGTTCTTTTTGATAGCGTGCCTTGTATTCCCTATACCATTTTTGCCACTTAGGGTCATTGGCTCTCTTGAGCCGTTGTTTTCGGTGTCCTTCCCTGCTGTGCAGCTTTCTGCGGCGCTCCGCTTCCTCCTGTTCCTCCCGCGTTGGCTTTGATTTCGAAGGGATGGAGAAGGTATACTGGAACCGGATTCTTTTGGAACAATACAGGGGCCCGTAGCTCAGTGGTAGAGCAGCCGGCTCATAACCGGCTGGTCGTTGGTTCGATCCCAGCCGGGCCCACTTGGTCTCGTAACAAGTGCTTCGAGTTACGCCGGTGGTGAGTGGTGGATAGGATTGTGCCTACCCCAACAACTCGAGAGCTGTGGGGTAGGTGCGAAACTTTCTGACTAGACATGCTAACAAGGAGGACGATCGATAATGACGCAGCGCACAAAACGCGAGGAAGAATCAGCGGCGATCATCGAACCTTTTATCGAAGAGTGGCTCTCACGTACTGGGTCTCATTTCGCAGCATTCAGGAATTGGGCTGTTGGTCAAGTTCTGTGGGACGAAAACCTGTCTGACGAGCAAATTGAAGAAGCGGTCACTGTGGACGGTCCTGGTGATATGGGAATAGATGCATGGCATCTAGCGGACGATGACTCAATAAAAGTGCTTTATCTTGTTCAGTCCAAGGACACCAGAGCTACTAAGAACGATCTTGACAAACTGAAGAACGGATTCCTAGATCTCTTCGATCCCAGCAAAAGCGTCAACGCCAATACCGAGGTGAGGATGCGGGCTGCAGAACTTCAATCGCAAGTGAATGATGGCCTAACAATTGAGATGCATTTGGTAACATCTAAACTCGTTTCGCGAAATCTTCGAACCGACGGCCAGCCATTGTGGACCGAAAACATCTCCTTCTTGGGCAGTACGTTCGCAACAGCCTTTTATGTGCATGATGTTGAATCACTAGCTGCGAACATACGAGTAATCCAAGAACAACCTATCACTGCTCGATTCCACCTTGGCAAAGATGACTATTTCGAGTACCAAACCGAAAGCAAATACTTGACCGTTTCCGCTGCAATAAGAGCTGACGAATTAGCACATTTGTTCAATCAGAATAGGCTAAATCTATTCCGATTAAATCCTCGATACTTTCTGACAACAAAAAGTGCAGTGAATCGTGATATTCTAACAACTCTTGACGGCGACGACGCCGATAATTTTTACTTGTACAACAATGGAATTACGGCGACATGCAGTGCCATCAAGAGCTATAATGTTGGAACCGGAGCACTTGAATTTGAAGACTTTCAGATCGTGAATGGATGCCAAACAACGGTAACTTTACATGAGAAATGGAGGCTGGCTGGCGGAGTTGGAGCTCTTGAGACTGTCCGCGTCCCCATACGGGTAATTGAAACTCCAGCAGCTAAACAAATGGCCGAGCAAGTAGCCCGAACGACAAATCGGCAGAATCAGATGAAACATGAGGATTTTCGGTCCAGTGACCAGTTACATGCAAAATTACAGGCTGAATTTGACATGCTGAGCCCGAGATGGTTTTACGAATACAAAAGAGGGACTTGGAATACGGACTTCCGTACCGCTCGTGCCAAATCGCCTTATATGGGAGAACCCTATGCTCCAAGGCGAATTCAAATGAAAGATTTGGCCCAAGCCTGCTTGGCGTTTCGAGGACGTCCTGATGACTCAGCTGACAGGGTAGCGCTGTATTTTGTCTCGGAAGACCGTTATCGGGACATCTTCCCAACAACTTGCCAAGCACACCAGTTGCTCTTGCCGCATATTTTGTTTTTGAAAGCCAATGAAACAGCAAAGCTAAACTCAGATAGGTATTCATGGTCGACAAGTTATCTAAGATACCCAATGGTATCTTCTGTGACCAAAGTACTACGCAATTTGTTGCGAGATTCATCTGACTCGTACTTTGGATCAGAAATGTCAGCAAGGATAATATCTACTTTGGATGAGTGGGCACCTGAGGTGTTTCCATTGGTTTTCGAAGAGCTCGCTAGGTCAGTTGATAAGGCTGCCCAATCTGGTAGGGGCGTTAGGTCGATTGTTCGTGGGCGGGATTGGCTCGACGAAGTCTATACCGCAGTACAGCATAGCATCGATTCAACGTTGAAGGCTGAAATGCAGGTAGCCGAGAAGCAAGAGGTGGATCCAAGCAGTATTGGACTGCGAAGCGTTCTCCCCATCAGCATATAGGTAGTGGGAAGACATGCAACAAGATATCTGGCAACCTAACCGAAAACTACATTCACCACTATACACTCAATAGGTTTGAAGTATAGTGCCTCTGACCCAATTGTCTGATTTGCGCGCATCGTAATTTGAGGGGCCGCTGAGGACAATTGCCTCGGCGGCCCTTTTTCGTTGGTAGCACTTGAGCAAGGGTGGGCTGCTAACCCCCCGGCGTCCAGTGGTACACCCGCGCCAGCGTCCCGCCCATGAGGGTGGCGCGGTCGGAGTCGGTCAGGGTATCGGTCTGGCGGAAGGACTCTACGCCCTGCTCGTAGGTGAGGAGGCGGACAGCGCGAGTCCAGTCGGTGCCCCAGAGGCAGCGGTCTAGGCCGTAGGCGTCGAAGATGCGGCCCAGAGGCTCCCAGATGTCGGGGTAGGGGAAGGGCTGGTGGGAGAGAGTGCAGGCGCCGGAAATCTTGATGACCACGTTGTCCAGCTCGGCGGCGGCCAGCACGTTGGGCAGGTCAGCGAAGGGTTCGGCGGGAGGCGGCGGCACGAAGGGCTGGGCCAGACCCACATGGTCGATGATGACCGAGGTGTCAGGGTTGCGGCGGGCCAGCTCGGTGAGCAGGGGCAGCTTGCCGGCGGCCATAACGTTGACCGGCACGCCGGCCCGGGCGCAGGCGGCGAAGATGGCGTTCAGGCCGGGGTGGTCGGCTTCGTAGTCGGTGTTGGCCAGCATGACGCGGCAGCCTACCACTCCGGGGGTGGAGGTCCACTCGTCGACGTCTTGGTCTATAGACTCGGAGTTGGGGTCGAAGGGGCGGACTAGGCCGAACTTGCCGGGGTGCTGGTCGTATACGCCGAGGATGTAGCTGGGGTCGTATCCATAGAGGGAGAAGGGCGAGATGAGAATCGCGCCGTCAACGCCGACGGCGTTCATGGCCGCGGCCATGTCGTCGCCGGTGACCTCGTCGGGACCTTCGAGGTGGTTGCGCCAGGGGCGCTCCGGGGTGTTGGCGGCGTAGCAGTGAACCTGGCAGTCGATGGTCTGGGGTTGAGTTGCCATCGTTATTCTCCTTGTCGTTCAGGGATGTGGGGTTAGCGGTCGGGATACGCCATTTTACACCCGCAGCGGGTTTATTGGGGCTGGTCGCAGTTGGAGGCGGGAATGAAGGGAGATGGGATTTGGCGGAGGGCGGCTAGCAGACGGCGTCGCGGTCGGTGCGGTGGGAGCGGCGGGTGGGGGTGTCGGCGATGTAGCCGGATAGGTTCAGGGCGCTGTGAATGAGGCCGATGTGGGAGTAGGCCTGGGGGAAGTTGCCGAGCTGTCGCTGGAGGGACTTGTCGTACATCTCGGCGAAGAGGCCGAGGTGGTTGCCCTGGGTGGTTATGACCTCGTGGAAGTAGTCAAAGGCGCGGTCGTGCTGACCCGTGTATATCAGGTTGCCGATGAGCCAGAAGCTCAGTAAGGTAAAGGCGCCCTCGGGCTGGCCCCCGAGTCCGTCGTCGGTTTCGTCGGGAAGGTAGCGCCAGACCAGGGGGCCGTCGGCCAGCTCCCGCTCGATGGCGTCCACGTTCTGGCGGATGCGGGGGTGGTCGCGGGGCACGATGCCCATGAAGGGTATGGCCAGGTTGGAGGCGTCGAGGGCGTCGCTTCCGTAACGCTGGCGGAAGGCGCCCTTGGCGGCGCTCCAGCCCTCGTCCAGGATTTCGGTCTTGATGGTGTCGGCGGCGAGGGACCAGCGGCGGTAGAGGTTGCGGTGCATTGTGGCGGCGGCTATGTAGGCGGCATAGTCGAGGGCGGCCCAGCACATGACCTTGGAGTAGACGAAGTGCTGCTGCTCGCCACGGACTTCCCAGACGCCGCGGTCCTTGCGGCGCCAGTTCGCCATCACCGTTTCCGCGAGGCGTTCCACGATGTTCCACGCCTCGCCGGGGATGGCGCCGTGGAGCAGCAACAGGGAGTGGATGGAGATAATGACCTCGCCGAAGACATCGAGCTGCATGTGCTCGGCGGCGGCGTTGCCGATACGGACGGGGCGGGAGGCCTCGTAGCCGCCGAGGTGGTCGAGGGTGTATTCGCGCAGGGACGAGTCGGGGCTGATGCCGTAGACGATGCGGGTGTCGCGGCGGTGCAACTGGCACTGCTCCAGAAGCCAGTGGATATAGCGGTCGGCGCCGTAGACATCGCCGAGACGGTAGAGGATGTCGACGGTGAAGGCGGCGTCGCGGAGCCACGAGAAGCGGTAGTCCCAGTTGCGGGAGCCGCCGATGGTCTCGGGCAGGCTGGTGGTGGGGGCGGCGACGATGGCGCCGGTCTTGGGGTACATCATCAGGTGCAGGACGAGGAAGGAGCGTACGACCTGGTCGCGCCAGAGTCCGTCGTAGTTCATGTGTTCTACGAGACCGCGCCAGAAGCGTGTGGTCTGGACCAGCTTGCGGTCGGTACGGCGGCGTTCCAGGCTGGTTGGACGGCCGCTGCCGTAGGCCAGGACGAAGGTGGCGGTCTCGCCCTGGGCGAGGGTGAAGGTGGTGGAGACACACCGGTCGTCCAAGGGCAAGGGGATGCTGGCGAGAAGGGTCATTGCCTGGCGTCCGCCGCGGACCTGAACAGAGGTGGCGCTGGCGTTGCCGTCCAGGGCGCGGAAGTCTGGAGCGGCGCGGGCGTAGTCGTGTCGAGGCCGAAAATCGCAGCGCATCTCAACCTGACCGGAGAGGCAGGCAACGATACGGTGAATTTCGTGGGGCGGGTCGGGCGGCGGCGTGTCGGGATTGCCGTCGTTGTCGCCGGTCAGGGGCATGAAGTCCGTGATGGAGACTTCGCCCGATTCGCCAGTGAAGGTGGTCTCGAGGATGTTGGTGTCGGGGATGTATTGCTGGCTGGACCGGAAGGCGGGACTAACGGGGCTGATGCGGAAGTAGCCGCCGATCTGGGAGTCCAGGATGGAAGCGAAGACGCTGGGGGAGTCGAAGCGCGGGAAGCAACACCAGTCCACGGAGCCGTCGGTTCCGACAAGCGCCGCCGATGACATATCGCCTATCAGTCCATACTGGTACAAAACGGATACGAATTCCAACGCATATTGTGGGCAAGGGCGAGTGTAGCACCGGGGCGCGGCGGGATGCAACGAGAGTGGACAGCGCAACGGTTCAACATACAGGACGGACGCAGAATACCACGCCGGAAGCGCCGGGCGGCGTGTTAACATTAGGATGAACAGCGCAAACACCGGGCAACTTCGAGTAAGAGGGACACTATGGGAGACACAGACGGTGAATTGATTGATTTCCCTAGTCTCAGGGCCTATACGGAGATGCAAGAAGAGTTGCGGCGCAAATATCTCGGACAGTGGATCATCATCAACGGTACGCAACTGGCTGGAGGAGGCTACGATTCCTCTCAGTCCGCCTACGCCGCGGCCAGAGAAATGGGCATCGACCCACGAGAGCGAGACTGCCTGATCATGCGAATTGTCGGGGCCGACACCACTATCCTGTCCCACGGCGGATAGTATGGTCCAATACTACCTTCCGCCCGAATCGCTGTTGAGATGGGGGCCTTATATCCCGGTGATCGTGGCGGGAGTAGAAGGGGTGGCCTTGCTGGATACCGGGGCATACGCATCGGCTATTGACATCAGCCTTGCCTTGGATCTGCAACTGCCCGTGCTCGGTACTCACGAAACTATCGGAGCGACGGGTGCCGACGAATACCCGCGATTCGATGCCGCCCTGGAAATTCCGTTACTGGAAACTACGGTTGCGCCACCGCTGCGCGGCCTGCCTCTCCAGATTCTGGAACATCCTTGGATCGCCGTCATCGGCCGCGACGTGCCGTGCCAGTTCGAGCTGCTGATAAACGGCAGGACCGGCTTGATCCGGCTGGAGCGGGCATAGACGCCCGCTGAGCATATCTGCGCCCCAACTGCCCGTTCCGGCTGGCAAGCTGTATACTAGGCCCGCGTCCCACCACCAATACACGCAGGCGCCAATACACGCAGGAGAGTCAAGCCGATGCAGGAACTCAGGCCCGTTACGGACGATGAGTTTGAGTCGTGGCTCAGAGCGGAGTCACGGGCCCACAGTAACCGGCTGGACCACGAGCCGGAGGACCTGCGTACCCACTTCGACCTGTCGCGGTCGCTGGCGATGTTCGAGGACAGCAACATCATCGGCGGCTGCCAGGCGCACAAGCTGGAGATGTCCATTCCCGGCGGAACCTCGGCGGTGGCCGGGGTGTCCAACGTGGCGGTGCAGCCGACGCACACCCGGCAGGGCCTGATGTCGCGGATGATGCGCCGCCAGTTGAACGACATCCACGAGTGGGGGGACCCGCTGGCCGCGCTGTTCGCCTCGGAGAGCGCGATATACGGGCGGTTCGGGTACGGAGTGAGTACGGTTCACGAGAGTTGGCAGATTGACCGGCACCACAACACCTACGCCCGCAAATTCGAGAGTCCCGGGCGCATCGTTTTCGTGGATCCCGACGATGCCATAGAGAAACTGCCCCAGGTCTACCGTCGCAGTACCGCGGGACGTCCCGGCGTGTTCCCCAAGCCCCCGCACAAGTGGCGAGAGGAAGCCGCTTCGCCCGACGCCCACGAGCCGAGCCCCCGGGTGCGCGGTCGTGGACGGGGCGGGCTGTTCTACGCGGCCTATGAGGTGGACGGCAGGATTGACGGGTATGCCATCTACCGCTCCAACCGTCCCACCATCATGGTCACGGAACTGATGGCGACGACACGGGAAGCCTCCGCCGCCCTGTGGAGGTTCTGCTTTGACCTGGACCTGATGAGCAATACCGAGGCCATCAAGCGCCCGCTGGACGACCCGCTGCCCTGGATGCTGCTGGACCCTCGCCGCCTGCAACGGACGGTGCGCGACGGCGTGTGGCTGCGGGTCGTGGATGTAGCGGTGGCGTTGGAGCAGCGCAGCTACTCGGAGGCAGGCCGTCTGACGCTGCAAGTGCGAGACGAACTGTGCGACTGGAACAACGGGCGGTTCGAGCTGGAAGGCTCGGCTGAGGGGGCAAGGTGCCGGACGACGGCTGCGCCTCCCGACCTTACCCTCGACATCTCCGGGCTGGCGTCATCATACCTGGGAACCGTGAGCTTCACCACCCTCGCCGGCGCGGGCCTGGCAGACGAGCACACGCCGGGGGCGCTGCACCGCGCCGACCGGATGTTTGCGGTACAGCACCAGCCGTGGACGCCGTTTAATTTCTAGGGAGTGTCCTTGAAGCAGCGCGCTCCACAAGGGGCGCGGTCTTCAGCAACCTTCTCTGTGATTACCTTCGGCGGGCGCAACCGGGCAGGCGCGCTCGCCGGACCAGATTGTGGAAGAACCCCGAAGTAGTTTGCTACAAACTAAAGTTTCGTCGATGCGCCGGGAACCCGAGACGGGCGCTGTTCCTCAGGGGAACCCGTTTGCTCCTTTGGGCGGCTACCGGGGCGCCCTGAAATCCGGGACTCACAGGACCGGGACGATTGGCCGCCTCCGGGGAGGACTTTGCCATGCGATAGCCAATGCCGTGCTCCGTGAAGATGTATGAGGGATTCCTGGCATCGTCGCCAAGCTTCTGGCGAAGGGACTTTATGTAGGAGCGCAAAAGCTGGGACTCTCCCGTGTATTCCGGCCCCCAGACCCTCTGGAGCAACACGTCCTGGGTCAGGACTCTGCCTGCCCCGTTGGCAAGCTCGGTGAGGAGTTTGTACTCCGTCGCCGTCAACTGCACGGGTTGACTTGATACGCTGACCGTTCGCTCATCGAAATTGACCAGCAGGTCACCAAGCTGGAACGTCTTGCCGCTGGCAGCGTTCTCGCTGGCGGTCAACCTTCGGAGTGTCGCCTTTATCCTTGCGATGAGTTCGGATGGTGAGAAGGGTTTCACCATATAGCCGTCTGCGCCCATGTCGAAAGCGCGCACGACATATTCCTCATCATCCCGGTCGCAGAGCACGATTGCCGGGAGGTTCAGCGAAGTCCCGGCCCGTCGCAAAGTGCGGAAGCTCTCTTCTTCCCTGCCGGCAATGTCCAGAACAATCAGTTTCGGTCTTTCCGATAGAGCAAGCTGCCCGACTTCGTGCAAGCCGGCTGTTGCCACTGCGCCGTAGCCCGCGTTGAGCAGGACTTTGCGAACCGTGCTCATCAATCTGGAGTCTGCAATCGAGACGAGGATCCGAGTCTTTTCTGTGGGAGCCGGCAATGGCTGGCCGACAATCCCCTGCGTGTCCGGGGCTGGAATTTCGTTCCCTTCTTCCACTGACGGGAGAGTGAAGGTCAGTTTCAGCCTGCCCTCCTGCTCATCGACTTCCGTCCTCATCCTCCCTCCGTGAGCCTCAACAACGCCCCGGCAGAAGGCGAGCGCCAGCCCTTCGCCCTGTGAGGATAATTCAGCCGTTCTGTTGTGGGCCTCTGAGACCCTCTTGAACAGGTGGGAAGAATCTGTACCCTTGAACGACAAGGGGGATATTTCGGGAGGATGAAATGCGCCTTCCACCGAGACCGAGATGGCGACGTAGATATCAATTGTAGAAGCTGAGACTTTGACCGGAGACTGCTCGTTGGAATGCCTTGCTGCCTGCCGCAGGAAATTGTGCAATACCTGGCTTATGCGGCGCTGGTCAGCCGACACTGTTGGCAGGTCCTCCGGGATATCCAATTTGATGGAAATGGCGGCGTGGTCTCTCAAGTACTCCCGGCAGGACCCTGCTATCAATCCGGCGACGTCCATTGGCTCTTCAACCACGGACAAGGAGCCTGTCTCGATTTGAGTCAGTTCGATGAGGCTGTTGACCTGGCTGCGCATCAGGTCGGTCTGCTGGTCGATGATACGCAACAACTGGGTCGATTCCGTTGAGCTCATGGACTCCAGCACGCTTCTGAGGGCAAGCGCAGAGCCTTTGATGGTTGTCAAAGGCACCCGTAGCTCCTCGCTGACCAAGCCCAGGAATTCGCCCCGTTGCCGTTCCAGTTCTTCCAGGGGAGTAATGTCCTGGACAACCGACATCACTGATACAATTTCCCCTGATTCAGAGAACAGGGGAGCGCAATTTACCAGGGTAGTCACGGAATCTCCGTTGGGGAGGTGGGTGACGATTTCTTCCGCCTTCACGACCTCGCCGGTCTGAAGCGACCTGGTGCCGGGAAGCTCCAGGAAGGGGATTTCCCTCCCGTCGGTCCTGGTAAATCGCAGGGACTCGTAGACATTTCCCATTTCCTCGTCAGGAACACCCAGTGAGTCCAGTAATCGTCGGCCTTCCTGATTCAAATAGGTAATCTCGCCGATTCGAGTGTCGAATACGGAGACCGATACCGGAGAGATGTCCATCAGGGTTTCCAGGTCCACCTTTGCCCGGTACGCTTCTTCGTATCTTCGGGAATTGGAGATTATGGATGCGGCCTGAGCGGCAAACATCGCAGCCATATTCTCATCTTCCTGCGTAAACTCCAGTCCCCCTTCCTTTTCCGTAAGGTAAAGGTTGCCGACATGCTCGTCGCGATGGTAGATGGGCATTCCCAGGTAAGTCTTCATTGGGGGGTGGTTTTCCGGAAGACCGACGGATTCGGGGTGGGTCGCCATATCCTCCAGCCTGACCGGCCCTTTCACCTTGTTAAGGTAGCCCAGCAGTCCCAATCCCCTAGGCGACTGCGTCATGCGTTCCCGTTGTTCTTGCGAGATGCCGTAAGTGTAGAAGTCACGAACGCCACCCGAGATATGGAAGGTCAGGAGCGCGCCGTACCGGGCGCCAATCAGTTCTCAAGCGCTGTTTACAACTTCCTGCAGGACAGCCTCGGTGTCCAGGTTTTCGGAGATTCTGATGCTTGCCTCGCTCAGTCTTTCCAGCCTGTCCTTCAGGTCGGCAACTTCGTACCTGAGAGCTTCTGCGCCGGTCAGTTCAGAGTTGATCTGCGAAAGGTTCATGTCGTCCTCGTGAGTTGTTTGTATTTTGCGGGAGTCCATCAACACGGTGCCATTACTTCAAAAATTTCAGATAAAATCAGCAAGGATATGGCGATATAAGTAATTTCCCAGCAAGAGCGAGTCTCCAGAGCGCACAAGAATTGGCTCTCGTAGAGCCGGTGGCAGGAGGGCCGAGTTATCGTAGCACGCAGAATTGTGAGAAATAAACAGGCAACATCTGTTTCCTGCATTTTTCTCACACATTGTTCATAATTGTGAAAACCGCATTTATAAAGAGCACACAAACGCCGGTCGCCAGTCCGTGAAGAATTGCCTCTCCACTGTTGGCAGAACCGGGGGGCAGTGTTCAGGGATAGAGTTCGAGGATGCGGCTCCTGCGGTAGGCGAAGATGCGGCGGAGTTCCCCGGCGACGTAGAGGCGGTTGACCAGCGCGCCGCCAGGAACACGGTAGGTGATGTCGTCGGTTACCAACGTGCCTTCCGGTGTTTCCTCAAAGCCGTGGCGGTGTACCCACAGGCGATAGGGGCCGCGTACCTGGGTGTCGGTGAAGGCGAAGGGCGGGCGCCATTCGATGATTTCGCTGTCCCACTGGTGGGGTATTCCCCGCACCCTGATGCGGTATCGTATGACCAGCCCCTGCCGCATCTCGATGGGCAGTGAGGTCAGGATGGAGAAGCTCATCCACGGCGGGGTAAGCAGATTCAGATTCTCCGCCTTGGAGAAGAAAGGGAATACCTCCGCGAGGGGATATCGCAAAGGAATGCTGGAATGTAAGCGGAAGTCCGGCATTTACGTTTTCACCCCTACCCTACCCTCCCCCTCAAGGGGGAGGGGACTTTTGTGGAGCGGGAATTTTAGCGACTCCCAGATTCAGAATACGCGAGAAAGACGGATGGAGATAGAAGTTGAACTGAGCCCGGTGGTGTCTGTGAAGGAACTGCTGGAGCTGTCCCGCGTCGTGGACGACGCGGCGGTGAGCCGGCTGGGGATTTCCGACGTGGCGCTGTTCCGGGACTCTTCGCAGTTGCAGGCTCTTTGCGCCGCCGCCACCCGCCGCGTCCGCATCGGCAGCCTTGTCACGAACCCCTACGTGCGGCATCCGGCCATCGTTGCGGCGGCGCTGGGCACACTGAACGAGGTCTCGCAGGGGCGGGCGTTCCTGGGCATCGGCGTGGGCGCAGGGCTGTCGGGCATCGGTATCGAGCAGCCTCGTCCGGCGCTTCTGCTGGAGGAGTTTCTGACGGCAGTGCGGGAGTTGCTGTCGGGCGGGGAGGTTAACCTGGAAGGTCCTGCTTACCAGTTCAGGGGCGCGAGGTTGCAGCCAGACATCTCCGGGGCGGTGCCGGTAATCATCGGCACCCGCAGCAGGCAAGTGTCGCGGCTGGCAGGGCGGGTGGCCGATGCGGTAGTGGTCGGGGCGCGGGAACTGACGGAGGAGGCCCTGTCGCGCTACCGCAACTGGGTCAAAGAGGAAGCCGTTGCCGCGGGCCGAAACCCGGCGGATGTGGACGTTGCGCCGCGAATCACCATCTGCGTGTCGCATGAAGGGGAGCAGGCCAGACGGAGCGTGGCGCTGTATGCCGCGCACTACCTGTCCTTGGGCGGAGTGGAACGGTCCTTGCTGCCCACGCCGGAGTTCGAGCGGATCAGCGCCTTGGCGTCGCAGGCCACGGGCTGGTACTTCGAGCCGGATGTTTCGTATCCGGCGGATCTGGACTCGCTAATCGGCCCGGAAATCATCGGCCGCTTCGCCATCGCCGGTACGCCCGCCGAGTGCCTGCCCAGGCTGAAGGCGCTGCGCGATATGGGGTTCGGCAGCGTCAGCATGAACGTGGCCGCGGTGCGGCGGCCGGGGGCCACGATGTATCAGGGTCTGCGGGAGACGCTGGAGGGGCTGGCGGAGATCGCGCCGGAGGTCCACGCGCTCTAGGCAGTTCCCTAGAAGAACCCCTACACCGTGGCTACTGCCGGGCGCGCCAACTGCCGGGCGACAAAGCCCTTCATCAGCTCGATGGCCCGGTCGGATTCGGGGCCGGGGGTGTTGCCGAACTGGTGCGGCATACCCTCGAACCATTCAATTTCCACGTGTCCTCCGGCGGCGCGGTACGAGGCCTCGAACTTCTCGGGAATGAAGAGGGGGATGTTGTTGTCGCTGGTGCCCTGGATGATGATCATCGGGGGCAGTTCCACGGGATCGCCGCGGTCAAGGAGTTCCTGGGGGTTCCCTTCGTGCATGTTGGCGTGATCGCCGAAGTAGGACTGGGTGGGGCCGATGAAGCGTTCGTCGTTGATTTCGATACCCCAGAGGTAGCGAGCGTAAGGGTCGAGGACAGACCAGCAGCACAGCATGAATCGCAGGGAAGCGTCGATGTCTTCTCCTCCGGCGAGGCGCAGCACGGCATAACGGGGGTCTCTGGGGCGCATCCCGTTCAGCGCGATGGTATGGCCGCCGCTGGAGCAGCCGATGGCTCCCACCGATGCCGGATCAATGTTGAATTGCGCGGCGTTGGCTTTCGTCCAGCGGATGGCGTAGTTTACGTCGGCGATTTGCGCCGGGTAGGGGTGGTCGGGGGCCAGCCGGAAATCCACGGCGACGACCACTATGCCGCTGGCGGCCAGGGCCGAGTTCATGTGGTGGTCGGCGGTGCGGTCATTGAGGAACCAGCGTCCGCCGTGGGCGTCGACCAAGCCCGGGAAGGGGCCTTCGCCCTGCGGCTGGTAGATTGTGGCCTCAAGGCTGCCGCCCTCGTGTTCCAGGTAGACGATATCTATAGTTTCGACGTCGAACCGGGCCGCCGGGTTGTATTCGACGCTGGTCATGGTTGCTCCTTAAGGTGGAAATGCGTGATACAAGCGAAGCCCGTTCATCCTTCGACAGGCTCAGGATAAACGGGCCTTGCAAGACTCACGTAAGTTGTGTTTAGAGCAGGCCGCCCTGGTAGACGGCGCTCTGCTTCTGGAAGACCTGGAGGCGCTGGCGGGCCACCTCGACCACGAAGACGCGGCCCTCATCGTCAACTTCCACCGCGATGGGGCCCTGGAAGGCCGCCTCGCGCTCTCCCAGGTCGTTGGAAGCCAAGCGGCCCTTGACCGTGATAGGGTCTATGAGGACGCGCTCGCGGCCCCACTTGGACAGGGTTGCCTCGCCGTGGAGCTTGGTGATGAAGCTGCCGTCAGCGTCGAATATCTGGAGACGGTCGTTCTTGTAGTCGGTGACGTAGATGATGCCATCCTTGTCCACGGCCACGCCAGTGGGGTGGTCGAACTCGCCGTCGCCGGAACCCGAGGAGCCGAACTGCATCAGGAAAGTTCCGTTGGGGGCGAACTTCTGGATGCGGTCGTTGCGCCAGTCGGCGATGTAAACATCGCCGTTGCGGTCAATTTCGATGCCCCAGGGGTAGCTGAACTCTCCGGGGCCACTGCCTTGGGAGCCAAAGCTGAACTGGAACTTGCCGTCCCTGGTGAACACCTGCACCCGGTGGTTGTAGCTGTCCACCAGGTAGAGGTTGTCGTCCTTGTCGAAGGCCAGGCCCGACGGCTTGTTTATCTCGCCGTCGCCGGAGCCTTTGGTTCCCCACATATCGGTCCACCCCTGGCCGGGCTTGTAGACGGAGACGCGCTGGAGCCACTCGTCAGACACGTAGGTATTGCCTTCGCTGTCGAGGGCGACGGAGGTGGGCCACATAAAGCTGCCGTTGGGGCAGGTGGCGGGGTCGGCCTCTTCCGGCGGAATCTTCTGGCCGTAGTCTTCGATGAACTCTTCATCCACCGTGAACACGGTGACCCGCTTGCAGGGGAAGAAGGCGGGCGTCTCGGAGCCGCGGCTGAGGACGTAGAGCCGGTTCTCCGGGTCGCGGGTGATGGCGACGGGCATGAAGAAGCCGTTGCCGCTCCGCACTTCCTGCCGCCCGATGGTGTGGCTGTACTGGAAAGTTATCGGGGAGATGGCAGTAACCATTTGTCCCTCCTTTGAGAAAGTGGATTCCCGCTTTCGCGGGAATGACGGAGAGAATTCAACGTCGAGAGTGGACAGGGTTCACCCCCACCCTAACCCTCCCCCTTAGGGGGAGGGGATTTAAGGGGGGCTTTGCCTGCTCCGCGTTTCTGCACGCGCTGTGGTTAAACTACCTGATGAAGCCGAACTGTTCGTAGTTGCTCCCGAGAATGGCCCTGTCGTCGAGGCCCATCCACTTGTCCAGCAACTCGGCATAGGTGCTGCGGAAGTCGTTGTTCCAGCGCAGGTCACCTTCGTCCAGCTTGGACGGCTCCAGAGACGGGTAGGTGCCGTAGGCGCCGCCCTTGACGCCGTCGCCCATGACGAAGGCCACGCTGCCCGAGCCGTGGTCGGTGCCGGAGCCGTTGTCCTGCACGCGGCGGCCGAACTCGGTGAACATGAGGATGACAACTTCCTCGGCGGCGTTGTGCTCCTTCAGGTCATCGTACAAGTCAACGGTGGCGGTTGTGACATCCTCCCACAGCTTGTACAAGGAGGGGTTCTGGTTGGCGTGGGTGTCAAAAGTGCCCGGGTTCACGCCGGTGTACAGGATGCGGGTGCCGAACTCGGCCAGGTGCACCTGGGCGATGCTCTTGCACCACTGGGCGAACATGCTGCCGCCGTACTCGATGGTGGACGAGTAGGTGTCGGGAGCGGTGTTCAGGATATCGGCGCCCTTGAGGGCGTCGAGGCCGGTCTGGGACAGGTAGTCGTTGGCCGGGCCGGTGCCGATGAGGGGCGAATACATCTTGGAGAAAATGTCCAGGGCTTCCATCCGCTGGTCTTCGCCATCGATGCCGGTCAGCACGCCGTAGGAGCTCAGGTCACCGACGGAGGCGACGGAGACGCCGGGGGCCGACAGGGCGCGGGGGAGGCCGCGACCGAAGTTCACGCCGGTCAGCACGTTCTCGCGGTTGGGGTCCAGCTCGCGCAGGGCCTTACCCAGCCAGCCTTCGGTGATAATCTTGGCCGGCTCCGCGGTGTGCCAGATGTCCAGAGAGCGGAAGTGGGAGCGGTTGGGCTCCGGATAACCGATGCCCTGGATCACGGCAACCTTGCCCTGGTCGTAAAGGCGCTTCATCGGATACATCGCCGGATGGAAGCCGACCTCGTCGTTAATGTGGAGCACATCGGCGGGGTCAACGCTCACCGCCTGGCGGTAGTCGCTGTAATGCGGGTCATTGTAGGGAATGACGGTATTGAGGGCATCGTAGGCGCCCGTCATCTGGAGAACCACCAGCACCCGGTCTTTCTTGTTGGTCGTCATCGCTGTTTGCCGTCTCCTTCGTTAGTATTGGCGTGTGTATAGCGGGTTGGTTAGGCCGCCGGATTTTCCGTCCCTGGCGGTATACGGAAGATCGCGAATCCGGTATCAGGGTCGTGGGAGTGGTGCGCGAGGGCCTGTAGCAACTGCTGATGGTTGCGACGGTTTTCCTCGCGCAAATCGCGGATTTCCTGCCGAAATTCTTCGCGAGACTCCTTGCCCTCTTGTATTAACAGGTCAACCTTGCCCTCGATCTTCCCTTGCCGAAACAGGACTCCGCCGACCAAGGCAGCAAGAGCCACCACCAAGCTACCGAGGGCTATCAAGGTCGAGATTTCGATGGTCAATCCGTTCACACCTTTCTCCGTTAGGCGTACAGGTACTCCTTCGTCGAGGCGATGAGCTGAAGCATCTCGCCCACTTCCTGGGAGAACTCGGCGGTGTCGGTGCGGACTACGTCGTCCTTGGCGGCCCGGCGCATGAGCATCTGGCGGCTTTCGTCGGACAGCTCGTAGTGGCCGAGATATTGCAGGCAGCCGTCCACCATCTCGCCTGGGGTGATGGTCGGGCCAACATCGGCCAGCTTTTCGACGATGTCCCGGATACCGGGGAACTTGGTGTCGCCGAGGAAGTCGGCGGTGAAGTTGATGCGGTGCACCAGAGTGCCGCCGTCAATCCACTCCTTGCCGGTGTGCCAGCCTTCCACGGAGGGCGGGTTCAGCAGTTCCTGGCCCATGTACTTCATCTCGTCGAAGATGAACTCGAAGCCGGGCTTGGGCTCGGTCCAGTCGCCGACCATCCGCAGGGTGCCGATGACTGTCTCCACCGGGCTCTTGATGCGGCGGAACTGGGCGTTCTTGAAGGCATCGGAGTTGAACAGCACCCGGAGCATAGCCTTGATGTTGTAGCCGGAGCGGTAGTATTCCTCCTCCAGCATCTGGATGGTCTCCAGGTCCTGCGGCGGGGTCTCCATCCACGAGGGAACGCCTGGCTCGTCGGCGATGAAGTAGCTGTACAGGTGGCGGGAGATGAACCGGGCGGCGGCGGGCTGCTTGCAGATGATTTCAACGATGTCCTCGCCGTTGAAGCGGCCGGTCTCGCCGAGGAAGGTCTTCTCGCCGTCGTCGTGGTCTTCGGGGACGTAGACGAACTTGGCGGAGTAGCGCCCGTAGGGCTGGCCGGGGACGGGGTTGGAGATGGTCCAGCCGGTGAAGGCGCGGGCGCATTCCTTGACGTCGTCCTCGGTATAGTTGAACTCGCCGTCCTTGCCCACGCCCAGGGAGAACAACTCGAGAAGCTCGCGCCCGTAGTTCTCGTTGATGGACTCCTTGTGGCTGAGGCAGTTGTCGAGGAAGAAAATCATCGCGGGGTCTTTGGAAATCTCAATCAGCAAGTCGCGGAAGCTGCCCATCCCGTGCTTGCGGAACATTTCCAACTGGTCGTAGTGGGTGGGATAGCTCTGCACCTTGCTGTCGGCGGTGCAGAAGATGCTGTGCCAGAACAGCACCATCTTCTCTTCGAGCTGGGCCCGGGAGTTGATGAGCCGCCAAGCGAAGTACTCGGGGACGCCGCGGGTGAAGTGGCTCCACTCGATAAAGCACCGTTCCGCGAGGTCGAGGTCAAGGCCGTTGGGGTTGGACTCGGGATTGAGCAACTCTTCAACCGTCGCTTCGTATCCCTTCTCCGCCCGCTCCATGAGGTCGTCGTAACGGGCGCCGAAACCGGCCCGGCGCATCAGGTGGGCCATAAGGGAAATATCTTGCGCAGTTACCTGGTCTGCCATAGGAATTTCCACCTCCCAATTGGGGCAGCAATAATCCACGCTAGACTACCATTTTGCGCGTTCAGATTCAAGCGGCAACGTGGTTTCGACATGGCGGCGGCCCCATTGCCTGCGGCGTTCAGCTTTCGGCGCGCTCTGCCAGCAGCAACGGTCGGATTATTCGCTTGGCCTCCTCCACGTCGGCGGCGAGGTTTTCAGCGGGAACCCGGTCCAGTACTCCCATCGAGCGAACTGTGGCCAACACGGTCGGATTCATACCAGCGATTACGATGGTCCGGGACTGTCGGGCCATAGCCACGCCGACCAGGTCGCCCATCATCGCGGCGGCGGAATCGTCCATATAGACCGTGCGGGACATATCGAATATCGAGTACTGGTGGCCGCGAATGTCCAGCCGGAGAATGCGGCTGAGTTCCCGGGATGAGGCCACCGTAACGCGGTCGGGGAAGACGACCAAGCCGGTACGGGCCTGGAAAGGGTCGGCGTCTTCGTCCCAGTCGCTTTCTTCCAGCACGGCGCTATCCAGCAGGGGTACGGAAACGACTGCCGACGCCTCCAGGCCCTCGAGTCGGCGGGACCCCGTCAGTGCGGCAACCACCAGCCCAATCACTATGGCAGTGGCAAAGTCCACGAGCAGCGCGAGAACAAAGGTCAGAAGCATAACAATCGCGAAGCTGCGGGAGACGCGATGTATGCGCCTGATGAATCGCCAGTCAATAAAGTTCCAGCCCGTGACTATCAGAATGGCAGCCAATACCGCGAAGGGGATACGCTCGGCCACTGGGCCAAGAAACAGGATCACGGCGAGGATTATTCCGGCCACGGTAAGCCCAGCCACAGGCGACCTGCCGCCGCTCAACGCGTTTGACAAAGTGCCGGCCCCAAAAGACCCCGGCATCCCTCCAGTAAAGCCCGCCGCCATATTCCCCAGCCCCTGGGCGAGCATTTCACGGTTGGGCTTGTGCTGGGTGCCGGTGATCGCGTCCACGCGCAGAGCTATTATGAAAGTGGAAAGCGAGGCAAGCAGGGCCATGATGAAGGCCGGTTGCAGCGCATGCAGGAAGAAGTCGAGGGAGATAGCGGACAGTTGAAGAGCAGGCAGGCCCGAGGGAATCTCGCCCACGGCGGGGGCGTCCCGAAACAGCAACCACCCGGCAACAATGCCAGCGACAAGCGCGACAAAGAGAGCAGGAGAGAACCGCAGGAGCCGCCCTCGCCACAACAGGGCCACCGCAACACAGATGGCGGTTAACGCCAAAGCCTCAAGATTTGCGCCCCTCACCGCCTCAGGCCACGCCACTATGCTATTGATAATGTCGCCTGTTGGTGGGGTTCCGCCCAAGGCCGGGATGATCTGCTTGGCCATGATCAGAACCCCGAAGGCGGCAAAGAAACCTGAGGTCAAAGAAGTAGGGATATAGGAGGCATAGCGGCCCAGCCCCAGCAGCCCGAAGACTATCTGTATCAGTCCGGCCAGAATACCTATGGTAGCCGCCTGGGCGAGGTTGTCGGCGTATTCCGCGACCACCACGCCCATGATGACGGTGACGGCCGTATTGGGGCCGTATACGAAGCCCCTGGTCCCTCCAAAGAGAGAGGCGAAAATGCCCACCGCCACGGCGCCATACAGCCCGGCCACCGGGCCCAGGCCGGACAGTACTCCAAAGCCCATGGCCGCTGGCAGTGTCAGGCCCGAAGCGGTGAGGCCGCCGAGAACATCGCCCCGCAGGTCGTTCAGCCCGTAGCTGACCCTGCGCGGTATGGCGGCAGATATCCTTCTGTGGGGTTTCCACATCAGGTGAGGATGAGGAACGCTAGAGATTCCCGTCTACGAAGGTCGTAGTAACTTCGCCGGCCCGGTTGCGCAACTCCCTGATTTCCGCGTGTTCTGGAGTAGGTTGTGGAAGGGTGTGCCACTCCTTGGCCCGGTCCAGGTTCTCAAATTCGAAGACTACTATCCGCCGCCTATTCCGTGGCATCTCGCCGCCCGCTACCTCCACTACGTCTCCACGTCCCAAGAGCCTGCCGCCGTACTCTTGCGCCATTTGAGGAGCACGTTCACGGTACGCTGCCAAGGCCGATTCGTCGACTACATCCACCGTCAGGATTACGTATGCTGCCATGGTCTTCTCCTGTTTGGTTGTAGTGGCAAATTACTCCACTACAGTCGTCATGGGAAAATTCTAGCATAGTGCAGCCGGGAACAAAAAGAATAACAAGATTAACTTTGCGCAACGGTAGCGGGCGGTTGGGCGCAGGCACATAAGTTTAGCTATAATAGGGTGGATAATTGCCAGGAGCCGAACTGCGTATGTCCGAGAGCCCGGTTGAGGGCCTGTCCTCCAAGAAACTTATTGCGGCAGCCAAGAGCATCGCCCCGGAAATTGCGGCTAACCGGGACCGGATAGACGTCGAGCGCCAGCTTCCCCCTGAGGTAGCGGCGAAGATGGCCGATGAGGGGTTGTTTGGACTCTACGTGCCAAAGGAACTCGGCGGGCCGGAGACCGACCCGATAACCGCCTTTCACGTGGTGGAGGAAATCGCCCAGGTCGACGGGTCAGCCGGGTGGTGCGTGTTCAACGGCACTGCCGTATCATCGGCAATAGTCCGCATATCGCCAAAGGCGGCGAAGGAGATTTTCGGCGACCCGCCCTGCGTGCTTGGCTCCGGCTCGGCCCGCGCCGGGGGCACGGCGAAGGTCACCGACGGCGGGTACATCGTCTCGGGCCGGTGGAATTTCCTCAGCGGGATTGACCACTCCACCGCCATCTTCGTGGCCTGCCGGGTGATTGACGACAACGGCCCGGTTGAGAACGACGACGGCAGCCCGCGGATGCAGACGGTGATTCTGCCGGTGGCCAAGGGCGAGGTGCTGGACACCTGGACGACGCTGGGCATGAGGGGCACGGCCAGTAGCGACGCCGAGTTCTCCGAGGTGTTTGTGCCTGACCACCATACCTACACCCGGGGCGCTCCGGCCCACTACGACGGCCCGCTGTACTCGCCGCCGCAGTCGTCCATCGTACTGGGGTGGACGCTCTCGGCGGCCAACACCCTGGGGATGGCGCGGGGCGCGATGAGCACCTTCGTTGACCTGGCCACCGACTCCGGCACCACCGACTCGCCCACGCTGCTGCGGGACCGCCAGCACATCAAGATTGTGGTGGGCGAGTGCGAGGCGATGATTGACAGCGCCCGCCGCTACGTGCTGGACACGGTGAGCCGGATGTGGGGTGCCCAAGTAAACGGCGACCCGGAACTGCCGGAGCTTTCGATGCGGGCGCGGCTGGCCATCACCCACGCCATCCGGCAGTCCATCGCGGTAGCCGACAAGCTGTTCAACGCCGCCGGCACCAACGCCATCCACCGCTCGGTGGGGCTGGAACGCTACTTCCGCGACCTGCACGTCCACGGTCAGCACATCTCCGGCCTGCCGCTGAACTTCGAGTACGGCGGCGCGATGCTGATGGGCGGAACGCTGCCGGCGTCGCTGTATACGTAGTTTGCTACGTTAGGTTTCCCACTGCCGGAATTGAGCGACTAGGTTATCTAGAAAAGACTGTAGAGAATGGTCCGCCCGCTTGGCACGTTCTAGGTTCATTTCCCTTACGATGTCTTCGGCGAACTCAATTCCGCCAAGACGAGGCGTGATTCCGGCGTTGCGTATGGCTCTGATAAGCAACCTCTTGTAAAGGTGACGGCTGCATTTCTGCTCCGGCGCATCGCAACCTCTGCCGAATATCCTGCTGAAAGCGGCCCCGTCGAGCAGTAGCCAGCGTTCGATGTGTGGGTCAGGGATGGCAAGTATTATGGGAGGGAGAAGATCGCTCACCGATTCGGCTGTGTCGCTGATTTCCTTGGTACGTGTGTTTAGTCCGCTACAGTTGGCATCGGTAGCTATTATAATCAAATCCGGCATAGGACTGCCCTGTCTCTCCAAATCGCGCAGATATGCGCGAAGCTCTTGAGCAACTCTGCCATGTCCTCCCTCAGCGTTACGCCAATTCAAATGTACTGGGATGCCACTGTCGTCAGCCAACCGTTGGACCAACCCACCGACAATCAATTCATGAGCACGGTCTTCCCCAAACAGAGCAATCTCACGCATCGAAGTCACCCCTGAGGATGCGCTTCGATACGGCAAGTCGTTCTTGATGATCGTCGAAGGCGTCGGTTATACCTTCTTTGCGCCACAGTGGTCCCCAAGTCTTGAAGGGATAGATTTGGGTACAGCGCCCATGTCGTTGTACCACAAACAGGAATTCGTCAGGTATCAGGTCGGGCAGAATTGGCGAGTGTGTGGTGACTATGTATTGAGATTCACCCATCTCTAAGTGTGTGTTCAGAAGTTCCGCAATGAGCTGAATTCGGCGGGGGTGTACGCCGTTCTCCGGTTCCTCGAAGCCCACCAAGGAAGGGGGGCTACCAGCCCCTGTCAAGGCCAATAACCCCAGCAGCCGTAATGTTCCTTCCGATACCACGCGAGATGGAATGGCAACGCCGTTTTCTTTCAGGCGAAGTTCTACTTCGCCAATATCGCTGACATCCACCTCAATGCCGTCTATGTTAGGCAACATAGTGTGCAGGGCCTTCTCGACAGCCTTAAATTGCTTGGGTTCCATCGCTTGAAGAGTATTCAGATAGGCAGCTAGTTCCTCGCCCATCAGTCCGATGTGCCGCACTTCCTTGATAGGATTGGCTGCCCGCATACGCTCGCGCGGCTCGAAATAGAAGAATAGCCAACTTTCCAGTTCGCGTCGCGCTGCCACAAGATGAGGGTAATGCGGAGGATAGTGAGGCATTGAAAGGATGGTGCGGTCAAGATAACGGTCATAATGAGTCGGATGTGCCTGTCCTTCCAACCGCAGATGAATCTTCTCGCCCTGACGTTCGATGAAGGGTTTGCGACTCCCGGTGGGTTCTCCTCTAGAATTCAGAGCTGCCAGATACTCGTCAGTTACACGGAGGAATCCGGAGCGGGGGACCATCTCGACCTCGACTTTATAGCGCAAGTTTCTTTCACGGACGCGGCCCGGGCTGTTGCCAGCAGTTTCTGAGCGTCCGTCGCCACTGGGACGGCGCATCTCCTGTATCTGCCGGTTGACTGCATCAACTACTGCGTCCGACAAATGCAAGTCAGCCTCAATTGAAAATACTAGCCGCTCCTGCTCCATCAAACCCCTTAGCCCGCCTTCTCCAAGAGTGAAAGACTCAAGCGGCTTGCCCCGGTAAGGTGGGTCGAAGGCTTCATTCAGCGTTTGGCTGGTTGCCATTTTGGAAAGGAGCTGGAGAGAATCCAGAAAGTTACTTTTGCCGGCTGAATTAGGTCCAAAAAGCAAAGTCAGCGGCGACAGTTTCACTTCCACGTCTTGCAAAGATTTGTAGCCTTTGATGTGGATTCGATTTAGCATACCGAGTCTCCCGCAAGCAAAATCAGGCCAGCGAATTTATCCAGCGCAAGCTCTTCTAGCCCTCCTCGCGCTCCTCGCATTTGACGAGTGGGAACGCAGGACATACCAATGGCTAAATGAAATTATTGTATACTTGCGGAGTCGTGGGGGCGAGTCTAGCTAGTGTGCCAGTTGGCCTGCCGCTGAACTTCGAGTACGGCGGCGCGATGCTGATGGGCGGAACGCTGCCGGCGTCGCTGTATACGTAGGGGAGAGGGGCTGGAATCACGAAATTGCATACTTGCCTTGTCCCTGTATAATTTCTGCTGATTAGATAAAGAGCTTAGGGAGGGAATTTTCATGGCTGATTCCTTGCAACAGGCTCCAGTGGCAGAGGCTTCCAGGAACGGGAACGTCGAGGAATATGAAGTCCTGATTATCGGGGCGGGCGTTACCGGCCTGTATTCGCTGTACCGTTTCCGGGAGTTGGGCTTCTCTTGCAAGTCCTTTGAGGACGCTTCCGGCGTGGGCGGCACATGGTACTGGAACCGCTATCCAGGCGCGAGGTTCGACTCCGAGAGCTACACCTATGGCTACTCCTTCTCTGAGGAACTGCTCCAAGAATGGCACTGGAAGGAGCTGTATTCCGGGCAGCCCGAGAATGAGCGCTACCTGAACTACGTGGCCGACAAGTTCGACCTGCGCCGACACATCCGCTTCAACTCCCGGGTGGAGTCCTGCGTGTACGACGAGGACGCCAACCGCTGGGAACTGACGATGCAGGACGGTCACAAGGCGCGGGGTCAGTTCCTGATAACCGCCGTCGGCCTGCTGTCGGCCCACTATGTGCCGGACTTCGAGGGCATCCATGACTTCAAGGGGCCGTGGTTCCACACCGGGCGCTGGCCCAAGGAAGGCATAGACCTAGCCGGCAAGCGCGTCGGCGTGGTCGGCACCGGGGCCACGGCAGTGCAGCTCATCACGGAAATCGCCAGGGAGGTCGGCCACCTGACCGTCTTCCAGCGCACCGCCAACTACTGCGCTCCCTTGCGCAACCGCCAAATCTCGGCGGAAGAGCAGGAGGAAATCAGGGCGCGCTACCCAGAGATATTCGAGAAGTGCCTGGAGACCGCCGGCTCCTTCATGCACGAGTTCGACACCCGCTCCGCCTTCAGCGTTTCGGAAGAAGAGCGGGTGGAGTTCTACGAATCCCTGTGGCAGGAGCCCGGCTTCAAGAAGTGGCTCAGCAACTTCTATGACGTGATGATGCCCGGTCCGGCCAATGAGGACTACGCCGAGTTCTTCCGCAACAAGATACGCGAGCGGGTGAAGGACCCGGTGGTGGCGGAGATGCTGACCCCCAAGGACCACATGTTCGGCTCCAAGCGCCTGCCCTGCGAGAGCGGCTACTACGAGGTCTACAACCAGGACAACGTGCTGCTGGTGGACGTTAAGAAGGCCCCTATCCAGCGCATCACGGAGAACGGCATTCAGACCGCCGACGCCCACTATGAGCTGGACGTCATCATCTACGCCACAGGCTATGACGCGGTCACTGGCTCTCTGAGCCGGATGCACATCCAGGGGGTGAATGGCCGCACCCTCAACGAAAAGTTCGTCAATGGGCCGCGCACCTTCATGGGCATATCCAGCGTGGGCTTCCCCAACTTGTTCACCATCAACGCGGCGTCGGTCGGCAACTTCGTGCGGGCCGCCGAGCCGCTGGTGGAGTGGATTAGCGAGTGCATAGCCTACGTCCGCGATAACGGCTACCAGCGCATCCAGCCGTTGCAGCAGTCCGAGGACGGCTGGACGCAGCACATGATTGACGGGGGCCAGAATATCCTGCGGACGCAGGCGGACTCGTGGTTTGTCGGGGCCAACATCCCCGGCAAGGCCCGCTTCCTGCTGACCGCGCCCGACACCGCGCCCCAGATGCGGGCCAGGCGCGCCGAGATTGCCAACAGCGGCTACGCGGGGTTCAACCTGGAGTAGGGGACGGCCATATTCAGAAGGTATATGACGAGGGGGCGGGTGTGAAACCCGCCCCGCTTGTTTGCGTCCCAGTGCTGTTTGTTGGCTATGCGAGTTTGTCTATCGCGTTGATGACAATACTGGCGATACTGATGACGAGCGCAATCCAAGCTATCAATTCGGTATGCCTGCGCCGGTTTCGCTCGTCCGCTTGACGCCGGTAGTTCTTTCCCGTATCTGCGATAAGTTACCGGTCTTCAAGGTCGCGGATACGTTCTTCGTGGCTACGCGCCACTGGAGATTTCCTTGACGATGGCCTGCATACCGCTTTCTTGAATCACCACTTTCTTCCCTTCCTGATATTTCGCCAGCATCCAAGCCAGATTATCCAAGTTCAAGTGATGCACTTGGAGTTCGCCGTTGGCGTCTTTCCCGAAGGCGACGATTCGAACTTGATCATCCTTCAGGTTATCGGGATTTACCGTTAGAATTACTGTCTCGTCTTTCATAATATTTTTCCCAAAGCTCTATTCGTTTACAGCATACCGCACTTTCCGCCACTCCACCTAGCGGTACATGGGCTTGAAGAAGCTGTGGAGGAAGTTGCGGTTGTGTGCCCAGGAGTGAGAGCGGCGCAGGACGGCGTTTGGGATGGCCTCGCCGCGCTTGTGGGTGATGCGAAAGGCCTCGTAGTTGCGCAGCTCCGGGGGCACGTCGGTGGTGAAGAGCAGGTCGCACTCGTTGGCTTCGAGGAACAGCTTGAGCGCGTCGAACCCCTTGGCCCGGCGGTTGGGCGTCTGGTAGATGAACAGCTCGGTTGCGCCCACCAGTTCGTCAAAGTGATCGTTGCCGTTGCCGCGTCCGCCGCCCTGGCGAAGCTGGTCGCGCCCGAAGCCGCCTAAATTACGCAAGCTCATAATGTCTGTCCAGCCCTCCCTGTCATGCCGATGTTCCGAGATGCGGGAGACCTACCCCCATCCTAACCCTCCCCCTGAGGGGGAGGGAACTCTTGGGGGCCCTCCCTCTCAGGGGGAACTCTTGGCGCGCAACGGCTACGGGAACAGCGCCCAGCCTTCCATGTCGGTCTGGGCCTTGAAGACGTGGCCCTCGGCGGAGGTCACGTACAGCACGGAGCGGTCGGGGCCGCCGAAGCAGCAGTTGGTGGGACGGATGCAGGGCACCGGATGGGTCTCGATGACCCGGCCCTTGGGGTCGAAGACGTATATCAGCGGCCCCGGGCCGGAGGAAGGCCAGCCGGCGGTGGCGACTATGTTGCCTTCGCGGTCGAAGCACATCCCGTCTATGCCGCGCTGGGCGGTGCGGCCGTCGGTGCCGAAGGCGTGGAGCATGGCGTATGGGCCGAGGGAGCCGTCGTCGTTGATGGGGTAGGCCCGCAGCTCGCGGTCTATGGACGGGTCGTCGCTGTTGCTCTCGGCCACGTACAGCGTCTTGCCGTCGATGGACACCAGGATGCCGTTGGGCATGGTGCTGTCGCTCTCGACACGGCTGACGGTGTACGAGCCGTTGGGTTGCGGGTCGGCGCGTAGGACGCAGCGCCAGCCTGGAACCTCGACCTCGGTGGCGTCTATGTTGCCCGCGTTCCAGGGGTTGGTGAACCAGATGCGGCCCTGAGCGTCAACGGCGAGGTCGTTGGGCGTGTTCAGTGGGTGTCCCTCAATGCGGTCGGCCACGACGGCAGTGGAGCCGTCATCGTCGAAGCGCACGATGGCCCGCCCGCCGGAGCAACAGCCGAAGAGCCGCCCGGCGGAGTCGTGCGCCAGGCCGTTGGTGCGGTTGGTGCCTTCGCGCCAGACGGTAATCCCGTCGGTCTTCGGGTCTATCCGCATGATGCGGCTGGCCGGGATGTGGGTAAACAGCAACTGCTCGCCGTCCCAGACGGGCCCCTCGGTGACCCCGCCCATGGGTTTGCACAACAGCTCGAATTTCCAACTCATAACAGAACCCCATGCACTGATTTGTGGACAAGTAAGAACCGGGGAAACGCTTTGATTTTAGCACACGGCGGGATGAGGTCTCCGCTGCGCGGATGCGCTCAGCGACAGCCTTACATTACCGGTTCACCTCCACCCTAACCCTCTCCCTCGAGAGGGGGACTTTTGAGATTAAATGCCCCCGCTATGGCGTTGGGTTGGGAGTCTGCGGCGGTTCCTCGTCTGAGCAGGCCATTTCCGCCTCTTTCGCCCTCTGCTCCACCTCGCTCCCCTCTACGTCACCTGTGAACACCCCTGTCAATGCGTTGATAGATGCCGCAGGGCCTCCCACTTCCTTCAGGAAGCATCGCGTATAGTCCGTTCCCACATCCCACAAGTCGGTTGCCTCGAGTTCTTCGTCGGTGAGGCAGTACGTTGGAATGAAGGTGAAGCCGACCAGTACCATGCCGTTGAATACCTCCCAGGCTTCATAGTCGTCGGGACCCCTCTGGGGATGTCTGATCTCGCCCAAAGTTTCCAGCATACACTGTTGGGATTCCGGGGACAGTTTCGGATAACGCCACTCATATTCCGGAGTCACTTTCGGGTAAAGCTGGTAGTCCTTGGGGAATACCGTGTGTTGTTCGAACCAGCCCATCACGTAGGTCCGGAATTTGCCGTCGTCGGACATACAATTGAATTCCGGGTAGTTTTCTCTTCCTTCAGGGTCGTCATAACCTTCAGGATCGTCGTAAATAGTGATGAATCCCACGAATTTCCAAAACTGTTCATCGGTTCGTATGTGCGATGGCAAGCAGGCCAGGTCACTGGTGGACAACGAACGCAGAAACGCCGTTTCGTGTCCAGACTGAGGTAGGAATGTCGGAGCCAGCGGAGGATACGTTGCAGTAGGCGCGAGGGTTGGGCGCGGCTTAGGAGTGGGCGTCGGCGTGCGAGTGGGCGCCGGAACATCCGTGGGGGTTGGCGATGGTTGCGCGGCTGCCGTTGATTCGGGCGCCTGTGGGGGCGGAGCCGGAAATTCGGTTGGCAGTTGAGCGGGCGATGAGTTGGTTGGCGCCGGCTGGGCGTCCTGTGAGCCGCACCCGGCGATGAGGATGACCAGAATCAGAAACACAGCGGCGGATAGTGCCTTCATGCCTGTCCTTAAGTCTTTCATCAACTTTCTTGGAAGGGTGAACCGTATGGATTAACAAGAGGTCAAGACATCGGGTATGCTGTTTATACAGTTATGCCCGGAGTTGTTCCAAATGCCCCGACTGGCTCGCGAAATAACCGAGGCCGTGCTGATAGCGCTGCTGGTGCTGGTGGTGTTGCAGACCACGGTGCGGAACTTCAAGGTGGAGGGTTCCAGCATGGTGCCTACCCTACAGGGCGGGCAGTATCTGGTGGTGGACCAGGCTGCGTTCTTCAAGTTCGACAAGGAACGGCTGTCGCGGGCGGTGCCTTTCTGGAAGGCGTCCGAGGCCGAGCCGCAGTTCGCCTTCGACCCGCCGACGCGGGGCGAGGTTATCGTGTTCAACTACCCCCTTGACCCGAGGAAGGATTTCGTCAAGCGGGTCGTGGGCCTGCCGGGGGAGACAGTGGAGGTGAGAGGCGGAATAGTATTGGTTGACGGCAAGACGCTGCCGGAGCCGTACCTGCAACGCAAGGACAGTTCCGGCGCGCCCCCACTGGCTTTGGGCGAGAAGGAGTATTACGTCATCGGCGACAACCGGCGCAACAGCAACGACTCCCGCTCATGGGGAGCCGTGCCGGAGGACAACATCGTGGGGCGGGTGTGGCTGGTCTACTGGCCTTGGGACGACATCCACTTCGTGGACTCGCCGTAAACCGGCATCCCGCCCAGCTACTGTTTCGACATCTATTCTGTCGGCGGAGCCACCAGGATGTCGTCGCCCTCGACCTGCACCTGGTAGACCTTGACCGGGGCCTCGGCGGGAGGCGTCAGGGCCTCGCCGGTGGTGACGTTGAAGACCGCGCCGTGGAGAGGGCATTCGACCTCGGCGCCGTTCAAGTCGCCTTCGGACAGAGAGGCATAGGCGTGGGAGCAGATGTCGTCGCAGGCGTGGATGACGCCGTCGACGTTGGCTATCAGCACCGCGTCGCCGCTAGGAAAGTCCACGGTGATCATTTCGCCGGGGTTGATTTCACTGACTTGGGCCACTTTGACAAAGCCGTCATCGGCCATAGGTGTCGCATCTCCTAACAGGGAATGGTTGCACAGGCTATTATAGGCTACCGTCCGCCGGGTTTGCCACCGGGGACGTGGTTCCGATAGCGTTTCCTTCCAGGTGGTTTGGCTAATGGGACACTGATAATCTTGAAACCTCCACCCTCACCCTGCTAAGGAAGAGGGAATTGAGGAAGTCCCTGCCGACGCCCCGGCGCAACTTGCGGCATAACTGAGGGCGAAACTATAATGGACTGTATCGTCCCTGCGCGGAGAGGTGCCGGAGTGGACGAACGGGCGCGACTGGAAATCGCGTAGGGGCGCAAGCTTCTCGCGGGTTCGAATCCCGCCCTCTCCGCCACTTTACCTTCCCACACAGTCCCATATAGTATCATTTATCATCGCAATACACCTACACTGATGATACAAGCCTCTTGAATCGTCCCATTCATCTCCGTAGAATACCACTGTGTCCCGCCCTTCGCGTGGGAAAATATGTGGGAATGAGGAGAATATGGGAAAGCTCTTCGTAAAGACGATCGATTCCATCAGCAAGCCCGGCAGATATGGCGACGGCGACGGCCTCTACCTTAACGTCGCTCCCTCCGGTACAAAGTCCTGGGTCCAACGCATCGTGGTCAACGGAAAGCGCCGGGACATAGGTCTGGGATCCTACTCCACCGTAAGCCTGGTCCAGGCACGCTCCCTGGCCTCCTCCAACCGCACCGCCGTCTCTGAAGGGCGCGACCCTTTGGCTGAAAAACAGGCCGCCAAAGAGGCTGTTCGCAACCCAGTCCCTTCCACCCCCACCTTCGCCGAGGCGGCCGCCCGTGTTATAGAACTGCACGAGCCCACATGGAGCAACTCCAAACACGCCGCCCAGTGGCGATCCACTCTGAAGACCTACGCATACCCGGTGATAGGTGAGAAGCCGGTGGACCAAATTACCTCAAAGGACGTGCTGGCGGTGCTGGAGCCCATATGGACCAGCAAGCCCGAAACGGCCAGCAGGGTCAAACAGCGAATGGAAACAATCATGGACTGGGCGATTACCCACGGGCACCGCCTTGATAACCCGGCTGGAAAGGCTCTCTTCAAGGTCCTGCCCCGAATGAACCGGGAGTCAAATCACCTTCCGGCCCTGCACTACAGCCAAGTGGGTTGGGCACTGGCCAAAGTGCGAGAGTCCACCTCCCACCCCCTTAACAAACTGGCCTTCGAGTTCCTCGTGCTGACGGCGGCGCGTTCGGGAGAAGTAAGGAAAGCCAACTGGGAAGAGATACTGTGGGACCGGGGAACATGGGAAATATCCCACATCAAGATGAAGGCCCGCCGTTTTCACAGGGTTCCTCTGTCGAGCCGGGCGATGGAAATTCTGCGCGAGGCATGGCCGATAAGCGGGCCGGACGGGCTGGTATTCCCTTCTGAGCCCGGATGCGGCATGTCCTCCGACATGACGTACAACGTGATGTTGAAACGGCTGGGGATACCAGCGGTTCCGCACGGGTTTCGCAGCTCTTTCACGGACTGGGCTGAGGAACTTATGGAAGGGTATTCGCCGGCGGCAGACGCTGCCCTGGCCCACCAGGAGAGAAGCAAGACCAGGAAGGCCTACAAGAGGACTGATTTCTTCAATGCTCGAATCGGGCTGATGCAGAGATGGGCCGACTATGTGGCGGGCGAGGCCAAGACGGGACGTAATGGAGTGATGGCTCCTGACCAGCAAATGTTGCTCCGTTAGCCACGGGTCCCTGGTTCGTCTACCCGAACCTTCACTGCCCTGCATGATATGGCCTTCCGCATCCATCCGCCGGGGCGCTAGCCGACCGCTTCGCCGGTGAAACTGCGGGAATCAAGGAAAAAGCTTTGCGCTTTCTCCCCAATCCACCGAAGAAATGCGGCTCCGGGCGTGGTTAAAGGATGAGAAAGTAATTCCGGCTTCGGTGACCACGGTTCTTGTAACGGAGAACCGACCCGAAAGGAAGTGCACCCGTCAGATGCAAATACCGGAGCTACCCGGCTGCGCCCATGTCACCTTGAAAAATCACCTCCCAATGCCCAATGCCGGACTGCCATTACCAATCACCTTGTCCACCACGTGGGTCTGGATGAACTGGTGTTCCACAATGTTGATCCGGGCTTTGCGCCGGGTCGGGCGAACGCTGGGAATGGCGGCGCTGGCTGATGGCGACTGCGTTGACGACGCCTACGTGCTGCAAACCGGCGGGACGGCTGCTGCCATTGGCTGTTTGGCCAACGAGCCATCTACCTGAGGACCTTCATGCGCAGCCTCAGGTGGGGCCATGTGCGACAACTGGAACGAGTGAGCCGGGAAGTGCAGGCCAGGACGTAAGCGGCTGGAGCTGGGTGAGCGACGGGCCGTTGACCACAGATCTGGACTTTCCCATCTGCGAAACACACAGACTGGCCAAAAAGGGTGCTCGCCGCGGCAACCACGCCGTCCAGGGGGGCCATTATCCGCTCCTCTCAATCACCGCCTGCCGGGCACTAGAGCCCACGCAATCTCATCGAGTCCAAACCCGGGGGCTGGACGCCACCCCCTACTGGGTGGACGGCGCCGCCGACCTGCCCGAGATCCAATTTACTCCCCTGACGGGTGACCTCATCACCGCATCCGTACACTCATTGTCCGCTGGAGGGAACCCAGTCCCGGCTACCAACTTCCGCTGTTTGCCAACTACAGCTACCACGTCTTCATCACCAACCGGGAGGGAGACACCCTGGGACTCGAGGCCGCCGCCACGCCGAGGTCGATAACGCCACCTGCGACCTGAAGCATGACGCAGGCCTCAACCATCTGCCTGCGGGGCGCCTCTCCGCCAAGACCACCTGTCTGGTCGTTCGGTTCATGTCCCAGAACCTAGCCCACGGGACGGCACGCATCAGTATGAGCCTACTGGTGACTGCCGCGAATATCCCCGGCGATGCCTCCTTTCCCTGGCGGGACGCCTCGCCCACAAGGCTCGCCGCCTCACACCGCATCTTCCACAGGGATGGCCATGGCAAAACCAGTCCAGCAGCGCACTAACGCGATTGAGGGCTCTGCCACTCCCTTACTGGGGCACCCTGGGGCATTCGACTCCTATACCAGAGTACCCAACCGCCTGAATCATCAGCACCAAGGCGGGGTCCCTGGCGGTCTCAGGCTGCTATCTGCGCTGATAATCGGTCCAGGCTCCACTACCACAGGCCGTCAACATCACCCTGGCTTGTCGGCCACATTCCGTCTCCCCTATTTCCATCGGCACCGCGCCCGCGCAAGCTCGTTCCCTGGCCCTTCATCCCTCGCCTGACCGGCACCGCCACTCCCCTCCAAGAGGCCGCAGATAGTAGCCCAAACCTCCTTTGGTCTCAGCAGGAATCTGATCAGATTAGAAACATAGCCAGGCTTCTAATTACGATTGCATTCAAAAACAGCTGTCGCTTGCCGTAAATCGACGACGATATTTTTGACCAGTTGTGGGCACTTCTCTTTGGTACTTCCAGAAATAGGTTCTACGATAACAGTAAAGTAATGTGAGATTATATTCGAATTATGCAACAGCTACAGACATATATATCCGAAACGCAAAGACTACGCTTACTCATATCGACACGGTAATTCTATCTCTACGCCTATTTTTCCGGCTAATGTTTTAACTTTTCGTGCACCTTTTCGATATCGAATTCCGTCACTTCCTATCTGTAGGGACTAGAAAACAGCGGAATTTTCTCCCGTTTTACAGCGCGAATGGAAGTGTCCCCAAACGTCAAGGGTTAAGTTGCTGAAAAGACCGCGTACGAATTTCATTGAGGAGGCCAGCATGGTCTTGGAAAGGGAGCGACTCATACGGTTACCCGAGGTCTTGATGCTCACAGGCCTAAGCCGGTCAACATTGTACAGAAAGGTAAAAGAGGGTCGGTTCCCCGCTCCTGTCAGCCTGGGTCCCCGGTCGGTGGCCTGGCGAGAATCGGAGGTCCTGACATGGATCAGGAATTGCCCCGACAAGATCTAGGGGCCCGAGCTGAGATAGATGTTGTCTCGATTTCCTCGTTCAATTGGGGCAGGGACGACCGGAGTCCGGGGAAGCACCCAAAGGTCCGGAACTCTGAACGAAAGCGTGATGAGATATATGACCATCTCCAGCCGAGACGACACGGGCCATCCGGGTCGACGGACCCGGCGCCACTCGCAACACCAGGGGGCACTCGACCTCTTCGGAGAGGAGCCTCCTGATAGTGCTGACGACGTTAGTATCGCCGAACCAGTTGCCCCGCTTTCCGGGGGCTGGCCGGCACCGGAGCTGATTGGCGCGGACATGGAGGCTCCCGAAGAATACCCGATCTGGGCCTTGGGTGAGTTACAGGACGTCGTGTTCGCCATACGGGAAATCACTGGAGCGAGCATGGCAACCACAGCAGCAATGGTACTCTCGTCTATCTCGTTACTCGCCCAGATGGACTACAACACGATGACTCTGGGCAATGATGCTCCGCTCAGCCTCTTCGTTCTAGTCTTGGTCGGCAGCGGAGGACGAAAATCGACCGCTTTCGACTTGACCCACGGAGCTCACGCCCAATCGGACAACGACCTCTCCGTTCGCCATGATGTCGCTCTGGAGGCTTGGAACAAATACAAGAATGGCCGAGGTAACGGGGAGTCAGCTCCGCCAGAACCCCGCCAAGAGCCGCCTAACGCCCAGCAAACCAACGCCAGCCTCGCCGCGATACTGCATGCCCTCCGTTTCGGGCGTCCTTCCCAATGCCTGGCCAATGCCGACGCCGGTTCCTCGATGACCAACTGGTCTGGGCGTGGAGCTCAGGCTGCCGAAATGTTTCAGACACTGAGCCTTCTGTGGGACGGCACTCCGTACACTCATGGGAGAGCGGGCAGGCCCGGGTCCTCCTTCCGCCTGCGGGATCGCAGACTTTCCATCGCTTGGATGGTCCAGCCGGATTTCGCCAAATGGTTGTTCAGCGAAAATGGGCAGAACGGTCTGAGTGCGCGTTTTTTGACTTCCTGCGACGACAGTTGGACGGCGCCCATCATCGACGACGAACAGATCGAGGCGCTGGTGGCGGCCGAGGCGGACAACCCGGGACCGCCCCCGATGCCTCCGGCCCTGAAACACTATGGAGACGTCATCGCCGCCGCGCGGGAGCGACAGGACGAGGGCATGGAATACAAGCCCATCGCCCGGGGTGGCGACACGCACCCTTTCCGGTTGATAACGAGGACTCCGGCAGCCCACCGGTTCTTGCTTCAATACGCACGGGACTGCAATCTCAAATCCGGAGCACAGGAAGACCCGCATGTGGTTGGCTTCCTGCGCCGCGCTGCCGAACACGTCTGCCGTGTCGCTGCGGTGATGGTGGCGTGGCGGCGGTATCAGGCCGAATTCCTCACAGGCACACGAGAAGGGCCTGACCTTCCGCCCCTACAGATGGATGAAGCCGATGTGCAGAGAGCGGCGACGGTCATCAACTGGCATATCAGCGAGATCACGCGCATCACCGGCGCAGCGGGGTACGCAGAGGTGGCGACGCAGGCGCACCGGCTGAGCCAACTCCTGACCAAGGCTGATGACGGCAACGTCTTGCAGAATGCTCGGACGGGGAGGACCTACCGGAACCAACTCGGTCGCATACAGGTGACTGCTCTGATCGCCCAGCGGATGCCGCGCCTCGCAAAGGATCCGGGGTTGCAGGATAAGGTGCTCAGACTGCTTCAGAATCGTGAGCACATTCGCATGCACGGTGGCACCCAATGCGAGGTCAACCCACAACTCCGAAGCCTCTATTCCGCCGAGCCGTAAGGACATGCTATCACGACGCGGGCAATAGATATGGCTGACCGTATTGGGTTGGTCGATTGCCGCGATGAGTTCTTGATGTATCCACTGCTTCGGCCAATAGGTGTCCTCTGATAAATGTCTAGCTTTTCTAGCACGTCTAGCAATCGGCTCAAGGAGCCACTCGACAGATACGAATGTCCTAGCCTCCCCTGTCGGGAAGCGCCACAGGATTGAATCTAGCGTCTCTAGCATGGCGACTTGTCGAAACCCAAGACCAGCCTCAGGCAACGCCCTTGGATCAATATATTGAGGTAATCGATTGGAATTGTTGCCTGCACTTCTCAACGTCGCAATTGAATGACAATGGTTCCTGTTTCAAATATGGCAGATTTCACCCAAGGGGCTTGCGCTCGCAGGAGGATGAACTGGACCGCGCTTGGGCCACTGGCCGGTGGGTATCGCGGAGAGCGGCGATATTCAGTATGAAAGCTGGTTGTGCCATGACGGGCTGCGGGAGATCGGCATCGTACGCGGCAGACGTACCAAGCGGCTCCTGTTCCAACCCTACGATATTCTGGTCTTGGCCCGGTGCGGATCTGTTCACCAGGTGATGGCTCCTCCCAGCGTCTATTAAGCGGTAGCAGGAGTCGCGTTGCTGGCGACCAGGGTACGGGGCGCCCATGCTGGCTTGGGTCACAACTCTGGTATTACCCGCTCTCGGCCTTCGGACTCTGGGAGTTGGTCAGGCGCATGACGGTGACCGCCACCATAACCTCGCTGCCGGCAAGCGCCATCAGGTACATCGAGGTGCCTCTGCCAACTCGCAGAAATTACGGATAATGACGAGCCTTGTCGAGGCGCCGGAGCAGGCCTACGAAGCGGCAATAGAGGTGGCTAGACTAGGCCGGAGACCCTAAGGGACTCTGTAATCGGGGATATCGTCTCCGGCAAGAAACGGCATCAATCTCCCGGAGGGAAACTTGCCGCTGTCATACTGCGCGGGCAGATGGATGCGGCCGACTACAAGAACTACATCCTCTCCATCCTATTCCTGAAGCGGCTTTCCGACCGGTTAGACGAGGAGGTGGAGACCGTCGTCAACGACAGGGGAGTGCCACGGGAGACGGCTCTCGCCGACCACGACGAGCGCGAGTTTTTCGTGCCGGACTTCGCCCGCTGGGACGTCATCGCCTGCAAGGCCATGGGGCTCGGCGAGACGTTGAACGTGTCCAGCCTTGCCGTCGAAGACACCAACACGGGGCGGCTGGACGGCGTGCTCACCGGCGTCAACTGGAACGACGAGCAGAAGCTGGGCACCCCTGCCAATCGCGAGGGACTCATCCGCCAGCTCCTCAACCGCATCGCCGGCCTGGACCTCAGCGACGCCACCCCCGCGACGGCCATGTTGACGCCGGCAACGTGCTGGGCGACGCTTACGGGTACCTGATCTACCAGTTCGCCGACGACGAGGGGAAGAAGGGCGGCGAGTTCTACACTCCCCGCGAGTTCGTCCGGCTGATCGTGAAGCTGCTGGAGCCACAGGAGCGGATGCGCATCTTCGATCCCACCGCCGCGTCCTGGGTAATGCTGATCCACCCTGCCCAGTACGTGCGGGAGCAGGGCGGCGACACCCGCAACCTCGGGCAGGAGCGCAACCAGGGCACCTTAGCCACCGCAAGCTCAACCTCCTGCTCCACGGCCCGCGCTCGACGCGGCTGGAGGCTGGCGACGTCATCGCCGAGCCGGGGCTGGTGGACGGCCAGGGGCGACTGCTGTCCTACGACCGGGTGATTGCCAATCCGCCTTTCAGACTGAAGAACCGGGCCACGAGTTCGTCCCCACCGCCCCCAACCACCGCTTTGATCGCTACGGAGCCATCCCTACCAAGACCAGGGGTGACCTGGCCTTCCTGCCGCATATGCTGGGGGTAACCAACGCCCAGGGCTGGGTGGGTGCGGTCATGCCCCACGTTAGGCTGTTCCAGGACGGCGCCGAGGGCAGGATCCGCGAGGGCATCCTCAAGGCCGACCTGTTTGAGGCGGTCATCCACCTGGCCCCCAACCTGTTCTTCGTGGCAACATCCCCGTCGCCATCAGCGTCCTGAACCCCGACAAGACCGCCGGGCGGCGCGGCAAGTTGCTGTTCATGGACGCAGCGCAGCCAGGGTATTTCCTCGCCGAGCGGGCCAACAACTTCCTAGACTAGGAGCACATCGCTAGCGTCGTCGAAACTTACCGGGCATTCGGGGATGTAAAGCGCTTCGCCCACGTGGCCGACTTGGCTGAGGTCTAGGGCAACGACTTCAACCTGAACATCAAACGCAACGTGGACACCACCGAGCCGGTGCAAACGCTGCCGGTGGCCGAGGCGCTGGCCCAGCTGCGGGAGGCCGAACGCCGCCGCGGCGAGGCCACGGCCCGCATGTCCCTTGCCGTGCATCTCGTACCGCCGTTTCACATATCCGCCTCTAAGCTCTAATCCACCGAAGGAATGGAGATTAAAGGTGTCTTGAAAATGTGAACTGGTGCTCCCGCTTATCTGGGATAATGGTTTCTGACCGGAAAACCGACCCCAGAGAAGGAGCACCTTTTGGATGCTACCACGCAACCATCCTGACCGCATCCAAGTCGCCTTCGACTATCCCCGTCTGGTAGCCAACGCTGGGCTGATGCTTCCGGCAACGTTGGCCCTCCGTCTGGGTCTGGGCGAACTGATCTGGATCTGGGCCGTGCCCCTGGGCGAGCCAACACCGGCGACAAGCTGTTGACCCTGGTGGCCTCCGCCCTGGCCGGCGGCGACTGCATCGACGACGCCGACGCGCTGCGTGCTGGCGGCACGGTCAGGGCCACTGGCTGCGTGGTCAAGGCGCCGTCCACCCTGGCCACCTTCCTGCGCAGCTTCCGCTGGGGCCACGTGAGGCAACTGGACCGGGTCAGCCGCGAGTTGCTGGCCCGAGCCTGGAAGGCTGCAACGGTGCCTGGCGACAGTCCCTTGACCATCGACTTGGACTCCACCAGCTGCCAGACCTACGGCCTGGCCAAGGAGGGAGCCCGCCGGCACAACTACACCCGCCAGCGGGGCTATCACCTGCTCCTGGCCATCGCCGCCGGCACCGGCGACGTGCCGATGTGTCGGCTCCGCAAGGGACGAGCCAACACAGCTCGCGGCGCCGCCCAGTTCCTGCGGGAGACGGTGAGCCGGGTGCGCTACGCCGACGCCAAAGGCCAACTCACGGTGCGGGCCGACAGCGGCTTCTACACCCGCGCGATAGTCGCCCTCTGCCGGAAGATGAAGGTCCGCTTCTCCCTCACCATCCGCCAGCACCAAAGCCTGCGTAACATCATCGAAGCCATACCAGAGTCCGAGTGGACGACCGTCCCTTACTGGATGGAGGGTGCCGCCGATGTGGGCCTAGACCAGCTACATTCCCTTCGCCAGTGATCCCGGCACTGTACCGGTGCGGCTCATCGTCCGGAGGGCCAAGCCCATCCCCGGCTCCCAACTGGCGCTGTTCGCCACCTACAACTATCACGCTTTCATCACCGGCCGGGACGGCAATACCCTCGATCTCGAGGCCGATCATCGCCGCCACGCCGAGGTGGAGAATGCCATCCGCGACCTGAAGTACGGCGTGGGCCTCAACCACCTGCCATCGGGCCGCTTTCCCGCCAATCCTGAGCCTGCCGAAAGTGGCCTGGCTGGCGGTGCAGGTCATGACCCACAATCTGGCCCGCTGGACCGGGCGCATCGGGCTGGGCGAGCAGGTAGTGATTACCACCAAAACACTCAGACAGCGCATTTTCTCCCTGGCCGGACGGCTCACCCGCAAAGCCCGCCGCCTCACCTTGCATCTTCCCCAGGGCTGGCCTTGGCAAAACCAGTTCAGCAGCGCCTTGGCCCGATTGCGCGCCTTGCCACTCCCTTCCTGATCCCGCCCTCGGCGTTTGACCTGTCCACCAATCCCCTCAAGACCTGGCCCAGACGCGCCAGGCTGGTGCCCTGACGGTCTCCGCCTGCTGTCTGCGCTGAAAATCGCTCCCGGCTTCGCTACCACAGGCTGTCAACATCCCCTCGGTTTGGCCGCCCCACTCCCCATCGTACATTTCGACGGCTTCAAGTCCTCGTCAGGCCGTTCCCTGACCCCTCGTCCCTCGTCTGACTGCCGCCGCCATATCCCTTCGGTGGATTCGGGCTAAGCCAGTATCGCGTCGGCGCTTTGTCTTGTTTCGACTTCTTCGTCGAGCGTGTAATTCCGCCATAGATATTCGTAGAGAGACCTTATGTCTCTCTTCATTTTTGAGGTCGCTCCCTTGTCACGGGCAGCCAGAACCAGCAGCCTCATTACCACGACGTAATCACTGCGCTCCATCGCCCTCTGATGGTAGTCCATCATAATTTCAGCGGTTTCGAGTGCCGCGTCGGCTGCTTCCAGCAGTTGCCATATCATGGCCAAGTATCTGAGAGTGGAGATTTCTGTCCCTTTGGTGTCGTGGTACCTGGCTGCTATGCTGCCCACCAATTCGTTCGCGAGGATTGGGGAGCCATCTTTTTTTATATGGGCATCCACCACAGCCCATAGACCTCGCGGCCCGACTTGCGGGTTCTTGGCCTGAATTATCAGCCATTCTTCGCTTGGGCTACCTAACCCTACTGCAACGCGCGCGGCTAATTCGTCGAGTTCAGGCTCTTCAAGCCCGTATCTCTCTTGTTGGCGGAGAAAGTGGCAGTGCTCCCACGCCTTTCCAGCCAAGGTCCTTACCATTTCGGGATCGACGTCGTGACCCGCTTCGTACCTTGTTAGCACTGCGTAGATTGCAACTGTCAGTTGGATTTCGGCTACGTCGCCGGCAAGTCGGAATTTTTCCGGGTAGTCATCGGCATCCCAAGCGCTCAGTGGCAGCTGGTTACATTGTGCGACCGCCCAATCCAACGGGGTTTGACCCTCTGGCAATGAAATCGTAAGCGCGGCTCCCAGTCCGCCCATCCATTTTCTTGCCCTGCTCTCCGTTAGTGTGTAGTAGGCTCGGTTGTTGTTGACCATTATGTCGCTGATGTGTGCCGCGTGCTTTTCGAGCACTATACTGGCTATTTCGGCAGCCTTATCGGGAAAATCCCCGTATATCGTAGAGGCTACCGTTCCCAGGGGCACGGTTTGTTGGGTGACAGCAGCCCATGATGAGTCGGACTTAAGCGCTTCTCTTAAGTTGCTGCCCCAGCCCCGACGTACCAACTCTACCAGTTCTTCTACGCAGAGTTCCTCCAGCTGTTCGGCGAGGTTGCAGCTGCCTGTCCTGCGACTAATCTCAGGCAGGAGAACTCCGTGTTCGTACAATTCCGCAATCCATCGCACACCGTCAGCGGGCTCGTATTGCGCCAGTTGGTTCACCAGACCCGACAGTAGCAAAGAGGCGGATTCGTAGGCTTCTTCTCGTTCGCGTTGGTCTCGGCCTTGGTGTTGAGCTTCCCAACCCAGTTCCCTTATTTCTTCCAGCGCTTGCACTATCGCAACGGCGATCACGGGTTCCGAAGGTTTACCTTTGAGCCATTCCAACGCTTGCAATCGGTCAGTCTTCAAATATCGAGACACGAGGAACAGAGCCCATCTCTGAACTGTCGGGTGATCCGCTTTTTCAACCAACATCGGAAACTGCTCTGGCCTGATGGCCATTATGAGTTGTATGACCCTTGCCACCCCATGGTACATGTCGGGCCGGTTCCACTGCGTTCTGTAGAGGGTTTTGATGCGCTCTCGTTTGTAGTCCGGGTTGACGTACGCTTTCCCGCTATCCACTTTGAAGCCCAAGGCATCGCTGGGGTCTATCACGTTGGAGTCTTCGCAAAGCACCTGAAGAACCCCTATTGCGTACTCTATTAGCGCGTCGGTTTGTTTCCGACTCCATGAGGTTTGAATGGTCTCCGCACCTGTTTCCATATCGATGGTCCCAATTGCCCAGAAGAGCGTGTCGTCCTCCGCTACAGGTTTTGCTCTGAGCAATTGCTGGGCCGCGCCTTTGAGTACCAATTCGTCAACTTCGTCCTTAGCCCGGTCTGCCAAAGCGGGCCGCCCATCACGCGTTTCGTACCACCCGTTGATAGTCTCCATGGTTCGTTTCTGTTCACTGCCGGGAACATACTTGCTCACCACATTGCTGACCAGGTGGGCGAGCCTGGGGGCTACTAAAGGTGATTCAATGGCGCCTACTACGCGCCAGGCGACCTTGGCGACCCAATCTTCGTGTGGGATTCCCTGGTTTCGCTCTACCATGGCTCCACCTCCGTTGCTAAAACGCCATTTTCGGCCGCGCCGGTGGTCAAGGACCACAAGTATTCTGCCTCGGCTCTGTAAACGCCGTGGGAGAGGCGGTTGAACGTGACGCCATGATTTTCCCAACCATTGACCGAGTTCGTAATCAGCGTTTCCCCGGCCGGCGTAATCAGATACCTGTCGTGGAAGGCAGGTCCTGCACGCTTGCCTGCACCGGTGAAACTTTTGACCGCCGCCTTTGCGACTAGTGGTCTTGGGTACTCCAACTTGCGGCCGTTCTTCCAGTGCCCCAGCAAAATGTTCAGAGGTTGGCCTTTGGATTCTGCCAAGATAGCCGTCAAAAGTTTGATCTCTATATCACCGGGTCTTTCGCCCATGAAGTACGGGTCTGCGAAGTAGATAGGGCCATCTGAGGAACTTTCCTGGTCAATTAGATTCCTGATATATGCTATGGCTCCCTCCACTTGCTCTGGGCCGAACCTGACCAGGCCTCCTTCATTGCGTGCAGCTTGGTCTCTTTCCCAAGCCCGGTATGACAAGTATTTTGTTCTGATGGCCTGGTCCATTTCATCACCGTCGCTATTTTCGACTGTTATAGTTTCACGGCTTGTTCCGAGGCTCGTTCCTACCTCGATGGAATTCCTATTGGTTTTGATGTTCATCCGTACTTCTGGCCCTGCAACGGTCATGCCTATAGCAATCGACTTCAAGAGGTATGCTTCGAATTGATCAACGCACTGCCCGTCGCTGTTGCGGTAAATGGCGTACCCTACCCGGTCAGTGTCCGCCTCGCAACGAATCACCGTTTCAAGGTCTCTAATCTCCACTGAACATTGGGCTACTGTGTCGCCGCTGTGGCCAGCCCACGCCGTGGCCGAATAGGCCCCCGGTGGAGGAGTTGTCCAGTTATTTCCAGCGACCCTGAGTATCAGGTTTTTGCCGTGTCTTGCGGTGATTTCGCTCTCAATGGAATCCTGGGCACTGGCGATTACCAGGTTGCCGGCGCGGTCGGGCCGTTGATCAATCGGGAAGTGCAAGACTTCCGCCATCGCTCTTGAGGCCTCCTTGGCGGCTTTGAGCGTCGCCATCCATCGTGCTTGCGTCTCCGAGTCGAAGCACCAGTATTCAGTGATTTCCGCGCTGTGCCTGGCAAATGGGGTTTCAAGGACCTCTTGATGACCGGCGGTATGGTCTCGGTAGGTCCAGTGGTGTCGCGGACTCTGCTCTAGGGCGTACTGGACCTCGCTACCCTCGATTTCCAGTACCCCGTTCTGCAGTATTTGATTCACTATCTCCTGGCACTTTGCCAGTGGCGCGTCCATGCGATACAGGAATAGGTTTTCAGCCTGTCGCGAGTTCTCTACACTGGATGTTTCTCGGTACCAGGTCGGGTTCTCACTCTCAGTCCAAGGCCCTAACGATTTATGATCCCGATGGCGGATTAGTGTGAACATATTTGTCGACGTTCCGTCAGGTGCCTGGAGTGCCAGCACGGTCATGCGCGCCGCACGTGTGCTAACCTCGTCATCCAACTCCGGGGTTCTTATTGCTGGGCTGAGTGGTAACCCTCTTTCTTTGGCCCACCTCACCGCCTCCGTTTCCTCAACAAAGACTCTGCGTCCGTCCTTCTGCGCCGCTAGATTCCTCCGGCGAATGTGTTGGCGAACGTAGTTTTCATCCTTGCCTATTGCCAGCGCCAGATCCGGAACCGTGAAACTCATTTCGCACCGTCCTTCGATTGTATCTCCGGATTATACATCTATACCGTACAACTGTCCAGTACAGATAACCCATACGCTGTCTGCCATCCATGCGTAAGCAAACAGTGCCTTCTCCTAACGCTTCTTGGCACTGCTGCCCGCTCGCGCGACTGTTAGCCTTCCTGTTTGCCGTTCCACCAGCCTACCCATGTCGGTCCGGTAAGGGCGTGCCTGCAATTCCCTTGAGACTTACCTCGGTGTGTCAATGGCGCTGAGAAATTGGGCCAGTGCGGCGGAGGAATCGTGTACTACCCTGCCTGATAACAGAAGGCAGTAAATCAGGCGGACTGGCTAGGTTACAGGAGCAAGAAGAGAGGAAGTTGACGTTGCAGTCTATTCTTTTTCGGGATGGACAGGCGCTTCCGATGGAGGATTCTTCCTACTGTGCTTGAGGCGATAGCTATCGCCGTTCATCTCCAGGATGTGGACGTGGTGTGTAAGCAGGTCCATCAGCGCGCCGGTGAGCCGAAGACCTCGGTCCACTCGTCGAAGGGCAAGTTGTTGGTCACCATGATGGAGCCACGCTCGTAGCGCTGGGAGAATACTTCGAAGAGGAGTTCCGCTCCGGTTCTAGAAAGGGGCACGAAGCCCAGTACATCGATGATCAGCAGATTCAGCCGGGCCAGTTCTCGCTGGAGAGTCGGGAGCCGTCTTCATCCCTGGCCTCCATTAGTTCGTGCACCAGGCCGGGGGCGGTGGTGAAACGCACGGACATCCTGCGCTGGCTGGCGGCCGGCCCAAGACCAGGGCCATGTGGGTCTTGCCGGTGCCGCTGTTGCCGACGGCGACGACGTTCTCGCGGCGCCGGATGTACTCACAGCGTGCCAGTTCCATAACCAGGGCCTTGTTCACTGAGGGGATCGCCGGGAAGTCGAAGGTGTCCAGACTCTTCACAGCGGGAAAGCGTGCCGCCCGGATGTGCCGTTCCACCATTCGCTGGTGGCGGTCGATGAGTTCCAGTTCGGCGAGGCGGAGCAGGTACTCAGGGTGGTCCACATTTTCGGTGGCGCACTCGGCGGCCAGCTTCCAGAATTCTCTCTGGAAGCTGGGAGCCTCAGATCTTTGAGGTGATGTTCCAGCAGCAGGGTGGGCCTATTTTGACGATAGGCCGAACCGTATTCGAGATGTGGCTGGGTAGCTTAAATTCCAACCGATTTCATCGACTCATGCAATCGGTCACTCTGTGGTAAGGGGTGGCGCAGGAATTATCCCAATGCCACCTCTACGCAAGCAGGTCTATTCGATTGAAGCCAATGTGCATGTCCTCTACATGGGTCAGAACCACGGCAAGGTGCCTCGGTATTCATCCGCTCTCTTCATCGTCAGAATGCGGACTGATGATCAGGCGGAAATCCCCAATCTACGTTAAACTGGCGGTTCCACTGCGCCAGCGGATCCAGTTGCTGGGAAAATTGTTGACGGTTCATCAGAAAAGGCCCGTTCTCCTTGCACAAGGCCTCCCACGCTCGTCGGTGTCTAGGCTCCATTGGATGCCCGTTTAGTTGCCTAGCTGCTACGTAAGTGTACAGATCTGAAGCCTGAATGGCTTGATCGTGGGCAGAGTCAATGAATGTTAGACTCTGTAGCGACCGACCGCCAGGATAAGTGTGTCCCCTTCTTCTCTCGTTGAAGTACTCCCTAACACCCGATGCCAACCTCTCGTGTCGATCCAGAATAACATCAATACTGCAGCTGGGCGGAGCTTTTTCAGCCACTGCGCCCAAGAAATACTTGAACCCTACGCGATATACCTGCATTTCGGCATCGGGGCCCACTAGGTTCCTTTCGATCCTCGTCTCAAAAGGCTGACTTGTACCGGGCCTCTTCAGAGTGAGGTGTGTCTTGATGGATGCACCAGATAGAACTCGTCTTTCCTTATTGGTAAGACCTTTGTAGTCCTCGATGTGAATAGCGCAGCCCATGGCAGTAACGCGACTACTCCGCAGAACATTCAGCAACGCTTCTAGTAGCGAATCCCGCTGCCTCCGGTCCCAGCCACGGTACTGTCCTTTGCCACCGAAGAATTCGTTCGAGTGAAACTCGGTGACTCCAAAGTGACCCAAGACTTGGGCCCACTCAGATCTAGCGGTTTGCCAGTCAAGCGATGTGCCGAGAAAGCCACCCATGAGGAAATACGTGGCTTTCTCATCAAGTCCGCTTTCGTCCCCATAGACGATAACCTGTGTCACAAGTTCCCTTCCAATCGATTAAAATTCTCCAGAATGGGAGTCTCAGACTTGAACAGGCGAGTCAAACGAAGTGCTATATGCACGAAGAGAGTGGGCCTATTTTGGCGGTAGGCCGAACCGTCTTCGAGATGTGGCTGGGGCATTGAGCACGCCAAGGCCGGGATACGTTCGTCAACTCTGAACAATATATTAGCTTACAACGAATCGGAGAGCTCGTCATCAGGCACGGTGACTGAAAAAGCATTCAGGCGCCGGTTCCATCCCCCAACGCGGGACGTGGTTCTGACCAAATGCAATATTTCTGCTGTAGGGGATTGTGCGGGCGGAAAAATACTACTTCTTACAAATTATGCCATCATTAACTGTTGAGTGCTTCGCTAATATATCCTTCACATCCGCAGGATTGTAGGAAACGCTAGCCGACCAATGGCCGAAGCCGCCGTGCTGGTTGACGGCTTCCACCCACTGCTCTAGGGCGCGGCGCTTGGCGAGGCTCTGGTCGTCCGCCTGTCCTTTCGTTTCGAGAACCAGCATTTTCCCAGATTTGAAACGAATGAGAAAATCAGTACGGTACTTTCGTACGACTCCTCTGTAAAGATATAGCACCTCGAAACCGAGATGGTCGTTTTTCACCCAAGAATCGATCAGAGGGTTATGTGCGAGTTCGAAGGCTTCCGAAGCTTCCCAGGTACTGTCGTATACGCACATGTTGATGTGGCTGCGGTCGGCGGCATGGCAGGGTTTTGCTGTGTACCAGGTGGGCATATCCGCCGTTGAGCGAATAGGCCGCTGCGGATCGAACACCGGCTCCAGCGTCTCTGTGTTCTCGAGGCGAATAGTTTCCCAGATGTGCCTGACCACCCTGGTCATGTTCAGCGTGATGATCAGACGCCGGGCGGCCTGATCGTCGTTGAACAGTTCGGGGGATATATGAAGCCGGTCGGAACCTATAAAGCGTTCAACCAGTTTCACCAGTTGGGCGACGAGTGATTCGCGGCTGCCCGGCCAGGATGGCTGCATCTGGTCATATATGTCGCGGGCCGTTCTGAAAACAACCGTTTGAGTGCGGCTCTCCCGGGCCAGTTCTTCCAAATCTATGCTGCTGACTTGGGAGTAGTCGGGCTTCCCGTCCACTATCGGGGCGAGCTCGGCCAGGCTCGGCGTTTGGCTGGCATCGAGTTCGAGGGGTTGCACGTTCTCCCAGTCCAGCGAGAGATAGGGGCGGTAGACGTGCTCGATGCGGATGATATTGGGCCAACTGATCTCAAAGGCGGCTTTCGCCGGCACCGGTTCAATGGCTGTTCTGGAAGTCGGCGGCCTGGGGATCACGGCTTCATCAGATTCATGGGGCAGAAAGGTGAAGGGTATCCCAAAGATATTGACGTATTCGGGATCGAACATCCCGTCCTGGTTGACCTCGTAGGAAGTCCGGCGAAGACCTCGCCCGACGACCTGCTCGCACAAGAGTTGGCTGCTGAAGGCCCTCAGCCCCATGATGTGGGTGACGGTCTTCGCGTCCCAACCTTCCGTCAGCATCCCCACCGAAATGACGTTCTGGACTTGCTCACCGGGTTGCCCGCGTTTCCCTACGGTATCCACCTTCCGGCGCAGCTGCTCGGCTCTCTGTTGTGCGGTCGGCGGACGCCTCGGGCCGTCATCGTCGTCCTGGTCTCCCCCAGGGCCGGAGTCCACCGGAGTTATTGACTCGTCTGATTCTTCGGCGCGTTTCAGCACGTTGGAGTCAATGTGCAGAATCCCTTCCGGGGCGCACAGTTCGGGGATGGCAACCTGCTTACGGGTGAAGAAATGATTGATTCGCGCCGCCGTTTCCGTGCGGTTGGCTACGGTGATCATCACCGGCGGTGTCGGATGCCCTTCTTCCTCCCAGCTTCGCGCCGCTTCCTTCCAGTCGTATCCCAGCAGGAGGTAGGCGTTGGATACCAAGTCCGGCAACGGTTCCTCCGGGCGGGCGCGCCGGCTCAAATCGTCCCTGACATCCGGGTCGTTGTAGATATGATAAAGCCGCGACCTGTAGGTCTTGGGGTCGGGGCCCGCGTCGTCGCGCACCACCACCCTGGGCGTCTTGACCAACCCGGACTCGATGGCGTCGTTCAGCCCGAAGTCGCTGACGACCCAGGAGAACAGGTTTTCCTCGGCGGCGCTTCCTCCCGAGGGCACGAAAGGGGTGGCCGAGAAATCGTAACAGGACAGAATGCCACGGGCTCGGTGAATACGGTCCAGGCCGCCAATCCATCTGGTCGCCTGATCAAGCTCGGTCTTGTCAATGCCTCGTGTTGTGGCTCCCGTCGGCATACGCCAGGCGTGGTGCGCCTCGTCATTGATCACCAGCATGTTCCGGGCATTGGCCAATTCGCCCAGCACGTCCTTGGCGTAAGCCGCGTCACTCTTTACGCCTCGCTTGTCCACGCTGCGCCGTCTGTCGACCTGTTCCTGAGTATCCCAGTTGAGGGTGTGCCAGTTGCGGACCTGCACCTTCCCCTGACGGAGCTTGTCCATCAAGCCCGGTGGCACGATTCCGAATCCTTCGTAAAAGTTGTCGTCTGCGGAGGGCTGCAAGACCGACAGCCGGTTCCTTACAGTCAGGCCTGGGGCTACCACCAGAACACTCTTGGAGAACCGAGCGTCTTGGGGAAAGGTGACCTTGTTCAGAATGTGCCAGGCAATGACCATGGCCATCACCACCGTCTTGCCAGTTCCCGTTGCCATCTTGGCGCACAGACGCGGAAACTCGCCGCCGTCACCGGGAATTTCCAGGCCCACCTTCTCGCTCTGGGGAGCCTCGGTCAGCCAGATCAATGTCTTGGCGGCCTCGAGCTGACAGAAGAAGAACTCCCGGTTGTCGAATTCCTCAGGGTCGGTCCAGAATTCCAACAGGCGCCTGGTGATGCTGGTCACTCCGGGGTACCCGGCCTCTTGCCATGCCTTCACCCGCGAGCGAATCTTGTTGACCAGGGGGAGCTCCACGAAAACACCAGGGTCGTCGAAGCCTTTGTAATTGGGCGTGGCCTTGAGATATCCGGCGGGACGGCGGCCCGGTTCACAGGTAAAATCGCGTGTCTCCCGGTTATAGAGCCAATGGTGCTTCGGCTCCTCGTAGGGCTTGCAGATTACCAGTTGGTCGATGGTTTTCTGTCCCATGCTCCACCCTATATCTTTGCCTCGGCTTCCAGAGAGGTCAGAATCTGGCTGCCTTCGGGGCGCAACCCCTGGGTGTTGCTTAACAGCCTTTCCCGCCTGGGTTCTGACTCATTCCCTGGGCCTCTTACTATATGTCTCAAGTCATTGGATATAAGTGTTGCTCTCTGCTGGAAAGCGACATACACAAAGGTTCTGTCAACGTTTTCCGAAACCTCGATAATGACATCGTAAATCGCCTTCATCAGATCGTCGTTTTCGTCCATTGATACCCGGTGGCGTGGAGCGTACAGAACCCAATACCGAAGGATTTGTATCTCATTCCTTGTATCGTCGGATTCCCCGAGTCGCCGTCCTAGCTGTTGGAGATACTCACCCGCTATGAGCCCCTGATTATCAACAACCAGTGCTATCCCTCGTCTGATGAGATACTCCAAGAGCCTGTTGATATGAGAATCGGCGTTATTCTGAGGATTCAAGAGATGCTGAAACACGTTGGTGTCAATCGCCACCTCGTCCTGAGCCAGCAATTGGGTCATGCGCGCGCTCCAAGTTGCAGCCCCTCTATGATATCTGCTCCAAAGAATTCCATGGGTAAACCGGCTTCCATTGACCCATCCTCGTTGATGTCGAGATTCTTGACGGTTGGCATATTGCTTTCTTCGTCAATGGTGAAGAACGCAACGGACACATCCTGATTGGAAAGATCCCTTCTGGCTATCAGGCGCCGAAGCCGGAGCAGGATGTTGTCGCTGTGTGTCTCGATGATGGAGCAGACCTGCCTTTGGTTCCACAGGTCGGCAAAGAAGCTGCCCAGCTTCAATTGCGCCGTGGGGTGAAGCTGCGCTTCGGGCTGCTCAACAATTAATGTCTCATCCGGCTCCATTATCACACCCTGCACGAAGATTGGTAGGCATTGGCTCACCCCAAATCCATAGTCTGCCAACAGTGCGTGAGCACCGGTAGTATTATTCTTGGCGAAAATCTGGCTGACATGCCCCGAAGTCCTCTTTAGGGTGATGCTACCTATTCCCGCAACCTTCGCGAGATGATGGAGCACGAATTCATACTCATCGCCGCGTTCGATCATTATCTGCTGAAGGTGTTGTAATGTATATTGCCCTCTCTGTCCAACATCATCAACCTGAGGATAGGATGAGAGGAAGACCCGTTGGGGTTCCTCTCTCGATGCTGAGATGTGGCGAATCGAATCAAATTGACGGCGTTGCATATCTATGACGAAGTCTCCCGCCACACGACGCATATACTGGGCCTCATTTTCACTCTCTTTTTCGGACATCGGCAGATAATCCCATATCGTGTAATTGTCCGAGGTGCCAGTTTGGACCTTCAGGATGCGTTCTCCAGTAGGTCCATCTACTAAAGAGTAGATCGCCTGCCCCGCAACTAGTTTCCTGCCGTAGGAAACCCTGGCACCCGTTTTGTACAACAAATTGGGTTCGTCAAGAGGCTCGGACAGTCTCAAAATCCTCGACATGTGAAAAGGAAGCCAATGTTCTTGACCCTTTATAGTCAGTTCAAATGTAAGGTTCCTCTTACGGGATAACGAATTCTTGAGTCTAGAGAAAATCCCTAAGTCTACCTTGTCGCCCTCAGGACTTAAAAACCGCGATTTACCAGCCCCCATAGACTGCTGCAGCATCAGCAGGAACTTTACGATGGACGACTTGCCGGAGCTGTTGCGGCCGATGAGGATGGTTATCGGCCGGAACCGCACCGTTACTTCGTCGTCGAAAATCCGGAAGTTGGACAGCTTGAGTTCCGTAAGCATTGCGTCAGCCTCCCATTGAGACCACTTTCAGGCTCTCGATGCCCCGGTCATCCACGATCTTGACCGCCACCCGGCGGTGTTCGCCGGCCTCGAAGGGCAGCGAGACCGCGCCCCGGTACGCCTCGATCAGGTCCTCGTCTATCTCGGCCTTGAGGTTCCGTGCCAGGCGGGACCAGCCGTCGCTGGCTCCGGACATGGGGAAGAACACCTGGCGAGGGTACAGGCTGCGCCCGTCGTAGTCGGTATCCAGCGACCAGACGGCGATCTTGTCCTCGCCGCCGGACTCCACGTCGCCGGTCTTGGTGTTGTAGTAGTCGAAGCCGCGCACCTCCACCTGCCACTTGCCGGTGTCCTGCCCCCGGCTTATGTGGTGCAGGTAAACGTCCGGCTGGCCGATGAGCCAGAAGCTCTCGTTGCTGGCGCGCTTGCGCTTCAGATCCTCGGTGAGCAGGTCGGCATTCATCTGGGCCTTCAGCAGGGTGAGGCCCGGCCAGTTGGTCTCGTCGATGTCCTTGGACGCCTCTGGGTCGAACTGGAAGGCGGCGAACACCACCACCCGCGGCCTGGGCACCAAAGTTTGCGCTTCCTGGATGGCCCACTCCACCTGCCGTTGCTCCAGGGGGGCGTGTTCCGGGCCGAAGGACACCACGATTCGCTGCGCCTCCCGCGCCGGGCCGTCCTCGCGGATTCGGTCGGCGCCTTCGTCGTTGGGCCGCGACTCGCCGTCAGCGTGGAGATAGCGGCAGCCCGGCAGGGTCTCCAACCGGGCGAAGCGAATGAACTGCCCCCCCTTGCCCCGGATGCCGGTCTTCAGCAATTCATCCCGCCAGTCGGATTGGCGCAAGGTCTCCCCGGAGCGCCCCACCGTTTCGTCCGCTGGCATGGCCTCCGGGGTATCAACCTCGTCGATGGGTTTCACCGCCGGGGCGGGCACAGCCTCCACGCTGAACGGGCCGGTCACCCGCCGCCTGCTGTTGTCCGTCAGCGGCTGGTCATACAGCGTTTCCTGTGGGGCGTGCCGGGCGATGGCCGCGTCTATCTCCGCCTGCGTCATCCCTTCGGTGATGTCGGGATTGTTGGCGATGGAGCCCAGGGTGATGTGCGGCACCGTCTTGTACTTGAACCCGCTGCCAACTCCCTCGTCGGGATGGGCCAGTTCGTAGTAGTCGAACACGGCGGTCATCAGCCGTTGCTTGGCGAGGGTTATCGCCACCCGCGACGTGTCGCAGGTTATCCAGCGCCGTCCCCACTGCTCGGCAACGTAGGCCGTCGTGCCGGACCCACAGGTCGGATCGAACACCAGGTCGCCGGGGTCGGTGGTCATCAGGATGCAACGCTCGATGACCTCGGTGGAACTCTGGACTACATACACTTTTGGGTCAGACCTGCTCTGGACTGCGCCACTAATGTCATTCCAGAGATTGCCGATGGCAACTATCGGGAAATCTGACTTAAACCTTCGATACCTCAATGTGCCGCCAGAAGTTGCTTGTAGACGCTTAGCGTCACCAAGCCTTTTCAAACCGTCCAAGTTTGTCTTGAAAGTGCCCCTTCCGGGATTGTATTTATTGCCTGAAAATTCAAACTCTCTAACGTCGCCTTCCCCGGCGGGGCGCGAGCTCGTTAGGTCATTTAGTTGAAACAATTGGGCATCATTTTCCTCGACATCAGTCAATCCGGACGCGGGAATTATCGACCCGTCTTGTAGCAGTGCTTGGTCATACCGTTCATCAGCAGCATCACTCCGGGGGATAAAAACCTGCCGATACTTTACGGAACCGGCATTATGGGCGTACCAAACTATGAAGTCTGTTGTCGTGCCAAGCAGAGCTGCCGTTCCCTGGCTGGTCGTCTTGCGTATGGAGATAATTGAAATAAAATTCCCTACTCCGAATACTTCATCCATCAACTCGCGGACGTGGTGCAGGTTCTCATCGCTTATCTGCACGAAACACGAGCCGCTCTCGGTCAGCAACTGCCGGGCCAGCAGTAGGCGGTCGCGGAGGTAGGACAGGTAGGAGTGGATTCCCAGCTCCCAGGTGTCGCGGAACGCCTTGACCATCTCCGGCTCCTGGGTAAGGTCTTCGTCGCGCCCGTCCCGCACGTCGCGGCGGTTGACGAAGGGCTGGAAGTTGGAGCCGTAGCGGATGCCGTAGGGCGGGTCGATGTAGACCATCTGCACCTTGCCGCCCATACCTTCCTTTTCGAGGAGGCTATTCATCACCAGCAGGCTATCGCCGGCCACCAAGCGGTTGCTCCAGTTGTGGCGGTGCTGGTAGAACTCGATGGCGTCGCGCAGGGGCGGGTTCTCCTCCGGCAGGTCGAACAGGCTGCCTTGCACTGAGGCAGCGGCGCCATTGCGCTTGCGGACGGTCTCGATGATAGTGCGAGGGTCGATGCGCTCATGGACGTGAAGCGACACCGTAGGCACCTCGAAGGAGGTATGCTCCGCCTTGCCCGCCCATTGCAACTGCGGGTCCAGGTGCGGGTCGTATTCGTAGGTGGCCCGCCCTGCGTCGCGGTCGGTATCCGGCGACACCAGCCCCACGGGCGGGTTGTTCAGCCGTTCCTGCCCAGTGTGGTCGTAGGCTTCGATGGCTCGCTGCGATTGGCTACGTCGTGGCCGCGGCATGGCAGTGCTCCTGTCCAGAAATCGCCTCCCCCGCAGGGGGAGCGCCAGGGTGGGGGTGACAAGGTCGCTTGCCAAGAATGTAAACGGGGCGCGGCAGCACCGCAAGTACCCGTCCCAGCGCAACCAGGCGCTCTCGATTGACGGTGCATCGCGCGCCGATTGCTGATGAGAGCGCGGTCAGGACTGGCCGATAACAATTCCAATCATCGAAACTACCAGCTTGATGCGTCCCTGTAACCCCTCTGCTTGCAAATTATTACCGCTTGTTGGGGTTGAACAAGTTAATCTGATGGGGGTTAGATGCAGGCAAAATCGGCTTAAACCTGTCCCGCTCCCACTGTTGTATCCTCTCCATGCTGCCAAAGCCAGTGTCTGGGACTTCATTGACAACAACGTCAAGTATGGCTTCGCGTCTACTATTCCCAAACTGTTCCCATCTTTTTGGACTTATCGCTATCATCTCAAAGGTTTTCAGGATCCAGTAAGAAATCTGGCCTTGTAGTTTCCCTCCTTGTAAATTAGAGATAACTCGACTGACAGGAGTTATGATTTTCTCTTCCTCGATAAAGTGATGAAAAATGACTTTGTGCCCCTTGTTGTACGGGAGAACTGTCATTCCCCAATTCATGATGGGCTGTACGACCCCAAAACGAGGATTGGCCCTTGTCATAATGCCGTCGGTGAAATCGGAAACAGCAATAGCAGGCTCTCCAGGTATCAAGAAGACCTTATGTCCAATGGCTTTGCACTTTTGGCCTTTACATCTTTTACATGTTTGCGGATTGAGGCACTCCTCGGTTAGCCGCTTGTAATGTTCCAATCCCATCACTCGTTGTCGCTGTAATTCAACCTCTCGCTGGGAAACTTCACTCTGAGGCATCTCACTCAGAATTGCCTCTGCCTGTTGCAGAAGTAATTTCTGGAGCCATAATGTTGCGAGTACAGGCCTGTACAATATCAGATTAAGATTACTGTAATCAGATAAATCGACGTCTGGGTTGTCTGCTGGGCTAAACATTTCTTCGTGCTTTCTACAGGTGTAAGAACCTACAGTGGCTTTTTGGTAATGCTCCAATACTGGAATTTGAGCAATATCTTCTGGGTTAGACCGGAACACATTGATTGGCAATTTGGCGAAGACTCTGACCATCCCTGCATCATCACATATCCTTCGAAGCCAAGCTCTCGGTATCACATGCCCGCCTTCTATAGCGCCCTGGCAGCCGCCTACGCCCAAGCATTCCCGATATGCCTTTCGTTTGGTCAAATCGACGGCTATTTGAGCAATTCTGTTGCGCTCATTCTGCGGCATGTCAGGAACATACAGTTTGCGAATCATGTCTGAATCCTCCGGAGGTTGCACTTCCCATTATACCAATACCCCTACACCCCACCCCCACCCCGCTCGTCACGGAAAGCGGCGGTAGATTTCGCCGCGGGCAGGAAACGGCGCAGAACCGACGTTACAGTTCGTAGGCACCATAGTGGCAGCGCTTGCCGTTGGGCAGTCGTCCTCGCCGGAGACGCTGCAATCCTGGCCGTCACTTAAATCACACGAATCACAGTTCAGACAACCCCCGTGGAGTCTGACACGCCGGGTTAGCCGAGCAGAGCTGCTGGCATATATGTGCCAGTGGAGTCGGACGGGATGTGTTCGTAGCTCTGGATTGGGCCAAGCGTGTTTGACAGTTGGCCGATAAGCATTGCCACGCCGGCCGGAACAGCCGCAAAAAGGTGTACGCGGCCTTGTATTCCGTACTCTGAGGGAGATCCCATTATTTGAACGGGACCAGGGCCTCTGTCCCAGCAACGCCCAAGCCCTGGCTGGGAGACTCAGGAATCGGCACACGGGCGACTGCTCCAGGGTCTACATGGGCATGGATGAGAACACCATCACGGCACGGCTACGACACTACCGGCCACAAGCACCCGACCCGGTGAATGGCGTCTCCGCCGCCTTCGCCATACTCCAGGAACACCGGGACCTGGCCATGGAACGCTTCGACTCAACCTTCCAACCCTCGGAAGTGGCCCGGCTCATGCAGCGGGAGGACAGCGCCATAACGGCCCTGGCAACCCTTGGCGTCTAGGAACGGCGCTCGTTGATCATCGAGTTGCTGGCCGGAAGAGTGCACGCCAAGGGCGCGACACCGGCATAGCACCAGGTCCAGGCAGCATGTGGACTGAATCAGGGGCGAAGTCACCCAGGATGACGTGCCCTTCGGGTTCATCGACGCAACAGGCTCCGCAGAGTCCAGCGGCCACAGCACAGAGCCCGGCGGGCGTCCCCCTGACCTCCGGCAGCAATCCGGCCGGCCGCAGGCACCTGACGCATTGACCCCGCCCCTCATCAGGAGCAGCGGCATATCTCGAGGAATACGAAAAGACACCAACCAGCAACAACCCCCGTAAGCTCGCCGGCTTCCGTTTCATTCTTCAGGCAATGGTCCAAGGCAACCATGGCCGCGGAAAGCACTGATGAGCTTCGCCCAGGACCAAGTCCATTCAAGTAATCCAGTCTCGCAGAGACTGCGAAAAGGAGCGCCTTCGACCATGCTGATGTACCCGAGAGAATTTCCTGCCATCCGCCGCAAGAGGCTCAAGCGGCGTGCGGAACGGCGGATCTACAAAGCCCTGGCCGGCAGCGACCGCCAGGGCTTCGTCTACTACGAGTGGCGCAGGGGCTACGGGCGCATCGAGCTGGACTTCGCCTTGTGGATCGTTGGCCTCGGCCGCTTCGCCCTGCAGGTGAAGGGCGGCCACTACCTGCTTATCGACGGCGACTGGCATTTGAAAACCAATGATGGCCTGGTGCCCATCGAGAAGTCCCCCTTGGATGAGGCCTGGCTGGCCGCCCTGGACCTGCACGACGATATCGAGGAGCTTGCCGCAACACCCTACAACCCGTACGTCATCCCCGTGCTGGCGTTCGCCGACATGGAACCCGATCCGGCCATCGATGGGCTGGCACGCCGCAAGGGAGTCTACCTGGTCTGGCGCAGCGATGATCTTGTGGCGGACCTGATCGCCGTCGCACACGGCCGGGGAGTGCCGGACGCGCTCCCCATGGACCGCATCCGCCGGGAGGTCAGCGCCGTAACCGACGGCCTGATCCAGCTGCCTGAGGCGCCGGAGCTGGAGGCCGGGGCAAAGACCGCCGGGCCAGTGGACAAGTCCCCAGAGCAGTCCGGGCTGGAGCTCATCCGGGTCCGGGCCCGGGATGTGCGTTTCCGGCGAGGGATCATCACCGGCCCGGGGAGGCTCCGAAAGCGGAGACAGAGAGGTTGCCAACCGTGATGCCGATTCCCCATGTCTGGTCAAACTCCGGCCGGGACGAGTCAAGCGCACCGGGTTCGGAGTCCCAAACCGGCCGGCAGATCAACCCATGCGAGAACCAACATGAACATGAACCACCCGGCGGGCGTGGCGCCCGTCATACTGCGGCTGCATCCGGGCCTGGACCAGGGACAGCTGGAGCTGATCGGCCATACGCAGGGGCCCACCATGGGCGTCGCGGGACCCGGCACCGGCAAGACCCTGGCGGTGGCCCTCCGGGGAGCCAACATCCTGCTCCGCGGGCTGGCCAGCCCGGAGGAGCTGGTGCTGTGCACCTATTCCCGGCCCGCGGCGCGGGAGCTGCGCGAGCGTTTCACCGCCCTGGCCACCGCCGCCGGTTGCCCGGGAGACCTCTCCCAAGTGCGCACCGGCACCATCCACGGCCTGTGCCGCCGCATCCTGCGTTCCCGCGGCCGTAGCGGCGACCCCCGGGCGGACTTCGCGGTGCTGAACGAGGATGAGCAGTGGCGTCTCTTGTCCCGCCATTTCGATGAGGTCTTCGGCCCGGACCTGAATGCCCTAGAGCGGGAGGGCTGGCGCTGGCGTGAACCGCGCCTGGTGATCCGGCATGGCCTCAAGTTCTTCGAGAGGCTCTGCGATGAGCTCATCGATCCCGAAGAACTGATTGCTTCAGAAGACCCATTCCACGTTGCCATGGGCCGTTCCTACCGCCGGTACCGGGACCTGCTCCAAAGGCAGGGCTGTGCGGACTTCGATCACCTGCAGCGGTGGGCCGCCGAGCTCCTGGAGGACGCCCGGACCGCCGGTGTCATCTCCGCCGGCATCAGGTACCTGATCTGCGACGAGTACCAGGACACCTCCTCCGCCCAGGAGCATATCCTCCTGCGCCTGTGCCGCCATCACGGCAACATCTGCGTGGTGGGAGACGATGACCAGAGCATCTACCGCTTCCGCGGCGCCAGCGTGCGTAACCTGCTGCAGTTCCCCGAACACTTCTCCGGCTGTCACACCGTGGAACTCAACGTCAACCACCGCAGCCACCCCGCCATCGTGGCTTTCTACCACCGGTGGATGGCCGGCGCCGCCGACTGGTCCAACCCCGACCCCCAGGGACGGCCCTTCCGGCACCCCAAGTCCATCAGGCCTCATGCTCCCGGCCTGTACCAGGACTATCCGGCGGTCATCCGCGTGGAGGGAGGCGATGCCGGGGAGGAGATGGCACAGCTTGCGGAGCTGGTGAGGTTTCTGAAGCAGGAGCAGGTCATTGCCGAATACGGCCAGGTTGCGTTGCTCCTGCACTCGGTCCGGGGACCGGCGGCCGCCGGCTGCCTCGACGCCCTGGAGCGGGCGGGAATACCCGTGAACCGCAGGCCTTCCGGTTCCGGGGGCCACCGGTCTGCCGACAGCCGCCGGGCGCTCACCGCCACCACCATTCACCAGGCCAAGGGGCGCGAATGGGACGTGGTGATCGTGGGATCCCTGGATCATTGCAATTCCGGCGTGGACCCGGTGGGCGGTGAACTCCGGCATTACTGCCTGCGCCCTCCCTTCGAGCCGACCGACCGCATCGCCGACTTCGACGACGCCCGCCAGCGATATGTGGCCTTCTCCCGGCCCAGGGGTCTGCTGGTGCTGACCTCGGGCGGTCCGGTGCATCCCCGCCTGGAGGACGCCTGGGATCGCCTGCCCCGCTGGGACAGGATGGACCTCAGGGCGCTGGCCCGGCAAAGGTTCCGGCCTGCGGATCAAACCCGCGAAACGGAAAGGTCCTCGTGGCCAGCCCATGCCGCTCCATTCCTGGAGCGCCTCGACGTGTGGGTGGGCCGGGCCGCATCGCCGGCGAACGCCCCACGGCTGTCGGGGCCGCCGCAAATCCGGCGCACACCCAACACGGGGATGTGACCCATACCATGCACACCGATACGGACGTCAATGCGAAGACCAGAGGGCCGCCTGCCCCCAGGCCTGGGGAATCTGCCCCTTCCGGCCCGCCGCCATTCAGGCGGGCCGGTTGCATCCGCGAACCCGCGCGGGCAGACCCCTGGCTGGATACAAACCACCTTCGCCGAGACCCCGCTGCGACGCTGCGACGGGCCGGCCCGGGATCGACCCCGGGCCGGCCCATTTCATATCTGCGGCACTGGTGCAATCAACCACCCAAAATCCGAAAGAGATGATAATCACCATGGAAATCATAAGGAACGACAACAACAATCCCCTGAGCCAGGCCGAGATGAGGGCCTGCCAGCAGTTCGAGGCCAGCCCCCTGGCCGGCCAGGTCCTGTTCCATCCCCAGGTGGCCGACGGCAAGCCCGCGCCCAACTGCGTCGCCTTCCTCGAGGAGGTCGGGCGCTTCGCCGTCACCATCCTGGAGGACCGGTACACCGTCGAAGGCCGCCAGTGGATGCGGCACCAGGCGGACGGCGCCAGGTCGTCCATCTACAAACCCCTGGAAGGGGTCTGGCAGGCCGCCAAGGCCGTCCGTGAGGAGCTCAACCGGAAGCTGGACCTCAACACTTACGTCATTGCCGTGGCCTGGTTCCCGGACATGGACGAGGACGAGGACATTCTCGACGAGGTCGGCGGCCGCAAAGTGAAGCTGTTGTTCGGTCAGGCCGACCTGGCCCAGCGGCTGGTGCATCTCCCCAAAGAGAGTCAGCTGCAGACTCAGCTCAGCCGCGGATATATCCAGCGCGATGTGGAGGTCCTGACCCGCGCTTCCGACGTGAAGACGCCAGCGCCGGCCGGAGAGCCCCAGTCCGTCAACGGACGGGCCGGCGCCCTGACGTTCCAACACGTGGATACCGTCAACATCTACGTCACCGTCGTCAACGGCAGCGTGGGCGACGACCCTTCGCTGATCACCGTTCAGGGCCAGTAGGCCAAACCGTCGCCAGGGCATGATGGGAAACCATGCCCGGGCGATTCGCCTGTCGACTGCCCCTGGTCGCAGACTCGGATCCCGCTTGAGCGCTGGGCAGGACGCTGATACAATTATTGTAGCGCGATAGCCTTGACCTTCTCTGAAGGTAATCCATAGGGTGGACCGAGGGTGGACCACAGGCCGCCCGATCACGAGTACCCCTACCCCCATGGTGGACTCTAGGCCGCCCGGTAAGGGTACTCCCAACCGCGTGGACGGAATTGCGGCGGACATGCTGCCATCGGGTCATCCTTGGCTATGGTTGCCGTTCTGGAGGCACTCGCGACAAGCCCGATGCGTGGGCATAAAGACTCGGCCATATAACTCCGAGCCAGTAGCCCCTAGACCAGGGGAACCACTACTGTAGAACCTGTTGCAACCAGCAGCAGGTAGATGCTACCGATCACGTAGGTGCATCGGCCCGCCTGTTTCCAGGGGGGGCCTTTTCGTATTCCCCGCCCAACTGATCCCCCCACCTTTCCCACTGCTTTCTCTCCAGCCACGAATACTGCTGTCGAGTCCACTTCCCTGTGGTAGAATCGGCCTCGCGACGGAAACTATCATCTTAGCCCTTGGAGAAGGGCTCACCGGCATAGCAATTCTGCAGGGCACACCTCGTGCCTCCTTGCGGGCTATGTCGGTGATGGTTTCTGTCGCGAGTGCCAAAGCCAGATCCGCAAGGAGGTTCCTCGCATGGCAACCGGCCCAGGCTTCCGCCACAACCCCAACCCAATCCTTCGAACCGCCGGGCTGAACACCAACAGCCCCTCGCTCAATAAGCCGCGCCCACCATCACTAGGGATCCGTGCAAACATGGCGAGATGGGCGGCTGGACTGGTCCTGGCCCTCACGCTGATAACCGCCTTAGCCTGTGGAGGAGAAGAGGCGGCGACGGAATCAGTCATGGAAGAAGCGCCGCCTAACACCACCGAAGCGACTAGGAACACAGAAGCCGCCCCCGGTGCAGCCCCGACAGCAACCTCCCCCGTGTCGTCGCAGACCAGGCAGCGGAGTCCCGCGCGCACCCAAGGAGCACAGGAACCCACTGAAACGGCTTTGACATCCCCCATGCCTCAGCCATCCGCAACCAAGAAAGCAACAGAAACTCCCCTGCCCAGAACCACAGAGCCGCCAGCGACTCCGACACCCACTACCGTTCCAACGCCCGAGGGCCCCCCCTGCTTCGAGCCAAAGGCCGCGGCCCAAGTAAAGATTCCTCCGGCTCAAACCTCTGCGGAAACTGACAAGGCAGCACTCGAGGCACTATTCAATGCCACTGATGGCGAGCGATGGGAGACCAGCCAAACATGGATGACCCGCAGACCTCTCATGCAGTGGCATGGAGTTAGTACTAACGATCAAGGCCGAGTCACAAAGCTGTCGTTAACTAGCGTTAGAGGAGAACTACCGCCGGAGTTGGGCAACTTGACCGAGTTGGAAGTTCTGATACTGTCCAATTCCAGTGTTACATTGCCCCCCGAGTTCGGCAACCTCACCAAATTGGAGCAGTTTGGTCTGATTGAGGGGAGTTCCTTTGGGGATCACCTGATCCCTGAATGGGGCAATCTTGTCAATCTTCGGAAGCTTGACTTCAGTGGTATGAACCTGGAGGGTGCAATTCCTGTAGAACTGGGCAACCTGACCAACCTGCAAAGCTTGAACCTTGCCGACAATCGCTTGTGTGGGGAACTGCCGGGAGAACTTGGCAACCTTGCCAGCCTGAGCTTGTTGAACCTCAGCGGAAACAAGTTGAGCGGCGAGATTCCATCCAGCTTCCGCGGCCTAACCGGAGTGACTTGGATGTACCTCAGCAACAACCTGTTATCCGGTGAATTACCTCCGTGGCTGCTCAACCTCCCCAGGCTGAGTGAGTTGAGGCTCAGCAATAACCAGCTCTCAGGTGAGTTGCCGCCGGAATTGGATTACCTGGCCACCGTAAGGGTGTTTCTTCAGGGGAACCCGCTGGAAGGTTGTGTTTCGCAGTATATGCGGAGGTATGTTTTGGGAGAATCAATACATCTGGAGGATTGTACTCCGGCCGACAACCCAGAGGATGTAGAAACCTTGATTGCCCTGGACCCATACCTCCCGAGTCCAAGGTTTGCTGACGCTCTGACTCGACGAGGTTCGAGTTTGCTCCCAGAAATAGGCGGAGTATATGTTGACACCAACGGACGTGTTGCAGCCTTGGAGATAGGGTTTGGTAGAGAGATTCCAGCGTTGTTAGGTGATCTTTCACATCTGCGAAAACTCAGAATCCGAAGCGGTACCGACGCTCATCTACCGGAGGCAGTGGGTAATCTCTCCCATTTGCGGGTCCTGGAGATCACAAACACCGAAATGACCGGGGAGTTGCCGGCCTCACTAGGCAACCTAAGGAACCTGAGAGAGTTGGTCCTCCGCGATAACGAGTTCACCGGCAACATTCCAGCTTCCCTGGGCAACCTCACCAAACTAAAGAAGTTGTGGATTGGGTACAACAACCTCACCGGTTGTGTGCCAAAGAACCTTGTAGAAAGCCTGGACAATCACGATTACAGGAATGAGTTTGGCCCACCTGTGTGCCCCTAAAGGGTCACGCAAGACGCGATGCGTCCACACATCCAAGTAAACTAGGACCAGGAAGCAGCCCGGATCTGGCTGAGCTGGTTTCCCAGGCTGTCCTGGGAGTTGGTCAGGGACAGCGACCGGCTGTTACTGGCGATCACTGGTGTCAGACGGGAGCGATGGGCACGCCGGAACGCCAATGCCCCGAGCCGCTGGGGCCGCAGGTGAGAAAGTGAAGGAAATGGCCGCAACCTAACTTGACTCCCCAGACGACGGAAGCATCATTCACGACGATGGGGACTTGTTCATCCTGAGAAACACCTTCCGCCATTTCTTCACGCTACGGTGATAACACCGCCCGAGCCATCGCCGAGAAGAATAGCCAAAGTCGCCTTATGCATCAAATACGCGCATCACAGTTTGCGGTACTGGAAGAATCAAGGGCATCAGGCATCGTCGATTCCCTGAAACGCGGGTCCATTTCAACGTCGACGTGCCTCCCATTAACGACAAACAGTGTGTCCTGAAAGGTGGACCCGTGGCAGGCGTGGTCGCCATCGCGGTGGCCGGAGCGAGTCAGCTTTGAAGATGCTGTCCGACGACACCGAGATTCTCGTCATGATCGACATGGCGGCCATCAGAAACAACGACGACAACTTCCCCGGCGACTACGATGACTTCTCCGACGACATGCAGCAGCGGATCGACGACGCTCTGGATACGCAGGAGGTGGCCTACGGCCATGTGGACAGCTACATCCTGGCCGGCAACAGCCGGACCTATGAGGAAATACTACTGATACAGGGCGATGTGGCCTTCAGCGATATCCAAGACGACTGGGAAGACCAAGGGTTCCAGGATGACTCTTATCAGGGCTACGACATATGGGACGGTGACGACTACTACGTCCTCGTCGAAAAACATAGCGCGGTCATAGTTTCAGACTCGGAGCAGATGATCAGGGACGTGATCAAGATTATCGACCGCGAATCGGGATCCGTGGAGGACGACCCGGGCGGGGACCCGGGGTGCATCATGGCTAACCCGTACTCCTCGCCCATCAATGTGGTGGGCACCGGGGACGCCGCTGAGGACTGCGGCGTCGGGTGGACGGCTGCGCCGGCTATGGCGCTGGGTACTCGGGCGCAGACCCGCAACGAGATGAAATAACGGCTGGCCTGGTGGTGGTATTCAGTAGCGAACGCAGGGCGGAGCGCTTCCGTAGACGACTGCGACCAGGTGGCCAATTTCATGGAGGACATGCTGGGCAACATCGCGTGGGGCGCGGACAACTTCACGAGTCCGGCAAGGGTCGGGGAAGTCGATGTAGACGAAATACCGGCGGAAGGGGAGTTCGTTTTCGGAGTTGGCTTCATCGAGATTGACGCTGAACAATAGCGAAGAGAATCGCGCCGCCGTCAGCCAGGCCCCCGAGGTGGGCCGAAGCTTCCCCGACGGCCGAGGGATACCGGGGAGATCACCATCACTCGACGCCCACCATAAGCCAGGCCTCAGGGACGCCGTCCCGGAAAGCACCTGCGATAACCGTGAACTGGGCAGGCCACTCGCCGAGGGAAAACAAGACCAGGAAATCCGACCGCTTTGGCATTATGCGGCGCGGATATGAAGGGCGGCGCCAAAGTGTTCCAGGCGGGCGGATTGACCGACTGGCCTTCGATACCCCAGTGGCCCGTGATGTTGCCGCCATAGACCAGCGCAATCGCGTCCGCCGGACTCCAGGTCTACAACTACACCATCCGTTCCTCTATCACCCTGATGTGCGCGCTACCCAGCGACACCAGGTTCGTCGGCAACACCGACCTTCCCATGGAGGAACAGGACTCCGCGACCGGCACGGTCATCGACCTCGCCGCCGACGGCGACAAGGTCGCCAAACGCTTCGGTGCCTTCTGCATCTCCGAGGGAGCCGGCGCATACCCCGTTCCATCCTCCGCCGGCAAGCTCAACATCGCCGACGGCCTCACGGCCAACGTGGCCATCCACGATACCGGCGGCGCAGGCGACGGCATGGCCGCCGCCACCATGAGCTTCGCAAAGAAGTGGATGAAGGCGTGGGGCATCAACACCCGCCTCTCCAAGGTATTCGCCTTCTACGCCCAGGTCGTAACCAAGGACTACTACTTCAGGGGCGTAGTCGTGATCCACCGCGACCACCTGTACCCCGGCCCCGAGGGAACCGACATCGTCTTCGACGAGGCCTCCCTCAGCCGCCAGGTGCTCTCCAACAAGTGGACCTTCGGCAAAATGCTCCCCATCCGCGTGTCCGACGACGACACCGGCATGTGCCAGATCGAGTACCTAATGCAGGGCGAGACGTTCACGTCGTTCACTGACCCGAACGAGACCGCTCCCAAGATGCTCGAAATGGCCAAGCTCCTCGACAAACGCTTCTACCGGCAGGCCCGCAAGGACCACCGGGAGCTGATGGAGAGCGAACGGAACCGGCAGGACGGCTACATGAAGTGGGACATCGACGAGCTGGACAACGAGACCCTCTATTGGGAAATCCAGCCCGACGACATAAACGTCCACCTCTCCCGCGCCCGCAGCCGCAGCGACTCCGACCGGATGGTCAACATCTCCCTGGCCGCCAGCCACCACAGCCCCTTCGTGAGCCCGCACGCCACGTCGAGGCTCATCGGCAGGATGGCAGCCACCTGGCGCTCCAAGAAGCTCCGGCCCAAGCGCGGCAAGAACACCACCCTGCCAATGCTCATGGTGCATGGCCGCGAAGTAACACTGGCCCACTGGTTCTATGCCGGCATCCCCGAGCCGCCCCCGGGCTATATCGCCCTGGTCTGGTGGCACGGCAAGCCCGTCATGGGCGTACCCAACGAGAACGACTTCCACGCCAAGGGCCGCGCCATGGATACCTGGGACAACGATTCGGACAAGTTGACCCTGGCCTGGCTCCAGGACGGAGAGACCCACGGAGCCCTCACCCTCAGGCGCCCGATGTCCGTGGACGGCGGCACCTGGATGAAACTCCTGGACTCCGACGTGGAACGCATCAGCGCCATCGACGGCTGGAACCAGAAAACAGGCCACCACCGCTGGGAGGGCCTCTACGACGTGGACAAGGATGGCAACCCCCTCCGCCCCTCTGTCGTAGCACCCGTACCCTTCGAATCGAAGGACGCCTGGAACAGCAACATCAAGGATCCCGCAGACGTCCTGAAATTCCTCATGGCACGGAACAAGTACGCCGGGGCCATCGGCATGGCCTCCAACTACGCCGCCAACCTCGACATGGCCGGCGCCTTCGACCCCGACAGACACCTGTTCTGTCTCTCCGAAGACGTCATCGACGGCAACGGCATCCCTGAGAATCTCCTCGAGCACCTGCGAAAGGAGGTCTATCAGACCGCCCGCAACAACGCCATGTGTCCTTGCGTCTGGAACCGCGTCGCCGGTGAAATGTCCCGGATACACCGGGAGACCACCGAAGACCGCTGGGCCCAGCTCACCGTGTCAACCAAGTGCCCCGAGCATCACGGCCTTTACCACAAATGGTCCGGTCAGGCCGTCGATTACCTCGAGAACAAGCTCCAGCTCAGGCAGCTGTGTGCCAACGGCCCCCTCGACCGGCTCACCCAGGAGCACGACGAGCTCCTGACTGCCATCGTCAGGGAGGCCTTCGCCAAGCGGAACGCCGCATGGCGCAAATGCGTCAGTGAGGAGGAGGCCCTCAGACAGGAGCCCGATACCCCGGACTTCGTTCTGGACAGCCTCCGGGCCCAGGCCATCGAACTGGCCCACAGGACGGAACTCCAGGCCGCGAACGAGGCCTTCGACAAGGCCCAGGCACTCCCTGGGTACCAGTACGGAGACTTCACCAACGTCTGGTTCCAACTGGAACTCAACTGCCGCAGGCGGTTCAAGAAAGGGCCCTTGCCCGCTCCCATAACCGTCATGGCCCTCAGCAACCTGCCCCAGGAGGAACACCTGGGCTTCTACGCCAGCGGACCCTCGGTGGCAACCGCCATCGTCCGCACCATGGAAGCCCCCCGGGAAGCCCGCCAGAAGGGCGTCAAGCCCGGGACCACCTTCAAGATCGCCAAGGACGGCAGCAACTGGTACTGGCTCTGCCGCCCCGACGGGACCAGGGTGACCCGGATACGCGCCGACGCCAAGGCCTACCTGAACATGCGGCTGGAGGCCGTCGGGTTCCTGCCCGACTTCCAAGCCCCCGAATGCAACCAGGTACAGCTTCCCCCCGACCAGGACGAAGGTCCCAGCTACACGCTGGCCCTGAAAATCCTGGGCGCATAGCCCAAGTGGGCTGACCCCGGGGCGCGGCGTCTGCCGCGCCCCCACCCGGGTACTGAAGTCAGGCAATTACCCCTGGCATTGCCAACAGGTCCCCACGCTTCCGCGCAGCCGGACACGACGACTGCGCCGTAAGCGCCGTTGTCGACGTCCACGCAAATTCGATGACGGAGACGGACCATGATTCCCAAGATGAAACGACTCGCCAAGGCGCTTTACCAAGCCCTTAGGCACCCCTGCCGAACCGGTGCCGCAATCCGGGACGGATTCACAAGGAGGTTCACAGCCTCCTTCACAGCCACAGTCGATTTCCTAGTGGGTCGCACCGTCTGGCTGGACATCCAAGACAACCAGGGAGCCTATCATCTGCCCAAGATCGCAAGGCCAATATTCTTCGTAGGCATACTTCTGGCCACACCGACCGCGGCAGTGATCTTCTCCATCTGGTTGACCAAGCAAATACAATCGGGCAAAGAATTCAGCAAAATTGTCGAAGACGGAGCTATAATCCCTCCTGGCCTCTTGGCCGGAACGATCTTCGCAGCCCTGCTGTTTTCAGTAACCCTCCACATCTTCTTTGGGGGTCTGGCAATGCTAGGTATCCTTCTCAGGAAGCTCGAGGCCGCCACACGGCCTGAGCGAGACAAAACCATCCAAAAGCAGAACGAAACCATCGAGGGCCAGAACGAAACCATCGAGGGTCAGAACCAAACCATCGAAGGCCAGAACCAAACCATCGAGACCCTCAGGAACCAGCTCAGGCGCTCCGGTCAGCAACCCGAAGCATAGCTAGGTGAACCTGACCACCGGTAAAACCTAAGTCTCCCGCGGAAGCGTACCCTGAATCAGCACCCAAGACCCGGCAGCCCACAAGCTGCCGGGTCTTTTTTATGCCATCAATTCTCCCCTCTACCGGAGGACTAATGCTACTCATCCTGGCCAGGGCCGTAGGCATCACAGGCATCGCCATAGGCCTCCTATACTTCGCAGTCGCCACCTGCGTCCACTACGGCGACAAAGCCCTCAACTCCGGCGAGAATCCCCCAGCCGCACCCCCACAACTCCAGCCATACATGCCCGAAAGACTGGGTAACGACCCAGAACATCCCGTCGCCCGGCTCCTCGACATTGACCAGTGCCACACCGAAAACTGGATCCCCGACACACCGGAAATAACTTTCCAAGTCCAACGGATCATTGACGGCGACACCATCCTCGCCCACACGTCGGAGCAACCGGACCAGCGCCTCCGCCTCTGGGGCATCGACGCCCCCGAATCAGACCAGCCCCACGGCCCGCAAGCCACCGCCCGCCTACAGGCCCTCGTACCCACCGGGAAAATGGTCAAGGCCCGCAACATGGGCCTCGACAAGTACGAGCGCATCCTTGTAGTAATCGGTGAGGAAGAGGAACTGCCCGTCAACTGGACCATGGTCATGACCAAGGTGTTGTCAGCATAGCACCCCTTGCCGCCATGCTGATCTTCACGCCGCTGTCCTCCAGCACCTGGGAGAACTGGCTGCACTGGTCCGTGTTGAACGTCTCCGGCCTGCCTCGGCCCAACGCCTCAGTCAGCGCCTCGACGCAGAAACCCGCCTCCAAGGTGTTGGACAACCGCCAGGCGATCACGTACCGTTTGCTCGCCATTTGTGGCCTCCAGTGCAACTTTGGCTTTGAAGGCCGGGCTGCTCTTTCTTCGCTCTCTGGACATTTCCCGCTCCTCTCCGACAGCTGTTGTTACCCTCAGCTAAGGGGCAGGCCCCCCACATAGCTGCCTGTCAAGTTTCCTCAACCCAGTTCACATGCTGTTGAACTCTTCTCTCTCCCCGCCCTCAATGCTAGCCGAGCTATCCCATGTCAGCTGCCTTTCACCCCACCGGTCATTACCTCCGCGATAGTGACCTCTTCACTCGCCTGCCACCGCTCATTCCTCGATTTATGTGGCCCCAGAGAAGTGTGAATCTGATGTTCAGAAACAAGTACAAATCGTGCTTACTTCTATTAGAAGGGGCGCCCGTAGACACGTTTTTGGGCCATTTCAGGGTATTTCAGGAGCTGAAACCCGTCCTTTTAGCTTTGAAGAGAAGTGTGAATCTGGATTTTTCACCCTGATTTCTGCCCTTCGAGCGGGAAAGTTCGTCTCCGGTCACTTGAGGGTGTCTCAGGGGGTGAAACGCCGGGTGTCTCAGGGGCTGAAACCCGGGTGTCTCAGGGGGTGAAACGCCGGGTGTCTCAGGGGCTGAAACCCCGGGCGTCTCAGGCCCCGTACGGCAGGTATTCTCGGTGACCGCCACTGGGGTTAAGTCGGGATTAACCTAAAAGGCCGGTCTACTGGCATCCGCCACACATCATTTAGATACTTCCGCGCATACCATTTGGCCAACAGATCGATCGGAGCGTCGGCAGTGGGGCCCTCTTCGCCTGGGTACCAGAACCACCAACATCCCGGCGTTCCCTCGTCCCTATTCCCAATTATTACGGCCTCTCCGTGAGGACCCTCGCGCACCGAATCCAGGTTGGCGGCCAGCAGAAACGGACACCTGAGTTCTGCCAGGATCTGGGCGGCCTCGTCCGTCTCTGAGATGAAAAGGACCGGTACCGCACGCCCAAAGTTGACTAGTCCGCGATACTTCCCGGGATCTTCATGCCACTTCTCCTCCTCCGATTGTCCACCGACCTTAATCCGCGCCTGTCTCGGCGAATCGATGTTCCTCTCAAATTCAAGAGCCAACATTACCCCGGGCTCCAGCAGGACAAACCCGTCGGGATCGACCCGGTAGCGTTTGCCGTTATAGATATATTCGATGACAATGCCCAGGGCGGGGAAGGTGACGTATCCGCGCTGCTCCAGGAACATTCGGGCATCTGCCTGCTTCTCATTGTGGATACGGTGTCGGTTTCGGTAGCGGCTTCCCACTTTGGTGTAAATTGCCAATCGTTCATCGACAGTCCCCTGCGTCTTCTTCTGAGAACGGCGCAAGAGGTCTCTGCCGGCTTCGTCCACGTAGTGACCATTCTTCCAAACAGTGATCACCCTCGTATCGGTCATCGCCTTCAGCAATCTGACGACAACCGAGCGGTCCAGCTTGGTGAACTCGACTATATGCTCGATCGTTACCGCAGGAGCCCAGACTACTGTCTGGAATGTGCGCCATGACTGCACCCCGTTGACCGCATTGTAAGCGCCCGTTTCCAACCCTCGGACGACCTGCTCGATATTTCCCAAGCGCCGCGCTGCGGGAGGTGGCGGACGAAAAGCGGTCCACCGTGCCGTCGGCTGATCCATGGCACGGATAACCTGTCCGTCGGTATCCACAATCGCCACCGTGGTGGCATTGTGTCTGTCCAGGGAGTCCAGCCAAAAACGTTGGGCCATCGCCCCGGCAACACGGTCGGCAGCGAATACAACCGCGCCGGGGCGGTATTCGTCATCCGACCACTGCGACCTGGGCAACTTCAACCACCGTTCATCCTCTTTCAGGACCCCCCGCATATCCTGCAGCAAGGAATCGATGTCCGCTGATTTCTGAAAGTCGCCCAGCCACAGGATCGGCACGTGGAGCAAATCATCCACATTCCCGCCATCGTCATACGAGGCCATGGCTTCGAATGTGTCATGCTGAAGCCACTTGAACCCGGCCAGCCTCCCTCTGCGCCAGTCGCGTCGAACCAGTTGAGCACGCATCAACAGCTCGCCGTTCTCGGGGTTCACGTCGACTATGTCCTTGTACACATGGCATGCGGGGCCAGTGACCAGATTGCTCTGCCACAACTGGGGGAGGTAGAAATACGACATCTCCAGCAGTTCCAGCCTTCCGGCGAGTGCTTCGACTCCTGCGGCCGCATGCCACCAGGAGATCTCCCATCCAAACCGCTCATGCATCTCTTCGATGCCAGCCCTGGAGAAGACATACCTGTGGACGGCGTCTCGGACGCGTCCCAGCGTTTGACGGTACAACCGGCCCCTTTCCACCCCCCTCAGCAGCACATTTGCGATGGCGTTATCCTCGATGTTGGTGACCAGGGCGATGTCCGAAGCGGCCGCCCACGGCCTGTCCCATAGACGCTTGTAGACCGTCACGGTGTTGTCAGCCAAATTCCTGGGCATAAGCGCCTCCTTTGTCAGTCAGCTATTCGGCCATCTGTCCTACTTCCGTCCGTCCACCTTACGGAATACGGTGTTCCCCTTCAGCAACTCGCTCCCTCGCTTCAGCTAGGGCACCCCCCTGGTATTCCCACGCTGCCCTTCCTCCGAAGAATGACAGTAATCGCAGACGAGAGTGTTCCTTTTGATCTGGGAGCCGCAGACGCGGCACTCGAGGAGATCGTTGACCAAGTTGTCATGGCAGGGATTGCAGATCACCTGCACTCCATCCAACTGGTGATTGCAGCGACCGCAGCTAATGAGCTCTCTGGCCTGGTTGTCGTGGCAGGCACTGCAAACAACCTGGTCGCCGCCGTCGACGTGCTTGCCGCAGTGAACGCACGCGACCTGTTCGCTGGCCAGCCTCGCATAGCATTTCACGCAGATAGCCATGTGCCGGGAATTCTCAGGTGTCTTCCAAAGGATCTGGCCATTGTTTTCTGGGTAGTCCGCTTTCTCTTCACACCACCCGCAGATCCGGGGCTCCCGCCGGACTGCGTCTTGCTTATCCTTACGCCGCTTCCGTTGCTCCTCTGAAATCGGCATCAAAGGCACCTCCGTCCGTCATATCCACCATCTTATGCAGTTGACGGGAAAATCTTTGCCCTTTCGTGCAAAAACCGAGTCACAGGGAGGAGCAGTTCCGGGCAAAGCAAAGGGAAACGGAGTCCCAGAGGTTCCCAGCAAATGCCATGAACACTCGGGGGATGAACCGATGCACCTTTGGGTCTAATCGCCGAAGTCCAGGTGGCCTGAGTGGGCGTAATGGCCAACGTTCATCGGTGGTAGTTCTGATTTCCTCGTAGTCCATTGGCTCGAAGTCGACCACTCTGATGGTGGGATGGAAGTAATGAGCGGGGCTTATTTCTGTGGGTTTCCCGGTCAGTGTCTGGGGAATGGATGAGCGTAAGGAAAGCGGTCCAGAACATCGGCCTGTACCGTGTCCCGGCCTGTAAGATGCTGGCCTACCCGGCGGCACAGGGGCTACCGGTGAAAAGACCGCCGCACCAGCTTGCCATTCGAAAAGCACAGGACGAAGCCCTCGCCGGCGTCATCAATCGCATCTTGGAAGATGGTCGTCGAATCACGTGGGAACAACGGCACGCCACCAAGCGCATCTTCTGTTCAACTCAGGCACGAGTGCAGCTATGACAGCGGATACAACATCGCCGGGGACCACCTCTGCGAGGGCCACCGCCGAGTGAAAGAGTCGTTTATCCCGGTGTCCCACCCGCCAAACCACGCCCATTGCGACTTCAGGGAGTCTCGGATGGTCACCACCAGGATGGACTTCAAGACCCATGCTTCGTAGTTGACATACCCCACGATAACGGCTGCTTCGCCAAGGGCTATCCGTCGGCGACAAGCGAGACATTCTCGGACGGTCACATCCTCGCCTTCGCCTTCCAAGGAGCAAGGCTACGACCAAGTCGTCCCATTACGTTCCACATCGACCCGGTTGTAGTGTGGGAAAACATGTGGGAAAAATACACATATTTGCTTGTATATCGCTTACTATAGCTATAATAGTCCGAAGATTATACGGACGCCCTCTCCGCCATAGTATCCAAGAAGTTAGAGGTAATCTTGCAGTAATTGATACAAGACAGATTCCATATGTACCAATATGTGTACCTAACTTTGGCTGGTTCCAGTGGTCGTCTGTGAATCTTGGATCAGTTGACTTCTCTCGGTTCGGTCCTTTCGTTCCACTTTCCCTCTCCGGGGCTGTACGCCAGCTAACGGTACCTGCATCTACGGCATCACGAGATTAGCCCCATAGATTTGTTCTCTTGAGCGGAGTCCAGACCTGATCCAAACAAAATTGTTTGGCGCCCTGACTCTTGCGGCAGGTTCCAAGTGGACTCCCCGAATCGCTCCCCCGAGAAATTGGATGGCGGTGCGGCCTTATGTTCACCTTATTGGGCAAATGCACTACGTCCTGCCATTCCACTGTAACTTCAAACTGGCTTTGCCGGAAAGGCGGTTGGTGGCTCCAACATCGCCAGTGCGCATGAATACGATCTGTCCAGTACGACTAGCCGGAGAATGTCATGTGTGAGTAGCCTCTCCAGAACAGCAAGGACAAGTTCAGCGCAGTGGTCGACGCGCCGCTGTCCATGGACCCCCCCGTGCACACGTTGAGGCTGGCTGGCCGTTGATGTGCTGGGTGTAAGACGACTACGAACGACTGTGCCGGCTGGAGCAGGCCAGCGCTGCGACATTCAGCAAACTGATCCTCGAGTTTCCGCCGGACGATGGAGAGTTCGAGCCTATCCTTAAACTCCGGGCTATGGACCTGTGATGTTTCTCGTGGACAAAGACATCACTACCGCCATCAGTCGTCGAGACCGACACCTCGATGCCGTTCAGTGGCCGGAAGCCCAGGGGACTAAGGACCTCCACCTTATAGCCGATACCATCAGTGAGATCGAGTGAGGCATCGCCCGGGCTACGCCAGCGCAACCCGGCCTTTGTTGCAGACCTGACGCCCCGGCTGGACCGGGTGCTAGTGGGCTGTCACCGTCGTATTGATGGGTATAGGGACTTGAGTTTGATGCGGGCATCTTCGGTGGTAAAGCGCCACTGGGCCCGAATCGCATCGCGGTTTCGCTGTCCTTCCCAAGCTCCTGTTTCATGTTTCAGGACGCCCTGGCTGGGAATCCGGCGGCCCAGGCACTGGCTGGCCGGCACCGCCAATTCGCTTTCTGCCAGGTTCAGCCAACTGCCATGCTTCGGCGTGTAGTGTATCTCCAACCTCTCCGCTATGCGCCGCGCCTCCTCAGGCTCGAACGCCTCGTACAGGGATGACGGATGGTGAGTGTTCAGGTTGTCCATTACCAGCACGATGCGCTCCCTGTCAGGATAGTCCTCGTCCACCAGCTTCCGCACCACCTCCGCCCAGTCGGTCCTGGTGCGTCGCTCCGTCACCTCCACTCGCCGCCAGCCCTCCAGGGGCGCGAAGAGCATGAACCGGTTGCTCACCCCTTTGCGCTGATATTCGTAATCGTAGGCCAAGGGCACCCCGGGCCGCGGCGGCAAGGGCGTGCGGGTCTCCCCCACCAACTGCTTGCTGGTCTCGTCCAGGCACACCAGCGCCTCCTTGTCCCCGAACCGGCGGTGATATACCTCCAGCACGTCCTCCATGGCGCAGACGAACTCGGCATTGGTCTTGGGCGGGATGCGCCAGCTTTCCTTCAGCCAAGGCTTGAGCCGGTTTTTTCAGACACCGGCGCACCGTCTCCGGGCTGATGCGGTCCACTATCTCACGTTCCACCAGCCGGTCAGCCAGCAGATGCAGCGTCCAACCGGCTCGGCCATCGGGCGGCTGGGAGCAGGCCAAGGCCACCAGGTGGGCCTCGCCCTCGCCGTCCAGTTTCCTGGGGCGGCGGTTCACCTGCTCCTTGCGTCCCAAGGCCCAGGCCAAGCCTTCCGCCACGCAGCGGCGGCGCACCCGCTCCACCGTGGCAGTGCCCACCTTCAGGGCCCGGGCTATATCCGCGTCCCGCATGGCCCCGCCCTCCTGATTCTCATCGGACAGCAACAGAATCCGGGCGTGAGTCTGACGGTATGCCGCCGCTCTGCCCTTGGACACCAACCCTTTCAGTTCCTCCTGTTCCTCCTCCGTCAGATGCACCCGGTATCTCTTCGCCATCACTCCAGCCTCACATCCTCATCTTCCCATGTTGTCAGCTAATATTACCCCATCAGCCATCAGTTCAAGTGTGGTGGTCCACTAGGCGGGTGCCCAGCCCCGAGGAGTGCCGGTTCTGTGAGATCACGCTGGCCGACTGCCCGGACCGGGCGGACGAGGGTCCTCCGGAGGAGGGCACCACCGCCGACTTCTGAATAATGCCAAACCTCCAGGAGTGGTAAGCGATGGAAAAACTGACCCTGACCCTGCACAAGACCAAGGACACCAAGAACAAGGTGGTATACGGCACCAAGGACGGCACCGTCATCCAGAGCGTCTACATCGACAAAGATGCCCTGGGCGATACTCCGCCGGAGGAGGCGATCGAGGTGGTGCTAACCCCGCAGTAGGCCGACCCGGAGAATCTCGCAACAGACTCGCGTTCTAGCGGAGATCACTCCATCCTCATCTAATGGACCTTCTCCCTGTGTTGCTTCCGACACAGTCGCCATATTACTCTGTGTGCCGGATACAGCACAGGGAGAGTGGCGTCCCATGTCGGCCGCGACCATCCATCATCACGTCTGGCGCCTGCTCATAGAGCACGGCGTGGCCACCTTCGGAACCAACCCCGTCCTGGTGAGGGAGCCAAAGAGCTACTCCCACCGGACCTCGGCAGTTCGCGCCGGGCGAATGATGCAGAATGCCGGCAGGTGTGACGCGTTCGAGGTCCGGCAGTGCAATGAGGTCCATACACTAAATCATTTCCTGGAGTTGCAGAAAGACATAAGTCTCCACTGACAAGCTGACTTGAAGCCTGTCAAAGGAAGGAGAGTGACCAGACCAATGCGGTGACCATCTGGCACGGCGAATTGAACAACTCCTACGCCCTTACGGCAGCATTGGCGAAGACCACCCGGCTGGCCAACAAGACTATCACCATGCTCCGGGACAAGCGGGCCAAGGTGGAGAGAAGCGACAGCACCATCGCAGCCCGAAACGTCATCGCCAGAATGGGGAAGGCCGACCTCCGGACCGATGCGGGAATGAGGGACCACGTCATTGACCTGCTGGTCTCCCACCACCATTTGATACCGGTAGCGCGGAAGAGACATTACCTGATGGTGGTCCCTCATGGTTAAGTGTCCCTGAGAAATTCGCGTAATTTGCGATTTCTTGGATCGAGAAGAGGGGAGAAGTCGCAAAAGTCGCAGCTATGGATAAAATTAGCTGAGGAATTGCTCCCGGCATCTCGCAGTCTCAAAAAGGAGGAGGATCACGTGGGGAAATTGATAGTCACAATCGGAGTAGGGGACCAGCAGGGAAACCAGTTCGAAGACCTCGAAGTAACCGTGGATACCGGATCAACCTTCACGGCAGTTCCCAGGTCGATGCTCCAGAGACTGGGTGTGCCAGTGAGACGCTCAGCCCGATCGCGCCTAGCCGATGGCCGAACCGCCCCCGTCGACATAGGCTGGACGGTCGTCAGAGTGGAAGACCAGGTGTTCGCCACACAGGTGACCTTCGCAGAGGAGAATGAACCCAGCCTCCTGGGAGTAGTCACCCTTGAGGATGCCCTGCTGGCAGTGGACCCGGTGGGACAACGGCTGGTGCCAGTAGAAGTGGACAGGCTCTGAACCATGACCAGCAGCGGGAAGATCGAGGACCTGTTCAACGACGTAGAGCTGCCGTTCGGCCATCCCGGCCGTAACTTCAACGACACACCTGCCGGGTTCGACGACTTCGATAACCGCTACGAGCCGCCGCAGGTGGACCCTCCTGAGGAAGGCATCGTCCACTACGGGCCCGACAAACAGCTCCCACTCGCACCGGATTGCCTGATTCCAGAGAAGCCAGCAAGCTGGACCGTATAGACCAAAGGGCCCGGTTAGCCCTGGGGCACAATCTCATAGTCTTTGACATTACCCACCTTCGCGCAGCAGACCCGGAACTGCAGCTTCTGAGTCTGACTCGTCTTGATACGCTTCTAGCGAGGTTTTCCAACAACGAACTAGACGGTGTCCCGCGTCAAGCATTCCTGCCGGTCCCCGTTGCCTCATTGAGAAATGTTACCGAAAAATCAGCTCTTGAGTTCATCCATCGATAAGGCTAATTCCGACAAGTCGCAGGTGTCTCGCCCAACGTCTCCAGACCCCGCGTAGACCAGCTTGCTTGCCATGATGCTTCGCCATTTCTGCACCCTCCGCTGCAGCGTCCTCAGGTGAACTCGGCTGAAACGATCCGGCTCGGCTCATTGCAACCGCTCCAGCAACGCCACAGCACTGGCGTCCGGGTCATCCTCCATCCAGCCCAGCACCTTGCACCACACTCCCTCGAAAGGGTCCTTCCGCGTCCGCCGTGTACGCGGCGGCCTCACTCCCGGTTTCCGACCGGCATTCTCCTGTTCCTCCAGCCACCGGTCGGGTAGCCGGGCCAGAAAGCGCTCCAAGCTTTCAACGCGGGGATTTGACCCGAGGTCAGGAGATACTATGGATGCCAGGGCCGACTGGGTCTCCCTGATGCTGTGGAGCAACACCACGGGGTCCAATGTTGCTCTGCGGTCCGAGAGGGTTGTTTTCGCCTCGATGCTGACCTCGTCATGTCTTAGCGCCCGGTCGCAGGGTGTGGCTGGCGAACTGTAGCGCTTTATCACCGACGAGCCATTGCGGGTTTTCTCCACCAGCTTGAAGGAAGGCTGGAAGTAATTCACGTACAAGCGCATCGCCTGGTGCAGGTGGGCAATGGTCTGTCCCGCCACCTGCCCCGAGTAACGCTCATGTCCCAGAAACCGGCGGATCACCGCTCCATTCTTCTGCTCGACCCAGGCCTGGTCGTTCTTCCGGTAGGCCCGGGAACGAGTGGACTCAATGCTCCGTACAGAGCAATACTCGGTGAGGGCGTCGTTGATGAACACGCTGTCGTTGTCGGAGTCGATGCCCCGGACGGGAAAGGGCATCTGCACCGCGATGGCCTCCAGTCCAGCGACCACCAGCGACTGCTCCCTGGCCAGCAGCGGCACTGCCTCGGTCCAACCGGTGCAGACGTCGGTCGCCACCAGACTGTAGACGAAGGAGCCGCCCATGTTGTCTCCGCAATGGGCCACCAAGTCAATCTCCAGGTAACCTGGTGGAGGCCTGTCCCAGTCGGCAAAAGTGCGAATCGGAATTTGCCGCCCGCGGTTCAGATTGCGCCGCCGTTTGCGCCGGCCAGTCACCCGGGCCTTCACCGGTTTCAGCAACCGGTCCAGTGTTGCGGCACTGGCGCTCAGCAAACGCGATCTCACCTCGGGGTCCAGATCCAGGTGGCCATGCCGCTCCATAGAGTCCACGAGGTGGGGTAGTGCCGCCTTGAGGCGTTTGCCGCAAATGCGGTCGGACGCTTCCCAGATCAGAATCACCGCCTCACGGACCGCGTCGTCATAGATGCGCCGGCCTCTCGGTACGCCGTCTTTCTTAGCGGCCTCCTGAGGCTGGGCCAACAACCTGATGCCGTGCTTGCGGTGATGCCCGGTGACCTTAATGAACTCGTCGAGAATCTGGCTCTTGTCCCGCTTGGAGGACCTCTGGTACCGCTCTCGTATCGCCGCCAGCAACTCCTGTTTTGCCATCCTGCTCATGCCTCCGGCCACGCCAATGCCTCCGATTTTTCGGTAGCATTTTATTTGCGGCAATTACTTTCAGAAAGTAACGCTTTGGTTGAGGCAGTGCGCCGCCTATGCTCCGTGCCTGTTGCGCGATGTGCTTGGCGCCGGCCGCTACCAACTCGTGGTGTTCCTCATGCCTAGCGCACGCGGGGGTGTCCGGGTGGCACTGAGCGGCGTTCAGGATTTCTACGGGGGACTCGGTGATGCTCTGCCCGTCGCGCCCGGTGTAGGCCAGCGCGTCGTTGCCGTCTGCGGTGCGCAGGTAGACCAGAGCGCCTTCGGGTTGCCGCGAGCCGCCGTGATGCTGCCGCGAGGAGAATACCACGTCGGGAAGCGCGGTAACGGCGCGTTCCAGCCGCCGGTCGGCGGTAATGGCGTTTTTCCAGATCTGGTAGGCGTGGGAAGTAAGGTCAACTTCGCCGTCGGCGTCGCCGTCCAGGATGCCGGCCCGCTCGTTGTAGAGATTGATGATGGGTTGGTCGTCCTGATCGTCCTCGAAAAACGCTTCGTCGGTGCCTACGACTTCCGCATTCTCGCGCAGCCGGTCGCGCACCCTGCCGCGAAGGTTGATGATGCGCTCCACGCCGTCGGACGGCATAAATGAATGGCACAGAATTTCCTCGGCCGTCTGGCCGATGCGGTCCACGCGGCCGGCGCGCTGGATGAGCCGGATGATGGCCCACGGAAGGTCGTAGTTGACCACGATGGCGCAGTCTTGCAGGTTCTGGCCTTCACTGAGCACGTCGGTGGCTATCAGCACGCGCAGTTCCCGGTCCGGCGGGGTGCTTTCCCGTTTGTCGTTGCTGACCGGGCTGAACCGCCAGGCTATCGCCGTGGGATCCGGGGAGTCACCGGTAACGCCGGCCAGTGCGTCGACGCCCTGACCTTGCAGTTCCTTCGCCAGGTACCGCACGGTATCGGCGAACTGGGAGAACACGATGATTTTCCGGTCGGGGTAGGACTTGGTGATGAGCTTCTGGAGAGCGTCCAGCTTGGCGTCTTGTGCCGGATTCCATTGGCCGTTTTGCTGTAGCAGCACGATTAGCGCGTCGGCGTCGTCTTGCAGTTCGGTCTCCAAGCCGGGGCGAAACAGGTCGTGCCGTACCCAGGTAAACCGGCGCCGGAACCGCGTAGCGTATTGCTCGTATATGCGTTCCGCCCGTTCCTCGAATGCTTCTGCCGTCCATTGAGATGCGTTGTCTGTGTTCAAGGCGTCATCGTCAGTTTCCTGTTCCATGTCGTCGTCGGGGTCGGCGAGTGCGCCCTGCGCTTCGTCAACATCCTCGTCGGTAAAGCGGGAGTCCAGCATCTCGGCGTCCTGGGTGCCTACTGGAAGGGGCAAGCCGTTGTGCAGCGCGTGGAGGAAGATGTAGTTGCGCAGCGCGTGGCGTTCCACCGACTGGACAAAGGCGGCTCCGCTGCTTTCCAGCCTTTTGAACAGGTTGGTGCGGCAGAACCCCATCAGCCGTTTGCCAGCCCGGGCCAAGTTCTGGATCTGGCGCGCTTCTGCGGCTGTCGGCGGTCTGGCCGGATTGTCGAGCACGTAGTTGCCGAGGCCGTAGCGTGGCAGATGCAGTTTCCCGATCACGGCCACCGTGGCGGGCGCGTACATCCGGGCGTACTGGTCGTCGGGATCAGCGTCGTTGACGGCGAATCCAACGGTTTTGGGAACCCTCGCCGGAAAATATGAGCGGTGGCCGTCCTCGAAGGTGAGGAACCTGCGTCCGGTCTCCGGGTCCGTTTCGGCGTAGTTGTCTTGCACGAAGCTGCGGGTGCGCCGCACCATGTACAGGCGCATAAGGTCACGCCAGTCATCGGGGTACTCGCTATGCTCGAAGGCGGCCAGGCTGCGAGGGCTCGCCTGGTGCTGCTGCCGGAACCCCCCTTCGCCCATGTTGCGCAGCAGTTGCTCCGGCCGGATCCCCAGGTCCTGCTCTTCGCTGATGAACAGCCGCAGTTGGTTGGAAAGGTCGTGATAGGTCTTGTTGTACGGCGTGGCTGAAAGCAGTATGCACCTGCTTTTGTTTTCGCTGATGTATTCGCGGATGGCCCGGTACCTTTTGCCCTCGCGGTTGCGCAGGTTGTGGCTCTCGTCAACGATGACCTGATGGTAACGGCGCAGATTGGGGAGTTGGCCGAGCACCTGGCTGATAGACAAGACCCGGGCGCGGAGTCCATAGTCGTCACGGTACTGTTCCCACATCGGGACCAGGTTCTTGGGGCAGATGATGAGTGTCTGGGTTCCCAGGTCGTCCTCGAAGATACGGGCCAGCGCGGTTGCAATCAGGGTTTTGCCCAGTCCCACTACGTCGCCGATCAGCACCCCGTTGCGCCGGTTCAGGTGGTGGGCCGCAATTTTGACGGCGGCGGTCTGGAACTCGAACAGGCGGTTGCCGAAGACACTCGGTATCTTGAACTCCTCGATGCCAGCACGCGCCTCGTTGGAAAGGTGGTAGGCCATCTTGAGATAGACGTGGTACGGCGGCACCAGGTCTTGACGCGCCCAGCTCTCCTCGATGATTTGAAGCAGTTCTTCGGTTATGTCGACGCAGAAACGGTCTTGTATCTTAATCCTTGGACGGGGCATGACCTTTGGGGAGCGAATGTGAGCGCGGCAGACCGGTACGGACTTGGTCTTGCTAGGCCGCTGCAAAGCTTGGTCGCCGCGCTTTTCCCCGCAGAGCCCGAACAGTTGCCTGGGCCGCGGAGCCCGCATCTTGCAAGTACGGGCCAAACCTTGACACGGAGGCAGTATGACACAGGAATCCATCTATGCTGGCATTGATGTGGCCAAGGACCGGCTGGATCTGGCGCTCAGGCCCTCGGGCACGGTCAGGACCGTGGCCTACGATGCGGCTGGCATAGGCAGCCTAGTATCGGAGTTGCAGTCCTTGGAACCGTCGGCAGTGGTTCTTGAGTCCACCGGCGGCTTGGAACTGCCCTTGGCCGGTGCCCTGGCAGCGGCCTCCCTGCCGGCGGTGGTGGTCAACCCCCGCCAAGTTCGCGATTTCGCCAAGGCCACTGGCCGCTTGGCCAAGACCGATGTGCTGGACGCCCAGGTCATTGCCCACTTCGCCGAGGCGGTCCGTCCTGCCATTCGCCCCCTGCCGGACTCCGAGACCCAGGAACTCCGCTCTCTGAACGCCAGACGCACTCAGATGGTGGAAATGCTGGTGGCGGAGAAGAACCGGCTGGGCCGGGCGGGCCAGGCCGTCCGCCCCCGTATCCAAGCCCATATAGAGTGGCTGGAGCAGGAACTGAAAGACCTGGACCGGGAGCTTCGGGATATGCTGCGCCGCAGCCCTGTGTGGCGGGAGCAGGACGACCTGCTGCGCTCCGTTCCCGGAGTGGGGCCGCAACTCTCGGTGTCGCTGCTGGCTGATCTGCCGGAGCTGGGCACGCTGGGGCGCAGGCAGATAGCGGCCTTGGTGGGAGTGGCCCCCATGAACCGGGACAGCGGGACCATGCGGGGCAGGAGGGCCGTCTCCGGAGGCCGCGGCAGAGTGCGGACCGTTCTCTACATGGGAGCACTGGTGGCCAGCCAGTACAATCCGGTGATCCGCAGCTTCTACCAGCGACTGCTGGCGGCGGGCAAGACCAAGAAACTAGCTCTCACCGCCTCCATGCGCAAACTGCTGACCATCCTCAACAGCATGGTGAAAAGCGGCCACCGCTGGAACCCCAACGCAACCAGCCATTGACATCAAAGACAGTTGCTTTGCAGCGGTCTTCGAACCATTGCCGCAGCTTGCTGGCGGCGTCGTGGTCCAGAACGTCTATGTTGAGCTCGCCCTGTTGCGACAGGCCGGCCATGGTCAGGTTGCTGCTGCCGAGGTAACCCGTGATGGGGTTGTTGGGGTCGTCCCGGAACAGCAGGTATAGCTTGGCGTGCAATGGGTACCGCAGGAACAGCTTTACGACGACTCGCTTGGCCTTGAGCTGACCCGCCAGGCGGCGCAGCGCTGCTTCGTAGACGTTGGTAGGAAGGCCGAAGGTCAACTGCTGGCGCAATTGCTCGGCCATCTGAACCCGCAGCCGGTGCGCGGTGGCGTTGTCCATGCTTGGCGGGGCGTCCCGCAGGGCCAGCGCGTCCCTGAGTTCCGCATTGGGGAGCCGTTGCATCCCGATTAGAACGCGGCATGGCCCGTCTTCCGGATCCCACCTATCTACATAAGGGGCGAGGTCGCCCCAACCCCTCAGATTGAAGTAGCCTACGCAAAAATCCGCCCTGTTGGAGATGGGCAGCGTCTCCTGAAGAGCGGAAACTAGTTTGGTGCTATCGCTGAGGTTGTCGAAAATTCTGGGCAGCGAAGATCCCTCTCAGACTCTTCTTACATGGCAGAGTAGCGCCTTGCCGTTGACCAGCCGCTGACTGTGCTTCAAGCGCCGATAGCAGTTTACAGAGGTTCTTGCATTTTCCTCTGCTGTGCTGGTTCAGGCTCCACGGCGTGAACCGGGAAGGCTTCGAATCCGTCTTGCGCCGCCAGTCTCCCGAGCTGCCGTCAGAGGCACCACCCGGCGCACTTCTGCGTCTCGCTGAGTCCTACAGCCCGTTGCATCCGTATGTACATCCACCGCCCCGCAGAGAGATAACGGTGGCAGGAAAGCGATTTCGTGGTCAGCTCCGTTGAGGTTTTCAGGGCGTTCACCCGCCGCGCAGCCGCCGGTTCTCCGCTTCCAGCTCACGGATCCGGGCCTCGGCGTCTAGGCGGCCTTCGCGCTCCCTGTCGGCGCGGGCCCGCTCGTCCTCGAACGTTGCGATGTGCCGCCCCGTTGCCGGATCGTGGCAGCCCAGTCGGCCATCTTCCCACCGCCAGTTCAGGTTCAATACCGCGCTGTGTCCCTGCAACACGCCGTCCTCAACTTCCTCTATCGCTACAGGCTCGTACCGTCCTTCCACCAACCGGTCCCCGGCTAGCCACGTTCCGTGATACCGGCCGGTCTTGTCGAACCGCCAATACTCCGGTATCCCCAGCCTCTCATAGAACTCCCGCTTCTCCCCGACGTCAACATCGCCCGTAGCCTCCGAAGCTATCTCCAGTACCAGGTCCGGCGGCTTCCCTTGCTCTGTAATGACATAGCCGTTGGTTTCCCGGTAGGCCGCCGGTTCCACCCCGAAGGCTACCAGCAGGTCAGGAAACTTCCGGTCAGCGCCCCGCCGGGCGGTGATGTACTTTTCACCGGACACGATGGTGGTCTCAGGGTTGCCCAAGAACTGTTTCAGGTGGTGGTGCAGGCCGGTTTCGCTGAGGTGCTCTGCGGATGTCATGTCGTCGGGCTCGCGCTCCGGCGGGTCCGGCAAGACGAACCGCTCTCCGGTCTTCGGCTGCTTGGCTGCAGTGTCGGGCGTGGTCATAGTGAACCTCTGGGGATGGCAGCGTTGGAGCGTTCACGGCCTGGTTGGCGGGATTATATGGCATTCGGCTAGACCCTGCGAGACTGCGGACTGTCAGCGCCCGGCGGTTACACCCTGCCCGCCGGGGCGCACGGCGCTCGGGGTAGCCCCGGATCAGGAGTCCAGCCGCAGCTCTACGCCGTACCAGGCTCCGGCACGGACACCGTCCCGCTCTGTCTCAGGCTGCGCAGCAGGCGGCCCTACAGGAACTCAGGCCGAACAGACAGGACCGGCAGGAGCACAGTTGCAGGTCGCCGGGGCGTCCATTTCCGCGAATCCCCACCAGTCCCTCCCGAAGCAGCCAGGGGACCAGCAGCAGGGCCGTTACGGCGTCCAGCCACCACCAGCCCAGCGCGGCGTTGGCCACCAGTCCAATGAGCAGGGTCAGGGAGAGGACCCCGCAGGCCAGTGTCTCTTTGGCCTCGATGGCAATGGACTGCAGGTTGCCCCGGGCCGCGATGCGGAGCTTCCAGACCGCTATCAGGGGCATCAGGGTGACCGAGGCCAACGCCAGCCCGATGCCCACCAGGGATTCCTCGGCGCCACTTCGTTGCGAAAGGGCCCATATCGACTGCAACACGATGGCGGATGACAGGGCGATAAACGTCCAGCCAATGAACCGGATTACCCGCTGCTCCACGGCCTCGGCGTGCTCACCATCCGTGATGCCCACCCTCCAGAGGACGAGGGCGGCGGCCGCTACCTCGATGCAACTGTCGGCCCCGAAAAAGACTAGGGCGAAGCTGCCGGCAACGATCCCGGACCAGACGGCAATTGTACCCTCTGCAACATTGTAGAGAATTGTGAACAGGAGCAGAAATCTTGCGGTATTGAGCAATGCGACTGATGCTCCCTGCCTGGATGGAGAGGGTTTTAACACAAGAGCCTTTGCCAGTCCAGTGTCGAGCAGCGCTGGCTGCGTGGACTGTTCCGTACCGAGGCTGGAGGCCGGGTTTCCGTCCCGGCCCCTTTCGGTCTGTTCCTGGAGTTGACGAAGGGACGCCGCCGTTTAAGGACGGGATTCTTAGCTCTGCAACAGGTTTGGCATCCGCTCTGGCGCACTGCGTCACCCTTGCGTATCCGCATCAGTCGTGCGCGAAACGGCGGCCGGGGAACCGTGGCTTACCGCTGTATTCTCCAGTTGGCTCCGCTGACGGGTCAAAAGTCGTCCGTGGTCGCTGCTACTGCCTGTGGCTCCCCTTCCATTCTCTCCGGGCAGTCAGCCCTCGTGATGTCGCAGAACCGGCACTCGCCGACGGACGGCACCCGCCGGGCCGGTCTATCTCCTCCCAGACGCTGCACCAGGGCGCCCAGGTTCCTCACGAACTCCCGGCCCACGGCCTCCGGGGGTATTTCGACCGCGTGGTCCGTATACGCTATCTGCCCGCGGAACTCCAACTCTCTGTACCTTTCCACGCCCTTGGGAACGGCGTACTGGTAGATCATCACCTGCGCGCTGTGGGAGGGCTGGGGCTTCCCGGTCTTGGCGTCGATTATGACCGCCTCTTTGTCCCTCAGCGCGATGAGGTCCGGTTTTCCGGCCAAGGTCGCTGCGCTTCCCCTGAGTGCGAAACTGTTTTGGCCCTCGGCGGTTACGGTATAGCCCTTCCCTTCCCACTCCGCCCGCAGTTGGTTCACCAGGGCGGTGTGTTTCATCATCCAGCCCGCTTGGTCAAACCCGGAACTGACCTTCTGCCAACTCCAGCTTTCATGCTGGGCCTTGAACCAGGCCGCCCACTCGCAGGAGTTTTCCCCGGTCAGCAGCTTGGCGGCCCACGTGACCCAGATGTATGGTCCTGACGAGCGCAGTCGGGCCACGGGCGACCTCCGGCGGGATGACTGGGGACATAAAGGTCATTATCCTCCAGTCTACCGGGCCCTGTCGGGAAAGGCGTCAACGGGCAACTGTCATCAGTCGCCCCAGCTGCGGTGCGCAGTGCCCGAAGGTACTGTCTATTGTCCGCGTGTGCTGCCCAACCTCGATTGGAATCAAGCCACAGGGAGCAGCGCGATGAAATCGGAAATCAATTTCCCCGACCACTTGGCCGAAGCCTTTGACTTCATGGCGGAGTGCGACGGTCAGACGCCCGATGAATACATCCAGGGGCGAGTAATTCTCTACTTACAGGATTGGCTCTACCACATCAAGGACCCTGACCAGGGAACCATACGGCCCATCTGCGGGCATTACGGCGGTCCCAATCTGGTCACAACCTTCGGCTTAGAAGAAGAGATCCCCAGGCTGCTCTCGCCAATCCAGCGGTTTTCCGTATGCCTGACGGCTCAGGCCGAAAATCATGGTCCTTGACCGGATCCCACCGCTTCGCGGTCGGTCCGGGGCAATGATATAACGCTTGGAGCAGTGGAGCTTTCCTGACGAGTTGGACTCCAATCCACGGGATTGACTGCTGATTGGCCCGCAAAACTCTCCCTATGGCTTGTACCGGAAATGGGGAATCGTCATTGCCCAGAATCCTAAACATTGATCTGGACTGGTTTTCGGGGGGCAGGTCAATTCCACGATTGACAAAATGTTACCTCTGAGTAGGGAGGGAATCCAGTGAAAACCTTGATCCTAGCCTTGACGGCAGTTGCCCCGCTGTCGGTGGCGTGTGAGGATAATAGTCCCTGGCTGATCCAGATGTGCTGGTATTATCTGTCGCGGTTCAGAAGGAGGTGAGTAAATTGAGCGGCGATGCTCGCGGCACGCTGCTTGCAAACGGCTGCGCTAATAAATAGTGCAATATTGCACTAAGCCCAAATCCACCGAAAGGCTGGCATTGGGGCTCTTGCATGAGAGGTTAATGGGATCCGAGGGCCAATGATCCCCCTCATTGGCCGACGGACAGGGCCAATGGTGGCCCTGAGTGGCCCTGGGGAATCCAGGCTGTGGGATTATGGTCAGCAGAGAACCCTCGCTGGCCTGATTGGCGCGAGTTGGAGGGAGACCTTCGATTGTTTGGCGGGAGAAGCGGTTTCCTTGGGTGGGGATGGCGTCAAGCGGGCAGTGGAATGGCCCGCAGCCGTGCCAGAGCAGAGACAAACCGGGTTTCCCGGGGCCAGCGCCGGGGCAGGTGCAGGGTGAGCTGGCGGGCCTTGCGGGTGATCCTTCCGGCCAGGGAGAAGAAGCGCCGCCGGAGGGTCTTGGTGGTTGCCACCGTCTCTCCCAGAGCGATGCGCTGGGTCCAGCGGGCCAGATTGTGGGCCATGACCTGCACCGCCCAGCCAGGCTCCATTGGCGGAAAAGCGCCCCGAGGGGGGATGGTTCAGGCCCACGCCGTACTTGAGGTCCCGGATGGCGTTCTCGATCTCGGCGTGGCGGCGGTGGTCGGCCTCCAGTTCCAGGGTATCCCCCTCCCGGTCGGTGATGAAGGCGTGATAGCTGTAGCTGGCAAACAGCGCCAGTTGAGAGCCAGGCGTGGGCCTCACCCGGCGGACGATGAGCCGCACCATAGTGGCGCCAGTCTGACTCTGGAACGGAGTATATTCACTCTCGGCCACGTCGGCGGCGCCCTCCGTCCAGTATGGGATGGGCCGCCAGTCCGGGTCGGGTATGGCCTCTATCAGGTTGCGCAGGCTGTGTCGCAAGCGGACGGTGATGGAGAAGCGGACATCGGTCTTGCGGCAGACAGAGACCACGGAGTGGGTATAGAAACCGCTGTCGGCCCGCACCGTGAGCCGCCCCTGGGCCCCGGCATAGCGCACCCGGCTCACCGTCTCCCGCAGGAAGTGGGCCGCGCCCCGGGCGGTATTGGCCCGGCTCTCCCGGAGACGGGCCATCAGCACCTCACCGGTGCCGGCGGCCACGGCGAGGAGCGGGTGATAGCCCCGCTGACCGGTGTAGCCGTGATGGCGGGCACCCTCCTTGCTCAGGCCGTAGGTCTCGCAGATGGTGTAGTCCAGGTCAACAGTCAAGGGACCGTCGCCGGGACCCGCCCCGGCCTTCCAGGCTTGGGCCAGCAGCTCACGGCTCACCCGGTCCAGTTGGCGGACATGGCCCCAGCGGAAGCTGCGCAGGAAGGTGCCCAGGGTGGACGGGGCCTTGACCACACAGCCCAGGACGCTGGCGGTTCCGCCACTGCGCAACGCATCAGCATCGTCGATGCAGTCGCCCCCGGCCAGCACAGAGGCCACCAGGGTCATCAGCTTGTCGCCGGTGTTGGCCCGGCCAGGGGCATTACCCAGGTCGAGGTACCGGTCAACCAACCGGGACAGGCCGAGACGCTGAGCCAAGGTCACGGGAAGCATCAGTCCGGCATTGGCCACCAGGCGGTGGTCGTCGAAGGCAATCCGGATGCGGTCGGGGTGCTCGCGTGGTAGCATCTAAAAGGTGCTCCTTTTCTGGGGTGGGTTTTCAGATCAAAAACCATTATCCCAGATACGCGGGAGCACCCTTTCACGCCTTTCGACCCTCACCCTCGCTCATCCCTTCGGTGGATTCGGGCTAAGGCCAACACCGACGAAACGCAGCGCCTACGAGTTTCAGATGGCTTTGCGCCAAACTGCTGATCTATAAATTGCTCCAGGAAAGTACTTGACATGGTTTTGTAGACATTACACAACCGCACTATCAGACACAGACAGGAGAGCTAAGGATGGCATACATCAAAAAACGATGGTTTCTGGACATATTGCCACAGGCGAATTCGTGACGCGCTGGCATAACGGCCACTATAAGCCTAGTACTCAAACAACTCAGGATTGGCAGGGGTAGAGGCGATGGAGTTTGCGTCTGGCGTCTTGGGCTGTGAAGCGCCAGTTAATGGTGGCTCCTATCGCGTTCCGCTCCGACACGCAGGCGTTGGTGCCTCTTTCCAGGCTGTCCTCATCTCCGTGGCGTCCGTGCAGACAAGCCCGGGCCAGCACGCTGAACTCTATCTCCGCCATATTGAGCCAGCTTCCGTGTTTGGGCGTGTAGTGGAACTCCAGCCGTTTGGCGATGCGCCGGGCCTCCGGAGCCGGAAAGGTCTCGTACAGCGACGCCACCCGGTGGGTGTTAAGGTTGTCCAAAACCAGACGGATCACCGGGACTTCGGGGTAGGCCTCGTCCACCAGCCAGCGCATCTGGTGAGCGAAGTCCTGCATGGTGCGCCGCTGCGTGATAGCCACGTGGCGCCAGCCGGCCTTGGGCTCGCAGCTCAGGAACAGATTGCGGGTTCCGGCCCGCGCGTATTCGTAGTCCTCTCGCCTTGGTCTCCCAAGCTTTGCCGGCAGAGGCTCCCTGACATCGGCCAGCAACTGGGTTGAGGTCTCGTCAAAGCAGACCACCGGCCTCTGCGGATCGTAGGGCTCGGCGTAGAGATCCAGCACGTCCTCCATGGCCGCCACGAACTCCCCGCCTACCTTGGGGATGCACCATTGTTTCTTGAGCCACGGCTTGAGGGTGTTTTTTTCAAGTGCAGCCGCACCGTCTCGGGAGACAAAGACTCCACCAGTCCCAACTCCACCGCCTTTCCCGCCAAGGCCCGCATGGTCCAGTGGTCATGACCATCGGGCGCCGGGCTACAGGCCAAGGCTATCAGGTGAGCCTCGACCCGATCGTCCACCTTCCGGTATGGATTGGGCGAGTTGTGGTGCCGCAGCACCTCCTCCAGTCCTTCCTCGGCATACCGCCGCTTGATGCGGAACACGGTCCGCTCCGACACATCCAGTGCGCTGGCCACTTGGGGAGCGGTCCAGCCCTCATCTATCTTGAGCAGAATACGGGCCCGGGTAATCGCCTGGGCGGAACTCCTTCCAGCCCGGACCATCCTCCTGAGACGTCCCTTCTCCTGTGTCGCCAGCCGGACTCCGTACTTCTCCTGCACCATGACCACCTCACATCCTACAACCCTTTGTCTATCCCCAAGGTAGCATCCTGTCCGGACTCATGCACTAACTGACAATCCTAGATTGGCTGAATACTAGAATGATTCTGAATATGCCGGACAAGGCGCATTGGTCCGGACCCCATATGAGGAATATGTGGTCTTCGACAATTCTGGCTGGGGACGCAGCGGACACGATGGCCGCTTCCAGATCAATTCGGACGGGAGCCTGAGCCAGTTAGAGCAATGGAGGGAAGGTGGATATACGAAGGTGTAGGGAATGCCCCGCCCCAATACACTCCGAGCGTCTCAACGCCCGTCCGAACACAGTGACTTGCTCGGCAACCTGCACCCGGCAGCGCCAGAAGAGGCTACGTCTCGAGGCGGCCGTGCGGAGCAATCAGAGGCGGCGTGAGAAAGCCGCCAAGATAACGGATTGAGGAATGGGAGGTATCGAGAATGACCCGGTATGCAGTGGCTCATCATCCCGATGCCCGCATTATTGAGGATTCCATCGTCGACGGAAAGTGTGTCTGTCCCGGCGGCTTGGGACGGCCGGACCTCCTCGCTTTTAGGGATGACGAGGCGAGGCAGGCTTATCTCGACACCCTCAAGGGGTTATCTTTAACGGCTACGGCTACCCGGAGAAATACCAGCATATCGAGGAGGTCACCGCGGCCCAGGCTAGGAAGTTCTTTGGCCGACGCGAAGTCATGCGGGTTGCACATGATGATGTGGCTTGTGATGGCTACCTGGATGAAGAGGGAAGCTGCTATAGCTGTGGGATGTGGAATTGGCGGAAATAGGACGGGGCGGCAGCACCTGCCACAGCCGGGGGAGATTCCCTAGACGGAGTTGAAGGAGTATTAGATGACTGAGCGCGAGGATCTGGTGCCGGAGCGGTTCTAGGCCGCAGCGAATGACTGCGACGGGCCAGAAGCCTGCATAGCAGACGGGCACCTGCATTGCGCCAATTCCGGCTGCGGGAATCAGAACCAGGCAGGAGTCGCCCCGCCGACTATTCACCCTACTGCGCCGAGTGCGACCCTGTCAGTCGCCCGGACGCGCAGGCCGTGGTCGAGGAAACCAGCCTCAGTTTGGCGACACTGAAGGCAATAGGCAGGGGTGCCCGTTATCAGGAGCGTGCTCATCTCGCAGGTGAACCTAACCGCCCGGAATCGGGCGGTTCGTCCTTTCCTCGGGTTGCGGGTCGCGACAGGGATGTTGCCAAAATGTTGTCAAAACAGCCTTTTCCGCGATTTCCCAGATACAAAAAATAGGAGTGGTGCCGAGGGACAGAATCTCTCCATAGTGGCTCTGTGTGGCTTTTACTGGCGTTTCCAGCTACGGAAATGCCCTGTTTTGGCTACCTGTGTACCCGTGTGGACTTGGGTGTAGTCGGCAAAATGGTCGGCAATCGAGAGTTGACCGCCGACTTGGACAACTCCAATTACTCCCTCTCCATGGCCGATGCGAATGCCTCGGCCGCCTGTTTCTGCCGCCCGGTCAGCACGTGGGCGTATATGTCCAGCGTGATCGACACCTTTGAATGCCCCAGCCGTTTGCTGACAATCACCGGATTCTCTCCGCCCTGCAACATCAGCGACGCATGGAAGTGGCGGAGGCTCCTGACCGTCATCTCCGGGTGGCCGACGCGCTGCCCGTATCTCTTTACGGTGTCGTAAAGCCGCTTGGGACTCATCGGAGCACCCAGCTCGTCGGAAAAGACCCACCTGCGTTCGATGACCATCTCCCCCATAGTATCCCAGGTTTCCGCCTGGCGCTGGCGGTGCTCCTCCAGCACTTCCACCGTCCTAGTGTCCAAGTCAACGATCCGTCGTCCGGACGCCGTCTTCGGCGGCTCCTGAATGACACCCGTCCTCGTCTGGACCCTGGAATTCTCAACCCTGATCGTGCCCTCTTGGAGGTCAACGTGCTCCCAGAGCAGACCCATGGCCTCGCCTCTCCGCATGCCGGTGTAGGCGACGAGGTGCATTGCGGCAAACAGCAGATTGCCCTCGCTACGGGCGAGGTCCAGTGCGTCCCGGATGGCCGGAATGTCCGGAGGCTGGACCTCTGAGGGTTTGACAGCTGGCGGGGACACCAGGGACACTGGATTTCGGGGGATCAGCTCCATTTTTAGCGCGTACTTAAACGCCCCCGACAGCACGATGTGTACTTGGTTGACCATCTTGGGGCTCATGCGATTGTTGAGCCGATTCTCCAACTCATGGATGTGGGTGGGGCCAACCTTGCCCAACCTCACATCGCCCAAATAGGGAACGATATGCCGGTCAATGACGTTCCGGTAGGTCTCGAGGGTCCGCTGACGGCGTTTAGGAGGGGCGATCTCCTCCGCCAACCACCGGTCTAGCCAGTCGCGGAGAGAAATATCCGCGGGCACAGGGTTCCGCCCCTAGTTGAGGGCCGTGAGCATCTCCCGGAGCCTGCGCTGGGCCTCCGCCTTGGTACCCCGACCGGTGAACGACTTCCTGCGTCGGTTGCCCAAGGGGTCCCGGCCGAGATCGAAGGACACTTCCCAGGAGCCCGGGCTGCGCTGTCTGATGCGGCCTTTCATACTATCAGCACTTCCTCAAATTGCTTAAGCTTTGATCGACCGTTACCGTGTGATTCTCGTGGGTACAGAGACGGTATAGGACACCTCTGTATCCCCATGACTAATTATAACCAAGAACCGTGACAGACTCTTTCGTATGTTCTCAAAAGTGTGGGGATAAGCTATGCTGTCAAGGATGCAAAATTGCCCCAAGCTGAGTGATGCTTGTGGGCTAGCGTTTTTCTGATGGTCTACATTCGCTGTAGCGGCCCTGATTGCCTTCGTACCACAGCAATAAAGGTGGGCCGAATTCGCGGCGTTAAGACTAATTGAGGACACGTCAAATGAGTGTCGAGCTAGCACGGGAATGCCTCAACCGGGCAAGGAGTCAGCTAGAACGAGTTCAAGCAGCAACGTACGACCCTGACCCCGAAGACGCTATTCTCTGGGCTTTCTATGCCTACGAAAACTGCGTGGTCGCCCTCGCTGAGATGAACGAACGCAACTGGGAGAAAAACCACTTCGAGAAGGCCAGACTTGCCCGAGATTTCCACAATGAAGGGCTGGTGTCTCGCGATATCGGAGATTTTATGGAGGAGTTAAACAGGCTGCGGAAGGATGCCGCTTACGATGAACTGGGAGAGGAAATAGATTTGGAGGACCTCTCTTCGGGGCTGGAGGGGTACATAGAAGATATTGAAGCGCGCCTAGATTCCCTGAAATGAATAAAGCAGCAGAGAGCAAAGCTGCGCCCGTGTTGGATGCTCTGGCGAAGTCTCAGAGAGGGGACTCCGCGACGGTGGTCCTCGTGGGGTCCAGCGCCCGAGGCACAATGCACGCTGGAAGCGACATCGACGTCTTGGTAATTCATGATGGCGACCAAAGAATTCGACTTGACAGCCCCGGTCAAATACACCTGCAGCAGGACAGTCGCGCACGATTTCTGAACAGGCTTAAGAAAGGAGATGATTATCCGGCTTGGGCTCTTCGTTTCGGCGTACCGGTTCATGATCCCACTGGCTGGTGGGCAGGGCAAACAACAGCGGAACTTGATAGTCCCCACTGGCCCGACTGGAGACCAAAAGCGAACTATGCGACGAAGCGCATCAAGGTATCACGAGAGTTGTTGGACATCGGCGATGTAGACGCAGCATCAGAAGAGATGATGTTCGCTGCTAGCCACGTAGCCCGAGCAGTCCTGCTCAAGCACGGGAAATTCCCGCTATCGAGAATGGAAATGCCAGCACAGCTACGGAGTGTTTCGCCCGAGCTTTCCGAGTTGCTCGCCGGACTCATTGAAGGCAACTTCAATCCCGACGCCTTAAGGTCTACAGAGGAATTCCTGGCACGACAGTTAGACCTCCTGCATGACATCTCACAGCGCCCCGCTTCAGGTGAATTTGCTTGAGCGTCTATGCCGGCAGCCGAGTCATGGAATCCACGATTTCCATCGTCCTGAAGCTTACGGTGCACGGCGCCCCTCGACCGTGCCAGGGCAGACGGCAAAAAGCTCGGGCGCCCACCGGCCTTGACGCCCGAGCAGATACAGGAATGCCGACGCATGTACGCGGAGACTCCCTCAATCCGCCGAGTGGCCCGGATACTGGGCGTTTCCCAGGGAACGGTAAAGAGGGCGATTGAATCCGATATGAACTAGTATTGGGTCAAACGCGTATTGTCACGCATCACATAATCTGAGCGTGGGTGCTACCTTTTGGACTGAAGTTGTGTTGTGGGAGGGTCATCCATGGTGCAAGAGGTTTACGCGGTCCACCTGACTGCGCCGGAGAAGGGACTGCTCAAGAAGATGATCCGGGCCGGCAGGCACTCGACCCAGGCCATCACGCGGGCCCGCATTCTGCTAAAGACCGACGAGGGTTGGACCGCTCCCCAAGTGTCCACGGCTCTGGATGTGTCGGAACGCACGGTGCGCCGGGTCAAGCGCCGCTACGTGGAGGAGGGACTGGAGGAGGTGTTGCGGCACCACAACTCGCCCAATCCATACCGGAAGGTGGACGACCGTGTGGAAGCCCACCTGATTGCCTTGGCCTGCAGCCCGGCGCCCGAGGGTCACGAGCATTGGACTCTGCGCGCCTTGGCCGGCAAGGCGGTGGAGTTGGGACTGGTGGAATCGTTGTCCCACGAGACGGTGCGGTTGCACTTGAAAAAAACACCCTCAAGCCGTGGCGGAAGCAGCAGTGGTGCATTCCCAAGGTAGGCGGAGAGTTCGTGGCCGCTATGGAGGATGTGCTGGACTTGTACGCCGAACCATACGACCCTCAGAGGCCGGTGGTGTGCTTCGACGAGACCTCCACCCAGCTCTTGGCGGAAACCAGGACGCCGTTGCCAGCAAGGCCCGGACAGCCCAAGCGGGAGGACTACGAATACGTGAGGGGTGGCACCCGTAACCTGTTCCTGACCTGCGAGCCCAAGGCCGGCTGGCGGGAGGTTGCGATAACCCAGCGGCGTACCATGCAGGACTTCGCCCATCAGATGCGCTGGCTGGTGGACGCGGCCTACCCGGATGTCCCGGTGATCCGCCTGGTCTTGGACAATTTGAACACCCACCGGGTGGCATCGCTGTATGAGACCTTTCCCGCCCCGGAGGCGCGGCGGATCGCCAAGCGGCTGGAGTTCCACTACACCCCCAAGCATGGGAGCTGGCTGAATATGGCGGAAATCGAGTTCAGCGTGCTGGCCAGGGCCTGCTTGCGGGGGCGCAACGGAGATGAGGACAGCCTGGAAAGAGCCGTCAGTGCCTGCGTGTGGGAGCGGAACGCGATAGGAGCCGCCATTAACTGGCAGTTCACAGCCCAAGACGCCAGACGCAAACTCCATCGCCTCTACCCGTGCCATTCTTGATTTGACGCAATACTAGGCCGTGTTTACATTCAGATGTGACGCATGGCTGCTGGATTCCAGTTGGGGTGCTCCGTCGGGACTGTGGGTGGCATGCAGTTGGCGCGGTTGGTAGACGTTTGGAAATAGGTGCTGACCAGTGCCGAGTACTTGCAGTTCTCACTGTTTAGTCGTTTGCCCTACCTCTCGGCAAACGCCTGTTCCAGTGTGAGTCTGTTGTCCATCAGTCGGAGCAATTGCTCCCTCATCTCTCTTGCTAGGCTCTGGCTCATCTGTGGACTTGCCAGATATATGGAAGCGTGGGCCATGTTGTCCGGCAGGGCTGTGTCTATGACCACGAAAGCCTGTAGCTCTAGGTTTCTTATGCCTCTGACCGCCCCGGCGGTGAAACTGGACAGACCTTCCAAGCGTCTTCTTCCTGCGGCGGTCGTCCTTTCGGTTAGGGCCTGGGCTGCGGTCTTCATTTCCTGCTCGGTGGTGTATTCCCTGCGGTGAACGGAAAGTCCCCTCTGGGTCAGGTCCCTGAGTTGGACAGCCGAGGGCTGTATTCGGCCTTCGTTGATGTGGTCAGGTTCGATGATGATTCTGAGGAGAGTTTCTTGGTCTTGGACTGGTCCTGGGGAGAGCGCCGGGCTGGCGCTGGTGGACTCGTCAAGGTGAGGAATATGCTGTTGCATCCGGGTCTCTTCATTCTAACAAGATCTGCATCAGATTGTGCGGTATTGCTCCGCTGGCAGGTAGGTCGTCCCCATGGTGTTTGCGCCCCCGCTTGTCTCGGGCGAAGTAGGAGTAGGTTCCTGTGCCGTAGAAGCCCAAGTCTATGTATATCGGACCGCCGTTCCAGGCGAAGTTCAGTTCTCCGTCGTCTGCCAGTGAAATGTGTGGCATCTCGCTGAGAGGCGAGGGCAACTGTCCGGCGAAGGCTTCAGCGTCGGTGAAGGCTGCGGGTTTCGGCGGGTCGGCGCCGGGTGCCGTTTCCCTGTGCCTTAGTTCCTTCAGCCGGTTCTCGATTGATTCCTTCTGCTGGCAGGACAGGTTCTTTAGCATGTTGTTCTCCACTGGTTTTCGTGATTGGAGACCGGTGTGCTGGTAATTGTATCAGTAAGTGAGCTTGTCGGAAGCCTTGCGCTGCCGGGCTGGTGTCGGAATTCAATGATTGTTGTTGAATGTAAACACGCCCTAGGGTGTCGAGAAGGCATAGCCGGTTTCCCACCACCGCCGCAGGCAAGGCGGGAAAGTCCTCCGGCTAATCCTCATACTGGCAATGCCATGAGAGTCCAACCTTGTCCAACCCCATAACTTGATTGCCAGCTCCACATCAGCGGATTTCCTACGTGAAAAAAGCTCGGCCAAAGTGCCGAGCTTTTTCAATACCACGTTGTCCTCTGGGGAAAATTGGAGCCAATTACCCTCGGTAGACGATACCTGAGGGGCCCCAATTTCCCCTTCAGATGGCCCTAATTTCGGGGAAACTCCGCTCCCTATGTCGGCAAAATGTCGGCAATTAGGCTATTTTCTCCGCTTCTCAGATACGAAAACAAAGAAAAGTGCCGAGGGACAGACTCGAACTGTCGACACCGGCATTTTCAGTGCCGTGCTCTACCACCTGAGCTACCTCGGCTTGGAACTCTATTATCGAATCCGTCGCCGTGGCTGTCAAGGCGACGAATCGCCAGACACAGGGCAATCGCATTTGGACGGCCCAGCGACATTTGCCCCTTGACTGGCGCGATAGCCCCTCTTTACCTTGATTCCTGTATGACCCTCCAGGTTCAGACCGCTGCCGCGGCAAGTCCTTCACAACCTGCCAGGAAGCCGGAATGGGACGCAATGGGACCGGAATCAAAAATTTCTGTCCCGCAAGGACGCTCCATCTTCCGTTCCCGATTAGTTCCTGAGCTTTCTCCGTCGGCGAAATGCCGGGATTCCCGCGAAACGGCGCCTGAGAAGAGCTTGTGACTCCAGATGCGATAGCCCTGTCGCCGGACAATGCTCGCCACCCTGTTCGACAACGGTGGGGCGACGCTTTATAGTTGGAGATGCACCTTGTGGTCGGACAGCACTTCCAGGTTCGGACAGGACAGGAAATGCAACCCACCAACGACGAAATCGCCCAGCTGTTCCAGAACCTGGGCGCCCTGCTGGAAATGAAGGGCGACTCGGCGTTCAAGATTCGCGCCTACCGGCGGGCTGCGGAGACCATCCACCAACTCACCGTTCCCCTGGCCCAGGCGGTTCAGGAAGGGCAGAAGCTCACGGGCATACCGGGCATCGGCAAGGCCATCAGCGACAAGATTCACGAGTTGGTGACCACCGGCAAGGTACAGACCTACGAGCGTGCCAAGTCAGAAGTGCCAGAGGGAGCGCTGGACCTGCTGGCAATCCCCGGTATCGGCCCCAAAACCGCCATGCTCATCGGCACCGAGTTGGGCATCAGCACCGTCGAGGGCGTGGAGCAGGCTGCCGCTGACGGGCGTCTCGCCACACTGCCCCGCATGGGCAAGCGGGCCGCCGACAGCATCCTGCGCCACATCCAGGCCAGCCGCAGCATGGGCGGGCGCACCCCCATCGGCGACGCGCTGCCTGCCGCCGAGTCGGTCATGGCCGCCCTGCGCGACAGCGACTCCGATATCTCCCTGCTGACTCCGGCGGGCAGCCTTCGCCGCTGGGAGGAAACCATCGGCGACGTTGATTTGGTGGCCGTCACGCCAGAGCCCGAAGAGCTGGGCCGCTGCCTGGCCAGTCTTCCCCAAGTGCGGGAAGTGCTGGTCAATGGCCCCCGCAAGACCAGCGTCATTCTTCGACTAGCTCAGGATGGGCGGATGGGCCAGGATGGCACGGAAAGGGGATTGCAGATTGACCTCCGCACCGGCGAGTCCGATTCCATCGGCGCGATGCTGCAATACTTCACCGGCAGCCAGCAGCACAACATCCGTCTGCGCGACTTCGCCAACAGGATGGGATTGTCGCTAAACGAATACGGAATCACCAACTTAGAATCCGGGGAGGTGGAATACTTCGCCGACGAAACCGCCTTCTATGCCCGGCTGGGGCTGCCCTGGATTCCCCCGGAGTTGCGGGCCGGGATGTGGGAGCTGCCCTTCGACAAGCTCAGGGTGAGCGGCATCCCGCAACTGGTGGAGGCCCGCCACCTGCGCGGCGACCTGCACGTTCACAGCGAATGGAGCGACGGCAGCGACTCCATCGAGACGATGGTGGCGACGGCGACGGCATTAGGCTACGAGTACATGGCCCTCACCGACCACTCGCAGGGCCTGGGCGTAGCCAACGGCCTCACCCCGGAGCGGCTGGCTGCCCAAAGGGAAGCGCTGCGTCAACTGCAAGACAGGTACGACATCCGCATCCTGGCCGGTTCCGAGGTGGACATCCGCGCCGACGGGCGCATGGACTTTCCCGACGAGGTGCTGGCGGAGCTGGACGTGGTGGTGGCCTCGGTGCACAACGCCATGTCGCAGGACCGCGACACCATGACCCGGCGCATCATCTCGGCCATGGAACACCCGTCGGTGACCATCATCGGCCACCTGTCCACCCGGTTGCTGGGCCAGCGCCCGCCCTCGGACTTTGACTTGGAGGCAGTGTTGCAGGCGGCGCGAGACACCGGAACGGCCTTGGAAATCAACGCATCTCCGGCCCGTCTCGACCTGTGCGACACCCACGCCTACCGCGCCCGGGAGCTGGGGGCGCCGCTGGTCATCAACACCGACTCTCATCACCACTCCGAGTTGTCCGAAGGCCGGTATGGCATCGCCGTGGCCAGGCGGGCCTGGTGCGAGCCGAGACACATCCTGAACGCCCTGCCGCTGGACGATTTTCTGCGGTTCATACAGACACCCAAGCCGGACAGGATAAGGGTATTCGATGCTGCCTTAGCCTCCGGAACCTTCTGATGCCATCCAGTAACTACGACGAATCACCCTCCGGGAGCGGCGTTGCCGTCATAGGCCCCCGCGCCGACGAATCGGAATCCCGGCGGACTGCGCCGGACCCCGCCGCATATTTCCGCGAGCAACTGGCGGCTGGTGCCCCCTGGCACCGGGCGCTGCTGGAAGCGATGGGACGCTGGACGCTGCCCGAGGAAACCTGGCGGGGGCGGCGTTACAAGTACATCGTGGGCCGCGAGGCTTTCGACTGGCTGCTGCTGGCCGAGCGCCTTTGCGCCGAGGCCGGTGACGCCATACCGTTGGAAGAAGCGGAGTTGCTGCTCTTCCACGGAATCCTCCCTGAACCCATCGAAAGCGACGAGTTGCGCTCACTGCTGGGCGCCAGCAAGCACCAGGGTTACCTGAACTACCACTACGGTATTGTGCTGGAAGAGGCGCTGCAACTGGCCGCGGAAGAGAAGACACGCAAGCGACACACAGCTCGCGGCTACGTTGAAACCGGAACCGGCAGCGAGGAACTGGTGGAAGACGCTTTTCGCGACCTGTACAACGACTCCCGCGCTAACCTGCTCGACGAATTTCGCCGGACCAACGACCTGGACCGCCGCGGCAGCCTCTCGCTCACCGACCTCAAGGAGTTCACCTACTGGCTCCACAAACAGCGGGTCAACTACTGGGACCCGGCCCGTGTCGCCTCTGACACCCGCTTGGCCATTCGACGCCTGGCGGCGCTTCAGGAATCGGCGGCATCATTCACTGTTCCCCGATAGACGCCCCACACTCCCCGGTGTTATATTTGCCTCAATCGTCCCGTGGCGTTTTTCGTTGCCTGTCCCAGCGGCGAGCTTGCCGAACCATCGAGGGACCTCCTCTATCTGCCGCCGAAATTGCCGGCCCCGGAGTTTGTGATTACCGATGACTTCCGGCCAGATGTCACGCGCTTATGACCCCGCCGCGGTGGAGCGGCGCATCTATCAGAATTGGATGGACAAGGGCTATTTCCATGCCGCGCCCAAGCCGGGCCAATCGCCCTACACCATCATCATGCCGCCGCCCAACGTCACCGGCGAGCTGCACCTGGGCCACGCGCTGGAGAAGGCCCTGGAAGACGCCCTCATCCGCTACCGGCGCATGACCGGCACGCCGACGCTGTGGCTGCCCGGCACCGACCACGCCGGTATTGCCACGCAGTGGGTGGTGGAGCGTCAGCTATTGGACGAGGGAACCAGCCGCCACGCGGTGGGCCGTGACGCCTTCGTCGAGCGCGTCTGGGAGCACGTCGAGAAATCCGGCGGCATCATTCACGAGCAGTCGCGGCGGCTGGGCATCTCGGCAGACTGGGAGCGCCACAAGTTCACGCTGGAGCCGGGCCCCAGCCACGCTGTCCGCACCACCTTCGTCAGCCTCTACGAGAAGGGCCTCATCTACCGCCACGAGCGCATCATCAACCGCTGCGTCCGCTGCGCCACCGCCCTTTCCGACCTGGAAGTTGACTATCAGGACGTGGACGGACAGCTCTACCACATTCGCTACCCGCTGGAGGACGACCCCGACAAGGGCGTGACCGTCGCCACCACCCGCCCGGAGACGATGCTGGGCGACACCGGCGTCGCGGTGCATCCCGACGACCCGCGCTACGACGGCATCCGGGGCCGCAACGTCGTCCTGCCTATCGTGGGCCGCGTCATCCCGGTAGTGGGCGACGAGGCCATTGACCCGGAGTTCGGCACCGGCGCATTGAAAGTAACCCCGGCTCACGACCCGGTGGACTTCGAGGTGGGTCAGCGCCACCGGCTGGACGCCCCCAACGTCATCGGCGAAGACGGCAACATGACCGCGGTAGCGGGGAAGTACGCGGGTGTAGAGCGTTTCGAGTGCCGCCGCCGCGTGGTGGAGGAACTGGAATCGCTGGGCGTGCTGGAGAAAGTGGAGCCGCACCGCCACTCCGTCGGACACTGCCAGCGCTGCGCTACCGTGGTTGAGCCGCTCATCAGTATGCAGTGGTTCGTCAACGTGGGCAGCCACGAGCAGCCCAACAGCATTGCGGGCAAGGCCTACCGCGCCGTTACCGAGGGCGACATACGCATCGTCCCGGAGCGGTTCACCCGGGTCTACCTGAACTGGCTGGAAAACATCCGCGACTGGTGCATCAGCCGTCAACTGTGGTGGGGACACCGCATCCCGGTCTGGTACTGCGGCCCCTGCGGGCATCTGACCGTCGCCATGGAAGACCCCGACGCCTGCGAAGCCTGCGGCTCGGCGGACGTCCGACAGGACCCGGACGTGCTGGACACCTGGTTCAGCTCCGGCCTGTGGCCCCACTCCACGCTGGGCTGGCCGGAGGAAACCGACGACTTCAATTATTTCTACCCGACGACGGTGCTGGAAACGGGCTATGACATCCTGTTCTTCTGGGTAGCCCGCATGATAATGCTGGGCATCGAGAATACCGGCAAAGCCCCGTTCAACACCGTCTACCTGCACGGCCTCATCCGCGACGGCTCCGGCGCGAAGATGAGCAAGACCCGGGGCAATACCATGGACCCGCTGGACCTGGTGGAGAAGTACGGCACCGACGCCCTGCGCTTCGCCCTGACCACCGGCACCGCGCCGGGCAACGACCTGCGCTTCACCGAGAACCGCCTGGAAGCAGGCCGCAACTACGCCAACAAGATATGGAACGCCTCCCGGTTCGTCATCAGCCAGCTTGAGGGCAGTCAGGGTCTGGAGGGCTGGAGCAACGTCACCCCGGAGCACCGCGAAGACCGCTGGATAGTCAGCCGACTCGACCGGGTGACCGCCGACGTAAACCGGGCCCTGGAGAGCTTCGAGCTGGGCGACGCGCAGCAACGGCTCCACGAGTTCATCTGGAACGACTACTGCGACTGGTACATCGAGATGGCGAAGATTCGCCTACGCAACGGCAGCGAACCCTCGCCCCTGCCGACGCTGGCCCATGTCCTCGAGCGCATCCTGCGCCTGCTGCACCCCTTCATGCCCTTCATCACCGAAGAAATTTGGCAGACACTCAAGTCGGAGTTGCCGGAAGAGGGCGATGCCCAGGCAGAGTCAATAATGGTCGCTCCATACCCCGCATCCGGCGGGCGCACTGACCCAGCGGCGGAAGAAGAAATAGCCTTAGTCCAGCAGGCAGTTCGGGCCGTCCGCAACACCCGCGCCCAACTGCGCATCCCGGCCGCTCAACACCTGGAAGCGCTCGTTGAAGCCAACGGACAGCGAGCGGCCATCGAAGCCGAGGCCGACGTTATCCGCGCCATGTCCCGGGTAGAGCCGCTGCGTATAGTCGAGGGCGGCGCCCTTCGACAGGCTCAGGACGAGCAGGACGGCGGCGCAAGCGTGACGCTGGTGGTCAGCCCACTGGTCGTCCGGCTGCCGCTGGAGGGCGTGGTGGACCTGGACGCCGAGGGCGAGCGCCTGCGCTCCGAGCTGGCCGACTGCGCCCGCAACCTGGAGCGGGTGGAGAAGCTGGTCTCCAACCCCAACTTCCGCGAAAAGGCCCGCCCCGACGTGGTGGAGACGGAAGAAGCCCGCCTGGCCGAACTCCGCGACCGCAAGCAGCGCCTCGACGAAATCCTGGAGCAGTTGGGGCGATAGTTTCCTACCATCCCCTCCCCCTCGAGGGGGAGGGTTAGGGTGGGGGTGAAATCTCCAACTGCGTAACTCCTGATGGGATAACGGTAAAAGCCATGCCGCAGCGACTAGGCATCATCGGCCACCCTATCGGCCATTCCATATCGCCCGTCTTCCAGCAGGAGGCGCTGGACGCCATCGGCTTTGATGGCGCTTACGAAGCCTGGGATGTTGCGCCCGACGGCTTGGGTGAATTCGTGGCTGGCCTGCGCTCGCCGGGGACGCTGGGCATCAACGTGACAGTGCCGCACAAGGAAGCAGTCATACCCTTCCTCGACGAGGTGGACGACTGGGCTTCCACCGCCGGGGCAGTCAACACCATTGTCAACCGCGACGGGCGGCTCACGGGCCACAACACCGACGGCATCGGCTTCCTGCGGGCGCTGCGCGAGGGCGCGGGCTTTGAGCCGCGGGGCCGCGACGTGCTGGTGCTGGGCGCAGGCGGCTCGGCGCGAGGCGTCGTCTACGCCTTGGCTCGCGCCGGAATCGCTCAACTGTTCATCGCCAACCGCACCCTGGAACGGGCGGAGCGTCTGGCGCATCTCGCCATCGACAGCGGCGTCGCCGCCGAGGCTTTGGCCCTGTCCGATGCCCCCCGAGCCACGAGAGAAGTGTCCCTCATCGTCAACTGCACTTCCATGGGCATGGTTCACGGCCCCGACGAAAACGGCTCGGCTCTCTCCGCCGCCGACATCCCCTCCACCGTCCTGGTCAACGACCTGGTGTATAATCCGCTGGAAACGCCGCTGCTGCGCGAGGCGGGCCGCGCTGGAGCCGCCACCCTGGGCGGCATCCAGATGCTGGTCTACCAGGGCGCGGCCTCCTTCGAGATGTGGACCGGCCACGACGCCCCCGTTTCGGTGATGCTGGAGGCTGCCACCGCCGCCATGCGGGGCCGTCTGAACTCTGATTCGTCGGATTAAATGATTGACATGATTAGCCCCTTTAATCATGGAAATCCAATAATCCCATAAATCACAGTTCAGACAGCGCATCGGAAATTCAAGGCCAACGAGGAATTCATGGTCCGTTTTACCACTGCCGGGGAGTCCCACGGCCAGGGCTTGGTCATCATCGTCGAGGGCGTGCCTGCCGGGCTGCCCATTGACGAGGACTATATCGGCGTCCACCTGGCCCGCCGCCAGAAGGGGTACGGGCGCGGCGGGCGTATGCTCATTGAGCAGGACTGGGCGCACATCATATCCGGCGTGCGCCACGGCGCAACGCTGGGCAGCCCCATCGGCATGAGCATCGAAAACCGTGACTGGGCCAACTGGGAAGAGGCGATGTCGGTGCGTCCCCCGGCCTATCTTGAAACGGGAGGCGAACCCCAAAGCCCCCGCAGCCAGCGCGTAACCCGCCTGCGCCCCGGCCACGCCGACCTGCCTGGCGCGATGAAATACGGCTTCAACGACGTGCGCAACGTGCTGGAACGGGCCAGCGCCCGCGAGACCGCCGCCCGCGTCGCCGCCGGCGCAGTCGCCCTGCGGCTGCTGGAGGAGTTCGGCGTCGCGGTGCATAGCCACGTCCTTTCCATCGGCGACGTAAAGGCCGCCCCGCCTGAGAAGATAGACTGGCAGGCCGTGGAAGATTCGCCGGTGCGCTGCGCCGACCCCGCCGCCGCCGAGCGGATGGCCGCCGAGATTGACGCCGCCCGCGACGCCGGCGACACCGTGGGCGGCATCTGCGAAATCATCGCCGATAACGTGCCCATTGGCCTCGGCTCCCATGTGTCTTGGGACCGCAAGATAGACGGGCGCGTGTCGCAGGCCCTCATGTCCATCAACGCCGTCAAGGCCGTGTCCATCGGCCCCGGCTGGGACATCGTCCACCAGCGTGGCTCCCAAGTTCAGGACGTCATCGAGCCGGTGACCGATCCCGACCGCCCCTGGCAGCGCAGCACCAACAACCTGGGCGGAACCGAGGGCGGCATGACCAACGGTATGCCTCTGACCGCCCAATTCGCCATCAAGCCCATCGCCACCCTGATGAGCCCGCTGCCGTCGGTAGACCTGGACACCGGCGGCGAAGTGCAGGCCCACTACGAGCGCTCCGACATCTGCCAGGCGCCCCCAGCCTGCGTCGTCGGCGAGGCGATGGTGGCCTTGGTGTTGGCCGAAGCCTTCATGGAAAAGTTCGGCGGCGACTCCATATCCGAAACCCGCCGAAACTATGAGGGCTACATGAAGACCGTCGGGCCGCGTGTGCGCTACCAGTGACATTGGCACGGCTCTAATGCGATGTGGACGGGTGGGATGGCCCATTCTAACGCTGAATGCTAGTATTGCGTCAAATCAAGAATGGCACGGGTAGAGGCGATGGAGTTTGCGTCTGGCGTCTTGGGCTGTGAACTGCCAGTTAATGGCGGCTCCTATCGCGTTCCGCTCCCACACGCAGGCACTGACGGCTCTTTCCAGGCTGTCCTCATCTCCGTTGCGCCCCCGCAAGCAGGCCCTGGCCAGCACGCTGAACTCGATTTCCGCCATATTCAGCCAGCTCCCATGCTTGGGGGTGTAGTGGAACTCCAGCCGCTTGGCGATCCGCCGCGCCTCCGGGGCGGGAAAGGTCTCATACAGCGATGCCACCCGGTGGGTGTTCAAATTGTCCAAGACCAGGCGGATCACCGGGACATCCGGGTAGGCCGCGTCCACCAGCCAGCGCATCTGATGGGCGAAGTCCTGCATGGTACGCCGCTGGGTTATCGCAACCTCCCGCCAGCCGGCCTTGGGCTCGCAGGTCAGGAACAGGTTACGGGTGCCACCCCTCACGTATTCGTAGTCCTCCCGCTTGGGCTGTCCGGGCCTTGCTGGCAACGGCGTCCTGGTTTCCGCCAAGAGCTGGGTGGAGGTCTCGTCGAAGCACACCACCGGCCTCTGAGGGTCGTATGGTTCGGCGTACAAGTCCAGCACATCCTCCATAGCGGCCACGAACTCTCCGCCTACCTTGGGAATGCACCACTGCTGCTTCCGCCACGGCTTGAGGGTGTTTTTTTCAAGTGCAACCGCACCGTCTCGTGGGACAACGATTCCACCAGTCCCAACTCCACCGCCTTGCCGGCCAAGGCGCGCAGAGTCCAATGCTCGTGACCCTCGGGCGCCGGGCTGCAGGCCAAGGCAATCAGGTGGGCTTCCACACGGTCGTCCACCTTCCGGTATGGATTGGGCGAGTTGTGGTGCCGCAACACCTCCTCCAGTCCCTCCTCCACGTAGCGGCGCTTGACCCGGCGCACCGTGCGTTCCGACACATCCAGAGCCGTGGACACTTGGGGAGCGGTCCAACCCTCGTCGGTCTTTAGCAGAATGCGGGCCCGCGTGATGGCCTGGGTCGAGTGCCTGCCGGCCCGGATCATCTTCTTGAGCAGTCCCTTCTCCGGCGCAGTCAGGTGGACCGCGTAAACCTCTTGCACCATGGATGACCCTCCCACAACACAACTTCAGTCCAAAAGGTAGCACCCACGCTCAGATTATGTGATGCGTGACAATACGCGTTTGACCCAATACTAGTCCGCCCGTTGACACTACCCAGCCGTAATGGTAGGGTAGTGCCACAAATACGATCAGGTGATCTAATTATGGCCGCGCAGAGCCGGATAACTCAGTGGGAACAGGTTGTATCTGCGCTCGATAAGTTGGGCGGCATTGCTACGTTATCGCAGTTGAATCGCTATCTCCTCGCTCCGGGCGGGGATGCGACGAAATGGGTAACCAAAACCCCCGAAGCTACCATACGCCGAATCGTACGCAATACACCCGGCCATATCCACGTCCTCAAGCCCGGCCTGTACTGCTTGCAGGAACTCTCGGCAACCTTGGAAAAAGACTATGCTTTGCCAGAGGAAGGAGACGTTCCGCCCCGCGTGGAAGAGCGCAATCATTGGTACTATCAGGGCCTGTTGCTCGAAATCGGCAACGCGCGAAATTACAAAACCTATGTACCGTCTCAAGATGGCAACCGCGCTTTCGGCAACCAAAAGCTCAGCGACGTCTGCGATATAACCAGACTACCCAGCTTCGGCTACCCGCACCTTACGCGCCGGGCAAGGACTGTGGATGTAATCTGGTTCAACCGGCGTGAAATGCCAGCAGCGATGTTCGAGGTCGAATTGTCCACCGATATGCTGAACTCGCTGGCTAAGTTCAATGAACTGCGGGACTTTTATACCCAGCTCAGAATTGTTGCGCCAGCACATCGCAAAGCCCATTTTGAGGACCGAGTCAGAATGGATACGCTCCACGAAATTCACGGGCGCGTAAAATTCGTCAGCATCGGTGAACTGGAAGAAAAGTACACCCGAGGCAGATGGTGAAATGACCAGCGAAAACAATGCACCCAGCCCAAGGTTTGCCTGCAAAGAATGCGGGAGCGACGAGGTAAGGGGTGATTTTGACACTTACCCGGTGTTTCGCGCCGAGGACGACAAAATCGTATTCTTGCGTACAGAATTAACCGACACTGGAGTAATGGAGCTATATTGCAACAGTTGCGGTGAGGGAATAGATGAAAACTTAGATGGAATAACGATTGAGTAGCACGATGCGGTTTCACGCGCCCATCTGACTGATATAGTCCCAATGGAGACACTGATGACGTTCGCGACATCCACTCAGCCAAATAAAACTGCGGGTTGGGAAGCCATCTTTGAGCGATACAGCATCCATGAGCACGATTTCGATGCCGGGCCATTTGAGATTTCGGCAGAGCAGATTAAGGATGCCTGTCAACACTTCCAGCGAACAAGCCAAAAGGAAGTGCGGATATTGTGCAAGCAAGACAGCCGGGAAAATCGTCCGCAAGTCTTCCGTGAGCGAGAACTTTTCATTTTACCTGTAAGAAATAAGCACTATGCTATTGTCAAAGGCGAAGGATACTTAGATGTTTCTCCTATTGAGTCGCCTTTGCTGGAATATCGCAGTGATTTCCCCTTCGGGATGGAACCATCGCAGATAGGCAATTCGGAGATACAATACTTGGATCGCGCTTACGCATTGAGCTTGGTCCGGCACTTCGTCAACGATGATTCTCTTGTGCTCACCATACGAGGGAGGAAATACACGTCGGCCTTTAGTCTCGTAGCTGGAGGATTTCAGATTGACATCGAGGGGGTGCAGACTGAAGTTGACCGAGGCTACGAAGGCGCGGAACAAGTAGTGCTGGTTGAGACCAAGAGCGGCAAGGCCAGCAATACTATCATCAGGCAACTCTATTACCCCTTTCGTCAGTGGCAACAGCACACTGCAAAACCTGTCTCAACTCTCCTTTTCCAGCGTATCAACGACGAATACCATCTCTGGCACTTCGGCTTTGATAACCCGAATGACTACAATAGCATCCGATTGTTTAAGTCGGCGCGATACAGAATCACTGTTCCACTTGCCCCCGGAGGCCGCTCACAATGAAATTCGGCGTCACCATGTTCCCCAACAACCTCGCGGATGTCGCCAGCGGAGCCAGACTGGCTGAGGAAATGGGCTTCGACTACATCGGCATAGCTGACTCGCAGTCTCTGGCCCGCGAGCTGTACGTGACCCTGGGCGTCGTGGCCGCGTCCACCGAGCGGGTGATGCTGGGGCCTACGGTCAGCAATCCCCTCACTCGCCACCCGGCTGTTGCCGCTTCTGCCATAGCCTCGATTAACGAGCTTTCCGGCGGTCGCGCCTTCCTGGGCCTGGGCAGCGGGGACAGCGCGGTGCTGAACCTGGGGCTGCGTCCGGCGCGGCTGGCGGAGCTGCATCACTACATCCAGACCGTCCGCGAGATGCTGGCCGGGGAGACCAGCGAGTACCGGGGCGACCGGGCCCACGTGCGCTGGGCTAATGCCGAAATCCCCATCGCCATGTCCGCCGAGGGGCCGCGCACCCTGGCCATGGCCGGGGCCGTCGCCGACGCCGCCATCATCCACACCGGCCTGACCCCGGAGGTGCTGGCCGATACGGTAGCCCGCATCCGCGAGGGCGAGCGCGCCGCCGGACGCGAGGAGGGCGCAACCGGCGTCTGGGCCTTCGCCAAGTGCAACATCGCCGACAACCGCGACGACGCCATCGGGGAAATCAAGATGGCGCTGGCCGCCTCCGGCCATCACGCCTTCCGCTTCACCCTCGAGGGCAAGAACGTGCCCGAGGAACTGCGCGAGCCTGTATCCATCCTGCACCGCGAATATAAGGCCGCCGAGCACGAGCAGGTGGGCCACACCCGCAACGCCACGCTGACCGACGAGCTGGGGCTGACGGACTACTTCGCCGACCGTTTCGCCATAGCAGGCACGCCGGAGGAATGCCGCGCCAAGGCCCGCGCCGTCTTTGACTCAGGCGCGGATGCGCTGCTGATAACCGCCATCGGCCCCTCGCCGGAAACCATCATCCGCCGCTTCGGCAAGGAAGTCATCGCGCCGTTGCAGGAGAGATAGTCTACTTTTGCCACATGGCAGGGACTCTCCCTAACCCGCAAGGAAAATCCGTGATTGTTATGTAACCTACTGCTATTATTAGCGAAGAATTCACCCCAGCAGCGGCGGGTAGTATGGCGGAGGCGGTTGTGGCGGAAGGACTGTTCATCGTTTTCGAGGGCGGCGAGGGCAGCGGCAAAAGCACGCAGGCGGAGCGGCTTTACCGGCGGTTGTCAGAGGCGCGGTCGGCGCTGCTAGTGCGGGAGCCGGGGACTACTCCCCTCGGCTTGCACCTGCGCGACTATCTCAAAAGCGGGCGGCCCTTGACGCCGGAGTCGGAGTTGCTGCTGTTCGCTGCGGCGCGGGCCCAGTTGGTTGCCGACCAGATTCGGCCCAGCCTGGAACAGGGAATCACTGTCATATCGGACCGCTTCTCCGGCTCCACCGTCGCCTACCAGGGATATGGCCGGGCCGTCCGGCGTGACGTTATCGACTACCTGAACAACTACGCCACCGGCGGGCTGAACCCCGACGTAACCTTCCTGCTGGATATTGACCCCGAGGAGGGCTTGCATCGCGTCGGCAAGCCACAGCTTCAATTGGCTCTGTCGCCCGCCGCATCCGCCGACGTGGGCCGGGCCGACGTTGAAGGACACCGCCGCTTTGAAGACCAGCCCCTAGCCTTCCACAACCGGGTGAGGCGAGGCTACCTGGATTTGGCGAAGGCCAATCCCGGCTGGCATACCCTCGACGCCCGGCTGCCGGAAGACCAATTGGCCGAACAGGTATGGGACATCGTTCTGCCGCTGCTGCCCCGGTCGTGTCTCAACCCGCCTTCTATCGAGACCCCGGCCTTGCTCTAGTAAATGCAAAAGCCCCTCCATGTTAGGGAGGAGCTTATCAACTATGTCAGGACCATTGTGGGAGCCGTCCTGTCGGCCCGCTAGTCGTCGGCTGCCACCAGGTCCGCCTCGGCGATTCTCTCGCGGACGTGAGCCAGCATCTTGCGGACGCGGGCCAGGTCGGGGAAGATGTTGCCTTCGCCCTTCTTATCGAAGATGCGCTCGCCGTCCACGAACACCTCCATGATGCTCTGGCCGCGAGGGGAGATTGCTACTGCCGCATCCGGGCCGAAATGCCGGAAAAACTCGTTTGCCATCCACGTGGCAGTACCGAGATGCTGTCAACTGACGCAGTAGGTAATCTCAATCTGGACTTTGCCTTCCATGTTTTCCTCCGGGGGTTCAGGATGCCCTCAGTTTAGCGTCCAGCTCGTCACGGCGCAAGTGCGTTAGGTTCCCTCCCCCGCTGGGGAAGGGTTAGGGTGGGAGAGAAATTTCCCACTCGAATGTACGGTTGCAGCTAGGATTTCACCCTCACACCCGGTAGAACATCACCGCCCGGTCGGGTTCGCGGCCCTGGCTGGTAGAGGCCACGTTGTATCGCTGGCCCAGCATGTGCTGGAGACGCCGGATGTGGGAACGTTGGGGCGACAGCTTGACCGTCATTTCCTCACCGCTCAGCACACGGTTGGCCGCTTCCTCGGCTTCCTGCATGGCTCGCTCGATATTGGGGGCTTCCTGCTGTTCGGCGGCCGGGGCGCGTCCGCCCCGGAATTGGCCGTTGGGGTTGCGCTGCGCCACCACGGTGCGGAGGAAGTCCTGCAACTGGGGCAGGGAGTTCTTGCGCAGCACGTACACCGGCTTGCCGTTGGCTTCGGCGATGCGCACAAGCTGCGAGCCGCGACGGTAGTGGGTCTTGGTGGTCAGCACCAAGTCGGCGCGGCGCAGTTCGTTGACTATCTGCACCGGCGTTCCCGACTCGACCATGGCCGCTTCCAGCTTGTCGCGGCCCACGCCGAACAGGAAGACACGCACCTCCGAGGCCATGGCCGCCTCTTCCTCGGACATTTCGCCCATGGGCCGGGGCGACGGAACGGAGCGGCCCGGCTCCCGGTCGTAGTCTCTGCGACGCTCATGGCCGTAATCACGGCCAGAACGGCGATCTTCCGGTTGCCTCTTGGTTCCGTTCATGGCGAAAGGCGGCGGGGCGTTGTCGTTGGCGCGGTACTCTTCCTCGGCCCGCTGCACTTCTCCGTGTTCGTCCAGCCAGCGAACCTCAGGAACGATGGGATAGCCGCGCAGCCACTGGTCAACCACGTGGGCCACGTCGTCGTGGACCGCCAAGCGTTCCCAACTCTGTATCTCCACAACTACGTTGAAGGTGGGCGGGGCCTTACGCTCCAACACCGTCTTCTGGGTACCGCGATAGCGCGCCTCCTGGTCGCCCAGGGTTACTGTCTGAATACCGCCCACCAGGTCGGACAGCGTGGGGTTCATAATCAGATTGTCCAAGGTGTTGCCGTGGGCCGTGGCGATGAGCTGCACGCCCCGCTCGGCGATGGTGCGGGCGGCGGCGGCTTCCTGTTCCGTCCCCATTTCATCAATGACGACAGTCTCGGGCATATGGTTTTCCACCGCCTCGATCATCACGCCATGCTGCTGCGAAGGCGTAGCAACCTGCATCCGCCGGGCCCGTCCGATGGCCGGGTGCGGTACGTCGCCATCTCCGGCGATTTCGTTGGAGGTGTCCACAATGACGACCCGTTTTTGCGCTTCCACCGACAGCACCCGCGCCGTCTCGCGGAGCATGGTGGTCTTGCCGACGCCGGGGCGGCCCAGCAGCAGGATGTTCTTGCCAGAAAAAGCCAGGTCTTCAATCATCTTGATGGTGCCGAAGACGGCGCGTCCAATGCGGCAGGTCAGCCCGATGACCCGTCCCCGGCGGTTGCGGATAGCCGAGATGCGATGCAGGGTGCGCTCGATGCCAGCCCGGTTATCGTCGCCGAACTCACCCAATCGCTCAATAACGCTCTCCAAGTCTTCGGCGTCCACTTCCCGCGAACTGAGGGGAGCGTCACCGCTGACGAAGCGGGCCTCCGGCTCCCGGCCCAGGTCCAGCACCACCTCCAGCAACTCTTCCAGGTCTTCCCGCTGCCGCAGCGCTGCGGACACCCGCTCCGGTAGCACGTTCAGCACCAACTCCAACTCTTCCCGCACTGCGTCATGCACAGTCGCCAATATCATTCCTCCGACAAGGATGATTCCGGGCTGCTATTGGGGAACCACAACGCAATTTCTCCCGCGGCCATTACTATATATATGAAGCCGGAGAGTTTCCTTCCGCAAGGCCAACGAAATACCGGTGAACTCGAGTGTCATGGGTAAGTTCTGGGTGGAAAGACGTCGCCAACAGGTTGCCCTGCTGCACCGCCACGGGTCGGCCATCATCCAGGCTTGCGAGAACCTTCACCGGCGGACCTACGCGGATGACCACTGGGGCGCGAATGAAGATGCAGTGATAGGGTTCAGGGGCCAAAGGAGCGATTTGCAGCGGCTGCTCGAAGCTGTCCACCTGGCGCCCGAAGGCGTTGCGCCGGACGCCAATGTCCATCAGGCCCAGAGGCACGGGGTCCTGCTCGGTGATTTCGTTGGCCAGCATAATCATGCCGGCGCAGGTGCCCCAGACGGGACGGCCCTCCGCCGCCATTTCCGCGACAGGTTCGCGCAGGTGGTAAATGGACATCAAGCGGCTGAGCGTGGTGCTCTCGCCACCGGGAATAATCAACCCGTCCAGAGCCTCCAAGTGCTCCGGCAGCCGGACTTCGCGGGCATCCGCGCCTATCTTGCGGAGGATTGCGATATGCTCCGCGAAGTCGCCTTGTACCGCTAATACGCCTATTTTCAACGCTTCGTGCTAACCGACCCTCATTTGGCGGTGCAAACCCCGGTGGCCTCACTGAGTCTTGACCTTGCCAATAAAACCCTTCCTACACGCTCCGAGGCGCCAGCAGTTCGCCTTCGGGTATCTCGCGTACATTGCGGCCTACCATCGGCTCGCCCAGGTCTTTGGAAACCTCGGCCAGAATCTGCGGGTCGTTGTAGTGGGTGACGGCCTGCACAATGGCGTAGGCGCGGCTGGCCGGGTCGCCGGACTTGAAGATGCCGGAGCCAACGAAAACGCCGTCGGCGCCCAACTGCATCATCAGCGCGGCGTCGGCGGGAGTGGCGACGCCTCCGGCGGCGAAGTTGACCACCGGCAGGCGGCCCTGCTCGCGGGTCTGCTGGAGCAGGTCGAGGGACACTTGCAGGTTACGGGCTTCCACCACCATCTCGTCGTCTGGCATGGTCTGGAGCTTGCGAATAGTGTCTTGGACCGCCCTCATGTGGCGCACGGCTTCCACCACGTCGCCGGTGCCGGCTTCGCCCTTGGTGCGGATCATGGCAGCGCCTTCGGATATGCGGCGCAGGGCCTCGCCCAGGTCGCGGCAACCGCAGACAAAAGGCACCTTGAAATCATGCTTCCAGACGTGATGAGTCTCGTCGGCCGGGGTCAGAACTTCCGACTCGTCAATGTAGTCAACGCCGAGGGCTTCCAGAATCTGGGCCTCGACGAAGTGGCCGATACGGACCTTCGCCATAACCGGGATGGTGACCGCATCCATTATGCGGGTGATGATTGCCGGGTCGGTCATGCGGGCCACGCCGCCGTCGGCGCGGATGTCAGCCGGCACACGCTCCAAAGCCATGACCGCCACGGCCCCGGCTTCGGCGGCAATCTGAGCCTGCTCGGGGGTGACCACGTCCATTATGACGCCGCCCTTGAGCATCTGGGCGTGTCCAGTCTTCACGGTAAAAGTGCCGGTCAAAACGTCTGCTATCGCCATATTCCCCATCCTTCAGCCGACCCGCTTTATCCTTGCGCCGGTCTGAACAAATAAGTTATCGCGGCCTCGAGCAGAGCCGCTTCCAATTCAACTCGTGCTGATAGCCATTATACGGGCCGCAATCATGGTTATCAATTGCGCTGACCGGGGGTGAAATGATGCTGGCGAACTGCGACATTCAACAGCTTAATCAAGGGAGGCACAGCTACCCTGTACCTCCATGCAGGAACAAACGGTACACCAAGGGCAGAGGATGACAACCCTATGCCTCGGCCTTGTCTCCGCTCTCCAGAGTTTGCACCATCCGGCTCATCATGTTGGCCAGGTGCCGGGTGCCGGACATGGCCTTGGAGTAACCCATGCGTGTCGGACCGATAACGCAGATTGAACCGCCCACACCGTCGGGGCGTCCGTATCGGCATACTACGACGCCGAAACTATGCAGGGCTTCGTCCTGATTCTCCGAACCGATATAGACCTTGGGCGCGTCACCGGCAGGCTCCTGTGCAGCGGCCAGTATACGCTCCAGCAGCACCCGCTCTTCTACTGACTGAACCAATTTACGGGCGCGCTCACCCGCGGCAAACTCCGGTTGGCCCAGCAGACGCCCCAGCCCTTCAACGTGATGCTCCGGCATATCAGACTTCTCGGCTTCCAGCATCAGCTCCAACGAGTCCTGGCGAACTCGCCGCTCCAACGAACCCAGTTCCACCTCCCGCGACTCGATCTGCGGTCGACTCAGGCCCGCCAGAGACTCATTCAGCCGACCCGCTGCTTCATCCAGCCGATTCTGGCTGGCCGGGTCATCCAGCGATAGCAGGCGTTTGAGCAAGCGCGTCTCGCCCAGCACGATGACCAGAAGAGCCATGGACTCCTGCAGGAACACCAGTTGCAACCGTTTCAAGCGCGGCAGTGAAGAGCGCGGTTGAGTAACGATAACCAGGTTGGCGGTTAACTGCGAGAGGGCAGTGGCGCAACGGCGGGCCCATACCTCAACATCCGGCTCCGCCTCGCCGAGCCAGCGGTCCACGCGCTGCCGCAGACTGTTGGGCAGGGGAGGCGGTTCGCCCAGGGATTCCACGTAGTGCCGGTAGCCCAGATCCGACGGCACACCACCGGCGGACACGTGAGGACGGGAGATGTAGCCGGCCTCGGTGAGTTGTGACATCGCGCTGCGGACTGTTGCCGGGCTGACCCGCAGAACCGGGCTGCGCGCTATATCGTCCGACGCAACCGGCGCGGCGGTCTGCACGTATTCATCTATCAGCAGGTTGAGGATGGTTGACGTGCGGTAAGATAACATCGGCATTCCCCCAAGGGCGGGGATAACCGTGCATAGTCCTTTTCTCGAAGTTAGCACAGCATTTGCGACAGTGTCAAACCCGCCGGAAGGCCCCGGCGAAACAATTCATCCGAACCGGAACCGGCAGAGTCAGCAGTCCCGGCGAATGCGTATGATATACTCGCTTGCGCTGCGGGCCGTCCCTTGGCCCGACACCAGTTTCCCGGATGGGCGTGTGAGGGAGAGGCATGGACTTGGCATATTTGGGGCATTCTTCCTTCCGGTTGCACGCCAGCGGCATGGTGGTGGTAACGGACCCCTTCCCCAAGGCCCTGGGGCTGCGGCTTGACGCCCGTCCCGCCGCGGTGGTTACCATCAGCAACACCCACCCCAACCACTCGGCCGCCGGTGCGGTCAGCGGGGGGCCAAAAGTCTTCCGCACTCCCGGCGAGTACGAGTACAACGGCATAGTGGTGCGCGGCGTCATGACTCCCCTGCCCGCCGGCGTTCCCCACGAGCGCCGCAACGTGGCCTACACCATCGAGATGGACGGCATCAGCGTCTGCCACCTGGGCGACCTGGCCCTGCCGCTGACGACGCGGCAGGTGGACGAGCTGAAGCCGGTGGACGTGGTTCTGGCGCCGGCGGGCGGGCAGTGCGCCATCAGCCCCGACCAGGCTTTGCAGACCATCCAGGACCTGGACCCCCGCATCGTCATCCCCATGCACTACGCCCACGGACAGGCCGGCGTCACCCTCGACGGCCCCGAGGTCTTCCTGCGGCGCCTGGGGCAGGACGAGCTCCAGCCGCAGCCGCGACTGGTGGTCACCAGCGGCAACCTGCCCGCCGACCTGCGGGTCAACCTGCTGTCGCCGCCTCGCGGGTAGGGATCGGAGGCACGAGCGACGGAGGGGCAGCCATTGGAGCTGCCCCTTTCGCTTTGGCGCCTAGCTGGCGCCGGAGCGGATGCGGCGGGTGGCTACGAGGAAGAGCCCGGCGCCGAGGGCCAGCAGGGCGATGCCCGCGGCGAGAACCAGCGGCGGGATGCGCGTAACGGCGGTGTCGCCCGTCACCGGCAGGATGGCCGTGGGCGTTGGCAGCGGCGTGGCCGTCGGCAGCGGCGTGGCCGTTGGCACCGGCGTGGCCGTTGGCACCGGCGTGGCCGTTGGCACTGGCGTCGGCGGCACCGGCGTGGCCGTCGGCCTGGGCGTGGCCGTCGGCCTGGGCGTGGCCGTCGGTGGCGGCGTGGCCGTCGGGTAGTCGGTGGGGATGGGGTCGGAGAAGGTCAGCGAGATGTTGTAAGTCTGGCGGGCGCCGATGAAGAGCTGACTTTCCGCCGCCTGGATGCTGCCGTAGACGGTGACTATATAGAAAGTGACGTCGTCGCCGACGAGGTCCCAGTCCTGGGGTTTGAGAGCGAGCCAGGTGAAGTTGCCGCGGGAGTCGAGGGAGACGATGTTGCTCTGGTAGGAGTCGCAGCCATCAATGCAGGCGACGAGTTGGGTTCCCTCGGGCGGGGTGGCGCCCTGGACGGTCACGCTGCCTGAGTAGTAGTCGGGTTCCAGGGGGGCCGGGGGGCGTCCATCCTGGGCCGGCGCCGCCGCCACCAGCAAGATAGCGAGGACTCCCGCCAGCATCCACCACCACGCTCGCACAGCACACCTCCGCCACCGCTTTTATGTCATTCTATACGGGGAAGGGGCGAGGAACACAGGGGTTTGCGGGCAAGTATTTGGGGATTTCTGTGAGGGTTGTTCCGGGGTTTTGAGCGCGGGGGTTTCACCCTCACCCTTGAGGGAGGGAGATTTTTGTCATGAGTAAGTTTCGTCTATGCGGACGATTTCGGCCTGCATTACGGCTACGCCCTGGATTAGCTGCTGGAGCAAGTCCCACACTTCCAAATGGCTCTGTTCCAAACGGCGCAGGTCCTCCTCGTTGCGCCGTCGGCTTTCTTCGTTGCGCCGCTGGATCTCCACCCGGTTTTCTTCGTTGCGCCACTGGTTATCCAGCATAATCTCCTGGTTTCGCTGCATGGTTTCGTACAGCCCGGCGGACGCTTCCATCAGGCGGTCCAGGCGGTCAATGCGCTCTTCCATTCCGGTTCCTTTGTCTGACCTGCGATTTACTTGATTATGGGATTGCGCGGATTCCTGGGGCAGGGAATCCTGACCATCATTTCATCACGGGAATCACAGCTCAGACAACCGCGTCAGGCGCTGGCGGCGGAGAGGGTGCGGAGGAAGTCGTGGTTGGTGGGGGTCTTGGAGAGTCGGTCAAGGACGCGCTCGGTGGCGCTGCCGCCGTCGTTGCTGTTGTTGGAGAGCATTCCGATCATACGCCGGAGCAGAACGACCTGGCGGTGGGCCTCCTCGGAGTAGAGCAGCTCCTCGCGGCGGGTGCCGGAGCGGACAATGTCGATGGCCGGGAAGTAGCGCCGCTCGGCGAGTTTGCGGTCGAGGTGGAGTTCCATGTTGCCGGTGCCCTTGAACTCTTCGTAGATGACCTCGTCCATACGGCTGCCGGTGTCGACCAGGCAGGTGGCAATGATGGTGAGGGAGCCGCCCTCCTCAATGTTGCGTGCGCCGCCGAAGAACTTCTTGGGCGGGTAGAGGGCGATGGGGTCTATGCCGCCAGAGAGGGTGCGGCCGCTGGTGGGCACGGCCAGGTTGTAGGCCCGGGTGAGCCGGGTGATGCTGTCCAGCAGGATGACCACGTCCTTGCCCAGCTCGACGAGGCGCTTGGCTCGGTCGAGGCAGAGCTCGGCCACTCGGCACTGCTCCTCGACGTTCTCGTCGAAGGTGGAGGCGAAGACGTCGCCGTCCACTGAGCGGCGCATATCGGTGACCTCCTCCGGGCGCTCGCCGATGAGGGCGACCATGAGGACGGCCTCGGGGCAGTTGGTGACCACGCCGTGGGCAATCTGCTTGAGCATGGTGGTCTTGCCCGCCTTGGGCGGCGAGACGATGAGGCCGCGCTGCCCCAGGCCGATGGGGGCGAAGAGGTCCACCATGCGGGTGGAAAGCTCGTTGGGCGAGGTCTCGAGGACCACCTGCCGCTCGGGGAAGACCGGGGTCAGGTGCTCGAAGGTGGGGCGGTTGCGGCCGTGAATCCTGCTGGAGGGGTCGCCGGCGTCGAAGCCGTTGACCTTCTCGACGCGGACCAGACCGAAGTAACGCTCGCCTTCCTTGGGAGGGCGGACCTGGCCGGTGATGGTGTCGCCGGTGCGGAGTCCGAAGCGGCGGATCTGGGACTGGGAGATGTAGACGTCGCCGGAGTGGCGGTAAGAGGCGACCTGGCGGAGGAAGCCATAGCCTTCGTCCATGATCTCCAGGATGCCGGTGGAGACGAGGGACTGGTTGGCGGAGGCAACCTGGAACAAGCGCCCGAGGATGTCCTCGCGGTGCATCTTGTCCAGGGCCGCGCCATCGCCGAGGCCGACGGTGGGAGCCAGGCTCAACAGTTCTTCCTTGGACTTGCCGCCCAACTCCACCACGTCCAAACTCTTGCGGGTTGCCGTCATGGTCACCTCAGTTCTGGTTCGTCTGACTTGCTCCCTCTCCCTCTGGGAGAAGGTTGGGTTGAGGACGTCCCCCTAGCATCACGCCTGCCCCGCCTTATGCCAGTCGGCAATGAAGCGGGCAAGACCGGCGTCGGTCAGGGGGTGCTGGGCCATCTGCGCCAGGGTGCGGTAAGGCACGGTGGCGATGTGGGCGCCGGCCTGGGCCGCCTTGACGCAGTGCAGGGGATGGCGGACGCTGGCGGCCATCACCTGGGTTTCCACGGCGGCCTGGCGGTACAGGTCAGCGATGTCGCGGATGAGGGCGATGCCGTCGTGGCCGATGTCGTCGAGGCGGCCGATGAAGGGCGAGACAACGGTGGCGCCTGCCTGGGCGCCGAGGAGGGCCTGGTTGACGGAGAAGCAGAGGGTCTGGTTGACGCGGATGCCCTCGGACGACAGAATGGCGATGGCTTCGATGCCCTCGATGGTGCTGGGAATCTTGACCCAGGGGTTGGGAATCCAGCCGGCGATGTCGCGGCCCTCGTCCACCATGCCCTGGGTGTCGGTGGAGACGACCTCGACGGAGATGGGGCCGTCGATGAGGGAGGCAATCTCGGCGACGGCGGAACGGTAGGCCTCGCGGTCGCCGATGCCAGCGGAGGCTGCGAGGGAGGGGTTGGTGGTGACGCCGCTGACCACGCCGAGACGGGCGCCGTCGCGGATTTCGTCGATGTTGGCCGTGTCGAGAAAGAGCTTCATGCTTGCCCTCGCGGGTGTGGACATTATTCCAGTGGGAGCGGCGGCTGGCTGCCTTCACGGATGGTCTTGGTGGCTTCGGCGAGGAACCGGACGAAGAGGGGATGGGGGCGGTTGGGACGCGACTTGAATTCGGGGTGGTACTGCACCCCCACCATGAACGGGTGGCCGCGCACCTCCCCGGCCTCCACCAGCCTGCCGTCAGGGGAGAGGCCGGCGCAGATGAGGCCGGACTGCTCCAGGGCCTCGCGGTAGGCGTTGTTCAGCTCGAAGCGGTGGCGGTGGCGCTCCATGACCTCGCCCTCGCCGTAGGCCTCGCTGGTCATGGTGCCGCCCTGGGGGCGGCAGGGATAGCTGCCGAGACGCATGGTGCCGCCCTTGATGGTGATGCCTTCCTGTTCCGGCATAATGTGGACCACAGGATGCTCGGTCTCCGGCTCCAGTTCCTCGGAGTTGGCGCCCTCTAGTCCGAGAATGTGGCGGGCCCAGTCAATGACCATCACCTGCAAACCTAGACAAAGGCCGAGGTATGGCACGTTCTGTTCGCGGGCGTAGCGCACGGTCTCGACCATGCCCTCGACGCCGCGGGTGCCGAAGCCGCCGGGGACGACGATGCCGCTGACGTTGCGAAGGAGGTCGTCGGGACCGCAGCGCTCGATGTCCTCCGAGTGTACCCACTGCAACTCAACGTCCCGGGTATGCGGCAATCCGGCGTGGCGCAGGGCCTCGCGGACGGAGAGATAGGAGTCGGGGTATTCGACGTATTTGCCGACGAGAGCGATGGGCAAAGGGTTCTTGGGGCGGTCCATCATCTCGACCATGGAGCGCCACTCGCCAAGCCCGCGGGCGTAGCCGCGCAGGCCCAGGGAGTCTAGGATGATGTCGCCCAGCCCGGCTTCCTCCAACACCAGCGGGACGCCGTAGACGTTCTGCACAGTCTCCAACGGGATAACGGCATTGCTGGGAACGTCGCAGAAGGAAGCAATCTTGTCGCAGATGCCGGGAGGCACCGGGTGGTCGCTGCGGCAGATGATGGCGTCGGGCTGGATACCGATGGAGCGAAGTTCCTTGACGCTGTGCTGGGTGGGCTTGGTCTTGAGTTCCTGGGCGGCGGAGAGGTAGGGGAGGAGGGTCAGGTGGACGTAGAAGACATTGTCGCGGCCAACCTGGTTGCGCATCTGCCGGATGGCCTCCAGGAAGGGGAGGCCCTCGATGTCGCCCACGGTGCCGCCAACCTCGACGACAATCACCTCCGCGCCGGACTCGTCGGCGAGGCGAAGGATGCGCTCTTTTATGTCGTTGGTCACGTGAGGCACGGACTGTATGGTGCCACCGAGGAAGTCGCCTCGGCGCTCCTTGGCGATGAGGTTGAGATATATGTCGCCGGCGGTGAGGTTAGAGCTGCGGGTAAGTTCCAGGTCGATGAAACGCTCGTAGTGGCCCAGGTCCAGGTCCGTCTCGCCGCCGTCTTGAGTAACGAAGACCTCGCCGTGCTGATACGGAGACATGGTGCCGGGGTCGACGTTCAGATAGGGGTCGAGCTTCAACACCGAAACGCTGAGGCCACGGCTCTTCAGGATGCGCCCGATGGATGCGACACAGATGCCCTTGCCCAGCGAGCTAACTACGCCGCCCGTGACGAAGATGAATTTTGTAGGCATATACCCGCGCAGCAACAGATAGGGGAGTGCTGTTAAACAAACACCGCTACTGCCACTCAATGTCAGGAAAACTACGGAGGCAGCGCGAGAGAGAAAGGAGGAAGCATTGTTGCCACGATGATTATATTTATTCGTTCATCAACTGTCAATTGCCGCATTTATGCAGATTTCATAGATATTTAGCCACCCATTTGTGTGTCTGAAGCTACCGGATAGCCTCTTCTAAAGCGGTCCAAGGGAGCAGGGCGCACTTGACGCGGACGGGATACTGCCGCACCACGCCAAGGGCGCACAGGTCGCCTAAAGACGAATTAGGCGGTTCGCCTTCTTCTGGCCGGGAGCGCAGGAAAGAGCGGAAGAGGCCGGACAGGGCATTCATTTCCGCCACGGTCTTACCCTTGATGACCTCGGACATCATGGACGCCGACGCCTGAATAATGGAACACCCCTCGCTGTTGGCAAAAACGCCATCCACCGCCCCGTCGCCATCCAGCCGCAGTTGCAGGTCGATGAGGTCGCCGCAGAAGGGGTTCAGTTCGTAAGCGGTCAGGGTGGGCGCAGACAGTGGAGTACGGTTCCGCGGGGCGCGGTAGTGGTCCATTATCAGGTCGCCATACAGTCCGTCGAAGACGGGGCCGTTTAGCTGGGTCATAGCGCCAGCTACTCCGTGGTCACCATTTCCCCGTCATCGTTCAGGGCAGAGCGCATGGTGTGCCAGGCCAGAACGGCGCACTTGATTCGTGTGGGGTATTCGTTCACGCCCGACAGGGTTTCCAGGTCGCCGAGGGTGTCGTAGTCAGGTTCTTCATTAGGGTGGGTGATCATGCTGTGGAAGGCGTCGAATATGACTTGGGCTTCATCCAGTCTCTTGCCCTTGATGCTCTGGGTCATCATGGAGGCCGAAGCGCGGGAGATGGCGCAGCCGACGCCCTGAAAGCCCACGTCCTCCACCACGTCGCCCACCACTTTGAGGTAGAGGGTTATCTGGTCGCCGCAGAGGGGGTTGTAACCCTCGGCAGTGGCACTGGCGTCTTCCACCTTGCGGAAGTTGCGGGGCTTGCTGTTGTGCTCCAGCAGGATTTCCTGGTAAAGGTCGCTGAGTCCCGACATTCTATTCCCCGTTCATCCTGAGCTTGTCGAAGGATAGCCCGTTTATGGTTCGACAGGCTCACCACAAACGGACTTCGTCCCGTCAGGAAAATACCTCGATAACCCGGTCAATGCCACGAACCAGGGCGTCTATGTCTTCCTTTGTATTATACATCGCCAGGGAAGCCCGGGCTGTGGCGGGAATCTGGAAGCGCTGCATCACGGGCTGGGCGCAGTGGTGGCCGGTGCGGACGGCAATACCCTCGGCATCGAGGATAGTGCCGATGTCGTGGGGGTGGATGTTTTCGATGACGAAGGACAGTATGCCGGCCTTGCGCGGCGACGTGCCGATGATGCGCAGGCCGCCTATGGATTCCAGTGCCTTCGTTCCGTACTCCAGCAGTTCGTCCTCGTGGGCCGCGAAGGTTTCGTAGCCCACCGACTGCACGTAGTCCACTGCCGCTCCCAGGCCAACGGCTCCTGCGATGTTGGGGGTTCCGGCCTCGAACTTGTAGGGCAGGTCGTTGTAGATGGTCTTCTCAAAGGTCACCGACTTTATCATCTCTCCGCCGCCCTGCACTGGAGGCATGGCATCCAGAAGCTCCGCCTTGCCGTAGAGGACGCCGGTTCCGGTGGGGCCGAATAGCTTGTGGCCGGAGAATACGTAGAAGTCGCAATCCAGCTTGCGCACGTCCACAGCCATGTGCGGCACGGCCTGGGCGCCGTCCAGCAGCACCGGAACGCCCTTGGCGTGAGCCAGTTCAATAATCTGCTCCACCGGCAAGATGGTTCCCAGCGCGTTGGAGACGTGGGTGATGGACACCAGCTTGGTTCGCGGCGAGAGCATCCGCTCGTATTCGTCTATCAGCAGCTCGCCGGCGTCGTCAATGGGAACCACCCGCAGCACGGCCCCTTTTTCCTCGCACAGCATCTGCCAGGGGACAATGTTGGAGTGATGCTCCATGTTGGAGACGATAATCTCATCGCCTTCGCCAATGTTCTGGCGTCCATAGGACTGGGCGACGATGTTGATGCTCTGGGTGGTGCCGCTGGTGTAGATAATCTCGTGGTCATCGGCTGCGTTGAGCAGCCCGCGCAGCTTGGCCCGCGCGTTCTCGTAGTCCTCGGTGGCGTTCTGGCTGAGGGTGTGGACGCCGCGATGCACGTTGGCGTTCTCGGTGGTGTAGTAGCGGACAATCTCGTCTATGACCGCCTGCGGCTTCTGGGAAGTCGCACCATTATCGAGGTAGACCAGCGGATTTCCATTGACCAACTGTTGTAGGACAGGGAAGTCTGCACGAACTTTTTCCACATCGAAACCAGAGGGCATCTGAACTTTCTCCTGAACCTTCCGACCTGACCCTTAAGCGAAGGCCACCGGAAGGCTTTTCACGGCGATGTTCCGGTCGAACAGGGATTCCAGGTAATTGCGCAGCGTTTCGGGCTTGACGGTATCCACAATTTCGCGGGCGAAAGCCTGGACCAGCATCCGGCTGGCCGTTTCCAGGTCCAGGCCCCGGCTGCGCAGGTAGAACAGGGTCTGGGCGTCTATCTGCCCGGCGGTGGCGCCGTGGCTGCACTGCACGTCGTCGGCGTAAATCATCAGGCTGGGCTTGCTGTCAACCTCGGCGTCCTCGGACAACAGCAGGTTCTTGTCGGTCTGCTGGGCGTCGCTCTTCTGGGCGTTGCGGCGCACCAGCACCTCGCCGCCGAACACGGCGCGGGAGTCGCCGTCGAGGATGCCCTTATAGTTCAGACGACTGGTGCAGCGGGGCTGGACGTGGTCAATGCTAATGAGGTTGTCAATATGCTGCCCCGGCCCGGTGTAGTACAGGCCGTTGAGGGAGCAGTAGGCGCCGGGCCCGTCCAGCGTCACCGCAAAGTCGTTGCGAGCAAGGGCGGTGCCTAGGGCGAAGGACGCCGAGGAAAAGCTGCTGTCCCGTTCTTGACGCACCCGCGTGGTCCCTACGTGGAAAGCGCCGGGGCTTTCGTTCAGCAGCCGGTAGTGGTCAACCTGCGCGCCCTCGTCGACCACAATCTCGGTCACGGCGTTGGTGAAGTAGCGCGGCCCGGCCGGGCCGGTGTAGGTTTCGACCACGGTGAGGTTGCTGTTGCGCCCGGCGAGTATGAGGGTGCGAGGGTGGCGGGCGTATCGCTGGTCGCCGTCTGCTACCGGGAAGGTGTGGTTGACGCAGACAGCGACCGGGGCGTCCGAGCCGTCCGGCACTCGCAACACGGCTACGTCATGCAGGAACGCCGTGTTCAGGGCGGTAAATCCATCGTCGTTCATCGGGGCCAGGCTGCCGAGGTGAAGCCGTACCTCTTCTCCTAACTCACCATCAAAGGCGGCGGCAGAAACCTGAGAGAACCCGAAATCCAACTCCGTGTTCTCTGTGCTCTCTGCGTTTATAAAGGGATAGGTGAAGTTGACCCGAGCGATGGGGGCGACGGCGGTGTACTTCCAGCGCTCATTACCCCGCCGGGCGGTGGGGAAGCCGATTTCGTTGAACCGCTCCCAGCCCGCGGCGCGCAGGTCGGCCAGCCACGCCGGGCCGGGGCTGGCGGCGGCGAGGGCCTGGTGGTCTTCGTGGTAGTGGGGATGTCGGATTGTCTGAGTACTCATAGGATTATGCGCTTGACCCCACTTCTTCACGAATCCAGTCGTAGCCCTTTTCTTCGAGTTCGAGGGCGAGCTCGGGGCCGCCGGAGCGGACTATACGGCCGTCCAGCAGGACGTGGACGTGGTCGGGGCGTACGTAGTCGAGCATACGCTGATAATGGGTGACCAGCACCATGGCGTTGTCGTCCGAGCGCAGCTTGTTCACGCCGTCCGACACGATGCGCAGAGCGTCTATATCCAGACCGGAGTCGGTCTCGTCCAGCAGGGCCAGACGGGGTTCAAGGACGGCCATCTGCAAAATCTCGTTGCGCTTCTTCTCGCCACCGGAGAAGCCCTCGTTGACGGCGCGGCGGACGAGTTCGGGGTCTATCTCCACCTGCTTGACCTTGGCGTCGAGCAGCCGCTGGAACTCCCGGGCCGAGAGTTCCTCCTCGCCGTTGTGCTGGCGGCGGGCGTCCACTCCGGCCTTGAGGAACTGCCAGGCGCGGACGCCGGGAAGCTCGACGGGGTACTGGAAGGCGAGGAACACGCCCATGCGGGCGCGGATTTCCGGTTCCAGCGACAGCAGGTCCTCGCCGGCGTAGATGGCCTCGCCGCCGGTGACAGTGTAGTCGGGGCGGCCCGCCAGCACGTTTGCCAGCGTGCTCTTGCCGGAGCCGTTGGGGCCCATGATGGCGTGGACTTCCCCGGCGTAGACTTCCAGGTCAACGCCGTTCAGGATTTCGAGGTCGCCCGCCGAGGCGCAGAGGCCGCGGACGGAGAGCAACGGGTTGTTGTCGGTCATTGTCGCATCCGGTTCTGGTCTAGGATGTCCATGGTGGCGTCGAGCAGGCGGTTGAAAACTTCGGATTTAAGTCTGGCTACTGGTCTGATAATCAAGGATTCGCTACCGGTAAACAGCTTGTTGGGCCGGAAATAGCTGGTGAAGCGCAGAAACCCTTGATCTAGGCTTTCATTCGTCAATTCTATTGCCAAGTTGTCTACATCAGCATTACTGGTAACCTGCCCCAGTAACCAGTCTCCACGTCCTGCGTTGGTTAAGACGACTGCTGGACGAACCGGCCATTCGGACAAGTCGGAGAAAGGAAATCGCGCCGTTACGATTGCCGATGTTTCAACAGATGGGCCCACGCTGCATCCTCATCCAGTTCCTCACGCAGCCGCTCTTCCGGCATCTGGGAACGGAAGGGCGACCTAAAGAGAGCAATCAAGGTGTCCGGGTCGGCCACGGTCACCAGGACATGAGTCCCCTCCTTTAACTTGACATCATCCAGAAGCTGGATGATGCCCTCATCATCAACAACTGCCCGGTGGGTAAACAACATATTTCCACTCCAAATCTCGCCCATAACGGCTACCCCACCGTCCCTTCCAGGCTCACCTTGAGCAGTTGCGACGCTTCCATGGCGAACTCGAAGGGGAGTTCCTGGAAGATGCCGCGGCAGAAGCCGTTGACAATCATGAAGTTGGCTTCCTCGGCGGACATGCCGCGCTGCAGGCAGTAGAAGAGCTGGTCGTCGCTTACCTTGCTGGTGGTGGCCTCGTGCTCGAGCTGGGCCGTGGGGTTCTTGACCTCGATGTATGGAACGGTGTGGGCGCCGCACTGGTCGCCGATGAGCAGGGAGTCGCACTGGGTGAAATTCCTGGCGCCGTCGGCAGTGGGCATCATCTTGACCAGGCCGCGATAGGTGGCGTTGCCCTTACCGGCCGATATGCCCTTGGCCACGATGGTGCTCTTGGTGTTCTTGCCCTGGTGGATCATCTTGGTGCCGGTGTCGGCCTGCTGGTAGCGGTTGACCAGCGCCACCGAGTAGAACTCGCCGGTGGAGTTGTCGCCTTGCAGGATAACGCTGGGATACTTCCAGGTGATGGCCGAGCCGGTTTCCACCTGGGTCCAGGAGATCTTGGAGTTACGACCGCTGGCGAGGCCTCGCTTGGTGACGAAGTTGTAGACCCCGCCCTGCCCGTCCTTGTCGCCGGGGAACCAGTTTTGCAGCGTGGAATACTTGATTTCGGCGTCGTCGAGAGCAACCAGTTCGACCACGGCGGCGTGGAGCTGGTGGGCCTTGCGGGCCGGCGCGGTGCAGCCTTCGAGATAGCTGACGTAGGCGCCCTCTTCGCAGACGATCAGCGTCCGCTCGAACTGGCCGGAGTCAGCCTGGTTGATGCGGAAGTAGGTCATCAGCTCGATGGGGCAGCGCACGCCCTTGGGTATGTAGGCGAAGGAGCCGTCGCTGAACACCGCCGAGTTGAGGGTGGCGAAGAAGTTGTCGGTGTAGGGCACCACCGAGCCGAGATACTTCTGCACCAGCTCCGGGTGATTCTTCACTGCCTCGCTCATTGAGCAGAAGATGACGCCTTCCTTCTCCAGCATATCCTGGTAGGTGGTGGCGACGGATACACTGTCCAGCACCGCGTCCACGGCCACGCCGGCCAGCCGCTCCCGCTCTTGGAGGGGGATGCCCAGCTTGTCGAAGGCTTCCAGCACCTCCGGGTCAACCTCGTCCAGGCTCTTGGGCGCGTCGCCGCTGGACGGGGCGGCGTAGTAGTAGATGTCCTGGTAGTCAATGGGGTCGTGGTGGATGTTGGCCCAGGCCGGTTCTTGGTACTGGAGCCGTTCCCAGTGGCGGAAGGCCTTGAGCCGCCACTCCAGCAGCCACTCCGGCTCTTCCTTCTTGGCGGAAATCAACCGGACGACGTCTTCGCTGAGCCCCTTGGGGGCCAGGTCAGAGTCAATGTCAATGGTGAAGCCCCACTTGTAGTCGGAGTCCAGCTCGGTGGACGTGGTGTCGCGGGAAATGACCCTGGGGGTGGTCATCGGCTTCTCCTCCCGATGCGGGAATAGCGCGCGGGAACCGCCCCGAACGCCTACTGGCAGGTACGCAGGCCGCCGCGCCTATGGCGGCCAGCGGATAGGTTAACATTCTTGACCTATTAGGTCAACAATTATGGTAGCAGTGGCTGGTGGGAGTGTCAACGAGAATTGTATCCATGCGACAAGTTCCTGCAATCGTTGCTCACTGCCTTACGCTCTCGGTAAAATGCTGTATCTCGAGTATCGGTACAAATCCACCTTATTTCACCGTAAAGTCGGTGCAGTCCCTGGGAATAAAAGCAATGGCCGAATCCTTCCGTCGGTGGTGCGAGTTGGCGCTGGGACATCCGGTTACGCTGGTCGCTCGGCTGACGATGGTAGCCGCCATTATTTTCGGCATGGTTGCATGTGATCCAACCACCACCAATTTCGGCGCCACTCGCGTCGCCACCACAGCCAACGGAGTAGCTGCGGAAACGCTCCGGGTTGGCCGGTTCTCCTACATCGAAAATTACGTAAGCATCGACGGCGGTATGACTTGGCGTTTGGCAAGCCTCAGAGACGAACCTCGAACCTTTAAGTGGGGAGAAGGCCAAACGGCCGCACCCAACCGGGGATACCAGATTAACGGCGCTGATATAGTACGGGTCTCTGATAGCAACAGGGTTATACAGACTGTCTACTCAGGAGAGCATCTTCAGGAACATGTCTATCAGTGGGTTCAAGCCAAAAGCAGCGGCTTGCATGGTCACAATGAGCTATCGCTGTTGCCATCTTCAATCGTATACGACCAATCGAGCGGCAACTTGATAGCGTCCACTGGAATCCGAGGCATATTGGTAGGTACACCCGACGGCTCATGGATTCCCGTTGCCGTTGGGTCATACGCACCTGCCGATTTTTCCCGTTTGGGTAGAGTTAAGACCCTGTTTTCCACTCAGGAATTCTGGGGAGCCGTATTGACATTTCCCCTTTCGATGATTGCGCTGACCATGCTCATTACTCGATTGCGTCAAGAATGGCCTGTTGAGTTAGTTTTCGTGCTGTTAGCGCTCGGTGTAGTGTTCGTTTCCATCATTTTATCCAGCATCTGGATAATGGCGCTTGCCTCAGCCTCAAGTGAAGGGGGTTCCTTATTCGTGTTTGCATTCATTTCAGCACTCGCACTAGCGGGCGCGACGGGCTGCGCATGGCGAATCCGATGGTTGAACCAATGGAGGGCAATAATGGGCAGTTTGCTGTGCATGATGGCGTTCATGACATTTTCTTTTGTTGTTTGGTTGCAGGCGGGCGGGCACTCCGTATTTGCGGCATTGGCAGCAATACTACTCTCCGCCGCCTCTTCATGGATGCTCGGCCGCATTCTGATGCGTGAAGGGCCAAAATGGATTGTCATGTGGTCTCGTGATTGACCGCTCTCTCCAACCATAGCTATCATCCAAGCAATAAACCTCCACCATAGGAGTGCCTATCATGTCCGAGCCGCTGACCTTTGGCGACTGCCACACCCACCTTGACCAGTACGATGCCACGGAGCTGCTGGGGTTGGTGGAGCGGGCCGCGGACGCGGGGGTAACGTCGGTGATTCTGGCGGGGACTACGCTGGAGTCTACGCGGGAGTGCATCGGACTGGCTGGGCAGTACGATGCCTTCTACGCCGGAGTGGGCATTCATCCCTGCCAGGCGTATGAGCGGGTGGACGACGCTATGTACGCCGAGCTGGAGCGGCTGGCGCAGCTGCCAAGGGTGGTGTGCATCAGCGAGGTGGGGCTGGATTACCTGCCCGAGTCGCCCGACCATGCGGTGCAGGACCAGGTGTTCCGGCAGCACATCCGGCTGGCGAAGAGCCTGAATCTGCCCATCATCTTCCACTCGCGGGAGGCGCACTCGGCCTGCTTCCAGGTGCTGCGGGAGGAGCAGGCGGGCGACGTGGGCGGCGCGATGCACTACTTCCAGGCCGACGAGGCCACGGCGCGGGAGGCCATTGGCTGCGGCTTCTACATCTCGCTGGCCCGCCCGCTGACCCGGCTGCCGGAGGTGCAGGAGGCGGCGCGGGCCATCCCGCTGGAGAACATCGTGCTGGAGACCGACGCCTATCCGCAGCCGTTCAAGAAGTACCGCCACAACTGGACCGAGCCGCGCCATGTGGCCGAGGTCGCCCAGTGCCTGGCTGAGGTCAAGGGCGTGTCGGTGGAGGAAGTGGCCGAAGTCACTACCGCCAATTTCAGAAAGATGGTGAACCGGAGGCAGACCGTTATATGACCTCCGAACAAGAACACCCGCCGCATCACGAAGCGCCGGAGCAGATTGTCCCGCAGAGCCTGAACGACTACCTGGAAGTAATGACCAAGGCCGTGTTCCAGAGCGGGCTGTCGTGGCAGGTGGTGACCAGCAAGTGGCCCGGGTTTCAGGCGGGATTCCACGGGTTCGACGTGGCGGCGGTGGCCGCCATGGGGGAGCCGGAGATTGACACGCTGGCCGCCGATACTGCCATCGTGCGGAACCGCCGCAAGATTGCCGCGACGGTGCATAACGCGCAGCGCCTCATCGAGCTGGACGAGGAGTACGGCGGGATACGGAACTACATGCGGTCGCACTCGGACTTCTATGCCGCGCTTAAGGACGTGCGTAAGCAGTTCAAGTATATGGGCGACACTGGCACGTATTTCTGGTTCTACGTCGTCGGTGAAGACGTGCCGGACTACGGGGAGTTCTGCAACCGGGGCAAGTAGTCCTAGGACACCAGTGTGTTACCATCTCGCTTGTCATATATGTAAAGAGCCACGAACCTGGGGGAACAGAAGATGAGCGTTCCAGAGAAGTGCCAGATGGCCCTGAAGGAATGGGCCATCACCTGTGAAGCCATCGGCAACGGCGACCAGATCCTGTTGCTGCGGAAGGGCGGCATCCACGAGGAAGGGAAGGACTTCCGCGTGATTCACCGGCAGTTCCTGCTGTATCCGACCTACGAGCACCAGAAGGCCGAGTTGCTGCGGTCGGAGCATCAGCCGGCGCTGGAGGCGCTGCTGGCGCAGCCGCAGGACCCGAAGCGGGTCACCTTCACCCACTTCGCCAAGGCGGAGGAAGTGCTGGAGGTGGAAGAACAGCGGTTGGTGGACGACCTGGCCCCGCACTACATCTGGACCACCGACTACGCCCAGTCGCGTCTGCGCTGGAAGCCGATGCTGCCGCTGTCGGTGATGCTGCTGCGGGCCTACCGGCTGGAAGCGCCGGTGACGGTGCCGTGGATCCGGGAGTACAGCGGCTGCACGTCGTGGGTGGAAGTGCTAACCGATGTGCCGCTGGGCCGGATGGAGCCGGTGCTAACTGATGCCGAGTTCCAGGCGCAAGTGGACGCCATCAAGGGCAGCCTGGGGTTGGCGGTGGCGGCTGGGTAGCAGGTAGCTCTACTTCCATGTGCCGGGATCAGGAGTGTTGATATGACCAGCCTGCTTTCCCTGCTTGAACGGGAGAGCCACGAGCGCGGGTTGCTGTCCGAAGGCGAATCGCTGTCGGCGGAGCGGACCTTTGCGCTGGTGCGGGATATGCCTTACCGCCGGGCGAGTTCGCGGAAGCCTGATGCGATTGTCGAGGAGTGGCGCGGAACCTGCTCGGGCAAGCACTATCTCCTGGCCGACATATTCCGCGAGTTGGGGCTGGAATCGCGGGTGATAATGTGCACCCACCGGTTCACCCCGGAGAATACCGGGCATTTCCCGCCGGAGCTTCGGGAACTGGTGGCCGTCAGCCCCGTCCCTGACGTGCATACCTACCTGCGGGTGAATACGGCGGAGGGCTGGATGGTGGTGGATGCCACCTGGCCTTCCAGCGCGGGGCCGCTGGGGATGATCGTTAACCGGGAGTTCACGGCCGGCAGGGATATGACCATCGCCTGTGATCCCATCGAGACGCTGCCGGTGCCGGAGGGGATGGACCCGCAGGAGTTCAAGGAGCAGGTAATCCGGGAGTTTTGCGGGGCCAGCAGCACGGTGAGGGACGAGTTTATCGAAGGCATGGGGCGCTGGCTGGGCGAGTCCACCTAGAGGTTGAATTATCAGGATGGCACTTTCATCTGCACCCAGCATCGCCGAGATTTCCGTCCTTCTCAGGGGGATGGGTGAGGTCGAACTGGCTGACCGGCTGGACTACCTGGCGTCGGACGAAGACCTGGAGCCGGGGGAATCCCCGGCTACGGACGAAAGCGCGCGGGGGTTCTTTGAGTTCTTCACCAGCGTGGAGTCAGACAGCAAGGTCGGCTTGGCCTGCTCGCCCGAGGGCTGTATCGTCGGCGAATGGCGGTGGTTTCCTGATAAGCGAGGTGCTAGTATCTGGTTCTTGGATGCTGAGCGAGTGGGGTTTACCGCGAACAGAAAGAACGGAGACTTTGTCGCTTTAGAGGGACAGAGCAACATCACTACTCATTCCACACTAACTGCGGCCTTAATTCAAGAGGAGCTCTTTTCATGGCGTCCCCAGCATCAACGACCCGAATGCTGAGACCGGAACGCTACATAGCCCGATACTGTCGGCCACGCACTATGGGGAATATCCAGCTATCCAATAGCGCTCACTCCACTCTAACCGAGGTTAGACATTATGAAATTCCGACAATTGCCGCGAACCGATCTTGTTTTGTCCGAAGTGGGCTTCGGGGTTTGGACTGTGGCTACCAACTGGTGGGGACGGCTGGAGGACGCCGAGCGGGCCGCTCTGCTGGAGAACGCGGTGGAGCTGGGCATCAACTTCTTCGACACCGCCGATACCTATGGGGACGGTTACGGGGAAGAGATACTGGCGAAGGTGCTGGGGCACAAGCGCAACGACATCGTCATCGCCACCAAGTTCGGGTACGACATCTATGACCCGACGCCGCGGGACGGGCACCGGGAGCGGCCGCAGAAGTTCGACCGGGAGTTCGTCAAGTTCGCCTGCGAGCAGAGTTTGCGGCGGCTGGATACCGACTATATCGACCTGTACCAGATTCATAACCCCCGCGTTGACGCTTTGGAGCGGGACGAGCTGTTCGAGACGCTGGAGCAGTTGCAGTTCGAGGGCAAGATTCGGCACTACGGCGTGGCGCTGGGGCCGGACATCGGCTGGTTCGAGGAAGGCGAGATGTCCATGCGGGAGCGGCAGGTGGAGAGCCTGCAAATCATATACAGCATCCTGGAGATGGAGCCGGCCATTGACTTCTTCCCCATCGCCGAGGAGTGCGAGGTGGGGCTGCTGTCGCGGGTGCCTCACGCCTCGAACACGCTGACCGGGGAGTTCACCGAGGTGCCGGAGTTCGACCCCTCGGACCACCGGGCCTTCCGCCGCGCCGAGTGGATGCGGGAGGCGCTGGCCAAGGTGGAGCGGGTCAGGTTCCTGGCGCAGGAGGACTCGCGGACAATGGCGCAGTCGGCGTTGCAGTTCGTGCTGAAGAAGCATCAAATAGTGTCGGTGCTGCCCAACTTCACGAAGATGGAGGAGCTGCGGGAGTACACCGCGGCGGTGGATACGCCTGCGCTGACCGACGAGGAACAGGCGTACCTGGACGAGCTGTGGCGGAACAAGTTCTACCTGGAGGACGTGGAGCCTGCGTTCCGGGAGATTTAGGAGCCGCTATTGCAGATGGTTCGTTCGCATCATTACCCTCCCCCTTGCGGGGAGGGATTTTCTTTTTCGGGTTGCCGGAGTGATGGGAGGAATTTAGTGTTGCCGATCCGTCCAAGTCCGGTATTTCTCCGGGACGGTGGCTCCCCCGTAAATGTCATCGAGGGCTTGGAACACCATTGGGAACCGTTCCTTGAGTTTATTGCGGTCGCTGATCTCGCCCAGTTCGTCCGTCACCTCGAAGTACCAGGTGGTCATCACCGCAAAATACTCGTCTAGGTTAGCCATCATGTGGCTGCCCGGGTACAGTTCCGCCTGCTCCGCCTCCTCATAGAAGCCGTTCCACTGCTCGTAGTCTGCTTGCGTGAAGCAGAGGTTCTCGATGCCGTGGGCGAATTCATGCACTGCCACCAGGCCGCGGAATGGATACCAGGGATGATGAGGCTCCAGGTTGCCCAGAAGTTGCTCTTCCGCAGCCGAGGAAACAGCCAGCCCGCGAACTCCGCCCACGCCTCGAATGTCGAAATTATCGCGTCTCCGGCCCGTGAAGTCCGTAGTCCCCTCCAAGTGTTGGTATTCCGGCAATGAGGTCAGCGGTTGATCCCTGGGGACGATGGCCAGATCCCCCTTTCGTCGAGCCATGCAAGGCGCTATGTCCTGTCTTCCCGAAAGCATGGCGGCCACTATTTCCGCTCCCGACTCCACTGCGGCAGGGTCCACTGTCTCGCCGGCTTTTACGGTCACCCCGTTCACCGATATGAACTGCTTGTAGTACCCGGCAGGCTTGGTCAAGAGCCGGATACTTTCCAGTATGCCTTCCCTGACCTGACCGTAGGTTGCAACATCGTGCTCGCACATCCAGGCTATTATTCGAAATCCTTGGGGATTGCCGGGTAGCAGTTGAGCCACCACCACCGACTCTTGCACGTCGAGGACACAATACTGCTGGGATTCCTGCACCCGGTAGCGGATGCGCCTAGTTGGTTGGTTATCCGTCAGACCCTCTTCAACTGACGTGATTTCGAACAGCGAGGCGTTGGGCCACCAGTCCTTTTGGAGGTCGTCCCGCGCGAACTGGCTGAACTGGTCAACGGTATATCCGTTTGGGAGTAATTGGGTCGAAATTGTAAGCTGGGCCGATGTAGAGCCGCTGCTGTATCGACTTTCCCTTTCCTCGTTCCAGTTATCCGGCAGCTCTATGGTGTAGGTGTACTCCATTTCCCGCTTCAGGACCGTGGTGCCCTGTTCGCCACTTGCCGGGGTCGGCGTTGGTGTCGGGGTCGGAGCGGCGGTGGGTTCGGGAATAGAGGTAGGCGCAGGCGTCACGGTGGGTGGGGGCATAGCCGTAGTTGTTGGTTCCGGGGTCTCCGTTGGCACAGGGGTCGGCGTCAGGGTAGCCGACGGCATCGGGGTGGGCATGAGTGTAGCAGTAGGTGTCGGTTCCGGGGTCGCAGTGGGTATCGGCATGGGAGTATGAGTGAGTTCCACTGTCGGCGTTGGCGTCGAAGTAGAGGTTGCTGTGGGCATGGGTGACTGCTGGAGGGCCGGAGGGTTGGTTGGGACGGCCATCATGGTAACCGTGGGGGTTAGGATTGCCGTGGGACTGACGGCTGGTTCCGGCGTCGGCGCCGACGCGTCCGTGGGCTGAGCCGGAGCCTCGGTAGCCGCTGCGGGAGGCACGGCCTGCTCTCCTCCGCAGGCGAGGAGAGTAATCAGGGCCACGAGGCACAGAAGAGCCAGCATCGCTGCAAACCAGGCCCTCGATAATCCAGAGTGGCCTAATCTCATAATGCGAATTGTCCGTTACTCGGGAAAAGGTTGTCAAACAGGAATCTAATCTCCCATTGCATCTCAAATTTTCCCTGCCCGGCGGCGTCGGGTATAATGAAAGACCGGTTTGCGCGTATGGATGGGGCTGTTGCGGGGGATGAGCCGGGGAATTTGATGGTCTTGGAGGGGTATCCGGCCTATGGTTGTTCAAGCTCAGGCAGCGAAGTTGGTTTACCGGTTCAGCGAGGGGGACGCCTCGATGGGCGACCTCCTGGGCGGCAAGGGGAGCAATCTGTGCGAGATGACCCGGATGGGGCTGCCGGTCCCTCCGGGGTTCGTCATCACCACTCAGGTCTGCCGCGACTATCTGGCCGGGGACTATACGCTGCCCGAGGGGCTGGCGGCTACCGTCCGCGAACGCATCGGCGAGCTGGAGCAGGCAATCGGGCATGAGTTCGGCTCGAAGACCAACCCGCTGCTGGTGTCGGTGCGGTCGGGGGCGCGGATTTCGATGCCGGGGATGATGGACACCATCCTTAACCTGGGCATCAATGACGAAATCGTGGAGGGGCTGGGCGCGATGATGGGCGACCGGCGCCCGGCTTGGGACGCCTACCGCCGCTTCGTCCAGATATACGCCGAAGTGGTGCAGGAAGTTGCGCCGGAACCCTTCGAGGAATGCCTGGCAGAACACAAGGCGCGCGCCGGGGTGGAGTTGGACTATGAACTCACCGCCGGGCAGTTGCAGGCGGTGACTGCCGATTTCAAAGAGATTGCCCGCCAGTCCGCCGGGGCTGCGCCGCCCGATGACCCGTGGGAGCAGCTCTTCGGAGCGGTGGAGGCGGTGTTCCGTAGCTGGAACAACCCGCGGGCCATCGTCTATCGCAACCAGTACGGCATTGACCACGACATGGGCACCGCGGTGACCATCATGGGAATGGTGTACGGCAATCTCGGCCCCACCAGTGGCACCGGGGTACTGTTCACCCGCAACCCGTCCAACGGCAAGCGCGAGGTCTACGGCGAGTTCCTGAGCAACGCGCAGGGCGAGGATGTGGTGGCCGGGGTACGGACGCCCGAACCGCTGTCGGCGCTGGCCGGGGTGATGCCGGAACGGTCGGAAGAATTGCTGACGCTGGCCGGCAACCTGGAGAAGCACTACCGCGACGTTCAGGACGTGGAGTTCACCATCGAGCAGGGGCGGCTCTACCTGCTGCAAACACGCAACGCCAAGCGCACCCCGCTGTCGTCGGTCAAGACGGCGGTGGATATGGTTCGGGAGGGGATGATTGACCGGGAGCAGGCCATCCAGCGGGTTGACCCGGAGGAAATCACGCAACTGCTGGTGCCGCAGTTCGCCGCCGACCTGTCGCAAGGGGAACTGGAAGGGCGGCTGGTGGCGACCGGAGCCGGAGCGTCGCCGGGGGCCGCGTCGGGGCGGGTGTGCTTCGACGCCGACGTTGCCGAGGACCTGGCCCGGCGGGGGGAACAGGTCATCCTGGTGCGCCCGGAGACCAAGCCCGACGACATTCACGGCATCATCGCCGCCGCCGGGGTGGTCACCAGCCGGGGCGGAGTCACCAGCCACGCCGCGGTGGTCACGCGGGGACTGGGCAAGCCCTGCATCGTCGGCTGCGAGGGGATGCAGGTTGACCTGGAGCTTGGAGAGATGAGCGGCAACGGCCACACCATCAAGGAAGGGGACCGGGTCAGCATGGACGGCACGCTGGGTCAGGTGTACGTCGGCGAGCTGGCGACGGTGAACCCGCGACTGGAGGACCTGCCGGAAGCCAACGTACTGCTGGGGTGGGCCGACGAGGCCCGCAGGCTGGGGGTGATGGCCAACGCCGACACGCCCGCCGACGCCCGCCAGGCGCTGGCCATGGGCGCCGGAGGCATCGGGCTTTGCCGCACCGAGCATATGTTCCTCGACCCCAACCGGCTGCCCGCCGTGCGACAGATGCTGCTGAACTCGGAAGCCGCCGAGGAATGGCGGCGGGAACACGGCGACGGGCATATAGACCCGCTGTCCAATCCCTTTATGAACCCGGAGGTATCGGACATACCGGCGGCAGTGGTGGACTTCTACCAGGCGCTGGACCGGGTGAAGCGGCTGCAAACCAACGACTTCCGGGGCATCCTGCGCGTTATGTCGCGCCGCCCAGTAATCATCCGTTTGCTGGACGCGCCGCTGCACGAGTTCCTGCCGCCCTACGATGAACTGCTCGTCGAGCTGGCGACGCTGCGGGCCCGGCATGAGATGGCCGGGGAACGCCCTCACCCTAACCCTCTCCCGGGGGGAGAGGGAATTATTGCGGAGAAGGAAGCCTTCCTGCAACGGGTGGACTCGCTGCGGGAGAGCAATCCGATGCTGGGACATCGCGGGTGCCGGTTGGGGCTGTCGTTCCCGGACATCTACCGGATGCAGGTGGAGGCCATCATCACCGCCGGGGCGCAGCTTGTGGCCGAGGGCGTCGAGGTGCACCCGGAGATAATGATTCCGCTGACGGTGGACGTGGAGGAGATGCGGCGGCTGCGGGCCGACCTGACGCGGGTGGCGTCGGAGGTGCAGGAACGGATGGGCGTGGATGTACATTACAAGTTCGGGACGATGGTGGAGACGCCGCGGGCGGCGCTGACCGCCGGGCCGGTGGCCGAGGAATCGGAGTTCTTCAGCTTCGGCACCAACGACCTGACGCAGATGACCTATGGGTTCAGCCGCGACGACGCCGAGGGCAAATTCCTGCGCAACTACATCAACGAGGGCGTGCTGCCCGCCGATCCCTTCGCCAGCATTGACCGCGACGGCGTGGGCGAGCTGGTGCGGCTGGCGGTGAACGCGGGGCGCAAGGTTCGGCCCGACCTGGAAATCGGCATCTGCGGCGAGCATGGGGGAGACCCGGCCAGCGTGGCTTTCTGCCATGAGGCGGGCCTTGATTACGTGAGCTGCTCGCCCTTCCGGGTGCCGGTGGCGCGGTTGGCGGCGGCGCAGGCGGCGTTGCAAGACAGTTAATTCCCCCAAGGCTTGGAGAAATCTCTTTCATGAAGCGAACCCCGATGATCGTGGGGGTGCTGGCCTTTGTTGCGCTGGCACTCCTTATCGTTGCGTGCGGGTCTGATCCCACGCCCGCCACGGCCCCGGCCGCCACGACCGAGCCGACTGTGGCGCCACCGGCGACGGCCCCACGGCAGCCGACGGCGCCGCCCGCGACTGCGACGCCCCCACCAACGGCGGCGCCCACTCAGGCCTCAACCCGGGCTACGCTCACGCCGACAGCGACTCCTGCGTCGGCAGCTCCAACACCGGCGCCGACTCCCGATGAGGCGGAGGATGCAGATCCCAGCGATGCCTACTTCGCTATGGACCGGGTGCTGGAGGTCGTCATTGAAATTGACCCCGACGATTGGGACACCCTGCGCCATCAGACACGGACTTTCGATGATTTGATGGCGGAGATTGAGCAGTACCAGCTTTCCCGGCCTTTTGCGAGCATCTACGACTGGTTTCCGGCCATGGTGACCATTGACGGGGAGGCGCATACCGATGTCGGGGTGCGGAAGAAGGGGTTTCTGGGGTCGCAGAGCGACACCAAGCCCGCCCTCAAGCTGCGGTTCGACAAGTACGTGGATGGGCAGAGCCTGGGCGGGGTTATCGAGCGGATGACTCTGAACAACAGCATCCAGGACCCTTCGATGGTGAATACCTGCCTGGCGTACCGGGTGTTTGCCGCCGCCGGGCTGCCGTCGTCGCGCTGCAACTTCGCCACCGTTACGGTCAACGGCAGGAATTTGGGCCTGTACGTTCATGTGGAGGAAATCAAGGCGCCCATGCTGGCGCGTCATTTCAACAGCGCCGAAGGTAACCTGTACGAGGGAACCATCAGCGACTTTACTCCCGAATATCGCGGGACTATTGAGAAGAAGACCAACGAGGACGAGGACGACTGGTCGGACGTTGAGGCCGTTATGTCGGCTCTGCAAGACCCGTCCGACTCGGGATTGGAGGCGCTGGCAGAGCTGGTTGACCTGGAGCGATTCCTGTCGTTCTGGGCCACGGAGTCGCTGGTGGGGCATTGGGACGGATATACCGGCGACCGCAACAACTATCACTTCTACCGAGAGCCGGACGGGAGGTTCGTATTCATACCCTGGGGTGTGGATGACGTCTTCCACCTGAAGGACGACCCCAACCCTTTCGACAACATCAGCGAGCCGCCTCCGTCGGTGCTGGCGCTTTCGGCCATTCCCAACCGGCTGTACAACATACCCGAGTGGCGGGCGAAGTACGCCGTGCGGTTGAAGGAAATACTGGATACCGTTTGGGATGAGGATGAGCTGCTGTCCAGCGTTGACTGGATGGCGGCCATCGTGCAAGAGCATTCCCTGCCGGATGCGAAAGACGAGGCCGCCAAAGACACGGAGCGGGTGCGGAAGTTCATCCTCAAGCGCAAGGGCGAGATACTGGCGGACATCACGCCGGAGCCGCCTGACTGGCCGGAGCCGGACTATGGCGCGGCGGCCGACGGGGTTGAGTCCTTTGAGATACGGTTCGAGACTGCCTGGGAATCCAACCGGAGCGCCAATCCTCTGGCCGAGGGAACGGTTTACGAATTGAACGAGGACGGGGAGTGGGCCGTCACAGCGGAGGGAGACGCCGGGGCCATTGCCGGCCCGGCCAGCCCGCAGGAGGAGGCGGACATCGGCGTGGAGGATGCGGCGCTCTTCACGGTTATGGGACTTTATCCCGACGGCGCTATTCGTGGAGTCACTTTCTGGATGCCGGTTGACCGGGTTGCCGCCGGAGCGGAATTGTACATCGGCGTGGATGCCGACGTGGGCGGCGTTATCTGGACGATACCGGCCGGGCGATTTGAGCCGGAAGGTTTCATACCGGTCACCGCCGGGGGCATAGAACTGAGGGAGGCCGGCACGGAGCCGGGCTCGGTTATCGCGGGCCATCTCTACGTCGGCTTCGGGGATGCTCCAGTTCCTGGGGAAGAAGGCGACGAAACGGTGGCGACGGCGCAGCCGGGCGGGGGTGAACCCGAAGACTTTGAACTACGCTTCGAGACCACTTGGGGCTCCAACACGAGCGCCGACCCCTTCGCAGAAGGGACACTCACTTATGCGGGTGAAGGTCCCGACGACACGCCCGGTATGGTGGCAGTTATCGCCGGGGCGGCCAGCCCAGAGGAGCAGGCCATCTTGCCAGACGTCCCCGATACTGCGTCTATATCCATTTTTGGGCTTGGTGAGGACGGCTCCATTGCAGGGGTCACCATTGTGCTGCCGCAAAAGGAATTGACCAGCAGCGCCGTGCTGGTCTTGGGCGAAGACGTAATCGCCGGTGGGGTTTGGGAGATTCCGCCCGGAGCGTCGGCTCCGGCTTGGTTCATTCCCCTCGAAAGTGGGCGGCTGGAGTTAACCGGGGCAGGCACGGAGCCTGGGGCGGCCATCTCAGGGCGGCTCTTCGGCAGCTTCGAGGATACTCCCTCATCCGGGGGCGGGGAAGGCGAGACCGTCGCCGCTCCCATCGCGGCTCCGGTAGACATCGGCCTGGTCATCAACGAAGTGGCGGCCAAGGGGGAACCGCTGGACTGGTTCGAGCTTTACAACCTGTCGGATTCGGACATTACGCTGGCAAACTTCGTAGTCGCCGATGACCTTGAAGACGCAGGGAAGAGAGTGGCGTTCCCTTCGGATATGGTGATTGCGCCGGGCGGCTACCTACAGGTTGAAGTGGACAGCGACAACTGGGCTGGCTTCAAGCTGGGCGGCGACGAAGAGTTGGGCATCTGGTTGCAGGACGGCACTCTCGTAGCTATGGTTGACTGGGACGAGGGGGACTCGGGCGAGGGCGAGAGCTATGCGCGGGTGCCGGACGGCAGCGGGGAGTTTCAGACCGTGGGCAACCCGACGCCGGGCGCGGCAAATTAGCCATAGTATAATTCAACACAGAGAGCGCAGAGTTCACAGAGAGATTTTAGGGGAATCAGTTAGGACTTTCGCAGTCAGGTACGGTATTTGACGGGAGGGATTTCACCCTCACCCTAACCCTCTCCCTCAAGGGAGAGGGGATGGCTGAACTGCGTGAGTTATAAAGGAGCAAATTGTGGCAACAACATCCACAGAGGCCCGTTCCCAGATTGTGGCGCTGGTGCGCGATTTCGTGCGCCGCGAGGTGGAGCCGGTGGCCGCCGAACTGGACCGCGAGGACCGGGTGCCTCACGACCTTATCGACCAGATGAAGGAACTGGGGCTGTTCGGCATCACCGTGCCGGAAGAGTACGGCGGGCTGGGGCTGGACTACACCACCTTCGCCACCATCTTCGAGGAACTGAGCATGGGGCTGATGAGCCTCAGCGGGGCCATCGGCACGCATCACATCCTGACCTACGTGCTGACCCACTACGGCACCGAAGAGCAGAAGCAGCGGTTCCTGCCCGACCTGGCCTCCGGCAAGAAGCGGGGCGGGTTGGCGCTGACCGAGCCGGGGGGCGGCACGGACGTCGCCAATTTGCAGACCACCGCCACCAAGGACGGCGAGGAATACATCATCAACGGCTCCAAGATGTTCATCACCAACGGACGCTACGGCGATATGTTCTGCCTGCTGGCTCGTACCGACCGGGACATGGAGCCTCGCCACCGGGGATTGAGCGCCTTCGTGATGGAGCGGGGCGAGCCGGGTTCCGGGTTCGAGGTGGGCCGGGACCTGGACAAGCTGGGCTACCGGGGGCTGGACACCGTGGAGCTGAACTTCAACAACTACGCCATCCCCGCCGACAACCTCATCGGCGAGCAGGAAGGCGTGGGCTTCGGCCACGTCATGAGCGGGCTGGAGACCGGGCGCATCAACGTGGCGGCGCGGGCCGTGGGCGTGGCGCAGGCGGCCTTCAACGCGGCCATCCGATACGCGCAGCAACGCGAGTCCTTCGGCAAGCCCATCGCGGAGCACCAGGCCATCCAGCTAAAGCTGGCAGACATGGCGACGAAGATTCAAGCGGCGCGGCTGCTGGTGTATGATGCCGCCACCAAGAAGGACGAGGGCGGCCGCATCGACCTGGAGTCGGGCATGGCCAAGCTGTTCGCCAGCGAGGTATGCGGCGAGGTTACAATGGAGGCCATGCGCATCCACGGAGGCTACGGGTTCATCAAGGAGTCGCCGGTGGAGCGCTACTACCGCGACGCGCCGCTGATGATTATCGGCGAAGGCACCAACGAGGTGATGCGGCTGGTGATTGCGCGGCAACTGCTGCGGAGGCCGGAGTACCAGATTTAGCGCGGCTGTGTAACAATAGGGCAGTTCTCAAGAGGGTGAGTCACCATGGCGGCTCCCCTCTTCGCGTTAGGGTGTTTTGCAGGTTTACGACACAATGCCTCTCCCTCCGAAAGAGGGTTAGGGTGAGGGACAAAGAATGAAGCCAGCGAAGTTCGACTACTACGCACCCACTACCCGCGACGAGGTTCTGGAACTGCTGGGGCAGCACGGGTACGACGCCAAGGTGCTGGCCGGGGGCCAGAGCCTGATGCCTATGATGAACCTGCGGCTGGCCCGTCCTGCCGTGGTGGTGGACATCAACCGGGTGGAGGGTCTGGCTGGCATCAGCAGCGATGATGGCGGCATGACCATCGGTGCGATGACCCGGCAGCGGCAGATTGAACAGTCGGCGGAAGTGGCTGACGGTTTTCCGGTAATTTCCGCCGCTATTCCGAACATCGCCCACTTCCAGATACGCAACCGGGGGACGATTGGCGGCAGCCTGGCCCATTCTGACCCGGCGGCGGAGATTCCCGCCCTGTGCCTGGCGCTGGATGCCGAAATTACAGCCTCCAGGAGCAGCGGCGAGAGGATTATTGCCGCCGGAGACCTTGCCATCGGCCCGCTCACAACCTCGCTGGAGCCGGAGGAACTGCTGACGCAGGTGCGGCTCCCTGCGTTGGAGGGCGAAGGCGAGTGGCGCTGGGGTTTCCGAGAAGTGTGCCGGCGCGACGGGGACTTTGCGCTGGTGGGGGCCATCGCGTTGCTGCGATTGGACAGCGGGGGCATGTGCCAGGAAGCTCGCCTCGCAATGTTCGGCGTGGGCGACGGACCGATACGCGCCTCTGAAGCCGAGGCGTCGCTGGTGGGCCGGGCCGTGGACGCAGACGCCCGCGCCGAAGCAGCGGCGCTGGTCTCGGCGGCAGTGGACCCCGGCTCCGACATTCACGCATCCGCTGAGTACCGCAAGGAAGTCAGCGGCGTGATGGCGCGTCGGGCGCTGGAGGATGCCTGTTCGAGCGGAGGGATTGTCTGAACTGTGATTTTCGCGATTATTAGGATGCTCATGATTGGAGTTACGCAGTTGGGGCGAATCCTAATTGTCTGAATCAGGATTTTCAGGAAGAGGAAATAGCATGACGCCACTCATTGACATCAGGATGACGGTAAACGGACGGGAGTACACCGGGCGGGTGGAGCCTCGGCTCACGCTAGCGGACTTCCTGCGCAACGAGCTGGACCTTACGGGAACGCACCTGGGCTGCGAGCACGGGGTCTGCGGCGCCTGCACGATACTGGTGGACGGCGAGGCGGTGCGGTCATGCCTGCTGCTGGCGGTGCAGGCCGACGGGGCGACGCTGATGACCGTCGAGGGATTGGCCAACGGTGATGAACTGCATCCGCTTCAGGCGCAGTTCCAAGAGAACCACGCCCTGCAATGCGGCTTCTGCACCCCCGGCTTCCTGATGACAGCCTACGCCTTCCTGCGGGATAACCCCAACCCGACGGAGGCTGAGGTGCGCACCGGCATCGGTGGCAACATCTGCCGCTGCACGGGGTACGCGCCCATTGTGAAGGCGATTATGGAGACGGGGACGGTGTAGCGCGCTTATGAGGCACCTAACATGATGATGCGTGTCTGAAGGTGTGAAATGACCACCACCCAGCAGAAGTTAGTTACCGCCGACGAGTTGCTACGGCTTCCTCGAGGAGAAGGGAAGCGGTATGAACTCATCCGGGGAGTGTTGATAGAGAAAATGCCGACCGGAGACCCTCATGGAGAAACCGTTGCTCGCACTTCCCATCTGATATTTGGTTACGCTGATGAAAACGAATTTGGCGTTGTGCGTACCGGAGAGCCGGGATACCGACTGGAAAATGGCCCGGACACGGTTCGCGCGCCGGATGTGGCCTGGATTGCGCCGGGCCGCATACCAGAGGGTACACAGGGATACCCGGAGCTCGCGCCAGACCTAGCAGTCGAGGTCAAGTCCCCCAGCAACTCCAACCCGGAGATGGCAGCCAAGGCCCAGATGTGGCTCTGCTACGGCTCACAAGTGGCGCTGGTGCTTGACCCAGCCACCGTCACAGTCAGAATCTACAGACCCAATACTGAGCCGGTCACTCTCGGCGAGAACGATGTTCTTGTTCTAGGTGACTTGCTACCAGGTTTCAGCACACCTGTATGGCGGCTGTTTCGCAGGCAACGGCCCTCGCCCCCACCCTAACCCTCCCCCTGATGGAGAGGGAAATATCAGACGGAGCGCACGATGGTTATGCACGAAGAGATTGCCCGCCCGGAGCTGGCCCGCATGGTGCGCGGGCGGGGGCGGTTTGTGGACGACATCAAGCTGCCTGGGATGTGCTTCGCGGCCTTCGCGCGCAGCGAGTATGCCCACGCCAATATCGTGTCGATAGATACGACGGCTGCGATGGAAGTGCCAGGGGCTATCGGAGTCATCACGCCCGATGAGGTGCTGCCGCACGTCAACCCGGTGCGTCCGGCGGCGCCAGGGTCCAGCGAGTTCGCCCGGCCCTACGACCGCTTCCCGGTACCGCCGGGGAAGGTGACCTTCGTGGGCGACCCCATCGTGGCGGTAGCAGCGGAGACAGCCCACGCGGCGCAAGATATGGCCGAAGCGGTAATTGTGGAGTATGAGCCGCTGCCGGTGGTTGGCGGAGCCGAGCAGGCAATAGCGCCCGGCGCGCCAGTGATTCATGCCGGGATGGATGACAACATCGTGTTTCACCGCGAGTTCGGCGGGGGCGACTTGGAGCGGGCCTTCCGGCAGTCTGACTTGAAGCTGGAAAAGACCTTCCGGTTCCCCCGGCAGACGGGCGTTCCGGTGGAGGCGCGGGGAGTCATCGCCCATTACGACCGGGGGGAGGAGCGGCTGTCGGTATGGGCGTCGTGCCGCTCGCCGCACCTGGTGCGCACCACAATATCCAACGTCATGCGGCTGCCGCAGCACGCCGTGCGGGTCATATCGCCGGATGTGGGGGGCGAGTTCGGCATCAAGGGCGCAGCCTACCCGGAAGGGATAATTCTTTCCTTTCTCTCCCGCAAGATAGACCGTCCAGTGAAGTGGATTGAAGACCGGATGGAGAACCTGCTGGCCTGCGGACACGCCCATGAGATGAAGGTGGACGTGTCGGTGGCGGTGAGGAACGACGGGCGAATACTCGGCATTGATTCCAAGGTGCTGGTGGATCAGGGGGCGCACACCCTCGGCCCCACCTCGGCGGGGCTGGAGCCGATGACCGCCGGGCAGTCCATCGTCGGGCCGTACCGGATAGACAACTTCCGGTGCGACGCCTACGGCATCCTGACCAACAAGTGCCCGGGCGCAGCCTACCGGGGCGTCGGTACTGTACAGGGCGTCTTTGTCATCGAGCGGGTGATGGACATGATCGCCGCCGAGCTGGGGCTGGACCCGGCGGACGTGCGGATGAAGAACTTTATCCAGCCCGAAGACCAGCCCTTCAACACTTCCGCGGGCCGACTGTACGACAGCGGCGACTACCCGGATACGCTGGCGAAGCTGCTGGACGTGTCAGAGTACGAGAAGCTGCGGGCGGCGCAGGCCGAGGCCCAGGAGCGGGGCGAACTGGCAGGTATCGGCATCTGCTGCTTCGTGGAGCATTCCAGCACCGGGTCGCAGGACTACCGGCGGCGAGGGGTGTATGGATTGCCCGCCTTCGACTCGGCTACTATCAAGGTGGACGCAGGCGGCAACGTCATGGTGGCGGTGAGCGCCAAATCGACGGGGCAGAGCCACGACAGCGTCTTTGCCAGCTTGGTGGCGCGGGAGCTGGGAGTTCCCTACGACACGGTCAAGATACTGGAAGGCGACACCGACGCCGTGCCCTTCGGCGCGGGAACCGGGGTCAGCCGCAGCGCGGTCAGCACCGGCGGGGCCATCCGGCTGGCAGCGAGCGACATCAGGCGCAAGGCCACCGAGATAGCCCGATTCTTCCTGGAGGGCGAGGGCGAGGAACTGGAGATAGCGGACGGACAGATATTCGCAGCGGCGGACCCGTCGCGCAGCGTGGCCTTCGCCGCCGTGGCCGCGGCGGCGCACGACGCTTCCCGCATCGTGTCGCTGCCGGACAGCATCGAGCGAGGCTTGCAGTCCACCCGCACCTTCGACCCGCCGCACCAGACCTTCGGGCATGGGGCGCACCTGGCCTTCGTCCGCGTTGATCCTGAGACAGGAAAGGTGAACGTGGAGCAGTACATCTGCGTGGAGGACTGCGGCACCATCATTGACCACGTAATCGTGGACGGGCAGGTAGTGGGCGCCGTGGGCCTCGGCATAGGCAACGCGCTGCACGAGGAGCTGGTGTACGACGACGGGGGGCAACTGCTCACCGGCACGTTCATGGACTACCTGGTGCCCATTGCGCCGGACGTTCCAGAGATACAGACGATGCATACGGAAACGCCGTCTCCGTTCACCGAGGGCGGCGTCAAGGGCGTTGGCGAGGCAGGCACCGTCGGCGCGTACACCGCCGTGGGTAATGCCGTAGCCGACGCGCTGCTGCCGCTGGGCGCCGAGGTGACGCACCCGCCGGTGGGGCCGCGGCGGGTGTGGGAGCTGATAAAGGGAGTGGAGGGAAACTCAAGCAACGGATAAGCGCCGGGCTGTCCGAGGCCATTGCGTGAGGATTCTTCGTCAATGGTGAGCCGTTATTCAAGGCAAATTTCCAATGGAAGTCCAGACAACTCCCGTGTTTCGGCAATGGGTTGCAAGCCTCCGGGATAGGCGGGCGCAAAACCGTATCGCCGCCACCATCGACCGTATCAGGATGGGAAACCTGGGAGATACCCAGTCCTTGAGAGGAGGCATTTCTGAAATGCGCATTCATTACGGCCCGGGATACCGTCTTTACTTCACTCGAAGAGACCGAACCTTGATAGTCCTATTGTGCGGAGGCGACAAGGACAGCCAAAGCAGAGACATCATACGCGCCCAGCAACTGGCGCAGGAATGGAGGTAGGCTAGTGGCGGAAGGGCTTAAATCATGGGACACGGCTGACTATCTGCGCGACAAGGACGATATTTGTCTATATCTCGAAGCCGCCGCCGAAGAGGACCCGGGGGACGGCAGCCTGATGCAGGTCGCCTTGTTGAACATTGTGAAGGCTCATCATCGCGGAAACTTGCCTGGCGACGTCGGAGGTGTATGCGACGGTCTGCAAGATGCGTTGTCACAACCCGTGGGTATCAGCATTGAGTCGTTCATGCGACTTTTGCATACACTGGGTATGAGAATGCATCTCTCCGTACCGCCTGAATTGGAACAACGTTTGGCTGCCGAACAGGAACTTTTAGACAAGCAGGCTACTTCCATACCCTAACGGTTGCCGGGAGGCCAGCCCCAACCACCGACCGACTTATAGGGAGCTGTCCTCCATCCAGTCCTCTAGAACTTTTCGTACTCACCGAGGAACGGGGGTGAGGATATGACTACTTCCTACATCGGCGCTCCCATCCGGCGGAAGGAAGACCGGCGGTTTCTCACCGGCCGGGGGCAGTTCGTGGATGACGTGAAGCTGCCCAACGCGCTCCATGCCGCCATCGTGCGGAGTCCGCACGCTCATGCCCGCATCGTGTCCATTGACACCGGGGCGGCGCGGGAGATGCCGGGGGTGGTGGACGTGTTGACCTTTGAGGACATTGCAGCCGCAGTGGAGCCGCGCCCTATCCCGGTGCGGCTGCGGGCATACAGCGACCTGCTGAAATTCCTGCAATATCCGCTGGCCCACGGGAAGGTGCATTACGTAGGCGATCCCGTGGCGGTGGTGCTGGCCGAGAGCCGCTACCTGGCCGAGGACGCCGCTGAGGCGGTGGAGATCGAGTACGAGCCGCTGCCCGCGCTGGTGGACGTAAAGGAGTCGCTGAAGGGCGAGACGCTGATCCACGAAGCGCAGGGGACTAACGTGGCCTTTGAGTTCTCTTCGTCCATCGGCGACCCGGATGCGGCTTTCCGGGACGCCGATTATGTTCGGAAGGAGGAGTTTCGATGCCACCGGCATACAGCCAACCCTATGGAAACGCGGGGGCTGGCGGCGTCCTATGACCCGGGGCGGGAGCAGTTGACGGTGTGGGGCGAAACCAAGGTGCCGCACTACAACCGGGGGGTGCTGTCGTCGCTGTTGCAGATGCCGGAGCATCGGATTCACTTCGTGGAGCCGGACGTGGGCGGCGGGTTCGGAGTGCGGGGCGAGTTCTACCCGGAGAATTTCCTGGTGCCCTTCGCGGCCATGAAGACGGGCCGCCCGGTGAAGTGGACGGAAGACCGGGCCGAGCATCTCATCGCGGCCAATCACTCGCGGGAACACGTCTGCGAGCTGGAGCTGGCAGTCAGGAACGACGGCACGATACTGGGTATGCGGGCGTGGGTGCTGGGGGCGCTGGGCGGGTACGTGCGGACGCACGGGGCGTCGGTGCCGACTTCCACCACCGCGCTGCTGACCGGGCCTTACAACATCCCTAACTACGGGTGGGATGTCAAATGCGTGCTGACCAACAAGGTGGGAATGGGGACCTTCAGCGCGCCGGGGCGGTATGAGTCGTGCTTCTTCCGGGAGCGGCTGTTCGACATGGTGGCCGCCGACTTGGGCATTGACCCCACGGAGTTCCGGCTGAAGAACCTCATCCCGCCCTCGATGATGCCATACGAAGTGGGCCAGACACGCCCGGAGTCCTATTCCATCATCTACGACAGCGGCGACTACCCGGAGTTGCTGCGGCAGGCTTTGGATGAGATTGACTACGAATCGCTGAAGCCGACAATCGGGCGCAACGCTGACGGCAGGTATCATGGCGTAGGGACGGCGTGCTTCGTCAAGAGCACCGGAACCGGAGATCCCGGCGAGGGCGCCCGCATTGTCATCAGCAACGCGGGCGGGCCGCACCGGGGGCCGCTGCCTGGCGAGCGGGGGATGCAGACGTACCCGGGCTGGGGAGATGAGCGGGAAACTGCGCGGGCGGAGGTTGCCGTCTACCTGGGCATCGCCACCATGGGGCAGGGGCATGAGACCATCTTCGCCCAGATATGCGCCGACGGGCTTGGCGTGCCACTGGAGAGCATCACCGTCTACCACGGCAGCACGGACCTCACGCCCTACGGAGGCGGCACATACGCCAGCCGCGGGACGACGCTGGCGGGCAACGCGGTCTACGGGGCGGCTCAGAAGCTGCGGGAGAGAGTGCTGGCGGTGGCGGCTGCCTATTTGGACGTTGATCCTTCGGAACTGGAGTTGACCGGCGGGCTGGTGCGGCGAGTGGACGGCACTTCGTCGGACTTGACGCTGACACTGGCAGAAGCGCTGCGATTGGCCGCGCCGGCCAGCATTTACAACCTGGGGGAGGCCGGGCTGGAGGCCAGCCACTACTTCCAGTCGCCGCAGGAACTGTACCCCTGCGGCGCTCACGCGGTGCACGTGGCGGTGGACCCGGAGACGGGCGAGATTGACATTCTGCGCTACGTCATCGCCGAGGACGTGGGACACGTCATCAACCCGCTGCTGCTGAACGGGCAGATTACCGGCGCGGCGGCGCAGGGCGTGGGGGCGACGCTGCTGGAGGAATTGGTATACGACGAGCAGGGGCAGCCGCTGGCGGGAACGCTGATGGACTACCTGCTGCCCACCGCCACGGACATACCGGCCTTCGAGACGAAGGTGCTGGACCTGGCGCCCTCGCCCCTGAACCCGCTGGGCGTCAAGGGCGGCGGCGAAATCGGCATCGTCGCCACCGGGGCGGCGCTGGCCAACGCGGTATCCAGCGCCCTCGCGCCGCTGGGGGTACAGGTGCGCGACCTGCCGCTGAGCCCGGACCGGGTGCGGCGGCTGGTGCGGGAGGCGGGCGACAGTTGATGCCTTCGGTAAGGTTCACATACGATGGCAAATACACATTGATTGTTAACTGGAGTGTGCTTTGACCCTCATAGCCGAACATCAGAGTGCGGTAATCCAAAACCTTTTGGATGAAGTCGCCGAACTGCGTGAACGGGTGGAGTTCCTGGAGGCTCAGTTTGCACGAATTCCGGAGAACATATTGTATGAAGTAATCGAAATCAGAGAAGTTGGCAAGGAAGAGGCCAAAGCGGAAATCATGGCGCTCTTTGATGCCTCCAAGGGCCCGTTGTACTACTCGGAAATCATGGAGCAGCTCGGTATTGAACTGGAATTGGTGGTGGAAATTTGTCAGGAACTGATGGACGAGGGGGTAATAGGCTTAGATGCCAACAACGCTGTTTGATACAGGCGACGCCATTCGTGGCGATCGGATACTCATCGTCGCCAGAAGAATAAGCCCGGCCAGGGTGATTAACCAATCCGGGCGCCACCGGGCAGTCACCGTCACTGCCAGGGATAATGCCAACTGCGTGATTCAAGTACCGCTCTACCCCAAGCCAAAGGAATACAGAAACAATTCGTAGCCTACTGCATCTCCGAGAAGCGGACCACTATCCAAATTGAAAGGGCGGGTTCCAAACCCGCCTCTATGATGTCACCGGAGCCAAACCCGTCGCGCGCTAACGCCCTTGCCAGTTGGGTTTGCGCTTTTCTGCGAAGGCTCGGGGGCCTTCCTTGCTGTCTTCGGTGGTGAGTAGCTGGTCGTACATGTGGTATGTGAGGGAGGAGATGTCCTGGGTGGACATATTGAGGCCGCGGTAGGCCAGCTCCTTGAAGTACTGGACGGCCAGCGGGGCGTTCTCGGCTATCTGCTGGGCCAGGGCCATGGCCTCTTCCATCAGGTCTTCGGCGGGTACTACCTTGTTGAGGAAACCGATGTCGTAGGCACGCTGGGCGGTGATGGGCGCCGCAGTGAAGACCAGTTCCAGCACTGCCGAGAGGGGAATCGTCTTGGGCAGGATGGTGCCGAAGGGGGGCAGCAGGCTCCACTTGGTCTCGGTGATGCCCAGCCTGGCGTCCTCGGAGGCCAGACGGAGGTCGCACATCTGGGCGATGGACCAGCCGCCGGCCAGGGCAAACCCGTTGACGGCGGCTATCATGGGCTTCCAGGTCTGCGGCCACATATAGGGCCGGTCGGGGCTCATGCTGTGGGAGGCGCGGGCCTGCACTCCCTCGGCGTTGTCCTCGGCGCGCTCCTTCAGGTCGCGTCCGGCGCAGAAGGCGCGACCCGCGCCGGTGATGATGGCGACGAAGGCCGTGGGGTCGCTGTCGAACTCGGTGATGGCGTCGGCCAGCTCGCCACGCAACTGCCGGTTGATGGAGTTGAGCGCGTCGGGCCGGTTGAGGGTCATTACAACAATGTTGTCGCGCTTTTCGTAAAGGACTGTTTCAGCCAAGTCTGTTTGCTCCCTTGTGAAGTGTGTTGGTGATTATAGGAGTTACACATTCGAAGATTTCACCCCCACCCTAACCCTCCCCCTGAGGGGGAGGGAATTTCAATAGCCATCTGCGTAACTCTTATGCTAATTCAGGTGTCCGGGTTGCGCCCTCCTCTAATTCGGGCGGGTGGGGTAGGGGCTGGAAGTGGAGGAAGCGAATATGTCGTGCTCAACGTAGTGGCCTAGGAAGGTCCCGCCCACGACGTGCAGGTGGCCGTGGCTCTGGCTTTGCAGCCCGTCGCGTCCGAAGTTGGACAGGATGCGGAAGCCGTTGGGCGCGTACATCGCGCCCATGTCCACAGCCAGCTTGCCCAGACGGGGCAGCAGGTCGCTGTCCCACATCCCAATCTGCGAAAGGTGTTCCTTGGGCATTACCAGGAGCATCAGCGGCACCCAGTCCAGCCTGTTGACGATGACAATGATTTCGTTGTCCAGATAGCGCACCCTGGCGGGTGCCTTGCCGGCGACTATCTGGCAGAAGACGCAGTTGGGGTCGGTTCTCAATGGCTCGTTCCCGGGGCCGGGTTTCCGGCGGAATTGCGCTGTGAATATAGTCGCGGGCTGTGGGGTTGTCAACGCGAGTGGGTAGGTTGCTATGCCGCTTCATGGAAGTAGTGGAGCACCACTAAAGGATTATTTCAAACCCCGTGGCGGCAATCTCCACGGTCTCTCTGCACTACCTTTTCACCCCCACCCTAACCCTCCCCCTCAAGGGGGAGGGAATTTTTGAGATGGCCTCCAACTCTTCCAGATGGGGACGACCCCCCAGGTCCGGTCAACTCAAGGGGGGAATTTTTGAGATGGCTTCCAACGGCTTGGGCGTCCCGGACAAGGAGGAGCGGTTATACTGATACCGTAAACCGCCGTGCTGAAGAAGGAATTGCCCCCGTCCTGGAGGGCGAACCTGAAGGAGGAACCCGTCGATGCACTGTGGAGTGATGGTTACCGGATACAACCAGGGCGACTGGCCCCGCCTGATGGCGGAGGACTACGATCGGCCGCCGGACGTGCCTGACGCCAAGAATTTAGATGACACCCTCTATATGGGGGAACTGGTCGAGCCGCTGGGGTTCGACTCAATATGGGCAACGGAACACTACGGCTCGGCCTATTCGATGCAGCCCAACCCATTGCAGTACCTGGCATTCTGGGCGGGCCGCACCAGGAGGGTGGATGTGGGCACGGCGGTCATCGTCGCCCCGTGGTGGAACCCGGTGCGGCTGGCTTCCGAGCTTTCCATGCTCGACATACTGCTGCAGGGCAGGCGGCTCCACCTGGGCATCGGACGTGGAATCGCTCCTCACGAGTATGCTTCGCTGGGCTATCCCATAGAGCAGTCGCACAAGTATTTCTACGATGTTATCAATGCCATCAAGGCCGCCGACGGCGCGGAGCGCTTCGAGTTCAAGGGCGAGGTCTATGATATTCCTCCGACCACCATCCGGCCTCAGGCCCGGCACAAGGGCGAGCTGACCAAGGACATCAAGGTGGCGTTCACCACGGAAGCCTCGGCAAGAATGGCCGCCGAGAACGGTCTGGGGCAGATGTTCGTCGCCGGGGACGACGTGGACGTGATGACGGACAAGGTGCGAAGGTTCAACGCCATACGGAGAGAACTCGGTCTGCCTCCGGACCAGCCCACCACGCTGCTGTGGATGTACTGCGCCGAGACCTCGGAGGAAGCCGAAGAGGGGTGGACTTATTTCCACAACCAGCTCACTGCGGCCCAGCACCACTACTTCGAGTGGAACAATCCGGGCTATGAAGGCATACAGGGGTACGAGGAGTACCTGGTGCGCCAGACTGCCGATATAGGCACCGCGGATGCCAGTTTCGCCGCCAGGCGGGCAACCCAGCCTATCGGAACGCCGGACGAGATTATAGAAAAAATCAGGGCGCTCCAGTGGAACATCAGCCTGAAAGAGGTGGTGATTCACATGTTTTACGGCGGGATGCCGAGGGACAAAGCAGAGAAAAGCCTTCGGCTCTTCGCTGAGAAAGTCCTGCCTGAAGTGCAGGCCATGCACACTCCAATCAATCCCAAGTCCTTGGGGTAGCAGGGTCTTTCAATAGTTCCCTCTCCCTCCGAGGGATGGCAAGGGTGGGGAGGCGTCTCCTCGGTGTATGCAAAGCTGTTGGAAGGCAGGATTTCACCCTCACCCCAACCCTCTCCCTCAAGGGAGAGGGAGAATAAAAAGACTCTGCTACCGCCCGAGGCTCGTTTTCCGGCTTGGCGGGTTATGCTATTATTTCCGGCGGAGGGCGTTATGTTCGGATTGGGTGTATTGACGGTCAGCACTTCGGGGGCGCAGGGAAACCGGGAGGACACCAGCGGGCAGGCAATCCGCGAGATTCTCACTGCCGACGGCTTCGAGGTCGTGCGTTCGGAAATCGTGCCCGACGACTACGACACCATTGCCGCCAAGCTGTCCGAGTGGGCTGACGCCCCGGACGTCAACCTGATCGTGAGCACCGGCGGCACCGGGCTGGGGCGGTATGACTGTACGCCGGAAGCCTGCCTGTCGATACTGGACAAGGAAGTGCCCGGCATGGCGGAGGCGATGCGGGCCAAGTCCCTGGAGTTCACTCCCATGGCGATGATCAGCCGGTCGGTAGTGGGTATACGCGGCACCACGCTAATCATCACCCTGCCGGGAAGCACCAAGGGGGTGCGCGAGTGCCTGGAGGTGGTGCAGCCGGTCCTCAACCATGCCATCGACCTGCTGCAACGGGAAACGGTGAGCGAGCACCCCAACTGAACGCCTGAAGCCGGGGGTTGTCTGCCACATTGCCCACGAGCTACACGTGCGTGGGAGCAGGCAATAACGGAGCTAAAATACTAAGATTTCGGATTGGCAAGGATGAGCGAACAGTCCAGCAACGAGAAAGTGGTCTACTGGCCACGGGTCAAGGAGCTTCTTGACGGGATCATGGCGAAGTGGGTGGAACGATGGGGTAGGGACCCCCTGCCGGGCATCCACGCCTACTACTGGGAAACGCCGGAGGAATTGCAGGAATCAGTGCTGTCGGGCATACGGGCCATCGAGCCGGGCGTCCCCGGCAAGGACACGCAGTTGGTGCGCTCTCTCGCGCGCAGCGTAGGCACGTCCGGGCGGATGCCGTTGCGGGGGCCGTTCATGCCGAGGCACGAGATCGAGGAAATCATTGCCTGGATTGACAACGGGATGCCCAAGGGGCCGGAAGATTGCTAGGCGTAACCTAGCTCTCGCTCTGGTCAGCTTTAACCGACACGTATTTCGACAGTCTGCGTCCTTTGGCAACCTCACTGTGGTATGAACCATTGAGCCCAGCTTGACGGACGATTTCCGGGTTAGTCAAGCCCTCAAGCTGATCAGCGTACTCGATTCCAAACAAATGAATATGTGCTACTTGCTCCCCTCTTGGTGCGTTGTAGTACATCTCCCGTAGTATCTGAGCGGCTTCGTCGAGTGTCATTCTTCTCGCACCTCTAACACAGGTGTAAAATCATATCTGCCTTAGAACCCGGTCACCTCAAAGAATTGTATGAGTCGCTCCTACCTGTAGTTACGAGACATCCAGCGGAACCTCAACATCACGAAACGCCTGAGACTCATCCCCGTCATCAAAGCGATAATATACCCTTCTAGAGTCCAAAAAGTCCTTCAGTTCTTCTCTGGAATTGAACCAGCCGGTAACGTACCGAAGAGCGTTGAAGAATTCTTAGACAGCTTCCTGTTCAGTGTCTCCGTAAGAGAACGACCGGAATTCGTCCGAGTAAAACACCCACCGGCCATCTTTCTGTTGTAACCCGTCTTTTACCTTGAGTCTTAGCACGGGCCTGGAATCCGAATGGTCTGACATAGCCGTTGCTCTCCCGATGGCGGCCGGTGAATATTCACGACCATACATAGCCGAACATTCGATAATATTGCTTGCCGGGAACTGACGGCGGTTCAACCCCTCTTTGTCGTCAAGCATACAGGGGAGTGGTTTACCATGGCAACTCCCGACTTAGAAACTATCTCAATACCGAAGATTGCTTTCTCGGAGGTCTCTCTGTACTACCTAATCACCTCCACCCTAACCCCCCTCAAGAGGGAGGGGACTTTTGAGATAGTTTCTTAGTGTGCCAAAAAAATAGGGGCGCACGGTCGTGCGCCCCTAACACTTTTGCATAGCGGCTAACGTCTAGCGGAGGACGGGTTCGTCTTCCTTGACGTAGACCTGGATGCGGCCGCGGGTGTGGTCGATGATGGCGATGCGGCCCTGGTCGTCGATGCGGACGCCGCAGGGATGGGCGAAGCGCTGCTCGTAGGTCGGGTCGTTGGCGTAGGCGATATTCCGCTGCCGAATCATGTCGGGGTTGGAATTCAGCTTGTCCTTGCCCCACTTGGAGAGGGCGGCGTCGCCGCGGAACATGGTGATGAAGCGGCCGTCGGGAGCGAAGACCTGCACCCGGTTGTTCATCCAGTCGGCGACATAGATGTCGCCGTCGGCGTCAACGCAAAGCCCGTTGGGCCGGTTGAGCTGGCCGACGCCATCGCCACTCTCGCCGATGGACTGCTGCCACTGGCCGGCGCTGTTGAAGACCTGGATGCGGTCGTTGCGCCAGTCGGCGATGTAGATGTTGTCGTCCTTGTCGAGAGCGATGCCCCAAGGCAGATTGAACTGGCCGTCGCCGCTGCCCTCGGAGCCGAAGCTGCTGATGAACTGGCCGTCGATGGTGAACTTCTGGACCCGGTTGTTCTTGCTGTCCACCACGACCATGTTGCCCTGGGAGTCGATGGCCAGGCCGGAGGGGCCGTTGAGCTCGCCCTGACCGGAGCCGGAGACGCCCCACTTGCTGACGTAATCGCCATCGGGGGTGAACTTGGTGATGCGGTTCAGCCACTCATCGGCTACGTAGACGTTGTCGTCGGCGTCCAGCGCCACGGCGGTGGGCCATACGAACTGGCCGTCGCCCTCGCCGTACTCGCCGAAGGCCGAGACGTATTCCTCGTCCAGAGTGCACACGGTCATGTGCACGCCGTCGGGGCGGTTCTCGTAGGAGCGGTTGACGACATAGACCGAGCCGTCGGAAGCGATAGCCATGTCCACCGGGTTGCGGAATCCGGTGCCGGCGAATTCGTTCCGGCCGACGGCATGGCTATGGTAAAACGTCCGGTCTTTCAGACCGAAGAAATGTGTTGCCATATCCTTACCTCGTCGTGTGTTGTCGCTTGCGCTTTCACCCCCACCCTAACCCTCCCCCTGAGGGGGAGGGAAGAGCTACGGGTCGCTTTGTGCGCTGGGTTGACCCCCACCCTCGTATGGAGAGGGGGAAGGGCCGCGGTGGCCGGAAGCGGTCTTACTTGTTGAAGAAAGGCACGCGCTCGAAGTTGCCGTTGACGATGGGGTTGGCCTCGAGGCCGAACCAGTCTTCCAGGATCGTCGAGTAGACGGAGCGGAAGTCCAGGTTGAAGGCCAGGTTGCCGCCCTCTTCCTGTTCTGCCGGGGCCAGGGACGGGTAGACGCCGTAGACGCCGCCCTTGACGTGCTCGCCGACGGCCAGGGCCACGCCAGCTGCGCCGTGGTCGGTGCCGGAGCCGTTGTCGGCGACGCGGCGGCCGAACTCGGTGAACAGGAACAGCGTTACGTTGTCGCTGGCGTCGTGGTTGCGCAGGTCGGTGAAGAAAGTGTCAACGGTGTTGGAAACGTCGGTCCACAGGGCGGCGTTGGCCTGGGCCTGGTTGGCGTGGGAGTCAAAACCGTTGTAGGGCGACGTGGTGTAGAGGATGCGAGTGCCGAAGTTGGCCAGATGGGTTTGGGCGATGTTCTTCATGTACTGGCCGACGACGGTGCCGGAGTATTCCACGTCGGAGGTGTACATGTCCGGCGCAGTGGCCAGAATGTCGGCGCCCTTGAGAGCGTCGGTGCCGGTGGCGTGGATGTAGTCCATGACCGGGCCGGTGCCGATGGCCGGAGCATACATCCGTCCGAAGACGTCCAGCGCGTCGTTGCGCTGGGCCTCGCCGTCGATGCCGGTCAGCAGGCCGTAGGTCTCGAGGTTGCCGACGGAGGCGACGGGCACGCCTTCCATCACCAGGGCGCGGGGGAGGCCGCGGCCAAAGTTAACGGAGGTCAGCACGTTCTCGGCAGTGGGATCCATCAGCTTGGCGGCGCGGCCCAGCCAGCCCTCGGTACCGATGATTTCGGGCTCGCAGGTGTGCCAGATGTCCATGCTGCGGAAGTGGGAGTAGCTGGGGGTGGGGTAGCCGATGCCCACGAACACGGCCAACTGCCCGGCTTCCCAGAACTTCATCAGGGGAGCCATGGTGGGGTGGAAGCCCAGCTCGTCGTTGATGGGCAGGATCTGGTCTTCCGGCACGCCGATGGTGGGACGGAAGTCCCGGTAGTAGCTGTTGTTGCGGGGGATGACGGTGTTCAGGCCGTCGTTGCCGCCCGACAGAGAGAGGACTGCCAAGACGGGGTCTTTCGCGGTCGATACCATTTGCTTCTCCTTACAGCGTTGTGATTTGCTTCTGGTAATTCCGTTTATCCTTCGACAAGCTCAGGACAAACGGACTGATACCACTGCCTAGGTGGTTCGACAAGCTCACCACCAACGGATTCAATGCCTCGCCGTCAACAGGCGGGCAACCCAACCGCTCGTCCTGAGCTTGCCGAAGGATGGGCGGTTGGGTATTTGGAACCGGATTACTCGAACTGGAACTCGGCCGTGGCGGCGATCATCTGGAACATTTCGCCGGTGCGGCGGGTGAAGGTGGCGCGCTCGTCGTCGCTGCCGTGGCTGAGGTTGCCTTCCTGCGCGGCGTGGGCCACGAGCTGGGCGTGGGTGTCGTCGGTGACCTGCACCGGGCCGGTCATGTCGAGGCAGCCGTCCACGAACTGCTCGGGGGTCATAGTGTCGCCGCGGGCCATCAGGCGGGAGACGAGGCCCTGAACGCCTTCCAGCTCGGTGTTGCCCAGCATCTCGGCGGCGAAGTTGATGCGCTCAACCAGGGTGCCGCTGTCAATCCACTCGCGGCCGGTGTGCCAGCCTTCCACCGTGGGCGGGTTCATCAGGTCCTGGCCCATGTACTTGGGTTCCTGGGAAAGCTCGAACAGGCCGGGCTTGATTTCCTTGTGCTCGCCGACCATGCGGAGCAGGCTGACCACCATCTCGGCCGGGTTCTTGACCTTCTGGTATCGTACCGACTCGTCCTTGAAGAAGTCGGAGGTGAAGAGGGCCTCGAGCATGGCCTTGATGGAGTGGCCGGAGTCGAAGTAGGCCTGTTCCAGAATCTGGATGGCCTCGATGTCCCGCGGGGGGGTCAGACGCCAGGCGGGCACCTGCGGCTCGTCGGCCACGAAGAAGTTGTACATGTGGCGGGCGAGGAAGCGGGCGGTTCCCGGCTGCTCGCAGATGATGCGAATGATGTCGTCGCCGTTCCAGGGGCCGGTTTCGCCCAAGAAGGTCTTTTCGCTGTCGTCGTGATCAGCAGGGTCGAAGCGGAAGACCCAGGGGCTGCGGCCATGAGGGAAGGGCGGGTAGGCCGGGGCCACGTTCCAGCCGGTGAAGGCGCGGGCGCAGACCTTTACGTCGTCCTCGCTGTAGTTGAAAGCGCCGTCCTTGCCGACGCCGAGGGAGAAGAGCTCCAGCAACTCACGGCCATAGTTCTCGTTGAGGTTGGCCTTGTGGGATTCGGTGTTGTCCAGGTAGTACATCATGCCGGGGTTCTCGGACAGCCTGAGCAGCAGGTCGTCGAAACGGCCCATGCCGTGCTGCCGGAACATGTTGACCATGATGCCCATTTCTTGGCCGCTGTCGATCTTGCTGTGGCCGGCGCAGAAGATCATGTGCCAGAACAGGGCGACCTTTTCCTGGAGCTGGTTGGGGTTGTTGATCATCTTGTACACCCAGAGCTGGGTGTTGACTTCGATGGCGCCCGGTTCGTAGTACGCCGGGTTGTAGCGCATCAGGATGTCATCATCGACGCCGCCCTTGGGGTTCAGCAGTTCCTGGACCACGTTGTCGTAGCCCTGCGCTGCCTTGGCTTCGATCTCATCCCGGCTCGCCCCGAATCCGGCGCGGCGCATCAGGTGAGCTACCAATGCAATGTCCTGGTCAGCCATATGCTCCTCCTTTTCTAGCCTTTTGCCTTTGATTCCTTGGATTATACCCGCATTTTGCGCCTTTGGATATTGCCGGTTACAGAAAGAGACGCCCCGGCTGCGGCTGGCCGCCGACCGGGGTTGCCATCCTTATGTAACATTCATTACAAGATAGAAATATATGGCAATCAGACGGAGGTGTCAACAGTTTTCCATGCAAACCTGCCATCCGGCAACGGCTCGGCAAGGCCGGCTCAGAGAGGACTCGACGATAAAAGTCCAGCACATTCAGGGGCCTGAAACAAAATTGAAAATTCACTAGCCAAAAGCTGAATTTTGCTTGACATAGGTGAGGGCCTTTGCTAGATTCTCAGCCATACATCGGCATCCGATGTTGAGACGCTAATACCCCTAGCGAGCGGCGTTTACCGCCCTGATTCGCAACTCCGAAATTTCCCTGGCTCCAGTGCGCAATTATAGAGCATACAGGGGAAAAGGCGCAGGAGATGCCACCGGATTCCACGCCCGTTTCCACGGCTGAAGCCCGTTCCGGCCCCCAGTTGCCGGGGATGTTTACCCGGTACAAGGACAGGATAGAGGAGGAACTTGGCCGCGCCGTGCCTGAGACAGCCGGCGCGGACGTGCATCTGCTGCTGCGTTATCACCTGGGCTGGGTTGACCGGCATGGGAATCGGGCGGCATCGGCATCATCTCAGGGCAAAGCCTTGCGTCCCACGCTGTGCATGTTCGCCTGCGAGGCCCTGAACCCGAACTTTGCCCGCGCCATGCCCGCCGCCGCCGCGCTGGAATTGATTCATAACTTCTCGCTGCTCCACGACGATATACAGGACCAGGACCTGGAGCGGCGACACCAGCCCACGGCGTGGAGCCTGTGGGGCATCCCCAAGGCCCTGGTGGCCGGCGACGCCATGCAGTCCACCGGCGACCTGGCAATACTGAGGGTGGTCCAGGAAGGAGTGTCGGCAGAAGTATCGCTGAGGGTTTCGGACATCCTGACCGGCACGTACCTGGAAATGATAGAAGGGCAGTGCCTTGACCTGGAGTTCGAGGGACGCACCGACATAACTACCTCCGAGTACCTGCACATGATCGCCTGCAAGACCGGGGCCCTCATCCGTTGCGGGCTGGAGACCGGGGCGATGCTGGCAGGCGGCGAGGAGGCGACGGTCCGCGCCTTCGCCCAATTCGGCGAAGGATTGGGCCGGGCCTTCCAGATCCGGGACGACTACCTGGGCATCTGGGGCGACGAGGCAACGCTGGGCAAGGCGACGGGCAACGACATCCGCCGCCGCAAGAAGTCCTATCCAGTGGTCTTCGCCTTGGAGCGGGCCGACGGCGCAGCCCTTCACGACCTGCAACGTATCTATTCACAGACGGAACTGGAAGAGGACGATGTGCAGAGGGTGCTGGCGATTCTGGACGAAGTGGGCGCGAGGGAAAGCGCCCAGGAGTTGACCGAGACCGCAGCCAACCGCGCCCTGGAAGCCCTGGCCCCCATTATCCTGCCCAATTGGGCCCGGGACGAGGCCGAAGAACTGGTGGATTTCCTGGCCCGGCGCGAGTACTGAGGAGTGGGGGAGTAATAGAATAGGAAGCGCGGAATGTATGCCGGTGCATACTTCCGGATGCCAGATCCGATTCACGCAAAGGATAGCCGATGACAACCACCCATCATTCGAGAAAAGCAGGACGCGCCAAACGCCCTATGGAGCTTTCCGTCCGCCTTGCCGCCTACATACTCAAGCAGAAGGCGCGGGGGCGGAGCAAGTTCCCCCTGGTGACCATGCTGGAGCCGCTGGAGATGTGCAACCTGGCCTGCATCGGCTGCGGACGCATCCGCGAGTACAAGCCGGTGCTGGACAAGATGATGCCCGTGGACGAGGCCATTGGCGCGGTCAAGGAGTCGGGCGCGCCCATCGTGTCCATCGCCGGGGGGGAGCCGACCATTCACCCCCGCATTCACGAGATCATCAACCGGCTGGTGGCGGAAAAGTATTTCGTCTACTGCTGCACCAACGGCCTGCTGCTGGAGCGGGTGATGGACAAGGTGCCGCCCTCCAAGTACCTGTGCTGGGTGGTGCACCTGGACGGGATGGAGGAAAAGCACGACGAATCGGTAGCCCGCGCCGGGGTGTTCAAGAAGGCCGTCTCCGTATTGGAGCAGGCCCTCGAGCGGGGCTACCGGGTCTGCACCAACACCACCGTGTTCCGGGGCAGCGACGTGGAAGACCTGACGGAGATGTTCCGGCTGGTCAGCGACATCGGCGTGGAAGGCTCGATGATTTCGCCGGGCTACGACTTCGTCGACGCGCCGGACCAGGAGATATTCCTGACGCGGCAAGAGTCCCACAATTTATTCCGGCAGCTTCTCGACCCGGAAAACTCGGAAGGGACGCGGTTATACAACAATCCGCTCTACCTGAATTTCCTGAAGGGCAACCGCGAGTACCAATGTACGGCCTGGTCCAACCCCACCTACACGGTGATGGGCTGGCGAAAGCCCTGCTACCCCCTGGCTGACGAACACGTAGACAACGTGGCCGAGCTGTTCCAGAAGGACCTGTGGGAAAACTACGGCGTGGGCAAGGACCCCCGCTGCTCCAACTGCATGATGCACTGCGGTTTCGAGTCGGCAACCATATTCAACGCGGTGCAGTCGCCCCGCGACTGGGCCACGCTGATCAAATCGGGCGCCGCGCACAAGGGCGGTATCACCGCCGCTTAGACACCAAGCCCATCGCCCCGCTCAATAGTTCTCCCCTCGAGGGGGAGGGTGGGGGTGAAAGGTAAGGCAGAAGAAACTTGCTCTACATCGTCGCCGCCATGGAAGAGGAATTGCTGGGACTGCGGCGGGAGCTGGACGCTCTCGGCGCGTCGCAGGGCGTGGGGTTCCCGCTGGAATTCCACTTGGTGGGCGTAGGGCCTCGCAATGCCGGGCAGATGATGGCCTCTGCCATCGCCAACGGCAGGAGGCGGCCCCAAGGCGTGCTGATGCTGGGTGTGGCCGGCGCAGTGGAGCCGGGCCGGGAGACGGGCGAGCTGATCCTCTCCGGGAGCTATGTGATGGACTCCACCATCGAGTCGGCGGAGGCCATCACTCCCGACCCGACGCTGCTGGAAGTGGCGGAGTCGGCGGCGGTCGAAGCCCGGATGCCGGTGTACCGCAGCAGATCGCTGACGGTGGACCACCTGATTTCCGAGGGCTGGGAACGGCTGCAACTTCGGGAAAAGTATGGGGTGGGCACCGTCAACATGGAAGACCACGCCGCAGCCGCGGCGGCTCAGGATGAGGGTGTGCCTTTCCTGTCGGTTCGCGTAATCCTGGACACGGCCGAGCAGCGACTGCCCGGATACCTTCCGAGGCTGTACCGGAGCCGGAACGCGCTGTTCGGCGAGGTGCTGCTGAGGCCGTGGCGCATTCCGACCTTGCGGCGTCTGAAGTCGCAGATGGAACTGTGCCAGTCCGTTCTCGCTCAATTTGGACTGTCATTCATACACCAGGAGGCCGAAAGGAGAAGGAGCGTCAGGGAACAAGAAGCCGCCGATGCCATCTACTAGGGTCTCCGGCGCCTCACCCCCACCCTAACCCTCCCCCTGAGGGGGAGGTAACGGATAATCTGGGCTTGTCGAAGGATAGAGTGGGACGGGCATTGCGACAGGGTTACGCCCCCACCATAACCCTCCCCCGGAGGGAGAGGGAACTTAAATGAAAGTCCTGGTGACCGGGGCGACCGGGTTTATCGGCGGCAACTTGGCCCGCGAGCTTTGCGCTCGCGGTTACGAAGTCCGGGCGCTGGTACGGCCCGGAAGCAGCTTATTAACAATCAAAGACACGAGCGTCGAGCGCGTCGAGGGGGACATCCTCGACCGGGAGTCGGTCAGGCGGGCGGCATCGGGATGCCGGGCCGTCTTCCACTGCGCCGCAGCCTATACCTTCTGGTCGCCCCGCCCGCTGGAAGTACGGCGGGCCAATGTGGAAGGCACCGTCAATGTCCTGCAATGCGCCGCAGCCGCCGGAGCCGAGCGCATCGTCTACACCAGCACCGTCTCCACCATCGGGATGCCAAAGGACGGCGGTCTGGGTGACGAGGACACGGAGCTGGCTCCGCACACGCTCCACGGCCACTACAAGCAGTCGAAGTTCGAGGCCGAGCAGGAAGCGATGCGGCTGGCGGCTGAGGGCATACCCGTAGTGGTGGTGAACCCCACGGCGCCGGTGGGGCCGTGGGACGTGAAGCCAACGCCCACCGGCAAAATCGTGCTCGACTTCATGCGGGGGCGCATCCCGGCCTACCTCGCCACCGGGCTGAACCTGGTGGACGTGGGCGACGTGAGCGCCGGGCACATACTGGCCCTCGAGCGAGGGCAGATCGGGCAAAGGTACATATTGGGAAACCGCAACGTGACATTGAAAGAGATGTTCGGGATGCTCAGCCGGATAACTGGCAGAGCCGCCCCTCGGGTGCGGTTGCCCTACTGGCTGGTGGTCGGCGCGGGATACGCGGAGCAGGCGGTTTCCGGCGGGCTGCTGGGACGCCAGCCGGCCATTCCGGTGGAGGGCGTGCTGGCATCAAGGAAGCCTGCCTGGGTGAGCAGCCAGCGGGCGGTACATGAATTGGGACTGCCCCAGAGCCCGGTGGAGAGCGCATTGGAGCAGGCGGCAGGGTGGTTTGCCGCTCACGGTTACCTGGATTCAAACAGGGACGGCGCAAGGTCGTGAAGGCGGAATCTATGGGTTCAACGCTTAACGAACTGGCGGGTAAGGTCAAACAGGCAATCAGCCATTCCCACAGGTACTTCCGGGACACACAGCACCCGGACGGCTACTGGTGGGGCGAACTGGAGTCCAACCCGACCATGGAAGCCGAATACCTGATGCTGAGCCACTTCCTGGGGCGCAGGAACCCGGAACGGTGGCGGAAGGTCGCCAACTACATCGTGAGCAAACAGCAGGACGACGGCTCATGGGGGCAGTATTACGAAGCCCCGGGCGACGTCAGCACCAGCGTGGAATGCTACTTCGCGCTGAAGCTGGCCGGCCATCCGGCAGACTCGCCGGAGTTGACGCGGGCGCGGGAGTTCATCCTCAGCCGGGGCGGAGTGCCCAAGACGCGGGTGTTCACCAAGATATGGCTGGCATTGTTCGGACAGTGGGAATGGAGCGGAACGCCCAACCTGCCGCCGGAACTGATGCTGCTGCCTTCGTGGGCGCCCTTCAACATCTACGAGTTTTCCAGTTGGGCCAGGGCGACCATCGTGCCTATGAGCATTATCCTGACCGAGCGGCCCTACTGCGCCGTGCCTGAATCGGCCAGGATAGATGAACTGTACCCCAACGGCAGAGAGGCGACGGACTTCTCGCTGTCCATGCCCGACAACTGGATTTCGCGCGGCCTGTTCACGGTGGACCGCCTGATGAACCTGTACCGCAAGGTACCGATGCAGCCGCTTCGGGGGCTGGCCAGGAGGCGGGCTATCCAGTGGATACTGGACCACCAGGAAGCCGACGGAGCATGGGGCGGGATACAACCGCCGTGGGTCTACTCGCTAATCGCCCTGCATCACGCTGGCGGTGAAGAGTTTGCGGACGCCCTGAACAAGGGGTTCGACGGGTTCGACTCTTTCGCCATCGAGGACGAGGACACCTGCACGGTGCAGGCCTGCATATCGCCGGTGTGGGACACTTGCCTGGCCCAGGTGGCGCTGCTGGAATCAGGCGTGGCCGGTGACGACCCCATGGTGCAGAAGTCCAGCCGGTGGCTGATGGACAACCAGATCCTGGCCGATGGCGACTGGCAGGTGCGGGCCAAGGACACGCCCCCCGGCGGCTGGGCCTTCGAGTTCCACAATGACAAGTACCCCGACATAGACGACTCGTCGGAGGTCATCATCGCCTTGGCCCTGGCCAAGCTGGAGGGCTCCGACGAATCGAAACGGCGGGAAGCCATCGCGCGAGGGGTCGAGTGGATCGAGGGGATGCAATCGCGCAACGGCGGCTGGGCGGCCTTCGACAAGGACAACGACCGCTGGTACATGGCCCGGCTGCCCTTCTGCGACTTCGGCGAATCGCTGGACCCGCCCAGCGTAGACGTAACAGCGCACATCCTGGAAATGTACGGGCGGCTGGGTTACACCCAGGACCACCCGCCGGTGCGCCGGAGCTATCAGTACGTGCGGAAGGAACAGGAGGCGGAAGGTCCCTGGTTCGGACGTTGGGGCGTCAACTTCATCTACGGCACCGGGGCGGTGCTGCCCGCCATAGAGGCCATCGGCGAAGATATGGAGCAGCCCTACGTCCGTCTGGCAGTGGACTGGCTGCTGGCCCATCAGAATGATGACGGGGGCTGGGGAGAATGTTGCGGCTCTTACGTGGACTACTCCCTGCGAGGTGTCGGTCCCTCCACGGCGTCGCAGACCGCTTGGGCGCTGATGGCGCTCATTTCGGCGGGCGAGGCCAGGTCGGAAGCGTGCTTCAAGGGGGTCCAATACCTGCTGGATATCCAGCAGGCCGACGGCAGTTGGGACGAACCGTATTTCACCGGCACCGGGTTTCCCGGTTACCGGATAGGCCAGCCGCCCAAGGGGATTCCCAAACCCGGTGAGGCCGATTACCAGGGCCTGGATATGCCGGCCGGGTTCATGATCAACTATCACCTTTACCGGAATTACTGGCCCCTGCTGGCGCTGGGACGCTTCGCGAGGGCCGTCGCGGAAGACCATCAATCCTGCGTCTCCCAAGAGCGTCGGGAGAAAAGCCGCGCCAGCTAGAGGAAGCGGCCTCCAAGCATCGCTAAAAGGCCGGGTCGCGGCCTCAATACAAGGGGATGGGAAGCATGAAAACCAAGTCGTTCTGCCTCAGCGTCAAGACCGAGGAAGCGCCTCAGTTCATTGACATCACCGATTGGGTGTCTGGTTGCGTCTCCGACTCCCAGGTGAGCAACGGGTTCGCTGTCGTTTATTCCAAGCACACCACGGCAGCGGTGAAAATCAATGAGAACGAGCCGCTGCTGCTGGAGGACATGGCCGCGTTCCTGGAGAACAGCGCGCCCCGGCACGCGCCCTATCGCCACAACGACTTTGAAATCCGCACGGTCAACATGAACCCGGACGAATCACCCAACGGCCATGCGCACCTCCAGCACCTGCTGCTGGGAACCAGCGAGACCGTGCCGATACTCAACGGGGAAATGCAGTTCGGGACGTACCAGAGCATCTTCTTCATCGAGCTGGACCACCCGCGCAACCGGGAGGTCATGGTGCAGGTCGTTGGAGAATAGGGCGAGTTGACAGGCAGAGTTCACCCTCACCCCTTAGACAAGCTCAGGACAGGCCCTGCCCTCTCCCTCCCTTCCACAAACCCAGGGGGAGAGGGGGAATGGAAAGGCCCTGCCCGAGGGAGAGGGAATTGAATGGCGGCATCTAGCGCCGAGTTGGAGTTAGCCTACGCCGACTGCCGGAGCATCACCCGGCGGGAGGCCAAGAATTTCTACTATGCGGTGGTGACTCTTCCGCAGGACAAGCGGAAAGCTATCTACGCCGCATACTCCTTCTGCCGCCAATGCGACGATTCAGTGGATGAGGCGGCCTCGCCGGAGGCGAAGCTGTCGGCCTTGGCTTACATGCAAGACAATCTGGACCTGGCGTATCAGGGCCGCGCTGCCACGCCGGTTTTCCTGGCCCTGGCCGATACCGCCGACCGGTACGACATCCCCCAGGAGTATTTCAGCGAGATAATCCGGGGTGTTGAGAGCGACCTGGTCAAGACCCGTTACCGGGACTTCGACGAACTGCGGGAATACTGCTACCGGGTGGCCTCTGTGGTCGGCCTGGTATGCCTTCAGATTTTCGAGTACCGTGACGGGGCGGCACGGGAGTACGCCGTCGACCTGGGCCTGGCGATGCAGTTGACCAACATCATCCGCGACGTGCGAGAGGACTGGAACATGGGCCGAGTCTACCTGCCGCAGGATGAGATGGCCCGATTCGGCTACACCGAGGAACAACTGGCCGCGGGCATACACAACGACGCCTTCGTGGAACTGCTGCGTTTCCAGGGGCAAAGGGCGCGAAGCTACTTCCGCAGCGGATTCCGGCTGCTGCCCTACCTTTCGCGGCGCAGCCGGGCTTGTCCGGCAGCGCTGGGAGCCATCTATTCCCGGGTGCTGGACCGCATTGAGGACTCCGGTTACGATGTGCTGAACGAGCAGCGCATCGCCCTCAGCGGCAGCGAGAAGGCGCGCATCGCCGCCCGCGCCTGGGCGGCCAGTATGCTGTCCTTGCCGGGGCTGCCCGCCTGATGGGAGTTACGCAGTTGGCTATGAAATTGTGTCTGTCGGCCAGTTTGCCCGAATCGAAATTCCACCCCCACCCTAACCCTCCCCCTGAGGGGGAGGGGATTTTGCAGCCGTGGCTTTCAACTGCGTAAGTCCCGACGGATTCCCGTGGTTGACGGGACGGTTTGGAGACTCGCCCGCATTCCGGTAAACTCTCTGCATGACGACACAGCGGAAGGCGGTAGCGGTCACCGGCTCTTCGGGTTATATCGGCGCAAAGCTGCTGGAGCATCTGGAAGAAACGCCGGGCCTGGGGAAGCTGGTCGCCTTTGACACCCGGCCGCTGCCCGCGCCGATTCACAACATCGCCTCCTTTCGCCGCGACATTTCCACCCCCATTGATGAAGAGTTGAACCTGCATCGGGTGAGTACGCTGGTGCACCTGGCCTTCTCTCGACGGAGCAGCCCGAGCCGGCGGGACGGGGCCATCGCCAGCGAAAGGAACCGGGAGATGCTGGAAAGCATCACCCGGTCATGCAGTCGAGCCAACATCGGGCACCTGATTTACCTGAGCTCGCATACCGTGTATGGAGCGCGCCCTGACAACCCCCTCCCGATGAATGAAGATTCTCCCATGCGGCCCGCTCCGGGCTTTCAGTATGCCAACGAACACCTGCGGGCGGAGCGGGCGTTGACGGAATTCGCTCACACCATGCCGGAGATGAAGTTGACCATCTTCCGCTGCCCCGCAGTGCTGGGAACGACGGCTGGCATCGGCCTGCTGCGGGAATTCTATTTCCCGGGGCCGCTGGGGGCGTCCGACTACAACCCGCCCCTGCAGTTCGTATATGATGACGACCTGGCACGGATTCTGTGCCTGGCCATTACCCGGGAATTGCCCGGGGTATTCAATGTTCCGGGCGACGGTGTGGTGTTCCTGAGAGAACTGGACGAAGCGCTGACAATGCGGCAATTTCTCCTGCCGTCCAGCCTGGCCCGGCCCATAAATCGCCTGACCGGCGGAGGGTTCACGACCGCCGACCACAACCTGACGCGGTGGCCTATCCTGTTGAGCGCTGCCAGGCTGCACAGCGCCACGGGCTACCGCTTCCGGCATACCGCGCAGGAGGCCGTAACTGCCTTCGCCAACTCCAGCGAAGAGGTGGACCGGCGGCTTCGGAAGAAGGCGGAGGTACTAGGCAGCGCTTCGCCCCCACCCTGACCCTCCCTCTGAGGGGGAGGGAACGTTATGACAATGAGAGTAGATACTGAAACCCCGCTATGCCTCATCATCGACACCGACCCCGGCGTGGACGATGCCATCGCCATCCTGATGGCCCTGGCTGCGCCGGAGGCAGAGGTGACCGGGCTGACCACGGTGGGAGGCAATGTGCCCCGAGCGCGGGCCACGCGCAACGCGCTGGCCCTGCTTCAAGCTGCCGGGCGCCCCGACATTCCGGTGGCTCGCGGCGCTGCCCGGCCCCGGCCTTTCGACAAGCTCAGGGGGCGGTTCCATCCCTCGGTAGCCTTTCACGGCCCCGGCGGTCTGTCTGCCCGGCTGCCGGAGCCAACGGCAAAACCCATTCAGCAGAAAGCGATGGACTTCCTGGCTGAAAGCGTTGAGTCCAGTCCCGGGCGGGTCTCAGTCGTGGCCTTGGGGCCGCTTACCAACCTGTCGCGCCTGGAAGAACGTCGACCAGGAATCCTGAACCGGACCGCCGGTGTAGTGATTATGGGCGGCGCAGTGGAAACTCGCGGCAACGTCACGCCCAAGGCCGAGTTCAACTTCCACAGCGACCCGTTGGCCGCGGCCCACGTCCTGGAATTGGGCACTCCCGCGACACTGGTGGACCTGGCCGCCTGCCGGCAGGTTGGCCTCAGCCGGGAGCAGGCGGCGGGCCTGTCGGCGGATACTCCGCTGGGGCGGGTGGCCCTGCGGATACTGGGGGGCTGGTTCGCCCGCGACTCCCGGCGGGAGCGATTCGAGTTCTACGATCCATTGGCGGTTGCGATAGCGCTCGACCCGGCCGTTGCGACGGTGCGCCTGGTGGCGCTGAAAGTATTGACCACACCTGGCGAGGCATGGGGCGAGACAACGATTTCAAAGGAACCGGGCCCCATCGCGCTGGCTTCAAGGGTGGACGAATCCCGGTTCTTCGAGCTGCTGCGCGGCCTGCTGGGCTGGCGCGGAATCTAGCTGATGTTTCGCGGATATGGAGTCATGTTTCCGGCTTCGGTGGGGATACTCAAGTGAAGAAGGTTGTTGATGAGTAATCTCTTGTATTTCGCCACTTTTGCCGCGGTAGTTGCGGTCTTGGCCTGTTCGGGCGCGACGCCGACCCCGGCGCCTACCAATACGCCCGTCCCGACTCCTGTTCCTACGGCCACTCCCCCTCCGACTGCCACGCCGCGGCCAACTGCGACTCCCCTGCCTACTGCCACGCCACTGCCGACTGCGACGCCCGTTTCGACATTTCCTCCCGGACCGGTGGCGACGCCGGAACCATCCGGCGAAGGCCCGGAGAAAACTGCCTCCTCCGGCGGAATCGTTCCGCTCAGCCTGGGGAATCCGGAAGCGCTGATGACACAATTGATGGCCGAGGAACTGAGCTGCCTGACGGAAGGAGTGGATTTCTCGAGGCTCATTGAGTTGCAGGCAGACCCGAGTCTGGCAACGCCGGAGGAAACCGAAAAGATAATTGACTGCCTGGGAGATGAGACAGCGCTGCGGGCGTTCCTGACCGAGCTAATTGGACTGACCGGGCCGCTGAGCGAGGGTACATCGGCCTGCCTCCGGACCGGATTCGGAACATTCGACGTTCGTTCCGTAATGCTTGCCAGACAAGTGGCGGAAGACCAGGAGGCGTCCCTGCTCGGCAGCGCATCCGCCTTCATGCTGACCCTTTCCTGTCTTAACGAAGAGGAATGGAAGCTATACGTTCCCCCCATGATCATGGACCCCGATGACCGTGGAAAGCTGCAATGCGTGGTTGAAACCCTGGGCGGGCCGGAAGAACTGGCCGCAGCGCTTCAGACCGGCGAAGGAGAAATTTCGGAGGAGTTCCTGAACGCCGCGGCAGGTTGCGGGCTACAAATAGCATTCTTCCCGGGCGGCTAATCCTTAGAAACTATCCCAAAAGTTCCCTCCCCCAGCGGGGGAGGGCTAGAGTGGGGGAGAAATCTCCAACTGCGTAACTCCTAAAATGGTAATTTCCCGATACGGCGATTATGTTTTGGGAGCGGATGGGTGTTGTATTCTACTCAGCAGTGATACTCAGGGAAGAGGGTTGTTGAAGATGTCGCGACTCCTTTATAGCGCACTGCTATTGACTATGATTGTGGTTCTGGCCTGCACCGGCGCAGAACCGACAGCGGAACCTACCGCCACTCCCGTACCCACTTCGACTCCGGCACCGCAGCCGACGTTTACACCAGCGCCAACACCGACGCCGCGTCCTACGGCAACGCCGACGCCTACACCGAGGCCCACGTCGACGCCGGTTCCGACGGAGGTTCCACAGCAGCAGGTTCCGACTGGCGAAAGCATCAATCCGCTGCCCGCGGGCAACCCGCAGTTGCTCCTGGCCGAGTTGTCGCAAGTCGAGCTGACCTGTATTGCTGAGAGCGGCGACCTCCAAGGAACCCTTACCACACTGCAAGCCCCTGAATTGGCGTCGCCGGAGGAAATAGAGGAACTGCTCCTATGCCTGAGGGATGGGACCGTGTTGCGGCTGTTCCTGTCCGGACTCATAGGACCGATTGGTCCGTTGAGCGGAGAGACGTCGGCGTGCCTTCGCGCCGGATTCACCGGGGTTGACCTCCGCTCAATAATGCTGGCTGGGGTCGCCGGGGGAGAGGAAGGTCAGGTCATGGCAGACAGCATGGCAGCCTTCCTTCTGGCCATGTCCTGCCTGAACGAAGATGAGTGGGAGATTGCCGCGCCCGCCATGGGAATGGCTTCCAGTGATCGTGAAACCCTGCAATGCGTTATGCGCGAGTTGGAAGGTCCGGCGGGAGTGGCCGCCGCGCTGCAGCCAGCCGACGGAGGCCCGCCTTTGACCTTCTTCGCCGCGGCCATCGGTTGCGGGATGTCAACGTCCGACCTCACTTCGATGACGGCGCCATCCACCACAACCGGCCCCGGGCCTTCCGGAGACGGCGTGATTGCTCCGATTAACTTGGAGGACCCGGCTGCATTTGCGATGGAGCTGTCGGATACCGAGCAGTCTTGCATCTCGGAAACCGTGGCGCCGGAGCAACTTGCGCTGGTGCTGAGCGCCCCTGATTTCTTCCCCGCGGAGACCGATGCGATAACTCAGTGCTTTGAGGAGGAAACGCTTCTCCGGGTCTTCATAACCGGACTCATCGCGCCGACCGGCCCGTTGAGCGCGGAAACTTCGGCGTGCGTTCGCGGCGGGATGGAAGGCATTGACCTGCGTTCAATGATGTCGTCGGGTGCTGAAGAAGACCAGGCGGCCATGGTCGATGGTATGTCGGCTATGATAGTGGCCCTTTCCTGTCTGAACGACGCTGAGTGGCAGGAGGCCAGTGCGACGTTGGGTGTGGACCCCGGCCAGCGGGAAAGCGCGCAGTGCGCGATAGAACAACTAGGCGGGCCGGAAGGCTTGGCCGAAGCGCTGCAATCCGAAGACGGGAGCGGCTTCATAGCCCTGTTAAGCACGGCATTAGCTTGCGGGCTGCAAATGGAGCTTGGGACAGCGCCGGGCGGCTAGGTTCTATTTGTAAAGAGGACAGCGAAATCCGCTCGCGGTTATTCTTCACTGCGAGCGGATTTCATTTGGCGCGGTGAAACTGACTACCCCTCACGCAAGTCCGAGACAAACCGGCTTGGGCTAACGGCTAATGTACCTCGTTCTCCGGGGAACAGAGGGACGCCCTCACCCTATCCCTCTCCCAGAGGGAGAGGGGATTTGCCAAGGTGACAAGATTCGCAGGGGCGGGCGCCAGGTAAGTCTCAGCACCAGCGGGATGAGCGGGCAGCGGCTTCGGAGCGGAGTATGGGGATGAGTTCCCTGCCGTAGTCCGCGGTGTCCTGCAACGGGTCGAAGCCGCGAATCAGGACGGTGGCGCAGCCAGCGTCGTAGTAGGCCAGCAGGGACTCGGCCACCTGTTCGGCAGTACCCACCAGCGCGGTGGTGCTGCCGGCGGCCCCGGTGGCGGCGGCAATGGGCATCCAGAGGCGCTCATCGTGGATTTCGCCCTGCGCCGCCAAGTCCAGCAGACGGCGGGAACCCACTGATTGGAGCCGCGCCGGGCGGTCAGGCCCGACGGACTCGCCCACCGAGCCGCGCACCCGCTCCAGGATGCCCCGGGCCCGCTCCCATGCCTCGCCCTCGGTGTCGCCGAGAATGGGGCGCACCGACAGGCTGAACCGGATTTCGCGCCCATATCTGGCGGCGCGGGCGCGGATGTCGGCAATCTGCTCCCTGATGGCAGCGACAGGTTCGCCCCAGAGGGCGTATACGTCAGCGTGGCGCGCGCCGACCTCCATTGCCGCCTCGGACGCGCCGCCGAAGTAGAGCGGGACGTGGGGGCGCTGCTTCGTCCGCACCTGGCTCTGGGCCTGCTCCAGGTGGTAGAACTCGCCTTCATAGTCGAAGGGCTGGTATTCGGTCCAGATGCGGCGCACTATGTCCATCCACTCCCCGGTGCGGCGGTAGCGGGAATCATGGTCCAGCCAGTCGCCGTCGCGCCGCTGCTCCTCGTCGCTGCCGCCGGATATGACGTGCAGGGCGATGCGCCCGCCGGAAAGCTGGTCTAGGGTGGCGGCGTGTCGCGCGGCCAGCGTGGGGGCCATGAACCCGGCGCGGTGGGCGATGAGGTAGCCCAGTGTCTTGGTGCGGGAGGCGGCATAGCCCGCCACGGCGAACCCGTCGGCGGTGGCCGAAGAGTAGCCGATGAGCACCTTGTCAAAGCCGCTGTCCTCGTGGGCCTGCGAAAACTCGGCGATGTATTCCGGGTCAACGCCAGCCGGTATTTCATCGGCCGGGTTGATGCCGCCGCCGAACAGGCTGACGGTGACGCCGCGGGAGGAATCACGCTCGCGGTTGACGCCGATCATTCCGATGACTTCGATGCTGGACATTTTGATACCTCTGGGAGCCTACAGTTGGAGGACTCACCCCCACTCTAACCCTCCCCCTCGATGGTGAGGGGATAATTGGGGTTGGAGGGGACGCCCCTCACCCCAACCCTCTCCCTCTGGGAGAGGGAACTCTCTGGAGTCTGGGCAGTAGAGCAGTGGCGTAAAGGTGGCTCAGGCCGGTGATGACAGCGAGACCCAGGGCGTACCCTGCCTCGCCGGGTGTGTAGTCAACCGTGAGGACTGCGATCCAGGTCAGCACCGGGACGCCGGCAAGAAACGTGAAGAGGGCGACCATCGCCTTGCGGGTATGGTACAGGGCCACCAGGGCCAGAGCGCCCAAGGGCAGGCCGATGATGGGGAATACGGCGATCATCACACCTACGGAGACGGCCGCGCCGCGTCCGCCGCGGAAGCGCAGGTATACCGGCCAGATGTGGCCTGCCAGAGCGCAGAAGCCGGCGAACATCTCGATGCCGACGTCGTTGATGATGGCGCCCACTGCGATGACGGCGACGCCACCCTTGATTATGTCCAGAGCGCCGCAGGCCAGCCCCGCCCGGGGACCAATCTCGCGGTATACGTTGGCTGCGCCGCTGTTGTTGTCGCCGATGCTGCGGATGTCGCGCCCCAGGGTAAAGCGGGCGAAGAGGTAGGCGGTGGGAATTGCGCCGATGGCATAGGCCAGCAGTCCCAGACCGAGCCAATGAGCTATTTCCACCAGTGTTTCCACGAGCGCCTGCGTCAGTCTCCTTTATACGGCAGGGGCAGGCTCGAACCTGCCCCTGCGATTATCTTCCTATCCAATGACGCCTTGAGATCATCCGGCTCCCTAGGCCGCCACCAGGTTGGGGACGGCGGCAGTGCACCAGTGCAGGTACTTGGGGTTGCGCCCGAACACTATGTCGAAGTACATGTGCTTGAGTTGCGTGGACACCGGGCCGGGGTTGCCGTCAGCGATGTTGCGGCTGTCCAGCGAAATGACCGGCGTCAGGTGGGCCGCCGTGCCGCTGAGGAAAATCTCGTCGGCCAGGTACAGCTCGCTGCGGTCTATGCGGCGCTCGACAACCTCGATTCCCAGCTCCTCGCGGGCCAACTCCATCACGGTCTCGCGGGTGATGCCGGGCAGGGGGTTGTCCTCGAGGACGGGCGTGATGAGCTGCCCCTTGCGCATCATGAAGATGTTCTCGCCGGAACCCTCGGAGACGTGCCCGTCCTGGTTCAGCAGGATTGCCTCGTCGAAGCCGCCCAGCACTGCCTCGGTCTTGGCGAGGATGCTGTTCAGGTAGTTGGCCGAGGTCTTGATCTGGGTAGGATGCACCTGGTCTTCCATACGCCGCCAGGACGAAGTGCAGCAGCGGAGGTTCTCGGTGCCCAGGTAGTTGCCGAAGGGAACCACGACCAGGGTGAAGTCGCTGGCGATTTCGTGCAGCTTCAGATTGGCGACCAGTTCCTCGCTCTTGTAGGCCAGGGGGCGAATGTAGACGTCGGAGCGGTTGGCGTTCTTCTGCACCAGCTCGACGGTGATGTTGCAGAGGTCATCCACGCTGTAGGGTATGTCCAGCATGAGCATCCGGCAACCCAGATGCAGGCGCTCGTAATGCTCGCGCAGGCGGAAGATGTAGGTAGACTCGTGCTCCGCGTTCCAGTTGCCGCGGATGCCCTCGAAAACGGCGGTGCCGTAGTGGAGGGCATGAGTCATCACACTCACACGGGCATCCTCCAAAGGCACCACCTCGCCCCGGAAAAAGGCGAACTGGGGTTGGGACGCGCCGTTGCCGGAAGCCGTGCGATTGGTCATTTTCACTGTCCTCGGGGCAGAATCAGGGCTAGATTATATGGGAAAGCGCAAATCCATTACAACCGGCCATATTGATGTTTATAGCAACCAACGGAGTCGCTTTCATAGGACAAAATGGTTCGGCATTGGGCTATAATTCCCTTCTGCCGTACAGGTTCAGGCTGGGCTGGCGGGGCGGAGAATGAGCAGTCAGAGGGTCAGGTACGTTGGCGCGGGTATTGCCGGGCTGGCCGGGTTGGCGCTGGTCATCGCCGCCGTGGCGCTGCTGACCCGCAGCGACGATACTGCGCCGGTGAGCATCGTCGCGCCGACGGCTGCCCCGGCCAGCCGGCCTCTCCCTGAAATCAAGGTGCAGGTCAGCGGGGAAGTGATGTTCCCCGGGGTATATGCAATGAACTCCGACGACCGGGTGATTGACGCCATCGCTGCTGCCGGGGGCGCTGGGTCCAACGCCGACTTGTCGGGCCTCAACCTGTCCAAGCGGGTGCAGGACGAAGCCCGCTACCATGTTCCGGCCATCGGGGAATCCGCACCCGCTCTCTCAGTGGCGGCGGCAACCTCAACGGGAGAAAGCGGCGGGTTGATAGATCTCAACACCGCCTCAGCCCACGAGCTGGAGACGCTGCCCGGCATCGGCCGGTCACTGGCCGGGGCCATCGTCGCCTACCGTGAGGACAACGGCCCCTTCGCCGCCATTGACGAGGTGGACGACGTTCCCGGCATCGGCCCGAAGACGCTGGATGCTATCCGGCAGTTGGTCACAGTTTCCAGTAGACCGTAGCACATTGTTCTTCCGCTCTCGAACACCCTCCCCGGGGTATGAGCCTTGAGGCTGGGACTGCTGGCCGCTGCGTGGCTAGGGGGCATCCTGCTAGGGCTTCCCTCGGGCTTGGAGACCACCGTGGCGCTGCTGCTGGCCGGGGCTGGAGGGCTGGCTGCGGGTTCGCTGTGGCTGGCGCGTCTGCCTGCCTTCCCGGCAGTCGTAGCGGCGGTGCTGGTGCTGGGTATGGCGCGGGCCGAGGCATCGGAACCCGGATACGGCGCGACAACCGCTCTCGACGAACGTGAAATCACTGCAACAGGTCAAATCACGGACGACCCCGAGCATACGGCAACCAGAGTCCGCTTCGAACTGCTGGTATCCGAAATCCGGCTGGATGGAGATACACAGGAAGTCAATGAGCGCTGGCTGGTCTACGCCCAACCCTCCGATGAGTTGGTTGCGCGGCGAGACGCCCCCTATTTCCGCTACGGCGACATCCTGACCGTTGTGGGAATACCGCAAGACCCCCAGCCCATTGATGGGTTCGACTATCCGGCGTACCTAGCGGCCCAGGGCATCACTGCGACGATGTTCGCGCGGGAAGCTCAGGCCACCGGCGAGGGTGGAGCGCGGTGGCGAGCTGCCATCTACGCGGCTCGCGGGCGGCTGGCCGAAAGCATCGAGCGGGTTATGCCTTACCCGGAGTCGGCGCTGGGGCAGGCCCTTCTGCTGGGCAAGCGGGAGTCGTTGCCCAGGGACTTGGTGGAGCGGTTTCGCGGCGCCGGCGCGGCGCATCTGCTGGCGATTTCCGGCCTGCACATGGGCGTCCTGCTGGCGGTGACGGTGGGCGCCGGGGCCTGGCTGCTGGGCCGACAGCGGCCAACGTACCTGGTAGTCGCGGCGGCGGCAATCTGGTTATATGCGCTGGGCGCGGGAGCCTCGCCCTCGGCCTTGCGGGCTGCTGTTATGGGGACGGTGTACCTTGCTGCACTGGCTCTGGGCCGCCCGTCCAGCGTGTTGCCCTCTCTCGCCTTGGCCGCGGCGATGATGACTGCCGCGTCGCCCAACCTCATTCGCCAAGTCAGCTTTCAGCTCAGCTTTGCTGCTGTGGGCGGGATTGCGCTGGCCCTGACAGTGTGGGACGGCAATTTCGGCGGGTGGCGCTCTCCGTCGGCGGGATGGCGGGCGCGGATAGCGGGCTGGGCGGTGTCGCTGACGGTGGTGTCGGCGGCGGCCACGCTGGCGACGTGGCCGCTGGTCGCCGCCAACTTCAGCGAAGTCGCGCTGCTGGGCGTGCCGGTGTCCCTGCTGGCAATCCCGGTGATGGCTCCGGCAGTTGTGACGACGATAGTTGCAGCCGTTGGCGGAGTGGTCTTCGAGCCGCTGGGGGAACTGCTGGGCTGGATAGCTGTTGCGCCGACGGCATACCTGATTGCCGTCGTGTCGGTCTTTCCGCAGTGGACGGCGGAAGCGGACTGGGTGGGCAGGCCCCTGTTGGCCGCATGGTACGTCGGCCTGGGGGTGGCGTTGCTGGCCGCGCAACCGCGCCGGACGCGCCGCTGGCGGCGGGCCATCGCCAGCATTCCGGCGCGGGTAAAGTCGTTGAGGCAGGGCAGTCCTTCGGCAACTCAGGAAGGAACAGTCAGAACAGGAATCCCGTTGCCCAGCCCATACATCACGACAACCGCAGCCGTCGCTCTGGGCATCGCCGCGGCCATCCTGTGGTTCAGGGTTGCAGGCGGCCCAGACGGATACCTGCACGTCCACTTTCTCGACATAGGGCAGGGGGACAGTATATTGGTGGTCACCCCGTCTGGGCGGCAGGCGCTGATAGACGGCGGGCCGGACGGTGACATCGTATCGCAGGCGCTGGCGGACACGCTGCCCAGAAGCGACCGCAGCCTCGACCTAGTGGTTATGACACACCTTGACTCCGACCACAGCAACGGCCTGCTGGAAGTGCTGGATCGCTTTGCCCTGGGCGCAGTGCTGTCCGGCCCGCAACCACCGGGCAACGAGATGGCGGCGCAGTGGGAAGACAGCCTGAAACGACATGGAATCAAGCCGGGGGAAGTGTACGCAGGATATGTTATAGAGTTGGACGACGGCGTGGAGTTGCAGGCGCTTAACCCGCCGCGAGGGGGCCTTTCCGGTGACTCCAATAACGACTCAATAGTCCTGCGGCTGACTTACGGCGAAGTGAGTTTCCTCCTGGCGGCAGACATAGAAAGCGGAGCCGAGGAGCACTTGGTGGATAGCGGCGTGGAATTGCAAAGCACGGTATTGAAGGCAGCGCATCACGGCAGCAAGACCTCCACAGCCCAGCGTTTCCTGAACGCGGTCAGCCCCGCTATCGCGGTGGTATCGGCGGGCTTGGATAACCCCTACGGGCATCCGGCCCCGGTGGTTATGGAGCGGTTGGAAGCGGCGGTTGGGGCGGAAAACGTGTACCGGACGGACAGGGACGGCAGCATCGAAATCGTGTCCGACGGCGCGACGGTGTGGGTTCGGACGGAGAGGTAAGACAGAACGATTTCAGCCATATACTTTCGCAAGCAGATTGTCCTTTAACCAGCCTTTGGTTATTCTGTTGGCATAGTGCCTGGAGAAACCTGATGCAGACACATCCGATGGGAGTAGTGGAACGCCGGGAAACGGCGCGTATATTTCTGCGCGAAGCCGACGATTTTTTCCGGTTGGGCGATGACTTGCAGGGCGCAGAAAAGATGTGGGGCGCAGCGGCCCACGCAGTTATCGCCGTCTGTCAGCAGCGGGGTTGGCGTCGCCGGAGCCATCCAGCAATGGGAGAGGCTGTGGCTCATCTTGAGGATGAATTTCGAACCTCGGGAGATGAAAATACTGCAAACATTCTTGGGGCGGGGTTTGCCGTTGCTTCCAACTATCACGTTCATTTTTACCATCGGGATATGGACTTGGAAGGTGGAAACGGCCAATACTTTGCAAGAGCCAAGGAAGCTGTTGAGCGGTTCGTCGAAAGTATGGTGGCGATTTCCGAAGCGCTGGATGCCCAGTAGGCGTCCTGTGGGCCGCAAAAGAAGTTCGGGGCAACCCAGGTGGTTGCCCTTTTCTTTGTCGCTGGATTATCGTTTCGGCAACTCAAGCATTTGGAGCTAACATTGACCAACATCACGCGGGTTGACGGGCGGCGGTGGGATGAGCCGCGCCCGGTGAACATCACGGTGGGATACCAGCGGTCGGCGGAGGGGTCGGCGCTGATCGAGATGGGCGGGACGCGGGTGCTGTGCGCCGCCTCGCTGGAGGAGCGGGTGCCGCCTTTCCTGCGCGGGCAGGGGCGCGGCTGGGTGACCGCCGAGTATTCGATGCTGCCGCGGGCCACCAACACCCGCACCTCACGCGAGCGCGATACCGGGCGGGTCAGCGGTAGGTCGCAGGAAATCCAGCGGCTCATCGGGCGGTCGCTGCGGGCGGTCACCGATATGGACGCTCTGGGCGAGCGCACGGTGCAGATTGACTGCGACGTTATAGAGGCCGACGGCGGAACCCGCACGGCGTCCATCACCGGGGCCTACGTCGCGCTGCACCAAGCCATGATGCTGCTGGTGCGCCAGCGGGTGTTGCGCCGCGTGCCGCTGGAGTGTCCGGTGGCGGCGGTGAGCGTGGGCATCCTGCGGGAGCAACTGCTTCTCGACCTATGCTATGCCGAGGACTTTGAGGCCGACGTGGACTTCAACGTGGTGATGACGGCCAACGGCGGGCTGGTGGAGTTGCAGGGAGCGACGGAGGCCCGGCCCTTCGCCCGTCCGATGGTGGAGCGGGTGCTGGCGCTGGCGGCGCGGGGGCTGGAGCCGCTGTTCCGCGCCCAGCGGGAGGCGCTGCGGCGGGTGTAGTGAGCATATTTGGATTCTGCAATTTCACCCTCCCCCTCAAGGTGGAGGGGGCTTTTAGGCCGTCCTTTCGCCGTCTTCGGTCAGATGCACCAGCGGCAGGCCCAACTCTGACAGCGGGCCTTCGACGCTGGCTCGGTCGCCCACTACCAGGATTTGCAGGTTGCCGGGTTCTATGTGAGTCCGGGCGGCGCGGTGTACGTCGTCCAGGGTGATGGCCTCTACTGAGGGGCGGACAGTGCGGAAATAGTCGTACGGCAGGCCGAACTGCTCCATTGAGACCAGTTGCCCCAGCACCGATGCGGGCCGCTCGAAGCTGGCGGGGTAGGCCCGCAGCAGGCCGTCCTTGGCGTTGGCCAGCTCCTCGGCGGTTATGGGGCGGTCGGCGTGTACTTCCTTGAACTCCTTGAGGGTTTCGTAGACCGATTCTCCGGTGGCGTTGCTCTGCACCGAGCCTCCGGCCACCAGCAGCGACGGTCGGCGAACCCACTGGATCGAAGACATATAGCCGTAGCTGTACCCCTTGTCCTGCCGCAGGTTCTGGTTGAGCCGCGCCGAGAACTGACCGCCAAAGGCGTAGTTCGCCAGAAGCAGCGCGAAGTAGTCGGGATGCAGTCGTGGGACCAGCGACTGGACGGCGCGAATCACCGACTGGGGCGCACCGGGCCGGTCCACCAGGAAGATGGTGGCTGGGTTAATCACGGGTTCCCCGGCATTTCCAACGGCTGCGTCTGATGCTGCACCATTCCACACGTCGAACACACCGGCGGCGCGGCGCGTTACTTCATCGCGGTCAACGTCGCCCACCACCAGCAGGTGGGCATTGTCCGGGCGGTAGGAGCGTTGGAACTGCCCCAGAAGGTCGTCGCGGGCTATGGCCTGAACCGACGCCTCGGTGCCGCCGATGGGGTGGGCGTAGCCGCTGCCTGCCGGGTAGACCAGCCCGGCGACCAGCCGCTCGGCAATGACGTTGGGCTCGTCCTTGCTGCGGCGCAGGTCGGTCAGGCGCTCGCGGCGTACCCGCTCAAGCTCGTGCTGGGGGAAGTCGGGCGACAGCATAACCTCGCCCATCATCTCCAGGGCGCTGCCCCAGTGCTTCGATAGCGTCTCGGTGGAGAGCAGGCTGTACTCGCGGCGGCTGTCCACCGACAGGCGGGCGCCAATGAACTCGAAGTCGTTGGCTATCTGCTGGCTGGACTTGCCCGCCGCGCCCTCGGGCAGCATATCGCCCACCAGCCCTGCGAGGCCGGGCAGTCCGTCCGGGTCGGCAGAAGCGCCGGAACCCAGCAGCACGCCGAAGGCGACGATGGGCATCCCGCGCTGCTCTACCACAGTCACGCCCATGCCGTTGGGCAGGCGGTCTCGGGTGGGCAGCGGCGGCGTGAAGACCGGCTCCTGGGTGGGCGGCGGCATGATGTTGCGGTTAACGGTAGTGGCGGCGGCGGACAGGGGCGTCTCGGGCAATACACGCAGCCGCACCTGGTTGTCGCCTACATAGGCTTCGGCCACCCGCAGGATGTCCTCGCGCTGGACGGCCAAGCAGCGGTCGAGGCTGGTGTTAATCAGCCCGGCATCGGACTCCATGATGTTGAAGTGGTTGAGCTGGTCGGCCCGCCCGCCGAAGCCGCCGATGCGGGCCAACTGGCGGAAGTGGGTGGCCTCGATTCGGTTCTTGGAGCGGGCGATTTCCTCGTCGGTGGGCGGGTTGCGGTGGATGTTCTCCAGCTCGGCCTCAACCGCGGCTTCCACCTCGTCGAGGCTGTGGCCCTCGGCGGCGGTCACCTGCACCAGCAACTGCCCGGCAATCTCTGACGGGACGTAGCGGACGAAGGCGTGCTGGGCAATTTGTTTTTCGTAGACCAGCGAGCGGTGCAGGCGGGAGCTGAGGCCGTCGGACATCACGGCCTGGTACAGTTCCAGCGGCGCATCGTCGGGGTGTCCTTCCGGGGGCGCGGGCCAGGCGATATATAGGCGGGGAAGGGTCACCTTGTCGCGCATCTCGATGTCCACGCGGCCCGACAGGAGCGAGTCCTGCCGTCCGACGCGGGGCACGCTCTCGCCCGGGGACAGGTCGCCGAAGTAGCGGTTCACCAGTTCCAGCGCCTGCTCCGGGTGGAAGTCGCCTGCGATAGCCAAGCTGGCGTTGGATGGGCCATAGAAGCGCTGGAAGAAGCCCTTCACGTCGTCCAGGCTGGCGGCGTCCAGGTCTTCCTGGGAGCCGATGGTCATCCAGTGGTAGGGATGGGGCAGCGGGAACAGGGCTGACTGCAAATGATGGTGAGCCATGCCGTAGGGACGGTTTTCGTAGGACTGGCGGCGCTCGTTCTTCACCACGTCGCGCTGCACGTCGAACTTCTGCTGGTCCAGGCCGTCCAGCAGGAAGCCCATGCGGTCAGCCTCCAGCCACAGAGCCAGTTCCAAGTAGTTGGAAGGCACGTCCTCCCAGTAGTTGGTGCGGTCGGTGGTGGTGGAGCCGTTGAGGTTGGCCCCGGCCTTTTGCAGCGGCTCGAAGTGGCTGCGCTGGTGGTGCTTGGTGCCCTCGAACATCACGTGCTCGAACAGGTGGGCGAAGCCGGTGCGGCCCATCTCCTCGTTCTTGGAGCCGACGTGATACCACACGTTGACCGCCACCAGCGGGATGGTGTGGTCTTCGTGGAGAATGACGTCCATACCGTTGGATAGCTTGTGCTGCTCGAAGGCGATGGTGACCATTTGCAAACTTCCTAGTTCAGTATGGTTTTTGGAGCCGTAGAGTTTTGTCCGCCGCGCCGCGGTTTACATCAGCAAGGCTTCCTCCGGGACCAATCTTCGGCCTATCGGGTCCACTACCAAAAGCATATCTTCCAGCGCAGTAGCCCCCAGCAAGTATATGCCTTCCGGGCCAAAGACCACCCGAGCCTCCCCCTCATACCCCCCGGTCTCGAAGTAAGCCAGGGCGGTTTGGTACTCAACTCTTTGGCCATTGGCGATGCGAAGCCGCCTCGAGCGTGTGGGTTCTATGCCAAGTCTTTCCAGCAAGGACGCGGGAATCATGGAGTAGGTCGCTCCCGTATCGACCAGCGCATCTACGGTTTCGGAAACTCCGGTACGGGGGTTTCCGACTCGGAGCGAAACTCTGAAAGTTCCCATGTTCAGCTAATTTCCGGTCTCGTGCGCCCAATAGTTCTCGTCGGTGCGCTCGCTGACCGGGGAGTTGGACTTGTTACTGCCAATTTCCTCGGCGTCCCACAGCTTGGAGAACTTGAGGGCGCGGGGGCAGTGGCTGTAGGCTTCCTCCACCTCTATGAGCAGGCCCTGGAGGTGGCGGGAGTTGTCGTCGGTCTCGTAGAGGGCAAGTTCGATACTCTGGCGGTCCAGCTCGTCCTTGCCGACCACGCTGGCCTTGCCATTGACCCGCACGGTGTCGTTGAGGCCGGGGATGAAGAAGATAAGGCCGACGTAGGGGCTGGCCTCGATGTTCTGGTAGGACTGGAACAGCTTGTTGCCGGCCACGTCGGGGAACAGCAGGCGGCGGTCGTCAATGACCTTTACGAAGCCCGGTTTGCCGCCCTTGGGGGAGGCGTCGCAGCGTCCGTCGGCGTCGGCGGTGGCCATGACCACGAAGGGAGCGTTGCTGACGAACTCCTGCACCCAAGGGGTGAGGTGGCCCTTGAGCTTCTTCACCGCACGCTCCGACGGCGGCCCGAACTGCCCGTTGAAGGTGCTGTCCCCGACTGATGCCTCGTCTCTTATGGCTGTCATGGCGCCCGCTCCTTTATGTTTAACTCGTATCCCGTGATTCTAGCGGCCAGGGCTGGCAGCGTCTAGGCTGCTAGAACTCAAGGTAATGCTCCGATTCAGGTGGTCTAATTGATTGAGGACGGGGGTTTGGATTCCCGCTTCTGCGGGAATGACGGGTTGTCGGAGGGGCATACCATCCAAATAGGAGCACTATCAGAACTCAATCCCCGGCTGGGCCTTGATGCCCTCGTGGTAGGGGTGCTTGACCAGGGTCATCTCGGTGACCAGGTCGGCGAACTCCACCAACTCAGGCGGGGCGTTGCGTCCGGTTATGATGACGTGCATCATCTCGGGCCGGTTGCGCAGGGTTTCCAGGGCATCATCCACCGGCACCCAGCCGTAGTGGAGGGCGTAGGTGAACTCGTCGAGAATTACCACGTCGTGCTCGCCCTTGGCGATGACATCCTTGCAGTCCTCCCAGTGGGCCCGGGCCAGGTCGGCGGAGTTATCGAGGTCCTTGGAGCGCCAGGTGAAGCCGTCGCCCATGGCCCGCACCTCGATGTCCATCTTCTTGGCCGCCCGCTGCTCGCCGAAGTTGGCCGTGGTGTGCTTGATGAACTGGAGCATGATGACCTTCATGTCGCGGCCCCAGGCCCGCAGCATCACGCCCATGGCGGCGGTAGTCTTGCCCTTGCCGGTGCCGGTGTTCACGATGACCAGTCCCTTGTTGATACGCGGGCCAGTTACCGACTGAGGGCCGGGTTCTGTCCTCGTGGTGGTGTTCTCCTGATTGCTTGTGGTCATGTTCAATTCTCACAGGGAAGATTTGACGGCGGGGATTTCACCCTCACCCTAACCCTCTCCCTCAAGGGAGAGGAAACTATTATAAGCGGAGGGAATGTCCTGGTCAGATAGCGCTGTGGGCGGCGCAGGTCTCCACGAAGCGGGGCGCCAAGCCCGGCGCGCTGCCCAAGTGGACGTGGACGTAGGTAGCCCAGACACTCCCGGCGCGGAAGCCGTCGGGCCGTCCGCCCTGGTTGACCACGCGGTAGACCGATTCGCCGTCTTGTGGCGGCTGCTCCAGCGTGGACCAGTGGAACTCGTGGCCGCGCACCTGCTGACCAGCGGACAGTAGCGGACCGTCGACGCGGGCTTCCACCTCGCGGTAGCCGAGGGACAGGCGCGACTGAGACATGGCCGACACCGCCGGCACCAACCCGGCCATAGGATAGGCCACCTCGTCGAACCCGGTCAGGCTGCGGCCCAGGTACATCAGCCCGCCGCATTCGCCGTAGATTGGGATGCCTCGCTGCGCCGCCTGCCGGATGGATTCCAGCATCGGGCGGTTGGCCGACAGTTCAGCGGCGAACATTTCCGGGAAGCCCCCGCCCAGGTAGACACCGCCCGCGCCTTCGGGCAGGCTGGCATCCTCCATTGGGCTGAAGGGGACTATTTCCGCGCCCCACGCTTCCAGCAGATCCAGCGAGTCCTGGTAATAGAAGTTGAAGGCTTTGTCCTGCGCCACAGCTATGATGGCCCGCCTGGGCTGCTGCTCCGAGGGGTATACCTGCGGCGCATACGCAGGCGGCGAGGGCGCGGTGGACTGCCCGGCCAGTTCCGCTATGCGGCCCACGTCTATGGTCTCTTCAATCTGGGCGATCAGGGCGTCGTACCACTGGCGGGCCACGGTGCCCTCTACGGTGGGTATCAGGCCCAGGTGCCTCTCCGGCTGCTCGAATTCGGGACGCCGGGGCAGGTAGCCAAGTACGGGCAGACCCGTGGTGGCCTCGATCTGGGGCTGGCAGAACTCCAGGTGCCTGTCGCTGGCGACTCCATTAAGTATTACTCCAGCCACGTTCAGGGCCGGGTCGAACTGCTGGTAGCCCAGCACCTCAGCCGCCACGCTGCGGGCGACCTTGGATGCGTCGGCCACCAGTATGACCGGGGCGCCAATCAGTTTCGCCAACTGGGCGGTGGAGCCTTCTTCGTCGAGGCTGGAATGGCCGTCGAAGAGGCCCATCACTCCTTCGACCACGGAAATCTGCCGTTTCTCCGACGCCTTGCCGTACAGTTCAAGCACCGTGGGGTGGGGCAGCAGCCAGGTGTCCAGGTTGCGGGAAGGCACGCCGCAAGCGACCCGGTGATACGACGGGTCTATGTAGTCCGGCCCGGCCTTGAAGGGCTGCACGGCGTAGCCCCGCCGGGTCAGCGCGCCCATGATGCCGGTGGCGATGGTGGTCTTGCCCACCCCGCTGCGAACCCCGGCGATAACCACGGTTGGAGTCATACGCCCCGGCTCCTGTTCCATCCAGTGAAGTATTTTGACACTCGCCTTGCCCAACGCTACGATAGCACAACATTCGCCCCTTAGCAGTACACTGTCCTCCCAACCCAGAGCCTCTCGGTTCTCCCTCGAGGGAGAGAGTTGGGGTGAGGGTGAAACTCCGCGCATCAGCAACCTTGCATTCAGCAGGAGGCGGATATGGCGACTGATGCCACACAGTTCCGACGCGACTTCTGGACGAAATACGCGGAACTCTACCCCGACGACGGCGTTCCTGCCGGGTGGGGGCGGAGCTATGTCTGGGTCCCGGTCGAATCCGTTGACCTCAACATATCGCTGGCTGTACTGAACGGAGCAGTTGGTTTGTGGCTGCGCGGTCGAAGGGGCGAATCGTCCGAGGATGCGGAGCCTCGCATTGGGCCTATCAGGGCTACCTTCCAAGGCGCAATCGGGGACTCCTTCAACGGTCGCCTTAACTTCCAGCCCGGTACGGAGTGGAACGACGTAGCGGGAGGCTTCGACGCCCGAAGGGAGTTCGAGGCAGGAGACCCGGAAAACTGGCCGGACATGGCAGCATGGCTTCATTATATGCTGCACATCTATCAGCGGGTGATCGAGAACGCGCTGGTTCCGCAACAGTAAGGGCCAGGAATACATCATTCCAATCTAACGGCAGGTGCGAAGATGCCCAGGCTTGAGACCCTCAGCGAAGTGCAGCGGCGGATGCTGCAAATGTTCCCGTGCATGGAGCACGACGATACTCCGTGGGCGCCGATGCGCAAGCCCCTCAGCGAGAGCCGGGTGGCGCTGGTCACCTCGGCCGGGCTGCACCTGCGGGATGACAAGCCCTTCATCACCAACCCCCAGGGCGGCGACTGTTCCTATCGCGTGATACCGCGCGGCACCCCGGCAGCGGACATCATCCAGAGCCACGTCAGCATCGGGTTCGACCACGCCGGCATCTACCGCGACATCAACGTCACCTTCCCCATGGACCGGCTGGAAGAACTGCGGGAGCAGGGAGTCCTCGGCTCTCTTGCCGACAACTACTATTCCTACATGGGCGCTCTTCGAGACACCACCACGGTAGTCGAGGAGACCGGGCCGGAAGTGGCCCGGAAGATGGTGGACGAAGGAGTGGATGTGGTGTTCCTCACCCCCACTTGACCCCTCTGCTCGCACGCGGTCAGCGTGCTTGCCAGGTGCTTCGAGGAAGCCGGGATCAGCACCACCGGCGTCGTATTCGTGAAGGAACACGCCGAGCGGACCAAGCCGCCGCGGATGCTGTGGGTGCCTTACGCCTTCGGCAACGCCCTGGGACGGGCTGGCGACCCGCTCATCCAGCACCAGGTTATGAAGGCCGCCTTCGACCTGCTGGACGAGGAGAAAGGGCCGGTGCTGGAGGAGTTCGAGGACGATACGGTGCCGACCGACCTTCTGCAAGCATCGGGAGCGGAGCACTCCGACGCTGCCAAGGGTCTCAACCCGGCCGATGAACTGACGGCCCTGCGGCCCTACTACGAGCGCTGGGTCGAAAAGAATGGCGGGCGCACCGCCGTCGGCGTCAGCGGCGTCCCGCAGCGGCGGTTCCGGGGCATCGTCCGTTTCCTGGAAGCCTACAGCGCCGGCGAGGACACGGACTTTGAGGGACGGCCCGATGGTGTCGGCGTGCCGCAGTTCATCCGCTACTGTGTGGACGACCTCAAGGCCTTCTACTACGAGGCGCGGATGGAGCAACGCCCGGGGGCTGAGGACAGCGAAATCCACGAGTGGTACTGGGGCGAAACAGCCATGAGCGCCCTCATCGTGAAGCTGACCGAGACGATGAATCAGTCGGAAGACCCGGCGGTCAAGGCCATTCCCTACGGCCTTTCGCGGTAAACAGCGCTTTCACGCTTACCCTAACCCTCTCCCTCAAGGGGGAGGGAATTTTATTTGGGATAGGTAAGAGCAGATGGCTTTCTACACCTACGACCACATACACCTGCTGAGCCCGGAGCCGATGGAGACAGCCCGGTACTTCAATGAGATGTTCGGGGCCCGAATCGTGGAGTCGGTGCAGTCCGACGGCAACCCCCGCGTTGACCTGGACCTGAACGGGCTCGACATCTTCATCGCCCGCTGCGCCGAAGACGCCACGCCCAGCGCCGACCATCCGCACAAGGGCCTGGACCACTTCGGCCTGCGGGTGGAGAACCTGGATGACGCGGCGGCAGAACTGAAGGGCAAGGGCGCGGAGTTCACCTCCGAACCCCACGAAATCCGCCCAGGCGTGAGAATTGCCTTCGTCGTGGCCCCGGGCAACATCCGCATCGAGCTGCTGGAGAAGGACCCCAACCGGGTGGGTTCATAAGGGACGTTTCCAAGGCAGGATTCGCCGTTCAGCAACTCGCCGCGATTGGGCGGCGAAATTTAGCGCTTGGTATAGTTGTGGCGATTTCGCCCCCTCAGAGAGGGAAAATGCAGAATAACGGAAACATGGAAGACCGAGTCAGTACCTTGGAAATTCTTATGGAGCTTTCCGCCGCTCTGTCCCGGGAAATGGCAACATCTCAAGAACGAATGGCGGCGCGTCAAGAACGGATGGCGGCGCGTCAACTGCGGATGGAGGAGAACCAGCGGCAGCTAACAGAAACCCTCCAAAGACTCGAGGAAGATCGCCAGTTCTTCGATGAAGAACATCATCTCTTGGAGGAATCCGGGCAGCGCAGAGATGAGTTGCTGCAACAGTTGCTTCAGGCCGTTGCGGTCATGCAGGCCGACATTGTCCGCATAGACGAGACGCATTCGTAGGAAAACGAGGCACGCATTTTACAGTGCCCCGTCAACGCTCCCGCCGCCTGCTCGTCAGCCAGCCGACGAGGGTCAGCACCACCACCAGCACCCCGATGCCCAGCAACAGCCAGCCGATGCCCTTGATAATCCACACACCCACCGGGGAAATCAGCACCGCGCCGATGGCGGCCAGCCATACCCCCACCATCAGGCCGCAGCCCGGCCCGCCGCCGCCAAACCGTATCGTCCGTCTGTCGTAGTTCACTGCCCGCTGCCGCTCAGGGCGTAGGTGGACGACGCTTCAGCTACCCGGCCTTCCTCCACCAGCTTTTGCAGGTGAGTGCGGACGTTGCGGGCGGCGGCCCCCCGCAGGTTGCCGGCCAGGTCGCGGGGATAGACGGCGGTAACGACTTCGTCTACCGACTCCGCCCCTTCCGACAGCGCCGCCAGCACCTGCTCCTCCCGCTCGTTGCGGTGACGGGCGTACCAGGCGACACGGGCCGCGCCGTCGCGTATGACCTGCCCGTGGCCGGGGCAGAGGATGTCGGGGTTGAGACGGGCCAGGGTTTCCAGCGATTCCATGTACTGCTTCAGGTTGCGGACGCTGGACGACGAGTTGCCGAGGATGGTATCGCCGCTGAACACCGCCCCGTCTGCTGGCAGGTGATAGGCGATGTGGTCGTCCTCGTGGCCCGGCGTATGCCAGGCCCGCAGCGACACCCTGCCGCCGGTGTCCACGGTCTCCTGCTCCGCCAGCTCCCGCACGATGCCCCGTCCGAGCTGGTGCGTCAACCGAGGCTCCAGCTTGGGATGGCAGCGCACCTCGCAATCGAAGCTCTCCTGCAAGCGGTCCAGCCCGCCGATGTGGTCGCCGTGGCCGTGGGTAATCAGGATGGCGGAAATCCGGGGACGGCCCAGCTCGGCGTGATAATCGAGAATCTGCCGCGTCCAGGCCCGGTAAGGCTCGCCGGAGTCCACCACCACCATGCGCTCCGAGGGGTCGCCGACGAAGTATATCTGCGTGCCGCCGGGGTGCATCGCCCCGAAGGTGGACGGGTCCTCCTCGATGTGGGTGCTGTAAATGTGAGGGGCAATCTGCATCGGCGGGCCTCGGTTGAAGAGTGTTGCGGCTAGTTTAGCAGGGACGAGACAATCCCGCGCCCGGTCTGGATGTGCGCGCATTGTCTGAACTGTGATTCGTTTGATTTTGGGATTTCGCAGATGGACTCCCATCTTGCTCATCATTTAATCCTGTGAATCTTAATTCCGGCAATTGCTTCCGCTCGAGATTTACAGCTCACCTGACTGTTTGGGGAGGACTGCACCGGCCCTTCCCAAAGCTAAACCGGCTAATACTAGCCATATCCTAGTCATATCATAACTACTTTACGGTTTATTCCCTATCTGTCGCGTCTGTATGATATATTCGTAACTAATAGTAGCATATGCGTAACTTTATATATTCCAGCTTTCCATGATAAGGATGAGTACCATGAACACCTTTATAAGATTTGGCGTTGTTTCCGCGATTCTGCTGCTGCTCCTGCTGGCGGCCTGCGGATCCGAACCAACCACCGCCCCAGAGCCGACGGCGGCTCCACCCACAGCAACCACCGCCCCGGAACCAACCGTCACGCCGGAGGCCAAGCCAACCGAGGTTGTCCGCCCCCCAACGGCCACACCCATCCCGGCCACAGCAAGACCAGCGAATACTCCTACTCTCGCTCCAACGGCGACACTAGAACCGACGCCGACACCAGTTCCTACCGCAACACCTACACCCATGCCCACATCCGAGCCTACCGCAACCCCCGCTCCAACGGCGACGCCCACTCCAACGCCAAGTCCAACTCCCGCTCCCACGGCAACGGCAACGCGGGAGCCGACGGCAACACCCACACCCAGAGCTACTCCCACACCGACACCCAATCCATGCCCAACCGGTACCACAGACGAAGATTGGGTCAGCGAAGACTTCTGGCGCGCCGCGGATTTGGCGGCAGTGCAACTCGAATTGCGCTGCGGAGCAAACATAGCGGCAAAGGTCAGTGAAAACGTGACTCCTCTGCATTATGCGGCATGGCTTAGCGAAAACCCGGCAGTCATTCAGGCACTGCTGGACGCCGGCGCCAACATAGAAGCGAAGAACAGTAACGATGACACCCCTCTGCATTATGCTGCTTGGAATAACGAAAACCCGGCAGTCATTCAGGCACTGCTGGACGCCGGCGCCAACATAGAAGCGAAGAACAGTAACGATGACACCCCTCTGCATTATGCTGCTTGGAATAACGAAAACCCGGCAGTGATACAGGAGCTCCTAGATGCCGGTGCCAGCATTGAGACAAAGACAGACAACGACGGAACCCCTCTCCACTATGCGGCATGGCAGAACGAAAACCCGGCACTGGCAAAGCTCTTGCTGGACGCTGGTGCCAACGTCAATGCCAAAGACATTAGCCATGATGCGTCACCTCTGCACTGGGCGGCAGGGGCTAACGAAAACCCGGCGGTGATACAGGTCCTGCTGGACGCCGGAGCCAACATTGAGGCCAAGGCCAACCAAAATAGCACACCTCTTCATTATGCGGCATTTCGTAACGAAAACCCGGCGGTAATTCAGACACTGCTGGACGCCGGCGCTAATGTCGAGGCAAAGATTAGCGAAGGCTCTACTCCTCTGCACCTGGCGGCAGGGGCTAACGAAAACCCGGCGGTCATTAAGGTCCTGCTGGAGGCTGGCGCCAACATAGCAGCCAAGGGACAGAGCGACTGGAGCCCTCTCCATAGTGCGGCGGCATTCAACCAAAACCCGGCTGTGATACAGGCCCTGCTGGACGCGGGCGCAAACATCGAGGCTAAGGACAGCAATGACGGTGGCACCCCTCTACATTATGCGGCGGCATTCAACGGAAACCCGGCTGTGATACAGACCCTGCTGGACGCGGGCGCAAACATTGAAGCCAAGGACAGCAATGACGGCGACACCCCTCTACATTATGCGGCAGAGAGGAACGAAAACCCAGCCGTGATGCAGGTCCTGCTGGACGCCGGCGCCAACATCAATGCCAAGAACAACGATAACCTGACCCCTCTGCATTATGCGGCATTGTGGATCGAAAATCCGGCGGTGATACAGACCCTGCTGGATGCTGGCACCAACATCAATGCCGTAGGCTCTAAAGGTGAAACGCCCCTGTCCTTGGCAATTGGGGTAGAAAATGCGGCCGCAGCCCAAGTTCTTCGAGACAACGGCGCGAGCGAATAGCGGAAACAGTGTTACGTTTCAAAGCGTTTTGGTTATTGAAAAGCCTTGACCCCAACCCTCCCCCCTGAGGGGGAGGGAATGACCCTCAGACCACATGAGCCGGGTCTATATCCACAACACACCCCGCCGGAAAGTCTACGCTCTCCAGGAACTCCGCGAGGCCACGGCCCCGCAGCAACAGGCGCCAGCGGTGGCGGCCGCGGAGGCGCGGTGGCAGGCCGGGGGCCGGGCCGTTGACCTCGATGTCGGTGCGGCCCTCGGCAGCGGCGCGGCGTTTCAGCTCGTCGGCGATGGCCGTGGCCTGTCGCTGGCAGGCGTCGGCGTCGCTGTTCTGGTAGACGATGTGGGCCAACTGGTTGAAGGGCGGGTATCCCAGCCTGCGACGGGACTCGATTTCCTGCCGGTACATCTCCGAGTAGTCCTGGTTGGCCCCGGCGCGGATGGCGTAATGCTCCGGGTCGTAGGTCTGTATGAACACCCGGCCCGGCGCGTCGCCCCGTCCGGCTCTTCCCGCCACTTGGCAGAGCAGACTGAACACCCGCTCGCCAGCCCGGAAGTCCGGGACGTGCAGGCCAATGTCGGCCAGCACCACGCCCACCAGCGCGACGTTGGGGATGTCCAGCCCCTTGGCCACCATCTGCGTGCCTACCAGCACCTGCGTCTCGCCCAACGCCAGCCGCGCCACCGCTTCCTCGGCGGCTCCGGCCCCTCCCCGTCTACCCTGAGCCTGTCGAAGGGCATCGGAGTCCAGCCGGTCCACGCGGACGCCGGGGAAAAGCCCAACTACTTCATCCACTACTCGCTGAGTGCCTAACCCCAACTGGCGGATGCGGCTGCCCCGGCACTCCGGGCATTGCGTCAGCGGGCGGCGGGAGTAGTTGCACTGGTGGCAGAGCAGCCGGGCCGGGGCGGCATGGTAGGTCAGCGACGTGGCGCAGCGGCGGCAGGCGGCAACATACCCGCAGTCGCGGCACTGAACGATGGATGACGAACCGCGCCGGTTGAGGAACAGTATCGCCTGGTTACCGCTGCCCAGACACTCCCGCAGGCCGTTGGATAGGGCACGGCTGAAGATGTGCCGGTTCCCCGCCCGCAGCTCCCGTCGCATATCGCAAACTTCCACCCGCGCCAGGCTGGGCGATGGACCTGCGCCGCTGATGATTCCCTCTCCCTGAGGGAGAGGGTGAGGGGGAGCCGTTCCGGCAAGCGAAGGTTCAGTACCCGAGGATACACCCCCACCCCAACCCTCCACCTTAGGGGGAGGGAGAAGCGAGGCGTCCTGAGCTTCCCGGAAGCTCCCTCCCCCGGCAACGCGATGGGGCAATTCCAGCAGGCGCAGGCGTCCCCGGGAGGCATGGTAGTAGCTTTCCACCGAGGGGGTGGCGCTGCCCAGCACCACCACGGCCCCAGTGCGGCGGGCCAGTTCCAGCGCGGCGGCTCGGGCGTGGTACAGCGGAGGCGATTCCTCTTGCTTATAGGTCCACTCGTGTTCTTCGTCTATGACTATGATGCCCAGGTTGTCCACCGGGGCGAAGAGGGCGCTGCGGGGGCCTACCACCACGTCGAAGTCGCCGCCCCGGATGTCCCACCATTGGTCGAACTTCTGGCGCGGCGTCTGCTGGCTGTGCAGCAGCGCGACGCGGCCCGCGAACCAGACGTTGACCCGCTCCAGCGTCTGCGGGGTCAGCGCGATTTCCGGCACCAGGAACACCGCCCGCCGTCCCAAGCGGACGGCGTGGTCGATGGCCCGCAGGTACACCTCGGTCTTGCCGCTGCCGGTGACGCCGTGGAGCAGGAAGGAGCGGGCAGACAGGGGCGATGCAGGGCAGGGCGTCCCGGTCTTGTCATTCACCCTCAACCTGTCGCCGTTCATCCTGCTGTCACTATTCATCCTGAGCTTGCCGAAGGATGCGTCCAGAGCGGCGGTGATTTCCGACAGCGCCTGCCGCTGCTCGGGGGTCAGGGTTAACTGCTCCGGTCCGTCGGCGCTGCCCAGGGCCGGGATGGGCGGCGGGCCGCCGGAAGTGCGCCACCACTCCTGCGCCACCAGCCCCTTCTCCCACAGAGCCTGTACGATTCGAGGGCTGAACTCCCGGTTGGCTTCACCCATCGGCAGATGCCCCGGCGGTTGGCGCACGGCGTCCAGCAGGGATTGTTGGCGGGCGGTCAGTTCGGGCCGTCCTTCGACAGGCTCAGGACTAGCGGACCGGGCAGGTATCAGGTATCCCTCGTATTTCGGGGCGACGCCGGGCCGGGGAATGGTCGCCTCGCGGTGTACTGCTCCCTGCTCCACCAGCCGGTTGAGTTCGCGTATACCCCGTCGTCCCAGCAGCTTCACGAAATCCGCTTGGGGCATACGGCCCTTTTCATTCAGGGCTTCAAGGGCCGCGACTGTTTCATCCCGCAACTTGTCTTTGTCGCGTCGGGAATCCGGGACGGGAAAAAGTCGAGAGCGGACGCGGGACTCGAACCCAGGGGGGAGCATCAGGGAGAGGGCGGCGAACAGGGGAGAGCGGTAGTAGCGGCTGAGCCACTGCCCCAACCGGAGCTGCTCGGGGCCCAGCAACGGCGCAGGTTCCACGGGCTGGAGAATGTCGCGGGTGGCGAAGTCGGGCTTGGCGGCGGACAGTTCGGCGACGATGCCTTGCAGCGTCTGCGAGCCGAAGGGAACCCAGACCAGTTGCCCCGGCTGCACGGTGAAGCGGGAGGGGATACCGTAGGTGAAGGTGCGGGCGTGGCCCACCGGGGCGTCCACCGCCACGTCCGAGTACCTTAAATCATCCACAACTCATCATCCTTCGACTGGCTCAGGATGTGTTGTGTCCTTTGGGAAGAGGAAATACGGGTGGGCGTTTATTCTTCCGTCTGCTCTCCGGTTCCGGCTTCCGGTTCATCGTCCGAAGCTGCTTCTTCAACTTCGGCGATGGTCTCAACGTCAGCCTCTTCGTCCTCCGTCAACTCTGCGGCTTCGGCGGCGGCCTGTTCCAGCGCCTCGGCCTCGGCGGCCAGGCGGGCCTCCTCGCGGCGGGCCTCGGCGGCGGCCTGGGCCTCCATGGCGCGGCGACGCTGGGCCGGGTTCAGTTCCTTGATGCGCGCAGCGCGCCCCTGCAGCCCGCGCAGGTAGTATAACTTGGCCCGGCGCACCGAGCCGTGGCGGGTTACTTCAACCGACTCGATCAGCGGCGAGTAGAGAGGGAAGATGCGCTCGATTCCGATGCCGGCCGTGATGCGGCGCACCGTGAAGTTGGCGGCCGGGCCGTTGCCGTGGTCCAAGCGTATGCACACGCCCTGGAAGGCCTGCACACGCTCGCGCTCGCCTTCACGGATTCGGAAGTTGACGCGGACGGTGTCGCCCGCGGAGAACTGCGGGATGCGCGGGTTGGCTTCGGGCTTGTAAATCTCGGAGGCGTTCATTTTCAGTCTCTATCTGGAATCAATAGATGATGCCGTGCGCAATGCCAAGCAAAAAGCGTCGCTACCGGCAGAATTTCGGAATTAGTGCGGGGCTCCGTCCATGCCAAGCGGAGCCAAGGCAATAGCCTGACCTGATGGTGGGCGGTAGTGGACTCGAACCACTGGCCTCTTGCGTGTCGAGCAAGTACTCTAACCAACTGAGCTAACCGCCCGCACTGCAAAAAGTGTACCAACCGCAGCCACGCAGGTCAAGGCGCAGAGAGGTGAAGCCAGGGGCCTTTTCAAAGTTCTGGAGAAGCCGTTGGTGGTGAGCTTGTCGAACCATCAACGGTTTCAGGCGACCCGTCCTTCGACAAGCTCAGGACTAACGGTCTCACTACGAAGAAGACTTTGAAAAGGCCCTGAAGGTGAAGGCCCTTCCATTCTCGGCGCTAATGTCTAACTTTGATTTGTTTGATTCAGTGATTATCGTGGTTACAAGGGCGCCAATCATGGCAATCCTGTAATCGCGTAAGTCACAGTTCAGGCGCTTGCGGGGTTATGCGCCTCCTGTATCGCAAGTACAATAGATAGTAGAGGCACAGGGGATAAGAGCCTTGGCGAGGGTGATATGGAAGTGAAGGAGCGATATCGCCTGTTGTACGACGGCGCGTGTCCTGTTTGCAGCCGTGAAGTGCTGTGGCTTCATCGCCGGCGCCCGGAAGCCATCGAGGCGGTGGACATAGCGGCGGAGGGCTTCGACGCCAACGGATATGGCCTCACCACTGACCAGGTGGACGCCGCCCTGTACGGCATTCGGCCCGACGGCAGCGTCACGGTGGGGATGGACAGCCTGCGCGAGGCATACCGCCTGGCCGGCTTGGGCTGGCTGATGAACTGGACGGGCTGGTGGCCGGCCCGCCCGGCTTTCGACGCCTTCTACCGCTGGTTCGCCCGCAACCGGATGCGCATCGGCAGGCTGCTGGGGCGGCAGGACGACTGCGCCGGCAACTGCCGTTTCTGATGCAAGAAATCTGGCTTGACAGCCCACTGGCCAAGTCCCGAATCGCATCCTAAAGCAACGTCGGTTAGGAAGGGAAGTAGAGAAATATGCCGCGTTCGGAGAGAGTAAATGAACTGGTATTCCGTGCTATGATTATTTCTTGTGAGTAGCAATGCAATGACACTAAAGTTATCAATCAAGCAAGAGTTCAAAGGATTGATTGAGAAGACTTGGAGTACATTGACCGATATGGATCAGTACCCCAGTCGAGTAAAATCTTACTAAGCAATAGAGTGGCTGACCTCCGAGAAGTCTGGAGTCGGCGCGAAGTGGAAGCAGACCCGAAGGGTATACGGAAAGAGCCACTCGCAAACCATCGAAGTTGTTGAGTGGAGGGAGCCAACTTCCTTTGCATTGGCTGCGACCGAGGCCGGAGCAATCTATCTAACCCGTTACAGCCTCAGAGAATCCAAAGACGGCGAGACAACCGAGGTCTCGGCATCTTTCGAGGTCCAGCCCAATAACCTGTTCAGTAAGGTAGTCGTCAAGCTCATTGGCAAGAAGCTCCTGGGTTCAACCGGAGATACCTTGCAGAATGATCTCTCTGACCTGGCCAATGCGGAGGAAAGGGCATGAGCGAGCCGATGCGGATTGTAGACACCAGTCCGGACACTTACCTGGCGTCGCTTCCCGAGGAGCACCGCGGCACCCTGAAAATGGTTGACAGGACGATCCACCGTGCGCTGCCTGACCGCCGACGGGTGCTTTGGCAGGGCGTGTTCTGGGGCGGCACACAGCAATCAATCATTGGATACGGCCACATTGAGCAGACAGGCTCATCGGGGAATACCGTCGAATGGTTCCTCGTCGGCCTCGCCCGCCAGAAGAGGAACTACAGCATCTACGTCAACGCTACGGTCGACAACGCCTACCTCGCCCACCGCTATGCCGACCGCCTCGGAAAGGTGAAACTCGGCGCGGCAAGCATCGGGTTCCGGCGTCTCGAAGACCTCGACTTGGCCGTGCTGACCGAGCTGGTCACCGAAGCGAACTATCTGACATCGCCTGACCCTGCCCACTAGCCCCGCGGGTCGAGCCCGGAGCCGGACGCCGGGCAAGCGCGCCCTCCGTAAGCGCAACTTTCCACCGGGCAAGCAGGAAAAGGCGACTGTCACCGTCTTGGAGCAGGTCGAGGTCTTGTACGACGGCGCGTGCCTTGCGTGCAGCCGGGAGGTGCTGTAGCTTCACCGTCGCTGCTCCGAAGCCTCCGGTTCTGATACCGGGGAGTGATATACTTCGCCCTGTTCCGCACACTACTCGCCACGCTGACCGGAGGGGACGGTGGAAACGTCAGAAACGACGCGGGCGCTGCTGGCCGCCAAGAAGGCTGCCGGGCTGAGCTTCGCAGACTTGGGAAAAGTCGTTGACCGGGATGAGGTCTGGGTGGCCGCCCTGCTCTACCGGCAGGCCAGCGCGCCGCAGGATGAAGCCCTCAAGCTGGCGGAGGTCCTGGGGGTCGGCCCCGAGATGGCCGAGGAACTCACGGAGCCTCCGGCAAAGGGTCTCGGCCCGGTCGTCCCCACTGACCCTCTCATCTACCGGTTCTACGAGATTATGCAGGTCTACGGTATGCCGTTGAAGGACGTAATCCACGAGAAATTCGGCGACGGGATAATGAGCGCCATAGACTTCACCATGAACGTGGACAAGGAAGAAGACCCCGAGCACGGCGACCGGGTGAAGGTCACCATGTCGGGCAAATTCCTCCCCTACAAGCGATGGTAGCGCCGACCGAAGCGGAACTGCTGCAACGGGCCGCCGACCTGGTGCCTGTCCTCAAGGAGCGGGCCGACTGCACCGAGGAACTGCGCCGCGTCCCCGACGAAACGGTCAGCGACGTGCTGGCAACCGGGCTTCACCGTATCGGCGTTCCCAGGAAGTTCGGCGGTATGGAGGTCAACTACGGCCTGGCGTTGGACGTCGCCGCCGAGCTGGGCCGGGGTTGCCCCTCGACCTCGTGGTGCTACGGCCTTTGGGCCGCCCACGCCTGGCTGGTGGGCTACTGGCCGCTGCGGGCGCAACAGGAAGTGTTCGGCGAGAATCCCGATACCCTCTTGTCCAGCTCCCTGAACCCCGGCAAGCCTGCCCAGAGCGGAGCCGAAGGGTCCACCTGCGAACCCGTCGAGGGCGGATACCGCCTGTCGGGGCGGTGGGAGTTCTCAAGCGGTTGCGATCATGCGGGCTGGGTTATGCTGGGCGCGCCCAACATCGGCGAGCGCAAATGGGTGCTGGTGCCCCGCAGCGATTTCAAGATTGTGGATACGTGGTACGTGTCCGGGCTTCGCGGCAGCGGCAGCAAGGACATCGTGACCGAGGACGCTTTCATCCCGTACCACCGCATCCTCGACGTCAACACCGCCGGCAACGGCGACTGGACCGGCTGGGAACTGCACGGCCAGTCCCGCTACCGGGTGCCCATCGGGACGCTCTTGGGCTGGGACCTGGTAGGCCCCATGATAGGCATAGCGCAGGGAATGATTGACGAGTTCACGGCGCGGCTGGAAGGGACCTCCGGCCCCGGACGAACCGCCGACTCGCCCGCCGTCCACGCCCGCCTGGCTCAGGCCAGCGCCGAGACCGACGCCGCCCGGACGGTGATGCAGCAGGACATCCGCGAGATACTGTGGAAGGGCAAGGCGGGCGAGCCTTTCACCCCGCTGGAGCGGGCCAGGTTCCGGCGCGACAAGGCGTTCACCGTCCAGCTCTGCCAGCAGGCAGTCAACCGGCTGTTCGACATCAGCGGCGGCCACGGCATCTTTGATTCAACGCCCCTGCAACGCTTCCACCGCGACGCGCAGGCCGTGGCCCACCGCGACGGCCTCGTGATGGACCTGGGCGGCCGGGATTACGGCCGGGTGGCGCTGGGGCTGCCGCCGGAGGGGCCGATTTAGGGGGCGGTGCGCGGCGGCCTGCCGAAGGCGGCTACCACGGCCCCAACTACCGCCACGCCGGCCCCGATCATGAACACGTCGCGGTAGGCCAAGACGAAGGCCATGCCCTCCGCGCCTGCGGTTCCGGCCAGCGTGGCAAGGTGATGGTCGCTGCGCATGGCAAAGATGCCGCCCACGATGGCCACCGCCGTGACCGATCCCAGCGCCTGGGTGAGGGACAGCATCGCGCCCGCCGTGCCGAACCGCGCAGGCTCGACGCTGCGCATTACCAGCGCATAGGCCGCCGCCTGGAAGGTTCCCAGCCCGATGCCCACTACGCAGGCCCTCAGCAACACCTGGGTCAAGGTGGACTCCTCGTTCAGCAGGCCCATCCACGCCAGCCCCGCCGCCATCACAACCATCCCCGCCACGCCGACGGGCTGCGTTCCGATGCGGTCGGTGAGCCAGCCGCCCAGCAGCGAGAACACCGTTGCCAGCAGGGAGGACGCGGCCAGGAGTCCGCCCAGGACCACCGGCCCTCTGTCCAGCGTATCGGCCACATAGAAGGGGAAGATAAACCAGACCACGAAGGCCCCGAAGAAGGCCAGGTACATACCGGCGCTGGAAATTACGAAGCCGAGGTTCCGCAACAAGGCCAGAGGCAGGACGGGCCATTCGGCCCTCCGCTCGATGCTCCAGAACAGCGCGAACAGCGTCGGCGTGAGCGCCAGCATGGTCAGCACAGGCCACGAGTCCCAGCCCAGGTCGCGGCCCAAGCGCAGCGCGATAATGAGGCAGATTAACCCGCCAGCCAACGTGAGCACCCCGGTCAGGTCGAAGGCCGGGCCTTTCGTCCTCTCCGCTCCGGCGGAGCCTGCTAACAGCGGAGGGTCGCGGTCAAGAAATAGCCACGCCAGGACCATGGCCGCCACCATGAAGGGCACTCTTCCCCAGAAGACCCACTCCCAATCCTGACCGAACCAGCCGGCCCCCACCAGCAACCCAGCGCCGATGGTGCCGCCAACCATGCCCATGGCCAAGCTGCCGGCCGTGAAGCCCATGCTCAAGCCGCGACGGTGGGGCGGAAAGAGGTTGGCGGCGATGGCCGGGGCGACGGCGTACATACAGGCGGTGCCGATGCCGTGCAGCACCCGGAACCCAACCACCGACGCAAGGTCGGGAGACAGGGCGATGCAGAACATAGAGACGAGGTAGGCCAGCCCACCCCACAAATAAACGCGACGCAGGCCGAAGCGGTCAGCGAAGCTGCCAGCGCCCAGCACCAGGCTGGCCCGGATGCCCATGAACACCACCAGCGCCCACTGCACGCTCTGGAGGTCGGCGTTCAAGTCGGCGGCAATCTCCGGCAGGGCCACGTTGACCGAGAAGTCGAGGGAGGCAAGAAACATGGCCAGCCCGGCGGTTGCGCCGAGCAGGGCAAAGCGCCAACGCCCGCCAGTGAGCAGCGGGCCGCTGGCGGTGGTCGCGCTAACGGCGGTCAAGGGGACAAACTCACGGGGCGGATATGGCCGGTGGGGGAACAACGCGCGAATCCATCATTGGGGGATTCTACGCTATCGGGCAAGACGCGGGCAGATGGGGAGGGAGAATGAGAGGAGGAGTCGGATGGTAAAATGCGTTGGGCCATGCATTCCGCCGGAGCTAGTCCAAGAAAAGCCAATGCCCCGGAGTCATCACCAATCTCCTGCAGAAGACGGGGAGGGGAGCATCCGAGGCTACAAACAGATAGTAACATGAGATTGTCCATGACTCAAGAGCAATTTTTCAAAGAACTGGGTGTTGTCATCTCCAATGATCGGTTTGAGCCTCATCGTCGTGGTCATACCCGGAACTCCACATCAGCCTATGCGAGCTATGCTTGGAACATAGCACTTTGTGAAAGCCTGTATCCAGCTTTGAACTGCTTTGAAGTCGCTCTAAGAAACAGTATTCACACCGCTGCCACTGAGCAATTCGGCACCGAATTCTGGTTTAACAGTCGGTTAGGAAAAGACGAAGCAGATAGGCTGAGTATTCTGCGCAGCCGAATTGACTCACCAGGAAACAGAAATCCATCCGCCGGGGAATTGGTCAGCGGTCTGAGTCTTGGTTTTTGGGTCAGCTTATTCAAGGGCTATTACGAGCGAGTCCTTTGGCCATTGTTACTTCCCGCGGTTTTTCCTTACTCTCCACGGAGGCAACGTGCCCGTAGAGAGATTTCCAAGCGTGTAGATCGTATCCGCCGCCTACGCAACCGCGTCTTCCATCACGAACCTATATGGCACTGGCAGGATGAGGTGGACCCGGAAATTCGGACAGGTAGCTAAGTGAGAGTCCCGCTCCTAAATTGAGGGCAGCGGTTGCTGTCGGGAAGGAGCAGGAAATGTCGCAAGGACGCAGGAAGCACAGCCCGGCTTTCAAGGCCAAGGTGGCGTTGGAGGCGCTTAAGGGCCAGGAAACGGTGGCCCAGTTGGCCGCCAGGTATGAAGTCCACCCCGGGCAGATCCAGGCCTGGAAGAAGGCACTCACCGAGGGCGCCTCCGGGGTCTTTGGCAACGGCAAGGAGCAGAAGTCCCGGAACGACGCCGCCCTGATCGCCCGCCTGTACCAGGAGATCGGCCAGCTGAAGGTGGAGCGGGATTTCTTGGCGGAGAGGTCCGGTCCATGAGTCCGGCCCGGCGGCGGCAGATGGTGGACCGGGAGCACCCCTCCCTATCTCTGGTGCGCCAGTGCGCTTTGTTAGGCGTCAGCCGTTCCAGCCTCTACTACCGGCCCCGGGCGGCATCGCCAGAGGACCTGTCCCTGATGGGCGAGATCGACCGGCAGTACCTGGAGACGCCTTTCTACGGGTCCAGGCGGATGAAGGCCTGGCTGGAGCGGCGGGGGATGCCGGTGAGCCGGAAGCGGGTGCAGCGGCTGATGCGGGCCATGGGGCTGCGGGCCATCTACCGCCGTCCTGGCACCAGCCGCAGGCCGCCGGAGCACCCGGTCTATCCCTACCTGCTGCGGAATGTCAGGATCACCCGGCCCAACCAAGTTTGGGCCGCCGACATCACCTACCTGCCCATGGCCCGGGGCTTCCTCTACCTGGTGGCGGTGATGGACTGGCACAGCCGGTACGTGCTGGCCTGGCGGCTGTCCAACACCCTGGAGGCCGGCTTCTGCGCCGAGGCGCTGGAGGAGGCTCTAAGTAAGGGCCAGCCCGAGGTGTTCAACACCGACCAGGGGAGCCAGTTCACCAGCCTGGAGTTCACCCAGGTGCTGCAGGACCGGGGCGTGAAGATCAGCATGGACGGCAAGGGAAGGTACCAGGACAACATCTTCGTGGAGCGGCTGTGGCGGACGGTGAAGTACGAGGAGGTGTACCTGAAAGCCTACGCCAGCGTCCTGGAGGCCCAGCGGGGACTGGGAGACTATTTCCGGTTCTACAATGGGCTCAGGCCCCATCAGGCCCTGGGCTACCGGACCCCGGCCGAGGTGTTCTATGGGGAGCAGAAAGCCGTAGCAGAGGAGTCTGATCGAAGGAGGTGTTCACCGGAAAAGGGGACCCAAGCACTGGCAGAAGAGCCGGGACTGTCACTTAACTCGGCCTTAATCCTGTCCAAATAATGGGTTCCACCTCAGGACTTGGAACAGCAACACCAACAAATCCTGGAAACCATCGGCTGGATCAGCCCGGCGATGCTGGCTATGACGCGACTGCTAGACCGGTTCCCCAGCGTTTATACTAGGGGCGGACAACCTTATGCGATAGAACTGGAAAACATAGCGCAAAAATGGGCGCGTTAATGATTAGACCAGGAGGGTAGCTATGGTTCAGAACACCGGCGGTATTGACGCATTGCTTCAGGAGGAGCGGAGCTTTCCTCCGCCCACCGAATTCGCGGCCAAGGCCAACATGGCCGACCCGGATATTTACGCCAAGGCGGCCGCCGACCCGGAAGCGTTCTGGGCCGGGCTGGCCGAGGGGCTGGACTGGTTCCAGAAGTGGGACACGGTGCTGGACTGGAGCGATGCCCCCTTTGCCAAGTGGTTCATCGGCGGCAAGCTCAACGTGTCCTACAACTGCATTGATCGCCACGTCAACAACGGGCGGCGCAACAAGGCCGCCATCGTCTGGGAGGGCGAGCCGGGCGACTGGAAGGTGTACACCTACGGCGACCTGCTGCGCGAGGTATGCCAGTTCGCCAACGGGCTGAAGAGCCTGGGCATCAAGAAGGGCGACCGGGTGACCATCTACCTGCCCATGACGCCGGAGCTGCCCATCGCCATGCTGGCCTGCGCCCGCATCGGCGCGCCCCACAGCGTGGTCTTCGGCGGGTTCAGCGCGGAATCGCTGCGCGACCGCATCAACGACTCGGAGTCCAAGCTGCTCATCACCGCCGACGGCGGCTGGCGGCGCGGCGGCGTCATTCCTCTCAAGCAGAATGCCGACGACTCCCTGGACGGCGCTCCCAGCGTCGAGAACGTGGTAGTGCTGCGGCGCACCGGAACCGCCGACGACAAGATGGTGGATGGCCGCGACATCTGGTGGCACGACCTGATGGAAGGCCAACCGATGACCTGCGAGCCGGAGCCGATGGACAGCGAGGATATGCTGTTCCTGCTCTACACCAGCGGCACCACCGGCAAGCCCAAGGGCATCGTCCACACCTCCGCCGGATACCTGCTGGGGACGATGGCGACGACCAAGTGGGTCTTCGACATCAAGGAGGACGACATCTACTGGTGCACCGCCGACATCGGTTGGGTGACCGGGCACAGCTACATCGTATACGGCCCGCTGGCCAACGGCGCAACGACTGTCATGTACGAGGGCTCGCCCGACTACCCCGACCGCGACCGCTTCTGGGCCATCGTCGCCAAGTACGCGGTGACCATCCTATACACCGCGCCCACGGCCATACGCACCTTTATGCGCTGGGGCGAGGGCTACCCGCAGAAGCACGATATGTCGTCGCTGCGGCTGATGGGCACCGTCGGCGAACCCATCAACCCGGAGGCGTGGGTCTGGTACTGGCAGCACATCGGCGGGGGCCGCTGCCCGGTGGTGGATACCTGGTGGCAGACAGAGACCGGGGCGATGATGATTGCGCCGCTCCCGGGCCTGACCACTCTCAAGCCAGGCTCGGCCACCAAACCCTTCCCCGGCATCGAGGCGGAAATCCTGGACGCCGACGGGAACCCCGTCGGCCTCGGTGGGGGCGGCTACCTGGTGGTCAGGCGGCCGTGGCCCTCGATGCTGCGCGGGGTCTACGGCGACCCGGAGAGGTTCATTGATACCTACTGGTCGCGCTATACCGATTTACAGGAAGGGGGCATCTACTTCACCGCCGACGGCGCGAGGCTGGACGAGGACGGCTATTTCTGGCTGCTGGGCCGGGTGGACGACGTGATAAACGTGTCAGGCCACCGCATCGGCACCATGGAGGTGGAGAGCGCGCTGGTGGACAACCAGAAGGTCGCCGAGGCCGCGTGCATCGGCAAGGACCACGAGGTCAAGGGGCAGGCCGTTGTGGCCTTCGTCACGTTGAAGGATGGAGTGGATATATCCGATGACGTGGTGGTCGAGCTGAAGGCCCATGTGGCCGGCAAGATCGGCGCCATGGCCCGCCCGGACGACATCCACTTCGCCGCCGAGCTGCCCAAGACACGCAGCGGCAAGATAATGCGCCGCCTGCTGCGCGACGTGGCCGAGGGCCGCGCCCTGGGCGACACCACGACGCTGGCCGACCCGGCGGTGGTGGACTCGCTGAAGGCGCAGTACGGGGATGAGGATTAGGGGCCAAGCAGATAAAATGTTGGGGTAGGGGCGCATAGCCGTGCGCCCCTTGCAACACCCTAACAGGGTAAGCGTTTAGAGGCGGAGTATGCCCATGTACATGGGTAACGTTGGCCACCTGATGCAGCACTGGACGCTCTGCGAACTACTGGACATTGCAGGCAAGCACACGTCAGCGTTGAGTTTCATCGACGCTCATGCGATGGCGCCATGGGCTACAAGGTGGGCGGTTCCGGTGGATTCCCAGTTCGACCAAGTGCGAGGCAGGTTGGAGAATCAGCCTCAGTCTACCTATGAGCGGGCGTGGCATCGCCTAGTACAGAACGAAGCAGAAGAGGGGTATCCCAATAGCGCGGCCTTCGTGAGGGGAGTCTGGAAAGGCGATTTCTCAATGTTGTTGTGCGAAACAGACCAGGAAACTATCACGGAGATCAAAACTTGGCTCGAAGGTGTTCGTGGGTTGGAGAAGTGCAAGAGAGCCGAGTTATTCCCAGACGATTGGCAGGATGGATTTCAGGGCAGATTTGGCGAAGGGCTGCCGAGTGCCTATCAGCTGGGGCTGGCGGATGGGGCGCTAACGTTGGTGGTCTCGTTCGATCCAGATAGGTACGACAGGCACTGGGAACGTCACAGGGAAAATTCGAGGCGTCTCTACCCCCAAGACATTGAGTTTTAGCGTTAAACGCACTGCGCGGTCTTAAAGGCGGAGTTCTGGTACACATATCTACGTATAGTCGAGGTGGAGATAACCCACAGGGGGCTGTTATTTCATCAGTCAACTCGATTATGGCAGCAAAGGGTTTCACGCTATCTGTGGTGATAACTGTTGAGGAGCGCATGATGTCGTTGGTCTATGCGCGCAATATCCGGTGGGCGGCTGAATTAGCGAACCTGCCCGACCGCTTCACGGAGTGGCTTCCTTAATTGGCGTGAACAGCCCCAAATTCGTCGCAGCAAATTCAACGGAGGTTTCGCCGATGACGACAGCGCCCGCGCCTGACCCTGAGGCCGCCCGGAATCACGTGTTCCATTGCCGCCAATACATGGACAATGCTCTGGAGGCTTTGGAAAAGAATGAGCCGGGCAAGGCTGGGGAAATGCTCTGGGGCAGCATCACTCAGGCCGTCCATGCCGTGGACGCTTGGCGCGGGCCGATTGTAATGAGACATCGTGGGCTGCTGAACTTCGCTAGAAACCTCGGCTCGGAGATTGACGACCAGAATTTTCCAAATAATTTCTTGTCAGCGAAGAGCCTCCACGACAATTTCTACCACCCGGATTTGGAGGTGGCGGATGTCGAGGTAGCTTTACCGGGCATCCAACGGGCCATTTCCCAAGTGCTGGGCCTCCTGCCCGAAGAAATCCGCAACGGAGCGGGCAGGGAGTAAGTTATGATGTATTTACCCGAATCGACATTAGTAGACGGTATCTGCGTGTGCTGCGGGTTGGCGGATTGCGACCATCACGCCTGTTGCGGCGGCTGTCCCGACAACACGGATTACGGGTGCGGCGAATGCTGGAGCCGGGACTGCTACGAGCATAACTTCAAGGATTTCGAGCCTTTCCTCTCCGGCATCGAGAAATCGCCAGCAGAAGAGCAAGAGCCCTACCTGCCTTTGCTGGAGAGATGGCGAGAGGCGAGAAAAATCAGACAGAACCAAAACGCTTCGTGAGGGAGTGCAGCTTATGGCAACTTACCGCAAGCATGAGGCCCAGGAGTGGGCTTGGGAGACACTCAAGGGACAGTGGACTACGCTGATTACGCCCTTTACCCCGGACAACCGCTTTGACCGGGAGGGGATGAAGCGCAACATCCGCCACGTCCGCAGCCTGGGCACCGTGGGGGCCGGTTGCACCTGGGGCATGGGCGAGTTCTGGAGCCTGACCCACGAGGAGCGGCTGGACGTGATGGACTCCGTGGCCGAGGAAGCCAATGGGGGCTGGCCCATCGGGGCGCACGTCACTCACACTTCGGCGCCGGAGATGCTGTCGCTGGCGGCCCACGCCGAGGGTCGCGGCTATGACCTGCTCATCGTCGCCCCGCCCTACATGGTGACCAAGACCGAGGACCAGGTGGTGGAATACGTCCGGCTGCTGGCGGAGCATACCAACCTGGCGATAATGTTCTACAACTCGCCGCAGTTCGGCATCACCATGAGCGTCAACGGGCTGGCGCGGCTGTGCCAGTTGCCCAACGTGGTGGGCGTCAAGGAGGCCAGCTTCAACCAGCAGATTTCGATTGAGGCGCACCTTACGCTGGGGCGGGATTACGTCATCAGCACGCCCGACGAGTGGATTTACTTCAAGGGCCAGGAGTTGGGCATCAACCAGCAGGTGATGTTCGCCAACACCTCGGACTGGCGCTTCGACGTGCCCGGGGCCAACAATTACGTGCGCTGGATCGAAAGGGCCTGCCAGGGCGACTTCGACGAGGCTTTCTATGACCAGCACCTGCGCCGCCTCAACGAGTTGTCGGATGCTTGGTGGACGCGGACGGTGGACAAGTACAACGGCGCGCTGCCCATTTCGCTGGTGAAATACTGGGGCGAGCTGATGGGCATGGCCGCCGGCAAGCCTCGCCTGCCTATCCTGGAGTTGACACCCAGCGAGAAGATGCAGTTGCGCGAAGAGCTGGAGCCGCTCAAGCCCCGCGTTGCTGAGACCAGAGCGCCCGAGGTCATTGCAGAGCGCAGCGGGGCAGCACGGCCGGCCTACGTTCCGCAGCCGGTTTACGCCAGGCCGACGGCCCCCGCTCGTCCTGAGCCTGTCGAAGGACGCGCCGCATGGCTCACCGGCAACGACAACTTCGCGGCAGGGATGCTGCTGATGGTCAGCGTCCAGAACGTGGAAGAGGCTCTGGAGGCCGAGCAGGGCGGCGCCGACGTAGTGGACGTGAAGAACCTTCAGGAGGCGATGGTCGGCTCCGGGCATCCCTCCACCGTGCGGCAGGTGCGGGGCATCATCCCGGTGGAGAAGCACGTCAGCGTCACGCTGGGCGTGGTGCCGAACCAGGCTGGCACAGTGGCGATGGCGGTATACGCAGCCGGTATGATGGACGCCACGTCGGTCAAGGTGGGGTTCCGCGTGGCCGACTACGATACCGCCGTGGAGGTTTTGCAGGAATCGCGGCGCGCGCTGGACGGCTTCAACACCAAGCTGGTCGGGTCACTGTTCGCCGATAACGAGCTTTACGACGGCGGGCTGGACCCGCACCTGATGGTGCAGCTCGCCAAGGACGGCGAATGCGACGGCTTCCTGATAGACACGCTGACCAAGGACGGGCGCAACCTGTTCGACTTCATGCCCGAGCCGGTGCTGCGCCGGATTGTGCTGGAGGGCAAGGAGGCGGGCCTGAGCACAGCCCTGTCGGGGCACCTGAAAATCAGCGACCTGGACGAGCTGTCCCGTATCAACCCGGACATTGTGGGCGTGCGCGGGGCTGTCTGCGCCTCCGGCGACCGGGGCCGGGCCGTGGCCTGGGAGGCCGTGGCCGAGTTCAAGCGGCAGCTCGACCTGCGCAAGACCGGGGAAATCAGCGTCCACGGTGATACCGTGCCGGTCACCACCTCCAACGGTTGGGTGGTCATAGACGGACGTGGCAAGAGCTGCGCCGGGGTCATAGCCGCCCTAGCACACCAGATGGAGCAGGACAAGGAGTCCTTTGTGGAAGCCATACTGGCCGATGCCCTGAACATCTACGACGTGACCCTGTGGGCGGAGCAGGCCGGCCACCGCCTGCTGACCCAGCGCAAGGACCCGGACGGCGCGGTGCGGGTACTGATTCAGCCGTAAGGCCGACGGACTTCGTAAATGCCCTGTTTATACGCCGGGACGGGTTAAATTCCGTTCCGGCAAACAATTTTTCAGGCCAGTAAACATAAAATAGCCTGTATCAGGTATTGATTACCGGGGGTCTCCAATATAGAATTACAAACTGTCGCCCAATACAAGACTACTAAAGAGCGACATTGATTCATGCCATAAAGGGAGGACTTGTGGATTGACCGTTCTAGGTTGTCACGTTTTGCTGGAACTCAGGGACTGCAACCCCACCCTGCTTAACGACCTCAATTACATACGTCAGGCGATGCTGACGGCCGCGCGTGACGTAGGCGCCACAGTCGTCGGAGAGTCCTTTCATCGCTTCAGCCCCCAGGGCGTCACCGGCATCCTGGCCATCGCCGAGTCTCACATCTCGATACACACCTGGCCGGAATACGCTTATGCCGCCGCCGATATATTTTCCTGCGGCTCGTCTTTCCTGCCCAGAGAAGCGGCTCAACGACTGGCGGAGCAGCTGGAGTCGCGGGATGCCGAAATCAAGGAGATTGAACGGGGACTTATAGCTCAGCCGGTCAGCACCTGAGCTTTTCACCCCCAGCCCAACCTTCCCTCTCAAGGGGGAAGGAGTTATAGATGGAACTGACTGGCAACTGGTACGCCGAAAGTGTTTCCCCCGACTTGGCCGTAATGCTGAGGTTGCGGGCAGTGCTGTTTTCCGGGGCCACCGCCTACCAGAAGGTGGAGGTTCTGGATTCGTGCGTGTTCGGGCGCAGCTTGGTGCTCGACGGGAAAACGCAGTCTACCGAGATGGATGAGTTCGTCTATCACGAATCGCTGGTGCATCCGGCGATGCTGTGCCACCCCGAACCCAAGTCGGTGTTCATCGGCGGCGGGGGCGAGGGCGGCACGCTGCGGGAGGCACTGGCCCACCGCTCCGTGGAAAGCGTTACGATGATTGACCTGGACGCCGAAGTTGTTGAGCTATGCCGCGTTCATCTGCCGAACCACCACCAGGGAAGCTTCGACGACCCTCGCCTCACCCTGCTGCACCAGGACGCCAGGGCATACCTGCAAGCTGACGGCGTTGCTCCTGAGCTTGCCCAAGGGTTCGACGTTATCATCCTGGACCTGGTTGACCCGCTGGAGGAAGGCACGGCCTACCTCCTGTACACCGACGAGTTCTACCGCCTAGCCAAAGCCCGGCTCAATCCGGGCGGAGTGCTGGTGACCCAGTCAGGCCCGGCCGGTCTGACCCATCACCAGGAATGCTTCACCACCATCTACAACACCCTCAGCCAGGTGTTCGTCCACGCGGCGGCGGCGCAGGTCCACGTGCCGGCCTTCCAGACGCTGTGGGGCTTCACCATTGCCTCCGACTCCCCTCTACCGCAATTGCCGGAGGATGAGCTTGACGCCGCCATAACCGGGCGCATCAACAAGGAACTCCGGCACTACGACGCCGAGACCCACCGGGGAATGTTCGCCCTCCCCAAGCACCTCCGCGAAGGTATGGCAGCGGAAACTCGGATAAACCGGGACGATGCTCCCGTGTTTATGATCTAGCGGGCCCGGTCTTCACCCCCACCCCAGCCCTCTCCCTCAAGGGAGAGGGGGAAAGGGTCTCTCCGAGCTACTCACTCTCACTCCAAGCGGACTGCAATTCCTCCTCGTCTATCACGCCTTCCTCTTCTTCGTCAGCTTCCTCCTCGAGGGTGAGCTGGTCGACGGGGTCGTCATCCCGCTGGGATTGAGGCTCCCGGAGGGACGCAGCCCTGGTGGGAAAGGAAGCGACGTGCTGGAGGCTGCGGTCGCGGTGGGTTTCGTGAATGATAATACTGATGCCCTCGTCGTTTACCCCTATCACGGCGGCGGCGTAGGTGTTGCCGCCCATGATGAGACGGCTCAGGCGGTGTCCCAGTCGCGGGTCCACCTGGCCCAGATACTGACCGTCATCGGCGTAAACATTGAGGGCGTGATGCCCCCCTGAGCTTGTCGCAGGGCGCAACAACACCGGGTCGCCCGGCGAGACCAGCGCCGGGGAGAGGCGGCGCGGCGTCTTTTGCAGCAGGGTAGTGGCAGACTTACCGCTCTCACCAATGAACAACTGCGGCGCTCCGGTCGCCCGTCGAGCGTGCCGGGAGGTGGCGACTGCGCTGCTGCGCATCTGCTCCAAGCGGGCGCGGTTCTTGCGGGCTATGTTGTTGTACGGCGCGACGTTGACCAAACGGTCCAGGACCGAGCCGGCCTCTTCGTAGCTGCCCATTTCAATCAGGGCCTTGGCCAGCCGGTTCATCACTTCGACATCGTCAGCAAACAGTTCCAATATGGCGCGATTGACTTGGGCCGCGCGCTCCCACTCGCCCTTGAGGGCGAATTCTACTGCCTCACGGTCCAGGCTGCGCCTGAACTTCGCTCCGTTAGCGGCGGCAGGAATTTCGGTACTCATCCTTCTCCGTCCATAATTTGGCGCCCCAGATGCAGCCTCGGGATTATCTGCCGCGTCCCCTTCCGACGCAGCGTCGTTCATCTCGGCCTTCTGGGGGTCAGGTTTCCGTTGTGCCCACTTACAGTTATATCAATTTCGCGCGGGCGGTCAATAGCAAAATCGGCTTGAAAAGTGGAAATTCCATGCAGATTTTGTGCCGTATCAAAAACCGCTGACGGCGGATTTTATCGCCCGGAAAAGCCCCGGTGCCGCCACCGGATACGCAGCAAATCCATGGACATCGAAAGGGCGTCGCGCAGGGGCCTGACCTTGCTGTGTTCGCGATAATGCCAGTCCACGCCGATTTCCGCTAACGTCATGCCGGAACGTCGCGCCAGATGCAGCACCTCGACATCATATGAGAAGCCATCCAGAGTGACGCTGGCGAACAGTTTCTCAGCGGCGGCGGCCCGGAAACACTTGAAGCCGCACTGGGTATCGGCCAGTCCCACAGCGGCCAAGCGACGGACGATGACGTTGAAGACGCGGCCCATCAGGTGGCGGCGGCCCGGCTCGCCGTATCGGGCCGCGCCGGGAGCCTCCCGGGATCCAACAGCCACATCGATCCCCACAGCCTGGGGCGGCAGCAGCCGTTCCACCTGCTCGATGGGAACCGACAGGTCGGCGTCGCACAGCAGGCGGAACTCGCCGGCCGCGGCCAGCATACCGTTCTTGACCGCCCAGCCCTTGCCCCGGTGCTCCAGCAGCAGTACCCGAACCCGCGGGTCACCGCCAGCGGCTTCGGACACCAGCCGGGCGGTGGCGTCGGCGCTGCCGTCGTCGGCCACCACAATCTCCCATTCGTAGTCTTGTTCCTTGAGGTAGGAAACAACCTCGCGGATGGTGCGGGAGATACGGATTTCCTCGTTGTAGGCGGGTATCACGACGGACAGATGGGGTGTTGGGGTCATTCTTATCCCTGCAACTCCTTCTCCCTGTGAGGGGGAAGGTTGGGATGGGGGTGAAAAGGTCAAATTGAAGCCCTCTGGGTCGTGCCCATCACTCCCGGTCTAGCTGAAATCCCTCGTGAAGGAGGCGCACGGCATTGCGTCCCTGGGCTTCGGCAATAATGCAGGTGATGCGGATTTCAGAGGTGGTGATCATGTCTATGTTGACGCCGCCGTTGGCCAGCAGCCGGAACATTCGGGAGGCGTAGCCCGGCGTGTTCTGCATACCGGAGCCAACGATGCTGACGGCAGCCAAGTCTGCCGCGCTGACCACCCCGGCGGCACCCATCTGCGGCGACACAGACTCCACCAAGCGCACGGCGGCGGGCAAGTCGGTGCGGCTGACGGTGAAGCTGATGTCGGTGGCCCCCGCTTGCTCGGGGGTGACCGGGCCGCTGGTGTTCTGCACTATGGTGTCCACGCTGATGGACGCTTCGGCCAGCGGCTCGAACAGGGCGGCGGCCAGGCCGGGGCGGTCGGGCACGCCCTGGACCGTTATCTTGGCAACGTTGGCGTTATAGGCGATTCCGGTTACTTTGATTCTTTCTTCCATAGAGTTCTCCGGGGACTTCCAGTCCGTTCGTGGTGAGCTTGTCGAACCATGAACGGACGGCCCTTCGACAGGCTCAGGGCCAGCGGAGGCAGCAATTTCAGGGGTAGAGGCAAGCTCAGAGGCGGCGAAGGCGTCGGACGGGCCGTTGCCTACGGCGTGAATCAGCGTGCCGGGGACGTCGCTGAAGCTGGAGGCCACGTAGATGGGAACGCGGTACACGCCGCCCAGCTCTATGGAGCGGGGGTGCATCTTGGCTCCCAGGCTGGCTAGTTCCAGCATCTCCTCGTAGCCCACTTCGTCCAGCTTGCGGGCATCGGGAACGATGCGGGGGTCGGTGGTGTAAATGCCCTCGACGTCTGTGTAGATTTCGCAGCGGTCAGCCTTCAGGGCCGCGGCGATGGCGACGGCGGTGGTGTCCGAGCCGCCGCGGCCCAGCGTCGTTATGTCGTCTTCAGCGGTGATGCCCTGGAACCCGGCGACCACCACTATGCGCCCGGCGGCCAGCTCGCGGCGCACCCGCCCGGCCTCAATACGGCTGATGCGGGCGCGGCCAAAGCTGGTGTCGGTGTGGATGCCTGCCTGCGGCCCGCTGAGGCTGATGGCTTCGTGGCCCAGCTCGCGCAGGGCCATGGTGAGCAGGGTGCAGGACACCAGCTCGCCGGTGGAGAGCAGCAGGTCCAGCTCGCGCGCGTGGGGTTCGCGGGAAACGGTGTGGGCCAGCTCGATAAGCTCGTCGGTGGTGTCGCCCATGGCTGACACCACGGCCACCACGTCCGCACCCGCCTGCCGCACCGCGCCGATGCGCCGGGCGACGCTCAGGATACGCTCGGCGTCGGCGACGGAGGAGCCGCCGTATTTCTGGACTATGAGGGGCATAGGTTCCTTTCCCGCAAGTTTTTCAAGGCAGGCAACTACCGGCCTTAGAAATAAGGCCTTTCATGGTGTATGCGTCGAACCAGCCTCGGGATACTAGGTTCTACCGCCAAGTCGAAGATTTCCAACGTGGTCGCGCCCATAAGATATTTACCTTCAGGGCCAAAAATAACCGGGCAATTGAATTGGTCACCTTGCCAACCTATGCGGCATAAGCCTACACCCATTCTATGTTCTTTACCGTCAGCAAAGCCAAAGCTCCTTTCCAGCATCGGCTGAATGTGCATTTGCGTCAACAGAGATTCGGGCAGCATCGTATGAGTAGCACCAGTGTCAACCACCGCTTCCACCTCTGTCATATCGCCGCCATCCGGGTGGCCTATCTCGATAATTACGCTCAGTATGCCCATATCTCCATCCACGTGAACTTACGTCGTCACTACGATACCAGATGCGCCCCCAGCGCCGTGGGTTGCGTCACCTTCACCGTCCCTTCAACGGACGCCTGGCGGGCGGCTTCGGCCATTTCGTAGGCGACGGTCATTTCGCGGCCCTGGGCCAGGGCCAGGACGGTGGAGCCGCTGCCGGACAGGAACGCGCCCAGCGCCCCGGCGTCGAGGGCCGCTTTCATCAACAGCTTCATGGCGGGGAAGAGAGGCTGGCGATAGGGCTGGTGCAGCTTGTCCTGGGTGGCGACGGACAGGTATTCGGGGTGATTGGTGGCCATGCCGGCCACCAGCAGGGCGACGCGGGCCATGTTGTGGACGGCATCGGCGACGGACAACTGCTGCGGCAGCACGGCGCGGGCGTCGGTGGTGGCGATGCGGGTTTCGGGGATGAACAGCACGGCGTGAATCGCCGCGGGAACGCTGACCGGCACGGTGTACAGCGTGTTTTCCCCAGCATCCGTTTGTCCTGAGCTTGTCAAAGGATGCTCGGTCACCACCAGTTGCAGGCCGCCCATCACAGCGGCGGCCACGTTGTCGGGGTGGCCCTCGATGGTGGCGGCCATTTCCAGCAGGTCGCGGGCCGCGAATTCCCCACCGGAAAGAGCATTGGCGGCGGCCAGCCCTCCGGCGATGGCGGCGGCGCTGCTGCCCAGCCCGCGGGCCAGCGGTATCTCGTTGTCGCAGCGAACCCGCAGCGGCGGCATGGAGCGGCCCAGCTCGCGGTACAGGAACTCCATGGAGCGGTAGACCAGGTTCTCCGGCCCGTCCTCCAGTTCGCCCGCCCCCTCGCCGGAGACGCTGACCGACGAGGCGTAGCCATCTGGCAGCGGCTCCACCTCCACGGTGTTCCAGATGTCCAGGGCCATGCCGAGGCAGTCGTAGCCGGGGCCGAGGTTGGCGGTAGTGGCGGGCGCGGCAACGCGAATGACGGTCATGCAGATTTTCCTGTTGCTTGTTTATTCCTCAAACTGACGTAATCCCCAGGATTTCACTCCCCCTAACTCTCCCCCTGAAGGGGAGGGGGTTGGGTTCAGGTTTGGGCCGGAGGGCAACACGTCCCCGGAATGAGGATGGAATTGGGTTACAGGTTTGGGCGTGGTGGCAACACGTCTTCGAAGATGTAGCGTCCCACGTCCAGGTTCTCGCGGAAGCGGGCCGAGCCACTGTCGTTATCGAGGCCGGGGCCGCAGCCGATGATTGGCACTGTGGTCTCGTGGGCCGAGCCGTGGGAGCGCAGGCCCGGCGGCATGGTCACCTCGGCCGGGTCGCCAAATACGGTGGCGGCGTCGGCCAGCGCCAGGATGTCGCCCATGCGCTCCGGCATCAGCCGGAAGCGCTGCGCCGCATCCTCGACGGGCAGGGCGTCGTCTACGCCATTCAGGTTGCGCAGGGCGTCGAGGGCGGCGTTGAGGTCGGCGGAGTTGTCCAGATGCACGTATATGCTGCCGCCCAGGTTGGAGTGGTGGACGACGTAGCGGTCCTTGATAACCGGCACGGCGCGGGCCTTGATGCCGTAGCGGGCCAGTTCGCCGGGCAGGTGCAGCATCCGCGACTTGTCGGACATTCCGTGGTCGGCGGTGACCAGCATCCGCGATTCGGGCGACTGCTCGAGTATCGCGCCCAGTCCCTCGTCCAGAAGGGCGACGTGGCGGGCCGATTCGGGGTGCCGCGGGCCGTAGGTGTGCATGGCGTAGTCGGTGGTGGTCAGGTATACCAGGTCGAAAGGCTCCCTAGACATGGCATAGCGTCCGGCGTCCAACACCCAGCGGTTGACCTCCAGCGAGTAGATGGGCGGCGGCTCGCCCACGCCGTCAACCACCCAGCCGGGCGGCTGCTCCGAGGATATGCTGACCGTTGCGCCGTCACTGAGCAGGCGGCGCAGCTTGTCCTTGGCGGTGACCAGCAGGGAGCGCATACCCGCGGCGGCGGCCCGCTGGAACATGGTTTCGGCGCGAAGGAACTCGCCGGACTCCATGTAGAACTCTTCGCCGCGCTGCCGGTCGAGCCAGTAGTTGGAAGTGATGCCGTGGCGCTCCGGGTAGCTGCCGGTCACCAGCGACACGTTGTTGACGTTGGTGACGCTGGGCGTCATGCCGCGCCCGTCCACCCGGAAGCCGCGCCGCGCCATCTCCGCCAGGTTGGGAGCGGGGCAGGCATCCAGGTACTCCGGGTCAAAGCCGTCTATCAGGACAACTATGATTGGGACAGTCATATCTCTACTCCAAGTTTAGACTACCTCATGCCGGCAACAGGGGCAACCGAAATTCTGGAGTATCCACAGGAACCACAAGCCTGTTCGCTTGACAGCCCAGCTTTGTGGGAAACTATAATTGCTGTCGGCCTGTTTGGATTATCTGACGCGGGCTCTATTAAAATGCTCTATAATGTCTCGCAGCTTCTGATGGAACCCACCGGCTCCACCCGGCGATTTCAACTGGATGAGCCGATGGCCGTCCCCGACGGTGCGCCGGAAAACCCAGGCACCGGCCGGGCGAGGGGCACGGTGCGCCTGCTCCGCACCCATCACGGGCTGCTGGTCTCCGCCACCGTGGATGTGCAGGTAACCGCTACCTGCGCCCGTTGCCTTGTACCCTGCGACCGGCTTTCCAGGCTGGACTTGGAAGAGGAATGCTATCCGACCGTTGACCCGAACACCGGCAGGAACATGTCGCCCCCGGACGAATCCGAAGGCGTGCTGCACATTGACACTCGCCAGATTCTTGACCTGAGCGATGTGTTGCGTCAGTACCTGCTGACCGATGAACCGCTGAAAACTCTGTGCCGCAGCGACTGCCGGGGCCTCTGCCCGGAGTGCGGAGCAGACCTGAACACGGAAAAGTGTAAATGCGACGGGTCCGCCATTGATCCCCGCTGGGGAGCGCTGGCGGAACTGATGTCCAAAGGCAAAGACGATAGGTCGCCCCTGTAGAAGGGACCGTTTCACCAGATGGAACCAGACCCAAGAATGTGTTTCCCCAGCCAGCATACGCAGCAACAAATCCGCATCCATCCGAGGTAAGGGGACTGGCCGGGGTCAGGAGGACTGCAATAAAATGGGCGCCGTACCCAAAAAGAAGCTGACCAGGGCCAGGCAAGGCCGACGGCTCAGTTCCTACAGGCTCAAGCCGGTACACGCTGCTGTTTGCACGCGTTGCCGCAGCGCAAAACTGCCTCATGCCGCCTGTCCTGAATGCGGCTATTACCGTGGGCGGCAGGTAGCGCAGGGACAACTATAGTTGTTCCTGTCGGATGCTACCCTTTTACATAAATGAGCTCCGGCTCGCCTTTCCTACTTCAGGACGGCGAATTATTTTCATTTCCAAGAATGTAGCAGTGTAGCAATGGAGTGTAGCGGCTCTGCAGGCCGGGTAGTTCGGTGCAGCGGGCCTATTCCCTCGAGTACAGATTCCGACAGGAGCCGATTTTGAGGGTAACAGCCCGGCCCTGTCGCATTGCAAAATTTTGGCAGCATAATTAAAATTGTCCGAAACGGAATCCCGTCTCGGTTTCCTCCTCAGGAGGTAGCTACGATTAAAACTGCATTGAACGCTCGGGCTTACGTGTTCCCGGGGCAAGGGTCGCAGAAGGTGGGCATGGGTGCTGCTCTCTTGGAATCATCGAGCGCTGCCCGTGAGACCTTCGAGGAAGCAGACGACAGCCTGGGGTTCCCGTTATCCCGGATGATATTCGAAGGCCCGGCCGGAGAACTTCAGAACACGGTCAATTCCCAGCCGGCCATCATGACCGTGAGCGTCGCCTCTTGGCGCGCCTGGCGTGAAGTGAGTGGTCCTCAGGTCGCAGATGTCGGAGCCGTCGCCGGTCACAGCCTGGGCGAATATACCGCTCTGGTTGCCGCCGGGGTTCTGGACTTTTCCGACGCGGTACGCTTGGTTCGGCGGCGAGGCGAACTGATGCAACAGGCCTCTGTCAACCGCCCCGGAGCCATGGCCGCCATCCTGGGACTGGACGAGTTGGCCTTTCACCAGATTTGCGCCGAAACCGGCGTGGAACTGGCCAACATAAACACCGACAATCAGATAGTCATCAGCGGCGACAAGATAGCAATTGCCCACGCTGTTGACCTCGCCACGGCCCGTGGAGCGCGCAAGGCCGTTCCTCTGCCGGTCAGCGGAGCCTTTCATTCCTCGCTGATGCGCGAGGCCGAGGAAGGACTGGCCGCCGAGCTGGAATCTCTACGCCTCAGGGAACCCCGGATACCGATAGTCGCCAACTGCGACTGCCGCCTTCTGACCGCCAGCGGCGAAGTCCGGGAGGAACTGGTGCGCGGCCTCTGCCGATGCGTCCAATGGAAGGACTCCGTGCGTACAATGATTGACTCCGGCATCAGCCACTTCGTCGAGTTCGGCGCGGGCGGGGTGCTGGCGGGGCTGATCAAGCGAATTGACCGGGGTGTGGAAGTGTCAGCGGTGGCCGACCCTGATTCCATCCGCAAGCTGGCAGAAAGCTGGCCGACGTGATGGCCTGAGCCACCCTGAAATATCCGGGCCTGCCCTGAGCTTGCCGAAGGGGCCGCGTTGTATGGTCAAGCCCTCCGCCCGTAAGGATATGGACCCCAGGCGCACAGCGAGAACCGTCGCCTTGCAATCCCTGTTTGCGGCTGACATCAATGGCACTGGAGACGGGCGCGCCCGGGGAACCGACCCCGACTACGGGTGGATGGATGAGGAATTCGACGGCTCCATCATGGAGTTGGCCGGGCGGTTGCACCAAGGAGTCTGCGAACATTGGCCCGGCCTCGACATCGTCATTGGTCGCTACGCTCCGGCGTGGCCTGTGCCGCAGTTGCCCATCGTTGACCGCAACATTTTGAGAATCGCCATTTTTGAACTTCTGCATAATCCGGCCACACCACGCAAGACGGCGGTTGACGAGGCGGTGGAAATGGCCAAGACGTTCGGAAGCGACAGCTCCGCCAGGTTTGTCAATGGAGTTCTTGGCTCCATAATGGACAGCCTGGAATCCGGTGAACTGGCCGCCGCCGAACTCGCTTCTAAAGGGAGTTGAACCTTGCCCACGATTTACGAGCGCGTCAGGGACATTGTTGTAGACAAGCTGGGAGTCGGCGAAGATGACGTCGAGGAAAGCTCTTCCTTTGTCGAAGACTTGAACGCCGACTCTCTGGACTTGGTGGAACTGATAATGGCCTTTGAGGAAGAGTTTTCCACCGAGGGAAATCCGCTGGAGATCCCCGACGAAGACGCCGGCAACATCGCCACCGTAGGCGACGCTGTGGACTACCTGAAGGGCCGCGGCATCGAAGACGGCTGAACCATCCCCGGAAATGCAAGGCAGCCTTCCCCGCACCCCACGGGCACAGATGAGGAGCTAGGCTATGGATAGCCTGGACGAGGTGGCCCGGGCAGTCCGTCAATGCACCGATTGCCCGTTGCACCGGGGCCGCACCCACGCCGTCCCAGGCGAGGGCAACACGTCGGCGGAACTGATGTTCATCGGCGAAGGGCCAGGGTTCCACGAAGACCGTCAGGGGCGTCCCTTCGTCGGCCCGGCCGGGCAACTCCTGGAGGGGCTGCTGGCGTCCATCGGCACCAACCGCGAGGATGTTTTCATCGCCAACATGGTCAAGTGCCGCCCGCCGGACAACCGCGACCCGGAGCCGGGCGAAATCGCCGCCTGCGGCAAATACCTGGAACGGCAGATTGAGTTGGTCGATCCCAAGCTGATAGTCACCCTGGGCCGCTTCTCCCTGGGCCGTTTCTTTCCCGGCGAAAGCGTCACCCGCGCCCGCGGCAAGCTGCGCCACAAGGATGGTCGGCACATCTTCCCGGTGCTGCATCCGGCAGCGGCCTTGCGCCGCCCTGAACTCCGCAAAACGCTGGTGGACGACTTTCGGGCCATCGCCGGGATCCTGGAGGCCGATGCCCTGCCCGAGCCGCCGCCTGAGCCTGGCGCCGGGCCGCCCAGGGAGCCGCCCGCCGAGCAGTTGGATATTTTCGGTATTCCCGAAGCTCCGCCCTCCCATAACCCCTTCCCCCTCGAGGGGGAAGGCAGGGATGGGAGTGAAGCGCAAGAATCCGCGGACGACCTGGTTTCCGACGAGCTCGGACGGCAGGATGGCCCGCAACAGCTTACGCTGCTTTAGTTGTCTGAATCAGGAGAGGGATGCAACCCAAATTGGCTGAGAAACTTCGCATCATACCCCTGGGAGGGCTGGGGGAAATCGGCAAGAACATGATGGCCCTCGAATACGCCGACGACATCATCATCGTTGACTGCGGCGTCCAGTTCCCGGAGGAAGGGATGCTGGGCGTTGACCTCATCATCCCCGACGTTGCCTACCTGATGGAGCGAGCCGACCGGGTGCGGGGCATCCTGATTACCCACGGGCATGAGGACCACATCGGAGCGCTTCCCTTCGTGCTGCCGCAACTCCCTGTGCCGGTGTTCGCGCCCCGCTTGGCCCACGGGCTGATTTCCGCCAAGCTCAAGGAGCGCCGCGCCAGCCGGGGGTTCACGTCAAATCCCATAGACCCCGGCGTTCCCTACCAGTTCGGCCAGCACTTCGCCGCCCGTTGGTTCCGGGTCTGCCACAGCATTCCCGACGCCATGGGCATCGCCATCAGCACCCCGCTGGGAACCGTGATACACACCGGCGATTTCAAGATAGACCACACCCCGGTGGACGGGCGCACCATTGACCTCAACGTCCTGTCCCATTATGGCGATGAGGGTGTGCTGCTGCTGCTGTCGGACTCCACCTACGCCGAAGTGCCGGGCTACACGCCCTCGGAGCAGGTGGTGGGCGAGGCCCTCGACCGCGCCATCGGCGAAGCGCCGGGCCGGGTCTTGGTCGCCACCTTCGCATCGCTGGTCTCGCGGGTGCAGCAGGTGGTGGACGCCGCCGAGCGGCATGGGCGCAAGGTCAGCATCGTTGGACGCAGCATGGTAGACACGGTCAACGTCGCCTCCGACCTGGGCTACCTGCGGCTGCCGCCCGGCATCCTGCTGCCCATGCACGCCACGCGCAACCTGCCGCCGGAACAGGTGGTGCTGCTCACCACCGGCAGCCAGGGCGAGCCCACCTCCGCGCTGGTACGCATCGCCAACGAGGAACACCGCGACGTGAAGATAATGCCCGGCGACACGGTGGTAATCAGCGCCACTCCAATACCGGGCAACGAGCTGCCGGTCAGCCGCACCATAGACAACCTGCTGCGCCAGGGAGCCCGTGTACTCTACGACCGTATCGCCACGGTACACGTACACGGCCACGCCAGCCAGGAGGAATTGAAGCTGGTGCTGAGCCTGGTCAAGCCCCGGTACTTCGTGCCGGTACACGGCGAGTACCGCCACCTCAACGCCCATGCGCAAATCGCCTGGGACATGGGCGTTGGCAAGGATGGCATATTCGTGCTGGAAGACGGCGACGTGCTGGAACTCAGCCGGGAGGGCGCCGAAACCGTAGAGCGAATCAACGTCGGCCCCATCTACGTGGACGGCATATCCCGCCGCGACACGCAAAGCCCGGTGCTGTCCCAGCGGCGCAGCCTCTCAAAAGACGGCGTGGTCGTCGTGGCGCTGACCATCGCCCAGGACAGCCGTCTGCCCGCAGCACAGCCGCTGACCGTGGCCAGCGGGTTCATGGAGGAAGGAGAGACCGGGCAACTCTTCAGGGAACTGGGTGAACACCTGGTGACGGAGCTTTCCGCCAATGGCGGCCCGCCCCCAGGGAACGACGAACTGAAGCGCAAAGTGCGCGAAACTGCCCGCAGTTTCATAGCTAACGCCACCCGCCGATCGCCTATGATAATTCCGGTGGTGACCGAGGTATAGTCCCCTCCTCTTGAGGGCAGGACGATTGCAAAGTATCGCCATCCATTGGCATCCGCTCATCCTGAGCTTGTCGAAGGACACCTGTTCGAGCCGCTCGTGGTTCGACAGGCTCACCATGAGCGGCCTGGAATGAACTTTGCAATCGTCCCGCCCTTGAGGGGGAGGGTCAGGGTGGGGGTGTTCTTGGGAGAGGGAATTTAGCAACCCGGCCTCCGCCGCAATCCCGTCGGCAGGAGGCTTGCTTTGGCCGCTACCGCCAAGAAAGAGCAAACCGGCTCGCCCCCGTCCTTCCCCACTGCGCTCCCCAGCGGCCCTTGGCTGTTCATTGACGCCCTAGTGGTGGCCGCAGTCGCCATTGTCGCCGCAGTATTCTTTTACGTTTCTCCTGACGCCCGTGAATGGGCCTGGCAGGCCCTGGGGTATGGCTGGGCGCCCGTGGCCCTGTGGGCCGTCTCCGCCATCTTCGTGTTGCGATATTCTCCCCGCTCCCTGTTCCGCTACTGGCGGCGATGGGCCGTAGCGGCGGCGGGCGTGGCGCTGTCCATTGGCGTCCTGTCCTATTTCGCTCCCTCAGACGGGCTGCTGGAAGAAGCCAGCATGGGCGGACTATGGGGCGCCGCCATCGGCGGGCCCCGGCTATTTGTAGATGACGGGCTGCCCTTCGGGTTGGCCAAGATGCTGGCCATCGTCGCGGTGGTGCCGCTGGCGCTGTACCCCCGGGCTGCCGGGCCGCTGTACTCTCGCGGCATGGCCCGCGCCTGGCGCGGGATGGTGTTGGCGGCGGTCTATACCTATCTGGCCATCCACCGCGCCGCAACTGGTTTGGACAACGTGATGGACCGGGCGAGGGAAGGACGCGCCCGCAAGCAGGAGGAGCGCGCCAGGAAGCGCGCAGAGCCAGACGCTGTTCGCAATCAGATTGAAGAGGTAACGGTCGTAGCTCAACCAATCGAGATCGAACCTGTGGAGTCCAATGCCATTGTCGGCATCTGGGACAATGTAACAGGCCACGATCCCGAGGTCGAATACGACAACGGATACATTCCGCCGTGGGAGCCTGCCGCTTCCAGCTACGCCCCAGAGATTCCGGCGGCGTCGAACGGGCCTGTCTGGCGGCTCCCGTCGGTGGAAACGCTGGCGCCGCCGGAATCCATGGAGGCATCGCAGGAATCGTTGCAGGAGATGGGAAAGAAGGTCGAGGAGGCGCTGGCAGATCAGGGCGTACGGGTGGAGGTGACCGACATCAAGGCCGGCCCCCGGGTGGTGCAGTTCGGTCTGTCGCCCGGCTGGGTGGCGAAGCGCGGCGGAGAAAGCAAGGAGGGAGGCCAGGAACGCAGCCGTGTCAAGGTGCAGAGCATCACCAGCCGCGAAAAAGACCTGGCCCTGGCCCTTATGACACCCTACCTGCGGGTCGAAGCCCCTATCCCGGGTACGGCGCTGGTGGGGCTGGAGGTTCCGGTTCCCACGCCCACCAAGGTGCACCTGCGGGCCGTGCTGGAGACCGCCGAGTTTCGCAAGACTGCGTCCAAAGGCGGCCTGCCCATCGCCATGGGTCAGGACACCGGCGGCGCGCCTGTGGCCCTTGACCTGGCCTCACTGCCCCACATGCTCATCGCCGGCGCCACCGGCAGCGGCAAGAGCGTGCAGATTAACTCCATCATCGCCTCCTTCCTGCTGACCAAGACGCCGGAACAGCTCCGCCTCCTGATGGTGGACCCGAAGCGTGTGGAACTGACGCCCTTCAACGGCATACCCCACCTGGTCCAGCCGGTCATCGTGGAAGCGGAAGAAGTGACCGACGCCCTGAAGGGACTCAACCGCGAGATGATTCGCCGCTACAAGCAGATGGAGGAACTGGGTGTCCGCAACATCGAGGCTTACAACGGGCGTTCCGAGGACAAGATGCCCTTCCTCGTGCTGATAGTGGACGAGCTGGCCGACCTGATGATGGTCGCCGGATTCGAGGTGGAGCAGAACCTCGTGCGTCTGGCCCAGTTGGGCCGGGCCGCTGGCATACACCTGCTGCTGGCGACGCAGCGCCCGTCGGTCAACGTGGTCACCGGCCTGCTCAAGGCCAACGTACCGGCCCGCTGCGCCTTCGCCGTCTCCGGGCAGGTGGACTCCCGCGTCATCCTGGACTCCGCCGGGGCCGAGAAGCTGATGGGCAAGGGCGACGCGCTGATACTGCACAAGGAATCCCCCAAGGCCCAGAGGATGCAGGGCGCGCTGGTCTACGACGAGGAAGTGGAAGCCCTGGTCAAGTTCTGGCAGGAACAGGAGGGGCCACCCGTCGCGCCCGTCAACCTCCTGACCAGCGATGACGACGAGGAAGCCGAGGCCCTGGGCCTGGACACCGGACAGATGGACCAAGCCCGCGACCTGGCCGCCCGCAACCCCAACCTCAGCGCCTCACTCCTCCAGCGCCGCCTGAAGGTGGGCGGCAGCCGCGCCGAGGAAATCCTGGAGGAACTGGAGGAAGAGGGCTACCTGACGCCGCGATAAAGCGATAATTCCCTCCCCCGTTGGGGGAGGGAGAATGAAACAGAGGGCCTTTCGATTCTTTGTCTGAACTGTAATTTATTCGATTTTGATGATTGCCATGATTTTAATTCGGGAATCATGATAATCAAATGAATCAGACGAATCACGGTTCAGACAAAGAATCGAAAGGCCCTATCGCCCCTACTCCTCCCCTTTCCGTTTGCCCGCGCATTTTGCTATCATTGCGCAATCCTGCTGCGGCCCTCCAGCTACTATATTGCTTATAGACCTGCACACCCACAGCTACCCCATGTCCGACGACAGCTTCATGAGCGTTGATGAGGCTATCGAGGGAGCCAAGTCCGTAGGGCTGGACGGCATCTGCCTGACCGACCACGACGCCTTCTGGACTGACGAGCAGGCTCGAGAACTGTCGCAGCGGCACGGCTTCCTCGTTTTGGTGGGCAGTGAAATCAACACCGATGCGGGCCATGTCCTGGCCTTCGGGCTGAGCCGCTACGAGTTCGGGATGCACAAGCCGGAGTTCCTGCGGGCCTGCGCCGACCGGGACGGGGGCGTCCTGATTGCCGCCCACCCCTATCGCCGCCGATTCCTGGAAGAACCGGGGCGAGACCCCTGCGCCCGCGATGGTATGCTGGCTCGGGCCGTCGCCGACCCTTTCTTCGGCTTGTGCGAAGCCATCGAGGGGCTGAACGGGCGCGGCTCCGTCGAGCAGAACCGCTATTCCGCCGACTTGGGCGAGTCGTTGAACCTGCCCGCCACCGCCGGCAGCGACGCCCACCGCGTTCGCCAGCTAGGCACGGCGGCCACCGAGTTTCACGGCAAGGTAGAATGCGTTGCAGACCTGATTTGTCTGCTGAAAAGCGGTCAATACCGCCCCGTAGACCTGCGAGCCGGGGTCCCCGGCCTCTGACAAAACTCCCTCTCCCTCTGGGAGAGGGTTGGGGTGAGGGCGTCCCCCGAATAACAGAACCAACGGAGCGCCCCTTATGGCAGAAGCCCTGAGAATCGAAGACCTGTACGTCCAGTTTCGCAGCCCGGCCGGCACGGTCAAGGCGCTCAACGGCGTCAGCCTGAGCCAGCAGGAAGGCGAAATTTACTGCCTGGTGGGCGAGAGCGGGTGCGGCAAAAGCACCCTGGCCCTGGCCATCATGGGGCTGCTGCCCTACAACGCCTCGGTGCTGGGCGGCAGGGTCTACTTCCGGGGCGTGGACCTGATGCAGGCCGGGCCGGAGTACATCCGCAGCCTGAGGGGGCACGAGGTATCCATGGTGTTCCAGGACGCGCAGGCGGCCTTGAACCCGGTGGAACCCATCGGCTCCCAGTTGGAGGAGGTAATTCACCAGCACACCAATATGTCGCTGCGCAACGCCAACCGCCTGGCCCAGGAAACCCTGCGGGAGATGGGGCTGCCCGACCCAAAACGGGTGATGGGACAGTATCCCTTCGCCCTCAGCGGCGGGATGTGCCAGCGGGTGATGATGGCCATTGCGCTGGTGCTGCGTCCCAAGCTGCTGATTGCCGACGAGCCGACATCAGGCTTGGACGTGACCCTCCAGGCGGAGATGCTGGAGCGGCTGCGCGGGCTGGTGCGGGAGCAGGGTTCCTCAATCCTGCTCATCACCCACGACATGGGAGTGGTGGCGTCCATGGCCAACAAGGTGGGCGTAATCTACGGCGGCAGCTTGGTGGAACACGCCGACGTGATACCGCTGTTCCGCCGCGCCCAGCATCCGTACACGTGGGCGCTGTTGCAGTCCCTCCCCCGCCTGGACGACCCGGGCCGCAGGATACAGCCCCTCCCCGGCAACCCGCCCGACATGGTGAACCTGGGCCAAGAATGCCCCTTCCTCCCCCGCTGCTTCAAGGCGGTGAACCAGTGCCGCCACCTGCACCGCCCCGCACTGGCGGAGACGGAACCCGGCCACCACGTCGCCTGCTACAACCCGGTGTCGCCGCCGGATTAGACGACGAAGGACTGTGTATCAGGTGGGGGATACCAACATGAAGAAAGCGAAAGACCCCAAGCTGTTGATTCATTACTACAGCGACACAGACACATTGGTGCTCAGGAACGAACTGCCCGCAGGACACAGACAGACCGTTGCTGAACACGTCACGGCTTCGCAAAATCGGGACGGCGACGTGACGGGCGTTACTATCGAACACGCCGCGGAATTGCTGCGACCTTATCTGTTCCCAGACACAGAGTCCGGCCACCACGTCGCCTGCTACAAACCGGTGACGCCGTCGGATTAGGGCCGTCTTAAGTGGATGGCACGTTCAGTTTAAGCCGTAGTTCAGCATTCAGCCGCCGGACGAATTCGTCCTTTTGGGGGATGGTCCGGTTGTGGCGCATTGCTTGATACACTTCCTCAACGCTGGTTGATACAAATCGGGTGGGCGTGAGCCTCAGCCGGTCGCCGTCGGGAACGATGTCGTACAGCGCGAATATCGAGGCGTCTTCCGGTGCGAACCCGTCTGGCTTGAACCCGTATCGGTTGACCAGATTAGCGTAGATATATTCTTGGATAACCCAATAGCATTTTGTTCCCCAGTGTTCATAGACTATGCCCTTGTTCATCAGTTGAGTGATTGCGCGTTTGATGGAATCGTAGGTGTTCATATTGAAGCCGTAGGATTTGAGAGACAAATCGGTTCCCTGCTGAAAATCGCGCATCCCTTCGACCAGTTTTCCGGTGCTTGTAGTAGAGTCGGACTGAATTTCTACCGTTGTAAAGTCGTCCACTTCCCGGGTCATAGGTTTGTGGCGAACGATAACGTAATCAATCCTGCCTACATTAGGGAGACTCAGCTCGGAAAATATGACTGTGTTGTTAGTGTCTCCGAAATAGTGCATCGCAATGTTTTCCAAAACAATTGGCACACCCTCAAGGGTTCCACGTTCATCAAAGCGATGCGGACAAACCGCGCGGATTCCGCCGCCATGCTGTACGGAGCAGACGCCGAAAGGATATTCAAGCAAGCGGCTTTTCTTGTCGCAGGTATGTTGCATGAAAGGACACCAATGCCGCCGTCGAACTTCTTCCGCCGCAGTTTCCCTGTTGGCAGCGGGAAAGCCGAAAATCTCGGCTGGACGATTTCCAGGGATGCCGGTCATTTGGAACTCTCTCGAATGACGTTCTTCCAAACGGCGCGAATTTCGTCCGGGGTCAACTCGCTTTCCAACAGCCATCCCACAGTCGCGGAGGACTGGCGGCAAAAAGTCTCGCTGTCATCGGCGCTTACGGCGTCGACCGGCTCCCATCGTTGGGTTTCCAGGTCGTCGTTACGCGCTAATACCAAAATGCTATCGTGCTTAATTGATTTAAGGCCGCGGATGTGGACTGATATGGGATGCTCGGAATACACCACGTGGGCGTTCATCAGCCTGAAACCGGCTTGCTTGAGGGCTATAGTGACATCGGCCCACGCGCCAGGGTCCCAGTGGTGGAATGTAAAGGCCAATCGCCCGGCGACGGGTTTCAGCACTCGCCCGCACTCGGCAAAGATACCCGTGAGCGCGGTCAGGAAACTTCCGGCGTAGTCTGTCCCCTTTACGGCGACGGCGCTGGCCGACTCGTCGTAAGTCCATTCCGCTTCGTCGGGCAACAGCCTAGAAAGCCACACGCGAAAGAACGCTGCCAGGTCGCTGTACTGCACGTTGTCATAATACGGCGGGTCGGTCACAACCAAGTCAACAGAACCGTCTTCGACAGGAAGGTTCCGGGAATCGCCTTGAATCAGCCAAAATTTGTTATGCCCCTGCGTGATGTCCGCCGGGTTGAAAATCTCAACCCCACTGTCCGACTCGCCGACAATCTTGACCTGCGAAGTCTTGCCGTCTTCATTGACCGTCCGTTCAATCGGCAGCGCCGCCCACTTGCGGCCTCTTTCGATGCGGTCGTAAAAAAGCTGTTGCAAATTTCCCGACGATTTGCGTCCATTGACCGGGTTGTTCTCCAAGGCTGTGTATTGAAATGAATATGCGTGCAACGCGAAAGTATGACGGATTGCCCCAGGCCGCCGCTTGTACCAACCCTTGTAACCGCACAGCATGGAGTTGAACTCCAGGGACGTGGACACGAGCATTCCCAAATTGAGTTTGCTCGCCCCGGTATAATCCCGCAATTGCCGAATACACTGGTCAAGGTACATCAGTTGGCGAGAGGAAAAGACGTCAAGATACGAATGTACACTGCGCTTCAACAAATCGCCTGACTTGGGGCCGTCTTTTACTTTGAAGTCGGCGGCAGGCCCGAAATCCAGGTTCCTTCTGTGGCTGTCGGCCAGTTCAATCAAGGCTAAATCGGACTCGCCGGGCGGGCGGAACAAGTAGCCGTGTTCGTCGCAGAAGAGAAATATGGCTACGGGCGTATAACGCGCATAGAAGGGCAAATCGAGCAGTTCCTTATATTCCTGCCCGCAAGAGGGGCATTCCTTCTCGGCTTTGGTGACCAGGCTGGGCGTCGCAGCAAGGCTGCCACTGATTTTCCAGCTTTCCGGGCAAATCTTGATCTCCCGGTCAGCCTCATGGCGCAAGTCGTACCCGTCAACCTGCACGACGCTGCCACAAGCGCAAGTTTTGCCTACCCCGTACAGCGTGTATTGAATATCTGCCGTCTTTTGGCAGACAGGACACTCGGTTTGGAAACAGGACGCCAATGACCCCCGCAGGCTCGAGAAGAACGAATTGAAAGCGCTTGTCAAATCGCTTATCGGCGCTTGGGTAAGGGAGGCGCGGGCTTGGGCAATGGGAATGGGGTCTATGTCCGCCCCGATGACGTTGGCTCCCAAGCGGATTGCTTCGTGAAGGGTCGTGCCGCCGCCCATCATCGGGTCCAGCACAATTTTGTTCTCCAGTCCGCCCGGAGCGTAGTAATCCCGGAGTTCCGCGCTGGCGAATTGTTTGAGAATAGCGCGAAAGGTGGAGCCGCACCGTCGTGCCCACCACTTGTGAAGGTAGGTATTGGGGCGAAACAGGTGCTTGTTGAACACCTCTTGACGGGAGAGGGCGTTGACAAATTCCTCGGGAAAGGCGTCGTCAGCGTCAGTTCCCAGCTCATTCTGGGCAGAAAGAAGCAATCCGTCCATCGTCAATTGAGTTTCTTCCTGTTCCCGGCTTATCCCGGCCATAAAACGCAATATGCTCTCTTTCCACCTACCGCCGCGGCGCGGCCTCGCCCACCAGCAGCTCCAGGGCCAGATCGGGGTCCAGGCGGCCCTGCTTGATGGCGAGGTCGGCTTGCAGCAGGCGGTCGTAGCGCCAGGCTATGTCCTGGCGGGAGTGGCGGCGGGCTTGTTCGGTGGTCTTGCGGACTACGAAGTCGGACGACGTTCCCATCGCCCGCTTCAGTTCGTCGGGTGGCAGGCGGCGGTCCATGGAGTCGCGGGCCAGGGCCAGCAGGCGCAGTTGGCGCTCCACCATGGCGATGATGTACAGCGGCTCGCGCCCGTCGTCCCGCAGTTGGGCCAGCAGCCGCAGCGCCGCCTCCGGGCGGCCGTCAATCATGGCGTCCACCGCCTCGAAGATGCTGGCCTCGCGCACCTGGGACACCATCAGCCGCACGTCCGCCTCGTTTATCTCGCGTCCTGCGGCGTATAGCGAGAGCTTCTCCAGTTCCTGGTCCAGCGTCCACAGGTCGCCGCCCACCAGGTCGGCCATCGAACGGATGGCTGCCGGGCTGATCGCCGCGCCCCTGGCTTCCGCCGTCTCTTTGATCCAGCGGGCCAGTTGCTCCCCCCTGGGAGGCGTATGCTCTTCCACGGTGCAGACGGGACGCAGGAGCCGCAACAGCGGATTGTTGCCCGAAATCGCGCCATCGGACAGCAGAAGAAGCGTGGTGTCGGGCATCTGGGGAATGGCGTCGGCCAGGGTCTGCCAGCCGTCGGATGCGTTGCCGCCGCGCCGCCCTCGCCCCCGTCCGCTTCCGCCGCCCGAGCGCGATTCGGCGGTCGCCAGCAGCCCCTCCACCACCACCAGCCGCAGCGGGTCCATGAAGGGTATGGCCTGGCATACTCCCAGCAGTTCCGGCGGCGCGAGCTGTCCGCCCTGCATCCGGTGGCGGTTGGCGTCCAGCAGGGCGTCGGCGCCATGCTCCGCCTCCAGCGCCGTCACGCGCTGGCGCACCAGGAAGCTGTCGCCGAACACCGCGAAAGCTGGCATCACTCGCTCTGCCGGTGATTGAGCTGGCGGGTGAGGATCTCTATCTCAGCTAAGAGACGGTTGCGCTCTTCATTGGCCCTGCGGAGTTCCTCTTCGGCTACTGCACGGCGTGATTCCGCTATTATGAGCCGTGATTCTGACGCCGCCAGGCGCGATTCCGCTATCAAACGGCGGTCTTCCGATATCCTGTAGAACTCTTCCGCGTTCTTTAGGCGTTGTTGGGCCAGGGCTTGTTCTGCTGCTTCCCTAGCTCGTCTCCCCCTGGTTAGCATTCTGTTTGCTCCGAGGGCTCATCCTGCTGGTCATCAAGCTGTCCCGTAAGACGCTCTATCACCGCAAGAAGCCGGTTCCGTTCTTCCTCGCCCTTTTGGCGTTCCTGCGCCAAGGCTTGTTCCGCTGCTTGCCTAGCCTGTTCCGCCACCTCTTGGGCTCGTTCCGCTGCCTCTCGGGCCCGCCTTTCTCTGGAAATCATGATATAGCTCCATATACCGCCGCCGGTAGCCGCGATGGCCGAGTTGGTTATAATGTCTTTCAGCATCGCCGGGTTGATGAATGCGGCAGCCACTGAGTCGTTGCATCCCGTGGTTACGGCAAGTTCTTCGGAACACCTGTTCCCGGTAAAGTACCATATCATCCAAGGGACTGCCAGCGCTGCCAATCCTGCTGCTATCGGCAGGGCCGCTATTTCCCGAAAGTCCTGAAACCCCGATATGTTCTGGTTCATTGTCACGTCTTTTGCCGTCGCGCCCCGCCAGTCGGAAAGTGGCGGATATACTATCCACTATGGAATAATGGCCCACGCATCAATTTTGATTCAACCCCAGCACGGATGTAAAACTCCATGAAATTCGCCCTGTTTTCCCATGTGCCTTGGCCCGAAGACATTGCGCCCAGTCAAGTAGTGGACAACATCACCGAGGAATTCATAGTGGGGGAAGATCTCGGTTTCGACAGCGGCTGGCTGGCCGAGCATCACTTCTCCCGCTACGGGATTGGCTCGGCGTCCCTGATGCTGCTGGCAAACATCGCCGCCCGCACGAGGAAGCTGCGGCTAGGAACCGCGGTCATCATCCCGCCGCTGCACCACCCTGTCAGGCTGGCCGAAGACACGGCCACGCTGGACCTGCTCAGCGGCGGCAGGCTGGACGCGGGGTTCGGTCGTGGCCAGGGGGGCTACGAGTACGCCGGATACAGCGTTGACCACGACGAAAGCCAGCTTCGATTCCAGGAGTCCATACAGATAATCGAAGGGCTGTGGTCCACACGGAACTTCAGCTATGAGGGGAAGCACTTCCAGGTGCAAAATGCAAACCTGGTGCCGCCGCCGGTGCAGAGGCCACATCCGCCCATGTATATCGCCGCCACCCGCACCCGCGAGACCCAGGACTTCGCCGCCGCCAGCGGGCACTCGGGTATCATCGGCGTGGTGCTGGATACCACCGACGGCCTGGACTTGTGCTACCAGTTAGTTGACGGGGCGCGTGAGGCTGGCAAGCCCATGGACATCGGCGGAATTCCCTTCTTCCGCTACTTCTACGTAGCTGAGACCGAGGAACAGGCCCGCCGAGTCTCTGAACCAGCCCTGAACTGGACGCTCGACGTCAACCAGTGGCGTCGCACCTATAAGCAGGGCAGCGAAGTCTACGACAGCCTGGAAGACTTCCGCCGGACCCGCACAGAGCTGCCACCGTCCTTCGAGTACCTGTTCCAGCACCGGGCTTTCATCGGCAACCCCGACCAGATAACCGCCAAGATACGCGCGTTGCAGGATGCTGGCATAGGCTACTTCGGCTGCAACTTTTCCTTCGGCGGTATGCCCCAGGACAGGGTACTGAAGTCCATGGAACTCTTCGCACGCGAAGTGATGCCCGCTTTTCAGTAGCCAGATTCCCTCCCTCAGCGGGGGAGGGTTAGGGTGGGGGAGAAACTCTCGCATGCAAGTACCGTTGATTGAGCCAGACCTCGCCCCCACCCCAGCCCTCTCCCTGAGGGGGAGAGAGAAATTGGAGGCAACAGCATGACCACCCTAGCCGAAACCCTGAGCGGCTACGCATCGTCGCTGCGTTACGAAGACCTGCCCGATGAGACTGTGCATCTCGCCAAGCGGTTCATCATCGACACCCTTGGCTGCGCCCTGGGCGGCTATGACAGCGAACCTGCCCGGGTGGCCCGGGAGATGGCTGGCCTTGTTAGCAGCGCCCACCCGGTCACCGTGATGGGCAGCGGGCAGCAGACCAGCTTGGATCTGGCCTCCTTCGCCAACGGGGTGGCCATCCGCTACCTGGACTTCAACGACGGCTACACCAGCAACGAGTCGGGCCACCCCAGCGACAGCATCGCGGCGTCGTTGTCGGCCACCGAGGCGGCGGGCGCCCTTCGACAGGCTCAGGATGGCGGAAAGACGTTCATCCTCTCCACCGTGCTGGCCTACGAGGTCTTCTGCCGACTGTGCGACACGGTGGACATCAAGCCCCGCTTCGACCATGTGACCGTCGGAGGCACGGCCAGCACTCTGGCGGCGGCAAGGGCGCTGGGACTGACGCCGGAGCAAACGCTGCAAGCCCTCAACCTCAACGTGGCGTCCAACATCGCCCTGTACCAGACGCGCATCGGCGACGTTTCGATGTGGAAGGGGTGCGCCTACGCCAACGCCACCCGCAACGCCATGTTTGCGGTGCAACTGGCCCAGCGCGGCATCACTGGCCCGTCGCCGGTGTACGAGGGAGCGGGCGGGTACTTCAACGCCGTAACCGGACGGCCTATCGAGCTGGAAGCCATGGGCGGCAACGGACAGCCCTTCAAGATTGCCGAGTGCAGCATCAAGCGCTTCCCGCTGGGCCAGTATTCCCAGACTATCGCGCAGGCGGCCCTCGACGTGCGGGAACAGGCGCCGGGCGGCATCACGCCCGACGCCGTGGCCGAGGTCAACATCGCCACCCTCCAGACGGCGGTCAACATCATGGCCGGCGACACCGAGAAGTGGCGCCCGGCCAACCGCGAGACAGCCGACCATTCGATGCCCTACACGGCTGCGGTGGCGCTGCTGTACGGCGGGGTGGAGAGCCGCCACTTCGACGACGAGTTCTTGTTTGACGAGACCCTGCTGAACTTGGTGGGCAAGGTCAACGTGTCGGTGTCGGAGGAAGCCAACCGCCGCGTTCCCGAGGCGATGCTGTGTGACCTGGAGTTGGTCACCACGTCCGGCCAGCGGTATTCATCGCAGGTTGCTTACCACAAGGGCCACTACAAGAACCCGCTGACCGACACCGAGGTCGAGGACAAGTTCCGCTCGCTGGCCGCCGAGCACCTGCCCGCCGACCGCATAGACGCCCTACTGGCCCACCTGTGGCGGATAGACGAAGCGCCCGACCTCACGGAGCTGTTCCGGCTGACGCGATTCTAGTAAGGACGACTCCACCGTCATTCCCGCTTTCGCGGGAATGACGCGAGGGCGAAGTTTCGATTCAAGTCTCGTTAGCATAGGGGGAACGACCATGCCCAACGCCCACGGGAGGATAATCGCCAACGTTGAGCGGCTGCACGCGCTGATGGACGAAGAGGGCTTCTCGGCCATCGTCGCCCGCTCCGGCAAGAACTTCACCTACCTGGCCGGGTTCGCGTACCCCGGCACCCTGGCCCGCCACCTGGAGTTCCCGGACTCGCCGCGGGAGGTGCTGCTGGTCTGGCCGAGAGTGGGCGAGCCGGTAATGGTGCTGAACACTTACGCCGCCCCGTTGGCCCGGCGCGATTCGTGGCTGGACCGCATCGAGGTAATAGACGACTACGCCGAGTCTCCTTACGAAAGGGCCGCCGATGTGCTGCGTGGGCTGGGGCTGGCCGAGGAGACCATCGGGTTCGAGAAGAGCTATGTCAGCGCGGGCCGGTGGGAGGAGATAGCAACTCTGCTGCCCAAGGCCCGGATTGCCGACAGCACCGAGCTGATGGACCGGGTGCGCTGGATAAAGACACCGGAGGAAGTGGCGGCCCTCGAAGCCGGCGCCAAGCTGCTGGATGAAGCCTACCTGGAAGTGCTGCCGACGGTGCGGCCCGGCGACACCGAGCGCCTGGTGCACAGCCGCATCATCGAGAGCTGCCTGCGCCGGGGCGCCAATTGGACCCACGGCATCCTGAACTCCAGCCGCAACACCGTGGCCTACGGCGGCGAAAGCGACATGGCCTTCGAGGCAGGCGACATCATTCGCAACGATTATGTCTCCTACCTCAATGGATACCCCGGCCACCAGTCCCGCAGCGTCTGCATCGGGACACCATCGGACGAGCAGAAGAAAGCCTACCAAGTAACAAGGGACATCTACCGCGCCACTATTGAGCGATGCGTCCCCGGAGCGAAGGCGTCAGACATCTATCACTTTGCCAACGACAGCTTCCACGAAGCCGGGTTCCAGGGCAACGTGTCGCTGGCCGGGCACGGCGTCGGCGCCTGGTGGCACCAGCAGGAGCCGTACATGGTGCCATCCAGCACCCGCGTCCTCGAAGAGGGCATGGTGGTGGCGCTAGAACCCCACATCGGCTACTGGCACCTACAGGACATGGTGCTGGTCACCGCCGACGGGCCCCGGCTGCTCTCGCCGCTGATGAGCACGGATGAGATGCAGGTGGCGGGGTAGGGCGCGGGCTGTATGAGTCCTTTCTACCTATGACGTCTCGCCGAGGCACCCGACTGTGGCGAGTTAGTGCGGCTAACGCAGAGCTAATTGCGGCGTGTCGGCTGGTCTTGCGCTAGTTTCTCCGGTGCGACGGGTGGAACGTCGTCCAGCAAGTCCAGCAGTTCCGCTAAGGTTTGGTCAGTGCCTAAAGCCACACGCCTCGCAGAACTGTAGATAGTAGTCAGTCTATCAGAAAATCCGAGAGGCAAACCGATATCTAAACTCCCTACCGAGTCAATTTCTGTCCCCTTTTCGTTCCTGACAGACAGCCTGATGATGCCGCCGCTGGACGAAATTAGAACCGACAGGTTTCCGAGTCTCGCAGAAAAAGCTGATTCGCCGACAGTAGTTTTCCAAGGAACCCGTCCTTCGGCAGTGCGCTCGTCGAGCTTGATGATAACGTCGTGCATTCCTGCCATAGAAGACACCTCTGCTATTGCCCGTATCTGTCAGTGCTTTGCAGCCTTTCAAGGCTTTCTTGAATGTCGCTTAGAAGGCCGTCTAGCTGTGGAACATCACTAGGCTCCCTGTATTCATAGCGAGCCCGGTTTACCTCGGCCTCTATGTCAGTAATTCTATGAATGGCGTCGGATACGGCGTCGCGGATTTCAAGCATGTCATCCGGCATACTCGCCTGAATATCGTTCAGGATACTTCTCAGCTCTTGGTACAGCTCCAAGGCGTAATCCCAACGCCCGTCCCGGTGTAGAATCTTCAAGCGGTTTATCAAGACTATGGCGCGGCCGGTGTCTGCCAACCGGCGGCTGCGGCTGACAGTCCGCCTAGTTTCCTGCCGCGCCTCATTCGCAGCTTTTTCCGCCGACTTGGCGGCGCGGCGGGCAAGTAGAGCGTACACCAACCCGCCGACACTTGCCAACAATCCCAGGACACCGACAAAGCTGCCCCAGTTTTCGAGAAAGTAATCCATCAAACTCTGCCGGTGTCCCAGTTTACCATCCCAAGCCTGTCCGCCTCTCTACGCCGAAACCTCCTGGTGGCGCGGGTGGAAGCCGGAGTGGTCCTCGAAGGCTCCGGTCTCGGGGTAGATCTGACGGTAGAGGCCGCGGGTGCGGGCCTTGATGGTCTTGTTGACCCGCAGGTACAGGGCGGTGGGGTCGGCATTTTGCTCCTGGTACATCTGGCTCTGCAACGGGCTGCCGTCTTCCAACTCCCAGATGCACAGGTACGTCAGCGCGCCGTTACCCTCCTCCAGCTTGAACCGGCGCGCGCTGACGTAGCCGGGTATCTCCATCCTCTCCGGCAGGTGTTGCTCGTTGTACCACTTGTTGAACTCTGCCTCGTCCTCCGGGTCAACGTCCATGGTGACCACCAGTACCGTGCTGCCTACGGGAATCTTGGGGTGATTGCCGTTCCGTTCTGCCATCGCTGTCGCTCCTTTCGCGTTGAATGAAGGGCAGTATACCAAGCCGGGAAAGGGCGGCTGACGAATTCAGGTTGACGCTGTGGCTACATAACGCTATTGTTTCTGGGATGGTCAAGCTGAATGTAAACGGCGAGGAACGCGAGGCCGACGCACCGGCGGGGCGGCTGCTGCTGGATTTCTTGCGCTACGATCTGGGGCTGACCGGATCCAAGGAGGGCTGCGGCGTGGGCGTCTGCGGCGCCTGCACCGTGCTGGTGGATGGCGAGCTGCACGCCTCCTGCATCACCCTGGCGGTCGCCGTGGAGGGCGCGGAGGTCACCACCATCGAGGGCATCGCCGACGACGATGGGAGGCTGCACCCGGTACAGCAGGCGTTCATAGATTACGGCGGCTTCCAGTGCGGCATCTGCACTCCGGGCCAGGTCATCGCGGCCAAGGCCCTGCTGGACTTCAACCCCAACCCCACCGAGGACGAAATCAAGCGCTGGATGATGGGCAACCTCTGCCGCTGCACCGGCTACTATGGCATCATCAACTCGGTGACCGCCGCGGCAGACCGTGCCCGTCAGTCTTGAAACTGCTGCGGGTAGCCCTCACCCGTTAGCCCTGAGCCTGTCGAAGGGCGGCGCGTGGTTCGACAAGCTCACCACCAACGGATTACAGAGAAGGCTACGGATAAACGACTGTTGATTGACTTCGAGTTCCATAACCCGGCGTCGCTGGACGACGTGCTGCAAATGCTGGAGCGTTACGGCGACGACGCGCGGCTGATGGCCGGCGGCACCGCGCTGGTGTTGCAGATGAAGCAGAGGTTCGCCCAGCCTGCCCACGTCATCGGACTGCGCCCGCTGGCCGCCTTTGGCCCTGAGCAGGCCGAAGGGGACGGCTTGGGCGCGGTGGAAGAAACCGGCGGGGTGATCCGAATCGGATCGTTGTGTACGCTGCGGCGGCTGGAAGACCATCCGCTGCTCCGCGCCCGCATTCCCCTGCTGGCCGAAACCGTGAGCCGAGTCGCCACCCGCCGCATCCGAAGCATGGCCACCATCGGCGGCGGCCTCGTCAACGGCGACCCGAATCAGGACCCACCGCCCACTCTCATCGCTCTTGGCGCATCCGTGGAGCTGACCTCTCTGTCCGGTGCCCGCATCTGCCCGGTCGAAGAGTTGTTCATTTACTACTATGAGACCGACGTGCGCCCCGGCGAGGTGCTGACCGCCGTGAACGTTCCCGTGCCGGAAGAAGGCGCCTGCGGCGCATATCTGAAGTTCCTGCCCCGCACCGCCGAGGACTACGCCACGGTGTCGGTGGCCGCCGTGGTGTCGCGCAACCCCGACAACACCTGCCGCGATGTTCGCATCGCGCTGGGCGCGGTGGGCATGACGCCGGTGCGCGCCCACGCCGCCGAAGACCTGCTGCGGGGACAAGAGTTGACCGACGACGCTATTCGCGCCGCCGCCGCCACCGTCCCAGACGCCGTTGACCCGCTGGACGATTTTCGTGGCTCGGCGGACTACAAGCGCGAGATGGCCGGGGTGTTCACCCGCCGGGCGGTGTTGCAGGCGCTGGCATCGGGAGAAGCGGCACAGTGAAACTGCAAAATAGTTGCACGGTTCCCGCCGGACTGACGGAGAGCTGGGACTTCCTGATAGACGTAGCCAACGCAGCCAAGTGCGTCCCCGGTGTCGTGGGCGTGTCCCCGGAAGGCAATGGACGCTATCGTGGCACCCTGCGGGCTAAGGTCGGCCCGATGAGCATAAACCTGTCCGGCACGGTCACCATACAGCAACAGCAACAGGAATCCGGGCGCGCCCGCTTTCTCGTGGAGGCCAGCGACCGGCGAGTAGGTGGCGGCGTCAAGACCGATATGCTGATGCAACTGACGGCCAGGTCGCCCACGGAAACCGAGCTGACCATCGAGACCGACACGACCTTCATGGGTCGCCTGGGCGAGCTGGGCCAGCCGCTAATCCGGCGCAAGGCCCAGTCCACCATCGAGGAGTTCGCCCGCAACTTGAGCCGCGAGCTGGCGGCGCGGGGGTAGAGCCGGAGGGTTGGAAGAGCAGGAAAGGCCGGGCGTAGTGGTAAATGGTCGGTTCTATTTGTTCACCCGGCATTTCTTGGACAACAGGGCCAAAGAAGAACACACGGAGGCAACAGATGACCGCATCATAGCGACATTGAGCGAGCCGGACTATATCCAGCCGCCAGAGGGGAACCGTACCGTATACTGGAAAATGGCTGTGGAGTGGGATGATAATAATTGGCGGTTGCTGGTAGTTGTCGCAGAAGAACGCGATGGGCCGCAAGTGTTGTCCGCATACAGAGACACCAGGGGCAGATGGGAGAGATTATGGGGGATTTGACAGATTTGAACATAGATTTCTCACATGTTGGAGATCTGTTGTCAATCTGGGCAAAGGGGCCATCTAAGGGAGGAGGCCATTACGTAACGCTGAGACCTCATCTGGACACCTTCTATTTGGACGCGGATGCAGTGGAGAAGTATTGCGTCGGCATTTATTGGTTCGATGCCTGCCGCATCCTGCTGCCCGTGCTGGAGCGTGGCGATATGTCCGAAGTAGAAAAGTACCCCGAATTGCTGGTGGACTACTGCCGCGAAACAGATACCCTAGTTTTCGGCAACCGCGAAGCAGTCGTGCGCAGCCAAGAAATGACAGGGGGGCTAACCGCTCATTTCGACGACAGCGGGCTGGCTGGCAGCTTCACTATGGAAAACGCATCGGTCATCCTGTTGCGCCACTTCTACAATCCCATAGACCAAGATTCGAGGGCAAAAACGGTTTCCGACGCCATCGAGGAGCGTGTTGCCCAAGAATAGACTCGGTTCATTATCCGTATCAATAGTCGAGGATTCCCGTGTGCGGCATTGTTGGATACGTAGGCCAGGATGACGCCTGGCCCATCATTTACGAAGGTCTGAAGCGGCTGGAATACCGGGGCTATGACAGCGCCGGCATCGCCGTGGTTGACGACACCGGGACGCTCCACTTCCGCAAGACCGTCGGCAAGGTCAGCGGGCTGGACGCCGCGATTCTCGGCTCGGCCCCCCGCGGCTCGTTGGGGCTGGGCCACACCCGCTGGGCCACCCACGGAGCGCCGTCCCACGCCAACGCCCACCCCCACACCGATTGCGGCAGCCGCGTTGCGCTGGTGCACAACGGCATCGTCGAGAACTACCTGGAACTGAAGCGCCGCCTGACAGCATCGGGCCACGTTTTCCAGTCTGAGACCGATACCGAGGCCCTCTCGCATCTGGTAGAGGAAGGGCTGTCATTGGGACTGAGCTTCGAGGAAGCGTTCCTGCGTATGGGCCGCATGGTGAAGGGTTCCTCGGCCATCACCGCCACGTTGCAGGGGGAGGACGGCCCCATCTGCGCTCTGCGGCTGGGCTATGCCGGGGGCATCGTGGTCGCTCATCACAACGGGCAGGGCATCGTCGCCAGCGACCTGCCGGCCCTGCTGCCGGTTCTGGATCGCGGCCCCGGAGCGCCGTCGGTGGGGTTCCTGGAAGGCGGCGAGATGGCCGTGATCAGCCGCGACGGGGTGCGTTATCTCGACCTGAACGGCAACCCCATCGTCAAGGAGCCACGCCGGGTCTCTCGGGACGACGTGCTGGTGGACAAGGGCGGCTACCGCCATTTCATGCTCAAGGAAATAATGGACCAGCCCCAAGCGATGACAGCCGCCCTGCGCGACCGGGCCGACTTCGCCAACGGGCGGGTGGAACTGCCGGGATTCCCCCTGCCGCCGTCGGCCATAGGCCGGCTGGAGCGGGTGGTGCTAATCGGCTGCGGCACCAGCCTGCACGCGGCGCAGGTGGGCCGCCACTACATCGAGCGGCTGGCCGGCATCCCTGCCGAGGCCGAGAGCGCCTCGGAGTTCCGCTACCGCGACCCGCTGATCGGCCCGCGCACGCTGGTGGTGTCCATCGGGCAGTCGGGCGAGACCGCCGATACCGTAGCCGCCATGCACCTGGCCCGCGAGAAGGGCGCCACGCTGGTCACCATCTGCAACGCCGAGGAAAGCCAGGCCGCCCGCATCGCCGATGGCGCACTCTATATGCGGGCCGGGCTGGAGGTGGGCGTAGCCAGTACCAAGACCTTCGTCGCCTCCCTGACCATCCTGCACCTGCTGGCTGTATACCTGGGCCGCGCCCGCGGCCGCCTCGACGCGGCCACCGTGCGCCGGATGGTGGACGAACTGGCGCGCGGCCCCGGGCTCATCAGCGAGCTGCTGGCCGAGGCCGACAGCTACCGAGAGTTGGCCTACCGCATCGGGCATTACAACAATTTCCTGTTCCTGGGCCGGGGCTCAAGCGCCGCCATTGCTGCCGAGGGCGCTCTGAAGCTCAAGGAAATCAGCTACATCCACGCCGAGGGATACCCGGCGGGAGAGATGAAACACGGCCCCATCGCCCTTATAGACCCCGGAATGTGCACCGTTGCCCTCGCCCCCAACGATGGCCTGCGCGACAAGACGCTGAGCAACATCAAGGAAGTGAAGGCCCGGCATGGCGTTGTGGCGGCCGTGCTCACCGAGGGAGACAACGAGGCAGCGGCGGAAGTGGACTATCCGCTGTTCATCCCCGAAGCCCCGGAACTGCTGCTGCCCACCCTAACCACGGTTCCGATGCAACTGTTGTCCTACCACATCGCTCTCATGCGCGGCTGCGACGTGGACCAGCCCCGGAATCTGGCGAAATCGGTAACAGTCGAGTAACAACTAGTCGCCGCAGAGAGAGTAAAATTCCTATCGCCAATTGGAACTCCCGCGGCTGCCGGGAATGACGAGAATATACAGGAACCGAAGGAATGTATCTGAAACTCGACCATCCCTCTGTCTCCCTCGATGCCTACCGCCCCTATATGGACTCCGACCTCGCCGATGAACTGACCTCCGTGGCTGCTGACTTGCGGGGGGCGCGCGTGTTGCACCTGAACGCAACCGCCATCGGCGGCGGGGTGGCCGAGATTCTTCAATCCATGGTTCCCTTGTTCAACGCCCTGGGCGTCGCCACGGAGCGCATCGTTATAGACCCCACGGAGGCCGAGTTCTTTCAGGTTACCAAGAAGATTCACAACCTGCTGCAAGGGGCCGAAGGCTCCCTCAACGATAAGGAACTGGAAATCTACCACGGCAACTTGTGGCAGGTGGCCGAATCCATGCGTCTGGACGGGTTGTCGGCAGACGTGTGGTTCATGCACGACCCGCAGTTGCTGCCTCTAGCCGAAATGCTGCGCCGGGGACAGCCCTGCGGCGGCCCAGGAATCTGGCTCTGGATATGCCACATAGACCTCACCCGCCCCAATCCATCGGCCTTGGACTCTCTGCTGCCAATGTTGCAGGATTACCACCACTTGATTTTCTCGCTGCAACAATACGTTCCCGTCAAGCAGGTGAAGGACAAGCAGGTCTACATCGCGCCCCCGGCCATTGACCCCCTGGCCGACAAGAACAACCCCATGGACGAAGGAAATGCGTGGGACGTCGTTGCTTCCATGGGGATAGACCGCAACCGTCCGCTCATCACCCAGGTATCCCGCTTCGACCTGTGGAAAGACCCGTGGGGAGTCATAGACGCCTTCCGACTGGCCCGCGAGTCGGTCCCGGGTCTCCAGTTGGCGTTGCTGGGCCTCTCGCAGGCCAGCGACGACCCGGAGGCGGGGGAAATTCTGGGCAGTGTGGTAGCCCACGCAGCCGGCGACCCGGACATTCACCTGTTCCACGACCCCGACTCCATCCCCGTGGGCAATGACCAGGCGGTCAATGCCCTCCAGATGGCGTCGTCGGTGCTGGTGCAGAAGTCCACGCGCGAGGGCTTCGGGTTGACAGTCACCGAGGGAATGTGGAAGGGCAAGCCGATGATCGGCGGCAATGCTGGCGGCATCCGCATCCAGATAGACGACGGGCAAAATGGCTACCTGGTTTCCTCGCCCCAGGAATGCGCCCGGCGCATAGTGACCCTGCTACAGGACAGCGAACTGGCCTCCTTCATCGGCGCGGCCGGCCGGGCCAGTGTCCGCCGCCGCTTCCTCCTTCCACGCCTGGCCCTCGACTACCTCAAGGTCGCGCGGGAGCACGTCGCCCCGGTAGCTTGACGAAACCGCTGTTTTGAGACTGCCCCAGGAGGGGGCGTATTATTCCCCACCTCCCTGAGCGGTTTGGGGGAAGCTGGACCAATCAGCCTTTTGTCGGCTTTTCGGCGTCTGTGCGTTTGTAGCCCAAGATTTCCAGCGATTCCCATGAAGCCATGTGCTTGATCCCCCACACCAGGGCCTCACGCTGGGTCATCGGTATGTAATCCTCGAATAGGAACGTGCGGAGCAGGCGCATTCCATCGTAAAGAAAGAATCTGCCGTCGGGGGGATTTTGGCACAGAACCTCGATGGTATAGAGAATGTCGTTCTTGAAGAGTTTTTTCTTTGAGTGCAAGAACTCGCATATGAGAAGGTCTTCGTACGGCTTGTCCGGGGCCACATTGGGCGCGGGCATTACAGTTACGCTCAGACGCTTCAGAACCGGGTCGGGCGCCTTATTTTGCAAAGCCCAGTAAACTGCCCGAAGTCTGCTGAAAGGGAAGATTTGCCACCCGAAGAATACGCTGCCGACAATTGCTTCAAAGTAGTGACCATCCGGCGTTACAGCCAGTATTCTCCTGTAACCATACCAGGTGTCCCGGTAATGGAGAATGTCGGCGGTCTCAGAATTGTATTCAACACCGTTTTTGACTGTGTAGTGCATCGGCTAAATTCTGGCGATAGCTCCGCCGGCCAAGTCATGGCGGCAGACCCTTTCACGCAAGCAGCCCTCCCCTCAGCTCACGGAGTCACGCTCCGCCAGTAGCCGCAGAACCTCCGGGCTGAAAAGGTGGTTCGCGGGGCGAATGTCGCGGCGCGGCTCCGGCTCCTCGCCGACGGGAGCGCCGCCCAGCGCCCGGATGGGCAGGCGCGGCCCTTCGTCTATGGGCAGTTCCACCTGCCGCAGCCAGCGGGTCAGCCCGATGCCGGTCTGCTCGATGGCCGCCAGCATCACCACGCCGGCCGCCTTGGCGTCGCCCAGCGCGTCGTGGCGCTGGTAGCGGTATCCCAGGATACGGCACAGGTTCTCCAGCCCAAAGCCGCGCTTGGAAAAACCTTCCCACGCCCTTCGCGCCACCAGCGTGGAGTCCAGCCACTCGCAGCTCAGGCGGGGGATTTCGTGGCGGTCGAAAGCCTCCTCCAGCGCCACGCGGTCGAAATGGCTGTGGCTGACGACAATCCTGCCGTCCAGCATTTCGTGGAGACGCCCGGCCACTTCAGGCAGCGTGGGCCAGCCGCGCACTGCCGGCGCGGTAATGCCGTGGATGGCGATATTGTCACGGTTGAAGTTGGCCTGCGGGTCGATGTAGGACATCCATTCCTCTGCCAACTCGCCGTCAAGGTAACGGGCAATGCCTATCTGGCAGATGGAATAAGCGTCGGGGTTGGCGGTTTCCAAGTCTATCGCCGTGAATTCTGTCGCCATACTCTCCCGCATTCTCCCACTCCCTCGAGGGAGAGGGCTGGGGTGAAGGTGAAGTCTCGCTTACTCAACGGTTTTTGCCGGCATGGATTTCTCCCCCACCATAACCCTCCCCCGCTGGGGAGGGGAATCTGCTATCCCCCGGCCAGTTCCATGGCGCGAGCCGAGGCCCAGGCGTCGGCTTCCAGCACTTCTCCCGCGTCCTCTCCGGGCAACGGGTCGTGTTCCGCAAGAATTTGCTCCACCAGACGATGTATGCCGCCGTAGCCAATTTTGCCGTCGAGGAATGCCTGCACAGCCACCTCGTCGGCGGCGCTGAGGACGGCGGGGTAGGTCTCGCCCTTCCTGCCTGCCTCGATGGCCAGCGAGAAGCAGGGGTAGCGGGCCGGTTCCAGCGGATCGAAGTTCAGGGAGTGCGACTTGGTGGTGTCCAGGCGCGGAATCATCGCGTTGGGCAGCCGCTGGGGGTGGAACAGCGCGTACTGGATGGGCAGGCGCATATCGGGAGGCCCCATCTGCGCCTTGACCGAGCCGTCGGCGAACTCCACCATCGAGTGGATGGTGCTCTGCGGGTGCACCACCACCTCAATACGCTCCCACGGCACGCCGAACAGCCAGTGGGACTCGATTACCTCGAAAGCCTTGTTCATCAGGGTGGCCGAGTCTATGGTTATCTTCTGTCCCATCCGCCAAGTGGGGTGCCGCAACGCCTGTTCCGGCGTGACGTTCTCCATATCCTCCAGCGGAGTGGTTCGGAAGGGGCCGCCGGACGCGGTAATCAGCAGGCGCAGGATTTCGTTGTCCTCTCCCTGGAGGCATTGCCAGATGGCGCTGGGCTCGCTGTCCACCGGCAGAACCCGGCCGCCGTAACGGGCCTCGTATTCCTTGATCAGCTTGCCGGCCATCACGATGGGTTCCTTGTTGGACAGGGCCACCGACTTGCCCGCGGCCAGCGCGGTGAGGGTGGGCGTGAGGCCGACGCTGCCCATCAAGGCCACCATCACCTGGTCCACCCGGTTCAGGGCGACCATCTGCTCCATGGGTGTGAAGGATACGGAGGGGAAATCGCCGGGGCCGGCGGCCGCGCTCCAGACGTGGCGCGGGCTGAACTCCTCCACCTGTTGCTTCAGCAGTTCGGTGTTGTTGCCCGCCGACAGGCCCACGACCTCGAACTCATCGGGAAAGGCCCGGATGATGTCCAGCGTCTGTCGTCCGATGGATCCGGTGGAGCCGAGAATCACGATCCTTTTCATAGCCGCAACCCCACTGCCAATAACATGTAGAAAACGGCGGGCAGGGCGAAGAGTATGCTGTCCATCCGGTCCAGGATGCCGCCGTGTCCGGGCATTATACTACCAGAATCCTTGACGTTGGCCCCGCGCTTGACAGCCGACTCGAACAGGTCTCCCGCCTGCGACGCCACGCTGGCCACCGCGCCAATCAAAGCCTGCTGCCAGAGGGTTACGGACAGGTCAAACACCATTCCCACCAGTAGAGCGGCCCCAACGGAGGCTGCGAACCCGCCGACGCTGCCCTCCCATGTCTTGTTGGGACTGATGCGCGGCGCCATCCGGCGCCGTCCCGCCAGCCGCCCCACGGCGAAGGCGCCGGTGTCGCAGGCAAAGACGACCAGCAGAGTGAACAGCAGCCAGGCCCGCCCCAGGTCCCCATCGCCGCCGGACAGGTCACGCATCGCCAGCCCGTGGCCCAGCAGGAACCCGATGTACACCGGCCCCAGCAGCAGGAACAGGAAGCCCAACCACGGGCGTTCGCCACACCCAGCGCTTCCGTCCTCATCGGGTTCTTCGTCCGGCTCAAACTCTTCAAGAGCTTCGTACAGCCCCGCCTCATCCGGCTCTTCCTCTGCCTCCAACTCTTCCTCGATTGGCGAATCCTCCGGCGCATGGCCCTCTCCCCTGTAACAGGCTATGAACCACAGCAGGGCGGCAAAGGCCCAAGCAGCCAGGACAAGACCGGAGGTGAGGTGAAAATCGCGTCCCGCCGCTGCCTCGGCTGCCAGCAGCAGCGCGGCCACTGCCGTAACGCCGAGGGCGACGGGCATACGGCCCACGCCGGGGGGAGTCAGGCGATAGGCTTCGCGGACGGCCAGACCGCCGCCCAGCAGGGCCAGCAGCGCGAGCCAGGGCGCGCCCAGCCAGATTGCCCCTACCACTACAGCGGCGCCAACCACCCCCGTAGCCAGCCGCAGGCGCAAGCTCAGGCTCCGGCGCCGGCCACCTTGCCGTAGCGTCGCTGACGGGCGCGGTAGGCTTCCAGGGCCTGCTCCAGCTCGGCGGGTTGAAGGTCGGGCCACAGGGTGGGGGTGTGGTAATACTCGCTGTAAGCCGACTGCCACAGCAGAAAGTTGCTGATACGCTGCTCACCGGCGGTGCGGATAATCAGGTCTGGGTCTGGGCAGTGGGCGGTGAACAGGTAGCGGCGGAACGTCTCTTCATCCAGGCTGTCGGGGTCCAGCCCATCGCGGATGATGCGCCGCACCGCGCGCAATATCTCGTCGCGTCCGCCGTAATCGAAGGCCACGTTGAGAGTGATTCCGGTGTTGGATGCGGTAAGCCTCTGCGCGTTCTCGACGGCGCAACGCACTTCAGGGTCGAGGTTGGCGGTCTTGCCCAGATGCACGATACGGACGTTGCGCTCGTGCAGTTCACAGGTCTGCTCTTCGACGGCGGAAGAGAAAATTTCCATCAGACCCTCCACCTCATCCTGGGGCCGCCCCCAGTTTTCAGTGGAGAAGGCATAGATGGTGACGTACTCAACTCCGAAGGCTCCCAAGGTTTCCAGCACCATGTGGATGCGCTCGACGCCCTTGCGGTGGCCCTCCAGTCGCGGCAGGCCCCGCTCCACGGCCCAGCGCCCGTTGCCGTCCATGATGAAGGCGACGTGCCGGGGGGCCGAACCGCCAAAGCCAAAAGGCCCTTCCCTCTCGGGCGGCGTCTTATAAATCCCCTCCCCCTGAGGGGGAAGGTTAGAGTGGGGGTGTGACCCTAGCGCCCCAGTCACCGGAGCAGGCTAGACCTGGAGAATCTCCGCCTCTTTGGCGGACGCGGTCTCGTCTATCAGCTTGGTATGGCCGTCGGTGACCTTTTGAAGCTGCTCTTGGGCGCGGCGGTTCTGGTCTTGGGAGATGGCCTTGTCCCGCTCCAGCTTCCGCAGCGTTTCCAGTCCGTCGCGGCGCACGTTGCGCACCGACACCTTGCCGTCTTCCGCCTTACGGCGCAGCAGCTTCACCATCTCCTGCCGCCGCTCGTTGGTCAGCGGGGGAATGGGCACGGTGATGACGTTGCCGTCGTTGGAAGGGTTGAAGCCCATTTCGGAGCGTTGCAGGCTCCGCTCGATTTCCCGCAGCGCTCCCTTGTCCCACGGCTGCACCATGATGGCGCGGGCATCGGGAGCGGAAATGGAGGCAATCTGTTTCAGCGGAGTGGCCGAGCCATAATAGTCTATGGACAGGTCCTCAATCAGCGCAGGAGTGGCCCTGCCGGTACGGAGTTGGCTCAACTCCCGCTTGAAAGCGTCAATAGTGCGGTCCATCCGGTAGTCGACGTCATTCAGTACCTCTTCCGGCGTTAATTCCGTATCGTCGTCCTTCCCTGGCATACTCAGTTCCTCCCGCCTATCATCGTTCCTATCTTATCACCGGAGAGTATACATCCCACGTTGCCCGGCTTGAACATATCAAAGACAACAATGGGCATACTGTTTTCGCGGCACAGGGTCAGCGCCGTGGAGTCCATCACGGCCAGTTCCCGCTCCAGCGCCTCGGTGTAGTCCAGAGTATCGAACTTTACGGCCTCCGGGTTTTTGTGCGGGTCGTCGTCGTAAACGCCGTCCACATTGAACTTTGCCATCAACAGCACGTCGGCCTCTATCTCCAAGGCTCGCAGAGCCGCAGCGGTGTCGGTGGACATATAGGGATTGCCCGTTCCGGCGGCGAAGATGACGACTCGCCCCTTTTCCATGTGCCGGACGGCGCGGCGACGGATGTAAGGCTCGGCCACGGCCTGCATCTGGAGCGCGCTCTGGGTCCGGGTGTCCACTCCCCGCTTTTCCAGTGCGTCCTGCAGGGCGAGGGCGTTGATGACGGTGGCAAGCATACCCGCGTAATCTGCGGTGGCCCGTTCCATGCCCCGCCTCTCTGCGGCTTCGCCCCTCCAGATGTTGCCGCCGCCGATGACTATCGCCAACTCCACGCCCAGCGCGTGAGCTTCGCCAACCTGAGCGGCCAGATACTGGACCGCATCGGCGTCAATGCCCGACCCGGACGATCCCTTGAGGGACTCGCCGCTCATTTTGAGCAACGCCCGGCGGTACAATCTCCCTTTCTCTACGGGGAAGGGTGAGGGCGTATCTCCCATAGACGGGGAAGCTATTCCCCCACCGCCAGGCGCTGGAAGCGAATGACACGCACGTTCTCGCCCATGCGCGCCGCCAGTTCCTGCACCAGCTCACCCACCGACGAGGAACCGTTCTTGATGAACGGCTGAGACAACAGGGCCACCTGGGCCGCGGGCCGCTCGTCGCCCTCTTCAATATCCTCGCTGGAGAGGTACACCGGCGACATGGCAGCAACCTGCATGGCGATGTCGTGGGCCATCTGCTTGAATTCGTCGGTGCGGGCCACGAAATCGCTCTCGCAACCCAACTCGACTATCGAACCGACACGCCCACCGGTATGCACATAGGCTTCGATGACCCCTTCATTCGTTTCGCGGCCAACCCGCTTGGCAACGCCGGCCAGGCCCTTGGCCCTCAGCGCCTCCGCCGCCTTCTCCAGGTCGCCGCCCGTTCCTTCCAGGGCCTGCTTGCAATCCATGATCCCTGCGCCGGTCTGGTCGCGCAGGGTGCGAATCAGTGCCGTGGTGACCAACTGCTTACTCCTTACGCTTGCGTTAGGGGTCCTTGCGCCTCGCAATCGCATACCCGAATACTGTGAATATCACCGTAGACGCCACCGTCAAAAGTTCCAAAACTATTGTGATAGTGATGAGTGATAGCGAGTCTTTGGAATCGCCATACTCGAGTTCCAGCATGATGTTCTGAACCAAATGAAATCCGATGAGAGTCAGGAAGAAAGCATGAACAATAGCCAACATACCCGCCGTGATTGCAAAAGCCGGTCTCTGTTATCCAATGGATTCTCCTAATCCTGGGTGTGTTTGGCTATATCCGACGGGAGAGTAATCACCTATTGGAGGACGCGCCTCCCGGCGCAACCCGAGCAAGCGCCCCAGCCGGATACGGTCTTCGTTGTCTTTAACCGTAAAAGGCCGGGGTGGTGAATTCCTAATCGTTTCTAATTCTTCCACCAAATTTTCGACATCGGTGAGTGCATACCGTATGGATGATTCGCTCCGGTCATTCTCGTAGAAGTTGCGGTGCACATAGTCAGCACGGGCTAGATACCGGTCAAACAGTTCTTCTTTGTCGAACTCTCTTCCCAGATGCTCCCCGATGTCGAAGATACTCGAGTGCTTGGCGTGATTCCAGCCCCGCTGCTTGCCGACGGCTTTCAGAGCGTGGGCAGCCGCGCCCCAAACCTTTTCCGCTGCCTGGAGCCGGTCGCCTTTCTCCAACTCGATTCTGGCGTACCCCAAAAACCGGCGGCTGATTTGGGCGTGTTCCTCAACACTAAGCCCGTCGGGATTGGGTTCAGGCAGCGGTGTCGTCATATCGCCTTTCCCGCCGGGCTACCCACCATCCCCGTTGGCTTCGGCGGCGCCACCGGCCACGCGAGCGCCCATACCGGCGGCCAATTCGGCCAGAGTGTCGAGGTCCAGCGTCACCGCGTCGGTCAGAGCCGCGTCCTCGCGCTCCGACAGCGTTTCCGGCTCCTCGCCCTCCTCCGGCTGCGTCTCCTCCATCTCGGCCTGGAGCGCTGCCTCTCGCTGCGCCAGGCCCTCCAGCACCGCCGATGCCATCCGGTTGGTTACCAGGCGGATGGAGCGCACGGCATCGTCGTTGCCGGGGATGATGTGGTCCACCAGGTCGGGGTTGCAGTCGGAGTCCACGATGGCAAACACGTCAATGCCCAGCCGCCGGGCCTCGGCGACACAGATGTTTTCCCGTCCGATGTCAATGACGAAGATGGCCTGGGGCAGGGTGGTCATATCCCTCATGCCGGTGAAGTACTTCTCCAGCCGGTTGAGGGTGTCCCGCATCTTGACGCCTTCTTTCTTGGGCAGCAGCCGGAAGTAGCCCTGTTCGCGCTTCTGCTGCAACTCAAGCATGTAGTTGATGCGGGTGCGGATGGTCTGGAAGTTGGTCAGGGTGCCGCCGAGCCAACGCTGGTTGACGTACCACATGCCGCAGCGTTCGGCTTCGCCCTGGATCACTTCCTGGGCCTGCCGCTTCGTGCCGACGAACAGCACCTTGCCGCCGTTGGCGACCAGCTCCACCATATCCTTGTAGGCATCGTTGATCATGCCCAGGGTCTGTTGCAGGTCAATGATATGGATGCCGTTGCGCTGGGTGAAGATGTAGCGCTTCATGGTGGGGTTCCACCGGCGGGTCTGGTGCCCGAAATGCACTCCCGCCTCCAGCAGCGCCTTCATGTTGATGGGCTCCCGGCCCGTGGGCTGCGGAGGCCGTTCCGGCGCGGGCCGCGGGGGGCGTTCCTCGACTGCCGGCGCGGGCTCCGCAGGCCGCTCGGCCACCGCCACCGCCGTGGCCGCAGGCTCCGCTATGGGCGCTACCTCGGCAGACGCTTCTGTTGCGGGAGCTTCCACCGCCGCGCTTTCAGTTACTTCCCGTATGGGCTGTTCTTGGGATTCAACCATCCAATTCCCCTTCTATCCCTTACTGGCTATGCCAGAGATAGGCGGCCCGGCCTCGGCCCGCCCCGCCAAACGGCGAATTGCGTAACCACGAAAGTATAGCACGCCCCCGAAAGGCGCGGCAAACTGAGCATAGGCGGATGATAACTTCATTATGTTCGCTTGGAATCCTCTGGCCTTGCCAGGCCATACTTCACAAGCATATCAATCTCTTCTTCGCTAAATGGGGGCGGCAACTCAGGCCCGCCGTTGTAGGATTCCATTATTTCCCGCTCTTCATCATCCAAGTATTGCCCTTCCAAATCGTTGTTGCGTTTGATGAAAGCCCGCCGCTCTTCTTCGTTCATCTCAGGCAATTTGAGCTTCTTCATTGGTCATCCGTCTAATTTCCATCGCTTACTGACTCATATCGTAACCAAGTATGTGCCGTTAGCGGATACTATGTGCCCGTGTTCCGCTCTACCAGTTTGCCGGTTGAGTACTGGTGCAGAACGGTAGTTATCAGGGTCTTATAGTCTATCCCCTGCTCAAATGCTTTTCCTCGGAGGCCAATCAAGTCCCTCCCGGATATGGTGATGGTTACATCGTGGTCCTTGCTCAAAACCTCGATGGTATTGCGGGCCGCTTCCCTGTATTTCTGTCGCTGCGCATCAGTCATCGCTACTGATCGCCATTCGTCGCAATTGTAGGAGCGTAGGATGTCTTTCTCTTCTTCATCAAGACCCATCGCCTCCATCTCCGTCTCGGTTTCGTATTCATCTTTAACGTCAGACATCGCCGCTTCTTCTCCGTAAATAATCTCTGGTAGCCTTGCGGCTAGGGAAGACCGTCTTCAGGAAAAATAGGCCTCCGACTCCAGAAACGGAACTTCGTAGGCGTAATCCCCAATTCTGACGATGAAAATCCGCTGCCCGGGGTATCGTTCCTGATTGCGATGGCTGAGGATAGCCAGCAAATCGCCACTGTTCAAATGGGACACTATTTCCTGAAACGATATGCCCCTGTCTCGAATCAGTTGCTGATTTTTCTCTTCGTTCCATAAATATGAGGCCACACATTCACCTTGTCACATCCCTGGAACGCCACTCATTCTACCACGCCAGCCGGTACACCAGGTTCAGCAGGCACGCGCCGATAACCCCCGCGGCTACGTCGTCGGCCATTATGCCCCAGCCGCCCGGCAGCCGCTCGTAGCTTCGGATGGGCCAGGGCTTCAGCACGTCCAGCGCCCGGAACAACAGGAAGGCGGCGGCCAGCCAGGGCAGAGTCTTGGGCAGGAACAGGCAGGTCAGCCACATTCCCGCCACCTCGTCCCACACCGCCCGCTTGGGGTCCGGGCTGTCCTGTGTGGCAAGGCTGTTGCAGGCCCAAGGTCCGACGACCAGCGACGCGGCCACCAGCGCGAAGAACGCCGGGGAATTGCCTTCCATCGGCAGCGGGTAGTAGACCGCCGCCGCCACCAGGCTGGCCAGCGTAGCCGGGGCCACCGGAAAAAGTCCCAGCCCCAGCGCCGTCCCGAAAAGCCAGCCCGCCGACTTGGAGAGTGTCTCCAGAGCGCTCAACTGGTTCGACAGGCTTACCATGAGTTCCGGTCAGCCGTAGCCCAGCCGGTGCAGGTCCGCCTCGCTCATCCCGAGGTAGTGGCCTATCTCGTGCCACAGAGTCACGCGGATCTCGCGGGCGGCGCCGGCGCGGGTATCGCAGACCCGCAGTATGGGCTGGCGGTAGATTACGATGCGGTCGGGCAGGGGCGGGCCGATGCCGTCGCGTTCCGTAAGAGGCCAGCCCTGGTAGAGGCCAAAAAGAGTGTCATGTTCCTCCAGCAGGTCCACCACATCCGGGCCGGGCCACTCCTCAACCACGATGTCCACGTTCTCCAGTCGTCCTCGCACTTCGCTGGGCAGCTGGGCATAGGCCCGGCGCACGTGGCGCACGAACTCCCGGTATGTCATCTGTATCACTGTGGAGCGCCCACCCGGCTGCGAATTGCTTTCAGAATGTCGACGTTGCGCTGGTCCGGGCCGTTGCCCTCGAACCCGGGCACCTCCAGCAGGAACGGTACGTCGCGGAAGGCGGGATGGCCCATGAACACGGCGAAGCCATCTTCCCCGATGAATCCCTCGCCGATGTTGTCGTGGCGGTCCACCCCGGAGCCGCAAACACGCTTGGAGTCGTTGGCGTGGATGGCGACCACATTACCCGAGCCGGGCCCGGCGTCCAGTTGGGCCAGCATATCCTCGATGCCCTCGCCGGTGGTCAGGTCATAACCGGCGGCGAAGCTGTGCTGTGTGTCCAGGCATACCTTGAGCCTCTCGTCGTCCACCGCGTCCAGTATCTCCCCCAGTTCCTCGAACCGGGCTCCGATGTGCTTGCCCATACCCGCCATATTCTCCACCGCCAGGCAGGGGCCGTCGGGCGCGCCGTCCAGCACTCGGCGCAAAGACTCTGACACCTGCGGCAACACGGCCTCGAACCCGGCCCCGCCGTGGCTGCCGGGATGGAAGATGAGTCCCTCAGCCCCCAGGCGGGCCGCCAGTTTCAGGTGGTCCGACAGCGACTTGACCCCTTTCTCCACCACGTCAGCCTTGCCGGAGCCAAGGTTGACCAGATAAATGGCGTGCAGGAACACCGGCCCCATGCCGGTATCCGCAAGACCCTGCCGGAAAGCCTCAACCTCAACGTCGGGAACCTGACGGAAAGCCCAGGACTGGGGCGACGAGCCGAAGATCTGCAACGCCTCGCACCCGATTTCCTGCCCGCGCCCCACCGCCTTGCTGATGCCGCCTGATGTAGATACATGAGCCCCAATCTTCAATTTCAGTCCCTCAAGCGAAAATATGCGATACAGCCATAGGGCCGATTATATGGGACAGGCCGTTGGCGATGCATTGCTGTCAGCATACAATGACGAGCAATGCGCGCGTTGATATTGGAAAGCCCCGGAACTCCCCCGCGGCTGTCAGTGGTTGACCTTCCCGTCCCAATTCCCGGACCAGACGAGGCGCTGGTGCGAGTTGCGGCCTGCGGGTTCTGCCACCACGACCGGCTGGTGATGTCCGGCACGCTGCGCCGGGGCGTCCGCCGGGGCGTGGCGCTGGGACACGAAATCGCCGGCTTGGTGGAGGAAGTAGGCGGTGCCGTAGACCGCGTACGCCCCGGCGACCGGGTGGTGTCGCTGCTCACCAACGCCTGCGGACACTGCGACCGCTGCAACGAGGGACGTGAGCACCGCTGCCGTAACGGCGAGGGCATCGGCCACGGGCGCAACGGCGGGTTCGCCGAGTACGTGTCAGTTTCTCAACATAGTCTTGTATCGCTGCCCGACACGCTGGATCTTACTGCGGCGGCGCTGCTGGCCTGCCCTGCCGGTGTGGCGTTGCAGGCCCTATCGGCGGTCGAAGTATCGGCGGGTGAGACGGTGGTGGTCACCGGCGCGGGCGGCGGCCTGGGCGTTCACGCGGTCCAGCTTGCGGCGGCCCTCGGAGCGCATATATTGGCTGTCACTTCCTCGCCCCACAAGGCCCCGTACCTCGCCGGTTACGGGGCGAATGAGGTCATAGAAACGGGCGAACTGGACTTCTCCGAGATAGTCATGGCCCTTACCGCCGACGTGGGCGCCGATGTGGTGATTGACACGGTGGGCGCCGCAACCTTCCGCTCGTCGGTTCGCAGCCTAGCCCAATACGGACGGCTCGCGCTGTTGGGGGAAGTGGGCGGAGAGGGCAATCTGCGGGGCTTCATACCGGAAATCGTGTTCCGCGACGCTAGGCTGACAGGGGTTTCAGGGGTATCACGAGGGACTCTGGAACAGGCCATCGCGCTGGCGGCGGAAGGCAAGCTGACGCCGGTGTTGCAAGAGGTTATGCCGCTGGAAGAGGCGGGGCAGGCATTGGAGATTGTGGAGTCTCGCGCAGTACTGGGCCGGGTGGCGCTGGCTCCTGGCCGCTAATTATCCTTCGCAAGGCGAAGATTCCGAACTGGCAGGATGGGAAGTGGTCAACCCCAACCGGCAAAGACTGTTGAACTCGGACCCTGGTGGCAGCCGCGGCAGGCCCGCCTTGGCGTCGGCATAACCTTGAAGGTAGTCTTTCTTGAGAATTCCCAAGTACGCCTTCCGGCGCTGTCTTTAACCCGCCCCTCTAAGCCAGTCACCGATTGTTATCGTTGGAATCCTTGTGATTTCCGTTGCCAGAATCCGGCGGTTGTGAGTGTCCTCCATCTTGGGACTCCGAATAGTCTGGGCCGTAAATTTCCCGGAGGGCTTCCAGGCGGCCTTCCGCTCGCCCTTGCTCTCTGCCTTCCACTCGCCCTTGCTCTCTACCTTCTTTTATGCCTTGCTGTCTACTTTCCTCGTACCATTTTTCTCGCTGCTTTTCGGCAAATCTTCTAAGTATGTCTCCCGCTGGCATTATCAAATCCTTCGCTTGCAGAATGCCCCAAGCAATGAACCCGGAGGCGACGAAACTTGCTCCGATGCCCAGAACAATGTTTCTTGCTGTCTCGCTTGGCGCGCCGCCGACGGAGAGAGAATCAAGCTCCAGTAGCGTCAGTATGATGGAACCGGCTATCCCGCCCGCCAAGGTAAGCACTTGAAACCATGGGCGATCTTTCGAGTCTATGCCCCAAATGGATTCGCGGTAGCCGTCGTCACTAACCCGGCTCAATTATATCATCCTTGCCGGGCAGGAACGTCCGGGGTTACTTGCCGAACAGGTTGAACAGCGACGACGGGGCGGTGGCGGCGGAGCGACCGAAGCGGCGGATTTCGCCACGGTCCCACATCACCAGGAACTGGCTGGCTATGAAGATGCTGCTGTAGGTACCCGCCACCGCGCCAATGGCCAGGCAGAGCAGCAGCTCACGGATGCTGGGGCCGCCTATCAGCAACATGGCTATCAGCACGAACAGCGTGGTCAGGCTGGTGTTCAGCGAGCGGCCCACGCTCTCCATGATGCTCAGGTTCACCAGCCCGCCCAGGTCCCGGTCGGGGTGGCGCACCACGTTCTCGCGGATGCGGTCGAACACCACGATGGTGTCGTTGACGCTGTATCCTGCGACTATCAGCAGGCCGACAACGAACATCGAGTTGACCTCGAACCCGATGACCCGCCCCAATATGGAGAACACGCCAAGGATAATGAGCAGGTCATGCACCAGGGCCAGCACCGCGCTCACACCGTAGCGGTAGGCTTTCGGCACGCGGCGGAAGGCGTACCAGACGTAGAGCAGGATGAACACGGAAGCGGCGGCCAAGGCGTAGAACGCGATGCGGACGGTTTCCGCCGCCACGATGGGCGAAACGCTCTCGAACTCCACCCGCTGACGGTCCAGCGCGAGGTTCTCTTCCAGGTCGCGCTCTATTATCTCGCGCTCCGACAGTCCGTCCCCCACAGCCTCGGCGAGAATGTTGGTGCGTATGAAATAATTGTTGGCGCCCACCTGCTGCACCAGGGCCTCCGGGTGCCCCAGCACGTTCATTCGCTCCTGGATGTCGGTTTCGTCAACGTCCTCCCGCTCGAATGTGACGTTCAGCACTGAGCCGCTGGTGAAGTCAATGCCGGGAGTCAGGCCGGAGCCCAGCGATACCCAGCCGGGCGGCAGCAGCATTGAGACAATCCCGGGAATGATGATCAGGGCGGAGAACAGGAAGTACCAAGCCCTCTTGCCAACGATGTCCAACACTACCGTCCCCCTCCCGCGCTCTGCGTTGCTCTCCCTGCGCCTGTGGACGGGGCGGACTCCGGAGTGAACAGGTTAATCCGCTGTCCCAGACCGGCGAAGGCCAGCAGTTGCAGCATATTGCGGCTCACCACCACCGCGGTGAACATGCTGGCCGCCACGCCGATGAACAAGCTGATGGCGACGCCGGTGACCAGCCCGCCGCCCAAGCGGTCGCCGAACCACAGCAGCACCAGGCAGGTGATCATGGTCGAGATGTTGGAGTCGCGGATGGCAGGCCAGGCGCGGCTGAACCCAACCTCCATGGACGACGCCAGCGTCCGCCCGATTCGGACTTCCTCTTTCATCCGCTCAAAGATCAGTATGTTGGCGTCCACCGCCATACCGATTGAGAGGATGAAGCCGCCGATGTGGGCCAGCTCCAGCGTAATGGGAATGAGCTTGAACACCGCCAGTACCATCACCGCATAGAACACCAGGGCGAAGGCGGCCACCACCCCGGCCAGGCGATAGTAGGCGATCATGAACACCAGCACCAACCCAAGGCCCACCAGTCCTGCCCACAAGCTGTTGCGCAGAGACTCGGCTCCCAGCAGGGCTTTGACGTCGCTCTCCTGGATCAGCTTCAGCGGCACCTGCAGACGGCCCGACTCCAACTGAATCGCCAGCGTCCGCGCTTCCTCGCGGGTGAAGTCGCCGCTTATCTGCGTGTTGCCGTCACGGATCCAGGCTCGGGAGACCGGCGCGATGATTTCCACATCGTCCATGAACACGGCGATGCGCTTGGTCTCAACTCCGGCGATGCGCTGGGTCAGTTCGGAGAAAATATCCGCGCCGCGCCCGTCGAACTGGAGATTGACCACCCAGCCGACGCCCACCGGGTCGGCGGCGGCCTCGGCCCGCTCCAAGTCGTCACCCGTCAGCCCCAGGTCGGCGTCGATGGGGTCGAGACAAGCGCCGGTGAACTGGTCAACGGAGCCGCAGGTACGTTCCTTGAACTCCAGCAAGGCGGTCTGGCCAATGAGGCCCTTGGCCTCGTCAATGGCGCTGTTCACCGTGAATGACTCTACGGGAGCGACAGCCTCGGATACGACGTCGCGGGCCGCCGCTTGAGTCTCCGAGTCAACGGTGCCCGACAGAATGCGGAAGGACCGGTCGTCCACCCGCTCAACCTTCACCTCCCGGTATCCCGCCCCAGTCAAAGCGCCGGACAGCCCGGCTGCGGCGACACCGTCCACCGGGTCTGTGAAGACCAAGTCCGTGGTCGAGCCGCTGGCGCCGGGGAGCTGAATTATCAACCGGTCTTCGCCGAAAATCTGGATGATCGGCTCTTCCGTTCCGAAGCGGTTGACGCGGGCGGTGATATTTTTCAGCACCCCCTCCATCTGGTCGGGGGTGGGATTCCCAATGTCCACAACCTGGAAGACGCTGACCTGCCCCAGCGCTTGCTCTATGGCGTCCCGCAGCCCGCTGCGGCGAGGGTCGTCCGGGGCCATCAGCGGCGTCCGTATCTGGAAGATACTGGCCACCGGAACGGTTATGAACTCCGGTTCGGGCGGGACTTCTTCCTCGGGAGGAGCCTCTTCGCCTTCCGCCGGGGGAGCTTCGTCTTCTGCGGTTTCCGGTTCCTCGAGAGCCGGGGCGGGCGGAACTTCCCGCTGGACAAGTCGAGCGTCCCTCGGGATTACCTTGTAATCCTCCAGCGGCAACTCGGCCTCGCCGAAGCGGAATCCTTCCAGTGCCGCGGAAATGTCCTCCAGGTCGGCGGGCGCCAGCAATGTGACATCAAACCGGGAGCCGGTGTCGGCCTGGTAGACGAGGTGCCCGCCGCCGCTGAGATCCAGGCCGAGCTTCAGTCCCAAGGGACCGGCTCCATCCCGGTTCAGGGCGGGCAGGCCGGGAATGTCGATATTGATGGACCGGAAGCCCAGGGCAGCCAGAGCCAGGCCCATGATGAGGAGAATAACAAATGTGAGTCGGACGCTTCGGGATCGCATAACTTAAACAGCCCCCCCTTGCTCTCCTCCCCTGAGGGGGGGAATTAAAGGGGGGGTGCCCCGATAGTCGTCAAGAATATCCAGGCCGGGAATATCCCGGTTCTTCAGCATCACAGCCGCCAATTCCAGGGCCTGCTCCTGAGTCTCGATTTCGCCTGCCGCGCGGGCCTCTTCAATGCTTCCCAGCAGGGAGCCTATGTGAGGGCCGGGCGACAACCCGAAGTGAGATATCAGGTCGTGCCCGTTGATGAGGCGCGGCGTGGCAACAGACACCGGCTCCTGTGAGCCGGTATGCAGCACATGGCTTATCATTCTAGCATGATTCAGCCATTGCGGGTGAGCCAGTTCCGGCCCCTTTGCGCCCAAATAATCGGCCAGGCAAAGGTAGAGCGTATCCAAAGCCACGTCGCCCACGTCCCGGAAGTAGCGGTGGATGGCGCGGTTGGTGGGCCATTCTCCGTCGTTGGACATACCGGTGGGGCGCAGGTGATGCTCCACCATCCGCGACACCATTGACACCCCCCGGGAACTGAGGCGCAGGCTTCTCAGCCGGCCTTCGGCCATGACGGCTCCCTTCTCCGAATGGCCGAAAAAGCGGGTGCGGCCGTCGGGTTCCAGCGTCTTGGTCTGCGGCTTGGCGATATCGTGAAACAGCGCCGCCAGCTTCAGCACGGTGCGCCGCGTATGCCCGTCGCTCACAATCTCGGCGAAGTAGGCCTCGCTCTCCGGCGTCCACGGCACGCAGGAGAACACCGGAGAATTCTGGTGCCCGCCGGTCACCCCCTCGGCGGCCTCCAAGGTATGCAGCGAGTGGCCCCACACATCCCAGTAGTGCATCTTCGGCTGCTCGACGCCCTTGGCCTCCATCAGTTCCGGGATGATGTGTTGCAACATCCCCAGGTAGTCCAGCGTCTGTACGCGCCCCATCGCCCCGTTGAGAGCCAGCAGCCGCAGGAATTCCTCCCGCACCCGGTCCGGCGCCAACTGCGGCAGCAGGTGGGAGTTGGAAAGCAGCAGCCGCACCGTATCCGGCTCAATGCGAAGCCCCAGCTCGCCGGACAACCGCACCGCTCGCATCAGGCGGCCCGGGTCGTCCTTGAACACGCCGGGGTGCAGTGCGCTCAGGGCCTTTTGCATCAGGTCACGGCGTCCGCCGTAGAGGTCTATCACCGCGTCGCCGAAATTTCCGTTGCGCCACTGCGGCAGCGCTACCGCCATGGCGTTGACACTGAAGTCGCGGCGTCCCAGTTCCTTCTCAATGCCCCCGGAGAAGCCGGACAGGTCAATAGTCAGCCCCGGCTCCAGGTCATTGCCGTCGGGGTTGGCGAGCACCACCCGCATCATCCCGCGCGGCACGCTCAGAGGAGCAAGCGAGCCGCCCAGCTCCGTCGCCAGTTCCTGCGAGATGTTGACGGCGTCTCCCGCCACCGCCAGGTCAATATCCCTTTCCGAAGGGAGGCCCAGCAGCCGGTCGCGCACAGCCCCGCCCACCACGTAGGCGTCCAGCTTTCGCAGGGCAAAGAAAGAGGTCAGCCGGTCAATGATGGATTCCATACTCAAAATTCCCTTCCCCTGGTTGGGGGAAGGTCAGGATGGAGGTAAAAGGACAGTCAGACAGGCTCCCACTATGCAGAAGCGGGCTTGTCCGGTTCGGTGGCGGGCGTCTCGCCCAGGTTCATGGCATGAAGCCTGCGGTGCAGGGAATCGAAAGACGGGCCGTGGGCCTGCTCATGGGAGTGTTCCCGCTCTTCATCCCTCTCGTGTTCCGCCCCGAATTCATCCTCTTCGCCAGCTTCCCTGACGGGATAGAGCTTTGTATGGGCCACCAGGTGGTCCAGGTACATTATGCCGTTCAGGTGGTCAATCTCATGTTCCAGGGCCTGTGCCAGCAGATCGTTTTCCGCATCCACCTTGAAGCGCCTGAAATCCAGGTCGAGGGCGCGCGCCTGCACCTTTTCCGAACGGACCACCATGCCCCGGTAGCCTGGCACGCTGAGGCAGCCTTCCTCGACCTCGCGCTGGCCTTCCTTCTTGACTATCTCCGGGTTCACCAGAACCATCGCTTCTTCCATTTCCGGCGTCCGGACCACGCAGATGCGTTCCAGCACCCCGACCTGGTTCGCCGCCAGCCCCACGCCGCTGTGTTCGGTCATGGTCTCCACCATGTCGTGGGCCAGCTTCCTGTGCTGCTCGGTGATCTTGGCGACCTTGCGCGCCTTCCTGAAAAGGATCGGATCAGGCACAAGACGGATGTTCAGTATCGCCACCACGAACCCCTAACTCGACGCGAGACGCCCCATGACGCTGCCTGGGCGCATCCCTGAATTACGATAACTCATTATATGTTATATGCGGGAAATGGGGAATCGGGATGTCGCGGGGCTTTACGGGCAGCCAGACAGTCATATGATATTGACAGGAGATATTGTATGGATGTAGTTTCTGAGCGGTCCTATGAATAACTAATACTCAGTATCATTTACTCGCAATTATTGATATGAAATATCAGAAATGTGCCCAACGCTATTGAATTGCGTATCAAATGAGAACCGGAAGGGGGCGACAAGTGTTCAGGGAAATGCGCTCAACCGTGTTCATAACCTTAGCCGGGTTCATTCTTGCCGCCGTGGTGGGCCTGATGATTTTCCGGTTCGGCCAAGCCGACCAGCCGGAGACAGGGTTGAAGGCCATAGCGGTCCTGACTTCGCTGTCCGGTGAGTCCATCGGTACGGTACAGTTTACTCAGACGGCCACCGGGGTGCTGGTTGCCGCCGAGGCGGAGGGACTGGAACCGGGAGGGCACGCATTCATCATCCATGCCGTCGGCTCCTGTACGCCCGACTTCTCCGCTGCCGGCGACCACTTCAACCCCGATGAAAGCAGACACGGCTTTATCCACCCCAACTGGAACCAGCGCGACTCCTCTGCTGGTGGACACGGTGGCGACCTTCCCAACATATATGCTGCCGCCGATGGTTCGGCCAGGGCCGATTTCTTCACGGACGGCGTGACGCTGCAAGACGGCCAGAGACATTCGGTCTTCGACGCAGACGGGTCGGCCATCGTGGTTCACGAGAGACCCGATGCCTACCGTGAGGTAGAGTCGGACACCGGCGAGCGGGTGGCCTGCGGCGTTATTCAGCCTGGCTAGAAACCGGGTTCCCGCAAACAGAGACAGAGCCGGTTGACACACCGGACTGTGTTATCATCCCGTAAACCATTGGCCCTGTGTCGAAGGGTGTATCCCAGGCTCGCAGCAGGGCAAAAGAGGTAAGCGGAATGGTTGGCGTAAGCGAGATCGGCAGCGCCGAATTGAAGGCGGCGGTCCCCCCACTTTCAGGAACGCTGCGGCTCAAGGGGCTGACCGGCAAGGTCGAAGTCTACCGCGACGAATTCGGCATTCCCTACGTCCGCGCCGGAAACGAGCGCGATGCCTTCTTCGCTCAAGGATTCGTCACTGCCCAGGACCGCCTCTGGCACATGGAGTACGACCGACTCCGCGGCAGCGGACGCTGGGCCGAGGCCGTCGGCGACGGCGCGCTGGAGCAGGACAAGCTCATGCGCCGCTTCCGCCTCACCGCCAGCGCCAAGGCCGACTACGCCGCCATGGACAGTCACACCCGCATGGTCTTTGACGCTTACGCCAGCGGAGTCAACGCTTTCATCCATGGCCCCGACCCTCTGCCCGCCGAGTACGCCATCGCCGGCATAGAACCGGAGGAGTGGCAGCCCTGGCACAGTCTGGTCGTCTACAAGGCGCGCCACATCCTGATGGGCGTCTTCGAGTCCAAGATTTGGCGCGCCCGCATGGTTCGCGCCATGGGGCCGGAGAAGGCCAGCAAGCTCTTCCCAGGGTACGAACCGGGGCATCTGCTGATACTGCCCCCCGGCGCAACCGCCCCCGGGCCCCTGGACGCGGGCCTGAAGGAACTGGCCGGGGGCGCAGCCGCCCTCAACCACCTCTCCGAAATGGACGGCGGCAGCAACAGTTGGGCCGTGTCCGGCGAATCCACCGCCACCGGCAAACCGCTGGTGGCCGGCGATTCCCACCGCGCTCTCGACACTCCCAACGCCTACTACCAGAACCGCATCGCCTGCCCCGAGTTCGATGTCATCGGGCTGTCCTTCCCCGGAGTCCCGGCCTTCCCTCACTTCGGCCACAACCCCTGGGTCTGCTGGTGCGTCACCCACACCGCAGCCGACTACCAGGACCTGTACATCGAGCAGCTCCGCGGCGGCGATATACCGCAGTACCGCTACAAGGACCAGTGGCTGGACGCCGAGGTCTACGACGAAACCGTCCGCAGCAACAGCGGGCGCGAGGAATCCATCCAGGTGGTCGTCACCAACCACGGCCCCGTAATCTCCGGCAGCCCCTCGGATAGTTCCATCTCCTCTCAGGGGGAGCGTGAAACTGAGCAGGAATGGGCAGGGCTGGCCTTCAAGTACACCGCCACCACCACCCCTTCAATTCCCCCCCATGATGGGGGAGATGCAGGGGGGGTATGGCCCGCCATCCTGTGGAAGATGCTCCGGGCCCGCAGCGCCGAGGAGCTGGTGGAGTCCCAGCGCGGCTGGGTTGACCCCTGCAACAACTTCGTGTTCGCGGACGTGGACGGCAACTACGGCTACTTCTGCCGCGGCCGCATTCCCGTCCGTTCCCGCATCAACGGCTGGCTGCCCGTGCCGGGCTGGACCGGAGAGCACGAGTGGCTGGGCGACATCCCCTTCGAGGAGCTGCCCAAGTCCGTCAACCCGCCCGAAGGCTACATCGCCACCGCCAACAACAGGCCGGTGGGCGACGACTACCCCCATTACATCGCCGTGGACTTCACTCCGGAGTTCCGGGTCAAGGGAGTGACCCAGGGCCTGCAATACCTCGCCAGGCCCTCAGCCTCGGACATGGCCAAAGTCCACAACCAGCGCATCTCCATACCCGCCCTGGCCTACCTGGCCGTCCTGCCCAGCGTGGAACCGTCAAACGCCCTGGCGGCCATCGCCCGCGACCGCCTGCTGGCCTGGGACGGCTCAATGGACGCCAACCTGCCGCAACCCGCCATTTACTCGGCAATGCGCGACGCCCTGCTCAAGGAAGTCTTTGAGCGCAACCTGCCACCCGACCTGGCCGACGCCGCCTGGCACCCCGCCGACCGGGGTCTGGGCTCCTTCGGCAACCGCCTGAAGGCCCGGATGGTGGAGATGCTCCGGCAGGACGACCGCTCCCTGCTGGCCGGCAATCATCCTGAGCCTGCCGAAGGGGACACCTGGCCCGCCGCAATATCCCGGGCCCTCACCCGGGGCGTGGCCACCCTGTTCGCGCGGCTTGGCGACGATCCCGACGCCTGGGTGTGGGACCGTGTTCACCGCGCCGTGCCGCGCCATACCCTCTCGGCGGCGCACCCGGAACTGGACGGCCTGCTGGACCCGCCGGCCATCCCCCACAGCGGCGACGGGGACACCCCCTTGCAGGGCGGATACTCGCCGGCAACCTTCGCCACCGTCACCAGCCTGTCCGTGGCCCGCTACTCCTACGACACATCAGACTGGGACAACTCCCTGTGGGTCGTGCCGCTGGGCAGTTCCGGCCACCCGGGAAGCCCCCACTACTACGACCAGTCGGAGACCTGGCGCAGGGTGGAAATGGTCCCCATGCGCTGGAACTGGGACGGCATCATAGCCAACAGCGAGACCACCCAGACCCTCGAACCGGTATGAGAGTTCCCTCCCTCGTCTGAAAATTCCCTCCCCCTGAGGGGGAGGGAGAATTACTGATGCGTGAGTCATCAGCTAAACATTCCGGTGCCAAATGCCCGTCATTCCTGCGAAGGCAGGAACCCAGACGGCCAATGGCGTATAGCATGAACACCGGACCTTTCGCCCTGGATTCCTGCCTTCGTAGGAATGACGGGATGGTTTAGCAACTTGTTCACGGCTCGGTAAAAGACCATGCTTAGCCACCAGTCAAGGTAGCGACAGATAACTCCGAGTGCTATAATGGAGCCAGAGTCGGGGCGTGGCCCAGCCAGGTAGGGCACCTGCATGGGGTGCAGGGGGTCGCCAGTTCAAATCTGGCCGCCCCGACCAGCAACGCAAGATGCCGGAAAGACCACCATACTCAGGTGGTCTTTTGATTTTTGTCCGTAAAGGCGGTTACGAAATCCCATTTGCGGGGAGAGGTCATAATGACCACGGAAAAGCCGGCCTATCAGAAACAACTTGAAGCATACTGCATCAAACAGGGCATCAAGTGGCTGGCTACTTATGACGCGGCCATCGTGCGGCGCAACTACCCCGGCGCAGACCTTTTCCTGCTGGTCGAGTTCGAGGAAGGCCGCAGGGTGGGACGCGAGTTCTTCAAGATGGAACGGGAGTTGACCGACATCATCGGAGGCGCCTGTGGCGACCTCAAGGCCCTTCCGGAGTTGGCCGACTATTACCGTGACGAAATCCTCGCTGCCGCCACCGTCAGGTTTGCCTCAGAAACCGCCCCCGACCTGTCGCAGATGCTGGCCGAAGCCCGCGAGTCCTAGTATTGGGTCAAACGCGTATTGTCACGCATCACATAATCTGAGCGTGGGTGCTACCTTTTGGACTGAAGTTGTGTTGTGGGAGGGTCATCCATGGTGCAAGAGGTTTACGCGGTCCACCTGACTGCGCCGGAGAAGGGACTGCTCAAGAAGATGATCCGGGCCGGCAGGCACTCGACCCAGGCCATCACGCGGGCCCGCATTCTGCTAAAGACCGACGAGGGTTGGACCGCTCCCCAAGTGTCCACGGCTCTGGATGTGTCGGAACGCACGGTGCGCCGGGTCAAGCGCCGCTACGTGGAGGAGGGACTGGAGGAGGTGTTGCGGCACCACAACTCGCCCAATCCATACCGGAAGGTGGACGACCGTGTGGAAGCCCACCTGATTGCCTTGGCCTGCAGCCCGGCGCCCGAGGGTCACGAGCATTGGACTCTGCGCGCCTTGGCCGGCAAGGCGGTGGAGTTGGGACTGGTGGAATCGTTGTCCCACGAGACGGTGCGGTTGCACTTGAAAAAAACACCCTCAAGCCGTGGCGGAAGCAGCAGTGGTGCATTCCCAAGGTAGGCGGAGAGTTCGTGGCCGCTATGGAGGATGTGCTGGACTTGTACGCCGAACCATACGACCCTCAGAGGCCGGTGGTGTGCTTCGACGAGACCTCCACCCAGCTCTTGGCGGAAACCAGGACGCCGTTGCCAGCAAGGCCCGGACAGCCCAAGCGGGAGGACTACGAATACGTGAGGGGTGGCACCCGTAACCTGTTCCTGACCTGCGAGCCCAAGGCCGGCTGGCGGGAGGTTGCGATAACCCAGCGGCGTACCATGCAGGACTTCGCCCATCAGATGCGCTGGCTGGTGGACGCGGCCTACCCGGATGTCCCGGTGATCCGCCTGGTCTTGGACAATTTGAACACCCACCGGGTGGCATCGCTGTATGAGACCTTTCCCGCCCCGGAGGCGCGGCGGATCGCCAAGCGGCTGGAGTTCCACTACACCCCCAAGCATGGGAGCTGGCTGAATATGGCGGAAATCGAGTTCAGCGTGCTGGCCAGGGCCTGCTTGCGGGGGCGCAACGGAGATGAGGACAGCCTGGAAAGAGCCGTCAGTGCCTGCGTGTGGGAGCGGAACGCGATAGGAGCCGCCATTAACTGGCAGTTCACAGCCCAAGACGCTAGACGCAAACTCCATCGCCTCTACCCGTGCCATTCTTGATTTGACGCAATACTAGACTCCCGAAAAGCAGGCGGTAAGGGACAAGGTGAAAGCCATGCCCTTGGAAAAGCTGGCCGAATCTTGCCGCTCCAGAGGCATCAAGTGGCTGGGCCTCCGATATGGAAATTTCCTGGCGCGACCACCCCGGCGCCGACCTCCTGTTGCTGGCCGAATTTGAAGAAGGCTATCCGAAAGGATGGGGGACGTTTCAGACGGAAAGCGAGTTGTCAGATTTATTCGGGGTCGTCAGGGTCTCTATAATTTCTCGCCCCGGCGCGCGCGACGATCGTTCTTACTGGGACAGGTCCATGGCGGTGTCAGCGGTGTTGTTTGCCTGACGAAGACATCGCCCTTCTCCGGGAGATGCTGGAGAAAGCTCACGTTTGCCGGCAATCTGTCTAGGGGCGCACCCGGTCCGATCTGGACGGCGATTTACTGCTCTACTACGCAGTGGCAAAAGCTGTGGAGTTAATTGGCGAAGCGGCATGGCACGTAACCGATTCTACACGCGCCGAGAACCCGGAGATTGATTGGAACAACATCATTTGGTATGCGTCATCGCTTGGTTCATGGCTTTCAGAAGGTAATTCGAGATATATTATGGACGGCAACGCAAAACGGCGTCCCCATACTCATCACCCAACTTCAAGTGGCCCTGTCGCAACACGAAGGCTGACTGCCTCAGCGCACACGTCAGCCTTCGTGTACGCATTGAACCATCTCTTAACACAACACATCATACCCGCCTCACCGGACATTCACCCAACGGAAAGCCGGGCCAGCGCGAATGCTGGCCCGGCTTCGTGTTTCCTCGGCTATCTTCAGACGGTTAATCGTCGCCGTGAATCTGCTGGTTGAGGTAGAGGTCAATACCGATGGTATTGATAATCTCCAACTGCGTCTCCAGCCTGTCGATGTGCTCCTCTTCCTCGCGGATCATCCCCTCCAGGATGCTGCGGGTGGTGTAGTCGCCCACCGAAGCGCAGTGGGTGATGGCCTCGGCTACCGCTTCAACCGCCCCCTTTTCCGCTTCCAGATTCAGCTCCAGGTCTTCCTTGATTGATTCGCCAACCTGGACCTGGTTCAGCCGTTGCAGGTTGGGCAGCCCTTCCAGGTAGAGGATGTGCCGGATCAGATGCTGCGCGTCTTCCATCTCCGACATGCTGTTGGAGCGGAATATCTTGCCAACCCCCGGGAAACCCCAGTTGTTGGCCATCTCCGAGTGTATGAAGTACTGGTTGATGGCCGTGAGTTCGATAGTGAGTATGTTGTTGAGGCGTTCAACCACGCCTTCTTTCGCTTTCATGGCAGGGACTCTCCTTCTGGCCGAATGCGGAAATGTGATAAACAGCATTAATAGGCCAGCATTTAGTGCCAACCTAAACAATAGCACGAAATTGTCCTCTGCGCCACCCTCGGGCGCTGTTTATCCGGCCTTTACCAGAAGTCCCTCCAGCTTCAGTTCCACCATCTCGGATATGCGCTCGACATTGTTCAGGCAGCGGCCGCAGGCGTCGCCGTCATCAAAGCCCCAAGTCTCCCTGAGTGCGTCCGGGGAGCAGCCGCGTTTCTTGGCCGACTCGACGGCTTCGGAAAGCCTCACTCCCTTGCACACGCAAACATACACAGTATTGGCCTCCGTGTGGTATGCGCTCATCCGCTGGTTGCAACAGAATTTACATTAGCATCTCAGTGGTGTCAACCCTTTTTTTGGAAAACGGTAATACGATTTCTCTGGCGAAATACCTAGTGACGAATAGCGTAGCAGCGCCAACAAAAACCGCCGCAGGGAGTCCTGCGGCGGTCGGCTTTGGCATAGTTGCCCAGATGTTCTGTGAAGCCTACTGCACCAGGTTGGGCGTCGGCTCGGCGGGAATGCCGCCGGCCTCCATCTCGCGGGCACGGGCCTCTACGGCGGGAATCACCGACGCGATGAGGTCGTCATCCAGGTCGGCGGCCACGCCGGGGTAGCCGGCCCGTTCCAGCATGACCTTCAGCCTCTTGTTCTTGAACTGGTCCAGGCACCAGCCCAGCGGGTCGGGGACTAGCGTCTTGTCCCAGTAGATGCGGTGGTTCTTGTTGCGGGGGCCATAGTGGTAGTGCGGGCCATCCCAGAAGCAGTCGAAGGCCAGCAGCTCGGTCTCCTCGGTGAACACCCGGCCCGTGTTGCCCGCCAGGTCGGCCAGCAAGTGGATGGCCACGCCGCCGTCGCCGGAGGGCAGCCTGCGGTTCTCCAGCCCGAACTTGATGTTGCCCGCCTCGAACACATCGGTGCCGCGGTTGTGCTTCACGGTGTTGCGCTCGGCGGCGAACTTGTAGCGCGCCACCTCGTCCACCTCGTCCAGCGCCTTGTTCACGGCGGCCATGTCCACGGCGCCGGCGGCCTCGGCGTACCCGGCCTCGGTCAGCATGATACCGATGCTGTTGCGGAGGGTCTTCACCGACCAGCCGATGGGATTGCCGTCAACGGTCTCGTCCATGCGGAACTTGACGTCCTTGGCGCCCGGCCCATAGATGTAGCTCTTCTCCCGGTCGAAGCAGTTGAACCGCAGCGCGGTGGCGTCGCCGACATCGACCAGGATGGCCACGCCCTGATCGGAGTGGTCCTGAATGTTGCCGTCCCAAAGCTCGTGCTGGACAACGAAGGTTACGTTGCCCGCCTCAACCCGAACACGTCCAGTCTGCATCATAGCGTCCAGTCTCCTAAATCTATGGTGATGGTACGGGGAATATAGCCATCGAGGGGGAGGGGTGTCAACCGGGGAAACGTTCATTCAATCGTTATGGTTCCGTTGGAAGTATCCATCACCAGGTTGGCGCCGCCGTCGCCTATTACCCCTGAGATACGGTCTCCCTCCGTGCTGCCGACAACGGTGACGGGGCGCTCCAGGACGATGTCGCCATTGCTGGTGGACGCCCGCACCCGGACGCTGGGCGGTTCTCCGGCCAGCGCGGCGGTAATGTTGCCGTTGGAAGACTCGAACCTGTTGTCAGAGCCAAGGACGAGGTCCCCCTCGAACCGGATGCTTCCGTTGGAGGTGTCCAGCTCGAATTCGCCGCGCGCTGCGGCGACGGTGATATTCCCGTTGGAGCTTTTCAACCGGAAATCTCCATCCGCTCCCCGCAGGGTGATTTCCCCGTTGCTGGTGGACAAGCTGAATGTGCCGTTCATCGAGCTGGCCGTAACGTGCGAGTTGGATGTATGGAGGGACCCGTTGCCGGCTATGTTGTCCACCCTGATGCTGCCGTTGGAGCTATTCGCCTCCAAGGCAGTTTCCCGGGGCGCGCTGACGCGAATGTTGGCCCCGGCGTCGCCGTCTCGCCACGGCAGCCATCCCCAGAAGGAATCGTCGCCGGTTTTCTCCGCCGTCACCCGAACGGTGTCGCCGTCCTGCACTGCCCGGTAGTCAACCCGTTCCGGGTTGCGGAGTTGGGCCTCGACCCGGACCTCTGCGGCGTCGCTGCCGTTTATCTCGATGCGTCCGTTGAACGTATCTACAATCAGACGGGATTGCCCGGAGACGGCGAAAATGGCGCTGGCGTCGCTGACCTCCCAAGAATCCTCGTCGTCTCCGGAGCAGGCAACCGCCATCAGGCCAACCAGCGCCAGGAACGCAGCGAAGACAAACAGTTTCATGGCATCACAACAAGCCGCTCTAGGCGGATGCCAGCGGCTTCTCCTCCACCTCAAAGTGGGGCATTACCTCTTCGCCGAAGCGCTGCAATTGCTCCAGCATCACCTCCAGCGGCGCGCCCATGCGGTTGCAGCCTACGTGCATGTGCTCCAGGCCGGGGTAGCGTTCCTCGATGGCCTTTATCTTCTCGGTGACCTGCTCGGCGGTGCCCACAAGCCAGGCCTGCTGCTCCACGATGTCCTCCATCGTAGGCAGGCCGGCGCCCCGGGCGCGGCGGGGGTCGCCCAGCGCCTCAATCTGCGTTTCCGACAGCGCCCGGAAGAAGCCCAGGGGGGCGAACATCTTCATGTCTTCTTCCAGGTACTTGCGGCCCTGCTCTATGGCCTCCTTCTCCGAGTCGGCGATGAACGTGGGCAGGCCGATGACCAGACGTCCACCCGGCTCGACGTTGTGGCCGTGGCGGTTCACCGTTTCCGTCCAGCGCATGATGACCTCGTCGTTGGCGCCGCCGGTGACGGCGCCGCCACCCATGATGCCCTGGATGTCGTGCTTCGCCATGAAGTCCATCGCCCGCTGGCTGCTGGACACCATGGGCTGCCAGCACTCCACCGGCTGGTACTTTGGCCGCGGCACCAAGGTCAGTTCCTTCAGGGTGTAGCCCCGGTAAGGCACTTCCGGCGGAATCTGGTAGTGCTTGCCCTGGTAGGAGAAGGAGTCCTCATGGAACGCCTTCATGATGACTTCGACCTGTTCCTCGAATATCTCCCGGTTCATTTCGTTGTCGGAGTTGGTGCTGGGGACGCCGAAGGTGTCCACCTCCCGGGAGTGGTAGCCCCGGCCCACGCCGAAGATGACCCGCCCGTCGGTCAGGATGTCGGCGGTGGCGTAGTCTTCGGCCAGCCGCAGGGGGTGCCACATGGGGTTGATGTTGAAGCCGCAGCCGAACTTGAGTTGCTTGGTTATCTTGGCCAGGTGAACGAACAGCATCAGCAGGTTGGGTATGACCTCGTTGCCCTCGTGCTGGAAGTGATGCTCCGCGCCCCAGAAACTGTGATAGCCCAGCCGGTCCATCAGCTTCGCCATCTGCTCGCAACGGTCGAAGATGGTGATGAGACGGTCATTGTCGAACCGCCGGTCATTGACCGCCGTGGCCTCCAGCCCCAGGTCTCCCAGGTCCACGTGCCCGGCATACAGGCTGCCAAAGTGCTTGATCATGCTTTCCCTCGCTGAATTGGATTGCGTGCCGGAAATTGTAGCCGCGCAGTTGGTGGGGTTGTCAAACCGGGACAGGAGGATTCCGGGCTGGTTAACCCAAAAGAATAGAGACACTAACAGAGCTTCAAAGGGCCTGCACGCCCCGCACAGCGTATAATGTCGCTACCCCCCAAGAGGACAGCCATGACCAACGACAAATTCGCCAACATCGACCTGGACGAGCACGAAGCCAAGAGCATGGCCATATACCGCGAGAAAATCCGCCCGCTGGTGTACCCGGAGCAGAAAGGCCGGATGCTGGTCATCGACCCGGAAAGCGGCGACTACGAGATTGCCGACCGAATGGGGATTGCCTCTGAAAGGTTGCGGGAGCGGCGACCCGACGCCCTTTTCTACGGCATAAAGATTGGCTACAAGGCATCCCTTAGCTTCGGCGGCCGTAGGCTGCCGGAGGAAGAATGCTGACCGGCGCAGTCAGCGACGAACTGCAAGCCTGGGTTACCATCGAGATGTTGGCCTCCAACGGCCAATCCCATCCAGTTGAGGTCGTACTGGATACCGGGTTCAATGGGCATCTGGCGCTGTCGGCCGCGGCTATCCGGCAACTGGAGCTGCCCATAGGAATCCGCAGACCCGCTGTCACCGCCACCGGGGACAGGGTTAGCTTGATGACCTACCGCGGCACAGTAATGTGGGACGGACAGCCGCGCCCAGTCGAGGTAGTTGAAGCCAACAGCGAGCCGTTGCTGGGCATGGAACTGTTGCTCGACAGCCTGGTCACCCTCGAAGTCCACGACGGCGGCGCCGTCACCATTGATCCCCTTCCCTAGCCTCCCACCCCCTGTTGACGCCCCCCTACCCCCGCCGTATCATCGCCCTCAACCCCACTCCGTGCGCAAGGAGAGCATCCATGAAATACGACTACATTGTGGTGGGCGCCGGGTCCGCCGGCTCTATCATGGCTTCCCGCCTGAGCGAAGACCCGTCGGTGTCCGTCCTGCTGCTGGAGGCCGGCGGCGACTACCCCGACTTCGAGCAGCTTCCCGACGAGGTGAAATTCGGCTACGCCACCGCCACCGACGTTATGACCAGCGACCACAACTGGCAGTTCTGGGGCAAACCCACCGAGACCGCCCCGCCCATGATGGTGCCCCGCGGCAAGGTCACCGGCGGCTCCAGCGCCATCAACGGGCAGGTCTTCCTGCGCGGCGTGCCACAGGACTACGACTCGTGGGCCGAAATGGGTAACGACGAGTGGAGCTTCATCAAGCTGCTGCCCTTCCTGCGGCGCATCGAGACGGACACAGACTTTCCCGGCGATGACTTCCACAACTCCGACGGCCCCATCATCGCCCGCCGCTTCAAGCGCGAGGAGCTGCTGCCCGACCAGGCCGCCTTCTTCCAGGCGTGCCGCGACGAGGGGTTCGCCGAAGTCGCCGACCACAATCACCCGGAGGCCAGCGGCGTCGGCCCGGTGCCTTTCAACAACCCCAACGGCATCCGGTGGAGCACGGCGCTGGGCTACCTGGACCCGGCCCGCCACCGGCTGAACCTGACCATCCGCCCCAACTGCGTCACCCGCCGCGTTGTCTTCGAGGGCAAGAAGGCCGTGGGCGTCGAGGTGGAGAGCGGCGGCGAGACCTTCACCGTCGAGGGCGAGCAGATTGTTCTGTCGTCGGGGGCCATCGGGTCGCCCCACATTCTACTGCTGTCGGGCGTCGGGCCAGCGGGTCACCTGAACGAAATGGGCATTCCGGTGGTACACGACCTGCCCGGGGTGGGACAGAACCTGCGCGATCATCCCATGGTCTACACCAGCTTCCGCACCAGGCCGGACTATCCGCTGGATGGCTTCGCCCCCCGGGTGCAAATGACCCTGCGCTGGACTGCCGAAGGCTCGGACCTGCGCAACGACATGATGGTCTTCATGCAGTCCTACGCCACCGAGCGCGTTGACCGGGGCGGCGAGCGCATGGATGCTTTCGGCATCCGAATGCTCAGCGTTCTGGACCTGGAACTCAGCGCGGGCCAACTCAGGCTGACCTCCACCGATCCCGACGAGCAACCCTTCCTGGACTACAACTACATGGAAGACCCGGAGGACCGCCGCCGCCTGCGCGATGCGGTGCGACTGTGCGCCCGGCTGGGCGAGCATGAATCCTTCCGCGACATCGTAGAGGAGCGCGTCGAGCCCACTGACGAAGAGCTGGCGACGGACGAAGCGCTGGACGTTTACATGATGCGCGAGGCCACCACCGGCCAGCACATCTCCTGCACCTGCAAGATGGGCCCGGCCAGCGACCCCATGGCCGTGGTGGACCAGTACGGCCGGATTCACGGTATGGAGAACATCCGCGTGGTGGACGCCTCCATCATGCCCAACTGCATCCGCGCCAACACCAACGTAACCACCATGACCATCGGCGAGCGGGTGGCGGAGTTCATCAAGGAAGGGCGGTAGGCGGTGCGAATGGTTAAGGCTGGGATGCCACCGGAGTTGACAGTCGGTCAACTTCCCCAGCACACTTTGATACAACCTGACTGAAAAGAGGACGTCATTGGAATGGTGCAGGTCGACATTGAGGTGGGTCACAGGGATGGTGGCGAGATGGTCAGTATCCCTGATGTGCTGGTCGACACAGGCAGCGCACACACGACGTTGCCAGCGGCAACGCTCGAGGAACTCCACATCGCCCCGATTGATCACGTTGGCATATCGTTGCCTAACGGCGAGGAGGTAGAGTGGGGAGTCGGTGAAGCCAAGATCCGCATAGCGGGCCGCAGCGAGGAGTGGACCTGCCCGGTCTATTTTTGCCCACGGGAGGAATACCTGCTCGGAGCCACGACCCTTGAGATATTTGGCCTGATGGTGGACCCCATCGAGTACGGCCTTATACGGAAGCAGGTTCGCGCCAGGTCCATCTGACTCCATGAGAGGCTTGGGCAAATCTACAAGAAGGCCCCAGCCGTCTGGCTGGGGCCTCAATTCTCGTACAGCACTTTAGACTACTAAAGCCCAATCAACTCCCGCGCGTTCCCGCCGAGCATCTGCTCCTTGGCGGCATCGGGCAGGGGGAGGGACTCGATGAACTTGGCGTCTTCGGCCATGTCGGCCAGGGGGAAGTCGGTGCCGAAGCAGACCTTCTCCGCCCCGTGGCGGCTGACGATGCCCGCCAGGGTTTCGCTGCCCAGCTCCTTCAGGGCCGGGGGCCAGGTGGTGTCTATCAGCACGTTGTCGCGCCCTATCAGCTCGCGCTCGGCTTCGTCCAGCATATAGAAGCCGCCCAGATGCAGGGCTATTAGCTTGAGCTTGGGGAACTGGCGGACGACGTTCATTATCCGCGCCGGCTCGGCCCACACGGTATCTCCCGGCTGGGTGTGGGCCCAACGGCCTGAGTGGATCTCGACCACCATGTCGTCGCCCATTTCCTCGTAGAAGGGGAACATCCGCGGGTCGTCGGGGTAGTAGCTGTTGACCATCGGGTGCAGCTTGAAGCCCTTGATGCCCGCCTCCCGCATCCGGCGCACCTCGGCGGGCTTGTCCTCCAGGTCGGGGTGCATTGCCCCGAAGGGGACGAGCATGTCGTCCTGTATGCTGATGAGCCAGTCGTTGGCGCCAGGCAGGTGCTCCAGACGCTCGACGACGCCCAGCACCACCGACTTGTCCACCCCCGACGCCCTCATGTGCTCCCTGATGCCGTCCACGGTGTTGATGCCCACTGCCGGGTAGCCGAAGGTGTTGGTCATGTTCTCCAGCACCGCCGGGGCGATGCGGTCGGGCCAGATGTGAGTGTGAACGTCAACGCGCATGGATTACCTCTCTGACTTGGGGGTGGCCTTCTCGTGAGCGGCCTCAGCCGCAGGCTTATACTCTCGCGGCGGCTCGTAAGGGCCATAGCCCTTGAGCAGCGGGAAGGGCTTGTCTATGGGCGTGAGCCACAGCGCGGCGAAGATGCGCCCGGCCTTGGCGATGGACGGGTTGGCCTCGCCGCTTTCCAATCGGACGACGTAAGCCTTGCTGACACCCAGCAGGTCGGCCAGTTCCTGCTGCGACAGCCCACGCTCCTGGCGGGCGAAGGTGAGGGCGATGGCGAACCCCATCTGGGCAGAGGCTTCGCCGTACTCCATCCGGTACTTGTCATTTTCCAGTCTTTCCGCGATGCCTTCAATTGCTTCCCTCATAATCCTCGGCAGCATACTTAATTTCGGTATTGCCTAATCAGCGACCTAGCTCGCGCTATCTGGCCTCCCGGCGTTCTTTGGGTGCGCTTACGAAATCCGTGAAGCAATAGAAACAGGTTAGAGTGACGGTCATAGTAGCAAAACACCCGGTAGTTCCCTGCCCGTAACTCGTATATGTCATCCTCGATATTGTCCATCATATTAGTGTTCAACAGAGCGAGGCCCTCTTGTATGAGATTACCTACAATCCTGTCAATAATGCTCAGAGCTTTGAGGTCGCCGCTCCGTTGAACCGAATCAAGGGACTCCCGGTAGGGACAAGAGCCATCCCCGATTTCTAACTCCAGTACTGTGTTCCTGGGCATTATTATACCCCTGCGGCGTATAACCGCCGCGTTGCCCGCCTACCCCAGCACTGCCTCCGCCAGCCTCTCCAGCGCGCCGGGAGCCTCATCGCCGGGAACGCTGCCCAGACCGGCGACGGCCATGGTGGCCCCTGCGTCCTCCATGCGGCGGACCGTGTCCCTGTCGGACACCCCATAGACGCAGATCTGGATGCTCTTGGGGTCCCTTCCCGCTGAATCGGCCAGTTCATCCAGCGTGGCGCGAGCCGCCTGTACCTCTTCAGGAGAGACGCGCACCGGCATCCATCCGTCGCCGTAGGCCACCACCCGGCGGAAGACGTTTCGGGCATTGCCGCCCAGGAACACCGGCGGGTGCGGCTTCTGGGCAGGCTTGGGGAACACCTTGATTGCCGGGAAGTCATAATAGGCCCCGTGGTGCTCGGCTTCATCCTGGGTCCAGAGGGCCTTCATCACCTCGATGGCCTCGCGGGTCTGCGTCCAGCGATGGTCGAAGTCGCCGCCCATGATCTCCGTCTCTTCCCTGAGCCAGCCGGCGCCGATGCCGAAGATGAACCGCCCGCCGGAGTGGTGGTCCAGGGCGGATATCTGCTTGGCCTGGACCAGCGGGCTATGCTCCGGCACCAGGCATATCGACGTGCCCAGCTTGATGCGCGTGGTGGTGGCCGACGCCATCGCCAGTCCGATGAACGGGTCGCCCATGTCGGCCATGAAAGGCGGTATCGAACCGTCGGGCGTTCCGCCATACCTGGAAGTTGTGTGTACCGGAATGACGGGATGCTCCGGCAGCCAGAAGGAATCAAACCCGACCTCCTCAGCCTTCTGCGCAATCCCCGCCACATTCGTAGAGTTGCTGTTGAACACCGTGCTGACGCCTATTTTCATGTCTACACCCCTTCCCTGATTACTGAATAGACCTGTCTGAAGTGATAGTATCATACGAACATTGGCCCGGACGGTGGCTTGCCCAGCTCCCGTGAACCCGGCAGGCCGGTGAGAAGGACGACCACATGGACTTCACGGAATCGGTCAAAACCTGTCTGCAAAAGTACATAGACTTCAACGGACGCGCTTCCCGGTCCGAATACTGGTGGTTCGTTCTGCTGACGATTTTACTGTCGTTCATCCCCGTCATTGGGTGGATACTGAGATTGGTGCTGCTCCTGCCGTCTCTGGCAGTGCAGGTGCGGCGGCTCCACGACATGGAGCGCTCCGCCTGGTGGCTTCTGCTCCTGATCCCGCCGATAACCATCATCGGTGTGTTCGTACTGTTGATAATGTCCATCTTCCCCGGAACACCCGGCTACAACCGTTACGGCCCCAACCCTCTGCGGCCGCAGCCGGGCACAGGAGATTACGACTACTATCAGGACTCCGGCTATCCGTACTCATCACAGCCCCCATCGGGAAGTTACAGCGATCCCCCCTATGACCCTGGCCTGCTGGATTCCCCGCCGGAACCGAAACCCGGAGAAAGGCAGTTCTGCACTCAGTGCGGGATGCAGTTGCAGCCGGAGGCGCGGTTCTGCACCGTCTGCGGCGCGGCTGTGTGACGCCTGGGCCGCTGCCATACTCAATAATGGAGAAAAAACGACTTGAGTTTTACGGAATCAATTTCGACCTGCTTCCGAAAGTACATCGTCTTCAGTGGGCGGGCGCAACGGTCGGAATACTGGTGGTTTTTCCTGTTCACTTTCGTCATATCGGTGGTCCTGGGAATTATTGCCAGCTTTGCATCGGCTCTACAGTTCCTGGAGTGGGTGTTTTCCCTGGCCGTGCTGCTGCCCTCCCTGGCTGTGACGGCGCGTCGGCTGCATGACACCAACCGCACGGGGTGGTGGATGCTGCTGCTCATAGGCTTGGGGCTGGCGGGAATAATCGCAGGCGCGGTAGTAGGGGCTTTCATATCTGGCGACGATGAGTGGGGATTCATCGTAATCATTGGAGTTAGCATTATTGGGGGATTACTGGGCTTGGTTGTGGGATACCTGGTGTTACTGTACTTCCTCATACAGCCCAGCGACCCCGGGCTCAACCGGTACGGCCCCAATCCCCTGCGACCGCGGCAGGGCATGGGCGGTTACGGCTACTATCAAGCCCCCGGCCACCCCTACCCGCCGCCGCCTTCAGCGGGAAGCTACACCGAATCCCCCTACGACACCGGCGCGCTGGATCCCCCGCCGGAACCGGAACCGGGCGGACGACGGTTCTGCACTCAGTGCGGGATGCAGTTGCAGCCGGAGGCGCGGTTCTGCACCGTTTGCGGCGCGGCCGTCTAATTCCTCTCACCAGTATGATTCCACCCTGAACAGAGAGCAAAGGGCGTGAACCCGATACAGGCGATCCTGTCCGGCTTTCGCAACTATGCCAACTTTGATGGACGGGCCAGCCGGTCGGAATACTGGTGGTTCTACGGCTTCTTCGTGGCCCTGCTGCTCGCCATTTTCGTAGCCAGCGTCGCCTGGATGCCAGCCCTGTTCTTCCTGTGGGGCGTTTATATCGCAGCCATGTTACTGCCTCTCCTGGCGGTGACCGTGCGACGGCTGCACGACGTAGACCGGCCTGGGAATTGGGCGGTGCTGGCGCTCATCCCCTTCGCCGGCGTCCGGCTGACACGTATGCTGGTCCAGCCCGGGACCCCCGGCCCCAACCGCTACGGGCCCGATCCGCTGCACCGGGAGTTGGGCAGCAACTTGAGCCGGCCTATCATCCGTCCCGAAGTCCCACAGCCGGATGCGGAGGCAGCAGGAACGCCCGAAGCCGCTCCAGCGCTTCGCTGCTCCCGGTGTGGTTGGGAGCGGTGGCCGGATGCGATGTTCTGCGCCGACTGCGGCGGGAGATTATGAAGGGTGTGGCGCTGTGGAAGAAGGCCCTCACCCCCGTATCGAGTACGGGGCAGGCCCTAACCCTCTCCCAGAGGGAGAGGGAACTGTACTCCCTATTTCGCGCTTTCGGCGGCTATAATCACCGCAGTCAAATTCCGCTGCAAGTTGAGGTAACGCCTTGAAAATCGACCCCAAGACCTTCGAGAACTTCTACCGCGTCCTGACCGGCGTGGTGGTGCCGCGCCCCATCGCTTTCGTGTCCACCCAGTCGCCCGACGGCGTGGACAACCTGGCCCCCTATTCCTTCTTCAACGCCGTGGCCTACGACCCGCCCACGGTTGTCTTCTCATCGTCGCGCCGCGTGGAGCACAAGAGCAAGGACACGCTGCGCAACGTGGAGGAGACCGGCGAGTTCGTAGTCAACATCGTGGTGGACGACATCGCCGAGGCCATGAACCGCACCGCCGCCGAGTTCCCAGAGGACGTGGACGAGTTCGAGATTGCCGGTCTGACCTCCATCCCCTCTGACATCGTGAAGCCTCCCCGGGTGGCCGAGTCGCCGGTGAACATGGAGTGCCGTCTCAACCAGGTAATCAACCTGGGCGAAGGCCCCGGCGGGCACGGCCTGGTCATCGGCACAATCGTGCTGATGCACGTCCGCGACGACATCATCAACGGCCATCGCATCAACCACCACCTGATGAAGCCCACGGGCCGCCTGGCCGGCAGTATGTACTGCCACACCGCCGACACCTTCGAGTTGGTGCGCCCGGTCTACGACCCGGCGCAGAGCCTAGCGGCGTACCGATAGGAACTACGCCTGTCCGGCACGCAAATGGGGCGCACAACTGTGCGCCCCTTAAACATTCACAATCCGAGGAAAGGTCGCTAATATGGGCTGGGGGGCCGTTCTTCCTCATCCGCGCGGCCCGCATCCACTTCCACCTCCGCGCCATAGGCCGGCGTCCCTTCGCCGGAATAGTCGGGAGCGGGCGCTTCGGTGTAACTGCCAGAGACGCGGGATGTATCCTCTACGGTCTGGGGACTATCCTCAGAGACCGATGGTTGCGGCTCCTCTAACTCGGTGTAGCTCCCGGAACTACTGGCGGCTTCCTCCACACGGCCAGTGTAGGTTTCCTGTTCCGCCATTGGGCCATCGTTGTATCCCGCGTACCCTTCAACTTCCGCCCTATAAGGTTCCGCCTCGAAATCCCCTGGCGTTTCCCACTCTCGCTCATCCGGCTGACCAAGCGCCGAGCCGTAGGTTTCGACGACCCCGCCGGTCTGCTCGCCGTGGTAGCGGGCCAGGGCATCCTCCAGGTGGCCGAGGAAGGCGCCAGGGTCGCGCATCATCAGCATCATGCGGTTGCCGGCCACCATGCGGAGACGCAGACGCTCGCCGAAGGGCATCGCCAGCAGTTCGGCGTGGGAGATTTCGGCGAAGGATATGACGCGAGTCCGGGGCATCCCGTAAATAATCATCATGCGGTCGCGGTAGAGCAGGTACTGCCGGGGCGTAGTAAACCAGCTATACGCCGCCATCGCCAAGCCCAAGGCAGTCAGAAGGTAACCGGTCATAATGCCCAGCACCGCCACCACCAAGGCGAAGATGAGCGTGAGATTCCACCGTGAGGAGTGCTGGTCCCAGTAAATCGGGTTTTCCTGCTGCTGTGCCATGCCGATATTCTAGCACAGGGCGCGCCGCTTGGCTTGGGGTATACTGGAATCATTGGGAAGAGATTATGAGGACAAGCATGAGCGTGTTAGATGACGCCAGCAACATAGAACTCTACGAGCGATACGTCGAGCCCCTCGAGGAAGAGCATCGCGGCGAATACATTGCAATTCACCCCGATGGCCGAACCCTCATAGGAAAGGACAGCAACAACCTGCGTATACAGGCTGATTCTCAATTCGGCAAAGGCAGCGCCATTTTCAAGATAGGACGGCTGATTTCACCGGGGTTCCGGTGGCTCAGAGCGGTTCCCGACCCTCCTGGCATTCCGGTACATACCGAGGATGATTCGGCCCGTCCACTTGCTATCGGAGAAGCAGCGGAACAGCGCGCCAAACTCTACGCCCAACACGGCAAGCCATTGGAAAAAGAGCATTGGCGGAAATACGTTGCCATACAACCGGACGGCAAAACCATAGTTGATGGTGACTACGACGTTCTGCTTGATAAGGCGCGAATCGAGTTGGGTAAGGGCAGCTATATTTTCAGATTGGGGGAACTAAACTCTGGAACGACAGTAAAGCCTCTAGAGCTAATTCTGCGCTACTATGATTGACCCACCGTTTCCATCGTTGCCGGTCCGGGTGCGGGTGAGGGGCGAAACCCACATTGGCATAGCCCTTCTGGACACTGGCTTTGAAGGGGATGTCATCATACCTGCCGATTTGTCAGCCGGATTTACAGGCCGAACCCAGGATTTGGTTCTTGCCGATGGTTCTCCTACTGATGCTCCGGTCGTGTCGGGATATATGCAGTTGGCAGACCTTGAATATATCCCGGCGGATGTTTTGTTCCTCGGCGACGACTTCATCATTGGCATGGGCATCCTCCGCCGCTACGAAGTCATCCTTGACCACGGCCAGCGCGTCATCGTCAACCCATAGCGCCGCGACCGCTCCGCGCGTTTTTGACATTCCCCTGCCCCGCTGGTATGTTGATTCGCGGCTTGGCCCTGGGCCGCGCCGTACACGGCAAAGCCGGGTACAGACATTACCGAGCGGGAAAAGACCGTGAACGCAGAAGTCCCTGCCACCGAAAAATGGGCGCACCTGATAGTCCAGGCGCTCAAAGACAACAACATATCGCTCATCGCCTACGTGCCTGACTCGTCCATCCACCGGGTTACCAGGATAATTAACGAGGATCCCTTCTTCCACCTCGTCTCGGCCACGCGGGAAGAGGAGGCCGTGGGCATCGCCGTGGGTTCCTACGCCGCCGGGCGCAACGCCGCGGTGTTCATGCAGACCAGCGGCTTCGGCAACAGCATCAACGCCGTGGCCAGCCTGTGCATTCCGGCCCGCGCGCCCATACCCTTCTTCATCAACATGAGGGGCGGCACCGGCGAGTTCAACATCTCCCAGGTGCCCATGGGCCGGGCCACGGTGCCGATACTGGACCAGTTCGGCATCGTCAGCTATACCATCGACGACGACTACCGGATGGACAACCTGCTGAACGGGGCGATGAAGCTGTGCTACGCCAACCGCCAGCCCGTTGCCATCTGCCTGACCCAGCGGTTGCACGGAGGTAAATTTGCATAGGTTCGATGCTATTGAACTGGCGGTGCGGCTGGCCGAAAACCGCCCCATCGTCGGCAACCTGGGGCCGACCTCCGACGAACTCTGGCACGCCGGACACCGCGACCGCAACTTTTACACCTACGGCAACATGGGCCTCGTTTCCTCCCTCGCCCTGGGCATGGCGCTGGCCACCGATGAGCAGATAATCGCCCTGGACGGCGACGGCTCGCTGCTGATGAACCTGGGTTCGCTGGGGACCATCGCCCGGGAGATGCCCAAGAACTTAATCGTGGTGGTGTACGACAACGAGGCGTGGGGTCAAACCGGCCACCAGATGAGCCATACCGGCACCGGCACCGACCTGGAACAAGTGGCGGTGGCCTGCGGCATAACCAGCGCCACCACGGTCAACGACCTGGAAGAGTACGAGGGGGCGTTGTCCACCGCCCTGGCCACCGACGGGCCTCACTTCATCGTGGCCAAGATCGAGGAGGCGGGCTACTTGCCCATTTCCCCGGTGGAGCCGGAGTTCACGCTATACCGCTTCCGCAACACCTTCGTGGAGGGGCAGCAGCCCGCGCCGCCGCACTAGCGGTTGCAGTTTCACTCAAGACCAGGGGCGAAAAGTGGCGAGCCACGAAACCGACGGACTGCCCGGCATCACAATATGGGACCTAGCCCGTAGGTTGGGGCGTCTGGAAAACCATGCAGAGCAGGCCGATGCGCGGATGAACCGTCAGGACGCGCGAATGGACCGGATAGAGGCGCTGCTCGACCGTCTGTTTCTCGGGTTGTTTGGTATTGGAACCGCCCTCGTTGGCGGGCTGATTACCGTGTTGGTAAAGCTGTTTGTTGGTTGAGCTTGTCCCCGCCATTTAGAAACTATCTCAAAACCAATGGTACATTCTGCGGGTGCGCCTAACGGTGACACTGCCCTACCTTCTCACCCCCACCCTAACCCTCCCCCTTGAGGGGGAGGGAACTTTTCAGATAGTTTCTTAGCTGTCGAGGCAGTGCGTACAGCTTTCCTGCAAGCTGAAAGGCTCCCGTTTCCGGGAGCCCTTCGCGTTAACCCGATACCCAAGGCTAGGGTTGTGGTTAGCGGCTGACCATGTCGTAGCTGCGGAGCAGCTTGCCGGGGGTGGCTCCGGTGCACACGGTGCCTTCGGTGAAGGTGACTTCGCCGTTGACCATGGTGTAGCGGATTCCCCTGGCCTTCTGGATGATGCGCCGCTCACCGCCGGGGAAGTCGGTGTCGTAGACCGGGCTGTCAAACTGGAGGCCCAGATTGTCCAGGTCATAGACGATGATGTCGGCAGCGAATCCCTCCTTGATGATGCCGCGGTCGGTGAACCCGGCAATCATGGCGGGCAGGCTGCTCATCTTGTAGTGGGCCTTCTCCAGGCTCATCATGCCCTGGTCCCGGACCCGGTCGGCAATCATGTTCACCGGCCAGGTGCCGAGGGTCTGGTAGCGGGTATGAGCGCCACCATCCGACACGCAGGGGTGGGTGTAGGGGTGGTTCAGGATTTCGGACACGGCCTTGCGGTCGGTGCCTTGGGCCGAGTCGAAGGTGAACTCGGTGCGCAGCCCCTCGTCGATGGCCAGGTCGAGCATGGCATCCATGGGATGCTTGCCCATCATCTCGGCCAGCTCGGCGATGGTCTTGCCCTCGTATTGCAGGTTGCGGTCCTCGCGGACCTCGACCACCCGCATCTTGGACCACTCGGAGGCCGCGTCGGCAGCGCCGCCCTGGCCGGCGTAGGCGCCCACGTCCTGGCGCATCTTGTCCCGGTTCTCCGGCATGTTCAACTTGGCGATGCGCTCTTCGGGGGTGCCGACGAAGGGGTCAATCCAGTTGGGCATGGCGTCGAAGCCGTTGTACTCCGCCAGCTCGAACACCGGCGAGGGGGAGTAGGACGTGGTCTGGGCGAACATCGGCGCGCCTTCCTGCCTTGCCCTTTCCAGGAACGCCAACTGTTCCAGGTAACGGCCGGGGGCGTTCTCGTTGAAGGATACCGCACCCCACTGGATGGGGCGCCCGGAAGCCAGGCACATCTCGATGAGGAAATCCTCACGGCCCTTGCCCGGAGCGTCGCCTTCCACTGCATCCATCAGGATCGCGGACTGACCGGTAACTGCGGCCACCACCGCGCCGGGGTCTCCGCCGCCGATCAGGTCCGGCTCACCGGGGGGCAGCGGACGCTCGGCCGGGCCGCGGGTCCAGCCGATGTGGCCGACGCCGAACTCATTGAGCACCTTGGCCAGGGCCAGGAACTCGTCATTGTGGGCGACCTGGCTGGGGATGAAACGCCCGTCGTCCGGGCGGTTGGCCAGGGTCTTCATGGCCGACCAGCCGAAAGCGCCGGCCTCCATGGCCTCGCGCTGGAGACGCTCCATCTCCCGGATCTGCTCGTCGGAGGCCCGGATGACCGTGCGGGAGTCCTCGACGCCCATGACGTACATGCGCAGGGTGTTGAAGGGCACCAGCGCGCCTACATTGATGCCCAGCGGATGGCTGTCCAGGCTGTCCATCCACTGAGGGAAGCTCTCCCAGTCCCAGCGCAGGCCCAGTTCCATGGTCCGCATGGGAATCGCCTCAATCCTGGTCATGAGACGCATCGCCGCTTCCCGGTCTTCGGGCCTGCACGGAGCAAAGCCGAAGCCGCACTGGCCGATGGTCACCGACGTTACGCCGTGCCAGCCGGACATGGTCGCGTAGGGTTCCCAGTTGAGCTGGAGGTCGTAGTGGGTGTGCAGGTCAATGGCACCCGGGGCTACTATGCAGCCCGTGGCGTCCAGCTCCTCCGTGGCGGAGCCCTTGATGTTGCCGCTGATCATGGCAATCTTGCCATTCTTTATGGCGACATCGCCCCGGAATGCCGGTGTTCCGCCCGTGCCGTCGACAATCGTACCGTTACGAATAATTTTGTCGAAATCCGCCATTGCTCTCCTTCAGCAGTGTAGCGTTTGGAAACTGCCCTCAAAGTACAGAATATTAAACCAGCCGTCAAGACTCGTTTTCGCGCTCCAGGGGCCGGTCGTGGGGTGACCGGAAGCCGGAGAGTCCCTGCTCCGAGGGGAACCCGGACGGCGGAGCGTTGGGTGGAGTGGTCCAGACCCGGTCGGGTTCGTGAATCGGGAAAACGTACAGCAGCCGGGCCGGAGCGTCGGAGAGATTGATGAACCCGTGCACCGTGCCGGCAGGCGCAAGCACCACGTCTCCGGGTTCGATGTTCGTCCGCTGCGAACCCACCAGCGCCTGCAACTCTCCCTCCAGCAGCACCATTGCCTCTTCGGAGTTGGTGTGGGTGTGGCGCGGCACGCGGGTCTTGGGTGCGACGGTCAACTCCCCGGCCCTCAGGTGGTCGCTGCCGTGAGCGGCATCCACGATGCTGAAGGACTCCAGTCCCTCTGAGATGGCCTCATTCCTGTTGCGGTCGCTCTTCCTGATGATGGGCATATCTCCTCCTGCCAGTGTTGGATGGGCGCGAGCCAAGGTGTATTTGCAAACTCAATCAGCCAGAGAATCGGGCGTAGCAGCGTTGTTTGATGCTGGGAGTTCACTCTCACCCTAACCCTCTCCCTTGAGGGAGAGGGGATTTTGCGGGTTATTTTCAGCTCTCTTTGTGGTTTGCAGACACGTCCTAGTCCAGCCAGCGGACGAAGCTGCCTACCGGCGTGCGCCGGGAGTTGGGGGCTTCGTCGGGGTAGCCGATGGAGAGCATAGTTGCCAGCGTCCAATCCTCTTCCGCGCCCAGGGTCTTTCCCAGGTCAGGGTGGCGGGTGGGGCCGCCGGTCTCCCAGGTTACCGCCAGGCCCTCGGCCACCCCGGCCAGGGCAATGTTGTGGGCGGCGCAACAGACCGCCGCGTAGTTTTCCTGGGTGCCTTCCTCATCGCGCCCGGGGGTGGAGTACATATACATGATCACCGGGGTGTTGAGCAGCGATTGGCGAGTGGCTTCGGCGCGCTGCGCATTGCCGCTGCGTTGCAGAGCGAAGTCGTGGGCCAGGCCGGCCACTGTCTCCGCCGCCGCGCTCCCCTTCTCCAAGACGAAGAACCGCCAGGGCTCGGTGAGGCGATGGTTCGGCGCCCAGATTGCGGTGTCCAACATACGGGCCAGCGCCTCCCGGGGCACCGGGTCGTCCTTGAAGCTCCACGCCATGCGGCGGCGGTAGAGGGCTTCGTAAACGCTGACCCCGGTCTCCGGTACGGCACACTGATCAAAGCCCACTTTTTCCGTGCGGCCAGACTCGCTGGACATATCGGCCTCCTTTCGCTCCGGTTGGGTTGGGTCTTTCTGTCGGCAGGAAGATTGCAAAGTAGTTGTCTGAATCAGGATTTGCAGGATTAAAGGATTCACAGGATTGAGACTATCCTGAAAATCTCCAAATCCTGATTCAGACAATTCGCGCCGGGATGCGACTTTGCAATCGTCCCACCCTCCAGGGGAGGGAACTTGTCGCACACCTTCTTAGCCCAAGCCGAACTGCTCCCTGGCGTTTCCGCCCATCATGCGGGCGATAACGGGCCGTTCCACGTCCGCCTGGGTCAGCGTCTGGATGGCTTCCCAAGCGCTGCAGGTGTCATGGTGGGGATAGCGGGAGCCCCATACTACTTTCTTCTCGAAGGAGTAGGGAAGCTCCTGAATCAGCCGCTCCTCGGCATCGAACCCCAGCATGACGCGCCCTTCCTCCCACATCTCCTCGGGTTCGGTGCTGACGGGATAGTAATGCTGGAGCGGAATGACCCGCGTAGAGGCCTCCATCTTTTCCAGGACTTCCTCCATCCAGGAGGCTTTCCCATGTGCCATCACCACCTTCATATCCGGGAACCGCTGCATCACGGTATAGCCAATCAGGGTGGAGGCGACGAACATGTGATTGTCCAGCCAGTGGGACAGTATCGGAGCCAGAGGGTGGCCCAACGGGACCATGCCGGTGGCCGGGGACACCCGGTTGCGGTCGTCGGTGCTGCCCCCGGAAAAAGCCCCTCCGCCACCGCCGCCCAGGGCGGCGGTCTGGGTGAGCCGGCCCTTGACCTTTTCAATGAAGGGTCCGTGGGAAGTCCACTCCGGGTTCCACAGTCCGGCGGTGGGGTGCACGGCGGCGGCCAGCCCCAGGCTCTCCAGCTCCGCCCAGAGGGGGGCATAGTAGGGGTGGGTGAAGTAATGCCCCTCCATGAACATGGGGCGGATGAAGGCTCCCCGGAAGCACCGGATTCCGGCCACCCGGCGCAGTTCCGCCAGGGCGAAGTCCATGTTCCTGAGAGGGACCATCGCGGCGGCGAAGAGACGGTCGGGCGCCGCCTGACAGAAATCCGCGATCCAGTCGTTGTAGGCCCGCGCCAGCGCGTAGGAAACGTCCGGGTCTTCCACCAGGTGAAACCCCTCGGCGAACCACGTGGGATACAGGAAAGCCTGGTCCACTCCCATGGCGTCCATGTCGCGGAGCCGGGCCTGCGGCTCCGATGCGCCCTCGCTGGCCGGGTGGCGGGTATCCGGGTCCAGCTCGCCGATGGCGTCCCAGGTCATCCCGGGCTTCCAGATGGCATGGCGGGGTATGTTGGGATTGCCGTCGTCCCGGAACACCTGGCCGTTGATTTTGAGGTACGAGTCGAACCGCCCCTCCTCCCGCCAGAGGGCGTGCTTGCCCAGCACCCGGTACTCGGGTTCCAGGTATTTCTCCCACACCTCGCGGGGCTCCACCACGTGGGAGTCACTGTCGAAGACCTCGAAATCTTTGCTGGTCGTCATCGTGCGTATTCCAATAATTCTCCCTCTCCCTATGAGAGAGAGCCGGGGTGAGGGTGAACCGTCTACAATCGGCATCTCCGAAGTAGTCTGCGAATAGCGTCCGCACCTTCCACATACAAGACCGCCAGGATTTCACCCCCACCCTAACCCTCTCCCTCAAGGGGGAGGGAATTTCGTCTGAAAGCTAAGAGACCCTGGTCACCGAGGACTCCGGCTTGAGGGCTTCCCTGATTTCGTCTTCGTCGGGCCACCAGTCCGGGCGGTGAATCTCGGTCACCCGGTCCCGGATGATGTTCCTGGGCGGCTTGACGTTGTACAGCCGGCGCGCGTTTTCGCCCAGGAACCTGGCCTGATCGTCGATGGGCAGCTCGCACTCCTCCATCGTCTCGATGGCCCTCCAGGCGTCGTCACCGTCGTGATGGTAGACGTCCGAAGCCCAGGCCAGTATGTCGCGGTAGAAGTCGGGCAGGCGCGACGGGGGCGCCTCGTCGCCCTCGAATCCTGTGACGCAGTGCTGGAAGAAGGTCTCGCTGGGCAGGTGCTTCAACGCAGGCATCCGGCGGTCGTTGCGGTAAAGCCGGTAGGTCTTGTCGCACTCGTCCAGCAGGAAGCTTAGCCAGGTGGAGGACGCCTCGAACACCGCGGCCCTGATGCCGGGATGCCGCTCGAAGAAGCCGGACATCAGCACCATGGTCACCCACAGGGAGGCTTCCGCCTGGAAGTTCTGCACGTTGGACAGCAGGGTATGGGGCAGGCCGGAGGTGGAAATGGTCTTCCTGATTAGCTCCGCGCCCGAATACTGGTCGGAGTAGCCGGCCGGTTTGGCCGCCCCCGTGGCCGGGAAGGGGTGCATACCGTAGACCAGCCCGGTATCCTCCAGCGCGTTCCACACGACCTCGTACTTGGGCTGGATCGGATAGTTGCCCATGGCGTCCATGGGCCGGATGAGGGCCACCCGGCATCCCCTGGCGGCAACCCGATAGACCTCTTCGGCGGCATACTGGGGATTCTGCATGGGAATGAGGGCGGCGAAGAAGAGCCGTTCCGGGTCTTCCTGCGTGTACTCAAAGGCCCAGTCGTTGTAGGCCTTGCACATGGCCCTGGCTCCCAGGGCGTTCTGCAACCAGGGATAGGTGTCGATGCTGGTGGGAATAATCATCACCTGGTCGATGCCCTGGACATCCATATCCCGCAGCCTGGGGCCGGGCTCGTCGGCCCCGGCGTGGGCCAGGTAGTCCGACTGTTCCTGAGTTAGGGCGGTCTCAGGGCGAAGGTTGCGGACGTTCAGGGCGCGCTGGATGTCGTGCTTGAGGCCCGGCCCGGCCAGCCGGACGATGTCGATCATGCCGGGGCCGGTCTTGGGCATCGGGGAAAAGCTGTTGAGGTCGGCCTTGCCGTTGACCAGCAACTGCTTCGACTCGGCGTCGTACCACATCGTGGACTTCAGGGCTTCCAGTTCGTCCTTGGTGAGGTTGTCCGCGGCCCGTTCCCAGACCCTGGCCGGCTCCACGATATGAGCGTCGCAGTCGAAAGTGGCGAAATCCTTGGTCATTGGCCTGAATCTCTGGACTGGCAATGCGCCTCCCTTATCGCAACGCGATGGGTTGTCTCGAAACGATATTTTGCCTAATCTAGCAACGGGCATTCCCATTGTCAACGCAGTGGCAGGTCTTGCGAGCCGGAATCGTAACGGCTAAACCCGTGTGGTCGTCCCAAAACTCGAAGGGAGCGGTGCGACGATGGAATATCGTAGATTCGGGCCAACGGACATGACGGTTTCTGCCCTCGGATTCGGTTGCTGGGAGATGGGCGGCACTTACGGCGACATTGGCGAGGCGGAGGTAACCGCCGCCGTAAACCGGGCCATTGACCTGGGCATCAACTGCTTCGACACGGCCCCGGCATACGGAGGCGGCGAGTCCGAGATTCTGCTGGGCCGGGCCTTGGGTGCAAGGCGGAAGGACGTGCTTGTCGTTACCAAGTGCGGCGTGGGCTATGCCGACCGGCCCAAGGGCCGCGACAGCCGGATGGTATCCATCCTCGATTCCGTGGAGCAGAGCCTGCGTAACCTGGGCACTGACTACCTGGACGTGCTGCTGATTCACTGGCCGGACGTGAACCGCCTTTCGATGAGACTATGCACACGCTGGACAGCCTGGTGCGGCAGGGGAAAGTCCGCGCCGTAGGGGTCTCCAATTTCACCCTGGACCAGATTCAGGAATGCGAATCGTTCCGAAGCGTGGACATCGTGCAGTACGGCCTCAATATGTTCGACCGGCGCATGGAGCAGGAGATTTTCCCCTATTGCCAGCAGCAGGGAACCGGGGTGATGATCTACGGCCCGCTGGCCTTCGGCCTGCTTTCCGGCGCGTTCACAGCCAACACCACCTTCGGCAGCAACGACTGGCGTTCCACCGGAGGAAGGCCGGGGTGGAACGTGGGCGTGTTTGCCGAAGAGCACTTCCAGCGGAACCTGCAAGTGGTGGAGGAGCTGAGGCCCATTGCCGAGGCCCGGGGCAAGAATATGCCGCATCTCGCGCTGCGCTGGGTGCTATCGAATCCCGCCGTCAGCGTCGCGCTGGTAGGCACCCGCACGGTGCAGGAAGTGGAAGACAACGTAGCCGGGCTGGAGTGGGCCCTCTCGGGCGCGGAGATGGCGCAGATAGACGAAGTATTCGCCCGGTACGGGGTGGACACCCACCCGGATATAGTCATAGACCCGCCGGAATAGTCCGCTCCCCTCTCCCTCCGGGGGAGGGTTAGGGTGGGGGCGTTCCCGGGTGCAGTCAAATTGCGGGCGAGCAGGATTTCACCCTCACCCCAACCCTCTCCCTTCCGACGAGGGAGAGGGAAAATCAAAAACCGCTACCGAAACCTACGCGCTGACCCACGGGCGGGAGCGGGCCATCTCCCGGACGCCCTGGGGCGTAGTGATGGGAGCCAGGCAGCGGTCTCCCATGCAGGCGTAGAGCGCGGCTTCCTCCCGCAGAGGGAAGCCCAGTTCGCGGATTTGTTCCGCGTCCCGCTTCACGTCCAGCGGCTGGACTACCCGGTGGGGAGCATAGACCCGCAGCGCGGCCCGGTGCAGCCGTCGGTAGCCCGCCCCGGACGAGTCGCCCACCAGGACCAGGCTCACCGGCCCCTGGGTCAGCATATCCCGCGCCCGTCCCCAGGCCGCACCCGCGGGCAGGAACAACGCCTCCTCGTCTTCCTCCATGCGGCGGGAGGCGTGGGAGCCGAGGTAGCTCTTGCCTGGCACCACGGACTCAAAGACTTTCAGGGCGGCGGCGGCCTGGTCGGTATACCCGGCGTTGCCGGTCAGGTGGGACAGGGCCAGCAGCGCCTCGGCCCAGCAGCCGTTGTCCAGCGCCGGCTGCTCCCGGGGCAGCAGCGCCGCCTCGAAAGAACGGGGCGGCGTGGTGTCGTAGCAGCCGCCTTCGGGCGCGCCGAACAAACGCTGGACAGTCGCGGCAACCTCAGTCGCCCGTTCCAGGTACTCCGTCTGCCCGGTGGACTGGTGCAGAGTCAGCCAGGCCCGCAGGAAGTTGACCTGATCGGTCAGAATGGGCGTGGCGTCGCTCAACTCGCCCGCGCTGCGCCGCAATCCCCCTTCAGAGGTCCAGCTTCCACGCCACAGCTTTTCCAGGATGTCGGCTCCGAGACGGCGATATGCGGAACTGCCCAGCGCGTTGGCCGCCTGGATCAGGGCATCGGCGGACAGGGCGTTCCAGCCGGCGTAGAACGTGCGGTCAACGGGGGGCGGCTCAGTGGCGTCGCGGGCCTTCCACGACATCTGGTAGAAGGGCTCGTCGGCGTCCTGGCTGGCGAAGAACAGCCCTTGGTGCGGACTGAACAGCGTGGTCAGCAGATAGTCCAGGATACCAGTGGCGGCAGTCCTGTACGCCGCCTTCCGGGTGAGCTGGAACGCCTCCAGGTAGGACACCAACAGGCAGGCGTTGCTGACCAGCATCTTCTCGTAATGCGGCACCTTCCAGTCGCGGCTGACCGAGTAGCGGAAGAATCCCTGGTCCTTCCGGTCGTAGATGCCGTGCCACATCCCTTGCAGGGTAGTCTCGACCATTCCCAGGAAGGCCCGGTCTCCGGTGAGGCCGTGGCGGGCGGTCAGGAAACGCAGCGCCTCCCATGGGGGCTGCTTGGGTTCCTCCCCGAAACCGCCAAACCGTTCGTCGTAAAGCTCCGTCAGCCGGGCCGTCACCGCGTCAACGGAAGCGCTGGTTCCGGCTGGGCCATCCAATAGCTCCCTCTCCCTCCGGGGGAGGGTTAGACTGGGGGCGCTCCCGTCCGCCGGAGCGACCTCGCCGCTGGATACGCGCTCCAGCAGGGCGGCCATCTCGTCCGGCGGAGTGTAGGGCCTCCCGGCGAGGAATTCGCCGCTCCCGGTAAGGAAGGCCACCGACGGAAAGCCGCCCTGGTTGTACCGCAACGATATGTCGGGCCGCTGGTCCACGTCCACGCGCACCGGGATGAACCGGGAGTTGACCAGCTCAATTACCCGCGTGTCGGAATAGGATGTCTGGTCCATCACGTGGCACCAGTGGCACCAGGTGGCCCCCAGGGTAAGCAGCACCGGCTTGCCCTCGGCTTTGGCGGCCTCGAAGGCTTCCTCGTTCCAGTCCCGCCAGGAAATGGCGTTGGCGTGGTCAGGTTGGCTCATCAGGCTGACCCTCGGCTCCGGGCAGGCGGTGGAACCTCCCGGGAGATGACTCAAGCGTAGGGTGCAGTTTAGCCCTTCCCTGCCGTCTTTTACAGTCAGGGCCCGCGTTCTGACGAGGCAACTGCAAAGCCGTTCAAACCACGGGAGGACAGGGAACCAAGAGCTTCGTTCGAGCAACTCCAGCATTTGAGCAGGTTGATGGAACTCGACTGTTGTCGGCATCACTTTGATCTGATTACCACACTACACAGGCTCAAGGAGGAAGATTTTTATATTGACTAAGACGGCTACGTCAATCTAGAATCCCTGCCAATGGGCGGAAAGTGTCCGAATTATATTGGCAACCCCAAGAAGTAAGCAGATATTATTGCCGTTTATTAGCATAAATACCCAAATCAATAACGAGTTTCGTTGATTGTGGTTGAGAAAATCCGACACCAACTTTCGCAGCAATCAAAATGCCCCAAGCTACCTGTGCGCTTGGGGCGTTTGGTCTAGGACAGCGAAGCGATGGAAGTCAAGCTCGGCAGCCGTTCTCTGCCAACCCCGGAGCTGTTCGGCCTGTTAACGGCGTTGCTGGTCATCATCGGTTCAGTAAGCGCCTGGGTCCGGATTTGGGGAGTGGGATTCGTCGGGGACGAAGTCGAGATCATCAATGTGAACGGAACCATTGGCGACGGACGGGTAACCCTGGCTTTGGGCATTTTGGCTGCGGCCATCGTCCTCTGGAGGCTGTTTCGCCGCAGATCGACCACCCTTAGCACCGTAGCATTGGGCGCGGCAATAGTGATCCTGATCATATCCGGCTTGGTGGGGGTATTTAACTGGTCGGAACTCAACAAGATTCCAGGCCTGGATCACGGATCGAAGTTCTTCCGATATGAATTCCAGCCTGGTTGGGGATTGATCCTCGTGACGGTCGCCGGCTTGACCGGGGCTGCCGCCCTGGCATATCAGATGAGGAATGATCATTTTCGGTAATCCGGTCTCTTTTCCTCTTTTCTTCTGCTGGTCTCTTCTCCTTTTCCCAATTCAGTCATCAATTCCTCTTATGTTACCGTTTTCCTCTGCGTATAGCTTGACACTGATATACTTGCAACCTAGAATACCGCAATCGTTTGACAGAAATATCAGTGCAAATCTAATATCCAAAGAATTCTTCCCTCGCTAAAATTTTACGAAATTCGAACAGGCGGGAAATTATGATAGCAGCAACATGGTTCAGGAACTTGCGGTTCAGCGTTCTCTGTGTGATGGTGGGTATTCTGGTACTGATAGTAGCCTGCGGCGGCGCCGCGACGGCCACGCCGCAGCCAACAGAGGCGCCGGCAGCGCCTGCGGCGACGGCCGCTCCCGCAGCCACAACGGCCCCGGCAGCCACAGCCGCGCCTGCGGCGACGGCCGCTCCCCAACCTACTGCGGCCCCCGCTCAGGCTGCCCCCTCAACCTCGGGTAATGTCAAGATAAGCAAACTGCGCTTCGCCCTCCCCACGCCTGACGTGGAGAGCAACCGCACCTGGGTAGGGCCGTGGCTCTATATTGTGCAGCACGACGTGTTCGCCGAGACCCTGCTGCGTGTTGACCCGGATACCTCCGAGGTCGGCCCCCTGCTCGCCGAGAGCTGGGAGGCGACCAATGATTTCAAAACATGGTCGTTCAAGCTGAGGGAGGGCATCCCGTGGCAATTTGGCTGGGGTGATTTCAGCTCCGCGGACGTGGTCCACAGTTTCGACCTGGTGAACCGGGAGGACAGCCTGGCTATTTTGAAGGAGCCGGCCTGGAGTCAGGCCACGCCCACGATCATTGACGAATTCAACGTAAAATTCGATTTCGAGAACCCTTACCTGGCTGGACACCGCCTGTTCTCTCGCTGGGCGGGAGACCTGATCCTTGTAAGCAAAGCCCAATTCGACGAGCAGGGCCTTGACGCCTACGACCAGATACAGACCGCCGGCACCGGCCCTTACCAGTTGACCGACCGCAAGCTGGGGGAGAGTCTCTCTTACGAGAAGGTCCCGGACGGACACTGGGCCTATGACGTAGATTTCGAAGAGTTCGAGTTCGTTTGGGCACCGGAAAGCCTGACCCGCATGGCGATGCTGCTGGCCGGGGAGGTGCACATTTCCCAGATTGAGAGAACCCTGCAGCCCGACGCCGAGGCGCGTGGCATGAGGGTAATCCAAAGCGCCAACGAAGCCGCCCAAACCTATACCATGTTCGGCGGCCTGTATGGCGAGAATACCGACGATTGGCCGGACCATTTCACGCCTGGACTGCCGTTGCAGAACGCCAACATCAGAAAGGCCCTGAACAAGGCCATAGACCGGGAAGCCATCAATGAGCAGATTTACCTGGGCCGGGCCACCACCAACTACAACTACGGATTCCACCCTAGCAACGAGGGTTGGAACCCGGAGTGGGTGGAACGGTGGGACGAAATGTACGGCTACGACCCCGACGAGGCGAGGGCGCTGTTGGCCGCCGAAGGATACGATGAGAACAATCCCCTCAATCTCAAGTTCATCTCGACGACCATTCCGGGAAGCCCGGAGCTGCACGACGTGATCGAGGCGACGCAGATAATGTTCGCCGACGTGAACGTGAATATAGAGATTGAGAAGCTGGACTTCGGAAGCTGGCTACAGCGGGGAAGGGACCACAAGCTGGAGAATACATTGAGAGCCTCCAGGAACCTTCCCATCAGGACTACCCAGGAGGGAATCCGCGTCTTTTACACCAGTCACTACGCTTCCTGGTACCTGAACGAGCCTTTCGTGAATGACACGTACCTGTGCTTGGAGAGGTCTGCCGACCTGGAAGAACGGGACCAGTGCGCAAGGGACATCGGCGACTTCATTTACAATAACCACATTGCCGCGCCGATGTTCCACCTCCACGCCGACGTGACGGTCGATCCCAATTACATCGAGAGTTATGACTGGCCGGGGCTGACCTCAGCCGGAGTCTCTCACTTCCACAAAATCAAAGGGGTGCGCGAATAGAAGGGCCGCCACTGGACTAGAGGCAGAGCAGCCGGCTGCACACGTTCACAAGAGCGTTCCGGTGGCCGGCTGCTTGTTTTCAATCAATCACAGAATGCCCAGCCCGAATAGCTGTGCTGAAACCTGGCAGCGTTTCGAAATGGGTGGCGCAATCAAACAGGGACGGGGGTTTGGATTCCCGCTTTCGCGGGAATGACGGGTGAGGTGCGGGAATGACGGCTCGCAGGCTGGAATAGCACCCGAATTGGAACGCCATCCAGGGAAGGCCCCATCTGCACGGGGCGAACCCCCGTTCCCAGGGCTTCGGACCAGAGCCTGCTATTTCGCAGCTTGAGCGCCATCTGTGTTACCCATACCGAGGATGTCATCAAAGGTTTTCGAATAGGCTATGCAAAGATATCTGATAATTCGAACGGCGCAGGCGCTGGTTGCCCTATGGGTGGTCACCGTGGTGTCTTTTGGCCTGACCCGAGTGTCCGGAGATCCCCTCGACACATTCCTGCCGGAAGAAGCGACGCAGGAGCAAATCGACCGGATGCGGGCACGTTGGGGGTTGGACAAGCCCTTGGTAGTCCAGTACGGCGTATTCCTGGGCAACGCGTTCAAGGGCGACCTCGGTGACTCCCTGAAGTATCCCGGGTCAAAAGCCGCGGACATCGTGATAGAGCGAATGCCGCCAACCCTCCAACTGGCTGGCATAGCCATGGCCATTGCTTTGGTCATAGCCGTGCCTATAGGAGTACTCTCGGCAATCAAGAAAGACTCGGTGTTTGACTACGTCGGGAAGACACTGGCCCTGGCAGGACAATCGATACCATCGTTCTGGCTGGGGATCGTGTTGATGTGGTTTTTCGCGGTGCACTTGGACCTGTTGCCGACCTCCGGGAAGGGCGGAGTCAAGCATTTTATCTTGCCGGCTATCACTTTGGGATGGTTCCAGACTGCGGCGATAATGCGCTTGGTGCGTTCGGCAATGCTCGAAACTCAAGACGGCGAGTATGTCAAGTTGGCTCGTATCAAGGGGCTGTCGGAGTGGAAGGTCGTCTGGAAGCACTGCTTCAGGAACGCAGCCATACCCCCTCTCACCTACTTCGGAATTCTCTTGGCCAACACCCTCACTGGATCCCTCACCACCGAAGTCGTTTTCAACTGGCCCGGCACCGGCCAGCTCGCGTTCACGGCCGTGCTGTACCGGGACACCCAGCTAATCCAGGCTATAGTCCTGGTGTTTGCCAGTATGTTCATCTTCCTTACCCTGCTGGTAGACGTCCTTTACGCCTATCTTGATCCCCGAATCCGTTACGACTAACGACAGATCAGCCAACAAACCGGGAATTTAGGGACCTGCAAGGACATATCAGGCTATGGCTACCGAAATAACAAGCGCCACAGGGGTTGGAGTTCGCCAGTCCAATGGGGTTCTGGGCGGCGTCCTGACAGTTGCGGCAGAGGCAAGAAGACTGCCCCTGATTCCCATCATAGTACTGCTGGTGGTTCTGATAATCCCGGCGATTTTCGCCGATGTAATTGCTCCCCATGACCCGGTGAAGTCCCCGCTCGGGCTAACGGGGCGGCTGCAACCTCCTGTATGGTCGGAAGGCGGATCCTACACTCATATCCTGGGCAGCGACAAAGTCGGTCGGGATGTACTCAGCCGTATCATCCACGGATCGCGGGTGTCCATGCAGATCTCCTTGGTCGGGATAGGCATAGGGGGGTTTATCGGCGTCATACTGGGGTTGATTGCCGGTTACTATGGCGGGAGAATCGACCAACTGATCATGCGCGTGGTGGACGTCTCCCTTTCCATCCCAACCGTCCTGCTGGCGTTATCGTTGGCGGTCGCGCTGGGACCTGGCCTCGACACTATTGTGATAGTGGTGGCGGCATTGTTATGGGCCGTATATTGCCGGCAGGTCAGAGGGGAGACCCTTGTAATGAAAGAGCGCGACTTCATCGCGCGCGCGAGGGCCGCCGGCTGTTCCGATGCCCGAATAATTTTCCGGCACCTTCTGCCGAATATCGTCAACACCCTTATCGTATTGGCCACTCTCCAGTTGGGACTGATAATCCTGCTGGAGGCCTCCCTGAGCTTCTTGGGCGTCGGGCTGAGCCCCCCCACTCCGGCATGGGGATTGATGGTAGCTGAAGGTAGAGAACTGATAATCACGGCTTGGTGGGTCGCCATGTTTCCCGGGATCGCCATCATGCTGACCGTGCTCTCGTTCAACTTGCTGGGCGACTGGTTGCGGGACCGTTTAGATCCCATGCTTCGGCACATTTAGCCAACTGCCGCTGCGTCCTGTAACTGGCCTATCCCCCTGTCAGGCCCTTGCCTCTCCGCTGGCCGCAGGGAGCCGCGGGCCAGCGTTGACGCTGTTTGCCGCCGGTGCTAGATTTGGCGCAGAGCAAGAACGCAATGCGGAGCAAGGAAGGAGGGGCGAAATGGATTTCGGACTATTCAACACTTGGAACGCCCTGTATGAGGGAGACATAGTGCCGTGGCACTCCGATTACCAGGGTGGGAAGCTCTTGGAGGAAGACGCTTACATCAAGAACTACGAAGAGATTGACGCCGTGGAGGATATGGGCTGGGACTACATCTGGCTGGGCGGCGGGCATTTCTCCAAGCAGGCCAGCATGGACCCACAGGTGCTGATGCTGGCCGCCGTCATCGCCGAGCGCACCGAGCACATCAAGATTGGCTCGTCCATCCACCGCCCGGTGATGCGGCAGGAGGGTGAAACCCTGTCGGCGGCGGCCCTGCCCCATGAGCGCTACGGCTTCGACAACCTGCTGATGGAAGACCCCATCCAGACCGCCGAGCAGGTCTCCATCGTTGACCAGGTGAGCCGGGGGCGCTTCATCTACGGCGCGGGCGGGCGCACCCGCGGCTCCGCCTCCCGCCGCGAGCAGTTCTTCGAGTACCTGGAGGTTATGAAACAGCTCTGGACCGAGGACCACTTCTCCGGGTTCGAGGGCAAGTATTACAGCTACCCGGCGTTCTACGAGTCCTACCTCGCCATCCCCAAGCCCTACCAGAAGCCCTACCCGCCCATGCTGCTGCCGGTGGACAGCCAGGAGAGCTTTGTGCCCATGGGCGAGCAGGGCTACCGCATCGCCATCGGCGCCGGCAGCTCGCCCCACAATCCCCGGGGTTCGGCGGTGCTGAAAGAGGACGTGAAAGCCTACCGCAAGGCGTGGATTGACGCGGGGCACCCCGGCGACCCAACTACGGTAGTCCGCATCCCGACCCTGGTGGCCGACACCAAGGAGGAGGCCGACCGCCAGACCGAGAACCTGATGAACTTGGCCCGCCGCTACTACGCCGGCCGCATCGCCATCGGCAGCACCGACGCCGGCACCGCCAGCCCGGAGGCCACCGAGGAGGTCAACCTCTTCGGCACTCCGGAGGAAGTCTGCGACAAAATCGAGATGCTCCGGGACGACTTCAGCACCGACGAGATAATGTTCGAGGTCAACTGGACTTCCTCAGTCCCCCGCGAGGTGGTGATGAACACCATGCGCTGCCTGACCGACAAGGTGATTCCCAACTTCAAGTAGAACGGGCGGGATTACGGAATCCGACGGGCGGACAATGGTGTCCGCCCGTATTTCTGTCTACGCCACTGGTTTCCCCGTTTCGGGGGATGGATACTCAAACGCGCTTTAACACGCCATAGGCGGTGTACGGTCAATGGACAATTGACACAGGCGGGATTCTAATATATTAAGGGAACGGCCCAACGCCGTCCCGCGTCTTCACTTCATACTCCGGTTCTTGCCCGTACCGTACCACATCCTGAGAATGGAGAAACGCCGTCATGCCCGGTATCGCCATCAACGCAGCGCGCCTCAACCGCACCCTGGACGAGCTGGGCAAGTTCGGCGAGACGCCGGAGGGGATGGACCGTTTGGCCTTCTCGCCAGCCGACGTTGCCAGCCGCGAGTACACCATAAACCTGATGCGCGAGGCGGGTCTGGAGGTGCGCATAGACACCGGCGGAAACATCATCGGTCGCAAGGCCGGGGCCGACGATTCTCTGTCGGCCATCGCCCTCGGCTCCCATACCGACACGGTGCCATTGGGCGGCAAGTACGACGGCGCGCTGGGCGTGATGGGGGCCATCGAGGTGGTGAAGACCCTAGCGGAGAACGGCCACGTCACCCGCCATCCCATCGAGGTCATCGTCTTCACCAACGAGGAGGGAACCCGCTTCCACCGCTGGCTCATCGGCAGCCGGGCCATGGCCGGAATGCTGGAGCCGGAGGACCTGGCGGCGGTGGACGCCGAGGGCGTCTCGCTGGCCGAGCGCATGGCCGACATCGGCGGGGACCTGTCGCGGGTGGACGAGGCGGCCCGCAAGCCCGGCGAGCTGGCGGCATACTTCGAGCTGCACATCGAGCAGGGGCCATATCTTTACCGCTCCGGCACGCCCATCGGGGTGGTCACCGGCATCACCGGGCGCGCCGTGTTCGAGCTGGATGTAAACGGCATGTCCAACCACGCCGGCACCACGCCTATGAGCGAGCGGCGCGACGCTCTGGTAGCCGCATCGAAGCTGGTGGTGCAGGTGCAGAAGATGGCCGCCGAGGACGAAATCTGTCGCGTCGCCACCACGGGCGCATTGGACGTCACGCCAAACGCCGTCAACGTCGTCCCCGGCCGCGCCACCGTCGGCATGGAGTTCCGCGACCTGGAGATGTCCGCGCTGGAAGCCGCCGAGCGGGAGCTGACCCGTATGGCCCGGAAGTCGGAAGCGGAGGACGGCGTGGAAATCACCATCAACCGCCACCGCTTCACCGATCCGGTGCCCATCGTGCCGGGAATGCAGGACTGGGTGGGCGAGGCCGCCGAGCGGGCTGGGTTCGCGTGGGAGCGGGTTCCCAGCGGCGCAGGCCATGACGCCCAGGCCATCGCCACCATCGCGCCCATGGCCATGCTCTTTGTTCCCAGCGTGGAGGGCATCAGTCACGCCATCCAGGAATATTCCTCCCCCGAGGACTGCGCCAACGGCGCGCGGGTGCTGCTGGAGCTGCTGCTGTTGGCCGACGAGCGGCTTTAGGTTATTGCGTCCGTATCGGGACTTTTGGATGATATGGGAGTTCAGGATGGTGAACCGGCTCGAGGTGTGGCTGGACAAAAACCACCGGGAGAGATTGGACGTACTGGCCGCAAGCAAGGGCGTCACTGCTTCGAAAATCGTTCGGGAGCTTATTGACAAGGCTTACGAAGAGAAACTGCGGGAACACCGCCTCCTGGCCGCAGAGGAACTATCTGCTATGAATGCGGTAGTCCCGCCGGACCCTGCGGAGCTATCCCGGCTGTTGGAAACTGCGCATGACACCTGTGGCATTCGAGACATCTACCTCCTTAACTCGCCTGAGCCTGGGATATAAAACGCTTTCCTAAAGGACCAACTATCGTGAAACTCACCGGCAGCTATGAAATCAACGCCCCTCGGGAGACCGTGTGGCGCACCATCACCCAACCCGAATCCCTGCAGGGCTGCATTCCCGGATGCCAGCGGCTGGAGGATGTGGGCGACAGCAACTATGAGGCGTCCATCAGCGCACAGTTCGGGCCGATACGGGGCAGTTTCAACGCCAAGGTCAGCATTAAGGACTGGAACCCGCACGAGTCCTACCGGATGGTTGTCTCGGCCAACGGGGCGCCGGGATTCGTCAACGGCGAGGCATTCATTACATTGAGCGAGGACGGCGGCGTCACCACCGTCAGCGTAGACGGCGACGGTCAGGCGGGGGGGCTGCTGGCAAGAGTAGGCCAGCGAATGATGGAGAACGTCTCCCGCAGCATGATGGACCGCTTCTTCAACTGCCTGGCCGAGAGCGCAACGAAGGGATAGTCAGAATCAGGACAGGACTTACGTAGTTGGAGATTTCACCCCCACCCTAACCCTCCCCCTCAAGGGGGAGGGGATAGTTTCATAGGAGGTTCCCCGATGGAACGCAGGATTCCCACCAAGGAAGAGGTGCTGTCATACCTGAAGGACGACCGCAACTGGGGCCGCTGGGGCGATGATGACCAGGTGGGCGCGGTCAACATGATTACGCCGGAAAAGCGCGTCGAGGCCGCCGGGCTGGTGAAGTCGGGGCAGGCGGTGTCCCTCAGCCGCGAGTTCCCGTCCATTCCTGCGCCCAATAACCCGACGCCGGCCATTCACTACATGAAGAAGGTCTACCGCAGCCCGACCGCCGGATTCTCCGCCGACTATTACGGCATCTCCTATCACGGCACCGCCACCACGCACCTGGACGCGCTGTGTCACGTGTGGGACGAAAACGGGATGTGGAACGGGCGCAATCCCGAGGAGCAAATCACCATGGACGGCGCCCAGTGGGGCGCGGTGCACCACTGGAAGGAGGGCCTCATCACCCGGGGCGTGCTGCTGGATGTGCCAAAGCACCGGGGCGGAGCCTACGTTACCATGGACACCCCCATCCACGGCTGGGAACTGGAGGACATCGCCGCCGAGCAGGGCATCGAGATGCGCCCCGGCGACGCGCTGCTGGTCTACGGCGGCCGGGAGGCTTGGAACGCCGACGGCAACCCGATATGGGGCAGCAATCCCCTGGAACGGCCCGGCCTGCACATGAGTTGTCTGAAGTTCATGCGCGAGTCGGACATCTGCCTGCTGGGGTGGGACATGATGGACCACACCCCCAACGGCTATGATCTCTCGTGGGCGGTGCACGGCTCCATCTTCGCCTACGGCATCGGCCTGCTGGACAACGCGCTGCTGCAGCCGCTGGCGGAAGCCTGCGCGGAGGAGGGCCGCTACGAGTTCATGCTCACCCTCAACCCTCTGCGGGTGGTTGGCGGCACCGGCTCCCCGGTCAACCCGGTCGCCATTTTGTAACGTAGAAAATTCCTTCTCCCTTTGGGAAAGGGTTAGAGCCTGCCCCCGCGAAGGAGGGGGGGTGAGGGCGTTCTCCTGACACACAAACCGGGGCAGGCGTATCACCCTGCCCCGATGGACAATACCGCCCGGCACCGGCTCTACTCTTCGTCGTCGCCTCCGATGTAGATGGAGTTCTCGAAGGTGCGAACCTCGTGGCAGTTGCGGCACTCTCCCTTGCTGTAGCGCCCGTTAGCCGGCTCTATGACCCAGTGATGCCGACAGACCGGCGCATCCTCCACCGCCAGCGCCCCTTGCGCCTGTTCCAAGACCATCGCTCCACCTCCTCAAAGCCGCGTCGGAAAAGAAAAATAATGCTGCACGGGAGGCCACCGGAATGGCCGGATTTCCCGTACAGCAAAATTATCCCTGATTACGCCGACAGTCAACAGTTTTGAGTAAATTTCCGAAAAAGTTCCAGAAATTGACCAATATTGAGCCTGCAACCGACTAGGCGGCGAGGTCGTACTCAACCACCACCGGCGGCCCGGCGGGCTGGGCGTCGGGCGCCGGCCGGTCTACTCGGGCAGGCGCTTCGGCAACGGCAAAATACCGGCCGCACTGGATGCAGGATAGATACGTGCCATAGATGTCCTCGCCGGCGTAGAGGTCTCCGTGGCACTTGGGGCAGCCTCGCAGCTTGAACATGGTCAATCCTCCCTTTGCAGTATGTAAGCGCCGATATTGTGAGCGAGAACTCATATTATATTCCTAAACCTTACAAAAGTGTTACGAAATACACCTATAATTTTCTCGCCTTGCCGATACAGGCTGCGGGCCGTAGAATGCCGGAAAGCCAACCGCGTTCCCGCGCTCCGGGCCGGGAAAGGGAGTTACCGACATGGCAGGACTGAACCATCCCCTGGAGAACGTCAGAGTCATCGACCTGGGCCGCCACCAGGCCGGCCCCAGATGCGCCCAGGTCCTGGCCCGCATGGGCGCAGAGGTCATCAAGGTCGAAAGACTGGGCGGCGAGGAAACCAGATACCACGGCCCCTGGGTCAAGAAGCAGTCTTCCTACTGGGTCCAGTACAACTCCGGCAAGAAGTCCCTCTCCATCGACCTGCGCAAGGAGGAGGGCAAGGAGGTCCTGCGGGAGCTGGTCAAGGTCTCCGACATCCTGGTGCAGAACTTCCGCCCCGGCACCATCGAGAACATGGGCTTCGGCTACGAGACCCTGAAAGAACTCAACCCCCGCATCATCATGGTCAACGTCTCGGCCTACGGGCAGTTCGGGCCGTACCGGGACAACATCGGCTACGACCCCATCGGCCAGACCATGTCCGGCATCACCATGGTCACCGGCGAGGAGGGTATGCCGCCGATTCGCACCGGGGTGCCCATCATCGACCGCATCACCGCCCTCCACGCGGCCATCGGGGCCCTCTCCGCCCTGCACGAGCGGGAGGCGTCGGGGCTGGGCCAGAGCATGGACGTCTGCCTGGCCGACACCGGCTACTCCATGACGGAGATACCCATCACGGCGTATCACGGGACCAAGATACCGCCCAAGCGCGGGGAAACTACGGCGCCGCCCTCGGGCATCTACCCCTGCAAGGAGGGCTGGGTCTTGGTGTCGGCCGGCGACCAGCACCACTGGCATAGGGTGTGCAACGCCCTGGGCCGGCCCGACTGGCTGGAGGATCCGCGCTTCAACACGCGCCACGAGCGCCTCAACAACGCGGCGCTGGTCAACGAAGCGGTCAGGGAACTGCTGGCGGACAAGAGCATGGAGCAGGCCATAGCGCACTTCACGGAGCACGACGTGGTGGCCGCCCCGGTGAACACGATACCGCAGGCGGCGGAGGACCCGCATCCGTGGGAGCGGCGGGCCATGGTGGAGGTGCCGGACTTTCTGGCTGGGGAGATAGCGGTGTCCGGGGACTACTGGCACTTTTCGCGGACGCCGGTGAATGTGGGAACGACGCCGCAGGTGGGGGAGCACAACGAGGAAGTGTTGTCGGGGATCCTGGACTACAGCGCCGAGGAGGTGGAGGCCTTCCGCCGCAACCGGGTCATCTCCGAGGAACACTACTACGATGAGATTCCGGGGTAGGGCTGTTCCTGCCCGATGACGGTTTCCAGTTGCCGGGATTTCACCTTCGCCCCAACCCTCTCCCTCAAGGGAGAGGGAGTTCTCCGTTAGTGACCAATGAGCATCACCTATAGTGGAACAGCGGCGACGGTATTTCGCAGTATCGGCGAGCCGTCGAAGGATGAGCGGCCCGCGATACCGGAGCGGCTCCTGTGGAAGCTGTGGAAACGCCGCGCCGCCCGGCAGGATGAGTTCCGCACCGGCGCGGGAACTCGCGTCCGAGTGCTGTATCCCGGCCGCGCCGGAACCGCCGCCGGGCCGGACTTCCGCGACGCTCTGCTGGATGTCGAGGGCGTCGGGCTGGTGCGCGGCGACGTGGAAATACACCGGCGGCAGGGCGACTGGGACGTCCACGGACACGGCGACGACCCTAACTACAACGGCGTGGCCCTTCACGCCGCGCTGGAAGTGGACAGCCCGGAAACCGCCCTGCACAGTGGGACAGCCGCCCCGGTTGTCTCCCTGTCCAGTCTGCTGAACGGCGCGAATGACGTCGAGTCTGCCAGCCCCGATGACACTCAAGTAGCGTCTGACCTGTGGGAACTGCTGGTCGCTCGTGGCTACCCGCGTCCCGAAAGCGCAGCGGAAACCGGCGAGTTGCTGGACCGGGCCGGGGATGAGCGGTTCCGGCGCAAGGCCGCCCTGCTGGGACGATTTACCGCCGAGCAGGGGCCGGAGCAGACTCTGTACGAGGCGCTGCTGGAAGGTCTGGGCTACCGGCACAACCAGCAGCCCTTCGTCAAGCTGGCGCAGGCCGCTCCCTTCGCCGCGCTGCGCCGGGCGGCGTTGCCAGTGCTGGCGGAGCAGCGTCCGATGGTTCTGCGCCACTGGTTGCTGGCCGTATCGGGTCTCGCTGACACTACTCCGGCTGCCCCGCCGCGTCTGCCGCGCGGACTTGGGCCTGTCATGGAGCGCAAGGAGTGGCATCTGTTCCGGGTTCGCCCGGCCAACCACCCGACGGCGAGAATCGAAGGGGCGGCCGAGTTAATGGCGCGGTTCCTGGAGCGGGGACTGCTTGCCGGAATGGCTGACGAATGCAGGTTGCCGTCGCACTTGTCCGCATCCCTGACGGTTGAGGGGCGCGACGGTAGCACAGCCCCCATCGGCGCAGGCCGGGCGCGGGACCTGGCGGTCAACGCCGTGCTGCCGCTGCTGCACAGCATGGACGCTGGCGCGGAGTCTCCTTACTTGGCACTCTACCAGCGCTTTCCCAAGCTGCAAGGCAACGAGGTTGTGCGGGAGATGGCGGAACAATTGCTCCCGGAGGCGTGGCGAACCGAAGTCAACAGCGCCCGCCGACAGCAGGGCTTGTTGCACCTGGCGGCGCTGTTGCGGGGTGGCGGGTAGAGAACACGCTTGATTCTGGATCCCACGTCCCTTGACAAGCTCAGGACAAACGGTTGGGACCATCAGGCTCGTTCATGGTGAGCTTGTCGAACCATGAACAAGCCTGATGATAGTTTTTCTGGGAGGTCCTAGTCCGGCTCGGCCAGCGGGATGGCCAGGGAGGTGCGCATCCCGGCGAAGGGCGAGCGGGCGATGTGGCCGTGGCCGCTGAGGTCTTCGGCAACCAGGATGTCGCCCGGCTCAAGCTGCACCTTGGAGCCGTCGGCGCACTCGAACTCGGCGATGCCCTCCAGGTTGACCACGTACTGCCGACGCGGGGCCTGGTGGTAGTCGGAGAAGTTGGGGGCTTCGCGGCGGTTGACATTGATGTCGCCGGGGCCGACGCGGTCCACCATCCCCTGCATTTCCTCGAAAGGCACTTCCTCGAAGTGGGACTCGCCGTCGTCGCCGGCGAACACGCGGATGATCTTCATGTCGTCTCTCCTAATGTTTGTCTGAACTGTGATTTTCGTGATTCAGGGATTACCATGATTAAAAAGGAAATCAGGGCAATCACGAGAATCACACGAATCACAGTTCAGACGATAATCAACCCTAATCAGCCAGGGGTACGGCCAGCAGGACGCGGGGCTGGTCGCCCAGGCCGCGGGCGATGTGTCCGTGGCCGGTCAGGTCTTCGGCTATCAGGATGTCGCCGGCGCCCATCTGGTACTTGGTGCCGTCGGCGCACTCGAACTCCGACAGCCCGCTCAGGCCGACTACGTACTGGCGGCGGGGCGCGGTGTGGTAGTCGGAGAAGGAGGGCGACGGGCGCTCGTTGAGCTGTATGTCGCCGGCGCCCCTGCGCTTGGCAATCTCGGCGAACTCATCGGGAGACACCACCTGGAAGTGGGACTCACCATCATCGCCCGAATACACGCGGACTATGTTCATTTCAACGCTCCTTTTTGTCTGAACTGTGATTCGCTTGATTTTGGGATTTCTCTGATTGGTTGCCAGCACACTTTTGCGGCAGCATCCGATCATGGTTAATCAGCTAATCAAATAAATCACAGTTCAGACGATGATTAACCCTGGTCGGCCAGAGGAATAGTGGCGGTGACGCACTTGCCGCCGCCGGTGCTGCGTGTGGTGTGGCCCTGTCCGGTGGTGTCCTCCACCAGCCGGGCGTCGCCGGGGCCGAACTGGTGCACCGAGCCGTCGCCCAGGCCAATCTCGACGCCGCCCTCGATGCAGATGACGTACTGGCGGCGCGGCGCCGGGTGCCAGTCTATGAAGTTCCCCGAATCCCGCTCGGTGAAGGTAATGGTGGTTACGTCCAGGCCCTGTGTGATGTCGGCGCGGGCGGCCAGGTCCAGCTCCTCGATGTGGCTCTGTCCGTCGTCCCCGGTGTAGAGGCGGTAGACTCCCATGTCAGTTCACTCCTGCCAAGTTTTCTGCGTCATTGATGTAGTCGGCGGTTTGTCGTATGCGCCGCTCAACTTCGTCGGCGGGTTCGCACAGGCCCAGATAGAAGCAGTCGCCATGAAGTTCGCTTTGCCTGGCGTGATAGAGGCTACGCAAGGGGCGGACGGCATGGTCTTCTGTGGACAGTCTCGCCAGCCCTCTCGCGGTATCGGAGGATATTTCTGGCTCAACGCCAGTCCGGGCCAGAATCATGGCGTCGGTGGCGCGCTTGGCGGCACACCATGCCTTTTCCGCCGCGTCGCGGATGTCGCCCGCCGCCAAAAGCCGCAGCGCGTCAGCGTGGACGGCGCGGGCGTCGGCGAAGATTTCGGATACGCGGTCGGTTGCTACCATGCGGCTTGCGTTCTCCTTGCCGGGGAATGTCCTGCGGCGTAGCTTAAACGTCGGCGCGGCGTGTGGCAACCGGCGGGTGTCAGGGGACCTACTCGTCAAGGAGATACGGGGCGTAGATCCAGCCTTCTCGTTTCGCTGCTTGTCTTTCCGTCAAGTTTTCCACTTTTACTTGAGGTGATGCTTGCCGAGTGGAATTCTTCCGTTTGAGTACAGTTACTTTGTCGTCGCTCGGAATACGAAAATCCGGGCCTTTCTTATCCATTGCCCATAAGGCTGCCACAGTGGAAGCCACCATTGAGTCCAGGCAATCATCGTTATTTTCGCATTGCTCTTGGATATGGTCTCGGTTGTTATACGAGACAGTAAGATGAGAGTTCAAGACATCGGAGAGCTCTTGGAAAATCTTTGCCCGTTTTTCTCTGGCTCCGGCCTTATTCTTGACACTCTTGTAACCTCTGTATTTGGGAAGTAACTTGTAAGTTGCCAATGCCACGCCTGGCATTACTTCCAACAAAACTGGACTAATCTCGGATTTGCCATTCAGCGGCGGAATTTCGAATCGGTCGTACTGGCAAAGCTGGTGTAGCATCTTCATTCCGTAAAAGGTCATAGGTACCATATTAGGTTGGGTATCATGTAGACAGGAAAACGGTCCAGAGAAATGCAAATCGCCCACGCGCAGATACTCTTTCGCGCGGTTGTCACCAATAAATTCATTGCGTTTCTCTATGAACCCGTCCAAGCACAAATTCGCAACACATTCCCATAGCTTGGGCATTTCTACTGATGGTTGTTCCAAATGTTCCGCAAAAGCGATTGGCACGGAAAAGGGAAAGTCCAATGCGGCCACTGCGCTGTCTGGTAATTCTTTCAGACAAACAGACAAGTCGGCACGCTTGATAGGGGCGCATTCCTTAATCCGTAGTGTGGTCCGGCCCTCATTGTCAACAGTAAGCGTCGCTCGGGTAATCCAAGTCTTGTTGTCAGCCTGCGCTCCGCTGAAATCCACGCCCACTATCGTCCGCTCTGCCATCGTGTTGCCCCCATGCTAGAATTGCCCCGGCTTTGTTCGCATTATACGACTGAAAATTGGCTACGGGGGTATCGAGATGGACTTCACGACGCGGCGGGCGAGATACCGGGGGATTCTGGCCGGGGACAAGTGCGTGCATCCGGGGTCGGTGTTCGACCCTATTTCGGCGCGGATTGCCGAGGATCTGGGGTTCGAGGTGGGGATGTTCGCCGGGTCCATCGCCTCGTTCACGGTGCTGGGGGCGCCGGATTTGGTGGTGCTTACGCTGACGGAGTTTGCCCAGCAGATTCACCGCATCTGCCGCGCCGGCGACCTGTCGCTGATGGTGGACGCCGACCACGGCTACGGCAACGCCCTGAACGTGATGCGCACGGTGGAAGAGCTGGAGACCGCCGGCGTCTCGGCCCTGACCATCGAAGACACCGTGCTGCCCGTCAGCTTCGGCGCAAACGGCGTGCAACTGCTGTCCGTCGAGGAGGGCGTGGGCAAGATGAAGGCCGCGCTGGCGGGCCGCACCGACCCGGCCCTGACCATTGCCGGACGCACCAGCGCCCTGCGCGTAACCAGCGTCGAGGACACCATCCGCCGGGCCAAGGCTTACGAAGCGGCGGGCGTGGACGCCATCTTCCTGGCCGGGGCCAACACCCGCGACGAGGTGGCGGCGGTGGCCTCGGAACTGTCAGTGCCGCTGCTGCTGGGCGGTACGACGGGCGAGTTGCAGGATAAAGAATGGCTGGGGGCCAACGGCGTGAAAGTGGCGTTGCAGGGACATCTGCCCTTTTCGGCGGCGGTGAAGGCGGTCTACGACACCCTGAAGGCCCTGCGCGACGGCGTTCCGCCCGCCGACCTGCGCGACAGCCTGGCGACGGATGAGCAGATGGCCCAGTTCACCCGCCGCGCCAGCTACCAGCAGTGGACGGCGGAATTTCTCAACTGAGCATCTGTAGGGTAAACTGTCTGAACTGTGATTCGTGTGATTTTGGGATTTCCCTGATTGGCCCGTTGGCCCATCTACCAGTGTCGCCCAATCATGGCAATCATATAATCAAATAAATCACAGTTCAGACAAACAACACAGGAGGGAACCCGTGAACGTCTTTTATAACCACCTGCACTTCCGCAGCGCCGACCCCGATGACGCGGCCAAGTTCTACTGCGACAACTTCGGGGCCGAGATTGTAGCCGAGCGGCCGCTGTCCAACACCAAGTCCATCGAGCTGTCGCTGAACGGAACCTACCTGATGACCATTTCCGGCCGGGCTCAAGGCGAAGACCCGGTGGCCGGCTCCACCGAGCCGCGCTACGGCCTGGACCATCTGGGCTTCCAGACCGACGACATCATGACCCTGGCGGCCACGCTGAAGTCCAACAACGTCCACTTCAACTGCGAGCCGTGGGTCATGCCCTCCGGTTCCGCCGTGGCCTTCATCGTCGCGCCCGACGAGGTCAGCGTCGAGATAATCCAGCGCCCCAAGGCCGGCGAAGAGAAGGTCGTGCTGGCCGGCTAGAGCGGTTTAGACAAAGTTCCCTCTCCCAGCGGGAGAGGGTTAGGGTGAGGGAGAAATCCTCGGTAGTAATCGCGTTCCGGGGCAAGGAACGCCCTCACCCCCGCCCTCTCCCGGAGGGAGAGGGAGTTACCAACTAAAGCCCCTCGAAGAAGTCTGCGCCTACGGTTTCGCCGTCGGCCACCGGGGGGTGGGCGCGGACGTAGAACTCGCGGCCCAGGATACGGGCGGTGACGTGGCGAGGGACGCGGTGGTAGGGCCAGTCGGGGGCTACCTGGGTGCGGTGGCATAGGATGCAGGCTATCTTGGCCTCCATGTCGCCATTGCCGGAAACGTCCAGCTCCAGGTGCAGCTCCTCTTCCGGCACGCCCTGAAGCTCCTGCTCCGGGCTGGGCATGGGCCAGTCGATGCCCTCGCCTCGCAATGCCTCGGCCCACTCGCGGCGGAAACCGCGCGGACGCACGCTGTAAAACAGCCGCAGCGGCTGGAATAACTCCAAGCCGCCGGATAGCTGCTGCGGGAAGGCCGACGGGTCGGTTGCCAGGTTGAACGCCTCGGTGGTGTGGTTGGATATGGCGATGTGGTCCGGGTGGCCGTACAGCCCGTCCGGGCCGAAGGTCAGCACCACCTGGGGGCGGAAGCGGCGCATCTCCAGCACCAGACGCTCCACCACCTCGGTGGCAGTGGCGTTGATAAATGCCCTGGGGTGCTGGTTGGCCTCCCAGCCCTGCATTCCCGAATCGCGATAGCCCCAGACGTCGTTGCTGCCCAGCCGCAGGGCGCGGACGGCGCAGGAAAGCTCCACCCTGCGAATCTCCCCCAGCGTCTCCCTCGTGGCCGATCCTTCCTGCCGTATCTCGCCCTCTTCGCCCAGCGTGGTGGTGAGCAGCCGCACGTCTACGCCCCGCCTGGTGTGGGCCGCCAGCGCCCCGCCTACGGGGAACGCCTCGTCGTCAGGGTGGGCAAAGCAGGCCAGCAATCGGTGCTCGGGCATTTCAACCTTCCGTCATTACTTTAATCTCAATGCAGAGATTATACTGTCAATCCGAATCTTCCGTGTTGAAATGTAGGAGAGGCAAGCCCGGTGTATCTGACGGAGACAGAAATGGACATACCGTCGGCCCCGGCGGGCGTTGGTCTTCTGGAGTGGCTGGCCCGGCAGATGGCCGACGGGCTGCCCCTGGGTCATTCACCCCTGCGGCTGGCGGTCACGGAAACGCACGGTCGGGGATACCGCTGCGAGGTTACTACGCTGGTTGGCGATGGGTCTCACCACCACCCTAACCCTCCCCCTGAGGGGGAGGGAATTTTATCGTTCCGTCCCCGGCTGTCCGAGAACACCGCGCAGTTCAACGCCGTGCTGCTGGTGCCTACGGGTATCGGGGCGGCCATCGGCGGCCACGCCGGGGACGCTACGCCGGTGGCGCGATTGCTGGCCTCGATATGCGACAAGCTGGTGACCCATCCCAACGTGGTCAACGCATCGGACATCAACGAGATGCCCGCCAACGCCCTGTACGTGGAGGGCAGCGTGGTCTGCCGCCTGCTGATGGGCACGGCCGGGTTGCAGCCGGTGCGGGCCAACCGGGTGCTGGCGGTGGTGGACTCGCACCCCAACCCGCTGTTCACCGAGCTGGCGGTCAACGCCGTCAACGCGGCCCACTCCTCCTACGGCCTGCTCTGCCCCGGCGTCATCGCGCTTGAGCCGCCGCTGGTGATGCGCTCGGCCTACACCGACTCGGCGCGGGCTGCCGGTCGGGTGGAAGACATCCGGCGGCTGTTCGACGTGCTGGACTTGCGGCGGGGGGAGTACGACGCCGTAGCGCTGTCGTCGGTGATTTCGGTTCCCTTCGAGTACCACGCCGACTACTTCGGCAGCGACGGCAGCATGGTCAACCCGTGGGGTGGTGTGGAGGCGATGCTGACCCACGCCATATCCAGCCGCTATGACGTGCCGTCGGCCCACTCGCCGATGCTGGAGTCGCAGGAGGTGCTGGACCTGGACGTGGGGGTGGTTGACCCCAGGATGGCCGCCGAAGCCGTGTCCATGACCTTCTTCCAGTCGGTGTTGAAGGGGCTGCAACGCAGCCCCCGCATCGTCACCGACCGAGACGCCATCCGGGAGCCCCACGTGCTGACGGCCCGCGACGTGTCATGCCTGGTGCTGCCCGAGGGATGCCTGGGACTGCCGACGCTGGCCGCGCTGGAGCAGGGCATCCCGGTCATCGAGGTTGCGGAGAACGCCAATCTGATGCGCAACGACCTGTCGGCCCTGCCCTGGCGTCAAGGGCAGTTCCACCGCGTCGCCAACTACTGGGAAGCGGCGGGTGTGATGGCGGCGCTGAAGTCGGGCGTCAACCCGGCGTCAGTGCGGCGGCCGCTGGCGCCCGTGCCGGTGGAGAAGTCCACCGCGTGGGAAGAAGTCTGAACTGTGATTTTTGTGATTAGCCTGATTGCCAGGATTAGACCGACTCTCATCAGTGTAATCCTATAAATTAAACGAATCACAGTTCAGACAAAGAATAGCAAGTCTCTGTCTTCAAACCGCCCTGTGCTAGAATCGCCAAATGAATACCCCGAATCTCGACTGCCCCGATTCTTTCCCCGATGGTCTTGACGCCTTGGCTACGCCTGCCTTTGTCTACGATGAGCTGGCCATTCATCGCCTTCTCAACTACACGGAGCCGGTGCGGGAACGGTGCCGGGTGCTGTTCGCCATCAAGTCCTTCTCCTTCGCCCCCGCGCTGCGGGTGATGGCGACTCGGCTGGACGGGTTCGCGGTCAGTTCGCTGTACGAAGCGCGGCTGGCCCGCAGCGTCACCGGCGACCCTGGGTCGGTGCATATCACCACGCCGGGCTTGCGAGGCGACGAGCTGGATGAAATCGGCTCGCTGTGCGACTACGTGTCCTTCAACTCGCTGAACCAGTGGGAGATGCACTCCGGGCGGTTGCAGGGCAGGGTCAATTGCGGCCTGCGGGTGAACCCGCTGCTTTCCTTTGCCGACGACTGCCGCTATGACCCCTGCCGTCCGCAGTCCAAGCTGGGCGTGCCTCTGGACGACCTAGCCGCCGCGCTGCGCGACGAACCGGCCCGGCTGGACGGGGTGCGCGGCCTGCTGTTCCACTCCAACTGCGACTCGCCGGACTTCAGGGAGTTGCGGGCTACGGTGGAGCGGCTGCAAGCCCGCATACCCGGCCTGCTGCGGCGGTTGGAATGGGTCAACCTGGGCGGCGGCTACCTGTTCGAGGAAGACGGCGAGCCGTGTGGCGACGTGGAAGAACTGTGCCGGGCCGTTGACTCCCTGCGCTCGGAGTTCGGAGTGGAGGTGTTCGTTGAGCCCGGCTCCGGTCTCATCCGCGCCGCCGGGTACTTCGTAGCCTCGGTGCTGGACCTGTTCCAGAGCGACGGCGCGACGGTGGCGGTGCTGGACACGACGGTCAATCACATGCCGGAGGTGTTCGAGTACGGCTTCCGGCCCGACGTGGCGGGCCATGACGATGACGCCCCCCATGAGTACCTGCTGGCGGGCTGCACTTGCCTGGCCGGCGACCTGTTCGGCGCCTACCGCTTCCCCGAACCGCTGAGGGTGGGCGACAAAGTGGTGTTCAGCAACGCCGGATCATATACGCTGGTCAAGGCCCACACCTTCAACGGCGTGGCGTTGCCGTCGGTCTACGCCTTGAGCACGCGGGGAGAGCTGGTCATCCAAAGCCGCCCGTCCTACGCGGAATACGCCGCCCGGTGGGGCCTGTCGCACGGGGAATAGGACGCAATGACGCAATGGCGCGATGATACGATTTTGCAGCTCCACGACACGGTGTCCACGCGGGAGTGCTCACTGCGGCTTGAACCGGAGGACATTGGCCTGCCGCTGGGCGAGTTGCTGAAACTCTACGTCAAGCAGGCGCCCGTCGAGCGTTTACTGTCTGAGTCGCGGATTACAGCGTCATCTGCGGATACGCTTTACGCGCTGGGGGATTTGGTGTACGCCAGCGACAACAGCGGACGTCTGATAGATATGTTCGCCGGAATCGCCTTCACCGACGCCGGGCATACCATCGCATTGGGCGACGCCCCCACCGTCCACCGGACGCAGGCCGTGGCTCAGGAAGTCACGTTGCTGGACATCAGTATAGACCGCATCGCCTGTGAGTACGATCGCAACTGGCTTGGCTTCCATGCCCGCCGGTGGCGGCGCGCCCCGGAACGCTACGCCGCCTTCGTCCGTGAGACGCTGGCCGCCGACTACGGCGAGCCGGGAGCCGACGAAATCCTGGAACTGCGCTCCACCCATCAGAAGCTGAAGTTCCTGGAATCCCTGGCCCGGCGCATCTGGAACAGCCAGTTCGAGAACTACTCCCGCTTTATTGGCCGCAGGCTGGTGTACAAGTCGGGCGACGAGACCGTGGACAACATCATGGACGGCGGGGGGGCCATCTGCTCGGAGAAGGTGCAGGCCCTCAAGTTCCTGACCGACCACTACGGTTTCGAGTCGGAGTACGTTCTCGCCGGGCAGGACGCCGACGGCCCTTTCCCGGCGGAGAAGTTACGGGAACTGCTGACTACCTTCGATTTCAGCCTCGCCAAGCGGTATATGCGCTACTGGCAGCACACCGCGCTGCTGTACCGGGTGGATGGCGCGCGGGTACTGGTGGACGCTACCAACGGCAACGTGCCTTTCCTGTTCCTCCGTGACGCCGCCGCCGACCGCCTGCTGCGCTGCCGGGACAAGACGCCCCTGCCCGTGAGGATGGTGGAGTCGGAGGAGCAGTTCTACTACCACGAAACGCCGCAGGACATCCCGGAAAACCTGTTCTTCGCGCTGGAGGGCTGGATTCCCTTCTCCGACCTGATGCAGGTGTTCGACAACGAGCTGGGGCTGTACCTGTCGGCGGACTACTACGTCGCGCCCATCTCCTACCGCAGCGAGCGAGAGTACCTGCGTGACCGGGGCGAGTTCCTGGAGGTGTGCAAGCGGAGTCAGCTTGAACACTCCATCACCGATGAGTGGACGCTGGACACGCCCCTGGGCCGGGCCTTCCAAGCCTCCGAGCCGGAGGTGAGCCGCCGCATCCTGGACTCCCGTGAGCGCCTGCTGGCCCGATTGGACGAGTGCGACGGGCCGGGGCACGAGTCGGGGTTGGTGGCAATCAAGCTGCGAGGTTAAGTTTTCGCCCAGCAAAGTCCCCTCTCCCTTGAGGGAGAGAGTGAGGGTGAAACCCTGCCGCAGTCTGTTTTCCGGTCGAACCAGAGTATAAACTGCTCCCATGAGACCTCGGCAACAATCTCCCGCCGCTCTGCTGGCCCGCATCCGCCAGCGCGACTTCTCGTCCCATTCCGACGCCGAGCTGCGGGATGTCTTCAAGAGCCTGCAATTCCGGTCGACGGAAATATCGGCGGACAGCCTGCTGCCCATCGCCTTTTCCATAGTGGCGGAGGCGATAGACCGGCGGCTGGGCTTGCGGGCCACCAACGAGCAACTGCTGGCTGGAATACACCTGTTTCGAGGGAAGGTGGTGCAGATGGATGCCGGCGAAGGCAAGACGGTTGCCGCCGCCTTTCCCGCCGCGCTTCACGCCCTCATGGGCCGTCCGGTTCACGTGGTCACCGCCAACGACTACCTGGCCGACCGCGACGCCAAGCTGCTGGCGCCGGTCTACGAATCCCTGGGCCTCAGCGTCGGCGCAGTGCTGCAACACACGGAGGAAGGGGAGCGTCGGCACGTCTACCGCCGTGCGATTGTATACGGCGCTATGCGGGAACTGGGGTTCGACTATCTGCGAGACAACCTGAAGTCGGATTATAACCAGCGGGTGCAACGCTCCGGTCTGTCCAATGCCGTCGCCATCGTTGACGAGGCCGACCACGCCCTGATTGACGAAGCCTTTACCCCGATGATTATTTCCGGCAACCCTACGGGCAGCAGCCGCGCCGCCATCCGCGCCGACCGGGCTGTGGCGGGAATGATACGGGCGCAGCAGGGGGTTGTCCGTGAGCTTTCGAATCAGTTGGAAGCGTTCAACGCCAAGCCCAACGAGCAAACGCGGGGGCTGGCCCGCCTGGTGCTGGCCCAGCCTGAAAACCCCGCGCTGCAAGGGCGCTTCTCTGCCAACCCGCACAGCCTGAGACGGGCGTGGGCGCTGGCCGAGGAGCATGACCCTGACCTGACTTCCGGGCTGTACTATGCCGTCCACCCCGGCAGCCGCTTCGTTACCCTGACCGAAAAGGGGCGGGACTTTCTGGAGCAGCGCTTGGGACAGTTCTATGACGGCGGCGACGCCCCTTCCTCCTTGCCGGAGCGCGACCTGCCACTGATGGAGAGGCGGCGACGCGCCGGGCGTGCGGCTCGTCGGATGTCGCGCCGGTATGGTCTGGGGAACCAGGTTCTCCAGTCCCTGCGCGCCCGCCTGCTGCTCCGATGTGGCGTGGACTACCTGGTGGACGGTGACGGTGTGGCGCTGATTGACCAGCATACCGGAAGGCCCAAGCCGGACAACATCTATCAGCACGGCCTTCAGGCCGCAGTGGAGGCCAAAGAGGGCGCGACCGTGCGCCCGGATTCGGAGACTCTGGCCTGGATTTCCGTGGCCGGGTTCGTCAGCCTGTACGGCCAGGTTTCCGGCATCACCGGCACCGCCGCCCTTGCCGCCGGGGAGTTCCGCCGCAAGTACGGGCTGGAAGTAGCGGTGGTTGCGCCGGTAAACCCGCCGATGCGCGTCAATCTGCCCCCCAAAGTGTTCCTCTCCCGCGAAGATAAAATCGCGGCGGTGGCCGACGAAGTGGCATCCCGCCGCGGGATGGGCCAGCCGGTGCTGGCGGCAACGCGGACGGTGGTGCAGTCGGAGGAACTGAGCCGCGAGCTGGCCCGGCGGGGAATCCCCCACCAACTGTTGAACGCGGTGACCACCCACGCCGAAGCCCGCATAGTCCGCGACGCGGGCAGATTCGGCGCGGTCACCGTCTCCACGCCTATGGCCGGGCGAGGAACCGACATCGTGCTGGAGCCCGGTCTGAACGTCCGCCTGGCCCAACACTGTATCGAGGAAATTCACCGGCTGTTGGCTGAGGAAGCAGGGGTTGTTGACCTAAGCTGTCCCTCGCCGGAACAGGCCACCGTGTTGCGGGCCGAGCTGGAACGCTCTAGGCAGTTCCATACGTCGCCCGTCATTCCCGCGAAAGCGGGAACCGAAGGCGGGTTGCGAGTCACGCTGCGCCATTGCAAAACCCCCTCCCCTTCCGGGGGAGGGTCGGGGTGGGGGCGTACCCGCAAAGTGGAGTTCGCGCTGGGACTATGCGTCATAGGCACCGAGATTTACGATTCGCGGCGGGTGGAGCTTCAGCTCCGGGGCAGGAGCGGGCGACAGGGCGAGTTCGGTCTCACGCAGACCTTCCTGTCGCTGGAAGACCGGCTGGTCAATCTGGACGCCGCCGGTATCCTGAAGCTGTCGGCCTGCCGTCAGGCCGACGCCGCCGGGCGCGTCTGCTACACCGGGCCGGAGGTGGCGCGGCGTATTGAAAGGCTGCAGGCCGCCGCTGACCGGGAGGGCGAGGCACAGCGCAGCCTGATGCAGGACTACGCCGCCGAGTTCGACCGGCAGACGAATTTGTATCACCAGCGCCGCCGACAGATTATGGAGTCCACGTCAACGCCGGAGCTTTGCCTGGAAACGGCTGGGCGAGTGGCGGAGCGGCTGGCGGCGCAGCATCTGATCCTAGCTGCTGATGACGACTACCCCCGACGGTTCCAGCGGCTGGCGGAGGAAGCTCGGGTGGACTATGGCGTGGACTGCTCGGAGTTGTACGGAACAGACTTGGCCCTGATGCCCACGGAATTGTCGGCGCTGTTCGTTGCTCGCATGGAACAACAGGTTGGCCGAACAGGTGAGCGCGTTTTCCCTAGAGTAGCCCAGCTGCTCTGGCTGAAAGTGTGCGGCGAGCTCTGGCCCAGCCACGTCGCCGGGCTGCGGGACTCGATGGCCTCTCAGTTGTTGAGCAGCCTCAACCACAAGTCGGCGGTGGCCCAGTATGTCCGTCGCAGCAACGAGGCGTGGCGCGAATACTGGGAGTCGGTGGACGCGGAGTTTCTGTCTCGCCTGATTGTCTTCCCGCTGTCGACTCCGGCAGAAGAGCCGCAGGTCGAGGTTAGCCCAGAGACGGAGTTGCTGCTGGGACAGGAGGTTTCGTCTCCCGGAGGGTGAGGCTGAGCCGCTCGCAAGAGCCAATCCGTCCTTCTTGCGAAGGCAGGAATCCAGGGCTTCTTTGCTGATGCTGTCCTGACGGGAACAAAAGTCCACTGGACTCCTGCCTTCGCAAGAAGGACGGTAATTTGCATCAAGCGTCTCTGGGGGAGGGGATTTTTGTTACAATGGCAACACCCCACCGGAGGGGAACCGGGATGGCTTGGCGAAAATTCAGGCTGGGTACTGCCCTGTCGCTGGGCGGCATCGTCGCCGCGGCGCCGCTGATTGCGGCCTGCGGCGGCGGGCCGTCTTATGAGGACTGGGCCGCCACCGACGGGGCCGCCGGGCGCATCAACCTGGACGACGTGCAGGAGGCGTTCAAGAACTCCCAGAGCGCCACGGATTTCGAGCAGCGGGTCAACGAAATCTACGAGGGCGACGGCCTGGTGCTGATTCGCGCCAGGCAGGACGGCCAGACGCTGACCCTGGAAGGCTGGGAAGACCTCGATAGCAACAACACCATTGACGACGCCAAGGATGACCAGCTCTTTTCCATCGTCCAGAACACCGGCGGCGACTACGAGATGCGCGGCTACCACGCGAACAGCTACTACCACAGCTATTGGGGGCCGGGCGACTTCCTCTTCACCTACCTGCTCATCTCGGCCATCACTCCTCGCTTTGGCGGCTACTACTACACGACGCCTCCCACCCGCGGAACGGAGATTCGTAACCAGCGCACTACCTATCGCAACTCCTCGGCCTACAACAGCCAGGTGCAGCGCAACGCCAGTTACCAGCAGAGGCAGTCCTCCTTCGCCGGGTCGCGCTATCAGCAGTCTCGAAGCAACGTCAGCTCCAACCGTAGCAGCTACCAGTCTACCCAGAGGACCAGCGGAGCCTTCCAGACTAGCAACACTATCAAGCGCTCCAGTTCCGTCCGCTCCTCCTCCCGCAGTTCCGGGGGCTTCGGCGGCGGCGGCGCCATGCGCGTGCGGAGGAGGTTCTAGGCATCGGCGGCATAGAAGGCCCATTTACGCTACAAGCGTCATTGGCGGGCATGGCCCCGGAAGACTATGTCCGGCTTGAGATGCCGCCGGAGCGCCGCCTTCTTTCAGTGTCTCAACTGCTGGACCGGGCCTTTCCTGCGTCTCCTGAGGAGAGGGAGGAAATCGCGGCGCAGTTCGACCTGCGCGCCAATCCAGACCTGCCCGGCATCTACGCCGTGTTCCTGGCCGCCTGCGAGGAGTGGCGCGACTGGCGCTGCGCCCTGCGCGTAACGTCGGCGGATGGGACAGACGTTGACCTGTCGGCCCCGGTGTCCAGTCTCTTGCCTTCCGATTCCCCGCTGGTTGCGTTGTGCCTTGAGCAACAGTACCGAGCCTTGGAATACGCTGTGCGGCATGGCTTCTGGCCTAACCGCCGGGAACTTCTGGACTGGATGCGCTCGCTGACCACCCTGTACTTCCTCGACAAGCACGAAATCCTGCTGCATCCCGGCTCGCTGCCTGAATTCGGCCTGTCGCTGCGGGAGGCACTGGCCTCCCTGCAATCGCAGAGCCTGATAGCCGCGCTGCCTCCCGAAAATCTCCCTCTCCCGGGGGGAGAGGGTCGGGGTGAGGGCATACTTGTTGACACTGCCCCCTATGCCATCACCCCGCTGGGGCGGCGGTTCATCGCCAGACTGCTGGCCGAAACCGAGTCGCTGATTGATCAGTATGACCATTACAAGGACACTGTGGTTGACCCCCTTTCTCTTCCCCCCCACCGGGGGGGAATACAAGGGGGGGCATACGCGGAGTTCGACACCGGGCGCGGCGCAGACCTGCGGGTGGAGGCGTTCCTGGCCGAGGGAGTAGACCCCATCCGGGGCGTGTTCCTGCTGCGGCTGTATGACGGCACCTTCGACCACCGTCTGCGCGACTGGCAGGACGCCATCGAGGACGACGAGTTCTATGAGGGCATACTCGAGCCGGTGGTGAACCGCCAGGGAGCCACCCCCGAAGCGATGGAGCTGGTCATCGAAAGCGGCCTATCCTGGCTGGAGGAACGGCAGGAGAAGGCCCGCCGGGAGGAAGCGGAGCGTGAGATTCTGCGGCAGGCCGAGGGGGAGACGCCCTAACCCTAACCCTCTCCCAGAGGGAGAGGGAACAACCACCCTGACATCCCGCCTTGGCTCACTTTCTCCTTCCCACTTCGTCCTTCTTGAAAGGAATCCCAAGTCCCATCTCCCTCTGGGAGAGGGTTAGGGTTAGGGCGTTCCTCAGATAGCCATGAACAGGATGAGCGCGGAACTTATGACCACGGCGCTTTCCAACAATGCGACGCCGATGTTGTGCCCGCTGCCTATGACCTGAGAGACTCGCACCGTGGGCAGCAGCACCAGGTCTATCAACACCCGCATCACGTAGAGCAGGGCAAAACCCAGCACTCCGAAGACCAGGAAGGCGGCGATGCTCTCGCCCCAGCCGGTGAAGTCGCCGAACACCGCCTTGAGCGTCACCAAGCCAATGGCGATGAGGTTGCCGCCCAGCGCGATGCCCACCGCCGGGTTGTCGCGCTCGATTTCGTCGTGGATATTGAAGGGGGTGGTGAACTCGTAAGCCAGCGCGAAGGCTATCAGCAGGACCAGCCCCATGCCAAAAAAGGCCAGAGCGATCAACGCGGCTTCGCCCTCGCTACGGTAGGTTTCGCCCGCCACTGCGCCGGCAATCAGCAGCCCGGTGGCGACGTACATCCCGAATTCGGCGGCCCCGGCCCCGACGTTCCGGTCTTCCACCACTTCCTTTTCCAGTTGGAACTTGTACAGTATCAGCCGGTCGAACAGCACCCGCACCAGGTTCAGCGCCACAATGCCGCCCAGTGAGTACAGGAACACTCGCAGCACTTCCTCGCCGAAGTTCCGGTTGAACCCGAAGCCGTCGGCCGCAAACCCCAGCGCCAACGGCTGGTACAGCACCCCCAGGAACACCAGGATTATGGCCATGAAGTAGCCGCTGAGCCGCAGGGCCATGGCCAGGTTGCCCTTGGTGGTCACTTCCTCGTCCACCCGGTAGTGGCGCGTGACAGCGTCCTTGGCGAACTTGGCAAGGGCCAGCACAATCAGCCCCTCGACAACGAACACCAGTCCGCGCGGGAAGGCTTGCAGCGAGTCTATGAATGATTCAATCATTATTCCCCCGTTGGGCCCTGAGCCTGTCGAAGGGCAGTCCGCTCATCCTTCGACAGGCTCAGGACAAGCGGACTTGCGGGCCGGGTGGTTCAGGCGCCGGGGCGGCTGCCCTTGTAAAGGGTAACGCTATCGGGCGATATAACCTCGCTGAACACCGCCTCGAAGGGCCGGCCCTCTCGTTTGGTAATGGACAGGGTGTGGCCGCCCTCTTCGGTGAGGAAGTCCCACTGGTAGAAGCTCTCGCCCGGCCCCCGGCAGTCGCGGTAGAAGGTGACCTCGGAGCTGGTGCGGTATCGGTAGGCTTCCCCTTCGATTTCCACGTAATTGTCTATGGAGTGCTCTTCGTCGAGCTGGATGAGGTCGTCCTCGCTGAGGCCGGTGATGCTAAGGCCCGTCGGCCCTTCGTCGGGTGTCATGGTGACGAACAGGTCTGCGCCGTCGGTCCAGTCAATCCAGAGACGGGTATCGCCGTCCGCGCAGAGCAGCTCGTACCAGGTGTCGGAGGGGCTGACGTAGCGGTGGATGCGCTCAATGTAGAAGTGCCGGTACTCGTACTCAAGGGACATCCCGGCGAACATCAGCACGTCGCCCACCCGCGCCGCGCGGATGCTCTCGTCGGGCGGCGGGCCGGCGGGTTCCCGCCGCTTCTTTCCCCGGCCAAACAGCGAGCGCAGCATCTTTCATCTCCAACGGCCCTTGCGACCGCAAATTGAGTGTACTCAGGCTGGGGATACAGGTCAATCTGAGGCTTCATCAAGGTTTCTCTTTATATGGTGATAGTATGTGCTGACCAAGAAAGGGAGAAGCAGACCCGCATGGCTCTTAACTTCGCTCCCACAGCGATTCGGCTGGTTTTGGTCTTTGCGCTTGTCGGCCTTTGGCTTGCCTCTTACCCCGAGAGAAGCCATGCGTGCTCGTGCGCTTACCCGTACACACCCTCAGAAGCCCTGGGGCGTTCCGCCGCGGTGTTTGCGGGCAGGGTCATCTCCATCGACCAGAGTACGGTAAGCCAGACGGGATAGAACTCTATCACAGTCGAGTTCGATGTCAGCACCTTGTGGAAGGGCCCCGACCAAAGGACGATGCGCATGAGGACCCCTGGCATCAACAACAGTTGCCACTTCCCTTTCCAAGAGGGTGTCGAATACTTGGTCTACTCCCTTAACGGGTCGAACGTCGACTGGTGCAGCCCGGTACGTCAGCTGCCAGAAGCCGAGGATGACCTGGCCAAGCTGGGCGAAGGACAAATCCTATCCCGGACCGATGCGGCAGCCACGCCCATAGCGGGGGCTCCAGAACAGCCGACGGGGGGCGGATGCGGGCCGTCACCCAGCGCAGACAGCCTTCTGATGGTGGGGCTGGCAGTCGGCCTCGCTTGGCTCGGCCTGGGGAAGCGGCATCCCGTGAAGCGGCCTTGAGAATCCAAAGACCGCGTCGCCGCGCTGCCCAGCGGTTGCGGCAGGGCGCGGGGGCGGGTTATGCTTAGGTAGATAGAAAGTCATTCCCGAATGTCAAGGAGCCGATGATGAACTCCGGGCTGTTACTGTTGGTCGGGGTAGTTTTGTTGCTTCTGGGGCTGGCCATGCTGGCCGGATGGTTCGACTGGCTGCTCCGGGTGGGGGGAGTTATCCTGGTTATCATCGGCATCATCGGCATCATCGTTGGCCTGGTAAACGTGTTCGGCGGAAGGAATCGGAGCACGGGCCGTTTTTGACCCGCTCCGGCAGGTCAAGCCCGTTAGTCAAGCCTGTTGAGGAGGCGCATCATGGGGATGCTCTCACGGATGTCCACCATCGTTAAGTCCAAGATGAACCGTATTCTGGACAATGCGGAAGACCCCCGGGAAACGCTGGACTATTCTTATGAAAAACAGCTTGAGATGCTGCGCAACGTGAAGCGCGGCGTGGTGGAGATGGTGGCGGCCAAGCGGCAGATTCAGCAGCAGGCCGACAAGGTGCGGGAGAACATCTCCCGCCTGGAGCGTCAGTCCGAGCAGGCCCTGGACGCCGGGCGCGAGGACCTGGCCCTGCTGGCTCTGGAGCGCAAGCAAACCGCCGTGCTGGAGTTGCAGGGGCTGGACGAGCAGATAGCCGGTATGGAAGAGGAGCAGGAGAAGCTGACCCAGGCCGAGCAGCGGCTCTCGGCCAAGGTGGCCGCCTTCCGCAACAAGAAGGAGGTTATCAAGGCCCAGTACACCGCCGCCCAGGCCCAGGTGCGCATCGGCTCGGCGCTGTCCGGGATTTCCGAGGAGATGGGCGACGTGGGTCTGGCAGTGGAGCGCGCGGAAACCAAGACGCAGAATATGCGGGCCCGCGCCAGCGCCATAGACGAACTGGCCAGCGCCGGGGTGCTGGACGACGTGACCGGCGACACCCGGGACGACATCACCCGCGAGCTGGAGAAGATGTCGGTCAGCAGCGGCGCCGAGAGCGAGCTGGCCGCGCTGAAGGCCCGGCGCGCCGGCTCTTCGACAGGCTCAGGGCCAACGGGGGAATAATGATTGTCCGCATCAGCTCAGAAGGGCAGTACAACCTGCCCGGCTCCTACATAGACCGGCTCAACGAGATTGACAACCAGCTGGTCGAGGCCGTGGAAGCCGAGGACCAGCCCGCCTTCGAGACCTTGCTGAAGCGGATGCTGGACCTGGTGCGCGAACACGGCGAGCCGGTGCCGGTGGACGAGTTGGTGGAGTCGGACCTCATCCTCCCGGAACCAGACCTGACACTGCGGGAGGCCGAGGAGTTGTTCGTCGGTGAGGGACTGCTGCCGGGGTAAGAAACTATCTCAAAAGCCCCCTCCCCCCTTGAGGGGGAAGGTTAGGGTGGGGGTGATAAGGTAGTGCAGAGAGGCAGCCGTGAAAGCAACCGCTGGTTTTGAGATAATTTCTAAATGCGCCTGCGGTCTTGCAGCCCCTTAACAAAGCGATAGCCGTTACCAGCAAAGAAACCCGTTCATCCTTCGACAAGCTCAGGGTGAACGGGTTTCGCTAGTTTTGGTAGACCCGCCAAATATCGGTTAGCCCCAAATGCCCGACACTTTGCGAAAGCTGGAACGGCGTCAGCGCACCCGCCTTCTCAGGGGGCGCACCTGGGCGATCATCTCTTCCAACGCTCTCCGGTCGATGCCCAGGCCGACGGCGACGTTGACGTCACGCTGGGCCTGTTCACGCTGGCCCATCATGGCGCGGGCGGTGGCCCGGTTGACGTAGGCCACGGCGAAGCGGGGATCAAGCTTGACGGCCTCGTTCAGGTCCCTGATGGCCAGGTCCAGGGCGCCGGTGGCGATGTAGGCGTCGGCCCGGTTGTTGTAGGGCACCGGAAAACGCTTTTCCAGCCGTATGGCCTGGCTGAAGTCGTCTATGGCCGCGGCCAGCCTCCCGGCGGCCCGGTGGACAGCGCCCCGGTCGCTGTAGAAGCCGGCAAAGCGCGGGTTGATGCGAATGGCCTGGGAGAGGTGGCGCACCGCCTGGTCATACTCATCCAGCGCTTGGTCCTGCTCTTCGCGTTCCTGATGCGCTTTGCCGAGAGCGTGGTGGGCGTTGCCCAGGACGCTGTAGGCCACAGGCTGGCGCGGCTCGCGCCGGATGGCCTCGTCGGCATCGGAGATGGCCAGCTCAGGCTGGCCCAAATTCAGATACGCTGAGCCGCGGTTGCTGTAGGCCGGGGCCATCTCGGGGTCCAGGCGCAGCGCTTCAGTATAGGCTCGCACCGCTTCCTCCGGGTTCCCGCGCTGCTGCTGACGCACGCCGTAATCGTACCAGCGGATAGGCTCCGGCTTGGGCCCGGGCAATATCCTCCTCAGTATGTTGCCAACGTCCGGCAACGGCTGCTCCATTATTCCCTGCCCCTGAGGGGGAGGGCTAGGTTTGTCCTGAGCTTGCCGAAGGGGTAGGGGTGAAACCTTCGCTAGAAATGTCCCGCCCGTGTTCTGGTGTCATACATCTGCTGTTCCAGTTCCTCGCGGTCGGCGCCCAGGGCGACGGCCTGCTCCAGGTCGCTCTCCGCCTGCTCTTCCCGCCCGGTTATCGTATACATCATGCTGCGATAGATGCGGGCATTGACATTCCCAGGGTTGTTCTCGATGGCGGCGCTGAAGTCGCCGATGGCGCGCTCCGGCAGCCCAACCGCGGCGAACAGCAGACCGCGATGGAAATAGGCCCGGTCTCCCCGCCGATTCATCCGAATAGCCCGGCTGAAGTACCACAGGGCGCGGTTGGTCTGCCCCCAACGCGCATAGATGAGGCCCCACTGGAAATAGAAGCTGCTGACCAGCGACGCCAGCCCGTAGAAGGCCAGTTTCAGAAACTCAAACACTATCATGGCGCAGATTATACCGTAGGATGCAGTTGTCTGAACTGTGATTTATTTGATTAGAGGATTTACATGATTCCTCTTATCCTGAGCATCTTCTACTGAGCCGTGAATGAGTTGCTAAGCCATCCCGTCATTCCTGCGAGGCAGGAATGACGGGCATTTGGCGCCGGAATGTTTAGCTAATGACTCACGCATCAATAATCCTGATTCAGACACTCAGGCTACACCAGCACCCTGAAGCCGTAGCCGGGCAGGTTAAGGTCGCCCTCGACGAAGCGCGACATCCGCAGCGGCGTGATGTCTATGGTGTTGGCCTTCCCGTCCAGGACCAGTTCCGACACCAGCAGGCCCACCGCCGGAGACAGCTTGAAGCCGTGGCCGCTGAAGCCGGTGCAGATATACAGCCCGTCCACGCCGTCCACCCGGTCAATCACCGGGTGCGAGTCCGGCGTCTGGGTGTACAGCCCGGCGTAGCCCGTGGCGAACTCGGCGTCGGCCATGGCCGGAATGCGCCGGGCAATCCTCCCCCACACTTCTGCGATGAAGCCCTGGCTGGCCCGCTGCGCGTACACATCGGGGTCGTCCACGTCGTCCTCCAGATTGCCGTTGCCTATCAGGGTCAGGTCGGCGCTTTCGGGGCGGAAGTAGATGAGATTGGCGATGTCGCCTCCGCCGGGGTGGTAGGGGACTTCCGGCGGGCGGCGCAGGTGAATGACCTCGTGGCGAGTAGCTTGCAGCGGCAGGTCTATGCCGCGGTTCAGCAGGAAGCGTCGGCTCCACGGGCCGGTGGCGACGATGGCCCGGTCGGTCTCGATGCGTTCCCCGTTGGCCACCACCGCCGCAACCCGCCCGCCGTTGACCTCGACGGATTCCGCCGGGGCCTGTAGCCGGACGCGGGCTCCCAGTTCCCGGGCGCGGGCGGCGTAGGCCAGGGCGGTGCCCGACGGGTCGGCATGGCCCGACAGCGGCTCGTAGGCGATGCCGGCGCAGTCGTCCAGGTGGAAGGCGGGCGCAAGCTCGGCGGCGTCATCCCGGCTGATTTCGCGGACATCTATGCCCACGCCCTGTTGCATGGCGACGTTGGCCCGGAAGCCGTCAACGGCATCGTCATTGGCGAACACCAGGTAGCCGGTGTTGGTGTAGCCGCACTGGCCGCCCACGATGTTGTCGAAGTCGCGGAACACATGCACGCTGTGCCAGGCCATGCGGGCGTGAACCTCGGTGGAGTAGTGCATCCGCACCGCCCCGGAGGAGCGACCGGTGGAGCCGCTGCCCAGCGCCTCGCGCTCCAGCAGCAGCGCGTCCGTCATCCCCCGCGCCGCCAGGTGATACAGGATGCTGCACCCCATAACCCCGCCGCCTATTACGACTGCGTCGGCCGTTTCCGCCATGCCGGTTCCCTCACGGTTTCCAAGAGGAAGTGTGACAATTGCCGGGCGCTTGGAAACTATCTCAAAATAAGGGATTGCTCTCCCGGCGGCCTCTCCACACTACCTTTTCACTCTCACCCTCTCCCTTGCGGGGGAGGGGACTCTTTTGAGATAGTTTCTTAGTCGTCATTCCTGCCTTCGCAGGAATCCAGCCCTTTCCTCGTATATGCGCGCAGGCTGCTACAAGTTCAAGGAGGGTTCCTCGTAGTCCTTCAGCTTGTTGTAGATTTGAAGCCGGTGATGGTAGGACTCCAGGACTATGATCCGGTCGTCGGCGTCAACGTTGACCGCCACCGGCCGGCGGAACCGCCATTCCGGCTCCAGGTCCGTCCGCCGCCTGGCCTTGATGATGTCCGGATTGGCGTCGATGTAGGTCTGGGCCCATGGCGAAGGCTCCTGGGCGTCGCCGACCAGCGCCGTGATGTATTGGCCGTCGGCGGCGTAGATCTGGACGCGGTGGTTCCCCCAGTCGGTTACATATACATCCCCATCCGAGTCCACGGCTACACCGGATGGCCCCTTGAGAGCGCCCGCCCCGGCGCTGGAGCCTCCGAACTTGACGAGCAACTCTCCATCCGGGGAAAACTTTTGCACCCGGTTGTTTCCCCAATCCGCGACGTAGATGTTGTCCTGACGGTCGATGCAGATGCCCCAAGGCATCTCCAGTTCCCCGTCGCCGTTACCTCGCTTCCCGAACCTGGACTGAAACTCACCGATCATGCTGAAACTCTGCACCCGGTGATTCTGGCTGTCCACCACCCAAAGAGTTCCGCGGGAATCGAAAGCGATTCCCGACGGCCCGTTCAACTGCCCGTCTTCGCCGCCGGACCTGCCCCAATGATACCGATAGGCGCCCTCTTGATCATAAATGGTTATCCGGTTGGCATACTCGTCCGAAACGAACACTCGCCCGTAAGGGTCCAGATCAATTGACCGAGGCCAGACGAAGCGCCCGTCTTCCGCGCCGACGGAGCCGAACTGTCCCTGAAACTCGTGGTCGAAGGTAATCTTGCTGACACGCTGACCCAATTGTTCCACGCCGCGGCTCAACACATACATTCGACCGTTGGATCCCAGGACGAAATCCTGCGGAGCCCAGAATCCCCGCCCGGCCTGGCTGTACATGCCTATGCAGTAGCCGTAGTCATACACCCGGCCGGCGGCGACGGTGGTCAGCATATCCGCTCTCCCGTGAACGAATTGGGGATCCTAAAGCTACACGAAGGCCATTTGCTCGAAGTGTCCACCGACGATGGGCACCGGGTCGAGTCCCAGCCATTTTTCCGCCAGAGTGGAGTAGAAGCCGCGGAAATCGTAGTTGGGCGCCAGGTCTCCCTGGGTGAGATCCCCCGGCTTCAACGACGGATAGGCTCCGTACATTCCGCCATTCACCCGGTCGCCGATGGCGAAGGCCACCCCGGCCGCTCCGTGGTCGGTGCCGGTGCCGTTGTCGCGGACGCGGCGTCCAAACTCGCTGAACAGCATGATGACCACCTCGTCCGAGGCGTCGTGCTCGCGCAGGTCGGCGAAGAAGTCGTGGATGCCAGCGGAAATGTCCATCCAGAGCTTGGCATGGGACCCCAACTGGTCGTAATGGGTGTCGAAGGGCCCGTAGGAAGTGTAGAAGACCTGGGCGCCCAGGCCGGCCAGATGCACCTGGGCCACATCTCTGAGGCGCCTGGCGATGGGGTTATTGGCGTACTCCACGTTGGAGGAATAGGTTGCAGGGGCAGCCCGGATGATGTCGGCTCCTCTCAACGCATCCCTTCCTGCCTGTCCCAGGTATTCCATGGTCGGTCCGGCGCCGATGGCGGGAGCGTACATACGGGCGAAGCTGTCCAATAGCTGGGCCCGCTCCTGCTCGGACCGGATCCCCGGATTTGATGAGAGCACGCCGTATGTGGGAAGGTGGTTGACGGAAGTAACCGGAACCCCTCGCATGGTCATTGCCCGGGGCAGACCCTGGCCCAGGCTCACTCCCTTCAGCACGTTCTCGCCGCCGGGGTCCAGGTCCCGGACGACCTTGGCAAGCCAGCCGTCAATCCCGATGGTATCCGGCTCGCAGGTATGCCAGATGTCCATGGCGCGAAAGTGCGAGCGGGGTGAATTTTCAAATCCGATTCCGTGAATGATTGCCATGTTGCCCTGGTCGTAGATGTCTTTCAGCGGCTCCATGTCAGACCGGAACGCCAGTTCGTCATCTATGGGCAGCAATTGGTCTTCGGTGATATGGACCCTGGGCCGGTTGTCCCAATACAGAGGATTGCTGTAAGGAACGATGGTATTGAGGTAATCGTTGGCCCCGGTAAGCTCCATCACGACCAGCACGGGGTCTTTATGGGTTGATGCCATTTTCGTATCCTTCTGCATTACTGATGAGTGAGTCATTAGCTAAACATTCTGGTGCCAGATACCCGTCATTCCCGCGAAGGCAGGAATCCAGTGCCAAAGTTCCAGTGTTCGTGCCATACGCAATTGGCCCTCTGGATTCCTGCCTTAGCAGGAATGACGGGAGTTTTGCATTCGTATCCCTGCATTGGCTGTAAGCGCTTGCCTAGGCGAACTGGTAGTCTCGTGAGGCGGCGATCAAGGTCAGAATCCTGCTCACATTCCGAAATGTGGCGCCGAGTTCTTCCCTGGTGCTCCAGGCCATATCGCCGCATCTTTCGGCATACGCTATCAATTCAGCGTGGGTCGCCTCACTGACTTCCAACGGGCCCATCGCGTCAAGACAAGCCGCCACTATCGCCTGGGGTGAGCTATCTCCCTGCGCATTCACCAACACCCGTTTGATGATGGCCTGCACGCCCGGCAGCGAGGTGTCTCCCAGTATCCTCGCGGCAAAATTCACCCGGCGCATCAAGACGCCAGGGTCGATCCATTCGGAGCCGGTGTGCCAGCCCTCCACGCTGGGAGGGTTGAGAAGCTCCTGTCCCTGCCAACCGCACTCTAACGCCAGGTTGTTGAATCCCGGCTTGAAGCCGTCATAGTTGCCCGCCATGCGCACGGCGCCAACGATCAATTCGGCCGGGCTTTTCACCCGGGCGAAGCGGGCATTCCTGAAGAACTCCGAGTTGAACAATACTCGCAGAATAGACCGGATGTCACCGCCGGACTCATTGTAGGCATCCACCAGCAACTCGATGGCTTCGGGATCAATGGGCGGCGTAATGCTCCAAGTGGAGACATGAGGCTCGTCGGCGACGAAGAATCTGTAGAGGTGGCGGGCCAGGAACCGGGCGGTGGCCGGCTGAGCCACAATAATGTCAATGATGTCTTCGCCATTGAAGTTCCCGGTATGCCCCAGGAAGTTCTTCTCCCGGTCGTCGTGGTCCTCGGGCTTGTACTCAAATTGCCAGTGGAAACGGCCGTAAGGATTGCGGGGAATCTTGGGGGCAATGGTCCATCCGGTAAAGGCCCTGGCTGCCTCCTTAATATCATACTCTGAGTAGTTTCTCGCTCCGAGGGAGAAAAGCTCCAGCAGCTCCCGGCCCCAATTCTCATTTATGGCGCCGTCATGATTTCCGTGGTTGTCCAGCCAGAAAATCATGGCTGGCGACTTGGCAACCTCCACCAGCAGGTCGCGGAAAGTGCCCAGTCCGTGTTCGCGGAACATGGCAATCTGGCGAGTCAGCTCAGGCGGATTGTCCACCTTCGAGTTGCTGGTGGCGAACAACTGATGCCAGAAGAGGGCCATCTTCTCTTCCAGGGGCCGCTTGGTGTTAATCATCCGGTAAACCCAATCGGCCTGATTGATGGGCGGCGCACCAGCCCCCTCATAACCCGGGAAGTAGCGGTACAACAGTTCGTCGTCTATGGCCGGCTGCCGCTCCGGATGCAGAAGCTCCTCGACCACGGCTTCATAGCCCTTGGCGGCGCGCTTCTCTATGTCCTCCCGCGGCTCACCGAAACCCGCGCGTCTCATCAGGTGGGCCATCAACCGAATGTCTTCCTGACGGGGCATTACCACCTCTCCGTTTATCGAGCCCAAAGCACTGAGCCAAGCGCCCCTTTACGGCATCTTAGGATTGCCCATATCGAATGTCAACAAAAGGCCTTGGCGATGCCCCTTCCACACACGACGACCTCGACAGGTTACTGCACGGATTCAGAAAGCCCGACTCCCCTGCACTGACGCCATCCATAGGGGCAGATCCATCCTACGGAATGGACAACGCCCCGGACGCTACTGGGCCGTCAGCCCTCCGTCGATTACCAGCTCGCTGCCGGTCATGAACGAGGACTCGTCGCTGGCGAGGAACAGGACCCCGTAGGCCACGTCTTCCGATACGCCCAGCCGGCCGATGGGGTGGCGGGCCAGGTTGAACTCCCGCCCGGCCTCGCCGGCCAGCATACCGGCGGTCATGTCGGTGATGATAACGCCGGGGTGCACCGAGTTGGCCCGAATGCCCTCCCTGGCGTACTGGATGGCCGTCGACTTGGTCAGCAGCCGGACCGCCCCCTTCGAGGCGCCATAAGCCGAGGTGGTGCCGCCAACCAGCCCGGCCACCGAGGAAATGTTGATGATCGAGCCTCCACCGGCCTTTCTCATTTCCGGGATGGCCGCCTTGGTGCCCAGGAAGACGCCCTTGGCGTTCACGTCCATCACCTGGTCCCACTGGCTTTCCGGCAGGGCCTCAATGGTCATGCGCTCGCCGGAAGCGTCCCGGGGGCTGCCGATGCCCGCGTTGTTCACCAGCACATCCAGCTTGCCAAAGCGGGACACGGCAGCCTCCACGGCATCCTGCCAGTCGGCTTCGCTGGTGACGTCCAGGTGGACGTAGAGGCACTCGCCGCCGGTCTCGTTGATTTCCGCCTGTACCTGCATCCCCTGGCCGTCCAGTATGTCGCCAATGACCACCCTGGCCCCTTCCCGGGCGAACATCCTGGCTTCGACCGCGCCCTGACCCCTGGCTCCGCCGCTGATTAAAGCTACCTTTCCTTCCAGTCTAGGCATCACTTCTCCCTACAGAAGTCGGATAAGTCCCAGTCTCCCGGGGGCCTGGCCTGCTTCCCAGGCACAACTAACCGGCAGAGTAGTCCCATGACCGAAATCGCTCCGGCGTCACCTTGATGTAAACGGCTTCCTTCCTCGGCTCCGTGGGCAGGTCCCCTTCCGGCACTCCCCGCAGTCTGGCCGCCTCCCGCGCGTAGCGCAACGTTTCCTCAGGGCTGGAATGGACCGTCGCCGTCCCCTGGACCATCAGACCCTTGATATTCTGCCGGGACGTGCCGCTCTCCAGCAGTAGAGACACCTTGGGGTTGTCCTGAATGTTCATGAGCTTCCGGGTATTGCCCCTGACTCCCATCAGGATGTCGTTGCCCAGTCGAAAATACCCCAGCGGCACCGTGTGGGGATATCCGTCCGGGCCGATGGTGGTCAGGGCAATCCAGCCGGGCTTGCTGTCCAGAAATTCATGGGCTTCTTCGATGCTCATTTTGCGGGGCATGGGCGTCCCTCCCGTTTGGCGCTGGGAAAGCCGGGCCGTCAGGAAACTATCCCAAGACTCCAGTCGGTTTTGTAAGCGTCTGTCGATGGACGGCAACTGTTGACCAGTTGCCACCCACAAGCTCGACCTCAAGGTCGTGGGTGGCGACAGGAGTTTTCGCTGAACGCCAACAAGAGGGTGGCGCTATTCGGTCTTGTATCACCCTTCATACAGGCGACGGTGTCGTCAGGCGCTGGCGAAAATCTCGTTGGCAATGTCCATGGCGCCCCGGGCAAAGGGTATGCCGGCGTAGAGCGTCATGTGGCCGAACACCTCGATAATCTGGTCCTGGGACAACCCTATGTTCAGCGCGCCCCGGATATGGCTCCGCAGAGGCCCCTCGCGGCCCAAAGCGGCCAGACACGACATGGTGCAGATGCAGCGGGAAGAAAGGTCCAGCCCGGGTCGCGTCCAGGTCGCGCCCCAGTAGTACTCTCCGGTGGTACGCCCCAGCTCCCTCTCGGCTTGAGTCGGCGGAGCTGGCCGTGCCGGGGAGGAGGTCCCCATGTAATTCCGCCGGTACTCGTCGCCCCGCTGGAACAGGCTGTCGGGGTCCTCGCTGGAATCGTGGATTCGGGCCGGGGTGAAGTCTATGCCGCGCTCCTCGAAAACCGCCTTGCACAGTGTCAGCGCCTGGATGCCCGCAGGCGCTCCGCTGTACCAGGTGTCGTGGATGATCAACTCCACGATTTGTTCCGGGGTCAGTCCCACGTTCAGGGCGTTGCTCAGGTGCCGCTTCAACTGCACCTCCCGGTTCATGACAATGAGGCACGACAGAGTGACCATTTCCCGCTGCACGGGCGTAAGCGCCGGCCGCTTCCAGATGGTGCCGAAGAGCGCTTCACCAAGAATCCTCTCCAGGTCCGGGGCGATGTCCCAAGCCCCGGGCGTCGGTCCGGGTGTAATCTGGCCGCCGCCAAACATCCTCCGCGTTTCCTGTCCGCGTTCGTAACGCTCGTCCAGTTCGCTCATAGCATTCCCCCATCGTGAGTATGACCGGATTCAAGACGCCGACAGTGTAAATTCGCATACCGGCAGGCGCAACGCCCCCCGCGCCTGGCCGACAGAACCCTCCCGAATCTGCTGACCCCGACTGAAGCAGCCCGCCAGCGAGAGCGCGGTACACCCGCTAACGTTCCGCCGTCCAGAAGTCATCCGCCTTCTTGTCGAACTTTCCGTTTCCCGCGAGGTCGTCCAGCCATACCCAGGTCTTGTTCAACCATCTCCACCGGAAGTTCCTGATGAAAAAGCGCGGTATCGCATACATCCTGTTGGGCGGCTTGGTCCAGGCGCATCTGCGGACGCAGGTGCTGCATGTGCTCCCCACGCGGTTCTGGAACGTCATGCACTTCTTGGCGTCCACCTTCCACGAAAGAACTCCCGCCGCATTGCTCTCGTCCAGAGGCTCGAAACTCCGCCCTCCCGTCGTGATGGCCTTTGTCCCGCACTTGGGGACGCACTTCAGGCAAGCATTGCAGAACTCGGTGATGCCGGAGTCCACGGCGCCGGCCGGCTCCAGCGGCAGGTCGGTGAAAATCTTGGATATGCGGCAGCGCGCCCCCACCTTGGGGTTGATCAGGAGGCCGTGCCTCCCCACCTGTCCCAAACCCGCGTCGATGGCCAGCGGGATGCTCAGGGCAGTGTCATTGGCTGCGGGGATGGCGTTGTACCCCAGCCCTCTTATGAACTCAGCCAGCATCCACAGGGTCGGCGCCATACGGGCGTAGGCCAGCGTACTGAGTCCCTCGGTGAGCAGCGTCGGAGCGTGCTCCGTGCCGTCCAGGTCCTTGCCCCACTCGTGGAGCAGCACCACCACGTATTTCATATCCTTGGGAATGACCCGGGTGCCGTCTTCAAGACGAATGGGCTGGTGGTACTGCTCGTAACCCGGTTCGTCGGAGAACTTGATAGGGAAGGCCTCTTTCGTCTCCTCGTCAAAGTAATGAGAATACACCCAGCGGCGGTCCAGTTCGGCAAAGCCCACCTGATCTGCCCCGAACAGTTTGGCGGCCTTGCGCACAATCTGGGAGGCCTCTTCAGGCGACGTATCAGGACGGCCCATCGGGGCGGGCTCCATTTCGGATTGCCAGGCCGTAGCCGGCTTGTCCGACTGGTTCTTCGAGAAGTTCATCAGGGTCAGCAGCGATTCCGACGCATATTCGAGACCCCACGCGCTGGCCTCGAATCCGACACGCCCCTTCTCGGTCAGTTGTCGCTGCTTGTCTTTCAGCTTCTCCCGCTCCGCCTTGTGCTGAGCGTCCCAGATCATCTGCGAGCCCATGTGGTCTTTTTGATTGAACCGGACGTAAGTGTCCTGCACCTGGTACATTTCGGCGGCCGAGGGGCGGCCCCCTCTTCTCGATTCCCGATGCGAGGGGGACTTGGACTGCCGGCGCAGCTCCAGTTTCATGCCAAGGCACCTCCTAGCGGTAGCGGCTCGCTACGGCCTGAATGTCTTTTCACCCAAGGGGGGCGATCATCCTTCGATAGTACCTGAACTCGATCTTACCCAAGGACTTTTCGAGCTACTTACGGATTCTGGCTTACCCGTCCTTCGACAAGCTCAGGGCCAGCGGTGTAGCCTCTTCAACGACTCTGAAAGGCCCTGGCCTTACCGCGCCGGGAAGACGCGGCCGATGACTTCCCTCGCCTCCTCCAGGGGGATGCTGTTGGCTACGGCGCAGGGGGCGGTCTCGGCGAGGATGGCGTCGGTGTTGCCAGAGAGGGTGTGCTTCTTGTACTGGTCTTCGTACTCGATGCCGAGGGCTCGGCCTACCAGCGTAAGGTAGTGCTCGACGCGGACGGGGTAGTCGGCTTCCAGGCCGCACATGTGACGCTGGCAGCCGTGGTAGAGGGTGGCGTAGGTGTCGGCTCCGGCGTCGATGGCCTTCTGAACCCACTGGTTCGACATTTCGTCCCAGGCCTCGGGCCCCATCTGCTGGCGGACCGCGGGGGTGCAGTGGCGGCCAAAGCGCTCGTCGCCGCCGATGTCGCGGACGGTAACGCCGGGTAGGGCGCGCAGGAGAGTCAGGGCGCTCTGCGCCTCAGCGTCGGACTGCGGGCGTCCGGCGTGGTAGTGGAGCGAGACGGTGGTTTCCGGCTGAGGCCGGAGGTCCAGCTTATCCAGGTTCTGGACCAGGTACTCGGTGACGTGCTGGAAGGCGAAGTCCTCTCGCATATCCATTATGTCGTCATAAAAGAAGATGCACGAGGGACACCACATCACCACCTGTTCCGGCTGGAACTTGCGGAAGTTGGCCGCGGTAGTCTGGGCTACGGACTGGGCCGAAGCCTCGTCGCCTCGCTGGTGGTGCTGGATGCCGCAGCAGTAGGCCGCGCCGCCGACGGCGGTGAAGTCCACGTCCAGCAGCTTGAAGACGTCCATCACCGTCCGCACCAGGTGCGTCGTCCGCATCACGTTGCAGCCGAGGTACAGCACGATGTCCGACTGCTTCACGTCGCCCTTGGGAGTGGTCAGCAGCCAGTCGCGCTCTTCGGGCGCGGACTGGAGTCCGTGGAGCACGTCAATCTCGCGGTAGTAGTTGCGGTAGAAGCTGCGGTCGGTCTTTGCGTCGGCCATGTGTATCTCCTTGTTTTCGTGGGGTCAAGCAGCGGTGACAACTGCACCACCTTTTCACCCCCGCCCTAACCCTCCCCCTCAAGGGGGAGGGGACTTTTTTGATGGTTTCTGAATGTTGGGCTTACCAACCCACCACCGCGCCGTCCTTGCGGGGTTCGGTGCCGCCTTGCAGCACGCCGGTGTGGGGGTCGCGGCTGATGACCTGGGCGCCGCCGATGGATACGCGGGAGCGCCCGGCCATGAGGCCCAGCTTGTGGCCGCGGGATTGCAGTTCGCGGGCCGTGTCGGGGTTGATGCCTTCCTCCAGCAGCACCTGGTCGTTGCCCACCATGAAGCGCAGGGCGTTGACGGCCTGCTGCGGGTCCATGCCGTGGTCCACCATGTTGCTGATTAGCTGAAGGTGTCCCTGGGGCTGCATGAACGCGCCCATCATGCCGTAGCAGTAGAGCAGCTCGCCGTCCTTCGTCGCCAGGCCGGGGATGATGGTGTGGTAGGGACGCTTGCCCGGCGCCAAGGCGTTGGGGTGCGCGGCGTCCAGCGAGAACAGCCCGGCGCGGTTGTGCAGTATGATGCCGGTGCCGGGGACGACCATGCCGGAGCCGAAGTCGGAGAAGATGCTGTTGATGAAGGAGCAGGCGTTGCCCTGCCCGTCCACCACGCTGATGTAAACGGTGTTGCCGCCCCGGTGCTCGTTCTCAGGGTAGGGCTGGCCGTAGGGGGCGGTGACCATGGCCTTGCCCCGGGTAATCAGGGAGCGGCGCTGGGCGGCGTAGTCCTTGGACAGCAGTTGCTCCGTGGGGACATCCACCACGCGGGGGTCGGCAATGTAGCGGTAGGCGTCGGCGAAGGCAAGGCGCATGGACTCTATCAGGTGGTGGTAGGCGTCGGGAGACTGCGCTCCCATCGCTGCTATATCGAAGCCTTCGGCGATGTTCAGGGCCTCAAGGGCGGCGAGGCCCTGGCCGTTGGGGGGGCATTCCCAGCAGGTTACACCCCGATAGTCAGTGGTGATGGGCTCGTCCCAGTCCGAGGTGTGGGCGGCCAAGTCTTCGGTGGTGAGCCAGCCGCCGTGTTCCTGGACGAAGGAGGCCATTTTCCGGGCGATGGGGCCGCGATAGAAGGCGTCGCAGCCTTCTTCGGCGATGGCCCGCATCGTGGCGGCCAGGGTGGGCATTCGCATCACGTCGCCCTTCTTGGGGGAGTCGCCGTTGAGCAGCATCTCCTCACCCGACGGATACGAGCGCAGCTTGGGCAGGAAGTTCTGCCATTGCCAGGCTATGACTTCGGATACCGGGAAGCCTTCCTCGGCGTAGCGTATGGCCGGCTCCAGCAGGCGCGACAAGGGCATAGTGCCGCACTCGGCCCGCAGCGTCTCCCAGCCGTGGACGGTGCCCGGCACGGCCACAGAGTAAGGCCCGGCGCCGGGCATGGCCCGGTAGCCCTGCGAGACCAGTTCCTCGATGTTGGACGCTGCCGGAGCGCGTCCGCTGCCGTTGATGGCCCGCACCGACTTCTCTTTTTCGTTCCAGACCAGCGCGAAGAGGTCGCCGCCCACGCCGGTGGAGTTGGGTTCGACCACGCCCAGCGCGGCGGCGGCGGTGATGGCGGCGTCCACGGCATTGCCGCCGTCCATGAGCGTCTGCAATCCGGCCATGGCCGCCAGCGGCTGGCTGGTAGCCACCATGCCGTTGGTGGCGAGAACGGTGCTGCGTCGGGAGTCAAAGTACATATCTGCCCTTCGACAAGCTCAGGATGAACGGGTTTCAGTACCTATTAGCGCCGCGGTCCGGGCGGCTCCGCGATTGTAGCACAACCCGCCTTCTATCCTTATGGTAAGATGGCGCCATCACTCACCTATTGGAGGATAATCAATGCCAGCGGATGTTGGACAGGCGGCCCCGGAACTCGGTCTCTATGATTTCGACCGGCAGGTACGCAACCTTGCCGACCATCGCGGCCAGACGGTGGTGCTGGCCTTCTTCCCCGGCGCGTTTACGGGAGTCTGCACCACCGAGATGTGCAGCTTCCGCGACCGGGCCGAAGCCTTCAACTCCATCAACGCCACGGTCTACGGCATCAGCGTTGATGGCCCCTTTGCCCTGAAGGCGTGGGCGGACGCAAACAACCTCAATTTCCCCCTGCTCAGCGATTTCAACCGCACGGCAGTGAATGCCTACGGTATCACTCTGCCTGGGCTGGCAGGCATGGAGGGCTACGTGGCCTCGCAGCGGGCGGTGTTCATCGTCGACGGCGAGGGGGTCATCCGCTACAAGTGGGTGGGTGAGTCGCCTCTCAATGAGCCGGACTACGACGAGGTGCAGCAGGCCGCCGCGGCGCTGGGCGGGTAGGGATTACAGTTTCCGCAAACGGCGGTATTCCATTACAGGGGCGCACGGTTGTGCGCCCCTGCATTTGTGATCAACAAGCATAAGCGCCTAAGCGAACCCGCGGCATAGCCGTTCGGTGAACATGGCGGTCAGGGCGGCGGCGTCCACATCGAGGCAGATGCGGGCGTTGGGTTCCGCCGCGTTCCAGTCGGCCACCGTCTGGCCCTTGGTGAGTTCGCTGTGGGTTTCGATTTCCACGAAGGCGGGGCGGGCGTTGAACAAGCCGGGGTTTATGGCGTAGCCCACGGCGGGCATATCGTTGTAGCGGACGCCTTCGTCTGAGCCAATGCGCCCGATGCGGATGTATGAATCCCGCAGGTAGGCGGTGGCCTCGGACAGCAGTTGCGTGGCCGGTGCCCCTGCCTCCGCAATCGCCTCCAACTGCGCCGGGCTGACCGTGACACGGTTGCACACGTCCAGCCCCACCTGCGCTATGAACGCTCCGGAGCGGTAGACGATGGCCGCCGCTTCCGGGTCTTCGTGCAGGTTGGCGGTCGCCACCCCGGAGACATTGCCCGGCACCGTTACCGCGCCGCCCATTACCACGATTTCCTGCACCCCGCCAGCGATGCCCGGCTCCAGCGACAGCGCCAAGGCCACGTTGGTCATTCGACCTAGGGCCAGGATGGTCAGTTCGCCCGGCGACGCCATCACTGCCTCGGTTATCGCCAAAGCCGCGTGCTTGCCTTGCGCCTCTGGATTCCCGCTTTCGCGGGAATGACGGTCTGGCGAGATCGCCACACCCCCCAGCCCGTCGCCGCCGTGGATGTGGGCGGCCCAGCCCTCATTGGCCGGACGCAGCAGGGGCTTGCCCGCGCCCATGAACACCGGGATGTCGCCGCGCCCCGCCGCCGACAGCACCCGCCGGGCGTTGGCGGTACAGGTCTCCACCGAGGCGTTGCCGTAGGTGGTGGTGACGGCGACGACTTCCAGCTCCGGGCTGGCCAGGGCCAGCAGGATTGCCGCCGTGTCGTCGATGCCGGGGTCACAGTCTATGATTACCCGCTTCATTTTTATTCTCACATGGATGCACAGGATGTACAGGATATAACTCTACGTTAGAATACAACCCGAATCCTGTATATCTTGTGCATCCATGTCAATAACACGGGAGGCGTGGCGTGGCGACATTCGTACTGGTGCATGGGGCTTGGCATGGCGGCTGGTGCTGGAAGAAGGTTGCGCCGCTGCTGCGCCGGACGGGCGCCGTGGTGTACACGCCCACCCTCAGCGGGCTGGGGGAGCGAGCGCACCTGGCCGGGCTGCTGGAACCGTCGCAGGTGAACCTGGACCTGCACATACAGGACGTGGTCCGGCTGATGGAGTACGAGGGGCTGGACGAAGTGGTGTTGGTGGGGCACGCCTACGCCGGCATGGTGATAACCGGGGTGGCCGAGGTCTGCCCGGAGCGCCTGTCGCACCTAGTGTACATCAACGGCGTGACTCCCGCCGACGGCGAGAGCATGGCCGACCAGCTCGTCCCGGTGCGGGGGCCGGAGTTCGCAGCGTGGGTTCGGGGCCATATCGACCGCGGCGAGGGCTACCTGCCGTCGCCAGCGTCGCCCGAGGAAATCGGCCGACGCTGGGGCATCCCCGACGCCGCCGACCGGGAGTGGATGTTCTCGAAGGTCACGCCGCAGCCCGCCGCGGCCATGGCCGGGCCAGTGCGCATCGGCAACCCGGCGGCCCAGGACATACCGCGCAGCTTCATCGGCGGCGAGGAGGCCGGGTTCCAGCCTGTGGCCGACCGCGCCCGCGAGGCTGGGTGGGGGATGTACCATCTCGATTCCGGCCACGACCCCATGGTCAGCCACCCCCGTGAGTTGGCGGAAATCCTGCTGGGCATTGGCGCGGCGTTCTAGAATCAGGCAATCAGGAGAGTCAGCATGGACGATGTTAAGGCCCTGGTCTTTGACGTATTCGGCACGGTGGTGGACTGGCGCAACTCGATAACGAAACACGCCGCAGCCTTCGGAGAAACTCAAGGCATCGAGGCCGACTGGGCCGCTTTCGCCGACGGCTGGCGCGGCAAGTACCAGCCATATATGAACAAGGTGCGCACCGGGGAGCTACCCTGGACCAAGCTGGACGTGCTGCACCGGATGGGCTTGGTGGAGCTGCTGGGCGAGTTCGGGATTAACGATGTAGGCGAACATTCCATAGACGAACTCGCCATGGCCTGGCACTACCTGGACCCGTGGCCCGACGCCCCGGCGGGGCTGTCGCGCCTCAAGGCCAAGTACATCATCGGCACCATGTCCAACGGCAACGTGGCGCTGATGACCAATATGGCGAAGTACGCCGGGCTGCCGTGGGACGTGATCCTGGGCGCGGAACTGGCCCAAGCCTACAAGCCCGACCCCAAGACCTACCTGACCGGAGTGGAACTGCTGGGACTGTACCCGGAGCAGGTGATGATGGTGGCGGCTCACCAGAACGACCTGCTGGCCGCCGGAGCGGAGGGCCTCAAGACCGCCTTCGTCCCCCGCCCAATGGAGTTCGGCCCCGACCGCAAGCCGGACCCGACGCCCGACCCGTCCTTCGACATCGTCGCCGCCGACTTCCGAGATCTGGCTTCGCAGATGGGGGTCTAGCAGGCTTGAACGGAGACAGGCCCGATAATAGAGGGCTGGACTATACGCGGCACGCTGAGACTGCGTTGCGCGAGCGTAACATTCCAAGAGAGTGGGTAGAGCGAACAATAAACGGACCTGCACTTATAATACCCGACCCGAGGACGCTGAGATTGAGCGTTTCTATCGAGTCATACCGGAAAACGGGAACAGGGCGCTAAGAGTGGCAGTCAACACAAACGAGACTCCGTGGAGAGTGGTCAGCGCCTTCTTCGACCTGGATATGAGAGGAAAATATGAAGCTCAGCATAGACAAGGAAGCGGATGCCCTGTTCCTGCGCCTCGACGACTCTCCCATCATCGAGTCGGAAGAAGTGGCGCCGGGGATAGTGCTGGACTACAACGAAGAAGAACAGGTAGTCGGAATCGAGATGCTGAACCTTTCGAAACGCGCCCCTGATGTGAGCCTCTCAAACCTTCAATTACAGTTGTAGCGCCATCTGAAACGCCAAATAACCCCATGGAATTCAACATCATTCCTGAAAGGACGGAATCGCCATGCCACGATACGGAGTGCGTTTCGAGAATGACCCTTCGCTTACCCCGCAGGACTTGCAGGAGCTGGGGGTGCTGGCCGAGGAGCTGGGCTATGAAACCGTGTGGGCCCCCGAGGGCGGCGGGCGGGACTCGCTGACCGCCCTGGCCGCCATCGCCCTGCGGACTGAGCGGGTGCGGCTGGGCACCGGCATCCTGCCCATCTATGCCCGCACCGCCACCAACACGGCCATGGGCGCGGCGGGTATGGCCGCCGTGTCCGGCGACCGGTTTATCCTCGGCATCGGCGTGGGACACCGCCCCACCGTGGAGGGGCGCGACGGCGTGCCCTTCCGTCAGCCCATGGCCCGGCTGCGCGAGACCATCAGCATCGTGCGGGGGCTGCTGTCGGGGGAGAATGTCGCATACGAAGGCCGGCACTTCAACATCGCCTCGGCGTCGCTGGGCGGGGCCGCGCCCAAGGAGCGGGTGCCTATCTACATCGCCGCGCTGGGGCCGCAGATGCTGGAGCTGGCCGGGGAGATGGCCGACGGCGTGCTGATGAACTGGACTGCCGAGAGCTTCATCAGGGAGGCGGTGGAGCACGTGAAGCACGGCGCCGAGAAGGCGGGCCGCGACCCCTCGGAAATTGACATCGCGGGCTATGTCCGAGTGGCTGCCGGGGGCGACGAGGACGCAGTGCGGGAGTCACTGCGCGGACAAGTGGCCCGCTACGCCAGCAACACCTTCTACCGCAACTTCTTCGTGGAGACGGGCTTCGGTGAGGAGATGGCCGAGGCCGCCAACGCCCTGGCCGCCGGAGACCTGGCCCGGGCGTCGGAGGCCATCACTCAGGAAATGCAGGACCAGTTGGCCGTGGTGGGAACGCCCGAAGAGTGCCGCGCCGCGCTGGAACGCCGCCGCGCCGCCGGTCTGCAACTGCCGGTGGTCGCCCCCTTCGCTACCGGGGACAACAAGGAGTCTCACCGGCAGACGATTACGGCGCTGGCGCCGGGGGGTTAGGCTGACCGCAGGGCTACTCCGTCATTCCTGCGAAGGCGGGAATGACGGGGTGCCTTTGCAAAAGCTCGGGACTTGATGACAAGCAACTCTGGATTTCTGCCTTCGCAGGAATGACGGTGCCGGGCGGGAATGACGGGGATATTAGTGTTTAATCCCCGGTCTCGTACCCACAGACCTCGGCCACCAGCTTGTAGCTGCGGCGGCGGTCAGCGTAGTCGTGGCAGATGGTGACTATGCTGAGGTCATTGGTCTGGTACATCTCTGCGATGTCGTCCAGCCCTTCCTTGACCTGCTGCGGGTCGCCGTCTATGCAGACGTTGGCGTACTGCTGCACGAAGCGGTATTCGTCGGGGCTGTACTGGTAGGCCAGCGACTCCTCCACCGTGGGGATGCCCTTGGCGCGGCCCGTGATGTTTTGCAGGCGGGCCAGGTTGCGGGGGCCTGCCAGCCGCTGGGCTTCCTCCTCGGTTTCGGCGCAGACCACGTGGACGCCGACGTTCACCTTCGGCTCCGAGAGGTACTGCGACGGCTTGAAGTTCTCGCGGTAGTTGGCGCAGATGGCCGGGCCTTCCTCCACGGCAATGCCGAAAAAGTGGGCGTAGGCGAAGGGCAGCCCCAACTGCGCCGCCATGTAGGCGCTCTCGTAGCGCGAGCCCAGCAGCCACACCTCCGGCGCGGTGACGGGTTCCCGCTCCGGTCCGGCTTGTATCTGCGAGAAGATATGCCCGTCCTCCATATCGCCGCGCAGGTAGCCCAGCAGGTCCACCACCTGGCGGGGGAAGTGGCGTATCTCGTTGGGGTGCTTGGGGAAGGAGAGGGCCGCCGCGGTTATCTGGTCGCTGCCCGGCGCCCGTCCAATGCCCAGGTCTATGCGGCCGGGGTGGAGTGACTCCAGCATCCGAAAGTTCTCGGCGACCTTGAAGGCGCTGTAGTGGGAGAGCATCACGCCGCCACTGCCGACGCGAATCTTCCTGGTGCGGGCGGCGATGTGCCCGATGAGCACCTCGGGGCTGGTGCCGGCGAAGTTGGGGAGGCTGTGGTGTTCGGCCACCCAGTAACGGTGGTAGCCCAGCTCCTCCACTGCCGCGGCCAGCTCGATGGTCTCCCGCAGAGCCTCCCCAGCGGTGGCCCCGGAACGCACCGGCGACTGGTCTACGACGCTTAACAACAACTGCTGGCTCAACGGGCGCCTCCACCGGCTCAAATGACGGTCTGCCGCTTGTACCTAGTATACAGGTTTGCTCCGGGCCTTCGTTGGACTGGGGCGCCTATCCTAGCAGGGTCTTTTAGTTCTCGGGAAAGTTCCCTCCCCCTTGAGGGGGAGGGTGAAATCCTCGCAGCCGTGTATACCCCAAATTCGCCCTCACCCCAGTCCTCCCCCTCAAGGGAGAGGGGGAAATAAGCCGCCTCTGGCCTTGCGCCCGGCTGACGCGCGCAGTTAAAATTGTGCGCGTTATGGACAAAGCAAAGCAGTTTGCGTATCCGCTCGCCGGGCGTTTGGTTCCGGGGAGCGATTTTTTTTGCTTCATCCACAGCCGCCCTTGGGCGGTTGTTCCTTGCTTGGGCCACGGTCGAATCCGATATAACCCGGAGAAGGCTAATCAGTGGCTAGTGAACATTCCTTGAACGGTTTCACCGGCAGCCAAGCCGGCCGGGCCCTGCGGGCCAGTTGGCGAAAGATACTCCCAGAACGTATCATCACGGTCATCATGGTCTTATGCACCGTAATGTCGGTGCTGACCACCGCAGGAATTGTATTTGTCCTCCTGTTCAATGCTCTCCAGTTCTTCGGCGAAGTCTCCTTCATTGAGTTCATAACCGGCACCCGCTGGACTCCGCTGTTCGCCTCCAAGCACTTCGGCGTTCTGGCGCTGGTCAGCGGCACCTTCCTGACCGCCGTCCTGTCCATGGTGGTGGCGCTGCCCCTGGGGCTGTTGAGCGCCATCTTTCTGAGCGAGTACGCTCCGGAAACGGTGCGGCGAGTGGTGAAGCCGGTGCTGGAGGTGCTGGCGGGCATTCCGACGGTGGTCTACGGCTACTTCGCCCTGCTGTTCATTACACCCATCCTGCGGGGCATATCGGAAGACATAGAACCATTCAACGCCCTCAGCGCTTCTATCGTCATGGGCATAATGATTCTGCCGATGGTAGCCAGCCTCTCGGAGGACGCCATGAGGGCAGTACCCCGCTCGCTGCGAGAGGCGGCCTACGGCCTGGGGGCCACCAACCTGGAGGTCTCAACGCGAGTGGTGGTCCCGGCGGCCTTTTCCGGCATCGTGGCGGCCTTCATCCTCGCCGTTTCCCGGGCAGTCGGCGAGACGATGATTGTGTACCTTGCCGCCGGACAGACTCCTACCTTCACCTTGAACCCCTTCGTATCCATCGGGACCATGACCGCCTACATCGCGCAGGTGAGTCTGGGAGATGCTGCTCACGGGACGCTGGTACATAAGACGATATTCGCTGTCGCGCTGCTGCTCTTCGCCATGACGCTGGCGATGAACCTGCTGAGCCAGTACGTGGTGCGCCGGTTCCGGGAGGAGTACGAGTAGTGGCGCTGATAACCCAAAGCGAGTTCGCCCGCCAGAAACGGCAGCGGGAGATAAAGGGCAAAATATTCTACGGCCTGTGCCTGCTGGCGGTGCTCATCTCCCTGGGAATGCTGGGAGTGTTGCTGTTCGATATCACATCCGACGGATTCTCAAGGCTCAGTTGGGACTTCATCATCAAGAAATTCGAGATTGACCTACAGTGGCCGTTCTTACACATAGAGTGGGCGGGCCCTTCGCGGAAGGCAGAACAGGCGGGGATAGGCGTGGCGTTGCTGGGCAGCGTCTACGTGGTGGGCATCGCCGGAATCACGTCCTTCGTGCTGGGGGTGGCGGCGGCGGTGTACCTGGAGGAATACGCCCAGCGCAGCAGGTTCGCCCAGATAGCCCGAGTTAACATCGCCAACCTGGCAGGCGTGCCGTCCATCGTATACGGCCTGCTGGGCCTGGGGATATTCGTTCGGATGATGGAGCTGGGCCCGGTAATTGTGGCGGGCGGATTCACCTTGGCCCTGCTGGTGCTGCCCATCATCATCGTGGCGTCCAGCGAGGCCATCCGCGCCGTGCCCAGCTCGCTGCGCGAGGGAGGATTCGGACTGGGGGCGACCCGCTGGCAGGTGGTGCGCCACCTAGTGCTGCCCCAAGCCTTCCCCGGCATCCTCACCGGCGTCATCCTAGCCGTGAGCCGGGCCATCGGCGAGACCGCCCCGCTCATAGCCATGGGGGCGCTGACCTTCGTGCCTTTCCCTCCTGACAGCCCTCTGAGCCGTTTCACCGTGATGCCCATCCAGATTCTCAACTGGATTTCGCGGCCCCAGGAAGAGTTCCACAAAGCGGCGGCCGCGGGCATCATAGTGCTGCTGGTGCTGTTGCTGGCGATGAACGCGCTGGCGGTGTTCCTGCGTAACAAGTTCCAAAACCGACTGGAAGGGTAGCATGGTGGAAGCAACAGCAACCAGCACCATCATCCGGGCCGAGGCCCTCGGCGTTGCCTATGCGGGCAAGCCGGCGGTCACCGATGTGACGATGGATGTACCCAACCACAAGATAACGGCCATCATCGGCCCCTCGGGCTGCGGCAAGAGCACACTGCTGCGCAGCTTCAACCGCATGAACGACCTGGTGCCGACGGCCTCGGTCACCGGGCGGGTGATATTCGAGGGGCGGAACATCTACGACGCCGGGGTTGACCCCACGGAGATCCGCTACCTCATCGGCATGGTGTTCCAGCGTCCCAACCCCTTCCCCAAGTCCATCTACGAAAACGTGGCCTTCGGGCCGAAAATCAACGGCTTTCGGGGCAACATGGACGAGCTGGTGGAGCGGTCGCTGCGGAGCGCGGCGCTGTGGGACGAAGTGAAAGACCGCCTTAAGGGGAGCGCCCTGGCCCTCTCCGGGGGTCAGCAGCAGCGGCTGTGCATCGCCCGGGCGCTGGCCGTGGAACCCAGCGTTATCCTGATGGACGAGCCATGCTCCTCCCTGGACCCCATCGCCACGCTGGCCATCGAGCAACTGATGCAGGAGCTGAGCCAGGAATACTCCATCATCATCGTCACCCACAATATGCAGCAGGCGGCCCGGGTGTCCCACAACACCGCCTTCATGCTCAGCGACGAGCGCAACATCGGCGGCTTCCTGGTGGAGTACGACGAGAGCAGCCGCATCTTCACCAACCCCAAGGACGAGCGCACCGAAGCGTATATCACCGGGCGGTTCGGATAGGATGCGGGCTTGCGCCGCAGTATCTTTCGGTTTCCAGCGCAATTGTCTGAACTGTGATTTATAGGATTAGCGGATTAGCATGATTTCCCAATCATGGCAATCCAAGAATCAGAGAAATCACAGTTCAGACAAATAATCGAAAGACCTTAAACTCCACCCCCGCGAGCTTGCGCGGTAGGGTACAATAACCCTAACTACTCAACTGGAAAGCGACGATGACCAACCGCTATCAGAAAGAAATCGAGGAGATACTGAAAAAGGCGGGCGAATCGCCCCCCGAGCAACAGCCGGAGGCCCCCGGGGAACCGTCCCCAGAACGCCGCCCGGGCCGCCGCAGTATATCGTCGGCTCAGGGGAGCGGACTTCGCCGCGCCTCCATCAGCTACAAGCACCTGCTGCTGTCGGGCGTGGGCGTGCTGATAATCAGCATTTTCATTGGCGGGCTGCCCATGTTTCTTGTCGGCGCCGGGCTGCTGGTGGCGGGCTACGTCTGGTACTACCGCGCGCCGCGCTCCGGCGGAGGGAACAGCAGCAACCGCAGCGGCGGCGTCAGACCACCGAAGATGTGGCGCGGGCGAATGATAGACCCGGGCGACGATCCGCACTTCACCAATGACCGCTGGGGCAGACGGCGGTAGACTTGGCAAGCCACTACATCTGACGCGGAAAGGCCGGGCGTATCGTACGCCCGGCCTGTTGAATTTCCTGATTCCAGATTTCCGAGCAGCTTCAACTGCTCTTTTGCTCCACCGCGTCCAGCCGCTCGGCCAGGGCCAGCACCAGGTTGCCCATGTGAGGGTGGTCCGGCTCCACGTCTACCTTCAGGCCGTTTTGCAGCAGGCGGCGGGTGCAGACCGGCCCGACCGAGGCCACCAGCACCTCGCCGGAATTCAGCCGCTCACGAAGCGCGTCCTCCCGTCCGGCATTGGCGGCTATATTCAGCAGGTTGGGAACCTGGGGCTGGCTGGTGAAAGCCACGGCGGCTATCTCGCCTGCGTCCAGCCGGTCGAGCATACCCACCACCGGCGAAACGTCTTCCGGCAGTCCCCACGAATACAGCGACGTTTCCCGCACGTCCGCGCCCCACTCCCGCAGCGTCCGCAGCAGCAGGCTGTTGGGGCCGCCGTAGGCTTGCACCGCCACCGTACGCCCGGCGAAGTCCAGGCTGCGGAAGGACTCTACCATGTCCTCTGAGGTGAAAGGCTCCGGCGGCATCAGGTCTATGCGCACCTTGTTGCGGCGCAGCACGGCAGCGGGCTTGGGGCTGCGGGCGAGGACGGTCATGCCGTCGAGGGCGGCCAGCAGTTCCGGCAGGCGGCCTTGAGCGTCCGCCGCCTCGAACAGGGCGCGAGTGCCTACGCCGGTCTGGAGGATGGCGATGTCCACCCGCCCGCCGCAGAGGTCGTCAATGAGCGCGGCCACCTCCGGAGTGTCGGTGGCGTAGATTTCCTGCAACACCGGCGCGGCGTAAGGGACGCCGCCGTGCCTGGTGATGAGGCCGCCCATTTCCGACTGGAAACGGGCCTCGACGTAGGCGATGGTCTTTCCCTTCAGTGGAGCGGACACGTCATCTACCGTTGGCCCTGAGCTTGTCGAAGGGCCGTCCGTTCATCCTTCGACAAGCTCAGGACGAACGGACTGTGGATTCTCGCCGAAAACGGGCTCCTGTATGCCCGGGAATTGCAGGCTAGACGGCGCACTCGCCCTCGCCGCGCTCCAGCTTGTAGATGTTGGTGCGCTCCCAGTCCACATACATATCGGAGCCGGGGTCCGCAGCCTGGGCCGACTCCTCGGCAGCTATGGCTACCTCGGTAAGCTCTTCCAGCCCCACGCGCTCGAGGAACTGGTTGAACTTCTCGGATTCGTCGGCGCGGTTGTCCTTGTAGTAGGTGACAATGGTCTTGAGTACGCCGGGGGCGGCCTTGGCCGGCACCTTGACGCGCGGGATGCGCGTTCCGATGCGGGAGTCCTCGACGCGGTTGTCGCCGTAGTTGCCGCCGAGGAACAGCTCGTAGGCCGGAACCTGCTGGCCGTCCGGGCCTTTCAGGGCCGCGCCGTGGAAGCCGATGTTGGCGATGTGGTGCAGGCCGCAGCCGTTGGGGCAGCCGGACATTTTGATGCGGATGTCCTTCACGCCCTGGTCGTCCAGCAGGTCGCCGCCCCACTCGTCCATCTCGTCCCGCAGCGCCTTGGCCAAACCCATGGACGACGTGATGCCCAGCTTGCAACTGTCGGTGCCGGGGCAGGACACGACGTTGGTGATGGCGCGCGCGTCGGACTCGGCCAGCCCGATGCGGTCCAGCTCTTCCCAGACATTGTGCAGGAAGCCCTCGGGGATGTAACGCAGGACCAGGTTCTGCTCCTGGGTGGCGCGGGCGCGTCCTCCAGTGTAGCGGCGCATTATGTCGGCCAGGGCGCGGAACTGCGGGCCGTCGAGGTTGCCACGCTCGGGCTTGACCATGACGGCGTAGTAGCCCTCCTGCCGCTGCGGTTCCACGTTGGTCTCGCGCCACTTGCTGAATTCCTCGGACGCGGCGACGCCGTTGGGGGCCGGAGCCACGGGAGGGGTTTCCCGCAGCAGTTCGTCTATCTCCATATAGGGCGCGGGGTCTACGGGGCCAATCTTCTCCAGCTCTGCGTCCACCATGTCGCGGAACTCGTCGAGGCCGATGCGGTCAATCAGCACCTTGAGGCGGGCCATCATGCGGTTCTTGCGGAGCATATCGGCGTTGTTGAACACCGTCCAGATTGCCAGGGCCACCCGCAGGTAGTCGTCCGTGGATACGAACTCGTACAGGGGCTTGGCCAGGCGGGGCATGATGGAAGTGCCGCCGCCGCAGAACACCTTGAAGCCCTTCTGCTCCACGCCGTCAACCACGCGAATCTGTGACACGTAGGTCAGGTCCTGGATAGCGGCGGAGACGTGGTCGCGGGCGTCGGTGCCGGTGAAGGCCGACTTGAACTTACGCGGGAAGCCCTGGGTGATGGGGTGGCGCACGCCGAAGCGGACGTAGGCCGCCAGGTAGGGCGTGGGGTCGAACACCTCATCGGGGTCAACGCCGGCGTAGGGGGAGCCGACCACGTTGCGGACGGTGTTGCCGCAGGCTTCGCGGGTGGTCAGGCCCGTGGCGCCCAGCAGGCGCAGCACATCGGGGCACTGGGCCAGCGGGATGTGGTGGAACTGCACATTCTCGCGGGTGGTAATGTGGCCCTTGCCCAGCGGGGCGTACTTGTCGGAGACCTCGCCCAGGCCCTCCATCGCCTCCGGGGTGAGGATGCCGCCCGGTATCTTGACGCGGATCATCTGGACGTCGGGCTGGCGCTGGCCGTACACGCCCTGCCGAAGCCGGAAGGGGGTGAATGTGGCGTTGTCCAGCTCACCGGACTCAAAGTTGGCGGACTCTTCCTCCAGCCGCACCACTTCTTCGTCCATAAAGGGGATGATTGATTCCGACGACTTGGCAAGCTCCAAGCTGTCGTGATGGATGTCCTCCAGGGTGCGCTGCTGGCTAGGGGTCTGCGTACTCAATTTCTCCTCTCCGACTATACGCCCTAAAATTTGACAAAAGAAAAAACCCGCCGGTTTCAGCTTCCTCGGCGGGCGATAAGGTCTGTTCGCGCTGTTCGGCTAACGCAGCAGGCTACCCCCACCTATGTGGGCGGACAAGAACAACAGGCGAATGCTGCGAGCCGATCACTATTCACAGGGATAATTTACTCCTTTCCAAACAATGTGTCAACGGCCTTTCTAAACCATTTTTATGTTCATCGCAGGCTTGCCAACGCCGGGGCGGGCGGGTAAGTTTAATCCCAAGAGCAGGGATTCTTCGCTCCGCTCAGAATGACAGGCACAGGAGGCGACGGACTATGCGGGCTACGGCGGACGTGGTGGTCATCGGCGGCGGCGTGATGGGGTGCAGCATTCTTTTCAACCTGGCCCGGCTGGGCATCACCAATACCGTGCTGCTGGAGAAGGACATCCTCAACGGCGGCTCCACCGGGCGCAGCCAGTCCATCTGCCGGATGCACTACTCCAACCCGGTGACCGCGACAATGGCTTGGGAGAGCCTGGGCGTCTTCACTCATTTCGAGGAAGTGGTCGGTGGGCCGTCGGGGTTCACCGAGACCGGCTACCTGGTGGTGGTGAAGGAGGACGACCGGCCCGGGCTGGAGCACAACTGCGCCATGCAGTACGGGCTGGGCATAGACACCATGGTCGTCACCGCCGCCGACCTGCGCGACATCGCTCCGATGGTGTCGGTGTCCGAGGACGAAGCTATGGGCTGGGAGCCGCAGTCGGGCTACGCCGACCCCTACCTGGTGACGTCGTCGTACGCCAACGCGGCCCGGGGTTTGGGCGCGGAGATACACCTGGGAATACCGTCCACGGGCATCGAAGTTGACGGTGGGCGGGTCCGGGCCGTCAACACGCCGCAGGGCCACATCGAGACGCCCGCTGTGGTGGTGGCCGCCGGGCCGTGGGCCAAGTCGGAGCTGGCGAAGGTGGGCGTGGACGCTCCGCTGGTGACCGTGCGGCACCAGGTGGCATCGCTGGCCCGTCCCGTGGACAAGCTGCCGCTACACCCCGCCGTCGGCGACATCGCGCAGTCCTTCTCCTTCCGCCCCGACGGGCCGCGCATGACGCTGATGGGCTTCGGCGACGACGAAGAGGCCGACGTGGAAACCTACAACCAGCTATCCGGGCTGGACGACATGGCCGCGGCCAAGGAGAAGTTGGCGCGGCGCATCCCGGCGATGTCCGACGCCTACTTCCGCGGCGGCTGGGCCGGGCTGTTCACCACCACCCCGGACTGGCACCCGATACTGGACCAGGCGCCTGGCGTCGAAGGGCTGTACTGCGCCGTGGGGTTCAGCGGCCACGGCTTCAAGCTGTCGCCGATGATCGGCCTCACCATGGCCGAGCTGATAGCAGAGGGGACATCCTCCACCATAGACATCTCGCCGCTGCGTTTCAGTCGCTTCGAGGAAGGCGACCTGATGGAGTCCAGCTACCGCTACCGGGTGCTGGCATAACGGAGTCCTCCCTACTACTCCCTCTCCCTCTGGGAGAGGGTTGGGGTGAGGGCGTCCCCCGGAACGGCGAGTATGAACACCACTGCACAACCAGAATACCGCAGTGCGGGCATGACCTTCTTTCGCTCCGCATTCCTGGTTCTATCGCGGGGTTCGATGACGGTAATGTTGGCCGCGCTGCTGCTGTGGGCCGGAGGAGACTACCGCCCTACGGAGACTGAGGTTGCCGTAGCGTCCCATCGCTTCAACCTGCTGGCGTGGGAAGCGGGCAACGTCTTCGACAAGTGGTATCACGAGCTGGTGGCCGTGCTGCCCTGGAACTCGCCTTTGCCCCGGGAGGAACGCATCGCTTTGGCCGAAGAGTTCTTTCGGATCGGGCAAGAGGAACGCCGTCTGGAAGACGAACTGCTGACCGTCGGCGAGTCATCACCAGAGGCTGATAGCATCCGGCAACGGCTGGCCGAAATCCACGACCGCCAGGACGACATCCGGCCCATCGTTGAGCAGACCGTCGAGCGGGAAATCAGCGATGTCCTGGTGTCGGAAGGGTTTTCGTCGCGCATCGGCGCAATCCTGCCGCCGGTGGACACGGCGCTGATTTCCGCGCCCGCCCTGCTGGTGACCTCGCCCCGGGACCGTATCTTCCGGCTGGAAAACACGCTGCTGCGCCACGGCATCCGCCCCGACGACCGCGAAGCGCTGGAGCGGCTAACGCTGGAGGAACGCGACCTTTCGGCAATAGTGGTGAACATCGGGGGGGTAGGCACCTTCCCCAGCGTGGTATCGTCGGGGAGCAGCCTGCACCACGCCCTGACCACCGTGGCCCACGAGTGGCTGCACAACTGGTTCTTCTTTCACCCGCTGGGGCAGCACTTCTGGGACAGCCCGGACATGACCACGCTGAATGAGACTGCGGCCACCCTGGGCGGGTGGGAAATCGGTGACCGGGCATATGAAGCCATGACAGGAATCAAGTTCGACCGCCAGCCGCCCGCGCCGCCAGCCGAGCGGGACCCCGACGCCTTCGACTTCAACTCCTATATGCGCGAAACGAGGCAGCACACCGAGGAACTGCTGGCCGAAGGCCGCATCGCCGAAGCCGAGAGCTACATGGAAGAGCGCCGCCGGGAACTGCTGGAGCGCGGCTACCGGATTCGCAAAATCAACCAGGCCTACTTCGCCTTCTACGGTTCCTACGCCACCAGCGCCGCCTCGGTCAGCCCCATCGAAGGCCAGCTCCGCGGCCTGCGCCAGCGCAGCGAAACCCTGGGGGAGTTCCTGAACACCGTGGCCCAATTCTCGACCTACGAGGAATTTCTGGAGTACTTGTCTGAACTGTGATTCGTGGGATTTCCTTGATTGCCCTGATTTTCTTGCTGGCGAATCAGAGTAATCTCTCAATCACAAAAATCACAGTTCAGACAATATATTATGCTAGACTAAGCCTGCCCCCGCTATTACAAGGGGGAAAGGGGCCGGATATGGCAAGCACAGAGCAGTACCGGGTCATCCGCGAGCGCAACGTAATGGTGCCGATGCGCGACGGCGCGCGTCTGGCCACCGACATCTACCGCCCCGACGCGCCGGGCCGCTTCCCGGCGCTGGTCACGCGGGGGCCTTACGGCAAGGATGGCTACGCCGATAACCAGGAGCATTCCATCTGGTTCTTCCCCCAGCGCGGCTATGTCGTCGTCAGCCAGGACTGCCGCGCCCGCTTCGACTCCGAGGGCGACAACTACGATCCGCTGTTCCAGGAAGGGCAGGACGGCTACGATACCGTGGAGTGGGCCGCCCGTCAGCCGTGGTGCAACGGGCGCGTCGCCACCACCGGCCAGTCGTACCTCGGCGCGACCCAGTACACCCTGGCCGCCGGGCCGCGTCCGCCGCACCTGGCCTGCATGGCCCCGGTGTCGGCCTCGGCGGACTTCCACCAGAGCTGGGTCTACCACACCGGCGGCGCAATGGAATGGGGCTGGATGGTGCCTTATGCCATCCACAAGGGCCGCAATACCCTGGTGCGGGCGGGCCGCGAAGACCTGCTGGCCCAGATGGACGAGTACGTCCTGCCCCCTGACAATTTCGCCCAGCCCTTGACCGACGCCTGGTTCCGCCACCTTCCCCTGCGTGACTGGATTGACCGGCTCAAGGAGACCGCGCCCTACTTCCACGAGTATTTCGACGAGGAACTGGACGGGCCGTACTGGTCGCGGGTCAACCTGATGCGCCACGCCGACAAGATTTCCCTGCCCATGTTCCACGTCAGCTCGTGGTACGACATCTTCCTCGAGGGCGCGCTCAACGGCTACCAGTCCCTCAGGGACAACGCAGCCACCGCAGAGGCGCGGCGCAGCCAGCGATTGCTGGTCGGCCCGTGGGCCCACATCCGCCCCTACACCGCGCCCACGTCGGGCGACACCGGCGACATAGACTTCGGCCCCGAGGCCCGCATCGAGCTGCACGAGCACCTGTTGCGCTGGTTCGACTACTGGCTCAAGGACATGGAGTCCGGCCTGATGGACGAGCCTCCGGTGAGCATCTTCGTCATGGGCGAGAACCGCTGGCGGGCCGAGCAGGACTGGCCGCTGGCCCGCACCCACTACGTCAAGTGGTACATCCACTCCGGCGGCGACGCCAACACCCTCGACGGCGATGGCGCGCTGTCCACTTCGCCGCCCGGAGAAGAGCCTTACGACGTCTACACCTACGACCCCGCCGACCCGGCGCCAACGCGGGGCGGCTGCACCCTCATCATCCCCCAGGGCGTTGCCGACCAGCGGGAGGTGGAGCGGCGCGACGACGTACTGGTCTACACCTCAGAGCCGCTGGAACGCGACATGGAGCTGACCGGCCCCATCACCTGCACCCTCTACGCCGCCAGCACCGCCCCGGACACCGACTTCACCGCCAAGCTGGTGGACGTGCGGCCCGACGGCTACGCCCACAACCTCCAGGACGGCATCATCCGCGCCCGCTTCCGCACCTCGGTGGCGGAGCCGTCGCCGATACGTCCCGGGCGCATCTACAAGTACGAAATTGACCTGTGGTCAACCAGTCACGTGCTGTTCGCCGGCCACCGGCTGCGACTGGAGATTTCCAGCAGCAACTTCCCCCGCTTCGACCGCAACCCCAACACCGGCGCGCCCATCGGTGTGGACGCGCGGCTGGAAACGGCGTTGCAGACCGTGGTTCACACTGCGGATTACCCGTCCCACGTGACGCTGCCGGTGATACCACGGTAGACTGAATTTCACCCCCACCCTAACCCTCCCCCTGAGGGGGAGGGGATTTCCAAAGGAAACAGACAGAATGAGCACATCCCGACAGGTGTTTTCGCCGGCGCAGAGGGAGTTACTAGACTCGGTGCTGAACCGCATCATCCCTCCTCAGGACAACCGGCCCGGGGCTGGCTCGCTGGGCATCGGGGACTTTGTGGAATCGGTGGCCGTGGGCGAACCGGGTCTCATCCGCCTGTTCATGCAGGGCCTTGCCGCCATCGAAATCGCCGCCGCCGAGCGTGGGCCGGACGGTTTCGCCGCCCTGTCCAACGACGCGAAGGACGAGGCCCTGCGGTCGGTGGAGGCATCGCACGACGACTTTTTCGAGCAGTTGGTGTTGCAGGTCTACAACGGCTACTATACGAACTTGACGGTTTTCGAATCTATCGGTTACAATCTGCCTTCTGTTCCTGAACCGGGAGTGAAACTCGAACTTTTGGACGATAGCTTGTTAGAGGCGCAGCGCCAGCGGCCCCCCTTCTGGACCCGGGTATAGCCGATTTAGAGCGGGCGGGCTACCGGCATTTGTGCCGGGGAGGTAGGCCATGACCATGCCCACTCGCCGCGAAGAATTTGACCTGAAGCTAACCGGCCTGGAAGGGGAAGTGGAGGCTCTGGCTGACTTCGTCAGCGACTCTATCAATCTCTCTGTCGAAGCGCTCAAGAACCGGGATCTCGCTGCCTCTCAGCAGGTCGTTGACTTCGACGACTACATTGACGACAAGCAGTCCGAGATAGAGGACCGCTGCATCCACCTGATTGCCACCCAGCAGCCCGTGGCCAGGGACCTGCGGGCCATCATCGCCCTGCTCCATATCGCCGTTGAGCTGGAGCGCATGGGCGACTACGCCGAGGGCATCGGCAAGATCAGCCTGCGGATGGGCAACGAGCCGACCCTGAAACCCCTTATCGACATTCCCCGCATGGCCGAAAAGGCCACAACCATGCTCCACGACAGCATCGACGCCCTGCTGAATCGCGACACGGCCAAGGCCCAGGCGGTGCTGGACTCCGACGATGAGGTGGACGACCTCTACGATCAGGTCTACCGCGAGCTCCTGCTCTTCATGATTCAGGACCCTCACACTATCGAGAGGGCGACCTACCTGCTCTGGGTAGCCCACGACATAGAGCGCATCGCCGACCGCGCCACCAACATCGCGGAACAGGTGCTGTTCTTGGTGGACGGGCGGGACATTGACGTCCCCGCCGTTCCCCTGCGGCGCCTCCACCGGGAGCGCGTGGCCTCCTTCCCTCGTTAGCCCTCCGCCCCGGCGACCATTGTCTGAATCAGGATGAATGGATGCGAGGGTTGGGAATATCCATCCTTAAATCCGGTAAATCCTGATTCAGACAATTCCCTTGACAGCCCTGAGTTTGCAAACCCGCCTGTTGACATCTGTCATTGCGCCCTCTAATATAGAACAAATGTTGCGAACAAGTGTTACATTAGAGGTAAAGGAATGGCAGGCGCTCAGGTAACCGAAATCCACTGCAAGACCCTCCTCAACAAGCTGGACGTCCCAATGTTTCCCTTCCGGTGGACGCTGAACCCCTACCGGGGGTGCCGCCACGCCTGCCGCTACTGCTACGCCAGGCCGACCCACGAGTATTGGGGAATGGACGCCGGGCGCGATTTCGAGCAGCGGGTCTTCGCCAAGGTCAACGCTCCCCAGGTGCTGCGCCAGGAGCTGAAACGCCCCAGTTGGCGCGGCGAGAACATCGCTATCGGCACTGCCTCCGACCCCTACGAACCCGCCGACGCCGAGTACCAGCTTATGCGCGGCATATTGCAGGTGCTCATAGACTTCGCCAACCCCGCCAGCATCACCACCAAGGGAGTGCTGGCTCGGCGCGACGTTGACCTGCTGCGCCAGCTAACCGAGGTTGCCGAAGTCACCGTCAACTTCAGCGTCGGTACGGTGGACGAAGAGGTCTGGAAGCTGACCGAGCCTGGCGCGCCCCGCCCCCAGGCCCGGCTGGAGGCCATGCAGTTTCTGGTGGAAAATGGCGTCAATGCCGGCGTGATGATGGCGCCGCTGCTCCCGGGAATCAGTGATCACGAGGAGAACATCGCCGCCGTGGCCGCCGCCGCTCACGCTCACGGAGCGCAGTTCCTCGGCGCCAACGTGCTGTTCCTCAAGCCCGGCTCCAAGGAATGGTTCATGCCCATGCTGAGAGAGACCTACCCCCACCTGGAGCAGGGCTACGCCAAGCTCTACCGCAAGACCTACGCCCCCGAGGAATATACCAAGAGCGTGTTGTCCATCGTGGACCGGGAGCGCCGCCGCTGGGGTTTGCACCGCCGCGAGCGAGACCAGGCCCCCAAGCCCGTGCGCGGCCAGCTTGAGTTGAGCCTGACGCAAGGGCCGCCGCCACGCCGCCGGAAGCCTGCGCCAGCAGCCGAATCCCGCGCCGGGCAACTGGAACTGGCGCTGATTGCATAGAGAGCCGACGACTTTATAGGATGTGCGACAATCCTCGGCGAAACCCGTTCGTCCTGAGCTTGTCGAAGGATGAACGGGTTTCGGCTGTTGCAGACAGACTGAACACTGCGCAACCAACCGTCCTTCGACAAGCTCAGGACGAACGGTCACGCCTTCCTGTATACTGTCTTACCTTTAACGGGAACCATCTCTACCGCGAGTAGCGGTAGCCGTCGCCGGAGCGGTCGCAGTTCAGGCGCCTGCTCAGGTGCAGCCCCTCCAGCACGAACTCCGCCGCCGCCGCGACGACCTCGGGCCGACGGTCACCGTCGGTGAGCTTCGCCACCGCCGTTCCCATCCCGTCTATGGCGTCCACCAGCGCCGGGTACTCCGCTGCCGGGTGATCGCTGCCCACGATGGCCGTCCCGCCCAGATCGAAGGCCAGGATAACGTCCTCCAGTTCCTCGAGGTTGAAGTAGCTGCCGAAGACGCGCAGCAGGGCGCGGCGGGTCAGCTCGTCGGTAACGCGCGATTCCCTGCCCTCCTCGAAGGTCTCCAGCTCTATCTTGCCAGCGAAGGAGGCCACGATGTAGGACAGGTCGCTGACTCGGGGGCAGGCCCACTCCTCGCCGTGGATGATGCTGCGCCGGACGGCGTTGGACAGGGCGGTCTCGTAGTTGGCGATGGAAACGCGGACGCTGACGCCGGAGCGCTGGTTTATCTCGCTGCTCTGGCGGGCTTGGGCGGTGATTTCCGCCAGGATGCGCTTCATGTATTCAGGGACTATCAGCCTGTCTTCGTCGGGGAAGCGGTTGCGCTCCTGCTCCATGATGGCGATTTCGTCGCGCGGGTCCCGGGGGTAGTGGGTGTGTATCTGCGAGCCGTAGCGGTCCTTCAGCGGCGTGACGATGCGGCCGCGGTTGGTGTAGTCCTCCGGGTTGGCCGTGGAAACCACGTAGACGTCCAGGGGCAGGCGGATGCGGTAGCCCTTTATCTGCACGTCCCGCTCTTCCATCAGGTTGAAGAGGCCCACCTGGATGCGCTCGGCCAGGTCGGGCAGCTCGTTGATGCAGAAGATGCCCCGGTTGGTGCGGGGCACCAGCCCGTAGTGGATGACCAGTTCGTCGGAAAGGTAATGCCCTTCCGCCACCTTGATGGGGTCAATCTCGCCAATGAGGTCGGCGATGGAGATGTCGGGCGTAGCCAGCTTCTCCGAGTAGCGGTCTTCCCGGTGCAGCCACTCGATGGGGGTGTAATCGCCCTCTTCGGCCACGCGGTTGCGGCAGGCCATGCAGATGGGTTGGTAGGGATTGCAGTTGATTTCGCAACCCGCTATCTTGGGAATGTACTCGTCCAGCAGGCCGACCAGGCCGCGAATCAGGCGCGACTTGGCCTGCCCCCGCTCGCCCAGCAGGATTACGTCCTGCCCGGCCAGGATGGCGTTTTCCAACTGCGGGATTACCGATTCCTCGAATCCGATAATGCCGGGAAAGACGATTTCCTCAGCGCGAATCCGGTCAATCAGGTTGTTGCGTATCTCTTCGCGGACGGGACGAACCTCGTATCCGCTGTTTCGCAGGTCGTCAATGGTCCGCAGGGAATTGTAATCAGTCATCAGCAAAGGCTCCAATCCGGTTCGTTGCCGGTTTCCCCAATGCGCCGCCGGTTCGAGGTGAAGGCCAGCGGCGAGGCCGGTTACAAACTTACCATAAGTTCCCCTATAATTGACAGCAGCGGCGGCACAGGGAGGGATTCGCCATGTTCACGCGGTTAGCAATTCCCTTACTGCTTTTGCTGCTACCCCGCTTTCTTCCCCAGATCCTCCGCTTCGCGCGGCTGGTCTGGCGGCTCAGCGTAGACAAGCGGGTGCCGCTTATCCTGCGCCTTCTGTTACCCCTGGCCATTATCTACGCCGTCTCTCCCTTCGACCTTGTGCCGGACCGGGTTCCCATCCTGGGCCGCTTCGACGACCTGATATTCATCGCCTTTGCTCTTCTGCTGCTGGTCAAGCTGTCTCCCAGGGAGGTGGTGGACGAGATTAATGGAGTTGTTCCCCCGTCCGACCGTCCCGAGGACCAGGACCCAGACAAGGTGGTTGACGGCACCGGGCGGGTTGTGGACGACGAGTAGCCCGGCCTGAAGCGCTTTAAGCAATGACGCAATGGCCCAATGTCGCAACGGCCGTCTGGTCAAACCCTCCCTTTTCGCCCGGCATCGGGCTGTACGTCCACGTGCCTTTCTGCAAGACCAAGTGCCCCTACTGCGACTTCAACACCTACCAGGGCGTCGAGTCGCAGATGGGCGGCTACCTCGAGGCGGTGACCAACGAACTCCGGCTGTGGGGACGCCAGTTAGCATCAAGTAACGGGGACCATCCGTCGGCGCGCACCGTGTTCTTCGGTGGCGGCACCCCGTCATACCTGCCTGATGGCGACATCGCCGCCATCCTGAGCGCCGCCGCGGACGTGTTCACTATTGACTCAGGGGCCGAAATCACCATCGAAGCCAACCCCGGCGACCTGAACGCTGACGCCTGCCGCGGGCTGCTGCGGCAGGGCGTCAACCGCCTCAGCATCGGCGTGCAGAGCCTAGACAACGGCCTGCTGCAACTGCTGGGGCGCCGTCACACCGCAGACGGGGCCATCGAGGCGTTTCAGACGGCCCGCGACGCCGGTTTCAACAACGTCAATCTCGACCTGATGTACGGCCTCCCTCACCAGTCCATCGCCCAGTGGGAGGACACAATCGAGCGGCTGGCCGCCCTGTCGCCGGAGCATATATCCCTCTACGCCCTGACGCTGGAGGAAGGCACGCCCATGAAGGTGTGGGCCAACCAGGGCAAGATACCGGAACCCGACCCCGACCTGGCAGCCGATATGTACGCGCTGGCCCGCCGCGTCCTTGCCGTGTCGGGCTACCGCCACTACGAAATCTCCAACTGGGCGCAGCCGGGGCGCGAGTCCCATCACAACCTCATCTACTGGCGCAACGAGCCGTACCTGGGCGTCGGGCCGGGGGCCCATTCGCGTTTGGGCGAGTACCGCTTCTGGACGGTTCTCTCGCCCCGCGACTACGCTAGCCGCGCCGCTCTATGGGGGCAGTCATCGGCTGGACAATGGCACGGTTTAGGCGAGGCGGAGCTACGCGAGGCCCGCACGGTGGACGGCTGGGAGCATATAAACGCCGACACTGCCTGCGCCGAGACTATGTTCCTCGGCCTGCGACTGCTGGACGGGCTGGACTTGCGCCAAGCATCAGTCGCCGTCGGGGAAGACCTGCCCGCTCGCTACGGCGCCGAGATCGAGGAGTTGCTGGCCCTGGGCCTGCTGCGGCGGGAGGGCGACATCATTCGCCTCGACGAGTCGGCCTACCTGATAGCCAACCAGGCCTTCACCCGGTTCCTGTGATAGCATCCGACAGCGTGGTATCCTAAATCGATGGAAGTGCCCAACCGCCATCTAGCCTACGTCCCCGAAGCCAAGATTACCCGTTACCTGCTGGATGTGAACCATCCAAGAGGTAGGGGCAAGGCCCAGGAATTCAGGAACAGGGGGTACAACGAAAACAATATTGAAACTATGTCCAGAGACCTGCTTGCCGTGGCGCAGTCCGAGCCTGTGTCCAGTATCAAGCCGAATGAGCACGGGTTAAACCACGTGATATATGGCGTGATTCAGCCCCCTGTCGGAGGGCCTTTGCTGGTGCGCACGGTTTGGTTCATTCCCCATAGCGGAGGCGCCCCTAGTCTGGCAACAGCATATCCGAGGCCGCGGAGAGAAAGGAGGAACCCTTGATTGAGGAACTGGATGTAGTCGCCCTAACTCGGGATATTCCCGGCACATACTTGAAAAAGGGAGACCTAGGAACGGTGGTGCTAGTATATGGCGACAATGAGGGCTATATGGTGGAATTCGTCTTGCAAACCGGATTCACCGCGGCCTTGCCGGATCTCAAAGCTAACGATGTTCGCTCTCTTGGAGAAAACGAACTCAAGAGCGAGAAATATAGGGAATGGAAACCGGAATGGACTGACTCCTGGGGTGACGTCCCCCCTATTTCGGAACTGCCGGAGTGGTATGCCTGGCGGGAGCGACCTTGCCCAGACGCCCACTACCTGGCATACATTGACGGCGCTGGAGGCTAGTAAAGGCTGCTATGTACGTAATCGGCACTGCGGGCCACGTTGACCACGGCAAGTCCACGCTGGTGAAGGCGCTGACCGACATTGACCCCGACCGTCTCCCGGAAGAGAAGGAGCGGGAGATGACGGTTGACCTGGGTTTCGCTTGGATGACGCTGCCCAGCGGACGCGAGGTCAGCATCGTGGACGTACCGGGCCACGAGCGCTTCATCAAGAATATGCTGGCCGGCGTGGGCGGCATTGACCTGGCCCTGCTCATCGTGGCCGCCGACGAAAGCGTTATGCCCCAGACCCGCGAGCATCTGGCCATTCTCGACATCCTGCGGGTGACCCGCGGGCTGGTGGTGGTGACCAAGACCGACTTAGTGGACGAGGAACTGGTGGAGCTGGTCAAGGCGGAAGTGGAGGACACGCTGGCCGGAACCTCCTTCGAGGGCTGCCCGATGGTCGGCGTGTCGGCCTATACCGGCGAGGGCCTGGACGAACTGCGCGGCATGATTGACGGCATCCTCGACGACACCGAAGCGCGGCGCGACCTGGGGCGGCCCCGGCTGCCTATAGACCGCTGCTTCACCATATCGGGCTTCGGCACCGTGGTCACCGGCACCCTGATTGACGGCTCGCTGGCCGTAGGGCAGGAAATCGAGCTGGCCGGTTCCCAGCAACGGGCCAGAATACGGGGATTACAGAGCCACAAGACGCGGGTGACCAGCGCTGAGCCGGGTGTACGGCTGGCCGTGAACCTGTCTGGCATATCCCGCGACGACATCGAGCGCGGCGAAATCCTCACCTCACCAGGATGGCTGCGCCCGGCGACACGGGTGGACGCCCGGCTACGAATGGTGAACGACGCGCCCCATTCCCTGAAGCACAACGAGGGCGTCACTTTCCACCTGTTCACCAGCGAGGCGCCAGCCCGGGCCCGGCTGCTGGACGCCGAGCAGTTGACCCCGGGAGCCGAGGGCTGGGTGCAACTGCTGCTGTCCGAGCCACTGCCGGTAGTGAAGGGCGACTACTTCGTGGTGCGCTCCGCCGACAGCACTCTGGGCGGCGGGCAGGTGGTGGATCCCAACCCCCGCCGCCGTCATCGCCGCTTCGACGCCGGCGTTGCCGAGCGGCTGATGCTGCTGGACGAAGGGGCCAGCGAGGACGTGATTGTCAGCGTGGCCGAGCAGTGGGGGCCGTGCGATTTAAGTGAGCTTTCCCGGCGCGCCAATCTGCCTCGGGAGGAGGCGCTGGAGCGGGCTGTGGAACTGGCCGAAGAGGGTGACCTGGTGGCCCTGGGCGACCTGGCGACCGACAGCGACGCGGTGCTCTACTCGGCTCTCGGCTGGGGTACGCTCAAGGGCAGGCTGGCGACCGTGCTGCGCTCGTACCACGACCAGTATCCCCTACGGAAGGGCGCTCCGGCCCAGGAAGTCCGCAGCCGCCTGGGGCTTTCGCAGCCGGTATACCTGCGGGCCTTGGCCCGGCTGACCGATGAGGGATTCGTTGCCGAGGACGGCCAGGCGGTGCGGCTGCCCGGCCACGAGGTGACGTTCACTCCCAGGATGGAGCAGCAGGTTTCCCGGTTCCTCGAATCGCTGGAGCGCGAACCCTACTCCCCACCCACCGACAACCAGCCCAACGCCGAAGTGCTGGGGGCGCTGGTGGAGCAGGGCCGGGTGGTGCGCGTCGGTGACTCGGTGGTCTTTACCGCCGACGCCTACCGCCAGATGACCGGGCGCATCGTGGATCATCTGCGGGAACACGACACTATCACCGTCGCCGAGGCCCGCACCCTGTTCAACACCAGCCGCAAGTACATCCTGCCCCTGCTGGAACGCATGGACCAGGAGCAGATTACCCGCCGCAACGGAGACGAGCGGGTGCTGCGGTAGTCGGCGGCTGGAATCGGCTGTCCAATCGGAAAAGTTCCCTCCCCCTTGAGGGGGAGGGTTAGAGCCTGCCGCTGCGAAGGCAGGGGGGTGAAATCCTCGCAGCCGTGTATGCACAGGATTCACCCTCACCCCAGCCCTCTCTCCCTCAAGGGAGAGGGAAAATTATGAGAAACTGCCCTACCACAATTCCTCAGAAGCCAGCCTGGCGCCTTCCACCATCGACGCCAGCTTGGCCCAGGCGATATTGGCCTCCACCTTGCGGCCCCAGGCCGAGGTGCCGAAACCGCAGTCGCTGCCAGCCATCACGTTCTCTCGCCCCACGACGTTGGCGTAGTTGGCGATGCGCTGGGCAATCAGTTCCGGGTGCTCAATGAAGTTGGTGGTGGAGTCCAGCACGCCGGGAATCAGCAGCTTGCCGTCGGGCAGGGTCACCCCCTCCCACACCTTCCACTCATGGGCGTGCCTGGGGTTGGCCCCCTCGAAGGACAGGCCGTTGGGCCGCGCCTTGAGCACGATGTCCACAATTTCCTTGAGCGGGATGTCGTGGTGGTGCGGGCCTTCGGTGTTGCCCCAGCAGAGGTGCAGCCGCATCCGCTCCGGGTCTATGTCCTTGAGGGCGTAGTTGATTACCTCCACGTGCAGTTCCACAATCTTCTTGAACTCTTCTACAGTGAGGTGAGAGAACTGGGTCACGCGGGTCATGGCCAGGTCGGGGCAGTCGATTTGCAGGAGCAGGCCCGCGCCGACGATGGCGTTGTACTCGTCCTTCATCACGTCGGCCAGGGCGTAGAGGTAGGCTTCCTCGGTGGGGTAATACTCGTTGGGAAGGAAGTTGGCGATGACGCCGGGGGATGCCGCGGTCATAAACACTTCTTCCACTTGCGAATCGACCGTTGCCGCCTTCAGGTTGTCTATGTCCCGTTGCATCGCCGGCCAGTCCCTCCAGCCGATGGGGCCCGAGCAGGCCGGTTGCGGCATATTGCGGGAGGACATGTGCGTCTGCGTTGCGGCGAAATCGGGAAAGTCGGCGTCGTCCAAGCGCGGGCGGGCGCGCACCGTCCTTTCGCCCTCGAAGCCCGTGAGTCGCTCCTTCACATAGGTTGCGTACTGTGAGCGGCCCTGCTCGCCGTCGTTCACCACGTCCACCCCGGCCTGCTGCTGCCTGGCGACCACCGCAGCAACACCCTCGCGTACCCCTGCGGCGAACACGTCCGGGTCGAAATCGCGCTGCTCTTCCCGCTCCCGCAGCAACTCCTGGAGGCGGGGTGACCGGGGCAGGCTGCCGGTGTGGGTGGTGAGAGTCCTGGAGGCGCTTCTCTTCATAAGTTCCTCCCTCGGAATCGGGGCAAGCTATGGTTGCGATAGGCGATACTAAGGAACTATCTCAAAATCGACACCGCTCTACCCTTTCACCCCCATCCTAACCTTCCCCCTCAAGGGGGAAGGGATTAGGGGATGGTTTCTAAGCGAAGTGCGGCATCACCTTTTCGCCGAAGAGGCGCATGGACTTCTGCACTTTGTGGGTGTCCATTTCGCCGGTGTTCAGCTTGAGCATCAGGTTGCGGACGCCGATGTCGCGCATTTCGGCGACCTGCTCGGCAACCTGCGACGGAGTGCCCAGGATGAAGGAATGCTCAAGACTCTCGCCAGCAGGAACCGGGGCGTTGGGATCGGGGGGCGGGAAGCCGCCGGGGTTGTAGAGCTCCCGGGCGTGGCGGAAGTGGAAGCGTTCCCGCGCGAAACCGGCGGATGCGACTTCCAGGGCCTCGTCGTAGCTGTCGGCGACGAACAGGTCGCGGGATGCCCAGCACTGGTCCAGGGTGTCTTCCGTCTGCGCCTCGGTAAAGCCGGAGTCCAGCATGGTGGCCCGGTATCGCTCCAGCCGGGACTGTAAATTGGGCAGCGTCTGTATGCCAATCATCACCGGACGGCCGATTTCGGCCATCCTGATGGTTGACGCCTCGCTGATGCAGGCGCGGATTAGCGGCGGATGGGGCTGCTGGTACGGGCGGGGGCGTAGCTGCGGGAACTGGACGTTCCAGTGTTCGCCGTGGTGTTTCAGGTCTTCGCCGGTCCAGGCCGCCACCATCAGATCTTCCGCCTCGTCCAGGCGAGCGATGCCGTCCTCCATGGTGATGCCGAAGCCGATGTACTCGTAGTGGTTATAGGCCGAGCCGCGTCCGGTGCCTACGATGAGCCGCCCGTGGCTGAGATTGTCCAGCAGGGCGGTCTGAACGGCCAGGCGGACGGGATGATGGAAGGCCAGCTCGACCACTGCGAAGCCTATCTTGATGCGCTCGGTGCGGGCGGCGACGGCGGCCCCCAGCACCAGCGGGTCGGCGTGGGCCGCCGCGCCGTCGAAGTGGTGCTCGGTGAGCCAGACGGAGTGCATACCGAGCTGTTCGGACAGCAGAATCTCGTCGAGGGTGCTGTCAATGACCGCCGAGTCCTTTTCCGGGTGGTGGCTGATAGGAAAGACGAAGGAGCCAAAACGCATACTTGCCTCTTTTTCAGCGGGATGCCTTGCGAGTTGTAGCCCGGTGTATGGCGATGGATTTGTCATCCCGCTCAGTGTAACGAACCCCATATACTGCGGCAAGGATGGCCGGAGGCCGGCAGGGTATTTCGATTTTGTCTGGACTGTGATTTTTGTGATTAGGGGATTACGCTGATTGGGCGTCTCCTGACCGGCGCAGTTTCCAAATCATGGCAATCCCCTAATCACAAAAATCACAGTTCAGACGATTCTAGTCAAGCATCGAAACTCCCATCACGCCAACCCCCGCACCCTCGGCAACGCGGCAGCGCATACCACTGTCAACGCCAGCCCCAGCGCCCCCAGCGTGAAGATGGCCATGGACGCCGAGGTAGCATCAGCCAGCATCCCTACCAGCACACTGCCTACGGTGAGGAAGCCGCGCTCGTAGGCCAGCACGCTGAAGGTGCGGGTGCGGAACTCGTCAGGCACGATGGTCAGCACCACCGTTCCCTGAGCAGTGCGGTAGTGAGACTGGAACATGGACATCAAGGCCAGGAACAGGAAAGCGGCCGGCAACCAGGAGGAATAGGCGAAGGCCATGGTGCAGACGGCGCTGCACGCCGCCGTTGCCAGCAGCAGGTAGCCCCGGCGGGAGGGCAAGCCGAAGGAAGCGATTACCAGGGTAGACAAGAACCCGCCGGCCCCGGTCACCGCCAGCAGGTAGCCGCCCATGTCGGCTTCGGCGTGCAGCACTTGGACGGTGAACAGAGGCAGCAGGAACCATACCGGGTGCAGCACGGTGTTGGGTACGAATGACAGCACCATCATGTGAAGGACTTCCCGCTGCCGCCGCCACAGGTGCAGTATGCCGTCCCGGAAATCCGCCAGCGGAGTGAACCGTCGGCTGGCCCTCAGCGGAACGGGGTCGGCGTAATGAAGGCGCATGGACACCATGAACAGCACCACCGCCAGGTACAGCGCGCTCTCAAGGGCAAAGTTCCAGAAATACCCCAGCCAGAAGATAAGCAGCCCACCGACGAAGGGGCCGAATATCCGGGTGCCGGTAATAGTCATCACGTTGATAGCGTAGGCGTTGCTCACCGACTCCCGCGGCACCGAGTTGGCGACCAGCACCTGCTGCAAAGGCTGGGTGACGGCGAGGAACGCCCCGGAAATCAGCACGTAGACGTAGGCGTGCCAAGCCTGAATGAACTGGCTGTCCACCAGGAAGGCGAAGCCCAGGGCGAGGGCCGCGCCCATGGCCTGCACCGTCATCATCAGCTTGCGGCGGTCCAGCCGGTCGCCCAGCACGCCGGTCAGAGGATTCACCAGCAGGCTGGGCAGGGTGTTGATGGCGCCTACCGACACCACCAGCAAGCCGCCGATGGCGGAACCCTCGGACAGGTCCTTGACCAGCCAGCCCACGCTGAGCAGTTGCAGCCAGGTGGCGGTGTTGGCGCAGAAGTTGGCGCACCACAACAGCCGGAAGTCCCGGTACTTGAGGAAGGAGTCCAGCGTTTGAGGGCGGGGCAGTCGGCTTGAAGGACGTATGGCGCGGGCCTTCTACGGGAGGAGTAAGAGGCGGGGAGGGAGAAAGAGCTGGAGGCGACGGGCGGATTCGAACCGCCGCATAGAGGTTTTGCAGACCTCCGCCTTAACCACTTGGCTACGTCGCCTCGGTTGTCAACAGGCCACTGGGATCGCGGCCCGGTCGCCTGGCCGTTTAGTGGTGCCGAGGGCGGGATTTGAACCCACACAGGCGCACGCCCACTGCCCCCTCAAGACAGCGTGTCTACCAATTCCACCACCTCGGCCGGGCCAGTAAAAACATATTATAGCATCCTTTTTTGGCTGGGCAACACCCTCATTTAGCGGCAAGGACAGTGTAATTGAAAATAATTGTCTGAATCAGGATTTACGTGATTAGAGGATTTTCAGGATGAATACCTATCGTGTTAATCTCTTCATCCTGCAAATCATGATTCAGACAACCCTTTGCGGCCTTCCTCACGGCTCAGGCCCATCCCCAATACTTCGTCCGGTTCCTGATATAATCCTGTTGCTGGTTGCCTGATTCCCGCCACTCGCTACCGGAGTTTCGTTATGCCCCCCTTTGACCCCGCCGTCGTCCGCGCCATCACCTTCGACCTGTATGGCACGCTGCTGGACCTTGAGGCCACTTTTGCGCCCGCCTTCGACGGCTTTCTGCGAAAGCGGGGAGCGGATACCGATGCCGCCGAGCTGGTGCGGACATGGGAGTGGGCCTACCTGCACGAGGGGATGGTGGACACCTTCCTCGGCGGGCCGCGGACGCCCTTCGAGCAGTTGCGGCGCACCACGCTGTCGCAGGTGTTAGCCCGCATGAGCATCGAGCACAGCCGCGAGGATATCGAGGAACTGCTGGCCGTCCGCGCCACGCCGACGCTGTTTCCCGACGTGGTGGAGAGCCTGACCGCGTTGCGGGGCCGGTACACCCTGTCGGTACTGTCCAATGGCGATCTAGCGGTGCTGGAGCGCATCGTGTCCACCCTGAACATACCCGTCCACCGCACGATTTCGGTGGAACAGGCAGGCTGCTACAAGCCCGACCTGCGGGTCTACCGCCGCGCCGCCGAACTGCTGGAGGCGGAGACCGGCGACATCCTGCACGTGGCGGCCCACGCCTGGGACATCCGCGCCGCCCAGGCCGCCGGGATGAAGGGCGCATACATTGACCGCCACAACATCCCCTTCGCTCCATACACCGGGTATCGCCCCGAAATCGAGACCGCCAACCTGCCGGAACTGGCCGCTATCCTGTCTTGATCGCTCGGTAGTAGTTCCCTCTCCCCTTGAGGGAGAGGGCTAGGGTGAAGGTGAAAATTGAGGGCGCTACACCACCACGGAGAGGAGCAATGTCCATCCGTTACGGCATAGACCTGGTGCTGCAACCGTCCTTCACGGCTAAGGTCTATAAGACGCGGCAGATAGTATGTGGGCAATACTCGGCTTGGGCGGCGGAAATGCAGATGCTGCGTATGCGCCTCATTCCCTATTTTCCCTGCCCGGATAACCGCTTTGCCGCCCTGGCTTCGCAGGTGTCAAGCATCGCTGGCGACACGGCCGCTGGGGAACCTCAATCGTTGACCCGCACGGGAATAGTTGCAGACCCGTCAATCAACGGAGTGGTAATGCAATTCACCGCCCAGGCAGGGTTGTTGGAGTTGCAGGCGAAGTTGCTGGATGTCGCCCGAGAGCACTCGCCGGGCGTAGACGAGGCCGAACCACTCAAGCCCGAAATCATCCTGCTAGAATACGGCAGCTTCCCGGAAGCCATACTGGCCGACGCTGTAGAGTTCGCTTCGGGGGTCGCATCGGGCTTGGAAGTTCCGGAAGATACAACACCGTGGCGCTTGCTGTTGACGCGCTACGTATCGAACGCCGCGGGCGACGACTGGAGCAACGGCCGCTGGGCCGCGGATCTGTCGTGGCAGCAGCTAGCCAGCCATGCGCTGTATGCCACAGCGGGATAGTTGTTAGAGATTGGCGGCAGTGGGCAGCTTGCGAATCTCTTCGCCGACCTCGGTTTCCGCATTGGCAAAGTCGTGTTGGGTTTGAAGGTTCATCCAGAATTGGGGGTCAACTCCGAACCAGTGCCCAAAGCGCAAGGCGGTGTCGCCCGTTACGGACCGCTTGCGTGCGATGATCTGGCTGATACGGTCGGCCGGCACGTTGATCTGGCGGGCGAATACGGAGGCCGTCACGCCCAATTCCGCCAGTTCGTCTTGCAGGATTATCCCCGGATGTACGGCGCGCTTCAACATCATTCAGCCTCCCCGCGCTTCTGATTATACTCCCTTTTGTTAGCACCCACCCCGAAGCTGCGGTATCATTCACCCACCAATTCCACCCCGGAACAGGAGAACGCGCGATGAAAGCCGCCACCAAGCTGCGACAGATGCTCAACTCCGGCGACATGGTCGTCGCCCCCTTTGTCCTCAACGCCCTGCACGCCAAGATTGCGGAGTCCGTCGGGTTCCAGGCGGTCTACATGACCGGCGCAGGCACCGCCGCCGAGCGGGGCTTCCCCGACGTGGGCCTGCTCACCATGACCGAGATGGTCACCAACGCCAAGTACATCGCCAACGCAGTGGACATCCCGGTTATCTGCGACTCGGACTCCGGTTTCGGCAACCCGCTGAACGTGAGGCGGGCGGTGCAGGAGTATGAGGCCGCCGGCGTGGCCGCCATCCACATCGAGGACCAGGTGTTTCCCAAGAAGTGCGGGTTCTTTGAGGGCAAGCAGGTCATTCCCCTCGAGGACCACGTGAACAAGATTCGCGCCGCGCTGGACGCCCGCATCGATCCCGACTTCGTCATCATCGCCCGCTGCGACGCCTACGCCGTAACCGGGTGGGAGGACACCATCCGCCGCTGCAACGCCTACATCGAGGCCGGGGCCGACGTGGTGTTCGTGGACGGCATCAAGAGCGAGGATGACATCCGCAACTACGCCCGCGACATGGCCGGGCTGCCCCGGATGTACAACGGCGACCTGATGAACACCAACGACCTGAACGAGTTGGGCTACAAGATAACCATCTGCGGCAGCACCATCTGGCTCATCTACCAGCAGGTCAAGGACGCCTTCGAGGAACTGAAGGCCACCGGCGCCGTTGATCCCAGCCGCTTCGCCACCCGCTGGGACGTGGCGTCGCTCCTCGGCCTCGGCGAAATCTACGAGCTGGAGCGCAAGTACGGCGTCAGCGACACGGTGCCAACCAACGTGTAGGCGTCCAACCGCAAAATCCCCTCCCCCTCAGGGGGAGGGTTAGAGCCTGCCCTGCGAAGGCAGGGGGTGGGGGTGAAATGACGACGGAACCGAAACTGATGACCGCGGAAGAGTTGCTAAAAATGTCGGACGACGATGTAAAGCGCGAACTCGTCCGAGGAGTGCTGATCGAAGAAATGCCGCCAGGAGACGAACACGGAGCGCTGGTAGCCCACATCGCTTGGCTATTCACCAGCTACTGCTACGAGAATGACTATGGGCAGATGCGCGCCGGCGATTCTGGCTTCGTTCTGGAGCGGGGCCCGGACACAGTCCGGGGGCCGGACTTGGCCTGGGTTGCGCCCGAGCGACTTGCGAGGCCAGTGCGCGGCTACGCGGAACTGGCCCCCGACCTGGTTGTGGAAGTGAGGTCACCCAACGACTCCCAGCGGCACATGGCGGAGAGGGCGATGATGTGGCTTTCCCACGGGGTGCGGATGGTTCTGGTGGCAGACCCGGGGCCTGTGACCCTCACGGTCTACCGCCCCGGCGAGCCGCCGCAGGCGCTGGGCGAGTTCGACGTATTCGATGGGGGCGATGTGCTGCCCGGCTTCACCGCCCCGGTCTGGAGCTTCTTCCGGCGGCGGTCGTAGGGCCTCGGTTGCGGAGTACGCCGGGAAGAGAGCCTATGCGTCCCCCGCGTTCTACTCTACTGAGACCCCGGCAGCGCGGGGGAGGTCTCGGACACTATTGCAGATGCGTAGTAATCTCGGGCGGTGCGGTCCAGGCGAGCAGCCTCCAATGCTTCAATGATTTCTTGGACGAGTCTGCCGTGCCCTCCGAAGATTATGGTGATGTCTTCTTGCCCTCCGTATCCAACCACCAAACCCTCGGCCCGTGACCTCAAATACCGGAAGAAGAAAACTACGCTTGCGATGAACAATGGAATCGCAATGATTATGCCGATGACGGTCACAGCCGCTACGACTCCGATTATGGCGCAAGCAATGGCAATCCAAAGATTTCTTGGCGTGCTGTATTTTCCTTCCTGCACATAATTTATGTGCTCCAGGGGGACGTACTTCGTCGTTTCGCTGCCTCTTTGCAAGGATTCGGCGACCGAGAACCGGAAGTTTGTGACACGCAGGTCGAAGGACGGCGTGAAAAACAGACCGCCCCCGCGTCCTTCAATTTCAACTTCCGCTCGCACTTCCTCGCCGGGCGCTAAGGTAAAGGCCATAAGACCCTCCTCGAAGACTGTCTGTACAGTCAAGCATACGAGGGCCGGATTCGGAAACAAACCGAAAGTGACTAGGTTACAGCTATGATACGGCTAGATTATAGCTATGATTGGCCCTGATGCGTGGCCGGGCCGCACATCAGGACTGAGACAGACTTTGGAGGCGGACATAAGACCGGGCTAGGCGGGAGGTTCGAAGCCGTTGGAGAGCGGCGCGGTATAGTAGTCCAGTAAGCAGACCTTGACCGTCTCCGGGATATACGAGCCGACGTCGTCCCGGTGCACGGGGACCAGGGGTGCGCGTTTATACAGTTGAGCGAAGATATCGCTCACGTTGAACCCTTCCCGTCCCAGCAGGTCGGCCTCCAGCAGGGTTTCCAACTCTCCCGCAGTAAACCGCCTTCCCGGATACCGGGCGTAGATGCACAGCAACAGGAACGGCCCTTTGCGCCGTCCCCGGAAGGAAATCTTCTTCCACTGGCTGTCCACTTTGGCGAAAGCGGTTCCCGAGGCTTTGTCCACCAGCAGCTCGGTGTCCGTGAGGAGATTATCTTTGTTGGCGAGCATATCTTCGTACTGGCTCCGGCTGATGACGGCCTCATCTCCGTTCAGCACAGCCACAAACGCCGAAGAGTCCTGGGATGCCGTCTGTTCGGTGTCGGCTTCACCTTCTTCACCGGGCCCGGTCCACCTCAGGGCCGCCCCCAGCATGGAACCGCCGAGGGCCACGGCCATGTAGCAGGTTCCCGCGATGCCAAAGGCCAGCAGCCCGTTTCTATGACGTTGGCTGAACTCCTCGGCCGGGTATCCCAAGTCGCTCCAAGCGAATTCCCAAGACCAGAAGAAGTTGCCGTCGGCGGGCGAATGCTCGACGAAATACATCACCAACATCCCCGACACGGCCAAGGCGGTCAATAACAGGATGATGGCGGCCCCAACGACGAACAGGATGCGGGCCATTCCGGCATCGAGCCGAGTTTTGGGGTCGTTGAGGGCGGCAGTGATGCACAGTGAAGTCGCCATGATTCCGGCCACTCCCAGCACCAGAGGTTTGCTGCCATAGCCGGTAAGAAAGAATGCCGGGAGAAAAGCGATAGCTACTGGCACTCCGAAGATTACCGCATTGCGATGATAAGCCTCGTACCTGGTGTTGGCGAACCAGGCCCGTTTCCGCAACAGCAGGTAGGCCAGATAACCCGCTCCGGCGGATAATGTGCCCAAGGCAAGCGAAAGCGCCAGCGGGTAGGGCCGGGCCGCCACCGGCTCAAGGGTAAAGAAACCGTACTGGTCCATTCCGGTGGTGCCAGTCAAGATAGCCGGCAGGTTCAACATCACCAGAAGAGAGATGACCAGCAGCCTTCCCAGCCATGGCGCCGGAGGTGATACCGCGTCTGCCGCTCTGCTTATCCCAATTTGATTATCCTTTTGGTGAACAAGGGGAAAAGTCTACAGTCACCGCCTGTTTAATCAAGGATAGGAGAAGCAGGATTGTAAATAAACCGAAAGTGGCTAGGATACGGCTAGGATATAACTAGGATTAGGATATGACTAGGATGTAGATATGATTTACTCGTATTTGTTGCCGTAGCCGATAAGAAAGAACGCCGGGAGAAATACGGCGACCGCTGGCTCTCCTGGGGAGATGACCAGCGGTCCTCCCAGTCACGGGGCTAGTGGTGAAGCAGCGTGTACCGCGTTGCTTATCCGATTCGATTATCCTTTGAGCGAATAAAATGAAAGGTGTTGTCGTCGGCAGGGGACTTCCTAATGCCCCCTATGCTGCTGGAACTCGCGCTCGGTGGTCTCGGCCTCCACCTGCTGGTACTCCGGCAGGCTGATGAGGGCCTCCACCTCGGCGCGCATCCGGGCCACCTGGGGGGCGTTGATGCCGATGTGGCCGGTGTCGCGCAGGCTCTCGTAGATTTGGCGGATGCCGTCCACCGCCGCGATGATTGAGGACGTGGCGTAGATGAGGAACTGGCAGCCGAGGTCACGGTATTCCTCCACCGTGATGTCGTCGGCCCCGGCAATGACCATCAGCGGCACGTCCGGCACGCCCCGGCGGAAGGTTGCCAGGTCCTCGCGGCTGCGGACGCCGCGAGGCATTACCAGGTCCACGCCCAGGTCACGCAGCGCGTTGCCGCGTCGGATGGCCTCGTCCATGTCGCCCTCGACGGCGGTGAAGGCGTCGGTGCGGCCCACGATGAGAAAGTCGGGGTCGGTGCGGGCCCGGAGCGCGTAGCTTATCTTCTGGAGAAACTCGTCCATGGGTATGACGTGCTCCAGCCCGGCGTGGTAGGAGGCCCGCTTGGGAAAGAACTGGTCCTCGATGTGGATACCGGCCACACCCGCCTTCTCGAAGGAGCGCACCGTGTGCATGGCGTGAACCGGCTCGCCGTAGCCCGCGTCGGCGTCAACGATGACGGGCAGCGGCACCGCCCGCGCCACCCGCTCGGCCACGGAAAGCTGCTCGGTCATGGTCATCAGCGGCTCGGTCACCGCCAGGTGCGCGCCGGAGATGTAGCCGCCGCAATAGACGGCGTTGAAGCCCAACGACTGCACCAGCCGCGCCGATATGGGGTCATAGGCCCCCGGGGCCACAATCTGCTCCCCGGACTGAATCCTGGCCCTGAGGTCAGTTCGCACTGACATTATGACTCTCCTTGATTGAAGTTTAATTCAACACAGAGACCACGGAGGACACAGAGTTTTTGTTGTCATTATACCTGTGGTCTCTGGGGTTATTTTAGGGAATTATATTGAATCCTACACCCTCTCACTCAGCCATTCCGGCTTCCGCCGGAATCCAGAATGACGATGGCGAGGGAGATGCGCAGGATTCGATATAGTTCTCTTATTCCAGCGTAACACTTTCCGAAAACGCCGAGCAGCCGGCTTTATTGCACGCCTTGACACGGTATGTGGTGGTATAAAATGCGAAAAGGGACGAGTTCGGTGAGATGTCGTGATAGCTGGTTTCCGGGGCGCTTACATCGGCATCCAGTTTTTCATATCCCCTGTCGGACTGGTACACCAAGTAATAGGTCGCTCCATCCACCTTATCCCAGATGACTTTCGCGTTATCGGTGCCGGCGGTCACGTTTACCTTCTCCCCCCGAATGCTGGGAGCGGAAGGGATAGCGACCGGGCCGGCAGCCTCCGTCAGACCCGCTGCCTGTGTGGGCGGCGAACACCCGACTTCGTTGCAGGCCCGCAGCTCGTAGGAGTACACGGTGCTTGGCAGCAGGCCAACATCGCGGTACTCGTCGCGAAAGGGTTTCTCCACGGTAGCTTCACCGCTGGCCGCCGGGTCTTCCTGGGAACTGCGGCGCAGCGCAAAGCGCTGAATATCGTAGGGGACACCGGCACGCGCTGGGGGAGAGAAGACGTCGGAGCATCCGGCGCTGTTGCAGGCCGAAACCGCGTACGTAATCTCGTAACTTTCTTGAGATGGGGGTGATGACCACTCAATGGTCAGCGAATCGGAGGTCCTCCCCGCAACGCGGACAAGCCATCGAGCATACGGTACGGGCTTGACCTGGGCCTGATGCGCGTAGGTGGTTTCGGTCACGTTCTCAGCCAATGGATGCATACACCCATACCACTCACCACTAGACCGTGATTCGTAATAGACGTTGTAGTGAGTAGGTCTTGGCCCTGGAGAGGGAACCCAGTTCAATCGTACCGCTGTCCCGTCCCAGGAAGTGCTTAAGTCCGGTTCGGAAGGGATACCCTGGACGGGCTGGACGGGCTCGGCCCTGTCGCACACCAGCCCCTCTGGAGTGGGAGAGCCACCTAACCGGGCAGGGTTCGACTCGTTGATGTTTGGTAGCGCCTCTTCGTCCGAACTCGACCCACAAGCCAACGTGACCGCCAAGGTCAAGATGGCGAGCAGTGTCAGTATCGTCATTCTCATGGTTGGTTCTCTCTGCTTTCGCTCAGGCAGCGTCTCGGTTTGACGGAAAATCAGCTTGGGAAATTATCACACCGGGACACTGCCGCATCGCTGGATTCCAGGTTTGACGGCTCCGCAGGATGCCGTTGAGAATACCGGGAAGCCGCTTACTGGAAGTCCAGGGGGCTTGGGGTCTCAGCCTGCCTTCTCCGGCGGCCTATCAGCCAGAGGAGGATGACAGCCAGGAGCAGCGCGACAGCGATTGCGACGGCGATCAGCAATATGAACAGCAAGGTCATGTCATCGCCTTCGTCTTCCTCACCACCGTCGGACGGCAGCGGGGATGCAGTGCCGTCTGTGCGAGGCGCGGGGGTGAACTGGAGCGCAGCGCTCGCGGTTGGCTCGGGTGTCGGCGTGGATTCAGCCGTCGGCATCGGTTGCGGCGTGGCTGTGGGCGTAGGTTCGGGAGCCGCCGTGGGTTCGGGCGTCGGCGTTGGCTGGGGGGCGGCAGTAGGCGCAGGCTGCGCCGTAGGTTCACTCGCTGCCGTGGGTTCAGGCGCGCCAGCCAGGATTTCCAAAATTTCGGTATGTCCGCGCCATGCCGCTTCACTGATCGCGGTTGTTCCGTCCGGGGCGCGGGCCAGCGGGTCTGCTCCGGCTTCCACCAATATCCTCACTACCTCGGTATGTCCACGCCATGTCGCCTCAATCAAAATCGGAACATCGTCTGCGTCCAGGGCATCGGGATCTGCTCCGGCGTCCAAGAGTATCTGCACCATCTCGTGATTGCCCCGCCACACGGCAGCATACAAGATGGGATTGCCGTCCGAGTCGCGGGCGTTTACGTCCGCTCCGGCTCTGATCAATGCCTGGGCTGCGTCCGTATTCCCCCGCCAAACCGGGTCGTACAGAATGGGGTCCCCTTCAGCGTCCCTTTCATTGGTCAGTCTGGTTGTCGGTTCGGGCGTTGGCATCGGGGTTGCCGTCTGCTCGGGAGTTTCCGGCGTGTCCCCCTGCCGCGCCGGGGGCGTTTCGCCGCTAACCGCCGCTGCGGAGACTGTCCCCGGCGTCGCGGAGACCACCGCGGCCAGGACTGCCAGCGACAAGACGGCCAAGAGCGCGATAGAGAGCGCGGTTTTCGGAATTATTGCCAGGCTGATGCCCATAACGTGCCTCCTCCTTGATATTCCCCAATCCCTGCGGATTCCGGGAATGATTTGGGGCGGGCAGGCCGGTAGGCTCCTGGTATTGAGCCGTCTCCCCAGCCCGCCTTTCCGCCTCAGCCTAGAACCGCGCCCGGATAGAAGACAAGGAAAATTGGTTACGATATGGGTAGAGTATGGGTAGGATATGGCTTTATTTTGCCCGGCGTATTGGAGAGGGCAGGAAATGGGGCGGGAATGCCGCAGCCGATGGTTAGTTAGAAGCGGGTGTTGTCCGAGGCGGTCAGTGCCGCAGGGCGGACGACCGGGCGGGCGTCCAGAAAGCACACGTTGACCATTTCCGGGATGTATGAGCCATCGTCGTCGCGCCGGACGGGAACGGGCGGCCGTTGCCGTTTCTGCAACTGGCCGAAAAAGTTGCTGACGTTGAGTTCCGAACGATCCGGCAGTTCCATTCGCAGCAGGGATTCCAGTTCCGCGGAAGTGAACCGCCTGCCGGGATGCCGGGCGTAAATGCACAACAGCAGGAACGGCCCCTTGAGCCTCCCCCGGAAGGCTATCCTCTTCCAGTCGCCGCCGTCTTTGGCGAAGGCGGTTCCCGAAGCCTTGTCCACCAGCAGGCTGGCCCCTTGGAGCAGACGCTCCTTGTCGGCCAGCAGACCCTCATACTGCCTTGCGCCGATGGCGATTTCACTACCGTTGAGGGAAGCCAGGAAGTCCGGCCCGTCTTGGGCTTGACCCTGCTCCCCGGCCAGCATATTCAACACCATCGCGGGCCAGTTCGGGATTGGTTCCCCGTCCAGGCTTTCCGGCGACGGTGGAGGCTGTTGGGGCGGTGGCTCCATGGCCGCCGGTTGGCTCTCTTGGGCCGGTTGCGTATTGTCCGGCGCTGCTGCGGCGCCGGCCCGTCGCAACAAGGAATCCAGACTCAGTCCGGCGAGGATGGCGGCTATGCAACCGGCCCCGGCGAAAGTGAAAGCGAGGAAGGCGGCGCGCTGGCGTTGCTCGAAATACTCTTGCGGGTAGCCCAGGTTGCTCCAGGAAAAATCCCACGGCCAAAGGAAATTGCCAATGGGCGCAGCCTGGCTGGCGTAGTAGAGACCCAGCACTCCGGCTATCCATATCGCCAGCATCAGCCAAAGGGCAACGGCAGCGCTGAGAAACCAGTATCGCGCTATTTCGGGATGCAGCCGGAATTCCCCATCCTTCAGTGCGGCGGTGATGCTCAGGAATCCGACAGTCAGAACGCCTGCAAAGAGGAAATAAGGTTTTGCCCCGTAACTGGTCATCAATAAGGACGGAAACACGGCCAGCGCCGCCGGGGCTCCGAACATGAGCGCGTAACGTCCCAGGGGTCCCTGCCTCTGATAAAGCCGGGCGGCGAAGCCGGTTTCAGGCCGCAGATCGAGAATTGCGCGGTATACGGCATAGGCCAGCAGGGCTAACACGACGTTGGCGGCGGCAGCCAGCGCCAAAGGCCATTTCGCCGCCAGGCCCAGAGTGAAGAAGCCGTACTGGTCCATGCCGGTGAAGCCGGTGAATATCAACGGCAGGTTCAGCCCCGCCATCAGCGAGACCAGCAACAGAACGTCCATGGATGGCAAACGGGGCTGAGGCATTAACTTACCGTCCGCTTCCCGGACTTCCGCCCTGTTTGCGGTTTGCAAACACACCCTAGTCCTGCGGAATGAGAGGCACCACCTCGCGGGTGAACTGCTCCATGTTTTCCTGGAGCGACGCCACGCTGTCGCCGGCCGGGAAGCCGATGATGAAGTTGGAGACGCCCAGGTCCATGTACTGGCGCAGGTCGGCGGCAATCTGCTCCGGGCGGCCGTTCATCCACGGGCGGGAGCCGTCGGCAGCGTTGTTGAAGCGGACGTCGGTGCTGAAGGTCAGGTCAACGGCGTTCTCGTCGCGTCCGGCCTGTACCGTCAGGCGGCGCAGGCGGGCGATGAGGCCCGACAGTTCCTCCGGCTCCAGGATGGCGGGCGGGCGCAGGCCGATGGGCATCCAGCCGTCGCCGTGGCGGGCGGCGCGGCGGATGGCCGGGCCGGTGTGTCCGCCAATCCAGATGGGCGGATGCGGTTTCTGCGTCGGCTTGGGCGAGAATCCGCTGCCGGAAATCTGGTAGAACTCGCCGTCGAAGGACGGGCTATCGCTGGTCCACAGTTCCTTGTACAGCTCGATGTACTCGTCGGTGACCGCACCGCGCCGGGCGTATGTGTCCAGCCCCAGGGCTTCGAACTCCTCCTCCATCCAGCCCACGCCTGCGCCGAGGATGACCCGCCCACCCGACAGCACGTCGAGGGTGGAAATCATCTTGGCGGCCACCACGGGATTGCGGTAGGGCAGGATGAGGACGTGGGTGCCCAACCGAACCCGCTGGGTGCAGCCGGCCAGGAAGTTCAGGGCCGCCAATGGGTCGAAGTAGGGTTCGTCGGGCCGGAAGGTGGCGACGCCGTCGGCGGCATAGGGATAGAAGGAACTGACCTCACGCGGCAGAATGACATGGTCGCTGACCCAGATGTGGTCGAAGCCCAAATCGTCAGCCCGCTGGGCCAGGGCGCGCAGCTCATCTGGCCCGGCCAAGGGGCCGCGAGTGGGAACGGAAGTGCCGAAGGTTACGGGCATGATTTCCTCCGGAAGCGCGGGTTCGCGCTCTGTCAATTCTTGAGTAGTGGCGCCAGTGTAGCAGATGCTCCAATTGATGCGAACTAGAGTCCCCGGTTCGACGGCCCGGCGTTGCGCTGCTTGCGGACCACGTAGCTGCCGCCCAAGTAGTCATGTAGCCCGCGCCTGCGGGTGTCCAACGCTACCCACAAATAGAGCAGGCCAAGGGGGAACAGGGCAAGAGAGATTGCTCCCCGCAAAAGCTCGCGGGCTACCGCTCGGGGCCACGGCGGAACATTGCCGTCGGCGTCCACCACCTGAATCCGCAGCAACATCTTGCCCAGAGTCTGGCCGCGCAAGGCGGTCATCAAAATGCCATAGGCCGTAAACGCGCCACAGAAAAGAAGAAGGAAGCTGTAGTTGAAATTCTCGAGAATTACGGAAAGGTCGTCAGTGGCCGTCTGCTCAGCGTCGCCAGCGATGAGGGGGATACCGATAAGCGCCGCAATCAGGGCGGAGAGCGCGTATATGACTATCCAGTCCACTACGAAAGCGGCAAATCGGATCCAGAAGCCCATATACTCCGTCTCTTGGAGCGTACCGGCGGTCACCACAGCCCCACATTTAGGGCAGAAGCCGGCGTCCGGGAAAAGGGCAGAGCCGCAGCGGCGACAGACAAGTCCGCTGGTGTGACTCGCAGCCGGACCTGCGGCATGAGCCGGGGCCGCCGAGCAGTCGAAGCAGAGGCCGGTGTTAGCCCGGAAGTGTAGTTCGCACAACGGCGTGACTCCGCATCGCTGGCAGGTGTGTCCCGTTCCCCACGGCACTCCAACGCCGCAGTTCCGGCAATAGGGTATGTAGTCCACCGGGAGCGGCCCGGTCTGCTCCGCCACCGGCTGCCCGCAGACGCCGCAGGATACGCTGCCCGCCGGCACTGCTGCTCCACAGTTACCGCAGAATGACGGCCCCCCTCCCGAGCTTGAATCGCTGGTCATCGTTTCAGAACTTCCTGTTGCATCGCAATTTATCCGCCAACAGCATACGCGGCCTGGTTCCCATGCTCAACCGGAATAGTTTACATAATCTGAAAACTCCATATAATGCGTAGCCGCCGTAGGAAACGCGGAAATAAGAATACCGGGCGGGGTTGCCGGATGGGATGGGATAAACCGCAGGAAACGCAATTTGAGCGCAAACGGGGTTGGACGCTCGACAACGGGGCTAAGGTTCAGTCGGATAAGGTCAACGGCATGGGCATTGCCATTGGCGGCCCTGCTGTTGGCCGCCTTGCCCGGCTGCGGCCTGCTGGAGACCCCGGAGCCAACTCCGACCATTGTACCAACCCAACCCGCCGCTACTGTCCCGCCAACTCCAACGCCAGAGACGGTCCGGCCACCTACCCCTTCCGAGGACGGGCTGGCGCTACAGATCGCCGTTGCCGCGGTTCCCGGCGATCTGCCCGAATATGACCGCGATGAGTGGCGCCACTGGACCGACGAGGACGGCGATTGCCAGAACGCCCGGCAGGAAGTGCTGATAGCGGAGTCCGCCATCGCAGTTGAATTTTCCACTGGCGAACAATGCCGGGTCTCGTCGGGCCGATGGCGGGGGCCGTACACCGGCGAAGTGGTCGACGACCCGACAGAGCTGGACATTGACCACATGGTTCCGCTGGAAAATGCCCACCGCTCGGGGGCGTGGGCCTGGGACCGCCAGCGCAAGCGCGAATTCGCCAACTCAATGGGTTATGACAACCATCTGATCGCCGCCATCAGTTCGGCCAACCGCTCCAAGGGATCGAAAGGCCCCGAACGCTGGCGTCCGCCCTTGGAAAGCTATTGGTGCGTCTACGCTATAGACTGGGTCACCATCAAGAACAACTGGGACCTGACCGTTACTGAAGCCGAATACGCAGCCCTGCGGGAGATGCTCGCCACCTGCCCTATGCCGGCGCTGTTGCAACGGAAAGGCGTAAGCCAGCCTCCCAGCGCGACGCCCGTCCCCACCCCCGTTCCGGTGGCGACGCCAACGCCGACGCCGCGGCCCACAGTGCCGCCGGGCCTGCGCTATGATCCCTTCGGCCCGGACCGGGACTGTAGCGATTTCGACACCTACCAAGAGGCGCTGGATTTCTATCTTGCCGCCGGAGGCCCGGCCTCAGACCCTCACAATCTGGATTCAGATGGGGACGGCCAGCCTTGTTCTTCCCTGCCGCGCTCCAAATTCCAGGGGCAGTCCGTAAGGCTTGTGCCCGCCCAAGGGTTCGGATTTTCCGTTCCTGTGTCACTGAATCCCAGCTCAATCCAACCTCCTGCGGCCCTGGTCCTGACGGCCACGCCAGTCCCAAGTCCTCCTCCCACGCCTGCACCGCTCCCGACTTCAACTCCTGTACCTGCCTTGACAGCCACACCTGAATCGGTTTCGGTTCCTGAACCGACCCTCACGTCGAGCCCTTCACCTACTTCTATCCTCACACTTGCACCAACTCAAGCGCCGACTCCTGAGCCAATGCCCACGCCGACAATACAACCGCTTACAACTCCAGGGTTTTCAGAGCTATTGTATGACCCCCGTGGCTCCGACCGAAGCTGCGGCGATTTCGCCTCGTGGTGGGAAGCGCAGAACTTCTTTTACGCTGCCGGAGGCCCATACAGTGACCCGCACCGCCTCGACGGCAACGCCGATGGCATAGCCTGTCAATCGCTGCCCGGCGCGCCGGACGATGACCCCGGTCGGCCTGCGCCTGCCTCGGAAACCTCGCCGGAAGACGGTTTCGCAGACCGGAACTGCGGCGACTTCGATACTTGGCAGGAAGCACAGGATTTCTTCCTATCCGGGGGCGGCCCGGAAGAAGACCCGAATCGGCTGGACCAAGACGGCGACGGCGTGGCCTGCCAGGCACTCCCGGGAGCGCCGGAGGATGACCTCGGAACGTTCTCGTTGACGGATGAGATGCCGCCGCAGCGAGATGACGGGTTCAGTGACCGGAACTGCGGCGACTTTGCCGCTTGGCAGGAAGCCCAGGACTTCTTCCTGTCCGAGGGTGGGCAGGAAGATGACCCGCATCGTCTCGATAGGAATGACAACGGTATCGCTTGCGAATCGCTGCCAGGCGCGCCGTAGGGCAATAGGCGATTGGTCCCACAAGCAACGCTTCTCAGTTGCTCATACCCCAGTTGTGCCGTTCAGCAGGGGTATGCTAGGCTGAATTGAGAGGTGTATGGCTATTATGATCGAGAATCTTGCGCCGGAGCGGGTTGTCGTCGCCATGAGCGGCGGGGTGGATTCCTCCGTTGCCGCCCTGTTGCTGCATCGCGCGGGCTGGGACGTTGTTGGCGTCACCCTGAAGCTGTACAGCCTCGACGAATCCGAGCTTCCCGCCGACCACCAGGGCTGCTGCACGCTGGACGACGTGGAGGACGCCCGTTCCGTCTGCCGCAAGCTGGGCATATCCCACTACGTGCTGAACATGGAGCGCGAGTTCCACGAGCGGGTGATGGACTACTTCGTGGATGAGTACCGCCGCGGGCGCACTCCCCACCCCTGCATCGCCTGCAACGACAAGATCAAGTTCAGCCAGTTGATGTCCCGCGCCGATGCACTGGGGGCGCAGTATGTCGCCACCGGCCACTACGCCCGCATCACACGAACTCCGGATGGCGCAAAGCTTCACAAGGGCGTCGACCACGCCAAGGACCAGTCATACGTCCTGTTTGGCATGACACAGGCCCAACTGTCGCGCACCCTGCTGCCCATCGGCGGCTACCGCAAGAACGAAATCCGGGATATGGCCCTGGATGCTGGGTTGATTACCGCCGACAAGCCAGACAGCCAGGACATCTGCTTCATCCCGCTGGGCGACTACCGCGAGTTCCTGCGCCAGCGGACGGAGGGCATACCCGGCGAAATCGTCGACCTCGACGGCAATGTGATGGGGAGGCACCAGGGAGTCGAATACTACACCGTAGGCCAGCGACGGGGGCTGGGCTCGTTGCCGTACAGCGAGGAGCCGCGCTACGTCATACGTCTCGACTCCACCGCCAACCGCGTGGTGGTGGGGACCGAGAGCGCCCTCTACGCCAGCGAAGCATGGCTGTCGGGCGTGAACTACGTCAGCGGACACCCGCCAGCGGACGGCACGCCCGTATCGGTCAAGATTCGCTACAAGGCATCAGAGGCCCCGGCAACGCTGCACCCCCGGCCCAACGGCGCGCTGGTGCGCTTCCGCTACCCGCAGCGGGCCGTCACGCCGGGCCAGGCCGCAGTCTTCTACCAAGGCGACACGCTGCTGGGCGGCGGCACCATCGAGCCGCCGGAAGAAATTTACTCCGGAGCCGGAGAGGGAATTGAGTTCCTTTCCACAGTATGATTTCGATGCGTTGCCCAAAAGCAGGTACTGGCGAAGGACAAGCTCACACAGGCATCTGAATCAGTTCGGACTGACGCCGGATGTTATTCTGGCAACGCTGGCTCATCCGACGGATACAGAATCGCAAGACGATGTCACTGGTCGCTATGAGGAGTTTTATCGGTATTACCCACCAGGGACGAGCGGGACAGAGCGCTTGGATGATGCTGAAGGCGGCGCTTGGTTTCGGGTGGTAATTGACCCGAATGGAGCTCTATACACCGCATTCCGTGACCATTTCACCGAGTTGCAAGGAGGACGCGAGTGCTGTCCGACACCGGACACCAGAACAAATTTCTGACCCCGTCCGATCTCGAACGGGAAATCGAATACGACGAAGAGTCTGACACATTGTGGCTGGGTAATGGCAAGCCTGCCCCGGGTGGGATGGACCTTTTCCCCGGTTGCATCGTCTTTTTCGACAATGACGGGAGAACCGTGACCGGGGTCATGCTCAGAGGGGCCAAACGCTTGCTTCAACCCCATCTGTTCCTCGACGCTTCGCTCCACAACGGCACGGAGTAAATGCCCGACCTCTCGCTGGAAATAGCGCTGCTGCATCGGGGCGTTTGGCCGGTGGCCGGGGCCGACGAGGCCGGGCGCGGGCCGCTGGCCGGGCCGGTGGTGGCCGCCGCCGTGGTGCTGCCGCCGGATCTGACCGGGCGCGAGAACTGGCTGGGCCTGCTGGACGATTCCAAGCGGCTCACGGCGTCGCGGCGGGAGCAGGCGTTTGAGGCGGTGCAGGAACACGCCCTGTCATGGGCCGCGGCAGTGGTGGAGCCGGACGAAATTGACCGCACCGGCGTCGGCGTCGCGGCGCTCCGGGCAATGCTGGCGGCGGCGGATGCCCTCAGCGTCAGGCCAGCTCACCTGCTGCTGGATTACATCCCGGTGCGCCACTGCCCGTACCCCTACGATGCCGTGGTCAAGGGCGACAGCCGCAGCTACAGCATCGCCGCGGCCTCCAACGTGGCCAAGGTCACCCGCGACCGGATAATGGGCGACTACGAACTCGCTTATCCCGGCTACGGTTTCGCCCGGCACAAGGGCTATGCCACCGCCTTTCACCTGGAGAGGTTGCGCGAGATAGGCCCGTGCGACATCCACCGCCGGACCTTCGCTCCCGTAGCGCAAGCCCGCTTGGCCTTCGCGGGTGGTTCGACAAGCTCACCACGGGACGCCCGGTGAGCAGCCGCGCCAGGTTGGGGCAGTGGGGCGAGCGGCAAGCCCGGCTATACCTGGAGGCCGAGGGCTATGGCATGGTCGCCGCCAACTTTCGCTGTCGCGCCGGAGAGATGGACATCGTTGCCATCGACGGAGACGAGCTGGTCTTTGTGGAAGTTAAGACCCGTCGCGGCGGGGCCTACGGTCAGGCTGAAGAGTCTATATCTCCGGTCAGGGCCGAGCGGCTGGCCGCAGTAGCCGAAGAGTTTCTGCAATCGCGCAGCGCCTTTCCCTACGACTCAGAAACTCCCTGGCGCATAGACCTGGTGTGCGTGAACCTGGACAGCGGCGGCAAGCTGCTCAACGTCAACCACATCAGGCACGCCGTGGAGTTCTAGACCGCCGGCTTGCGAAGCGGGAACGGACTGTGTCGCCGAAGCCTCCGGGCTGAGGGGCAGAGTCAGGCGACACGTCATCCCCCAGAATATGAACAACAGCGCGAACAGGAGCGCGAGAATAAGACAACCCACTCGGCGATTCACGGCGCGTCCTGCTCCCCGGCCTGTTCTGAAGATGAAGTGGCGCGTCGGTTGATCTGGGCGGCCAGGTATCCCGCGCCGAAGCCGTTGTCGATGTTCACCACCGCCACGCCCGGAGCGCAACTGTTCAGCATCGCCAGCAACGCCGCCAGCCCGTCGAAGCTGGCCCCGTAGCCCGCGCTGGTAGGCACGGCTATGACCGGCGCCGACACCAGCCCGGCTACCACCGACGGCAGCGCGGCATCCATCCCGGCGACCACGATAACGACCTTAGCCTCCCGTATCTCCGGCAGGCGGGCCAGCAGCCGGTGCAGCCCGGCAACGCCCACGTCGGCGATGAGCGCGGGATCCTGCCCCATCAGTCTCGCGGTCAGCAGCGCTTCCTCCGCCACCGGCAGGTCGGCGGTGCCGGCAGTGACGATGAGCGTCCCCGCCATCTTTGGTTCGTCGGACTTGGATTGTATGACGATGGCGCCCGCCGGATCATGGAACTGTGCCTCCGGTGCGACTTCGAGGACAGCGGCGTAGGCGTCCCATACGGTCTTGGTGACCAGCACCGGATGCCCGCGCCCCCGCAGGGCCCTCACAATGCCCGCCACCTGCTGCGGCGTTTTGCCTTTGCCCAGCACCACCTCCGGCGAGCCAGTGCGCAGGGGGCGGTGGTGGTCAATGCGAGCGTATCCCAAGTCCTGGTAGGGTAGGTCGCGCAGCCGCTCCAAAGCCTGCCCGATGGACAGTTGCCCGTCGCGCACCTGCTCCAGCAGCCGCCGGATGTCGCCGCCGTTGCTCTCCGTGTTTTCGACCATCTGTTCAGTCCAGGAGCTGCTGTCGGGCGGCTTCGGCTACGCGCTGATAGACTTCCTGGAAGGGCAGGCCGGTCTCGATGGCGATGCGGCGGCAGTCGTCCGGCTCCGGGGCAGCGCTGACGGGCGAGCCTTCCAACGTCTTCACCTTGACGCTGACCGAACCAAGCCCAGTTTCGATAGTGACGCTGTGGCGATGCGCGACATAGCGGTCCACCAAGCGCGAGCGGATGCCCAGCGTGGGCGTTTCCCGCAGTATCAGCTCCACGGCGGCCTGCTCCTGGCGCGGGGGAACCAGCGCCGACAGCACCACGCCGGGGCGATTCTTCTTCATCTGCACCGGCGTGTGCCAGACATCCAGGGCGCCCAGGGCGAACAGCCGCTCCTGCGCGTAGCCCAGCACCAGCCCCGGCGCGTCGTCCAGGTTGGTTTCCAGCAGCACCACGCTGGCGGGCTGGAAGATGCCCTGAATCCCCTCTTCCTCCGGCAGGGTAACTGTGCCTGTTTCTTCTCCCTCATTCTCCATCCCCCCCTCTGGGGGGGAATACAAGGGTGGGCTAGGGTGAGGACGTCCTCCCGCCTCCCCCAGCCACACCCGCAGGGCGTTGGCGAAACCCGGCGGGTCCTTCGTTCCCAGGCCGACGCCCACCTTCCGCACAGAGAAGGCAGGACGGCGGAACTCCGATAGCGTGGTGATGAGCGCGGCTCCGGTTGGCGTGGTCAGCTCGCCCGCGCCGGCGTGGGCCGGGCTGTCGGCGGCCACCGGCGCTCCCGTCGCGGCTATCAGTTCCAGCGTGGCCGGCGGGGGGTTGGAGTAACCGCCCGGTCTACGCGGCGGCGAGGGTTCGCCCAATACCAGCGGCGCGGCGTACACTTCCTCCACGCCCAGCTCGCGCAGGCCGAGGCAGAACCCCACGACGTCAACCAGCGTGTCCACGCTGCCCAGCTCTTCCAGTTCCAGCGCCTCTTCCGGCTCGCCGTGAACCCGCGCCTCAGCTTCCCACAGCGCGCGCAGCACCAACTTGGCCTGCTCCCTCACCGGGGAGTCGAGTCCGCTGTCTTCTACGGTTCGGAGCAGGGTGGCGGGGGAATGGCGGGTGCGGTCTTCCAGCCGGACCTTGAGGTGGGCGCCGCGGATTTCGCAGCGGGTTTCCTCCGCGGCGTCTATGGCGTAGCCGCCGATGGGGAGCTTGGCCAACTCGCTGCGCAGCACTTCCAGCGGGAGGCCAGCGTCGACCAGCGCGCCCAGCAGCATATCGCCGCTGGCTCCGCCAATGGGCTGAATATAGGCAATCTTCATTGAGCTTTGAGGGAGGAGGGAAATTCTGTTCCCTCCCCTTCAGTGGGAGGGTTAGGGTGGAGGTGAGACGTTAGTTTCAATACTTCATTGAGGCTGCCGGAACGCAGGGGCGCCAGGTCCAGCGAGACCCACAGGTAGCCGATTTTCTTCAGCCCGGCGACGATTTCCTCCCGGCAGCGGAAGGCGATTTCCATGTCGGCCTCGGACGCCTCGACACGGCAGAGCTTGTCGTGGTGGCGCGCCCGCACTTCCCGCAGGCCAAGACCGCGAAGGAAGTCCTCGGTCCGCTCGATTTTCGACAGGGTTTCCACGGTGACGGGCGTTCCGTAAGGCACCCGCGACGACAGGCAAGGCTGGGCCGGCTTGTCCCAGACGGGAATTCCCAACTGACGGGCGATGGCGCGTACCGCCGCCTTGTCCAGCCCGGCCTCCAGCAGCGGACTGCGGGCCTTGTGCTCCGCCGCCGCCTCCATGCCGGGGCGGTAGTCGCCTTGGTCGTCGGTGTTTGCGCCGTTGGCGACCCAGGCATAGTTTTCTGCACGGGCCAGCGCGGTCAGGTGGGTGTACAGCTCGGTCTTGCAGAAGTAGCAGCGGCGGGGCGAGTTGGCGGTATAGCCCTCACGCTCCATTTCGTTGGTGCGTATGACGCGGTGGGCGAAGCCGAACTGCCGGGCCAGCCCCTCGGCCTCCTCCAGCTCACGGGCCGCCAGCGCCGGAGAAACCGCCGTGACCGCCAGCGCGTTGCCGCCCAGCGACTGGTGGGCAGCCACAGCCACCAAGGCGCTGTCCACCCCGCCGGAAAAGGCGGTAACTACGGAACCCATCTCGCGGAAGATGCCGCACAGCGTTTCGAGCTGTATGTCCAGACTTTCCATTTCCAAGTCAATGTCCGCCAAAATCAGACGTCAGTCTTCCTCATTGAGAAACGCCGCCACCGTGTCGGCGAAGGCGTCGGGCTGTTCCAGCATCAGCAGATGCCCGGCGTCGGATATCGTACCCGTCCGCGCTCCGCCGATAAGCCCCTGGAAGTCGGCGGCATAGGACGGCGGGTTGATGCGGTCCTGCTCGCCCCAGAGGATGAAGGTCGGGGCCTTAATGCGGTAGGCGCGGCGATGCAGCCCCTTGTCGGGCAGGGGCCAGAGGAACTTGCCGGCGGCGGCGATGTCCTGCATCCGGTCGCGGGCCAGCATATCGGCGATATCGTCGAGGGACGCCGTACCGTCGGGGGTTGCGGTCAGGCGTTCCGAGAGTTCGTTGGCGTTCAGGGCCAGCAGGTCGGCCACCGGCTCCTCGTCGCGCCAGACTCCGGCGGGCGACACCAAGGCCAGCCGGTTGACCGCCGACGGCGAGAAGGCGGCCATTTCGGCGGCAATCATCCCGCCGAGGAAGTGGCCCACAACGTGGGCGCGCTCGACGCCGAGGGCGTCCAGCAGCGCCAGGTGATAAAGCGTGAGGTCGGTAAGGTCGGCGATGTGTTCAAGACCGGAAGCCTCACCATAGCCGGGGATATACGGGGCGTAGACGGTGAACTGCCGCGACAGCCGCTCCAGGAACGGCGCCCAGCCCTTCTGCCCCACGGCCCCGTGCAGGTACAGCAGCGGCGGCCCGTCGCCCGCCGATTCTACGATGGCGTGAAAGTCGCCGCCGCGCATTTCCAGGTTGATAGTTTCAGGCATCGTTGCTCCCGGGGAATCTTGTCAACGTATCCCGTGCTTTCCGCCTTCTAGGTTACATCGCAACGGGCGATTTATCAAAGCTGGGCATCTCGTCCCAAGTCCTGCCGTCCAATTCCCTTCCATGCCGCTTCTTGAAAACGCCTCCCCATTGTTTGAAGTGAAAGGGCACCCTCGCCTCAATGCACTGATCGCGTATGTCCCGCGCCCATTCAACCTCCATCCGTCTGGCTCCCGGGCCAGACTCCCCACCCACTATAACCCAGTCAATGCCACCAAGATTGAGGTCGGACAATGGGCCGAGCAGAGGCTCCAACGACAGGAACTTAGTCGCCGCTCCGCACTCACGCAACAGGTCAATGCGGTGGAGATAGCGGTCGGATTCCACGCTAACGCCCAACCAGATTTGCGAAGGCCAGGGGAGTTCATCATTCAGGGCAACCACTCGCTCCGGGCGCTTGGTCAACACTTGGTAGCGGTGCCAGTACGCCTGCTCCATAACTCCGAAAACGTCTCGCACAAACTGGTCCGGGATTTGGTAATGGAACAGGTCGCTCATCGAATTGACGAAGATGGTCCGCGGCTTTCGCCACTGCAAGGGCGTTTCCAAGGCATCAGGGTGCAGAGTCACCGCAAATCCGTTGCGGTACTTGATCATCCCGGTGGCCTTGAGCCGCTTGGCCAGCCGCTCGGCGTAGCACAGCTTGCAGCCCGGGCTGACTTTGTTGCAGCCAGTCACCGGGTTCCATGTGGCGTCAGTCCATTCGATTTTGCTGCCGACAGCCATAGTTTACCAGCGGTTTAGAAGATCGTTGGCTATTCTCAGAGCAATAGGGCCACCCCTCTCATTCGCGGCGGCGAACATCAACGCGAATAGCGGCGAATTGCGGGAATTACGGAACCATCTAGGGTTGTTCGATACCTCGGGAAACGCCTCCCGCAATTTAGCCAAGTACAAATTTACGATGGCCTGCTGGTCGTTGCGGACTATCTGAGCTTCGTCTCCAAATAGAGTTTGCTGGACTTGTGTTCGGTATAGCTCAGCCTGCCATTCCTGACTGCCGAACACTCTACTCAGACCAGCAATGTTTGCCTCATCAGGTTCTCTGTCAGTTGGCAGCATCCTAGTCAATGCCGAAAGCGGGAACAGTATCCACAAATCCACTGACTTGGTTTCAGAAATTATCTGTACAGTCTGCCAATCAACTTCAGTGGCGAAAGGATCCAAGAATATGACTGCCCTTTCGCCACGCCAAGGGGTTCCTAATTGCCGGCTCTTATCGGCGCACCAATCCGGCAAAAATTTGTTCGCGTCATCTGGCACTACGCGGATACTTCGGTCATTGAAGTCCCGTTTCAGCTTGGACAACTCAATTGCGTACTCAAAGTTTTGCTCAATGAATATGAACTCATCAAACGGTCTGTCATCTACTTCGATAGCGAGACGGGCAGAACCCTTTAAGATGTTGGCCGTTTCGTCGTCTCCTTCTCCTCTCAAAATAGACAACCTACTTTGAGCTACATTCCCTGAATCTAGATTGACATAGCCCGTGCCGGCAAAAGCATCTACGTACCACAGCCGGAAAGATTGATTCTTAAGCGCAGTGGTGTAAGCCTTGAGGTAATCTTCCAAGATTCGTAATTTATCTCTAGTCCAATTTCCGCCGAAAGCATTAACCATGCAAACTCTCCCTGCGAGATAGGGCGCAGTCATCACGAAAAATGGTAAGTAACTGCTCCGAATCTCGCAAGGGGCTATTGTCAGCAAATCACAACCCCGTGTACCACTCCGAGATGGCTGCGCCGATTTCGTGGGGGGAGTCTTCCTGGATGAAGTGGACGCCGGGGACAGTCACTTCGCGCTGGTTGTGGAAGGCGCGGCAGAACTCGCGTTGCGGGCCGGTGAGGATGGCGCCGGGTTCGGCGTTGATGAACAGCTTGGGCGTTGGGGTCTGCGACAGCCATTCAGCGTATTCGGCGACTAATGCCACCACGTCGGGCGGTTCGCCTTCGATGGGGATTTCGCGGGGCCAAGACAGCGTGGGGCGGCGCGACTCGCCGGGCTCGGCGTAGCGTCGGCGGTAGACCTCCATCGCCTCGTCGCTGATGCCGTTGATGGTGCTGCCGGGCAGGACGCGCTCGACGAAGATGTTGCGCTCCAGCACCATGCTTTCGCCCGCCTCCGAACGGAAGCCCTGGAACACCTGCCGGGCCGCCTCGGGCCATTCGTCCCAGGTCACCGGGCGGACGATGGCCTCCATGTAGACCAGCCCCCGCACCCGCTCCGGGTGACGCCGCGCCCAGTGGAAGCCGAGGGCCGAACCCCAGTCGTGCACCGCCAGCGTCACCGGGCCGTCGGGCAGCACCGCGTCGAACCAGGCGTCGAGGTAGCGGCTATGGTCGGCGAAGCGGTACGAGGCGTCGGGGGTCGCGTCGGACTCGCCCATGCCCATCAGGTCGGGGGCCAGGCAGCGGGCCAGGGGCGAGACGTGGGGGATGATGTTGCGCCACAGGTAGGACGACGTGGGGTTGCCGTGCAGGAACACCACTGCGCCGTCGGACGCGGCGGAAGGGCTGCCAGTGTCCACGTAGGCCATCTCGGCCCCGCCAACGTCGGCGCGGCGGCGGGGATGGGGGTCGTGGGGGGAGATTGGAGTATCAGTCAAAGATGCACTCCCTAAAGCTTAAACCTGCTGATGTCAAACGATGCATGATAAACACCAAGAATAGTGACATCCCTGCTTTCATGCACCAAGTAAGGTATTTGATAGCCACCGTAAAGTATGACTCGAATGTGCCTGTCTGAGTCGTGGTAGCGATGGCCCGTTTCGGGAAAGTCTGCCAGTGGAAGGACGCGTTGTCTAACGCCTTCGATCGTCCTTGAAGCGGCCCTTCGGTTATCTTCGGCGATGTACTGGAATATATCGTCCAAACAGAGCTGCGCTTCTATGCTCCAAGTTATTCTGCCCACGATTTGATTCGCTGCGCCATCTCTTCATCCGAGATAACGCGGCCTGCGTCGGCATCCGCCAAACCGCGCATGATCATGAGATGGAAGGCCAGAGCTCGTGAAATCTCCTCAAGGGTACTCTCTTCAGGCTGCCTTTCAATTAGCTTGATCAATTCTTCCTTGGGTGTCGACATCCTCAAGGACCTCTACTCTCTTCTCACATACGGGCGTCCCGTTGGCTGTGGGACGCCCACGACCTTGCTCTCGCTGTTCGACTGGGACTTACACCGCCACGGGCGCGGGGGCGTTGGGGTTAGCCACACCCTCGGGCCACCAGCGGGTCTCGTAGCCCGGCCAGATGTCGCGGACGTAGGGCATCACCTCGCGGGCGAAGAGTTCGGTGTTCTTCATCGCCAGTTCCTTGGGCATATCGCCGAACTGGAGCAGCAACATCAGGTTGCCCACCTTCAGCTCCTTGATGGCGTGGGTCAGGTGTTCGCGCACCGTCTGCGGCCCGCCGACGATGACGTTGCCCGCTTCCAGGTAGTCGGTCCAGGTGAATTCCTTGAGCTGGTCCTCCCGCGACTGGGTGGTGGAGTTGGCTACCGTGGAGTTGTTGCTGCGCACCGAGCGGTAGCCCGGCGGGTTGCCGAAGCCGGAGTGGATGTGCAGGCACTTCTTGAAGAAGTACTCTATGGATTCCTTGTATTCCTCGGCCTGTCCGTCGGTCTCCGACACCGCCACCAGTTGCAGGAACCCGGCGTGGTAGGGGTTGAACTCCTTGCCCTGCCGGTCCATCTCTTCCCAGAAGCCGTCCAGCACCGTCTTGCCCACCTTGTAGCCGGAGTAGGAGAGGTAGCAGTAGACATAGTCGTTGCGGATGGTCCAGTCCCAGGTCTCCAGGCTGCCGCTGCCCGGAACCCAGATGGGCGGGCGAGGCTGCTGGTAGGGGCGCGGCCAGATGTTGACGTAGCGCTGCTGGTTGTACTTGCCGTTGAAGGAGAAGGGTTCGCGCTCCGTCCAGGCCTTGACCACCAGGTCGTGGGCCTCCTGGTACTTCTCGCGCAGGGTGATGGGAACCTGGCCGTAGCCGAAGATGGTGTCCATCGCCGTGCCCAGCGGGAAGCCGGCTATGAGCCGCCCGCCGCTGAGAACGTCCAGCATGGCGAACTCTTCAGCCACGCGGATGGGCGGGTTGTATAGCGCCAGGCTGTTGCCCAGCACCACGATGGCGGCGTCGGACGTGTCGCGGGCCATGGCCGAGGCCATCAGGTTGGGTGAGGGCATCAAACCGTAGGCGTTGGCGTGGTGCTCGTTGACGCAGATGCCGTCGAAGCCCATGGCCTCGGCGAACTTCAACTCATCTAGGTAGTCGGTGTACAAGCGGTGTCCCTGAGCGGGGTCGAACAGCGAATTGGGAACATCCACCCAAACGCTGTGGTAATCTTGTTCAAAGTTGGCGGGCAGCCCCTGGTAGGGCATAAGGTGGAAGAAACACAGCTTCATAACGGTACAATCCTTCAGGGGGGCGTTTTCAGGATTTTACACTGAACGAGAATGCCCCGCCACCGCAGCCTCTCCGCACTGCCTGAAGAATGAACGGAGCAAAACCATGCCAAGCATCGAACAGCAAGTAGGGTTGGTGAAGACCTTGGTGAACGGCATACGCAATAACACCGCCGCGTTCACGGCGGAGCAGTTGGCCCGGCCCAGCGCCTGCGCCGACTGGCAGGTGCAAGACGTGCTGAGCCACCTCATCGGCGGGGCCGAGCGTCAGGCCGACAGTATGCGCCGGGGCCGCGCCGGGGATTCCGGGCCCGCCCCGGGCTTCACGCCCATGGACAGCACGGCGATGTCGGCCACCAACGCCCAGCGCGACATCCAGAGGCGCGAGCAGTTGGGCGACGGGCTGCTGTCGGCCTACGACGCCGCCTACGCCAGCCTGCAAGAGCAGATTGACGCCATCGGCCCCAACGACTGGGAAACCCCCTGCTGGCACCTGCGCCGGGGGGCCATTTCCGCCGCCGATTACTTGGAGCTTCGCATACAGGAGCTGGCCATCCACGACTGGGATATGCGCCACGGCCTTGAGGACTCCCCGCAGCTCAACGCCGACTGCGTGTCCACCCTGCTGAGCGCCACCCCCAAGTGGCTGGGGATGTGCTTTCGCCCCAGCGAGAAGCTGGACGCGCCGGTGGTCTACGAGTTCGACCTAGCCCCGCCCCACGAAACCAGCATAATAGTCCGGGTGCAGGGCGACAGCTTCGACTTACCGGCGAAGGAAGACGCCCCGGAGCGCTGGACGGTGTGCGCCGAGGCCCCGTCCTTTCTGCTGTTCATCTATGGCCGCATCACCGGGCGGGAGGCCATCGCAGCTAACGAGTTCGCCATCACCGGGGATCCCGTCCTGCTGGACAGATTCGAGGGATGGTTCCGGGGGGTGTGAGCAAGGTCTTTTGATTCTTGACGCAATTGTATGAATCAGGATTGGAGTAACGTAGTCAAAGATTTCACCCCCAGCCTAACCCTCCCTCTCAAGGGGGAGAGGATTGTGGGGAGGAGTTGATGCGTTGAGTAACACCGCCAAAGACGTTGTAGTCATCGGCGCAGGCATCGTGGGCAGTATGAGCAGCTATCTGCTGTCCAGGAGCGGCCTGAGCGTCGCCATGCTTGACCCCGACCCTTTAGGCAGCCACGCTTCCGGTTTCGCCTTTGGCGGGCTGGACCCGCTGCATGGCATGGGGCTGCCGGAGCCGCTGCTGGATTTCAGCCTCCACTGTTTCCGGCGACATCAGGATGTGGCGCGAGAACTGCATGGCGCGACGGGAATAGACCATCACTTCCAGACCCGCGACCGTCTGTACCTGGCCTTCGATGAGGAGGACATCAGGGGGTATGACGCCAACCTGGCCTGGATGAAGGACGTTTCCATGTTCAACGTCAGCCGGGTGGACGGCGACACCGCCCGCCGTCTGGAGCCGAAAGTGAACCCCGCCTGTATCGGCGCGCTGTACCAGCAGGGGGCGGCTTCGGTGGACGCCCACAGCCTGACCCTGGCCGCCGCCCGCGCCGCCGAGCATTATGGTACGGAGCTTGTCTTGCAGCGGGCCATCGGCGTCGAGCATCACGGCGGACGGGTTAGCGCCGCAACCTTCGCGGACGGGAAGATTGAGGCCGGAGCGGTAATCGTCGCCATGGGGCCGTGGTCGCGGCTGATTGCCGACTGGTGCGATACGGAACTGCCGGTGCAGCCGCTGAAGGGACAGATACTGCGCTTGCGGCACGACGGCCCGGCCTTCGACGTAGCCCTGAACTACCGCGGCAACTACGTGGACACCAAGCCCGACGGGCTGGTGTGGACCGGCTCAACCGAGGAAGAAGCGGGATTCGAGGCCGAGACGACCTCAGCGGCCCATGACACCATCCGGCAGAACGCCGCCCAGATGGCTCCTGATTTGGCCAACGCGCAACTGGTGCGGCAGACCGCCTGTCTGCGCCCCGTTACACCTGACGGCATCCCCATAGTGGACCGGCTGCCAGGCTGGGACAACCTCTACGTCGCCACCGGCGCGGGGCGCAAGGGCATCCTCTGGAGCATTGGAATGTGCGACATCATCACCGGCATGGTGATGCAGGACGGCGCGGAAGTGGCCGGGGCGGAGCACCTGAAGGCCGACCGCTTCGCTAGTGTCTGATCGAGGAGTTGCTCACAAGTGATTCCTGGTCTGACCGTCATTCCCGCTTTCGCGGGAATGACGGGGCAGGCGTATGCTCTGTGGCCGGTTACAGCACATAGCGGCGCAGCGCGTGCTTCCGCGCCACTAGCAGGCCGTCCTCGCGGCTGATGCGCATGGCGAAGTCGTAGCGGTCGGCTTCCAGCGCCAGGGTTACGTCCTCCGGGTGATACTGCGGCTGGTTGTCGTCAAAGAACTTCTGCGTCGCCCCGCCGGTCATTATCAGCGACTTCACGGCGTCGAAGTCGGGCTTGCGACCCTCGACGATGTTGCGCAGGTAGATGCCGCACTGCTCGTCCTCGTCGGAGCGCACCCGGCCCTGGTCACCCATGGCGATGATGGACAGCACGTCGGGCCGCTGGCGGCGGACAGCGTCGGCGGTGGCCTGGGCCACCACGAAGGAGCCGAGATAGATGACGTCGGCGTTGGCGGCGGCGGCCACGCCCACGGTTCCGGCGCGGGTGGACTGCACCAGGCTCTTGCCTGCCACATCAGCCTGCGATATTTCATAGGGCGAGTTGCCGAAGTCGAACCCCTCGGGCCGCTTCCCGTCCACTTCGCCCATCAGCAGGTCGCCGACGCCGCTGCGGTACAGTTCCAGCGCGTCCTCCGCCTCGGCCACCAGCGTTATCTGCGTCGCGCCCCGGTCGAAGGCGATGGCGGCGGTGGTGAAGGCCCGGAACACGTCTATGATGATGGCTGTGCCGGTGGCTTCCTGGGCGTCGCGCACTAGGCTGCCCATGCGTATTTCCATGTAAAGCCTCGAAGTAGATTTGCCTTTTCAGTGTCTAGCTGGCCGACTCGGTAAGCGGCTCAAGTATGTCGAGAAGCTCGGAAATGGAATTCAGGTCCAATTCAATAGAGTCGGAACTCAACAGAAAATCGCGGACGTAATAGTTGCCGTGCAACTCGTTGGCTATACTTCTCAACCCCGGCAGGCGGGCATTTCCGGTCAAGCGTCGAGCATTGTCCAAGACCACACTGAATTGACCATGCTTGTGGTATTCCCACCCTTGCGCCGTGGCTACGGCCTTTGCCATCCACGCAGCCGCGCCCCACCCCTTCTCCGAAGCTTGGTGCAGGTCTCCCTCGGCTAGAAAGGCCCTGCTCCTGACTAGAAATTCCCGGGACTTGCGCCGGTAATCCTCAATCGCCGCTGGGTCAAAAAAGTCATCAGGGTCGGGAGACCCGTTCCTGGGATGTTGAGTCATAAATCTCACCTCACCTTGGTCAGCTTCTGCAACGAGCGTATCTCCCGCGGCGGGTTGAGGTGGCTGCCGGTGTGCGTCCAGGATACTTCGCCGACGAAGATGTCGCCCCGAGAGTTGATGCAGACGCCGTGGGGGGCGATGAAATGCCCTGGTTCCTCGCTCTCCGGAGCGTCGCCCAGTCGGGCCAGCACGTTGCCGGTAACGTCATGGATGGCGACGCGGGGGCCGAGGCCGTAGGCCTGGGAGTTGGGGCCGATGGCGACGCCCAACTCACCGACGTACACCTTCTGGTCGCCGCTCTGGTCTATGTACAGGCCGCAGGGACGGGCCATGTTCTTCCACTGCGTCTCGAACTTGCCGTTCTTGTCGAACACCTGGATGCGCTGGTTCTCGCGGTCGGCAACATAGACCCAGCCCTCCTTGTCGGTGCAGACGTTGTGGGCGATGTTGAACTGCCCCTCGCCGGTGCCGGACTCGCCCCACGAGAACAGCAGCTTGCCGTCTGGCGAATACTTGTGGACGCGGGCGTTGCCGTAGCCGTCGGACACGTAGAAGTCGGCGGTCTGCGGGTCTATGGCAACGTGGGTGCAGCGGTTGAAAGGGTCGCCGCTCATGAAGGGCGCAGGCGTGCCGGGGATTCCCAGCGTGAACAGCACCGTGCCGTCCAGGTTGCACTTGCGGACGGTATGGTCGCCGTCGTCGGTCAGGAAGATGGTATCGTCGGGACTCATGGTGATGCCGTGGGCCCGGGGATACAGCCCCTCGCCCCAGGAGCGCAGGAAGTTACCTTCGGCGTCGAACACGATGACCGGATGCTCGCCGCGGTTGAACACGTACACGTTGTCGTTGGCGTCGCAACCGACGGCGGCGCACTCCTTGAACCTCCAACCGTCGGGCAACTTGCCCCAGCCCTCGGCGACTTCGTACTTGTACTGGCCTTCGCCCAATACCACCATTTCAACGCCTCCCGAATTTTCGGACTTTGGCTGTTATTACTACCGTCTTGACTGGACTCGCCGTTTGCTAAAGCTCCCGGAAGGTAGTGTAGCCCGCCGAGCCTGGAGCGTCGGGCTTGTCATCGTCCGGCCCGGTGGGCCCGCCGCGGCGGGCTTTGGCGTTCCACTCCTCGACCCGCACCTCTACCAGCGCGGTCACGCCCAGATCGGATATCGGCGGCGGGTTGTAGTCGCGTTCCAGCAGCCGGTCGGGGAAGTAGCGTTGCACCATTTGGTCGAACAGCGCAAACTTCTCGTCGTGGCCGGTCACCTCTCGGGCCGTGCCGAACAGCACCACGCTGCGGTAGTTCATCGAGTGGTTCATCGCCTTCCGCGAATACACCAGCCCGTCCGTCAATGTCACTGTGACGCAGACCGGCGCGCCGCTGGCCAACAGTTCCAGGGCGCGGCTGCGAATCGAGCCATGCAGATACAGCCGGTCGGACCGCTCGCTGTCGTAGTGGTACGAAAGCGGTATCACGTAGGGCAAGCCGTCCTCGATAAATCCCACGTGGGCCACCAGCCCGGCGCTCAGGATTTCCGCGGCTTCTTCTGGAACAGCGCGTTCCGGGTGATTCTTGATTCGTGTTCGCTCGCTGATTTGCAACTCTTCGTCCTTATTTCTGCCTGCAACGGCCCACTATCCTCGCTGCCAGGCAAGTATCAAAAACAGACTGCGTTGAATTTTAGCACGGCTGCCACTGGCTGCCACGCAATTTGCCAGCCCAGCAGCCCGGTTGCTAAGATGGCGACAAATCACGGCTATGACAAATCCCCTCTCCCTGAGGGAGAGGGTCAGGGTGAGGGCGTTTCCTAATATGCCGCATCATGAAGAACAGCAGACACGACGCGATTTCGTAAAGTACACTTTCTTCAAGGTTGATCCGAAGTGGCGGTGGTCTCCTGAATATGGCGTGGAATACGGAGTTGGTATCGAATATCAAGAGAACCAGCGGGAGAAAATGAAGGCGGAGTTCGCCTCGGTGCTGGACGAGTTCTCCGGCCGGGTGGACGTTTCCAGCTACAGCCTGGTAGGGACGCGGGGCGACGCAGATATGATGCTGTGGATGGTCAGCCCCACGTTGGAGGCCATCAATGAGCTTTCGGCACAGCTCAACCGGACGGCGCTGGCGCCCTTCCTTTCGACGCCCTATTCCTACCTGGCGATGACCCGCCGCTCTCCCTACGTGGTCAACCACCGGCACGAAGGACAGGAAGGAACGTCGTCCACCATGCGCATGGTGGGCCGCAAGTACCTGTTCGTCTATCCCTTCGTCAAGACCCACGACTGGTATCAGCTTCCCAAGGAAGAGCGGCAGGAGCTGATGAACGAGCATTTCGTCATCGGCCACAAGTATCCCGACGTGAAAATCAGCACGGCCTACTCCTTCGGCCTGGACGACCAGGAGTTCGTGCTGGGCTTCGAGACCGACGACCCGTCCAACTTCCTGGACCTGGTGATGGAGCTGCGGGAGTCCAAGGCCCGCCCCTACACCCTGCTGGACACGCCGATATTCTCCTGCATCAGCAAGCCCATCGAGGCCTGCCTGGACGACCTGGTTTAGGCTGGCGGCAGAGACAACAGCCTGAATACCGGACCTTTTCACCCCCGTCTCAACCTTCCCCCTTGAGGGGGAAGGGGTTATGCGTGGGAATGGCGGTATTGGGGCGATTCGCCGGGGCAACAGTTTTAGGGGCGGGCATACATACCCGCCCCTATATTGTCGCCGGGGGATACTTGGTTGGGCTGAAAACTACTTGCGCTTCATCTCGGCGGGGTCGGTGTTCTTGAAGTAGTCGTAGTTCTTGGCGATGTAGTCCTGCCACTCTGCCGGGACCGAATCCTCGGCGAAGATGGCAGTGACGGGACAGACCGGCTCGCAGGCGGCGCAGTCGATGCACTCGTCGGGGCTGATGTAGTACTGGTCGTCTTCGTCGCGGGTGTAGATGCAGTCCACCGGACAGACATCGACACAAGCGGAGTCTTTCAGGCCAACGCAGGGCTCGGCGATGATGTAGGTCATTGCGGTCGGCTCTCTGTCAAGATTTAGCGCCGGGACTCGCTTCGCCGCTGGCGGGGCGGCAAAGGGTAGGCACTCCGCAGATTATAGCACAGCGCAAGGCGTTTGCAATAAGCCAAGCGTCGCCCACAGGGACTTTCGGTTCTCTCCCGCCCTAACCCCCCCGCTGGGGGAGGGAATAATTGAAGCCTTACAGCACCAGGCCATAGGCCCGCTTCTTGATAGAGAGGTTTACGAAAGTCTGCGTACCCTGCACGCCGTCCACGACACCGACCTTGGTGCGAAGGAAGGTGCCCAGGCTTTTCTGCCGACTCCAGTCCGGCCCAGACGAAGACGTCGAAGGAACCCGGTGGTGATGGCGACATAGTGGGCCTCTTCCATGGCGGAGATGGCGTCGGCTACCGCATCGGACTTGCCGGGACCGGTGGAAATTCCGATGAGGGCGGTGGTGGCGTAACCCAGCTTCTCCAAATTGGGCACCGCGATCACCTTCACCACGTCCTCTTTGACCAGCCTCCGCAGTCGCCGGCGCACGGTGCCTTCGCTTACTCCTACTTCACGGGCAATCTTGGCGTTGGAGGCTCTTCCATCCAGTTGCAACAGGGCTATAATCTTGCGGTCCAGTTCATCCATCGCGCTACGCTCCCTTTATGCTCCGGCGGCGGCCGCGGGCGAGATGCCGTGTTATCCTGTCCCTCTCGCGACCGTTGGCCGGGGCCGACTATGGGGCTGTCCGTTACGACGGAACATCATATTTCCCGCCCCTTGGAGTGTCAATAGCGAATTTCAGCTTTTAAATGCCAATATTAGCGCATTTTCGCTTGATACAGGCAACTTTGGCGTCTGATTTGGCAAAGTAGGCCCTGTTTTCTCTTGATAAACATTTACAAAACATTCCGCAATGATGCCTGCGACAAGTTTGACAGCAAGGGCCGCGGCTGATAAATTACCTAGTTGTTAGTTGACAGTCACTATGTCCGAGGGCCAACCTCCACCCACCCCCGCCAAGCGCGCAGCCCCAACCGGACGCGCCGGGCGCTAAACGCCAGGAGATGATCAGTGCCTCGATACGACTACCGTTGCGTTGAGTGTGATAACTACTTCGAGCTGAGGCAGAGCTTCAGTGAGGCAGGTAAGGGAACCTGCCCCCAATGTTCCGGCGAGGGTCGCCGCGTCTACCACGCCGTGCCAGTGATATACAAGGGCAGCGGCTTCTACACCACCGACTACGGGCGCCCCAAGCCCCCCGTAGAAAACGGGGCCAGCAAGAACGGCAGCGACTCTTCCAAGAGCAGCAGCGAAAGCAAGCCCGCCGAGTCGTCCTCCTCTTCCGACAGCTCGGGAGGTTCCAGCAGCGAGTCCGCATCCGCCACCGCCGGGGCTACCTCCTCCAGCTAGTCCTTACGTCTCCGGGCTACCCGGAGGATTCAACTCTGTAGTTGCCAAACCAGCCGGTCGCGCCATTGGGCGGGTCGGCTGGTTTGCTTAATCTCCAACTTTCCGAAAGAGCGTTTCTGCTTATGCGAGCCTTGGTTCAGCGGGTTGCCCAAGCCTCGGTGGAAATCGACGAAACGGAGGTCGCCCGCATCGGGCGCGGCCTGCTGATACTGCTGGGAGTAGCTGCCGACGATGAGGAAGCCGACGCCGAATACCTGGTGCCCAAGATAGCCAACCTGCGCATCTTTGCCGACGACACCAACCGCTTCAACCTGTCGGCCCTGGATGTAGGGGCCGAGGCGCTGGTGGTGAGCCAGTTTACCCTCTACGCCGACACTCGCCGGGGACGCCGCCCCGACTTCACCCGCGCCGCGCCCCCCGAACTGGCCGAGCGGCTCTACGAGCATACCGTGGCCCTCCTCCGCGACACCGGACTGACCGTGGCCACAGGTCAGTTCCAAGCCTATATGCAGGTAAAGTCGCAAAATGACGGCCCGGTCACCATCCTGCTGGACAGCGCGGACCGCCAGCGTTCCCGTTCATCCTGAGCTTGTCGAAGGATGAACGACAGGCCCTTTAGCGGTGCCAGCCCATGCCGAGGAACAGTCCTCGCAGGTAGGCTATTTGGCCGCCGTGGGCCAGGTTGTCCCACATGACCTGTCCGAAACAGGCGGCGATAGTGCGCGGCTCCGGCAGCGGCGGCAGGACGATTTCACGGGCCAGTTCCTCCTCGCTCACCTGCGACAGATAGGCGCGGATGGCGGTGTTGACGGCATGGTAGTATCCTTCCAGCATCTCGCGGGACGGAGGATTCCAGGCCGCTACCTGCTCGGCGGTCCAGCCTACGCCCCGGTCCTCGATGTCCGGGTTGATGTTGAACTTCTCGGCCCAGCCTTCCGTCTCCCAGAGCTGTGGCGCGTCCTGTAGACGCAAGTGGATGAACATATCCATTACCCGCGAGAGGTGCCATAGAATCCACGCGGCGGAGTTGCACTCGGCGGCGGGCGCGCGGGTCAGCATCTCGTCGTCCATGCCCGCGAGGGCGGACTCTATCATGTCCCAATTGCGTTGCAGGCAGTGGCTGATGGGGTCGGTGGTGTTGGCCATGGTTCCCCCTGATAGTCTGGTAGTGAGGAATTCACCCCCACCCTGACCCTCCCCCTCAAGGGGGAGGGAAAAGTTACTCAAATTCCAGGTCTAGGCTGATGTCCAGAGCGGACATCGAGTGAGTCAGTTCGCCGATGGATATTAGGTGGACGCCGGTTTCGGCCACGGCGCGAACGGTGTCGAAGTTGATGCCGCCGGACGCCTCGACCACGGCCTTGTCGCCGATGAAACCCATGGCTTCGCGCATCATGTCCACCGGCATATTGTCCAGCATGATGATGTGGGCGCCGGCGTCCAGCGCCTCGCGGGCGGCTTCCAGTGACTCCACCTCAACCTCTACGCGGATAGTGTGGGAGGCGCGCTGCAACGCCAGTTCGATAACCTGCCGCAGCCCCATCTCCCGGAAGCGGTTGGCCTCTATGTGGTTGTCCTTGATAAGTATGCCGTCGGCCAGGTTGTAGCGATGGTTGTAGCCGCCTCCGGCCCGCACGGCGTACTTGTCCAAGTAGCGGTGTCCGGGCGCGGTCTTGCGGGTGTCCACGATGCGCGAGCGGGTGCCTTCCACGGCGAGGACGTAGCGGTTGGTCAGGCTGGCGATGCCGCTCATCCGCTGCATGAAGTTGAGGGCGATGCGCTCGGCTCGCAGGATGCCCGCCGCCGGGCCGGCCACGCGGGCGATGCCGTCGCCGGGGGACAGCGTCGCCCCGTCGGCCAGCAGTGCCTCCAGCTCCAGCTCCGGCTCCACCCGCCGGAACACGGCCAGTCCCACCTCAACCCCGGCCAGCACGCCGTGGGCCTTGGCCCGCAGTATCCCGACGCCGCGAATCTCCGGCGGCACCACCGCCGCGGTGGTGGGGTCGTTGAAGGTCTGGTCTTCTGCGATGGCCGCGTCAATCAGGGCGTAGACTTCAGGCGGGAATTGGGGCAAGGGTTGACCTCCGTGCAGGCCGATATAGAGTTACTCCTGAAAGCAAGGCAGAAGCATTTGGGCAGCGCATTCAAGAGTAAAGCCGTTTAATTCCTGCCCGTCCGCATCTCTGGAAAATGCCGTAAGATGGGCGCCCACATCCCATCCGAAACTGGCGCCGTTCTCATTCCATAGATCCAATATATCGTTTTCTTGGAAATACCCGATATTGAGGATACTTTGAGGGTTCAGGCCCGGCGATTCGCGCTTGATTTCAGAGAAGCCCTCTAGTGAAACCATACGAGGCTGCTGCCGCAATCGGAGTCTAATAGATGCAGCATCATATTCGCTCAAGTGAGGCAGAAGCAATGCCCGCGCCTGTTCCAAGGTGAAACCCGCCGTTTCACCATCGGCGTCAAGATGCGCAGTTAGTCCTTTGGCGACGCCGTAACTGGAAATAACCTCTTCGCCGTTGTGGATTTCCAGCGTATCGGTTTCACGGCAGTAGGCAATTCTCAATGGTATTCGAGCGTAATGCATAGGGTCATTTGTCTTCATCGGGAATCTCCCACTGCCGGGTGTAGTTTCTGCTGTCGATATAGGCGTTGAGAACTTCATCCCTGTCAACAACGACTTTGAGCCAGTGCCCCCTTTCTCTGATGTACCTCCAATACACCATGCGGCCTCGATCAAGACTGCTATGGGTTGGCTTAGCTAGTACGTATGCTACCCATTCCTCTTCGACTTCGGGATGGTCTCTACTGTCAGAGTGGTAGTAGTTGGCGAATCTCAGATCGTCCGGCGATGACAAGGCGAAAACCCTGCGCGGTGCGCGAGCTTGGAGGAGAGTGGGTAAGGATTAACGCAGCGCCAGCATCCGGTCCAGCGCCACCAGCGCCTCGCGCTGGATGTTCTCCGGCACCGTGATTTCGTTCCTCACCCGGCCCTCCAGCAGCTCTTCCATCACCCACAGCACGTAGGCCGGGTGGATGCGGTACATGGTGGAGCAGGGGCAGGTCACCGGGTCTAGGCAGAAGACGGTCTTGTCGGGGTTGTTCAAGGCCAGGCGGTTGACCAGGCTGATTTCGGTGCCCACGGCCCACACGCTGCCCGCTGGGGCGTTGTTTATCTGGTTGCGTATGAATTCGGTGGAACCCACTAGGTCGGCGGCCTGCACCGTTTCCATCACGCACTCGGGATGCACCAGCACGTTCACGTCCGGGAAGCGCTGGCGGGCCAGCTCGATCTGCTTGACGGTGAAGCGGGTATGCACCGAGCAGTGTCCCTGCCACAGCACCATCTTGGCGCGGCGCAGTTGCTCCGGCGTGTTGCCGCCCATGTTGCGGAAGGGGTTCCAGACCACCATCTCGTCCAGCGGCACGCCCATCTTCAGGGCGGTGTTGCGGCCCAGGTGCTGGTCAGGCAGGAACAGCACCCGCTTGCCCTGCTCGAAGGCCCACTTCAGCACGGCGTCGGCGTTGGACGAGGTGCAGACGGCCCCGTCGTTACGCCCGCACAGGGCCTTGATGCCGGCGATGGAGTTCATGTAGGTGACCGGCACGATTTCGCCCGGGCCCAGGACTTCCATCAGATCGTCCCAGGCGTCCTCCACGTCGTCCATGGGCGCCATGTCGGCCATGGAGCAGCCGGCGGTGATGTTGGGCAGAATTACGCGCTGGTGCTCCGCCGACAGTACGCAGGCGGTCTCAGCCATGAAGTGGACGCCGCAGAAGATGATGTAGTCGGCGTCGGGCTTGCTGGCCGCCTGCTGCGACAGCAGGAAGGAGTCGCCCTGGAAGTCGGCGTACTTGATGACCTCTTCGCGCTGGTAGTGGTGGCCCAGCACCGTCACCGAGCTGCCCAGCTTCTGCCGGGCGGCGTGGATGCGGGCGTCCAGCTCGTCGGCGGTGTAGTGCAGATACTCGGTGGGAATCTGTTGCCAGCGGACGTTTACGGCCAACTCTTCGGCCAGGGGCTTGGCGGGCAGTTCGTCTTCAGTCTTGCAGAAGGCTGAGTGTTCCAACTCGGTGATGGGTACGATGGGACGGCGACGGGTTGTCATCTTCGATTCCCTCTCGATGGGAATGCGGAGCTATGAAATTGATTGCCACCCTGAGCGAATCGAAGGGGATCTCTTCCGCGGTCCGGATTCTTCGCTTCGCTCAGAATGACAGCGCTCCGTAATCCTCATTCTAATTCGGTTGGCCTTGCAGCGACCACGGCCCGGCCCGGTCAATCGTCACGTTGACCATCTCTCCCAGCCGGTTCCCGTCGTCCTCTGATATAGGGAAGAACACCAGCTTGTTGGAGCGGGTGCGGCCCTGCCACTTGCCCTTGTTCCTGGCCTCGACCAGTACCTCGAACTCGCTGCCCACCAGTTCGGCGTTGATCTCGGTGAGGATGCTTTGTTGCAGGGCGTCCACCCGCTCGCGGCGGCTGGTCTTCTCCGCCTGGGGTATGTCGTCTTGCATAGTGCGGTCTGCGATGGTGCCGGGGCGGGTGGAGTAGGCGGCGCAATGCACCTTGTCCATCCGCAGTTGCTCCACCAGCTCCAGGGTGCGCTGGAACTGAGTTTCTGTCTCGCCGGGGAATCCCACGATGATGTCGGTGCTGAGCGACGCGCCCGGCACGGTGTCGCGGATTTCCTCCACCAGCGCGATGTAGTCGGCGCGGGTATAGTTGCGGCGCATCCGGGCCAGCACTTCGTCGTCTCCGGCCTGCACCGGCAGGTTGATGTGCTCGCACACCTTGGGCAATTCGGCCACGGCTTCGATGATGTTGCGGCTCATATAGTTGGGGTGCGAGGTCAGGAAGCGTATGCGCTCAAGGCCGTCAACATCGTTCAGCCGCGTCAGCAGCGTTGCCAGGTCGGGCCTTTCACCCCTTCTCCCCCCGGGGGAAGGTTGGGATGGGGGCGCGGGCAAATCGTGGCCGTAGGCGTCCACCGTCTGCCCCAGCACCGTGACTTCCCGCACGCCCCGCGACACCAGCAACTCCACCTCTCGCGCCACCTCGTCCACCGGACGGCTTACCTGCCGGCCTCGGCGGTAGGGGATGATGCAGAAGGTGCACATCAGGTCGCAGCCGTGGATGATGGGGACGTGGCAGGCGACGTCGGGACGGGTGGGGGCCAGCGCGCCGACGCAGCCCTCCCAGTCCAGGCTCAGCCGTTCGCCCACCAGGTCCAGCAGCGGCTCGAACTGCTGCGGGCGCATGAACACGTCAACGTAGGGGAAGCGGCGGGCCAGTTGGTCCGACTTCGGCCCCACCATGCAGCCCATCAGGGCGATAACCCGGTCCGGATCCTGCTTCTTCAGCCTCGACACCGCGCCGAGGTTGCCGACCACCTTGTCTTCCGCCGACTGCCGCACCACGCAGGAGTTCAGGACCACTACGTCGGCATCTTTGGCGTTCCCGGCCGACTCCAGGCCCAATTGCTCCAGCGCGGAGGCGAGGCGCTCCGAGTCGGCGGTGTTCATTTGACAGCCGATAGTCCAGATGTGATAGCTGTTCATAATAGCGATAGCGGCGAGTCCGTCGGGATAAAGATAAAGGCAGCGGCGACCGGAAACAAAGTAAAACACCATTGTCGCGGCTATCGTCAAACGGCAGGTTCGACGCCTCACCACGATGAAATGATTGTATAGGGCGCTGTGGTGGATAGCAAGCCCGTCCGGTTCAAAGGGTAATTGTCTGAACTCTGATTTATTTGATTTGATGATTGGCATGATTTTTGATCCGAGAATCACGGCAATCAAATGAATCAGGCGAATCACAGTTCAGACAATTACGCCGGGAATCGAAAGTCCCTGCCAACAGGGCGTAGCGATATTCCGTTTCGGGCTGTGGAAGCGGATAATAGGAAGCCGATTCGACCGGATACCGGAGCGACGAAACATCATGCGTAGCAAGGACGAAGTGCGCGAGGCAGTGTGGTCGGCTATGGAAGGAGCCCGCGCCGCCCATACCCGCAAGCTGCACGACAAGATTCCCCATTTCCGAGGCTGCGAGGCCGCCGCCGAGCGGGTGGGCGAACTGGAGGCGTGGCAGAAGGCCCGCGTAATCAAGGGCAACCCCGACAAAGCCCAGCGGCCGTTGCGGCAGAAGGCACTGGAAGAGGGCAAGACGCTGTATATGGCGGTGCCGCGCCTGCGACAGGAGCAATGCTTCGTGGAGCTGGATCCGTCCGACATGGGCGCATCACCAGCCGAGGCTTCGACCATCTCGGGGGCCTTCCGGTGGGGGCGGCCGGTGTACGTGGAGGAGATGCGTCCCGTCGATTTGGTCATCTCAGGCTCGGTGGCGGTGAACCGGATGGGAACGCGCGTGGGCAAGGGCGGCGGGTTCGCCGACCTGGAGTACGGCCTCGCCATCGCCGCCGGGGTGGTGTCGCCAGAGACGCCGGTGGTGAGCACGGTGCATCCGATGCAGGTGCTGGACGAGGAACTGCCCTACACCCGCCACGACGTGTTCCTGGACTACGTGGTGACCGCCGACGAAATCGTCGAGTGCGACGGCGATATGCCGCGACCGTCGGGCATCTACTGGGACGACCTCACGCCACAGAAGATACGGCAGATTCCGTTGCTGAAGAAACTGCAAGAGCAGGAGGGCTGACGAGGGAATTGGGGGAGGGTATTTGAGATGTGGATAGCAGCCAATACGCTCCTGGTGAGCGGGATAGCCTCCCTTGCGCTGGGGGTTGGCATCGCAGCGCTTGTAGGTTATGTGATTACCATGGATAACGTCGGCGACTCCACCGCGCTCCGAATAACCTGGACCGTAGGGATTTACATGGCGGGCATTGTATTGGGCGGGGGATCACTGATGACGATTACGGGATTGGCGCTCATGTGGACAACAAAATGGGACGATGCAGATACAGCAGATACGGAAGAAGAGGGGACCGTATCAGAGGAAACAGAAGAAGAGTGACGCCAGTTCCCTATCCCTCTGGGAGAGGGCGTCCCCCCGCCGGACGGTCTTCAGCCGGACGACGCAGCAGAGCCAATGGCCCTGAGCCGTGGAACTACCAGCCACAGCCCCACCACTATCAGCCAGATGAGGAAGGCGATGCCGGTTATGCGGTGAACGATGGTAGCGGCGTCCAGCCAGATGAAAAGCATCGCCACTCCCAGCACCACGTCCACGACGGCGGTGACGCGCAGGATGCCACCCATCCGCCACTGCGCCGGGGCCAGCGCCACGAGCGCGAGACCGGCGAGGGTGAAGCCCAGCGACCCTGTGATCCACCGGACTCCAAACAGCCCTTCCTCGACAAAGCCCACGTCCGGCAACATCGGGAGGGTCTGCGCTTCCGGGTCCCCGGGTTGCGCCAGTCTCGCCCAGCCCGACTCGCCGGATGTCAGCACGGTCACCGTCTGCGGTTCCGGGGCCACCGCCGCGAGGGTGATGGCGGCAGCGCCGGATACCGCGGAAGCAATTCCTGAAGCCACCAGCAGTACAGAGACGACAGTCATCGCGACGGGATGTACCGAACGCAATGTTCGCCACATGAAGAACCCCGCGGCCAGCAACGTCAGCCCACCCACAAGCCTGGCGGCTCCGCCGGTTCCGTAGGCGAGGCTGGCAGAGCCGATGGCGCGCAGCTTTTCAGATGCTTCCAGCCGGGCAATCTCCACTGCGTCCAGGTTCAGCCGCTGGGCCACGGAGTCCGTGAACGGCGTATCATCGGCGCCGGCCATCAGGCGCATAGGCACCGAGATAGCGGTGGCCAAGGCAGTCAGGAGGAGGAAGATTCCGGCGGTGCGGTAAGCGGATGTTGACATACTGTAGCGAGTTTCAACGCGGGGTTGGGAATCTCCCACACCCTGACCCTCCCCCGCTGGGGGAGGGGATTTGATAGGATGCTCCAGTTATCAGATGAGCAGGTTGTAGCCGATGGGCAGGGCGGTTCTGCCGGTGAGGGTGTTGGCGAGGTCGGGGCCGCGGCCCTCGGCGACAGCTACGCCGGTCAGCACCTGGAGGGCGACCTGCGTTCCGCTGGCGGGGGGCGTCGCCTCCACGCCCAAAGCGCGGGCGAAGTCGCCGCCGTGGATGACCAGCTCCATGGTGCGTAGCTGGAGGTAGTCCACCAGGCGCATACCGCCCTGGGGGGTGGCGAGAATGAAGTCGTCATCCAGCTCGTTGACCCGCTCGCGGGCCATGTTCAGGAAGCCGCGCACCATCATCTGCGGGTTGTCCATGATTTCCAGTCCGGCGGAGCGGCCCATCTCGGCCACCCGGTCGGGGTCCATGTTCTGACGGACGTTGACAATCCATTGAGTCGTGGACTCGACGTCCACCTGGGGCGCGGGCTTTTCTGAGTAGCCGACGACGGTGTTGATGGAGCGGTAGGTGTGGCCCGCCAGGTCGCGCAGCGTCCACTGGCCGAGGGCATGGTCCTCCCAGGCGTCAATGTCAACGCCATCCACCAGCTTGGCGAAGAACTCGGCGGATTCCAAGTAGGCTTCTCTTATCTTGTCGCCGAAGGGAGTTCTGGTGCTCACTTCTTCCTCCATGCTGATGGCGATTAAGGTTCGCCCACCAGGTTTTCGACTTCCAGGGACTTCATCAGCCCGCTAATCTGTTCCCAGGTGTCGTCCTCGACGAAGATACCTTCCTTCCGGCGGCGCTGTTCGGTGCGGTGCTCGATTTCGCCGGGGTAGAGCACCTCGGTGAAGCCGGCGGCGGGCGGGGAGTCCTTGATGAACTCGACGAACTCGCCCATGTCCTTCTTGAACTCGTCCAGCGGGCGGAAGTGCTCCAGGTTGAAGGCGGCGATGAAGCAGCCGTCGTTGTGGCGTCCCTCCGGGTCTATGCCGAAGCCGAGGCCGGTGAGCAGGCCGGAGAAGACCTCCACCATAAAGGAAAGGGCGTAGCCTTTGTGGCCCTGGTCAACGCCGACGGGCAGGATTGCGCCGCCGGAGAAGTAGTCGTTGGGGTCGGTGGTGGGATTGCCGTCGCGGTCTACAATCCAGCCGAGAGGGATGGACTCGCGGCGGTTGCGGGACAGGGCAATCTTGCCGAGGGCTACTGTGCTGGAGGCCATGTCCATCAGCACCGGGCCTTCGAGGTCGCTGGGCATACCGATGCAGATGGGGTTGGTGCCCAGCTTGCGGGCCCGTCCGCCGAAGGGGGCGACGTGCTTGGGGGCCGCGCCGGAGTCGGCGGTAATCAGGCCGATCATGCCCTCGGCGGCGGCCATCGTCGGGTAGTCGCCCAGCCGCCCGATGTGGCTCTGGCTGTGGACGGTGATGGCGGCGACGCCGTGGGTGCGGGCCTTGTCTATGGCCATGCGCATAGCCCGCTCGGTGACCACGAATCCGAAGCCCCAGTTGCCGTTGATGACGGCGGTGCAGGGGGCCTCGCGCTCCACCGTGAAGGGCGCGCCGGGGACGATGTGGCCGACATCTATGCGCTCGGCATAGGTGGGAATCTGGATGACGCCGTGGGAGTCGTGGCCGCAAAGGTTGGCCTTGACCAGGTGCTTGGCCACCGTTTCGGCCTCGGCGTCGGGCGTGCCCTTGGCGCGATATACGTGATAGGCCACTTTCTCCAAATACTCAGCGGAAAAGACGGGCATGGCAGGACCTCTGGCGGTGCGGTTGTGTCGGTCAGGGGAAATCGCCCTAAGTCTAGCCTTGCCCCCGGCTATTGTCCAGAATGGGCGTCAGTTTCAGTTCGGCACAACCGTCATTCCTGCGAAGGCAGGAATCCAGAGCTTCTTTGCCAATGTTGTCCTGGGGGGAACAAAGTCCACTGGATTCCTGCCTTCGCCGGAATGACGGGTTTGTCAGCCTCAAAATCGTAAACCGCCATTGCCCTGGCGCTGGGCTGTTGTTGGGGGCGGGGGCGCGTGCTATCATTTATTACAGAGTGCCCCTGTAGCTCAGCGGATAGAGTGCCGGCCTCCGGAGCCGGAGACGAGAGTTCGATCCTCTCCGGGGGTACCACCGCAACCCTTTCCTCTCCAAACTTTCCCCTCGCGTTTTATCCGGGGCGTGGCCCAGCGGCAGGGCGCCTGGTTTGGGACCAGGAGGTCGGCAGTTCAAATCTGCCCGCCCCGACCATTCCTTGCTTCTCAGTCAACTACTTCACTATTGGCCGGGTCTGCGCCGGAAGTCGAGGATGTACTCGAAGGTGGTTCCCATCGTGATGTAGTTGCTGGGCCAGCCGAATATGCCTATCTTGTTCACTATGTTGGTGCGATCCCAGATTATGGTGTTACGGAACTCGTAGCCGACACTGCGCAGAGCCTCGATCACCGACAGGTGTATCGTTACCCGCTCGTTTTCCCACCACATATCCGGGACGTTGACGACGCAGTGTCCACCGGGACGCAGCAGCGGCAGCAGCGCGGCGTAGATATCTGCCATTGCATGGGAGTATTCCTCTAGCGGCATCGTGCCAAGATCGCGGGCGTCCTGCGAATACTGCTCGACCTCGCCCAACTGTCCGTTCTTCCTTTCACGGCGGGACTTGTTCCTGCGCTGGCGGTTCAGCAGGTTGGCGTAGGGGGGCGAGGTTAGAATCAGCCCAACAGAGTCCGGGACTAGGTAATAAGGAACAGCTCTGGCGTCGTCCTGCACCGCCACCCGCGCAGAATCCCCAGACTCGCCCAGCCTTTCGGCGGCCAGCCGGACGTAGCTCTCCTGCAAGTCGAAGCCGATGGCATTGCGGTTGGCGTCCTGCGCCGCCACCAGGGTAGTGCCACTGCCGACGAAAGGGTCCAGCGCCAGTTCGCCCTCGTGGGTGAACAGTTCTATCACCCGCCGGGCCAGAGAGATGGGAAACGTCGCCGGATGCGTCTTCTTGTCCCGCACATCGCGGCGCTCATAGTTGAACCGCCACACTCCCAACTGGCTCTTTATCCAATCTTTGGCGGTCAGGCAATTGAGATGGCCGAGCTTGCACTGGCAGGCCCTTTCGCCGGATAAGGGAAGAAGGGCGCGGTGAAGGTCATCACCCTCAAGCACCAGTCGTGGAAGGGCTGGCTGGACAGAGCCGGATATGTTGCTGATGGCGGTTTCCAGGGCCGTTCTCCTTGGTATGGATTTGCCGCAAACCTTACCGGGCGTTATGTTTGGCAGTCAACGGGCAAGTGTCAGTGCAGCCGCATGATTTCGTCTATAATGGCGGGCGACAGAAAGAAACCGGAGGCATTGAAATGCGGCTGGAAGGAAAGGTTGCCATCATCAGCGGCGGCGCTCGCGGCATGGGAGCCGAGGAAGCGCGCCTGTTCGCCCGGGAGGGCGCAAAGGTGGTCATCGGCGACGTGCTGGAGGACGACGGGCGGCAGGTGGAGGCGGAGGTCACCGAGGCCGGCGGGGAGTGCGTTTTCGTGCGGCTGGACGTGACCAGCGAGGACTCATGGGCCGACGCGGTGGCTACGGCGGTGTCGCGCTTCGGCAAGCTGGACATCGTGGTGAACAACGCCGGTGTGGTGGCCCGGGGCGTGCTGGAGGACACCAGCGTCGAGGAATGGGACCGGGTGATGGACGTGAACGCCAAGGGCGTCTTTCTCGGCACCAAGTCCGCGATACCGGAAATGCGGAAGGCCGGAGGCGGCTCCATCATCAACATCTCTTCGATGTCGGGGATGGTGGGCCAGAGCTACATCCAGCCGGTGTACAACGCATCCAAGGGCGCGGTGCGCATCTTCACCAAGTCGGCAGCCATCCAGTACGCCAGCGAGAACATACGGGTGAACTCGGTGCATCCCGGCCCCATAGATACGCCCATGGCCGGGGAGCGGCTGAACAACCCGGAGTTGCAACGGGAGGCCGACGAGCGTTCTCCGCTGGGCCGCACGGCGCACCCCATTGAGGTGGCCTACGGGGTGCTGTACCTGGCGTCGGACGAATCGTCCTTTGTGACCGGAGCGGAGCTGGTGATTGACGGCGGGGCGACGGCGCAGTAGGGCGGTGGGAGACCCCGTCAGCCAAGCTCGATGATGCCACGGGCGGGGTCTTGCTCGAAGGCCATAATTTCGTCGTAGTTGTCCCGAAGCAGGGCTTGGACCACCGTATTCGAAGTATTGCCAGTACGAATCCAGATGACTTTGGGGGGGTGGCCTCTCTCCCTGTTCAAGCGGCGATAATCAGAGTCCTTGGTGACTATGACGAAGCCGTATTCTCTGGCATAAGACCAGATATTTGTATCCTTAGTCTCGGCGCGGCAACACCTCACTGATGTGCAGCGAACCTGGAAATTGATCCTGCAATCGTACGCTGAGCTTATCTGACAGATTCTGGTCGACCAGAAATTTCATTCAGAGACACTGCTCCAGGGCTCGTCAACTACTTCACTCGCCTCTCTTGTCCATTCAACCCCGTGAAGGGGCACCAGCGCGAAGCGGCGCTTTCGGTCGGCGACGAAGGCAATGCTGGCAAGGATGTCTTCAATGGTGAGATACGGGAAGTCGTCCAGTATCTCTTCATAGGCCATGCCGCCGGCCAGGTACTCCAGGATGTCGTAGACGGTCATGCGGATACCCCGGATGCAGGGCTGGCCGCTGCGCTTGCCCGGCTCGATGGTGATGATGTGGGAGTAGTCGTTGACCGCCGGCATATCCGGCGGCGCTGTCACGCCGCGGCGCTCCCGGGCAGCGGCGAAGGCCAGGCAGGCTTTGATGTCTTCCCTGGTCAAATCCGGGAAGTGATTCAAGACCTCTTCCTCGGACATGCCGCCAGCGAGATACGCGAGAACATCCCCCACGGTCACCGGTAGATCGCGGATGCAATGCTTTCCGTATCGCTTGCCGGGTTCGACGGTGATGATGTCGGTGAAGTCAATTGGGGAGTTGTCGGCCATCGCTGGCATCCTCCTTGGGCGCGATGGTTTCATTTTAACATTGCTACGCCGGGCAAACGGCCCCGGCGCATTTCCCCGGAAGGAGCGAGTCATGCAGGAACGGCCCCTTGACGGCAAGATTGCGATAGTTACCGGCGCGGCCAGCCCCATGGGGCTGGGGAGGAACATGACCGAGGCCCTGGTGCGCGCCGGGGCGCGGGTGTCCATGATGGACGTGAACCCGGAGTGGCTGGGGCGGTCGTCCAACGACCTGCGGGAAATCGGCGGGGACGACTGCGTGATGACGCAGGTGGTGGACGTGACGTCGGTGCAAGAGGCGGAGGAAGCGGTGACCCGCACTATCTCCGAGATGGGCGGACTGCACATCCTGGTGAACAACGCTGGCATCGCGCCGCGCAATATGTTGCTGGGCGGCGACGCCCGCAACAACTTCTGGGAGGTGTCCGCCGCCGAGTGGGACCGGGTGATGGCGGTGAACGCCGGCGGGCCGTTCTACATGACGCGGGCCGTTGTTCCCCACTTCCTGGCGCAGGGGTGGGGGCGCATCATCGGCGTCACCACCAGCCTGAACACGATGTACAACCCCGGCGGCACGCCCTACGGCCCGTCGAAAGCGGCCCACGAAGCGTTCATCGCCATGGCGTCGCGGGAGCTGGAGGGCACAGGCGTCACGGTCAACGTGCTGGTGCCGGGCGGGATGTCCAACACCAACCTGATTCCCGACGATGCCGCGCACCGCCGCGAGAGCATGATCCAGCCCGACGTGATGCGCGCCCCGGTGGTGTGGCTGGCCTCCGACGCCTCCGGCGGCGTAAACGGCCAGCGCTTCATCGGCTACTACTGGGACGAGTCGCTGCCGCTGGAGGAGCGCATCCAGCGGGCGGGCGCCCCGGCGGCGTGGCCGCAGCTGGGCGCGCAGGCGGTGCGGCCGGGTGAATGAGGACCGTCGGCCTCCCCATCCGTCGAATCTGAGAATCCTGCCGCTTTTCCCCTCTCTTCAAGCTGGAAGAGGAGGAATTCCTGCGTGCCTGCCAAGCGGATTTTCCAGTCGTCAATCGTTGACAGCCTCTATACCCGGTGCTAATATCCCGCCAGCTTACGAGGGATAAAGTTTTCAAGTCGAAAAATGCTAATCCTGTGGAAGTAGTTATACAGATTTGCCCCTGAATTTTTACGAAATCAGTAATTGATTGCGCAGGGGATTCAGCCCTCCTCAATCGGGCCGCATCTTTCATTAGTCAGGGAGGTTCAGCCGTGGGGTTCAGAAGACTCGGGTATGTCAAGGCGATAATTCCGCTCATCCTGGCGCTGGCGTTGGCTGCCATAGTCTCCTGCGGCGGGGCGGCTGAAGAGGAAGCAGAACCCACTGCAGCGCCCGCGGCCCCGTCGGCTACGACGGCTCCGGCGGCCACTACAGCCCCTGCGGCCACCACAGCTCCGGCGGCAACGGCAGCTCCGGCGGCTACCGTAGCGCCCGCCGCGACGGCAGCGCCCGCGGCCACCGCTGTGCCGCAACCGGCGGCTACCACCGCACCCGCGCCTGCCGCATCGCACACGCCCACCGGCGAGTTGCGGGTGGCGATGGCTACCTTCGGCAACGAGCGGTGGCTTGTCGGCGCATCGGCTGGCGCGGAGGACACTGCCTTCCACTCCATCCTTGAGAACCTGCTTACCCGCGATCCGAATACCGGGGACAATATCGGCGAACTGGCGGAGTCGTGGGAGGTACGGGATGGCGGTTTGGTCTGGGAGTTCCGGCTGCGCGAAGGCCCGCAGTGGCATAACGGAGAAGGCCCGGTGACCTCCTCAGACGTACAGTTCTCCTTCGAACGGTATGCTGCCGAGGACAGCGCCAACTCGCGGGCCGGCGTGTTCCGCAAAATTGGCGGCTATGAGACGCCCGACCCGCAGACCATCATTGTCAATTTCAACGAACCGGAAATTCTTTTCGGCGGCGACCTGAATTCAGGCATCCCCGGAACCCAGTACATCTACCCCAAGGATTACAACGAGCGGGTCGGAGACGAAGTTGCCGACGTGGAACCCATCGCCTCCGGCCCCTACAAGCTGGTGAACCATGACCGCGGCGTGCGGATGGACTTCGAGGCGGTGCAGGGGCACTGGAAGCTGACCCCGGCCTTCGCCAACATGAGCTTCCTCAAGACGGTGGAGAATTCCACCCGTGTGGCCCAGCTACGTGCAGGAACTGTGGACATCATTGACATTGGCGTGGACTTCGCCAACGAATTGAAAGCTGCCAATGTTGAGATCAAGTCCGTGCCGGGATTCGCCACGGTAGGAATCACCCTGGGCGGCCAGTGGGATACCAAGGAAACCTACGATCCGTCGGTGCCGTGGGCGCAGCCTGACAAGGAGCGCGCCTACAAGGTGCGCAAGGCCTTGGCCCTCGCCATTGACAAGGATACCGTGGTTGACGTGGCGTTGGGCGGCCTGGGCCGGGCAAATGTTTCCCTGCCCTTCTACTTCCAGGGCGAGCCCTGGACTCTCCCGGAGTTTGAGCCCATCGGATACGATCCGGAAGAGGCAAAGCGGTTGCTGGCTGAAGCTGGACACGATGGATGCTGGGAGTTCACCATCAACCTGGTGCCGTGGCCTGGCCGCGCCTTCCTTCCAGCCGTAGGCGAAGCTGTGGCAACGCAGTGGGAAGCCAACCTGGGCTGCAAGATTACCCGCCGGCCTCTTGACCGGGCGGTGTTCGCCACCGACTTCCGGGAGCGGACCTATCCTGGCGTGGCCGTACCCTATGCCATGCCCTTTGTGGGGCGGGAACCCTGGCAGTTGCTGCGGCTCAACTCCCACATTGACGGCACGGCAATGCTTGCCTATGAGGACCGGACATTCAGCGATTACCTGGACCAGTTGGGCGCCACGGCGGACTTCGACGAACGGGTGGTACTGTTACAGGAGATGGGCCGGCACATGTATTCCCAACTGCCGCGCATTGAAATCGCCGAGGTGTTCGGCCTGTACGGCATAGGCGAGAATGTGAAGACATGGGCCACCGCCCCGGGCAACGGCTTCATTCACAACACCGCCTATGTCAACCTGAATTGGGCCCCGCCGGGACAGCCGGTGACCCTGGCAGAGTAGGCTTGGCAGGACAGAGGGCGCGGAAGAAACCTGCGCCCTCGTCAATTTGCACCCCATTTGTACCCCATAGGTAGAAGGGAAGAAGGGCGGCGCCATGACCCGTTACATCGCGCTACGGTTCCTTCAGGCCATCATCAGCCTGCTGGTGGTGATGACCATTGTGTTCATGCTGTCGCGGCTGTCGGGCGACCCGGTGCAGCTCCTGGCCGACATCAGCGCCAGCGAAGAGCAGATGGAGGCCATCCGCAAAGATCTGGGCTTGGACAAGCCCCTGGCGGTGCAGTGGGGCACCTACGTCCGGGATATGTTCGTATTCGACCTGGGCGAATCGGTGACCAGCCGCCAGCCGGTGCGGGAGCTAATCTGGCAGCGGCTGCCCAACACCCTGCAACTGGGCTTCGCCGCCATGGCCATCAGCATCATCATCGGACTGCCCATCGGTATCTATGCGGCAGTGCATCGAGGTTCACGGTGGGACGGCATAGCCCGGCTGTTCGCCGTGCTGGGTCAGTCCATGCCCTCCTTCTGGCTGGGGGTGCTGCTCATCCTCGTCTTCGCCGTCGTCCTGGGCGTGCTGCCGCCGGGGGGCAAGGAAAGCCCCCAGAGCATCATCCTGCCAGCCGTATCCATGGGATACCTCACCACCGCGGCGATAATGCGTCTCACCCGCTCCAGTATGCTGGACGTGCTGAACGCCGAATACATCAAGCTGGCCCGCATCAAGGGGCTGAGCGAGACCAAGGTCATCTGGAAGCACGCGCTGAAGAACTCCCTCATCCCGGTCATCACCTTCTCGGTGGTGCTGTTCACCCTCTTCCTGGGCGCGGCGGTGGTGACCGAAACGGTGTTCTCCTGGCCCGGCCTGGGCAGCCTGATACTGGACGGCGTACGCACCCGCGACTACCCGCTGATACAGGGCGGCGTGGTGGTGTTCAGCGCCATCTACATCCTGGCCAACCTGCTGGTGGACATCCTGTACGGGTATCTTGACCCCAGAATCCGCCTGACCTAGCGCCCCAATTCCCTCTCCCTTGAGGGGAGAAGGCCAGGGTGAGGGGGAATAGCCTTGGATTTGGAGTGACTCGTGGCCGTAGTCGTTCTCGAACCGCCCCAGCGTACACCGGGGGACTGGATTGGCTTCACCTATCGCGGGCTGCGCCAGTTGCCGTTGCTGCCTTCGGCCATCCTGGTCTTGCTGCTGGTGACAGCCATCTTCGCCAACTTCATCGCCCCTCACTCACCTACCAGGGGCGAACTGAGCGACAGCCTGACTCCCCCGGTCTGGATGGGACAGAGCGTGGAGGAGACCAGGACGGTGGTGGAGGGGCGCGCCCTCGACTTCATCACCCAAATCAGCCTCACCGAGGCCCAGCAGGAAATCGAAGACGGCAAGGCGCGGGTGGCCGGCGGCGGCGAACTGGTCCCGGGAGTCGAGCTGGAGTTCCTCCGACCCGGCGGCACCTGGACGTACATCCTGGGCACCGACCTGCAAGGCCGCGACGTGCTGAGCCGCGTGATTCACGGCACCCGCCCATCGCTGATAGTATCCGTGGTTGCGATACTGGTGGCGGGCAGCATCGGCACCACCATCGGCCTCATCGCGGGGTTCCGGGGCGGGCTGGCAGATGCCGTCCTGATGCGGCTCACTGACATCGTCCTGTCCATGCCGCTCATCCTCATTGCGGTGGTGGTGGCGGCCATCACCCAGCCCTCGTTGCAGAACATTATCATCATCATCGGCCTGCTGCTGTGGCCCCGGTTCGCGCGGCAGGTGCGGGGCGAGGCGCTGGCGCTGAAGCAGCAGGACTTCGTGGCCCGGGCGGTGGTGGCGGGCAGTTCCGGGCTGCGGATCAGCGTGAAGCACATACTGCCCAACATCGTGCCGTCGCTGCTGGTGATTTCCACCCTGCAAGTGGGCTACGTCATCCTGCTGGAAGGCTCCCTGAGCTTCCTGGGCGTGGGCGTGCCGCCGCCCCAGCCGGCTTGGGGCCTGATGATCGCCGACGGCCGCGGCCTGCTGGCGACGGCTTGGTGGACGGCCCTGTTCCCCGGCATCGCCATGGCGCTGACTGTGCTGTCCGTAAACCTTTTCGGCGACTGGCTGCGCGACAAGCTGGACCCGCGGCTACGGCAGATTTAACGGCGAGGCCAATTGAGATATGCGGCCAGTGGTATAATGGCGGTCAAGCGAAGGCCATGCGCCGGCAATGGCGGCGCATTTCATCATAGAAGTCGAGTTTAATGGGTATGGGTACGGAAGCCATCGTGGGGCTCGCTGCCGCCTGGGTCACCCTCTTTGGAGTGGTAGCGGGCGCGTTTGTTGGGTTGCTGGGAGTAATCAAGTCGGAAAACCGGACCCTTCTGGGGTTTTTCCAGTCGGAAAACCAAGCCCTGCGGGCGGAAGTCAAGGGCGAAGTCAACGCTTTCAGGACGGAAGTGCGCGAGGAAATCAGGGGCGCCCGTGAGGAAATGCGCGAGGAAATCAGGGGCACCCGCGAGGAAATCAGGGGTGTCCGCGAGGAAATGCGCGAGGACAACGCCCGCCTCCGCGAGGAAATGCGCGAAGAAAACGCCCGCCTCCGCGAGGAAATGCGCGAAGAAAACGCCCGCCTCCGCGAGGACAATGCCCGCCTCAGGCAGGAATTGGTGGCGGAAATCCGCGAGGGGAACCAACGAATACTGGATGCTCTGTATAATCACCGCCACGACCCGAATACCGGCGCGACGGTCATCTACCCGCCGCAGGCCGCCGACGACTGACCGCCGAGCCGCCGAGCCGTTGCGCTAATACTCGGAAGCCATCCGTAAGCCGACATAATCGCCTTCCATAATGCTATCCGCCGTTGATTATTAGGCTTGAATCAGTATTGACAACGGTCTATGCAGCGGCTTAAATGAATGAGTGAGTAAAGGGCAAGCGGCCTTGTGCTTTCGCTTGCCCGTTGTTCAGTTATCGGGCAAATCAGCCTGGAGGGATGCTCACCAAAAGATACGGACTGAAATAACCGCAAGAGGGCAAGACAAGAACAAAGCCGAAAAAGGAGGAATGGATGACACAGAACGCAGTTTCCCAAGAAGAAATCGCCTTGATGGCCCACTTGCTGCGGCGGGCAGGCTTCGGCGCCAGCCGCGACGAGATTGAGGTCAGGGCGCGGCAGGGCTACGACAGCGTCGTAGAGGAACTGCTCAACCCCGCCGATGATCCCGGTATTGATGAAGACTTGATGTATCGCGCCTACCCGTCGTATTTCGACAAGGCGGCTATCGAGACGGGCCAGACCGAGATCGTCTACCGGATGATCAACAACAAGCACCAGCTCAAGGAGAAGATGGCCCTCTTCTGGCACACCATTCTCTGTGCTGGCGACAACAAGGTGGACAACGCCCGCACCACCTCCATGCAGTACGATACCTTCCGCGAGAAAGGCATGGGCAACTTCAAGGAATTGCTCCTGTGGCTGTCCACCGACCCGGCGATGTTGTACTACCTGGACAACATCGAGAGCCACAAGACGGCGGTCAACGAGAACTATGGCCGCGAGCTGCTGGAGCTGTTCTCCCTGGGCGTCGGCATGGACCAGGAGTTCAACTACACCGAGGATGACGTCAAGGCCTGCGCTCGCGCCTTCACCGGCTGGAACCTGGCCCCGACGATCCCGGTCTTCCCCTATGGCCGCACCCCCTTCGAGTTCCGCTTCGACCCGGCCGACCACGACTACAGCGAAAAGACCTTCCTGGGCGAAACGGGCAACTGGAACGGCGACGACGTCGTTGACATCATATGCAAGCAACCCGCCGCCGCCCGGTTCGTCGCCCGCAAGCTCTACGACTTCTTCGTCGCCGACGAGCCGCCGGTCCCGGCCTGGCGCCTTTCCGAACCCCGGGACATGGACGCCATCCGGCAACTGGAGCAGGCCTACTTCGACTCCGGCTACGAGATCAAGGCAATGTTGCGGGTGCTGTTCACCAGCGACTTCTTCAAGGACGAAGCGGTGCGCTACGCCAAGGTGAAGAGCCCGGCCGACGTGGTCATCGGCACCATGCGCATGGCCCAGGACCACACCGAGCCCAAGCCCGGCCTGTTCTTCGTGGCCATGGAGCCGAAGTACATGGGCATGGACTTGCTCAACCCGCCCACCGTCGAAGGCTGGCACATGGGCCGCGAGTGGATTAACAGCGGCAGCTTGATCGACCGCATCAACTTCGCCTCCAAGGTGCTGGGCGACACCAGCCTGCCCGGCGTGCAGTCCATGGTCAACCGGCTGATGGCCCAAGGCGAAAGCCTGACCGCCGAGCAGATGGTTGATGGCTGCCTTGACCTGGTAGGCCCGCTGACCATCTCCGACGAGACCCACAGAGAGTTGGTGGGCCACGTGGCCCAGGGAGGCGAGTTGCGCCACGGTACCGAAGAAGAGCAGGCCGACTTCGCCCGCCGCGCCGGCGAGACCTTCCAGATGATTGCCACCACCTCGGAGTTCCAGTTCGGCTAAACCACTTCCCCTCAATTCCCTCCCCCTGAGGGGGAGGGTTAGGGTGGGGGTGAATGGCCAATGACTGGAAATGACACGATTTGGCAGGGTTTCAGAATTTTCGCCATCCTGAAAATCCTAGAATCCGGTAAATCCTGATTCAGACAAACCATAACAGCACAGACTAAACGGAGGAATAGCGATGGTATCCACCAGCAAGGATCCGGTCCTGGCTGTAGTCTCCCTGTCCGGCGGGAACGACGGGATGAACACGGTCATCCCCTACACCAACCCGCGCTACCGCGACTACCGCCCGACCCTGGGGATCCCCGAAGAGATGATTGTTCCCCTGAACGACACCCTGGGCCTGCACCCGGCCATGGCTCCCTTCAAGAAGTATTGGGACGAGGGCAAGCTGGCCATCATCCAGGGCATCGGATACCCCAACGGCAGCCTGTCGCATTTCCGCTCCATGGACATCTGGGCCACCTGCGAGCCGGTGGAACTGGGCGTGGAAGGCTGGCTGGGCCGCTTGGTCAAGGAACTGGACCCCAACAAGGAAAACGTGCTGACCGGCGTGAACTTCGGCCGCGGCCTGCCCCGCGCCCTAGCCATGGAAGGCGTCCCCATCGCCTCCGTCGGCGACCTGACCAGCTACGGCCTGCTGACCGAGCTGGAGAAGGAAGAGCAGCGGAACGAGGCCCTGGACCTCTTCGGCCGGATGTACGGCCCGGCCATCGGACGCGGCGCGGTGGAAGACTTCATCCGCAGCACCGGCGTCGAGGCCATGATGGGCGCCGACATCCTGGGCACCGCCCCCGGAATGTACCGGGGCGAGGAAGAGTACCTGCTGGGCAACATCGGCGGCTACCTGCGCGACATGGTGCAGGTGCACAACGCCAACCTGGGCACCCGGGTGTTCTTCACCACGGCTCCCTACAACATCTTCGACACCCACGCCAACCAGGCCGTCGGCCAGTCCAACCTGCTGAACGACGTGGCCCGCAACGTGGACTCCTTCATGGCCGACCTGCGGCACCACGGCATCGGTGACAACGTGGTGACGCTGCTCTACTCCGAGTTCGGGCGCCGCGCCATGGACAACGGCTCCGGCACCGACCACGGCACCGGCGGCGTGGCCTTCGTCATCGGCGAGAACGTCAAGGGCGGCCTCTACGGTGAGTACCCGTCCCTGGAGCCCAACGAACTGGAAGACGGCGGCAACCTGCTGCACAACAACGACTTCCGCTCCACCTACGCCACCCTGCTGGAGAACTGGATGGGCGTGGACTCCAAGCCCATCGTCGGCGGAACCTGGGAGAAGCACGACTTCATCTAAACCGCCCGCCGGGTGAAACCCGGCCGGTTCAAGCAGGAAAAGGGATAGACGCCGGAGCGCAGGCAATGAATATCCTGCGTTCCGGCAGGATGAAAAGAGAGTACCAATATGCCAGAAGAAAACGACGCAACCATGCCAGAAGAGGGAGGCGGCATCGTCCAGTTCCTTTTGGGAATTGTGAGGGCTGTGGTATCCGCCATCAGGTCCGTAATATCCGGCGCCATGGACGCAGTCAGAGGCGTCATCAGTTCGCTGATGGAGTGGCTGGTCAACGCCATCAGTTCCATCGCGCAACAGGTTATCGGCCGCCTGGCAACCGACATCTAATGCGCCCGGCTCCCTTGGACACAGCAGGGAGCCTTTCCCCGGTAACAGCAACAACTAAGGAGGCAAGCCGTGGCAAGTGTATTTCTCGGCATCAACGACCGGACGTACACCTACAAGTGGGTCGCCGGTCGCTCCGAGTTCCAAGGCACCGGGTTCCGAAACCCGATGGACTTCGCCTTCGGGCCGGACAAGGCAATGTACGTCGTGAACCGCTCCTACGAGTCCCGTTCCGACGGCACCCGCATCAACCTGTTCTACCTGGACGATGAGGGCGCAGAGCAGTACGTAACCGAGTTCGGCGGCTATGGCGAAGGCCCCGGCCAGTTTATCTGGCCCATGTCCATCGCCCTGGACGACGAGACCAACGTCTACGTATCCGACGAGTATCTGCATCGCATCACCATCTTCGACAAGGATGGCAACTACGTCAGCCACTGGGGCGCCCACGGCTCCGGCAACGGCGAGTTGGACCGGCCGGCCGGCCTGGCCATCCGCGACGGCGTGCTGTACGTGGTGGACAGCCGCAACCACCGGGTGCAGAAGTTCACCCTAGACGGACAGTACATCTCCCAGTTCGGCAGCTTCGGCAGCGGCCCCGGCGAGCTGAACACTCCCTGGGGCATCGGCCTGGACAAGGAAGGCAACGTCTTCGTCGCCGACTGGCGCAACGACCGCATCCAGTCCTTCACTGGCGACGGCCAGTGGCTACAAAGCATCGGGCAGCCGGGCAGCGGCGGAGACGCCTCCATCGCCCGCGACCACGGTGGTTTCCACTTGGTCAACCGCCCGGTGGGCATCTTCAACCGCCCGACCGGCGTGGCCGTGGATAAGGACGGCGACGTCTACGTGGCCGACTGGCTGAACAACCGGGTGCAGGTGCTGACCCCGGAGGGCCGGTTCATCACCGAGTTCACCGGCGACGCCGCCCTGTCCAAGCTGGGAGTGCAGAAGATTGAGTCCAACCCTGACATGATTCGCCAGCGCAACGGCGTCCGCGACTTCACCCCCGAGAAGGTCCTCTGGGCCCCCGTGGCCGTGAAGGTGGACGACGACGGCAATGTCTACATCGCCGACACCACCCGCCATCGCTTCCAAGTCTACCAGAAGAATACCGAACCGGTGCTGGTCTAGGAAGCAAGTTCCCTCTCCCAGCGGGAGAAGGACGCCAAAATTCCCTCTCTCTGGGAGAGGGTTAGGGCGAGGGCGTAACCCCCGCCAACAGACAACAGGGGCAGGCTTGATGCCTGCCCCTACTTATGGAGCGCCCATGACGCAGAATCAGGAACAATCCGGCGGCACGTTAGCCCAGCAGATGTTCGGCCCGCAGGCTGGGGTCTACGCCCAGAGCAAGGTGCATATCAGCGACGACAGCCTGGAATCGGTGCAAAAGCTGACCAACCCGGCCCTTCGACAAGCTCAGGGTGACGGGCGGCAAACCCAGGACGATGGGGAAGTTGTGACGCCCTACCGGTGGGCCGTGGACATCGGCACCGGGGCGGGATTCACCGCCTTCGCCATGGCCGAGGTATCGGAGCGCGTAATAGCCAGCGACATCACCCAGCCGATGCTGCGGCAGGCCGGGCGCATCAGTGGTGAGCGGGGGCTGCCCAACGTCGGGCTGGTGCAGAACGCCGCCGAGTCGCTGCCCTTCGCCGACGGCAGCCTCGACCTGATAACCTGCCGAAAGGCCGCCCATCACTTCCGCGACTTCGAGGCGGCCCTGGACGAGGCGCAACGCGCGCTGCACCCCGGCGGCTCGCTGGTGATGGCCGACACCGTAGCCCCGGAGGATGACGACATCGCCCGGTGGCAGAACGAAATCGAGCTGCGCCGAGACTTCAGCCACGTTGAGGACCGCAAGATTTCCGTCATCCGGCGGATGCTGGCCGACCGTGGCTTCGAGGTGGTGGGAAGCGAAGACGAGCGGGTATACCTGTGGTTCAACGACTGGGTGATGCGAACAGGGGTGCCGGAAGACGAGGTTGCCGCCCTGCGCCGTGAGTTCCAGGAGGGGGCGCCGGAAATCAAGGAGGCGTTCCAGGTGGGCGAACCGGAGGAGGACGGGGATTTTCTGTTCTCGTTCCCAGTGTGGGTGTTCCGGGCATTGAAGAGGTGAGCTACCGTGTGCGATTCACCCAAGAAATTTGAGTATGAGGGTGAGGGCGGCAATTCCGATGCCGATGCCAGTCATTGTCCAGCGAAGGCCACGCATTTCCCCCGCAAGTCGGCGATGTCTTCCTTAGTAGCTAGATGCGGGATTATCCCTTCGATGCGGCTGACGCGTTCCTCAATGGTCGCCATGGATACCTCAGGGGAGTCAGCAATGCTTAATGCACTGCGAATTATTCGTGGAATTCATATCTTTAGAGCTCAGGATAAAATACGGATCCCTGATTTGCAAGCTCATTATGTCGGCCACTGCTCCAGCTTCCAGGCCATGTCCCAGAACTGGTACTCCAAGCGCAGGCTGGTGACGTAGGCCGTCTCCATCGCTGCCTGCTCCGCCGGTGATGATGCGCCGCCCAGGCCGTCGGTCAGCGTCCGCAGGCGCAGGGCGAGGTCGCGGAACTCGTCGGACGAATACATACCCACCCATTCGGCGTAAAGGGGCGCGTGAGCCGGCGCTCCCATGCGGGCCAGATGCTCGCCAATTTCCCAGTAGCCCCACTGGCAGGGCAGCAGTGACGCAGCCAACTCGCCGAAGCTGCCTTGCGACGCCACCCGCAGCAGGTAGCTGGTGTAGGCAACGGTGGCCGGCGCGGGACGGGTGGCCTCCAGTTCCTCGCGGCTGATGCCGAACTGGGCGCAGTAGCCCCGGTGCAGCTCCATCTCGGTGTTCAGCGTCTCGTCCAGCAACCCGGCGAACCATGACATTACCTCCAGCTCCGGAGCCCGCGCCGCCCCCAGCGCCAGCACGCGGGCGTAGTCAATCAGGTACACATAGTCTTGGGCGACGTAGAACTTGAACCGCTCCACGTCCAGGTCGCCCCGCCCGATGCCCGCGACGAAGGGATGCTCCAGGATGGCCCGGCGCACGGGCAGACAGCGTTCCTCTACGCCTTCGATGAAGCCCATAGTCGCCCCCTTATTCGTCCTCGTCCCGAGGCGGGCGCTGGCGGTGGCGAAATACGTCGGCCAGCGGAATGGTCAGGCCCGGCAGCAGCGGAGTAGTCAGAGTGTCCTCGGCAGTCAGCACGGCCCGCTCCACGTACTCGCCATCCCGCAGTTCCAGTTGCGTCACTGTGTCGTTGCGAGGGTCAACGGGCCAGTACTCCAGCACGCCCGCCTCGGCGTATATCTGCCGCTTGCGGACCAGGTCGTGGCTGCGGTCGGTGGACAGTATCTCGATTGCGATGTCCGGCGGGGCTTCGACACGGCTGCGGCCTACAATGTCTCGGCGCTCGTTGAGGATGATGACTATATCCGGCTCCGGGGCGCGTTGCAGTTCCCGCGACAGAATGGTGGTCATTTCTTGGTAGAAGTGCGCCGGTGGCTCATCGAACCCATTCAAGTAATTCTGGAAGTGCCAGCCGAATTGAAAATGGAGAAATTGGTGGCCAGGTGTGCCAGAAGCCATGATGTAAAGCTTTCCGTCGTCGAGTTCCCATTTGCCGTCGGTCTTGCCCATACTCAGGAACTCGTCGAGGGACATACGCATTCCGGTGCGATATTTCGTGGTGGTCATTACCGGCTCCGTGTCCGCGCATTTGGGAATCCCGCACGATACCAGGTGATTGTATCAGAGGGTAATTACTCAAAAGGCATTGGCCGGCGTTTTCCGCCCCAATCCGGTGACGCCCGCCGCTTTCGCCGCGCCCCGCTGTCGGCGTATAATGGCGGCAATCCCAATAACGCCACGGATGTGATTCCTATGGAAGTTGTTTTCACCCAAGACGTGCCCAACAAGGCCCGCGCCGGCGAGGTGCGGCGGGTTCCCGACGGGTACGCCCGCAACTATCTGCTGCCCCAGGGCCTGGCGCTGATGGCCACTCCCGAAGTGCTGAAGCGCCTGCACAAGATAAAGTCGGCGGGCGACCAAGTGCGTATGCGCGAGACCCAGGTGCTGGAAGAGATACGGGAGGCCCTGGACGATACCGAGATCACTGTGCAGGCCCGCGTGACCCCCACCGGACGCTACTACGGCGCTATCACCAGTACCCACATCTCCATGGCGCTGGCCGAGGTCACCGGGCGCGAGGTGGAGCGCCGCTGGATCGAGGTCTCCGAACCCATCCGCGAGCCGGGCGAGTACGACATCACCCTGCGCTTCTCCACTGAAATCGCCGCGACGATTCACGTGACCGCCGAGACTGAAGAGTAATCGTGGCCCGCCATCCTTCGACCGGCTCAGGACGAACGGTTTCGCCATGACCATGTACGCGGAAAGGCTGCTGCCTCACAACCTGGAGGCGGAGGAAGCGGTCATCGGCTCGCTGCTGATTGACGGCGAGTGCTTCACTCGGATCGCCCCGGTGCTGCAACCCGGCGACTTCTACCGCGAGCGCAACCAGCTCTGCTTTGCCGCGGCTCAGGCTCTGTTCCAGCGGGACCAGGCCATTGACCAGCTCACCCTGGCCGGGGAGCTGCAACGCACCGAAAAGCTGGACGCCGTGGGCGGGATGGCCTACCTCTCGCACCTGGTGTCTATCACCCCCACGTCGGTGCACTCCGAAGAATACGCCGAAATCGTTTCCCGCACCGCCACCATGCGCAAGCTCATTGACGCCGCGGCCCAGATTTCGGCACTGGGCTACAACGACACCGACGACGTGGAAGGCACGCTGCGGCAGGCGGAGGACGCGCTGTTTGCCGTCCGGGGCGCAGGCCAGACTAGAGGGTTCGTACCGCTGCGGCAGATTTACGACCAATATCTGCAAGACCGGGCGGGAGTTGCCGAGCCGCTGCTGGACATGGGCGGGCCGGTGATGTCGGGCTACGCCGACCTGGACGAGTTGCTGGGCGGCATCCAGCGGTCGGACATGGTAATCCTGGGCGCGCGCCCATCCCTAGGCAAGAGCACCCTGGCCCTGAACATCTGCCTCAACGCCGCCCGCAACGGCTCCACCTCCGGCATCTTCAGCCTGGAGATGAGCCGCGAGCAACTCGGTATGCGCATCCTGTCCTCAGAGGCTGAGGTTGACTCCCACCGGCTGCGGCTGGACCTGACCACCTTCGCCGAGCAGCAGCGCATCATTGACGCCATCGGTCAGCTCTCAGACCTGCCGGTGTACATAGACGACACGCCCTACCAGGGCATGGTGGAGATGCGAAGCAAGGCCCGGCGGCTGTCGCTGGAGCACGGCCTCGACCTGCTGGTGGTGGACTACCTGCAGCTGGTGGAGGGTCCGAGGCGCGGCGGCTACGGCGCCAACCGGGTGCAGGAAATCAGCGAGATTTCCCGTTCCTTGAAAGCGATGGCCCGCGACCTGGGCGTCGCTCTCATCGCCTGCTCGCAGTTGAGCCGCTTGGTGGAGAACCGCCCCAGCCACCGGCCTCTGCTCTCCGACCTGCGCGACAGCGGCAGTATCGAGCAGGACGCCGACGTGGTGATGTTCATTCACCGCGAGGACGTATACACCACCGAAGAGGAATGGGAGCAGCAACGCCCCGGACAGCCCTACCCCAGGAACATAGCCGACATCATAGTAGCCAAACACCGCAACGGCCCCACCGGGAACATACAACTGGAGTTCCGCGACAACCTGGTGCGCTTCGACTCCTTCGCGCGCGTCCCTGATTATTAGAAAGATCTTCGTGATTCCCGCTTTCGCGGGAATCACGAAACAGAGACAGCCATGGCCTTCGACGGTTTCCCCCGCGACACGCTCTACACGCCCACCCCCGACCCGTTCTTCGGCCCGCTGCTGGAGGAAGTCCACGACATCGTGGAGCTGAAGGTGACGTTGCGGGGCCTGTGGCTGCTGCACCACAAGCGGCAGAGCGTGCGGGCCGTCTCACTGGACGAATTTCTGACAGACACGACCCTGCTGCGGGGGTTGCGTCCGTCGACTGGCGCAAGCCCTTCGACAAGCTCAGGACAAACGAGGCCGGAACCCGGAGACGCCGCGGAGGAAATCCGGCGCGGGCTGCGCCTAGCGGTTCGCCGGGGCGTCTTCCTGGCCCACGAAGCCGGGCCGGGAAAAGTGTATTTCGCGCTCAACAATGAGGCCGGACGCCGGGCCATTGCCCGGCTGAAGGAGACGGGCGCCAATCCCAGCGACGGCGCACCAGGGGCTGACGAAGCCCCGGCGGGAGTGCGGGAGCGTCCCAACATCTTCGCCCTGTATGAAGACACCATCGGGATGCTGTCGCCCATCGTTGCCGAGCGGCTCAAGGAAGCCGAAGAACGCTACCCGCCGGGCTGGATTAGGGAAGCATTCGAGATAGCAGCGCTGGAAAACAAGCGCAACTGGCAATACATTGACGCCATCCTGAAGCGCTGGGGTTCGGAGGGCAAGGGCGGATGGAAGGGGGGAAGCAATGACGATGGAAAGCCTGGGCGACATTCTCCGCAGAATCAGCGCCAGAAGTATAGCCAGGACTACCAACGGCGGCGGCGCAGCTCACCCGCCCGAAACAGCCGAAGCTGACCGCTGCGCCACCTGCAACGGCTCCGGCTGGGTGACCCGCCGTATGCCCGTCGGCCACCCGGATTTCGGCCAGGCTGTCCCTTGCCCGTCCTGTCGCAACGACGAGGAATCCCCTTCCAGGCGCGAGTCCCTGCGGCGGTACAGCAACCTGGGCGCGCTGTCCGGCGTCACTTTCGCCGCCGCTCGGACGGAAGGTCCACTGGCCGACCCCGGCGCCCGGCGTATGTTCGCCGAGGCCTTTACCCAAGCCGCAGCTTACGCCGAAAATCCGCAGGGTTGGATGGTGCTGACCGGTCCCTCCGGTAGCGGTAAGACTCACCTCGCCGCCGCCATCGCCAACCGCTGCATCGAGCGGCAGCAGACCACCTTCTTCATCATGGTAGCCGACCTGTTGGACCACCTGCGCGCCACCTACGCGCCCGACAGCCCCACCACCTACGACGAACTGTTCGAGCAGGTGCGCAACGCGCCGCTGCTGGTTCTCGATGACCTGGGCGTCCACAGCGCCACCCCGTGGGCGCAGGAAAAGCTGTTCCAGGTCATCAACCACCGCCACAACAACAATCTCCCCACCGTGGTGACCGTACGCGGGCCGCTGCCCCGGCTGGGGGAATCGCTTCGCACCCGGCTGGAAGCCGCCGACGGTCGTTCCACGGTGTTGCAGTTGGGCCACTTCAACACCCGCCTGGCCCTGGGTATCGGGGAAGTGCGCCCCGAAATGCTGGAGCGGATGAAGTTTACCAACTTCAACCCGGCGGGCAGCCCCAAGGCAACAGAGAAAGACCGCGATACGCTGGCCCACGCCGTCAGCGCCGCCCGTACTTTCGCCACCTTTCCCGAGGGCTGGCTGCTCTTCACCGGCGCCCGCGGCTCCGGCAAGACGCACCTGGCGGTGGCCATAGCCGGAGAGAGCTTGCAACAGGGGCGGCAGGTGTTCTTCGCCTTCGTGCCAACACTGCTGGACCACCTCCGCACCACCTACAGCCCAGACAGCGCCGTGGGCTTCGATGAGCTTTTCGAGCAGGTACTGAACGTCTCGCTGCTGATTCTCGACGACCTGGGCGCGGAAAACAGCACAGCATGGGCTGAGGAGAAGCTCTACCAGATAATCGTCCACCGCCATGAGGCCCGGCTGGCCACGGTCATCACCACCGCCTCGACCATGGAGGAACTGGAGGAAGCCAAGCCCCGCATCGCCTCCCGCCTGGTGGACTGGCTGGTGGTGGACTGGGTGCCGATAGACGCCCCCAACTACCGCGACCAGCGTTAGCGCTGTTCCGAGTAAGGGATGACGAAGACCGTCACTCCCTCCGCCTCTGCCTGTTCGGAGCGCGCGTCGTCTATCCGGGCGGTGATAACCACTGGGGTTACGCCACCGCCGGTAATGGTGTCCAGGATATTGGCCCGCTGCTTCGCCCGCCGGATGTCGTGGGCATCCGCCGTGAGAGAGATCTCGAATACGGCATGGCGGTTCTCTTCGTCCGAGATAATCAGATCGGTCTCAAAGAGGTCGCCGGAATCTGCGATAGTTACCAGGCTCTCCCGGATGGCATGGGTGATGGCGCTGACCAGGCTCGGTGCGGCTAGACCCTCTTGGTGCAGGGCAACGTAGGGGGCTTCAAAGCCGAACTGAATATGGGTGCGAGCCAATGCCTTGGTGCGAACCATCCCCTCGTACTGCGCGCCCTCAAAGTTTCCGAACCGGCCCTCCAGTCTGGTAAACCGGCCTTCCAGACTGGTAAGCCGTTGCCTGGTGTCGTCGCTAATCTCCTTCAGCTCAGCCAGCATTTCTGATTGCTGGGTTATCAGTTCAGACAGGCGGCGGTTGGTTTCCTCTTGGCGCTGGTTGGTTTCCTCCTGGGATTGGATGAAACGGTCGAACCGGGCGGGCAGATCGAGCAGGTCCTCGGTGAGCAACACCGCCCTGACGGCTTCGGCCCAAGCAGGCTGCTCTCTCAGGATTCGGACCAAGTCTTCGATGGTGTTTATCGTAGTCATATCCCAATTGTAACCTAGTTCGGATGGGATATGGAGTAGACTGAAAGGCCCGACAATCTAATGCCGCGCGGTTGCTAACCGATAGTCGCCGTGATAGAATCAACCCGGAAGTTAGATAAAGAAGAAGCAAGAGAAGCGAAGACGCGCCAAATGCTAGACGGTGAAACCAAAGCCAGTATCATCCGCGAGTACCGCATCAACGACCGGGACACCGGTTCCGCCGAGGTTCAGGTAGCAATCCTTACCGAGGACATCAAGAGGCTTACTGATCATCTGCGGACGCACCGTAAAGACGTACACTCCCGTCGCGGCTTGCAGGGCATGGTCTCCAGGCGGCGGCGTCTGTTGAACTACCTGAGCAAAGAAGATGTCAACCGCTACCAGACACTCATAACAAGGCTTGGCCTGCGCCGGTAGTTTCGGTTTCCACCAGCCCCGACGCCTAATCGGGGCTGTTTTACGTCTAGCCACGTCCCCTCCCCTGCTGTCTTCCCGCCTAACTCACCTTTGTGTGAGGTCATGCGTTTTATTATGGCAACTCAACTTGCAACTCCCACAGTGGTCCACCACGAAATCGGCGGGGAAACCCTGGTCCTCGAAACCGGCCGTTTGGCCTTCCAGGCTCACGGCGCGGTCACCGTCCGCTACGGCGAGTCCATCGTGCTGGCAACCGCCGTCATGTCCGACCGTACCCGCGCCGAGGACATAGACTTTCTGCCCCTGACCGTGGACTATGAAGAAAGGCTGTACGCCGCCGGGCGCATTCCCGGCAGCTTCTTCCGCCGCGAAGGCCGCCCCGGACAGGAAGGCATCCTCGCCTCGCGGCTCACCGACCGCTCCATACGTCCCCTGTTCCCCAAGGGCCTGCACAACGACGTGCAGATTACGCTCACGGTTCTCTCCGCCGACCAGGAAAACCCGCCGGAAATCCTGGCGATGGTGGGCGCATCCGCGGCCCTGGCAATCTCGCAGATACCCTTCGAGGGCCCCATCGGCGCCTGCCGCATCGCCTACCGCAACGGGCAGTACGTCATCAACCCCACTTACCAGGAAAGCGACGACAGCGCCCTCAGCATGGTAATCGGGGGCACCCGCGACGCGATAATCATGGTGGAAGCCGGCTCCGACGAGGTGTCTGAGGAAGTCATTCTCGAAGCCATCCGCCGGGCGCAGGAAGCCAACTCAGAGATTATCGGGCTGATTGAAGAGCTGGTCGCCAGCGTTGGGCAGCCCAAGGTTGAGGTCAAGACCGACAAGGAAGCCGCAGCAAAGCTCGACGGCAGCATTCGCGGCGTCGTGGGAACCCGCTTGGCCGACGCGCTGGAGGAAAACCTGGACAAGGTGGCGCTGGAAGCCCGTGAGAACGCTCTGCGCGACGAAGTGTCAGAGAAGCTGGCAGAGGAATATACCGGCAAGGTTCTCTCCGAGGGCTTCAAGAGCGTGATGCGCGACGAGGTGCGCCGCCGTATCCTGCAACAGCACATCCGCCCCGACGGGCGCTCGTTGGAAGAGATTCGCTCCATCACCTGCGAGGTGGGCGTCCTGCCCCGCACCCACGGCTCCGGCCTGTTTACGCGCGGCATGACCCAGGTGCTGTCCACCGTGACCGTCGGTTCGCTGGCGATGAAGCAGACCCTGGACACCGTGGGGCCGGACAACACCAAGCGTTTCATGCACCACTACAACTTCCCGTCCTTCTCTACCGGCGAGGCCCGCCGCGTGGGGTCGCCGGGCCGCCGCGAAATCGGCCATGGCGCACTGGCGGAGCGGGCCATCCTGCCCGCCCTGCCCTCGGAGGACGAGTTTCCCTATGCCATTCGCGTGGTCTCGGAAGTGCTCTCCTCCAACGGCAGCACCTCCATGGGCAGTGTCTGCGGCGCGTCGCTGGCGCTGATGGACGCCGGCATCCCGGTCAAGGCCCCGGTGGCCGGCATCGCCATGGGCCTGGTGACCAACGACGACGGCCAGTACGCCATCCTCAGCGACATCCAAGGCATCGAGGACTTTCTCGGAGACATGGACTTCAAGGTCGCTGGCACCGCCAACGGCGTGAACGCCCTGCAAATGGACATCAAGTGGACCGGGCTGACCCAGGAAATCCTGGCTCAGGCCCTGGAGCAGGCCCGCGTGGGGCGGCTGTACATCATGGACAAGATGGCCCAGGCCATCACCAACCCCAACAATCAGATGAGCCCCCACGCGCCCAAGATGATCAGGCTGAAGATCAACCCCGACAAGATAGGCGCCCTCATCGGCCCCGGCGGGCGGGTGATTCGCGGCATCCAGGAAGAGACCGGCACCAACATTGACGTGCAGGACGACGGCACGGTCACCATCGGCGGTGTGGACCAGACCAAGCTGGAGATGGCCCATTCCAAGGTGGACAGCCTGACCCGCGAGCTGGCCGTCGGCGACATCTTCACCGGCAAGGTGGTGCGGCTGACCAACTTCGGCGCCTTCGTCGAGCTGGTGCCGGGCCGCGACGGCCTCATCCGCAACGGCGACCTGGGCGACCTGGAAGAGGACCTGACCGAGGGCCAGGAAATCACGGTGATGATCCACGAAATAGACTCTCAGGGCCGGGTCAACCTGTCGCGCCGCGCCCTCTTCGGCGACGACAGCCCGCCCGCACCACGCACTGACTCCCCCCGGCCGGCCTTCGACCGCGGAGCACGCGGCGGCGACCGGGGAGGCCGCAACGGCGGCTTCGGCGGCGGGCGCGGCGGCAACGGTGGCGGTGGACGGCGCAACGGCGGTGGCGGCGGGCGCCCCATGGGCGGCGGACGCGGCCCCGGCGCCGGCCAGGAACGCCGCTTCGACGGCGGTGGCCGCGGCCCGCGCAGCTAGAGTTTTCGATTAAACGCCGAGAACGCCGAGTGCGCCGAGTGCGCCGAGTGCGCCGAGAACGCTAAGTTTTCCTTCATATTCTCGGCGCACTCGGCGTTTAATTTAATTTGGAGGTGTTGAGATGGCTGCGATTCGAGTTGTGATTCATGGCGCAACAGGCAAGATGGGCGTCGAGACCGTCGCCGCCGTCTGCCGCGAGGTTGATATGGAGCTGGTGGGCGCGGTCTGCCGCACCGACCGGGGCGGCGCGCTGTCCACGCCGTCGGGCGACGTGCCGCTGTCCACCGACCTGGCGCAGATGCTGGACGATACCCGCCCCGACGCTATGGTGGACTTCACCAACTCCGCCGCCTGCATGGAGGCCGCCCACGCCGCTGCCGCCCGCAAGGTCAACCTGGTGCTGGGCTCCAGCGGCCTGAACGCCGACCACCACGCTCAGCTCGACGCCCTCGCCAACGACAACGGCGTGGGTATCATCGTCGCCCCCAACTTCGCTCTCGGCGCTATCGTGCTGAAGAAGTTGGCCGAGCAGGCCGCGCCCTTCTTCGACTACGTGGACATCGTGGAGTCCCACCACGAGATGAAGATAGACGCGCCCTCCGGCTTCTCCCTGGCCCTAGCCAACAGCCTGGCCGGGCAGAAGCAGTTCACGCGCAATGTGACCGAGAAGGAGAACCTGCCCGAAACCCGCGGCGGCAGCGTCAACGGCGTCACCGTCCACAGCGTCCGCCTGCCCGGCCGGAGCGCACATCACGAGGTGGTTTTCGGCGCGGCGGGCCAGACCGTAACCCTGCGCCACGACACGCTGGGCCGCGACTGCTATATGCCCGGCGTCGTGCGCTGCATCCGCGAAGCGGCCGCCAAGCCCGGCTTGATGGTGGGGTTGGAGAACGTGCTGGGGCTATAAAAGGGCTCTAACTAGAACGCCGCTCGTTTGGTAGTTGTCCGTCTGGTATAGTAATTTGGCGGTTTCCAAAATTTTGATTGAAGGATGAAAGGTGTTCCCGTGGAAGACTTGACCATTGCCGTTGTTGGCGCTACCGGAGCCGTGGGCGCAGAGTTCCTGCGCATCGTCGGGCAGCGCTATGCCAAGCCGCCCCATCTGCGGCTCATGGCATCCAAGCGCTCCGCCGGCAAGCGCATCAACGTCGGCGGCGAGGAGCTGGTGGTCGAGGAAGCCACGAAGGACTCCTTCGAGGGCGTGGACGTGGCCTTCATATCGGCCAGTTCCGCGGTCAGCCGCGACCTAGCTCCCCATGCCGTGGCCGCCGGGGCGGTGGTCATAGACGACGGCTCGGCCTTCCGCATGGAGGCCAACGTGCCGCTGGTGGTTCCCGAGGTCAACGGCGAAGACGTGGAGTGGCACGAGGGCATCATCTCCATCCCCAACTGCTCCACCACGCCGCTGGTGATGGCCGCCCACCCCCTGCGCGAGCTTGCGCCCATCCGCCGCGTCATCGCCGACACCTACCAGTCGGTTTCCGGCGCCGGGGCGTCGCTGGTGGCCGACTTGCGCGAGCAGTCGGAACGGCTAATCGACGCCGACCACGCCGCCACTGCCAGCGAGCCGGGGCAGATAGCCTACAACCTGATTCCGCAGATAGACCGCTTCATGGACACCGGCTATACCTACGAAGAGCAGAAGATGCGGCAGGAGTCGCAGAAGATTCTCCACGACCCGGAGCTGCGAATCTCCGCCACCTGCGTCCGCGTGCCGGTGTACGTCTCTCATAGCGCGGCGGTGCACCTGGAGTTCGAGCGGCCCGTGTCCGTGGGCGAAGCCCGCGAAGCGCTGGCCGCCATGCCCGGCCTGACGGTGCTGGACGATCCGGCCAACAACGTCTACCCCATGCCGTGGGACGTTTCCGGCGAGGACGACGTGTTCGTGGGCCGCATCCGGCAGGACATCTCCAACCCCAATGGCCTGGCGATGTGGATTGTCTCCGACAACTTGCGCAAGGGCGCGGCGTTGAACAGCCTCCAGATAGCGGAGGAACTGGTAGCGCGGGGGCGGCTGAAGCCGCGCGCCGCCAAGGCTGGCGTCTAGCCTGGCGGCTTTGCCCATCATTACTACCAAACGCTCCACAACCCCGGCTCCCCACAGGGTTGCGGCTATGTCAACCGCGCGTATAATGAGCGCAAACGCGAACATCCAAGACATTCAAATAAAGGGAGGGCAGTCATGGCTGAGATAGGCAGGCTCATAACGGCGATGGTCACACCGATGGACTCCGAAGGGAAGGTGGACTACGAACAGGCCAAGCGCCTTGCCAACGCCCTTCTTGACTCCGGCAGCGACGGCGTCATCGTTTCAGGCACTACCGGCGAGTCTCCCACACTGACTACCGATGAGAAACTGCGCCTGTACGCCGAGGTCAAGGAGTCCGTCGGCGAGCGGGGCGCGGTCATCGCCGGCACCGGCAACTACAGCACCGCCGAGAGCATCGAACTGACCATGGAAGCCGAAAAGACCGGCGTGGACGGGTTGCTGCTGGTGGTGCCCTACTACAACAAGCCGCCGCAGGAAGGGCTGTACCAGCACTTCAAGGCCATCGCGGGGAGCACCAGCCTTCCCGCCATCGTCTACAACGTGACCAGCCGTACCAGCCTGAACATGACCCACGAGACCACCATCCGCCTCAGCGAAATCGAGAACATCGTGGGCATCAAGGAAGCGGGCAGCGACATGGACCAGATAACCCGCATCATAGACGGGGCCAAGCCCGGCTTCCTGGTGTGGAGCGGCAACGACAACGAGACCTTCTACATCATGGCCACCGGCGGCTACGGCGTGGTCAGCGTGGCCTCGCACCTCATCGGCAGCCAGATAAAGCAGATGATGGGCCTGCTGCTGGAGGGCGACGTCGAGGGAGCCGCGGCCGAGCACCGCCGGATGCTGCCGATGTTCAAGGTGCTGTTCGTCGAGTCCAACCCCATCCCGGTCAAGTACGGGCTGAACAAGGCGGGCTTCAACGTCGGCAACCCCCGCCTGCCCCTGATTCCCCCGTCCGAAAGAGCCGCCGCCGAGATCGACAAGGTGATGTCGCAGTACACCATTGACCTGCCGGTCTAGGGACTACATAACAGGGGAAAGTGAGATAGGGGGCGTATGCCCCCTATACTTTTTTGGAACTCCAGCAAAGCCCTACACTACCCGTCAAGCACGACTGGGCTTAGAACATTGGAGTAGAAGCGGAAGTATAAGTTCCGACACCTTTTCCAAAGTGAACCCCACTGGGTCTCCCTCAGCGTCAAGGTGAGCTATGCAGTGGTCCAAGACATTCTCGCTGTAACTCACTAGCTCACTGTTGTGAAAAGACAGCGTGTCGGACTCTTTGCAATAGACAATTGTTAAGTCTTCTTTCCCGATGTCAGGTTTTGCAAACTCGTTTGGGCGCAAGTACGGCAAAAACAAATCCGCCGCGTCTAGGAACTCAAAGCCAATACATCGTCCTTTGGTGTCAAAATCCGCCATCAAATCAAATGCAACGGCTGCGGATTCCTGGTAGTCCCCTCCGGTTGACAAGGACAGGATGTCGAGACCGCTGTCGTAGGTGTACGGCGTAGCATTTTTCACGACAACATCCTTCTTCTGCGTTCGCTTCTATCCGGCGAAGCTGAGACCACTATGCGCGGTTCATCGTGAGGGTCAACAATTACCCTCAAGTAATTGCCATGATTACCCAATTCGGGGAACCATCTCCAGTATATGACTCGACCGTACCTTCCAGGCCCTCTCCGTTCCGGGGACTCTATCGTATCCCTGATTCGGTCAACAGTGACCAAGCCAATCCTATTGGGATGGTCCCGCCAGATATGCTCGGCAACCTCGTATAGCTGCCCATTGATAGTAAAGGACATTTTAGCGCAACTGCGCCACCGTCACCCCCTCGCCGCCGGACCCTTCGCCGTCGCTGGCGGCGGACACCAGCGGGTGGTCGGACAGGTACTCGCGGATGGCGCGGCGCAGCGCTCCCGTCCCCTTGCCGTGGATGATGCGGAGCAACGATGCGCCATCAAGGGCCGCGTCGTTGAGCGCCGTGTCTACGCGGGCGACGGCTTCGTCCACCCGCAGACCGCGCAGGTCCATCTCCGGGTCGGGACGGCGCGGCGCGGGCGTCCGATTGGCCGCCCGGTCGAGGTAGACACCCTGACGCGCCGCCGTCGGATGACCTTCGGCGAGACTCTGCAACTGATAGACGGGAATCTTGGCCCGCATGGTTCCCAGCAGCACCTCCACCCGCTGCGCTTGCGCCGGATTCCCGCCTTCGCGGGAAGAGCGGGAATGACGGACGGGTTCGGGCGGCGTGATGACCTCTACCGGCTGGCTGATGCCCCGCACGTACACTCGGTCGCCGCTCTTGAGCCGCTCCTGCCAGGGCGCCCGCCTGATTTCGATGGGCTGCCAGTTGGCGGTGTCCAGCTCGCGCTGCACCTCGCGCAGATCGCGCTGGCTCTCCCGCAGGTTCTCCCCGCTCTCCCGTCCGGCGGAAGGTGCGCGGATATGCCCGGCGGCAGGCTGTAGAGCGGCGGCGCTGGCCGCCAACTCCATGGACCGCTCCGCCCGTTGCAGGCGGTCTACGATGTCGGCAGTCCGCAGTTGCAACTCGCGGCGGGCCTCCTCGACCAGCTCGGTCTTGGTGGATTCCACTGACGCCAGTTGTTCCTCAAGCTGCTGTTGCAGCCTCACGGCGGCCAGCCGCGACGACTCTGCCTCCTCTTTCAACTGCTCCACGGTGCGGCGTTCCTGTTGCAGTTCCCGCAGCAGCGTCTCGGTGGCCTGCTCCACCGGCGACACCCCGGCGCTGGCGTCCTCGATAATTTCCTGGGGCAGCCCCAGCCGAGCCGCGATGGTCAAGGCGTAGCTGCGGCCCGGCAGCCCGACGGTTAACTGGTAGGTGGGCGCCAGCGTCACCGGGTCCAGGTCAACGCTGGCGTTCAGCATTCCCGGGTGTTCCTGCACCGTGCGGGCCACGCCGCGCTGGTGAGTGGTGCCGACCAGGAACACGCCCATGCGCTGGAAGTGGCGCAGCACCGCGCTGGCCAGCGCTGCCCCTTCCTCCGGGTCGGTGCTGGTGCCTAATTCGTCCACCAGCACCAGCGAGCGGCCAGTGGCACGGCGCATAATGTCCAGCAGGTTGGTGATGTGGGAGCTGAACGTCGAAAGCGACTGCTGGATGCTCTGCTGGTCGCCAATGTCGGCATAGATGCCGTCGAACCCCGGAAAGCGGGCATCATCAGCTGGGATATGCAGTCCGGCATGAGCCATCATCGCCAGTAGCCCGACGGTCTTCAGCGCCACCGTCTTGCCCCCAGCGTTGGGGCCAGTGATGAGCAGCACCCCGCTCTCCGAGTCGAGCGACAGGCTAATAGGCACCACGTCGCCGCCCTTCGACTGGCTCAGGAGCAGGGGATGCCGGGCGCGGCTCAATCGCAGGCGTCGCGGCGCAGGCGCATCGTACTGCTCCACGTCAACAATTCCCTCTCCCTCTGGGAGAGGGTTAGGGTGAGGGCCTCCCCCCACATCCTCAATAACCGGCGGCGTGGCCCGCAGCGCCGACGAGTAGCGCGCTTTCGCCACGTCCAGGTCCAGCCGGGCCACGATGTCCAGCGCCAGCAGCAGGTCCTCGCCGGTGTCGCCGACGCGGTTGGTCAGGTGGCGCAGCACCCGCTCCACCTCGCGCTCCTCGGCCAGGCGAGCCTCGCGCCAGCGGTTGCCCATGTCCACCGCCGCCATCGGCTCCACGAACACCGTCGCGCCGCTGTCGGAAACGTCGTGGACGATACCCGGCACACGGTAGCGCATCTCGGTCTTGATGAGCAGCACCATACGCCCGTTGCGCTGGGTGATGATGGGCTCCTGCACCACCTCTGACCGCTGGAACCGCCGCAGGTTGCGCTCCATTATTTCGTTCAGGCGGTTCTGCGCCTGCCGCGACTCGGCCCGCAGCCGGCCTAGCAGCGGGCTGGCGTAGTCCAGAACCTCCCCGGCCGGGCTGATGGCGGCTCCGATTTCGCTGTCCAGGTGCCCCAGCTCCGGGATGTTGCTGGCGAGGCTCGACAGCAGGGGCAGGTCGTATCCTGAGCTTGTCGAAGGGCGGCTGAGTTCGTCGCGGTCGTAGCGGGCAGCGCGGGCAAAGGTCCGGACGGCGTATAGCTCCTCGCCGCGCAGCAGACCGCCCAGCATGGCGCGGTGAATCAGCTCGGTGATGTCGTTCTCCGGCCCGAACTCCAGCGAGCCGCCGCCGTCAATATAGCGGCGTGTCTCTGTGGTCTCCTGCTGCCGCGTCGCCACCTCCAGCAGGTCCTCCGACGGCTCCAGCGCCGTCACCTTCTCCCGCCCCAGCGACGTGCGGCAGTACGACGCCACCTGCGCCAGCACCTGGTCAAATTCCAGCAACCGCCCGGCCTGCTCAAATCCGCCCAGAGTCATCCAACATCTCCATATTTATATGGTTATTTAACGCAGAGAACTCCCTGTTCCCTCCCCCTGAGGGGGAGGGTTAGGGTGGGGGTGAAACCCTGACAGAAAACTATGCGTTGAAATCAATGGTCCAAACCCGGCTTTCGGTCAGCATCTCGGCGACCTGCGGCAGGGTATCGCGTTTTGGATCGCGTATGTTGAGCCGCCGCTTCAGCGTGATGGGCTGGAGTGAGTCCAGCGCCGGGCACTCCTTCAATAAACCGTTGAGAGTGAACCGCTCGCCGCCCAGAACCAAGTAGTCCAGTTGCGCCGTAGGAGGCATCAGGTGGGCGCGGGTTTCCTCGCACACCTTGTCGTACAGCCGCTTGATCTGCCCGTCACGCACCCGCGTATACCGCAACTGTGATGTGCCGCCCGCGTGATGCCTGCCCTTCACATACCGCGAGTCCGTCTTGGAGTCCAGTAGCTCCCCGCCGCGAAATACCGCCACCGAGAACCGCCCCAGCCGCACCAGCACCACGCCCACGGTAACGTCGGCGTCCAGGATGTTCCGCAGCGGCTGATCGTCCCAATCCGTGGACAGATAGGTTTCCGTAACGGGAAAGGGCGGAGCAATCAGCAGCCCGCGCTCGCCAGCGCGCAGGCCCACCAATCCGCAGCCGTCGCGCAACGCGCCTTCCCCAAACTCGGCCAGGGGAGTTGCCCATCCTGTAGCGGCCATCGCTGCCGGGTCTGGGCTATGGCCGGGAGCAAGGTACAGCGACGACGCTCCCTCCCCGGAGTTCACACCCAGGGCATTCAGCATCCGCCGCAGCCGGGCCGCGGAAACCGTTTCCCCGGCCATCGTGTTTCTGACGCTCATACATAACGATTGTATCATCGCCGCCTTGCCGCTCGCGCCAGTAAGGAAGACATCTGAACTGTGATTAGTTTGATTAAGGGATTTCTCTGATTTCGTCGCCTTTGGAATACACTAGCAACCATGGCAATCATATAATCAAACGAATCACAGTTCAGACAATATTAAGGAGAAGCCTTTGACCCCCGAAGAAAGAGAGTCAATCCTGCAAAGGCGCGATGCGGCCCTGAAACGCCTCGACGAAGGGCATCAAATCCTGCTGCAATCCCTGGAGGGGCTGGAAGCCGAGGAAGCCTTTCTCGCGCAACGCTGGTCGGTGCGCGACGTGCTGCTGCACTTGGACTCGGAGCGGTACGTGGACGCCCTCGAGAAGATTGCCCGCGGTGAGATGGAAATGCTGCCGCCCTTTTCCAGCCGCGAGGAGCATTTCCGGCAGGAGCGGGAGAACCAGGAGGCCACCCACCAGCGGTTTCGCGCCCTGCTCACCGAGCTGACCCCGGAACAGTTGGCCCGCCCCGCGACGCCGCCCAACCCGTCCAACTCCTTCCCCGGCCTGACCCTGCTGGAACTGCTGGAACGCTCGGCGGGCCACGAGGCCAGCCACTCCCGCCAGATTGACCTCACTCGCCAGTTCATCGCCGCCTTCCGCTCCCAGGAACGGGCGCTGAACATCGCCGCCCTGGGCGCCGGCGACCCGGCCCGCCTGTCGCAACAAGTCAAGGACCTGCTGAACATGGCCGACTACGTGGTGGGCGAACCGGAGGCCCTGGCCGCCGTCGGCCACCTGGTGCGGGGAGTCCGGCTCACGATGCATCCCGGCAACCGCGAGGAACTGGTGAACCGCGCCGCCCGCGAGACCCGGGAGGGCCTGTGGGCCATAGTCTGCGTCATGGGCGACGGCGGAGACGACGACGCAACGGTGGCCCTGGGCCGTCAACACGCCGACACCGTGGAGGTGCACCGGCCGACGGTGTAGGGGCCGCCTGGCACAGGACTTGTATCTTAATCCTTGGACGGGGCATGACCTTTGGGGAGCGAATGTGAGCGCGGCAGACCGGTACGGACTTGGTCTTGCTAGGCCGCTGCAAAGCTTGGTCGCCGCGCTTTTCCCCGCAGAGCCCGAACAGTTGCCTGGGCCGCGGAGCCCGCATCTTGCAAGTACGGGCCAAACCTTGACACGGAGGCAGTATGACACAGGAATCCATCTATGCTGGCATTGATGTGGCCAAGGACCGGCTGGATCTGGCGCTCAGGCCCTCGGGCACGGTCAGGACCGTGGCCTACGATGCGGCTGGCATAGGCAGCCTAGTATCGGAGTTGCAGTCCTTGGAACCGTCGGCAGTGGTTCTTGAGTCCACCGGCGGCTTGGAACTGCCCTTGGCCGGTGCCCTGGCAGCGGCCTCCCTGCCGGCGGTGGTGGTCAACCCCCGCCAAGTTCGCGATTTCGCCAAGGCCACTGGCCGCTTGGCCAAGACCGATGTGCTGGACGCCCAGGTCATTGCCCACTTCGCCGAGGCGGTCCGTCCTGCCATTCGCCCCCTGCCGGACTCCGAGACCCAGGAACTCCGCTCTCTGAACGCCAGACGCACTCAGATGGTGGAAATGCTGGTGGCGGAGAAGAACCGGCTGGGCCGGGCGGGCCAGGCCGTCCGCCCCCGTATCCAAGCCCATATAGAGTGGCTGGAGCAGGAACTGAAAGACCTGGACCGGGAGCTTCGGGATATGCTGCGCCGCAGCCCTGTGTGGCGGGAGCAGGACGACCTGCTGCGCTCCGTTCCCGGAGTGGGGCCGCAACTCTCGGTGTCGCTGCTGGCTGATCTGCCGGAGCTGGGCACGCTGGGGCGCAGGCAGATAGCGGCCTTGGTGGGAGTGGCCCCCATGAACCGGGACAGCGGGACCATGCGGGGCAGGAGGGCCGTCTCCGGAGGCCGCGGCAGAGTGCGGACCGTTCTCTACATGGGAGCACTGGTGGCCAGCCAGTACAATCCGGTGATCCGCAGCTTCTACCAGCGACTGCTGGCGGCGGGCAAGACCAAGAAACTAGCTCTCACCGCCTCCATGCGCAAACTGCTGACCATCCTCAACAGCATGGTGAAAAGCGGCCACCGCTGGAACCCCAACGCAACCAGCCATTGACATCAAAGACAGTTGCTTTGCAGTTACCAGAAAAATTCCCTCCCCCTTGAGGGAGAGGGAGAATTGCGCCCGCCAATGCCGCGCTTTCGTATGGCGGGGTTCTTTGCTATACTTGATACTTGTGTTGCCGCGCCCTTTACGGGGACGGCATCCTTTTGCGCGGGGCGTACTTTAATTGTTGTTATGTAAGGCGGTTCAGGAATGCCGGCATACGCCGTTATCGGGGGCCAGTGGGGCGACGAAGGCAAGGGGAAGGTTATTGATTACCTTGCCGGGGAGGTGGACAGCGTAGTCCGCTATGCAGGCGGCAACAACGCCGGCCATACCGTGGTCAACGAGCAGGGAGAGTTCCAGCTCCACCTGGTCCCGTCGGGCATCTGCTGGCCCGACTGCGACGGCATCATCGGCAACGGCGTGGTGGTTGACCCCGACGTGCTGCTGGACGAGATGGAGATGCTGCGCGGGCGCGGCATAGACACCGGCAAGCTCCACGTCAGCGAGCGCGCCCACGTCATCATGCCCTACCACGTGATGCTGGACGCTCTGGAAGAGCAGGCCCGCGGCTCCGGGGCCATCGGCACCACCGGACGCGGCATCGGCCCAGCCTACGTGGACAAGACCGGACGTGACGGCATCCGCGTCGGCGACCTGCTGGACTGGGATTCCCTAACGCCGAAGCTCAAGCGCGTGCTGGAGCGCAAGAACCAGCTCATCACGAAAATCTACGGCGGCGAGGCCCTTTCCCTGGAAGACCTCAAGGACAGATGCCGCCAGTGGGCTGAACAACTACGCCCCTACGCCCACCCTACCGAGCAGATTGTCCAGGACCGGCTGGCCGAAGGGAGACGGGTGCTGCTGGAAGGGGCGCAGGGAACACTGCTGGACCTGGACCACGGTTCCTATCCGTATGTCACATCATCGTCGCCGTCGATCGGCGGCGCCTGCACCGGCCTCGGCCTCAACCCCCAGGCCATCAAGGGAGTGCTGGGCGTGTTCAAGGCCTACTCCACCCGGGTCGGCGGCGGCCCCATGCCCTCGGAAATGGACGACGACACCGCCGAGAGGATACGCGAGATTGCCCAGGAATACGGCACCACCACCGGACGGGCGCGGCGCATCGGCTGGTTCGACGGCGTGGCCGCCAAGTACAGCCAACTGGTCAACGGCTTCACCGGGCTGGTGCTGACCCGCCTCGACATCCTCGACGGCTTTGAGTCGGTGAAAATCTGCGTCGGCTACCGGGCCGACGGCCCCGACAATACCATTGAGGAAGTCTCCCGCTTCCCGGCCAACACATCCCTGCTGGCCCGCTGCCAGCCGGTGTACGAGGAACTGCCGGGATGGGACCAGCCGACGGCCAGCGCTACCCAGCTATGCCAGCTACCCGCCAACGCCGCGGCCTACATCCGCCGCATCGAGGAACTGGTCGGCTGCCGCGTCCAGATAGTCTCCACCGGCCCCAGCCGCGCCGAGACCATCCAGTTGAGCCCGGTGTTCGAGTAGGGAGCTTCCATTAGTTCCCTCTCCCCCCGGGGGGATTAGGGTGGGGGCGTCCCCTCGCGCGCCCACTTGGCCAGCGCCTTTTCGGGACTGCCGATTTCCTCGATCGCAGTGTAGTAGTAATCCCGCCATTCGTCCTGCGGCATTCCGGTGAAGAGCATAAGGTTCAGCGGGTACTCCTCGCTGTCGGTCACCTTGCGGAAGTCGTCGCGGAAGAGGAAGGTGGGCTTGCCCAAGGCGATGGCGATGCCCAACTCCACCATCACCCCCTCGTCCGGGGGCGTGCCGTTGACCACGGCGAAGATGGCGTCGGCCTGTTCGACATCCCTCTTGTCGGCCTGTCCTATCCGGTAGGCCCAACCCGGCTCGGAGAAATCGACCTGGTTGTTCCGCTGGAAGGGTTCCCAGACCTCCAGCCCCAGCGCCTCCAGCGCTTCGACTAACTCCGGGAGGAGCCGCCGCTTCTGCTGTGCCGAGAACCCGTAGGGGTTGGCGAGGTATATCGATCTTGTCATTATTAAAAGTCCCCTCCCCCTTAAGGGGAAGGGTGGGGGTGAGAGGCAAGGGAGTAAAGAGCCGCCGCGAAGGCTGGCGCCGGTTTTGAAACAGTTTCTAAATTCCCTGAAACCACGGCTGCCGTCGCCCGGCGAAGGCTCGTATGCCCTCCTGGAAGTCGCGGGTCATGGCCGTCCTGGCGAAGGCTTCGGTTTCGGCGTCCAGTTGCTCTTCGAGGGTGGAGTCCCAGGAACGCTCGTACAGCTCCTTGACGCGGCCATAGGCGACGGTGGGGCCGTTGGCCAGGCGGGTGGCCGTTTCCAGCGCGTGGCGGTCCAGCTCCTCGTCGGAGCACACCTGCGACACCAGCCCCAGCTCCAGCGCCCGGGGCGCGCCGATGGGCTGGCTGGCCAGGTACAGCTCCAGCGCCCGCCCGGCCCCCAGCAGGCGTGGCAGCAGCCAGGTGGAGCCGCCGTCGGCCGGCGCGCCGATGTTGGCGTAGGCCATCAGGAAGCGCGAGCTCTGGGACGCCACGCGCAGGTCGGCGGCCAGGGTCAGGCTGAACCCGGCGCCCGCCGCCGCGCCGTTGATGCCCGCCACCACCGGCTTGGGCAGGCGACGCAGGGGCAGCACAACCTGGCTATGCAGCGCATCGGCCAGTTCGCGGATGGCTTGGGTGATGCCCTCCGGCCCCTTGTCGTCCAGCGTTGCCACCAGGTCGCGCACGTTGGCCCCGGCACAGAACGCGCCGCCCGCGCCGGTGAGCAGCACGGTCCGCACGTTGGGCGAGGCGCACCCCTCCACCGCCTTGCCAAGCTCGCCAATCATTTCAGGGGTGAGGGCGTTGCGCGACTCGGGCCGGTTGAGGGTAATGGTCCCCACCGCGCCAGATACCTGGAACTTGACCGATTCTTCCGCCATAGCCAGCTTCTCCGTTCCCAAACAAAGAATTGCCCTCGCTTTACACCCGCTTCGGCGTAAAGTATATTTCGACTAAGCGAGCCTATGTGCGCCTCTCCAAAAGGCGAATGGATGAACACTCAATGGCTGCCCTTCTGTTCGACACACATAAAGCCGTCAAAGAACTTCAGGAAGCGGGTTTCGACGAAGCCCAAGCGGAAGCTGTGGTCGCCACGGTAGGAACTGCCATCATCGGAAACGTCGCCACCAAGCAGGACGTCACAGACGCACGCAACGACCTGCGTTCCGAGATGCAGGCGATGGAGTTGCGAATCACGCTGCGTATGGGCGGCCTGATTGTCGCCGGTGTCGCCCTGATAATCGCTTTGGATAAGCTCCTTTAATTCCCTAGCTTCTCCCGCTCTCTGTAATCAACCCCTTTTCTGTCCAAATCATCCCAGCCCAGTCAGCTTCATCTGCCGTGCATAGCAGCCGCCGGAGATAGCACGCGCTCCGAAGCGCATCTGTGCCGATTCACCGGGTATGGGAGATCAGCCCTCGGCTCCGCTGGTGGCCCATTCATCGGCGCAGGCTTTTGCTACGGCGGCGGAGACGGCGCGGTCGAGGGACCAGGGGATAACCCGCTCCGGCGTCGGCTCCGGTATCAGGGCCGCCAGCGCCTCGCCGGCCGCCAGCTTCATGCTGGTGGTGATGCGGGACGCCTTAGCGTCCAGCGCGCCCCGGAACACGCCGGGGAAAACCAGGCTGTTGTTGATCTGGTTGGGGAAGTCGCTGCGGCCCGTGCCCACCACCGCGGCCCCGGCGGCCTCGGCCAGGTCGGGCATAATCTCCGGCACCGGGTTGGCCATGGCAAATACGACGGAGTCCTTGGCCATTGACGACACCATTTCAGGCGTCACCATATCGGCCACGGCCAGGCCGATGAATACGTCTGCGCCGCGCATGGCCTCGGCGATGCCGCCGCTGCGGTTCTCCGGGTTGGTGGTGTCGAGCATGGAGGACTTGATGGGCGTCAGGTCGGTGCGTCCCCGGTGGATGATGCCCACGCTGTCCACCAGGGTGATGTTGGTGGCGCCGTAGTCCAGCAGCAGCTTGGCGGAGGCGATGCCGCCGGCCCCGGCCCCGGCAAACACGAAGGAGGAATCTTCTATCTTGCGCCCTGTTACCGCCAGCCCATTGATGACCGCGGCCAGGACGGCGATGGCCGTGCCATGCTGGTCGTCGTGGAACACGGGGATGCCCAGGTCCTGCAGGGCTTCCTCGATGTCGAAGCACTTGGGAGCGGCGATGTCCTCGAGGTTGACGCCGCCGAGACTGGGAGCTATGGCCCGCACTGTCCTGATAATTTCGTCGGGGTCTTGGGAGGCGACACAGATAGGATAGGCGTCCACCCCGGCAAGGTTCTTAAACAGTATGGACTTGCCTTCCATAACAGGCATGGCCGCTTCGGCGCCGATGTTGCCGAGGCCCAGCACTGCGGATCCGTCGGTCACCACTGCGATGGTGTTGCCCCGGTTGGTCAGGTTGTAGGACTCGGTCGGGTCGGCGTGAATAGCCATGCACACCGAGGCCACGCCAGGAGTGTAGGCTATGGACAGTTCCTCCAGCGTTTCCACGGTCATCTTGGAGTTGATGCTGACTTTGCCGCGGCTCTCCCGGTGCCGCCGGATGGCCTCTGTTCCATAATCCGTTGTCATGGTAAGCACTCCTGACGTGGTTGGTGTAGGGTTGCCGGTTCGACTTCATGGCAACAAGCCCAGTGCAAACCGTAACGCATCATCAATTGCTTCCATTTTCTCGCGGTTGAGACTGGAAATTTGCGTACGCAAGCGGGACTTGTTGATTGTGTACAAAGTGTCCAGGTTGACCGCTGAAGGTCTGGATAATCCGTCTTCAAGACCCAAGGCAACTTCGGCTGTAATTCCGCGAACTCTTGTAGACACCGGGGCGACTATTATTTGTTGGCGAGTTGAATAGGCTTCCTCCCGAGAGACCAGGACTACTGGGCGAATTCCGATTGGGGGATCCAAAGTTACCCACCAGATATCCCCTCTATTCATTTAAGTCGGGCCACGGAGGCTCATCTTTGTAGAATTCCCGCAGCCCGGACATAGATGCCTGCTCCACCCAGGCATCCAGTTCCTCTTCGGTCTCTTCCCGAGACCAGAACAGCCTCTCCTTCTCTTTTTTTACCGCCTCCTCGATTCGCAGGTACTTCGCCAACGCGAAATGGATAAACTCGCTACGGCTGACCAATGGCATAGTCTCTCCGCATCGCTCATCAATCGAATTGAGCAACTCGACCGGCAGGTCTATGGTTATCTTCGTCACCCTCTTCCTCCTGTCCGGCGCTTTTCTACCCGGCCTACCGCGTCACCGCGCCCTCCGACGCCGAGGACGCCAGCTTGGCGTACTTGGCGAGGGCGCCGGTGGTGTAGTTGGGCGGGAGAGGCTGCCAGTTGGCGCGGCGGTCGGTCAGCTCTTCTTCGGTCAGCATGACGTTGAGCTGGCGGGCCGGGATGTCGAGGACAACCTCGTCGCCCTCCTGGAGCAGCGCGATGGGGCCGCCCACCGCTGCCTCGGGGGCCACGTGGCCCACCATCGGGCCGTGGCTTGCGCCAGAGAAGCGGCCGTCGGTGACCAGCGCCACATCGTCGCCCAGGCCCTGGCCGACGATGGCGGAGGTAACCGCCAGCATCTCCTGCATTCCCGGGCCGCCCTTAGGGCCTTCGTAGCGGATGATTACGATGTCTCCGGCCTTGACCTGGCCGCCCTGGATGGCCCGGAAGGCGGCTCCCTCCTGGTCGAAGACCCGGGCCGGGCCCTGGTACACCTTCTCTTGGTGTCCGGCCACCTTGATGACCGCGCCGTCCGGGGCCAGGTTGCCGCGCAGGATGGCCAGGCCGCCCGTCGGGCTGCGGGGCGTGTCCACCTGGGTGATTATGGGCTGGTCGTCAACGACGGTGATGCCTTCCAGGTTTTCGGCCACGGTCTTGCCGGTGACCGTCATGGCGTCGCCGTGGAGCAGGCCCGCGTTCAGCAGCCGCTTCATCACCAGCGCGATGCCGCCGTAGCGCGACAGGTCGGCCATCACGTAGCGGCCAGCGGGCTTCATGTCGGCGATGTAGGGCGTGCTGGCGCTGATGCGCTCGAAGTCCTCCAAGCCCAGCGGCACCCCGGCCTCGTTGGCGATGGCCAGCAGGTGCAGGACGATGTTGGTGGAGCCGCCCATGGCGACGCCTACGGTGATGGCGTTCTCGAAAGCCTGCTTGGTCATTATGTCCCGGGGGCGGACGTCCTCTTCCAGCAACCTCAGCACGGTGCGTCCCGCGTCGCGGGCCTCGCCCAGCTTGCGGGGGTCAATGGCAGGCAGCGAGGCGTCGCCCGGCAGCGACATTCCCATAACCTCGATGGCGGTGGACATGGTGTTGGCGGTGAACAGTCCGCCGCAAGAACCCTCGCCGGGACAGGCAACGCACTCCAGTTCCCGTAGCTGGTCCAGGCTGACGTCGCCCTTGGCATAGCCGCCCACGGCCTCGAACACGTCCTGGATGGTCACGTCCCGGCCAGCCAGTTGGCCGGGCATGATGGAGCCGCCGTACATAAATATGCCGGGGACGTTGAGGCGCGCCAGAGCCATCATGCAGCCGGGCATATTCTTGTCGCAGCCGGCGATGGTGATGAGGCCGTCCATGCGCTCGCCGAAGGTGACCAGCTCGATGGAGTCGGCGATGACCTCGCGGCTGACCAGCGAGGTCTTCATGCCCTCGGTACCCATGGATATGCCGTCGCTGACGGTGATGGTGCCGAATTCGAAGGGCACTCCATCGGCGGCGCGGATGCCTTCCTTTGCGCCATTGGCGAAGCGGCTGAGGTGGACGTTGCAGGGGGTGACGTCGCTGGCCAGGTTGGCGATGGCGACGAAGGGCTTTTCCATGTCTTCGTGGGTGATGCCCATGGCCATCAGCATGGCGCGGGCCGGCGCGCGCTGCGGGTCGTGGGTTATCTCGGCGCTGCGGTGCTTGGTCCTGGCGGGCTTGGTCATGGTGGCCACAGGGTCATCTCCGTCGGGAAAGGTTGGGGTGTCGGCGCAGCGGACCGAAGCCGCCTTGCGCCACAAGGATACATAACAGGAATGCCTGTCGCGCAATTATAGGTTGCGGCATAACCAGGCACAAGGCGGGGATGGTGGTTCGCCGGGGCGACCGCTGACGTTCGGCCATTGACTATAAGGGCGGATGTTGCTTACAGTTGCCCGCAAATCGCCAGCCGCAAGCCGGTGCGATGACGAAATGACGGAGCGATAGCCGATGCAGAAATCCCGCAGAGTTTCGCCATCGAAACGCAGAAACGGGAAAAAGATAGCTTTCGGTTGGTATGGCGGGAAATTCAGTCACCTGGATTTTCTGCTCCCCCACTTGCCCGACGACGCCCGGCACTTTTGCGACGTGTTCGGCGGCTCGGCTGCCGTGCTGATTAACCGTGAACCCGCCCCGGTGGAGACCTACAACGACCTTGATTCGGAACTGGTCAACTTTTTCGCCATCCTGCGCCACTCGGAAATGGGGGAGCAACTGTTGCGGGAAATCGCGCTAACTCCCTTTTCCAGGGAAGAGTTGACCCTTGCCTGCACCCCGGAAGAGGGTTTGGGGCCGGTAGAGCGGGCGCGGCGGTTCTACGTCCGGGCCCGTCAGACTCGAACCGGACTGGCGCAAACTTCCTCAACGGGGCGATGGGCTCATTGCATCCTGACTTCGCGCTCCGGCATGGCCGGGGCCGTATCCCGCTGGATCGGAGCCATTGACGGCCTTCCCCCGATCATAGATCGGCTGCTCCGGGTTCAGATTGACAATGCCCCCGCTTTGGAAGTCATCGAACGCTACGATACGCCGGATACTCTCTTTTACCTGGATCCCCCTTATGTCCACGAATCGCGGGGCGACAAACACGCCTATTTTGGCGAGATGTCCGATGTGGACCACACGGAATTGGCCCGGTTGCTCCACAATATCCAGGGCCGCGCCGCCATATCCGGCTACCGGAGCGATTTGTACGATTCAATATATGCAGACTGGCGCCGGGTGGACGCGCCGGAAAAGACTTGCCACTCGGTGCGTCAGCCCCGCCAGGAATCGCTCTGGATAAACTACGAGCCGCCATGCCAACTGCCGATGACATAGACGAAGAACAAGCCCAAGCTGACCCAGCCGGGCTTGCGCTTTTACGCGCTCTCTGGAACGAAGCACTGGCTACCTCGGACGAGGACGTTGACCCGGCGATACACGAACTCATTACCTGCCAGGTAGTGAGCATCCGCTACGCCCTGTTGACGCAATTGTTGGGGAAAGCGGTTGAGCCATCGCGGGACGCTCTGAGCATTCAACGCGGGGATACGACAACTGCCGAATCAGCAGGACGGTGGGACGCCCGGAGCTTTTGCAGTTCCAATGTCGTGCCGTGGGTTAGCGAATCCGGGCAGGTATTGGGAACCAGTCCCGACCCCTACGTAAACAATCCCCTGCGAAGGGCGCGGCTCGACAGTGGACAGGAGCCGGTAAGGAATCGAACCCTCTGGAACAGTCTGGTTGCGCTGCTTGCCGAGGTTCAGGAACAAGACACCCCGGAATTCACTGAATCACGGCTACGCTCCTGTTTGGCGTCGCTTGCTTCAGTATATCGGCAACTGACGGTTGAGTTCGACGTCCCGCAGCGCATTTCGTTGGAGGCTACCGCCAAGCTGGTAGCGGATTTTCTCAGCGAACAGAGCGGCGGTGAAAGGCCGCAGATTGTGGCCGCTGCCCTTATGCGAACCGTCGGCGACCGGTTCAGAATCTTCGACAGAGTAACCAGGTTAGGAATAAACGAAGCGGATTCGGCTGCTGACAGCCCCGGCGACATACTTTGCTATTACCAAGACTCTTTGGTCCTGGCCGTCGAGGTCAAAGACCGAACCTTGGAGCTTCACGACATCGAAACCGCGATAGGCAAGGCGAGGCGGAGCGGCGTAAACGAGATACTGTTCACTACGGCAACGACACAGGCCAGCGAGCCGTTAATATCAGACCGGGCGGAACGGGAATTTGCCCTGGGGATAAACGTCTACCGGCTGAGTATCGACTCTTTGCTTCGGGTAGCGTTGTCCATAGCGGGAGAGTCCAGCCGCGTACAATTCCTGGCGCTGGTGGGTGAGGAGCTAAACGACCGCGTAACGCAACCCGCCCACAAGCTGGCATGGCAAGGACTGCTTCAGAATATCTGAACTGCCCGCAGCGTTAGTCCGCAGCGCCACTCAACCGCTTCTCATAGCACAGGCTCACCGGGTCGTCCCAATAACCCCCGAAGGGCGGAATCCGGTAGTAGCCGCTGGCTTCGTACAGCCCCACGGCCTCCGGCTGGCGGGTGCCGGTCTCCAGCCGCATCGTGGTCACGCCCTTGTCCGTCGCCAGTCCTTCCAGATGCGCCAGCAGCCGCTTGCCAAAGCCGCGGCCACGGAACTTATCGCGGACATACATCCGCTTCAGCTCGCCGTAGGCGCCCTCAGTCCCCTGCCTATCGTCGAAGAACTGCACGCCGCCGCAGGCCGCCGGTTCGCCGTCGTGGTACAGCACGAAGAACTCCACCCGCTGCTGCACCAGCTTCTCGATGCTGTATCCGTGCTGGCTTTCCTGCGGATACAGGGGCGACAGGTAAGCGTCCAGCTCCGCGATGAGCATGGACGCGGCTTCGGTGCCGGGGTGTTCCCGGCGGATTGTGACGGAATCGCTGCTTTCCATAATTCCAGTCTAGCATCCGCTGTTAAGCCTGCGCCAGAAGCGGGTGGCGGGTTGCGTAGCAGGCGGATTTCCTTTAACCTTTTGGCGGTTCGGATTCAGATTTTCGGATATGGAGGGGCATGATGTTCAACCCCATCGGGTGGTTCAAGCCTGCGACAGCCAAGGCCCATTGCGACATTCCCTGCGGCATTTATGACCCCATCGCGGCCAAGATTGCGGCCCAGACGGTGCAGAAGATGGTGCTGCGGATGCAGAACCTCGAGCACCCGGCGCCCGGCTCCGAGATGTCGGCGCACCAGGCCTTCGCCAACACCTTCAGCCGCTACGTACAGGTGAAGGAAGAGCACGCCGAGAAGTGCAAGGAAGAGCTGCGCATCCTCTGGGCCGACTACGCCTGGCCCAACACCGACGCCGCCGAAATCGCCGGCAAGTTCAACGCCGCCCTCAAGCTGGCCGGCCAGTGCAAGCAGACCGTCAGCATGGAGAACGCCGAGAACCTCGTCGCCGCCTGCGACGACATCGCCGCCGCCTTTTGGGCCACCAAGAACCAGGAGTACAGCGACCCCCTGGCCGCCGCCCGCTACGGCACGTAAAAATTCCCTCTCCCTCTGGGAGAGGGTTAGAGCCTGCCCCCGCGAAAGCGGGGGGTGAGGGCGTACCCCTTAGCCTCTGAAAACGCCGACAGGGGCGCACGGTTGTGCGCCCCTTGTTTATCTGAATCAGGATTTAGCCGGATTTCAGGATTTCTCCAATCAAGTGAATGGCGCAATCCTGATGGGAGTTCGCACTTGAGGATTTCACCCCCACCCTACCCGCCCCCTCGAGGGGGTGGGGATAGTTCTGGGATTAGCTGCCCTCGACGGCCGCCGGGCCCTCGGCGACCTTGACGTCGAACTGCTTGGCCCGCTTGGCCTCGGCCTTGGGCAGGGTGACGGTCAGGACGCCGTGCTCGTAGCGGGGTTCGGCCTTGTCCTGGTCCACAGTGTCAGGCAGGCGCAGGGAGCGGTGGAACGAGCCGCTGCGCCGCTCCCGCATCAGGTAGTTGCCCTCGCTGGTCTCGAAGTGGGACGCCGTCTTGCCCCGGATGGTGAGGACCTTGTCCTCGATGGACACCTGGATGTTCTCCGGGGCCACGCCGGGCATGGAAGCGCGGACGACGAAGTCGTCACCGTGGGCCACCACGTCCAGCGGGGCGGCCCAGGCTTCGAAGCCGTTGCTGTCGTCGTGGTTGAAGGAGCCGAAACGTCTCCACATACGGTCCATGTTCTCCTGCATCTGACGGAGTTCGCCGAAGGGGCTGAAATGGTTTCTTCGCTGCAACATCATTAGATACACTCCTATTGACTTGCTTTGGTGGCTGATGCGAGGGCTTTCACCCCCACCCTAACCCTCCCCCTCAAGGGGGAGGGAAATGGTTCTTCTTCCTAGAAGTAGTAGCGCACGCCGGGGCTGGGCACGCGGTAGGCCAGCTCGGGCTGCCGGACACGCACCGGGACGAGTTCCCGTTCAGCGGCCTCTTCCAGAATCTGGGAAACCTGCTGGGCGACCTTGGCGCTCATCTCCTGAGCGCCGGTTTCTTCCGCTGCCGCGGTCCTGTTGCTCAATTCTGTCGTTGTCATCTCCATCGTTCCTCCTGGCTGTATGAGAAGACTATATCAGTTGATATAAGTCATGTCAAGTATATTACTACAAATTATATGTATATGAATTGTAACGACTCAGAGACAATATACTGTATTTGACATATTCCTGCCCTTATAGGTATAAACAGGTATGCTGGATGCTGTCCGGGAGAGAGGACTGGCAATGGCGATGCAGCAGACACGAGGCATATACCTGATCAGCGTGGTGGCGGATACGCTGGATATGCACCCGCAGACGCTTCGTAAGTACGAGCGGGCCGGGTTCGTGGTCCCGCTGCGAATGGGGGCTCTGCGCACCTACTCGGACGAAGACGTGGCCCGGTTGCGGCTCATCAAGCACTTCGTTGACGACATGGGCCTGAACCTGTCGGGAGTGCAGCTTGCCCTGCAAATGACCTCGGAGCTTCTGGCCCTGCGCCAGGAAACGGCCGCCGGCGGCGGCCCGGTGGAGCGCATTGACGGGATGCTGGCCACTATGGGCGTCCGGGTGGTGCGGAGACCCAAGCCCCAGCCGGCAGAGGAACCGGGGGGCAGTTGGTTCAAGGTGAACCCGGGCGAGTCAGTGGAGTTCGATTCCGGCCCCGGAGAAACGGCCCCGCCTCAGCCCTCTCCCGGTTTGGAGGGGCCGAAATGAGTGAATTATGCGTGAAATGCGCTTCCGGCCCTCAGATTTCCCGATGGCCTCATGGGAAGATGTGAATCCTGTGCGCTATTTCGCAAATCGGCCGCGCCGCCTTGCGGTCAATTGCCAAGCCAAAATGTATGAATCATTAGTTGCATATTGTATTATGTTCCAGATTCCCCGACTAAATTCGACGGGAAAACAGGCGGCACGGCTGAAGAATATCACAAGGATTGGGCGCCGGGGCGCACCCGGCCACGCAGGCATCAGTTCGTGAACACAGGCGATACCGCATGGCTTCTGGCAGCTACCACTCTCGTTTTGTTTATGACCGTACCCGGCCTGGCGGTTTACTACGGCGGACTGGTGCGGGCCAAGAACGTCCTCTCCGTGGCGATGCAGTGCTTCTCCATCGCCGCCGTGGTGGGCGTGCTGTGGATGACAGTGGGTTACAGCCTGGCCTTCGGCGGGGACTCTTTCTTCGGCTTCATCGGCAACCTGGAGCACGCCTTTCTCTGGGACATCAAGGCCAACTCCCTCCGGGGCACCATCCCCGAGATGCTGTTCGTGATGTTCCAGTTGACCTTCGCCATCATCACGCCGGCGGTTATGGTGGGCTGCTACGTGGAGCGCATCAAGTACCCAGCAGTGATAGTGATGAGCGTCCTGTGGTCTCTGCTGGTCTATGTGCCGGTGTGCCACTGGGTCTGGGGCGACGGAGGCTGGCTGAAAGAACTGGGGGCAATGGACTTCGCCGGGGGCCTGGTGGTCCACACCACCGCCGGGGTCGCCGCCCTGGTCATAGTGAGCCAGTTGGGCCGACGGCAGGGATTCCCCTACGAGCTGCAACCGCCGCACAACCCGGGACTGGTCGCCACCGGCGTCGGGATGCTGTGGGTCGGCTGGTTCGGGTTCAACGGCGGCAGCTTCCTGGTGTCCGACGGCAATGCGGCCATGGCCCTGGCCTCCACTCACTTCGCCGCTTGCACCGCCTCGGTGGCCTGGGCGGCGCTGGACTGGATAAGGTTCCGCAAGCCGTCGCTCTTCGGCACCGTTACCGGAGTGATTGCCGGGCTGGCCGCGGTTACGCCCGCCGCCGGCTATGTCGGCCCGCTGGGCGCCTTCATACTGGGAGCGTCGGGCAGCGCGGTCTGCTTCTTTACAGTGAACATTATTAAGATTAAGCTGAACCTCGACGACTCTCTGGACGTGTTCTGCGTTCACGGGCTGGGCGGAATCACCGGCACTCTGCTGGTGGCCTTTCTCGCCGTGGACACCATGGGCGGCATGGGCATATTAGTTGCCAGCGGCAGCGTTGTGGAGCAGTTCGGAGTGCAGGCCCTAGCGGCCGGGGCCACCGCTGTGTGGACGGCGGTTATGACGTTTATAATAGTCAAAGTCACAGGCTGGCTCACGGGCGGCATTCGGGTGGATTGGGAGGACGAGCTGGTCGGTCTGGACTTGGCAACCCACGGGGAAAAGGGGTACGATTTCTAGGTTAGCGCACTGAAGGTTCGCGGGCGCCAAACATGCGACGGCGGCAGCGCGACGGACCACGGTATTTTCACATTACTCTTTTGGAGGATGAGGGACGATGGAAGTTATCACTGAAAGGGATGGGGAGACTCTTATCGCCAAGACTGACGGAAGAGTCGACGGCACCAACGCCACCGAATTCCAGGATGCCTTGAAACAGGCCATCGAACCCAGCGACAAAGCGGTTATCCTGGACTTTGAAGAGCTTTCCTATATCAGCAGCGCAGGGCTGCGGGTCATCCTGCTGACCGCCAAGGACATGCGGGCGGCCAACGTCAAGTTCGCCGTTTGCTCCCTCTCCAAGCCGGTGCACGACGTATTCACCATCAGCGGCTTCGACCAGATCATCGACATTCACGATACCCAGTCCGCAGCCCGCTCGGCAGTCAGGAGCTAGGCTCGGCGACAAGTCGCAGCGGCCCCTCCCAGGAAATCCCGGGGCTGCCGGCACATACCACAAACGGGCCTGAGTGAAGAGTCGGGATTATGCAAGACGGAGTGCAAGATTCATATAAAATTCTGGTTGTGGATGACGAACCCGACCTTGAGCCTCTGATCCTGCAGAGAATGCGGCGCAACATACGCTCCGGGCGCTATTCCTTTGTCTTCGCAGGCAACGGAATCGAGGCCCTGGAGCGACTGAGCGCAGACTCGGAGATTGACATGGTCATCTCCGATATAAATATGCCCCAGATGGACGGGCTCACGTTGCTGGAACAGATACCCAAGGTGGACCCCAACATCCGGTCGGTAATAATTTCGGCCTATGGCGATATGCGGAATATCCGCACTGCCATGAACCGGGGAGCCTTTGATTTCGTCACCAAACCTCTGGACTTCGAGGACCTCCAGATAACCATTGACCGCACGCTGAGCCATATGGCCGAGTGGCGGGAAGCCCTGGAATCACGGGACAAGCTGGTCGCGCTGCAAAACGAGCTGGACGTCGCCAGCAAGATGCAGCAAAGCATTCTCCCCACCAGCTTCCCGACAACGTCTGAATACGAGGTATATGGCCACATGGTCCCCGCCCGCAACGTGGGAGGGGACTTCTTTGACCTCATTCCCATGGAAAATGGCCGGCTCGGCCTTTCCGTGGCCGATGTTTCGGACAAGGGCGTTCCGGCGGCCCTGTTCATGATGTCCAGCCGCACCTTGCTGAAGGGGTCGGCCATCGGCATGGGAGTACCCGGCAGCGTGTTGAGCGAGGTCAATACCCTGTTGACTGAAAACAATGAAACCATGATGTTCGTCACCCTGGTCTATGCCCTCTACGACCCGGAGTCGGGCACGGTGACCTACGCCAACGGCGGACACTGCAACCCCTTGGTCGTCCACCCCGACGGCAGTTCCGTGGAACTTGCGCTGACCGGCGGTGTCGCCCTCGGCGTGATGCCGGGTCTCGAGTACCGGGAGGCCGACGCCACCTTGAACCCCGGTGATACCATGGTCCTGTACACCGATGGCGTTTCCGAAGCCATGAACGCCGCGGGCGAGGAGTTCGGGGTCGAGCGGTTGCAACAACTCTTCGCCAATCAGCCGCCCACCAGCGCCAGGATGGCCACTGAAGCCATTTTTCAGGCAGTCTCGGACTTCGCCGGGGGCACCCCGCAGTCCGACGATGTGACCTGCCTCGTTCTCCGCCGGGCTCCGAGGTAAAGATGAGCGAGAAACTCTCTCTCAATTACGAGCCAGCCTCCGGTTCCAGCCAGGACCAGGTCCTGCAGCACATTGCCAGTGAGGTGGAGGAGTTGGGTCAGAGGGAAGCCTGGCCCGACAGCCTGGTTTTCAAGGTGAATCTGGTGTTGGAAGAAGTGGGCATCAACATCCTCTCCTACGGCGGGGAAAGGGGAGGGCCGTGGCCCAAGTTCGAAATCGTGATTACTTCCGAGGACGATTCCCTGACCATCGAAATTTCGGACGAGGGCCGTCCCTTCGACCCTTTCAGTGACGCCCCCAAACCGTCGCTGGACGCAGAACTGGAAGACCGGGCCATCGGAGGCCTTGGCGTTCACCTGGTAAAGACCATGATGGACGATACCTCCTATGAGCATTCCGGCGGGAAGAACCGCTTGATCATGGTGGCGCGAAGGGAATAACAGGCCTTGGTTTCAGGCCAGGGCGCGCGAGTGTAACGCCAGAAGGACGGGGTTGCCGCGCCAACCTCATTGTGCCTATGCTCTCTGCATTGAAAATGTTGTCCGCCAATCTCGTGTCCGCAAGGAGCAACACGGAGAGGAGAAAACCGTGGCGGTGTGGAGAGACTGAATGAAGGGCTTGGCCTCCGCCATCCCACCGTTCCGCCGGGCGCGCTGCATCGCCGCTCTGGCTACCGTTTTGGCGTTGATTGCCTTTGCCTCCTGTGGCACCCGGGAACCGGATGGCTCGCCCGCGCCCACACCCCCTCAAACGAATGCGACAGCCCCCTCCCAGGCAGCGGGAATATCCGAAACGGCCGGCGTCACCCCCGAAGGCATAATCTTCGGTCAGTCGGCGGCCTTCAGCGGCCCGGCCCGGGAGTTGGGGATAAATATGCGCCTGGGCATCCAGGCGGCTTTTGCCGAAGCCAACCGGGCCGGCGGCGTCAACGGACGGCAACTGTCGCTGGTGTCGCTGGATGACACTTACGAGCCTGAACTTGCAGCCACCAACACCCGGGAACTGATACAGGATGCAGGTGTCTTCGCCCTTATCGGGGAGGTCGGCACCCCCACTTCCCGCTCCGCCACCCCGGTAGCCGCCGACGCCAATGTCCCCTTCGTTGCTCCCTTCACCGGCGCGGCTTTTCTGCGAGACGTGGACACCTGGGACAACATCATCAACCTGCGGGCCTCCTATAATGATGAAACCGAGGAGATGGTGAAACGTTTCACCGAGGACCTGGGCATCGAACGAATCGGGGTGCTGTACCAGGACGATTCCTTCGGGAGGGCCGGCTACAACGGCACTCTGGCCGCCCTGGAGCGGCGTGGCATGGAGCCGGTTTCCGTGGGTCTCTACCCCCGAAACACCACGGCGGTAAAGACGGCCCTGCTGGACCTCAGCAAGGGCCGTCCCGAGGGCATCATCATGGTGGGAGCCTACGACCCCATCGGCGAGTTCATTCTCTGGGCCAGAGAGACCAAGCTGGTGGGTGACGCCAAATTCATCGCAATTTCCTTCGTCGGTTCCAATGCCCTGGCCCAGAAACTTGGTCCCCAGGGAGAGGGCGTCTACGTTACCCAGGTGGTTCCATTCCCCACCGATTCCTCTCTGCCCATAGTCTCCTCTTACCTCAAGGCCCTTTCCGATTTCGATTCGGAAGCGGCGCCCGGTTTCGTATCCTTTGAGGGATACCTCGCAGGCCGCCTGGCCATCGCCGGGGTGGAGCGTTGCGGCAGGGACGTGAGCCGGAGTTGCTTCATGGACAGCCTGCTGCGCGGCAGCAACATGGACATCGGCGGATTCCCGGTGAGTTACGAGGGCGATGACAACCAGGGTTCCGATACGGTGTTTCTGACCGTGATCGGGACCGACGGGCAATATCATCCCATCCAGAGTCTGGATGATACTGTCAATTGACCGATTCGAGGCATACCCCTGTCTAAAGGCATACTGCTTGTCCTGAGCTTGTGTAGGGGCGACCGATGAATTTATTGAAACGCCTGCTGGCTCTCCGTTTTCGCATTTCAACCCAGCTATTCGCCGCCTTCGGTGTTGCGGTGGCCTTTACCGTGGCCGCCAGTCTTGTCGCCTGGTTCAGCCTGGACCGGGTGGGAGACGCACAGGCGAAGGTCAACGAGGGCAGCGTGCCGGAGATGGAAGCCGCCTTCGGAGTGGCCGAGTACAGCAATGGGCTGGTCGCCGCCGCGCCGCGCCTGACCACTTCTACGACGCCCCGGGAGGTGACTGCCGTGTGGCGGGAAGTCTCCGCCGCCAAGCAGCAATTCAGGGCGCGTCTGGATACCCTGGAGGAAGTTGACCGGGCAAGAGCCAAGCGCATTGGCGCCTACATCGACAGCCTTGAGGATAACGTCATAACCATTCGAGACAAGATGGCGACGGTCTTTTTCTTCAATCGCCGGTCTGACACCCTTTTGGAAGAAATGGTGGCCCTTCGCACTGAGCTGGAGGAGGTCCTGATTCCGGCAGTTGACGACGAACTTTTCTTCATTGTTACCGGACGCAGTGAGTTGGGCGCTTTCGTGGCCCCTTACGCGGTCCACTTTTCGGAAACGGAATTCGGCACCTATCGCCACCTGACGGCTTTGCAGGCGGATACCAACATCGCCCTCCAGCAGCTTTCCAGCGTATTCAGCATCTTTGACCCAGCACTGGTGGAAGCTCAAGAAGAACGCTTCGAGTCTTCCATTGCCAGCATTGACCGCAATCTGGCCGCGCTGAACAATTCCGAGCTGGAAGCGCGCCTCACGCCGTTGTACGACAGGCTGAAAGAGTTGGGGCTGGCGGAAGACGGCGTATTCGTGACGTTGCGGTCGAAACTGGAGCTGGCCGGTGACCAAGGCGAATTGTTAGCCCTCAGCCAAGCCCAGTCCATCAGCCTGCTGGCCGAAGTGGACGAACTGGTCGGCGAAGCGGCGATATCCGCCGAGGAAGCCACCCGGGCCTCCTCCCAGGCCATCACCACCGGTCTCTCGCTGCTGCTTGCCATCAGCATCATCAGCATCGGCGGCGCATTGCTCATAAGCTGGCTGTTCGTCGGCCGGGTTATCCTTCACCGCATCAATATACTCTCGGGGCGAATGCGTGAGATGGCCGAGGGCAAGCTGGAAGAAGAGGTTGTGGTGGAAGGGCACGATGAACTGGCGGAAATGGCCTCCGCGCTGGAAGTCTTCCGTCACAACTCCCTGGAGGCCCTGCGCCTGAACCTGGTGGAAGAACTCAACAGAGAACTGGAAGGCAAGACCACCGAACTCGAGGGCAAGAACACCGAACTGGAAACAGTGCTGACGGAGCTGGACGGCAAGAATTCGGAACTGGAAGGCAAGAATTCGGAACTGGAGGTAGTGCTGGCCGACCTGCAAAAGGCCCAGGACCAGATTGTCATGCGGGAGAAGCTGGCCGCCCTGGGCGAGGTCACCGCCGGCGTGGCCCACGAAATCCGCAACCCCCTCAACTTCGTCAAGAACTTCTCCGAGGTCTCCGGGGAGCTGCTGGTGGAAATGCGCGAGGTGCTGGAGGAAGGCGGCGACAGCCCGGACGTTGGCTATATCACGGAAATCTCCAACGACCTCACCGACAACCTGGGGCGCATCGTGAACAACTGCGAACGGGCCAACCGCATCGTCCAGGATATGCTGGCCATGGGGCGCGGCGGCACCAACTGGCAGGAGATAAACCTTAACACCCTGCTGGTGGAACACTCCATGCTGGCCTACCACAGCGCGCGGGCCAGCGACACCGAGTTCCAGTTGACGGTGGAGCAGGACCTGGGTGACATCAGCGGCCAAGTGCAGGCCATACCTCAAGACCTGAGCCGCACCTTCCTCAACATCGTCGGCAACGCCTGCCAGGCCACCGACGAAAGGCGCCGCTCCCTGGCCGAGCAGGGCATCGGCTTCGAGGGCTACCAGCCCACCGTCTGGCTGAAGACCCGCGACATGGGCGACGACGTGGAGATACGCATCCGCGATAACGGCACCGGAATGCCCGAAGAAGTGGCCGAAAAGATATTCAACCCCTTCTTCACCACCAAACCCGCCAATCAAGGCACCGGCCTGGGCCTTGCCATCACCAGCGACATCATCCGGCAGCACGGCGGAACCATCGGGGTCGAGTCCGTATTGGGCGAGTACACCGAAATGACAATCGTCATACCCAAGACCCCGCCCGACGAAATAAGGGAGGCCTACGGAGCGGCAACCGCCAATGCCGGTTAGGCTGGCGGCAACGGCAGCGTTGTATAATACAAACGGGCGTCCCGGCGGATATAGCGCAAAATGCTCCGGGCAGTGCCTGCCCTGAGCTTGCCGAAAGGGAGCGAGCATCTTGGACTTCAACGGCTACGAGCTAGACCCGGCCATCTATGACGAGATGTTCCTGCCGGAGGGGCAGCCTCGTGAGCACGCCAGGAGGCTTCACGAAGCCCTGGGCCACCTCTCAGCCGAGGACCTGGCCAGCATTCAGGCCCGCGTCACCCGCACCTTCTACAACGAGAGCATCTCCTTCACCGTCTACGGCGACGCCGAAGCCGAGGAGCGTATCATCCCGGTGGACGCCATACCCCGCGTGGTATCCGCCGCCGACTGGCGGGAACTGGACGCCGGGCTGACCCAGCGAATCCGCGCCCTCAACTACTTCCTCGAAGACATATACGGCGAGGCCCGCATCATAGACGACGGTGTCATCCCGGAAGACATGGTGCGGGAATGTCCCCAGTACCGCCAGGAAATGCGCGACTTCTCGCCGCCCCACGGCACCTGGGTCGCCGTCTGCGGCACCGATGTCGTCCGGACCAACGACGGGTTCCGCGTGCTGGAGGACAACCTGCGAGTTCCCTCCGGCGTGTCCTACATGATTGCCAACCGCAAGGCGGCCAAGATCACCCTGCCTCGGCTCTACCGCAGCTCGCGGGTGCAGGAGGTGGAGGGCTACGGGGCCGCGCTCCAGACCACCCTGCAGGAGCTGGCCCCCGGCGGCAAGCCCAACCCCACCATCGCCCTGCTCACTCCCGGCGTCTACAACTCCGCCTTCTACGAGCACATGTTCCTTGCCCGCGAAATCGGCGCGGAGCTGGTGGAGGGGCAGGACCTGGTTGTCCGCAACGGCTACCTGTATATGCGCACCACCGACGGGCTGCAACAGGTGGATGTTCTCTACCGCCGCGTTGACGACGATTTCCTGGACCCGCTGGTCTTCCGCCCCGATTCGCTGCTGGGCGTCCGGGGGCTGATTGACGCGGCGCAGCTGGGCAACGTAACGCTGGCCAATGCCCCCGGCACGGGCGTCGCCGACGACAAGAGCGTCTACGTCTACGTTCCCGACATGATCCGCTATTACCTGAGCGAAGAGCCGAAGCTTCAGAACGTGGAGACCTACCTCTGCCGCCGCCCGGAAGACCTGGAATACACGCTGGACAACCTGGCGAACCTGGTGGTGAAACGAGTCGGCGAGTCGGGCGGCTACGGAATGATCATCGGCCCCCACGCCACGCAGGAGGAGCGCGACGAGTACGCCAAGGGACTGCGGGCCGACCCGGCGGGGTTCGTGGCCCAGCCGGTGCTGGCGCTGTCCCGCTCGCCCTGCCTGATAGACGGGGCCTTCGAGCCGCGCCACGTGGACCTGCGCCCCTTCGTTCTCACCGGGCGCCGAACCCGCATCGTCCCTGGCGCCTTCTGCCGCGTGGCCCTGCGCCGGGGCAGCCTGGTGGTCAACTCCAGCCAGGGCGGCGGCGGCAAAGACCTGTGGGTGGTGGATGACAGCATAGAAGAGAGTATTTAGGGGAGAGAGCAAATTCCCTCTCCCTCTGGGAGAGGGTTAGAGCCTGCCCCCGCGAAGGCGGGGGGTGAGGGCGTCCCCATTAAGAAACTATCTCAAAACGGGAGAGGTTGAAAGGGAGAGAGATAATCCGGTTCGGTTAGGATAAAGGGAAATCTGGTGAGGCGGTGGATGATGACGGGAAAGAGCGAGACTTTGGCAACTATTTGGGAGGTTCCGGACGATCTGTGGGAACAGCTTCACCCGGTGATTCTGGAGATGGACCCTCCCAAGGCTACGGGACGCAAACGGGTTCATCCGAGGCGAATCCTGGAGGGCATCATATTCCGCATGCGCACCGGCTGCCACTGGAACCGGTTGCCCCGGGAACTGGGCGACGACAGCACCATTCACCGCACTTTCCAGCGCTGGGTGGAGTTGGGTGTGCTGGGGCGCATCTGGGCGGAGTTGGTCGCGGAGTGCGAGGAACTTGGTGGTTTGGATTGGGAGTGGCAGGCTGCGGATTGCGCCATGGGCAAGGCCCGTTTTGGGGGGATTCAATAGGCCGCAATCCCACGGACCGAGGCAAGGCGGGCAGCAAGCGGAGTATCTTGGTCGACCGGGGTGGAGGGCCATTGAGCCTGGTGGTTGCCGGAGCCAATGTTCACGACACCAAGCTGCTGGACATGACCTTGAATGACATAGTGGTAGAGCGTCCTGATACCGGGACCCAGCATCTGTGCTTGGACAAGGGATACGACAATCCAACGGGCCACGAGGCGGTGGCGGCTCACGGGTACCGGGGGCACATCCGGCGGATAGGGGAGGAGAAGCTGGACGCCACGGGCAAGAAACGCTATCCCGCCCGGAGGTGGGTGGTGGAACGCACCTTGGCTTGGCTATCAAAGTGCCGGGCAATTCTGGTCCGGTACGACAAGAAGGCATCCAACTACATAGGCCTGATCCAACTGGCCTGCGCGCTAATCTGGTACCGGCGGCAATGGCAACTCAGAGTTTTGAGATAGTTACTAAGAACTCAGGGATACCCGTTTCTGCCGAATTCACGAACTGAGGGCGTTATGACCACCCCTGATTTATCGGAAGCCGCCGACTACGCAACGCAAGCCCGCGAGTTCCTGGCTGAAAGCCGACAGTACCTGTCCGTCGGCAAACTGCACCAGGCATCAGATAAGGGCTGGGGCGCCGCGTCGCACATGGCAAAGGCCGTCGCCGCGGCCCAAGGCTGGGAATACACCAATCACGCTGATTTCGGCAGCATCCTGTACGAAGCCAGGCGGTTGACCGGCAATCCCCGCATCCACGAGTTGCGTGGCGTCCCTAACGAACTCCATATCAACTACTACAAACGCAAAAGGCACTTGAACGCCGACGCCATCGGCGAGGACATAGAAACCGTCGCCGAACTGCTGACGCTGCTGGCCCCTCTAACCGGCCTGGAATCCGCCTGGGAGACACCCTCACCCTCTCCCTCTCCCTCTGGGAGAGGGAGAGGGAATTTTATGAGCGGAGCGAGCCATGCTTTCCCGCAGCGCACAGAGCCTCTACTGGATGGGCCGCTACCTGGAGCGGGCCGGTCATCTATGCAGCCTGCTCCGGCTGCAATCGGAAGCGCTGGTTGACCGTCCCATCCGGGAAATCCACTTCGGCTGGAACCGCATCTATGCCAGCGTCCGGCGCGACCCGCCGGGAGGGCGCGTTGACCTGTTCGGCGACGAAGAATTCGCCCTAGCCGATTCCTTCGCCCTGGCCGACGACCTGACCTTCGAGCGCTCCAATCCCTGCTCGGTGCTGAGCTGCTTCGCCATGGGCCGGGAGAACGCCCGCAACCAGCGCCACTGCATCAGCCCCGAGGTCTGGACCTGCCTGAACACTTCCTACCTGGGCTTGCAGCAGCGGGACCTCGCCCAAGTCTGGCGAGAGGAACCCCGCAGTTTTTACGCCGGCACCGAAGCGGAAATCAACACCTTCAGCGGCCTGGCCGAGTCCACCATGTACCACGACGAGGGATGGAACTTCCTGCAACTGGGCCGCAACATGGAACGGGCCCAGTGCGCCTCTGCTCTGATACTGTCGCAGATAGACATCAGCAACGCTGGCGAGGAAGTATACGAAGCCGACTGGACTTCCCTGCTGCGCGCCTTCCACGCCCTGGAGGTATACAACCGGGTGTACAGCGCCGAAGTGGTGCCGGAGCAAGTGCTGGACCTGCTGGTCAGTGACTCACTGTTGCCCGATTCCCTGAGCCGCTCCATCAATCTGGTGTCCGAGGAGGTAGAGACCATAGGGCGGGGGCCGCGCCGCCACTCCAACCGCGCCGTCCACCGCCTCACCGGGCGTCTGGCCTCCATGATCAACAACGAGTGGCCCGACCGCGAAGATCGGGAAGACCTGCTCCGCGAATTCGACGAGTATTGCGGAGAACTCCACTACCTCATTACCGCCGCCTACTTCGAGTACCCCGTCCAGGAGCAGGACCCCGCCCGAAGGCGGTAGAGTTGCAAACGGAGAGGCTCTCCCTCCAACAGGAGAGGGCGCTGGATGGGCGCGACTTGTGTATGACGCTCTAAATCTGGCGCAGCTTGGGGTCGAGGCGGTCTCGGAGCCAGTCGCCCAGCAGGTTGAGGGCCAGCACCGTCAGCATGATGGCAAGCCCCGGGAAGAGCGACACCCACCAGAAGGTGACAATCACCTCCCTGCCATCGGCCACCATTAGCCCCCAGGCGGGCTCAGGGCGTTGAATCCCGACCCCGAGGAAACTCAGGGAGGCCTCAAGAAGTATCACAAAGCCGATCTGGAGCGTCGCCAGGACTATGATGGTGTTGATCACATTCGGCAGGATGTGGCGGGTAATGATGCGAAAGTCGGAGGCGCCGGTAACCCGCGCACGGGCAATGTAGTCCTGCTCGCGGATGCTGAGCACCTCGCCCCTGACCTGGCGGGCATAGTAGGCCCATAGTATGTAGCTGATCACAATCAGCACTGTGCCGAATCCGGGGCCTATGGCTGCCGCCAGCACCAGGGCGAACAGGATGCTGGGTATCGAAAGGGTAATATCCACCAGACGCATTATCACCAGGTCGAACTTGCCGCCGAAATATCCGGCAATCAGCCCCAATGAGACACCAATGACTCCGCCCAAGGCTATCCCGATCAAAGACACCTTAACCGAGACCCGCGACCCGTGGATGATGCGGCTCAATACGTCCCTCCCCAAGCGGTCAGTGCCCAGCAGGTGTTCACTGGTGCCCCCGCTCCATATGGGAGGCAGATAACGCTTGGGAAGGCCCCCTTCCCTGGGACCGTGGGGGGCTATCTGGTCGGCGAATATGGCGGGCACGACCAGCAGCGCCAGTATCAGTATTATGGGCGCGAGGGGCAGCCGGCGTACCTTTGCCGCCGTGGTCAGCAGCTTCCCGGGAGAATACCAGGGCCTTTCGGGGGTTAAGAGAACGTCCATTGGCTCTCTCTTCTCTTGATCTGAGGCTGAAGCTAGGTCGAGTAGCGAATCCTGGGGTCCAGATAGGCGTAGAGGATGTCAACGACCAGGTTGCAGGCCACGAAGATCCCGGCAAAGACGATAATCACCGCCTGGAGAACCGGGAAGTCGCGATTCCGCACCGCCTCGATGGCCAGCAGCCCGGTGCCGGGCCACTGGAAGACCTGCTCGGTAATCACGGAGCCGGTCAACAGGATTCCTGCGATGACCCCGTAGTAGGTGAGGGGGCCTATGGCGGCATTGCGAAGGCAGTGTTTCCAGACCACCCGATTCTCCGGTAGTCCCTTTATGCGGGCCAGTTTGACGTACTCGGAGTCCAGCACGTCGAGCATCGAGGAACGCAACAGGCGCATCACCGCCGCTACCTGGAACCAGCCCAGGGCGATTGCAGGCATGATCATGTGCTTGAAAGAGCCGGTCCCGGACGCGGGAAGCCAGCCCAATTGCACGGCGAACACCCACATCAACATCAGCCCCAGCCAGAACGAAGGCATGGACTGGCCCAGCAGGGCAATAATCTTGCCGAAATAGTCGAAAGGGGTGTCCCTCTTCACCGCGGCCAAGACGCCGATGGGCACTGCGATGACAGTGCTGATCGCCAGCGAGAACAGGGCCAACTGGATGGTTGCGGGCAACCGCTCGGCGACCAACTCCATGGCCGAGTCAGGTTTCACCAGCGAGTCGCCGAGGTCTCCTTGCAGGGCATTCTGGATGAACTTCCAGTACTGGACAACGATGGGCCTGTCGAAGCCCCATCGTTCGTTGAGCCTGTCATACTGCTCCTGGGTGGCGTCTTCCGGCAACAGTATATCCAGGGGGTTGCCGGAAAGCCTCCCCATGCCAAATACGAGGAAGCTGACTACCAGCAGAGTGATAAGGCTGTGAACAACACGAATGAACAGGTAACGGCGCATAAGAGTGAGAATCCAACCGGCTCTGAGCCGGAGATGTCTTTCGCCAGTGGGTTAACTCCAGTGCCGCCAACCGGCTGTTGAGACGAATTGGCGGCACATAATTCGACAGGGCCGGCGTGCAAGGGTCTATTCTCTGACGCCGCGGATCAGATGAATGTGGTCCAGGGAGGTTGGCGTCTGCCCGGAGAATATGTACTCCTCGACTATCTCCGGGTCCACCGTGAGTTCGTAGAAAATCTGGGCAATGGGTATGCTGATGTAGTTGTCGAAGGCGAAGTTGCCCATCCGGCGGGCTATCTCATCGCGCTCCGCCAGGTCAACCGTTGCTTTCAACTGCTGGTACATGGCTTCCAGCTCGTCGTACATCGCGGCGTGGGTTACGCCCTCATCAGCGTAGAAGACCCGGACCGCTTCCTGGGTTGTCCGTATGGGCAGGTTGCGGCTCATCCACATCCTGTTCCATGCCTGCTTGGCCACCAGGTCGGGGCGGAGGGCAGTGTATTCCATCTCCTGAAGGTTGATCGTGATTCCCACGGCATCCAGGTCCAATTGAATGGCCTCGGCAATCTGGGACAGCTCCGGGTTGCCTGAGAAGTTCATGGTCGGGAAATTGATTTCTATATCCCCAGGTGCATAGCCAGCTTCCTCCAGGAGCTGTCTGGCTCTATCAGGATCGAAACCGTAATTGGCCTCGAACTCCTCCTCAAACCTGGGGTCCCATCCTTCGTGGCTTGGAGTCCATCCGTAAACGTACACCGGCGTGGCGCTTCCCTTGTAGATGAACTCCATGATGTTGGCGCGGTTGACGGCCCGGTTTATCGCCTCGCGGACGCGAATGTCTTCAAAGGGCACATCATCCCTGTACGACTCGTCTCCGGTGAGGAAGTACTGCCCCAACATGAAGGAAACGGTCTGAATGGTGGGCTGCTGGGAGCTTACGACGCGCATTCCGCGATTGGCGGCCTCGACCTGGAGGTCCCGGCTCAGGTTGGCGATATGGGCGTCGCCAGCCAGCAGAACGGCCATGCGTGTGGCATCCTCGGTTATGAACTTGAGCTCGAACTCCGGGAAGTCGGGGGTTGCGCCGTCCCAGTGTTCGGTTTCGGCCTGCTCGTAAGACACGCCCAAGCCGGGGCTGCGCTCCAGGTACCGGTAATGCCCGGTCCCGGCGGGGCGGTCGTCGATGGCGTCCATTCCCTCGGCATCGAACTGCGCCTTGCTCAGCATATAGAGGTCGCCGGCGGTGCGTGAGAACAGGCGCAGGCCGTCGAGGTACGGAGTTTCGAAATTGAAGGCAACTTCGTAATCCCCGATCTGGTCCACGGTCACCGTGCGCCAGACGGGGCTCATGGTGGAAACCGAGTCGTCGGAAGAGAGCAGGGAGTGCATCCAGGCCACGTCGGCGGAAGTAAATTCTCCGTTTCCGAAGTGGTACTGGACCCCCTCTCGGAGATCGAATTTCCACTGGGTGAAGTCGTCGCTGAACTCCCAACTCACGGCCAGGCCGGGACCGGCCGCGCCAGTGGTGGGGTCATTCCGCAACAGCGTATCCGCGAACGGAACGTGCTGCTGCAGCAAGGACCAAGGGCCTTCCCATATCCGGTTGGTCTCCTGGAGCACCGGCATCGCTGCGATTACCCGGTCGACCTTGAGTTGTCCGACCGGCGCCGGGGCCTGGGTTGGCGTGGGCACCGGGGTGTTGGTTGCCGCCGGGGCTCCCCCACCGCCGGTGGGAGTAGCCGTCGGGCGAAAAACAGTCAGAGTCGCGGTTGGTTGCGGGGCCGCAGGCTGGGAGGGTGTTGTCGCCGCTGGGGCAGTTGTGGCTGCCGGTGCCGCTGGAGCGGTCGTAGCCGCTGGCGCAGTTGTGGCCGCTGGCGCCGCCGGAGCGGAGGTGGCCGTGGGATCCTCTCCGCCACAGGCAACGATAATCGTCGCCAGTGCCATCAAAAGCCACAGCGGATTAGCAATATATCGCCTCATAGTGTGGAAAAACTGCATTCTTGATTTGCTCCATATACCAAATAATCGGCTCACCCAAGCCGACTAGCGGGATTCTAGGTTGCATAACTACCTATGTCAAGCGGTATACCTGAGCAACGCCCGGGATGAGGAGCGCCAGTCGTCGCAGGCCGTGTGCGCCACAAAGGGTAAGGCCCCCTCCGTTTGGGAGGGATCAGCGCGAAAGCGAGCAGGCTTGAATGCCTTACAGCTGACGCAGCCTTGGATCGAGGCGGTCGCGCAGCCAGTCGCCCAGCAGGTTGAACCCGAACACCGTCAGCATGATGGCCAAGCCCGGCCACAAAGCCACCCACCAGGCGATGATGATGACCTCTCGTCCATCGGCCACCATAAGGCCCCATGCTGGCGCGGGCCGCGAGAGCCCGACTCCCAGGAATGACAGTCCCGCTTCCAAGAGGATGACGAACCCCACCTGGAGCGTTGCCAGAACAATCAGGGTATTGGTGATGTTGGGCAGGATATGCTGGGTCATGATGCGGAAATGGGAAGCCCCGGCGACCCTGGCTCTCGCGATGTAGTCTTGCTGGCGGACGGCCAGCGTGTCGCCTCGAACTTGGCGGCAATAAATTGACCATAGCAGCGAGGCGACCACTAGTATCACCGTCTGAAAGCTTGGTTCCAGAGCGGTTGCAAGGGACAATGCCAACAACACCGGTGGAATCGACAGGGACACGTCGACGAGGCGCATGATGATAGCGTCAACGCGACCGCCGAAATAGCCGGAAATAATACCGAGGGTCGTGCCTATGGTACCGGCGATGGCTATTCCGATTGCCGATATCGTGATGGAGATCCGTGATCCGTGAAGGATCCGGCTCAACATATCTCGCCCAACCTTGTCGGTACCGAGGACGTATTCCCAGCTGCCACCGGCAAAGACCGGGGGTTCCAGTCGTTCCCTGACTCCTCCCGGAGCCTCCAAGGGTTCGTAAGGGGCAATCACGTCAGCAAAAATCGCTGGAATCACCAGTACCAGAAGCAGGATTATCGTCGCAAACTTGGGCAGCCTTCCAGCCAGACGCAACAATTTTAACGCGCGGGCGGCGACGGACGGTGCCCTAACCAGTATGGGAGACGACCGTTCCGCGGGCAATGGCGATTCTCCTCCCATTTATAGATCTACCAGTCCTTCTTGGGGTTTCGATTTACGCATAACGAATTCTGGGGTCCAGGTATGCGTAGAGAATGTCCACAACCATGCTGGAAACAATAAACAGACCAGAGAAGACTAGCACCAACGCCTGGATTAGTTCGAAGTCCCGCGACAGGACCGCCTGGAAGGCCATAAGTCCGGTGCCAGGCCAATTGAATACCGTCTCCGTAGTGACCGAACCTGTCAGGGTGACGGCGGCTATCACGCCGAAATAGGTTAACGGTGTCAGCGCGGCGTTCCTGAGGCAATGTTTCCACAGCACCTTCCATTCCGGTATGCCTTTTATCCTGGCCAGCTTCACATACTCGCTATCCAGGGTCTCCAGCATTGCGGACCGGACCAGTCGCGTAATGGCGGCAATCTGGAAAGAACCCAGTGTAATTGCCGGCATGATGAAGTTCTTAAAACCTCCGGTCCCACTGGTGGGAAACCAGCCTAACTTGACTGCAAAGATCCACATCATCATCAGGCCCAGCCAGAAATTGGGAACCGATTGGCCCAATAGCGCAAAGATCTTGGCAGAACCGTCGAAGGCCGAGTCCCGCTTTACCGCGCTCAAGACTCCCAATGGGATGCCAATGGCAATTGCGAGTAGGAGGGACACTCCCGCGAGATAAATCGTAGCGGGCAGGCGCTGCAAAACGGCACCGCCGGCGCCAAGGTTGGGATATTTGATGGAATCTCCCAGGTCGCCCTGCAGCGCATTGCCGATATAGATCCCATATTGGACCACCAGTGGCTTGTCCAGGCCGAGCCGCAGCCGGATCGCCTCCAGGTCCTCCTGGGTCGCCTCCAGGCCAAGAATCATGGCCGCAGGATCACCGGTTGCCCGGCCGATACCGAAGACAATGATCGTAACAACCCATAGAGCAAAAATGCCCTGGCCGATTCGTATTAGTATGAATCGCTGCATATCCTGTACCGAAACTCCGCTGGCACAGTATTAGCGGGGACCGGGAAGCCCGGCCCCCGCCTGTCAGGAAGAACTGCCTAAGCCACGGCGTTTGTCACCGGGGTCGTCACTCGCAGCGGTCAGTCCCGGCCGGGCAGGCCCTGATGTTGTGCTCGTGGGTTGGGTGGGCCGATCCCACTCCGGGGTATTGCCATTCGGAGATGAACTCGGGGTCGATCGTCATGTCGAAGGTGATCTGGAACAGGGGAATCATCGCGTATTGTTCGTATATGTAGTCCCCTGCGGCACGGGCGCATACCTCCCGTTCCTCCGCATCCACTGATTCCCTCAAGCAGTGGAAGTTCTCGTTGATGAAGTCGTCCTCGAACGAATACACGACACCATCAGGGTCGGAGGCAAAGAAGGTGCGCAGACCTTCCTGGGTGGTGCGTATCGGCGTGTTCCTGCCGATGATGAATTTCTCGTAGACGTCGTGTGCGAAGACTTTCTCCAGCCAGGCGCCGAAGTCCCACTCCTGGATCTTGGTGCTGAATCCGGCGTCCTCCCACATGGTGGACATGATCTCAATCAGTTGCGGGATTTCGGGATTGCCCGCTATCACCGTGGACCAGCTCTCTATTTCGACCTCACCCGGAGCGTAGCCAGCCTCCGCCAGCAGTTCGATGGCCCGTTCGGGATCGTAACCGTACCTGTCGTCGAACTCTTCCACCCAGCGCTCGCTCCAGCCTTCGGTGAACGGTGCATACAGGGGCACCACCACCGGGGTGGCGCGATTGTCGTAAATCTCTTCAATGATGGCATCGCGGTCTATGGCCCGGTTCATGGCCTCTCTTACCCTTATGTCGTGCCAGGGAATATCCTCTCTCCTGTGCGGGTTCCTGCCATCCGGGAATGGTTCCAAGTTGCTGTCCACCGTGCTGAGGTAGATGCCGCCAAAAATACCGAAGGACTGGTTGTTTTCATTGTTGGACGAGATGATCCTCATTCCCGCATCGATGGCCTGTGGCTGTACCTCTCGGGCCAGGTCCGCTCCCTGCACCTCCCTCGCCAGCAGTTGAGACAGGCGGGTGAACTGCTCCGCGGCCCATACCCATTCCAGTTCCTGGAAGTCAGGGTTCTCGCCGTTCCAGTGTTCTCCCTCTATCTTTTCGTACCAGATAGATTCGCCGAGCCTCCGGCCACCATACTGGTAGGAACCGGTGCCGGCCGGCATGTCATCGTAGGCCGCCGGCACTCCACCGCCGGCATCCCACTGGGCCTTGCTCTGGATAACCATGTCTCCGCCTAGGCGCGAGAAGAGGCGCAGGCCGTCCACCATCGGCGGGTCAAATTCGAATTCAATGGTGTGGTCGTCGATGATATTGGGCGTCCCGCCCAGCCACAGGCTCTTGAAGTTTCCTGCTGCCTCTTCCTGTGTAAGCAGGAAATGAGTATGGGCCACGTCTGCGGCGGTGAATTCACCCCAGCCGAAGTGCCACTGCACTCCTTCCGCAAGCTCGAATTTCCAGTTCCTAAACCCGTTGGACATTTCCCAGTTCGTTGCGAGCAACGGCTCGGGTTCCGAGGTCACCTCGTTGTTCTGCAACAGGCTCTCGCCGTAAGGCTCATGCTGGAGCAGGATCACCCAGGCGGCTGACCAGATGTAGTTGTTCTCCGTCAGGGGCGTAGGATTCGACATCCGGACCCTGGTTATCTTGGTCTCAATAGCCGGCGAAGGTGCCATCACCTCCGTAGGCGCAGCCGTTGGAACAGCCGTGGGAGTAGCGTCGGAGACGGGCCTGGCCGCAGGCGCGCGGGTGGTCGGGGTTGGCCCCGCCGGAGCGGCTGTTGCGCCGGGGGCCGCGGTGGCTGCAGGGGCCGCCGGGGCTGTGGTCGCCGCAGGGGCGGCCGGGGCTGTGGTGGCGGCCGGGGCCGGGGCAGATGTGGCTGTTGGGTCTTCACCGCCGCAGGCAACGATAATCGTCGCCAGTATTCCTAATAGCCACAGCGGATTCAACATCAGGCGTCGGATTTTCTGGAATTGTTGCATCCTTTGCCGCCCCCATATAAACGAATAATTCGGCTCACCAAGGCCGACTTGGGGGCGATTCTAGGCGCGGGAGCTATCCTTGTCAAGGCAAGCGCAGGCCATATCGCTGGGAGCCGAGTCGAGAATTGCGGGCGTCAGCCGGTCCGTATCCGAGCCTTTCGGCGCCGGCGTTGAAAACGCGCCGCCGGTGCGTTACAATCCAGGATACGCAGGAGCGTAGCTCAGTCTGGCCAGAGCGCTGGTCTCCAAAACCAGTGGTCGCGGGTTCGAATCCTGCCGCTCCTGCCATCCACCGCAATTGTGAAAGGCTCGGATGTTCCGAGTCTTTTTTCTTTCATAAACTTCCACGTTCCGGGCGAAGTCCGGTTTGAATCCTTACTAATTACCAACTACAATGGCGACGATTGTTTCGAAAGCGCGATGCCGGATGGAGGGGAGATGACCAGCATAAACCGCGACCCGGTCCTGATTGTGGTGCAGTTGACCGGCGGAAATGACTACATGAACACGGTGGTGCCATACGGCGACCCGCTGTATCGCGACAACCGCTCCACCGTCGGCGTGGCGGCGGAGGATGTTCTGCCCATCGACGGGCATTACGGCTTCAACCCGGTGCTGGCTCCCCTCAAGGAACTGTACGACGACGGTCGGGTGGCCGTAATCAACGGCATCGGCTATCCCAACCCCAACCGCTCTCACTTCCGGGCCATGGACATCTGGCACACCTGCGAGCCGGAGCGGGTCGCCACCGAGGGCTGGCTGGGCCGGGTCATCCGCGACCTGGACCCGCAGGCCGGGAACGTGCTCACCGGCGTCAACTTCGGGCGCGGCCTGCCCCGGGCCATGGCCCTGGCCGGCGTGCCGGTGGCCTCCGTCGGCTCGCTGGAGAACCACGGCTTCCTCACCGGCATCACCGACGAGGAACGCCGCTCGCGGGCATTGGACGTTTTCGCCCGGATGTACGCCCCGGCCATCGGCTCCGGCCCGGCCCTGGACTACCTGGGCCGCACCGGCACTGACGCGCTCAAGGGGGCCGACATTCTCAGGACAGCCACTGCGGGATACTCGTCTGCCATCGAATACGCCGCGACGCCCATCGCCCAGGGCCTGAAGGGCATCGCGCAGGCCCACCTGGCCGGGCTGGGGACGCGCGTCTTCTACGCCGCCCAAGCGGGATACGACACCCACTCGGGCCAGATGCCGGTCCAGACGCAACTGCTGGGCGAACTGGCGCAGGGCATCAACGACTTCTTCGCCGACCTGCGGGAGCATGATGCGTCGCAAGAGGCGCTGATGCTGGTGTTCACCGAGTTCGGACGGCGGGTGAAGGACAACGGCTCAGGCACCGACCACGGCTCCGGCGGCGCGGCCTTCGTCATCGGCGACACCGTGGCCGGCGGGATGCACGGCATCTATCCCTCGCTGAAAGAGGAAGACCTGCTGGACGGGGACCTGCACTTCCAGGTTGACTTCCGCAGCGTCTATGCCACCATCGCCGAGAAGTGGCTGGGACTGGACGCCCAGCCCATAGTGGGCGGCAACTTCGAAAGGCTGGACTTCATTTAGCTCTCACCAAGGGGAGGCGACGTGAAAGTAGGCATCGGGCTGCCCGGCAACGTCCCGGGCACCAAGGGAGAGTTCATCCTGGAGTGGGCCAGGAAGGCCGACGAAGGCCCATTCTCCAGCGTCGGGACCATTGACCGCCTGGTCTACGACAACTACGAGCCGCTGGTGCTGCTGGCGGCCGCCGCCGGAGCCACCACCCGGGTGCGGCTGCTGACCGGGGTGCTGCTGGCGCCTCTGAGGAACCCCGGCGTCCTGGCCAAGCAGGCGGCCAGCCTGGACGCCATCTCAGGCGGACGGCTGACGCTGGGGGTGGGTGTGGGACGGCGGCCCGACGACTATGAAGCCGCGCCCGCGGAATACCAGCAGCGCGGACGCCAGATGAACCGGACCCTCGCCACCATGCGCCGCATCTGGAGCGGCGACGTGGTCCGGGAAGGCATCGGGACGATGGGGCCGGCCCCGGTGCAGCCCGGGGGGCCGGAGGTGCTGATAGGCGCCGGTACGCCCCAGGCCGTCCGCCGCGTCGGACGTTACGCCGACGGGTTCATCGCTGCCGCAGGCAACGCCGCAGCGGTGCAGGAGCTGTACGGTGTGGCCGTGGAGTCCTGGAAGGAGCAGGGAAGATCCGGCGAGCCGCGGCTGGCCGGCGTGGCTTCCTACGCCCTCGGTACGGACGCAGCCGACAAGGTGGGCGGCTACATCCGCCACTACTACTCATTCCTGGGCGAGGCGGCGGAACAGATGGCCCGGAACGCTATCTCCACGCCGGAGGCGGTGAAGGACACCATCCGGGACATGGAGAGCATCGGCATGGACGAGGTGGTCTTCCTGCCCAGCGTGGCCGAGATGGACCAGCTGGAGCGGCTGGCAGACATCATCTAGGAGTTTCGCAGGGCTATTGCCCTGGGCCCCGACCAGAATGGAGAGGTACTGGACCAATGTTTGATGTAGAGGAATTTGTTGCCGCATGTCGCGGCGCTCTGGATGAACACACGCCGGAACTGGCGGTGAAGGATCTGCTAAGCGCCGCCATCGCCAAGCCGGGGGAGATAGAGGCCGCGCTGGGGACGCCGGAGGATGGCGGGATAACCACACTGCACCGGTCAGATGAGTTGACCATCATCAACGTTATCTGGCCTCCGGGTATGGCGATATATCCGCACGACCACCAGCTATGGGCGGTGATCGGCCTGTATGGAGGTCAGGAGGACAACACCTTTTACCGCCGGAACCGCGACGGCGACGGGCTGGAGCGGGCCGGGTTCCGGGAACTGCAATCGCAGGACGCCATCAACCTGGGCCGGGACGCCATTCACGCCGTGCACAACCCCCGGCGGATGTACACCGGCGCCATCCACATCTACGGCGGCGACTTCTTCGCCCAGCCCCGCAGCGAGTGGGCCGACGAGTCATCGCCCGAAACCCCGTACAGCGTCGAGGGCGCGATGCGGGCCTTCGCCGAAGCCAACGAGAGGTGGCTGGCGCAACAGGCGGGTTAGGAGGACAAGAAGAAAAGGCGGGGCATCCTTTCCTTGCCTGTTTCTTATGACTGCCACGATACTCCCGCCTAGTCCTCACCGGGCCGGGCGAGACTCGGTGAAATCCCTGCCTGCTTCTTTCGCCTCGGCCTTGCGCCGCTCCCATGCTTCCAGCCTTTCACTCCAATCCTGCCAGACCTTGCGCTCTTCGGCGCGTCCCTTCTCTCGTTCTTCTTTTCTCCACTGCTTTCTGGCCCAATCAGCTAATATGAGTCTCCAACCCTTTCTTCTACGGGCGGGGCGGGGCGCGGCTCAGTGAAATCCCGGCTCTCCCTTTCCGCCGCAGCCTTACGCTCTTCCCAAGCATTCATCTCTCTAAGCCAAGTCCGCCAGACCTTGCGCTCTTCGGCGCGCCCCTTCTCTCGTTCTTCTTTTCTCCACTGCTTTCTGGCCCAATCAGCTAACATAGGCACCCCCTCTACCAATGTGAATGTAGTTGCAATGGCGACGAAAGTCAGGCGTCCCAGGCGATCACCAATGCTTATGATGGTCTTAATCCACTTCGCGTCGGAAAATTCCGCTACAACCGCGAATATCAACGCCAACATGAACAGTGCTGTGAAAACCAAGAGAAATGCAAGTACGCGGGTTGCGGGAGGCATATTATTCCCTACTTGTTGCGATGTTAGCACGGGCACAGACGCTTTCGCCATTGGCCTAAGAGAACCCCAGCCGCGCTTCCTTCATGCTGATGTAGCGGCGGGCGCTGCCGATTACCAAGTGGTCGAGCAGTTCCATGCCGAGGAGCTTGCCGGCTTCCACCAAGTCGCGGGTGATGGATACGTCGGCGCCGCTGGGAGTGGGGTCGCCGGAGGGGTGGTTGTGTACGACGATGAGGGAGGTGGCGTTGGCGCGGATGCCGGGGCGGAACACTTCGGCGGGGCGGACGACGGAGCTGTTGACGTTGCCGACATAGATTTCCTCGACGCCCATGACCTCGTTGCGGGTGTTGAGGAGCAGGGCTCGGAGGTGTTCCTGTTCCAAGGTAGACATCTCGGCGGAGAGAAGGTTTACGACGTCCTCGGGGCAGTTGATGACGGCGCGTTCTTCGGGGGCCAGGGATACGAAGCGGCGGCCAAGCTCGAGGGCGGCAAGGATCTGGCAGGTCTTGGCTTCACTGAGGCCCTTCTGAGCGCATAGCTCGGCGTAGGTGGCCTTGCCCAGACCGCGCAGGCCGTCGAATTGGGAGAGGAGCCGCGACGACTGCGAGATTACATTCTCGCCAGCGGAGCCGGTGCGGAGCAGGATGGCGATCAGCTCGGTGTTGCTAAGGTGGCGTGGGCCGTAGGTTGCGAGGCGCTCGCGGGGGCGTTCCTCCGTGGGCATCTCGCGGACGGTGGGGCCTGCGCCGTTCCGGTGGTCTTTCTCCGCTGCCGTTGTTGCCATTGCCATTTCACCACCCCCTGTTTGCGTTGCGCTGACTTACATTTCAGCGGAGAAACAGCAGGTGTCGCAAGGGGCAAGTGTCAGCAATTGGAGGCTTTGCAGACCCTAGCAGCAAAGCGAATTGGGCATAGGCACATAGCTTAGATTCCAAGATTTCACCCTCACCCCAACCCTCTCTCTCAAGGGAGAGAGAGCTATTGGAGGGGGCGGGGATTTTGGGGGCGGGGAGGGCTAGAACTTGGAGAAGTTGCCTTCGTCTCGGGTGATGAACTCCAGGACGGCGGGTTCGCCGGCGGCGTTGGCGGCTATGGCGCGGTTGATGGCGGGGACGATTTCTTCGGGTTCGGTGATTTTCTCGGCGTAGGCGCCCATGGCGGCAGCAACCTCGGCGAACTGCCCGCCGAGGCTCTTGACCTGGTACTTCTGGATGGCGGTGGGGAAGCGGCTGTCGTCATAGATGGACATATAGGAATTGTTGTTGACCACGGTGAGGATGGGGATGTCGCAGCGGACTGCCGTTTCCACGTCGAGGCCGACGGTGCTGAAGGCCATGTCGCCCATGACGTTGATGACCTGCTTATCGGGGAAGGCCAGCTTTGCGCCCATGGCCAGGCCGAGACTGTACCCAAGCTGGGTGGACTTGCCCCAGCCGATGAAGCTGCGGGGGGCACGGGCTTCCCAGAAGGGCGACATATATTCGCGGGCGCTGCCGGACTCGTGGGTGACGATGGTGTTGTCGAGGTCAACGGTGTGCATCAAATCCCATACGACGCGGTAGGGGTTCATCGGCTTTTCGTTGGAGGTGAGCTTCGGCATCCATTGGGCGAGCCACGCCTCCTTGACGGAGCGGATGTCGGACTGGAGAGCGTGGTTGACAGGGCGGGGAGCGCCGGCGCGGTCTTTCAGAGCATCCAGCAGTTGCCGCAGCACCAGCTTGGCGTCGCCCAGCATAGGGTAGTTGCACTTGTACTCGCGGCCTATGGCATCCTCGTCGTTGGTGAGGTGGATGAAGGTCTTGTTGTCGGCGATGGGGACGGCAAAGAAGCTCTTGGTCAGGCTGGCGCCCACGCCGAACACGGTATCGGCGCCGTGGAGGTACTTGTTGACCATGGCGGTGGTGCTGGGGCCGCCAGCGCCGAGGGCCAGTGGGTGGTTCTCAGGGAAGGCGCTCTTGCCGGGCAGAGTGGTCATCACCGGGGCTTGCAGGAACTCGGCCAGCTCGACCAGCTCGTCGGTGGCCTCGGCGTAGAGGACGCCCTGGCCGGCCTGGATGACCGGGCGCTCGGCGGCCAGCAGGGCCGCGGCGGCGCGGCTCACGTCGGACGGGTCGGCCTGCTGCTTGACGGCGCGGGGCGGTTCGTAGTCGAAGAGTTCCTCGGGCAGCTCGGCGGTGGCGACATCGGCGGGAATCTCCAGCAGAACCGGGCCGGGGCGTCCGCTGCGGAGCTTGGTGAAGGCGCGGCGCATCATCGAAGGGATGCGCTCCACCATGTTGAACTCATCGGCCCACTTGGTGATGGTTTCGTAGCTACGGGCGGGGTAGAAGTTGGGATGGACGCCGCGCTTGTCGCGGGCCATACCGGCGGGCAGCAACAGGATGGGCACCGACTCGGAATAGGCCTGGGCTACGCCGCCGAAGCCGTTTTCGGCGCCGGGGCCGTTCTGCATCATGAAGACGCCAATCTTCTGGCCGTTGGTGGCGCGGGAGTAGCCGTCCACCATGTGAATGCCGGTGACCTCCTGGCGGAAGATCATCGGGCGGATTCCGGCGATGGCGGCGGCCTCCAGCAAAGGCTGGTACGGCACGCAGGCGACGAACTCCACGCCCTCCATCCGCAGTATATTGGCGATTGCGGTAACTCCGTCCATCTGTCTGTTTCTCCCGTTGCCATGCGTTATGTCGGATGCCAGTCTAGGGAGCGGGTATGGGGGTGTCAAGGGAAGGGGAAGGGCGTCGCGTGGGTGTACCTACTCCCCATTAAAGCTCCAGGCGGTGTAGCGTCGGGGGGTTAGCTTGATTACCGGGTTTCCCTCCAGGGCCATATCGCAGTACTGGGGGTACTTCTCGCGGAGGATGGCGACGGCCTGCGCGGCCTCGGGTTCATCGCCGCTCAGCAGTTCGGCGCGGCAAGATACGAGGACGTAGCGGAGGGAACGCCAGTCCTCTTCGTAGTGATCAACAATCAGGGCGGCATGGGGGTTGGCTAGGATGTTGCGGACACGGCGGAGGCGGGTCAGTTCGGCGGCCTTGGGCTTCCGGTCGAGGACGATGTAGATGTTTTCACCGCCGTATCCCAAGTCGGCGTAGGCGAAGCAGACCGGGATGGCGTGGGGGCGTCCATCGGCGTCCGCGGTGGCCAGGCGGGCTACGCGGGCGTCGGTGAGGAAACGGGCTTGGGATTCGGTGAGTGGGGGCATAGTTGTCTCCCTGCGTTTTCACCCCCACCCTAACCCTCCCCCTCAAGGGGGAGGGGATTTGGGCCGGGGACGCCCTCACCCCCGTATCGAGTACGGGGCAGGCTCTAGCCCCCCTCCCCCTGGGAGAGGGAAATGCCAGTACAGCTCTATCCCGGGTAGAGGCGCATGGGGTCGTCGAGGAACTCGAGGTTCTCCAGCTCGGTGTGGGCGGCGTCGGACATGGCGGAGTCGCCGTCACGCACGCAGTCTATGAGGGCGCGGCGGGCCAGCGCGCCTCCTATCTTGCCGAGGGCGGCGATGCAGGCCATCCGCACTTCCGAGTCGTCGTCCTCCCGGAGCAGCTCCGCCAATGGGAGGGCGGCGTCCTCCATGCCCAACTCTCCGCAGGCGTTGGCGGCTTCGTATCGCACAGCGGGGTCGTAGCTTTCCAACTCTTCTAGCAGCGTGGGCAGCCACTCGGCCTCGCCGGTGCGGCCCATGGCGTAGATGGAGCTGGAACGCAGGTCTTCTTCGTCGCCGTCGTAGGCCCAGCGGATGTAGTCCTGGACTTCCTCGGTGTTGTAGGGCGCCACGGCTTCAAGGCACCGTCGGCGCACTTCGAGGTCTTCGATGTCATCTTCGAGGAAGTCCATAAGGATGCGGTAGACCAGTTCGCCGTCCTGGGGCCGGAGCTTGCCTTCCTGGGCCAGCACGGGGAACTTGCCCAAGGCCACGGCGGCAGTGGCCCGAACCTGAGGCCCGCGCTCCGACCGCAGCAACCCCATCAACTCGACGATGAGCCAGTGGTCTTCCTGCTCCCACAGCCCTTCGATCCCGAGCTGCACCATACGGTCGTCATCGTCCTTGAGGCTCTGGCGAAAGACGGCGGTGAAGTCCAGCTCCAAATTCTCTTCGGCCTGCTCCACCATCACCGCCAGGACTTCGCAGCGACGGTCTTCGTTCAGAGTATCGCAGACCTGGACGAACTCAGCCAACTCGCCGGGCGAAGGGTCGGACGCCTCGTGAAAGGGGGCATCGGCCAGCGGCGAGCTGGGGTCGGAAATGATTTCTATGAGTTCCTGAAAGGACAATTCGCCCTCACTCCCCAAGTTTAGCACGGTGCAGGGCGGCTATGGTGAGCGGCAGAGCGTCGAGCAGGTCGGAGGCGGCGAGGCCGGTATGGCCGATTCGGTCGGTGACGCTCTGTCCGGCAGCGGCGTGGAGATAGACGCCCACAGCGGCGGCAACAGAGGGCGGGAGGCCCTGGGCCAGCAGGGAGACTATGATGCCGCTGAGCACGTCGCCTGTGCCGCCGGTGGCGAGGCCGGGGTTGGCGAAGGGGGCTATGCGGACGGGTTCGCCGGGACTGGCGATGACGGTGTGCGCTCCCTTGAGGACGAGGGTTGCGCCCCATCGTTCGGCCCACTCGCGGGCGACACTCTCGCGGTTGGCCTGGATTTGGGCGACAGGTATGCCGGTCAGGGTGGACATTTCGCCGGGGTGGGGCGTGAGAATCAGTGGGCCGTTGATTTGGGCGGGCCAGTTTTCGATAGCGGACAGGTTGTTCAGTCCGTCGGCGTCAATCAGGAGGGGCAGACCGGTGAGCCTGCCCTGGGTTTGGGACAGCAGGAGGCTCAAGAACTCAGTGGTTCCCTCGGACCAACCCATGCCGCAGCCTACCAGCGCGGCAGTGAAGCGGCGTTCGGACTGGCGTATGACGGCGGCGGCGGAAGGGTGGATGTGTCCAGCCTCGTCCTCGGGAAGGGGCAGGTGGATGGCCTCGGCGCCCTTGGCAGCGGCTATGGGGTAGACGCCCTCCGGGCTGGCCAGGGTGGTAAGCCCGGAGCCGGCGCGGACCGACGCCTGGGACGCCAGCCACGCCGCGCCAACGTAGTGGCGGGAACCGGCGACGACGAGGGCATGGCCGTAGGTGCCCTTGTGGGAGTCGAGAGGGCGCGGCTCCAATCGGGAGGCCACCCATTGGGAGGTTAGCATCTCGACGTTCACGGATTGCTCTTCGGGCAGGCCGGGGGGAACGCCGATGTCCAGCACTCGCAGGCGGCCCGCCCGTTCCGCGCCGGGGAAGCGCAACAGGCCGGCCTTGGGGTAGCCGAGGGCCAGGGTTGCATCGAAGTGCGGGCAGGCCGGGTCAACCTGCCCGGTGTCGGCGTTGAGGCCGGTGGGGAGATCGAGAGCCAGGAGCAGCGGCCGCTCTTCGACAAGCTCAGGGCCAACGGAGTCCCGGCGAAGGCGCTGCAGCAGCAACATGGCGTCTCGGACGGGGCCGTCCAAAGGACGGGAGCGGCCGGTACCGAGGACGGAGTCGATGACCAGACGGGAGCGGCGCAACAGGCTTTCGAGGGTGTCGCCGCTGGGGGAGGAAAGGACTTCTAAACCATACTCGCGGGCGAGGTCGAGCTTGGGGTCGTGATCGGGGCGCTGGGTAAGGAGGCAGCAGACGACTTCCGCGCCCCAGCGGCGTAAGTGGCGGGCTACGACGAGGCCGTCAGCGCCGTTGTTGCCGGGGCCGACGAGGATGACGACGCGGGCACCGGCTGCGCCGCCCAGCTCGTCGCGGGCGGCGTGGGCCACGGCCATGCCGGCGTTCTCCATGAGGGTGTCGAGGCTGACGCCGGAGCGGTCTGCGGCCTGCTCGATGGCGGCCATCTGGGCGGCGGTTACGACTTTCACGGCGTTGGTCAGGAAGGGTTATTCGGCGGGTTTTTGAAAACAGCCTCGACTACTTCCGGGGATAGCGTGACGCCATGCTGCTCAAATGCCTTTAGTATCCGCTCCCGCTCTTTTCGGATAGTCTTTTCTCTAATCTGAGCCTTTTTGGCTTCCCGGATGGCCTTGGCGCTCTCAAACATTTTTCTCACCCAGTCAAACAGGAATGCTAACGGACACTATGAAAGACCAATAGAGGTCTACGGTTGCTTTCTCGAACCACTGGTACAGCCAGAAGTCGCTTCCCTCAAATGATTTCAGGATTAGCAAACAGGCGATTCCGGTCAGTGTGAATCCGGCTGCCTGCCATCCGACGCCGCGGTTTACCAGGGCCTCCGGCATTTGGGATTGCGACTCCCTCATTGTACTCCATGCTCCCAAACGCTCAGTCGGGGTCTTCGCGGCGAGTTACTACGAAGGCCACGGCGTTGTCCTGGGAGTCGGACATGCTTACGGAGATTTCTAGGACGCCGAGGCGCTGGGCGCGGGCTTTGGCGCGTCCGTGGAGCAGGATGCCGGGGGCGCCGCTGGGAGCGCGGGTGACCTCGATGTCCTTCCAGCCGACGCCGCGGACGCCGGTGCCGAGAGCCTTCATGGTGGCTTCCTTGGCGGCGAAGCGGGATGCCAGCTTGGACGGGCGACCCCGGCAGTATTCCAGCTCGCCGGGGGTGTAGACGCGGCGCAGGAATCGGTCTCCGTAGCGCTCCAGCGTCCGGGCTATCCGGTGTATCTCGATTATGTCTACGCCGGTGGACAGCATGGGGTAGTGCCCTCACCCTAACCCTCTCCCTCTGGGAGAGGGAACTTGTGGGAACCCTCCCCCTGAGGGGGATTTTCTAGTCCGGGATGTGGCCTGGGATGCCGAGGTGGTCGAGGATTTTGGAGACAGAGTAGCTGCGGTTCAGGACGTAGAAGTGGACGCCGGGAACGCCGGAAGCCCACAGTTCTTCCACCTGCTTGGCGGCGTACTCGACGCCCAGCTCGCGGACGGCCTCGTCATCCTCGCCGAGGCGGTCAAGCTCGCCGTCCAGGTCAGAGGGAATCTTGGAGCCGCAGAGGGCGGTAAAGCGGCGAATCTGCGGGGCGCTGAGCACCGGCAGGATTCCCGGTATCATCGGCACGTCTATGCCCGCGGCGGCGGCCCGGTCGGCGAAGGCGAAGTAGTCGGCGTTGTCAAAGAAGAGCTGCGTGATTAGGAAGTCTGCGCCGTTGTCCACCTTGAGCCTGGCGTACTCGAGGTCTCGCTCCAGGCTCTCGGCCTCGGTGTGGCCCTCGGGGTAGCAGGCGGCGGCGATGCCGAACTGGTAGTTGGCCTTGATGTGACTCACCAAGTCGGAGGCATGGCTGAAACCGCCCTCGGTGGCGACGAAGTGTTCCTCGCCTCGCGGGGGGTCGCCGCGCAGTGCGATGACGTTCTCGATTCCCGCTTCATCCAAGCGTTGCAGCACGCCGTCCAGTTCCTCGACGGTCTGGCCGACGCAGGTGAGATGGGCCATGACCTCGACGCCCGCCGACTGCTTGGCCTCCACCGTAATCTGCTCGGTAGAGTGGCGGGTCGAGCCGCCCGCGCCGTAGGTGACTGATATGAAGTCGGGGCAGTAGGCGGTCAGCTCGTTCACCGTGTCCAGCACGCCGGGGATGCCGTCGGCGCTGCGCGGCGGGAAAAACTCGAATGATATGGTGCGCCCCTCTTGGAGCATTTCGCGTATCTTCAAAACTTGTCTATTGTTCCTCCTAATGTTTTCACCCCCACCCTAACCCTCCCCCTCAAGGGGAGGGAATAGCAGGGTTCCCTCCTCACCTCCTCTGTGTTCCTCTCTGAAGCGGGAAACTCTGGTCATCAGCGGCATTGCCAACAAACAGGGACGCCCTCACCCTAATCCCCTCCCTCTGGGAGAGGGTATTTTGGACATCGACTAGAATTGGGGGGTGCGCTTTTCGACAAAGGCCTGGACGCCCTCGGCGGGGTGGCCGGAGGTGGCGACGTACTGGGCGAAGGCCATTTGCTCGACGGCCGAGCCGTCGCGGATGGACAGGTCGCGGCCCTGGTGAGCAACCTGCTTGATCCAGCCCAAGCCGGGGCGGCTCTTGCCGCGCAGGGGGGCCACCAGCTTCTCCAGTTCCTCGTCCAGCTCTTCCAGCGGGGCGGAGCGCAGGGCAAGGCCCCACTCCACGGCCTCGGGGCCGTTGAGCCAGCGGCCGGTGGTCAGTAGTTCCATCGCCCGCTGGGGGCCGACGAGGCGGGGCAGGCGGATGGTGGAGCCGCCGCCGGGCATCAGGCCGAAGTTGACGTGCTGGTCGCCGATGCGGGCGTCGTCGGCTACCAGGGCCATGTCGCAGGCCATCATCAGCTCCAGCCCGCCGGCGAGGGCGAAGCCATGCACTACGGCTATCACGGGAATAGGCATATCTTCGACCTGGAAGATGACCTCGTTGATGTCCCGCAGGTAGTGGCGAAGGGAGTCGGGGCTTTGGAAGGCGTCCTGGAAATACTTGAGGTCGGCCCCGGCGCAGAAGCACCGGCCATCGCCTCGCAGCACCATTGCCTTGACCGATTCGTCCCCGGCCACGTCGGTCAGGGCCGCCGACAGATCGTCGCACAGCTCGCGTCCGAGAGCGTTCATGGCATCGGGGCGGTTGAGGCGGATGGTGGCGATTCCTTCTTCTTTTGTCAGTTTGATGTTGGCGTATTCCAAAACAACTCCGGTGTTTGCTTGATATGCCCTATACTATACTCGACTTGGCGGCCTTTGCGCTCAGAGGAGTATCCTTGGACGCCACCGACGGCTGTACAATCAGCGTCCGGGTACAGCCCCGGGCGTCGCGCGACCGGGTGCTGGGGATGCGGGACGGGACGCTGCGGGTGAGCGTCACCGCGCCGCCCCACGACGGGAAGGCCAACGCCGCGCTGCTGGAGCTGCTGGCGGAGACGCTGGGCGTCGCCAGGTCGCGGTTGCGCGTCGCGCGGGGGCACTTTTCGCGGGACAAGGTGGTGGCAGTGGACGGGTTGGCGTCGGAGGAAGTAATGTCGAAGCTGCGTGAGTGAGGCATAGGGAATTCACCTCCCACCTCTTCGGCAAGCTCGGGAGAAATGCAATGGGAGCGGTCAAAGTGACCATAGCAGTCGGAGACCCACAGGGGCGGCTGTTCGAAGACCTTGAGGTGACAGTGGATACTGGCTCAACCTTCACGGCAGTGCCCAGAGAACTGTTGCAAAGGCTGGGAGTGCCAGTCGCAAGGTCGCTCCCTTCGGAAACGGCCGACGGCAGAATAGTCCCGGTAGATGTCGGCGAAACCGCCATAAGGCTGGAGGGACTGGAGTTTCATACGCCGGTCATATTCGCAGAACAGGGAGAACCCAGCCTGTTGGGCGTGGTCTCACTGGAAGAAGCCTCGCTCGCCGTCGACCCCTTGGCAGGACGACTGATACCGACTAACTTGCTACGCTATTAGTCGAGCGCCAGGGTTGCGTACCTGGGGATTTTCACCTCCTGACCCTCCGCCTCAGGGGTAGGGGGTATAAGGAAAGGCCAGAGTTATGCCGTACATGAACTTCAGTTGGGTGCTCGACAACGAACTCGGCGGTTCGCAAGGGCCAGCGGGGGTGCGCGACCTGTTCTACCTGTACCAGCAGGGAGTGCGGGCGATGATCAGGATGGAGGAGCGGACCATCCCGTCCGACGGGGGCGGTATGCTGGACATCGTGGATATGTTCGAGCCGGTGCCGGACTTCACTCCCCCGACTCAGGAACAGATTGACCGGATGCTGGAGTTCATCAACGAACAGAACGGCGCGGGCCGTCCGGTGGCGGTATCGTGCTACGCGGGTATCGGGCGGACGGGTACGGTGCTGGCCTGCTACCTGGTGAGCAAGGGGGCGTGGCCGGGCGATGCCGTTGACGAGGTGCGGCGGCTGAGGCCGGGTTCCATACAGACGCCGGAGCAGGAGGCAGCGGTGTACGAGTACGCCCAGCGACACGGCGCAGGGGGCCAGCCAGCCGGGTGATGAGGGTGTTGGGCAGGTGCAAGAGGAACGCCCTCACCCTAACCCTCTCCCGGAGGAAGAGGGGATTTGGGGAACACTGGGATTAAGGAGAGTTTTGATGGCCGATTCGCCAACACCTTTGGACATAACTGCCGAGGTTCTTGCGGAGGTTTACCGGGAAGCCCGCAAAGCGTTCCCGTTTGAGTGCTGCGGCTGGCTGGCTGGCCCGGCGGACAGCCCGACGGTCAACGCCGTCCGTAGCTGTGAGAACGCCCAGGATTCGGGTACTCATCCCACTAAAGCGGAGCGCGGCGGGGAAACGGCTTACGTCATCACCGGCAGCGACCTGCTGGCCCTGAACCACAGCCTGGACAGCGACACACCGGCCAAGGTTATCTATCACTCCCACCCCAACGGGGGGGCCTACTTTTCGCCGACGGACCGTGAGGTTGCCACCAGCCCCTGGGGGGATGGCCCAGCCTATCCGGTACAGCAACTGGTGGTAGGGATAACGGAAACGCGGGTGGAGGCGTCGGCCTTGTTTGCCTGGTCCGACGAGGAAGAGGGGTTCGTAGAAATAGCAAGGTACGAGGGCGAAGCGGTGTAGGCTCCCCCTGACGGTTGATTGTCGGCGCGTTGCGCCGGTCAGCGATTCTGGCTTAAAGTGGCGTGGCTATGCAGATTGAGCAGTGGCAATTCGATAGCTGGGAAACGGCCCTGGAACACTATTTCCGGGACGGGCTAACCGACGGGCTACCCGTTGTTCCGCCAACGCCGGAACTGGTGCAGGCACTACTGGACTTCTGCGGGCTTGACCCGGAGGACATCCTGGGAACCGAAGGCATCCGGCACAAGCGGTTCCCGGCCGGGAAGGTGGCGGTCAGCGCGGTGATGGCCGGCTGCCTGCCGGAGCATTTCCCGGTGGTCGTGACGGCAGTGTCCGCGGTCTGCGACCGGGCCTACAACTTCCATGCCAGCAGCACTTCGACCAACGGCATCGCCAACCTGGTGATGGTCAGCGGGCCATACGCCTCGCGCATCGGGATGAATCACGGCGTCAACGCCTTCGGGAACGGGAACCGGGCCAACGCCGCCATTGGCCGGGCCATCAATCTGCTCAAGGCCAACTTCTACGGCTCCGTTTCCCAGGAAATGGACAAGAGCACCTACGGCCACTCGGGCAAATACAGCTTCTGCTTCGCCGAAGATTTGGAAACTAGCCCCTGGCCTTCGCTGGCCGAATCGAAGGGTTTTCACCCGGGCGCCAGCGCTGTCACGATGGTGGCCGCCAACGCTCCGCTGCAACTGGAGACCCACGGCGACCGGGACCCTGAAGGCTTCCTCACCGCCGCCGCGCACGCGATGCTGGGGTTCGGGCCGAGGCTGTCGGAAGTCGTGCTGACCATCAGCCAGGAGTTGATGGCCTACGTGACGGCCTCCGGCTGGAGCCGCCCACAGGTGGCCGACTTCCTCCACGAAAAGACGCTGCGGACTGCGGGGGAGTGGGACGAATGGAGGCGCATGGACAAGCTGCCGCCGGACGCTGACCGGGAAGAGCTGATAGGCTGCGTTGCCGGGCCTGAGCGGATAACCGTCGTCCCGGCGGGCGGCGACGCGGGGGAATTCATGGCCCTCATCACGTCCTGGGGAAGCAGCCGCTCCGTAACCAGGGAGATAACCGTACCCACCTGAGGAGGCGGACCAGGCATGACAAGCATCTACGCTCTCGACCCCAGGGACACGGCGGAGACTTCGCCGGCGGCGCTGGCCCTGCGTCCGGCCAGCCTGGACGGGAAGACCATCGGACTGCTTTCCAACAACAAGCCTCACTCGGAGGACTTGCTGCGAATGGTGGCCGGCATCATCGGCGAGCGCTACTCGCTGGCCGGGACAGTGGAATACAACAAGGGAGGGCACCAGTGGCCCGCCGACCGTTCCGCCCTGGAGGAACTGGCGCAGCGTTGCGACGTGATGATTCACGCCACGGCGGAATGAGGGTCCTGCACGTCGTGCAGTGTGCACGACGCGATGGAGATGGAGTTGCTGGGCGTGGCTTCCACGGTGCTGACGACCAAGCCCTTCGTCAGCCAGGCCCGGGCAATGGCCCGGCTGCGCGGCGACGCCGACTACGGACTTGCGGTTATTGACCACCCGATAGTCACCCTGACGCCGGAGGAGTTGACGGAGCGGGCCGCAGTGGCCGCTCCACAGGCGATGCGGCACTTGCTGGACAGGTAGCCTGGGGCTGCGATGTAGTCAATAGTCCCTTGGATGTGGCGTCCGGTTTCCTCTATAATCCTCTTATCATCGTCCGGTGGAGTAGTGATAACTCGCCCAAGTAGCCCGCGGCAACGCTTGGGAGTCGCAGGTTTGATTCCTGACCGGACTGTTCTCCTTTCCAGTCATCGGCCTCCGCCTTACCGCGCTTTTCCCTCAATTACCACCCTCACCCTAACCTTCCCCCTCAAGGGAGAGGGGATTATAAGACGGCTTCCATATTTCGGGCTGCGGGGTGTGTAGGCGCCTGAGTGTTCCCGGGCGGGCTAGGCCAGCATGAAGACGAGAACACTGGCGGCTGCGTAGAGGCCGATGAGGAGCAGGGCCTCCCCGGTGAAGAACCTGTTGGGGCGGGCGCGGCCACGGGTTACTACGCCGACTATCACCACCGCCGTCATCAGAACCGCTATTACCGCTGTTAGCGCGTGGATGTGGGATATGCCTGGGGTGTCCATGTTGCCCGGCATCGGGAGCCACAGCGGGGCGCCTACCAGGGCCACGTCATCCATAAACAGGATGAAGCCCATGTTGAACAGGTTGCTGCCCAGCACCCCGGTAATCGCCAGTTCGGGGGCGTTGATGCGTATGGCGGCGAAGGATGCCGCCAGTTCGGGCAAGGATGTGCTGAATGCCAGGAACTGGGTGCCGAAGAAGCTGGCCTCCCAACCCATTTTGTGGGTGATTTCCTCGCCGATGATGGAGAGACCGACTGCCGCCGCTATCACGCAAGCCGCGGCGATGACGTAGATTACCGAAACGCGCAGCAGGCTTTCGTCAGCGTACTGCTCCTCGTCCTCCTCGTCTGTGGCGCCCGTCGCTGCGTAGTCTCCATCGTCGCGCGGGCGCTGCTCGAATCTGTATATCAGGTACATAGCGAGCAGGAATACGCCCAGTATGACTATGGAACCTGGGCTGATAGTCCACGAGTCCAATGCGGTAGTGTAGGAATGAATCAGCATTGCGATGGCGGCCAGGGAGATGACGGTAATTCCCAGGGCACCGACAAACACCGTGGCAATGCTGACGTTGGACAGTATCGGCCCGTTGCGCCAGTAAAGGTCGAGAAGCCCGATTATCAGCAGGTTGAACAGGTTGCTGCCAAAGGCGTCGCCCACGGCCAGGTCCGGCTGGTCGCGCCAAGCGATGGAGCTAACCCCGACGCCCAACTCGGGCAGAGAGGTCGCCGTGGCCAAAAGCAGGACGCCAATGAAGGCGCGGCCCAGCCCGGTCTTGAAGGCGATGACGTCGGCCGATTTGGCCAAGAAGTTGGAAGCTACCAAGATGATAGCCGCAGCTACGGCGAGCAGAAGCCACAAGAGGGGAAGAGACATTGCAAGTCCTGGTTTGTCTGAATCAGGATGGGGTTACGCAGTTGGAGATTTTCACCCTCACCCTAACCCTCTCCCTCAAGGGAGAGGGAATCGATGTTCCTCAATCCTGCTCATCCACCGATGGCGGCGACGATGCGGTCGCCCATCTCCACGGTGCTGACGGACGGACCGCCACCCGCGATGTCGGCGGTGCAGAGGCCGCTCTCCAGCGTGGTCTCAACGGCACGCTCCACGGCGGCAGCCTCTTCGGTCAGGCCGAGGGAGTAGCGGAGCATCATTGCCATGCTGAGGATGGAGCCGATGGGGTTGGCGATACCCCGTCCGGCGATGTCGGGCGCGGTGCCGTGGATGGGTTCGTACATGCCGACTGAGGGCTGGCCCTCCACCGGCACGCCGGCCAGGCTGGCCGAGGGCAGCAGGCCCATAGAGGCGGCCAGCACCGATGCCTCGTCGGTCAGGATGTCGCCGAAGGTGTTCTCAGCGACGATTACGTCGAAGCGGGAGGGCTGGGAGATTAGCTGCATGGCGCAGGCGTCTACCAGGACGTGTTCCAACTCGACATCGGGGTATTCCTCGCCGAGACGGGTGGCGACAGTACGCCAGAGGCGGGAGCACTCGAGGACGTTGGCCTTGTCCACGGAGGTAAGCTTCTTGCGGCGTCCGCGGGCCAGCTCGAAACCGACACGCAGCACGCGCTCAATCTCTCCCTCGGTGTAGCGCATGGTATCTTCGGCGATGATGCCGCCGGGGGTCTGGCGGCGTCCGCGCGGCTCTGCGTAGTACAGGCCGCCGGTCAGCTCGCGCACCACCACCATATCCACGCCTTCCAGCACGCCGGCCTTGAGGGGGCTGGCGTCGGCCAGCCAGGGGTAGACCTTGACCGGGCGGATGTTGGCGAAGACGCCCATGTGGGCGCGGATGTCCAGCAGGCCCTGCTCGGGGCGCACGGCGGCGTTGGGGTCGTCCCACTTGGGGCCGCCAACGGCGCCGAAGAGGACGGCGTCGTTGTCGCCGGACATGGCGCGCACCTCATCGGTGAAGGGGATGCCGTGCTTGTCGATGGAGATGCCGCCAATGTCGCCATAGGAGAGGTTGAAGCTGTGTCCGAAGGCGCTGCCGACGGCCTCAAGGGCGCGGACGCCCTGATCGGTGACCTCGGGGCCAATGCCGTCGCCGCCCATGACTGCGATGTTGAACTGCAAGGCTGATCCTCCGCTGGGTTCAGAGGCCATAGTTCGAGAACGGGCAACAGTATACAGGGTTGGGAAGTGACGGGGTAGGGGCAGGGCGTTTGCGGCAGCGTTCCAATTCGGGTGGTTTGCCAGCCTACAATCCGTACATTCCTGCGAAGGCGAAAATCCAGAGCGCTACCTCGCAGGTCGTGGAAATCAGCCTGACCACCCAATTCGGAGCGCTATCCTCATCACCCCCTCAGTTGTGCGCTGGCCTTCTCGCCGCTAAACTCTGGGCAATACCCTATGCAAACACACGTCCCGCCGCTTCCGGCGGACGGTAAAGGAGTCTTCGCAGTCATGGCCTTTGAGGTTATCTCCACCGACCAGGTGGACCGGGTCGCCATCGTTACCCTGAACCGCCCCGAGGTGCTCAACGCACTGAACTTGCAGCTTGTCCGGGAACTGGACGAGTTCATCACCGAGGCCGAAGCCGACGACGGCGTCGGCGCTATCATCATCACCGGCGCAGGCGAGCGGGCCTTCTCCGCCGGCGCCGACATCCACGAGAACCGCGAGTTCACCCAGGAGCAGCGCGACGCCGCCGCCGCCGAGCGCGCCAACTACACGTGGCACATGGCAACCGCCAGCAAGCCCATCATCGGGGCCATCAACGGCCTGTGCTACGGTGGCGGCACCGTCATGGCTACCAGCATTGACTTCCTCATCGGCTGCGAGAAGAGCAGCTTCCGCTTCCTCGCCGTCAACTACGGCCAGCTCAACGCCACCTGGAGCCTGCCCACCCTGGTCGGCTGGGGCAAGGCCAAGGAGCTGCTGTACAGCGGGCGAGAGGTCTTCGCCGACGAGGCTTATCACATCGGCCTGCTGAACCACCTGGTGCTGTCGGATCAGTTGATGGACAAGACCATCGAGGTCGCCGCCGGCATCGCCAAGAACCGGCCCGAGGGGGTCAACAACATCAAGCAGCTCCTCATCGAGCACACCGGCAACTCCCTTGAAGAGCAGTTCTGGACCGAGATTGAGGGCCGCCAGGGCCGTTTCCGTGGCCTGACCGTGGAGGAAGGCTTCAGCGACTTCCTGAGCCGCAAGGGCCGCAAGCCCGCGGTTTCCTGACTGGCAGCGACATACACGGACACAGCCAGGACCCCCGGGCGGCGCTCCGGGGGTCTTTCAATTCTTCGTCTGAACTGTGATTTCTCTGATTCCGGGATTGCCATGATTGGGAAATCATACCAATCCTTGTAATCCCATGAATCACAGTTCAGATAATTACGCCAAGAATCGAGAGACCGTGGGCCCCCACAGGCTCGAACATGACGACACACGAACCGAAACGCGCACTGAAAATCCTCGGCGACGAGCCAAGCGTTGCGGCAGTCAAATTCGGTCTGCCCCTGCTGGCCTTCGCCGTGGTGCTGCTCGCCCCGGCGCCTGATGGGCTGTCCGGCGATGGACAGCGGGCCCTTGCAGTCATGGCCCTGGCCGTGGGGTTCTGGACCACCGGAGCCCTCCCCTTGGCGGTCACCGGCATGGCCGCCGTCGTCCTGCTGACCCTGCTGCGAGCCGTGCCGGACATCGAATCCGCGTTGTACGGGTTCTCCCAGCCGGTGCCTTACTTCCTCATCGGGATACTCGCTCTGGGCTTGGGAGTGCAGCAGTCGGGGCTGGCCAACCGGATGGCCGGGTACCTGGTCCGATTGGCCCGGGGTAGCCCGCGGGCGCTCTACGTGCAGATGCTGGTGTCCTTCGCCGCCCTGACCTTTGCGCTGCCCTCCGCTTCGACGCGGGGCGCCATCCTGGTGCACGTCTACGAAGGGGTTATGGGGCGATGGAATATCGAGAGGACGCATTCGCTGAACAAGGGAATCATGATGGCTATGGGTTCCCTCAACCGCCTCGGTTCCACCGCCCTGCTGGCGGGCGGAATCACGCCAGTCGTGGCCTCGGCGCTGATTGCCGACTTTTCGTGGACACGCTGGTTCGCGCTGATGGCCGTGCCCTTCTGGAGCATACTCGTGGTGGGAGGCCTGGCCGTATTCCTGCTCTACCGCTCGGGGTTCGCCGGGTTCGCCCGGGTCCAGGAGGAACGCGGCGCCGGGGCGTTGGCTCCGACGGAGATCAAGGCCGGCCTCATCACTGTCGGCGTCGCGCTGCTCTGGTTCACCGACTTCGCCCACGGCCTGTCTCCCGCCGTACCCGCGTTGATTGCGATGGTGGCGATGCTGCTGCCCGGGATTGGAATACTGTCTTGGCGGGACTTGGAGCAGAACCTGGGTTGGAGCAACTTCTTCATCATCGCCACGTCGCTGTCCCTGTCCGGCGCGCTGGTGAACAGCGGGGCGGCGGCATGGTTCGCCAGCACGCTGGTTTCGGCGGTGGGCGGCTTTGCGGACTCGCCATTGCTGCTGTTGCTGGCGATGGCGGGCGCGGCGGCGGCGGTCAGGTTCGTGATGCCCAACATCGCGGGCTACCTGGCGTTCATCATCCCGGTGGCGATGTCCACCGGAGCGTCGCTGGGCCTTAACCCGATGCTCTGCGGCCTGGCAGTGGTCATCGTCGGTGATTCCGTGGTGTTCTACCCAGCGGCGGCCGCCGGAAGCGTATTCATCTACCAGCGGGCCGAAATCTCCGGCCCCGAAGTGCTGCGCACGGGGATTATCATGACCCTGGTGGCCGTGGCGGTGCTGTTCGCCATCGCGCTGCCCTACTGGAACGTCATCGGAGAGAGCCTGACCATCGTAACTACCTGAGGGAGGAAGTCCGTTTGAGTGAGAGTAACGTCCCATTGCTGCCCCCGTCGCGCCGCGCCGCCCAGCCCGACGCCACCGCCCCCGACGGTTCCGAGATACGCCTGCTGGCCGACCAGCGCCACGCCGCCACCAAGAGCAGCATGGTCGAAGTAGTCTTGCCCGCAGGCCAAATCTCCCGCCCGGTCTACCACCGCACCGTCGAGGAAATCTGGTACATCCTGGAAGGCGAGGGTCAGGTCTGGCGCTGCCCGCCCGATGCGGCTTCCGTTGGCCCTGAGCCAGTCGAAGGGCCTCCTCCGCAGCCTGTCTCGCCCGGCGACGCGCTGGTCATCCCCACCGGCTGGCGCTTCCAGTTCGCCGCCGGCCCAAACGCCCCCCTGCGCTTCCTCTGCCACACCACCCCGCCCTGGCCCGGCGAGGACGAGGCCGTGGCGGCGGAACGCGGCGGGTTGGGGGCGGCGACGGTGTAGTATCATTGAAAGCGCGAAGGAGATGATGCGATGACGACCGTTGAGCAAGCCGGAAAATTCGTAACTTGGTACCTGAATTCCCAGACGACGGGCATGAGGGCGCACGAAAGAGACGGTGTCTGCTATATCATCACGCCTTACTACCGGGCCGACGGGAATCGCATCGCCATCGAAGTGCAGATTCTTGACGAAGTGGACGCCCTCGGTTTCAACAGAGTGCGCTATACCGATTGGGGGGATACCTTGTCCGACGCCCGCCAGCAGTGGCTGACGCCGGGCCATCCCTCCCTCGACGTTATTCGCCATATTGCCGCACGGTTCCGAGTAGAGCTGTCCGCCGACGGCTGTACGTTTATGTGCGAAGGCTCGGGAGGCTCCGGCCAGCTCGAGGAAATCATACTGGCGATTGTGGCCGTGTCCGGCTACATCGAGCCACAGCGAGACCCGGAACAGACCACCCTGAACCAGTTCAGCAATCCCGGAGCTTCTATTCTCGAAATGGTGGACAAACTCCACAAGAAATATCCTGAAGCGGCTAAAGAAGACACCCTGCCAGCCGATTTTGTTAAAAACCGCAAGCATTATGTCTATGGGTTTCCAAGAGAAGACGAAGAATGAACCAGGTTTTCGCGGATAGTGGTTACTGGATTGCAGTAACGCGCACCGGCGATGGTTTGCACCGGAAGGCGAGACTTGTTATCCGGCAAATCAGCCCAGTCAAGATAATTACCAGTGAACTGGTACTGGTTGAATACTTGAACGATATGTCAAAGCTCGGCGGATACTATCGCCGTTTGGCTGTTGACACGGTAAGGGACCTCCGAAACGATAACAATGTGGAGATTGTGCCTGTAACGAGCCAGCAGTTTTGGGAAGCCGTTGAATACTATGATTCGCATCGTGATCAACGTTGGAGTCTCGTTGATTGCTCCAGCTTTCTCATAATGGAAGAGTTAAAAATCCGCGACGCCTTGGCCCACGACCGGGATTTCTGGAGCGCAGGCTTCAGGCTCCTCCTGCGCGACAACTGAACCACACCCCTTGACACCCCGCCCTGCCTGCCGTAACCTCTCTGTCACAACAATTGAATACTCCAAAGGCTGTGAAGGGGAGTAGTAGGCTTCCAGCAGGGCGACAAGCGAGCCGGGTTTGGTGAAAGCCGGCGCCCAGCGCAGAAGACTGAATGGACCCCGGAGCCGCAGGCCGAACCCCACTGGGGCTAGGCCGCGCCGGTCAGGGCGCCGTTAAAGGCCCGCGGCATGGGACTGATTAGACTCTAAGTCCCCCCGCCGGTTGAGATTCCGGTTATGGCTGTCTACTTCGAGCCAGCGCCGGAGAACGAAGGGTGGCAACACGATGCAGACTCGTCCCTCAATGGACGGGTCTTTTTGTTTGGATTCCCACTGTCATTCCCGCTGGATTCCCACCGTCATTCCCGCGAAAGCGGGAATCTTGGAGCGCGATTATGTACTACCCCACACTGGCACAGGTCAAGGCAAGGGCGCGCGAGGGCAACCTCGCCCCGGTCTATCGCTCGATTCACGCCGACCTCGAGACCCCGGTATCGGCCTATCTGAAGGTCGCCCGCGGCCCCTTCGGCAAGCTCAGGGCAAGCTCCTACTCCTACCTGCTGGAAAGCGTGGAGGGCGGCGAGCGGCTGGGCCGTTACAGCTTCATTGGGACCAACCCCTACAAGGTCATCACCTCCGGCCCCAACGAACCCGCCGGGGAAATTGACCCCCTGCTCCCGGTGGAAGAAGAGATGTCCAAGCATAAGCTCATCCCGGTGGACGGGCTGCCCGGCTTCCATGGCGGCGCGGTGGGCTACATCGCCTACGACGCCATCCGCTACTTCGAGCCGCGGGTGCAAGCCGCCCCGGTGGACGTCCAGGGCGTGCCCGAGTCGGTGTTCATGTTCAGCGACACTATCCTGGTGTTCGACCACCTGCGCCACGACATCAAAGTCGTCTCCCACGCCCGCCTCGATGGGGACATCGACAAGGCTTATGCCGAAGCCGTGGAACGGATCGAAGAGGTCGTGCATCTGCTGTCCCAGCCACTCTCGCTGCCGGAGGACTTGAAGGGATACGCCGACATACCGCCCAGCGCCATCGAGTCCAACTACAGCGTAGACGGCTACGCCGACGCCATAGAGAAGTGCGTCGAATACGTCTACGCGGGCGATATTATCCAGGTGGTCAACTCCCAGCGATTCTCCCGGCGCACCGGCGCCCACCCCTTCCAGATATACCGCGCCCTGCGCAGCGTCAACCCATCGCCATATATGTACTACCTCGACCTTGACGGCTTCCAGATTGTCGGCGCCGCCATCGAGTCCGTCGTCAAGGTGGAGGACGGCATCGCTTCTACCCACCCCATCGCCGGCACCCGCCCCCGGGGCGCAACCCCCGGCGAGGACGACGCCAACGAGGCGGAACTGAAGGGTAGCGAGAAGCAGCGCGCCGAACACGTGATGCTGCTGGACCTGGGCCGCAACGACATCGGCCGCGTCAGCGACCCCGGCACGGTGGAGGTCACGAAGATGATGGAGGTGGAGCGCTTCTCCCACGTCATGCACCTGGTCTCCCACGTCGAGGGCCGTCTCCGCGAGGACCTCACCCCCTACGACGCCCTGCGCTCCTGCTTCCCGGCCGGCACCGTATCCGGCGCGCCCAAGATTCGGGCCATGGAAATCATCACCGAAATCGAGGGAGAAAGGCGCGGCCCCTACGGCGGCGCAGTGGGATACTTCAGCTACTCCGGCAACATGGACACCGCCCTCGTCCTCCGCACCGGCGTCTACAAGGACGGCGTGATGTACGTCCAGGCCGGCGGCGGCATCGTCGCCGACAGCGTGGCCGAGGACGAATACCAGGAAACCCGCCACAAGTCCAACGCTCTCATGCGCGCCATAGACATGGCCGAAGCAGGGTTCTAGCTAAATCCCCTCTCCCGTAGATCATTCCCTCCCCCTTGAGGGGGAGGGATAGGGTGGGGGTGAAATCCTCGCCCTCAAAGACCGCCAAAGAAAGGAGAAACCCCCATGCTCAAATCATTCTTCCACACCGGGTTCGTAGTCCGGGACATCGAAGAATCCGTCCGCTTCTACTCCGAAATCCTGGGAATGCGCATAGCCGGGCGCACCGAGCGCCAGGGCGAGTTCGTCGAGCAGGTGCTGGCCTTCCCGGACGCCCACATCAAGGGCGGATTCGTGGACATGGGCGAAGGCCACCAGCTCGAGCTCATTCAGTACCTCGCGCCCCAGAGCGGGCCCAACACTGTCGAGCGCAACGACCTGGGCGCGGCGCACCTAGCCTTCTTCGTCGAAGACCTGGACCGCTTCTACCAAGACACCCGCGAGAAGGGCCTGCAGTACAACAACCCGCCCGCCTCCATGTTCGACGAGAACGGCAACATCTCCCGCAAGGCCTGCTACGCCCGCGACCCCGACGGCAACTGGCTGGAGTTCGTGGAACTGTTCTAAAAAGAGTGTCTGACAACCCGGTTTTCACCCCCATCCTAACCTTCCCGCTTCAAGGAGGAAGGGACTGGTTTCCCGGTCAGCCAAGAACAAATCCCCTCTCCCTCAGGGAGAGGGCTAGGGTGAGGGTGAAATCCTTGCCCACTAAAGATGTTGGAGGACAACAAGAACCCGCCATGCTGCTGCTAATAGACAACTACGACAGCTTCACCTACAACCTCTACCAGTACCTTCGGGAGTTGGGCGCAGAGGTAGACACCCACCGCAACGACAAGATAACCCTGGGCGAAATCGAGGAGATGGCCCCCGACGGCATCGTCATCTCCCCCGGCCCCTGCACGCCGATGGAAGCCGGCATATCCAACGACGTCATCCGCCGTTTCGGTCCGCGCATCCCGACGCTGGGCGTGTGCCTGGGGCACCAGTGCATGGCCTATGTGTATGGCGCGCGCGTGGACCGGGCCGGCGAGATACGCCACGGCAAGACCTCCATGATTACTCACAACGGCGCGGGCGTGCTAAGCGGCCTGCCCAACCCCTTCGAGGCCATCCGCTACCACTCGCTGGTGGTCTATCCCGAAACGGTGCCTGACACGCTGGAAGTGACCGCTCACAGCGAGAACGGCCTCATCATGGGCCTGCGCCACAAGGAGCATCCCGTCGAGGGCATCCAGTTCCACCCGGAATCCATAATGACCCCCGACGGCAAGGCCCTGCTGAAAAACTACCTGGACAAGGTGGCCCAACACCAGAAGGAGCAGGCCCTATGACCGCGAAAGATGAGATACTGAGACTGCTCGAAGAATTGCCAAACACTCCCACCTACGCCGATGCCTTCGACCGGTTGCGTCCGCTGTACAATCGGGAGGTGGCGCCTATCATCGCTCAGTACGGCAACCCGCCCCGCCCTCTGGGCCACTGGCGTCGGGACATCACGGGGGCGGCGGAAGCGGAGGGGCAAAAGCGCGTGAAGGCCGACAAGGCCGAACTGCTCAGCCTGATGCGGCTTCTCCCCGCCGATACCGCCACGGCGGAAACAGTAGACGATGCCATGTACAAGCTGGTGTTATCCTACAGCATAGAGAACGCTGGCCAGCAAATCGCCGAGGGCAAAGGCATCCCTCACCAGGAAGTGAAGCGACGGATTGCCCAATGGCGTGAACAGACCACCAGTGAAGGACAATTCCAGGAGGAGTAGCAATGACTGCGAAGGATAGAATCGTTGAAATAATGCAGGATTTGCCCGATGACGTAACTTTCGAGGATGCGCTGTATGAGATATATGTCGCGTTCAAAATCGAGAGGGGATTGGAACAAGCCGACAAAGGGCAAGGCATTCCCCACGAAGAGGCAAAGCAACGGTTCGCAGAATGGCTCGAGTAATATGGATGCCCCAAAGCCTCGAAGACATTGAGGAAATACGTACAAGAATCACCCTGTCCTCTGAACAGGGCGCAATACGCTTTGTGGCCCGTATGTTCTCTGGTGGGGAACGATTAAGAGAATTCCCTGAATTGGGACGTATCGTGGCAAGATTAGATCGAAGAGATATCCGCGAGCTAATCTTGGGGAGCCACAAACTGGTTTATTCGGATAGTGGGAGACGACCTAGAGATACTTGCAGTTCTATACGGCGCTCAAGAATTCCGGAGTCTTCTGTGAATCCAACAAGATATTCGGAGCAACCAACCGTGGACATTCGTGAAGCAATAGACGCAGTCGTCTCCGGCAACTCCCTCGCCATGAACCAGGCCGCGGCGGTCATGCGCCAGATAATGCAGGGCGAGGCCACCCCGGCCCAGCTCGGCTCCTTCCTCACCGCCCTTCGACTCAAGGGCGAGTCCACCGAGGAAATCGCCGGCATGGCCACCGTCATGCGCGAGTTCTCCCTCAAGGTGCGCGTGGAGGGGACGGTGGTGGACTCCGTTGGCACCGGAGGAGACGGTTCCAATACCTTCAACATTTCCACCGCCGCGGCGCTGGTGGCGGCCGGCGCGGGGGTGCGTATCGCCAAGCACGGCAACCGCGCCGCCTCGGGAAGCTGCGGCGCCGCCGACGTGCTGGAGGCCCTCGGCGTCCGCATCGAGCTGCCGCCGGAAGGCGTGGAGCGTTGCATCAACGAGGGCGGCATCGGCTTCATGTTCGCCCAGGCCTTCCACCCGTCCATGCGCCACGCCGGGCCGGTGCGCCGGGAAATCGGCATCCGCACCGTCTTCAACATCCTGGGCCCGCTCACCAATCCCGCCGCCGCCCAGCGGCAGCTCATCGGCGTCGCCTACCCTGAGTTGGGCGAGAAGGTTGCCGATGTCATGCGTCTCCTCGGCTCGGAGCGCACCCTCGTCGTCCACGGCGCGGGCGGGCTGGACGAAATCGCCCTGGACGGCGACACCGCCGTCTGGGAACTTCGCGACGGCAAGGTGGAAAGCTGGACCCTCCGACCCGACGGCGCCGGCCTGCCCCGCTGGAGCGTGGACGACCTGCGCGGCGGCGACCGCGAAGCCAACGCCGCCGCCATGCGCCGCCTGCTGGATGGCGAGAGCAGCCCCTTCCGCGACGCCGTGCTGCTCAACACCGCGGGCGTGCTGCTGGCCGCCGGCGCCGCAGGCAGCATCCCCGAAGGCATCCAGACCGCCGCCCAGGCCATAGACAGCGGATCAGCAAAGCAGCGTCTGGACGCGCTGGTGGAGCTGAGCCAGGCGGGAATTACGTGAACGGACGTCCCATAAGGTTTACTGCCCATGCTCTGGATAGACTCAAAGAGGAAAGAGAGGGGCTTTGATGTGGACCAAGACCTCGCAATCCAGATTCTGCTGCGCCCCTCTCAGGTAGTGCCTGCTCGAGATGGGCGGATGTTTGCTCAATCTCCGCTAGATGAACGCCGCCTTTTGCGAGTCCTGTCCGAGGAAGAAGCCGAAGGATTGGTTATAATCACAGTATACGTCGGCGCAAGGGGACAATATGAAATTTAGGTACAGTCCCGAAGTCGATATTTTGATGGTGGACATCTCGGAAGAGGCTTACGGCTATGGCGAAGATAACGAGGGGGTAATTGTCCATCATGGAAATGACGGCAACCCTCTGGGTCTGGAAATTCTCGACGGCACATTGTTCGTGATGTTCGCCAACACCAGTTTGGCGACTGGCGAGGAAGTGACCAACCCGGATGTCACGGAAGTTCCGTTCACCAAGGAACGTAATGTGCCCATTCGTACCATTCCCAAGGGCAACGCCGATCTCCGATTCAAATACCACGTAGAAAACGACACTCTAACTGTGAGATTTGGCGACGGAATTTCTGATTTTTGCCGCCAGAACCATGAGCTAACCGTTTACTACGACAAGAACGAGCTTCCAATGGGCTTGGAAATCGAAAAGGCTCGGGAGTTCATTCTTGGAACCATGCAGAGCGTCCTGCTCCATAAAGAGGTGACCGTTGCCTGAAATGCCCAGCATCCTAGACAGAATCGTGGCCGCCAAGCGCGAAGAACTGGCCGACGCCAAACGCGCCGCGCCCATCGCCGCCGTCCGGCTGGCCACGTCGCAGCAGCCGCGCCCTATAAGCCTCTCTGCCGCCCTCACCGGCGGCGACATCCGCCTCATCGCCGAGGTCAAAAAGGCCTCGCCATCCCGCGGCCTGCTGTCACCGGACTTCGACCCCGTGCGGCTGGCCGGGACCTATGTAACCAACGGCGCGGCGGCGGTCTCCTGCCTCACCGACCCACGCTTCCAAGGCGAGCTGGCCCACCTGTCCGCCATCAAGCAGAGCGGAGCGTCGGCCCGCGCCCCGGTGCTGCGCAAGGACTTCATCTTCGACCCCTACCAGGTCTATGAGGCCCGCGCCGCCGGAGCCGATGGCATCCTGCTCATAGTCGCCATCCTGGAGCCCGCGCTGCTTAAGGAACTGCTACAAATCTCGCAGTCTCTATGGATGCAATGCTTGGTGGAAGTCCACGACGAGGGCGAACTGGAAACGGCGGTTGAGTCGGGTGCCGAAATCATCGGCATCAACAACCGCGACCTGCACACCTTCACCACCGACCTCGCCGTCACCCAGCGTCTGGCCTCGCAAGTTCCCCAGGGCAAGGTGACGGTCAGCGAAAGCGGCATCTTCACCCGCGACGACCTGGACCTGCTCGACGGCGTGGGTGTCAATGCCGTTCTGGTGGGCGAGGCCATCGTCACCGCACCGGACGTCGGGGCCAAGGTGCGTGAACTCTCAGGCCAGCCCGAACCTTCAAAATCCCCTCTCCCTCTGGGGGAGGGCTAGGGTGGGGGCGTCCCAAGCATGATAAGGGTCAAGATTTGCGGCCTCGGAAACTCCGCCGACGCCTGCGCGGCCGCGGAGGCCGGGGCCGACTTCATCGGCATGGTATTCGTGCCGGAGCGCCACCGCCGCATCACCCCCGATGACGCCAAGGACATCGTGAACGCAGTGCGCGCTCTCGACACGCCCGCGCCCCACATGGTGGGCCTCTTCGCCGACCAGCCGCTGGAGGAGGTCAACGAGGTCGTCGCCCACTGCGGACTCGACGCCGTGCAGCTCTGCGGCCAGGAGAGCGTTGAATACGCCGCCGCTGTGGACTGCGAGGTCATCAAGGTCGTCCACGTTCCGGCGGCCTACCGCGCCCCGGACGACGTGCCGCAACTGGCTGGACGGGTGCAGGAATACGCCGACTCCGGCTGCCTGGTCACCCTCGACCGTCTCGTCGAGGGCATCCAGGGCGGCACCGGACAGAGCTTCAACCTCGAAGTGGCGGCGTCGCTCTCCAGCCGTGGCGTTTCATTCCTGCTGGCCGGCGGTCTCACCCCGGCCAACGTGGGCCGCGCCATCAGCATCGTCCGGCCCTGGGGCGTGGACGTTTCCAGCGGCGTGGAGACCATCGGCAGGAAAGACCGCCGCAAGATTCGGCGTTTCGTCGAAAACGCGCGGCACGCCGACGCCGCCCTCTCCGGCTCGGCATGATTCTCTGAACTCAGGGTTTTCTTATCCTGTACATCCTTTAATCCTGATTCAGATAAATCGTCTTGGGTGTTAATCCAGGGCAAACGCATTCTAAATCCGCCGATAGAATTTGGCCTCAACAAGGACCGTAGCACCTCCATATTGAAAGGCACTTGGTGTGATTCAAAGTCGAGTCCTTGCTGGTTCGCCGGGCGCACGCTGCGATTGAAGGGTTCTGAAAGACATCCAAATTTAGAATGCGTTTGCCTTGGGTGTTAATCCGTCCGGTTAAACCCGCGCGGCTCACAGTGATATACTTCCAACGATTTTCATCCAGCACTGCAATCTGATATGGAGGGTACTTATGGCTGGATTACGCATTGCGCCCATCGTGTTGTCAAGCATCGCCGGAGCATTGGCGGTCATCATTGTGGCAGCGGCTGCCGGGTGGCTTTCGGTTGGGCAGCTCAGCGCGCAGGACGAAGTCGGCGACGATGTCAAAGTCGAGGTTTTGGCCGCTGCGCTGGCGGTTTCCCGGCACTCCGGAACTATGGCGACTGACGTCTCCGCCAAGACGCATGGCGGCATGACCGCCGAGAACCTCCAGAAATCTGCCGCCGCGGTATCCGAACACAAGGACGCGCTGGCGCAACAACTGGAGATACTGGCCGGAAAAGGCTACGACGACCGGATTGGCAGCATCGAAGACCTGGTGAACCAACTGGTATCCAACGCCGAGATGATTGAGCAGGGAAAACCCCGGCTGTTGAGGGCAATCGCTAACTCGGAGACAAACAGGCGGCAACTGAGTGTTGCCAATACGGCAAGCCTGTTCCCGGCCGCCGCCGCCAGTGTAGACGGCCAGTTCTACCGCATGATGACCCAGAGTCCGCGCTGGCGGGCGGAGCAGGAGGATGCGCAGGAGCAAGGGACAGCGGAAGCCCAGACTTCCGCGCCGGAGGATAGCGGGTTCAGGCGGCCTTTCCATAACGAGGCTCTCCGGTACTCGCACATAGCGGCATTGCAGTCGGACTTGCTGCTGGGGCATACCCTTCTGTCCATTGCCAGCCTGATGCAGGATCCGGTGCTGGTGGCCCGAATCCAGGAAACCTACGACTCGGCGGCTGAACGCATGGGGCGCAACATCGCGTATCTGTCGGTGAACCGCGGCCCCGATTTGGCGCCCCAGGTACTTCCGGGCGCCAGGCGGCTGCTCGCCGCCGGAAGCGGAGAAAACAACTACTTCGATCTTCTGGAACAGCGTCTCCAACTCACCGTCGCCGAAAATGCCCTGATTGCCGAAAACGCCAAAATCCTTAACCGGCTGATGGCTGAAATTGACGGCCTGGCCGCCGAAGTTCAGGGGCTTCCGGCACCGGAAATTCCGGCGGCTGAGGAAGACGCCGGGCTCCCCGGGGTTACCGGCGACGAAATCCTGTTTGGGCAGTCCGCCGCTCTTACCGGCCCTTCCGGGGCTTTGGGCGAAGGGATGCGACTTGGTATCGAGGCCGCGTTCCACGAGGCGAATGAGAGCGGAGGAGTACACGGACGCGAGCTGAAACTCACAACCCTCGATGACCGCTACGAAACCGACTTTGCCTTCAGGCTCACCCAGCGGCTCATCGAGGACGAACAGGTATTCGGTCTGATTGGAGCCGTCGGTACCCCCACGTCTCGCGCCGCGTCTCCGCTGGCCCATGCGGCGGGCGTGCCTTTCGTCGCTCCCTTCACCGGCGCTGAATTCCTGCGCGATTCCGAGCTGAGCAACACTCTCAACCTGCGCGCTTCCTACTACCAGGAAACCGAGGAGATGGTGAAGCGTCTTACCCACGATATGGGAATCACGCGGGTGGCAGTGCTCTATCAGAACGATTCATACGGCGAAAACGGTCTCGCCGGCGTCCGCCGCGCCTTGGCTCGCCGGGGACTGGAGCCGGTGGCGTCCTGGTATTACCATCGAAACACCAGCGCTGTGAAGTCGGCGGTGCTCAGAATCGCGGATGCCGAGCCGGAAGCCGTCATCATAATCGGCTCCTACGCTCCGGCGGCCCGCACAATAGAGTTGCTGCGCCGTGAAGCAGACCCCATCTTCATGGCCGTATCTTTCGTGGGCAGTAACGCATTGGCCGATGAGCTTGGCGACGCTGGAGAAGGTGTCTACGTGACCCAGGTGGTGCCTCTGCCCGATGACGAAAGCGTTCCCGTCGTCGCCAGGTATCTCGAGGCCCTGTCCGCGTACAGGCCCAATTCGACACCTGGGTTCGTCTCCCTGGAGGGCTACCTGGCAGGCCGTCTGGCCATTGCGGGGCTTGAAGCCTGCGGAGAGGACGTCAGCCGTGAATGCTTCCTCGACGCGGTGCAGAATTCCGAGTCCATAGATATAGACGGCCTCCAGCTCAAGTACGGACCTGACGACAATCAGGGTTCCGATGCAGTCTTCCTGACCGTCATCGGCCAGGACGGGAAGTACCGTCAGGTCGAATAACCCGAAAAGTATATGTGACAAATCCCCTCTCCCTCCGGGAGAGGGTTGGGGTGAGGGCGTACCCTCCCTTTGAGCGCCATTGGTAGTTCGGCGGCCTCTGCTACGGCGGAGGCCGCCGGCTTCTCGTCTGCTCTATGCCGGGACACTCCGCCGCCGATAGCGTTCCAACTCAGGCGTTTTTCGGCTCCCCACCCGTCATTCCCGCGAAAGCGGGAATCTAAACCCCGTCACTTGTTTATTGGCCCACCTGAAACGGAACGCTATCCCTGGCGCATCCGTCTTTTGCAGGGTTATGCAGTAAAATAAAGCCGGGAAACGTCAGGCCAACGAAAGAGGTGGATAACAATTATGGCGACTCAACCGACGGCAGTATTTCCCGACGACCGGGGCCGCTTTGGCGACTTCGGCGGCAAGTTCATTCCCGAAACGCTGATGGCAGCGGTGGCCGAACTGGAGGCTGCCTATAACAGCGTCAAGTTCGACGAGGACTTTCAGGCTCGCCTGACCCACCTGCTGACGAACTACGTGGGCCGTCCAACCCCGCTCTACTACGCCGAGAACCTGTCCCGCCACCTGGGCGGCGCCAAGATATACCTGAAGCGGGAAGACCTGGCCCACACCGGAGCCCACAAGATAAACAACGCCCTGGGCCAGGCCCTCTTGGCCCAGCACATGGGCAAGCGGCGCATCATCGCCGAGACCGGCGCAGGGCAGCACGGCGTCGCCACCGCCACCGCCTGCGCCATGCTGGGGTTGCAGTGCATCGTATACATGGGTGAAGAGGACATCCGCCGCCAGTCCCTCAACGTCTACCGTATGCGCCTGCTGGAAGCCGAGGTTATCAGCGTCCAGTCGGGAACCCGCACTCTCAAGGACGCCATCAACGAGGCCATCCGCGACTGGGTCACCAACGTCGAGACCACCCACTACCTCATCGGCAGCGTCGTAGGCCCCCACCCCTACCCGCTGATGGTGCGCGACTTCCAGGCCGTCATCGGGCGCGAGGCCCGCGCACAAATCCTGAGCGTCGAGGGCCGCCTGCCCGACTACGTCATGGCCTGCGTCGGCGGCGGCAGCAACGCCATGGGCACCTTCCATCCCTTCGTCCCCGACGAGGACGTGCGGCTGGTCGGCCTCGAGGCCGGCGGCAGGGGCCTAGACAGCGGCGAGCATTCGGCCACCCTCACCGCCGGTCGCCCCGGCGTCCTCCACGGCGCGATGACCTACCTGCTTCAGGACGAAAACGGCCAGGTCAGCCCGGCCCACAGCATTTCCGCGGGCCTCGACTACCCCGGTGTCGGTCCGGAGCACAGCTACCTCAAGGACTCAGGCCGCGCCGAGTACCACGAGGTCACCGACCCCCAGGCCCTCGAGGGCTTTCACCTCCTCTGCCGCACCGAGGGCATCATTCCCGCCCTGGAGTCGGCCCACGCCATCTACGGCGCGGCGCAACTGGCCCCCACGCTGTCCCAGGACAACATCATCCTCGTCTGCCTCAGCGGTCGCGGCGACAAGGACATCGGCATCGTAGCCGAGGCGGAAAACATCGAACTGTGACGGGACTTTCCCGCCTGCCCGCCCCACGATACAATCGCTTCATTAGTTGGAGCATAGACAGCAATGACCACCATCAACACCTTGGACGACTTTCTCCAAGCTCTCGACGACAATCCTACGTGGCGGGATGCCGTCCGCTCCCGAATCCTGGGCGAGGATGTCTTGCAACTGCCCGCAAAGTTCGACGTCTTTGTCGAGGAGCAAAGGGCCTTCAACGAGGAACAAAAGGTCTTCAACGAAGAGCAGAGGGCCTTCAACGAGGGAATGCGCGGCTTTGTCAAGGAACAGAGAGTAATCAACCAGGAAATGAGGGCCTTTAGAGAGGAACAAGGGATCTGGAATCAGAACGCCACAGCGCGATTCGATAGAATGGAAAGAGATTTGAGCCTTTTCAAGGAATTATACGGCATTGACCGGGCTACCAAAGATGTTAGGGGAATAGCTACGGAGATGGGGCTGGAGTACGTCCGTACCCTCTCCATTGACGACCTGGGCCTGATGGACGGAAACAGCCTGCCCAGAGACATAGCCCGCAGCTTCCGCCGCGCTGACCTGGTAATCGAAGCCACCGACGGCAGCGAGACTACCTACATCACTATGGAAATTTCCTATACGGCCGATAGCCGGGATTCCGGGCGGGCAATCCGAAACGCCGAACTCATCACCCGCTTCACCGGAAAGCCTGCCCGGGCCGCCGTCGGCAGTGTCCGGAACGACCACGAAGTGGAAGAGATGGTTGAGTCCGGAGCAGTCTACTGGTACCCCTTTGATGACCCGTTGCCCAGACCGGAAGGGTCCGAGTAAGTCCAGATTCTTTCGGTTGTCCGTTCCCCCCAAGCAACAGGAGGCATCATGCACACAGGACTGTTTCTCGAGTTCCCCGCCCTCGACGACGTTACCGACCAGCAGGCTTTCCAGCAGGGGTTCCAGATGGCGGAAGAGGCCGAGCGGCTGGGCGTGGAGTCGGTGTGGCTTGCCGAGTACCACTTCATCCCCTTCAGCGTGCTGTCCTCCCCCGTCATGGTGGCCACCGCCATCGCCGGACGCACCGAGCGCATCCGCATCGGGCTGGGGGTACTGCTGCTGCCCTTGGGCAACCCCATCCGCATCGCCGAGGAAATCGCCACCCTGGACCACATAAGCCAGGGGCGGCTGGACTTCGGCGTCGGGCGTGGCACCTTCCCGGAGCATCACGACGCCTTCCTGTCGCCCTACCCGGAGAGCCGGGGACGGTTCGAGGAATACCTCGAAATCATCCTCAAGTCCTGGACCACCGAGCAGTTCTCCTTCGAGGGAGAGCATTACCAGTGCTACGACCTGGCGGTGCGGCCCAAGCCCTACCAGAAGCCCCATCCGCCCATACGCATAGGCGTGACCTCGGCGGAGACCTTCCCCATCATCGGGCGCATGGGATACCCGCTCTTCGTAAACCCCTCCCGTGTTTTCGCGCTGGACGACCTCGCCGAGCACGTCAACGCCTACCGGAAGGCGTGGAAGGACGCCGGCCACCCCGGCAAGGGCAGCATCGGCGTCCGCCTCCCGGTCTACGTTTCAGACACCGAGGAGAGGGCCTACGAGGAGCCGCGAGAGAGCATGGAGACCCAGATGACGGGTCTGTGGCAGCGCGTCGCCGCCAGCGCCGACCGCGTCGGCACCACCGGCAACTGGCAGGCCGAGTCCGACCACGTTAGGAGCATGACCTACGACGACTGGCTGCGCGACAAGGTGGTTGTGGGCACGCCGGAGTCCGTGCTGGACCGCCTGCTGCAACTGACGGAAAACCTGCAATTGTCCCACATAGTCTTCGAGCACAACTCGGGCCGCCGTATCCCCCACGACCTGCAGATGAAGTCCGTACGCCTGCTGATGGATAAGGTGGTCCCCCATCTGCCCTGACTTCCGCTCCACAAGCTCCCTCTCCCTTGAGGGAGAGAGTTGGGGTGAGGGTGAAATCCTGCTTTGCCTGCAACTTTGACCGTACCCGGATGTCAATGTCTGTGTGATATAATCTCACCCGCATTATCATTGTTAGTAACAACATTTGTGGAGGGCGCGTCATGGACTTGGGACTGCGCGATAAGGTTGCCATCATCACCGGCGGAAGCGACGGCATTGGCAAGGCCGCGGCCCAGAGCATGGCCCAGGAAGGCGCGAAGGTCGTCATCGTCGCCCGCCGCCCCGACGTGCTGGAAGAGGCGGTGCAGGACATCAAGGCCGCCACCGAGGGCCAGGTGCTCCCCATCTCCGCCGACGTCACCAACCCCGACAGCGCCCGCAACATCGTCCAGAACACCCTGGACCAGTACGGGCGGCTGGACATCCTGGTCAACAATGCCGGCACCTCCATGGCCAAGCCCTTCGAGGACGTTTCCCAGGAGGACTGGGAGTATGACTTCGACCTGAAGGTCTGGGGCGCGGTGCGTCTCATCCAGGAGTCCATACCCGAAATGCGAAAGGTCGGCGGCGGACGCATCATCAACGTCACCAACCTCGGCGGGCGCACTCCCGGCCCGGCGTCCATGCCCACCTCCATCTCCCGGGCCGCCGGCATCGCCATCACCAAGGGCCTGTCCAAAGACCTGGCCAAGGACAACATCCTGGTCTCGACGGTCTGCATCGGCCTCATAAAGAGCGGCCAGCACCAGCGCCGCTACGATGCCCGCATCCAGCACGAGCCCGACCTCAACATCGACGCCTTCTACGACCAGCTCGCCGTAGGCCGCTCGGTGCCGCTGGGCCGCGTCGGCGAACCCGAAGAGGCCGGCGACGTCATCGCCTTCCTGGCCTCCGAGCGGGCCAGCTACCTCACCGGCATCGCGGTCAACCTGGACGGCGGGGCGTCTGCCGTCGTCTAGGAAATCATCTCAAAAGTCCCCTCCCCCTCAAGGGGAAGGGTTAGGCCTGTCCTGAGCTTGCCGAAGGGGTGAGGGTGAAGAGGTAGTGCGGAGAGGCCGCGGCAAACTTTCTGGACTCCCGAACACTTGCTTCGGACAAGGTATATGACCACGCCCGGCGACAACCATGATGAAGTCACGAGTTACGAGACCCAGGCCCGCGAGTTTTTGGCCAGAGTCCGTGGCTTTCTTGCTGCCGGAGACTTGCATCAAGCATCGGAAAAAGGCTGGGGAGCCGCGGCGCACATGGCAAAGGCTGTCGCCATAGCGCAGGGTTGGCGATACGCAAGGCATAGCCATTATCATCGCGTTATGAATCAGGCCGGGCGGCTGACCGGCAACACCCGCCTGCCTTTCCTGCACGGTAGAGCGGAGGTATTGCACGCCAACTATTATGAACTCAAAGAGGACTTGGACGCCGCCTTAATCAGCAACGACTTGGACAACGTTGCGGAGTTGCTGGAAATCCTGCACCCGCTCACCGGGCTGGCGCGCTGATCCCATGCCTCTGCATGGCGACCGATAGCCCCTTGAAAGTAACCAGAAAAGGCAAACTCAGTAATGGCGAACACTTTCCCCGTCATTCCACACCCACGGGAATGACGGGCGTTTTAATCTCCGGAGGAAGAACGTGACCGCTTCATACTTAAGCGAACTCCAGCCCAGCGCCCGGCTGCTTCTTGGTCCCGGCCCCAGCTCGGTGCATCCCCGCGTGTTGCAGGCCATGACCATCCCCGTCATCGGCCACCTGGACCCCGATTTCTTCCAGGTAATGAACGACATCGGCGATATGCTGCGCGAGGTCTACCGCACCTCCAACGTGATGACCATGCCGGTGTCCGCCACCGGCACCGGGGCTATGGAGACCGCCTGCGCCAACATCCTGGAGCCCGGCGACACCATGGTGGTCTGCCGCAACGGCTACTTCGGCATTCGCCTGGGCAACATCGCCGAGCGGTGCGGCGCCAGGGTGTACGAGGTGGACTCGCCCTGGGGCCAGCCCGTAGACCCCCAGGCCCTGGACGATGAACTCTCCCGGCACTCGAAGGTCAAGGCGGTGGGCCTAGTCCACGCCGAGACCTCCACCGGCGTCCTGACGCCGTTGCCCGACGTGCTGGAGGTCATTCGTCGCCACGGAGCCATCTCCATCGTTGACGCCGTCACTTCCCTGGGCGGACACGATATGAGGGTGGACGAGTGGGGCATTGACGTCTGCTACAGCGGCACGCAGAAGTGCCTCGGAGCCCCTCCGGGCCTTGCGCCCATAACTCTCAGCCAAAATGCCATGCAGGTGGTGAAGACGCGGGAGACGCCAGTGCAGAGCTTCTACTTCAACCTGCAAGACCTGGAAAGCTATTGGGGCCAGAGCCGCAGCTACCACCACACCGCCCCCATATCCATGACCTACGCCCTGCGCGAGGCGCTGCGCATGATGATGGAGGAGGGCATCGAAAACCGCATCTCCCGCCACGCCCGTGTCGCCGCCGCCCTCCGCGCCGGGCTGGAAGCCCTAGACCTCGAGTTGCTGGCCGACCCGGACTATCGCCTGAACCCGCTGACCACCGTGCGCATCCCCAACGGCATAGACGACGCCACTGTCCGCGGCTCCCTGCTGCGAGACTATGACATCGAGATAGGCGGCGGGCTGGGCGAGTTCCGCGGCAAGGCCTGGCGCATCGGACTGATGGGCGACTCGGCCCGAGACCGCAATGTTTTCGCCCTGCTGTCGGCCTTGGAAGCCATCCTCAACGCCAACGGTTACGAGGTGGCCTACGGTTCGAGCCTGGCGGCGGCCCAAAAGTCCCTCGCCGCCTTCGCCGGGTAGTCCACCCCCATAGAGGAGTAAACAATAGATGATCGCGCTCCTGGGCGGAGTCCTCGGAGGACTGGGACTGTTCTTCGTGGGGATGTGGCTTCTTTCCGAAAACCTCAAGGCGATGTCCAGCCGCCGGTTACGGGTAATCGCCGCCAACTGGACCCCCAACCGCTTCATCGCTTTCTTCTACGGCGTGCTGGCCGGGGGCGCCACCCAGAGCATGACAGCCTTGACCTTTGTCACCATCGGCACGCTCCGCGCCAACCTGACCACCACCGAGCGGGCATTCCCTTTCATCGCCGGCGGCAACATCGGCGTCGCATCCCTGGTGTTCCTGGTCTCTTTCAACATCGAGCTGGCAGCCCTCTATGTTCTGGGCGCCACCAGCGTGGTGGTCCTGAGCGAGCGGGCCGTCAGGTTCCGCTCCCTGGGCGCGGCGATGTTCGGAATGGCGTTGATGTTTATCGGCCTGGCGCTGATTAAAGAGTCCGCCTCCTCCTTTTCCGGCCAGCCATGGTTCGAGGAATTTCTCCTGCTCATGGATCGTTCCCTGTGGATTTCCTTTCTGCTGGCCGTCATCTTGTGTTTTGTCGTCCAGTCAGCCGTGGCGGTGATGGTGTTCGGAGTCAGCATGGCCGCCGCCGGAGTGCTCAACGCCGACCAGGTGATGATGATTATCTACGGCGCCACCCTGGGGTCCAGTATCACCGTCCTGGCTTTGTCCTTTAACCTGACCGGGGTGTCGCGCCGGCTGGCAATGTTTCAAGTGGCCTTCAACGCCGTGTCCTGCGCGGTTTTCGTTCCGATGTTATACATCGAGAATTGGACCGGCATACCGCTGATGAAAGCCCTCATATTGAGCATCCCCCTCGAATTGGGCAATGAACTGGGGTTGCTGAGCTTCCTGACCGACGCCTCCACCGGAATCGTCCTGATGCTGGTGATGCCCCTGGTTGTGCAGGTCTTTTCTCGCCTTTGGCCGGCAACCCCCGCAGAGGAAGTCTCGCAAATTCAATTCATCCATGGCCGGGCGGCATACGGAGATCCAGCCGTAGCTATGGAGTTGATTTCCCTGGAGCAGCGGCGGGTGCTTGTCTCGTTCTCATCTTACTTGGCTGAGGCGCGCCGGGGGGCCGAGATCGAATCGCTAAGGAACTCCACCCGACTGGTAATCGGGGAAATCAACAGTTTTCTTGCAGAAGTGACCTTGCGTCACCCGATGCAGAACATCCAAGGCATCAACTCCGTTCTTGCCCAGCAAAGGCTCATAACCTGGCTGGAAGAGCAGTTAGCGGAATTGTGCCTTGCCCTGAACCAGTTGCCCGGTGAGACAGAGCCCGGCCAACTGCGCAGCAATTTGATAGAGGGCCTGGATACCGTTATGCTGGTTATAACGGATACGCTGAACTCTGGAGACGCGGAGCAATGGACAATGGCGCGGGAACTCACTGGAGACCGCACCGAGTTGATGCGCCGGCTCCAGATTTCTCACCTGGAGCAGGAAGGCGGTCTCAACGAGACCGAGCGTTTCAATATCCTCAAGGCAACCAACATCGCGGGGGAAGTATTCTTCCTGCTGGCAAGAATAACTCAGGAGATGGAGAACTCCCCGGTGCTAGCCGTTGTCTCGCCATCGCCGCCGCCAAGAGTCCTTCCCACGGAGCCCGCAGCCGGCAGGGATTGTTAATGTAAACGGCTGCCGAAGTACCTGCGGCCCCGGCCCGGCAGCAGCCCAAAAGGCCCTCGCCGCCTTTGTTGCCCAGCCGCGGCAGCCTGCGCTTCTTCCAGGTCCATCTGCATCATGTTTGACCTGCCGCTGTGTCGCTCGACTCTGACCGGCCTCCGGCAGGTGGGGGCGAATCCCTCTTCCAGACGGTACGCTTCGTCCAGGATGTCCACCACGTGCCGCACCTCGGTGGACTGACCGGCGGCACACAGGCCCTGTTCCAGTTGCAGCATACAGCCGGGATTGGCGGTGATGACCTCGTCAGCCCCGGTGGTGGCGATGGCGTCCAGCTTCCTGCTCAGAATCCGGCGCGAAAGCGCGGGCTGCACCGCCGAATAGACTCCGGCGCCTCCGCAGCACATGGATGAGTTCTCCATTTCCAGCAGCGTGACGCCGGGTATTCCCCTCAGTATGGCCCGGGGGGCAGCGGAAACGCGCTGCGCGTGGGCCAGGTGGCAGGGGTCCTGGTAGGTCACCGTCCTCGCCAGGCGCTCCAGCGGTTGACGGAAGGGAAGCTCCACCAGGAACTCGGTGATGTCCTGCGTCTTTTCGCTGGCCTCCCGAGCCTTCTCCGCATACTCCGGGTCGTCCTTCAGCAGTTCCTCGTACTCCTTCATGGTCGAGCCGCAGCCCGCGGAACAGGTGACGATTCGGTCTGCGCCCGTGGCTAGAAAGGCGTCTATGTTCCGTCTGGCCATGGCCCGCCCTGTTTCCAGGTCACCGGCGTGCAGGTTCAGCGCGCCGCAGCAGCCCTGCTTGGGCGGGACCGCCACCTCGCAGCCGTTGCGGGTCAGGGTGCGCACCGCCGCTTCCATCGTCGGCCCTTGCATCAATGGCATCACGCAGCCTGATAGCAGCGTCACCTTCATTACCCCCCTCCGAGCGGGAAGGTTCGCCTCCATTCCCTCCCCCTCAGGGGGAGGGTCAGGGTGGGGGTGATACATCCGGCGCGACGGCCCGAAGAAGCGGCTGCTCATCCGGGGCAATTGGCTTTCCAGTTGGCTTAGTCCCGACGGCAACATGCGCAGCAGGCCGGTGCGGCGGACAACCGCCTGCACCCCCGACTGCTGGTAAATCCGCAGCAGACCTGCGCCGAACCGCATCAGGCCCGGACGAGGCAGCGCCCCCTGGAGGAACCAGCGGGTCATCCGCTTCATCCCCGCCGACTGCCTCCCGTGGGCGCGGACCTGGGCCCGGGTTCGCTCCATCATACGCCCGTAGGGAACGCCCGACGGACAGACCGCCTCACAGGCGCGGCAGTTGAGGCAAGCCTCCCAGTGCGAAACGATGCGCTCGCTGATTTCCACCCGCCCCTCGTTGACCGCCTTCATCAGTGCGATGCGCCCCCGCGGAGACTCCATCTCCAGCCCGGTCACGCCGTAGGTGGGGCAGGAGCTGAGGCACAACCCGCAGTGAACGCAGCGGTACATATCGGCTTCGGCCGGCGCATCGGGCGGGGTGAACCCGGCGAACATTGCCGCCGGCGAAGGCGCATCGGGCTCGGCGGATTCAGGTATGGTCATCAGTCAGTACCTTGCGAAAATTCCCTCTCCCTCAGGGAGAGGGTAGGGTGAGGGTGAAATCGCTGGGTTAACGAAACTCCGGGCTTGTGAGGAACATCGTCACAGCCGCCCCAGGAACCGCCCGCGATTCAGCAGGCGCTGCGGGTCGAACCGCTCCTTGAGGCGGCGCATTATCTCCATGCTTCCCGGCTCCTCTCCCCACACGTCCATTTGTGTTTTGACGTAAGGGCGGCAGATTTCCACCACCGCCGTTCCGTCATGCCGCCGGGCGATGCGGCGGCACTCGCGGACAGCTTCCAGCACGTCCTCGTCTCCCGAATCCCCCCAGAATAACAGGCGCACCGCCCCGAAGCCGGGGTCGGCCATCATCTCCGGTGGCGTCTCCATCAGCCTGATGGGAAGGCAGTCAGCGGCAAGGGAGGGTATCGCTCTTCGGGGGGCCGACAACTTCAGGGCAAGAGTGGGGGTGGACTCTTCCCCCCATCCCAGATCGCCGGCCCAATGCCGGGTTGCTGCGGCGCCTTCCCCGTCGATTCGGGCCGCGTCGTCCGCGCCTGCCCGGAGCAGGGCAGCCGACGTTTCCTCCACCCGACGCCGGACGGCCCCGGCCCGCCCTGAGAAGAAGCACAAACCCAGGCCGCCCATCTTCTCCATCAGTTCCTGGCTGAGCCGCACCCCGTCACTTCCCATCACAGCAGCACTGGAATGCAGGTGGCGGGCCAGTCCCTTGGTGACCGCCACATAGCTCATAGGCCCAGCCGGAGTTGCCAGCAGTTCCCGTCCGGCGGATATGGTGTCCGCCATCGAGCCGAAGGGCGCGGCCACCACGCATTCCTCCGGTTGTAGGGGAGACACCTTGAAGGATGCTTCCACGATGACACCCAAGGTTCCCATTGACCCGGTGTACAGCTTGTTCAGGTCATATCCGGTGACATTCTTGACCACCCGACCGCCGGCCTTTGTCTCCACGCCGTCGGCCCCCACCACACCGACGCCGATGAGCCAGTCGCGGGGCGGCCCGTAGGCGTGGGTCATGGCGCCGGCGCTGGCGGTGCAGAGCGTGCCGCCCACCGTGGCGCGGCTCCGAACCGGCGACTCCAGCGGCACGAACTGACGGGCTGCGGCCAACTCCTGTTGCAGCGCCGCCAGCGTAATGCCGGCCTCCAGCGTTACGGTCAGGTCGCCCGGCTGGTAGTCGATGACCCGGTTGAGCCGCGACAGGTCCAGCACCAGGCCAACGCTCTCCGGCGGGTTTCCCAGCGCCATCTTCGTCCCGCCGCCCCGGGGAAATACCGTAACCCCGTTCTCCGCCGCCCACCGCACAATCTCTGCCACCTGCCGCCGGTCGTCGGGAACGGCCACGGCCATGGGCATGAGTTCGTCAATGGCATACTCGGCGTGCGCAGCAGGAGATAGCAATGCGCTACGGGGAACTATGCCGCTGAGGCTGTCGGCGATGGATGAGGTCAAGGGATGCTCCAGTATTTGGTGTCTCCGAACAGCCCGTTATTCTTCGAGTTTGGCGACAACGGCCACACCCCGTTCTCCGGCTAACTGTTGGCGAGGGGCGTCCCAATTGGCACTGACCACTGCGGCGAATGTTGTCTCTCCGGTAGCCCGCCTTAGAGTCTCGGCCCGGTCAGCCGCCCGATTGACGTCGTGGTCTCCTGCGGTCAAAGAAACTTCCAAGGCCACGTACACGGTGGACTGGTCGGTGCTTCGCCCGCGCAGTACTAGGTCGATGTTGTCGAAATCCGCCCGTTCCTCTATCGTGATGGCTGCCTGTTCCTGGGCAGTGTCCATCAAGTCGCGGAAGGCCGCATTTTCCGGTATCTGGTAGCTTTTCAGGATTCGTACTCTCAGCAGATCCAGATGTCGCCCGATAATAGTGGCGATGCTCTTCCCAACTTTAATCTCGTATTCGGTGCCTCGCGAATTGCCAACCCGGCCTTCCAAACGGGAAACGGTGCTTTCCAGATTGGAAACGGTGCTTTCCAGATTGGAAACGGTGCTTTCCAGATTGGAAACGGTGTTTTCCAGCCGCGCCTGCCCTTGCTTCAACTCCGCCACGTCTCCCTTCAACTCAGCAACATCGCCTTCCAGCGCGGCGAATCGTTTGTTGGCAGTCTCCGCGAACTCGGCGAACCGTTCCGGAAGCTCCAGCAGTTTTTGACTGAGCAGCGCGGCGCGCAAGGCGTCGGCCCACTCGGGTTGTTCACGGATGATGCGCAGTATGTCGGTGAAGTCGTTGACAGTGGTCATGTCTTTTTCAATGCAGCGGTTATAGTTTTAGCTTTGTGCCGTATATCTCTTCCAATACTTCTCGCTGCTAGTTCCTCCAGCGAGGGGAGAGGTAGGTATTCGGAGTTAATATTGCTTTTCCTGTGTTGGTACCCTTTCAGATTTTCCGGTACAAGGGGATTTCCCCCCTGCGTTAAGCATACATCCCCGGAGCCGGGCGGTGCGCCTCCGCGTGGTGGCGATGGCCGTCGGGGAATATCTTGCCGGGGTTGATGTTGTTGCGCGGGGCGAAGGCCTCCCGCACCTTGCGCATCACCGCCATATCCTCTTCGGTATACACCAGCGGCATCTGCTCCTTCTTCTCCAGCCCCACTCCGTGCTCGCCGGTCAGCGTCCCCCCGGCGGCGACGCACACCTCCAGCACCTCGGCTCCAGCCACCGTGATCTTCTCCAGCGCGCCCGGCTCCCGCTCGTCGAACAGCAGGCACGGGTGCAGGTTGCCGTCCCCCGCGTGGAAGACGTTGGCGATTTCGATGCCGTGCTTGCGGCCCACCTCGGCCACCTGCCGCAGCACCTGGGCCAGTTGCGTCCGCGGCACCACTCCGTCCACCAGGTAGTAGTTCGGGGCCAGGCTGCCCAACGCCCCCAGCGCGCCCTTACGTCCCTTCCAGAGTTGTTCGCGCTCGGCGGCTTCGGCGGCGGCCTTCACCTGCGACGCCCCGGTGTCCCACAGCGACGCCTCCACCTCCAGCCCGATCTCGTCCACCTCATCCGTCAGCCCCTCCAGCTCGATGAGCAGCACCGCCCCGGCATCGTCAGGATACCCCGCGTCCGACACGTTCTGCACCGCCCTGATGCTGAGCGCGTCGATCATCTCCAGCGCCGCGGGCACGATGCCGTGGCCGATAACCGTGGAGACGGCGGTGCAGGCCGACTCAACATCCGGGAATATGCCCAGGTAAGTCTTGACTGCCTCCGGCACCGGCAGCAGCCGCACCATGATGCACGTGGCAATGCCGAAGGTTCCCTCCGACCCGGTGAACACGCCGCGCAGGTCGTAGCCCGGCGTCTCCCGCGCCAGGCTGCCAAAGTTCGTAACCGTGCCGTCCTCCAGCACCACTTCCATTCCCAGCACGTGGTTGGTCGTGGTGCCGTAGGCCAGACAGTGCGGTCCCCCGGCGTTCTCCGCTATGTTCCCCCCGAGGCTGCACGCCCGCTGGCTCGACGGGTCCGGCGCGTAGCGCATCCCATATCGCCGGACGTGGGTATCCAGGTCCAGGTTGATGACCCCCGGCTCCACCACCGCGTGCCTGTTCTCCCGGTCCACCTCCAGGATGCGGTTCATCCGCGTGAAGGCAATCTGTATGCCGTCCGGATGGGAGATCGCCCCGCCGCTCAGCCCGGTGCCAGACCCGCGCCCCACCACCGGCACGCCGGCTTCATAGCACAGGGCCATCACCCGGCCGACCTCATGGGTGTTCAGCGGAAACACCACCGCGCGGGGCATCCCCCGGTCGATGGAGCCGTCGTACTCGAACACCAGCAAATCGTCGGGGTGAAACACCACGTTGGATTCCCCCACAATCTGCTGCAACCGGCCGACGAATTCCCTGGCCCCGAAAGCTGCCAGCGCACTGCCCGCCGACGGCTGAGAAATGTCTGTAGAAGTCAAAGCGCCCCCGTCAAAAGAGCCTGTCTATCGCATTCTATCCCAGATGCGGATGATAGCCCCACACGCCGAACAGGGCAAGCGCGATAATCTCAAGAAAGGCTCAGGACTGCTCACGCGCCCGACCCGCTTGTCCTGAGCTTGTGAAGAACGGACCTGATGGCTATGTACCAGATCATCGAGGGAGGGGCCGGATGGTCGCCCAAGTCACGCTGCTGAGTAGCCGAGTCCGCGCACTCGCTCTCCGTGTACCGTTCCGGTATATTGAGAGCGTTATGATCATTGAACCCCACTCCTTCCGTATCCTCGTCCTCTGCACCGGCAACCGGGCCCGGTCGCAGATGGCGCACGGCTGGCTGCGGCATCTGAGTGGCGAACGGTTGGCGGTGGAGAGTGCGGGTACGGCGCCCGAGGGGCTGCATCCGCTGTCAGTGAGGGTGATGGCGGAAGTGGGGATTGACATTTCGGCGCACACATCTGATCACGTTGACCAGTACGTGGAGCAGGACTTCGATCTGGTGCTGACGGTCTGCGACTCGGCTCGGGAGAGTTGTCCCGTGTTCCCCGGGGCCAAGCGTATGCTGCACCGCGCCTTTGAGGATCCCGACAAGCCGGGCCTGGACGATGACGGGCTGCTGGCCATGTTCCGTCGGGTGCGGGACGAGATTGGCGAGTACAGCCGCGAACTGCTGGACTCGATGTATAGTAACCCGTAACCCGTAACCCGTAACCTGATGCCTGAACTGTGATTTTTGTGATTAGAGAATCGCCATGATTAGATGCACAGGATGCGGAAAATCATGCTAATCACTGAATCAAATAAATCACAGTTCAGACAACCCGGTCAATAATCCCAAACTACAATCAAGGAGCCAACCATGAAGACCGTCCGCATCTACCAGACCGGCGAGCCGGAGGTGCTGAACTACGAGGACGCGCCGGAGCCGTCGCCCGGGCCGGGGCAGGCGCTGGTGGAGATAAAGTCCATCGGTGTCAACTACACTGACGTTTCCAGCCGCAAGGGAACCAACCCGCCCGACGCCTTCCCCTGGACGCCGGGGCGCGAGGCCGCCGGTGTGGTCACCGCCGTCGGCGATGGCGTCACAGAGGTTGCCGTGGGCGACCGGGTGGCCTACGCCATGCACACCGGCACCTACTCGCAGTACCACGCAGTCCCGTCGTGGCTGCTGGTGCGCATCCCCGAGGGGATGTCCTTCGCCAACGCCGCGGCCACCATGCTGCAAGGGATGACCGCCCACTTCCTGGTCTACGGCATCGCCCATCTCGGTGCGGGCGACCGGGTGCTGGTGCACGCCGGGGCCGGAGGCATGGGCCTGTGGCTCATCCAGATGCTCAAGAATATCGGCCTGGAGGTCTTCACCACCGTCTCCACCGAGGAGAAGGCGGAGCTGGCCAAGGGCGCGGGCGCAGACCACGCCATCATATACACGCAGCAGGATTTCGAGGCGGAGATACGCGGGGTCACCGGCGGCAAGGGTGTCAAGATGGTGATGGACGCCGTGGGCGCCACCACCTTCGACCAGGGGATGCGCCTTCTGGGACGCCGGGGCGTCATGGCGCTGTATGGACAGGCCGGCGGCCCGGTGGGGCAGGTGGATAGCGGCGTTCTGCGCGGCGGCTCGCTGTCCCTCATACGCCCCAGCCTCGGCGACTACACCGCCACCCGCGAGGAGCTGGCGCAACGGGCCGACGACGTGCTGCGCTGGGTGCAGTCGGGCGAGGTCAAGCTGTACGTGGGGCTGGAGCTGCCGCTGTCGGAAGCTCGGGAGGCCCACCGCAAGCTGGAAGGCCGCGAAACGACGGGCAAGATACTGCTGACGCCGTAGCCTTGCGGCTCACCCCCTCCGCGTACATAATTTCAGTAATTCATGGCAGGACAAACGGAACAGGACGAACCTAATGGCTGGGGCGCGTTCCTCACAGGAGCCGTCCGCGTCAGCCTTGACACCGGCGCGGAGCGAGACAGCATCTGGAGCGTTTTCGCGCCCCTTAATCCGGCTGTACCTGCTGTTGTTCTCCATACAGAGCGGATGGCTGTTCTGGAAGATATTCAGAAACACAACGGCGGAACATCCCGGTAGCAACTGGCAATTCGCCGCTCTCGAGACGCTGGGCGGCGTCAGCAGCCACGGCTTGGGCGTGGCGATGTCCAGCCTGATAGTGGTGGAAGGAGTGTCAACGCTTATGGTGATGTACAACTTGGGAATGAACCTGATCGTCCGCCCCATAATCAAGTGGCATGAGCGCCGGGGCGAAGAACGTGGCATTTCTATCGGCGAGGCGCGAACTGACGCGGAGTGGCGGACCTGGTATCAGCGTAGCGTCGATGCCGCGGAGCGGGGCGAACCATTTGACGAGCCGCCGCCGCCACCACACCGAAATGGCGCTGGGCAACCGGAGGAATAGAGACATTTATAGTGCTCCCTGTCCTTCGCCCTACTGCGCCACCCAGCCGCCGTCTATGACCAGCTCGCTGCCGGTCACGAAGGACGCCTCGTCCGATGCCAGGTACAGAACTCCATAGGCCACATCTATGGCCTCGCCGTAGCGGCCTAGGGGGATGCGCGAGGTCATCAGCTCCCGCACCGCCGGGTCGGAGCGGCGGCCCTCGGTCATCGGCGTGACGATGGGGCCGGGGTGAACAGAGTTGCAGCGGATGCCGTCGGCGGCGTACTGGATGGCGGTGGACTTGGTGAGCAGCCGCACCGCGCCCTTGGAGGCGATGTACTGGGGGCTGGACTCGCTCATCGCCACGATGCCGAGCTGCGACGATATGTTGATGATGGAGCCGCCCCCGGCCCGCTGCATGGCCGGGATGGCGTATTTCGTGCCGAGGAACACGCCCTTGGCATTGACCGACATCACCCGGTCCCACTCCTCTTCGGTGGTGTCCTCGATGCCGCCCACGGCGCTGACTCCGGCGTTGTTCACCAGTATGTCGAGCCGCTTGTAGACCTCCTCGGCGAGGGACACCGCGCGCTGCCAGTCACTCTCGCTGGTGACGTCCAGCCGCACGAAAATCGCCTGCCCGCCGGGAATGGACGCGGCAAGGGCCCGCCCCTCGGCCTCCAGCACGTCGGCCACTACCACCTTCGCGCCCTCCCTGGCGAACAGCAGGGCCTCCTCTGCGCCCATCCCCCGGGCGCCGCCGCTGATAAGGGCTACTTTACCTTCGAGACGCATCACGAATCTCCTTCGTCTGAACTGTGATTTATTTGATTAGAGGATTTCCAGGATTCGCGTTATCCTGTCAATTCTTGAATCCTGATAATCATCTAATCACGAAAATCATAGTTCAGACTAAAACCGCGTCTGCTGTGACATGGGCGAGTATGTCCCCGGATGCACCGCGCACAGCCCGGCGTCCACGGGCAGCACGATGCCGGTAATCCAGCGGGCCTCGTCGCTGGCGAGGAACAGGGCGGCGTAGCCGATGTCCCAGCCGGTGCCTTCCACCTGCATCGGGGCCGAGTTGCGGCGGTACTGGCGCAGGTCGTCGTCCATGCGCGGCGCGACCATAGGCGTATAGACCAGCCCCGGCGCGATGGCGTTGACCCGGATGTTGTCCTGGGCGTGGTCGGCGGCCATGGATATGGTCAGGCCGATGACGCCGGCCTTGGAGGCGGTGTAGGGCGTACTCATGTGGGCCCGCAACCCGGCGATGGACGAGATGTTGATTATGGAGCCGCCGCCGGTCTGCATCATGCGGGGGATGACCGCCTTGGCCGCCAGCACCATGGTCTTGAGGTTGACGTTCATCACGCGGTCCCAGTCCTCTTCGCTCACCTCGACCACGGTGCCGCGCTGCGATATGCCCACGTTGTTGTCGAGGATGTCCACCCGCCCATAGCGGTCAACGGCGGCCTGGGCCATGCGCTCGCAGTCGTCCAGCTTGGTCATGTCGCCCTGGAACACCGACGCCTCGCCACCCTCCGACTTGATAATCTCCAGCGTTTCCTGGGCCCGCGCCTCCACCTGGTCCACCAGCAGCACCCTGGCGCCCTCGCGGGCCATCAGAATCGCCGCCGCCTTGCCGTTGCCAATGCCTTCGCCGCTGGACCCTGCGCCGGTGATAATCGCCACCTTGCCGTCAAGCCTGGGGGGACGCTGTGCCATGGGGTCAACTCCTAATACCCGTCATTCCCGCTTTCGCGGGAATCCATGTCTATTTGATATGCGAAATACTTAGCAAACGCCGCAGGGTGACAATCGGGGATAGGACAGCGCGTTGTCAAGGTCTTAAGTTATGTATACTATGCAGCCCAACCGTCTTATGGAGAACTCGTTGTGACTACGCTGGCGCCCGGCCACACCTTTCTGAACCGCGCTCTGGACGACGGCCATGCAGAAATCACCGGCGGGGGCCGCAACGAGCGTATCCACTACATCGCGGCAGAACATTCCGAGCGGTGGAGCGACCCGGAGGAAAAGGTACGCGCAGAATTCTGGGCAGAGCTTATCTACAAGTACAAATATCCGCCGGAGTGCATACGTTTTGAGGTTGTCGCGCCCGACCGCACGCCTGAGCGTAAAGCTGATTTGGTCATTTACAACGATGACGAATTGAAGTCCCCCTACTTCGTCTTCGAGTGCAAGCGGGCAGATGCTTCGGATGCCGAGTTTAACCAGTCCATCGAGCAGGCTGTCGGCAACCGCAACCTGATAGGCAGTAACTATTGCGGCGCCGTGGCCGGCCTTACGCGCCGCCTGTTACGTTTCGACGGATTCTCGCCTGGCGAGCGCGACCGTAACCACCTGCCCGACATACCTGTGAGCTACGGCAACGTCCCGGAGTGGCGTTTTCTCAAGAACGTGCCGGGGCAGGACCTGGCCGCCGTGCCCAGGGAAGAACTGCGGGCCGCCATCCGCAAGTGCCATCAAACCCTGTGGGAGGGCGGACGCCGCAGCCCCATCGCTGCCTTTGGCGAGTTCTCCAAAATCGTGTTCATCAAACACCGCGACGAGAAAGACCTGGATAGGAAAGACGGCGAACCTTACGCCTTCCAGCGCCGCGACGGGGATACCGCAGATGTGCTGTACCGCCGCATCCGCGAACTCTACGAAGACGAAAAGGAACAGGAGCCGGAAGTTTTCACCGAAAGCATCAACGTAGACCCGTCCATCCTGGCCCAATGCGTGGAGCACCTGGAGGGCATCTCCCTGGACCGCACTGAGTTGGACACCAAAGGAGTCGCCTTCGAGGAATTTATGGGCGGGTTCTTCAAGGGCGACTTCGGGCAATACTTCACGCCCCGCGAACTGATAGCCTTCTGCGTTGCCATGCTTGAGCCAAAGCGCGACGACCTCATCCTCGACCCGGCTTGCGGCTCCGGCGGGTTCTTGCTCTACGCCCTTGACCACGTGCGCCGGGAGGCTGACAAAGTGCAAACACCCGGAACCATCGCCCATTTCCAATACTGGCACGACTTCGCCCAGAACAAACTGTACGGTATTGAAGTCAACGACGAACTGGCCCGCGTCGCCAAGATGAACATGATTATTCACGACGACGGTCACACCAACATCGTCGGCCATGACGCCCTGGACTTCCCGGACAACCTGGAAGACAAGAACGGCGGCCTGGCGAAAGGCAAGTTCGACCTCGTCCTGACCAACCCGCCCTTCGGCGCAACAATCAAGCGCACCGAGAAGGGCGACGGCTACCTGGAACAGTTCGAGCTGATGCGCTATCTGGGCAAGGACTATCCCTTGCATAGCGAAATGACCGGCGAAGGCAACGAAACGGACCGGAGACTGACGCCCAAATCCTTTAGGCCCCGCGCCAGCATCAAGACTGAGATAGCCTTCCTGGAGCGCATTCACTCCTTCCTGAAACCCGGAACCGGCCGCGCCGCCGTGGTGCTGCCCGACGGCATACTCACCAACTCGTCGCTGCAAGGCGTCCGCCACTGGCTGCTCAACCGCTTTCAACTGCTGGCGGTGGTCAGCCTGCCCCAGTTCGCCTTCCAGCACTACGACGCCGGGGTCAAGGCCAGCATCGTCTTCCTGCGCCGCCTCTACGACGGCGAAACCGCCCCCGATGACGAACCCATATTCATGGCGCTGACCGAAAACATCGGCTACGATGCCACCGGGCGCAAGACTTTCAGCCCCATAACCGTAGAAAAGGAAACGGCCAGCGAAAAAGTCGAAATCCAAGGCTGCGACCTGTTCGACTATCGCGTCCACTACGAATGGAGCAGCGCCGCCCCCGGCGAATCCGGCTGGAGCGAGCGCCGCCGCGAGGTTATACCCGGCACCGGACTGGTGGGGCAGTGGCGGGAGTTCCAGCGAGACCCAACACCTTTTTTCGCATAAGCCCCGCCGGGCCGGGCGAAGCCCAATGCTTTGCAGTGCGGCGGGGCGAGATTCTCGGGCGCGCAGACGCTGTATTTCATCGTCCGTGGATTCGCGATCAACTAGCCTTACTGAAGAAATCCAATTTTGCGGTCGCTCGCCTCGGAACTGTAGCCGCTGAAATTCTACACGGCATAAGTTCGCCACCTCCATATTTGGATAAAAGCGACAAGACTGTTCCTTTTGTCCGAGCAACAGACATCAAAGACGGAGAAGTAAACTTCGATACTCTTCTCCATATATCTAAGGATCAGCCGAATCACTTTGACAAATGCAGATTGTCAGGCGGTGAATTGATAATTGTACGGAGTGGTGTCAATACCGGGGACTGCGCTGTAGTCCCTGAATCACTGGCAGGTTCATTTGCCGCATACGACTTGATTCTCAAGTTCCAATCTGATATTTCATCAAAGTTCGCGGCTACCTTTCTCGATACCGAGGTTGGCAGGTTGCAGCTCAATCTGGTAAAGGGACGATCAGCTCAACCCCACGTAAACACCGAAGAAGTTGCGGCGATACAAATTCTACTGCCGCCAGTCGAGTTCCAGAAAGAACTCGTGGCAGCGATGGACGCCGCCCGTGCAGAGCGCAAGGCGAAGCTGGCCGAGGCCGACGCGCTGCTGGCCGGGGTGGACGATTACGTGCTGAAAGCTCTCGGGATAACGCCGCCGCAAGCGGATACGCGGCGGGTCTATGCAGTCAGTCCTGTACAGATGCAGAGCAAGCAACGGCTTGATTCGAACTACTATCACCCGGAACGCACTGCGGCTCTGCGCGTATTGAACGTGGCTTCAGCGGGCTTGGACATCGTTCGATTGGCGGATGTGGTCAGTTTTGAGCGCGACCAACTCCCAACGCCAACAGAAACTTACCTGAGCTTGGCCCACGTACAGAGTCACACCGGGGAACTTACCGACTCCACGGACACGGCATCAGGGGCCTGCTTCGTCTATCAGCAAGACGACGTTCTATTTGCCCGCCTGCGTCCCTATCTGAACAAAGTACACCGCGCGGAAACCGGCGGCAGTTGTTCTACTGAGTTTCATGTTCTGCGTATCATTGATACCGAGACTTTATTGCCGGATTACTTGGCCGCCATATTGCGCAGTAAGGTTTGAGGTGGACCCGGAAATTCGGACAGGTAGCTAAGTGAGAGTCCCGCTCCTAAATTGAGGGCAGCGGTTGCTGTCGGGAAGGAGCAGGAAATGTCGCAAGGACGCAGGAAGCACAGCCCGGCTTTCAAGGCCAAGGTGGCGTTGGAGGCGCTTAAGGGCCAGGAAACGGTGGCCCAGTTGGCCGCCAGGTATGAAGTCCACCCCGGGCAGATCCAGGCCTGGAAGAAGGCACTCACCGAGGGCGCCTCCGGGGTCTTTGGCAACGGCAAGGAGCAGAAGTCCCGGAACGACGCCGCCCTGATCGCCCGCCTGTACCAGGAGATCGGCCAGCTGAAGGTGGAGCGGGATTTCTTGGCGGAGAGGTCCGGTCCATGAGTCCGGCCCGGCGGCGGCAGATGGTGGACCGGGAGCACCCCTCCCTATCTCTGGTGCGCCAGTGCGCTTTGTTAGGCGTCAGCCGTTCCAGCCTCTACTACCGGCCCCGGGCGGCATCGCCAGAGGACCTGTCCCTGATGGGCGAGATCGACCGGCAGTACCTGGAGACGCCTTTCTACGGGTCCAGGCGGATGAAGGCCTGGCTGGAGCGGCGGGGGATGCCGGTGAGCCGGAAGCGGGTGCAGCGGCTGATGCGGGCCATGGGGCTGCGGGCCATCTACCGCCGTCCTGGCACCAGCCGCAGGCCGCCGGAGCACCCGGTCTATCCCTACCTGCTGCGGAATGTCAGGATCACCCGGCCCAACCAAGTTTGGGCCGCCGACATCACCTACCTGCCCATGGCCCGGGGCTTCCTCTACCTGGTGGCGGTGATGGACTGGCACAGCCGGTACGTGCTGGCCTGGCGGCTGTCCAACACCCTGGAGGCCGGCTTCTGCGCCGAGGCGCTGGAGGAGGCTCTAAGTAAGGGCCAGCCCGAGGTGTTCAACACCGACCAGGGGAGCCAGTTCACCAGCCTGGAGTTCACCCAGGTGCTGCAGGACCGGGGCGTGAAGATCAGCATGGACGGCAAGGGAAGGTACCAGGACAACATCTTCGTGGAGCGGCTGTGGCGGACGGTGAAGTACGAGGAGGTGTACCTGAAAGCCTACGCCAGCGTCCTGGAGGCCCAGCGGGGACTGGGAGACTATTTCCGGTTCTACAATGGGCTCAGGCCCCATCAGGCCCTGGGCTACCGGACCCCGGCCGAGGTGTTCTATGGGGAGCAGAAAGCCGTAGCAGAGGAGTCTGATCGAAGGAGGTGTTCACCGGAAAAGGGGACCCAAGCACTGGCAGAAGAGCCGGGACTGTCACTTAACTCGGCCTTAATCCTGTCCAAATAATGGGTTCCACCTCAGTTGTACTGGCGCAAACCATCCACATGATGACCGGCAACACACATCCGCGGCTTGCCAACGACGATGTTGCCAACCTAACAATTCCAGTTCCATACACGGATGTTCAACAAACCATAGTCGCCGAAGTCAACCGCCGCCGCCAGGACGCCCGCCGCCTGCGCACCGAGGCGGAAGCGGGGTGGCAGGCGGCGCGGCGGTGGTTCGAGAGGGAGCTGCTGGGGGGCAGCGAATAGCTGGGCGTCAAGGCTGTCCGAAACGCCGCAGTACCAGGCCGCCTAAGCCCAGAAAGGCGACGGGGAGCATCATCAGGAGGTCCCATTCGTCAGAGTTGGACGATGGAAAGGCCCGCACCAGGAAAATCGCCGCTGCGCCTAGGCCGGCCGTGCCAGCATCGGAGAAAGTCGGCTTGAACCACTCGAATCCCCGTCGCCACCACTCGCCGAACCTCCTTTTCATTTGTTTATCACCATCCCCGTGATGATAACCCCAAGAACACCCAGCGATATTGCCGCCACCGTATAGGCCAAGGGCAAAAGCCCTCTCAAGATTTCATATCTGACGGGATCGAAGCTGCTGATCCCCAACTGATGGCCTATAATGGACACCCAGCAAGCTAAGACGAACATCACAAAGCCGAAAGAAACTACGGCGGTACGCATCGTGAAATCCTCCCTGTCCGAGCTGCCAAGCCCCATGGCGGCTTTCCTCATTCTAGCATGCGCCCCCGCGTTGACGCCCCCGCCCCCATCCCCTAAACTGACGCTGCCAGAATCTATCTCGCCGGGGATTGACCGTTGCGGTATTCCCCTGGACGCAGCAGGCCGCCTCGCTGACTCGCAGGGAGGCGAGCCGTGAACTGAAAAGGCGCGTGTGCATGGTTGAACCGATTGTTCGCGGCGGCGACGTCGCGCTGTTCATCGACTGGGAAAACTTCAAGATTAGCCTCGCCGCCGGCAACCGCTCGCCCAATCTCTCGTCCCTGAAGGAAGAGATTTCCGAGCATGGCCGGGTGGTGGTGGCCAAGGCTTATGCCGACTGGGTCACCCGCGCGCCGGAACTGCGCGGGGCCAGCCAGTTCATCAACGACCCGCCGTCGCTGTACGCCGCCGGCATCGAGCCGGTGTTCGTCCCCACGCGGGTGCCGTCCACCCAGGCGTCCTCGGCCAACGGGATGCGCACCTACCGGGTCAAGAACAGCGTCGACGTCAAGATGACTGCCGACTGCATCGAGTGCGCCCATTCCTACCCCAACATCGGCACCTTCGTGCTGGTGTCGGGCGATTCCGATTTTCTCCACGTGGTCAACGCCCTGCGCACCATGGGCAAGCGCGTGGTCATCGTCGGCGTGTCGTGGAGCACCTCGCGCCGCCTGGCCGACCAAGTGGACTCGCTGCTGCTCTACGACAAGGACGTGGACCCCCTGGCCCCACAGCCGGCGGTGCTGCCCCACGTGCAGCCGACGCAGCAGGCCCGCGCGCCCCGCAGCGACGACGCGCCGGAACTGGCCGATGTCATACGGGCCATTGAGGAAATCATCCGTGACGACCGCGCCGCCGGCGGCCAGCCGCTGTTGACATCCATCAAGCAACGGCTGATGCGCCGCTATCCCGGTTTCGATGAGAAGAAGCTGGGCTTCTCCGGCTTCAAGAAGCTGATGGGCCGCGTCGCAGAGGACGGCAATATCAAGCTCATCCATGCCGGTCTCGTGGACTGGGCCCTCATGGCCGACGAGGAAACGCCGGAGAGCGCCACCGAGGAAACTCCCCCGGGCGCGGCTGCCGCCAGGTCTGGCCGCCGCCGGGGCGGACGCCGGCGCCACGGCGGGCAGCGCGACGCCGACGCCACGGACGACGGGGCCGCGGAAGATACAGCGGATGCCCAGGCTTCGGAGGACGCCGATGCCGCCGGGGCCTACATCGGGGCCGGTGCAATGTTTACCGAGTCCCCGGAGGAGACCGCCGCCACCGACTTCGATGCGCCAACGGTAGCGGAAAATGTAGGGGCACCCCCTGTGGTTGACCTGCCCGCCGAGGAAGTTGTCGCGGGGGAGGACGAGGAACCCGAGGCCGTGGATGCGACGCCGGAAGAGGCGGAACAGGTGGAAGAAACTTCCCGCGAGGCCGAAGTCCCCGAGGAATCGCCCCCCGCGCCGGAGGACCCCTTCGCCAACGACTCAGCACTGGCGGACGCAGTGCGGGAGGCCCTTGCCGCCGTAACCCTGCCCGCCGATACGGAGGACGGCCAGCACTCGGAACGGGTATCCGATCTCGTCGTCATGGCCCACACCCTGGAACAGCAGGAAGGCGCCGACCAGGTGGTCTACAACTCCCTGGTGGCCGCCATCTGCGGGGCGCTGGAGCAGGGCCTGGAAGCGGGCAACGCCGAGATAGCCCAGCGGTGGAGCATCAACGGCCCCCGCGACTACGTGAGCCGGATGCTGCGGGGCCTGTCGGAAGGCGATTTCTTCCGCCGCGCGACCCACCACTGGCGCGAGGAAGGCACTGGCCGCCGCCGCCAGCGCAGCACTTTCAACCTGAACCGCGACAACGAGCTGGTGGGCCGGATGCTGACCGCCCGCCTCGGCCCCGCCGCCCCTGTCCTGAGCGCAGCCGAAGGAAACGGCGCGCCGCCCGCCGAACCCGTAGCCGACGCCACGACACCGGACACAGAGGACGAGCCACAGCCTGACGTCGAACAACTGGCGCTGGTTGACGGCGCGGACACCGCCGACGTCGTGCCCCTGGCCGAACCACCGTCCCCGCCCGTAGAGGAAGACTTGGACGAGGTGTTCGACGAGCCGCAGCCGAGGAACGTGCGCCGACGCCCTTTCACCAGCCGCCTGCTGCGAAGCTGACCGGGGGCCAAGTCCTGACCGTTTGTCCTGAGCTTGTCGAAGGACGGACGGATGAGCGTCTTGCCAGTGACAAGGGAGCCCGTTCATGGTTCGACAAGATCACCACGAACGGGCTTCTATAATCGCAAGGGGTGTGTCACCCCAGCCCGTTATCCCTAGAAGTCCAATATCAGCGTTGACCAGCCGAAGTCCCTTGCGCCCAGGCCCTCGGCGGTGTAGGGGTGGTAGTACTCGCGGAAGCCGGACTTGGCGATGCACTCCTTGCTCTTTTCAACCAGTGGCTCGCTGAGCTCCGGGTAGCCGTGGCCACGGAGGGAGTGGGACAGGAAGTAGTTGGTGTTCATCCATGACGGGCCGCGCCAGATGAAGCCGCCAGGATTGCCGGGCATGAACTTGGGGTCCGACGCCGGCACCGAGGGCAGCGGGTAGGGCGTCCAGAAGTGTTCCGGCGGACGCACCCACCTTTCGACCAGCGTCTCGACCTGGTGCCGGGGCAGGTCTGCCAGGATCAGCGGCATCAGCGAGCTGATGGTGACGGTCTTGAGCGGCTTTTCGTCCACCCCCGACAGGTCGAAGAAGGCGCCGGCTTCCTCGTCCCAGCACTTCTCCACCAGCGCATCCCGCACCCTGTCGGCCTCGCGGCTGAACTCGGCGGCCTCGGGCGAGTCCTCCCCTCCGACCTCAGTATGGAGCCGGGCCAGGGCCCGCAGGCAGAAGCAGTAGATGGAGTTGACCAGCACGTCCTCGACGTGGAATATGTCGGCGGCCAGGACGGCGTGGTCGTCGTGGCGCAGGGGTTCGTAGGCTTCGTATACCTTCCGCAGCGCGGTGATGAAACCGCGGTTCGACAGTTCCTCCAAACCCAGGATTTCATCGTACTTGGGCGAGCAGTCGGTGCCAGCCTCCTCGGGCTGGATGACGGCGATGAGGCCGTCGTTGTCCGGGTCGCGGGCCTCCCGCAGGTAGCGGTAGTAGCGGGTCAGGATGGGCAGGGCTTCCCGCAGGAACTCTTCGTCGCCGGTCACGCGGTACACCCGCGCCACGGCGTAGGCGATGATGGGCGGCTGGATGGTGGCGCTGTAGTATGGCTCAGTCATGCCCACTATGTTGCGGCTGAGGAAGTCGGGCTGCTTCTCCATCTCCCAGAAGATGATGTGGGGGATGAAGCCGCTGGGCTGGGCGCCGCTCATCAGCGAGCGCATTTCCTTCTTGGCCTGCTCCGGGTCCAGGTGCAGCAGGGCCAGGGCGTGGAAGCAGGAGTCCCAGAACCACTGGAAGGGATAGCCGGTCAGAGAGGGGCAGACGAAGCTGAACTCCCTGCCGTTCCAGTCGGCCACCCCCTCCCGCAGGTTCGACAGCAGGATGCGGCGCGCTCCCTCTTCCAGTTGCTCGCGAGATATGGCGCTGGTCATGTTCGGGCCTCCTGGGGTTTTTTCGTGGTTGTGTCTTTTGCGGAGCTTCCTTAAACCGGAGCCGCTTCACTCTCTACCGCGAAGGGATTGATTACACGGATGCCATCATAGTCCTGGGTGGCGCTCATGTCCTCGGAGTACACGGCCTCGCACTCGCTCTGCTTAGCTGCCGCCAGAATGAGACAATCCCAGTAATTCAGACCGAACCTCGCCCGGTATTGCATTGCAATGACGAATGTTTCCAAGGTGAGGGGTTGGGCATGGAAACGTAGCAGACCTTCCATGGCATCCAAGGCCTGCTGGTGGCCCAGGGGGTTCGAGCGAGATGGGCGCGTTAGCTGTGTGTAGAACTCTCCCAACACCTGTATGGACACCGCAAGGCTACCTGCTTCCCGGTTAAGGAGCGCCTCAGCGATACGTTGTTTCCTCTCGTCCCCCGGATCAATTAACACAGCGTAGACCGCCACGTTAGTATCAACGAAGCGCATCGCGATCGTACAACTCCTCGCGTGGCACGTTGTCGGCCGAACTGAGTTTAATGCCCTTAGCGCGTAAGTCGGCGACTACCTCGCTCAGAGTTCTCCCAGGAGGCCCAGGAGCTCTCTGAGGGAGGTTATTGAGATATTCTCGAACCAGCGCGGAGACCGACATTCCCCGTTTGGCAGCCCATTCTTTGGCCGAGCGGTGGGTTTCATCGTCGACCGATACAGTAATTTTCTTCATAGTTTCACTATTTCACAGTGAGATTGTCTAAAAGTATAAGCGTCACGGCCCCACCCTGCCAATTCAGCTTTTGCGCGATCCTTGGTGTAAGGACACATACTTACCGCCCGCCCCGGTACACGGCCAGGTACTTCTCCGCCACCGCCGGCCAGGTGAACTCGGCCAGCGCGTAATCGCGGGCGTCCGCCCCCAACTGCCGGCGGGCGTCATCGTCGTTGACCAGCTCGGCGAGGCGGGCAGCGGCGGCCTGGCGGTCGAAGCGGGGCGTCACGACCGCGCCGGTGTGCAGCAGCTCGCGGTTGGAGCCTACGTCGTGGGACAGCACCGGCGCGCCGTAGGCCATGGCCTCGAAGAATACCAGCCCGAAAGCCTCGTAGTGGGAGAACAACGCAAACAGGTCGGTGCGGGCGTACCAGCGGGCCAGCTCACTGTCCGATACCTCGCCGGTCACAACGACCTCGTCTTGCAAGCCGTGTTCGGCGACGTAGGCATCGATGGCCTCAGCGTCGCCTTCGTCACGCCCCACCAGCACCAGCCTAGCCGGTTTGTTGAAGCTGCGGCGCGCCTCACGGTATACGTCCAGCAACCATAGCTGCGCCTTGTGGCGCCCCAGCCGTCCCACGCAGAGGATGGTCAGCGGCCCGCCGGTATGCCCGTTGCGGGATGCGGGCTGCCCAGGCGGATGCGGGACCCCAACGTCGGTGTGCTCCGCGCCCGCCTCCAGCCGGGCGGCTTGGACCGTCTCCGGGTCGGGCAAGGGCGCACCCCAGCCTATGACAGTCTGCTTGCGGCCTTGCGCCAGGTAGGCCCGGCCCAGCCCCCGCGCTTCCTGTTGCGTGAGGGGCACGATATCGTCAACAGCGCGGCAGAGAAGGGTGTTGATGGGAGCCAGCCACCACCGCACCAGGGGCAGCGTGTGGAAGGACGGCGTGAACACGAACCGGGGACGCCCCCTGCCCTGACCCTCCCCCGGAGGGAGAGGGAATTTGGGGGCGAGGATACGTGTCCAGTAATGCCCCCAGAACCAGCCGTCGCCCACGAAGTGAATCACGTTGGGCCGGAACTCGTTCAGGTACTGCCGCACCCGGCGCGGCGAGAACCAGACCAGCGGCACCGAGTAGAGCGGCGGCGACCAGCGTGGGAAGCCCGGCAGACGGTAGACCTCGACGCCATCAGGCAGAGTTTCCCGGTCGGCCCATTCCGGCTGGGCCATGCGGGGGAAGGAATACTTGGTGGTCAGCACACCCACCGCCTCGACCTGCGGAGACTGCTGTATCTGGTGGGACAGCTCTTCGATAGCCCGCTCTATGCCGCCCAGGTACGGGCGGTAGTAGGGAGTCAGGTACATTACGCGCAGCGCCTGTCCTGAGCGCGGCCGAAGGGCCTGCCCTGAACCCGGTCGCAGGGGCGCGCTACCCACTGGCGGCCTCCAGGGACTGAGTCCAGACGTCGCTGACTCGCTCCAGCGGCAGGTCAATGGCAGGCGGGCCGCCGTTGGAGCCGTCGTTGGTGGCTTCGTCGCCGATGCGAAGCACGAACCGGGCGCCGCCAGTGCGCCCCAGCGACAGTAGCGGCACGCCCCGCGAGCGGACCAGGTCGGTCAGCTTCGGCAGGTCGGCGGGATCCAGCGACACGACAATGCGAGACTGCTTCTCGCCGAACAGCGCCGCGTCCCAACGGGCGGCGTCCAGAATGCCGCGGAAGCCGATACCGCCGAGGATGCAGGATTCAGCCAGCGCCACGGCCAGCCCTCCGTCCGAGCAGTCATGGGCCGAACGGACCAGGCCGTCGGCGATGACCTGTCGGCAAACTTCCTGCACCCGCCGCTCCAAGTCCAGATGTATACCGGGTTGCCCGGCGGTCAGGCCGTGCATCACCTGGAGGTACTCGCTGCCTGCCAAGTCTTGCGTGGTGGCAGCATCTAGTCCGGGGCCGAGTAGCATCACCGCCAGCCCTTCCGCCGGGAAGCCCGCGCCGACGGTTTTGGCGGCGTCGTCCAGCAGGCCGATGGCCCCGACTACCGGCGTCGGGTGGACCGCCTGGCCCTGTGTTTCGTTGAACAGGCTGACGTTGCCGCTGACCACCGGGGCATCAAACGTCTCGCTGGCTAAAGCCATGCCCCGGATGCACTCTTCGAGCTGATAATAGATGTCGGGGCGCAGCGGGTTGCCGAAGTTCAGGCAATCGGTGAGGGCCAACGGACGCGCCCCGGTGCAGGACAGGTTGCGGCAGACTTCGGCCACGGCTATCTGCCCGCCCACGTAGGGGTCGAGAAAGCAATGCCGCCCGTTGCCGTCCACCGCAACGGCGATGGCCTTTGTCCCCTCTCCCTCTGGGAGAGGGTTAGGATGAGGGCGTCTGACCCGCAGCACCGCCGCGTCGCTGCCGCCCGGCCCGGTCACGGTGTTGGTCTGCACCTGGTGGTCGTATTGACGGTAGACGGCGCGCTTGCTGGCAATGTTGGGCGACGCCAGCAGCCGCAGCAGCGTTTCCGCCGGGCCGCACTCAGGCAACGGCACTTCGTCCAGCGGCATATTCCGCCGGGCCAGGTCTTCCTCCGACGGCTGCCCCGCTAGCCGGTAGGCCGGGGCTTCGGACAGGGGCCGGATGGGCAGGTGCGCCACGGGTTCCGCGCCGTCGAATATCTGCGCTTCCGGCTCGGCGATGACCTTTCCGATTTCGCGGCATTCGACGTCCCAGCGGTCGAACACGGCCTTTACTTCGTCCACGCGCTCCGGCAGGGCCACCAGCAGCATCCGCTCCTGTGACTCCGACAGCATGACCTCGTAGGCGCTCATGCCGGTCTCGCGGCGGTGCACCTGCGACAGGTCAATGCGGACGCCCCGTCCGGCCCGCGCCGCCGATTCTATGGAAGCGCTGGTAAGTCCGGCAGCGCCAAGGTCCTGAATCGCCAGCACCGCGCCGGTGTCAAGGGCCTCCAAGCAGGCTTCGATGAGCACCTTTTCGAGGAACGGGTTGCCCACCTGCACCGTGGGCCGCAGTTCCGCCTCCTCCTCGAAGGTGCGCGACGCCAGGCCCGACGCGCCGTGAATGCCGTCGCGCCCGGTGTCGGCCCCGGCCAGCAGCAGCACGCTGCCGGGGACACGGGCCGCCGCTGAGGCCAAGCGTTCAGTCTCTATCAGGCCGACACACATGGCATTGACCAGCGGGTTATGGGAATAGGACGGGTCGAAGTAGATTTCGCCGCCCACGTCGGGAACGCCGATGCAGTTGCCGTACCACGAAATACCGCGCACCACGCCGCCGAACAGATGGCGGTTCGTTGCTATCTCCCTCTCCCTTGAGAGAGAGGGTTGGGGTGAGGGTGAATCCGCCGGGCCTGAACTGAGAGAGGGATACCCTGTGCCGTCAATTGGCCCGAACCGCAGGGAGTTGAGCAGCGCTATGGGGCGGGCGCCCATGGCGAGGATGTCGCGCACGATGCCGCCGACGCCGGTGGCTGCGCCCTGAAACGGCTCCACCGCCGATGGGTGGTTGTGCGACTCAACCTTGAATACCATGGCCAGCCCGTCGCCGATGTCCACCGCCCCGGCGTTCTCCGCCCCGGTCTCCGACAGCACAGCCCCCACCCTTCCCTCCTCCTGAGGGGGAGGGTTAGGGTGGGGGCGGCTGAACATACTCAGCAGGGGGCGCGAGTGCTTGTAACCGCAGTGTTCGCTCCACAGCGCGCCGAACATTCCCAACTCCACGGCGTTGGGTTCGCGGCTGAGGCGCTCCACAATCAGGTCATACTCGGCGCGGGTAAGGGCAATCTCGTCCAGAACTTCCTGGGAAACGGGCATCGTTCACCAGCCGGGCAGCATCGGGATTACCTCGCAATACTACCACTTGGGCTGCTGGAATGGGGATTGTTTTGACGCAAAGACGCAAAGGGCACAGAGATATACAGATAAACTTAATCTTCTGTAGCCTTTGTATCGAAAAGGCTATAAGGCGTAATCTGCCCGCCCTCCACCTGGAAGTACGTAGCCGACGGACCAATGAAGCCTGAGACCTGCTCCACGTCAGTAGTGGTTATCATCACTTGCGGGTAGTCTGCTGTCTTTTCGAGCACGCGGCGGCGGCGCTCGGCGTCCATCTCTGAGAGGGCGTCGTCCAGCAGCAGCAGGGGCTTTGTTCCGCGCACCGCCGATAGCGTTTCCGCCTCGGCCAACCTTAGTGACAGGGCCAGCGTGCGGGCCTGGCCGCGGGAGGCGAAAGCGCCCATGTCCACGCCGTTGACGATAATGTCGAAGTCGTCGCGGTGCGGCCCGGCCGCTGTCGCCGCCGTAGCCCGCTCCCGGGGTGCGGTGGCTTGCAGTGTTTCGCGGTAGCTGTCCATCATGCCATCGGCGCGGAGGGACAGGGGAACGCTGGGGCGGTAGCGCAGTTCCAGGGTCTCACTCTCTCCACCGAGGTCGCGGTGATGGCCGATGTAAGCGGGCGTCAGTATGTTCGTCACCTCGTGCCGCCGCCAGGTCAACCAGGCCCCTTCCCGTACCAGCTCATCGTCCCAGAACTCCATTTCGTCCGGCCTGGCCCGGCCCTCGCGCCGCAGACGCAGCAGGCGGTTGCGCTGCTGCAACACTCGCTGGTAGCGCTGCAACCCCTGCAGGTACAGCGGGTCGGCCTGCGAGATGAGGATGTCAAGGAAGCGGCGTCGCGACGAGGGCGGCCCCTGCACCAGGCCGATGTCCTGCACGCTGAACAGGACGGCATGGACCAGGCCGACCAGCGACGTGGCGGTGCGGCGCATCCGGTCCACCCGAATCTCCTTGTGCACCCGGTAGCCCGGCCCGCTGGCTGACGCGGAGGGGGAAGCGCGGTAGCCGATGATGACGCGGTGCCGAACCAATGTCCCCTCTCCCTGACCGACATTCCCTCCCCCTTGAGGGGGAGGGTCAGGGTGGGGGTGAGCGCCCTCTTCCGGGCCGTCGTCCTCCACCAAGCCGTCCACCAGCGCCTGCCCGCCCTGCCGGGCGGCGTCGAAGTTGACCAGCTCGCGCTCGTTCTCGGCGCGGAAGGAGCGGGCGATGGCGAGGAGGTAGACGGCCTCAACCAGCGCCGTCTTCCCTTGGGCGTTCTGCCCGAAGTAGACCGAGACGCCCGGCGGCACCTCCAACTCCACCTCGGCCAGGTTGCGGAAGTTGCTCAGGCGAAGATAGGAGAGGCGCACCTACTTCTGTTCCCTGAGTTCCTTTTCCTTGAGCTGCCACTTGGTGAGGATGATACCGTGGCTGAGAATAGCTATCGTAGCCCGGTCTTTTTCTTTCCTGGCTTGTTCCTCCCGCCTTAGGAGGGCTGAGAGAAACTCCTCTGCCTCATCGTCGGAAAGCTTTTCGTGCGCCAACTTATCAGCCAGTTCATTCCAGCGTTCTTGTTTCATCGGATTCTCCGGCGAGTCCACCGTTCCTAAATTTCTCACTCCTCTTAAATGTTCTTCCCAAAGGATCTCCGTTATGGCTTCGAATCTAGACACGCGACCCTGAAGGGCAAACAGATAGCGGAATCCGAAGGTTGCGAGGGTCAGCATCACCAAGACTATGGCGGCTAAAACAGCGGACGCAAAAGTGACGACGCCCTGCGGTATGTCCAAGAGTATCATCCGGCTATCCTTTTTTCAGGTGCTTCTGCACCCCTACTCCCCCTGCAGCCTCTGTATCTCGCGCTCCAGCTCGGCAGCCTGGCCGGTGTCGCCGGCGGAGAGGCGGAAGCAGCGGTCGAGGTAGAGCTTGGCCAGCTCGGAGCTGCGCTCGGAGGTGTCCTGGGCCACGGCCAGCAGGTTGGACACCTGGAACTCCTCGGGCAGGTGGCGGGCCAGCGCGCGGATTTCCTCGCCCGCCTCGTCGGCGGCGGCCCGGTCGGCGCCCTCGACGGCGAAGCGCAACTGGCCCAGCAGCCGGGCCAGCTCGCTCAGCTTGTCGCCCTCGCTCATAAAGCTGAACAGCACGTCGTTTACGTTGAACGAGGCATCCAGCAGCTCTTCCGGCTCATTGAGGGACGGCTGGTCATCGGGCAGCGCGGCGACTTCCCCGGCAGGCGCGGCGGACTTTCCGGCAGCGACGTAAAGCTCGCCGTAGCTGTTCACTGCCTCCGACACCGACTCCATCATCCGGGGCAGATCGAAGGAGAACATATTGCCGCCGTACACTAGGTCATCGCCCCGCTGCCGGCTCAGGCGCTCCAGCGCCTCGTAGCCGTCCACCGGCTCCGGCACCGGCGGCATGGCGAAGGCCGACAGGTCGTTGAGCGGCAGCGCGCCCAGGTGCGACGCCAGGAAGGGCGGCACGTACTTGGTCAGGTCGGCCTTGATGGGCAGCGTTACAATGTAGCTGGCATAGACCTTGTCCGGTTCCGTGTCCACCTTGAAATACAGCAGGGCGTGCCCCGACGGGCTGTCGTGGTCTCCGCGGTCGAAATAAAGGTCCATCGCTACACCGCCATTCCTTAGCCCGCCGAAGGGCCGATTGTGTCAAATAGCTTATGGCCGCCACAATGCGGCGGCTTGCCGCAATTATAGCATCGGGCCGGGAGGGAACGGCACAGCCTTTCAAGTGTCCCCTCTCCCTGAGGGGGAGGGTGAGGTGGTAAATCTACATCGATGCAAAGGATGGACAGGATGGGGCAACCGTCATTCTGGCCTTCGTAAGAATGATGGTACTGCCCCCCATTCCTTCGGCAGGAGGCGGCTCTACGCTGCTTCCCTTCTCGCATTGGCTACGATGTAGTTGATGGCGCTCTGCACCTCTTGCCGGCGAGCCACCGGGGACGTATCGCCGGGAGCCATAACGCCGGCATCCACTAACAGCGTGCCATAGCCGCCCCGTGGGTTCAGCGACGCCCTGCGGACATATTTCGCCAACGGGATACAGTCTCCATACCCTTGACGATTCCACTCGTGGTAGCAACCAGCTAGGATGCGAATGAACGTCGCGCTGAAAGCGAGAGAACCGAGCCGCATCTCAGGGATTTCGCTATCTTCAATCTCACCCGCGACCAGTCCCTCAAATTCTTCACGGGCAGTCGGAAGGAAGTCGTCGGCCCAGTCAAAGCATCGCAGATACAGACTGTCCAGATTATCCAGATACCCTTGATTCCGCTCCCCGCTGACTCGTCCGTTGATTCCCACCTCGAGAGCCTTTAGATCCGCCGTCAACTGATTTATGGAAAGAAGGTATGCCCCCCCTGCCGCCACAGTTGTACGTTCCGTTTCGATCCGACCACCAAACAGCTTACTCTCATCCGCCAGATGCTTGGCAGCACGATTGAAGGCGTTCCGCTGGTCAAAAACTGACACCACGTTTGCTTCGATTCCCTTAGTTTTGGCAGCGTCGGAGAACATCTGTCGAAGGGAACGGATGTCAGCCTCAGCGTATAAGGCTATTGGCACAGCGGATTGCAGAAGCTCATCACGACGCCCTACAACGCTTTCCTTCCCTTCGGCCAGTTCCATTATCAAATCCCCAATGGCGCGGCGACGGTGCTGGCCGTCAAAGATGCGCATGGTGTTTCGCTGACTGGCCAAAATCCGAAGCTCTCCGAAATTGATGTTGGGTTGGCCGTTCTCATCCTTGTATGAGTAGAACTCAACGGCATCGGGGGATATGCCCAGCAGCATTGCTCCCAGCAACCAGTCTTTCTCGCTTTCAAGGTATCTCTGGATGTTCTTGGCATGACTGGGAGTCAAGCGTCGATTGGCCTCCCTGATCATGTCCTCGTCTACACGTTGGGGGAGCAGACCGTCAAGGGACTGAAGATCGAGGGCGAAGTAATAAACACAACGCCCGCCTTGCCAATAGCGATGAGCTGGAACCTCCAAACAGTATTGAGTAGCCCCGGTGGTGATTTGAAGCGTCATCTCTCTCTCAAAAATCGTCTCGAATTTCCGGGTATGCCTGGCCTAGCAGCTTGCATCCTCTGCTTGGGAAACTACGAATTCAATCGCATCCGTCATCCGGTGCATCCGAGCAATGGGCGTAATACCTCCGGGGATAACCAGCCCGGCATCTACCAGCAACGCCCCTTCGCCCGCCCCTGGGATCAGTGATGTAGAGCGGATGAAGTTTGCCAAAGGTTCCCAATTGTCGTATTTCTTCATCCATTCGTGGTAGCAGCCCGCGAGAACCCGAATTAGAGTGGCGTTGAATGCCATGGTATGAGAGCGCAGTTCGGGGATGTCTGAATTGTCTATCTCACCTGCCAGCAAGTCGTCGTACTCTTCCCTGGCGGCAGGCATAAATTCGTCTGACCAAGCCCAGCACCTGTCAACCAGATCATCGAGGGCTGCCATGTATTCGACGTTTTGGGCCTTGCTGACCCGTCCTGTTATTCCAACTTCTACCGTTTTCAGAGCGGCGGCCAACTGATTGATGGCGATGATGTTGGGACTGGTGCGCGACACCGAAGCTCGCTCAATCTCTACCCGCCCGCTGAGGAAGTCGCTGATGCCCAGCAATTGGTCAGCGGCGCGATTAAAGGCGTCCGACATATCGAACTGGGCCACCGTATTGCGCTCGATTGTCTTGGTCTGAGCGGCATCAGTGAACATCTGGCGGAGGGCATCAATGCTGGATTCCCCGTAGAGCATGATGGGAACCGAAGCTTCTCGAAGGGAAGCAAGCCTGTCTCCTTTCGTCCTGTTCTGGCTGAGGGATGCTAAAGCGTCTTCAATGGCCCGGCGCCGGTGCTGACCGTCGAAAATCTTGACAGACCCGACGGCGCGGATTCGCAACATTCCGGCAACTACGGCCCTGTTGGTCTCTTGCAACGGTTGAAATTCGACTTCCTCCGGGTCAATTCCCATCAGTAGTGTCCCTAACAGCCATTTTTCGTTGCTTTCCAGGTATTCCCGAATTTTCTGGGCATGACTAGGAGTGAGCCGACGGTTGGCCTCTTTAATCACATTTTCGTCCACTCGGTCCGGCAGCATGTCGTCGAGGGTGGCGAGATCCAGGATGAAAGAGTAGACATACCGCCCGCCTTGGACGAAGCGGTGAGCCGGCACGGCCAGGCCGAACTGATCTGAGGGACTAGGCGATTGAGCCATTTGAGCCTCCATACAGCCTTTGCCAAATTTGCTACAAAATACCATGCTAAATTATCTTTTGTAAATGTGTTATTTAATCTATTATTTTACGTATAGTTCACTCTGCTGCCTGTTTTCGTCCTACAGGCAGGTGGATTCCTGCCTTCGCAGGGATGACGGGGCGCGGCCCCAGCGTTGACGGCCTACAGCAAAATAAGTATGGTATAGCCACTTATCTCACCACCACACTAACCCTCCCCCGAGAGGGAGGGGATGGTTGGGTGAAGGAGCGGGAGATGCCCGATCCCGAAGTTAAGATATTCGACTACGACAAGATTGAAATCGGCGAGGAACTGGGCTCCTACGAATACACGCTGACACAGGAAATGCTGGACAACTTCCGGGCGTCCATTGACGACCCGGAGGCAGTGTTTCCCACGCTGGCGGTGAAGCACGACGCCACCGCCTTCGCCATGGTCTACGACGACCAGACCGGCGGCGTCAACGCGGGCAACGAGGTGGAGTTCTTCAACCCTCCCATCCCGGGCAAGAAGATCCGCGTCACCGGACGCATCGCCGACAAGTACCTGCGCCGCGACAAGCCCTACATGGTTATCGAGGCCACCGCCATTGACGAAGACGGGCGGCTGCTGGAAAAGCTCCGCACCTACCAGATGAAAAAGCCGGACGAGGTGGGCAAGAAATGGCATCCGCAAACATAGCGCCCGGTCAGCAGATTCCCTCGGTCACCAAAGCCGTGACCCAGGACACCATCAACCGGTTCGAGGACTGCGGCATCCTGGACCGCCAGAACATCCACAATAACCCCGAACTGGCCCAGCAGCGCCTCGGCACCACCTATCCCATCGCCTCGGGCCGGATGTCGGTGGCCTTCGCTACCGAGAGCCTGCGCCGCTTCTTCGGGCCGGAGGTCTTCAACCACACCGGGAGCGTCAACCTGAAGTTCCTGCGCCCGGTCAAGGGCGGCGACACCATCACCGTAACCGGCGAGGTGGCGGGCCAGGAACAGACCGACGATGGCGCGCAGGTGACTGTCAACCTGTACTGCGAGAACCAGAACGGCGATAGGACCGCGGTGGGAGTGGGGACGGCAGTGGTCAAGTAGCGAGCTGTTTCCGAATTTACGCCAATGCCGCAATCCTACTGGCACTTGACGGGGAATCTGTGGGCCTTGGCTTTGAGCACTGTCATAGCCCTGTTCCTGCCCGACTTCGGGCCGACGGAAAGAATGGACGGCGGGGTGGGCGTGGTGATCCGCGCTACCATGGCTGTCCCGGTGGTGTTCACGCTACTGTACTGGACCGGACGGCTGATAACCTATCTGGTAGAAAGGTGGCGTCTTATGAGTATACTGATGGCGGGTATCGAGCGAGGCATCGAGATAGCGGCCAAGGAACGCAGCGCAGCCGCTGAGCGGAGAGCTGAGGAGGCCGAGCGGAGAGCCGCAGAAACAGCCGCCGAAGCAGCTTCGGCGGCGGCTGAGGTGCTGCGGAGCAGGGGCGTTCCGGAAGCGGAAATCGCCGCTGTTGTACGCCGAATCACCCGGCAGGACTAATTTTACAACCTGAGAGAGAAGAGATATGCCAGGCTCCGAACACGGCAAGGTCGAAGCGGAAATCGTTTACTGCGTGTCTTGAGGCTACTTCCCGGTCGCCACGTGGCTGGCGATGGAATTCTTCAAGTCCGACGCTCCCGGTGACATCGCCATCAAGATGACCCCCTCCGACCGGGGCCGCCTTGAGGTCTACCTCGACGGCGATGTGATTTTTGACCGCAAGACGGACGGCGGCTTCCCCGACCTCGGCAAGGTCAACGAACTGAAGATGACCATAGCCGAGAAGCTGTTCGACCTCGAAGACGCCTAGCTGGGCAACTCTGCCTATCCCCTCTCCCTCTGGGAGAGGATAAGGGTGAGGGCAACTTCCTGCCCGCGCCAGTCGTCCCACTACCACCACCCGGAGGCCCATCTTGCCTGACCCTCAACACGTGGAAACCGTGCGGGCCGGGGCCGGCGCAATCGCCCAATGGCGCGCCGTCCACCCCGGCGTTGAGCTTGACCTGCGCGGCGCGGACCTGCGCGGCGTCAACCTGGCCAACGCCGACCTGACCGGCGCGGCGCTTTCCCGCGCCAGCCTCACCGACGCCAACCTGTCCCATGCTATCCTGGAGAAGGCCGACCTGGGCCGCGCCGCCCTGTCGGACGCCAACCTGTCGTCGGCCAACCTGAGCAACGTCAACCTCTTCTGGGCCGACCTCAAGGGCGCGAACCTGGCCGACGCGGTGGTGCGCCACTGCCGCATGAACCGGGTCACGCTGATAGGCGCTCATCTGCATCGAACAGACTTCAGCCAGTCCAACATGATCGAGGCCGACCTGCGGAACGCCGACCTCACCGATGCCCTGTTCGTCTCCACCAACATGAACGGGGCCGACCTCTCGCGGTGCAGCATGAAGGGCGCCGACTTCACCCGCGCCATGATCCGCGACTCCATGTGGATAGCCGCCAACATGACCGGCGCCAACTTCAATCAGGCCAGCCTCCACCGCGCCGACTTCACCCTCGCCAAGTGGGACGATACCACGCGGTTTCCGCAGGGGTTTGACCCAGAGGACATCGAGTTCCTGGACGTAGGTGTTTAGGGGAGGCCGCCGTCGGGAGACACGCCGATATGCCCATCATCCTGATCACCGGTCCCACCGCTGCTGGCAAGACCAGCCTAGCCTACGCCCTGCTGGCCCGCTTGCGCGATGCCGGGCGCACCGCCGCCTACTCCAAACCCTTCTCGTCGAAGCACGACACGGACGCCGACCACCTCTTTGCCTTGGAGGTCCTGACCGACGCGCTGGGCATCGCTGTTGGCCCGGCACCGCGACCGCTGGACAGTGACGTTGCCGACACCGCCGCGGCCATCGCCGAGCTGGCCCGCCAGCACGAGACCGTCATCATTGAGGCTGCCGAAGGCTCGCCCGCCGCCGAACTCGCCGCCGCCGTTAATGCCCGCGTTATAGAAGTGCGCGCCTACGTCCCGGAGCAGGACTGGGGAGTGGCGGCGGACGAGGCCGCCGGACACTTTGGGGCGCGGCTGGACTGGCTGGTAATCAACGCCGTGCCTCCCTATCGCCGGGACATCGTTTCCGAAGGTGAGGCGGAGTCCTGGGCGGAAGTGGATGCGCTGGTCATCCCCGAGAGTCGCGTCATGCTCGCTCCCACGGTGGCGCAGATTGCCGAGCACTTGGACGCCGCCTGGACGATGGAGCCGGTAAACGCCGATGCCCTGGTGGAGCGATTCTTGATAGGCGGCAACATCATGGACAACGGCCCCACTTATTACGGGCGCTACAACAACCAGGCCGTCATCACCCGCGCCCAGCGCCCCGACATCCAGCTCGCCAGTATGCTGCCCCAGACCCGCTGCCTAGTGCTCACCGGCCCCGGCGAACCCACCGAGTACGTCAAGGCCGAGGCCCGCGAGCGCGACATCCCCCTGCTGCAAGTGTTCATGCCCACCATCGAAGCCGCCGACGCCCTCGACCGCCTGATAGACGCCGCCACACCCCACAGCCTGGCCAAGGTCCGCCACTACGCCGCCCTGCTGGAGCAGCACGCCGACGCGGGGTGGCTGGGGTAGCGTTCGCTCAGGCCATTTTTGCGATCCACGGGATTGAAAAAGAATTCTGATGACGCTTCCAAACACGAGAGCCAATATCTATATTGATGGAAGCAACCTGTACGGCTCGCTCCGGTCGCGGGCAAGGCGTACCGACCTTGATTTTGCGGCATTCTCCCGGAAACTTGTTGGGGCCAGGCTGCTCCAGCGAACTTATTACTACAATTCGCTCCTGAGTCCGGCAAGGGAGCCGGAAAGGGCCCGCGCCCAGCAGGAGTTCCTTGACCAACTCCGGTTTACGGATTACACGGAGTTGCGGCTGGGCAACCTGGTATACCGCGACTGGCCCGCCAACCCAGCCTATGAGAAGGGCATCGACGTCAAGCTGGCGGTTGATATGCTGGTACACGGGTTCCGGAATCTCTACGACCTCGCCATACTGGTGAGCGGCGACGCGGATTTCTGCGACGCCTTGCAGTCCGTGAAAGACATGGGCCATCACGTAGAGGTGGCCCTCTTCCATCCCACCGGCTCCCGGCCGTTGCGGGAAGTTGCAGACCGGGTAATCCAGGTAGACCGCGAGTTTTTGCAAGACTGCTGGCTGGGAGAATAGAAAAAGGGCCGCTATGCGGCCCTTGCGCTTATTACCCCAGACCCGTCTTATATTACGGCACATTGGGGCTGGGGGAACTCATTAGTTACATGATACATTTCTTCGCCTCGTCCGTCAACCTTGACGCCCGCGCCGCTCCCGGCATACAATGGCTTTGCCTGCCCGGTATGGGGCGGCGATGCTGTGTTGCGGTTGATTGACAGCCTCGGAGGATGTTATGCCGATTACCAGAGACGGCGTTGAATTGACGGTAGAAATTACCGAGAAGGCCGCCGAGAAAATCAAATACTTCGCTGAGAGGGAAGGCGAAACGGATGACGTGGGCGTGCGCGTCGCCGTCAAGGGCGGCGGATGCTCCGGCCTCACCTATGACCTCAAGATTTCCGGTGAACACACCGACACCGACAAGGTGGTCGAGCAGTACGGCGTCAAGGTCATCGTCGACAAGAAGAGCTACATCTATCTCGTCGGCACGCAGCTTGACTTTTCCGACGGGCTGAACGGCAAGGGCTTTACCTTCGATAACCCCAACGCCAAGAAGGCTTGCGGCTGCGGCACCTCGTTTAGTGTGTAGCAGGGCAGCGTCCAACCGCCCAGCCGCCGGAACCCACGGCCCGGCCCGATACCAAAGGCGCGAGCGCCGTCTTCTCATAACGAAGGCGGCGTTTATTCGTTAGCTCAAGTTACAACAATTCAAGGAAGGGACGCCCTCTCTCTGCTTCAGAAGGCGTATGGATTCCCGCTTTCGCGGGAATGACGGGGTGAGGGCCCGGAGGTCTCCATGACATTGCAGCAATCGGCCAACCACATCGCAGCGGCTTCCGCCGCAGCATCAACCGTCCACCACACTGCCTATGGCTGCCTAAAGGCCGCCGGCGAGGATGCCCTAGACCTGCTCAACCGTCTGTCCACCAACAAGGTGGACCACCTGGAACCCGGCCATTGGGCTCCCACCGTGCTGACCACCGACCGGGGCCGCATCGTAGACCTGCTGTGTGTCGTCCACGCCGGGGAATGCGTCTACCTGCTCACCAGCCCAGGACAGCAGCAGCCGGTCATCGAGTGGCTGGACAAGTACACCATCATGGAAGACCTGGAAGTAACCGACGTGTCTGGCAGCACGGCAGTCATCGCCCTCGCCGGGAACGGAGCCGCCGCCGCTCTGGGCCTGGACGACGCGGAACCCGACTACCTGCCGGGCCGGCAATACCCGGCCCCCACGGTCAACGTCGGCGGCTGGGACGCCATCGCCATCAGCCGTCCGCTGGGGGGCGGCCTCCCCTGCCGTCTGCTGGTCTTGCCCGGCGAAGCCGCGTCGTCCGTTGTCACGGCGCTGGCCGAGGCCGGGGCAGTTATGTCCGACGCCGACGAGTGGGAGATGCTGCGGGTGCAAAGCGGCGGCCCGGCCTACGGTAGCGAGATGGGCGAGCCGTACAACCCGCTGGAGGCCGGGCTGGTCGGGGCCATTGACTTTACCAAGGGCTGCTACATCGGGCAGGAGGTCATCGCGCGGTTGGACAGCTACCACCGCGTCCAGAAGTATATGGCAGTCCTGCGCTTCTCCGACGATAGCGACGCAACCGTCGGGGCGGCACTGGCCCACGAGGGCAGAACGGCGGGCGAGGTGACGTCGCTCTACCGGACGCCGAGCGGCGAGCTGCGCGGTCTCGGCTACGTCCGGACCGCCGCCGCCGAACCGGGCCGGACCCTGGAGTTGCAGGCCCCGGCGTCGGGCACGGCCACCGTCGAGGATACCCCCAAGCTGTTCGGGCCCGGCCAGGACTTCAGCTAGGAGCGCACGATGTCTACCGAAAACGAAACCACAGCCAACGCCCGCATCATCAAGGCGTCGGAGTTCAAGGCCAAGTGCCTGAAGCTGATGGACGAAGTGGCGGAGAGCGGCGAGGAAATAGTCATCACCAAGAACGGCAAGCCCATAGCGAAGCTGACGCCCTACAAGACCGCGGCAGAGGAGATACCCTATCATGATAGGCCCAAGTCGCCCTTTGGCCTTAACAAGGGCAGGTATGAAATCATCGGCGACTTGGACGACGCCTTTCTTGACGTGGACTGGGACGCCGAGACAGCAAAACGTTGGGAAGACTTGCCTTGATACTGCTCGACACGCAAGCTGCCCTCTGGCTGGACTCGGGAGACCCCCAACTAGGCCTACGGGCGAGAGAAACTATCGAAGAGGCTTGGCTCTCGAACCAGTTAGCAATTTCAGCAATCACGTTCTGGGAAACGGCTATGTTGAGGGACAAAGGGAGAATAAGATTTCCCGATGATGTTCTTAGATGGCGTCGTGTACTTCTGGGCCAAGGGTACATTGAGATTCCCGTAAACGGCGAAATCGCCGCCCGCGCTGGCCTTATACCGGACATGCACGGCGATCCTGCGGACCGCATCATCGTAGCCACTGCGCTGGAAGGACACCAGCTTATAACGTCGGATAGGAAGATACTCTCATGGCCCGGCACGTTATTGCGCCTGAACGCCAGGCAATAGGCCCCAGCCCTAATGGCCGTTGAAGACGAAGTTCAGCTTGCCGTCCATCCGCTCCACCCGGAACAGCGACCAGAACTTGTAGCCCGCGGCCTCAATGGCCTCCCGCCCTCCCTCGTCGCGGTCTATCAGCGTCAGCGCGTGGGTCACGTTGTAACCGCTATCCTCAGCATGGCCTATGGATTGCAGGAGCGAGCCTCCCGTTGTAACCACGTCCTCAACGATGGCAACCGGCTCGCCCTGGGGCGGGAACTGTCCTTCGGCGGCTGCCCCAGTCCCATGTTCTTTGGAGTCCTTCCGGTGGTAGAACGCGCGTATCGGGGTGGCCCCCCGTAAGCCGGTCAGCATCACGATGTGGGACACTATGGGGATCGCCCCGTAGGCCACGCCTCCCACATACTGAATTCCCTCCCTGTCTAGCTGGCCGACAAGCTGGCGGGCGACAAAATTCGCTCCTGCGGGTTCCATGGTCAACTTCTTCGAATCGAAGTAGTAGTCCGACTTTTTTCCCGAAGACAGGGTGAACTCGCCGAACAGCAAGGCCCCGGACTCTTCCAGCAAGCGGACGGGGTCCGCATCAGATTGCTTAGACTTTTCGCCGAAGGACTCGTTTGCCATCCTTACCTCCTGGTCAAGCCTTGTAAAGCCCGTTCTGCCGGATGTACTCCTCCACCGCCGCCGGCAGCAGACCGCTCACCGCCGCTCCGGCAGCGATGCGGCGCCGGATCTCGCTGGCGCTGACATCTATGGCCGTGGAATCGAGGCAGTCCACCCGCCCCTTGGCGTAGGGGTTGCGGGCATAGAAGCCGGGCCAGTCGAAGCCAGTGTACCCCGGTCGGCTCACCGCCAGCAGGCGGGCCAGCTCCACCACCCGCTCCGGTTCGACCCACTGGTCGAACCGGCCCAGCACATCCAGACCCAGGATGAAGCAAAGCTCGGCGCCGTCAGCCAGTACCTCCCGCAGTTCCCGCAGCGTTTCCACCGTCAGGGTCGGGCCGGTGCGGTGCAGTTCTATGCCTGACACCTCGAAGCCTTCCGTACCATCCACCGCCAGCCGCAGCATTTCCAGGCGGTGTTCCGGCGACGCGGACGGCTCCCCGGACTTCAGCCTGGGTTGCGCGGCGGGGATAAAGATTGTCCGGTCCAAACGCGCTTCATCCATCGCCCGGCGGGCAATCTGGAGGTGGCCCCGGTGTACCGGGTCGAAGGTGCCGCCGAGGATCCCAACGCGGGTTTGCGCCATTGGTATTACGCCCTCACCCTAACCCTCTCCCAATGGGAGAGGGAACAACTCGTCAGAACCATTCGACTTCCACTTCACCTATGCGGATAGTGTCGCCGACTTCGATACCTTCATCGATGAGCTTGTCCGCCATCCCGGTACGGCGCATCTCACGCCACAGTTGCAGCAGCACTCGCTGGTCACGGGTGTCGGCCAGCGCGCTAAGCCGCTCCAGACGCTCCGACTCGATGATGTACACTCCGTCCACGACTCGCACGGACTCAGGAGCCAGCCGCGGACGCCTAGCGCCAATTGCAACCGGTTCGAGACCCTCGTCAACCGGCTCGTCCTTGGGCATCTGATCCAGGATGGACGTGATTCGGGACAGCATGGCGCCGATGCCCTCGCCAGTGGCCGCCGATATGAACATCACATCGCCCACATCGCCAGCAGAGCCGTCCTCGAACTCCTGCGCCGTGGCCGAAAGCCTGTCGGCGATTTCCTCGCGGCGCTCCCGCACTTCGGTGACGTCCAGCTTGTTAACGACCACCATTTGCCGTTTACCGGCCAGCTCGGGGTTGAAGTGCAGCAGCTCGTCGTGGACCATACGGTAATCGGCTGCCGGGTCTTCGGACAATCCATCTATGAGGTGAACGTAAAGCCGGGCGCGCTCGGCATGACGCAGGAACTGGTGCCCCAGACCCACGCCCTTGTGCGCCCCTTCCAACAGCCCGGGAATCTCCATCATCACGAAGTCCCGGTCCCCATTTCCCTGGCCGGAGCGCACCACGCCCAGCACAGGCTCCACGGTGGTGAAGGGGTAGTCGGCCACCTTGGCCTTGGCAGCAGAGCAGCGAGAGATCAGGGTCGATTTGCCGGCATTGGGACGGGCCAGCAGCCCCACATCCGCCAGCAGCTTCAGCTCCAGAAACAGCACCGCGCCGTCGCCCTTCTCGCCTCTCTCCGCCAGCACCGGCTGCTGATTGGTAGAGGTGGAGAAACGGGCGTTCCCCCAACCGCCGCGACCGCCGCGACCCACCAGAACGGGAGTGGTATTTTGTATGTCAGTAAGGAGATCGCGGGAACCATCGCGGTTCATTCTCCATACCACCGTGCCTATGGGTACCGGGATATATGTGTCCTTGCCGTTGGCGCCCCGTTTGTTCTTGCCCTTGCCGTGTCCGCCGGATTCGCAGTAGACGGTGCTGTTGAACTTGATATGCAAAAGGGTATTGTAGGATGAATCACCCACCAGGTAGGCATTGCCTCCGTCTCCGCCGTCTCCCCCGTTCGGACCACCCTTGGGGCGGTATTTTTCCCGCAGGAAACTGGCGCACCCATTTCCGCCATTCCCCGCTCTGATGTTCAGCCTTACCGTGTCAATCATGATTCGTCCACACGCTTTCCTATAATTACAGAGAACTAATCTGAGATAAATAGATGGTATTGTAAGATAACAGCAGTAATAAGCGGGTTTACAACGTGGATAAGTCGTGGAGAACCTTTATCCTTGGCTCCGCATTGAAGCTTAGTCTACTGACAGTGGCGGTATTTTAGCATGGAGAGGTGTGGGGGTTCAGTGGAAAACAACTGCGCCCATACGGAGTCAACATGGGTAATGCCGGAAGCCTCATGCAGGCAGGGATTCAGCCTTGGCGATAAAGCAACTGTTGCGGGGACTTTATGAATTCACCCTAGCCTGGTTGCCAACGTCCAATCTTAAGTTGTCCACGGCTTTTGCCAGTCTTGTTTGTTATCATGTGGTCGTTGCTTTCAGGATGTAAGCAGGCGTTATGCCAAACTTCCGGTTGCTGTTCACGATCATTGCTATTATGGGCCTGGTGGCTCTGGTGGGGTGTGGGCAGGAGCAAGCGGCTACGGAGCAATTGCCGCCTTCCCAAGGGGAGGGCGAAGCTGATGGAAATGGAAGCCCTATGGTGAACCGGATTGCATACATAGACAACAGTGGCGACCTCCACCTGATCAACCCCGACGGTACCGGGGACCAGCGTCTCACCGGCGATGCGCGCGCTGGGCTTCTGGCCCAGGCCCTGGAGCGCGGTGATTCCTATAGCTGGCCCACCTGGAGTCCCGACGGCACGAAGCTGGCCGCATCCCGCGTGTCCATTGCCGGACGCAACCCCAACCTGTCGGTGCAGCTCTTCAACCTGGACACCGGCGGTATGCTGTCGGCCTTTGAGAATGAAGTGCCCGCGCCGGTGGCCGACGGGGCTGCTCACTATATCTACTGGTCCCCCGATGGCCGTTACCTGACAGTGCTGGCTCCGACCCGCGAGGGTCTGGCGCTGTTCGTGCGGGACTACCGGGGGGACGAAGACGCTCAAGCGCTGGCTATCGGCGCGCCGCTGTATTACCACTGGGGCGGTGATTCCGGGGTGATAGCGGTGCATAGCGGGGACCGGCTGATGGTGAGTGAACCGTCGCCGGACGGGGCGCGGGCCGATATGCAGGTGGATGCCGTGGGCTTCCGCGCTCCGGCCCTGTCTCCCGACGGGACGCAGTTAGCCTACGCCGCCACCGGGGGTGAAGTTCACGGCGTGCTCGTCCGTGACATCGGGCCGCCCCCGTTCAACGAAATACAGCCGCCCCGCCTGCTGGCGGAAACTCCAGCTATGGCCGCCTTCGCCTGGTCGCCCGACGGCTCGACACTGGCGGTTTCTGAACAGGTCAGCCGGGGTTCACCGCTGTTCAACCGCCTGTCCCTGCTCCAGACGGATGGTTCCTCTTCTTCCCTCTTGGTGGATGAGAGTCACTTGGCCTTCTTCTGGTCTCCTGATGGCGAATGGATAGCCTGGGTCGGGGTCGACCCCTCGACCCGAGAGATGGAATTATCATTGTCTCCCGTCAGTGGGGGAGAGCCGCGCCGCCTGTTTCGCTTCAGCCCCACCGGGGAGTTCTTCACCTATCTGAGCTTCTTTGACCAGTACGCCTACTCCCACTCCCTCTGGTCGCCCGACGGCTCCGCGCTGGTGGTGGCGGGCAATGAAGGCCCGGAGTCGGGGAGGCGCAACGGCAGCGGCCCCTCCGGGGGCCAGATATACGTGGTGGACACAGGCACCGGCGAGACCCAGCGGATTGCATCGGGCAAGACAGCGGTGTGGTCTTGGAATTGAACAAGCGCATGAAGGGCGTCCTGCAAAGCCCGTTTCTCCTGAGCTTGTCGAAGGATGAACGGGCTTTGCCCAAAGGCCTGCGCTGCCCGGCGGCCCGTCCTTCGACAAGCTCAGGACTAGCGGTTAGCCTATGCGCCTTGGTGCTATTGCTGGCCGCCTGCTCCCAACAACCCGCGGCCACGCCGATGCCGTCCCCGACGCCGGTGGACCCCAAGGCGGAGTTGCGGCGCACGGTTGAGCGGCTGCTGGCCTTGGAATCGGTGTCCTTCGTCCTGGACCAGACCGTCGGCTCCACCGTGCTGACTCCCGGCATCGAGATGAACCGGGCTTACGGCAGCGTAATCGTCCCCGGCAAGTTCGATGTCACCGTTGAAGCCCAGGCGGGCAACCTCTATGTCGAGCTGGGCATGGCCAGCATCGACGGCATCTCGTATATGACCAACCCCATCACCGGCCAGTGGGCCGTGGTTCCTGCCGAATCCATACCCATAAACCTGCTTACCCTCGGCAGCACCCTGGCCGGGATCGTGGAGGCGGTGCAGTCGCCGGAGCTGCTGGCAAAAACCGCGTTGGACGACATTGACGTATACCACATACGCGGCAGCATCCTGTCGGAAGACCTGCGGGAGCTGGTGCCCGGCGCCGACGAGGGTTATCCCGTGATGCTGGAAATGTGGATGGAACAGCGGAACGGCACCCTTCTGAAGGCCACCATCACCGGCCAGGTCACCAACGAGGACGTTCCCGACGCGATGCGCGTGCTGACCTTCGACAACATCAACCAGCCAGTGACCATCGAGCCGCCGCCGGGGTTCTGAACCAAGTCCCCACTCTCTCGACTAAATCCCCTCTCCCTTGAGGGAGAGGGTGAGGGTGAAATTCTCCGCATAACCGGCGGTTGCTAACATAGAAACCCCTCACCCAACCCTTCTCGAAAGATGAAACACTGGCTTGCAAAGCAGTAGGTTACCCGTGCCCAGTGGAGCATAGAGCCGTTTCTGGTACTCTGGGATAGGTTTGCAGACTTGCGATTTCACCCTAACCCTCTCCCTCAAGGGAGAGGGAATTTAGCTTTATGGCCGCAGATTCAAAACCCGGCTCTGGCGGAATGCGCTCAACGTGGGTCATTCTTACCATCACCGGACTGGGGGCCTTCATCGCGGCGCTGGACCAGACGGTGGTGGTCACCGCGCTGCCCAGCGTGATGCTGGACCTGAAAATCCCCATCACCGAGCTGGACCGGGTTTCCTGGATCATCACCGCCTACCTGCTGGGCTATACCGTAGCCATGCCCCTCATCGGGCGGCTGGGCGACGTGTACGGCTATCCCCGCGTCTATCAAGCATCGCTGATAGTATTCTGCGTCGGCACCAGCCTCGTCGCCGTCGCGCCCAACTTCGAGTGGATGATTGGGGCGCGGGTCATCCAAGCCATCGGTGGCGGCGGGACGGTTCCCATCGGGATGGCGCTGGCCGTATCGCTGGTTCCCCCGGAGCGGCGGGCGCTGGCCCTGGGCGTCGTGGGCGGGGCGGCCGAGGCGGGTTCCATGCTGGGGCCGGCCTACGGTGGGGCCATCGTCGAGCTGTCTAGCTGGCGCTGGATATTCTGGCTCAACGTGCCGCAGGCCGCAGTCGTGTTCGCCGCCATCATGTGGCTGCCGAACCGGCGCAACCGCGACGCGAAAGTGGACTATCTCGGTGGAGCGCTGCTGATTGCGGCATTGCTGCTGCTGGCGCTGGCTTTGTCGCGCAAAGACCTTTTCACGCTGGATTCGCCCATCCCCTTCGTGCTGGCAGCGTCGGGGTTGGGGCTGTTCGGGATCCTGGTGGTGGTGGAACGGCGCGTCTGGCAACCGCTGCTGGCCCATGTTTTCCTGCGCTCCTGGAACTTCATCGTGTCCAACCTCACGCAGGCGTTGGTAGGGGTGTCGCTCATCCTGGCGATGGTGACCGTGCCGCTGACTGCCGACACGGTGATGCAGAAGGAGCCTTTCACCGGCGCAATGTGGCTGCTGCGCATGACCGGCGTGATACCGCTGGCATCGGTGGCCGGGGGCTGGCTGTTGCCGAGGCTTGGAGCGCGGACGCTGACTGTGGCCGGGCTGCTGATGGTGGCGGCGGGCCTGTTCCTCTGCTCCCGCTGGGAGCTGGGCGTGGACGACCCGGAGCTGACGCTGCAACTGCTGCTGGCAGGCGTGGGCTTCGGGCTGGTCATCGCGCCCATACTGCACCGGGCGCTGTCGGCGGTGGGCGAGGACTACCGCGCCACCGGGGCGTCGCTGGTCACCGTGTCGCGCATGATGGGCATGACCCTGGGCTTGGCGGCCATGGCCGCCTGGGGCGTGGAGCACTTCCAGGTGCTAACCTCCGGCCTCGAGTTTCCCATCCTCCAGCCCGGCGAGACCTCCGAGGCCCACGCGGCGCGACTGGAGCAATACTCCGCCGACCTGAACACCGCCGGGCTGACGGTGTTCCGCAACTTCTTCCGCGCCGCGGCGATTATATCGCTGGCCGCGATACCGTTCGCGCTGCTGCCGGAGCGACGCCGGTCTGGTGACAGCAGCATATAGACAGCGAATTGCTGGAACTATGATAATGCGTACCACAATGATTCTCAGCGCGAGCGATCCAATCGCAAGAGAGAAGTCTCGAATGAAAGGTATACGCCGCTAATTCCTTTGCCGGGACGGTCAGACATGGGACGAAGGCGAGTACAAAATGGTCAACCAACCAATGACCTGGTGTTCAGCGCATCCGTGGGCGGGAACGACGAGATTTTCCCGCAGATTTTGAGTCTCTATGTGGCACCCGGTAGCACAATCGCGGATGTCACTTATGGTCTGGGTATCTTCTGGAGGAACATACCTACGGCCCTATATCAACTGCTCGCCACTGACATTAGCGACGGAATAGATTGCCGCAATCTGCCTTATGATGACGGCTCCATAGACTGTGTTGTGCTTGACCCGCCTTACATGCACTCGCCAGGGGGAACGGCCCATACGGCACACGCAGCTTTCGAAGACCATTACCGGAATAACGGTACAGGGAACAGGACAAAAAAGAAGTATCACGAAGCTGTTCTTGAATTGTATGCGGAGGCGGGTAGAGAGGCGTTCAGAGTTCTTAGAGAACGAGGCGTCTTCATTGTGAAGTGTCAAGACGAAGTATGCTCAAACCGCCAGCGATTCACCCATGTGGAGATCATGCAGGAATATCAGCGTCAAGGTTTCGTTGCCGAAGACTTATTTGTCGTAATGCGCCAAAACAGGCCAGGAGTGAGCCGCACGGTTAGGCAAGTGCACGCGAGAAAAAATCATTCCTACTTTCTTGTTTTCTGGAAGCGAAGCACTGGATGTGCGACATGGGAGATTCGGGGATGAACGCTGTTGACTTGCTGGTAGAAGTCATCCGAGAGCAGGCGCCGGAGGATATTTGGCGGGATTCTCCGTTGGTCGGCTATCGAATGCTCGGTAACACCAACCGGGGTGAAATCGGAGAGGAATTTCTGCGCCGCTATCTGAGAAACCACGATATAGAGGTGGGTAACGGAGGCCGAACATCCAGGACCGACTTCCGTGTCGGTGGCGTTGAGTTCGAAGTCAAGACAGCGTCATTAGGGGCGAACAATACATTCCAATTCAATCACGTTCGATTGGATCGTCAGTACCATTACCTTTTGTGTCTTGGGATTTGTCCGTATCAGGTAGTCTTCGAAATGTGGAGAAAAGGGGTTGTGGCAGAAAATGGGGCTGGCAGACTGGTGCGCATGGCTGAAGGGCAAGCCGTAACCTATAAGCTGACGAAAAAGGTAGCCGATATGAAACCAATTGAAGACTTGCCCGTACGAGTTCGCCAAACACTTCCCGAGTGTGATTCCTGACCATATCAGAGGGGAAATACCCCAGCCAACCTCGCCGCCTGCCCCTCCGTCAGCCGCCAGCCCGACGCGCCGCAGTTCTCCTCCGTCCGCGCCACGCTGTTGGTCTTGGGGATGACTACCACTGGTGAGCGGGTGAGACACCAGTTGAGGGCCACCTGCGCCGGGGTCTTGCCTGCCTCGCGGGCTACGGCTTCCAGCGTTTCCCACTCCCGCCCGGCCCGCAGCCTGGGACGCACGGCCAGCGAGCCGTCGGCCAGCGGAGTGTAGGCCATCACAGTGATACGGTTCTCTTCGCAGTAGGGAATCAGGTCGCGCTCGATGCGCCGCCGCTTCAGGTTGTACAGCACCTGGTTGCAGACTATGGGGTACTTGGACATCGCGGCCTGCGCCTCCCGCATATCGGCCACCGAGAAGTTGCTGACGCCGATGTAGCGCACCATGCCCCGGTCAACCAGCGTCTCCATCGCCCGCATGGTCTCGGCGATGGGAACGCTTCGGCTGGGCCAGTGAATCTGGTACAGGTCTATCACGTCGTCATTCAGCAGGCGCAGGCTCTTCTCGGCGGCGCGCAGCACGTCGTCGTAGCGCAGGTTGCTGCCCAGCACCTTGGTGGCGACGAACACCCGGTTGCGGATACCCCGGATGGCCTGCCCCACGGCATCCTCGGTGCGGTACATCTCGGCGGTGTCAATCAGGTTCGCGCCCAGCTCGATGCCCCGCCGCAGCGGTTCCGGCCCGCCCCGGTACTTCCAGGTTCCCAGCCCGACCTCGGGTATCATCACGCCTGTTGCGCCCAACTCCCGGTATTCCATTGCTGGCCTCCGTCGGCCCTTATCTGAACTGTGATTCGTGGGATTATTATGATGGCCGTGATTGCCAGCGTCTTGCAAGGGCAGACAAATCAAGGAAATCCTTTAATTTAATAAATCACAGTTCAGACAGCTAGGATGCAGGAATGTCCCCGGCTATGTTATACCAGTAACGCCAAAAAACACGGGCCACGGCCCGGAGGAGTCGGGATATGGAGTTCCAGGACTACGAGAATTTCGTCAACGCCAACAACAAGCGGGGCATCATCACCACCTACCGGCGCAACGGCGCGGGCCACATCAGCATCGTGGTGGTCGGGGCGTACCAAGGCAAGGCGGCCTACGTCATTGTGCGCGGCAACTCGGTCAAGGTGCGCAACCTGCAACGCGACCCCCGCTGCACCGTCACCGCCGTCAGCGAGGGCTGGAGGAGCTGCGTGTCCGTCGAGGGCACGGCGGCGACCATGAGCTACCACGACACCGACGCCGAGACCATGCGCGTCGAGCTGCGCGAGGTCTACCGCGCGTGCAGCGCCCACGGCGACCACCCCGACTGGGAGGAATACGACCAGGCCATGGTGGAGCAGGACGCCGTAATCGTCCTCGTCGAGCCGGAGCGGGTCTACGGCTTCGTCCGGGGGTAGGGAACGGCTGCCGTCCAAACCGCTCATCCTGAGCTTGTCGAAGGATGGGCGGTTTGGATTTGCAAACCCTTCTTACGTCCAGCCAGTCGGCTGACGCCGTGTAATACTTCTGTAACCGGGGTTTTGATACAATGCCGCCAAAGGTCAGGGAAGCCATCCGAAAGTATATATGGCCATGAAATACACTGTAATCATCGAGAAAGCCTCCAACAACTACAGTGCCTTCTCCCCCGACGTACTCGGTTGCATATCCGTTGGGGATACTCCCGACGAGATGAGGCTGATGATTCGGGAGGCGCTCGAGTTCCACCTGGAGGGTATGCTGCTGGATGGTCACCCTATCCCCGAACCCACCGCCAGGATCGAGACGCTGGAAGCGGCGGGCCGGGAATACGTCGTCGTCTACGAGAAAGGCCTCAAGAACTACGCTGCCTATGTCCCGGACTTCCTGCCTGAGTGCGACGAGGTTACCAGCGATTCGATGGAGGAAGTTCAGCGGGGTTTCAGGCGAGCCGTTGCCGACTATCTGGCGGCAAAGGAACAGAACGGGGAACCGCTGCCGGAACCGTCGGCATGGGCCGAAATGATGGATATACCTCACCCGAGCGAGGTGCCTGCCTAGTCCACCGCCAACGATGCGTCGGCCAGGCACACCAGCTCGCCATGCTGGTTGGTGCCGCGGACTCGGCATTCGATGATGGCGCGGCCCTCTTCTTTCCCTCTTCCCGTAACTTCCCCCGCAAACGTCACCGTGTCGCCGCTGCGGAAGGGAGTTATGGCTCGCATCAGCAGACTGCCGCCGTGGTAGAAGGCTTCGGGGGGGAAGGACAGTTGCAGCATCTGGTCCACGTAGGACATGGTGGCCGGGCCGGAGTTGACCGTGCCGCCGAAGATGTTTTGCCGGGCGAACTCCTCGTCGGTGTGGATGTTGCTCTCGTTGGGCCGCCCGGCCAGCCGGAAGGCGCTGCGGTTGTTGATGATTTCCTGGCTCTCGGTGATGCTCAGCTCAGCCAGCGCCGTACCCTCCACCGCCGAGTCGTAGTCCAGCAGCCGGGGACGCCTAATCCCCGCCTCCGCCATAATTCCCTCTCCCTCAGGGGGAGAGTTAGGGTGGGGGTGAGACGCTCCCGTTGAAGAACCCGAACCCGCCGGAACCTCCCGCTGGCCCCCGGCGTAATCGAAGATGCAGGTGTAGTCGTACTCCACCGCCGTCTCGCCGCGCTGGTTGACGCCGCCGACGCGGAAGGTGACGAACCGGCTGCCCCGCCGCTCGTACTTCTCCAGCACGCCGCGTGTTCCGGTGATGGTGTCGCCGTCGCAGACGGGCTTGTGCCAGCGTATCTCGCACTTGGCGAAGGGCGTCTGCCGCCGGGCAGTCTTGGACTGCTCCTGCGCGATGAACCCGTTGGCCTCAGCGATTTCCTCGCGCAGCAACGGAGCGTAGGCCAGCGCCATCGTCGGCATCGCCAGCGTCGCGCCCGACCCCCGGTAGCGCGGGTCGCCGTTCAGCGCCACCTGCGCATAGTCCGCGATGTTGTTGGCGTTTATAGTCACCACCGTCTCGGTGCCGTACTGCCCTGGCTCCACCGCCTCGTAGGTCCAGAGCTTTTCCGCCTGCTCCACCATCTGCGCGGCCTCCTGCGCTTCTATCTCAATTCTGTCCAGTTGTTCGCGTCTGGCCCGGATGTGGGAATATCGTCCAGTACTCGCCGGACTATCCGCTGCGTGTGGGTGCGCCTGCCGCGGCTGAGGTGGCCGGTGGCGGCGTCAACGTAGGGCTGGCTGATGCGTCCGAGATATTGGGAAACCCCTTCGGCACGGATGGCGTTGAGGGCTTCCGCGTAGAAGGAGACTATGTGGACGCTGCCCAGTTGTATCCCAGCCTGAATCGAGCCGGCGGCAACCAGCGTGGAAACCGCCAGCAGCGACCGCCTCTGTTCCCTGGCGGCTTCGTTCAGTTGCGAGAAGAGTTCGGCCAGACGTTGTGGGCTAGGAATCAGCTCGGCGTTCTCCCGCAGCAGTTCCACCGAGTCGCGCATATCGGCTATTGCCGTGGGCGGTATGTCTATGGTATCGGCAGTCTGGCCGACCGTCCTGTCCAGCACGGCGAGCAAGTCGTCTACGGACGAAACGTCTGTGTTGTCCGGCAGAACGTCGGCTTTCTTGAGTTCCTTGACAAAGGCGTCGAGGTAAACGCGGGTGCCGCCAGTGGCGTCCGATGCCACGGCGAGGAACCACAGCGGCGAAAACCCCACCGTGAAGACGCTGAAAGCCTCCACGAAGTTTCCCGCCACCTTGCGCTGGATCAGTTCCTGGCCTGACATATCCTGCATGGGGAAGCGTCCGCTGACTCCGCCCACGGCCTCGACGGTGATTCGCAGGGGACGGGCGATGAGGCACTGGTAAATCTTGGCGTCGCGCACCGGCGGGGGCAGGATATGGTCCGCGGCTTCCAGTAGCAGCCCGCCGCCGCTGGCCGCCGTCGTGCGGACGAGACGCTCCGGTAGCGAGACCACGTAACCCGCCAGGGATTCCTTGTTGTCTTGCTGGGCCTTCGGGCTTTCAGGATGTTCTTCAGTTGAATCTGCCATATTCCCGATGTCTCCGTTCGGCTGGCTACTGCCATCATACGGCTCGCTGTCAACAACGACGGGGCGCTGGGGACCTGCGTCTGCTCCGGCTCAGCAGGGGCTTTCCCGCGACGTGGAGGGCCGCACCCGCAAATCTCGCAGCGTCTCTGCGTCGAAGGGGTTGCCGCCGGATTGCAGCGTGGCGATCCACGACTCGCGGCTGGGACGGTAGTAGGAGCGGCAGGTCTCCTTGACCGACGTGTCCACCCAGTCCAGGAAGGCGCGGAAGTCCTCGATGGCCTCTTCCTCGCGGCCCATCACCGCGTTGACCAGCCCCCGGCTGTCGTGGTACGGGCCATCCGGGTCGTACTCCAGGGCCAGGTTGCAGTAGGGCAGGGCCAGCTCCGGCTGACGCTGCACCCCCAACTGCCAGCAGAGGGTGTTGTTGAAGGCCGGATTGCGCGGTTCCCGTTTCTGCGCCGCGCGCAGGTCGGCGGTGGAGTGTTGCCAGTCCTCCAGCTCCGAGTAGACCAGCCCCCGGTTGTAGTAACCCGCTGCGGAATCGGGAGACAGCTCGATGGCCTTGGTGAAGTCGGCAATGGCGAGCTCCGTGTCGCCCGCCTGCCCCCGTTGCAGGTAGGCGTTGCCCCGGTTGACCCACGCCGTTGCCAAGCCGGGTTGCAGTTCAACGGCCCGATCCAGATCGTCGAAAGCCAGTTTCAGATCGCCGGTATCGTTGCGTTCCAGGTAAACCGCTGCCCGGTTGACGTAGGCTTCGGCGGACTCGGAGTCGGCGGCTATGGCCCGCTCCAAGTCGTTGAGGGCGCGGGCAAGGTCGCCCGGCTGCCCCCGGTCCAGGTAGGCCACGGCTCGGTTGTAGTAGTGGGAGGCTGTCGGTGTCGCTAGGTCCGCCGCCCGGGTCAGGTCGGCGATGGCGAGGCCGGGGTCGCCGGGCCGTCCGCGCTCCAGGTAGGCCAGCCCCCGGCTGCTGTATGTGTCCGCCGAGCGGGGCTGGACGCTCAACACCTGCGAGAACCGCCAGATGGCCTCGTCCAGGTCGGCGTACTCCCCACCCAGGAAGGCTTGCCCCAGGCGGTAGCGCAGACCGGCCAGCGACGCCGGGTCCGACGGCGGCTCGGCCAGCGCCTGTATCAGCACCGTCTTGGCTTGGTCGAACTCCCGCTGCTCCAGGTATAGCTGCCCCAGCGTCAGCAGGGCCACCGAGCGCACCTCGGCGGTCAGGTCAATGTTGATGGCCGTGGGCAGCTCTGCGGGGGATGACGCGATGTCCACCACCTGCGGGCCATGGGGTTCGCTGCGGCTGCGGGGCACGGTCAGCGAGGCGACCACCCGCCCGCTGTCGTACTCGCCCCAGATGACGATGGCCGCCCCGGCCCGCTGGCCCGCCTCTGATGCGTCCGGACCGTCGGCAATCTCTTTGGGCCACTCCACCGTCCGCACGCCGTTCAGCCCAGCGGACGAAATTTCCCGGTCAATGCTGCCCTTCAGCCGCCCCTGCACGTTGAACCCCTGCTGCCCCGCCGTGTAGTTGGCGAAGGGCGCAATGACAATCAGAGACTCCCCGGCCGCGGCCGCCGGGTAATCCGGCCCGCCCGTCAGGCGCAGGACGGCCACTACCCCGGCGATGGCTGCCACCAATGCGACGGCCAGGGCCGCCAGCATGACGCCCCGCGTCCTGCGCCGCCCCTGCTTGCCAGCCGGGGCCAGGACTGTCGCGCCGCCGGTGGTTTGGATTCCCGCCTGCGCGGGAATGACGGGAGACGCGGCGCCCGGCGCGTTGCCTGCTACGGCCAGCGCCGCTCCCTGTGGCTCAGGAACCGGTTCCGTGGGTGGTGTGCTTTCCGGCTGGAACTCCGCCGACAGCAGCAGCTCGTCGCGCTCCTCCGGCGTCAGGCGCAGGATTTCGGCGCAGCGAAGCACGTCTTCCCGGTAGCGCGGGCGGGCGGTAACCCCTTCCTTCCAGCGAATCAGGGTCAGGCGGCTGATGCCGATGCGCCGGGCCAGGTCGGCGTCGGAGATGCCGCCCCGTTCGATGTGGGAGGTCAAAAGCTCGGCGAAAGTTGGCAAGTGTAACAACTCCGATACACAATACGGGCTGATTGTTACATAAGTGTCGTCGTGTGTGTATATGGCGAAAAGCAAAAATTCTCATCGCCACACCAGATTACGGAGGCGATGAGATGCACTCTACATTCCTGAAAGCAGTCATACCCTTGGCAATGGCCCTGCTGCTGGCGGTCGCCGCCTGCGGCGGCTACGAGCCCACAGCGGCCCCAGCTCCCACGTCGGCCCCAGCGGCGCCGCCCCAGCAGCAGCCCGTGGTCGTGGCTACCCAGGGCGCGCAGACCGAGGGTTTCAACACCATCGGCGGCTCGGCCACAGTCAACGACGCCGCCTACGACCTGACCTTCTTCCGGCACTACGGCGTCAACCCATTCATTGACACTGAGGACGACCACTTGTCCACATTTGCCATTGACGTGGACACCGCGTCCTACACCGTGGCCCGGCGCTTCCTTAACGACGGCAACCTGCCCGACCCGGACTCGGTGCGGGTGGAAGAGTTCGTCAACTTCTTCGACCAGGGCTATGAGGTCCCCACCGACGACGCCTTTGCTATCCACGTCGAGGGCGCGCCCTCACCCTTCGGCAGCGCCAACCACTGGCTCATGCGCGTGGGCCTGCAAGGCCGTGAGATTCACGAGGAACAGCGCAAGGACGCCACCTTAGTCTTCACCATAGACATCTCCGGCTCCATGGCCCGCGAAGACCGGCTGGGGCTGGTGAAGCAGTCGCTGCGGCTGATGGTGGACGAGCTGCGCTCCAACGACGAGGTCGCCATCGTCACCTACGGCGACCGGGGTTCGGTGCTGCTGGAGCCGACACCGGGCCGCAACAAGGGTGAAATCCTGCGGGCCATAGACTCCCTCAGCCCCGGCGGCTCCACCTACGTCGAAGACGGGCTGAAGGTAGCCTACAAGCTGGCCGTCGAAGGGATCGTGCCGGGGCGTATAACCCGCGTGATGGTGCTGTCCGACGGCGTAGGCAACGTGGGCAACACCGGCCCCGACTCCATCCTGAACCAGGTGCGGCAGTATGTTGATGAGGGCGTAACCCTCACCACCGTAGGCTTTGGCATGGGCAACTACAACGACATCCTGATGGAGCAGCTCGCCAACGACGGCGACGGAGCCTACTACTACGTGGACACGCTATCCGAGGCCCGGCGCATCTTCGTGGACGACCTGACCGGCACGCTCCAGTACATCGCCAGGGACGCCAAGGTGCAGGTGGACTTCAACCCCGAGACCGTCAGCCGTTACCGTCTGCTGGGCTACGAGAACCGCGACGTAGCCGACGAGGACTTCCGCGACGACACCGTGGACGCTGGCGAGATAGGCGCGGGCCACAGCGTCACTGCTCTTTACGAGCTTAAGCTCCGTGAGGGCGCAGACGGGACGCTGGGCACTGTCTATATGCGCTACGAAGACGCCAACCTCGACGAGGTGAAGGAAATCAGCAGGCAGTTCCTAACCGGCGACTTGGCCTTTTCCTTCGAGGAAGCCTCGAACCGCTTCCAGCTCGCGGCGGCGGTGGCCGAGTTCGCCGAGGTGCTGCGCGGCAGCTACTGGGCCCGCGAGGGCAGTCTCGACACCGTGGCCGGGGAAGCGCGGCGGTTGCAGCAGCTGATGCCCGGTGCGTCCGACGTGGCCGAGTTCGCTGGCCTGACGGCGCAGGCGGCGCGGTTGCGGGGCATAGCGGGCGGGCGGTAACACTGAACGGAAAGCCGCTTCCAGCGCGCCGCAGAGCCTTTGCAAAGTCTTTGAGAATCCGTTGGTGGTGAGCTTGTCGAACCATCAACGGATTCCGGGCGCCCGTCCTTCGACAAGCTCAGGACTAACGGTCTCGGTTCCAAAAGGACTTTGAAAAGGCTCTGAGCGCGCCGCCCCGTCAATTGCCCGCCGTCCACCCATTTGCTACACTAGCGCCGTACCGCAACCGCGCCACTATGTAAACCTGACAGCGCAGGAGAACGCCGCCCCAAGGAGATTGGAGATGATATACGAAGTCCGCACCTACACCCTGAAGCCAGGCAGCGTGCCAACATTCGAGGAGAACTTCGCCAGGGCGCTGCCCCACCGGCTGAAGTACTCGCCCCTAGCCGCCTTCTGGCACACCGAGATTGGCCCCCTGAACCAGGTCATCCACGTCTGGCCCTACGAGAGCCTGGACGAGCGCACCCGCATCCGCGCCGAGGCCGTCCAGGACCCCAACTGGCCGCCCGCCAACGACCCGGACATGTACGTCAACATGGAGTCGGAAATCTTCATCCCGGCCCCCTTCATGCGCCCGCTGGGCGACGACCAGGCGCTGGGCAACATCTACGAGATGCGCTCCTACACCTACAAGACCGGCTCCATGGGCGAGGTGCTCAAGCGCTGGGAGGCCGCCGTCCCCCACCGCGAAGAGTACTCCCCGCTGGCAGCCGCTTGGTACACCGAGCTGGGCGGGCTGAACAAGTGGGTGCACATCTGGCCGTACAGTGACCTGGAAGAGCGCAACCGCATCCGCGAGGAAGCCGTAAAGTCCCCCCACTGGCCGCCGCCCACCCGCGAGTTCCTGCAAAGCCAGGAAAACAAGATAATGGTGCCGGCCTCCTTCTCGCCGACGCACTAGGCCGTTACGAGCACCCGCGGCGGCTAACGCCGTCTAGAGTAGGGGCGCACAGCCGTGCGCCCCTGACGCATCGTCATCCTTGGACAAGAGAGACGCCCTCACCCTAACCCTCTCCCAGAGGGAGAGGGAATAAAGGGGAACCTACCCATGACCAGCCTCGACCAGCAGTTCCACGACCTGGTCACCGCCAACCGCATCCTCGCCCGAGAGGAGGTGGTGGACGCCTTCGGCCACGTCAGCATCCGCCACCCGGAGCATCCCGGCCGTTACATCCTGTCGCAGTCCCGCGCGCCGGAGCTGGTGGACACCCCCGACCTGATGGAGTACACGCTGGAAGGGAAGCCGCTGGACCAACAGGACCGCCCCATGTACTCAGAGCGGCCCATCCACGGCGGCGTCTACGAAGCCCGCCCCGACGTGATGGCCGTGGTCCACAACCACTCGCCCGCAGTGCTGCCCTTTGGCGTCACAGGCGTGCCTCTGCGCCCCATGATCCACATGGCTGCCGTCGTTGGTGAACCGATCCCCGTGTGGGACATCCGCGACAATTTCACCAACACCAGCCTTCTGGTCACCACCATGGAGCAAGGCCGCGACCTGGCCTCCACTCTTGGCGCCAACCGCGCCGCCCTGATGCGCGGCCACGGCTGCGTCGTCGTGGGCAGCACCCTGAAGCAGGCCGTCATGCGCTCTGTATACCTGCAAGCCAACGCCCGCCTGCTGCTCCAATCCCTGCCACTCGGCGAGGTCAAATATCTCTCCCCCAGCGAAATTGAGCTGATGGCCCAGAGCCTGGCCAGGCCGACGTCCATCGCCCGCGCCTGGGAATACTGGGCCACCCGCGCCGGGCGGTCTGTCTGAACTGTTATTTGTTTGATTAAGGGATTTCCCTGATTTCCCCAACACCGGAAGTCGCCTATAATCATGGGAATCATCTAATCAAACAAATCACAGTTCAGACGAATGCTATGACCGACGCCGAACCCGAAATCGTCGAGGAAATCCGCGCCGCCAACCAGCGTTTCTATGACGCCTTCAACACCTTGGATATCGAACGCATGGCCGAGGTCTGGGAGACCTCCGACCGCGCCCTCTGCGTCCATCCCGGATGGACGCCCATCGTGGGGTGGCCTACCATCCGCGAGAGCTGGGAGCGCATCTTCGACAACGCCAACCTGATGCAGTTCTCGGTGCGCTACCTCAACGTCGTGGTGCAGGGCGACTTCGGCTGCGTCACTTGCGTCGAGGGCGTCACCAGCGTGGTGCAGGGCCGCGCCGCCAACTTCTCCACCTTCGCCACCAACATCTTCGCCCGCCACCCCGACGGTTGGAAGATGATTGCCCACCACGCCTCCCCCGGCGGCTAATTATCAACGAATTTCGTCAAATCCTCGTCGAAATCCCCGTCTAGCCCTTGATTCTTGATATAATGTATTCAAGAATTTTCCCATTGGCTCACCCGCAGAGGCATCGCTATGACTGCCAACCCTTCCACCCTGACCAATACCGAAAAGAACCTCTGGAACGCCATCGTTGCCGAGGCCCTGGCTAACCTGAAGTACAACGCCTATGCCCAGCGGGCCATGCAGGAGGGCCACCCCGAGGTCGCGCAGATCTTCCAAGAAGTGGCCGGGGCCGAGACCGTCCACGGCATCAACCACCTGCGCGTCTCCGGCGATTTGGCCTCCACTGCTGAGAACCTGCGGGCCATCATCGAGGGCGAGGCTCAGGAGGCCGCCACCATCTACCCCCGCATGATCCGGGAGGCGTTGGCCGAGGGCAACCAGGAGGCCGCCGACTCCTTCACCCTGGCTATGGAACGGGAGCGCCGCCACCTGGAGGCCTTCACCGAGGCGCTGAATACCCTGGAGGTCAAGCTGGCCGTAGGGCGCGGCGCGTCCGCTCCTGAAATCCCGGTAATGCCCGCCAGCGCATTCCCGGCGTCCTTTCCCGCCATTCCCGACGGCTCATCGGAAGCCGCGGCCGCCGCCGGGCGGGCCTTCGACCGCGAGGTCTACAACACTGCCGCCGCCGAAATCGACCGGGAACGTTGGCGCGTGTCCTGGATGGGGCGGCTGCGGGAGCTGGTGTTCGGCGCGCAGGACGGCCTGCTCAGCACCGTCGCCCTGGTCACCAGCCTGGCCGTGGCCGTGGAAAGCCAGACCACCGTCGTCATCGCGGGTCTGGCCGGGGCCCTGCCGGGCATGATCTCCATGGCCACCGGGGCCCTCCTGGGCTCCCGTGCCGAGCAGGACGTGCAGCGGGCCGAAATCGAGCGCGAGGCCCGCGAGCTGGACACCAACCCAGCCGAGGAACTGGCCGAGCTGGTGGTGCTGTTCCAGCGTGACGGGATGACCTACCACGAGGCCCGACAGTTGGCCGACGAAATCTCCCAGGACCGTGACCTGTGGCTGAAAACCCTGGTGGAAAAGGAACTGGGCATCAGCGCCGAAGTGACGGCCAATCCGGTCAAGGATGCAGTGGTCATGGGCTTGGCCTTCATCACCGGCGCCGCCATTCCGCTCATACCCCACTTCTTCCTCACTGGCGGCACGGCCATTGCCGTGTCCGTGGGCGCCACCCTGGCCGGTCTGTTCACGCTGGGCTTGGTTAAGGGCCGGATGGTGCAGCGCTCACCGCTGCTCCAGGGCCTCGAAATCCTGGGCATCGGCACGCTGTCGGCGGGTGTGGGTTACGCGCTGGGCGAGCTGATCCCGCGGCTGTTCACGTAGTCAAATCTCCCTCTCCCTTGAGGGAGAGGCCCTTCGGCAAGCTCAGGAGGGGTGAGGGTGAAATCCTGCGCATCATCTACCAGGACGTACCCTCACCCCTCCCCCCTCAGGCGCCGCAACTCCTCTTCCAGCCGACGTACCTCGTTCTCGGCGGTAACCCGCAGCTCGCGCTCGGCCTGCGCTTCCGCCTGGGCCTGTATCTTGGCGCGTTCCTGTTCCTCGAACTCGGCCACGAAATCCCCCAGCTCGTGGTCGTAGACCACCAGCCGTTTGTCCTTTACCGCCAGGCTGACCCCCAGGGCCGGGCTGTATCCCATGATGCAGCCTTCCGGTCCGGGGATGATTGGCAAAGGCTGATACGCTCCATCCACCAGTATCTCGCCAGTGAGCGGCACGGCGTACAGCGGGCGCTGGTTGGGATCAATCAGGCCGCTGGGGTCATAGCGCCAGTATTCCGGCACCCCCATATTGGCGTATATGTCGCGCTTGGTCGTTTCGTCGTTCCTTGCCGTTGACGGTGACGCCACTTCCAGCACAAAGTCCGGCGGTTTCCCAAACACCCAAGTCCGGTAGATCCCGCTGGATTTCAAGGCTGGATCAATCCCCACGGCAAAGTAGTAGTCCGGGGACACCCGGACGTTCAGGTTGCTGGGGTCGTAGCAGACAATGGTATTGCTGCTGTCGAACAGGGGCAGCCCCGGATTTCTGGCCCGGGCGCGGCTGGAAAGCACGGCCAGTAGACCCCTTAAAATCGGCTCTTGAAGCATGGCATCAGGCATCGGGTCTGGTTCGAACGGGTCGTACTCCAGACTGGCGTAATCTATGGGCTCGCCTATTACCTGTTGCTGCTGGATTGGCTTGGCAGTGGTCATTTATAGTCCCCCTCTGCCGGATGGAGGGTCTTTGGATTCTTCGTCTGAACTGTGATTTTTCTGATTCCTTGATTGCCATGATTGGGAAATCATAGTAATCCATCAATCACATGAATCACAGTTCAGACAAAAACCCCGGTTCAGACGGCCAGTCCCTCCGCCCGGTCCAGGTGCGCCCGCGCCGCGGCCAGGAAGTCCGGCGGGTTGTCGCCCTGCACCAGGTGGCCGGCGTTGGCGATGGTGACGGTCTTGCAGTCCGCTATCTCGCGCTCCATCCTTTGCATTGTCTCGTCCGAGAAGACGTCGCTGCGGTCTCCGCGCGTCACCAGCGTGGGACAGTCGATGCGGCGCCAGCATTCCCAGAGCTGCTCCGGCGGCCACGGGCCGTCCTGCCGGCCACGCTCGCGTATCACCCGGTCGTACTTCCAGGTCCACTTGCCGTCGGCCCCCTGCCGGATGCTGTACTTCAGCGCCCCCAGTACCTGCTCCCGCGTGCGGCCGGTGTATTCCTGGATGCGGTCGGCGAACTCGTCCAGAGTATCTAGGTTGTCGGGCAGTTTCTGGAACCGCTGTATGCGCTGCCGTCCCCGCGTGACCGTCTCCGGCCCGGTGTCCACGATGGTCAGCGACCGCAGCGCCCCGGGGTGCCGCGACGTCCAGACGAAGCTGTTGCGCCCGCCCATAGAGTGGCCCATCAGGTGGAATTTGCCCCCGTCCAGGCCCAGGGCCGGCACGATGGCGTCCAGGTCCTCCACCATTGCGTCCAGCGAATAATCGGCGTCAGAGGCCCAGTCGCTGTCGCCATGCCCACGCTGGTCCAGGGCAAGGACATGGTAGTCTGGCGATAGGGGAAGACTGATGAAGTCCCAGCTATGCGCCTGCTGAGAAACGCCGTGGAGCATCAGCACCGTCGGGTTGACTGGATTGCCCCACTCCAGGTAGTGAAAGCGGAGTCCGTTGGCGTCCACGAACCGGTCCACCGGCTCGTTCTCCTCGACGAAGGGCACGCCCATACGCCGCGCCGCCTCGTGCAGCGAAAGTCCCAGGGAATGTGACGCCATCTTGAACCCTCCACAGCCGTCAGTCCGGCCCCGTATGTCAGCTACAATTCAACCCAACAATGATAACGCTGCTGTCAATTTGCTCGGCCTCGTTAGCCCCAAAATCCCCTCCCTCTCAAGGGGGAGGGAGAATCTAAAGACCCTGGACGTGGCGGCAATCGCAATTTCCCTTTTATATGCCGTGGGTGTTATCATTCATTGTTGCTTGAAAACCATTGGGAGAGAGACTCTTTATGACAACCAGCGCGGTGGAATTGGAGCTGCAGCCCAGGGAACTGCTGGGCAAGAAAGTAGGCCGGCTGCGGAGGGCCGGCATCATTCCGGTACATCTGTATGGCCCGGGCATTGAGTCCCGCGCCCTGCAGTGCGCCGCGCGGCAACTGATACCCATACTGGCCGCCGCCGGAGCGAGTTCGCCCATCTCGGTGACTGTTGAGGGCGAGCCGGGCAACCATCTGGCCTTTGCCCGGGAAATCCAGTGGGACCCCACCCGCGACACCGTGCTGCACGTCGATCTGCTGGCCGCCGATGTGGCCCGCCCGGTCACGGCCCAGGTGAACGTGGTCCTGACCGGCGAAGCGGACGGCGCTGTCCGCAGCGGCGGCAACGTCACCCAGTTGCTCTTGGCCGTAGAAGTCTCCGCCCTGCCCTTGGATATGCCTGCCCAGGCCGAAGTTGACCTTGCCGTGATGGACACGGCGGACAGCGTTCTGCGTGTCGGCGACATATCGCTCCCTGCCGGAGCGACGATGCTGACCGACCCGGAGGAGATGGTAGCCCGCATAGACGTTCCGCGCGGCGCGGTCGGCGTCGAGGCGGAGGAAGAGGAACCGTCGGCAGCAACTGAGGCGGAGCCTGAGGCTGAAGCTGAGGAGTAGCCGGTCGGCCAACGGGAAAAGTCACGGGGCATCAGTAAATAGAGGAGAGGGTCGCTATGCACCTGGTATACATGGGACAGTCGGCCAAGACGGAAACCGGCGCTGGCGACTCCGCTGAACCCTTCGAGGTCGTCGCTGGCCTGATGCTCCACGAGACCCAGATTACCGCGCTCAACGGGGAATTTGACGCCCTCTGCCGTCGCCACTTCGGTTCGCCTCTGGGTGAGGACGGCGTACCGCAGATGCTCCGGCCGCTGGACATCTTCGAGGGACTGGAACACTATTCCTCGTGGACGCCCGAAAAACGCTCCCAGATGATCCAGGACTGCCTCGACATTCTCATCCGGCGCGAATCTCCGGTTCTTTCCGCCTTCCTCAACAATCAGACCTTTGCCGATGCGCGGACTAATGCTTCCTCACCCGCCGCCCTCATCTGGAGCGAACCCATCGACCCGGTGATGAGCCGTTTCCTGTTTGCGTTGAGCATGTTCCTGGACGAGATGAACATGGCAACGCTCAATCACGACCAGATAATGGCCGGGGCATTCCCTGTGACCCAGTTCGCCATGCTGCTGGCGCAGGAGGGGACCAACATACAGCAGCGCATGATGACCGACTTCCTGCGCTCCGACGAGGGAGTCGACGCAACCGGGATTCATGAGAATATCTGTCTGGTCAACGCCCAGGACTCCCCCGCGATGCAACTCGCCAACCTCTGCGCCTTCTTCACGCTGCGCTGGCTCCAGGCCCCGGAGAACCCCAACACCTTCTTCGAGACCCTCCGCGATAACCAGGTGATCCAGGTCCTCTACCCGGTTGCGCTGTAAATTTGCGCCGGCGGGGCTTTATAGCTCCTTTACAACCGGCTCTCCCGTTGCTAGAATCACGCCAATTCAGGAGGGTCGCGCGCCGCGTCGCGTTGGCTCTCCTAAACTGTTTGCCCCCGCCGGAGGGTTCCGCGATGCCTCAGCCCACTTATCTGACCCGTGAGGGTCTGAAGAAGTTGCAGGACGAACTGACGCATCTGAGCACTGTCCGCAGACGCGAGATTGCCGAGCGGTTTCAGCAGTCCCGCGAGCGCGGAGGAACCGTCAGCAACGCCGAGTACGAGGAAGCCAACAACGAGCGCTCCTTCAACGAGGGCCGAATCCAGGCGTTGGAAAACATGATCAACAACGCCGTAATCATCGACGAAGAGCAGGGCCAACGGGAGGCCGTGGACGTCGGCGCAACCGTAACTGTGCGGAACCCGCAGGGCAGGCCCCTCACCTACACCATCACCGGCAGCGCCGAGGCCGACCCGGCCCAAGGGAAGATCTCCAACGTCTCCCCCATCGGCAAGAGCCTGCTGGGCAAGAAAGTCGGCGAGGTCACGGAAGTCAGCGCCCCGTCGGGCAAGATAAAGCTGGAGATCATCTCCATTGAGTGACGCATCACTTGGGCTAGGACGAAGCGCAGTCCCTTCCCCCTTGAGGGGGACGGTTAGGATGGGGGCGAAAGCTGGATTGTCACACCCTCTAAGGGAGGGGCATTTCTAAACTCCACCATGCAAGATTCCTTCGTAGCCAACCGGGAAGCCAAGCTGCTCCGCATCCGTGAGCGGGGTATCGACCCCTACCCGCCTAGCTACCGCCGCACCTGCGACAACGCCGCCGCCGTTGCTATCTTCGAGGCTGTCGAGGTCAAATCCCGGCCCGCCTCCGATGCTGAGGGTCTGTCCCTGGCCGGGCGCATTGTTGCCCTGCGAAACATGGGCCGCTCCGCATTCCTCGACCTGCAGGACGCATCGGGCTCCATCCAGGCCATGTTGCGCAGGAACAACCTCGGCGATGAAGGCTTCGAGTTGTTGCGGGACCTGGACATCGGCGACCACCTGGGAGTCGAAGGCAACCTCATCCGCACCCGCACCGGCGAAGTCACCATAGATGCCGTCCGCGCCACCATCATCGCCAAGGGTATGCGCCCCCTGCCGGAGAAGTACCACGGCCTGCGCGACACCGAGACCCGCTACCGCCAGCGATACCTTGACCTCATCGCCAACCGCGAGAACATGGACGTCTTCCGCCTCCGCAGCAAGGTCATCAGCGGCATCCGCCGCTTCCTCGACGAGCGCGGCTTTCTGGAAGTGGATACTCCGGTTCTGGTGCCGGTGGCCGCCGGCGCCCATGCTCGCCCCTTCATTACCCACCACAACGCGCTGGACGAGCAGCTATACCTGCGCATCGCCACCGAGCTTTACCTGAAGCGTCTCATCGTCGGCGGCTTCGACAAGGTGTATGAGATTGGCCGGGTCTTCCGCAACGAGGGCATAGACCAGGACCACAACCCGGAGTTCACCCTGCTGGAGAGCTACGAGGCCTACGCCGACTACAACGACGTGATGGAGATGGTGGAGCAGATGGTCTCCCGCCTCGCCATAGACGCCACCGGCGCGGCGCAGGTGGCCGTCGGCGAGCAGGTCATAGACTTCACGCCCCCTTGGCGTCGGGTGTCGTTCCGGGAGGAACTGCAACGGCGGGGTGGCCTCGATCTTGACGACTTCCCCGAATCCGAAGAAGGACTGGCCGAACTGCAACGCCGCGCCCGCGCCCTGGGCGTAGACACCGGCATCCGCGAAAGCCGCGGCCGCATCATAGACAAGCTGCTGTCGGATTTAGTGGAGCCGCACTTGGCCCAGCCAACCTTCCTGCTGGACTACCCGGAGGAGATGGCGCCCCTGGCCAAAGGCAAGCCCGGTTCGCCGGGGTACGTCGAGAAGTTCGAAGCCTTCGTCTGCGGCATGGAAATCGCCAACTCCTACACCGAACTGAACGACCCCCATGTCCAGCGTGAGCGCTTCGAGGGCCAGGAGGAAATCCGCCGCTTATACCAGGACGAGGAAGTGGATCGCCTCGACGAAGACTTCCTCACCGCCATAGAGTACGGAATGCCCCCCACCGGCGGCCTCGGCATAGGCATAGACCGCCTCGTAATGCTGCTATCCGGCCAGCGCACCATCCGCGACGTGGTGCTGTTCCCGCAGATGCGAAGCTTGGGTGCATAAAGTGGCACTGCTCAGGATTGTCCGTTCCGCCCTCCGTCACCGTTCCGCAGAGTCAGCACCCGCGTCACGAAGTCACGAATTTTGGGGCGGTCCGCAAGCCACTCATAATCTTCCAAGAATAGGTGGTAAAAGTCGCGATGGTACTGCCGTGCTGTGCTGAACTCTGCTGATATAAGCGGGTCGCTATACTCATCAGCCAGCCGCTCAGCGGCTTCCTTCATAGCGCGGTGGGAACTGCCCGGCCAACCTCGTTCCATCGAAACCGACAAGATGGCGTGGGCGGCGGCGCCCCACAGCTTTTCCGACGCCTGTATCTGGTCGCCCTCGGCAAAATACTGGTCGGCCTTCTCCAAAAAATCCAGCGCCGTTTGAGCGTGTTCCTGAGCCAGCATAGCTACCTACCCTTGTCCAACTCCGTTTTGTCCACCCCGTAGCGCCAGCACTCGCGTCACCACGTCGCGGACTTTGGGACGGTCTGTTGCCCATGCTTCCTCTGTCATTGCCAAATGGTAAAAGTCGATGTGGTACTTTTCAGCGATCCCGAAGTATGCAGCAATCAGTGGATCGCCATGCTCTTCGGACAGACGTTCAGCGGCTCGTTTCATTGCGGGATGACTGGTGTGAGGCCACCCCCGCTCAATCGAAACAGCCAAAATAGCGTGGGCTGCGGCGCCCCACAACTTTTCCGATGCCTGAATCTGGTCGCCTTCCTCGAAGTAGCGGTCGGCCTTCTCCAGAAAATCCAGCGCGGTTTGAGCGTGTTCGTGGGTCAGCATCTCGTATCCTGTCCCAGCTTTTGATTCGCCATGTAATATAATAGCGTGCTGGTGCTACATAAGCACTCAGTAGCACAAGACCAAGCAAAGGCTGGAACGAATGATTGCCATTGAGCAGGTGCGGCGCGACCCCGAAACCATCCGTAAGGCAATGCAGGCCCGCGGCGAGCCGGACCCGGTGGACGAACTGCTGGAACTGGACGCCGCCTGGCGCCGCGACCGCACCCAAGCCGACGAGATACGCAACCGCCGCAACCAGGTCAACCGCGAGATAGGACACGCCCGCTCCGCCGGGCAACCTCCTGCCCCCGAGGTCATCGAGGAGATGCGCACCCTGGGCCGCCAGGTGGACGAGCTGGAAGCCAGCGCCGAGACCACCGAAGCCCGCATCCACGAACTGCTGCTGGGCCTGCCCAACCTCCCCCTGGGTGGCGTCCCCGTCGGCAGCGACGCCGATGATAACCGCCTTTACCGCGAGGAAGGTGAACCCACCGAGTTGGGCTTCGAGGGCCTGCCCCACTGGGAGCTGGGCGAGCGGCTGGGCATCATAGACTTCCAGCGCGGCGCCAAGCTGTCCGGCAGCCGCTTCTACACCACCAGCGGCGCCGGGGCCAAGCTGGAACGCGCCCTCATCTCCTGGATGCTGGACCTGCACACCCGAGAACACGGCTACACTGAGCTGGCCCTGCCCGCCGTGGTGCGCCGCGACGTGATGGAAGGCTCGGGCAACCTGCCCAAGTTCGCCGACAATCTCTATCACGACGAGGAGGACGACCTCTGGCTCATACCCACCGCCGAGGTTCCCATCACCAACCTCTATCGCGACGAAATCATCCCGCCGGGCCGGCTACCGCTGTACTACGTCGCCCAGACCCCCTGCTTCCGCCGCGAAAAGGCCGCGGCAGGACGCGACACGCGGGGTATCAAACGGGTGCACCAGTTTAACAAGGTCGAGATGTACCAGTTCGTCGAGCCGGAAACCTCGCATGACGAGTTGGAGCGGCTGCTGGGTCACGCCGAAGAAATTTGCCGCCGCCTGGGGTTCTCATGGCGCGTCCTCGAACTCTGCACCGGGGATATGGGCTTCGCCGCCGCCAAGACCTACGACATCGAGGTCTGGGCCGCCGGTTGCCGGGAGTGGCTGGAGGTCAGCTCCTGCTCCAACTGCACCGACTTCCAAGCCCGCCGCGCCAACATCCGCTACCGCCCGGAGCCTAACGCCCGCCCGCAGTGGCCCCACACCCTCAACGGCTCCGGGCTGGCCCTGCCCCGCGTGATAATCGCCATCATGGAGAACAACCAGCAGCCCGACGGCTCCATAGTCATCCCCGAGGTCTTGCGCCCCTACACCGGCTTCGACCGGATTGAAGCGCCTGAAAATTGATTTGACGGGCGAATCACATCCGGGTCTTTCGGTTCCCGGCGTAATTGTCTGAACTGTGATTTCTTTGATTCTGGGATTGCCATGATTTTCCGAATCATGGTAATCCATCAATCCCATGAATCACAGTTCAGACAAAGGCGAATCACATCATCAACTCTGCAAAGTTGGAGGCAACACCATGTCAGGAATCTGGCCCGGCGAAACTCAATGCGTGGCCATGTTGGGGTTCGACGTTGACGGCGTGTCGTCCTGGCTGAACCGCGATCCCAACTTCATCAATCATCCCAGCCTGATGTCCATGGCCGAGTACGGCCCGGCGGTGGCCACGCCCCGCATCCTGGATATGCTGGACGCCCACAACGTACCGGCCAGCTTCTACGTGCCGGGCTACGTGGCTGAGACTCACCCCGACCTGGTGAAGGAAATCGCAGCCCGGGGGCAGGAAGTCGCCCACCACGGTTATATGCACGAGCCGCCCTCCACCCTCACCCGCGAGCAGGAGGACGACGTCCTCAAACGGGGCATAGACATCCTCGGCGGTCTCACAGGCGAGCAGCCCCTCGGCTACCGCTCGCCAAGCTGGGAGCTGAGCGAGCACTCGCTGGACCTACTGGCCGGGCACGGTTTCCTCTACGACAGCAGCCTGATGGGGGACGACGCGCCCTACATCGAAACCGTGCCGCAGACGGGCCAGAAGCTGGTGGAAATCCCCATTCACTGGCTGCTGGACGACGCCCCCAACTTCGTCTACGCGCCGGTGGCCAACCGCCTCGGCCCCATGCGCAGCCCCGACGAGGTATATCTGACCTGGGCCGCCGAGTTCGAGGGCCTCTACCGCTATGGCCGCGCCTTCGTCCTGACCATGCACCCGCAGTACATCGGCCGCCCCGGCCGCCTGCTGATGCTGGAGCGCCTCATCGAGCACATCAAGACCTACCCCAACGTCCAGTTCATGCGCGCCCTTGACGCAGCGCGGCTGTTCGCGCCGGGGGAGTAAGAGCAGCAAATACCCACACTCTCGCCGTTGCCTATTAAACGCGCCGCTGATAAAATTTAGGCCCCAAATTTTATTGGCGGCGCAACTTACTAAAGAACTTTTATCAGCGATCAGTCTCATGCGACGCGAGAACGTGGGTCAATACGAAGTTACGCTGACCAGCGGCGAGGAAGTCCGGGCCTTCATCCCTAATCCGTTGCCGCCCGAACCGGCCCTCGACTTGGTGGCATTACAACCGTCACATTCCAGAGCGCTGGTGTCGCTGGGCAGGCTGGACGGTTTGGCGCGGCTGCTGCCGAACCCGGATTTGTTCCTGTATTCCTATGTCCGAAAGGAAGCCGTGCTTTCTTCTCAAATCGAAGGCACTCAGTCATCCATATCGGACCTGCTGCAATTCGAGTTGCACCAAACGCCCGGAGTTCCCATAGACGACGTGGTAGAGGTTTCCAACTACGTCCGGGCAATGGATCATGGCTTGCGCCGACTGGATGACGACGACTTTCCCCTTTGCAACCGCTTACTCCGAGAAATTCACGCTGAGTTGCTGTCGCGGGGGCGGGGCAGCAACAAAACGCCCGGTGAGTTCCGCTGCTCCCAGGTCTGGATTGGGGGCAGCCGGCCAGGGAACGCTCATTTCGTTCCGCCGCCGCCTCATGCCGTACCAGACTGTATGGGCCAACTGGAGCAATTTCTGAACTCGGAATACTCCGGAATTGACCCTCTAATACGCGCTGGGTTGGCGCACTTGCAGTTCGAGACTGTCCACCCGTTCCTCGACGGCAATGGGCGGGTCGGGCGGCTGCTAATAGCGCTGCTGCTGAACCACGACGGGCTGTTGCGCCAGCCCATGCTGTATCTGAGCCTGTACTTCAAGCAAAACCGCTCGGAATACTACGACTTGCTGGACATTGTTCGCCAAACCGGCAACTGGGAAGCGTGGCTTACCTTCTTCCTTGAAGGGGTGGCCCAAACGTCGGAATCGGCGGTAGCCACCGCAGAGCGACTGTTGGACTTGTTCGCCGAAGATGAGGCAAACATACAACAGCAGGGGCGCCGGGCCGGGTCGGCGTTGCGGGTACATCAAGCGCTGAAAGAGCGCCCCATCATATCCCTGCGCGACGTCACCGAACGCACCGGCCTTACGCTTCCTACGGCAGGCGCGGGAATGCAGTTGCTGGCAGACATAGGCATCGCCCGCGAGATTACCGGCCGGGAACGCGACCGCAGATATGCCTACCAGCAGTACATCGAAATCCTCTCCGAAGGCACCGAACCCCTCTAGCCTTGCCAACCCCGCCAACGGCGTTTAGCATAGGCGCATCTCGCGGGAGGGTTTGTTATGGCCAAGGTTCACGACATGGGCGGGCGGCCCAACGACCACCCCATAGACCAGGGCGAACACGTCCTGATGGACTGGGAACGGCGTATTGACTCCATCCGCGGCGTGCTGGGCGACAAGGGACTGCTGGGCGTGGACGAATTGCGTCGCGCCATCGAGGGCCTGCCCCCGGAACGCTATGAGTCCCTCAGCTATTACCAGCGCTGGGCCGAGGCTGTGGAGGCCCTGCTCATCGAGAAGGGCGTACTCACCGCCGCCGAGTTGGACGCTACCATGACCCGCCAAGAAAACGCGGGAGGCTGACCATGACCACAACAGGACAGGTAGCCTTCGACAACGGCGATATAGTGACCGTCCGCACCGGCAATCCGCCGACGCACTACCGCACGCCGGTCTACGTGCAGGGCAAGACCGGACGGGTAGTGGCCCTCTGCGGCGTCTACCCCGACCCGGAATCCCTAGCCCACGGCGGCGACGGCACCCCCCACAAGCCCCTCTACCGCGTCGAGTTCCCTCAGACCGACCTGTGGGACAACTACAACGGCCCGCCCACCGACCGTCTGCAAGTGGACATCTACGAGCAATGGTTGGAGAGGGCATCCTGACTCCCATCCGTCATTCCCGCGAAAGCGGGAATCCATAAGCCCTTGCCAAAAAAGGACGACATTAGACACAAATCCCTGGATTCCCGCCTTCGCGGGAATGACGGGGCGACACAGGAGGCCCGGATATGAGCGCCAATCACGGCAACAAAATAGACCACGGCGACCACACTCACCCCGGCATGGACACCGAGGAACTCTCTTACCACGCCCGCCGCGTCCGCGCTATGGAGGCGCTGCTGGCGGAGAAGGGCGTGCTGACGGTGGAGGAAGTGCAGCGCAACGTGGATAACGTGGAGTCGCGCTCCCCCACAGACGGCGCCCGCGTGGTGGCCCGGGCCTGGGCCAACCCGGAGTACAAGGCCAGGCTGCTGTCGGACCCGGAGGCGGCGCTGGCCGAGATGGGCTACGCGCTGCCCGACCCAACGCCCAAACTGGGCGTGGTGGAGAACACTGGCGACGTGCATCACCTGGTGGTCTGTACCCTCTGTTCCTGCTACCCCCGCGCCCTGTTGGGCCGCCCGCCCGACTGGTACAAGAGCTTCGCCTATCGCTCGCGGGCCGTCATCGACCCTCGCGGCGTCCTGCGGGAGTTTGGCACGGAAGTCTCCGAGGATACCGAGGTGGTGGTGCTGGACAGCACCGCCGACCTGCGCTACCTGGTGTTGCCCCAGCAGCCCGCAGGCACCGATGGGATGAGCGAGGAGGAGCTGGCCGCGCTGGTCACCCGGGACTCCATGATCGGAGTCTCCCGCGCCCTCGCGCCGGAGCCGGTGGCCGCGGGGGATTAGCCGGAAGACAACAGACAGTGAAGGGGCAGGCTCAAAACCTGCCCCAATTGCTTGTCTGCATCTTTTCCCGGCCTATCTTGAGGCTATCAGGCATTGGTAATCAGGGCGAAAATTACGGTTACCAGCGTAGCTATGACCCCTGCGCCGATGCCGAACAGCATGAATATGACTTTGTCCAGCCGGGAGTTAGTTTCACTAAGACGGACATTGGTATCATCCAATCGCTTGTTGGTATCATCCAACCGCCTGTTTGTTCCTGCCAGCTCCGCCTCCAATCGCCCCAAACGTTCTTCGTTGGTCATCGTAGTCATGCTGCGGCTCCTCTCTACCTCTGTCGTCCTCCGCCCCGACAGTTGAATTCTACTACTTGGCGAATTGGTCACCAAGCGCCGCTTGAGCCAGGTATGTTGAAATCCAGCAGCCCTTCCACTTCCGGGATGCCAGAATCGTCGCCCATGCCTAGCTTCAGAGGGGTGACGGAGACATAGTTGTCCTTCAACGCCTGGATGTCCGAATCGGCGGTTTGGGCCTGGTTGCCGGGGCGGTTGCGGGCAATGCGGTAGCCCTTGACGTCGCCGTCGGTGGTTTCCAGCCGCACCGACTCTCGGTAGGACAGGCCGCCCAGCTTGGTGGCGCGGATTCCCTTCACCAGCTCCGGGGCGACGTTGGGGATGTTCAGGTTGAGGAACAGCGGCTCGCCCTCCCTTTGGGACAGGCGGCGGGCCAGCCCCTCCAGCAGCGGCCCGGCCACGTCGTAGCGCGGCGCGGTGACCGAGCCTACGGATACCGCGATGGTGTTGCGGCCCCGGTTGAAGCCCTGGACCGCGCCGCCCACGGTGCCAGACACCATCACGTCCCACCCGCAGTTGGAGCCGGAGTTGATGCCTGATACCACCAGGTCAACGCCGGTGGTCAGCGTCTCCAGCGCCAGGATGCAGCAGTCGCCGGGGGTGCCGTCGGCGGTGAAGGCAGTGACCGGGCGCAGACCGTTCTCCTTCTCTCCCTGAGAGAGGGCTGGGGTGGGGGTGTCTTGGAACTCCGGGGCGGGAGTCCAAGGAGTAACCTTGACCGGGGAGTGCAGCGTCAGCGATGCTCCCACGCCGCTCTGCTGGTGCCTGGGGGCCACGACGAACACCTCGCCGACCGGCCGCACCGCCCGCACCGCCGCCCACAAGCCAGCCGATTCTATGCCGTCGTCGTTGATTACCAGTATTTTCATTGCTCATCCATGAGAAAAATGTTGGGAACGGTCAGGGCGCGGGGGGATTGCCGCCGAACCATCCGACCCATTTATGAGCCATCAAGCCGGCATAGACCAAAACAATTATGACTCCGACGGCCACGGAAAGCCATTGGTCAAACAGGCGCCGCTCGGTGTCGGGAAACACCAGCAAGTACTCGTCGGCTTCCGTCTCCGCCGTTTTCTCCAGCTTATGGGCGTCGCGCTCCCGGTCCAGGTCAATGGAATATATCATCAGGAAAATGATGACGGATGAGACCAGCATGGCGAATAAATCAATCAGCATCCGTATCCAGCCTTCCGGTTCGGTAGGCTTGGTGAAGATGGTCAGAAAAATTGTAATCCCGGCGAAAACCAGCAGCGCGAATATCTCGCCCAGAACCGGAGACACCTGCTTGGAGCGAACCAGAGTGTCCAGTTCGGCCTCCACGTCGTCAAGCCTCTGGCGGTCGGAGTCGGCCAAGGAATCAGACTGGTTGGCCTCGGCAATAAATTTCCGGGTTTGAAGGTAGTATTCCCTCAGTTCGGCTTGATTATTGGTCTCGTCTATTTTTTGTATGTACTGCCGTACTTCGCCGTTGATGACCTTATTTCTGGTCAGCCGGTCCAGCTTTCTCAATAGGTTGAACGTGCGGGTTTCTTCATCGCTGGTGCGAGTCACCAGCCGCGCCACGCGAAAAGCCAGGAGGAGGGTGAATACCGTGGCGGCCATGGCTATGGAGCCGAAGTAACCGTCTCCCGACCAGGTCCAGTCGGGAACGCCCGCCAACTCCAGCAGTTCTTCCCTGAAATATACCAGCGTCCCGCAGCCTCCCAGGGCGAGAATCAAGGCCTCGAAGCTCCACCGGACTTCGGCCTCGAAATTGATGAGCAGGTTGGCGACTACTATCGCGGTAACGCCAATAATCAGATAATCCACCCGCGAGACGCCGGCCATTCCAAACAGCAAGAGAAACAGGATGGCAACCACGGGAATGGCGTAACCCAGAGCGTTAAAGCCGATGTCGTCGTCGGCCATATTGGCCTTCCGCCACATGATGCCGGCGGTTGAATTGACGAGCAGTCCTCCCAGGAAGGCCATTCCCAGAATTTCCATGTCCCAGGTTTCGTCCCGTCCCAACCCCACAATCAGGCCCACCACGGCGGCGCCAAAGCTGCTTATCAGGAACGAGAGCAGCACAAAAAACATTGCCGGAGAACTGCCCAGCCCGGTCAGGCTGCCGGACAACTGATTTCCCAGCCTTCTTCCCCAGTCAATGCCGAAAGCCTTCAGGTTCCCCAGGGCCATCGCTCCTGCAACCAGAACAAGTCCGGTAACCAGACGGGATACGTTGCCAAGCTGCCCGATTTCCCCCGATTGACTGAACACGATGAAAGCGAACCCAATGATGCCGAGGCTTACGAGCAAGATCAGAGAAAGCGCCGTTTTCCCATTGTGGAAATGCCTGATGTTTTCTCGCAACAACAATGCGGAAAGGATGAGGAAGAATATGGGCCACGACTGGAACACAATTGTCGCCATGGTTATGTCAATATACTGCAGGGCCCAGGCGAACAGAGCGTATTCGCAATTACCGAGTATGGTCAGCAGAACCCGCCAGTCTATAAAATCACCCGGGATTTTCCAGTTGACCAGCGGAATCCGCAGTTCGTCAACCTGAATGTGCAGGTTGACTACCGGAAATCGCCAGTCCACCGCCTTTGTTTCCGAGGTGGACAGATAATACTTGAACCTGCCCCAGTTATACCTGTTGAGCCAAAGCGGCAAGTAGAAGACTATTAGAATCGCCACACAGCCAACAGCAACCCCTGCGCGCCAGGCCGCCACAAAGAAAAAGGGTAGCTCTTTACCACCAATAAACTCGATTGCAGCAGGTATGAGAGCATAGGAAATTACCGCAATTAGTATGTAGCCTAGTGCTATGCGATTACTAGTCGCCTGGGTAGTATCCCCTGAGGGGGTTGTCATATTAACAGACACTATAAGCAGCCTCCTGCCGAATCGCTGGTCAAATTCATGTTGTCAATAGCAGCCTCCGGGATGGAAATAGAGGCGCTGGCATGGCCTTCCTCCGGATAATGCCAACGGAGCGAAGGCCCTGCTCCGCCCGGTAGCGGTGCGCCTTCGCTCCGTCTCTGCCGGATGTGTTCCTAATGGTGGGCCAGTCCCACTGCGTGGTAAAGGGCGTGCTTCAGCTCCACTCCGGCCATGTTGCGCCGGTAGTCAGCAGAGGCGTACACGTCGCCCAGCAGGTCGTCGCCCAAATCACCCGCCACCAGCGCGGTGGCCTCGGCTATGGAGTCCAGGGTGAGTTCCTTCCCGGCCAGCGCCGCCTCCACAGCGGGCGAGCGGGTCGGCTTGGGCGTCAGCCCGCCGACGGCCACCCGCGCGGCGGCGCATCGCGGCGCGTGGTCGTGACCGTGTCCGTGGTCATGGTCGTGGCCGTGATCATGGCCGTGGCCGCCAGCGTCGCCTTCCAGCGTTACCACAGCGGCGGCGCCCACCACGGCGAAGGATGTGGCGGGGTGGGCCATCTTGGCGTACTCGGCCACCTGGTTGCCCGCCAGCGCCGGGACGCTGACGCCGGTCAGAACCTCATCGGCTCCCACCGCAGTCTCGAAGGGCCCGATGAAGAAGTCATCCGCCGCCACCGTGCGAGCGCCCGACGGCCCTTGCAGGTTGAAGCTCGCCCCCAGCGCGGTCAGTACCGTGGGCAGGTCGGAGGCCGGGTCGGCGTGGGAAACGTTGCCGCCGATGGTGCCCCGGTTGCGGACGGCCGGGTCGCCGACTCCCCCGGCGGCCTCTGCCAGGATGCCGCAGTTGGCCTGCACGTCGGCAGAAGTGGAAATCTCGTAGTGAGTGGTCAGCGCGCCGATGCTGACCACGCCGTCGGCGACGCTGATTCCCCGCAGCCCGGCGATGCCGCCGATGTCCACTACCCGCGAGGGACGGGCCAGCCGCAGCTTCATCAGCGGAAGCAGGCTGTGGCCGCCGGCGATTATCTTGGCGTCGGGGTCGCCTTGCAGGATTTCGATGGCCTCGGCCACCGACCCCGCCTTGCTGTATTCAAACTGGGCTGGATACATCGCTTATCTCCTGGCGTATCCTTTTAATTCTCCAATCCCCTGAGCCTGTCCCTTCCCCCTCAGAGGGAGGGGGTAATTCGGAGAGGGGACTTGAACTGCTACCCCTTGGCATCCTGAATAGCCTGCCACACCCGTTCCGGAGTCAGCGGCATTTCCAGCCGCGTCACCCCCAGCGGCCTGAGCGCGTCTATGACCGCGTTGTAGATGGTGACCGTGGAGGCGATGGTGCCGGTCTCGCCGATGCCCTTGACGCCCAGTGGGTTGTGGGGCGACGGCGTTTCCGACGACAGCGTTTCGATGTCGGGCACCATGTGGGCCTTGGGCAGGGCGTAGTCCTGCATCGAGCCGGTGAGCAGTTGCCCGCCGTCGTCGTAGACCGCGCCTTCCCACAGGGCCTGTCCGGCGCCCTGCACCACGCCGCCGTGGACCTGGCCTTCGACGATCATGGGGTTGATCTGCGGGCCGCAGTCGTCAACGGCCACGTAGCGACGCAGCTCGATATGGCCGTTGTCCGGGTCTACGTCCACCACCGCGACGTGAGCGCCGAAGGGATAGACGAAGTTGGGCGGGTCGTAGAAGGCCGACGCCTCCAGGCCCGGCTCCATGCCTTCGGGCAGGTTCCAGGCCACGTTGGCCATCAGCGCGATATTCTGGATGGACTGGCTCTGGTCGGGCGAACCGCGCACGAAGAACTGACCGTCGGCGTACTCTATGTCGGCCTCGGCGGCCTCCAGCAGGTGGGCCGCCAGGGCGCGGGCCTTGTCCTTTATCTTGTTCAGCCCCAGCAGCAAGGCGCCTGCGCCCACCGCCGTGGTGCGGCTGCCGTAGGTGCCCCAGCCCATGGGTGTGTTGTCGGTGTCGCCGTGGACTATCTCCACGTCCTCCACCGGCACGCCCAGCGTGTCGGATACGACCTGGGCGAAGGTGGTCTCCTCGCCCTGGCCGTGGGGGGAGACGCCGACGTAAGCGTTGACCTTGCCCGACGGGTGGAAGCGCACCACCGCGCTCTCCCACAGCCCGCCTCCGAAGCCCACGGCCCCCGCCACCTGGGACGGGCCAAGGCCGCAGATTTCGCAGTAGGTGGAAACGCCGATGCCGGTGTAGTGCCCGTGTTCTCTGGAGTGGGCCTGCTCCTCGCGCAGTCCGGCGTAGCCCACGTGGTCCAGGGCCATGTCCAGCGCGGCCTCGTAGTTGCCGCTGTCATACGTTAGGCCCGCGCAAACGTCATGGCCGTTGTCGAACTTGGGAATCAGGTTGATGCGCCGCACCTCGGCCGGGTCTTTGCCCACTTCGGCGGCGACCATATCTATCAGCCGCTCCAACAGGAAGGTGGCCTCGGGGCGGCCCGCGCCGCGGTAGGCGTCAACCGGCGTGGCGTTGGTGAACACGCCATAGATGTCGGCCCGCGTGCCAGCCAAGTCGTAGGGGCCGCTGTACATCAGCCCGTGCAGGATGGTCGGCACCCCCGGCGCGGCGGTGGACAGGTATGCGCCCATGCCCGCGTGAACCACGGAGCGGACGCCGGTAATCTTGCCATCGCTGGTGGCCGCCATCTCCACCTGTTCGATATGGTCGCGCCCGTGGATGGTGGCCTGGAAGTTCTCGGAGCGGGTTTCCGTCCACTTCACCGGACGGTTCAGCCGCATGGCGCAGAAGGCGGTAATCATCTCGTCGGCATAGACCGGAATCTTGCTGCCGAAGCCGCCTCCGACCTCGTTGGCGATGACTCGTATCTTGTGTTCCGGCACGCCGGTAATCAGCGAGCCGAGAAACCGGGCGATGTGGGGGTTCTGGCTGGTGCTCCAGATGGTCAGCTCGCCCATGGACCCCAGCCAACTCGCCACCGCCGAGCGCGGCTCCATGGCGTTGGGGACGAGACGCTGCTGCACGATGGTGTCGCTGACGACTACGTCGGCCCCCTCAAAGGCGGCGTCCGGGTCGCCCCCGACGGCGACCCAGTGGAAGGCCTGGTTGTTGGGGGCGTCCTCGTGAAGCTGCGGCGCGCCCTCCTCCATCGCCGCCACCGGGTTCACCACGGCGGGCAGCGGCTCGTAGCTGACGTTAATCAGCTCCAGCGCGTCCTCGGCCTGGTAGCGGGTTTCCGCCACCACCACGGCCACGGCGTCGCCCTGGTAGCGAACCACGTCCTTGGCCACGGCGGGGTGGGCCACGGCCTTAACGTCCGATTCCGGCGGAATCCAGGCGCAGGGTATGGGCGCCAGCGCGCCCTCGGTGTCCGCCCCGGTGTAGACCGCGATGACGCCGGACGCGGCGGACGCGGCGGAGGTCTCTACGCCGGTGATGCGGGCGTGGGCATGGGGGCTGCGCAGGATGGCGGCGTGCACCATGCCCGGCAGAACGACGTCGTCGGTGTAGGTGGAGCCGCCGGTGATGAGGCGCGGGTCCTCACGGCGGCGGATGCCTGAGCCGAATATCCTTGTCGTCATCGTCTAGCCTCCTTTGGCCTCGGCAGCCGCGAGGACTGCCTGGACGATGTTGTGGTAGCCGGTGCAGCGGCAGATGTTGCCCTCCAGCCCGTCGCGCACTTCCTGCGACGTGGGGTTGGGGTTGCGCTCCAGCAGCTCCACGGCGGTCATAATCATGCCGGCGGTGCAGTAGCCGCACTGCAAACCGTGCTTGTTCCAGAAGGCTTCCTGTACCGCGTGGAGCTCGCCGTCGGCGGCGATTCCCTCAATGGTGGTAATGTCCGCGCCGTCGGCCTGTACCGCCAGCGCGGTGCAGGACTTGACGGTGGAGCCGTTCATCCGCACGACACAGGAACCGCACTGGCTGGTGTCGCATCCGATCTTGGTTCCGGTCAGCCCCAGGTTCTCGCGCAGGAAATGCACCAGAAGCAGACGCGGCTCAACGTCCGCAGCCCGGGACTGCCCGTTGACAGTCATCTGAATATTCAATGCAGCGCCCCCTCCGAAGTAGATTCGGCGGCCTGAGCCGAATGGCCGCAGTATAATGTTGGCCTTATGTAACGTCAACGCGGACGCAGCTTGCGCGGGGGCCTTCGCAATAGTTCCCTCTCCCTCCGGGGGAGGGTTAGGGTGCGGGCGTCCCCGGTCTTTTGACCGCGTGATACACTGGTTACGGCAAGAAGGATGCAAGGGAAGGGACGTTGAGGCAGCCCGAAAATCCCATGCCGATGCGCCCCTACCGCCTGGTATTCTCGACGCTCGACAGGGACGGCAACGAGGTTCGGCTGACCGAGTCGCAGTGGCGGCACCATATCCTCCTCAGACATTCAGAGGTTGAGCCTTATCTTGAAGAAATTAAAGCGGTCATAGAAGACCCGCAAATAATCGCGTTGGGCAAGAGAGGCGAGGTATATTTCCTGACTCCTGGAGCCATAGCTAGGTGGCCCCAACAATACCTCAGAGTGGTGGTGATTTATTCGGACGAAGTAACGGGAAGGCGGATTGGCAGCGTGAGAACAGCATTTCTCACAGGGCGGGGTCCCAAAGGAGTAATCTATGAACGCGAGCCAGATTGAATACGAAAAAGAATATGTCGCCAAGTTCATCAAAGCCAACCCGGGCTGGCGAGAACGGTTGCGCCACGAATCCCGGCGCCTTTTCTACGATTACGAATCCAATATCATATACCTTAAATTCGGCAATCCCAGTGTGGTCATCATGACCTACATGGACGATGATGATGACGAATTTGAGTGGGGATTTGAAGAAGAGAGTCTGCAAATTGCAGCGATTCACATAATGCCCTTCCGCCAATACTACGCCCCCCGCTACCCCAAGCTGCAAGCGGCCTATGATGCCATGTGCCGCGACTGGGGCGAGGGCGACTGGTTTATCCACCTCCTGCCGCAGGCCAAGACCAAGGGTGCCAGCTCGGCCGCCGCCCTTGCCGATGCGCTAATGGAATGCGCCCGAGACCCGGTTCCCGCCGTTTCACCCTCACCCTAACCCTCCCCCTGAGGGGGATGGAACATTGATTATTAAGGTGACGCCCATGTTCCCGAAATCCGTTTTCCCCGACACCGCCGAAATCAACGCCGACGGCCACTTGGTCATCGGCGGCTGCACCGCCCAGGCCCTGGCCGACGAGTACGGCACCCCCGTCTACGTCCTCGACGAGGCCACCATCCGCGCCAAGTGCCGCGCCTTCGTCAGCGAGTTCAGCCAGAGAGCGCCGGGGGCGAAGGTGGCCTACGCCTGCAAGGCGTACATCAATCCCGCTCTCGCCCGTATCCTGAACGAGGAGGGCCTGGGCTTCGACGTGGTATCCGGCGGTGAGCTGGCGACCATCGCCAACGCCCTTCGACCGGCTCAGGGCGAGCGTGCGCCGCTGGACGACGTGTATTTCCACGGCAACAACAAGACCCCACAGGAGCTGGAGGAGGCAATCGCGCAGTCCATCGGCTGGGTTGTGGTGGACAGCTTCCACGAGCTGGAACTGCTGGACCGCCTGGCGGGCGAGGCTGGCAAGACGCAGGACATTCTGCTGCGGGTGTCGCCGGGCATAGACCCCCACACCCACGTCTACACCACCACGGGCATCCTCGATTCCAAGTTCGGCTTCTCCATCCAGACCGGCCACGCCGCCATCGCAGTACGGCAGGCCCTGGCCGCCAAGAACCTGAACCTGCGCGGGCTGCACTTCCATCTCGGCTCGCCGGTTTTCGAGCTGGAGCCGTACCGCGTCGCCACCGAGCTGGTGCTGCGCTTCGCCGCCGAGTTCCGCGAAGAGGGCTTGCAGATACAGCACTTCAGCCCCGGCGGCGGCTTCGCCGTGGCCTATACCCGCGACCAGCAGCCCCCGTCCATCGCCGACTACGCCGAGACCATCTGCTCTGCCCTGACCGCCACCTGCGAAGACCTGGGCATGGAACTGCCGACGCTGGTGGTGGAGCCGGGCCGCTCCATCATCGGCCCCGCCGGAGTCGCCATCTACCGCGTGGGCGCTATCAAGGACATCCCCGGCGTCCGCAAGTTCGTCAGCGTTGACGGTGGTATGGGCGACAACATCCGCCCGGCCCTCTATGAAGCGCAGTACGAGGTAGTGGTGGCCAACAAGGCCAACGCCGAGGCGTCGGAAACGGTGACCATCGCCGGCAAATACTGCGAGTCGGGCGACCTGCTGGCCCAGGGAGTCGCCCTGCCGGAAATCTCGTCGGGCGACCTGCTGGCCATCCCGGTGTCCGGGGCCTACTGCCCCTCCATGGCATCCAACTACAATCTCAACCCCCGCCCGCCGATGGTGCTGGCCGCCGACGGCAGCAGCCGCCTCATCCGCCGCCGCGAGAGCTACCAGGACTTGATGTACTGCGATGTTGTCTGAACTGTGATTCATGTGATTAAGGGATTATCAGGAGTCGGGAAATCATGGAAATCCCGGAATCAGATAAATCACAGTTCAGACATTCGCGCACTCGGCGTTTAATATAAACCCCATGCGGTGGAAAACCCTAGGCCAAGACCACCTGATAGCCCGCTTGCAGCCTGCGCTGGAGCAGGGCCGGGAGTCCCACGCCTACCTGCTGACCGGCCCGCCCCACGTGGGCAAGCTGACGCTGGCCCGGGAGATAGCCCAAGCCGTCAACTGTCTGCAAGGGCCCGGCGCGCCCTGCGGCCAGTGCGTCCAGTGCCAGCGCATCGCTGACGGCCATCATGCCGACGTGCGAGTGGTGGACATCGAGTTCACCCGCCGCGTGGAGGGACGCGACAACGTCACCGCCATCACCATCAACGCCATCCGTGAGCTGGAGCGCACCGTCAACCTCAACCCCTTCGAGGGCGCACGCACAGTCATCATCATCGACGGCGCTGCCACCATGGGCCCCGAGGCCTCCAACGCCCTGCTGAAGACCCTGGAAGAGCCGCCGCCCGGAGTGCTGTTCCTGCTGCTGGCCGAGGACGAGGACGCCCTGCTCTCCACTATCCGCTCCCGTTGCCAGACTCTGCCGCTGCTGCCCATGTCGCGCCGCGAGATGCTGGACTACCTCACGCAGCAGCGCGGCGCTTCCGAATCCGACGCCGATATGCTCTACCGGCTGTCTCGCGGCTGCCTCGGCTGGGCGCTGCGAGCACTGGACGACCCGCAACTGCTAGAGCAGCGCCAGGCCGACTTGGAGCGAATGCGCGAGGCCGTAAGCGCCGGCCTTGATACCCGCTTCGGCTACGCCAACGAAGTAGCCTCCCTCTTCGGCTCCAACCGCCCGGCGGCCCGTGAACTGCTGGCCCTGTGGCTGCGCTGGTGGCGAGACCTGCTGCTGGTCAAGGAAGGCGCCGACGAATACCTCCACAACGCCGACCACGCCGACGCCCTCCGCGCCCACGCCGAGACGCTGACCACGGCGCAGATAGCGGCGTTCATCCGCCGTCTGCTGGAAACGATGGCTGCGCTGGATGCCAACGTCAGCCCCCGCCTGGCGATGGAGACGTTGATGCTGAACGTGGAGTGAACAGAAGGAGGTGAGAATTAGCGCAAGCACTACGCTAAAAAGACTCCTCTGCGGGTGTGGAAGCAACGCAGTAGGATGCAGTTGGTATTGTAGGTGCAGAAGTGCCGTAATTTGGTAGATACGTTTGCTGTTAAGCAGAAAGGAGGTGCTCTCCCAAATATACGAACCTTCTCTGATTTAGGTCTACGCTAAGGATGACTTCTTCATACTCCCGCCATTCGCATCTATGCCAAATGAAAGTAACTTCGCCCGTCCAATCATCCGGTTCTTGGTCGAAACGCCCTCTAAGTCTAAGAGAAGTCCCCCCATCGAGAAGTTCTATATCAAATGATTCCCCTTCCACCGAGTGGCTGTTGAGCAGTTTGGAATGCAATGATGGGTGTGCAATGGGAAATCTGGTTACCCAATCAGTCCACCTTTCCGGATCATTAAAACGGTCTGGCTCAATTATCGGACGATTGAAGTCTCCAATTTCTATGTCTCCACTACCATCGCGAAATATGAGCCGCGGCATATTTGCCTCCAAAGTGCTAACATATTCAGCCTTGGCGTTTCCCCCTACTCCGGCTCCCAGAACTGGTCGGGGATCGGAAACCAGAAGACGTTGCCCTGAAGCACGCCGGGTTCAAGTTCACGGTCGTTTCTTACGCTGACAATGGCGGGATAGGCTGGGATACCGGTGAACCGCGTCAGGAAATCTGCGTTCCGCAGGGCCCGGTCGGCGTCCCGGTGGTCGGCGGTGTAGGACGCTTCAACCGCGATGTAGCAGGCGGTGGCGTCTGCCTGGGTTGCTTCGATTATCACATCGGCGTTATAGAAACTCCTGAGGTTGTCTCTGGGAGTACCGCCGCGCATGGCTTGATGGGCCATATGCACCAATTCGGCACGAGACAGGCTTCTGACAAAATCCATACCCATATCCATGGCGATAACCGGGGCGAAATCCGCTGCATTGAGGCGGGCGAACCATCCCCTGAGTTGGCCTATGTCGTGGGCGATTCTGTCCATGCTTCGGGCCAGCCGGTCATTGATATCTCTTTGCGCTCTATTGATGTCTTTCAGTTCTTCTATTGAGGCCGTTAAGCTGGCGTTAAACTCTCTTTGCTCTTCAACGAAGGCATCGAACTTTGACGGCAGTTGCAGCACATCGTCCCCCAGAATCTGGGCGCGGACTGCCGCCCGCCATTCGGGGTTTTCGGACAGGGCGCGAAGGAAGTCTTCTTGGCTGTTGATGGTGGTCATGGATGTTCACCCGCCGGTTGTTGGCAACGCATTCCTAATTGTAACACCGCAATCACCTTGCTTTGACGCTGAATTATCCCGCCGCCCCTGCTAACATACTCCCGTCATGCTGTCCAGCCTCTTTTCCGCCATCAGCCTCGGCCCTCGCCTGGCTCACCGGACGCCCTTCTTCTACGGCTGGGTTATCCTGGCTACGGCGGCCAGTACCCAGGTGGTGCGCAACTCCGCCGCCAGCCTGACCATTGCCGTCTTCATCTTCCCGCTGTCCGAGGAATTTGGCTGGAGCCGGGCCCTGATTGCCGGGGCGGCCAGCCTCGGAGGACTGGCCGCTTCCTTCGCTTCTCCCATGGTGGGATGGCTGGTTGACCGTTACGGGGCGCGGCTGGTGCTGTTCTCCAGCGTGTTCATCCTGGGGATTTCCACCGTATCGCTGGCCTGGGCCACCGTTCCCATCGCCTTCTACGTCGCCTATGGCGTGGGACGGGTCATCTTCTCCAGCCCAGTGCAGATTGGCTCATCGGTGGTGGTGTCGCGGTGGTTTATAAGGATGCGGGGTCGGACCAGCGGCATCCTGTTCGGGTCGCACTCCATCGGGCTGGTGGCCTTCCCCCTCATCGCCTCGGTGATTATCGGCGTCAGCGGTTGGAGGGAGGCTTGGATCGTCCTCGGCATCCTGGTATGGGCCATCGCCCTGTTGCCTACGGGCCTGCTGTTGGTGCAGCAGCCCGAGGACGTGGGCCTGCAACCAGACGGCGACCCGCCCATTCCCGCCGCCGACGTAGCGGAGGCAGCCTCAAGCGCCTCCCCCGCATCCGAGGAGCCGGTGTGGACGCTGCGGGAGGCGATGCGGACACCCGCCCTATGGATGTTCGCCACCGCCACCGGCTCCGTGTTCCTGGTGCAGGCCGGGGTGAACACCCACCTGGCCGCCTACCTGCGCGACCAGGGGCTGAGCGCCGCCTTCGCCGGTTTCGGCATCAGCCTGAACGCGGCCTTCCTGGGCTTGGGCAGCCTGTTCTGGGGCTGGCTGACCGAGCGCATCCCGCCCCGGTACGCCATGGCGGGTATCGCTATCATCGTTGCGGGAGCATCGGCGCTGTTCATAGTCGCCGATTCAACCATCGAGGTGCTGACGTATTCCACTCTCTTCGGCTTCGGCGTGGGCGGGCTGCTGTCCGTTCCGCCGGTGGCCTACGCTGACTACTACGGACGCCGCTCGCTGGGGGTGATACGGGGCGTGACCGAGCCGCTGACCAGCTTCGGACAGGCCATAGGCGCGGTGCTGGCCGGGGTGGTCTTCGACCTTACCGACAGCTACGAACTGGCCTTCGCCACCTTCGCCGTGCTCAGCGGACTGGCGATGCTGCTCGTGCTGTTCGCCCGGCCGCCGCGGCGGCCGGTGGCGGATTGACGCGGAAAGGCTTGGCACTTACGATATTTTTGTCAGTTACTGGGTTTGAGAAGGACGGCAGGTTTCCTGCCTCGCAGACGGGGCGAGTGTTTCGTTGGATAAGGTTCTGTTGGGAGTGGTGGTCAAAGCATTGGCTTCGTTTCCAAATGGTTGCAACTCCCATAGGTTCGTCATTAGTAACTCTCTGGTTATCGCAAACTAAGGATGTAGGATGGTGGTGGAACTCGCCTTCGGAATTTGAGGTAGCAGCCACATTCGCGTCTGCTGGAATCCTGTTCTACACAGCGTCTTTTGCGGCGCTGGAAACGGCGGTGATGTTTGTGGTATTGGCATTTCAAGTAATGAAAAAGTTTGAGGAAGACCGCGAGAAGCGTCGGCAAAGGCATATAGCTTTAGGCGCTGAAGCTGAACGCCAGCGTCAAAAGACGGGCGAGAGCCTGGAGCAGGCCGTTGAGCGGCTACTAGCGGAGGGCTGGCAACCGCCTCAATCCTAGCCAGTTCTCTTTGCTCTAGCCAAGAAGCCCCTGCCTTTCAACGGCAGGGGCTTTGCTTTGCATCTTGTCGTAGCCTAGCAGCTTGAAATTCCGCCCTTAACCCTATTTCTACTCCGAAGTAGATTTACTCCAAGTTCCACGGAATATACGGCTTCCAGACCTCCAGAATCGTGCGGTTCTGGAGAATCAGGTAGGGGTTGGGGTCGGGGGCGCGGGGGGTGGTGCGCAGCTTCATCCTCGCTTCCACAGGGGTGTGGCCCGCCTTGCGCAGGTTGCAGCGGCTGCACGCGGTCACCACGTTCTCCCAGGTGTGGGCGCCGTTCTGTCGGCGGGGGATGACGTGGTCCAAGGTCAGGTCCTGCGCTTTCTTGCCGCAGTACTGGCAGGTGAAGCGGTCTCGCAGAAACACTTCCTTCTTGGACAGCTTGCGGGGCAGGAAGGGCCGCTTGACCAGGTACACTAGCCGGATGATGGCCGGGGCTTCAATCTCGCCGGAAACGGTGTGCAGACTGCCGTCGTGCTGCTCCAGCAGTTCCGCCTTGCCCTTGTCCACCATCACGATGGCTCGGCGGACGGAACAGACGTTGACCGGCACATAGTTCAGATTCAGCACCAGTACCGGAGCGCGAATCAGCACTTGGGGGTCGGGCCGCTCTTTTCCGTTCTGCCCAGACGCGGCCATGCCGTTAACCGGGGCAACCTGGGTCTTCTCAAGCACTCTGGCCAATACTTGCGCCTCCCGGTCTGCTGATGCTGTAGCGCCGTTCTAAAACGCCCGGTTGTACGCCTGTTGCCTCACCCGTCCCGTTCTATGGTTAGCCCTGTATTGTCCATTATAGCGCATACGCCGGGCTGTCATTCCACTCGAAAAATCCAGTCCCTCAACAACCCCGGACGGCAGCGGGCTAGCTCCTCTCCTGCATCCTCCGGTGCACGGCAACCAGAGCGGCGAGACACAGCCCGCCGAACAGGAACCCGCCGATGACGTCGCTGGGCCAGTGCGCCCCCAGGTAGACGCGGGATGCGCCGACAGCCAATATGAGCAGCGCCAGCGCCCCCTGAATTCCCCTCCGTATCGCGGGGCGATCGGAGAAAGCGTCCCACTGGCCGAGCAGGTAAATCAACGCCCCATAGAAAGCGACGGCAACGACCGTGTGGCTGCTGGGGAAGGCGTATCCCGTTTCCTCAACCAGGGCCAGGGCTGCGTCGGGCCGGGGCCGGGCCACCCATTCCTTCAGCCCCAGGTTGAGCAGGAGCGGCAACACACCGGACACCACCAGAAGCAACCCATCGCTCCGTCGCCCCAGAGCCACGAATATCACTAACATAATTTGGAGGTAGGGAAGCGACGGTGCGCCAAAGGCCGCCATATACAAGACGCCAATAGCGAGATCCAGCCACCCGGCCTGCCACTGCCCCAGTTGCGACACAGCCCATTCCTCGCCGGGTAAGACCGCGTAGGCGCGGGCCAGGTGCAGCAGGGACGCCATAACCGCCACGCCCGCCAGGAACATCAAACTCCCTCTCCCTCTGGGGGAGGGTTGGGGTGGGGGCGTCCCTCCCGATGTTATAATCCTGCGCATGATTCACGACATCGCCATTGACGGGCCCGCCGCGTCGGGCAAGACGGTGGTGGGACGGCGACTGGCCCAGCGGCTGGACTGGTGGTTCCTGGACACCGGAATAATGTATCGCGCTGTCACCTGGCTGGCATTGGAGCGAGAGGTGTCTCCCGAGGACGCCAACGCGCTGGGCGACTTGGTTGAGCTCGTTCAGGTCAAGCCGGTGTCGAAGGGCGGCGATTCGGTCGAGGTTGCCGGACGCCTCGTCGGACCGGAGTTGCGCGAGTCCCGCATAGATAATAACGTCTCCAACGTGTCCCGGCATCCGGCGGTGCGCCGCGCCCTGGTGGAGCAACAACGGAACTATGCCGCTACGGCGGTTCACGGACTGAATGGGTCGAATCCGGCCAGCGTGGACAGCGGCATCGTGATGATCGGACGCGACATCGGCACCGTGGTGCTGCCGGATGCCGGGCTGAAGGTCTTTCTGACCGCCTCGGCGGAGCAGCGCGCCCTGCGCCGTTGGCGCGAGATGCGGGAGCGCGGGCAGGAAATCGAGCTGGCAACGGTGCAGAGCGAAATCGAAGCCCGCGACATTACAGACTCCTCCCGCGACGACTCGCCCCTGCGCCCGGCCACCGACGCTTGGCCGTTGGACACCAGCGGCCTGAGCATCGAAGAAACGGTGGATGCCATCATGCGGCGGATTACAAAAGCCCCTCCCCCTCAGGGGGAGGGTTAGGGTGGGGGTGAAATGCCGGGAGAAAGCTCCACCCTGCTCTACCGCCTGGGCCGGCCCGTGGCGCGTTTCTGTTTCGGCACCTTCGGACGCATGGATGTCATCGGCGAGGAGAACGTGCCGCCTCACGGGCCGGTCATCCTGGTCTGCAATCACCTTGCTTTCACCGACCCGCCGCTGCTGGTGGCGGCCATTCCCCGCCCTCTCCACTTTCTGGGAAAGAGAGAGCTGTTCAGTAATCCGGTGGGCAAATTCCTAATGCGCGGATTTCACGTATTCCCTTACGACCGCACGACGGCCAGCACCGACACGATGCGAACACTGCTGGGACTTCTGGACCAAGACCGGGCGGTGGTAGTGTTCCCGGAAGGCACCCGCAGCAAGAGCCACTCGTTGCAGGAAGCCCAGTTGGGGGTGGTGTACCTAGCCTTGAAGTCGCAGGCGCCCATCCTGCCGGTGGGAGTGACCGGCACCCACAAGATGCGGGCGTGGCGGATGCCAATGCCGCTGTGCCGGCTCACTGCCAGCATCGGCCCGCCCTTCACCCTGCCGGTGGTGGAAGGCCGAATCCCGCGCCCGGTGATGCAGGGTATGCTGCGGACGGTTATGGAGCGGGTGGCCCTACAACTGCCCCCAGAGTTCCGGGGTGTCTACGACCCTGCTGGCAACACAAGCGAGGAGTGAACGATGCAACAACAGGCATCCAGGTTCGGTATCTACCTGAACGACGGCGAAAAGAAGGTGGTGAGAATTAACTCACCCTACTGGTTCCCCGAGGAACCCGAATGGGTGTTCCTGACCCCGGAGGTCAATGCCACCCTGCTGAGCATCCGCGAACTGGCCCGCGAACAGAGGCTGTCCAGTGAAGCCGACGCGCTGACATGGGGAACCATCCCGTTGCGGGAGGAATAGCAAAAGCCCCCTCGCAGTTCGCAAAAGGGCTTTCGTCGTGGTTGGGAAACTAGGTTGTGTTGACATTTGCGATACAGCCGTCCGCAATCCCAAACCGTCATTCCCGCTATGTCAGCCGCTCCGCATCCTCGATGTAGATAGCAGTTTCCCTGATGCGCCGCTCGGTCTGGTCGTTGCAGTGCCCGACATAGAAACATGAACCGTGGAGCTGACTTATCCGACTGTAATAGCGGCCCAACAGTGAATTGACGTTGCTGTTCTGTCTGGCCAAGTTGTCCAGGTAGTCTGAAGTCATGGCCGTCGGGCCCGGTTCCTCCCCGGTGCGGGCTAGAATCAGGGCATCCGTTGCGCGCTTCGTGGCGCACCAAGCCTTCTCCGCCGCGTCGCGGATGTCGCCCGCCGCCAAACATTCCAGCGCCTCGCGGTGCATCAATTTGGCGTCGTCGAATATCTCTTGAACCCTGCTGGTAGCTACCATCGCTGTTTCCGTTAGTGGAGTTCGTGAGGCCATTATAGCGCGGCAGGCGTAGCCGTGGGTGATGTTCTAGCCCTTGAAGGCGGGCATCACTTCCTCGGCAAAGATGCTGAGTTGGTCCTTGAAGACCTCCAGCGGCATCCCCATGACGGAGCCGATGTTGACGCGCTCCACGCCGGGGTAGCTCTCTTCGGCCTTCTTCAGGGCTTCGACAGCCGACTCTGCGGGGCCGCAAATCCATCCGCCGCCTTCGACGGCTTCCTCGAGAGTGGGGAGCTTGACGCCTGTGCGCCCTCCGGCGGCCACGGCATCTATCTGCTCCTGGCTCAATGCCATCAGGCCCAGCGGTGCAGCGAACTTCATCGCTTCCTCGTAGTAGGGCCTGGCCTTCTCGATGGCCTTTTCCTTGGACTCGGCCAGGAACATTCGGAAGCCGAGAGCGGCGTTTTCGCCAAGCTGGGTTTCCTGTCCCAGGTCCAACTGGGCCTGCTGGAACATCCGCATCCGCTCGCCCAGGGTCGGCTCCGGCGTGTTGGCCAGGAGCGGCTTGATGCCCGTCCTGGCCATGAACTCGACGCCGCGGGGGTTGCCGCTTACGAGGGGCTGCCAGATTTCCACCGGGCGGTTGAGGGGGCGCGGCACCAGGGTCAGTTTCTCCAACTCGTATCCCCGGTACGGGACGCGGGCGGGAATCTGGAAGTGCTTGCCCTGGTGGGAGAAGGAGTCTTCGTTGAACGCCTTGATCATGACCTCGACCTGTTCCTCGAACAGCTCGCGGTTGGCGTTGGAGTCGAGCATGGGCGAGCCGAAGGTCTCGACCTCGCGGGTGTGGTAGCCGCGCCCGACGCCGAAGATGATGCGGCCCTTGCTGAGGATATCGGCCATGGCGAAGTCCTCGGCCAGCCGCAGCGGGTGCCACATGGGGGTGATGTTGAAACCGCAGCCATACTTGAGGGTCTTGGTCTGCGTCGCAAGGTAGAGGCCCAGCATCAGCAGGTTGGGGATGCCCTCGTACCCTTCCGGCTGGAAGTGGTGCTCGGCCATCCAGAACTCGTCGTAGCCGCTGGTCTCAAGGTGTTGGGCGATTTCCAGGGCCCAGTCGTAGGTCTCGGCCAGCTTCTCGTTGGAATACCAGCGGTCGTTGGCCGGGGTGCCCTTGAAGCCCAGGTTGTCGTCAACCACATGTCCGGCATAGGAAGCGGAAAAATTCTTAAACATAGCTGCTCTCTTGAAATCAGATTGCCGTGGAAGTATTGGAGCGCAGAATTGTCGCTTTGGGTGGTTAGCTCATTAGAGCATTTTGAAGAGCCAGCCCGGCTATCCCGGCGAGTATGGCGATAGTAGCGACAACGATGGTATACCACAGCCGGTCGATGCGCCGGTTTGTTTCTCGATAACGCTGCTCGTTGCGTTCTTCGTGTCGGTCAAACTGCTGATTGTTGTGATCTTCGTGTCGGTCAAACCGCTGGTCCTGTCGGTCGAACCGCTCCTTGATTTCTGCCTGACCACGTTCCAAGCCGCCCAAGATACGATACACCTCTCGCACGTCGCTGGCGTCCATCTCCGGCGGCACGGCGGGTTGCTGACCCTGAGTTGCTTCGGTGGTCATACCATTCTACTCCCTTGACCTAGACAGGTAGCGACGTTACTCCCGCACCTGGCTGGGCGCCGGGTTGTAGAGTTCGAGGCCGATGGTGGCGGGGAAGACGCGGGCGATTTCTTCCACGGACCACTTGCCGTCCTTCTGGATGGTCTTAACCGGCTCGGGCTGGTTGAGCAGGGTTATCAGCCCCTCGGTTACGTGGAAGACATGGCCGTTGACGTGCTGGGCCTCGTCGGAGGCCAGCCAGGTGACCATGGGAGCGATGTCTTCGGCTTGGCCGCGCATAGTGACGCTGGCGCCGGTGCTGATGCCCCGGGCGGCGCGCAGCTCGCGGGCCTCGTCGGGGATGCTGGTGATCATGCGCGTGGCGGCGCTGGGCGATATGGCGTTGGCGGTCACCCCGTAGCGGCCCATGTCGCGGGCCACGACGCGGGTGAAGCCGGCGATGCCGTCCTTGGCCGCGCCGTAGTTGGCTTGACCGGAGTTGCCGTACAGCCCGGAGGTGGAGCTGAAGGTGATGATGCGCCCGGAACGTTGCTGGCGGAACAGCACGGCGGCGTTCTTGACTACCGAGAAAGTGCCCTTCAGGTGGACGGCGATGACGTCGTCCCATTCCTGCTCGGTCATGTTGAAGACCATGCGGTCACGCAGGATACCGGCGACGGTGACCACGATGTCCAGCTTGCCGAAGCTGTCTAGGGCGGTCTGGACAATCTTCTCGCCGCCCTCCATGCTAGCGACGTTCTCGGTGCAGGCGACGGCCTCGCCGCCGGCCTCGCGGATTTCTGAGACCACCACGTCGGCCACGGACATATCGGCCCCGGAGCCGTCAACATTGACGCCCAGGTCGCAGACCACCACCTTCGCGCCTTCCTCGGCCATCAGCCGGGCCACGCCGCGCCCGATGCCGCGCCCGGCCCCGGTTACTATCGCCACCTTGTCATTCAGCAGGTTTGCCATTCCTTACGCCTCTGTGTTTGTAAACTACCCCCGTCATTCCCGCGAAAGCGGGAATCCAGAGGCGCTGTCCACTTGTTTTACTCCTGTCGGACGGGAGTGTGGATTCCCGCTTTCGCGGGTAATGACAGATTTTATTACGAGACCCGCTCCCAGAGTAGAACGACGGTGAGGTCGGAGCGGGAGCCCTTTATGGGCAGGGTACTCAGTTGGAGCCGTCCGCCGCCGGTAAACTCAAATTTTCGTACCTGACGCTCCCCAATCCAGTTGGGGAAGAAACTCCCTTCCACCTGGTGAATCATCAGCCCTTCGGTTTCGTCCACCATATAGCTGCCGTAGTAGGCGATATAGCCCTCGAAGGCGGCCCGCACCTCGGCGTCGCTGCCCTTGAGCAGGTTGCCGGTGGCGAAGGCCGGGCGCTCCCGGGCCATAATCTGGCCGGAGAAGCTGCCCCGCCCGTCGTACATCAGCAACCCGGCCGGCTCGTCGCCATAGGGCCTGCTGATGCGCCCGTCGGACCACTGCCCCTCGCAGGCCAGCAGCCGCCAGGTGCCGGTGAAGCATTCTGCGAATGGCAAGCTGACCTCTCCACCTAGCCAGCCAGAGATGTGCCCAAGACTGTACCGAAGAGAGCCGCCCCCAAGGTGAGCAGAGAAAGGAACAATATGCGAGCTTCCCTACGGACAGCCGCATTATCTTCCCGGGATTCTTTACGGGTGGTCTCGTTTGCTTCCCGAGCTTCCTTGCGGGTGGTTTCGTTCATCTCCCGCGCTTCTCTGCGGGCAATTTCGTTCATCTCCCGCGCTTCTTGACGGGCAGCTTCCACTGTATTGAGTATACGACCCAAGAGAGACAACACCTCAGCCGAGTGCTGGGCGTTAGCCTCCTGCACGGCCTCAAGACGGGTGATGCGTTCTTCCGGCGTTACCATTCCGAACCTCTTGCTGGATTCCAGCCGTCCCTACTCACGCGGCGGGGCGGGCGGGGCCGGGTTGACTATGCCGCGGGTGAGCACGTCGCGGGCCAGGGGGGCCAGCGTTTCCAGGTCCCAGTGGCCCGAAGGTTCGTAGATGGAGCGTTCCGGTCGCGGCTGGGACATCAGCGATACCGTGTCGCCGTATACCAGGAAGGTCTGGCCGTTGACATTTTGGGCATAGTCGCTGGCGAGGTAGCAGATGAAGGGCGCGATGTGGGTGGGATCCAGTTCCGTTAACTGGTCCTCGCCGGGGATGGCGGCGACGCCGCTGCGAGCCCGGATTTCGGCGGCAGTATCGGGAATGTCGCCGATCATGCGCGTGTTGGCGCGGGGCGCGATGGCGTTGGCCGTGACCCCGTAGCGTCCCATGTCCTTGGCCACCACCTTGGTGAAGCCGGCGATGCCCGACTTGGCCGCGCCGTAGTTGGCCTGGCCGGAGTTGCCTATCAACCCTGACTCCGAGGAGAAGGTGATGATGCGCCCGGAGCGCTGCTGCCGGAACAGGATGCAGGCGTGCTTCACCACGGTGAAGGTGCCCTTGAGGTGGACGGCGATGACGTCGTCCCATTCCTGCTCGGTCATGTTGAAGACCATCCGGTCGCGCAGGATGCCGGCGCAGGTGACCACGATGTCCAGCCTGCCGAAGTTGTCCACGGCGGTCTGGATGATTTTCTCGCCGCCTTCCATAGTGGTGACCGACTCCATGCACGGCACGGCCTCCCCGCCGGCGGCGCGGATTTCCTCGGCCACCTGCGCGGCTACCGAGTGGTCCTGCCCGGAGCCGTCCACGTTGACGCCGGGGTCAACGATGACCACCTTCGCGCCTTCAGCGGCCATTTCCATCGCGATGCCGCGGCCGATGCCGCGACCAGAGCCGGTGACGACTGCTACCTTGTCCACTAGTGAATCAACCAACGTTATACCCCTGGGTACTGAGAATTTTGATTGCGGGGGATTTCACCCCCACCTCCTGCCTTCGCAGGGGCAGCTCTAGCCCTCTCCCTCAGGGGGAGGGAAATTTCAGCTCTTAGGCAGCGACACCGTGGCGCGGCCAGGGGTGGTGCGCTGGCCCTCTTCGTTTTCCAGCCAGATTTCGCAGTCCACCAGGTACTCCCCGCCGTCCTCGTACTTGCCGGTCACCACGCCTCGGGCGGTGATGGGCCGGCCGGGAATATCCATCCCCCGGTACTGGCAGGAGAGCTTGCGCAGGTTGCCGAGCGGCCCCATCCAGTCGGTGACCAGAGAGCCGAGGAAGGCGTTCTTCAGCGCGCCGTGGAGGATGATGTCCTCCAGCCCGGTGCTCTGGGCGAAGTCCTTATCGTAGTGAATCTGGTAATAGTCGCCGGAGGCTCCGGCGTATTTCACCAACTGCTGGGAGGATGGGTGGCGCACTACGGGAGGAATCTCCGTTCCTTCGTCAACGTCATCCCATACTATCTGCGCGGACATGGTCTAACCTCCGGCAATGTTCCTTATCCCTTAGAGGGAGAGGGCTAGGGTGATGGCGGAAATTCAGTAGCGAATGGAAGTGTTGGTCTGGGTTGCCACCACCTGGCCGAACTGGTTGGTGTAGGTGATGACGATGGTCTGTATCAGCATCAGGCCGATGCGCCCGTTGCGCTCGGTGATGTCCTCTATGCGGGAAACGGCTGTGATGCGGTCTCCGGGGCGGACCGGCTCGAAGTATTCCCAATCGCTGCCGCCGTCCAGCACCCGCTCGAAGGGGACATCAAAGGGCAAATCAGGGCGGGCGGCCACCGCCGAGCGCAGAAAGGTGGGCGGCGCTATCAGGCCGCCGTACTGCGAGGCGCGGGCAGCGGCTTCGTCGTTGTACACCGGATTTACGTCGCCGATGGCCTCGGCGAACTTGATGATTGCGCCCTTCTCGACCTCCAGAGTCCTGGGGGCGCTGACAGTTCCGATGGCCTGCTGGCGCATTTCTTCGGTCAGAAACGAAGGCATGGTAGACACGAAAAACCTCTATTATCCCGTCTCCCTCCGGGGGAGGGTTAGGGTGGGAGCGTACCCCTTTAACAACCTGCGAGTCTACCTACGGGCGCATTGAGTGTCAAGGTTGACATAGTCACGAAGGCAATCGTATTGCTGCCGAAATAAGGTCATCAAGAGGCATTATGCTCATCTGAATCAGACATATCATGCCATCGAAACAATATGTTCCTGGTAGCGGGTGACGAATCTGCTTGGCGGGCAATCGTAGCTTATGTGGCTTGGGCTGCGCTGCTACAGTAAACTTTGCCGCGACATTGCCGCAGCTTCATTCTCTCGGTGTTATGATATGTTCGTCTTGCCGAAGCAAAGCGCCGCGCATTCTTCCGCCCGCCGGAGGCCCCTTATGACCACTCCCAAGCCCGTTGCGGCCCCGGCGCCGGGTTCACCGGAATTTATCAGGTTTCCGGACCCCCGGCCCTGTGACTTGGATATGACCACATTCGATTACGTGAATTTCCCGGCCTATCCCTCAGCCTTGGCCGACCACTTGGGAAACCCGGACACCACTGTCATTATCAGCGAAACGGCTGCGTCCCTGCGGCCTACCGAAACCTATGAGGGCGTCCTGTTCCCCGACTTGCTCATATCTTTCAACGCCAACCCGGCCGCCCGGCGCGCCCGCAACGGCTACCTCATCCCAGAACAAGGCAAGCCGCCCGACTTCGTGCTGGAAGTGGCCTCCGAGTCCACCCACGAGCGCGATGAAGACTTCAAGCGGGACGCCTACGCCCGCATGGGCGTTGCCGAGTACTGGCGCTTCGACCATACGGGGGCCTGGTACCAGACGCCGCTGGCCGGGGACATTCTGGTGGATGGGCGGTATCAGCCCCTCCCGGTTCACCGGACGGAGGAAGGACATTACCGGGGACATAGCCCGGCGCTGAACCTGGACCTGTGCTGGGAAGACGGCCTGCTGCGCTTCTGGGACCCGGTGGGGCAACGCTACCTGACCACCGACCAGGAAGAACGCGCCGCCCGCCGCGCCGCCGAGGCCGCCCGCGACGCCGCCGAGGCCCGAGTCCGTGAACTGGAAGAGGAACTGCGCCGCCGCGACGACGCTTAGCCGTCCAGTATCGCGCTGCTCCCTACTGCCCCAGCCCGCGCTGCATACCGCGCAGGTAGCCCGCCTGCCCGCCGTGCTGGTTGACCTCCCACACCAGCATACGGAACATCGTCGCCAGGGTGATTTCGTTGCCCTGCCGGTTGGTCATCGTGGTGGTGGTCAGCGAATCGTCGTCATGCTCGGCCAGGAAGCCCAGCAGGTTGTCGCGGGCGGCGGCGGCGTACTCCACCAGCAAGGCCTTGTCGGGGCAGCGCCAGTTGGTCAGGTCTTCGGCGGAGTAGCCGAACCCCACGTCCATGGCCTCCGGATTCATTCCCAGCCGCTCGGCCCACTCCCGCTCGTACAACTGCGGCTGCCTGCGGGCCAGCGACTGCGTCCACATATCCAGCGCCCGCCCGTAATGCCAGACGACGAAACCGATGGAGTGGCACTGGTCGCTGGGGCGGTACTCGATTTCCTCCTGCGTCAGCCCGTCCAGGTAACGCTCCAGCCACTCCCAATTGACCTCGAAGGACTCACGGATAAATTCCTGCAACGCCATGTTGCTACCTCGCAATCGCAATTACCGGCGCCCGGCCTGTCATCTCTCCCGGCCTGTCATCTCTATTGTAGCGCAGGTGAATTTCAAGACAATCAGGCAAGGCCGCTGCGCCCGGCGGTTGCCTATGCCCTATAATGGGACGTACTCTACCCGTTCCGCCACCCAAGCGAGGGCGCTATGACCAGCAAACTGTTTCAGCAATCTTCCACAGTCCGAAAGGTCGAGATATTCCCCGCCTTCCCGCCCAGGGACGATATGCAGAACTTCAACCACCTCTACCGCCCTGCTTACCCCAGCGCCCTGCACCGCCACCTCGGTCTTGATAACAGCATCCTCGTGCTGTGCGAAGCCCCGCTTCGCTGGGCTCCGGGCCAGCGGCGGGGCCACCGCATTCCCGACCTCACTGTCGCTTTCGGGGCCGACCACGCGCTGGCCCTGTACCAGCAGGGCTACTCCATCCAGGACCAGGGCAAGCCCCCGGACTTCGTGCTGGAAGTAGCCTCCCCCAGCACCGCCGAGGAGGATTACATCAATAAGCGGGTGGACTACGCCAACTTCGGCGTGACCGAATACTGGCGGTTCGACGCATCGGGTGGAAACAATTACGACGCTTCCCTAGCCGGCGACCGACTGGTGGATGGGCAATACCAACCCGTGGAAATTCACCGGACGGACGCCTCCCATCTCTGGGGACACAGCGATGTCCTGAATCTCGACCTCTGTTGGGAGGAGGGGCGACTGCGCTGGTGGGACCCGGTGGCCCGCCGCTACCTGCTGACCTTCGACGAGATCGACGATGAACGCATAGCCGCCGAGGCGCGAGTGCGCGAACTGGAGGCGGAACTGGAGCGCCGCCAGCAACCGTGACCGTTTCCAGTGAGATTCCGGCAGAAAATAACCGGGCAAAGTCCTGCATCCCAATATGCTAAAATCTGGCTGAAAATTCCCTAGCTGGAGGGGCGTCTTGGAGTTCGGTTTCTATCTGCCCAACAGCGGCGAGGGAGCGCAGCCCGACGCCCTGGCCAGCATCGCCGGGCTGGGCGACCGGCTGGGCTTCTACTGCATGGTCGCGCCCGACCATATCCTGATGCCCCGCCAGGTTGATTCGGTCTACCCTTACAGCGTCACCGGCAGCATCCTGGCCGGGGGCAACTCCGGCGCCGGCGAGTGGCCGGAGCAGATTACCACGCTGGCCTACCTGGCCGGGGTGACCGAGAACATCCGGCTGGTTACCAGCGTGATGATTGTGCCCTACCGCAATCCGCTGCTCTGCGCCAAGATGCTGGCGACGCTGGATATGCTGTCCAAGGGCCGGCTCATCGTGGGCGCGGGCGTGGGCTGGATGGAAGAGGAGTTCGAGCTGCTGGACGCGCCGCCCTTCGCCGAGCGAGGCACGGCCACCGACGAGTATTTGCAAGCCTTCATCGAGCTGTGGACTGCCGATAACCCCAGCTTCGAGGGCAAGCACGTCCGGTTTTCCGACATCATCTTCCTGCCGAAACCGGCGCAGACGCCCCACCCGCCCATCTGGATTGGGGGGCAGAGCCGGGCCGCCCTGCGCCGCGCCGCCCGCCTGGGCAACGCCTGGCATCCCGTCGGCGCCATTCCCGCCGCGCCGCTGGAGCCAGAAGAACTGGCCGAGAACCTGGCCTATATGCGCCGACACGCCGAGCGAGCCGGGCGAAACCCTGCGGAGATACAGGTCTCGATGAAGGCCCCGCTGTATGATGCGGCCAGCGATGAGGCCGGCAGCCGCCGCCGGTTCTCCGGCCCGCCCGACGCGGTGCTGCAAGACATCCACGCTTACTCGGAAGTGGGCGTGACCCACCTGATATTCGACTTCCGCAGCCCCCATCACGCCGAAACCGAGGAGCGCATGGCCCGTTTCGCCGAAGAGGTGATGGCGGCGGGATAATTTATCTGAATCAGGATTATAAGATTTCAGGAAGGCAGGAATCCTGAAAATCCTTAAATACGGCAAGTCCTGATTCAGACAATAGCAATAAGGAACAACGGAGGAGAAACGTTGGAAACGTTGGATGACCGCTTCAATCGAGGAATGGAGATGCGCAAGCTGATGGCCGGGGGCAATCCCAGCCATTACAGCCTGCCGGGTATAGACCAGCTCGCCCCTGACCTGAAACGCATCGTGGACGAGGCCCTTTGGGGTTCCGTCTGGACCAGGCCGGGCCTGGACACCGAGCGCCGCTGCATGGTCACCGTGGCCGCCCTCACCGCGTTGGGCCAGATGCCCCTGCTGCGCCGCAACATAGAGCGCGCCCTCAACCTGGGGGTTACCCCCGACCAGGTAGTGGAGGTCGTGATTCAAATGCTCTTCCTGGTCGGCATTCCGTCGGTGGAATCCGCCATGAAGCTGGCCAAGGACATCTTTGAGGAACAGGGCATCGAGTACACTCCCACGCGGGCCTACAACACCGACAGGACGGTGGAGCAGCTTCACCAGGACGGTCTCCTCATCTATGACGAGCAGATGGGGGAGCCGCCTCTCTACCCGGTGGACGACCCCAATTCGCTGGAGATGGAAGCGCAGAAGTTCATCGAACAATACCACTGGGGCGCAATCCACGCCCGCCCGGGCCTGGATGCCAAGAGCCGGGCGCTGTGCAGCCTTTCCGCCATGACCGTCCTGGGCCAGTACGACCGGCAGATACGCCGGTTGATCGAGGGCGCGCTCCACGTGGGGGCGACGCCCCAGGAAATCATGGAGGTCTTCTTCCAACTGATCTTTTATGGCAGCTACACCAACTCGCGCACGGCGATGCGGGTAGCCCGCTCGGTGTTCGTGGAGAAAGGATTCGCGTCTGCTGAATCGAGCTGAACCAGCGGCGCAGGGCGCTCCTACCTTCACCCCCACCCTAACCCTCCCCCTAAGAGGGAGGGAACTGAGGGCCGGAGGCAGCATGAAACTTCAACTCAACGACGGGACGGAATTGTTCTATCAGGTGGACGACTTTACCGACCCTTGGGAAGAACCGGAAACGGTCGTAATGCACCACGGAATGGCGAAGAATCACAGAATGTGGTTCGGGTGGGTCCCCACCGTCGCCCGCCATTTCCGGGTCATACGCTTCGATATGCGGGGAATGGGCCAGTCGGGTTTGCCGGCGGCCGGCTATCCGTGGACGCTGGACAACTTCACCAGCGACCTGGAAGAGGTGGTGGACAAGCTGAAGCTGGAGCGGTTTCACCTCATCGGAGAGACGGTGGGCGGTTCCATATCCATGAACTACTCCACCCGTCACCAGGACCGTCTGCTCTCGCTGACCGTCTGCACCTCGCCCACCAGCTTCGACTCCCACCACCAGGAGAGCGCCGATCTTATCGCAAGGGAAGGCATCTCGGCTTGGGTGGATGAATCCATCGGCCGGCGCCTTGACCCGGATATGGTTCCCCCGGCCTATATCAAGTGGTACGCCGACCAGATGAAGGCCACCCCTGCCGAGGTGGTACACGGCTTTCAGTCCAACGCGGGGGGCGACCTCGGTCCGCTGCTGAAGGACGTGCAGACGCCGGTGCTGGTGCTGGCCGCCTCCAGCCTGCGGGAGGAGGTGCTGGGCGACTTCCGCGGGGCAGCCGACCTGTTCCCCAACGGCCAGCGGGTGGTGTTCCCCGGCGTAACCGGTTTCGTGCAGCACGTCTTGCCAACTGCCTGCGCCCGCGTCTGGCTGGACTGGGTGCGGAACCTCTAGCTCGTGACCTTCCGGGGCCGCCCTTTGACTGGCTCAGGACGGCGCAAGTTCCGTCGCGGACGCATGGCTGCCATATTGCTGGCCGGGAGAAGGCTGCGACGGCGGGGGCGCCGCCTTGACCACAACCTGATTCTTCTGCGGCTGCTATCCGGGAGGGACCCGGAAACCGGCGAAAAGTGGGTCTGGAGAGACCCGGGGTTTGTCGGCGCCCCTCTGAGGTTTGTCTTGCAGGCAGGGCTGGCTACCTTGGCCATGCTTGCCATTCTGACCTTCGTTGATTCGCTCTCCACTGCTGCAATTGCCGCCGGCCTGGCCTCCAGTGTCGTTGGCATTTTCATCGCGCCCTCCAACCCAACCGCCCGCATTCGGTCTGTTGTAGGCGGACATGGGGTAGCCCTGGGCCTTGGCGCGATATTCTCTGCCATCCTGTTCCTGACGCCGGTGGAGGCGTTCTTGCAGGACAGGTCCACCGTGCTGCACCTGTCGCTGGCCTTGGCCGTGGGGGGGTCAATGCTTCTCATGGCGATCACTAATACGGAGCATCCACCCGCTGCCGGCACTGCCTTGGGCATGGCCAGCAGAGAATTCGACGTGCTGATTTTCTTCAGCATAATAGGAGCCGTAGCGCTGCTGGCGGTGATGAAGCTGGCTTTGCGTCCCCAGTTGCGGGATTTGACCTGAAGAACCAGGCAAGCCGCGGCCAGCCCTTGATTCGTCAGCAGGCAAAAAAGGAGCCGTCACCATGCCCGAAGCCCTCGCCCGCACTTATGCCCGGTTCGTCGCCGGACTGGACTACTCGAAACTGCCCGTTCAAGCGGTGGACAAACTGAAGGCGTCCCTGTTGCACGCAACCTTTGTCTCACTGGTGGGGGCGCAGACGGCCCACGGCAAGGCCGCCCTTGAGCTGGTGAAGGAAGAGGAGGCCAACCCCCACGGCGCGACGGTGCTGGCCGACGGCGCGCGGGCGTCGCGCAGCGGCGCGGCCTTCGCCAACAGCAAGCTGATGCACGCCACCAACCAGACCGACTCCTACCGGATGCTGATTCACCCCGGCCCCTGCATCATCCCGGCGGCCCTGGCGACTGCGGAGTTGACGGGAGCCAGCGGCGCCGAATTGCTGGCGGCCATGGCCGCGGGCTACGAGGTGGAGGCCCGCATCGCCGGCGACTTCATTCCCGCCACGCAGGCGCGGGGCTTCCGGTGCAGCCCGGTCTACGGCACGCTGGGCGCGGCGGTGACCACCGCCAAGCTGCTGGGGCTGGACGAAGACCAGACGGTGACCGCGCTGGCCCTGGCCTGCACCTTCGCCGGCGGCACCACCGAGGGGCCGCGGGTGAGCGGACGCGAGATGCTGTACCACGAGCCCAACGCCACCCGCAGCGGCATCATGGCCGCCCTGCTGGCCCGCGAAAACCTGCGCGGTTCCGAAACCTGCCTGGAGGGCGACGCGGGATTCTACAACGCCTTCGTCGGCAACAACCGGGGCGAGCTGTCCTACACCTTCTCCGCCAACCCGCCCGGCGACGGCGGCCCGGGCAACACCGATTTGGCCGCGACCGTCGAGGGCCTCGGAGACCGCTGGGAACTGCTGCACGTGACGCCCAAGATATACCCCACCGCGGGCTACAACTGCCCGGTCATCGAGCTGACCACCCGTATGCGCGCCGCCCACAACATCGCGCCGGAAGACATCGAAAGCATCGCCGTGGAGATGAACTGGCTGGAGACCACCTATCCGTCGCCGGCCTTCCCCAACACCGACCGCCGGATGCCCGGCGTGGGCAGCACCCACTACTTCACCGCCTATACCTGGGTTCACGGCAGCTACCCGCCCCTGCGCCAGCGTCTCGACCCCGGCATAGACTCCGCCGACTTCGACCGGCAGGTGATGTCGCTACAGGAGCGCGTCGAGGTAGTGGGTCAGCGCACACGAGGCTCCTTCGCCCCGCGAATCACCGTCCGCACCCGCTCCGGCGACGAGTTCAGCGACGAGTTCACCGGCGACGAACTGAAGTGGGACTTCGCCACCGTAGAGGCCCGCATCAGCCCCCTCTTCCCGCAGATGGACTGGCCCGCCGCCAAACTGGAGGGTCTGGTCTCCGCCGCCTCTGGCATCGAGGGCGCGGCGGACGTGACGGGGCTGGTGGCGTGCTGCGTGCCGGGTTAAAATCCCCTCTCCCGCTGGGAGAGGGAGAGGGTGAGGGGGTTTCCCCGCAAAAGTCTGACATCCGGGCATAGACAGCGGCCAAAATTCGCGTGTACCTTTACCCCACTCAATTAAGCAACCGTCCAGCGAGATAATTCACTAATGCCGAACGCCTGTAATGTGCCAAACAGGACGATTTTCACCGGCGACAATCTGGACATCCTGCGCGGCATCAACTCGGAGTGCATCGACCTCATCTATTTGGACCCGCCCTTCAAGTCGGACCAGACTTATGCCGCGCCGCTGGACAGTGAGGCAAGAGGAGCGGAATTTGATGATGTCTGGACTCTCGACGACATGAAGCAGGAGTGGATTGATGAGATTGAATACCGCCGTCCTTCCCTGTTCCACCTCATCAATGGCGCAAGGCTGTCCAACGGCGAAAGCATGGCTGGCTACCTAACCTTTATGAGCGTCCGCCTGCTGGAACTGCACCGGGTGCTGAAGTCCACCGGCAGCATCTATCTCCACTGTGACCCAGCGGCCTCGCATTATCTCAAGAGCCTTATGGACGCCCTGTTCGGCCCCGATCATTTCCAGAATGAGGTGATATGGAAGCGAACCGGCTCTCACGGCGGCGCGAGGCGATGGGGGCCGATTCACGACACAATCTTGTTTTACTCTTCGTCGCTCCGTTACAGATGGAATCGGTCGTACCAGGAATATGAGCCCGATTACTTGAACGACTATTACAGATATGAAGACGAGCGGGGCCGGTATCGGCTTGTAACACTTACCGGAACCGGAACCAGGGAAGGCGATTCAGGCTTGGAGTGGCGCAGGATAAATCCGACGGATTCAGGGCGCCACTGGGCGGTTCCTCAAAATGCTCTTCAAAATGCCTATCCTGGCCGAGCTGATTTGAATCGCCTGACGACGCAGCAGAAGCTCGACCTACTGGACAGCGCTGGGCTGGTTTACTGGCCGCCCAATGGCCGGGTGCCACAACAAAAGCGCTATGCAGACGAAGGGCAGGGCGTTCCTATTCAGGACATGGTTACGGATATTCGGCCTATCGGGTCGCACGCTAGAGAACGCACAGGCTGGCGTACGCAGAAGCCTCTTGCCCTGTTGGAGCGGATAATCCAGTCATCGTCCAATCCCGGAGATATTGTGCTCGACCCCTTCTGCGGCTGCGCCACGGCCTGTATCGCTGCCGAGAAGCTGGGAAGGCAATGGATTGGAATTGACAAGGCTCCTCAGGCTGTGGAGGTTCTCAGAGGCAGAGCCACAAAGGAACTACAAATACCCATGCCCGATGTCGAAAGCCAGAGTTGGGAGGATTGGACTCCCAGCGCTCAAACGTCCCCACCTAAACGTACCGATCTAACACTCATGCACCCCGCCAACCCTCAGTCCGACAAGGAACTGCTGTACCATAGCCAGAGTGGTAAGTGTAAGGGCTGCAAGTACGACCTGCCTATTCATGTATTGACCATTGATCACATAACTCCCCGCTCCCGCGGAGGGTTGGACTCCGTGGGCAATCTGCAACTGCTCTGCCACACCTGCAACGCCATCAAAGGCAACCGTAGTATGGAGTACCTCAGAGAGGAGCTTCACCGTCGCGGCATATTGACAATAAGCCCCTGATTTGTAAGGGAGTTGTACTGAGGAGCATCAAATGGACCTCGGACTGGAAGGCAAGATCGCCATCGTCACCGGCGGCAGTAAGGGCATCGGGCGGGCCACCGCGCTGGCCATGGCGCAGGAGGGGGTGGACGTCGCCATCTGCGCCCGGGGCGTTGAGGAACTGGAAGATGCCGCCGCCGACATCCGCGTCCGCACGGGACGCCGGGCCCTGGCGGTGCGGGCCGACACCGGCGAGCCGGAAGACATCAAGAACCTGGTCGCCGCCACCGTCGCCGAGCTGGGCGGGGTGGACATCCTGATAAACAACGCGGTCAACTCCACCGCCGCGCCCTTCATGGAGCTGGCCGACGAGGACTGGCTGAACCACATCAACGTCAAGATTATGGGCTACGTCCGCTGCGCCCGCGAGTGCATCCCCCACATGAGGCGGCGCGGGGGCGGACGCATCATCAACATCGGCGGCATGGCGGCGCGGTACTCCAATCCGCTGACCAACAGCAACGGCGTCACCAACGCCTCGGTGTCCAACATGGCGAAGAACCTGGCCGACCAGGTGGCCTCCGACGGCATCCTGGTCAACTGCATCCACCCCGGCACTACCCGCACACCTCGCCAGACCATGCTGCTGGAACGGCAGGCCCGCGACGCCAACATCACCGTGTCGGAAGCCGAGGCCCGCGCCGTCGCCAACATACCCATCGGGCGCATGGTGGAGCCGGAGGACATCGCCGACCTGGTGCTGTTCATGGTGTCAGGCCGCGCCGGGGCCATCACCGGCCAGACCATCGCGGTGGAAGGCGGCGCAGTCCGCGCCATCAATTACTAAGGCTGTCATTCTGAGCGGAGCGAAGAATCCCACCCCCACCTTAGTCCTCCCCCTTATGAGGAGGAAATGGATCCTCATAATTCCCTCTCCCTCCGGAGGAGGGTTAGGGTGGGGGCGTCTCCCTGTCCTGTGCGCCCTGTGTTTAATCCTAATCGCAGCGGCCTGCGGCGGTTCAGATTCCGGGGGTGTCATCGTGCCGCCGACGGAGGAGTTCGGCGGGCCGCAGTTCGCCGCCGTGGTCATTACCAGTGACCTGGGCGTGGGGAGGGAGCGCCTGGCCTTCGGGGTTGTGTCCCGCGATGGGCCTCCGCTCACGGGAGAGAACGCCACGGTGCACACCTACTACCTGCCGCCCAACACCGAAACGCGAGAGGCCCGGCAGTCCCTCACTGCCAGCTTCGAGGCGTGGCCCTTCTCCGCGGGAGTATTCTCGGCGTATCCCGACTTCGATGTCGCCGGAACCTGGGAACTGGAGACGGAATTCACTACTCCAGACGGCCAGGAAGTCGTCGCCAAGTCCGCTTTCACGGTTAAGGAAGCCAGCGATACCCCGGCCGTCGGTTCCCCGGCCCCGGCCAGCGTCTCGCCCGTCGCGTCAGATGTGGCAGACATTACGCACATCACCACCGCCAGCGACCCTGACCTAGCCCTTTACGCCATTTCGGTAAACGAAGCCATTGCAGAAGGAAAGCCCTTCGTGGTGGGCTTCTCCACGCCGCGCTACTGTACCACCGGCACTTGCGGCCCCCAGTTGGAGCAACTCAGCAGCCTGCGGCAACGCTATGGCGGCCGGGCCAACTTTATCCACGTTGAGGTCTACAAGGACCCGCACCTGTACGGGGATGGAAAGCGTCCCGGAAAGGACGACGTTGCCGATGCAGTTGGGGAGTGGGGTCTGCCCACCGAGCCATGGACCTTCATCGTGGACGCCGACGGAATCGTGCAAGCCAAGTTCGAGGCGTTCACTTCCGCCGCCGTCATCGAGGAAGCGCTGCTGTTGGTGCTGAATACAGTTCGCGGCGTGGTGGTGGAAGCAGTTGACCGCGACATTGCCGAAATCGAAACGCTGACCATCCGTGACGAGGACGGGCGGCTGTGGACGTTCACCACCGACGGCCCGCTGGAGAAGAACGGCGCCCACCTGCGCCTGCATCAGGTGCTGGGCCAGACCATCGAAGTGCGTTACGAGGAGCGGGATGGGCGGCTGATTGCCACTGGATTGCGGGATTGAGTTGGCGGGCAGGCCAAAGTCATCTCCTCTTTATGCCAACTCCTCCGCGTCACTGATGTAGTCGGCAGTCTCAATGATGCGCCGCTCGGTGTCGGGCGAGGCGCAGCGCCCATTGTAGAAGCACTGCCCGTGCAACTGAGAGATTCGGCTGTAGTAGCGGCCCACCAGTGACTTCACTCGTCCGTCCTGCCTTGCCAAGGCATCGAGACCGTCCGAAGTCATGGCTGTAGTCCCGGGCTCCTCACCCGTCCACGCCAGAATCAACGCATCGGTGGCCCGCTTTGTGGCACACCATGCCTTGTCTGCAGCGTCTCTAATGTCCCCGGCTGCCAGCCGTTCCAACGCTGCTTGGTGTTGCGCTCTGGCGTCGTCAAATATCTCTTTCACACTGTCAGTTGCTACCATCGCCCTCCCCTGTACCTAGGATATAAGTATTATACCCTAGCTGAACCGGAACACCCGCACCGCCACCAGTGCGGTGGCTGCGGCCCAGGCGGCCAGGGCGGCCAGTTGCGGCCAGGTCTCCCACAGGGGAGCGCTGTTGATTGCCACTTCACGCAGGGCGTCCAGCATCGGGGTCAAGGGCAGGGCGAGGGCGGCGTAGGGCAGCAGCCAGGGCAGCGAGGCGGTGGAGAAGAAGGTGCCGGCCAGGAACATCATCGGCAGGGCGATCGCGTTGCCCATACCGGACGCCGCCGCCGGGCTGTGCGCCCAGGCCGACAGGATGAAGCCGATGTTCAGGAACACCACCGACCCCAGCAGGACTATGACCGCCACCCATACTAACTGAATGAAGACCGGGCTGCCGTGGATGTCGCCTCCGAAGACGAACACCCCAACGGCCAGGATGATGAGAGCCTGAACCAGGGCCAGCAGCAGGTGGGCGATAATCTCCCCGGCGAAGAACTTCCATACCGGCAGGGGGGTGACCAGCAGCCGCTTGAGCACCTGCTGGTTACGGTAGGTGCTGATGCGGACGGCGATGGAGATGATGCTGTTGGTCATTATTCCCAGCCCGAGCAGACCAAGCAGCACGGTGTCGAAGTAGTCGACCTCCGGTGATTCAATGACCTCGGAGGTTACCAGATTTCCGGGGAGTACGGGGAGGCCGGCAGAGCGAAGCTCGATGACGAGACTGTAAACAGCGCCTTCGACGAGCTGGTTTCGCTCGGGGTTGCGCGTTGAGTAAACCAGGGTCACAGGCTCCATAGCTCTGGACCGGTTTTCCGCTGCCGGGTCGTCCAACCCGGCAGGTATGAGCAGCAGATAACCCAAGTCGCCGTCTGTCAGCCTTTGCCGGGCTTCTCCAAGGGAACCGGCGGCTTCCGGGTCCAGGTCTTCCAGCTCCAGAAAGGCGACGGCGTTCAGATGATTCCGTAGCAACTCCGCCCTCGGGCCGCCGGAGAAGTCAGCCACAGCCAGCCTGGTCGGAGTGACGCCGCGGAAGTCGAACAGGCCGAAGACCACGACCAGCAGCAACGGGAAGAGCAGGGCCCAGAACAGGCCCTGGCGGTTGCGCGCCATCATCTTCAGGTTGGCCAGGGTGATTGCCAGCAATAGTGTCCCCTAACTTCAGTTGCGGGTCAGTTCGATGAAGACATCTTCAAGGGTCACCGGGGTGATTTCCAACTGCTCGAGGGTGAGGCCCGAACGGCCTACTTCGTCCAGCAGTTGCTGGAGGACGGCAGGGTCGTTGTGCAGGCGAAGCAGACAGGTGTTGCCACTGGCGACGGGAGCGGCCCCGGCGCAATGAGCCAGGGCCTCGGATTGCTCAACGGTCAGCGGCTTCGATGTGACCAGCTTGACGGCGTAGGACCCTTCGATGCGGTCAATAAGTTCCCGGGGTGTGCCGAAGGCCAGCAACCGTCCGTGGTTGATGATAGCCAGCCGGTCGCAATGCTCCTCGGCCTCCTCCATGTAGTGGGTTGTGACGATTACCGTTGCGCCTCGCTGGCGGACCTGGCCGACCAGAGCCCAGAGGTCGCGGCGGGATACGGGGTCGAGACCGGTGGTCGGCTCGTCGAGTATGACCAGCTCAGGGTCGTTGACCAGGCTGGCGGCGAGGGCGAAGCGCTGCTGTTCCCCGCCGGAAAGCTGGCGGATGCGGCGTCGGGCCTTGTCGGCCAGCCCGACGAGGCCCAGCAGTTCGCCGGCCGAGAGACGCTTGGGGTAGAAGCTGCCCAGAAGGGTGAGAATTTCCTGAAGGGAGAGGTATTCGTAATAGGAGGAAGACTGCAACTGGACGCCGGTGCGGGCCTTTATCTCGCGGTTGTGGGCGGCGCCGTCCAGGCCCAGGACGGTGACGCGCCCGGAATCGGGTTGTTGCAGTCCCTCAACGATTTCCAGCGTGGTGGTCTTGCCCGCTCCGTTGGGGCCCAGCAGGCCGAAAATCTCGCCCCGCTCGACGGAAAAGGAAAGATGGTCAACGGCGACGACATCGCCATAACGCTTGACCAGTTCTTCCACCTGTAAGGCTTGGGACATAGCAATGAAAAATCATATCACAGGACGCTGCGGAGCCATCAGGCAGGGAGATGGTTGAAGGCAGCGCAATCGCTCCTTAGCCATTCGGCGATGTTCACACCGTCGTTCCCGTGAAAGCGGGAATCCAGAGACGTTGTCTGGCAGCCGTGGATACCGGCTTGACCACCCAGATTGGAATGTTGCGCCGAAAACCGGCGATTTGACAGCCGTGGCGGGATGGGGCATCATTGGAGGGTCAGGCTTATAGCGATTTACAAATGAATAACCCCGACACTGGGAGTGCCCTTCACTAGGGTTGAACGAGGAAGCTGGTCTAAGTCCAGCGCTGTCCCGCAACGGTAGGCCCCGGTTAAATCTCGGAACCGAGGCGAGTCCGGTCCACGGCTCCTGGCGATGTTTCGGCCTTCGAGGAAAGGCGCCGGCATAGCTCGGGCTATTGCGATGCGCTCTGCTCCCTTGGGGCAGGGCTTTTTTTGTTGGCCGGAGGGCCTCGGATTTCCGCGAAAGCGGGAATCCGGCAATTGGGGATGGCGAATGTTGAATTCCGATACAGGAGCGCCTTTGTGACCCGCGCGCGATACCTGCTGCCTCTCTTCGCTATCCTTGTCGCTATGGCCGGGGCGCTACTGGCCTGCGGCTCGGAGCCAACTGCCGCGCCTGCCAGCCCGCCGGCGCCCACGGCGACCACTGCCCCTCGGCCAACAGCGGTCCCGGCGACGGCTACACCCGTACCAGCCACCCCGACGGCCATGTCGGCGGAGCCAACCGCTACACCGCCGCCCGAACCAACCGCAACGGCTGTCCCGCCGGCCCCGGCGCCGACGGCCACCCCCGAACCAACTCCAACTCCGGCTCCGCCTACGGCCACACCGGAACCGGGGCCGGTGACGGTGGTGTCCTCCGACGGCAAAGAGGTGGTTTTCGAGACACCGCCGGAGCGGATAGTGGTCTATGACGGGGCGGCCGTGGAGATGCTGTTCGCCATCGGGGAAGGAGACCGCATCGTCGGCACGCACAGCTACGTGACCTACCCGCCGGAGACGGAAAGCATCACCAAGGTGGGTGACGCTTTCAACATGGACATCGAAGCCATCGTGGCGCTGGAGCCGGACCTGGTGTACGTGTTCTATGACCGCTTCAACGCCGACCTGGAGCGCGCCGGGCTGAAGGTGCTGTACATCAAGAGCCTGTCCCACGGCTTCACGGAGGTGGCCGACCAGATACGAATGTGGGGCGCAATCACCGGCGAGACTGAGGAGGCGGAGCACGTTGCGGGCGAGTTTGACGCGCGAGTCCACGCCATCGAAGAGAAGATGGAAGAAGTCGAGCCGACGTGGACCGTCTACTCCCACGGCTTTGACTGGTGGACGCCGGGGCGCTACACGCTGGTCAACGACGTGTTCGAACTGCTGAAGCTGGAGAACGTCGCCGACTTCGAGGGATACCAGCAAATCAACCCCGAAATAATCGTGGACAATGAGCCGGACATCATTATGGCCGACTCGGTGAAGAGCGTTACGGAGAACCCGGTGCTATCCACTCTGCACATGGTCGAAGACCCGGACCACATCGAGCACCACATATTCGTTATGAGTGAAGGCAACTCTTTCAGCGTAGCCGGGCCGCGCTTCATCGACGCGGTGGAGGAGTTCGCGGCCTGGGTGTACCCGGACGTGTTTGGTGGAGACGGTCATTCGCACTGAGGCTGAATTCGTTTTCCCGGCGCAGAGTTGATATGGAAGCAACGCTACCAATCATCCGGGAGTTGACGGCGGTGGGCGATTCGCTGATGTGGATCGTCGGGCCGGGCGATATGGTCAGCGAAAACACATCGCGGGGCATACGGGAACCGCTGGCGAAAGGTAACGAAATCACCATCCAGGCCAACAACTGGCGCTTTCACCTTGACGCCGGCCAGGTCGGCGCAATCCAGTTCGTAGAGACCTACGGCGACCTGTCGTCCTACTATGTCCGGTTCTCCGACAGGGAGGGCGAGACGTTGCTGCGGGCCTACCTTCCCAAACTGAGTCAAGGGGAGTTGGTGGAGGGGAACGCGGTGTTCAAGGGGATGCTGGCCCGCTATGGGGGAATCGAAGGAATAGAGTATGTTCGGCGGGAAGTGCTGATGTCGTCGTTCGGGTGAACGCGGCAGGTGAACCGGCTCTGCGCCGCCAATACGCGCGCAGGACACACAGAGGAATAGAGTCAGGCTGTGGCAGGCATTCGACTGAAGGGCAAAAGGGCGCTGGATTCCCGCGAAAGCGGGAATGACGCTGACGCGCGGGATGAGGATGCGCTTAAGCCCAGCCGGGCGGCGGCGGGACTGGTGGGGCTGCGCTATCCGTGGTGGCGCATTGTGCTGGGGTTGGCGGCGCTGGCCGTGGCTGCCGTATTCGCCGCCAGTCTCGGGTCGGTCCATGTGCCTTTCGGCTCGGTGGTGGAGATCATGGCGGCGCGACTGCCGGGTATAGAGCTTTCGGAGGATATTCCGGCGGCGTGGGACACCATCCTCTGGCAGTTGCGGCTGCCGAGGGTGGCGCAGGCGGCGGTGGTGGGCGCGGCGCTGGCGATGTCGGGGGCGGCGTATCAAGGACTGTTCAAGAACCCGCTGGCCGATCCGTACCTGGTGGGTGTGGCGTCGGGGGCTGGGCTGGGCGCGGTGGTGGTGCTGCTGACCGGCATTCCGATGTACCTGGCGGGAATCAGCCTGCTGCCGGTGGCCGCCTTTGCCGGCGGGACCGGCGCGGTGGTGGTGGCCTACAGCATCGCCCGGAACTCTACGGGCACGCCGACGACCACGCTGATACTGGCGGGGGTGGCCATAGCATCGCTGACCGGGGCGGTGTCGAGCCTGTTGATCATGCGGAGCGACCCGGAGCTGAGGCCGGTGCTCTCGTGGCTGCTGGGGAGCTTCATATCCTCGGAATGGAAGGAAAGCGCCATCGTCCTGGCCTACGCCGTTCCCGGCATAGCGGTGCTGCTGGGCTTCGGGCGGGTGCTGAACGTGCTGCAACTTAGCGAAGACCACGCGGCGATGCTGGGAGTGCCGGTGGAGAAGGTGAAGCTGCTGCTCATCGCCGCGGCCACGCTGGTTACAGCGGCGGCGGTGTCCTTCTCGGGCCTGATCGGCTTCGTGGGACTGGTGGCGCCCCATGCCGTGCGACTGGTCTGGGGGCCGGACTACCGCTTCCTGCTGCCCATGTCGTCCATCGTGGGGGCGACCTTCCTGGTGCTGGCTGACCTGGTGGCCCGGACCATCGTATCGCCGGGCGAACTGCCGGTGGGCGTAGTCACCGCCTTCTGCGGCGCGCCTTTTTTCCTGTACCTGCTACGGCGCAGACGCCTGGGGACTTCGTAGATATGTGGAAGAGGACAAACGGACATTCCCCGTCGCACCCCCACTCTGACCCTCCCCCTCAAGGGGAGGGAAATATGCGGCACCCTCCCCTTGAGGGGGAGGGAAGGGAGCGAGCCCCTTCCCTTGCCGGGGAGGAAAATACGCGAGGGGCTGCCGGAGCCAATGGCTCGGCTCCGATGGGCATAAAGGCGACCGGGGTGTTCGCAGCCTATGGGGAGCGGACGGTGCTGAACGGGCTTGAACTGGAAGTAACACAGGGCACGGTGATGGCGCTGGCCGGGCCCAACGGCGTTGGCAAGTCCACGTTGCTGCGGGCGGTCGCCGGGGCTTTGCGTCCCACCCGAGGCGAGATTCGCGTGATGGGGGCCGACGTATACGCCCTGAGCGGAAAGGAACGGGCGCGGCTGGTGGGGATGGTGCCGCAGAACCCGGAGCTGCCCAGGGGGACGACGGCGCTGGAGGTGACGCTGATGGGCCGCAACCCTCACCTGGGGCTGCTGGCCTGGGAGTCCGCCGCCGACGTGGACATCGCCATGGAGGCGCTGCGCATGACCGACTCCGAAGAGTTGGCGGAGCGGCCCGTACACCAGCTTTCCGGGGGCGAGCGGCAGCGTGTGGCCATCGCGATGGCTCTGGCGCAGCAGACGCCGGTAATCCTGCTGGACGAGCCGACAGCAAACCTGGACCTGGCGTATCAGCCCGCCATTATGCGGCTGCTGCGGGAGCTGGCGGCGGCGGGCAAGACGGTGGTGACGGCGGTACACGACCTGACGCTGGCCGGCCAGTTCTGCGACGGCGTGGCACTGGTGGGCGGGGGGCGTGTGGTGGCCTGCGGGCCTCCGGAGACTACGCTGACGCCGGAGGCCATCCGGCAGGTGTACGGAGCGGAGACTCTGGTGCTGGAGCACCCGGAAACGGGGAAGCCCATCGTGGTGTCGAGATGATTGGTAATTGCCGGGTCATCCTGAGTATTGCTAGCCCATCCTGAGCCTGTCGAAGGATGAGGGGATCGCGGGGGATTTCCCTCATCCATCTCTCATTCCCGCCTCTCTTGCGGGGCAGGCCGCGGTGAAGCTCCTCCCTTCACCCGGCCATTATCGCCCCGCAGGGGAAGGCGGCAAACCGTAGCTAACGCTGGTGGTGGTTCCGGTCAAGGTCTTCAAGCTCTTTGAGGCTTTCCGGGGGAATATCAACCTTTTGCTCCCGTAGTTTCCTTATCACCTCCTCCCTGCCTTGCTGCCGGCCTTTCTCGATGTCCTTCTCTCGTTGCGCTAACGCCCAGAACATCCTGCCTGACCTCGCTATGCCATGTTCGCTACGCAGCCCGACCAGATCCTTGGTCAGCCGCGAATTAGCTCTTGGGTGGTTCCTTGGGATGGTCTTTGAATTCCTCAAGAATCTCCGGGGGCAGTGTAAAGTTTCGCTCTTCCAATAGCTGTATTAGTTTTTCCCAGCCCTCCTGAAATCCTTCTTGTCGGCCCTCCTGTCGGCCTTCTTCCCGGCCCTCCTGTCGGCCTTCTTCCCGGCCTCTTTCTATGTCCTTCTGCCTTTGTGCCAATGCCCAGAACATTCTGCCTAGCCTCTCAATCGCGAAGATGAGGGAGCCGTATACTACCGCGCCCAGCGGCACAATCTGGCCCATCTGCCCCGAACTGTCCCGGCTGCTCCACCACTGCCAGCCGTCGCCGCTGGAGAGCCATATAAGCCACGTCACCACCAGAGTGCCGAGGGGCGCCAACGCCAGATGGAGCTGAAGCCAGTTCTCTTCGAGCCACTTCACTATTTCATTTTATCACTGTGCTTCCTTGCTGAATGCAAGGTTGCCCATGCGCAGGATTTCACCCTCACCCCAACCCTCTCCCTCCAGGGAGAGGGAGAAATAAGCGACACTTTCTCGTCAGTTCATGGAGAGGCGGCGGAGGGGGGTCTGCTTGCTGCCGTCGAGGTTGAGGGTCTCGCCGCCGAGCTTGAGGGTTTCCATGACGCAGTCCCAGATCTTATGGGCCCGGTGGGCGTCCTCGGGCCAGAAGTCGAGGGTGATGAAAGCGTAGACGCCGGGGCCGCGGGAGAGGCTGAGGCGGGAGTGGGCCAAGCGGTTTTCGACCGGGTCGTGGAAATCCACCTCCAGCCAGGCCATTTCAATGTCGCCGCGCCATTGCTGCCGGAACGCGCCGCGGTTGGTGATGCCCCTGGTGTCGTGGTCGAGAGCGCACTGTTCAATCAGGTTGGTAAGGGGCAGCCCGCTCCAGTCTATGGGGCGGTCGGCGCCGCGAGGCGGGTAGATGATGGAAAATTCGAGGCGCATATCGGCATCAGCTTCCTTGGGCCTGTCGAAGAAGCGGATGGAGCCGCCGCCGTCGGGATTGGGGCTGAAGGTCCAGTCGTCGGGAACCTCGAACATCGCCTTTCCCCGGTCGGCAACGAAGACCTTGTTTCCTGGGCGGGCCTTCCACTGGTGGTTTCTGGGCAGGCCGTAGCTCTGCTGCTGCCACTTTCTGTTTTTCTTCTTTGGCATCGTCGTTAAGTCCTGATCCGGCTTTTGACAGTATTTTACACGGGCTGTCGCCGTCATGTTTCGATTGACAATGACGCTTGTACGGTGATACGTTTTTCGTCGGCTGTTTAGGAGCCTGGAGCGTTTGGCAGGCGCGAGATGCTCTGCCGGAAAAACGGCCTTTGCGCCTCTCATGAACGCCGGGGCGGGCGCGACTCATACCCGGCCAGGAGCCTCTGCCGTCGGCTGTCTCATGTGCCTTCGTCTTATCTCTTCTTCCACACCGCGCTTCCCCGCCGCGCGACTGTTGCGGGCCGGGGGACTGCCCTTATTCCGCAAACACCTGTACAAGGCTCTTTCATGGCGGTAGCCGTTGGCGGGAGGTTCCGGGCGGACAGCCTGGGGTCGGATAGATGGTTCCGGGTGCTGGCCTGGGTTACGGTCGCTTCGGTGTATGCGATGCTGGTGCTGGGCGGTGTGGTGCGGGTCACCGAGTCAGGACTGGGCTGCGGGGATGACTGGCCGTTGTGCGCCGGCCAATGGCTGCCGCCGCTGGAAAGCAAGGCTATCATTGAATACGCCCATCGCGTCGCTGCTTCGTTCCTGGTGGGGCCGCTTATCGTGGCGACGTTTGTAGCGGCGTGGCTGCGCTACCGGCGACAGCCGTGGATCATCTGGCCCGCGGCCGCCGCCGTCGTGCTGGTAATCGTGCAGGCCCTGCTGGGCGGCCTTACGGTTACCACCGAGCTTTCGGGTCATGTCGTGATGACGCACCTGGCCGTGGCCGAGCTGACGCTGGCCTGCTGCGTGCTGCTGGCGGTCATGGCGCACCGGGGCGGTATGCGCCAAGGCCAGGCATCTTGGGCGGTGGGCAAGGCGCGGTTGTTCCCGCCGCTGTCGCTGGCGGCGGCGGTGGCGCTGTTCCTGTTGCTGCTTTCGGGTTCGTATCTTACGAATACCGCATCGGCTACATGGGCTTGCAACCAGTGGCCGCTGTGTACCAACGAATGGGGCGGGATGTTTCCCGGCGGCAAATTCGCCCTGATTCACATGATACACCGATATGTCGCGCTGATTGCCGGGCTGTTTATAATCTACGCGCTGCACCTGGGATTCCGGCGTCCTTCGACAGACTCAGGACAGGCGACAGGCTCAGGACAGCGGCAGCCTCCCGTGATACGATTGCTGTCTATGACGGCGCTGGCGCTGTTCGCCGCCCAGGTGCTGGCCGGGGCTGGCGTAATATGGGCCGGGTTTGGCAGCGACGTGGAAGTGCGGGCGCTGCATCTGGCGCTGGCTTCCGGGGTCTGGGGTGTCGTCGCCGCGCTGTCGGTGCTGGCCTACTCGCGGGAATCGAGCGAATCGGCAGGAACCTCTGGATTCCCGCATTCGCGGGAATGACGGGTATCCGGTTCAGGATAGAGATGGCTGACCAAGCCGGGCATATAGAAATGGAAAATCCCATGCCGGACGTGGAGGGACGCCCTCACCCCGGGCCCCCCTTGCATTCCCCCCCACAGGGGGGGAGGGAGAAGGGGGGAGAGGGAGTGTTGGGCGTGGAATCCCAAAGGCAGGCGAGAACTGGCCCGCTGGGGCTGGTGGCCGACTACATCGCCCTGACCAAGCCGCCCATCATCTCGCTGTTGCTGGTCACGGCCATTGGCGGAATGTTCCTGGCGGCCCGCGGGGTGCCCGACCTGCTGACGCTGCTGCTGGTGTGCGTCGGCGGCGCGCTGGGAGCCGGCGGGGCCAACGCCATCAACCACTACCTCGATCAGGACATTGACGCCGTGATGACGCGGACGGCGCAACGCCCCGTGCCGGGGAACCGCGTCCGCCCCTTCATGGCGCTGGCCTTCGGCATTGCGCTGAACGCGGTGTCATTCGGGGTGCTGTTCTACTGGGTGAACTGGCTGGCCGCGGCGCTGACGCTGGCGGCAAGCCTGTTCTACGTGCTGGTGTACACCGGGTGGCTCAAACGGAGCACGCCGCAGAACATCGTCATCGGCGGAGCGGCGGGCAGCATTCCGCCGGCGGTCGGCTGGGTGGCGGTGACCGGCAGCTTCGACCTGCCTGCCCTGTATATGTTCGCTATCGTCTTCTTCTGGACGCCGCCCCACTTCTGGGCGCTGTCGCTTCTGATACAGCGGGACTATGAGCGGGCCGGGGTGCCGATGTTGCCGGTGGTGGCCGGAGAGCAGAAGACGGTGGAGAGTATCTTCGCCTACTCGCTGGTGCTGGTGGCGCTGACCCTGGTGTTCGCCGCCACCGGAGCGGTGGGGGGCATCTACCTAGGAGCGGCGGCGGTTCTGGGGGCGGTGTTCGTCTGGGCGGCGTGGCGGCTGTGGCGGGGGCATACGCGGCAGAAGGCGCGCAACCTCTACCTGTATTCGCTGCTGTACCTGGCCCTGCTGTTCGGAGCGATGATGGCCGATGGGGTTTACCGGGTGCTTTAGGTTGGGGCATTCACCGATTGGGTTGCCCTGGACGTTTTCACCCCCACCCTAACCCTCCCCCTCAAGGGAGAGGGAATGATTTTTCTGCTCACTAGCCCCGCAGGCGGCGCAGTACCTCGCGCAGCCGCTCCGCTTCGGCCTCGGCGGCATCAGCGCGCTCTTGGGACGACACGGCCTGCTGTTGAGCAGCAATGGCTTGCCGCAGGGCGGCAACGGCTCGCTCTTCGGCATCAGCAGTCCGCTCATGGGCGGCGGCAACCTCCCGCAGGGCAGCACTGGCCCGCTCTTCGGCGGCAACCGTTTGCTCTTGAGCAGCAATGGCTTGCTCCACTACGGTGGTTGCCCGGGCCTCAGCGGCCCGGCGGGCGGCCATAACATTCTCGTAAGACTCCAGCCTCAGTCCTGTGGCGGGGTCGTAGATATGCAGCCATCCCCGATGTTGTCCCTCCTCCCGCGGCTCCCATGACAGGAAGGCGTCTATGGCGGTGCTGTAGCCTCGGATGGAGCCGTCATCCTGGCGGGTAAGCCCGATGGGCCGATAGCGGCCGTCCACCAGCCTCTCGCCAGCCAGCGGCTCCCCGTAGAGGCCGCCGCCGGTGGCGTCGAAGCGCCAGTATTCGCCGATGCCCAGCCGCTCATAGAGCAGACGCTTGGGGCCCAAGTCGTTGCGAGCGGTGGATTGAGAGGCCATCTCCAATACGAAGTCGGCCATCTTCCCGGCCTCCCAGGGCAGGTAGAGCCTACGGTCGCGGATGGCGGCGGCGTCCACGCCGAAAGCCACGAGACAATCCGGCTCGACCCGCACGTTCAGGTTATTGCGGTCGTAACAGAGAAAACACGCGCCGGTGACCAGCACGTCCCTCCGTCCGGTAGCGGTTGCGAGATAGTAGTTAAGCAGGTAGTTAAATTCGTGGAGGGGCTGTTCTTGGTACAATGCTTCGGGCCTTTCCGGCTTTTCGTCAGGGTTGAATTCGAGACCGGCGTAGATGTCGCGGTCTTCCCGCCGGTAGGGGAGCATCTGGTATTTGGGCTTGGTGGTCATGGCGGTTTCTCCGCCCCCGCATCCTTGAAACGGCGAGGGCCGCGGGACGGCTTTCAGCGTATGGGACGATGGTAGCACAGGTGGGCGGTTGGGGGCAGGCACAGGGTCGAGTGCGGGACAGAAAAGGGCGGCAAGGCCCTGCAATTTCGATTGACAGCTACAAGCGGCTATGTTAATCTTTCGCGCGGCAAGTGAAAAAAAGCACATAGTCCATTTGGCGAACTGCTTGGGGGAGTCCACCTATGGGGTTGTTGCCCAGGGAGAGGGCAGGGTCCCCGCCGGAACCCACACCTGACGAAAACACCCAGCGGCCCGCTCCACTCCGAAACCGGCTGACTAGGTTGGTCCTTTTCGGGGCGGTGGCGGCCATTTTCTTGCTGGCCACTGCCTGTAGCAAGGGCTTCCAGTCAACCTGGGACCCCGTAGGCCCGGTGGCCGACAAGCAGCTTCAGCTCTTCAACGTCCTGCTCTGGACGATGGTCATCGTCTTCGTGCTGGTTGAAGGCGCGCTGCTCTACATCGTCATCCGCTACCGCCGACGGCCGGGGCAGCCGCGCCCTCCGCAGATTCACGGTCACACCGCCCTTGAGGTCACCTGGACAATCATCCCCACCGCGCTGATTCTCGGCTTGGGCATCTGGTCGGTGTTCACCCTGTTCGAGCTGGACAAGCCGCCCACCGATCAGGGCGAGATTCTGAACGTCACGGTCACCGGACACCAGTGGTACTTCGAGTTCGAGTACCCCGACGCCGACGGCAACGGCAAGCGCATCAGCACCGCCAACGAGTTGAAGATTCCCGTTGACCGGCCCATCTCGCTGATAATGGAAAGCGACGACGTGCTGCACAGCTTCTGGGTGCCCAAGCTGGGTGGTAAGGTGGACGTGGTGCCGACGCGGCAGAACACGCTGTGGCTCATGGCTGACTCGGACATGATTGACCAGCCGCTGCCGGCGACCTACTACGGCCAATGTGCTGAGCTGTGCGGCGTGGCCCACGCCCAGATGCGCTTCCGCGTGACCGTGATGACCGAGGAAGACTACCAGGCTTGGGTCGCCAACTACGGCCCGCCGCAAGCCCTGACGCCCCGCGCCCAGCAGGGCCAGACACAGTTCCAGATACACTGCGCGCTGTGCCATACCATCACCGGCCCGGAGATTGAGGCGGTTGCCAAGTCGCGTATCGACAGCTTCATGACCGGCGGCGACTCGGTGGCAGTGCCAGGGCCGAACCTTACCGACCTGCGTACCCGGCAGACGCTGGCCGCGGGCATCACTGACCTGACGGTGGAGAATCTGCGGGCGTGGATAAAGAACCCCGAAGACATAAAGCCGGGCAACTGGATGTATGACAAGGCAGCCTTCTACGAGGAAGACGGCGACGCCACTTTGACCGATGACCAGATAGACGCTCTCATTGAGTATCTGTTGAACCTGCGTTAGACTGAGCGATACAGGAATTTCACCCTCTTTGCCTTGAGGGAGAAGGAAATGATGGGGAACTCCCCAAGGCGGGGGACTGAACGGAGAGAACGCCCTCACCCTGACCCTCTCCCAGAGGGAGAGGGGAGCTGGAACGGCAAATTATGGCTACGATAACCGAGGTACTAGCCCGCCCGACATACGGCGCTTCCGGCATTTGGAGCTGGATAACCACGGTTGACCATAAGCGCATCGGCGTGATGTATGGCGTAACCGCCTTCATCTTCATGCTGCTTTCCGGCATCGAGGCTGGTGTGATCCGCACCCAGCTCGCCACGCCCGACACCGACCTGATAGGCCCGTCCCGCTATAACCAGATGTTCACCATGCACGCCACGGTGATGATCTTCATGGTCATCATGCCGATGAGCGTTGCTTTCTTCAACTTCGTGGTGCCGCTGGCCATCGGCGCCCGCGACGTGGCCTTTCCCCGGCTGAACGCGCTGTCCTACTGGATATTCCTGTTCGGCGCCATCCTGATGCACTTCAGCTTCATCGTTGACCAGGTGCCGGACGCCGGGTGGTTCTCCTACGCCAACCTGACCGAGTATCCCTTCAGCGAAAACATGGGGCTGGACTTCTGGGCCATCGGTCTGCTGATACTGGGAACTTCGTCGGTGGCTGGCGGTCTTAACTTTACGGTGACCATAATCAACCTGCGCGCGCCGGGCATGTCGCTGATGCGTATGCCCGTGTTCGTGTGGATGACGCTGATAACGTCCATCCTGCTGATTCTTGCCATGCCGGTCATCACCGTTGGCCTGATCGAGCTGGTAATGGACCGCAACTTCGGAACGCACTTTTTCAACCCGACGGGTGGCGGCGACCCGATACTCTGGCAGCACCTGTTCTGGGTGTTCGGACACCCGGAGGTTTACATCCTGATTCTGCCGCCAATGGGAATCGTGTCGGAGATTCTGCCGACCTTCTCCAGGAAGCCGCTGTTCGGGTATCCCTTCGTGATATTCTCCGGCATCGTCATCGGCATCATGGGCTGGGCGGTGTGGAGCCACCACATGTTCACTGTGGGGCTGGGCCCCATCGCCAACTCGGTGTTCACCATCACCACCATGCTTATTGCAGTCCCCACCGGGGTCAAGATATTCAACTGGCTGGGGACGCTGTGGAAGGGAAGCATCGAGCTCACGACGCCGATGTTGTATGCCTTGGGCTTCGTGGTGCTGTTCATCATTGGCGGATTGAGCGGGGTGTCGCATGCGGTGTCGCCGTCGGACTTCCAGCAGCAGGACACCTACTACATCGTGGCGCATCTCCATTACGTGCTGTTCGGCGGCTCCATAATGGGCATCTTCGCCGGGCTGTACTACTGGTGGCCCAAGCTGACGGGAAAGATGCTGAACGAGACGCTGGGCAAGATAAACTTCTGGCTGGTGTTCATCGGCATGAACGTGACCTTCTTCCCCATGCACTACGTGGGGATGAACGGGATGCCGCGGCGGATTTACACCTACGCCGAGGAGTTCGGCTGGGGCCCCCTGAACATGCTGTCTACCGTCGGCTACTTCATCATCTTCGTCGGAATCTTGGTGTTCATTTACGCCGTGTGGCAGAACCGTAGCGCCCGCCGGGTCAGCCACGACCCCTGGGACGCCCCCGGCGTGGAGTGGAGCATCTCGTCGCCGCCGCCGGCCTACAACTTCGCCGAGGTGCCATACATCCGGGGTCGGGACCACTACTGGATTGAGAAGGACGAGGCCCGCGAGGCCGGCAACCCCATCACGGAGCCGGAAGCAGCAGTCGATCCCAGGTCGATACACATGCCCAGCCCATCCTACTGGCCTATCATCGTGGCGGCGGGCGTGGGACTCATTGGCGGCGGCCTGCTGTCGCACTACGGCGTCAGCTTCCTGGGCGGACTGATTGCATTCATCGGCGTCATCGGCTGGAGCAACGAGCCGCCGGCCGAGCCCGAGGAAGGACACTAGGAGAGACAGGTAGGAGACGGGGACTTTGGCCCACGCACCTGAAACGGCCCATCACGAACCGGCCCACGGGCATGGACACGGCCACGCGGCGCACGACGCCGGGGGGCATCATGAGCCGGTAGGCCACGACTACACCACCACCGGCCTCAACCACCGGAAGATGCTGATGTGGGTGTTCCTGGGGTCGGACTGCCTGTTCTTCGGCTCGCTGATCGCCACCTACATGGTCTACCGGGGGCAGAGCCTGAGCGGGCCATACCCCATAGACATCATAGACATTCCGATAACCACCATCAGCACCTTCGTCCTGCTGTGCAGCAGCTTCGCCATGGTGCGGGCATTGGCGGCCACCAACGAGAACAACCAGCGGGGCATCAAAATCTGGCTGCTGGCGACGGCCATTCTGGGCGCCATCTTCATCGGGTTCCAGGTCTACGAGTTCAACCTGTTCAAGAACGAAGGGCTGACCCTGGGGCAGAACCTGTTTGGGGCTACCTTCTTCACGCTGACCGGGTTCCACGGGGCGCACGTAACGCTGGGCATCATCTGGCTGCTGTCGCTGTTCGTGATTTCCTTCAAGGGACGCCTGCATCCCGGGACTGCCCTGGACGTGGAAATCTGCGGGCTGTACTGGCACTTCGTTGACATCGTCTGGATCGTAATCTTTACGCTGCTGTACCTCGTCGGCGGCTTCGACGCCGGCCCGGGGGTGGCTCACTAGCTGCCTGAGCCAGGATTGCAGGAATGGAGAATTTCCTAAAACCTCCTATGCGGCAGGTCCTGATTCGGACAGCTAATAGATAATCCCGGTATCGCCTGGAGAACGTTTCCCGAATGGCAACAACGCACGAAACGGAACACGGCGGAGGAGGGCACCCGTCCCTCAAGCAGTACATCTTCATAGCTATACTGCTGTTCGCCATCACCATCGTTGAGTTCGTCATAATCATGGATTTCCCGGGCCCCCGGGAAAAGGTAATCAGCGACGCCCTGGGTGAGCCGTCCACCACCATCCTGCTGTTCCTGCTGTCGGGCATCAAGTTTGCCATCGTCATCCTGTTCTATATGCACCTGAAGTTCGACAACAAGTTTTTCTTCTGGACGTTCCTAGCGGGGATGACGCTGGCGGTGATGGTGGGGCTGGCGCTCATCGGGCTGTTCACCGCCGTTATGCCGACACACGGGGGGGAACCCCGCAACCCGCACGTGGCCGCACCCTGCGCCTTCGATCACACCATAGGGGAGCACGGGGAGAACGTCTGCCCGGAGCCGACGCCCCAGCCAACCTCAACTCCCGCGCCCACCTTGGAGGCGCTGGAGATCACCGCGCCGCCCGTCGTTGCCGCCAGTGCCGCCAGTGCGATTGGAGGCGGCGAGCCGAGCGCGGCTGAGGGCGAGCGGCTGGCCAACGAGGTATACGGCTGCAACGCCTGCCACTCCACCGACGGGACCGTGCTGGTGGGGCCGTCGTGGAAGGGCATCTACGGCAGCCAGGAGGCTTTGGAGGGCGGTGGGTCGGCCACTGTGGACGACGCCTACATCCGGGAGTCCATCCACACCCCGGATGCGAAGATGGTGGAGGGATTCGGCAACCTGATGCCCGTCCTGGGGCTGTCCGATACGGAGATAGACTCCATCATCGAGTACATCAAGACGCTGAACTAGGGCGCAGTTGCCCCTGCGACGGGGCCGGAGGACGTCACGAAACTGGGGCAGGCGCGAAAGCCTGCCCCAGCCTGATTTTCCCGAATTCAGGAACGGGATTTATGCTTCGGCAGCGTGAGGACATTTCGGAGTGATGTCTGGGGCGGACGGTCTACGCTTGATTGTTTTTCTGCTATCGTATTGCTATCATTTCAACAATAGTAAGCATTCATGTCTCAATCAAGCCCGGAAAGGCGGGATGATCTGGAGGAATCGGATGTCCCGCCTTTCAATGAGAAGGGCTTCTTAGGCGAACTCTGGGAATTTATATAGCTGCCGCTTGTTTTTGCCGGGATTGCCTTCGCTATTAGTTGGGCGATATGGTATGGCACTACCGAGCCATGTACGGAAGCTCTGGCCGAAAAGAATAATTGCAGCCTGTCTACGCTTGCCCGGTACGTCAACCTGGATGCCTTGACCAAAATGTTCGCCAATGCCGCCATCGCAGGCGGCGCGGGAACCGTCTGGAGCTACATCATGTTCACCAGAGAGCGCAGAGAGCGAGAAGCGCTGCAACGGCGTTTGGATGATATGCAAAGGCAAGCCGATGAGGAGCGCAGGCAAGCCAGTGAAGAGCGCAGGCAAGCCAGTGAGGAACTTAGGCAAGCCAACGAGACCATCCTGCGTCTGACTGAGCAAATTGTGCGGCTCACAGAGGCGGGTGGTAACGGTAATCAGCCAAGTTCCAAGTAATCCGTCCGGACTCCACACGTCTGAATCACCCTTTCCGTGCCTTGGTCAAGGCCCTGACGCAGGCCGGTAGCCCTCCATAAACCCCTCGCGTATCGGCGTAATTATTCCCTCCCCCATCCGGCGGGCGGCGATGGAGAGGCCCTGTTGAGCGAACTTCAAGTCCCGCGCCATGATGTCCTCGGGTGTGGCCTGGGCCATCTGGCGGGCGTACTGGGCGAGGAAGTCGTCCATCTCTGCGCGGTTTTCGGCCATTCCGGCCATGATGCGATACATCGGCAGGGTGCGGACGAAGTTATGGACTTCTTCGCGAGTGTAGTCCGGGTGGCGGGACACCAGGAGCGACACTCCGAAGTCTATGAGGGTGCAGGTCAATGGCTGGTCCTGAGCGCTCCCCCGCTCGTCCTGAGTGTCCCCCCGTTCGTCCTGAGCTTGTCGAAGGGCGACGATGAGGTGCGAGCGGCCCTGCGGATCGGCGAGAGTGGCGTCGTTGTAGTAGACCCCCGCGTCGTGAAGCCGCCGCAGCATCCCGCCTAGCGACAGGCCCACGGCCCGCATGGTGGCGGCATCCCGCCGTTCCGGGGGCAGGTCGGTGAAGAATGCTCCCTCGGCAAACCGCTCGGTCAGGTAGCCGGGCAGCGACGGGAACTGCGCCGGGCCGGCGTTCACTTCGGCGGCGATGGCGGCGATTTCGTCCTCCCGCGTGTTCTGGAAGGGCTTGATGACGATGGCCTCGCCTGTTGCTTCATCCCCGGAGCGCAGGACGGCCACCGGCCCGCGGGTCCGTCCGGTCATGCGGATCCGGGGAATGGGACGGCCCTGCTCCCGCCACTCCAGCACCGGAGGGAAGAAAGCATACTGTGCCAGCGTTACCACCCACGGGTCCTCCGACACACGACTGAACAGGTCCGGCTCAAGGTCGCTCAGCTTCCAGAACGGCTGCATCCACTCGGGCGGCAACGTTCCCATGATGCCCACGAATTCCGCTGGCGGAGGCGGGGGAGGCGGCGCGATGGCTCGCTGAATCGTTGCGAGTTCGGTTTGGGAATAGGTGCTGGAGCTTTCGTTCATATTGGAATCGTCCTCACCTTTTCACCCTCACCCTAACCCTCTCCCTCAATGGAGAGGGAATTGAGGTCAAAGCTGGTGACGGCCGTCAGAGTCCAATGTCAGGTCGCGGACACGGACGACGGCGTCTAGGTTTATCTTGCCGTAGATGTGGGGGTATATCTCACCGGAGCGGCTGGGTTCGCGCTTGACCTCGGCGTTGAGGCGGATGACGTCCACGTCGAGGACTATGAGGCCGGTGGCGCCGGAGTAGAGACGCTGGACGACGCGGAGGGTCTGAGCTTCGTCTCCCGAGCAGTGGATGAACCCCTCTTCGGCTAGGCTGGGCGCTTCGTACTCGCCAGCAGACTGAGCGGCGGCCCAGGCGTCGGCTGTGGTGATGTGGTATATGACGGTCAAGGCTTTGCTCCGGTTGTCTGAACTGTGATTTCTTTGATTCCGGGATTCACATGATTGGGAAATCATACTAATCCACTAAATCACAGTTCAGACGAAGAATCGGAAGGCCCTAGTATAAAAGAAATTGTACACTATCATGGGGGTGGCTTCGTGTTACTATGGACGGGCAAACTGAACGGCAAAGGGGCAGCATGAAAGGCGAGATTCACGAAGGGCCGGGTCTGACTTACCTGACGGTGCTGCCCGACGACTACGACCCGGAAGCGTCCTATCCGCTGGTGATTATGCTTCACGGGTTCGGGGCGAATATGCACGACCTCGCCGGGCTGGCGCCGGCCATCAACCCGACCGGCTACGTATATGCCTGCCCCAACGCGCCCATACCCTTCAACCTGGGGCTGGGACACGCCGGTTTCGGGTGGATGACGCCTCGGGGCGGCTCGACGCCGGAGGAGGTCGCCAACTCGGAGTCGCTGCTGGCCGGTTTCTTCGACGAGGCTCTGGCGCGGTTCAAGGTGGAGCCGGGCAACTGCCTGCTGCTGGGCTTCTCACAGGGCGGCGGGATGACCTACCGCTGCGGGCTGGGCCGGGCTGATACCTTCGCCGGGCTGGCCGCGCTGAGCGCCACGCTGCCGGGGGCCGAGGAACTGGACCACCGCCTGCCCGCCGAGCGCGCGCAACCGATTTTCGTGGCCCACGGGCGCTACGACCAGATGATTGCCGAGTCCACCGCCCATGCCGCCAAGGACTACCTGGAAAAGGCCGGGTACTCGCCGGAGTTCCACGTCTACGACATGGGCCACGAAATCAGCGGCGAGGTAATCCGCGACCTGGTGGCATGGATGAACGGCGTGCTGCCTCCGCGGGGGGCGACAGATTAACCCAGGATTTCACCCTCACCCTAGCCCTCTCCCTCAAGGGAGAGGGAACATTGGGATCGTGCGGCTGTGCGGCACGTGCCTATTCTTCGTCTTCCTTCCAGGAGATGAAGCGGTCTACGGAAATGGTTATCAGCGTCAGTCGCTCGTCGCCCAGCAATTCGTTGGCGAACTCCGCGCCGCGCTCCGGGCCTTCGTAGAGGACGCAAGTGCGGCGGACCATGTTTTCCAGTCCTTCGGATGCGACATCGGCCCTGCCCTCCAGAGTCACGAATTCGTAGGGATGATCCGGGGTGCAGACGCAGAGGGACACGGCGGGGTTGCGGCGTATGTTGCGCACCTTGATCGCGCCGGCGTCGGCCATCACCAGCGCCCGCCCGTTGTCCCACAGGAACCACACCGGCGCAACGTGGGGCGTTCCTGACGCCCGCAGCGTCACCAGTTGGGCCGTCCGGGGCTGGGACAGGAATGCGTTTATCTCTTCGGAAGTCAGATTCGCCATGATGCTTGCGCCCTCCGTCGGGTATGATGTTAAGACAAAAATCTGCGACAAATATAGCATAGGCCCTCGCCGAAATTTCCAATGCTTGGAACGCTCTTCATGTCCCTCCGACCAGTCCGGCTTGCCTTCTCCCTTCTGATAACCCTGACGACTATCGTAGTCCTGCTGACTATCGGCTGCGCGGCAGAGCCGACGGCAACGCCAACGGCCATACCCACGCAAACGCCCGTCCCGACGCCAACAGCGACACCGGCTCCCGCGCCTACCCCCACGCCTGAACCGCTGGTATTCCTCCCCGCTGACGAGGCCCCCCACGATGCGCCTATCGAGTGGTGGTACTTCAACGGTATGCTACGGGACGATGCGGGAGGCGAATACGGCTACCACTTCGTCACATTCCAAACGGGGGGGGCGCCCGGCGTCGTGCCCCACCTGCTGCAGGCGACACTGGGCGACCACGGACGCGGTGTCCACTACGCGGCAGAGACTGGGGCGCTGTTGCCGGAGCAGCCCGGGGCCCGGAGCGTGAACGCGGAAACGGGCGGGTGGCTGATGAGGGCCGGCCCCAAGGGCTACGATATGCGCTTTCACTTCGACGAGGGCGAGGGCCCGGTCGCCCTGGAGCTGCGGGCCGTCCCCAGGCGCGACCCGGTGCTGCACGGCGGCACCGGATTGGTGCACATGGGCCCCCAGGTCGGCTCTACCTACTACTACTCGCGCACGCGCCTGCACGTTACCGGCTGGATTGAGGACGCCGAAGGCCGCCGCCCGGTGGTCGGCCCAGGCTGGATGGACCACCAGTGGGGCGAGATAGCCAGCGGGCGCATCGGCTGGGACTGGGCCAGCGTCCAGTTCGACGACGGCGCGGACCTGATGGTGGCTGTTGTATGGCATCCCGATGGACGCCGGCGGCTGTCCAGCCACGGCACCTATGTCGAGCCGGATGGCGCGGTGACGTACTTGGAGGGTGATGATGTCTCGATCACCGGGCAGGGATCATGGACCAGTCCGAAGACCGGAGTCGAGTACCCTATGGACTGGCAGGTGGAGGTCGGGTCGCTGGAACTGGGTCTGGAGTTGATACCCTACTTGCAACAGGCGGAGTCCGCCAGCGATATTCTCGGCGTGTCCTACTGGGAGGGCGCGGTGTCGGTGGAAGGGCGACGCGGCGGTGAGCCGGTGAGCGGCTGGGGCTTCGTCGAGCTGGTGGGCTACGACCCGCGCCAACTGGAGGTAACGCCCTCTGCGCCGACCCCGGAGCAGTAGGGTGGTGTCGAGCCATCTTAAGGACGGCAAGACCGTGTACAATTGTTTCAGCCTTTTCGAGTGAGCATCCATGTCCGAATCCCCCGACTTCCTCGTTGCCAGCAATCTCCGCAAGTCCTTCAATGGGTTGCAGGCGGTGGACGACGTTTCCTTCGGCATCCGGAAGCAGGAGATTTTCGGCCTGCTGGGGCCCAACGGGGCGGGCAAGACCACCACCATACGAATGCTGTCCACCGTGCTGAACCCGGACGAGGGGGACGTGGTCATCGGCGGTCATTCGGTGACGCGGGAGAGCGACGCGGTGCGGCGGCTGGTGGGAGTCTGCCCGCAGGAGCTGGCGCTGTACCCGGAACTGTCGGCTGTCGACAATCTGGTGTTCTTCGGGCGCATGGCGGGGCTGAGCGGACGGGCGGCCAAGACAGCGGCGGCGGAACACTTGGAATCGGTGGGCCTCACCGAGCGAGCCCGCGACAAGGTGGACAAGTTTTCCGGCGGTATGAAGCGGCGCGTCAACTTGGCGGTGGCACTGATGAGCCGTCCGCAACTGCTCTTTCTCGACGAGCCGACGGTGGGCATTGACCCGCAGTCGCGCAGCCACATCTTCGATACCGTCGAGGGCCTGCGCGACGACGGTATGACCGTCCTCTATACCACCCACTACATGGAGGAAGCTGACCGCCTCTGCGACCGGCTGGGCATCATGGACAACGGACAACTCATCCGCCTGGGCAGTCCCCACGAGCTGAAGGCAGAGATCGGCGACCCCGAGGAAGTGACTCTGGAAACCGTCTTTCTCGAACTCACCGGGCGCAGCCTGCGGGATTAGCTGTCTGAACTGTGATTTATGTGATGGAATGATGAGCAGGATTCCTCCGGCCCCGGGCATCCCCCAATCAGGTGCATCCTTGAATCATATAAATCACAGTTCAGACGATCCCCTCCCTGGCTGGGGGAGGGAACTATTGTGACACGTCCCCTCCACATCGCCCTGCTGGAACTCAAGCTGTTCCTGAACAACCGGGCCGAGTTGGCTTTCAGCATTGCGCTGCCCATCCTGCTCTTTGCGCTGATGTACGGAGCTCTGAGCAGCGATAGCGAAGTTTTCACCCCGGCCAGCGTGGTGGACCTGGACGGCGGAGTCCACGCCCGCGAGCTGGTGGCGCGGCTGGACTCGCTGCCCGAAGTGGAGGTGGAGGAACGCACCGAGGCCGACGCCAACGGCGCCCTAGACCGCTCGGCCATCCTGTTCGCCGTGGTCATACCCGACGGGTTCAGCGATGCGCTGGAAGCGGGAGAGCCTGCGCCCCTGGTCTTCCGGCAGCGGGGCAACGGCGGCGACACCGGGCAGATTGTAGCCGCCATCGTCCGGGGCATCGCCCGCGACATGGCCACCGAGGCGCGGGTGCGCCACTACACGCAACGGGCTTTGGCCGACTCAGGCGTGCCGCCGGAGCGAATAGACGCCGAAGTCGGGACGCAACTGGCGTCGCTACGCGCCAGCCCGCCGGTCGGGGTGCAAGTGCGACGCCCCGGAGAGGAGACGGGCGACGAATCAAGCGACGGCCTGTTCTCGCGGTTGCTGCCGGGGCTGGTGGTGATGTTCGTGATGTTCTCGGTGACGCTGGCGGCGCAGGCGTTGGTGGAGGAGCGGCGCACCGGCACCCTGGAGCGGCTGATGACCACGCGGCTCGGCGTCAACCAGCTTTTCGCGGGCAAGTTCCTGTCCGGGGTGGCGCGGGCTATGTTCCAGACGGTGCTCATGCTGTCGCTGGCCTTCGTCGTGTTCCGGCCAGCCGGGCCGCAGGCCTTCGCGGAACTGTTGGTCTTCTCCCTGCTGGCCGCCGCCGCCTTCACCGGCGTGTCGCTGGTCATCGGGGCCGTGGCCCGCACGCGCAACCAGGCCGCATGGGCAGCGGTGTTCTTCACGCTGCTGATGGTAGTATTCGGCGGCACCTTCTTCGAGATAGCCGAGGGCAGCCTGATGCACTCCATATCCAGGGCCACCATCAACGCCTACGCCATAGAGGCCATGCAGAACATTATCGGCCGGGGCGAGCATCTGGGCCAGCAATGGCTGGAAATGGCGGTGATGGCCGGCGTCGCAATCGCGGGTCTGACCGTAGCCCGCTTACTGTTTCGCATTACGCCGGAGGGTCGGTAGACGCTGATGAATACCATCGCCCGACAATCCATGCTGCTGGCCTGGAAGGACACGCGCATCTTCTTCCGGGACCGGGCCGCGCTGGCCTTCGCCTTCCTGCTGCCCTTCGTGTTCGTCATCGGGTTCTCGCTGGCCTTGCGCGACGTGGGGCCGGAGAGCGCAGACGTTCAGTTCATCATGGTTACGGAGGATGTGGACTTCGGCCTCAGCTACCGGGCCTTTCATCCGATTATCGAGGCAGGCGAGGGCAGGATAGAGGGCATGAATCCCGGGGAGGCTCTGGACGCATTAGAGGCCGGGGAAATAGACGGATTCGTGCTCTTCCCGTCGGATTTCACTCCCAGCCTGATGTTGGGACAAGCGGCGCTGGAAGTGGTTGTGAGAGACGGCGTGTCTCCTGCCAACGAGGCCGCGCTGCGGGGTTTCGCCCAGGAAATAGCGTCCCGTTTCTCGGAGGGCCGGGTCGCGGTGAATACGGTCATCGCCCTAGGCCATCCCGAAAAAGCCTCCGCAATCACCGCGGAAATAATGGACGACACTAGCCCGGCCGTCGACTTCCGCGTGGAGCAGGTGGGCGACATCGAGCCGTTCAACGCTTCCAACTTCACCTTGCCGGGCTACCTGACGATGTTCGTGTTCTTCACGGCGGCCATGGGCGCCGAGGCCCTGGCCCGCGAGCGCCAGACGCACACGCTGGAGCGGCTGATGGCCAACGGCGCGCGGCGGGAGTCGCTGATAGTGGGCAAGTTCCTGGCCGGAGCCATCATCGGCGTGGCGCAGGTGGCGGTGATGTGGATTGTGGGGGCCCTGGCCTTCAACATAGACTTGGGCGCGTCGCCGGTGGCCGTGGTGCTGCTGTCGCTGCTGATGGTGGTGGCGTCGGCGGCCTTCGGGGTGATGCTGGCCAGCTTCGTCGGCAACGTGCGCACGGCGTCGGCGGCCGGGGTGCTGACCTCGCTGGTGCTGGCGCCCATCGGCGGGAGCTGGTGGCCGCTGTTCATCACGCCGCCGTTCATGCAGTCGCTGGCCCGCCTGACGCCCCACGGCTGGGCCAACGGCGGCCTGAACAAGCTGATGCTCTTCGGCGCGGAGTTCGGCGACGTTGGGCCGGAGATGGCGGCGCTGGCCGTGTTCGCCGCCGTGTTCCTGGCAGTGGCGCTGTGGCGGTTCCGGCTGGCCCCGTCGGGGTAGGACTTTTGGTATGCTCATTTGGTAATGTCATAGCAAAATTGCCAAGACGTTTGAGTATAGGTATCTTTAGACGCGAAAGAACCTCAGGTACGTTATGTCAGTTATGCAAGTGAAGCAGGGTGTCGCGCCATGGCGCCGCCGACTCTACCTTCCTGCTTATCGGGTTGCTGATGCTGGCCGATATTCTGGAGTTTCCCCACGGACTGTAAGCTATTGGCATTTCGGGGGGAGCAAAGCGGAGGCGGCGTTGCCGGGGCGCTCCCCGCGGGAAGAACTGTCCTATCTCGAACTGGTCGAGGTCGCCTTTGTCGCTACCTTTCGCAGTCTTGGCGTATCGCTGCAACGCATTCGCAGGGCCAGGGACTACGCCGCCCAGGTTCTGAAAGCGGAATATCCCTTTGCTGAGTATTCCTGGCTGACCGAGGGGCACCAGGTATTGCTCGACCTGCGCAACGTCGAAGGCGATAGCGCCCTGGGGCGCCTGGTTGCCGCCGACAGTTATGGACAACTCGCCTGGAAGGAAGTGGTAAGCGACCGTTTTCACCAGTTCGACTATGACAATGGAATCGCACTCATCTGGCATCTGGACGGCAGAAGAAGCCCCGTGGTAATAGACCCGCGGGTATCCTTTGGAGCTCCGACAGTCAAGGGCATTGCCACCTGGGCCATGAAGGGACGATGGGATGCCGGCGAGGGCCTTTCGGACATCTGCGAGGACTTCGGCTTGGGCGAGGATGAAGTCCGCTACGCCCTGCTATTCGAGGGTGTATACCTGGACGATACCCCACAGGCGGCGTAAATGGCCGCCGCCTCGGCAAGCGAAGCCAACCAGTTTGACTCCCCCGTCCTGTTCTTCGACCGGGACGTTGGAACCGCGCTCCCGCGGGCGCTGAATGTTCTGAGACTTCCGACACGGGTGGAGTATCTTCAGAGCCATTTCCCTGCTGACTCTCAGGACGACCAGTGGATGCCCGTTATCGGCACCCGGGGTTGGATTCTCATCGGTCACGACCGGATGCACCATCGCAGGCATCCCGAAAGCTCGGCCATCCAGCAATATGAAATGGGATGCTTCTACCTCTGGGGGCACAGGCTCCGCGCTGGGAAAAGATGCGGTGCTTCCTCAATGCTTACGAGCGAATCCTGGAGACAATCGCCACCACTCAAAGGCCGTTCATATACAGAATCAACCGTTTCAGCAGGTTGGAATCCGTAGTGATTCGATGATCACGAGAGGACTCCCCGATCTCATTTGCTCTACGGTCCCCGGTCGGGGCAAAGTTGCGGCGGCGGGGATGGTTGTTTATCATCATAGTGACGAATTCGATAAACATTCAGCCGCATAACTGGCGCGGTATTTGAGGGTCTTTGATTTGGACTCCGCCAACCTTCGCACTTCTCTTTATGACACGCACGTCGCCGCCGGGGCGAGGATGGTGCCTTTCGGCGGGTGGGATATGCCGGTGCAGTATCCGGCGGGGATTCTTGCCGAAGTCCGGGCGGTGCGCACGAGCGCCGGGATTTTCGACGTTTCGCACATGGGGCGGGCGTATATCTCCGGGCCGTCGGCCACCGAGTTTCTGGACTGCGTGCTTACCGGGTCGGCATCCACGCTGGCCGTGGGGCGGGCGCGGTACTGCATGATCTGCAATGAGCGCGGCGGGGTCGTTGACGACACCATCTTCTACCGGCTGGGTGAGGACCGATACCTGCTCATACCCAACGCCGGCAACCGCCACCGGGTGCTTGACTGGTTCGGGCTGGTCATCGGGCAACGGTTCTCCGGCGGTGTGACCATAGACGACCAGACGATGCAGACCTTCCTGCTGGCCTGCCAGGGGCCGGACGCCCTGGGGATGGCCGCTGAGCTTTGCGAAAACGGGCTGCCGGGCCTGCGTCCCTTCGCGTGGACGGAGACGCGGATGTGCGGGGCACCCGTGCTGGTGGGGCGCACGGGCTACACCGGCGAGGACGGCGTGGAAGTGCTGGCCCCGGCCGCGGCGGCCCCGGCCATCTGGCAGGCGCTCACCGATGCGGGGGCCATTCCCTGCGGGCTGGGGGCGCGGGACGTGCTGCGCACCGAGGCCGGGCTGCCCCTGCACGGCCACGAGCTGGACGAGTCCACCACGCCCGTCGAGGCGCGGCTGGAGCGGTTCGTGGATTTCGACAAGGATTTCGTGGGCCGCGATGCGCTGATTCAGCAGCGCGACAACGGCTCACGCTTCACGCTCGTAGGGTTGCAACTGCCGGGGCGCTCGGCTCCCCGAGCCACCTATGCCCTCTCCGTTCTGGGGGTTCCGGCGGGCCAGGTGACCAGCGGCTGCTATTCGCCTACCCTTGACACCAGTCTGGGGATGGGCTACGTTTTCCCCGAATACTCAAGACCGGGAACCGTCCTCGAAATGGACAAACGGGGTCTCATCGAAGAGATTACCGTTACCGCCCTTCCTCACTATCGACGCCCCCGGCGGTCAAGCACCAGCCGTTCCGCATAGCCTGCATCCAAGGGTAACAATATGACAAACAACTCCCAACCCACTCTCCGATCTCTCCTGCGCGAGGCTGCCGAGTGCCATGCACAAGCCGCCCGCACTTTTACTGCGGCTTCCGCTGCCCTTCAAAGCGTGGCTGCCTCGGCGGCTGCCGCCCAGGCGGCAATAGACGCTGGTTCCAACGCTTTAATCCGGGCTGAGGTTGCGCTCAACCGTGCCGCCGATGCGCTTGACGAGAGCGAAGAATAGCCCGGGAAGCCCGTAAATCAACATCAATCGGAACCGGAGGATCCCTTGAGCCCATCAGACCGCAGTTACACCGAAGAACATGAGTGGATTATCGTAGAAGACGCCTACAGCCGAAGGGCGCTGGTGGGCATTACCGACTACGCTCAGGACCAGTTGGGAGACATCGTCTATTTCGAGTTGCCCAAGGTTGGCGACAGGCTTACCCAACTGGGCAAGATGGGGGAGGTGGAATCGGTGAAGGCCGTTTCCGACCTGTTCTCCCCGGTCAGCGGCGAGGTCATAGAAGTCAACGGGGCGCTGGTTGACCAGCCGGAGCTTACCAACACCGATCCCTTCGGCGCGGGTTGGCTCCTGCGGGTGACGATGTCGGACCCGTCGGAGCTGGACTCGCTGATGTCAGCGGAAGACTACGATACCTATATCGCCGGGCTGCACTGATGACTGCACTCTCCGGCCATTCCCTCCCCTTACCTTTCATTGCCTCCCCCTCAAGGGGGAGGGTTAGGGTGGGGGTCGTGGGGTGAACTCCCCAGATAAGGATTTCCTCAATGACAAACGGACACTTCCAGTCGCACTACATCCCCAACACCCCCGACGAACAGGCCGGGATGCTGGCCTCCCTGGGAATTTCGTCCATTGAAGAGCTATTCGCCGATATACCGGCGGAACACCGCAACCCCCCGCTGCGCCTGCCCGCCCCAATGCCGGAGCTGGAGATACAGCGGGAGCTGGGCGCCTTGGCCGGGCGCAACCGGCCCTTGGGCAGCGGCCCGTCGTTCCTGGGAGCCGGGGCGTACCACCACTTCATCCCGGCCATCGTGAAGTCGCTGGTTACGCGGGGCGAGTTCATCACCGCCTACACCCCTTACCAGGCCGAGGCCAGTCAAGGCACCTTGCAGGTCATATACGAGTTCCAGACGCTCATCTGCAACCTGTACGGGATGGAGGTCGCCAACGCTGGGATGTACGACGGCGCCACCAGCCTGGCCGAGGCGGCGCTGATGGCCTGCCGGGTGACGCGGCGCGAGCGGGTGGCGGTGCTGGACACCGTATCGCCCGCCTACCGGGCCGTCATCGAATCCTACTGCCGCCCCCAGAACCTGGAGGTTGTGACGGTAAGCGCCGAAAATTCCCTCCCCCTCAGGGGGAGGGTTAGGGTGGGGGTGGACGTTGACGACAGCACTGCCTGCCTGGTGACCCAGTACCCCAACTTCTACGGCGGCATCGAGGACCTGGGGGCGCAGGTGGACACGGCCCACAACGCCGGGGCGCTGGCGGTGGTGTCGTGCGACCCCATCGCGGTGGGAATGTTCCAGCCGCCGGGTCACTACGGGGCCGACATCGTCACCGGTGAGGGGCAGCCTCTGGGGATACCGCCCAGCTACGGCGGGCCTTACGTGGGACTGTTTGCCACCAAGCAGGAATACATCCGCCAGATGCCCAGCCGACTGTCGGGCCGCACTGTGGACCGCAACGGCGAGACGGGCTACGTGCTGACGCTGCAAACGCGGGAGCAGCACATCCGCCGCGAGCGGGCCACGTCCAACATCTGCACCAACGAGGCCCTGTATGCCCTGGCCTCCACCATCTACCTCGCCGCGCTGGGCAAGTCCGGCCTGCGGCAGGTGGCCGAACTGTGCTATCAGAAGTCGCAGTACGCGGCATCGCAGATAGCCGCCCTTCCTGGCTACTCGGTGGCCAACGGCGGCCCCTTCTTCCGCGAGTTCGTGGCCCAGTGCCCGGCCCCGCCCACCGAAATCAACCGGCGGCTGATGGAGCAGAACATCCTCGGCGGGCTGGACGTTAGCGACCGCTACCCCAACGGGATGCTGCTGTGCGTTACGGAGATGAATACCCGGGAGGAAATTGAGCAGTTAGCGGCGGCGTTGGCTTCCCTGTAAGACAAGCGTTGGCCTCCCTGTAAGATAAGAAGGACAATCGGCAATTCATTTGGGGGCTGGTTATGACCACATCCGCATCAGATGAAGCCCGTTCCGCCCTATCCGAAGCGGCCGAGTTAAGCCGCCAAGCCGCGGGCGCCCAGCGAGAGTCGGAAGAGGCGCAGAAGCAAGCGGAATATTCCCACCGGGAAGCACATTCTGCCCATAGTATCAACGAGCGCTCACTCCGTGCCGGCCAGGGAGCCATCAGTACACTGATAGCGGCGGCGGAGACAGTCCAAGCCGTTTTTGCTGAAGCCGCCGACACTTACAGCAGGGCCGCATTCGCCGCAGGTCAGGCGGCCGAACATTCCGCCGCCGCCGCTGCCGCGTCACGCCGTGCCGCAGACGCTATGGAGCGGGCCGCGGACGCGCTGGAGCGGGCCGCTAATAGACTCGCGCCTAGCGCGGAGTAGGCGGGCGGACGAAAAAGGCAACTGTCCCTACGCTCAAAGGAGAAACGAAGAAATGCGTCAAGGCGGAAACCGGGATACTTCCAAACTGCTGATGGAGCGCAGCGCGCCGGGCCGCGCCGGGGCCGTGCTGCCCGATTCCGACGTGCCGCCGCAGCCGCTGCCGGACGCGGCGCTGCTGCGCGACCACCTGCCCCTGCCGGAGCTTTCCGAGCCGGAGGTGGTGCAGTATTTCACTGGGCTCAGCCAGCGGAACTTCTCCATAGATACGCATTTCTATCCGCTGGGCAGTTGTACCATGAAGTACAACCCCAAGATTAACGACGAGACCGCCTTCCTGCCCGGGTTCGCGGGCATCCACCCGTTGCAGCCTGCCGAGCAGTCGCAGGGGGCGCTGGAGTTGCTGTATCGCCTTCAGGGGTTCCTGGGGGAGATAACCGGCCTCCCTGCCGTCAGTTTGGCGACGCTGGCCGGGGCCCACGGCGAGCTGGCCGGGATGCTGATGGTCAAGGCGTACCTGCACGCCCAGGGACAGACCGGGCGGACGAAGGTGGCCATCCCCGACAGCGCCCACGGCACCAACCCGGCGTCGGCGGCCATGGCCGGGTTCCAGGTGGTGGAGCTGGCGTCGGACAGCCAAGGCAACGTGGACTTGGAGGCGCTGCACGACGTGGCCGACGATACCTTGGCCGGGGTGATGATAACCCTGCCCAGCACCCTGGGCCTGTTCGACACCAACATCGTCGAGGTCTGCCGCATCGTCCATGAAGCGGGCGGACTGGTCTACGGCGACGGGGCCAACATGAACGCGCTGCTGGGCCGGGTGAAGCTGGGCGACCTGGGCTTCGATGTGTGCCACCTGAACCTGCACAAGACTTTCAGCACGCCCCACGGCGGCGGCGGCCCCGGCGCCGGGCCGGTCTGCGCCACGGAACGCCTTGCGCCGTACTTGGCTGCGCCGGTGGTGACCGGGTCGGAAGTGGACGGATACGCGCTGGCGACGCCGGAGCACAGCATCGGCAAGCTGGCCGGGTTCCACGGTAACTTCGGGGTGCTGGTGCGGGCCTACACCTACATCCGCACGCTGGGCGCGGCGGGCGTCCGCTCCATCAGCGGCAACGCGGTGCTGAACGCCAACTACATGATGAACGCTCTGCGTGACGTCTATCACCTGCCCTACGACCGCACCTGTATGCACGAGGCGGTGTTCTCCGCCGACTGGCAGAAGGCAAGGGGCGCGGGCGGGCTGGAAATCGCCAAGCGCCTGCTGGACTACGGCTTCCACGCCCCCACGATGTACTTCCCGCTGATAGTCCCCGAGTGCCTGATGATCGAACCCACCGAGTCGGAAACGCAAGAGACCATAGATGACTTCGTGGCGGCCCTGAAGCAAATCAACGCGGAGATAGACGAGGAACCGGACTTGGTGCGCAACGCCCCGCACACGACGCCGGTAGCCCGCCTCGACGAGGCACAGGCGGCGCGAAGGCCGAACCTGCGGTGGATGGTGGGGGGTTAGGAGCGAGATTTCTGCCGGAATAGAGCATTGTCTGAAAGGCAAACCCTACTCGTCCGGGTAGGCATATAGATGAGGTACCATCGTCATTATCCGGCCCATTTCCATTAGCCAGTACAACAGGTTGTCCTGACGCGCTTCGACGAATGCGATTTTGGTGACTGGATCGAACTGGATCTCCAGTTCCAATACTTCCTGCTCTACACGCTGCCGCTTCTTATAGGCAAGACCACGCTTCGCCGCCCACGACAGCGTGCTTTGAATTTGACCCGCATCGTGGACAATGATGGCCCCATCCCGTTCCCCGATGAAAACTGACGCGACATCGCCGTCAGACCAGTGAAGCGGCAGCACAACTTCGCACATTGCTTCAAAATTGAATTTCTCGCCGTTCCTCGGGACAATCTTCAACCGCTCTGCCAACTGCCGGTCAATTAACTGGCGAACTGTTTCCGAGTCCAGCGTGATTCTCTGAGTCATTGCCGTATCTCCGGGACATCGCCGACTACATTCAAATGCTGAGCAAATCATACCATTGCTTCTTGGAGAGAAGCGGCCTGAGAAATTTCCCAAGAATAAACTCTGGAGCGGGAGCGTCGTGAATCTATGTTTAGGAAGGCGATAGTAGGATAGTGAATATGCGGACCTGAGATCAACACGCCACTTCCCGGTTCTTGGTGTCCTCTGCCGATGTGCCCTCGGCGTAATAGCTTTTCTCCCAACCAAAACCTTACCAATATCTCTCCTTCCCTCTCTGAGTATCCCGTTACCCGCAGGCGTCCGGCGCGTTCCAGTTCTCTCTCGGGACGCACCAACCCCAACTCTGCTTGAAGGAAAGCGTCCTCCAAACCGAATGGAACTATCAGTTGGAGGGAATTCCAAGTTTTCGGAGCGGCTACCGCCCTTTCAAACAGAGGCACAGGCTGTTCGCCATCGCGCCAGAATTCCCTCAACATCACAACCGTTCACTCCTGTCCCAGACTCCTACTACCCTGTCCTCCGTTCCTCTTCCAGCACCGCGTTGAGCAGCGCCTCCTCCACCCGCACCTCGACGCCGGCGCGTTCTTCTTGCAGCAGCATGGCTACGCGGGAGTCGCGGTGGCCCCAGCCCCGGTTGAGGGCCTCGGTCATTTCCTGGAGGGTCAGTTGGGCCAGGCGCATCGGGACGTCGTACTCGCGGCCCACGCCCACGGCCAGGTCCACGTCCTTGCGGGCGAGGCGGAGGGCGAAGTCGGGCGGGTCGAACTTGCCGGGCAGCAGGTGCTCGGCCAGGCCCTCGAAGGTGCCGCGGCGTCCCTGGGCGCCCTTGCGGACGGCCTGCCACAGGGCCAGCGGCTCCACACCGGCCTTGACGCCCATGGTGAACACCTCGGCCAGCGCCGCCTGCACGATGTAGCCGGTGCAGTTATGCACCAGCTTGGCGATGGCCCCACAGCCGATGGGGCCGACGTAGTAGGCCTTGTCGCCGATGCTGTCGAGGACGGGCTTGCAGCGGTCGAACACTTCCTTGTCGCCGCCGACCCAGATGGCGAGATTGCGGCTGGCCGCGCCTCTCGGCCCGCCGCTGACCGGCGCGTCCAGGACGTGGATACCCCGGGCGGCGGCCTGCTCGTGGATGCGGCGTATCAGCGTGGGGGTGCTGGTGCTGAGATCGAAGTAGACCTTGCCCTCGCTCATGCCCTCGAGGATGCCTTCTTCACCCAGGCCCACGGCCTCTACCTCGGTGGGGCCGGGCAGCGAGGTGAACACGATTTCCGACGCTTCGGCCACCTCGCGGGGGGAGTCGGCCCAGTCCGCGCCCGCTTCCAGGTGCCGGGTGGCGGCCTCGCGCCGGATGTCGTGGACCACCATCTCGTTGCCGCCCTGCAAGCAGTTGTAGGCCATGCTGGCGCCCATGGTTCCCAGTCCGATGAATCCTACTTTCATTTCTGCGCCTCCGATGCCGTTTTGGGTTTGCCTCATATCATACCGTAGGCAAACCATCACCGGCGGGTGTAGTTGGCTGGGAATCAGAGGACGTTGATTTGCGGGTTAGGGTGCAGGAGATATGAGCGAAAAAACAGCGGCCACCGCGTCATCGGGGAAGGACACGGTGGCCGGGGAGACGGCGGGCAGGCCCGTCAGAAGAAGTTGCTGACGTTCTTGGCGAGGAGGACGGTCTGGTCGAGGACTATCTTGCGGTAGGCTACCTTGAGCTGGCCGTCTTCGCGGCGGAGGATGTCCTCGCGGCTGCCTACGTAGAAGTCCTGCTCGGTTTCGCCGCGGGTGCGGTACATTACGAAGTTGGAGTAGACCTTCAACTCCGATTCGCGGTTGCCCGGCTCGACCTCGATGTTGGAGACGAAGTGGCGGGTGCGGGACGGCGGGTCCTCGGCCCAGGCCATGCCGGAGTCGAGACGCCGGATGCGGCGGGTCAGCGAGTCCTTGTCCTCGTCCATGATGGCCAGGTCGTCCTCGCCGGAGATGTCGCCCTCTTCGTAGCGGGAGCCGTCCAGGATGGAGATGGCCTTGCTGTAGGCCGGGTAGCGGTTGGAGCGCAGGGGCATCCAGTACTTGATATCGTCGGTCAGCAGGTCCAGCCAGTCGTCGAACCGGCGGGCGTCCAGTATCCTGGCCTCCCGGTACAGGAATTGCTCGACCTCGCGGATGGTGTCGTCACGCATTTCTGGTTCTCTCCGAGTGGATGTGGTAGTGGGGACGCCCTCACCCTAACCCTCTCCCAGGGGGAGAGGGGACAGCATTACGGTCGGGCTAGGCGGGCCAGTCGTTAGAGTCCATTAGCTGGCTCCAGCGGCCGTAGAAGGCGCGGTGGTTGTTTTCGCTGAGGCGGTAGTCGCTGGCCCAGCCCAGCAGGTCTTCGTCGTAGCGGGCGTGGCCCAGGCCCATGCTGATGTTGAGCTGGTGGCGGCGGGCGACGACGCCAAGTCCGGCCTTGCTGCAACCCTCCCAGTTGTCCATGTCGTCCTGCTCGAAGGCCCCCGACGGGCCGAAGGCGCGCAGGGCCTGGAGGCGGAAGGCCTCCTTGACCTCGGGCGGCGCGGCCTTGTCCACGTACACCGCCGCCTGGATTTCGGTTCTGCCGGGGCCCTTGGGCTGCCAGATGCGGTAGGTGCGCGCCACGCTGCGCAGCAGGGACAGGTTGGGGAAGATGGTGCCGGCATGGGGGCGGATGAGGCGCAGGCGCTCGCCCACGCGCTTGGCTACCTCGTCTCGTATGGATTCTTCGTAGGCGATTATCTCCGGCACGGCCGGGTCGGAGGGGTCGTCCGGGCCGAGGCCGACGATGCAGTGGCCGTTGCCAGGCGATACCACCGTGCCGTCGCGAGAGGGGCGGGCGCGGAAGTTGCCGCCGAAGCCGGTGGTCACCGCCGACAGATGGCTCCAGCCGGTGTGATAGCCGTCGCCGGCGAAGTTCTCGGCGGGCATCTTCCAGTTGGCGGGAATCTGCCACTTATGGACGCCGCCGACGACCTCGACGCCACCCTCGCGCCGGTCGAAGAATACGTCCAGATACCAGGTGGCGTCGCCGAGATAGTCCAGCAGCGGCGGCGCGTCGGGATCGAAGGTGGCGAATACCAGTCCCTTGTAGCTGTCCAGTTGCGCTACCGGGATGAGGCCCCACTTGGACTGGTCCAGCTCGTTGTAGTAGGCGTCCTGGAGGTTGGGGACGGCCTGCAAGGAGCCGTCGTTGCTGAAGGCCCAGCCGTGGTAGGCGCAGATGAAGGCGGCGGCGTTGCCATTGTCGGCGCGGCAGAGCCGGTTGCCCCGGTGGCGGCAGATGTTCAGGAAGGCGCCCACCTTGCCGGAGCGGTCGCGCGCCACCAGCACTGGGTCTTCGCCCATATAGGTGGTGAGGAAGTCGCCGGGGTTGGGAATCTGTGTCTCGTGGCACAGGAACAGCCAGCAGCGGGCGAAAATCTGCTCCAGTTCCTGCTGGTAAATTTCCTCGTCGCTGAATATGCGGGGGTTGAGCACCCCGTTGTCGGTGTCCACCAGGGAGGCCATTTGCATCGTTGCCATAAGAAACTCCTGGCTTGTGATTGGCTGTTTGTCTGAACTGTGATTTTTGTGATTATGGGATTTACAGGATTGGAGTCAACCCATCCTGTCCATCATTCCATCCTGGAAATCACAGTTCAGACAACTCCGCCCAACTCTCTGCGGACATCATCTGGCTCCAGCGCTTGTAGAACTGCCGCTGGTTGTTATCGCTGAAACAGGACTGGCTGGTCAGACCCTCTTTTTCCTCGCTATAGCTGTCGTGGCCGAGCCCCATCTGGTAGTTGAGCATATAGCGCCGGTACACCAGCCCCCGGCTGCTACGAGTGCATTCCTGCCAGTTGTCAATGTCGTCCTGCTCCAGGGCGCCGGCAGGGCTGAAAGAGCGGAGAGCCACTAGGCGGATGGCCTCCTTGACCTCGGGTGGCGCGGCCCTGTCGGTGAAGACCCAGGACCAGATTTCGATCTGGTCGGGTCCCTTGGGATGCCAGACCCGGAAGCAGCGGGTGCTGGCCTTCAGTATGGAGAAGTTGGGGAAAATGGTCCCGACCAGAGGGTTGACTGCCTCGGCCCGGGGTCCGAGCCGCTCTTCTACTTCCCTGCGAATCCCTGCCTCATACTCGGCCAGAACTTCCGTCGGCTGGCGTGTCGAACCACTGGCGACGGTGAATATGCCGTGCCCGTTGCCCGTGGCCACGGCGGTGCCCGAAGCGTCCGACTGGGTCGTGGGTCTCGGAGTAAACCCCGCGAGGATCGGGGACAGATGCGTCCAGAGGAAATGATAGGTGTCGCCGATGAAGTTCTCGGCCGGGAACTTCCAGTTGCACGGCACGACCCACTTGTGCACGCCGCCGATGACCTCCGCGCCGCCCTCGCGCCGGTCAAAGAAGGCGTCCATGTACCAGGTCATCGGGCCGAGGTAGTCCAACAGAGGAGGGGCGTCGGGGTCGAAGGTGGCGAATATCAGGCCCTTGTAGCTGTCCAGTTGCGCAACTGGAATCAGGCCCCAATTGGACTGATCCAACTCGTTGTAGTAAGCATCCTGGAGGTTGGGGACAGCCTGGAGCTTGCCGTCGGCGCCGAAAGCCCAGCCGTGGTAGGCGCAGATGAAGGTGGCGGCGTTGCCGTCTTCGGCGCGGCACAGGCGGTTGCCGCGGTGGCGGCAGATGTTCAGGAAAGCGTTGACCCTCCCCAGCCGGTCGCGGGTTACCAGGACGGGATCCTCACCCATGTAGGTGGTGAAGAAGTCGCCGGGGTTGGGAATCTGGGTTTCGTGGCACAGGAAGAGCCAGCAGCGGGCGAAAATCCGCTCCAGCTCTTCCTGGTAGATGTCGTGTTCGCTGAATATGCGGGGGCTGATGAGGCCCCGGTCAGCGTCAACCAGCGTGTTTACGTTTGCGACGGCCATGCGCGTTTCCTCTAATTGGTCATTTGTCTGAACCGGGATTTATGTGATTTTGATGATTGCCATGATTCCCGAATCTAAAATCATGGCTATCAAATGAATCAAGGGAAAATCACAGTTCAGACAACTACAACTCCGCCCAGCTCTCCGCGGCCATCATTTCGCTCCAGCGCTTGTAGAACTGGCGCTGGTTGCTGTCGCTGAACCGGAAATCGCTGGTTAATCCCTCGTTTTCCTCGCTGTACCGGTCGTGGCCGAGGCCCATCTGGTAGTTGAGCATCTGGCGGCGGGCCACCACGCCCCGGCTGGTGAGAGTGCAGTTCTGCCAATTGTCCATGTCGTCCTGCTCCAGGGTGCCGGAGGGGCTGAAGCCGCGGATGGCGATGAGGCGGATGGCCTCCTTGACCTCGGGCGGCGCGGACACATCAGCAAAGACCCAGGACCATATCTCGATGCTGTCGGCCCCCTTGGGGTGCCAGACCCGGAAGCTTCGGGCGCTGGATTTAAGGAAGGAGAGATTGGGGAAGATGGTGCCCACCATGGGACTCAGGGTCTCGGAGCGGGGGCCGAGGCGGGCCTCCACTTCGGCGCGAATGTCAATTTCGTACTGCTTGAGCGCCTCCATCGGCTCGCTGGTGGTGCCGCTGACGGCGCACCAGATGCCGTGGCCGTTGCCGGTGGAAACCTGGCCGCCGCCGTCTACGGGCTGGATGGTCGGCCCCACGCTGAACCCTTGCAGGATGGGCGACAGGTGCGACCAAGGAGTGTGATAGGTGTCGCCGATGAAGTTGTCGGCGGGGAACTTCCAGTTGCAGGGCGCCACCCACTTGTGTACGCCGCCGATGACCTCGACTCCGCCCTCGCGCCGGTCGAAGATGGCGTCCATGTACCAGGTCATGGGGCCGAGATAGTCCAGCAAAGGCGGCGCAGACTGGTCGAAGGTGGCGAAGATGAGGCCCTTGTATGAATCAAGCTGGGCTACGGGAATCAGGCCCCACTGGGACTGGTCCAGCTCGTTGTAGTAGGCGTCCTGAAGATTCGGAACCGCTTGCAGCTTGCCGTCGGCCCCGAAGGCCCAGCCGTGGTAGGCGCAGATGAAGGCGGCAGCGTTGCCATCCTCGGCGCGGCAGAGACGGTTGCCCCGGTGCCGGCAGATGTTGAGGAAGGCATTGATCTGGCCCTGCCGGTCGCGGACGACCAGCACCGGGTCTTCGCCCATATAGGTAGTCATGAAGTCGCCGGGGTTGGGAATCTGGGTTTCGTGGCACAGGAAGAGCCAGCAGCGGGCGAAAATCCGCTCCAGCTCTTCCTGGTAGATGTCCTGTTCGCTGAATATGCGGGGGCTGATGAGTCCCCGGTCAGCGTCAACCAGCGTGTTTAAGTTTGCGATGACCATGAAGGTCTCCTAGCAGTCAAGGCAAATGAGAGAAGGGGGACCTCACCCTAACCCTCTCCCAGAGGGAGAGGGGATTCAGGTGCGTTTCGTTAGAGGGCGGCCCAGCTATCGGCCGCCATCAGGTCGCTCCAGCGCTGGTAGAAGAAGCGCTGGTTGCTGTCGCTGTAACGGAAGTCGGCTATTACGGCCTCGTACTCATCGTTGTAGGACTCGCGGCCCAGGCCCATCTGGTAGTTGAGCATCTGGCGTCGGGCCACCACGCCCCGGCTGGTGACGGTGCATTCCTGCCAGTTGTCCATGTCGTCCTGCTCGAAGGTGCCCGACGGGCCGAAGCCCCAGATGGCGCTCTTGCGGACGGCTTCTTTGACCTCGGGCGGCGCGGCTACGTCGGCGAAGGCCCACGACCAGATTTCCACCTTGTCCGGTCCCTTGGGGTGCCAGACCCGGAAGGCGTGGGAGCTTCCCCGCAGAAGCGAGAAGTTGGGGAACACGGTGCCCACCACCGGGTTCAGCATCGCGGCGCGGGGGCCGAGGCGGGCTTCCAGCTCTTCGCGGGTGTCGTCCTCGTAGTCCTTGAGAATCTGCATCGGCGCGCCGGACTGGTCTGCGCCCACGGCGATCATGCTGTGCCCGTTGCCCATAGCCACCGGGCCACCCTTCATCTTCGGCTGGGCGGTGACGCCGACGCTGAACCCGGCGCGGATGGGCGACAGGTGCGACCACTGGACATGGTAGGCGTCGCCGGCGAAGTTCTCGGCGGGCATCTTCCAGTTGCAAGGCACCACCCACTTGTGGACGCCGCCGACAATCTCGCTGCCGCCTTCCCGCCGGTCGAACAGGGTGTCCAGATACCAGGTCATGGGGCCGAGGTAGTCCAGCAGCGGCGGCGCGGCCGGGTCGAAGGTGGCGAAGATGAGGCCCTTGTAGCTGTCGAGTTGGGCCACTGGAATCAACCCCCACTGGGACTGGTCCAACTCGTTGTAGTAGGCGTCCTGGAGGTTGGGAACAGCTTGCAGCTTGCCGTCGGCGCCGAAGGCCCAGCCGTGGTAGGCGCAGATAAAGGCGGCGGCGTTGCCGTCTTCGGCGCGGCAGAGCCGGTTGCCCCGGTGCCGGCAGATGTTCAGGAAGGCGTTGACCTTGCCTTGCCGGTCGCGGGCGACGATAACGGGGTCTTCGCCCATATAGGTAGTCATGAAGTCGCCGGGGTTGGGAATCTGGGTTTCGTGGCACAGGAAGAGCCAGCAACGGGCGAAAATCTGCTCCAGCTCTTCCTGATAGATGTCGTGTTCGCTGAATATGCGGGGGCTGATGAGTCCCCGGTCTATGTCAACCAGCGAGTTAACGTTTGCGATGACCATGCTGTCTGGCCTCCCTGCGTCTCATGCGTCCGTTTCATGGCTTTACTGAACAACGGGCATTTTATTACAAGCGTGGGAAAAACATAACCCGCGCCTCCGCCGACATTCGCGCGAAAGGGTTTGCCGGGGTTAGAATAGACTGGCGCACTCATTCTGCCGCGATGGGGGCTGATTATGACGCTGAGGGACAGGCTGGAAGAGGACATCCGTGATTCCATGCGGCAGCGCGACCAGGGGCGGGTGGACGCCCTGCGGTTCCTCAAGTTCGCGGTGCAGGCCGTGGAGAAGGAACGCCGGGAAACGCTTGACGACCAGGCGATGGTCGAGGTGGTGTCCAAGCAGGCCAACGACCGCCGTGAGAGCGTCAAAGCCTTCCGCGACGGCGGGCGCACCGAGCTGGCGGACAAGGAAGCCGCCGAGTTGACCGTCCTGGAAGAGTACCTGCCGCCTCAACTGAGCGAGGACGAAATCGTCGCCCTCATCCGCGAAACCGTCGAGGCCGTGGGCGCAACCGGCCCCCGCGACCGGGGCAAGGTCATGGGCCGCCTGATGCCCCAGGTGCGTGGCAAGGCCGACGGCGCGGAGGTCAACCGCCTGACGGGCGAGATTCTGGACTCGTTGGGGTAGGCTACAAAAATCCCTCTCCCTTGAGGGTGAGGGTGAAATCCCCGGTGTATACAAGGTTATCGAAAGTCGGCGTCTCACTCCCACCCCAACCCTCCCCCTCAAGAGGGAGGGAGTATTTTGGAACTCAGGGGACACAGAGCGATGCGATTCGGGATTCTTCGGTTCCCCGGCACCTGGAGCGACGTTGACTGCCATCATGCGGTAAGCGGCGTCCTGGGGCAGGATGCGGAGTACGTCTGGCACAAGGACGCCTCGCTGGACGGGTTCGACTGCGTGATACTGCCCGGCGGCTTCTCCTACGGCGACTACCTGCGGCCGGGGGCGATGGCCCGCTTCTCGCCGGTGATGGATGCGCTGTACGGGTTCGCGGAGGCGGGCGGTACGGTCATCGGCATCTGCAACGGCTTCCAGATACTGTGCGAGTCCGGCCTGTTGCCCGGGGCGCTGCGGGCCAACCGGCAGCTTGAGTATCGCTGCCAGTGGACCACCCTGCGGGTGGAGCGGAACGATTCGCGCTTCACCTCGGCCTGCGAGTCCGGTCAGCGGTTGCAGGTTCCCATATCCCACGGCGAGGGCAACTACTACGCTGACGCCGAAACGCTGGATATGCTGGAGCGCGACGGGCGGGTGCTGTTCCGCTACTGCGACGCCTACGGTCAAGCCACCGACGCGGCCAACCCCAACGGCTCGGCCAACAACATCGCGGGTATCGTCAACGAAACGGGCAATGTGCTGGGTATGATGCCCCACCCGGAGCGCAGTTGCGAAGAACTGCTGGGCAGCGCGGACGGCGCGCTTATCTTCCAGTCCATTATTGACAGCGCTAGTCTGAGACGCCCTCACCCTGACCCTCTCCCGGGGGGAGAGGGAAGCCGGAACTCCCCCCTTTAATGCTGGCAATCGCCCTCTCCCTTCTGTCGGCTGCCAGTCTTGGCAACGGCGCCGTGACTGGCCGCATGGGAATGCAGGGAGTGCATCCCATCGCAGTCATCGGCGTTGCCCTGGTAGTGGGGTTTGTCGGCGTGGCAATCGCGGATCTCGCCCTCAACCCCTCGGGCGTGTTCCAGGCGCCGCGGGAAGCCCTGCCCTGGATCGTGGCATTCGGATTGGTGCAGTTCGCCATCGGCCGGTCTACGGCCTACGCGAGCATGAGCGCCATCGGGGCTTCACGGGTATCGCTGTTCATATCAACCCAGGTGCCTTTTGCCGCCTTTTTCGCCATCGCCTTCACCGGGGAGAACCTGACGCCCCTGGTTGCCGTGGGCACGGTGGCGGTGATGGCCGGGCTGCTGCTGGCCAGCGGCGACTCAATCACTCAAGGCTGGCGGACGGACCGCCGCTATCTCCTCGGGTGCCTGTCGGGGCTGATGGCCGGGGCGGCCACCGGCGGGAGCACGGTCCTGGCGAAGCAGACGGTCAGCGTGTCCGACTCGCCGCTGACCATCACTGCACTGGGAATGCTGGCCGCCATGTTCATCGTCATACCCGTCGTCAGCATCATCGCCGCCCGTAGCCCCGCCGTCCGCGCCTTCGACTGGAAATCCATGGGCTTTGTCTGCCTGTCCGGCCTTAGCACCACAGTGTCCATCGTGGCACAGCTCTTCGCCGTGCAGCGGGCCGACGTGCTGATTGTCGCGCCCATCCTGGCCACCTTCCCGCTCTGGACACTGCTGCTGGCCCATATCTTCATCGCCCGGCTGGAGCAGATAACCCTGCGCCTCACCATCGGCGCGATTGTGACGGTGGCCGGCGTGGCTGCCGTAGCGGTTGGAGGACAGCTATGACGACGGGTAGTGCCCTCACCCTAACCCTCTCCCAGAGGGAGAGGGAATTTTCGTTATTGACAGGTTGTCTATGACGGCCATCGGGCTGTCCCTCCTGGCCATTATGGGCTTCGGCAGCGCCACCATCTTCGCCCGGCTGGCGATGGCCAGGGTCGGTCCGATGCCGGTGACCTTTTACTCCCTGTGCTTCAGCTTCGCCGCCTCGGGGATACTGGCGGTCATCTTCGCCTCCGGCGACTTCATCACCCTACCGCTGATAGTGCTGGCTTGGTGCGTGATGCTGGGGACGTTCAACTTCCTGGGCGGGCGCAACCTGTCCTACCTGGCCGTGGGACGCATCGGGGCGGCTCGGGCCGGGGCTATCGTGGGAACGTCGGCGGTGTTCGCCTCGATACTGGCTATCACCATCACCGGGGAGCGGCCCCACTGGGTCGTGCTGGTGGGCACCGTGGTCGTGGTGGCCGGACTGGCTACGGCACTGGGCAAGAACATCATGGAGAGCAGCAGGCAACCATCCTCCGCTCATCCTGAGCCTGTCGAAGGACGAGCGCGACGGGTGGCCTTCATCGGCTACCTGCTGGCCTTCGGAGCGGCCTGCTGCTACGGGACGACCAACGTAGTGGTGCGGCAACTGACCATTGACTACACCTCGCCGCTGGTGGTCGCCACCATCAGCCTGTTCTTCGGGATACTGCTGGTGGCCCCGGTGGCGGCGAAGCAGGCCGCGGCATCCATAGGAGAACTACGCCGTACGCCGGGGTTCATGGTGTACGCCGCGCTGTCGGGTCTGGCGGCGGCCACCGGGGTCAACTGCACCTACTTCGCGCTGCAACGGGCTGAAGTAGTTGTGGTCGCGCCCATCGTGTCGGCCAACCCGCTGTTCACGCTGCTATTGGCGGCGCTGTTCCTGCAACAGCAGGAAAACGTCAACCGTTGGCTGGTGCTGGGCATCATCGTCACCGTCGTGGGCGTGGCGCTGGTGGTGTTGGGGAGTACGCTGTGACGTGCAGTGCGAAGTCGTTTATTCCCGTATTCTCTCCAGCAGTGGAAAGTAAATCAGCACAGCCGCCGCCAGCAATGCGGTATAGGTTTGTGCAAGAACGGCGATAGCGGTCCAGGCGGCTATCGCTCTCCGCACTGCTTGAGTTTCACGGAAAAGCGTAGCCAAGCTGAGCGTAATCGTAGCTACATAGGCCAGGAGGCTGATAGCCGTCAGAGACGCCGCAACCACTCTGGCCCACTCAGGGTAGCTTTCTTGCCGGGCTGTTACTGCAAATATGCCCGCCGAGGTCGCCGCAGCTGGGATGGTAGCGAAAGTAGCAATTCCTAATGCCGCAGAATCCCAATTCTGCGCGCCGTTTTGCATTCTATTCTTCTTCGACCGAGGGGCCTAGCCAAAGGATTAGCCGAAAGAGCGAATAACCCACGACAGCACAGAACAGGGTAGGCGCCAGGGCAATCGCGTTTTAACTGAGCAGGACTTTGAGGAGGTAATCGTCCCTCCAGCCGGCCTGCAGGCGTTTGCCCTGGATGCCCACTTTCAGGCTGGTTTCCCGTTTCAATTGGTTGTGGGCTATCTGCCTCAGCGTCGCCATATTCTGCGGGCTGTGGTCTTTGCGCACCCGGCTCTGATCTTCGCGGAAGGTGACGTCGAGGCTCCAGTGCAACGAGTTCTCGATGCTCCAGTGGGCCCGCGCCGCCTGCAACATCTGCTCAGCCGACGCCCCCATACTGCTGATGTAATACCGGGAGTGTGCCGTGGCCCCCGTACCGGTCTCACGCCGGCCCGTCACCTTCATCACTGACCGCAACCCGGGCCAGTCCTTCCCGGCGCTCAGGTACCCCAGGCAGGCCGGGTCGCTGATCACCCAGCACTCCCGCCGCTCTACCCGCCCGTGTCCCTTGTTCAAAGTGGTGGCATAGTCGTGGGGAACTCCCTCAAATCCCCCTTCCTCCGCACCCTCGAACAGGTCGCGGATGTCCTGGTACAGCAGCCCCTGGTTCTCCTTGACCGCCAGGAGATAATCCGCCTCCCGGTCCAGAATCCTCTGAGCAATCTCCTTCTGGCAGCCCATGGCGTCTATGGTTACGATGCACCCGCTCAGGTCCAGCAGTTCCAGCAGCCGGGGAATGGCAGTGATCTCGTTGGATTTCTCCTCCGTCTTCACCTGTCCCAGGGTCAGGGTGTTGGCGGAGGCCCAGGCGCTGACCAGATGAATGGCCTCCTTGCCCGCCCTCTTGTCGTGGGAGCGGCGCACCGTCTTGCCGTCGATGGCCACCACCTCGCCGGGCAGCAACTCGGCCACCGACCGGCTCCAATCCATGAAGCATTCCTGGAACCGGTCCGGGTCCAGACGGGAGAACACGTCGCCGAAAGTGTCGTGGGACGGTATTCCATGGGGAAGGTCCAGGAAAGTGCGAAACCAGTCCTCCTTGTTCTTGCCGAACATCTCCACATGAACCCACGAGTCGGCGCCGCAGATGACGGCGCAGATGGCTATGGTGATGATGTCCAGCAACTGGTGCCGCTTGCACCGGTCAATCCTGGGATCCTCCAACCCCCCAAAACACTCCATGATCCAGCCGCCCATCCCCTTCTCCATGACTCCCCACATCCTCCCACACAACCTTCGGTCTCTCACCCTGCCAAGTCTATCACCTATAACGCGATTGCCCTGGGGTAGGCGCCGCGGCAATTGCAATCCCACTCCAGTCATTGCCGATCTCCAGCCCCCACAAGATGGAGACTGGCAAGCCCACACCGGCGCTTGCTATTGGCACAACGCTGTTGATGAACCAGGGCGATTCAACGGGAATGACTGTTTGCTTTCTCATGTAAACCTCGTGAAGCTGCCGAACAAAGGCCAAAGCTCGAGCAGCCGCCCAATGAGGCCATTCTATCACAGGGCGTCCGACAGGAATTTTGTTTGCCAATGTCGCCTGTGGCATAATCGGGAAGCGCAATTTGAGACACCCCAATTGTACCTGGAGGAGGGGCCGTATGCCCGGACTGATTACCACCCACAAGATCAACCACGTCACCACCATGGTCAAGGATACTGCCGTAGCCATGGAGTTCTACAACAACCTGCTGGGCATCAAGCAGATTGAGAGCCAGGTGGACAACCCCGAAATCACGTGGCTGCAACTGGAAAGCGGCATCATGGTGCATCTCATCGAGACCCAGGAAGCCCCGGCCAAGCCCGACCGCATCCACCACGCCTTCGAGGTGGAGGACTTCGAGGGCACCCGCGCCACCCTTGAAACCAACGGCTTCGAGATCGAGCGCGAGGGCGTGCGTTACGACGGGCAGGCGTTCCTGTTCATCCACGACCCCGACGGCAATCGCGTCGAGTTCTGCACCGCCTCCGGCTACGCCCCGGCCCCGGCGCGTCCGGCTCGCTGCTAGGTGCGGTTCCAACCCACGCAAAATCCCCTCTCCCCTGGCGGGAGAGGGAGTTAATCTTTCGGAGGGCAGCGTGTTCGACAAAATTCAGCACATCGGCTACCTAACCTCCGACCTCGCTGCCGCCGTCGCGTGGTTCGAGCGGTCCTTCGGAGCGGTCAACGCGGGCGGCGGGCCGCTGTCGCCCAGCTACGCGGTGCCCAGCGGCGGACGCAACGCCTACCTGCGCTTCGGGCAGGCAGAGGCCGAGATTATCGAGCCGGACGACAAGTCCGCCGTCGGTAGCAAGATACTTGATATGCACCACGTCGGCTACGTGGTGGAGAGCATCGAGCAGGCCGCGGAGCAGTTGCGAGCGCGGGGGTTCGCTTTCGGCAGCGACGAGCCTTTCGTCAACGTCTTCGGCCACCAGGTCTTCTACCTAGACGCCGAGACGACCAACGGGACACTGGTGCATCTGACACAGCTCGGGCCCACGGCGTCCGGCCCCGACGGCGAGGGGCTGGAAGTGGAGCGTATCGTCCACGCGGGCTACCTAGTTAGAGACCTGGAAGCGGCCGTTGACTGGTACGTGCAGCAGTTCTCCGGCACGCACGTAGGCGGTGGCGCGTCGCGGCGGGGCGGACGCAACGCCTTCGTCAACTTCGGACAGGTGCAGGTAGAGCTGATCGAGCCGGGCGACCCGTCCGTAATCCCGGAGGGCGTCCACGAGATGGACCACGTGGGCTACGTGGTGGGCGACATCCCCACCTGTATGCCCGAGTGCCAGCACCGGGGGCTTAGCTTCATCGCCGACGCCCCCGCCACCAACTCCATCGGCCAGCAGGTGCTCTACTTCGATACCGACACCAGCCTCGGCTCGCGGATGCACCTGACGCGGCTGCCGGACTGATAGAGATTGTGGCAAAAGACGCCCTCACCCTAACCCTCTCCCAGAGGGAGAGGGGACCTGTGATATGACGCCGCCCCGCAACATCATACTGGTGGGCTTCATGGCATCGGGCAAGACCAGCGTGGGCAGGGTGCTGGCAGAGCGTACCGGCTGGACGCTGGTGGACGCCGACGATGTTATCGTGGCCCGTGCCGGCAAGCCCATCCACCGCATCTTCAGTGAGGACGGCGAACCGGCCTTCCGGGAACTGGAGCGGCAGGTCATCGCCGACCTCTGCGTTGGGGAGCGGCAGATCATAGCATCGGGCGGCGGCGCTTTCGTTGACCCGCAGAACCGCGACGTGATGCTGTCGGGCGGACGGGTGTTCTTCCTGTCGGCCAGTCCTGCTACCATCCTGAGCCGGGTGCAGGAAGAGGACGCTGGAGGCCCCATTCGCCCGCTGCTGGTGGTGGAGGACCCGGAGGTGCGGATTGCGGAACTGCTATCACAGCGGATGCCAGCGTACTCGCAGGCCCACTATACCGTCGAGACGGACGCGCTGACGGCTGAGGGGGTGGCAAGGGAGATTTCTAGCATCCTCGGAATTGTTATATCCTGTTAGCATTGCATCAATTATTACGTGAATAAACGGATATTACGTGAATAAACGGAGCGAATATCATGCCTGACACCAGTGCTACCGACCCCAACCTCGCCGCCACCGTCCACCACTCCGGCGGCTCCTACCCCGTCGTTGCGGGCTGGAACATCCTCGACGACCTCGGCGAGCGGCTCGCCGATGTGGGCGTGAAAGGCGCAGCCTACATCATCACCGACGACAACGTGATGAACCCCTATGGGCGGCGGGTACAGCGGGCTTTGCAGGCGGCGGGGATTCCGGCGCACTGCTTTATCATCCCGTCCGGGGAGTCCAGCAAGAGTTTCGAGCTGGCCCAGGCCATCTACGGCTGGCTGGCCGAGCGCAAGGCCGAGCGGGGCCACGCCATAGTCAGCGTCGGCGGCGGGGTGCCCGGCGACCTGGGCGGGTTCGTGGCCGCCACCTACTTGCGGGGCATGGCCTTCGTGCAGGTGCCTACCAGCATGGCCGCCATGGTGGACGCCTCCATCGGCGGCAAGGTCGCCATCAACCTGCCCCAGGCCAAGAACCTGGTCGGGGCCTTCTACCAGCCGCGAGGGGTGTTCGCCGATGCCTCCGCGCTGTCCACTCTGGGCAAGCGGGAGCTGGCCGAGGGCTGGGCCGAGGCCATCAAGCACGGCTTCATCCTCGACGCCGAGCTGGTGGACGTGTTCGAGGAGCACGCCGAGGCCCTGATGGACGTTGACCCGGAAATCTCCGCCGAGGTCATCCGCCGCAGCATGGCCATCAAGGCCGCAGTGGTCAGCCAGGACGAGCGCGAGACGCTGGGCATCCGCATCCTGCTCAACTACGGCCACACCATCGGCCACGCGCTGGAAGCCTCCACCGAGTACGGCCGCTTCCTCCACGGCGAGGGCGTGTCGGTGGGCATGATGGGCGCGGCCCGCATGGCCGCCGAGATGGACCTGCTCTCCCCTGTCGTCGTCGACCGCCAGCAACGCCTGCTGGAGCGCTTCAGCCTGCCCATAAGCGCCCCCGGCGTCCCCGCCGAGGACGTGCTGACGGCGATGTCGCTGGACAAGAAGGTGCAGTCCGGCACCAACCGTTGGGTGATGCTGGAGGACGTGGGCCGCTCCGTAGTGCGCCAGGACGTGCCGTGGGAGCTGGTGGAGCGGACAGTGCGTGATTTGACCGGGTAACTTCCGGGGAGAATACAGCCGAATGACCGGAATGGGGCCAATGGAGCCTTACGAACAGGATGGCGGCGCCGTAGCCGACTACCGCCAGCAGTCGCGCGAATTTCTGGCGCGGGCGCGGGCTTATCTGTCCGACGGTGACTTGCATCAGGCGTCGGAAAAGGGCTGGGGCGCAGCGGCATGGATGGCCAAGGCCGTTGCGGAGTCACAGGACTGGAAGTACTCGAGGCACGATGAGTTTTTCACAGTGATGTATCAAGCCCAAGACCTAACCGGGGATTTCCGGTTGGAAAATCTCCGCCGAGTTGCCAATGAACTGCACGGGTTCTATTACACGCGCAAGATATTCTTGCGTCCCGACGTAATTGACAGGGGACTCAACGATGTTGAGTTGCTACTCGACGTCTTGCAACCACTGACAGAGGCAGGGTAGGCAGAGAGGGGACGTAGTGACGTTGAATCTGGCATTGGAGTCCTCAGCGGATGGTGAACAAAGCGCCTCCGTAGGTTGCGGGCTTACGAAAGACAGACAAGCCTTGTACGATCGCTTTGCGACGCGAATCAGAGTAAGTGATTATCTGAGCCGCAAGGTCGTTTCCTATCAGGGAAACAAGAAAGCGCCGGGGCTTCGCTGGCTGAAGTACAAAGAGGGGTTCTCGGCTGGGCTGGTAAAGGGCCTGCTTGAGCGGACGCCCGCAGAGAGCGTTCTTGACCCGTTTTCCGGAGCCGGAACGTCGGTTCTCACGGCGGGCAGTATGAGCATACCGGGAACGGGCATCGAGATTATGCCCATCGGCAACCTGGCGGCCAGGGCTATTGCCGCCGCCGCCAATGGGCTGGAACCGCGCAATCTTGCAGAAGCGTCAGAAGCGTTATTGGAGGCAATTTCGCAGAGAGACTACGACGCGGGCTTTCTATTCCCTCACGTCCCAATCACAAAGCGCGCCTTCCCGGAAGCGACCGAGAAGGATTTGGCGAAGGCTCGGGGATTTATCGCCGGAGTTGCCGACCCATCGCTTTCCACCGTCCTGACTCTGGCCTGCGTAAGCGTGCTGGAAGAGGTCAGCTATACCCGGAAGGATGGACAATTTCTGCGCTGGGATCCGCAGTCGGGACGGAACGTAAGCCGAAAACTGCATAAGGCGCACATCCCTGCGCTTCGTGAGGCGCTGCGACGCCGCCTGACGGAAATAGCCGCTGACTTTCCCGATCTGAAGCGAAAGTATGGCGGCGCGGCTACTGAGTTTATAGACGGGTCAAGCCTTACCGAACTCCGGCATCTGCCAACGGAATCCTTTGACGCCGTTATAACTTCGCCCCCCTATGCCAACCGCTACGACTACACCCGCACCTATGCGCTGGAATTAGCTTATCTTGGCTACGATGAGAGCCAGTTTAAGGAACTGCGCCAAGCGCTGCTGTCGGCCACAGTCGAAAACCGTTCCAAGCGGGCTTTGCTGGCCGGGGAATACGAAGGGGATGAGCGATTCTCAAAGGCCCTTGCCATGGCGGATTCCCAGACAGCCTTGCAAGAGCCGTTGGGAATCCTCAAGGCCAACGCGGCGCGATTGAGCAACCGCAACGTCATCAGCCTTGTCGAAAACTACTTCACCGAGATGGCGCTGATAGTGAGTGAACTCGGCCGATTGGTTGCCCCCGGCGGCAGCGTGTTCATGGTGAACGACAACGTCCGCTACCACGGAGAGGAAATCCCGGTAGACCTCATCCTATCGGACTTCGCCGAGCAATGTGGGTTCCGGTGCGAAACCATCTGGACCCTCAAGCAGGGCAAGGGCAATTCTAGTCAACAGATGGGCCGGTTCGGCCGACAGGAAATCCGCAAGTGCGTCTACCACTGGAGAAAAACCGATGGTTGAGCGTGAGATGCGGCTGCTCTCCTCCGCAGTTTCCGACCTCCAGCAAAGGCTCCTGGAATGCTCCATCTGCCCGTCAGTGCCCCGGCGTTCCCGCCGAGGACGTGCTGACTGCGATGTCACTGGACAAGAAGGTGCAATCCGGCACCAACCGATGGGTGATACTGGAAACGTGGGCCGGTCAGTAGCCTGCTATGATGTGCCGCAAGAGCTGATGAAGTGCACGGTGCGGGATCTGATGGAGTAGTCTGAACTGTGATTCGTCTGATTGTTTGATTGATATGATTAGGACTGAGTATCGGCATTCCGAATTGACTGGCAAGGTAATTGGATGCGCGATGGCGGTGCATTCCGCTCTGGGAAGTGGCTTTCAGGAGGTGGTTTATCAAAGGGCGCTGGAAATCGAAATGGTTGACCGGCGCTTGTCGTTTGCTCGTGAACAGGAAATGTCAATCTACTACAAGGGACGACAAGTGGGTTCCAGGCGAGTGGACTTTCTGGTGGAAAACGTTCTGTCTGTGGAATTAAAGGCCATTACTCGACTGGAGGACGCACACTTGGCTCAGGCAATCAATTACCTGGAAGCCTATGACTTGGAAGTCGGCCTACTCATCAACTTCGGCGCAAGAAGCCTTGATTTCAAGCGAGTAACCAACAGGAAATTCAACCAAAGAAATCAGGGTAATCCGCAAATCACATGAATCACAGTTCAGACACCTTCCCCGGCAGGCGCGCTGGAACACTTGAGTGCTATCCAAAAGAGCTTCGCCGAAATGCCCGCGAGGTCTCGAAATTTTACTGTCCTTAGAGTAGTGACGCCTGAAATGAGAAGGCGTCTTAACGAAATGAACATGGTCCGGGACTTTTCGCTATACCACATTCTGAACGACGCCGGTTTCTGGGACGATATCGTTCAAGAAATCTTCCACCACACGCTACGCTTAGTCTAATGCCCGGCATCGTCCCGGCGCGCCACCCTCTTCCCCCGAAACATCAGCCCCAGCAGCAGCAGGCACATCCCGCCGCCGCTGCCCAGCAACACTGCCGACGCAACGGTGGATAGCGCGCCTGCTCCCGAAACCGCCTGCGACACTTCCTCCAGCGCCACCGCCACGGCTCCGGTCAGTATCAGCAGGCCGTAGAGGAAGCGGATGCGCGACGGGTTGATGTGCCGGGTGGCGCTGGCCCCCAACTGCGAGCCTATGGACGCCGCCGCCAGCATCAGTACCGCCATCGTCGGGTCCACCCGGTCGGACAGGGCGTATGCGAAACTCCCCACCGAGCCGGTGATGATTATCTGGAACAGGTCGGTGCCGATGGCTATGGTGGTGGGGATGCCCAGCACGAAGATGAGCACCGGCATCAGGATGAACCCGCCGCCCGCGCCCAGCATTCCGGCGATGAATCCGATGCCGAACCCGATGCCTACCGGCACGAAGACCGATATGCGCTCTATCCCTGAAACGGGCAGCGAAACGTAGGTGGATATGCCGCCAATCCCCGGTATGCCAATCCGGTGCGGCGGTATGCGCAGAGAGCGCACCCGCTGGGTCAGGCCGGCGGTGGAAACATCCTCTTCGCCGCTGGCGCCCCGGAGCCGGGTGCGCCAGTAGTCGTATAGAATGAACAGCCCCAATGCCGACAGGAAGCCGACATAGATGTAGCGGATGACCGGCCCCGCGATGCCCGCGGCTTCCAGCGAAGAGTTCACCCACTCAGCCAGGAAGATGGCCGGTATGGTGCCGGTCACCATCAGCGCGCCCAGCTTGAAGTCCACGTTGCCCAGGCTGCGGTGCTTGAAGGTGTTGATGATGGAGGTACCCATCACCAGCGTCAGGCCGGTGCCCACGGCGTACACCGGCGGCACCCCGAAGACCAGCAGCCCGCCGGTAATCAGGAACCCTCCGCCCACGCCGAAGAACCCGCCCAGCATTCCCACGATGAGGCCGAGAAACACCAGCAGGGCCGGGTGGACGACAACGTCGGCGTTAGGGAAGTACATCGTCCCCGTCCGTCGATGGCCTGCCCCTCAGCCCTCGCCGCAGCATCGCCGCCGCGCGGAAAAACCCGCCCCAGAACACGGTCAGAGACACCGCAACAATGGCCATCACTCCCAGTACGAACACGGCCCAAAGCAAGGGCTGGCCGGAACTGAGGTTTGTCAGAAATTCGTTCATATCCGCGCTGGGCTATACTGAAGCGTGACCAAGGGATGATAAAGCAAATACCGCTCAACGGATAGCTGAAATGACCGTCGCCGCCTTCTCATTCCAACTGGATCATACCGACGGCCCGGCCCGCGCCGGTGAGATTCGCACGCCCCACGGCCCGGCGCTCACGCCGCTGTTCATGCCGGTGGCGACGCAGGCCACGATCAAGGGACTGACACCGGGGGAAGTGGCCAATGTGGGAGGGCAGGTGGTGTTGAGCAACGCCTACCACTTGTACCTGCGGCCCGGCATAAGCACGGTGAGCTCGCTGGGCGGGCTGCACGGCTTCATGCGCTGGAATGGCCCCATCCTCACCGACAGCGGTGGTTTCCAGGCCTTCAGCATGGGGTCGCTGCGCAAGGTCAGCGACGAAGGCATCCGCTTCCGCTCACACCTGGACGGCAGCGAGCATCACTTCACGCCGGAACTGGCGACGTTGAACCAGGTGGGGCTGGGCGCGGACATCATAATGTGCTTCGATCAGTGCATCGCCTATGGCGCCAGCGAGAAGGAAGTGCGCCTGGCCATGGAGCGCACGCACCGCTGGGCCGCCGAGTGCCACCGGGTGCACCGAAACTCCGGCGCGTGGCCGGGCCAGGCATTGTTCGGCATCGTGCAGGGCGGGACTTTCGCTGGCCTGCGGGACGAATCATCGCAGGCCATAAAGTCTGTACCCTTCGACGGGTACGCCGTGGGCGGGCTGGCCGTGGGCGAGAACAAGGAGCAGCTATACGGCTTCACCCAGCAGGTGACTTCGCATTTGCCGACGGACAAGCCCCGCTACCTGATGGGGGTCGGTTCGCCGGAGGATTTGGTGGAAGGCGTGTGGCGGGGGATAGATATGTTCGACTGCGCCCTGCCTACCCGCGTGGCCCGCAACGGCGCGATGTTCACTCCCGACGGGCGCATTGACGTAAAGAAGAGGCGATACTCGGAGCAACGCGGGCCGGTGGACGAGGAATGCGACTGCTACGCCTGCGCCAACTACTCCGCCGCCTACATCCACCACCTGTTCCGCGCCCGCGAAATCCTGGGGTTGCGGCTGGCCTCGGCCCACAACCTGCGCTTCGTGCTGCGGCTGATGGAGCGAATACGCGAGGCGATACTGGAAGACCGCTTCGACAGCTTCCGCCGCTGGTTCCTCGACCGCTACCGCCCCACCGACGAAGCATCCCGCCAGGAACACAAGCTGCGCTGGCTGCAAGAGCGGGGGTGAATTCAGGAATTAGCCTCGGCTGCGCCCACATCCGTTTCTGTCAGCGGTTGCAGGATGTCCAGCAGCCTTTCCATGTCTTCAAGACTCGCGCCAATGATTTCGGGACGCAGGAACCGCTTGCGGGTGTAATAGTACCCGTGCATCGTATTCGCGGTATTTCCCAGAGTCCGCACCCTGGCATCGCCCGAAAGGGCCTGCGCCTCATATATCACTGTAAAGAACTCGTCGTGCCTGTTGTATTGCCAACCTTGCGCTTCGGCTACCGCCTTGGCCATCCACGCGGCTGCTCCCCATCCCTTTTCGGAAGCCTGATGCAGGTCTCCGGCGGTCAGATACTCCCGGCCTTTGTCCAGAAACTCTCTGGACTGCCGCGCGAAATCCGCAACAGCATTGTCGCCCTGCTCATAGGGTTCCATGGGCACGGACTGGCTCATCGAATAATCCTGACAGGTAGGTGTTGGGTTTCAGAGACAAAGAGCGCCCGACCGGGGCGCTCTCGTAGCTCAGACAGACAGAACTATAGTTAGCGGCCGCCTGCCACGGCTGGCACGATGCTGACCTCGTCGCCGGAGCTGGTGGCGGTATCCAGCCCGTCCAGGAAGCGCACGTCCTCGCCGTTCAGGTAGATGTTCACGAAGTAGCGCAGTTCGCCCTCCTCGTCCAGCAGACGGTCCTTGAAGCCGGGGTAGGCGCCCTCCAGCTCATCAACCATCGCGCCCAGGTTGCCGGACTGCACCTCCACCTTGTCCTGCCCGTTGGTCATCCGCCGCAGCGGGGTGGGTATACGCACAACGACGCTCATCAGGGGAACTCCTGCCAGTGAGTTGGTATGTGAAACCCGACAATCAGCCGGTTTCGCAATTTTGTGCTCAAATGCTCGATTCGAGGAATCTTTAACTTCCGATAAACTGGGTAGCATAAACCGATACCAGCAATGCGCCGCCGATACCGAGGATAAGATAGAAGAGACGGTCTATCCGGCGGTTCGATTCTCGCTGGCCGGCTTGAAACTCCGCTCTCGATTCTTGCTGGCCGACTTGAAACTCTGCTCTCAGTTCCTGTTTCAGTTCCTGCTGGCCTTCCTTCAGTTCCTGCTGACCCTCTTTCAGTTCCCGTTGGCCCTCGAGCAGCGCGGCGGCAGTTCCTTCAAGCCGCCCTATAGCTCGCCATAGCTGAGCGTATTCAGAGAGGGAAGGCTCATCAACTTGGGCCGGAGTGGGATTTGCGCTGGTAGTCATCATTCATCCTTTGCCATTTCCATACCCTAACCCTGCAACGCAGCCTCGAAGGACGTGATTGTTGGCTTGATGAACAGCGGGTTGACCACCTCGTCTTCCACGGCCTCCTGGGTCTTGAGGCCGTTGCCGGTGATGTAGACCACGGTCAGCTCGTCTGGGCCGATGGCGCCCTTCTCCGCCAGGTGGGCCAGCGCCGACACGGTGACGCCGCCGGCGGTCTCAGTGAAGATGCCCTCGGTCTCCGCCAGCAGGCGGATACCGCTGACTATCCGGTCCTCCGGCACCGCGTAGGCCGAGCCGCCGGAGTTGTTGATGACCCGCAGCGAATAGATACCGTCGGCCGGGTTGCCGATGGCCAACGACTTGGCCAGGCTGTCGGGGCGCACCGGCGTGATTCGGGCCTCTTCGTTGTCCCACGCGCTGACGATGGGCGAGCAGCCCTCGGCCTGCGCCATGTGCATCTGCGTGGTGACCGCCGGATGATGCACGGTGTTCTGGTCGGGGCCGAAGGAACTGGCCTCGACGCCATCCAGCAGTCCCAGGCAGGCCAGCTCGTTGAAGCCTTTCCATATCTTGGTGAACATCGCGCCGGAGGCCGAAGGCACCACCACATGGTCGGGCAGACGCCAGCCGAGCTGCTCGGCGACCTCATAGCCCAGGGTCTTGCTGCCCTCGGCGTAGTAGGGGCGCATATTGATGTTGACGAAGGCCCACCTGTAATCGTCGTTGTCGGCCAACTCGCTGCACAGGCGGTTCACCTGGTCGTAGGTGCCGTCCACGGCCACCAGCGTCGGGCCGTAGATGGCTGCGCCGATAATCTTGCCTCTCTCTAAGTCGGAAGGGATGAACACCACAGCCCGCATTCCGGCGCGGGCGGCATGAGCGGCTACACTACAGGCCAGGTTGCCGGTGGAGGCGCAGGAAATCGTCTCGAAGCCGAACTCTCTCGCCTTCGTGGCAGCCACCGACACCACCCGGTCCTTGAAGGAGAAGGACGGGTTGACGCTGTCGTTCTTGATGTACAGATTGTTCAGGCCCAGCCGCTTGCCCAGGTTGTCGGCCTTGAGCAACGGCGTGTAGCCCGCCATGATGTCCACCGGGTTGTCGCTGTCGGCGGGCAGCAGGTCACCGTAACGCCAGATGCTCAACGGCCCGGCCTCGATGCGGTCGCGGCTCACCACCTCGGAGATGGTAGCGTAGTCGTAGACCACTTCCAGCGGGCCGAAGCAGAAATCACAGACATTCAGGGGATCGGCGGGCTGCTCGCGCCCGCACTCGCGGCACTTGAGACCATTAACGAAAGCCACTGAAGCAGGTTCCTCCACCCAGAGTAAAACAACAATCCTGCCCACGGCAGGCAAGGGAAAAAGCCCGGCGCGCATGGCCCCAAGCTGCCGCCGATGGTAGCAAAGGCCCCCATTCTTGTCAATCTAAACTCCTTTCCGCGGGGTTGGGAGCTTTCCAGACCGGTGGTATAATCGGCGGCGGCCTGCGGGCCGACGGGGCACTCATTACCGTACCGTTTTGCAAGGGGTTTCAGTGCCACAGATTCGCCTTTTCGTAGCCTTCCTTCAGGAATACTCCATCCCCCTCATCCTCGGCGTCATCGCCGGGCTGGTGTGGGCCAACATCGACTTCACCAGCTATCACGACGTAGTGGAGTTCGACTTCTGGAACTTCGGCAAGGGGCCGTTCCTGGATGATGGTGAACACCACGACCTGAACGACTTCTACATCTTCGGCAAGCACGTCACCGTCCACTTCCTGGTTAACGAAGTGTTCATGGTCTTCTTCTTCGGCATTGCCGCCAAGGAGATTACCGAGTCCATTCTGCCCGGCGGCGCGCTGAATCCCCTGCCCAAGGCGATCAACCCCATCATGGGAACGCTGGGCGGCGTGTTCGGCCCGGTGGGGCTGTTCATACTACTGGCGGTCATCTTCTACGGCGGCACCGACGACCTCGGCAGAATGATGTTCCCGGCCGAGGGCGTCCTCGGCGGTTGGGCCATCCCTACCGCCACCGACATCGCCCTGGCCTGGCTGGTGGCCCGCGTGATCTTCGGGGCCCGGCACGCGGCGGTGAACTTCCTGTTGCTGCTGGCGGTGGCTGACGACGCCATCGGCCTCGTGATCATCGCCGTTTTCTACTCGGAGAACGTGCAGCCCCTCTGGCTGCTGTTGACGCTGGGCGGCATGGTCGCGGCCTACGTCTTCCGGAGAGTCGGCATCACCTGGTGGCCGGTGTATATCCTGATCGCGGGCGGCATGAGCTGGACGGGGCTGGTCAAGACCGGTGTCGAGCCAGCCCTGGCGCTAGTGTTCATCGTGCCATTCCTGCCCGCGCTTCATCTCACGCCCCACGAGCATGAGGCCCTGGAGGAGCACGGCGTGCACGAGGGCGAAGAGTTGGAAACGGCGCACGCCGCTGGCGCACACGGCCACGGGGTCAGCGTCCTGGACCGGTTCGAGCATCACCTCAAGATGCCGGTGGACTTCGGGCTGTTCTTCTTCGCCTGGGCCAACGCGGGCGTCGCTTTCGGCAACATCAACGCGGTGACCCTGATGATCCTTCTGTCGCTGATTGTGGGTAAGACAGTCGGCGTGTCGCTGTTCTCGTTCGTCATGTCCCGGGCCGGATTCCCATTGCCCGAGGGCATGGGCCTGAGGCACCTGATGGTGGCGGGCATGATTGCCGGCCTGGGGCTGACGGTGGCGCTGTTCGTGGCCAACAAGGCGTACTACGGGACGGACTTCCTGGACCCGGGCAAGATGGGCGCGGTGTTCAGCATCGTGGTCGCAGGACTGGCCTTCGTCTTCGCCCGCGTCATCGGCCTACGCCGCGAGCCGGATTAGCAAGAGACCAACAAAACGCCGAGACCGGAGAGGCCGCAGAGATTCGCTTCCTGTAAGCTCGGCGTTCTCTGCGCTCTCGGCGTTTAATCATTGTTATGGAGAAGAAAAGATGATAGGCGTTCTCACTCACCACTGGGCCAAGGCAGATAAGATAGAGGAAGCAAAGAAGCTACTGGACGGCAACGGACTGGCGCAGAGCAAGGCCCCAGGCTTCGGCAGCCGCCAGACGCTGATTTCGCTTTCCGACCCCACCAAGATTTCCACGCTGGTGACCTGGGACAGCAACGAGATATACGACGCTTGGCGCGCCAGCCCGGAGCGAGCCGTCGCCATGGCCGGCGCTGAGGAACTGTGGGCGCAGCCCCCGCAGTCGGAGCGCTTCGACGTGGTGGACTAGCGATGGTCGGCGGCGCTCCTGCTGGCGAAATAGCCCGGTAAAAGGCAAGAGGACAGCGTGATAAAATCAGGGCAACCGCATAGTTGAGGCAGCGCACTCCAAGGCGGTGCTGCTTGGGGCATGACGATGGCTCTCCGCAAGATTAAGGACAAATACACAATGCTGCCCTACCGCAAAGGCGGGCCGATAGATTACGCTGGCCTTGAGTTTGACGCTGGCGAAAAGGAAGTACCGCCGGACCACATGGAACAGAGTCGCGAAATACACGAGGTCATGGGGCATCTGTTCGCTCATCTAACTAACTTCCACCAACGCCACAATGTCTTTATAGATACCGATACTCACATCTGCTACGATCCCAGCAACCTGAACGTGCGGGTGGCGCCTGACGTGTACGTGGCTTTTGGCGTCGACGAATTGGCCATCAGACCCCGCAGGATCTACCTGCCGTGGGAGGTGGGGAAGGTGCCGGACTGGGCGCTGGAGGTCGCCTCGGAAAGCACGCGGCGAGTCGACCTCGTACGAAAACCACTTATCTACGCCCAAATAGGCGTTCCCGAGTTTTGGCGCTTTGATCCCACTGGCGGGCGATACTACCGCTTTCAACTAGACGGACTACGCTTGGTGAACGGCGAGTACCAGCCCATCGAACTGACCACCGAGCCGGACGGCATCCTCAAGGGATACAGCGAGGTGCTGGAACTCAGTCTAGCCTGGGATGAAGGCTGGCCCCGGTTCTTTGATCCGGCGACCGGCGCATACCTGCAAAACTGGCGGCAGGACCGGGATGCGCTGCAGGCTGAGCGCGAGGCGTTGCAAGCCGAACGCGAGGCGCGGGCGACTGCCGAGGCTCAACTGGAATCGGCACGAGCCAGAAAACTCCAATTGGAAGAGGAATTGCGCCGCCTCCGCGAGGAAGGTTAGGCGCACGCGGAGGAACGGGCATGAGCCGCAGAAGTTTCTGGGCCTGGGGGCTGGAGCAGGACGAACCCACCGAGCAGCAGGTGCGCGAGGCAGCGGCGCGACTGTCGCAGCGCTACGGCGTGGCCGTCGAGCCGGTAATGCCGCCGCGAGCCGAAGACCTGCAACTGCGCGCCCCGCGCATCAGCCCGTCGTCGTCCCTGGCCGCCATCTGCGCCACCGACGACCACGACCGCGCGGTACACACCTACGGGCGCAGCTTCCGCGACCGCATCCGCGCCTACAATTTGCAGTTCCCCAACCCGCCCGACGTGGTGGCCCACCCCACCACCGAAGACGAAGTTACGGCGGTGCTGGACTGGTGCTCGTCCAACGGCTACGCCGCCATCCCCTACGGCGGGGGCAGTTCCACCGTGGCCGGGTTCGAGCCGCCCGAGGGCTACGATGGCATCGTCACCATAGACCTGACGGCGCTGGATCAGGTGCTGGAGGTGGACGACGTTTCCCGCGCGGCCCGAATCCAGGCCGGGGCCTACGGGCCGGGGCTGGAGGCGCAGCTTCGTCCCCACGGCTTCACCCTGCGCCACTACCCGCAGAGCTTCGAGTTCTCGTCGCTGGGCGGCTGGATTGCCACCCGTTCCGGCGGCCACTACGCCACCAACCACACTCACATTGACGACTTCGTGGAGTCAGTGCGGATGGTCACTCCGACGGGCGTTTGGGAGTCGCGGCGGCTGCCCGGAAGCGGAGCCGGCCCCAGCCCCGACCGCATGGCCATCGGGAGCGAGGGCATCCTCGGCATCATCACCGAGGCGTGGATGCGGATACAGGCGCGCCCCCAGTATCGCGCCTCGGCGGGAGTGACTTTCCCCAGCTTCATGGCCGGGTCCGAAGGCGCTCGCCGGGTGGTGCAGGCCAAGCTGTGGCCCGCCAACTGCCGTCTGCTGGACCCCGGCGAGGCCCAGGCAGCAGCGGGCATGGACGGCAGCCGCGCCCTGCTCATCATCGGTTTCGAGTCCGACCAGTTGCCCCAGGACGACAACATCCGCCAGGCCGTCGCCATCGCCCGCGACGCCGGGGGCGTCATAGACGAGGCCGACATCCGCATCTCTGCCCCCGCTGGCCCTGAGCCTGTCGAAGGGCGCAGCGGCGACACCGGACGGCAGGGCGCCGTCGGAGCATGGCGCAATGCCTTCATCGGCGCTCCCTACCAGCGCAACATCACCACCGGCCTGGGACTGGTGGCTGAGACGCTGGAGACGGCCATCACCTGGGAGCGCTGGCCGGCCATGGACGAGATGGTGCGCGGCGCGTTGCAGGAGACGCTGGACCGCGTCTGCGGCGGCGGCTCGGTGTCCTGCCGCTTCACCCACGTCTACCCCGATGGCCCGGCCCCCTACTACACCTGGGAAGGCATGGGACGGCGCGGCGCGGAACTGGAGATGTACGCCGAAATCAAGCAGGCTGCTTCCGACGCCATCATGTCCGTTGGCGGCACCATCACCCACCACCACGCCGTGGGCCGTCTGCATCGCCCGTGGTACGACCAGCAGCGCCCCGAACCCTTCGCCGAAGCTCTCCGGGCCGCCAAGCGCGCCCTAGACCCCAACGGCGTCCTCAACCCCGGCCTGCTCATCGACGTCTAGCTGCCCATCCCGAAAAGTCCCTTTCCCCTTGAGGGGGAGGGTTGGGATGGGGGTGAAAACGTAGAGACGAACAACGGAAAGTGAACCAGCTATGCTAACAACCCGTTTCACCGACCTGCTCGGCCTTGACTATCCGGTGATGTCCGCGCCCATGAGCAACCACAGCGGCGGGCAGTTGGCGGCGGCGGTTTCGCTGGCCGGGGGGTTGGGCACCTTCGGCGGTACCAATGACTTCGGCCCGGAATGGCTGCGGGAGCAGATTGCCTACATCCGAGGACAGACAGACCGGCCTTTCGGTGTGGGCTTCATATCCCAGCTCATCGAGTACAACACCGCCAACATCGAGATTGCCCTGGAGGAACGGGTGCCGGTGTTCATCTTCTCCTTCGCCGACCCCGACCCGTGGGTGCGCCGGGCCAGGGATGCGGGAGCAGTCACCATCTGCCAGGTGCAGTCGCTGGAACTGGCGCAGCAGTCGGTGGATGCCGGGGCCGACGTGCTGCTGGCCCAAGGCAATGAGGCGGGCGGACACACCGGCGAGATTAACCTGCTGCCCCTCTTGGTCAACCTTGTCGAGCGATACCCCTATCTGCCGGTGCTGGCCGCCGGAGGCATCACCACCGGCCGGGCGCTGGCCGGAGTGTTGGGCACGGGGGCCGAAGGTGCATCCCTCGGCACCGCCATGCTGGCCACACCGGAGGCGGTGGAAGTTCCACCTGCCTTCAAGGAGCAGGTCTTAATGTCCGATGGACAGGATACCGCCTTCACCCGTCTCTACGACCTGCTGGGCACCCGCCCCTGGCCGGAGGGAATTGCCGGACGGGTTTACCGCAACCGCCTGGTACGGGAGTGGGACGGCCGGGACGCAGAGATACTAGCCCGCCGCGAAGAGCTGGCCTCGGACGTTGCCGAAGCCCGCGCCCGCCACGACACGGGGTTGTCGGCAGTCTATATGGGACAGGGCGCGCGCCACGTCAATGCCATCCGCCCGGCGGCGGACGTGGTGCGGGACATCTGCCGGGATGCCGAGGATATTCTGCGGAGTCTGCCGGATAGATTCCAGCCCTAGGTTTGACAGTCTGCTCCGGCGCGACGCCGTAACATCATTGAAACATCTGAATGCCGAGAGTAGAATGGGGCATCCTCTATATTCGCCCTGTAATAGTTTGTGATGTTCAACATTGGCTTGAGGCCCGATGGTCTAGTAATCGGAGACCGGCGTATCCACTACGCCTTTGTCATCGTCGCCGTGGCGACGGTGATGTGGATGACCAGTTCCAGCCTGCGGTTCGCTGTGGCGGTTCTCGTGCCGGAGTTCGAGACTCTCTTTGGCTGGAGCCTCACCGTCATCACCGCGGGGTTCACCATCCAGTGGCTGATGTCTGCGGCCCTCAGTCCCATCTGCGGCTGGCTCAGCGACCGTTACGGTGTGCGGCGGGTGATGTGGGGCGGTGGGCTGCTGTTCATGTTCGGCATGATCATGACCGGCATCATGAACAGTTGGTGGGAATACTACCTGTATTTCGGCATCGTGTTGGCGGCGGGCATGGCCTCCTTCCAGGTCACGCTGGTATCCGGCGTCACCCTCTGGTTCCGCAAGAACCTTGGCCTTGTCATGGGCATACTACAGGGCCTCCAGGGCCTCGGCACCGGGCTTGCCATCCTGATGGTGTACCTGCTCTTCGACCGTTACGGTTTGCAGGTCACCTTCTGGGTCCCGGGAATCGCCGGCGGTATTATACTGCTAACGCTGACCAGGTGGTTCTACAACGAACCGGCCGACCGTGGCATAACCCAGTGGGGCGCCCCTCCCGACGAGCCGGTGCGCCGCCTGCAGAACAACGCCGTCGCCAAGCTGCGCACTCGCACCTTCCTCAAGGAGGTGCAGAAGACCTTCGCTTTCTGGAACCTGGCTACGATTCATGGTCTGGGGTGCGCCGGGCATAACATCATCCTGATCCTGCTGGTTGCCATCGCCATCGACGACGGCATTTCCGGTGGCATGGCGGCGATGATCTACCTGGCCCTCACCGTGGTCAGCACCCTGACTCGCTTCGCCGTACCTGTCATTGCCGACATTATTGGCAGCAAGTGGGTGATGATGGTCTGCTTCGGGTTGCAGACTCTTCCCATCTTGATTCTGTTTTTCGCTGGCGACAGCATCGCCCTCTACTTCCTGTTCGCCGTGCTGTTCGGCATCGGCATGGGGGGCGAGATGACCGCCTTCCCCATCATCAACCGCCAATACTACGCCGACGCGCCCACCGGCACGGCCTATGGATGGCAGATGATGGGCGCCGGTTTCGGCATGGCCCTCGGGCCGGTGGCGGCTGGCTTCCTCCGCGACCTTACTGGCTCTTACTTCTCATCTCTCTGGCTGTCCTTCGGCCTGAGCACTCTCGCGGTTGCCGCCATCATGTTCCTGCCCAGCACCAAGCGGCTCCAGTTGCCTGATTGGGAGGAAGCGCTCCCGCCCGAGGCCCGCGGCAACGCGGCTCGCGCCCAGGCCACCACCGGCGCTCCCGCCGCTGTTCAGCCAGGCCAGACCGCGCCTGCGGTCGGCGGCGACGGCGACGGGGACTAGCCGCCGAAGTTTTGCCCTTGAGATTTCACCCCCACCCTAATCCTCCCCCTCAGGGGGAAGGAATAACTGAAAAGCCTTCTGCCTGGGTGGGGGCGTAATTGTCCGGTCTGACCATCTCCGCAACGGAACTGGGCAGCTACGCCGGTTTCCGCTTCTGCGCCCGTTGCGCTTGGATACAGATGCACGTCAGGCCGCTGCCCTGGCAGGGCTTCCCCGGCATCTTCAGCAGCATTGACCGCTACACCAAGCAGGTCGTAGTCGGCCATCTGCAACGGGAGGGACGCCTGCCACCGTGGATGGCCGAGGTCGGCGACGCCGTCGGGCACCTCGACCCGCCCCACTGGTCCAGATTCAAGGCCACCGACGAGACTACCGGCGTAACCGTGCGCGGCGAGGCCGACGCCGTCTTCCGCCTTGCCGACGGCGCCTGCGCCATCGTGGACTACAAGACCTCCCGCTACAACCCGGACAACCGCAGCCAGCACCGCGTCTACCGCGCCCAGCTCAACGCCTACGCTTGGATAGCCCAGCGCCTCGACTTCCCGCCAGTGTCCAGGCTGGCTCTCGCCTACATGGAACCCGCCACCGATCCCGAAACAGTGGACTTGGCAGGATCAACAGACGCCGACGGCTTCGCCATTGCCTTCCGGCCGAGGCTGGTAGAGGTGGAGCTGAATCCCCAACGCCTGATACCGCCGCTGTTGCGTCAGGCCGCCCGAATCCACGCACTGACGGAACTGCCACAAGCCCGCGAAGGCTGCCGCGATTGCGCTGCGCTGGAGGGACTGCTGAGCGCGCTGGGCAGGCAGCGCATGGAACAGGTCGGCATAGTAAAATGACGTACTTATTGCGCGAAAGGTAAAAGATGGCGACTGCTAAGAATAAACTGCTAACCGCTGAAGACCTGCTGCGGCTCTACAGCCAAGGGGTAAAAGGCGAACTCATCAAGGGAGTGTTATACGAAACCGTGGCAGCCGGAAGAATACCCGCGCGAATTGCGGGACGGATCATCACCGCCTTTAACGTCCACGTTTTGCCGCGACGTTTGGGAGAAGTGGGTGGAACGGACGGCGGCGTTTTGATTGAGCGCAATCCCGATACCGTGCGCGAGCCGGATGTCTATTTCGTGTCAGCCAGCCGTCTGCCTGTCGATGATGAGTCCGACGGTTATCTGGAAGTGATACCCGATTTGGTAGTGGAGATAGTTTCCCCAAGCGACAGGGAGCCGGAAGTCCGGGAAAAGACGAATATGTGGCTGGACCACGGCGTTTATATGACGCTGGTAGTGCGTCCGGCGACAAAGACTGTTATTGTTCACCGCCCCGGGATTCCTGCCGTAACTCTGACCGGCGATGATGTGCTGGACGGCGGCGATGTGCTGCCGGGGTTCAGCCTGCCCCTCAGCGAGATTTTCGACGTCTAATTTTCTGAATAGGCAGACGATATGACAACTGCGAAGAACAAGCTGCTAACCGCTGAGGACCTGCTGCGGCTCAGCAGCCAGGGATTCAGAGGGGAACTCATCAACGGAGTGTTGCGCGAAACTGTGCCAGCAGGAAAGAGACATTCGTTTATCGCGGGTAACATTATGGCTCCGCTTCATACCCACGTGCGGAGAGATCGGTTAGGCCGAGTGGGCGGAACCGATGGTGGTGTTGTTGTTCGGAGAAACCCGGATACTGTGCGGGAGCCGGACGTTTTTTTTGTGTCGGCAGAGCGCTTACCTCTCCATGACCAGTCAGACGGGTACTTGGAAGTCGCGCCGGAGTTGGTCGTGGAAATCATCTCTCCCAACGATTCTCAAGACGAAGTGGACAAGAAAACCCGGATGTGGCTGGATCTCGGGGTTCTGATGGTGGTGGATGTCTACTCTAGGACGCGAACCATATCAGTCCACCGCCCCGGCGTGCCAGCCGTAACTCTGACCGGCGATGATGTGCTGGACGGCGGCGAGGTGTTGCCAGGGTTCAGCCTGCCCCTCAGCGAGATTTTCGACGCCTAGCTCCGCTCAACAGGGGGCTTCGCCTTCGTAGATGCCCCCGGCTATCTGCAACTCCCGGACGTAGCAGATGATCTTTTCTATGTCCTCATCGGAAACGCCGGGCTGCGGCGGCATGTGACCGAACTCCCAGTGATGGGATATGACACCGTTCTTCACGGCGTTGCGGAAGGAAATATCAGGATGGTGGCCCGGAATATAGAGCCGGTGTACCAGCGGGGGTCCTGCCTGTGTTCCATCGGCATTGGCCCCGTGGCATACCGAGCAGGTCCGGTTGAACGCCGCTTCTCCTTCCCGCGAGGGGCTGGTCTGGTTGCTCTCGGCTTCCTTGCCCCCTGAGCAAGCCGCTACCAACAGCAGGGCGGCGACAGCAGCCACATACCCTAACCGGACGCACCACCCAAGTCCTGTATCCTTCATCGTCATCCTCATGCTACGTGCTGGCCCGGCCACGGCGCAGCGACCGGCCTGGGAGTGCCCCGGTATTCTCGCCGTTGTCTACCACCACTTGCCCGTTGACTATCACGTAGTCTATGCCGACGGGGTACTGCTTGGGGTTTTCCTTGGTGGCGAGGGCCTTGACGGTGCTGGGATTGAAGATAACGATGTCAGCCTTGAACCCGTCGCGTAGGATGCCCCGGTCGGGCAGACCAAGACGCTGCGCCGGGAAGGAGGTCATCTTGCGGATGGCCTCGGGCAGTTTCAGGTGCTGCTCGGCCCGCACGAACTCGGCCAGCACGATGGGGAAGCAGCCGTAGCTGCGCGGGTTGGGGTACTCGCCGAACAGGATGGCGTCGCTGGCAATCATCCCCGCCGGATGCGACACGAAGGCGTACAGCGTCTGGGCGTTGGTGCCGAGGCCCACGGTGGAAATGCCCAGGTTCTCCTCCAGCAGCAGGTCGAACAGCGCGTCCTCCGGTTCCTGGCCGCGCATCTCGGCAATGTCGGTGATGAGACGGCCATCGTACTGCTGGTTCTGCGGCTGGGTGAAGTTGGTCAGCCAGTTGTTCTCCAGGCGGTCACGGGAAAGCTCGCGCTTCATCCGCTGGCGGTCGTCCTGGTCGCGCAGGGCGTCCATCAGCCGCTCAGGGCCGCCGTCCTTGGCCCAGTGGGGCAGGCCGATGGTGACGGTGGTGCCGGAGTAGGGATAGGTGTAGCAGTCGAAGGTGACGTCCATGCCCTCGTCGCGGCCTCGCTCCACCAGCCCCAGGTAGTCGAGGTGGCTGCCGACGCCGGACGCCCCCTGCCGGTAGTGGGTCAGGTGCACCGGGCAGTCGCCCAGCCGCCCGATTTCCAGCGCCTCCTCCCACGGGGCCATCAGTCCCTGCGAGCGCAGGCTGGCGCGGGTGTGGGTGTGGTAGTGGCCGCCCATCCGCGCCGCGACGCCGGCCAGCGCCCCTAGCTCCTCGGTGGATGCGTAGGAGCCGGGCGGGTAGTCCAGGCCCGTTGACAGGCCCCAAGCGCCTTCCTCCATCGCCTCGCGGATTACGGCCTTCATGTCCTCCATCTCGGCGGGAGTGGCCGGACGGTCGTTCCAGCCGACGCTCCAGATGCGGACGGGAGAGTTGCCGAGGATGTAGGCCATGTTGATAGCCACCGAGTCGTCGTACTTGTCCAGCAGCTCGGCCACAGTGAGCCAGTCGGCGGGCAGCGGCGGATAGCCGTTCAGCCCGGAGTCCAACCAGATGTAGCGTTCCAGCTCCTCGCGGGTCTTGAAGGGCGCGTGGGAGATGCCGTCAATGCCCACCAGCTCGGTGGTGACGCCCTGCCGCACCTTGGGGTCGTGGTGCGGCTCGCCCAGAATGGTGAGCCCGGCATGGGAATGCAGGTCAACGAAGCCGGGGCAGACGACGTAGCCGGCGGCGTCAATAGTCCGCGCCGCTTCCAGCCCGGACACGTCGCCGCGGTGGACGGTCACCCGGTCGCCCTCGACGGCGACGGCGGCGTAGAAGCCGGGGCTGCCGGTGCCGTCAATGACCAGGCCGTTGGTGATGAGCAGGTCGAGCATGAGTGCCTCCCTAATTGTGGGGCAGCAGCCGTATTTCCGGCATTGGGAAGTGCCGCAGGTTGTTGGTGATCAGGGTTGCGCCGTTGGCGACTGCGACAGCGGCGATAAGCGAATCGGTGGCTGAGAGTGTGGTACCTATCCTGGCAAACTCGTAACGATACCTTCCGGCCTCCTTGGCGATGGCAGGGGTCGTCTCATAATAGAACCACCTGTCTACCACGGGATCGGCTGCGATGCGTTGCTGTACATTGAATCCAGAGTACAGTTCGGCTAGTCCAACGGCGCATATGGCCAGACGGTGCCCCTGCGCCTCCAGGTCCTCCAACAAGCTGAGCGTTGACCTTTGCCCGCGGAAGTAATCTATAAGCGCATTGGCATCAAGGAGATGATCGGTCACGCCAAATCTCCATAGAGCGCTCGTTGTCCAAGTCGCGCGACGCCCGCACCCATGCGTAAACCATTGCGGACGTGGCCCATTCCGGGTGGGTTACCGGATTGATGAGTGCGTCAAATTCCTCCTCCCCCTTGCTCAACTCTTCCCGTGCTTCATCCACGCCCTTCATCACCAAGTACTCTATGAAGTGCGGACGGCCCCTTTCGCCTACCAGTTCATCCACGGCTCGCACCAAATATCCCGGCAGATTTACGGGCAACTTTCTGTATTCGAGGCCAAGCTTGCACAGGCATTCCAGTTCCGGGATATGCTTAGCGTCAACCGAGAACAGAGATTGCCCATTCCTGCCCTCGACAGAACGCTGCAGATCCTCGGAGAGACATTTGCGAGAAATTTCCCTTAACCAATCAACCCTGATGACGTATGGGTATTCACCTTCGTACAACCCGCCCCGGACATATTCGTAGGCGCTGGCGCAGATCCCTATCATAATGTCGCCGGGTTTGGGGCGAGGAACGATAATCCAGTCTTCTTTCCGAATCTCGTGCGCGAAGCGCCATAACTGGTTCGCTACATTCCCAATCCTGCTCTTATGTTCATATCCGGCCGCGCGAAGAGCGTCTTTCAATTCAGGCATTGTGGAACATCGGAGATCCGGCCCGCAGTTACCCAAATAGTCTATCGCGGCGACCCTCTCGTTCCAGAATCTGCGAGCGTACTTTTCCGCTCGCTCCTTCTCTGCGGCGCGAATCGCCCAGACCTTCGGCCCATCACTCATGTTCACTGCTCCCCATCGGCAGTGCGCTCATCCGGCACCCCATATAGCGATTATACTCCCCGAATCGCCCGCAGCACCTTCTCCGCCGTCAGCGGCAGGCTGAGGACCGGCGTGCCGATGGCGTCGGTCACGGCGTTGGCTATGGCGGCGGCTACCGGGATGTTGGCGCTTTCCCCGATGCCCTTGCTTCGGTAGGGGGCCGGGCCGTTGTTGCCTTCCACCAGCACGGTGACCAACTCCGGTATGTCGGCGCTGGTGGGTATCTTGTAGTCGCCGAAGCTGAGGGTGGAAATGTGGCCATCCTCGGTCAGCAGTTCCTCCATCAGCGCGTATCCGAGGCCCTGGATAACGCCGCCTTCCACCTGTCCTTGGTGCATCAGCGGGTTCAGGATGGCCCCCACGTCGTGGGCAGTTACGAATCTGGTGACGGTTATCTGCCCGGTCTCCGGGTCAACCTCAACCTCGGCAGCCTGGGCGCAGAAAGAGGTCATGTCCGGCGGCTCGGAAGCGAACTCATACTCGGCCTCGATGGTGCCGTCGCCCACGTGGGCCACCACCTCGCCGATGTTGATGGTGCGGTAGTAGGCCGGGCGCAGCGGCGACGGGCCGACGACAACCCGCCCACTCTGGAGCGTGACGTCTTCCTCCGGCGTGTCCAGCAGCGGCGCGGCTTCGCGGATGAGCTTGCGGCGCAGCTCACGGGCCGCGCCCACCACGGCCTGTCCGGCGGTGTAGGTCACCCGCGTGCCGCCGGAGCCGGAGCTGAAGGGCATCTCCGACGTGTCCAGCAGCTCGATGTCTACCTCGTCCACTGGCACCGACAGCTCCTGGGCCACCATCTGCCGCAGGACGGTATGAGAGCCGGTGCCAGTGTCCCAGAAGGCCATGCGCAGCGTGGGACGGCCCGACGAATTCATGCTGATTCTGGCGGCAAATCGCCCCACGCCTTGCGACAGGTCGGTGATTGCCAGCCCGCGCCCGGTGAGCATACCCGCCTTGTCAGGCTTGGCAGTTTCCCATCTGGCGGCGTCGGCGGCGCGGCGCAGCGTCTCTTCAGCCCGGATGTCCTGCCAGACGTGGCCGACGGGGGAGGCGTCGCCATCGCGCAGCAGGTTCATCTGCCGGAACTGGTAGGGGTCAATGCCCATCTCGCGGGCGATGAGGTCGGTGTGGGCTTCCACGGCGAAGACGACCTGCGGCTTGGCCGGGCTTCTCATGTGGCCCTTGGGGACGTTATTGGTGTAGACCATGTAGCTGTCTATGCGGGCGTGGGGTATGCGGTAGACGCCGCAGAGGTGGTCCGCCCCGCGCAGGTATACCGTGGGCTTGAAGGCGCCGTAGCCCCCGCTGTCGAACACTGCCCGCGCCTGCCGGGCCACCAGAGTTCCGTCGCGCTTCACGCCGCTCCTGATGGTCATGGTCGCGGGATGGCGGGGGTTGGCGGCCATCAGTTCCTGGATGTAGTCCATCACCATCTTGACCGGATGCCCGGAGTGCAGCGACAGGTAGTAGCATAGTGGCACGTCCATGAAGGAGCCCTTGCCGCCGAAGTCTCCGCCGATGCTGCACGGGTGCAGCACGATGCGATCCTCGTCCATGCCCCACACGGCGGCAAGCTGCTCGCGCAGGGCGTAGGGGTCCTTGTTGTTGACCCATACTTGCACCCCGCGCCCTTCGACAGGCTCAGGGTGAGCGGGTTCGGCGCTGACGACGCAGGCGTGGGGTTCGATATAGGCTTGGTGCATTAGTTGGGCGTTGAAGGTGTGCTCGAAGACCAGGTCGGCCTCGGCGAAGCCCTGCTCCACGTCACCCTGCCCCCAGGTGATATGGGCGAAGACGTTGTTGATGTCCGATTCGGGCTGCGGCAGCCCCTCGTAGCCGGACATTTCCGGATGTAGTACCGGGGCGTCCCGGGACATCGCCTCGTGGGAGTCGAAAACGGCGGGCAGCTCCTCGTACTCCACGTCTATGAGCAGCAGGGCTCCCTCGACAGCCTCCTGGCTTTCGGCGGCGACCGCGGCGACCTTCTCGCCCACGAAGCGCACCACATCGCGGGCCAGCACCGGCATATCGCGCAGGCGGCGGCCCACCAGCGAGTCGGGCAGGTCGGCGGCGGTGATGACGGCGTGGACGCCCGGCACGGCCTTTGCCTGCTCCGTGTCAATGCTGACGATGCGGGCGTGGGGAAAGGGCGAGCGCAGCGCCTTGCCCCACAGTATCCCCGGCAGGGACACATCGGCAGTGTAGACCGACTTCCCGGTAACCTTGTCCGGCCCCTCGCCGCGGACCACGGACTGGCCGATGGCGCGTGTGGTGGTGTTCATATCTCCCCCGGACTGTGTTGATCTGACTAGCCAGACCGACTGGGCAGGATGCCGCCGGTGCCTCGCGGCAGGTCCCAGTCCTCTTCTTGCAGGCCGCGCAGGTAGTCCACCTGGCCGTGGTGGTTGTTCTGGTGGACTATCATGTGGCGCAAGGCCCCTGCGGCTGTCTGGCGCGGCTCGCTGGCGGTTATAAAGGCGTCCAGTCTGTCGTCGTCCAACGATGCGACAAACCGCATGGTGCGCTCGTTGACCGCCTTGAAGTATGACAGCAGCACCTCGGGCGCGGGGATGGCCAGGCTCCGCAGCCCCAGCCGGTCGCCGGGGTCGGGCGCGGTCGCAGGCTGGCCGAACCGCTCGTGCCAGCCGTCGGCGCCCCACAGGTCGGCCTCGAAGCCTTGGGCTCCGCAGGCGGTGGCTGTGACGCGACTGTCCTCGTGGCGCCCCATGTGCCATAGGATGAAGCCGATGTTGTTGGCCGTAGGAGCGGGCCGCCACAGCACCTGCTCCGCCGTCAGCCCCTCGCAGGTGGCGTGCAGCCGCAGGTGCGTCTGTGCCAGGCAGTCGGCGATGAATTGGGTAGTGTTCATAGCAGTTTCACCACGCCCTAGTAGTACACCGCGGCGCCGGTGCCGCCGCCGGCGGCTATGACCTCGCCGGTGACCGCCCAAGCCTTGTCCGAGGCCAGGTAGCAGGTCAGGTAGCCAACCTCAGAGCCGTCCACCATCCGGCAGATGTGGTTGCCGCGGGGGGAGTCCGGGGCGAAGTCGTGGGCTTCCACCTCGCTAACCGGGATGCCAAGCTGCGCCGCCCGGGCTTCCAGCAGCCCCGGCGTGCGCTCGGTGCGGGTGGTGCCGGGGTGGATGCAGTTGACGGTGATGCCGAAGCGGCCCAGTTGCATCGCCAGCGTCTTGGTCAGGTGCACCATCGAGACGTTGCGGGCGCCGCCGCTCAGGTTGCCGGCGGTGCGGCCGTTGCCGCCGCTGATGTTGACGATGCGTCCCCAGCCCTGTTCCTTCAGGAAGGGGATGGCCGCCCGCGCGCAGCGCAGCGCGCCGACGTACTTAACGTCGAAATCGCTGATGAGGGAATCCTCATTGACGGTATCAATGGGGCCGACTGCATCCGCCGAGCCGCCGGGCAGGGACGCGCTGTTGACCAGTATGTGCAGGCCGCCCAGCCGCTCGGCAGCCTCGGCTATGGCCCGGTCCACCTGCTCCGTGTTGGTGGCGTCCATTGCTATGGGAATGATCGTGCGCCCGGTTTCCTCGGCGATTTCCTGCGCCGATTTTTCCAGGTCCGGCATGGTGCGCGACGCGACGACCACATCGCAGCCTTCCCTCGCCAGCTCCAGGGCGATGGCCTTGCCGATGCCCCGGCTGGCCCCTCCCACGAATGCCTTCTTGTCTGCGAGTCCAAAGTCCATAGAATCACCTCTTTTCAATTGGGGAAATAGGATTGAGGGGCGGGAGGCGGCGGCGCATCCGCCGGAGCGGTCTCCAGCCAGTCCTCGGCGATGAGTTCGGTGACGCCGCTGTCCAGGGTCACGTAGTAGACGTTGGGGGTGTCGGCCTCCAGCTCCAGCTTGGTGCCTGACCAGTCGTCGGTCATCTGCGGCGCGATGACACCCAGCGCCCCCCTGATACTCTCCGAGGGCTGCCGGTGCCTGCCGCCGCCGCGCCTGCGGATTAGCACCCGCTGGTCAACGTGAAAACGGTAGGGGGATACCATAGGCATATTGCTCCTGAAAGCGTTGGCAATGGCATTATAAAGGAAATCCTTTACGCTCCTACCCGTCATTCCTGCGAAGGCAGGAATGACGGGGTTGAAGGAGAGGAAACTATCGCAGAGTGCGGAAGAAGGCTCGGATGTCCTCGGCCAGCAGTTGCGGCTGCTCCATGGCGGCGAAGTGACCGCCGCGCGGCATCTCGGTCCAGCGCTGCACGTTGTGGGTTCGCTCGGCCCACTCGCGGGGCGGGCGGTTGATTTCCACCGGGAACAGGGCTACGGCGCAGGGTGGCTCCACCCGCTCGCCCGGCTGGAAGCGCCAGTTGTCCACCCGGTTCTCGTAGTAGTGCCGCACCGACGACGGGCCGCTCTGCGTCACCCAGTAGAGCATGATGTTGGTCAGCAGCTCGTCGCGGGTGTAACTGTTCTCCGGGTTGCCGCCGCAGTCGGACCAGGTGCGGAACTTCTCGATAATCCAGGCAGCCAGGCCGACCGGGGAGTCGTTCAGCCCGAAGCCCAGCGTCTGCGGCTTGGTGCGCTGGATGTGGAAGTAGCCGCCCTCGTCCTCGAACCAGCGGCGGGCTAGGCGTATGAATTCCTGCTCGGCTTCGGTCAGCGGAGGGTCGGGAGCGCCGCGAAAGGCCGGAACGCCGGTCATCAGGTTCAGGTGGACGCCGGCCACCGACTGCGGGAAATCGAAGCCCAGCCGCGAGCTTATCATCCCGCCCCAGTCGCCTCCCTGCGCCCCGAAGCGGCGGTAGCCCAGCCCCTCGGTCATCAGCGTGTGCCACATTCCGGCGATGCGGGTGTTGCTCATGCCCCGGTAGACGGGTTTGTCGGAGAAGCCGTAGCCGGGCAGCGACGGCACCACCACATCGAAGGAATCGCTGGCGTCGCCGCCATGGGCTGCCGGGTCGGTGAGCATGGGGATGATTTTCAGCATCTCAACCACCGAGCCGGGCCAGCCGTGGGAGATTATCAGCGGGAACGGGGCCTCCCCCTTGCCCCGGGCGTGGATGAAGTGGACGCCCAAGCCGTCCACCGTCGCCCGGAAGTGGTCGAACTCGTTGAGCGCCCGTTCCTGCGCCCGCCAGTCATATGCCGTGCGCCAGTAGTCCACCAGCTCGCGCAGGTAGGCCGGATCGGTGCCGTAGTCCCACCCGGCGCCGGGTATTTCGTCGGGCCAGCGGGTAGCGTCCAGCCGCGCCGCCAGGTCGTCCAGCACGGGTTGGGGAATGTCTATGGTGAATTGCTCGATTCCCACCGCGATTCCTCTGCTTGTCGTTTTCACCCTAACCCTCTCCCTCAAGGGAGAGGGTTAGGGGCCGGGCAGTTTGTCAATCGTTATCGCAGCAATCCTCTTCTTCAGGGGGAACCTCTGGGGTTACCCGCTGAACCCCGACTCCCGCCGCCATTGCAGGTAGTCGGCGATACCGTCTCGCAGGTCGTACTGGGGCTGCCATCGGATGTCCTGCCAGAGCCGGTGGCTTGACAGCGGCCCCCGGCCCGGCACCGACGCCCGCGCCCGGTTCATTTCTTCCTCCGAACCTGCGGCTGCGGAAGGAGCGCTGCCCGGGGCAATCTCGGCCAGGGCGTCCAGGATTTCGCGGTAGGTTATCCATACGCCGGTGGTCAGGTTGTACAGGTCGTGGGACAGTTCCGGAGCGTCGAGAATGGCCTGCAAGCCCCGGGCGGTGTCCACGGCGTAGGTGTAGTCGCGCCCGTCGTCCGGGGCGAAGGACTCGCCCTGCACCGACAGCGGCTCGCCTCGCGCCACCTGTCCGGTCCACTGGTACAGCGCCGACATCACGGCGCGGTGGCCGGTGACCCGCTCCATGGGGCCGTAGGGTGTGCTGAGGCGCACGCTGGCCGCGGAAAACCCGTACAGCTCGCCGTAGCGCCGGGTAATCAGCTCGCCGGCGTACTTGGTGATGCCGTACATCGAATCCGGCGCGACGGGCATTTCCTCGCTGTATGTCTGGTCGGTGCCGGCGGCCAGCCCGTAGGCTGCGCCGGAGCTGACGTAGACGAAGCGCCGCACTCCCGCAATTCGCGCCAGTTCCAGCACGTTGGCCAGCCCCCCGACGTTGATGCCGATGACGTCGCGCGCCCGCTCCACCTCCAGGTCGTGCTGGTTCACGGTGTAGGTGGCGGCGTGAATGACGCCGTCTATGCCGTGGCTGTTCGCCAGTCCAGTTACGGCATCCCGGTTGCGTATGTCGCCCTGAACGAAGGTGATGCGGTTCTCCCACTCCCCGACGAACTGTCGCACCAGCTCATCGGCAGGGGCAACGTCGTAGCTGACCACCTCGTGCCCGGCCCGCGCCAGCTCGCGGACGATGTTTGCCCCGACAAACCCGGTTCCCCCGGTCACCAGCGTAGTCATAGCGTTGCCCTCCCTGTCTGAACTGTGATTTCTCTGATTACAGGATTACCATCATTAGGGAATCATACTAATCCATAAATCCTATGAATCACAGTTCAGACAACTACGCCGAGAACCGAAAGGCCCTGAAACCCCGCCCGGCGACTTGACAGCCGCCACCGGGCGGCCCTACGATTTGATGTAGATGCCGTTCAGTTAAGTGGACGCGCCGGACCTCGTGGGGACATAGCTCAATTGGGAGAGCGCGGCGTTCGCAATGCCGAGGTTGGGGGTTCGATCCCCCCTGTCTCCACCATTTCCTCCTCTTCCCTTCCCCGGAAGCGTTTTCATTTCCTCTCCAGACCAGTTGTGCCCTGTTCTGCCACGCAATGTACAAACCTCGCCGCCTCGGTATTCTTCACAATCCGGTCACAAACTTCTCACAAAAATTCCGTCCAGCCGCTTCATTTGCGGTAGCTTCCCGGCAGTCCGTTCAGTTACAATTCACGCTGTCGATGGCTACGAATTCCGGCGTGAGGCGCGATGACTTTCGTGCTGTGGTCATCGAAGTCCAGTGCGTGAGGCAGGATTTTGGCTGCGGCGCAAGTGAACGCGAACGTACGGTTTGAGCCGGATGAGAGTCCTCCCCGTCCGATTACCGTGGGGCTCGGTGTGCAGGCGGCGGTGGTCACGCTGGCGCCCATCGTCATCGGCGTGCTGATTGTGATGCGAGCCGCCAGCGCTTCTGACAGCTACCTGGCCTGGGCTGCCTTTGCCGCGCTGTTCATCAGTGGTCTGACCACCCTGGTCCAGGCCGTGCGGTTTGGGCGCATCGGCTCCGGGCACATCCTCATCATGGGAACGTCCGGCGCATTTTTCGCGGTGTGTATCGCGGCCATGGTCAAGGGCGGGCCGGCCCTCATGGCCAGCCTGATAGTGGTGTCCTCGCTGTTCCAGTTCCTGCTGGCCGCCAAGCTGTCGCTGCTGCGGCGCATCTTCACGCCGGTGGTGGCCGGCTCGGTCATCATGCTGATAGCTGGCACCGTGATGCCCATCGTGTTCACCATGGTGGACGACGTGCCCGACGGAACTCCCGGCTTTGCGGCTCCCATGGTCGCCGCGGTGTCGCTGGCCGTGGTGGCGGGGCTGGTGTTGCGGGGAGGGCCTGCGGTGAGGCTGTGGGCCCCGATAGCCGCGCTGGTCGTGGGGTGTGCCGTGTCGGCGCCCTTCGGCATCTATGACGTGCAGGCCGTCATCGACGCTCCGTGGGTGGGAGTCCCAATCGCGTCGTGGCCGGGGCTGGACGTCACTCTTGGCGTGGAGTTCTGGGGGCTGCTGCCGGCGTTCATCGCGGTCACCATCGTGGGGGCCATAGAGACGGTAGGCGACGGGGTGGCGATCCAGAGGGTCTCGCGGCGCAGGCCGCAGGCGACGGACTTCCGGGTGGTGCAGGGGTGCCTGAACGCGGACGGGCTGGGCAATTTCCTGTCCGGCATCGCCGGGACGCTGCCCAACACCACCTACTCCAGCAGCATCTCCATCACCGAGGTCACCGGGGTAGCGGCGCGGCGGGTGGGCGTGGTCATAGGAGTCACGATGATGGCGGTGGCCTTCTTCCCCAAGATCGCCGCCCTGCTCATCGCCATACCCGGGCCAGTGGTGGCGGCGCACGCCACGGTGTTCCTGGGCATCCTCTTCGTGCAGGGGATGCGGATCATCATCAACGACGGCATGGACCACCGCAAGGCCACCATCGCAGGCGTAACTTTCTGGGTGGGCGTGGGTTTCCAGAACGGCTGGATTTTCGCGGACAAGCTGGGCGACGGCTTCTTCGCCGTGCTGCTGGGCAACGGCATGACGGCAGGGGCCATCGTGGCAATCCTGATGATGCTGTTTATGGAACTGACCTCCCCGAGGCAGCGGAGCCTGTCGGTGCCCCTGAAGGCCGAGTCTCTGCCCGACATAGATGGATTCCTGCGGCAGTTCGCCCGGCGGGCCGGGTGGAACGAGCCGTCAACGGAGCGGCTGGCGTCGGCGGGCGAAGAGGCGCTGGCGGTGCTGCTCCAAGAGCACGACGAGGGGGACTCGCCGCTGCGCCTGTCGGTGGTGGCGCGCCCCGAAGACCACGCGGCGGAGCTGGAGTTCACGACCTCCCTGGAAGGGGAGAACGTGGAGGACCATCTCACCTATCTAAGCAAGCTCCCGCCGGTCCCCGACGAGCGCGAGGTGTCCTTCCGGCTGCTGCTGTACTACGCCTCGTCGGTGAGCCACCAGAAGTACCACGGCGTGGACATAATCACGGTGAGGGTGGAAAGCGTTAGATAGTGACGCTATCTATGAATCGCAGCGTTCTTGCGGCCAGCGTGTCGGGTATTTCCACCTTCATGTTGTGGCCGACGCCTTCGTAGACTTCCAGCACGGCTTGTGGTATCTGCTCGGCCATCATTTGCTGCGCGTCCAGGGGGGTGATGTCGTCCTGGGACGCGGCGAGTATCAGGGTGGGGACGACTATCTCGGGCAGCAGCGGCGTCAGGTCCTGGGCCAGCAGGCAGCCCTGTAGGGCCAGCACCACCGGCGCCGGAGTCTTGGCCCCTTCGTCGGCGTACCATTCGACCACGTGGCGGTCGGTGTCCGGACCGAAGCGCTTGTCGGTATCCGCCAGCAGCCAGGCCCGCGTTCCCTCTTCCTCCAGGATGCGCCGCCATGATCCCGCGTTCATGTTGGCCCCCATCTGGGCCAGCTTCGGCGTGGAGGCCACCAGCGTCAGGCTGTGCAGCCGGTCCGGGAAGTCGTGGGCGAAGCGCAGGCTGACGATGCCCCCGGCGGATGCGCCCACCAGATGCGCCTTTTCGATGTCCAGCCCGTCCATAACCCTGGCGATGTCGGCGGCCAGTTCGTGCAGGGAGAACTGCAAGTCCTCCGGGGGCGGCGTACCGGCGTGTCCTCTCATATCGAAACGCGCCACCCGGCGGCGCCGGGCCAGCGTCGGCACCCAGGCCCGCCAGCGGTGCAGGTTGCCGCCGGCGGCGTGATGCAGCAGCACCGGGGCCAACGGCAGCCACGGGTCCGAGAAGTCGTCCACGTGGTAGTGGAAGCGGTCGCCGTTCACGTCAAGAATGGGCATACGCTCACCGCAGTTTTCTAATAGTCTCCTCCCCCTGAGGGGAGGGTTAGAGCCTGCCCCGTACTTGATACGGGGGTGGGGGTGAAATCTTCCTACCCCGTGAACTTGCCGGTTATCGGTTGGTGGCCGGCGTTCTCCATGTAGGGTTCCTCGCGGTACAGGGCCAGATCCTTCAGCACCGGGATGTCCTGGATGGAGAACAGCACGGCCTCCCTGCCTGAGTCGTTGGCGTGCTCGTGCCAGGCCCAGGGCGGCACCACGAAGAAGTCGCCCTCGTTCCAGTCGAAACGCTGGCCGTCTATGACGCTGTATCCTTCGCCCTTATACACTTGGTAGACGGCGCAACTGGTCTGGCGGTGCGCCTGGGTGCGGATGCCAGGACGGATTAGCTGAGTCCAGCAGGTCATGGAGCGCAGCACCGGGCCTCCCGTGGCCGGGTCGCTGAACTCCATCGCCACGTCGTCGAAGGGGCTGGCGTCCACTTCCGCCAAGCGTTGCAGAGCCTCCCAGGTCTTATCCCACTTATAGTGCCACAGGGGCGAGTAGGGGACGTTGCTGCTTTCCCATGCGGGACGCAGGGCGCCGGAGGCGAACTTGCGCTCCGACTCGGCGACGCCGACGACTGGCTGCTGGTCTTCGGGGTACGGCTCGTAGAAGTTGGCCCGCAGGTAGCGCACAAGGGGAACGTCCAAGCCGTCCAGCCAGATCATCGGCTCTGTGCCTTCGTTGTTGTGGTCGTGCCAGGTCCACGAAGGGGTCAGGATAAGGTCGCCCGGCTCCATGTAGCACTTGTCGCCCTCGACGGTGGTGTAGGCGCCCTGCCCCTTCAGCACCCAGCGGATGGCCGTGGGCGTGTGGCGATGGGCCGGGGCGTTCTCGCCGGGCAGCAGCAATTGCAACGCGGCGGTGATGGTGTGAGTGGTGCCGCGGTCGATGCCCGGCGTCGCCAGCCGCAGGGTGCGCCGCTCCACGTCGCGGTCGGGCGTCACCAGCTCGCCGCTCTTCATAACCAGCGGCTCCACCTGCGACCAGCGCCACAGGTAGGGTTCGATTTCAGGCATGGGCTGGCCCTCGCCCTGCATCCAGCCCGGCCTGATGCGGATGCTGTCGGCAGTGTCGTAATACTGCTGCGCCTCGTCCACGGTGACCTGTTCCGGTACGGCCATCGCGCTGCCTCCTTTGTGCGGTTTGGTTCGTTGCATTGGGTGATTGTAGCCGCTTGTGGCGTAATTGTCTGAACTGTGATTTCTATGATTCTATGATTGCCATGATTCTGAAAATCATGGTAATCCAATAATCCCAAGAATCACAGTTCAGACAAATAATCCAAAGGCCCTGAGTATCGCCAAGTGATAGAATCGGGTATCAAGTCCGATAGCAGAGGGGAATCATGGCCAGAGTACCGACAGTCACCCGTGACATGGTGCCGGAAGAATTCAGGGACGCCTTCGACGAGTTGACCAAGGACACCGGCGGCACTATCGCAGGAGGCCCCATCTCCATCATCGTCAACAGTCCCGAGCTGGCGCGGCGTCGCGCCGGACTCACATCGTACCTGCGATACGAGAGTACCTTCTCCAACCGCATCCGTGAGCTGGCGATACTGGCAACTGCCCGTAACTTCGATTGCCCCTACGTCTGGAACGCTCACGCTCCCGATGCCCGCAAAGCCGGTGTCAGCGACGCGCTGGTGGACGCCATCCGCGACCGTCAGCCGCTGCCGGATATGGCCGACGACGAGCGGGCCATCGTCAACTACTGCAACGAGTTCTATGCCCACCACCGGGTCTCGCAGTCAACCTTCCAGATAGCCCTGGAGCAGTTCGGGACGCAGCACCTCGTTGAGCTGACCGCTCTAATGAGCCACTACGCCCAGACATCCTTCTTCCTCAACGCCTTCGAGGTGGAGCTGCCCGCGGACCGCACTGAGCCGGTACTGCCGGTGGGGTAGATTTTACCGGCGGTATTCGTCGCCGCAGTCGCCGATGAGCCGGTAGAGGTCGCGGGACTGGGCCAGAACGGTCTCGATGGCTTCCAGGTCGTCGGCGTCGAACTGTATGCCGAAAACCCGGGCGTTGTCGGCGATGTGTTCCGCCACGCCCAAACGAGCGCCGACGATAACCCCGGCAACGGCCGGGCGGTCAAGGATGTAGCGCACCGCTACGTTGGCAATGGTGGCGCCGTGTTTGTCGGCTATGCTTCTCAGGGCAGACAGCAGTTGCTGGAACAGCCCCCAGCCGCCCCAGGCGTCGATCATCTGCTTGTACTTGCGCAGGCTGGCTGTGTTGAGCGATCCGGACGACGGTTCCGGCTGGCCGAGGTAGCGGTCGGACAGCAGGCCGCCGCAGAGCGTTCCGTAGGCCAGCAGCGATGGGCCGTGGGACTGGCAGAACCCGGACATGGCAACCTCTGGGCGGCGGTCTATCAGCGAATATTGCACCTGGTTGGACACCACCCGGACGCCGTGGTCGGCGATGACTTGCATCCGCTGCGTGTCGAAATTGGTCAGGGCCAGTTCCCGAATTTTGCCTTCGTCGCGCAGGTCGGAAAGGATGGCAAGGGCGTCGAGGTAGCGGCTGTCGCGGTAGTCCCACCAGTGGAACTGCAACAGGTCCAGCCGCTGCATACCCATGCGACGGCGGGAGATGTCAATGTTGCCCTCCACCACCTGCCGGGTCATCGGCCCCGGGCGCGGCACCCACTTGGTGAAGGCCAGCATCCCCGACAGGGCGCGCGGCCCACGCGCTGATGATAACTGCCGCCGGAACTCGCCGATGAAGTCCTCCGCCGGGCCGTAGTGGTCGGCCAGGTCCCAGGTGGTGAACCCGGCGTCCACGTAGTCGAACATACTGCCGATGGCCGCGTTGGGTTCGATTCTGCCGTGCGCCCCCGACACCTGCCACAGCCCGTTGAGGATGCGGCAGATGGGCATATCAGGGGTGAGGTTGAACCGGCTGGATTCAGGAAGAACCATCATCCTGAGCATCCTTTATTCCTGATAATCCTGATTCAGACAATTCCCGCTACCGTCCTTCCCGGATGAAGTCGGCGACACGCTCGGCCATCATTATGACGGTGGCGTTGGTGTTGGCCCGCACGATGTCGGGCATTACCGAGGCGTCCACCACCCGCAGCCCTTCCAGGCCGTGGACGCGGCAGTACTGGTCCACCACCGCTGCCGGGTCGGAGGCCGGCGCCATCTTGCAGGTGACCGACTGGTGGCCGGCGATGCCCGCGTTCTGCTGGAGCCAGGCGTCCAGCGCCTCATCGCTGGCCAGGTCCGCGTCGGTGGGCGCGAGCCGTTCCGCCAGCAAACCCTCGAAGGCTGGGTGGTTGAAGATGGCGACCGTGCGGCGGACTGCGTCCCGGTACCTTGCCGTGTCCCTGGGGTCGGTGAGGAAGCGGAAGTCCAGGCGCGGCTGCACCTTCACGTCGGCGGACGCCAGGGTCAGCAATCCTTCGCTATACACGTACTCTATCCGGCAGCCGAAGCGAATATCCGGCGGCTCCGGGCTTTCCGGGTAGGACGTGGTGGGCTGCACCTGAACATCGTTGCGCATGGAGGAGCCCTCGGCGGTGAACCGCAGGCCCACCTGGTTCCGGGGAGCATCGGGGGCAAGGTGATGTTCGGGATGTGAGCGGAACACGATAGACACCGAAGGGTGATTCTTCATGCTGCGGCCCACGCCCGGCAGGTCGAGTACCGGGTTGATGCCGAAGGGACGCAGCTCCTCGGCAGGCCCCACGCCGGACAGCAACAGCAGGTGCGGCGAGTGAATGGCCCCGGCGCTGAGGATGATTTCCTCTCCCGCGACGGTGAAGGTTTCCCCGCCGCTGTCAACCTCCACTCCTATGGCGCGAGCGCCATCGAACACGATACGCCGCGCCAGCGCGTTGGCCCGAATGGTGAGGTTCAGGCGATGGCGGCAGGCGTCCAGGTATGTTATCGCTGTGCTCATCCGTACCCCGCCGGGGTTGTTCAGCGGCATCTGCCCGACGCCGGTGGCGTCCGGGTGGTTCATGTCCGGGTCTTCGGGAAATCCGGCGCCGCGGCAGGCTTGGTAGAAGGCCGCTTGCAGGGGCAGCCAGTCTTCGCGGGCGTGCCGCCATACTGGGATGGGGCCGTCGGCGCCGTGGAAGTCGTCACGGATGTCGGCGTCGCTTTCCAGCTTGCGGAAGTAGGGCAGCGTCTTGACGTAGCTCCACTCGTCGTTGCCAGCAGCGGCCCAGGCGTCGAAGTCTTCGGGCATCCCGCGCAATACTATCTGGTGGTTGATGGCGCTGCTGCCGCCGGTCACCCGGCCCCTCGCCACGTGCAGGGGGTGCGGCTGCTGGGAGGTGGACTGGCCCACCAGCGACCAGTTATGAGCCGCCCCCTCTTCCGAGGCGGCCTGGTTCATGTCGTATTTCAACTCGTCGGGCAGATGGTCGGGGTAGTCCGGCCCTGCCTCCAGCAGCAGCACCGAGCGGACGGGGTCTTCCGACAGCCGGTTGGCCAGCACACAGCCTGCCGACCCGGCCCCCACGATGATGACGTCGTATTTCATCCGTGCGCGGCCTCCGCTCTACGTTTCGATCTGGTATACCCGCACGGCCGTGTCGTGGAGCATGGCAGCCCTCTCGCTGGCGCTGTATCCGCTGGAGAGGCGCTTGAAGGCGTTGTACATCACGTTGTAGGAGAAGGACACCTTGTCGGGCGGGAAGTTGCTCTCGAACATACATCTGTCCGGGCCGAACTGCTCGATGGCGTAGTTCATCCACGGGGCCATGCCTTCGGCCAGCTCCTCGGAGCCGATGGGGATGGCGCGGTAGGGCCAGTCGAACCCCCAGCGGGGCATACCCATGCCGCCCAGCTTGCAGGTGACGTTGGGGTTCTGGGCCACCGCGGCGATGCCCTCGCGCCACGCCGGGATAATCTCGTCGTCCTTGCCGGCGTAGATGCCCGTCCGGCTGACGCCGCCCAGGTGGTTCAGTATGATGGACACCTCGGGCACGGCCCGGGCGAACTCGGCAACCTCGTTCATCTGCGGGAAGGCCAGCATGATGTCCAGCGACAGACCCATGCGGGCCAGCACGCGGGCGCCGGCGCGGAAGGAATCGCTGGCCAGGACGCCCGGCTCCTCCCGGTTGTCGATCTCCGGGTCGGGACTCCAGGTGACGTTGTGGCGGATGCCCTTGAAGCGGTTGGGACTGGCCGCCTGCAGAGCTTCCAGCACGCGGGCCACATCGTCGCCCATCTTCAGGTCGGCGGCGCCGATGATGGTGGCCGCGGCCCTGGTCTCGCCGTAGGTTCCGCTGGCGCTGGCCGCCGCCAGGCCCTGCACGAACTCTACCTCGCCCACCGGCCGCAGTTCCTCCGGCCCGGAGGCGCGGTACATCGAGCGGGCTTCCAGGAACACGGTGGAGCGGACGTTGTGGCCGCTGTTCAGGTCGGCCATCAATTCGTGAATCAGGTAACGCTGGTAGGGGATGCTCTGCATCCGCCCGTCCCAGAAGTGGTGGTGCGGGTCACACAGCGGAATGTCCGGTTCAATGGGGTCTTCCTGAGTGAGAGCCAGCCAGTCATTATTTCCGAAGGGCATATCATTACCTCCTATGTTTGGGAGGGCTGAAATGTGCAAGCGCAAGCTAATAATAACACTTCGTCCTTATATTCTCCCTCTCGTCCTGAGCTTGCCGAAGGGAGGGAGAGGCCCGGAGGGGTGAGGGTGAATGGTGAACATACGCAGCGGCGAGGATTTCACCCCCACCCCCACCCTAACCCTCCCCCTCCCCCTCAAGGAGGAGGGGATAATGGGGTCAAGCGGAATTTCACCCTCGGAGAGGGAGTGGATTTGTCGCGCACCCTCTTGGCGTAAGGTGTATCATCGGGCGTCGTGAGCGGTATAAGCAACTGGGCAGCCTCCCTGCGCATCCGGGACTTCCGCCTGCTGTGGGCGTCCACGCTTCTCTACTCCCTGGCCACGGGAATGGAGCAGGTGTCGGTCGGGTGGCTCATTTTCGAGCTGACCGGCTCGGAGCTGATGGTGGGTGTGGGAGCGGCGGCCCGTATGCTGCCCTTCTTCCTGCTGGGGCTGCTGTCCGGCGCCATCGCCGACCGCTGGGACCGGCGGATGCTGGTGCAGGTTGGCACCCTGGGGGCGTCCGCCGTTGCGCTGGTGATGGCCCTGTTGCTGCTGGGGGGGCTGGAGAACGTGTGGGTGGTCGTCGCGCTGGTGGCGGCATTGGGCTGCACCTTCGCCTTTGTCCTCACCGTCCGGCAGACCTTCACCTACGACATCGTTGGCCCGGAGTACGCGCTGAACGGGCTGGCTCTGGGGGCGATGGCCATGCAGGGCGGCGGCATCGCCGGGTCTCTCGTCTCCGGGGCGGTGATCGAGGCTGCCGGAGCGGGCTGGCAGTTCGCGGCGGCGGCAGTCTGTTACCTGCTGTCCGCGCTGGCGACCCTGACCATAAGAGACCCGGGCCGGTCAATTCGTCCTGCCGCCGCATCGGTGCTGCAAAACCTGGCGGGCTACGTCCGGCTGCTGCGGAATTACCGCCTGTTGCTGGTGCTGATGCTGCTGACGGCAGCCACCGAGATACTGGGCTTCACGCACATGACCCTGCTGCCGGTGTTCGCCAAGGAGGTTTTGCACGTCGGCCCCACGGGACTGGGCGTTATGACCGCCGCCCGGCAGGGCGGTGGACTGCTGGGGCTGTGGGTACTGGCCGCAATCGGGGGAGTCGGGAAGAAGGGGTTGATGATGTTCGCCACGGCGACGGGATTCGGAGCCGGGCTGATGGCGTTCTCCCTTTCGGGCAACATCTATTCCTTCATCGGGGTGCTGTTGTTCGTGAACGCCTGCGCCATGGCCGTCGATACCCTCTACAAGACCCTGATGCAGGACGCGGTGTCCGACGAAGAGCGAGGGCGGGCCATGGGCTCCTGGGTACTCAGCATCGGATTCGCCCCGGTGGGCCATGTGGGCGTCGGGGCGCTGGCCGGAGTCGTGGGCGCGCCGAGGGCCCTGCTTATCAATGGCGCAGCGCTGGCGGCCATAAGCGTAGTATCGGCCATTGCCCTGCCGCGCATAAGGCGGTTGAGCTGAGAGGTCAGTCAGGCCCAAAATCCTAAAACGCCACTGCCCTGGCGCTTCAATTGGCGTTGGCCCATGCGGCCTCCAGTGCCGCGATCATGACTGGGCCTTGAAAGCGTGTCTTAATTCGTAGCCGTCCTGTCAGAATCATCTATAATGGCTAGTTGCGACTGTAAGCATTGCGTTTTGGCGGCCCAAGGCGCAGGCCGCCAAAACGCCCAGGGTTCCAGGATGTTCGAGATTTGCTTTCCCGTGTAAGGACCAGCCGCTCCTACAAGTGGTGGGTGTTCACCGCCATCGCCATTGGCACCTTCGTTTCCGTGGTGGACAGCGGTTCCGTGCTGGTGGCGCTGCCGGAGATCGAGAGGCATTTCGGCTCAGACCTGCCCACGGTGCAGTGGGTGGTGGTGGGCAACGCCCTGGCCATCAGCGCCCTCATCCTGCCCATGGGACGCTTGGGCGACATCGCCGGGCGCAAGTGGGTCTATATCGGCGGGCTGGCTATCTTCGTTGCCGGGTCGCTCTTGGCCGGACTGGCCGCCAACCTGCCCTGGCTGGTTACAGCCAAGGCCTTTCAGGGCTTTGGCTCGGCCATGATTCAGGGCAACGGCATGGCTACCGTCATCTCCTCCTTCAGCGGGGCCGAGCGAGGCAAGGCACTGGGCACCCACATGAGCGTGGTGGGCAGCGGCGCCATCGCCGGCCCGGCCATCGGCGGACTGCTGGTCGCCTCCTTTGGCTGGCAGTCGGTGTTCTTCGTCAACGTACCCGCCGGCATTCTGACCATCGTGATTACGTGGCTGGTTTTGGGCCCGGCCCAAGAGCAGGCAGCAGACGCCCCTTCGACAGGCTCAAGGGCTGCGGGTAAATTCGACTGGCCGGGCGCGGCGCTGTCGGCGGCTGCGCTGCTGGTGTTCCTGCTGGTGGTGAGCAACGGCCACCGGCTGGGCTGGAGTTCCCCGCCGGTACTTGTCGGCGCGGCGGCGACAGTGGCCCTGCTCGCCGGTTTCGTGTGGTGGGAGCTGCGAACGCCGTCGCCGATGCTGGAGCTGCGGCTCTTCAAGCGCAAGCTGGTGGCGATTGGAGCCGCCGCGGCGTGGCTCTCCTTCATGGGGATGTCGTCGTCTCGCTTTATGATGCCCTTCTACCTGCAACGGGTGCTGGAGATAAGCCCGCGCGACGTGGGGTTGCTGCTGATTCCGCCCGCGCTGTGCATGGTGCTGCTGGGGCCGGTGAGCGGGCGGCTGTCGGACCGTTTCGGCTGGCGCGCGCTGACGGTCTCGGGGCTGGCCCTGTCCATGGCCGCCAGCATCGCCATCGCCGTGAACCTTACCGAGTCGTCGCCGGTGGCGTTCATCGTGCTGATGCTGATGGCCCAGAGCGCCGGGATGGCCCTGTTCAACTCGCCCAACCAGAGTTCCCTGCTCAGCGCGGTGGAACGCAACCAGTACGGCGTGGTCTCGGCGCTGACGCAGCTAATCCGCAATTCGGCCAATGTCACCAGCATCGCCGTGGCCACGACCGTAGTGGTGGTTACGATGGGCACATACGGCGTGGAGCCGAGCCTGGACGCCGTCTCGCCCGCAGTGGCCGACGCATTCGTGGCCGGGCTGAAGTGGGCTTTCATCCTGATGGCCGCCATGCTGCTGACGGGAGTGGCCCTGGCCGTGATACGCGGAGAGCGCCGCCGCGTGGAACCAACCGCGCCGCCGCGCCGCGAACCGGCGCAGAGTCCGGCCGATTAGCGGGACACGCCGGTTGAACTACCACTGGGGCGGTTGCTACACTAGGCCCGAAGACCCGGCGGATAATTTTATGACCAAGCCGGGAACAGGCGGAGGAGAAACCGTGGCAGACGTCAAGATCGAAATCCGGGAAAACGGGCCCAATCGCGTTTCTGGTCCCATCGAAATCGTGGATATGAGCGGTACCAACTACACCATTCCCGAAGGGCGCTGGGTCAGCCTGTGCCGCTGCGGACTTTCGTCGGAGAAGCCCTTCTGCGACGGCGCTCACCGGGACGGCGGCTTCCAGGCGGAATCCCAGGCCCGCTAACCGGCCCACGGTCGCAGGATCACGTAAACGGGGGCGCCGGAAGGAGCGCCCCTGTTTCATTCGGAAACTATCTCAAGAATTCCCTCCCTTGAGAGAGAGGGTTAGGGTGAGGGTGAAAAGGCAGTGCAGCGCCATCGCCGGGCGTATCCGGGAAACACCCTGATAGTTTCTAGATAGTTTCTTGTTGGAGGAATCTGCCCTTGACACGGCCAACTTTGGAATTCAAGCCGCTGACGCCGGAGTTTATGGACGACTTTGGAACCATCCTGAGAGGGAATTTTGGGGCCGGGTGCTGGTGTATGTTCCCTCGCCTGACCGAAGCGCAGACCCGTGAACTGCCCGGCGAGGGAACAGTGAGTCCGCGCCGCAGAGTCGCCATGACCCGCCTGGCGGGCCGGGAACCCGCCCCGGGTCTGCTGGCCTACGAAGATGGCCAACCTGTCGGCTGGGTTGCCGTCGCTCCCAGAAACGAACTGACTCGAATCGTCCGCTCCCGGGCCACGCCTCCCGTTGACGACGCGCCGGTGTGGGTGATTCCCTGCGTGACCGTTCGCAAGGGATACCGTGGGCAGGGCATCGCCGTGGCCCTGATACGAGCCGCAGTGGAATACGCAGGTCAGCACGGCGCGCCGGCAGTGGAGGCATATCCCAGAGCAGAAGGAGAACGCACCGGCGACGACAACGCCTATTTCGGCACTGAGCCGATGTTTCACCGAGCCGGGTTTGAGGTTGTTCGCAAGCCTTTGCCGAACCGCCCCCGCAACTGGATACCGCGGGTCGCAATGCGTATTCCAACACAAGTGACATGGAGGCAGGGGGAGGCCTAATCTTTTCCCCCCGGTCCCCTTGGGGCGATGCATTGCTAATCTCCGCAAATTAAGGGGCCGCTGGTCTCCTGCAAGATCACCGGCCCCTTTCGTGGCACGCCGCAATTGCGCGTCTCACTACGACTTTGCCCTATTCTCCACCCTGGCGGTCCCGTCGCGGCTCCAGCATGTCGCTGAGCATTCGCAGGTTCTCCTGGAGCGGCTGGGCCAGTTGGTGGGCCGAACTGCGCAGCATCAGCAGCAGGCGGAACTGGGCGGCCAGGTCGTCGGCCAGGGCCCGCTTGGCCTCGGTCACGGTGTCGCCCTCGATGGGTACGCGGACGCCATTGAGGGGCAACCGGTGCTTGGCCTCGCCCGCCCAGTACTTATCCAGGCTGTCCAGCACAACGATGGGGATTTCGTTCTTGATGACCATGTTGGCGTCGGGCGAGCTGTCCCCAGGGCGCAGCGTGTCCACCAGCACCCGGGTAATCTCCGAGTGGCTGATGTGGAAGATGGCGGCGTTGGGCTGGCTGCTGTCAACGTCGCGCCAGTTCCAGTCGGGCGGCTGGGCGTGGTCGACGCCCGGTTCGACGACGACCGGCAGCGACAGGTCCTCGGCCAGCGTCCGGTCTTCCCCAATCCCCTCTCCCTCTGGGAGAGGGTTAGGGTGAGGGCGGCGATTGTCAGGCGTGGTCATGGTTTCCTTCTCCGTCCAACTCCCACGCCGAGTAGACCTGCTCCGGCAGCGTGATGGGGCCGACGGCGTTCTCGTATTCGCGGACGTGCTTGGCGGTCAGCAGCGCGATGGCCTTGAGCATCTGCGGGCTGACCTTGATGCGGGCCCGCAGGATGGGCTCGCGCTCCTCCATCTGCTCGCCGAAGAACAGCACAGCCGAGTACAGGCTGCTGAAGATGTGCATCGAGTCGGCGTAGAAGGTGATGGGGTCCAGGGAACTGTCCTCGCTGGCCTGCTGGGTGTCCCCGGGGCGGGCGTAGGTCTCCTCGTGGGGCGTCTGGTCTTCGGGCGGAACGTAGGGTCTCTGGACGACTGGCATAGCGTCTCTCCTGAGCTTGTCCTGAGCGGAGCCGAAGGGCCTGCCGCACTTATCCTGAGCTTGTGAAGGATAGCGGGGGCTGATTGCCGCCATTATACAGTAATCCGCTAACTATCCCTATCGCTCAGTCTCGCCAGCCCAGGAACCGCTCCACCTCGGGCGTCAGCGGCAACATGAGAACGCCGTCCACCTCGATGCCGAACCGGGCGTGAGCCTCATCCCAACGCTTGAGACACTCTTCGCGCCCTTCCTTACGCGCCTTTCTCTTAACCGATTCTTCAAGCATTGCCGCTAATACCATACCCTTCAACCTCCATAGCTGGCATTGGAACAGGTATTCCTACTGCTCAGAACCCGGTTCGTCTTCCCCGGCCAGAAAACGATCCACCTCCGGCGTCTGTGGCAGCACAAGCACGCCGTCCACCTCGAAACCGAACTTGGCCCGGGCCTCTTCCTCCCGCTTCCGCCGTCTCTTGCGTTCTTGCTCGATCCCTTGCTCGATTCCTTCCTTGCGCCCCTCATCTCTCAGTTGCTTGATTTTCATCCCTGCCAATACCATATACCACACAGCCTCCTTCAGTATCGTCGCCAGCAGCGCAACGCCCGCCGACACCGTGGTGATGATAGCCAGATCCGGCAGCAGGCTGTCCAGCCGCCAGGCGTCCCAATGCAGCCACCAAGCGAGGGAGCAAGCGACCAGGGAAACCACGTATGCCGAGCAGTAGAATATGCCCAGGTCGCGGAGCGCCTGGTTGCCGGAGTCGTCCATTTCCATTCATCCTATGAAGATGCGGACAGGCTGTCAACAAACAGCCTGTCCCGGCATTTCCAACTTCTACTCCCGCAGCGCCTGGTGGTAGTATCCCACGGCAATGGCCTCCCACTCGGCGGTGGCGCGGCTCTGTCCGATGAGTCCCATACGCCGCATGACGGCGTAGCTCACCGCGTCCCTCGAGGCGTTGGACTGCCCGGCGACGGCGGCCCGCACTTCGCGGGTGGTGTAGTCCGACAGGGGGATGTTCAGACCGTCAGCCCAGGTGTGCAGGGCCTCGTCCAGTTGCTCCAGTCCCGGAACCCGCCAGTTGATGCCATCGGCCTTGATGCGGACAGCGCAGACCGCCTGCCAACGGACTGCGATGGCGGTTAGGGCGTCCAACTGGTGGGCTATGCGGTCGGACGGCTCCATCTTGCGGCGGGCCTTCAGACCTACGATCCCACTGGCGGCCACGGCTGGTCCCTGGAAGACTGCCCATCCACTTTCACGCAGTCCGGTAGCCAAGGCCATCAGAGTTACCGATTCGGTGGTTCCGACATAGCTGGCGTTGTCGGCATCCACGGCTAGTCTGCCGCTGGGGCCAGATGTTCGTCCGTGGCCTGGTAATCAAGGGATGCGGTTTCGTTGAGAGCAGGTCGAAGGAGAAGCAGACCGTTGCCTTGGCATGTGCCGGACTGATTCTGAGGGTAGAGGCCAGTGTAGTAATAGGTGCCGCACTGGAGGCAGAGCCAGTCGCCCTGGTCATAGGCCAGGTCGCCACGACACTTGAGGCAAACGCCCAATCGGTACAGGTTCATGCTGCGTCTCGCAAGGTCAGTCCGGGTGTTGAATTGAGATGTTGTGCTGACTAACAATAACAGAACATTAGTTCCATTACAAGATGCCAAGTTAGTTCGTTCTCAATTTGTCTGAAACAGGATTCACGGGATTATCTTGACCGTGTAAGGGCGCGATTCCTATAATCCCATAGCGGTATTCACATCAGCCACAGGAAAGAAACCCCCTTGGTTCAGCCGACACAGCAGAATATTGAAGACCTCGCGGGCGCGGCCCTCGCCGAACTTTCGGCGTTGGACACCCTCGAAGCCCTGGAGCAGTGGCGCATCGCCTACCTGGGCCGCCGCGGCAGCCTCACCACCGTCCTGCGCGGCTTGTCCGGGCTGGACATTGAGGAACGCCGCCGCATCGGAGCGATGGCCAACCAGGCCAAGCAGTCGCTGGAAAACGGCCTGGAAACCCGTACGCGGGAGATTAACGAGGCCGCGCTGCTCCGCGCCGCCAGCGAAGACCGTCTCGACGTCACCCTCCCCGGACGGCCCCCGTATGAGGGGCGGTTGCACCCCACCACGCAGATAGTCCGCGAAATCTGCGCCGCCTTCATCGGCATGGGCTTCAGCGTGGTCGAAGGCCCCGAAGTCGAGTGGGACCACTACAACTTCGAGATGCTCAACATTCCCAAGGGCCACCCGGCCCGCGATATGTGGAACACCCTCTGGGTGGACTACACCAACGACGCCGGTGAGCAGCCCATGCTGCTCCGCACCCACACCTCGCCGATGCAGGCCAGGGTGATGGAGAGCCAGCAGCCCCCCGTCCGCGTAATAGTCCCAGGCAAATGCTACCGCTACGAAGCCACCGACACCACCCACGAATGGCACTTCTACCAGGTCGAGGGGCTGGCGGTGGACGAGGGCATCACCTTTGCCAACCTCAAAGGCACCCTCTACGAGTTCGCCCGCCGCCTCTTCGGCGAAGAGCGCCGAGTGCGCTTCCGCTGCGACTACTTCCCCTTCGTCGAGCCGGGCGTGGATATGTCCATAGACTGCTTCGCCTGCGATGCCGCTCTCCCTCCCCCTCAGGGGGAGGGCCGGGGTGGGGGTGAAAGGTCAGAGAAAACCGCCCCTGGAGGCGGCTGCCGCATCTGCCGCGACAGCGGCTGGATCGAAATCATGGGCGCAGGCATGGTCCACCCCCGCGTCCTGTCCGGCGTGGGCTACGACCCGGCCAAGTACACCGGCTTCGCCTTCGGCCTGGGCCCGGAACGCATCGCCATGCTCAAGTACGGCATCGACGACATCCGCCACTTCTATGCCAACGACCTCCGCTTCCTGCGCCAGTTCTAGACCGATTCCGGGCAGCCGCGGGAACCCATGGCAACAAAAATCATCCTGTCCATCTTGTCCATCCATGTGAGTATATGAAAGTCCCCCTTAGCTGGCTCCGGCAATACGTCAACGTGGACATCCCCGGCGACGAACTGGCCCACCGCCTCACCATGGCCGGCGTCGAGGTTGGTGAGGTCGAGGAAACCGGGGGCTGGAGCGAGGTCTACGTCGGCCGCGTAACCTCCGTCCGCCCCCACCCCAACGCCGACCGCCTTCGCCTCTGCACCGTCACCACCGGTTCCGACGCGATGGAGGTGGTCTGCGGCGCTCCCAACGTGGCCGAGGGCCAGAAAATCTGCTTCGCCCGAGTTGGCGCGTACCTCTACAACGCACACAGTGACAGGCACGAAACCCTGGCGGCGGCCACCATCCGCGGCGTCGAGTCCCAGGGAATGATTTGCTCCGAACTGGAGTTGGGCCTAGGCAACGACCACACCGGCATCATCGTGCTGCCCGAAGACGCGCCCCTAGGCGAACCCCTGTCCGACTACATGGGCGACACCATCCTCGACCTGGAACTGACCCCCAACCGTCTCGACTGCCTCTCCATGCTGGGCGTAGCCCACGAGGTAGCCGCCCTCACCGGCGGCTCCGTCGCCGAGCCGGAAATCCGCTACGAGGAAACCGGCGCGCCCGTCGAGCAGCGCGCAAACATCTCCATCGCCGACCCCGACCTCTGCCACCGCTACACTGCAACCGTCATAGACGGCGTGCGAATCGGCCCCTCGCCCCGGTGGTTGCAAGACCGCCTCACCCGCGCCGGGCTGCGCCCCATCAGCAACGTGGTGGACGTCACCAACTTCGTCATGCTGGAGTATAACCAGCCCCTCCACGCCTTCGACCTCGGCGCGGTCAAGGACAACACCGTCATCGTCCGCCGCGCCCGCCCAGGCGAGAAGCTGACCACCCTCGACGGCATCGAGCGCGACCTGACCACCGAGAACTTGGTCATAGCCGACTCCCAAGACCCCATCGGCCTCGGCGGCGTCATCGGCGGCGCCAACAGCGAAATCGGCCCCCACACCGCCACGGTGCTGCTGGAGTCGGCCAACTTCAACGCCGCCAACAACCGCGAGACTGCCACGTCCCTGGGCCTGCGCACCGAGGCCACCCTGCGTTTCGAGAAGGGCCTGCGCCCCGAGCTGGCCCCCCTCGGACTGCGCCGCGCCACCGCCCTGATACAAGAGGTCGCGGGCGGCACCATCGCCCCCGGCATCATCGACGTCTACCCCGAACCGGCCCCGCCACTGAAGGTAACGCTCACCATGCGCCGCCTGCGCCAGTCGCTGGGCATGGACATAGACCCAGCGGAAGCGCAGAAAGCCCTTGAATCCCTCGGCTTCACCTGCGCCCTACATCTCCCTCCCCCTCATGGGGAGGGTTGGGGTGGGGGTGAGGCACTGGAAGTCGCTATCCCCTGGTGGCGCAACGACGTCAACATCGAGGACGACCTCGTCGAGGAAGTGGTGCGCATCATTGGCTATGACGTTGTGCCTACCGTGATGCTGTCCACTCCCATCCCGTTCCACAGTCCCTCGCCGTCCATCGCTCTGCGCGAGGAAGTCCGCGACCTGCTGGCCGCGGGCGGAATGCAGGAAGTCATCAACTACTCCGTGGCCTCCATGGACCTGATTGCCCGGGCCGTCCCGGTCGACGAAGAAGCCCCGCCCATGCGTCTAGCCAACCCAATGAGCGCAACCCACGAATACCTGCGGCCCACGCTGCACGCCGGTCTGCTGGCCAACCTGGCCGCCAACCAGGTCGGCGGCCCCGGCCCCTTCCGCCTCTTCGAGGCCGGGCGCGTCTTCCTCCCCCGAAGCGGCGACCTGCCCGAAGAAGTGGAAATCGTGGCGGCGGTGTTTGCCGGACAGCGCGGAGAGTCATTCTGGCTGGCAACACCCGGCAACAGCATGGACTTCTATGACGCCAAGGGCATGGTAGAGTGGCTGCTGGCCCGGCTCGGTATCACCGCTGAGTGGGAACCGGGCGCGCATACCGTCTACCAGCCCGGCCGTTGTGCCGTGGTCAATTCCGGCGGCGCAGAACTGGGTTACGCCGGGGAGATACACCCGGCCATACGAGAGCGGATGGGGCTGGACTTCCCCCAGGTTGCCGGGTTCGAGCTGCGCCTGTCGGCCCTGCTCGCCGCTCTCCCGGAGTCGGAGCGCAACTTCGTCTCACTCCCCCGCTTCCCGGCCGCCACCCGCGACCTGGCCCTCATAGTCCCCGCGGACGTCCCCGCCGGGCGCGTTACCGAGCTGATAATGCGCAACCGCTTGGTGCAGCGCGCCGAGCTCTTCGACATCTATTCCGGCGAAAACCTGGCCCCGGGAACCAAGTCCTTAGCCTTCCACCTCCACTTCCAGGCAACCGACCGCACCCTGACCAACGAAGAGGTCAGCCGCTCCCTCGACGGCCTCCTCCGCAACCTCCAGCGCGAGGTCGGTGCCACCCTGAGGAGTTAGAGGGTGTGCCACATACCCCCTCTCCCTCCGGGATAGGGATAGGGCGTTCTCCTGTCTTATAAAACACCGCCCCGCGGCAGCCCTGCGATTGCGAAAACGGCAACGGCAACGCTATGATACGGGCGGCCCATATTGCCCAGTCTGCGAGTTCCGCTATGACTACTAAACTACGTCCTCAAATTGCCGACTACTCCCACTTGAAGCCGCTGCCCGACCCGCCGAAGAAAATTGATATGCAGCAAGACCCACGGATATACGACTTCCGCCGCATCCTGCACCTGCACCTCTCCCACAGGGACGACGTGCTGATTGCCGGCGGGGGCTACCTGCGCCAACGGGCCGACGACGAATCCGAGCGGTTCGTGCCCGACTGCGTAGTGGCCTTTGGTGTCAACCCCTCCGGCATCGTTTCCCGTAATGGATACGTCATCGAAGAAGTGGGCAAGCCGCCCGACTTGGTGCTGGAAGTGGCGTCACGCAGCACCAGGCGACGGGACTATACGGTAAAGCGCGATGGCTACGCGGGCTACGGCATCGGGGAATACTGGCGGTTCGACCATGCCCGCGGACGTTCCCGCGTCCCGCTGGCCGGCGACATCCTCCTAGGCGGTCAATACGAGCCGCTGCCTATACACACGGACCCGGACGGGCTGATTTGGGGCCACAGCCCGCTACTGGACCTGGAAATCTGCTGGGATGATGGGAATGTGCAGCTCCGCGACCACTATACCAAAGAGTTCCTGCTCAAGCCCGAGCAGGAGCGGCGAATGCGGGAATCCGAATCCGCCCGCGCCGATGCCGCCGAGACTCGCATCGAGACCGAGCTCCGTGTCCACTTGGAAGCGGAAACCGCCCGCGCCGATGCCGAGCGCATGGCCCGCCTGGCCGCCGAGGAGCGCATCCGCCAACTGGAAGCTGAAATCCAGCAACAACAGGACATATAGCTCCCAGCCCGCAGTCCTTCACTTCCATCTTCTCACTCCCGAAACCGGAGACGCGCCATGTCAACTCACCGCCACCACCACGGCGGCTACCACGAAGAAGCGCCCCATCACCACGGCCACAGCCACGCCGGAGAGGATATGCTCAGCGTGGAGGAAGCCTACGAGCGGGTGATGGCCAGCTTCGCTCCGTTGGAAGGCGTGGAGGTCGCCTTACTGGAAGCCTTGGGACAGACCCTGGCCGAAGACATCACCTCGCCACTGGCCCTGCCGCCCTTAGCCAACTCCGGCATGGACGGCTACGCGCTGCAAGGCGCAGACATCGCTGGCGCATCGGCGGACTCTCCCGCACGCCTGCCAGTCGTCGGCATCGTTGCCGCCGGACAGATGCCGGAGCGTCCTGTCGAGACAGGCGTGGCCATGCGCATAATGACCGGCGCCCCGGTTCCCGACGGCGCAGACACCGTCGTCCCCTTCGAGGAAACCGACGAAGTGCAGCGCAAGAGCGAGGGCCGTCCGCTGGACGAGGTCGCCATCTTCTCCGAGATGCCCGTGGGCGCCAACGTCCGCCCCGCCGGGGAAGACATCCATGTCGGCGAGCTGGTGTTGGAAGCGGGAACTTTGGTCCGCGCCGCCGAGGTAGGCGTCCTGGCCTCGCTGGGCTTGGATAAGGTTAAGGTCATCCGCCGCCCCGTAGTGTCGGTGCTCGCCACCGGCGACGAACTGGAAACCGCCGGCTCCGCCCTATCCGGCGGCAAGATTTACGACAGCAACAGCTTCAGCGTCGCCGCCTCCGTGGTGGCCTGCGGCGGCGTACCCCGGCTGCTGGGCATCGCCCGCGACAACCTCGACGACCTCCACGCCAAGCTGGCCGCCACCGCCGGCTCTGACCTGGTGATAACCTCCGCCGGGGTATCCAAGGGCGACTATGACATCGTGAAAGACGTGCTGGAGCAGCGCGGCTCCATGAACTTCTGGTCGGTGCGGATGCGCCCCGCCAAACCCCTGGCCTTCGGCCATCTGCGCGGCGACGGCGCGAAAGACGTGCCGCTGCTGGGCCTGCCGGGCAACCCGGTCAGCGCCATGGTGGCCTTCGAGATGTTCGCCCGCCCCGCCATTCACGCTATGCTGGGCCGCCCGGTGCGCCCCCGCCCGGCGGTGGACGGCGTGCTCACCGGCTCCATCCGCAATTACGACGGACGCCGCGTCTACGCCCGCGTCGAGGTGGAGAAGCGCGACGGCGTGTACTACGCTACCCCCACGGGCCCGCAGGGCTCCAACATCCTGACCTCGATGTCGCGGGCCAACGGACTGGCCATCTGCCCCGAGGACCTGCCCGCCAAACAGGCTGGTGAGCAGGTGCGCATTATCATGCTGGACTGGAACGAAGAGGTGGACCTATGACTATATCCGGGCAGGAACCTCCCGGAGCGCCCGAGGAAAATACTGCGGGCAGCGCGCGCTATCACATCAGCTTGCCGCGCCTGCAGCAGTTGAACCGCTCGGCGGTCCATCTCATCGCCAACCTTCTGACCGAAGCCTGTCCGTCCCACGGCCAGCCGGTTGCCGGACTCGACCCCGAAGCCCTCATACGGGAAATCCGGGAATTCCACGCCGACACCGGAGACTTCATCCGGGCCGATATGCCCATTCAGGAAATCCTTTTCCGCACCCTGATGGCCCAGGGAAACGAACCCATGTCGCTGAGCCAGTTACACCGCGAACTCAATAGCCGCTGGAGCAGCCCCCTGCGCCCCATTTCCATTGACCAGGAGCGCCTCCGCCGCGTCCTGAACGCAGACGACTACTACGGCTTCGCCGAGGTGTAGCGCAACAGCCGGAAAAGGGTTAGCATTATCACACTGGCTCCAAAGCCGTGGGGGGTACTATATTGGTTGAAGTTCCCATCGCCGCTATCGCCGGATTTGCCGTCGCATTGGCAGCCATCTTCAGCGTGGGCGGCGGCGCTCTGTATCGGCTGGGCAAGATGGCGCAAGAAATTGTCTATACCCGCGAGTCGGTGAAAGAGGAAGTCACCTATTCGCGGGAAATGCAGCAAAAAGATACCGAAGCCCTGAATCAAAAAATAGACAGCACGCGGGAAAACTTGGATCAAAAAATAGACAGCACGCGGGAATTTCTGCTCAATGAGATCCAGCATTCGCAAGATATGCTGCTCAATAGGATCCAGCATTCGGAGGATATGTCCCGTGCCGAACATGAAGCGACGCGGACGGAAATCCGGCGGTTGGTGGACGCCCTGCTGTCGCATTCCCACGATGCTGACGGCAACATCAGGTTTCCCATACCGCCGCCCACTGGCGCCGAGCCATAAACAGCATAAACCAGACGTGGCGTTTATAGCACAAGGGGCGGGCTTGAAACCCGCCCCTGCTGATGCCCTGCATGTCTCCCGTGTCTTATCCGGGCCTGTGACGGCTTGGCCCTACGCCGCCGCGGCTGCCAACTGCTCCTTGGCGGTTTCCACCAGCTTGGCGAAACCCTCGGGATCCCGCACGGCCATATCCGCCAGTATCTTCCGGTCCAGCTCGATGTCGGCCAGCTTCAGACCGTGGATGAACTGGCTGTAAGACAGCCCGGCGGCCCGGCAGGCCGCCCCGATGCGGACAATCCACAGGCTGCGGAACTCGCCCTTCCGCTCGCGGCGGTGCCGGTAGGCATAGGACCAGGCGTGCATCACCGACTCTTTGGCCCACTTGTAGTTGCGGTGGGACGCTCCCTGGAAGCCCTTGGCCTCCTTGAGTATCTTCTTGTGCCGGCGGCGCTTGGTGACGCCGCGCTTTACTCGTACCACTGGTCAAACTCCATTCCAATTTCCCTCTCCTTCCGGGAGAGGGTCAGAGCCTGCCCCCGCGAAGGCAGGGGGTGAGGACATTCCCGGTTCCTCCTGCCTCCAGAGGCATGAGGTTCCCAAGCAATTCCCTCCCCCTCAGGGAGAGGGAATTGCTCGTCCTGAGCTTGTCGAAGGGGTGGGGGGTGAGCCGCAAATACCCGAAACCCAGGACAAGAGCGGAGTGCCCTAGCCGTAGGGAATCAGCTTCCGCAGCCGCGGCACATCGGCGGCGGCGACATCCATCTTGTCGGAATACTTGCGGGTAACCTTGGTGGGCTTCTTTCTCCGCAGGTGGCTACTCATCCGCTTGCGGCGGAGCATCCTGCCCGATCCGGTTATGTGTATGCGGGCTTTGGCGCCTTTGTGTGTCTTAAGCTTTGGCATCGGCCAGTTCTTCTTTCTCGCTGGAATTATTGTCTTCGGCCTTGTTGGCGGCGCGCTGCGAGTTCCGTTCCTCACTCTTCTGCGCGGAGGGTATAAGCACCATGGACAACGCCCGTCCCTCCATTGCCGGGGGACGCTCCAAGCGCACCTCGTCCTTCAGCTCGTCGGCCACCCGCCGCAGCACCGAGAGGCCCAACTGCTGGTGGGCCGCCTCGCGCCCGCGGAACCGGACGGTGAGCTTCACCTTGGAGCCGTCGTCTATGAACTCCCTCACCTTGCGCACCTTGGCGTCGAGGTCGTGAGTCCCGATGTTAGGACGGAAGCGCACCTCTTTCTGCTCGGTGCTCTTCTGCCCTCTCTTGGACTCCTTCTCCTTCTTGGAGGAGAGATACAGCAGCTTGCCGTAGTCAAGCAGCCGACACACGGGCGGATCGGAATTGGGCGCGACCTCCACCAAGTCTACCTCGGCGTCGCGCGCCATCTGGAGCGCCCGCCGGGTATCCATGACCCCCAACTGTGACCCGTCCCCGCCGATGACCCGTACTTGAGGGCTGGTAATCCGTTCATTTACCCGATACTGTCTGGCGATGCTGACATACCTCCAATAGATTATGCCCCAACACAGCCGATGGGCATAGCGCAATCTATCACACCCGTATGCCCGCGTCAACGCGCACGCCCGTCATTCCAAGGCTTTTCAAAGTCTTCTTCGTAGTGAGAGCGTTAGTCCTGAGCTTGTCGAAGGGACGGGTCGCCTGAAACCGTTGATGGTTCGACAGGCTCGCCACCAACGGCTTCTCCAGAACTTTGAAAAAGCCCTGCCGCCATTCCCGCGAAAGCGGGAATCCAGTGGCAAACCCCTACTCGTCGTTGGGGTCGTCGTCTGGGTCGTCGGGCAGCGGGTCCGGCTCCCCTCCGAAGTCCAGCCCTTGCAGGAACTCCTCGATCTGCGGCGACAGCGGCGAGACCGGGGCTTCGCCGGCGCTGGCCTGCCGGTTTTCCCGGTCGTACTTCTCCTCCAGCCGTCCCAGCAGCCGGGACACCTCCGATGTGTCAGTAACGACGTTCTGGAGGGACGCATACTGCTGCACGCCCCGCTCGCTGTCCTCCAGGCGGCTGGGCAGACCGTAGAGGCGGCAGAGGATGCCGGTCAGCCGCGCCGCGCCGGTGAAGTCCTCCTCCACCTGGAAGTACTGTGGCAGGTGCACCACGAAGATGCGGGTGTCCATCTTCATCGCTTCCGCGTGCTGGAAAGTCAGGTGCGTGATGGTCGTCGGCCCCTCGTAGTCGCTGGGCCTGACGTTCACCGAGCGGTATTCGTCCTCGTTGCTGGCGTCGAGGCTGCCCCCGGACACCAGCAGCGGCCGGGTGTGCGGCACCATATCGTACATCGCCCCCACCAGAGAGTAGCGCTTCGCCCCCAGCCGGTCCAGCACCTCGTTCACCGAGTCGGTGAAGTCCTCGCCATAGGCGTGAGGCTCCAGAAGGTGCATCGTAACCAGGTCCGGGCCGTTCTCCCGCGCCGCAACCCTGATGGTGGTCGAAGGAATCCTGTACTCCCGCTTCCCCCGCCTGATGAACGAGCGGGGCCGGTAGCGGGTGAAGTCGTAATACCGTCCCGGGCGGGACAGGCGCCCCACTTCCTTGGCTTCCAGGTGCCGCTCGATGCGGCGCAGGCTGATGGTGCCCACCCGCCCCACATCGATCCAGGGCCGCAGCACCGCCAGAACGTGCGGGTCCTTCAACTCCGGCAGTGGCTCGTCGAACTCAAAATCTCCAATACGCATAGCCTAAGTTTGACACCAAGCCGCAGCCTTGGCAAGGGCCGAACGGCTTTCAGTAGCAGCCTCCAATTCCCCCTCTCCCTTTGGAGAGAAGGCCAGAGCCTACACCCAAACCATAACCGAGCGACATCCCATGACCAGCCTATAATCAAAATAATCACAGTTCAGACAACAATCCACTGACACCTGCCCCTTGCGCGGCCCTGTGACGCCTTTCTACGCTTTTCTGCATCAGTTATGTTACACCGGCGCAACATCACCCGCGCCGGAAGAGAAAGCGTGGAAGTGTGAGAGTTGAGTCAACAAGTATGCCGACGCTGCCTGTCATCAAGAGTGTTTATCCTGGGAAAGAAGCGCAAGGAGGACAACGACGTCTATCGCTGCCGCGACTGCGGCTATCTGTTCAGCCCGCCGCCTTCGTCAATCGCGCCACTCCGCAACACCGCAATGGAATCTGGCTCCGGCGGAAGTCCCTAACCGGCCAGCCGGAAGATGGAACCGACGGTAGTTCGCTCGTCCTTCGACCGGCTCAGGATGAGCGGACGGCCCATCCGCCGCTGTCCTCCCCCGTCACCTTCGCCCGCGAGGTGCTGGACGTGGAGCTGTGGGCCAAGCAGGTTGAGGTGCTGAACGCCCTCACCCAGCATCGCCGCGTCGCCGTCAAGGCCGGCAATGGTCTGGGCAAGGGCTTCTGCGCCGCCGTGGCCGTGCTGTGGTTCATGCACGTCCACCACGACGCCGCCATCGCCCTCAGCACCGCGCCCACCTTCCGGCAGGTGCGACACATCCTCTGGCGGCAGATTCACCGCCTCTACCGCCCGGTCGCCGAGACCCTGGGCGGCAAGATGCTGGATACCCGCTGGGAGCTTTCCGACGACCGCTACGCTATGGGGCTGTCCGCCGACAGCGCCGACCAGTTCCAGGGCTTCCACAGTCCCAACGTGTTCATCGTGGTGGACGAAGCTGAGGGCGTCGGCGACGAAATCTACGAGGCTATCGAGTCGGTTATGACCTCGGCGGACCCGCTGCTGCTGCTCATCGGCAACCCCACCACGATGACCGGGGCCTTTCGCCGCGCCTTTCACGAGGAGCGCAGCATCTACTGCAACATCACCATCTCCGCCCTCGACAGCCCCAACGTCCAGGCCGGGAGCGTGGTCATCCCCGGCCTGACCACGGCCCGCTGGATCGAGGAGCGCCGCCAAATCTGGGGCGAGGAAAACCCGGTCTACCGCGCCCGCGTACTCGGCGAGTTCCCCGAACAGGGCGAGAATACGTTGCTCAAGCTCAGCGACGTAGAGGCGGCAACGCAACGCCCTCATCCTCTTCCAGTGGGAGATGAAACACAAAACTCCCTCCCCTCTGAGGAAGGAGGAACATCTAACTCCCTCCCCCTTGAGGGGGAGGGTTGGGGTGGGGGTGAAATCCCTTGCGCCGCCGCTCCCTCCCTCCCGACAGGCGAGAGCGAAGACGTCATCCTCGCCGTGGACGTGGCCCGCTTCGGCGCCGACCGCAGCGTCATACTGCGGCGGCGCGGCGACTGCGTGGAGGACATCCGGGTGCTGCGGCAGATGGACACCATGCAGCTCGCCGGATGGGTGTCCGCCGCCATCCGAGAGTGCAACCCGGCGCAGGTCTACGTGGACGAAATCGGTGTGGGCGCCGGCGTCGTCGACCGGCTGAGGGAACTGGGCCACCCGGTGCGCGGCGTCAACGTGGCCCGCAAGGCCCAACAGGACGGCCTGTACGTCAACCTGCGGGCCGAGGGCTACTGGACCCTGCGGCAGCGGTTCACGTCGGGGCGCATCAGCATCCCAGCCGACAACCAGTTGGTCGGTGAACTGGCGGCCTTGCGCTACGGCTACGACAGCCAGGGCCGTATCAAGATGGAAAGCAAAGACGATATGCGTAAGCGCAACCTCCCCTCCCCCGACAAGGCCGACGCCCTAATGCTGGCCTTCCTGGCGCCAAGCAGCAGACTGCGGTTGTGGACTTAACGCAAACCTCCTGCGGCTATTCCCCCTCTCCCTTGAGAGAGAGGGTTGGTGTGAAGGCGAGACGCCCAACTGCGCAAATCCTGTCCTGTTCATCCATGTAAATAAAAAGAGGCCCGCCAAAATGCTGCAAAAACTAACTCGCCGCCTCCCTTGGCGTAACCGCCCGTCCGAAACCCTCGCCGCGCCCTCGCGCATCAGGGCCGGCGGCCCAGCCGCAGCCGACGCCGACCCCTTCTCTGTCTTCTCCGGCGCAGGCGCAGGGGCAGGCTGGAACCGCGCCGAGTACGGCGAATACTACGCCAGCTCCACGCCGGTCTACTCTGCCATCCGCCTCCGCGCCGACGCCCTTTCCCGCCCGCCGGTGGTGGTCTACCGCCGCGCGTCGTCGGAGTCCGGCGGCCACCGCCTCCCGGTCGGGCCGGAGCACCCAGCCCAGCAACTCCTGGAGCGCGTCAACCGCTGGTACACCCGCGCCGACCTCTGGCGGGCCACCGAAATCTACCTCAACCTCTGGGGTTCCGCCTACTGGATGCTGGACCGCGACGCCGCCGGCAACCGCGAGCTGTGGCCCCTGCGCCCCGACCGCATGACCATCGTGCCCGACCGCGATGAATACATCCGCGGCTTCGTCTACCACGGGCGCAGCCGCATGATTGCCCTCACTACCGACGAAGTGGTCTGGTTCCGCTACTTCAACCCCCTCGAAGAATACGCCGGTCTATCTCCCATCGCCCCGGCCCGCCTGGCCGTAGACATGGGCAAGGACGCCCTGCGCTTCAACCGCAACTTCCTGCGCAACTCGGCCCAGCCCGACTTCGTGCTGCTGACCAACGAGTACATGAACGACGCCGAGGTTGACGACTTCTACCGCCGCTGGGAGGCCCGCTACCGCGGCCCGGCCAACGCCCGCCGTCCCGCGGTAGCCAGCTTCGTCCGCGACATCAAGACTCTCGGCCTGAGCCATCGCGAGATGGACTTCATCCAGGGCCTTCGCTGGAGCCTCGAAGAGGTCAGCCGGGCCTACGGCGTCCCCCGCCCGCTGCTCTCCGACCTGGAGCGAGCCACCTTCTCCAACGTAAACGCCGCCGAGCGCTTCTTCTGGCGCAACACCATGGTCCCCGAAATGACCTTCCTAGCCGAGCAGGTAACCCGCAACCTCTTCCCCCTGCTGGGCTACTCTGACCTGGAGATGGAGTTCGACCTGAGCGCCATAGAAGCCCTCGCCGAAGACCAGAACGCCCGCGCCACCCGCGAAACCCAGCTCCTCGACCGCGGCGTCCTGACCATCAACGAAGTCCGCCGCGCCCGCAACCTGCCCGACGTCCCCTGGGGCAACACGTGGGCGCGGGCGCGGGGGTAAGGTGGATTCCTGACAATTGCCTGTTGCGTGCGTTACCTTGATTCCGCTATCGTAGCAGCCTCTGGACTCTCTATCGCCATAGTTTTAGCTCCTGTATCCAATTGCGGGAGAAACGGATGTCTGATCCTGAATACCTTGATCTATTTCTTACACCGGTAAGACAGTGCGCCGACTATGCGCCAAAGTTCGGGAATACTGGGATGGCCTCCGGGGTATCCTTGCCGGATTTTCGAGAACTGTACGGTAGCGACCTGTTCTATGCGTGGATCGGGTTGAACTCGGACTTGATGTACGCTGCTCACAAGGCAGCCGAGGGTATGACCTCTGTCTACCGCCAAATTGGTTTGGGATGCGAGCGACTTTTCCGGCAGATACTCGCGGACACAGCCGGCTATCAGGATCCAAGGGCGGCCAGTTGGTCATACACCACCCAAACACCTTCAGGGAGGACGAAAACGCTAACCCTCGATGGACGCTTGGGCATAAACGATATAGTCACGTCGGATGTAGCCGATCGCACCCTTTCTTGGTTGGGTGAGTATTGCGATCACCTCGGTGTCCCGGATATTCCACGCAATGGTGCGGTATTCGAAGTTCGCCAAGGCTACAAGAGCAAAGATTCCAAGCGCCAGAACGCGGATATAGACAACGCAACCGTCGCCTGGTCGAATGGCTATCTGCCGGTAGTAGCCGTCTTCTCCAGGCAGATAGATTCGGATATAGTTCTGCGCTACCGCAATAGCCGTTGCGGGATCCTGACCGGAACCTTAGGAGACGGCCCATGCGAATCCTTATACGATTTTATGGCTGAAGTTGTTGGTTATGACTTGGCCGGATTCTTTGAGAGAAACGGTGACGCAATACGCGCAGAGATTGAACGAATTTTGGAGGCGCTATTACGGCCGGAATGATTACGCGGCGAGCTGATTACACCTTCAAGTACAATCGGCGTCTGGGCCGGCATGGCTGGCTTCGCCTTACTCCAGCGTATTCGGTGAAGCTGGTCCGGGAAATTGTCACGCAACTTCCCGAAGGAAGTCATATTCTTGACCCCTTTTCCGGCACCGCTACCACTGGCATAGTAGCTGGCGAATATGGACATCCCAGCAGTTTGTTTGACATCAACCCATTTCTGGTTTGGCTTGGCAACGTCAAGCTGCAAACAATAACTTGCGAGCAGGCTGCTGCATTGCGCAAGGCAGTCCGTGAAATAACGGCCTATGCGCAGAGAGTCCCTGAGGACGAATTCCAGTATCCGCAAATTAGCAATGTCGAAAGGTGGTGGGATAGCTATACTCTTGAGAATCTCGCTAGACTGAGGGCGTCGCTGTCGGCGTTGATTCAAGAGCCGAGAGAATCATCTTACTACGCACCGCTTTGGGTCGCTTTTGCCAGAGTAGCTATCGAGCATTCAGCTGCCGCGTTCAATCACATCTCCATTTCATTCCACCAATCCGTGAATGCGCATTCGCTGTATCAGATTCTTTTCTCCTTTGCTTCTTTTGCCGAATCATTTATCGACGACGCCCTGGCGCCATTGAATTCGGATAGCAAGGTTTATCTGCGCGACAGTTCCGAGCCACTTCCTCCGGGGTTTTCCTTTGACGCCATTGTCACATCCCCTCCGTATCCGAACCGAATCAGCTACATTCGGGAGTTGCGGCCATACATGTTCTGGTTGGGGTTCTTGACCGAGCCAAAGGAAGCGGGGGAGCTAGTATTCAGCCAATCTAGGATTGTCAGTTAGTGCATGAGTCCGGACAGGATGCTACCTTGGGGATAGACAAAGGGTTGTAGGATGTGAGGTGGTCATGGTGCAGGAGAAGTACGGAGTCCGGCTGGCGACACAGGAGAAGGGACGTCTCAGGAGGATGGTCCGGGCTGGAAGGAGTTCCGCCCAGGCGATTACCCGGGCCCGTATTCTGCTCAAGATAGATGAGGGCTGGACCGCTCCCCAAGTGGCCAGCGCACTGGATGTGTCGGAGCGGACCGTGTTCCGCATCAAGCGGCGGTATGCCGAGGAAGGACTGGAGGAGGTGCTGCGGCACCACAACTCGCCCAATCCATACCGGAAGGTGGACGATCGGGTCGAGGCTCACCTGATAGCCTTGGCCTGTAGCCCGGCGCCCGATGGTCATGACCACTGGACCATGCGGGCCTTGGCGGGAAAGGCGGTGGAGTTGGGACTGGTGGAGTCTTTGTCTCCCGAGACGGTGCGGCTGCACTTGAAAAAAACACCCTCAAGCCGTGGCTCAAGAAACAATGGTGCATCCCCAAGGTAGGCGGGGAGTTCGTGGCGGCCATGGAGGACGTGCTGGATCTCTACGCCGAGCCCTACGATCCGCAGAGGCCGGTGGTCTGCTTTGACGAGACCTCAACCCAGTTGCTGGCCGATGTCAGGGAGCCTCTGCCGGCAAAGCTTGGGAGACCAAGGCGAGAGGACTACGAATACGCGCGGGCCGGAACCCGCAATCTGTTCCTGAGCTGCGAGCCCAAGGCCGGCTGGCGCCACGTGGCTATCACGCAGCGGCGCACCATGCAGGACTTCGCTCACCAGATGCGCTGGCTGGTGGACGAGGCCTACCCCGAAGTCCCGGTGATCCGTCTGGTTTTGGACAACCTTAACACCCACCGGGTGGCGTCGCTGTACGAGACCTTTCCGGCTCCGGAGGCCCGGCGCATCGCCAAACGGCTGGAGTTCCACTACACGCCCAAACACGGAAGCTGGCTCAATATGGCGGAGATAGAGTTCAGCGTGCTGGCCCGGGCTTGTCTGCACGGACGCCACGGAGATGAGGACAGCCTGGAAAGAGGCACCAACGCCTGCGTGTCGGAGCGGAACGCGATAGGAGCCACCATTAACTGGCGCTTCACAGCCCAAGACGCCAGACGCAAACTCCATCGCCTCTACCCCTGCCAATCCTGAGTTGTTTGAGTACTAGATTGGCAAGCCATCGGCGGCACTTGGGGGATAGCGACTAGCCGGCTTGCCAAGTGGTCTCCAAGCCACGACTGCCCAATGCCAACTCTCGCCTCCACAGTGCGCAACATACGCGAATCCGGCGGGCCAAACTGCGAATTGCTGTCAATTTACGTGAACAAATACTTCCATGATATAGACCGGCATATCGCATCAATAAAAAATGCCTTGAGCTATAACTCAGAAATCCATTATGTTATTGGCAACAGCACATTCTACGGAGTCCACGTGCCGACCCCAGAGCTTTATATGGAGTCGCTGCGTTCCCGGGGATTTGTCAAAGTCAATTCAAGACCACTCAGAAAGAGAAACAGCAAGAAGGAACTGTTCGAGTACTGCGTATCCGCACGGGTAGACTATTAATCCCTAGCCATTGGGAACGCCAGAACAGACACACTTCCCCGAGCAAGCTGGCGCCGTCCGCCACCTCGCCCGGAAATGGCACGCCGAGCCCTCCACCCACGGCGGAAAGGCTCGGCCCAAGAGTGCGAAATACGTGGATTGAGGTGGCGGCAACCGCCTCCCTAAGTCCGCCCCCGCAGCCGCGGGTCCAGCACGTCGCGCAGCGAGTCGCCCAGCACGCTGAAGGAGAACACCGCCAGCGTTATGAAGACGCCGGGCACAATCGCCACCACCGGCGCGAAGAACAGGTCCTCCACCGCCTTGGACAGCATCTCGCCCCAGGTCGGCGTGGGCGGCGGGATGCCCAGGCCCAGGAAGCCCAGCGCGCTCTCGGTGATGATGGCCACGCCCACCAGTCCCGTCAGCACCACCATGTAGGGCGCCAGACAGCCGGGGGCGATGTGTTGCAGGATGACCCGCCAGTCGCTGGCCCCGATGGCCCGGGCCGCCTCGACGTACTGGCTCTCCTTGATTACCAGCGTCGTCGCCCGCACCACCCGCGCCCCGTAGGGAATGAACGGCACGGCAATGGCTATCAGCAGCGTGTTCAGCGACCGGTCGAGAGCGGCCAGCAAAGCCATCGCCATAATCAGCACCGGAAAGGCCATCAATATATCAACGATGCGTTGGATGATGGCGTCGGTCTTGCCTCCGAAGTACCCACTGGCCAGACCCAGCAACGCGCCGATAAGCGTTCCGGCGGTGGAGGCCACCACCCCCACCATCAGCGAAATCCAGGCCCCGTGCAGCACCCGGCTCAGCACGTCCCGCCCCAGCCGGTCGGTGCCCAAGTGGTTGTCTCCCACAAAGGGGGCCTGGTACTTGGGGCCTGCGCCAATCTCCTCGGGGTCGTAGGGCGCGGCATAAGGCCCAACGATGGCAATGACGGACAGGGCCAGGATGATGACCACTGCCACGCCGCCCAGGGGCGACCGTCGGCAGAACCGGTAAACAGCGCGCCATCCTCTGGTCAGAACGCCCCGGTTCAGACCGGTTAACACTGATTCTGATGCGGTGGTTTCAGCAGCCAATGGTGCCCTCTTTCATTACTGGTAACGAATTCTTGGGTCCAGCCAGGCGTACAACATATCCGTGATGAGGTTCGCCACAATGACGATGGCGGCGAATATGAAGACCAGGGTCTGCACCAGGGCATAGTCGCGGTTGAACACTCCCTGCACCAGCAGCGTTCCCCAGCCGGCCAGGTTGAACACCCGCTCGGTGACCACCACGCCACCCAGGAGCGCTATGAACTGCAACCCGCCCACGGTGACCACTGGGATTACCGCGTTGCGCAGGCCGTGCCGGATGGTGACCGTCCGCTCGTGCAGCCCCTTGGCCCGGGCAGTCCGCATATAGTCCTCGTAAAGGATTTCCAGGAGCGAAGAGCGAGTCATTCTTGCGATAAAGGCTACCTGGAAGTACCCCAGAGTTACAGAAGGCCAGAACATTCGCTTCATGTTGCCCCAGAAGTCATCGAAGGGGCTGACCCACTGCACCTCGGGCGACCAGTTGAACCAGGTCACCTGGGCGAGGATGATCATAATGCCCAGCCAGAACACCGGCACCGACAGGCCGACGATGCTGAACACCCGCAGGAAGTAGTCAATCCAGGTGTTGTGCTTGACGGCGCTGAGCGTGCCCAGAGGCACTCCCAGGATGATCGCCACGATCATTGTGTAGATGGACAGGTTCAGGGTCACCGGGAAATGCTCGGCGATGAGGTCGTTGACAAAGATGCCCTGCCGGAACACCGACTCGCCCAAGTCTCCCAGGGTGATCATGTCCCTGACCCAGCGCCCGTAGCGCTCGTACCACGGGTCATTGAGACCGAGCTGGTCGCGCACTATTTGCAGGGTCTCGGGGTTGGCCGCCTCGCCCAGCCGGGCCAGGGCCACGTCGCCCGGCATAATCGCCATGATGACAAAGATAATCAGCGAGACCCCAATCAGCGTGGGGACCGCCATAAAGAGCCGCCGGGCGATGTACTGTTTCATAATCCGCCGTCTGTTGCTTGTGTTCCCTCTCCCTCCGGGGGAGGGTTAGGGTGGGGGCGCCCCCCGGTAGGACAATTAACTGATGCCTGCGATTTCACCCTCACCCCAACCCTCTCCCTGGAGGGAGAGGGAGGATTATAAGACTCTCTCCCAGGGGAGAGGGAACTATCAAAGTGCTACCTGCTGGTCCGGTTGGCCTCCGGCAGGTCGAGCCAGAGGTACTTCAGTCTGGCGTTGGTCGTGCGGGGGTTGGCTGTAGCCGTCATCCCCTTCACGAAGTCCCACTTGACGAAGTTGGCCTGTAGCCATTGCAGAGGGAAGTATGAGGCCTGCTTCATCGCTATCTGGTCCATTTCCCAGACCAACTCACGACGCTTCTCGAAGTCCGGCTCTCCCTTCTGCTGGTTGAACAGCTCGTCAATCTCGGGAACCGAGTGCCGCTGGTACCAGCGTCCGCCGTTGGTGATGTACCACTGGCCAAAGGTGTCATTCGGGTCGTCGAAGTCCATGCCGGCAGCCAGCGTGGACATGAAGTAGTCGCCCGACACCTCGTTGCCCCGGTGGGCCGTGACATCCAGGGGCTCCAGTTCAGACGTGACCCCGATCTTCCGCAGGTGCTGTTGCGCCACCTCGCCGTTGGGGCAGGACCAGGTCAGGTTGCTGGAGCACTGGATGGTCATCGAGTCCCAGTCAATTTCGCCATGCTCGCTCTCGTACTCGGCCAGCAGGGCCATGGCGTTCTCTATGCGAACATCCATATCCGGCCCATAGCCGGGCAAGGTTTCCTGGATCTCCTTGGGAAGCGCCCACGGGCCGAGGGGGAAGTTCCCGGTGCCGGGAGTGCCGCCCTGGGGACTGAGTTCGTCGAAGGACTCGCGGCGTATGGCCTCGCTGAGGGCCTGCCTGACCCGGATGTCGTCGAAGGGCGCCCTCTCGGTGTTCACCACGAAGTGGGACACGGCGATGGTTGCTATCGGGCTATAGATCAGGCCAGGCTCCCGGTCCGCCACCGACTGCGCCAGCTCTGGGCTGAAGTTGACCCCGAAAATGGCGTCGTTGAAGTAAATCTTCTTGGTCAGCAGCGCCGCCGCCTGGGATTGAGCGTCCTGGATTATCTGGTACTCAATCTCGTCGACGTAGGGCAGGTCTTCCTCCCAGTAGTCCGGGTTCCGCTCATATCGCCACAGGGTCGTGGTGGGCGGCTCGACCAGCCGGAACGCGCCGGTTCCCACTACCTGGGTCATCAGGGCGTTAACTGGGTCCACCTCGGATATGTGCTTGGGGATGATGGCGTTCCAGCCATTGGAGAAAAGCGGCACCAACAGCGGCGATCCCCCGTCCGCCTTGATAACCACCGTGTTCGGGTCGGGCGTCTCGACTGTCGAGAGAGTGCCGTTGAAGACTCCCCGGCGCGGGCTGACCATGCCTTCGGGCGGGTCCTTGATGCGCTCAATGGTCCACTTCACGTCCTCGGAGGAGAAGGGCTCACCATCGTGCCAGGTAACTCCCTCGGCCAAGTGGAAGGTGACCGTTGATCCGCCATCGCTGAGTTCCCATGTCCGCGCTAGGTCGGGGATGATTTCCAGTGCCAGCGGGTCGTAGGGACTGGAAGCCAGCAGCCCGTTGTAGGCCGGGGCCGTGATGACGTAGACGCCGCCGAAGGACGTCTGGTGCATATCATAGAAGGGGATCGGCTCCCAGTTGTTGGCCAGCAGGATGCCGCCGTACCGGGGCGACTCGCCATTGGCCTCCGCCAGCGCCTTGGCGCCGCCGGTCATCAGCAGCTTGGCGGCGTCGGAATACACGGTCTCGCCAGTTGGTTCGGCTACTGCCAGCGGCGTGGCGGTGGGGCCAACCTGTCCGGCGGCGCGGGGCGGCGTTGTCGGCCGGGCGACGGCCCTGGTGGGCTCTGCCGTCGGGGCCGCAGCGGGGGCCTCCGTGGGCTGGGGCTGCGCCTGGCCGCCCGAGGCTGGCGCCTGTGTCGCCTGGGGCGCGGGCGCGCTGATGGGGGCCTCGGTTGGTTGCTCTGCGCCGCCGCAGGAAACCAGCAAGGCCAGGGATACCGAGATTACGACCGTCAGAATCAGGTGAAACCTTAGTCTGCGAAACATTGCCAGCTCTCCTCCGACTTAGCTCTGGGATGGAGTTGCCTGCCACGTCTCGATATATGGCAGTCCTCCCGCCTGTCTTCTCCGTCATTCCCGACAGCCGCGGGAATCTGGCGGCGGGAGGGCTGCCTCCGGTTGCTATCTGCTGGTGCGGTTGGCCTCCGGAAGGTCAAGCCAAGTGTAAATCATCCTGGCGTTGGTGGTGCGGGCGCTGGCCGTGGAGGTCAGGCCCTTCACGAAGTCCCACTGCACCCGGTTGAACTGCCACCAATGAAGAATCAGGTAGGCCGCGTCGTTGGTGGCTATCTTGTCCATCTCCCAGACCAGCTCGCGGCGCTTCTCGAAGTCTCGCTCGGCCTTCTGCCGGTTGTACAGATCGTCCAGCTCCGGGATGGAGCGCCGCTGATACCAGCGCCCGCCCTCGGTGATGTAAAGCTGGCCGAAGGTGTCTATCGGGTCGTCGAAGTCCAGACCGGCTCCCAATAGTGACATATGGTAGTCGCCCGAGACCTCGTTGCCCCGGTGCGCTGTGACGTCCAGCGGTTGCAGGTCAACCTCCACGTCAATCCTCTTGAGCAACTGCTGCACCACCTCGGCGTTGGGGCAGGCCCAGGTGATGTTGCTGGAGCACTGGATGGTGATGCTGCCCCAGTCGATTTCACCGTTCTCGCTCTCGTAGGATTCCAGCAGCGACTTGGCGTTGTCGATGCGAACATCCATGTCCGGGCCGTAGCCAATCAGGGACTCCTGCATTTCCTGGGGAAGGGCCCACGGGCCCAGCGGGAAGTTGCCGGTGCCGACGGTGCCGGCCTGCGGCCCCAGATCGGCGATGGCCTCGCGCTGGATGGCCTCGCTAATCGCCTGTCTCACCCGCAGGTCGTCAAAGGGCGCTTTGGTGCCGTTCATCACGAAGTGAGACACCGTAATGGTGGGCACCGGATGGAACTCCAGACCTTCTTCCTGACCAGCCACCGACTCCGCCAGCTCCGGGCTGAAGTTGATGCCGCCGATGGAGTCGTTGAAGTAGACCTTCTTGGTCAGCAGAGCGGCGGCCTGCGCCTGCGGGTCTTGGATGATGTGGTATTCGATTTCGTCCAGATACGGCAGGTTTTCGTCGAAGTAGTCCGGGTTCCGCTCGAAACGCCATAGGGTGGTCGTGGGCGGCTCCATCAGGCGGAACGCGCCGGTGCCTACCACCTGGGTCATCATGGCGTTGACCGGGTCCACTTCCGAGATGTGCTTGGGTATGATGCCGTTCCACCCGTTGGAGAACAGGGGAACCAGGAGCGGCGAGAAGCCGTCGCTCTTGAGCTGCACGGTGTTAGGGTCAATTACCTCAACGCTCTCCACCGTACCCCGGAACACGCCCTGCCGGGGGCTGACCATCCCTTCCGGAGGGTTCTTGATGCGCTCGATGGTCCATTTCACATCGTCGGCCGAGAAGGGCTGGCCGTCATGCCAGGTAACGCCCTCAGCCAGGTTGAAATTGACCGTTGCCCCGCCGTCGCTTATGTCCCAGGAACGAGCGAGGTCGGGGATGATTTCCGCAGCGAGCTCGTCGTAGGGGCTGGTGGCCAGCAGGCCGTTGTAGGCTGGAGCGGTGATGACATACACGCCTCCGAAGGAGGTCTGGTGCATATCGTAGAAGGGTATCGGCTCCCAGTTGTTGGCGAGGAACTTGCCGCCATAGCGGGGACTCTCGCCGTTGGCTTCGGCCAGAGCCTTCGGCCCGCCTTCCATCAATAGCTGGGCGGCGGCGGTGTACTCGGTGGTGACTTCACCCGTTTCCGGGTCAGGGGCTCTGGTGGCGGTTATGCCTGCGCCTGCGGTGGGGGCCGGGGCTGCGGTGGGCTGCACGGAGGAGGGGGCGGTGGTGGCCTGGGGCGCCGGGGCAGTGGTGGCCTGGGGCGCGGCCGTGGGCTGCGCCTGCTGTTGTTGCGCCTGTTGCGGTGCGGCGGTGGCCGGAGCGGTGGTGGCCTGGGGAGCAGGGGCCGCTGTCGGGGCGGCTGACTCCTCGGTATCCGCGTCATCGCCGCCGCAGGCCGCCAGAGCTGTCAGGGCGAGGATGACTCCGATGACTAGAATGACACGGAACTTGAGACTGCCGAACATTGCTGGGGCACCTCCGCTTTCTGACCGCCAGGGTACAAGGGCAGCCGGTTGAATTTCAGGAATCCTATATGACTATTCCTGAGTAGTCAACCAAAATTCCGTCGAAATTCGATTCTCTGGCAACAACAGCTTGTGAATTTTGTAATTATCTACGCTTTTCGTCGCCTTTGGGAGTCTTGCTCAAGACAGCCACTCATCGAACCACTCCAGCATCCGCGCCAGGTACTCTTCGCGCATCTTGGGGTGGCCGGTGCGCGGGAAGGCGTGGTTGCTGTTGGGGAAGCGGACGAACTCTACGGTCTTGCCCAAGCGCTTGAGGGCCACGAAGTATTCTTCGCTCTGGGCCACCGGGCAGCGAGCATCGGCCTCTCCGTGGAGCAGCAGGGACGGGGTGTTCACATTCTTGGCATAGGTGATGGGCGAGCGGGCCAGTAGCTTTTCCGGCGTGTCCATCACCGAGCCGCCCCACTGCGGCTCCCCGAAGCTGACGCCGATGTCCGAGGTGCCGTACATGGTGTACAGGTTGGTGCAGGGCGCGCCGATGACCGCCGCGCCGAACCGTCCGGTGTGGCCTATGGCCCAGCCGGTCATGTAGCCGCCATAGCTGTACCCGTGGATGCCCAGCCGACCGGAGTCCACGTAGTCGCGCTGGCAGACGTGGTCCAGGGCAGCCATCAGGTCGAGGTAATCCTCGCCGCCCCAGTCGTCCAGCACTGCCCGCATGAACCCGTCGCCGTAGGTGGACGACCCACGCGGGTTCACCGCCAGCACCAAGTAGCCCGAGCCGGCCAACGCCTGCTGCCACGGAACGAAGGAGTCGTAGAAGGCCCCGTTGGGCCCGCCATGAATGTCTAGCACGAGAGGATAGCGTCCGCTGGCATCGAAGTCCGGCGGGAACCACAACCGCCCCTCGATGCCGTACCCGGCCCGCTCAATGCTGAACTTCTCCAGCCGCAGGGCCGAGTGGTGCCTGTAAAAGGCGACATTGGGATCAAAGCCGGAAGGGGGAGCATCGTTTAGGTTTACCAGCCGCGATTCGGGCAGGGTATCGGGGCCGGCCAAGTCTATCAGCCGCAGTTGAGACGGGCACACCGGCGTGGATACGGCCACCGCCGCCCTCAGGGCACCTCCGTCCAGCGACAGTCCCGAGGCCAAACATCCGTCTCCCCAACCCCAAAACTGGCGCTCGCCTTCGCCCTCTACTGCCGCTTGGTATATATGACTCACGCCGTGCCGCTCGCCCAGGAAGATGATTCGCCCGTCGTCCGTCCAGCGAATCTCCGGCTGGCGGGCAGTGCCGGGGCCTCCGCCCAAGACGGGACGCTGGCTGTCGTCCGTGATGCGCCGGTGTTCCTGGCCCGGCTCCAGAATATAGAGCCAGCCCTGCCACAACACCATCCCCGCCGGGTCTTCCGAGGCGACCGCTACCAGCCGCTGCGAGTCGGGCGACCAGGCCACCGCGCCGACGCTGGCCAGTCCTTCCGACCAGCATTCGGCATATCCCGCCTGTAGGCCCTCGGCATCCACAACGTATGCTTCGGTCAGGGCGCGTATATCGCGGTCGTCACGCCGCCCGGAAATGAAGGCGACTTTACTTCCGTCGGGCGACCACACCGGTCCGTAGTCGTCCCAATCGCCCCGGGTAATCTGCAACCCATCCCCTGTTTCCAGGTCCACCGTGAACAGGTGATAGTGAGCGTCGCCGCGCCAGCCCTGAAGGTCGTGGCGGTAACGGATGCGATTGACCTCGACCACGCGGGGGCCTTCCGTCTGGCTCCCCGCCGCCGCACCCGCCGCCGGCTCGGTGTCGGCGCAGTACACGATGCGCGAGCCGTCGGGAGCCCAGGCGAAATCCTGCACTCCCTTGGCCGCGTTGGTAAGCTGCCTTGCCTCGCCGCCGTCGGCGTTCATCACCCATACCTGCCGCGGCTCGCCGCTCTTCAAGGCCCTCAGGAAGGCCAGCTTCGCGCCGCCGGGTGAGAAGCGCGGGCTGCCGTCGGCGTTACCCTGCGTGAACTCCCGCCGTGCGCCATCGGGCCCGGCCAGCATGAGGCGGGAACGGTTCTCCGCCGTGCCGCCAGTGCCCTCCACCCATGTCAGGGCATACACCAGCCGCTGACCATCGGGCGAAATCACCGGGTCTGAAATGCCCTTGAGTTCGTAGACGAGTTCAGTGGCAAGACTCATTTTCGTCACCACAGAGACCACCAAGATTTCCGGTATTATATGGGAAACTTTGCAGCCGCTGTGATATTTGCGCTAAATCCAACCATGGAGAGTGAGAATGCAACGGGACTTAATCGGATACGGCAGGAACACGCCGCAAATTGAGTGGCCCGGCGGGGCGCGGATTGCGGTGTCGCTGGTGGTGAACTACGAGGAGGGCGCGGAGCGCAACACCTTGGACGGAGACCCGCACCACGAGACCAACAACGAGGTGCCCTCGCCGGTACCAGCGGGCGACCGCGACCTGAACAACGAGTCCTTCTTTGAGTACGGCAGCCGAGTCGGCGTCTGGCGGCTGATGGATATGTTCCGCCGCTACGACGTGAAATCCACCTTCTACTGCTGCGGCCTGGCCCTGGAGCGCAACCCGGAGGTGGCGCGGCAGATACCAGCCGAGGGTCACGAGGTCTGCGGACACGGCTACCGCTGGGAGGAGTATCACCTGATGGAGCGGGACGAGGAACGGGAGTCCATCGCCCGTACCGTCGAGTCGCTGGAGCGCGCCACCGGCGAGCGCACCGTCGGCTGGTTCACCCGCTACGGCCCCAGCTTGAACACCCGCCAACTGGTGGTCGACCACGGCGGCTTCATCTATGACAGCATCGGAATGAACGACGATCTGCCCTACTACACTACGGTCAAGGGAGCAGACGGCAACGATATGCCCTGGCTGGTGGTGCCGTACAGCATGGAGACCAACGACGCCCGCTTCTGGCGCGGCGGGCTGTCCAGCGTCGGCGCCTTCTACGAGTACCTGAAGGACACCTTCGACGTGCTGTACGAGGAGGGGCGCACCCACCCCAAGATGATGTCCGTCGGCCTGCACTGCCGCATCGCCGGCCGCCCGGCCCGCTCCCGCGCCGTCGAGCGCTTCCTGCAGTACGCGCGGCAGATGCCCGGCGTCTGGTTCGCACGCCGCGACGAAATCGCCCGCTGGTGGCTGGAAAAGTACCCGCCGGGGACGCTGGGGTAGGCAACAAAGTCTTATGCTGTCAATTGGCTACATTGGCAATTTCCTTTCCCGTCGCGTCGTCTTTCCGGTTGTCGTCTTTGCCTTGGCAATAGCAGCCGCCTGTGCAGGGGCGTCGGAGGACGCCCTTCATCCCGCCTGCGCAGGACTGGAGGCTGTCGCTGACCGTACCGGATTGATTGGCCGGAGCGAAGCGGAGGAGCGGGCTACGAATTCTCTCGCCCTGTCTGCTCCGGAAGTCACCGGAGTGAAGGTCGAGGGGGTTGCTGGGAGCTGCCTGACAACGTTTCGGTCCTATGAGCAAGACCTTATGTATGGAGAAGCGCGGAGCAATCCCGATATCTATCCTCCAGATACGCCGGTCTGGATCGTGGAAGTGAAGGGTATCTCACGACCTGCTGGAATCTCAGCCGCCAACGCCGACAATCCCTACCGCTATGCCATGGATGTCAGCAATGCCAGAACCGGCGATACGATAGCCGGGTCGCGCTACCAGGAACCCAAGCTGGCCCCGGCTCAGGGAGAGTGATCCCCTGTACGGTGACTTCAGACGGCTACGCCAGTTCCGCCACCGCCCGGGCCAGGGTATCCACCTCTTCTTCAGTGTTGAAGAAGTGCAGGGAGGCGCGGATGGACTCAGGATAGTGTACTTGCCGCACCACGATGCGGTGGTCCTGCCATAGCCGAGCTACCACGGAGTCGGCGGACTGCCCGGAGACGGCGAAGGACACCAGCCCGGCGGAGGCGGCATCGTCTATTGGTGACAAGACGCTGACGGCGGAAATCTCAGCAAGCTGGGCCTTGAAGCGGGCCGCCAGCGACACGTTGCGAGCCTCGATTTCGGGGACGCTGACGCTCTCGATGAATTTAGCCGCCTCAACGAAGGCGGCTTGCAACGGCACACTACCGGAGCCGCCCAGGAACTTTTCCATGATTGACGAGTTAATGCGATAACTGTCCGGCTCGCCCGGCTCCCCAACCTGCGTCACGCCGCGGCCCCCGGTATGCGCCGGATGCACCTGCTCGATGAGCTCGCGGCGAATGTAGAGAGCGCCGACACCCTCGTAGCCCAGCGCCCACTTCTGGCCGGGGATGGAGTAGTAATCGAAGCCGTCGCGATGAACGTCCAGCGCGATATGGCCGCCGGTCTGGGCCCCGTCCAGCATGATCTGCGCGCCATGATCATGGGCCACTCGGCACAGCTCCGGGGCAGGCATCCGCAGGCCGGTGGAGTACTCTATGTGGCTGACGAAGATGAGCCGTGTCCGCTCGCTCATCGCCACCTCAAACTTGCCGACGATGGCGTCGTAAGAGTCGTGGGGGTCTATGTCCAGCACTCGTACCTTTGCGCCGTAGCGGTGGGCTATGTGCCAGCTTGGCGACAGCACCGAGCTATGCTCCAGGTTGCAGGTGACGATTTCGTCGCCTTCCTTCCAGTCGAGGCCGCTGAGAACGATGTTCAGGCCCTCGGTGGTGTTGCGGGTGACCAGCGTTTCGTCAACATCGGCGCCCAACAGGCGGGCGGCGGCGCGGCGGGCCTCCTCCTGTATCTCGCGCCCACTCTCGTAGACGCCGGGGGTAGTCGGCCCCTGCTCCGCCTCTAATATTACCCGTGCCTGCATCGCCTCTGCGGCCCGGCGCGGCGGCGGGCCTGACCAGCCAGTGTTCATGTAGGTCAGGTTTTGCAGGACGGGAATCTCGTCGCGCAGCTTCTGTAGGTCCATAGCGGCCAATCACTCGTCCTCGGTTGATGATGTACCTGGTGGCGGCTCATCGAAGGGTTCGCCCCTGGCCTCGGCGGCCATGCGACGCTCGTTCCAAGCCTCCCAAGCAGCCTGAGTCTGCGCCTCACCTTCGGCACGACCTTCGGCAAGTCCCTCGGCAAGTCCCTCGGCAAGTCCCTCCTCGCGGGCCTGTTGTTGACGCTGTTCCGCTTCACGACGACGGCGTTCTTTCAAGGGATTGAGCCATCTTTCGGTGATGTAATCTGCTACTACCATAACTGTTTTCGGTCCCTCTATCGTCAACAGGGCTAATCCGGCAGCACCGACGATGGTGACGCCGATGCCCTGCGTTATGGAGAAGATGGTTTCTGGCCAGGTGTCCGCTTTGCGCTCGAATATCTCGTACCACAGCAGGAAGCCAATACTTGCGAGGGCGTAAATAGTAAACAGGCCGAAGTATAACGCCCTTCGAGCCCGCGTAACGCTCCAGATGGAATCTCGATCTTCCCGAGACGGCGCATAATTCTGACCACTGCCCGGCTCTTCCGCCCTCATTGTAGCCTACCAAATGGGCAATCCGCCTCCTCCAGAAATCGGAGGAGGCGGGATTCTCTCCATAACAGCTGTACCGCTACCCGTTAGCGTGGGGAGTAGGGTGTGGGGCGCAGGATGGAGTGGGTGGAGACGCGCACCAAGGAGCCGTTCTCCTCGGAGGCGGCGCGGGCCGTCTGCCAGTCGGGGTCATTCTGGAAGGCAGTCCAGCTCTTCTCGCGGGCGCCCAGGTCGGGGTAGCCCAGCATATAGACCAGGCGGTTGCTGGTGCCGACGTCCTCGGTCCAGTAGGCCACGTTCTCGATGCCGTGCTTCTCAAAGAGGCCCATGGTGTGGTTCTTGAAGCGGTTGTGCAGGTCGGGCAGCTTGCCGGGCATGGCGTCGTAGATGCGCAGCTCCTGCACGGCGGTCTTGAACTTGGGTTCCGGCGAGTAGGGCGTGAGGCTCATCAGCGAGTTGAGCACCTGGGCGACGATGGGACCGTTGGCCTCGGTCTCGGCGCGAACCTCGGCCCAGGCCTTGTCGGCCTGGAAGGCAGCCCACTTATCGGCGCGGTCGGCCAGGCTGTCGAAGTTCAGGATGTAGGTGAGCTGGTTGCTGGCGCCGATTTCGTCGGTCCAGAAGCCCATCATACCGATTTCGTACTGCTTGAAGAAGCCCATGGTGTGGTTGGCGAAGCGGGCGTTGATGTCGGGCAGCCGGCCGGGGACGGCCTTGTAGATTCGGGACTCGTAAATCATTTTCGGTCTCTCCTTGCGTAGTAATGACCCTGGCGGTTCACCCCCACCCTAACCCTCCCCCTCAGGGGGAGGGAACTATTGTGAGTGGAGAGGAAATATAAGATGGGCTACTTCTTCTCGATGAACTCCAACTGCACGCCGTCGGGGCCCTCGAAGAATACGACGCGGCGGTCGCCGGATACACTGGCTTCTTCCAGTATCTTTGCGCCGTTGGCCTTGAGCATATCGATCATGCCCTGGATGTCGTCGGCGTCGATGGCGATATGCTCCATGCCGTACTTCTGCTCGCGGGTCTGGGACTCAATGTGCTTGGTGACATTCAGGGTCAGGCCATGCAGGTCGAGGCGGACGCCGTTCTCGCCGACATCGGCAATCTTGGTGGCGCCCAGGGTATCTATGTAAAACTGCGCCGTGGCGAAGGGGTCAGGCGACTTGAGGTGAACGTGATTCAGGCTGAGGGCCATGTCGGGCCTCCTTGAAGGTAGGATTTTGGATGCGGAATCTGGTGCGGAACTGCGGGCCGTTATGTCTGGCAGAATAGTTTACCCGCCCTATGGCGTCAAGCGAGGGTTGTTTGGACTAGGAAAAGGCAGTTATGCTACGCCAAAGCCACTTGGAGGCTCCAAAGATTATGGCCGGTTTCGCAGCCCGATTTATAGCAGCTCAAGCCATCCCGTCCACAATCGAAGGCGTCGCCGCATATTTCCGTACGCTGGAAGAGGAAGAAACCAAGCGGCAGGCCATCGCTGCTAACCGCGATGTGCTGGTGACCCGCATCAACGCAGAGCGCGACGCCATCCTGGCCTATTTCGAACACCGTTTCGCGGAACGCCGCACCGCACTGGATGAGCTTTTCGTCACGCTGCGCCACGCTACTGCCAACGGAGACAACGAGCAGCTTGTCGCCGCGTTGAGTGGCATACTGGGCATCATCCAGCAAAACCCGCTGGATGACTTCGAGACCTTCAAGAAGAATCTCCAGAACCCGAACTACGTTATCGAAATATAATCGCAGGCTTTTTGCGACGATACTAAGGAGGCCAGGTTATGCCATTGCCATTGATACCGCTGGCTTTCATTGGCGCGTCTGCTTTGCTTGGCGGGGGGATGGCTCTGAACGCCAAAGGTAGAATAGACAAAGCCAAGGCAAAAGAAAAATCTGCTCACAGTGCCTATAACCGGAAGGTCAAATCACAAGAATCTTCTCGGAAATCAACTGAGCAGAAACTGCAAGAACTGGGCCGCAAGCGGGCTGAGGGTATGTCAACCGTCCGCGATGCCATCAGCTTCATACAAAGGGCGAAGCTAGTGAATCCTAACATCATCAGCGACGCCGAGATTTCTATGGATGACTTGGAGGAGTTAGATCGGGTTTACGAGAATATCCTCAAGACAGTGGGCGGAATAGCTGGCAGCATGGCAGGCGGGGTCGGCGTCGGCGTACTGACTGCTTTGGGGGCTTACGGCCTCGTGGGGACCTTTGGTGTGGCTTCCACCGGGGCTGCCATCTCTGGTCTGAGTGGAGCAGCAGCTACCAGTGCCACCCTCGCCTGGTTTGGCGGTGGTTCTTTGGCCGCCGGGGGGTTAGGTATAGCCGGGGGCACCGCAATTCTCGGGGGAATCGTGGCTGCGCCTGCCGTTATAGCCTTGGGGGTCTTTGGACAACTCAAGGCCGGAGATGTAGAGAAAAAGGTCGATGCGAATATCCGCAAAATGAAAATCGAAGAAGCCAAGATTGAGCGAGAAAATACGAAACTGAAGGCCTTCAACGAAAGGGTGGGCGAGTTACACAAGACCATAACTAAACTCAATTCTGAACTGAGAGGTGCCCTGCAAAACGCCGACCCAAGCAACCCCGAAGACGTCTACCGGGTTGTGCAGCTCGCAAAAGCTCTTCGTGTCGCCCTTGACGAACCCGTCATCGAACCGCCCAAGAAATCGTCCGAGCGATAACGCAAAGCCACGTCCAGGAGAACCGAGGCCAAAATGGTAGCGACCGACCGGGTGAGAGAGATTTTCGCCGACGCCCATGGACTCTACGAGTCCGCCATAGAACGGCTGGAGGCCGGAGACATCCGTGACTCCGCGGATAAGGCATGGTGCGCCATCAAGCGGGCGTCCGACGCCCTGATTCTGGCCCGAACCGGGAGCGAACCGGAAAAGTCGCCGCTCACAACCCGTGAGTTACGCAGGCTGGGCAACCAGAACTCCGCAGTTTTTCCTCTCATCAGCAGGTACGCCGCGGCGCGAGACTTCCTGCATGGCGATTGCTTCTATCTGGGCCTCTGCGAGCCTGTGGAAGACACCGAGCGTCTCATACGTGGGGCGATAGATTATATCCAGGACGCTGAACTGCTGTCCTGAGAGCTTCTTTGTCTGGATCAGGATTTTCAGGATCGGGTTAATCATCCTGCTAATCCGCAAATCCGGCAAATCCTGATTCAGACAATCCCCTTTCCGCTATAATGCCCCTGCCAACCCCATTCAGGAACCGGGAGGGGATTATGCCCATCGAGCAACACGCCCCGGAATTTGCGCGCCTCATATCCGCCGACGCCGAAATCGCGCGGCACACCCCCGACGATTACGGCGGCGACAACGGCCCGGCCGAGGGGCCGGTGTGGTGGTCCGACGGCGGGTATCTGCTGTTCAGCGACATCCATAACAACCGGCGCATCAAGTTCGTGCCGGGCGAGGGCGCCAGCGTTGACCACGAGCCGACCAATCGCGCCAATGGCCTGACCCGCGACCTTCAAGGCCGTCTCATCGCCTGCGAGCATGACAGCCGCCGCGTAACCCGCACCGAACCGGACGGCAGCATCACCGTGGTGGCATCCAGCTTCCAGGGCCGCCGCCTCAACCGCCCCAACGACGTGGTGGTGAAGTCCGACGGCTGCATCTACTTCACCGACCCGTGGACGCTGCCCACGCCCCCGGAGCAGTGGGACCACCAGTATTCCGGGGTGTACCGCGTCACCCCCGACCTGGGCACCATCACCCTGCTGGTGGACGACTTCGTAATTCCCAACGGCCTGGCCTTCTCGCCCGACGAGAGCGTGCTGTACATCAACGACTCGCGGCGGGGACACATCCGCGCCTTCGATCTGAATCCCAACGGCTCGCTGGCCCGCCAGACCGACCGGATTTTCGCCGACCTGACCGGCGACGCGCCCGGCGTTCCCGACGGCATGAAGGTGGACGTGGAGGGCAACGTCTACTGCGGCGGCTCCGGCGGCCTGTGGGTGATGGACTCCTCCGGCAAGAAGCTGGGCTGCGTGGTGCACGGCGCGTCGGCCACCACCAACCTGTGCTTTGGCGGAGACGACTGGAAGACGCTGTACTTCACCAGCCGCAACCACCTGGGCTCGGTGCAGGCCAACATCGCCGGCATTCCCGTTCCCGTCGCTTAGCGGTTATTGTCTGAACTGTGATTTACTTGATTTTGATGATTGCCGTGATTCTTGATTCGAGAATCATGGTAATCAAGTAAATCACGCGAATCACAGTTCAGACACCCCCGGCAAACAACAAACCCATCGGAGAGGTAGGACTATGCCACGCATATCCTCGGTCACCCGCGATCAGCTCTCAGAGGAAGACCAGCAGTACCACGACGCCATCGTCGGCACCCGCGGCAGCGTGCGCGGGCCCTTCGGCGTGCTGCTGAACAGCCCCAAGCTGGCGGCCCGCGTCGCCGACACCGGCGCCTTCGTGCGCTTCGAGTTCGAGCAGCCGGAGTCTCTGAAGGAAACGCTCATCATCGCCACGGCGCGAGAGATGAAGCAGCAGTACGAGTTCTCCGCCCACGCCCGCCTGGCCCGGCAGGCCGGGGTGTCGGAATCCACCATCCAGGCCATTGCCAACGGCACCGCCCCGGCCGGACTGGAGGGCGACGAGGCGCTGCTGGTCAACTACGTTCACGAACTGCTGCGCAACCACCAGGTCTCCGATGCCACCTTCAAGGCCATGACCGACCGTTTCGGCGAGAAGGATACCCTGCACTTCACCGTCCTCTGCGGCCACTACCTGCTGGTTGCCCAGGTGCTTACGGCCTTCGATGTGGAGTTGGGCGAGGGCATGGAGAAGGAGATACCGGGCTAGGGGACGATTCACAGGAAACATCTCCAACGGTATAGGGGCAGGTTCTAAACCTGCCCCTGCCAATGAACGCTATTTTCGCCTTTGGATTACTCCCTTCCTTTGGCAAGAACCATCTTCTTGGTGATTACGCACTCAACATTTCGTTCCGCCACTGCGCGTTGAGCGTTGTGTCCCCCCGTTCTGCGAAATACGCCTTTGGTGGTAATCTTCAGGGCTTCAATTACAACCTTTTCGGCCCGTAGCTTGTCTCCTTCGTTAACTCCGGTCATCGTCATAAAAGACAACTACTCCTTCTTCAATCAGTTCGTTGCAGACTTCGATGACCATGGAAATCTCCAACGACAACGTATCGGCAAGGTCAGCCTGGTCCAAAGGCTCACCGGCTTCAAAGGATTTGATGATTTCCTTCCGTGCTTGTTCTTTGCTGATTTCCCGTATCACGATGATGTCGTCCGGCTGAGCAGCCTTTGCTGTCCCTACCTCCTGCTCCAGTTCTGTCAAGCGGGTAGTCAAACTTGCCACTAACTCTTTAAGGTGGTTCACCTCTTTCAAGAGTGCTGATTCGGAGCTGCGGTAGGATTTGAGCTCTCGGCCTATGCGAGCCATCGTTACGTTGGTGCGTCGTCCTCGCGCCGAAATCGTAGTTCTGATGCCGACCATTTTGTTCCTCCGGGTCGCTCGATGATTACGGTAGCCCACAACCCCAGAAAATTCAAACCGCGCCAAAGCCTACCCCAACTCCACCCGCTCCACCAAATGCACCAGCCAGCCGCCCAGGCTTGCGGGGTGGATGAAGCCTATCTGGGAGCGGCGGCCTCCGGGGCGGCCCACCTTGTCAATCAGGGTAAGGCCCGAGTCGTCCAGGCGCGACAGCAGGCGGTTGATGTCCTTGACCTTGAACCCCGTGTGGTGCAGGCCGGCGCCGCGATTCTGGATGTAACGGCTGATGGCGCCCTGGTCCTGGCGTGTGCTGCCCGCCTGCCCGTAGTCAATGACCCCCAGGGAGCGCGGGTCTACATTTTGCAGGAACTCCAGCTCCAGGTCGCCGATGGTGATGAAGGAGCAGCGCAATCCGCCGATGAACTCCGGCTGGTGATTCCGGTAGACCACGCCGTACTTGTCCGAGGTGAAGGACTCGGTCTTGGTGGAGATTTCCACGTCGGTCTGCCTGCTTTCCACCGGCCAGCCGAGCTTGCGGGCGAACACGTCGTCAACCTCGTCGTTATCGGCGCTGGCGACGCCCAGGTGGTCTATGCGCTCGACCTCTCCATCCGGGTTCGCGGCCACGGGCAGTTGCAGCGGGTCGGAGAGATAGGTGATGACCCCGCAGGTGCCGGCCGGGTCCAGCAGGAACCGGCGGGTTCCGCCCAAGCCAGGCTGCGGCTCAGTCGTGAGCGTGTGCAACCCGGCGGCGTAGGCGTCGAATCCGGCGCTGACCAGCCCGCCGACGGACACCGCCATATGATGCAGGCCGGTCTTCTCCGCGCCGCCAACGAAAGGGTCGCCCAGCTCGAACAGGGCCAGCGCGGTCTCTCCCACCGGGAACACCGGGGCCTGCTGTCCGCTGTCGCCAACCTCGCAGTCGGCGCGGGGCAGCTCGAAGTCGCGCTCCAGTATCTCCGCCACGGCGGGAACATCTCGGACCACTACGCCAACATAAGCCAGGCCATTGCCAATCATCACCGTATCTCCGTCACGGAATCTCGGCAGCCGCTGCGTCAAGCCCAACTGTCAATGCCCTCGCCAGTAGAAGCGGCCTTTCCGCATTATAGCCCCTATAATTGAAGTTGGGCCTACTCCGCTGAGGGTGTATCATCGGAGCAACACAAACGAATGGAGGGAAGGAATGCGAGTAATCAGGATTGCCGAGGTGGAGACGGTTCCCATAGACACGGCGACGCCGGTGCCGGGCTGGACCGGCGGCGAGGTGCGGCGCACGCGCCAGCCGCTGATTCCCGAGGGTAGCAGCGAGAACTTCAACAGCAGCGTGGTCAATTTCGAGCGGGGCGCCACCACCGGCTGGCACACCCACGAGAGCGACCAGATACTGGTGGTGACATCCGGCGTCGGCATCGTCGCCAATGAGAGCGAAGAACAGGAAATCACCGTCGGCGACGTGGTGCACATCCGCAAAGGCGAAAACCACTGGCACGGTGCGCGGGCTGAGTCCTATATGTCGCACATCACCATAACGGCGGTGTAGCTGGCAAGTTCCCTTATCTACACCTGGGGCGACAACAAAGGCGGGGGCGACCGCAAGTCGCCCCTTTGCGCGCACTCCCGAGGCCCTTAGGCTGCCATTGGCAGCGTCATCACTTGCATGTTCAACAGCAGGGCGCCGGTGATCTTCCCAATCAGGGAGTCATCAATGCCGTGATTTGTCAGGACTTTGGACAGCTCTTCGCCGCTCATTTCCATGCTGAGGGATAACCGGCCTGCGTCGTGCGCTTCCTGGATGTCTCTCCAAGCAAGACGAATCGTGTCGCCGTTGCCGGTATCGAAATGGGCGGCAGCCTTGAGGTAGAGACAGGCCCTTTCGTCAGTATTGAGAATTTTCGTTATATCCCACCTGGGATATTCATCGCCCATGACCTGCCCTCCGGTATGCTGCCAGCGATCATCCATATAGTTAATACGGCTGCTCTTATTTTGCGGTTTCATAAGACGGCAGGTCGGCATTTATGCCATGGCAAAGCGCCCGCAGCCGGCGCTTTAGCCATTTGTCTCTCTCGTTAGAAAGGAGTACACTGGCAGATGCCACAGCCACCAATGGTCGAGTCATGCACGCATATCCTGATAGGAAGGATGGGTGCGGATTAACGCTTTCTGGCGCGTTTTTTCGCGCCCCCTCGCATGGCTCACCATGAGGATCTCCGGTGGCTGTGGCAAGTTGCCAGAGCATCCTGCACCACGAGGGGGCACCTGTCCATGTTCTTCGCTTCACCACCTACCAGCTTGGTTCTCGTCTTCCTCACTGCTCTCACCGCCCTAGTCTTAGCTGTCGGGGCCGTATCCTGCGGAAGGCCGGAAGACACTCCTACTCCCACCCCAATCCCGCTCTCAATCACCGCCACTGACCTCTATTCCGCAAAAGAAGGTAATGAGGCGGATTGGAACCTGAACTACGTAGACAAGAGAGCCTTAATCTCCGGAGAAATTGCCTCTGTCGAAAAAGCGGGCAGCAATTATGACGTCAAGCTCGCTGCGGAAAGTAAAGTCCCTGGGGTAACCGGAACCGTCAATCCATTTACGGGTGAATATACGGGGGCAAACATAGTCTGCAAAGTTGATGAATCTATGGCAAATACGATTTCTCAGTTGCAAGAAGGCAACGAAATCACCGTGCTGGCTACGATTACAAACGACGGATTTATAGACCTGGTAGCCAAAGATTGCTCAGTCCGGTAATCCGTTCACCCTGAGGTATGGAGACTCACTACGTTAATAGTGAGTCTCCGTTCAATAGGCATTGAAACCGTGATTTGACCAGGGAGTGCGTCCAAGATGAGGTGTCTCAAAGGCTGTCTTGGCTATCTTTTCGGATTGTGGTTGCTTTTGGTTCTCATCGTCCTTATCGTCTGGGTGGTGTCTACTTGGTGGATGTGGCCGATATTGGCGCTGCTGTTGCTGCTGATAGCCTACTATCTGATAAGGCGCTGGCGGCAGAGGCAGCCGTAGACGAGCGGCACTGGACCGGTCAGGGTAAATCGCCATATATCAGGGGGGCACTAAATGCCTAGCGGAAATTGCGCCGGATGCCGACAATTTTCTGTCAACTTGGACAATGTAACTGGCTATTGTCCGCAGTGCCAGATGAAACGCGCCGCCTCCGTCGCGCCTGCGCCAGCCACGCCTGCGCCGGATCACCGCGCAGATGAGCTGAAAAAATGGGTGACGGCAGAGATAAAGATCGCGTCACGGATGGGAGGCTCTTGCGGGGGCTGCCAGTTTAGCGTCATGTCCGACCATTTGCGCTGTCGCCGTATGCCTCCGGTGAATGTGGCCGGGAGCCGTTGGGAGTTTCCCGCGGTACTTCCCTTTTCATCGTGCGGCGAGTTTGCTACAAGGCATGGAGAATCAGCAGAAGAAGGATACTCTTTCGGAGATCTTGCAGAGGATAAGGCAGATGCCCAACAACAACTAACTGCTGCTGGCATGGGAATTGCAGCAGGGGCTGTGGCCGCAGATCTGGCAGGGGATGCAGCAGCGATTGCCGGCTATCTCTGGTATGTTGATCAGGTTCAGGATATGTACTCTGGAGCGTTGGGGAATACAGAGGACTCTGGAAATTTCCTTGAGGAGCTGTTCAACATTTTCTGACGCTCTTCCATCTACCGGCGTTGGGAATTCCCTATATCCCAAGCACGGCAATTTGCCCTATCACCCCAGCGCGTCAGCCAGCACCTCTGCCAAGTGGCGGGCCCGGCGTCCGGTTCCATGCTCTATCTGCTGGCGGCACGACACGCCCATCACTGCCACCTCCCAGTCATCCCCCTTGGCGTTAACTTGGGGGAACAGCGACAGGGCGCCGATGTCCATGGACAACTGGTAATGCTCCTTCTCGTAGCCGAAGGAGCCGGCCATGCCGCAGCAGCCCGCGTTGGTCAGCTCCACCCGGTAGCCGGGGGCCAGGCGCAGGGCGTTCAGCGATGACGCCGTCCCCGCCAGGGAGCGCTGGTGGCAGTGGGCGTGGAAGAGGATCTGCTTGGCTGTGTCCTTGAACTCTATGTTCAGATTTCCTTCGGCATTCAGCTTCGCCAGGAACTCGTCTATCAGGAATGACTGGCTGGCGACGGTGCGGGTCTGCTCGCCGGGGACTAGCTGCGGGTACTCGTCGCGCAGGGTGAGCAGGCAGCTTGGTTCGCAGCCGATGATGGGGACACCGTTGCCCGCGTAGGCGTGGAGCAGGCTTACGTTGTGGCGGGCGTTGGCCTTTGCCGCGTCCATCATGCCCTTGGAGATCATCGGGCGTCCGCAGCAGGGGGCGTCGGCCAGTTCCACCTTGTATCCGGCGGCCTCCAGCAGGGCCACCGCCGCCTTGCCGATTTCGGGGTAGTTGTAGTTCATGTAGGTGTCGTTGAGCAGGACTACTGTTCTCGCCGTCGCTGGACGCCGCTCCCGGCGGGAGCGGAACCACTGCGGGAAGGTCTGGCGGGCGAAGGACGGCGGCTTTCGGTTGGGGTGGATGCCCAGCAGCGAGCCGGACAGCAGCTTGCCAATGGGACTGGAGGCTATCCAGTTGGAGACGGGCGCAAACCGGCTGCCCCACTTGCTGAGTTTGGCGATGTCGCCGAAGACCTTGTTGCGCCGGGGCAGGCCGTTGGCCTTGTAGTAGTTGTCGAGGAACTCGTACTTCAGCTTCGCCATGTCCACGCCGGACTCGCACTCGGCGCGACAGCCCTTGCACTCGAGGCACAGGTCTAGGGCGTCGTACAGGCGTTGGCTGGTCATAGTTCCTTCGGGCAGCTTGCCCGACATCGCGGCCCGCAGCAGGTTGGCCCGGCCGCGGGTGGAGTGTTCCTCGTCCCGCGTCGCCATGAAGGACGGGCACATGGTGCCGTCCAGCTTGCGGCAGGCTCCCATGCCGTTGCACATCTCGACGGCGCCAGCGAAGTTGGCATCAACCGAGAAGTCCAGGCTGGTGGACAGCGAGTCCGCGCTGTAACTTGGCCCGTAGCGCAGGTTCTCGGTCATGGGCGGGCAGTCTATTATCTTGCCGGGGTTCATTATGCCGTCGGGGTCCCAGGTGGACTTGAGTTCCTGGAACAGGCGGTAGATTTCCGGGCCGAACATCTTTTCCGTCCACACGCCGCGCACGATGCCGTCACCGTGCTCGCCGCTGAGGGAGCCGCCGAACTCGCGGGTCAGGTCGGCTATCTCCTCGGCGATGGAGTACATCCGGTTGACGCCTTCCTGGTTCTTCAGGCTGACCACGGGGCGGATGTGCAGACAGCCAACGCTGGCGTGGCCGTAGTAGGCGGCCTCGGTATCGTGGTTGCGAACGATTTCGTCGAACCGGCGCACGAACTCGCCCATGGTCTCCGGGTCAACGGCGGTGTCCTCCACGAAGGGCAGGGGCTTGGCGTCGCCGTGCATACTCATCAGCAGGCCCAGGCCGTTCTTGCGCACGTTCCAGACGTTGGCCTGCGCCGCCCTATCCAGCAGGTTGACGCAGGCGTAGCCCATGCGCCGCCGCTCCAGGTCGTGTTTTAAGCCCTCCATCTTGGCGGTCAGCTCGCCCTCGGACTCGCCGTAGAACTCGATGGCCAAGATGGCGCCGGGGTCGCCCTGGATGATGGACATGGCGTTGCCCAGCCCCAGCGACTGCCGGGAGCGGTCGAGGACGTTCTTGTCCATTATTTCGATGGACGACGGCCCGTGATTGAGGATTTCCTTGACCGCCTCGCTGGCCTGGAAGATGTCGTGGAAGTGGGCCACCGACAGGGCGGTCATAGTGGGGCGCGGTACGAGGTTGACCTTCGCCTCGGTGGCGACGCACAGAGTGCCTTCGGAGCCAACAACCATGCGGGTCAGGTTGAAGCCATGGCTGTGAGCCGAACCGGCGTAGGGGCCAATGGACTCGGTCAGGAACTCGTCCAGGTTGTACCCGCTGACCCGCCGCATGATGTTGGGATAGCGGGCGCGTATCTCCGCGTCGTTGTCCTGGGACAGCCTCCGGACGCCCCGGTAGATTTCCGATTCCAGCCCGGCGCCGCTGAGTTTGGCCTCCAGTTCTGCGCTGTCCAGCGGGCGGAAGTGGGTGGCACTGGCGTCGGAAAGGATGACGTCCAGCTCCATGATGTGGTCGAGAGACTTGCCGTAGATGACCGAGTGGGCGCCGCAGGTGTTGTTCCCGATGCCGCCGCCAATGCAGGCGCGGCTGGAAGTGGTGGGGTCGAGGGCGTACATCAGGCCGTAGGGCAGCAGTTCGCGGTTGAGCTGGTCCAGCACGATGCCGGGCTGCACCCGCGCCCAGCTTTCTTCCCGGTTGACTTCAACGACTTGGTTCAGGTACTTGCTGAAATCCATCACGATGGCGTGGTTGACGGTCTGGCCGGCCAGGCTGGTGCCGCCGGCGCGGGGCAGCACCGGCACGCTATTGTCGCGGGCCACCTCAACCACCGCCTGCACGTCGGCGGCGCTGCGGGGAATGACCACGCCCACCGGCTCCATCTGGTAGATGCTGGCGTCGGTGCTGTACAGAACCCGGGAAAAGGGGTCGAAACGCACCTCGCCCGACACCCGCTGCCGCAGTTCCTGCTCCAGCTCGCGCCGCTCCGACGCCCGGACCCGATTGGCGGTAGTGGCGGCCATGTTGCGCCTCCTATATCGATTGCTGAGAGGTCAATGACTGCAAGGGACTGTTGTGGGCAAGGTTACTACCGGAAGGGATGGGAAACAACTATCCGCCCTTCCATTGTGCTAGTCTATGGATGATACCAACCCCCATCTTGGCCGGAGCGCGACACCATGACTGCCGAGCGTATGCCTGCGGCTACCAAACATCCGCCCTACGAAGACGAGGTAGACGACCTGAACATCGAATATCCCGACTCGGACGGCGAGCCCATGGCCGAAAACGACGCCCAACTGACTGCGATGCTGGATGCCATTTCGACGCTGCGGGAGTGGTTTGACGACCGGGATGACGTATACGCCGGCGGTGATATGCTCATCTACTACCATATCAACGACAACGAGACTCGCGTTGCGCCGGACGTGTTCGTGGTGTTCGGCGTCGCCAAGCACAAGCGCAATTCCTGGATCGTGTGGCGGGAGGGGAAGGCGCCGGACATCGTGATGGAGCTGGCCTCGGGCAGCACCTGGCGGCGGGATATGCGCGAGAAGCGGGACATCTACGCCGAAATGGGAGTAATCGAATACTGGCGGTTTGACCCTACCGGTAACTACTTCATACCTCCTTTGGTGGGCGAGCGACTGGGCAATGGCGAGTACACTACCATAGAGCTGACCACCAGCAAGGAGGGCATTATGCGGGGCAACAGCGCCGTGCTGGGGCTGGACATCTGCGTCCTGCCCGACGGCAATATGCGCTTCTACGATCCGGTCAGCAGGCAGTGGCTTCGCACCCACAGTGAAAGCGAGGCCGCCCTGCGAGCGTCTGAGACGATGCTGCGGGAGGCTGAAACGATGCTGCGGGAGGCTGAAGCGGCGCTCGGCGAGGAAACAACGGCGAGGCAGGCCGCCGAGACGGAACTGAGCCTGTTGCGCGAGCAATTGCGCGCCCTGCAATCAGGGCAGTAGCGTTCATTTCGTACTGCGTGACAGAAAAAGGGGCGCAGTCGCGCCCCTGCTCAATAACGCCGTTCCGTCGGCCAGGGTTAGATGGTGGGCTGGGAGAACCGGCGAATCGGCTCGGTCTCGGCCAGCCGGTGCTGCGTCCGTTCCTGCTCAGTCATGGGCGGGCCGGAGACCCAGTCGTAGACCGCCATAACTCCGGCTTCCATCCGGTGGATGAACCGCGAGCTCGTTTCCCGCACTTCCTTGATGCCCTGGTTCATGGTGACCATTTCCTTTCCTTCCTCCACATCAAGCTCTGATGTTTACGCAATACTGTATTGGGAATTTGATTTATAATAATGATATACCTGTTATAGTATTGTGTAAAGAGATATTATAGGATAGTTATAATCTATTTTATGAATATAATATGGCGTAGGATATTGCTTCAACTAGGGGAAGAAGCGCAGCTAGGCGGAGGTAGCAGCTAGTCGCGGAAGTAGGGCATAACCTGGGTGGAGAAGAGACGCATGGAGGAGGAGGCGTCTTCGATGGAAATGCGGTGGAAGTTCACCTGCAATGAAGCGGCATCGAACCCGCCCACGGCGTCGTGGTAGGACGCTATCTGCTCCCTGGCGTCGGCAGGCGTGCCGACCCATATCGTGCCGCTGTCCAGCAGCGTGTCGAAGCTGGCCTGCCGTAGCTTGTCCATGTGGCTGTCGTAGTTGGGGTAGTCGCCGGACGACGTTCCCGCTCCCCAACCGGAGTCCAGCCCGGCAGCGGCGACCAAGGACTCAAAGTAGGCGTCAATGTTGGGCTGGGCGATGCGCCGGGCTTCCTCCCGGTCCTCGTGGCAGAACATGTGAAATCCCAGGGCGATGCGGCCCTGCCCGTGATGGCCCGCTTCCTGCCACGCCTCACGGTAGACGCGGATTGCCTCGCGCATCTGCGGCCCGGCGAAGGGCACCAGCATCAGGTTGAAGCCGCGCTCACCAGCCCGCCGCAGCGATTCCGGCGTACCCAGCGCGGCAGTCCAGAAGGGCGGACGGGGCTGCTGCGTGGGCCGGGGCAGCGAGGTCACGTTGCGAAAGCGATAGAACTGTCCCTCGAAGGTCACTTTCTCCTGTTCCAGGAGCAGCCTGACCGCCTCCATGCCTTCCTCAAAGCGGGCGCGGGACTCGTCCATGGAACGCTCGAACCGCTGGAACTCGTGGGGCAGGAAGGCGCGTCCGAAGCCGCAGTCGAGACGGCCGCCGGATATGGCGTCCAGCATCCCGATTTCGCCCGCCACCTTCAGCGGGTGGTTGAACACCGGCAGCACCGCGCCGGTGAGCAGACGGGCCTTGCGGGTGCGCTGCGAGGCGGCGGTCAGGAAGACGTGGGGGGCCGGGCTGTATCCGCCATAAGGCTCGAAGTAATGCTCCACTGTGCGGACCTGCGTGTAGCCCAACTCGTCGCACAGGTCCACCAACGCCAGGCACTCGTTCCAGTACTGCTGCCCCGACTTCTGCTCCGGGGAAACATCTGGGAAGAATTGCAGGCCGAATTCCATCTAAAGAGCCAGTTTGCCGGGGTTCATTATGTTGTTGGGGTCGAGGGTCTGCTTGAGCTGGCGAATGACGTCGTGGCCCGCTCCCTGTTCGCGGGCCAGCAGGTGGTTCAGCTTGACTCCGACGCCGTGGCAGTATTCCATGGCGCCGCCCATGTCCTGGGCCAGCTCCAGCACGCGGTCCACGGTGCGGGCCAGCCGCTGCCGGGCCTCGGACGGGTCTCCAGACTCGGGCAGGATGAGCATGGAGAACAGCTCGGGGCGGCTCCAGATGGCATACTCGGCCACGGCAATGCCCTGAGAGGCGAGGATTTCACCGGCCTGCCGCTTGTATTCCAGCACCCTGGAGGAAGGCAGGGCCACGTGCAGGTAGTCGAACCCCCGGCGGCGGCGCCAGCGGTTCCAGCGCACCTTGCGGGGCTGTCCCAGGGCCGTCAGCTTGTAGTTCTCGGCGGATTCGCGGCGGTACGTCCAATAGTGTTCCGTTGGTTCGGTGCCCAGCGAGTAGCCACCGGCGGCGTCGCAGATTGCCTCGGCCCGCTTGGCCTGCGCCGCCACGCCCTCGGTGAAACCCTCGAACAGCAGGTGCAGCGTCACGTCGCCGTCTTCTTCGGTCAGGTCCAGCAGCGACGGGCGGATGCCCACGGCCAGCATTTCCGAGGCGGCGTTGAAACCCTCCTCGAAACTGTCAAAACCCACGCTGGCAAACCGGCTGCATTCGGGAATGCGGAAGACGCGGATGGTGGCCCGGGTGATGACGCCGAAAGCGCCCTCGGCTCCGATGAACAGGTGGTTCAGGTTGGGGCCGGAGGAATACTTGGGAATATCCCGGGTCTCGATAACCCGTCCATCAGGCAGCACGGCCTCCAGCCCCACCACCTGCTCGCCCATCGGCCCGTGGGCGCAGGCCCGGTAGCCCACGCCGTTGGTGGAGATGGTGCCGGCGATGGTGGCGATGGGGACGCTGTAAGGGTCATGGCCGATCATCAGCCCGTACTCGGCCAAAACAGTTTCGAGGTCTCCCAAGACAATGCCCGCCTCGACACGGGCGGTCAGGCTTTCGGCATCCACGTCCAAGACGCGGTTCATTCGCTTAATGTCCAGCACGAGACCGCCGTGCGCCGGGACAACGGCGCCCATGACACCCGTGCCGCCGCCGTATGGGACGACGGGAACGCGATGCTCATTGGCCCAGCGGACGACGTCGGCAACCTCGGCGGTACAGCCGGGCCGCACCACCACGTCGGCCAAGCGCTCGAAGGCATCGGCAGCCCCGAAGGCGCGGCTGGGCGACAGCGAGTCGCCGGTGTAGCGGTCGAGGGAGTCGGCGTCGGCCAGGACGTTCTCCACGCCCACGATGCAGGCCAAGGAGGTGAGGGCGGTGTCAGCCAGCATCGCTTTCACCGGAGGACGGTTTCACTGGAGGAAGGCTATCCAGTTCGTCTCCCTCGAGCTGCGGGGCGTGGGAATACTGGTTTTTGCGAGTGAGCATACGCAGGCGGCGTTCTTGATCCTGACGCTCCAAGGGCGACAGGTGGGAACGGTCAGTAGGAAGTTGGTTGAGCGGAAGAGCAGCCAGTTCTCTGATGAAGAATGCGACATTATTTATTCCAACACGCACTTCTCCGGCCAGTAGTTGATGTTCATAATAATTCGTGTTGAGAGCATCCAGATACCCGTAGGCGCTCATAATGTCATCCCGCCCAAACTCTGCGGCAACATAATTAGCGGCAGCCCGCAGGTGGTTGTGAGCGTGGTGGTTCCAGCCCATCCGCTGGCAGACAGACTTGACGGCGTGGGCCGTTGCGCCCCACACCTTGTCGGAGGCTTGCAGGATGTCGCCTTTGTCCAACTCTTCCTGCGCCTGCTCCAGCAAGTGGCGGCTGATTTCTTCGTACCTTTCCGGCGGCGACGCTTTCAGGTGGTCGGTCATTACTCCCTCTAGCTCTCGCCATCAACGGGCAGTGCGGGCTTCACAGGCGGCAGGGTGGCAGCATCTTCCGGGCTAAGCTGAGGGCCATGGGAATACTGGTTCTTGTGGGTGAGCATCCGCAAGAGGCGTTCCTGACTCTGCTGTTCCAAGGGAGACAAATGAGAGTGGTCGCTGGGCAGTTCTTCATACGGCAGCGTGGACAGTTCGCTGATGAAGAAAGCAGCATTGTCTATCCCAGTACGCACGTCCGCCAACTCCCATTGGTGCTCGTAATAATTCGCGTGCAAGGACTCCAAATAACCGAAAGCGAGTCTCAAATCGTCACGCCTAAACTCTGAGGCAACATAACTGGCCGCGGCCCGAAGATGGTTATGGGCGTGGTGGTTCCAGCTCATGCGCTGGCAGACAGACTTGACGGCGTCGGCCGTTGCGCCCCACACCTTGTCGGAGGCTTGCAGGATGTCGCCTTTGTCCAGCTCTTCCTGCGCCTGCTCCAGCAGGTGGCGGCTGATTTCTTCGTACCTTTCCGGCGGCGACGCTTTCAGGTGGTCGGTCATTGTGGGTGATTAGCCCTCCGGGGCAGTCAGAGAGCGCAGAGAGCTTGGGCCTTTCGTGAACATTCCTGCGTCTGACACCATTGTAACCGAGGACTACGATGCCCGGAACTGCCAGACCGGGCCGTTGGGGGTGTCTTCCACCGACACGCCCAACTGCTCCAGGCCGTCGCGTATGTGGTCGGCCTGCTCGAACTGCCTGGCCTGGCGCAGGGCTGTCCGCGTTTCCAGCAGCAGTTCGATGAATGGCCCGGCCCCGGCGCTGGATGCGCCATCGTCCGCCGTCCGCTCTACGAAGGTCAGGCCGAGGATGCCCCCCAAATCGCGCAGGGTGTTTTGGGCATCCAACACCGGGCGGCCTTCGTCGCTGCTGCGATTGATGTCCCGGGCCAGGTCGAACAGCGCGGCCAGCGCCCGCGGGGTGTTCAGGTCGTCGTCCATCGCCTCGAAGAACTGCCTCCGATAGGGTTCGGCGTCCAGCGGATCGCCCGTACCCGCACCTTCACGCTCGAGAGCGTGGCGCAGGCGCTCCAGGCTGCGCTCCATCGCCGCGCAGCCCTCGTCGGAGTACGACAGCGGGCTGCGGTAGTGCGAGCTGAGGAAGTACAGGCGAATGGCGTCGGGCGAGAACTGCTCCAGCGCTTCCTCCACCGATACCAGGTTGCCCAGCGACTTGCTCATCTTGTCGCCGCCCAGCCGCAGCAGGCCGTTGTGCACCCAGTAGCGGGAGAAGGGCACAACTCCCGTGGACGCCTCGCTCTGGGCGATTTCGTTTTCGTGGTGCGGGAAGACCAGGTCCTGCCCGCCGCCGTGAATGTCCAGGCTCTCGCCCAGGTAGGTCATGGACATACTGGTGCATTCGATGTGCCAGCCCGGCCTGCCCGGCCCCCACGGGCTTTCCCATGACGGCTCCCCGGGGCGGGCGCCCTTCCACAGGGCGAAGTCCATGGGGTGTTCCTTGTTCTCGTCTATCTCGATGCGGCTGCCGGCCTGCATCCCCTCAAGGGTGCGATGGCTCAGCTTGCCGTAGCCTTCGCTGCGCTCCACGCGGAAGAAGACGTCGCCGCCCGCGGCATAGGCGTGGCCGGAGTCCACCAGCTTGCCGATGGTCTCTATGATGGGGCCGATCTCCTCGGTAGCGCGGGGATAGACGTGAGCGCGGCGGATGTTCAGCGCGTCCATTGTATGGAAGAAGTCGTCAATGAACTGTTCGGCCAGTTCGGTGGGTTCGATGCCCTGCTCCTGGGCGCGCTGGATTATCTTGTCGTCCACGTCGGTAAAGTTCTGGACGTGGTTAACCTCGAAGCCGATATGCTCCAGGTAACGGCGCAGCACGTCGAAGGCGACGTAGCTGAGGGCGTGGCCGATATGGGTGGAGGAGTAGGGGGTGACGCCACAGACGTACATCTTGACGGTGTTGCCGTCGGCTGGGGCGAACTCGGTGGCTTCGCCGGTTAGCGTGCTGTACAGCTTCATTCGTCTGAATCAGGATTAACAAGATTGAAGGATGGCCCCGGCGCTATGGCGACATGACGCAGGCGACGGCAACGGCGGCAATGCCCTCGGCCCGGCCAACGAAACCCAAGTAGTCGGTGGTGGTCGCCTTGATGCTGACACGGCCGGGGGGAATGGACAGCGCGGCGGCGGTACGTTCCTTCATCGCCGGAATGAACGGCCCAAGCCGGGGCGTTTGCGCCAGCATTGTAGCATCAACATTCGACACGCGCCAACCGCCCCCGGCCAGCAGCGCTCCCACCCGCTCCAGCAGCAGCAGGCTGGAAATGTCCTTGTACTGCGGGTCAGACGACGGGAAGTGCGTACCCTTGTCGCCCAAATCCGCCGCCCCCAGCAGGGCGTCCAGCATCGAGTGAACCAGCACGTCGCCGTCGCTATGCCCGGCCAGCCCCCGGTCGTGGGGAATCTCCACCCCGCCCAGCACCAGCCTGCGGCCGGGGGCGATAGGGTGGGAGTCGAAGCCGATGCCAACGCGGAAGTCGGGGGTGGTCATTTCGTGAGGCCGGAGATGTCTGCGAAATGCTTTGATGCGCGCTTGATGGCTATGCCAATAGGGTCTCGAAACCCGTCCGGGTCATCCTCGTCCACTTTCCAATACCCTACTATGTCTCCATTCTCGGTAGTGAGTTTCGGGTCGCCGGTTTTTCTCCCTATGAACAAAGTGTCGGTTTCGGCGTTATATGCCTTATCGAAAGGTATGTATGCCGACGCTCCCATGACGATAAGGCCCACTATATCGTGGCCGTCCGCAGTGGCAAGCTCCACCGCAACCCCAGGGTCATCCAGGAGAGAGGCGGCGGTGGCGGCAGGCGTATCAGTGGATATACGCAGAACGTTGACTTGTTGGTCATAGCTAACCAGCATTCCGTTCCTCCAAGTTCTGGTAATTTCTTACGAAGTAGCCGCGGTTGCCCGTGTTCCAATGCCGCGTAGCTGTCCTGTCCCGGAACCCGGTGATGATTACCTCGTCGTCCATCGAAACCGCTATTCGCACCATTTCGTCCAGCCCGGGCACAAAGGCGATATAGCAACGGCTCTGGCTCCCGTCGCGCTCAGTACGGATTCCGCGAATTATCCAATGCTCTATAACACGCTCTATCCTTTCTGTTGTGATGCCGAGATGCGGATCGTTCCGCAGATGCTGGCTGACTAGCCTGGTCTTGCCGCCAGCGGTTATAGTCTGCGGCAGTTGGCTGCCAGCCATGCCAAACCCTGCCATTAAAGGTTTCTTGTCCCTCTGCAAGTGGGGTATCTAGGACATCCCCAAAAGATGCTATATCCTTCCCGCAAAACCATCTTTTCCCCGCACCCGAGAGTGGGGCATATCGGCGTGCTTTCAGCCATATCGTGCATCCCGTCCCCACTCTCCTCCGCCATGCGCGCTATGTCCCACGCGGAAATGAGTCGTATTGGCTTCCCACGCGCAAATTTAATGACGCCGTCCGTGAATCCTCCAGTGCAGGCGAGAATTGCACTGTCCGCCTTAAAGTGGTGCATACTGCCAAATAGCTCTCTGGCTACCGATGGCCCGATAGGACTTTTGTGGGCCTTGCATTGAACGACCGTAGTATTGCCATTCTTTGTTAGAATCAGGTCAACACCTTGATCCCCTGATGTGGGAGTTGATTTCACGCTGTAACCCTGTGCCCTGTACAGCTTCCCCAATTCCCGCTCAAACGCAATCCCGTCCAGCGACTCCCAGTATTGTTGCCGCTTCCTTTGTTGCGCTTTCAGGATAGCTTGCCTTGCTCTCCTTGCCTCTCGCTGCTGCCGTTCAGCCTCCTGCTGCGCCTCCCAAGCCTCACGTTCAGCCGCAGCTTGCTGTGCCCTTTCGGCTTCCTGCCGCTGCCGTTCCGATTCCCGTTCTGCCGCAACCTGCCTCTCCCTTTCAATTTCCAAACGGTGTTTCCCGTATAGAACGATAGGCAGACGGATTAAGGTATATATGACCGCGACCACAGCGGCGGGGCTTTTTAACAAGTTTGCCACCAGAGCAGCCCGAATTGCTCTCTCAGCTTCTCGCTGCCGTAGTTCAGTCTCCCGCTGCGCAGCAACCTGCTTCGGCTTCTCGGCTGCCAGTTCAGCCTCATTGACTGCTAACGGCAGTTCCTGCCCCAAGTAAGGCAGCGCGTCTCCGGTCGCCAACTCGGGCAAGGAAAGTTCTTTGGAGCCAGCGGACATTTTGGCCAGTTTGTCGAGAATCCAGCGGCTGCGCTTCCGAACGATGGCTTGGATTTCGTGGTCGGGCGTGCGTATGGGCGCGGAGACTATGATATTGCCGTTGAAAACGCTAAGTTGCACGGTCTTTTTCCGGCGGCGGTCGCGCTGCACGGTATATTCGATCACGGCGTTGTCAAACTGGAGCTTGTGGGGGACTGGTTTTCTGTTCATTACTGCATTTTATCGTGGCTTGAGTCAGCAATGTCTGCCTTACGAAAGACTTGCGGCTGCCCAGCGGCGGAAGCCAAGACATGGGCCTGAAGAGTCTGCTCGATAAGCTCGATCCAGGCGGTGCCGCCGGTTTCGCCGTCTAGCCCGCACTGCGCCTTGAACCAGTCTACGACGTTGCTGGGCAGGGTAATCCGAACTTCCTGGATAACTCCGGCCTCGAGGTCGGCCTTCCGCTGCATAGCCCACTGGTAGGTTTCGGGGAAGAGTTCTTTGGTGGGCTTGGCGTTCTTGAACCACTCTTCGTCCAGCTCGAAATCGTCCGGGCCGGCGGCAATCTGGGCATTGATAGCCGCGTCCTCCTCCGGCGTGGGCAAGATGATTCGGCGAAAGTCGGCGGTAATCAGTATTTCAACTTCTTGTTTGCTCATATCTGTCGGCTCTCCCGCAAAAACGCCTCCGCCACCACCAGATCCCCAGCGGTGGTGACCTTGATGTTCTCGTAAGTCCCCTCGAACATCCGCACAGGATGCCCCAGCGACTCCACCATCGCCGCGTCGTCCGTGAAATCACCTTCGCTGCGGCGGTGGGCCTCCAGCAGCAGGTCGTAGCGGAAGACCTGCGGCGTCTGAGCGGCCCAGAGGCGTGCGCGTTCCGGGGTGTCCTCGACCAGCAGCTCGGAGGACACGCGCTTGATGGTGTCCTTGACCGGCGTTCCGACCACCGCCGCGCCGTGTTCGGCGGCGGCGCGGATGCCCCGCTCCAGGGTGGCGGCGTTCAGGCAGGGGCGGGCGCCATCGTGCACCAGCACCAGGTCGCAGGGCGACAGCGCAGTCAGCCCGTTGTACACCGAGTCCTGCCGCCGCGCTCCGCCGGGGCACACCTGCGTCACCTTGCGCCAGCCCCGCGACTTCGCCAGCTCCCGCCCGCGCTCCACCGACTCCGCGGCCAGCACCAGCGCGATTTCTCCGACGAGCGGATGCGCCTCGAACCGCTCCACGGTATGCGCGATGAGGGGCGCGCCCAGCAGCGGCGCAAAGGTCTTGTCAACGCCGCCCATGCGCGAACTGCGCCCGGCGGCAACAATTACGGCGCTTACGTTGAGTGGAGAGTTTTCGGCATCCAAGAATTCCACCCTCACCCCAACCCTCTCCCTCAAGGGAGAGGGGGAATTGGTCAACCAGCCCCGGTAGGAGAGGGGACTTCGCTGAACTCACTTGGGCTGGGCAAAGACGATGCGGCCGGCGTTGGTTTGCAGCACGCGGGTGACCGTAACGTCGTGGCTGGCGTTGATGTAGCGGCGCCCGCCTTCCACCACCACCATGGTGCCATCGTCCAGGTAGGCCACGCCCTGGCCCGCTTCCTTGCCCTCCTGCACTATGTCCACCCGCAGGTTTTCGCCGGGCAGCACGATGGACTTGACGGCGTTGGCCAGCTCGTTGACGTTCAGCACCTGCACTCCCTGTATTTCGGCAACACGGTTCAGGTTGTAGTCGGTGGTGAGGATGGACGATTTCATGCCCCGGGCCAGTTCCACCAGCCGCGCGTCCACCTCCTCGCCGTTCTCCACGCCCACGTCCAGCACCCGCAGCGGCACCGAGGCGTCCTTGCGCAGGCGGCCCAGCACCTCCAGCCCGCGCCGTCCCCGGTTGCGTCTCAGGGAGTCGTTGGAATCGGCGATGTGGCGCAGTTCGTCCAGCACGAAACGCGGCACCAGCAGAGAGCCGTCAATGAAGCCGGTCTGGGTCAGGTCCGCGATGCGCCCGTCAATGATGGCCGAGGTGTCCACCAGTATCGCCCCGTTGCGTGAATCGTGGGCTGGGATGGCGGTCCCGCCGGTCCGCCCGGCCGCGGGCCTTTGCACCGGGTAGCTTTCGGAGTCCAGGCCGGGCAGGATGGCGCGAATATCCCTCTCCCGCTGCATCCCCAGCAGAAGCCCGCCTGCTCCCAGCGCCGCGCTTACGCAGACAGGCACGACCCAGTCCATGATGCTGTCCAGGGCATAAAAGGGAATTGAGACCAGCGCGGCTACGGCCAAACCGACCAGCAGCCCAACGATGCCAGCTACCAGGGTGGCGCCGGGCATCTCGGAAACCCTGCGAGCAAGGAGGATACTGGAGTGAGCGAGGCCGCCCCCGATCACCAAACCCACAGCGGTAAAGACCAGTCCCCAGGGCAGGAACCGGTACTGCGCGGCGGACAAATCCGAAATAATGCTAATCCACCAGCCAATCGCACCGCCAGCCACCACCCCTAAGGCCCTGAGCATCCAGAGGCCCAGCAAAGCGAACCTTCCCTATTGCAACGATTTTCGTCGGCAATTCCGTAAATATTGCGCTAATTGATACCTTACAGATTAACACAAACCGCCGCAGCAGGATAGTTCATGATTTCAGAACTGCTCTTGAAGTGTTCAGTTGTCCGGCTGAAGAGTGCGCGCCTGCGTTTTCAGCGCATACAGGGTAACAGCGACGGATGTTGCCAGGTTCAGGCTGGACACACCGGGGGTCATCGGTATGGACAAACGGCGAACCGCGCAGGCCAGTAGTTCGGGGCTTGCGCCGTGCCGCTCGGTTCCGAAGGCAAGTATCGCGCCGCTAGGAACGTCGCCCCAAGGCATCGGCTCGCCCTGTGGGTCTATGGCGATGACCGGGCGTCCTTCGGTCCCGCTCAGGACGGACTCAGCGCCAATGACCGGGATGCCGTCTGCGCGGGCCACAGGTAGGGCGAACTGCAACCCGGCGGCGGCCACAATGGCCGCCGGGCGCCAGGGGTCTTGCTGCCCGGTGACGAGCAGCCCTGCCGCGCCCGCCGCTGCCGCCACCCGCACCGCCGCGCCGATGTTGAACGGGTTACGCGGGTTTTCCAGCAGCACCACCGGCAAATCCGCTGGCCCTCCAAGCGCGTCTGAGGCAGACACCTGCGGACGCCGGGCAATGGCGATGACGCCGGTGTCGGGCGGGACGGGTGAGAGCCGCCGGAAGTCGTCCTCCGAAACCTGAGCCAGCTCCCCGGCCAGGCGGGGGCCGATGTCCGGCGCGACGTCGACCACTAACCTCAGCGCTGCGTCCGCGTCGGGGCTGACCATCTCCAGCACGTCAGCGCCGAAGCGCAGCCCGTGCTTCACCGCGTGCAGCCCGTCCATCACAGCCAGAGACGTATCCCGCCGCGCCTGCCGGAAGCGGTCAATCAATGCGTGGTCGGTCATCATTAACCACAGAGAATACAGAGGCCACAGAGATTTTTTGATTTTCTCTATCCTTTGATAATATAAGACAATAAATCAAACTCTGTGCTCTCCGTGTTCTATGTGGTTAATCAATGGGGGTTGTCATGGTTGAGCAGACGCAAGTTATTCCGCCGCCGTCGCCGGGGGCGGGCGAATACCTGGAACAGGCAATGGCCTGGTCGGACGAGGTGCGCGCCAAGTCGCGGTGCGCGCTGGACCTGGCCTACGGCGATGACGAGCGGCAGAAGCTGGACGTCTATATGCCCGACGCGGATACTGATAGCCCCGTTCCGGTGCTGCTGTTCTTCCACGGCGGCTATTGGGTCATCGGCCACAAGGACTTAATGGGATTCATGGCCCCGGCCATCACGCCCGCGCCGGCCCTGCTGGTGCCGGTGGGCTACCGCATGGCCCCGGGCGCCAAGTACCCGCAACAGGTGGATGATTGCCGCGCCGCCCTGCGCTGGGTGTACGGCCACATCGCGGACTACGGCGGCGACCCGGAGCGCATCTACGTCAGCGGCCACTCGGCGGGCGGGCACCTGGCGGCCCTGATAACGCTGCAACGGGAGCGGCTGGCGGACTTCGGGCTGCCGCCGGATGTTATCAAGGGCTGTTTCCCGGTGAGCGGCGTGTTCGACGTCACCGAAACGCCGCCGGACCGCCGCGAGGCGTTCCTCAAGTCCGACGACGACGCTCGCGAGGCCAGCCCGATGTACAATACCGAGGGCAACGTCACGCCCTTCCTGCTGGAGATAGGCAGCAACGACTTCGACAACCTGCGCGCCCAGCACCCCCGGATGCTGGCGGCCCTACGTAAGGGGCAGGGCTACGTGGAGGAAATAGTGCGCGAGGGCCACAACCACTTCCAGATAAGCCTCGACCACGCCGACCCCGACAGCCCGTGGACGCGGCGAGTTCGGGAGTGGATGATGGGGCAGGTTGACGAGCTTCCGCGCGATTCCTGAACCCGGCGATTCACCCTCACTATGACCCTCTCCCTCAAGGGCGGGGGATTTTGGGGCTAGTCCCGCTGGCCGGCGGGGTGGGCGGCATCGGCGGTCTGGAGCAGCTCGGCAATGAGTTCGCGGGGGGTGAGGCGGATGACGGCCATTATCATCAGCAGAGTGAAGGCTACGTCATCGGCCATGAAACCCGGAATCAGGTCGATGGGGCTGATCCAGTAGGCCAGAGCCAGCAGCGGCAGAGCGCGGACGTGCCACGGCAGCCGGGGGTCGAAGGCCAGCAGGCGCAGAAAAGTCAGCTTGGCCCTCAGGCTCAGGCGCATGAACGAAGCGAATGGTTCGCGCCGCCGCAGGTATACGACGACACCCCAGCACATCAATGCCGACAGCGCCAGCCCAACGGCTCCCAGGATTATCCAATACTTCCAGTCCAACCCCGGCTTCCTGTGCGCATTTCTTCCAGCATACACTAGAATGGAGTCCGATATTCCAAAGCAGAGGCTTGATATGGCAATTTACCGGGTCTACGCCACTGACGACGGGGAAAGCCACATGGAGGAACTGAATCTGGCCGAGTATCCCGAGCTTCACTCGATGCTGAACGTGGGCGAGGTGAAGGTGCAGTGGTGGACGGAGCCGCGCGTGATGGACTTCCACCCGTTGCCCGACCGCCGTTTCATCATCCACCTGAGCGGCGAGACCGAAATCACGGTAAGCGACGGCGCGTCCCACCTCTTCCGCGCCGGCGACTGTCGGCTGATGGAGGACACCTCCGGCAAGGGCCACAGCCACGTGGACCGCGGCCCAAACTCGGCAGCCTACGTGTTCCTGCAAGACTAGGAGGCGTTCACAGGGCGCTACCGGAAGCGGTTATCAGGCGTTGTCCAGCGCAGGCGCGCTCCCACGTTCACAAACCCGGCCCGCTCGTAGAACTCTATCTGCCGGCCGCCGCCGCGGGGCGTGCCCAGCTCCACCACCTGGCAGCCGCTGGCAACGGCGTGCGTCAGGGCGAAGTCAATGACGGCCCTCCCGATTCCCGTGCTGCGCGATTCGGGTTCAACATACATCTCCTGGAGGATGGCGTACCGCCCGACCGTGCGAAGGGCCTGCACGAAAGACGCCGTGCAGGCCGCCTTGGCGGCGCCGTCCTCCTCTGCTATCACTATGAATCCCGCTCCCCCGCCTGATACCAGTTCGTCAAAGACTGGCCCGGCCGCTTCGGCAGGCCGGGCAGTGCCGCCGAGCTCGGTCAGCAGGCCGTTGACCAGCCGCAGCACTTCATCACGGTCGGCCGGGGTAGCGAGCCTGACGTTCAGCACAACTGCAACTCCTGTAAGCGGGTTGGTTAGAGCCAGCGGGCATTATATCCCCACCGAAGAAACTCCATCTGCCGGAAAAGAGTGGTGTGTGTAGAATTAAGTTTATGGCCGTGATAGTGACAATGCTGCTGGGGTTGCTGGCCGGGCTAATGGCGGGATGCGGCAGTCCTGCGGCAACGCAACTCCCAACGCCCGCGGCCATGTCCACCCCGGCCGCGCCTACGCTGGAAACCCTGCGGCTGGAACCGCTCCTGGCTGGTATGGAATTTGAATCGCCTACAAATTTCGTCCAACACCCGGATGGGCGCCTGCTGGTCACTGAGCAGGGTGGGCAAATCCTGGAGTTCCAAGAAACTGCGTTGCGCCAAGAGCACGTCTCCTATACAGATTTCCTGGACATCCGCGACCGGGTGAGCGATAGAGGTTGGGAAGAAGGGCTGCTTGGACTGGCCCTCAACCCCCACGACGAAAGGCAAATTTTCGTCTACTATTCCGCGGCCAACCCCCGTCGTTCTGTGGTCTCGCGTTTCTCGGGCAGCCTTTCCGCCAACCCGGACAGCGAGCTGGTCATCCTGGAGATCGAGCAGCCCTACCCCAACCACAACGGTGGCCAACTCGCCTTCGGGCCGGACGGCTACCTGTACATCGGCCTCGGCGACGGCGGCTCGGCGGGCGACCCCCAACGCAACGGGCAAGATACCTCGACGCTGCTGGGCACCACCCTGCGCATTGACGTATCCGAAGCCACCGCCGAGCAACCCTACGCCATCCCGCTGGACAACCCCTTTGCCGATGGCAGCGGACGGCCCGAAATCTGGGCCTATGGTCTGCGCAACCCGTGGCGCTTCTCCTTCGACCGCGAGACTGGGGAGCTGTGGGCCGGAGACGTGGGCCAGAACCGTTGGGAGGAGATTGACATCATCCAGCGCGGCGGCAACTACGGCTGGAACGCTATGGAAGGCAACCACTGCTTTCGCCCGCCGGACAACTGCCAGCGCGAGGGCATGATTCCCCCGGTATGGGAGTATCCGCTGGAGGACGACGCCTGCTCGGTCATCGGCGGCTATGTGTATCGCGGCGCGGCCATCCCTTGGCTGACCGGCGTGTATGTCTACGGCGACTTCTGCACCGGCCAGGTCTTCGGCCTGCGCCGGGAAGGAACTGACTTCACAAATCATCTGCTCGCCGACACCGGCCTGCGGATTGCCTCCTTCGGGCAGGACAACGACGGCGAGCTGTATCTGCTGTCGCAGGGCGAGGGTATCTTCCGGCTGGTGGAGTAGTTCCTCGTGGGGTTTCATCCCCACCCTAACCCTCCCCCTCAGGGGGAGGGGATTTCAGGGAGGGTTGACCCCGCCCGTTACGCCGACAGGTGCTTGCCGTAGAACTCCAGCACGCGGTGCCACATATCCTGGGCCGGGGCGGCGCGGTAGCTGGGACGGTAGTCGGCGAAGAAGGCGTGGCCCGCGTTGTCGTACATCACCCACTCGTAGGTCTTGCTGTGCTTGTCCAGCTCGGCTTTCAGCCGCTCCGCCTGCTCCGGCGTGGGGTTCTGGTCCTCGATGCCGAACAGCGCCAGCAGGGGGCAGGAGAGGTTGGCGACCATATCTATGGGGTTGACCGGGCGCAGGTCGGTGGTTTCCTGGTCGGCGATGTGTCCGCCGGCGGAGTCCACCGCCGCGTCGATGTTGCTGCTCTGGCAGGCCATCATCAGGGTGTAGCGCCCGCCGGAGCAGAAGCCGATGATGCCCACCTTCCCATTGCTGTGGGCCTGCGATTTTAGGAACAGGGCTGCGCCATCCAGGTCGTCCATGGCCCGCGAGTCGGGGCTGGCGAAGAGGGTTGCCAGCACGTTCTCCGGCTCCGGCGTGCCTTCGCGGGTGTAGAGGTCCGGGGCGATGGCCAGGAAACCCCGCCCGGCGAAGCGCACGGCGATGTCCTTGTGATGGTCCATCAGCCCCATGCCTTCCATGGTGACGATAACGGCGGGGTAGTTGCCAGGTTCGGCGGGTCGGCTGTACAGGGCGTCAATCATAGTGCCGTCGCGGCTGGCGTACTGGATCATGCCGGTCTCAAGCTGCTGTCCTGCCAGTACCATCGTTCCACCTCCGGCGATTTGGGTAGGTCAAGTTTAACTGTACGGCTGTCAGGAACGAGGGTCCGATTCGCTTTCCAGGATACGGGTGATTTCTTCCTGTGTAATAGGCTCCCCGCGCTGCGTCAATGCCTCAACAGCCTGTCCAATGCGCTTGCGTTCCTGATTGCGGCCTTCCTGACGGCCTTCTTGAAAACCTGCTTCCTGGGCTGCCTCCCTGAGTTTCCTTTGTTTTCTCTCAAATGCTTCCTTGGCGGCAAAGAACATCCGAACTTCTCCGTAGACAACCACTGCCGTGGGAAACAGCAGCAGCGTCGCTACTACTATCAGCCCAGCGCTCTTGTCGGTCAACTCGTCAACTCTTTGAGAAAGCCTAGCAGCCATATACCATTACAGGACTGGCAGTAGTTAATCAGCACTGCCAATAGCATACTGCCGCTGACTGGTAGCGACCCGTCGGCGAAACCCCAAACCGGGCCTCGCCTTTCCTCGTCCATTCTACCACCTCGACAGCCTTCGGGACCGGCGTTGCTTGCATCGGCTCGCACCGTTGCCGACTATACCCGAAGGCCGCCGCCCGATACCCGCGCACTCAGCGTCGCTTTCGCCGCCTTTTGGCTTGGCATCCCCGGGTTGCTTGACACGCCATATCCCGCGTGCTTTGCTTTGCCTGCGAAGAGGAATCAGCAACGCAATGGAAAAGGAGGCTCAGTTATGGCGGACAAGCTGGTAGGCGTCGCAGTCGGCGGCGCGGGAATCCGCGAGATACAGGCGATGATCCTGCGGGCGGAGGAGCTGGGCATTCACGCGGCCTGGATGACCACCGGCGGGGCCCGGCCCGACAGCATGACGGCCTTCGCCGCCACCGCCGGGCTGACCGAGAACATCAAGCTGGGAACGTCCATCGTCCCCACCTACCCGCGCCACCCGCTGGTGATGGCGCAGCAGGCGCAGATAGTGGCCCAGCTCGCCCCCGGGCGCTTCCGGCTGGGCGTCGGCCCCAGCCACCGGCCCACCATCGAGGCCATGGGCATCGAGTTCAACGAGCCGCTGGCCCATCTGCGGGAGTACCTGCAAATCCTCAAGGCCATCCTGCAAGGCGGACGGGTGGACTTCGACGGCGAGCATTACACCGCCCACGACGGCATCGCCGAGCCGTTGGACATCGAAATCATGGCGTCGGCCCTGCGCAAGGGTTCCTTCGAGCTGTGCGGCGAGGAGTCTGACGGAGCCATAAGCTGGATTTGCCCCGGCCAGTACCTGCACGACGTGGCCCTGCCCGCGATGCAGGCCGGGGCGCAGCGTGCGGGGCGGGAGACGCCGCCGCTAATAGCCCACGCGCCGGTGTGCGTCCACGACAACCCCGAGGAGGTTCGCGCCGCCGTGCGCCAGCAGGTGATGAACCCGCGCCTGCCCTACTACCAGCGGATGCTGGTGGCGGCGGGATACCCGGAGGCCACCGAGGGCGTCTGGAGCGACGGCATGATAGACGGCGCGGTAATCTGGGGTGACGAGGAAAAGTGCGCCGAGGGCGTCCAACAACTCTTCGACCTGGGCGCGACGGAAGTGCTGGCCTCGCCCATATCCGCAGGCTCGGACGCCGCCGCGTCGGTGGACCGCACCATGCGGTTGCTGGGGCAGGCTGCTGCTGCGGCCAACTAAGGGGAAATCCCTGATAGCGGAGGAACTATGAAGTACGACGTTGTCATAGTCGGCGGCGGCTCCGCCGGCTGTACGCTGGCGGCGCGGCTGTCAGAAGACCCCGGCCGCTCGGTGCTGCTGCTGGAGGCCGGGCCGGACTACCCGGACTTCGAGTTGTTGCCCGACGAAATCAAGTACGGCTACAACAACGGCGCGTCTGAGATTGACTCGCCCTTCAACTGGTCGTACCAGGCCACCGGTAGCGCCCGGTCGTCGCGGGAGGGTGGGAGACGAATACCAATCGCGCGGGGCAAGGTCATCGGCGGCTCCGGCTCGGTCAACGGTCAGGTGTTCCTGCGGGGGCTGCCCGAAGACTACGATTCCTGGGCCGAGGCGGGCAACACGGAGTGGAGCTACATCAACGTCCTGCCCTTCTTCCGCAAGCTGGAAACCGACATGGACGTGCGCGACGACTTCCACGGCTCCGACGGCCCCATCCCGGTGCGCCGGGTGCCGCGGCAGGAGTGGCTGCCGGTCTACGAAGCCTTCCACCAGTCGACGTTGGACGCCGGCTATCCCTACGACCTGGACATGAATAACCCGGAGACCACCGGCACGGGCGCGGTGCCAATGAACAACCCCGGCAACATCCGCATGAGCGCCGCGCTGTCCTACCTGAACCCGGCGCGCCACCGCCTCAACCTGACAGTGCGAGGCAACGCGGCGGCGCGGCGGGTGATATTCGAGGGTGGTTCGACAGGCTCACCACCAACGGGAACTGGGGCACCACGAGCGGTGGGCGTGGAGGTGGAGAGCGGCGGCGAGGTGTTCACCGTCGAGGGAGAGGAGATAGTGCTGTGTGCCGGGGGCCTGGCGTCGCCGCAACTGCTGCTGCTGTCGGGCATCGGCCCGGCGGGACACCTGCGGGAGATGGGCGTTCAGGTGGTGCTGGACTCGCCGGGCGTAGGCCAGAACCTGCGCGACCACCCCATGGCCCTAGTGGAGGTGGAGCCGCGCGAGGGTGTGGCGCTGTCCGAGGACGTGCCGCGAATCCAGACCGGCCTGCGCTACACCGCCGAGGGTTCGGAGCTGCGAAACGATATGCAGATTACGCTGACTTCCTACGGCGGCGAAGGCGGCGGCGACCCCATCGCCGGGGCCAGCCGGATGCGCAACGGGCGCACGCTGCACTTCACCGTGATACTGGAGCTGGCGGAGAGCGCCGGCGAGCTGACCCTGGCCTCCACGGACCCCGCCGACGGCCCGCGTATAGACTACCGCTACCTGGAGGACGAGTTCGACGTGCGCCGTATGCGAGAAGGCATACGCCTTTGCGCCCGGCTGCTGGAACACGAGCAGTTCCGCTCGCTGGTCAGCGGACTGGCCTTTCCCACCGATGCCGACCTGGAGTCGGACGAGTCGCTGGACGCCTGGCTGTACGAGAACATCAGCACCACCTTCCACACCTGCGGTTCGGCCCGCATGGGCCCCGACGGCGACCCGATGGCGGTGGTGGACCAGTACTGCCGCGTCCGTGGCATACAGGGCCTGCGGGTGGTGGACCTGTCGGTAGCCCCCAACGTGGTGCGGGCCAACACCAACGCCACGGCCATCATGATAGCGGAACGGGCGTCGGTTTGGTTCTGAGCAGGCCACGGTGGGCTATACTGGAACTGTCCCCTCCCCCTTGAGAGGGGAGGGTCAGGGTGGGGGTGAAATCCCCAACTGTATAACTCCCTCCCTGAACCGTCCCTGCGGAGGTGCGGGCTATGGCATACGACACATACGAAGCGGCCCGGCTAATCTCCTGGTCGAACAAGCAGGCAGGTATAGGGCCGCTCAGCGAGGCGAAGCTAGTCGAGTGGATTAACGCGGGCGTCGGCGGGTTGGATTGGGCCTTCACTTATAAGGACAACAGGGAGGAAATCTGGTACATAGATTTCCTTTCCTTGATTTCTTTGCGGCTGATATGCCTGCTGCACTTCGAGTCGCCGGACTCCAAGGGAACATCGTTAAAGGAAATCACGGCGGCAGTGAGTAAGTTGCGAAAGGAGCTGGGCACAGAATGGCCCTTCGCCAGCAAGATGCTTTGGGATCTGCATGACAAGCATATGTCTGATGGTGCCTATAACCTTGAAGAGGGCGAATTCAAGAATCTTAAAGAAGAGTGGAAATACGTATACTCGCAGTTGTGGGACGAGCGGCGCCGCAAGGCTGCTGATGCGAGTTTAGTCTATGGAGAGGATGGGATAGCCTGCGCTTGGCTACCTGTTGAGGGCATCAAAATCGACCCCGAATTCGTGTCCGGCAGCCCGTGCTTGGCCGGAACCCGAATACCCACATGGGTGTTCCCCGGTATGCACGCGGGTGGCGACAGTATCGAAGAACTTGCCGACGACTACTGCATAACTGTCGAGCGAGTAGAACAAGCTATGGAATGGGAAAGGCAGCTTGCAAGCGCCGGGGTCTGAATTATTTTTGCTGGCGGACCAATGCTTGGGTAGTCGTGTGGCGCGGCGGGTGCGCGTTTCCGGGAATCGGATCGCAACGATACAAGATGAGTGGCCCGGACGAGACTTACAGGCCAACCCGCTTCCTGATGAGGAGATAATACGCCACTTGGACGAAAAGGCCGGGCGCCGCGCTTTGTGGATTACTCAAGACTGGAACGCATTTAGGAGGCACGGGCAGGCACTTCACGCCAGCCCGATTTCGGTTTTGTGGCTACTCTGGCCGAAGTACAGTCGTCTCTCAGCCGTGGATAAGTCCCGTATAGTCCAGTTAGTGATAGAGACCGTTTACAGTCTGGTTCTCAATAGCGACGCTCCGGTCTATCTTCAGGTAAGATTGGAATCCATGACCGGCTATCAACCGATTCTTGAGCGTCTCCAGGGCAGTGTGCTGGACAGGCCGATTGAGTGGCAGCGCATCCCCTTGGGCATTGAGTATTAGCGCAACCATCACATCACACTACAAGGACACCGATTATGGGCATTCTCAACGACGACATGCAGCGGGTGGTGCGGCAGCAGCGGTTCGGATTTATCGCCACCGTCTGCCCCGACGGGACTCCCAACCTTTCGCCCAAGGGCACAACGGCGGTGTGGGACGACGACCACCTTGTCTTCGCCGACCTGGCCTCGCCGACCACAATGGACAACCTGCGCCACAACCCGGTGCTGGAACTGAACGTGGTGGACGTGTACTCCCGGAAGGGCTACCGGTTCAAGGGCTCGGTCAGCATCGTCGAGAAAGGCGAGGCGCTGTTCGACGAAATATGCCACGCCTTCGACACCGGCACTCGAGGGGTCCACCAGGTCCAGCTCCCGGCGCGAGCCTACGTGCTGCTGAAGGTGGAGCGGGCTCTGCCTTTGGTCTCTCCCGCTTACGTCTCGGGCAAGACGGAACGCGCCACCCGAGAGGAGTGGGCGCAGTACTGGGCCGGTGTGCATGAAAGCCGCATGGCCGACCTGCAAGCCGAGGGGTAGATGTCGGCCCAACGGGTTTTGCTATTCCGGCTGCTCTGTTATATATTAGAAAATGACCTCGCCGCGGCGAGCGGGCGTAACTCAGTGGTAGAGTGCTTGCTTCCCAAGCAAGACGTCGTGGGTTCGAATCCCATCGCCCGCTCCAGCTTTTCGCTTTTCCTGTTCGGCGGTTTCGCGTCTTCGCATTGACGCTTTTGTCGGCGGGTCATTTCGTTGCCTGTCAATTGGCCCTGTGGTAAATTACCGGCAACATCAGACTATTGATATAGCAACAGGGAGTTTTGCATGGCTTACGTTACCCCCCGCGAGGGCGAAGGCCCTGAGAGCTTGGTCAACCGCTTTCGAGCTTCGGTACAGCACTCCGGCATCCTGCGGGAGTTGAAGGACCGCCGTTTCTTCCGGTCCAAGGCCCAGAAGGAGCGCCTCGCCGCTCAGCGCGCCGCCCGTAGGCGCCGACGCCAGAACCGCCGCAACCGCTAGGGCCTGCCGCGCGGGGATGGCCGCAGCAATGCCGGCGCAGAGCAGCGGCCACTCGCCTCGGTAGTGTAACGGATTGCGGCGCAGCTTCTCCGTCTCCGCCCTTGCCGCTGGCAAGGGCATTTGCTACCATGGAAGTTGCTCGGAGGGATCGCATAGAGGCCTAGTGCGGGCGCCTGCTAAGCGCTTAACCCGTTAAAAGCGGGTTCATGGGTTCGAATCCCATTCCCTCCGCCACTTTGAAGAACAGGCCGCGCCATCAACGCCGGTCTTCCTTGCCAACACACCTCGGGAATGTCCAGCTTCCCGGTTTCATTGACTACCCTTCATCGCGACCTCGGCAATGCTTGGGTCGTGGCCAGTTTACTGCATTGAAGGGGCGGGACATTTTGAGGAAGAACCGGCAACCGCGGCCTCCTTAGGAGAATGGTCTTTAAGGTAAAAGCTGATGCGGGGTCTCCCGGTCAGGGCGTCCTTGCCCACCGATGCCCCCACACCGAAGACTTCCGTGATAATTACTGGTTGCAGGACTTCTGCCGGTCTCCCCGAGGCCACTATTCTGCCCCGGTCAATCACATGTATGAGGTCACAATAATCTGAGGCAATATTCAGGTCGTGTAGGGCGGCCAGTGTGGTCAGTCCCAGGTCCCGGACCAGCTCCATCGTCTCCAGTTGATAGCGGATGTCCAGGTGGTTGGTGGGTTCGTCCAGCACGAGGAAACTGGCCTGCTGAGCCATAGTCCTGGCGATGATGACCCGCTGCTTTTCACCCCCGGAAAGGGTGTTGAAGTTCCTGTGGGAAAATCCGGCGAGCCCGACGCGGGCGAGGGCGTCCCGTATGATGCTCCGGTCCGCCAATGTGTCCCGGTCAAACATTCCCTTGTGGGGATTGCGCCCCATGGAGACGATTTCGCCCACGGTGAACTGGAAATCCGAGGGGTATTCCTGCAAGACAACCGCGACCCGGCGGGCGGTTTCCCGGCTGTCCATGCGGATGAGGTCGTCCCCGTCGAGGGTGATGGTTCCCGAATCGGGTTTCAGCGCGCGGTAAATGCAGCGCAGGAGTGTGGACTTGCCGCTGCCGTTGGGTCCGATGAGGCCGGTAATGGAACCGGGTTCCACCGCCAGCGACACGTCCTTCAGGATGGACTTTCCCTCGACACTCCAACTGACGTGGTCAACCTGTAGACGCATCAGATCTGCCCTCCGTAAGCCTGGCGACGCAAACGCAACAGCCACAGGAAGAAGGGTGCGCCGACCAGGGCGGTGATTACGCTGACCGGAATTTCCTGGGGCTGAACAATAGTCCGGGCGACGACGTCCACCCAGATGAGGAAGATGGCCCCAGCGAGGGCGCTGGCAGGAAGGACCAGGCGGTGATCGGCGCCGGCGACCAGCCGTACGATATGGGGCATCATCAACCCAACGAAGCCGATGGCGCCGGATACCGCCACCATGACGCCGGTGAGCAGGGCAGTCATAAGAAGGAGCTGGCGGCGAAGGGCCTGGATGTCCACCCCGAGGGTGATGGCCGTCTCTTCGCCCGCCAGAAGCGCGTTCATGGCGCGGTATTTGAGAACAAGGAAAGAAATGCCCACCAGCAGCGCCGCCGCAGGCAAACCGAGATAGCTCCACTCAGCCCCGGAAAGCGTACCCAGCATCCAGAAAAGCACCGCCCGTACAGCGCGTTCGTCGCCCAGGAACAGGATCAGGCTGGTGATGGCCGACAGGACATAGGCCGTGGCGACGCCGGCAAGTATCAGCCGCGTGGGGGAGACGCGCCCCCCGGTCTGGGCCATGGCAAAGACGATGGCGAAGGAGCCGACCGCGCCGACGAAAGCCAGTATGGACAGCGAATAGGGCGCGAGAAAATTGATGCCGAGCATGATGACGAGAACCGCCCCGACGGATGCCCCGGAGGAAGTGCCCAGCAGGTATGGGTCGGCAAGGGGGTTGCGCACCGTGGCCTGCATGGTGACGCCGACCACGGCAAGTCCTGCGCCGACGATTCCGGCGAGGAGCACCCTGGGCAACCGGATAAGCCAAACGATGTGGTCCTGCCCCGCGGTCCAGTCCCCGGGGGACAGGCCAAAGACATGGGAGGCGATAATGTGCCAGACTGTGACCGGCGAAATGTAGACCGGCCCGATGGTGATGGCGAGGGTAACCGAGAGCAACGCCGCCAGGCCCAGCGCTCCGAGAACCACGCTCAGGCTCAAGCGCCGGGTCTCTTCGGGAGACCCGGAGGCATGGGGAGTTGCAGGGGTCTGGGAATCCAGGTCCTCCCCACTGCTGACCGGCAGGCCGGTTGACTCGGAAACGCGGTCTCTCAGCATTCCCATTTCGTCCTCATCGACATCGGGGCAGTTCCCTACTGACCTACTGCCACGGCAAGCTCAGCGATGGCGGTGGCGTTCCTGATGCCCGGTACGAGCGAACTGAACTGGAGCACGACGAATCGCTGTTCCTTTACGGCGGTGATGTCGGCAAGGGCGGGGTCGCCCAGAAGAAGGTCAATTTTCTCTTGAGAGGTGGACCAGTCGGCCTCGGTGAGAACGATCAGCTCGGGGTCCCGGTCGATTACCTCCTCCCAACTGACGGTCTTCCAGCGGCCATCCACGTCATCGAAGATGTTCTCGCCCCCTGCGGTCTCGATCATGTTGGTGAACATGGAGCAGCAGACGGCAGTGTAGGGCGCATCGTCGCCGGAGTCGAACAGGAACACACGCAGCGCATCGCCTGAACTGCCTGCCTGGGGTGCAGCGCCGGCCACCTCCTCCGACAGGGCCTTTAGCAGGGCATCGGCCCGGTCCGCGACGCCGAATATGTCGCCGATGGCGCGTATGTCGGCGTAAACATCGTCGAGGGTGTCGGCGGAACCAACATTGCAGATAGCGCTGGTCAAGTAGGTCCCGATGCCAAGCTCGTTAAGCTCTTCCTGGGAGCCTGCGGCGTCGTCGCCGAAGGCGCTGCGGAAGCCTCCGTAAATGAAGTCGGGATCCTGGGCCAGTATGACTTCCCGTGAAGGATATTCCTCGGCCAGCACCGGGATGGACTGGTATGCTGCCTGGTATTGGGGCAGTATTTCGTCATCGATATAGGCGGTGCCCACCATGTGGTCCTGGAGTTCCAGGGCCAGCATAATCTCTGTGACGTGCTGGTTGAGGGTGATGGCCCGGGACGGCGGCCCGGTGTAGACGTAGCTTGCCGTGCCGGTCTGGACCTCGCCCTCCTCATCCTGAACGGCGGTGCAGCTCTGGACAGTGACAGGGGCGTAAGCGGCCTGGGCAGCGGGCGCCGGAGTTTCGGTTGGTGGAACCGGCGTGCTGGCCGGTATCGGAGTGTTGGTCGGCAGAGCCGTAGATGTGGGGTCGGCGCCACAGGCGACAATGGCCAGAGCGATGGCGAAGGAGGCTACCAGGAGGGCCAGGGGCTTGACGAACATTATTCATCTCCCAGCGATTTTGGAGGTGGGGTTTGGGAATTCGGGAGGGACTGGCGGTCCGGAGAGGGATGAAATGCGTTGGCTGATACAGGCTCGCCATTCAGGAAGTGGCGGTCAACGATCCGGGAGACGGCATCCTTGTCCAGCCCGCAGTACCAGGTGCCCTCGGGGTAGACCACCATGACCGGGCCCAGGTTGCAGGGGTACAGGCAGCCGGTGCGGGCGGCGAGGACATGCCGGGGGCCGCTGTCCAGGCCCGCGTCCTTAAGGCGCATTCGCAGCCAGGCGCCCACCTCAGCCGCTCCGGCGGCGGTGCAGCGGGGACCTTGGCAAAACAGCACGTGGTAGGTGTGGGGCGGTATGACTGACCAGTCGGGGTCGGGCGCCCCTGCTTGGCCGTTGGTGGCGGCTACGGTGGCCCCGGACTGTAAGGCGAGGTTAACGGACTCCGCGACAGCGTCGACCAGACTGCCAGGGTTGTCGAACGGCCCAGCAAGGAGAACTCGCGCCGGAGCAGTGAGCCGTTCCAGCCAGCGGCGGGCCAGGAAACGGAGCCAGTTCCGTGTGGCGGCTTCCAAGGGCAAGAAAACCGGGAGAACCACGATAGTTCCGGCGTCGGCCTGCTGGCATACATCCAATGCCTGGGGCAGGGACGGGCCTCCTTGCTCGAGGAGGGCTACCTCCACCAGCCACTCCGGGCAGGTGGTACGGAGGCGACGGGCCAGGTTGGACAGCTCCTCTGCAGGCTGGCGGGTGTACAGGCTGCCCCGTCCAACCAGGACTACGGCGATTGCCTGCCCTTGAGACTGGGTGAGGGAACCACGTAAATCAGGGGATGAACTCAAGATCGCCTCCCGGTTCGCCGTAGCTGCCGGCCCTTGGGCATTGGGTGAGATTTGCAGTTTGGGAAACGGGAAAACGGGCAACAAAAAAAGCCCGGCTTCACGCCAGGCTCAACAGTCATTAGACTCATACCCTCTCCGCGAAGCGTACTCAAGTCAAAGCTGCCGGGCAGGTTTCCTGGCTCCCGGGGTCGTCGTCCTCTCGCCTTCCCAGCCCTTGGGCCAGTGACTCTCGTACTTTCGAGGATAGAGGCGACTACCGGTTACAGTGGCGGGACCGCGCCGGACTCACACCGGCTTCCCTTTCAGCCCCTTTCGGGACCACCACGCAGCTTCAGATTCTCAGGTTTTTAAAGAATACATCCGTGATCCAGCAGAGAGTATAACGGCCCTCTATTAGTTTAGCAACAGTCTAGTCGCGATTCGGCGGACTTCCGTTTCAGGTGGTCCAATGAGTTTGACATTAGTTGACCGCTGGTCTATATTGGCTCTCGTCTCGCTAGGGCTTGGCTGAGACTTTAACAACAGAAAATGGTCCCAAGGAATCTTCGGGATTTAATAGGGAAGGCGGTGTAAATCCGCCGCGGTTGCGCCACTGTGAGTGGGGAGTTGACCGGTGATATTGCCACTGCCTGCGTCAGTGGGCGGGAAGGTGCCGGTGCAGCGACGATCCACGAGCCAGGAGACCTGCCTTGGGAGCAGGACCTTAACTGCGCCAACGGAAAGGGTTCCGGTCTGGTTTGTGTCGCTCCGCCATATAGAGTCAGCGCTTTCCGCCAACCACGTTCCAGACCTTTTCAGCCCCTCGGACTCGTTGAGCCGAGGGTTTTCTTTTTGTCAGTCAATTCCAGTTGCTCCCTATTTTTGGAGAGGCCGTTTCTACTGAATGTCGCTGGTCAAGAAATATGCTCTGACACCTGACGAGATAGACCGCCAGAGCCTGCAAATGGTCGAAGCCAGTCTGCCCGACGGGTTGCAGTTGCCGCCCCGGGAGCGCTACGTGCTTTGCCGGATAGTACGAGCGGAAGGCGATGCCGGCATCGCGCCGCTGGTCAAGTTCAGTCCCGACGGGGTCGAAGCCGGACTGACCGCCCTGAGCTCTCAGACTCCGGTCGTGACCGATGTCCGCATGGTGGAGATGGGCATCTCCAAGGCCCTGCTAAAGAACGCCAATCTGGCGACAGCCTGCATGATTGATGCGCCAGAGGTGGCTGATCGCGCCCGCCGCGAAGGCACCACCCGGTCGGTGGCGGCGATTCGGGAACTGTCTCCACAAATCAGCGGAGCAGTTTGCGCCATCGGCAACGCTCCCACTGCGCTGCTGGCGCTGCTGGACCTCATTGACGCCGGGGAAGTTAGCCCCTCCCTGGTCATAGGAATGCCCGTGGGGTTTGTGGCCTGCGCCGAATCGAAGGACGAACTGGTCAAGCGAAACGTGCCTTACATCACCGTGATGGGCCGCCGTGGCGGGAGTTCGGCTGCCGCAGCCACGGTGAACGCCCTCCTGGACCTTCTTAAAGTCGAGTAGAGCGAAAGTGGAAGCGTCAGAAACCGGCGACAATGCAGATAGGCCAGGTATGGGCCGGTGCGGTGTGGTAATGTTGTGCCATGGCAGCAGACGCGGCGCCAGCAGGGATGAATGCTCCTGCTCCTGGGCTGCCCGGGGTGGCGAATGGCCGCAATGGTGCCGAAACTGCCCCAGCACGCCCAAGGGTCTTGCCGAAGCTTCGGAGCGACTTCAATCAGTCTTGGGCAAGGCCAGGGCCGAAGTGCTGCTGTCCTGCCTGGAGTTCATCGAACCTCACCCGGACCAGGCGGTGGAAATCCTGGCGGGAAAAGGGCTGAACGAAGTGGTCATCATGCCCTACCTGCTGGGGCATGGGAAACACGCCACGGATGAGTTGGAGGAAGTGCTGGACGATGTGAAAAGGGGTACTCCCCAAGCGAAGCCTCGTCTGGCGGGCGGGTTCGGTGCTGACAGCCGCCTGGCCGACCTGGTGGTTGACCGGGTGAGGGACCTTGACGGGACGCCGGGACTTGCCCCGTCCCGCGAGCGGACCGTCGGTGTACTCATCGTCAAGGCAGGAACCAAGACCCAGTACGACGACTGCGTCTGGCTCAGGGAGCTGGGCCAAATGGTGGAGCGGCAACTCGGCCCCGGCTACGCTGTGGACGTTGCCCAGTCCCACTACGGCGACCCGACCATGGAATCCGCTTCCGCGTGCCTGGTTGAAGAACGGGGAGTATCCACTCTTGTCTGCGTCCCGTATCTCTTTTTCCCCGGAATGATTCTCAGGCGCAACGTGCTGGGCGGAATGACAGCCGCCGAGGAGAAGTATCCTCACATTCCCATGCACGTTGCCCCACCGCTGGGAGTGGACGACCGTTTGGTGGCGGTGGCCGCCGACCGGATACGCGAAGTTTGGGACTGGTAAATCGGGGCGCCTGCGACGGTCGGAGTCGCACAAGGCCGACGACTCCAGGGTGCAATATGGCAGAACAGCAAATGCGAAAGGGGAACCCGGAAAGCGACTACAGCCGCCCGACGGTGCGGAACCGGCGCGGGATGCGTACGGGCTACACCACCGGGTCATGCGCCGCAGCCGCAGCCAAGGCCGCCACGCTAACGCTGCTCGGCGGATCGGGCAGCCCTGAACCCGGCGTTTCGGAAGTGACCATCCGCCTCCCTGTCGGAGAGGACGCGACATTTCGAGTCCACCGCCGCGAATTGCTGGACGACGGGCGCGTACTATGTTCGGTAATCAAGGATGGCGGCGACGACCCGGATGCCACCCACGGCGCGGAAATCTGTGTCACTATCTCTCGAGAAGTAGAAGGCCAGGGCCTCAAGATAATCGGCGGCCCCGGAGTGGGTACCGTGACCCGGCCCGGAACCGGCATAGAGGTGGGGGAGCCTGCCGTCACCCGCGTGCCGCGCCGGATGATGGCCGAGTCGGTCAGCAACGCGGCTCAGGTTTTTGGGCTGGACTCCGACGCCGGATTCGTGGCCCAAGTTTCGGTTACGGACGGGGAGAAAATCGCCGAGAAGACGACCAACGCCCGGCTGGGCGTGTTGGGCGGCATTTCCATCCTGGGCAGCACCGGAGTGGTGCAGCCCTTCTCCACCGCCGCCTGGCGGGCCAGCGTGCATCTGGCGGTGGATGTGGCGGCGGCCAACGGGCTGCCTCACGTGGTGCTGTCAACCGGCACGCGGTCGGAGGAGTATTCCCGCCGGATGCTCGGCCTGCCGGACATGGCCTTCATCGAGGCGGGAATCTTCAGCGGCCCTTCCCTGAAACGGTGCGCCATGCGGAAGATAGGCCGCGCCACCCATGTCGGCATGGTGGGCAAATTCTCAAAGATGGCCATGGGGCACTTCGTTACCCACGTCGCCGGGAACCAGGTGGACACGGAGTTTCTGGCGGAGTTGGCGGCGCAATACGGGGCCACGCCGGAAGTGCAGGAGGAGATACGCGGTGCGAGCAGCGCACGCCACTTCCAGGAGATCGCCCAGGCCAACGGCTTGATGCAGGTCATACCGGCCATTTGCGGGATGGTCTGCGAGGAAAGCCGCAAGCTGCTGGGAGACCAAGCCGAATCGGTCATTGTAGATTCCATGTGCTTCGACTTCGACGGCGAGTTGCTGGGATGGGCGTCAACCTCCCCGGACGGGATTCCGACGGTGGAAGGCGCGTTGCCGGAGTCCCATGGCTGAGCGGGAAGCACAGGTAGAGTTGCCCCCGTTGGGGCTGCCCGACGACGCCTTCGAGCAGCGCCGTCCCCTGCGGGGGCAGATTACGAAGCGGGAGGTGCGAGCCGTCAGCCTGTACCTGCTCAGGCTCCGCAGCGACAGTGTGGTCTGGGACATTGGCGCAGGCACCGGTTCGGTCGCAATCGAAGCCGGACGCATCGCCCACCGGGGCAGCGTGTACGCCGTCGAGCGCGACCCGGACAGCACGGGGTTGCTGCGCCGCAACATAGAGGGGCTGGCCGGCTGCAACGTGAAAGTAGTCCCCGGCGAGGCGCCTCAGGCACTGGAAGGACTGCCCGACCCGGATTCGGTCTTTGTGGGAGGCAGTGGAGGGCAGCTTGCTGAGATTCTGGACGCCGCAATCACGCGGTTGAAACACGACGGTCGCCTGGTGGTCAACCTGGCTGCCCTTGAGCGCACCTGTGAGGTCTATCACTGGCTCAGGGATAGGGGCATGATCGTAGAGCTGTCGAGCGTCAACGCTTCCCGGGGGAAGGAGATGCCCGATGGCGCGGTGCGGCTGGAAGCTCTGAACCCGGTGTTCATCGTAGCCGCGCAGTGGAAGGAGCGGGCACCTTGACCGAAGGGGGCACAAAAACAGGTTACGGGCGACTGTACGGCATCGGCGTAGGCCCCGGCGACCCGGAGTTGTTGACGCTGAAGGCGCACAGAATCCTGCAGCAAGTTCCCTTGGTGTGCGTACCCCAAGCGACAACCAGCAAGGACAGTTTTGCCCTGGGAATAGCGCGAAAGTTCCTCAACCTGGATGTCCAGGAGGTCATGCGAATTCGCTTTCCCACCAACAACGAAAAGGACGCCGGGGAAGTGTGGAGCAGGGCCGCTTGTCAGATAGCTGGGAGGCTGAAAGGAGGACAGGACGCGGCGTTTATCACGGAAGGCGACCCAATGCTGTACAGCACCTTCTCCTATGTGCTGAAAAGTATACGGGCCGATTACCCCGGGGTGCCAGTGGAGATAGTGCCTGGCGTGTCTTCGGTGATGGCGGCAGCCGCTTCCGCCGGGGCCCCCCTGGTAACCCACGGGCAGAGCTTGGCCGTGCTGCCTGCCGCCTACAGCATCAGTGGGCTGCGGGAGGCCATAGCCAGCCACGACACCGTCGTGCTGATGAAGGTGAATCGCGCAATGCTCCGGGCCCTGAGGGAACTTGAAGAGTTGGGCATGACCGGCAAGAGCGTCTACGTCAGGCGCGCCACCACGGACAGCGAGCAGGTTGTGCATGACCTGAAGCAACTTGCCCAGGAAGACTTGGACTACTTTTCGCTCCTGATAGTAAGGGGAAGTGCCTGCAATGAGTGAAATTCGCGGCAAGGTCTATTTCGTGGGCAGCGGGCCGGGGGACCCGGAGCTTATCACGGTCAAGGCAAAGCGAATCATCTCCGAGGCGGACGTGGTGGTCTACGCCGACTCGCTGGTGCCGGAAACCATAGCCGACTTCGCCGCTCCTACCGCCGAAGTCCACGGCAGCAAGAACATGGCCCTGCCGGAAATAATGGAAGTCATGCTCAGGTCGGTTGCCGAGGGCAAGACGGTTGCGCGGGTCCAGAGTGGCGACCCTTCCGTCTACGGAGCAATCCTGGAGCAGATGCGGATTCTGGAGCGGGAAGGAGTCGAGTACGAGATTATCCCGGGGGTGAGCGCCGCTTTCGCCGCTGCCGCCCTGCTGAAAACCGAGCTGACCGTGCCGGAGGTGTCGCAGACCATCATCATGACCCGCGCCGAGGGCAGGGTGGCCATGCCCCCCAAAGAACAGTTGCAGGACCTGGCCGCCCACGGGTGTTCACTGGTCATCTTCCTCAGCGTCACCCGCATGACCAGGATTGTCCGGGAATTGCGGAGCGCCGGCTATCCGGCGGAAACGCCCATCGCGGTGGTATACCGCGTGGGCTGGCCGGAGGAAAAGGTGATACGAGGAACGCTGACCGACATCGCAGCCAAGGTGCGCGATGCCAAGATTAACCGGCAGGCGCTGGTGATGGTCGGAGAAGCCGTGAACCCGGAACTCCGCTCGCCGGATTATGTTGCCAAGCAACAGCCGGCTTCTTCGCACCTTTACTCCGAGAGCTACACGCACCTGTTCCGCAACGCGCGTCCCCATGATGCGGGCGGGGAATCAGCCGCGCCGGTTTCGGCGTCCGGCGACTCTGCTGGGAACTGATCTCGGTTATGACCCGCATCGCAGTCATCGCCCTTTCCAGGCATGGAGCGACCCTCGCTCAATGTCTGTCGGCCGGGTTGGGAGCCGATGCGAAGCTGTTTCTCGACAGGCGTTTCGGGCCGCAGTCCGACGATGAACTGGAATCGGCCCCGGAGCTTTTTGACCTTCCCCTGCGCCCTCTGCTGCGGAGGGTCTGGGGGGAGTTTGAGGCCGTGGTCCTGTTTCTGCCCGTGGGAGCGGCGGTCAGGCTGGCCGCCCCGCTGCTGGACGACAAGCGCAGCGACCCGGCGCTGGTTTGCGTGGACGACGCCGGGCGGTATGCCGTCAGCGTGCTGTCGGGCCATCTTGGCGGCGCAGACCGCTTGGCGGAGCGTGTCGCGGCAATTCTGGGGGCGGAGGCAGTGGTCACCTCGGGTTCCCACGCCACCGGCACACTGGCCGTTGACCTGCTGGGCACTGAGTTCGGCTGGACTATTGAAGCGGACTCGGTGGCGATGACGCGGGCCAGCGCCGCAGTGGTCAACCGTGAGCCTGTGGGCGTCTACCAGAGCGCCGGGGAAACGGACTGGTGGCCGAAGGGCCGGGAGTTGCCTCCCAACATCACCATCCATCCATCCTTGGACTCGCTGCGCCGGTCGGCAAGCGCCGCCGCCCTCATCATCTCCGATGAGTCCGACCCGTACCTCTCCGAGGACACAACATTGGCCGACGCTCTGCCCGCCGCGCACATTGTGCTTTGCCGCCCTCGCACTCTGGTTGCGGGCATGGGGTGCCGCCGGGGTGTTCCTGCTGGGGAGTTGGAGCAACTGCTCAGAGACACTTTTCGCGCTTATAACCTGTCCCTGAGCAGTCTTGCCTGCATCGCCTCGGCCACCCTGAAGCAGGAAGAACCCGGCTTGCTGGCGCTTTCGGAGAAATACGATGTGCCTTTCCTGTGCTACGAGTCCGAAGAACTCAACGCGCTATTCAAGTACGTAGTGAATGGCGACGCCGGATACCAAGCCCTGAACCCCTCAGCCAACGCCAGGCGACTGGTGGGCATTTGGGGGGTGGCGGAGCCGGCGGCGCTGCTGGCGTCCGGCGCATCGCGCCCCCTGGTTCCCAAGCAAACCGCCCAGCGGGCCACCGTCTCCGTTGCCAGGAGAGAATCCACGACCCGGAAGGCGCCTGATGCCGAGTGAGCCGAATGGCAAACTCCTCCTGGTTGGCCTGGGGCCAGGCGACGCAATTCATCAGACGCCTGCCGCTACCAACGCCCTGTCGGAATGCGACGTGCTGGTGGGTTACCGGGGCTACATTGACCAGCTCCCCGGTTCGCTGGCAGGCAAAGAGCTGATCTCAATGGAACTGGGGCAGGAGCTGGAGCGCGCGGCCAGAGCGGTTGACCTGGCCTGCGAAGGCCGGTCGGTGGCGGTCGTTTCTTCAGGCGACGCCGGTATCTATGGCATGGCCGGGCCGGTGTTCCGGGTGCTGACTGACCGGGAGTGGGATGGCTGCGCGCCTTCGGTTGAAGTCGTCCCCGGTATCTCGGCCCTGCAATCGGCCGCGTCGCTGCTGGGCGCCCCGCTGATGCAGGACTTCTGCGCTATCAGCCTGAGCAACCTGCTCACGCCCTGGGAGGCCATCGAGAAACGTCTGAAAGCGGCTGCGCTGGGGGATTTCGTCGTGGTTCTTTACAACCCCCGCAGTCGCCGCCGCACATGGCAACTTCCCGAGGCCCGGCGCCTCTTGCTGGAGCAGCGCGACAGGGAAACGCCGGTTGGCCTCATAAGGGACGCCTATCGCCCAGGACAGAGAATATCCATAACCGACCTGGATGGCCTGGGGTCCCTTTTCGAAGACGTGGATATGTTCACCACCGTGGTTGTCGGGAACTCCAACACCTACCTGCATCGGGGCTTCATGATTACCCCGAGGGGGTACGAAGGCAAGACCAACGAAACTTAGAAACTATCTCAAAAATTCCCTTCCCCTTGAGGGGGAGAGTTAGGCTTGTCCTGAGCTTGCCGAAGGGGTGGCGGTGAAAAGGTAGTGCAGAGTCGCCGTGAACTGCATCAGAAAAATGTGCCGCGTGTTTCGAGATAGTTTCAAGGGGTTCGGACAGCCCCGGCTATGGTTCGGACTAACATTATCCCCCTTGCGGAAAACAAACTCACTGACGGCAATTGACTGGCGCAATACAATACCTCCATAGCATTCGCAAGCAATGGAGGCAATCATGGCTAGAACGCCCGCAGTCACCAGGGAATCCGTGCCCGAACGAGAACGGGAAGCTTTCGATGCCTTCGTGGCGTCCCGGGGAGAGATTCCGGCCACCGGCCCCGGCTCGGTGATGCTCAACGCCCCGGAGGTGGCCCAACGCGCTCTCGGCCTGGCCGCCTATCTCCGCACCGAGACTTCCCTTTCTCCGCGCATCCGGGAACTGGCGATGTTGCTGGCGGCGCGGGAGAACGACTGCCAGTTCATCTGGAACGCCCACGCCCCGCCTGCGAGGCGCGACGGTCTCCGCGACGAGCTGGTGGACGCCCTGCGCGACAGGAAGGAACTGCCGAATCCCGCAGACGACGAGCTGGCGGTAATTAACTACGGTCAGGAGTTCTTCCGCACCCGTCGCGTCAGCCAGGAATCCTTTGATGCGGTGGTGGCCCACTTCGGTGTCAACGGCGCAACCGAGTTGACAACGCTGATGGGCTGCTACGCCATGCTGGCCTTCAACGTCAACGCCTTCGGCGTCGAGTTGCCCGATGACCGCACCGAAGAGGCGCTGCCGATTTAGAGTCAGCAACAGGTAGAACGCCAACAAGGGAGTCGACCGATGGGTCTCGGAAAGCTGAAAGACAAGCTGTTATCCGGCTATCCGGGAGGCTACCGTCACATGCGGCGGGGAACGCAGCCCGTCGATGGTCCGCCTCCCTTCGAGGCGCCCACAGACCCCAGCGACCGCCGCAGCCGGATACCGCCCGCCGGCTACCGGGAATACTGGTATCCGGCCCTGCCGGCCAAGGACGTCAAGAAGGACCGGCCCGAGGTGCTGCGGATGCTGGGCGCCGACGTGGTCTTCTTCCGCGACAAAGAAGGGGAAGTGCAGGCCCTCCTGGACCGGTGTCCCCACCGCTCGGTCTACCTGTCCATGGGGCGCTGCTATTTCAAGGGGTTCCTGACCTGCCCCTACCACGGCGCAACTTTCGACGGCGACGGCAACTGCGTCGCCTTCCTCACCGAGGGCCCCGACTCCAAGATGGCCTATGCTCCGGGCATGAAGGCCCGCAAGTACCCCACCGCCAACATCAAGGGGATGGTGTTCGTCTGGATGGGAGACGGCGAGCCGGTCGCTCCCGAGGAGGACATCCCGCCGGAGATGTTTGAGCAGCACAACATCTTCCGGCCATCCTTCACCATGTTCGACTGCAACTGGGTGCTGGTGCTGGAGAACACTATGGACGCCCACAACGCCTTCATGGTGCATCGCAACGCCCTGCGCATCCTGAAGAGCCGCCTGGGGGGCCGCCCCCGCACTCCGCTGGGCTACCGGGTGACCCTGGTCAACGAGAAGAACGTCCACTACCGCCCCGGCGAAGGCAAGTCCCACGTCGAGAAGTATTACGAGGACGAAAACGGCGTAGTCCCATACCAGATGTACTATCCCGGCGTGGACGGCGTTTGGCCCCTGCGCCGCTGGCGGCTGCTGTGGACCTGGATGTTCGACCGCAAGGCCAGGAAGCGGGGGCAGATGCCCGGACGGCTGCAACCCAGGCAGGCCGACAGCCCCGACGTTAATGAGTGGAACGGCACCCGGCTACCGGGAATGTCCCGCACCGGCGGCAACAACGAGTTCTTCCGCAGCACCCGCTGGGCCGTGCCAGTGGAGGCCAACCTGACGCGAATGGTGTACCTCAACGTGGAGCGGTACGCCAAGCGCCCCGGCATCGTCCGAAGGCTCTGGAGCGGCGTGACCTGGCCCTACCGCAACTGGGAGCTGAACTTCAACTTCAGGAACCAGGACTACGACGCCGAGAAATATGTCCAGTACGCCGCTCCCGAATACCTGTCGTCCACCGACTCGGTGGTGGTGGCCATGCGGCGGCTCTTCGTGGAGCACGCCCGCGACGTGCAGCGCCGCTGGGAGCGGGAAGAAGAACTCCCCGAATCCCTGGAGGAAACCGAAGCCGAGCGGATGGTGCGGGAGGTGGACGCCCAGGTCGCCGCGGCGTCCCAAACCTTCGATGCCGATCGCCTGGAGGAAGAACTGCTGCGCCGGGCTTAGGAAACTATCGCAAGAGTCCTCTCCCCCTTGAGGGGGAGGGTTAGAGCCTGCCCCCGCGAAAGCGGGGGGTGGGGGTGATGAGGTAGAGCGGAGATGAGAGCACACAAGGTCAAAAGGAGGTGAATCATGTCCAGGGTTACGATGATCCAGCATATCAATATCCCGATCAGCGACAAGGCTCGGAGCCGGGAGTGGTACGAGAAAGTCTTGGGCGCGGAGTATCTCGACCGCGGCCCGGAACTGAATCAGGGACAGTTGCAGTTGCGTATTGGCAACGGAGAAATCCACAGCACTCTCACGGATACGCCCAACCCTTCGGGTCATTTCGCCGTCGAGATTCACGACTGGGATGAGATGATTGCGAACCTGGACGCGCTGGAAGTGCAGTATTCTCCACCCACAATTCGTGGATACAGCGGCGGGCACTCTACCTACATCAAAGACCCGGACGGGAACATGATTGAGCTGGTGCAGCATCCCCTGGGCCTGCGGAACTCCAGGGGTGAGACCGTCGAGGTGGCGCATGACCCCAAAGGCATGAGGTGGGCCCAGCTTCCCGGCTTCGGCCCCACCGGCTGACGCCCTTATCTCCCTCTCCCTTGAGGGAGAGGGTTGGGGTGAGGGTGAATTCCAGCGCTCAACCGCCTCTCAGGAACAGAGGATGCGCCCCCACCCTGCCCATCGCTCTGAGGAAGAAGGGACTTGTCACACAGTTTCTAAGGCTCTGGAGGCGTAGCCATGCCTTTCCTGGGTGCCGCTTCAGGAGTGCAACTGCACTATTACGACGACGATTTCACCGACCCGTGGCAGGACACTCCGACGATGCTCTTGCAGCACGGGTTCTCCCGGAACGGAAAGTTCTGGTACAACTGGGTGCCGCTGCTGTCCGGCGAGTATCGCGTCCTGCGTCCCGATATGCGGGGAATGGGCGAGTCCGTCATTGACGAAGACCGATTCGAGCCTTCTTTGGACATCTTTGTCGATGACCTGCGGAGCATCCTGGACCATTTGGGGATTGGGGACGTGGTGTACGTGGGGGAGTCCTTCGGGGGCATCCTGGGGCTTAACTTCGCTCACCGCCACCCCGAGCGGGTGCGCGCGCTGGTGCTGTGCAACACTCCCTGCCGCCTGCCCAACCGGGAACGGCTGGGCCGGGGAGGAGACACGGAAGACGCTCTGAGCCGCAGCGTGGGCGCCTGGTCCACCGCCACCATCAACAATCGCCTGGACACCCGGGTGGCGCCCCGGGGACTCATAGACTGGTACATCACGGAAATGGACCGGACACCTTTCTCCATCGGAAGGAGCCTCCAGTCATACCTCGACACGCTGGACTTCAGCCCCTACTTGAAGGAGGTCGAAACCCTGACTCTGCTCATGGTGGGAGAGGAATCGCCCACCTCAACCCTGGAGCAGCAGCGGTTTATGGCCGAGCAGTTGCCGCACTCCCGGCTGGTGGTCTATCCCGGCCTGGGGCACGGCATCAACGTAATTTACCCGGAATGGTGCGCCCAGCAGGTACGGGAGTTTGTCGCTTCACTGAGCATTTAAGGAGGGAATTATGCCCTACTACATGTACGTCGCCGTAAACGAGGACAACAAGATTTCGGTCTTCACCGTGGATCACAATGGCGGAGGTCTCACCCACCAGCACGACGTGGCCGTGGACGGCGGGCCGTTCACCCTGGCCATCAGCCCTGACCGCAATCACCTGTATTGCGGCACACGGGAGACCCCCGGGTTGACCAGTTTCCGCATTGACCAGTCGGGCGGGGGCCTCACGCCGACGGGCTCGGTGCCGCTGGACTCATGGCCGGTCTACGTCAACACCGACCGCCGGGGCCGCTTCGTGCTGTCGTCCTATTACCAGGGCGCGCGCGTGGCCGTGCATCCCATCGGCGATGACGGCTCGGTGGGAGGGCCGCCCGTGGTATCGCTGGAGACCGCGACCGGCGCCCACGCAATGCAGACCGACCCGACCAACAAATACGCCTTCGTTCCCCACATCGCGGGGAACGGCCCCAACCAGGTCTGGCAATTCCATTTCGACGAGGACACGGGCCAGATAACCCCCAACGACCCGCCCATAGTGGAACCGGAAGAGTTCCTGGGGCCGCGCCACTTCTGCTTCCATCCCTCCTTGGACGTGCTCTACTTCTCCAATGAGCAGGGGTGCAGCGTGAGCGGCTACCGCCTGGACACCGGGGCGGGAACGCTATCCCTCTTCCAGACCATCACCACCCTTCCCCCGGAAGGCTTCGCCGAGCGCAACACCTGCTCCCAAATCCAGATTACCGGGACGGGCAACTTCCTGTACGCGCCCAACCGGGGCCACGACAGCATCGCCTGCTACGCGGTGGACGCCAACACCGGAGAGTTGACCGGCAACGGCATCGTAGCCTCCGAAGCCAGGCCCAACGCGCTATGCCTCGGCCCCGGCGACCGCTACATATACTCGGCTGGACAGGATTCGGGCCAGATGGCCATCTTCAGCGTAGACGCTGATTCCGGTTCGCTGACCCGGTCGCAGACCGTGCCATTGGGCAGCGGCCCGTGCTGGATATCCATCGTGGATCTGCCGGGATAGCAAGGCATCTCCGGTTAGCGGCCAGAGTCTTTCTATTCCCCCTCTCGTCCTGAGCCTGTCGAAGGGAGTAAGAGGGCTGGGGTGAGGGCGAAATTACGCATCAACAATCTGGCATACAGCAGGAGGTTTCGATTATGGCCTCACCAGAGTTGGACCAGGCAATCGCCATGTTCCGGGCAGGCAAGGAGGAAACTCAAGCCTTCACCACCGTCGAGGAGTTCCGGGTTTGGTACGAACAGTTCACCGGCCAGTTTGAGCTGCCCGAAGACGCCGTATTCGAGCAGGTGGGAGCGGGCGGCGTCTCCGCCGAGTGGATTTCCACCCCCGGCGTCGCGGATGACCGGGTGGTCATGTACCTGCACGGCGGCGGCTACATGATTGGCTCCATGCGGACGCACCGGTCTCCCCTGTCCTACCTGTCGCGGGTGTCCGACGCCCGGGTGCTGGGCCTCAACTACCGGCTGGCCCCGGAGCACCCCTTCCCCGCCGCGGTCGAGGACTCGGTGGCGGCATACAACTGGCTCCTGTCGGAAGGCGTTTCGCCCGGGCGCATCGTCATCGGCGGCGACTCCTGCGGCGGCGGCCTGACCATCGCCACGCTGGTCGCCCTGAAGTACTTCGGATACCCCCTCCCGGCGGGCGGAATATCCCACTCCGGCTGGACCGACCTAGCTCACACCGGGGACAGCTTTGTGACCAAGGCCGAGGATGACCCGCTACTCGACAAGGAGATGCTGGAGGGCATGGCCGCAGCCTACCTGGGCGACCGGAGCCGCACCACTCCGCTGGCGTCCCCCTACTACGCCGACCTCAGCGGCCTGCCGCCGTTGCTGGTGCAGGTGGGCACCGCCGAAGTCCTGCTGGACGACTCGCTCAGGCTGGCCGAAAAGGCGAAGGCGGCGGGCGTGGACGTCACACTGGAGGTCTGGGACGATATGCCCCACGTCTGGCAGGCCTTCGCATCCTTCCTTCCCGAAGCCAGGCAGGCCCTCGAAAGCTGCGGCGAGTTCGTCAAGAAACACACTTCCTGAAGCATAGTCTTTCGATTCTTCGTCTGAACTGTGATTTTCGTGATTAGAGGATTACGCTGATTGGGCGTCTCTTGAATCAGCGCAGTTTCCAAATCATGGCAATCCCCTAATCATAGAAATCACAGTTCAGACATTCCTAAGCCTCATACACCGTCTTGCCGCCGACTATCGTCTGCTCCACCTGGATGTCCTTGATTCCGAAGGGGTCAATCTGCGTCGGATCCGCGCCCAGCACCACCAGGTCAGCCAGCTTGCCCACCTCGATGGAGCCCTTGACGTCCTCCTCGAAGGAGGCGTAGGCGCTGTGCATGGTGTAGATGCGGAGGGCCTCCTCGACGGTCACCTTCTGGTTCGGCCCCCAGACGTTGCCCCGGCTGTCGGTGCGGGTCACGCAGCTCTGGATGCCCAGCAGCGGCTCGAAGGGGCCGGGCGGATAGTCGGTGGCCCCGGTGCCCACCACGCCGTAGTCGAGGAACGACCGCTGGGCGAACATCCATTGCAGGCGTTCCTCGCCGAAGAACGGCATCTTCTCGCCGTGGTGGTAGACGTAGGTGCAGAAGGGAGTCGCGATGGTGCCCAGCCGCCGCATCTTGCCCAGAATGTCCGGGTTGACCAGCGTGCAGTGTTCGATGCGGTGGCGAGGGTTGGGGCGCGGGTCGGCGGCCTGCGCCTTCTCGTAGGCATTCAGCACCATGTCTATGGCGAGGTCCCCGTTGGCGTGTATGCACACCTGGAATCCGGCCCGGTGCATCTCCATGACGTTTTCTTCGATTTCCTCGGCGCTCATCGCTAGGATGCCGTGGTCGCAATCGCTGCCTACGTATGGCTCCGACAGGTAGGCAGTGCGGGCGGCGATGGCCCCATCGGCCACCATCTTGATGCCGCCCAGCCGCAGCATAGCGTCGCCGAAGCCGCTCTTCAGTCCCGCCTCCCGCAGCGACGGGAAATGGGGATAGTACATCAGCGCGTACACCCGCATGGACAGGTCGCCGGCGTCCCTTCCCTCTTGGTAAGTGACGAACTCGTCCCTGACCACCCTAGCGTCGTGCACGCTGGTGAGGCCAACCTCGGTCAGCATCCGGCAGATGGTGCGCAGCCCTTCGCGGCGAATCTCCGGCGTGTCCGATGGGATTAGCTGGAAGCGCACGTGCTCAATGGCCCGCTCGTAAATCACGCCGTTAAGTTCCCCGGTGTCTGGGTCGCGGCCCAAGCGTCCCCCGAAGGGATCGGGGGTGTCCCGGTCGAACCCGGCCAGCTCCAGCGCCATGCTGTTCAGATAATAGATGTGCCCCGCCCGGTGGGACACCATGATGGGATGAAAGGCGCTGACAGCATCCAGTTCTTCCCGGAAAATGAAGCGGTTCTCCGCCGTCTTTGTGTCGTCGAACTTGAAGCCCTGAACCCACTGGCCCGGAGGCGTGGTCTCCGCCCGGTCCCGAAGGGCCGTCTGGATAGCGGCTATGGAAGGCAGGTCGCAGTCGGCGGCCATCACGTGCCGGATACCGCTGTTCAGCACGTGAATGTGGGCGTCGATGAACCCGGGCAGCACCGTGCTGCCCGTAAGGTCCATCACCTTCACGCCCGGGCCGATGAACGTCTCCACGTCCCGGTTGCTGCCCACGCCGACGATGCGCCCATCGCTCATCGCCACCGCCTGTACGCGAGGCCGGTTGGCGTCCATGGTGATGACGTTGGCGTTTCTGATTACCGTATCGGCCTTGCCTGTGGAAGTTGACATGACTTCACCTATTACGAACATTCGACGCCATTTTCAGGCCGCCAGTTTACCATCTCGCATCATTCCCCTATCCTGAACATCCTTGAATCCTGTCCTTATTCAGATAATCCGTCAATCACACAGGGAGGCAACCATGGGCTGGTCCAGCCATCACCATTCCAACGGCCTGATTTACTACTCGCCCCAGCAGGCTTACCGGGGCTACACCCTGATTACAAACCTCAACGGCCACGATACCCGCCTCATAGACATGGAGGGCCGGGTCTGCCACGCCTGGCACTCCAACGAGGGAATCTCCTACGCTTACCTGCTGCCCAGCGGCAACCTTTTGCTGCGCACCGGCCCGGCAGCGGAAGAGACATCATTCCTGAGCCGCCCTGAGCAGGAACTGCTGCCCAACCGCGGACGGACGGTCTCGGGCGCCATCCTGGAGCTTGACTGGGAGAGCAACGTGGTCTGGGAATACCGCTACCCGCTGCTGCATCACGACTTCGAGAGGCTGCCCAACGGCAATACGCTGGCGCTTATCTGGGAACTGATTCCCGATGAGATGGTGCCAAAGGTAAAGGGGGGCCACGGCGACTACCAGGGAATGCTGGGCGATGTGGTGCAGGAGGTAACGCCCGCCGGGGAGGTGGTCTATGAATGGAAGTCGTGGGAGCATCTTGACTTCTAGGAAGACCGCATCTGCTTCCTGGAAGGCCGCGGGGAGTGGACGCACCAGAACACCCTGAACGTTACCCCGGACGGCGACCTGGTGGTCAGCTTTCGCCAGACCGACACCGTGGGCATCGTAGACCGCGCCAGCGGCGGCTTCCGCTGGAAGTGGGGCCGCGGCGAAATCTCGCACCAGCACAACCCGACGATGCTGGACAACGGCCGGGTGTTGCTCTTCGACAACGGCCCGCACAAGAGCGGCTTCACCCACTCCCGCGTCATAGAAATAGACCCGGCCACCAACGAGATTTCCTGGGAGTACCGGGGAGACCCGCCCAGATCCTTCTACAGCTATCACATCAGCGGCGCGGAGCGTCAGCCCAACGGGAACACGCTCATCTGCGAGGGCGCTCCGGGCCGCATCTTCGAGGTGACGCCCGGCAGGGAAATTGTGTGGGAGTACATCAACCCGTTCATGGCGTCCAGTGGTTTTGGCGTCGGCGGTTCCCTCTCGGGCCTCGCCAACTCGGTGTTCCGCGCCCACCGCTACGGCCACGACCATCCCGCGCTGCAAGGCAAAGACCTGGACCCGGCCAAATACGCCAACCTGAACCGGCTGTACTCGTGAACCGGGGCTTTCTATTCTCCCTCTCCCTTGAGGGAGAGGGTTGGGGTGAGGGTGGGCCGTCCGCAACCGGCATCGCCAGAGAAGCCTGCGGAGAGTGTCCCTGCTTCCAAAGGTCAGGACTGCGAGGATTCCACCCCCACCCTAACCCTCCCCCTCAAAGGTGAGGGAACTTTTGAGACACTCTCAGGGATGGCTAAAACGGCAGTTCCATCCCCACACCCTGCTCACGGGCCTTGCGGTAGACCAGTTCGGCGGCAGCGATGTCCTCCAGGGCCACGCCCATGGACTCGAACAGCGTCACCCCCTCCGGGGACAGGCGGCCCGGAACGCGGCCCGACACCACATCGCTCAGTTCCTGGGCCATGCTCCAGCGGAAGCTACCCCGGGCCTCCAGCCACATCAGGTCGCCGCACTCAATCCTGGCCTGCTCCAGGTCGTCCACCACAATCAGCTCCGACCGTAGCACTGCCGCCTCGTCGATTTCGCGGCGCTGCCAGTGGTTGCCGCCGGCGGCGTTGACGTGGGCGCCGTCGGCCAGCCACTCGCCCAAAACCACCGGGTCGCGGGCCGAGGTGATGGCGATGACGATGTCGGCTCCTTCAACGCACTCCTGGGCGCTGTCCACCGCCTGAACGTCCGCGCCCAGCCTTTCGCTGCTGCGCTGGGCGAAGTCCTCGCGGCGTTCCTGGCGGCGGCTGAACACCCGCGCCTGCTTGATTTCCCGCACGGCGCAGACCGCCTCAAGTTGGGTACGCGCCTGGAACCCGGAGCCGATGACCGCCACCGTTGCCGCGTCCTCCCGCGCCATGTAGCGCGTCGCCAGCCCGCTGGCCGCGCCGGTGCGAATCTGCCCCAGCCTTCCCGCCTCCATGCAGGCCAGCATCTGCCCCGACTCGTAGTCGTAGAGCGTCACCATCATCTGGGCGCCGCCCGGCCCGGCGAAGGACGGATAAGCCTTGTATCCGAAAACGCCCAATCCGCCGTCGGCCGCCGCCATGAAGTGAAAGAAGCCGCCGGGCATCCGAATGCGAGAGCGCGCCTTGTTGTCCACCTGACCGGCTCCAGCATGGGCAAAAGCCCGGTCCAGCGCCTCGATGCACTCGTTCATCGGAAGCAGACTAGCCACCTCCTGTTCGTTCAGAAACAGGGCCATGTCATCCCTCTCACTATCCGGTTTTGTCGAGGTTGTCTGAACTGTGATTTCCTTGATTCCGGGATTACCATGATTGAGAAATCATACTAATCCGTTAATCACACGAATCACAGTTCAGACAACAATTCTGGCACAGGACAGGCCCATTCGCTACAATTGCTGGGCGACGCACTTCTTGGGAGTTCAGCCATGAGCCAGCCGCGGGCCTTTGTCAGCCGAATGATGCACCCCGACGCCATCGCTCTCATCGGCGAGGGCGCCGATATGGAGGTGTGGCCCGACGACCCGCCGCCATCCCCGGAGCAACTGCGGGCCAAGCTGGCCGACGCCGAGGGCGTCCTCATCAACATCATGGACCGGGTGGACGCCGCCCTTCTGGACGCCGCGCCCAATCTGCGGGTCATCAGCCAGCTTGCCGCCGGGCTGGACAATGTGGACATCCCGGAATGCACCCGCCGCGGCATCCTGCTGGGCAGCACGCCGGGCATCCTGTCCAAGGCTGTCGCTGACCACGGATTCGCGCTGCTGCTGTCGGCCGCCCGCCGGGTGGTGGAGAGCGACAAGTGGGTGCGCGGCAACAACTGGGAGCTGGCCTTCCATCCCAATTACTGGCTGGGCAGTGAGGTGCAGAGCAGCACCCTGGGCATCGTCGGCCTCGGCCAGATAGGGCTGGAAATGGCCCGCCGCGCCCAGGGCTTCGATATGCGGGTGCTGTACCACTCACGCAACCGCCGCCCCGAGGCCGAGGCACAGTACGGGCTTACCTACGCCACCCTGGATGAACTGCTGGCGGAGTCGGACTACGTGTCGCTGCATTGCCCGCTGACGCCAGAGACGCGCCACCTGATTAACGCCGACGCCCTGCGGAAGATGAAGTCTACGGCCATCCTGGTCAACATCTCCCGCGGGCCGGTGGTGGACACCGACGCCCTGTGCCAGGCCCTGCGTGAGGGCTGGATTGGCGGTGCCGGGCTGGACGTGGTGGACCCGGAACCCATCCCGGACGACCACCCGCTGCTGTTCATGGACAACGTAACCATCACGCCGCACATCGGCAGCGCCTCGGTGCTCTCCCGCCGCGCCATGAGCATCATGGCGGCCCAGAACCTCGTCAACGGCCTGAACAGTCAGCGCCTGGTCCACTGCGCCAACCCGGAACTGTACCAGCGGCTGGGGATATGAAGCGAACCGGGCGGAAAACAGAGCACCGTGCGGTAGCGCCGCCCGACATCCCAACCGTTATGAACGGCTGGGTGGGGTTCAGGGCCTTGCCATGCGGTAGCCCACCCGCGGCACGGTGAATATGTACCTGGGGTCGTTGGCGTCGTCTCCCAGCTTGCGGCGGAGACTCTTCACAAAAGCTCGAAGAATTCTCGGGTCCCTGGACTGCTCCGGTCCCCACACCCGTTCCAGCAGACGTTGATGCGGCAGCACCCGGCCGGCATTGATGGCAAGCTCCACAAGAAGGTTGTACTCGGTGGCGGTCAACTGTACGCTCTGGCCCGACACGGTCACGCTGTGCTCGCCATAGTCAATTCTCAGGCCGTTGCTCTCATAGGGTTCGAGAGCATCGGTCTCACCCTGGGTCCTGCGGCGCAGGGCTGCCCTGACCCTCGTCACCAGTTCGATTTCAGAAAAGGGCTTGGCTATGAAGTCGAGGACACCCATCTCGAAGGCGTGGGCGGCGTCCTGGTTCCAGCCACGCCTGGACATGAGAATTACCGGCGCCCGGGCGTTCCTGAAGATGTCTTGAACCAGCTCGGTTCCCGCCGCCTCCAGCATTGCGAAATCCAGCAGGATCAAGTTGGGCGTTTCCGTTTCGGCGAGGCGGCTCATTTCTTCTATGGTTTCCGTTGGGATCGGACTGTAGCCTGCGGCCAAGAGAGTGCGCCGGACGTATCCCAAGGTGTCCCCGTCATTGTCCATGACAAGAATGCGCGCCAGTGCGGCGGACGCATCGGCGGAAAATTCCGTGGCGCTTTCTGCTGCCGTGTCCTCCAAGGAACCGCCCGCGACGGGAATAGTGAACGTGAACCGCATGCCTTGGTCAAGTCCGGCGCTTTCAGCCCGGATACGGCCACCATGGGCCTCCACGATCCCCTTGCAGATTGAGAATCTCAGGCTGTTTTCCTCAATATCCAACTGTTCAATTGTCTCGCCAAACCGGAAAAACTCCCGGAACAGTTGGGGCAGGCGCTCTGCCGGTATCGTTGTGCTCTGCCCCAGCACATTGATGACGATTTGAGATCCCTCTCTGGAGGCGCTCACATTGATACTGGCGCCCTCCGGGGAATGGCGGGAGAAACTGGAGAAAAGGATGTTCAGAACCTGAACCAACCTGCGTCTGTCCGCCCTGATGCGCGGTAACTCGGGAGGCAAATTCATGTTGACCCTGCTGTCGGCGCGGTCAGCGAGGAACAGGCTCCTGGCCTCTTCCACCAAGTCTGCAACGCCTACGGATTCGATGATGATCGGCAGATTACCGGCATCAATGCGCGCCGCATCAAAAAGGTCATTGATAAGGCTGTTCATACGATCAGCCTGCGAGTCGATTATGCGGAAAAACTGTCTGCTTTCGACCGGGTCAAGCCGGGTTGAGGATTCCAACGCTATGGCGGCGGACCCCTTTATCGTGGTCAGGGGTGTTCGCAATCCTTCGCTCACCATGGACAGAAAAGCGGCTCTCTGCCTTTCCAGGTCTTCCATGGGGTTGACACCCTGGTAGGCGGCCAGCACGAACAGGACCTCACCGTCTTCTGAAAGGATTGGAACAGCGTTCACCAAGGCACTTGCTGAACGCCCATCGGGTAGATGAGCAGTGAATTCCTCGGCTTGAATCGTCTCGCCGGAAGTCAGCAGTTGCGCCACGGAAGGGAGGTCCAGCGGGAGTTCGCCACCGTCCCCGCGGCTGAAGGATGCCTCCAGGAGGAAATCCTCCAAGCTGCCCCCATCCCCCATAAAGGCGCTGGTGAGCCGCCTTGCTTCGTCATTGGCCGAAATCAGGGCGCCTGACTGCGCGTCGAATATCACAACTCCAACAGGAGAGATGTTGATAACTTTCTCCAGATTATCCCGGGTCTGTCGTTCGGCGCGGAAGATAATTGCGTTGGATATTGCCACCGCCGCGTGAGGCCCAAAGAGGCCGAGAATCCTCTCATCTTCTTGGGTAAAGCTCCTGCCAGCCATCGTCCCGGCCACTAATATGCTGCCCAAGGTCTCGCCCTGACGCGAAAGCGGCGCTTCCAGGACCGTCTCTGCCCGGGGTTCGCTCTCAGGGGTCTTAGCAGCCTCGGCCGCTTCTGCAGATGCTGAGAGCCCGGCCAAGTATTCATTCAGGTCCAACCGGCCGCTGAAGATGTCCCGTAGGGCACTCTCATCGAGAGCAAACCCGGACACGGCCAAACCCGCAGGATTTCCGCCTTCCGACAATACTCGCACCGCGCTGTATCGCCCGCCGGTAATCTCCCGAGCCTCGTCGGCTACTGCCTGCAGGAGGGTGCTTAGGTCCAAGATAGCGGCAACTCGAAGACACGCCTCATCTGTTCTGGCAAGCCGGTCCTCCGCAATTGGGTTGTCCTGTCGCCACTCACCTGATTCACTCATCTCCCCACCCTCTGGGACTGAACATAGCGCCCGATTAACGGGAGTTCCTGGTCATTGCACTTCCCATCTCTTGGAAATTTGCCCTTGTCAATTATCCTTCTCTTTCATGCTGCCCTCTATATATAGTACGGCGAGGTGTTCGACAATGGACTTATGAGCAACTCTCGCCGATGGGAACACATCTCCCATTTGCATTATTTCGTCACACGGGTTGGTTCTTTCACTGATATTTCACAATACTGTTGATTCGGCCTCGCTTGTTAGGTCATTTGTGAATTTAAAGCTAGTGGCCTTCCGGCCAAAAGATTGATTGGGGACAACTCTCTGCATGGCGCCAATTGAACAGTTGCACTGCGGAGGGACCAGTGACGCGCCTCCTTTCCCAGTGGCCGAAGGGCGTCCGGTTTTAAGCTCGGCACCATTCCCTATAACCGACAGAATCTTCCTTTCAACTTTCCAAAGAGGCGGGAGATGGACTTCCGGGTTCCGATATCGCCGCAGCAATAGCCTGAGCATGAAATTAATTCTATCTCTTCCATTACCGCTGCATATCGCCAGGGTTGAGCCTGCCCTTTGGGCGATTTCCACCACTTTCAATCATTTCGGAGAAGTGGATATTCCGACGATGTGCGAAAGAGAACAGCCGAAGCTGTGTCGCAACGCGAGTTTAGTTTCCGTCAATTTCCATTGTGCGTATTCCGATTACGAAACGCTGGTGGTATCAAAACGTCATCAGTCCAACTTGCAGGCGCGAAAGTAGACTACCACAATATCCCACTGTTAGGCTTGGTGTCTGTTTATTTTTGGAAATGCACAATTGCCCTAGCAATTGTTCAGGGATAAGATGCTGGACTCCGAGACCAGACGGACGCGCGCAAAACAGGTAGGTATGCTGATGCAGGCCTATCGGCGCGCATTCACGCCCCAAGGCGGAAGCGGCCGACTGTCTCAGGAAGGTCTGCTGAAACTGATGGGCCAGTTTGACCCGATATACCTGGAACGGTACAACCACTCCACCGTGGCGCGGTGGGAATCCGGCGCCACGCGTCCCACCGAGAAACGTCTGAAGGTATTCGGCCAAGCGCTTAAGCTGTCTGAGGCGGAAGTCGAGGGACTGATCCGGCTGGCTGGGCTTTACGAGGAGAGCGAGACCTCCCGGTCCTTGGATGCAAGCGAACGGCAGGCAGGCCCGGAGCAAGGGCAGGTATCGGCAGGCGATGCGTCGGAGTTAGCCGGGTATTCGCCCTCCTTCTTCGTGCAGGGCATCCGGTTTACCCTCTCCCGCTTGGTTCTACCCGGACTGGGCGTCGCCGCAGCCGGGTTCGCCCTGGCCTCTTCGGGTTGGAACGCCACCTGGATGATGATGCTCTACATCATCGTGGTCGCGGGTTTGGTGCTGGCACAAGGGTTCCTGCGATTACGCCGCTCCAATGAGCTACGAGAGCTTTACTTCATATCAGTATTTTTTCTGCTAAGCAGCAAACTGTTGCAGGCCCCGTTAATCCGCATGGACCCCTTCGGATATTACGCCATCAGTGACTTCGCCTCTACTCCAATACCCTACTTGCTGTCCCTGCTTACCAGCCTCCTGCTGGCCCTTGCCGCCGGGCTCACATTCGACTTCCTGTGGCGGCGTCAACTAGCCGGCGAAGTCAGCGCGTTGAACATCTGGCAGAGGACTGCTTGCACGTCTTTCACACCCCTGATCCTGGTCTATGGCGCCTGTCTGCTCCTGACTGGGCTGGGAACATGGATCTACCTTCTGCTTGTTTTCTCAATATTGGGCGGCAGCTTCATGGCGCTGTTGATTCTGAGAGACGAAACCGTCAGTTTCACCCAGTGGGAACGAAGGCTGCTGCTACAGGCGGGATTGGCAGTGACCATCGTCCTGACGGCGGTGGGCGGGGCGCTGGTGGTAATTATGTACCTGTACCCGAGTATGCTGGCAATCCCGGACCATACCCTCATCCGGTCATGGGAGATAGATTTCGCCGCCTTGGGGTATCCCAAGGACGAATTGATGGACCGTTATCGAATCGGCGCGGTCTGGTCCTCGCTGGCAACAGTGGTGTATATGGTGGTATCCCTGGGCGGGAGCCTGTTTATCACCATTTACCGCTTGGGCGAAAGGGACCAGCCCAACCCCGCCGGTGACGATGACTAGAGATTTGCAGGGCCACCCCAACGGAAGAAATACAAACTAACGTCCGCCAAGATCCGGCTGTCCCGAAGGTGGAACCGGTCGAAAACAGGCCGTTAGCCTCCTACGAAGGCTTCCATGAACTCGTTGACCAGTTTTTCTTCGCCCTCTGCAATTACCCGTCCCTGTTCAATGGCCTCGCCCAGCTTATGCCTTCCAAAAATCACCATGGAGTAGGTTGCGGACGAACAGCGGAAGGTCACATCCGCTCCCGGTTCCTGGGAGGCCCCCATCTCGAAGCCGGCCCCCTCCGGCGCCAGCACTACATCCACCTTCGTTGCGCCGTGCCCGCTGAGCGAAAACCGGTAGCGAACCGGCCGCGGCCGCGCCGGGTCGGGCCGGAATGCCCGCCGAACCGCGCGGCCCGAGGCGCTCACCAGCCCGGGCAGGCTGTCTTCGGCCAGTGACGCGTCCCGGTCAAACGCCCAGTGGATGTCCCACTCGTGCATTGCCAGCTCGGCGATGCGTATGTCCACCTTGGCCCGCACGGTCTCGGGACGGAGCCGGTGATAGCAGAGCTTGTCCCAGTCGTCAGGCTGTACCAGCCCCATCACGCGGTCGAACTCCCGGTTGACCCGGGCGAACTCCTCCAGCAGACGGTCTCCCAGCTCGCGCCTCAGAGCTACGGCGCTGTGGTCCAGGTCCAAACGGAACTGGTCTTCGCTGACCGGCGGAGCGGTGGATATGCCTGGTGTCGGTGAGAGGTCTCCGGCGAGGCCCCTTTCAATCTGATCGGGAATAGGGCCGCCCCTTTCCATCATGTGCGCTACAACATCGGCAACCGTCCAGCCCTCGCACGCGCTCTGCTGCGCCAACTGCTCCGGCCTCAGTGTTTGCAGGAAGCCCTCCAGCCGTTGCGCCGCTCTGGCTATTTCTTCCCTTCGCGCATCGTCAGCGTTCATTTACCCTCCACCTCTGGACTCTCCCCAAAGAGACTACTCTGGCGGCTTCATATTACCAGCGACTCCGACGCTCTTGCAGACAACAGCGGCATAGAGTTCCGATTTTGGAATAGAGGACTTCCGGCAGCAGCCAACCCCCGCGCGGTCATGCTGATACGCGGGTTGACCGTATTCCCTTTCTCCTTGGCTTCGACTCCTCACGCCCTTGTTTTCAGGGAAACATCGTGGCTATCCTAATTCACGGAATAGTCATCCTCTGACCCGGTTCTGCTTCCTTGCGTCCGAATCTCCCAGGGGTTGTTTCCGTTATGCGTTTTCTTATTGACAGATGGCGTGGTATCGGGACTCGGTTATATGTAGCGCTGGCATTTGCAGTTGTCCTCACCCTTGTATCCAGCGCAGTCGGGGTGTATTACTTCGAGCGCAGCGGCGACCTGAACTACGAGGCCGAATCGGAATCGGTGCCGGCCCTGGAGGCATCATGGACCGCAGCCCGCGAGTCGGAGCGTCTGCGCGCGCTGGGGCTGGAACTGCTTACCTCCACGGACGTCGGCCTGGGCAGCATCAGCGCTGATTCCGTTGACGGGTCTCTGGCAAGAATGGAAGACGCGCTGACGGAAGCCGGGGGTGTGCCCTCCCTGGCGCCGGACGCACTGGCGGTCCAGGACGCCGCCTATGGCGTGGCCGACGCGATTGACGCGCTGGCCGCGAATCGGGCCGCGATGCTGGAGGCGAATGAGGCGGCAGCAGATCTCCGCCAGCGCATGGCCGCAATTCCCGCGGACACCGAGACTTCCGTTGCCGGGCTGCGGCTGCTGGGCCGGGCCCTACGGGCCGAAAACCGGGCTGAGCTGGACGGTATGTGGGACGAGTTCACCGCCCTGACCGCCGCTGGTCTGGAGCAGCCAATTGTGAACGCGGGCGGAGGCCAGGGGGTGTTCGCCGTGCGTGGACAGCAACTGGCCCTGCGCGACCAGAACCGGGACTTGACGGCATCCTTCGGAGATTCCAGCGCTGCGCTGGAAGGGTCAATAGCCACGCTGCTTGAAGGCGCCGGCCTCCACAACACGGAAACCCTGGGGCTGGCGGTACAGAGTTTCGACCAAGGCCGGGTCCTTCTGGTCGTAATCTGCGTGGTCAGCGTCATCGCCGCCACGCTGGCCGCCTGGCTCTGGGTGGGCAACGCCGTGGTACGGCGCCTCTCCCATCTGTCCGAGCGTATGCGCGGCATGGCTCGCGGAGACCTGGAAACCCCGGTGCCGGAGGTGGGCCGCGACGAGATCGGACAACTGGCCGATGCCCTGGAACACTTCCGTCGGCAGGCCCTGGAGGTGCAGCGCCTGAACCTGGTCGAAAAGCTGTACGGCGAGTTGCAAGAGGCAAACGCCGAGCTCCAGCGGATGCAGGCTCGCCTGGTGGCCCAGGAAAAGCTGGCCGCTCTCGGCGAGCTGGTCTCAGGCGTGGCCCACGAAATCAGCAACCCGCTGAATTTCGTCAAGAATTTCTCCGAGGGGTCGCTGGACTTATATTCAGAACTGACCGAGATGCTGGAAAACTACCGGGACCGGATGTCGGACGCCGACGCCTCCCTGCTAGACGAGCTGAGCGACGAACTAACCGAAAGCCTCAACCGAGTGTCCCACAACGGCGGGCGCGCCCTGGCCATCGTGGAGCGGATGCGCGGGCTCAACGTCGAGGGAGGGGTGCCGGTCAGGACCGACCTCAACCTCGCCCTGCGCCAGGCCGCCCAGCAGGCGTGCAGCGCCTTCTCCTCGGAATGGGAAAACTTTGAGGTGGACCTGGTTTTCGACCTCGACGATTCCGTCGGGGAGCAGATGCTGTCCGAGCGCGACTTCGGCGAAGCGGTGCTCAACCTGGTGTCCAACGCCTGCTTTGCCATGCACACCAAGCAGGGCGAGGGGGGAAGCGACTATCAGCCGCGCCTGACCGTGTCCAGCCATCTGTCCGACGGGACGGTCGAGATGAAGGTGCGGGACAATGGCCCAGGTATTGCCGACGACGTGGTGGGGCGCATCTTCAACCCCTTCTTCTCGACCCGCGATGGCGCCCTGGGCGCGGGCCTGGGCCTGCCCATAGCCGCCGACGTGGCCAGAAGGATGGGCGGCGACCTGGTGGTAGACACGGTTTACGGCGAATTCGCCGAGTTCACCATGCACATCCCGGTGGTGGAACCTGAAGAGGACGAGCCCGAGGAGGACACGGCAGACATAGTGCAGCGCCTCACCGCCAGAGACTAGCGCCTGCGCAGTATCAGGTAGACAAAGACCCCGGCAGCCAGGACCAGAACTAGAATCAGGATGATAACCAGCGTCATCCGGTTGCGCGCTGCCCCGGCTACTTCTCCCAGCGCATTGCGCACGCGCGGAATTGCGTCGCCGATGACCGGCAGGCCGGGTTCCTCCAGCTCGGGAGGCTCAGGAGTCGGCGGCAGCGTCGGCAATGCTGCGGGCAGCGGCGTGGGCGTTGGCGTCGGGGACGGCGTAGCCGTAGGCGTCGATGTCGGTGTGGGGGCGGGTGTCGCCGCCCAAGTAGGCGTCGGCGTGGGTGTCGCCGTCGGAGTGGGAGTAGGCGTAGACGTAGGCCACGGTATCCTCGTCGGGGTTGGCGTAATCGTAGGTGTCGGAGTTGGGGTTGGCGTCGGTGTGGGTGTCGGCGTCGGCGTGGGTGTGGGTGTTGCTGTCGGCGCAGGGATCTCTGTGGGTATCACCGCTGCCGTGGGTAATGGCTCTACTTGCGCGCTGCCCTCCAGCGTCCTGGGCGACTCTCCGTTGCCGTCGAGCCCGGATGACGAGCCGGGGCCTGACGACGCATCCTCTGTTTCCTCCGTTGGTATCGGTTCCGGCGTGGCCGCCGGCGCGGGAGTGGCGGTGGGTAGGGACGTAGCCGTCGGTACTGGCTTTGCCGTCGGTACCGGTGTGGATGTCGGTTCAGGTTCCGGTGGTTCTGGGGGTTCCGGCGGTTCAGGAGGCTCCGGCGGTTCAGGAGGCTCCGGTGGTTCTGGTGGTTCAGGAGGCTCCGGTGGTTCTGGTGGTTCCGGCGGTTCCGGTGGTTCTGGTGGTTCCGGCGGTTCTGGGGGTTCTGGGGGTTCAGGAGGCTCTAGCGGTTCCGGCGGTTCTGGCGTTACATCTGGCGGACAGTTATCGGACTCAATTGCCTCAGTATCCGCGCCGCCATTGTTTGTTACCGTAATCGTCTCCTCAGATGGACTGGCTACGTCATAACCGTCAAAGGCCTCATTGATTTCGATCTTTATCGTTCGGCTGGACGTGGTAATGCAGTCACCAGGCACAACGTAGGTCATGGTGCGCGTTCCTTGGTCTGCGCGGAATGTGAAAGCAATTAACTCGTCGGCATATTTGCCCTCAGACGAATCGTTATATGTATCGAATAAGATAATACCGCCTTCGATCTTTTCACTTTCCGTTGCATCGCTTGGAAGGGGTGGATCAATCCTAACCTCTACGCGCACCCTTTCGTCTTCTGGTACCCTATCCGGCTCGACACTCAGCAGACACACATCTGGCAAATCTGGATCATCGACCGCAGGTGGCGGGCATACCCCGGTTTGACTCTCAGCATTATCGGCTGGCTGGACAACGAAATAGAAAACGACAGCAGCGAGAGCCACGCAGAGAACCACAAGGGCAAGCCGCCGGGGGCTAAGGCGGAACCGAAGTCTGGAGGCTCTAAGCGTCATAGCCAGCGGAAGATACGTTGAGAGGGTTGTGGCGCCGGCGCCGATTATGTTTCCACTTACCATAACTTACCAGATTTCGAAGAACCACGCTGGAGTTGACGAAATTAAGAGCTATCGACGATTTATGGATATTAAATGGAGAAAAGCGTCGTTGTTCTGTCCATCCACCGTAGGATTCACGTAATAACAATAAAAAGCGCCGGGAAATTTCCCGGCGCTTCTGGATATAGAGCGCACCCCGTATAACGCCCGAAGGCTCATGGACGGGCGCGAAGTTCCTGGAGGGCGGTATTCGCCTGCTGGCGAAGGCGGTCGGCGTTGGCTCGTTCCTGGTCCACGGCGGCGAAGGCGTCTATGGCGAAGGGGCGCCACGAGTTGTAGAGCGCCCTCATCGCGCCCTCCTCCCGTTCCGCCGCCTCCACCAGCAGGGAATACGACGGCAGCAGGAAGCCGGTCCGCGGGAGGCCACGCGCCTCGCCGGCAATGGCGGCAGCCTGCCCACTGAACCCATCCAGGGCCTGTAACGCCTCGATTCGGTCGCAGCCGCCGTCGAAACTGCGCCACTCGTCATACTCCTCGTGGAAGGACTCCCAGGCCCTCACCAGCCTTCCGTAAGCGACGTCGAAGTCTTGGACGTCGATCAGGTACTCCGCCGACTTGTCTTCGACGAACTCTTCGATTCCCTGCTCCACTTCGACCAACGTGCCCTGGCTCCCTTCGACCGCAGCGTCAAGGTCTGCCTGGAGTGTTGTCAGGTCCTTCTCATCTTCCGGTCCCGCTAAGGGGAACTCGGATGGAGCGTCCGTTGCCTCTGCTTCCATTTCCGTTGGACCTCCCGTAGAGCCGGGATCGGCAGGCGTTCCCGTCGGGGGGACTGGCTGGCTGGCGGCGGCCGTTTCTTCGGTCCCTTCCATCCCGGCAGCCTCCCCCGTCATGCCATTCTCAGGGGCGTCGCCTTCGGCCAAGGCCGTTAGGGCATTTATAAGGTCAGCAAGGGCATCCTGCTCAGCTTCGGCGGCCTCTTCCAGTGTCTCGATGAAGTCCTCGTTATCGTCGGTCTGATCCAGGCTGGAGATCATTTCGATAATCCCGTCCAGCAGCTCCGCAAGGACGCCGTATTCCACGACAAGCTCGTCCGCCATCAGCTTCCCATCTTCCTCGGCCAAGTCGTCGTAGGCGTCGTGATAGTCGTCCCAAGCGTCCTCGATATCCAGGAAGAGATAGAAAAATTCCTCCATGTGTTCGATGTCGTCCGCGGTTGGGCCTTCCTCGAACTCCTCCTGGAGTTCCAGCGACCTGTCTTCTGTCGACTCCTGGGCACGGGCGGCCTCGGCCCGCTTCTGCTCCAGGGACTCGAACAGCGAGGTGTTGCCCGGCTGCCAGCGGTCCCGCAGTTGCCGGAAAGACGCTTCCTCCGCTTCCACCGAGGGTATCAGCAGGTCGGCCAGTTCCTTGGTGCTGGTCTTCCTCGGCAGGTTCCTGGCTTGTTCCGTAACACCCTTGAAGGATGCGGCGAACCTCTGCAGGGCCTCCTGGGCCGCGCTGGGGTGGCACTCTGTCAGGCCGGACCGCCAGCCGTCGAACTCCATGTAAAGTTGCGCCCGCAGCTCATCGACAGCCTGTTGCTGCTCGGCGAACTCGGCAATGGCCTGCCGCTCGCTGGCGGTCAGCGGTTTGGCGGTCTGAGCCGCCGAAGGCAGTGATGTTGCCTGTTCGGGGGTGGGCGTGGCTTCGGACTGCCCGCACGCAAGCGCCAGGGCAACAAGAAACACCACCACGGGGAGGATGAGACGGGAGCCGAATCGTGCCTTCATAAGCTACTCGACCACTCTCGCGAACTTGTGTACACCGACGAAATCACTCAACAGGCCACCTCTGTATTCGCCGGAAATCAGTCCGGCCACCGTTGCGTCCAGAGTCTCCGGAGTATCAGCCAGGATTGTCAGCACATAGCGGCCGTCCTGGCCGTGGTCGAGCACTGTAATTCCAGTATTGGCGAGATCCAGGTCCTGAGTGAAGGGGGTGCCCAGGGTATCGTCAACGCGCACGCCGGCAGTCTGAAGGTAGGGGGCCACCTGAGGAGCGTCCTCGAACAGGCCGACGAATACCACGTCGCGGCTCGCATCTTCCACCGGGCTGATCTCCGACGAAATACCGGAAGCCGCCAGTTGGCTCTTAAGTGAAAGGCCGGCGCTCAAGAGTGATGACTGCCCGATCAGTATGTCCACTCCATTGGCGGGGCCGCCTTCATAGAAGTGCGGGAAGTCGGCCAGATCGTATGTCCTTTCACTTCCAGTGAGATAGTCTGCGATATTTGATACGAGCTGATCGTTATCCTGCAGCGAGTCCTGCGGCGGCACCATGAAGCTCAGATCTGCCAGGGCCAGCACGTTGCGGCTGTCGCCCCAGGCCATTGGCGAGAGGTCCCCGGCGGACTCCAGCAGCGAGGACTTGGTGTTGCCGTCTATGAACGCCAGCCCCGGCCCCGGCGACCGGATTGAGCCGGCCATGTAAAGGGTTATGGAATCTAGCCCCGCAGTGAGCCGGTCGGGCTGAAAGTCCCGCACGAAGATGTTGCGGAAGTTCAGGTCGTATTCAACTGTGTTGTAGAGGTAATCCGCCTGGAAGTCCAGCCCGAATTGCTCCGCCAGGGAATTGATCTGCTGCGGCCTGGAAGGGTCGGAGACCAGCAGCAGTCTCCCGCCTTTTCTCACGAAGTTATCCACCAGGGCTGCCTCGGCCTTTGAAAAAGAAACCCGCGGCAGAATGACCGCGAAACTGTCGGCCTCTCTCAGCTTGGCAGCCAGCCGATCCAGGGGCGTAACGGGTTGGGATGCGTCCCCCAATTGGGAGAAATCGCCCAGATACTCCACGGCAAACCCCCGGTCGGCTACCTTGGAAATGAGGCTGATGATTTCCCTTTTGGCGAAGTAATTGACGTGCTGCGCGTCCACCAGAAGCAGACCCTGGCGCTCCTGTCCTCCGGGGGGGTCGGCGACCGTCCCGGAGGTAGCGTTGGGCGATGGTATCTCGTGAAATGGAAGATCGGTTGAGGGGGGAGCATCGTAGCCGCCACGATAAAAGGAGAAATAGACCACGACAAAAGCAATGGCGGCAAAAATGGGAAGGAGGGCCAGTAACGACAGTTTAAGGATCATTTCCAATGTACAGGTAATAGAAGTGGGGGCCGCTGCTGATGTCCAACGGGAATTCGGGTAGCGGATTTTCCTGCTCTATGCCCAGCATTCCGTATAGAGTCAGTCTCTGAAGAACCTCCATCTGGGAGGAAGCGTCGTCGAGCGGCTCCGAATCGGGGGCCGTCTGGCCGGCGGTATAGTCCCGGTGTAGAGCGGCGGCGATGGCGGACGAATCCGAATCCTCAGCTTCGGTCTGGTAAACTTTCCGCATATCCCTGACGTTCTTCTTCAGCACCGCCAGGTTAACGTCCACGAGGCCGTAGTTGGAGATGCCCGCCAGGTCTGCCGCTTTCTCGAAGGCGTCGCTGTCGCCGCCGATCTCGTCAACCAATCCCAGCCTCTCCGCTTCCAGTCCCATGTAGATGCGGCCCTGGACCAGTTCGTCCTCGGAGATGAGCAGCCTGTCTCCTCTCTCGAAGACCACCATCTTCGCAAAGGCGGACTTAAGGAAGTCCACGGACCCGATCCATTCCCTTCTGGTGGAGCCGGCCCGCTTGTACGGGCCAGTGACTACCACCTCCTCGCTGGGGAAAGGCGCGATCAGTGGGCCGGCAAAAGCCACGACCCCCACGTTTCCAACCAGCGAAGAAGTTTGCGCGAAGGTGTGGCTGGCTCCCATAGACATCATGTACCCGCCGCTGGCGACCAGCCCGTTCATGACTATCACCACGGGCTTCTCTTCCCGCAGTTTCCTGGTCTCAATGTAAAGACGCTCGCTGGCCGCCGCGCCGCCGCCGGGGGTACTCAGCTTGAGTACCACCGCCTTTATCGAATCATCCTGCCGGGCGTAGTTCAGGTACTCACTGATCATGCTGGCGGAATTGTCGTTGATGACGGTGTACGGCACATCTATGACGCCAATCTTGGGGGGGCCGGGAAAAACGTAGATGAATATCAGCACTCCGCCCGCTATGCCGAGACCCGTCATCACGGACGCGATGACGTACCATCTGGTCAGGAAGCCTGTGAGGGAAGAGAAGATGCGCATTACCCGTCGCAGTGATTCCGGAGGTTGGGAAGCCAAAGAAGCGAAAGCAAGGAGTACGAGGGATCTCCCCATCGTATGCCGCTGCTCACCGATTTCGTCAGTGCTTTCCAGAATATCACACTACTCATACGAATAACACGGCGCCATTGGGTTCCTTCAGCGACATTCCATGTCTCCCAGCTTGCCCCGGCCCGCCAACCGGATATAATGGCCCGCAAAGCTCGGCGCGTTGCCGCTTCAATTCGCCACGGGAGGAAACCGTTATGGGCGCTACCGAAACCATCGCGCAATGGGTTGTCAACACCAACTACGAGGATATTCCGCCCGACGCCATCCGCGTCGCCAACGAGTCCTGCTTCGACCTGCTGGGCGTCATCCTGGCCGGGTCGGTGCAGCCAGTGGGGCAAATAATCCAGAAGTACGTCTCCGACCAGGGCGCCGTGCCCGAGGCCACCGTGCTGTCCGGCGGCAGCCAGACCACCCTGGCCAACGCCGCCCTGGCCAACGGCACCATGGGCCACGCTCTGGACTACGACGATTTCGGCGGATTCGGACACCCGACGGTCGCCATCTTCCCGGCCCTGCTGGCCATCGGCGAGCAGTCCGGGGCTACGGGCCGCGACCTGCTGGAGGCTTACGTCATCGGCTGCGAGGTGGGGCTGGCGTTGCAGCACACCACCAAGTACAAGCAGATGGACCGGGGATTCCACAGCACCGCCGTCATTGGACGGCTGGCCTGCGCCGCCGCCTGCGCCAAGCTGCTCAAGCTGGACGAGGAGCAGACGGTCACTGCCCTGGGCATCGCCGGCTCCATGGCCTCGGGCCTGATTCACAACTTCGGCACTATGACCAAGCCCTTGCACGCCGGCCTCACCGGGCGCGACGGCGTCACCGCCGTCCAGTTGGCCCAGGCCGGCCTGACCGCCGGCGACCAGGTGGTGGAGCACCCCTTCGGCTTCGCCAACACCGTCCTCGGCCCTGGCATCTACGACCTGGACGACATGGCCAACAACCTGGGCCAACCCTTCCGCACCCAGGACGCGCTGATAATCAAGAAGTACCCCTGCTGCGGCGGCAACCACGCCATGCTGGACAGCCTGTTCAGCCTGATGCGCGACAACGACTTCACCGTGGACGACGTGGCCAACGCCGAGGTTGACCAGTCCTACTTCTCGGTGGTCATGCTCTACCAGGAGCCGGACGACGACCTCAAGGGCAAGTTCAGCGCCAAGTACAACGTCGCCGCCGCCCTGGTGGACGGCGAGGTCAAGATAGACACCTTCACCCAGGAAAAGATTGACGACCCCACCATGGGGGAGGTCATGGACAAGGTGCGCACCCGCGTCATGGCGAAGTCCGAGGAACTGCTGACCAACTCCGAGGACGGCCTGAAGGTAAAGATAACCCTCAAAGACGGCCGGGTTCTGGAACACACCACGGGCCGCGCTGACATTCTCGGCGCCCAGGGCAACCCGTGGGGCTTCGACAACATCAGGGCCAAGTTCGAGGAGAACGTGGCTCTGGTGCTGAACGACGACGACGTGAGCCGCGCCGTCCAGTCGTGGGCCGACATCCCCGAAGTCACCAACGTCGCCGAGCTGGTCCGGAGTACCCTGGTGGCGACCAAAACCTAAGAACCATTCACTTCAGCTCAACGGATGGGGCCGCTCCCGGAATTGGGGGAGTGGCCTCTTCTTATGTTACAGGCAGGTTTGCGTTGGAATTGCCAACCACTCTCAAAAAGCCCTGGCGTTGCGCCCGGCAAATTGACAAAGAAGGCCATTGACCGCTAGAATCCCGTATTCTTTCGTAACATAAGCCTATATTTCAACTGGTTTATAATTATGACTTGTTGAATATGGCTGGGTTACGTAAGTGAAACTTGATCGATTGGAGGGAATCCATATGCCTAGAATCACGAGCGACAGGTTGAGGATTTTAGCTTTGCTGGTCGCACTGGTGGCCGTGGTTGCGCTGACCCCCATCCTCCTGGCGCAGGAAGACGGCAACGGAGAGGAGGAAGAGAACGGCGAAGAGGCGATGATGACCGCCGGTGACGAGGGCGACTGGTGGCCTTCCCGCTGGGGCGCGGCAGACCAGGCCGGGGCTTCCAACTGGATAACTGCTGACAAGGTAATGGAGGCCGCCGAGCTGATTGAAACTGGAGAGATCTACGAGTTGGGCCGCCAGTACGAGCATGGGATGCCCCTGTTCGGAAATAGGACCTACTCGCTCACCATCCCCGGCGCTCCCACCGGAGGTCCCTTCCCCGGCGGGCTTATCTACCACGACGAATTCATCGTTGGCGAGCTTGGCCAGGTCGGCACCCAGTTCGACGGCCTGGGACACGTCGGGGTGGTGCACGAAGACGAAGAGAGGTTCTACAACGGATTCACCGAAGACCAAATAAAGGGCGGCTATGGCCTGCAAAACCTGGGTGTGGAGATGATCAAACCCATCTTCACCCGGGGAATCCTGATAGACGTTGCCGGTTACAAACAGGAGATGCTGGAAGAGGACGGCGGGACGCTGGAAGAAGGCAAGAAAATCCTGGAAGCGGGCGATGTGGTCACAGTGGACGACGTCAAGGGAGCCTTGAAGCGACAAGGAATGTCTGAGGACGATATTCTTGACGGAGACGTCGTGCTGTTCCACTACGGATGGGGCGAGCTCTGGGGCGTGGACAACGACAAGTACAACTCCGGGGGGCCGGGAATCGGCATAGAGGTCGCCGAGTGGCTCTCCAGCCAGAACATTACCTTGGTCGGCGGGGATACCTTCCCGGTGGAAGTTGCGCCCAGTGTAGATCCCGAAAACGCCTTCCCGGTGCACAAGCACCTGCTCACCGAGCACGGCATATTGATCCACGAGAACCTGAACCTGTCCGCGCTGGCTGAGGACGAAGTGTACGAATTCGCCTACATCTTCGTTCGCGTCCCCTTCAAGGGCGGCACCGGCTCTCCCGGCAGCCCCATCGCGGTCAAGTAGCTCGGACTCAAGCCATGACCAACGGCCGCCGCGCTTCGTTGGTCAACGTACAAAGGCCCCGTATGTGTGTCCGGGGCCTTTACTTTCGAAGAGCACTGCCGATAGCGGGCTAATCGCTGTTGAAGAAGTCCATTATCCGCAGCAGTATCAGGAAGAGGTTGAGGAAGGTCACGTAGAGACCCACTGCGCCCATTATGGCGACCTGGCTGGCGGCCCGCTCGTCGCCCTGCATGGCGGCTTCCTGCGCTAGTTCTTTGACCTGCTTGGTCTCGTAGACCGTGAGACCCAGGAAAATGGGCAAGGCCACCAGCGTCACAATCCATGACAGCATATTGGAGCCGATGAATATGTTGACCAGACTGGCGATGACAATTCCAATTAGCCCAATGAAGCACATCGTCCCCAGGCCGGATAGATCGCGCTTGGTGGTGTAGCCGATGGCGCTCATCACCGCAAACACGCCGGTAGTCAGAGCGAAGGCGAGAATGATGGTATCGCCGGTGTAGGCCCAGAAGATATACGAAATCATCAGGCCCGTGATGGCGGTGAATACGAGGTACAGGGTTCCCGCCACCGCCGGGGAAACGCGTGACGCCAGGAAGCTCAGGCCAAAGATGCAGGCCAGCCACACCCCCAAAACCACGAAGTACCCGATCATCCCGAAGTTTTCGAGGATGGCTTCCAGGAAACCGGCCTGGTGGCTGATCCAGGCAACGGCCCCGGTGGTGATGACCCCCAGCGCAATCCAGCCGTAGAGCCGGGTCATAGCGCCGGTGAAGATAGCGTCGGCGGCCTGCTGAGAGTAGAAACCGCCCCGCGAGCCGTCGTAGTACAGGTTTACCATTGTCAGTGCCTCGCTACCGAGATACGGGATTTCCCTTTTCCGGCCTGCTTCAAATTTAGGGCTTGAGCACTGGGAAGGAAAGCGCCAGTGGTTAGAAAGGCCACTGGCTTATATTTCCAGGGGAGCTAGGTGCAATCTGGCAGAAAGCTGCGACGTGACAGGGCGCCCTACGGCTCGACGCGGATGCTGTCGCCCACCTTGATTGCGCCGCCGTTGATGACGGTGCAGAGCATTCCGCGGCGGTGGTTCAGCTCGGCCTGGAGTCCCTGGCGGATGGCGTCCATCTTGCCGCAGGGCTCGCACTCGCCGACTATCTCCATGGTTACCTCGTCGCCGATGAAGACCACGTTGCCCGCCACAGTCTGGGACAGGTCCAGGCCGCTGACGGTGATGTTCTCCTTAATCTGCCCCGGCGCAAGGCCGAACTCGCCCAGGGTCTCGTTGTCCATGATGAGCACCTGGCGCATATTGCCCCGGCGGCAACTGCGGTCGCCCTCCAGCCCCATGCCGGAGATGGCGGTGGCTTCCTGCACCGGGTCGGACGGGGTCTCCTTGACGCGGGCGATGTGAAGATTGGTAATGCTTCCCTGCTGCATGACGGCTTTCCTCCTCAGGGGGATTTACCCCCACCCTAACCCTCCCCCTGAGGGAGAGGGAATTTGCGCTGTGTTGTTTGACGCTCAGGGCGTGTGCTAACCTGATTTGGCGGGACTGCGCTGGGCGTAAGGACGCCCCCACCCTAACCCTCCCCCGGAGGGAGAGGGAACACCCCGCAATTCTGTTGCGATTATATGGGCTGCGGCGCGGACGCGCTACCTATTGGATTAAGCCGCCCGCCGGTTCAGGAATCGAAATCCCAAGTTCTATGGAGTAACGGCAGATGGCCTACGAGTTCATCAAAACGGAAAACCGCGACGGCGTGCTGGCGCTGACTATGCACGACCCGCCCACCCGCAACGCTCTGGGGCCGGAGATGGCAGCCGAAGTCCGCGCCGAACTGGACCGCTTCGAGGACGACCCGGAATGCCGGGTGCTGCTGATCACCGGCACAGCCCCGTCCTTCTGCTCCGGCGCCAACGTGCGCAACTTCAACCGCAGCATCCAGGAGGCGGAAAGCGCTGGAGAGGAGCCGGAACCCCTGCCCTGGGGTAAGATGGAGACTCGCTTCGCCAACCGCGACGACCGGGTGGAGTACGCCGGGGGCGCGCCGCTGGTGCCGTTGCGTATCCACAAGCTGCAAAAGCCCTCCATCGCGGCGGTCAACGGCCACGCCATGGGCGTCGGCATGGGCGTGGCGCTGGCCTGCGACATACGCATCGCCGGGGAGGGGGCCATCTTCTCCGAAGCCTTCTCGCGCATGGGGCTGATACCGGGCGACGGCTCCTGCTGGCAGCTTCCACGGCTCATCGGAATGAGCAACACCCTGCTGCTCCAGTACACCGGCGACCGCATAGACGGCGCTGAGGCGTACCGTCTGGGCATTGCCAGCAAGGTAGTGCCGGACGACCAGTTGATGGAATCAGCCATGGAGCTGGCGACCCGTCTGGCCAAGGGGCCGACCCAGTCTCACGCCCTCATCAAGTACCTGGTGCACCGCAGCATGGACATGGGCTTCGAGGAAAGCCTCGACCTAGCCCACGTCGCCCAAAGCCAAGCCCGCAAGACCGAAGACCACAAGGAAGCGGTACAGGCATTCCTGGAGAAGCGCCCGGCGGTGTTCAAGGGGCGGTAACGCTTTGTCTGAACTGTGATTTTCTGATTTTGGGATTGCCATGATTTAAGCATGGCAATCAAATCAATCACACGAATCACAATTCAGACAAGGGAAGGTAAGGTATGAGCACTACAAAGCAGCGCCTCGGCCTTGCGTCCTCCCATAATTTGCTGGCCGCCGCCGAGGATATGCTGCCCCAAATCCGCGATGCCGCAGACAGCATAGACGAGGCCCGGCGGCTTCCCGACTGGCTGGCGGAGCGGCTGGCCGGCTCCGGCTTCTTCCACCTGCTGACAGGCTGGGAACACGGCGGGATGGAGGCCGACCCAGTCACCGCCGCAAGGGTCATCGAAACGCTGTCCACCGCCAGCCCGTCGGTGGGCTGGGTGACCATGATCCTGGCTACGGCATCCTTCTGGACCGTGCGAATGACGCCGGATGAGGTGCGGCAGGAGATTTTCGCCGACGTAGCACCCGGCGAAATCCAGCCGACGGTCATCGCCGGCACCTTGGTACCCCACGGGCGGGCCGTGCGCGCGGAAGGCGGTTGGCGGGTCAGCGGGCAATGGCCCTTCGCCAGCGGCTGCCACCAAGCCACCTGGATGCCCACCGCCGCCTGGCTGCACGACGAGGACGGCCCCATCCGCAACGCCGACGGCGCCCCGGAGTGGCGGGTGTTCCACCTTCCGGCGACAGATTGCGTCATCCTGGACACTTGGCACACCTCCGGCCTGCGAGGGACGGGCAGCCACGACTACACCATGGAAGACGTGTTCGTGGCTGACAACTACGTCAAGAAACACTCTCTCTTGGAGGAAGCCGTCCTGCCCGACAAGCGGTACATCTATCCCGCCTTCAACGTGCCGATGCTCTCGGCGGTAGCCCTCGGCGCAGCCCGGGGCGCAGTGGACGCGCTGACGGAACTCTTCGGCGGCAAGGTTGACCGCCGCAACCAGCGCCCCGTGGCCGGAGCCTTGGACAAGCAGGCCGACCTGGGCATCGCCACGGCCACGGTGGACTCGGCCCGCGCCTATCTCTACGACACCACGGCCCGGGCGTGGGAGCTGACCATGGCCGGGGAGGAACTGCCCCAGGAGCTGCGGGCGGCGATGCGGCTGGCCTGCACCCACGCCGTCACCGCCTCGGTGGACGCTGCCGACCGGGCCCACCGGGCCGCCGGGGCCAGCTCCATCTACAACTCATCCCCCATAGACCGCTTCTTCCGCGACGCCCACGCCGTAGCGGCCCACGCCTTCGTGCGCCAGACGACCATGGCCGACGGCGGTCAACTGCTGCTGGGGCAGGAACCGGCCTTCCGGGTGTTTTAGTCTGAACTGTGATTTTGGGATTGCCATGATTAAATCAGCGCAATCAAATAAACACGTGAATCACAGTTCAGACGAATTTTGGAAATTGAGACAAATTGCCCCTTGACGACATTGGCCGGGGTGCCTATACTACAAAACAAGCAAGACGAGAGGCGTCCGATTGATGGGGAACAACTCCTGAAATAGGCGACCCTGAAAGGGATACCTGAACGGCGGTTCGGGGAAGACCCCGGCCCGCTTTTTTCTTGCCCGCACCTTTACAAGAGAATACGCGATCTGAAAATCCTGCATACTTCAAGTGTGCCCGCGCGTTTACCGTAGCGTGGCGGGCGCATAGCAACTGACGGGGCGCAAGCCCCGGAAGGTTTGAAGTTCCTTGCGTGGGTCAAGTTATTTAAGGGCTTACGGTGGATGCCTTGGGACCAAGGGCCGATGAAGGGCGCGGCAAGGCTGCGTTAAGCCTCGGTGAGCCGTCTAGCGGGCATAGCCGGGGATACCCGAATGGGGAAACCTTGACCGGTGTTGAGTCGGTCAACCCGATTTATCGGGGGGTAAGTGGGGGAACTGAAACATCTAAGTACCCCGAGGAAAATAAATCAACCGAGATTCCCTAAGTAGTGGCGAACGAACGGGGAACAGCCCAAACCAGTGCGACCTAACGGCATGAGGGCCTATGTCGCACCGGGGTTGTAGGAGTCGCCTGGGGCCGCCTCATCAGGCCCGCAGGAGTTACAAATCCGTTCTCTAGTCGAAGGAACCTGGGATGGACCGCCATAGAGGGTGAAAGCCCCGTAGGCGAAAGGGAGCGGACTCCTGGCGAATTTCCTGAGTACCACGGGGCACGGGAAACCTTGTGGGAATCCGGGGGGACCACCCTCCAAGGCTAAATACCCTTGGTCACCGATAGCGTACCAGTACCGTGAGGGAAAGGTGAAAAGAACCCCTAGCGGGGAGTGAAATAGATCTGAAACCGTGAGCCTACAGAAGGTCGTAGCCTCGATTCGTCGGGGTGGCGGCGTGCCTATTGAAGAATGATCCGGGGACTTAATGTGTGGAGCGAGGTTAAGGAACTGTAGTTCCGGAGCCGCAGCGAAAGCGAGTCTGAATAGGGCGACGAGTTCCATGTATTAGACCCGAAACCGGGTGAGCTACCCATGGCCAGGTTGAAGGTTCGATAAAACGGACTGGAGGACCGAACTCGTGGCTAGTACAAAAGCTTGGGATGAGCTGTGGGTAGAGGTGAAATGCCAATCGAACCCGGAGATAGCTGGTTCTCCCCGAAATGCATTTAGGTGCAGCCTCGGGTTAGGTGGACGGAGGTAGGGCACTGGATGGGCTAGGGGGCGTGAGCTTACCAAACCCAACCAAACCACCAATGCCGTTTATCCGATGCCCGGGAGTGAGACAGTCACAGATAAGTGCGATTGTCGAAAGGGAAACAGCCCAGACCACCGGCTAAGGCCCCCAAGCGCAGACTAAGTGGGAAAGGAAGTTGGGTTCCCCAGACAACCAGGAGGTTGGCTTAGAAGCAGCCACCCTTTAAAGAGTGCGTAATAGCTCACTGGTCGAGGGGTCCGGCGCCGAAAATGTAACGGGGCTTAAGTCTGCCGCCGAAGCCGTGGATGTTCAGGTGCAGTGATAAAGGCCCGGCCGACAACGGCCCGCCAATGGCTGAAACCCCGACGCAAGTCGGGGCGGATACCGGTGGCAGGCCCGCGAAAGCTGAGCCGGAGTTGCTGAACACCGCCTGGGCATGGTAGGGGAGCGTTCCCCGGGCGATGAAGGTGAGTCGTGAGGCTTGCTGGAGCGCGGGGAAGTGAGAATCCCGGAATGAGTAGCGTAAATCAGGGTGAAAATCCCTGACGCCGAAAGCCCAAGGTTTCCTACGCAACGTTTATCGGCGTAGGGTTAGTCGGTCCTAAGCCGTAGGCAAGCGCCGAAGGCGATGGACAGCAGGTTAATATTCCTGCACCGCCATTTTTTCGCTTTAAAGCCAAGGAGGGATGCGGGAGGCTAGGCAGGGCATGCCCATTGGACATGGTGTGTCCTTTTCCGTAGGCGAGCCGGGGCAGGCAAATCCACTCCGGCGCAAAGCTGAGGGTTGAGGAAATCGAACCTTAGGGTTACGAAATCCTGTTGAAGCCATACCGACCAGAAAAGCTTCGTGGTTATGGAACTGTGGCGACCGTACCGCAAACCGCCACTGGTGGGCTGGGATAAAAGTCCCGAGGCGTTCGAGATAACCTCCGTTAAGGAACTAGACAAAAGAGCCCTGTAACTTTGGGAGAAAGGGCCCCCCGGGGGGTGAAGCCGCGAGCCGGTGGAGCGTTCTGGGGGCGCAGAGAAGAAGGCCGGGCGACTGTTTAACAAAAACACAGGTCTGTGCTAAGGGGAAACCCTACGTATACAGGCTGACGCCTGCCCAGTGCCGGAAGGTTAAGGGGAGCGGTGAGAGCTGCGAACTGAAGCCCCGGTGAACGGCGGCCGTAACTCTAACGGTCCTAAGGTAGCGAAGTCCCTTGTCGGGTAAGTTCCGACCCGCATGAATGGTTGAACGACTTGGCCATTGTCTCGACGGAGGGCTCGGTGAAATTACGGTGCCCGTGAAGACGCGGGCGACCTGCGGCAGGACAAAAAGACCCCGTGGAGCTTTACTGTAGCCTGGTATTGGGCTGGGAGCTGTCATGTGTAGGATAGGTGGGAGGCTGAGAAGCCCCGACGCCAGTCGGGGTGGAGCCATCGTTGAAATACCACCCTTGGCAGTTTTTGGTTCTAACCTGCGTAGCGGGGACAGTGCCTGGTGGGCAGTTTAACTGGGGCGGTTGCCTCCTAAAAGGTAACGGAGGCGCCCAAAGGTCCCCTCAGGACGGATGGAAATCGTCCACAGAACGCATTGGCATAAGGGGGCTTGACTGCAAGACCTACAAGTCGAGCAGGGACGAAAGTCGGGCAAAGTGATCCTACGGCACCGTGTGGAAGGGCCGTGGCTTATCGGATAAAAGCTACCCCGGGGATAACAGGCTTATCTCGCCCAAGAGTTCACATCGACGGCGAGGTTTGGCACCTCGATGTCGGCTCGTCCCATCCTGGGGCTGAAGGCGGTCCCAAGGGTCCGGCTGTTCGCCGGTTAAAGGGGTACGTGAGTTGGGTTCAGAACGTCGTGAGACAGTTCGGTCTCTATCCGCCGCGGGCGCAGGAGGCTTGAGGGAACCTCTTCCTAGTACGAGAGGACCGGAAGGGACAGACCTATGGTGTTCCGGTTGTTCCGCCAGGAGCAGCGCCGGGTAGCCATGTCTGGCATTGATAAGCGCTGAAGGCATCTAAGCGCGAAGCTACCCCCAAGATGAGGCCTCCCTCCCCTATTAAGTTAGGGGGTAAGACTGCAGAGAGACTATCTGCTTGATAGGCCGGATGTGTAAGGTTGGTAACAACTTCAGCAAACCGGTACTAACCAGTCGAGCGGCTTGACCCACGCAATGAGCTTCAAACCTTACCAGCGAAGGGCAGGAATCCAGGCGAACTTTCAGATCGGCGCGTTCTCTACAACATCGCGGGGTGGAGCAGTGGCAGCTCGTCGGGCTCATAACCCGAAGGTCGTTGGTTCGAGTCCAACCCCCGCTACCAATATCGAAATAATAGGCCCCCGGAGAAATTCCGGGGGCCTTGAAGTTGGGGAAATGAGTAACCAGTTACATGACCAAATTGTGCAATACATGATGAAACGATTCTATGGCAACCCTATTATAGCTAACGTCTGGCGTGGTGATTACGTCGAAAACATGATTTATTTCGCTTTAGAGAATCAGTGGGAACTGGAAAGCGAATGGAATGGTTGGGATTTGCAAAATGAAGCAGGGGTTAGGTTAGAAGTTAAACAGTCTGCTGCGCGGCAGACTTGGACGGCGCCAGGAAAGTCCGCTACGCCATCATTTAGTAGCGTCGCACCCAAGACAGGCTATTCAACGACCGGTGCGGATTGGATTGAATTGCCGGGCCGCTACGCCGACATTTACATCTTCGCCTATCACTCCGAAACTGACTCCTCCATTGCCGACCATCGACGCTCTGACCAGTGGCGCTTTTATGTCGTGCCTGAGAGTAAGCTGCCCGAAAGGCAAAAAACTATCGGCTTGAATCATGTCAAAAGACTTTCTGAAGAATTCACATACGAGCAGTTGCCCTACGCCATATATAAAGCCACAAGAGCGTTGTCGTCACTAAAAGCCAATGTCTTTCCCTCGCAGGAAGGGCCGTAGCTGCCCCGCGGCACGCTCCAGTGTCAATCCGACTACCTCGCCCTCACCATCGAACTCTGCCACCAGGGTATCGGCCACCGCTTGCTTCCTTGATGCCTGACGCCCGTTCCACAGCCGCAGGGTATCCGAATCGGGCCAGTAGTCTATCAACAGCGGCACATCCTCCAAATAACCCAGTTGTCCAACCTCTCGGCGTACTCTATCTTTGCCGACGGATTCCTTGCCATACAGAACCGGCGCCAAGTTTCTTGCCGCACCTTGGATTGTAAAGGAAACAACCGAGTCATCCGAATCGTCGAAAAATGCCGTAAGACCTGCGGATACATCCTCTCCGCCATCCGTCAGTTGCTCGTTCCACAGCGTCAGGAAATCCACATCCTCAAAATAGTTGATATTCAGCTTCATTCCGGCGTTTAGCTCCTTGCTCTCAGTAATCTGCTCAATTCCCTCCGGTCAAAATGGGCGGTAACTATTAATCCATCCGGGCTGACTATTACTTTGAGAACTCTCCGAACAGCGGGTATTTCTCCCCAACAGGCAGCAGACACGGCCCCGTTCTCATCCTGCAACTGTCGTGCATAGTAGTTTTCCAACGCCAAGCCAATCCACTCCCGTTGCACGTCTTGGTGCCGCCCGCGAGTAATCTGAAATTCGGCGTGTCGGCTAAGGTTCTGTCCACCTGTGGCTCGCCATCCATCGAGAGCGCGTTCCAAGTATTGCCGAGCCTCCGAATCTGATTCTACCAGCATTCCCTACCGCCTACCGCCCCCGCGACAACCTCCGCCGTCTCTGCAACTGCGACCACACCAGCGAGCCCACCACCAGCACGGCAGCAGCGGCGGCGATGACGAACATCAGGTTGAAGCCGCCATCTTCCCGCGCCCGGACGGCGAAGGCGTGGCTTCCCCTGCCCAGCGAACTCTCGATGTCCAGCGTTAGCGACCACTCTCCTAGAGCGTCGAGCCACAGGTTGCCCTCGTATAGCTGCGGACTCTGGGGCGAGTTCACCGCCTCCGTCTGCGAAGGAGCGCCGGGCCCGGTGGCGGCCACGCTCACGGTGGCGTCGTCCACCGCCGTCTCGCCCGTGGCGTCCTGGATCAGGATGCTGACGTGCAGCGGCCCCAGCGTCGGTTCGCCGGGCAGCACGCCGACACGCAGCAGGTAGGGGCCGGCCACCTCGTCTATCACCACCAGCTTCACCGCCCCGTTGGCCGAGGCTGTCCCGCCGTATAGTCCTGCCGACAGCACCAGCGCCGCAATAAGCGTCAGGACGCAAAGCCTCCACCCCCACCCTAACCCTCCCCCTGAGGGGGAGGGAATCATGCTCCACCCTGTCTCTCTCCTCGAGGGGGAGGGAATTACGCGAAAGGAAAACATTAAAACTTTGCGTCTTTGCGCCTTTGCGTCCAACTAAACCGGCGGCTGGCCACTGTCGCGGCGCACGTCGTTGATGATGTTGCGCACCCACGTCTCCAGCGCCGGGTATTCCAGCTCGAACTCCCCGAGCAGGCGGCTGTTGTCCACCAGGTAGTTGCCGGAGTCCTCCTTGCCTCCGTCGGCGTCGAAGGAAATGTCGGCGTCGGGCAGGAACCCCCGCACGATGTCGGCCAGGTCGCCCAGGCTGACGGGAATACCGCCGGTGTTATAGACCGGGTGAGCGCAGGAGTCGGACATGGTCACCCGCACGAAAGCCTCGGCCACGTCGTCTACGTGGACCGGCAGGCGCATGAATCCGCTCTTGGGGAAGCGCACCGGCTCGCCCGACGCGGGCAGAGTCACGCACTGCACGTGGTCCGTGGAGCCGCGCACCTTGTCCGGGCCGGTGACGTTGGCCGGGCGGATGCCGGTGATATTCATGCCGTAGACGCTGTTGAACTGCTGGGCCTGGAACTCGTTGAACCGCTTGTGCATGGCGTACTGGCTGGTGCCGTGCATCGCGTCGTCCTCGTTGACCAGGCGGTCGCCGAAGGCGCTCTGCTGCCCGCTGACCGCCACCGAGCTGGCGTAGGTCACCCGGTTCACGCCGCAGACCCGGGCCGCCTCGAAGCAGTTGTCCATGCCCAGCACGTTGAGTTTCATGGTGAAGTGGGGCGTGTCGTCGCCGCTGCCCAGCAGGTAGGCCAAGTTCATGATGCGGTCGGGCCTGGACGCAAGAATTGCCTTGACCACGTCCTCGAAGTCCATGATGTCGCCCCGCATCACGGTCACCAGATCGCCGAATTCGTCGAAGTTGGCGGCGTTGGGGTTGATGTCCATAACCGCCACCCGCTCACCGCGAGCCGCCAATCGGGGCACGGCGCGCCGTCCAATAAACCCGGTCCCGCCCAGAATGAGGGTGGTCATAAGCCCTCCTGCAAGCCGTTCAGATTTGTGAATGCGCCCTCGATAATTGCTTTCGATAATCGAATGATAGGCCGGGTTTGTCAAGCCAGAGGCTTTACTACCAGACCTGTCTATTCTTTGTCTGAACTGTGATTTTTCTGATTCAGGGATTACCATGATTGGGAAGTCATACTAATCCATAACAATCCCATGAATCACAGTTCAGACATTTGCGCCAAGAATAGAAAGACCCTCCTTTACCTAATCATTCTAATCTGACAGAATCCCATCGCAGTAAGTGGATAAAGGATATTCGATGGTTGAGGGATCGTTACAAGGCAAAATAGCCATCGTTACCGGAGCCAGCCGGGGCATCGGCAAGGCAATGGCGCTGGGGCTGGCGCGGGCCGGGGCCTCGGTGGTGGTGGCTGCCCGGACTGCCGAACCGAGAGGGACGCTGCCCGGCACAATCCACGAAACCGTGGCAGAGATCGAGACCGCCGGCGGACGGGCGTTGGCCGTAACCTGCAACGTGCGGGAGGAGGATAGCATCCGCGAGATGGTCAACCGCGCGCTGGACGAGTTCGGAGCGGTTGACGCGCTGGTCAACAACGCGGGCATCGGCGGCTACGCGCCCTTCCTGCAGATGACGCTGCGTGAGTGGGACCTGAACATGGCCATCAACCTGCGAGCCCCGTTCATCGCCTGCCAGGCTATCGCGCCCATAATGATCGAGCAGGGCGGCGGCAGCATCGTCAACGTCTCGTCCCACGCCGCCACCAACATATTCTCGTCCACCCTCGGCGAGGACCACGACGCGGGCATCGCGCTCATCGGCCAAGCCTACGGCGCATCCAAGGCGGCGCTGGAGCGGCTGACCTGGGGGCTGGCCGCCGAGCTGGGGCCGCACAACATCGCGGTGAACGCCCTCAAGCCGCTGCGCCCGGTGGCTACCGAAGGCTTCCGCTTCCAGCGCCCCGACGCCGACTTCTCCACTTGGGCCACGCCGGAGGACATGGCCAAGGCCACCGTCTACCTGGCTGCCCAGGACGCCCGCGGCCTAACGGGAGCGATAGTGACCGCCGAGGAACTGGTGCGGCGGCTGGGGTTGTAACGGGGTGCTGCGGTAGACCTGTGGCTACCAGCCGGCAGGCTTGGAGATGGTGCCGGTAGCATCCTGCAGCTGAGACGGGAACCGGGAGTTGCGAAGCGTGTTGAGCCGCAACCGCCTGACGAATGTGGCAGCGTCGGAGAGTTCCTTGGGAGTGTAGGCTCTGGCGTCGAGGTTGGGGTTTACAATGCCAACGGGGAATCCCAGTTTGTCGCGTACCATACCGATGGGAAGGGCCAAGTCGGCATCATTGAAAATTACCACTGCTTGCTCATAATCTCCGTCAGCGCCATCAATCAGCAGATAGGAGGCCAGATTAACGTCGGTCCCTTTTTCCTCCGAATCCCATATTTCGACAGTGCGGGGAATCCCTGGAATGGGCGTCACCAGCCGCCTGAATTTGCGGCGGTCCCGAAACTGCCCGTAGTGGATTGTCAGGGTGGGGATAGTTTCAAGGGCTCGGAGGTACATTCTCTGGCGAATAGGACGCTGAGGGTTTCTCGTACTTCCCTGAACAAGGGTGGTGAAAAACCTGATACGGTTTACTTGGTGAGTGGGAACCAGCGCTTGGCAGAGCTGGTAGAGGTTAAGCCATTTGAAGGCCGTTCCTCTCACGGCCAGATAGTAGAGATTGAAGCCGTCTATGTAGAAATTGGTTCTCAATATCCAAATACCCACAAAAAAACAGGAGCCGCCCGGAAGGCGGCCCCGACCCTACCGTCGAAACGCATAGGGGAAACACATCCCTACCCTACGTCACATCTCTCTAAATTGTCAATATCTGCAAGGAGCACCTCATGGACTTCGCGTTCACCCCCGAGCAGCAGGCTCTCAAGGACAGCGCGCGGCTGTTGGCCGAAGAGTGCATCGCCCCGATTGCAGAGGAGGCCGACGAATCTGGGACGGTGCATCGCGGGCTTATGGCAATACTGGCCGAGTCGGAGTTGCTGCGGTACACCGTACCGGAGGGCTACGGCGGTTTCGGCGTCAAGGTGATGAACCTCTGCATCATCCGCGAGGAGCTGGCCCGGGTCTCGGCGCAGGCCGACACCAACTTCATCATGCAGGGGCTGAGCAGCTACCCCATCACCCTCGGCGGCACTCATGAGCAGAAGGCCCGCTACCTGCCGCCCGTGGCCCGGGGCGAGTCCATCGCCGCCTTCGCCCTCACCGAACCCGACGCCGGTTCCGACGTGCTCAGCATGACCACCGAGGCCGCGCCCGACGGCGACGACTGGGTGCTGAACGGGCGCAAGAAGTTCATCAGCCAGGCCGGCGACGCCTCCACCTACACGGTGTTCGCCAAGACCGACCCCGGCCAGGGCAGCCGTAGCCTGTCGGCTTTCATCGTGGAGCGGGGAACGCCGGGCTTCGACGACTCGAAACGGCTGGAGCTGCTGGCGCCCCATCCCATCGGCGAGCCGGTGTTCGAGAACTGCCGTATTCCGCAGGGCAACCTCATCGGCGAGCGCGGCCAGGGGCTGCGGCTGGCCCTGGGCACTCTCGACACTTTCCGCACCACCGTGGCCGCTGCCGCCATCGGCATGGGCGTGGCGGCCTACGAGGCCGCGCTGGGCTACGCCAAGAACCGGCCGATGTTCGGGCAGCAGCTCAGCGACTTCCAGGCCACTCAGTTCAAGCTGGCTGACATGGCAGTTTCGCTGGACGCCGCCCGCCTGCTGGCCCACCGCGCCGCCTGGCTCAAGGACTCCGGGCAGGAGACCATCATAAAGGAAGCCTCTTTTGCCAAGCTGTTCGCCACCGAGGCCGCCTCCCGCATCGTCAACGAGGCAGTGCAGATTCACGGCGGCGCAGGACTGGAGAAGGGCAACCGCGTCGAGCGCCTCTACCGCGAAGTCCGCGCCCTGACCATCTACGAAGGCACCTCCGAAATCCAGCGCCAGACCATCGCCCGCCAACTGCTGCGGGAGTAGGGACGCCACCCACGGCACGAATCGCAACCCGGAGGAAACGCTATGTACGATTCAGAAAGCAGCAACCGGGGAAGCGCAAGGCATAACTCCGGTTGCTTTGGAATCCCGGTGTCGGGTATATGGCTCCTGTTCACCTTGATGTACTTCTTCACTGAAGATGACGCTTTCCCCTTGGGGAAATTGGAATTCTTTTGGCGCTTCCTCGCCGGGCCTTTCAATTTCCTGTTCTGAAGCGAGGGGGACAAATGAAGCTAACCTATTTCGGTCACTGCGCCTTCCGCTGGGAGACGCCCGACGGCGTGACCGTGATGGCCGACCCCTACCGCAATCAAGCCGGCCGCTACTGGTTCACCCGGCTGTTCCCGGACGTTCACTGCGACTTGGGCCTTATCAGCCACGCCCACTTTGACCATGATGCCACCGACCGCCTCCCGGAGGCTGCCTCAATCCTGCGGATGCCTGGGGAGTTCGCTCTGTCCGACTTGCAGATTCGCGGCATAGGGGATTTCCACTCCGGCCCGTCTAGACTGAGCAGCTTCCCCAACGTGATGTTCCGGCTGGAAGTGAACGGAGTCAGCTTCCTGCACATAGGCGACAACCGCGCCGATTGGCCGCCGGAGGTGGCCCGCGCCGTGGGCGACGTGGACGTGCTGATGGTGACGGTGGACGATTCCATCCACCTGCTGACCTACGACGAAGTGGACGGACTGATAGACCGGCTGCAACCCCGCGTGGTCATCCCGATGCACTACGCCATCCCGGGCATTACTTCCGCCGAATGCGAGCTGCTGCCGCCCGAGCGCTGGCTGGAACGCCAGTCCGCCGTGCGCCGCCTCGACTCGCACCACGCCGACTTTTCCCAGGAACGCCTGCCCAACAACACCGAGGTCTGGCTGTTCCAGCCCGCGCCCGATTCGCTGACCGCGCCGGAAACATCTCCGCTTCCTTGAAGTTTGTCTGAACTGTGATTCATGGGATTGAGGGATTACCATGATTCGGAAAATCATGGTAATCATAGAATCAAAGTTCAGACAATCCGCCTTGCCGTAAATGGTCTTGGGCCGTAGAATGCCGGAAAGCCAACCGCGTTCCCGCGCTCCGGGCCGGGAAAGGGAGTTACCGACATGGCAGGACTGAACCATCCATTGGAGAACGTCAGAGTCATCGACCTGGGCCGCCACCAGGCCGGCCCCAGATGCGCCCAGGTCCTGGCCCGCATGGGCGCCGAGGTCATCAAGGTCGAAAGACTGGGCGGCGAGGAAACCAGATACCACGGCCCCTGGGTCAAGAAGCAGTCTTCCTACTGGGTCCAGTACAACTCCGGCAAGAAGTCCCTCTCCATCGACCTGCGCAAGGAGGAGGGCAAGGAAGTCCTGCGGGAACTGGTCAAGGTCTCCGACATACTGGTGCAGAACTTCCGCCCAGGCACTATCGAGAACATGGGCTTCGGCTACGAGACCCTGAAGGAACTCAACCCCCGCATCATCATGGTTAACGTCTCGGCCTACGGGCAGTTCGGGCCGTACCGGGACAACATCGGCTACGACCCCATCGGCCAGACCATGTCCGGCATCACCATGGTCACCGGCGAGGAGGGTATGCCGCCGATTCGCACCGGCGTGCCCATCATCGACCGCATCACGGCGCTGCACGCGGCCATCGGGGCCCTCTCCGCCCTGCACGAGCGGGAGGCGTCGGGGCTGGGCCAGAGCATGGACGTCTGCCTGGCCGACACCGGCTACTCCATGACGGAGATACCCATCACGGCGTATTACGGGACCAAGATACCGCCCAAGCGCGGGGAAACCACGGCGCCGCCCTCGGGCATCTACCCCTGCAAGGAGGGCTGGGTCTTGGTGTCGGCCGGGGACCAGCACCACTGGCATAGGGTGTGCAACGCCCTGGGGAGGCCCGACTGGCTGGAAGACCCGCGTTTCAACACGCGCCACGAGCGGCTCAACAACGCGGCGCTGGTGAACGAGGCGGTGCGGGAACTGCTGGCGGACAAGAGCATGGAGCAGGCGATAGCGCACTTCACGGAGCACGACGTGGTGGCGGCGCCGGTGAACACGATACCGCAGGCGGCGGAGGACCCGCATCCGTGGGAGCGGCGGGCCATGGTGGAGGTGCCGGACTTTCTGGCTGGGGAGATAGCGGTGTCCGGGGACTACTGGCACTTCTCCCGCACCCCGGTGAACGTCGGCAGCACGCCGCAGGTGGGGGAGCACAATGAGGAGGTGCTGTCGGGGATCCTGGACTACAGCGCCGAGGAGGTGGAGGCCTTCCGCCGCAACCGGGTCATCTCCGAGGAACACTACTACGATGAGATTCCGGGGTAGGGATGGCTCATTTGCTCCGAATGATGAGGCCTCACGCACTGATGGGGCCTTTTCCTTTGGGGCCTTTTCCTTATGCTGTTTCGCCCGTTTGACCAGTTGGCAGCAGGTGTGCTAGGATTTTCGCTGTTGCTGAGATGATACAGTCAAGATTCTTTTAGATTTTTACAGTTTTGGGCGGCGGTGGGCCGATTGGTTAATACTCGTTCCTCAAACAATCATTCCCCGGGCGAAGGCGAGTGGCTCTCGTTGCGGGACGCCTGCCGCCTACTGGACGTCAGCGATACGACGCTGCGGCAGTGGGCCGACGCCGGTCATCTGCGAGTGTATCGCACGCCGGGGGGGCACCGCCGCTTCCTGCGCCAGGACGTGGAGTCGCTGACCCAAGCGCCCCGCCCGTCTGCTGACCCGGCGCGCGAAAATTCCGGAGAGGGACCAGTCCTGCGGCGGATCCGCCGCAGGCTGAGCCAGGACAGCGTTACGCACCAGCCGTGGTTTCAGGCTGTGGAGCCGGAAGGGCATGACCGGATGCGGCTCTTCGGGCGGCGGTTGCTTTCTCTCCTGTTGCAGGAGTCGGGCCCTCGACGACGCCGGCAGGAGTTGCTGGCCGAGGCCCGCGTTCTGGGCCAGGAATACGGTTCGGAAATGCTGGAGCGAAACGTCGCCCTCACCGACACCGTAGAGGCGTTCATCTTCTTCCGCAGCATGGTGCTGGACAGCGCGCCCGCCACATCGTGGTCGCGCATCCTGGAGACCTCCGACCGGGTGCTGGCCGGGCTGTGCAGCTCCTACCAGCGGGCCGCTGAGTTGAGCGCTTTGGAGAGGTAGTTCTCGTTATCGCAATTATCTGAATCAGGATTTTCAGGATTAGGGGATTGTCAGGATATTGGATTGCCCATCCTGCTAATCCCGGTTCAGACAAAACAACCGCAACAAGAGGATTCGACTATGGACATGACCGACCGCAAGCTGCTCAACCTGATTCAGGGGCCTTTCCCGATGGTGGAGCAGCCATATCTGAATCTCGCGGAGCAACTTGAAACTACGGAAGAGGACGTGCTGGCCCGGCTGACCGAGCTCAAGCGGCAGAACGTCCTGCGCCAGATTAGCGCCATCTTCGACACCCGGCGGCTGGGCTACAAGACTACGCTGGTGGCAATGGCCTATGAGCCGGAGACGCTGCACCGGGCGGCCATGGAAATCAACCGGCATCCCGGGGTCAGCCACAACTACGCGCGGGAAGGCTCCTACTACAACCTGTGGTTCACCCTGGCCGTACCGCCGGAGCATGACCTGGAGGCCACCGCAAAGCACATGGGCCGCAAAACGGGTTCTTTGGAGTCCCGCATCATGCCCACCATCCGGTTCTTCAAGATTGGCGTCAACTTCGACATGGTTAAGCAGCAGGGGTCGTCCTACAACTACAGTCCCGACGGGTTCGACAAGGCCGAGGCCGATAGCTGGAACAAGCCGCAGCCGGTGACCGAATGGGAAAAGGACGCCATCCGCGGGATGCAGGAGGACCTGCCGTTGGTCTCCCGCCCCTTCGACCCCATCGCCGAAGGTCTGGGCATAACCACCGCAGAGCTGTTTGCCCTGGCCGAGAATTTCCAGGAGCGCCGCATCATGCGCCGGTACAGCGCGGTGCTGCACCATCGGCGCTCCGGGTTCCGCTCCAACGCCATGATTGTATGGAAGGTGCCGCCGGAACGCTCCGAGGAAGTGGGCATGATCATGGCGGGCCACAAGTCGGTCACCCACTGCTACGAGCGGCCCACCTTCCCCGACTGGCCCTACACCCACTTCACCATGGTCCACGCCACCACCCCGGAGGGCTGCGAACAGTACAGCAACGAGATTGCAGAGGCCACCGGAATCACGGACAGGCTGGCCCTGTACAGCACGCGAGAATACAAGAAGACGCGAGTGCGCTACTTCGTCCCGGACTACGACGAATACCTGACGTCGGAGTCGCTGATCGATCTGGACTCGCCGGAACTGGACGAAGAGGAATTTGAGGAAATGGCCCCGCTGGCTACTTCGGACTAGAGTAATTGCTGGGGTGGGGAAACGCCCTTCACCCCAACCCTCTCCTAGAGGGAGGGGGAGTATTGAGTGATAGCGCATGACTGCCTACTACCCCGTATACCTGAACCTCCGGGGGCGCCGATGCGTCATCGTCGGCGGCGGGACCGTGGCTGAAGGCAAGATCGGCCGCCTGCTGGACTCCGGCGCGGAGATTTGCGTCGTCAGCCCCGATGCAACGCCCGGTATCCGGCAGTTCGTGGCCGACGGGGACGTCCTCTGGGAGCAGCGCAATTATGAGCACGGCGATCTGGAAGGAGCGTTCATCGCCATAGCCGCCACCAATGTCCGCGAGGTCAACCGGCGCATCTTCGAGGAAGCGGAAGAGCGGGGCGTCATGCTCAACGCCGTGGACGACCCACCCAATTGCAGCTTCATCGCCCCGTCCATCGTTCAGCGCGGGCCGGTGACGCTGGCCGTCTCCACCGGCGGCGTATCGCCGGCCTTGGCCCGCAAATTGCGGGAGTCCTTGCAGGCCTCCGACGATCTGGCATGGGCCGACCTGTCCAGCGTGATGGCCGTGGCCCGCTCTCACCTTCGGGAAGCAGGGCAGCTGGCCGGCATTGACCCGCAGCGCTGGCAGTGCTGCATCACCCGCGAGTTGCTGATCATGGCGCAGGACGGTCGAAATGCCGAAGCCGCCGAGAAGCTGATAACTGGGTTGACGGGCCAACTCTCCGACGAAAGCGGGGGCCGGGGCCTGTGCGACGATGTCACTGCCTGCCGCCCGGAAGGATGCGCCGTGCGTCAAGCATCGGACAAATCCCCTCTCCCACCTCAATCATTCCCTCCCCCTCAGGGGGAGAGTTAGGGTGGGGGTGAAGGTGAGGGTGTACCCGTGACCCCCAACCGCCCAATCCGGGTCGGCAGCCGAGGCAGTCCACTGGCGTTGATCCAGGACGACGAGGCCATCGAGCAGCTCAAAGCACACCGCCCTGAGCTGGAGTTTGAGGTGATCGTGGTGCGCACCAGCGGCGACGCCAACCAGACCGCGCCGCTGGCGGGCATGGGCTTGGGCGTGTTCGTCGGCGAACTGGAGCAACGCCTGTTGAGCGGCGACCTGGACATGGCCGTCCACAGCCTCAAGGACTTACCCACCAAGCTCCCCGACGGCCTCATGCTGGGCGCGATCCTGGAGCGCAAAGACCCCCGCGACGCGCTGGTGAACCGCTGGAACTGTCCGCCGGAGCAGTTGCCCGCCGGCGCCCGCATCGGCACCAGCAGCCCGCGCCGCGCCGCGCAGTTGCGCCGCTACATCCCTGACGCCGAGGTCGTCCCCATCCGCGGCAACGTGGAGACGCGGCTGCGCAAGGCCGAGGGCGACGAGGCCGACGGCGCGGTGCTGGCAGCCGCCGGGCTGGCACGCCTGGGGATGGAGGACAGGGTGGCCGCCTACCTGTCCCCCCAGCGCTTCGTGCCGCCGCCGGGCCAAGGCGCCCTGGCGGTGGAGGTGCGGGAAGACGACCGGCGGATGCTCGACATTCTGGAGTCCATCGAGCACCCGGCCACCCGCTTCGAAGTGACCGCAGAGCGGGCTTTCCTGGAGACGCTGGGCGGGGGCTGCTCATTACCCGTTGGAGCCTACGCCCGCTGCATGGGCCACGAACTGCTGATGACCGTCTTCCTCAGCAACTCCGAAGGCTCACGAGTCTTCACGGCCAAGGTGGACGGCCTCAAGCACGACCCCAAGCAGCTCGCCGGCGACGCCTACCTCGCCGTCGCCGAGCGCGGCGGCGCGGACCTGCTGGAAGGCGCGAGGCAGCCACAGGGGCCGCCGGCGACGGAGAATCTTTAATAGACGTTTGGATACAGGAATTCAACTCGTGGTTGGCAAAGTCTATCTCATAGGCGCAGGGCCCGGCGACCCGGGGCTGCTGACCGTGAAAGGCCGCGAGGTGCTGGAACGGTCGGACGTTGTCGTCTACGACCGGCTGGCGCACCCGTCGCTGCTGGACTACGCGCCGCCCTCCGCCGAGCGAGTGTTCGCGGGCAAGGCGCGGGGGCAGCAGGAACTGACGCAGGACGGCATCAACGCCCTGCTGGTGGAGCAGGCGCGGGCCGGGCTGACAGTGGCGCGGCTCAAGGGCGGCGACCCCTTCGTCTTCGGGCGCGGCGGCGAGGAAGCCTTGGCCTTGGCCCGTTGCGGTATCCCCTTCGAGGTAGTGCCGGGCGTTTCGTCGGCCATTGCCGCCCCGGCCTACGCGGGCATCCCGGTCACGCACCGGGGCATCGCCACCGGGTTCACCGTGGTCAGCGGCAGCGAGGACCCGTCCAAGCCCGAATCGTCGGTGCGCTGGGAGGAGCTGGCCCGCTCGCTGGCGTCCCACCGCGGCACTTTGATGACGCTGATGGGCTGGGCCTCCATCGAGAAAATACTGGAAGCCCTGCAAGGGGCCGGGCTGTCTGCGGATACGCCGGTGGCCCTGGTCCAGTGGGGTACATGGAGCAGGCAGAAAACGGTGACCGGAACGCTGGCGACCGCCGCGGAGAAAGGCCGCGCCGCCGGGCTGGCCGCCCCTGTGGTGGCTGTAATCGGTGAGGTAGTGAACCTGCGCGAGGAGCTGGCCTGGTTCGATAACCGCCCCCTGTTCGGCAAGCGCGTGCTGGTCACCCGCTCCCGTACCCAGGCGTCGCGGATGTGCGAACTTCTGGAGGACGCCGGGGCGATACCTGTGGAGTTGCCCGCCATCGCCATCGCGCTGCCCGAGGACTTTGCGCCGCTGGATGATGCCATATCGCGCCTGTCGTCCCTTCGGCAAGCTCAGGGCTGGGTCATCTTCGCCAGTGTCAACGCCGTGGACTCGGTGTTTGAACGCTTGGATGTGCAGGGCCTGGACGCCCGCGTCTTCGGTATGGCCCGAGTCGGAGCCATCGGCCCGGCCACTGCCGCCGCGCTGAAACGACGCGGCATCCGTCCCGACTTCACGCCGTCGCGCTCGGTGTCGTCGGCGGCGCTGGAAGAACTGTCGGCCTATGACTGGAACGGCGTATCCGTCCTGCTGCCCGCCGCCGACATTGGCCGCGACGAGCTGGCCGAGGGGCTGAGCGGCCTCGGCGCCAACGTCGAGCGGGTGACAGCCTACCGCACTATTACGCCGCCCGACGCGGCGCAACGGGCGAGGGATGCCTTCGCCGGGGGCATAGACATCGTGACCTTCACCAGTTCGTCCACCGTCCGCAACCTGCTGTCCCTGCTGGACACCCCTCCCTCCACCCCTGAGGGGAGGAATACAAGGGGGGGCACTCTATCCAGCAGCCTCATTGCCTGCATTGGGCCCGTCACATCAGGCACAGCCCGCGAGCTGGGCCTGCGGGTGGACATAGAGGCCAGCGAGCATACGGTCGAGGGCCTAGCGGCTGCATTAAGCCAATACTATTCCGGGGCCAAAACCACTAATCCTGAAAATCCAATAATCATATAAATCACAGTTCAGACAAAAGGGAGAACGCCGCCATGACCGGTTATAACGCCTATCCCGAAACCCGCCTGCGCCGCCTGCGCGGCTCGGACCCGCTGCGCAACCTGGCGCGGGAGACCCGCCTCTCGCCCAAGGAGTTCATCTATCCCATGTTCGTGATGCACGGCCACGGGATGCGCGAGCCTATCGAACCCATGCCCGGCTGCTACCAGGTGTCGCTGGACGTGATGTCGGAGGAAGTCGGGGAAGCGGCGGAACTGGGCGTCGGCGGCGTCCTGCTCTTCGGCCTGCCCTCCGAAAAGGACCCGCTGGGCCTGGAGGGTTACGACCCGGAGGGCATCGTGCAGGAGGCGGTGCGCGTCATCAAGCGCGACCACCCCGATATGCTGGTGTCCACCGACGTGTGTATGTGCGAGTACACCGACCACGGGCACTGCGGCGTCATAGACAACGGCCGGGTGGACAACGACGCCACGCTGGAGCTGCTGGCCCGGACGGCCCTCTCCCACGTGCAGGCGGGAGCCGACCTGCCCGCGCCCTCAGCGATGATGGACGGCCAGGTGTGGGCCATCCGCCAGGCCCTGAACGCCAACGGCTACGACGACACGCCGATAATGGGCTACGCCGCCAAATACGCCTCGGCCTTCTACGGCCCCTTCCGCGTCGCCGCCGGCTCCACGCCCCAGTTCGGCGACCGCAAGACCTACCAGATGGACCCGGCCAACTCCCGCATGGCCATGCGCGAGATAGAGAGCGACATCGCCGAGGGCGCGGACATCGTGATGGTCAAGCCAGCCATGGCCTACATGGACGTCATCCGCGAGGCCCGCCAGCGCTTCAACCACCCGCTGGCCGCCTACAACGTCAGCGGCGAATACTCCATGGTCAAGGCCGCCGGACAGCAGGGCTGGGTGGACGAGCGCCCGGTCACCACCGAGTTGCTCACCGGCATCAAGCGGGCCGGCGCCGACATCATAATCAGCTATTTCGCCAAGGACGTGGCCCGCTGGGCGCGGGAGTAAAGCCCCGATTGTTCCCTCTCCCTCTGGGAGAGGGTTTGGGTGAGAGCGTCTCGCTCTATTTCATCACCAAACTAAAACTGCCAGGAAACAGCCATGCAGCTCGCCAAGTCGGAAGCCCTGTTCGCCGAAGCCCAGCGCCTGATGCCCGGCGGCGTCAACAGCCCCGTCCGCTCCTTCCGCGCCGTTGGGGGCGCCCCGCCCTTCATCGCCTCGGGCAGCGGCGCCCGCGTTGTTGACGTCGACGGCAACGAATACATCGACTACCTCGGCTCCTGGGGGCCGCTGGTGCTGGGCCATGCCCACCCGGCGGTCGTGACCGTCCTCGAGCGGGCCGCCCGGGGCGGGACCAGCTTCGGCGCGCCCGTGGAGCAGGAGGTCGAGCTGGCCCGGCTCATCACCGGCGCCCTGCCCAGCATCGAGTCCCTGCGGCTGGTCAACTCCGGCACCGAGGCCTGCATGAGCGCCATCCGCTTGGCCCGCGCCTTCACCGGCCGCGACAAGATTGTCAAGTTCGCCGGCAACTACCACGGCCACGCCGACGGCCTCCTGGTCCGCGCCGGCTCCGGCGGCCTGACCCACGGCATCCCCACCAGCGCCGGCGTGCCCGAGTCCTACGCCAGTGAGACGCTGGTGGCCGACTACAACGACCTCGATTCCGTCGAGGCGCTGTTCAACAGCTACCCCCCGACTTCTGACGGGGGCGGGATTGCCGGCGTCATCGTCGAGCCGGTGGCGGGCAACATGGGCGTGGTGCCGCCCGCGCCCGGCTTCCTCGAGGGCCTGCGCCGCGTCACCGCCCACGACGGCGCGATGCTGATTTTCGACGAGGTGATAACCGGCTTCCGCGTGGGCGCGGGCGGGGCGCAGGGGCTGTACGGCGTCATGCCCGACATCACCACCCTGGGCAAGATTATCGGCGGCGGCCTGCCCGTGGGCTGCTACGGCGGACGCCGCGAAATAATGGAGCGCGTGGCCCCCCTGGGCGATATGTACCAGGCCGGAACCCTCTCCGGCAACCCCCTGGCCGTCAGCGCCGGCGTCGCCACCCTCACCGAGCTGCGCAACCCCGGCGTCTACCAGCAGATTGACCGCCTGGCCGCCCGCCTCGCCGACGGCATCGCCGCCGCCTTCCGCGACGCCGAGGTCCCGGGCGCCGTCAACCGCGTCGGCTCCATGTTCACCGGCTTCTTCAACCCCGGCCCGGTGGAGTCCCTGGCCCAGGTGGAGCAGTCCGACGCCGCCCGCTATGGCCGCTACTTCCACGCCCTGCTGCAGCGCGGCGTATACATCGCGCCCTCCCAGTTCGAGGCCGGCTTCGTCTCCGCCGCCCACACCGACGCCGACATAGACGCCACCATCCAGCGCGTCAGGGAGGCCCTGGCCCAATAGTTCCCTCCCCTGACACTTCCTCCTTGCCAAGCCCGGTGACGCATCCCTAACATAACCCCTGCAACAGTTCCCTCCCCCGGGAGAGGGTCAGGGTGAGGGCGCAACCCCCACCCCCCAGAGGGTGTATACTGGCGCGGGCCTGCCCTCGCAAATACGGGCAAAACATAACGCTTTGGACAAGTATAAAAACTTTCCCGGTAATCGGCCAAATTCCTTGACGGCCCGTAATCCTTGTGTAACACTCCCGCCGTTATCATCGCTGTCAGGTAGACAGCCAGCCGGCTATTGTCGGCCATCCCTCACCTTACAGGAGGACACCGCCCATGCAGGCATGAGGCCCCCGCCAGGAGCGGGACAGCCAGGCAACCCAGGCAACCCCAGGTTAACAACCGAAGGCCGAAACGCAGGCCGGACCCGGCGGTAAAGAGGGCCCAGGTGGCCCCGCCTCCGCTCAGGGCCGGACCCCGCAGACTAGGCGCAACGGGCCAACCCGGTGCAGCGGGCTCAAGTCGCCCCACTTCCGGCAGCGGCCCAACAACCGGATAACCTTCATTCCCGTGAAAGAGCGGGAACAACGGTAACCAGGCTCCAGGGAGCAGCGGGCTCGAGTGGCCCCGACTTCCCGGCGGGCCTGTCGAAGGAGATTTTCAAAACATGAATACTCAAACTGGCAAATCCGTAGGAATTGCCCTTCTCATGGCCGCGGCCCTCTTGGCCGCCCTGTTCGCCATGGGCGTCTTTGCCCCGGCGGGCGTGGATGCCGGTGTGAAAGTCGGTGACAACAAGCCGACCGCCAAGCTGGTAGGCAAAGGTGGTGCGGAAATAACGACTGCACGCTCCGCCAATCAGCTGGACGATACCCATGCGGATTATACCGGCCCTTACAGTCTGGAAGTGGAGTTTGAAGTAAGCGATACCGTTGACGGCGAGGTAAATGGCGATGCAGCGGATGACAAAGTCGTCGTCTCAGTCCCCGTCAACACAGTGTGGTTGACTTCAATATCATCCACTAACAATAATGCAAAAGTCGAACAGAACGACCAGACGATTGCTGAGATTGCGGTGCCTGCTGCCGTTAGCGATGTGGTGACTATCAACATCTCTAGCGATGTTCAAAAAGACGAAAGGGTGAAGGTCACCATTCCGATGGTTACCCTTAGCTCTACTGCCAACACACCAGGGACCGTGACCATTGATGTTGAACAGAGCGGCAGTAAGACCTCAGCGAATGTTAGGCTCGTCAGTTTAACCGCAGCACCTTCGAAGGCTGAGGCGAAACTGGGCACCGTTGGCACCACGCTGGTGGTCACATTCACGACTGGTACCGAGATTACCGACCCTGTCGTTATTGAGCTGCCTTACAACGTGGGCACCGCCTTTAGTGTTGAAGGTGGTACGGACACCACACCTGCGACAGTGGACGGCAGGAAGCTGACGATTCCGGCTGCTAGGCTTGATGCTGCTAGCACCGAGTACACAGTCACCATCGACCGTCTAGCTAACCTTATGGCGGGCGACATAGTAACGATTTCGCAGGCCGCCTCCGGTTACGAGCAGAAGGTGGAAGTTGGGGGCGGATCCGTAGCCACCGATACTGGGACTGCCGACCCTGAGGACATGAGCAAAGCGGTGTTCGGAACAACGGCGACGGGCGCGGCCAACAACAAGGCCGACGCCGCCGTGGCCCTGATGTTCACGACTCTCCTCAACGCTGGCGATGACATCCTTGGAGGAGAGGAAATCTCGATCACCCTGCCAAAATTCCACGTTCCCGACAGCATCGATGTGGACCAGATAATCATCGACGGGAACCTCGAAGATGACACCGGGGCAGGCGCCGCAGAAAATGACGATTACTACGGACCTCCCTCGTCCGTTGTCGTCAGCGGCAGCGGTGCAACCCGCAAGATAACCCTCACACTGCCGACCAGGATGGATAACCCCGCTGGGACTGGGGGGACGGTTCGAACCGTCATAGAGGATGCTACGGCTGCGACGGTTACTACTGACGTTGACGACGGCAATTACAGCATCGTCATCAAGAAGGGAGCCGGGGTGAGGAACCCCAACTCCGCCGGAAAGCAGACCATTGCGGTCGAAGACCCGGATGGTGCTGCTAACAACCACAAGTTCCCGGTGATGATAATCTCCCACATTTCTGTCTCTGATCCCAAAACCGGCTGGGTCCAGCGTGGCGATACGGTAGAGATTACCGCCAAGGGCATCAATGCCAAGGGCGATGCCACCGCCCACCTCCATGGAGCCCATGACCCTGAAGACATAGCCGAATTGCTGGCTATGCTGGGGGACAAGGAGTTGTCTGGCGAGGATCTGGCCAGCCTTCCGGTTGTAGGCAGAGACCGGATGGACGGAGGAACGGCCGTCATAACGTTCGACGCCGCCAGCGTCATTTTCGATGCTGATGCGGAGGACGCCACCGGCGATACCACTGCTACTTCCGCCAAGGGCACCAACGTCATAATCGTGGTCGACGGCGGCGGCACCGTCATCGGCTGGACCAGGTTGGGTCTCACCCCCAAGGTCGAGCTGGAGGTCTCCGACGTCCGGCGTACCGGCAGGATGGAAGTGACCATCTCCGACTGGTACTACGGCGACATCGAGGACATCACGGTCAACGGCATACAGGTCCTACTGCCGGACGGCCCTGACGCCGACGACATAGCCGAGGACTGGGAAGAGCAATCGGTCCCGTCCAGCGGCAAGCTCGGCCCCTTCGACGTGATAGTGCCGCGCCGCGCCCGCATCGGCGAGATGGAAGTGACGGTCTACGGCACGACCGACGAAAAGCAGGGCACCCTGAGCAGTCAGGACAAGCACAAGCAGACGGTCAACGTCAACGCCTTCGACCTGACTCTGAATCCCAGCACCGCGGTCACCGACCAGGTGATACGCATCGAAGGCACCGGCTTCGGCGAGAGGCAATGTATCGTCAGCATCAAGGTTGGCGACGAGAACATCGGTGAAGCCACCAACGGTGAGGAGGTCGGTGCGGTTGCCGACTGCGTGGTGACCGACAGCAACGGTGAACTGTCCAACTCCTTCGAGGTTCCGGACTACATGAAGCCCGGGGACTACACCGTGGTCGTAACCGACGCCATCAACCGCGTGGGCGAGGCTGTGCTCACCATCCCCAAGCCGGAAATCGAGATTACGCCGATGGAAAGCCAGCGCGGTGACACCGTGGTGGTGGAAGGCAGCAACTTCCCGGCCGAGGACCTCATCACTATCACCTACAGCGATGAGACCGTGACCGTGGCCACCACCGACACGGTGGGCGACTGGCGGGCGACCTTCGAGGTTCCCGTGGACGCCGCCATCGGCCGCGACCACGATGTAGTTGCCAAGTCCGAGAAGAAGGCCGACGGCCGCCCCGACACTCCTGGCGCCAGGAGCCGGCCGCTGCTGGAGGCCGAGGCAACCCATCATGTGCCGGACGAAATCCTGATGATTAGCCCGGACACGGTATCCTCCGGCGGACGGCTGACCATCGTCGGCGAAAACCTGCCGCTGTTCACGCGGCTCAGCATCCGCATCGGCGGCATACCCGCTGCCGGTAGGGTGATTGGCGAGGACGACGCCTCCGACGGCACTGGCCGCTACGAGCGGATAATCCTGGTGCCGCAGCTCACTGCGGGCACCCACACCCTGGAGATGATCGTACACACCAGGCCCGATGACGAGTACGTGACGACCTTCGTGGAAATCTCCGACCTCGTCACCCGCCCGACCGCCGAGGTCTTCGCGGACCTCATCGCTGCCGGCGAACTGATAGTGGTCTGGCATTACGACAACGCCACCGGCATGTGGGCTTCCTTCGATCCCAGCGCACCGGCGGAGCTCAACGACCTCGCTCTGGTCTCCACCGATGACATCGTCTGGGTCGAGACCACGGCAAGCTACGAGTTCCAGGGCAACTCCTACCTGCAAGGTTGGAACCTGTACTCCCTGGAGTAGGGACTGGCTGAACCCCTGGGAAACGGCGGCCGGGTTTCCCGGCTGCCGCTCCCAACACCGACTCAAGGAACACGCGGGGCGGGCCCAGCCCGCCCCATAAGCGCAACAGTGAGACAAGGAGGAACGGATGACCAGAACCAAGATTGTGGCATTGTTGAGTGTGCTGGCGTTGCTGGCCGCGATGCCGCTGGCTACGGTCCTGGCCCAGCAGCCGGTCCCGCCCCACAAGTTCTACGGCATGGTCATGGTCAATGGGGAAACACCCCCCGAAGGCACCATGGTCACCGCCACCATCATGGTTATGATGGAGGGCGAGGAAGGCGAGATGATGGAGGAAACCAAGGAAATTGGTTCCGCCATGACCGACGCCATGGGCAACTACATCATCACCACCATGGGCAGTTCCGACCTGGTCGGCAAGGAAATCATGTTCATGGTGATGGAGGAGGGCATGGAGTCCATGGATGCCATGCCGTCCATGATGATGGACGACGGCTCCATGATGGAGATGGAAGAGTCCGTCATGTACATGCAGGGCGAGCTCAGCAACATCGACCTGGAAGTGGGCGAGTCCATGATGCGGCCCGACGGCACCACCGGCCCGGTGCTGCCGCGAGGCCCGGCCGGCCCGCGCGGTCCCGCCGGCGCTGCCGGTGAAGCCGGTCCCGCCGGCGCGGACGGCGCCCAGGGTCCTGCCGGCCCGCGCGGTCCTGCCGGCCCGGCCGGTGAAGACGGCCACGACGGCTCCGACGGCTCGGACGGCGCCCAGGGTCCCCAGGGTCCTGCCGGTCCCGCCGGCGCTGACGGCGCAGACGGTTCCGACGGCGCCCAGGGTCCTGCCGGCCCCGCCGGTCCCGCTGGCCCGGCCGGTCCTGCCGGTCCCGCCGGTAACGACGGCGCGGCAGGCGCAACCGGTCCCGCCGGCGCTGCCGGTGGCGGCGGAGCGCTGGCAGTCGTCGCCCTGATCATCGCCATCGTCGGCGTGGTCGCGGCGGGCGGAGCCTTCATCGCAGGCCGCCGCGGCTAACCCCGCGCCCGGCAACCCCGGAACACGCGGAAGCGGGCGTTCACAACGAACGCCCGCTTCCGCATTCCCGCGCTATGTACCCTGCCCGGAAAGTACCCCTGGAGGGACTCGAACCCCCGACGCGCAACTTAGGACGCTGCCGCTCTATCCTCTGAGCTACAGGGGCAGGACTCAGAACAACAGCATCCCAAAACCCCCGCCCCCTGTCAAGGCCCTCGCAATTCTCCCATCGCCCTTGACCCGCGCCGCCGCTTCGGTTAAATTCCCCATAACGACACTGAAATTGGAGCGGCGTTATGCCTCTGTACGAATATCACTGCCCCACGTGCAGCCACAAGTTCGAGAAGCTCCAGCCGATGAGCGCCACCGGCGCGGACTGCCCCAACTGCGAACAGCCGGCCAGGCGGGCCATCTCGGTGTTCGCGCGAGTCGGCAACGCCACGGAAGACACCGGGTTCAACCCCGGCCCCCTGCCGCCCCTGAACGCCGGCGGCTGTGGCGGCTGCGGCTGCGGCCACGGCCACTAGGCCGGCGGCTAACTCCAATGGCGGCGCAGAGGCGCGGAGAGAAAACTCCGCGCCTTTCCGGTCTTGCCCCCAAGCCGCTCCGTCACCGTCCGCCCCACCGCCGCCACGCCAGGTAGCCCCCGCCCGCCGCCGCCAGCAGCGCCCCGCCGGCCAGCGCGCGGAGGGCCGCCCACATCGTCGCGTCGAACCAGAAGCCCTGCGGGAACAGCAGCACCAGGTAGTCGGTGCGCGGGTCGAGCTGCCAGAAATCGTTGGCGAAACTGACCCGGTGGAACAGCAGGAACAGCGCGTCGAAGGCCACCACGGACAGCAGCCCGAAGGCCGCCAGCAGCCCCACCGTAAGCCCGCCGCCCCACAGCGCCCGCCGGGCCAGCGCAGGCAGGAAGGCGCGGCGCTGCCGGGCGAACCCCGCCGCCGCCAGCGCGAGCAGGCAGGCCGCCGACACCGCAAACGCCCCGTACACGCCCCACAGCAGCCGCTTCACGTCGCGCATGTGGATGACTTCCTTCTCGTTGAACAGCTCCCGCTCCGAACCGAAGACGCGGGTCCGCACGTCCAGCGGCTCGTCCCCGGAGTTGAAGTAGGCGCGCAGGTCCAGCGCCACCTGCCGCAGGTCCCCGGGGGCGATGCCGCTGACCCAGGCGATGCGGTACTTCTCGAAGCCGCCCTCGTACAGCCCGATGTTGTTGAAGGCCCAGGTGATGCTGCCGGTCACCAGGAATACCGGCACGGCCACCACGAACAGCGCGGCGGGCAGCCAGCGCAGGCGACGCCCCCGCCCGCTCCCGGAGGGAGAGGGAGAGAGATTGTCGGGATGCGGCGGTGATTGAAACATAGGCGCCGCCAATTATAATCGTCCCATGAATGAATACGAATTGAACGGCCAAATATCCGATTTTCATACGCTGGTGGACATCGTGGCGAAGCTGCGCGCCCCCGGCGGCTGCCCTTGGGACCGCGAGCAGACCCACGAGTCGCTGAAGCGCAACCTGCTGGAGGAAGCGCACGAGACGCTGGAGGCCATAGACACCGGCGACCCGTCGGTGCTGACCGAGGAGCTGGGCGACCTGCTGGCGCAGATAGCCTTCCACGCCGACATCGCCCGGGAAGCCGGGCAGTTCGACATGGGCGACGTGGTGGAGCGCATCAACCGCAAGCTCATCCGCCGCCATCCCCACGTGTTCGCCGACGAATCGGTGTCCGACGCCCGCGAGGTGGAGCGCAACTGGGAGCGCATCAAGGCGGAAGAGCGTGCCGCCGCCGGAACGCGCAAGTCGCCGGTGGACGGCATCCCGGCCAGCCTGCCCGCGCTGGCCGCGTCGCAACTGATGCAGGACCGCGTGGCCCGCGCCGGCTTCGAGTGGGACGACGTTTCCGGCGTTCTGGACAAGATCGAGGAAGAGATAGGCGAGTTCCGCCAGGCCAGAACGCCGGAGGAACAGGTGCATGAGCTGGGCGACATACTCTTCGCCCTGGTCAACCTGTCGCGCTGGGCCGACGCCCACGCCGAGGACGTGCTGCGCCAGGCCAACAGCCGCTTCGCCGCCCGCTACCGGGGCATGGAGGAACTGGCCGAAGAGTGGGGGCTGGACTTCGAGGCCCTGCCGCTGGAGGAGAAGGAGGCGCTGTGGCAGGAAGTGAAGCGTCGGAACGGGTAGCGATGAGAGGCGGGCCTACGCTCGGCACGTAGTGTCCAACCCTATCGAGCATTACGTCCGCGCCCGGCATGAAGATGTAAGGCCAGAGTGGGTCGAAAATATCATAGCTGAACCACACCATCAAGAAACGGACGAGAATGATGGAAGAGAGTTATACTACGGATGGATTGACGAAATCGGGAAGTGGGTTAAGGTGGTAGTGGAAGACGACCAGCTTCTCACCGCGTACATTGATTGGCGCATAGAAAGAAGATTTGGCAGGCTGTCATGACCGGCAAAGACTTCACCATCGGATATGCCTCGGACGTCCTGATTTTTTACACCGACAAGTTATGCGTAGGTGGAGAAACAGTCGCCCCCAATCTTTCGGTGCACTACAACCGGGATGGGGAAGTAATAGAGGTTGTGATTTACAGAGCCGCCAAGATACTGGGGCCTTATCTGTGTCCCGCTGAAGGGCAGACAGGCAAGCGCAGCGGATTTGACCGGGAAATGTCAATCACCTATACCCCGGAAACCGACACGCTCAGGCTCCAGACGGGCGAGCCGCCTTACGCGGGATACACGGAAAAGACCGTCGCGCCGGGCCTATGCGTGAACTTCGACCCGGAGGGCTGGGCCATGGGCGTCGTCATCGAGCGCGCCGCCGAGTTGCTGCGCCCTTACCTGCTGGCCGAGGGCGCCAGCGTTGCCTAACCATCTCCCGGCCATCCCGCCAGGTACGCCGGGTCCAGGTAGTAAACCCCGCCGCTGAGCATCCGCTGCAAGCCGCCAGCAAGCCCGGCCATCGCCGACGCCTCGGCGGACGTGCGCCCGAACAGCCGCTGCGACAGGCTGCGGCGGGGTTGCAGGAACTTGGGGCGCGGGCGCGTTTTGCCCGCCTCGGCTGCGGCGTTCAGGGCGTCGGTGAAGTCGCCGATGTGGTCCACCAGCCCGGTTTCGATGCCCTTCTGCCCGGTCAGAACCTCTCCGGTCGCCAGCTCGCGCACCGTTTCCTCCGGCAGCGAGCGCCCCTTGACCACCACCTGCACGAAGTTGTCGTATATCTCGGTAATCAGTCCTTGAAGTTTCTCCGACTCCTCGGCTGTGGGGCTGCGCCAGAAGCCGGTCATGTCCTTGTATTTTCCGCCCTTGAATATGCTGAACTCGATGCCCGCCCGGCCCAACAGTTGCTCCAGCACCGGGCGCAGGTAGATGACGCCGATGGAGCCGACCATTGCTGTCGGGAGCGTATATACCTGGTTGGCAGCGCAACAGAGGTAGTAGCCGCCGGACGCCCCAAGGCCCCGCACGTAGGCCACCACGGGCTTGCTCTCTGCCACGCGCTCGATGCTGCGGTGCAAAACCTCGGAGGCAGCCGCCGAGCCGCCCGGCGAATCTATGTCCAACAGCAATGCCCGGTAAGACTTGTTCCTAGCGACATTCTCGAAGATGCGGGCGTAGGGAGCAGCCCGAATCTGGGAGCCGATTACGCCGTGCATTTCCACTACCGCGACGCCTGAACCGCGACCCATTCGCAACGGCATAGCTCTACTCCCCAATCTTGGATGCGCCCTTATGTCCATTATTGTAACCTACTTGCGCAGTCCACTGCCGCTGGTTGTTTCCAATGTCTCTTGGCCCTTGACAGGACTATGCCTTTATTGAGAACATAAGTTCTCATACTTGCGCCAGGTGGACCCTCTATGCTGATTAAGCGCTCCCCGGATGCTTACGAAAAGCTCCAGATTCTCGGCGGGATGCCAGCGTCCGACGACATTCTCTCCCCGGTCTCTCAGGGTGGGAGCAAGAATGAATTTCGGCCGGCATATTCCGACTCCAAGAAGAACCCCATGCCCGGAGTTTACCGGGCCTCCATGCCCAACGGGAAGTCCATCAACCTGATGCGGGTGATGTTCACCGACTTCTGCATGATGGACTGCGCCTACTGCCCCAACAGCGTCTACGTGCCCCGCAAACGCTACGCTTTCAAGCGGGAAGAGCTGGCCGATACTTTCATGGAACTGCACCGGCGGCAAACCGTCAACGGGCTGTTCCTCAGCTCAGGAATCGCCGGCAACGGCTCCAAGACCACCGAGAAGCTCATCGAGGTGGTGGACCTGATAAGGCGAAAGCACGGCTTCCGGGGCTACATCCACATGAAGGTGATGCCCGGCGCCGATTACGCCCACGTCGAGGCGGCCCACCGCCTGGGAACCCGGCTGTCGGTGAACCTGGAGACCCCCCAAGCGGATATGATGCGGCGCATCAGCCCCCACAAGCAGTTCCAGGAAGGCATTCTGGACCCTATGCAGTGGATTGACCAGTTGACCAAGGAAAAGACCGGCGGCACCGTGGGCCAGGCTACCCAGATGGTGGTGGGTGCCGCCGACGAGTCCGACCGGCAGATTTTCCAGCGCATCGACCAGCTCTATTCCGACTGGAATATGAAGCGTGTCTACTATGCCCCCTTCCGCCCGGCGCGGCACACCCCCATGGAGGAACATCCGCCGGTGCCTTCCATCCGGGAGCATCGCTTGTACCAGATGGACTGGCTGAAGCGCGTCTACCAGTTCTCCAACGATGAGATTGGGCTGGCCTTCGACGGAGGCGGCTTCCTGCCGCTGGACAATGACCCCAAAACGGTCATCGCCGTGGCAAACCTCGATTCCTTCCCGGTGGACGTCAACGCCGCCACCAAAGAACAACTGCTGCGGGTGCCGGGCCTCGGCCCGGTGTCTGCCGACCGCATCCTGGAGAACCGCCAACGCCACAGCATAGACAACTGGCGCGACTTGCAGGGCATGGGAGTAGTGCGCAAGCGGGCCTGGCCCTTCTTGGTGTTCTCCGGCCACCGCCCGCCCCGGGCCAAGCAACTGCGCCTTGACCTGTTCAACGAACAGGCGGGGTTCGGACAGCGGGAACCAACCCGCAATGCAACGCTTGTCCAGACCCCTGACGCAGCTCCCTCCTCCGCAACAGCCCCTTGTGGGCAGGCCGCCTCCTGCACCGGCTGCCCCATGAATGGTATGCCGGGACACTCCGGTGCTCAGTAACCGCCTCAAAAAGTTCCCTCCCCCTTGAGGGGGAGGGTTAGGGTGGGGGTGATGAGGTAGCGTAGAGAGACCGCCGAGAAAGCAATCGCCGGTTTTGAGATAGTTTCTAATTGGGGCTAGTCGGCGTTCACGTCAATCGGTCATTATGTCGTGCCTTGCTCCGACTGGCGGAAGTGGGGGATGACGTGCTTGCCGAACATCTCAATGGACTCCATCACCTTCTTGTGCGGAACTGTCTCGGTGGCCATCAGGAACTGCAACTGGTCAACGCCGGTCTCCTCGTGCAGCCTGGCCGCCTTGATGCAGGACTCCGGATCGCCGGCCACGATGATGCCGCGCTCGGCCATTGTCGCGGCGTCGAATTCCTCCCACACTTTCTGGGCCAGGGCGCTGCCACCGGAAAGGTCGAGGCCGTTCCCGCCGTTGCCTCCCTGCGTCGGGACGTCCACGTAGCGCGAGAAGTTCTGCGCCAGGTGGTCGGGAACGCCGCCCCACTGTTCCAGTAGCCGGGAGTAGACATCCTTCTGGTCCTGGACGTAGGGGCGGCCCGGGCCGAAGAAGGTCTTGAGCGACTGCGCCGACAGTTCCTTGGTGGCCGCGTCGTCCTCGCCGCACAGGCCGAAGCAGGAGGACAACCACTTGTTGTTGGCGAAGGCCCCCACCGGGTTCGATTCCTTGATGGCCGTCTTGTATTCACGTATGGAGGGCTCCAGCACTGACGGAGCGTTCACGCCCAGGGCCATGGAGCCGATGCCCTTCTGGGCCGCAAGCTGGTAGGTGGCCGGCTGCAAGGCGGCAACCCAGATGGGCGGATGCGGCTTCTGGTAGGGCTTGGGCAGCACCTGGCGCGGGGGCACCTTCCAGAACTTGCCGTCCCACTCGAAGTAGTCCGACTCCCAGATCTTGGGAATCATGGTCAGGGACTCCTCCCACATTTCCCGGGTGTCCCGGGGGTCAATGCCCATCCCCAACTGTTCGTAGGGCGCGGACCGGCCAGTGCCGAATTCGACGCGGCCGTTGGAGAGATGGTCCACCATCGCCACGCGCTCGGCCACCCGGATCGGGTGGTGGTAGGGCAGGATGACCACCCCGAACCCCAGGCGGATGCGCTTGGTCAGCCGGGACAGCGCGCCAAAGATGACCTCGGGACATGGCGACCCGGAGAATGTAGTCAGAAAGTGGTGCTCCACGAACCACACAGCATCGAAACCCATCTCATCGGCCAGTATGCACTGTTCGATGGTTTCTTCGATGACGGCGTGGTCGTCCAGCACGGGACGTTGCATCTCGTAAGCCAGCGAAAACTCCATCACAAACCTTCTTTACACAAGCTAAGCGTCGCCCGCAATTCTAAGGTTCCCCAAAGGATACCGCAACTTGCGCCATTGCATCTGGCACAGTAGGATTGACGCATTATCGTAATACAATATCTGTGGAGTTATACAATGGCGGCAGTTGTAGGAACAAAGGGGCAAGTGGTGATTGACAAGGCAATACGTGACCGGCTGGGCATTTCTCCGGGCTGGCGGGCCTACCAGACGCTGGACGAAGGGTATGTGAAGATATACTTCCGCCCCCCGCCCCATAGCCGTTCTCTGCTGGGGGTTCTCCGAGAGCACATCACGCCCGATGCTGCGGAGCGGCTTACGCGAATGAGTTGGGCCGAGATAGAGGATGAAGGATGGACGGGGATTGCGGAGGAGCGGGATGAGAGACTCGGCATATCCTCCAATGACCCGCCACAGCAATGACTTTCATTGACACTAACATTCTGGTTTGCTACCTGACTGGCCTGCCGCCGGACCAGGCGGCCACCGCCGCCGATATTATCGACAGCGGCGCCGAACTATGGATAACGGTCACTTCTTTGGCCGAAGTTTATTTCATTATGTCCAGGGTGGCTGGCATCCCCAGGGTCGAGGTAGTGGGAGCGCTGATTGATTTTATGCAGAAGGACAACGTCTTTCCGTATGCCGTCGACAAAGACTTTTTGCTGCGGGGACTGGAAATGACGCTGCCCTCAGGCCGGGTTTCCGTGGGGGATGCGTTGATTTGGGCAACGGTTCGCACTGCCGGCAGCGGCGCAATCTACTCCTTCGACCAGCGGTTCCCCGAAGAGGGGATTCGGGTACTACGATCTCTCTAAAGCCCTTACTCCATCAGCGCCACTTCCCGCTGTACCGGCGACGACGGACGCGGGCCGTCCGCCGACATGAACACGTCTTTCTCCGACCGCACTCTGGAGTCGGCGAACTTGCCGGCGTCCACGTGATGCGTCAGCAGGGTTGGCGTCCCCTCGACGGGAAGGTAGAAGTAGCAGGGCCGGGTCACGTGGCCCGAGGGCTAGATGACCTGCCGGAAGATGGGGTTGGACTCTCGGTAGTCGTAGACCAGCCACCCCGGCGTGTCGTCCTGGGCCATAAATTCCTGCGCGGCCCGGTAAACTCTCTGAAAATGCTCCGGTTCCCTTTCCATATCCGCCCCGGTCTGTATTGGCGTTGGTTCCGGACAATTATTGCATACCTGCGGCTCTGGATTCCCGCTTTCGCAGGAATGACGTCTGGGGCTGGACGATGACAGGGGAAATCTGAGAGAGGGGCTAGTGGATTTCCTGCTGCATACCGCCGTCGAGGATGACGCTGGAGCCGGTGATGAAGGAAGCCCGCTCCGAGGAGAGATAGACCGCCAGGTCGCCCACCTCTTCGGGCTTGCCCAAACGGCCCATGGGCACGGCTGCCGTGGCTTCCTGGAGCAGCTCATCCGCCGGGCGGTCCTCGGCCCAACTGCGTTCCTGCATCGCCGTCTCTAATGCGTCGGTCATCACCGGGCCGTGTATCAGGTTGTTGACGGTGATGTTGAAGGGGGCCAGCTCGTTGGCAAGGCTCTTGGAATAGCCGACCAGCGCCAACTGGTTGGCGTTGGCCAGAGAGGTCTCGCCGTGTTCGTCCCGCGCATCCGTGCCGAAAGGGCCGTGGGAAAATTCCGGCAGCAGGTTCACTATGCGTCCCCAGTGCTGCTGCTTCATATAGGGCACGACTTCCCGGGCGAACCTGACCGTGCTGAGGAATCCTTCATCCAGCGATGAGGCAAGCCTTTCGTCGTTCAACTCCGAAGGGCGCTCCGCCGAGTGGTAGCCCATGTGGGTCACCAGTATGTTTATCTGTCCGAAGCGACTGAGGGTGTCGCGGACCACGCGGCGGATGTCGCGGGAGTCTGTGATGTCGGCGGGGATGGCCAGGACGTGCTGTTGGGAACTGGTGCGAGCCAGCTCGATCTCAGCCCGCCGCAGGTCGGATTCGGTGCGGCCACAGATGGTGACGTTGGCCCCTTCGCGGGCGAAGGCCAAGGCGATGGCGCGGCCTAGCCCGCGGGTGGAGCCGCCCACGATGGCAACACGGTCTTTCAGACCCAAGTCCATTTCCGGCATCCCTCATTCCCGCGGGAGCGGGAACGCAGTGAAATCGAGTGTGCCAACCTTGGCAGCGACAAGTTCTCCATGGGGCTCCACTTTCGCAGGGGCGGCTAAATCCTAGATGACTTCCCGCTGCTTCAGCGACTTTATTGCGTCGTCGGAGTAGCCCAGGCCGGCCAGTATCTCGCGGTTGTGCTCGCCCAGCAGGGGCGGGGGAAGGTCCAGGCCGCCGGGAGTGCGGGAGAACTTGACCGGGATGCCGGTCTGCTTGATTTTCCCCGCCACCGGGTGAACCATCTCCTGCAACATATCCCGCGCCTCTATCTGCGGATCGGCAAATACGTCGGCGAGATCGTTGATGGCGCCGCAGGGAACGCTGACTTTTTGCAGGTCTGACACCCACTCGGCCACCGGGCGCGTGAGGAACACCTGTTGCAGGTAGGGAACGAGCGCCGAGCGGTTGTTGACCCGGTCGCCGTTGGTGGCGTAATCGGGCTTGCTCAGCTCTTCCAGTTGCATCGCCTCGCAGAAGCGCTCCCAGATGCGCTCAGAGCCGACGGCGACGTTGATGAACTTCCCGTCCTGGCACATGAAGGCCTGGTAGGGGCAGAGGTTGGGGTGCGCCGCGCCCAACCGGGCGGGCGGCTTGCCGTTGGCGAAATAGGTGGCCGCCTGGTAGGTAAGCCACGCCACCTGCCCGTCCAGCATGGAAACGTCGATGTACTGCCCCTTGCCGTGCTGGGCCCGGTGATGCACCGCAGACATTATGCCGAAGGCGGCCCACATCCCAGCCCCGATGTCGGAAATGGCGATGCCCACCTTCTGCGGGTCGCCGTCGGGTTCGCCGGTGAGGCTCATCATGCCGCTGACGCCCTGCATAATCTGGTCGTAGGCCGGCAGGCGGCGATAGGGACCGTCCTGCCCGAAGCCGGAGATTGAGGCGTAGATGATTCGGGAGTTGATGGAACTCACCACGTCGTAACCCAGCCCGAAGCGCTCCATCACGCCCGGAGTGAAGTTCTCGACGATGATGTCGGCGTCCTCGGACAGCTTGAGGAAAATTTCCTTGGCCTCGTCTTCCTTGAAGTTGAGGGTCAGGCTGCGCTTGTTGCGGTTGATGGACATGAAGTAAGCGCTTTCGCCCTCGATGAAGGGAGGCCCCCAGTGGCGGGTGTCGTCGCCGCTGCCCGGAATTTCGATCTTGATAACGTCGGCCCCGTGGTCGCCCAGCATCAGCGTGCAAAATGGGCCGGCCAGCGCCCGCGTCAGGTCCAGCACTTTCAGCCCTTCCAGCGCTTTCATTCCCGCCAATCTCCTCAATCCCGGCGTGGGGCTCCGCCCAACATGGTACCGGTTAAGTCTTACCGGAATCTTACCACAGAAGGATTCAGCTACCGCAATGCTTGTCCTGAGCGGGGCCGAAGGGTGGCGGCGTCGGTCAGGTGTATTCGGCTCCCTCCGGTATCGGCCGGGTCGAAATAGATTAACCGGTAGCCCATAAAATTGGTGAAGGGTTCATCAGTCAGGAAGCGGAAGCCGCGGTCCCGGTGTTCCGCCACCACCCGGTCCAGGTCTTCCACCGCGTAGGCCACGTGGTGAACGACGTAGCTTCCGCCGCCAGATTCCAGGGCGGCAGGATCCTCAGGGGCGATGAACTCCACCTCCACATCGCCGACCTGGAGGAAGGCCACTTCGCCCAGGTTCGGCACGGCTCCCCTCCCGGTGACCGTCGCCCCATACATACCGGCGTAGGACTCTATGGCGGCGTCGATGTCGGGGACAAGATAGCTGACGTGATGTATGTCGGAAAACATGAACTGCTCCTGAAAATGACACAAGGTGTTACCTGCCCCTGTTGCTGTATGGGGGCGTGGGGCATATTATATGTTTCCGCTGCGAGAGAACGAGACCTACAGCTCGCAGATGCTTACGGAGTAAGGAAATGGCAAGTGGCAGCACTTATAAGGTAGTGGAGCTGGTAGGCTCCTCCAGCTCAAACGTGCAGGAAGCGATTGATGGTGCCATCGCGCGGGCCGCGCAGACCATCCGCAACCTGGACTGGTTCGAGGTGCGGGAAATCCGCGGCACCATTGACGGGGGCAGCGCCAACTGGTACCAGGTCAAGCTGGGCATCGGGTTCCGGGTGGACTCCGGCGAAGACGTCAGCCAGGACTAGGGTTGCGCCGTGGCCGGGCCTTTCGTGGTAAGCCGCAACGGGGCGGTAATCGGCGCCCCGCCCGATCAGGTGTTCGATTACCTGGCCGACATGACGCGGCACGGCGAGTGGAACCCGGAAGACGGCTTCCGGGTTACCGGCCAGCCGGAAGGGCAGCCCGGCGTGGGCTCCATATTCAGCAGGGAGCGCACCGGCGAGTCCCAGGGGCCGTTGGCTATTCGCCCCGGCCCCGGCCCGGCCAGCAGCGTCACGGTGACCCTGACCACCGCCATCACCGTCTACCAGCCTCACGGCGCCTTGACCTTCGAGACCAGGGCCAGCTACAACGGCTTGCTCTACAGCATCGAGCGGACGTCTTTCGAGCTACAGCCCGCCCCGGAGGGCGTATGGGTTATGAAAGCGTCCGAGGTTGAGATTATGGTTCCCAGCGCCTTCATTGGGCCGGTCTATGCCATCCGCATGGTACGGGCCGTATTCGCTCGATTGCTGGGCCGCACCTCTCCGGGCCCCCATCTGTCCCGCGTCAGGGAAATGATGGAGACGGGGAAGATTACCCGCAGGATTTGACCTTCTCAAAGGTCCTCTCCCTCCTTTAAGGGGGAATGGTTAGGTGGGGGTGATGAGGTCGTGCGGAGAAGCCGCTGTGAAAGAAACCGCTGGTTTTGAGATAGTTTCTTACTCATCAAGGTAGCGCTCGCCCCATCTGTCGAGAAACACCACGTCGGACAAGGGGCCGCGCCTGACAGGGCCGAAGTTGCCCATGGGATAGCCGATGGGCAAGATGGCGTAGGAATATACCCCGGGAGGCAGGCCCAGGATTTCCTCCACTTCCTTTGCGTGCATCAGGTGGCGGGAAGTGAGGGTTGAACCCAGCCCAAGGGCCCTGGCCGCCAGCAGCATATTCTGGACCGCGGGGTATATGGACGCCCCTAAAGCGCGGTCTGGCAGGCCATCTCCGCCTTCCATGCAGGCGACAATCCAGACGGGGGCTTCGTGGTAGTGGTCGGTCAGGTATTCCACCGCGTCATGCTGGCGGCGATACCGGCCGGAGCTGGAGCCGGGCGGCGGAGCGCTGTTGGCGTAACGCGGCCCTACCACCTCGTCGTAGGCCCTCTTGTACCAGACCTGCACCCGTTCCTTGATGCTGCGGTCCTTGATTACCAGGAACCGCCAACGCTGGTTCGCCCCTCCGTTGGCCGCATAGGTGCCGGCTTCCAGGATGCGCCGTATCAGCTCGTCGGGAACCGGGTCGGGCTTCAGACGGCGCATCGCCCGGGTGGTGCGCATGATGTCGAACAGGTCTGCGCTCTCTGACATGGTGTACCTCTTCCATAGGCGGATTGGGCATTTTACTAAACTATGACTTGGGCTGCCCTTGCAGGGAAATATAGTCATGTGGCCTTTGTCAGACAAGTTGCGGGTAACGCTTTACCAGAGTCTTTCGATTCTTCGTCTGAACTGCGATTTGTCTGATTCCGGGATTGCCATGATTGGGGAATCATACTAATCCACTAATCACATGAATCACAGTTCAGATTATGGTCACCCGCCCGCCACCAGGAACAGGACGCCGAAAGCGAATACCATGACGTTGACGCCGATGGCGAATACCTTGTCGGGTATCCGCCGCAGCAACCTTGCCCCGAAGTAGGCGCCGCCCGCGGCAACCACCCCCAAGGACAGCCCCAGGCCCACCACCAGCAGGGTAATCAGCTCGCCGCCACCGCCGTAGACCGCCAGCTTGGGCACCTGAACCAGGAACATGCTCAGCGAGAAGGTCGCCATGTATTCGCGGGGTTTAAGGCCGTAGGCGATGTAGAACACCGGCGCGAAAGGGCCGGGTATTCCCATCACCGAGGCCAGGAACCCGGAAAAGGCTCCCAGCGGCAGGAAGCCCCACAGCGTCATCCGCACCCGCTTGGCCCAGGGCAGTTGCGTCAGCGCCACTAGGACAATCATCCCGCCGCCCATGATGCGTATCAGCAGGTCGGTGTCGGCGGCGATGAACAGGAAGCTGCCCAGGATGGCGAAGGGGGTGGAACCGGCGACGAACCAGCCCACCACCTTCCAGTTGATGGAGTCGCGGGCCAGCCAGACCCGGCTGGCCGTTCCAATGAGCTGGAAGAGGGCCACCACTGGAACAGCAACCTCGGGGCCGTAAATCCACACCAGCACCGGCAGGATAATCACGCCCCCGCCGAACCCGGCAACACCCGACATCGACATGCCGACGGCTGCGACGACGAAGAGGAGCGCCAGTTGCCAGATCGCTACGTCTTCCAGAGCCGCTTACCTAATAGTCTGAATCAGGATTTTCAGGATTATAGGATGCTCAGGATTAAGAAATCATGTAAATCCTCTAATCAAATAAATCACAGTTCAGACAATCTAGTACAATACCTCCAACACGCCCCGCCCCTTCGACAGGCTCTTAGGAGGAGGAACATGGCAAACCTGACCAACACGCAGCGAATCGGCGCCCTGGTTCCCGCCACCAACCCCGTGGTGGAACCCGACTTCTACCGCGTGGTGCCGCCGGAAATCACCGTACACTTCGAGCGGATGTGGAACGGCACCTGGGGCAGCCAGCCCGAAGCCACCGCCGACTCAGGCCACAAGCTCAGTATGTCCAGCGGCGAGGCCAACGAAATAGATTGGGCGCTGTTCGGCTTCGACGTGAACAAGATGAACGACGACGTGGCCCGCGGGGCCAGCTCGCTGTCGAACATTGGCCCCGACGTGCTGGTCTACGCCTGCACCTCCGGCACCTGGCATAAGGGCTACATGGCCTTCGACCAGCGGATGGCGGAAATCATGGAGGAGTCCAGCGGCATACCGTCCATCACCGCCGTCACCGCCTGCATCGCCGCCATGCGGCACATGGGCAGCCGCCGCATCAGCATCGCCGGGCCCTACCGCAACTACCATCTGCGCAACCGCTTGAAGCCTCTGATGGAGGAGGCCGGGTTCGAGGCGCTGAGCGCCGACGGCGAGCCGTGGATGCAGGACTCGATGAACCCCCGCGAGATAGACGCCGAGCCGCCCCAGACCATCATAGACTTCGTGCCCACGGTGGCCCAGGAGGAGGCCGACACCATCTTCCTGTCCGGCACGGCCTGGCGCGCCCTGGACGCCGCGGAAGAGCTGGAGCAGAAGCTGGGCAAGACGGTCATCACGGTGAACCAGGCCACTATCTGGCTGGCCCTGCGCCGCCTGGGTTGGACCAAATCCATACCCGGCTACGGCAGCCTGCTGCGAAACCTGGAGTAGCCCGCGAAGACGAAGCGTTAGAGGAAAGAAGTCGGTGCCGGGAGAGGGGCTCGAACCCACACACCTGTTAGGGTAGCGGATTTTAAGTCCGCCGCGTCTGCCATTCCGCCATCCCGGCATTAGCTTTGATTAGATATGCTTTTAGGGGAATCTTCTGCGACCTAACCCAATTTGCCATTCCTCGAATCTTCTAAAGCCTCAATGCCGCTCCATGCGTCTCCAAAGCGTTGGGCTGCTTCTTCCTGCACTGTCGGCTGGACGTGAGAATACAGATCAGCAGTTATGGCAATGGTACTATGTCCGAGTCTTTCAGAGGTGACTTTTAGATTCACTTTCTCTTCCAGCATTAATGTAGCATGTGTGTGGCGTATGTCCTGAAGCCTCATGTCTCCAAAGCAGGCAGCCGCGGCTGCCTGCTTGAATTTTTTGTAACTTGGTCTGGGTCCAAAGGATTCCCGTCGGAACGGCAAAAGACGAAATTGCCATTCTCCGAGAATTCCTCCTGGCTTTCCCGGTGACTTCTGAGAGCTTCTACAGGCTGTGGAGGCAGATTTACAACCCGGCTTTGTCCTGACTTCGGCACGGACAAAATCTTGCTTCCTGACGGCAGCTTAACCCAGCCCCTCCTTACTGAAAGCGCACGATTTTGGAAGTCAACATCTCCCCATTGGAGACCCAAGAGTTCTGACCGCCGCAGACCCGTTTGTATATCCAACAGAAACAACGTCCTGTATTGAGGGTCTTCCACGTACTGCAAAAGTTTAGGTACTTCTTCCCAAGTCAAGGTTCGAGCCTCATACTTGGTGATTCTTGGTGGGTCGACTGCCTCAGCCACGTTTCGGCCTAATATACCCAGTTTTTTGCCTCCTTCAGGGCTTTGGAAAGGATCCTATGGGCCTGAAGCACCGTTCTGGGGGACAGCGGCCGTCCATTACGGCCACCTTCCCTCAAAAGGGCGGACTCCATCTCTTGAACGTGGCGGGCAGAGGGCTTTTCTAGGGGTATAGCCCCGATCCTGGGCAGAATGTACCTGTCTAAATTTCCCTGGTATCCCTCCAGAGAACGTTGCGCGACGTGTGATTCAGCATAGTCCCGCATCCATTGCCCTAGATACTCGCTGACCGTCAGGTGGGCAGGTTCCGTGTAGGTCCCCCTGTCTACCTGACGTTGGAGTTCCGTCAACCTGCGCTGGGCTTGGGACTTGGTCCCTTTTACCGACTCAGACTGATAGCGTTTCTTTCCCGTAGAAGGGTCAACGCCAAGTTATACCTGAACGGTCCAAGAGTCCTTTCTGATTTTGGAACGTTGCCTTATTGTGCCCCGGGCCATGTTCTACCTTCCGTAGGTGAGGCGCTGTGCCTGATTGGAGAAGGTAAGGGTTCAAGCGAAAGTCTGATGGGACCGATGGACATCTCCATTACTTTGAACGGGCGAATTGATTGACCGGCCTCGACCGAGCGCTGAGCTTGTCAATCAGTTTAAACGCAGCCTAGTATTGGGTCAAACGCGTATTGTCACGCATCACATAATCTGAGCGTGGGTGCTACCTTTTGGACTGAAGTTGTGTTGTGGGAGGGTCATCCATGGTGCAAGAGGTTTACGCGGTCCACCTGACTGCGCCGGAGAAGGGACTGCTCAAGAAGATGATCCGGGCCGGCAGGCACTCGACCCAGGCCATCACGCGGGCCCGCATTCTGCTAAAGACCGACGAGGGTTGGACCGCTCCCCAAGTGTCCACGGCTCTGGATGTGTCGGAACGCACGGTGCGCCGGGTCAAGCGCCGCTACGTGGAGGAGGGACTGGAGGAGGTGTTGCGGCACCACAACTCGCCCAATCCATACCGGAAGGTGGACGACCGTGTGGAAGCCCACCTGATTGCCTTGGCCTGCAGCCCGGCGCCCGAGGGTCACGAGCATTGGACTCTGCGCGCCTTGGCCGGCAAGGCGGTGGAGTTGGGACTGGTGGAATCGTTGTCCCACGAGACGGTGCGGTTGCACTTGAAAAAAACACCCTCAAGCCGTGGCGGAAGCAGCAGTGGTGCATTCCCAAGGTAGGCGGAGAGTTCGTGGCCGCTATGGAGGATGTGCTGGACTTGTACGCCGAACCATACGACCCTCAGAGGCCGGTGGTGTGCTTCGACGAGACCTCCACCCAGCTCTTGGCGGAAACCAGGACGCCGTTGCCAGCAAGGCCCGGACAGCCCAAGCGGGAGGACTACGAATACGTGAGGGGTGGCACCCGTAACCTGTTCCTGACCTGCGAGCCCAAGGCCGGCTGGCGGGAGGTTGCGATAACCCAGCGGCGTACCATGCAGGACTTCGCCCATCAGATGCGCTGGCTGGTGGACGCGGCCTACCCGGATGTCCCGGTGATCCGCCTGGTCTTGGACAATTTGAACACCCACCGGGTGGCATCGCTGTATGAGACCTTTCCCGCCCCGGAGGCGCGGCGGATCGCCAAGCGGCTGGAGTTCCACTACACCCCCAAGCATGGGAGCTGGCTGAATATGGCGGAAATCGAGTTCAGCGTGCTGGCCAGGGCCTGCTTGCGGGGGCGCAACGGAGATGAGGACAGCCTGGAAAGAGCCGTCAGTGCCTGCGTGTGGGAGCGGAACGCGATAGGAGCCGCCATTAACTGGCAGTTCACAGCCCAAGACGCTAGACGCAAACTCCATCGCCTCTACCCGTGCCATTCTTGATTTGACGCAATACTAGTACCTCGGCAAGATGGCTAGCGTCAGTCAAGAGCTCATCGGGGCATGGAGCAGGTATTGCCGGCTATGGAGTGACCTTTGAGCAAAATATTACACTTGTCCGAGTTGCTTCGAACCGGTGTCCTGATAAGACCGAGGTCGTTGGTTAGAGTCCATCCAGGCCCACCGTTCGATGCGGTGACAGCCGATGATTACACTTCATCAATATCGTCGAATATGCTGCGGCCTCCAGTAAGGGCGACCGGAAGTTCGACGCGCCCGATAAACCTATCCTCCCCTTCGTACTCATAATCCACGTGTTCTCTGATCCAAGATTCGACGCTTGATAGCTGGTCGTCAATGAGGTCGGCTATTTCCTGCTCGTCTTGGAAGTAGTCACCCAGAGCACTTAAAACATCTTTGAACTGTTGCATCCAATCGTCAGGGGATACATCCTCGTCCCAGCTGCTTTCCTCTCCATCCCTTATAACGTCCAAGTACGGCAAGACATTATCCCTTACGGATTGGATTAGCTCATCGAATTCTTCTTGACGGTACAGATTTCTTATGCTCGTATTCGACAAGGCGCCTGCGTCCCTTCCGTCGAGTAGGTGCCCACTTACCGTATCCAAGAACCGTTTTCTATTTGACTCAGGCAGTAGGTCAAGCTCGTGAAGACGCAGGACCAGTGGAACTTCCGGAGCGAAAATAAGTTGTATTCTAGGTTCAGAAACCTGGTCCAGGAGGTCTGGATGGCAATCCAGATATAACTGGAGGAATTCGTCGGAGGACCGTCTTGCGAGAAACGCCAATAGTCCCCAGGTAGCCGTATCACGTGTGAGATGGTCGGGATGGCACTGGGCGATCTCCTGAAGTTCATCCAGTTTTCCCATGACTTCGTGAAACAGAGATCTTGGTACTACCGTAGCTCTTTCGATACCGACGTCTCCGCAGGTGACCTGAGCAACCAATTTGTTTGGGTCGCTGCCTGCGACGAAAATGGAAAGGTGTTCAGGATTGTCTGCCAGAATTCCTGCGTATGCGTCGCCAACGGTCGGATGCCGGAACTGCCAAAAAGCCTCGCCATCTATGTGCGAGAGGTGAACGAAACTACCGTCGAGCGAGTTAGCCGCAGAGGTGCATCCGGCCAAATCACTGCCGAGGCGACCGATGGCGCGCTCTTCTGGTGGTAGCAATTCTATGGGGCTTTGTAGGTGTCCGCTGCGCAAAAATATCAACGCCAAGACTGAACGGCTATGATTATCCAGCCCTCTAATTGTCTCTTGGAGAAACTGTTCTCGCCTTTCAACGAACTGGTCAATTGAAGCCGCGTGAAGTTGTAGCGATTTTGTGAATGCCGAGTCTCCCAACCTGCGGGCGGTTTCCGGGACGAATCGTCGGTGTACCGCTATTCCTTCAAGAAATGGTTTTATGGTAGTCCGAAAGGACGTAGGCTGATTGCCGAGTTTGATGTGGTTGTACAACACTTGTCGTTTTTCATCTTCAGACAATTCGTGCACATCAATGACCACTTGGCTCTCATTCAATAGCGGAAACGCCGGTTCTTTCAGCCTATCGCGGACTCGGTTGTAAATGTAGTCACGGGAGGTCAAAACGATCTTTGCGCCGCGCCTAACCATCGTTCGTATGGTCGGCCAGGCCCTACTCCAACTGTCAACAAGGGCGTCGTTTTGTTGCGTGACGCCAAATGTATCGTCAATCCAGAAAAACTGGGTTGATTGATTGGTATTCCAGTGACCAATGATCTCTGCAGGATCCCGCAAAACGAGGGTGGGGGCGTTCCAGTTGTCCAGCGCTGCCATCGCCAGAAGCGATGCGATGGTGGTCTTCCCTGCGGCCGGTTCACCGATAAGCAGGACGAATCCGTGGTTGTCCAACGCTGCCGCTGCCCTCCGATAGGCGTTCGTAACCACGACTTTGCCGATGTCTTCCCGCATCGTCTCCAAGATCGCTTCCGCTTGGGTGTACGCGCGTTCGTCCAAAATTTCGCTTAGGTCCCCAAGCCCGTACACTCGCGGGACTAGCATACGCAAGCGTTTGTTTTCAATGATTTGCCTTGTCAGCCATGAGGCCTCAAAGATACGCACGTGCTTGACGCCAACGTCCTCGAACATCTTGCGGATGTGTCGGTGCGACCTTCCTGTGATGTTGGCATTCGTCATCAAAATGTATGAATCTCAGATGCCTTGCTGGACCAGCGCTTTGGCCTTTTCCGCTTCTTCTGAGAGACGGGACGGAGTTAGACGACCGTCAGCTTTCGCTGTGAACTTGCACTGGATCACGAAAGAGCCTTCAAGGTCTTCGTGACTGCCGGGGCTCCACGTCCCCCTGAAGGTGCCGTCTCTGCCCCCGTCATTTGAATCGGCAAAGGATTCCAAGGTCTGACCGAGGATTTCACCGCCGATCGTGTGGCACAACTGTTGGAAGCTATGCCATCCGAGTTTATGCAGGTCGTACATTAGGGAAAAATCATCGGTCAGTTGATAATTGCCTGTCAACCTCCACCGTGTGCTCCGCCACCAAGGTTCGTGATTATCTGCGTTAAGTTGAGACCGAAAAGTGGCCGAATGGGTGTCGATTACCGGGCGTGCAGCGCCGTCGGCGCCCCGTCCCTGCGCCACACCGTTGTCCCGCCCGTCAACGGCCCGGAGAGGGCCCGCTCCAGGGTAGCGGTCAGCATGGGCAGCCGTCCGGCAGCGGCCCGGAAGCTCTCCTCGCCCAGGTCCGTCTCGCACACCATCAGCAGGGGCAGGGCTCTGCCGATACCGGCCATCTTCCGGTAGGGTCCCAGCTTCTCCACCGCCTGTCGCCGCAGCACGGCGCGACGCTCGAACTCAAGGTAGTAGGCCCCTTTCCCGAAAGGACCTTTCACCACCAGCACCAGCAGGTCGGGCCGCACCTGGGTCAGGTCGGGGACGTTGACCTCGCCCCGCCAGCCGGCGACGGCCTGCACTCCTTCCCGGGCGAACTGGACCACCAGCCGGTTCACGCCGTCGTCGTGATGCCGCTCCCACTCCCGGTACCAGCGGTCCAGGTAGAGGCCGTGCCGGGACTTGATGATGCCGGGCAGCACCCGGCTCATGTTGGCCGCCCGCCTCATGCCCAGTTCGGACAGGTAGTGTCTGCCATCGAACACCGCCACCAGGCCCGTCTCGACGAAACGGCGGAGGTGACGGCGAATCTCGCTGGCGTTACCGCCTACAACCTCCGCCAGCCAGAGGGCCTTCATGGCCGGGAACTGGCAGACGGCCAGGAACAGCCGGTGGACGGCAGGACCGTCGATGGCTGCCATGTCCGGGTTGTCCCGCAGCCACAGGTTCACCGCCTCGGGCTTTCCCAAGGTGGGATGCCCGGCGGGGTCGGACACCAGGTCCCGGGAGGGCCGCAGTTCCACCGTTGGGGTGCCTACGCCGTCCGGCGTGCAGAACAGGGTGGGCGTGTTGCCCGACAGCGTACTGCGGGCCAGTTCCCCGGCCCAGGCGTCGGCGGCGATTACGACCTGGGCCGAGGGTTCCACCTCCTGGTCCGGGTCTTCGTAGAAGAGCCGGTTGCCGATGCGGAAGCAACGGTCCTCCTCGCTGGAGTAACAGTCCACGCCCCAGAAGCGGTGCTGCTCCTTGCGGCGGAGCACCCTCTCGGTGGCGTGGACTCCGGCGTAGGTGAAGGTGGTCCAGAAGTCTTCGCCGTAGCGGGCCACGGCGTGGTAGAAGCCGCCGTACCGCAGCAGCCGGAAGTCGGTCATCCTGACATCCCCGGCGGCCACCGTGTTATCGGAGGACAGGCTGACCCGGCCGCTGCGCAGCAGGTCCGGGGTCAGGCGGTAGACCGATTCCAGCATGGCCAGCCGGCGCAGGGACATCGCCAGGCCCCGGGACGTTGCAGTCCAGGGCGGGTGCTCGTGGCCGTCTGCGCCGTAGTGTGTGCCGTTCTCTACAGGGTCCGACGAGTTGAAAGGTGAACCGGCATGGCTTTCCAGGTGGATTGGATGGTCGTGGTCCAGGGTGAACCGCTCCCTGAAGTCGGCGGACAGTTCTCCCTGCGGGTGAAAGGCGGCTAGTCCGGCGGCGCGGGCCTCCTCCCAGGGGCTGGGGTGCTGGTGATCGGTGGCGTAGAGCAGGTCTACTGCATTGCTGGTCAGGAAGAAGCGGCGCTGGCGTCTTTCGGTCATGCCCCGCATCACCGAGGCCACCCAGCCGCCACTCTTCAGCGTTCCCAGCATCCTTCTAATCCGGTCCTCGGACAGGTCCAGGATGGGAGCCAGGTTGGCTGCGCTGGCCAGGGGCATTCGGGCAATGATTCTCAGCAGTCGTCGTTGTGCGTCGTTCGGTGGTTTCCGGGGCGGCATGGCCATCCCTCCCGCTTTTATGCCCCTCCCATTGCGCCGCTGCTGGTCAGCACTTTTTCGCCAGCGTCCAATACCCTCCAAGTCGAACATGGGTATCCGGGCGATTTCCGCCACCACAATTGGTCGGACTGAGGAAAATTTATTCGTAGGTAAGTCACTTATTATACGTTCCAACAGGGATAGTAGATTACCTTTATCGTCATGTGATGGCCGGAAAAGGTCTATAGGATGGGCGGCCCAGTTTCTCCGGGCCGGCAGTGATAACATGATAATCATGGTTGAATCCTGCGATAAGCCGGACAAACAGGGGAAGGCCCTTCCACGACAACCGGTTCAGGTTCTTGGGTACAGCGCACATACGGCCTGGGTCATGCCCATCATGTCCGAGTTGGCCTACGTGCGGTTCGAGGAGGAGGACCTGAATTCACTCCTCGCGCTGCCGACCGAACTGGCGAAGGCCGTTGGCTGTATACACTCGGACTCCGAGGCGCAGGCCCTGGAAGGACTGCTGGCGACACGGGACAACCGGGACAACCAACTGCTTCGTGGCGTTCTGGCGGCGGGCGGGTTCGAACTTGTTGGTGAGCTGTCCAATTCCGGCACCGACACCTATGGCTTCGTCGCCGTCCGCCGCGATGGCGGCGAAATGGACATGGCTGTGGTCAGCTTCCGGGGAACTGAGAACTTATGGGACTGGAAGACCAACCTGCGCTACTCACTGACCCCGGTAGACATTCCGCATCCGGCCACGAACGAGTCGATAGGGAGAGTCCACCAGGGGTTCCTTGACGCCTTCATGTCCGTCAGGAACCAGGTTGAACGCTATCTGCCATCCGCAGAGGGACTGCCTGTTTTCATCACTGGTCATTCCCTGGGGGCGCCCTGGCAACGTTGGGGTCGGCGCACCTGTGCGGCTGGGGCCTGGCGGCGTGTTACACCTTCGGAGCGCCTCGTGTTGGCAATAAAGGGTTTTCCGACTGCTTGCTAACTCCCGTCTACCGCGTCGTCAATCCCCTGGATACCGTGCCTCTTGTGCCGGGCTGGTGGAGAGGATACCGTCATGCGGGCACCCGGAAGAAACTCGGGAGCACATCACCTATTGAAACGCTGCGAAAAATCGCCGACTGCCCTGCTCGCCTGTGGCGGTTTGCGAGCGGGCGGGGTCTTTCGCTCTACCGGATCTACGACACCGTTGACCGGTGGCATAATATCAGCGTCTACCGGGAGAAACTGCGCGAAGACGCTGACGGATTGGTCTGACACCGGACTATCTGCCAGGCATTGTGGAGAGCACCGGGGGACGCATCCGGGCCGAGAGCGACGGGTCGGGGCTGGGCACCCACTTCACCTTCACCCTGTCGGCGGTGGGGAAGCCGGGAATGGCGTATCTGCTCTGGCCTACGTACACTCGTCGCGGCTGGAGCCCAGGGAATCCGAGGGAGGCCTGTAGCTCTTAGCAGCGGACGACGACGCCCAGGAATTGCGGCACATCAGTGACACCCTGGCCGACGGTCCGGTGATCTGGTCGGGATGGAGTACCATCTGCTGGCCGAACTGGCGGCCAACGCCGGGCCGGTGCTGACTTACGAGCGCCTGCTCCAGCGGGTCTGAGGCATCGAGGGCGGCGACGTCCGCCCCATACGCTCCGCCCCGAGCAAGATATGCTGCTTGGGCGACGACCCCGGCAACCCTAGGTACATCTTCACCGAGCCTCGGGTGGGATACAGCATGGCCAGGGGTCGGGAAGATGTGCGCTGATTTGCCGTAGGCATTGACACAGCGGAGACCCATGTGAACAAACGCTGCGCTGAACCAGACCCGTTCGGGCCAACACGTTTGGAGGGAGATCACCTCCCCGAAATGCGCTGACGCAGCCGTTCCACATCGAACGGTAGCGGAGCAGAGAAATCCTCGTTAAGCATCTCAACAGGGACACGGTAATCCAACAGGCCTTTGGCAGCCGCAACAACAGCAAAATCGTACTCATCAGCCTGTTCTGGATCAATCACAGAATATCGGGCAGCTACTTCTTCGAGGGCATAGTTGTGGTAGTTGGCAACCCACTCGTACTTCCGGCGAATGTACTGATTGGACTCATGCTCTCGCAAGGATTCTGAAACATGACGGCGGTGGGCAGCGAGAGGCTCGTAACCCGTGAGAAAATCGGGGAAATTGCCCAGTACGGCCTGAAGGTAGTCCAAGAATAAACTTCCATCCTCCGGGTCCTCAAGCAAAGTGTGATGGTAAGGACTATCGACGCCGCCATAGGCTCTGAGATGATCGAGTATCATGGGTTCAACTGAAGGGGCAACGACCAACCGTGGCGGAGTTCCCGACTTGTCCAGGCCTTCGGCCTCCAACAGGGCATTTCCATAAACAATGTCCTCAGCCTGATAATGCTCGCCCACAGCGACCGCTCCTCTGAGAAAAAATCCCTCGAACGCAAGTAGAGCCTGCACCCAAGCAAACAGCAACAGGACCGTGCCCAACTCACCCTCCCCATCGCTAACTCAGCCTTCATTTATGGGATAGGCGACGAGGAAGTTGTCAGTGAAGAGCTTCATCTCAAAGATGGGAGAGTCCCCTACACGCGAGGCGGCGAATCTCTTGATCTCTCCGTGCGCCATGTCCAATGCACGCTTGACCTTCAGAAGAAACTCGCTTGGCTTTTCCGACTGGAACGCACCATAGGTCATTTCCTTGAATCCGAGAATGTCTGCATAGCAGACAACCGTGCGGCGCAACGTCGGTGATTCCGGGTCCCATAACCCACTAGTCATTCTTCATCACACATAGCGCAGACTGACAACACCCTGTGAACTCAAACGACCGCTCCTATTTATGGGTCAAAGCTCCATGACAGACTGGGATGGAGGTTCAATGAACTCTAGAAGAGCATCGGGATCTGAGAAAGTACCCCTAGGACGATTACGTCGAGACGGAGTTACCCGCAAGGCCGGGAACTGAGCCAGTTCCATCCCCCGCAGAACCTTCTTAGCATGCGACTCCGTGAACGGAGTCCCAGCGACTACATACTCCTGTACCACTGAATATCTGGACGGGCAACCAAGAAACCTGCCACGGAGTAACCGCTCCAACTCCGAAAAGTCAGGCTCACCACCGAACAGCGTCATCTGCGCCGGGTCAGTTGCATCGGAAAAGCGAAAGCGCCCGATGGATCAACCCTCCACATAGCCTCTTTCATCTTCTCAAGGCCCAGCAAATGTCCCGTGCCGTAATACAGGTAATAGTCAACGACGTCCCGGCCGTTCCGCATCTCAAAGGACCGCACATACCTTGCTCCAGCGAAAGAACGTAACTGCGAATCGTACAACTCCCACAACCGACGGTTCCGAACCCGCGGGTCAACCTCGCCAATAATATCTGCCCAATCATGACAGCCGAACGGAGCATCAAAGTTCTCGTCCTGCTCGTTCACCGAAATGAACCGGTTGATCTCCTCATACATGAAATTGATGAATACCTCAGCCCTGGGGAGCGCGAGTATGCGCTGCACGATCTCCATAGGGAAGCCCTTCCATCCGAAGGGATCGACGAAGACAAACAATGCGGGAGGCTCCGGTAGGGACTCGACCAGGTCGAGGTACTCGGTAATGACCAACTCGAAGGGCCTTCCATGCTGAACGTCCACCCTGAAGTGAGGCGGATAACTCCGGGCCCGCAATAGCCCCTCAAGATGACGGGTAGAAGCTGCGTCGACATCGGAAAAAACAAAATGCACTGTGGACGGAAGCATACTTGAAACACCAGCCGCAACGTCCAAGGCGATGATCGGAGAGCCGGGCTCGCCTTGGTTGTATTCCCCGGGACCCGAAAAGCCATCAAAGTAGTAGAGATCCCGAGTTGTACCGATCCCAAGAATCGGGAACCAGGCGCCCAGATACATGCGCAGTATCTCGTGCTTCGCCGCCGTGTGGGGCTTCATGTCCCAGACGGAGCGCCTACCGGAAGCCATCTGCTCCCATCACCTCCAACAGAGGCCCTACCGCCACCTAAGAACCCACCAATTCGACAGGAAACCCATTATGCTCCAAGCCGTCGAGCAGCCGGCCACCGGATTTGGGCCGCAGCCCGCCCCACTGTTTGAAAAAGAATGGTACGCGCCGCTCGGCACAAAGATCCCGAATTTCGCAGACCCATTCAGCATCTACAGGACGCGCCCCAGGGCCGCTTTCGCCTCCAACGATCACCCAAGAAATCCCGGACAGGTCAAACCTCCCCAATGGACCCAACAGAGGCTCAAGAGAGAGAAACCTGACCGCCGCCGGTGACTCCTGCAAGTGCCTTAACCTCACCAAGACGGAGTCGTCCTCAACGGAGACGCCACACCATATGTGCGCCGGCACGGCTAACGACCCGTAACGAAGCCGAAGATAATTCCGCATCAGCGAACTCCGTTTCGTAAGAATCTGGAAGAAGTGCCAGTCAGCTTGCTCCATCACGTCGAACACCGAGTCGACGAATTCCCAAGGAACGTCCTTGTGAAAGAGATCGCTCATGGAATTCACGAACACCCGCCGCGGCCGACGCCACCTCAGCGGCTGATTCAGACGCTCATGGCGTAGCTGTAGGTCAAAACCTCTCTCGTATGGGTGCCCTGCAACTCCCCGAAACCTTTCGGCAAAGCGCTCCGCGTAACAATTGTCGCACCCGCTCGACACCTTGGTGCACCCCGTAACGGGGTTCCAAGTAGAATCCGTCCACTCAATGGTAGAAGTTTCCGCCATAGGCACTCACAAGTCCAGCCGTTAACAGCGTAAAACGAAGCTAGGCCAACCACTCTCCGAGAAGGCTGGCAATAAAAATCTACACTATCCAGCCCACACTAAGCCAGTAGGAAATGTCACTTCATCACGCCAATACTGAGTTGGACCCGGTAATTTGGCTCTTCCGCATTTTAGTGAAGGGAACTGAATTTGGCCGCAGGTAATGGCGGCGCCGGGCGCGCTCGTTTTGCAGCAATCCGATGCAGTACTCGCTGAGGCAATTGGTCCGGCTTGGCCCGGCCACACCCTATTCGCTCAATCAATTTCGCCCGGCAGATTTGCCCTTCGCATTGTCGAGTGCCCTCGCCATGACTGCTCTGCTTTGCCGACGTGGCTCTCGGGTCCCGTGTACCCCAACTGTCAATATGATGGGAGACGTGGCGAAACCCATAAAAGTCAAGCCGAAACATCCGGCCGAAGTATCTACTGGCAGAGCGCTGAGAACGCCAGCCGCAACCCCCCATCCACCAACAAAAGAACGTGGCGACCACCATGGTGCGGGCTACGGTCAAACGGGTCCTGAAGCCCAACATCTCCATATTGACCTCCCGGTTCGGTCTCTAACTGAACCCAGCCAATTGAAATCCCCCACCACGACAGCGGCGGCCCAGGGATGGGATAATTCTATGGTTTCCATTTATCATTCTTCCGTGGAAATGCGTCCTCCGTGAAATAGCTCTGTGAACCCTACGTCCGAATCAGGAACTCGACAAAGGTCAACTGGAGACCATGAGAGCCAATAGCCCGGTCAGTTCAACGAAGCGTAGCATTCGGTATCCAATGGCTTACCGGCAGCCGTTCGACGTAACCCACATCGAAGACGCGGAAAGAGGGAACGCTTACCTGTGCCTCGGTTGTCACAGAGACATGGTCCCCAGAAAGGGGAAAATCAAGAAACATCATTTCGCCCACAAAGCGGGACCGGAGCAATGCAACCCGAACAACGCCCTGCACGAAACCGCAAAAGCGGCTATCTGCCAGGGGTTCCTGAAGGCACTTAGAAAGGGGCTGAGGTATCCCATAAGGATTCTCTGCGATAGGTGCGAAGACCCCATCGAGACAAACGTCGCGATCGAAGGCGCGGGCATAGCCTCGGAGAGGAGCGAGATCCAGGGAACGCGCTCGGACTTGGTCATCACCAGGGAGGATGGCAGGAACCCCAGGCTAATCGTGGAGATCGTGGTTCACCACGACCTCGAGTCCGGCACGGAGGAAAGGTACAGGGCATCGGGAATCCCGGTGATAAAGGTCAAACCATCTTGGGAAACCGTGGAAACGCTGAGGGAGAAGATCAACTCGCCCGAAACCCTGAACGTGAGAAACCCCACCTGTCGAAGGTGCAGAGATGAGGAGAGAAGGCACAGGGAGTGGCTCAAGGGAACGAAGGACCAGATCAAGGATGTCGTGAGTCCCAATCAGGGGACCCAGTCCGATTTGAAACGGATACTTAAGGACAGGTACGGTTCATTCCTCTGGGCCGATACGAGAGAACGGGTCAATCGAAACGCCAGGAAGCTGGCAGAACTGGGACTCCGACAGCAAGATACCCGGCCCACCCTCTTCAAAGTTCAAATCGACTGCTGGTCAATTTATGCCGACCTCGACAGCACCGAGGTGATGAGGATATGGGAGGTCGACTGCGCGGCGGGGCTCTACGCCTTCCCGCAGGATCCGGAGCCACCCAGGTGTCGGGAGTGCGTGCTGGATATCGTTCGGAGAATCCTGGAAGAGAACGGTGTGGAGATACGTCGCTACTTTATGGACTATGGCGGGCACAATCACTGGAACCCGGAGATGGACTAAACCGGCAGCGAATCGCGGCATACGATAAAATGCCCGGAGTTCTTATTTCGGTAACCAACCGAGCGTAGCAGACAAGGGAGATGGACACAGAGTAGTGGCAGCAATCGGAAGAAAACTGACACCTGCGGTTGAGGAATACCTCGCCGAGTTGCGCCGTATCCGAGCGACGGGCGGCGGCACCGGAGAGCTGTCCTTCTATCCGCCTTTGAACAACCTGCTGAATGCAGTGGGCGGTTCGCTGCGGCCCAGGGTGCATTGCGTCAGCCAGTTGGCGCAGCAGGGCGCTGGACATCCCGACTTCGGCCTCTATGCCGCCCGGCAGGTGTCGAAGGGCCTGCCCAAGCAGGGGCAACTCCCCGAGGGCGGTGTGGTGGAGGTCAAGCCCGCCGGCGACGACGCCTGGCTCACCGCCGACAGCGCCCAGGTCAGCAGATATTGGCAGCGCTACCGTCTCGTGATGGTCACCAACACCCGCGACTTCGTGCTGCTCGGCGAGGACGCGCAGGGCAATCCCGCCAAGCTGGAGACCTTCCGTCTGGCTGACTCCGCCGCCGGGTTCGAGGCCAAGCTGCAACACCCCCGCGCCTTCGCCAACAGCGCCGGCCCGGCGCTGGCCGAGTACCTTGGCCGTGCTCTGTCCCACCGGGCCACGCTGGCCGAACCCCGCGACCTGGCCCGGCTGCTGGCCTCCTACGCCCGCGACGGCCTGGCTCGCGTCGAGGCCTCGGGCGATGCCCCATCCCTCAACGCCGTGCGGTCTGCGCTGGAGGAGGCGTTGGGCGTCAAGTTCGAGGGAGAGCGCGGCGCGGCCTTCTTCCGCTCCACACTGGTGCAGACGCTCTTCTACGGCGTATTCTCCGCCTGGGTATTGTGGTCTCGGCAGACTCCGGCCCCCACAGGCCCCTTCGACTGGCGCACATCAGTCTGGCACCTGCGCGCCCCCATCATGCAGGCCCTGTTTCAGCAGGTGACCAGTCCCACGCAGTTGCAGTCGCTGGACCTGGTGGAGGTGTTGGACTGGACGGCGGCGGCCCTGGACCGGGTGGACCGGGCCGCCTTCTTCGCCCGTTTCAACGAGGGCGAGGCGGTCCCCTATTTCTACGAGCCGTTTCTGGAAGCCTTCGACCCGGCCCTGCGCAAGCAGCTTGGCGTCTGGTACACCCCCGCCGAGGTGGTGCGCTATATGGTGGCCCGCGTGGACCGCTCCCTGAAGGACGACCTGGGCATCGAGGACGGGCTGGCCGCTGAGAACGTCTACGTCCTCGATCCCTGCTGCGGCACCGGGGCCTACCTGGCCGAGACGCTGAAACGCATCGCCGCCAACCTGCGAGGCAAGGGCCTGGGCGCCCTAACCGGGGCGCGGGTGAAGCAGGCGGCGACGCAGCGGGTGTTCGGCTTCGAGATAATGCCCGCGCCCTTCGTGGTGGCCCACTTGCAGGTCGGCCTGACCATGCAGGCCCTGGACGCGCCGCTGTCCGACGACGGCAACGAGCGGGCCGGGGTGTTCCTGACCAACGCGCTGACCGGCTGGGAGCCTCGGACGCAGAAGCCGCTACCCTTCCCGGAGCTGGAGGAGGAGCGCGACCGGGCCGAGCGGGTGAAGCAGGACACGCCGGTGCTGGTCATCCTGGGCAATCCGCCCTACAACGGCTTCGCGGGCATGGCGGTGGACGAGGAGCGGGAGCTGTCCGAAGCCTACCGCACGGTCAGGGAGGTGCGGAAACCTGAGGGGCAGGGGCTGAACGACCTGTACGTGCGCTTCTTCCGCATGGCGGAGCGGCGCATCGCGGAAAAGACCGGGCGGGGCGTAGTCTGCTTCATCTCCAACTACTCGTGGCTGGACGGGCTGTCCTTTACCGGGATGCGCGAGCGCTACCTGGAAGCCTTCGACGCCATCCGCGTGGACTGTCTCAACGGCGACAAGTACAAGACGGGCAAGACCACGCCCAGCGGACGGCCCGACCCCAGCATCTTCTCCACGCCCAGCGACCCTGTGGGCATCCAGGTTGGCACCGCCATCGCCACGCTGGTACGGAAGACGGAACACGCGCCCGCCGAGGCCGTCGGCTTCCGCCACCTGTGGGGGCAGGCCAAGCTGACGGAGCTGATGGAGACTGCGGAAACGGAACCGGCGGGGCTGTACGAAACCGTCGAGCCGGTGCTGCCGTTGGGTCTGCCCTTCTCGGAGGTGGCGGTCAACCGGAGTTGGAGCGAATGGCCGTCGTTGCCAGAGCTATTCCCAACGTCATTCCCAGGCGTCAAGACCAGCCGCGATTCCTTCTTGACTGATGTTGACCGTGGTCGACTGGAAAAGCGGGTTGCTGATTATTTCAACGTTGACTTGACCCATGAAGAGATTGCCCGCCTATATCCCTCGGTGATGAACTCTGCTGCCCGATACAACCCTCGCGCAGTGCGGGACTCGCTGCTCAAACGCGATGAGCCGGATGGAATAAGTGGAATCATCCAATACGCCTATCGCCCGTTTGATAACCGTTGGTTGTATTGGGAAGCAGATACAAAGCTGCTTGACGAGAAACGGACCGATTACAGGCCGCACGTGTTTGATGGGAATCTCTGGTTGGAAGCTCGGCAGAGAGAAGCGAAAGAGGATTTTTCTCGCGGAACTTTCACTAGACATCTTGCAGATAACTTCGGCAATGGACTTTCCAGTTTCTACCCCGCGTGGTTGCGCGACGAAGGGTTGGCACTGGACGGGGGCGGGGACCAGCGTCGTCCCAACCTGTCGGCGGCGGCGCAACGCTACCTGGACCGGCTGGGGCTAGGGGTGGAGGACCTGTTCCACCACGGGCTGGCGGTGCTGCACGACACGGCCTACCGCGAGGCCAACGCCGGGGCGCTGCGGATGGAGTGGCCGCGTATCCCGCTGCCCGGCTGGCCCGACGGCGACGCCCACGGCGCTGCCGACGAGCTGCGCGTCTCCGCCGCCCGGGGCCGGGAGCTGGCGGCGCTGCTGGACCCGGAGACGCCGGTGCCCGGAGTAACCGCCGGAAGGCTGCGCCCTGAACTGGCGGCCATCGCCGTCCCGTCCACCGCCGACGGACGGAACATGACCGGCGGCGACTTCGCGCTGACCGCCGGCTGGGGGCACTTCGGGACCGGCGACGCCGTGATGCCAAGCCAAGGCCGCGCCGTGGAGCGCGACTACACCGCCGCCGAGCGGGAGGCGCTGGGCGACGCCACTGCCGTTCTCGGCGAATCTACGGTCGACGTCCACCTGAACGACAGCGCCCGCTGGAGCAATGTACCGACCGCCGTCTGGAACTACAAGCTGGGCGGCTACCAGGTCCTCAAGAAGTGGCTCTCCTACCGGGAAGGCAAGGTGCTGGGCCGCAACCTGTTGCCGGAAGAGGTGCAGCACTTCACCAACACGGCCCGCCGGATAGCGGCAATACTAGGAATCGTGTCGAACAAATGAAGCCCTTCTTGAAATCGGGTTCATTCTGGTTCAGCGCCTTGGCCGTAACGTTTCTTGTTGCCGGGGTCGTGGCCTCCAAAGAGTTGTGGGGCTGGTTGCACCCCACGGGGCCGATGGCTGTGTCCAATGGTGAAACATTGCGGAACGTGGGATTGTTGATCGGAGGAGGTCTAGCGTTCATTTTTGCCGGATGGCGGGCTTGGGTAGCGGAGCGGCAGGCCAATGCGGCTCGTCGGCAGGCAGAAATTTCCCAGCACCAGGTTGAGATAGTGCAAGGTCAAGTTGAAGCCTCGTGGGCTCACATTGAAATAGCCCGAGGGGAGGCCGATATTGCCCGTCAAAGCCTTCAGAATGATCGTTACCAACGCGCAGCAGAAATGCTGGGCAGCAACGTGCTAATAGTTCGCATCAGAGGCATCTATGCACTTGACCGACTTGCCCGCGAGTTTCCGGCGCAGTACCACCTGCTAACAATGGAATTACTGTGCAAGTTCGTGCAACTTTCGACCTCGGGTCTCTCGTCGACCCAGTCCACTCCAACCTATAATGAGGAATCGGAAGAGACATCCAGACTGCGCGCAGACCTTCAGGAGGCTATGAGAGCGATAGGTCTACGTGGTTCGCAAGGGTATCCAATTGAACAGGCCGAGAAAGACTTCAAGCTATATTTGCGTGGCGCCGACATTGGCGGTGTGGAGCTTCGAAAAGCAAATCTATCCGGGGCATGGCTCACGAAGGCAAACCTTTCACGGGCTGTACTTCCATATGCCGATTTATCAGGCGCCAGACTGCGAGTGGCGAACCTTTCTGGCGCAAAGCTCAGGTACTCCGATCTGTCAGAAGCAGTCTTCTGGGGAGCTGATCTCTCAGAGGCGGTGCTTTGGAAGGCCAACTTGTCAGGTACCGATTTTTGTGGGGCCCGTGCTCGCTCTGCCGCGTACAGGACTCCGGCGTATGGCCTGACGCAGGTCCAACTTGACGAAGCTTGGGCCGACCCGGCCAACCCGCCCAGGTTGAATGGCATCCTTGATGCTATAACCGACGAGCCATTGGTTTGGCACGGTAAGCCCTGTGCAAGATGAGCAGTTGGTCAAAGGTCTGACCCGCGCCGCTGGTTAAGGGATGAACCGAAGGGAATTATTGGTGGATTGGAGTCGCGTTAGACTCAAGCAGGTCGTGTGGGACCTACGGGGGGCCAGAAACTGGGCGGCCGGTGGGACTGTCACCTAACTACAGCTTGTTTCTGTCCAAATAGTGGGCTCCACCTCAGTCGTACCGGAAGTATCGCGTCCTGGGCAGGCTTCTGCTGTCGGAGGTCGTGCAGCACCTCAAAGATAGGGTGCGGAGGATTGGGGGTATACTGAGGGTGAAGGCAGTGAGGATGCTTGAATGAGAGACTGACCTTACTCTTACGATATTCATAGAGGAAGTCGTTATGAGTAGCCAAAAGAGAAATTCCAGCACCGGAAACTTGCGTCAGATTGCCTTGAAGGTCTCGGTTTTCATAATTGGAGGATTAGTAACAGTTGCCCTTGCAAGATCCCTTAAGGCAGGGTGTGACGGGATTAACGAAAGAAGTAATCCCGGCGAAGGACAATCGCTTCCAACGGTCGCAAAAGTCTTGGATAGCACGTTTAAGAGATTGTCTTTCTTAATCGGAGGACTTGCTGGCTTTACTCTTATCGTATGGCATATTTTGAGACTTATTGAGTCAAGCAGTCCTTTTGTTGGTGGGTCAAGCTTGGCAGTCGCGCCAGTCGTGGCGATATTCGGGGCATTTGCCTGGATCGGAGGGTTATCGCTCAAAGGCGACCAAGACCTCGCCCTTCATCTGCGTAAGACTGGGATAATTTTCACTATTTCATCCTTTTCGCTCTGCATGAGTGGCTTCTTGTTCCCTCTAGCTGGAGTCATAGACCAAGCAGTCACAAGCACAAGTGGAGCTGGAGTCATGGACAAAGCGGTCACAAGCACAAGTGGAATGGAAAAGTATGTATTCATACTATACATCTACGTAGCGATGTTATATTCGTCCGCCATCTTCTTTGGTGTAGGTACGGGGATGTTGGTATATAAAGCCGTCCCATTGTGGAGATATAGAGACAGAGGAAGCAACGACAGTATGACTCGAAGGAGCTAGTACTACAACGACGCTTTATCGAGCTTGGCCAACTTTCAGGCGAAATTGTATCTGGCTAAGCATTGCTCAGATCCTGCAACTGCAGGTGAATGGGGAGCACACAGGAAGCAGGAGTCGTCCTTTTCCACAAGCCGTCGTTGTAATACTAGTGGGCGGCTCTGCGGTAGGTCTTTCATCGCCATTACATATCACGATCACCAAAGCCTATAGGGGCAAGATTTCCGTGCGAAGAGAACTGCCATGACAAACTTGGATAAGGGTCTGAAAAAGTTTGTGGGTGAGGAATTGCCCTGGTCTATGAATACTCGCCGAGACCATGTTCAAGCGGCTATGGATAGTTACTTTTGTACTGCTCTAATAACTTAACCGTGGGCTGGCTCTATCGGTGAGTGCTTGCCACGGACCTGGCAACAGACAGGGACAGCCCATCTCTAGGGCCACCCCTAACAAGGTCGGTTCTGCGGAATCTATGAGCTGTCGGTCCCAGGGGCGCTCAATTCGACTGCCCACGAGTACCTTATTTTTTGGTGTTGATTGGATAACGGATACCTTGGCCCAAGAGGTTATGCGGGGGACGCGAGAGGCTGCCTCTCGCGGATTTTGGGTGACCCCTCACGCTCCCTACGGTTACAAGAGGGTACACGTAGACGATGGCCCCAAGAAGCGGCCCAAGCTCGCTCTTGACCCGCCTGCAGACTCGATAGTTCGCCGGATGTTCCTGTTGGCCGGTCAGGGCAAGAGCACTCTGGACATTGCGAAGATATTCAATCAGGAGGGAATCGCCAGTCCGAAGGGCAAGAAGTGGCTCAAGACCACCGTCTACAGGACTCTTACCAACGAGGTGTACACCGGCACTCTTGTGTGGGGAGTGACCGCCAAGGACAAACTCCCACCCATCCGCGTGGAGAACGCCTTCCCGTCCATAGTTTCCAGGGAAGAGTACGACCGGGTCGCCAGGGTGATGCAGGCAAATGCCCCGGACAAGCAGCACCCGCAGAGAACCGCCAGCCCGTACCTTCTCAGTGGACTTGCGAAGTGTGCCGAGTGCGGCAAGGCATTGATTGGCCAAGAGGCCAAGAGCGGGCAGTACGCCTACTACGTTTGCCATTCCCTGCTGAAGCGTGGAAAAGGAACGTGCGATACTCCCAGGCTCAGTGCAAGGCGGTTCGAGCGTACCATCATTGACCAGATCAGGGTAAACGTCCTTACTGACAGCAATATGAGGACCTTGGTGGAACTCGTCAATGAGGAGTTGGACGAGGTGTTTCAGGAACAGAAAGAACGGCTTGAGGCGATGGAGGAAGAGCTGCTTGAGGTCCGGCGGCGCGTGGACCGGCTCTGGTACGCCGTTGAGACCACCGAACTGGAAATCAACGACATCATCCCCCGTCTACGGGAACACCAGGAGCGTCAGGAAAAGTTGGAGTTGGCCGCAGAGGAAGCCAGGGCGGCACTTGCAAGCCGTCCGGTGCGCCTGGACGATGCGAAGATTACGGCCTACGCTATGGAGATGGGCGAGTTTCTCATGCAGAGCGAGCTTACGGAGACCAAAGCCTTCATCCGGTCTTTCGTAAAGGAGATAGCGGTCGCGCCGGATCAGGCCATCGTCCGCTACGCGATGCCCATGCCGGAAGACAGCCCAATAGGGAGGGGGGAATCCGAGGTAGTCAGAATCGGCGAGCCGGTTCTGGCTACAGTACATGATGGCTGGGGATGGAGGATTCGAACCTCCGCTGCCTGATCCAGAGTCAGGTGTCCTACCGCTAGACTAATCCCCACCGGACACGCCGCCCGCTGCGGAATAACGCGAGGCGGCTATATTTATGTTATGGGCGGCCTGTTATCATGTCAAGTATGCTGACTCTGCACGCAGGTGTTTCTACCTGGGTGCTTGGCAGGCGGAAAATGTGACATTCCGGTGAATACGGGCGGGTCCTGTGGGCTGGAAACCTCCTATGGCCACCCGAAACCAAACGCTGCCTACCAAGGCAGTGGCTTGACAGAGGATAAATTGCTGGAACAAATGAAGCCACCTTGTTTGCTCCGATTACGAATTGATAAAGGATCAGACCGATTCCCAATTCCCAAAAGGAACGATGCTCACGAAAGAAAGGCGAGGCCACACTATGCAGCAGGCACATAGGTGGGAAAAGGTTTTCCTGCTTGCAGCGATGGCTGCGCTACTGGCGGGGTTTCCGATAGCGGTCCATGGGCAGACTGATTCGCCCACCCCATTTTTGGGCAACGCATACGTCGATGGGGAATTGGCTCCCGAGGGCACGCTGATCGAGGCGTTGTACCGGGGGACAAGGGTGGCGGCAACCGTGGTGGATACGCGGTCCCCAGAATCCAACTACTTGCTGTACGTGGTGAAACAGCCTCAAGGGGCGGTGCTGACTTTCCGGGTCGCCGGGTTTGTAGCCGAAGAGCAGGCGATCTGGAAGCAGGATGAAATCAGGTCGCAATTCGATCTCCACGCCACCACGATAGAAACTCCCTCTCCGACCGTCGCACAGACCGGGGATTCGGCGCCGACACCTGTCTCAAGCCCAGCGGGGCTTACTGGCCCTCAAGGACCGCAGGGAGACAGGGGATTGCCAGGACCTCAAGGACCCGAGGGGCAGCCGGGGCCGACTGGCGCATCCGGCCCGCAGGGACCCCAAGGGCCCCAGGGACCCCAGGGGCTACAGGGAGAAAAGGGGCCGCAGGGAGAAAAGGGGCCGCAGGGAGAGACCGGCCCCCAAGGTGAACAGGGCGAAGGAGGACCAGCTGGATCGGGTCTGGGTCTGACAGGCTTGCTGGGAATTATCGGATTGGGCGTGGCAGTGATCGCTTTGGGATTTTCTATCTTCTTGTATTACTACTATGTTCGATGGTAGCCAAGACGCCTCGGTGGAGCAGGGTCCGGCGCCTTCACAACCACGGGGCCTTGACGCTCCAAGCCAATGGGATGAGGGGAACTACTGATGCGTGAGTCATCAGTTAAACATTCCGATGGCAAATACCCGTCATTCCTGCCTTCGCAGGAATCCAGGCCCACGTCCCTTCTGGATTGGGCCACCCAATCCAGAACGCCATTCCTACGTTTTCTTATCTTGACAATGACAGTCTTATGTAACAGAATCGGATTGCTTTTAGACCATTTTTGCGGCATCCGACACTAGGGACAGCCGCTTCCGCACGCTCCGAATCCGGCAGGAGCGCGACACTCACTGAAAGCGAGGTATAGTGCATGACGCTGGCAGCAGTGGGCAACAAATCAACGGTACAAGTCTCCGGCACGCCGGTTGAGGTATTTTCCGGCGGCTCCGGGCCTCCTCTCCTCTTCCTGCACGGCGGTGGAGGCTTCGGGACCTTTGACCCCACCAGCGGCCCCATCGCGGAGCGGCGCACGGTCTATGCGCCCTCGCTCCCCGGGTTCTTCGGAACTCCTCGTCCCGACTGGGTCTACACCATCACCGATGTAGCCCATTTCGTTCTCGAACTGGCGAACTCCTTGGGATTGAGCGATTACGTGGTGGCAGGCCACTCCATTGGCGGCTGGACTGCTGCTGAGATGGCGGCCATGGGCGGCAGCGACATCAAGGGACTGGTCCTCATCAACGCCGCCGGCATCCGCCCTCAAAACTCAGAGATCGCCGAGGTCTTCATGGTGGGCGGGGCCACCCGCCTACAGCTCGCCTTCCATAACCCGGAGCAGGTGCCCAGCTACGACCACTTCACCCGCGAATTGACCCCGGCGGAGGCCGCTGTGGATCACTCCAACCGGGAGATGCTCTCCCGACTCGGCTGGAAACCCTACCTGCACAACCCCAGCCTGCCCTACTACCTGTCCAAGGTGCAGGCCCGCACGCTGATAGTCTGGGGCGCCAATGACGCCATCATTCCTCTGGAATGCGGCGAGATTTTCCGCAACTCCATCCCGGGTTCGCAACTGGCGATAATAGACCAGTGCGGCCATAGCCCACAGATGGAGAAGCCCGATGAGTTCAATGCCGCAGTGACCAGCTTTCTGGACAGCCTGTAATCTGCAAAAGGGCCACCCCCCACACCTGGAACCACAATTCCCTCTCCCCTCAAGGAGAGGGAATTTTTGTAGAATACGCCCAAAATCCAACCGCACCGGGGGCGCAATGCCGGATGCTTCACTGAAAGTCGAGAACGCTCGCTACATCATCACCATGGACGGCGAGCGGCGCATCATTCGAGACGGCGCGGTAATCATGGAGGGGAGCCGCATCGCGCAGGTGGGCAAGTCGGCGGACCTGGCCGATGTCGCCGCCAACCGAGTCATTGACGCCGATGGAATGGTCGTAGCGCCCGGCCTGGTCAACGGGCACATGCACATCAGCTACGCGCATGCCACGCGGGGCATCTTCCCCGACAGCCTCGGCTCCAACTACCTGCCCAACGTGTTCCGGCTGCAGGGCGAGATGACCGCCGAGGAGGAATACCTGACCTCTCTGCTGGGCATCACCGAGCTGCTCAAATACGGCACTACCACCTTCATAGACCCCGGCAGCACCAAGTTCCTCGACGCCGGCCTGCGGGCCTACGAACAGTCCGGCTGCCGCATCATCGTGGGCGCTCACGTCACCGACATCCCCAACCCGGTCAACCTGCCGGTTTACGAAACCGACGAGGCTATCGCCATCGTGGAGCGCGTCATCCGCGACTACGACGGCGCGCTGGACGGACGGGTGCGGGCCTGGGCCATGCCCTTCGGCCCCAACTTCGCCACGTCCCGGCTGCTTCAGGAGTCCAAACGCCTGGCCGACGACAACGGCGTCTCGCTGACCCTACACTTCAACAACAGCCGCGCCTACGTGGAGTCCTGCCTGCGCGACCACGGGATGCGGCCCACCCAATACCTGGAGAGTATTGGCGTCCTCGGCGAAAACGTTGTGATGTCCCACTGCCTGGGCCTGGACCAGTCGGAGGTGGAGACCCTGGCCCGCACCGGGACGAAAGTGGTGGCAGTGCCTACGGCGGCGGTGAAGTCGGGCTTCGGGATGACCTCGGAAGGGCTGCTGCCTGAGATGCTGGAGGCGGGCGTCACCGCCGGCATCGGCACCGACGCGGGCAACAACTCCAACCTTATCGAGACCAACCGGGCCATGTACCTCATCGCCGTGCTGTACAAGGACGCCCGCCGCGATACCACCGCCATCACCGCTGAGACTGCGCTGGAGCTGGCGACCATCAGCGGCGCGAGGGCCTTGGGGCTGGGCGACGAAATCGGCTCCATCGAGCCGGGCAAGAAGGCCGACCTCGCCCTCTACGACACGAGCCGCGCCGAGTGGGCCACGCTCTTCAACCCGGTCAACAGCCTGGTCTACAATGCCGACGGGCGCAGTGTCCACACCGTCATCGTGGACGGCCGCGCGGTGGTGGAGAATCACACGCCCGTGTTCGTGGACGAGCAGGCCCTCATCGCCGAAGTGCAGGCCGTGGGCGAGAGTATGCTGGCCCGCACCGGCCTGTCATTCCCCTCGCCTTGGCCGATAGTATGAGCTTGAAATCAATTCCTCTCCCTCTGGATGGGAGAGGGTCAGAGTGAAGGCGTCCCTGGAACGGGAGGTATATTATGTCTCAGCTAGTCCTGATTCACGGCCCCGGCGCTGGCGGGTGCGCCGCATCCTACCGCTACCAGATGCAACGCTTCCCCGACGCGCTGGCCCCGGATCTGCCGGGGCACCTGGAGGGCGAGTCTTTCGAGGACGTGGTCGACTACACCCACTGGCTGCGCGACTGGCTCCACGAGCATGGACATACTGACGGGCTGGTGCTGGCGGGCTTCACCCTCGGCGCCTGCGTGGCCCTGGATTACGCCCTGACCTGGCCCGACGAGGTTGACGGCCTTCTCCTGATGACCGTAGCCATGCGCCCGAAGGAGCGGGCCCCGGGTAGCCTCGAATTCCGCCTGAACGCCGCCCAGGGTGGGGAACCGATGCAGAAGTGGCTGGACGCCATGGAGCACATGCTGCTATTCGTAGACGACCAAACCCTGCGAGACGAACTGATGGAGTGCCACAAGAGGGTCGGCCCCATCTCGCAGCACAACGACCTGCTGACCATAGACCGCTTCGACGCCCGCGACCGCATCCACAAGCTGAAGGCCCCGCTGACCCTGGTGCGCGGCGTTGACGACCCCATGCAGCCCGACGAGTACGAGCTGGAAATCCATGAGGCTGTCCCAGGCTCCCGCTACATCAAGCTGGAACGCGCCGGCCACTTCCCCCACTGCGAGCGGCCCGAGGATGTGAACGCGGAGTTGGCCGCGCTGCTGGGGCAGGAATAAGAAACTATCTCAAAAGTCCCCTCCCCCTTGAGGGGGAGGGTTAGGGTGGGGGTGATAGGGTAGCGCAGAGAAGCCGACACGAAGGCAACGGTTAGTTTTGAGATAGTTTCTTAGCGGCAGCCCCACTTCCTATCACCTCTCCCTCAAGGGAGAGGGAGAATTGAGCGATACCAAATTCTCCCGGAGGTAGCTGACCATGCCCGGTCCTTTGGAAGGCGTGAGGGTGGCCGACTTTACCGAGATCATCGCCGGGCCGCTGGCCGGGCGCATCCTGGCGGAGATGGGAGCCGACGTTATCAAGATTGAGCCGCCCTGGGGCGAGCCGTGGCGTCTGACCCAACGGTTCACGCCACCGGATTCATCGAAGCCGGAAAGCCGCACCTTCATGGTCTACAACCGGGGAAAGCGGAGCCTGCCTCTCGATCTCACCAAGCCGGAAGCGCAGGAAATCCTGTCTCGGCTGGCCCAGCGCATAGACGTCGTGCTGGTCAACTTCCGGCCCGATGTAGCCGTCAAGCTGGGCGTGGATTACGAGAGGCTGTCGTCCATCAACCCTCGGCTGGTGTACTGCGAACTCACTGCCTACGGACGCCGGGGGCCGGATGCCCACCGCCCCGGCTACGACATGATTATCCAGGCCATGACCGGCATGATCGCCTCGGAAACCAAGACGGTGGATGATGTGCCGTCGTGGGTCTGGTCCAGCCCGCTCATAGACACCTCTTCGGGCATAGCTATGGCCGGTTCGGTCAGCGCCGCTCTCTACGCCCGCGAGCGCACCGGTGTGGGCCAGAAAATCGAGACGACACTACTGGGTCAGGCCCTCAACCTCATGGGCGCCCGCTTCCTGCACGTCGAGAAGCTGGACAAGGAAACGCGGGAGAAGACGCTGCGAGACATCCGGGAGCAGCGCGAGGCCGGCGCTTCCTTCGACGATCTGGTGAACCTTTCGCCCGGCAGCCGTCGCCGCGAGCATCACGGCAATATCTACTACCGCGTCTACATGGCCGCCGACGGGCCCATCGGCGTCGGCTGCCTCAGCCAGCCCCTGCGGGAGCGGTTGCTGGAAACCCTGGACCTCACCGACAAATCCATGGCCCCCGGCTGGGACCCCAACAAGCCCGAATCGCGGGAGTATACCCGTAACCTTGAACGCTGCGCCGAGGAGCTGCTCCGCAGCAAACCCAGTGCCGAGTGGCTGCGCATCTTCGAAGAGCGCAACATACCCGCCGGGCCAGTGCGATTCATTGAAGAGATGTTCGACGACCCGCAGGTGGTGGCTAACGAGTTGGTGGACGAGTTCACCCACAGCAACGAAGGCAAGGTCAGGATGGTCGGCCCCTACGCCCGCTTCACCGGCACACCCCTGCCCCACGCGCCCCCGTCCCCCGCGCTGGGCCAGCATACTGCCGAGATACTGGAGTGGCTGGGCTACACTTCGAAGGATGTAGAGAGGTTGCGACAAGACAGGGCTGTAAGCTGAGCTGTTTCTTCCCGACGACTTTGGAGCAATGCCAATATGTCCGAACCTCCTCCCTCGTCTCATAGCCCGCTTACCATACGCGATTACTGGGAAATCCTTCGTCTTCCGGTTTTACTCGTCGCAGTTGCCGTTGCCGCTACTTGGATGGTGGTATCTTACGAGTGTGCCCTGTTCACCGAAACTGGCTGAAACGACAGGTTGTAACGCCGCACAGATTGCTCGTTATATCAATCTGGATCTCCTGAACAAGATGATGACTCACGCCGTCATAGCTGGTGGCGGCGGAGGACTCTGGAGCTACGCCATGACTACCAGGCAACGCAAGGCCATTGAATCTCTCGAACGGCAGTTGGCTGAGGAGAGGGAACGGGCCGACGCCAGGATAGCCGAGGAACGGGAGCGGGCCGACGCCAAGATAGCCGAGGAACGGGAGCGGGCCGACGCCAGGATAGCCGAAGAACGCAGGGAGTTTTTAGCCATTATCGAGCGTCTCACAGAGCGGCAGAACGGCGGCAACGGGCAACGTCCGCAGTAAGCACGGTTGTTCGGCCTCCGCTCGACCATCTGTAAGCCACCTCGTACACTTCCCTCCATCGCCTTGACCACCCCCTTGCGTCGCGCCTATGATTCCGTCATCGCAATTGGGGGTGGAGCAGATGGATCGCGTAGACATTCCCTTCCAGACCGTGGCCGCCTTGGCCGAGCTGATTCGCAGCGGCGAGGTCTCGCCGGTGGAGGCTACCGAGGCGTACCTGCAACGCATCGAGGCGCTCAACGCCGACATACGCGCCTACCTGACCGTCACTGCGGAGCAGGCCCGCCAGGCCGCCCGCGAAGCGGAGGAAGAGATTGCCAGCGGATACTATCGCGGGCCGCTCCACGGCATCCCCATCGCCGTCAAGGACCAGATCTACACCCAGGGAATCCGTACCACCGGCGGCTCCCCGGTCTTCGACGAATTCGTCCCCGAATACGACGCCACGGTCATCGCCCGCCTCAAAGAGGCCGGAGCGGTACTGCTGGGCAAGCTGAACATGACCGAGTTCGCCACCACCGGACTGTCACACCAGTTCGACCCGCCCCGCAACCCGTGGGCCCGCGACCGCTCCAGCGGGGGATCCAGCAGCGGCAGCGGCGCCGCTACCGCCGCGTTCATGTGCGCCGCATCGCTGGGCGAGGACACCGGCGGCTCGGTGCGTTTCCCCGCCGCGTGGTGCGGGCTGGCCGGACTTCGCCCCACGTGGGGGCGAGTCAGCCGCTACGGGGTGATGCCTGGCGTCCGCTCCATGGACACCGTCGGCCCCCTGGGACGCACCGTCGAGGACTGCGCCATCATGTTGCAGGCCATCGCCGGTCACGACCCCAACGACCGGCTGACTGGCCAGGAAGCGCCGCCTTACTATCGGGAAAGCCTTACCGGCGACGTGAGCGACCTGCGAATCGGCGTCCTGCGCGAGGTGCTTTATCACGACTCGGTGGGCGGTGATGTAGGCAAGGCAGTCCTGGACGCGGGCAATGCGCTGTCAAGACTGGGCGCCGATGTATCGGAGGTCTCAATTCCGATGGCAGCCCATGCGGGACCGATCAACGGCGGCATCCGCGTCGAAGCGCCCACCACCTACCGGAACCTGCTGCAAGAACGCCCCCGCGACATAGCCCATGACAACCGCATAGGCTACCTGACCAACGCGGTGATGCCCGCCACCTACTACTACAAGGCGATACAGCTGCGAACGCTGCTCCGTGCCCAGGTGCTGCAGACGCTGCAAGACGTAGACCTGCTGCTTTCGCCCACAGCGGGCGTGCCGGCTCAGCCGCTGTCTCCCGACCCGGAGATTACGGGCCGGGAGAACGTCAACCGCACTCCGTACCTGCTGACCACCGTGCCCAGCCTGGCCAACATTCCCGCCCTGGCCGTACCCTGCGGCTTCAGCGCGGATGGGCTGCCGCTCAGCCTGCAAATCGCCGGACGGCCCTTCGATGAGGCCACGGTTCTCCGGGCCGGTCACGCCTACGAGCAGGCCACCGAGTGGCACACTTACCACCCGCCGTTGTAGGGCAACCGGCGCCGGCAGGGACCTTCGGTAAATTGACTCCCCGTGTGCGCGCCACTAAACTCGCTTTGAGTATGCTGATTCTGACCAGGCAGGTTATCCCCGGAGATTACCGATGAATTTCGGAATGTTTACAGACTTCCACGTGCGTAAAGGCGCCTCGCAAGCAGAGGCATTCGACGAGTCCTTCTCCCAGATTACCGAGGCCGAGCAAATGGGCTTCGACACCGTATGGCTGGCCGAGCACCACTTCAGCCCGGAGCGGGCCGTGCTGGCCTCGCCCATGGTCATCGCCAGCGCCATCGCCGCCCGCACCGAGCGCATCCGCACCGGCCTGGCCGTGCAGGTGCTGCCGCTGACCAACCCCTTGCGCGTCGCCGAGGAAGCGGCCACCGTGGACCACATCAGCAAGGGACGCTTCGACTTCGGCATCGGCCGCAGCGGGCTGACCAAGTATTACCAAGGCTACAACGTCCCCTACACCGAGAGCCGCTCTCGCTTCCTCGAGGCGCTGGAAATCATAATGAAGGCGTGGCGGGAAGAGACCCTGACCCACGAGGGCGAGTACCACACCTTCCACGACGTGACCGTGACCCCCAAGCCATACCAGCAGCCCTACCCGCCGGTGCGGGTGGCTGTGGCTGGGGAGGACACCTTCCCGCTGGTGGGCGCAATGGGACACCCCATCTTCATCAGCGCCAACACCGGGCGGGAGGCGCTGAAGGAACGCTTGGCCGCCTACCGCGAGAAGCTGGCGGAATCGGGCGCTTCGGGTACGCCCGACATCGCCATCCGCGTGCCGGTCTACTGCGCCGAGACCACCGAGAAGGCCCACGAAGAGCCGCGCGAGAGCGCCCTGGGAGCCATCCAGTACGCCGTAACCGAGCTGATTCAGACCGCCGCCAACCCGGAGACCGCCGAGCGGATGCGCCGCATCGCCGCCGCCCCCTACGAGCAGGTGCTGGAAGAGCGGGTGCTTTTCGGCACCCCCGCCGAGATCGTCGACACCTTCAAGAGCTACCAGGAGGAACTGGGCGTCACCGGCGTGGTCATGGAGGTCAACTACGGCGGCCAGATTCCCCAGGACCGGGTGAACAACTCCCTGCGCCTCATCAGCAACGAGGTGATGCCTGCGTTCAAGTAAGGGGGCGAAATGACCGTCACCGCCGGATGCGACCCCCGCGCCCTGTGGGTTGCGCAGGAACTGCACCGGGCTCAACAGCCGGAGGTCACCGTTCTGTTCGGCTCAAGGGCGCGCGGCGACTACGAGGAAGACCGCTCGGACATAGACGTTCTGCTGGTCAGGGAAAGCGTGCCTGATTTGAAGCAAAAAGACCGGATAAACCGGAAAGCCCAAAAGCTGACCAAGTCTCTCTACGGCTGGGCAGTGCCGGTGCAGACGGTCTGGTGCACCCGCGACGAGTTCGACCAAATGCGCCGCACTGTCAACCACGTGGTAGCCCGCGCCCTACAGGACGGTATAATAATGCCGCGAGACCCGGAGGACTACAACAGCCGCTACGGACAGGACGAACAGGACCATAGCAACGAATGGACTGTAACCGGGGAACGCCTGCGCCATGCCGAGGAACATCTCGCCATGTTCGATTTGGCGATCCACTCCGCTAATTCCTTGATGGATGACATGGTTGGGCTACACGCTCACCAAGCTCTTGAACACGCTATTAAAGCAGTGATTTCGGCCCGCGGCTGGCAGTACAAGACGACGCACAACCTGAACGAACTGGTGGGCGATGCGCGCCGAGCCGACCCTGAATTCCGCTTCCGCTTGACCATAGACGGGTGGATATACAACCAGTATGCCGGTCGGGAAGAATACCGGCCTACCAAGACTCCCCTGACCGGCATACCCAGCTATGAGGAAGCGACAAGAGCGGATATACAACGTCTGCTCGAGCGAGTCAGGGAAATCCAAAGCGGGCAACCTTGATAAACCGAAGAGACGGAAAGGAGCGAGGAAGGGAATCGGTTCTGACGGGAAATAAGTAGTAAAGCGGGAATGTCACTGTCAGGAGGTGGCTCGGTAGTGTCTATCCAGAATCGCCTTCGCAGAGTCTATTAGCGGAACATTATCTTTCCTGTTCCACCATTTGTGTTCACTCAGTTCCTTTCGTTGAATCGTGACATCGCCTCTGACTAAGGCCCATACTACTCTATGGTCTTGGGTAGCACCCTCGTGGTTAAACAGTCTCTCCGACTTGATTATGCTTAGTTTTGTTTCCTCTCGGAGCTCTCTAAGAGCGGCTTCCATCACAGACTCGCCCCTCTCTATACCTCCTCCCGGCAGGCTGTAACTGCGGGCACCCCTTTCCTTGACCAGGAGTACATGGCCGTCTTTTTCGGCAATAACCGTCGCGCGACGGCGCTTTTTCTTTCGGGCATCGCTGGGAGATGTTCCACGAGGTCGCTCAGAGTACATCATCATTGAATCGTCGAATCTGTACGGACCTGCGTATGCACCGACGATTTCTGACCAGTTTTCCGGCCTTTTGACCTTTACCAGAGGCAAATCAAAGGAAGGATCCATACCCATTGTGCCAACTTCAATGGGCCGATGAAATACCTTTTCGCAAGAGTAACATCGCCAATGGTTGTACTGGTGTTTAGATCGCCTGGGCAGGATGTAGGCACCTCGACAATTCGGGCAAATCCACTTGTAGATTGGCATGGTACCTCCAGGCTATATGCTCCCCCTAACTCACCGCCCCGCCCAGCGGCGTCAGCGGGCCTTCGCACTCCATGAACTGGCCGTAGCCCGGCCGTTGTTCCAGCTTGCCGTCGTTGAGCAGGACTTGGCCGCGCAGCAGGGTCATCCAGGGGCGGCCGGTGATTTCCCAGCCCTCGAACAGGGTGTAGCCGGCGTTGCTCATGTGGTCGCCGGCGGTGATGACGCGGTCCACGCCGGGGTCGAGGATTAGAAGGTCGGCGTCGGCGCCGGGCTGGATGACGCCCTTGCGGGGGTATAGGCCGAAGATGCGGGCCGGGTTCTCCGCCATTATCCGCGCCAGCCAGGTTATGGGCATACCGCGCTTGACCACACCCTCGCTGTACATCAGGGGCGCCAGCGTCTCGATGCCAGGAGAGCCGAAGGGGACGGATGCGCCGTCGGGGGTTACGAAGATGTTGTCCCAGCCGGGTTTCTTCAGCTCCTGCGGGTGGGGCGAGTGGTCGCTGGCGACGATGGAGATGTGACCCCTTTGCAGCCCGGCCCACAGGGCGTCGCGGTCGGGGCCGTCTTCTGGGCGCAGCGGCGGGCCTATCTTGGCCAGCGGGCCGACTTTGGCCATCTCGGCGTCGGAGAGCAGCAGGTACTGCGGGCAGGTCTCGGTCCAGATGGGCTGGCCCATCGCCTGCGCCTGCTTGATGCGCTCCAAGCCCAGGTGGGTGCTGAGGTGGACGACGTAGGTGGGGCAGCGGGTGGCCCCGGCCATGGCGATGGCGCGGTTGATGGCCTCTTCCTCGGCCCAGTCGGGGCAGGCGACGGGGAAGAACTCCGGGTGGGTGTGGCCGTCGGCGATGAGCTTGTTCTCCAAGTACTCAATGATGTTGCCGCTCTCGCAGTGGAGTTGCAGCACGCCGCCGCCGCGGGCCACCATCTCCATCGCCTCGCAGATGTAATCGTCGTCGCACATCCGGCCCGGGCGCTTCTTGTAGGTCATGAACATCTTGAAGGACTTGAAGCCCAGGTCCATGGCTTCGGGCAGGGTGCGCAGGATGGACGGGCGGTTCTGGAGGATGAAGTGGAAACCGAAGTCCACCACCGCCGAGGCGTTGATCTCCTCGCGGATGCGGTGGCCGGCCTGGGGCAAGGTCTCGTCGCCGTCCAGGGTGTAGTTGCCGAAGGGTATGAGCGTGGTCATGCCGGCGTGGGCCGCGGCCAGGGCGCCCAGAGCGTAATCGTCGTGGCCGTCCAGGTGGACATGGGCATCTATCAGGCCCGGCAGCACGAACTTGCCCTCGGCGTCAATGACCCGGTCGGCGGGCGGCAGCAGGTGTTCCGGGGCCACCGCCACAATCTTCTCGCCCTGTATCGCCACGGCGGCGTCCATGACTTGCGACGACGTCACAACCTGCCCGCCGCGCACAATGGTGTCAACTCTCGGCTCAGCCATAATGAACCTCCGTTGTATTCTCTATCCCATTTGCGGCGAGTGTAGCGATGAAAGGGGGGATTTTCAACAAGCATCAATTCAGGGCAACACTATCGTATGGGATTGAATACCCAGGCTTTACCCGGTAACCTGACCGGCAAATGGGACCTATAGTTGACCTTAGCAACATAATTGGTTTTCAATGGGATGATGGCAACGCCAGAAAGAGTGAAGAGCGGCATGGCGTTAGTCAAACCGAAGCCGAACAGGTTTTTGCAGATGAACGCCTTTTGTTCGACAGGGACATCCGTCATAGTCAGTCTGAACAGCGTTATAATGCTCTTGGAAGCAGCATGAATGGTCGTTTGCTCCACGTTACCTTTACAGTGCGGAATCAAGGCACAATTATCCGAGTAATTTCCGCTCGCGACATGAATCGCAGGGAGCGTAATCGCTATGCCCAAGAAACTTAAGCAGACCCCAAAGTTCGCCAGCGAAGAGGAAGAGCGCCGTTTCTGGGAAACGCACGACTCTTTTGACTATGTGGATTGGGACAATGCCGTTCGTGTTCGCCTTCCTAATCTGAAACTTTCTTCGGAGAAATCGGCGGTTGTTCCTGCTGGAGACTCAGCTACGGACTAATCGTCACAATTCCCTTGGTCCGCAACTAAAGGGTCGCCTGGCCGGGAATCAAACGCCGGTTTTGGCGTCGGCTGCGAGGGCGAATGTCTCCAGGGCCATCGCTCCCAGAAGGATCGGGCCGTCTTCCCGCCCGAACACCACATAGACGTGCCCGTTCCGGCCTTCCAATTCCATCTGCACCCATCCGATGTCCATTTCTCGTTGAGACCCGTCTGCGAGCGTGAAGTTTATGGTTTGTTCTCTCTCGATTCCAAGGGCGTCCAGGATCGAAGCCGGAACGACTGTATATGATGCGCTAGTATCGACGATGCCATTCAATGACTCGAAGCGGCCGGTACCAGCCCGGTTGCGTATTACGAAATCAGCCCTGAACGTACCCACTTGCCCCCCAATGGTAGTTCCAGGCAGGATGATCCAGTCTTTATTTTGTACTTTTCCAGAGTCATGTTTCCCACCTCATCGAGCGAAGTGTAGAATAACCCCGATGCAATAACAAGCGGACAAGCGAGGATAGCATGGAGCTTCAGGACAAGATTGCGGTGGTTACCGGCGCGGGGCGCGGCATGGGCCGGGCCATTTCGTTGCAATTGGCCGATGCCGGGGCAAACGTGGCCGTGGCCGACATCAACGCCGAGAACGTCGAGGACACCAGCGCAGCCGTCAAGGCGCTGGGACGCGAGAGTTTGCCCATCCACGCTGACATGGGCAGCGTGGCCGACATTGACCGCATGATCGGGCAGGCCAAGGACGCCTTCGGACGCATTGACATCATCGTCAATAACGCCGGCGTCACCCGCTACCTGTACGTGATGGATGTGGAGGAAGAGGACTGGGACCGCATCCACCGGGTCAACGCCAAGGGCGTGTTCTTCGGGATGCAGCGGGCCGCCCGCGAGATGATCGCCCAGGGCGAGGGCGGACGGATAATCAACATCGCCTCCATCGCGGGCAAGGGCTACTCCGGCACCTCCAATGCCGCCTACGCCGCCAGCAAGGGCGCGGTGCTGGCGATGACCATGATTGCCGCACACCAGCTTGGGCAGCACGACATCAACGTCAACGCCATCTGTCCAGGCTCGACGCTGACGGAGATGGGCGCAGAGACCATGCGGGGCCGCGCCGAAGCATCCGGCGTCACCATCGCGGAGCTGGAGGCGGCCCGCGACGCCCGCATTCCCATCGGACGGTCCAACACGCCCGAGGACATTGCCGCCATGGCCCGTTTCCTGTCCGGCCCCGGCGCCCGAAACATCACCGGACAAGCCTTCAACGTGGACGGCGGCCTAGTGATGCACTAGGCGCAGGCAGCCAAAAGGTCTAGAATCAACCCATGGAACTAACCGTAAGACTGTTCGCCCTGTACCGGGAGCGTGCCGGAGTGCGCGAGTTTTCGCTGGAACTGCCCGGCGGCGCAACCGTGGCCGACCTGACCGACGCGGTGCGGTTGCGTTACCCGCGACTGGCCCCGCCGGAAGTGAAGATCGTAGTCGCGGTCAACGCTGACTACGCCGAACCGGAAGAAGTCCTGAACCCTGGAGACGACGTCTGCCTGATACCGCCGGTGAGCGGCGGATAGCCTGGACTATGCGCGAGGGAAACATGATTGAATTGACCGCCCAGACTCTCGACCCGGAAAAGTTCACCAACGCCGTCCGCACCGGCACCAACGGCGCGGTGGTCACTTTCCTCGGCACCACCCGCGACAGCTTCGAGGGCAAGCGGGTGCTGACGCTGGAGTACGAAGCCTTTGACGAGATGGCGGTCAAGAAGCTGGAGGAAGTGCGGCAGGAATTGATGGCCGAGTTCGGGCTGGACGACGTCGCCATCGGCCACCGCACGGGCGCCGTAGCTATCGGGGAAATCAGCCTGGTGGTAGCCGTCGGCTCACCCCACCGGAAGGAGGGCTTCTACGCCTGTCACAAGGCCGTTGACCGCATCAAGGAGGTCGTCCCCATCTGGAAGAAGGAAGTCTACGAGGACGGCTCCCGCTGGGTGGCCTGCGAAGACCACGAGTTCACCCACGAACACGAGGCGGCGCTGGAGGCAGGGCGATGACATCGAAGCGCCGTTGTCCCCAGCGGTACGGCTTCTCGCTCCGCAAGAGAAGCGACTTTCCGGTTCGCCATCAGCCGGAGAGCCGATTACTGACGCAAGCAGATTTTGACAGGATGTATCCCATATTCGGCGGCAAGATACGCTATACGATTTATGTATTTAGGCTGCTGATTAACGAGTTCAAAGCGGCTAGGCGCAGCAAGCAACGGTTAGCGAGGCCGTGTTCCTGATGTGGCTTTGCAAAGGAATATCGTAACTAGAGCCGTAAGCCCACCCTCACCCTCAAGGGAGAGGGGATTTTTTACTCCGCAAACATTCGCTCCAACTCGCCCACGGGTGGGGTTAGGGCTACGCGGATGGCGTGGCCCACGGTTTCGGCGCCCATTAGGCTCATTCCCGGCGGCGTTTCCACCTCGGGCAGGGCGGCGGACGGCAGGATGCAGCGGGTGAGGCCGAGCCGGGCGGCCTCGTTGACGCGCCGCTGGGCTTGGGGGACGATCCGAAGCTCCGAACTGAGGCCCACCTCGCCGAAGGCGGCGGCGGGCGGCAGCGGGGCGTTGCGGTAGCAGGAAGCGACTGCGAGGATGATGGCTAGGTCCGCCGCTGGTTCCGCGGCCCGGAATCCGCCAGCCACGTTGACGATCACGTCCTGCCCGGCCAGTTCTAGCCCGGCCCGGCGCGTCGCCACCGCCGTCAGCATTATCAGGCGGTTGTAATCCACGCCGTTGGCCACCCGGCGCGGGTTGGGAAGCTGCGAGAAGTTGGTCAGCGCCTGTACTTCCAGCAGCAGGGCGCGGCTGCCCTCCAGTACCGGGGTTACGATGGCTCCCAGTTGCGGACCGGCCCGTTGCGATAGCAGGGCGCGGGAGGGGTCGGGAACGTCCTCCATTCCGCGCTCCGTCATCTGGAACACGCCGGCCTCATCGGTGGAGCCGAAGCGGTTCTTCGCCGCCCGCAGCACCCGGTAGCTGCCGGATTCCTGCGACTCCAGGTGCAGCACTACGTCCACCATGTGCTCCAGCACCCGCGGGCCCGCCAGCGAGCCGTCCTTGGTCATGTGGCCGGACAGGAACACCGGCTTGCCCTGGGTCTTGGCCCAGCGCAGCAGACGCAGCGCGCACTCTCGCACCTGTCCCACGCTGCCGGGCCCTGACGATTCGCTGTCGGAGTGCAGGGTCTGAATGGAGTCAATGATTACGAGGCCGGGCTGACTCTGGTCCAACTGCTCAAGGATAACGTCAACATCGGTCTCGGCCAGCAGCAGGATACCCTGGCCCCCGATGCCCATGCGTTGGGCCCGCAGCTTCACCTGCACTGGCGATTCCTCGCCGGTGACGTACAGGACCGCCCCTGATCTCGAAGAATGTTCCCTCCCCCTGAGAGGGAGGGTGGGGGTGGGGGTGATAGCCGACGCCAGCGAGTGGGCCAGTTGCAGCAACAGAGTCGACTTGCCGACTCCCGGCTCGCCGGTGAGCAGCGCCACCGATCCGGGAACGACACCCCCGCCAAGAACGCGGTTAAGCTCGGATGACGGGAGCGTGATACGGGGCTGGGAATCGGCGGACAGTTGGGACAGCTCCAGCGTTTCGCCGCCGTTTGTCCCGAGCCAACCTTCGCGTCCATCATTCCCGCGAATGCCGGAACCTGCCCGGGCAGAGGCCGGGGTTGCTGTCCCTTCGGCCAGTGGCCTTGGCGAGCCACACAGGGGGCTGGGGCAAAAGCCCATCCACTTGGGGCTTTCGTGCCCACATTCGCGGCAGAAAAATACCGTCTTGCGTCGCTCCACAGCCTTCGCCATGCCGCCCACTCCTCAGGCAAATGGTCCCCGTCTATGACGATTATACGGGCGCAGGTTGTCCCCTGTCGGCTGGCAACTGTCAGCAATTTTCTCTTTCACTGAATATGCGGCCACGAAATTCCTACAATTCTTTTATGTTACCAGCGGGTCCTTGCACGGAATTTCCACACTCATTTGCTACGCTGTTCAATGTGAACGGAAATAGCACCCTCGAGTGGTTAACGCAACCACTGGAAAACAAGGAGAAAACAATGGCTGGCATCATCACAAGGGCGATTCAGTCGCGCTCGAAGTCCCCGGCGCCTTCGCAATTTGGCAGCAGCTATACCTTCTTCCAAGACAAAGCGAGCAGTGACCTGCCGCTCCGACTCATCCGCATGACGTTGCTTTCAGTGGGTTCATTGGGGGTTGTAACCATGTTAGTGTTGGTATTCCAGAAGGTCTTGTAGAGCCAATTCGATATGGTGGTTCTTGCGGCCAGACTGGACTGATCCAGCGCATATAGTTCCCCGGAGCCTCCTGCTGAAAAAGAGAAGGCCCCCGATTTCGGGGGCCTTCTTGTGTTTCTGTGGCAGGTGAAGCTAGTCGGCCGGGGCTGGTTCCTCTTCCAGCACGACCTCTGCCGGGGACTTGGCGGTGATCTTGACGGAGCCCTCTTCCACGTCTATCACGGCAATGTCGCCTGCTCCCAGGCGTCCGCTGAGGATTTCCTCCGAAAGCTGGTCCTCGACCTCGTTCTGGATCAGGCGGCGCAGGGGGCGAGCTCCCAGCACCGGGTCGAAGCCCTTTTCACCCAGGTATTCCTTGGCCGCATCGGTCAACTCCAAGCCCACCTGCTTATCGTCCAGTTCGCTCCGCACCTGGTTCATCATCAGGTCAACGATGGACAGGATCTCAGTCCGGTCAAGCTGGTGGAAAACCACCGTGGAGTCGATGCGGTTGAGGAACTCCGGCTTGAAGAACCGGCGCACCTCCTCCATCACCTTGTCCTTCATTCGCTCGTAGGCGCTCTGGTCGGTGCGGGCGTTGTCGGCCTTGACCGCGAAGCCCACCGAAGTCTCCCGCTTGATCAGGTCGGAACCCAGATTGCTGGTCATCACCAGGATGGAGTTGCGGAAGTCCACCTTGCGGCCCCTGGCGTCCGTCAGCGTCCCGGCGTCGAAAATCTGGAGCAGGATGTTGAAAACCTCGGGATGGGCCTTTTCGATTTCGTCCAGCAGCACGGCGCAGTAGTTCTTGCGGCGCACGCCCTCGGTGAGTTGGCCGCCCTCATCGTAGCCCACGTATCCGGGAGGGGCGCCTATGAGACGGGCCACGGTATGCCGCTCCTGGAACTCCGACATATCCAAGCGGATCATGTTGTCTTCGTGGCCGAACATGAACTCGGCCAGCGCCCGCACCAGTTCGGTCTTGCCCACGCCGGTGGGGCCAAGGAACATGAACACGCCTATGGGACGGCGCGGGTCCTTCAGCCCGGCCCGGGCACGGCGGACCGACTTGGAGATGTTGACGATGGCCTCGTCCTGGCCGATGATGCGCTTGTGCAACTCCGATTCCATCTGGAGCAGCCGCTCGGTCTCCTCCTTGGCCAGGCGGGCGACCGGCACGCCGGTCCACATGCTGACCACTTCAGCGATGTCGTCCTCGGTGACGATGGTGCGCTCCCGGCCCTTGCCTTCCTGCCACTCGCTGCGCAGTTCGTCCAGGTCTTGGCGCTGGCGCAGTTCGCGGTCTCGCAGTTCCGCCGCTGCCTCGTAGCGCTGCTCGGCGATGGCTTCGTCCTTCTCCCGGCTGACCTCTTCCAGCACGCGCATGGCATCGGTGACCGATGCGGGGGTCACACTGCCGCGCAGCCGGACCCGGGAACCGGCCTCGTCTATCAGGTCAATAGCCTTGTCCGGCAGGAAACGGTCTGAGATGAACCGGGCAGCGAGATGGGCGGCGCTATGAATGGCGTCGTCGGAGAAGGTGACGTTATGGTGGTCCTCGTAGCGGTCCTTGACGGCGTTCAAGATGTCCACCGTCTCGTCGGCCGACGGCTCTTCCACGCGCACCGGCTGGAGGCGGCGCTCCAGAGCCGGGTCGCGCTCCACGTACTTGCGGTAGTCGTCCAGCGTCGTTGCGCCGATGCACTGCAACTCGCCGCGAGCTAATGACGGCTTGAGGATGTTGGAGGCGTCCACGGCGCCTTCGGCGGCGCCGGCCCCGACCAGCGTGTGTATCTCGTCTATGAACAGCACGCAGTTGCCGGAACTCTTGATTTCCTCGATGACTTTCTTCAGGCGTTCCTCGAATTCGCCGCGGTACTTGGTGCCGGCGACCAAGGAACCCATGTCCAGGGTGACCAGACGCTTGTTCTGAAGGGTGTCGGGCACCTCGCCTTTCGCGATCATCTGGGCCATGGCTTCGACGATGGCAGTCTTGCCGACGCCGGGTTCGCCCACCAAAACCGGGTTGTTCTTGGTGCGGCGGCTGAGAATCTGAATTACCCGCTGCAGTTCATCCGAACGCCCATGCACCGGGTCCAGCTTCTCGGACCGGGCCGCGTTGGTCAGGTCAACGCCCAGATTGTCGAGGGTCGGGGTCTTGGTGTTGGCGCCCCTAGACTGACCTTGTCCCTGGCCGGAGGTATGGCTCAGGATGCGGTGGGTCTCCGTCCGCACCTTGTCCAGCGTCACGCCCAGGCTCTCCAGCACGCCGGCGGCCACGCCCTCGCCCTCCCGCAGGAGGCCGATGAGCAGATGCTCGGTGCCGATATAGGTGTGGTTCATGCGGCGGGCTTCGTCCACCGCCAGCTCCACCACCTTCTTGGCGCGAGGGGTGAGGCCGATTTCGCCCTGGGCGGGCTTTTCGCCGCGCCCGATGATGAATTCGACGGCGGAACGCACCTTCGAGAGGTCGACGGAGAGGCTGGACAGCACCCGGGCCGCCACGCCCTCCGTCTCGCGGACAAGGCCGAGGAGTATGTGCTCAGTCCCGATATAGTTGTGGTTGAAGCGCTGCGCCTCTTCCTGGGCCAGCGACAAAACCCGTCGCGCCCGCTCCGAAAACTTCTCGAATCTGCTGCCCATAACTCCGCTCCTAGCCTGTTGGGAGGTGTCAAATGGTGTTCGGTGACAAGGGGAAGCGTCCGTTTGCCCTGCCCGCCATTATTCCCGGCAGAAAACCCAATTATATTGAGCGCCGCGAAGAGTGTAAAGACGCGAAGGGTGCGGGGAGCCGCCTGTCCCTGTCGGTCTGAAGGGGCACAGTCGCTAGGGGGCGGGGGGGTGCAGTCCGGTCTATCCGGGCCGTCGCCATGCCCGTCCTGCCGTCGGCCACTCCCGTGGGGGGCCGCGCCAAGCTGTACCGGTTCAGAGGGGCTGCCAAAAAAATACCCCCGGCGGTGACCTATTTTCCCACCCAGTCACCCAAGCAGTATCGTCGGCGCTGAGGCGTTTCACTTCCGTGTTCGGGATGGGAACGGGTGGGGCCGCCTCGCTCAAACCACCAGGGAGCATTCGAGGGCGTAGTATGCACCATTTTTCACAATCGCGCAAGGGGTTTGGGCCGGTTCCTAGAAATTTCAGGAATTTGGGTGGAAGCGAGCGGGTTGATGAAGGTTAGTACCTCTGATATGTCTGACATGGGTACCCGTTCACGCCTAGCCCGGTTGTTGAGCACGGCCATCTGCCTGCCTTGGCGTTGCTGGGTTCTGCGAGAAGCATAAACTACGTCGTACAAGTGATAGCCGACTTCTTGGAATAGACGACGGACTATCTCTGGAAAGAGGATCCTTTCTCCTGTGGTGATCGTCCGGCTGTTGGGTACTATGACCGTGCATCGACCGCCCTCTGGTTGGGTTGTCCTGAGGAGACCCGCAATTGTCCTCATTGCTTCGGTCCACCCGTTCGGGTCCATGTTGGCTAGGTCATTAGGGAGGTCTGAGTATTGACTCGGGGTGAGCCCACAATATGGAGGGTCGATGATGACGTAGTCGGCGTCGTCAACGGGAACCTCGTTTATCAAGTCACAGTGCCTGATTTTGTGTGCGTAAGGGCCGCGCGGTACTAGGTCTGACAATTTGATTTCGATGTCTCGGGATTCGTCTTCTGCCCAGTCGGCTCTTTCCTCCCATACCTTGAGTAGCATTCCAGATCCCGCCATCGGGTCCACCACTGTGTCTCCTTCGTGAGCGTAGTACCAAATGCAGTTGGCATATAGATCTCCTGGAATGTAGCCGTGTCCGTCCCATCCGTCGATTCTGGGCCACCGCAGTGTGGAGAAGTTCCAGTTGTCCGTAGGTCGGATTACCGGCGGAACTTCGTGAGTCGCCGAGCCACGTAGTGCGCGGGCCTCGGCTTCGTTCATTCCAGAGTGGAGCCTGCCGGATTCGGCTGCATTCAGGAGAGTGTCGATAGACAAGTCTGCTAAATAGGTGAGCGTTCTGATTCTGAACGGCAGCTTGACTTTGGCGTTGGCGTCGAGTACAGGACTGAGCCTTCTGCCAATGGAGGTGAGCATGCGGGCATCTCGGGGAGTGATGTTTCCCTTAGAAAGAATCTCTAAGTACCTTTCTTCGGGCAGGGCTTGGCGTGCTTCAAATATTCGTCTCCCTTGCTCCACGATGGCTCTGCCTGCGTCCGTATTTGAGTTAAATATGTACCGTTGCCAGTCGCGGGGCATTGGTGATTCTCCATATGGTGATTTGGTAGGCAGTGGTCGTGTTAGTCTGCCACGGTAAGTCTTGACCGCGAGGGGTCCATGCGGACAAGGAGAAGTGATCTGGACCCGAACAAGTCTAGGAACATCTCTCCTGGGACCAGTTTGTCCGACTGTTCCAACATTTCCGGGCGGGCGGTTGGCAAGGCTTCCCGTAGCACGTTCATATTCCTGTGTCTTCCGATAATCGTGGTGTTAAGGTTGTTTCGGATGCCTTCTGGCACGTCGCCTGCACTTTGGACTGAGATAACGTAACCGACGTGTAGCGAGCGACCCTTTCGTATCTGTTCGTTAAGCATTCCTGATGCGGCGTCTCGGAGTTGCCGTGACTCGGCCCTGAAGATGTCAGAAGCTTCGTCGATGATAACTTCGAGGTCGGGTACGTCCGTCTGCTGCTGCAAAGTTACCGTGCGAGTTCTAGCTGCCTCTTCCAGGAGATAACTGAGGAATAGGGCATACCCTCGGTTGTTGCTCTCACTGACGCGTATGACGTTTAGACCGGGTTGACTGAAGATGTCAGTAATATCTCCTGTATTACGCTGGTGGCCTAGCACATCAGTGGGTGGCTGCGTATCTATGAATGAGGGGATCCTTCCTGGCAAGCGGATCTTTCTCCTCAAGGCGTCCATCGTGCCTCGGTTGAGTCGGCCTCCGTCCTGGCCGTATAGGAAGTTGCTTAACGTAGCATCGTTGTTGCCTGTTATATGGGTTATTAGCTCCCGGATGGTCCAAAATTGCTGGCGATCCGCTCTGTCCGCTGCGAAGTTCTCCGCCAAATGCGCGAATATCTCGGCCTGGGTTTCTTCATTGGGCCGGTAGAAGACAGTGCCTGCAAGAATCTCCGGGTTAAGTTGTTGCGCTCTCACAGTCAAAACTGTTGCATCGTCATTCGGGTCCAGTGAATCCAAAGTCCAGTAGCGCACTGTTGGCTCGTTGGGGTTGTTGCCATTTAGCGAGAACGCCTTACGGAATCGCTCATTGGCCTCTGGATTTTCCTCATGGTGATTCTGGTGATCAGGTTTATGGTCAAAGAGGATGACGCATCTGCCCATTGCTGCTGCTGCGTGCGACAGGTTTGATAGGAGATTCGATTTACCTGATCCTGTTGAACCGGCAACGAGGATGTGGTGGTTCAGGATTCTTTCGTTAGGGCAAATTGAGACTTCCGCTTCTCCGCTCCGAGCCAATGCGCCGATACGCCGTGCATCATCGGGATTTGGCAGTTCGAGGCAACTCGTGATTTCCTCGGTGGTGGCCAGTCTGCTTATCGCACCTGTTGTCGGTCGGATGAAGGGTGTCTCAGGATTGCCTACGTCATTCAAGATAGCTTGGACTGTAGCATCGTAATAGGTGATGTTGGCAACTATGGAATCCTTGGCATAGCCTGTGTCTTCTATAAGTGCCAGCATCTGGCTGAGTGAGATGGTATCGAAAGGGCCTGCAGAAAACCGGCTGAGGTTTCTGTTCGATGTTGCGACTTGAAGGAAGAAGCGGTCCTGATCCGATTCTGATAGCAGGTATGTGAAGAGGGGTATCAGTTCGTCTTCGCCCTTTGCCACCAACCTGACAATGTTGGTGTCTGTGTTCTGATCGTCCGCTATCTGGATGAGCTGTATCATCTTAGGCTCCGTTCATTGGTCAGACCTAGAAACCGGTCAGGCTGGTTGGCTGAGAATCTGGCAATAACTTCATCCCGAGCTCTATTACCGTTGAACATCGTCCGAACATGGTTGTCGGCTATCTGGAGAAGCATGGGTATGTCGTGATCCAGTGCTCCTAGATTGTCGGTTTCGAGGATTGCCAAGGCCAAAGGGATGTGCCGAGCGTCGCATTCTATACCGAAGGCCTTGCGGTTCGCTTTATAAATCGCCCTCACCACTTGGCCGGCATGGTCCGTAATCCATCGGCCTATAATTTCCTGCCCTTGCGTGAAACGGTCTGACAATATCGTTGACCATTGTTGTAAGACAAACACTTCACCTGGTCTCAAGGAAAACCCAATGGCGTTTAGGAGCGGGTTAGCGGAAAGGTTCTTTATGAATCCTATGGACCGCTCGCTGCCGACGAGGTCTTGGAGGAGGTCTCGTGCCCTTTCTTGGGTAAGCATGTTCTGAGTCAGGATTGGGCCATCGAGCAGGACGAAGTTGTGTTCGTCTTCTTGGAGCCAATTGTAAGCGACTTCTCGCTCTTCGTATTCCCTAAAGGTGTTTATCCAGGAGTGTTCCTGCTGGCGTGCTTCCCGGAGATAATCGTGCCATTCCTTGATAGCTTGCATCCAGGTGACCCTGATATTTTCCGCTGGAGTGAGGTGGGTGGCCCTAGTATTCAGCCAATCTAGGATTGTCAGTTAGTGCATGAGTCCGGACAGGATGCTACCTTGGGGATAGACAAAGGGTTGTAGGATGTGAGGTGGTCATGGTGCAGGAGAAGTACGGAGTCCGGCTGGCGACACAGGAGAAGGGACGTCTCAGGAGGATGGTCCGGGCTGGAAGGAGTTCCGCCCAGGCGATTACCCGGGCCCGTATTCTGCTCAAGATAGATGAGGGCTGGACCGCTCCCCAAGTGGCCAGCGCACTGGATGTGTCGGAGCGGACCGTGTTCCGCATCAAGCGGCGGTATGCCGAGGAAGGACTGGAGGAGGTGCTGCGGCACCACAACTCGCCCAATCCATACCGGAAGGTGGACGATCGGGTCGAGGCTCACCTGATAGCCTTGGCCTGTAGCCCGGCGCCCGATGGTCATGACCACTGGACCATGCGGGCCTTGGCGGGAAAGGCGGTGGAGTTGGGACTGGTGGAGTCTTTGTCTCCCGAGACGGTGCGGCTGCACTTGAAAAAAACACCCTCAAGCCGTGGCTCAAGAAACAATGGTGCATCCCCAAGGTAGGCGGGGAGTTCGTGGCGGCCATGGAGGACGTGCTGGATCTCTACGCCGAGCCCTACGATCCGCAGAGGCCGGTGGTCTGCTTTGACGAGACCTCAACCCAGTTGCTGGCCGATGTCAGGGAGCCTCTGCCGGCAAAGCTTGGGAGACCAAGGCGAGAGGACTACGAATACGCGCGGGCCGGAACCCGCAATCTGTTCCTGAGCTGCGAGCCCAAGGCCGGCTGGCGCCACGTGGCTATCACGCAGCGGCGCACCATGCAGGACTTCGCTCACCAGATGCGCTGGCTGGTGGACGAGGCCTACCCCGAAGTCCCGGTGATCCGTCTGGTTTTGGACAACCTTAACACCCACCGGGTGGCGTCGCTGTACGAGACCTTTCCGGCTCCGGAGGCCCGGCGCATCGCCAAACGGCTGGAGTTCCACTACACGCCCAAACACGGAAGCTGGCTCAATATGGCGGAGATAGAGTTCAGCGTGCTGGCCCGGGCTTGTCTGCACGGACGCCACGGAGATGAGGACAGCCTGGAAAGAGGCACCAACGCCTGCGTGTCGGAGCGGAACGCGATAGGAGCCACCATTAACTGGCGCTTCACAGCCCAAGACGCCAGACGCAAACTCCATCGCCTCTACCCCTGCCAATCCTGAGTTGTTTGAGTACTAGTGCGCGTTACGTGTGCTTGGGGGCGGTGCTGGGTTTGCGGTGTTACCAGGACTACTCCAGCGGCGTAAATCGTGTCGGATGCGAACCTTAAAGACGAAACGGCATCTGTCCCGTCAACGGCGGCGATTCTGTTTTCGTGGTAAAGGCCCTTGGCTTGTTGTGTAGATAATGACGCGGTGACTGAGATTTGACTGATGCCCCCGGGTTCCGCGTCAATCATACTCCTAATGGCAGCGACCAGCTGGTCTTCGTTTTGCGACGAGACACCTACCAATTCTGGAATGTCGCCTAGCACCAGATAGGAGTCGGTAATATCTAGCCTTCCGGCTAATGCATCCGCGAAATATCTGCCTGTCTGGTTTTGGTTGGTCATGCTGGCACCGGCTCATTCAACTTTAATCAGGTTGGTCTATTATAACTTTCCTGATTCGGCATTCGTAGCTCCTCACACATGTCTACCTTCCGACGCCCGTGCCACCCATGTCTTGCCCCAGCCGCGAAAGCGGGAGGACAGTATAGGTGAGAATAGCAGGTTAGCGGAAATCACGAGCTACGGCAGCGCGTACTCGACCCTTTCAGTGGACATCAGCGTCACGCCCCAGCCGGCCATCCAGGCCGAGTGGCGGCCGTCGCCGCCGGCCACCACGACGTTCACGTCGCTGGCGGAGCGGACTATGGGGACCATCACGCCGTCGTTGGACTCGTCAATCCAGGCGGGCCAGGTGCGGTTGCCGTAGTGGGCGATTCCCTTGAGCTGGCCCACGGGCATACGGGCGTTGTGGAATACGAAGTCCTTGACGTCGGCCTTGGACAGGCCGGAGGCGGCTATCTCGGCGGCGTGTTCGGGGCAGAGGACCAGCAGCACCTGTCCGCCGGTGGCCTGCTGGTAGTAGTTGGCGATGCCCACGGCCTTCATGTTGCCGACGATAGTGCCGAGGACGCCGAAGCCGGTGCCGGAGGTGCTTTCCATGATGCGGTAGACGCCGAGGATGCCGGCCAGGGTTACGGTGCTGTCTTCGAGGGCATAGCCCTTCTCCACGTGGAGCGGCTCCCACGGACTGCGGGCCTCGTTTTCGGCGAAGCAGAAGCTGTACCGGCCCGGCGAGCTGAGGGTGGCCTTGTCCATCTCCCCCGGCGTCAGCCCGGCCACGTTGCGGACGATGAGGCGGAAGGCGCGTCCGATGGCGGCGTTGGCCCGGAAGCCGGGGCCGAAGCACCCCGCGTCGGCCTGGATGCCCACCCTTGGCGCGACGGGGCCGTTAACGATGACCACCTGGTTGCAGCCGCCGGTGGTGGCCGCCGTGCCTGCCAAGTTGAAGCCCTCGCGCATGGCCGCCTTGACCGCCGTGACCACCACCGGGAAATGTTCCGGCTTGCAGCCGGCCATGACGGCGTTAATCGCCAGCTTCTCCAGCGTGGCCCGCGAGTTGCTGGGCTGCATCACGCCCAGCGAGTGCTGGGGGTCGGCGTCGAGGGCGGCCAGCATCGCCCGCACGGCGTCCTCGGTGGGCGGCACGACGGGCAACCCGTCGGTCCAGCCCTGCTCCCAGAAGTAGTCCTGCATGGCGGCGAAGTCGGCAGGAACGCGCTCGCGGCGGGAGTGGAGTTGGGGGGTGGTCATGGGTGCTCCTTAATAGCTAATAGAGAACGCAGAGCCCGTTGAACATCCGACGCAAAGTGAAGAGGCCACTCAAAGACTTCTTCGGAACACTCAATAATATGCGAGGTTAAATTGATTGTAAGATGATAAGCTCACTGGACATTCCAGTAAGGCTCACAGACGCTCAACCCTGGCATAGGATCAGCCGACAATTTGCTGACAATGCGGTTATCCCAAATGAATAACTCATCACATCCCGCTGCTTCTGCGCTTGCCACCTGGATGGCGTCCATCGTCCTGACGCCATACTGGTTTGCTATCAGGCGGGCCGACAACGCCACACCATGGTCCAAGTCGACAAAGCGGGTCAAACTCTGGTCAAACAGCGAATCAATCGAGCGGATTCGTGCTTGATCTGAAACTGACAACGAACCTGCGCCTCGGCGCACCTCCACCAACGTGACCGTCGAGGTAGAAATAGTAATCAGACCGGCTTCACTGGCGTCAAAAATCAATTCCGTCAGCTCCACCCGGCTAATTCCGCCATGCGCCGGAATTGTCTCGCCATTCAGGGCGGCAATGTAGACCGAGGAATCGAGATGGATTCGCCTATTCTGTTGGAAACTCACCCCGGATCTTCCTCATATGCTCCTCTGTGGAGAGGCCGCCGGTCAGGTCGGGGATACTTCCCATCAACTCTCTTATGGTAGGGCGCTCCAGGCTCTTGCTGCCGGTCAGCAGCCCCACGATCTCCGGCGCGAACTCATGCGCCATCTGCTGCACGTCCGCTACTGGCCGCGACGCCAGGGGGCTGGGGAGGACTACGATGCGGACGCCGGGCATTCCCAGCGAGGCGGCGCGGAGGTTGGCGGCGCGGGTGAAGCTGCTGGTGATTACGCTGACCGAGGGCTTGCCCCTGGATTCGGTGTATACCGTGTCGTGGAGACCCCACGCCGTGCAGGAGCCTCAATCGGCGATGGCGTGGATGATGGCGTCGCACTCCTGCAACAGCGCCTCCAGCTTTTCGTCGGGGTGCGCGGCGCTATAGGTGGACTTGCGGCTGTAGATGACCTTCTTCACGCCGTAGTCGTTAAGCAGGGTCTGCTCCAGCTCCTGCATGAAGGTGTCGGCGTGGTACTTGCGGTTCTCCAGCAGACCGACGACCTTGCCTTCCAGCCCGGAGAGGGAGTCGGTCAGCCCAATCTCCTCCGGCACGTCCTCGGCGACGGGAATGAGGATTTCGATGGTGCGGTTGGCGGTGGTCATAACGCGCTCCTTGTTAGGGGGTTTCTGTCCCATCGGCGGGAGGGCGGTTGATTTGTCGGCGGCGCATCCTGCGCCTAGCGGCTGCCTTTCCGATAGGGACAAAGCCAGCGTAGGGAGCTGCCGACGTTTCCGCCGGTAACACTACTGGACGGCCACGCAGCGCAGCGTCCAGCATCCATTCCAGCCTTGATACTCTCAAGTTGAGGGCATTTAACTCCCGTCCCATCCGACTAAAATTGTCTTCCAGTTTATCCAGCCTTTTGTTGGTCTGGCTGTTAAAGTAAATTAACAGCCCGCAAACAAAGGCGACCGTGGAGATGCCCACGCCGATGATTGCGTAAAACTCCGGTGACATTTTTCTGCTCCTTCTCCATTACCCCCCCATCTGGAAGAACTTGCCCTCCGTCTTGATGGCCGGGGCTATGACCATCTCGGCCTTGTGCAGGTCGCGGATGGTGTAGGAGCCGCACATTCCCATGCCGGCCTTCAGGGCTCCGACGAAGTTCTGGGTGCCGTCGGTCTTGGATGTGGGGCCGTAGAGTATCTGCTTCAGCGGGGCCTTGGTGCCGACCTTGACGCGGGTGCCCCGGGGCAGCTCGGGGTGGGGGTTGGCCATGCCCCAGTTGAAGCCGCGGCCGGGGGCCTCGTCAGCCTGGGCGAAGGGGGTGCCCAGCATCACGCCGTCTGCGCCGCTGACGATGGACTTGCAGATGTCGCCGCCGGTGCGGATGCCGCCGTCGGTGATGACCGTAACGTAGCGGCCCGTCTTGCGGAAGTAGTCCTGGCGGGCGGCGGCGCATTCCAGGGTGGCGCTTACCTGCGGCACCCCCACGCCCACCACCTCGCGGGTGGTGCAGGCAGCGCCTGGGCCGACGCCCACCAGCACGCCGTCAATGCCCGTTTCCATCAGCTCCAGGGCCACGTCATAGGATACGCAGTTGCCCACCATCACCGGAACCTTGATGGCCTCGATGAGCTCGGAGAAGATGAGGCCACGGTAGCTGTTGGACACGTGCCGAGCTGTGGTGACGGTGGACTGCACCACCACCATGTCGGCCCCGGCCTCGACGGCAGCCGGAGACATCCGCTTGGTGGTCTGTGGCGTAAAAGAAACGGCGCACACCGCGCCGGACTTCTTGATTTCGTGGACCTGGGCCGCCAGAAGGTCTTCCTTCACCGGCTCGGCATAGACCTGCTGGAGGAACTCGGTCACCTCTTCCTGGGGGGTGGCTATGATGTCTTCCAGCACCGCATAGGGGTCATCATAGCGGGAGTACAGGCCCTCGCCGTTCAGCACCGCAAGGCCCCCCATCTCGTGCATCCGGGCGGCGAAGCGAGGCGAAACCGCGCCATCCATGGCCGAGGCCATAATGGGAATTTCGAACTCCAGGTCGCCGATGGTCATCTTGGTGGAAGTGAGCTCGGGGTTGATGGTCACCTGACCGGGAACGATGGCAACTTCGTCGAAACCGTAGGAGCGCTCCAGTTCCTTAAATAGCCTTCTCCCCATCGCTGACCCCCTTAAAATTGAGGATTACGGTGTGCATTGGTTTAACTCCCGATTTAATCAGTTTTTGTAACCAAAAGTCAACGCAGATTCGGCCTGAAAGTGGTGTAATCCGGGACGTTTATCTCTCACATCATCAAACTTGATATACGGATACAGTATGTATCACTTTTCTTTTGCGAACTGATACCAGCAATGTATTGACGATTACGGACATGTGATGGTAGAATTTCGTAAAGTCATCAGAGGGGTGATCGTCATGGTTCAGCAGGCGGGAGTTGCGCCCGTTCAAGAGGTCTCCGAAGGCTCCGTAGTTTGCCGGCACCACTGGCTGATTCAGGCCGCGGACGGCCCGACCAGCGACGGCGTCTGCCGCATCTGCGGGGAGACCCGCGAGTTCAAGAACTACGTGGAGACGGCCACCTGGGGCGACACCCGCCTGATGCCAGCCCCGGCCCCGGTGAGCCAGCAGGTTGTCCTGCCCTCTGACGACTCCTGGGACGACGAGTAACCGTTTCCCGCCGGATTGGCGGATTCCAATGCCCTGCATCGCAAAGGGGCGGGTTAGCAGCCCGCTCCTTTGTCATTTTTGCGCCCCACTCGTCCAAAAGCCGGTTTTGCTGTCATTCCGCGCTATGGAGAGCCGCGCCGTTGGCGTATAATTTCCCTATCCCCCCATCTCCACCCCGCCGCGAGCGAGGCTCGATATGACCACCAAGCAGACCGCCCCGCCGCTTCGCCCCCCGGAAAAGTATGCGCCGGAGGACCAATTCCCCGAGCGGCCCAAAAGGACGGATATGCAGAACTTCCATTTCCGCGAGCGTCCGGGCCACGGAACCGCCCTGGCCCGGCACTACGGCTCGCCGGAAACCACCCTGGTCTTTGGAGATATTCCGGTGCGCCACACCTTCCGGCGTGGCCTGACGCCCCGGATGCTGCGCTATCCCGACCTGCTCATCGCCTTCAATGCGAATCCGGCTGAGGCCGTCGCCCGGCGCGGCTACGCCATCGACGACCAAGGCAAGCCGCCGGACTTCGTGCTGGAAATCGCCTCGCTGACCACTGCCGAAAACGACTACACCCGCAAGCGGGTGGACTACGCCGCCTACGGCATCCCGGAATACTGGCGGTTCGACCCCACGGACGGCGACCGCTACCCGGCCGGGCTGGCCGGCGACCGGCTGGTGGATGGCGAATACCAGCCCATAACCATCGTCAAGGTGGACGATGAACGGTATTGGGGACACAGCGACGCGCTGAACTTGGACCTGTGCTGGGAATACGGGCAATTGCGCTTCTACGACCCGGTAACCCAACGATACCTGCTCACCCACGACGAAGAGGCGGAGGGGCGCATCGCTGCCGAGGCTCAGTTCGACGCCGAGCGCCAGGCCCGCGTCGCCGCCGAGGCCTGTATCCAGCAGTTGGAAGAGGAACTGCGCCGCCGCTCCCAATAACCCCGGCAGCGGTTCTACGGTTGCCTTGCTCATAACCTGGAGTATTCGTTATGTCAGGTATATTGTAGCCATTTCTAAGACTGCGCCCAATATCTGGTATTGGGGGCGCAAAACGGTTGACAACCCACACTGCGGCGGCCCATATAATAGGGTTTTCCACCGGGCCTTAAGCCCGGCCCATCTTGGGCAGCAGTTTTCTTCTTTGGAGGCTCACCCGGTTTGGCGTTTACCCATCTCCACGTTCACACCGAATACAGTATGCTCGACGGCATCAGCCGCATCCCGGAACTGGTCGCCCGCACCGGCGAGCTGGGCATGGATGCGCTGGCCATCACCGACCACGGCACCTTCTACGGCGTGGTGGACTTCTATTCCGCCTGCCGTGACGCCAGCATCAAGCCCATCATAGGCTGCGAGGTATACGTCGCCCACAACAGCCGGCATGACAAGAACCCCAGCGAGCGCAGCCCGGCCCACCTGGTGCTGCTGGCCCGCGACAACACCGGCTATCGCAACCTGATGCAGTTGGTCACCAAGGCCCACGTCGAGGGCTTCTACAACCGCCCGCGTATTGACAAGGGCCTGCTGGAAGAATACGGCTCCGGCCTCGTCTGCCTCTCGGGCTGTCCCTCCGCAGAGGTGCCGCGGCTGCTGGCCGACGGCCGCTATGACGAAGCGGCCCGCGCTGCCGGGTGGTATCGCGAACTGTTCGGCGATGGGTATTTCCTTGAACTCCAGCAGCATAGCCATGTCCCGCAGCTTGACCAGATAAACGAGGGGCTGCTGCGTCTGGGCGAGGATACGAAGCTCCCATTCGTGGCGACCAACGACGCCCATTACGTCCATCAGCACCAGTCCGGCTTGCAGGACATATACATCTGCATCCAGACCAACACCACGGTCAGGGACGAAAAGCGCCTGCGGATGGAGGATGATTCCTACTACATCAAGAGTCCGCAGGAGATGGAACAGCTTTTCGACGGACTGCCCGCCAACGTCCGCAGTTCCGCTCTGGGCAACACCAACCTGATTGCCGATATGTGCGACGTGTCGCTGGACTTCGGCCAAACCCACCTGCCGCGCTATGAGACCCCCGGCGGCATGGACGCCGACGAATACCTGGCCCAGGTCTGCGAGGCCGGATTCCGGGAGCGCTACCCCAACGCCTCGCCCGAGGCCGTGGAGCGGCTGCGCTACGAGCTGGACGTCATCCGCTACACCAAGTTCGCCAACTACTTCTTGGTGGTGTGGGACATCATCAAGTTCGTGCGCCGGCGCGAGATACTCTTCGGCGTCCGGGGCAGCGCGGCGGCCAGCGTCGTCCTCTACTGCCTCGGCATCACCGACGTTGACCCCCTGGAGTACCGCCTGGTCTTCGAGCGTTTCCTTAATATGGAGCGCAAGGAAATGCCCGACATCGACATGGACTTCCAGGACGACCGGCGCGACGAAGTGCTGCACTACGTCATAGACCAGTACGGCAGCGACCGGGTGGCCCAGATAATCACCTTTGGCACCCTGGGGGCCAAGGCCGCCCTGCGCGACGTGGGCCGGGCCCTGGGCATGGGCTACGGCGACGTTGACCGCATCGCCCGCATGGTGCCTTTCAAGGCCCGCAACCTGGAGGACGCCCTGCGCGTCAGCCCCGAACTGCAAAGCGCTGTCGACACCAACGACACCGTGCGCGAGCTGGTGGACCGGGCCCAGGGGCTGGAGGGAATCGTGCACCACGTCAGCACCCACGCCGCCGGCGTGCTTATCGCCGATGAGCCGCTGACCGAGACTGTGCCGCTGCAACGCCCGGTACGAGGCGAGGAATCCAGCCCGGTGATGATGACCCAGTTCAGCATGGACCCGGTGGCCCATCTGGGGCTGCTGAAAATGGACTTCCTCGGCCTCACCAGCCTCACCATCCTGGACCAGGCCGTAAAGCTGGTGCGCCAGAGCCGCGGCGTCGAGATAGACCTGCAAAGGCTGCCGCTGGATGACCAGGCAACCTTCGATCTGCTGTCCTCCGGCAACACCACCGACGTGTTCCAACTGGAAAGCGCCGGGATGCAGCGTTACATCAAGGAGTTGAAGCCGTCCAGCCTCAACGACATCGCCGCCATGATTGCCCTGTACCGCCCGGGGCCTATGGAAAACATAGACCGGTTCATTGACGCCAAGCACGGTCGGACCGCGGTCACCTACCCTCATCCCAGCTTCAAGGAACTGCTGGACGAGACCTACGGCATCATTGTCTACCAGGACCAGGTGTTGCTGATATTGCAGCAGTTCGCCGGCTACTCCCTGGGCGCGGCGGACATCGTGCGCAAGGCGATGGGCAAGAAAATCGCCGCACTGATGGCGGAGGAGCGCCAGAACTTCGTGTCGGGCGCCACGGCCAAAGGCTATGACGAAGCTCTATCAGTGCAGATATTCGACCTTATAGAACCCTTCGCCGGGTATGCCTTCAACAAGGCCCACAGCGTCAGCTACGCCCTGATCTCCTACTGGACCGGCTATTTCAAGGCTCATTATCCCGTGGAATACATGGCGGCAGTGCTGAACGCGCGGCTGGACAACGCGGAAAGGACAATCAGTTCCATCAACGAGTGCTTCCGCTTGGAAATTCCTATCTGGCTACCGGACGTCAACCGCTCGGGCGAGTTCTTCACCATTGACCATGACGATGAAGGCAGACCCGGCCTGCGCTTCGGACTGGCCGCCGTCAAGACCGTAGGCGAGGGCGCGGTCAGGCCGGTGGTGGATGAGCGGAAAGAGAACGGCCCCTACCTTTCCATAGACGACTTCTGCAACCGGGCCGGCGCCGACAACCTGAACCGCCGCACCTTGGAGAGCATGGTCAAGGCCGGGGCCTTCGACTCCCTGGCGCCCCGGGGAGCTATGCTGTCCGCCCTTGACCGCATAGTCGCCACGGCGCAACGGGAAGCGCAGATGCGCAGCAGCGGCCAGAGCAGCCTGTTCGGGGGTGGTTCTTCGACAAGCTCAAGCAGCGGTGCGGTACGGGAGGAGCCGGGCATAGCCCTCAGCACCAACGACGCCTCCCCGGAAGAGAAAGCCGGCTGGGAAAGGGAACTGCTGGGGGTCGCGCTATCCCATAACCCCCTGATGGCCCTGAGCGGCGCGGCCAGCGCCGGAAGCGCCATAGTGTCCGTGGACCAGCTCAGCGAAGAGATGCAGGGGCAGGCCCTAACCGTCCTCGGCATCGTCTCAACCGTCACCGAGCGGGCCAGGCGGGACGGGCAGCGCTTCCTCATCGTGGCGATGGATATGCTGGGAGGGCAGCTTGAAGTCATAGTCTGGCCCGAATCGTTGCAGCGCACCGAGGACGTCTGGCAGCCCGCCCGCACCGTCCGCGTGGCCGGCAAGGTGCGGCTGCGGGGCGACCAGGTGGAATTGGTCTGCGACGACGCCGAGGAATACGCCCACGACCAGCCATCCACGCTGACGGTCCCGGCCTCCCAGCCATCTAGAGCCAACGGGAACGGCAATGGTCATGCCAGAAACAGCGGCAACGGCAACTACAACGGCAATGGCAACGGTCAGGCCGGCAAGTCCAGCGGGAACGGCCACAGCAATGGGAACGGGAACGGCAACCACGCCGCAACTGCGCCCGCAGCCAACGGAAACGGCGGCTCCAACCGGCTGGTGCGGCTGATAGTCACCGAAGACGACCAGAAACACGACGCCAACACCCTGCGCGAGGTTATCGGCGTAATGCTGGAGTACCCGGGCCGCGACCGCGTGAACCTGGAGATCCGCACCGCAGGCCGCCGCGTGCTGCTGGATATGCCGGTGGTCAGCACCGGCTACTGCGACGACCTGAGGGAGCGAGTGGAAGACATCCTCGGCCCGGACACCGTAACCGTAAGCCACGAAATGTCCTTGGCCGTGTAGGGTCCACTCACTGCCAGATGAGGCAGGCAGGGACAATGGCGCTGACGAAAGGCTGGCCGCGATTTTGCCCTTTCGAGCTATCGTGTACACCTTTCCTTGAATCTGAGATACCTTAACATCCTCAAAAATAGACGCCATTTTACAACTATCGAGGCATGTTTCATTATATTTGGGATGAATCAGTGAAGGAATTATCGCGACATAGACGAATAACGTCGCTTATTGAGGTTATTGAAGCGGAAAGTAGTCTCAGCTGATTGACAGAAAAGTTGACCACCTCAAACACCGATGCTAGACTGCCCGCAATTCGAGCTTGGACTTTCAGTATTGGCCCGCCCGGGAACCGATCAACGGAAGGCGAGAGCCAGATTAAATACGGAAGAGAGCATGATATACCGTTCTACACGGCCCCCCGTCACACGTACCGTTCAAAAGCAGCGCCAGATCCGCAGCAGAGAACGATACACCCTCCCCTGTGAGCCATAGCGCTCTCCCCAACCGAGACCGATAGGGGCCTCTCTCCCGCCTCCTGAGCTTGTCGAAGTACCCGCCTCGCTCTGAACGCCGCCAGACCTGCCCCGCGCCTCGGCGCGTCTGTCGGCAAACTCAAGACTACTCACAAGTTAGGCCGCAGGGAATTTTGCGCCAAGTTTTGCCCCTCAGTTGGAGGGCAATTCACGCAATAATCTTTATGTCAAGAGTTCTGGTTGCCAGTTTCGGACGTTTTGCCACGGTAACCCGAACGCCAGGAAGGAAATACCAGCCGCACGGGCGGCACATCCATTAAGGAGGGAACCATGCGCGAAGTACTACGATCCAAGATTCACCGGGCTTGGGTGACCGAGGCCAACCCCGACTACGTCGGCAGCATCGTCATCGACGAGAACCTGATGGAAAAGGTCGACATGTGGGATAACGAGAAGGTCCTGGTCTGCGACGTCGACAACGGCAGCCGTTTCGAGACCTACGTCATCCCCGGACCTCGGGGCAAGGGCGACATCGCCGTGCAGGGCGCAGCAGCCCGTCTTACCGGCGAAGGCCACTGCCTCATCATAATGTCTTTCGAGGTTACCGACACCCCCATCGAGCCGAAGATGATTCTGGTTGACGAAGCCAACCGGTTCAAGGAATTCCTCCATGGCATCAGGCACCCCGAACCGGTCCACTAAAACGGATCAATGGGCGACTCCTGCGCTCCAAGATTAACCGGGCTTGGGTGACCAAGGCCAGTTCAAACTACGTCGGCAACATCGTCGGAGACGAAGTCCTGACGTGGAAAGCCGGACCGCAGGACCTCGAGATGGCCTAGACCTTCGATATTGATAATGGCTGCCCTCTCAAGGCTTGTTTCACCCTGCAAGAGGGAAGCGCCGACCCATATTGGCAGTGGGCGCTTGCCTCACTATCGAGGGCCTCGGTGCCATGATCGTGTCGTTCAAGGATGTCGGCATCCCGAGCAAGCCCCGGACCATTCGGATTAACCCAGACAACCAACTTGTGGAGTTCCTGGAGGGCCTCTAGCATGACCAGCCGGTTCAGTGAGCAGGAAACTGAGTCCTACTACGACGCCGAGGACGAAATATACCGTGCCGTCTGGGATGAAGACGGCAGCGTCCACTGGGGTTTCTTCGACGAGACCACTGGCACAGACTTTCTGAAGGGCTGCGCCAATCTCGACCGAATCATGGTCGAGAAGGGCGGCATAGGCGCCAACGCCCGGGTCCTGGACCTGGGCTGCGGCAACGGCACCACCGCCATCTGGCTGGCCCGCCACACCGGCTGTCACGCCACCGGCATCGACCTGAGCGGCGTGCGCATCGACAATGCCAAGGTATCCCGCGAACAGCAGGAACCAGGGTTGCGCGACCGGCTGGCCTTCGAGAAGGCCTCGGCCACCGAACTGCCTTTCCCGGAAGGCTCCTTCAGCCGTGTCTGGAGCCAGGCCGTCATTTACCATGTGCCGGACAAGCGCACGGTGCTGAAGGAAGTCTACCGGGTTCTCGAGAAGGGCGGCATCTTTGTCTTCGACGACCTGGTCAAGCCGAAGCAGGAAGTCAGCGACGATTCGCAGCGGTACGTTTATGACCGGCTGCTCTACGATACGGAGTTCAGCTTCGAGTCATATCAAGACGCGCTGAAAGGCCAGGGCTTCGAGCTGGTGGAAGCCCTGGACATCTCCGGCCACCTGCGCCAGTCGTATCTCTGCCTCGCCGACCGGACGCCCAAGAACGATACCAGTGAGCGCGCCGAGCACTACGAATGGCTGACCACAGCCTACCTGGAAACGGCAAAGGCGGTGGAAAAGGACGAACTGGGCTGGGGACTGTACATCTGCCGCAAGTAGTCCTGGCGTCTTCAACCAGATAAGAAACTGCGCGAATTCCCTCTCCCGGCCAAGGAGAGGGAATTTGAAATAGAGGTGATTTCATGGCTATGGAAGAGAGCCACAGGCGAGTCCAGTGGGTCTACGGCTCCACCAGCAACGAGGAACTGGAAGAACGCTACGACCAGTGGGCCACCGAGTACGACAAGGACCTGGACGAGGTATTCGCTTGGAACGCCCCGCAGACCGGCGCCGATGTCCTCGCTCGTCTGGTTCCTTCATCCGCTGCGGTGCTGGACGCCGGGGCGGGCACCGGGCTGGCCGGCAAGTGCCTGGCCGACGCCGGGTTCACCAACCTGGCGGCCATGGACCTGTCGCAGGGGATGCTGGACGAAGCCCGCAAGAAGAATGTCTACAGCTCCTTCCACCAGATGACTCTGGGGGAGACGTTGGGGTTTGAAACCGGCCAGTTCGACGCGGTCATCAGCATCGGTGTATTCACCCTCGGACACGCGCCGATAAATTCCTTTGACGAACTGGTCCGGGTCACCAAGCCCGGCGGCTACATCGTCTTCAGCCTCCGCACCGACATGGTCGAAGATGGCTACCAGGACTACTTCGACAAGCTGACGGCGGACGGCAAGTGGAAGCTGGCCCAGGCCAGTGACCCCTACCAGCCCCTGCCCAAGGGCGAGCCTGAGGTATTCCACCAGATTTGGGCTTTCCAGGTGGTCTAACAAGTCTGAACTCGTTTAGTGAGCGTAAAGAGCGCAGAGGTCATTTTACTGATACGTGAGTCATTAGCTAAACATACCGGCGTCAGATACCCGTCATTCCTGCGAAGGCAGGAATCCAGCTCGAAAGTTCCGGTGTTCATGCCATACGCAATTAGCCCACTGGATTCCTGCCTTCGCAGGAATGACGGAACGGTTTAGCAACTCATTCACGGCTCAGTAAGTTCCTCTGCGCTCTTTGCTTTTATTCAGTCTCAGTCCGGGGAGTTATCACAATGCGGTTTCCCTGGGCCAACATCGCGCTGGTTGTGCTGTTCACCTTCGAGCTGGTGACCGGCTACCTGGGGCTGACCCACAACAACCCGGAGTGGATTGCGGCCATGCACCTGCACCGCATCACCGGGTTCGCCATCCTTGCCCTCTTCATCTGGAAGTCCCGCAACATCCTGGGCTCCTTCCGTACCCGGCAGAACTGGAAGCTGCACATGGAAACCATGCTGGCTTCCACCGCCCTGCTGGCTGGGCTGCTCATCGTGCTGGGGCTGGGGCTGGCATGGAGCCACTTCGGGCCATACAGTTTTCTCGGCTTCTCCGGCACCACCATCCACCTGAACCTGGCCCTGCTGTTGCTGCCGTTGCTCATCTGGCACTCGCTGAGGCACAAGATCAGCTTCAGGATGCGCTACGTGGCCGACCGACGCAATGTTCTGCGCTTGGGAGGGCTGGCGGTGGCCGGGCTGGCGCTGTGGCAGGTGGCGGACCGGCTGAACATTCTGGCGGGCGGTCCGGTGGCTGACCGCCGCTTTACCGGATCGCACCCGGAGAACGGCCCCGACTTTCCAGTAACCATGTGGCTTAACGACCGCACCCAGCACATAGACTCCGCCCAATGGCGCCTGCGGGTCAACGGACACGTCGACAACCCGTATGAACTGGATTACCCGGAACTGGATGCCTGGCGCGCGCCGTTGACGGCCACCCTGGACTGCACCGGAGGCTGGTATACCACGCGGGAGTGGCAGGGCGTGCCGGTTACGGAACTACTGGCCCGCGCCAGCGTCAGGCCCGGCGCAGGCAGCATCACCATCCGCTCCCGCACCGGCTACTTTCGCCGCTACTCGATGGACGAGGCCAGCCGCGCCCTGCTGGCCAACCGGGTGGACGGCGCCCCGCTCTCGCCCGGTCACGGCTTCCCGGCCCGCATGGTGGAGCCTCACAAGCGCGGCTACGACTGGGTCAAGTGGGTGGACGAAATCACAGTCAACGACACCAGCAAGTTCTGGCAGCCCCCGCTGCCGCTGACGTAGCCGGGCCGGAACTACAGGCTCGCCAGCCGTGCGCTCACCAGCCGGTTGAGGCTGACGCCTTCCTCCGCAGCCCGGAGCGCAAGGGCGCGGTGCGTTTCCGGCGGGACTCGCACCATGAAGTTCCCACTGTAAGTGCGGTCGGCAATTGGCTCGGGTGGAGTCTCGCCGTTTTCCAGCATGTCTTCCAGAACTTCCGATACAAGTCGCCGAATCCCCGAGAATGCCTCCTCAGGAGCGGGATCAAGCCAACTGAGCGAAGGAAACTCCGAGCACAATCCGGCGAATTCCTCATCTTCAGCAGACCAGATGATGCGATAGGCGTAATGGTCGGGATTCATTGCTTCTCCCGCAGTTTTTCAAGGGCTCTGATTACTTGGCGAACTTGAAAAGCCTTGGCCATGCCTCTTCCGTTCTGGATATTGGTTCCGTTTGGTTGTAGCGTCTGGAATGAGGAAGCATCCCACCAGCAGAAGAGAGATACGCTATAAGCGAACGGAACCCTTCTGAGATACGATCAGGCATCACTACAGTATCATTATTGATACCATAAAATCCTCTACTCGTCCAGAAACTTCACTATCACCCGCGCCAGTTCCTCGGGCTTGTGGTAGCCGATGTCGTGGACGGTCTCCGGAATCCAGTGGGCGCGGCCGTTGGGCAGCGCAGCCTCGGCGGCCCCCACCATCCGCCGGCGAAGCTGGGCGAAGTCGCTGTTGGCTCGCTCCGGCACCGGGCCGGCGGCAATCATCAGGGCTGGGCACTGTACCTGCGGGAGGGTGGATGAGCAGGGATCGTCCCACATCGCGCGGATGACTTGCCCCTGGTTCTCGGGCCGCAGTATGTCCTGTATCTGCCCATCATCATCCTCGTATACCATTGTCTGGACGATACGTTCTATCTCGCTGTTCCACCAACCGGACATCTGCTCGCGCAGGCGGTTGAGGAACTCCTCGCGGTCTCCGGTCACATTGCGGGGGCGAAGGCGGTCGGAAAAGGCCTCCCAGGTGGGCTCGGGGAACAGCCTGCCGTCGAGGAAACCGCCGTCAATCATCACGATGCGCCGCACCCGGTCGGGGTAGTGGGCCGCGAAGTTGCTGACTACATGCCCGCCCCAGGAATGCCCCAGCGCCGCCACCGGCTCTCGGAAGCCGGGAATCCCGTCGCTCACATGGTTCAGCAGCGCCTCCAGGTCATCGGACAGCGTATGCCAGTCGTAGCCGGATGCGGCCTGGGTAGTCTGCCCGTGCCCCCGCTGGTCCGGCGCGATGATGCGGTATCTGTCCTGCAATAGCCGCGCCACGATGTCGTACCAGTGGGCCGACGACGCCAGCCCGTGGAGAGCCAGCATCGGCTCGCCGTCGCCGCCCCAGTCCAGGTATCGCATATCGAGCCCGTTGACCTGTGCCCACTTTTCGGCTGGCTTGGCCGCATTGTTGTCTGCCAACTCACTTTCTCCTGAAGGGATTAATTGCCGCTGGCGCGCTCCAGTTCCATCTGAAGCAGCCGGGCCTTGACGCCGAGGCCCCCGCCGCCGTACCCGCCGAGACCGCCGTCGCTGGATATGACGCGGTGGCAGGGGATTATGAGGGTGAATCGATTGCGGGCCATGGCCTGCCCGGCGGCTCGCAGAGCCTGCGGGCTGCCGGCCTCGGCGGCCAGCCAGCGATAGCTTCGCGTCTCCCCCGGCGGGATGGTTCGGCAGGCGTCCCACGCCGCGCGGAAGAAGGGCGGCGCATCCTCAAGGTCCAGCTCGATGTCGTCCAGGGCCGACAGGTCGCCCTCGCTGTACCTGGTAAAGCGGTCCACTATGCCGGAGAAGTGGTCCGGGTCGCTCTCCGCTCCGTCCGCGTCGGCTCCCAGGTCTTCCATGACTTCCTGCGGGGTTGGCTTGAGGGAGGCGCGCCGCAGACCCCTGTCGCCGGCGACCAGCCCAATCCATCCTGTCGGCAATTGATGAATGTGGTACTTGAGGGATGTCATATATCTTTGTTCCTGGCAGATAGCTTGATGTCCTGATGCTAGACGCAAGAGCCCCGGCAGGCTAAAGAATCCTGGCGCGACGGAGAAGGGAGAGCCGCAACAGCGGGTAGCGCACGACGAGCCAGGCATCGGTCAGCCGCCCCTCCTCATCGGGCGACAAGGATCTGGCGCCGTAGCGGGACCGGACGTAGGAATCCACGATGACGTCCACGGACTCCCGCTGGCCGGGCAGCCGGCGGGCCAGTTGCTGGCCGAACTGGTAGGGCGTGCGCGACCTGGCGGCGGCAAGTCCTCCCAGAGAGGCGAGATTTCGTAGGCGATGGTATACATCCTCCGGGCCGGTCACCACCGACAGGTAGCGCCGGTGCCCCCATCGCGCCGCAAGCCACGCGATCAGTACAGCGGCAACGGCGACCAGGGGCCAGCCCCATGCCGGAATAGCGCCGCCTCGCTCGTCGGCGTCGAAAGTTCCACCCTCACCCGGCAGGCCCTCCAGGGGCACGCCGCATTCCAGGTCGAACTCATCTATGCAGTCGAAGTCCAAGCCGCTGACGAAGGGCCCCTCCAGTTCCAACTCCGCGATGCCGCCGGGGACCATCACCACCGGGAGCTCGGCGCCGGGAGTTGGCTCAAAGGGTATCCAGCCATGTCCGGGGAAATAGACCTCGACCCAGCCATGACTGTGACTGTCGGTCACCGCATAGGCTGGCGCCGCCTCGACAAAGTCGCCGGTGGTGTAGCCGGCCGCCACCCGCGCCGGAATGCCGATTGAGCGCAGCATTACCGCCATGGCCGAGGCGAAGTATTCGCTGTAGCCCTGGCCCTGGTCGAACAGGAAATGGTCAACGCCGTCGGCGTCGTATGGCGGCGGCTCTATCTCCAGGTTGTAGGGCAACGTCTTGAGGTGAGCTTCCACTGCCAGCGCCTTGTCGTAGGGGGTTTCCGCGCCGGCGGTGAGGGACACGGCGAGGTCCTCCACCCGTCTCGGCAGGTCCCTGGGAAGCTGAGTGTAGCGGGTCACGATGTGCATCGGATACTCCGTGCCGGCGGCCCTCAGCTGATCAGGGGCGGCAGCCGAAACCGACGCCGTGACCTGGTAGGGTTCATGGGCCGGGAACACGCCGCCACGGGCGCGAACCGATACCACGTCCGGCCCTGGGGGCGGGGCGGCTTCATCCAGGGTTATGCTGACAGTAGACGGGATGGGGAAGCCGGCTATCCTGCTTCGGATGGCGGCTCCGCTGGCTCGGTCTTCCTCTTCTTCTATGGTTTCCAACAGCCTGCGGACTCCTTCGCTGGTAAGACCCGAAACCATCACCTGGGATGCTGCCGGGTTGGGAAGCACGGCGACCTCCGCCTCCGCGTCCTTGTCCAGGCCGGTTACCCGGCCTCCGGCGAACAGGACTGGACTGGTATAGAGCGGAGTGATGGTGTAGCTGACATCCACTCTGTCATCCACTCCAGCCGGGGCGGCTACGGGCGGCAGGTCAACAACGGGAACATACTCCGTGTCGTCGGAAATCCACCCCTTGCTGGTGTAGGTGTTATAGGTTCGCGCCTTCCAGTAGAGAGGGGCGGGGGACTGCACATGCAGCACCGTGGTGGTTGCCGGGTTGATGGTGCCCTGGAAGGCCATTACATCGTCCCACACGCGGAAGCCGATGGCCCGCCGCGCCGGAAGCCCGGCGAAGAGCCGGTTGAAATCGTCCTCGAAGCTGGTCAGCGGCTTCCGCATGGACTCGTAGGCTGCGGTGACCGGAGACCAGCCCCCGCCCACAGGCAGCAGGAAGGCCACCACCAGCACCGCCAGGGTCAGAAAAAAGCTGTCGGACAGCGTGAGGGCGCGAAGCCCTTCGTCGTAACGGATGCCCCGGCGGTCCCATGCCCCCTGCCGGCGCACAGCCTGCACCCGCGCCACCAGCAACAGGGCGGTGAAGAGATACAGGGCCAGGTGCAGATTGGTGTGGGGCGGAAGGAACGTCAAGTTGGAGAGCAGCCCCAGCCCCCCCAGCACGAACACGCCCCAGAAGTTGCGGTGGCGCAGGAACAGCCACGCCCCCAGGTATCCGGTGAGCCAGGAGGCCACGGACAGCCCGAAGGAGAAGGGCACCTTGTCTATGTTGATCGACCCTATCCGGGCCGCTTCCACCCACGCGCTCAAGCGCTCCCAAAGCTGGCCCGCGCCGCCCAGAGGCTCGCCGTCGAAGGTGTACCCCGACACCTGCCAGACCACGGTAAGGCCGCCCAGCGCCAGCCCCGGCAGAATGGCCAGCCACCACCAGACCGGCAGTCTGTGGAAGACAAAGGCGGTGAGCATGGCCAGCAGCAGCAACCCCACCAGACTGGGCGTCGGCGCCCAGTCGGCCCGTTCCACCGCCATCACCACAACGCAGAGATTGGCTATCAGGAACAGCAGCGCGATCCAGCCGTCGGCGGGCCGCAGCCGGGAGAATAGACGCCCGGCGGAGTCCTGCGCGGCATCGCTGTCCCAGCCAAAGGTCAGGGCGCGTCTTGCTGCTTCGTTGCCGGTCATGCCCGTTCAGCTCCCAGGGCCGCCTCATCCTGAGCTTGTCGAAGGGCCGCTCCTTCCAGGCTCTCGCGGTTTACCGGGCGGGACAGGGCATCATCCAGCCGGCCGCCCCGGGCCGCCACATAGGTCGGTATCAGTTCGGCAGCCGCGGCGTCCGCAACTTCCTCCACCGTCCGGCGGCTGCCGAAGGAGGCCGGGTCAATAAGCATGGCTGCGATGGAGACGTTCAGGCGTTTCAGGTCCAGCAGGGCGGCCACCCACAAGGGGTCCGTGTTGGGCGTGATGACGGTTACGGAATGGAAGTGGTTGAGTTGCGGGCGCATCCCATAGAGAAACTCCGGCAACGACTCAGCGTTGGCTGCTTCCGCTCCGGCCAGGGTTTCCATTATCCGGTTCAGATGGTCGGGGCCGCTGTCGGGTCGAAGCAGCCCCACGCTTTCGCCGTTGACCGCCAGTCCCACCGGAAGCCCCAGCTCCATCAGCCGTTGCGCCAGGGACGCCGTGGCGGTGACCGCCAGTTCTTCCGAGTTGTCCTCGGGGCTTTGCGTTTGGGCCTGGTCCCTGGGCGCGGGAGGGTAGTGGTGGGATGGACGGTGCAGGTCCAGCAGCAGCCAGAACTGGGCGGCCAGCCCGGCGTCGAACTCCTTGACCATGGGCATATTCATTCGGGCTGTGTAGGGCCAGTGGATGCGGCGGTAGGCGTCGCCCGGCCGCCAGGCCCGCAGCGATGCCACGTCGGTAGTGACCTGGTCGAAGTAACGGGTCAGGCGGCTGTCGGCGGGCAGTCCGGCAAACCGCGAGTCCAGGTTGGGCAACGGCTCCGTGGCCGGGTAGACGATGTAGGTGTGCGGATCATGGAAGTCGCGGCCCATCCGAAACAGCCCGAAGGGGTCCTGGCTCACTACCCGCACCTGTCCGCCCTCGAAAAGCCCCCGCCGGGCCAGGAAGGTGTCAATGCTCCAGCTACGCACCTGTTGCCGGTCCAGCGAAAGCCCCCGGCCGCCCGGCTCCGGCGAGGCTCCGGCGACTTCCGTCACCTCCAGCCAGGACTTGGGCAGCACCGTATGATTGGCAACCGTGACACGCCCTTCCAGGTAGCCCCCCACCTGCCCGCGGTCGCTGGTGCGCGACACCCGCACTTCCAGCCCGCGCAGGGACAGCCAGGCCCACACGCCCCCAATAGCAATGAGGAAGAGCACCACGTACAGCAGCCGGAAGAAAAAGGGAAATCCCGTCCCAATGGCGTAAAACACCACTACCAGGGTCAGGACCAACAGCCCGATAGTGCGCTTGTTGGCGGTAAACATCGTTTTAGCCCTTGTCTCCAAGGGAGGGTCAAGGTAACTGATTTGGCGTGTTGGTTACCGGTTCTTCTGGGGATGGAGCACCCGAAACAGGTTGCTTCCGTCCGGCTCGTGAGAGTGCGAGACCATAGCCTCCGTCAGCCACCTGGTTTCGGCCCTTGTAGACTCGCTTTCGGAGAGAATCGGTTTTGGCGTTTTCCTCCACTCAACTCTTGATTCCTCACGAGATAATGGATGCAGTGAGGCAGTCCATAGCTTTTATTGCCTCCGCCGCAGGTCCAGCCCCCTACCCTCCCCTTCAAGGGGGAAGGAACTTTTTACCAAACCTGAAATACCCGCCGGTTCCGGTAGCGTATGATACACTAATCTAGCTTGCAGGCCATAATATCTTAGCCTCCGTAGGGGTTCCGGTGATACAGACAGATTCGGCTCCCGCTGCGGCGCGGGCCATCGTTGAAAACATTTCCAAGGTCATCGTTGGCAAGACCACCGTCATCGAGCAGACGCTGGCCGCGCTCATTGCGCAGGGCCACATCCTGGTCGAGGACGTCCCGGGCGTGGGCAAGACCATGCTGGCCAAGAGCCTGGCGGCCTCTTTGGGCTGCGAGTTCAAGCGCATCCAGTTCACGCCCGACCTGCTGCCCAGCGACATCACCGGAATATCCATCTACAACCAGAGCAACGGGGAGTTCGAGTTCCGCCCCGGCCCGGTGATGGCCCAGGTTGTGCTGGCCGACGAGATCAACCGCGCCACCCCCAAGACCCAGTCGGCCCTGCTGGAAGCCATGGAAGAGTGGCAGGTGTCGGTGGACGGCAACACCCACTTCCTGGGCTATCCCTTCATCGTTCTGGCCACCCAGAACCCCATCGAGTACGAGGGCACCTTCCCTCTGCCTGAGGCGCAGCTTGACCGCTTCCTGATTCGCGTCAGCCTGGGCTACCCGGACTTTGCCGAAGAGTTGGCGGTAATCGAGCGGCAGGAGAAGATTCATCCCATCGAGATGCTGGATGCCGTGGCCACTCCTGAAAACGTGATCAGCCTTCAGGCCGCCGCTCGCGAGGTGTACGTGGACGGGCTGGTGCGCGAGTACATCGTCGGGCTGACAGAGGCCACCCGCAATCACCAGGACGTGGCCCTGGGCGCGTCGCCCCGCGCCTCATTGGGAATGTTCCGTATGGCTCGCGCCTACGCGCTGGTGCATGACCGCGACTACGTTATCCCCGACGACGTTCAGGCCCTGGCCCACGGCGTGCTGGGCCACCGCATCATCCTCTCGCCCGCCGCCCGGATGCGCCGCCTTCAGCCCCGCGAGGTCATAGACCGCCTGCTCGAAACAGTCCCCATACCCGGTGCGGCCCGCTGACCCCAGGGAGCCGTACTCAGCGCAAGCCAAGACCGGAAATCGCTACATCCCTGTTCCTTCCTCGGTTTCATTGCGCTCCCGGCCCTTCCCGCTGCATACATCCACAGCGGTCCTATGGTCGTATTAACAACAACCGAGTGGAGCACGTGAGTTGATGCAGCAGCGCATACCCAGTTTTCGAGTCCCGGGACTGCTGATGCTGGCCGCCGGCGTTGCGCTGCTGACATTGCTGGCGCTGGCCGCCTGCGGAGGCGAGGAACCGGCTGCATCCACCCCCGCAGCCGCAACAACTCCGACCGAGCCTCCTGCGCCAACCGCAACGCCGCGCCCCACCGCCGACCCGCCACCCACAGCCGAGCCGACGGCTACGGACGTACCGACGCCAACAGCCATTCCCGAACCAACGGCCACGCCTGAGCCGCAGGTTACCGAAGCGCCAGAGCCCACCGAGGCTCCCGCGGCAACCGCCACGCCGGAGCCGACGGCCACACCGGAACCGACAGCTACGCCTGAGCCAACGGCAGCGCCGGAACCAGCCGCGACACCCGAACCAACCGGCACTCCCGAACCCACCGCCACGCCGTTGCCGCCGTGCGAAGGAAATCTCGGGGGCGCCCTGGGCAACTGCGCCCCGGAGTTCACCGGGACCCAGGAGTGGATTAACAGCGAACCTCTTTCCATGGAGAGTCTGCGCGGTCAGGTGGTGCTGATAGATTTCTGGACCTACTCCTGCATCAACTGCATCCGCACTCTGCCCTTCCTGCGGGAATGGTATGACCGCTACGCCGACGAGGGGCTGGTAATCGTGGGCGTGCATACGCCGGAGTTCGAGTTCGAGAAGCTGTACGACAACGTGGTGCAGGCAACGAAGGACGAGGGCGTGGCCTGGCCGGTGGTGCAGGACAACGAGTTTGCGGTGTGGCGCAGCTACTCCAACCGCTTCTGGCCGGCCAAATACCTGATCGATCAGCACGGAGTCATCCGTTACCGCCACTTCGGGGAAGGCAAGTACGCCGAGACCGAGGAGTGGATTCGCGCTCTGCTGGAAGAGGTGGGCGCGGAATCCGAGGCATTCACAATGCCCTTGCCGTCCGACCAGCAAAGGGACGCCACATCCAGGCAGGGCCAGACCCCGGAGCTGTTCGCTGGGTGGAAGTTCACCGTGTCGCAGAGGCGCGGCGGCATCGGCCAGGGCGAGGCATATCTGGAGGCAGCCAGGGCCTCCATCGAAAGCGAAGATAATGAAGCGGTCGTCGCCGAGTTCCAGGTGCCCAGCAGCGTGTCCACTGACTCGATCTATTTCCAGGGGCCTTGGGCGATAGGGCCTGAAAGCGCCACCCACGCCCAGGAAGACCCGGAGTACAAAGACTTCATACTCCTGGTCTACTCGGCCCGTTCCGTCAACGCCGTGCTGACCTCCGAATCCGGCGAGCCGTACAAGGTCGTGGTCACGGTGAACAACGAATATCTGACGGAAGAGAACAAGGGCGACGACATAGTTATCGGAGAAGGCGGTGAAAGCTACCTGACAGTCACGGAACCCAAAGCCTACAAGATCGTCGAACATCCTGAATGGCAGAAGCACCAGATATTGCAGATGTTCTCGGATTCCGACGATTTCGGACTGTTCTCCTTCACCTTCGGATCCTACGAGGATGGCTTCTAATGCCCTGCCCCGTCATTTTGTCTGAATCAGGATTTCCCGGATTTTAGGATTTTCAGGATTGCTATCCCCCAATTACCCATCCGGTAAATCCTTCCATCCTGAAAATCCTGATTCAGACAAATATCCCACTACGAGGACGGCTTCTAGATGATGCGGCTAGTTTTCATATTCGCGGCGGCGATTCTGGCCATCGCCATAGCCTGCGGCAGCGACCCGACGGCCCGCCCGGACCCGACGATTATGCCCGGCCCGACGGCCACCGAGGCCCCGGCGGCGCAGGCCCAAGCGCAGCAGCCCGCCGCCGAACCCACGGCGGCCCCGGCCATGCTGGCGCCCTGCGATGGTTCCCGGGGCGGTTCGGTGGGCGACTGCGCCCCGGAGTTCGCCGGAACCCAGGAGTGGATCAACAGCGAACCCCTCTCCATGGAGGGACTGCTGGGCAATGTGGTGCTGATAGACTTCTGGACCTATACCTGCGTCAACTGCATCCGCACCCTGCCTTTCCTGCAAGAGTGGCACCAGCGATACGCCGACGACGGTCTGGTCATCGTGGGCGTCCACACGCCGGAGTTCGAGTTCGAGAAGCTCTATGACAACGTGGTGCAGGCCACTATGGACGAGGGCGTAGCCTGGCCGGTGGTGCAGGACAACGAGTTCGCCGTCTGGCGCAGCTACTCCAACCGCTACTGGCCGGCCAAATACCTGATAGACCGCAACGGCGTAATCCAGTACCGGCACTTCGGCGAGGGCAAGTACGGAGAGACCGAGGAGTGGATCCGTCAACTGCTGGAAGAAGACGGCATGGCCGCCATAGACCCCAACCTGTCGCTGCCCGAAGACCAGCAGCGCGACGACGCCTTCCGCCTGGGCATGGACGTCACGCGAGAGCTGTTCGCCGGCTGGAAGTTCACCGCGGCCCAGGGACGCGGCGGCATCGGGCAGGGCACGGAATACCTGGAAGCGGCCCGCGCCTCCTATGGCCAAGACGGCAACCCCTCCGTCGTCGTGCAGTTTGAAGCTCCCGGCAAGCTGGAGCCGAACCTGATTTACTTCCACGGCCCTTGGGCCATCGGCCCGGAGAGCGCCCGCCATGCTGAAATGACCATGCACCACGACGACTATCTTTCCCTCATCTACTCCGCGCGCTCGGTCAACGCTGTGCTGACCTCCGAATCGGGAGAGCCTTACGACGTACAAATCACCATCAACGGCGAGTACCTGACCGACGAAAACAAGGGTGACGACATCACCATCGGAGAGGACGGTGTATCGTATCTCCGGGTGACCGAACCCAAGCTCTACAAGCTCGTCGAGCATGACGACTGGCAGGGCGAGCAGGAACTGCGGATGTCCTCCATGTCCGACGACTTCGGCCTCTATTCCTTCACCTTCGGAGTCTATGAGGACGGTTACTGATGATGCGTCTTGGATTCTCTCTGCTGATTCGTAATCCCCTCCCCCTCCGGGGGAGGGTTAGGGTGGGGGCGTCCCCCTTTGTGCTGACCTCGGCCCTGCTCATGCTGCTGACTCTAGCAGTGGCCTGCGGGGCCGAGCCAACCGCCACGCCGGTTCCTTCTCAGCCGACGGCAGTATCGCAACCCGAGAACACCCCCGCGCCGACACTGGAGCAGCAACCGGCGGTAACGCAGGTAATGGAAGGGCATCAGCCCACCCCCCCGGCCGCGCCTGCCACTTCAACTCCGGCTGCCCCGGTGGCAACGTCGGCTACGGCCCCAGAGCCGACGGACGCGCCCGGCCAACCGCAGGACAACCAAGCGGCCTCCAGCGAATCACCCGATGAAGCACAGGCACTTAACATCATCCTCGCCACCACCGTCCTCGAGGTGGGCGAGCAGCGCGTGGCCTTCCTGCTGGCAACCCCGACGGGCCTGGTCAAGGGTGACACCGACGTATCCATCACGCCCGTCTATCTGCCCGACGACGACCCCGGGGAAAGCGTCGCCACGCGCTTCCACCAGTGGCCCTACGGCGTGCGCGGCGCCTTCGCCGCCGAGGTGGACTTCGACCGTCCCGGAATGTGGCGGCTGGACATCGCCGCCGAAGGCGCCGACGGCGGAGCTGGAACGGTGGAAATCGAAGTCCTGGAAGACTCGTCTGTTCCCTTCATCGGCAGCGCCGGTCCCCTCAGCGAAAACAAGACCCTCGGCTCCGCGGGCGTAATCGAGCTGATTACCACCGATTACACCCCAGACCTGTCCCTCTACGAAGTCACCATCCGCGAGGCGGTGGAAAGCCCACTGCCCGCCGTGGTGGTCTTCGCCTCGCCCGCCTTCTGCACCACCGCCACCTGCGGCCCGCAGGTTGACGCGGTGTCGGAGTTGCGGGAAAGCTACGCAGGCCAGGCCCACTTCATCCACGTGGAAATCTACGACAACCCCGATGAAATTCAGGGCGACCTGGACCGCGCCCGCATCGCCCCCACGGTGGACGAGTGGGGCCTGACCAGCATACCCCACTGGTTCAACGAGTCCTGGACCTTCGTCCTCGACGCCGAGGGCCGCGTCCAAGACCGCTTCGAGGGCTTTGCCACCGTCGTCGAATTGGAAGAGTCCCTCCAGACAACCCTGAACTAAACCCGGAGTGCCCATAAATCCCCTCCCCTGAGGGGGAGGGTTGGGGTGGGGGTAAATCTCCGAACCGACTCTGCGCTCTCTGTGTTGAATAATCCCCCGGTCTGCCTTAGCATAACCCCATGTCCACTATGCAAATTCGTCTCGAAGTCAACGGGCAGACCCACAACCTGAACGTCCCAAGCCATCACTCCCTGCTGGACGTGCTGCGCGAGGAGCTGGACCTCACCGGCTCCAAGCGAGGCTGCGACCGGGGCGAGTGCGGCTCCTGCACCGTACTGCTGGATGGCAAGCCGGTCTACTCCTGCGTCACCCTGGCGGCGCAGGTGAGGGGCCGGGGTGTCGTGACCGTGGAGGGGTTGGCCCTTCGACAAGCTCAGGACGGGCGAGAAGGGCAACTCGACCCGGTGCAGCAGGCGTTCCTCGACGAGGACGGCTCACAGTGCGGTTACTGCACCCCCGGTTTCCTGATGTCGGCCCGGGCCCTGCTGGACTCCAACCCCAACCCCACGGACGCCGAAATCCGCGAAGCCCTCTCCGGCAACCTCTGCCGCTGCAACGCCTACGGACGTATCCTGCAGTCCGTCCACACCGCCGCGGAACGCGGCTAGTACCCTACAAGCCCCCATCATATCTACGCCGCAGCCGGTATAATGCCCTTATCCTTCCCTTCCGCTCAGGGAGGCCCACCATGACGACCAAGCCCGTTAGAACGCCGCCGGACTCCGGCAGGCTCCCGCCTCTGCCCGACCCGCCGAGGAAATGGGATATACAGGAATTTCTTCATTACGACCGTCCCGCCGTGGCCAACACCCTAGCCCGCCATCTGGATGCCCTGCGCCCCGACACCACCACGTTTGTTGCCGGAAGGGGCTACCTGTGTGGCCAACGCAGCGACCTCCCAAGATGCCCATACCCTGATTTGGTGGTCGCCTTTGGCGTGGACGCCGTCAGAATAGGGGAAACCAACGGCTACGTCATTGACGAGGCGGGCAAGCCGCCGGAATTCGTGCTGGAATTCGCCTCGGAACACACCGCCCGGCGGGACTATATCGTCAAACGTCCCCTGTATGCCGGCTTGGACGTACCCGAATACTGGCGCTTCGACCATACCGGGGGCCGACAGTACGACGCGGCCCTGGCCGGCGACCGGCTGACCGCGGAGGGCGTCTACCGCCCCATAGAGCTGTTTACCGAAGCCGACGGGGTGATTTGGGGATACAGCGAAGCACTGGGACTGTCGGTCTGCTGGGTGAACCGGCATCTGCGCTTCTGGGATAGGGGGCAGCGGCGCTACCTGCCCACTCCCTCGGAAATGGCTGCCGAACTGGACAGCGAGCGCAGCGCCCGCTTGACCGCCGAAGCCCGCGCCGACACCGAAGCCGCCCGCGCCCGGCAACTGGAGGAAGAACTGCGCCGACTCAGGGGCGAATAGCCCGCACAGAGCGGCTCTCCCTCGCAGTTGACGGCGCAATTCCCCGCCCATAAACTCGCACCAACCATCCGAAAATCGTACCTGTCCAGGAGGTCTCCAACATGGCAACAGTGCAATCCCAGCCGCAGGCCGCCGCCCAGATGGGCGCCGCCGCCCGCCGCTTCCTAGACAGCCTCACCGCCGAACAGAAGGGCAAGGCCACCTTCGAGTACATGGACGGCGAGCGGATGTACTGGTACTACCCGCCCATCAACCGCCACGGCCTCGCCCTGCGCGACATGGACGCTAACCAGCGGGAGCTGGCCTTCGCCCTGCTGGAAAACGGGTTGACTCCCCGTTCCTACGAGCAGTGCCGCCAGATTATCGAGCACGAGGATGTTCTTGGCCCGCTGGAAAAAGAGATGGGCATGATAACCTTTGTGCGCGACGTCGAGCTGTATTACTTCACCATCTTCGGCGAGCCCGGCCCGAAAGAGCCATGGGGCTGGCGCATCGAGGGCCATCACGTCTCCCTGCACTTCAGCATCTGGGGCGACAACGTGATTTCCGTCACCCCCTTCTTCTTCGGGGCCAACCCCGCCGAAGTCCGCAAGGGGCCCAAGCAGGGCCTTCGCATCCTGGGCGACCGCGAAGACCTGGCCTTCCAGCTCATGGAGAGCCTGGACGAGAGCCAGCAATCCACGGCCATCATCTACGACGAAGCGCCGCTGGACATCCTCACCTACAACGCCACCAAGGTCTCCTTCCCCTTCCGCCCGCAAGGGCTGGCCGCGGCCGACATGACCGGCGCGCAGAAGGAGACGCTGCTCAACCTCGTCGCCCTGTACGTGGGGCAAGTCCGCACCGACCTGGCCGAGCAGAAGCTGGCTGCCATCCGCGAGGGGGGCCTCGACCACTTCCATCTCGCCTGGGCCGGGCCGGTGTCCAAGGACGACGCCCACTACTACCGCATCCACGGCGGCAACTTCGTGGTGGAGTTCGACAACCGGCAGGACGGCGCAAATCACATCCACTCCGTTTGGCGCGACATCGAAAACGACTTCGCCGCCGACGTCCTGCGCGACCACCTGCGGCTGTTCCACGTACTCTAAACGGAGGCTGTCTGAATCAGGATTTTAGGATTGTCAGGATGGCAGTCCCCAATCCTGTACATCCTTATCATCCTGAAAATCCTGATTCAGACTATTTCGTAATGACCCTCAACATAGCTGGTACCAGCGTAGTCCGCCGTGACCTAGAAGTGAAGCTCACTGGCGAGGCCCGCTACACCGCCGACCTCAAGCTGCAGGGAATGCTCTACGGCGCTATACTCCGCAGCCCGCACCCTCACGCCGACATCCTGAGCGTAGATGCTGCCGAGGCCCTGCGCCTGCCCGGTGTTCGCGCCGTGGTCACGCCCTTCGATACTGACATTCCCTCTCCCTCCGGGGGAGGGTCAGGGTGGGGGAAAATCGCGCCGGACATGGGCATCCTCGACACCCGAGTCCGCTTCGTGGGTGACGAGGTGGCCACTGTGGCTGCCGACGACCCGGACACCGCTAGGGCGGCGCTGCAACTCATCCGCGTCGAATACGCCGTGCTGCCCCACTACATGACTCCCGAATCGGCGTTATCCCCTGACGCCATAGCCATTCACCCCGGCGGCAACCTCGCCCTCGGCGAAGTGATGTCCCTGGAGCGCGGTAGCGTGGCAGAAGGCTTCGCCGCCGCCGACGTGGTGCTGGAGGACGACTTCGAGATACCCACTCACTCCGCCGCCCCGCTGGAGCCACGCGCCGCCCTGGCGTCGTGGGGGGAGGATGCAGATACCGACCTCACCGTCTGGAAGACTACCCGCGGCGTCCACGTGGACCGCGACGCCTTGGCCGGGGCGCTGGGGCTGACCCCTCACCGCGTCCGCGTGGTCGGCCCCTTCCTCGGCGCGGGCTACGGCAACAAGGACGAGACCCGGCTGGCGGGGCTGGCCGCAGTGCTTTCCCAGAGGGCGAGCCGCCCCGTGCGCCTCGAGTACTCCCGCGAGGACGAATTCATTGCCGGGCGAGTGCGTCACGCCGCGAAAATTCACATACGCGCCGGGTTCAAGTCCGATGGCAGCATCACCGCCATCGAGGCCAGCGCGCTGCTGGACACCGGCGCATACCTTGCCTCCGGCGCGGGCGTAGCCCGCCGCGCCGGGCAGGGCATCCTCTACCTCTACCACTGCGCCAACGTCAAGTACGAAGCCCATCTGGCCTACACCAACCGTCCCACCGCCGGCTCCTACCGCGCCCTCGGCGCGCCCCAGGGCCACTTCGCCCTGGAAAGCCTGATGGACCAAGCCGCCGAGCATTTCGGCATGGACCCGCTGGACTTCCGCCTGAAGAACCACGTCCGCCCCGATGGACAGCCCGGCCAGCGCATTACGCCGCCCGGACAGGTCATAGACAGCCAGCCCCTGGAGGGCGGCATCCCCTTCTCCAGCAACGGCCTGCGCCAGTGCCTGGAGCTGGGCGCCGACGCCTTCGGCTGGCGCGAATATACGAATGTTCCCTCTCCTTCCGGGGGAGGGTTAGAGCCTGCCCCGTACTTGATACAGGGGTGGGGGCGTTCCACGGAATCCACCGACCCGGCCCTGAAACGCGGGCGCGGTATGTCCATAATGATTTACCGCGGAGGCCCCGGCTCGCCTTCCGCCGCGGAAGTGCGGGTCGAAAAGTCCGGCGCAATCAAGCTTATAACGGGCCTGATGGACGTGGGCGAAGGCGCGACCACGGTGCTGCCCCAAATAGCCGCCGAGGTACTGGGCGCGGAATACGAGCAGGTCGAAGCCGTGTTCGCCGACAGCCGCGGCACCCCCGACGCGCCCATAACCGCCGGCTCCACCGCCACCTTCTCCACCGGCACCGCCGTCGTCCAGGCCGCCAACGAAGTGCGCGAGTCGCTGATGGAGATTGCCTCGGCGGGCCTCGAAGTCCCCGTTCACGACCTCGACACCGCGCAGGGCTGGGTCTACGTCAGGTCCGACCCGTCCCGCCGCATGGCCCTGGCCGAGGTCGCCAGCCGCATGGACGGCGACGACATCTCCGCCACGGCGTCCATTATTCCCGGCAGTCCCAACCACATCGTCAACTCCTTCGGCGCTCACTTCGTCGAGGTAGAGGTGGACACCGACACCGGGCGGGTGCGCATCCTGCGCTATGTCGCGGCCCACGACTCCGGGCGCATCATCAACCCCCGCGCCGCGCTGAACCAAGCTGAAGGCGCCGTCAGCCAAATGCTCGGCTTCGCCCTCTCCGAGGAACTGGTCACCGACAACGCCACCGGCGTAACCCTCAACCCCGGCTATCTGGAACACAAGTCGCCCACCATCCAGGACTACCCTGAAATCCAGGTAATCTTCGCCGACATCGTAGACCCCGTAGGCCCTCTGGGAGCCAAGGGTCTCGGCGAAGTTCCCACCGTCGGCCCGGCCCCGGCCATAGCCAACGCCATCTACGACGCCACCGGCGTCCGCCTCCGCCGCACGCCGTTTACGCCCGACCGCGTGCTGGCGGCGTTGGAGAATTTATAAACACAGATAGCACAGAGGAATTGACGGTAGTGATGTATAGGATGTTCATCTATGTCGCCTTACACTGATACCGCAGACTACCTTAGCAATTCAGACGTCACTACAAAGGCTATGTGGCTTGCGGTGAAAGCCTGCACCACCGCAACGATGATTCTCCTTCCGGTTAAATTCATCGTGCATCTACCTTTGGCTTTGATATTTCCGCTAATTGCTGGCCCGCTGTTGTTGGCATTCTCGTTCTTATGGATGCCGGTATATGGCTTGCTATTGGGAACTAGTTGGCTATGGCTCAAGTGCTGGCCGTTGCGGCCAATGGTGGCAGTGCCAGGTCTCATTTTCTCGATTGCCGGGGACACCCTTCTTATGTTCGCGCCGCCCCCAAGAGACCCGGATGATATTGCTGCTAGATTGATACAGGCTGACTTTGCAGACGAATGGCCTCTGTCTTGGTTGATTTTTAAGGGAGACATCCAATCCGGTCGGGGAACAGCGCCATGACAACCACAGACGGAACCATGTCCGAGCGCGCCATTATCCGCGATATTCTATGGAGTATCGCGGAAAAAGAGATGAGCCGAAGAAAACCCGAGGCAATGCTTCACGCCGCGCCCGGGGAGAAAACCGGCGAGGAAAGGGGATGGCTTGAAGTCGTAAGCGAGGCGATAGCTGGGCTGCCCTGGTACGAAGGGAACCTCCCGGACGGCAGGACCCCACCCCAACCCAAGGCGGCAGTGGAAATGGTGAGTCTGCTCGCGGCAGTCCTGGAAAGTGACACTATATCCCCCAGCAGCGTCAACACAACCTGGAGCGGTGGCGTCGCCGTGGAATGGCATATCGGCGGAATCGACTTGGAAATCGCTTGCCAGCCTGATGGCGCCGCCGAATACAGCTTCGAGGACCGTCTCGGAGAAGAGCATGAAGGTTCAGCGTGGGATGACATGACTCAGTTCAGGCAACTCATTGGGAGGTTGCCGGCAAGCCGTCAGCAGACAGAATAGGATATGACCACCCCTCGGCAAGAAACTCCGGTTAACGATGACGAGATCGTAATGAGAAGGGTCAGCCGTACGGAAATAACCCCACATGAGGACGACGGCACTTTAAGGCCGTCAAGCGATGCTTTCATACAAGGAGGTCCAGAAGGAAACGTATCTGTTTACTTGGTCTCTGAAACGACGCCGGAGCGAATTACCAGGTACTATCCAGGAATGTACGTGGCTCTAGTCGAGGTAGGCGCGATACGCGACATGGGTCTTGATGTAGAAAGGGACCCGATAGAGGGCGACTCAGGCCACTGCAACATCACCGGACGCAAGACCCGCAGCAGGGCGAGAGCGATAGCCCGCAGTTCCCGCTGGGCGGAAGGATTCGGGCCAGTATAGCCCATGAAGCCGAAACACCTCGACGCATCAATAGGAGCTACACTCCATGCCTCCCTTCCAGTACACCGAAGCGCAATCGGTAGACGAAGCCGTCGCCCTCCTCTCCGAGCCAGGCGCGGTAGTCATGGGCGGCGGCACCGACCTGCTGCCCCAGGTCAAGGATGGTGTAATCTCCGCTGGCCGGTTGATCGGCCTAGCCGCCATCCCCGGTATGTCCGCTATCGCAGAGACCGCTGGCGGGCTAACCATCGGCGCGGCGGCCACCATTGCCGATGTTGCGGCGCATCCGGCAGTGCGACGCCGCTACGCCGCGCTGGCTGAGGCGGCGGGCGGACTGGCTACGCCTCAGATTCGCAACGAAAGCACCATCGGCGGCAACCTGAACCAGCGGCCCCGCTGCTGGTATTACCGCAGCCCGCTCATTCCGTGCCTGAAGAAGGGCGGAGACCGCTGCTACGCCCTGGCAGGCAACACCCGCCTGCTCTGCGTCACCGGCGGAGACCGCTGCTATATCGTGCATCCGTCCGACACCGCCGTGGCCCTGAGTGCGCTGGACGCCCGCCTGGAGACCGTCGGCCCCAACGGCGGGCGGGAACTGGCGATGGGTGCCTTCTTCGCCGGGCCGGGCCGCGATATGCTCCGCGAGAACGTCCTTGAGCCGGGCGAGCTGGTGGCCCGCATAATCCTGCCTGCCGACGCCCCGGAGCGCAGTGTGTACCTGAAAGTCCGAGAGCGTGAATCGGGCGACTTCGCTCTGGTCAGCGTTGCCGCCGCCCTGTCCCTCGACAACGGCGTCGTCAGCCAAGCCCGCATCGCCCTCGGCGGTATTGCCCCCGTCCCCTACCGTGCCACTGAGGTGGAGGACTACCTCACCGGGCGCCCAGCCAGCGGAGTTGACCCCGCCGAAGCCGCCGCTCTGGCTCTGCCCAACGCCACGCCGCTACCCCAGAACGGCTACAAGCTCCCCATGGCCCGCAACACCATCAAGCGAGCATTGGCATCATTGCTGGGCGATGCCTAGCGACCCAGAGGAAATCGCCCGCCTGCGCCGCGATTTCGATGCCCTGCCGAAAGTTCCTGGCCACGGCGATTCCGCCCTTAGACGGCATCCGAATATCAGGCCGGAGTGGGTGATGCAGATATTGCGGGAGCCGTTTCACAGGTACGAAGAAATCGGAAGTAACGGGCAAAGGCATACCATCATCGTTGGGCGCGTCCCGGAGTTGAATCAGTGGATAAAGATTGTCTTCATCGGTGAACCGGGAACGGGCGCCCTCCTCACCGTCTATAATGACAGAAGGCTGGAAGACCAGTATGGAGGCAGGCCGTGGGACAGACAGTGAAACGTGCTGCGTCTCCTCAATTGCCGGAGGCAAGGGTCGTTTACGAACCCGAATACCAGGTACTGGATATATATAACGGACAACCCAGCGAAGTGGGCGAGGAGATGGCGAGGGATATCCACGTCATGTACGACAGGGATTTTGACAATGCCCCAACCTCGGCGGTGACCATTCTCGTGACCAGCGCCGAATCTGTGCTGCAGCCGTTTGTGGACGCCGTCTTGGCAAAGCATGACATCCCGTCCGAGCCGGAACTTGGGCAGCGTCCCAAGAAAGGATTTAGAGAGACCGTGATCACTCAAATCCGCGGCAACGAGTGGGCGCTCGCGCCATATTCGGGAGCGGTCTACGATTCTGCCTCCCAAATATTGCTAATAGAAAACGGTGAAGCGTGTGAAGTAAGCAAGGAAATGGCGAAGGACGTTCACGTTCTCTATGGCAAGGACTATGATGGTGGAGCATGGTTGGCGGCGGTAGCCATCCGTATTGACCACGCCGAAATCGTACTCAAGCCTTTCGTTGATGCAATCCTGGCCAAATACGGTGCCAAGGCGAAGGAAGGGGCACCGGACAAGGGAACCGGCTACTAACTTATTCCAGAGAAGCAGGAACACCAACCTTGAACGACTACATCCTCCTCGACCATCAGCCGCCGCTGGCCACCGTAACCCTCAACCGCCCAGCGCAGCGCAACGCCATCAGCTTCGATATGTGGCGCGAGTTGGCCGCCCTCATGCGCCGACTGGACGCCGACAATGAGGTCCGCTGCGTCGTCATCACTGGCGCGGGTGGCGAGGCCTTCTCCGCTGGCGCAGACATCGCAGACTTCCACAAGCACCGCTCCGACTCAGTTAAGGGCAAGGGCTACAACGACGCCGTCAACGGCCTGCTGGAAGCCCTTACCGATATGGATACACCCACCGTATCCATGATTCAGGGCTTCGCCGCCGGCGGGGGTTGCGAGATGGCCGTTGCCACAGACCTGCGCATCGCCGCCGAGGGCAGCCGCCTGGGCATCCCGGTGGCCCGCCTCGGCATCACCATCGGCCACCGCGAGATGCGCGGGCTGGTGGACCTGGTGGGCAAGGGCAACGCCCTGTACATCCTGCTCTCCGGTCGCCTGCTCGACGCCCAAGAAGCCCTGCGCATCGGGCTGGTCAACCAGGTTGTGCCGCCCGAGGAGCTGCGCGACGCTACCTACAAGCTGGCCCACGAAATCGCCGCCCTCGCCCCCTTGTCCCACGCCGTCAACAAGCTCACCCTGCGCCAGGTCCAGGCCAAACCCGTCCTCGCCGACCTCACCGACGAGGAAAACGCGCTGCCCCTGACCCAGTTCGACACCGAAGACTACCAGGAAGGTTACCGCTCCTTCCTCGAAAAGCGCCGTCCCAACTTCATCGGCAGATAATCGGAATCGGAAGCAAAATCCCCTCCCCCTTGAAGGGGAGGGTCAGGGAGGGGGTGAAAGCCACGGCTAAAGCAAGCAACAGGATACGCGCCGACCTCCTGCTGGTCGAGCGCGGCCTGGCCGAATCGCGAGAGCGTGCCCAGGCCCTCATCATGGAGGGCAAGGTGTTCATTCCCTCGGGACGTGTCGCCAAGCCCAGCACGCCCCTGGCAATCGACGCCGAAGTCGAGGTCCGGGGGCGCCTTCCCTACGTCAGCCGTGGCGGGATCAAGCTGGCCCACGCCCTTGACCACTTTGCCCTCGACGTCGACGGCCTTGTCGCCCTCGATGTAGGCGCCTCCACCGGCGGCTTCACCGACTGCCTGCTCCAGCGCGGCGCGTCCCGCGTCTACGCCGTGGACGTCGGCCACGGCCAGCTTGCTTATACCCTCCGGCAGGACCCTCGCGTCGTCTGCTACGAGAAGCTGAATGCCCGATTTCCCTTCGACCTGCCCGAGCCGGTAGACCTGCTGGTCGTCGACGTGTCCTTTATCTCCCTCCTTCTGGCCCTTCCTCAGCCACTTACCCACCTGAAAGCCGGAGGGTACGCCATCGCCTTGGTCAAGCCGCAATTCGAGGCCCGGCGGGGCGAGGTGGGCAAGGGCGGCGTTATCCGTAGTGACGCCCTGCGGGAGGACATACTCATGCGCGTAGAGCAGTGGTTGTCCGCCCGCGACGACGTGGAACTGCTGGACACCGTCCCATCACCCATCACCGGCGACGCTGGGAACCACGAGTTCCTGTCTCTGTTGCGAAAGTTGTAACGTCCCACATGGGCCAGCGGAAATCAGGTATGATATTGTCGTCGGCTACTGCCGACGGCAATTTGCATCTGGAGAAAAGGAAATGTACTTGCTGAGGAGAATCTTCAAATGCAAGCCGGGCGAGGCCCGCCGCGTGGCCACCTTGGTTCGGAAGCAGGCCGATGCCTTCGAAGAAGCCGGACAGCGCAGTCCCTGCCGGGTCTACTTCAACGGCTTCACCACCCCCGCCGAGCAGGACGTCGTTGTGCTGGAGTGGACCGACGAGGTGCTGAGGTCAACATTTCGCGCCGGTGTGCAGCTACCCCAGGCCGTCAGGGAAATCGGCGGCCAGGTGGCCCAGCTTACCGAAAGCAACCGCCTGGAGATTATGGAACTGATGACCCCCGACAAGATGCTGGATGTGTGAGGAAGCCTGTGGCAAACCCCCTCTCCCTTCGGGGGAGGGTCAGGGTGGGGGCGTCCTCTCACCTAATATCGGTTACGGCAAATCGAGCTGGCTCGGTTGCCGGCAACTACTCTAGCTTGGAGAAATTACAGATGTACTTGCTAAGGCGAATCTGGAAGTGCAAACCCGGCGAAGCCCGCCGCGTGGCCAGCCTGGTACAGAAGCAGGCGCAGATCTACCACGACGCCGGACAGCGCAGCGAATTCAGGGTCTACTTCAACGGTTACACCACCCCCACCGACCCCGACACCGTGGTGCTGGAATGGACCGACGAAGCCCTCATGTCGCCCATGCGCGGCGGACACCAGCTCCCGCAGGACGCCCTCGCCGTCGGCGCCCAGGTGCGCGAACTCACCGAAGGCAACCGTATTGAGATCATGGAGCTGATGACCTCCGACAAGATGCTGGATGTGTAGGTTGCTGCCCATGGCGTTTCGGGGCCTATCATCTCCGGTCCTTGATTTCGAACAGAGGTTAACTTTATGACCTCAAAACCCGCCGACCCCACCGGAGTATCGGTACAAGCGTTGCTGAACGATGCTTGGGAGCAGTACAGCTCCGCTATTGAGCGGCTCAACGTGGGTGACGTCCGGGATGCCTGCGGAAAAGCCTGGAACGCTACGCGAGCGGCATCGGAAGCCGCTGTGCTCGCCCACAGCGGCAATACGGCGACCACCATAAACATCTCTTCGGGGCTACGGTTTCTCGCCAAGCAGCACGGGCTGCCCAGCTTGTCCGCCGGATATGCGCAGCGAGCCCAGTACCTCCACATAGACGCCTGCTATTATGGGGCCTGCAACAATGACGACATACCCGACCTGATCTACGGCACCGAAGAATTCATCCGGGCCGCTCAAGAATTGGCCCAACACCGAGAGGGGTAAACCCATGCAAGTCGAAGAAATCGCCGCGAAGCTGACCGAGGCGGGCAAGACCGTATCCGTCGCAGAAGCCTGCACCTGCGGGCTGGTGGGCTATATGCTGGGCACCGTGCCGGGCAGTTCCCGCTATTTCCCCGGCGGCGTTATCGCCTACACCGGCGGGCTGAAGGAGTCGGTGCTGAGCGTGCCCGACGAGGTTGCTCCAAACCACGGCACCGTCAGCCGCGAAATGGCCGTCGGCATGGCCCGGGGTGTTCGAGAGCTGACCGGCACCGACTACGCCATCTCCACCACGGGCGTCACGGGCCCGGCCGCCGGGCGCTCCGGCCTGCCCATCGGCACCTTCTGGGTGGGCCTCTCGGTCAAGGACGGCGAGGACACCGCAGTCGAGGTCCACATAGACGGCGACCGCGACGCCACCAAGCGCGGCGCAGCCCAAGCCGCCCTGGATCTGCTGGGAACCGTGCTGTAACCCTTAGTTCCCTCTCCCTCTGGGAGAGGGTTAGGGTGAAGGGCGTATCACTAGGTCAGTATCTGGCTCAGAAACGTCTTGGTACGTTCCTGCTGAGGGTTGTTGAAGAAGTCGCTCGGCGGCGCGTCCTCTATGATTACGCCTTCGTCGAACATCACGATTCGGTCGGCAACTTCAGTGGCGAAGCCGATTTCGTGGGTGACAATCATCATCGTCATGCCCGACTCCGCCAGGTCCCGCATTACGTCCAGCACCTCGCGGATCATTTCCGGGTCCAGGGCCGAGGTCGGCTCGTCGAACAGCATTATCTGGGGCCGCATGGCCAACGCCCGCGCGATGGCCACCCGCTGCTGCTGACCGCCAGACAACTCGCCGGGATACTTGGCCGCCTGTTCCGGTATGCCCACCCGCTCCAGCAGCTCCATCGCCACCACCTCCGCCTCGTCGCGCTTCCACTTGCGCACCTTGATTGGCGCTAGGGTGATGTTCTGCATCACCGACAGGTGGGGGAACAGGTTGAACTGCTGGAACACCATCCCCACGTCGCGTCGGATGGCGTCGATGTTGCGCACGTCCTGCGTCATCGGCACGCCTTCAACGATAATGTCGCCCCGCTGGTGCTCTTCCAGCCGGTTGATGGTGCGGATGAAGGTGGACTTGCCCGACCCCGACGGCCCGACGATGACCACTTTCTGCCCCCGGTCAACTGAGGTGGTGACGCCCCGCAGGACGTGGAAGTTGCCGAACCACTTGTGCACGTCTCGGGCCTCTATCATCGGCCCGTCGTATACCTGCCCTTCCTGCCTCTCTTCAACCATATCACACTGACTCCGTCTCACTGGCTCCCTCTCCCTCGAGGGAGAGGCCCTTCGGCAAGCTCAGGAGGGGTGAGGGTGAACTCTTCGCGTCAATAGCCTTTCACTGAGCCGGGGCGCCCTCCCTTTACCTCCGTCCCACGCCCAAGTGTTCCTCCACCTTCTGGCTGACGTACGACATCGTATAGCAAAATACCCAGAAGACCACCGCCAGAAAGATGAACAGCTCGTGAATGTTGCCAAGATACTCCGTGTTGCCTTGGATGAACGCCCGGCTGTATTCCAATATGTCCAGCAACCCGATGATGTACACCAGGGTGGTGTCCTTGAACAGGGAGATGAACTGCCCCACGATGGCGGGAATCACGTTGCGGATGGCCTGGGGCAGCGAAATGAACAGCGTCGTCTGCCACGCCGGCAGCCCCAGGGCCCGCGCCGCCTCCGCCTGCCCGGGGTGCAGCGCCTGGAGTCCTCCTCGTATGTTCTCCGCCATGTACGCCGAGCTGAACAGGGTGATGACCACTGAAGCGCGGAACAGCGAGTTGGTGTTGAAGTCCTCCGGGAAGGCCAATGGCACCAGCACTTGAGACATGAACAGCAGCGTAATTAGTGGCACGCCCCTAAAGACCTCAATGAACACCACGCACAGCAGCTTGACCACCGGCAGGTTGCTGCGCCGCCCCAGCGCCAACGCAATGCCGATGGGCAGGCTCAAGCTGATGCCCACCACCGCCAGCAGCAGATTCAGCGTCAGGCCGCCCCAGTAAAGCGTGCTCACCGGCTGAAGCCCGGGAACGCCCGGCAGCCCCCTCAACAGGATCAGCGTAATCAGGAAGGAGGCCACGGCGCAGATGACGATGCCTCGCCCGGTCATCCCGGTATAGCGCACTACTGCCCATCCGGCCAGCGTGGTCGGTATGTTGGCTGCCAGCAGCAACCGCACGTCCATTCCCATCCGCTCGAAGCCGTAGGGCAGGAAGGCGAACAATGTCAGGATTACCGCCACGGCAATGGCGATGCGCCGCGCCACACCGCCGCCGGCCATTCCCCACGCCATCCCCAGCAGCGAGGTCACCAGCAGCAGCCCGACCTGCGGCCTCCAGAAGCAGTTCTGACCCGCGCAGGCCGTCTCGGTGTTGTACTGTCCGATGACTAGCTGCCCCCCCAGAACACCGATGAGCGTCCAGTCGGCCTGGGTGAATATCCACTTCAGCCCGAACCACAACGCCGCAACTGTGATAGCCAGGGATATGACCGTCAGAACGGCGTTGAACCCGGAATTGAACAGATTGGCCCGCAGCCACCCGATGACCCCGGTTTCCGTCCGGGGCGGTAGCAAAACCCTGGCTCCCTCCCCCTCAGGGGGAGGGTTAGGGTGGGGGTGAGCCGTAACAGCCACCGCTAACCTCCGGTGAACCGGATATGGCGGTTATAGAGATTGCCGATGAGCGAGTAAGTCAGGCTCATCGCCAGGTACGCCGCCATCAGCAGCATATAGATGGATACCGCTGGGGCTAGCTGCGTCATCGTCTTGCCCACAGCGGTCAGGTCAGCATAGCCGATGGCCCCGGCCAGGCTGCTGTTCTTGGTCAGGTTCAGGAACTGGCTGATGAGCGGCGGAATGATAACCCGCAGAGCCTGGGGAAAGGTGACCTGGCGCAGCGTCTCCATGGCCGACAGCCCCAGAGCGCGAGAGGCCTCTATCTGTCCCCGGCTGACGGACTGTATGCCTGCTCTCACGATTTCGGCTATAAAGGAGGCGGTGTAGGTCACCAGCCCCACCAGCAGCCCCACCAGCCCGGCCGGGGCCGTGAACCCGCCAGAGATGCGCCCGAACCGTCCCTGCGGCTCCGGCGAGGAAATATAGTACGGCGAATCACCAGCAGCCAGGCTGACAACAATCCATGTGATCGCTCCCAGCAAAACAACCGTAACCACGCCACCTAGAAGAGGATAGGACACCTGACCCGTCCTGACCTCGCGAGCCAGCAGGAAACGGTACACCGTCCAACCAGCGAAAATCGACGCCGCTCCCAGCAGCGCCCACACCAGCGAAGGCCCCAGCCCGGCGGCCTGCGGGAATGGCATGGAAAACCCGCCATTATTTATGTATAGCCCCTGCCCTATGACATAGCCTTCCCGCACTGGAGGCAGGGCCAGGATGATGTAGAACCAGAAGAACAATTGCACCAGCAGCGGCACGTTGCGGAAGAACTCGATGTAGACTGTGGCCAGCTTGGCCACCAGCCAGTTGCTGGACAGCCGCGCGACTCCGATGAAGATGCCCAACCCCGTAGCCAGTATCACGCCCACGATGGACACGACAACAGTGTTGACCGTGGCTACTGCCACCGCATAGCCGTAGGAGTCCGAAGATTCGTAGGGGAGAAAGTGATGGCCGATGGGTGTCTGGTAGGCGCGGTCCAGGAAGCCAAAGCCGTGGGGGATTTCCCGGTCCTGCACCGCGTTGGCGATGTTGGTGAAGAACCACGCCACCAAGGCTACAACCAATATGCCCGACACAATCTGCAAGGCCCATTGAATGACCTTGGTGTGCCGCCACACCTCGACGCCCTGGTAGGTGAGGAGCCGCCTTATTCCCGCAGTTTCCTCGGCCTGTGCTTCAGCCATAGTCCTTCCGTTGAACCGGCTTGCGCCAACCCCGTTTGCCGACGGTAATTTAGCACACACAAAGACTGTCTGTTAACTGCTTGAGACATCATATTGTTCCCTCCCCCGCTGGGGGAGGGTTGGGGTGGGGGTGAAATCCTGGCCGCAGCCGTACACCCGCACTGGAAATTTCAGGCCCTTAAGCATAGCTTCATAGCTTGTCCCGGAAATTTCTCTCCCACCCTGACCCTCCCACAGCGGGGACGATTGCAAAATCTTGGGGGACCCGCGCCGTTAGTCCTGAGCTTGTCGAAGGACGGCTTTGGAGAATCCGCTGGATGGTTCGACAGGCTCACCACCAACGGATTCTCATGGACTTGTATCTTAATCCTTGGACGGGGCATGACCTTTGGGGAGCGAATGTGAGCGCGGCAGACCGGTACGGACTTGGTCTTGCTAGGCCGCTGCAAAGCTTGGTCGCCGCGCTTTTCCCCGCAGAGCCCGAACAGTTGCCTGGGCCGCGGAGCCCGCATCTTGCAAGTACGGGCCAAACCTTGACACGGAGGCAGTATGACACAGGAATCCATCTATGCTGGCATTGATGTGGCCAAGGACCGGCTGGATCTGGCGCTCAGGCCCTCGGGCACGGTCAGGACCGTGGCCTACGATGCGGCTGGCATAGGCAGCCTAGTATCGGAGTTGCAGTCCTTGGAACCGTCGGCAGTGGTTCTTGAGTCCACCGGCGGCTTGGAACTGCCCTTGGCCGGTGCCCTGGCAGCGGCCTCCCTGCCGGCGGTGGTGGTCAACCCCCGCCAAGTTCGCGATTTCGCCAAGGCCACTGGCCGCTTGGCCAAGACCGATGTGCTGGACGCCCAGGTCATTGCCCACTTCGCCGAGGCGGTCCGTCCTGCCATTCGCCCCCTGCCGGACTCCGAGACCCAGGAACTCCGCTCTCTGAACGCCAGACGCACTCAGATGGTGGAAATGCTGGTGGCGGAGAAGAACCGGCTGGGCCGGGCGGGCCAGGCCGTCCGCCCCCGTATCCAAGCCCATATAGAGTGGCTGGAGCAGGAACTGAAAGACCTGGACCGGGAGCTTCGGGATATGCTGCGCCGCAGCCCTGTGTGGCGGGAGCAGGACGACCTGCTGCGCTCCGTTCCCGGAGTGGGGCCGCAACTCTCGGTGTCGCTGCTGGCTGATCTGCCGGAGCTGGGCACGCTGGGGCGCAGGCAGATAGCGGCCTTGGTGGGAGTGGCCCCCATGAACCGGGACAGCGGGACCATGCGGGGCAGGAGGGCCGTCTCCGGAGGCCGCGGCAGAGTGCGGACCGTTCTCTACATGGGAGCACTGGTGGCCAGCCAGTACAATCCGGTGATCCGCAGCTTCTACCAGCGACTGCTGGCGGCGGGCAAGACCAAGAAACTAGCTCTCACCGCCTCCATGCGCAAACTGCTGACCATCCTCAACAGCATGGTGAAAAGCGGCCACCGCTGGAACCCCAACGCAACCAGCCATTGACATCAAAGACAGTTGCTTTGCAATCGTCCTGTTCCCCTGCTGGAGGAGGGAATAATTGGCAGAATGGGCGGGAACAACGTAGGGGCGGGTTCCAAACCCGCCCCTGATGGTGATGCGTGAGTCGCGGATTGCCCGCGTTTACCGCAGCGGCGCGGCGTAAATCTGCCCGCCCTTGGGGCAGTTCGTGCAGGGGGCATCGGCCCAGAGGGCGTTGCGCCCGCCCTCGCGGCCCAGTCCCAGCGGGCCGAGGTTGCGCTCGTAAATCTCGCCGTAGTTGCCCACGGCCTTGAGCACGTCCTGCGCCACGGTATCGCTCAGGCCCAACCCCTCTTGCCCGTAGGAGCCCTCGAAGCCCAGCAGCCGGTCCACCTTGGTGTCGCCGGTGGCGGCGCTGGGAACGCTGGCGGAAGTCACGTTGAAGGCTTCGCCGTAGATGAGGATGCCCATCACGGTCTTCACGATGTCGAACCACTGGTCGTCGCCGTGGGGAACCACCGGGCCCAGCGGCTCCTCAGAGATGGTGTTCGGCAGAATGGTATGGGCCGCCGGGTTCGACAGAGCAGTCCGCAGAGCGGCCAACTGCGAGTTGTCGTTGGTGAAAGAGTCGCACTGGCCGGAATCGTAAGCTGCTATCACGGCGTCGGTGTCCTCGAAGGTAAGCACATCGAGGTTCAGGTTGTTCTGGTTGGAGAAGTCTTGCAGGTTCAACTCCGTGGTGGTGCCTTGCGTCACGCAGACGGTCGCGCCGGCCAGTTCATAGGCGCTGCTGACGCCCAGGTCATTGGGAACCATGAAGCCTTGTCCGTCGTAGAACATGGTCTGGACGTAGTTGCCCCAGCCGGCGTCGCGGGAGGTGGTCCAGGTGACCGTGCGCACCAGCAGGTCAACCTCGCCCGACTGGATGGTCGGCCCGCGCTCGGCAGCGGTAATCAGGCGAATCTCGATGGCGCTGGGGTCGCCGAGAACGGCGGTGGCGACGGCGCGGCAGAGGTCGATGTCGAAGCCGATGTTGTTGCCGCTGGCGTCGAGGAAGCCGTAGCCGGGAACGTCGTTGCGGCTGGCGCAGATGAGGTTGCCGCGGTCGCGGACGGTTTGCAGGCGGTTTTCCCGCTCCATCATGCCCTCGACAACCCTGGTGACTTCCACCTCGCGGTCGACTACCCGGGTGACCGGAACTTCAACTTCCCGGGTGACTTCCACCTCCAAGACTTCGCCCTCGCCCACGTTCACTATCACTTCGCGGGTGACTTCCACTTCCCTTTCCACTTCGCGGGTGACTTCCACATCCCGAGTCTCGGTTACAATCTGGGTCACCGGAACCTCGCGGGTAACTTCAACCTCGCTGCCGCAGGCGGCCACCAGCAGCAACAGCATGGCTGACAGTATTGCCAACGGGACAAATACTTTAATATTCAAAGCTGTTTCCTTCCCCTCCGTGTTACAAAATTCTGGCCCGGAGTCCGGCTCCGGGCCGCTCGCCAGAGAGTATAACCAATAAACGACAACTTTTGCCAGATAACGCCAACGTCTTAACAGGTATTCGTCGGCGAAGTAACATAACAGGGGCGCAATTCACTCGCGCCCCTGCAATATTTTGATCGGTGATAAATGTCACCGTCCCCGCAACCTTGGGTCCAGCACATCGCGCAGGCCGTCACCGAGGAAGTTTACGGCGAACACCACGGCGGCGATGGCGATGCCGGGGAAGACCACCAGCCAGCCCTGCTCGTCAATGTGGGCGCGGCCTATCTCCAGCATACTGCCCCAGGTCGGCACGCCCTCCGGCACGCCCACGCCCAGAAAGCTCAGCGATGCTTCCACCACGATAGCGAACCCCAGGGTGATGGTCATCAGCACAATATACGTTGCGATTACGTTGGGCAGGATGTGCTGGATCATAATCCGCACCGGATTTGCCCCGATGGAGCGCGACGCCAGGATGTAGTCCAGCTCCTTGATTCGCAGGGCCTCGGACCGGATTACCCGTGTGGCGCCGGGCACAAGTATAACCACCAGCGCGATTACCACGTTGTTGATGGACGCGCCCAGGGCCGCCATAAGCCCCAAGGCCAGGATGATGGGCGGGAACCCCATCAGGGCGTCCACCAGCCTTTGCACGATAATATCGAAGATACCACCCGAGTAGGCGCTGCCGATTCCGATAACCGTGCCGATGGTAATGCCGATGAGGACGGTCATCAGCCCCACGTACATGGATATGCGCGCGCCGTGAATCAGGCGGCTGAGCACGTCGCGGCCGATGTTGTCCGTGCCCAGGGGGGCGCCTTCCGTCCCTGGCCCGCAGAACTTCCTCGTCGTGGCGTCGCCGTGTTCGCACTTGGCGATTCCCACACCCTCGGGGTCATGGGGCGCAACGTAATCGGCGTAGACATCCGTAGCCACCGCCAGAACGATGACTATCATGCCGATGGCGGCCAGGGGCTTGCGCCGCCAGAATCTGAGGATGGTGGAACGAACCGGCTTCAGGCCAGCAGCGAGAACCAGCATCACTGGCAAGCTGATCATCGCTATGAAGCGAATCACCGTGTCCAGCCACGATACCGTGCCGAAATGGCTGATGATGTAGCTGACGGCAAAAACCGCAACCGTGGCGGTGAAAAAGGCGAGCAGACCACTGGATGCGGGGGTAATCTGCTCCAGGGATGCGACTTCCAAATCGGCATCCTGGACCTCATCCGTGCGAAACACGGCCATATCTATTCCTGCCTTTAGGGTTTTATCTGCAAGATTTTCCCCTTACCCCTCCTGAGCTTGTCGAAGAGCCTCTTCTCCAGGGAGAGAGATATATTGTTCTCTCTCCCTCCGGGGTAGGGTGGGGGCGTATCCCTCGTGCTAGGCGTATCTGATGCGGGGGTCCAGCCAGCCGTACAGCAGGTCCACCACGAGATTGATGGTCACGATGAACGCGGCGGCTATCACAATCACCGCCTGGATCATCGTGTAGTCCCGTTGGAAGATGGACTCGATGAGAATCCGGCCCATGCCGGGAACCAGGAAAATGGTCTCGATAATCACCGTCCCGCCGAACAGGCGGGCGAAAATCCAGCCGGAGGTGGTGAGCACCGGCAGCAGGGCGTTTTTCAGGCCGTGGCCGTACACCACCGAGTTTTCGCTCAGGCCCTTGGAGCGGGCGGTGCGCATATAGTCTTCGCGGATGATTTCCATCATCGCGGAGCGGGTAACGCGCGCCACGAAGCCCATTTCGTAGAAGCCCAGGGCCAGGGCGGGCCATATCATCTGGTGCAGGTTGACCAGCGGGTCATCCCACAAGTGCGAGTAGTTCAAGGGGGCCAACCCTCCCACATGCACCAGCAACAGCAGCAGCAGGATGGCGATGAGGAAGGTCGGCATGGCGATGCCGGTCATGGTGAAAACCCGCGCCACATAGTCCAGCGGGCTTTCCGGGCGCAGCGCGGAGATTATCCCCAGCGGCACGGCCACAACGACTGAGATGAGCATAGCCATGATGGTCAACTCGACCGTCACCGGAATCCGGTCGGCCAGTTCCTCCATCACCGGGGCCTTGAACCAGTAGGAATTCCCGAAATCTCCCTGCAACACGCCGCCGATCCAGTCGAAATACTGGTTCACCAGCGGCTTGTTCAGGTCGAGTTCAATGCGGCAGTCTATGAGCTCTTCCTGCGTAAAGGTGGCCTCGCCGTCGCTGAGGATAGCCAGGCACACGTCCCCCGGGATAAGGCGCATCACCACAAACACGATGATGGTGATGAGAATTATCGTCGGGATGAAGAGCCCCACGCGCTTGATTATGTACTGTCTCATCTACCCAAGCCCTTACGATTATTCCCTCCCCACTTGAGAGGGAGGGTTAGGGTGGGGGTGAAATTTTCGCAACTACAAAGGTTTTCAGTACGGGACGCCCTCACGGATTTCATGGGGCAGGCTCTTTCCTTAGTTCAGGGTGGGGGGGTGAGTCGTTGGTTCTGTCAGCCGAGGGTTTCACCCCCACCCCAGCCCTCCCCCTCGAAGGGGAGGGGATTTTTCCGGTTGTATTAGGCGCTTAGCGCTCCAGCCAGATGTCTTCGTGCTTGAAGTGGGTCTGCACCGTCTGCGGGGCGTGGAAGTTCTTGATCTGCTCGCCGATCACCCATTGCAGGACGCCCCAGCCCAGGGTAATCCAGTGGTTGTCTTCCTGGGTGAACAGGAAGGCTTCCATTTCCTTGTTGATCTCCCGGCGCTTCTCGGGATCCAACTCCACCTTCTGTTCCTCGAACTTCTGGTTGACCCAGTCGTTCTCCCAGTCGGTGTAGTTGCGGGTGGCGCCCTTCAGGTAAACACCGCCCATGATGCCGTCCACGTCCAGCACCACCTGGCCCTCGCCCTGGCAAGCAAGCTCCCAGTCGCCCACCTGGTCGGCTGGGCGGGAGGTGGCGAACAGGTCGTAACCGGCGGCGCTGGGGTAGGTCTGGAAATCGGTGACCTGTATGTTCAGCGCATTCTCAAGCTGGTCCTTGAGCACCGAGCACTGCTCCGGGTAAGTGCCAACCTGCCGCACGTCCATGCGGGTCTCGAAGCCGTCGGCATAGCCCGCCTCGGCCATCAGAGCTTTGGCGTCCTCCAGGTCCTGCTGCCCTTCGGGGGTGTCCTTGGGCCGCAGGCCGGGCCAGGTCTCGCACTCCTCGAAGCTGTGGGCCAGGCCCATCAGCGGGCATCCCACGCCGGAGGTGTTGTCGAAGACCAGGTCATTCCACTGTTGGTAGTCAATGGCCAGCGCGATGGCCTGGCGCACGCGGGCATCGTTGAAGGGCTCTTTCTTGACGTTGAGCATCAGGCCCCAGTCTGCCGTGGGCTGGACCGCCACGCCCCGGTACTGCCCGTCGGTGTCCCGTTCCAGCTCGAACACCTGGGTCGGGGTCATATTGGTGAAGCCGCCGTTGGACATGTCGATCTGGCCGCCCTTGAGCTGGGCGAGCAGCACGCTGGGGTCAACGATAATGGTGTGGTCAATGCCATCGAAATAGGGACGGCCCTCTTTGAAGTAGTTGGGGTTCTTGGACACCTTGTAGAAGCTGCCCCGCTGGTACTCATCCAGCACGAAGGGGCCGGAGCCGGAGCTGTGCTCGATGACGGTTTCGGCCAGGTTGAGGTCGAGGCCCTGGTCCAGCAGATGCTTGGGCAGCACCTTTACATAGTCCACCGCCAGGAACTTGATGAAGGCGCCGGAGGCGAACTTGAGGTTGAATTCGACGGTATTGTTGTCTATCAGGTTAACGCCGCCGTCCTTGGCCTCCAGGGTGTACTGGCGCCAGAGACCGGAGCGGCCCATCTTGGAGTCCAGATCGCCATAGCGCAACATGGAGTTGTGGACGTCTTCCGCGTCGAGGGTCTCCCCATCCAGCCATGAGACATCGTCGCGGATCTTGAAGGTGATGGTCTGTCCGCCGTTGGTCGATTCCCAGCTCTCGCACAGGTCGCAGACAATCAGGCTGGTGTCAACCGTGTCGTACTGGACGATCTGGTTGTACAACTGGCTCACCGCCTGAATGCTGGAGAGAGACGACGAACCCTTTGGGTCCCAGTCGCGGCTGTCGGCATAGGCCGACATATTCACCGTGCCGCCGTACTGAGGACCGCCGGCGGGGGTGGGGGTAGGGCGCGCAACCACCTGCGTCGCCGTCGGCGCCGGGGTATTGGTGGGCCTGGTGGTGGCGTCGGGAACGGCAGTGGGCGCCGGGGCGCTGGTGGCTGTGGGAGCCGGGGGCTCGGTGGCCGCGGGCGCGGTGGTCGCCGTTGGCTCTTCAGCCGAGCCGCAGGCAACGCCGACGACCACGAGGGCCATCACCGCCAGCGGGAGCAGTAATCGCAGGTTCAAGAGTCGGTATATCGCCATTGTCTCCTTTCTCCTCCACGTCGTCCCGGCTTGCACTCTGACGCAACCCAGTCAGCTTGGCAGCCCTGCGCGACAGCACGAAATATCGGCGGGACGCGCCGTTGCGCCTGCCCCACCAAATCGCAGAATACTAGGGCTTAGATACCCGTTAGTCAACCTTCTTCAAGGAAGGAATTTTCTACCAATATACCAGTTTCCCGCCGAGTATCAAGACACCGGCAGGCCAGGACAAGAAGGAATCCGCACGTCTTTGACAGATATAGGCTGACTTTCGCAAAAGCGCCCCGGATTCCCATTTCCGAGGGAACGCCGGGGCAGAGGGATGAGGCGGTTATGAACGGGAGCCCCCGGGAACTATTCCCTAGACGCCAGACGGCTTCCGGTAAGGCTCCAGCAGCAGCCGCACATCCGTATCAACATCGGCGTCAACGTAGAACGGCTCGAAGTCGGCGGCCCGCGTCCAGATGCGGGCCGCCTGTATCAGCGCCGCCCGCTCCACCGAGGCGGGCCAGCGCAGGATTCCCACCCCGGCGCCGTATACGTGGGCCACGGCGGCGGTGCCGTTCAGCCCTCGCGACACGCTCAGCTCGTTGCCGCCAATAGCAGTTATCAGCGCCTGCTCCGCCGCCGTCGCGCCCGTATCGCCCAGCAGGACGGTCTGCCCGGCGCGGAGTTGCGAGCCGTCGCTGACGGTTATCGTGGCAGCGTCAGCCGTGACAGGTCCGGCCAGCGTCGCGCCAGAGGGTTCGGCGAACAGGCGATAGCCCCATAATCCGGCAACCCGGAAGTTGCCTTCGCCCAGCGCAAACCCGTCTCCCCGTTCCCTCTGCGCCAGGCCCTTCGACAGGCCCAGGGCAGAGCCGGACAAGCTCAGGATGGCAGTGTAGGGCCGCCCCCACGGGAGCAGCGGGTTGGCGTTGCGGGGCAGCAGACGGTAATCCTCAGCGTCCCACACCTTCAGGAATTCACGCCCCAAGGAATCGCCCTCCGCCAGCTTGGCCGCCGCAATCAGGTCCGGCACCAGCAGACGGTCTTTGCCCGTTCCGTCGAACAGCAGCGTTTCCGCTCGGGGATAGAAATGCCGGTTGCAGTACCCGTCCACCCAGTCCGACACCGCCAGCAGCAGTTCGAACAGCTCATCGTCATCATCCGGCCCGGCCGCCGGGTCCTTGAGCACGCTGTCGTCTTTGAGCTTGGTAAGGTCACCGTAAAGGGAACGATACGCTTCGCGGGCCATAGTTCCTCCTTAACAAAAGTCCCCTCTCCCTCATAGGGAGAGGGTCAGGGTGAGGATGAAAGGGTTGGAGCACCGAATCCTTCCGGTAGCGCAAACCGGCCTAACTTTCCTCGGTATACTCGATGATGACCTTGTGGTCAGTGTTAGGGCGCCGGCCCCGCCAGCGGAGGCTCAGGGGCTCGCCGCGTTTCCCTCGCGGTCCCTGGTCGCGGGGGTAGGCGCGGGTGGAGGCCGTGCCCTTGTCCGGCACCGCCAGGATGTCGACAGCCCGCGACGGCTCGGTAATCAGGCTGCCCGCCGTTCCGAAATAAATTTCGCACAGGTGTCGTCCGTCGGACTCCGGCTGAATCACCTTCACCCGCGCCAGGCGTATCCGGTAGCCCTTGGCCGGGGCCAGGATGGTATGGCGGCCCCGGCGGTTGCTGGGCGTTACGTCGGCGGTCTTCAGCACGAAGGGCCGGCGGCGCAGTGGCGCTCTGTGGGATGCGCGCGTGATCATGGATACTCCTTATGATGAGAGGGTGTGGTGTAGAGAGATCGTCTCTTCCCACCTCTCACCCTCACCCCAACCCTCTCCCTCAGGGGAGAGGGGCATGAAGCAGGGGAGGGGATTTCTGTCAGCTTTCCTCGGTGTACTCCACCATTATCTTGTGGACAGTGGAGGGGGCTTCCCCGCTCCAGCGGCCGCTGAGAGGTTCGTCGCGCTGGCCGCGAGGCCCTTCGTCGCGGGGGAAGACACGGGTGGACTCCTCGCCCAGTTCGGGTATGTCCAGGGTGTCTACGGCCTTGGATGGTTCGGCGGCTATGGTGTCTCCCGTACCGAAGTAGACTTCGTAGAGCCGCCTCCCATCGGCCACTTCCTGGAGCACCCGGACACGCAGAATCCGCAGCCGCTTGCCCTTTCCGGGCGTTACCAGCGTTTCGCGGACATTGGAGGTATTGGAATCGTAGGCTCGCAGCAGTGGCTCGTAGACGCGGGGCCGGGGCTGAACCCGGCGGTTGCGGCGGGCGGTCATCGAATCAGCCGCCCCAGCCCGGCGCCGCCCAGCCCGGCGATGGCGGCCAGCGACACCGTGAGCGCCGTGCCGTCGATGCCCTGGGACAGCGCATACGTCTCGATTCCCGATACCGCCACGATGCCTAGGCCCGCCACCACGGCCCAGGGCCGCGAGAAGCGCCCCTCCCGCCCATCTTTCGGTTGAATCACTTTGCGCCTCCTTAGAAGATAGTTCCCTCTCCCACTGGGAGAGGGTTAGGGTGAGGGCGTCTCCTGTGTCCCGCCAAGTTGTCGACGCCAGCACTTTCACCCTCACCCCAACCCTCCCCCTGAGGGGGAGGAGGATTTGGATATACCCGCGTCTAAACGCCGGTGATGTTGTACTGCAACGCGGTGTGTGTCGCCGTGGCGCGGTTGCCGCTGCGTTCCTGCAACGCAATGCGGAAGCTGACGACTATCGACCGATAACTATCGTTACACGATTGTCCTCAAGCCAAGGCTTGGCGAGTGGCCGCTAACAAAGAAGAGAAACCCACCCACAAAAGACCCAGAGGTCCGGAAGCAAAGAAAAAATTTCGCCACCGAAGAAAGGCGGAGGCAGGCCAGAGAACATGGTCTGTGCACACAGTGTTGCAGGCAGCCAGCAGCGGAGGGCAAGACCCGTTGCCAACCCTGCACTGACCGCGAAAATGAGAGGAGAAGGCGCCAAGACCTGTTGAGAAAAGGGCCGTCCCAACAGACCGCAAGGGACACACGTAGCCCTGAAGAACGAAAGGCGGACAATCGGCGTAAACGCGCCCAGAGACGCAAGGAACTTAAGGCCCTGGGTATCTGCTGGAACTGTACCAAGCCGGCGGCCCCTGGGAGGACGATGTGTGAAGCTCATGCCGAATTGACAAGGAGGAACGGGAAGAAATACAGGGACAAGAAGCGGGCTGAGGCCAAACAGGCCAAGACTAGCTGAACTCACCCCGAATTCACGGGGCCCGGCAACTGTCAACGCCCACTGAAAATAACTCACTAACGCCCATCTTGATTTGACCCACCTGATTCTTGGCAGCCCTTGCCGTCCACTTGGGATTGACCCATCTCCTACGGTCCTTCGGTGATGTCGGGCAAGACGTCCCACTCCGGCACAGTGCCTCACCTCTATGCCCACGTCCCGTCACTATATAGAACGGCATAGAACGACCACGCGATCTGTCGATGGGTGGCAATTTTCGGAGAGGGACGTGTTGAAAAAGCCGAGATGACCTGGTGCTCACTAGCGAGCCGGACTACGATGAGACCGCTATATGCAGCACCAGCCCAGCGGAGCGCTTTGGGATCATCACAACATCGCCGACACTCGGACTGGCTGCTAATCTGCTTCCACCAAGATAAGTGTGGCGGATTGCCTTATTCAACCGCTTCTACCAACCGCCATTGAAGCCCGTAGGAACCCCGAGAGGTAGTTGGAATGACTCAAGATCTCAGGACTTTCTTGCTAGTCGATCTTCGCCAAGATTGAGCCGGTGCCGCCTGGGTCCCAGGGTCTGCCGGCGGCCCCCTCTCAGGAAACCAACGGGCCTGAAAGGCCGTAATTCTCATCACAGGAGGTAAAGAGCCATGTAGCCTGGTATCCGTAGAACATCCCTGCTGTGCCGCCGTTAGGACTGTGGACTGCTATCGCGGGCCGGACTGGTCAAGCCAGTTCCGGCCCGTTTTTGCGCAACGAGACCCGTCCAGCACGCCCTTTCCCGAGACAAGGGAACCCAAGGATAGCGGCGGAGTACGGGTGAAATGACAACCATATCGGCAACATCGTCGAAGGGATAAGGAGATGATAATGATGACCAGAATCACCACCACCACGGAGGGCAGCGTCGAGCGCATCAACGAGATCCTCGCGGAGATGGTGCGCCACATCGAAGAGAAGGAGGATCTCACCAAGGACGTCGGCGACGTCCTCCGCCCCTTCTTCCCTGGCAAGGAACACCGCCTTTTCACTCCACCCGGGTGGCGCCACACACCGACGCTGGAGCCTGAGATCATCGGATGGCTGGCCGGCAGCACCGATGAGGAGGAGACTCTTCAGGACATCTAGCGGAAGGTGCTCATGGACGGAGAGAGCATGGTCTGGGTCCACGCCAAGCACCTGCTGGACGACCACTGGAAGATCTCCGTCTTCGGCATCGTCTTCCACGAGGAGGACGAGGAAATGCCGGAGTTTCCTGACGGGGATGCCGGCCTGGACCCGTCGATGGCCGTGGCCCGCATCGCGGGCAGCGCTGGCCGCCTGTCCCGGACCGGCCCCGGGGCGGCTCGCCTCACGTAGAGCAGAGCTATAGGCAATCCCATAGCTACAGTCGGCCGGCGGAGCTGCCTCCGCCGGTGAGGCAACAAGGATCGGCAAGAATACTTGACGCGGGACACCCACGCCTAGTGATTGGCTAAACATCACCTCCGGCGCCAGCTGGTCGCGTCGGAAGCGAGGTCTTTTCGCGCGAGCGGCACCACATGGCGCAGGCCCCCGGCTGAGCGGGCGGCTAAATCAGTTCATCCCAAGCCGTATTTGCGAGCTTCTCTCCAGCAACCGAGCAGCCATGCCGAGAATGCGCCTTTTCTTGACAATGCCGGATACCTTATCTAAAGTATTGACAGAGTTATATACGCTACGTATATTAGTATTGCAGGAGACCAGCAGGATGGATGGTAGTGAACTTAGGCTCTTGCGGCAGCGGTTGGGGAAAACTCAAGCGACACTGGCGCTGGCGCTTGACGTAAGCACTAATACGGTCGCCCGCTGGGAAAGGAATGAGTTGCGGATAACGCCGTTAGTGGCCGAACGGATCAATGAAATTGCTTTAACTGAGGCCTCAGGTTCAGCTATCAGCCCCACAAAGAGCATGACTAGGGACCCGCATCACAGGGCGATACTGGAGGGGCTTCAGACACGTTTGGACCCGGAAGTGTTCGAGGCCTGCGCGGTCGAACTGGTCAGGCAAGATGGATGGCCAGCAGTACCTGTCCGTGGCGGTAAAGACGAGGGGTTCGACGGGGCTGTCGCTGATGGCGATGCCGATCCCTTCCCTATTGTGGCCACGACCGGGGAACAGCTAGTCAGGAATCTTACCCTTAGCCTCAGGAGGGTTCGGCAAGGGAGATGGGATACTCGTAAAGCGATCTTTGTTACCTCAAGACGCATCACACCTAATATGCGGCGAAAGCTATTCGATGTAGCCAACGAGCTTGGATTCCGCCTCGTACAGACTTACGATCTGCACTGGTTTGCCAACCGGCTCTACCACAACACTGACTGGTGCAAGGAGCTTTTGCACTTAACAGGTCGTCCCCGGGCGCTCAGCATATATCCGAAGACACGGCGGCCTCTGCTTGGTGACTTCGTTCTAGGGCGCGAGGCTGATCTGCAGTGGGTGATGGGCCAGACCCGAGACTGTCTGCTGGTCGGCTCTCCAGGCTCGGGGAAAACGTTCCTGTTGAGGTCCCTTGCGCTCCAAGGGCACGCGCTGTTTTTGGTTGACGAAGACCGGGAGCAGATTGCAAATGACATCCGTCAGCTGCAGCCGAGCGCGGTGATTGTGGACGATGCTCACATCAAACTCGAACTATTAGACGACCTCGTACAGATACGGCGCGATGTGGGAGCCGAATACATTCGGATCATCGCTACCAGTTGGCCCGGGGAAGGAGGAAAAGTCCGCGCCGCGCTTCAATTGGCCGAAGAGGACATCCACGAGCTGAAGCGCATAGACGGCGATACAATGATCGAAGTGATCAAGGGTGTCGGTCTAGAAGGCCCAGATGAGCTCCTTTCCCTCATAAGGCAACAGGCGTCCGGATGGCCCGGCCTCGGAGCCACCCTGGCCCATCTCTGCCTAATTGGAGACGTCAGAAGGGTAGCCAGCGGTGAGGCAATGCTCGACCAGGTTATGTTGAGCGTGAACCGGGTCATCAACAAAGAATCCAAAACCCTGCTGGCCCCCTTTGCGCTGGCAGGCGACTCCGGCGTCGATCCGTCCAGCGTTGCGGACTTCCTCAGAGAGTCTTTAACCAACGTCCGGAGTGTGCTGGCAGGGTTAGCAGCGGGTGGCATTGTACGGGAAAGGCCAAACTTGACCACCCACTCCGGCCCGGCATTAGTTTCGGTTGAGCCCCCACAAATGCGCTGGGTCATCGTGCGGGACGTGTTTTTTGACGGCGCGGGATCTCTGCCTTATCAGCCGATGCTCGCCCTCGCCGAAAATCAGCATGATGTGCTCCTGACGCTGATTGGCGCCAAGTCCCGAGGTGCCGATGTGCCCGGGCTAGTCGATCATCTGGAAGGTGCCCAGTCCTCACGTCTGTGGTCGGCCTATGCCGCCATCGGCCCGATTGAGGCTCAACAGGTGCTTGAGCGTCATCCGGAACTGATACTTGAGTACGCGCAGGCTGCGCTCTTGTATATGCCGCAGGATGCTGTTCCCAAGCTTTTGAGCCGAGTCGGGAGCAGGTCTGATCCGTGGGGTATTCAGTTTGATCCGGCGATGAGAGAAATCCTTCAGTGGGGAATCCAGCTGAGTCCCGATATTGAAATCGCGGAGGTGGGCGAGAGGAGACAGAGTTTAGTACAAACAACCAAATCCTGGTGGCAGCAGACCAGGTTGGACGAGACGGCCGTCCGAGTGATGTGCCTGGCGCTCACCCCATATGTTGACTTTGCCTCTCCAGATCCAGGGTCTGGAACGAGCTTAAACGTGACCTACGGGGTATACCCGCTACCAATGCTCGATCGGCTAGCGAGGCTCTGGCCTGATCTCCTCGAAGTGGTAGAAAAAGCCAGCGAAGTCCCTTGGAACGACTTGTTCGCGTTAATTGCCAACTGGCGCCACGGAGACCCGGCAATCGATCTGTCCGAAGAGACACAGAACTTTATGCAAAGCCTTGCGGACAGAATGCTCCTGGACCTCGCGGAAGCTACCCGCGAGCATGCAGGAGTTCAGCATAGGCTTCGGATGGAAATGCGGAGAAGTGGCCTAAGTGCTCCGCTTAACTTGGATTTGGAATTCGAACTCGCCTATCCGGAGCGCCAGTCATTTTCGGTGGACGAGCACAGTCGCCTCGCTGTAAAACTGACAACTGCCATGAAAGGGAAGTCCATCGAGGTTTTGGCCGGCTCTCTCTCTAGAATAGAGAACGAGGCCCGCTGTGCTGGCTTTCGAGGTCCCAACAGCCTAGTGGAGTCAGCATGCAGTCGGCTGGCCGCGAATGTCTTCGATCCCCTGCCGATAGTCGATACCCTGATGGAGCACCGAATCTCTGCGGACGCTGTCGCACCTTTTCTCGAGAGAGCTGCCAACCTAAATTCCCCAGGATGGGCCTCGTATCTGTGTAGATGCCTCGACGACGATCTTTATAAGGAATTCGCCGCCGGCCTCGTTGTCAGAAATACGGCCCCGCTCGATGGGTTGCTGGATGCAGCGATCTCGAAAGTCCCGGAGATGTCAGGGGTCGTTCGAGAGTGGTGTGCGAGGGGACGGGTCGCTCACCAGACTCTGGAGGCTCTTCTTTGCCATACAGACGACATGGTCTCTTTCTCGGCAGCCCTCGGCCACTGGTGCGCCGACCCAAGGGGCACAGTGGCAGAGCAGCACGGAAATTCTTGGAGAGCAGCGATACTCCAACCGGTAGAACACCCGGACCACTACAGGGATCTCGGCGAAATACTTTCCAGCGATGGCGATCTGGCCAAAGACTGGGTAGTCGCGATGCTCCACCAAGATTCACCATCAAGTATCAGACTGTGGCGAGGAGAGACGTTGCGTAAGGCCATCGAGGCCATGAGCTTTCAGCAGAAGCTCCAGGTACTGGAAGCCATTCCCACCGGAGGACCTCCCTCTTATCGTCACGTCGCTGAACTACTCACCGAGGGAGACCCAGACATGTACCGCGAGCTCCTGAGCTCCGGGGAACACAAGGCCTACCACCTGTTGCCGCTCTCGGGAGATCCGGATTGGTCTTGGTTAGTGAAGGCCAAAATTGCTTGGGATGCCGGTTTCTCGGTCGAGCAAATTGCGGAGGCCACGGTAGCATACCCAAGAATGTGGAGAGGGTCCGAATCCGAGATGTGGGGGCGGCTGCGGAACGACTTTGAGGCGCTGTTCGATAACGATAACCCCGTTGGGGATATTGCGCGTCGAGCCTCGCATTTAGTGTCAGAGTATGAAAGGGCCGCCAAGATCCGAGACGACGAAAGAGCTGAGCGTAGTTGGTAGTGTCGGTTCAGCCAGAAGACCGTCAGGGTGCCGGGCTGGGGGCAGTACACATACTGGTGACTCAACCTACTGTTGGGCACTGATAGCCCTTGACCGTCAGAAAGTTGCAGCCCATCAGTGGGTAATCACACATTCCGGAACGGTGGCCGATTGCCCAAGTATGTCAACAGGTTTGTTGCCAACAATATCGTTGGCATGATATTATGCTTACCTGCGAAAGCCACGATTGGGTTCGGGACACAATGAGAACACTGACGATGAGTAGCAACTGGGTTGACGGAGACCGGTTCTTCGACAGGGAAACGGAACTTCGTTTGCTCAGGGGGCGGGTGGCGAGCGGTACGCACACGTTGTTGACCGCACAGCGGCGCATGGGGAAAACAAGCCTGGTGCGGGAGTTGCTGCGCCGACTGGATGAGGAAGGAGAGACCTCCACGGTGTTCGTCGACTTGGAGGGCGCCATGGACGCACCAGATGCCATCACCGAGATGGCGGCGCAGGCTCGCTCGGTCAGGAGCGTACGCAGTAGGATGACATCCTGGCTGACCAGCACTCTCAGAGACCTTCGCGAAAATGTCGAAGAGCTGGGAGTTTCCGAGCTGCGGGTCAGCTGCGCGCTGGGCTGGACGCCGGCAACTGGCAGCGCACTGGCGACCAAGTGTTTGAGGCCCTTGCATCCAACGAGCGCCCGGTGGTTCTGGCCATCGACGAGTTGCCCATTCTGGTCAACCGACTCCTCAAGGGACACGACTATCGCATCACTTCCGAGCGTAGGGCGGCCACGGACGGGTTTATGGCTTGGCTCCGGAAGAATTGTCAGACTCATCAGGGTCGAGTGATCCTGATCATCTCGGGCAGCGTGGGCTTGGAGCCAGTTCTCAGACAAGCGGGGCTCAGTGCCCACGGGAATGTCTACTTCCCCTTTGACCTCCGGCCTTGGAATCGGGAAACCGCAGTGGAATGCCTGGCGGCCTTGGCCCGGGGCTATGAAGTGGCCCTCTCCGAAGATGTAGGGAATGAGATATGCCGGCGGCTGCGCTGCTGCGTGCCACATCATGTGCAGCGGTTCTTCCACCACCTATATGAGCATCTCCTCAGCGACCACAGGGGCGAGGCTACCCTAGGCGACGTTGAGCACGTGTATCAGCGGCATCTGCTCAGCGTGAGAGGTCAAGTCGATCTTGTTCACTATGAAGAGCGGCTGCGGATGATCCTGGGGGATGAGAGTTACACCAATGCCCTCAGCCTTCTTTCCGAGGCGGCAGTGAACGGTGGGCTTCTGACGCACGCCGTGGTCGAGCCCTACAGCGCCTTGGCGGCCGACAACGACGACCGCGATAGCGTTGCCGACGTGCTTTACGTCTTGGAGCACGACGGATACCTGGAGGGGTGTGACGGCGGATATAGGTTCGTGTCCGGTCTGCTGGAGGACTGGTGGCGCGCCCGGCACGGCCAGCGGTTTACTTCGATAAGTGAACGGTAAGTCAACCCGGGAGGTTTGTCATGGCCGCCCGCGTCAGGAAATACAACCCCGGCTTTCTCAGCGATGATGAGATCGTGGGGTCATTCCGTGTCAGGTATTCCGAGCTCGAATCGCTCCTGGCGTCACTTCGCGCCAGCACCGGCAGTTCCAACGTCCACTCTATCGTGATCGGCCCCCGAGGCAGCGGGAAGACACATCTGTTGCTAAGAGTGGCCGCGGAGATCGGCCGGGACCCCGCTCTGTCGGAGTTCTATCCCGTCGTATTTGCCGAGGAGAGCTACGAGGTTTCCACCATCGGCGAGTTCTGGCTGGAATGCCTGACCCGGCTGACCGGTCAGGCTCCCAAAGAGGAGCAGGCCGAATTGCGGATGTCTCGCGATGACCTGCGGAACAGGTCCGATGACCGGGAGTTGGCAAATCGCTGTCTAGGCGCCGTCCTGGACTTCGCCGAACGGCACGAAAAGCGGCTGGTGCTGTTGGTGGAGAACCTGAATATGCTCTTCTCCGACATGACGGATCGCGACGCCGGCTGGCGACTGCGCCACACACTACAGAACGAGCCGCGCATCGTCCTCATTGGCAGTGCCACCAGCAGGTTCCACGAGATCGACCATCCAGACCACGCTCTCTACGACCTGTTTCGCGTGATCAACCTGCACCCCTTGGATACCGAGGAGTGCGTGTCGCTGTGGCAGGCGGTATCCGGGCTGCATACCCAAGAACGACTGGTCAGGCCGTTACAGATCCTCACCGGAGGAAATCCGCGCCTGCTTGCCATCATAGCCCGGTTGGGCGCCGGCCGTTCGCTGAATGACCTGATGGATAACCTGCTGGACCTGGTTGACGACCACACAGAGTACTTCAAGAGCCATTTGGAGTCTCTACCACCCCAGGAGCGGCGCGTTTACGTGGCGCTGGCCACTCTGTGGAGACCGGCCTCAACCAGAGAGGTTGCAGACCAGGCACGGATGGATACCAATGTGGTCAGCGCACAGCTCAAGCGGTTGGTCGACCGCGGTGCTGTGAGGGTCGAAGGAGGGACACCACGGCGTCTACAGTACTATCTGACCGAGAGACTCTACAACATCTACTACTTGCTGCGTCGTGGGAGCGGGTCCAGCGAGGTGGTGAAGTCCCTGATAGATTTCATGGACGGTCTATATTCACCTGGAACTCTGTGGGACGCCTTCGATGAAGCCCTCAGGCAGATCCACGATGTCCGCTCTTTTCGTCCACGACTGGCCGATGTTTTCGTGAAAGGGCTGCTCGACGAAGCCGACTGGCTGGTGAGATCGGGGCAGACAGACGAAGCCATCGAACTGCACGACGATATCATACGGCGGCTCACCGCAGACGGGGCCTGTCCAACAAGTGGCTGGGTTGCCATCGTGCTGCTGGAGAACATGAACCTGTTGCACAGGTGCGATCGAGTCGACGAGGCGATGGCCGTCTCTGAAGATCTGATCAACCGCTTCGGGGACCAAGGAGACGACTCGTGTGTCCTCGCAGTTTCTGGGGCGCAGATTTACAGGGCACTAGCTCTGCTGAATGCAGGCGAGCCATCGCAGACTATTTCTCAGATTGACCAGGCCTTCGCCCGCCTCGATGGAGTCAATACTCCCCTGACTCCTGCTGTTGAGGGTATCTTATTCCTGGCCAAAGGACTGGCCCTCATGCGTGATGGTCAGCCGTCAGAGGCCGTTGCCGCACTGGACGGGGTCGTAGCGCGATTCGAATCGTTGGCGGAATGGAATTTGGCAAGATTGGTATCGTCCGCTTTGACGCTCAAGGAGATCCCCTTGAAGACCGCCATCGGTGAGAGGGAAGCAGCAATCCTGCTGGAGTGCTTGGCAGAAACTAAAGACCTTGACCTGGGAGAGACCAAGGTTCTGCTTCAATTCACGGTCAGGGTTGGAGCGCAGAAGGCCCTTGAAATCATCGAAGCATCTCCTGCCGCAGACTTGCTGCTGCCCTTGGTCACGGCATTGAAACAGGGCATAGGACAGTCCACACGGGTTGCCAAGGAAGTCAGCGAGGTCGCAGAGGACGTGCAGAAAGAAATCTTGAAGATCAAGTTGGAGGCTCCAGAAGGCACTTTTACTGCTCAAGTGCCGCTCTGAGCCGGAAAACGCTGCCTTAGGGAAGTCGGTCGCCGATTGAGACGGAAAAATATCTGCGGTTCCACCGGTCACTCCGGTTTACCAACCTTTGACGCAACAGGCCGACAAAGGTAGTTGACGTCAAACAAGGCCAATTCAGCCACAAATGCGTGCCTCTTTCGCCGACCAGAACTTGCCCAATTATCACCGCTCAAAGTCCTCTAGTGCGTCGTTAATTCCATATGTTCCATACTTAAATTGCTTGTCTATCAGGTCAAGACTCCTAGCTCGAATCATGTCATCTGAGCTCTGTTGATAGGTGCGTAGAGTCAACTTTATGACAGTATCCGCGTCTCCTGCCTCACTGGCGCTGATATCTCCTACAGCTAGCCCAGCGGCGTCAATGAACCTTTCGCAGGCCGACAAGGCGACTTCAGGAAGATGGATCGTGGTACGTTCTAACGCCGTCAACAAGGTAAAGCGATTTTTCGGAAACGCCTCGCTGAGTACAAACTGGTCAATGAGGTGTTCATACCCTGAAAGATTGTCGCCTTCAAATCTGCGAAAACAATTCGCTGCCTCGGCGCGCACCCTTTCACTTCGGTCGTCAAATAAGTTAATCAGTGCATCCTCGCAAAACGAACGACACGTAGCTACCTTGATGTTGGCCGCCATTACTTGAGCGGCGCCGACTCTCTGCGCTTCCGACCCGGACAGACAGAGATTCGCCATGGCAGCGGCCTCTTCAAAGTCGAGGGAGGCCAAACAGGCTTGCCGCCCGCCAACGGAAGCGACATCGGGCGCCTGGGAAGTGACCATGCGTTCCAGAATTGGGGATAACTCCCGGAAGTGGGTCTGGAGGGCGAAATACATAAACGACTCTATGAAATGAGTCCGGAGTAATTCGTCCTCGGTGTCACAGAGTCGCAGGAAGAGTTCTACCGCCATGTCCCGGTCGTACCGCAGAACGGCTATCAGCGTCTGGGCTACGCATGACCTGACGGCAATTGAAGGGTCTTGGACCATCTTTTCCAAAACGGGCTGAAAATTGGCTATTCTTTCGGGACCGCCCTCAATCAGCCTCGCTATAGCCTGTGCGGCCCTGCCTCGAACCGTATTGATGCCGTGACTAAGGATGTCTCCCCCGTGGTAAGAATCTTCGCCATAGGAAACCTTGGTTCGCCAAAGTTCCTGGTCGGGATCCGGGTCCTCGACTGCGTACCAAGCCACGAGGTCAAGTGCTTCGGGTGGCACGTCGCCTTGGGCTGCGTTGGCGATTGGCTCGCTAATCGTGCGTCCCAAAGGCCTGCCTTCAATCCGGTGACACCTCTGACAGACCCTTACGATGGTTTCCATATCCAGGTTTGCGTCGCTAATCCCGCGCAGTACCGCCTCGAAATATGAGGGGTTGGCATCATCCGGGAATTCCGACACCAGTTCTGCGAACCTTTTGGGGTCTTGCTTAACCTCACTTTCCAGGACACGGGATAGTTCGGCCGCTCCGCCGGCAAAGTGCCCGTCCTGCCTGAATCCACGCTCATCGTTGTGTTGACGGATGGCGGAAAGCCACTGGTTGTCGCTCATCTTCCCGGCCGCGTGTTCCGGTATAGGTGAAGGGACATCTTCTGCCATCATCGGTTTCGGAGCTTCCGGCTGAACCTGGCCAAATTTCCGGCGCAGTTCTTCAAGCCGCTTGTTCGCTTCCGGTGAACGTCGCGTCGCAGTCATCCCGGTCAGCAGGGTAAATTGAGCGTATCCGTATTGGCGTCGGCCCTGTGTACTCCTTTCCCGGTCAGGGTAATACCCAAGCAATAACACTTCCAAGTCCCGGAGTTTTTCGTCGGAGCAATGGGGCGATATGGATTCGATCAATTGCCTGGTCGCCCAATGCGAGTTCGATGAGTAACCTATTTTCAGACACGCGGGCTTCGCGCAAAGGTGGGCCGCTGCCTCGTTCGCAAAGAGCGCTCCGTTGGAAGCGAGGCTTCGAATCAGGAGGTATTGGATCGTCTCAAATGGAGACTCGCGAAGGGGCGCGACTATCGAGCGGTACAGCTCCGGGTGTTGGACGGCAAGTTTGGACAGGGCAATCTCCATGGCGCACAGCAGAGAGTCGTCGACGAAGTAGCTGCCCTGAATCCTGTAAGACCAGATTGGGTCTTGCAGAAGTCCGCCTCGCTCCCGTGAGGCACAGCCCTCTATGACTGCCTGCATGAACGGCAATATCTCTCGAACGAAAGCCGCCGGTGCATTGCCGGCAAGTTTTTCCAGCGTGTCTGTGGCAGATTGGCTGTTTGCAATGGTGCCGTTGATGTAATCAAAGGGATTTGGCTGCCCAGCGTCGAGGCTCAACTGACGCCGACGGCTTAGGTAGTGTCTCACCACTTCGCAGCCCCACGGCTGGTTGTGGTATCTCAATCTGTACAGAAGGCTCCAGAAGTCGCTGTTGACTGCTATAGGGCCTCTCGCCTCATCAAGGACACCTTCGTCAATCAACCGGAGCATCAACTCCAGGAAACGCCGTCCTCGACTCCAATCTCCCCACACCGCCAGGTAGCGCAGACGGTTATTCCAGTGTTCCGACTTCCCGATGTACGGTTCTACAAGTTCCGCCACCCTGTCAGGTAACTGACTTTGAATTACCCTCAAGAGCAAGACAGTCTGGTCAACAAAGGCTTCGTCAGGGTCATCCAGCCACTGCTGCACCAGTCCTTGGGAGTCCACCAACCGGAACCAGGCAGGACGGCGAACTGTCCCCCAGGCATGGCGCGTTACGGGGTTGCTGAAGTCTTTCCCTGCAAAACTGGATAAGATGTCCCACTCTCTCTTCTCAGGTTCCGAAAGCTCGGACAGAAGGGCAAAAATCACCTGCTTGATATGGAATCGAACGTTAGGACTGGAAAGGGTTTCTTCGAGGTTGGCGATGTACCGGTCGAATTCCGTAGCCCGCAGGTAAAGCAGAATTTGTCTCACTTGGGCGCGCCGGAACAGCCGTTGTTCCCCGCTCAACAGCAGGCCCAACAAGCTCTGAGAGCCGCCCGCAAAACGCCGGGCAAAGGCGTAGTCGAAGAATCCCTCATGGAAGAAGGAGTACCGGCTGTTTTCAAGCACTAGAACATTTTCGGACACCATAGCGGCGGTGTCGTTACTCCATTCCTCCACAACGACTTCCGGAGCGCTTAAAATTTGATGCTCGTGCATATAGTCGCAGAGGGCGTACACTACTTTGGTCCATTGCACCTGCTGACCAAGCCGTTCTCTGATGACCCTTTGCTTATATTCCCAAAACCTCTTGTACAGGTCTTGGGCCGTCTCGAAATTGAGAGCGCGGATTTCTTCATCCTCTACCAGCTCCGACAGCAGCTTCAGGTGCAATGGGACTGACAGCAGGGTCAGTTGCCTGGGATTGAGCAAATTCTCATTCAAGCCGAGCCTTGCAACAACTTCGCGTACGGTTTCATGCGGGAGGCTCTCAACAATCACGGTCTCGGCGACTCCATCTTTCCCCGTCAGTTGACGCAGACGATGGTCGTTCTCAAGATCGAACTTGCGGCAAGCCAGCAGGATACGCATGTTGGAATGGACTTGCGCCTGTTGGAGGATTTCATAAACGCAGTCGAAGAGACCGGTGTTACGCCCCGAGGCGATGCTCAAGGCATCCAGCTGGTCAATAACGAGAACGCAGGGCTCGCCCTGAGCCACGGCGGCTAGGACATTGGCAGGAGAGCCGGGCAGTCCAATCTGCTCGCCCACTTTATCCGGCAACTGAGTAGGTTCCAGCCGGTCGGCGCGAAAGGCCACTACCGGAGTGTTAGCGGCGAGCAGTTCCGAAACCACCTGTAGCATCACTCCGCTCTTGCCAACGCCCGCTTCTCCGCTTACCAGAACGCCAGCTTTGTCATTAGATTCTGTGAGACAGCCATGAACGATGTGAGTCTCCTGGCGTGGCAGGACAGCCTGGCCGATGGCTTGGCTCCGTAAAAGGCTGAGGTAGCGTTGGTTAGCATCGGCAATAGCATTCAGCGGACGGGGGTCTTTGTCCCAATGGCGGCGGCTAAACCCCCGTGACTCCAAATGGTTCCAGATGTCGTGGGCTGTTATTTGGTGGTGGGCCTGCTCGGAAACCATCTCAGCCAGGACGTCTATGATCGTTGCGGCGTCTCCATCGACAAGCGCATATACCCGGCTTTCCAGCGTAGTCAGAAGGAAGGTCTCGCTGGCCGTTTCGATACCGACACGCTTCAGCCGTTCGTAAATCTCCTGCTCTGGCAAATCCAGGAGGGAATTCCGAACACGGTTGAAGTTCTTCCTCCATTCATCGGCGCTGAGGAAGGAACTGTTGAATTCTTCCCACGATGCCGACCTTCTGGCTCTATCGGATAGCTCGTCCAGTTGGCGTGCCGAGTCTCCGGAAACAAACACGCAACGTATCGATGGGTCTCGAAGCCTTGTGAGAAAGTTGGTGAGGACTCCCTCCTTTCCCAGCGTGTAGAGCGTCCATTGCCCACTGTGATGTTGCCGTTTCACTTGGTGGTACTCGCGGATACCCTGCTTATCGACCCAGAACTCAAACCCTTGATCTCCCGGGCCGGGCGGTTCCAGCCGTATCGAGTCAGCCTTTTCAGCCAAGACATCCAGTAGACAGGCCACGGTCCAACGGCCTTCGTATCTGTTGCCAAACTTTTCAGCTGCTCCGCCAGGTAACGGCATGGCTTGTCAGTTCCTCCAAAAGATTTCGAGGGATGTTCCATCATGCCCCAATTCGCTGGCCAAGAAATGACTGCTTTGTCATTGTTGACCGTCAGATGCCCTCCCACTAGCTGTCGGCACTGTGTGGGTGACCGCGCGCTGTCAGCTTATAAATCTCAAGAACTTAACGGCGCCCAGCTCAACCGTCCGGTCCGCCAACAGGCGCAGGTTCCAATGGTCGTGGCCCTCGGGGGCAGGGCTACAGGGCAAAGCAATCAGGTGGGCCTCGGCTCAGTCATCCATCTTGCGGTACCGGTGGTCCTGAGGCCAGTCCTTGAGCACCCCGTACAACACGCCCCGGGCGAAGCGCCGCTTGACATTGAACACTGTACCCAAGTCCACATCCAAGGCTTGGGCCACCTTGGCGCCGGCCAACCCTCGTCGGTCTTCAGCAGGATGCGGGCCCGGGTCGTAACCCGGGCTGAACCCCTACCTGCCCGGACCAAATACTCCAGTTGGTTGCGCTCCTCCGGTGTCAGCCTGACTCCATACCTTTCCCTGACCATCCCTCCGCCTCACAGCAACATCAATTGACCCAACACTACTACCGAGCCACAGTTCATGCCCCTGCATTCAAAATCAAGTTTGACTCAGTCCTAAACCAAAGCCAGGGTGAAATGCGCAGAGACATAGGGTAAATTGGCGTGGAACCGGGTAAGCCAATATGGGGAGTTGCAGGGGTTGATGATGGGCGTGAGGGAGATAGACCGGTCTCTGGAACAATGGCGGATGGGAGTCAAGGACCTGCGGCGGAGGATGATCCTGGCGCCGACGCCCAGGGAGCGGGAGAGGTGGTACGCCATCCTGCTCTTGGCCCAGGGATTGACGGCTGCGGCTGCGGCGGAAGCACTGGAGCGTGATCCACACACCATCGGACGGTGGGCCTCGGCCTTCGGCGAGGGAGGGCCTGCGGCCCTGATCTTCGAGCAGACCGGCGGTTCCCCCCCGCCCTTGACCAGACACAGCAGACGGAGTTGAAAGGGGCAGTGCAGCAACTGCCGTCATCATCGGGCATCGCAATGGCCAACTGGTATTGGAGGGTGGTGCGGCGGTTCGCCTCGGAACGGTTTGGAGTCAGTTTGAGCCGGAGCAGTTGCCTGAACTATCTGCACAGGCTGGGATTTGCCTTCAGGCGCCCCAAGAAGCGTTTGGTCAAGGCGAATGAGGCCCGGCGTGAGGCCTTCGTGGCAGAATATGCCGCTCTGAAGGAGGAAGCCCAACAGACCGGAGCCAAGGTATTCTTTGCCGACGAGGCTCACTTCCGGGCGGACGCCGAGTTGCGTGGCAAGTGGGTTCTGAAAGGAAGGCCGGCCCTGGTTGACTCGAACAGCCCGCGGTACGGAGAGAAGGCCAGCTACTACTCGGCAGTGTGTTTGGAGACTGGCGAAGTGGAGTGGATGGAGCTGGAAGGGAACAGCAACAGCGAAAGGTCGGCAGCCTTCCTGGAACAGTTGCGGGAGAGGCACGGCGGGCGGCTGAATGTGATCTGGGACAACGCGCCGGCGCATCGGGGCGAGGCGGTGAGAGGACTGCTGAGAAAGGCGGGGCTGAACCTGCCATTGATAAATCTGCCGGGATACAGCCCGGACTTCAACGCTGATGAGGCCATCTGGGGCTGGGCGAGAGAGGAAGCCACCGGCAACCTGTGTCTGAGGACCAGGGCGGCGGTACAGGAGAGGGTCGGCAGCTTCCTGGCAGGGCTGGCCAACCGGCAAGAAGAGGTGAGACGGCGCTGCCGGACAGTGCTGCAATCAAGGGCCGAGGCACTCCAGCGAGATTCCCGGCCCGATTCCCGCCCTACTGGAAATGCACATCCCACCTTGGCTTTGGTTTAGGAGATAAACTGCGACTGTAGTATTAACCTAGGGGTTTAGTGCCCTCGGCCCTGGGGCTGAGGTCTTGAATATCCCCACCATTCCACGCCAACGGCGCTCCCGTAGCAGAATCTCGAACGCCATCTAATTTGGGAGGATTATCGGGATCGGCCACCGCCTCGTCTAGTTGAGGTTGCGTCAAACCGATAGCTGGTGAACCTAATCCACTGAAATCGGTGCCGGATATATTTGTACCTTGTAGGTTAGCGCCGGTAAAATTCGCACTCTCTAGGTGAGCACCTGATAGATTGGCACCCGCTAAAATAGCGTTTGAGAAGTTCGTCTGCACGATAGTCGATTTGCTGAGATCTGCGTTCCATAGCAGCGCACCAGAAAAATCGGAGTCTCGAAGCCAAGCTCCGACGAGTTTAGCACCTATAATGTTTGCTTCATGCAACCTGGAACCGATTACCATAGTAACATCCGCGGTGCCTTCATTATATTGGTACATAATTCTGGGTTGTGTGTGACCCTCTACCACGTAAGGGCTTGAGAGGTCGGCTCCCCGTAGGATGGCACCGGACAAATCTGACGCCCATATTGTTGCGCCCCTGAGAGAGACGTCTCTAAGGCTAGAAAACGCAAAGTTATTGTTGTATAGGCTCGCTCCAGCAAGGTTTGCGGAACGGAAATTCAGTGGATATTCTATCTCAGGGCCTTGTTCATCATAGTCCTTAAGTGGAATTACAGTTTGCTCGTGCAGGCTAACTCCCTTTTCAAATAACTCAATAATTTGCCGGGATAGTTCCATTACCGAAGGCTCGTCCTCTCTGTCGGTTAGTTTGAAGACACTCATCACCGTTTGGACATCCTCCCGCAGCCCGCGCGACGGGATCGGTTCACCAGGTGGCTGACGCACAAACGCACACAACGTTTCGGTTAACTGGATCCGATTCGGCCTTGAACTGTCGGCGAACAAATGCCACAAAGCATAGACTCCACCTAAGCGAACAGCTTGGTGCTCGCTAGCGAGCATCTCGACACCTTTTTCAAATCGAGTATTCCAAAGGTCCCCAGAGGCAGTCTCAGATTGACGCATGGTTGCTATCGACTGACGATCCGCCGCAATGGACCTCCAGACTGCCAACGCGATAGCAATAGCACCGGCCACCAAAAGGCCCAAATTGCGTAGTGTAGTACTGCCAGATTCCCTTACACTAAGAAACTATCTCAAAACAGGAGAGGTCGAAGGGGAGAGGGAAAATCCGGTTGGGTTAGGATGAAGGAAAATTTGGTGAGGCGGTGGATGATGAGGGGAAAGAGGGAGACTTTGGCAACGATTTGGGAGGTTCCAGACGATTTGTGGGAGCAGATTCACCCGGTGATTCTGGAGATGGACCCTCCCAAGGCTACGGGACGGAAGCGGGTTGATCCGAGGCGAATCCTGGACGGCATCATATTCCGCATGCGCACCGGCTGCCACTGGAACCGCCTGCCCCGGGAACTGGGGGACGACAGCACCATTCACCGCACTTTCCAGCGCTGGGTGGAATTGGGCGTGCTGGAGCGCATCTGGGCGGAGTTGGTCGCGGAGTGCGAGGAACTGGGTGGTGTGGACTGGGAGTGGCAGGCCGCAGATTGCGCCATGGGCAAGGCCCGTTTGGGGGGGATTCAATAGGCCGCAATCCCACGGACCGGGGCAAGGCGGGCAGCAAGCGGAGTATCCTGGTCGACCGGGATGGAGGGCCATTGAGCCTGGTGGTGGCCGGAGCCAATGTTCACGACACCAAGCTGCTGGACATGACCTTGGATGGCATAGTGGTGGAGCGTCCTGGAACCGGGACCCAGCATCTGTGCCTGGACAAGGGATACGACAACCCAACAGGCCACGAGGCAGTGGCGGCGCACGGGTACCGGGGCCACATTCGGCGGATAGGAGAGGAGAAGCTGGACGCCACAGGAGTGAAACGCCATCCGGCCCGCCGGTGGGTGGTGGAACGCACCCTGGCCTGGCTATCCAAGTGCCGGGCGATTCTGGTCCGGTACGACAAGAAGGCATCCAACTACATTGGCCTGATCCAACTGGCCTGCGCCCTAATCTGGTATCGCCGGCAATGGCAACTCAGGGTTTTGAGATAGTTTCTTAGTTGGTGCTGAGGAGACCCTTCAACCTCAGCACTCTTGTTTGTGGATTCCTCAGTGACGAGCCATGTGCAGGAAACAAATGATACGGTGCCAAGGGCGATAAAGAGAGCCAATGTCCAGCTGCTGGTGCCAAAGATGGGTAGCTCACGTCTCCGGAAGAGGTAGTGAGACACCTTGAAAATTACCTTAGTGCCGATATGCATCAATGCTCCTAGGTGAGGCCCACTTCGATAGCCCTTTATTAAGATCAGTTCGGTGGCACTTTAGTTCCAAAAGCGAGACTTGCACCCACTTCCTTATCCTGACGGCACAACCAACCCCAAGGCCAGTCCACAAGCCCAACGCTGGCCAGATATCAAAAAACGGTAGGTACAGGCCAAAAGTAGCCGGAAGCCATCAGACCTCTCATGCCCTGTTCACCACCCCTAAAATTGCCGCAATCCGCCGACCTGTGTCGGCGAAGTGCTGCACCTCCTCCGGCAGCAGGGGGCGGCCCAGCACCTTGCTTTCCCGGTAGGAGAGCCACTTCTTGAGGACCTGGTAGCCGCCCAGCTTGTAGTTCCAGACGGCGGTCGGTACATTGCTCCAGCGGGCGCTGTCGTTCAGGTGGACGTCGACCGTAGATTCGCCGAGAACGGCAGTGGCGTCGCCCAGCGCCTCCCGCTCGGCGGCGGTGTAGTCGCGCTCCACGGCGCGGCCTTGGCTTGGCATCACGGCGTCGCCGGTCCCGAAGTGCCCCCAGCCGGCGGTCAGCGCGAAGTCGCCGCCGGTCATGTTCCGTCCGTCGGCGGTGGACGGGACGGCGATGGCCGCCAGTTCAGGGCGCAGCCTTCCGGCGGTCACTCCGGGCACCGGCGTCTCCGGGTCCAGCAGCGCGGCCAGCTCCCGGCCCCGGGCGGAGGAGGCTCGCAGCTCGTCGGCAGCGCCGTGGGCGTCGCCGTCGGGCCAGCCGGGCAGCGGGATACGCGGCCACTCCATCCGCAGCGCCCCGGCGTTGGCCTCGCGGTAGGCCGTGTCGTGCAGCACCGCCAGCCCGTGGTGGAACAGGTCCTCCACCCCTAGCCCCAGCCGGTCCAGGTAGCGTTGCGCCGCCGCCGACAGGTTGGGACGACGCTGGTCCCCGCCCCCGTCCAGTGCCAACCCTTCGTCGCGCAACCACGCGGGGTAGAAACTGGAAAGTCCATTGCCGAAGTTATCTGCAAGATGTCTAGTGAAAGTTCCGCGAGAAAAATCCTCTTTCGCTTCTCTCTGCCGAGCTTCCAACCAGAGATTCCCATCAAACACGTGCGGCCTGTAATCGGTCCGTTTCTCGTCAAGCAGCTTTGTATCTGCTTCCCAATACAACCAACGGTTATCAAACGGGCGATAGGCGTATTGGATGATTCCACTTATTCCATCCGGCTCATCGCGTTTGAGCAGCGAGTCCCGCACTGCGCGAGGGTTGTATCGGGCAGCAGAGTTCATCACCGAGGGATATAGGCGGGCAATCTCTTCATGGGTCAAGTCAACGTTGAAATAATCAGCAACCCGCTTTTCCAGTCGACCACGGTCAACATCAGTCAAGAAGGAATCGCGGCTGGTCTTGACGCCTGGGAATGACGTTGGGAATAGCTCTGGCAACGACGGCCATTCGCTCCAACTCCGGTTGACCGCCACCTCCGAGAAGGGCAGACCCAACGGCAGCACCGGCTCGACGGTTTCGTACAGCCCCGCCGGTTCCGTTTCCGCAGTCTCCATCAGCTCCGTCAGCTTGGCCTGCCCCCACAGGTGGCGGAAGCCGACGGCCTCGGCGGGCGCGTGTTCCGTCTTCCGTACCAGCGTGGCGATGGCGGTGCCAACCTGGATGCCCACAGGGTCGCTGGGCGTGGAGAAGATGCTGGGGTCGGGCCGTCCGCTGGGCGTGGTCTTGCCCGTCTTGTACTTGTCGCCGTTGAGACAGTCCACGCGGATGGCGTCGAAGGCTTCCAGGTAGCGCTCGCGCATCCCGGTAAAGGACAGCCCGTCCAGCCACGAGTAGTTGGAGATGAAGCAGACTACGCCCCGCCCGGTCTTTTCCGCGATGCGCCGCTCCGCCATGCGGAAGAAGCGCACGTACAGGTCGTTCAGCCCCTGCCCCTCAGGTTTCCGCACCTCCCTGACCGTGCGGTAGGCTTCGGACAGCTCCCGCTCCTCGTCCACCGCCATGCCCGCGAAGCCGTTGTAGGGCGGATTGCCCAGGATGACCAGCACCGGCGTGTCCTGCTTCACCCGCTCGGCCCGGTCGCGCTCCTCCTCCAGCTCCGGGAAGGGTAGCGGCTTCTGCGTCCGAGGCTCCCAGCCGGTCAGCGCGTTGGTCAGGAACACCCCGGCCCGCTCGTTGCCGTCGTCGGACAGCGGCGCGTCCAGGGCCTGCATGGTCAGGCCGACCTGCAAGTGGGCCACCACGAAGGGCGCGGGCATTATCTCGAAGCCGAACACCCGCTGCGTCGCCGCCTGCTTCACCCGCGCCCCGGTTAGGGCGCCCAGGCCCTTGCCTCGCAGGTTGGCGGCGATGCGTTTCAGCGTCTCGGCCAGGTAGGCCCCGGTGCCGCAGCAGGGATCGAGGACGTAGACGTTCTCAGCGGCCAGCCCGTCCTCGATGCCCAGGTCGTCCTTCAGGGAGCGGTCCACGCGGGCCACCATATAGCGCACCACCTCGGCGGGGGTGTACCAGACGCCAAGCTGCTTGCGCAGGGCCGGGTCGAAGGCTTCCAGAAACGGCTCGTAGAAATAGGGGACCGCCTCGCCCTCGTTGAAACGGGCGAAGAAGGCGGCCCGGTCCACCCGGTCCAGGGCCGCCGCCGTCCAGTCCAACACCTCCACCAGGTCCAGCGACTGCAACTGCGTGGGACTGGTCACCTGCTGAAACAGGGCCTGCATGATGGGGGCGCGCAGGTGCCAGACTGATGTGCGCCAGTCGAAGGGGCCTGTGGGGGCCGGAGTCTGCCGAGACCACAATACCCAGGCGGAGAATACGCCGTAGAAGAGCGTCTGCACCAGTGTGGAGCGGAAGAAGGCCGCGCCGCGCTCTCCCTCGAACTTGACGCCCAACGCCTCCTCCAGCGCAGACCGCACGGCGTTGAGGGATGGGGCATCGCCCGAGGCCTCGACGCGAGCCAGGCCGTCGCGGGCGTAGGAGGCCAGCAGCCGGGCCAGGTCGCGGGGTTCGGCCAGCGTGGCCCGGTGGGACAGAGCACGGCCAAGGTACTCGGCCAGCGCCGGGCCGGCGCTGTTGGCGAAGGCGCGGGGGTGTTGCAGCTTGGCCTCGAACCCGGCGGCGGAGTCAGCCAGACGGAAGGTCTCCAGCTTGGCGGGATTGCCCTGCGCGTCCTCGCCGAGCAGCACGAAGTCGCGGGTGTTGGTGACCATCACGAGACGGTAGCGCTGCCAATATCTGCTGACCTGGGCGCTGTCGGCGGTGAGCCAGGCGTCGTCGCCGGCGGGCTTGACCTCCACCACACCGCCCTCGGGGAGTTGCCCCTGCTTGGGCAGGCCCTTCGACACCTGCCGGGCGGCATAGAGGCCGAAGTCGGGATGTCCAGCGCCCTGCTGCGCCAACTGGCTGACGCAATGCACCCTGGGCCGCAGCGAACCGCCCACTGCATTCAGCAGGTTGTTCAAAGGCGGATAGAAGGACAGCTCTCCGGTGCCGCCGCCCGTCGCTCGGATACGGCGCAACTCGGCGAGGTATTCCTCAACCGCAGGTGTCAGTTTTCTTCCGATTGCTGCCACTACTCTGTGTCCATCTCCCTTGTCTGCTACGCTCGGTTGGTTACCGAAATAAGAACTCCGGCTCTACCAGCAGATCGGGAGCATCCACGCCCAAGGCATCGGGACCGCCCTCAGGGTCTTGAACCTGGGCGACTGTTCTCCATTCTCCAGCCTCGCCAGCGTTACCCTCCCTATGTACGCCGCCCGGGCCAGCACCTCCTGGGTAAACCCTGCCGACCCCCGGAATCTCCGGCCCGTTCGCCGACGGTCCGTCTTCCCAGCACCGCTATGGCTTCGACGGTTGGTCGGTAGGTCGCGTTGCAGTAGTGGCGGGCGAAGTCCCAGGGAATTTCGACACTCTCGCCCGTAGAAGACTGCAAGACCATCTTGTAGGGGTTGGGTAACTCCAGGCCGGATATTCTATCGGGTGTCTTGACCTCGGGAATTTCGGCGTATGGTATGAGTCCCTTGAGACCGTCGGCAAAGCTCAGCTCGATTCAATCATCCAGCAGTGCGGCGGTGGTGATCATCCGGTTGGCGTTGACACCACGAATCAATGCTTCCGGCCGGAGGTCGAACTCTTGGCAAAGGCAAAGCCGCTGGTCCACCAACCCCCGCTCCAGAGAGCCGACGCAGGCCAGAAACATCCAAGTCTTCAATCCCGGCCTCCTTCGCAAAGCCTCCAGTCATCGTCTTTCCACCTTAACAGGACCGGCAACTCCGGTTCCCCTCCCCAGTTTCGTGGGTGGTCGATAAAACACAGGTGTAATTTCCCGGTGCAGCGGCGGGCAATAGGAGAGCACATCCTTCTCACTTTCATTTGGTTATCCCCCTGATAGGACGAAATGAACAGCTTGTTGGCAGACTGTCCCATTACCAGCTTGCTGAAGTCCTTGGCTATCTCCCGGCTGTCTGAATCGTTCAGTTCGGACTCTACCTGCCAGTGGCAGTTTGACACGAATGGAAGTAGCGTTCCTTTTCCAATGGAGGGAACCTCCTCGACCTGGCAGACTGTCCCATTACCAGCTTGCTGAAGTCCTTGGCTATCTCCCGGCTGTCTGAATCGTTCAGTTCGGACTCTACCTGCCAGTGGCAGTTTGACACGAATGGAAGTAGCGTTCCTTTTCCAATGGAGGGAACCTCCTCGACCTGGCAGACTGATATGTCGAACAAAAGCTCATTCAAACCGAATTGGCCTCGGTTCTCGCTGTTGCCCTTCCAAAAAACCCTCTGGTTCTTGTCGTCATAATACTTCCGAAACTCCTGTCCCAGACAGTCGAGCCAAACATCCGAAGCCTCGCGGTTGACCCGCCCTCCGGCCATTTCAGAAGTACCTTGTACCTCCGCGCTGTTCTTGAGCGCATTGGTCCAAGCGCTGAGAATGAGTTTATGGAGATTGAGATTCCCGCCGTTCATGACACACCATCCATGCTACTTGTCGCTTAGCCCTTCAATACCAGGGGTTCCGTTACTCCTGGGTAGTGGGATTGAATGCAATTGGGGTTGACCAGGTGCAACACCCCTACGAAAGTCACGCGTCAATTTCCTGATGGACCAAGGGAGAGACCTGTCGGCCACCATTCGTGTTCGAGTCTCTTCGGCCGCCGCCTCATCTCCCTCGGCTATGCTCTGGACTGTATGACGACGCGGCCGCCGTTCTCGACCTCAATGTTCAAGTCGTGCCCGTCGAGCAGCAACATCCCCACCAGCGGCGTGCTTCCCGTCGCATCGGCCCTGATATGCCTCAGTTGGCCGTCCCACAGGACTGTAACGTCGTGGACATCGAAGCTCACTATATCGTCGTTGACCAGGAACGCCCGCCCCGCACAAGTGGGTGGGGGGACACACCTTCGAGCACGAGTTTGACCTACCAATGACGGTCAACCCCCATTATTCCGCAAAAACCGCAGTCGAGCCCAAAGCCCCAAAGAGCCAAGAAGGCCCCGACAAACCCAAGTCCACTATAACTCAGACCGAAGCCGCCAAGCCAGCCAACGGCAAAAGGCCCAAGAAGGCCCGGCTGACTCTCGACGAGCGCAAGGAGCTCAATCGAAAGGCGGCGGCCCTACGCCGCCAGAACCGGAAGGCACAGGGCCTCTGCAAGGACTGCCCCAACCGGGCTGCCGAAGGCCACACCCGCTGCGCCGACTGCGGCGAAAAGCACCGCCTGCGCCCCAGAGCTAATCGCTAACGCACCCGTAACCCCTCTGCGCTTGCGCCCCCGTTTTCCAAAAAACGCAACCATATCACGCCCGCTTTCGTCCATAAACACAACTACTTTGCGTCCTATCTTGTCCAAAACGCAACTGAGCCTAAAATCGCCGCCATAATCCGGCGCTGAGTCTTCGCCAACTCACGGGCCAAAGACGGAGCGAGCAAAGTGGTCATACCAGACTGGACCTCCAAGGCAGTCATCCCAATGGTGCGACCCGTTCGGCGCGAGCAACAGGCATTGCGCGAGAACCGTTCACCCTACGAGGCCACCCTGACGCACGTGGTCGAACGGTTCGCGTTCACACCGCATCGGGCCGGACTAATCCTTAACCTGATTGAGTACAGAAACGCCCTCTACGGCACCGGCATCACCGACGGTTTCCAGTGGATCAACGGCAGCTTCTTAGAGCACGTCGAAACCAGATCCCGTCCGGGAAAGGCGCCTGAGCCTGGCGACATAGACATCGTCACATTCTACCGTCCCCCGGCCCAACTGACCTTTGACATCATAGACCTCTTCCGGCCAAGCGCTACACGCCGGAGGTTCAACATCGACGGATACGGCGTAGCGTTAGGCATGGAGTTCACACCCTTGGAAGTCGAAACTGTCGCCTACTGGCACGGAATGTGGTCACTGAGAATAGACGACTACGAACCCAAGGGGTTCGTCCAAGTCGGCCTAGACCCCCAGAACGACCCGGATGCGCTCCGGGCACTCAACGAGATGAGATTATTATGACCACAGAGATGAACTACAACGAGTACATGTGGTACAGGTCCGAAATCCACACCCTAGAACGCCTGCTTAGCCGACTGGGCGAAGACCAAGACCGCGTCGTAATGCGGATCGGGTTCGAAGAACGCCTGCAACGCGCCCGTCAGAAACTGGAAGGAGTTACCCAGCCGCCGCGGCCCAAGAAGATGGAAGTCTCCTTCACCGGCGAACCCGTCCAATCCCACTACGGCATCGACGCCAACTTCGCCGCAGAGTCCATAACCATCACCAGCGACGCCGTCAGGCTGGACACCGCGGGAGCGACCGGCGAACTGAAACCCGCCGGGCAAATCCCCAGGAACACCATGGGCCAGCCCATCATAACCGGAGTAACCCTAGGCTCCTTCGGCTTCGAACTGGAGTTGCCCATTCCCGAAGGCGACCCACACGGATTCAGCTACCCCGAACAGGCCGTACACCGCATCCAGAATCTGCTCGCCTCGGCCAACGAGAACAGCGAGGACCAGCTATACAGCGCAGCTACGGACCTCCCCCGCGAGCGTTGAACAAGGTGGCTGACCTGCTCGACCTCATGCGGAAGAGAGATGCCCAACTGGCAATCCAGTACCAGGACAACAGGGTCGAGCTAAGCACCAGGGACGCCATCGAACGCGCCGCAAGGCGGCTCAACCCAGCCAATATGGAGGACGAGACAACCCAAGTGGTCGGCATCCTGACCGGCGTGCTCCCCACGACCAGGCAGTTCGAGCTAAGCCCTTTTGGCCAATCTCCCATACAAGGCAAAGTAGCACCGGACATCGAGGACCCTTTCGAGACTGCCAGAGAGTTCGCCAACGAGCGGGTCGTCGCGCTCATCCGAACCGTACGCATCGGGAGAAGAGCCCCCAGGCACACATTGGTCAACGTAACCCATGCGCCAACCGCGTGAATCGCGCTGCGCCCTCCAGGGGCGAACACGCCCTCAAGGCCGTAAGCCACGAACCGACACCACGCAGCACAAATTCACCCAGGGAGCGGAAGCCGACACGCCAGGGAAAAAGAACATGGACTTGTACGTCCGCAGGCGATGCCAAATTAGGTATAAATCGTCATATAATTTACGCCATCCAACCGTTGACCGACAAGAGCCGCCAATTCCCGGAGGTCAAGCATGACCACCGCAGACACCACCGGCTGCGTCAAGACGCCGAAACGAGAGTCGGCCTGAGGGCGACCGGCCGGTGGAGGGCCGCTACGAACCCATAGACATAGAGGAGCCGGTGGGCGGCGTCATGCAGGGATACAGTGCCGTACTGATCCTGCACCTCTGCAAATGGCATCTCTTACCCGTGGAAGCTACATCCTGCGGTCTGCCGTGTGAGGCCTTTCATTCCGTTCTCTGTCGTTAACGACCGAAACCTAGCAAGCCTGATTAAGGATCACTCGATTAGAGAAGTTTTGAATTCTCAGGTGCGCCTAAACTTCTCCATAAGCGGACCCAATCGGATGTTGCCCCAGCATGTCTGGGTCAATATAGAACCCTGCGGAGGGAACGCTCCGTGTATAGTCCTGATCCCTCTCGTGCTGAGGAACTCAACGACTGGAACAAAATCCCGATCTGAGGAAAGCAGGACTGCCACATCGTAGTTGTTGACCCAAGCGAACTTGATCATGTCGGTCGCAATGCGAGTATCTACTCCCTTTTCCTCGGTACCTCTCATGTCTGACCGACAGCTTGGACAAGTCGACATCTCTTGGTAACAAGACGGGCAGAAGGGCCCACTTCTCTTGCGCTGTCTCTGAATCATCGTGACGGAAACACCTGGAAACTTATTCAGAGTGTTCATTGCCCAATGATGGAGGCTCTGGTCTTTTTTACTAGCCTGATCGTAGGACCCATATACCTTCATGCCTTGGTATGAGAGCAGGGCATTCGCATCAACTATCCTCAAGGACTCCTGCGCCACCACTTGGCCCAAAACCTGCCAGTCGATCTTGAACTTCGAGTCGATATTGTTGATCGATAGCTGGAAGTTCCAAAAATCGACAAACACCATTGCACGAATTCTATGTTCCACCTCTATGTCAGTTGACATCTGCTTCACTACTCCAACCAAAACTACAGGGACGCATAGTTGCGTCCCTGTAGTAGTAATGATCGGGCCACCTGTTATCCCATATCGGTGGGCAGTAGCCCGATGGGTTCTAATAACTAGTATTGTAGGGATAGACATACTATCTGTCAAGAATGAGCCGACTTCAAAATTAACCGTAGGGCCAGAAATCAGTCTCAAGAGCATGGCCAAAAAGTAGAAAACACCACGAAATTTCCACCGCCTAAAATCCGATATTCGTAAATCGGCCACTGGCCTTACAATTCGAGGATGAACAAAATTGAGAGTCCAATGAACTGAACCATCTGGCATCTCGCCAGACCAAGGCCCTTCCCATCCCGGCCGTCTCACCCAACATGACGGAGGACGCCAAGGAGGAGGGCCGAGGTCAACGTGCCCGGCCTGACCCAGGTGCGGCCCGACCTTCTAGTGCCGGTGCGTGACAGACCCTTTGGTGAAGGCGCCCACTTCATCGAGTTCGAGCGGTATTCGGTTATGCCCAATCGGGTGGCCCGCAGTGCTAGCTCAATCGGCCGACGCGATGGAAGGGAGGCTGGGAGATCGACCGATACACTTCGCATACCTCGTCTCGGAACTCAAACCGCCCTGCGAGTGCATCAATCACTACTTGCACCGTCAGAGCTGAGCAACCCAGCACCGACACCGGCGGAGCGTTGTTGACCGGAGCCGAGCAACCCAATGGCGGCGTCGCGAAGTCGTTACCTCCACTCCCACTGGGGATAGCGGGATATTGAGGTCCCTCTTTTCGCAGATGAATTGGAGTGTCCCCTGGCAACATCTGTCGTTGCACCCTTGCCACGCTGCCGCCACGGTAGAGAGCGCCCGACACCAGCGGCTTACTCATTTCGGAGGCCACCATGGCAAGCGCAGGAACAAAAGCATCATTGCCCGTGGCGTCGACAACTATATCGGCGTTCAAGATGAGCTCTTGAATTCTGCCGGGAGTCACCGGGGCCTCTGGAAACTCTCCAACTTCAGTCCAGGGCGCGTGCCTGCTGATGGCGCGATGGACCGCTTGAACTTTGAGCGCCCCCACCTGGTCGTGGCCTGCGACGTGTCTGACGACGTTCTCCGGCAGGAGCACATCGCTGTCCACTACGTCCAAGTAACCGAGCCCACTCTCAGCGAGCGTGGTCGCCACGTGGCCTCCAAGGGCGCCAGCCCCGAACAGCGTAGCCCTGAATGTCCGTAACAGTGACGCATCGGGACCTGCTCGCAAAATCAGGCTCTCTTTGTCTTTGGGACCTGGCTGCAACGCTAACCCCTCCATCTCGTCATTCATTCCCTCACACGCCATCACCAATAGGTCGGGCCTACCATAGCGTTCCCAGCAAAACAGCACGATGTCGGCTCCTCCACTCGGCACGAATGGAACCGGCCCCCTGCGATCGGCCAGAGCTTTATTCAGGCCCCTTCTCTGGCTTCTGGAAAGGTAACGGAACACTTCCCCAAAAGCGCGGGGCGGTGGGCCATCCAATGAGCCCGCATGAAACCATATGCCCTGCAGACAATGCCCGCCGCTTTGGCGGCCCTGCCGTATATCAAGCCGGGGCGGATTCAGACTCACGACGCCATGGAATTCTCCCCAGCCGCCGCTGCGAACATTGAGTTCAGGCAAATCGACTGTTGCAACGTATGGGAACGGAAACAGAGACTTCCGGCGAAAATTCAGGAAGGCATCCCCCTGGAGATCGTCCCCTTCCCATCCCCATTTTGCGTTCTCGCACCATTCGCCGATCCGAGAAAAGAAACCTCCAACGGTAAGCCAATCGCAGCTGGCATCTCCGTCCTGCCAGAGGCAAACGAAGCCACCCGGCGTTGCGTGATTGGAGTCGAGACCGTCGACGATGAGAGCGGGCGACTGGAACGGCCATCCGGGCCGAACCACGACATCCATAGTGGTCGCGCTGGTCAGTCCAGAGAAGGATTGATGGATCGGTCCTCTCCATACCGAAAATCTGTCGACGGTAACGGGCTCAAAGCCGGCAGCCGCCAACTCACGTTCGAAGAGTTCCAGGGACTCTGTATGAAAATGGTAGCCGTCCACCGTTGCTATCCGAAGCGGCTGGCCTCGTTCGGCCTGCGAACCATAGGAGGACTAGCCGTTGCCGCCGCACCTGCAACCGCGCCGCTTCTGGAACCTTGACCAGACGACCCACCACCGGACGTCGAAGACTTCCTGAACTTGTCGCCGAACAATTTCTGCCACAGGCCGATAGCCTTATCGGCATCCGGTTCGGCTTTCGCCTGGTTTGCTGTCTGAGCGTAAGACTGAACCCGACTCCTGAAATTTGAGTACCTTCGCTGGTCCCAGTGCCGGTTGAAGTCCTCAGTAGACAGCACCGGATTTCCTATTACTGGCATGTTGGGATGCTGCTGCAGGTAGGCGTCCATCCGTAACAGGACGGTCTCCAGCGTGTCGGGCACCGTGCTCACCGCCACAGTACCTTTATCGGACGGCCTGATGGTGTTGCCCGCCAGGGTGGTCAGCAGAATCGACTTGGCGCTGAAACTGTTCTTGTGGTCCCGGAGGTGCTTCAGCAGCCTCACGACTCGCTTCAGGTTCCCGCCCGTAATCCTGTTCTTCTCATTGAACCAGTTCCGGTATCCGTCGCCGTCTGTCTCCTCGAACTTGTTGCCGGTGCGGTTGCAGACGTAATGCTTTCCGTTAAAGGTAACCCGCGGCACCGCGTCCAAGTGAAAGTCGCGAACATAGTCCACGGTAACGCACCGAGTCTTCAGCCTGAGCTTATCGGCATAGACTTTGTTGCCTCTCAGCGTCTTGTTGATTTCGTTGACGTAGTCCTTTGGCTCCCACTGGGGATTCGGGTTCATCACGATCTGGATGTCGGCATCGTATTCGTCATTGTCATCCACCGGTCTGATGAGCGTCCCCAGCGCGTACGAACCCTGCTTCTCCATCGTCTGGTAGCCGTGCAGGTTGTCCTTGAGGTAGCCGTTCACCCCTCCCACGGCGGTCTCCAGCCGCTCCATCCGGCGGGGATTGAGGTTCACCTCATCCCTGAGGAAGTCGGCGAATTCCTGGTTGTTCTTGGCCAAATCAAACTCTCCTTGCAGCTATGCCAGCGCCTTGAACGGCGTGGCCTTGTCAGTGAATAATGTTTCCGATATCCGACCGGCGTACTGTTCAGCGACGGCAAGCGCTTCCTGAGGCAGCAACCGCGTCGCATTCGTCCAATCGTCTAAATCGACAGGCTCAGTGCCTTCCGGCCGGTCCAACCTCGTGACCTTGTCGCGCCCAATCAGTAGCCCGGCCTGGTTCACCGCAGTGAGGGACTGGTAGTGCATGGCAACGTAGATGATCTCTCGCCATTGGAACTGACCCGCCCCGGACGCCTGCCTGCTGTTGATGCGGAAACCGTCCTGTCCGCACCCGATGCTCAGGATAGCGATGTTCTCCCGCGGCACTGTGAAACAGGTCAGAGCTTCCACCAGAGCCATCATGGTGGGATTGTTGGCCCATATCCCGCCGTCCAGCAGGATGTAGCCATCCTGGACTACCGGTTTCAGGTAGGTTGGTGCCGCCGATGTCGCCGCAGCCACCTCGGCCATGGGCTTGTCGCCGTCCAGGAAGTACCCCGGGTGATGGGGAGTCTTGTAGACTGCCGGGTCTCCGTGCTTGGCCTCTGTCGCCGGAATGAGCAACCGGTACCTGGACTCCCGGAGCGTTTTTACGCCCAGAATCTGCCAGAGCAACTCATCAAGGGCCGCCCGATCATATCGATTGCTGGACAATCGACGAATCAGCCTGTTGCTCTTCTGCCGTTGCCTGGGCGGAAACACCCGGTGCCCCTCGTTCACGTACAGGTCCAGCAATGACCGAGCTGCCAGTCCTGCGCCCAAACCCAGGGCGATGATCCCTCCGGTCGAAGTGCCGGCAATCAGGTCGAAGTAATCCCCGATGGGCTGACCATTGAGCCAGTTCTCTTCCAGGCAGGCAAGAATGGCTGCCGGAAAGATTCCCTTTATGCCGCCACCATCTAACGACAAGATCCTGAATGTCCTGTCGTCAGGCCATGTCAGTGGTTCCCTGCGGGTCTGCAGGATCGTGTCTGACCTGCGCGTCGGTATGTTTTGGCCAGAATCCATCAAACCTTCCGCTATTCTTCGTCCTATACTCCAACGTATCAGACTGACTCAACCAGGGTCAACCGGTTAGTGTCAGCAAAATACAGATTGTGGTATATGGCTGAAACCACACCCCAACATTTTGAGGTGTCTCTAGAATCCCGAGGGATTGCCCGCCTTCGCAGACTGTAAATGACGGACTGAATTCCCTGGTCTTGGCCAAGTGTTGCAAGTCGCGCCCCGAGCCGGACCCCATTAGCTGACTACTCCTCACATTTGGGAAGGGTTCGGTATGGGGCCGAATACTTGTCAAGAGCCGGAAATTGCACCGGTGTGCCGTAACGCACAGGCGGAGGAGAACTTCCGGCAGGCCGGGCGGGGGCTGCCCATGCTGACCGCCACCCAGGAACCTGCCCTTGCCGGGCCGCTGACGGGGAGCGCCACGGTGTGGTGGATGGACGGGACACAGGTGGGATTGCATTGCGCCAAATAGGCCGGGATGCAGCGGCAATTGGGCAAGAGCCGGTCGGGGCGGCTAGTACTCAAACAACTCAGGATTGGCAGGGGTAGAGGCGATGGAGTTTGCGTCTGGCGTCTTGGGCTGTGAAGCGCCAGTTAATGGTGGCTCCTATCGCGTTCCGCTCCGACACGCAGGCGTTGGTGCCTCTTTCCAGGCTGTCCTCATCTCCGTGGCGTCCGTGCAGACAAGCCCGGGCCAGCACGCTGAACTCTATCTCCGCCATATTGAGCCAGCTTCCGTGTTTGGGCGTGTAGTGGAACTCCAGCCGTTTGGCGATGCGCCGGGCCTCCGGAGCCGGAAAGGTCTCGTACAGCGACGCCACCCGGTGGGTGTTAAGGTTGTCCAAAACCAGACGGATCACCGGGACTTCGGGGTAGGCCTCGTCCACCAGCCAGCGCATCTGGTGAGCGAAGTCCTGCATGGTGCGCCGCTGCGTGATAGCCACGTGGCGCCAGCCGGCCTTGGGCTCGCAGCTCAGGAACAGATTGCGGGTTCCGGCCCGCGCGTATTCGTAGTCCTCTCGCCTTGGTCTCCCAAGCTTTGCCGGCAGAGGCTCCCTGACATCGGCCAGCAACTGGGTTGAGGTCTCGTCAAAGCAGACCACCGGCCTCTGCGGATCGTAGGGCTCGGCGTAGAGATCCAGCACGTCCTCCATGGCCGCCACGAACTCCCCGCCTACCTTGGGGATGCACCATTGTTTCTTGAGCCACGGCTTGAGGGTGTTTTTTTCAAGTGCAGCCGCACCGTCTCGGGAGACAAAGACTCCACCAGTCCCAACTCCACCGCCTTTCCCGCCAAGGCCCGCATGGTCCAGTGGTCATGACCATCGGGCGCCGGGCTACAGGCCAAGGCTATCAGGTGAGCCTCGACCCGATCGTCCACCTTCCGGTATGGATTGGGCGAGTTGTGGTGCCGCAGCACCTCCTCCAGTCCTTCCTCGGCATACCGCCGCTTGATGCGGAACACGGTCCGCTCCGACACATCCAGTGCGCTGGCCACTTGGGGAGCGGTCCAGCCCTCATCTATCTTGAGCAGAATACGGGCCCGGGTAATCGCCTGGGCGGAACTCCTTCCAGCCCGGACCATCCTCCTGAGACGTCCCTTCTCCTGTGTCGCCAGCCGGACTCCGTACTTCTCCTGCACCATGACCACCTCACATCCTACAACCCTTTGTCTATCCCCAAGGTAGCATCCTGTCCGGACTCATGCACTAACTGACAATCCTAGATTGGCTGAATACTAGTTCGGTTTAGTCTCGTCCCGCGCTACCAATTGCGGGCATCAGAAAAGATGTCATCGTCCGGTCAGACGGAGCATGGTCTCGGGATTTCTCCATGAACTTACCCGTGCGTCTCCGGTAGCCGATGCAGGGTACGGTGAAGACGTACACAGGACTCTCCGGGGCGTCGCCCGGATTGCGGCGGGCCTTGTCCGCGATAGCGGGCATGGGTTGTGGGCAGATGTTGCCCCTCTCACCTGACCCGTCCCATCGGGATTTCGACGGCCCTCACCGTCCGCGCTTGCGGTACAGGAGCTTGATTGCCCTTCGCACAATCCTCCTGCTCCGCTCGCAATTGCACCTCCGCCCCAGGACCCTCGAATGCACCGAACCGCTCCTGTCGCTAGTATTGCGTCAAATCAAGAATGGCACGGGTAGAGGCGATGGAGTTTGCGTCTAGCGTCTTGGGCTGTGAACTGCCAGTTAATGGCGGCTCCTATCGCGTTCCGCTCCCACACGCAGGCACTGACGGCTCTTTCCAGGCTGTCCTCATCTCCGTTGCGCCCCCGCAAGCAGGCCCTGGCCAGCACGCTGAACTCGATTTCCGCCATATTCAGCCAGCTCCCATGCTTGGGGGTGTAGTGGAACTCCAGCCGCTTGGCGATCCGCCGCGCCTCCGGGGCGGGAAAGGTCTCATACAGCGATGCCACCCGGTGGGTGTTCAAATTGTCCAAGACCAGGCGGATCACCGGGACATCCGGGTAGGCCGCGTCCACCAGCCAGCGCATCTGATGGGCGAAGTCCTGCATGGTACGCCGCTGGGTTATCGCAACCTCCCGCCAGCCGGCCTTGGGCTCGCAGGTCAGGAACAGGTTACGGGTGCCACCCCTCACGTATTCGTAGTCCTCCCGCTTGGGCTGTCCGGGCCTTGCTGGCAACGGCGTCCTGGTTTCCGCCAAGAGCTGGGTGGAGGTCTCGTCGAAGCACACCACCGGCCTCTGAGGGTCGTATGGTTCGGCGTACAAGTCCAGCACATCCTCCATAGCGGCCACGAACTCTCCGCCTACCTTGGGAATGCACCACTGCTGCTTCCGCCACGGCTTGAGGGTGTTTTTTTCAAGTGCAACCGCACCGTCTCGTGGGACAACGATTCCACCAGTCCCAACTCCACCGCCTTGCCGGCCAAGGCGCGCAGAGTCCAATGCTCGTGACCCTCGGGCGCCGGGCTGCAGGCCAAGGCAATCAGGTGGGCTTCCACACGGTCGTCCACCTTCCGGTATGGATTGGGCGAGTTGTGGTGCCGCAACACCTCCTCCAGTCCCTCCTCCACGTAGCGGCGCTTGACCCGGCGCACCGTGCGTTCCGACACATCCAGAGCCGTGGACACTTGGGGAGCGGTCCAACCCTCGTCGGTCTTTAGCAGAATGCGGGCCCGCGTGATGGCCTGGGTCGAGTGCCTGCCGGCCCGGATCATCTTCTTGAGCAGTCCCTTCTCCGGCGCAGTCAGGTGGACCGCGTAAACCTCTTGCACCATGGATGACCCTCCCACAACACAACTTCAGTCCAAAAGGTAGCACCCACGCTCAGATTATGTGATGCGTGACAATACGCGTTTGACCCAATACTAGCCTACATCATCATTCCCCGGCCCAGTAGGGAAAGCCCACCCGTCTGCGCGAATGAAGCGCCGCCCTCCGGCCTCTGCCGAAAATTCACCTTCTCCACAACCGCGTCAAGCCCTCGAACCCCGTTCACGGCATATGGAATTTCCCGGCGCGTTGTCATGTGCCGCGACATTCGGCACTTTTCAGGAGTCATGCCCGCTGACAAATTTCTGCGACATTTCACCTCTATCGTGAGTCCTGTCAGGGAAATTTCATGAGGAGTGGAACGATGATACGCAAGAATTTGAAGAAGCGGATGATCCTGGCGGGGCCGGTCCTGGCCGCCCTGATCGGCGCCGGCGTGGTGCTCGGCTGCACCAGCGATACCGGCATCGTGGACGGCCGGGACTCCGTGATCAACGACAATTAGATCTGCCGCTGGCGCTGACTACTTTTGCCGGTTAATCATCCGGTACTGGAGGTACCGGATGATTACAGACCAGCAAGTCAGGCTTTTGAGGCAGAAGAGGATGGAAGGAAAGAGACAGGAAACGGCGGCGGCCATGGCCGGTATGAGCCAGCGGTCGGCGCGGAAATGGCAGTGCGGCCCGCTGCCGTCGGAGACCAAGCAGGAGCGCTGGTGGCGCACCCGTCCCGATCCCTTCGATGGGGTCTGGGAGGAGGAAATCCTGCCTTTATTTGAGGGCGAGGCCGCCGGCAAGCTCAGGGCAACGACAATTATCGAGTGGCTGGAAGAGAGATTCCCCGGCCGGTTCAGCAGCTCCCAGCTCCGCACCCTGCAACGACGATTACAGGACTGGCGGGCGCTAAACGGTCCGGAGCAAGAGGTCTACTTCCCCCAGGAGCATCCCCCGGGCCGCGAGGCCCAGATCGACTTCACCCGCGCCAACTCCCTGGGAGTCACCATCGGCGGCCGGACCTACCGCCACCTGTTGTTCCAGCTGGTGCTGAGCCACTCGGGCTGGCGCTATGCCGAAGTGGTTTCCGGCGAAACCACCCTGGCTCTACAGCAGGGATTGCAGAATGCCCTCTGGGAGCTGGGCGGCGTGCCCCAGGCGCTGCGCAGCGACAATACCTCCGCCGCAACTCATGAGAAGCGCCGCAGCCGCGGCCGGGCCTTGAACGACTCCTACCAGTCCCTGCTGGAGCATTACGGTCTCGAGCCCACCCTGATCAATTCCGGCGAGTCCCACGAAAACGGCGTGGCCGAGCAGGCCCACTTCCGGCTCAAGGACGCCATCGGCCAGGCCCTCATGCTGCGGGGCAGCCGCGACTTCGATTCCCTCGACGATTACACCGGCTTCGTCAGGAAGGCGGTTGACCGGCGCAACCGTCTGGCGATGGAGAAGCTGGAGCAGGAACGCCCTCATGTGCAACCCCTGCCGCCAGCTCCGGTGCCGGAATACGTCAACTACCGGGCCCGGGTGCGCAAGTGGAGCACCATCCAGGCAGCCGGCCGCACCTACACCGTTCCCTCCCGGCTCATCGGGAAGGAGGTGCAGATCCGGCTGTACGCCGACTGTCTGGAAGTGTACTACAAGGGTGCCTTCGTGGAACGGATGGAGCGGGTGAAGGGGGAGAGGGAAGCCCGGGTCGATTACCGCCACGTCATCGGCTCCCTGGTGCGCAAGCCCGGAGCCTTCGCCAGGTACCGGTTCCGGGAGCAGATGTTCCCCACCATGACCTTCCGGCTGGCCTACGATGCCCTTCGGAAATGGCGTGGTGAGCGGGCCGACGTGGAGTACGTCCGCATCCTGCACTTGGCGGCAACCACCATGGAATCCACCATGATGTTCTGCCGCTTCTGGGCGTCACGCACCGTTTCGATGGTCAGTTCACGCTTGAAGCCCACCCGCCACTGGGAGCGGTTGACGATGAGCAGGCGGCCCTTGGTATTGGCGTTTTCGCCGCTGGTGACCTTGCCGTCGGAGTCGGCCAGCCGCATCTGCTCCGACACGATGACCGGGATGCCCTCCACCGCGCCGAGCTGCCCGGTCAGGATGGTGGCGTTGGGGCCGAACTTGTCCAGCGTGCGGAAGCTGTCGACGCTCAACGCCTTGATGAAGGTGTTGACGTCGGTGATGTAGGCCAGGTCCGACGGGCGGACGCCGTACTTGCCCAGCTTGCCGCGAATCTCATTGAACATATCGGCGCTGACCGCCGCGTTGTGATTGTTGCCCATCGCCGAGTTGTCCACCAGCGGCAGGTGCAGCAGCCCGTCGAACCCGACGAGGAAGTGCCCCGACCCGGCGGTGTTGGCCGTGATGTTTGCGCCGTCGGCGTTGATGTTGTTCTGCAACGTGGTGTCGCCGTTGAGAATCACGTCGTCAATGACCTCGTGGGCGTTGCGCAGCAGGCTCCGGCGCAGCTCGTCCATCATGGCGATGACGGCGTCCTCGTCCAGGTCATAAGACCAGGGCACCTCGGCCACCAGTTCGTGGGCCGTCATCGTCTGCCGCGCCGTGGCCGGGGCGCTGCCGGTCACCGCCGTGTTCTCCGTGCCCGGATACCAGTTGACGTCCCCCAGTTGCAGCGGAATCTGGAAGGGATTGCTGGGCATCTGCACCGTGGCGAACAGCGGCGCGATGGCGGTTTCCAGGTTCACGTCGTCCCACAGGGCGCGGGCTTCCTGGGTGTCCACCAGCTCGTCGCCCGACCCGGCGCTGGTGGAGTCCATCGCCGCCTTGAGGTTCGACTGCCAGTCTTCCAGCATCCGGGGGCTGGCTCCCGACGGCTCCCTCAACTGCGCCGACAGCAGGGAGCGGGCGCAGGCTAGGTCCAGGTGGTCCATCCCGGCGTACTTGCCGAAAGGCACCCGCGCCCGGTCGCCGATGTGCTGGTTCAGCAACGCCAGCTTCTCGCCCTGCCGCCGGGCGTCCTGCAGCTTGGCAAGCTGCGAGCCGATACGCTCCATCTCCTCCCGCAGGGGTGGAATCTCGGCGTTCATCCGCTGTTCGTAGAACTCGCGGATGCCCCCCAGCTCCCGCTTCACCAGCTCCAGGCTGGCCGTGGAAATGCTACCGTTCTCAGTGGTCATAACTCCTCCTTGAATTTTTTCTGAACTGTGATTTTTGTGATTCAGGGATTTACATGATTTGCAATTGCCTCTGTGTGGCGGCCATGGCGAATCAGCGAAATCCCCTAATCAGACAAATCACAGTTCAGACAATGGTTCCGCAATTCCGCCAATAGTTCCGCCAGACCGCCATCCGCCCTGCGCCGCAACGCGCTGCGGTTGGCCGGCACTGGCACGGCGCTCACCTCCAGCAATTCCTGCTCCAGGTACTTCAGGCCGGTGAACGCACCGGTCCGCAAGTCACGCCGTTCCTCCCAGCGGATGGGCCGGAAGCCCACGGACACGCCCCACTGGAACCCGGCGGCGTAGAGGGCCGCCACCTCCTGGGCGAAGGCGCTGGGGGCGAACTCCACCTTCGCCAGCAGGCGGTGGGGTTCCGTCCACACCGAGACAGCCCGCCCGATGGCCGGATGGCGGTAGTCGTGGGCCCAGAGCAGCACCGGGTTCTCGCGGTAGGCCTCCAGCCGCCAGCCGTCGGCGCACACCACGTCGCCGTGCCGGTCCACCTCGTCAGTGGACAGCACGAAGGTCACCGGGCCAGCGGCCCGCTCCGAGACAGCCCCGGCGGAGACGCCGACGGCGTTCCACTTGAGCACCGGCGCGCCTGTTTCCGTTGGCAATACCATTACTTCCTCCAGAACCCGCCGCGCCCGCCAAAGAAAAAGGGACGCGCCCGGCAGGGTGCGTCCCTCAAGAATTCAGCTTATTTCAACTTGGAATCGAGTCTATGCAGGCGCAATCGGGCCTGTCAACACGCCTGCGTCACTTCGCGGCACAAGAATCCGCCCGGATGGTTGACTGGCAAATTCCCCCGGATTGTGGTAGTTTTAACAAACTAGCCCCGATTCATCGCGCACAAAAGGCGGACGTTGCCGTCCGACCAAGCTAAGCAAGGAGCGCACAGCGGTTATGGAAGTTACGACGCTCGCCATCGAAAAGCTCAGGGAAGTAATGGAAGACCAGGGTGAGCAGGAAAGCTCACTGCGGGTCATCGCCATCCCGGCGGAGACCGGCGGCCTCCAGTATATGCTGACCATGGAGAACGAGAGCCAGGCCGACGACACCGTGCTGAACCTGGAGGGCGTCCGGTTCCTGATGGACTCCGACAGCGCCCCCTTCCTGGAAGAGGCCACCATCGACTACGTGGAGAACTTCGGCGGCCAGGTGGGCTTCGTCATCAACAACCCGATGTTCGCCCAGGCCGGCGGATGCGGCGCAGGCTGCGGCTGCGGAGCCGGCGGTTGCGGTTGCGGAGCAGGCGGCTGCGGCGGCCACTAGGCTGAATCTTTACACCAGAGAACGCGCAGAGGCCCCGGCACCCCGGGGCCTCTCTTCGTATCGGCGCGGTTCCCGGTCGCCTTGACGCCCTAACACCCGCCCGCCGATAATTCCAAACGCCCTACCCTGTCGCCAACCCGCAGGCACAGCAATGCTGACCATCTCCGTCAAGAACTTCGGCCCCATAGCAGAGGGTTCGATAGACCTGAAGCCCCTCACCATCTTCGTCGGCCCCAGCAACACGGGGAAGTCGTACATGGCGACGGCAGTGCATGCGGTGATGCGGGCAGTAGAGGGCCGTCCACAGGTGCCCTATATTCGTAATCTGGCCATCCGCGGCATACCGGTATCTATCAATAACCGCTGGAAAGCGTCTGATGAAATAGCGGATTTAGTGCGGGAATGGGTGAGCCAACAGGAAGGAAAGACTTGGGACCCCGAGGAACAGCTTCTTGTATCAGCTATGCCCCAGCCAATCAGGGCGGCGTTAGCAGATTCAACCCGCCAAGCACTCGATTTATTCCACGATGATGTTATTAAACAGTTGCGATACGGCTTTGGAGAAACTTCCGATATAGTAAACCGGAGAGTCGGTTCCGAAGATTTTAGGCTGAATATAAGCCGGGACAAACCTCTCTTGAATATGGATTTTCGGTTGATCAAAGGTGGGGGAGCTGAGCCGGAATTCGACATTTCTCAAGCTCTTACTCGCTCGAATATGATTGAAAACTGGGGTTCTGACTACCAGAAGGATTTAGATGTCTTTCTTGGACTGTATCACGAGTTTTTCTTCCTATCGCGAATATTGGCCGCCGAATATGCCTTCGGCGAATTTCCTCAAACCAGTTACTATTTGCCAGCTGCTCGTTCGGGTACTGTTCAAGCTCGAAGATTCCTTGCTTCCTCAATTATCCGTCAGTCGTCAGGCCCTGAGTCTCCTAGAATAAACACCTCGGGCTTGTCTGGCCCAACCACCGACTTTCTGAGTGACTTGGTGAGCTTGGACAGAGGTATTCCTACGCCAAAGGACGAGCTAAATAAAGCCATCACGTTTATCGAAAGAAACGTCATGCAGGGCGAGATTGAGCTAGACGAATCCGCAAGTATGCCTTTCCCAGAAATTGCCTATGAAACATCAATAGGGAAATTCACCCTCGACCAATCCTCCTCCATGGTCTCCGAACTCGCCCCGCTGGTCTTGTTCCTGAAATACCTCGTCCGCCCCGGAGACCTGCTCATCCTCGAAGAACCCGAGTCCCACCTGCACCCGGCGGCGCAGCGGCAGTTGGCGCGGGGCATCGTGCGACTGGTGAACGCTGGCGTGAAGGTGCTGATAACGACGCACAGTGACATCATCATCAGCCAAGTCAACAACCTGTTGGCTCTGCGGCAGGTAAGCCCTGAACTGATCGCAGAGGGTGGATTCGAACCCGAAGACTTCCTGCGGGAAGATGAAGTCGGGGCTTACCTGTTCCGGTACAACCGTGAGTTGGCTGGCAGTGAGGTTGTACCTTTGGAAATTGACGCTGACACCGGCATAGACGAGGATGAGTTCGCAGCCGTCTTCGAGGCCATTTACGACGAATCCATAGCATTGCAGCTCGACCGAAACTAATGGCCTATTCTCAAATGGCGGAGAGCATCCGCAGCTCCTACAGCTCCTGTTGTCTCACTGATTCTTATACAGAACCGATACAGAACCGAATTGCCGAATAGATGTCTCAGGCCTGGAAAGCTCGGAACTCGCCACGGTCCACGGTGGCCTCAATCAACAATGCCGGAATCATGGAGGACCTGGCCGATTGTGCGACCGTTTGATATTCGGGCGCCTGAATGGCGACTTCATCTGTACCGCTGAACTCAAGGGAGGAAGGAACCCAGAAGTTCCAAAAGCCATCCGGCAGATTCAGGGAGGACTGGACCTGTCCAGGTCAATCCTCAGGAATCGGACTATCGACGAGGTGGTATCCATTACTGTTCTTTAGCGGCAAAATGAAGGGTAACGACCTTCGTGTGTTACAAACACGGACCGTTTCTTACGGCGGAAAGAAGAAGCTGATTGACCGCCTGGACTGCGGAGCCAGCCTGCTCACCTACCTGAACCGGCAATAGTAGTCAGTCATACAACCCAACCCCCACAAGGAGGCACTCCCGATGCCACACACTCCCCACGGCGTCAGCTTCGAGTCCAACCGCCCCGTCGTCATGGGGCGCAACGGCATGGTGTGCGCCGGGCATCCGCTGGCGGCGCAGGCGGGCATGGCCGCGCTGCAACGGGGCGGCAACGCCGTTGACGCCGCCATCGCCACCGCCGCCGCCCTCAACGTCGTCGAGCCCAACATGTCCGGCATCGGCGGCGACGGCTTCATCATGATTTACAACCATCAGGCCGGTGTCATCGAGGTCTGCAACGGCACCGGCGCCGCGCCCTACGCCACCGATGTCGACTGGTACCGGCAGAACGGCATCCCCGCCAAGGGCATCCTCTCGGTGTCCGTGCCGGGTCTGGTGGACGGGTGGATGGCGGCCCACGCCAAGTACGGCACGCTGTCGCGGGCCGAGGTGTTCGAGGCGGCCATAGACCTGTCGGAGAACGGCTTTCCGGTCACCCACGTGCTCTCCGGCGTCATCGCCGGCGACCGGCTGCTGTGTGAGTTCCCCGACTCCCAAGCCGTTTTCGCCCCCGGCGGCGTGGCTATGCGGCCGGGGCAGATTATCCGGCAGCCGGGCCTGGCCCGCACCTTTCAGGCCATCGTGGACGGCGGGCGGGATGCCTTCTACGAGGGCGAGACGGCCCGCGCCCTCGTCAAGTTCAGCGAGGAGCAGGGCGGAATTCTGTCCCTGAAAGATCTGGCCGACTGCCGCTCGCGGTGGGAAGCCCCCATTTCCACCACCTACCACGGCCACACAGTCTACGAAGCGCCACCCAACTCCAGCGGCCACGTGCTGTTGCAGGAACTGAACATAGTCGAGCAGTTCGACCTGAAGTCGCTCGGCTGCAACACCCCCGAGAGCATCCACCTGATGGTCGAGGCCAAGAAGCTGGCTTTCGCCGATCGTGAGGCATATATGGCCGACCCCGACTGGGTGGACGTACCCGTCGCCGGTATGCTGTCGAAGCAGTACGCCGCCGAGCGCGCCCGGCTCATCGACCCCGAGCGCGCCGCCGCCGAGGCGAGCCACGGCGACCCATGGAGCTACCAGCCCGCCAATTACAGCCGACGACCCAAGGCCAGGGCGGCGGCGGGCGCGATGCAGGAAGAGGACACTACCTGTTTCGTCGTAGTTGATCGCTGGGGCAACGCCGTCTGCCAACTCCAGAGCATCCAGAGTTCCCTGGGCTCCAGCATCGTGGCCGGAGACACCGGCATCCTGCTCAACAATCGCATGACCTACTGGCACCTGGACCCCGACCACGTGGACTGCCTGCAGCCCGGCAAGCGGGTGCGCCACACCATGAACCCCATCATGGTATTCCGCAACGCCGGAGAGTCCCAGTACGCCTTCCAGAACGGCGGCTCGCGCAATGACGATTCCGGTCACGGCGGCCTGGCGCTGGTCTGCGGCACTCCCGGCGCGGACACGCAGGTGCAGACCAATATGCAGGTCATCACCCACGTCCTGGACTTTGGTATGACCGTCTCCGAGGCCGTGGAAGCCCCGCGTTGGCGCAACACCCACAGCCCCACCGAGTCCAACATCCCTCACGAATGCGACAACCTGCTCTACATAGAGTCCCGCTTCCCCGCCGAAACGCTGGACGGACTGCGGCAACGGGGGCATACTCTGGAGGTAATGCACGGCTGGGGAGCGTCGGGCAGCGAGATGATGATCCAGGTAGACGCCGACACCGGCGCCCTCCACGGCGCAGCCGACCCCCGCCGCGACGGCTATGCCATCGGGTGGTAGGCATCAATTCCTTACCCCTGTGAAATTCCCTCCCCCTTAGGGGGAGGGCTAGGGTGGGGGTAGAATTGTCAGAATCAGGATTTTCAGGATGAAAGGATGTACAGGATGGGGAAACTGGCAATCCTGCCCGTCCTATAATCACACAAATCACAGTTCAGACATTCACCCTCACCCCTCCTGAGCTTGCCGAAGGGCCTCTCCCTCAAGGGAGAAGGGGGGTGGTATGAGAGGCCAACTTATGACCATGCCCGGCGAAAAGCGCAGTCCCTTCCCCGACGAGTGCGGCAACCGGGCCGGCATCTTCGCCGAGGCGGTGCGCGACGGCAACATGGACCTGGCCTGGTCCATGCTGTCCAAGGAGACCCGCGGAATGCGCCTGGGCGTATGGGCCACCCGCTACCGCATCGATATGCAGATCGCCTACCGCGCCGGTTACAACGAAGGCCACCCCATGCGGGCCGCGATGCTTGAGGACTTTCGCACTACCGTCCTGAGCCTCTGGCCCCTGGAAGACCTCATAGACCTGGGCATCTCGCCCACCAGCTATATCGACGACGAGCATGCCTTCGCCTTCCTGCCCTTCGGTATCACCGAGGACAACACCGAGGTGCGCCGGGGCCGCGCCATGAACGGCCTCATCCTCCCCATGCTGATGGAGGACGGCGAGTGGAAGGTGGATCTACCCGGCTGGCGCTTCATGGAAAACCCCAAGGCCGACAACCCCGACGGCGGGTAGCAGGGTTAACCATGAGGTCATTGGAAACGCGCCGCCGCGGTAGTCCGTTCGTCCTGAGCTTGTCGAAGGATGAACGGACGGCCCTTCGACAAGCTCAGGACCGGCGGAATCAAAAGACCCATTCCGGCCCTGGCGGCGAGCCGCCCGTCTGCGAGTTGTGCCTGCGGGAGTCGGCGCGCTTCACTGAGCACCACCTAGTGCCGCGCTCCCGGGGCGGCAAGTACGGCCCCAAGGCCCGTCTGTGCCCCACCTGCCACCGTCAATTGCACGCCATGTTCTCGGAGAAGACCCTGGCCAACGAACTGAACTCAATCGAGCGGCTGCGCGCAGACCCCGACTTCGCCGGATACCTGAATTGGGCCAGCAAGCAGAAGGACGGCGCAAACTTCCGCGTCCGCCGCGCCAACGCCAAGCGGTAGAAGACAGGAGCAAACGCCTTGAACGACCAGCAGTTTATTGACCGCATACAGGAAAAAATCGAGAACCTGACCGGGCGCGACATTGAACTGCGCATCGACGACGACAACGGCACCCAGTTGGAGGTGGACTTCGCCCGCGAGGTGCCGGTGGTGGTCATGGGCCACAACATCCTAGAGTATTCCGGCTTCGCCCGGCTCTGCACCGAGTACGCCGTCGCCTCCATCCGGCAGCAGCGCGAGATTCCCGAAATCGAGTTTCAACTGCTGCTGGCCCGCAATTAGGTTTATTGGACGCGGAGACGCAAAGATATTTGGTATGGCTTCCCGAAGCAGGCGAAACATCAGTGACCTCTCCGAATATCCCAGGCCCTGGTTCTACCGGCCTGAGATATATTACGGCCTCATCATCTTTCCGCCGGTCTGGTCCATCCTCACCCTGCGCTCACCTTGGCACAAGGGCGAGGGGTTCTTCGGCATCATGGTTGGCGGGGTTGCCTGGTTTTTCCTCATCGCCAGCGTGGTCTTCATCGTGCGGTGGGTCCAGGCCGACGACGAGGGCAACCGGCACGTTGTCAACCTGTTCATCTTCGTGCCCGGCCTGCTGCTGACCCTGATAACCCAGATCCAGTGGGCCGCCCATCGCGCCCAGCACGGCCCCCCGCCTACGGACGAGGAAGCCTCGGAATCCCGCTCTCCCGCGCCCAGGGCTGGAGCCGCGGTTGCCGAACCCGCCAGCGATGACGACGGCCCCCCAGCCGACAGGCGCCCTTCCCGCCGTCGCCGCCGCCGCAGGCGTCGCCCTGTTGACACCCCGGCGGATTCCGGCCCGCTCTGCTAGAATAAACCCCGACGGAACAATCCCTAACACCGCCTTCTTGGAGGAGAAATCATGGCGCTGCATTACGATGGTGAAGTTCGCATCGTCAAGGTCAACATGGGCCCCTTCAACAACAACGGTTACATCGTGTCCTGCCCCGAGACCAACGAGGGCATTCTGATAGACACCCCCGCCGAGCCGGAACTGCTGCTCAACGAGGTGGGCGACGTCAACATCAAGGCCATCCTGATTACCCACAATCACCAGGACCACTTGCTGGGGTTCGACGAAATCACCGGCAGCCTCGACGCCCCGGTGGGCATCACCACCGCCGACAAGGGTCCGCTGCCCAAGGCCCCCGACGTGGAGCTTGCCGACGGCCAGGTCATCCAGTTCGGCAACCAGGAGCTGAAGGTGCTCGAAACTCCCGGCCACACCGATGGCGCAAGCTGTTTCCTGGTCGGCAAGCACCTGTTCTCCGGCGACACCCTATTCCCCGGCGGCCCCGGCAAGAGCCGCAGCCCCGAGGCGCTGGCGACGATCCTGGAGAGCATCAGTTCCAAGCTGCTCACCCTTCCCGACGAAGTGCTGGTCTACCCCGGTCACGGCGACGACACCACCATCGTCGAGGCCAGGCGCCGCCACGCTGTCTACGCATCCAAGTCCCACCCCGCCGACCAGTTCGGCGACATAGACTGGTTGGAGAGCTAACCCTGCAACCTCCCCTCTTTTCCCTTCCCCCTTGAGGGGTAGGGTCAGGGTGGGGGTGGAATTTCGCCGGAATCCGACCGGGAAAGGAGGGCCGGAATGACCACCGCCAAAAGCGCCAAGAAGTTCCGCTTGCCGGACCCGCCGGAACACCCGGAAGAACAGATGACCAACTTCGACCACATAGCGCTCAACGGTACCGCCTATCTGCTGAGCAAGCACTTGGGTAACCCTGCAACCACCCTCATCGCCGGCGAGCGCTTTCTGGTCGTCAGGCCCACCCGCGGCATGGCGGGAAGCCGCTATCCCGACCTTCTGATAGCCTTTGATGTAGACCCGGTTGCCTACAAGGAAAACAACGGTTACACCATAGACGAGCAGGGAAAGCCGCCGGACTTCGTGATGGAAATCGCTTCCCGCCGCACTAGACGGCAAGACATCGCAGGGAAGCGGAACGGCTACGCTGCGCTGGCAATCCCCGAATACTGGCGCTTCGACGAAACGGGCGAGTTTCACGGAACGCTGCTGGCTGGCGATCGTCTGGCAACCGACGGCCAGTATCAGCCCATTCCCATCGAAGAAGTGGCCGAGGGCGTTCTCCAGGGCTACAGCCAGGTACTGAACCTGCACATCCGTTGGGATAGCGGTCAACTGAGATGGCACGACCCAGAAACCGGACGCCCTATCGCAAATTTAGAGGACGAGCGGGAAGCCCGCCTGCTGGCCGAGGCCCGCGTCCGTGAACTGGAAGCGCGGCTCGAAAGCCTGGAAAACCAGTGATTCCCGCTCGCGGGCGCACCCTCACCCCGACCCTCTCCCGGAGGGAGAGGGAGTCAGGCTAAACGGAGTAAGAATGTTCCAACGCTCTGTCCTCGGCAACCAGTTGCGCGTTGTCACCTCGATGATGGCGCACACCCAGTCCGTTTCCATCGCAATCTTCGTCGGCGCCGGTTCGCGTTATGAGCCGCCGGAACTGGCCGGAGTGTCCCACTTCATCGAGCATCTGCCCTTCAAGGGGAGCGAGAAGTGGCCGACGGCGCGCGATGTGAGCGAAGCCATCGAGGGCGTCGGCGGCATAATGAACGCCAGCACCGACCGCGAGGTCACCGTCTTCTGGTGCAAGGTGGCGCGACCTCACTTCCGCACTGCCCTCGACGTCCTGCTGGATATGCTGATGAACCCCCTGCTGGACCCCGAGGAAGTCGAGAAGGAGCGCGAGGTAATCCAGGAAGAGTTGCGGATGACCTACGACAACCCCTCCTATCGCGTAGACCTGCTGATTGACGAAGCGATGTGGCCCGACCAGGCCATGGGCCGGGATGTGGGCGGCACTCCCGACACCGTAGCCGCCATTGACCAGAAAACCATCCGCGAGTACATGACCCGCCAGTACAACCCGGCCAATGCCGTTGTGGCAATCGCGGGGAACATCCAGCACGATGAAGTCGTCAACCTGCTGCAAAACGCCACCCACGACTGGAAGCCCCAAGACTCGCTGGACTGGGAGCCAGTCTCGGAGAACGGCGCAACCGGGCCGGTGGTCAAGATAGAGCGCCGCCGCTCCGACCAGTCGCACCTGTGCCTGGCGCTGCCGGGCCTGGCGCTGGACGACCCCGACCGCTACGCCCTCTCGCTGCTCAACGTGATGCTGGGCGACGGCATGAGCAGCCGCCTGTTCCTGAACCTGCGGGAGATGCAGAGCCTGGCCTACGACGTGAGCAGCTCCATCAACCACTTCCGCGACTGCGGCTCAATGGTGGTCTACTGCGGCGTCGAACCCCGCAAGACCAACGACGCCGTCCGCGCCGTGATGCAACAACTCGACGGGATGCGCGAGGAAGCCGAGGAGCGCGAGCTGAACAAGGCCCGCGAATACGCCCTCGGACGCCTGCTCCTCCGCATGGAAGACAGCCGCGCCGTCGCCTCATGGATGGGCTCGCAGCAGCTCCTCCAGGACCAGCTCTGCTCAGTCGAAGAAATCGTAGGCCGCCTCAATGCCGTAACCCCTGCCGACATCTCCGCCCTAGCCACCCGGCTGTTCCAGCAGGAGCAGCTACGGCTGGCGGTGGTGGGGCCGCAGGGTGGGCAGAAGACGCTGACGGGACTGCTGAAGCTGTAACTACAAAACTCCCTCTCACTTTGAGAGGGAGTCGTCAAGTTCTCTGGTTGCCTGCTTGGTGTGGCGGCAATTGGCTATTTTGAATCCCCAGCCCTTCCAACAGGTGTATCTTCCCGCTGCCCTCCTCTTGGGGAACTTACCCAGTGGATGTGGTCCATCAGTGCCTTGTTGAGAACTTCGTCCAGCGACTGCCCGTCTTCCAGTCCATACTCGTACCAGTCAATAATGTTTTCGTCCAGCTTGAGGGTCATGTCCTTTATGACCGGTCGGTTCTGTGGGCTCACTTGGTTCTTGGGCCAATCTATAGGCTTGAGAGGGGAGGCGTGAGAGGCGACTTCCGCGATGGGCACGGCGTACAGGATTTCGATTTGCTGCTTCTGACTCTCAAAAAGGTCTTCTACTTCCGCCGGTGACTCTTGAATCCGCCTAATGGTCTTCTCAGCCTTTTGCACCCTTACGGGGAACCTTATTCGGAACATTTGGGCCCTGAGAGCCTTGTTGACGCCTTCATCCAGGGTCTGTCCGTCCGCCAATCCGTTTTCTAGGCAGTCTAGGGCGAATTGGTCCAGCTTCAGGCTGAAATCTCTCCAGATCGGACGGTAGAACGGAGCTATCTTGGCCTTCGACCAGTCTATCGGGCGCTCGGGGATGTCGGAAAAGTCGATTTCTTCGTCTGGCATATTGCGCAAGGCATCGAGTTCTCTTTTCTGTTCCTCAGTTAGTTTAACCATATTCCTCTTCGTACCGTCTTCTCTCTCTCGGTGTTGCTATACGGGCGCTTATAATCCGCCCTGGTTCATATTCGGTTGGTGGCAGAGTATGGACGACTAGAAGTATATCTTGCTCAACTGTCCCAGTAGTTCTCCATCTTTGCTCGGTCGGAAAGTAGTTTTCTTCCATTAAGAAATCGGGATCCAAGAATACCAGCCGAGCAGTTTCGAATCGAATGCCATGTTTCTGAATGTTCTCTCGATTCTTATTGGGATCCCAAGTCCAGTTCGTGTACTCCATTGTAACTGCCCGTGCGCTAAACGACCTCCGCGAACTCGCCCACCGGAGGCTGCGCGGTGAACGACTGGCCTACCAGCGCCGCCTTCAGGTACGGCGCTGTCACGCTTGCCGGATGCTCCGCCAGCTCCTCCGGCGTGCCGGTGGCGATGAGCTGCCCGCCCCTGTCGCCGGCTCCGGGTCCCAGGTCTATCAGCCAGTCGGCGTTCTTCATCACGTCTATGTTGTGCTCGATGAGGATTACCGTGTTGCCGGCGTCCACCAGCCGGTGCAGAACCCCCAGCAGGGCGGCGCAGTCCTCGAAGGACAGGCCCGTCGTGGGCTCATCCAGCAGGTAGACCGTCTTGCCCGTGGCCCGCTTGGACAGCTCCGTCGCCAGCTTCACCCGCTGCGCCTCGCCGCCGGACAGCGTGGTCGCGGGCTGGCCCAGCCGTATGTAGCCCAAACCCACGTCGCGCAATGTCTTCAGCTTGGGGCTGATGCGCGGGAAGTTTCCGAAGAACTCCAGCGCGGTGTCCACCGTCATGTTCAGCACGTCGGCGATATGCTTGCCCCGCATAGTCACTTCCAGGGCCTCGCGGTTGTAGCGCAGGCCGTGGCAAATTTCGCACGGCACAGTGACGTCGGGCAGGAACTGCATCTCAATCTGGTTGTAGCCCTCGCCCTGGCAGGCTTCGCAGCGGCCGCCCTTGACGTTGAAGGAGAACCGGCCCGGTTTGTAGCCGCGCACCCGCGACTCCGGCAGGTTGGAGAACAGCTCACGGATGGGCGTGAACGCGCCGGTATAGGTGGCCGGGTTGCTGCGCGGCGTCCGTCCGATGGGAGACTGGTCAATCTTGACCACCTTGTCCACACCCTCGACGCCCAGCAGGTCGTGGTGGTCGCCGGGCAGGTCGCGCCCGTTGTTAATGCGCTGGTTCAGCTTCTTGTACAGGATTTCATAGACCAGGCTGCTCTTCCCCGAACCGGAAACGCCGGTGATGCACACCAGCCGCCCCAGCGGGAACTCCACATCAATGCCGCGCAGGTTGTTCTCCCGCGCGCCTTTCACCGTCAGCGAAAGCCCATTGCCCTCGCGCCGCGTCTCCGGCACCGGCACCTGCTTGCGCCCACTGAGGTACTGCCCGGTCAGCGATTCCTCGGAGTTCTCGATTTCCTCGACGGTTCCGACGGCGACCACCTGTCCGCCGTGCTCCCCGGCCCGTGGCCCCAGGTCGGCGATGAAGTCGGCGGCCCGCATCATCGCCTCGTCATGCTCCACCACCAGCACTGTGTTGCCCATATCGCGCAGGCGGCTCAGGGTGTTGATGAGGCGCTGGTCGTCGTGGGGGTGCAGCCCCACGGTGGGCTCGTCGCAGACGTACAGCACGCCGGTCAGCCCGGAGCCTATCTGTGTTGCCAGCCGCACCCGCTGGGCCTCGCCGCCGGAGAGGGTCTGCGCTGTGCGGTCCATGGTCACGTAGTCCAGGCCGATGCCCATGAGGAACTTCAGCCGCCCGTCAATCTCCTTCAGCACCTGATTGGCGATGGTTTTATCCCGCGTGGATAGCACCTGCGGGGCCGCCGCTCCGTTCTTAGACGCGCCCTTGCGTCCGTTCTTAGCTCCGTTGTGCCTGCCGTTCCGGTGGCCGTTGACCCCGGTAGCCACAGCACCGTTCATTCCCTCTCCCTCCGGGAGAGGGTTAGGGTGAGGGCGTCCCCCCCCACCGTTCAGGTTGTATTCCGAGTCCGGGTCAATCTGCTCCACCCACTCTGCTGCCGCCCCGATGTTCTTGGCGCACACGTCCATGATGCCCAGCCCGCAGACCCGCACCGCCAGCGCCTCGGGCCGCAGCCGCTTGCCGCCGCAGGAACGGCAGGGCCGCGCCGACATATACCGCTCAATCTGTCCGCGGGCGTAGTCGGACTCGGTGGTGCGGTAGCGCCGCTCCAGGTTGGGTATGACACCCTCGAAGTTGGTGTCCCAACTGTAGGTGCGGCCCCGGTGGGTGCGGTGGTTCACCGTGACCTTCTGGTTGCCGTTGCCGTACAGGATGAGATCAATGTGCGCCTGGTCCAGCTCCCGCACCGGGACCTTGGCCGAGAAGCCGTTGGCCTCCGCCACCGCCTCCATCAGGCTGATGTACCACGCGCCGGAAGTGCCCACCTTCACCCAGGGAGTAATGGCTCCCTGCGACAGGGTCAGGTTCTTGTTGGGAATGACCAACTCCGGGTCCACCGCCAGCTTGTAGCCCAGCCCGGTGCACTCGCCGCAGGCGCCGTGGGGGCTGTTGAAGCTGAAGGTGCGCGGCTCGATTTCCGGCAGGCTGACGTTGCACTTGGCGCAGGCGAACTGCTCCGAGAACACCAGCGTCTCGCCTGCGGACTCCGCCGTCGGCTCCCGCAGCACCTCCACCACGCCCTCGGCCTCCCGCAGGCAGGTCTCCACCGACTCCGCCACCCGCGACAGCTCGGTCTCGGGCCGGATGATGATGCGGTCCACCACCAGTTCAATGTAGTGCCACTTCTGCTTGTTGAGTTTCAGATTGTCTATCTCGTCCAGCATGTGGATTTCGCCGTTGACGCGGATGCGGACGAATCCCGCCTTGCGGGCCGCCTCGAAGACGTCCTTGTGCTCGCCCTTCTTGCGCCGCACCTTGGGCGCCAGCAGCGTGATGCGGCTGCCCTCTTCCAGCGACATGATGGCGTCCACGATTTGCGAAACGGTCTGCCGCGCCACTGGGCTGTCGCACTTGGGACAGTGCGGCACGCCCACGCGGGCGAACAGCAGGCGCAGGTAGTCGTATATCTCGGTAACAGTGCCGACGGTAGAGCGGGGGTTGTGGGAAACGCCCTTCTGGTCTATGGAAATGGCCGGCGACAGCCCCTCGATATAGTCCACATCGGGCTTGTCCATCCGGCCCAGAAACTGCCGGGCATAGGCCGACAGCGACTCGACGTATCGCCGCTGCCCTTCGGCGTAGATAGTGTCGAAAGCCAGGGAACTCTTGCCGGAACCGGAAACGCCGGTGATGACCACCAGCTTGTCGCGGGGCACCGTAATCTCGATGTTCTTGAGGTTATGCTCCCGCGCGCCCTTGACGTGAATGAAATCCTGCGGCATTAGTCGCTATCCTCCCCACCGAGCATCACTGGCAATTTTAGCACGTTGGCAGCAAACAACCTCTTGCGTTATGTCATAAACTGGCTCGATTTTGACGTTCTGAATGGCGGTTCAATCGTGTATCATCAAGACAGAATCCCGGAAATTCTCAACACATTCTTGGACGGGTGGAGCGGTGTATGGCGCGGGAATTGTTTGGCCCCGGCAAGGTACTCATCGGAGTGGTGCATCTGCTGCCGCTGCCCGGCTCGCCCCGGTGGAACGGCAACCTCAAGTCCGTGCTGAACCGGGCCAAGATGGAAGCGGGGATCCTTCAGGACGGCGGCGCCCACGGCGTCATCGTCGAGAACTTCGGCGATGCCCCCTTCCGCACCGGGCGGGTTCAGCCGGAAACCGTGGCCGCCATGACGCTGGCGGTGGAGCAGGTGCGGGCCTCGGTGTCCCTGCCCGTCGGCATCAATATGCTGCGCAACGACGCCATATCGGCGCTGGCGGTGGCGGTGGCGACAGGCGCGGAGTTCATCCGGGTCAACGTGCATTACGGCGTAATGGCCACCGACGAAGGCATCGTGGAGGGCGAGGCCCACGAGACCACCCGCCGCCGCCACTCGCTAAACGCCGACGTCCGCATCCTGGCCGACGTGCTGGTGAAGCACGCCGCGCCGATGGGACAGACCGACATCGGCCTGGTGGCCCAGGAAACCACCCGCCGTGCCCTGGCCGACGGGCTGATAGTTTCCGGCCCGGCCACCGGACAGCCCACCAACAGCTTCGACGTGTCGGCGGTGCGCCGCGCCGTGCCCGACGGCTTCGTGCTGGTGGGCAGCGGCATCACAGAGTCCAACGTCTCGCGCATCCTCGAGCACGCCGACGGGGCCATAGTTGGGACCAGCCTAAAGAAGGAGGGCGTGGTGTCCAAGCCGGTAGACCCCGACCGAGTACGCCGCCTCGCCGACACCTTCGCTTCGCTGTAAAATAGGATCTAAAGTCAGAGGGACGAGGTTAAACACCATGGAGATAGAACTTCGGCGGGCCGTCGGGCTTTTGGATCATCTTGGTCGGGTGGCGTGGAAAGACGGGGAAATTACCATTACCCACAAGGGCAAACCGTATCTTAAGCTGATTCCCCACCCGGATGGATCTCCTTTCGATGAATTGAACGGTACTCGGAGAATAGGTTTGGATCAAGATCGGACTTGGATCGCACCAGACTTACCGGAAACGTCTGAGGAAATCATTGAGGCCTTTGAGGGTAAATGGTCCAACGACTTCTTTTAGATACACACGCTCTGTTATGGGTGGCGGAAGGCGGTGGGCACCTACAGTCCAATACTTTCAACGCCATCAACGACCTTGGCAACGAAGTTTATGTTAGCGCAGTAAGCGTCTGGGAAATTGCCATCAAGCTCACTTCTGGAAGACTCCCTCCTGTCCCTGATCTTGAAATAGTTTTGGAAGCAGTAGCAAGGTATGGTTTCGCGGAACTCCGAGTTTCCTTCCAGCACGCCGAGTTGGCCGGAAACTTGCCTCTACACCACCGCGACCCCTTCGACCGTATGCTGATAGCGCAGGCGCAGGCTGAGGGATTGACGCTGGTCACCGACGACTCGCAAATCTCGCGCTATGAAGTTCCGCTAATGGCAGCGCGATAGGGCGTTTCCTGACCTCGAGGCAACGCAAAAAGAGAAAGGCCCTCTCTGCGTTTGAGAGGGCCTTAATTATTTGCCAAGCCTGATTTCTATCCCAAATCCCGCGCCACCTCGGTGAACACCCGGTCCATGATGGTGATGATCTCGTCTATTTCCCCGGAAGTCACACATAGCGGCGGGGCGACGTTCATGTTGTCGCTGCCCCGCAGGTGCAGACCGTTGGCCTGGAAACCGGCCGTCAGGCGGTTGCCCAGCCCGGCGTCGGCGGGGTAGGTCTCCTTCGTTTCGCGGTCTTTCACCAGCTCCAGGCCGCACATCAGGCCGAGGCCGCGCACGTCACCGATCATCTGGTGCTTTTCCTGGAGTTCCTTCAGGCCGTCCAGCAGATAGGCGCCCATGCGGGCTGAGTTCCCCACCAGGTCCTCGTCTTCCATTATCTGGATGTTGCGCAGGGCCGCCGCCGCCGCCACCGGGTGCCCGCCGAAGGTGATGACGTGGCGGAAGCTAACCCGCTGGCTGCCCACGAAGGCGTCGGCGATTTCCTTCCGCGTGATGGTGCCGCCCATGGGGATGTAGCCGCTGGTGATGCCCTTGGCCACGGTCATCATGTCGGGAGTTACGCCCCAATGCTCGCAGGCGAACATCTTGCCCGTGCGCCCGAACCCGGTGATGACCTCGTCGGCTATGAGCAGGACGCCGTACTTGTCGCACACCTCGCGCAGCATGGGCCAGTAGTTGTCCGGCGGCACCACCGCGCCCATGGGGCTGGACACCGGCTCGGCGAAAACCGCCGCCACTGTCTCCGGGCCTTGGAACTTGATGACGTCTTCTATGGCCTTCACATTGCGCTCGCCGCACTCTTCCGGGGTCTGGCTGTTGAACTCGCAGCGGTAGAAGTTGGGCTGCGGCGCGTGGAAGGTGCCGGGCATCAGCGGTTCGTAGTCCGCCCGGGGATAGAGATGGTTGCCGCCCAGGGCCATGGCCCCGGCGGTTGCGCCGTGGTAGGAGTCCTTGCGGCTGATGAACTTGATGCGGCCCGGCTCGCCCACGCGCTTGAAGTAGGCGCGGGCCAGCTTGATGGCCGTCTCGATGGACTCCGACCCTCCGCTGGTGAAGAAGGAACGGGACAGGTCGCCGGGAGTGAGCTGCGCCACCTTCTCGGCCAACCGGATGGTCGGCTCAGTGGTCGTGCCCATGGGCATATAGGTCAGCTTGAGCATCTGCTCATAGGCGGCGTCGGCGATTTCCTTGCGCCCGTAGCCCACGTTCTTCAGCCACAGGCCGGACATGGCGTCAATGGAGGTGTTGCCCTGGGAGTCGGTGACCCGCACCCCCTCGCCCGACACGTACACCGTCGGCTCCCCCTTCTCGGCCATGTCGCTGGGTTCCCGCAGATACACCCACAGGTGCTCCAGGGCGGAATCCTGCAATTCTTTCAGGGTGGTGGCGCTGGTCATGCTGCCTCCCGTAGTTGGTTGATTGAAAATGACTATGGCGTGATTGTACCCGCTATGGGGGAAAAACAAAAATTTCCCAGCCCAAAAAGAAAATCCCCTCTCCCTTGAGGGAGAGGGTTAGAGCCTGCCCCTGCGAAGGCAGGGGCGAGAGTGAATGCCCCGAGCCAAAGCGCCGTCGAGGTGTGCGGCGTATACAGCTACCGCGGCGTCTCGCAAATCGGCTGGAAGATGCTGAAGGGGGCGCCCTGCGGGTCTCCCAGCGTAGCAAACCGTCCGATGGCTGGCTGGCCCTCCACTGGCACGATGTCCGTACCGGGAACGTAAACGGTCGCGCCCAGCGACTGGGCCTTTTCCACGGCTGCGTCCACGTTTTCCACCCCGAAGTATACTGTCCAGTGGGGCGGGAACTGGCCCATTTCCGGGGTAATCTGCATCACGCCCGCGACCTCGGTTCCGCCGGCCCTGAGCATCGCGTATTCCATGGGCTGCATCACCTCGCCGCGCTCGACGCCCAGGGATGCAATGTAGAAGTCAATCGCGGCGTTGCGGTCGGTGGTCAGCAGCTCGTTCCAGCACATCGCGCCGGTCTCGCCCTTGACGCCCGCTCCGATGTGCTGCTTGGCCTGCCAGATGGCGAAGAAGGCCCCCTGCGGGTCCTGGCAGAAGGCCATGCGTCCGGCCTCGAAAACGTCCATCGGGCCGAACACCACGCTGCCGCCGTTCTGCTTGACGGTTTCGGCGGTTGCATCCACGTTGTTGACGGTGAAGTAGGTGTTCCAGTGCGGCGGAACGTCCTGGCTGCGTTCCTCTTCTCCCTGCTGGTAGATGGAGCAGGCGTACTGCCCCTGGACCTTCTGCATATTGTAGTTCCAGTTAGGCCCCATTTCGTGCGGCTCGTTCTCCCACCCGAACAGGGCGGAGTAGAAGGAAAGAGCGCCGCTCTCGTCAGTGGTGGAAAGCTCAAACCAGGACGGCGCGCCAGGCGCGTGTGAAGTGACTTCCGGCATATCGTTTGTCGGCTCCTGCAATTTTGGATGATTCCCGCCGCAGTCTCCCGCGACGGCTCCATACCAGTGTATATCCCTGTACTTTTCTCAAACAATGACCAACTGTCATCAAATTTCCCTCACTGGGGATTTTTGTCTGAATCAGGATTTCCAGGATTTCAAGATTGCCAGGATAGCAGACCCAATCCTGACTCAGACAATTGCTTTGCAAAGACTCTCCCCATGTTTGCTTTTTACGCATCTATGTGATAAAAGTACATATATGGAAGAGCCTAACATCCCAAGCGGACAGAGACTGCCCAAGAATTTCATCACCCCGTGGGTGCTGCTGGTATTGAAACAGTGGAGCCTCCACGGTTATCTCATTCTGCAGCAGCTCGAACGTATGGGCTTTGCCGGCGTAGACCACGCCACCCTGTACCGGGAACTGCGGCGGCTGGAGCGCGAGGGTTACGTCGCCTCCGAGTGGGAGACCGGCGAGAGAGGCCCGGCCCGGCGGGTTTACAGCATCACCGACTCGGGCGAGGAAATGCTCCGGGGCTGGACCGATGTTGTGTCGGGTTACCAGAGGATGATCAACGGTTTCTTCGACCTCTACTCGCAGGTGTTCGGATTCCCCCCACCCACGGAAAGAGGACGCCCCCACCCTACCCCTCCCCCGGAGGCAGAGGGAACTAAGGACAGCAAATAATGCAGGAGGACACCTCAATGGCAGGCACCACCACCAACAGCGCCGAAGAACTTATGCAGGCATACGGCCATGCCGTTTCCAGCGGATTCGCCGCCGCCGATGCGGGGATGGCTCAGGCCACCAACGCCGTTAGGCTCATCACCGGCGCCATCCAGACCGAGCGCGACGAGTACGGAAAGGTCATGGAGCAGGCTGCGTCCCACGCCCGCACTCGAGGCGATAACCTGGCGGGCGCAATGAAAGCCATGGCCACCACCCCTCCCTTCACTTCCGAGGCCAAGAGCTCCGTCAGCAAGATCGTCGAAGGCGAGATGGCCTTCCACCAGGCTTGGACCAAGAGCTGGATGGACTACCTTGCCGGGGTCGAGGCGCGCCGCAACGCCGCCGCCAAAGCCATGCTGGAAAGCAATGCCAAGGCCCTCGCGTCAAGCCAGGAAGCTATGCAGAGCGCCGTGAAGTACGGTGAGGCTTTCATAGACTGGTCGATGGGAGCCGCCAAGTAACCGAGAGTTAGCAATTGCCAGGTCCCTCTCCCTTGGGAGAGGGACTATTCCATGACCCGACACTGCACTGTCTAAGGAGCTGCGCGTGGTCACTTCCGCTGACTTTGCCTCCAGATTCCAGGAAGAAGCCCAGAAGAGCATGGAACGGGTCGAGGCGCTGGTCGACAACTTCGTGGTCAACCCCGCCGACCCGCCGATGGCCCTCACCCACCGTGAAATCATCTGGAAGCGGGGCAAGACCCGCCTCTACCGCTACTACTCCAACAATACCCCCGTCTCCTATCCCTCCCCTTACCTCATCGTCCCTTGGCTGGGCATCAGCCGACCCTACGTCCTCGACCTGATGCCCGGCGCCAGTATGATCGAGTACCTCGTCGACCACGGTCACGACGTCTACCTGCTGGACTGGGGCGAGATTGCCGAGGAAGACAAGGAGTTGGGCTTCGAGGAAGCCGTCTGCAAGATCCTGCCCCGCGCCATCGACCGGGCCCTGGAGACCTCCGGCGCCACTGAACTGACCCTCAACGGCCTGTGTCTCGGCGGCACCATCAGTTCCTGCTACCTCGCCCTCAACCCCGACGCCCCGGTGCGGAACTTCGTCGCCGTCGTCGCGCCCATAAACTTCGAGGAAGGCGGCCTCTTCCGCACCTGGCTCAACGACCCCCATTTTCCCGCCGAACTGATAGTCCAGCGATACGGCGGCCTGCCCTCCAGCCTGATGAACACCGGCTTCAAGATGCTGCGTCCCACCCTGGAGGCCCAGGCCCTCTCCGGCCTCTGGAACAACATCAACCGCCCGGGCTACGTCGACGGCTACAAGGCCATGAGCCGCTGGGCCAACGACTTCATCGGTATGCCCGGCCGGTTCTTCTCCCAGCTCTCCCAGGAAATGTACGCCGCCAACCGGCTCTGCAACGGCGAATTCGTCCTCAATGGACGCCGGGTGGACCTGGGCCGCATCAGCCAGCCGCTGCTGGTGGCCGCGGCCAACCAGGACTTCATCGTCCCTGCCCCATGCGCCCGCAGCCTGATGGACGTCGTGTCCAGCGAGGACAAGGAATACGTCGAACTCCCCGGCGGACACATCTCCGTCTTCTCAGGTCGGCAGGCCCATCAGACACTTTGGCCCAAGATAGACGAGTGGGTCTCCGCCCGCGCTGCGTAGAATTCCCTCTCCCTTGAGGGTGAGGGTGAAATCCTGGCATCAAATAACGCACCCATGCCCGAATCCCCGCTGCTGGAGCTTGTAAACACGCCCTGAAATGTACTGGATTTACGAAAACTTTCGCGAAAGGCTTGCTGAGATTCACGTAGGAGCCTGCCGCTCCGCAATGGAACAGCAGGCCCCCGACTTCTCCGAGAGATGGCATGGTCCATACGATACCATCGATGTCGCCATCGAAGTTGCGGCCAGTCTTGGAAAGCGGACAACGAAGGTGTGCAGGGTTTCTATCCGAATGTAAATATGCCCTAACTCAAAGGAGCAGCCGATGACCACTCAGGAAAACGCCGCCAATCCCTTCGAGTACTGGCGCGAGATGTTCCAGAAATCCACCGAGGCTTGGGCGCAGGCCGCGGGCGGAGCAGCCAACCCCTTCTGGGGGCCCTTCTTCGGCGCAGCCCCGGGCGGAGCAACGCCGGGATTCGGCCAGATGCCGGGGTTCAATGCCGCCTCCGGCTCAAACCCTTTCGGACAGTTCACGCCGCCCTTCGCCGTCGGCGACGTCCAGCAGATGTGGCAGCAGTTCTTCAACGCCTGGGCCGAGCAGACCCGGCAGGCCATGGCCTCGGGCGCTTCCGGGCCGGAGGCCCTGCTCAACGCCCAGAAGCAGTGGACGGAGCAACTGGAGGCCATGGCCAAGATGTTCGCCGAGGTCATGGGTACCGAGGCCTTTGCCAACCTGCTGGGCAGGTACATGGAGCAGTCCCTGGTCGCCCAGCAGCGAGCCGCCAGCGCCGCCGAGCCCCAGATGGACGCCCTGCTCAAGTCCTTCAACATGCCTTCACGCAGCCAGATTGACCGCATGTTCGAGCGAGTCATCGGCCTCGAAGACCGGATAGACGACCTGGAAGACGAAAACCGCCGGATGCGCCGCCAACTCGACGCCGCCCTGCGCCAGCCCGCCCCTCGCAGCCGCTCCCGGACCGCTGAGACCCCGCCTGCACCCGCGTCAAGCTAAGGGTTGGTCAAGATGGCGTTCCGAATTGGGTGGTATGGTCGCCAGCCACCCATCATTCCCTCGAAGGCTGGAATCCGGACGTCGGCCGTCAAATGAAATGCGCCGCCTGAATCGCAACCCTGCCAGTGCTAATCGAGACACTATGCCGAGGCAAGCGGCTCCTGAAGCATACCATCAGCTCTGCTTATCAACTCCAGACCTCGAATCACGGTTTCCAGCTCATCCTCTTCCAGCAGGTCCGCCACCATCTGGATACGTTCATTGCCGACACGCCAGAACTGTGCTATCTGCTGCTGACCGGTTTCAGTCAATTCACAGACCACTGCTCTACGGTCGCTGGGGTCTGCGACCCGGTGCACCAGTCCCTTCTCCACCAAGCGGTCCACAACAGTGGTCGTGGCGGAAAGCGCCCTGCCCAAGTGTAAGGCGATGCTGCCCATTCGCAGGGGGCCCATGCGCTCCAGAAGGGCCAACGACTTGATCTGCGGAATGGTCATATCCAGACCTTCCCATTCATCAAGACGGCCCGAGTGCAACTGGCGGTTCAGGTATTCCACCAGCTCCACAAATCGATCGACCATCTCTTGTTTGTGAGGATTTCGCACGATTCTTCACACTTATCGGCGATATATTAGTGACATATCCATAAGTTTTCAAGCTATCAAAACCCCGAAATTGAGCAAGTATGATAATAACAGTCCAATACTATCAACACATTCCTTAAGTTCTCTTGGAACAGCCTGGTTTTTCACCCACCGCTCATTTCACCTGTCTTCACCAATCGCTCACTCCAGAGCAGGACGAGTAACAACAGTCTCCTTCTGACTCCATGCTCCTGTAGAGATTTCGGCAATTCCAAGCTGTGAGCAACGTGGGCAGGTCGGCAGCGCTTTCGTGGAACAAGCTCTCCCAGCCTGTCAGGGCCGTTGAACGGTATCACCATACCGTTTTGGGTGGAGTGTTGTCGCTTTGACTGAGCTGGAAGCCAATCCTTCGATGGGCAGTATGACTGTTAGCCGGTTACAGAACAACAGCGGCACAACGATTTCTCCTGAAATCGTCCTGGTTGATTTATAATAGCGCGAAAAGCCAGCGCCAGGAGGATGATCTAATGCCGTTGAGCAAAGAGCAGTTCGAGTCCGGCATGAATACCCAGCAGTATATCGACCAGATAAAGGTCAACAAAGACCCCTTCGTGGAAATCTACAACGCGGTGGAACTCCCTTCCGACGCCGCTGAGTGGGTGAACGGGTTGGGCAACCCCGTCAACCTGGCCGTGTTCACCGCCGACTGGTGCGGGGACGCCGTCAGCACCACGCCGGTCATCCTGCGGCTGGCCGACAGCAGCCCCAACGTCAACCTGCAAGTGTTCAACCGCGACGACGACGTTCCCCTGGCCGACACCTTCCTGCCGGAGCATCGCGCCGGAACGGTGCCCATCTTCGTGGCGCTGGACGACGACATGAACGAAATCGCCCGCTTCATCGAGACGGCCAACGGGCTGGTGCCGCAGATTGACGCCATGGACGACGCCATCAACCGCGACACCGAGGGACTGGAAGAGGCCGCCCAGCGCCAGGCCCGCCGCGGCCGCCGCATGGCCCACCGCGTCTCCCACGCCCAGGACTGGGCCGAGGTCATACTGCAAGAGTTTCGCGACGTGGTGAACGCCGGCCTGCAACTGCCCGCCGTGGACCGCCCCGCCGTAGGCGGCACCAAGTGGCCCCCGGAGGATTAGGAAATCTCCCCTCGCATCACAAGAACCCCCCGGTGGCTCAAGGTGCCACCGGGGGGTTCTGTCGCTTGTAGGGCTGGTCACGCAGTCGTGAAGGATTGCTGTTCCGTTTCTTCCGCCGGTTTTACAGGCAGGAAGTAGGATTCTGGGTAAAGATAGTCCTCATCAGAATCATCAATGACCCGGATTAACCCGTTCTTCGTACCTTCGCAATCAGGAAGGACAGTATAAGTTTTATTCACCGTAAGCGAGACAGGGTAATTTCCGCTATTGATACAGATTACGCGGTCTGCGTTCATGCGGCTCATCTCAATATGCGCTTTATTTTGATTTCTTTTCTACCAATCCCATGCGCTTCGTACCAGTGTTACTTCAGCGCGCTCGATTTTACCATCTGGAAGAGTCACGTGCGCAAACCCTTTGAGCTTGCGCCATCTGCCTTGCCCATAAAGACTAACCAACCGGTCGCGCTCTCTGATCGAGTTCCAGACCGCAATAGTTTCGATTCGTTCTATTCGACTAATGACTTCAAACTGGTTCATGGCCAAGATTTCACCCCCACCCTAACCCTCCCCCCCAAGGGGGAGGGGATTTCAGGTCACCCGCTGATGTCCACCACCTGCGCCCCGGCGGCCTCGGCGAACATCTCGGCGGTGGACGGGTGGCAGGTGAAGACCAGCACCTGGTTGGTCTCCGACAGTTGGGCGAAGGACTCGGCGGCCAGCCGGGCGCGCTCCGGGTCGAAGTTGACCAGAGCCTCGTCCACCACCACCGGCAGCCGCTCGGCGTGTTCCCCGAACTCCCGTATCAGCCCGAAGCGCAGGGCCAGGTATAGCTGCTCGCGGGTGCCACGGCTCAGTTCGCCGGGCTGCTTGCTGCCTCCGGCGGCGTCGGTAACCGTTATCGTCTGCTCACCGATGGGCGCGTAGAGCCGCTGGTATCGCTGGCCGGTGACGCCGGAAAAGAAGTCCTGCGCGTGGCGGATGACGCTGGGCTGGCGTTCCTGCTCGAACTTCTGCCGCGTCTTTTCCAGCAGCGCCTCGGCGATGGTCAATCGTGACCACTCGCGGGCGTGTTCCCGCAGTTGCTCCTCCAGCGTGGTTTTGCGGATGCGTAGGGCTGACGATTCCTCTTCGCCGGTGAGCTGCGCCAGCTCGGTGTCTATGCCGCCCCGCTCTTCCCTCAGCACGTTGCTCCTGGAGTCCACCTCGGCGTGAAGCTCCGACATCCGGGCGGCTTCGTCGCCCAGCCGGTTGGGATCGGCGCTTGCCAGCGACTCGCGGAAGGCTTCGAACCGCTGGCCGGGGCCACTGAGCCTCTCCAGGTTGCGGCGGTGTTCGTCACGCCGCCGCTCCAGTTCCAGCCGTTCCTCGTGCTGCCGCGCCCGGCGGCGAAAGTCCTCGGCGTCCTCTGCGGCGCCCGCAGTGAGCAGGGCGGCCAGTTCCTCCTCCGCTGACTGCAAGCGCCGCTCCCGGCCTTCCAGCGATTGCCGGTTTTCCTCGACTTCTCCTATGGATCGTTCCCGGTCAGAAAAGGCGGTTTGCGTTTCTTCCAACCGCCGGATGAGTTCGTCGGCCACTAACGCCAGTTGCCGCTGGTCGTCGAAATCCGGCGGCAACCCGTGGCGGGCAGCCAACGGCTCCACCTGCTCGCGGAATTGTTGGATGTCATATTCGATGGCCGCCACCCGGCGCCGGTTGTCGTTCACCTGCTCCAGGCGGGCGCGGCCAGTTTCGACTTGGCCCATAAATTCGACTACGGTATCGGGGGTGAAAGCGGCGGGCAAGCCTTGCCCTTCCAGCCAGCTTTGCCATTCCTGTTGCGCGACGGCCGCGGAATTGGCGGCGGTTTCCAGTTGTTGGGCGGCGGATTCCACCTCGCGTTGCTGGGATTCCAGGCGGCGTTGCGTTTCTTGTATCTGCCCGTTGGCGTCGTTCCACGCCGACAACTCGGCTTGGGCGGCGTCCAATCGTTCCTCGGCATCGTCCAGCGCGGCCGCGGTAGCGTCGCCGTCTATGGATAAAGGCAAGGCCGCTTCGATTAGCGATTGATAGGCCGACTGCGTGGATATTTTGGCCTCCGCCGATTGCCGGGCCAGAGATGCGGCCAACGGGTTGGGGGCGGCGATCGGGGCGGCGCGATTACGGAATAGCAGCCAAGCCGCCGCGCCCAGCAGCGCCAGGCCGCCGATAATTCCCAGCACCAGCGCGGCGCTAAAGATGCCCGCAACTATCAGAAATATGCCGACCACCGACAAAAGGGCCGGCAGCCATAGCGATGCCCGCGGTTGCGGGGCCGCCGGTTCCTGCCCGGCGGACAGGGAGTTTAGCTGACCGCGCAGGTTTTCGTGGTTTTGGCGGGCGCGTTCATATTCGTTGAGGCGCTGGCGGGCGGCGCGTAGGGTGGCGCGTTGGCGCGACAGCCCGGCGGCGTCCAGCGGCGGCGGGTTGGCGGGCAGGCGTTCCTGGGCTTCGCGGGCGGCGATTTGACAGCCAGTAAGGGAACGCTGTTCCTGCTCCAGCCGCTGCTCCACCCGGCGTATGGCGTCCTGGCGTTGGGCCAGCGCATCCTTTCCGGTTTCCACTTCCTGGCGGAACGCCATTGACGTGTCGAAAGTTTGCAGCCGGGATTCATCCCAATCCTGCCCCAAATCGCGCAGCCGGTCCTGGAAAGCGGATTCCAGGGCATTCAGTTCAGCCTTGCGCTCCGGCAAATCCTTGACTGAATCATCAAAGCTGCCCCGGGCGCGGCGAATGACTTCGATGAGATCCTTGTCATACAGCAAGTTCTCATCGGGAATCTCGACGGATGCGGCTTCCTCGGCTTGGCGCAGTTGGGCGGCGGCTTCGTCGCAGAGTTCGCGGGATTGGCGTATTCGCTCTTCGATGCTTTCCAATCGCAGGATGGGGTTATCGGGGAAATTTATGTAGCGGGGCATATCTCTGAGTTGCGTTTCACAGCCGGACAGGGCTATCCAGTCTTCCCATCCGGCCAGCAGATTTTCAATTTCGGCGCGTTGGGAACTGAGCCGCCCAAGCTCGGCGTCGGCGTCCTGCAACTCCACATCAATCTCCGACTTGCGGGCGATCAGCGCCCCGTAACGCCCCGCGTTGCCCTCGATGACCCGCAGTTGCGCGTCAACGTCTTTCAGAGAGTTCAAGAGTTGGGGGACTTTCTGGACTTTGCCACTGGGCAAAAAGATCGCTCGCTTCCTGTCGCTCATCGTCTGTTCGAGCTTCGGCAACCCCGGTGCGCCTTGTCCTGCGCTGTATATGGCTCCACTGGAGTCGTTGAGTGAAGCAGCCGCCTGAAGTTCGTCGAGGCTGAATGCGAACACATTTCGGAAGAGGTCGGGAGTGGCATTGCCAGTGAGGCTGGGCAAGATCGCAGCCGAATTCAGGGGTTCCCCCGCTTCGTTCTGCACTTTCAGTGGCCCTCCATGCGCCCCGGCGTACCTTTCCAACGTGTATGTTCCCGCTGAATCGTCGGCCAACTGAATACGTCCGCCATGCTTTCCTCCAGCAAGGGGCGGATAGTGTGAATCCCGATTCCGGGCGGGAAATCCGAACAAGATAGTCCGAATGAAGGCCAATAAGGTACTTTTGCCCGCTTCGTTGGGGCCGTAGAAAACTGTGACCGGGCCCGAAATGGGGCCGATGGTGCGTTGGTAGAAGTGTCCGAAACCGTCCAGATACAGAGATTCCAGCCTCATGTTTCTTCCTCGTCATCCACCAATGTACCTAGGCACTCGTCCTCCGCCGCGGCCAGCAATGCCAGGAGTTCATCGTCGGACGGCAGGGAGCTATTACCCAGATACGAACGTGCGTTGGCGCTGTTGTACAGGACGCGCAACGACTCCCGAAGTGCTACTAAGGCGTACGGGTCATCCCGCAGCTCCCCGCACAGTCGGGCCAAATCGCCCGCGAAGTCCTCCCGCAGCGCCACCTGTTCGCGGTCCACCGGCGACGCCGTGTCCGCCTGTATCCGCTCGCACCACAACCACCCTTGTCCTGAGCTTGTCGAAGGGGCGTACTGTTCGTTGAAGCGTTCCCGCAACTCGTCCACTGTTCCGGCGCTGCGCAGCCAGCAGTGCAGCGGCCCCCGTCCGGTCAGCGTCAGCCGGAACACCACGCTACGCCCTCCGGCGGCCTCGGCGCAGGAAGCTGCGGCGAAGTCAACAGCGTCCAGCAGTTCCTGTTCCGTATCCAATCCCGCGATGCCCACTTCCAGCGTTTCCCAACGCACCACGTCCACCGGGCGGAAGTCCAGGCTGACCGCGCCGTAGTCGTCCACCTCCACCAGGTAGACGCCGCGCGCGCCCGTCTCCAGCGGATGGCGGCCCTGCGGGTTGCCGGCGTAGACCACCGTGGGCCGTTCGTGCCGAAGCGCCTGCCTAGTGTGTACGTGACCCAAAGCCCAATAGTCGAGACCGGTATCGGCCAGGTCAGCGACGGTGCAAGGGGAATAGTTGTCGTGGCCGGTGTTGCCGCCCACATTTGCGTGAAGCAACCCGATATTGAATCCGGCAGATCCGGAACTGGACAACGGCAGACTCCGAAAGTGCAGCGACAGGTTTTCGGTCACCACCCGCTGCGGATAGCTTACGCCGTAGACCGTTGCACGCTCCAGCTCATCGGGAAACAGCGGCTCCCCGCTCACCCCCGGGCCAAACCGCACGCAGCCCGGCGGCAACGCCAGCCGCGCCTCCCAGCCGTCCAGCGGGTCATGGTTCCCGTGGCAAACGAAAGAGCGTATGCCAGCGGCGTCCAGCCGGTTCAGCCCGTCCACGAACTTCAACTGCGCCCGCAGGCTGCGGTCAGCGCCGTCGTAGACGTCCCCGGCCACCAGCAACGCATCCACGCTCTCCCGCAGGCACAGCGCGATGATGTTGTCATAGGCGTCGAAAGTGGCGCGGCGCAACGTATCCGCGACGTAATCCGGCGCTTCACTCCGAATGCCGCGAAACGGGCTGTCCAGGTGCAGGTCGGCGGCGTGAACAAATCTCAGACGCGCCATTTACCCCACCAACCTACTCAACCTTAGCAGTGAAAGGAATTGCATCCACGCCTACGGATCGTCGTCGCGCCATTCGAAGCTCAGGTTGGTGTAGCGCACGAACACGCCGCCGCCCGGCGCGCCCAGGGGTCCATTGGCGGCCAGGATAGCGATAGTGTACTGGTCGCCGGGGTTGGGGTTGTTGGCGACCTCAACACGCTGTGGGCGGTTGAATCCCTCGACAGTGCCCCGCTCTCTATTGCACTCGCCGTTAATCCAGACTTCGCCGTAATCATCCACGCAGGTCTCGAACAACAGCCGAGTGCGTCGCACGTCGCGCCCACCCACTGTTTCGGGGATGGTGAGCGTCATGCGGTACCAGACGAAGGAGAACCCGGTTACGTAGTCGCCGCCGAACCTTGCCCACGCGCTGGTGTCCGCGCAGACCTCCCAGCCCGAGTCATCGTAGTCCGGCATACGGCAGGGGCTGCCTTCGGCCCGCTCGCCAAGTCCGTAGTTCGCCTCACCGGGGATGTATCCCTCGGCGTAACGCCACTGGCCCTGGACTGCTGCCTGCCCCTCGGCGCTGTTAATGTCGATGGGGAATCGCGGCATACTTTCCTCCTTGCAGTTCCCTCTCCCTTGAATGTCTGAACTGTGATTTCTTTGATTCCATAATTACCTTGATTATCCGAATCATGGCAATCCCATAATCACCAAAATCACAGTTCAGATTAAACCCCGGTAATCTTGATGCTGGCATGGGTCTTGTAGATACGGTTGATATTCACCAGCATCGGCGTAATCTGCTCGACGTACTTGGCGTTGGCCAGCGCCCCGCCGTCGATACCACGCAGGCTGCGAATCTTGTCGGCCAGACCCATGACCAGCTTCTTGGCGTCGGCATGGTCAGAGCAGACCACCACGTCGCCCTCCATATCCACCTGCGGGTCCATCAGTTCCTCGGCGCTGACGTGCTGGAAGGCTGCCACCACCTGCGCACCGGGCAGAATCTCCTGCGCTTCCTCGGCGGCGGAACCGGCCTCCACCTCGACGGCCCGCGCCCCCTTGCCCCGCTCGAAGACCATCGGAGCGATGACGCTGACCACGATCTTGCCGTCCAGCGAACCGGCCAGTTCCTCCAGCACCGGACGCTGCCCCTCATAGGGAAAGGCCAGGAACACCACATCGCCTGCCGCGGCGGCCCCGGCGTTGTCCGTGCCGGAGATACTGGCCCCCGGCGTGCCCTCGGCCAGCTCCGCCGCCGCCGCCGCGCCCCGCTCCGCGCTGCGCGAGCCTATCATCACCGCTTCCCCGGCCAACGCCAGCCGCAACGCCAGCCCCTTGCCCTCCGGCCCGGTTCCCCCCAAAATCGCAAGCATCGCCCCTCCTCTGATTCTGTCCTTGAAACTGACGGCCATACTATACAACACCCAAGTGCTGGTCGGTAACAGCGAAGTGTCTTCAAGCTGGGTGAGGTCGCCACAATCGTAGATAGCCACCTTGGCCATTGCCCTTGAGTGAAAATCATCATCAGGGTATATTGCAGGAACACTGAAACATAAAATAGTGAATTGCTAAGAGTTGCTCATGAAAACTATCAGTGTAACGGTCGACGACGACACCCACCGGCAACTGCGCATCATGGCGGCCGAACAGGGAACTTCCGTCTCCGCAATGATAAGGAACCACATGAAAGGACTATTGAACCCTGCTTCCCAAGCCATCCCTGACGAGACCAAGAGCGAAAAGCACCGGCGAGAGCTGATGGAGCTAGCAGAGGAATTTCAGCGGAAGGGGATAGGAATTTCCATGGCCGAGAACCAGACCCGAGAAGAAATGTACCAGCGCAATGCGCCTCGCTGACTCCAACATCCTCTTGTACGCGGTCAGCTCGGACCCAGCCGAGGCGGGAAAGCGAGTTCGGGCCCTTGAGATTCTCGCCGACAGGGACAACCTCGCCCTCTCAATCCAAGTGCTGGCCGAATTCTACCACCAGGCCACCCGCCCTTCTCGTGTCAACAGACTGAGTCACGAGGAGGCCATGAGGTTCTTAGAACGACTGGCGGAAGTGCCCATGCAACCAGTAACCATCGAGGTCTTCCGGAGGGCCACGGAACTGTGCGACCGCTTTCGCATTTCCTACTGGGACGCCGCGATTCTGGCCGCCGCAATGATGTTGGGTTGCGACGCGGTGTACTCGGAAGACATGAGCCACCTACAGGATTACGGCGGGGTTCGAGTCATAAATCCCTTTGTGGAAGGAACCTAAACGGAGTCAGACCCTCACCCGTCCATAACTGACAACAACCTCTCTCAGGGCAATCGCATTAGGACAGCGCGGTGACATGTCCTCCTCGCCAAGCCGGATAGCGTATCCTTAACACAGCTCCTGAACGCCTTGTTGGACTCAACCCGGTGCCCCATGCTGGCCGCCGGGCCCGTGCCTGCAACCCGTGATGGCATGATTTGGCGGGGAAAACTGAATTTTCCATCCCGCCACCCGTGCAAAGGCAGGAATGACGGAGCTTGGGATTCCAAATGCGATAGCCTTGGCAACCTCCTCGGTAGCGTTCCAATCTAGGTGGTTTGCCAGCTTACGATCCGTCATTCCCGCGAAGGCGGGAATCCAAACCCCCGTCGCCTGTTGATTGCACCACCTATTTCGGAACGCTATCCAACCTCCTCCCCAGGGCAATCGCGTCTTAATGATAAGCTGGTAGAGGAATGAGTTAGGCTTAGAAGCAGGGTGATGTGAGGGGGAGTGATGGTGAATGGGCGGGGGTCATCGATCATGGACCATTTTCAGGGCCTGGAAGACCCACGGATAGAGCGGAGCAAGCGGCACCAGTTGCTGGACATCGTGGCCATCGCCATCTGCGCCGTGATTTGCGGTGCCGATTCCTGGGTCTACGTGGAGATGTTCGGCAAGAGCAAAGAGGAATGGTTCCGCAGCTTTCTGGACTTGCCCCACGGCATTCCCTCCCACGACACTTTCGGCGACGTGTTCTCCCGTCTGGACCCTGACCGCTTCCAAGAATGCTTCATGGAATGGAGCCAGTCGGTGGCCGAGTTGCTGCCCGGCGAGGTGGTGGCCATCGACGGCAAGACGGTGCGCCGCTCCCACGACAAGAGGGCGGGCAAGGAGGCCATTCATCTGGTCAGTGCCTGGGCCTCGGCCAACACTCTGACCTTGGGGCAGGTGAAGACGGAGGAGAAGTCCAACGAGATCACAGCCATTCCCCAGCTGCTGGAACTGCTGGACTTGAGGGGATGCATCGTAACCATAGACGCCATGGGCTGCCAGAAGGAGATTGCCCAGGGGATTCTGGACCGGGAGGCCGACTATCTCCTGGCGGTCAAAGAGAACCAGGGGCTGCTGTACCAGGACATCCGAGACCTGTTCGAGGGTGCGGAGGAATGGGGATTTGATGGAGTCCCTCACGACTATGCCACCACTCTGAACAAGGGGCACGGGCGGATAGAGCGGCGGGAGTGCTGGGTGATCAGCGACCCAGCCTGCTTGGAATACCTGAGCACTGGGAGGGACTGGCCGGGGCTGCGCTCGGTGGTGAAGGTGACGGGCCGGCGTGAGACTGATACGGGGACCACGGTGCACTCCCGGTATTACATCAGCAGTATGGGGGCGTCGGCTGAGCAGATGTTGCAGGCGGCGCGGGCCCACTGGAGCATCGAGAACTCGTTGCACTGGAGCCTGGACGTCACCTTCCGCGAGGACCAGAGCCGGATGCGCAAAGACCACAGCCCCCAGAACATGGCTACGCTGAGGCAGATAGCCCACAACCAGCTGAAACGGGAAACCAGCCTGAAAGTGGGCATCCAAGGCAAACGCCTGCAGGCTGGCTGGAAGGACGATTACCTCCTCAAAGTCCTGCTCAGTTAAGACGCGATTGCCCTGACCTCCTCCCCCGCCTTGCCCTACCGCACCGCCTCGGTGATAATGACTGCACCTTTCTGAGACTGCCGGTCTCACCCCAACCACTCCCGGAGGTATCCTGCCCATGGTTGACCTCAGACGGGCCGCCGCCATCGTCGGCGTCCACGAGCACGTTACCCGCTACGCCCCCGACAAGAGCGATCTCCAGATTCAGGGGGAGAGCATCATCAAGGCGCTGGAGGACGCCGGGCTGTCCAAGAACGACGTGGACGGTCTGTTCACCGCGTCCATGTCGGTGCGCAACAGCGGCCTGAACCTCGCCGACTACCTGAATATGTACCCCAAGCATGTGGACAACACCACCGTAGGCGGCGGCTCCTTCGAGTTTCACCTGGCCCACGCCCTCAACGCCATCCACGCCGGGCGCATCAACGTCGCGGTCATCACCTACGCCACCCTGGCCCGCTCCGGCGGCGTCTCGGTAGGCACCGGCGGCGTCGGACGGTTCGGCCACCCGCGCCTCGACCCGTCGCCCGACAGCTTCGAGGAGCTGTACGGCCTGACCACCGTGGGCCTCTACGCCATGATTGCCCAGCGGCACATGCACCTCTACGGCACCACCCTGGAGCAACTGGCCGAGATTGCCGTGGCCGTCCGCCACCACGCCTCCATGAACCCCGAGGCCCTGTTCCGCGACGAGATAACCGTCGCCGACGTGATGCGTTCCCGCGTCATCTCGTCGCCCCTGCGCCTGAACGACTGCTGCGTCATCACCGACGGCGGAGGCGCGGTCGTCGTCGCCTCCCCTGAAGTCGCCCGCAATTGCAAGCATACCCCCATCTGGGTGCTGGGCACCGGCGAGGCTGTGGCGCATCAGGGCGCGGGCAAGCGCGACCTCATCTACATCGCGGCCAAGCAGAGCCACGAACCGGCCTTCGCGGGCTCGGGCGTGACCCACGAAGACATAGACATGGCGATGATTTACGACTCCTTCACCATCACCGTGCTGGAAACGCTGGAAGACCTGGGCTTCTGCGAGAAGGGCGAGGGCGGGCAGTTCGTCAGCAACGGAGCCCTGAAGATAGGCGGCAAGCTGCCCATCAACACCGACGGCGGAGGGCTGTCGTCCAACCATCCGGGAATGCGCGGCATCTTCCTGCTGATGGAGGCGACGCGCCAGCTACGCCACCAGTTCGAAGGCACCCCGCGCCAGGTGCCTGACTGCAAGATAGCCCTGTGCCACGGCACCGGCGGCGCCCTCGGCTCCCGCCACAGCGGCGGCACCGTCATATTGGGGAGGGACTAATCATGCCGGAATGGAACAAGCCGCTGCCCACCGTGGTCGGCGAGACCCGCGCCTACTGGGATGCCTGCCGCCGCGGGCAACTGCTCATCCAGCGCTGCGACAAGTGCGACGAGTACCAGTTCTACCCCCGGGGCATCTGCTCCCACTGCTGGACAGAACAGCCGAAGTGGGTTCAGGCCAGCGGCAAAGGCACCGTATGGACCTACACCGTAACCTACCAGAACCGCACCACAGGCTTCGACCAAGGCCCTTACGTTCTCGCTCTGGTAGAACTCGAAGAGGGCGTCCGAATGTTCACCAACATAGTGGACTGCAACCCCAGCGACGTCACCATCGGAATGCCGGTCGAAGTAACCTTCGAGCGCGCCACCGACCAGATTTCAGTGCCGTACTTCCGCCCGGCGACGCGGTAGAGGTGATTGTCTGAACTGTGATTTATGGGATTACGAGATGCCCATGATTAGCGGGATGCTCGGGATTGAACCATCAGGGAAATCCCCAAATCCCATGAATCCCGGTTCAGACAGTCACTCCACCCCAAACCGCAGCTCATCGCACATCTCCTGGTCGGCCTCAGCCAGTTCCGGCTGGTCATTGAAGTGGTACACCAAGGCCCGCTGCCCGTAGTACAGGCCGTTGGTCGGGGCAAGCTCGATGGCGCGGGTCAGGTCGGCGATGGCGTTCTCCAACTCCCCGACCTCGTACCACGAACACCCCCGGTTGTACCAGGCCTCTACCAAGTCCGGCTCCATTTCGATGGCCGTAGTAAAGTCCTGGATGGCGCGGTGGTACACCCCGTTGCGTCCGTACCGGCTGCCCCGGTCCAAGAACCCCGCTGCATCCGTAGGCTCCTCCGCCTGCCTGCGCTGAAATACCATGCTGTCCCTCACCCTAACCCTCTCTCATAGGGAGAGGGAAGAGGATGTTACATCACCGAGCGCACCAGCCCGCCGTCCACCAGTATCGTTGTTCCCGTGATGTACGTTGACCGTTCCGACGCCAGGAACGCCACCAGGTTCGCCAGCTCTACCGGCTCCCCCACGCGGCCCAGCGCCGTGTCGGCGGCCCGCATGGCCAGCGCTTCCTCGACGGTGATGCCCAGCTCGTTGGCGCGGGATGTCACGTTGGACAGCATCCGGTCGCTGAGAATTGAGCCGGGGCAGACGTTGTTGACCAGAATGCCGTCGCGCCCCACCTCGTCGGCCAGGCTCTTGGCGTAGGCCACCACGCCCATCCGCGTCGCGCCCGACAGAGCCAGGTTGGGGATGGGGTTGTAGACCGTGCTGGCGAGAATGTTGATAATGCGCCCGCCGCCGCGCTCCCGCAGGTGGGGTATACCCTCGCGGCACATCCGCCCGAAGAAGACGAGCGAGCGCTGCACCGCCGTCTCCCACTGCTCCTCGGTGGCCGTGGCGGAGCGACCCAGGGGCGGCCCGCCGGAGTTGTTGACCAGCACGTCAATGCCGCCGAACTGTTCCAGCGCCGCCGAAATCAGGCCCGTAATGCTCTCCAGCCTGTCCAGGTCTGCGGGATATGCCAGCACCTCGCCGCCGGTGGACCTCCGAATCTCATCCGCAGCCAGCTCCAGGTCCGAAGCGGTGCGGCTGCAAATGACGACCTTCGCGCCTTCCTCGGCCAGCACCTGGGCGCAAGCCCTCCCCAGCCCCTTGCTGGCTCCGCCGATGATGGCTACCTTGTCCTTCAGTCCCAAGTCCATGCCAATGTCCTTATTCCGCCCTTTACTTCCCCCTCTCGCCCTGAGCTTGTCGAAGGGAGGGAGAGGGTTGGGGTGAGGGTGAAATTCAATTTCGCCGGATTATAACACTCGCTTCGCTTACCGACACCCGCCGGTTGACCGCTTGCCGTCGCTGTTCTACCCTTGCTTATCCCGAGGAAAAAGGTCGGAGGGCCAGTGGTGCAGTCCCTCGAAGACGCCCAAATCCGCAAAATCGAGCAAACCGCCGTAGAACTGGCCCGCGGCGCTGGCGAAATCCTGGCGGCCCACTTCGGGCGACGCATTGAGGTCGAATTCAAGGACGACAAGCAACGCGACCCGGTGACCGCCGCCGACAAGACAACTCAAGCGTATCTGGCCGCCGAAATTGCCCGCCGCTTCCCGGACCACGGCATCCTGGGCGAGGAAGCGACCAAAGAAGAGCAGGAATCCGAGGAACCGGCCCGCGACACCCTCTGGGTGCTGGACCCCCTCGACGGCACGACCAACTTTCTCAACGGCCTGCCCGTCTTCGCCTCGTCCATCGGCGTGATACACCGGGGCAGGCCCGTGGCGGCAGCCCTCTACGTCCCCTGGCCCACCGACGGCGGCGGCTTCGTGCTGCACTGCCGCAAGGGCGGCGGCGCCAAAATTGCCTCGCTTTCCGCGAGGAGCGGGGCCAACGACGAGCCGGTCAAGGTGCTGGAAACCGAACAGCCCATCCCCAACCGCCTCATCGGACTGCCCGGCTACTTCGGCGTAGCCCAACGCTTTACCGGCGACCTGGCCAACAAGGCCGGCGAGCCGCGCACCACCGGCAGCATAGCCTACGAGCTGGCAATGACCGCCCGGGGCGTCATGCAGTACGCCATCTTCGGCGCGCCCCGGATGTGGGACATGGCCGGCGGCGCGCTGGCCGTCCAAGAAGCCGGCGGCACCGTGATGACCCGCTTCCGCGGCGAAAAACGCTGGCACCCCATAGACAGCTTCGTTCCCACATGGGACGAAAAGACGCCAACCATGAAGGAGCTCCGCGCTTGGGTCGCCCCGCTGGTCGCCGGCAACCAGCACCTCGCCCCGCTGATAGCCAACAACGTGCGGCGACGGTTCAGCCTGCGAGCCAAGTTGCGGCAGTGGACACGAAAAGCAAAGAACGACAGAAAGCCTTGATTACACTAGACGGACATTCGCTTGCCAAAACTCTTCGTAACTACGGCGCGTCTTATCTACGTAATGTAGTCGCTGTTCCACCAACTCCTCCTGAGACATTCCGTTAAATCGTAACCCTCTTTGGTCTGCTTTCAGGAAGTATTGGTTGTCCGCCTCGTTGCAGAACCTGCAGGAAGTAACGATGTAGTATGGGTCATCGCGATCTGAATGTCCTTTAGGAAGGAGGTGGTCCCAAGAAAGAGATAGCCAATTGGAAAACGAGTCCACACCGCGCAGCCCGCAATATCGACAGGTGAAGTTGTCCCGTTGCATGATCCGGAAGGCATAACCCCGCAAAGCGTCGTCGAATTTGGGCACAACTTTTCTCCGATTAAGAAATTGGCTTGTCCAAAATAGACAAGGCCCACAATCATACCATGGGAGAGTCGCGTTACTTCCGAAACGCCGTTACCGGCACCAGTCTTTCCGCAATCGGATCTATCCCCAACCGCAGGATCTCCAGGGTAGTTGCCCCAACTAGGGGAGTTGAGTCATCGTGGGCGAATACGACCGGCACGGTCAATTCACGGCCCTGAAGACGGACCCGCGTTTCTCCCATGTCGTATTCAACCAGCCGGTTGTCCGCCAGTTCGAAGATGTCGGATTCTTCCCGCTCGATCCCCAATTCGGCGAGCAGACTCTCTGGCAGTGAGGTGTACGTCGAGCCAGTATCCACCATGGCGTCGACGTTCACGTATCTCTCTCTGAGGCGGTCTGCGACCTGTATCGTTACATAGAACGTGCCCATATTGTTGCCCCTACGCGCTGTCCGGCTCCCACCCCCACGGCCTTGGCCCCCAGGCCGCCTCGAACACCTGCCCCTTCTTCACCGACATCACCGGCGTTACCGCCCGGTCCGACTTGCGGGAGTCGCCGAGCACGTCGTAGACCACCCAGTCGCCGTCCTGGATGTCCAGCACCGACAGGTCGGCCTGCTTGCCCGCGTGCAGCGTGCCGATGCGGTCGTCTACGCCGACGGACTTGGCCGGGTTCTCGGTGCACATGGTGACCACTTGGTCGAAGGTGAAGCCCATGGCCAGGAACCGCGTCATCATCTCCGTCATGCTGTGGACGGTGCGGGCGCGGCCGGGGACGGTCAGGTCGGTGCTGATGCAGTGGGGCAGCACGCCCTGGTCTATCACCCGCTCTCCCACGTTGAAGCTAAAGTTCATCCGCCCGTGGGCTGTGTCCAGCCACACGCCCCGCTCGTGGGCCTCCCGCGCTTCCGGCACCAGCTTACCGTCGGCGTCCAGCACCCCGCCGGGGTTAGCGGTGAAGTAGTGGGTGACGATGTCGCCCTCTTCCAGGATGGGCAGCAGTTCGCTGATGACGTTGGCGTCGTAGCGCTTCTCCGTATCGCCGATATGCACCATCAGCCGCACGCCTGCCTCTTTCGCTGCCCGCTTGGCCATGCGGGGCATCTCCATGCCCATGATCTCTAGCGCCGGCGACACCATCCGCGCCTTCACGCCGGAAATGATGTGCCGGTTCTCGTTGATGGTCTCGACTGTGTGGTCCAGGTCTATGCTGGACGGACTGAAAATATCCGGGGTGGTTGCCAGTCCGGTGCGGCAGATGTGCAGGAAGCAGATGATTTCCGTGTCGCTGTTCGGCAGGATGTGGCGAGGAAAGCCGCCGAAAGTGTCGCAACCGGAGCTGCCGGCGTCCACCATCGTCGTGACTCCGGCCCGCACGCCGCCGATGTTGGGGTCTACCCCGTTGGCGTTGACCCCGGCGAAGACGTGGGTGTGCAAGTCGATCAGGCCCGGCGTCACCACCTTGCCCTTGACCTCCACCACCCGCGCGGCCTCGGTGGTGTCAATGTCCGGCGCGATGCGGGCAATCTTGCCTTCCTCGATGGCGACGTCGTTGACGCCGTGAATCCCCTGCGACGGGTCCACCACCGTTCCGCCCTTAATCAGCAGGTCGTACATCGTCCTTCGCTCCTCTCATGTAGTGGTCTTTCAAGGAATGGGTAGGGGCGCACTTCGGTGCGCCCCCCAGCTTTTGCTTTCAACCTTGGTCAGGTGTTGAACAGCGCTCCCACCGATTGGCCGGAGTGGATACGGTGAATCGCCTCACCCAGCAGCGGCGCCACCGACAGCACGGTGAACTTGCCGTTTCGCTTTTCAGGGCCGATGGGTATGGTGTCGGTGACCACTATCTCCTTGAAGGCGCTCTTCGCCATCGTGTCTGGCGCGTTGCGCGACAGCACCGGGTGGGAGGCGCAGCAGTAGACTTCCTTGACACCGTGGTCCAGCAGCGCCTGGGCCGCGTTGGCCACAGTGCCTCCGGTATCTATCTCGTCGTCGAAGGTCAGGGCAGTCATGCCCTCCACGTCGCCGATGACGTTCATCAGTTCGCTCTTGCCGCTGTTGTCCGTCCTGCGCTTTTCGATGATTGCCAGCGGCGCCGACAGCCGTTCCGCCACGTCGCGGGCCTTCTTGCTGATGCCGATGTCCACTGCTACAACCACAAGGTCCTCGATGCCCTTGTCGGCGAAGTACTGCGTCAGGATGGGCACCGCGGTCAGCTCGTCCACCGGCATATTGAAGAACCCCTGAACCTGCGGCGCGTGCAGGTCCACGGTCAGCACCCGGTCGGCCCCGGCGGCGGTCAGCAGGTCCGCCACCAGCCGCGCCGTTATCGGCACCCGGGGCTGGTCTTTCTTGTCGGTTCGCCCGTAGCCGTAGTAGGGCATCACTGCGGTGATGCGCCCGGCCGATGCCCGCTTGCAGGCGTCTATCATTATCAGCAGTTCCATCAGGTGGTCGTTGACCGGGGCGCAGATGGGCTGGACGATAAACACGTCCCGCTGGCGGATGTTCTCCAGGATACGCACGAAGGTGTTGTCGTTGGCGAACTTGAACGCCTCGACCTGCCCCACCGGTATCCCCAGGTAGTCGCAGACGGAACTGGTCAGGTCCGGATGAGCGTTGCCGGGAAACACCACCAGGTCGTCGTGAATACTGACCATCGAGGCCTCCTGGAACACGGGGATTGCAGTATCCGGGGCCGCTCTCGCGCAGGAATTCTTCCGATGAGGGCGGGCAAAGGTGGTATCAAATGCCGCAGAATTATAGCACAGGGCTGTCCCCGGATGCCGCGCAGCAGCAGCCCAGCCTGCGCCTAAATCTGGCTTCATGCGGAGAATAGGCCCCTTATTCTCCGCATATTCCGCGGAGAATATACAGTCAACGGCAGCCATAAATTGCTTGATGCGGTGATTAGAGTTATTATCGCCGCAAGATTTGCGGTGAATAAGGCAGATAATCGCCGCACGAGATGCGGAAGAGAATTGTATATCCACCAACGGCCAGACTGGCCCCAGCTCGATTGGCAGCCGGAAGAACTGACTAACAGGCTGGCAAGAGTGCGCCATTTGCAAGGCCATTTGCTTGGGCGAATGGAGTCCCTTGGCTTTGTCTTGCAACAGGAAGCGATGCTGCACACCCTGACTTCGGACGTGGTGAAAAGCAGTGAGATTGAGGGCGAAATCCTGGCTCCCGACGAAGTCCGCTCATCTATCGCATGGCGGTTGGGATTGGACGCTGGCGGGGTTCCCTCTGCCGACCGCAATGTCGAAGGCATCGTTGAACTGATGCTGGACGCTACTCAGAACTATGCCGAGCCTCTCACCGATGAGCGGCTCTTCGGTTGGCACGCCGCTTTGTTCCCAACCGGGCGGAGCGGAACTTATGGAACAACCGTTGGCAGTTACCGCACTGACATCGTGCGAGTCGTTTCCGGCCCTATGGGACGGCAGAAGATCCATTTCGAGGCCCCGCCAGCCGAACTGGTTCCGGGAGATATGGCTGCGTTCCTGGACTGGTTCAATGAGCAGTCGGATGTTGACGCGGTGTTGAAGGCCGGGCTGGCTCACCTCTGGTTCGTTACCATTCACCCCTTCGATGATGGCAACGGGCGCATCGCGCGAGCCATTGCTGACATGGCTTTGGCTCGCTCAGATAACAGCTCCCAACGCTTTTACAGTATGTCATCGCAAATTCGCAAGGAACGCAAAACATACTACGATATTCTTGAACGGACGCAAAAGGAAGCGAGGGACGTCACCAGTTGGATGTCTTGGTTCGTGGACTGTCTTGGCCGCGCCATAGAGAGCGCCGAAGCTACCCTCGACGCGACGCTGGCCAAGGGGCGGTTCTGGGTGCGTATCGCCGAAGTTCCCGTTAACGACCGGCAACGCAAAGTCCTGAACCTGCTTTTAGGGGATTTCAAGGACAATCTCACTACATCCAAGTGGGCGAAGCTGACCAAGTGTTCCTCCGATACCGCCCTGAGAGACATCACGGAACTGATGGAACATGGAGTTTTATCTCGCAGCTCAGAGGGTGGACGAAGCACCAGCTACTCCCTGGTCATTGACCCCTAACCCACTGTGCTATCATATCTTCCGCTTATTCGCGCCGGGTTGCGCCACAGGAGGGACGGTTTGGAGGTTCTGCTCAGTTCGCCCCGGGGGTTCTGCGCCGGGGTAGTGCGGGCCATCGACGTGGTAGACGTCTGCCTGCGGCGCTACGGCCCGCCGGTTTACGTCAAGCACCAGATTGTCCACAACCCTTACGTGGTCAACGACCTGGAATCCCGGGGCGCCATCACCGTGGAAGAGGTGGACGAAGTGCCCGAGGGTTCGCTGGTAGTCTTTTCGGCCCACGGCTCTCCCCCCGAGGACTTCGAGAAGGCCAGGGCCCGCAACCTCCGCGTCATCGACGCCGTCTGCCCGCTGGTCACCCGCGTCCACAATGAGGCCAAGAAGTACAGCCGCGAGGGGCGCCGCGTCCTGCTGGTGGGACACCGCGGCCACCAGGAAGTGCGGGGCACCATGGGCCAGGTCGAGATGACCCTCATAGATGACAACGCCCCCGAGGAACTGCCCAACTGGGGCGACGACGAGGAAATCGCCATCCTCACCCAGACCACCCTCTCCGTGCGGGACACCGCCAAGGCCATCTCCACCATCCAGGAACGCTTCCCGCAGGCGTTGGTCCGCAACGACATCTGCTACGCCACCACCAACCGGCAGGATGCAGTTACCAAGATGGCCGGGAGCGTGGACCTGTTGCTGGTCATCGGAGCGCAGAACAGCTCAAACTGCAACCGTCTCCGCGAGGTTGCCGCCGCCCAGGGCGTGCCTGCCTACCTGATTAACGGGCCTGAAGAAATAGACCCCGAATGGCTGCGCGACAAGAAAAAGGTTGGCGTCACCTCCGGCGCCTCCACCCCCGAAGTGCTGGTGGAAAGCGTCATCCAGGCCCTGGCCCCGGACCGCGTCACCATGCTCAGCGGCGTCGAGGAAGACGTTTCCTTCACCATGCCCAGGGAACTCCGGTGATGTAGTATTTGCAAGGGCTGTACAGACCTGATCATCCTGAGCTTGTCGAAGGACGAAAGGGTTTCCCCTGCCTCGAATAGGTCGGATAGCGTTTCAATTTAGGTGGTTTGACAGCCTGCGCCCCGTCGTTCCTGCGAAGGCAGGAATCCAGACCCGCGTCTCCAGATGATTGGACCACCTGATTCGGAACGCTATCAATAGGTCGACAATCCTTGACTCCCATCCTTCGACAAGCTCAGGATGAACGATTGGCGTTTTACGAGCGCGCCCAAGCCACGACTCTGACAAACCGGCCAAGCTCCTGATGGCCGTCGGAAATGAGCCTGGCTCCACGCCCGGTTCCGGGCATGATCCCGGCCCTCAAATAGCAGCCCCGACCCGGTTCGACTCACTCCGTCGGCAGGTGATCTCCCTGCCGGCAGTGGTTTCGTTCCTGGTTGCCGGAGGATTTCTGCTCTTCCTGGTCACCCGGTTCGACGTTGACTTGGGCCTGACCTGGCAGCAGGTTCGCGGCGCCAATCCCTGGTTCCTGGTCGCAGCCTTCGCCGTCCACTACACCACTTTCTTCTTCCGCGGCGCCCGATGGCGGCTGTTGCTTCAGTATTCGGCAGACACCTCGGGCGAGTCAGAACCCATACCCGGCGTCATTTTCTGTAGCCGGGCCGTGCTGCTGGGCTGGTTCATCAACTCCATCGGCTGGCTGCGCCTTGGCGACGCCTATCGCGCCTACCTGTACCGCGAAGAGCACAATGCAGCTTTCTCCGGCGCCATCGGAACAGTGCTGGCCGAGCGGGTGCTGGACGTTGTTCTGGTCGCGCTGATGCTTCTGGCGGCGGCTCCGTTCCTGGTCAGCCATTCAGGGGGCGGCGCGGCTTGGGCCTGGGTCACCCTCACCGCCGTCCTGCTGGTCTTGCTGCTGGTTATCGTCCTGCTGCTTCTGCTGCGTCTGCGGACGCTGCTGCTGCGATGGCTCCCGGCTTGGCTGGCTTCCAGATACCAGCGGTTCCTCTATGGAGCCACCGCCGTCCGTTACAAGCTGCCCCAGACGACACTGCTGGGACTGCTGGGCTGGACGGCCGAGATGGGGCGGATGTACCTCGTGGCAATGGCCTTGGGCTTCGACCTCAGCGTAGCGATGATCGTTTTCCTCACTCTGGCCAACTCGCTGTTGTCACTGGTTCCCACCCCCGGCGGTATCGGCGCGGTGGAGTTCGGCTTGGCCGGACTTGCCGTCCGACTCGCGGCCCTGGCCAAGGAAGCAGCCACCGCCCTGGTGCTGGTGGACCGTTTCATCACCTACATCAGCGTGATTATCGTGGGCGCGGTCCTCTTCGCCGCCAGGCCGCTCTTTCGACGCCGCTCCCATAACGCCCCCAACCTTACCCTCCCCCGGAGAGAGGGGGGGTAGGGGGCGGCCATGCTGTACACCGCCAGCTTCTATGAACCGGGCCACTGGTTTGGCGCCCGTTACCGCATATCCCGAGCTCACCCTCGTGGCCGCAGGACCGACTGGGAAGCGCAGCCCGCCCTGTACCCGTCCCGCGCGCTGCTCACCGACTACCGACAAGGAAATCTGTCCTTCGCCGACCTCGACGTCCGCTATCGCGAGGAGCTGGACGAGACCTATGGGCGGGACGCAGACTTCCGCGCTTTCATGGAGCAGCTACCCGCCATCGGCGATTTCACCCTGCTCTGCTTCGAGCGTGCGGGGCAGCCCTGCCATCGCCGCTGCGCCGCCGCATGGCTGCTGGAGCGCGTAGATGGCTTGGCGCTGGGGCGACTGCGGTAAAGGAGCTTGTCCTGTAGTGAGAGGCGAAAAAGCCCCGGCTTCAAGCCGAGGGCATCTTCCGAGGGACAGGTCTGATCTTATTTCATTTGGCTACGATGGCGAAAACTTCAATGTCATAACGCTGGTCGGTTCTGGAGTAGCTAAGGCCGTACGATATCTTCCAATCATCATCCTCGTAGATGTATATGACACCCGGTGGAACGTAGTGAGAAATAATCCTGTCTCAATCGGGCTGTCGGTCATTCGTGATACGGTCCAGAGCTACATCCAGCGATAAATGAGCTATCTGGTCGAGACTTCGGTACAGCCTTGCGGCCTGTCCGTTTCTGAGGAAATGCGTTCGATTACGCAACTTCTGACCTTAGCTCCTCCAGCATGATGGTTTCCTGTCCTTCAGCAAAGGCTGCCATCTTCTACTGCGCCGAGAGGTGAGCTCTTTTGCATGGTCTATATTCCTCAAAACCAGTTGCCGGAAGACAACTGGCCATCAAGTCTCCGTTTTGTCACCCGTTAATCAAACTTGTCTGACTTGTACTCTACCAGAGTCAGGCGCCGAAAGCCTACCACTCGCTGCCGACAGGACGCTCCATCAGTTCCGCAGCCGCTTCGCGGGGGGACAGGCCCCGGTACAGGATCCGGTAGGTGGTCTCGGCGATGGGCATTTCCACTCCCAGCAGCCCCGCCATTTTCAAGGCCGCTTCGGTGGCGTTGACTCCCTCCGCCACGTTGTCCATCGAATCCCGTATCTCCGGCCACGACCGCCCCAGCGCAAGTTGCTCGCCGACGTAGCGGTTGCGGCTGAGGCGGCTGGCGCAGGTGGCGATGACGTCGCCCACCCCGGCCAGCCCGGCGAAGGTCAGCGGCTCTGCCCCCGCGGCTACGCCCAAGCGGGCAATTTCGGCCAGCCCGCGCGTGACGAACGCGGCCTTGGCGTTCTCTCCGAACTCCAGCCCATCGCAGATTCCCGCTCCCAGCGCCACGATGTTCTTAAGCGCGCCGCCCAACTCCACGCCGGTCACGTCGCCGCTGGTATAGACCCGGAAACGGCCCGACAGCAGCATCGCCTGCGCCCGTTCCGCCGCTTCGGGAGTGGCCCCGGCTACCACCGAGGACGCGGGTTTCCCCTGCACAATTTCCTTGGCCAGATTGGGGCCTGAGAGGGCGCAGATGCCCGAATGCACGCCCGTAGGCAGCTCCTCAGACAATACTTCGCTCATGCGCATGGCGGAGGGCAGTTCCAGTCCCTTGGATGCGCTGACCACGACCGAATCCCGCTCCAAGTACGGCCCAACCCTCCTTGCATTCTCCCGCATCCGGTCCGATGGCACGGCTATGACCGCCAGCGTCGCGCCGGACAGGGCTTCCGTCGCATCGGACGACACCTGCATCGGCGCCGGGAAAGTGACGCCGGGCAGAAAACGGGCATTCTCCCGCGCCGCTTCCAGCCGGTCTCCCTCTTCCTGGTCGCGGGTCAGCAGCGTGACCGGGCGGCCCCCGCCGGCCAGCACCAAGGCCAGCGTGGTCCCCCAAGTCGTCGCGCCGACTACCACAGTTTTCTCAGGCAAGGATATACCTGTTTCAGTACAGGGTACGCTAAGAGGGAGTGTAACAATTCCTGTCTCACTATGGGAGAGGGTTAGAGCCTGCCCCTGCGAAGGCAAGGGGTGAGGTCGTCCCCCTCAGGGGCGACTACTCCGCCGGAGCAGCCGGTGCGCCTATCCTGCGCTCGTTGCCTTGGAGGAGGCGTTGGATGTTGTCACGGTGCTGCCAGATTATCATAACCGCGGCAACCCCGGCGAAAATCATGTAGGTCTGTGAGTACCACCCAGCCAGCATTACCAGCGCGATGAGCGATGCGGCCCCGGCCACCACCCCGATAATCGAGCCCAGCGAGATGTAGCGGCTACCGAAGGCGGTAGCCACCCAGACAGCCGTCGCCACCACTGCCGGCACCGGAGCCATCATCGAAAGGCCGCCAAGTGCGGTAAGGATGCCCCGGCCTCCCCGGAACCCGAGAAATACCGGCCAGTTGTGGCCCACCAGCGCAGCCAGGGCAGCCGCCACTTCCGCCCCGCTGGCGCCGGTGGCTTCCTTGGCCATCATCACCGCCAGCACGCCCTTGCCCACGTCCAGAGCGAATACCAGCGCCGCCATCTTGCCGCCGCCGGTGCGCAGCACGTTGGACATCCCGGTGCGGCCGCTCCCATACTGCCGCACATCCGTCCCCAACCGCCAGCGCAGCAGCATATAACCCCAGGACAGCGACCCCACCAAGTATGCCAGGATAATAACCACCACATACCGCAAGGCTGCCGCCTGCCCGGGAAGGTAGACGAATGCCAGGGCAATCGCCGCTGCCAGGATGGGAATGGCGGCGACCTGTATCAGCAGCGTGGCCGGAAGCTGCTTCATTGTCGCCTGAATACCAGCCGGAGATGAGTGCGGTCGAACCCGAAGGCGTCGCGGATGCGGTTCTCCAGGTAGCGCTTGTAGGTGTAGTGTATCAGTCGCGGGTCGTTGACCGTAAACAGGAACGTCGGCGGATTGATGCCGACCTGACGCACCCGGTTGATGCGCGCCCGCACCCCCCGGTTCCGCTTCACCAGCGGCGGACTGTGCTCGGCCATGGCGTCGGCCAGCATGAACTGGAGGTCTCGGCTGGACACCAGGCGGCGGCGCTCGTCCCACAGGTCCATCGCAGTGTCCATCAACCCGCCGATACCCTGCTGGTGCAGCGCCGAGGTGAAGCACACCGGCACGTATGACATGAAGTGCAGCCGCTCCCGCACCAGCGCCTCCGCCTCGGCGCGCGCGTAGCGGCCCTGCTCCTCGCGCAGGTCCCACTTGTTGACCACCACGATGACGCCGCGCCCCATCTCCCAGGCCAACCCGGCGATGTGAGTGTCCTGAGCCGTCGCCAGCTCCGAGGCGTCCACTACTATCAGGGCGATGTCGCAACGGTCAACGGCCCCCACGGCGCGGATGACGCTGTATTTCTCTATGCCTCGCTCCACCTGTCCGGGACGGCGCATTCCGGCAGTGTCCACCACCACCGCCTCGCGGCCCCGGTAGGAAAACTGCGTATCCAATGCGTCCCGCGTCGTCCCGGCAGTCGGACTGACGATAGAGCGTTCCTGCCCCAGGATGGCGTTTAGCAGGGCCGACTTTCCCACGTTGGTCCGCCCCACTATGGACAGACTCAGTTCCGCTTGCGGCGGCGCATCCTCCGGCAACTCTGGGTATTCAGCGAAATCGTTCTCCTCTTCCCCCCCCCAGCGGGGGGGAGAAACCTCGGATTCACTCGATACTGAGTAGTCAACAACGGTCTTTGGCAGGCACTCCACCACCCGTTCCATCAACTCGTAAATGCCGTAGTTGTGGAAGGCGCTGATGGGAGTGGGGTCACCCATGCCCAGCTCATAGAACTCCGGCGTGTTCAGCTCGCGGTTGTCGTTGTCCACCTTGTTGACCGCGAGAATCACCGGCTTCTCGGTGGTGCGGAGGCGTTGGGCGGCAATCACATCCGCTGGCGTTACGCCGTCGACCACGTCGGTCATCAGTATGATGACGTCCGCATCGTTCATCGCCATCTCGGCCTGTTCCTGCACCCGGGCGCGAATTTCCCCCTCCGGGGACGATTCCAGCCCGCCGGTGTCCAGCAGGATGAAGCGGCGGCCTTCCCAGCCGGTATCGGACATCAGCCGGTCGCGGGTAGTCCCCGCCACGTCCGACACGATGGCGTGCCTCCAGCCGACGATACGGTTGAACAGCGAAGACTTGCCCACGTTGGGGCGTCCGACAATAGCGATGATTGGTAGGGGCATTCTGGTATTGCCTTAGCATGATTCCCTCCCTCTAAGGGGGAGGGGTTAGAGTGGGGGTGAAACGTGAGCTATACGAGAAAGGGTTGCAGGATGTTCACCATCCTTTCCACGTCGTCTATCTCTTCCTGGATAACGCTTGCGTTCAACAGCAGGCTTCGCTTGTAGTAGTTGCGATGCAGGGACTGAGCGGAGTTCCCGTATAGCCTCAAGCTGGGCTGGCGATACTTCTGACGGGCGTTGATTACAACGGAATCGAAATCGTCGTGCCGCTCGTACTCCCAATTGTTCGCGGCAGCGACAGCCTTGATGATATGGGACGCCGCGCCCCAACCCTTCTCCGACGCTTGGTGCAGATCGCCCTGTGCCAGGTAGGACTTGCTCCGTTCCAGAAAGTCTCTGGCAAGTTCCACGTGGTCGGCGACAATATCGGTTACCATCTGTTGCTTCTCCGCTGTTGTACCTAAGAGAGTGTCTCCAAGGTTCCCTCTCCCTCCGGGAGAGCGTTAGGGTGAGGGCGTCCTCCCCTTATCATAATTCCCTCTCCCTTGAGGGAGAGGGTCGGTGTGAGGGTGAAATCGTCGCCTACTCCCCGCACAGCAGGAACTCCATCACGGCCTTCTGGGCGTGCAGGCGGTTGTGCGCCTGAGGATACGCCACCGACTGCGGATGTTCCAGCATCCCCGGCGGCACTTCCTCGCCGTAGTGGGCGGGCATATCGTGCATGAACAGCGCGCCGGGTTGGGCTTGGGTCATCAGCGCCGGGTCCACCGTGTATCCTGCGAACTCCTGCCGCCGTTGCTCCGCCTCCGCCTCCTGGCCCATGCTGGCCCACACATCCGTATACACCACCTCGGCCGTCGCCACCGCCTCCAACGGGGAACGCATGGTCTTCACCACGCCGGAACCGCGCCCCTTGGCAACTGCCACCGATTCGGCATCTAGTTCGTACCCGGCCGGGGAGGCGCAGTTGAAGTTCATCCCCACGGCGGGCAGGGCCAGGCAGAGGCTGCGGGCCACGTTGTTGCCGTCGCCGACGTAGGCCAGCGTCAGCCCGTCGAGGCCGCCCTTGTGTTCGTAAACGGTCAGCAGGTCGGCCATAATCTGGCAGGGATGTTCCCAGTCCGACAGGGCGTTTATTACCGGCACCGAGGCGTATTCAGCCAGTTCCCGTAGGTCTTGGTGCCGGTTCACCCGCGCCACGATGCAGTCCACGTAGCCCGACAGCACCCGCGCCACGTCCGAAACGGGCTCCCGCTTCCCCAAGCCAACCTCGTCACCGCCCATGTACATCGAATAGCCGCCCAGTTGGGCCACGCCCACCTGGAAGCTGACCTTCGTCCGCAGCGAGGGCTTCTCGAACAGCAGCGCCACCGTCTTTCCGGCCAGCGGCGAGCGACCGGCCTCCGCCTTCCCCTTGGCGGCCTGCTCAATCAGCCGCCGGGTCTCCGCCGGGGACAAATCGGTGATCGAAATGAAATCCCGCTTCTCTGACATAACTTCCGTCCGCTGTCAGATGTTAACCGAATACCACTCCCCATTCAAGCAGGCGAATCTGGGGCAGGGTCTTTGCGAAGGCCCTGCCCCAGGAATCGCCTAAGTTGACTATCATCCCAGCCCTTCATTAACATAGGAACGCTTTCCCGTTATGTTTTCCAGCGGGCCAGGACAATAGCTTTGCAGGAATAGCCGATATGCAGGCGGTCGAGAGCAGAATACCGGAGACTGTCGCCTCCACTTACGACGTTCCCGAATTTCGCGACCTTTCCTATCCGGCCTACCGGGCGGAGTTGCGCGCCCTCCGGGTCCATCTCCTGACCTTGCAGGAGACAGTGGTGGCCAAGGGCAAGCGGGTGGCCATCGTCCTTGAAGGCCGCGACGCGGCTGGCAAGGGCAGACTCTCCTCCGGCATTACCCACTATCTCAATCCCAAGTTCGCCAGGATTGTCGCGCAGGGCACTCCCACCGCCCAGGCCATGCGCAACTGGCTGGGGCGCCATTACAAGGTGATGCCCGTTGAGGGGGAGATAGTCGTCTTTGACCGTTCCTGGTACTCCCGCGCCATGATTCAGCCCGCCATGGGCTACTGCACCATGCGCCAGTACCACTACTTCATGCGCAAGGTCAACGACTGGGAAAAGGTACTGGCGGATGAAGGCATTGACCTGATAAAGATATATCTCTCGGTGTCCCAGGAGACCCAGGACCTCCGTTTCAAGCTGCGCAGCACCAGCGACCTGCAATACTGGAAATACTCGGCCAATGACCGGATGGCCGCCGAACGCTGGAATTTGCTCACTTACTTCAAGGATCGAATGTTCGCGGTCACTTCCACAGATTACGCCCCGTGGACTATAATAGATTCAGACAATAAGCAACAGGCCCTGCTTAACGCCCTTCACTGCATCTTGCAGCGGTTCGGATACGAAGAGAGCGGGCTTATCCATCCGTCCCTTCAGGGAGAAGCCACGGAAAGTATGGAATTCCTTGACCTCACGGTGGACGGCGTGCTGTTCACCGGACTGAACCGGGAGCAGGTAGCTGTATTGGACCGGATTCGCATACATGAATAGAGATGAGCTGCCGCAGATGGCGGCCGCCGGGGGGTTGGTTCTTTCCGGCGGCCACGCATTGCTGATTCGCAAGCACCATTTGTGGGATCTTCCCAAGGGCAAGCTGAACGGGGACGAATCGCCGGAACATTGCGCGGTCAGGGAAATCGCCGAGGAAACCGGGCTGAATCCCTCCCTTCTTTCCATCAGGGGCCCCCTCTGTCGATCCAGCTACATCTCCTATTACGCCATTGGCCCCGTGAACAAGACCGTCGACTGGTTCCTCCTCGACTATGACGGAGATGTCACAGACCCACTGACCCCGGAGTTGTCGGAAGACATCGACCTCTGCCAGTGGGTGTCCGAAGACGACCTGCTCAACTCCGTACACTCCGCCCGCCTTTATCTGGCCCCGGTGTGGCTCGCCATCGAGCAGGCCCTCTACTCCTCCGCCGCGGGGTAGCCCTTCTTGGCGCCATCCTTCTCCCCCTTCCTGCCGTGTATCTGCTATTATCTGGTACATCGGCATCCGATGGACATATTACTATTCATTCCTGAGCGAGGATAAAGTCATGCCAGGCCCAGACCTGAAGGCCGGACTGAAGGGCCGGATGGAAACCGTGGTAAGCGAGGCCAATGTCGCCCCGCACGTTCCCAAGTTCAGCACCCCCTCCATGATCCAGTTGATGGAACAGGCATCCATGGAGAGCGTGGTAGCCCACCTGTCCTCCGGAGAGACAACTGTTGGATTCGAGGTGAACGTGCGCCACTTGGCTCCCGCCGACATAGGCGACACCATTCGCGCCTGCGCCGAGCTGACAGAAGTGGACCGAAACCGGCTGACCTTCCGAGTCGAGGCCTTTCACGGGGAGCGCAAAATCGGCGAAGGCACCCACCGCCGCGCCATCATCCAGACCCCGTCGTGAACCCCAAGATATTTCGTTCTTCAGAAAAATCCCCTCCCCCTTGAGGGGGAGGGTTAGGGTGGTGGTGAAATCCTCGCAACTAGGATGCCCAGGGTGAACTCGGCTTCCAAATTCCTCATCCTGAGCCTGCTGAACGGCCTCCCGTGTGCTAAAATCCGCTCTATCATCTGACATTGTCCGGAGCGGCGATTATGGCCAACATGGAGCATGTGCAACTGGTGCGGCGGGGCCGGGATGTAGTGGCCCGCTGGCGGGAAGCCAACCCCAACGAACTTCTTGACCTGAACGCGGCCTATATGAGCTACGTTCGCGCCCCCCAGGTCAACATCAGCGGCGCCGAACTGCGCCATGCCGATCTGATGGGAGCGGTGTTGCGCCGGGCCAACCTTTCCGGCTGCTACCTCAATCCCTGCCACCTCTACCATGCCGACCTGCGCGAAGCCAACCTCAGCAACGCCCTCTTCAATGGCTCCAATATGCGCGGCGCCGACCTTCGGGGGGCAGACCTCACCGGCGCCGACCTTGACCGCGCCATACTGTCCGACGCGAACCTGTCCGGGGCCAACCTGACCAACGCCAACCTCCAGCGCACCAGCCTCATTGGGGCCAACCTGTCCGGGGCCAACCTCGAAGGAGCCAACTTCGCCGGGGCGTCTCTGGTACGCTCCGACCTCACCGATGCCATCCTGAACGGCACGGACCTGTTCCAGACCCAGATATGGGACTGCAACCTTTCCGGCGCCAACTTCGCCGGCGCCGCCTTGGGCTACACCATGTTCCAGGACTGCGACCTGCGAGCCGCCGTGAGCCTCGAACAGGCGAGGCACGATGCTCCCAGCACCATCGGTATGGACACCCTGTACCGCTCTGACGGACAGATACCCGCCGCCTTCCTCTCCGGCGTCGGCCTTCCTCTCTCGGTGGCATCCCTGCAGCAATCCATCGCCGCCAACCCCGATGTGCTCACCGAATGCTACATCGCCTGCCGCGACGAAGAGGAAGAATTCGCCCGCCAGCTCAGCGACGGCCTGAATGCGCAGGGCGTTCGATGCTGGGTCTTTTCGGAGCGAGTGCGAGGCAGCGCACTGGTTTCCCGCCTAAGTTCCTCGGACCAGGAGGAGGTTGAGCGCTGGCTGCGAAACTACGACAAGATGATAATCGTCGCCTCATCCCGCGCCCTGGACACTGAGACCATCCTCAACGACATCACCGCGGCCCGCGACAAGCAGCAGGCCTCCGACCGCTGGCTCCTCTACTTTGTCGCCCCCGACGATGGGCTGATGCGCCCCAGCAGCCGCGCCGCCCGCACCATGGCCGCCGAGAACATCATCTTCGACCTCCGCCCTGGAGATCCGGCCACCTACGAAGCGGAACTTGCCAGGCTGGCCGACGCTCTCCGCCAGGACCAGCCCGCCAGCGCCGGAGTCCCGGTGGTGGACTTCCAGTTGTAACCGCGGAGACCCCGGCGCAGCTTAAGGCGTTTCCGGCGGGCCGGGGCCTTGCTGCTGGCGTAGTTGCGCTTCCAGTTCGCGGATACGGGCTTCGGCACGGATGCGGGCTTCCTGCTCGCTGATACGTGCTTCCCGCTCGGCGTCGCGTTCGGACTCGACGGCGTGGAGTCGCTCATCCTTCTCTTGGAAGTTGGGCAGATAGCGCTGCCCTACTGGGTCATACAAGCGCAGTTCTCCGTCTTCCCAGCACAGGTCCAGGTTCAGGGCGTCGCTGTGCCCCCAGTAATACCCCTCCTCTGTCCGGTGGATTGGGATGGGTTGGTACTCGTCGCCCATAAGCCGGTCGCCAGCCAGATGGCTACTGTGCCAGTCGCCGCCAGAAGGGTCGAACCTCCAGTATTCAGGAACGCGCATCCGGGCATAGTCTAGGCGCTTTTCGTCCTCATCAAGGTCTCCGGTGCTTTCAGACGCCACCTCCAACACGAAGTCGGGTGGCTTGCCCTGCTCCGGGATGAGGTATCCGTTGCGGGAGATGGCGGCCGCAGGGTTGGCGTTGAAGGATATAAGCAGGTCGGGATATCGGACGCCCTCCCGGTTCTCATTGACGAACAGAGCGGCGGCAATCTCGCTGAGGATGACGGTGGTTTCCCGGTTGCCGAAATGGAGGGCCAAGGAGCCAGGGTAGCCCGGAAATAGGACATGATGGTAGGCAGTCATTTCTTCCGGCGGCGCGTCGGGAAATTTGGCGATTGCCCCGGACTCCGGCGACAGCGCAGTGGGCTTGGTTGTCATTACCAGCCTCTCGGCGCGAATGTGAGGTGCTGATGGGCGCAGTCATCATACCATGCAGACGAGTCAGGGCGAGCTTGAGTAGCCCGCCCTGACCTTTCCGCTGTTGCCCAGAGGATTAGCGCCCGACGAAGTCGAACTGCTCGAACTGGCCGTGGACGATGGGATCGGGGTCCAGGCCCAGCCAGCGGTCTAGGACGGTGGCGTAGGTGGAGCGGAAGTCCGTGGTGTAGGCCATGTCACCTTCAGACAGGTCTGCCTCCCGCAGCGACGGGTACTGCCCGAAGAGTCCGCCCTGCACCGAGCCGCCGAAGACGAAGGCCACGCCGCCGGAACCGTGGTCGCAGCCGGTGCCGTTGTCCCGCACACGGCGTCCGAACTCGGACCACACCAGCACCAGGGTGTCTTCCCACAAGCCCTGTTCCTTCAGGTCTTCGGTGAAGTCCGCGATGGCCGAGGAGGCATCCTGCCACAGCTTACCGTGGGCCCGCAGCTCATCGCTGTGGGTATCGAAGCTGCCGTGCTGGGCGTACAGAATGCGGGTGCCCAAGCCTGCGCTCATCACCTGCGCCGCATTCCTCAGGCTCTGGGATACGGGCGTGTCGGCGTACTCCACGCTGGAGGAGTATCGCTCCGGCGCGGTGCGCAGTATGTCCGCGCCCATCAGGGCCTGCGAGCCGTTCTCGCTGAGGGCCTGCGCCACCATGTCCCTGCCGCCGGCCGGGCCGTACATCCGGCCCAGGGCGTCGAGGGCGTGGTGCCGCACGTTCTCGTCGTCAATGTCCGGGAGCAGACCATAGGTCTCCAGGTTGCCCACCGAGGCCACCGGCACACCCTTGCCGACCAATGCCCGCGGCAGGCCGCGCCCGAAGTTCACCCCGGTCAGCACGTTCTCGCCCTTCGAGTCGAGATCGCGGATGGCCGCGCCCAGCCAGCCCTCGGTGCCGATGCTCTCCGGCTCGGCGGTGTACCAGATGTCCCGCGAGCGGAAGTGGGAGCGGTTAGGCTGCGGATAGCCGATGCCGTTGATGACCGCGAGGTTTCCGGCGTCCCAAAGCTCCTTGACTGCAAGCATATTCGGGTTGAATCCGTATTCGCCGTTGATGGGCAGGACATCCTGCTGCGCGATGCCGATGCCTGGCCTGTAGTCGTAATACAAGCCGTTGTTGAAGGGGACTATCGTGTTCAGGGCGTCGTTGCCGCCGTTAAGCTCCAGGACGACCAGTGTCTTTTCTTTCCTGGTGGATACCATTGTCCTGCTCCTGCCGGTTTGTGTCTTTCTCTTCGTTCCCTCTCTCTCAGGGAGGGGGCGTTTTTCTTCAAGGGCTACTCCCGCTTTCGCGGGAATGACGGTTCGGGTTCGCTCGTGGGAGGTCCTACTCGCTCCTGCGGTAAATCTGTATGCGGTGCCTGTTGGTCTCAGTGACGTAGAGCCTGCCCTGGCTGTCCAGCTTTACAGAAACCGGGCACCAGAAGTACTTCTCGATGTGAGACGATTCCTCGTGAGGGTCGTCTATGAAGTAGTCAATATCCATATCCAGGTCGGCGGTGGCGCGGGCGGCGGCTTCCTCGCGGTTGATGCTGAGGAAGTTGGCGGCCCACTCGGAGATTGTAGCCTCTCCGCGTAGAAGTTGCACGAAGTTGCCCCCCGCGTCCAGAACCTGCACTCGCTCGTTGCCCCAGTCGGCTACGTAAATGTAACCGTCGCCGTCCACGGCCACCGAGGCGGGACGGGTGAACTGGCCCTCGCCCCGGCCCGAAGAGCCGAAGGCGGCCAGGAACTCGCCGTCGGAAGAATACTTCTTCACGGCGTCATTCCCAAAGTCGGCCACATACACGTTGTCCCGCGTGTCGCAGGCCAGGCCCCAAGGCAGGCTCACGCCTCGCTCGCCCTCGTCGCTGATGGACAGCAGGAACCTGCCATCGGCGGTGAACTTCTGCACCCTATTGTTATAGGTGTCGGCGACGTAGATGTTATCCTGGCTGTCAAAAGCCAGGCCCGAGGGAGTGTCCAACTCGCCCTCGCCGGAGCCGCCCTGTCCCCAGTGGAACAGATAGTTGCCGTCCGGGTCATAGGCCGTGACGCGGTTCAGCTTTTCGTCGCTGATGAAGAACCGGCCCTGGCTGTCCGCCGCGCCACAGGCGGGCCAGACGAACTTGCCGCCCTCGTCTCCGTAACCGCCGAAGTTGCCGTAGTAGCCGCTCTCAGCGTCACACAGGGTGACGCGGATGCCGCGGGTGGTCTCCTCCTTGCTGCGGCTGATGACGTAGAGGCGGTCTTCATTCCCTACGGCGGAATCCACCGGGTAGTAGAAGCCCTTGCCCTCCATAACCGTCATGCCCATGGTGTGGGAGTATTCCAGCCGTTTGGTTCTCTGTGCAGTGGTCATATCTGCGCTTCCTTACAAGTACCCTCTTAACCGGAGAGGGTTAGGGTGAGGGATGCGGAGTCGGTTCAGAAGCCCGGCTCCCAGATGGAGGTCAAGTTGAGGGTGAAGCCCGGCAGTTCTGGTTCGCCGGAAAGCGATTCCGGCTTTTCCAGTATCTCGACAGGCGTACCAAGACGATAAACGTACACCCGGCGCATAGGGTCCAGTGGGTCTATGAGCCAACCCAACCGGACGCCGTTCTGAATGTACTCTTCCATCTTTCGGCGTACCCCTATCAGGGTATCGGAACTGGAACGCACTTCTATAACAAAGTCGGGGCAGATGCGCCAGAACCCCTGTCTCTGTTCCTCGGTCAATTCCGCCAACCTGGTTTTAAGTATCCACGACGCATCGGGGGAACGCACTGCTCCATTGGGCAAGGTGAAGCCGGCAGTAGCTCCGAAGGCAACGCCCGTGCCTTCTCTCTCAGCCCAAAAGAGCACACGGGCGGCGACGCCAAGCTCCTGGTATCCGGTGGTGGGGACTGTTGGGGGCAAGATTTCCAACTCTCCTTTGGCGTTCTTTTCGAGGCGCAGAGTATCGTTCAGCGCGCTCAGCTCCTGGAGGACGCCGTCAGTGAGCTCCACAAGGGGAGACAGCCGCAGGACGATGGGGCCGAGCGGTGGCGCCAGGGCCACGTCGTCCTGCGATGAATCCTGCCGCGGCTTTACGCTCTGAGTGGTCACTGAAACGACACCTGCCTGATTTGCCTCGTTTTCGGAGAACTGCCTAAGACCGCTGGAACTCCTGCGTCGCCGCCACCATCTGCAACACGTCGGCGATGTGCTGCCGGTCGGTGTTGTCTCCCTGGCTGCCCTGGGCCGAGAAGTTGACCAGCGTCCGGCGGGTGCTCTCGTCCACCTCCAGGGCGCCAACCTCTTCCAGGCAAGCGTCCACCAGCCGCTCGGGAGAAATAGTCTCGCTCAATTCGGCGCTGATGCGGCCAATCATCGCCCGGATGCCCGGCTTGTCGGCGTCGCCAATCTGCTGGCTGGCGAAATTGATGCGCTCCACCAGTGTTCCGCTGTCCAGCCAGTCTGTTCCCTGGTGCCAGCCCTCAACACTGGGCGGGTTGTTCAGGTACTGGCCCATAAAAGTGGCCTGATTGAAGCGGTCCAGTATCTCGTAGCGGGGCCGGTCTAACTCGCCGGTCAACCGCAGCACGCCGGCCACCAGCTCCACTGGGCTCTTGACCTTGGTGTAGCGCACATCCTCGGCCTTGAAGAAATCGGAGTTGAACAGCGCCCGCAGCATCGCGCCGATGTTGTAATCGTTGTCGAAGTAAGCCTGCACCAGCGTCTCGATGGCCTGTGGATCCCGCGGCGGGGTGTAGGGCCACTCCGGCACCGGCGGCTCGTCGGCCACGAAGAAGCTGTACAGGTGGCGCGAGATGAAGCGGGCCGTAGCCTGCTGCTTGCAAATGATGTCGACGATGTCGTCTCCATTCCAGTTGCCCGTTTCGCCCAGGAAGGTCTTCTGGCCGTCATCATGGTCTTCGGGATGGAACTCGAAGTGCCAGGAGATACGGCCATAGGGCCAGTCCGAGTCCCGCTGTGAGCGCAACTCCATGTACTCGCGGTTGGCGATGGTCCAGCCGGTGAAGGCGCGAGCGCACTCCTTGATGTCCTCCTCGGTGTAATTGCCGACGCCCATGGAGAACAGTTCCAGCAACTCTCTCCCATAATTCTCGTTAATGGCGTCCTTGTGGTTATCCTGATTGTCCAGCCAGATGATCATGGCCGGGTCCCTGGACAGCTCCGCCAACAGAGTGCGAAAGCTGCCCGTGGCGTGGTGGCGGAACATCCGGGTCTGGTCCGACAGCGCCTTCCCGTGAATCACCTTGTTATATCCGGTGGCAAAGATGCCATGCCAGAAAAGGGTCATCTTCTCCTGCAACGGAGCGGTGGTGGTGGCCATGCGGTACAGCCAGTTTTCCCCCGGGGCCAAGGGCCCCATCATTCCCGACAGTTCCGGATGGAAGCGGCGCACCAGGTAGTCGCTCATACGCCGCTCGTCCCTGGGCGCCAGCAGTTCCTCAACGGTGTTCTCGTACCCTTTAGCCGCATAGGAGGTCAATTCGTCGCGGGTGGCGCCGAACCCGGCCCGGCGCAGCAAATGGGCCATCTGTTCAACATCAACTTTTGTTTCCGGCATACATTCCTCTCCCGTAGGGATAATGCAATGGGAATATCCGCATTCTAGGCGGTATGGAATGAGCACGTCAATTGGCGCCACATCAGCCGGGTAGCGTTCCTATTTGAGTGGTCAAGCTAAATTCCACGACCTGCGAGGGTAACGGTTCCATATTCCTGCCTTCGCAGGAATGACGGACCACAGGCTGGCGAACCACAAAAACTGGAATGCTATCCATCAGTCGCGCTAAAGAAAAGGGGCCGGTGTTTGCCGGCCCCTGAGCTTCCGAAGAAGTTGACGGAGGGTGAGGGCTAGATGTAGTCCTCTTCCTGCATCATGCCGATGTTGTCGCGGGACTGCTGCAGGCCGCGGGAGACCTCGTTCTTCAGCTCTTCCCACATATCGTCGGTGATGACGCCGCCGTTTTCCATGGCCCTGTCGCGGAAGTTGTCGAAAGCGAACTCTTCCGTGTCGCCGTGAGGCATGGAGGAGAAGAACTCGCGCTCGAAGACGGGCAGTTCGCCGGGGCCGAAGTAGCCCCTGCCCTCGAGCTCGTAGCCCTCCAGGTCGTGGGTGCCCTTGCCCAGCACCTGGCCGGTAGCGGCATAGTGCTCCATCACAGTGGACATGCCGTACTTCTGGATGGGGCAGACCTTCATGCAGATGCCGCAGCCCAGGTAGCGGGCCATGACGGGGCGGCAGCGCTTGAAGTAGAGCTTGTTCTTCTCAATTCCCCGCCACCAGATCTTGTCGCGCATCAGGGCGCGGCCCGGGCAGCGGTTCACGCAGACCTGGCAGACCTGACAGAAGGCATGGATGCCGTAGTCCACCGGCGAGTCGTACTGGACGTTGGCGTCGGTGGTGATGATCATCAGACGGCAGCGGGAGCCGACATGCGGGGTCAGCAGGTAGCCGCAGGCGCCCAGGGAGCCGATGCCGGCAGCGACCATCATCGGGATGTAGGGACCGGTGTTGTCGTTGGGGCTGTGCACCTGCGCCCGGTAGCCGAGACCCTGGATGAACTTCGCCATTTCCAGACCGGCCGCGCCCTCGGTGCGGTAGGTGCTGGAGTGAACGATCTCAGCGTCGATGCTGGGAATGGTCTGGGTGGGCTCAAAGTCCTGCTCGTAGGCCAAGCAGATGGCGTGCGGGAACTTGACCCAGTCCTTCTTGCTCTGGTAGGTGTAGCGGTGGTCGTAAGCGGTGATGCCGACTTCGATGTAACCCAGTTCGCGGGCCTTGTTCTTGATGGCCTCGGTTACGTCGTCGCCGGTGGGCTCAGCCGTGGGTTCCTGGTCGCCGGTCATGCGGGCGGCCAGAATCAGCGGCTGATTCAGGCGGTCGTGCTCCTTGCGGATCTCGCGCATCTCGACGTGCTGGTCGCGGATGGCGTTGGCCCAGTCGCGAGAGGCCCGCTCGGTGATGTTCATGGTCTCAACGGGATATTCCCGGGCATACCAGTCAACTTCGCGGTTGGTCATCGGAATTCCGGGGACCGTTTCCAACTCTTCCGGAACCTGAATGGTGACCGGCTCGTCGCCGAGGTACTTGCCAGGCCGAACGACCTCATGGCCTATCTTTAGCATACCTTCCCTCCATAAAATAATGCGCCGGGCAACGGGGGTTTGCCTTGTCCGCAACAATAACCCCGGTGACTTTTGATTGTCAACCCTTGTTTCAATCGGATTTTCATATTCGATACTGGTGGATAAATCGACGCTACCGGGAGACATGACGAGTCGCGTGACCATCACTCCAAATTACTTGTGATTTCCTGCAACAGTGTACGACTATCGTCACATGGTTCCTGTCTACCCTCCCGTGCGCCGCGCAATCATCGCCGTGGCCAGCGGGCTGGCCCCGGAACGCACGGCAACATCCACCAATGATGGCTGCCCGGAGGCCAGCGCCCGGCCCACGGCGTCGCCGACACTCCCGGGATCCTCCACGTGCTCGGCATACCCGCCGATGGCCTCCACCATCCTGTCGTAGCGGATGTGCCGCAGGTCGGTACCCACGGCCCGCCCGAAATAGGCCACCTGGAAGGTTTTGTCTATGCCCCAGGTCGCGTCGTTGCCCAGCACCGTGGTGATGGGCAGGTTATGACGGATGCAGGTGTCGTATTCCATGGCGTAGAATCCGAAGGCCCCATCGCCGATGAACACCAGCACCTTGGCCTCCGGGTGAGCCAGCTTGGCCGCCATGCCGTAGGGTATACCCGCGCCCAGATGCGACAGCGGCCCCAGGCGCATGAACCGTCCCGGCTTGCGGGCCTTGATGTATGCTCGACCCCACTGCACGTAGTCCCCGCCATCGAAGATGATGACTGTATCATCGTCCAGGTGCTTCTCCAGCCCGGTGTAGACGTCCAGGGGGTGCATCGGCGCTTCGCCGGTGGCCCGCCCCCGCAGTTCCTGGTCCCAGGCGTTGCGGTCCTGCCGGAGCTGGCTGACCCACGCCGATTTGTCGCCGTCCGCTTGTCCTGAGCTTGTCGAAGGACGAGCCGGCGACAACGCCGCTGTTATCTGCTCCACCACCGCGCCCAGGTCTCCCTGGATGCCCACGGCCACGCCCCGGTTACGCCCGATTTCCGCCGGCGACGGGTCGGCCTGGATCAGCTTGGCTTCCCCGGAGAACACCCCGCCGTAGCGATAACGATGGTCCAGCCGCTTCCCCAGCAGCAGGACGACGTCGGCCTCCCGGAAGCGCCTCGCCGTGGGATTCAGCGCGCCGTCGGCGTATCCGAAGCACAGCGGATGCTCGTCGTCCAACAGTCCCCGCGACTGCTCCACGGTAAAGACCGGAATGCCGGAGGTCTCCGCCAGCTTCTCCATCTGTTCCGGGTCCACCGAGTAACGCGCCGGGTTCCCGGCGATGATTACCGGACGCCGCGCTCCACGCAGCAGGGCCGCCGCCTCTTGTATCAAGGTGGGGTCGCCCTGTGGCCTTCCGGTGGGCCGGTATTCCTGCGGCAGGTACTTGGGCAGGTCGTCCTCGCTGATTTCCGCGTCCTGCAGGTCGATGGGCAGGGTCAGATGCACCGGGCCGGGGCGTCCGGTGGTGGCGGTGCGGAAGGCCGTTGCCACGTATTCGGGGATGCGCTTCAGGTCGTGAATCAGCCACGAGCCTTTGGTCACCGGGTCGGCCATGCTCACCTGGTCGATTTCCTGAAATGTCACCATGCCCTTTTCCGGCAGTTCGGCGCACCCGGCCACGAACACCACCGGGCTTTCGGAGGTATAGATGGCGGGCAGGGCCGAGATGGCATTGGAAAAGCCCGGCCCCCCGGTGAAGATGCCACAGGCCGGGCGTCCGGTGATGCGGGCGTAACCGTCGGCCATGTGCAGCGCGGCCCCCTCGTGGCGAGTGTCGATGAACTCGATACCCTCGTCCGCCGCCGCGTCCACCAGCGGCAGTATGGTGTCCCCCACGATGGTGAACACCTTCTCGATACCCTCCTGCTTCAGGCACCGTATGAACAGATGCCCCCCGTTGAGTTTCGGCATGGGCCCTCCGGGACATTTAATGGGATTGAGATTGGCAACTCGCAGAGGCCCGTCAGTCATCCGGGCCTGCGCCAGCTTACTTTATACCGACGAATTCCGGCAAGTGCGGCACAGAACAACCGCGAACGCCCGGAACTGGCCCTCAGGGCGATATACGCAACCCATAGGCCGCGACTACAATGACCACACTGGCAGAGAAGCGCGGAGGGAACATGAGCTACGCCCGAGTTCCCTACACTGAGGAACAGAAGCGCAGGGACGAAGAACACCTGCAAGATGTGAGATTCCTGGAGAACAATTACGATGCTCTGATGGCTCAATATCCCGAGAAATGGATCGCCATCAAGGGCAAGCGGGTTGTTGCGGTTGCCGATGACGACATAGACCTGGCATACATACTCCGGGCCAGCGGACTTGGCGGCCAAGTGTCCCTTATGGAACATATGACCAACGAGGATGTCATCTGGGTACTGGCGAATATATGATTCGCGGATATTTCAGGTCTGTTGGAGGACGGAACCGCCCTTTCGTCAGATGTCTTGTTCATTTCCCCGGCGCTCCGAACGCTAGGGTGATAGCCCCCGAATTCTTGATTGACACTGGTGCTGACCGCAGCCTGCTTTCCCCAAGGGACGCCATAGGGGTCGGACTTGACTTTTCGATTCTTAGCCTAGGCCCAACAAGCCGCGGTGTGGGAGGCGAAACTCCTACTCTGTTGGTGGAAGCAATGATTTACGTTGAAGGGTACACAATCCCCCATATGTTAAGCATCCCGGAAGCCCAACGCCCCATCCCGTCTGTCCTGGGCCGTGACTTCATTGCCAACTTCGCCCTCTTCATGGAAGAGCGCACCGGCCGGGTCCTGCTCCTCGATGAGACGGATGTCGAAATGTACGGCTTGGCAACTATTGGGAACCCATAGACACCCCTGATCCACTCAAAGCCGGGAGTATGCCCGCCACCCTCTACGTAGTAGGCACCCCCATCGGCAACCTGGAGGACCTGTCGCCCCGCGCCGCCCGCGTGCTGCGGGAGGTTACCTTGGTGGCCGCCGAGGACACGCGGGTTACACGGCGGCTGCTGAATCACCTCGAGGCCCGCCCCCGGCTCATCAGCTTCCATGAACACAACTGGCGGGAGCGGCTGGAAGCGGTACTGCGGGCCCTGGAGGAAGGGGACGCCGCGCTGGTGTCCGACGCCGGTATGCCGGGGGTGAGCGACCCCGGAAGCGAGCTGGTAGCCGCAGCGGCAGAGCGTGGCATCCGAGTCGAGTCGGTGCCGGGTCCCTCGGCGGTCACCACGGCCCTGTCGGTATCCGGGCTGCCCGCCGACGCCTTCCAGTTCCTCGGATTCCTGCCTCGCCGCCGCAGGGAGCGCCGGGAGAAGCTGCAGGAGGCCGCCGCCAGCCCGATTACCCTGGCCCTGTTCGAGGCTCCCCACCGGCTTCGGGCCACCCTGGAAGACATCTCCCTTATCTTTGGAGACCGTCCCATTGCCGTGTGCCGCGAACTGACCAAGCTGCACGAGGAGGTCTTTCGCGGCACGGCGGCATCGGCGTTGGAACACTTCGATGCTCCACGAGGGGAGTTCGCGCTGGTCATCGCCGGAGCCGCCCTGAAAGCGCAGCCCGAAGACAATGCAGGCAATGCCGACAGCATCCGTAGCTTCCTGCAGGAGCAGCGGGCAGCGGGCGCCCGCGCGAGGGACGCAGTGGACAAGGCAGCGGCACGGTTCGGCGTCTCGAAAAACCGCACTTATCAGCTATGGCTGGAAACCCGAACCGAAGACCCGAGTTGAGCAAGGTTGATGAAGAAATGCCCGGACTTCCATACCCAAGCGCAGTTATTCTTTAATCGGATGATATACTAGGTATTTAATCAACTTATCCGATTCAAGCGAGAAGCGGGTATTTTCAGCCTGTTAGGTACACAGCGTTCCGGCGGACAGGGTGAGGGCGGCATATTTTACGGCTGGTGGCTGGTCCTCATCACTGGCCTCGTCATGGTCATCGCCACCGTGCCGCTGTTCCACGCCATGGCGGTCTGGGCCGTGGCGCTGGAGCTGCATTTCGGCTGGACCCGCGCCCAACTGGGCCTGGCGCTGACGCTGACTCGCGTCGAAAGCGGGCTGATAGGCCCCTTGGAAGGCTATCTGACCGACAGGATAGGCGCCCGCAAGATGGTGCTCATCGGCCTGGTCATCCTCGGCGGGGCCTGGGTCTTCTTTTCCCGCACCGAGAACCTATGGATGTTCTATGCGTCCTACGTCCTGATGGCGGTGGGGCAGGGTCTCGGCAGTTGGATACCATTGATGACCATGCTGAACAAGTGGTTTGTCCGGCGCAGGTCGTCGGCCATCGGGTGGGCCAACGTGGTCAGCCGCTTCGGCGCCCTGGTGATGGTGCCTGTCATCGCCTGGTGCGTGGCCGACGCCCCCGGACGCATCGGCTGGCAGATGACCGCCCTGATCCTCGGTATCGGCACCGCCGCCCTTGCCGTACCGCTGGCCAGCCTGCTCCGCAACGACCCCGGGGATTACGGCGAAGTTCCTGATGGCGTCCGGCAGCGCCCGGCAGCCACCGGGACCGCCGGCTCCAACCCCACCCCAGCACCGCCCCGCCAGCAGGAATTGACCGCCACCGAGGCTCTGCGCACCCCCGCCTTCTGGCTGATTGCCTTCGGACACGGCTTCACCTCAATGGTGATCCTGGCAATCATGACCCACCTGGGACTGCTGATGGTGGACAAGGGATATACCGGGCAGGATGCCGGGTGGGTGGTCTCGGTCTACACCGGCGTGGCCATGTTCTTCCAGTTGGTGGGCGGGTATGCCGGAGACCGGATTTCCAAGCGCGTGGCTCTGGCCTTCTTCACCACCCTGCAGGCGGGAGGGGTGCTCATACTGGTCGTCGCCCAGACCCTCCCGATGTTCTATCTGTTCGGCATACTGTTCGGCGCCGGATTCGGCGGTCGCAACCCGCTGACGGTGGCCATCCGCGCCGACTATTTTGGCACGGGCTCCTTCGGCAAAATCCTGGGCTTCTCCACCGTGCCGATGAACCTGCTGCTGCTGATCGCCTCCCCCTTCGCCGGCTGGATGTTCGACCGATACGGCAGCTATGACTTGGCCTTCCTGATTCTGACCGGCCTCAACTTCCTCGGCGCCATCTGCTTCCTCGCGGCCACCCGTCCTAGGCCGCGCGGGCCTCAGCCAGTACAAGCTGTGCCTGCGGTCTCCTGACGCAAACTCCGTCCCGGTTCAGCCTCTTCATAATAGCCGGTGAATAATCCCCTCTCCCTCAGGAGGAGGGTTAGGGTGGGGGCGTCCCTTCGCTAAGGTCCCAGTCATCCGTGCCTACAGGCAAAGGGGTATACTCCGCCCGCATTGGCTGACCCTCCGAGTCGGCCTCATGGATTGAGGTGGCGGCATGGAACGACAGCGCGCATCCGGCGACCGCCGCATATTCTACGGCTGGTGGCTGGTCCTCGTCTCCGGCATCGTGATGGTCATTGCCACCGTACCGCTCTTCCACGCCATGACCGTCTGGGCCGTGGCGCTGGAGCGGCATTTCGGCTGGAGCCGCGCCCAGCTTGGCCTGGCCCTGACCCTCACCCGCATCGAGGGCGGACTGGTCGGCCCGCTGGAAGGCTACCTGGTAGACCGCATCGGCGCCCGCTGGATGGTGTTGATCGGCTTGACCATCCTGGGCGGGGCCTGGGTCTTCTTCTCCTTCGTCGACAACCTTTGGATGTTCTATGCGGCATACATCCTGATGGCCGTGGGACAGGGCCTTGGCAGTTGGATACCGCTGATGACCATGCTGAACAAGTGGTTTGTCCGGCGTCGGTCCTCGGCCATCGGATGGTCCAACGTGGTCAGCCGGGCCAGCGGTCTGCTGTTGGTGCCGCTCATCGCCTGGTGCGTGGCCGACGCTCCCGGCCGCATCGGCTGGCGGATGACCGCGCTGATTCTGGGCATCGGAATCGTACTGCTGGCCGGCCCTTTGGCCGCCCTCATCCGCAACGACCCCCGTGACTACGGCGAGGAACCCGACGGCGAAGCGCCGTCCACCGAAGAGCCGGACACTACGAAGCCAAGCCAGCCGCCCCAGCAGGACATGACCGCCGCCGACGCGCTGCGCACTCCGGCCTTCTGGCTCATCTCCTTCGGGCATGGTTTCATATCAATGGTCATCCTGGCCATCATGAGCCACCTGGGGCTGCTGATGGCGGACAAGGGATACGCCGAGCAGGACGCCGGTTGGGTAGTCTCGGCATACATCGGCGTGGCCGTGGTCTTCCAGCTTGTGGGCGGATACACCGGAGACCGGATGTCCAAGCGGGTGGCTCTGGCCTTCTTCGCGTCGCTACAGGCGGCGGGAGTGGTGGTGCTGGTGCTGGCCCAGACCCTGCCGATGTTCTTCCTCTTCGGCGTGATGTTCGGCGCAGGAATGGGCGGGCGCAGCCCCCTGACCATAGCCATCCGCGCCGACTACTTCGGCACGGTCTCCTTCGGCAAGATACTGGGCCTCTCCTCGGTTCCCATGAACCTGATGCTGCTGGCCGCCTCGCCCTTCGCCGGCTGGATGTACGACCAGTACGGCACCTACGCCCTGGCCTTCCTAATCCTGGCCGGGCTGAACTTCCTCGGCGCGCTCTGCTTCCTCGCCGCCAGCCCGCCCAGGCCCCGCGGCCCTCTGGCGGTGGAGGCAGCGCCGGCGGCTACGTAACTTCTGTCCTTAAGGCAGTATTGCGAATCGGCCGACGCCCTTGCCAATAAGGCCCATAGACCGAGCGCTTGTGCCAGCTACTCTATCTGCCGCAGCTTGGGATCCAGCTTGTCGCGCAACCAGTCGCCAAACAGGTTCAGCGACATCACGGTCAGGAGGATCGCAACTCCAGGCATCGTGGCCACCCACCAGGCGTCTACAAGGTGATTGCGCCCGTCGGCAACCATTGACCCCCAGGCCGGGTCGGGCGGCGGTACTCCGGCGCCCAGGAAGCTGAGCGTCGCCTCCACTAGAATCACGATGCCCACCTGCAACGTGGCTACCACGATCACCGTATTGATTGTGCCTGGGAAAAGATGGATGAACAGTATCCTAGGAGTCGACGCACCTGCCACCCGGGCCAGCGACACGTAGTCAAGATTCTTCAGCTGCAGCACCTCGCCGCGGACCATGCGGGCAAACCGGGGCCATATCCAAAGCGCAAGCACTGCGATAATCATCTCGAAGGACTGTCCAACCGCCACCACCAGCACCAGGGCTACCAGGATGAGGGGCAGGGCCAGGATGATGTCCACCAGACGCATCAGCAGTTCGTCGACCCAGCCTCCATAGTAGCCGGACAGCAGGCCGATGATAATCCCGATACCTCCGCCCACTCCAAGAGTGACAGCGGCAACTATGAGGGAAATGCGTGCGCCATAGATGATGCGGCTCAGGATGTCCCGGCCCAGCTGGTCGGTGCCCAGCATGTATTTGAAACTACCCCCGGCCCGGGTTCCCGATCCGCTCTCCATCAGGATGGTGTCGCCAAGTTGGACGCCAGGGTCTTGCTCCCGGGCCTCCTCCAGCGAGACCTGGTAGAGGAGTTCACCGCTCTGTGGCACCTCCACCACCAGTTTCTCGGCGGTTCTTGCCCCACCCCAGACTGGCGGCAGAGTGCGAGACCTGAGGTTGCCGTCAACGGGGTCGTGGGGAGCCAGGAAGTTGGCGAAGATGCCGCAGACAACCACAGCCCCCAGCAGGATGATCGGAATAATTGGGAGCCGCCGGGCGGCGCGGTAGGCCGAAATCACCCTCTCAAGGGGATTGGTCGTCGTTGTTCTCAGAGTGAGGTCGGCTGCCACTTTAGTACACGGCTCCTAGGCGTACCTGATACGGGGGTCGATATAAGCGTACAGCACATCCACCAACAGCGCTGCCCCGACGTACAGCAGGGTGAAGATGATGACCACTCCCTGAAGGACCGGATAGTCGGACCCCAGAGTGGCGTTGATGGCCAGCAGCCCCAGCCCTGGCCAGGCGAAAACCAGCTCCGTGGTGATGGAGCCAGCCACCAGGTTGCCAAGGGTGACGCCCGCGAAGGTAAGGGGCGGAATGATGGCGTTGCGAAAGGCATGCTTCCATATGAGAGCGTAGCCGGGGACTCCCTTGGCCCTAGCGAGCTTGATAAATTCCGAGTCCAAGACGTCCAGCATGGCCGACCGGACCAGCCGCATATTTGCCGCGACGAAGAACCATCCCAGGGTAACAGCCGGCAGGATGATGCTGTTCCAGTCCTGACGGCCCGAGGGGGGAACCCATTCCAGCCGAATGGCGAAGATGACAATCAGCATGAAGCCCAGCCAGAAGTTTGGCGCTGACTGGCCGATCAGGGCAATTAACTTGCTGAAATTGTCTATGATGCCGCCTCTTCGGACGGCCGACAGGATGCCCAGAGGAAGCCCGACGATTATTGAGAAGAGGAAAGCGGCGCCGCCCAGCTCGAAGGTAGCCACAAACCGTTCCCAGATGATGTCGCCCGCGGGCCGGTTCTCCTTTATGGACTGACCGAAGTCGCCCCTGACCAAGTCCTTTATGAAAATCCAGTATTGCTCAAAATACGACTTGTCCAGTCCCAGCTTCTGGCCCACCAGATCGTACCGCTCTTGGGTGTAGAATTCGCCCAGCATCATGGTCCGGGGGTCTCCGGATACCCGGGCCATGGCGAAGATGATGATGGAGACAGCGAAGAGCGTAACGATGGTTATGAGAAATCTGCGGACCAGAAACCTTTGCATGGGAAAATGAGTCCTACTCGACGGTCGACCGAGGGCCAACAGCCGTAAAAGATTATCCTCGCTTCCCGACAAGAGCCCGGAGAGCTATCGCTGGTGAGTTGACCAAGTTCTGGAACCGATTCCCTTTACTCTGCTCCAAGAGGGAGAACCCCTAAAGGCGGGCTCTCCCTCTTGGAAATAGCGATTCCCTACTGGCTGCGGTGCTTGGCATACTCGTAGGCGCCGAAGGTTCGGCCGTGGGGATACTCCAGGTGCTCAGCCCAGGAATCAACCTTGGAGCTGATTGGCCAGAGCACGTTGACGCTGTAGAGCCCGGTTTCCAGGACGTTCTCGTATATGAAGCGGGCCAGCCTGTTCATGACGAGCCAGCGGTCCGTATCGTTGGTCTGCACTCCGGCTTCGTCCAGGAGCCCATCCACCGTGGGGTGGTCGAATCCGGCGGTCCAGCCGGAGTCGCTGTGGAAGACGAGGGCCATAATCTCCAGGGGGTGCTCTCTGCCCGCTGTCCCATGACAGCTGGCCTGGTTGTAGCTCCGGGCCTGGATCAACGGGCCTTGGGTCAGATAAGGGACCCGCTGGATGGTGGTGTCGATCCCGATTTCCTCCCACATCTCGGATATGGCCTCGCAGGCCTCCACCTCGGCGGCCACGCCGCGTATGCTGGGAGTGAGGGTGATTTCGAATCCGTCCGGGTAACCCGCCTCCTCCAGGAGCTGTATGGCCCGCTCCGGGTCATAGGGTATCGTTCTGAGATCCTCATCCAGGAAATCGAGCTTGTTCTCCCACATCCACAGCGGCTGTGCGGAGCCCTCGCCACCCAGCAGGGTCTCAACTATCAAGTCCCGGTCGATGGCGATGGAGAGGGCCTCGCGTACTTTGCGGGCTTGTTCCCATTCAGGAGAGTTCACGTCCGGGCTGGCGGATACCCAGGGCAAGTCGGGGTCGTAGCCCGGCCGGCGCTCCGCGAAGTCAGCTTCGCCGTGTCCTACGTACCAGTTGCCATAGAACCCCAGGTGCTCGGTGGCGCCGTTGGGCACCGCGATGTAGCGGATACCCTCCACCTGGTCCATAGCTCCCTTGGAGTCGAACGCCATCTGGAAGCTGTCCAGCCTGCCCGCTTGGAAGTTAGCAACCCTGGTGGACTCCTCCGGAATCTCCCACATCATCAGTTCGGCGAATTCCGGGGTCTTGCGGTAATGGTTCTCCCTTGCCTTGAACCGCCACACCTCGCCGGTGGTGGAACCGACATATTCCCAGGGGCCGGTGCCGACGCCCTCGAACATCGCCACCTCTTCGCCCTTTTCCTCGAAGTGCTTCTTGCTCGTGAAGAGGTTGGAGGTGAGAAGGGTTGTCTGGACCAATGTATCGAATTGAGGTTCAACTGTATCCACTTCGATGGTGTGGTCATCGATTTTGGTCAACCCGCCGTCGGGATGGAAGAAAATCCTCCTGATTGGCCCCGATATCGACGAAATGCTGTCGGGGGCCACCTGGCCCTCGGCTCCAAAGATGTAGTCGTCGGCGGTGACCTCACCCCAGCCCTTGCTGAACTCAACGCCCTTCTTCAAGGTAAAGGTCCAGACCGTGCCTGATTCATCGACGGACCAGGACTCCCCCACCTTCGGCCGAAACTCGCCGTCTAGGCCGAGTAAGTTCAGTTGCTCATGGGACGAGGTGGAGACATACAGCCAGACCGTGCTCTCGGTCAGTTTGTTGCTGGCACTGTAGGGACCTAGTTCCTTGAAGCCGATGTTGAGGACGCCTTCCGGCCCCTCCATCATTGCAGGGGAGGTGGTGGGTGCAGTGGTGGGGGCTGCGGTAGCCGCCGGCACCGCCGTGGCGGCCGGTTGTGGGGCAGCCGTTGCCTGGGGCGCCGTAGTCGCCTGGGGCGCTGCCGCGGGGGCCGAGTCGGTATCATCCTCTGCGGCCCCTCCGCAGGCCACAATCAAAGCGAGGGACGCTATGACGAAAATCGTCAACATGAGACGACTGCCTAGATGCAGACGCATCCAACCACCTCCAAATTCGCTGGAACGCTATTCACAATAGCTATGACTGAGGCTGCATATTATCACTATTTGGCTACGGAGTGTCAATCGCGCCCCATCTGTCCACGTCGCCAGAGGGACAGCTAATATCCCAGCGGAGCCGCAAAAGAGGGCGCAGATGAAACAGCCTGGACAGGGACACAAGCAAGGAGCGGAGGGCGTCGGTGGCGCCCTCCGCTTCCCCTCCGCCCGGCAAATCTACGCCCAGGCTTACGACTCTTCGATCGTGATGTTGTTGATTACCAGCCGCTCGGCGGGCGAGGAATTCTCGCCGCCCCGGCTGCGGGTCACCGGCGAGTTCGCCAGGGTGTCCAGCACGTCGCCGCCGCCGGTCAGCATCCCGAAGATGGTGTAGTTGGGGGGCAGTCCCACATCGGCGCCGTGGACGATGAAGAACTGGCTGCCGTTGGTGTTGGGACCGGCATTGGCCATGGCCAACGTGCCTCGCACGTACTTGCGTGTGACCGGCTCGTCCTGGAAACGATAGCCGGGGCCGCCGGTGCCGTCGCCCCGTGGGCAGCCGCCCTGGATCATGAAGCCGCTGATGACCCGGTGGAACTGGCAGTCTTCGTAGAAGCCGTCCTGGGCCAGGTGCACGAAGTTGTTTACCGTAAGCGGGGCTTCCGAGGCGAACAGTTCGAGGGTCATTGCCCCGGCGTTGGTGTCGATGGTCGCGGTGTAGGTCTTGGACCTGTCTATGGTATCCGGCGGCGGGCTGGCGTATTGTTTAGGTGGCATCTAAAACCTCCACAAGATAGCCCGCCAATTGTAACACCTGATTCGAGCCGTATGCCCGGCGTCTAATTTTGTATTCGGTACAGTGATTCTCTATATCTAATTTACTCTGTATATCGTATAATATAAGTACAGGAAACGTAGAGGAAGTGACGAAAATGGACATTCTCCAGAGAATGACCGCAGGGGGCCACGAACAGGTGACGATGTTCTCCGACCCCGGCTCCGGCCTCAGGGCAATCATTGCCATCCACGACACCACCCTCGGCCCGGCCTGCGGCGGCACCCGGATGTGGCCCTACGAGAGCGAGACGGAAGCGCTGACCGACGCGCTGCGACTCTCGCAGGCCATGACCTACAAGTCGGCCGCCGCCGGCCTGCACCTCGGCGGCGGCAAGGGCGTCATCATCGGCGACCCCCACGGCCAGAAGTCCGAGGCCCTGATGCGCGCTTATGGGCGGTTCGTCGACACCCTGGGCGGACGCTACCTGACCACCACCGACGTCGGCACCACGGGCCGCGACCTTGAGTATGTGCGTCAGGAAACCAGACATGTGACCGGCCTGCCTCTGACCCTGGGCGGCAGCGGTGACACTTCCATAATGACCGGGCTGGGCCTGTACATGGGAATGAAAGCTTGCGCCGAAGAAGTTTGGGGTCAGGACGGATTGCGCGGCAAGACCGTGGCGGTGCAGGGCTTCGGCAAGGTCGCCAGCCACCTGTGCAAACACCTGATGGGGGAAGACGCTCGCATCGTGGTGACCGACGTCTATGAAGCAGCGGTGGACAGGGCGCGAGACCTGGGGCTGGAGGTCACGTCACCCGATTCCATCCTCGACGTGGACTGCGACATCTTCGCTCCCTGCGCCCTGGGCGGCGTGTTGAACTCGAAGACCATCCCGCAGCTCCGTTGCCGGGTAGTGGCCGGCGGCGCCAACAACCAGCTTCTCACAGAAGCCGACGGCGAGGAGCTGCACCGGCGCGGCATCCTATACGCCCCCGACTACATCGTCAACGCCGGCGGCATCATCAACGTCGAAGCGGAGCTGGGCGACGCCGGGTACAGTGAGGAGCGCGCCCGAGAAAAGACCGAGCGAATCCACGAAATCATGGGCAGCGTCATCAGGACATCGCAGGCGCAGGAGATTTCAACGGCTGCCGCCGCCGACCATCTGGCCGAGGAGCGGCTGAACAGCGTCCGGGACATCCGGGCGGTACTGCGCCGCTGCCGGTAGCCAGGGGGTGCCGGCGATCTCTAGGAGAATCCGTCCTTCGATAAGCTCAGGACTAACGGCACGGGTTCTCTAGGTACTCCCCAAAGACCCGGGCATGGCAGACACGCAACCACCGAGGCGAGCCACAAGGTCAGGGTACGGCCCCTTCCCTTCGGAATACCTCCGCCAGTTTTTCGACCCCTTCCCATATCTCGGTCTCAGCGGGCAGGGCGAAGCAGAGCCGGATGTAGTTGGCGGCCGCATCCGGGTCAGCGGACCAGTCGGGGCCGGGGTTGAAGGCGATACCTTCCCGGAGAGAGGGAAGGTTCAAGGCGCGCGAATCAACTCCTGCCGGGAGCTTGACCCACAGGTACATTCCCCCGCGGGGCGTCTCGAACTCGACGGTCGGCCCGAAGGACTCGCGGAGGGCGCTGGCGAGCACATCGCACTTGCGTTGCAGGGTGGCGCGCATTTTCAGGATGTGCTCCTCGTAGTGGTGGTTGAAATAGTCGGCCACTATCATCTGGTCCATGACGCCGGTGCCGGCGTCGTTCTTGCGGGACAGCAGACGGCTCATCACCTCCCACTCCGCGACGATGTACCCGAGGCGAGTGCCGGGCCCCAGGGTTTTGGAGAAGGAGCCTATGTGCAGCACCCGGTTGCTGTCATCCAGCGACCGGATGGCGTTCTCGTACTCACCCTCGAATATGAGGTCGGCGTAGCACTCGTCTTCAAAAATCGGTACGCCGTACTCTTCGCTCAGCTCCAGCATCCGCCGCCGGCGCTCCATGCTCATCACAGTCCCCGTGGGGTTCTGGAGAGTCGGAATGGTATAGATATACTTGGGGCGCACGCCACTGACCCGTAGCTCTTCCAGCGCCTGTTCCAACTGGTCCATACGCATCCCGTCGTGGTCGACGTCGATGGCGACCATGTTGACCTTGCGACGGCGGATGTTCCCCAACGCCCCGGAGAAGCTGAACGCTTCAACGATTACGGTATCGCCCTCTTCCAGCAGGATTTCATTTATCAACTCGATGGCTAGACCTGAGCCTGAGGTTATCAGGACTTCGTCCGTCGTAATGTTGACTCCGCGGTGGGCCGCCAGCTTGTCCACCACGAACTGGCGCAGCGGAACGATTCCCTGGGGGCCGCCGTCGAAGTTGTACATTGATATGTTTCTCGGATCGCCCCGGAATACCCTGGAGGCCGACTCTATGAACCCCTCCATTGGGACCATGTCGGGATCGCTGTGGCCGCCGATGAAGTTGTACTTCGGGTGGCCCGTCCATGGCGCGGGCGGAGGGGGCAGTTCCCGGTTGAAGAGCGCAGAATAGTCCAAGGCTTTTCCGGTCATGGGCTGAGCCTCCCGTTTTGGCGGTGCGTCCCCGCCGGTTGCAGAACCCGAGGACGCTGGAATCCTAACACCACGGGCATAGCGTGTCGACGGCAGCCGTGCCAGAAGAGGTCTGCTGCTCCTACGCCGTCACCCTAACCCTCGAGGGAGAGGGGATTTAGTTGGTTACTCCATCGTCAGGCGCGCCCGCACTGCCTCCACCACGTCGGCCAATGGCGCCGTCGTCGCTTCCTCGTCCGTCCGCCCCTTCACTTCCACCACGCCGTTATTCAGGTTGCGGGGGCTGATTACGAGGCGGACAGGAAGGCCCATAAGATCGGCGTCGTTGAACTTTACGCCCGCGGCCGCGTCGGTGCGGTCGTCGTACAGCGTTTCGATGCCGACGGCGTTCAGTTGGGCGTAGAGGTCTTCGGCGGCCCGGGCTACGTCTTCGTTGGCCAGGTTGAGGCCGACCAGGTGGGTCTGGTAGGGAGCTATGGGGTGGGGGAAGACGATGCCGCGGTCGTCGTGGTTCTGCTCGATGGCGGCGGCCATGAGGCGGCCCACGCCGATGCCGTAGCAGCCCATGGTGATGGGGCGGTTGCGGCCCTCGGCGTCGAGGTAGTTTGCGCCCAGGGTTTCGCTGAAGAAGGTTCCCAGCTTGAAGATGTGGCCTACCTCTACGCCGCGGGTGGCTTGCAGCGTTCCGCCGCAGCGGGCGCATTGCTGGCCGGGTTGGGCCAGGGCGATGTCGGTGAGGATGTCCACCTGGAAGTCGCGGGGGTAGTTGGCCCCGGTCATGTGGGTGTCGGGCTTGTTTGCGCCCACCACGAAGTTGTTGCCGCTCTCGATGGACGGGTCGGCCACCTTGCGGATGCCGGTGACGCCCACCGCCGAGGCGCTGCCCGCCACCAGCCCGGCGGCCTGCACCTCTGAGTCCTCGGCGAAGCGCAGGCCGTCGCAGTGGAGGGCGTTCTTCAGCTTGACCTCGTTGACTTCGAGATCGCCGCGAATGGTTACGAATACAGGCTCGTTGTCGGCCATGTAGAAGACGGCCTTGAGCGTCTTGGACTCCGGCACCCCCAGGAATTCAGCCAGCCCCGCGATGGTCTTGATGCCGGGGGTGGCGACTTCCTGCAAGGGCGCTTCCGGCTCGCGCTCAACGGGCGGAAAGACTGAGTCGGCCTTCTCGGCGTTGGCGACGTAGTCGCAGCCGGAGCAGGTGATTACGGTGTCCTCGCCGGTCTCGGTGGGCAGCAGAAACTCGTGGGAGTCCTTGCCGCCGATGGCCCCGCTGTCGGCTTCGGCCATCAGTACAGGCAGACCACAGCGGCGGAAGACGTTGCGGTAGGCCTGGGCCATGTCCTGGTAGCTGTCGTCTAGGCTGTCGTCGTCGGCGTTAAAGGAGTAGGCGTCCTTCATGTCGAACTCGCGCACCCGGATGAGACCGGCGCGGGGGCGGGGTTCGTCGCGGAACTTGGTCTGTATCTGGTAGAGGAGCAGGGGCAGGTCGCGGTAGCTCTGCACGTTGCTCTTGACCACGTTGGTGACGACTTCCTCGTGGGTGGGCGCCATGACCATGGGCCGCCCGCGCCGGTCCTGGAGGGAGAACAGGTTGTCGCCGAAAGCGCCGCGGCGGCCGGTCTGCTCCCACAACTCCATGGGTTGGAGGGCGGGCAGCATCAGCTCCTGGCCTCCGGCGGCGTCCATTTCCTCGCGGATGATGTTCTCAATCTTGCGGAGGGAACGCCATGCCAGGGGCAGGTAGGCATAGACGCCCGCGGCCACCTGCTGGATCAGCCCGGCCCGCAGCATCAGGCGGTGGCTGGCCGTCTCCGCCTCGGGGGAGTCGAAACGAAGGGTCTTGCTGACCATTCGGGTGAATTTCATATATCCAGCCGCCTAATCAAAAGTGGGTCTTGGAGGGCGCAGGTTTCCGAGGGTTTTAGCTTTGCTCTCCTTCCGGCACGGTAGCCGGAGGCATGAAGTCATCCACTGCCAGCGCGACATCTGGAAAGGCTTGCGGGCTGATGCTTTGTCCTACGCGGCAAGTACGGACAGCCAAATACTCAGAACCGTCCGGTTCGGTATGGACAATTACCTCCCTGGCCCGCAGGTTGCCTACCCACACCTCCGGGATACCTGACTCAGCGTAGCGGGCGAGCTTGACGCCCATGTCGTACTCCAGCGAACTGTCGGAGAACTCGATAATCCAGTACACGTCAGAGGCGGAATCCCGCTCCATATCGTTCAAGGCGCGTTCCCTTATCACTGCGATGTCGGGTTGGGGCATAGTGCGGTTGTTCAGCAAGATTGACCCCTGCACTCGCACCACCGCCCGGTTCCCCAAGGATATGACCAAGTGCCTGGTCGAGTAGTCGGTGCCGCGCAGGTGAGGGACATTGATGGGCGCCATGACCAGAATTTCTCCGTCTATCAACTCAACGCGGTCGTCCTCATGCAGAACTCCGGCTACTTCCAGGGCCAGGTACTCGTCCACCGTGAAGCGGCGTTTGCCGGCCAGCACGGCGGCCTGCTCGCCCTCGGCGAGGATGCCGGCGGCAATCAGGGCCGCGCATTCCTCCGGGGTGAAGGGGCGCGGTGTGGGGAGCCATGTGGTTGCGGTAGTCATCGCAGCCTCCTGAGTACGGGGGCGTCCGGGGATTCCAACCTTAATGTTTAGTCCGTTTCGTCAAAGGAACCGTCAGGCGGAACGACAAAATCGGCTACCGCCAAAGATACGTCCGGGAAGGCTTGCGGCCTGATGCTTTCGCCGGGCAGGTAAGTTCGGATGCTGGTATATGTCGAGTCCGAGAGGCCAGTGTAGACCGTTACTGTTCCGTCGCGCAGATTGACAATCCACACTTCGGCGATGCCAGCGGCGGCATATCGGGCCAGCTTGGGGCCGCTGTCGTAGCGCAGGGAGGTGTGGGCGACTTCGATGACGACAAAAATGTCCTCAGGGAAATAGGGCCTGGCTTGACCCAGTGGGCGCCGCCGCAGGATGGCAATGTCCGGCTGTGGGGCGCTCATGTTGTTCAGGCGGATGGAACCCTGCACCCGCACCATGGCGCGTTCGCCGAAAGCTCGGCCGCACAGCCAGTTCAGCCAGTCCGTAGTTTCCTCGTGGTTATCTGAGATGGGGGCCATTATCAGCAGCTCTCCGTCTATCAGTTCAATGCGGTCATCCTCGTGCAGAACTTCGGCCTCCAACATGGCCAGGCACTCGTCCACTGTAAAGCGGCGTTGGCCCGCCAACACGGCGGCCTGCTCGCCCTCAGCGATGATTCCCGCCGCCGCCAAGGTAGCGCATTCCTCCGGGGTGAAGGGGCGCGGTGTGGGGAGCCATGTGGTTGCGGTAGTCATCGCAGCCTCCTGAGTACGGGGGCGTCCGGGGATTCCAGCCTTAATGTTTAGTCCGTTTCGTCAAAGGATCCGTCAGGCGGGACGACAAAATCTGCTACCGCCAAAGATACGTCAGGGAAGGCTTGCGGGCTGATACTTTCGCCGGGCAGGTAAGTTCGGACGTTGGTGTATGCCGAGTCCGAGAGGCCAGTGTAGACCGTTACTGTTCCGTCGCGCAGATTGACAATCCACACTTCGGCGATGCCAGCGGCGGCATATCGGGCCAGCTTGGGGCCGCTGTCGTAGCGCAGGGAGGTGTGGGCGACTTCGATGACGACAAAAATGTCCTCAGGGAAATAGGGCCTCGAATCAGCCAGAGGGCGGCGGCGCAGGATGGCGATGTCCGGCTGGGGGGCGCTCATGTTGTTCAACCGAATTGACCCCTGCACCCGCACTCTGGCGAGGCCGCCAAAGGCATGAACGCACAACTCGTTCAGCCAGTCCGTAGTGTTATTGTGGTTATCTCCGATAGGCGCCATTATCAACAGTTCTCCGTCTATCAGTTCGATGCGGTCGTCCTCGTGCAGAACTTCGGCCTCCAGCATCGCCAGGCACTCGTTCACGGTGAAGCGGCGCTTGCCTGCCAGCACGGCGGCCTGCTCGCCCTCAGCGATGATTCCCGCCGCCGCCAAGGTAGCGCATTCCTCCGGGGTGAAGGGGCGCGGTGTGGGGAGCCATGTGGTTGCGGTAGTCATCGCAGCCTCCTGAGTACGGGGGCGTCCGGGGATTCCAGCCTACCCCAGCCGCCGACTGCTGGCAAGCGACGAGCGGCTGTTGCGCCGTACCCGCTGTTATCCCCAGCCCCTTCGTTGATGCCAATTATAAAAGCGGGCGTTTGCTATAATGCGCACAAATCACGGGGATGTGCGCTGAAATGCTGCTGGACGACTTGTACCAGACAATCGAAAAGCTCCGGGAGCGAATTACAATTCACGGAGTTCAACTCCGCCAAAGTGAGGCGTTGACTCGGAGCGCTTTGGTGGACCCGCTTCTGCGCGCCCTCGGTTGGGATACCGAAAGCCCTACCCTAGTGATGCCTGAGTATAAGGTAACTAAGGTTGACGGGGGGAGCGGCACAGCAGACTACGCTTTGCTGAGCGAAGGCAATCCTGCAATTGTGACTGAAGCCAAGAAGTTGGGCACCCCTTTGTCAGATGCTGCCAATCAATGTTTCCAATACTGCTCGAAAGACGGCATCCTTTATTTTGCAGTAACTGACGGCAGTATATGGGATGTATATGAAACTAACCGGCCAGTCGCCTTTGCGGAGAAGAAAATCGTCAGCTTCGACATAATGGGTTCCGCTGCCGATGTGTGTCTGGATGCCCTGGTACTGTGGCGGCGCAGCGTCCAGAGCGGCGTTGTGCGGAAGGCGCAGACGCCGTTGCTGGAGCCGCAGCACGAATTCCCGGTTCCGGCCAACTCATCGGAGCCAGCCCCAGCGCCTGTGGCGGCCACTCCAATGGAGACGACCGCCCCAGCTCACGAAGGCAACTGGCAGACGCTGGCGCAACTTAAGCCTGTGAAAGGAGATAAACCACCGCCTCAAATCCGCTTCCCAGACGGCTCGATTACCCAAATTAAACATTGGGCGGAAATACCCCAATTCACTGCCGACTGGTTGAATCGCCAGAGCAAATTGAATGAAACTTGCATACCAATCCAAAGCGGCAAGCGTTACATTCTATCCAGTAGTCCCATTCATCCTAACGGAGCGGATTTCATAGCCGCCAGAAAGTCAGGTCAATTTTATTTGGAAGGCAATTACAGCTCTTTCTACCATGTAAAGAACGCGACTATCATAATAGAAAGAGCGGGAATAGAAGTGACACCGGCGCAATTCAGTGTCCGGTTGTCCTGAACATCCGAGGGCTGCGAGGATTCACCCCCCACCCCCTGCCTTCGCGGGGGCAGGCTCTCACCCTCCCCCTCAAGGTGGAGGGAACTTTTTTCCGAAGGCTAACAAGATCTGGGGGGCGGGAGGTCTAGTCGGCGGTGGCTGGCTCCGCTTCCACTTCCTCCATCAGCGCCGTGAGCATCTCCGCCTCCGGGACTACGCGGACTTTTTCGCCCTTGCGGAAGATTACGGCCCGGCCCGCTCCGGCGGCTATGCCTACGTCGGCGTCCTTGGCCTCGCCGGGGCCGTTGACCTCGCAGCCCATGACAGCGACCTTGATGTTGCGGTTGCTCTTGCGGAGGAGGGAGTCAACGTCGTTGGCGAGCTTGCGCACGTCCACGTCAGCGCGGCCGCAGCTGGGGCAGGCCACCAGCACCGCGCCCTTGCTGCGCAGGTTCAGCGACTTCAGGATTTCGTATCCGGCTATCACCTCGTCCACGGAGTCGTCGCTGAGGGAGACGCGGATGGTGTCGCCGATGCCGTTGTAGAGCAGGACGCCCAGGCCGACGGATGTGCGGATGGAGCCGGAGGTCTTGGTTCCGGCCTCGGTGATGCCCAAGTGCAGCGGATAGGGGATCATTTCGGACAGGCGGGTGTAGGCTTCGACGGTGGTGGGAACGTCGAAGGCTTTCATGGAGATTTTTATCTGATCGAAGTCCTGGTCTTCCAGCAGGCTGATTTCCCAGAGGGCGGTGGCCACCATGTGGTCAACGACGCTGTAATCGCCCTCTTGCCCCTCGCCGGCCTTGGGCAGCTTGTTGACCAGGTCCATGTGGCGGGAGAAGCCCCGGGTGCGCCCGATGCCGCCCACCGGGGGCAGGCTGCCGAAGTTGACGCCGATGCGGATGGGCACGTTCTGGGCCTTGGCCGCCGCCGCCACCTCGCGCACCTGGTCCTCGTTGCGCAGATTGCCGGGGTTGAGGCGCAGGCAGTCCACGCCCCCCTCCAGGCACTTGAGGGCGAGCTGGTAGTGGAAGTGGATGTCGGCGATGAGCGGGATGTTTATCTGCTTCTTTATCTCGCCCATGGCGATGGCAGCGTCCATGTCGGGAACGGCAGAGCGGATGATGTCGCAGCCCGCCTCTTCCAGCTCGTGAATCTGCCGCACCGTGGCCGCCACGTCGCGGGTGTCGGTCTTGGTCATGGACTGGACGGTGATTTCGGCGTCGCCGCCCACCTTGACGCCGCCGACATAGACCGGTTTGGTTGGCCGTCGCTTAACCATCCTATCTTGCCCCCCCACAATGCCGAGGCGGCCGGCCCGGACTACCTTTGTATTGGGAGTACCTAGCCAGCCAATGTAAAGCTGGGGGTATGTTACACGAAAAGCGGGTGGATGTGCCAGCGGAGAGGGGTTATTTAATTAGCTCCTGTCCCGCTACCAGAAGGTTAGGGGATGGCCTGAACCTCCGGGCGGTTCAGCAGGTATGTAACAAGTTCCTCAGAAGCCTTCATCGCTGCGGAGTGTCCCACAAGAGTCATGTGTTTATTGTAAAAGTGTCCATGTAGCTGGCCCACGACGGACAAGCTGTCTTCGAGGGAAGGATGTCTAGGAGCGACTTCCTGTAGATGCTCCATCGCCTGCTTTCTGGTCATCGGTTTGCTGTCTTTCTGGAGGCGATGATGGTCCACAAAGGCGGTAATGACATGATTCACAGCTCCCCAGAGCATTTCTCCGGCAGCGGCGTCCAACCCCCGGCTGAGGAGTTCGGAAGCCAGCGCGCGCAGGCCCTTCGCCTCCATTATTCTCTCAGAAGGACTCACGCTGCTACATGGAACTCCTCAAGGGCCGCTATGAATTCCCGGGCACGTTGGGGCGCCATGAGAGTCTCTTCAAGGTCAAGGAAATGCAGCCTGGCATTGTCATACATTCCACGGGCAGCTTCAAAACGGACCCAGTGCGAGCCGCTTGTTCCCATTTCATCGTCCAGACTCATTGCCAGTCGAAAAAGGTCGTCATAGTCTTCGTGAGGCAGCCCTTTACTCTTGGCCAACTGTACCATCGCAGCCTCAATTGCTTGATACAGCATCACGCTGGCGCCCTCAAGATTGCCGGCGTTGATGGCTTTTTCGGCCTCATCAATCTTCTGTAACGGGTGACCGGATATATTGAATTTATTGTTCATGGGCTGCTCCCAGCCGACTTTTACTCCGATTAGCACTGTCGGCAAGTAATGTCGCAATCAGCCGTGGCGAACCGCAATGCTTCCGCCCAGGTCAACCACTGGGATATTTCGTTGGGGTTGCCAACTATTTTGCATTCTATACTATTCCTACCCGCCCAAGATACTGACGCCCTCTATGATGCGGCTCACGTCGTTGACGGTGATGGCGGCGATGCCGCCGACCAGCACGACTAGGCCCACGAGGTGCACCAGGTTCTCTTTTTCAGCCGAGATGCGCTTGCCGCGCCGCAGCCACTCGATGACTACGAAGACGATGCGTCCGCCGTCGAGCATGGGGAAGGGCAGAATGTTGATGATGGCGAGGTTGACGCTCAACAGGATGCCCACGGTGAGCCAGCCGATGAATCCTCCATCGCGGCTGATTTCCCCTGTCATCTGGGCGATGCCGACAGGCCCGGAGAGCTGCGGGGCAGCGCCGTGAGAAATCATGCCGCCTACGGTCTGCTTGAGCAGCACCAGCAGGTCCCAGGTGGCGGTGAAGCTGGCGGGTATGGCCTCCCAGAGAGGGCGGGAGCGGCTGATTACCTGAGTCTCCGTGAGGTCTACGGCTACGCCAGCCTGCCACTGGCTGCTGCGGGTGTTGAAGGCCGGGGTCAACGTCACCGTTTGCAGGCTACGGTCGCGCTCTATCAGCAGCGTCAACTCCGAGCCGCCGTTGAGGTTGATCTCGCGGGTTAAATCCACGCGGTTTTCGACGGCCTGCCCGTTTGCCGCAACGAAAATGTCGCCGGGGCGTAGACCGGCCTGGGCCGCCGGGCTGCCGTCCAGAACTTCGGTGGCCGCCAAACGGCCCACTTCTTCGTCCTGGGGCAGCATGAACATCACGGTGAAGATGAGCAGGGGCAGCAGGGCGTTCATAGCGGCCCCGGCGGCCAGCACCATGATGCGCGCGCCGGGCCCCTTCGCGGCCAAGCTCTGCGGGACGGTGGGGTTGTTCTCCCCGGCCAGTCGGACGAAGCCGCCGAGGGGAATGATGTTGACCGAGTAGAGCATATCGGCCAGCTCGAAGGAGCCGCCGTTGACCGAGCGCACCCTGCCCTCGTGCCACAGCAGGTGGTCCACGGGCCGGTTGAAGTGGCTGGGGTCTTCCTCCTTGTCCCGGTTGCGGTGCAGTTCCACCTCGACGGCTATCAGCCCCAGTTCCTCGTCCTCAATGGAGCCGACCTTCACCCGCTGGCCCGGCCGGAGAGATTGGGGGCCGTCCAGTCCGATGAAGCGAGTCTGGGCGTGCAGCAACACCTGGGTACGCCCGGTGTAGATGCCGAAGACGCGGGGCGGGAAGCCTACGCCGAATTCCAGCACCTTGACGCCGATGGCGCGGGCGGTGGCGAAGTGGCCCAGCTCGTGGACCACCACCAGAATCAGCAGCAACGGCGCAAGGGTGCCTACGGCGAACAGGAAGGTTTCCATTGGCGGCGTCCGTACTTCACCAGTGACGGCTTAACTTACATTGATGGACAGGATAGGAGTTAGGCAGTTGGAAATTTCACCCCCACCCTAACCCTCCCCCTCGAAGGGGAGGGGATTTTACTAGACTTTCCCGGCCATGGATTCCCGGATGAAGTCAACTATCTCGCCAGTGGAGGTGCCGGGTCCGAAGACCTCGGTGATGCCCAGGTCCTTGAGAGGCTGGCGGTCTACGGCGGGGATGATGCCGCCCACCACGACCAGCACGTCATCCATGCCCTCGCCCTGCAGCAGGGTCATGACCTCTGGCAGGATTTCCAGGTGTGCGCCGGACAGGATGCTCAGGCCGAGAACGTCCACGTCCTCCTGGGCGGCGGCCTGGACAATCATCTGGGGGCTCTGGCGGATGCCGGTATAGATGACCTCCATGCCGGCATCTCGGAGGGCGCGGGCGATGACCTTGGCGCCGCGGTCGTGGCCGTCCAATCCTGGCTTGGCTACCAGTATGCGTATGGGGCGTTCGTTATTCTGCATCTCGATACGTTCTGCGTTGGTTTTCTTGTCTGTTTCGGAGGACACCCGCACGGCAGCTATCCGGTGCGCAAAATGAGGGCAACAAGGGAGGCGATGATTCCCGTGCCGACGCCGATGATGGCGTAAAACAGTCGGTCCATTCTGCGGTTCGTTTCGTCTATCCTTCCGTTCGTGCCATCAATCCTCCGGTTCGTCTCGGCTAGGTCTGAACGAAATTCGGACTGACCCTCTATCAACCGGGCGACATCCGACTGAAGGCGGCCCAAGGCAAGCCACATAGCGGCGTTGGATTCCGGTGCCGGTTCAGGTTGCGGGTTGGCGGCCACATCGTTTGCTCCACGTCTTGAGTGCCTCTGGATTCCCGCGAAAGCGGGAATGGCGATACTTGTTGAAAGCATCTTGCGCTAGATAGCGTAATCCTTCAGCAGTTGCCGCGCAATGAGCAGCCGCTGAACCTCGGACGTGCCTTCGTAGATGGTGGTGACGCGGGCGTCGCGCAGGATGCGTTCGACACCGGCCTCCTGAAAGTAGCCGGAGCCGCCGTGTATCTGGAGGGCCTTGTCAGCTACGCGGATGCACATCTCCGACGACATCAGCTTGGCGATGGACGCTTCCTGGAGAAAAGGCTGTCCGGCGTCCTTGAGGGTGGCGGCGTTCATGGTGACCACGCGGGCGGCATGGACCTCGGCGGCCATGTCGGCCAGCATGAACTGGATTGCTTGGTGCTGGCCGATGGGCTGGCCGAAGGAGTGGCGCTGCTGGGCGTAGCGCACGGCGGCCTCCAGCGCCGACTGGCCGATGCCGGTGCTCTGGGCGGCGATGATGATGCGGCTGGAGGTCAGGATTTCCATGGCCTGGTTGAAGCCGCGTCCTTCCTCGCCCAGCAGGTTCTCGCTGGACACCGGCGTGTCCTGGAAGACGATTTCGTCGGTGGTGGAGCTGCGCATCCCCAGCTTGCCGTGCATGGGGTTTATGGTTAGCCCCGGCGAGCCTTTCTCGACGATGAAGGCGCTGACGCCCTTGTATCCCAGGCTGCGGTCTTGGGTGGCGAACACCACGATGTCCTCGGCGACAGATGCGTTGGTGATGAACATCTTGCTGCCGTTGAGGAACCAGGTGCCGTCGCGCTCGACGGCGGTGGTCTGGAGGGCAGCGGCGTCGGAGCCGCCTCCCGGCTCGGTGAGACCGAAGGCGGCCACACCCCGGCCATCCACCAGGGGCGGCAGGATGCGCTGCTTCTGCTCCTCGGTGCCGAAGCGGTCTATGGAGGCAACGCCCAGGGCCAGGTGGGCCAGCCAGCTCACGGAGGCCGAGGCGTCGCCCCGGGCCACTTCCTCGGCGGCGATGGACACCTGCCGGTATCCGGCCGGGCCGCTGCCGCCGTACTTGACGTCCACGCCAAGGCCGGTGAGTCCCAGCTCGGCAAAGCCGCGCCAGGCGTCCCACTGGAACTCGCCGCGCTCGTCGGACTCCTTGGCCTTGGGGGCGATTTCGCGGTCCACGAAGTCGCGCAGGGTGGTCTGGAGCATCTGCTCCTCTTCGTTAAGTATCAGGTCGGGCATGGTGGTTGCTCTCCTTGTTTATGTTCTGCTGGTCAGTCGGGTGTTGTCGAGTATCTCACGTGTTGATAGCCAGGCTGAATTCACCGGACTCTGCTTCGCCGAAGGTTGTTGCCTCAATCGTATAAGTTCCGGCTGCCAAGTGTCGGCTAATACGGGAGTCGGTGCCATCTTGCCAATCATCATTCTCATCGAGTACCGTGCCGTCGGCTCTGAGCAGATACAAGTAGGCGTCTACACTGGAAGACAAGTCTATGGAAAGCATTAACGGTTCTGTCAGGGTAAATTTGTAAAACCTTGCATAACTTCCGGGGCGTTGATTCGAGACGTATTCGCTGCTCCAGATTCCGGTTTTGATGACTATGGTTTGTGGCGGAAGAAATCCCAAGTCCACGGCAGTTGCTTGCCGGGCGGCGTGGGACAAATCCGCCTGCATCATATCCAGAAATCCTCCGTCGTCCGCAGCAGCCACTACATGGCTAATACCGCTTTCCAGAATATCCTTGTCTACATTATGAAATACCTCGTCCCAGACTGACAGAATTTCTACCCAATCCGCATAACCTTCGGCAATTTCCTCGGCTTCTCTCACGCTTCGCTGAAGGTTGTCTGAATCTTGAAAATTATTGTGCCAGGCTTTGGCAATCCGTACCCACTCTTCGGTATCTTCGGCGTCAGACTCAGCTTTTTCCATACAATGTTTGGCCATTTCCGTGTCATCGAAGTCCTGCGCCCACACTTTTGCAACCGTGAGCCAGTCCGCCACGTTTTGCGCGGCCATACCAGCACGGGCCACGCTGCGCAGTGCTAGGCTTTCACCGCCTGGCAACTGCGCTACGCTCCTGGCTACGAACACCCACTCGGCTGCGGTTTTCGCTGTGCTCTCTTGCATCGCTGATTCTCCCCTTAGCTTGGCAGCAGCGCCAAAACCTCTTCCTTCACCCGGCGGAACTCTCCGGCCTTGACTGCGTCGGCTACCGCGGGTGTGGGCGATGCCATGTTGTACCGGGCGGCCAGGCTCAGCCGGTACAGATGGCGGTAGTCCTCCCGCGCGCCTATGTAGAGTTTAACGGATGCGATGCGGCTGTCGTGGCTGCCTGGATGGATTCCTTGAGTAGCCAGGAACGCATCGGCGTAATGGAGCGCCGAGTAGAACAGCGCTATGATTTCCCAGTCGGGAAACCTGGTGGGCAACGCCGCAATGCCCTCGGCGAATCTCTCGTTGCTTTCCGCTTGGGACAAGTGCTGATTCAGGAGAGGCATTATTGCCGCTTCCAGACAAGGTCGCCGAAACTGCGAATGTGTTCCTCACGGCCCTCCAATGGCAGTTCTTGGGCGTTGACCAGCCGGAAACGGTACGGTTGGGGATTTACCGAGTCCATCACCTTTCCTTCAGCCCGGTACACCCGGTAACAGGGAGCGGCGTCAAAGGGAGTTGCCGAGATTATGGCGTACAGTTCATCATCGCCCGACAGACGCACCTCCACCACCTCCGGGATTTCCTGCACCAGTTCCAGGTACTTGCTCATTGCCTGGTAATAGACTAGACCGGGGTTGTTCAGCTTGGATGCCTTCATGTTTCCCTCCAGGGATCTTTCAGGCTCGGTATACCGCGCCCAGACCAAGTCGCCGTTGCTGCGATTGTGGGCCTTCCGGTTCTCGATACCCGGAGCTTGGTCGTCGAGCAATCGAAAATCGAAAGGGTATTCTTCCATAGCCCGTATCGCATTTCCCTGAGCATCGAAAACACGGTAGCGCGTTTCATTGTCATTCCGAGACGCTGCGATAACGGTGTACAGCGTATCATCGTCGGCCAGCCGCACCTCCGTCACCTCCGGGATTTCCCGCGCCAGCTCCAGGTACTTGCTCAGGGCCTTGTAGTACACCAGGCCGGGGTTGTTGTACTTGTGCAGCGGCATGGTTCTCTCCCTTAGCGTATCACCCTCACCCTAGCCCTCTCCCTCAAGGGAGAGGGAATTTGGGGCTGCCTTCATGGAGAGGGGATTATCAGCCGACCTTAAAACGCCGCCAGCTCCTCCTGCTCCCCAAACGCCTCCCGCAGCACTCCCGACATCTCGCCCAGAGTGCAGTAGGCCTCCACGCATTCCAGTATCGCTGGCACCGTGTTGGCGTCGCTGCGGGCGGCTTCGGACAGGCGGGCTAGGGTGGCTTGGGCGGCCTCGCCGTCGCGCTGGCGGCGCAGGCGTTCGAGGCGGGCTATTTGTTGGCGGGCGGCTTCTTCGTCTACGCGCATCAGGCCCTCTACCGGGGGTTCTTCGGTGTTGTAGCGGTTTACGCCTACTATGATGCGGTCGCCGGACTCTACTTCCTGGCGGTGGCGGTAGGCGGCGTCGCCGATTTCGCGCATCTGGAAGCCGTTTTCTATGGCGGCTACCGCGCCGCCCATATCGTCTATTCGGTTGATGTAGTCGAGGGACTGGGTTTCCAGGTCGTTGGTCAGGCTTTCGATGTACCAGGAGCCGCCCAGGGGGTCTACTACGTCGGCAGCGCCGCTTTCGTAGGCTAGTATCTGCTGGGTGCGGAGGGATAGCTGGGCCGATTCCTCGGTGGGCAGGGCCAGGGCCTCGTCGCGGGAATTGACGTGGAGCGACTGGGAGCCGCCCAGGATGGCCGCCAACGCCTGCACGGTGCAGCGGATGACGTTGTTGTCGGGCTGCTGGGCGGTGAGCGATACGCCGGCCGTCTGGGTGTGGAAGCGCAGCATCATGGAGCGCGGGTCTTTCGCTCCGAAGCGGTCACGCATTATGCGGGCCCAGATGCGGCGGGCGGCGCGGAACTTGGCGACTTCCTCGAACAGGTTGTTCTGGGCCACGAAGAAGAAGGACAGCCGCGGGGCAAAATCGTCCACTTTCAGCCCGGCGTCCAGAGCCGCTTGCACGTAGGCGATGCCGTTGGCGAAGGTGAAGGCCAGCTCCTGCACCGCCGTCGCCCCGGCCTCCCTCATGTGGTAGCCGGAGATGCTGATGGTGTTCCAGCGAGGCACGCTCTCGGCGCAGTACTTGAACACGTCCACCACCAGCCGCATGGACGGGCGCGGCGGGTAGGCGTAGGTGCCGCGGGCGATGTATTCCTTGAGGATGTCGTTCTGAATCGTTCCGCTGAGCTCGCCGGGCGTCGCTCCCTGACGCTTGGCGGCCGCGATGTAGAAGCAGAGCAGCAGCGACGCCGTGGCGTTGATGGTCATTGACGTGCTGACCCGGCCCAGGGGGATGCCGTCGAAGAGGGTTTCCATGTCCTCCAGGCTGCATATCGGGACACCCACTTTGCCCACCTCGCCCTTGGCCAGGGGGTGGTCGGAGTCGTAGCCGATTTGCGTCGGCAGGTCGAAGGCGACGGAGAGGCCGGTCTGGCCCTGCTCCAGCAGGTAGCGGAATCGGCGGTTGGTGTCTTCGGCGGTGGCATAGCCCGAGTACTGGCGCATGGTCCACACCCGGCCCCGGTAGGCGCTGGGCTGCACTCCCCGCGTGTAGGGAAACTCGCCGGGAAAGCCGATGTCCTGGGCGTAGTCGTGGCCCCGGTCGGCCAGGTCTTCGGGGGCGTAGAGCGCGTCTATGGGAAGGCCGCTGTCGGTCTCGAAGGATTCACGACGCTCCGGGTAGCGGGCTACTGCCGGGGCAAGGGTTTCCTCCTGCCACTGCTGCTTGTCCTTGCTGGGCATAGCGCCCTCCTTAACTTGCCGCCTTTATATGACCGGCTGCGCATACGCCGCCGGAACATAATCGTGATTCCAAGTGTAACCCCTAAGCTAAAGACGGCTCAAGATAGCGATGCAGGTTCATCAAGGCTTTCGGTTCTCGGCGTAATTGTCTGAACTGTGATTTCTTTGATTCTAGGATTTTCATGATTTTCCGAATCCTGTTAATCCTTTAATCACATGAATCACAGTTCAGACAGAATTGACTCAGGAAAGACTTTGCAATCGTCCTGCCAGACAGGCGGCGAGTATACTTCATCAGACTTGGGCAGCACCCAAGGGCGGAGAAATATGGAACAGGACGTAAAACGCAGGCGACGGCTGCTGCTGGCCTCGGCTGCCGTGGTGGTCGTCACGCTGGTGGCGCTGTACCTGCTGGGGACTGTGCTGCTGACCTTGGGCCTGAGCGTGGTAATTGCCTATGTTCTTTTGCCTCTGGTGCGGCTCTTGGAGCGAGGGATGCCGTGGCGGGGCAGCCGGCCCGGCCTGAGCCGGGGGCTTGCCATCGGGATCGTATATCTCTGCGCACTGGGAATTGTGGCCGGAGTATTGGTGGCAATGGTGCCGCCCACCATCGAGCAGGGCCGGAAATTCGCCGAAGAATTCCCCACCTTCTTCAATTCCGCCCGTATGACCCTGGAGGACTGGATGGCTCGCTATTCCGACTTGGTGCCGGTGGAGGCGCGAGACCGGATTGAAGAAACGCTGTCCCAGGCCGGGGGATTCCTGGGCGACGCCGCGGGCAGGGTGGCCGGGCGAACCTGGGGGGTCATTTCCGGCTCCTTCAGCCTGGCTCTGGGGCTGGCCACCGCCCCGGTGCTGGTTTTTTACCTGATGAAGGACTCAGGAAAGGTAAGGGAGTCTCTTTATGCCCCGTTTCCGCAGGCTCTGCGCCCCTTCTTGAAAGACATTCTGGACATGGGGGAGCGTATCCTGGGCGGCTATATCCGGGGGCAGATAATCCTGGGGCTGATTGTGGGGGCAGTGGTAACCGTCGGCCTGCTTCTGATGGGCGTGCCCTTTGCCCTTGTCCTGGGCATCATTGCCGGAATTACGGAACTGGTGCCCGTTGTTGGCCCATGGATTGGCGCCATTGCCGGAGTGCTGGTAACTCTGGCTACCGAGCCTCACCTGCTCCCCTGGGTGATCCTGCTTTATCTGGCGGTTCAGCTATTGGAAAACACCCTGCTGGTGCCGCGCATTCAGGGAGACTCCCTGAATTTGCATCCTGCGGCGATAATTCTGACCATAGTCGTCGCCAGCAACTACTTCGGCCTCTGGGGCGTAATCGTAGGGCCGCCCCTGGTTGCCCTGTTCAAGGAGATGTTCGTCTGGTTTGTCCGGGAGTGGAACCGTCCGCCGGATGCCCCTGTATCCGACGCGATGGGTGAAGACTATGAGAATGCCCAAGCGGAGGATGCAGGGCCGGAGGATGGCTAACCGGAGTTCACACGCATCTGCCGGGCGAATACAGTGGCCACCGACGCGCTGGCAGCAGTGAAAGCGAGACAAAGGTAGCCGATCCCCGGATAGCCCATCGTTGCCAGCAGAGCGCCGGAGAGACCGGCCCCGAAGACTCCGCCGGACTGGTTACTGAAACCCATCAGACTGGCGCCCGTGGCCTTGGATTCTCCTGAATACTCCGTGCTCCCGGCCAGCAGCACCGGGGTGGTAACACTCAGCAGGCCCAATCCCACCGTACCCAACGCAACCGCAGGCCAGAGCCCGATATCGACAACGAAGAACAGGAACCCACAGACGCCCCCTGCGGCACAGGTCACAGCCACCAGGGCGACACGGTAACTCTTCGTCGCCAACAGCCCTGCGGCGTAGCTTCCGACCACCTGCCCCAACGCGGAAATCGCCAGTGGCAAGGCCACGAACCCCACGCTCAAGTCGTAGGTCTGCATCAGATAGGCGGCGAAAAAGCTGAGCAGGCTCCAGTAGGCCATGCGTTGAGCACCGTTCACCGTAACGGCCAGGCGGAAAAAATTGAGGGAAAGCAGTGACCAATACCTGGCGAAGAACACGAAGCCGCGAACGCGGTCCCTGCTGTCCCGGGGATACCAGACCCAGTTCAACAGCAACGCCGCACCCAGAAGGATCCCGGCCAGCACAAAGGTGAACCGCCAGCCCCACCAGCCGGCGAACAGGGCCATCAACGGGATGCTTATGGCAGAGGTCAAAACGATGGTGCTGGCAATACCGCCAATGGCCTGAGCCCGCCTCTCCGGGGATATGACGTCGGAAATCACCCCGATGGAAGTGGGAGCGATTGCTCCTCCTCCCAGCCCGGCCAGCACTCGAAGCGCAAGAAATACCTCGATATTGGGCGCGAAAGCAGACGCAAACAGGGACACCACTACGAGGAACACCCCGGCAAGGGCCAATGGGCGGCGGCCGATGGAATCGGCCAGCGGCCCTACGGCTATTATGGAGACGGCCCAGGCCGCAAATGTTGCCGTGGCCGACTGGCCTGCCACCGCCACGGAAACATCCAGGTCCGTTGCGATCTCCACAAGGAGCGCCGGGACCATCATTACCCCGGTCATGGTGCCAAAAACGGCCAGACAGAGCAGGAAGTAGAACCAGGCCTTGTTCGTCTCCTTGCCCCGTGCCTGTGCCGTATTAGTCGTCATAATGGGGTTTATTCCTGCTTCCGGTGAAGCTGCCTTTACCAGAATAAGCTATTTCCAGTTGCGGCGTCCTATATCTTGCAACATTCGGAAGGCCGGATGACAGCCCCGGAATGCCGCTGGCCCCGGTTGCGCTCAATGACTGTCCCGATTCATCGGCACCCAGTTGGCGCAATTCCGGCTTTTGCGAGGTCGCATTCGCAGTACAAAACCCTCATTGGGGCTGCTGCGCTATGGTAAACTGAAATTGGTTTGCCGGCTCAAAAGTGCGGAGGATGTGAACTGATTATTATCTTCCGGCAGTCGTAAATTTTCAGTTTGGAATAAGGAGAACAAGCGTTATGGTGTTGGGCAACATCGGCAGGACGATAAGAGACTCGATTACCGGGACCATCAGCGGCGCTGGCAGCGTGGTGGAGGGTACTATTACCGCGGCCAGGAACGCTACGGTTGGAGCGTTTTCCGGGTCCCGCGATGCAATCACCGAGTTCCAGGGACTGGTGGCCGACGTGATGAAGGGCACCATCCAGGCCACCAGCGGCGTGGGCGGCGAGCTGGGTTCCGCCGCCAAGGGGGCCGTCATCGGCGTCATTCGCGGCGTGGGGGAGGTCGCCACGGTGACCGTTGGGACTTGCAGCGACACAGTGCGGGCCGCCATCAAAGGCACCAGCGACGTGGGCGGCGACGTCGCCACCGTGGCCCGCAGCGCGGTGGAAGGCACGCTGGAAACCACCAAGAGCGTCGGCCTGCGGGCGGAGGATGCGGCCTTCGGCGTTGCTCGGGGCGCGATTCAAGGCACCAGGGAAGTGGGCGGCGACCTGGGAGCGGCGGCTCGAGACAGCGCCAAGGGCGTGGTCGCCGGGACTGCCGAGGTCGGGGGCAACGTGCTGGAGGCCGTGGAGGACGGCACCCGCGGCCTGATTCAGGGAGCCGCCGACGTGGGAGGCGACGTGGGCTCCGTCACCCGCAACGCCGTAGAAGGGGCCATCGAGGCCACCGGCGGCGTGACAGTGCGTATGCAGGACGCGGCCTTCAGCGCGGCGCGGGGCGCCATCCACGGCGTGCGGGACATAGGCGGCGACCTGGGAGCCACGGCCCGCGACACCATTGACGGCGCGGTGGACGGCGCGAACCAGATTGGCGGGAACGTGCTACAGGCCATCGAGGACACCACCCGCGGCCTGGTCAAAGGCACGGCGGAAGTGGGCGGCGACGTGGGCAGCGTGGCCCGCAACGCGGTGGAGGAATCCATCGAGGCCGCCAAGCGCATCGGCGTGCGGGCCGAGGACGCGGCGTCGGCCGCGGCCAACGGCGCGGTCAGCGCCGCTGGCTCCTTCGGCGAAACCACCACCAACACCGTCACCAACGCCGTGAGCGGAGTCGTGGGCGGCGTTGCCGTAACCCTGCGCGCGCCCTTCCGCGCTGCGCAGCAAGGAGGCGGGGAGAGGCAAGGAGGCGCATAGACCTCAATAGTTGCAGCCTTCCATCAAAGCTGCATAGATGCGCAAGGGCGGGCTTTGTGCCTGCCCTTGCGGTATAAGTGCCGTATGCTATTATTCCCGCCGCGCCTCAAGGAAAAGCTGACCACCACTTTCGAGCAGTTCCAGGCGCAGGTAATGGCCTTCCGCCGATATCCGCGGCTCCGTGTCCAGCTGCGGTGGGCGTGGAGGAAGTTTACCCGCATACCGGCGGTGGATATTTCCAGGCGCGTCTGGCGGGAACTGGGACCTGACCACGTCGTGGACATGGCGGCCAGCGTGGCGTTCCACGCCCTGCTGTCGCTGTTTCCCCTAGTCATAGCACTAATCGGCTTGTTCAGCATGGTTCTGGAGCCGGAGGACGTGGAGCGAGGGGTGTTCTGGTTCTTCCGCGCCTATCTGCCCGGTTCCGACGAAATCCTGAGGGCAAATGTTGAAGTGGTGGGCAACATCCGGGGGTCTCTGGGAGTAATCGGTTTGCTGGGGCTGATATGGACCTCCAGTATGCTGGCCGGGGCCATATCCCGGGCGGTCAACCGGGCTTGGGACATCCCCGACGACCCTCCGGTGTACATAGACAAGCTCAGGCAGCTAGGCATGGTCATAGGATTGTCGCCCCTGCTTCTGATGTCCATTGCGGCCACGACCGCCCTGCAATTTCCTGACAGAATAGACTTGCCGCTGATTGGGAGCCTGGGCTTTCTGGAGAATGACGCTATCAATGTCATCACCCGGTTGCTGCCCTTCGCCTTTTCGCTGGTCATATTCCTGATGATTTACAAGTACGCGCCCTGCACCCGTACTCACTGGAGTTACGTATGGCCGGGCGCCCTGCTGGCGGCGGTGATGTTCGAGGCGGCCAAAACCGTCTTTGCTCTGTACCTTGACGCCTTCGCCAATCACGAAAGAATCTATGGCTCTCTGGCGTCCGTGATTGTGATGATGGTGTGGGTCTATGTTTCCGGCTTCATTCTCGTCATAGGTGCCGAGTTCACCTCCGAATATGAGCGGATGCGTTTGGGGGTGGAACGAGGGCAACTCGTGTCCCGACGCCTTTACGAGAAAACGAATACCCGCCGCAGGAAGTGAATGGCCTTATAATGGTCTTATGGAGAGCAGGCCGGAACGTCTCAAGGCTAGGCTCACATCACCGGTAGATCGGGTCCAGGGCCGGGTGGCTCGAAGCCGAGACTACCGGCGCATTCGCGTGCGCGTCCGGCGGCTGGGGCGGAAGCTGGATGCCATCCCCATCGTGCATCTGTTCTACCGCACGGTAAAGGAGATGGGCGCCGACGACGCGACGCACATGGCGGCGGGGGTGGCCTACTATGCCATGCTCTCGCTGTTCCCGCTGACCGTAGGGCTAATCAGCCTGTTGGGACTGGTGCTGGACCCGGCTGCTCTGGAGGGGGAGATAATCGGCTTCTTCCAGACCTATCTGCCCGGCTCCAAAGAGCTGCTGGCAGCCAACATCAATGCCACAGGCAACATTCGCGGTTTCCTGGGGGTAATCAGCTTCTTGGGCCTGTTCTGGTCGGCCAGCCTGTTGTTCGGGGCCATCACCCGGGCCGTCAACCGGGCTTGGGACATACACCAGGACCGGCCCTTCTACATAGACAAGCTGCGCCATATCATCATGGCTTTCAGCGTTGCCCCGCTGTTCCTGATGTCTTTCAGCACCACGGCTACGCTGCAATTCATCGGCACCCATGACATCCCGGTAATAGGCCGCGTTGAATTTCTGGACCATGACGGAATCAACCTGCTGACCCGGCCTCTGCCCTTCCTGTTCTCAATGACCATATTCCTGATGATCTACAAGTTCACGCCCAACACCCAAACCTACTGGCGTTACGTCTGGCCGGGAGCGCTGCTGGCCGCCATGCTGTTCGAGGTCTCCAAGAGCGTCTTCGTCTTCTACCTGGACAACTTTGCCGATTATGAGAGGGTCTACGGCTCCCTGGCGTCGGTGATTATCCTGCTGGGCTGGACTTACATATCGAGCCTTATCCTGATAACCGGGGCCGAGTTCTCCTCGGAGTACGAGCGAATGCGGTTGGGCGTGGAGCGGGGCCGGGTTATCGTGGAACGCCACCCGGTAGAACATAGCCGTCCGTCGCAGCCCGACGATGCCGGGGTATAATGGGCCAGACAAAGAGGATGGAGGATAACCAATGGTAACGGAGCGGTCGCGCATTGAACGGCTGGAGACCACTGTGAGCGCCTTGACCACTGAGGTGAAAGAGCTGGGGAGCAGAGTGGACGGGCTTGACAGCAGGGCAGGCGACACGGAAGAGGATGTGAAAGAAATCAAGGCGCTGGCATCCGACCTCCTCGGCAAAGTAAGCGAGCTAGGGGGCGCCGTCGTCAACCTCACGGAGCGAGTGACCGCGCAGGAAACCACCATCGTCAACCTCACGGAGCGAGTAGCCGCGCAGGAGGCTATCGTCACGCGCCTCTGGGAGCGGGTCACCGCACTGGAGGCCATTGTTGGGCAACTATCGGAACGAATCGGCAACATCGAAACCCGATTGGATACCCTGGAGGCGTCGGTGAGCTCCCGGCTCAACACCATGACGCTGGTGATATTTGGCTCCGCAGCTACCGGAACGACCTTGCTGCTTACGTCGGTTGGGCTGATGGTCACCATCCTTCTGCGGATGGGCTAGGCTACGAGGAACAAACTTTCCGGGCGAAAATTCTTGAGGATGGAATGCCGCCGTGACCGCTAAACCCCCAACCCAGTCCTACATCGGCGCCCCGCTTCGCCGCCGCGAGGATGTCCGTTTCGTCACCGGGCAGGGGCAGTATCTTGATGACGTGCGCCTGCCGAATATGCTCCACGCCGCCATCCTGCGCAGCCCTCACGCCCATGCGCGGGTGCGCGGCATTGACGCTTCGGCGGCCCTGGCTCTGGACGGCGTGACGGCGGTGTTCACCTACGCCGACATGGCCGCCCTGATGAAGCCCATCCCCATGCGGGTATTCCCGCTGCCTGGCCTGGACAACTACCTGCAAACGCCTCTGTCCGCTGACACCGTGCGCCACGCCGGGGAGGCGGTGGCCGTGGTGGTGGCCGAGAGCCGCTACCTGGCCGAGGACGCTCTGGACGCCATCGAGCTTGACTACGAGCCGCTGCCCGCGGTAGCCAACGTGTCCGACGCGCTGACCGACACCGTGGTGGTGCATCCGGCCAACGGCACCAACCTGGCGGGTACTGCTGAAATTAACGTGGGCGACGTGGACGCCGCCTTCGCTGAGGCGGACTACGTCCGCCGGGAGGAATTCCACACCAACCGCCACACCGCCAACCCGATGGAGACGCGGGGGCTGGTTGCCAGCTACGACCCCGGCGACGGGCATCTGCGGGTGTGGGGGCCGACCAAGGTGTCTCATACCAACCGGGCCATCCTCGCCCGGCACCTGGAAATCGACGAAGAACGCATACACTTCATTGAGCCGGATGTTGGCGGAGGATTCGGGGTGCGGGGTGAGTTCTACGCCGAAGACTTCCTGATTCCCTTTGCATCGTTCCGGCTGGGGCGTCCGGTCAAATGGGTGGAAGACCGGGTGGAGCATCTAACGTCGGCCAACCACTCCCGCGAGGTACTGTGCCAGGTGGAGCTGGCTGCCCGCAACGACGGGACACTGCTGGGCCTGCGGGCCACGGTCTACGGCGACATGGGGGCCTACGTCCGCACCCACGGCAGCGTGGTTCCCGCCCTGACCGCGGTGATGATGACCGGGCCGTACCGCATCCCCAACTTCCACGCCTCGGTCAACTGCGTGATGACCAACAAGATGGGCGCAGGCACCTACCGCGCTCCCGGGTTCTTCGAGGGCACTTTCATCCGCGAGCGTATGCTGGATTTAGCTGCCGTCGACCTGGGCATAGACCCGGCGGAACTGCGCCGCCGCAACCTGATTCAAGCCAGCGAGATGCCCTACACCGTGGGCGTAACCCGTCTCGACGGGCGCAACACGGTCTACGACAGCGGCGACTACCCCAGCGCCTTCGACCGCGCGCTGGAGCAGATTGGATACGACGAACTGGCCGCCCGGCAAGGGCCGGACGAACAGGGCCGCTACCACGGTGTCGGCATCGCTTCCTACGTCGAACCCACCGGCTTCGGCCCCTTCGAGGGGGCGCGGGTGCTGGTCACCGAGGACGGCAAGGTGGAGGTCTATCTCGGCATCACGACGATGGGACAGGGACACGAAACGGTGCTGGCCCAGATATGCGCCGACTCGCTGAGCGTTCCCATCGAGGACGTGACCATCTTCCACGGCAGCACCGACTACATCCCGGCCAGCATCGGCACCTTCGGCAGCCGCGCCTCGGTGATGGCGGGCAGCGCGATACATCTGTCCTGCCAGACGCTGCGGGCGCGGATACTGTCGCTGGCCGCCAGCTACATGGACACCCAGCCCGAGGCACTGGACCTACGCCACGGCGTGGTGGCGTTCAAGGACGACCCAGCAGAACAGCCCGATCACCCTGAGCAGCGTCGAAGGGTGACACTGCAACAGGTGGCCGCGCTGGCCGAGTCGCAGCGGCAATTCGACGACCCTTCGACAAGCTCAGGGGAGACTGCGCTGGACGCCACCGAGTATTTCCGCATCGAGGAGTGGACGTATTCCTACGGCAGTCACGCCGCCCACGTCGCGGTGGACGCCGAGACCGGGAAGATGGAAGTGCTGCGCTACGTGGTGGTGGAGGACGTGGGCCGTTGCATCAATCCGCTGACCATGCACGGCCAGTCGGTGGGCGGCGCGGCCCAGGGCATAGGCGGCGCGATGCTGGAGGAACTGGTGTACGACGCCGGGGGACAACTGCTGTCCGGTTCGCTGATGGACTACCTTCTGCCCACCAGCCAGGACATCCCCAACATCGAGACGGTGATAACCGAAGATGCTCCGTCGCCACTGAACCCGCTGGGGGTCAAGGGCGCGGGCGAAGGAGCCATCTTGGCCACCGGGGCGGCCTTGGGCAACGCCGTCGCCAACGCCCTTTCATCCTTCGGTGTGCAGGTCAACACCATGCCCCTCAGCCCGGACAACATCCGCCGCTGGATAGCCGAGGGAACCGCGTGATGCCCTCTCCTTCGGGGGGGTAGGGTAGGGGCTTAACATGGCGCAACAAACGGTTATTGATGCGAAGAATTTCACCCTCACCCCGCCTGAACTTGCCGAAGGGCCTCTCCCTCAAGGGAGAGGGAGTTATCTCTAGCGGCAGTTACCCCAGCACGGCTATCGCCTCGATTTCCACGTCCAGGCCAGGTTCGGCCAGGGCGCTGATTTCGATGAGCGAGTTGGCCGGATACTGGCCCTCAAAGTGCTTGGCGAACAGTTCGGCCTGCTTCTCGGGGTTGTTCTGCCAGTCGGCGATGCTGGTGACGAAGCAGGTAATCTTGGCGATGTCGCCCGGCGAGCCGCCCTCGGCCCTGACTACACCCACCACCCGCTTCAGCGTTTCGTCAAGCTGTTCCATTAGCGGTTTCCCCTGCGACTCTGAGCCTCGGGCGGTGCAGCCCGATACGAACAGCAGGTTGCCGGCCTTGGTGCCGCGGCTGTAAGTGGGGCCTGCGGGGGCGATGTCGGGGTAGTCCCTATGCTCTACTGGCATTTTCTTTCTCCTGACGCCAAATTCTGTTGTAGTATCATAATTCCTGAACCTGTTGAAATCAGGCGTTCAACATATAATAACCGCAATCGTCCCGGTTTGGGCTTGCCGTAAGGCAATGGAGATTTAAGCCTTGCATGGGCTTGAAAACCACCTGTTCGTAGACTTGGTGACCGTGGTCTGCGCCGCCTTCGTGGGCGGGTTTCTGGCCCGTATTATTCACGTGCCGCCGGTGCTGGGCTACTTGGCCATGGGGATGCTCATCGGCCCCTACGGGCTGGGGCGGATGGACGCCGACTGGCTCGACTTCGCCACTGTCGCCGAGGAAGCAACGGTACACACATTGGCCGAGATCGGCGTGGTGTTGCTGGTGTTCGCCATTGGCATCGAGGTCTCCTTCCGCGAGCTGATGAACTTGGGGAAGGTCATCGTCATCGGCGGGTTGTTGCAGATTATTCTAACCGCTGTGCTGGTCGTTCCCGTCGGTCTCGCGCTGGGCTTTGACCTGACCCACTCCGTCATCCTGGGCATGGTGGGCGCCCTGAGCAGCACCATGGTGGTGTTGAAGCAACTCTCGGACATGGGCGAGCTGAACAGCCTGCAAGGCCGGCTGATGACCGGCTTCCTGCTGCTCCAGGACCTGATGTTCATACCCATGATTGCCATGCTGCCGGCCCTGGGCGGCGGCGGGGACGGTACGTCCGTTCTGCGGGAAGTCGGCTGGGGCGTGCTCAAGGCGACGGCAGTCATCGGCGGACTGGCACTGCTGGGCATGAAGATAGTGCCGTGGGCCATGGGCCGCATCACCCTGATGGGTTCGCGGGAAATGTTCGTGCTGATGGTGGTGGCGACGGCCTTCGCCGTTGCCGCCCTTACCAACCAGGTGGGACTGTCGGCGGCCTTGGGGGCCTTCGTGGCTGGGCTGCTGCTCAGCGAGTCCGACGTGGGGCATTGGGCGCTGGCCGAGATTTCTCCGCTGCGCGACGTGTTCGGAGTGCTGTTCTTCGCCTCGCTGGGGTTGCTGACCGACCCGGTGTTCATCGTCGAAAATTACGGCATGGTGCTGGCCATAGTCGGCTCGGTGCTGGCTATCAAGTGCACGGTGACCATCCTGATAGTCCGCTTCGCCGGCTACCTGCCCAGCACGTCGCTGCTGACGGGAATCGGGCTGGGACAGATAGGCGAGTTCAGCTTCATCCTAGTTGCCGCCGCCTTGGCGCTGGGCGTGGTTGACCATGACTTCTACTCGCTAATCGTGGTGTCGGCGGTGCTGACCATGGCCGCAGGGCCGCCCGTTATCACCGGCAGCTCCAGGCTGATAACCAAGCTGAGCAACCGCTTCCGGGTGCTGCGCCCCTACCGCATAGGCGATCCCCACGGCGAAGAGCGGCCCAGGCAGCTTTTCGGCCACGTGGTCATCTGCGGGCTGGGACAGGTCGGGACGATGGTGGCCCAGGAGTTGCACGAGCACAACGTGCCTTTCGTGGCCGTAGACCTGGACCAGCGCACCCTGACGGAGTGGCGGCTCAACGGCTACCAGACCATCCAGGGTTCGGCCGACCGGGTGGAGGTGCTGCGGGCGGCGCGGGTGCCGCAGGCCGGGCTGTTGGTGATTACCACCGGGGACCCGGTATCGGTGGAGTTGACCGCCCAGCACGCCCTGGACCTCCAGCCGGAGCTGGACATCGTGGCGCGGGTGCGGGCGCGCACCGAGGGGGAGGACCTGCAACGGATGGGCGTCCAGGAAGTGGTGTGGCCGGAGATGGAGGCCGGATTGGAAATGCTGCGCCACTCCCTCAACCGCTACCGCACCCCGGACTACGAAGTTGACCGCGTGGTCTACCAAATGCGGGAGCGCCTGAGCTTCAATGTATCCCGCCGCTCCCGCAGAGAAGGACAGGACGACAACCGGCAGCGCCCCGGCAGCGACGGGGCGGCCCCGACGGACGGCGCCGCGCCACCCCCGACCGGGGCCGTCGAAGAAGACATCGAACCGGCTCCCACCAGCGACTAGGGGACACATAGCAACTGGCAGGACTCCCCGGGAGTAGTTATAATTGAATGTGCCGGAAGTTGTGGATTCCCGGCGCTCTGATAGCGGGTGTAGCTCAATGGTAGAGCTCTAGCCTTCCAAGCTAGCTACGTGGGTTCGATTCCCATCACCCGCTCCAAACGAAAGGAAAAGGCCCCGCCGATTTACGGCGGGGCTGTTGATCTATCTGGGACGGGCAGCCTGTCCTCGTTTATCCTGAGCCTGTCGAAGGCAAACGTGGCCGGCGGTCAGTCGCTGGTGGAAGCGGCCACCAGTCTGCGGGCAGCCTGCCGCACGGCGGGGGCGTCCAGCACCGCTTCCAACAGGCCCTCCCCGTTAGGCTGGAACACCTCTGGCTGGTGGAAGCTCTGCACCAGTTGAGCCACCATTTCCTCCCGGCGGTCGTCGGGGATGGCTACGGGGTCAGTCGCGTCGTCCAGCAGGAGGCCGATCTCGGCGGTGATAATTTCCCGCTCGACATGACTGCGCTGGATTTCCGAAATCTTGCCCAGATGCCGGCCCAGATAGCAGCCGCCGAACTGCATAATCTCGCTGTTGCTGCCCTCGAAGTCGCCGGTCCACTGGTACTTGGGCTCCAGTTCCCACTCGGTCATGTAGTCGCGCGCTTCCTGGTCTTCCGAGTTGGGGCTTTCGAGGTCGAAAACGAGGATGACCCGGTACATGAAAAACTCGGCGGGTTCGACTTTGATGAACATGGCTGACCTCCCGGCGGGGTTGAATGGAGTTGGGCGGAAAGCAGGGCGGCCTACGGGATCGCTCTTTCGATAGCTTCGGCGACCCAGGCATTCAGGCTCTTTCCCTCGGCCTTGGCAGCCGCGGTTGCCGCCCGGTGCAGCTTCGAACTCACTTTCAAGGGGATGCGGCCGGAGAAAGGTTTATCCGGCTCCCGGCCCCTTTCGGCGCATACGGCCAGATAATCGTCTATCGAAAAGTGGAACTCCCGCTCCAGTTGATCAACCGAAGTCGCCTCGAAAACGATAACGTCGCGGGTGTCCACGACTTCCCCGTGAAGAACTCCTGCCTCATAGTCGAAGTGAACTGCGGCCCGGTATCCCTTGTATTCCATGATGAGTACCTCACCGCCCGGCCGCGCGCAGCACGCGGTCAACGTGTTCCGGCTCCTGGGGCAGCGTGCCGGCGTCCACGGCGCGCATCGCCTCGATTACGGCGTCGTTGAAGGGGGTGGCGATGCCGACTTCGCGGCCCTTGGCGGCTATCAGGCCGTTCATGTAGTCGATTTCCGAGCGGCGGCCCTTGTGAACGTCCTGGGCCATGGACGCCAGCCAGTTTACCCGTCCGCCGCGGGCAGCCAGGAAAGCGTCCAGCTCCTCGAACACGTCGCCCTTGTCGGCGTCGGCCCAGGTCTGGGCGGGCAGGCCGTTGATGTCCACCACGTTCAGGCCCATGGCCAGACCCACCTGCGCCCCCTCCTTGCAAAGCTGGATGCGTATCATCCGGCAGCGGGGGTCGTCGGCCATTTCCTGCGAGCCGAGGCCCGAGGCGGCGGATATGCCGTTGCCCATGCCGTTCTGGCACAGCTTCGCCCAGCGCTGCCCCCACAGGTTGTCGGTGGGGTAGGAGCCGTCAATGCAGTCCAGCAGCGCGGCCACCTTGCCGGAGCGGGGCGAAAGGCGCTCGTTGTACTCGCCCACCCGGAAGACGTGATGACCATGGTCGCGGCCCACCGCGCCGCCCCGCGTGACGTGGCCCGGTTCCCACAGAGCAACCTCGATGTGGGAGGCGATGCAGCCCATGGTGCGCTCTTCGCCCACGATGCCGGCGACGGTGACGTCGTTCCAGCAGTTCTGCAACGCGACGAAGAAGCCGTCGTCCTTGACGTAGCGCTTGATGAAGTGGGTGGCCCACTCGGTGTCGTAGGACTTGACCGATATGAACACGAAGTCGAAGGGTTCGGTGATGCCCTGGGCGTCGGTCAGGTGCATGGCCTTGACCGGCACGGTGAGGGGCCCCTGGCTGCCGGTGACGCGCAGCCCGTCGGCCCGCATCTTCTCCACGTGCTCCGGCCACATATCAATGAACGTGACGTCCTCGCCCTCGCGCGACAGGAAAGCGCCGACGTAGCTGCCCAGCGCCCCCGCGCCCATGATGCCGATTTTGTCGCTCATGGCGTTCCTCCTTGTGCTGCTGTCTATCAATCCCGCGAAGGTCGGAATACAGGGCTACATACCGCGGATGGAAGCGAGGCCGAAAGGGGTACAGTATTCCCTAGGTGCGCTCGTGCGGATTATTCGCCGTCTTTCGCTTCCTGTTCCAATTCGGGATTCTCGTCGTAGTCAAACCTGAACTCGGTTTCCTCGGTTTCAGGTTGCGAATCCGGGTACAGCCGCAACAAATCCCATTCGTTGATGGCAGAGCGGACTTTGTAGCGCATTCGGTTCTGATACCCTGCGCCGCCGGTTCTGGATTCCAATTGCGGGGCGTCCCAATCGTAGGCGGCGGAGTAGATTCGGCGCAACTTTTCCATTGTGGCGTTCAGGTCTTCTTCACTCGACTGAGCCAATGGTATAGCATCGCGCTGAAGAATCCGCATACCAGTTTCAGATCGGGCAGCGAGGACAGGCTCATTGCGGCTCTGCAAGCGTTGAGCCGCGTTATTTAAATCCTGTTTGCCTAAGTTCCCTAGTACAGCAGTTCCAAAGTCGTCGGTCACTGTGCCAACGACGACAAGTCCGGGATATTCTTCCCCCTCGGCCCGGCCCATCCAGCGGGCGAGTTCCGCATAAGAATTGGCCCGCTGCAACACACTATATGAGCCAACCAGTTCGATTTCATCTATCAATACAACCCAGCCCTTGTACCCCGCGCCCTTGATCAGTTCCGTGGCGAACCGGAGTCGCTGCCGAGGCAATTCGCGGACTGTGGGCGCCCGGAAGTTGTAGCTGCGTTGTTGGTTGATATTCCTGAGGCCCTCTTTCACCCTAGAAACCCGCATTGAGTCTCCAGACCAGAAGGCTTCGATTTCGTTGTTGAAATCAAAATCGTTCAGCCTTTCGTGAATCATTAATGTGGCTGGAAACATCAAACTCAATCCGTTGTCTTCGGAATTGGCCCAGCGGGAAAAACTGTCATAGGATCTGGATCTCCTGTCGTTAATCCTGAGACCAATCTCTTCCATCACACGTCCGGTTGCGTTGGGTATCCGTCCATAGTCAATCGCAGATTTATAAACCTTGCCCAGATTGAATAAGGGAGTCTCTTTGCTGATAGTCACCCTACTGCAAACGAATCCGTGCTCCAACGCTTCGTGTTCCAGATGGGAAAGCAGGTGCGATTTGCCTGTTCCGAAATCGCCGGAAACCAGCATCCCCAACCCGCTGGAAGGGGGATTGTCCCGGTCTGCCGCCTGTTCAAGCAATTGGGAAAAGAGCTCCTGCGCTCCGGCCTGATTACTGCCCAGCAACTCCACGGCCTGTTGATTTGGCACGCCGCTACGGAGGGCTTCCAATGCCCGGCGGCAGGTAAGAGCATCGGCGTATTCCATATTTCACTCGCTTCTGCCGTCACCCAAGACGGCCTCATTTTCAAGACAACCTGATTAGAGACGCCACTGGATTGACCAAATTCTTGTCGCGGACATCGTCCATCACTCTGGTCATGAGCGCCGGATAAATGCCGAAACCTCTGGAGTTCGCGCTTTGTTCCAAGAAATCCTCATTGGTCGTCAAGAGTATGAGGCTTCCCGTCAGCCGGTCGGTGCCATCCACGAATTCCCGGAGCAGTTCGTAATGGTCCATCGCCATAGCTTTCGTGTAATACCTGCGCCCATCCCTCGGGTTGCTGGCAAGCGTTACCCGAGAGCCGTCGAGCAGTATCGCCGTTCCGGTATGCCCGGCAAACTGGAACCAGTATAGGGCCGACTCGATGAAATACCTGGCCGTGTTCCGGTTTATTCCAGATGCGATGTGGAATTGTCGGACGCTGCTGATTCTGGTGTTTCGACCGGTTAGCCAATCAATCAGTGGCTGAGCGCCGTACTCTCCGTTTTCTCCGGTGTTTTCCCGCTGGCACAGATGCGACATCGCCACTCGAAAATCTTTCGACATCTTCTGGTTTCTGAAGACTTGATTCTGAAATTCTGGCGCTAAGCTAGTAGCTAGGAATTGGGCTTCAACGCCGTTATTTTCTCCAATGGCCTTGAAGATATTTCCTGAATCGCTCAGGTTGATATTATCAACTTGATAGCCCATCCTCCTCGCTATGCCAACAATCAGGCGGCGGGCCAAATACCGCCAGTCCACCTGATTCGCCATACCAAAGAAGATGTCTTGCGGCATATGAAACCGCGTCTCCGCCGCATCGAGCCTCACCACGACGTAATCCAACTCGCGGCAATGTTTCTCCAATACGTCGCAAAATTCCGCCCTCAACCCTTCCGGCGCTACGGCGAATTTTACTGACGAACCGCCTTCCTTGATGAAAGTCGTCAGATATTCGGACTCAATGGTTTGCATCCAATCGTTGACAGGGATTGTGTTCTGCATCACTCACTCTAGGAAAAACGGATTCCGTAGTATGAAATCACCTGTCCATTAGGCTCAACGAAAGAAAACACCCCCCGTGAACTTCTTGCTCCCGTGGAAGCCGGAAAGTCCACAGTCATCCCCGATCTAGTTTGCTTTGGACCATTGGAGTCCAACTGGTACAGGTCCCGGGCAAAGTCCATTCTCCCGTATTCTCGATCGCTGCCCGGCAGGGATGTGAAAGTCTGGTAAATTCTTTCCAATGGAACCACAATCACCGAGCGGGTATCGGCCAATGGAGTCATCGGCGTTTCTATGACCAGCTTATAGGCGTCGTAAAGGGACTCCAGAAAGCGTCCCGATTGAAAGCGCGGAGGGGTTTTCTGGTTCTTAATCAGAATCTCGGCAAGGTGGGACGGCCTGATAGCAGACACCTGTTTCCGGTCAATCCGCACCGCTCTAGGGCTGGGCAGCACCTGTAGCACCGATGGTGAGGAAATCAGTCGCCCGTCCCGCTCATAGATATTCAGCCCTTTTTCGGCAGCGACGCCCCGCAGTTCGGCAGTATAGCCGTCTTTAAGGTAATCCTCTTCTTCTTTTTCCTGAAAGGGCCAGGAATCGCTGGCGTTAGCAGCTTCCTGCCGCAGAGCGTTCAAAGCGTCCTCCAGTCTGCCTTGTGCTCGCTTGATGGCTGCTATGTTCCCATCTTTGGCCGCCTTCTCCAGTGTCTTTGCCAGTTTCGCCAAGTCGCCCGCCGACTTGGCGGTCGAGGCAGCGGCGCGCTCCACTTCGCTGAATGCCTGCTCAAAACTGCCCATCGCCATCCCTCCGTCTTGTCCTTGCCAGCGGGCATTATCCCAAGCCGATGCCCTACTGTATATAACCAGTGTGTTTCGATCCTGACACAACTTTTGATTCAGGATAGGAGTTACGTAGTTGGAGATTTTATCTCACCCTAACCCTTTCCCTTAAGGGGTAGGGAACTACATCACCCCGCCAGCGTCGCCAGGCGGGCGCTTTCGATGTGGGACAAGGCCCTGATTTCCTCCATCACGTGGGCTGGCACCGGGTCGTCTAGCCCGATGACCATCATGGCTTGGCCGCGTAGCCGGATGCGGCCCACGCCCATGAAGCTGATGTTGATGTTGTGGCGCCCGGCGATGGTGCCCACCGCGCCGATGCTGCCGGGCTGGTCCCGGTTGTCCACGAACAGCAGGTAGGGCGTGTTGGGAACGATGTCCATCCAGTAGTCGTTGAACTTGACGATGTGGGTCTCGTTGCGCATGGAGGTGGCGGCCAGGGTCAGGCTGCCGTTGGCCGGGTCAGTTCCCCGAGTGTGGAGAGTGGCAGAGATGAGGCTGGCGTACTCCCGCGAGACCCGGTTGCTCTGCTCGGTGACGTTCCAGCCCCGCTCCCGGGCCATCACCGGGGCGTTAATCAGGTTGACGTTGACCGTGCTCACCGGCCCCAGCAGCCCGGTCAGCACCGCGGCCTGGAGCATCCGGCAGTCGTGGTGGGCGATTTCGCCTTCGTAGCTGACGGTTACGCCGGTGACCTGCCCCTCCGACAGGAACCCCAGCAGCTTGCCCACCATGGAGGCCGCCGGGACGTAGGGGGCCAGCACCTCGTGGACCTCCGGCGCGACGAAGGGGGCGTTGACGGTGTTGCGGGCCGGTTCGCCTTTCAGCACCGCCAGCACCTGCTCGGCGGCCTCGATGGCTACCTCGCGCTGCGCCTCCCGCGTGGACGCGCCAAGGTGGGGCGTGACGATGGCCTTGGGATGCTCCAGCAGCGGGCTTGGGTCGGGCGGCTCCTTGGCGAATACGTCCAGGGCCACCCCGCTCAGTTTGCCCGATTCCAGCCCGGCCAGCAGCGCGGCCTCGTCCACCAGCTCGCCGCGGGCCACGTTGATGATTCGCGCGCCCGGCTTGATTTTCTCCACCTGGCGCATCCCCAGCATCCCTCGGGTGCCTTCGGTCAGCGGGGTGTGCAGGGTTACGAAGTCGGACTCGGCCAGCAGTTCGTCCAGCGACAGCAGCTCGACGCCGATACGCCGGGCGTAGTCGGGTGCGACGAAAGGGTCGTAGCCCACCAGCCGCATCCCGAAGGGCTGGGCGCGGCGGGCGACCTCGGTGCCGACCCGTCCCAGGCCGCAGATGCCCAGGGTCTTGTCGCGCACCTCCACGCCCATGAAGGCGCTGCGCCGCCACTCGCCGGACTGTAGCGACTGGTGCGCGCCGGGGACGTTGCGGGCGAGGGCCAGCATAAGGGCGACGGTGTGCTCGGCGGCGGCCACGGTGTTGCCCGTGGGCGCGTTGACCACGGCGATGCCTGCGCCGGTGGCGGCCTCCAGGTCTATGTTGTCCACGCCGATGCCGGCGCGGGCGATGACCTGCAACTTCTTGCCGGCCTCGATTACGTCGCGGTTGACCTTGGTCTCGCTGCGGACCACCAGGGCCTCGTAGCCCCCTACGGTGTCCAGCAGTTCGGCGGGCTTCATGCCCGTCTTGACGTCTACGTCGGCCCCGGTCTCCAGCAGGGAAACACCTTCGGGGCCTATGGGGTCAGATACCAGAACTTTGGGCATAAAAAGGAACCTCAACAGTGCTCGCGGGTAGATATGGCCAGGCCATCCAGCCCGGCCCTCCGCTGCGGATTTGTGCTTTCAATATAGCACACAGGTAAGAATCGACGGCGCGACCGTTTCCTTGACCCTTGCTAGGCGCGGGGGTAGGATAAGTTGCGTCCCAGCCATAATTCGGCTCCTTGCCGGAGCAACAATGAGCGACGAAAACAAGAGCATCAATATCGTCCTTGATGCAGAAACGGAAGAATTGTTGAAGGATGCCGCCTCACAGAGCGGCATGAGCCTGGAGCAATTTTGCCTTGCCGCCGCCAGAGCGAAGGCGGACTTGACGGTCCTGCTTTATGGAGAAAAACCCGAGGACACCAGAGAAATTCCCAAATGGGCGAAAGATCGCTGGTTGCCTATACTCGAACTGCAAGAGCCGGCTAACGACCCTGACGACCCAGCCCGGGAAAGAAAGGTTGTGTGGGAAGTCAACAGAGAGGGGATGGTGCGTTGGGGAGTTAAGAATACCAGGGAAGAATCTTTGAAGGCTCTGGAGAGGATAGCGGCCCTTCGGGAAAAACTGTTCAAGGGCCACGTTAGCTCCACCAACTCCGTTGACCTAATCCGCGAGGCGCGGGAAGAACGGCATAGGGATGTAGAAGCATTGGGCAATCTGTTCGCCGAGTGCGATGCAATAACTCAGGGACGTATTAGCGTAACCGACTCTGCCGATTTGATACGAGAGGCTCGGGAGCAGCGTCACCAGGATATGGAAGAAAATGGTGGTACTTGATGCGAGCCTGGCAGTCAAGCTGTTTGTGTTGGAGGCATATACTGCACAGTCCAGGGTCTTGGCCCTTTCCTGGAGATACGCAGGAATCCAGTTGATCGCACCTGACTTTATGCCGTCGGAAATGGCTACTGCCTTTCGCAAGAAGATTTCAGAGCAGATAATCACCTTAGACGGCGCAAAGCAGTTGATGACAAGGTTCTACGGATTGAGGATTTCCTTTCGTCCGTCTTGGTTATTGCACGATCGGGCCATAGACTTGGCCGTGGAACTTAATCAACGTCTTGCATACGATTCCCACTACCTTGCCCTCGCCGAATCGCTGGACTGCGAAATCTGGACTGCCGACTGGCCCTTTTACCGGGCCGCGCAAGGTTCCTATCCCCGCGTTCGCTGGATTGGCAACTACCTAGCCGATGTGTCGAGATTAACTCATAGGAGACGAATGCAATGTTCCTGATGCGGTTTACCGAGCGGGCCTATACCAACTATACGGAAGAGGATGTTCGCAACAGCCCCAACCAGGCCGTGCGGCTCACCTTCTCCAACAGCAACTTCGACCCGATGGTCGGCTCACGGCAGTACAATGAGTACCTGGACGAGTACGAATACTGCGAGGAAGTGGGCTTCGACGGGCTGATGCTCAACGAGCATCACAACACCCCCACCTGTCTCGGCGCCACCATGAACCTCGAGGCCGCCATCCTGGCCCGCAACACCAAGACGCCCAAGATTGTCCTGCTGGGCAACCCCCTGCCGGTGTTCGACAATCCCCTTCGCCTGGCCGAAGAGCTGGCCGAGATTGACATGATTTCCGGTGGGCGGCTGGTGTCGGGCTTCGTGCGCGGCACTGGCGTTGAGAGCCTGGCCGCCAACGTCAACCCCCTGTTCAACCGGGAACGGTTCGAGGAAGCCCACGACCTGCTCATCAAGACCTGGACCACCCCCGGCCCCTTCCGCTGGGAGGGCAAACACTACCACTTCCGGGTGGTCAACCCCTTCGAGAGGCCCATACAGCAGCCGCACCCGCCCGTCTGGATTCCCGGCCTGGGCAGCCCGGAGACACTGGTCTGGGCCGCCGAGCGCCGCTACCCCTACATCTACCTGGAAACCGACCCGCAGGGCACCCAGGACATGATGGACATCTACACCGAGACGGCCCGCGAGAACGGCTACGAGCCGGGCCCGGAGAACTTCGGATACCTGTGCCGCATCCACGTTCAGGACACCGACGAGAAGGCATACGAGGCGGCCAAGGGCTTCCTCACTGGCAACGTGGGCGTGGGCCGGGTGCCTATGCCCCGCGACTACATGATGCCCATCGGATACAGCGGCAGCATGAAGGACCCCCGCATCGCCCGCTACCAGGGCCGCGTCCGCAAGGACCCCTTCCTGGGCCTGGGACTGGAGACGGCCAGCTACGACGAAATCCTGGAGTCCAACCGCTGGATTGTCGGCAGCCCCGAAACCGTGGTGCGCAAGCTGCGCGACGTGCTGGGCCAGCTCCGTCCCGGCATCCTCGGCGTCTGGACCAACGACGGCGACACCACCCACGCCGACACCATGAACTGCCTGAGGCTGATGGGCGAGGAAGTCCTGCCCACCCTACGCGAAATCGGCGAGGAACTGGAACTGACCGACCCCTTCCAGAAGGCCCCGTAAGGCAGGCAAAGAACCCTGGTGCTGGATGCAGACCGGGCCGTTCGTCCTGAGCCTGTCGAAGGGCGAGCGGCCAAGCGACGGAAGGCCGCAGCAAAACCCGTTCATCCTTCGACAAGCTCAGGACGAACGGGTTTCTCACCGCGATTCAACTGTACTGAACAGGAAAGATAAAGGAGAGCAGTCATGCCCGCGTTTACCGAGGAAATTGTTGATGTTGGCGGAGTCGGAGTCCATACCTTGAAGGGTGGCAGCGGCGACCCCCTGCTGCTGCTGCACGGCGCCGGGGGCAACTCCGGCTGGCTCCGCTTCGCTGATGCCCTGGCCGAACACTACACCGTCTACTACCCGTCTCACCCCGGCTACGGCAAGTCGCCGCGCCCCGAGTGGCTGGAAAGCATACCCGACATGGCCGCCTTCTACACCTGGTATCTGGACACCCTGGGGCTGGAAAGGGTCCGCACCATCGGCTTCTCCATGGGCGGGTGGATTGCTGCTGAGCTGGTGGCGACCTGCACCAACGCCGTAGGCAAGCTGATGCTGGTGGGCGCCGCCGGGGTGAAGCCCAACGAAGGCGAAATCACCGACATCTTCATCATCAGCCCGGCCCAGGTGCTGGAATTGCAGTTCCACGACGCCAGCCAGGTGCCGGACTACGACGCCATCTATGGCCGGGAGCTTTCGCCGGAAGAGCAGCTCACCGCCGACCTGAACCGCGAGATGGCGGTGCGCCTCACTTGGAAGCCCTATATGCACGACCCGCGCCTGGCCGGCGGCCTGCTCAAGCGCGTCAACGTCCCTACCCGCATGGTCTGGGGCCGCCAGGACCGCATCGTCCCGGTGGAGTGCGGCAGCATCTACCAGGAAAGCATCCCCGGCTCCGAGCTGGTGGTCATCGAGAACTGCGGCCACTCCCCCCAGGTGGAGAAGCCCGACGAGTTCATCAAGACGGCGCTGGAGTTCCTGGCGTAGCGTATGAAGCTTACCGGTCTCCCTTCAGTGCTTCGTAACCTTCTCTTTGTAGCGGCCTGCCTTGCGTTGGCCGCTACTTTGTCTGCCTGCGCCAGTGAGGGGCACAACGCCACCAGCGAGAAAGTGCTGGCGCTTGAAGCGAAGCTCCATTCCCTCGAAGAGTTGCTGGAGGCAGTACAGGAGGAGAACACGTCGCTTCAGGGCGAACTCGCCGCCCTGCTGGAGGAAAACGCAGCGCAGAAGAGCGAACTCGCCACGCTCCGCCAGGAACAGGCCGACTACATTCAGGCCCAAGAGGCCGCCGAGGCTGCTCAGGAACACGAAGAGGAAGTAGCCGAGTTCGAAGAAGGTCAGGAACAACAGTTGGCTGCCCTCGAAGAAGGCCAGGCCCACACTGGCGAGCGCTTAGACGACCTGGATTCGCGGTTGCAGGAACTGGAAGGAGTCGCCTCGCAATTAGAGTTGGTCCTGCCAGTCATCGAGAAGTGGTTCACGGGCATGGACGAGCGGGTGAGGCTGCTGGAAGGCACCGGCATCGAGAGGACGCTGAGGCTGGCGGCAGAGGGCGGCGGTCAAGCGCAAGTCATCAACTACGGGGCAGCCTACGGCGGGGCAAGGTCCGCCGTACTGGTGCTGCCCGACCCGCTGCCGGAGGGAGAGATTCCCCTCATCGTTTCCCTTCACGGATTCGGTGGCGATTCCTTCTCCCAGAGCCTATATATCCCTCTTCACAAGCGAGTGAACCGCGACGGATTCGCGCTCCTGCTGCCCGACGGCGTCGAGAACGACGAAGGCCAACGTTTCTGGAACCCCACCGATGGGTTCGGAAAGGCCCGCCAAGACGACGTGGGCGCCCTGACCGCCCTGGTTCAAGAAGCCGGGGGCGAATTCGACATGGGGCCGATGTACTTCTTCGGCTACTCCAACGGCGGCTTCATGTCCTACTGGATGGCCTGCCAGGGCCTGCCCGGCCTGCGCGCCGTCGCCAGCCTCGCCGGGACCAGCTCCACGGACGACAGCAGTTGCGAGGGCGCGGCCCCGGTATCCGTGCTGCACATCCACGGCGAGCAGGACCGAGTTGTGCGGTTCCACGGCTCCGAAGAATCTCAGTTGCCCGCCTTGAGACCCGGCGAAAGATACGCCGGGGCCAAGGATATGTACTATCTCTGGGGGGAGCGCGCCGGTTGCGATCCGAACTCGCAAGAGCAGGGCGAAAACCTCGACTTGGACGCCTCCATAGAAGGCGAAGAGACCTTCACATACCGCTTTGCCGAAGGCTGCGCCGAGGGCATAACAGTCGAGATCTGGAGCAGCGATGAGGGCGGTCACGCTCCGGCTTACGGCGACGCCTTCGCCGATGCCCTGCTGGACTGGTTGCTCGCGCAGAAATGATTGGACGGTTTCCCTGTACCCCCTACCGCCGTTGATATATGCTGGAAGCAGCAAAAGCGGAGAGCGGCAATGAGACGCAAGAAATTCATCCGCAAAGTCGAAAAGTTCGCCACCGAAGAAATTAGCAAGGAATTTCGCCAGTATTGCGGCGACGACTTCAGCATCGGCCCGATACTGGTGAACCCCGACTACAAAGCCCTCCGGGAGCGCTCATCCCTTGACCCTCGGGATGTCCTCATCACGGTCGTCTACGAAGGCGATATGAGCGAGGCGCCTAACATTTGGAAATACAACGCGAAGGACAGGATACGGGACAGAATGAGGGAGGAGTGGATAGAATCGTTCTATCCTGCCGTGGATTACATCCCTAAATCCAAGTGGGATAGCGGCGAGATACAGGAACGGGATGAATGGTGGTAAGCCAGAATGATTTACTGGCTGCGGCGCGCCAACTGGCCGGAGCGCCCAGTGGTACGCCTCCCAGCCAGGCCAGCCTCCGACGGGCCGTCAGCACTACCTACTACGCCCTGTTCCACTGCATGGCGGAAAACTGCGCCGATATGCTGGTGGGAGTGTCAGGCTCCGGCCAGAGCCGGACAGCTTGGCATCAAGCATACCGAGCATTGGAACACGGGCGCGCCAAACAGCGAGCCGACCAAGACCGGCTCCGCAGTTTCCCCCAAGAAATTCAGGATTTTGCCAAGTGGTTCGCTGAAATGCAGGAAAGGCGTCAGACTGCCGACTATGACCCGTCCGCAAGTTTCACGCAATCGGGAGTCATTGAGGACATTGACTTGGCGGAACAGCGTATCGCTCAATTCCGCCAGGCCCCGGAGCGCGACCGCCGCGCCTTCGCCGCCTACGTCCTGATGCCCCTGAGAAACCCGTAGTCTCTGCCTTAACCCCCACAGAGAAAATCAAGAAACGGAGTTCACGCCATGTCCTTTGAAGTCTTCTACTTCACCGAGTTCCCCTACGCTGCCTTCCCCGAGACCGAGGCCGACAAGTATCCCTCCATGCGCCTCACTTTCCCCAACACCTACTTCGACCCCGGCACGGCCCACGACCTTTTCAAGCGGTATCTGGACGAGTACCAGTATGCCGAGGAAGTGGGTTTCGACGGGCTGATGATTAACGAGCACCACAACACGCCATCGTGCATGGACGTGGAGGTCAACATCACCGGCGGCATCCTGGCCCGCGTCACCAACCGCGCCAAGATACTGATGCTGGGCAATATGCTGCCCACGTCCGACAACCCGGTGCGGCTGGCCGAGGAAATCGCCATGCTGGACGTCATATCCGGCGGGCGCATCATCTCCGGCTTCGTGCGCGGCATTGGCATCGAGACCTGGGCCAACAACACCAACCCGGTCTACAACCGCGAGCGGTTCGAGGAATGCCACGATCTAATCAAGAAGACCTGGACCACCCCCGGCCCCTTCCGCTGGGAGGGCAAGCACTACCACTACCGCGCCGTCAACCCGTGGATGCTGCCCATCCAGCAGCCGCACCCGCCCTGCTGGGTGCCAGGCACCGGCAGCCCCGAGACGGTCAAGTGGGCCGCCGACAACCACTATACCTACGCTGCATTCCTGACACGTATGGACCAGGCCCGCAATCTCTTCGCCAACTACCGCAGGCACGCCAACGAAGCCGGTTGGGAGCCCGAGCCCGATAAGTTCGCCTTCATGATCTGCGCCCACGTCAACGACACCGACGAAAAGGCGCAGGAGTCGGGCAAGGCGTTCATGTGGCGCATGGGCCACCCGCTGAAAGGCCCCCGCGAGTACTGGGCGCCCCCCGGCTACTTCTCCGCCGCTGGGGCCGCCGCCAATACCCTGCGCCGCTCCCGCCCGCTGAACGAGATGACCTACCAGGAGTTGCAGGACGAATACCACCTGGTGGTAGGCAGTCCCGATACGGTCATCAAGAAGCTGCGCTACATCAAGGAGGAGCTGGGCATCGGCGCCCTGCTGCTGGAAGCCCAGGGCGGTCCGCTGTCCCACGCCGACACCATGCGGTCGCTGGAGCTGTTCGGCAAGGAAGTAATACCGGCGCTGAAGGAGGGCTAGGGCCTTCAATAATCCCCCTCCTCTCCAGAGAGAGGGGAAATTGGGAGTTGCCGTCAAATACCCTGTCATCCCGGCGAAGGCGGGAATGACGAAAAAGTCTTTTTACGACATCCCTCTGGCGAGTTCTGGTAAATTAGCATCGAATCCGAGACTACCACCGAACGAGGCCCCAAATGCCCATCACCGAGCGGGAAATGGAAACCGTGAAGAGAATAATCCTAGACGGGGCGAAAACTCACTTCCCGCCCAGCGTCCAATTCCATAATGCCAACGCCTCCGTCATGCTAAACGCCGAAGACGAGGAGTTAATCAGAGTTGAGCTCCTCTACACCGCAGAAAATCCGGTGCTCGACGGCCACCTGATGAACACCCTGTTCAGAGTCATAGACGATCCGATTCTCGCCTCCGGCATCACAGCCCATACATTGGTCAGCTATATCGACATCAACGACCCGACTTGGCATCCAAACCAAAAGCCCCCATTTCCGACATCGCGCGTGTCATGATAGACCCGCAGGAACTCATAAACACCTGCCGCAAACTGGTGCCCCCGGCAGCAGAAGCGCAGCCGCCTTCGCAGGCAGATATGCGGCGCGCCATCAGTACCGCATACTACGCCTTATTCCACACCTTGGCGGCATCCAACGCAGAACTCATCGCCGGTCAGCCGCAATCAATCATATCCTCCTACGCTTGGGAACGGGTCTACCGCCGTCTCGACCACGGCAGGGCCCGGAACAACCTGTGCGCAGTTCTCGGTTTGCTATCACAAAACGGAGCAAACTTCGCTCGCATCTTCATTGAGTTGCAGAACCAGCGCCATAACGCCGACTACAACCCTAACATTCAACTAGTCCGGTCAGACGCCCTCAACATCATCGCACGAGCCCAGACCGCCATCAGAGACTTCGCCCAGCTAACCCAAGAAGAACGAAGGCTACTGGCCGCACAGTCGATGTTCGACAGACGCTAACTTAGCCTGTGAATACAAACCTGCCCTAAAAGCCCGGGGTTACAGGAGCGAACTATGGACAAGCAGGACATTCCCTTCCTCTCCGTGGCGGAGTTGAGCGAGCTTATCCGGCAGCGGGAAGTGTCGCCGGTGGAGGCGACCTCCGCCTACCTCGACCGCATTGACTCGCTGAACTTCAAGTTCAACTCGTACCTCACTGTCTGCCGCACAGAAGCGATGGCCGCCGCCGAGGAAGCGGAGCGGGCTATCGCCGCAGGCAACTACCTTGGCGCGATGCACGGCATCCCGGTAGCGGTTAAGGACCAGATCTGGACGCAGGGCGTACGCACCACCGTCGGCTCCCGGCTGATGGCCGACTTCTTCCCCGACGAGGACGCCACGGCCATTGCCAACCTGAAGCGGGCCGGGGCTGTCCTGCTGGGCAAGACCAACCTTACCGAGTTCGCCCTGGGCGCATCCCAGCGTTACGGCTACAACCGCAACCCGTGGGACCTGGACCGCTTCACCGGCGGCTCCAGCGGCGGCTCCGGTTCGGCCACCTCCGCCTTCCTGTGCGCAACGTCCCTCGGCGAGGACACCGGCGGCTCGATCCGCCGTCCGGCGGCGTGGTGCGGTATCGTCGGGCTGCGACCAAGCTGGGGGCGGGTCAGCCGCTACGGCGTGGCCCCCGGCTCGTGGTCCATGGACCAGGTCGGCCCCATCTCCCGCACCGTGGAGGACGCCGCTATTACCCTGGGCGCCATCGCCGGACACGACCCCAAGGACCGGTACACCTGGAACGCGCCCGTACCCGACTACCGCGCCGCCTTGGGTGGCAACCTCGAAGGTGTGCGGGTGGGCGCAATCCGTGACCTGATTGATAACGAAATCACCGATGCGGAAGTGCGCGAGGGCATCATCGCCGCCGGAGCGGTGCTGGAAGAGCTGGGCGCGACGGTGGAGGATGTCTCGCTGCCTCTTACCGTTCACGGCGGCACGCTGTCCATGGTGCTGATTAACGTGGAAGCGTCCATGACCTACCGCGACTGGCTGAGGGAGCGGCTCCACGAGTTCGGCCACTCCAACCAGGTCGGCTTGCTCACAGGGAGCATCATGCCCGCCAGTGCCTACTACAAGGTGCAGAAACTGCGGGAACTCACCCGCCGCGAAGTGCTGGGGGCGCTGGAGAGCTACGACGTGCTGATTCTGCCCACGTCCAAGAGCTGTGCCCCGTTGGTAGGGGCCGACCCGGTCATCACGTCCAAGGAAGTCGCCCGTGACCAGCCCCCCGTGATGACCCGGCCCTTCAACCTCGCCGGAGCGCCCGCCATCTCCATCAACTGCGGCTTCAACTCCGAGGGGCTTCCCATCGGCCTGCAAATCGGCGGCCGTCCCTTCGACGAGGCAACCATCCTGAAGGTAGCCCACGCCTACGAACAGCATACCCCCTGGCACACCATGCGCCCGCCCAACGCTTAATGATGTGTGAGTCATTGGTCAAACATTCTGACGACAAATACCCGTCGTTCCTGCTCTCGGAGGAATGACAGATGACCGGGAAGGACGTATATGGCGGAATCACTGCTAGAGCAGTTGAAGGCCACGGTAGGGCAGGAACTGGTTTTCCCAGCGCCTGACGAAATTGGGCGGTCGGCATTCCGGCAGTACGCCCTTGCCGTCGGCGACTTCAATCCCCTCTACTCCGACCGCGCACAGGCCGCCGCCCACGGCCTGCGGCACGTGATGGCGCCGCCCACGCTGGTCTGTGATACCTGGCAGTACGTGGACAGCGACATGGACGAGCGCGGCGACCTGCTGGGCCGTGGCTCATTCCGGGAACTGGCCGGGCTTCGGGCCGGCAACGAGTACGAGTTCTTCCAGCCCATCCACCCGGACGACGTGCTCACGGCCCGCTGGCTGGTCAAGGACGTGTATGAACGCGCTGGACGCTCCGGCACGCTGATCTTCCAGGTCATCGAAGCCACCTTCCACAACCAGCGCGGCGAGTTGCTGGCCCGAAACACCGAGACCCTGTTCTACCGGGAGGAGGCGCCGGAATGAGCAGCAACGAGAGCGCATCTACCTCCTCCCCCTCGAGGGGGAGGGTCAGGGTGGGGGTGAACCATGGGAGCGCCGGCCGGTTCTTCGAAGACGTCTCGGTGGGCGAGGAGTTGACCCTGCTGCGCAAGCAGATTGACCTGCCGCATATGATGGCCTACGCCGCCGCCACCTGGGACTTCATACGGGTCCATTACGACGCCGACCATGTCCGGGAACTTGGCTTCCCCGGACCCTTCGTGGACGGCCAGATGCTGGGGGCTTTCCTGGCCCAGCACGTCCAGGACTGGGCAGGCCCCGGCGCGTTTCTGCGCAAACTGGGCTTCCGCAACCGCGTGATGGTCTACCCCGGCGACTCCCTGGTCTGCCGGGGCGTGGTCACCGCGCTGTACCGGGAGGGCCATGACAACCCTCATTCCCTGCCCCTCTCGGGGAGGGACCGGGTGGGGGGATTCGCCGAGTGCGACCTGTGGATTGAGAACCAGCGAGGCGAGCGTGTGGTGGACCGGGCCAATGCAGTAATTCAGCTTCCGCTTCGGGCCGGGTCCGTACAGCTCAGATGAACTCTGACGCCAACACTGGAGCGGCTCCGGCGTCGGCCCTGGCTGGCGTGAGGGTCGTCGAGTACACCGAGATGGCGTCGGCCTCCTTCTGCGCCCGGCTGCTGGGAGACGCCGGGGCCGACGTGGTGAAGGTCGAATCCCCGGGCGGAGACCGTTACCGCCGCCACGGCCCCTTCCCCGACGGCCATCACGATCCAGACTGGAGCGGGATGTTCCTCTACCTGAACGCAAACAAGCGCAGCGTGGTTCTCGACCGGGAGGAGCCGCGCCAGGATGCGGCTTTCAACGAGCTGGCAGGCAAGGCCGATATCCTGGTTGTCGGCGGACAGAGCGTCGAAATAACGGAACAGGGGTTGCGCCGGGAGGCCCTTCAGCACCGAAATACCGGTTTGATAGTCTGCGCCATCACGCCCTTTGGCCTGTCGGGGCCGAATAGCGGGTACGTGGGTGACGACCTGACGGCGGTCGCATCCGGCGGGCTGTCCTTCGCCACCCCCGGCGTTCCCGACGGCGTGGAGGACCCAGCGAAGGAACCTCCGCTCACGGCCAACACTCCGCTGGCCGAGTTGATGACCGGAGTGCTGGGCTCGGCGGGCTGCGTGGCCGCTCTGCTGGCCCGGCGGTTCAGCGGGCAAGGCTGCGAGATCGACCTTTCGTTGCAGGAGGGAGTGGCGGCGGTCATGCCCTACGAACTGGCCCACGCCGCCTACAATGAGCCGAAGAAACGCGAGTTGCTCGGCTTCGCGCTAATGCCCAACGTCTATATGCCCTGCAAGGACGGCTACGTGGTAATCATGGCAGTCCTTGACGGCCACTGGCGCCGCCTGATGGAGGCCGCCGGCAGCCCCGACTGGGGCGATCTGGAGGTCTTCGCCACCGGGCGGCAGCGAGGCGAGAACTGGGACGCGCTGGAACCCCTGCTGCTGGAATGGACCATGTCCCACACCGGCGAGGAAATCGCCCGCCTGGCCCAGGAGCGCGGCGTGCCCTGTTTCCCGGCTTATTCTGTGGGGCAGATGATGGAGTCGCCCCACGTAGCCGAGCGTGGCTTCCTGCAAGAGATCACCAGCCCCGGCGGACGGAGTTTCAAGCTCCCCGGGCATCCCATCCGCATGAGCGCCACGCCCTGGCGGTCGTTCCGGCCTGCGCCCAGCCTGGGCCAGCACACCGCCCAGGTACTGTGCGATTGGCTCGGCTGGACGGATCATCCCCACACTGACCCTCCCCCTGAGGGGGAGGGAACTGCGCCGGGGGTGAGCGAACTATGACCCCTTCGACAAGCTCAGGGCAGGCTCCACTGCCATTGCAGGGTATCCGTGTGGCCGATTTCGGTCAGGTCATTGCCGCTCCGGTCACGGCCCAGATGCTGGGATGGCTGGGCGCGGAGGTCATCCTGGTCGAGACCGAGTCCCGCTTCACCACCCGCGTCTGGCCGCCCTTCGCCGACGGAGAGTTCGGCATAAATCGAAGCGGCGGTTTCAACCTGGTCAACAGCAACAAGCTGAGTTGTAGTCTCGACCTGCGCAACGCCGACGCGCTGGAACTGGCCAAAGGCATCATCGGCGTCAGCGACGTGCTGGTGGAAAACTACGCGACCGGGGTAATGGAACATCTGGGGCTGGGTTACGATGAGGTGAAGAAGCTGCGGCCCGACATCGTCTATATGTCGCTGGGGGCCTTCGGGCGCAGCGGACCTTTCAATGACTTGACCGGATTCCACAGCGTCATCAACCTCTTCAGCGGCCTGGCGGCGGTCACCGGCTACCCGGGAACCCACCCGAGAATCATGGGAGGGCTGATTCCCGACGCCTTCGCCGGATGCTACTGTGTTCTGGCCGTGCTGGAAGCGCTGTACCACCGTTCCCGCACCGGCGAAGGCCAGTTCGTCGAGGTCTCCATGACTGAGGCGCTGACCGGGATGATTCCCGAAGCGGTGATGGAATACTCCCTCACCGGCAGGGAACCGGAAAGAACCGGCAACCGGGACGGTCGCAATGCGCCCCACAACGTGTTCCGGTGCCTGGGTGACGAGAAATGGGTGGCGGTGTCCGCTGAGACGGGCGCGCAATTCCGGGCGCTGGCGCGGGCTACCGGCAACCCCGGCTGGGCCGACGACGCCCGTTTTGCCACTTCCGCCGCTCGCCTGGAAAACCAGGATGCCCTGGAAGCGCTCTTGCAGCAGTGGACCGCCGGACTGGAAGTTGCGGAGGTGGTCGCCACGCTACAAGCCGCGGGCGTTCCGGCGGCCCCGGTCTCGGATACCGCCGAAGTGCTCGCCGACCCGCACCTGGCGGAGAGGGGTTTCGTGGCTCACGTGGAGCACCCGGTAGCGGGCGCGCGGCCCGTCCTCTCCCTGCCCTGGGCTGCCGACGGGCGCAGGGTGGACGACCTGCGGCCCGCGCCCAATTTCGGCCAGCACAACCAGTGGGTGCTGAAAGAGCTGCTGCAATTGCCCGACGAAGAATACGAGCGACTGGTAGCATCGGGCGCCATAGGCTGAACTCTTTGCTTAAATGGCAAGTGAGTCACTTGCCAAACATTCCGGCGCCAAGTACCCGTCATTCCTGCGAAGGCAGGAATGACGGGTTAATAGTCAATTAGCAACATATATTTGGAATACTCCCGCCGACATGGAGTTGTTATGCCCAGAAACGTCGTCGAGGTAGACCCGCAGAAATTCCCGTGGCTGGACCTGAACCGCTACACCTTCTGCCTGGGAGCAGAAAGCGGAGGAATCCTGTACCTGGCCGGGCAGACGGCCAGCGAATACGACCCAGCAGTGGGCAGCGTCGTCTGCAAGGGCGACCTGCTGGACCAGACCAGGGTTATTTACGAAAAGCTGGGCGTGGCGCTGGAAGCCGCCGGGATGTCCTTCGACAACGTGGTGCAGACGGTTGATTACATTGACCCGGCGGCCCTGCCTCAATACCGCGAGACCGGCGCCATCCGCCGCGAGTTCCTGGGCGGCACTCCCGTAGGCTCCACCGGAATCTGCGTGGAGCGGCTGCTTCGCCCCGATGCCCTGCTGGAGGTGAGCGCGGTGGCGGTGCGCGGCGAGAAGCGCGCGGTCAATCCCGGCTACGACCGTTACGGCGCCCTGACCTACGTTCCCGGCGTCATCGCCGGCGACACGCTCTGGACCTCCGGCTTCGTCGGCAATGACGAAATTGACGGGCGGCCTTCCTTTCCCCAGGACACCGGCGTACAGATGGGGCTGACCTACGACATCGTGGGCAGCGTGCTTGCCGCCGCGGGCGCCGCCCCTTCCGACGTTGTAAAGACGCTGGAATACGTGTCGCCCCAGGCATGGCTCCAGTATGACGGCGGCAGCGCAGAGGCGCGACGTGAGTTCTTCAAGGGCGACTACCCGGCCAACACCGGCATCACCGTAAACCGGCTGCTCCGGCCTGAAGGCCACGTGGAGGTCGAGGCGGTGGCGGTGCTGGACGGCCCTTCGACAAGCTCAGGACGGGAGGAGATACAGGTGCCGGGGTGGGAGGCCAGCTATGGCGGCGCGACATACGTTCCGGGAGTGAGGAAAGGACGGATGCTGCAACTCTCGGCGCAGGCGGGTGTTGACCACACCAATGCCTCCGTGGTTGCTCCCTTCGACATAGTGGCCCAGGCCGAGCAGGCCTACGGCAACCTGGCGCGGGTGCTGGCCGAGGGCGGCTACTCCATGGACGACGTGGTCAACACCATCGAGTGGGTTCCGCCCAACGGTCTGTCCACCTACAGGCGGGTGGGTGAGGTGCGCCGCAAGTTCTTCGGCGACAGCTTCCCTTCGGCCACCGGAGTCTCGATGCACCGCATCCGTCGGCCCGGCCCGACCGACCGGATGATACCGGAGTTGCTGTTCGAGGTTACGGCGGTGGCGATAGTCTAGGGGTGTTTATCCCTCCACCTCAAGACGCTTGATGTAGATTATCGCCGTTCCTGCATTCGCAGGAATCCAGTCCTCCACAAAGAAAATCCTGTACATCCTGCTCATCAATGCAAGGATACTACCGTCCCTTGAACCTCGGTTCCCGCCCTTCCAGGAAGGCGGCCAGCGCTTCCCGGTGGTCCTCACTGGCCAGAGAAAGGACCTCGGCATGGGCGGCTTCGGGCAGATGCTCCTCCAGCGACTGGCCCAGTCCCCGGTAGACCATTCCCTTGACCAGCCGGTTTGCCACCGGGGATTTTCCGGCAATCTTGGCGGCCAGCGCCATCGTTTCCTCCAGCAGGTCTTCCGATGGAATCAAACGGTTGAGCACACCCAGCCGCAGCGCGTCCTCCGCTTCCAGCCAGTCGCCGGTGTACAGCAGTTCCAGGGCCTGATTGACTCCCATGGCTCGCGGGTAGAGCCAGGTTGCGCCGGTGTTGGACACCAGCCCCATCTGGAGGAAGGCGTTCATAAACCGGGAGCGCTCGCAGCCGATGCGGATGTCGCAGGCCAGCACGAAGTCGAACCCGTCCCCGATGGCCAGGCCGTTGACCATCGCTATGGTGGGTATTTCCATCTGGTGGAGCTTGAGAGTGATGCCCTGCGGCCCGCTGCGGATGAACTGGTAAATCTCGTTGGGTTCCATGTAACCCAGCAGCCGGTCGCCCTCCTGCCGTTCTTCCTTGATGTCGGCGGAGGCGCAGAAGGCCCGGCCCGCGCCGGTCAGCACCAGCGCCCACATTTCCCGGTCGCCTGATACGTCCTCCAGCGCCGCGTTCAGCTCCGCGAACATCCGCCGGTTCAGCGCGTTCAGACTATCCGGGCGGTTGAGGGTGAGGCGGGCCACATGGTCTTTCTTTTCGAGAATGATGGTCTGGTAAGTCAAGTCTGTCCTTCCAGATACGCGCGTTTTGAGGGAGATTCTGGTAGGCGTGCGGCGTAGTGTCAAGGTTATGCTGGGCGTACCTGAGCCTTTCGGTTCTTTGTCTGAACTGTGATTCGTGTGATTAAATGATTGCCATGATGTAGGCGCGCCTTAATCAGGGTAATCATCCGAATCAAATAAATCACAGTTCAGACCAGCACCTGAAAGTGCGCCTCCGTCGGGACACAGTCCACGCCATTGATGGGAACGATATCCTGGGGGCAGGCGGAGAAGGCTACTACGCAGTCCATCTGGGCCCGCAACGTCACGTAGTCGCCGGGGCCGGAGACCGGCGGCTCGAAGCTGAGGCCGCCGTCCGGCCCCACCGGGATGTTCATAAACAGGTTCCACGGGCTGGGCGTTTCGGGCGGCGTCAGTCCCAGCTCAGCCAGGGCTGCTGCCAGGTTGTCGGCGCAATTGTCGTGGTACTCCGCGCATCCCAGAAGCTCATAGCGGTAGCAGTCGCAGGCTGCGAGAAGCGTATCGTGAATCCCGCCCGACGTATCCTCCACCAACGTCAGGATGGGCCTCCGGTGGTTGGTGACCATTGACTGCCCCACGGCGGGCATCGTCCGTTCGATAGCCGTGCGCGAATGTTCCATGGACATGAACTCGGTCAGGTCGTCGCGCCGGAAGGCCCAGGTGTCCACCACCTGCTGCCCGTGGGTGTTGATAACCTTGACGCGCTGCCCCTCGGCCACGAAAGCCGCCTTGCCCCGCCGGGCCGGAATGGTTATTAGGGATGTTGTCGTCATATCGCACCCCATCTCCGCTTGCAGTGTAGAGACCGCGGTATCAGCCGGTGAACCCGGCCCACACCTCCGGCAGCCGGGCCGTCGCCTCCGGAGGGAGTGGCCCCTTGGCGGCGTATTCGACGGCCTGCTCCAGGTGCTCCAGGCTCGAATAGCCCACCAGCACGCTGCTCACCCCGGCGTTGCCCAGTGCGAACCGCAGCGAAGCCTCCACCAGGTTGCTCACGCATCCCTCCTGTTGCAGGAACCGGAAGCCGTCGGCCCGCGCCTGGTCCTGGCCGTAGTCCCTTCCAGAGCCGATGGGAGCGACGGTCGGCACGGCGACGGGGTGCCGCGCTGCCTCTCCGCTCAGGGCGCCGGCGGCCAGGACGCGAATCACCAGCACTCCCATTCCGTTGGCGGAGGCCCGCCCAATCAGGTTGCCATAGTCCGGCATATCGAACCCGGACGGCACGGCGGTTCCGGCGCTGGGGTTGACCAGGTTGTACACCGATTGCACGGCGTTCAGCGTTCCCGATTCAATGATGCGGTGCAGGGCCTCGGTCTCTCCCACTGCGGTCATGCCGAAGAACCGGACCTTGCCCTGGTCGCGCAACTCTCGCAGGGCGTCCGCTACTTCGCCCAACGCCTCTTCGGGAGTGACCGCCCCGCCCGCTGCTCCTGAGCTTGTCGAAGGACGGGCAACATGGTTGTGCATCTGCATCAGGTCAACCTGCTCCCGTTGCAGCCGGGTCAGGCTTTCCTCCACCGACGTGATGACGTTGCCTTTGATGCGCCCCGGCTCATGGGTGGTTACCCGGAACTTGGTGCCGACGTAAACGTCCGCCGACAACTCCTTCAGCACACTCCCCAGGTTGGTCTCGGATACGCCGTCGCCATAGGAAGGGGCGGTATCGAAGTAGTTGATGCCCAGTTCCATTGCCCGCGCCACCGCCTTCACCTGATCGCCATGCTCGCCCCGAATCATCAGGCCGCCGACGTTGCCGCAGCCGAACCCGATTTCTGATACGTTCAGTCCGGTGCTGCCCAAGGGCCGATAGTCCATCACATATCCCCGCTCAATCTTGCGTGTCCTGCGATAGTATTCTCCAATCACGTTGAGGGCAATGGCCCCACTGACTTGGGGGCCGGGCGCCTGGTCAGCAACATCAGAGCAGCCGATATGACAAGAAGACCGGCCGAGGCAAGAGTCAGCAGGGTATAGCTGCCGGTGAAGTCGTAGATGAGCGGCCCTACAAGCTGGCCTAGGCCCAATCCCCCGGCCTCGAAGGGGCGCAGCGACCCGGCAATGGCCCCATAGGAGTCGCGGCCAAAGTAGTCGGCCAGCAGGATGTATTTCAGCACTTCCAGCCCGCCATGGAACAGGCCCCACAACACTCCGAATACGTAGGCCGCCAGGAGCGAGTCCACCCACAGCAGCGCCAGGGCCGCCGCGCCGGACAGGGCCAGTGCCGCCACGATGCACCACCTGGCCGTCAGTCGAGCCGCCAGTTGCCCCCACACCAGGCTGGTGAGCGCCAGGAAAGTGCTGACGCTAAGCACCCCGGCAGCCTGCGGGGTCGTAAGTCCGGCGAAATCGCGCAGGTATGGCACCAGGCTGAACCCCAGGCCGGAAGTGGCGGCGACCTCCAGGAGAGCGATGACCGAAATCAGCCAGAACGCCTGGGTACGGAAGGCTTCCCTCGCGGTGGAGCTGACAGTTCCCTCTCCCCCCGGGGGAGGGTTAGGGCGGGGGCGTCCTCCCCTGTCCCTCGAAGATGGCGCTGCGCCGTCGGGCAGCAGGCCGATGTCCTCTGGGCGCCGCCGCATAATGATAATCATGGGCACGGCCAGGGCCAGACTGAAGAACCCCAGGTAGCGAAAGGCCACCCGCCAGTCTGCGACTACGGCGATGGCCGAGAAAGCCATGATGATCAGGGCCCCGCTGATAGGGCGGTACATCCCCGTCAACGCCAGGGCGATATTCCGGCGGCGGTTGAAGAAGTTGACCGCCATAGTCCGGGGCACCACACCGATGAGGAAAGGCTGGCTTACGGCCCGTCCAATGACCGCCGCCACGAAAAAGAGCCAGACATTGTGCGCTCCGCCGATGGCAAACATGGACAGCCCGAGGACGATAACGCCCACAGGCATCAGCCACCGCGGCCCGTACCTGTCGGCCAGCCTTCCGGCGAAGGGAGCGAAAAAGCCCGAGGCCCACACCCCGCAGCTGGCGGCCAATCCGATCTCGGTGCGGGACCATTTGGTGTCATCCAGAATGTAGGGCTGCACTCCCCCCAGCACCACCCCCGCTATGGCCGTCGCGGCGAAGGCTCCCGCCCCGGACAGGCCAAGGACCAGCCAGCCATAGTAAAAAGGCGTGTTGGGACGCCAGTTCAGGAGAGTGGAGAATGCGGAGGACATAGGACAGATTCTTATATCAGACCGGCCATATTCCCACAAGAACCGCTGGGCAAAGGCGTTCAGGATGGACGTTGGCGCCGGTCATCACTCCCCGGCAACGCTCTCGGGGGCCAGCTCCAGTAGCCTCATACCCCGTTCCACCTGCTGCCCAGGCTGCACCGCCACCCGCCGTACGACGCCATCGCGTGACGCCGTTATCAGCAGCTCCATCTTCATGGACTCCATTACTACCACGGTCTGGTTTCGCTCCACCCGGTCTCCATCGCTGACCAGCACCTCCAGCACCGCGCCGGGCATGGGGGCCAGGATGTCGCCGGATGCTTCGCTGGTTGTGGCGCCTCCCCTTCGCCGCCCTGGGCCTGTCGCAGGATCCGCCCGCTGAAAGACGAACAGATCGCCATCCAGCCACAGGTGCAGCTCCGGGCCAACCCAGGCCCAGGCGAAGGGGTAGGCCCGGCCTGATGCAGCGCGGCATAACCCTTCCCCCCACCCTAACCCTCCCCCTGAGGGGGAGGGAAGAAGATGAGACTCTATGCTGAGCGTAATGGCGGACGGCAAGCCCAACGTGGTTTCACCCTCAAGCTCGAAGGTGAAACTGCCTTCCAGTTCTTCCAGCCGGTAGCGATAGGTTTCTTCCGCCACCGGGTACATCTGACGAATTTCGTTCTGGCTCTGGGTCACGGCAGCCGCTGCTCCCCGGCCGACTGCCACGGACTGGCGCCGCCCCCGTGGATTCCCGCATTCGCGGGAATGGCGGAGGTTTGGGGGGACGCCGGGCCGGACTGCTGGCGAGACGCCCACGCCGCCAGCGCCCGGGCCATCATTCGAGCCTCGCCTTTCCTCCCCTCTCCCTCTGGGGGAGGGTTAGGGTGGGGGTCGGTTACTGCCGGGTTCCACTCCAAGAATCCAGTGTCGTATTCGCCCTTCTGAAACTGGGGATGCCCCACCACTGCCCGCAACAGGGGAATGTTGGTCACCACGCCCAACGCCAAAAACTGCGACAGAGCCACCTCCATCCGGCTCAAGCTGAGGCCGCGGTTGGGCGCCCAGGCTATCAGCTTCGCCAGCATGGGGTCGTAGTAGATGGACACTTCCTGGCCCTCTGCGACACCGCTGTCCAGCCGCAGCCCGGGCCCGCTGGGAGGCCGCCAGCGCAGCAGCTTGCCAGTGGACGGAACGAAGTCGCGGTACGGGTCTTCGGCGTAGATGCGGCACTCTATGGCGTGGCCCCGGGGCTGAACATCCTGCTGTTGCAGCGTTAAGGGTTCCCCGCTGGCGATACGTATCTGCCACTCCACCATGTCCAATCCCAGCACGGCCTCGGTGACCGGGTGCTCGACCTGGAGACGGGCGTTCATCTCAAGGAAGTAGAACTCTCCGCTGTGCGAGTCCAGCAGGAACTCGACCGTGCCGGCGTTGACATATCCTGCCGTGCGAGCCACGGCGACAGCGGCGTCACAGATGCGCCGGCGTAACTCCGGCGTCAGGGCCGGAGAGGGAGTCTCCTCTATTATCTTCTGGTGACGGCGCTGTATGCTGCATTCCCGCTCGCCGAGGTGGATGGTGTGCCCTGACTCATCGGCCAGCACTTGCACCTCCACGTGGCGGGGGCTGGCGATGTAACGCTCCAGGAACACCCGTCCGTCGCCGAAAGCGGCCTGAGCCTCACGGCTGGCCGTCTCCATACCGGCGTCCAGTTCACTCAGCCGGTTGACCAGGCGCATACCCCGGCCTCCGCCCCCGGCAGCCGCCTTGACCAGCAGCGGGAACCCCCACCGCTCTACGAACTCATCCTGAGCTTGTCGAAGGGCGGCGGCGTCCCCCGGCAGGCATTCGGGAGAGCTTGGCACCACCGGCACCCCGGCACTCACGGCAATGTCCTTGGAGCGCAGCTTGTCGCCGAGGGCTTCCATGCTCTCCGCAGTCGGCCCTATGAAGGTTATATGCGCTTCCCGGCAAGCCCGGGCGAACTGCGGATTCTCTGACAGGAAACCGTAGCCGGGATGTATGGCATCGGCCCCGCAGTCTTGGGCAGCTTGCACGATTTTGGGGATGCTCAGGTAGGTATCTTCGGCGGCGTTGCCGGGCAGTGATATGGACTGCTCCGCCGTGGTCACGTGGGGAGAGCCGGCGTCCGGGCCGGAATAGACCGCGACCGGGGCAATACCCATGGCGCGGAGAGTCTGGTTAATCCGGACCGCGATTTCGCCTCGATTGGCTACCAGGACTTTGGAGAACATCAGCAATCACCCAACGAGTGGCCTCTATTCTCCCTCTCCCTTGAGGGAGAGGGCCGGGGGTGAGGGTGGAGTCCTGCGACTGCGGCGCATTTTGGTTGACAACGTTTCTCCCCCACCCCAACCCTCCCCCACCAGGGGAGGGAACATCGCCTCACATCCTGAACACGCCCTGCCGCTTTTCCGGGAACGGTGCGTTGATCGATGCGGCGATTCCCAGGCCCACCACCGTTCGCGTGTCCACCGGGTCGATGATGCCGTCGTCCCACAGGCGGGCGGTGCTGTAATAGGGATCGCTCTCGACTTCGTACTTCTCCAGGATGGGGCGTTGCAGTTCGTCGCGCTCTTCCTGCTCCAGGGTACGGCCCTGCCGCTCCAGTTGTTGCAGTCTGACGGTGGCAAGTACCTCCGCCGCCTGCTGACCGCCCATCACCGATATGCGGGAGTTGGGCCACGTCCAGAGGAAACGGGGCTGGTAGGCCCGCCCGCACATGCCATAATTGCCCGCCCCGAAGGAGCTGCCGATGATTACGGTGAACTTGGGGACGGCGGCGTTGGACACCGCCATGACCATCTTGGCTCCGTCCTTGGCGATGCCCCCGGCCTCGTACTGGCTGCCCACCATGAAGCCGGTGATATTTTGCAGGAACAGCAGGGGGATGCCCCGCTGGCTGCACAGCTCGATGAAGTGGCTGCCTTTGAGAGCGCTCTCGGAAAAGAGCACGCCGTTGTTGGCGACCACCCCCACCGGATAACCCCAGATGCGGGAGAATCCGCAGACCAGGGTTTCACCGTACCCGGCCTTGAACTCGTGGAAGCGGCTGCCGTCCACTATGCGGGCGATAACCTCGCGGACGTCGTACTGCCGCCGGTTGTCCGGGGATACAATGCCGTAAAGCTCCGCCGGGTCGTACTCCGGCGGCTCCGGTGCGGTGACCTCGAAGGGCGGGTCGCGGCGGCGCACGAAGTTCTCGACGATGTCCCGGGTGATGGCCAGGGCGTCCTCGTCATCGTCGGCCTGGTGGTCGGCCACGCCGGATACACGGGTATGCACCTCGCTGCCGCCCAGCGTTTCCGGGTCCACCTCCTCCCCGGTGGCTGCACGCACCAGCGGCGGCCCGCCGAGAAAGATGGTGCCTTGCCGCCGCACCATCACCACCTCGTCGCTCATGGCCGGGATGTAGGCGCCCCCGGCGGTGCATGACCCCATGACCACCGCCACCTGCGGGATTCCCAGGGCCGACATCTGCGCCTGGTTGTAGAAGATGCGCCCGAAGTGGTCGCGGTCAGGGAACACCTCCGCCTGCAACGGCAGGAAGGCCCCGCCGGAGTCCACCAGGTAGATGCAGGGCAGGTGGTTCTCCAGGGCGATTTCCTGAGCCCGCAGGTGCTTCTTGACGGTAATGGGGTAGTAGGTGCCGCCCTTGACCGTGGCGTCGTTGGCGACAATCACAACCTCTTTCCCTTGCACCACGCCTATGCCAGTGACGATCCCAGCGGAAGCCACCTCGCGGTCATACATATCCCACGCCGACAGGGGCGAGAGCTCCAGGAAGGGGGTGTTGGCGTCCACCAGCCCTTCGATGCGCTCCCGGGCCAGCAGCTTGCCGCGGCTGCGGTGAAGCTCCACGGCCCGCTCCCCGCCACCGGCTCGCGCCCGGCCCAACCGCTCTTTCAGGTCCCGCGCCAGCGCTTCCATTCGGACCTGGTTGTCCAGAAAATCCCGGTCAGCGGTTCGCAGGTTGGATTCGATTACTTCCATGCTATCCCCGGGCAGCATCCTCTGCGGATGCCCCACGTATTCACGACGCCTATTATATCCTTGTCCAGATACCCTGTCAGAAACCGCTGGCCCTTTGATATGCTAGTAGCAGTCTGAACCATCGGCGAAGCGGGCTACGCCCCACACTGCCAGCAATTTTGATATGACAGGGAGCAGGAAGTGGCAGCTACAGATTCGATAATGTATTCGTTGGAGCGGAACTGGGAGATGGTGGAGTCCGCTATCTCAGACCTGGACTATGAGACGATGGCTCAGCAGCCCAACGCCCACAGCAACTCCATCGCCTGGATTTTCGGGCATATCAGCCGGGTTACCGACATGTTCATCATGCACCGTTTGCAGTCCAAGACGGAGCTGTGGTTTGCTGACGGCTGGTGCGAGAAGTACGGTCTGTCGGACAACGTGGAAGGGCTGGGCCGGGGCGCCGACCTGGCAACGTGGAAGCCCCCGGCAAAGGAAGTGCAAATAGGCTACTTCGAGGCCGCCAAGACAATTACCAAGGAGTACGTGTCATCCCTGTCCGTCGAAGACATGGAGAAACGGGTGGTGTTCCCTCCCACGGCGCTGCGGCAGGAGCATACCCTCAACACCGCCCTGGGCCAGCTTGTGCTTGAGAGCGTCGCCCACGGCGGCCAGATTGCTTACCTTCGGGGGTTCTACCGGGGCATCGGCTGGTACCGATAGCAAAGGATAAATGGGGGCACTCAGATACAAGGGCCTTGGATTCCTGCCTTCGCAGGAATGACGGGACGGCTTAGCCAAAGCTAGATGGCGGGCTACGCGCGGCGCAACTTCCTGGTGCCGATTCCCTCCTTCGAGAGCTTCGATGCGCTCAATGCCCACCTGGAGCGGCGCTGCCTGGAGCGGATGGACGCCACGCTACGGTGCCACGCCGAGAGCATCGGCCAGCGGATGGAGCGGGACCTGGAAGCCCTGCTGCCCCTGCCTCCGGCACCCTGCGACAAGCCGGCCGGGCGAGTTCCCTGTCCCTGGTCCGGTACCGGACCAACGGCTACCCGGTGCCGGTGTCCTACGGGCACCGCGACGTGCTGGTAAGGGGCTATGTGGGCCAGGTAGTCATCAGTTGCGGGTCCGAGGTCATCGCCAAACACCCGCGCTCTTACGAGAGAGACGGCTTCGTCTTCGACCCCATCCACTGCCTGCCGCTGTTGGAGTGGAAGACCGGCGCCTTGGACCAGGCCGCTCCCCTGCAGGGATGGGAGTTGCCCGAGGAGTTTGGCACGTTGCAGCGTCTCTTGGAGTCCCGCATGGGCCGGAGGGGCAAGCGGGAGTACCTGCAGGTGCTCCGGCTGCTGGAGACCTTCTCCCAGCAGGAGGTGGCCGTGGCGGTGAGGGAAGCCATCAAGCTGGGGGCGTTGAGCTTCGACGCTGTGAAGCACCTGGTCTTGTGCCGTCTGGAGGGGCGGCCGCCCAGTCTGGACCTGGAGCTCTATCCCTACCTGCCCAGGGTCAGGGTCAGCACCACGTCTGTACGAGACTACATGACACTCCTGTGCAGGAGGGCGGCATGAGCAACCGGTCCACGCTGCTGCTGGAACACCACCTGAAGGAGTTGAGGCTGCCCAGCTTCCTCAGAGGGTGTGTGACAAATCGGTGTCATGCAGGTTTCAGCCTCTTGAGCATCAGGTGGACCATCGCTATATGAACCCAGGTTTCTCCCGTTTCCGGCAGTTCCTCATAGTCTTTTCTGAGCCGTCGGCATCGGCTCAACTAGGCCAGGGTGCGTTCCACCACCCACCTGCACCCACCTGCGGGGCAAGACCTCGAATTGGTGGCTATGGGGGTTCCGGCGCACTACCTGCAACAGCCATCCCCCAGTGGCCCAAGCCCACGCCACCAGCCGCCCGGCGTAGGCGGCATCCGCCCAGATGACCTGGAGCCGTGGAAATCTGCCCAGCAGTTTGGCCAGCACCAGTCTGGCCCCATCCCTCCTGAGCTTGCCGAAGGGCCTGGATGTTGGCGGCATGGATCACTACAGCCAGGAGCAGCCCAGTGGTATCCACTACGATGTGGCGCTTGCGTCCGGATACCTTTTTGCCAGCGTCATAGCCGCGAGGTCCCCTTTTTCCGTGGTCCTCACAGACTGGCTGTCGATAATGGCCCCCCTTCGGCAAGCTCAGGAGGGGGTGGCATCCCGGCCCTCCTGCTCCCGGACCATGGGGCGCAGCGTCTCCTCAACCCGCTGCCAAGTGCCGTTGGCCCGCCATTTTCGAAAGTACCACCAGACCGTGCCCCAAGGGGGCAGGTCGTGGGGCATCAATCGCCAGGGAATGCCGCCACGCAGGACGTACAGTACGCCGTTTACCACCTCTCGCAGATTCACGGTTCGTGGATGCCCCTTGACGGAATCCGGGGGCAACAAGGGCTCCAGCAAGCTCCACTGCAAATCTGTCAGATCCGTGGGATATGATTTTCGATTCATTCCTCAAAAGTAGCGACATCACACTCCCTACACAACAAGCTATTCCGCTACAGATTTAGGCCATTGTCACACACCCTCTAAGAATACGATCCTCCCCCTACTGGAATCGACCCCACTTGGCCCGGGACTTTGAAATGATGTGAATCCGACTAGGCGGTCGTCACTGGCGAAGGGGCGCCCGCTTCGGACGCCACTCGGGGCAACACTCCGTTGACAGGGGCAACCCCGGCGGTTAATCGTTCAACCCTGCAGGCAATACAGGCGGACCATTAGTCGGAGCCGGTAGCCCCGTTTATCCCGACGATACCGGTTCGCTCAGAAGTTCCGTGGGCCTCGAAATAGTACAGGTCCATCTCAAACCTCATGGTGCTGTAGGTAACCGGGATGGGCTCGTTGCTGGAGTCCGAGGCATCTCCGCTCCAGCGCTGGAAAGTCTTGTCAGCCGTATGGCGGCCCGGCGATTCGAGCGACCAGCTCCATTGCGTCATGTCCACGTTGTCAATCAACTCACGCGCGTCAACGGAATTTCCACTCCAGTCTTCAAAATAGTTGGCTCCTTACCGGCCCTTCGCAGTTCCACTGTCCGCCGGCGAACTCGCAGCTTTCGTAGACGTCAGACAGGGTGCCGACGTCAACTTCCTCTCCGTCCTCATAGACCGTCATGTATAGCATTCCCTGGAGAACGATGGTGTATCCGCCCACTTCGGGGTGCTCCTCGTCCCACTCGCTCCAGTCAATGGTGTAGATGCCGTCGTGTTTCACCCTGACAACGGCAAAATCGGTTACGATGCAGTTGGCAATCCGGCCATTCGATTCGCCCTCCCGGCAATCGTCCGCTAGGCTGGGCGTGGGCCCGGGATCTGGAGTTGGGTCGGGTTGTGGCTGTGGCGACATTCTCGTCACCTGGACACTATACGTTGTGGAAGCGTCGCCCCCTACCTCGCTGACCTGGATGTCGATCTCGTTCAATCCCTCGGTCAGGTCAACCTGGTGTCCACCCTCGTTCGTGTCGCTGTTGGTCGGAGTGATCTGCACTTCGACGTCCGATGGAGCACTGGCTACGGCGATTACTGTAGTGCTCTCTATATATCGTTGGGAACGCTATGGCTGTAAAGCAGAGTGTCCTTGTGGAACGGGATGGAGATGCCGGTCATTGTCAGCGGCTGGAGGCTGGTGTCGACGACCACCGCCTCTGCTACCGGGTCTACAGTCATCCCCTCGGCGCTCTTGCCGGCTCCGTGACCGTCTGTGTATTCCGCCATCGCTCGCAGGTACATATCAACGTCATCGTCGGACGGCATGTATGTATCATTTGAAGCGCCACTGATGGACTCCCAGTCGTTGACCCCGTCACTAGACTTTTCCCAATTCCAGTTGGTGCCGCCAATGCCGCCATCAATGTCGGTGAGGGTTGCTTTTATTGAAGTGCCGACCATGGGTTCCATCGACGACAGACCGATCTGTCCAGGCTCATCGACGTTGATCAGGTCAATCACTACTTCTATGGTGTCGTCGGCCGTACTGTCCTGTTGGTGGTTGGCGTCTTTTCCATCAGACACCTGCAGTTCCACAATGAGAGAAGGATCGGCCTCATAATCCAAGACGGCATCTGCCGCTACTTCCAGTCGCCCGGTGGCTGGTTCCACGACGAACTTGTCGGAATCCATACCGCTCGCCAACGAGTAGGTCAACGTGTCCCCTTCCGGATCAGTCGCTGTAACAGCGGCGCCGACCCTGGTGCCCGGAGCGGAACTTTCAGGAACCTGACGAGCCCGCATTCCCTCCTCATCGAATTCAGGCGGCTCGTTAGCTGGGCGAGTGACCGGGTTGGAAGCCACAACCGAAGCTTCTTTGCCACTTCCAAGGGCATCGCTGTAGGTCGCCATTACCCTCAAGTACTTGCCGGCATCGGTTGAAGTCGGAGTGTACTTGTAGTCGGTGGCGCTGCTGATATCGGACCAAGTCTCGGAATTCTGGGCGTCGACCGTTTGCCACTGCCACACCTCGTTATTGACCAGGCGGTCGGGATCAATGACTCTCGCCCACAATTCCACGCCGACCTGCGGACTGTCGGAAGACACCCAGACATAACCTGGCTCTTCTATATTAGTGAGATTTACGGTCAGCAGGATCATCGCGTCATCGACGGTATCGGAATTGCCGTCCGCATCCTTTCCATCGCGGACCCAGACCTGAACGAGGTAGGTCGGCCTGGATTCGTAATCCAGAGATTCATTGCTTTCCACCTGGAGTTGACCGTCGTTGGAAATCTTGAATATCCCGTGGACATTGCTGCTCAGGTCATAGGTCAGCGTGTCATCGTCGGGATCGGTCGCCGACACTGGGTCTCCTATGTTGTGAAGGTTCGCGGCATACTCAGGGAGAGTTCGAGTGGCCGCCGAACCCTCGTCGAAGGTTGGCGCGCCGTTCGCGGGAGGTAGCGCCAGGACAGCTTTGTCCTGTCCCGGCCAGAGTCCTGTCTGTCCCGATAGGTGGCCTTGAATTGCAGGTAGGTGCCGGCGTCGGCCGCCACCGGGGTGTACTCAAAGGATTTGCTGGTCGTCTCGGTATCTGAAATCTCGATCCAACTGCCCGAATTCGGGTCCGAGTTCCTGGAAATCACCCAGTTGATCTTATTGTCATTCGACAGGTCCACGCCGTCGGGATCACTCAGGCTCGCAACGATAGCCTTGTCAACCTCGGGGTGGGAGCTGTTCAGGGTTAACTCGCCTTCCTCGTCGACATTGGTTACATTGATGGTGATCTGTATCTCGTCATCCACACTGGTGTCGGTTTCCCCGTCTTCATCCTTGAGGTCGGATATGGTCAGAGAGACCTAGTATGAGTTTGGAGTTCATAGTCCAGAATTCCCCCCGTCTTCAGCTTGATTTCATCGTTTTCAAACTCGAAGGGGAGGGTTTGATCACCCAAAGCCACTTCTTCCAGGCTATCATCATCGGCATCGGAGGCATCTATCCGGGCGATGACGTCTGACTCTGTAATATCTTCAGCGACGGTGATAATCGTACCGTCTGCAGTGTCAAACACCGGGTCGGCGTTGTGGTAGACGTGAATCGTCAAATTGATGGAATGGTCAATGCGGTCGTCGGAACTGTCCAGCCCCTGCTTCCCGTCGCTGACGGACACGGTTAGTGAATAGTCATCGCCGCCCGTGAAATCCGTTTCGCCAGCTGCGGTGCGAATCTCGCCGGACTGGTCAATTGTGAACCGGATGGACTCGGGCCCAGCGAGAGAGTAGATAAGCGAGTCGCCCTCGCGGTCAACGACTTCCGGCACCGAGCCGACGTGTTGGTCTCCGGCGAGAGCGTGGCGGATGTTGAACCTGGCCGAGGCCTGGAGGAAGGTGGCTGGCGAATTTATTTGGCGACTATCCCCTAACATCACGGAAGGCTAGGTTCAGGACTGGTTGACGCCCACAGGGAGACTCGAACTCCCATCTAATCCGTCGTAAGGGGACTGTTCTATCCATTGAACTACATGGGCAGACAATTGAACCTGAACCTAGCCAATGGGGATTATAGCAGAGCTTCCCAGATTCTTCCTCTTGTGGTACATTGGGAGTTGCTACGGTTTTCCTTTTTCTGGCGGCGAAAAACCTTCCAGATTTCGAGGCGTGTTTTCACGCCCCCTTGTCGGTTTGCCGTTAGATATTGGTAGGAAAGCCGTAGCAAGCGACCTCTGGTATCTGGAATCGGTCAAGGGGGTTCTCGGATGTTACTCGGCTTTCTTAGAATTACTTTTGTGATTACGGCAATTGGGTTTGTAGGGGCTTTAGTTCTTTTATTCTTGACTATTTTTGGGGGTAATGGTGATGATAATGCCGCTCAAGAAGAATCTCCAATAGCACAAGGCCCGACACCAACACCGACAATTAGGCCGACACCGACACCTTTACCAACTCCAATAAGGGCAAGTCAGCTATACGGAGAATTTGTGGGGAATCCAGCACGGGCCGAAGCAAGGTATAAGAACAGGACAGCGGTTATCTCTGGAACAGTGGGTTTGGTAGAGAAAGACGGCAATGATTTTGATGTAAAGCTCATTGGTGGTGCGGCAGGAGCGCAAGGGTTAGTTTGGGGTTTTATATCAGAGGCCATTGTTTGCAAGGTCAATAGCGCATGGAGATTTGAGGTTGAACAAATAGAGAGTGGAGACAATGTAACAATCATTGGGGAAGTGCAAGACAAGGGGTATACCGATATTGAAGTCAAGGAATGTAGGATACTTAACTAGACACTTTTTTGCCGCGCAAAAAAGAAGGGAGAAAAATGGCAAAGAAACAAAAGAAAGGGAGAGAAGATAAACTCTCTCCCAAACCAGAATTAACAAAAGAAGGATTTGAAAACATACTGAGGAAGGCTATCACTCCAAAGGAAAAGCCGCCTTCTCAGTCAACTGACAAAACATAGGCTTTTCATCATCCTTGTGGTTGTAGCGGTAAATGTAGGTATCGTCCTTGTCCACTACATAGATCACAGACCCGGACCCCCAAATCCCGCGAGGCCCGTCGTTGCTGCCCGTCAGGTCGATGTCCTTTGCCTCCCTGCGATCTCCATTACTCAGGCGATAGGCATAGAGTTTGGTGTCATCCCAGTCAGATACCCACATGGTGGTCCCGTCAGACCAGATCCCCCGTGGTTTGCTGTTGTAACTGGCAAGCTCAATATCCTTTCCCGGCCTGCGGTTGCGATTTGCCAAGCTGTAGGCCAGTACTTTGTCCTGACCGTTCGCCATGACCCAGACAGTTGTTCCGTCAGACCAGACACCCTCCGGGGTGTCGTGGCCTTCCGCAAAATCAATGCCCTTTGCTGGAATTACGTAAGAGCCCTGGGCTTCCTCGAAGCCGAAAATGAGAAGGAAAAGTGCGACTGTCAGAGTTACAACAAGCGGGAGCCGGGGAAAATGAAGATGAATCGACTTAAGATAGAAGTTCATTCCAGCTAACACCCATCAACTCCATATTTTGGGGCTGGGTCTCTTTTCTGTTTGGATAGTGACAGGAAGGCAGTAATAGTATCTCTGGCAATTTAGGGAGATGGAGCCTTCAGAACACCCAAGAAATGGATTCTGTTGTCCTATGCCAGCACACTGAAAGATGTACGATATGACTGGCTAGAAACTCCTCCAGTTTGAAGCTCCAGCTATGGAATCCATGATTTGTCCGTTGCTTTGGAGCTACGAATTGCATGGTGGTGAGTTGAGTTTCAAGGGATATAAAGTGCTCCATAAAGCTACTTTTGAATCGTATTCTTGCCCAGTCACCGAAACAGATGGCTATCAGTATATGTTACAAATGTGTTAAATCTGTGAATTACATAGAAATATTGATACTGATTTTGTGAGAATTTAATCATGAGTTTTACACAAACTGCATAAAGCAATTTGAACCAGGTACTAGCTCACCTGTCCGCTACAGTTATGCTTCTACGCCCTTTAGCCCGCTATAGACCATGCTTCCCGTTGATTTCCTCCCCGCATTCTGGTCCAGCCTGAATGCGAGTTCTGGAGCATGGTCCAAACGTATGGAACAGGAGGATTGTTCCACGAAAAAGTCCCGGCACACACCTAAAACGGGTAGTCTTCGGACTGAAGCTGGCGGAGGGGTGTCCCGCGTCAAGCATTCTTGCCGGTTCACCTGCTGTTCCTGGCCCCGCTGTTGAGCAGCGTCGGTGTGGTAGCTGGGTAAGTCGAATCCAAGATGACGGAGTGATGCACCATGCGATCGATGGCCGCGGCGGTGGCCATGGGGTTGGCGAAGATGCGCTCCCACTCGGAGATGACCAAGTTTGAGGTTATGCCCAGAGGCCTGCGTTCGTAGCGTTCAGCAATGAGGGTGAAGAGCACCTTCGATTCCTCGGCGTCGTGGGGCAGGGCCAGGTCCCGCTTGGCGGCCAGCAGTTCCTGCACCAGCCGGTAGGCCGGAGTGAAGAGGGCGGAGTGTCCAGCCTCCACCAGCCGGTGTCCCACGGCGCACAGGGCGTGGGTCTTGTCGGTGCCGGGCAGTTCGAAGGCCAGCACGTTGAGGCCCAACTCCACGAAGTTCCCCTGGGCCAGCTGCTGCCGGAGCACCAGGGGTATCCGCTGCCGGTCGAAGGTCTCCCACGTCTTGCCTGAAGGGAGCCTGGATTCCTTGCGCAGGCGGCTAATGCGCCAGTGGCGGCGCTCCTCGGCCTCCTCCAGCACCTCCAGGGAGGTGGCCAGGGCGTCTCCGTGACCGTCGGCGGTGAATCGGGACACCGACCGGGCTCGCATGGTAGGCAGCTTGAATTGGTGGCATAGCTCCCCGATCCTGGCCTGCACGGCTACGGTGGCCATCAACAGGCCACCCCGCCAGCAGAGAGTCGTAGACGCTCAGGTCTGGCTGGCCGGACAGGCTGAGCTCCGGGGCTTCGGGCGGTTTGGGCTCCGCCAAGTCCCGCACCTCGGCGCAGTCGAAGGGCCAGCCCGTCTCCAGCAGCAGGGCCAGGGGGCTGTCCACCGTGGCCTCCATGGTGGTGGCCGCCAGATGCAGGATGCGCACGTACTCCACATCGTCCCGTTCCCTGCGCCATTCGCGCAGAGCATCGTAGGAGAGATGGAATTGCAGTGTCGGGAAAAGCTGTTCCCGGAGGCGGTAGCGGGCGAAGGCACCGGGCTTGCGCACCAGGGACCCGATGACGTGGCGGCAATTGACGTTGGCCTCCCGCTCACCCCGCACCCGCTCCATGCGTTCCACCAGGTGGTCCTTGTAGTACACTTCCACCCAGTAGGCGTACAGCCGGGTCTGTACCTCCTTCCCGACGAGACGGGAGGGCACGGTGTAGGTCCGGCCGGCTCCTGAGCTTGTCGAAGGGCTGGATGGTGCTCCACTTGCGGGCCCGGTAGTTGACGTATTCCGGGAGGATGATTCTGGCGCCAACGCCCAGGGAACGGGAGAGGTGGTACGCAATGCTGTTGTTAGCCCAGGGCTTGACGGCAGCGGCCACAGCGGAGGCACTGGAGCGGGACCCGCACACCATAGGAAGGTGGGCCTCGGCCTTCGGTGAGGGTGGTCCATCAGCCCTGATATTCGAGCAGACCGGTGGTTCCCCTCCGCCCTTGACCAGAAGCAGCAGGCGGAGTTGAAGGGAGCAGTGGAGCAAACGCCGTCAGCATCGGGCATCGCCATAGCCAACTGGTATTGGCGGGTGGTGCGTCGGTTCGTCTTGGAACGGTTTGGAGTCAGCCTTAGCCGGAGCAGTTGCCTGAATTACCCGCACCGGCTCGGATTTGCCTTCAAGCGTCCCAAGAAGCGTCTGCTCAAAGCGAACGAGACCCTGAGGGAGGCCTTCGTGGCGGAGTATGCCGCCCTGAGGGATGAGGCCCAGCGGACCGGAGCCAAGGTATTATTTGCCGACGAGGCCCACTTCCGTGCCGACGCCGAGTTGCGTGGCAAGTGGGTGCTGAAAGGGGAACCTGCTCTGGTGGACTCGACCAGTCCCAGCTACTGGGAGAAGGCCAGCTACTACTCGGCGGTCTGTTTGGAGACAGGCGAGGTGGAGTGGATGGAGTTGGCAGGAAACAGCAACAGCGAAACGTCGGCAGCCTTCCTGGAGCAGTTGCGGGAGAGGCACGATGGGCGTCTGAACGTGATCTGGGACAATGCGCCAGCGCACCGGGGCGAGGCGGTGAGAGGACTGCTGGGAAAGCCGGGGCTGAACCTGCGATTGATAAATCTGCCGGGGTACAGCCCGGACTTCAACGCCGACGAGGCCATCTGGGGCTGGGCGAGGGAGGAGGCCACCGGCACCCTGTGCCTGGGAAGCAGGGTGGCGGTACAGGAGAAGGTCGGCGACTTCCTGACCGGGCTGGCCAGCCGGAAAGATGAGGTGAGACGGCGCTGCCGGACGGTGCTGCAATCAAGGGCCGAGTCACTCCATCTTGGTTCCCAGCCCGATTCCCACCCCACCGCAAATGCACATCCCACTTTGGCTTTGGTTTAGTGTGGTAGCCTGATGCTACGGCGGGCGGAGTTCTGGCTATGCTCAGATTCGTCCCGTTTTGTTAAGGTAAAGTGGAAGCTGGTATATCCATCCGGTGGCCGGACCCAGCCGGAGCAACGGGACCAGCAAATAGGCGACTTTCTTAGCAGCCCTGGGGACCTGAACATAACAGCCCTTGCGATGTTGACCCCACAATCCCCGTCTACTACGCTCCTACGGCTACGGCCGGGTCAGCAAAGCTGAGCGGGACGATAGGAACTTGGAGACACAGCTCCACGAGCTAAACCAGTGCGGAAGGGTAGGGCTGGCTAGGATGATGAGCAGGGCCAGAGCTATCACCGAGACCACCATGCGGCAGGGACGGTGGCGGAAGGCCGAGATGGTCCGGCGCTATATATGGTCCGGCGCTATATTAGGATGGAGTCGGCGGGCGCAGGCTCTCTGGTGAATGGATGAGGGGACGGAACCGTGAACGGAGAAGGAGCAACGGATATGAGGGGTGCGGTCCACTACGCTCCGGGAGATCGACCACTCTGCGGCTCGGATTGCCCGGGCGGTGCCCTCATTGGCAACCCCGATGACGTTACCGGGTGCGCTGATTGCCTAGAACTGGCGGCCGAGGACCTGGCAGACCACAACGAATACGGCGGCCGCTGCCTCCACTGCCGCCAGGAGATCACCGCCCAAAGCGGAGTGGAGTGGCGGCGGGCGGTGCGCCGCCGCTGTCCCCACTGCGGGAAGGCCAGGTGGTAGACTGGTAGTCCTACCAACCACAGAGGCGAACCGTTCTATTTCTCCAAGAAAGCAGCCGTTATACCCCGTAGCGTTCCCGCCAGTAGTTGGCCTATTCCGCAGTTTCATCAGGGAGTCTTCGCACCACCCCATCCAGGAGCACCGATGGGGTCACCATACTGAACTGGACCTCTCGCTCCTTGAGGGAAGCCCGCATCACGGCCTCAACCGTCTCCAAATACGGGAAACGACAAGCCAAGGGCGGAGAGGTCACTGTTCTGTCAGAACCCACAGTCCTGTAAGCCAGGTTTTCCTCCGGTACAACCACCACCACCTTGGCTTCGTCCACGTCCAACTCTCGCTGCTGGACCATCCGGTCTGCCAGGAGCCGTTGTCGCATGATCTGGTAGAAGGGTTCGTATAAGAAGTCGTCCAAGTCCGGGACGGCGTCTGAATTGAAGGCAGTGTTTGACGTCGACTATATTTGCCGGTCCTGTCGATTATTCTTGCCGGTTCACCTCCTGCTCCTGACCCCGCTGTTGAGCCACCCCTGTTCTGTAGCTGGGGACATCGAATTCCAGGACGACCGAGTGGTGGACCATCCGGTCAATGGCCGCTGCCGTGGCCATGGGGTTGGCGAAGATGTGTTCCCACTGGGAGAAGACCAGGTTCGAGGTGATGCCCAGGGACCGGCGTTCGTAGCGTTCGGCTATGAGTGTGAAGAGCGCCTCGGACTCCTCGGCGCCTTGGGGCAGGTAGCCCAGGGCATCCAGCAGCAGGAAGCCGCAGTGGTCGGGGCGGCGCAATTGTCGCGGCAATGCGAGATCCCGCTTGGCGGCCAGCAGGTCCTGCACCAGCCGGCAGGCCGGAGCGAACAGCACCGGGCATCACAGGCCAGCCGGAAGGTCATGGCGGGGAACATCCGCTCCCAGAAGCGGTAGCGCGCGAAGGCCCCGGGCTTGCGCACCAGCGGGCCGGCGACGTGGCGGTAATCGACCCGGGCCTCCCGCTCCCCCTTCTCCCGCTCCATCCGTTCCACGAAGGCGCCCTTGCAGCACACTTCCAGACAGCCGGCGTACAGCCGGATCTGCACCTCCCTCCCGATGAGCCGGGAGGGAACGGTGCAAGCCCGGCCGGCTCCTGAGCTTGCCGAAGGGCTGGATGGTGCTCCACTTGCGCACCCGGGCCCGGTAGTTGACGTACTCCGGCACCGGAGCTGGCGGCAGGGGTTGCGGATGAGGGCGTTCCTGCTCCAGCTTCTCCATCACCAGACGGTCGCGCCGGTCAACCGCCTTCCTGACCAAGCCGGTGTAATCGTCGAGGGAACCGAAGTCGCGGCTGCCCCGCAGCATGAGAGCCTGGCCGATGGCGTCCTTGAGCCGGAAGCGGGCCTGCCCGGCCACGCCGTTTTCGTGGGACTCGCCGGAGTTGATCAGGGTGGACTCGAGTCCGTAGCGCTCCAGCAGGGCCCGGCAGGAGTCATTCAAGGCCCGGGCGCGGCTGCGGCGCTTCTCATGAGTTGCGGCGGAGGTATTGTCGCTGCGCAGCGCCTGGGGCGCGCCGCCCAGCTCCCAGAGGGCATTCCGCAATCCCTGCTGCAGAGCCAGGAAGGTCTCTCCGGCAACCACCCCGGCATAGCGCCAGCCAGAGTGGCTCAGCACCAGCTGGAACAGCAGGCGGCGGTAGCGGCGGCCGCCGATGGTGGCTCCCAGGGAGTTGGCGCGGGTGATGTCGGCCTGGGCCTCGCGGCCCGGCGGATGCTCCTGGGGGAAGCAGACCTCCTGGCCGGGGCCGCGCATTGCCCGCCTCCTGAGCTTGCCGAAGGGCACTCGATAATTGTCGTTGCCCTGAGCTTCCCGGCGGCCTCCCCCCTCAAGTAAAGGCAGGATTTCCTCCTCCCAGACCCCGCCGAAGGGATCGGGACGGGTGCGCCACCAGCGCTCCTGCTTGGTTTCCGGCGGCAGCGGGCCGCACTGCCATTTCCGCGCCGACCGCTGGCTCATCCCGGCCATGGCCGCCGAAGTTTCCTGTCTCTTTCCTTCCATCCTCTTCTGCCTCAAAAGCCTGACTTGCTGGTCTGTAATCATCCGTACCTCCAGTACCGGATGATTAACCAGCAAAAATAGTCAGCGCCAGCGGCAGATCTAATTGTCGTTGATCAACTCTGATTGGGGTGGCGAGAGATTACGGGATGATAAGCGTTGGGCGTATGGCATTCCGCCAGTAGGCAACGCCAACTTCGCCTGGGTTCAGCACTTTCTGCATCACCTGGCACCTCGTGGTACTGCCGGATTCGTGCTGGCCAACGGCTCAATGTCGTCCAACCAGTCGGGCGAAGGCGAGATTCGGAAGAACATTATCGAGAATGGCATGGTGGACTGCATCATTGCTCTGCCAGGCCAGTTGTTCCGCTCTACCCAGATACCAGCCTGTTTGTGGTTCTTGTCAAAGGGGCGTCAGGGTGATCAAAAGCGAGCTCGGACCGGCGAGATGCTGTTTATAGATGCCCGGAAGCTGGGTCAAATGTTAAACCGAACCCTTCGTGAACTGTCATCTGAGGACATATCGCGAATCGCTGATACTTATCATGCATGGAGAGACGGGAACGAATATTCGGATATCCTGGGGTTTTGCAAGAGCGCATCCTTGGAGGAAATCCGTCAGCACGGACATGTGCTCACCCCTGGCCGCTACGTGGGCGCCGAGCCACAAGTCGATGATGGTGAACCCTTCGAGGAAAAGATGCATCGCCTAACGGCGCAGTGACGCCAGCAACAAGCTGAAGCTGAGCGTCTGGATGCGGCGATCGCTGAGAACCTGGAAAAGCTGGGGTTTGGCTAAAAGGTAGCCCACTCCCACAAACCTTACATTGCATACCGCGAGAGGCGGGTGTCTTCCCTTGTTACCCTATGGTTATTGACAAATATTTGGGAACACTTTAGTATTACGTTATGTGGGAGGTTTAATATTCCGTTGTGCGGATTATATCAAAAAGAGCTCTCAGGGAATTCTGGGAGCGCCACCCAGAATCCGAGCAATCGCTACTATCGTGGTATCGGGAAGTGGAACAAGCCGACTGGCCTACTCCGGCCCATGTCATGGAGCGCTACCCCAACGCTAGCATTGTCGGCCCGGACCGGGTGGTATTCCGAATCAGGCACAACGACTATCGGATTGTCACCAGAATTTTTTACCCGGGACGAATGGTTTACATACGTTTTGTAGGCACCCACCGAGAATATGACCGCATTAACGTAGAGGAGGTGTAATCATGGTACAAATCCGGGCGATCCGCTCAGAAGAGGACTACGATGCTGCGCTGGCCCGGATAACCGAACTAATGGACGCGCTGTCAGGGCCAGATGGACAGCTCGACGATATTGATGCCCCTTTCCGGGTCGAACTCGACGTGCTGACCGACTTGGTGGAATTCTACGAGGAACGGCACTATCCCATCGGCTTCCCCGACGCCGTTTCTGCCATCCAGTTCCGAATGGACCAAGCGAACCTGACCCCCCGAGACCTTGCTCCTTTTATCGGGAGCCGGGCCAAGGTCTCGGAGGTTCTTTCGGGGAAACGGGCTATCACCATGTCCATGGCTCGGGCGCTTCATCAACACTTGGGAATACCCGCCGATGTTCTCTTACAGGAACCGGGGGCCAGCTTGCCGGACAAGCTCCCGGACCTTGAGTTTGGCAGGTTCCCCCTAAGAGCTATGGTCAAGGCAGGCTGGATTCCTTCCGTTCAACACTTGAAAGACCAAGCGGAGGAGTTGGTCACTGGCTTAATGGAGCGGGCCGGCGGGCGAACTTTTGCCGCTGCTCCCTTGTACCGTAAGAACGATAGCCGGCGAGTTAATGCGAAGACCGACGACTACGCTCTCCGGGCGTGGTGCTGGCAGGTATTGGCTCAGGCAAGCGATACGGAGTCGGTCGCCGAATATCAGCCCGACGCCATCAGCCCCCAACTTATGCGTGAGATTGCGCAGATGAGTGTTTTGGAGGACGGACCGGTGCAAGCCAGGGAGTTCCTAGCCCAGTATGGCGTGGGGTTGGAATATGTGAATCACCTCCCCAGGACCCACCTCGACGGCGCCGCCCTGCGGCTTCCCGATGGGAGACCTGTCATCGGCCTGACTCTGCGCTATGACCGTATAGATAACTTCTGGTTCACTCTGCTGCACGAACTGAGCCACATAGGTCTTCATCTCGGTGCTTGTAGCGGCGAGATTGGCTTCGTGGATGACCATAGCCTGCGCGGTGTTGAATCCCGGGGGAGCGACACCACCGAACAGGAAGCTGACCAACTGGCGCAGGATGCTCTGATACCGCCGGAAATCTGGGACGACGGCATCATTCTGGAAAATCCGGGGCCAATGGCCGTGCTGCAAATGGCTTGGGAATCCCAGGTCCACCCGGCTATCATCGCCGGTCGCGTCCGTTATGAAACAGGCAACTATCGGCTTCTCTCTCAATTTGTGGGCACGGGAGAAGTGCGGCGGCAGTTTGAGAGGGACTCGGGCTAATCGTATGGGAGGGCAAAATGGCAAATGAACCCATAAAGTGCAGCAGTTGCAACGTCGCAGCGCACGTGATACTCGAAGGGGATATACCCCAGAGGGTGGTCTGTCCCCGGTGTGGCACATCTGATGACTACGCGCGGGTCAAGCAGTCAATTGGCCCCCAAGCGGCAGCATATGCAGCGAATGAAATAGGAAAAGCCCTTAAAGGACTAGCCAGAGGAAACAAGGGGGTCAGTTACAAACCGGGGAGAATTAAAAGTCAGCGTTCCAAATTTCGAGTGGACTTTCCTCGTTAAATCCCAGGAGACTCGGGGGTGATTATGCCAGGAAGTGGAGGAAGCAGGCCGTCAGAAGGAAGACGCGGCGGAGTCCGGGGATACATCCCCTGGCACGGGAAATGCGCTCAGTACATTATCAGAGGTGGCCAAAGAGTGCCTTGTGACCTTCCCTGCACGGGATTATACTGCGAAAAACATGGGGGTAGCTCAGCATTAGCTCAATGGCACGCAGTAGGACGAGGACAATGATCAGGGACTGGTCCGAAGTCACTCTCGGTAAAGTGTGCACCAAGATAGGTAGCGGAGCAACGCCTCGTGGCGGTAAGGACGTATACCTGGACGAGGGTCCTTGCACGCTGATCCGCAGTCAGAACGTTTACAACGATGGCTTCCATCATGCGGGCTTGGTGTTCATTGGGGAGCGCCATGCCGACGAGTTGCAAAACGTGGAAGTCTTTGAGGAAGATATCCTTCTTAACATCACCGGCGACTCCGTGGCCAGGGTGTGCCAGGTCGCTCCCGATGTGTTGCCGGCCCGCGTTAATCAGCACGTTGCCATCATCAGGCCGGACTCGGCTAACTTAGATGCAGGCTATCTGAGATATTATCTAGCATCTCCCGAAATGCAGACCTTGTTGCTGTCTTGGGCAGGGTCAGGAGGAACTCGAAACGCCCTTACCAAGAGAATGATTGAGTCGCTTGAAATTCCCACGCCTCCCCTTCCCGAACAGTACGCCATCGCCCACATCCTCGGCACCCTGGACGACAAAATTGAGTTGAACCGGCGGATGAACCAGACCCTGGAGGAAATGGCCCGGGCCATCTTCCAGGACTGGTTCGTGGAATTTGCCCCGGTCCGCGCCAAGCTGGAGGGCCGCGACCCCTACCTGCCGCCGGAGCTGTGGGATGTGTTCCCCGACCGGCTGGTGGACTCGGAGTTGGGGGAGATACCGGAGGGGTGGGGAGTGAAAACTCTTAACCAACTGATCGACCTGAACCCCAGAGAACCTATGCAGAAAGGTACAGCAGCTCCCTACCTTGAGATGGCGGCGTTAACCAACACTGGGTCGTCTCCAGACTATACGGTTTTGGCGGGGGTTCAAATCAGGGGCTCGTTTCCGGAACGGCGATACTCTCCTCGCGCGGATCACACCCTGTTTGGAAAACGGCAAGACCGCCTTTATCCAGTCACTACCAAAGGACGCTGTTGGCTGGGGTTCAACCGAGTTCATCGTCATGCGTGCAATTCCCCCCATTCCAGCGGAATATCCGTACCTTCTTGGCCGTGAAGAGGGCTTTCGAGAACACGCCATCCAGAGCATGACGGGAACATCAGGGCGGCAGCGGGTCCAGGTTGACGCATTGGCTTCATACCTGCTTCCGTTTCCCCCAGCGGATGTCTGGGGAGTATTCGGCTCTCTATTGGCCCCTATCTTCGCTGAGATCGAGATAACCCGCAAAGAATCCCATTCCCTGGCTATCCAGCGGGATGCGTTGCTGCCGAAGCTGGTGTCGGGGGACATTAGGGTAGGGCTAGGGTAAGGATATTCTCATGCCTAACCGAAGTTTTCGCGGTTCTCGTGAAGCATTTGGGCTTGGAAAGTTTATATTAGTCGTTGGTAGCATGGGGCCACTATTCGCCCTATGGGGAATCAAAGGGGCAACAGCTATTCCCGATTTATACCTAATTCCAGCTTGCACTCTGATGATAGTTCTCCCTTTGGTGTTCCTTTGGTGGCGCCTTCGAGCTGCCAAGAGAAACAATGACACTCAGCAATTGGTCGTTGACAGGGTTGAAGGATATGGGCATCACATTCTGACATATATAATTGCCATGCTTCTTCCGTTTTACCGCCAGGATATTGCCACCTTGAGAGATGTGTTGGCTATCGGCGCGGCATTGCTTTTTGTGGTGATCATTTTTTGGAATTTGAACCTCCACTACATCAACATTGCTTTTGTCCTTGGGGGTTATCGGACATATTTGATACACCCCCCGACGATGGAAACCCCTTTAGTGGCACGCAGGCTCTCGTCTTGGTCACTCGGCGGTCCAGCCTAAGAATGGACGAACCAATAATTGCTTATCGCATAAGCGATACATTCCTATGGGAGCGAAGGGTGGCATAGTGGTGAGCTTGAACTTTGCCATTGAAGAAGTGACTCACACCGAATATGGTGTCGGGAGAGACATAGGTGGAAAGCAGATTTTCTACGTGGTTCCGGTGGGTGCCAATGCTCAGAGAGCGTTAGGGGAGATGGTCGATGCCACCTGGATCGACATGCAAGAAAGTGTAGTAGGCAGTGCAACACAGATGGAGTTTGAAGAAGAAATCACTAACGTGGGATGCGGGGATTCTTGACTTGTTTCAGCAGAAACAGTTCGTGCTTGACAGAGATTTTGACATATTGATTGACTCCGCCTCCGTTCATATTTGGAGGCCGAGTAGTTTCGAATCTGTTGGTAGACTCCAAAAAGAAATTCTGGCGTCGGTAGCAGAAAACATATCGGCCATTAGGCAGGACATCGACTTTGTGGATTTCAAACCAATTGAAGCCTACGCTTCTAACCACATAATGGCCGCTAGGTATCTGGCATCTATACGTGCACAGAATACGCAAGGCCCCATCAGCAAGAGCGCTCTTGTACGGCTCTGTGAAATAACGGGGGGCATGATAGAGGATGATGACGGCAAGCTCGTTGTCGCTCCCGAACACCTTATGGGCTTCTTAGAAGTCTTGGATCGTCGGAGATATGAAATCGAGCTTGTCGAAGGTAATCCAGAACGATTTCGAGCCACTAGTCGACAGAGGCTTAATCTGGCACTGACGTAACAGGATCTATCAATGTGTATCTTTACCGAAGCCGACGACTAAACCGCCGCCCTTCTTGACTCGGGGCCCACGGCCCCGACATCGTATTTGGTGCACTGACCGGGGGAATGATTCGAAGATGACCACCAAAGGGGGTTTCATCAGTTTTGACTACGATCACGACAACGACCTTCGAGTAAACCTGGTCGCTCGAGCCAGAGATCCCGAATCGCCATTCAGCATCACGGATTGGTCGGTGCAGCATCGGATAGATGAGAACTGGAGAAAGGAAGCTCGCGAGCGGATTCGCAGGGCTGACCTTACCATCGTGATCTGCGGTGAGCATGCCCATGATGCACCCGGGGTGGCGGCTGAAATTTCCATCACCCGTGAAGAAGGTAAGCCGTACTTTCTTCTGAAGGGGCGGAGGAGGAAGACTTGCACCAGACCGGCAATGGCCCGTAGGACAGACGAAATGCACAGTTGGACTTAGGAGAACTTGAGGCGATGATAGAGGGAGCACGATAGTTGGTGGGTGGCGAATCAGACGACAGCCTGTTCCAATTCACGGGAGAGACTTACAAAGGATCGTTCAATGCCGACTTACTGTAGCAATACAAGCTCTACGTACAGTCGGCGGAGAACGTCAGCGCCCGTCGGGTCGCGTCGAGCCGTTATCTGCTGACTCTTAACGTCGCTCTGGTGGCTCTGTACGGCCTGCAATCAGCCAACTTCGGGCAGACTTACTGGACACTGCTGGTGCCTGTCTTGGGAATTCCGGTCTCTCTGCTCTGGCATCAAATCATCAAGTCGCACCGGGACCTGAACGCGGTGAAGTTCAGGGTAATTCACGAAATGGAGAGGCATCCGCCGACAGCGCTGTTTCGGTATGAATGGCAGCTAGCGGGTGAAGGAAAGGGCAGGTCCTATAACCCTGTGACCTATATTGAGAGATGGATTCCAATCGCGTTTGTCGCTCTCCACTTAGCCGCGACAGTCATTACCTTGCTGACCATAGTCGGCTTAATGAATTGGGCGACATGATCTTCTCTAGTAGGGTCGCCTCGGAAGCGACTTGACGGGAATACGCTGCCCGTATTGGACAACAGGTCAGCGAGTGGCTGAATATCGTTCCATGGTTCTCGTTTGAGTGCTGGACGACCGTCTCAAGCCCAACCAGAGCAGAATTTCAAACGGTGACCAGGATTTCCCCTACCTCATCCGATGTCCAGGATGAATAAAGGCTGGCGCAAAGGTCAGTATTCCTACTCTTACGAGACCGAAATGTGAGTGATGACGATGGCCTTGTATAAGTGTCATATCTGGATAGAATACGAAGCCGGTGTATCCGAGCCCGACGCCCATGTCGTAGTTCTCGTAAAGTCTCCTCGAGCTGGGGGATCGTACCGAACCAAGGAGAACGACATTCAGACTGTAAATGAAATCTACGACGATTGGGTAGCGGCTCGTCTAACAACAATCCCAGTAGACCGCCGAACGTCAGGTGACCGCGAACCGCTGATCAGCATCGATATTGTCGACCAAGCATTCAAAGCGGACCCTCTCCCCATCGACAAACGGGAAGAAAGGTTGCTGCTCTACCTTAAGCAATGCTCACTCGACCTCGGAGAAGAGGTTGTCTTGACTGCCAAGCCTTTCCAGCCGTTACCAAATAGACCGACCATTTACTACATAAATAGGAGAAACGCTTGGCATGCAATGGCTCACTCAGAGGCGTCGAAGTGGGAAGAGATCCTCTTCTTAGCGTCCGACATGGAGGAGAAGCACTGGATCGTTACAGATCTTTCCAAGGACGGGTATGGTACTGTCAAACTCCTCCCGAACGGATATCGTCAAATCTACAATATCGAAAATCAAAACGAGTCTGGCGAGTTGCTCTCGCAAGGGCTGAAATTCGACCCCCTGCGGAATATTTCCAACCGGCTGGCTGGGGAACACTTCGCTCACAGAGGTTCTTGATTGCGTCCAGTTTAGAGGCGCCCAGGCAGACCTACCCACAGCGGTCAATTAAAATCTGTGGTGACATGTGGTTGTAGGTGATCCTATATGGGAAGCTTCTTGGATAAACTGCGACGCAATCAACGGAAGGGAAGCAAACCCCGCTGTCACTGGCTGACGCATGGCGCAGCTGAGCAAGTCGCGACTCGCTTAAACAAGCTGGCCAACCCGTGGGGCCTTGTATCCTCAGAAGACCATTGGATGCCGCAGGGATTTGATCAAGTTGAGGAAGCGCAGCTACACCAGGCACACAGACTATTGCCACTGCGGGATCGTAAGGCGCTGGGCCACTGGTGGCTAGAGATACATAGCGACGACTCCCAAACGCCGAACTAGGACATCGCAAGCACGTGCACCGTGGACGGGCACAAGGGGTTGCTCCTAGTGGAGGCAAAGGCGCATACCCAAGAATTGAAGGTAAGGGATCGAGTCGGAGGTAGTCATCGCAACCGCGCACGAATCGCAGAGTGCATCGAGCAAACTAACGCCGAGTTAGCGAACCAGACAGGTTTCCAATGGGCGTTGTCCCATCAGCATCGCTATCAGATGGCCAACCGGTTTGCCTGGTCGTGGAAGTTAATGGATCTTGGCTATCCCATCATCCTAGTCTATTTGGGATTTCTCAAGGCGGAGGAGATGCGGAAAGGGAGAGAGCAAACTCCTTTCGACAGCCATGCTGAGTGGAAAAGTCTCGTAAAGGCGCACAGCGAGCCATTGTTTCCTGCGCGCGTTTGGGATCGCCAGTGGATCATTCACCGTCAGTCATTCGTTCCGCGCATCTGCTCAATAAAGACAGCTTACGACTGGCCAATAGAGGAAAAGCAAAAAAGGGGAGTAGAAGCGAGATTTCAATCGGAGAGGGGCCAATTGGAAAGTAAGCCAGTGGAAGACAAGCAAACTCTGATCTACTCGGTTGATCTACCCGGTATTCCCTCTGAGTCCCGTTCAGTTGCTGAACAGGACATCAGAACATTGGCAGACGCGGTGGCCGCTGCCACAGAAAAGAAGGGATTGCCCTTTTTGCTGAAGCTGGTTCGAGTCACAAGTAGCTTTCAGGAGGACGTGAATTTCTTTCTCAAGGAACGCGCGGGCCCAAGTGGATATATTGCAGCGCGGGCCAATGCTCATGCTGTTGCCAGGACACTCTGGATCCGTGCTGCCGAAGGCGACCTGGGCTTCGCAGTCGTTGTCAATGCGGATGTAGTTAATCCTTGGAACCTCAATAACCCCAACTGCTTGATAACAGTGTCTCATGAGTTATTCCACGTAATGTACGAAGCTAGCCGCCTCAAGAGGTTGGGTGAGGCGGAGTACACCGCAGGTAACAACAATGCCGGGCGCATGTTAGGTCGTTGGGCTAACTTGCTTCTCGACGAGTTCGACGTCGACCGCAAAGTGGACGCCTTAGTTCGTGCGCTGACAATGAAAGAAGATGGTCACTCGTGGTTTTTGCGTGAGTTGAAGGAAGCTCTAGGCGAAGACTGGGTTCAGGGGTTAATGGACAGCTTGGACCGTGCTCCTCAAGTAGTAGACGAGGAAGTTGGCCGGTACCTAGCCGGAGGCACCGACATCCAGCGTCTGGCCGATGAATTACTTCCCTATGTCAACGATATGATTACTCTTTTAGCTCATACCGCCTCCCTTTACATGGGCACCGACAGTTGGCCAAGGGTCCTTGAGAGTATCAAGGAAACCGAGACCTCCAAGCGCTTTCTCAAAGAACATCTCGACACCATCTTGGGACATCTGGAAGACACCCAGATGGCGTCTGAGGAGTCCATCCAAGCCGTTGCGAGTGCCCTGGAGGAGATATTCCGAAATTGTGACTTCGTCTTCGAGACATTACGGGACGGCTTGTACATTACCGTACAATTGCCGTCCCGTTAGCCTGTTTCACCCCGAGTTGTCGTTGTCCAGAGGCTTGACTAGAGCCAACAAGAACTCACAACTCGACCACCAACTCGAAGGTTCTGGTTAAAGCCGCCTTTGGCCAGCCATCCTCCATGACCATTCTACTCCAGCCTTATCCGTTGCAGCAGTTCCTGCACTTCGTCCGGGGTTAGCGGCTGGTTGTCCGTTGTTGGCAACCGCATTCGCACGGTGTCGGCCAGCGCGTCAGAGTGCAGTTCCTCCAGCTTGATGCAGGGCGCTCCCATGGCTTCGGCGATGGGTTCGGCCAGGCCCAGGCGCAGGAAGTCGGTCTCGGTGTCCACGACCACCGCTGAAATGCGCTGCTCCCTGATGGCAGCGGCCATGGCCCGGGCTTCGCTGATGGGGAGGCTGGTGCGTCCTTCGACAGGCTCAGGATGGGCGGAGGTGCGCTCAGGACCAGCGTAGCTTCCCATCGCCACGTTGGCACGGCCATCAGACAGCACCACCAGCAGAGGCAGGACGTTTCGGTCTTTCTGCTTCTCAGCTTCGATTACCTCCATCGCCAGCAGCAGGCCCCGGCTCAGGGGAGTTCGGCCCCCGGTGGGCATCTCGCTGAGCAGGGCATGAGCCAGGTCTACGCTGGAGGTAGGAGGCAATAACACCTGCGCCGTTGTGCCGCGGAAGGCTATGAGGCCGACACGGTCGCGGCGCTGATAGGCGTCGAGCAGCAGGGACAGGATGGCGCCCTTGACCGCCACCATGCGGCGCTGCGCGCCCATGGAGCCGCTGGCGTCCACCACGAACAGGATGAGGCTGCCGGTCTTGGTCTCCCGCACCTTCTCGCGCACGTCCCAATGCTCGATGAGAAAGGCGGGCACATCCTTAGTCCTATCCCCCTCAGGAGGAGGGTTAGGGTGGGGGTTAGAACGACGCTCAACCTGGTGGGGCGCAGCAGCGCGTAGGGTGGCGTCGAGGGCGAGGTCGGCGGCCTTGTCCTGCGGGACGACGGCACCGACGTAGCGGCCGGACGGCGTGCCGCTGACGGTGCGGGCGCGGCGTCCGCCGGTAGGACGGGCGCGGTGGTCGGGTGGTTTGACCTGGAGGGAGCGGACGGAGAAGGGCGTGCCCACCTCGAAGTACTGGTCCTGGGGGCCGGAATCGCCTTCCGGTTCGGGTGGTTGTTCTTCCTGCTCCGGTTGGTCAGGGTCTCCGTCATCCTGCTCTTCGGACTGGGAGTTGTCCTGATCCTGCGGCTCGCGGTCGTGGGGGCGGTTCTGGAACTCGTCTATCATCGAGTCTAGCTGCTCGGTGACCAGGTGGGGCTGCTGGAAGGGCTGGCGGCGCTGGCGGTGGAGCAGGGCCATCTCGGCGGCCTCCCGCACGTCCTCGGCGACCACGTGGTCGCGGCCCTCGTAGGCGGCGATGGTGCTGGCGGTCTTGTACATCACGATGTCGGCGCGGAGGCCGTCAACCTGGTACTCGGCGCAGATGCCGGTGATGAGTTCCAGTATGTCATCGGATACGGCGACGCGGCCCAATAGCTGCTGGCTGCGGAGGATGCGCTCCCGCTCGTCGGCCTCGGACTCCTGCCAGGCGTCCATGAAGCCGAAGGGGTCGGACTCGTAGGCGATGCGGCGTTTTACGACCTCGCGGCGTTCTTCGGGAGTAAAGGCGCTGTCAACCTCGACGGCGAGGCCGAAGCGGTCGAGAAGCTGGGGGCGCAGGTCGCCTTCCTCCGGGTTCATGGTGCCGACGAGGATGAACTCGGCGGCATGGCTGACGGAGATGCCCTCGCGCTCCACGTAGTTGCGGCCCATGGCGGCGGCGTCCAGCAGCACGTCAACGAGGTGGTCGTTGAGCAGGTTGACCTCGTCCACGTAGAGGATGCCCCGGTGGGTGGCGGCGATGAGGCCAGGCTCGAAGCTGCGGCTGCCGGTGCGGATGGCTGACTCGATGTCGAGAGATCCCACCAGCCGGTCTTCGGTTGCGCCCACGGGCAGGTCAACGATGCGAACCTGGCGGGTTACGGGCGAGGTTTCCCTTCCGTGAGAGCAGAGCGGCTGGGGATTGTCCGGGTGGCAACTGTAGGGGCAGCCGCGGACGACGGCAACCTCCGGCAGCAGGGCAGCCAGGGAGCGAACAGCGGTGGACTTGGCGGTGCCCTTCTTGCCGCGAATCAGCACACCGCCGATGCGGGTGTTGACGGCGTTCAGGATGAGCGCCCGCTTCATCGTGGTCTGGCCGACGATGGCGGTGAAGGGAAAGCGCGGCTCACTCTTGTTCATCACTAACGCACCGATGGCGGGATGTAATGCACGAATACGATCCCGTCTCTTCCTACGTACCTGTCGCGCATATCGGTGAAGACTTTCAGCCGGTCCTCTTGCAACGGCGTGGGCTTGTAGTTTTCGTCCAGGAACGGGTTGGGGAAGTAGCTGCGGAGCAGCGTTTCCTCGCTATGGCCGGAGAAGCGCACGTAGTAGCTCAGCCGCTCGCCGTGGGTCTTGGTCTCAACGAACTGGATTCCGGCCACGTCGGACGTCTTGATGTGGAAGTGCCAGTTGTCGGCCTCCACCGTCAGGTTTCCGTTGTGGTTCTGGGGCTGTTGGATGCCCTTGGCGTGGTTCTCGCTGACCACCGGGCCGCCGCCCACGACCCACATCATGGACTCGTCCTGTGTCAGTTCCTGTATCAGTTCCAGAGCTATTTCCACTGTCAGCCTCCTCGGGTAGGGAACGCCCCCACCCTAACCCTCCCCCGCCCTTCGACAAGCTCAGGATGAGAGAGGGGACTTTGCGGGTTATTGACGATCTGTAACGCCTTCTTGCCGGGCTTCCAGGTCTGCTTCGAGGTCCAGGTACATCTGTTGCAATCTTTCCCGCATTTCCGGGGGCGGGTTCTCCCACAGGCCGCGCTCGATGGCTTCCAGCAGCCTTTCAACCACCCCCTTCAAGGCCCAGGGGTTGCTCTGCTGGAAGAACCGCTGGGTGTCGGGGTCGAATACGTAGCTTTCGGTGACGTCCTCGTACATCCAGTCCTCGATGACCTGGGCGGTGGCGTCGTAGCCGAACATATAGTCCACGGTGGCGGCCAGCTCGAAAGCGCCCTTGTATCCGTGACGCTTCATCGAGTCAATCCACTTGGGGTTGACCACCCGGCTGCGGAACACACGCCGCGCCTCGTCCTGCAAATCGCGGTTGCGGGCGCGGGTTGGGTCGGCGCTGTCGCCGAAGAACTGGCGGGGGCTGCGCCCGGTGAGGGCGCGCACGGTGGCAATCATGCCGCCGTGGTACTGCATATAGTCGTCGCTGTCGAAGATGTCGTGCTCGCGGGTGTCCTGGTTCTTGGCGGCGACAACAATCTGGCTGAAACGCTGGCGGAACTGGTCGCGGGCGTGGACGCCGTGGGCTTCCTGGGTGTAGGCGTAGCCGCCCCACGCGGTGTAGACCTCGGCCAGGTCCTGCACCGTCTCCCAGTTACGCTCGTCCAGCACCGGCAGGATGCCCGCGCCGTAGGTGCCGGGCTTGCTGCCGAAGATGCGGTAGAGGGAGGATGCCCGGTCGGAGCCGGTTGCTCCTGATCCTGGACTACCGCCTTCGCGGGAATGAAGGTTTGCGGTGTTAGCCAAGTCCTCCCGCAAGTGCTTGACGATGTAGTTGTTCTCCGGCGGTTCGTCCAGCGACGCCGCCAGCTCAACGGCCTGGTCGAGCAGGTTTATCAGGTTGGGGAAGGCGTCGCGGAAGAAGCCGCTGATACGGACGGTTACGTCTATGCGCGGGCGGCCCAGCTCGGAGAGGGGGATGGCCTCGATTCCCAGCACGCGGCGGCTCTCGGCCTGCCACTTGGGGCGGACGCCCAGCAGGTGCAGAATCTGCGCGATGTCGTCGCCGTGGGTGCGCATGGCCGAGGTGCCCCAGACCACCAGACCGACCATTTCGGGGTATGCGCCCTCTTCTTCCTGGTACTTGTCGAGGAGGGACTGAGCCAACTGCTTGCCGGTCTCCCATGCCGCCGGGGACGGGATGGTCTTGGGGTCAACGGAGTAGAAGTTGCGTCCGGTGGGCAGAATGTTGGCCATGCCGCGGGTGGGCGCACCGCTGGGGCCGGGCGGAACGTACTTGCCCTCCATGCCCCGCAACAGGTTGCCGATTTCGTCGGGCGTCCGCATTAGGGCCGGGTAGACGGTCTCGGCGACGTATTCCAGCACCGATTGAGTCTGCCTGTCGAGAGCGCCCAGCACGCTGCCGACCACGGGCGCGGCGTCAGTGGGGTTGAAGCCGCGATCCAGCAATTCGCGGTATAGCTGACGGCAGAGCAGTTCGATGCGCTCCAGCACGTCGCCGTTGGTGCGGATGATGTCTGAATCAGGAACTTCAGGATTAGAAGATTCACAGGATGAGCTAATCCTATCCTGAAAATCCTTGAATCCTGAAAATCCTGATTCAGACAAGGGCGCTCCCAAGTCATCAATCAGTTCCGCATAGTTCAGGCCCAGCGCCTCGGCTACGGAGCGGCGCAGGCTGGGGATGCCGCTGATGTCCAGCCGCGTCAGGGCGCAGAGCAGGCCGACGAGCTGCTCGCCCTGGGGAACGTCGCCGAGGATGTGCAGGCCGTCTTTGATCTGGGCGTCCTTCAGTTCACAGAGGTAGCCGTCTATTTCCAGGATGAACTCGCCGAAGTCCTCGGGCCGGGACTCGATGTCCAGGTCGCGGTGCAGTTCGGCCTGCTGCACCATCTCCCATATCTGGGTTTCCAGCAGGGGCAGCTTGGACGGGTCGAGGGTCTGGCACTGGTAATGCTCATCCATCAACTGCTCGATGCGGGCGATGTCCCCGTAGCTGTCGGCGGTGGTCATTGCCGGTATCAGGTGGTCAACGATGGTGGCATGGGCGCGGCGCTTGGCCTGCGATCCCTCGCCGGGGTCGTTGATGATGAAGGGGTAGAACAGCGGAACGTCGTCCAGCGCCACCTCGGGGTAGCAGGACGGCGACAGCCCGATGCCCTTGCCTGGCAGCCACTCCAGCGTGCCGTGCTTGCCCAGGTGCAGGATGGCGTCGGCGCCGAAGACATCGCGCATCCATCGGTAGTAGGCGATGTAGTGGTGCGTGGGGGCCATGTCCGGGCTGTGATAGATGGCGATGGGGTTCTCGCCGAACCCGCGCGGCGGTTGCAGGCCCACGAACACGTTGCCCAGGTCAATACCCGCGATGGCAAGGCTGCCGTTGGTGCGGTAGACCTGTCCCGGCGGCTCGCCCCAATCGCGGGAAAGTTCTTCGGCCACGTCGTCGGGGAAGGTGGCGAACCAGTCGGCATACTGGCGGACAGTGACGTGCCCGGCGGCCAGCCGAAGCTGCTCTTCCGTCAGCGAGTCGCGGTCGTTACTGCATCGCTCGATGATGCGATGCACCAGCTCGTCGCCCGTTTCGGGAATGTCGGCGACCTTGTAGCCCGCGTCCTTCAGGGCGTTGAGGACCAGCACCGCCGAGTTCGGGGTATCCAGCCCCACGGCGTTGCCGATGCGGGCGTCCTTGGTCGGGTAGTTGCTGAGGATGACGGCGATTTTCTTCTCCGAGTTCGGCTTCATCCCCAGTCTGGCCTGCTTGATAGCCAGCCGGGCCACCAGCTCCACCCGGTCCTCTCGCGGCACGTACCGCTGCAGCCGTCCGGTGAGGCCGCCAGCTACCCGCCCTTCGACAGGCTCAGGGCCAGCAGACACCTCTTCCTTGAAGGAGATGGGCACCGAGATGAGCCGGCCGTCGAACTCCGGCAGGGCCACGCTCATGGCGGTGTCAATGGGGCCGAGCCCCAAGTCGCTATCCAGCCAGTCTTCCTCGGTGCTGGTGCTTACTATCGCCTGCACCATGGGCACATTCAGGTTGTCGAGATAGTCCACCGACCAGCCGGTGGCGATGGCCGGGCCCTCGTTGCTCAACTCGCCCATGGACATTCCCATGGTGTTGACGATGCACTGCACCCTCGGCTGTCCGTCTGGCCCGGCCAGGTACTCGGTGAAGGCGCGGTTGGCGACGCCGTCGCCCTCGGGGCTGTGCTTCAGGCTGAAGGCGTAGACGGGCAAGACGTTGGCGCCCTTGTCCTCCAGGCTGCGGATAAGGGCGTCTATGGGCAGCAGGTTCCCGCTCATCCAGTGGGCGCGGTAGAAGAGAATGCCGATGCTGGGCCGTTCAGGCTGGAACTTCTCGGCTATAAAGGCGTCCACGTCAATGCCGTCAGCGACATCGGGGTGATAGATGCCCTCCCACGGCAGCGGGGCCGGGGCCTCGTGGCCGTGGCCGGTGCCGAAGTAGGTGTCGCTGAGGAACAGGAAGAGGTTTTGGAAGTTCTGGACGCCTCCCTGCATCAGGTAGGAGAAGACGGTATCCACCTCGACCGCCGGGACGGTGCAGGCGGTTACCAGGTCCTCGTCCCATTCCTGGTGGCCGGGGCAGGCGATGAGGGGTATGCCTTCGCTACGGCAGTGGCGCACCAGCGCATCGAAAGTGTCGGGCATGGCGCGCTTGCCGCCCAGCAGCCGCAGCACCACGACACCAGCGTTGGACACCAGCGCCATAATCTCAGCGTCCGGCTGGCCCTCGCCCTTAGTTCCCTCTCCCTCTGGGAGAGGGTCAGGGTGAGTGCGGTTGGACGGATTGACGGCAGCCACCTGTCGGAAGCCGCTGGGCAACGCCGACAGAGCGCGGTCAGCCGTCAGGATGTCGGTATCGGCTGTGGTTATGAACAGGATGGACTTCTGCTGCATATCGCCCTCGCGGGGGACGCCCCCACCCTAACCCTCCCCCGGAGGGAGAGGGAATTGTACGGGGGTGTCGCCGCTGAGAAAGACCATGATGGACAGGTCGCTGAACTCCTCTTCAATTGCGCTGCATTCCCGCAGAGTTCCTTGCCAGCGTTTTTCGTCGTCGAGGGTGAGCCGCTGGTAGACCCGCACCGGCAAGTCGTCGCGCACCCCGGCGTCCAGCAGGCCCGCGGCTATTCCGGCGGGCATCAGGTCGAAGGGCCGGGGCAGCATGATGACGTGCCTGCGCCCCTCGTTGATGTAGTGGACCAGTTCGTCGAGGTCGCCGCCGGTGTCCGCCCGCTTGTGCAGGGTGATGAACACCGCGTCCTCCAGCGATATGCCGGTACGGGCCATGGCCACCTGCACCGAACTGATACCGGGCACCAGTTTGACGCTATCGGCGCGACGGCGGACACGGGCCAGAAGCTCACGGGCCGACACGTTCAGGTCGCCCCAGCAGCAGACTACGCAGCGTTTGCCCTGCCTGACCTGCCCCTCCGCGTATTCCAGGACTTCTTCTTGGTCGCGGTAGGCCATGGGGCGCACTTCGGCGTTTTCCAGCCAGGGACGCACCACGTTCAGCACAGTGGTGAAGCCCAGAACCAGGTCGGCGTTCAGCAATGCTTCACGCCCTTGCAGCGTGAGCATACCGGAATCGCCGGGGCCGACGGCCACCACGGTTATTGAACTGCTACTGTTGCCGGAATCAGAAATGAGAGTCAACCTCTGACAGCCGGGATCCAAGCCCGGAGGTATGAATACAAAAATCCCCGGCTCTACTGCTGCCGGGGACTGTGGGGTTCCGGGATCGACGCATAAAACGCCAAGGGGCCTTTCTGTTGAGCGCAGAAGCAGAGCACCCCCACCCGGGCAGGGTTCCTGACTTGGATAAGTTGCCGATGGCAACTCCCGTTCACAGTGGCGCAACCGTGGCGGACTCACACCGCCTTCCCCTGCGCAATGCCGGTAACGGCGCACCGGGCGGGCCGTTTCGATTGTTAATGAGACACCGCAAGGGGCGTAACAGCGAGCAGTATAGGTTGCGCACGTCAGGGCTGTCAACCGGAATCAAGGCACAGTCTGTCGTCGCAGGACGATTGCTAAGAAACTATCTCAAAACCCTGAGTTGCCATTGCCGGCGATACCAGATTAGGGCGCAGGCCAGTTGGATCAGGCCAATGTAGTTGGATGCCTTCTTGTCGTACCGGACCAGAATCGCCCGGCACTTGGATAGCCAGGCCAGGGTGCGTTCCACCACCCACCGGCGGGCCGGATGGCGTTTCACTCCTGTGGCGTCCAGCTTCTCCTCTCCTATCCGCCGAATGTGGCCCCGGTACCCGTGCGCCGCCACTGCCTCGTGGCCTGTTGGGTTGTCGTATCCCTTGTCCAGGCACAGATGCTGGGTCCCGGTTCCAGGACGCTCCACCACTATGCCATCCAAGGTCATGTCCAGCAGCTTGGTGTCGTGAACATTGGCTCCGGCCACCACCAGGCTCAATGGCCCTCCATCCCGGTCGACCAGGATACTCCGCTTGCTGCCCGCCTTGCCCCGGTCCGTGGGATTGCGGCCTATTGAATCCCCCCCAAACGGGCCTTGCCCATGGCGCAATCTGCGGCCTGCCACTCCCAGTCCACACCACCCAGTTCCTCGCACTCCGCGACCAACTCCGCCCAGATGCGCTCCAGCACGCCCAATTCCACCCAGCGCTGGAAAGTGCGGTGAATGGTGCTGTCGTCCCCCAGTTCCCGGGGCAGGCGGTTCCAGTGGCAGCCGGTGCGCATGCGGAATATGATGCCGTCCAGGATTCGCCTCGGATCAACCCGCTTCCGTCCCGTAGCCTTGGGAGGGTCCATCTCCAGAATCACCGGGTGAATCTGCTCCCACAAATCGTCTGGAACCTCCCAAATCGTTGCCAAAGTCTCCCTCTTTCCCCTCATCATCCACCGCCTCACCAAATTTTCCTTCATCCTAACCCAACCGGATTTTCCCTCTCCCCTTCGACCTCTCCTGTTTTGAGATAGTTTCTAAGTCTTTCAGAATCCGTTGGTGGTGAGCTTGTCGAACCATTAACGGATTCTGGCTGGCCCGTCCTTCGACAAGCTCAGGACTATTCGACAAGCTCAGGACTAACGGATTGGGTGTTGACGCGACTTGTATCTTAATCCTTGGACGGGGCATGACCTTTGGGGAGCGAATGTGAGCGCGGCAGACCGGTACGGACTTGGTCTTGCTAGGCCGCTGCAAAGCTTGGTCGCCGCGCTTTTCCCCGCAGAGCCCGAACAGTTGCCTGGGCCGCGGAGCCCGCATCTTGCAAGTACGGGCCAAACCTTGACACGGAGGCAGTATGACACAGGAATCCATCTATGCTGGCATTGATGTGGCCAAGGACCGGCTGGATCTGGCGCTCAGGCCCTCGGGCACGGTCAGGACCGTGGCCTACGATGCGGCTGGCATAGGCAGCCTAGTATCGGAGTTGCAGTCCTTGGAACCGTCGGCAGTGGTTCTTGAGTCCACCGGCGGCTTGGAACTGCCCTTGGCCGGTGCCCTGGCAGCGGCCTCCCTGCCGGCGGTGGTGGTCAACCCCCGCCAAGTTCGCGATTTCGCCAAGGCCACTGGCCGCTTGGCCAAGACCGATGTGCTGGACGCCCAGGTCATTGCCCACTTCGCCGAGGCGGTCCGTCCTGCCATTCGCCCCCTGCCGGACTCCGAGACCCAGGAACTCCGCTCTCTGAACGCCAGACGCACTCAGATGGTGGAAATGCTGGTGGCGGAGAAGAACCGGCTGGGCCGGGCGGGCCAGGCCGTCCGCCCCCGTATCCAAGCCCATATAGAGTGGCTGGAGCAGGAACTGAAAGACCTGGACCGGGAGCTTCGGGATATGCTGCGCCGCAGCCCTGTGTGGCGGGAGCAGGACGACCTGCTGCGCTCCGTTCCCGGAGTGGGGCCGCAACTCTCGGTGTCGCTGCTGGCTGATCTGCCGGAGCTGGGCACGCTGGGGCGCAGGCAGATAGCGGCCTTGGTGGGAGTGGCCCCCATGAACCGGGACAGCGGGACCATGCGGGGCAGGAGGGCCGTCTCCGGAGGCCGCGGCAGAGTGCGGACCGTTCTCTACATGGGAGCACTGGTGGCCAGCCAGTACAATCCGGTGATCCGCAGCTTCTACCAGCGACTGCTGGCGGCGGGCAAGACCAAGAAACTAGCTCTCACCGCCTCCATGCGCAAACTGCTGACCATCCTCAACAGCATGGTGAAAAGCGGCCACCGCTGGAACCCCAACGCAACCAGCCATTGACATCAAAGACAGTTGCTTTGCAATCATCCTGCTGAGGTCGAGTGCGCGGTTGACAACCCCGGAATGCGTTGCTAGTATCGGCGCATACTAAGGGCCAACCAGCCCGGCGCGTCCGGTAAGCGGACGTGAACAGGGAAAGCGGTGAAAATCCGCTGCGGAGGCGCCACTGTAACCGGTTAGCCGCCCGCTGAGGCCACTGTCCTGACGGATGGGAAGGCGCGGGAGAGGCGATGAGCCGGGAGCCAGGAGACCTGCCGGACTGAGCTGAGCGGTCGCTCTTCGTCCAGGGAGTGCTCAGGTCCGGCCATGCCCCAAGATGGGAGCAGGTCAGGCGATGCAGTCCCTGCTGTTGCGAAGGCGGCAGGGATTTTCTGTTGCATACAGCAAAATCCGGGGCGCCGAACCTGCGTTCCAGCAAGGAAAGGCCATCTCCTGACAGGCTGTTAGTGCGGCTTTACCTGGGCTGGCTCCGGCGAAACCCGGCGTTGAGCGGTTCCCCTGTGCTGCTGAGACTGGCCGGTGGAGCCATACCGCTGTTTGCGGTGGGGATCGTCTTGGTCATCACCGCCACCGCCCTCGGCCCGTACACCATCCCCTTCTCCCACACCGCCGACATCCTGCTGGAACAGATTGGCCTAGGACAGTCCGCTGCCCCGGACACCGAGCAGGCCATAATCGCGTCCATTCGCCTGCCCCGTATCTCCCTTGCGTTGATCGTTGGCGCGGCCTTGGGTGTTGCCGGGGCGGTGATGCAGGGCCTGTTTCGCAACCCCATGGCCGACCCGGGCATCATTGGCGTGTCCACGGGCGGCGCGCTGGGCGCGGTCATTGCCATCGCCACCGGAGCGCAGGCTGCCTTTGCCCTGGCGCTGCCGGCAATGTCCTTCGCCGGGGCCACTGGCGCCCTGGTTCTGGTGTTTGCCGTGGCGTCCGTCGGCGGTCGTTTCTCCATGTCGGCGCTGCTGCTGTCAGGCGTGGCGGTGAGCGCCTTTATCGCGGCCATCATCTCCGCCATCATCCTGTTCACCGAGAACCTGGAGGCGCAGCGGGATATGCTCTTCTGGCTGGCCGGGGGACTGGATGCTTCGCGGTGGAGCGACGTGCGCCTGTCGCTGCCTTTCGTGCTGTTCGGCGTGGCCGTGGCCGTTTTCATGGCCCGCGACCTGAACCTGCTGATGGTCAGCGACGACGAGGCCCGCTCGCTGGGGGTGCGCGTAGGTCTGACCAGGAACTCGTTGCTACTAGCGGCGTCCCTGATTACCGGAACGGCGGTGGCGTTCTCCGGCACCATAGCCTTCGTTGGCCTCATCGTGCCCCACGCCTTACGGCTGGTGACCGGGGCCGACCATCGCGTGCTGGTGCCTCTCAGCGCCCTGGGCGGCGGGGTGTTCATGCTGGCCGCCGACACCCTGGCCCGGCTGGTCATCTCCCCCGCCGAGGTGAGCGTGGGAATCATCACCGCCCTGGTGGGCGCGCCCTTCTTCCTGATGCTTCTGGCCCGTAACAAGGCGCGGGCTTCGATGCTGTAACCAGGGTTGTAATCCGGCTCCATGGAAGGGATGTAGTCTGATATAACTGAAGGACGAGACATGACCCAGTTACCAAACCTCAGATACCTGACCGTAATAGTAGCCGTTATGGCTCTGGCGGCCTTCGCGCTGGTAGCCTGCGGGAGCGCGGCGCAACCCACGGAGCCGCCTGCGCTTACCGCAATCACTGCGCCAACAGTGGCGCCGGAACCTACGGCCACGCCGCAACCCACGAATCCGCCCGCGCCCACGGCCGCCACACCGCAGCCCACCAATACACCCGAACCGACGGCGACAGCCCGGCCTGCGCCTACGGCTGCCCCAACCGCCGCGCCGCAGCCTACCAACACCCCGGCGCCCACGGCCACGCCACAGCCTACGGAGGCCCCATCGTATCCGGCGGTTCCCGGCATCGTCGACCCCTCCAACCTCGGCTGGCCGCGGGAGGTGGAAACGTCCGAGGGCAAGATTACGCTGGAAGGTCCGCCCCAGCGCATCCTGACCTACTCTCTCGGCCACGACGAGATGGTGCTGGCGCTGGCGCCGCCCGAAAGAATCGCCGCCTTGGGCAAGTTTACCGGCAACCCGTCCTATTCCAACGTGGCCGAGCTGGCGGACCAGTTCCCGGTCTACGAAAAGGGCGCGGAGAACGTGCTGGCGCAAAACCCCGACATATTCATCGTTTCCAGGTCCACCAAAGCGGACATCGTGGCGCTGGTGAAAGAGGCCGGGGTTCCGGTAGCCCGCCCCGATTTGGAGGATGCGGCGGAGGGCCACATTTCCCAGATTCTGCTGATGGGATATATGCTGGGGGCCGAGGAGCGGGCGCTGGAGTTGACGGCGGAAATCCGCCAGCGGCTGGATGCGGTTGCCGGCCGGGTGCCGCCCCCGGGCGACGCTTCCCGTCCATCGGTGATTTCCATTACCCGCTGGAGCGACTCCATCAGCATATCCGGCGGCGGAACCACGGGCAGCGACATCATCGAAGCCGCCGGGGGCGTCAACGCCGCCGCCCGCGACGGCATAGACGGGTTCCAGAAAATCAGCGTGGAGTCCATCCTGGCAATGAACCCGGATTTCATCCTGATACCCCAGGACGGCGATGGCGCAGCCAAGCTGCGCGACGACCTGATGAACGACCCGGTGCTGGCAACGGTTCCGGCGGTGGTCAACGGGCAGATTCACATAGTCCACCCGCCAAACTACATCGTGCTTTCCCATTGGACAGTGCGGGGTGTGGAGCGAACCGCCGGAATACTGTTCCCAGACCGCTTCGCCGACATAGAGTTCACCGACTTCGAGCCGTACACCGGGGAGTAAAGCGATGGCCGTCAGCGTAAGCAGTGCTGCCATCTCAGCCGAAAAGCTGTTCGTAACGCTGGGCGGAAACCCGGTGCTACTGGGCGTGTCCTTTGAGGCCCGGCCCGGCGAAGTCGCCGGGCTCATCGGCCCCAACGGAGCAGGCAAGAGCACGCTGCTGCGGGCGCTGGCCGGGCTTTTGCGCCCGGACTCCGGGGCGGTGCATCTGGCGGACACGCCGCTGAAAAGCCTGAACGCCGGAGAACGGGCGCGGCATATCGCCTTCATGCCGCAACACGACGCCATGCACCCGTTCACCGCGCTGGAAACGGTGCTGATGGGACGCTACGCCCACTTGGGCCGGTTCGAGCTGGAGGGCCGTCAAGACCGCCGGATTGCGCGGGAAGCCATGACCCGCACGGACACGGCGCAGTTCGAGAGCCGCCAACTGGACCGGCTCTCGGGCGGCGAGCGGCAGCGGGTGATTCTCGCCCGGGCCCTCGCGCAACAGGCCGGAATCATCCTGCTGGACGAGCCGTCGGCCAGTCTCGACCTGCGCCACCGGCTCTCAATGATGGAGACGCTGCGGGCCGAGGCGGTGAACCGCAACGTGGCGGTGGTCGTCGCGCTGCACGACGTATCCCTGGCGGGTCGCTACTGCGACCGGCTGACACTGCTCTCAGAGGGAATCATCGCGGCGGAGGGCAGCCCCGCCGATGTGCTGACCCCCGTCAACCTGCGGAACGTGTTCGGCGTGGAGACAGCTGTGCAGATCGACCCGGCTACCGGCAGCCCGCAGGTATGGCTCATCGGGCCGGCTTTGTGACCTCGCATCCCTCCCCATGGAGGGAGAAGGTCAGCTTCATATCCCCTCCCCCTCGAGGGGGAGGGTTAGGGTGGGGGTGAAAATGCCAGAGGGAGTAAACGCTATGACTGCCAACTCTATCACCTTAGCCCAAGCCATCGACCGGATACGCCCGGCCGATGCCGATGCGATGGCTCGCGCCGAAGCCAGGCAACAGAACCTGACCAAGCCGCCGGGCAGCCTGGGGCGGCTGGAAGAGGTGTCCATCCGACTGGCAGGCATACTTGGCACTGAACGCCCATCCATCGGCGGCAAGGCCGTCATCGTCGCCGCCGGAGACCACGGTGTCGTAGCCCAGGGAGTCACCGGCTACCCGCAGGAAGTCACGGCGCAGATGGTGCTGAACTTCCTCGCTGGCGGCGCGGCCATCAGCGTCATGTCCCGCCATTTGGGAATCCGGCAGGTCATCGTGGACGCCGGAGTGGCCGCCGACCTGCCCGACAACCCAGAACTCCGCTCGCTGAAGATAGGCCGCGGCACGGCGGACATCAGCCAGGGGCCGGCCATGTCGCGGGAGCAGGCCGTTCAGTGCATGGAGGCGGGAATCAACCTGGCCGTCGAGGTCATCGAGTCCGGCGTTGACCTGCTGGCGACCGGGGATATGGGCATCGGGAACACCACGGCCTCCAGCGCCATCACCGCAGCAGTGACAGGCCGCCCGCCGGAGGAGACCACAGGCGAGGGAACCGGGCGCACGCCGGAAGAAATGCAGCACAAGATTGGCGTGGTGCGTACCGCGCTGGAGGTAAACACCCCAGACCCCAACGACGGGGTGAATCTGTTATCGAAGGTCGGGGGGTTCGAGATTGGCGTGCTGGCCGGGGTAATCCTGGGCGCGGCGATGATGCGCAAGCCGGTGATAGTGGACGGCTTTATATCCGGCGCGGCGGCTCTGGTCGCCAACGCCGTATGCCCCGCCGCTAGCGACTATATGCTCCCGTCCCACGTCTCTGCGGAACGGGGACACCGGGCCGCGCTGGAAGGTTTGGGGCTGACGCCGCTGCTGGATCTCGGTATGCGTCTGGGTGAAGGCACCGGCGCGGCGCTGGCAATGCCCATAGTGGAAGTCGCCGTCGCTACTCTGTCCGAGATGGCGACCTTCGCCGAGGCGGGCGTGTCCGACCGGGAGCCTGACGACAACCCAGAATCCCCTCTCCCTCCGGGAGAGGGTTAGGGTGGGGGCGTTCCATTGAACGGCCTGCGCTCGGCTCTTGGCTTTCTCACAATTCTGCCGGTAGGCCCCCCCTCAAACTCCCCCCCTGAGGGGGGGAGTGGAGGAGGGGTGGGGCTGGGCACGGCGCGCGGCTGGTTCCCGATAGTCGGCCTACTGCTGGGGGTGATACTGGCCGCCACAGACCTGCTGCTGCACTGGGGCTACCCGCTGTTCACCGACGTTTACCGTCCCTTCCCCCCGTTGCTGGCGGCGGCTATCCTGGCGGTACTGCTGGTGGCGCTGACCCGCGCCCTGCACCTGGACGGGTTCATGGACTGTTGCGACGCCCTGCTGGGCGGCTTCAACCGGGAGCGGCGACTGGAAATTCTGCGCGACTCCCACGTGGGGGCCTTTGCTGTCACGGGCGTGGTCAGCCTGCTGCTCATCAAGGTTGCTGCTATCATGGCGTTGCCGCCGTCGGGCCGGATGTGGGCGCTGCTGGTGTTCCCGTGCCTCTCCCGCTGGGCGATGCTGCTGGTGCTGGAAGTGTTCCCCTACGCCAGACGCGATGGTATTGGCGTTCCCTTCCAGCCGCAGGGCGGGCGATGGCAGTTGCTGGCCGGGCTATTGGCGGCCCTTGTTGTCGCCGTTGCTCTGACCGGCCCGGCCGGCCTGGCGTTGCTGGCCGCAGCCACCGCCGTCGCGCTGGGGCTGGGCGCGTGGGCGTCGAAACTGCTGGGCGGAGTCACCGGCGACGTGTACGGGGCGGTCAACGAGGTGGCGGAGACGGCGGTGTTGGCGCTGGCGGCGATCCTGGCATTCGCAGTTTCGGATACTTCCCTGGAGCCAATTCACCGGATGTCCTGGTGGTGAGAAGGCTGCTCTATGGAATGGCAAGTGTGGCCCGGAGAGTGGTATCTTGACGCAGGCGCGTTATTGATCGCGCTGGCGCTGGACCTCGCGCTCCGGGAACTGCCTAGCACCGTTCATCCCGTGGTGTGGATGGGCAAGCTGGTATCGCTGCTGGAGCGAATCGGGCCATCGGCGGAATCGAAGGCGTTGGCGTTGGCATGGGGCGGGTTCATGGCCGCTTTCGTACCCGTGCTGGCAGGAGGGCTGGCGTGGCTGGCCGCCAACGGACTGCGGGAGCTGGGACCGATACCATATCTGCTGGGTGTAGCTGCGTTGCTCAACACCACCTTTGCGGTCAAGGGGCTGGCACAGGCGGCGAAGACCGTTCAGAATGCCATGGACGAAGGAAGCATGGGCGAGGCCAGATACGAACTGAGAAGCCTGGTCAGCCGCGACGCTGCTTCTCTCAACCAATCCCTCACATCGGCGGCGGCCATAGAGTCGGTGGCCGAGAACACCACCGACAGCTATATCGGCCCCTGGCTGGCCTTCGCCCTGCTGGGACTGCCCGGCGCCTTCGCCTTCCGCGCCGTGAACACGCTGGACAGCATGATCGGCTACCGGGGAAGGTACGAATATCTGGGCAAGGCGTCGGCAAAGCTGGACGATGTGATGAACCTGATTCCGGCGCGTATCAGCGCAGTCCTGATGCTGGCGGCGGGAGCGCTGTGCCGCCTGCCCACGGGACAGGGGTGGCGCTGGGCCTTCATGGGGCGCCGCCTGACTGCCAGTCCCAACGCGGGCTGGACCATCGGAGCGATGTCAGGGCTGCTGGGCGTGGCATTGGAAAAAGCGGGGCACTATCGTATAGGTGACGGACTGCGCGAACCCGGCCCTGCGCACATCGGCGCTTCCATCCGCGTGGCCTATGGCGTCGCTGCCTTCGGCATTCCGGTAGCGGTTGGCTTGCTGGCCCTGCGCGGGCTGGCGGCAGGGTGATATATGACAGACACCGCAGGCGGGCTACACTCCCACCCTAACCCTCCCCCTGAGGGGGAGGTAACTTTGGCGCACAGCAGACCGGTACACGGAGGACTCAACGTCGCCGAACTGGAGTCCCTCGGCCTGCGCCCGGAGGAGGTCACAGATTTCAGCGCCAGCATCAACCCCCTCGGCCCCTCTCCGAAGGTGCTGGAAGCGGCGCAAAGCGTGTATTTGGGCGCCTACCCCGACCCTGACTGCCTGAAGCTGCGAGAGGCCATTGGCGGAGCGTTGGGTATGGAGCCGCAGCGCATCCTGCCTGGCAACGGCTCCACCGAGCTGATTCACCTGCTGGCCCGCGCATTTCTTGGTCCGGAGGACACCGCCCTGATCTTCGCGCCCACCTTCGGAGAGTATGCGGCGGCCTGTCGTATCCAGGGTATAGCGCCGGTTACGGTGTTGCCCCCAAGCCTTGAAATCGCCGAGCGGCCGTTTCACTGGGACTTGCCGGGCGCCCTGGAAAGCATTGCCGTCCTTCGCCCGTCGATGGTCTTCCTCTGCAACCCCAACAACCCCACCGGGGTCTACCTGGGGCATGACGAGGTGGCAGGCATCGCCCGCGCCATGCAGGGTATCGGCATACTGGCCCTGGACGAAGCCTATGTCTCCTTCGTCGAAGAGCCGTGGGACTCGACGCCGCTCCTGTCGCTGGGCAATGTTGCGCTGCTGCGCTCGATGACCAAGGACTACGCTCTGACCGGCCTGAGGCTCGGCTATATGCTGGCCTCGGAAGAAATCGTCGGGCGGGTGCGGAGCTTGCAGTACAGTTGGAGCGTCAACTCCCCGGCGCAGGCCGCCGGAATCGCTGCCCTGGCTGAGCCTGCGCAGGTCGAGAAAGGCCGCGAGGAAGTGCGAGAAGGCAAAGAGTATCTGCTGGATTTGGCCCGCTCTCTCGGCATGGAATGCGGTCCATCCGCCGCCAACTTCCTGCTACTTAAGGTGGGCCGCGCCGCCGAACTGCGGCGGCAACTATTGACGCAGCACAAGGTCTGCGTCCGCGACTGCGCCTCCTTCGGCCTGCCGGAGTACATCCGGGTCGGAATCCGAACCATGGACGACAACCGCAAGCTGGCCGATGCCCTGAAGCAGGTTCTCTCTGGTGACTCCCCTCTCCCCCCGGGAGAGGGTTAGGGTGAGGGCGTATCTCTTGCCTAAAGAGCTGATATTCGTGCTGGGCGGGGCCCGTTCCGGCAAGAGCGCCTTCGCCGAGCGGCTGGCCGCCCTCCGGCAGACTCAGACGGGCGGGCGGGTGCTGTACGCCGCCACCGCCGAGGCCCTGGACGCCGACATGGAACGCCGCATCGCCAACCATCGTCAACAGCGTCCGCCTGAATGGGACACGCTGGAAGAGCCTCTCAAGCTGCCCGATGTCCTTCCGCCCGCCCTGGACGGCTACGACATCTGCCTGCTGGACTGCCTGACGCTGTGGGTCAGCAACCTTCTACTGGGCATGGAGGACAAGCCAAACGCGGAGCAGGAAATCTTGTCGGCGGCCCACAGGCTGATGGAAGTCTACGAGCAGTCGGCGGCAACCTGGATAGTGGTCAGCAACGAGGTAGGCTTGAGCGTCGTGCCTTCGACCCGCTTGGGAGCCGTGTACCGGGACGCTCTGGGCCGGGTGAACCAGGCGGTGGCCGCCCAGTCCGACAAGGTGTATTTCATGGTCGCCGGGCTGGCGGTGGAAATGAAGTCCCTCGGCGCGCTCCCCTACACCAGCAGCGACCTGCGCCTCGACTGATGCCCGCAGCCAGGACGATGCGACGCGGCTCGGCATCGGCGCCGGGAACCTGTGGCGAGCTGGCCCAGGGGATGCTCGACGGCGTCTTGTGTATGGTGACCTGCCCCATTGATATGTACAGCACAGTCACGGTGGAGCTTTCTCGCGGCAATGGCCGAATCATGGCTCCCCCCGGCATACCGAAGGCCCGCTGCGCGGTGCGGGCAACACTGGACTATCTGGGCGCCGAGGGCATGGATGCACAGCTTTCGCTGGATTCCTGTCTCCCGCGCGGCAAGGGCATGGCCAGCAGCACCGCTGATGTGTCAGCAGCCATCGTCGCCACGGCGGCGGCAATGGGGCGGGAGCTTTCCCCGAAGCAAATCGCCGAAATCGCGCTGGGAGTGGAGCCCAGCGACGGCGTGATGTTTCCCGATGTGGCTGTCTTCGACCACCGCCAGGGTAGAGTCGCCCGGAGCCTGGGACCTCCTCCGCCCATGCGCGTGTTGATACTGGACTTCGGCGGGAGCGTGGACACCCTGGAGTTCAACCGTTCCGACCGGGATGAAGCGCTCAAGAGTCTGGGTCCGAGAATGAAGGAAGCGGTGTCGCTGATAGAAGACGGCATTCTGCGCGGCGACCCGTTGCGCATAGGGCGGGGCGCAACGGTGAGCGCCCAAGCCAACCAGCAGGTGCTGTTCAATCCTCACCTTGAGCCTGTACTGGAACTGTCGCGGGAGGTGGGGGCCGTTGGCGTGAACGTAGCCCACAGTGGCACTGTTATCGGATTGCTGTTCCGCGATGACGGCGCGATGACGGAAGGGGCCGCCGCCATCGCCGGGCAACAGCTTCCGGGGCTGGAGTCGGCCCTGCCCCGCCGCATAGTGGGCGGCGGCGTCTTGCGCAAATAGCCTGATCCCCCGCTACCTGAGCCCCCGCTAATTGAAAACCTCTGTCAGCGGCAGAGAGAATCCGGGTAGCAGTTCCTCGTCGGTAATCACATCATCGCCGGTGTAGGTTATGACTCTGCCGTCGGCGCGGTGGACTACCATGCGGCGGGCGGCCCTGCCGGCGGCAGGATAGACCACCCACACCCGCTGCGAACCGGCAGCCAGGTATTCGCTTATCTTGCGTTCTATCTCAGCGGCGGCGTTGGACGGCGAAACGACCTCCACGGCTATGTCGGGTGCGCCGATGACGAAGCCATTTTCCTGGTCATCATCCTCTGATTCCGCAGCGAGCACCAGGGACACGTCGGGGCTGCGCACGGTGTCGGGGCCGGAACGCACCCGATAGCCTACCTCAACCTCCGGCCATCCCGCCCCTGTAATTCGGCAATAGTTGTGAAATGCCGCGCCAATGTTGATTGCTGTTCTACCGTGCCTTCTGCGAACCGGGGCCATTTCCACTACCTCGCCGTCCACCAATTCGTACCTTCCATCCTTGTGGGCGTACAGACGGTAGAACTCGTCGGCGGTCAGGAGTATTTTCTGCGTAGTCATCCTCATCTCTCCCGTTACTCGAAAACCTCTGCCAGCGGCAGAGAGAATACGGGTAGCAGTTCCTCATCGGTAATCACATCATCGCCGGTGTAGGTTACGGCAGTGCCGTCGGGGTGGTGGATTACCACGCAGCGGGATGCGGCGCTGGTGGTTGGGTACACTGCCCAAACCCGCTGCGCGCCAGCGGCCAGGTACTCCCGAACCTTGCGCTCCATTTCTGCCGCTGTATTGGAAGGGGAAACTACTTCGACGGCTATGTCCGGCGGCCCAGCAAGGAAACCGACGCGCTGCCGTCTTTCGCTGCGCGGCACCAGACGGAAAGACACATCGGGGCCGCGCACGGTGTCCGGGCCTGAAAGCAATATGTGCCCGGCCTCCACTCCCGCTTGGCCGAAGTCATGCCGTCGGGAGTAATTGTTAAATGCGGTGGCAATGTTGACGGCGATTCCTGAATGTTCATCATTAACCGGCGACAATTCCACTACTTCTCCTTTCACCAGTTCAAAGCGCCCGTCATTCTGGCAGCAGAAGTCGTAAAATTGATTGGCGGTCAGCAGCGTTTTCTGCGGGGGCATCGGCTCCGTCCTCGTGGATGGTTTGCGGATACCCGCCATTGTAACCCACGGGAGGGCTGCGGCTATGCTTCGCCAGCCCACTGATGCGGCAGTGTCGCCAGGCGCTCCGAGCCCAGTTCCCGGCATAGCGCTTCGTATTCGGAGCGGCGCGCGCCGCTCCAGCGGACAGCGTCCACGGCGGCGTCTATGGGCGTGTCACGGCGCAGGGTGGCGAGGCGGCGGTAGAGCAGCGCGTTGTCGTATTCCTGAAACAGGATGGCTTGCAGGGCCGCCGCCCCGCGCACTGGAACGTCCCACGGCTCGCCGGTGGGGATGTGCTCCAGGTGGCCGTAGCGCGACAGCACGGCGGCGGAGCTCTTGGCGCCCCAACGGGGCAGGCCGGGTATGCCGTCGGCAGTGTCGCCGGTGAGGGCCAGCAGGTCAGGAATGGACTCCGGAGCAACCCCGTACTTGGCGATTACGGCATCCTCGTTGATGGTCTCGCTTCGGCGCCGGTCTAGGCAGACTACTCGTTCCCCTTCGACGAGTTGCGCCATGTCCTTGTCGGGTGAGCAGATTATGATGCGCTCCACAGCGGGGTCGCGGCGAAGCTGTTCTGTCGCCGTTCCGACGGCGTCGTCAGCCTCGAACTCCACCATTGACCAGACGCAGACCCCTAGCGCCCCTACCGCCCGCTCCGCCAACTCGAACTGCGCCAGCAGTTCCGGCGGCGTGCCTTCACCGGTCTTATAGCCGGGGAACAGGTCATTGCGGAAAGACGGAATCACGCTGTCGAAGGCACAGCCGATGTGGGTAACCTCGTTTTCGCGCATGAGGCGCAAAAGGCTCTGAATCAGCCCATACACCGCGCCCACCGGCTGCCCGGTTGAAGACTCCAGCGCAGGCATGGCGAAGTGAGCGCGGAACAGCTCGTATGTGCCGTCAACCAGGTATACCTCCAAGGCAGGCACTCCTCCTTTTCACGGGCGGTTTTCGCAAGGCGGGAATGCGTCGGGGCCCACGGCGGTGGGCCCCGACGCCCTTGAGTGCGTCACTCGATGAAGTAGACGTATCTGAGCCTTGGAATCACCAGCGAAGAAATCGGCAGGCCCTTGACGTAGGGCTTGATCAGGTAATGGTCTCCCGCGGAATGATATATCGGGACCCATGGCGCGCCGTCGAGGATCATCTGCTCGGCGTCGCGGTACATGGCGAAGCGGGCTTCCTGGTCCTGCTCCACCCGGGCGCGTTCCAGAAGTGTGTCCAGCTCAGGGTCGCTGTAGTGGGTATGGTTGTTGCTGCTTTCGCTGTGGAACAGCACGTCCAGGAAGTTTTCCGGGTCGGCGTAGTCGGCGATCCATCCCAAGCCGCCGAAAATCTGGAAGCGCCGGTCGCGCAGGTCTTGCAGATAGGTGGCCCACTCCGTTTGCAGTATGTCCATGGTGATGCCCAACTGCTCTTCCCAGCCGACCAGAATGGCCTGGGTGAGGGGGCCGACCTGGGAGCCGAAGGAGCCGGGAAGGGTGATGGTGATGAGCGGGTAGTTGGCCGTGTCGCTACCGTACTTGGATTCCGCCAGGAGTTGGCGCGCCTTGTCGGGGTCGAACTCATACCCTTCCAGGCTTGGGTTGTAACCCGGGAAGCCAGGCGGCAGAATGCCGTTTGCTGGCACAGCAGCATCTTCCAGCAGCACCTCGGCCAGCGTTTCCCGGTCGATGGCATAGTTCAGGGCCAGGCGGACCTTGGGGTCGTCGAAGGGCGGCTCGTTGGCGTTCATGCCGATGTAAACCGTGTCGAACTCCGGCGGTCCCTGGTGGAGCTGGTCGTGAAGCGGATTGGTGGGGTCGTGGAACATTTCCAGCGCGGCTACGCCCACGCCGCCGAAGTGCAGTTCGTCGTTCTCGTACATCAGGAGACCGTCGCCGCCGGCGAGATTGAACTCCACGGCGTCCAGTTTGGCCGGGCCCAGGTGGTAGCCGTCGAAGCGCTCCAGCCGCATCAGCACGCCGGGCTCGTAGTCCGCCAGCATGAAGGGGCCGGTGCCATTGGGCGACTTCACCCAATCCCGCCCGCTTTCCACGTTGGCCTGGTCAACAACGAAGGTTGTGGGGTAGGTCATCTTGGACAGGAAGTAGGCCTTGGGGGCGTCAATCTCCAGCCGCAGCGTTTCCTCGTCTACGGCACTGACGCCGTATATGGAGGTGGACTCTCCGTTCAGCTTGTCCATAGTACCCACGATATCGCCGAGGAAGGTGTCCACGGCCGGGGACTCGGTGGCCGGGTCGGAGGCCCTCTCCAAAGACCATTTGAAGTCTGCGGCGGTGACCTTGCGACCGTCATGGAAAGTGGCCGACGGATTCAGCCGGAATGTGTAGGTTCGGCCGTCCGGGGAGATTTCCCAGCTTTCGGCCAGATCCGGCACTATGGCCAACTCAGGGTCGATGGTGAGCAGCCCTCCGAAGACTTCCAGTATGTAGCGGGCCGAAGTGGAGTCCCCGGTCTGGTGCGGGTCGAGAGTGGGCGGGTCGCTGCCCAGCAGCTTCAGCACGCCGCCCTCTATGGGAATCCCCTTCAACTCTTGCGGGACGTTGCCGCCGTGCTGCGCCTCAGTGGGCTCCGGCTCTGCCGTGGGCACGGGAGTTGCAGCCGGAGCTTGTGTAACCGTGGGGGCCGGGGTGGCTGTGGGGGCAGATGTTGCAGTGGGCGGGGGAGCTATCGGCAGCGCCGAGGCCGTTGGCTCATCGGAGCCGCAGGCTGCAAGAGCTGCGGTCAGAAGCAATGCCGCCAGGAGCAGGACAAACCTCATATCCGTACCTCCGAATGTAAAAACTGCTGAGTATGATTATTGCCGTTCCGTTGCAGGACTGTCAGGACACTTCCACACAGATTTGACGAATTTCGGAGATGAAGGCCGCGGCCAGCAATTCTTCAGTATCCAAATTCATCAAGAGCCGGAAGCGTTCACAAACCGCAGACGCCTCAGCGTTCTGGTCATTCGCATCGGCGCGCCATATAGCGCGGGGCGGAAAATCAGGGCAGCATCCAGTTGCCTTCGGGCCTGTCTCAATTATTGAGTTATAATCGCCGCACCCAAGAGCCATCACAAGCGCCGTCGAAGGAGGCCCATCGTGAAAGAGATTCTACTGGACTACTCAAAACAGTGCGGCGACGAGCCTGAAAAAGGTCACAACCGCTGGCATCCCGACATTCCGCCTGCCGTCCACGCCGACGAGGGTGAAGAAATTGTGATGCAGACCCGCAACGCCTTCGATGGTCAGATTACGCCCAACACCCAGGCGCCGGATTTATTGCAGACTGACCTGGGCTTGGTTCACCCCCTGACCGGCCCGGTCCACATCAACGGCGCGGAGCCGGGCGACCTGCTTGAAGTCAACATCCTGAACATCGAACCGGCCTCGTGGGGCTTCACCACCATCCTGCCCGGCTTCGGCTTCCTGCGCGACCTGTTTCTTGAACCGCACATCATCCACTGGCAGATGAGCGACGGCTTCGCCACGTCGGAGCAGCTACCCGGCGTCCGAGTTCCCGAGGCGTCGTTCATGGGCACTATCGGCGTGGCCCCGTCGCGGGCGCTGCGACAGGAGATCCTGCTGCGGGAGGACGAGCTGCTGCGCCGCGGCGGCGCGGTGGTCGGGCCGACCCCGGCCGGCGCGGTTCCGGCCCAAGAACCCTTCGCCTCCGAGGGGCTGCGCACCATCCCGCCCCGGGAACATGGCGGGAACGTGGACATCAAGCAGCTAACCGCCGGAACCCGTCTGCTGCTGCCGGTGTTCACCGAGGGCGCGCTCTTCTCCGCCGGCGACGCGCACTACGCCCAGGGCGACTCCGAGTGCTGCGGCACGGCCATCGAGATGGACTGCACCCTGCACGTCAGCTTCACGGTGCGCAAGGGCGAGGCCGCCAGCCGGGGCATCAACTTCCCATACTTTGAGCGCGACGACTACTTTACCAGCCCAGAAATGGCCGCGCCGCGCCGTTTCATCGCCTCCACCGGAATGTGCATCGCCGACGGCGTCAACGAGTCGGAAAACGGCACGCTGGCCTCCCGCCAGGCCCTGCTCAACATGATTCACCTGCTGATGGAACGGGGCTGGTCGAGGGAGCAGGCATACTGCATTTGCAGCGTGGCGGTGGATCTGAAGGTGAGCGAGGTGGTGGACGTGCCCAACTTCGTGGTGTCGGCGTTTTTGCCGCTGGATATTTTTGTGTAAATGTCTGGTTCTCATTCCTCCAAAGCGGAGGCAGACGCTTATATTAGGGTTCGCCGCGGTGCGTGGACGAAAGCGACCTGGCCATCCAGTTCACCGCGGCACTCCGTAGCGAACTCGATGATGCCGCGAATCGCCGGGCCTATCGAAATGCGCCGGTGCAGAATTATGAGGCCGGGCATGGGCAGCCCGGCCGTGATTCGCGCATAGGCAAAGTTACGCATCGTTTTCTTGTCCCGGCTTATGACAACTCTTCTGTTATCCGCTGCCCACTGGAGAATGTCCGGGTCAGGTGTATGGGCAAGGCCAACGTCGGAAGCGTGTACTATGTCAACGCCTGGCAGGTGCAATTCCAATTGCTCCAAAAGAGCGCGGGGGATATGTTCGTCGGCCAGGAATCTCATTATTCGTCTCTGTTAAACCAGTCGTCGGCCCGAGCCTCGCAATACGCCTTATAACTCTCTTCGGATACCATGCCATCGGCCGCCATCCTCGCCCATCCCTCGTCCGCCAACGCCGACGTTTCGCGAAGATGGGCGTGAACCGCCTTTTTATTCCGCAAGTAGAACGCGATGACCAGATATATGTCGGCCAGTTCCAACCAAGGGTAAGTGTCGCAAATCATTTCCGCCGTGTAGCCCATCCGGTAGTAGGTAATGATGTCTTCCAGCGAAATACGCGACCCGGACAATCTGACAACCTGCCCCTCCTCGGCCCAACGGAGCGGCACCGGCAGCGGCGTAAAGTCCAGTAAATTCTTCAATGGCCCGCGGTAAACGGTCTCTTTATCTGTGCCCGCCATATCTGTTCCCCTTATGCTCTTCGCTGGTGGAACATTCGAAGTTTCATTCCAGTATACGCCCGGCCCCGGCTGACGCCAAACTACCAGCCCCGCCGGACATAAGGTATACTTGCCGCAGATTTGGTTGCCGCATCTGAACGGAAAGGAGCGTATCAATGCAGTTTGGACTCTTGTACGAAATGCAGCGTCCGTATGACGACGAAATAGACTGGTACTCGCTATACCAGGAAACGCTGGCGCAGTGTGAACTGGCTGACCAGGTTGGCTTCGACAACCTGTGGTTCGTGGAACACCACTTCCTTTATGGCTTCTCCGGCTCACCCTGCCCCGAGGTGATGTTCGGCGCCCTCTCCCAGCGCACCAAGAACATCCGCATCGGCTTCGGCGTGTCCATCCTGCCCAACCACCACCCCGTCCGCATCGCGGAGCGGGCCGCGATGGTCGACCAGCTCACCGGCGGACGGGTGGAGTTCGGCACCGGCCGCTCCAACGCCTACGAGCAGTTGGGACAGGGCATCGACCCCCGCGAGACCCGCGACCGCTGGGACGAAGCCATCAGGATGATCCCGCAGATATGGCAGACTTCGGGCGAGTTCGAGTGGGAGGGCGGTTTCTGGAACGTCCCACCCCGCCGGGTTCTGCCGCAGCCCTACCAGAAGCCCCATCCCAAGATGTATCTCGCCTGCACCCAGACCGAGAGCTTCCGCTTGGCCGCCCAGAAGGGCATCGGCGTGCTGTCTTCGGCGTCCTATGCCGTGGACGTGCTGGCCAACCACGTCAAGGTGTATCGCGACGCCATCAAGGACGCCGACCCGGTGGGCGCCGAAATCAACGACTTCTGGGGCAACAACGTCCATTCCTTCTGCGCCAAGGACGACCAGGCGGCGAAGGAGCTGTGCGCCGAGTCGATGAAGACCTTCTTCGGCCCGGACAAGCCCTACATCGCTGGCCGCATCGGCGCCTACGAGGAACTGCTGGAAGCATGGGGCGGCGTGCCGGAACACCTGAAGGCCGACTTCGGTCGCTGGCTGCGCCAGTCCGACGAAGAGCACCAGGCCCAGGCCGCCGAGGCCGGCATCTCGCTGGACAGCGGCCCCGGCGCGGCCCGCGCCGCCGTGGCCCAGCTCGACGCCAACACCCTCGCCGACCGCGGCGTCATCATCGCCGGCGACCCGGAGAGCTGTATCAAGACCATCAAGACCTACGAGGACATCGGCGTGGACCAGGTCATGCTCATCATGCAGACCGAGACCATCCCCCACGACAAGGTGATGGAATCCATTGAACTGTACGGCAAGGAAGTCATCCCCGCCTTCCGCAACGGCGGCAACGGCAAGTAAACGAGCCATCCGAATCAGGACGAAATCGGCCCCCGGCCAATCGTGGTTGACCGGGGGCTGAAACTTTGCCATGACCAACGACAGTCCCCATTACGGCCAGTTCACGCTGGACTTCTACCGGGAGCGCGCGTCCGAGTACGCCGCGCTGCGCCAGGTGTTCGCCAACCGCTCCCATCCCGAATTTCGCGAAGACCGCGACCTGTACCGCCGTCTGGCGGATCTGGCTACGCCTGGCCCGGGGCTGGATGCCGGTTGCGGCCCAGGCGCGCTGGAGATGTCGTACCTGGCGGAACTGGGATTCGAGATGTACGGGCTGGACGCGGTGGCGGAGAACATCGAAGTCGCCCGCGGCCTGCGCCCGAAGTTTGCCGAGCGGTTGCAAGTGGCAGATGTTCAGGAGCCGTTGCCCTTCGACGACTCCAGCTTCGAGGTCGTGCTGTGCAACGCCGTCATCCAGCACATCCCACGCGATGTAGTGGTCGCCATAGTGCTGCCCGAGTTCGCCCGGGTGCTGCGTCCCGGCGGGGTGTTGCAGTTGATGTTCAAGCCGGGCCGTGGCGTGGAGACGGCGGTTGATGGGGCCTATGGCAGCGCGGGAGTTGCTCGCAGCTTCGTGCTTTACGACGAGCAGGAACTGCTGGAGGCACTGGCCGCCCTCGACCTAAGCCTTATCGAAGAAGCATCCGACGGGAAGCTGGGCGGCCTGCTCTACTTCGAGGACAACAAGCCGATGCGCCACTGCGTCTTCTGGGCGCGGAAGGGTTGACTCCTATCCGCCCTTCGCTCCGGCGATGTCGCGGCGCAGGAACAAGGCGCCGGCGCCGGCGGCCAGCACTACGGCATAGAGGGTTACGAAGATAAATCCGTGAACCATTTCCGACATTCCGCCGATGGTGGCCATGCCGGAGGCGAAATCCTCGGTGCCTGGCACAGACTGCCAGGCATCCACATTGGGGCCAAGCAAATAGGCGTAGACTTGGCCGGACCAGTCGAAAATGGCGATGATGGGGACCAGGATAACTGACTCGGCTACGTAGTAGCCCAACGACAGGCCGATGCCAACACCGTTGGAACCAGTCAGCACCACTAGGAACAGCGCCAGCATAATGTAGGGCAGAAATCCGTAAACCATCCTTCCGAACAGCGCCAGAAGGTCAACCCACGATATGGCCCCGTAGCCCTGTGCCTGCGGGTTGGCGGTGAGAACGGCTTCGGCAATGAAGCCGCTGATCATCACGGTAATGGACAGGATGATGAGGATGGCGGCGGTGACCAGCACCACCACCGCGACTTTGGACGTCAGGAACGGCCAGCGTCCGGCACCCTTGCTCAGCACCGGGCGCAGCGTGCCCCAACCGTATTCGCCGCCCAGCACCGCTGCAGCCAGGATCACCGCAATGAATGGGCCAAAGAAGGCCGAGAAGCCCAGGCCATTGGCGATATTCTCGGCGGGTGACTGATATGACACGTCGTCGCCGAGGGTCGTAACCAGCCAGAACAGAAGCTGTACTATAACCAGCACGAATCCCAGCAGTATCCACGGCACCCAGCGACGGCGCAGCTTGAACCACTCCCAGCGGGTGAGCAGGGCCACCTGCATCGCCATCGCCATTACGCCACCTCGCTTTGCGCTGCCGACTCATCGGTAACGTCCAGGAAGTATTGCTCCAGCGACATCTGCGCCGAGGTCATTTCAGCGACGTAGACTTCGTTGCGGCTGAGGGCGGCGGTAATTTCCCAGGATCGGTCCGGGGCCACTCCGGCCACCAGGTAGCCGTTGTCGGTGCTTACGCTGTCCACCCACGCAAGAGCATTGAGGATTTCCCAGGCCTTGCGGTCGTGGGTGGTGCGGAGGCGCACCTGCGGTTGCCCGCGCTCCTGCAACAGTTCGGCGACATCACCCTGAGCGATGAGTCGCCCGTGGGACAGGATAGCCACGCTGTCGCAGACCTGCTCCACTTCGTTGAGCAGATGGCTGGACAGGATGACGGTGCGGTTCTCGCCGCCCAGTCCGCGTATCAGCTCGCGGACTTCAGCCATGCCCGCCGGGTCCATGCCGTTGGTCGGCTCGTCCAGCACCAGCAGTTCCGGGTCGCCCAGCAGCGTGTAGGCCAGCCCCAGCCGCTGCTTCATGCCCAGGGAGTAGGTCTGGAACTTGTCGCCGCCGCGACCCGCGAGGCCTACCTGTTCCAGAAGGAGGTCCAACTCGGCGGGGTCGCCTCGACCTGAGATGCCCTGGAAGTAGGCCAGGTTGTTGCGCCCGGACAGGTAGGGATAAAAAGTTGGCGTCTCTATGAGAGCGCCGATGCGGTGCAGTTGCCGGTCCAGCCCGCCTCTTTCTGGCGGCTGTCCGAAGAGGGTGAAGCTGCCTGCCGTGGGCCGCACCAGCCCCAGCAGCATACTCATCAGCGTGGTCTTGCCCGAGCCGTTGGGTCCCAGAAGCCCGAAGATGCGCCCGCGCGGGACATTCAGCGAAAGCCCGTCCACCGCCAGCACGCGCCCGTACCGCTTGGTCAGTCCGTCGGTCTGTATTACCAGATCGTCCATTCCCGCCTCCCCTTTCCTGTATCCAGCATAAAACGTTGCCGTATTACGTACAAGACGGGCTAGGTGGACGGCGGCCAGTTCAGGGCTTTTTCGAGGTTGGACAGGTAGTCGGTGAAAGCTGCACGCCCCGCCTCGGTTGCCTGGATCCAGGTGCGTGGTTTGGAGTCAACGAATTCCTTGGTCATGACCAGATAACCGGCATCTTCCAGCTTTCGCAAATGCGTGGTCAGGTTACCTCCCGTCAGGCCGAGAGTCTTCTGGACGAAGCCGTAGGCCAGCCGCCCCCCCTCCGGCTGCGATACCAGCATGGTCATCATCCGCAGTCGAGTGGGCTGATGGATGATTTCGTCCAGGAAAATTTCCTCGCCGGTCATGGCATACGGCTCTTGTGAATCCAGGTCGCGCCGAGCACCGTCACGGCCAGCATACCGGCTCCCGTACCCAATGCCGCAAAGTCACCGGCGAGGTAGGCGGGAATGTAGAAGGCGGCCGCCATGCCAATGCCAACCACCGCCAAGGCAGGGCGATACATTATGCCGAACAGCACATAGCCCAGGCACACAATCCCTATGGCGACGAAGGGTATCTTCTCCGCCCCGTCCGCAGACCACAGTCCTGCCGCTGCGGGAATCAGAATCGCCGCGGAAACCACCGCAATCCAGAACGCGAACACCCGGAGTCCGGCGCTGCGAGCCGTCGCGTAGTCCGCGTTGCGCAATCCCTCCCTGCGGCCAATCAGGGCGCTGCCAATCATCCCTGATGCGCCCATGACACCCCACAGCGGACCACGGTACCAGGGGTAGCTCTCTTCAAAACCCGGCGCCATTTGCCCAATGGCGAACAGGGCAAAAAAGTAGGTCGCCACAATGGCGCCCCAAAGCAGGAGTATGTATGTCGTCCCGGCAAGGTACAAGGAGCTCTGGACTCGCGCCAGGGTAGTGTGTATAGCGCGCCATCCCTCTTCCGGGCTGAGCTGAGCCTGTGCCATCGTATGCCTCCTTTCCGCTGAATCGGGCAGCCACCATGATAATACAAACTTGTTTGTAATGCAAACTGTAACCCGAGAAGCGGTTGGCTCACATGGGGAACCGTTCCTGAGCATTCGGTCTGAAGTTGCTCCGCGTTGAAAAAGGCCAAAGGAAACTTATAATGCTGGGAGAGTTTTATGAAAGGACATCAGGAGGCAGCTATGCAACTGGGAGCCATCTTTCCGCAGACCGAAATCGGGGCCGACCCGGCCGGGGTGCGCGACTTCGCCCAGGCCGCCGAGGACTTGGGCTACGAGCACCTGCTGGTCTTCGACCATGTGCTGGGGGCCGACGCCAGCAAGCGGGAGTCGTGGGAGCGGCCATACAGCTCGGTGGATATGTTCCACGAACCTTTTGTGCTGTTCGGATACCTGGGGGCCATCACCCAGAAGCTGGAGTTCGTCACCGGCGTACTGATCCTAGGCCAGCGGCAGACTGCCCTCGTCGCCAAGCAGGCCGCTGAGGTTGACGTGCTGACCGGCGGACGCCTGCGCCTGGGCATCGGCGTCGGCTGGAACGAGGTGGAATACGAGGGACTGAACGAGAACTTCGGCAACCGGGGGCGCCGCTCCGCCGAGCAGATCGAGGTCATGCGCCTGCTGTGGACGCAGGAAGTAGTGGACTACCACGGGCGCTACCACGACATCACCCACGCCGGCATCAACCCGCGGCCGGCGAAGTCGATCCCCGTTTGGTTCGGCGGCGGCGCGCCCCAGGTGGTGCGTCGCATCGGGCGCATGGGCGACGGCTGGTTCCCCCAGTTCCAGCCCGACGGCGAGGGTGCGGAGCGCATCGCCGAGATGCGTCAGATCGCGGTGAACGCCGGGCGCAACCCGGACGACATCGGCATCGAGGGCCGCATCGGCATCGCCACCGACGCGCAGGACGATTGGGGCAATCTGGCCGAGGCCTGGGCCAGCGTGGGCGCAACCCACCTCTCGGTCAACACTATGCGAGCCGGCCTCAAGGGCCCCGACCAGCATATCGAGGCAATACGGCGGTTCAAGGAGACGGTGTCGGGGTAAATTGGGTACGTTCCTGCCATAGGTCTTTAACTTGCAGTGAGGTAGCCAAGCGTCCGTTCGTCCTGAGCTTGTCGAAGGATGAACGGACGCTTGGCGGAGGGTGGAGCGACGCTACTTGTCACTCTATCAAGGGAACTGCGAATTCCTTGAAAATCCGTTCATTTCGAACTCGTCTATCCTCTAACGAAGTCTGACCAGCCGTCCTCCGACAAGCTCAGGACTAATGGTTTGGGTTCCACGGTGACCTTTCATAGAGTGCAGTCTACTTAACTCCGCCTCTTGGATAATTCCTTTAACTTTTCCCAGTCTCCTGCAATCAATGCCTCTTTCTTGGCGCGAGACCATCCCTTGATTTGCTTTTCTCTTCTAGGGCGTCATCTCTGGACGGAAACTCATCGGAGAACACCAACTCCACCGGCAACCTCTTTTACCCGGGAAATATCCCTGCCTGATGCTCTGCAATCCTTATTTCTAAATCTTCGGTGTGACCCGTGTAATAGGAACCGTCGAAGCAACGCAGAATATAGACGCAGAAAGGCAAAATACCCTCACAGCCTAGTCCCGGAACAACCCCGCCACCCGGTCCAGTATCCGGTTGCCGACTTCGTACTTGGTCAGCAGGGGCAGCTCTTCGACGTTCATATTCCGGTCTATGAGCGTGACGCGGTTGGTGTCCGTGCCGAAGCCGCTGCCCTCGCTGGTGATGTCGTTGGCGGCTATCAGGTCCAGGGACTTGGACGCTACTTTAGCCCGGGCGTTCTCCACGAGGTTCTCGCTCTCGGCGGCGAAGCCCACGCGCACGAAGTCGCCCCGCGCCGTCGCCAGAATATCTACGGTCTTGGCGAGGGAGATGGTGAGGTCATCGTCGGACTTTTTGATTTTCTGGTCGGCGGTGGTCAAGGGGCGGTAGTCGGCCACTGCCGCGGCCATGATGAGGGCGTCGGCTTCCCCGGTACGGGCCAGCACCGCCTCGCACATCTGCTGGGCCGTGCTGACCGGCGCCACCTCCACCAGCGGCGGATTGGGCAGCCCCTTGGCGGCGGAGACCAGCACCACCCTCGCGCCCCGGTCGCGGGCCGCCTCGGCGATGGCATAGCCCATCTTGCCCGAGGAGTGGTTGGTGATGACGCGCACCGGGTCTATCGGCTCGGCAGTGCCGCCGGCGCTGACCACGATGGTGCGGCCCGACAGGTCGCCGGTGCGGCCCAGGGTGTAGGCGATGTAGCCCAGCAGTTCCGGCGTCTCCAGCAGTCGCCCCCAGCCGGTCAGCCCGGACGCCAGCCGTCCCTGGCCCGGCCCGGCGATTACCGCGCCGCGCTGCCGCAGCCGCTCCAGGTTCTCCTGTGTCGCCGGGTGCTCGTACATATCGGCGTCCATCGCCGGAGCCACTAGCAGCGGGGCTTTGGACGCTACGACGGTCGTCGTCAGCGGGTCGTCCGCCATCCCCATGGCCAGCTTGGCGATGGTGTGGACGGTAGCGGGAGCGACGACGATGACATCGGCCTGCCGCGCCAGCTCCACGTGTTCCACGGCATACTCGGAGTCGGCGTCGAAGGCATCGGTGACCACCGGGCGGTGCGTCAGGCTGCGGAAGGCCAGCGGGGTAACGAACTGCGTCGCCCCGTAGGTCATTATGGTGTCAACCAGCGCCCCGGCCTGCGTCAGCTTGCTGGCTAAATCGAGGGCCTTGTAGCAGGCGATGCTGCCGGTTACGCCCAATACCACGCGCTTGCCGCTTAACATGCCGCTACCCCCGAATCACAAAACTTTGGTTCCCACTCCGTCATTCCCGGCAGCCGCAGGAATCTAGGGACGCACTCGGCGTTTAATCCGGGTTCTGGTTCAGGTCGTATATCTGGCGCAGGCCGATGAGGGTCAGGTTGGGGTTGATGTGGTCGAAGATGCCCGTCTCCCGGGAGATGACGTCGGCCAGCCCGCCGGTGGCGACTACCGTGGCGAATCCCCCCAGTTCGCCCTTGATGCGCTCCACCAGCCCCTTGACCAGCTCGGCGTAGCCCAGCACCAGCCCGGCCTGGAGGGCCGCCGTGGTGTTCTGTCCGATGGCCGAGGGCGGCGGCGTCAGCTCGATGCGCCGAAGCTGCGATGTATTCAGGAACAGGGCCTCGGCGGCCACGCTGATGCCCGGCGCGATGGCCCCCCCGAGGTACACGCCCTCCGGGGATATGACGTCGAACACGGTGGCGGTGCCGAAGTCCACAATAATCGTCGGGTAGCCGTACAGCTCCTTGGCCGCCACGGCGTCTGCGATGCGGTCAGCCCCGACGTCGCGGGGGTTATCGTAGGCTATCTGTAGCCCTGTACGCACCGCGCCGGTTACCGTAAGCGGCCTGACGCCGAAGTAGTTGGAAGCCACTTCCTCGAATATACTGGTCAGCGGCGGGACCACGCTGCACATGGAAACCTCGGTAATTTCCTCGCGCTGAACGCCGTTCAACTGCAACAGGCTCGTGAGCAGCAGACCGTACTCATCCGGCGAGCGGCGCGAATCGGTGGCGGCCCGTATGGTGGTCACCAACCCCGAATCGCCGAACACGCCGATGGTCACATTGGTGTTGCCAATGTCGAGGGCCAAGAGCATGGCTATTCCCACAGGTGAAATGAGAATCCGTAACGCGGGAAATTATAAGACAGGGCGGGAAGTGGGACAAGGAACGCGAGTCGGCAGGTCAAAGAGGCAAAGCCCATCCAGCCAATATGCGCTATAATCAGCGGGACGCATGGGCAATCCTATATTAGTGTGAGTTTTGGCGGGAATGAGTAGCAAGTTTCTGGAACGGCTGGATGAGATTCGCGAGGGTGCGCCACCTCAGTTGGGCTTCGGCCCGCGCCGCGGGGAAAAGACGCCGGCGCTGGCGCTGATTGTGTCGGCGGAAGGCGGTGATGGAGTTGCAACGGCCAGCGGACTAGCCCCCGATGCGATTATCGTGTCCGGGACGGCGGTGGTTGACGCCGGCGCAATTGGCGAAGCGGCAGGAAGCGTGCGCTGGGGAGCGCGGGCGGCGTCATTGTCCGTCGAATCCGCCTCCGCCTGGCGCGAGGCAGGGGCCGACCCCATCGTCTTTTCGCTTTCTGATACAGCCCTGGGCGCGGTGACTTCCAAGGACGCGGCGCGAGTCCTCGTTGTAGACGCCAATTTGCCCCCCGAAGAACTGCGCGACATCAACCCATTGCCGGTGGATGCTGTGCTGGTGTCCATCCCCGGCGACCCGGCTCGATGGACGCTTCAGGACCTGGCTGGCATCGCGCGGGTCAGCGGGCGCGTGGGCAAGCACCTGCTGGCCGAGGTCTCCGGCGCTCCCGATGGCGATACGCTGGAAGCCCTGCGCAACGCGGGTGTCGTGGGTTTGGTGGTCGGGCTTTCGCTCGGCGAGGAGGCCATCTCGGGACTGAAAGACGCGCTGCTGAATATGCCGCGCCCCGGCGCAGACCGCCGCAGCCGCTCCAGCGCCATTCTGCCCGGCTCGGTCTACACCGCCCGACGTCCCGCCCCGGCCGAAGACGACCCGGATGACGATGATTAGCAAAATCGAACGCTCCCTCCTATCCCCTCCCCCTGAGGGGGAGGGTTAGGGTGGGGGTGAGACAGAGGCATCCCATGACCGAAGACCACCGCCCCGAGAACGAGCCGGAAGACGGGCAACACGAAACTCCTGAGCCTGCCGAAGGGCACGAGCTGCACGAGCATTACGGCGTGCTGCCCGCCGACGGTGTGGAGGACCTGACCGACAAGCTGACCGGCTATATGTACGAAATCGAGTTGGGCGGCCTGTCGGACATCATGGGACAGGTCCTGGACGACTTCGCCGAACAGTCGGGCGGAATGCCGGAAGACCTGAAGTCCCGCGACGCCTTCGAGCAGATTTCCCGCAGCCAGCTCGCCGTCACACTGGCCTACCAGTTGGGGCGGCTGGAGGGCCGCTCGCCGCAACTGGTCGAAAACCTGGTGGCCCGCGCCATCGAGTCCTACGGCTTCCTGCCCGTGGACGAATCGGAGCAGATTACCGACGCCGACATGGAGAACCCCAAGGTGCAGGTCTACCCGCGAGTCCGCCGCATGAAGTACGTGGAGCCGCAGATAATCCAGATACAGGGCTTGGGCGACAGCCCTGCCACCGACGGGGACGAGGGTTAAACGCCGAGTACGCCGAAAGCGCAGAGATTATAAAGTAGAACTCGGCGTTCTCTGCGCCCTCGGCGTTTAAATCGATGCCAATGGGGGATGACCGATGACCACTGCCAACTATGACCTGCTGCTCACCGGCGGAACTCTGCTGGACCCGGCCCAGGGCATCAACGACCGGCGCGACGTTGCTTTCAAGGATGGTGTGGTGGCCGCGGTAGCCGAGCGCATCGACGCCGCGCAGGCCGCCATGACTGTGGACGTGTCCGGCAAGCTGGTCACGCCGGGGCTGATTGACCTGCACGGCCACTTCTACCACGGCGGCAACCCCACCTCGGTCAACCCCGACGTCATCTGCCTGTCCTCGGGAACCACTACCGGCGTAGACGCCGGGAGCGCCGGGTTCCTCAACTACCAGGCCATGCGCGACTACGTGTTTCCGGCACACCGCACCCGGCTGCTGGCCTTCCTGCACGTCGGGGCCGTCGGGCTGGCGGTCAACCGCGTTCTGGGCGGCGGGCTGCACGATATGCGGGTCATAGACGTTGACGAGACCGCCGAGCACATCAAGCAGAATCCCGGTTTCTGCTTCGGCGTCAAGGTGCGGATGCACGTCAACGCCGTGGCCTACTGGAACGCCCACGAGGCCATGCGGGCCGCCCGCGCCGTGGCCGACAAGTCGGGAACGCGCTTGATGGTCCACGTCAGCGGAACGCCCATCCCGCTGCCCGACGTGCTGGAGTTCCTCGGCCCCGGCGACATCTCCACCCACGCCTTCAACGGCCACCCGGAGCATATGCTCGACCGCAACATGAAGATACGCCCGGAGGTGCAGGCCGCCGTTGACCGGGGCGTCATCATGGACCTGGCCCACGCCGGCGTCCACTGCGACGTGGAGGTCACCCGCGCCGCGCTGGAGCAGGGCCTCGCGCCCCACACCATCAGCACCGACATCCACGTTCCGCCGCCGGAACGCACCGTCTACCAGATGCACGACCTGGTGAGCAAGATGCACGCCATGGGGATGCCGCTGGATGACGCCATCGCCGCTTCCACCAGCACACCGGCGAAGGTGCTGGGCCTGCAAGACAGCATCGGCTCGCTGGCTCCCGGTATGTGCGGCGACGCCGCCATCTTCGACCAGCGCGAGGGCCACTTCGTCTGGATGGACTCGGTGGGCAACCTGCAACGCGGCACAATGCGCCTCGACACCTTCGCCGCCGTCCGCGCCGGGCAGATGGCCTGGCGCGAGGGCCAGCTTGTCGAGATGGGCAACTGTTAGGGATACTGCCTGAATTATGATAGGAGTTGCGCGGTTGGAGGAGGCCACTCCCGTCATTCCTGCGAAGGCAGGAATCCAGAGAGCGTACTACGAAATAATCAAGAAGGGCGGCAACGATTTCGGACTTGGATTCCTGCCTTCGCAGGAATGACGAAGGTGGACCGCGTACCTCCTAATCCTGTATATCCTGTCCATCCATGTCAGTTCGCCTCCTCTTCACTCATGCCCTTGAGCGCTTCCCGAATCTCCCTTTGCAGCATACGGAAAACGTCCCCGACGCTTCCCCGGCCGTCCACGGTCACGAAATTGTGCTGCTGGGCGAGACTGCGGAACTCCTGAATCAGAGCCCCTTGGTAGCGGATGAAGTTGTCGTACAGGTCCGGCCCGCGCAGGAAGTCCTCGCCCGATTCCCAGTGGTCAAGCTGGCGTACCGACAGCACTCGCGGCAGCAGATGCTCCACGTCCACGTCGAGAAACAGCACCCGGTCTGGCACCAGCGCGAACTCGAACACATCGTTCAGCCATCCGGCCGGTACTCCCCGGACCCGCGCACGGGCGATGATGGAGAAAATGTAGCGGTCCACCAGGGCCACCATGCCGGTGCGCAGGGCCGGCACGATGCTCTTTTCCATCCGGTCCCAGAAATCGGTGGCGTAGAACAGGTTCAGGGTGAGGGCATCCAGCGTGTTGCCCCGCATGGCCCGGTCTATGCCGGAGGCGGCCAGTTCGGAGCGGCGGAACCCGGTGACCAGCACGGCATAGCCCTCGGCCTCCAGCCACTCCTGGAGCATTGCGATCTGCGTTGACCGGCCCACGCCGTCGGTGCCCTCGACCACGATGAGGCGGCCCGGCACCGATTCCGCGCCAATTCCAGGCGGAGTGTGGCCATAGAAGCTCAACGTACTCATATCACTGCCTCCGCCGGTACTGGGCTCATCCGAAGCTGTCCTGAGCTTGTTGAAGGGCGCCGGATGTGAGACACAATCATTATCCTTGGCCGAGTCCCTGACGCAGAACGTCCTGCTCGGTGAGTCTGCGGCGCGGGGGCTCGGTGATGTAGCGCCCGGTCAGGCCGGTGCTGCCCAGCGCTTCCGGCACCGTTTGCCCTCCTGTTTCCATGGCCTCCTCGATCAGGGGTTCCACGTACCGGCGCACCTGCTGTTGCTGCACCGCAATGGGGAGAGTGGCGTCAATGGTCATCAGCCCGTACTCTTCGGTCATCCCCTCGTATTCGTCCAGCAGCATACTCTGGAAGATGCGGAAGGACTCCTCCCGGTCATTGGAAAAGCCCATATCTTGGCCGGCCTCATAGTACTTGAGTTCCGCCCTTCCGGCGCTCAGGCGTTCGATGGACACTTCCAGCGGCACTCTGAAGTAAAGGCCCAGAGAGGGCTTGACGGCAAATGAATAAATGCGCCGCACCCAGTCCCGGTTAACTCCCCGGACGGCATCTCGCGCGAAGGCTGTGTAGACATAACGGTCGGCCAGCACGATTGCCCCGGCCCGCAGCGCCGGCAGTATCTGGGCATGCACCCGGCTGGCGAAATCGGCGGCGTGGATCAGGCTGAAAGACATCGGGGTGAGCAGTTCCTTGACCTTCGCCTGCTTGGTGGTGCGCTTTACGATGGGCGACGAGTTCCATTCGGTATATACAGTGACCAGGTTGCGGCTCCTGAGCCACTTTTGCAGCAGGTCAATCTGCGTGCTCTTGCCGGAGCCGTCAATGCCTTCAACGATAATAAGAGTCCCCGGATATTGTTCGTCGTCCGGGTGCTCGCCGTAACGCTCGCCAATCCTGTAACCAGGATGATCCTGCAATGTAGACATGTCACACCTCGAGATGCAGGTCTTGCCGGAAGATAGATTTCACGATTTGCTCATGAACTCTTGTTCCCATTGCCGCCATAATACACAACTGAACGCTGACGTGATAGGCCCATTGAAATGGCGGGCAAAGGATTGTCTTGCCGGGAATCGGGCCGCGCCTACAGCGCCACCACCATCTGCAACTCGCTGGTGGGCCGGCACAGCGACTCGAAGGCGCCCTGTATCCCCTCCAGCGGCACGAAATTGGTGTCTGTCAGCATGTGGTCCACCGACACCCGCCCCGTCCGCATCAGCTCTAATGCGATGCGCCAGTCCTCAGGCAGGGTGCCGAAAGACGACTGCATCCGCACTTCCCGCGCCATCCAGTTGGGCGGCAGCACCGGCGTCGGCTCCCAGGCGATTGCCAGCATCACCAACTGACCGCCCCTCGCACACAGGTCCAGCCCCTGTTCCATGGTGGAAGGCGCGGCGGCGCACTCGAACACCACCTGTGGCCCGGCCCCGCCGGTCAGCTGCAGCGCCTGCGCTTCCAGGTCGCCGTCCAGCGGATTGAATACTGCATCCGCGCCCAGCCTGCGGGCTGCCCCGGCCCGGCCCGGGGCGGGTTCGGATACTATCACCGTCGTCGCCCCTGCCGCCCGCGCTGTCTGCATACAGAGCAGACCGATGGGCCCGGCGCCCAATACCACCACAGCGTCGCCCAGCTTGATGTCCGACAGGCGCACAGCGTGAACGGTGACAGCGCACGGCTCCGTCAGGGCCGCCTGCTCGTCAGTAACGTCGTCGGGCACCGGCGTCGGCTCCCATTCCTCCAGGAGCACATACTCCGCATATCCCCGCGGGCGGGCGTTCTGCTGGAAGCCCATGGTACGGTAGTTGAATCGCGGGTTCGTGCGCGTCGCCGGGCCTACGCCGGGAGGGGCGTGACCGCCCCCACCCGTGACCCGGTCGCCGGGCTTCCAGCGGGTTACATCCGGCCCCACGTCAACGATGGAGCCGGTGTACTCGTGGCCCATCACCGTGCCCGGGTGGGCCAGGTCATACATGAAGGCGTGAACGTCGGTGCCGCAGATGGCCGAGTACTTCACCCGCATCACCACCTGGCCAGGGCCGGGTGTCGGGTCGGGAATGTCCTCCACCTGCAACACCTGTTCGCCCTTGTACACTGCTGCCCTCATGGCTCACCCCTTTCTCCGGCCCGCTATGGTGCGGCGGAGCGCGTATGTGAAATTCGTTTCGACTGTACTATATGGCGGAAGTATAACGGAAACGGCGTGATAAGATTGTCGAAACATCTTCATTTCAGGGCGTTCCGATTGTTATCCCCTCCCCCAGCGGGGGAGGGTTAGGGTGGGGGAGAAATTTCCGGCGCAGGAATGGGTACCCATGACGACACGAGTGCCGAGGGTAATGACTATTGCGGGGTCCGACTCAGGGGCAGGCGCTGGCATTCAGGCCGACCTCAAGACCTTCGGCGCTTTGGGCGTTTTCGGTACCTGCGCCATCACCACCGTCACCGCCCAGAACACCGTGGGGGTTACCGCGGCTCATGCTATGCCCACGTCCCTGATTGAAGCGCAGATTGACGCCATCATGACAGACATCGGCGCCGACGCGGTGAAGACCGGGATGCTCCCCAGCGCCGACATCATCCGTTGCGTAGCCGAGCGAATCGAGTATCACGCTCTTGCCCCGGCGGTTATAGACCCGGTGCTGGTGAACAGCGCGGGCGTCCGGCTGTTCAACGACGAGGCAATGGACGCGGTAAAGTCAGCTCTGTTCCCGCTGGCGACGGTAATAACGCCCAACAGCCACGAGGCCAGCATCCTGACCGGCCTGGAAACCAACACGATTGACGACCTCAAAAGGGCAGCGAGAATACTCGTAGCGGAACTCGGGGCGCGGAACGCGCTGGTAAAGGCGGGCCGCATCGAAGGCCCGGCCACCGACGTGCTGTACGACGGTTCCGACTTCCTCACCTTCACTTCCGGGCGCATAGACACCCCCAACAACCACGGCACCGGCTGCTCCCTGGCATCGGCCATCGCTGCCGGTCTGGCCAAGAGCCTCCCCCTGCCCGTCGCGGTGCGTCAGGCCAAGGACTACGTCACCGCCGCAATGCAGGCCAGCTTTCCCGTGGGCAAGGGACGCGGTCCCCTCAACCACTTCCACGATCTTTGGTCGCGCCAAGACGGTTAGCATCACCGTGAAGAACATAGCGCCACCGGCGAATCCAGCCGGTTCACCAAATCGCCCTTCTGTGAGGAAGTGATGACTCTCCAAGTGCCGGAATGGGTGGTGTATCCCGAGGAATCCTGGCAGCCTGTCACGCCCCTTGATGCGGGACTTGACGTGAGCGAATGGTCTCGCTTCCTGGGAGCCAGCAATGTCCGGGGCGCTACGCGGCCTACCGGAGAATCCGCAGGCCCGCAGTGGGGCGCTGTCCTGACGATAGGGGGATACCTGCTCCACACTTGGGGCGCTCCCGAATTTCGGGCGCAGACCGCGTCGGTGGGCAAAGCTCTGACCTGGGCGGTGTTCGGTCTGGTGGTGGAGGATGGGCTGGTGGCCCCCGACGACCTGGTGCGCCACACCTGGACCGGTGAGGGGCAGTTATCTCACCCGCACAAGTTTCTGGACCAAGGCTTTCACCGGGAGCTGACCTGGCGGCATCTGCTCGGAGACAAGGAGGTCTACGGGCATCTCGGCGGCTTTCCGGTGACCAACGGCTTCCACTGGCGGAACGCCACCCCCGCCGAGCGGCAGAACCCCGCCTCGGTGGCCCTGTTCGGCCCTTCGCAGGTGCCGGACTGGGCCAACTGGACCGGAGACCCGTTCTACGACAACTATGCCCACACCCGTCCCGGCAGCGCCAGGATTTACAGCAGCGGCGGCGTATGGCGCTTGTCCCAGGCCCTGACTCACCTGCTGGGCGAGGACCTGAAGCAGGTCGTCGACCGGCGGCTCTTCGGCCCAATGGGGATCCCTGCCGACCGGTGGGACTGGACCCCGGGGCGCACGCTCTTTGAAACCAAGGACTGGTATCCCGACGCGCCGGGATACGGCGACTTCGTGGACCCGCCCTACGAAATTGGGGGCAACGTCGTCAGGGGCGGCCCCGGGTGGGTGGTCATCAGCGCCCTCGACCTGGCCCGGTTCGGGCACTTGGTCGCCACCGGAGGCATCTGGAATGGGCAACGCCTGATGCGCCCCGAATGGTTGCGCGGACACCACGGCGGAGACAGCAACCAGGTGGGCGGTGAGTCCACCCACATCACCGCAATGGCCCGGGTGTCAACCCTCGGCATAGAGCACCCGCTGCCCGACGGCCTGTTTGCTCATTAGCCCTAGTGGTTCTCGAAAATCTCCTGGTACTCCGCCACCTTGGCGACGGTTGCGCTGCGCTCGGCCCTGGTTGGGTTCCGGGGGGCGCGGGCTTTGGGCAGGCGGCCCAGCTTGAGCATTGCGGCCATCAGCAGCAGCCTGGCCTTGTTGGTGTCCAGGTTGCTCCCTGCGATGGTCAGGTCGTCCCAGCCGCTGGGCACCCGGCCGCCGGGGTCGGCCCGGCCCACCCTGGCCACAGGCATACCGCTGAAGGTGGCGATTTCCAGCGCCCGGTGCTGCGACATCGCCGCCAGACCGTAGGGCGAAGACCCTTCCAGCACGAAGCCGTGCAGCCTGGGGGCCTGCGGGTCGCTGCTGCCTTGGTCCGCCAGCCCCTTCTCGATTCGGGCCATGATGTCCACTTCGTTGTCCGGGTTGCCCGTCTCGTCCTCGTCCATGTATGCGCCGTACTTGACTATGTGGACTCTGGGTATGCTTTCTCCCAGCAGACGGCCTTCGCCATCCTTCACTGCCACCCGCACCGTTGCGTTGGCGTCGGCGTACTCGGGGAACTCCAGAACGTCCGGCAGCCGCGACAGATTGACGTCCGAGGATGCGGTGTGCCGGTAGGCTGGCTTGTACCAGATGGTCACCGGCGGCCCGACCGTGCCGAGGATGCCGCCATGTCCGCCGGTGGCCTTGTAGTTGCCGGGGCGGTCGTCGGCCTTCTTGAACTCGCGGGCGGCGTAGATTCGCTCGTCCTGCACGCCCACTGCGCCGATGCCGTTGCCGAGGCCCGAAAGCACGTAGTCCACGGCGTCCACGATGTTGCGGTCGCCGTCGTTGGCAAGCTGCCCGTGAGGCCGCTGCGCCGCGATTCCGGCGATGGCCAGGTCGGTGTCAATCAGCAGACTCAGCCAGTAGGTAGTCTCTTCCACCGTCGGGCTGCCCTCCAGCCAGATGCCCCCGGCGTATTCGCCGCTGGCCAGCGCCGCCTGCACCGAGTTGACCACGTGGGCCAGGTCGCGATAGCGGGGCGAGCGCCGGATGGCCAGGGGCCGGTAGGGGAAATAGTCCACCCCCGATTTCTCTCCCTTCCGAGTGTAGCCGCCGGGAGGCAGGACGCGAATGAACTCGAAATCGGCCTTGCGATCCAGTGCGCTACCCTCCCCAGATTCGTCGCGCCCTGAGATGGTGCGGTCAATCTCGGCAAACATCCGCGAAGCGTCGGGGTAGAAGAACTGCCTGCCTCCGAAATTGAGGGAAGGGTCGAACAGGTCGGCCTCCTCGAAGGGCTGCCCCTGCTCCGAGCCGTTGGCCCGCCGCGCCACGTAGGGCAGGGGATACGGGCCGTCTTCGGGCAGCAGCTCCACCTCGTAGTAGTCCTTCCCGTCCTGCTGATAGACGGCGGCGGCGTCCTCTTCCAGCGGGTGGGCGCTGTACTTCCTGATTTTCACTCTCACCGGCTCGTGGAGAACCTGCGGCGCCAGGTGTTCGTAGCGTCCGGGCAGGACACGCTCGCCGGGCAGCCTCCCCTTGTTGCCGGTTACCAGTGTGGGCGAATTGGCGATGGTGGCCCTGGGGCCGGAGAACACGGCGATTCTGGGCTTGGTCATACTTCCTCCCTGAAGCGGCAGTGAAGTCGTCGCCTTTGCTCATAAAACGCGAACCCGCGGCACCGCCGCGGGTAGCTGGGAGTCGGGCGGGCGGTAAATATGCAGGAGGTTAAGCCGGCTCTGCGACGAACACCGGAATCTTCCGGGTCGTCCGGCCCTGGTACTCTTCGTAGGGCGGGAAAGCGGCTACTGCTATCTCCCACAGCCGCGCCCGTTCCGCGTCGTCTTGGATCTCACGGACCTGCATGGTGTATACGTCGGCCTCGTCGCGGATTTCCACGTTGCCGTCGGCCCGCAGGTTGTAGACCCATACCGGGTTTCTGGGCGCTCCGCCTCGAGAAGCCACCAGCACGTAGTTGTCGCCGTCCTTGACGCGCATCAGTGGGGTCTTGCGGATTGCGCCGGTCTGGTTGCCCATGTTGGTTACGATGATGACCGGCAGGCCGGTGTCGCGCAGTGTGGTTCCCTGGGTGCCGCCGCTGCTCTCGTAGACCTCCACCTGCTCCCGAACCCAGTCGGTGGTTGATGGTATGTACTCTGCCATGGTTCGCTCCTGTCCCTTGATAGTCGGTTGATTACCGCCCCATGATAACCCGAATCGTGGCTGTCCTCTACCTGGTTGTCTGAACTGTGATTCGTGTGATTAGTGGATTAGTATGATTTCATAATCATGGTAATCACAGAATCAAAGAAATCACAGTTCAGACAATTATGAAGAAGGCGCCGCCGGATTCGGCGTGGCGGTTTGTGTGGCCTCGGGTTGGCCGTTCAGTTCGAAGACGAACTCCACCGGCTCGCCCTCAGGGAACAGTGAGCGTTCCACCGCCACCATGATCATCGGCGCGAACAGGTACGGGTACTCGCGGCCCTGCGGGTTTTCGTCCAGCTCCATCTTCACCACAACGCGGTTGTCTTCCACCTGCATGTCGGCCACCGACAGCGGGTCGCCCCGCACCGGACGCCAGACGTAGTAGGCCGCCAGAAGCGCCGCGCTGTCGAACTCGATGCGATCCAGGGTGGTGGCGTTGCCGTATATCCGCTTGCTGATGAAGCCGCCCTCGAAGGCGTCCAGCTCTTCCTGGCTGCCGATGACAAAGGCGCGCAGTTCCATGGCGAAGGGCCCGGCCTCCTCCCAGTCCAGCGGCGAGACCCATCCACTGTTGACGTAACGGAACACAGGCGTTCCACCAACCGGCCCGCCCTGAGCTTGGCGAAGGACGCTCCCATCGCTGCCGCCCCAGGCCAGCAGCGCCGCCATGCCTGTCGCCAACAGCAACACCGCCGCCGTCAATTGTGGAGACAGCAGCGGAAGGCGACCGGCGGGTGATGCCGTTGTGACCTGTCCCTCGATTGGTTCCATAAATCGCTCATTCATCATACCAAATCGGCCCCCGCTGCTGTGAGGTGCTAAAATGTTTGGAAGAATAGTTGTGAACAAACGGTAAGGAGGGTTGTCAATGCCCTATACCGCTGACATCAGCCGGGCGAATCCTGCCTGCTTCCTGTTTCTGATTGACCAGTCGGGGTCAATGACCGGGGCGCTGGCAGGCCAGCCGGGACAGCGCAAGATGGACCAAGCGGCGGACGCCATAAACCGGATCCTTGACACGGTGTCCCAACGGTGCTCGCAAGGCATGGACATCCGAGACTACTTTCACATTGGCGTCATCGGCTACAACACCGACCGCCACGGCAGCCCGATTATCACCAGCATCCTGCCGGGCACCTCCCCGGAACAGCCATTCCTGCTAATAAGCCAGGTGGTGGACGCCGCCGACGTAGAAGAGAGACAGGTAAGAGAGAGCGACGGCGCCGGCGGGTTGGTGGAAGTCTCTCGCCGGTTCCCGGTCTGGCTGCGTCCTCATGGTGAATACGGCACGCCGATGCTAACGGCTTTACAGGTCGCATCGCGCACCCTCGAAACCTGGGTCGGGGAGTATCCCGACTCCTTCCCGCCCATTGTCATCAACGTCAGCGACGGGGCGGCCACCGACGGCGACCCGGAGGAGCAGGCCCAGAGCATAATGAGTCTCCAGACCAGCGACGGCAATGCGCTACTCTTCAACGTCCACCTCTCTGAGGTTGCCGCGACCCCGGTGCAGTACCCCGACAGCGAAGACGTTCTGCCGCAGGACGACGACTACGCCCTGACCATGTTCCGAATATCCTCCCCATTGCCGGAGTCCAGCCGCAATCAGGCGACCAGCCTGGACCTGTCGGTTACTGAGAATTCCCGGGGCTACGTTTTCAATGCCGATATGACAGCCTTGGTGCAATTCCTGGATATCGGCACTCGCGCCGCGTCGAACCTGCAATAGCCAATACCCTGTACGTGCGGATATTCTCATGGGACTGCGACCACCGCGGAGATTCCAGACGCCCAAGGCAGGCAACCGCCGGGAGGAATGCGAAGACTCCTCCCAGATATCCTATCCATACAATGGCAGGCCGGCTAGAATCGCCCTCTCCGATGGCGCAAGCGAGTCCGCATTCGCCAGGCAGTGGGCGCAAATCCTGGCCCACGCCTTTGTGTACAGCCCCCTCGACCTGACCGACCTGGATGACTCGGCCCTTGCCCTTTGGCTGAGGCAGGGCCAGGAGGAATGGAACCTAGCGGTGCCGTGGGAGAGCATTCCCTGGCATGGCGAAGCCAAGACCCGGGCCGGCGCCGTGGCAACGCTGCTGGGGGTGACTGTTGACCAGACTCCCAGCCATTCCGGGACGTATCCCTGGCAGGCTGCGGCCGTTGGCGACTGCTGCCTTTTCATAGTGCGCGATAATTCCCTGGGCGTTTCCTTTCCGCTGGAAGAATCCGGCCAGTTCAACAGTACCCCGGCCCTGATATGCAGCAACCCGGCAAACAACAGCGGACTCTGGCCGCATGTGCGCCAGCGCCGGGGCGAGTGCCAGCCGGGAGACATGATTCTTCTCGCTTCCGATGCCCTGGCCTGCTGGATACTCCAGGAGCACGAATCCGGCGGGAAGCCGTGGGAGACGCTTTCGGCGCTGGACTCGGATGAGGAATGGGAGGATTGGGTGCAGGCCCGCCGCGGGGAGCGGGCAATACGAAACGACGACACGACACTGATTACCGTGGAAGTCGAATAAGCCTAAGACCTTCCCTCTCCCTCCGGGGGAGGGTCGGAGTGAGGGTGAGCCTCATGCCGTGGCCGTCCATCGCGGACTTCACCGCCGCAGTGCAGAACCCGGCGGTGTGCTTCAAAGACGGAGACCCGGAGCTTGCCGCCGGGCAAGCGGGGCTGCATCCCGCCAGGGGCACGCCGCTGGTCTACTCCGGCAATTTCGCCGCCGTGTACCCGGTGGAGTGTGGAGGAGGCCGGAAGTACGCCGTGCGCTGCTTCACCCGAGAGGTCAAGGACCAGCAGGAACGTTACGGCCACCTGGACAGCTATCTGCAAGGCGTCAGGCCCGACGCTTTTGTCAGGTTTCAGTACCACGAGCAGGGTATTCAGATTAGAGGGGAGTGGTATCCCATCGTCAAAATGACATGGGTGGAGGGAAGGCGGCTGGACCGGTTCGTCGAAGACAACCTGAGCAGGCCGGATGTTGTCCGGGATATATGCGCCCGGTGGCGAGGGGCCAACGGCAGTCTGAGAGGGTTGGGCATCGCCCACAACGATCTCCAGCACGGCAACGTGATGGTGCGTCCCGATGACTCCCTCCGCCTGGTGGACTACGATGGGATATACCTGCCGAACTTCCAGGGGCAACCCAGCCCGGAACTGGGCCACCAGCATTATCAGCATCCTCTGAGGTCGGCTGATGATTATGACGACTGGGTGGACAACTTTCCGGCGCTGGTGATATACCTCAGTCTCTTGGCCCTCAGCTATGATCCCGGGTTGTGGCGGAGGTTCTATACCCAGGAAAATCTGCTCCTCAGCAAAGCGGATTACGCCGCCCCGGACAATTCCGAATGCTTCAAATCAATGAGGGGCAGCCCGGACACCACCGTTCGCTATTTGGCAGGATACCTGGAAGAGTGCTGCGCTATGCCGGTGGACCAGGTTCCTGAGCTGGAGAGCATATTGCACGGTGTTCCAGTCACGCCTGCCTCCGCCGCATCTCCGGCTCCACCCCTTTCCTCCCCGCCGCCCGCTTCCGCTACTCCCTCGCCTCCGGTGGCGGGAGGCGGTTCCGAATACCGGAATCTGCTTCAAATGGGCCAGGTGAACACCCCCACAGTCGCAGCTTCACCGCCCAATCCCGCTCCACTGCCCACAACCGCGCCTCCGTCCCAGCCAACGGTCGCCAGCGCGGGCATATTGTGTCCCCAGTGCAATCTCTCCAATCCGGTGAATCTCGTCTACTGCGACGACGAGGGATGCGCCTCTGTCCTGTATCCCGGCAACCGGTTCTGCGCTTACTGCGGAGAGAGTATTCCGGTCAACGGAGATTACTGCCCGGAATGCGGCTCGAGGTTAGTCTGAGCCAAGCGGGATGAGATGCCTTAACTGTCGGCGGACAATCCCTGCTTCAGTCAGGTTCTGCGCCTATTGCGGCACGGGAACTACCGCGCCCGTCCCGTCGCGGCCAACACCGCCGTCGCCCGCGACGCCTCTACCTGCTCCGTACCCGTCGGTGTCGCTTGCCGGACTGGGGAACAAGCTCACAGCAGGCGCGGGCGCCCTGGCAAGGTTTATAGTCCGCTCATTGTTCTCCTTGCTTGTCTCCCTGCTGGCCCGGATGGTGGCTTATGCGGTAGGGCACATCCTTCTGAGCATTGTTATCGTCGGCGCTGGCCTGCTGGTCATTGCGCTGCTGATTTCCAGGATGGGAGGAGATGAGCCGCCACCGTCTGCCCCCATTGTCCGGCCGACCTCGGCACCGGCAGTCGCGGTTCCCGTCGTTCCGCCCGCGCTGCCGCTGGCCGATATGGTGGAAAACTCCATGGCCAGCATCGCGGAAATCCGCACCCCTTCCGGCATTGGAACCGGCTTTATCGTGCATGACTCCGGGCTGGTAATCACCAACAAGCATGTGGTCGAGGGGAATAACCGGGTAGACATCAGACTGGCTACCGGCGGAAGTTACGAGGGCAGCGTACTCAGCACTCACCCCAGCCTCGACCTGGCCTACATCGAGATAGACTCGGGGGCGACATTCAGTCCCCTGGCCTTGGGTGATTCCGACGCCATCCGGGTAGGGGATAATGTTATAGCCATCGGATTTCCCTTGGGTCCGGAACTGGGGCGAGAGCCGTCCGTCACGAGAGGAATCGTATCGGCCAAACGAGAGGACCTGGGTTTTCTGCAGACCGACGCTTCCCTGAATCCCGGGAACAGCGGCGGCCCTTTGCTCAACGAAATTGGCTGCGTGGTGGGCGTGAATACCGGCGCGATTGTTGGAACCGACGAAGGGCAGGCGATTAGCGGCATCAACTTCGCCATTCCCGTGAACGACCTGAGAGAGGCTCTGAGGCAAGTTCCCGGCATTTCCATCTGCCAGGAGGGGGGCGCCCCGGGCTTGGTTGCCGCGCCCACTCCAACGGCCACGCCGACGCCGGTTCCAGCTACGCCGGAGCCGACCCCGACGCCTACTGCTACCCCAACACCATCCCCTACACTGACGCCCACTGCCACACCAACGCCCACGCCTACTCCCGAGCCGACGGAAACGCCGACGCCCGAGCCGACGGAAACGCCGACGCCGGAGCCAACCCCCACGCCCACCCCGGTTCCCACGGCAACTCCGACGCCCACTGCCACACCAACGCCGGCGCCTACACCGACGGCAACGCCTGTTCCGACCCCGACGCCGCTCCCCACGGCAACACCTACGCCGACCCCGACGCGGTTGCCGTCCCCGGTATGGCGCGACTGCGATAGGGGGGCGGGCAGTTCCTACAAATACACCATAAAGTGCAACCAGTATTGGACTGAAACGGAAGTGGATTCCGCAGGTGGCCGTCCGTTCCTCAACGTCACAGTAAAGGGCTTCAATCTCGAGGAAACTAGGGAAGACTTCTTCCAGCGCCACCAGGACAGGCTGCAGTTGTTGACCGAGGACTATGCTAAGTTTGAGATGGTCTCAACCAGGGAGGAAACAATCAGCCAGCGAGACTATATTCACACAGAATACCGCTGGCAACCCAGCGAGAGGGACTGCGTGTACCATGTGGTGGAGCACATCTTCCGCTCACGGAACAGTCCCATCAACTACGCCTACATCATAACCGCCGGCATCTGCGAGCATCACCTGGATGTATTCAGAAGGCAGAGAACGGACATCCTGTCCAGCTTCAAAGAGCATTAGCAATTCCGGTGCTATCCGCGCCGCCTGGCGAGAAAACAAGGAAAGCGACGAAAAACGGCCCCGAAAGCCGGGGCCGTTTGTTCATTCAGTGGCTGGGCAGTTACTAACCTAGCCGGGGTTGTGGCGGAGCACCAGTTCGGCCACTCGGGGGTCGATATTGCCGATTTCGACACCGCCGTCCAGCCGGGCCACTCCCAAGTGGGCATCCCGCTGAATCTCTTCCCAGTCTGGTTCCAACTCGTACTCGTCGCGTAGCTCGTCGAACAGATTGTCGAGCGAATTCTTGTCAAACATATTGGTTTTGCTCCCTCCTCCTTTCCGAAAACTCGCCTTGGGCCTGTGGGTGCGCGCCGCCTCTCACAAGCCCATAGTGGGGCGACGCTGCGCGGCTTTGTGCGGGGCGCAGCCACGCGGGATGGCGTGGATTAGTCTACCCAATAAGCTGCAAGCTGACAAGTACGGCCCCTCGCCCAAATCAAGGGCCTGGCGTTCCGTCCCGGCGTTGCTGGTAGAAGTAGAACAGACCGATGGCAACCGGAATGACTATGACGATGCCGGCCGTAGCCGCCACCATTCCCCACGGGCCGACGCCGAAAATCTCATCCATCTGGTCCTTGAGCCAGTGAATCAACTCCGGGTCGGCGGCATCGCCCTGGTGAAGCAGGAACAGGCGGAACGGCTGGAGCAGGTCAGGCATCGGTCACCCATACCGTGCGCGGCTGCTGGTAACGGGCGGAGTACTTCTTCTCGCGGATGGTGAAGGCCGATATTGCGGCCAGACCAAGCAGGGACCCGATAATGGAGAAAGGCAGGGTGTAGGACCCGGTTAAGTCATACAGCCAGCCGGCCAGCATCACGCTGCAGAATCCGCCTATCTGGTGGAACATGAAGGTGATGCCGGAAATGGTTCCCATCGCCCTCAGCCCGTAGACCTCAGCGGTCAGTGACGACGTCAGCGGCAGCGTGGCAATCCAGGAGAACCCGGCGATGCAGGCGAAAATCCACAGCCCGCCGATGGACAGCGCCGGCACGGTGGCTGTCAGCAGCAGCATCAGGTAGGCCAGTCCGCGCATGACGTAGACCATCGTCAGCCAGTTCTTGGTGCCTCCAATCTTGTCGGACAGATACCCCGCCGACGTAGCCCCCACGATGTTCAGGCCGTTCATAACCGCGAAAATCAGCGCGGCCATGCCGGGACTTGCGCCACGGTCCTGGGCGTAGGGGATGAAGTGGGCCGACAGTATGAAGGTGGTCGCGCCGCAGACAAAGTAGGCCCCGGACATCTGCCAGAAGGGGGCCGACCGCAGGGACTCGCGCCACGATGTTGCTTCCAGCGGCCCCGGGGTGCGGCCTGGCTGCCCTGAGCCTGTCGAAGGGTCGTCCGGCTCCTCGTCGCCGTCGGGACGCAGGTTCATCTGGGCCGGATTCTCCCTGATGAACATCAACCCCACGGGCAGAGACAGCAGCACCACGATGCCCAGACCGATCCAGGCGACGCGCCAGTTTCCCGTAGCCTCCATCAGGTAGACGGCGAGCGGCACCAGCACCAGGCCCCCCAACGACAGCGCGGTGGAGTTGATGCCGATTACCGTTCCTCGCAACCGCTGGAACCAGCGGGAGAGCAGCGCGGAAGTGTTGGTCAAGGAAAGCCCGCTCTGGGCCATCGACGACAGGACGCCGAAGACGAAGATGAAGAAGAGGATGTGCTGGGTAAAAGCAACCGCTATGGTGAGCACGCCCAGCACCAGCACCGACAGCAGCACGAGTTTCCGGCCGCCAGTACGGTCGAACACCTGACCCATGAATGGCTGGATAACTCCATTCAGGAGAATCCCCACTGCGAAAGCCCAGGAGATCGTGGTACGACTCCAGCCGAATTCATCGCTCATCGGATTGACAAACGCGCCGAAACCGTTGCGCGCCCCAACAGCGGCGAAGCCAATAAACACCGACGCCGCAACGACATACCAGCCGAAGAAGACTGGCCGCCTTGCGTTACTATGCGGGTTCATACCCTTTCACCGTCATATTGCTTCGGCTTTCTCAACACAGAAGGCAGGGAAACTGCTGCTAATCATATCACTCCACAGTACAGCCGTCGCCCATCGCCGCGAATTTGACCTGTCATGCCTCCCCTATCTACACTGGCGACAAACTGCTACAACCTGAAGGTGAAGCTCATGGCGTTCAAGCTGGTAATCTGCCCGCCCAACTACCAGGAACACTGGCCCGACTTGCTGCGGCAGGAGATTCCCGATATCGATGTCCACCTCTGTCCCACCGTCGGCGAGGCGATGGAGGTCATCGGAGATGCCGACGCCGCCTTCGGCGACATCGTGCCGGAGTTGCTGGCGCGGGCGGAGAAGCTCCGCTGGGTGGCCTGTCCCCAGGCCGGGCCGCGGGCGGGCTATTACACCCGCGAACTAATAGAGAGCGGCGCGACAGTCACAAACACCCGCGAAATCTACAACGACCACATCAGCGCCCACATCATGGCCTTCCTGCTGGCCTTCGCGCGCGGGTTCCAGGTCTACATCCCGCAGCAGGTCGAAGGTGTCTGGCGGCAGGGCTACAACACTATCTACCTGCCCGAGGCCACGGCGGCAGTGGTCGGCGTGGGCGGTATCGGCGGCGAGACCGCCCGCCTGTGCGCCGAGTTCGGCATGACCGTGCTGGGCGTGGACCCACGCCTGCCGGAGCCAACCGCCGGAGTGTCGGAGCTACACCGCCCCGACGCCCTGCTGGACGTGCTGCCGCGGGCCGATTTCGTCCTCGTAACCGTCCCGGAAACGCCCGAGACGCAGGGGATGTTCACCCGCGCCCAGTTCCAGGCGATGAAGGAAACCGCCTTCTTCATCAACATAGGGCGCGGCGCGACGACGGTGCTGGACGACTTGGTGGAGGCGCTGCGAGCGGGCGAGATTGCCGGGGCGGGACTGGATGTGTTCCAGGTGGAGCCGCTGCCCGAAGGCCACCCACTATGGACGGCGCCGGGAGTGCTGATAACGCCCCACGTCGCCGGGGTCGGGCCGTACCTGGACGACCGGCGCACGGAACTGTTCGTGGAAAACTGCAAGCGGTTCAATGAGGGCCGCCCGCTGCGGAACGTGGTGGACAAGGCCAACTGGTTTTAGGAGCGGGTTACAGAAGGCCGAGGCGGCGGAGGTCATCCATGGTCCAGTGAGCTTGACGCAGAATTATGGATCGCAGAATTCGAATGTGAAATGTCTGTCCAGAATTGTGGTACGCAACCGTTACTTTTCGGCCATCCGGGTGACTGAATTGTTGGTGGCCCCCTCCACCGGGGTCCTCGAGGAAGCCGTCGCGCCTGAGAGCACTGGTAATTTGCCTGGCAGTTAAGGAACGCAGACGCGAAAAATCAATCTGGCTCATACTGTAACAGCGATGATTTTATCGAAGTGCCCCGACGTCTCAACGGGGATCGTTTCCCCATGTTCAATCATGCTCTCAAGGGTCATCCGCAGGACTTGATGAATGTTAATGTAAGCCTCCTCATAAGTTATTCCACAGGTAGCCGCGCCACGGCTTTCCAAAGTAGGGCAACAGGCAAACCATTGGTCTTCGTCCGGTTCAATTATCGCCTGAAACTTGTAAGTTTTTGCGGCGTGGCCTTTCTTCGACGCCGGTTCCAGATTTGGCCGCACAGTTATGAAAGTTTGATTTACCCCTAGAGGAGCTGTATGTTCCGGCTCTTCGGGAATGGGAATTCCCAATTCAAGCATCGTTTCGATATTCGCCTGTAGTATTTCCTGGAGGAAGATCCAGGCGCGCCCCTTGGTGTCATGCCCCGCGAAACCCCCGTATCGCTCCATAGTTGGGCAGCGAATAAACCAGCCGTCTTCTTCGAGTTCCATTTCTGCAAGAAACTTGTAGGTCTTCATGTTCCTCAAGCTCCGTGTGATGTTGAGGTGTCGGAGCCGGCCAAGCCGGGATTTCCGGCCTGACCGGTCAATACTGCTGATATAGAGCCGCTCCCTAATCCCGCAGGGCGGCGGCGTGCTCGGCGGCGTTGTTGCCGGCGAGGCGCCCGAAGACCATGCCCGCGGCCAGGCCGGAGCCGCCGGGGTAGTTGTGGTAGAAGAGGCCGCCGACCATCTCGCCCGCGGCGTAGAGGCCCGGTATCGGCTCGAGGCTGGTGTTCATCACCCGGCCCCGGTTGTCGATGCGGACGCCGCCGAAGGTGAAGGATATGCCGCAGGTGACGGCATAGCCCAGGTAGGGCGGCGTGTCTATGGGCTGGGCCCAGTTGGTCTTGTCGGGATTCAACCCCACGGTACGGCGTCCGTCCTTGACCGTAGGATTGTAGGCTGTATCGGTCTGGACGGCGGCGTTGTACTTCTTGATTTCGGCGGCGAGGCCGTCAGGGTCTATGTCCAGGCGGCGGGCCAGCTCCTCGATGCTGTCGGCCTGGGCCATGGTGACCTGGGGGATGTGGTACTCGTCGCGCAGCAGGTGCTTCACCTTGTCGTCGAAAATCTGGAAGGCCACGCCCTGGGGCTGGGTCAGCAGCGCCCGCCCGTAGGTGACGTAGGTGTAGTTGCGGAAGTCGTAGCCTTCGTCGAGGAAGCGCTCGCCGTTGAGGTTGACGATGATGCCGAAGGGGTAGGAGTGCTTCTGGTACAGCTCGGTGATGGTGCGGTCGCCGTAGGAAGGGGCGTTCAGGTCCCAGGCGACGGCGTGGCAACTGCTCCAGTGGCCGTGGGGCATGGCCCCGGCCTCCAGCGCCATGCGGATGCCGTCGCCGGTGTTGTAGGGGATGCCGCGCACCTTGACCAGCTCCCAGCCGGGGCCGAGGTAGCGGCAGCGCATCTCGGCGTTGGCCTCGAAGCCGCCCGCCGCCAGCACCACGGAGTTGCCGTGGATGTCCTCGTGGCCGTCGGGGCCCAGCACTCGCACGCCGTTGACGTGGCCCTTGCCGTCGCGCAGCAGCTCGACCGCCTGGGTGGAATAGCGGATGTCTATGCCCTCGGCGCGGCACACGTCGAACTGCTGGTCCGACAGACCCTTGCCCGCGCCCACGGCCTCCACCAGCAGGCCGCCCCAGAAGCGGAACTTGCCGGTGGTGTCATCCTTGAACGCCTGCCGCCCGTAGGACAGCACAAACCGCACGCCCTTGGAACGCAGCCACTGCATGGTGGGCCGCGACTGGCTGACCAGTATCTGGGCCAGCTCCGGGTCGCTGTTGCCCTGGGTGACGCGCATCATGTCGTCATAGAACTGGTCCTCGGTGTAGCTGCCCACGTCCACCGATTCCTCCTCGGTGGGCGACATATCTGGGATGACGGTCTTGATGTCCTCCAGCCCGTCGAAGGCGAAGCGGATGATGCCGCCGGTGAAGTAGGTGTTGCCGCCCCGGAAATACTCCGGGGCCTTCTCCACCACCAGCACCGAGGGGCAGCTCTCCCGCGCGGCGATGGCGGCGGACAGCGCGGCGTTCCCCGCGCCGACCACGATGACGTCATAGGGGTTTGCCAAGATACACCTCACATTAGTTGAATTTGGGCTGTATTTTAACGCAGAGAACGCAGAGAACGCAGAGAAGGCAAAGGCTTGGTTGCCGCCTTCTGGGTTAAAATGCCGATATGAAAATTCTTGCTGGCTTGACCCTTTGCCTGGCTCTGTTGCTGGCTGCGGCCTGTGCCAGGGAGAGTCCCACGGCTGTTCCGCCGGTTATGCCCACACCAACACCTACTGCCGCCCCGAACCTGGGCGCGACGGTGCAGGCCGCTGTGGCCGCCGCGCTGCCTGATCCCACGTATACCCCTACGCCCGACCTGGACGCTACGGTGGAAGCTCGAATGGCTGCTACTATCGCTGCTTTGCCGTCGCCCACGTTACAACCCACCTTCACGCCAGTGCCCACTCCAACTCGAAATATTTCCGCCACGGCCTCTGCGTGGATGGCCACCGCCGTCGCCTCAGTGCCGACAGCCACCCCTACTCCCACTGCCACACAAACGGCGACGTCCACGCCGACTCCCGTGCCGACTGCGACGCCCAGGCCAACCCCAAGGCCGCGGCCGACGCTCACGCCCACGCCTCGGCCCACGTCAACGCCGAACCCGGCGACCCTGCGGAGCGAGATGGTACGGCGGGCGCGGCCTGCCGTGGTGCGTATACAGAGCAGTGCAGGCGGTGGCTCCGGCGTCATTTTCGAGACACAGGGTCAAACCGCATACGTCATTACCAATCAGCACGTGGTCGAAAGGGCCTCGGTGGTGAGCGTAACCGTAAATGACTCGGCTACATATCAAGGCACGGTTCTGGGAACTGACAGCGTGCGCGACTTGGCGGTGGTTCGCATCTGCTGCGGCAGCTTCAGCAAACTATCCTTCGGCGACGCCTCCCGCTTGGAGCCAGGAGACGAGATAATCGCTATCGGCTACGCTTTGGGCATACAGGGCGAAGCCACCATAACCCGGGGAATCATTTCCGCCATCCGTTACGACTCGGTGTATCGAAGCGACGTGATTCAGACCGACGCGGCAATCAACCCCGGCAATAGCGGCGGGCCGATGCTTTCGATGTCTGGTGAAGTCCTCGGAATCAATACCTTCGGCGCAGACAAATCAGTGAGCGAAGGGCTGAACTTCGCTATATCGGGGACTACGGTGCAGCAGCGAATCCCCGTGCTCAAGACTGCCCGCGCCGCACCAACGCCGACGCCGACTCGACGGCCATCGTCTACGCCCGCTTATGGCGGAACGCCCGTTGCATCGGCTTTTGCGCCTTTGGGCATAAACCTGCATTGGGTGTGCCGATACGACCACACAACGAATCAATTACAAGTATATGTACCCGGCAGTCTTCTTCAGCCAGAAAATCTATCGGACTTGCCAGAAAATCTATTGGACTTATTAGATGGTGGCCTGCCCGGTTTCGATAGCACATCATCGATTAACCCTCTAACCCATGTGTCCCCCGACGACATTGTTTGGATGTACTTGGCGGAGGACGCGGAATTCCAAGGTGATATGCTTAAAGCGGGTTACAATCTCATCATGATTAGAATTGAAGAGGGTCCCCCGCGTTCCTCACCAACACCGACGCCACAACCGTGGACATCCGACAGCTTCGGCCTCGCCAGCGGCGAACTGCGGCATGACCCTTCGGACGGGATCATTGAGACCGAGTGGGCCAATGTTGCCATTGCAGACGGATTTGTGGGAGCAGAATTCATTAACCCCTATTCGGCCAGGTCAAACTCTTGGGATTATGGGTTTATCTTTCGAGCACAACCTCAAGGCCCACGAATACATCTCGTCGTTACCAGTTATGGCCGCTGGGACCTCGATTGGAGGGAAACGCCAAACGCGGACACTAGCTATGACATAAGTAGCGGAACCCTCAAAGCCTTTGACACCAGTGCAGGAGGAAGGAATTCAATAGCAGTTTTTGCCTTTGAAGAACGCGGCCTGCTTTTCGTTAACGGCGAGTTCATATCCATGCTGGATTTGTCGTATGTTACCCAAGCAGGGGACGTTGCCATCATCACTGGAGGGTTTACCGGGAATGAAGTTGATGGGGCAGTCACCCGGTTCGAGTATTTTATCGGCGACAGCTTGATCAAACAGTACGGGCCGTCTAGTGGGAGACTGGAGCATAAGCAAGGAACTATCTCAGGTCACTCCAGCAGTGTCTGGACACGGGATTTGGTGGCGGAGGCTGACTTTATCAATCCGCGAGGCTCGGATTGGGATTACGGATTTCTGATTCGCAATCCTGAATTCAACCGGCTGGAAGTAATTGGGATAACCGATGAAGGCTGGTGGTTTCACAAAACTCGCGATGTTAACGATGCCGAATACACCACAGTAGCAAGTGGTTACCTGCGCGGTGCCGATTTCCGCGACAGAAGTCGTTTGCTGCTACACGTCTTTGGAGATTCAGGTAGGTTTTTCGTGAATGGGCAACTTGTTGCCAGACTCGACCTGTTCCACAACCTAGACCATGGGCGTGTCAGCCTCATGGGCGGCTTATTCAACGACCACACCGGGGAGCCAGAGTTCGAGAACTTCAATGTTTGGGTGCCGTAGCCATGCCAACCCGCTGCGCCTGGGCCATCACGCCGCCGCCACGGTGGGGGTATACTAGCCGTTGGATGAGGAGGGACGATAATGACCACGCAAAAGACGCTGCTGACTGCCGAGGAGTTCTACCTCTTCTGCTGCGAGAACGATGGCTGGTATGAACTGGTGGATGGAGAGGTGGTGGAATTGGCGCCCCTGAATGATGAGCACGGAGAGATTGCCAGTAATGTAGATACCGCATTCAACATATATTCCCGCCTGCGCGGAATCGGTCGCGCGCGGGTAGAGACCGGCTACACGCTGCGCAGCGGACCGGACGTAGTGCGCCTGCCCGACGTGTCCTTTGTGCTGCAACCCCGCGTCGAGGGCCGGGGCCAGGGCTTCCCGTCCGGTGCGCCCGACATCGCGGTGGAGGTTGTTTCGCCCTCCGATGCCGCCGCAGATGTGGCCCGCAAGGTGGCCGAGTACCTGGCCGCCGGTTCACAAAGGGTCTGGGTGGTTTACCCGTCCGTCCGACAGGTGTTCATCCACCGCGCCGACGGCTCCGTTCATTCCTACGGCGGTGATAACGTGATAACCGACGAAGAATTGCTGCCCGGCTTCTCTCTGCCATTGTCCGAGATTTTCGAGTAGACGCCTCGATGGGTAGTTCATTGTCTTTGCCAACCCGTTGCGCCTGGGCCACCACGCCCCTCAGCATCGCCTATCACGACGCGGAGTGGGGCGTTCCGCTGCATGACGACCGGATGCTGTTTGAGTTCCTCATCCTGGAGGGGGCGCAGGCCGGGCTTTCGTGGGAGCTGATATTGCAAAAGCGCGACGCCTACCGCATCGCGTTTGACGGCTTTGACCCGGTGAAGGTGGCCGGGTACGGCGACGACAAGGTGGCGGAGTTGCTGGCGAATCCCGGCATCGTGCGGAACCGCCTGAAGGTGGCCGCTGCCATCGGCAACGCGCAGGCGTTCCTTGACGCGCAGGCGGAGTTCGGCAGCTTCGACGCCTATATCTGGCGCTTCGTGGGCGGCAGGCCGGTCAGGAATGAGTGGCGGTCGCTGGCCGGCATCCCCGACAAGACGCCGCAGTCGGAGGCCATGAGCAAGGAACTGCGGCGGCGGGGCTTCCGGTTCGTCGGCCCCACCATCTGCTACGCATTCATGCAGGCTACCGGGATGGTCAACGACCACACCACCGACTGCTTCCGGTATCGGGAGCTTGCCGATGCTGTCCCTTGACGCTAATATACCCGCAACGGTACACGCTACGCCGCGACTGAGCGGTGGCATATTCGTCAGGGAGAACTGATTAGCATGAAAGCGGCCAGACTTGTCGGCCCCAAGCTCTTCGAGTTGCTGGAAGCGGATACCCCCACGGCCGGCGATGGGGAGTGCCTGGTCAAGCTGGAACGGGTGTCGGTCTGCGGCAGCGACATCCGCCACGGCTTCGCCGTCAACCCCGAAGAGTATTACCCGGCCCCCATCGGCCATCCGTGCCATGAGCTGGCCGGCACTATCGTGGACAGCCGCACCGACGCCTACCACGAGGGTCAGCGCGTCATCGTCATTCCACCGCGGGGTTCCGCCGGCTTGGTGGAGTACATCGTGTCCGACCCCGGCCGGATGATTCTGCTCCCCGACGAGGGTTCGCTGGACGACTGGGTGATGTGCCAGCCCTCCGGCACCGTGCTGTATTCCTGTCAGCAGATGCCCAACCTGCTGGGCAAGAATGTCGTGGTGATGGGGCAGGGCAGCATCGGCCTCAGCTTCACCATGATTACTTCCCGGATCGGCGCCCGCAACGTCATTGCCGTTGACCTGCTGGACTACAGGCTCGAGGCATCCAGGACCTTCGGCTCCACGCACCAGCTCAACCCCGAAAGGGACAATCTGGAGGAAGCGGTGGCCGAGATAACGGGCGGCGCCGGGGCCGATGTGGTGGTGGAAGCGGCGGGCTATGCCGACACTTTCAATATGTGCTTCCGGCTGGTTCGCCAGAACGGGACCTGCATAATTTTCGGCATCCAGGAAGAGGAATTCATTCCCCTGGAGCACAACTGGCTGATGGACAAGCAGCCGAGAATCATTCCCACCACCGGGGCCCGCAGCGGCGACCCCATCAGCCACATCCAGGAAATCGTGGCCCTGCGGCAACGCGGATGGTGCGATCCCGCCCCGCTGGTAACCCATCGCATGGGTTTCTCCGACGTCCAGAGGGCCTACGATATGTACGACCAGCGTCAGGACAACATCATCAAGGTGGTGATGGACCTGAGCAATTAGCCGCTGTTCCCGCCTCTCCCAAGGAGAGACACAAGGGTGAAGGCGTCTCCGTACCTGACAGACATTAGCTCCCCAACGCGATGCTGGGCGGTGGTGTGTGAGGCCGGGAGAAGAAATCAGACTGGTAAAAAGAAATCTGGCCTTCGCGGTGGCCTTATGGAAAGCCGCTTCCGCAGGCAGAGTGCCGCCGGGGGCGTTGATGCGTCCTGTCTCCGGGGTTTCGCAGCCGGGCCGGCAGGACGCTGACCCTTGGGAATCGGGCCCGGATATGTCCTCCGAGTTGATACGAGTGGCAGCCAACCAGATGCGGGCTGCCTTCGCGCTGTCGGCATTGCAGGCCCGGCGCAGCTTGGCTGTCGCCTTCCCCGGCGAACCTATTGAAGAGGAACTGCCCGAACTTCGGACAGCCCTCTCCGTACTGCACCTCATAGCCCTGGCGGTTCGGCGGTCGATCATCCAGCCGGTGTGGGAGTGCCCCCCGCCCTATCGACAATTGTTCCACATACGGCGACTTGGGTTAACCCTGAACGCTACAGGCCTCGGAGGGAGGCCACTGAGTTGGGACGACTTCGGCGGGTTGGATAACTATATTGAACTGCTTGAGTACTGCGCCGCCAGCGCCGACGAAGCCGGGGAAAACCTTTCCGACCTGGGAAACGTCGTCCTTCCAGACCACCCGTCGGCCTTGGATTTCGACGACATCATCGGCCTGTCCCCAGTAGAGTCCGACGAATCCACGGAAACTCCGCCTGTAAAGCTCCCCGGAGACTACAATGGCGGCACCCCGCCTCCCGGTAGGGTTCCTGTGATGTCTCCTCAGCCCGTTGCGCCTGCCGAACCCACGCCGCCACCCGCTATATTGGCGCCCGTTCCGTTCCCCGCCAGCGGCACTCCACCCGCCTCCCCTTCAATTCCCCCCCATTATGGTGGAGAGATAAGGTGGGACGGCAGCAACCCGGTGGACCGCTTTGTTGCGGAACACTGTGAGACCGGAGAGGGAAATCGGATACTGGCCGGCGAACTGTACGCTGGCTTTGTGGAGTGGCGCCGCAAGGCCGGCCATGAACCAATATCGCAACGCGCCTTCGGGATGCGCCTGACCGCCCTGGGCCTCCGGCGCAAGCGGCGCGGACATGGCAAGCACTGGTGGGAGGGCATCCGCCTGTCCGGGTAGTCTCTTCTAATGTTCGTGAGGATGGCCGTCGTCCGGCGGCCCGGCCTCGCGCAGTCAACATCCGGGCTGGCCGTAGTTCCCGCAGCAGCTTCGCATACGGCGAATTTTGGTCAGGTTGTTAACCAGCATCAGCCGCAGCTTGCGCCCCGTGGACATGGGGGCGCGCAGATTTTCGAGAAAAGAGTATGACAGTTGCCGCTTGTCGCCCATATTGCTGGGTATTATGCTGTTAGCCCACTGAATAGGCAATCCTGAGGCAGGATACCTGGGCCCCAGCCGAAGTACCGGAGGTGGGCGACATGGGAGAGCATCCCGAATACCTGGAACGGCTGGCCAGCTTTGTCAGCGAGACCAGTCTGGACAACTTGAGCACAGGGGCCGTGGACGCGGCCCGCACCGTGGTACTGGACACCTTCGGTGCCATACTGGCCGGCAGCCGTCTCCCCGAGAACCGCAATCTCGCCAAGCTGGCGGTCAGGATGGGCGGGAAGGGCCCGGCCAGCATTCTCGGACACCGGCGCAAGGCCACCGCGACCTTCGCGGCCCTGGTCAACGGGACCTCCGGCGTTGCCCTGGAGATGGACGAGGGCAACCGGCTGGGTGGAGGCCATGCCGCCATCCATGTAATCCCCCCGGCTCTGGCTGTGGCGGAGGAAGTCGGGGCCAGCGGCCGCCAGTTCCTCGAAAGCGTCATCGTCGGCTACGAGACCACCTCCCGCATCGGCACGGGAACGACGGTGAGCTCTGAAGTGCATTCCCACGGCACTTGGGGCACCATCGGCGCTGCTGCCGCCACCGCTCGCCTGCTGTGCCTCGGGCCAGAACACACCAGCGAGGCGCTGAACATCTCGGTGTCCATGAGTCCGGCCAACACCTGGACGCCCTGTCTGGAGGGCGCCACAGTACGCAACCTGTACCCTGGGCGCTCGGCGATGCAGGGCATCATGGCCGCCAACCTGGCCCTGTGCGGATTCACCGGAATCAAGGATGCGCCGTCCGATGTGTACGGCTCGCTGCTGGGCAAGAGTTTCAACCCGGACGCAGTATCCGAGGGCTTGGGCGGGCCGGGGCCGCTGCGAATAGAGCAGAACTACTTCAAGTTGCACGCCTGTTGCCTGTACAACCATCCTGCCCTGGACGGAATGCAGCACATCCTGAGCCGCGAGTCTTTTTCCGCGGCTGATGTCAAGAGCATCGACGTGCTGGCTCCGCCGCTGGCGACGATTATGACCGACCCGGCGCCGCCCAATATGCTGGCCGCCAAGTTCTCCCTGCCCTATGCCGTAGCAGCTGCCGTCACGCTAGGGGCAACCGACGTCACGGCCTTTTACCAGGACAAGCTGACCGACGAGGCGACGCTGGCGCTGGCGCAGCGGGTGTCGGTGGCCGCCGACCCGGAGATGGATCTTCGCCGATACGACTACCCGGCCGCCCGTGTTACTGTGTCGCTCAACAACGGGCGCACTCTGTCGGAGTCGGTGGTGGCCCACCACGGCGACCACCGCAACCCGGCGTCGCCGGAAGAACTGCGGGACAAGTTCGCATTTCTGGCCGAAGGCGCTCTCGGCGAAAAAGGCGCGCGCAAGGTGATGGAGACGGTGGCAAGGCTGGAAGAGTTGGAGGACATCAGCGAGCTGACGGCGCTGCTGCGGAAGGGGTAGCGCTTGGGTCCGCAGGCCCCTGCCCTGGCGCCAGCTTTAGTGCAACCCATACCAACAGATAAAGCATTTCGGGAGAACTCAATGACAGATGCCGCAGAGCGACAGGGCAACAGCTTCTCCATCACGAGAATACTGAGGGCGCCCGCAGAGCGGGTCTACCGCGCCTTTCTGGACCCAGCGGCTATGGTGAAGTGGTCTGCCCCCCACGGCTTCACTGCTGTCATTGAAGACATCAGCCCCGTGGAGGGCGGGACGTATCAGATGTCCTTCATCAACTTTGGCACTCAGGAGCGACACTCTTTCGGCGGTGCCTTCGTGGAGTTGATTCCCCACACCCGCATCCGAATGGCTAGTGGTTTCGACGACCCCGCGCTGCCCGGCCAGATGACGACGACCGCAGAACTGGAGGAAACCATAGCCGGCACCCGCCTGACAGTGACGCAGGAGGGACTGCCAATGGAGATACCCGCCGAGTTCGCGCAATTGGGCTGGCAGGAATCTCTGGAACTGCTGCGGTTGCTGGTGGAGCCGGATATCCCATCGTCGGGGTAGAAGTGCAGAGCAAGCGCATCGGACAGGGCTGGCGGCAAGAATCGGCGTCCTTTCAGCCGCAACGGTTCGGCTACTGGCTGCCGTGCTCTACGGTCACCACTGTATGCAGGCCGCCGCGGATCTTGTAGTCCAGCGTTACCTTCATCCGGCGGGGGGCGCAGCAGGCCACCAGGTCGTTCAGGATGCGGTTGGCGGCGTGTTCCTGAACGATGCCCACGTCGCGGTATGACAGCAGGTAGTACTTCAGCGACTTGAGTTCAATGCAGCTTTGGGAGGGGACGTAGGAAATCACCAGTTCGCCGGTATCGGGCAGGCCGGTCCAGGGGCAGACGGCGGTGAACTCGTCGGTGTCTATCACCACCTCGGTATCCCGCTCCGGGTAGTCGTACTCGAAGGTCAGCAGGCAGTCCGGGTCTATGGCCTCCTCGCCCTTGGCGGGAAGCTGCATATCCAGCCCTTCGTATTTCTCTTTCAGTTCCGGGATCGTTACCATTGCGGCTCCTCTCTGCGTTTCATTCTTTGCAGTCATCTTACGGGGCTGCTTCCGAGGATGTCAAAACCGCTGCTTTGCTTGCGCCGCTGTGCCGTGGGGACTAATATAGGCCATCGCCCAAACGGATAGCGAAGCGCGGTTGCCGCAGCTTGCCGCCGAAGGAAATTCCTGCAATGACCCAGGCCGGACACGCCGCCCTCACCCTCGCCGACCTCGACGCTATGAGCATCGAAGAAGCCCAGGCCTTGCCCTTCCATGAGCGCGACTGGCTGCTGGACCTGATAATCGCCGACGGGCGGCACAACGCCACCGATTCTGTCTCCCACCGCACCGGCCTGTACGGCGACTACTTCGAGGAAGACATTACCCGGATGCTCAAGGTGCGCGCGGTCAAAGTCTACTGCCGCGGCACCACTTCGTCCGACTTCGACGGCAACCCGGTCGGCGAGACCTACAAGGAACAGTACCGCGCCTGCTTCCGCCACGTTGAGACCATCCTGACCGCCGCCCGCACCAACTACGGCCGGGTCATCAAACTGATAGTCTTCCTGACCAACATGGACCTCTGGAGCGAGTTCAACGAAGTCTACCGGGAGTTCATCTCCAACTCGCCCTGCCGCGCCGTCATCGGCACTACCGGCCTGGCCCAGAAGCCGCTGGCTATCGAAATAGTCGAGTGCGTCGCCTACCGTGTCGCGGATTAGAACGCAACACCGTCATTTCCGCCCCAAAGTTCCCTCTCCCAGCGGGAGAGGGTTAGGGTGAGGGAGAAATCCCCAGCAGAAAGAACTGTCGAGGAAACCAGAACCAAAGGAGGGCATCATGGCCGAACTGACCCTGGCCTACAAGGCGAAGAGCTACAGTACCGGCACCTTGGGCCGCGCCATCTGCAACGCCCGCAACCACCACTGGGTGGCCGACGACCCCGGCGGCGATGAGGTCGGGGCCGGCGAGCTGTTCTTCTCCGGCATCACTGCCTGCGCCGTGAACATGGTCGAGCGCATCGCCAACAGCGAGGACATCGCCCTCGACTGGATGGAAGTGGACATCGAGTCCTACCGCGACCCCGACAAGACGCCAGGCGACCTCACCCTGTACGACGCAATTCGCGTCCACTTCACGATGTGGGGTGTGGACGACGACCAGGCCCACGAACTGGTGGAGACTTGGAAACGCCGTTGACCCCTCTACGGTTCGGTCGCCGTGGCGACCGCGGATACCACCGTCGGCCTGACTTCCCACACCGAGAAGAAGCGCTAGTTAGGATTAACCACAGAGGGCACAGAGAAATCATCTGGAAATAAACAGGAAAGCTCTGTGTCCTCTGTGGTTAAAAAGAAGGTTTGGAATGAACATCTGCTCGTTTTTGCCCAGCGCCACCGAGATTGTCTACCAGCTTGGGCTTCAGGACAGCCTGAAGGGCGTGACCCACGAGTGCGACTACCCGCCCGAGGCCCGCAACAAGCCGTGGGTGGTGCGCAGCGTCTTCCACGGCCAGCAGCCCACCAGCGGGGAAATCAGCCGCGTCATATCCGAGCGGCTGGAACAGGGGCTTGGCATCTACGAGATTGACGAGGAGGTCTTGCAGGCCGCCGAGCCGGACCTGCTCATCACCCAAGCCATCTGCGAGGTTTGAGCCATCTCCTCTCGGCAGGTTGCCGAGGTGAGCCTGAGCCTTGCGAAGCAGCCCGAGGTCATTTCCCTGGACCCCCAGCTATTGGGCGATGTTATCGAGAATATCCGCATGGTGGGCCGCGCCACCGGAGCCGAGGAGCGGGCAGACGAGATCGCCGAGGACATGGAGGCTCGCATCGAGGCGGTGACGGCGCGCGCCGCCGACGCCGACACCAAGCCCAGCGTGCTGCACGTGGAATGGGCCGACCCGCTGATGTGCGGCGGCCACTGGGTGCCGGAGATGGTGGACCTGGCCGGAGGCAGCAACACCTTCGGCGACAAGGACACCGGCACCTTCAAGCTGGAATGGGAGGAAGTCGTCGAGCGCCAGCCCGAAATCATCGTAATGATGCCCTGCGGCTTCGACGTAAAGCGCGGCCTTGAGGACGTGCCCATTCTGGCTGAGCGCGAGGGCTGGAAAGACCTTCCCGCCGTCCGCAACGACCGCGTATACGTTGTGGACGCCAGCGCCTACACCAGCCGCTCCGGGCCACGTCTGGTGACTGGGCTGGAAATCATGGCCGAGATGATTCACCCGGAGCTGTTCAGCGGCAAGATACCGGAGCAGGGGGCGCTGAGGCTGTTCGGGGCGTAAGAATAATCTGAACTGTGATTTTTGTGATTGAGAGATTGCTCTGATTAGGCAGAAGAAAATCAGGGCAATCATCCAAATCATACGAATCACAGTTCAGACAATCATCTCCAACCGCTAATTTTGTTCGCGCCTTCTCAATTCCTCTTCCAGTTCTCGCACCCGGTTCTCTGCTGCGATGCGGGCCTCGCGCTCCTCTGTATATGTCATCAAGTAACGTTGAGCCACCGGGTCATACCAGCGCAGTTGGCCGTGGTCCCAGCAGAGGTCCAGGTTGAGGACTACGCTGTGTCCGTGGAGATGTTCCGGTTCCAGCTCAACGACTTCGATGGGTTGATAGGCCCCTACCCCCAGACGGTCGCCAGCCAACGGCGCGTCGTAACGCCCCCAGCCTGTAGGGTCGAACCACCAGTACTCGGGTATACCGAAGGCGGCGTAGTCGAGTCGCTTTTGGGTGTAATCGTTCTCCGCCGTCCTGACGGATGCTACTTCCAGCACAAAGTCCGGTGGTTTGCCCAGGTCTCTGATGGAGTAACCGTTCTGTCCAACCGCCTGCGCCCGGTCTACGCCGAAGGCCACCAGCAGGTCGGGGATGCGGTGCCTTCTTGACTGGCTGGGCGTCCATCGCACTGGGATTTCGCTGAGGACGATGGTGGTGTCGTAGTTGCCCAAGTGTTGGGTTAGGGCCGCCTGATGGGCCGGGGCGTCCAGGTGGAGGGAATTTTGCATATCATCCCTGGGAGGGAAGTCAGGGAATACTTCCAATGTTCCGGCGTCCCGCGGTTGCTGGCCCAGCTTGCTGGTCATGGCTTTCCTCTTGGGGCCTCGGCGTTATCTGTTCAGTTCAGCCGCGGGCCGCGGAAGGGGTTGCGGCGCTCTATCTCTTCTTGCAGCGCGTGGTTGCGGCGCCGCAGCAGGGGGATGAGGCGGTTGAGGCGGTCGGCCGCGGTGGGCACTTCCAGCAGTTCCTGGCGCAGGGGGGTTGGCGCGTCCAGGTTTGCGGCAATCATGTAGGACAGTTCCACCGGGTCTTCAGGGATGGTAACCTCGGACATATACCCGCCGCTAAGGGTGGTCAGGCCTCGAATTAGCTTGGTGTATTCCTCGGTCAACTCAACCGAGACTCCCGTGAAACCCTCGCCCACCGGCTCGTCCAGCAGCTTCACCAACGCGGCCACGTGAGGCTCTTCCTGCGTAATCTCTATGACCTCGTAGCGCCGCTCACCCTTCGTGAGGATGTTCATCCGTCCTTGCTCCAGCAACTCCGAGCGCAACACCCGGGCAGTGGTTCCCGTGGTGAACGGCTCGGCAGGCGACCCCACTTCCTGCCCCGACCGTATCAGCGATACGCCGAAAGGAGTGTTGTTACGCATACAGTTGCCGATCATGGCCTTGTAGCGCTCTTCAAAGATATGCAGCGGTAACGGCATACCCGGAAAGAGCACCAGATTCAGCGGAAACAAGGGCAATTCGGCTATTTCATCTCTCGCGCTACCCATAACCCTTTGAGTATAGCACAGGCGCACCGTCGGGTTGACACCCCGTTGCGGGCTTTCCCATAATGTCGCCATCCGCAAAAAGTGAGCCGACTTATTATGGCCAATTTGATATCTGATGCCGAGCTGGACGTCCTTCTCAACGGGGACAAGCCCTTTGCGCTGATAGACGTCCGCGAGTCCGGCGAATACAACAGCTCCCACATACCGGGCGCTGCCCTCATTCCCCGCCGCCGTATCGAGTTCATCATCGAGGACTCGGTGCCGGCCAAGGGAGTTCAGGTCGTGGTCTGCGACGATGACGGGAGCCGCGCTCCGCTGGCTGCCGCCACGCTGGAGCGGCTGGGCTACACCAACATCTCTATGTTGGAAGGCGGCGTCAACCGCTGGTCTGCCCGCGACTACCCTACCGAGTGGGGTGTAAACGTGCCCAGCAAGGACTTCGGCGAGAAGCTGGAGGTGGTGCACCACGTCCCCGAAATATCCGCCGAAGACCTGCACGAGCGCATCGAGCGGGGCGACAAGCTGGTCATCCTGGACACCCGCACCCCGGAGGAATACCAGCGCTTCGCCATTCCCGGCGGGCGCAGTATGCCCGGCGGCGAGCTGGCATTGCGCATCACCGACGTTCTGAACGAGATAGACGATGAGACCACCGTCATCCTCAACTGCGCCGGGCGCACTCGCAGCATCACCGGCACCCGCGTCCTCCAGCGCATGGGCATCGAGGCCCTGGGCCTGAAGAACGGCACCTCTGGCTGGCTGCTGGCAGGGTTCGAGTTGGAAAATGGCGCAGACCGCGTGGAACTGCCCGAAGTGTCCGACGAAGGTAGGGCCGCCGCCGAGGAATACGCCGCGCGCCTGGCCGCAGAGGACGGGGTACGCTACCTCTCGCCCGACGAGCTGGAAGCGCTAATTGCCAAGCGCGACACCGAGGCCGTCTACCTCGTAGACGTGCGCACGGATAAGGAGTACACCGACGGCCACATCCCCGGTTTCCGCTGGTGGCCCGGCGGACAGGCGGTGCAGCGGGCCGACGATCTCGCCGTGGTCAAGAACTCCACCATCGTCTTCTGTTGCGACGGACGGGCCCGCGCCACGGTCACCGGCTCCTTCTACCGGCAGATGGGACACAAGGAAGTCTACGCCGTGGACGGCGGCGCTCCCGCCTGGGCCGCCTCGGGCCGTGAGCTTGCCAGCGGCACGGAGCGCTCGCCGGTGGCTGGATTGGGCGACGCCTTCCGCAGCGTCAAGCTGGTCGAAGCTCAGGCGCTCCACGACAACCCCCCGGCTGTGACGCTGTTCGTGGACACCAGCCAGGACTTTTCCGTCGGCCACACCCCCGGCGCCAAGTGGCTGTCGCGCAGTTGGCTGGAAATCGAAATTGGCGACGTCGCCCCCGACAAGGCAACGTCCATCGCCGTCACCTGCGCCACCGGGCGCAACTCCGCTCTCGCCGCCGTCACCCTCGGCGAGCTGGGCTACACCAACGTCTCTGTGCTGGAGGGCGGCATGGCAAAGTGGCGCGAGGCTGGTCTGCCCGTCGAGCAGGGCCTCACCGGCATCGTCCGTCCGCCCGCGGACATCAACTACCTTGGCGTGGACCGCAGCTACGGCGAGATGATGAACTACCTGCGCTGGGAGACCGAGCTGGGCTTCAAGTACGCCACTACCTAGAATCCGTATATTCCCCAACCGCTTGTCCTGAGCTTGTCGAAGGATGAGCGGTTGGGCAGTGACCCGGCCGCGGGTTGGTCCGGCTTGTCAGTTTCGACCCAACCTGTCCCGTGGGCGGATTCCCACGGCGGGAATTTTACAGAGAAATGGGAACTATGACGCCGGAAGCGCGGCAACTCAAGATCGAATCCTACGGCAGGGCTTACGAAACCCTGGTGGCCGGGTTGCGTCAATTCCCCCAAGAGATGTGGGACTTCCGGGACGAGCATGGCTGTTGGAGCATCCGCGAGCATTTGGTTCATATAGCCGACAGCGAGGCCAACAGCTACATCCGCTGTCGGCGTTTCATTGCGGAGCCGGGGCAGCCGCTGATGGCCTACGACGAAAACGGCTGGGCCGCGTCCCTCGGCTACCCGCAGCAGGATACGAAACAGTCCCTGGAGCTGTTCCGCCTGTTGCGCCAGCAGACGTATACTCTCATCAAGACGCTGCCGGAAAACGCTTGGGCCAACGTCTGCTACCATCCCGAAAACGGCGATATGACGCTGGATGACTGGCTTGCCGTGTACGAAGCCCACATACCGGAACACTTGGGCTTCATGCAGGAAAACTACGATGCTTGGCGCAAGACCCGCTAGGGTCCGTTGGCATGGGACGCGCAGGACTGAGAGTTAGATGCGATGCTGTATCTTGCCGGACTGGTTGTTGTCGTTGGCGTTGCGCTGGCGTTCTGGTGGCTGTTTGTCAGGGGAAATAACCGCTCCGCAAGGGGCAGGGACTTGATGGAGTTGCGACAGGCGGAGAACAAGGTCAAGGTGTCTGACCCGATTCTACGCCGAGACATAGACATTCTGGAGCGATATGGCTCTGACCTGTTGCAAGACGCGATAGAACTGCGACGAGCCCAAATACTGCGGGGCGACCACCCCGACAGCAGCACAAACGTGAACTAGGATAAGGAGGCTCTGGATGACTACCCGCGAAGAAGGGGCGGTGCCCGATTTTCTGAGAATGGACGATGCCATCAGTTCGGACGCGGCCAACGCCGGACTCACCGGCGACTGGTACGGCTGGCCCTCCAAGGAAGTGAACCCGGTGACCCTGCTGGACGACGAAGGCCGCACCGTCCGCATCCGCACGCCGGTGATGGACCTAGAGGGGCTGATTACGCCCACCCACCTGCACTACACCGTGCAGCACTTCGACGTTCCGCCCATCATCCCCGCCGACCAGTGGACGCTGACCATAGACGGCGAGGTCAAGAACCCGCTGACCCTCTCCTTCGATGACCTGCGCCGCTTCCCCGGCCGGTCGGTGCGCACGGTGATGGAGTGCTCCGGCTCCGACGCCACCTTCTTCGAGTTCTTCAAGGGCGAGGGGCCCCGGCCCTCCCGCACCTCCGAGGCCATGATTCTCAGCGCCAGCGAGTGGACCGGCGTTCCCCTCTACGCCGTGTTGCAGGAAGCCGGGCTGACCGACAAGTCGCTGTACATCCGCGCCGAGGGCTGGGACATTGGCGTTCCGGCCACCGCGGCGGAAGGCACCGAAGCCTTCTACTACGACAAGGGCCTGCCAGTCCAGAAGGCGCTGCACCCCGACACCATCCTGGCCTGGGCGCAGAACGGCGCGCTGCTGGAGCACCTGCACGGCGCCCCGGTGCGGCTGCTGGTGCCGGGATGGTCGGGCAACTGGTCGGTGAAGTGGCTGCGGCGGCTGGAAGTGACCGAGGAGATGCCCGACTGCTGGTATCACTACCAGTTCTACTACTATGCCGACTCCGAGGACTCTCCCGACAAGGAACTCATAACGACCATCGGCGTCAAGTCCATGGTCACCAGCCCCAACGACAACACCAAGGTCATCAACTCCGGCGAGCAGATGATTCGCGGCTACGCCTGGAGCGGAGCCGGAGCCATAGACAGCGTCGAGGTCAGCGTGGACGACGGCGACACCTGGCACTCGGCCCACATCGAGCAGCCCCGCGACCGTTTCATGTGGGTGCGCTGGTCCTACAAGTGGGACGCCAGGCCCGGCGACTACACCATAATGTCCCGCGCCACCGACGAGGTGGGCCGGGTTCAGTCCCGCGAGCCGCGCTACAACAATATGCGCAAGAACTTCAGCGCCATCGTCGGCTACCCGGTGACCGTCGAGTAGACCGGCGCGACTTCGCCACGCAGCCCACGCATTCAGTCAGACGCGCCGGGTAGTTCCAAGTCATCCCGGCGCGTTCTGCGTTAGAATGCGCTCGCAGTGCGGTGGTGGTAAAATATCCCGGTTCTTTGGAGTGAAGATGCCGTACATTGACCATTCCGACATCAGGATGCCCGCGCCGGTGGACCGGCGCAGCGAGCGCTATTTTGTGTCCAGCGCGCAGGGAGCCGAGTCCCTGGTCATCAAGGAAGTGCAGATAGACCCCGGCTGGGAGGGCCGGATGCACGTCCACAACACCGACGTTTCGATGCAGGTGACTTCGGGGGCGATCCAGGCCATCATCGGCGATGACGTCCGCACGGTGCGGGCTGGCACGACGCTCCTGTGCCCGCCGGGAACGCCGCACAAGCTGGTCAACCACCTGTGGACGCCGGCAGTGCTGCTCATTACATATCCTACCAACGAGCCGCAGACGAGTTACTTGGAATAGCCGGGGGGGTGGCGCAGGAACCGGAAACACAACCAACGGAAGAACGGACGGAAAACAGAGACGAGGATGTCCGGGAGTCTATTTGGAGTATATCGGTCAGGCTTAAGGGGTTGTACTTTGCCCTGTTCTCAACGCAGATAGTGGGCTGGGTAGCTTGGTTAACCCGAAAGTCCATACTAGATGAATCCCTGGTTGCGGTCCCGGATAAAATCCTTTTCGTGTGGCAGGGGATGGCTCCCGTAGCGATTTCGTCAGCTGCCATCGCCTTGGCAATAACCGACATTTGGAAGACAAGTATGGTATTCGGCACTTGGCTGGAAGACGAAATTAAAAAGCGGCGGCGGAAAAGCATCGCTGAAGCCCAAAAGAAAGGTTTTACCCAAGGCCAGGCGGAGGGAATTATGGAGGAACGCCGAAGGTGGCATAAGTGGAACCAACGCCGCGAGGCCGCCGCTGCCGCCGGGGAAGAGTTCAACGAACCCCCGCCAGACGGCGCACCTGCGGAATCTCAGAGAGAAGAATAAAGGCGCAAGCCGCAGACATTCAGGAGGACAGCATGGCCCTACCGCAGATAGGAACCCGCGCGGAACCCCAGATCATTCCGACCAACGCCGGCTTGCGCACCTTCGCCGCGCCGCCCTCGGCGTTGCAGGAGAACATCGTTCCCAACGACCTCTTCTATGTGCGCAACCACTGGAAGGACTGCCCGGAGATTGACGTTGACGCCTACCGCCTGAAGGTTGACGGGCAGGTCGAGCGCGAGCTGTCCCTGTCCCTCGATGACATCAAGGCGTTGCCCCAGAAGCGCTTCCAGGTCACCTTCGAGTGCTGCGGCAACAGCCCGGTGCCGGAATACTACACCAAGGCCCTGCGCATCAGCTCCGTGATGGAGCAGATTAAGGGCCACGGCATCATGGGCAACGCCGAATGGGCCGGTGTCTCCCTCCGCGACGTGCTGGAACTGGCCGGCGTCAAGGACAACGCTGTCGAGGTGATGTTCCAGGGCGCAGACCATGGGCCGGACGAAGTCGTCGGCGACCCGGCCGAGGTCACCTACGAGCGAAGCCTGCCGATGGCCAAGGCCCTTCACCCCGACACACTTCTGGCCTACGAGATGAACGGCGAGCCGCTCCCGCTCATGCACGGCCGCCCGCTGCGCCTGCTCGTCTCCGGCTGGTACGGCATGAACTCCGTCAAGTGGCTGGTCGGCGTCCACATCCTTGACCATGAGTTCAAGGGCTTCTACATGACCGAGCGCTACATGACCCAGAACGAGCCCGGCTCGCCCATCCCCTACAACTACCACACCAAGCTGAAGGTCAAGTCCATCATCACTAACCCGGTGCCCGGCGAAATCATCCCGGTGACCGGCTACCAGTTGGCTGGCGCTGCCTGGTCCGGTGAGCAGGAAATCGTCAAGGTCGAGTTCAGCGAGGACGGCGGCGAAAGCTGGGTGCCCGTGGATACCCTGCATCCCCGTGTCGGCTACTCCTGGAACCGCTGGGAGCACTACTGGCAGCCGCCCGCCGAGGGCAAGCACACCATCATGTGCCGCGCCACCAACAACCTGGGCGACACGCAGCCCATGGAGTTCCCAAACAAGTGGGACGGGCGCGGCTACGGCAACAACATGGTCTTCCCGGTCGAAGTGGAGGTCGGAAGCTGACCCTTATACGCAACATGCCGGCGCCATTCGTCTTCGTGGCAGTCATCGTCGTGACGGTGGCGCTGATAATCTTCTTCGGGGCTTGGGCCGTGGCGTCGGACGCCGAGGGCCGGGATTTGACCTTTGGCTTCTCCAGCTCAACCCTCGAAGATTCCAACGTATCAGATTCCGAAGGCGGCCCTGCGACAGGTTCAGGGCAGGCCGCCTTCGGCGTTGCTCCCATTGGAGAGACCTCTGACGAGGGCCTTTCCGACACGTGGTGGGGCCAGGGTTTCCTCAAGGCTTGCCCGCTGCATTGAACTTTGTAAATTAGACCCAGCAAAAGGGTGATATGGCACAGTTAGCCGCAATAGCCCCCCTCCGGTTCCACCGTGCCTGGACCATTCTGGCCATCCTGATCATAGTCCAGGTCATCGGACAGGCCATCAGTATGTCCGCCGGTATCATGGTCGCGCCGCTTCGGGACGAGGATGGCGGATTCGGCTGGAGCATGGCCATCATCGGCGGGGCAATAGGCCTTTACTACTTGGTCGGGGCCTTGATGTCTCCGGTTGCCGGCATGATGGGAGACAGGTTCGGCGCCCGACCCATCATGTTCGGTTGCGGCGTGCTGTATCTGGTCAGTATGTCCTTGGTGGGATTGGTCAGCGAGGTCTGGCACTTCTTCATTGCCTTTGGCATTTTCCTGGCGATAACTCAGGCCTTTACTTTCGTACCCCTTCAGGCGTCCATTGGCGGTTGGTTCCGGCGGCGTCTGGGACTGGCTACGGGCCTTTTGCAGGGGGCTGGCGGAATCGGATCGGCAGCCATCGCGCCAGGCGTCGCGGAGTTGCTGGGAGCTGCGGGTTGGCAGGACACCTTCCTGCTCATCGGCTTTGTGGGCGGCGGACTGATAATGGCCTGTAGTCTCTTCTTCCGTTCCAGCCCGGTCCACGCAGGAACCAAGCCATATGGAGCCCGGTCTGAAGACCCGCCCGATCTAATCATTCCTAAAGAGATTCTGGCCCAGCGTCTCAAGGTCTTCGGCCAGGCCACTCGCCGGACGCGGGCCTTCTGGAACTTGCCTACCATTCACGGCCTCGGCTGCGCCGGCCACGGCATCATCCTAATCTACGCCATCCCCTTCGGCGTGGAACTGGGAATCGGACTAACCCAGGCGGCTTTCATACTTTCGTTCATCTCGATATTCAGCATCATCGGCAGGTTTATCGTACCCATCCTGGCCGAACGCTTTGGCGGCAAGCCCGTCATGATCGTGGCCCTGTTCCTGCAGGGGGTGACCGTCCTTGTGCTGTTCTGGGCGCAGGACGTGTGGGCATTCTACCTGTTCGGCGTTGCCTTCGGTCTCGGCTTTGGCGGCGAGATGTCGGCCTACCTGGTGGTGAACCGCCAGTATTTCGGCCAAGGCCCGCTGGCTACCCTCTACGGCTACCAGATTATGGGGGCAATGCTGGGCCATGCCGTCGCCACCTTCCTGGGCGGTCTGGTGTATGAGGCGACCGGTTCGTTTATGCCAGTGTTCGCCATGTCCATGGGATTCAGCCTGGTGGGCGTCCTGGCCATCCTGACCCTGGAGTCCACCAAGCAGGTGCTTATTCCCGACTGGGAGGACTCGCTGCCCCCGGAAGCCCGTTCCGGCGCCATGGCCAGGCCAAGGCCCGAACCACAGCCCGCGCCGCCTCCAGGCGCGATTCCCGAAGCAACTCCCGGCGACTAAAACCCCAAAATTCCCTCTCCCTCTGGGAGAGGGTTAGGGTGAGGGCGTTTCTATGCCACGGCTGATTGACCTGACCCTGACCCTGGGCAGCGAGCGTGTAAGCACTGTCCCAGGTTTGGCGGGCGTGGAGACCACGCCTATCCAGACCCATGAGACCCACGCCCGCTCCAACCAGCGACTCTGCCTTGCGACTCACATAGGCACCCACGTAGATGCGCCCTTCCACTTCGTGCCCGGCGCGGCCACCGTGGACGAAATGCCGCTGGAAAAGTACATGGGCCCGGCAATTCTGATAGACCTGCGCGACGTTGCCCGCGGCCTGGAGCCACTGACCATCGAGCAAGTGAAGGCAGCGGGAGGCACTCCCGAAGCTTTGCCCGGCAACATAGTGGTGCTTTTCACCGCCTGGGCCGAGAACGAGTCCGGCGGCCCCCGCTTCTACGGGCACGGCCCCTACCTTGGCACCGACACCGCAGCATACCTGGCCGACAACGGCGTCAACGCCGTGGCCGTTGACTTCCCCATCGACAAGCACCCGCCCACGCCGCAGTCCACCATCCACGACTTCCCGGTCCACCGCCTGCTGCTGGGTCAGGGCATACCCCTCATCGAGAACCTCATAAACCTGCATGAGCTGGTGGGCGAAGAGTTCGAGCTATGGGCGCTGCCGCTCAAGCTCAAGGGCGGCGATGGAGCGGCCACCCGGGCCGTCGCGCGAATCGCATAGCTTGAACCTGCTCGTCCTACCCTCACCCTCGCCCTCAAGGGAGAGGGAATTTTCAGGACGCCCCCTAATGGTGCACACCCCCATCCTCCTGGCCACCGGCAACCGTGACAAGCAGGCCGAGTTCCGCCGCCTGCTCAACGGCCTCCCCTTTGCGCCGGTCACCCCCGCTGAGGCCGACCTCAGCGGCGTCCCGGATGAAGAAGGAGGCACCCACGAAGCAATAGCCCGCGACAAAGCGGCCCAGTGGTCGAAGGCGGCCTCGATGTTGGCCGTCGCTTCCGACGGCGGGCTGGTCATCCCGGCTCTGGGGCTGCGCTGGGAGAGCCGCTACACTCACCGCTTTGCCGGCCCCGCCGCCGGGAACGGCGAGCGCCTGTCCCGCCTGCTAGAGTTGATGCGGCCCTACAATGGCGAAGACCGCCGCGCGTCCTGGGTCGAAGCACTGGCCATCGCCCACAGCGGACGGGTTCTTGTGTCGTGGGAACTCTACGGAGGTGTTGGATACCTGGATGAACACCCACCTGACGGCCCGCTGCCTGAGTTCTGGGTTTTCAGCGTATGGCGCTTCCCGCAGTTCGGCGCGACGTACAGTCAGCTTAGCGACGCGCAGCGGGAGTCCATTGACGACCATTGGGGCCGCCTCCGCTGCCTCGTCCGCCGCTTCCTGACCTCCACCTACGTCCGGCCCGTTGGGGCCCGAGCGCACGGAATGGGCTGATTTCGGCTACAATGGTTGCAGCCGCACCATTGGAGAGCCGTCCCTTGACTTCCACCGCCACCATGCCGGATTCCATCGAAGCTGTCCAGGAACTGCTGCGCGGGCAGGGTTACGTCGCCGACCGGGCCCTCGCGGTTCCCATCTTCCTCGCCATGCGTCTACAACGCCCCTTGTTTCTCGAAGGAGAGGCGGGCGTCGGCAAGACGGAAATCGCCCGAGCTCTCTCAGCCGCCCTAGACACGCCCCTCATACGCCTGCAATGCTACGAGGGACTGGACATCAGCCACGCCGTCTACGAGTGGAACCACCCCCGCCAGCTTCTGGAAATCCGCCTATTGGAAGCCAGCGGCGACGTTGAGCGCGAATCGGCCACCGCCGGGCTGTTCAGCGAGCGATTCCTCATCAAGCGGCCCTTGCTACAGGCCATAGACGCCGCCCACGACCGCGCCCCGGTACTGCTGATAGACGAGCTGGACCGCGCCGACGAAGAGTTCGAGGGCTTTCTGCTGGAAATGCTGGCCGATTTCCAGATAACCATACCGGAGCTGGGGGTATTCAAGGCGACTCACCCGCCGGTGGTCATCATCACCTCCAACCGCACCCGCGAGGTTCACGACGCCCTGAAGCGGCGATGCCTGTACTACTGGATTGACTACCCTGACTTCCAGAAGGAAATGCAGATAATCTCCTCCCGCCTGCCCGATGCGCCCCGCAGGCTGGCCGAGCAGGTCACCGGCTTCGTCCAGGAACTCCGCGAGACCGAGCTGTACAAGATTCCCGGCATATCCGAAACGCTGGACTGGACCTCGGCCCTTCTGGCCCTGAACGCACGGGAACTGGAGCCGGATGTCATAGACGACACGCTGGGCCTGATGCTGAAGTACCAGGACGACATCGAGCAGGTGCGCGGCGAGCCCGTCCGCGCCATGCTGGAGCGCTCCCGCAACCGGGGGCCGCGAAGGGGCGGGCGGCGGTAGGGGCGATGCAAAAGTTTGAATTGATGTCTCGTGTGGGTAGTTCCGTCTACTCACTGTTCTTTGTGAGCCTTGGCCCGGTCAAGAAACCGACAAGCGCCCCTATAAGGACGTAAAAGGCCCGCCACAATTGTTCGATGGAGGATTCGACTGCGCCGCCGGGTTTGTCCAGGAAATCCGAGTAAATCGCTAGGGCAATTGCCGAACCCAGGCACAGGACGGCAAGCATGGTTATGCTGGTGAGAGCCCGGCCATATAACCCGCCAAATATAGATCTCTCACCCACGATATTCCCAAACGTCACCCGTTCGATAGTCAACCATCATGGGTTTGCCGAAATGACGGAACGAAAAAATTATCATTCGCACCGACGCCAGCAGAAAGGCGACAAAAGGATGCTTAACGCTCCCTCTTGGATTGTCAACCCTTGGGGATTTATTCCGTTCCGCCATTGGATACTCTCCGGCTCAATGGGCTTCAGGGTTTGTCTCACTGTAACATAGCCGACGGGCAAAATCGAAGGTAGGTATGACCACCAACCTCTACGCCCTCAACCGCGACGGAATAGACGGCGACGGCCACATCCTGCCCAACCTGCTGCGCTTTGCCGAGGTGCTGCGGCGGCTGGGGCTGGACGCCGGCCCGGCCAACGTGCTGGACATGGTGCGGGCCACGGAGCACGTCCACATCGGGCGGCGTGGCGAGTTCTACCAGGCCGCCCGCAGCATCTTCGTCCACCGCAGACAGGACCTGCCCGTCTTCGATGAGGCCTTCCAAGTGTTCTGGCGCAAGCCCAACACCGCCCGCAGCGGCATGGACCTGCGCTCCATGGGGGAGCAACGCCGCTTCCGCAAGCCCCAGGTGTCCGCCGGCAGCGACGAGCCGATGGATGACGCCCTAGCTCTCGAAGGCGACCCCAACGACGATTCGGTGTCGCGCATTGACCTGACCCGCACTTACAGCGCCCGCGAAGTGCTGCGGCAGAAGGACTTCGCCCAGTTTTCAGGCCAGGAAATCGCCGAGGCGCGCCGGATGATGGCCTCCCTGCGCTGGGATCTGGGCCAACGACGCACCCGCCGCATGACCCCCCTGAGCTTGTCGAAGGGCGGCGCCAGCCTGGACCTGCGCCGCACGCTGCGCCGGAGCCTGCAATACGGCGGCGAGCTGTTCGACCTGGCAGAGCGCGGCCCCAAGCGCCGCCCCCGCTCGCTGGCGCTCATCTGCGACGTCAGCGGCTCCATGGAGCGCTATACCCGGATGCTGCTCCACTTCATCCACACCATCGCCGTGGGACAGGCCCCGTCGCCCCATCAAGTGGAGGCGTTCCTGTTCGCCACCCGGCTCACCCGCATCACCCGCCAGCTCCGCTATCGCAGCATAGACCAGGCCATCGCCGAGGTGTCTCGCGCCGTGCCCGACTGGGCCGGAGGCACGCGCATCGGGGAAGCAGTCAAGACCTTCAACTACCAGTGGCTGCGACGGACTCTGAGAGGGCAGGTGATCGTGATGATAATCTCCGATGGCTGGGACAGAGGGGAACCGGAGGTGCTGGCCCGCGAGACGTCACGGCTGCAACGAAGCTGCCACCGCCTGATGTGGCTCAACCCGCTGCTCGGCTCGCCGGACTACCAGCCGCTGACCCAGGGAATGCAGGCCGCGCTGCCCTACGTGGACGACTTCCTGCCAGTGCATAACATGAACAGCCTGCAAGCCCTCGCCAACCGCCTCAGCGACATCGGGCCTGAGCGTTCCCCGGTCCGCGCCTATCGCCCGAAGCTGCCGGAGCCGGAGCCGGAACCCCAACCGGAACCGGGAGAGCGGCCAATAGACCGGATCCTGCCCAGGCCCACCTTCCGCCATCCCATGTGGGGGAAGGAGCGGTAGTGGGTTGCCAGCCCGGGGCTGAGCCTCTGCCATCCTTCCACGATGCCGAAGCAAAAGCCAGCCAGCACGCCGCCTACGATGGCGTCCATGATGAAGTGGTTGCCGGTGATGATGATGGCAAAGAGGGTCAGCACCGGGTAAATGACGCCCGCCGCCTTGAAAGGAGCCGGCAGATTCCGGAACCAGTAAACGCCCAGGATGACCGTCCAACTGAAGTGCAGGCTGGGCATGGCAGCCGAGGTGTTGTAGAAGGTGGACATCGACTCCGAGCCGTAGAATGCCGGGCCAAAAGCTTGAATCGTGTCCGTCAGGTCCACCGTCGGGATGGCAAAGGGGGAGGCCACCGGGAACAGCGCGAAGGCCACCAGGGCAACGATGAGGTCCAGCAATACTACGGTGCGGTAGTAGTAGTACTCCCGCCGGTTGCGAATGAACAGGTAGATAGCCAGAGCCAGAATCACCGGCCAATAGGTCACGATATAGGCCCAGTTGAGAAAGACGACAATACCGCGGACGTGCTCAATGGCCCATGCCTGCCAGCCGGGTTCCCACAGAAATCCAAGCTGCTCCTGCAACGCGACGACACGCTCGCCGTTGAAAACAGCCACGGCCCGCGTGTCTTCGAAGACCAGCCCGCGGCTCAATACATAGACCAAGTACGCGCCAACATAGAGCGCAGCTTCTGCGAGCTCCCGCCGGTATTCCAGCGACCACCGGGCCGCCGGGTGCTGCTGCAGAACCGCCAGCCACGCCCGGGCCCACGGCGTCATTACCGGCGGCCATGGCGGGGCCGCATACCTGCCGCGCGAGGCGAATCGGCGGAAGTTTCCTGTTCTGTTGGCCCACATCTTGAGTCAGTCCGTCAGCGGCTGTTCCTTTGCCTGTAATAAAATATAAGAGTAGGTCAAGGTTGGAATTAAACGGATGGACAAATACCGGAGAGAGGCAGGACCGCCGGGAGCTGGTGGCTCCGACGGTCAGGCGGCAAGCGCCGCGAAGGTACACCCGGCAGGAAGAACAGCCGACCGGCAGACGCCTGTCGCTTCAAGAAGAGATGAAGCGCGAAAGGAGGGAACTGGGCGGCTCATGTCCTGCAATACCCCCTTCCGAATAGGTATAGCCGTATCATACAGCCCGTTCAATCCACAGGCAACAATTTGGAAATAAAAAATCTATGAGAGGATAGTGAGTCTTTCGTGGGGTTGAGCCTTGGGCGCCGTCATTGCCCATAATCTGCGGTTCCCGGAGGGACGACTTGGCCAGAGTAGAGTTGATTACCGAGCAGCAGGCCACCGGACGGGTCAAGGAAATCTACGAAGACATCAAGGCGACTATGGGCTGGGAGTTCGTGCCCCAGACCTTCCAGCTCATCGCCCACAATCCCGACCACCTGGAGACCTACTGGGAACATTACAAGCAGACGATGTCCCCGGGCCTGCTGGATATGAAAACCAAGAAGCTCATCGCCTACATCGTCTCGGCCATGAACAACTGCGGCGTTTGAGTGCGCTTCCACCTGGATGCCGTGAAGCATCTCGGAGTGGACGACGCCACCCTTGCCGAAGCCGTGGAGGTGATGACCGAGGTCGCCAAGGGCAACCTGATTATGCACTCCACCGGCCACCGTCACTAGGGTGGGGCTGGACAACCCAGAAATTTACTGAGTCGTAAATGGGTTGCTAGACCATCTCGTCATTCCTGCGAAGGCGGGAATCCAGAGGGATAATTTGCGTATAGCATAGACACCGAAACTTTCACACTGGATTCCCGCCTTCGCAGGAATGACGGGTATTTGGCGTCGGAATGTTTAGCTAATGACTCAAACATCAGTAACCCTGACCCATAGAACAATCAAGAGGTATGTATGAGCGCAATCGAAATCTGGGGCGAAATGGTGCGAGTGGAGCATGAGCAGTCCGACCGGATGCGGGGGGCGCGTCCCGCGGACCACTGGAGACGCTACGCCCACCAGTTCAAGGCGGACCCGCGCCGCACCGGCGATGTTCTGGTGGAGCGGCTGCGAGCCCACCTGCTCCCCGGCGATTCTCTGTTGGACGTGGGCGCCGGAGGCGGACGGCTGGCCCTGCCCCTGGCCCTCACGTGCCGCTCGGTCACCGCCGTCGAGCCGTCGCCCAGTATGTGCGCGGTGTTGCGGGAGACCGCCGACGAGGCGGACATAAAAGTGAGTGTTGTTGAGTCAGGATGGATTGAAGCGACGGTTGACCCGTCCGACGTGGTTCTTTGCAGCCACGTCGTCTATGTCGTCGAAGACATTGAGCCTTTCGTCCGCAAACTGGACCGGCACGCCCATCGCCTGGTACTGATGGTAATGTTCCAGTCGGCTCCGCAATCCCAGTTATACGGGCTGTGGGAGCAGGTGCATGGTGAGCCGCGCCACCCGCTCCCTACTCTGCCCCAGTTCCGGCCCGTGCTGGACGAATTGGGTATCGCCTACGAAGTGGATGAACTGCCTGGCGACCGGCCCTTCGGATTTGCCAGCGAGGAAGAAGCGCGGGAAATCATCGCCCAGCGCCTCTACATCGCGCCGGGCTCCGAGGCAGAGGTCAGGCTGGCCACGGCGCTGAACGCAGCCCTCCAGGAAGAAGAGGACGGTGTATGGCGCATCGTGGACAGCCAACCGTTACAGCCTTGCATAGTTTCTTGGACGCCCGCCCGGTAGCGCAATTCCCACTCAGCCAGGGAATTGCAGATAGCCCTTCTATCCAGGACGTCGCCAAGCTTGCAGGTAAACTGCGCCCAGCGTCCCAACCACCGAGCCGCCCGTGGCCATCCAGAAGACCCACTTCATAGCCACGTAGTCGGCCACCAGGCCGCCGATGGTGGGTGAGATGGTGCTGCCCAGCCCGGCGCCCACCGACATCAGCGCGAAGGCCGCCGCCGAGAAGCGCACCGGTACGTAGTCTCCCGCCGAGGCCGCGCATATCGTGTAGGTAGCCCGCAGCGTCACCCCCATCAGTACCGAGGCTATCAGGAACGGCACGAAGCCCGGTATGAGGGCCAGCAGAACGAAGGATGCCCCCTGCACCACGAAAGAATAGGCGAATGCCTGTCCGCGCCCCAGCTTGTCGGACATCCAGCCCCACAGCACCCCGCTGCCTATGCTCAGCACGCCTATGAGGACTACCAACTGGCCGACAGTAGCCAGCGATATGCCGTTTTCCTGGGTGAGATAAAGGCCGAAGAAGGTGGTGAACAGGTTCTGCGCCCATCCCGAAGTGAAGGCTATAAGCGCAATAAGCCACACGGCGGGACTCTTGAACGCCTCGACGGGCCAGGCGCTGCGCGCCGGTCTGGTTCCTTCGTTGCCGCGAAGGCTGGAACCTGCTTCCAGGCTTTCGGGAGGCTCCTCGCGGACGAACAGCAGCGCCACCACCGCCACCGCCAGCACTATGCCGCCGAACAACTGCCAGCTATACCGCCACCCGTCTTCCCAACTGGCCCCGGTCAGGATGGGCACGAACACCCCGGCGACGATATAGGAAATACTGCCTCCCGAGGCTGCTATTCCTGCCGCCAGTCCCCGGTCGCGCATCAGAAACCAGGCAGACAGCAGCCCCATGATGGGGGTCAGCGCGGCGCCCCCGCCAATCCCCATCAGCACGCCGGCCCCGACAGCCATGACGAAGTTCTGGGCGAAGCCCAGCAGCACCATGCTGAAGCCAACGGCCACTGTACCGCCGACGATTATGGAGCGGCTGCCATAACGCGGGGCCAGTGTCCCCGAAGCGAATGAACTGCCTATCCGTATCGCAGCCGAGATGGTAATGAGCAGCCCCGCCTCGGTGTGAGACAGGTGGAGCGCTTCCTCCATGGATGGCAGGGTGAGGCTGAACCCGAACTGAACGAACCCAGTGGCCAGATTGACCATGAAGGCCACCAGCAGCATCACCCCGGCATAAGTGCGGAGCCAGTAAACGGCCAAGCTGTTGGCTAGAATGAGCGGCTCCCGGAACTCACGGCGTCACGCCGCTCTTGCGGAAATGGCGCATCCGGTCCAGCTTTGGGGAGTCGTATTCTTCTAACGGCGCGTATTGGAGCAACAGGGGCAGAATGTTTTCGGAGACACGGCCTAGAGTGAAGCCTACTATCTCTCCGACGTCGTAATTTTCGTAGGGATCAAAGTCATCGTTGAAGTGGGTAATCCAGTCCTCGGTTACGGCCTCGCTGTAAACGTACGGCTTCCCGTTGCCCAGCTTCAAGATGTCGGTTTCGGCGCAATAGTCAACCGCCAGGTTAGTTCTGAAATCGGTCTTCTCAAATTCGCCGGGCAGCAGATGGGGCAGCAACAGCTCGGCGGCGTCAAAGCACTCGAAACCGATGCACCGGCCATATTCGTTAATGAGGATTACGAATCCCACACCCTGCTGCTCGGTTAGAGTCATGCCGTTGGTGTATCTACCCTGTAATTCAATAGGTGAGACGTCGTCAAGGTACAGGCAGTCAAAATCCGGATCGTATTTGTACCTGGTTATCCTTTCTGCATTGCTCATGGCTTTCTTTCATCCTACTTGCGCTGACTGCCGTCCGGATGGGCAGTTACTACCAGATGGATTTCCGCTCTTTCTCTCAGGACAATTTTAAGATAATTCCCGCTTCCGATTTCTGGGAACCACTTCCAATATAGCGTCACGTCCTGACTTTCAGCTACTTGGAGGTCCGGTTGGCTGATGGTGTTCCTGATTCGTTCTACCGTTACTTGTCCAATTCTTACGGGGTAGTTGCGCCAAATGTGCGAGCTGATTCGATAGACGATGCCGTCAAGGATGAATGTTAGAGAGTCAGATTCCATTGTAGCCTGTTCTCGGAGAGTAAATCTGCCCCAACCGCCCGCCCTGCGGCAAACCCCCAAGTTGGACGATTGGGACAGCCTGCGTTCTATGCGGCCCTCGGCCAATTGCCTACCGCAGGGCGCGGAAGAAGTTGCGCATATCCTCCACCAGCAGTTCCGGCTCCTCCAGGGCGGCGAAGTGGCCGCCGCTGGGCATCACCGTCCACTGCTGGACGTTGTAGGAGCGCTCGGCCCACTCGCGGGGCGGGCGGCTGATTTCGGCCGGGAACACCGCCACGCCCACCGGCACGTTGATGCGCTCGCCCCGGGCGAAGTCCCACGGCTTCCGCAGCGTTTCGTAGTACAGGCGGGTGGACGAGTTGATGGACTGCGTCACCCAGTAGATGGTCACGGTAGTCAGCAGCTCGTCCTTGGTGTAGCTGGACTCCACGTCGCCGTGGCAGTCGCTCCAGGTGCGGTATTTCTCCACGATCCAGGCGCACAGCCCGGCGGGGGAGTCGTTGAGGCCGAAGCCCAGTGTCTGCGGCTTGGTGCCTTGAATGTGTGAGTACCCGCCCTCGGCGGCCAGCCATTCTTCCCGCTGCCGTAGCAGGCCCTGTTCGGCCTCGGTCAACGGCTCCGACCCCGGCCCCATGTACGGTGTAGGCCGCGTGGTGGAGGTAGTGTGGATGCCTATGCAGTGGTCCGAGTGCGAGTGGCCCAGCCTCGCGGTGACGCTGGCGCCCCAGTCGCCGCCCTGGGCCACGTAGCGATCGTAGCCCAATTGCTCGGTCATCAGCTTCGCCATCACGTCGCCGACGGCCAGGACGTCCAGCCCCCGCTCCTGCGCGGCGTCGGAGAAGCCATAGCCCGGCATCGAGGGCGCAACCACGTCGAAGGCGTCGGCCGGGTCGCCGCCGTGGGAAGCCGGGTCGGACAGCATGGGGATGACCTTGTGCATCTCGAAGAAGGTGCCGGGCCAGCCGTGAGTGATAATCAGCGGCAGCGGGTTCGGCCCCTTGCCCTTCTCATGGATGAAGTGGACCTGCCGCCCGTCCACCGGCGCCTTGAAGTGGGAGAAGCTGTTGATCAGCGCCTCCTGCTTGCGCCAGTCGAAATCGTTCTTCCAGTACTCCACCAGCTCCTTGATGTAGTCCATGTTGGAGCCGTACTCCCAGCCCACGCCGGGCAGCTCGTCGGGCCATCGCGTGCGCTCCAGCCGGGCCTTCAGGTCATCCAGCACGGAATCGGGGATTTCTATCTTGAAGGGTTCTACGGGCATTCTCTCTTCTCCTGTCATTCAATTCCCTCTCCTTCAAGGGAGAGGGAACTATGGGGTTGAATGCTCACTCTACCCCGGCAGCAGGGGTTCGGTGCGGTTGGGGGGCAGGTCCGGGTCAAAGGCGTTGATTACGAAGGCCAGGAAGCTGTAGTTGCCGATGACCAGCGTCAGTTCGATGAGGCCCTGGTTGCCGAACTGCTCCAGCGCGTCCTGGAAAGCGCCGCGCCCCACCTTGCGGTCGGCGAAGAACTCGCGGGCGTAGTTGATGACCGCCCGCTCCAGGTCGCTGAGGTCGGGCAGCTCATTTCCGTCGCGGATGGCGTCCACCACGCCGTCCTGCACCCCGGCGGCGCGGGCGGCTCCGGCGTGGGCGTTCCAGATGTGCTGGCAGTCGTACTCCCGCGCCGCCAGCAGCATCGCCAGCTCCAGCGCGGCGTCGGGCAGCGATGATTCGTTGCGCAGGTAGTTATTGAGGGCGGTGGCGGCCTGGTGGGCCTTGGGCACGTGAATCATCACAGAGCCGGGGCCGTAGGGCGGAACGCCGCCCAGGTTCTGCACCATCTGGTCAAATTCGGCAACCTGTTCCTGGGGTACGTTTTCCCTAGTGGCGGCAGGGATTCTTGCCATGACGAACCTCCTATGAATTGGAGTGAATCGCCCTAACCCTACGCGCCGACATATACCTTGTCAACTTGGCCGGGCCGGTTCAGTGACGCCAACGACGGCCTGTTATTTTCCGGGCGGAAAAGAGTATCATCGTAGCAGGTTCACCTCCGCTCCAACCCTTCCCGTCAAGGGGAGGATACTGCGAAACAGGCCGTTCCAATGTTCAGTGCGTGGATTCTCACGGTCTTCTTTGCCTACTTTGCAGCGCTGATTGGCATAGCGGTAGTCGGCGCGCGCCAGATGCGGCAAATGTCGGACTACGTGCTGGGTGGCAGGCAGGTGAGCACCCTGACCTCCGCTTTGAGTTCGGCTTCGTCCAGCACCAGCGGCTGGACTATGCTCGTATTCCCGGCCCTGGCTTTCACCAACGGCATAGTCGAAATCTGGTCGGTCGCCGCCATCATCCTGGGCCTCTGGCTGGGCTGGGCAGTGGTGGCGAAAAGACTGCGACGCTACACCATAGCGGCCGGCGACACGCTGACTCTGCCGGATTTCTACGGCGAGCGTTTCGCCGACCGGACCGGAACGCTTCAAACTCTCTCGGCGGCGATTACTCTTTTCTTTTTGACTTTCTACGTCAGTTCCGGCCTGATAGCAGGCTACAAGCTGCTGGAAACGGTCTTTGGCCTCGGCGCGATTGCGGGGGTTTGGGTAACGCTGGTTGCCGTGGCCGCCTACACTTTCATCGGCGGCTTTCTGGCGGTCTCAAGGACGGACGTGTTTCAATCCACGGTCATGTTGGCCGGTTTTACGATAATTCCTATCGCCCTCATCTTCATGTCCGACAGCCCATTCGGAGGAATGGAGGGGCTGGCCCCGGGTTTCTGGAATCCCCTGACCGACATCGGCGGAAATTCCGTGAGCTTGGCCTTCGTTCTCACCGCGTCGGGGTGGGGGTTCGGCACCTTCGGCTCCCAGCGCATATTACAGCGTTTTATGGCGGTGGGCAGCGAGGACAAGATAGGCCCCAGCCGCGACCTCGCAACGCTGTGGACCACCCTGATATTCTGCTTCGGGCTGCTTCTGGGAATGGTGGCTTTTCCCGCTCTTGCGGAAGCAGGGATGCTGGAGGCGGTGTCGGACCCGGAGCGTCTGTATTTCGTAGTCTCGGAAGTGTTTTTCCCGACTATCGTGACCGGCCTTCTGTTGACCGGGGTGATTGCGGCGATAATGAGTACGGCGGACTCTCAACTGCTGCTGGCTTCGGCGGTTGCCGCGGATGACCTGCCATTTATCAGGGGTTTCACGTATGCCATAAAAACGGAATCGCGGGTCTGGCTCGGACGCCTGTTGCTGCTGATTGTAGGCATCCTAGCCGCCGTCCTGGCGATATTGAGTGAGGAGTCGGTGTTTGCGCTGGTATCCTATGCTTGGGGCGGGATGGGAGCAGCTTTCGGACCGTTGACCATCCTCGCGTTGTACTGGCGCAGGTTCAACTACTGGGGCGCGTTGGCCTCGATAATCGTTGGCACGGCAATTTCCTCCCTCTGGCTCCCTCTTGAGGGAGGTCCTTTGGGAATGCTGGACGCGGAGCCTGCCACCCCCGGCTTCATCGCGGCCACGGCGGCGGCCATAGTCGTCACCCTAGTCACGCCCCGGCCGCCCCAAGAGGCCGTGGAGTTGTTCGACCAGGTTAATCCGACCCGAGAGTTCTCCCCAAGAAGCGCGCCGGGAGCGCAGAGGGGATGAAATCTAAGACTCCTCAGCCTCCATCCTCTCTGAAGCTGCGTCCTTGGGCAGGAACAGACCGCATATCAGCAGGGACCAGCTTGCTACGGCGCAAATGACGAACCCGGGGTAGTAGGAGTTGAAGTTGTCATATAGCCAACCTACCAGGATCGGGAATATAAACATCCCCAACCCTGAGAAGGTCATGTAAGAACCCCAGACGGCTGCAACCCGCTCAGGGGTCGTCCCGGACAGTCGCATGGGAATGGTCAACAGGGCAGGCACATAGAACCAGGAGCCTACTCCCAACACTACCACCGAAATGTAAATGCCCGCCTGTGTATGCAAGAGAAATGCGCCCAGCCCTCCAAGAATTGCCAATACCCCGGAAAAGGCCATGATTCCCCGGTAAGAGAAAAGGAAGGCGCCCATTCCGCCAAAGATAACCAGCCTGGCGCGGAAGGACTCGAACAAGAGAGGGATAGCTCCGCCCGCCAGCACGGCAAATATCCCAACGAAGGGAAGAATGCTGGTTATAATCCCCGCTTCCTGGGCTGAAATGCCTCTCTCCTCGCCATAGAAGGTGGGCAGCCAGGTGGTCAACGCCGTGTACTGAATGAATATCCCGGCGTCTGCGGCGACGAGCAAGACGACCGCCCTGCCTCGCAGCACCGAAAAGACCTCACGCACCGAAATGCCGGTGCGCCGTTCTACGCCGGTGTCGCGGTCCCTGGGAGCGATGGGCCACAGGATTGTCCCCACGATCCCTACTCCAGAGAATACCGTCAGGGTCATCTTCCAGCCCAGCAACTCGGCAAGAGGAACAGCGCCTGCCAGAGACGCCGCAACACCCCCACTCAGGATGGCGGTGTTGAGCGAGTTGACGACCAGCATTTCCCTGGGCTTGAACCACTGCATGACCAGCGGCCCGGTTGCGACTACCATGAGCGCCAGGCCAACCCCATAGGCTAATCGCAGGGACAGAAGCACATAGAAGTTGGGCACTATCGGAGCGATGGCCAGCAACGCCATGCACACCCAGGCCCACATATACGCCCGCTTAACGCCCACGCGGGCGATGAGGATACCGCCGGGGATGCCGATGGCGGCGCCGATCAGCATGGGAAGAGACACCAGCAGCCCGGCCGCCCAGTGGCTGATACCGTACTCCTCTATTGCCAGTGGCAGCAACGGGGAGAGGGCGAAAAGGTTCAGTCCGGCCGCCAGGTGAGCGGCCAGCGTCATCACCGCCATGAACAGGCGGGCCCGGTTGGCGGTCGGAGAGGATGCGTCTGCTGCTAACTGAACAGTCGCACCTCTTGGGGGGAGGCGGACAGGGCGATGCAGCCGGGGTTGTCATTTCGGACGTTGTTAACCGTTGGCGACACCTCGCGCACGTCCAGCAGTTCCGGCGGCGCGGGCAGGAGCAACGGCTCTAGGGTGGCTGGAGTTTCGGTAAGCGGGTCCAGCCAGAGCGGTTCTGTTTCTGCTGACAGGATGACCGGCATCCGGTGGTGTACCTGAGCCATAAATTCGTTAGCGGTAGTGGTCAGTATGGCACAGGAGCGTACCCACTCGCCTTCTGGCGATTGCCAGCTTTCCCATAATCCGGCAAAGGCCATCGGCTCGCCCGACTCATGGAAGAAGTACATCGGCACACGCTGCTTGCCCTCGCGGCGCCACTCGTAGAAGCCGTCGGCCAGCACCAGGCAGCGACGACGCCGGAAGGCGCTGCGGAAGGCGGGCTTGGTGGCGGCGGTCTCGCTGACGGCGTTAATCATGCGGCTGCCAACCTTGATATCCTTGGCCCATGACGGAACCAGGCCCCAGCGCATCATCTCGCCCCGCCGCACGCCCCCGTCACCCTGGCGAATGCCATGATTGACCACGGCCAGTACCTGTTGCGTCGGCGCAATGTTATAGCGAGACTCAGGCGCAGGGCCGTCCAACACGAACCCAAACCGGCCCTGCAACTCGCTGATGTTGGAGATTAGCGCATATCTGCCGCACATGGCGGACTACTCCAGCGGTGGGATGCGGCCTGGGTTTTCGCCGCGCTCGCGGCGGTTCCACGCTTTCCGCAGCTCATCCTGGTGGAGCGACGCCCACCGGAGAACAAGACGCCGTATTCTTGTCGGGAGATGCCCTCTTATTCGGAGAGTTTCTATCATTATTTGTGCCGCGTCGTCACCGCATACTGCATGGAAATGAGGCGGCGGATGTTCTTGTGGGTACATTTGTATCGAAATACCGGAGAACCGGCATAGTTCAGGCATCGGCTGACGCCGCAAAGAATTCGGGGAACACTTCTTCAACGGTCAACCCAGTTACTTCCATGTAGGCGGCATCCGGGCACATATCAATTTCTTCGCTCCATGCTATAGCGTGCCCCGCGGCTACATAGACGCCCTTGAAGAATTCCGGGTCATCCCAAGCCTTGAATACTCCCTTACCCGCGAGGTGAGAGAGATCCACTTCCCCGGAAACCCCATCATCGAACCGGACCCAAATTCGGTATCCTTCGCAAGCTTTCACTTCTACCAGTTTAGGCACGGCGCTGGCAGGTGCCTCGGTATCTTCAAGCATCCAGCCGATTACCGGCGGCTCCTGCATCCATGTGAACACTTGGTCGAAGGACAGTCCAGTCAACTCCAAGTAGATGGCATCAGGGCAAACGTCAACATCGTTCCCCCAAGCGATTACCCCTGTTTCAGTGTTGATACGGACGTCTTTGAAGAAATCAGGATCGTTCCAAGCGGCATAAGGCCCTTGGCCAACCAGGCCAGACAAGTCCACCACACCTTCAGGCCCGTTGGCGTACTTCACCCAAATCTTATAGCCCGGCCGGGCTTCAACTTCGACGGGTTGTGAAAAAAACATCGCTACCCCACCACCTCGCGGAACTGCTGGATGGCGTTGATGTGGTCCTGCGGCGAAGTGTAGCCAGCTCGCATGGTGTTGATGGAGATGTGGGTTGCGCCCAACCCGGCCCAGGTCTCGGTCTGCGACTGCCAGAACTCCGGGTCGCCGTCGGCGGAGTTGATGCGCGGCTCCATCTCGATGGCGGCCGGGTCGCGTCCCGCCGCCTCGGCGAAACCGGCCAGCCGCTCCAGCACGGCCGGGGCGTCGTCCGGGCCGACCTGCGGGAACCAGCCGTCGGCCAGCCTGGCCACGCGGCGCAGCACCCGGTCTGGGGGCGAGGGGTTAGCCCGCGCTCCGGCGCCCAGCCAGATGGGGATGGGGCGCTGTATGGGCAGAGGGTTGATGCCGGCGTTGGTGATGTCGTGGTACTTGCCGTGGAAGTCAATGACGTCGTTGGTCCAGAGCTGCCGCAGCACCTCTATCTGCTCGGCCTGCCTTGCGCCCCGGTTGCTGAAGTCCTCTCCCAACGCTTCGTACTCCACGTGGTTCCAGCCGACGCCCACGCCCAGGCGCAGCCTGCCCCCGCTGAGGACGTCGCACTGGGCCGCCTGCTTGGCCACCAGCGCCGTCTGCCGCTGGCCTAGGATGAGCACCGCGGTGACCAGCTCGATGGACGTGGTGATGCCCGCCAGGTAGCCGAACAGTACGAAGGGCTCGTGGAACATACTCTCCAGCACATAGCCGCCCTGCCAGTTGGCGTGCTTGGTGGTATCCGCCCCCAGCACGTGGTCATAGACAATCAGGTGCGAGAAGCCCAGGCCCTCGGCGGCCTGAACATAGTCGCGCACCGCCGCCGGGTCAGCGCCGATTTCGGTCTGCGGAAAAACGACCCCTGCCTTCATCGTTCAACTCCTCGATAAGTTCCCTCTCCCTTGAGGGAGAGGGAATTCTTGGCGTGTTTTTAAGCGGCCTTTTCTTTCGCCTTGAAGTGGGGGATGACGTGCTTGCCGAACATTCGCAGCGTGTTCATGGTTTCCTCGTGGCTGGCCGGGCCGATGGCGCTCAGGCAGAAAATCTGCTCGATGCCCAATGCCTCGTAGTTCTCCACGAAGCGGATGCAGTCGTCGGGGGTTCCAACGCAGAAGTTTGCGCCTCGCTTGACCACTTCCTCGGGCGTGGGGTCGCCCTCGTGAGGCCCGGCGGCCAAACGCATATCGCGCTCGTAGTAGCCTTGATAGTCGGGCGGCACCGTGGCCGGGTCAACGCCTCGCCATACCAGCCGCGCCCGCTCGCGCTGCTGGTCCAGATACCAACTGACCAGCTCCGTGCCGCGCTCAACGGCGACCTTGGAGTCTTCGTGGCAGAACCCGGCGGTCATCAGCGCGTTCTGGCTGTTGACCGTCGCGCCGTGCGCCCCGTTGAGACTCTTGTAATACAGCTCCAGCGTGCCTGCCACCCGGTCCATACCGCCCTCGCTGCCCACCAATGCGCCCAGGCCCAACTCACCGGCACGGCGGGTTGTCTCCTCGCTGGCGCACGCGGACCAAAGGGGCGGGTGCGGCTTTTGCAGAGGCTTGGGCAGCACGTTGCGGGGCGGAATATGGAAGTACTCGCCGTCGTGGCTGATTTCTTCCTCTGTCCAGATGCGGGGCAGCACTTCGGCGAACTCTTCCCACATCCCGCGAGTATGCTCCAGGTCGGTGCCATAGGGCGTTAGCTGGTAAGGGTAGCCGGTGCGGCCCAGGCCCACGTCCACGCGGCCCTTGCTGAGGATGTCCAGCGTGGCCATGCGGGCCGCCGTGTGCAGCGGGTGGTGGATGGGCGCCAGCACCACGCCGATGCCCATGCGAATGCGCGAGGTGCGCTGCGTGACCGCCGCCAGCGTCAGGTCGGGCGCGCTGTTGTGCGACCACACCGGACGGAAGTGATGTTCCGAAAACCAGACGCTGTCGTAGCCCATCTCCTCGGCGAAGGCAATCTGGTCCAGCGCCTCCCAGATGCGCCGGGCCTCGCTCTCCGCGTCCCAGGGCTTGGGCACCTGAATCTGGTAGAAAAGTCCAAATTTCATAGCTATCTCCCTGCCATATTGCCGACATTATAGCAGGGAGAATGGGCGCGAACGTGGTGTTCAGGAACTGTTGTCCCTTCGCCGCCGCAGCCACACCAGACCGTATATGATTGCAGCAATCACCAGCAGCACCGGGATGAAGACACCCAGCCACAGCAGAGCAGTCACAATAGCGTAGCCCACCGCCGACAGTGCGCGAACCGCCGACCGTCCTGCGTCGGCCAGGCTCCAGCCGGAGATTACCAGACTCTCCGACTCACGGACATGCACGCCGAGGTATCCAGCGGTTTCCACGCCGCCGGCGTCGCTCTCGGCGGTGACCGTCAGCTCCACGATATACTCATTGGGCCGGTGGTTGGGGTAGACGTGGGATACCGTCACCTGCGTCTCGCCCCCGGCGGGGACGCCTTCCACGGCGGGAGAGCCGTCGCCGAAGTCCCAGCGGTAGCGGAAGTCCCGCAGCCCCTCCGGGCGGGTGAAGGAGGCGCTGAATTCCACTGTCTCGCCTTCCTCAACGGCTTGGGACTCCCCGGCGAAGACGGCGATTTCCGGCGTCTTGATTACGGTGGCAATGAAGGTGTCCTCGCCCTCGGCCAGCCCCGACTCGCCGGTGCCGGTCAGCTTGAACTCGACAATGTAGGGCGAATCGCGCTCGTCGTTGTAGGTATGGGTGACCGTGGCGGTAATGCGCTCGCCGGTGTTGGTGGTGGGCGCCGACGCCGCTCCTTCCACCGGACGGGAGCCGTCGCCGAAGTCCCATCGCCAGGAGAAGCTGTCTATGCCCGGCGGCGGCTGGAAGGTGGCGCGGAAGCGGGCCGTCACGCCCACGGCAAAGGTCTTGGCGGGCCCGGCATCCACTGGCAGGGCCAGCGGAGACGCTTGCAGATAGATGTTTATGAGGGAGTAGGCCGAGGTCTGCTCCAGGTACTTTATGCGTCCTTCAATCTGCTCGATGCGAGTTTGCAGGTTGGACAGCTCCAACTGGACGTTCAGCGCGTCCTCCACTTTATCGGCCTGCTGCATAATCTCCAGCAGCCGGTCTTCGGTGGCCCGCAACCCCTTGAGCCGCGACTGGATGTCCACGTACTCGTCGGTGACGTCCTGGCTGGTTGAAATCTCCGACTCCACCTTCAACGCCAACTCCCGCAGCCGTTGTATGGCGGAGTCCAGCGAACCGGCCGGCACGCGAATGGAGATGTACCCGCCATGCCTGGCGCTGCGGTCGGAGCTGACTACCCAACCCCCCGACCGTCCAGCCAGGGCGGCCACCTGGTCCACCGCCGCCGCCACGTCGGAAACGGTCAACTGCATATCCACGGTGCGGATGATGATGCGCTGCTGCGCGGGCAGCGACGCCATCACGCCGTCCCCGGCGGCTTGCGGGGCCGCTTCAGCGGAATCCTCACCCCCTCCTACATTTACTACCCTTTCCACCTCCCTAGTTACTTCCACCTGTTGGGAGGCTCGCTGGGGGGCCGGCGTCGCTGCCGGAGCTGCGGTAGGTGCGGCGGCGGGACGCGCCGCGGGCGCTGTTGTTGCCGCGGGCGCGGCGGTACTTCTCTTCCCTGCTGGCCCTGCTGGCCCTGCTGCCCCTGCCTCTCCATCCGTCTGTTCTGATACCATCCTGAAGGTTTCTGCCTGCTCACTGTCCGAGCCAGTCCCGCAAGCCAGAGATGCCCCGGCCAACAGCAAGAGGAGACAAACTGAGAGTAGAACCCGCAATATCAGCGTCATATCCGTACCTTCTGCCCTTTCCGGCTGTTGCGGAGGGCGCAATTCCAGAGGGTTGTACAGGATAATACGCCAGGAACGGGGGATTCGTTCCATAAATCCCGGCCGGAGAAAACAAAGACCGCCTCATCGGAAAGGCGGGACGGGAAGATGGAGCCGGTGAGGGGATTCGAACCCTTGACCTGCGGTTTACGAAACCGCTGCTCTGCCACTGAGCTACACCGGCTTTAGCTACAGATTCACTCTATTTTCGCATCCGGCAGACCCATTTGCAAACGTCACTCTGCCAGCCTCTGTTCGATGACCCTGCCAGCTTCTACGTCCGACGCGGGTATCACATGGCCGTAGATGTCAACCGTAGTCTGAATGCTGGCATGTCCCAACCGGGCAGAGACGACGTGGATCGGCACCCCCGAGGTCAGCAGGACCGTTGCGTGGGTGTGCCTCAGGTTGTGGAAGCGAACGCCCTGAATCCCGCAGCTCTTCAATATCTTGTTGAACGTTCGAGTCAGCACATTGGGAAGGATAATACTGCCATCCTTACGGGCGTAAACATGGGACCTCCCCAGCTATACGTGCTCACCGACGACAGCTCTGTAGTCTCTTAGCAACTCGGTGGTCTCCGGGCCAAAGGTAACCACCCTGCGGGATCGTTGCGATTTCGGCTCGCCAAGGTGAGCAGGGTCTCCGGTGGTGGATACCATGGTCCGGACAACCCTGAGGGAACTTTCCTCAAGCTTAAGATCACTCCAGTACAGCCCGCAAATCTCCGACCGGCGCAATCCCGTGTAAAGTACCAGGTGAATCGGGAGGTGATAATCGGTCCCTTTGACATGCTGCAATAACCGCTGGACTTCATCACTGGTCATGATGCGGAGTTCTGGCCTTGATACCTTGGGTGACTTGACCTTATCGATCACATTCTTGGATAGCATGTCCCAGTTCTGTGCCTGACCAATCGCCCCATGCAGGAGGGCGTGGTGGTGACGCACCGTCTGTGGCGATAGTCCTTCCTCAAGAAGATCAGAATAGCATGCTTGGACTTGTGCGGGTTTCAGCGTTATCTGGGCCAGAGAACCCTTCTGAATACGCCTCACGATAGTCGCGTATCCTCTTGCGGTCGACGGGCGTACCGCTATGGCCACATAGTCCCGCATCCACTGATCCAGATATCCGGATAGGGTGAGTCGAGACGGTTCGACGAACACCCCTTGGTTCAACCCTCGGACAACCTCGGCTAGCTTACACTCGGCATCCCTCTTCGTACCCTGGACCGTTATCCACTTCTGGCGACGTTTGCCGGTTGTCGGGTGGTGACCGTTGTCAACCACAACCGCATAGGTCCCGCCACGCTTCCGAATGTGTCCTCTTAAGTTATTTCCCCCCTTTGTAGGTAAATGGGACGAAAGTCAGCTTATTTTAACTTACTACCTCCTTGATCCACCGTTCTCCTCCAGAAGCCATTTTTCTGGCTAATGAGCGGCCAGAGGAGGGGCTGAACCAGCTTCATCAAGCTATTTCGCGACCGAAGCATACTCATCTAGCGTGGTTTCAAATCCCGCACGAAAGGTAAACCCGTTGACAACCGTACTGGTAATCTGAAGGGAGAAAGCAAAGGGTGTGGGTGGATTGGGAAACCAAGGAGATTCGGAGGAACTAGAAATGCCAAGGGCACACAAGGGTTCATGCGAGGACAGTATCCCGAGGGGCGGATTACTGGACAAGATAAGGCTGCTGCTAGAAGAAGCAGGCGTGGTTGATTCGACGCCACGGCTGGTAGCCGTACCACTCCCATAGCGGTCTCCCTGGAACAGGCAGCGGCTTTACTTGCCGTAGCGCCCTCTACACTGGACGAATACCTACGGTCAGGCCGGCTCCGTTACTTTCGTATGGGTCGGCGCAAATTGATCATGCTCGATACGCTGCGCGAGTTTGCCAAATCTCTTGAGGATGAGGAGGGCGGTAGCGCTTGCTAGACGAACTCCAACTCTCCGCAGGACTCGCACGCAGGAATGCCTTATCCGGCACTCCCCAAGGGAGGACGATCTGCTCAGGAGTGTAGCGAGCACCCTTGATCGAAAGTATCTGACCTGCTCCCCGTGGCGACGCTGACGAAGATTTGAGCGAAATCGACAATGGGGATTTAACCCACAATGTCTTTATTATCCTTTTCGCCAATTTACAACCGCCCCACCTCGTATCTTGGGTTTGGTGTGCCAAGACCACTTCATTAAGGCGAATCAGGGTGCGCCAGACCGCTGGATAACCGGTCTCCTTCCACATTGGGTGCGACTTCCAACCTAGTCTGGAGACGGTCGATAAAGGACCGGTTTTCCCACGCCCCGATGAATGACCGCCCCAGTTTCACTGCGGCCAGCGCGGACTGTGCTCTCCCGGCCATCAGAGGGTCAACCACACTGTGGTGGGGAAGGGTAAACCTCTCGATAATCATCTCGAATCCAGCTTCAAGCCGGGGCTCAGAGAATTTCCTCCGGCGCCCTCCGGGAAAGGGGCCACGGTGATGGCCTCATTCCCGGCGTTCAAGCGGGAATCCGGTTTTCCGAGGACCAGCACCAGCTTCTGGGTGAGCGGCCTTCGGTGAACTGAGCCGAGCTTGTAGGCGCTGCCGGGGTGAGAGTAATGGAAGGCGCATATCCAGTGCAGTTTGTCGTGCCGCAGGTTCTCAATGAGCGCCGACAGATTTTCGGTTGTCAACGCCCACGAAGAGTTGAGCGAAAACGTCGATGGTGATTTGACTCACCAGGTTCTTGTTCTCCCTGATCGCCAGTTTCGAGTCGCTCCGCCTCCCTGCTTGGTTTTCCCATCGCCGAAACGAAATTGGCTCACCCGTCCGCTATTGCTCGGCTATTCTGGCAGTTGCTAGTTGGCTGGCCACTTCGTCAGTCAGTGTAGTTGTCGTTGCCTGTTCCCCGCAGCGACGCCGAGCAGGTGGTGGGAACTGAAGATCCCTGACGGGCGCTGCTACTGTCGGCGGTAGCCTTCACCTCGGACATTAGGGTACACCAAGAAGGTGGAGATGCTGGTCTATTCTCTGGCCTTGGTCTGCTGGCGCCAGTGGCGGAAATCCAATATCAGCGCATATTAAGAATGCCAACTACCTACGCACGTTGAGAATATACCCAGATATAGGTTATTGTGACACTCACCCTCGAGGGCGTAGCGGGGAAAGGCTGGGCGTAGTTATGAAAGTGTCCGGCTTTTGAGGTGGGGCCAGGGATCCCGTATCCGGCGGGACACCAAGCCAAGCCGGCCTGCGGTTACCGGGTATGTATCAGGCGCATTGGGGAGGCAAACCTTTCACACTGAGCCCATCCTTTTTCCACCGATCGGCGAAAGGGACGACGATGCAACGATATATACTGGTCCGGTTCTTGCAAGCGATCCTGGCGCTGTGGGCGGTGAGCATTATCGTATTCGGCATGGCCCGCATCACGGGGAACCCGCTGGATACTCTGTTGTCCTTCGATGCGACAGACGAGCAGCGCGCTGCAGTGGAGGCCTATTGGGGGTTGGACAAATCGCTGGCTGAACAGTATTTCACATTTGTAGGTAAGGCTCTGACGGGAGATTTCGGACAGTCATTCAAATGGCGGGAACCAGTCATGGAGTTGGTCCAGGACCGCTTCGTGAACACTCTGGCGCTGGCTGGCCTTGCCATGGCGGTTGCAACGGCCATTGCAATACCTATTGGCATTCTGTCCGCAGTGAGCAGAGGATCCGCCCTGGACCTGATTGGGAAGGTTATCGCTCTGCTGGGCCAGTCCACGCCGCCGTTCTGGCTGGGATTGATGCTCATGTGGATTTTTGCCGTAAATTTGAGCCTGTTGCCGACTGCCGGTACGGAAGGCATATCGTCCTATATTCTTCCGGCTTCGGCACTGGGCCTATTCTGGGTTGCGGCACTAATGCGCTTGATCCGGTCGGCGATGCTCGACGAACTGGATAGCGAGTATGTGAAACTTGCCAGGATCAAAGGACTTTCCGAGCGGAAAGTCATCTGGAAGCACGTGCTGCGCAACGCATCCATCGCTCCTCTGACCTATTTCGGCATCATCCTCGGCTCTTTGTTGCTAGGCTCGGTATCCATCGAGACGGTGTTCGCGTGGCCAGGTCTGGGGGCGCTGGCCTTCGATGCAGTATCCGCCAGGGATTACCCCCTGGTACAAGCCATAGTTATGGTCTTTGCCGTCCTGTTCATACTTGTCAACTTTCTGGTGGACATACTGTACGCATACCTGGACCCGCGGATCCGCTACACCTGATCTTCGCGCTCCCGCTACAAGGGTAGAGAGCGAAGGTGGACGGAAGCGAAATCTCAATGGAGGACAACCATTGGGAGGAGTGTCCCTCCAGCCGGCGAACCTTTTTCCCGCCGGTCGTCCCTTTGCTCGCTCCCGTGATTAACACCAAGGCGTATTGGACCGTATTCCGACGGTCCTGGTCCTTTCAATTGCCGCGTTCAGCCAAGACTTCAATGCGCGACGGCCCCAATTTCAAAGAGGCTTTAAGGAACGATGGAAACGGAGTTGGCCAACTGGGGAGGGAAAGCCAAGGCTTTTATGGGCCGGGCGGCTCCGGTCAGGTGGTTCCCGTGAGTTTTATTCCTGCCCTCCTTGGGTGGTCGTCCTGCCTACACAGTAAGGCCAGCCGGTATAAGCGGCTGGCCTGATAGCCCGCTAGGCCACGAGTTGCTAATTCAAGCAGGGTTCCTCGGTGGTGCATGCCGTGATCAGATCGAAGTGGCCGTAGTTGGCGCCATCGTTGCCGGGGAAAGGCCACTGATCGACGATTTTGGGGTCTACCGTCCACTCAATGAAGGTCTCGAAGAAGGGCATATAGCCATAGGCGTCATAGATGATGTCGCCCATCTCCCTCTGCAGCCTGTCCCGTTCGTCTAGGTCTACCGTCACCTGGAGTTCCGCGAACACCCCGTCCAGCTCTTCGGTCACGAAGGTGTGTACGAAGCCGTTGGAGCGGTTGTGCAGGCTCAACTTTGCGTACACCAAGAGAGGGGAGGCCGGCAGCAGCCACACACCATTCGCCTCGGGTTCCTTTTCTCTCATGGCTGCCAGGTAGTTGTTGAACTGCCATTCCTCCAATTCCATCTCGATCCCCACCTTCTGGAGATCAAGCTGCATGGCCTGCATCATGTCCGAGTACTCCGGGAATCCAAAGAAGTTCATATTGAATCCCGTGATCTTGAAGCCGTCAGCGTAGCCTGCCTCAGCCAGGAGCTCCCGGGACCTCTCCGGGTCGTACCCATACTTTTCTTCGAAATTGGTCACCCAATCAGAATTCCAGCCCGCCTGGTTGATGAAGAAACCCGCACTGACGGCATTCCCGGCTCGTCCCGAGAAGAGGGTGTTCTTGATGGTCTCCTTGTCAAAGGCCCGGTTCATCGCCTCCCTCACTCTCGGGTCGATGTATGGGAGGTCGGGATACTGATAGGGCGGGTCGAAATTCCCGGCCTCCGCCGGGAAGAGACCCTGGAATACGGCGTAGATGCAGTAGGCGGGCAGGTTGCTCTGGATGATTTTCATGCCCTCGGTTCTCACGGCAGAGTCCGACAGCTCCCTTGTAAGCTCGGTCATGTGTAGCTCCCCGGACAACAGGCCGGCGTTCCGGGAGGCCACTTCCTGCATCCAGCGCAGGTCAACCTTCTGAAAGTCGGGAGGAGGGTTATTCCGGCGCCAGTGGTCCGGGAGAAGCTCGTAAGTGACGTTGACGCCGAGGGTGCGCCCCGTGTAGCGGTACGGGCCGGTCCCGATCATATCCTCCGCGTATCCTTCGTCTCCGTCTGCGTCCCACTGCGCCTTGCTCATTATCAGGCCGCCACCGCTGGGCGCGGCATAGAACAGGAAGTCTGGATTTGGAGTCTTCAGTTTCAGAACCACCTCGTGATCACTGACTATCTCCGAGGCGTCGATGTCTACCTGCCGGAAGTCGGTGGCAAAAGCCAAGAGGGAGTCGTCTCGCTGGTACATGGCTATGCTGTGGAGCACGTCGGCCGCCGTGAACTCACCCCAGTTGTTGTGCCACTGTACGCCCTCTTCGAGTACGAATCTCCATTCCTTTCCATCCGGACTGAGTTCCCAGGTCTTGGCGAGTTCCGGCACCACCAGACCATCGTATGCGTCGATGTCAACCAGGACTTCCATCACCAAGTCCATTTGCTGGTGGTGATCAACGGTCCCGGCCCAAGGGAAGTTGGTCTCACCGGCCGCCGGGTCGACCGCCATTACCAGGGTCTCAACCTTTGGCAGGCCACGGGTCTCTGCGGGCGGTTCGGTCGGAACGGGCACGGCAGTTGGCGCAGCTCCCGTGGGGGTCGGCGTGGTCCGGTAGGTCGCGCCGGCTGGGGTGGGTGTGGGGGCGGCGACCGTAGGGACCGGCGCCGAGGTGGGCTGTGCGGCTGCTGGCGCAGCGGTTGGGGCTGGCGCCGAGGTGGCCTGAGGGGCCGCTGGTGCAGTAGTGGCAGGAGCTTCTTCCTCTTCTTCACCGCCGCCGCAAGCAACGGCAACGAGGGCCAGAGAGACTAGCAAAATCAGTAGCGGCAACAACGGAAGTCGGAATAATTGTCGCATTTCTTTATCCTTTAGGATAGAATTGTTCAGATATATCCACGAAATGATAGCTATAATAATTAACAAATAATCTCTATTGCTGTCAACTATTGCAGGACACAGGATCGGGATTTTCACTGCTGACCTGCCGTCCAGCATTCGACATTGGTTAAGCAAGAGGATTTTCATGACATAAACGGAGCGATTCGTAGAGTATAACGCCTATATTTGACGAGTTAGTTGCCCATCGCAAGAATCATAAGGCGGAAATGTTGGCAGCAAACGTACTGACCCCGAAGCGCGCCTGGTATTCCCCTCCCAGGGTTTGGAGGTTAATCTCCGAAGCCGGGCGCTACCCTGTGCTCCCGATGCTGGTCATTTTGCTGCTGTTGGTAGTGCCTGCTATTGGAGCAGACTGGGTCGCTCCGCATTCTCCTACGGAGGGTGACCTGAAGGAGCGGCTCATGGCCCCGGCCTGGGTAGGCGAGGAGACGCAACTCATTACGGTCGTCGACCAGCTCTCAGGGCACGACCCGGCAACCCACATGACGCTGAATGAGGCCAATGCCCAGCTGCAGATTGGCCGGGCAAGGCTGATCGGCGTAGGGGGCCCCGAGTCCGAGAGAAATGCGGTCGCTGGCGATCAGATTGATCTGATAGTCAAACCCGGGGGACAGACGAAGTACCTGCTGGGGACGGACAAGCTGGGCCGGGATATTCTGAGCCGGATTCTCTATGGGTCCCGGATTTCGATTACTGTTGCCGCCATCGCCATTTTCGTTGCTGGGACTATTGGCACGAGCCTGGGGATTACGGCAGGTTACTTCGGCGGCTGGATCGACGCCATAATTATGAGGATGGTGGATATCTCCCTATCTATCCCCGTTATCTTAATGGCCCTGGTGCTGGTGGCAGCGCTAGGTGCCAGCTTCAAATCGATAATAGCTGTGCTGGTTATTTTCCTGTGGGCCCAGTACGCGCGCCAATCCAGGGGCGAAACCCTGACGGTGCGCGTCCAGGACTTTGTTGCCCGGGCCAAAGTGGCTGGGGCTTCGGATGCACGGATTATGTTGAAGCACATCTTTCCCAATGTGTTCAACAGTCTGGTCGTTCTGGCTACGCTCCAAGTGGGGTTCGTGATAGTCCTTGAGTCAACTCTCAGTTTTCTGGGCGCCGGAATTCCCAGGCCCACTCCAGCCTGGGGACTAATGGTGGCAGACGGCCGGGAGCTCATTGTTGCTGCTTGGTGGGTGGCCCTGTTCCCAGGCATTGCCATTTTGCTGGTGGTGATGTCGATGAACTTGCTGGGGGACTGGCTGAGAGACCGGCTGGACCCCAAGCAGAGGCAGGTGTAGACCCAGAGACCCAGGCACTGCCAGCCCCCGGTAGGTGGCTGTTGCGGATGTTACGACTGCCTGAGGCAATGTGTAATACTGAGTCAAAGGCGTACTGTTAGAGGGTGTGTGACAAAGTTGAATCAGGTTGGTGTGAGCCTCTTGAGCATGAGATGGATCATCGCTATATGAACCCGAGTCTCTCCGGTTCCTCAAGGCTATCGTCGGCCATAGGTAACCCCCTCTATGCATGTGAAACTGAGCTGCTATTACGGTAGTCATTGGCGACTAAGGTCTCTCTGTTCCTATCTCCGGTAAACAACACCTGCCCAATAAACGGGCGTTTCCCGCTTGGTGGTGGCCAGCACCAACGTGAAGCAATCGGAAGTTTCTGAAGCTCGACCACCCTTGGGCTTGGTAACCAGCATTGCTTCCGTCGCCCATTGGCAGGAGTGGCATCTCTTGAGGAATACGGGGAAGGCGCCAGCCATTGACAGCCTTCGCAAGCTCACCCAATTCCACTTGATCCTCCTGGCAATGCCCGAAGGCAACTATGGCCGCGACCAGCACTGATGAGCTTCGCCCAGACCCAAATCCACTCAAGTAATCCGGTCTCGAAGAGACTGCGGAAAGGAGCGCTTCCAGCCACGCGCATGTACCCGAGAGAATTTCCCGCAACCCGCTGCAGGAAGCCCAAGCGGCTCGCGGAACGACACATCTACGAAGCTCTGGGCGGCAGTCACCGCCAGGGCTTCGTCATGCTGGGATCACCCGGCGTGGGCAAGACCCATCTGGCGGTGGCCTTGGCCAAGAAGGCCATCGAGCTGGGCTACGGCGCCCACTTCGTCCGGGCCTGCGAGCTGACAGAGGGTCTCAGGAAGACCGGGGCGGAGCACATCATAGACCGGAGGCTGCGGGTCTGTCCGGCTCCCAGGGGGCTGGCGGTGGACCAGTTTGGCATCCGGCCCTGTGTAAGTGGCGGAGATATATTGGGCCGCGTGGGGGAGAGATTGCTGACATTTGGCGGTTGAATACTGTACCGTCCACCGCCATCCATAGGGTAATAGCCGACTCTCTGGATGGTGCCAGGGATGTACAGCGTGGACGTATTCTGCGGGTTCGCCGGGCGGTGATGGTGGTGGAGGGGATGAGCCTTCGGGGAGCCTCCCGGGTGTTCGGTCTGCACCGGGACACGGTGAGCAAGATGCTGGCCTGCTCCACGCCGCCAGGATAGCGGCGAAAGAGCGCACCGCGACGCCCGAACCCTTCGGCAAGCACAGGATGAGGCCTGCACCGGCGTCATCGACGTTGTTCTGGACGATGATCATCGCGTTCCCAGGAAGCAGCGCCACGCCGCCAAGCGCATCTTCGAGCGGCTCAGGGACGAGTACGGCTTCGACGGCGGATACACCATCGTCAAGGACTGCGTCCGTGAGCACCGCCGCCGGACCAGGGAGATGTTCGTGCCGCTGTCCCACCCGCCGGGCCAGGCCCAGTGCGACTTCGGCGAGGCCCTGGTGGTCATCGGCGGGGTGCAGAGAAAGGCCCACTGCTTCGTCCCCGACCTGCCCCACAGCGACGGCTGGTTCATCAAGGCCCATCCTGCCGAGAGCACCGAGGCCTTCCTGGACGGGCACGTCTCGTCCTTCTCATTTCTGGGCGGGATTCCCCGGGAGGGTGAAGTCGGAGTGGGTGTGGATGTCGATGAAACCCGGGGCAACGATCTATCCCGAGGCATCGAGCTCCCGCTGTGCCTCCAGGCCTCCACAGTCTCCCACGGATGTGATGCGTCCGTTTCTGATGGCAACATCCGCCTGCCGCGCCGGCGTCCCGTTGCCGTCAATCACCTGTCCACCACGGATCAATATGTCTTCCATCCGTTGCTCCTCGAAACCGTGTCCGATGGCCAAGGAGTCCAAAGCCAGTGGCGAGTCGGCCAATAGCTCTTTGACAAAGCGCCCCTAATGGCAGGAACGGATTAGGACTTTACACCGTCCGCCGGCACAGGGTTAGTTTACGCCAGAACCGCCTCGTCCTCCACTTTCTCAATGCCAATTACCGAGCTGCGGATGAGAGCCTACCGCGCCGGGAAGGCGCCTTCCTACAGAAACCTGGGGAAGTCAGCCACGCACTCCTTGGTGTCCATGCCGGTGGGCAGCTCCCCTGCTGCTCTCCAGCAACAGGGTCAGGAACAACAGGTGAACCGGCAAAGATGCCTGACGCGGGACATTCTCCCTCCAACTGATGCGGATGGCACTATGCCTTTGCGACACACACGTGAATAAGCAGAAGTGAGCGACCCGTGGCCTAGTGTCCCAAAGGGGCGTTTGTGAACCACCTCAGGCGGGGCTACTCATTCATCTATTCATCAATACGGATCGCTCCGGAACTGGCCAGCAACTTGTCCGAAAATAGCCATCGTCAGGTGCCACCATCCGGGCAGGCTGGCGGGATCCAAACGCCAGCTGTTGGAGATATTAGGCATACAGAGTCGGCTTTAGTGCCTCCACTTACTGGGACGAACTGCGGGCGCAGGTGATTGACGGCCTGCACCGGGCAAGGGTGAAGTTCGGGTCCCTATCGGGAGACTTCGCCACGTTCACGGCCACCAGTGAGCACCAGTTCTCGATGGTGTCGGCCTTCAGCGAGTGGTGCGTAATGAGATCAGGGAGCGCCCGGCTGCCGTCCAAGCGAAGGCGCGTACCGAAGAGCGCTTCCTCGGCCATAGGTGCAGTCTGACCGAGCAGCAACGGGAGTACATCAGGGAGGAGCGGTCGAAGGGAGTGAGCCAGCGGGAACTGGCCAAGCGCCTGGAGGTCAGCCGCTAAACCATACAGCAGGTGGACGGATATGGATAGGATGCGAATAGCAGTCCTCACTCGAATCCTGTGCGTAACACAGGTAGGCCACCATTACTCCGCCGCTTACAAAGGGGTGATTGGTCCGCTAGCCGCAACCTGATACAAGTCTAGAACAATGGCGTTCAGGGTGTCCCAATGTTTGTGAATACTCCTGTCCCAAGGTCTGGATAATAGCCTACCCCAGAGTGGTCTTCAGCACGGGGAGGTATTGTCCCTTTACTCCCATCAGGAAACATCAAAGTGATTGGATATCTAGGGATGCTCTGAACAAGTCTGGCGGGAGCGGGTAAAATTATCATCCTGGGAGATCAGCGGCGAATGGGGTGAACGGGTGATGGACCAGCCGACATTTTCCGACCTGGAATACCGGGGCAAGAAGCGCAAGACCCGCCGCCAGCTATTCCTAGAGCGCATGGACGGCCTGATTCCTTGGCCGAGCCTGGAGGAGCGCATCCGTCCCTTCTACCCAAAGGCCGGCCGGGGCCGACACCCCTACCCGCTGCCGGTCATGCTCAAGACCCACTGCGTCCAGCTCTTCTACAACCTCAGCGGCCCTGGGATGGAGGACCTGCTCTGCGAGTCCGGTCCGGCGCTTCGTGGGACTGAAGCTCACGGGCCCCCTGCCTGACGAGACCACCATCCTGAACTTCCGCCATCTGTTGGAGCGTCACAACTTGGGACCGGCCCTGCCGGAGGAAATCAACGCCCATCTGGAGTCCCAGGGACTGAGGCTGCGGGAGGGGACCATCGTGGACGCCACCATCGCCGAGGCGCCGTCATCCACCAAGAACCGCGCCGGAGAGCGGGATCCGGAGATGCGCCAGACGAAGAAGGGGAAGCAGTGGCGTTTCGGGATGAAGGCGCACATTCGAGCGGACTCGGAGACGGGCATAGTCCACAGCATGAGCACGGCGCCAGCCAGCGCCCAGGACGTTACGGAGGCGCGCAACCTGCTGCACGGTGGTGAGACGGTGGTGTGGGGCGACGCCGGATATCAGGGAGTTCACAAGAGAGATGAGAATCAGGGGTTGGATGTGGAATGGCAGGTGGCCATGAGACCGGGCCTGCGGCGGAAGCTGGAGCCGGACAGCGAGGAGGCGCTGGCAGAGAAGGCGAAGGCATCGGCGAGGGTCAATGTGGAGCATCCCTTCCTGAGGGTTAAGCGGCTGTTCGGATACGGAAAGGCGCGTTACCGGGGCTTGATGAAGAACACGCAAGGGCTGGCGCTGCTGTTCGCCCTGGGCAATCTGCTGACGGCGGAGGGTCAACTGAGGGCGTAGAGCGCCCTGCGGCATTCCCGGCGGCCGGACTTCGGGTCTGTGCCAAGCCCCTGACAGCCCCGTCAAGGGTGAAACTCCAAGGGCTGAATGCTGACCCACCATAACAAGCCTTGTTCAGAGCATCCTTAACATATCCCAGAGATCGTAGACAGTCTCTAAGCTGGACTTTGCACACTCAGGCGGCGTAAGCCAAGGAGTCGAGAAGTCTGTAGTAAAGTGCAGCGGGGGCTTTTTCAGCGGCGGGCTGCGGCGGCGACATTGAAAAACCCTCCGAGGCGATCCACAGGTGGCGGCGCACAAGAGCGATGGCATCGGCGAAGGTCGGCGCAGGCTTGGCGTACCATGCAGCCTGACGCTGGATCAGAGGATGCCGTGTCTGCAACGAATGGGCTGCCAGCGCGACCCATGAGAACATTCCCATCAAGACCGGCGTGGTGCGGGCGATGGCCCGGCCGGACCACTGGCGCTGAGTTTCCACACCCAGGTGGGACCGTACCTCCTGGAAAGTCACTTCCAGTTGCCAGCGAAGCACGAACCATTCCAGGATACAGGCCGGGTCCGCCGCCGTGCCGGTACAGAGCAACGCCTGGGTGGCCAGTTCTTTCCGAGGGTCCCGAATCAACACCCAGCGTATCGGCACCGGCGGCTTGCCCGAGTGGTACCAGACGGCGGTCTGGGAGGCGAGTTACAGGATGCGGGTGCTGCCGTCGTACCAAGGCACCGGCGCGGTGATCCACGGGAGGGCCGGCAGTTCGAGGAGTTCCTTCAGCGTGGGCAGACGGGCGCCTTTCGCCCGGGGACGGCCGTTTTGACCCGGCCTGCGCGGCGGCGCTGGGGAATAGAGTCCGGCATCCAGACGCAGCTTGGCGGCAAGGGCGACCGGTTCCCGCAGGGATTGACAGAAGCGGAGCAGATCCAAAACGGCGTAGCCGCTGTCCCCCACCAGCACCAGCGGCCGGTTGGGCAGCCAGCGGCGCAGTTGCAGGACCATCTGACGGGCCCAGTCAGTGAGCTTCTTGTGAGAGCGTCCCCTTCGCTAGTGATAGCGTTCCGAGGGCGCCAGCACGGTCAGGAAGGGCAGAGCCCAGCGACTTTTGGCCCAGGGTATGTGGCCCAGCCACATCAGGGAGACCCAGCGCAGTCCGCTGGCCTTGACCGCGTAGCTGCTGCTGGAGCGCACGGCGTCGCGGTAAACCCCGAGGGCGTTGATCTGCGGTCCTTGGCGCCGCTCCAGCGTCTCGCCGATGCCGAATACCAGAGGACCATCGCTCCGGTCCAGGTGCCGGATGAGCAATCCCAGCAGGACCTGGGACACATGAAGAGGAGACCATGCCGCCCGGTTGAGCACATGATGGTAACGGGCGTAGTTGCGGTCGCCGCTCAGTCCCATGACGCGGAGGGCCGAGGCTACAGTGCGCTGGCCTGGCGCCAGAATCGCGCCAACCAGCAGAACCTGGGCTTTGCGCCAAGGAGGGCCGCGAAACAGTGTTGCGAAGGGGATGAGAACGGGTAGAATCGCCTCGGGCAGGGTGAGCATGGCGAGACCTTTTGTGAGAGAGGGGTCTAACCAGATTACTCTGCCCTTATCATTATGTCTGCCTTTTGTACAAAGTCCAGCTTAGAAACTATCTCAAAACGGTAGGAGTCGAAAGGGAGAGGGATAATCCGGTTCGGTTAGGATGAAGGGGAATCTGGTGAGGCGGTGGAAGATGACGGGAAAGAGCGACACTTTGGCAACGATTTGGGAGGTTCCGGACGATCTGTGGGAACAGATTCACCCGGTGATTCTGGAGATGGACCCTCCCAAGGCTACGGGGCGCAAACGGGTTGATCCCCGGCGAATCCTGGACGGCATCATATTCCGCATGCGTACCGGCTGCCACTGGAACCGCCTGCCCCGGGAACTGGGGGACGACAGCATCATACACCGCACTTTCCAGGGCTGAGTGGAGTTGGGCGTGTTGGAGCGCATCTGGGCGGAGTTGGTCGCGGAGTGCGAGGAACTGGGCGGTGTGGAATGAGAGTGGCAGTCCGCAGATTGCGCCACGGGCAAGGCCCGTTTTGGGGGGATTCAATAGGCCGCAATCCCACGGACCGGGGCAAGGCGGGCAGCAAACGCAGCATCCTGGTCGACCGGGATGGAGGGCTATTGAGCTTGGTGGTGGCCGGAGCCAATGTGCATGACACCAAGCTGCTGGACAGGACCTTGAATGGCATAGTGGTGGAGCGTCCCGATGCCGGGACCCAGCATCTGTGCCTGGACAAGGGATAAGACAATCCGGCGGGTCGCGAGGCGGTGGCGGCTCACGGGTACCGGGGGCACATCCGGCGTATAGGAGAGGAGAAGCTGGACGGCACCGGAGTGAAATGCCATCCGGCCTGCCGGCGGGTGGTGGAACGCACCCTGGCCTGGCCTGGCTATCCAAGTGCCGGGCGGTCCTGGTCCGGTACGACAAGAAGGCATCCAACTACATAGGCCTGATGCAACTGGCCTGCGCACTAATCTGGTACCGCCGACAACGGCAACTCAGAGTTTTGAGATAGTTTCTAAGTCCCTAACTATGGCCTTGACTTTACTCTCGGGTTGCCCGTTCGCCTCTGCAATCAGCCTCGGCGTTGTCCCTCCGTATGCATTGATGTGCTCGAAGACCTTTGTGCGACTCTTACCTCTCATAGCCTTCGTCTGAGGTTCGGCATCGAGTCGCCACACCTCGGACTCCGGCAAACGGACTGGCCCAGATGCGGTGATGTCGAAAAACCTTCCGGAGGGTGGCGCTGGCACCAACTTTTCGATGATGCGCCCTTGGCAGTCGACGATTGCTTTGGGGATGTCGGGATAGGCCCACTGGACGTAGAGACCGGCAAGGTGGTCAAGGGCGATGAAAATCACCCCTGATGGGGCCGCCGGGGTCAGGCCATGTATGAATGCCGGGACATCATTCAGGCCGCGGGAGAAATCGTGGAGGGTCCGGGTTTTGTCGGAAGTCTGTCCTCTATGACCCTTTGCTCCATGGTGCATGCCGACGGTAGCGAAGATAAAATATATCAGTTCCCCCCTTCTGGTTCGGTAGGTACCTAGACCATGTCGTGGGACATCCACGGTGGCCTGTAGCCACGAAAAGTCCACTAGGGAGACCTTCTGGTCGAGCACAACTTCTCGTGGGTCATCGTCCGGGTCTATGGGTAACAAGCGGGGTGTGCCTATCGCGCCACTGGTGAAAAGACGGGGGGCCAGCCTCATGGTTGGTTCATACAGTCTCAATCTCTGTAGAGTCTCGCGCTGATGTCCCTCAAGCAGATGGGGTCTCAAGGGCAGACCGAACTCTTGTCTGCATTTGTATACTCCAGAGTGGGTGTGGCAGTAGCGCTGCTGTACGCCAAAGGTCTGTCCCTCCGATACCCTCACCAGCAGGCCAGCCTCGATCGCTCGTTCAAGGTTTTTGTGCAACGCCTGGGGCGTAGACTCCCCAAACCCGGCCAAATCTTGGGCGCTAAAATATGGAAAGTCATACCCTTTGTTGCCCAGTGTCCTGGTATATTCCTGGCCTGCCATGTCACTACAGAGTGGAATGAGAGGGTAGCTGCGAATTTTGTGAGGTACGTCGGAAGATGCTTGGATTTGACAGAGTTTCCTCCAGTTGTTATCACGGGAACGAATAGGATTTATGAAAGTGCAATGCATAGGCTAGGTCTCTCGCTGTTTCATGTTCCTATGCCCGGAGACGCAGACTCGGAAGATGTGAGCATACCGGGCGGGTCGGACGGAGATATGATGCGGGAAATCCAAAGAGCTTTTCGTATGAAGAGCCCGGAAAGGGCTGCGTTGCACCTAATAGGGTGGGCCCTGTGATCAACGACAATTAGATCTGCCGCTGGCGCTGACTATTTTTGCTGGTTAATCATCCGGTACTGGAGGTACGGATGATTACAGACCAGCAAGTCAGGCTTTTGAGGCAGAAGAGGATGGAAGGAAAGAGACAGGAAACTTCGGCGGCCATGGCCGGGATGAGCCAGCGGTCGGCGCGGAAATGGCAGTGCGGCCCGCTGCCGCCGGAAACCAAGCAGGAGCGCTGGTGGCGCACCCGTCCCGATCCCTTCGGCGGGGTCTGGGAGGAGGAAATCCTGCCTTTACTTGAGGGGGGAGGCCGCCGGGAAGCTCAGGGCAACGACAATTATCGAGTGCCCTTCGGCAAGCTCAGGAGGCGGGCAATGCGCGGCCCCGGCCAGGAGGTCTGCTTCCCCCAGGAGCATCCGCCGGGCCGCGAGGCCCAGGCCGACATCACCCGCGCCAACTCCCTGGGAGCCACCATCGGCGGCCGCCGCTACCGCCGCCTGCTGTTCCAGCTGGTGCTGAGCCACTCTGGCTGGCGCTATGCCGGGGTGGTTGCCGGAGAGACCTTCCTGGCTCTGCAGCAGGGATTGCGGAATGCCCTCTGGGAGCTGGGCGGCGCGCCCCAGGCGCTGCGCAGCGACAATACCTCCGCCGCAACTCATGAGAAGCGCCGCAGCCGCGCCCGGGCCTTGAATGACTCCTGCCGGGCCCTGCTGGAGCGCTACGGACTCGAGTCCACCCTGATCAACTCCGGCGAGTCCCACGAAAACGGCGTGGCCGGGCAGGCCCGCTTCCGGCTCAAGGACGCCATCGGCCAGGCTCTCATGCTGCGGGGCAGCCGCGACTTCGGTTCCCTCGACGATTACACCGGCTTGGTCAGGAAGGCGGTTGACCGGCGCGACCGTCTGGTGATGGAGAAGCTGGAGCAGGAACGCCCTCATCCGCAACCCCTGCCGCCAGCTCCGGTGCCGGAGTACGTCAACTACCGGGCCCGGGTGCGCAAGTGGAGCACCATCCAGCCCTTCGGCAAGCTCAGGAGCCGGCCGGGCTTGCACCGTTCCCTCCCGGCTCATCGGGAGGGAGGTGCAGATCCGGCTGTACGCCGGCTGTCTGGAAGTGTGCTGCAAGGGCGCCTTCGTGGAACGGATGGAGCGGGAGAAGGGGGAGCGGGAGGCCCGGGTCGATTACCGCCACGTCGCCGGCCCGCTGGTGCGCAAGCCCGGGGCCTTCGCGCGCTACCGCTTCTGGGAGCGGATGTTCCCCGCCATGACCTTCCGGCTGGCCTGTGATGCCCGGTGCTGTTCGCTCCGGCCTGCCGGCTGGTGCAGGACCTGCTGGCCGCCAAGCGGGATCTCGCATTGCCGCGACAATTGCGCCGCCCCGACCACTGCGGCTTCCTGCTGCTGGATGCCCTGGGCTACCTGCCCCAAGGCGCCGAGGAGTCCGAGGCGCTCTTCACACTCATAGCCGAACGCTACGAACGCCGGTCCCTGGGCATCACCTCGAACCTGGTCTTCTCCCAGTGGGAACACATCTTCGCCAACCCCATGGCCACGGCAGCGGCCATTGACCGGATGGTCCACCACTCGGTCGTCCTGGAATTCGATGTCCCCAGCTACAGAACAGGGGTGGCTCAACAGCGGGGTCAGGAGCAGGAGGTGAACCGGCAAGAATAATCGACAGGACCGGCAAATATAGTCGACGTCAAACAGCGGGCATCTCCCCGGAACCGGCGGGCATAAAAATCCTCAGGTTCCAGCCTTACCGCCTCGTCATAGTCCGCTATGGCCCGGTCGAAATTCTGCATCATCCTGTAACAGGCTCCCCGGCCGCGGCAGGACCAGGCGTGTTCCGGGTCAATCCCCAGGGCCGCGTTGAAGTCGGTGATCGCCAGGCCGTATTCTCCCCTGAACCGGTGGCAGTCCCAATCTGCGACTGTAGTGCTAGCGCTGGGCGAAGGCTCCGTCCCGGCGCTGCCGTTTGCGGTCCAGTGCGGAGAGCTCGGCCTTGCGGAGGCGAAGATTGAGGGGTGTGACCTCAAGGAGTTCGTCGTCGGAGATGAACGCCAGGCACTCATCGAGGCTCATCCTGACGGTGGCGTTGAGGCGCTTGGCGACGTCGGCCGTCGATGAACGCATATTGGTCAGCTTTTTTTCCTTGCAGACGTTGATTTCGATGTCGCTTTCCCGGTGGTGGCAACCAACAATCATCCCCTCATAGACCTCAGTGCCCGGGTCGATGAAGGTATCGCCCCTGCCCTGGGCGTTGAGCAGGCCGTAGGTGACAGCCGCGCCGTTTTCGGACGCAACAAGCACGCCACTCCGCCGGCCCTTTATCTCACCCTCCATGGGCTCGTAGGAGGTGAAACTGCTGTTCATCACACCGTCGCCGCGGGTGGTCCGAAGAAAGAAGGAGTTGAAGCCGATCAGTCCGCGGGTGGGTATCTTGTACTCCAAATCGACGTAACCGTTCTCGCCGTACCGCATATCCCTGATCTGGGCCATGTGGGCCGAAAGATACCCGGTGAGTACGCCCACATGCTCTTCTTGGACGTTTATGTTCAGGATTTCGCAGGGTTCGTAGACCCTGCCGTCGACGACCCTGGTGACGGGAGCGGGGCGTGACACCTGGAACTCGAACTGTTCGCGACGCATCGTCTCAACCAAGATGGACAGGTGGAGTTCACCCCGCCCGGCGACCACGAACACATCGGGGCTTGGGGTGGTATCCACCCGCAGGCTGACGTTGGTGCGCAATTCCCTGGTCAGCCGTTCGTGAAGATTTCGGGAAGTGCAATTGACACCCTCGCGGCCCATGAACGGGGAGGTGTTTACGCCGAAGGTCATCCTTACCGTGGGTTCATTGATGTCGATAGTTGGCAGTGCCTCCGGGTTTTTCGGGGAAGCAATGGTATCGCCGATGGACACGCCTTCCGGGCCGGTGAGAGCCACGATGTCCCCGGCGCGAGCTTCAGGCACCTCAATTCGCTCCATGCCGCGGAACACTAGGATACGCTCGACGCTGTGGATACTGGTCTCTCCGTCCAGGCCCAGCAGGACCACTTCATCCCGCAACCTGAGCGCGCCATTGGAGACGCGGCCTATGGACACTTGGCCCAGGTAGTTGTCGTAGTCCAGAGCCGCCACCAGCATTTGCAGCGGGGCGGCAGAGTCACCGGTGGGCGGCGGCACCGACTCCAGGATCGCGTCGAAGAGAGGCTTCATGTCCTCTCCCGGCGAATTGGGCTCCGCAGTGGCATAGCCCTGGCGGGCCGACGCGTAAACCACCGGGAAATCCAGTTGTTCCGCCTCGGTGGCCAATTCCAGAAACAGGTCCTGCACCTTCTCGACCACCTCGGCGACCCGGGCCTCCGGGCGGTCGATCTTGTTGATGACGACCATTGGCGTGACACTCTGGCGGAGAGCTTGGCGCAGCACGTGGGTGGTCTGGGGCATGGGACCGTCGACCGCGTCCACCAACAGCAGGCATCCGTCGGCCATGTTCATGACACGCTCCACCTCGCCGCCGAAATCAGCGTGGCCGGGCGTATCAATAATGTTTATACGGACATCCCCGTAGGAGACAGAGGCGTTCTTCGCCATGATCGTAATGCCGCGCTCCCGCTCCAGCGGGTTGGTGTCCATAATCAATTCACCCACCTGTTGGTGGTCGCGGAACACCGAGCCCTGCTTCAACAGGGCATCCACCAAGGTGGTCTTGCCGTGATCTACGTGGGCTATGATGGCCAGGTTGCGAATGGAGTTGTTCTGGTGCTCAGTCAATTGCAATCACCCCGCATTACATGATAACAGGATGCGGGGATTATTGTCGCCGTTTATATTCGTGCTTGGCAGGGCCTGTCATTTTCGTCTAGAATACGGAAACACACTTGATTGGCTCGCCAAGGTTTGACGCAAGAACGGACCGTTCCCCTCTCTCATTTTTTCCTCTCTTCTTGTTCACCTCCCCGCTGATCCACCTGTGACCACATTCTGAATTTGGGAGTCCGTTCTCGTATGACTTATCGATCTTCGCCTGCCCGAGTGCTTCCGTCGAAGCGTACCGCCAGCCGTACCGGGCACCAGACTGTATGCGACGACTGCAATATGTCCGCCACCCTTCCCTTCCGGCCAACCCAGGGAAAGCCGGTGTATTGCCGCTCATGCTTCAAGGCCCGCCGCCAAGGGAATTCCCCGGCGGCCAGCGCCGGCCCCCTCCGGTCAGCACAGGGAACCCGGCCGCCTTCTGAAAACGTGCCAGCCGTTGACAGCGACCCGGTCAGCAGTGTCAAGTTTTCCGAAATGTCCCTGGACGCCGCCACCAAGACGGCAATTTCCCGGATGAACATATCCAGCCTCACCCCCATTCAGGAGAAGGCCATTCCTCACCTCATGGCGGGGCGAGACCTGATCGGCCAGGCGCGAACCGGCTCCGGGAAGACGCTGGCGTTCGCAGTGCCCTTGGCGGAAAAGTGCGACCCGTCGCTGCGGCAGGTGCAGGCCGTTGTGCTGGTTCCCACGCGCGAACTGGCCATGCAGGTGGCCGGCGTGATCAATGACCTGGTTTCTCTGCGGAAAATCCGCGTCGCGCTACTTTACGGCGGGCGGACACTGAAACCGGAATTTGCAGCGTTGAAGAACGGCGCCCAGGTTGTCGTCGGCACTCCGGGCCGGACCCTGGACCACCTGCGTCAAAGGACCCTCGATCTGAGCGCAGTGCGATTCCTGGTGCTGGACGAGGCGGACGAAATGCTGGACAGGGGGTTTGCCCCGGACGTGGAAACCATCATAGCCATGACGCCCAAGGAGCGGCAGACTTCGCTGCTGTCTGCAACGATCCCCGATTGGGTATCCAGGATCGCCTCCAGGCACCTCCAGAATCCTGTGACCGTTGAGGTTGACGCGGGCCTGCAGGCGCCGCCCACCGTGGAGCACGTGGTCTACACCATCGAGAAAAGCGACAAGCTGGAAGCTCTGCGGACCCTCCTCGACGGTCGGGAAGACGCCCCCGTTATCGTCTTTGGCAGAACCAAGCGCGGCGTCAGGCAGCTGGCCCGGCAACTCGATTCCCTGGGCTACCCGGTGGGAGCTCTCCAGGGAAACCTGAGCCAAAGCGCCCGTGAACGGGTGATGACGGACTTCCGCTCCGGAGCCACGCCGGTCCTGCTGGCGACGAATGTGGCCGCCAGAGGACTGGACTTCGAGGGTGTTGGACAGGTCATCAACTTCGACCTGCCGGATTCCTACAATCTGTTCACGCACCGGGTCGGACGGACCGGCCGTATGGGCCGCTCCGGTGAAGCGGTAACCTTCATCACGCCGGAGGATGAGCGGAAATGGCGTGAGATTGAGCGGGGGCTCGGCAGGCGGTTCCCCAGGAAGCCCTGGCAGGCCACCCTTAAGGCAAAGGCGCCACGATCGAATCGCTAGTGGAGCTTCGCTGGAAGTTCTCTTTCCACCACAACCATTCCACAAGGAACACACGCCGCTTTCTCGCTGGCCGTATGTTCCTTCATGTCCCAATTGGGATCGATTCGGGTGGGGGCAGGATCGTACGCTAAAGCGAATGACGCCGGTTGAGTTTCGGCTCAAGCGAGGGCCAGCACTACCTCGTGGCCGGGTTCAAACTGCTTACCTCCATTGTCATCGACTGGAATACCGCCCATCTCGGCGAAGCGATCAGACTACGGAGACACGCCGGGCTGAGAGTCGAAGCAGATTCCCTGGTCCCACATCCCACCCGTTGGATAGGCCCACATCCTTCTCCCCGGCGAATACCGGTGGCCAAAGCGCCGATGGCGGTCTTAGCGTACGATTCTGCCCCCTACCGGAGTCGACCCGATCGTGGCGCTGCTTACGGTCCCTGCTCAATTCCCTGCGCAGTCAGCACCAAGATCGCAGCAATCCGCCGGGCGGTGTTGGTGAAGTGCCGCACCTCCTCGGAGCGCAAGTTGCGACCCAAGACCTTGTGTTCCCGGTACGACAGCCACTTCTTGAGGACCTGGTAGCCGCCGAGCTTGTAGTTCCAGACGGCGGCAGGAACGTTGCTCCACCGGGCGTTGCAGTTCAGGCACACGTCGACGGTCGCCTCGCCGAGGACCTCGGCGGCGTCGCCAACGGCCTCACGCTCGGCGGCGGTGTACGGACGCTCCACGGCGCGGCCTGTCCCCGGCATCACGGCGTCGCCGGTGCCGAGGTGCCCCCACCCGGCGGTCAGCGCGAAGTCGTCGCCGTCCATGTTGCCGCCGCCGGTGGTGGACGGCACGGCGATGGCCGCCAGTTCCGGCCGCAGCGTCCCAGCTGGATCCCGCCTTTACCAGGGGCTTCCTGGAGTATTCCCAGCACCGGGGATTCATCGCCGATTCTGCCCGGCCCCGTCATCCCAAGGACAAGCCCAAAGTGGAGCGTGGCGTGGCGTGCCCTACGTCCGGGAGCGTTTCTTCAAGGGCGGCGAGTTCCTGGACCTGGCCGATGTCAGAGAGCAGGCCCGGCGCTGGTGCCGCGATGTGGCTGGCCTCTGCATCCACGGCACCATCCGACGCCAGCCCCTGTTGGTCTTTCAGGACGAGGAGCGCCACACCCTGCTTCCCTGGAACGGCGAGGCCTACGAGATCGCCGACTGGCGCGAGGCCAAGGTGCACCAGACCATCACATACAGTGCCGCCAGGCCTTGTACTCGGTGCCGTCCAGTCTGTGCCCTCCGGGCCGGAAGATAGAGGTCAAGGTGGATAGCAAGCTGGTGCGCATTTATCACAAAGGCCAGTTGATCAAGACCCACGTCCGCCAGTCCAGGAGTGGCCGTGCCACCGACCCCGAGGACTATCCCGCCGAGCTCTCGGCCTACACCACCAGGGCACCGGACGGCATCAAGAGCAAGGCGTCCGAGCTGGGACCACGGTGGGAGAGTTCGCCCAAAGGCTATTCGACGGCCCTTTGCCGTGGGCCAAGGTCAGGCAGGGACACAAGCTGCTCCGCCTCAGCCAGCGCTACACCGCCCAGCGTCTCGACGCCGCCTGCCGCAGGGCCTTGGACGTCGATCTCATCGATTTCAAGGAAGCTCTTCCCCGCCCGCTAGATCGTGGCTTCGGTCAAAGCCCCCTGGGCGGGGTTTTTTTGTGTTCGAGGCGTGGGGAGAAGGTCGCGACCAAAAAGAGACAGCCGTGGCTGTACCTTGCAAAGCCCAGCGGCCCGCAATCAAGATTGAATTAGGAGTTGATTGATGAATGAAGGCACGCACTCCGGGTCAGAAGAAGAAATGCTCTATACCGGCAGGTTGGTGCCTGCAGGGAGAGAAGGAAACAAGGTGTTTGCTCGGTGGCTGGGTCCGGGAGAAGAGGACACCGGCGAGGTCGTCATGTAGGCTACGGAGAGCAATTGATAATCCGTCCCGGTGGCTTGGTGATTGATCCTTCGTATGTCTATGAGCAGATCGGCAACAGTCTCGACAGGGACCCTTCGATGGCGAACACTGTTTGGACCTGGTACAGCCTGGTCAATGAACAGGAGGGGTTCTTTCTCTACTTGTTCACGCTGGCGCGCAAGCTTGACGCTGCACGTGCCTTGTGGGACATGGTGTATCAAGAGTGCGACAAGGTCCGGACCGAGCCTGCTCCGGTCCGTAGACAGGGATTCTTGATGGCGCTGTCCGAAGCTGAACTGGCGATTATCGAGTTGCACCGGGCACTGGAGATGCTCCTGAAAATCAATGGCGTTTTCTCCTTGGGCCTGGAGGTGCCTGACTATCTGCATAAGCTGGAGAGAGTCTTTCGAGACATGCGGGACACGTTCGAACACATTGATGAACGTTCAGCGGATGAGATCAATCAGGCTGGGCAAATGGACGCGGAGGCTTTGAGTATTTTTGACCAGCCCGACTTTCTCGAAACGTCAATGCTTCACTACAGAGGCAGGGCTAACGCATTCTGAATTGAGGGGCTGATAGAATCGAGGGGCGAGGGGAGGCTCATATTCAGGTTGTGAGGGGTGATGATGGGCGGCGGGGGAACCGGCTTGGCAGAGCATTTCAGCAGCTTGGAGGATCCCAGAAGGCCACAGGGCAGGCGGCACAATCTTCTGGACGTCGTGGCCATGACCATCTGCGCTGTGGTGGCGGGCGCCGGGGGATGGGACGATGTGGAGTTGTTCTCCCAGTGCAAGGTCCAATGGTTCCGCAGATTCTTGGAGTTGCCCAATGGCATCCCTTGCTCAGGCCCGCATTGACCCGGACCGCTTCCGGGACTGCTTCGTGGAATGGGTGCGCAGTGTTCACCGGCTGACCCAGGGACAGGTGATTGCCGCGGATGGCAAGACCCTGCGCCGCTCCCATGACAGGAGGGCGGGCAAGGATGCCATCCACATGGTCAGCGCCTGGGCCACGGAGAACTCCCTGGTGCTGGGACAGACCCGGACGGACGCCAAGTCCAATGAGATCACCGCCATACCCCGAGTTGCTCAACCTCCTGGATCTGTCGGGTTGCATCGTCAGCATCGACGCCATGGGCTGCCAGAAGGAGACCGCCCGGAGATTGTGGAGCGCGGGGCCGACTAGGTGCTGGCGGTCAAGGGGAACCAGGGGAGGTTGCACGGCGACCTGCGGTACTTGTTCGATGGGGCTGGGGAATCGGGTTACGAGGGAGTGCCTCACGACTTCGCCAGCACCCTGAACAAGGGCCACGGGCGTATCGAAAGAAGGGAATCCGGACTACCATCCGGACTACCAGCGACCCAGCCTGTTTGGAGTACCTGAGCACTGCCGGAGACTGGCCTGGGCTGCGTAGTGCCGGGATGGTGCGGTCGGAAAGGCGCGATGGAGAGCAGGTTTCGGTGGAGACCCGGTATTATATCCAGCCTGGAATCGGACGCCCGGCGGTTGCTTGAGGCGGCGCGAAGTCATTGGGGGATAGAGAATTCGGTGCGTTGGGTGCTTGATGTGTCCTTCCGGGAGGATGAAAGCCGGGTGAGGACCGGCAACGCGCCCGAAAACCTGGCAACAATGCGGCACGCGGCCCTGAACCTGCTGCGGCAGGACCGGCACTCCAAACTCTCGGTCAAGGCCAAGCGAAAGCTGGCCGCTTGGGATAACGACTACTTACTCTCCATCCTATCCAATTAAAATGCGTTGGCCCTGGGAGAAGAGCCTGGATTCCTGAATTTGCAGGAACAAAGGTCATGGCCGGAGCATAACCAGTAGTCATGCCTGTTGAAAAAACCAAGGGGCAGGCTGTCAACCTGCCCCTCTCTTGCCTTTGCTCACAGAGAGCTTTGTCCTGCTAGTTGTAGCAGGGATCCTCGGTAAGGCAGGCGGTGATCAGGTCGAAGTGGCCGTAGTTGGCGCCGTCCGAGCCGGGAAATTCCCAGTTGTCGATGATGTTCGGGTTGGCCACGAACTCGATGAAGATGTAGAAGAAGGGCATGTAGGCGTACTCGTCGTACAGGATGTTGCCCATCTCCCTCTGGATGCGGTCGCGCTCGTCCAAGTCAACCGCCGAGGACAGATCCGCGAAGAGTTCGTCCAACTTCGGGGTCTCATAGAAGTGAATGGCCCCGGTAGACCGGTTGAACAGGCTCAACTGAGCGTACACTGTCTTGAACGAAGGCGGGGAAATCCAGATTCCGAAAGACTCGGGCTCTTTATTGGTCCAAGAGGAGAAGTAATTGGAGAATTCCCATTCCTCAAGTTCCATCTCGATGCCAACTTCCCGGAAATAAACCTCCAAAGCCTGCATGAAGTCGGCGGACTCAGGGAAGCCGAAGACATTCATCAGGATTCCGCGTACCTTGAACCCATCGGCGTATCCGGCCTCGGCCAAGAGTTCCTTGGCCCTCTCTGGGTCGTACCCATAGTGTTCATCGTACTCTTCCAGCCAGCGCTCATCCCAACCGGGCAAACTCTCGTAGAACCCGATCTGTGGGCTGGTAGTGACGCGGCCACTGAACAGAGTATTTTTGATGGTCTCCTTATCGATGGCCCGGTTCATGGCCTCCCTCACCCGCACGTCTATGTAGGGCAAGGTAGGATCCTGATAAGGCGGATCGAAATTCTCCGCTTCAGCCGGATGCAGTCCCTGGAAGATTCCGTTGAGCTGGTTACCGGGGAAGTTGCTCTGGATGACCTTCATGCCGTGGTCAGCGACCGCAGCGTCGGCCAGGTCGCGGGTAAGCTCGGTCAGGTGAATCTCATCGGCGATCAAACCAGCATTGCGGGAAGCGACCTCACGGATCCAGCGCAGGTCAACCTTCTCGAAGCTGGGCGCCGGCAGTCCATCCTTACCTCCCCTCCGCCAGTGGCTGTCAAGTCGTTCGTAGGTCACGTTGACGCCGAACTCACGGCCAGTGTAGCGATAGGGGCCGGTGCCAATCATGTCTTCTTCGTAGGCAGCATCGCCGCCGGAGTCGTACTGGGCCTTGCTCATCACCAAGCCGCCGCCACTGGGCGCGATGTAGAACAGGTAGTCGGGGTTGGGGTTCTTCAGCTTAATGACGACCTCGTAGTCGTTCACGATGGTAGAGGCGTCGAGATCTATCTCCCGCCAGTCGGTTGCATAAGCAAGGATGGCGTCCTCCCGCTGGTTCATTGCGATACTGTGGAACACGTCATCGGCGGTGAACTCGCCCCATCCATTGTGCCACTGGACGCCCTCTTCCAGTTGGAAGGTCCATTCGGTACCGTCAGCGCTCAATTCCCAGGACTTGGCCAACTCTGGCACCCAGACGTTGGTGGTGGGTTCGATGTCCACCAGCACTTCCATGACCAGGTCCATCTGCTGGTGGTGGTCAACTGTACCAGCCCAAGGCAAATTGGTCTCGCCAGCCGACGGGTCGACGGAGATCACCAGCGTCTCCACCTTCGGCTCTGCGGTCATCATGGCCGGAGCTTCCGTGGGGGCCGCAGTCGGAGCCGCCGCGGCAGTCGGTGTAGCCCTGAATGCTCCGGCAGCCCTAGTAGGCGTGGGCTCAGGACCAGACGGCGCGGCTGTGGGCGCCGCGGTAGGGGCCATCGTGGGCGCCGCCGTGGGTGGGACTTCTGTTGGGTCGTCGCCCCCACAGGCTACGGCAACCAAGGCCAGCGCCATCACTGATAACACCAGCAGTATTAGGATATTGGACCTGAATTGAAGCATAGCACCGCCTTTCACATAAAAATACGCGGAATCCGCAAGGTGCGGTTCGGTGCGCGGAATCTAGCAAAGACTTCGCATTATTGTCAATAAGCGGGGATAGGAGGAAGAGACTACTTATGGGTAGTCAAGAGGTTTGCCTTCGTTACGAGCATGGACTTATGTCCCTTCGGTCAGCGGAACAACGTGGATTTGGCTCTGGCGGGGGATGCAGGATTCCGGCATCCCCCAAATACAGAAGCAGAGCAGTACATGGCCAGCCAAGTCTTAGAACGCGCCCTGAGGCGACGCGAGGTAGTAGTAGAAGGACGTGGCGGAGAGTGGGATTCCAAGTACCGCTGTTTCAAGGCTAATTAAACTCTATACTACCCAGGGACCAATAATTCTCCCACATATATTCCCACATGGAGCGTGGGCCACTGTGATACGTCTTGGGACCACGATGTTGAAGACTTACCCAAGTTTGAATCGGCATGACAGAGACGCCGGCGAACTCGAGGGCAACGCAAATCAAGAACAGCAGGGCTTTATCTCGCGTACAATCCCGATATCGTCTCCTCATACTATTTTCTCTGGTACATGCCGTCCGGAATCGAGTGTCCCGTATCTCTCAGAAACTCTATCAGCAAGGCCCTGCCACAGTCCAGAATTGACACGCTACCTGATAGGGTTCGAACCGCGGTTAAGTCGGCTCCGCTACTACTCACCGCCAGTTGTGGGCGTTGGGCATGGGGATGTGGGGGTCTATGGCGCGCAGGTCCGAGACCACCAGGGTGGCGGCGCCGTCGCGGCGGGAGACTGCGCCGCGGGCCAGGATGATATTGCTCTGCAAATCCCGCCGGTGGCGCTGGAAGACTTGTGGCCAGAGGATCAGCTGCACGTCGCCCTCCTCGTCCTCGACGGTGACGAACACCGTGCCCTCCTGTCCCTTGGGGTGCTGACGCGCTATGGGCCAGCCGGCCACCAGCGCCTCAGCGCTTTCCTCCAGTCCGCAGACCGCCGTGGTCGGCAGCACGCCGCGGCCCAGTTTGGGGCGTATGAACTCCATCAGGTGGCCCTGGGGGTAGATGCCCATGACGTCGTACTCTCCGGCCATCTTCTCATAGGCGGTGAAGTCGGGGAGTTCCTGGGCGCCATCCTCCAGTGGCAGAGGCAGCGCGGCCTGGCCGTTGCGCCCGGGGCGGGTGGCCAGGCCCGCGTCCCACAACGCCGCCCGGCGGTTGGGGGTGACGCCGTCGAAGGCCCCGGCCTTGACCAGTGACAGCGCGGCCTGGGGTTTCAGCCCGGTGCGCCGCACCAGGTCGTTGGCCCCGGCGTAGCGGCCGCCCCGGTGACGCTCGGCCACAATCAGCCGGGCCGACGCTTCGCCAACGTCGCGGATGAACCGCAGCCCTAGCAGCACCGCCCCGTCCTCCGGGACGCACCGCTCCATGCTGCGGTTGACGCAGGGGTTCAGGAAGGGCACTCCGAATCGGCGGGCGTCCTGCTTCAGGGTCTCCACCGGGTAGAAGCCCATGGGCTGGTTGTTGACCAGCGAGACGAAGAACTCCACCGGATAGTACCGCTTCAGCCAGGCGGCCTGGTAGGCGGTGACGGCGAAGGCGTGGGAGTGGGATTCCGGGAACATATACTGCCCGTTGAGCTTGGCGAAGATGCGGCGGGCGGCGTCCTCCGGCACGCCCCGGTCTTGCGCCCCCTCCAGGAACCGCCGCCACAGGCCATCAATCAGGTACGCGTTGTTGGGGCGGGCGAAGGCGCGGCGCAGCTCGTCGGCCTGGGCGGCAGTGAAGCCAGCCACGTCCATCACCAGTTGCACCACCTGCTCCTGCCAGACGATGACGCCGCAGCCCCGCTCCAGTGCCCTCCGCTCCAGGGGGTGGTCGTAGTCCCATGGGGCGCCGTGGCGGTAGCGCTCCACGAACTGGGACACCGCGCTACCCTGCACCCCGACGCCGGGTCGGATCAACGCCACCTGGTAGGCCAGGTCCCGCAGGTTGCGGGATTTGAGCCACTGCCCCATCTTGAGTTGCGCCGGAGACTGGAGCAGGAACACGCCCTTGGCCTTGCCCTCGCTGATCAGGCCGTAGACCTGGGGGTCTTCCGGGTCGATGCGCGAGAGGTCGGGGCGCTTTCCTTCGCGCTCTTCTATCAGGCTTAGGGCCTCCTCCAACTGGTCCAGCGCCGGCAGGGAGAGCAGGTCGATCTTGGCGAAACCGGCGTCGGCCACGCTGTCCTTGTTCCAGTCCATGATGTGGCGGCCCTCCATGGCCCCGGCCCTGGCGGGCACCATCTCCGGGATGGGAGAGCTGCTCAGCACCAGGCCGCCCACGTGCTGGCCCAGGCTGCGGGGCGCGCGCATGAGCTGGGGGGCCAGGGCCAGCAGGTCGCGCCAGCCGGGGGCGTCGGCCCGGTCCCGGAAGGCGGGCAGCTCCCGCATCTCGGCCCCCAGCGCGGCGGCGTCATGGGAATGCAGTTGCCTGGACAGCAGGGACAACTCTTCCCGGGGCAGCCCCAGGGCCTTGCCCAGGTCCTGGATCACGCCCTTGACCTGGTAGGTGGAAACCGCTCCGGCGAGGACGGCGAACTCCGGCCCGAAGCGCTGGTGCACCCGGCGGATGAGCTCGTCGCGCAGTTGGCGGGGGAAGTCCAGGTCGATGTCGGGCAGCAGGCTGGTGTCCTCGGAGATGAACCGCTCCAGGGTCAGGCCCCAGCGGAGGGGGTCCACGTGGCTGATGCCGGTGAGGTAGCCCACCAGCAGGGCCACCGAGGAGCCGCGCCCCCGGCCCGGCGGGCGTTCCTCCAAGGGCGTTTCCGGGTGTACGAGGCCTTTCTCCTCCATGATCTTCTGGGCGAGGAAAACGATTTCGTGGTAGAGCAGCAGGAACCCGGCCAGGTTGTGCCGTTCTATCAGCCGGAACTCCTCGCGGAGCCGCTCTGCCACCTCTTGCGTCACCGAGCCGTACCGCCGGACAGCGGCCTCGTAGCAGAGTTGTTGCAGGTAGCTGCCGGGAGTATATCCCCGGGGCACGTCGGCGTCGGGCAGCTTGTAGCCCAAGTCGGAGCTGAGGTCGAACCGGCAGGTCTCGGCAACGCGCCGGGTGTTGGAGATGGCCTCGGGGCAGTGCCGGAAGAGACGCTCCATGTTGGCGGGCGGCTTCAGGCAGAGGTGATGGTTGGGGCGGATGTAGCGCAGGGCCTGGTCTATGGTGGTGTTGCGAGAGGCGGCCACCAGCGCGTGTTGCAGTCGGCAGCGCTCCGGAACATGATAGTGGACGTCATTGGTGGCTATGACGGGCGCCCCGGCGTCGCGGGCTAGGGCGGCCAGATCGCGGTTGCGCCGGGCGTCGCCTTCCAGGAAGTTGCGTTGCAACTCCACGTACACCGCATCGTGGCCGAAGCAGTCCAGCCAGTCGCGCAGCAGCCGCAGGGCTTCGGGGCGGCGGCCTGCGGACAACAGCGCGGATAGCGGCCCGTCGCGTCCGCCGGTGAGCAGCGTCAGCCCGGCGGCGTGCTGCGGCAGATGCCGGGGGTCGAGGCGGGGATTGCGCCGGTCAGCAGCATTGGCCAGGGTGAACAGGCGAGAGAGATTGCCGTAGCCCTCCCTGGTCCGGGCCAACAAGGTCAGCCGGGAGCCACAGGCCAGGGTCAGCTCGCCCCCCGTGATGGGCCGCAGACCCAGGGCGTTGGCCTGCCGGGCGAAGTCCAAGGCCCCGCAGAGGTTGGCGTCGGTCAGGGCCAGGCAGCCGTAGCCATACTCCACGGCCTGGGCCAGCAGCTCGTGGACGTGGGATGCGCCCAGGCCGAAGGAGTAGAAGCTCTTGGCGTGGAGCTCGACGTAGCCGCCGGACATGGAGGTTCCCGGCGCTAACGCCCCTGCCGGAACCAGCAGTTCTCATGCTGGTCCCGGAACAGGGTGACCTGTCCCCCGTCCTCCCGCTCCGCCCGGTAGTAGGTCCTAGTTATGGGATTGGGCAGCCACCACAGATCGAAAGTCCACGAATCCTCGATGAGGGCCACCCGTTGCCAAGCCCCGTTCAGCCTGACGGCCTGCGGTCGCCGGTTTTCATCCTCTTCCACTGAAGTGGGTTCCGGGGCCAGCAATGGGCGGATGCCGCCGCTGAGGGGGTCCAGCGGCGTCTGCACCGCCCGCATCTCCGGCGCCGGGTGCCAGGGCGCCACCTGGGCCACCCGGTACAGGGCCGGGCCGCCGCCCGTCCGCGCCTGCAACCGCCGCTCAACCTCCGTCAACCGTTCCCGGCGGTTGTCTCGCGCGTCCGGCAGCAGGCCCAACTGCGACCCCGACTCGCCGGTGAAGCCGGACAGGGTCAGGGAGAGTCCGTCCACCGGAACCTCCGGCGGTTCTGCCTCCAGCCTACTGCGGACGATGAAGGACGCCCTCTCCCAGCGGCCCGCGCCTTCCTGGAAGTTGACCGTCTTTTCCCACGGCCCGGCCCCGAACACCGGGCATTCCAGGGCGGCCCGGCTGGCGTAGCGGCCCTGCATGAATGGCCGGGCATAGGCCCGCCGCAACAGGGTGTCCGCCGCCACCAGCAGCATCTCCAGCGACGTGGAGGCGAAGGGTAGGGCCGTCTGCTCGGTCACCGCTTCCTCATGCTTGATGGGGATCAGAGGCCGGTCGTCATGGCCGTTGGCAAGATCCCAGGCCCATGCGCCCTCCGGTCCGAACTGGTCAACCATCCGGGCCTGGTTCATGGCGGCGACCTGTCCCAAGGTGTGCAACCCAAAGCGCCGCAGGCTCTCCACCGTCGTCCCGGATACCGGCAGATGCCCGACGGAGCGGGACGACAGGAAGGCTGCGGCGTCCGGCGGGACCCTGGTGGCCCGCAACGGCTCGCTGACGCGGGCGGCCGCCAGCGCCGGGAACTTGCCTTCGCCTACGCCAGCCCGAGGTTGCAGGTGCTGGGGAACGGCGTTCAGCAGATTGCATACCAGCCGCTCCTCGCCGCCGTACATGGTTTCCAGCCCGGCCATGTCCACGTAGGCGATGCCCAGCCCGGCGTCCTCCACCCGGTCGGCCACTCCTTGCAGGGCGTCGAGCGCCTGCCGGAACACCCGGCGGTAGTGGGCCTCGTCGGCGTCGAGCGCGACGGCCCCGGCCTGGCGCGAGAGAGCTTGCTCCAGCGGTATCCCAGCCGACACCGCCGCGGCCGCCGGAAAGTGGTCAACCACCACCGCCCCGGACTTGCCCCGGTCAACGATCACTACTGGCTGGTTCTTGAGATGGGGCCGCCGCCGCATCTCTGCCTTGGCCCGCAGATGGGTGATGAGCACGCAGACCAATTTCAAGACGTCCCCCGGGCGGCGCGGTCCGCCGCAATTACGACAGATTGGCGGGCTCGGGCGTGAATCCACTTTGGTAGCCCGGAGCAAGGCGTCCCTTTCAGTGAATGGCAATCCATAGGCTGCCGGTTCGTCCTGCCATCCTCTTTCATTGGTTGATTGTTGATTATCGAGTGGGCAACGGGTGCTTATGGAATTATAAAGAACTTATGTTCGTATGTCAATGCCCTCTCTTTTTCGACTGCGGGTAGCTATTTGCGTTGCCACTCTGTACAAATTCGCCTTGCCACGACACCAGATTTCCACCTTCACTACCTTCGTCAGGAAATTCGTATGAGCGACCACACGCCATGGCTCTCCTACGGGGAGACGGCTACCTGGCAATCGGCGATGCACCGTTCTGTTTTAGAATATGACCTTTTCAGACGTATTATGTACCATATATATCCTGATACATATCTAATTTAGCTTATATTACCTTATTTATGCTAATTACACCTACATTTTCTACGAAATACAACGCGCACCTGTCACACGAAAATTTCGCGCGAATTTCATATCTGACGCCATACGACGGTAGTGTATCTGTCAATGGCGCCGGGGAATTGGGCCAGTGCGGCGGAGTAATCCTGTACCACCTGCCTCATGACTGAGAGCAGTTAATCAGGCAGAGTGGCGAGGTTACGAGATATGAAGGGGCGAGGATGCCGGTGCGGTCTATTCTTAGTCCGGTTCTTCTGAATCTGGGGACGCGGCGCTCTCCCGGCTGCGCTTGAGGCGGTAGCTCCCGCCGTTCATCTCCAGGATGCGCACGTGGTGGGTGAGCCGGTCCAGCAGCGCTCCGGTGAGACGCTCCGAGCCGAAGACCCCGGTCCACTCGCCGAAGGGCAGGTTGGTGGTCGCCAGGATGGAGTCCCGCTCGTAGCGCTGGTGAAGACCTCGAAGAGCAGTTCCGCCCCGGTGCGGGACAGCGGCACCAAGCCCAGTTCGTCGATGATCAGCAGATTCAGGCGGGAGAGTTGCCGTTGCAGATTCAGCAGCCGCCTCTCATCCCGGGCCTCCATCAGCTCGTGGACCAGGCCGGCGGCGGTGGTAAAGCCCACGGACATACCGCGCTGGCAGGCGGCCAGTCCCAGACCGAGAGCGACATGGGTCTTGCCGGTGCCGCTGTTGCCGACGGCGATGGCGTTCTCGCGCCGCTGGACGTATTCACAGCGCGCCAGTTCCAGCACCAGCGCCCGGTTCACCGAGGGGATGGCCGGGAAGTCGAAGCTGTCCAGGCTCTTGACTGCGGGGAATCTCGCCGCCCGAATGCGCCGCTCCACCATGCGCTGGCGGCGGCCGGTGAGTTCCAGTTCGGCGAGACGCAGCAGGTACTCCGGGCGGTCCGCATTCCCGGCGGCGCACTGGGCCGCCATCTTCCAGTACTCTCTCAGGAAGCTGGGCAGCCTGAGCTCCTTGAGAGGTGTTCCAGCAACAGCGTGGATTTGCTGCTCATGCCGCCCTCCCGGACAGGAGTGTCATGTAGTCTCGTACAGACGTGGTGCTGACCCTGATTTTGGGCAGGTAGGGATAGAGCTCCAGGTCTAGGCGGGGCGGCCGTCCCTCCAGCCGGCACAAGACCAGGTACTTCACCGCGTCGAAGCTGACGGCTCCCAGCCTGATGGCGTCCCTCACCGCCACGGCCACCTCCTGCTGGGAGAAGGTCTCCAGCAGCCGGAGCACCTGGACGTACTCCCGCTTGCCCCTCCGGCCCATGCGGGACTCCAAGAGACGCTGCAACGTGCCAAACTGCCTCGGGCAACTCCCATCCCTGCAAGGGCGCGGTCTAGTCCAAGGCTCCGGTCTTCCACTCCAACAGCGGCAGGCAGTGGATGGGGTCGAAGACGAAGCCGTCTCTCTCGTAAGAGCGCGGGTGTTTGGCGATGACCTCGGACCCGCAACTGATGACTACCTGATCCACATAGCCCCTTACCAGCACGTCGCGGTGCCCGTAGGCCACCGGCACCGGGTAGCCGTTGGTCCGGTACCGGACCAGGGACAGGGAACTCGCCCGGCCGGCTTGTCGCAGGGTGCCGGAGGCAGGGGCAGCAGGGCTTCCAGGTCCCGCTCCATCCGCTGGCCGATGCTCTCGGCGTGGCACCGTAGCGTGGCGTCCATCCGCTCCAGGCAGCGCCGCTCCAGGTGGGCATTGAGCGCATCGAAGCTCTCGAAGGAGGGAATCGGCACCAGGAAGTTGCGCCGCGCGTAGCCCGCCAGGCCTTGTACATCCCTGGCACCATCCAGAGGGTCGGCTATTACCCTGTGGATGGCGGTGGACGATACAGTATTCAACCGCCAAATGTCAGCAATCTCTCCGCCCACGCGGCCCAAATATATCTCCGCCACTTACACCTGAGGCAGGTGGTACACGATTCCTCCGCCGCACTGGCCCAATTTCTCGGCGCCATTGACAAGTCTGTCGTTCAACTCTCCCGCCAACGCCTGGGGCGTCGGCAAGCCCCTTTCCGCCCAGAGCTTGCGGGAACCGGGAAAGTACGAGGCCTCAAAGCTGGACTTTCTCTTGGCGGACCGCCGCAGTGCTTGGTAAACTTGCTCTCCACTGCAACAATCGCGCCCCCCGCCAGTCTTATCGCGACGTCTGGACGGGGTGGTGTGCCGCCCAGTCCCATTGGGAATCTTGCCTCAAACTCAAGCGAATTGACCTTCTCGCCACTCACCTCTAGTGCGGACAATAGGGGCGTCTTATCCCTGTCGGTCCAGTAGTCAAGGAAACTAGCCACCAATGCCGATGAGGAGTGCAGGGGCCTCATGTGCTGACTGAGCTCCGACCCTGCTGCTCTTCCAAAGGCTTTCCGCGCCGCGGCCGACAGGGGCCTGCTCAGATCGATTTCCACAGTATCCACGTAACCGCAGGAATAGAAGGGAATGCCCCTGGATTTCGAACAGATTCTTTGCGCTTCCCGTACGGCTTCGACTTCCTCCACCCAGTTCCCCTTCCCCGGATTCCCTCGTAGTCATACTGTTCGGCAATGGCAATGATGCCTTCTACGTCAGTAGAAGAATTCTGGCTCAAATTTGCCGGATTTACCCCGAGAATGTTGACGAGTCGGTAATCCTACGTCAAGACCAGCCATGTCCGTCTATGCCCTCAGTTAGAGGGACCGAAGCTATGCCATCTCTACTCGATCTGGCGCAGGCGAGGATCCAGCGTATCGCGAAGCCAGTCCCCGAACAGGTTGAGAGCCATTACGGTCAGCATTATCGCCAGGCCGGGTAGGGTCGAAATCCACCAAGCAACGGCAAGTTTGTCTCTACCGTCCGAAACCATGGATCCCCAGGCTGGAGTTGGAGGGGGGACACCCGCGCCCAGAAAGCTCAGAGTCGATTCCACCAGTATTACTATACCCACTTGAAGGGTCGCAACGATGATCAGAGTGTTGATTACGCCGGGGAAGAGATGGACCAACAGAATACGAAACGTAGATGCCCCGGCGACCTGCGCCAAGGCCACATAGTCCATGGTCCTGAGCCTTAGGACCTCGCCGCGGACCATGCGTGCGAACCTGGGCCATATCCATATAGCAAGGACAGCGAGAATTACGGACAGAGATTGCCCTAGCGACACCACCATTACCAAGGCCACCAGGATTAGAGGCAAGGCCAACAGGATGTCGACGAGCCGCATTATCAGCTCATCTATCCAGCCTCCGTACCAACCCGCCAAGAGGCCCAACATGACTCCAATGGTGCCACCAGTTACCAGGGTCACAGCTGCCACTACCAACGAAACCCGTGCGCCATGGAGAATCCTTGACAGCATGTCACGGCCTTGCTGGTCAGTTCCCAACAAGTGATTGGCACTACCTCCAGAAGACCATGCCGGCGGGGTGTTTCTCTCTACCAGAATCCCCACTCTTGGGTTGTGAGGGGCTATCCAATCGGCAAATATTCCGGTCACTATTACTAGGAGGAGTATGGCGATGGGGATCAGGGGCCATCGCCGCAAATTTCTGAGCGCCTTGAGCCAGCGCTGATATTTTGGTTCCTCGAGGAGTATTGCCGCAGATTGCACCATGGCGTCGACCAACACGCAGTTACGAATAGCGGATCCGGGGGTCTACGTACGCATAGAGAACATCTACCAGCAGAGCTGCAATGACATACATCACGGTGAATATAATAACCACGCCCTGTAGGAGAGGGTAGTCAAAGGCCCACAAAGCCTGTACCGCCAACTGACCCAATCCGGGCCAAGCGAACACTGTCTCGGCCACCAGCGAACCCGTTACGACACTGCCCAGCGTTACGCCGGCAAAAGTAAGCGGTGGAATCATGGCATTTCGAAAGGCATGCTTGAGGACTACGGCCTTCGATGAAACGCCTTTTGCTTTGGCCAGCTTGATGTACTCAGAATCGAGTACGTCAAGCATCGCCGATCTCACCAGTCGCAGGTTGGCAGCGACGAAGAACCAGCCAAGAGTCACTGCTGGCAGGATTATGCTAGTCCAATCCTGTCGTCCCGACGGCTTGACCCATCCCAGCTTTACGGCGAAGAAGAACATCAGCATGATCCCCAACCAGAATGAGGGGGCCGATTGGCCTACTAGGGCGACCAGCTTGCCGACGAGATCCATGATGCCCCCTCTGCGAACCGAGGAAAGAATACCGAGGGGCACACCGACGATGGTGGAGAAAACGAAGGAAGCAGCGGCGAGTTCCATTGTGGCAGGCAGGCGTTCCCAGATGACTTCAATCACCGGCCGTCGCTCTTTGATTGACTGCCCATAATCTCCGGTGAACAGATTCTTCAGGAAGATGGCGTACTGGTGATAGATCGGCTTGTCTATTCCGAGCTCTCTACCCAACTCCTCCCAAATTTCTTCACCGGCGAACTCATCCAGCATTACGCTGCGAGGGTCTCCGCCAATTCGGGCCATGATGAAGATGATGACCGATACGGCCAACAAAGTAACAATGGAAATCAGGATTCGTCGTACCAGATATCGTTGCATTGTCCGACACCAGCTTCGGTCAATGATTCAAAACAGCCCTAGTGATGACAGGAAGCTGAAAATGTAGGACGACTTTAACGGTCGTCCTACTTTTCATGTCCAATTGGGCATAGAGACTTCGGGGCGGATACGTGGTCTATCCTCCGTGTTCGTGTTGGCGCGCAATTAGCGGTGCGGTGTCCATTCGAAGCTGGTCAATGCTCTCCGGTCTCCGTACTGCAAATGTGGCGACCAATCGTCGATATTTGCGCTGAGAGGCCAGAGAATGTTGACAGAGTACAGGGAAGATTCCGCAGAATGGTCGAAAAGGAACTCTGCGGCCTTCACCATGACGTCGTAGGCAGCCTCGGTTTCGACTGTCTGTAGCGCTTCAGTGAGCAGATCCTCTAGGATGGGATGATGAAAACCTGCGCTGAACCCCCCGGTGCTGCTGAAGGTGTGAATCAGCTCCCTCGGGTCAGCGCGGCCTCCGGTCCCATGGCAGTTGGCTTGGTTGTATTCGCGTGCCTGCAAAATGGGTGAAATGGTGGCGTAAGGGACGTGATTGATCTTTACGTTGATGCCGATGTTTTCCCACATGGTCGCCACGGCAACGCAGGCCTCAACTTCGCCGGGAACATTCCTGATGTTAGGCGTGATCGTGATGTCGAACCCATCGGGGTAACCAGCTTCCGTGAGCAGTTCCTTTGCCAATTCCGGGTTGAATTCCCACTGCTGCATCCTGTCGGGCAGCCGGTGCATGTTGTTTTCCCAACCCCACAGGACCTCCGCTTTTCCTTCGCCCCGGAGAATGGTGTCCACTATCGCCTGACGATCAACCGCCATGTGCAGAGCGCGGCGGACCTTCGCCGCACGCTGCCACTCCTCTGAGTTGATGTCGGCGTCCCCCGAAATCCACGGTATCTCGGGATCGTAGCTAGGGTGCCGGTCAAGGTGTTCCTGGGTGCCCAGGCCGACGTACCAGTTTCCGTTGAGGCCAAGGTGTACGGTGCCGCCGCCCTGTACCCGCATGAACCTGACGTCTGGTACTTCCTCTATAGCAGATTTGGAGTCCAACGCCATCAAGAATGTGTCCAGCAACCCCACTTGGAAGTTTGCAACGCGAGTGGATTCCTCGGGAATGTCCCAGAACACCAATTCCTTGAATTCAGGGGTCTTCCTCCAGTGCCCTTCCACTGCCTTGAATCGCCAGAACTGCCCGCTCTTGGCCTCATCAATCTCCCAGGGGCCGGTAGCTGCTCCCTGCCTGCTGGCCTCGTCCTCCCCCAGTTCCATTACCTGCCTCATGCTCATTACGTTTGCAGCCGAAGGCTGGGAGGCCACTATGAGCATGTCAAACTGCGGTGTTCCGGTATTGACCTCCACGGTATAGTCGTCCACCGCCCTTGCCCCTCCCAGCTCATTGGACCACAGTCGCCGCAGCTTTCCGGAGTTGGATGCCCTGGACCCCTCTCCGCCGTATTGCTGCATCGACCAAACGACATCTTCCGCGGTCATCTCACCCCAATCCTTGTGGAATTGCACCCCCTCCCTGATGTCGAAGGTCCAAGTCAGACTGTCGCTGGACAGGGTCCATCCCTCGGCCAGGCGCGCTTCGAAGTTCTGGTCCGAGTTCTGAATCAAGAGCGTCTCGCCCAGTGACGACCCGACGAAGACTCCCTGGGAGCCGGGTGTCAGCCTGGGGTGAGTCCCAAAGGTTCCAACCTCCCTGAACCCGATATTCAGCGTACCCTCAGGGGCGGCCATCGCGGCCCCGGGGGTAGGCACCGAAACGGGAACCGCGACGGTTACCGGCACCTCCCTCACCACCTCTTTGGTCACCTCAACTTCCCTGATAACTTCTTGAGTCACCTGCACTTCTTTCACCACTTCTTGGGTCACCTGTACTTCTTTCACCACCTCTTGGGTCACCTGTACCTCGCGGGTAACCTCCACTTCTCTTTCCACAACTTGCGGCGTGGCATCGGTACCGCAGGCAACTATCAGGCCTACGACGATGAGAAGCGCCAGGATTTTGCCCATACCGGTCCGCAGCGATCGCATTTCGTTCACCGTCGCACCTCTTTTCGTACTCTTTCCACATCAATTTCCCCGTGCAAGTGGCCGGTAATATACTCGCAAGGCTATCTGTTGTCAAAATCAGTGACATATTTCCTTAATACATAAATCTAACATAGAAAGCAAACGCCGAATAATTTACGAGTATCGTACCAATTTGCAAAAATCAACGTGCTATAATCGCGTTGTCCACCTGCCCGGACCCTGGTTGCTGAATCCTGGGGTGAACCTTGTTCCTCTTATCAGTAGTCGCAAAGGGAGCGGGTGGAAAGCGCCTGATGATTCCACATTGAGGGCTTTATGACCGAGCAAGACATCTCCCTGATGGCCCACCTCTTGCGGCGAGCGGGATTCGGCGCCAACCGGTATCAGATCGAGTCTGCCCTGGACAAGGGTTACGAGCAGACGGTTGAGGAGCTTCTGAGCCCTGATGACCAGCCCGGAATCGAGGAGGATCTACTGGGGCGGTACTGGCCTTCGGTCTTGAGCAGAGAGACCTTGGAGGACAATCAAATGGAGTGGGTGTTCCGGATGGTGAATGACCCACGGCAGCTAAGGGAGAAAATGGCCCTCTTCTGGCATAGCATATTCTGCACTGGGAACAGCAAGGTCGACTATGGACGTCTGATGGGGTTGCAGATTGAACTGTTTCGAGAACACGGTATGAGAAATTTCAGAGACCTGCTGCTGAAGCTGTCAATGAACCCTGCCATGCTCTACTACCTGGACAACACCGAGAATCACGGGACCGCGGTCAACGAGAACTTTGGCAGAGAATTGCTGGAGCTTTTCTCCATGGGGGTGGGAGCGGACGACGAATTCAACTACACCGAGGATGATGTCAAGGCCTGCGCCAGAGCTTTTACCGGTTGGAACATTCGGGCGACCCTGCCGGTGTTCCCATACGGCAGGACCCCCTGGCAGTTCGTTTATGATCACGCTGACCACGATGCCGGGGAAAAGACCTTCTTGGGTGAGACTGGTTGCTGGGATGGAGAAGATGTAATAGACATCATTTGTAGACAGCCTGCCACGGCCCGGTTCGTATCAAGGAAAATGTACGATTTCTTCGTTGCCGACGAACCTCCGGTGCCCACATGGCGGCAAATTGCTCCCAGGGACCCCAATGCTATTAGTGTGCTGGAGGCCGCATATTTCGATTCCCGCTACGACATTTCGGCCATGTTGCGGGCCCTTTTCCATTCCGGCTTTTTCAGGGATTCATCCATCTTTTTTGCCAAGGTGAAGAGCCCGGCTGAGCTGGTAGCCGGTACCCTGCGCCTAGTTGGCGCGCACACCGACCCTACTCCCTGGCTGCTGGAGCCAGCCATGGAAATCCGTTACATGGGCATGGACCTTATGAATCCGCCGTCAGTCGAGGGCTGGCACACCGGTAGAGAGTGGATAGATAGTGGGTCATTGGTGGAGAGAATCAATTTCGCAACCGATTTGATGGGTAACACCCAACTCCTGGGAGTGAAGTTCATCGTGAATCGCCTCTCAGAGGGTGTGGAGTCTTACTCCAGCGAAGAGTTCGTAGAAGCGTGTCTTGATATGGCAGGGCCGGTCGATGTGACGCCCGAGACCATGATGCAACTCATCGCGTATGCCGATGGCTTGGGAGAAATTCGGCGAGACAATTCCAACGAACCGTCAAAGTTTGAGATGCAGGTAGGCGAAATGTTACGGCTCATTGCCTCGACAGCGGAATACCAACTCGGTTAAGGAGGACATGTGATCCTCAGCTTCAAGGCAACCGTTATTTCCACGGTTGCTTGGGAGGGTTTTGGATGAGCAGCCATTTCTTCGGAATAAGCGACCGCTTTTACACCTACAGCCACACAATAGGTCGGACCGAATTGGCCGGTACGGGCTTTAGAATCCCCGTGGACTTGACCTTGGATGACAATGAAGTCCTGTACGTTGTCAACAGGACGTCAGGGGCTCGTCAAATGGGTGTACGCATCACGGTATGCACCTTGTCCGAGGAATACATCAACCAGTTTGGCTCCTACGGGGACGCCGACGGAGACTTCATCTGGCCTACTGCCATCGCATTGGACGCCAAGCAGAACATCTACGTTACCGACGAGTGGTTGAACCGGATCTCGGTATTCGACAAAGATGGCCAGTTCTTGAATAAGTGGGGCAGCGCGGGGTCTCGGGAAGGAGAACTGAACCGTCCCTCGGGGTTGGTGGTTTCAAATGATGGAGTCGTACTGGTGGCCGATGCCTGGAACCATCGAATACAGAAGTTCGCCACCGACGGCAGGTTCCTCGGCCACTTCGGGAGGTACGGAAATGGAGCGGGCCAGTTGAATATGCCTTGGGGATTGGCACTGGATTCCTCCGGTGTGCTTTACGTGGCCGACTGGCGCAACGACCGGGTCCAGTGCTTTTCGCAAGAAGGCGTGCCATTGAGCATATTCGGACGATCAGGCAGTGGGCCAGGAGAGTTCAATCGACCGACGGACGTCGCGGTTGACCAGGATGGCGACATCTACGTAACTGATTGGCTGAATGACAGAGTCCAGGTACTGACTCCAGACGGCCGGTATATTACCGAATTCAAAGGAAACGCCAATCTGTCGAAATGGGGAAAGGAAAAGCTCGTCTCGAACCCGGATATGATCCAGCAGAGGAACATGGTTACGGACTTTTCCCCGGAGCAGTCTTTCTGGCAGCCCAGTGCTGTCGAAACGGACTCAAAAGGTCGGGTAGTTGTTGCTGATTCCGCCAAGAACAGAGTCCAAGTTTATCAAAAGAACAAGACCCCGATCCTGGTTTAGCATCATGCCGATTTCTATCCCTGAATCTCGAGATTCACTACCACTCGTACAGGTGGAGCAACAGGCAGGTCATAGTAAGTTGATTAGGTGGTCCCTCTGAGCCTGGGGTCAAGTACATCGCGCAACGCGTCGCCCAAGAGGTTGAATCCGAAAACCGTCAGGACGACCGCTATACTCGGGAACATAAGCAGCCACGGTGCCACCTCAACATACTTGGCTCCAGCTACGGACAGCATGCCCCCCCACGAGGGAACATCGATCGGAGTGCCCACTCCCAGGAAGGTAAGGGACGCTTCGATGACAATTGCCAGACCAAGGTTCGCGGTCGCGAACACCAGGTAAGGGGCCATGCAGTTCGGGATCACGTGACGCATGATTACTCGCCTGTCACTGGCCCCGATGGCCCTCGCGGCGTCTACATAGACCGACTCGGTCACTGACAGAGCCTGTGATCGGACCACCCTCGCCGATCCCGGGATGAACAAAAGCACCAGAGTGAGCACTACATTGTTCAGGGAAGGCCCGAGGGCGGCCAGCATTCCTAAGGCAAAAACCAAGGCGGGGAAGGCCATAAAGGCGTCAACCACTCGCTGGACCACCAAGTCTATTTTTCCTCCAAGATACCCGCTAACAACCCCCGCTAAGGCTCCTACTGTCACTCCCACGCCCACGCTGAGAAACCCCACGTAGAGTGATATTCTGGCGCCATACATTATCCTGCTAAGGATATCTCGTCCCAGGCTGTCGGACCCCAGCAGATATATTTGATCGTTTCCGTTCGCCTCTCCGGGTGAGGCGTACTTGTCCCTGAGGTTGAGCTCGTAAGGGTCATGTGGGGCTGCGAATGGGGCGACGATTGCCATCACCACTAGGCACAGTACAATAATGCCCCCGATGGCTCCAAGGGGTTTTCGCTTGCCGAAGCGCCACAGCCCTGAGGCGATTTGCCCCCCGGCCTCGACAACCCTGGATTCGCGAAGAACGGAGTCGTTATTCAAGCTGTCGGCCTTTGCGGGTGTTGTTTCAGAAACCCCTTAGGGAGGAACACTAGGATCGGAAGCGGATTCTTGGGTCCACCCATCCATAAAGCAGGTCCACAAAAAGATTAAGGATCAGCACCATGACCGCGATGAGAAATACTTCGGCCTGTACCACGGCATAGTCCCGATGGAAGATGCTGTCCAATAGCAACTTTCCCATCCCCGGCAGCACGAAGATACTCTCAATCACCACCGTGCCGCCTAGATAGACTCCAAAGTACCAGCCGGTCACTGTCAGGATTGGCAGGAAAGAGTTACGCAGTGCATGCAGGTAAATGACCTGCCTTTCCCTGAGCCCCTTGGCTCTTGCAGTCCTTATGTAATCTTCCCTCAGCACCTCAAGCATGGACGACCGCGCGACGCGACTGATGAATGCCATCATCAGGAAGGCCATCACGATAGACGGGAAGACCATTTGAGACAGGTTCTTCTTGAGGTCATCCCAGGGTGCAGCATAGTCAAGGGGAGGTATCCAATTAAATAGCCTGACGAGCAGATAAACGGTTACCAGCGCTGTGACGAAGTTCGGAATCGCGACTCCAGAGAAGCTGATAATGCGGGCCACATAGTCAAAGACCGTATCTTGCTTCAGTGCCGACAAGATGCCAAGTGGAACCGCTACGACAAAGGCCATCACCAGCCCAAGGAACGTTAGTTCCAGGGTAACCGGGAGGCGGACCTTCATTTGCTCGCTGATTTCAACTCCGAAGAAATAGGAGGTTCCAAGGTCCCCTCGCAGCATGTCCCAGATCCATGTCCCATACTGCACGTGGAGGGGCCGGTCGATGCCCAGTTCTTTCCGAACCGCTTCCAACTGCTCTTCAGTAAAAGATCCCTCGCCGGTGCCGCTTGTTAGCACCTGAAGCGCGGGATCCCCGGGGATAACCCTCAGGAACAGGAAGATCAGCAGCGTAAGCAGAACTATAGTGGGGACGAAAAGAAGCACTCGTCGCAAGATATAGGTCTGCATACGTCCGCCAATATTGTGGTTGTCGGCCGGCTATCGAAGGTTACCGGCCGACTTGCCAGATGCGTCGAAAGGGTCCTGCTGCTACCGACTACTGTCCCATGTCGGGGTCGAACCACTCGTGGTCATGCTTCAGTGCGTGATAGAGGCCGTTGGCCCGGACGAATGACCCTGCATCGGTCCGTATCTTCTTGCTAACCGGTCCCACAAAGGCATTCCAAGAGTATTCAATGACCGACGGCGCGATGTCGGGCGAATTGAGGACAAGCCTCTGCATTTCGTTTACAATCTCGCGCCTCATGGCATCATCCGGTTCACTCTGTTGCTTGAAGAACAGTTCCTCTATTGTCGGGTGGCTCCAATTGGCGAAGTTTCTCCCTCCGTCTCCCAAGTAGACCATCCTGAAATGGTCGTCCGGATCAAAGATGGTTTGACCTGCTCCGAAGGTCGCTACCTCAAACTGATGAGAGAGCATCCTGTCCACTGCGGTGGCGGTATCCACCAACTCCAAGGTGATCTCGACCGGCAAGCGGTTTTCCCAGTTACCCTTGGCGACCTGTGCCGCCTCCGGGAATTGGATTACGTTGGCGGTGAGCAGGGTGAACTGTAAGGGATTATCGTCGCTGTAACCGGCTTCGTTTAGTAACCTTACCGCTTCGGCTATGTCGTCAGGGTGCTTCTTGCCGTCCAGTTGTCGGAAACCGGGATACTCGAGAATCTCCGATACCGGCAGAGCATACGAGTTGGACCGCTCGGACATTGGGGTTCCAATTTCCCATCGACCACGGCCAAAGAACTCGGTGTACTCCTGCCTGTCCAGAGCCAGGTGGAGCGCTTTTCTGACCTTGGCGTCATCCATTGGAGGGGCATTGTGATTCAACTGGAAGTGAAGAGTGGCGGCATCGCTCAACGTGTAGATGTCATAGCGGCTCATGAACTCTTCATCTGCTTCAAGCCGCTCAATATCCTCGATGTCCATGTTGACGATGGCGCTCGTCGCCATGACCACCTGCTCGGTACGAAAGGCGGCGATCTCAGTGCCTTTGTCCTGAATGATGAACACCTTAATGCCATCGAAGTAGGGCCTGCCGTCCTTGAAGTAGTCCTGGTTCTTTACGTATTCCGAGCTGACCCCTTGGGTGAAGTCAACAATGCTGAACGGGCCGGTCCCCACAGGATTGGGGGCATAGGCGTTGATATCTACCCCTGCCTCCAGTACATGCTGAGGAAGCATCTTGTTGAAGTCCACGGCCAAGAACGGGAGGAACGACCCTGCGGCGAACTTCAGCTTAACTTCCACTGTATCATCGTCGATCTTCGTAACAGTGTCGACAAGGTCCCTGAACAGCCCGGCCTTGGCTTTGGGGGGATCTGGGGCCATCAAGCGGTCGAGACTGAAGACTACGTCGTCCGCGTTGAAGTCCTCTCCGTCCGTCCACTTTACGTCCTGGTGAAGACGGAACGTATAGGTTAGAGCATTGGGACCTATGTCCCATGACTCTGCGAGATCGCCAATGATCTCACTGGGACTTATCGGGTTGTATTCCACCAGCTGGTTATAGGCCAGCCCGTTAACGCCGATATCTTCGGCCCGACCGTACCTCTGTGGGTCCCACCCACTGGGGTTGTCGACTCCCTGCATGGGCACGATTCCCCCGGATATTGCGTCGCCTTGCTGAGCCGGAGGCGCTTGAGTAGGCACGGCAGTCGGTACTGCAGGAGCCTCAGTCGGAACCCCCGCAGCGGCAGTGGGCACCGGAGTGGGTGTCTCAGGAGGCGGTGTAGCCGTGGCGGATGTGCCGCAACCCAATATGGCAACAGCCAATAAGGCGACAACAACGCTTAAGAGAGGGCGCTTGTTGAATCGAGGGAAAACACTCATGACACTCCTAGACGCTTTGCACTGTATGTAGCCTCGATACTAGCGAATTCGTAGATATTTGGTCCACAGTATATATCTTTCGATCGCATAATCGCTTTCTTTATGATGAGTTTGCATTATACATACCAGATGTCTGTTGCACAACAAAGTAAACGGCGACAGATTCTCGGGAGATCCTGCCGAGATAAAGTCCGTTGAAGAATAATGCAAAGTTGTTACCTAATTTAGAGCAGCGAATGTGATCTACTTCCCGAATACTGAGCAAGTCGGGATGCGAGGCTTGTGGGATTATCTGAACCATAGGCTTATTAGGGCCACTCCATGAAACGTACCCGGCACACCCTGGGATAGATTCTTTCGGCACGCTCCTACCAGGCCCCACCAGTTTGATTCCCAAGTACTCAGGTCAGGGAAAGGAAATCTCGGCCGGTCCAAAGACCTCGGGTTCCATCAGGGCAGGCGAGTGACCTACCCCAGGGGCTTCCGGCCTGCGGCAGTCCCACATCTCCGCCACCATGCAATGGGCTATCTCCACAGCGCATTGCCTCACGCAAATCGCTAAATTCGGGAGGCTGTCACGTGGGCGGAGGCATCTCCAAGATGGCGAAGCAGAAACTCTTGGCGACGATCCGGGAGCGTGACCGACAGGTATCCAAGAAGGACAAAGGGAGGATTCTGGACGAATTTACAGCGATCACCGGCCACCACCGCAAGCACGGCATCAAGCTGCTGGGCGGTACTGCTGGCATTAAAGGCAAGCAGGTTGTCAATGGCGCTGAGAAGGGAGTGTTGAAAAAGTCGGCGTAAGAGCAGGTTAAAGTGGCTATTGAGCTAAAATGGGCGTGTAGTCAGCATTGGCGAGCAGTCGCGATGCTGGAGCCGCTGGACCGCTGCCGCAAGGAATCCACCCTCTTCCAGTTCACCAGCAAACGCCTGCGAGAATTCATCAACCCCAACCATCTGCTGATCAGATCGACGAGCAGTTGGACTTTGGTAAGCCAGTGGCTCCCCCGGAGGCGCGGTACTGTCCGGACTTCGGCCGACCCGCCATCCATCCTGAGGTGATGGTCAGGGCGCTCCTCATCTGCTCGCTCTACAACATCGTCTCCTTTCGCAGGTTGTGTTCGGCCATCTCCGAGAATATTGTGCACCGCCGGTTTTGTTTCCTCACCATCGACGACCCGGTGTTCGACCATTCCACTATCACCTACTTCATCAACCGCATTGGAAGGGATGGCTTCTCGGAAGTATTTGACGGCCTGAATCAGGAGTTGCTGCGGATGGGGTTGCTGTCGCCGGAGATGTACGCCAACTCCAGCATGGTCAAGGCCAACGTCAACAACTTCGGACTGTCGCGCAGCGACCTGAGCGTCGGGGAGTTCAAGGAACAGGCCATAGAGGAGAACGGGCTGTTTGTGCTGTCCAGATCAACCGTTGATGATGAAGGGGTTGAGCGCCAGGGGGTCAGCTCAGAGAACTCCTTGAGGAAAAGGGCATCACAGCCTACATACCCATCCACCCCAACCAAGAGAGCGGCATGGTTGCCAAGGGGGATTTAATCTACCGGGGGGACCATTTGATCTGTCCTCAAGGCAAGGTGCTCCGCCGCAGTGCGTTGCAAAGGCGGGACCGCGCCTATCAGTACGTGGCCCGCCAGAAGGACTGCCAGTCCTGCCCGGTCAAAGCCCGGTGCCTGCCACCCAACCAGAAACGAAGATACGTGGCCCTCAGCATGTATCACCCATTGCTGCTCCAGGCGCAGGAACTGAAAAAGACTTCGGCGTACCGCCGGGAGCGAAAACGGCGTCTGGCCATCGCCGAGGGGACATTCGCATCACTTGGATCGTCTGGGCTGGGCCCAGTCCCGGTTGCGCGGGTTGTGGAAGAGCCTGCCCTCGAGAAGTCGGGGGTGGACTGCGAGGGATACATGGCCGCTCTGGCCCACAACGTGCTGAAGCTGGTGCGCACATTGAGCCGAGGTGCCGGACCACCGGGTCCGGCGCTGCCGGCAGCCGCCAAACCCACGGAGTCAGAGAGCATTGGAGACGATGCTATATCTGATTTCCTAATGTCGCCGCAGTATCGTCTCAAGCAGAGTCGGATGACAAAATGTGCCGACCCTCGGATCCGGCGGCCCCGCTGCCGCCGAAGATGACTTTTTCAACAGGCCCTTCTCGGCGCGCCCTTGACTAGTCGAAAAGGAAACAGCCAAAAGGGGCCGGAAAGGGGCTGTCGCAGATGCCGGAAGGCCCTGCCTGAGTGTCAGGTAAACCCCACCATAAACTCCGCCGGCAAGAATCGCCTCAACTAGTCGCTAAATTACCCCAATTTCAACATCTTGCTAGAGGCGAAAAGGTATGGCTTGCCCTGCATGTTGATCAGCGAATTCTCCTGCCGCCCTGGAACACGGCCCAGATGTTCCTGAGTGCAACCGGGTCGGAGAGGAGACCCCCATCTATCAGCACCATGTCGGCCTGCTTGCCGACCTCGATGGTGCCCGTTTGTTCGAGAATGCCCAGCAGGTCTGCGGCAACGCGCGTGGAAGCTTCCAGCACCGGCTGGGGGGACATCCCGTTCTCGACCATCAACTCCACCTCCCGGGCCACGAAACCGTGGCGAGCGGGGGACCCGCCTGCATCGGTGCCGGTGGCGATGCGAACCCCGACCTGGAGGGCGCGCCTTAAGCTGGCGATGGAGTTCTCCTTGCGGTCGTAGATGTCGGCCATCTGGTCCCTAGACCAGCCCATCTGGGTCGCAAGGCGCTCTCTGGCGTCCCAGGTGGACATCGTGGGCACCATGTACCTGCCCCTCTCGGCCATGAGTTCGACCGTGGGCTAGTCAACGTAGGTGCCGTGCTCTATGGAGTCTATGCCGACTTCGACGGCAAGCCGGGTGCCTTCGAAGCTGTGGCAGTGGGCCGCGATCTTGAGGCCAGCCTCGTGGGAGGCCCGCACTGCCACGTCGAGGGCTTCCCGGGGCATGCTGGCGAATTGCTCTCCGTTGGGCCGGAACCCGGTGGCACCCACCTTTATGAGGCCGGCACCTCGGTCAATCATGTCGCGAATGCCCTCCAGCAGTTCCTCGGGAGTATCGGTCCTCCTCGTAAGACCGTCGGGCCACGTGCCCGGGAACTGGAACCACTCGCCAGAGGCGATGATTCGGGGGCTCAGGATGGCCCCGGCGGCGGCCTGTCGCGCAAGGGACAAGTGTCGCTGGGCCATTCAAATGCGATAGCCCAGCAGTCGGCCCTCTCTCTGTTGACTTCCCGCAGACTTGCGGCTTATGTTGGCAATCTGAGTCAGTCTGCTGAAGTGGGTGCTCATACGCGGCAGTTATGGCGGATATAGGCTACTATAGCCGGTACTATTTTCGTAATTTATTTATAGGAAACCCTTTGTCACCGCTTTCCAACATTCCTGTTCTGGCGGTCCTGCAAAACCCTGATTTCCGCCTGATGTGGGCGGCCAGGTGGGTTCACGAGATCTCTCGCCGCATGGAACTGCTGGTGCTGGGATACCTCATTTACGAACTGACCGACTCGGCCTTTCAAGTCGGACTGATTTCTGTTTTCCTGAATGGTCCGCGCCCACCTCTATCGCTGCTAGGAGGAATGCTGGCCGACCGGCTGGACCGGTGGCGGATCCTGGCCGGCATCCACACCTTCTATTTGCTTGTCGCATCGGGGCTGCTGACACTCCTGATTCTGGGCCTCATTCATCCCTGGTATGTATTCCTTGCCATACTTCTACAGGGTACGGCCAAGGTTCTGGACGACCCAGCCCGGCGGGCAGCCCTTTTCGACCTGGCCGGGGAAGACCGAATCGCCCATGCCATGTCCCTGGAGACCATCACCAACAACGTGGGCAAAATTGTGGGCCCGTTGGCTGGCGGGCTGTTGATTGCCTTTCACGGGTACACCGGCGCTTTCATAGTTCTGGTGACCCTGGACCTGGTAGCTGCCTGCCTGATGTTCAGGATGCGGCTGCCGAAGGCGGCGTCGGTGGTGGGCAGAGACAGGGAGTTCACTCAGGGAATCAAGTCGGGCATTCACCACTCTTTCTCAAACAAGTTTGTGCTGGGGGTGCTTACCATATCTCTGGTGATGAACGGCATGGTGCTGCCGCTGCAATACTTCATACCGGTCATCGCCACCGACTTATTGAAAGTGGGGCCCGCGCTGGGGGGCGTGATAGGCTCGGCGGAAGGTGTTGGCACGCTCGTGGGGGCGATATTCATTGCCACTCGCCGCAACTACACCTTTCACGGGCGGTACTACGTGATAGGCGCCCTGATCGTGGCGGTGTGCGTGGCCGCGGTGGCCTGGTCGCCTTGGTTCCTGATCTCCTTCGTGTTGCTCTTCAGCGCTGGGGTAGGTCAGTCAGGATTCAGCACCATGCAGAGCACCATCCTGCTGCTTGCGTCGCCTGCTGAAATGCGAGGGAGGATAATGGGGTCCCAGGGGTTGGTAAACGGCCTGGGCCACCTGGTCGGCGGAGCGGAAATCGGGGTCATAGCCCAGGCATTCGGCATCTCCTTGGCCATAGGCATCAACGCCGGCGCTGGCCTGCTCTTGATGCTGCCGGTGGTCTTGCTGACGCCGTTGGTATGGCGGCCGGTGGAGTCATACTACAACATGGCCAGCGTGGACGCCTCTACGGAGGGTCTCAGGACTGACCAGCGGCCCGGCCAGGCAGATTAGGGCCGCGGCTCTGCGGATAGCAGACACGCTCCGGCCCATGCCTTGCACGGCTACTGAAAGTACGTGAGTGAATACGGTCCAACGTCCGGCGGACGCCAGTGCCGGCAAGCTTAGTTCAATTTGTAGACTCTGGCCGCGTTTCCATCGGCTATCTTGGCCCGCTCTTCACAGGGCGTCAGCGTACTCTTCGTCATATTGACCCTCTCCATAGAAGGTTCTGATTGCCTCATAGTTGGCAACGGCCACGTCGAAGGCTTCGCTGTCGATCGCCAGCCGCGCCTGACTGACCAAGGCGTCCGCATGGCCCTTTGCGTACTCCAGGAGTGGACCAAAGGCCGGAGGCATTGTCAGTCCAGCCACCGGACGCCTTGAGCGGAAACCAAGGAGCCTTGGGACACCACAACCAGCCCGGGCGTGGTTGACCGTGCCGGCTGCGGATGCGCCAATGGATCAGCAGGATCCACATCGCCATCCAACAGGTTGCTCAGGGACTCCCACATCCCGTGGATTTGACTGAGCCGGTCGGCTGTAAGATCTGACAGGTCAGCCATATCAGGAGCGCTCTGCTGTACCCTGAACTGCTCGCCGATTCCAGCGGTGTTCATTGCCCTGCTCCGGATTGCGATCTGATGAATTGACTGAAAGCCTGCAGTGGAGACTTTCAGCCGTTTAATGTTGAGGGTGGCAACGGCGCCAGTGTGCGGGGGCCATTCAGAGTGCATGGATCATAAGAAAACACTACGCCGCGTCGCCGGGCAGGGTCAGGGTGCTGGTGTCAGTGCCGTTGGGTGGCTCCGCTCCGACTCTGGCGTGGCAGTGGTCCGTTCGGGTCGTTATCCCCGGCGTCGGAGCTGGCAGTTGTCGTCTTGACGCACTCGCAGGACCGCCGTGCGACAGGCCCGAGCCAAACAATCGAGGGGATCCGGTTGCTTGTGGTTCTTGTACCTGTTTGCTCTCCGAAAACTGGTCCAGCCCAAATGTGAATTCTTTGGGATGATCTAAACCAATGTGAGAGGGGATCGTCCCAAGAAGAAGTCCCGATACAGCCCGGAGCAGGTGGCCTTCGGCATGCCCTATGCGGAGGAGGGCACGCCTGTGTCCGAGGTTTGCCGCAAGATGGGCACCAGCGACCGGGCCCTCTGCCGAAGGAAGAAGAAGTTCCGGGGCATACCTGTGGCCGAGGCCAGGCGTTTCAGGGCATTGGAGGAGCGCCGCATGCTTCGACGGCTGGTGCCGATCTCGGCCTGGATACGCAATGCTATAGGGCGCGTTGTGAATAAGTTCTGAAACCTCCTCAGGGCGGCAGATTCAATTGTCGTTGATCACGGGTCCCATACCTGCCCCATCGGAATTACCAGTGGCCTTGTGGAGACCGCGTATGATGAACAAAAACATGGCATTTGGCGGGAGGACATCCTCATCCCAACCATCTACGATATATGGGGACTAATGAATGGCCCCTAAATCCCCACGAGGGACAGGATAATGAGTACACCGGAACAGATCGAAGGGCGAGTGCGTGCGGCGCTGGACGAATTGGGCATCGCAGGATGGGAGTGGATCGAGATCGATCCGCAGTACGGCGACACCGCGGACTTTTGTGAGCAGTACGGGTATGACCTGCCCCACTGCGCCAACACGATCATCGTGGCCAGCAAGCGAGGGCCGGCGGCATACTGCGCGGGGATCGTGCGCGGGTGCGACAGGCTGGATGTGAACAGGAGGGTGCGCGGGCTGATGGGGGTGTCGCGGGCGTCGTTCGCCTCGGCGGAAGAGACCAGTGAATTGACGGGAATGATGATCGGCGGGGTTACGGCGCTGGCGCTGCCGACGGGGTTGCCGGTCTACGCCGACGCGCGCCTGCTGGAGATGGACTACATCATCCTGGGAGCGGGAAGCCGATCAGGGAAGGTGAAAATGCCGCCCCAGGATCTGGAGAAACTGCCGGGTATGGAGTTCATCGAGGGGCTGTCGATTTCGGCGGATTGACGGCGGCGGGTTAGATGGCAACGCCACAGGCCGGATGATTCGGTTTCACGGAAAGAGCGGCCCGCTTCCCCGACAACTGGAATGGCCGCTGGCTCAAGACCCAGGGAGCAGGCCAATCGTTTCGGTGGAGGCGAGGTCGGCGATGGCTGCGTCCAGTCGTTCCAGTGTGTTTCGCAGGTAAACTCCGGCCCGCCCGTCTTGGTAATTGCAGTAGCCCCCGGTGATGATCCAGAAGACGAGAACTTCCAGCATCGAGAGCCGGTAGTCATACAGGCACTCCTCGAACGGGTAGTCGCTGACACCGCTGTCCTTGAGGATGGAGTGATATTCCCGCATGAGATCCAACTCCACCTCTCTCCGTTACTGTGGAGCAAAGGCCTCGCTGATGAACGTGGCGACATCATAGGCGCCGCGGCCCCGTACGCAGAACTCCCAGTCGAACACCACCACCGGACGGGGCGCAGGGCCTTCCGGCAGAAAACAGTTGTCGAGGCGATAGTCTCCATGAACAACCGTGCGCGGAGGCTTCGAGAGCCGGGCCTTGATGCCGGAGACCTCTGAATTCAGACGGTCTCCCAAGAGCCGCAGGCCCGGCGGCATCCCGTCGCCGGCCTTCTCGATGAGGGCACTCCAGGCTCCGGCGTATATCTGCTGGTAAACTCCTGCCTCGGCCTCTCGCAACGGCATCCAGTCCAACCGTTCCAGGAGGGGGGCTGCCCCACCAGGACGCATGGAATCTGGCCAACTGCTCAATGCAGCGGCGGGCCTCTGCCACGGTGCAGCCGGCAACGCTGTCGCCCTGGCGGAGGGAGCTCAAGTCCTCCAGCAGCAGCGCCGTGTCTCCGGTCTCCGGGTCCTGACCGCAGAAATAGTGCGCGGAGTCCGCAGCAGGGAGCCGCTTGCCAGTTGTGTGTAGAACCGGACCTCTCGCCGGTTCTGCCCCAACCTATCGAAGACCGTCCTCAGCAGCGGGTCTGTCGACGGGAGCTTTGCTATCACCGTGGGCGGCAGGTTCGGGGAACCGGCGCGGTAGTCAAGCCTCAGCCGGAACAACTGGCTCATGAAACCCTTGCCTTCGGCGATGGTCTCGGCCGACTATCCGGCCACAGAGGGGCCGCCCGCCTCCCGGTTGGCAGAGAGGGCCGCCGTGAGCCAGCAGGGGGTGATGTCCGAAAGCACCATGGGAACTTTCAAGCCGCTTATCTCGTTCCTGTAGCTGTCAGTCCGGCGGAGAGACGGGCGTTTCCCTCCGTCATGCGCATGCGCTTTTGCGAGCGAAAAAGACGCAGTGGTCCATGGGCTTGGGGTCCCTGAAATACATCACCCCGCCCGGTTTCCCATCCTCTTCCGAGGTCACCTCCAGACCCTGTTCCCTAAGCTGGACTTTGTACAAAAGGCAGACATAATGATAAGGGCAGAGTAATCTGGTTAGACCCCTCTCTCACAAAAGGTCTCGCCATGCTCACCCTGCCCGAGGCGATTCTACCCGTTCTCATCCCCTTCGCAACACTGTTTCGCGGCCCTCCTTGGCGCAAAGCCCAGGTTCTGCTGGTTGGCGCGATTCTGGCGCCAGGCCAGCGCACTGTAGCCTCGGCCCTCCGCGTCATGGGACTGAGCGGCGACCGCAGCTACGCCAGTTACCATCATGTGCTCAACCGGGCGGCATGGTCTCCTCTTCATGTGTCCCAGGTCCTGCTGGGATTGCTCATCCGGCACCTGGACCGGAGCGATGGTCCTCTGGTATTCGGCATCGGCGAGACGCTGGAGCGGCGACAAGGACCGCAGATCAACGCCCTCGGGGTTTACCGCGACGCCGTGCGCTCCAGCAGCAGCTACGCGGTCAAGGCCAGCGGACTGCGTGGGTCTCCCTGATGTGGCTGGGCCACATACCCTGGGCCAAAAGGCGCTGGGCTCTGCCCTTCCTGACCGTGCTGGCGCCCTCGGAACGCTATCACCAGCGAAGGGTACGCTCTCACAAGAAGCTCACTGACTGGGCCCGTCAGATGGTCCTGCAACTGCGCCGCTGGCTGCCCAACCGGCCGCTGGTGCTGGTGGGGGACAGCGGTTACGCCGTTTTGGATCTGCTCCGCTTCTGTCAATCCCTGCGGGAACCGGTCGCCCTTGCCGCCAAGCTGCGCCTGGATGCCGGACTCTATTCCCCGGCGCCGCCGCGCAGGCCGGGTCAAAACGGCCGTCCCCGGGCGAAAGGCGCCCGTCTGCCCACGCTGAAGGAACTCCTCGACCGCCCGGCCCTGTCGTGGACCACCACGCCGGTGCCTTGGTACGACGGCAGCACCCGCACCCTGGAACTCGCCTCCCAGACCGCCGTCTGGTACCACTCGGGCAAGCCGCCGGTGCCGATACGCTGGGTGTTGATTCGGGACCCTCGGAAAGAACTGGCCACCCAGGCGTTGCTCTGTACCGGCACGGCGGCGGACCCGGCCTGTATCCTGGAATGGTTCGTGCTTCGCTGGCAACTGGAAGTGACTTTCCAGGAGGTACGGTCCCACCTGGGTGTGGAAACTCAGCGCCAGTGGTCCGGCCGGGCCATCGCCCGCACCACGCCGGTCTTGATGGGAATGTTCTCATGGGTCGCGCTGGCAGCCCATTCGTTGCAGACACGGCATCCTCTGATCCAGCGTCAGGCTGCATGGTACGCCAAGCCTGCGCCGACCTTCGCCGATGCCATCGCTCTTGTGCGCCGCCACCTGTGGATCGCCTCGGAGGGTTTTTCAATGTCGCCGCCGCAGCCCGCCGCTGAAAAAGCCCCCGCTGCACTTTACTACAGACTTCTCGACTCCTTGGCTTACGCCGCCTGAGTGTGCAAAGCAACTGTCTTTGATGTCAATGGCTGGTTGCGTTGGGGTTCCAGCGGTGGCCGCTTTTCACCATGCTGTTGAGGATGGTCAGCAGTTTGCGCATGCAGGCGGTGAGAGCTAGTTTCTTGGTCTTGCCCGCCGCCAGCAGTCGCTGGTAGAAGCTGCGGATCACCGGATTGTACTGGCTGGCCACCAGTGCTCCCATGTAGAGAACGGTCCGCACTCTGCCGCGGCCTCCGGAGACGGCCCTCCTGCCCCGCATGGTCCCGCTGTCCCGGTTCATGGGGGCCACTCCCACCAAGGCCGCTATCTGCCTGCGCCCCAGCGTGCCCAGCTCCGGCAGATCAGCCAGCAGCGACACCGAGAGTTGCGGCCCCACTCCGGGAACGGAGCGCAGCAGGTCGTCCTGCTCCCGCCACACAGGGCTGCGGCGCAGCATATCCCGAAGCTCCCGGTCCAGGTCTTTCAGTTCCTGCTCCAGCCACTCTATATGGGCTTGGATACGGGGGCGGACGGCCTGGCCCGCCCGGCCCAGCCGGTTCTTCTCCGCCACCAGCATTTCCACCATCTGAGTGCGTCTGGCGTTCAGAGAGCGGAGTTCCTGGGTCTCGGAGTCCGGCAGGGGGCGAATGGCAGGACGGACCGCCTCGGCGAAGTGGGCAATGACCTGGGCGTCCAGCACATCGGTCTTGGCCAAGCGGCCAGTGGCCTTGGCGAAATCGCGAACTTGGCGGGGGTTGACCACCACCGCCGGCAGGGAGGCCGCTGCCAGGGCACCGGCCAAGGGCAGTTCCAAGCCGCCGGTGGACTCAAGAACCACTGCCGACGGTTCCAAGGACTGCAACTCCGATACTAGGCTGCCTATGCCAGCCGCATCGTAGGCCACGGTCCTGACCGTGCCCGAGGGCCTGAGCGCCAGATCCAGCCGGTCCTTGGCCACATCAATGCCAGCATAGATGGATTCCTGTGTCATACTGCCTCCGTGTCAAGGTTTGGCCCGTACTTGCAAGATGCGGGCTCCGCGGCCCAGGCAACTGTTCGGGCTCTGCGGGGAAAAGCGCGGCGACCAAGCTTTGCAGCGGCCTAGCAAGACCAAGTCCGTACCGGTCTGCCGCGCTCACATTCGCTCCCCAAAGGTCATGCCCCGTCCAAGGATTAAGATACAAGTCCAGCTTAGAAGGTGCTCCTTTGTATCTGGGATAATGGTTTCGAAACAAGAAACCGACCCCAGAGAAGGAGCTCCTTTTACTGATATGTGAATGAATTCCTAAACAATCCGTCATTCCCGCGGAAGCGGGAATCCATACCCGTCTGCGGGAAAGGACGGTACTGTCTGACTGGACGCCCTAGATTCCCGCTTTCGCGGGAATGACGTTTAGGTGCGCGGAAGTTTAGCTTTCAATTCACTTATCAGTAGATGCTACTACCTAGCCACCCCGACCGCATCCAAGTCGCCTTCGACGACCATCGCCTGGTGGCCAATGCCGGGCTGATGCTTCCCGCCACCCTGGCCCGGCGTTTGGGCTTGCCGCAACTGGTCGAGCAAGACCTGGACTTGGGCCGCGCCCCTGGGCGGGCCAACACCGGCGATAAGCTGATGACGCTGGTTGCCTCCGCCCTGGCCGGCGGCGACTGTATCGACGACGCCGATGCCTTGCGCACTGGGAGGACGGCCTGCACCCTGGGAGTCACGGTCAAGGCGCCGTCCACTCTGGGGACCTTCTTGCGCAGCTTCCGGTGGGGCTATGTCCGCCAACTGGGTCGGGTGAGCCGGGAGTTGCTGGCCCGGGCCTGGGCGGCTGGGGCCGGACCCAGCGACGCACCATTCACCATCGACCTTGATTCGACCATCTGCGAGACCTACGGTCTGGCCAAGGAGGGCGCCCGCCACCACGGCTACACCGGCCAGCGGGGCTATCATCCGCTGCTGGCCGTCGCTGCCGGCACCGGCGACGTGCTGATGGCGCGGCTGCGGGAGGGCCGGGCCAATATCGCCCGGGGCGCTGCCCACTTCCTGCGCGAGACGGTGGGACGGGTGCGCCATGCCAGCGCCAGTGAGCCGCTCACCATGCGGGCCGACAGCGGCTTCTACACCCACGGCGTGGTGTCCGCCTGCCGCAAACTAAAAGTGCGCTTCTCCATCACCATCCGCCAGCGCCAGAGCCTGCGGAATCTCATCGAGGCGATTCCCGAGGAGGACTGGGCGCCGATTCCCTACTGGATGGACGGCGCCGCCGAGGTGGCGGAGACCACCTACACCCCGTTCCAGAATGAGCCCGACGCCGCGCCGGTGCGGCTCATCGTCCTGCAGGTGAAGCACACGCCCGGTACCCAACTGGCCCTCTTCGCCACCTACAGCTATCACGGCTTCATTACCGACCGGTACGGGGAGACACTGGAACTGGAGGTTGACCATCGCAGCCACGCCGAGATCGAGAACGCCATCCGAGACCTCAAGTACGGGGTGGGCCTGAACCATCTCCCCTCGGGCCGCTTCGGCGCCAAGCCGCCTGGCTGGCGGTCCAGGTGATGGCGCATAACCTGGCCCGCTGGACAGCGCGCATCGGTCTGGGCGAGCAGATAGTGACCACCAAGACCCTCCGGCGGCGGTTCTTCGCCCTGGCCGGGCGGCTCACCCGCTTGGCGCGCCGCCTCACTCTGCATCTCCCCCGGCGCTGGCCTTGGGAAACCCAGTTCAGCCGCGCCTTGGCCCGGCTGCAAGCTATTCCATTCCCAGCCTGACGGCGCCGCCGGCCACTGACCCACTCACCGGCCAACCGAAGGTCCCCGCAAACTCGCGCCAGCCCGGTCCGGGGTGGTTCCTTGCTGCGTCCTCTCCCCATCATCCTGCCCAGCCCAACGCCCTCAGACGGCCATCGGGGCCCGGCGCGACAACTGAAGACCCTCCGCCGGCCTCCCCTTCACCCCAATGGAGCCCAGGCCATCTCCCCTGTAGCTACCTCACCCCTCTTCCGCTGTCTTCACGCCGTCCATCCGTGTCCTTCGGTGGATTCGGGTTTAGGAAAGCCAGTTCAGCCGCGCCTTAGCCCGACTGCAAGCCATTCCATTCTCGGTCTGACGGCGACGTCGGCGACTAACCCACCCATCGACCCAACGTCCCTGCCAACCCGGCCCGGGATGGTCTCCTACTGCAAGCTGTCCCGCCGGTCTTGCCCAGCGCCGCCGCCGTGGTCCGAAATAGAGGCTCTGGGTGGCGACTGCCGACGCCCACCGGCCCCATTTGTTGGAATCGAGCTAGGACCGCCGCGCTCCCTTGCCCCTCACTCCTTGTTCCAACGCCAAGGCCGCTTCCCTTCGGTGGATTCGGGGTTAGCCATATTGTATGGCGGCGTCCGATCTCAGGGTCAAACGTCAAGCCTTGTTACCGCTTCATCGCCATCTCCTGAACCGCTTCGGCGACCACCAAGTGAACAACGTACTCCGGTTGATGAATCTCTTGCGACTGGGCAGGCGTGAATGCACGCGCGCCGACGCAGTGCCCTGAAGTCCCGGCAGGCTGTCACAGATATATGCCACTCTCTGCCTGAAGCGCTATATCACCCGCGAGGAATTCCGCACACTATGTACCGACCTCTCTGGTATTACGGATTCCAGCGGTTGACGCGCTGCAAGAACGTCTGTTCTCGACAGGTTGACTGACGGTGGATGCACGACACGAGGGGTATTATTCTCGGCGGTGTTGCACGTAGCTACTGGACACCCGTGATATTGGCTTCAGGATAATAAATCCGCCTTTAATATCGAAAATCGTCAATTCAATTGACATTCTTACCTGATAGTATTAGAGTTTCCACCGTATATATCCCTATAGGTCATATCAGGCACTATCGGCAGCGGATCGGATTGATAAGTCTGGCTCCCCTTCAGTCTTGGAGTGTGAATGATAATGCTCAAAGTATCTCTCCTTATCAAATTCATACTGGCTCTCCTGGTTCTGATGGGAGTTTTCGCAGTCGCTTGCAATGGCTCTGATGAGGCTACACAGGCTCCCGCTCCTACAACCGCGCCTGTCGCTGCCACTACTGCTCCTGCCGCCGCGACTACTGCTCCTGCCGCTGCCACTGTAGCACCGGCCGCTACTTCTACGCCCACCGCGGCAACTGGGGGCGCACGACCGACAGCAACCACAGCGCTCGTCATCGCAACGGCAACCCCGCCACCGGTCCCACAGGCCACCCCAACTCCCGAACCCGTCGTCACCAGCACTTCTGGACGCTTGGTTACTGCTCTGGGGGCCCTGCTTGTAGAGACCAATGTTCCGTGGCATTTCGCAATGCTCGGGATGGGTAAACGCCCCTTCTATGAGAACCTCATCGGCGTTGATCGCTACAGCGGTAGATTGATTCCTGAAATCGCTACTGAATGGGAATTGAGTCCCGACGGTATGCAATGGAACTTCAAGCTGCGAAAGGGGGTTCAATTCCATTATGGATGGGGCGAGGTTACGGCCAAGGACATACAGCATACATTTGCCGTAGTGACACAGGAGGGCGCCCAAGGAGTCGACGCCAAACCCCTCAGGCTCGCCGTCGACAGGGTGGAGGCCGTAGATGATTACACTGTGGTCTACCACCAGAAAAAGCCTGACGGCTTCAGTGTGGAATTCTACAATTTTGGTGGGCACGGTACCTCTGGAATTGTGAGCAAGGCACAATGGGATGCTGAGGGAGAGGAGGGCTACGCCCAGAAGATGGTTGGCACCGGTTCATGGCAGTACGTTGACCGGATATTGGGACAGAACATCACGGCTGAACGCGTGGTCGACCATTGGCGGAGGACTCCTGAATTCGAAGAGCTGGAAATGCTGCTGACCGCAGAGGAGGCCACACGGCTGGCAGCTCTTCTGGCCGGAGAGGCCCACATCGTCTCTCTCCCGTCCGACCTCCTCGAAACGGCTACTGAGGAGGGGATGACACTGACTCAAAGCTCCGTTCCGGCTGTCTCTTATGGTTTTCACTTCATGGGCCAGTACTACTACGACCCCTCCCTGCTAGAGGACGAGCCCTGGTTGGATACCCAAGGAGGCAAGCTGGTGCGCCAAGCGATGAACAAGGCCATTGACCGGGCTGAGTTGCACCAAGAAATTTTCCAGGGACGCGGCGAACAGAGCCGTGTTTACGGATGGCACCACACTCTGCTGGGCTTCAACTCAACCTGGGATGAGATGTGGGAGGAGCAGTACGGCTATGATCCGGAACGCGCCAGGGAACTACTGGCCGATGCTGGATACGCCGACGGATTCGAGTTAAGCATCACTTTGGTTCCAAACGATTTGGTACCGGAGAACTTCCAAATAGTCGAGCAAGTGGCCCTCTATTTCGAAGAGATCGGACTGGAAGTCGATCTTCTGCCTCTAGATAGCGGACGGTGGGTAGAAATGTTCCGGAAGAGGGAGATGCATGACATCGTGAACCCGATTGCGGGATCGTACCGGGACCCTCAGTTCACGATCAGCGATTACTTTACTCACGACGGCATACCGGCCACCTATGTGAACGAGTTCACCATGGGCAAGTATGACGAACTTACCGGCTCCCACACACGGGAGGACCGGGACCGCGTCATGCGAGAACTGGGTGATGGGCTGTACGAGAATTTCTCATCGATGCCGCTGTTCTGGTTTCCCGCAGTACTGGCCTTGAACCCCGATGTGGTCGCTGAGTACTCCTTCCCGGGGAATCGCCGGGAGATCTACAGCCATCTAGAATACGTGAAAGCAGCCGAAGCTAGGTAGAGTATTGGCGCTGGTTCCTCTTGGCACTCAACCGGAGACATGGACTCTCCGCATGTTCAAGTCTCCGGTTATCTTTTTATAAGGTATTCAAATGCAGCGGTTCATCTTAGTCCGATGTTTTCACTCGTTGCTGGCGCTGTGGATCATCAGCATGGTGGTTTTCGGGTTGATCCGCGTGACTGGGAGTCCGGTTGACGCCCTAATGCCTGGAGAAGGCACCCAGGCCGACCGCTTGGCCCTAGAGGAGTACTGGGGGCTGAATGAACCAATAGTTACTCAGTACGTCAAATACATCGGAAAAATGTTTGTAGGCGACTTTGGCGACTCCTTCAAGTGGCGGGGAACAACTACCAAGCAGCTAATAGCGGAACGCTTGCCGGCTACAGCCCAATTGGCGGGCTTTGCGCTATTGATCAGCGTCGTGATTGCAGTACCTCTAGGTGTACTCACCGCGGTAAAACGAGACGGGCTTTTCGATCGGGGCGGCAAGGGATTCGCCATGGTGGGGCAGGCCCTGCCTCCGTTCTGGTTGGGAATTATCCTTATATGGATACTCGCGGTGAAGCTAGACTGGCTCCCAACCTCCGGTAAAGGAGGCATCTCTCATATTATTCTTCCGGCCATAACACTGGGTTGGTTTCAAGTGGCAGCGATAATGCGCCTTGTGCGGTCGTCGATGCTGGACGTGCTCGACAGCGAATACGTCAAGATGGCGAGGATAAAGGGTCTGCCGGAGCGGAAGGTGGTATGGAAACACTGCTTGCGCAATGCGGCCATTGCTCCGCTCACATATTTCGGAGTGATAACCTCAGCGCTACTGGTTGGGTCCATAACTACGGAAACAGTATTCTCCTGGCCGGGAATGGGCCAGCTCATTCTGGGTGCCGCTCTCGGCCGCGACTTTGCGGTGGTGCAGGCGGTAGTCTTGCTTTTCGCGGGATTCTACGTAGTAGGCAACCTGCTGGTGGACATCCTTTATGCGTACCTAGACCCTCGCATCCGTTACACCTGAACTGCCGATAAATACAAACTGACCACTCCTGGCGATGGCCTCATCGCGGAGTGCCCAGGTATTCTGACAAACCTCGTCAACTTTGGAAATTATGGCCGATCTGACATTTGGACCAGCCAACAGTCGACTGTTTCGGGCCGCTGCTGAAGCTCGAAGATATCCATGGCTCCCAATGCTGGTGCTTCTCGTACTATTGGTTCTGCCCGGGATTTTCGCTGATCAGATAGCACCCCATTCCCCCACCAGCGGGAGCGCCAAGAATCGGCTGATACCGCCCGTCTGGCAGGAGGGTGGTACCTGGAGCCATCCGGTGGGAACCGACAAGGTGGGCCGCGATATACTCAGCCGCATTATGCATGGCGCCCGTATCTCCTTGATTGTCGCGTTGGTTTCTATCGCCCTCGGCGCACTTGTGGGTGTCACCCTTGGGCTAATTGCGGGCTACTTTGGCGGTAACATCGACCACTTGATCATGCGGTTGGTCGACATCACCCTTGCGCTGCCATCCATTCTGCTGGCCCTGGTGCTGGCCACCGTCATGCAACCGGGCTTTACAAGTGTTGTAATCATCATTTCCCTGGTGATTTGGGCTCGCTATGCCCGCATGGTGAGAGGGGAGAGCCTCACGTTAAAGGAGCTGGACTTCATTGCCCGGGCAAAGGTGTCGGGAGCATCTGATGTCCGCATAATCTCGCGTCATGTCTTTCCCAACGTTGTCAACAGCCTGATTGTCCTAGCCACCCTGGAGGTGGGACAAGTCATAATATTTGAAGCATCCCTTAGCTTCCTCGGAGTGGGGATACCTCCACCCAACCCGGCGTGGGGCCTGATGGTCGCAGACGGGCGCGTGCTGGTCATCACCGCATGGTGGGTCTCATTTTTCCCGGGTTTGGCCATCCTGCTGACAGTTCTGTCGATGAACCTGCTCGGCGACTGGGTGAGGGATAGATTGGACCCGCGGCTGAGGAATGTGTAAAGGTCCCATGGTCGAGAGGCAGGGTTCCAACTTAGGTGGTTTAATCGTGGGAAGACGGGAGTTTGGATTCCCGCCTGCGCGGGAATGACGGGCCGCCCGACTACAAACTACCTAATCTGGAACGCTATCTGGTCGAGGAAAGAATGGAGCCCTAAAATCCCGACTCATAGATGCCAAACGTAATCGTGACAACGGAAAAATATGGGGAATTGGAGCTTAGCGTCAGTTCGTAAGTGCCATAGCTCGGCGCCTGAATTATCGAGTACATCCGCGGGTCGTCGACATAGAGGAAGCTTCTTCCGTCCTTCTCAATCACCAGGTCCTCTCCCCCGTAGGAGGGTTCAACGTATTCTCCGTCCAACTTGACCAGCACCTTAAAGGGTTGGGCTGCATCACCCTCCGATCTAATTACCGCGTTAACGCTCTTGGCCGAATACTGCAGCACAAGATAGTCCTCAAAACCGTTCGTCTCCCGGGCGTGCCTCACACTCTCTGCGCTGTTATGCCAGGAACCTTGAAGATAAATGAGATTCTTCTCGCGTTCCCCGGGATCCTCGTAGGTAACAGTCTCGTCAGGCGGCCCCTGGCCTCGGCGCTCTCCCAAATACAGATAAACTTGTGCAGCAAACAGTTCTCGAGTCGGCCTGACAGAGGGATTCTTCAGGAAATCTGGATCCATTGCTTGGTAATCAGGCAATTCGGACTTTCCTTCAGTCAACTCCGCCCCCGCTTCCTCAAGAAGCTCACGGATTCTCGATTCAGTCTCACCGTAGGCGCCCTCCCCGAAGTGGGTGTAACGGATAATCCCGTCTTTGTCGATCAGATACTTGGCCGGCCAAAAACGATTTCCGTACGCCTCCCAAGTGACGTAGTCATTGTCAAGGGCGATAGGCCAGCGTATCCCATACCTTGCCACCGCCTTACGAACATTTTGTATTTCCCGCTCAAAGGAAAATTCGGGCGTATGAACTCCTATTATCACCAGTCCGTCGTCTGTGTACTTTTCGTACCATTGCCCAAGGTAAGGGAAAGTGCGGATGCAGTTGACACAGGTATAGGTCCAGAAGTCCAAGAGCACTACTTTTCCCAGCAGGTCACCTATCTTCAACGGCCGCGAATTGACCCAGTCCAATACTCCTATAATTTCCGCGGCTTTGGGTCCTTCGGCCACTTTCACGTTTCCAGATTCGACCGCGCCCTGCGAGGTCTCGCCTGTAAGTCCGGCTGTCGCCTGGCCGGCTACCGCCTCGGCTTCGGAAATGTTCGTCCTCTCGGCCCCTTGGCTTGATTTCTCCGAGCCGACGATATCCGGAGCGGGAGCTTCAGAAATTTTGCCCACACCAAACAAGCCCCAAGAACTAGCGGTAGCAACTGCGATGATTACTACAATCAGGAGCGGTGGGATCAGGCTTCTCAGGTTGCTTGCGAAGAATGGCATCTTTGCCGCGAGCGGTCGGATTTGCGATGGTTCAAGCATATTCCGGCCCTCCCATTCACGATTACCGTTACGCCTCGCCTTTCGTCGTGGCTTCTGGAGAAACGCAGCCTCTCGCAGTGAAGTGACTACCGGTGCACCAGTAACGATCTCTGTTCCCCATTGCTTCGGGCAAGAGATTACTCAACAGGAGTTGACGTCCCAAAACTTTGAAGGGTGCTGGATGCGGTATGGTCAAACCAGGCTTCAGCCAGTGCCGCAGACCAAAAGGTTTGAACTACAATCACTGTACAAGGGTCGCCGCTGTAACGGCAATGTTTACAATGGGAAGAAATTCTGCAGGAATCCGGACACCATAGCGGCGAACACCTGCCCGCGGTCGTGCATCCCGACACGGACCGGGTCGTCGTTACCTTATGATGGGTGGTCCTCAAGGACAAGGGGCCGAATTCGTGGGCCTGCACGGCTGCCGGGGCTGGGAAGGGCAGTCGGACATTAACAGCATCGTAGTCTATGGAGTTGCATCGGAGAAATTCGATCCGACTAGCTGGCGGCGGCGGTACTCCGGGTCAAATACTGGCCCTACCCGGACTCACCCGACTGCTGGGCCGACCTAATAGGGGTCGATTCCGGTAGGGGCTGAATCGTACGCTAAGGGGAATTGGTGCCGGTTGAGTGTGCGATAGACGGTTGGTCTTGAGACGGAGAAGAGCTCGGGGAAATCGCTGATGGAATACTCGCCGGTGGTATGCATGCGGCAGATTTCCCGCTGCTGCCGTTCGGACAGTTTGGGCTGCTTGCCGCGCAATCTCCCCTTGGCGCGGGCGATGGCCATGCCCTCGCGGGTGCACATGCGAATGAGATCGGCCTCGAACTCGGCGAAGGCGGCGAGGATATTGAAGAACATCTTTCCCATGGGATCGCCCGGGTCGTAGAGCGCCCGTCCAAGGGCCAGTTTCACGCCTCGTTCCCGAAGCCGGTCGGCGATGGCGCGCGCATCCGGGACGGACCTGGCTTCAGCACGACCAGTGTGTCGCCTTCGCGCACGGCGGCGAGGGCTGGGGCGGGCTCGGGTCGTGCCGGTAAGGCCGTGATCGGTATAGATACGATCCCCGGCGACGCCTAGCTCCCGGAGCACCTGATGCTGGGCGGCAAGATTCTGCCAGTCGGTGGAACAGCGCGCGTATCCGGTGAGCGTTGCCGTCATGAAGAGAAGTGTACGGATAGGGTTCCGCTTCCGCAATTGTTTCCGTACCATTCATATGAGACGCTCCTGACCCTGGTTTGGCGGGGGCGGGGTGACGGACTGCGCTGTCCGCTGGACGATCCCCTTACGGACAGCGCCGCGCCTGCCGGTATGAACGGATAGCGGAGAGGTGGACATGCCGAGACGAAGCATCTGGAGCGCGCGCCAGTCCTCGGCCCCGTTCGACCTGCCCACGTGCGATGCCGCCCTACTGCGCCATTACACACTGTCGGACGACGACATCGAGCATATCCGGATACGGCGCGGGGGACACAACCGGGCTGGGCTTCGCGCTCCAACTTTGCGCCTTTCGATATCCGGGGCGGTTTCTGGCGGCCGGGGAGGTCATTCCCCTGAACGTCCTTCGCTCCTCCGAATGAACCTGCAGTTGAGCAGTGTTTCAGGGACGCCCCAGCTTTGGCCGGAACAGGAATCAGCGGCTAGAATGTCGTCAGCATCATCCGGTGAGGCAACAGGCGTGGAAGCGAGCCTCTGTTCCTCGCCATTCCTGGACACTGCATTTGCATGAGCGCCAAAGGGGGCCGTCAACTTGGTTGGACCTGAAGACACTGCCCGGAGGGATATGGCTTCGGACATAGCCACGCTCAGACTCCTCAGTGTCACCGACTTCGCCACCATCGAACGACTCGACATTGAGTTGGAGGCCGGCTTCAGTGTGCTGACCGGAGAGACGGGGGCCGGCAAGTCGATCATCGTGGATGCGCTGGGCCTCCTGCTCGGGGGACGCGCCGATGTCGGTATGGTGCGTTCCGGTGCTCGCCAGTCCAGGGTGGAGGGCATCTTCCTGCTTGGCGGCGACATCGCTCAAAGAGTCAATGTTGTTCTGAAGGAGTATGGCTTTGAAGCTGGCGAAGAGGAGCTAATTCTGGCGCGGGAGGTCAACCTGGATGGTCGCAACACCTGCCGCGTGAACGGGCGAATCGTGCCTCTCAGGCTGTTGAGCACGCTGGCCCAGCACCTGGTGGACATCCACGGCCAGAATCAGCACCTTTCCCTTCTCCGCGTACGGGAGCATATGGATATCCTGGACCAGTATGGCGGGCTATGGCAGCTTCGCGCCGAGGTGGCAGAGGGGGCCCGCCAGCTGACGGAGGCGCGCCGGGAGCTGGACCGCCTGCGGAAGGATGAAGCCGAGGTTGCTCAACGGGTGGATTTTCTGAGATACCAGGTGGAAGAGATCGGCGAAGCAAATCTACGCCCAAGTGAATACAATGACCTGACCTTGGAGAGGGACCGGGTCGCCAACACAGAGCGAATTATCGCACTGTGCGACCACGCCTACGGGGCATTGTACGATGGCCTCGACCAGCGGGAGTCGGTAATGGACCTTATCGGGCTGGTGTCCAGGGACCTTTCCCAATTGGAGCAATTGGACCCCTCATTGACACACAACCTTGAGCCGGTGGACGCCCTGATGCATCAGGTGGACGAGTTGGCGCGCACACTCCGAAGCTATCGCGACGGGATCGAATACAGCCCGGACCGTCTTCATGAGCTTGAGGAGCGTTTGGACCTGATCAACCGTCTCAGGAGGAAGTACGGCGGCACCATCGGAGAAATCCTGACCTACGGCGAGAGGGCCTCTCAGGAACTGGAAACCCTGGATCACAGGGAGGAGCATGCGGAGGAACTGAGGGCCCGGGAGACGGAACTTCAAGGGCAAGTCGGCCGGCTTGTGGGCCGGCTCTCCGAAGCCCGGCAACACGCAGCCGTGGGCCTGGCTGATGCGATAGAGGAAGAGGCTGCCGGGCTGGGCTTCGGGCATGCCGAAGTACTTGTGGATATCCGTCAATCGGACTCTGCGGACGGTGTGCCGGTTGGGACAGCGGACGGAGTCCGGCACGCAACACCCCCTTCAGACGGGGAGTCCATCAGGCGCCTCGCGTTCAACGAGACCGGCGTAGACGAGGTGGAATTCCTGATCTCCCTGAACCCGGGTGAACCGCCACGGCCTCTGGCCAGAATTGCCTCGGGAGGAGAAGCCTCCAGGCTGATGCTGGCCATCAAGTCCATCCTGTCCACGGCCGACCAGATCCCGATACTGGTGTTCGACGAGATCGATGCGGGCATAGGAGGTCGAGTCGGGAGTGTCCTGGGCCGGAAACTGTGGGACCTCTCCAAGAACCACCTGGTGCTGTGCGTGACTCACCTCCCGCAAATAGCCTGCTACGCAGACCACCACGCCAGGGTTGCGAAAGTTGCCTCGCACGACAGGACCGTGACATCGGTGGAGGTTCTGGACGGCGAGGACAGGGTGGCGGAACTCAGTCAGATGCTGGGCTCCGATAGCGGCGCAAGCCGCACCAACGCCACGGAGATGCTGCGCCAGGCCATGAGCTGGAAGGAGAGCAAAGGGCTACAGCCACTGACCGACGACCATTAGCACCGGCGTACGGCAACCGCGGTTGTGCCCCCTTCCTATTCCGCCTCTCGCTCCGGTCCCGGGTTACCGGGCGATTGCGATGGATCCATTTGCATCCCGGCTGCCCGATGCGAGGTGGCGTGGTAGATGTCCTGTAAGGCTGGGAGCAGTTCGTGGTTGCCCTGCCAGAGGGGGAAACGGCCCAGCTGCTGGGGCAGGGCGCCAGCCATATCGGGTATGACGGCGGGGCCGGCATGGTCCTCATCCCGCAGCGCCGTCAGCGGGTTGGACCAGAACTCGCTGGGTTCCGCTGGCAGGGGCTCGGCAGGCAGTGCGGGCCCCTCCAGCGTCAGGGCGGAGCGGCGGAACTCAGGGCCCAGCAGGTCATCCCGGTCCATGCCCCTCATCCGGAAAATCAGGAAGGGGTCCGGTCGAACTCCTCGCCCAGCAACAGGTACACGGCGGCCACGTGCTTGCACGGGTTGGACCAGTCGGGACACGATCAGTCCGTCTCCAGGCCGTCCCGCCGGTCGGGGAACATGGACAGGCCGACGGACCGGAAGGTGTCCTCGATGTTCTCTGGCATCCGGCCCGACAGCAGGCTGGCGGCGATGATGGGCTGCTCCGCCATAGCAGCCTGTATGATCTCCCAGTCCGGGGGAGTGAGGGTCCTGACATCGATGCTCACATCGTAGGGACGCTCGCGGGATCCCTGCACCTTGGCCGTGACCCCGACGGGCTGGACGTCGATGGAGATGACCTGTCCCCGGCGTGCGTAGGAGCGGCCCGGTCGAGGCGGCTTCCGATTTGAAATTCCTCAAGAGCCTGGAGCCACCGCCTGGCCCACCAGCTGGACCCGAATGCGCCGCGCTTCGACCCGGCCCTGATGCCGCCTCTGACCCCGATTGGCCTGGTGTACTCGAAGTTGTAGTAATTCATCATTGTTCCCGCGTTTTGGCTGACTTGTTGCTCTCCATCAGTCCACCGGAGTCGCGCTGAGGGCCAGCACGTCGCGGAGTTCGGTGTTGGACAGTTCCGTGAGCCACCGTTCCGAGGTGGCTCCCACCACCTGGTCGGCGGTTTTCTGCTTGATCTCGATCATCAGGTCGATGCGGTCCTCCAGCGTGCCGGCGCGGATCAGCTTGTGGACGTGAACGTCCTTGGTCTGGCCGATGCGGAAGGCCCGGTCGGTGGCCTGGTTCTCCACGGCCGGGTTCCACTACCGGTCATAGTGGATGACGTGGTTGGCCCGGGGCAGGTTGAGGCCGGAGCCCCCGGCCTTGAGCGACAGCACGAATACCTGCGGGCCGTCGGGGTCGTCCTGGAAGCGCTGCACCATCCGGTCGCGCTGTTTCCGAGTAACGCCGCCGTGCAGGAACGGCGTTTCCAGGCCGTGGGTCTCCTGCACGTGTTGTTGCAGTATGGCCCCCATCCCGGCGAACTGGCTGAACAGCAGCACTCGGTCCCCGGCTGGCAACATCTCATCGAGGATTTCCTGCAGGCGGGCCAGCTTGCCGGAGCGTCCGTCGATGGCGGAGTTGTCGCCCAGCAGCTAGCGGGGGTGGTTGCAGGCCTGTTTGAGCTTGGTCAGGGTGTCCAGGATGGAACCCTGGCGTTCAATGCCCTCGGCGGACTCCAACCGGGTCTCCGCCTCGCGCAGCACGGCCTGATAGAGCGTTGCCTGTTCCCAAGTCAGGTTGCAGTACTGCTTGGTTTCGTTCTTGTCGGGCAGGTCGCCGATGATGGACCGGTCGGTCTTCAGACGGCGCAGGATGAAGGGCCCGGTGGCCTTCTGGAGGCGGGCCGCCGCTCCGTCGCCGCCGGTCTGGGTGGGTTGGAAGTATTTGCGCCTGAACTCGGCCTGGGAACCCAGTAGGCCGGGGTTCAGGAACTGCATGATGGACCAGAGATCGCCAACGTGGTTCTCCACCGGCGTGCCGGTGAGGGCGATCCGGTAGTTGGCGCGGAGTCCCAGCGCGGTGCGGGCCTGCTGGGAGGCTGGGTTCTTGATATTTTGAGCCTCGTCCAGGATGACCGCCCTCCAAGGGACGGAGGCGAGCAGGTTCCGGTCACGGTTCATCGTGCCGCAGCTGGTGATGACCAGATGCTGCTCGCCGGATGCCTCCCGAAATGCGTCTCCATCTTGGCCGTTCGGACCGTGGTGCAGCAATACGGACAGGTCCGGCGTGAACCTGGCGGCCTCCCGCTGCCAGTTGTTGATCACCGATGTCGGGCAGACCAGCAGGTAGGGCCGTTCGTTACCCTGCTGGCGGTCGAGCTGCAGGGCGGCCAGGGTCTGGACGGTTTTGCCCAAGCCCGTGTCGTCGGCCAAGCAGGCCCCCAGTCCCCAGTCCCTGAGGAAGGCCAGCCACGAGTAGCCCAGCTGCTGGTAGGGCCGAAGCTGCCCGTGGAAGCCCTCAGGGGCTTCCCTCTGCTCGATCCGGCCCTTCTGCTGCAGGCGCTCCAGGAGTTCACCAAGCTGGTCGTCGGCCTCCAGGGAAACGTTGTCGTCCCTGGCCCGCTGGTCTGCGCCCAGCCCGATCTGTACCACATCCCGCAGGCTGAGCTGATGCCGTTTGCGCCAGAAATCGGCGGCGGCGCGGATTCCGTCGGCGTTGATCTCCACCCATTGACCCCGAAACCGCACCAGCGGCGCTTTCAGCTCGGCAAGTTCCTCCAGTTCCTGCATGGATATGGGCTCGTCGCCCAAGGCCATCTCGATGTCGAGGTCGATCAGGGAGGTCATGCTCATGCCGGAACCGCCCTGCATGGCCGGGGTCCAAGCCTTGGCCCGGATGCCGGGCCTGTTCCTGGCGTCCTGCCGGGTCCACCAGGCGGGCAGCAGCACCACGAACCCGGACTGCTGCAGCGCAGCGGCCTGGCTTTCCAGGAACCCGTAGGCCTCCCCTGTGTTCAGCCGGTACCCGGCAGGCTGCTTTCCTTTCAGGCTGTCGTTGATGACTGGGCAGATCGAACCGGCCTGGGCCAGGGAGCTGAGCAGGAACTCGGCGATGTTGAAGTCCTGGTGATGGCCTTTGACCTGATTTTTCCACACGACATCGGCGGGGAGCAGCAGGCTCCGGTCATCGTGGTGCTGGAGCAGGTAGCGCAGATACCAGTCGTCCTGCCGGATGGCCGGCGTCCCGTCGCTGTGGAGCAGCGGGTCTGCCCGGAGATCTGCAGTGCGGCGATGCCTTCGGTCGCCATCCGTACCAGAATTATCGTGGCATGCCCTGCCGTCAGTTTCAGGGCTGGCAACGAGAATTCCCGTGCGGGTTTCGTTTGCTTATGGTGTACAGGCTACGATGGCATACCCTATGCGAGACTCGCCTTTGTTCTGAGAACGCCTGGCGAATGAGCGTACCGGCAGGGGATGGGATCCCCATGCTCCTGTCGTGTTCATTCAGGACGGGTAGGTGTCGCAACTCACCCAATCCTTCCCAGCAGGGGGTTTCCATCATGAACCATTGGCCTATTCGGCACGCATGGGTCACTGATTCCCCCAGCGCCGGTTCCAGGGTGATGAGCTACATCGCCTTTATCTTCATCCTGCCCTGCCCCATGAGAGCGTTCGTGGAGTGGTTCCTCGGGCGAATGTTCAGCGGAGAGTAGGCCGGCCGCGGAAGATAAGGGAAAGGGCAGAGCAAGGCCTCGCTGGAGATTCGGCCCTCCAGCGCGGCAGCGCTGCCAACCGGGGCTGATACATTGAGCGAGATTATCGTTCCGGCCATAATTTCGGTCTTTGTATGGGGCGCCAGCTTGGTGATGCTGAGGAAGCTGGGCTTTCCGATGGCGAAAATTCGCCCGTTGTACTATGCGGTGTGGTACGGTCTGATCTTCGCCGTGGCTCTGAGTTTGATTTCCTGAGGTCAGGATATGGAACCGACCGTGAAAGGCCCCTGGCATCAGTCACTCCCGGGCGGCCAATGGTCCGGTCTTCTCCCCATCTCCTAGCGGCCTATGTCGGCCGACCATTCCTCCGGCCTTGTTTCAATGAAGGCCCTGAGCATCCACCCAGCCTCCTCGAGGTCCAGGTCGGTCAGTTCCACCCCGTATCTGACCAGGAGTTCGCGGCCGTTGTCCTCCGGGAAGTTTCTGGACTCCCCGTACACCACCTTGGCGATGCCGAACTGCACGATGGCTCCGGCGCACATATTGCAGGGGATGAGCGTGGAGTACATGGTCATCCCCCGAAAGCTGTTCAGCTTCCGGCCGGCGCGCAACAGGCAGTTGAGCTCCGCGTGCATGATGCAGGCTCCTTCCTGCACCCGGCGATTGCGGCCGGTGGCCACCACCGTCCCTTGGGCGTCCACCAAGACCGCTCCGATGGGGATGCCTCCCTCCCGTGCGCCGGCGCGGGCTTCCTCCAGTGCCGCAGCCATGTACTCGTCCACGTGCTGCACTCCATCTGCGGAGGTTCACGGACAGGCGGTAGGCGAATCAACCGTCTACCGTTTGGAGGCTCCGGGGCTTCGCCGTCTGGAAACTACTCAATATCCGCTGCCCGGGCCCCGGTGTACCGGGCCGGCATGGTCGGGCTGTCCCGCCGGCCCGCGGTCATGAGTTCCGGCAACTCTTCGTTTCCATGGCCTCGCTTCTACGGCAGTGAAGGGCTGCCGGATAAGGCTGCCAATGTCTGGTCGAAGGTCTTGATATCCCTGACGCCGCGTCGTCGACAACTGGCCAGGTGGCAGAGGTCCCTCGCCTGGAGGGCGGGATGCTGCTCATGGAGACGTCTGGCCAAGGTAACGTCCTCCTCTTCCAGCGGCCAAACCTCAACCGCGGCCCTCGCTATCAGCGCCAGCGCCGCATCGAGAGTCTGCAACCTTCCGGCTGGCAGGTATGCGTGGGCCAGTTCCTGCATGACCTCCGCTGAGGTGCATAACGGTGTACTGCTCCGGTTGGCCTCGACGAAGAAGTGCTGTGCCGGTGCCCGGAGCGGATGGCTGCGTCCCACGGCGTACATGAAGACGTTGGTGTCCACGAAGATCACGTTTCTGCGGCCCTCTGTCCGCGCGACTCGTGCATGACGCGCAGGTGGTCATTCCAGTCCGGCTCCGTACCGGTGCCTTCCCGGGCGGCGCATGAGACGAAGAACTCCTGCACTTCTTCCGGGGATTCGAACTGCCTGATGGCCTTGCGCTGGTCCAAGTGCTCACGGGCGGCGGCGCGCAACCACGCATTGAGAGAGATGCCCTCTCGCCGCGCCTGACGGACGTAGCGGTCATGGTCCTCGTCCGGCATCACCAATTGTACTCTGGCCATGTCGCTCTCCGATGTAGTTGCGGCTGGTGTGTAACATCGTTACACATATACCCGACCAAGTCAATTTCAAGAAGCCTGCTGCCCGGGCCCCTGTGTACTGCGCCAACATGGTCGGGCTGTCCCACGGTCATGAGCTCCAGAGTTCCCCTCCATCGGCGTTGACACCCAGGCCATCCCCAGCTGCCCGGCGCTTACACCCGGTCCACCTAGGAGTGGTGGGTGCCGGCAAGTTCGACGTAGCGCTGGGTGTCCGACAGGGACTGGTGCCCCAGCCACTGCTGCAGCACCGGAATGGGGAGGCCTCTCAGGACGCAGTTGCGTCCGTAGGTGTGGCTGAAGGCGTGGGGGTGAGCCTGCGCCGTATCCATGCCGACCTGCGCGGCCACCCACTTCATCGCCTCCCCCACCCACTGCCGGGATATGTCCAGCATGGGGCGGCTGTGGTCTCTGGCGTGGAACGAGGCCAAATCAGTGTCATTATTCAGGAACATTGGGACAGGGTGTTCACAGACATTAGGACACCCCGTACACCATTGTCATGGACTTGTATCAGGTTAAGGTTGCCCGGTCAATCACCTCCTTCTCATGCTTATGCTGCTCCCAGCAGCGCCCTGTGGGGTGAGAGCCGTTCCCGGTAGCTCTGTCCCCCGATGACGATCTGGTAGCTGGCGTTGGCCAAGCGGTCCAGCGCGCTGTTGCCGGCAATGGGGTCCTCGAAGAGTCCCAGCCACTCGTCCACGGCCCGGTTGCTGGTGATCACGAAGCTGGAGGTCCGGGGCCGGTTCAGGATCAGCTCGTACAAGTCGGCCGACTGCTGGGCGGTGAAGCGGCGCAGGCCCAGGTCGTCCAGGATCAGCAGGTCGGGCGCCAGGAAAGAGCGGAAGCTGCGCTCCAGGGAGTTGTCCACCCGGGCCTGGGCCATGAGCCTGAAGTAGCCGCTGGGCAAACTCGGCTACCGCCGGTCCCAGCCCGGCGGCCTTGCTCTTGATGCCGTCCGGCGCCCTGGTGGTATAGGGAGAGAGCTCGGTCGGATAGTCCCCGGGACCGGTGGCGCGGCCGCCCTTGGGCTGGCGCAGGCGGGTCTTGATCAACCGGCCCTGGTAATAGATGCGCACCAGCTTGCTGTCCACCCTGACCTCCGCCTTCCGGCCCGGAGGGCACTGGCCGGACGGCACCGAGTACAGGGCCGACCGGCACTGGATGTGATGGTCCCGGTGCGCCTTGGCCTCCCGCCAGTCGGCGGTCTCGCAGGGCTCGCCGTCCCAGGGAAGCAGCGCCTCACGCTCCTCGTCCTGGAAGACCAGCAGGGGCTTGCGCCTCGTGGTGCCGTGGATGCGCAGGCCGGCCACACCGCGGCACCGGCGGACTGCCTGCTCACGGACGTCGGCCAGGTCCCGGAACTTCCCGCCCTTGAAGGCGCTCCCGGGAAGAAGCGCTCCCGGGAAGAAGCGCTCCCGGGCGCAGGGCGCGCCACGCTCCACTTTGGGCTTGTCCTTGGGATGACGGGCCCGGGCCGGGTCGGCAATGAAGCCCCGGCGCTGGGAATACTCCAGGAAGCCCCGGGTGAAGCCCGGATGCAGCGGGTCCGCCGCCGCCACCGCCGGCGGGCAATTGTCGATGACCAGGTACTTGGGGATGCCGCCGAAGAAAGTCCAGGCCGACTCCAGTCCGGCGATCACGTCCTCCAAGGTCTGACCGTAGCTGGGCCAGAGGAAGCAGTGCCTGGAGTGGCCCAGCACCAGCAGCAACGCCCACACCGCGCGGCGGCGGCCGGTCTCAGGGTCGTGGACCAGCCCCAGGCGGCCGAAGTCCACCTCCGCCACCTCACCGGGAGGGGTGTCCTCCATACGAACGGTGGCCTTGCTGCGTCTTCGCCAGTTGCGGCGGGCCACGAAGCGCTGCAGGGAGGTTACGACATCCGGCAGCCCCGCTCCGCCAGCAACTCGTGGATGCGGGTCAGCAGCATCCGGTCTCCGGTGGGCCACCGGTGGATCCGGTCGGCCCAGGGCGCCAGCAGGTCCTCGCTGGGAGTGCCGTGCCGCCGCGGCCCCGGCTGGCTGATGGCCGCCAGACGGCTGAGCTGCTCCTCGCTGGGGGCAGCGCCGTCAACAGACATGCCCAGCGCTTCCGAAACAGCAATGTGCCTGCCGGCGGTGTCCTTGGAGAGACCGGTGCCCGAGGCTATTTGACGCCGGCTGCCTCCAGCATGCCAACGCCGGATCACTTCGGATATTTCCACCCTCAACACCTCCTTGCAGGCCATCGCTGCACTCACAAGGAAGTGCCGCTATGGTCTCTCATAAGGCGCTCAGAGTGTCCTGAAGACCCTGAATATCTCTCCTGATGATCCTGATTATTTACAATTAAGGGTGATGACCCGACGCACACCCAACTGACGGAGGGCCAGGGTGTGGGATGTATGAGACACTACATCGGAGGCAAGGTTGTCCCCCCAACCAAAACGGCGTATGTACACCACGGCGCGGTTACCCACGGCGCCGGTGAGCACTGGTACATCTCCATATCTTGTGGATACCGTCGACCTTTGGAGACCGCCTTCCAAGACTGCCTCGTACTAGATGCGCCGAGAATACCTATCACCCGAGACCTCCTGGTTGATTATTCGCTGTACATGGCTGGACGTTACTACCTGCCAGACCAAGAGTGTGGGCCGTTCACTCGGACTCCGGAGGGCCGTTCGATGCGGTGGACAAATCCGGATGTTAGGATCACCGTGGTTACATCCAAATGAACTACTGGCGAATGAACTATCAGCAGTTACCGGGAGCTTGGACCGATTGGCGCGCCTGGACGCCACGTAAATCGAAAATTGAGGGATGAGATGGCATCTGAGTTCTCAAGGTCGGGTGTCTCGCGGTTCGACAATCAGGACATGGGGGCGCCCCGGATTAGGTGCGAGGTGGGTAAGCCCCTCGCGGAGCAGCGGGACATTGGCCATAACCGATGGCACCCGGACATTCCTCCTCTCATCGAGATCGAGCCAGGGGGAGAGGTAATTCTCGAATCACCCGGTTACGACGACTATCAACTCCACGACAACAATGATACCAGTGATGTGTCAACCATGGATCTGAATCGGGTCCATCCCCAGGGCCAACGCATTTTAATTGGATAGGATGGAGAGTAAGTAGTCGTTATCCCAAGCGGCCAGCTTTCGCTTGGCCTTGACCGAGAGTTTGGAGTGCCGGTCCTGCCGCAGCAGGTTCAGGGCCGCGTGCCGCATTGTTGCCAGGTTTTCGGGCGCGTTGCCGGTCCTCACCCGGCTTTCATCCTCCCGGAAGGACACATCAAGCACCCAACGCACCGAATTCTCTATCCCCCAATGACTTCGCGCCGCCTCAAGCAACCGCCGGGCGTCCGATTCCAGGCTGGATATAATACCGGGTCTCCACCGAAACCTGCTCTCCATCGCGCCTTTCCGACCGCACCATCCCGGCACTACGCAGCCCAGGCCAGTCTCCGGCAGTGCTCAGGTACTCCAAACAGGCTGGGTCGCTGGTAGTCCGGATGGTAGTCCGGATTCCCTTCTTTCGATACGCCCGTGGCCCTTGTTCAGGGTGCTGGCGAAGTCGTGAGGCACTCCCTCGTAACCCGATTCCCCAGCCCCATCGAACAAGTACCGCAGGTCGCCGTGCAACCTCCCCTGGTTCCCCTTGACCGCCAGCACCTAGTCGGCCCCGCGCTCCACAATCTCCGGGCGGTCTCCTTCTGGCAGCCCATGGCGTCGATGCTGACGATGCAACCCGACAGATCCAGGAGGTTGAGCAACTCGGGGTATGGCGGTGATCTCATTGGACTTGGCGTCCGTCCGGGTCTGTCCCAGCACCAGGGAGTTCTCCGTGGCCCAGGCGCTGACCATGTGGATGGCATCCTTGCCCGCCCTCCTGTCATGGGAGCGGCGCAGGGTCTTGCCATCCGCGGCAATCACCTGTCCCTGGGTCAGCCGGTGAACACTGCGCACCCATTCCACGAAGCAGTCCCGGAAGCGGTCCGGGTCAATGCGGGCAAACACCCGGGCAAAGGTGTCTGAGCAAGGGATGCCATTGGGCAACTCCAAGAATCTGCGGAACCATTGGACCTTGCACTGGGAGAACAACTCCACATCGTCCCATCCCCCGGCGCCCGCCCCACAGCGCAGACGGTCATGGCCACGATGTCCAGAAGATTGTGCCGCCTGCCCTGTGGCCTTCTGGGATCCTCCAAGTTACTGAATGCTCTGCCAAGCCGGTTCCCCCGCCGCCCATCATCACCCCTCACAACCTGAATATGAGCCTCCCCTCGCCCCTCGATTCTATCAGCCCCTCAATTCAGAATGCGTTAGCCCTGCCTCTTCTCCTAGTATTGACAAGAATGCAAGCATTTTGCTAGATTCCGTGCATTCTTTTTGTGGATAAGGGCGGTATCATGCTTCGATTCAGGTTCAATAACCTCATATTGTTGGCGCTATCTCTGATGGCTCTGGCTTTGGTTGCCGTAGCCTGTGGAGGGGACGAAGCAACAACTGCGCCGCCCACTGCCGCACCCGCCGCTCCGGCGCCCACCGCGGCGGCGCCGACGGCCGCGCCGTCCGGCCCTCAGCCTACACCCACCAGGGCAACGGGAGCATTCAGGGCTACACCGACTCCCGCGGCGGCGGCTCCAACTGCCGTACCCACGGAAGCTCCGGCCATGATGACCGCGGAGCCGAAGGTGGAGACGCTGGTCATTTCCGTCGACCCGTCGGCTGGCGAGACCAATTTGCCTTGGGCCGGAACAGTTGACCACCATCAGCAGATGGACCTCGTTATGGAGGTGCTGGTGGACATCGAACCCACCACCAACGTCTGGGTGCCTGAGCTGGCAAAATCGTGGGAGCTGAGCGCTGACGGTACCGAATGGACCTTCCAACTGGAAGAAGGCATCCAGTTCCACAACGGCTGGGGTGAGTTCACTGCGAAGGACGTCTTCCACAGCGTCACCATGAACCAGCGGGAGGACGCCATCCTGGGTTACGCCACCGACTGGCGAGAGATAGACCTAGACGCCTCCACTATCGTGAACGACTACGAGGTCATCCTTAAACTGAAGAATCCCAACCCCGACTACCTGTTCTATATTGCGCCGAGCGGCGGCGGCCTGATGCAGAGCAAGGCCCAGTGGGACGCCGGCGGCGACGCAGCCTATGAAGAGGACATGATTGGCACCGGCCCCTATCGCTACACTGGCCGCGAGTTCGGCGTCAACGTGACCTATGAACGTCTGGATGATCACTGGCGCAGGGGAGGCAAGGATGGACTGTCGGCGCCCAGCTTCGAGAAAGTTGACCTGCGCTGGATCCGCGAGGTCGCTTCCCGCAATGCTGGTTTGATCGCCGAGGAGATTCACCTGACCGAGTTGACTCGCGACCTGGCCGACGCTGCGGTCGCTGACCACGGCATGAAGGTCATCCAGAGCAACTTCCCCGGCAACCAGCTGAACGGGGTCTTCCAGGGACTGCACGCTGTTGAAGAGGGCAATTTCGACCCACCCTTCGCAACTGACTATCCGTACACTGACGTGCGGGTACGCGAAGCCATGAACCGGGCGATTGATAAGGAGACTATCAAGAACACTCTGTTCAGCGGCCGCGTTACTACCAGCCCGCCGATAGGCTTCTACCCAAGCCTGCCCGGTTGGGATGAGCGCTGGCTGGAAGAGTACGACGAACACTACGGGTACGACCCCGAAAGGGCCAGGGAACTCCTTGCCGAGGCGGGATACGCCGATGGGTTTGAGGTCCGCGGCATCCTGATGAATGTGTTCGGCTTCCCGGAGTCGGCGGACTTCATGCAGGCCCTGGAAGTCTACTTCCGCGAAGTTGGCATAGACCTGCAATTGGAGGAGTGGGAGTTCTCCAACTACTTCGCCTCCTGGACCAACAAGGAGCCTGAGGCCTTCGGTATCTGGATTTCCCCTCCTTCGTTCAAGACGGTGTACGCCCAGATGAGCCTGTTCAACCGGTCTTCCGGGGCCATTCACTTCTATGAGACCCCGGAGTTGGATGCGCTCTTTGCCGAACTGTCGGCGGCGGTTGATCTGGACGACCGCGACCGCATCCAGCGAGAGATGGGCAACATCCTGTACGATGAGTATGCGTACATGCCCTTCTTCTACATCTTCATCGAGTTCGTGGCCAACCCCAACATTATCGACAACTGGGAGTTCCCAGGGTCGGACGGCGCCAACTACGGTCACTTCGACCTCATCACCGCCTGCTTGACCGAGGAGCCCTGCTACAACTAGGGTAACAGTGCCCCCGATTGAAGCAAGGAAGAGAGGGGCAGGCCGACGGCCTGCCCTTACTTTATGAACGCCGGATACTTTCGATGAGAGTCGCTTCCCTTCTGATAGCCGCCTTCCTGGTAATGGCTCTGTTTCTACAGTTGGCATGTGAGACACAACCGACTCCTGCGACAACTCCTGGGCCGTCTCCAACTCCCACCCGTACCAGGGCGCAGCTCCTCACCGGGATCCCCCCTACCCTGACGCCTATTCCCCTTCCAGCGGGTTCCGGCCCCTCGTCGGCCCGCACCCAGGTAATTCCTCCGATGGAATCGTTGAGCAAGTTCACCGTCGAGTGCCTGGAGGAACGGCTCCCCACCCTCGAAGCCGGAAACATGTTTACCCCTATTCTCAAAGCGCTGGTTGACTGTCTCACCCCGCAGGAACTGGCCGCGACCCAGCGGTACGTTCCGCCCGGAGGCGGACCGGCGCAGGAACTGGAATTCGAATGCAACGATGCCTGGTTCGATTCCATCCGCGCCATGTTCGACTACTTCGGCGAAGACATTCCGACGGGGTTCGCAGACTCGGGCAGCGCCACCAGCCCCATCGTCTTCGAGGAACGCGCCCAACAGGCTGGAGCTGTCTTCCTGCACACCAGGGACAACGCCGCCATTAATCTCGGCGGCGGCGTTGCCGCAAGCGATTACAACGGAGACGGCCACCTTGACCTCTACGTCACCAACTCCGCCGGCCCCAATGCGCTGTTCCGCAACAACGGCGACGGCACCTTTAACGATGTTGCCGCAGCCGCTGGCGTGGACGACCCTGATGCCACGGGCTACGGCACAGGCTGGGCCGATTATGACAACGACGGTGACCTCGACCTCTACGTCGCCAACTTCGGCGCCAGCAAGCTCTTTCGCAACGAAGGCGACGGCTCCTTCACCGACGTTACCGCCGCTTCCGGCGTGGGCGACCCCGATGCCGACCACCGCACCATGGGCGTTGCCTGGGGCGATTACGACGGCGATGGCTTCCTAGATCTGCTGGTGGTGCGTCACCTGATAGAGATAGGCGGGAAGCTCGCCCTGGATACCCCCGGCCTCGCCCGCGCCTCGCGCCCCCTGGCCCTGTTCCACAACGAGGGCGACGGCACCTTCGCCAACGTAACCGGCCTGCTCAGTGACGACCTCGAATACCCCAGCCCGGTGAAGGGTGCGGGTTTCAAGCCAGCTTTCCTCGACTACGACAGCGATGGCGACCCGGATATCTACATCGTCAACGATTTCGGCGCCGCCAACTATCCCAACGTGCTGTGGCGCAATGACGGCAGGGACTCCTCTGGCCAGGTTGTGTTCACCGATGTCTCACGGGAATCTGGAACGGACCTCGAAATCTTCGGCATGGGTCTGGCCGTGGGCGACTATGACAACGACGGCGATTTCGATCTCTATATGACCGACATCGGCGAAGGCGAGTTCATGGAGAACCAGGGCGACGGCACCTTTGTCAACGCCACCCAGTCCACCAGAACCGGCCGGGGCACCATCCCCGAGAACTGGTTTGATGGTATGTCCGTAGGCTGGGGGACTGTCTTTGCCGACCTGGACAACGACGGGATGCTGGACCTCTACGCCGTAGCCGGACAGATGGACAACGACCCCTGCTTCAACATGGAGAATCAGCCCAACGCCCTATTCGTGAACCTGGGCGATGGGACATTCGCCGATGTCTCCGATGCCTCGGGCGCCAACGACCCCGGCACCGGCAGAGGCGTGGCCCACGGCGATTTCAACGATGACGGTCTGCTCGACCTGTTCGTGGTCAACATGGGCACCCTGGACGGCGAACCGGGCACGGCACGGCTGTTCATCAACGCCTCCGATACCGGCAACAACTGGCTGCGGGTCTCACTCGCAGGCGCCGACAGCAACCGGTTCGGTATAGGAGCGCGAGTAGTCGTGACCGCCGGAGGCGTCAAACAGGTCAGGGAAATGGGAGCAAGCCAGTCCCACATGTCCAACTCGGTGGTCCCGGTTCACTTCGGCCTGGGAGACGCCCAAATCGTGGACACGGTCGAAGTCTACTGGCCCAGCGGAAGGTCACAGCTTCTGGAAGGCGTACCCGTCAACCATGAATTGACGATAGAAGAGCCTGCGGTTAGCCAAAGATAAAATTCCCTCCCCCTTAAGGGGAGGGAATAGGGTGGGGGTGAAGTTTCGAGGACAAGCCTGGCTGGGAATAACTGGCGCTTAGGAATCGGTTCTACTGGTACCTGATCCGGGGGTCAAGGTAAGCGTAAAGAATATCCACCAGCAGATTGACCAGGATGAACAGCACGCTGAATATCAGCACCACGGCCTGCACCAGTGGATAGTCGCGGATGATGACGGCCTCGAACACCAGGTAGCCGAGGCCCGGCCACGCGAATACCGTCTCCACCGTAACTGAACCCACCAGCAGGCTTCCCAGGATGATTCCGAAGTAGGTCAGGGGGGCAATGGCGGCGTTCCGGAGGACATGCTTCCAGATTACCCTCCACTCGGCCAGTCCCTTAATGCGGGCCAGCTTCACATACTCGCTGTCGAGCACGTCCAGCATTGCCGACCGGATCAGTCTCATCAGGGCCGCCACCCAGAACAGCCCCAGGGCCAGCGTCGGCAGTATGAAGGACGAGACTCCCCCCTTGCCCGATGTAGGCACCAGGTCCAGCTGTACGGCAAAGATCCACATGAACACCAACCCCACCCAGAAAGGTGGCGCTGACTGCCCGACCAGCGCTATTGACTTGCCGACGGAGTCGAAAATCGAGTCCCGCTTGACTGCCGACAAGACCCCCATGGGGATGGCTATGACGGACGCCACGGCTATGGCCAGCACTGCGAGGAGAATGGTGTTGGGAAAACGGTCCCTGACCAGGTCGGTGACCGGCTGGCGCCACTTGAAGGAGTCTCCGAGGTCTCCCTGGAAGATGTTCCCCATGAATACGGCGTATTGCTCAGGCAGCGGCTTGTCCAGGCCCCAATAGGCCTTCATGATCTCCCGCTGCTCGTCAGTGGCCTCAAAAGACAGCAGCGTATTCGTCGGATCCCCGGTTATCCGGGCCAGACCGAACACAAGGATGCTCACTGCCCAGAGGGCCACGATCGCCCAGACGGCGCGTATGAGTATGTATCTCTGCATAAGTCTCTGCTTGCGAGAACGGACTGGCGCCCTTCGGCAAGCTCAGGAGTATGCCCAGAAGGCCCTCCGGCAAGCTCAGGAGCTCCGTCCCTCTCGCGCCCTATCAGTGGATTTCCTGCCTTTGCAACCCCATTCCCGGCCCCTCTTCGACAAGCTCAGGGCAAGCTCAGAGGTGGCAAACCTAGATCTGCCGTTGCTTCGGGTCCAGCTTGTCTCGGAGCCAGTCTCCCATCAGGTTCATGGCCATAACCACCAGCAGGATCGCCAGTCCCGGGAAGAGCGACACCCACCATGAAGAGATGATCAGTTCCCTTCCGTCAGACACCATCAAGCCCCATGCCGGGTTCGGCCGGGGGATTCCTGCGCCAAGGAAGCTAAGGCTCGCTTCCAGGATAATGACGAAGCCCACCTGCAGCGTGGCCAGCACCACCATGCTGTTGAATACGTTGGGGAATATATGCTTGAGCATAATTCGGGCATCCGAAGAGCCTGCGACCTTTGCCCTGGCGATGTAGTCCTGAACCCGTACCGTTAGAGTCTCCCCCCTGGCCTGCCTGGCATACTGAGCCCAGAGGAAAATAACCAGCACGATCACGATGGTTTGGTAGCTGGCGCCCAAAGCAGTGACCAGCACGAGCGCCATCAGGATAATCGGTATCGAAAGGGAAATGTCCACTAGGCGCATGAGGAGCGAATCGACCCACCCTCCAAAATACCCGGCTGTGATCCCCAGTGTTGCGCCAATAGCTCCGGAAATGAAGATGGCGATGCCTGCTACTATGACGGAAATCCGTGAACCGTAGATTATTCGGCTGAGAATATCCCGCCCCACCTTGTCGGTTCCGAGCAGGTATTGACCCTGCCCGCCCGCCTGCTTCACTTCCAGCAGCTCGTCACCCAGGACCACTGCCCTTTCCGGGTCTTCCCCCGCGGCCGCTACAAGCGTCGCCTTCCCGCCCTGTATCTGTCTCGTGGCCTCTCCAACCGTGAACTGGTTTTCCCGATCGGTGATCCGGTCAACCACGGTTCTTACATTGGTCTGTTCACCTACCCACACCGGGGGCAGCAAACGCACGTTCAGGTCGCCGTCATAGGGGTCGTGAGGGGCAATCCAGTTGGCCCCGATGGCGGGGACCACCAGCAGCAGCAGGATAACCGTGATGGGTATGACAGGGTATCGTCTCACCTCCGACAGAAACTGCCTTAATTTCGGAGGTGAATACCAAGGGCGCTCCCTTAGGACCAAACTTTCTGCCAAAGTAATTGCCTCTGGAAAAACATATCTAGGGTAGCCGCTCCGAACTGAGCGCGAAGGTTCGTGAAACTCTACCGATTTCTAGCTGCCATTGTCAAGAAATTTCTGTTCAGCGACGCCAAACGGCCCAGTCTCAACCCCGAAATAGTCTCACGAGTAGCCATATCGTCATCCGTCCATGTTGGCCCAATGGGTGCGGGACAGCATTAACCACCGGGTTATTATTTGTCTGCGCTCAGTCCGCGCTGGCCGGCCGGCGCGTCTGCCATCGGCAAGAACGACCTCGATGGTCAAATACAATTATGGCTGCTTCAACAGCGTTTGTATCCTAAGGACGGGCGCGCTCAATTGACGGAGTCGCCAGCGGCCCTTGTGCCGCGCTTTACCGCCGCAATTCGTAGCGGTAGCCCGTGTGCGTGCCCCGGTCGGGAACAGCGGTGGGGCTCGCCGCCGGGAAGGGATAGGACGGGTCGGTTCTCTTTTCCCCCAGTGTGTTGCGGACTGAGCCTATGCCGTCCACCTCCATCTCCACCACGTCGCCGGGCTCCAGGAAGCGGGCCGCCTCGTAGCCCTTGCGGATGGCCTCCCGCACCGAGCCGCCGCCCACGGTGCCGCTGCCGATGACATCGCCGGGCGCGATGCGGCTGTCCTTCGACGCCCGCTGCACGATCTCCCCCCAGGTGTAGTAGGCCATGGCGGCGTCGCCGTCGGTCAGCCACGACTCGCCGTTGACCCGCACCTGGCACTTCACGGTCAGCCGCCCGTCGCGGATATAGGGGGCCATCTCGTCGGTGGTGACCACCCACGGCCCCAGCGTGGAGGCCGTGTCCTTGCCCTTGGCCGGCCCCAGCCCGAAGGCCATCTCGTCGAACTGCACGTCGCGGGCGCTCCAGTCGTTGAAGATGCAGAACCCCGCGATGTGCGACAGCGCGTCGGCTTGCGACACGTCGCTGCCGTTCTTTCCGATGACCGCCCCAATCTCCATCTCATAGTCATACTGGTCCGACGTGGAAGGGAATGCCACCGTGTCCTCCGGCCCGTAGATGCAGAGGGTGTTGGAGAAGTAGAACACCGGCATACGGTACCAGACCTCATTGGGTTCGCGGGTTCCCTGCGAACTGGCGTGCTCCTCGTAGACAATGAAGTCCCGTACCGTCGGCGGCTGCAATACTGGCGAACGCAGCCGCACGGCGTCCAGCGCTACGGCGGGCGCCGCCGCGCCTCCGGCCAGCGCGTCGCCCACCCGGTCAACGGCCGCCTCGTCCAGCGCCAGCAGGGCGCCCACGTCGCGGATAGTGCGCGGCTCGCCGAGGAGGGCAGTGACGTCCACGACGGCGTCATTTCGCAGCACGCCGCATCGCGGCCCGGTTCCGGTGTCATAAGTCAGCAGTTTCATTGTCGTTCTCCTGTTTGGGAATGGATTTGACGCAAAGGCGCAAAGACGCAATGCGGGATGAGCCTGGGGCGGAATTACTCAACCTCCATGTCCCGTTCCTCCAGCTCGTGCCACCACACGTTGCCGGCGGCTATCTCCGCTTGGGCGTTGCGGTCGTTGCGAACGCTGGAGACGATGGGGTGGGCAGGCAGGCTGGTGAATCGGGTCAGCAGTGCGGCGTTACGCATGGCCCGGCTGGCGTCCCGTTGTGTTGCCGTGAAAGACGCTTCCACAGCCAAGTAGCAGGTATCGCCGCTGGCGTCTTCGATCTCGATAACGAGATCAGCCCGGCTGAAACTGCGGAGCTCGTTGGTGGAGATGTCGCCCCCGGCGGCGTTATGGGCCATTGCGGCGAGTTCCGCCATCGTCACGTCCCGGACATACTTCAATCCCAAGCTCCTTTCCAGGTTCAGACCCAAGACGATGCTGGGGGCTTCATGGATCGTGGACCAGCGGGCGTGGCCCCCCTTGACTTGACCAATATCGTTGTTGAACCTATCCATCCGCCGGTCCATGCGATCATTGACTCGCCTCTGTTCTTCGACGAAGCCTTTCAACTCGACGTTAATCTGCTTCTGCTCTTCCACGAAGGCCGAAATTCGTTCGATGAAAGCGTCCATCCGGTCGTTATGCTGCTTCTGCTCTTCCACGAAGGCGTCGAACCTGGCGGGGAGCTGCAGCAGATCCTCGCCCAATAACTGGGCGCGGACGGCCTCTCGCCACTGAGGGTTTTCCGCGAGGGCGCGGAGAAAGTCTTCCTGGCTGTTGATGGTGGTCATAGCTTCTCTTCGGCTCTGGCTAACCCTCACATTCTAAACGGGTTTTGGGCAAGCTGCCATTCTCGTTGCATAGACCAGAGGGCATAGGATTATTCCCTACGCCCTCTGCGCGAACTCCGTGCCCTCTGCGTTGCAAAACCCCGGCCTAGTATTGCGTCAAATCAAGAATGGCACGGGTAGAGGCGATGGAGTTTGCGTCTGGCGTCTTGGGCTGTGAACTGCCAGTTAATGGCGGCTCCTATCGCGTTCCGCTCCCACACGCAGGCACTGACGGCTCTTTCCAGGCTGTCCTCATCTCCGTTGCGCCCCCGCAAGCAGGCCCTGGCCAGCACGCTGAACTCGATTTCCGCCATATTCAGCCAGCTCCCATGCTTGGGGGTGTAGTGGAACTCCAGCCGCTTGGCGATCCGCCGCGCCTCCGGGGCGGGAAAGGTCTCATACAGCGATGCCACCCGGTGGGTGTTCAAATTGTCCAAGACCAGGCGGATCACCGGGACATCCGGGTAGGCCGCGTCCACCAGCCAGCGCATCTGATGGGCGAAGTCCTGCATGGTACGCCGCTGGGTTATCGCAACCTCCCGCCAGCCGGCCTTGGGCTCGCAGGTCAGGAACAGGTTACGGGTGCCACCCCTCACGTATTCGTAGTCCTCCCGCTTGGGCTGTCCGGGCCTTGCTGGCAACGGCGTCCTGGTTTCCGCCAAGAGCTGGGTGGAGGTCTCGTCGAAGCACACCACCGGCCTCTGAGGGTCGTATGGTTCGGCGTACAAGTCCAGCACATCCTCCATAGCGGCCACGAACTCTCCGCCTACCTTGGGAATGCACCACTGCTGCTTCCGCCACGGCTTGAGGGTGTTTTTTTCAAGTGCAACCGCACCGTCTCGTGGGACAACGATTCCACCAGTCCCAACTCCACCGCCTTGCCGGCCAAGGCGCGCAGAGTCCAATGCTCGTGACCCTCGGGCGCCGGGCTGCAGGCCAAGGCAATCAGGTGGGCTTCCACACGGTCGTCCACCTTCCGGTATGGATTGGGCGAGTTGTGGTGCCGCAACACCTCCTCCAGTCCCTCCTCCACGTAGCGGCGCTTGACCCGGCGCACCGTGCGTTCCGACACATCCAGAGCCGTGGACACTTGGGGAGCGGTCCAACCCTCGTCGGTCTTTAGCAGAATGCGGGCCCGCGTGATGGCCTGGGTCGAGTGCCTGCCGGCCCGGATCATCTTCTTGAGCAGTCCCTTCTCCGGCGCAGTCAGGTGGACCGCGTAAACCTCTTGCACCATGGATGACCCTCCCACAACACAACTTCAGTCCAAAAGGTAGCACCCACGCTCAGATTATGTGATGCGTGACAATACGCGTTTGACCCAATACTAGTGCATCGGCGAGAAGCTGGCCGGAATCATGATCTTGTTCTCCTGGGACACCCGACCCGGGGCTCCGCTGGGCCACTGAGGAATCTTGCTGGCGGCGGCGCGGACCTCGGCGCGGTGGTTCAGGTCCTTGTAGGGCCAGATGTGCATCCATTTGTTAAGCCCGCCGAACTCGGTGTGCATCCCGGCGGCCAACGGCGAGAACTCCTCGCGGTAGGGCAGGGACTCGGCCCAGCGGCGCAGCAGCTCGGGAATGGAGCCCGGCTGGTAGGTGTAGACGCGCATCTCGTAGATGTTGCCCAGGGCCTGCCGTCCCCCGTCAGATAACGGACCCATGGGCCGCATGAAGGGCGCCGGCTGCCAGATCTCGGCGTTCATGTTCAGGATGTTCCCCGGCGTAATCTTCGGGGGCCAGTTGGGTTCCTTGCTGGCGGCCTCGCGAATCTTGGCCCGCTCCTCCAGGCTCTCATAACCCCAGACGTGGATAATCTGGTTCAGCGGCCCGATGTCCGTGTGCCAGAAGGCGGCGATGGGCGAATACTTTTCGCGGTAGGGCAGGGCTTCGGCAAAGGCTTCCTCAGCCTGCGGCACCGCGCCCGGCTTCAGGTCGTAGGTGCGAACTTCGTAAATCATACGCTCTCCTTAATCAATGCAAGGCTGATTGTTTGCCAACTCCGCGAAGTGTAGCAACCAGGCAGAAGAGCGGCAAGCCGATGGTCTTGCAGGCCCGGACAATTGCAAAGCAACTGTCTTTGATGTCAATGGCTGGTTGCGTTGGGGTTCCAGCGGTGGCCGCTTTTCACCATGCTGTTGAGGATGGTCAGCAGTTTGCGCATGGAGGCGGTGAGAGCTAGTTTCTTGGTCTTGCCCGCCGCCAGCAGTCGCTGGTAGAAGCTGCGGATCACCGGATTGTACTGGCTGGCCACCAGTGCTCCCATGTAGAGAACGGTCCGCACTCTGCCGCGGCCTCCGGAGACGGCCCTCCTGCCCCGCATGGTCCCGCTGTCCCGGTTCATGGGGGCCACTCCCACCAAGGCCGCTATCTGCCTGCGCCCCAGCGTGCCCAGCTCCGGCAGATCAGCCAGCAGCGACACCGAGAGTTGCGGCCCCACTCCGGGAACGGAGCGCAGCAGGTCGTCCTGCTCCCGCCACACAGGGCTGCGGCGCAGCATATCCCGAAGCTCCCGGTCCAGGTCTTTCAGTTCCTGCTCCAGCCACTCTATATGGGCTTGGATACGGGGGCGGACGGCCTGGCCCGCCCGGCCCAGCCGGTTCTTCTCCGCCACCAGCATTTCCACCATCTGAGTGCGTCTGGCGTTCAGAGAGCGGAGTTCCTGGGTCTCGGAGTCCGGCAGGGGGCGAATGGCAGGACGGACCGCCTCGGCGAAGTGGGCAATGACCTGGGCGTCCAGCACATCGGTCTTGGCCAAGCGGCCAGTGGCCTTGGCGAAATCGCGAACTTGGCGGGGGTTGACCACCACCGCCGGCAGGGAGGCCGCTGCCAGGGCACCGGCCAAGGGCAGTTCCAAGCCGCCGGTGGACTCAAGAACCACTGCCGACGGTTCCAAGGACTGCAACTCCGATACTAGGCTGCCTATGCCAGCCGCATCGTAGGCCACGGTCCTGACCGTGCCCGAGGGCCTGAGCGCCAGATCCAGCCGGTCCTTGGCCACATCAATGCCAGCATAGATGGATTCCTGTGTCATACTGCCTCCGTGTCAAGGTTTGGCCCGTACTTGCAAGATGCGGGCTCCGCGGCCCAGGCAACTGTTCGGGCTCTGCGGGGAAAAGCGCGGCGACCAAGCTTTGCAGCGGCCTAGCAAGACCAAGTCCGTACCGGTCTGCCGCGCTCACATTCGCTCCCCAAAGGTCATGCCCCGTCCAAGGATTAAGATACAAGTTGGTTCGCCGTTAATTTTGTCTGAATCAAGATTCACAGGACTATAAGGATGAGCAAGATTGGAGCGCAATCAGCGAAATCCCAAAATCACACACATCACAGTTCAGACAACGACTTTGCAATCCTCCCGCTTGATGGCAAAAGAAGAGGCCGAAGCTCCGCGCCTTTCAGATGCGGAACTCCGGCCCTTCCGGTCGCGTCCTTGCTCCCTAGTTCAGCAGGAGGGGGTAGGGTCGGTCACGGGCGCTGTCGGCGGGCCTAGTCAATCCACACGAAATCACTAAGGCCCAGGTCAAACGGGTAACCGGGGTTGCCGGATAGCCCCAGGCTCCACATCTTGGGCATGACCTCAAACAGTTCCTTCGACAACTCGGTCAGTTCGTTATTCTTCAGTTCCAGGAATTGCAGGGTTGACAGGTTGTCAAACACGCCCGCCGGCAGAACCGCCAAGTCATTGTACGACAACCGCAGCTTCCACAGGTTGGTCAGGTCGTCAAACACTCCCTCCGGCAACGCGGTCAACTCGTTGGAGGCAATGTCGAGATAGCTTAAGCTGGACAGGCCGTCAAACACACCTGCCGGCAGGGTGGTCAGACTGTTTATACCCATGTCCAGGTAATGCAAATCGGACAAGCCGTCAAACACATCCTCTGGCAGTTCGGTAAGGTCCCCTTCCGACAGTATCAGCGTCTCCAAGTTGGACAGGCCGTCAAACACGTCCTCAGGCAGGGTAGTCATTCTGCCACAGTTCAGATCCAGGTATTCGAGATTGGAAAGTCCTTCGAACACGTCTTCCGGCAGAGAGGCAAACATGTTGTCGAAGAAGTCCAAGTATTCGAGATTGGAAAGCCCCTCGAACACGTCCTCTGGAAGCGCGGTCAGATCGTTGTGGCTCAGGTTCAGCTTCTTCAGGCCGGATAGGTCGTTGAAGTCGCCGGTCTGTATGGAAGTTATGTCGGTATTCATGAGGTCGAGCTCGGTTATGCCGGCCAGGTCGCTGGCGATGATGGCGCCGCAGGCCTTGCCGGTCAATTCGGCCAGCTTGTCCCGTACCTGGGAGGTCCGGTCGCAGACGGAAGGCGCTGCGGGTTGCTCGACTACGACCCTCTGGGCCGCGGGGGTACCGCAGCCGGCGCTGTTGCACGCCTCCACCCGTACGACCCATTCGCCATGGCTGGCGACGGCTATCACCTTGCTGGAGGACTCGGCGGTCACCCCGTCATTGAGCTCGTTCCCCGGGCCAGCCAGCCTCCAGCGGACGGAGTAGGACGTAGCCTCGGGAACGTCATCCCAGGTCACGCTCACCTCCAGAGATCCAGCCTGGGCGGCAGCCTGCAGTCCGGCGGGTTTGGCCGGGACGGCAACTGCCGGCGCCGGCGTCTGCGTTGGCTCCGGTGTCGTTTCGGGAGTGGGTTCGGTGCCTTGAACCGTCTCGAATCTCTTGGCTGTTGGCGCTCCGCAGCCGGCGCTGTTGCACGCCTGCACCCGCACCACCCATTCGCCATGGCCAGCGACGGCGATCGCCGCGCTGGCGGACTGGACGGTCACTCCTTCATTCAGCGGGTTGCCCGGGCCAGCCAGCCTCCAGCGGACGGAGTAGGAAGCCGCTCCGGGAACGTCGTCCCAGGCCACGTTCGCCTCCAGCGTGCCGGACTGGGCGGTAACCTCCAGGCCAGCGGGCCTGCCAGGGGGCTGGACTGGGTTGTCGGCGCCGCTGGCCGCCACCTTCCCGATTAAGAAGAGGCTGGCAAGCGTCAACGGAAGAACTAGGGTAAATCCGAACCGGAGTATCGCTGTTGCGGTCACAATTACCACTCCTCAGTTTCAGACCGTAACCAGCTGCCTGCCGGAAGGCGCGTTCACCAGACACCGGGTATTACCGGCGTGGGATCGCGTTGCGCTGGTTACTCGTCCTCGGATTTGCGGGGAAGGCAAAACCGCCGTCGGCGAACTCGCCCGTCTGCCCGCAGTATTTCAGAGTGGCCACTCTGTCTTAACATACGATGATGATAAGCGGTTGGATTTGTTGCCGCCGTGTCAGCATAGACCTTTATGAACAGCAGAGTTGTAAAATAATGTAAACACCCGTCGAGAGTATCGGGTCAAGCGGCCCGTCAGCAGCAGGCCGCCGCCGAAGCCGTTGCTCCTCCACCTGATGCTCAGGGGTTCGGTGACGAACCGCCAATTGACACCCCGCCAGCCTGATTCCATACTGGCAATCACTCAGTAAAGAGCGAAACAGCCTTCTCAAGGCGAAAACGGGGGCGCAAGATGGAGCGCGAATTTTTCTTCTTCACCGAAATGGGCTACACCGCCTATCCGCAGGACGAAGCCAAGGAGATGGGCTACAACAACCTGATGTTCCCCAACGAGCACTTCAGCCCCGAGAAGGCCCAGGAACTCTACGGGATGTACTTCGACGAGCTGCAATACTGCACCGAGGCCGGCTTCGACGGCGTGATGATCAACGAGCATCACAACAACCCGCTGTGCATGATGCCCTCGGTCAACGTCATCGGCTCCGTCCTTGCCTCCCGCACCAAGCGGGGCAAGATTGTGTTCCTCGGCAACGTGCTGCCCATCCACGACAACCCCCTGCGCGTCGCCGAGGAAATCGCAATGATCGACATCCTATCCGGCGGGCGCGTGGTCTGCGGCTTCGTGCGCGGCATTGGCCAGGAGAGCATGGCCACCAACACCAACCCGCTCTACAACCGCGAGCGCTTCGATGAAGCCCACAACGTCATCGTGGATGCGTGGACGAAGCCCGGCCCCTTCCGCTACGAGGGGAAGCACTATCACTACCGGGTGGTCAACCCGTGGGTCATGCCGCTCCAGAAGCCGCATCCGCCCATCTGGATACCCGGCGTGGCCTCGCCGGAGTCCGTGATCTGGGCCGCCCAGCACCAGTACCCCTACGTCGCATTGGCCCCGCCGCTGCAACTGCTGTCCGACATCTACCAGCTATACCAGAACACCGCCGAAGCCGACGGCTGGACGCCTGGGCCGCAGAATCGCGGCTACGCCGTGCGGGTGGCCGTGGCCGACTCCGACGAAAAGGCGTATGAGGAAGGCAAAAACTTCTACTGGCAGCTAGGCACGTCCTTCGGCGTGACCCCTCCCCACTGGCTCGCTCCGCCGGGCTACCTGACCCGCGCCGCCGCCACCGGCGCCCGCGAGCAGGCCCGCCGAGCGGTCCAGACGGTGGTTCCCGGCGGCCCGGTGCTGCCCTACGACGATGCCCAGGAAACCTTCCAGATTGTCACCGGCAACCCCGACACGGTAATAAAGAAGATGAAGCACCTCATAGACATCATAGACCCCGGCTACATCATCTTCTGGGGCCGCGAGGGCCCCATGTCCCACGAAGTCGCCGTCCGCAACATAGACCTCATGACCCAGGAGGTCATCCCGGCCCTGCGGGAATACGAGGCGCAGCGGGAGGGGTAGTCTCGAAATCCCCTGTCCCTCTGGGAGAGGGTTAGGGTGAGGGCGTCCCCGGAGAAGCCATAATGACGACAGAGAACCACAACAACGGCGTGCCCTTCGGCTCCCGCTCAGGAGTTGCAGCCGCCATCCGCGCATCTTTCCGTATGCCCAGCGATTCCGAAATCGCGCCGGGCGATGCCCCGGCCTTGGCAAGAACCTATCGCAGCATAATGGACAATTGCCGGCAGCATGGACGCCAATACCTGGCTGCCGGAGACTACCGCCAAGCTGCCGAGAAGTCGTGGGGAGCTTTCGCGGAATCGATAAAGTCCATCGCCGCCGACTACGGGATGAAGTTTTCCTTTCATGGCACCATCATCAGCGTCGCCAGCCGCCTGGCGACGCTGGCCGCCCAAGATGCTCCCGATGCCGGGGAAGTTCTGCGCCACGGGCTAAACTCGGCCCGCAGCCTGCACCAGCATTTTTACGAAAACGACCTCGAGCCGGAGGATGTCCACTTTTCCGCCAACAGAGTGCAGCCGCCATAGACCTGATGCAGCAGCGGTTCGCATCCAGCGCCAACGGAAGCCACTGACCCCCTTCGGCAAGCTCAGGCTGGTGCAGGGGGCAATCTTTCCGAATGCGGTTGCTCACTCGCGCCATTTGACAGGAGGTGGTATCCTTACCCGCGAACCCACATGGCGATACTGCGAACCTGAAGCGCGAAGCTGATCGGGGCTAGCGATCTCTTTGTCCAGAGTTTTAGGGTTGTGGTCTCAGTGGCAGTAGTCCCAGCCCTGAAATCTGGCAAAGAGAGAACCCCATGAGGCTATCGCGCTTTTCTGTGCGTCATTCTCTGCACCTCTCCGCCCGCTAACTTGCCCGCTGATATGCGTCAGCCCTGCTGGGCTCATCCAGCAGGGCCGACGTGTCCAGGCGCACCGCCGAAGCGGGGACGCCCACAGCCCGGTAAGGCCGATTGAATTTTAGCAACGGTCGCCGTGGGGTCAAGTTGGCAGGGTCGGTTGCCTCCCGCAAGGCGAGTCTTCAAAGAGAGGACTCCTCCACAATGATGGACTGGTTGAAGCGAAACGATTGGGTCCAGGAATCCGAGAGCGGCATCTCTGAGGTCATCAGCTTCATCGCCTTCCTCGTGATGCCCGGCTGCGTCGTCGGGGCTATCATCCACCGCCTCTTGCAGCGCAACTAATGGCCCGTCGCCCCTTCGGCAAGCTCGGGGCAAGCTCAGGACCAAAGCAAAGCCGCCGCCCCAATGACATCAGGGCGGCGGTTTCATTGTTTCAGCGATTGCTCGGCACTCCCTGCCGCTCGTCCTCCGGCAGCCGGGTCGCCACGCTGCCCATGCCTGGCGGGGGCCAGTCGCCGGTGAGGTAGTCGTACAGGTTGCCGGCGCTTATCCGCATCACCATCGGCGCCATGCCCTCCTGCTCCACGTCCATCGGGTAGCGCTCCGTCATGGCGGTCAGGGTGGTCACCGCCTCGTCGCGGGTCAGGCCCCGGTCGACGGCGTCCTGCACGTAGTCTTTCCACTCCATGATGAATTGGCCCTGCTCGTCCAGGTACTCCTTGCCGCACAGCGCGCCATGGCCGGGGACGAATATGTCCTCGTCCAGCTTCCGCAGATCTTCGAGAGCAGTCAGCCACAGGTCGGGATTGCATTCGTGCAACCAGGTCTGCACCCCATGGAAGATGTTGTCGCTGGTGAACACTACGCCCTCCTCCTTGATGATTACCGCCGCCTGGTACAGGGTATGCCCCGGCATATGGATCATCTCGAAGGTGTGGTCCCCCACTCGCAGCGTCATCCCGTCCTGGAAGGTGATGATTGGCGGGTTGGCCCTGTATCCCTCCAACAGCGCCGGTTCCTCCGGGCCGAAGGTGCCGACCCGGGCGACGTGCTCTGCAATATCGGTGTTCAGGATGCGGGTACGGACTCCCTCATGGGCAATGACCGGCGCGTCGAAGAAAGCGTTGCCGGTCCAGTGGTCGCCGTGAGGTTCGGTGTTGATGATGTAGCGCAGCCCTTCGGCTGGCCGCCCTGAGCCAGCCGAAGGGCTGCGCTTCTCGATCTCCGCCTTCAGCCACCTCGCCGTGCTGGGCTTGTGCGGCGTGTCGATCAATACGATGCCCTCGGAAGTGGAGACGAAGCCGAAGTTGCACCCCCGAACCTCGGTTTCCACCCATACGTTGCTGGTAAGCCGCTTCATGACGAACTCCTCTTCACCCTTCGGCCAGCTCAGGGCTTCGGTCTGGCTGCCCGGCATTCTACACGGTTGACCGCGCGGGCGGGCGCGCCTATGCTGGAATCCGTAACTGACTTGCGTCGGGGGAAACTTGGACACCCGTGACCTTGACCTGCACGGCAAGACCTGGCCTGAAGCGCTGGAGGAATTCGTGGAAGCCTACAACCGGGCTGTCCATCCTTCGGCTGGCTCAGGAAGCGGCCACACCTGTCGCATCCTGCGCGTCGTCCACGGCTACGGCTCCACCGGCAACGGCGGCGTGCTGCGCACCCGCTTCCGCAAGTTCTTCGAGAAGCACGAATCGCGGATGGAGTTCACACCTGGCGAGAAGGTCGGCGTCAATCCCGGATACACGCTGGTGACTCCCAGGTATCCGCTTCCTGGAACCGGCGCCGTGCTGTCGGAGCTGGTCTGGGACTACTGCGAACAGGCAAAGCCAATGGGCAGGATCGTGGGACAGTTCCGCCGCTACGGCACGCCCAGGGTGCAGCAGGCCGTCCGCTCACTGGAGGGTCAGAAGCGACTGCGCAAGGTGGCGAAGGGCAAAAACAGCGCTTACCAGGCAGTGTGATAAAGAAGCTCGTCCCCTTCGGCAAGCTCAGGATCAAGCTCCTAACCCGATAACCACGCTGAAATCCACGAAGGAGGGCAATCATGGGCGAAATGTTGCAGCAGGGGGGCCGCTTCCCCCAACTGGAGTTGAAACTGCTGCCCTTCGGCTCTGGCTCAGGAGGCAGCAAGCTGACCCTTCCCGGCGGCGCTCCCAGCCGCTACACCGCCCTGCTGTTCTACCGCGGCCACTGGTGACCCTACTGCCAGCGGCAGTTGGCCGCCTACGAGGCAGCAAAGGCGGAGCTGGACGCGCTGGATGTCACCGTCATTGCCGTCAGCACCGACAACGAGGAGCAGGCGACTGAGGTGAAGGGCCGCGGCCTCTCGTTCCCCGTGGCCTACGGCGCGACCAGGGCAGATGCAGACACCATCGGCGCCTGGTGGTCCGACGACAGAGGAGGCTTCGTGCAACCCGCCGAGTTCCTGCTGGGACGCGGCGGCGTGGTGCTGGGTTCAATGTACGCCTCCGGCCCGGTGGGACGCATGGCCGTGGAGGAGGTAATTCATTCCATAACCAGCCGGGAAAACCGGCGGCGTCAGGAAGAGGGCTAATCTGTCTGAACTGTGATTTTTGTGATTGACATGATTACGGAATCTCAATCATGGCAATCCCATAATCAAACAAATCACAGTTCAGACAATAACGGGGACTCACAATGAACGAAGCAAATCAGCAACTCGTCGACATGATGGAGCACGTCTGGCGTTCCATCGGCCAACTCTGTGACGGCCTCACCCAAGCGGATTGGAAAACGCCCACCGACTGCCCCGGCTGGTCGGTGCAGGACCAGGTATCCCACCTGGCCGGTTCCGAGACCGGCATCCTGGGCGACCCCGACCCCGACCATACCCCCGGCGAGGAAGCCCTGGCCCACACCCGCAGCGAGCAGGGACGGCGCAACGAGATCGTGGTGGACTTCCGCCGTCCCTGGGCCGGAGCGCAGGTGCTATCCGACTTCCGGGCCAAAACCGCCCGCCGCGTCGAGTTCCTGCGCAGCCGGTCCGACGACGACTTCGCCGCCGAGATGCAGACCCCCGTAGGCCCGGCTCCCATGTCCGAATTCATAAGCATCCGCATCATGGACGCCTGGGTTCACGAGCAGGACATCCGGCGCGCCGTCAACCGTCCCGGCCACTACGACAGCCCGGCGGCGGCCCACGCCCTGAACCGCATCATCCGCGCCATGCCCTTCGTCGCCGCCCGCCGCGCCCAGGCCCCCGACGGAGCAACGGTGGTCATGGACATCTCCGGCACTGCCGGACGCCTTATATCCATCGGCGTTGAGGGCGGCAGGGGCCGGGAGCTGGAACAGGCCCCGGACGCGCCGACAGTCCGCATCAGCCTGGACGACGAGACCTTCGGATGCCTCGGCTGCGGCCGGTGGGACCCCGACGAAGTCTTGAAGTCCGGCAGGGTGTCAATCGAAGGCGACGCCGCTCTCGGAGAGTCCATAGTGCGGCAGATGAACATTATGCCCTGACAAAATCCCCTCCCCCTGAGGGGGAGGCCCTTCGCCCCTGCTCAGGGTCAGGCCAGGTTAGGGTGGGGGTGAACTCTTGCTATCGCGGGGCGCTCCTATCTCCTGTACAAGCGCGGGAAGCTCAGGAGGATAGGTAATCCCCGCTCCTGTACAAGTGCCGGCCCTTTGCGTTTAATCGGAGAGGTTTTAGTGCTATCATTGTATTCTCAGATAAGAGCGCGGTCCATTCATCAAAGGTAGAGTCGATATGTTGCGCAGGCGCACCCCCGCCGATACCCCGGTCGCTCCACCCGAAGCACGGGGTTTGGCGGCTCGGCTCCCCTTCCACTATAGCTGGATAATCATCGCCATCCTGGCCACGGTTCAGATTTTCGCCAGCTCCATCAGCATGGCCGCCGGTATCATGCTGCCTCCGCTGACCGACGAGAGCGGTCCCTTCGGCTGGAACGAGAGCCTGGTCACCCTCGGCATTGCGGCCTATTACGGATTCGGCGCCCTCTACGCTCCCATCACCGGCTGGATGGGTGACCGTTTCGGCGCCCGGATCATGCTGCTGGCGGCGGCCATTCTGTACCTTATCAGTATGCTGCTCTTGAGCCAGGTCGCGGAAGTCTGGCAGTTCTTCCTCTTCTTCGGCGTGCTTCTTTCCCTAACGCAGTCCCTGGGCATGGTGCCGCTGATGGCCTCGGTAAGCGGCTGGTTCCGCCGCCGCCTGGGTCTGGGTATCGGCATCCTGTGGGCCGCCGGGGGCATTGGCACAGGTATTTTCGCCCCTATCGCCGGATTCCTGATTGAAAATCTTGGCTGGCAGGGCAACTTCCTGGTCATCGGTCTCGTCGGAGGTGGCGCCATGCTGGCGCTGGTGCCCCTGATGCGCAACCGCCCTGCTGACATCGGCATTGAACCCTACGGCGCCCGACCCGGCGACCCCATTCCGGCTCGGCTGGAAAAGGGGATGGAACGCCTGCGGATAGCGGTGTTCAACAAGAACATCCGCCGCACCCGTCCCTTCTGGAACCTGCCCCTGATACATGGCCTGGGCTGCGCCGGCCACGGCATTATCCTGATTTACGTGGTCAAGTACGCCATTGACTCGGAAGTGTTCACCGGACCCAATGCCCTGGCCGTCGCGGGCATAATCCTGACCATCATTTCGCTGGTGAGCATTGTCAGCCGCTTCGGCACGCCGGTCTTGGCGGAGATATACGGCACCCGCCGAATGATGGCCATCAGTTTGGCCATCCAGGGCCTTACCGTCCCCATCATAATGCTCGGCCCGGCGGAGCCGTGGGTCTTCTATCTATTCGCCGTCAGCTTCGGCGTAGGGTTCGGAGGCGAGTGGACAGGTTATCTCATCATCAACCGCCAGTATTTCGGCGACGGGCCAATGGGCACGGTCTACGGCTGGCAGACCACCGGCGCCCTGATGGGCCACTTCATCGCCACCGCCCTGGCCGGGCTGATAATGTACACCACCGGCTCCTACATGGCCGTTCTGGGCCTGTCCATGGCCTACAGCCTGGGCGGCGTGGTGGTAATTGCCCTGCTGGACAACAACTCCCAAGTCCTGATACCCGACTGGGAGAGCGAACTGCCCGATGAGGCCCGCCTGAGACCCGCCCCGACCACTGTTCCCGCTCATCCTGAGCCTGTCGAAGGACGCCCCACCGCGGCCCCCGCTCCCGCCGCCGGCGGGGATGACTGATTCTCCATGGTGACCTCACGAAGGTGACCTCACGAAAAACGGCAGGGGCGCACAACCGTGCGCCCCTGCGATTCTCTCTGTCCCGCCCCCTCACTCCCCCACCAGAAACTCCCGCACGAACTCCGTCGCAGGCTCCTTGTCGTACAGGCTGTTGAGCAGCACCACGTTGCGGTAGGCGTCGCCCTGAAAGAAGCGCTCGTAGAGGATTTGCCGGGAGCCGAAGGCGCTGCAGCAGGTGTCCCACGCCAGTCGGAACAGCCGCACCCGGTCCTCCGCTGTGGCCGTGTCGGTGTCCAGGTAGTTTGCCAGTTCCTCGGCCAGCGGCCCCTTCAGGTCCGCCTCCGTGGGCAGGGCCATCAGGCTGCTGGAACCCATCAGTTGCAGTATCTCGCCCATGCGCGGGTACATCCTGATGAACAGATGCCGCGCAATCATCAGCGGCATTTCCGCCGGGCACATCACCCCCCATTCGTCGAAGTCGGCGTCGGCCTCGGCGGCCCGCAGCAGGGCCTTGGTAGTCTCCAGGTTCTCGATGATTTCAGCGGTCATCTGGAGCATCTGGGGCTGCTGGTTCGACCCCAGAGTTTGCTGCATCAGGTTGGCCAACCCCAGCACGAACTCCACCTTGACCGCGTTCTTGGTCACCACCTGGTGCCCTGAATGCAGGTACTGGTGGGTGTATCGCGACATATTATTGCAACGCTCTGGGTCGCCCAGCAGGAACACCCGCTCCCAGGGAACGAACACGTTGTCGAAGAAGGCCAGCGCGTCCATCTCCTCAAACCGCGAGGCCAAGGGGTGGTCAAACTGCGAACGGCCCAGGTCAAAGCTCTCCCGGCACAGGAACCTCAACCCCGGCGCGTCGCATGGCAAAGCAAAGGCGAAGGCTGTTGTTCCGCTCAGGCCGCTTGGGCCGCGGCCCGGAGCTCCTGTAGGAAGCCGGTGGGAGCGGGCCGGGTATACCGCGATTTCGTCGGCGATGGGCAGGGTCGCCAACAGCCGGGCACCGTGGACTATTATGCCGGCGTCGGTCTCCTTGACCACCGACAGCGCGATGTCGGTGTTGTCGTTCAGCACCCCCGCTGGCCCTGAGCCTGTCGAAGGGTCAGGCGCCCGGTTGCGCTGGAGGTTCACCAGCGTATGGGTCAGCACCAGGTCTTCCTCGCGCACCTTCTCGTAGTAGTTCTGGATGTTCCGCTTGAACTCCGGCCGGTCCTCGGCGAAGTAGTCCCCGGCAGCGGCCATGGCCATCAGGCTCACGTTCAGGAAGTCGGGCGTCCGCCCCATCATCCCGCACGACACCTGAGCCCACCGCCGCATCATCTTGTGCCGCGCGGCCAGGTCCGCCGCGCTCCGGGGCGTGATGAACGACAGCCCCACCTGTTCCCCGCTGCTGGGCGAGGCGTAGGTCATCTCAGCCCCGGCCTTCGGATCGTGTTGGATGTCCAGCAGCCGCGATATGGTCTTCACGCCGCCGCTCAGCCCGGGGTGAGTAGTGGCGTCCTCAACCTTCTCGCCCCGCATATAAAGAGACGGCGGCCTCTCCCTCAACCTCTCGATGTACTGCTGCCCGTTTCTGGCCGGCATATCGCTCCCCTTCATTTGTCTCTGCTCAGGCCGCAGGGACCGCCCCGCTCGCGCGGGCCAGGATTTGTCCCTTCCATTTTGGACGCAGAGACGCAAAGAATCCACCAAGCTTAACCCACCCGCCATGTCCACCGGAAATCTCAGCCAAGGCCCCTCGATAAACTCAGGACAGGCGTAGCTGAATCCCTTGACACCCTATTGACTGTGTGATAATTTTCACTCGCTTTATGGCCCGTTGCTGATTCGGGCCGCTATTTTCGTAAGGCGACGGGAATTCAGGCGCAAATCCCGCTCGCTTCGATAAGCTCAGGGCAAGCTCAGGAGAACAGGGCCTCCCGATGGACGACCCCAAAGCTCTAACCAGCGTAGACTGGCATAACATCCACCTGTTCCTTCAGTGGTTCTGGATTTATTTTCCGCTGATAGTCACTTTTGCCGTTACTATGCTGGTCGCCCATGCGTTCATCCCGTCTGCGGTAGCCACTGGACACCTTCCCTCCTCCGCATCCAGGCTGAAGATTCCCCTGACCGCTTTTGCCCTTCTGGTCGCCGTGGCAGCCATCATCCTCCTCATTCTGGGCATCAATCAGACCCTTGACGTCAGGAATTTCTGGGACCGGCTCCTGATTTAGCCTTCCGGCATTCCTAAATCTAAACGTTATTAACGCGAAAGCGGCAATCCAACACAAGCACCTAGATATGAACGGTTCCCGACAAGCATGAGACCCTCAAGCAAAATGATTCCGCTCATGGTGGCCGGAGGAATTTTCACCGTCATCATAGGTTTCGTCCTTGTGGTGTTGTTCATTTCCTGGTTCTCCAACCCGCCGTTTGGACTGGGCAACGCTTCGGCGCAGCCCATCGCCTTCCCGCACACGGTTCACGTGGTGGACAACAATATCCAGTGCGAATTCTGCCATCGCAATGTCACAAAGGGCGACGCCGCCACCGTCCCGGCGGTGGAGCAGTGTCTCTTCTGCCACCAGGAAGTCACCGGCAGAGACGGAGAGGCCCAGACCGAAATCGCCAAGGTGCAGCAATACTTCGACGATGAGGAACCGATAGACTGGGAACGGGTACACCGCCTCCCCGACCATGTGCGCTTCGTCCACGAAGCCCATATCCGCTACTTCACCAGCCCGACAGACGCCGAGGGGATCAGCGGCCAGCGCTACGACATCAACGGCAACGAAATTAACCGCCCATACAGCATCGCCGAAACCTGCTCCATCTGCCACGGAGACGTGGGCAGCATGGAAGAAGTCCAACCCAAGGACGGCCAGTCCCTCAAAATGGGAACCTGCCTAGACTGCCACCGCGACAACAATGTACCCACCGACTGCACCATCTGCCATAAATAGCCAAATCCCATCGCGTCTTTGCGCCTTTGCGTAAATAAATGAAACTAACCAGACGACATTTCCTGGCATGGGCCGGTCTGGGCGCTCTCGGCGCCGTGGCCTGCGAGGGCTTCGGCATCCGCGAGGGCGAGCTCAGCATCCAGTCCCCCGTCAGCCTGCCCGAAGACCTGGTGCGAGGCAAGGACAACTGGTACACCAGCCTCTGCCGCAACTGCCCGTCGTGCGAGGGTATCCTGGTGCGGGTCATGGAAGGCCGGGCCAAGAAGGTTCAGGGTAACCCCTTCTACCCCACCAACCAGGGCAAGTCCCATGCCCGTTGCGAGGCCGGCGTCCAGGCCCTTTACCACCCCGACCGAATCGCCGGCCCCATGAAGCGCGGCGGCAACCGCGGCTCCGGGCAGTTCGACCCCATCTCCTGGGAACCCGAGGGGATGGACACGCTGGTCCGGCAGTTGAACGACAGAGGGGCCTACGCCGCCATGGTCACCAAGCCCATGCGCGGCCACCTGGGAATGCTGACGGAGCGCTTCGCCCAAGCCGCAGGCATCGAGCACCTGAGATTCGAGCCAGTGGACAACAACGTCTACCGCGCCGCCGTCAAGAACGTATATCAGCAGGACGTTCTTCCCGATTTCGACCTGGAGAACGCCAACTTCATTCTGTCCTTCGGGGCCGACTGGCTCTCCACCTGGATTTCCCCTACCCGCTGGAACCGGGGCTACGGGGAATTCCGACAGGGCGAGGGCCGCTCCAACGCCGGCGGACGCGACCGCGGCACCCTGTACCATGTGGATTCCCGCTTCTCGATGACCGCGGCCAACGCCGACAAGTGGATCCCGATACGGCCTGGCTGGGAGGGCTACCTGGCCCTCAGCATCGCCCAGGTCATCGTCACCGAGAACCTCCAAGCCTCCGGCGTTGACGTGGACACGCTGCTGGGCGGTGACGCCGGACGGCAGATACTCGACGCCTTCCGCCCCGAGGTGGCGGCGCCCCTCGTCGGCATCACCCCCGAAATCGCCGGCGGCGACCCGGCCGAGTTCATCCGCAAGCTGGCCCGCGACTTCGCCACCCACGGCCCCTCAATCGCCATCGCCGGCGGCTCCGCCGGGGCCCACAGCAACGGCCTGTTCAACGTCCAGGCCGCCGCCGTCCTCAACTGGCTGGCCGGCTCCGTCGGGGCCAAAGGCGGTGTCACCCTGAACCCTGAAGGCCCGTGGCCCGGTTCGGCAAGCTCAGGGGGGGTGCCGTCCACAGCCTCCGCCTCCAGCATTGACGACTTCGAGCGGCTGGCCGAAAGGATTCGCGCCGGCGACATCCGTATGCTCCTGCTGCACAACGTGGACCCGGTACATGGCCTGCCAGGCTCCCTGCGCCTGCGCGACGCCATCGAGAGCGCCCAGGACCTGTACATAGTCAGCTTCTCGCCCTTCATCGACGACACCAGCGCCCTGGCCGACCTGGTGCTGCCCGACCGGGTTTACCTGGAGGACTGGGGCGACGACATTCCCGACCCGGCCCCCGGCTACCAGACCGTGGGCTTCCAGCAGCCGGTGGTAAACCCGTTGTGGGATCTGGACCCCCGCAGCTTCCCCGACGTCCTGCTCTCCGCCGCCGACGGCCTGGGCTTGGGCGACCAACTCCCTTGGGCCAGTTACCAAGCAATGCTCAAGGAATCCGCCGCCGCCCTTTTCGAGGAGAATCGCGGCTCCCCGTCATTGAAAGAAGGCACGGCCGCCTCCGCCGATGAGTTCTGGACGGCCCTGCTGCGCCGTGGCGGCTGGTGGGACGAGTCGGCCACCGGTCCCAGCGTCCCGCGCCCCCGCGACGGGCTGCTGCGGGAGATCGCGCTGAGCGCGTCCCAGCCCGCCTTCGCAGGTTTTGGCGGGGGTGATACAGTGTATCTGGCTCCCTTCTCCCACAACTCGATCCAGGACGGGGAACTGGCCCATCTGCCCTGGCTGCAGGCTGCGCCTGACCCGGTCACGTCCATAACCTGGCAGACCTGGATTGAAATGAACGATGTCACCGCCCGCCGCTTCGGAATCCGGCAGGGCGACGTGGTCCGCGTCGAGTCCTCGCAGGGCTCCATCCGGGCCGTGGCCTTCCTGACGCCGGCGACTCCGCCGGAAGTGGTGGGCATACCCTTCGGCGGCGGACGCCGCCACGGCTCCGACTGGGCCACCCACCTGTCCTGGGGCGATGGCCGCCCCGGCCCCGAAAGCTCCAACGTGAACGACATCCTGGAACCCACCCGCGTGGCCGGTCCGGGTTCGCTGGCTTGGGCCGGCACCCGCGTCCGCATCTCCCCCACCGGGGAGAGCGCCATGCTCTCCAAGATGGAAGGCACCACGCGGGCCGTGGAAGTCGGCCTGAGCGCCGCCGAAGAAATCATCAAGACCATTGCTCCGGGGAACTACTGAGCTAAAATTCCCTCCCCCCTGAGGGGGAGGGTTAGGGTGGGGGTGAGACCCCCGCATAAGATCCGATAAAGAAACAAGAACAGGCGCATAAATGGTAACGAAGCGAATTGACCACAAGTGGGGAATGGTTGTTGACCTGGACCGCTGCACCGGCTGCCAGGCCTGTGTCGTCGCCTGCCAGGCCGAGAACAACCTGCCCATCAACGACAAGGAATCCTTCCAGCAGGCCCGCGCCTACGAGTGGATTCGCATCGAGCGCTACTGGGAAGGCGAGTTCCCCAACGTCAAGGCCCGCTTCATTCCCATAATGTGCCAGCACTGCGAGAACGCGCCCTGTGAGCCGGTCTGCCCGGTGTACGCTACCTATCACAACGACGAAGGCATGAACGTCCAAGTTTACAACCGTTGCGTTGGGACTCGCTACTGCGCCAACAACTGTCCCTACCAGGTGCGCTTCTTCAACTGGTGGGAACCCAAGTGGCCGGAGCGCCTGCGCAACCAGCTCAACCCCGACGTCACCATCCGCTCCCGCGGCATCATGGAGCGTTGCTCCTTCTGCGTCCAGCGCATCCGGCGCGGCGAAATCACCGTGGAGCGGCGCGGCGTGGAGCCGATGACCGGCGAGAGCATTCCCGCCAGCGACCGCTATCTGAACTACCAACGCATGAAGGAAGGCAACTTCCTTCCCGCCTGCGCCCAGGCCTGCCCGACCAACGCACTGAAGTTCGGGGAACAGACCGACCCCACCGGCCCGGTCTATGAGTACTTCGAGAAGGCCAACGAGCAATACGACAAGGCCCACCACGGCGAATACATCGACGAGTCCAAGACCCGCGTCTACCGTCTCCTGGAAGAGATGGCCACCAAACCCAACGTCATCTATCTTAAGAAAGTGGACAAGTACCCCATCGGCGGCGGAGCGGCCCACTAAAGTGGCTAGTGGACTGTGGCTAGTGGCTAGTCACTCTCCACTGCCCACTAATCACTAACCACTGGACACTGAACGAATGGCAGCCAGCGAAAGCGAACATATCCACCACGGCCAAGCCCACGGTGAAGGGCACGGAGGCGTTTCCGGCGGCCACTACCCAGGGATGTGGGTCTTCCCCAATCCCCGGGTGATGACCCGCGACATGGCGGAGAGGGTTTCCTCCATGCCCCGGGCGTTCACACTGGCCTTGTTGGGCGCCTTCGTTCTGCTGGTGCTGGGCGTGGTGGGTTTCATTGCCCGCGCTGCAGCGGACGGCTTCGACGACCGGGCGCCGTGGGGCTACTACATGGCCACCTTCTCCTTCATCTTTATGATCACCAGCGGCGCGCCCGTGGCCGCCGTGGCCTTCCGCTTCACCAAGAGCCACTGGCGCCGCCCCCTCTCCCGCGTCTCGGAGCTGTTCGCCGTGGTGGGCATCTTCAACATCATCGCCTTCATACCCATGATGCTGATCCTGCCCCCCATCCTGAACCCCGGCCCAATCCAAGGCCACGACCTGGAAATCCGCCGCACCATCTGGTTCGAGGGGCCCATCGGCGCCCCTCACGCCTGGGACCTGGCCGGCGTCGCGGGCCTGGCCGTAACCTCCATGCTCATCCTCTGGCTGTCGGCGGTTCCCGACATGGCCGAGCGCCGCCTGACCGCCACGGGTTTCCGGGGCTGGCTCTACCGCACCCTGGCGGGGCACTGGTACGGCACCAAGCGGCAGTGGAACGCGCAGAAGGCGGGTCTCGCCATGCTGGGCGCCTTCTACTTCATGACCTTGGTTTTCGTGCAGTTCGTCATCAGCTCCGATTACGCCCAGAGCATGATTCCAGGTTACAAGGACGCCATCTTCCCGGTGTTCTACACCCTCACGGGCTTCCAGTGCGCCCTAAGCCTCTGCCTGATTATCCTGTACGTCATGCGGCGCTGGGGCGGCTACGGCGAGTATTACGGCAAGTCGGTGTTCTGGGCGGCCAGCAAGGTGCAGCTCGGGCTGACCCTACTGTGGGCTTATCACCTGTTCTCCTTCGTCATCACTTACTGGTACGGCCGCCTGCTGGTGGAAGAGAACGTCATTCGCTACCTGATGGGCAATTCCTACGGCGGCGTGTTTACCGCCAACGTGATTCTCAGCTTCGTGATACCCTTCCTGCTGCTGCTCTGGAACCCGGTGCGGCGCAGCGCCTGGGGGCCGCCCCTGGCCGGCCTGTCGGCCTTGGCGGGCGCGCTGATGTTCAGCGTCCGCATCTTCGTGGGCGGGGCCAACTCGGGCAACATCTACCAGCCCTTCCTGGTCAACGTGCCGCCGCCGGTCTACCCCGACGTCTGGGACATCTTCATGGTCATCGGCGGCATCGGCGCGGCGGCCTTCATCTACCTGGCCGCCACCAGGGTCCTCCCCCTATTGTCGGTATGGGAGGTCAAGGAAGGCGCCCTCTACCAGCGAATGTCCCGCTTCATCCGGGGCGAATACCTGGTGCTGGCCAAACCCGAATAACTCAGCAAGGAGAAGAAACGCAAAGACGCAAAGACGCAAAGACGCAAAGAAAAATTCATTGCGCCATTGCCGTCTCCCGTACAAATGCGGGGCGCCATTGCGTCTGTAACAAAGATGCAAGAAGGCAGGACACCGATACCCTACCGGCAGATAAATCGGGAGTTGCTGGTCTCCATCCTGCGCTCGCCGAAATGGTTTCCGATTTCGGTAATCATTTTGGGCCTAATAGTGCTGGGCGGGTTCAGCGCGGCCGGGCTGCTGGTGAACAAGGGTTTCGGCGTGACCGGCCTGAACCGCCCGGTGATGTGGGGCTTCTTCATCACCAACTTCGTGTTCTGGATTGGCATCAGCCACGCCGGGGTGATGCTCTCGGCCATTCTGCGCCTCAGCAAGGCCGAGTGGCGGCGGCCCGCCACCCGCGCCGCCGAGATTCTGACCGTCTTCTCGCTGATGACGGCCATGATGATGCCCCTGATTCACACCGGGCGGCCTTGGCGCACCATCTATTGGATTTACACCATCCCCTTCATGCCCTACGACTACGCCCGGGGCATCTGGCCCAACGTGCGCTCGCCCCTGGTCTGGGACCCCAGCGCGGTCTACACCTACCTGACCAGCAGCATTCTCTTCGTGCTGGTGGCGCTGATACCCGACTTCGCGGTGCTGCGCGACCGCACCACCGGAATGAGCCACCGCATCTACACCATCCTGGCCATGGGCTGGCGTGGCAACCCGCGCCAGTGGAAGTTACAGATAATCGCCGGCGTGCTGCTCTCGGCCCTGATACTGCCGGTGTTCGTCTCGGTGCACTCCATAGTGTCCTGGGACTTCGGGATGGCGGTGTCGGTCAAGACCTGGCACTCCACCATCTTCGCCCCCTACTTCGTAGTAGGCGCAGTGCACTCTGGCGTCTCTGCCGTAGCCTTCGTGATGATCATCCTGCGCTACATCTATGGCTGGCAGAACTACATCCGCCACGAGCACATCGACGCCCTGGGCCGTCTTCTGATAGTGGTGGCCACGGGCTGGTTCTACTTCTTCGTGATGGAAATACTCTTCGGCTTCTACGGGCGCGAGGCCGACGAGTTGGCGGTGCGCGACCTCCAGTTCATGCAGAACCCTTGGAACATCTGGATGATGGTGTTCGTGTTCACCACCTACTTCCTGCCGGTGGCCCTGTGGTTGCCCCGAGCGTTCCGCAGGAATCTGTGGATTATGTCCACGGCCTGCATCTCGGTAAACATCGGGATGTGGCTGGAGCGCTTCATCATCATCGTGCCGGGACTGCAAAACAAGCAGGTGTTCACCTTCAGTTGGTGGACCATCTACGCCCCCAGCGCCGTGGAGTGGACCATCATCGGGGCCACCTTCGCACTGGTGTCCATGCTGATGCTGGTTATCGCCAGGGTGGCGCCCCTGATACCGCTCTATGACATCAAGGAAGCGGAAATCCTGCGCACCGAAATCCGCGTGGGCCGCGTAACTGTCCCGGCCGTCTACCGCGAAGACTGACAATCAAACGCAATGACGCACAGAAAAATATAAACCCTTTGCGTCTTTGCGCCTTTGCGTCAAAAACCAAGCAAGGAAGCAGCCATGGCTAAACGACCAATACTGGGCCTCTTCGAGGACGCCAACTACGCCGCGGAGGCGGGCGACGCCTTGCAACAGGCTGGCGTGCCGCCCACCGACTACGACTTCCTGACCGATACGCCCTACCCGGAGGGAGCCTTCGGGGAGCGCCACGAGGGCCACCGCCTCTACATATTCCCGATTTGCGGCGCGCTGGTGGGCCTGACCATAGGCATTCTGCTCACCTCGATGACCCAGATGGCCTACCCGATGGTGCAGGCGGGCAAGCCCATCCTGTCCCTCCCTCCCATGGCGGTGGTCACCTATGAAAGCACTATGCTCACGGCAATAATCTTCACCATCATAGGTATCATCTTCGAGTCGCGGCTGCCCAGCTTCAAGAAGGGCCTGTACGACACCCGGATAACCGAGGGCTACATCGGGGTACTGGCCCAGGTCGAGGAATCGCAGCTTACCGAGGTTTCCACCCTCTTCACCCAGGCGGGCGCAGTTGACGTTGTCCGCGAAAACCGGGGATAGGCTTCCTGATGATGAGCCTTTTCAAGAATAGTATCCCAACTCTCGACTCATCGAGGGGCCGCCTCATTGGTAGGCATTTCCGCCTTCCTCCGGTGAAACTGTTGATAGCCGGACTGGCGCTGGTCTCTGCTCTGACGGCAGTGGGCTGCACCTCCGGCAGTTATCCCGTGGACATTTTCTACGAGCAGCACTACCAGCAGTCCTACAAGTCCCACGAGCCGCCGCGCCTGGAGGGTGTAGTCGGCGCTGTGGCCTTCTACCCGGCGCCGCCCAACACCACCGACGGCTCCGTCGAGCACCTGTTCGAGGTCAACTGCCAGATGTGCCACGGGGCGAGCGCTAAGGGCGACGGGCCGGTGCTCAACCTGCTGATAAACAGCTACGGCTACGAAACGGCGATTACGCCCGACTTGACCACACTGACGCCCGAAGCCATTGAGGGATTTCTGAAGGTGACCGTGCGGCCCTTCGGCCCCAACTCGGTGATGCCGCCTTTCGGTAAGCTGCTGAGCGAGGATGAGCGGTGGGCGTTGGCTAACTACATAGATTCTCTACCCAAGTAACCGTCGGAATCAGGATTCACAGGATTAAGGGATTTTCAGGATTGGGAGCATCTTGTGATCCGAAAATCGTGGGAATCCTGATTCTGACTATTTTCTTCGCTGGCGCCATCGTTCCAGCCGCTTACGCGCAGACTCCGCCCATTGATGAGAGCCTGGAGAGGGAGGCGCAGGCCATTGACCGCATGATTATGTGCCCGGTCTGCCCGGCCGAGACCATTGACCAGGCACAGGTGGAAATCTCCTTCCAGATGCGGGCCGTAATACGAGAGATGCTGGCCGAGGGTAGAACCCGCGAGGAAATTCTGGACTACTTCGTAGACCGCTACGGCCCCGACATCCTGGCCGCGCCCCCCAAGTCCGGGGCCAACCTGCTGGCCTGGATTCTGCCCATCGTGGGCGTTGCCGCCGGCTTGGGAGCCCTGTTCCTGGTAATTCGCGCCATGACTGGCCGCAGGCAACTCGCAATCTCTGCCGTCTCCGGCCCTGCGGCGGTGCCCTCCGGCGGGTCGCCGCCCGAACCTGCGGCCCCATTATCTGTACAAGAGCCGCCGCCGAATGACCCTGAGCTTTCCCCATATCTCGAAATCGTAGACCGCACCATAGCCTCTCGGCGCGGCAGCCGGTCCCACCCCAACCCTGCCCTGAGCGGAGCCGAAGGGCCTCCCACGGAGGGAGAGGGAGCTTAATATGGGCGACCTCGGCGCAATCAGCTTGTGGATGGCGCTGGCCCTGGCCGCATACTCCAGCGTGGGGTCGGTGGCCGGAAAGCTGCGCGGCTCGGCGGCGTTGGTGGAGAGCGCGCAGGCGGCAATGTACGCCACCGTAGTTGTGCTCTTCGTGTCCACGCTTTCGCTGGTGGTTTCCTTCATAGCGCGGGATTTCGAGATTGCCTACGTGGCCCGCCACAGCGATTTGGCAATGCCCGACCGTTTCACGTGGGTTGCCTTCTACGCCGGCAACGAGGGTTCGCTGCTCTACATCGCCATGGTGCTGTCGGTGATGGCGGCGGTTGCGGTGTGGCGCGCGCCGGAACGGGTGCGTGACGCCCTGCCCTACACCACCGGCGTGCTGATGCTGGTGCTGACCTTCTTCCTGGCAGTTATGGCCTTCATGGCCAACCCCTTTGACAAGCTGCCCTTTGTACCGCAGGACGGCGAGGGCATCAACCCGTTGCTCACTCACTTCGGGATGTTCTTCCATCCGCCCGCGCTGATGGCCGGGCTGGTGGGCATCAGCGTACCCTTCGCCTTTGCCCTCGGCGGGCTGCTGGCGCGCAAGACCGGCGACGAATGGGTGGACCCGGGGCGCGTCTGGGGCATCATCACCTGGGCGCTGCTGGCCGGCGGGCTGCTGCTGGGTTCGTGGTGGGCCTACACCATCCTCGGCTGGGGCGGCTACTGGTTCTGGGACCCGGTGGAGAACGCGGCCTTTATGCCCTGGTTGGTTCTCACCGCCTTCATTCATTCCATAATGGTGCAGAAGCGGCGGGGAATGTTCCGAATGTGGAACATCGCCTTGATTAACGTAGCCTTCGCTCTGGCCCTGTACGGAATGTTTATGAATCGGGGCGGCTCGGTTCCCTCGGTGCATTCCTTTGGGGAATCGGATTTGGGCTGGATTTTCCTGATGTTCCTGGCCGTGGGCTTGATAGTCCCGTTCATCATCTTCTTCTGGCGCTACCCACTTCTGAAAAGCGCTCAGAACCTGGACTCCATGCTATCGCGGGAAGCGGCTTTCCTAGTCAACAACCTGCTGCTGCTGGCCATCGCCTTCGTCACCCTCTGGGGCACCGTCTACCCACTTATCTCCGAACTGACCAGCGGCGAACAGATTACGGTGGCGCGACCCTTCTACGACCAGGTCAACGGGCCGTTGATGCTGGGACTGGTGTTCCTGATGGGTGTGGGGCCGATGCTGCCTTGGCGCCGGGCCAACTGGGCCAGCGTTCGCCGGGCCCTGACCGTCCCTGCTACAGCGGCGGTGCTGACCGTGGTGGCATTGCTGGCACTGGGCATAGTCAAGCCCTTCGCGGTGGCCGGGTTCGGGTTGGCGGCCTTCGTTGCCGCCGGAATACTGATGGAGTGGTATCGCGGCGCGCGCGCCAGGCACCGCAATTCCCAGGAAAACTACGTTGTTGCCTTCCTGCATCTCATCTGGGCCAACCGCCCGCGCTATGGCGGCTACGTTGTGCATCTGGCCGTAATCATGGTGGCTCTGGGGATTGTGGGCACGGCCTTCTTCAACACGCAGAAGGACGTAGTGCTGTCTCCCGGCGAGACTGTCGCCGTCGAGAACTACGAAATCCGGTATCTAGGCACCACTCAGGCGGTGTTCGGAAACCGCACCGAGTTCATATCGTCGGTGGAGGTCTACCGGGACGGCGAGTTGCTGGACACCATCAGCGCCAACCGGGCTTTCTATCCCAGCTTCAACATGGCTTCCACCCGCGCCGCCATTCGCTCCACGCCGGTGGAGGACTTTTACGTCGTTCCCAGCGAAAACCTTTCCAACGGCGACGCTGGCCTGCGCATCCTGGTCAACCCGCTAATCTGGTGGATGTGGGTGGCCGGGCCGGTGATGATTCTGGGAACCGTAATCGCGCTGTGGCCCGAACCCTCCCGCGTCCCGGCGCGTGCGCCAGCCCGCGGTCCGGCGGCGGCAACAACCGCGTGATCCTGTCTTGGGAGAAAGTCTGAACTGTGATTTTTAGGATTAGCTTGATGGACAGGATTAAGCCAACTCCTAATCACAACAATCCTCTAATCACACGAATCACAGTTCAAGCGTCTTCCTGCTAAACTGAACGCATGGACGGGGAAACGATTTTCGCAATTCTTGTCGGTCTGGCTCTGGCTGTCTTTAGCTTGGTAATGGTTTCCTATTCCTTCTTTCGAGGCTCCTCGACTAGCTCCGGGCAGGCGCAGTCTTCCTTGGCTCCGCCGCCCGCCAGCGACGACAACGTGGGCCTGGATTCCATTTACGACTCCATTGACACGCTGGAGCTGGAGTACCAGTTGGGCAACCTGCCCGAAGACCAGTACCGCGAGCAGTTGCAGGCATACCGACTGGAAGCCGCTGCGGCCATCAAGTCGCAGTTGGAGCAGGGCGCGGCGCCGCCGGAACTGTTGCTGGAGCAGGAAGTGATAGCGGCCCGCAGCGAACTGCGCTCTGCGGAACCCGGCGAAGGAACCCGTCCTGAGCCTGTCGAAGGATGGCGGGCCTGCCCTCAATGCGATGCGCCCATTCCTGCCGCTCTGGGGCTGTCCAACGGCGTATGCCCCCACTGCGGCGCGTCAGTTTCTGAACTGTGATTTGTCTGTTTATTGGGATTACGCCCATGAGAGTAGCCTTAATCCTGGTAATCAGTCTAATCCTGATAATCACAGTTCAGACTGCGGCGTTAGCAGCGCCTCCGGCACAGGAAACTATTTCGATACGCGGCAGGGTGGTCAACGGCACGGAGGGATTTTCTACCCCGTCCGATATGGTGGTGCTGATGCTGATTACCGGCCCGGACGGGACGCTCGCCGGCACCGGCCAGACGGTGGCCGCGCCCGACGGCAGCTTCGCCTTCGACGACGCCCTGCGGGTGGCGGAAGGCGCTTACACCCTGAGCGTGGATTACGACGGCGTGTTCTACGGCCTGACCCTCGCTCCCGATGAGTTGGACGGGGAGCAGGTTATCATGGTCTATGAGCCGACGGAAGACGCCGGAATCATGGTAGTTGACCGGCAGGTGATGGTGATTACCGGGTTCGACGTGCCGCAGCGGATGGCAACCGCTACCGAGTTCGTCCGCTTCACCAACCCCACCGACCGGACGCTGAAACCCAACCTGGAAACCGCCCGCCCTGGGATGTTCAGTTTCATGCGCTTCGCCCTCCCGCCCGACGCCTCCAACGTGACGGTGCAGTCGAACCTCAGCGGCGGCGAGGTCATTTCCGTCGGCTCCGGCTTAGCCTTGGCCGCCCCGGTGCCGCCGGGACAACACAGCGTGGACTTCGCCTATACCTTCCCCTACCAAGGGGGCCAAGTAGCCTACCGCAACAGCCTGCCGCAGGGCGCGAACATATTTCAGATTCTCGTCCCCGACCGTTGGGAAAACATCGAAATCTCCGGGTTGGATTCCCGCCCGCCGGTGGGCATCCAGGAAGGGGTCTACCGCGCTTGGGAAGGGCGCGGCATTCCCGCCGGGCCGGGCGTCGAGCTGCGTATTGACGGCCTGCCCCAGCCGGGGGTGCTCACTCGCATCGGAGGCGCGCTGAGCGGCGGGTCCTTCTGGCTGACGGCCATCCCGTCGGCCATGGGCGCGGCCCTGCTGTCCCTGCTGGTCTTGGGCCTGTTGCGCAGATACCACTCAGTTCCCTCTCCCTCTGGGGGAGGGTTAGAGCCTGCCCCGCACTTGATGCGGGGGTGGGGGCGTTCACCGCAACGCTCTGCTATCGTCTCTGCATTGGCCGAACTGGACGAAAGCTATCAGGACGGCGAACTGGACGAGGCCGACTACCTGAACCGACGGACCGAACTGGTGGCCCTCGCCCTGGGCGAACCTGCGTATGCCAACGAAAACTACGACTCGGAAAACGATGGCGCGGACAGCGATGAGGAATCCAGCGGAAGAGACGCATAATCCGGGCCCTTCGACAAGCTCAAGGCCAACGCGAAGAATCGGACGGCGCGCGCTGATTATCATCGGTGTGGGCATACCTGCTCTTGCCTTCCTGGCCGTGCTGGCCTGGGCTTCATTCAGTTCCGAAGGAGCGCCGGACGGCATCGCGGTCAACGAAAGCGTTGACGAGGTTCGGCAGGAAAGGAGGGCCGCCCCCAGCTTCAACCTTCAACTGCCCGGCGGGGGCGTCTTGGCAATCGAGGACCTGCGAGGCAAGGTGGTGATGCTGGATTTCTGGGCGTCATGGTGCCAGCCCTGCCGCGACGAAGCCCCGGTGCTGGCCCAGGTCTACCGGGAATACCGCGAGCGCGACGTCGAGTTCGTTGGCATCAATTTGTGGGACAATCCCGGCGACGCCGAGCTGTTCCTGCAACAGCAGGGACACGAATACCCCAACGGCATTGACGCCGAGGGTAAAATCGCAATCAGCTACGGCGTGCGGGGCATCCCGGAAAAGTTCTTCATTGGCCGTGACGGCTCCATCGCCCGCAAATTCACCGGCCCGATGAATCCCGAACTGCTGCGCCAGATTCTGGATGCTCTCTTGTCTGAACTGTGATTTATTTGATTGCCGGATTACCATGATTAAGCCAACTCCTAATCAGAGTAATCCCCTAATCAGACAAATCACAGCTCAGACGAAGGGGTGAATACATGACTGCCCAGCAGCAAATACCCGCAATGCTGGCCGTGGACTGGGGCGGAACATGGTGCCGGATGGGACTGATTGACCGGCAAGGCGAAGTCCTGTGGCAGGCCCGCCGTCCCAACCCCCCCTTCCAACCCCCCCAGAGGGGAGGGATGGAAGGGAGGGCTACCGGTAACTACTTGGCGCTGGCTGCCGGCCTGTTGAATGAAGCCTTTACTGTCGAGGGCATCCGGGCATCCGCTATCGGAATTGCTGTGGCTGGCCCGGTGGACCCGGACAGCGGTATCCTGTACCAGCCGCCCAACCTGATGGCTCTGGACGGCGTCTCACTCAAGCGAATCTGGCAGGAACAGTACGGTCTCCCCGTGGTGGTAGGCAACGACGCCAACCTGGCTGCTATGGGCGAGTTCCACTACGGCGCGGGCCGCGACGCGGCGCAGGCCGGTCATCCCCCCAAAAGCCTGTTCTACGTCACGGTAAGCACCGGCATCGGCGGCGGGGCGGTGATGCGCATCCCGGGCCTGCCGGAGGCCACTTTGCTGCTGGGAGCCAACGGCCTTACCGCCGAGGTAGGCCACACCACCGTTGACACCGCCGTTGGCGCTCCGCTCTGCCAGTGCGGCAAGCGGGGCTGTCTTGAGGCTGTATCCTCCGGCACGGCCATCGCCAACTACGCTCGTGACGCACTTGCTGAGGGCAAGCACCTCGACTCAGCCCTGGCCGCAGTCGCGCCGGAGGAAATCTCGTCCCGTGCAGTGGCCGCAGCCGCGGTGCAGGGCGACGCCTTCGCCAACGCCGTGATGTCCCGCGCCTGCGAGGGACTGGCTGTCGGTCTCGCCAATATGGTCCACCTGTTCAACCCCGACCTGATAATCCTGGGCGGCGGCGTATCCGAGGGCCTGACTCAGTTGAACCTGCTGCCCACCATCCGGCAGGGCATTCACGACCGCCTGATGAGCGAACTGCACAAGGCATTCGATTTGGTGCCTTCCGTCCTCGGTGACAACTCCGGACTGCTGGGAGCGGCTGCTGCGGCGTGGGAAGGGTCTGAACTGTGACTTTCGTGATTAAGTGATTACGCTGATGGCAGTTGGCTATGAAATCCCCTCCCCCTTGAGGGGGAGGGTCAGGGTGGGGGTGAAATCCTTTGCGCCAAGTGCCGTATTCAACCGCGCAACTCTTATCACAGTTCAGACGATGTACCGCCCGCCCATCACGTTCACGCTGTCGCCGGTGATGTAGGCCGACTCGTCGCTGGCGAAGAACAGGCAGGCGTTGGCTACGTCCTGCACCGTCGCTTGTCGGCCCATGGGCAGGTCACTCAGGTGTTGAGAGGAGCCGCGGGTCATACTGCCCTTAAACTCCGGGTACCATTCCGGGTGTTCCCGCGACGTGTCGGTGGAGCCTGGGTTGACCATGTTGGCCCGGACGTTGTGGGGCGCGGCCTCGGCGGCGATGGCCCGGATAAGCCCCAGCAGGCCGGTCTTGGCGGCAGTAACGGCGGTGGTGTTGGGCCGCCCGGTGATGGACGACTGGCCGCCCAGCGCGATGATACTGCCGCTGCGCCGTTCCAGCATCCCCGGCAGTACCGCCTTGCACAGGTAGAAAGCCGAGTTCAGATTGGTGTTCATCACGTTCAGCCATTCCTCGTCCGACACCTCGGTTATGGGCTTGTGGGGCCGAATGGCTACGTTGGACACCAGCACGTCAATCTTGCCCAGTTGGTCTATGCCGTCGGCCACCATGCCCCGCACCGACTCGGCGTCGCCCACGTTGCAGACTGCGGTCACGGTTCGCGCTCCCAGCTCGCGGCACTGGGCAGCCACCTCGTCCAGCTCCCTGGCGCTCTGCCGGGTGTTCAGCACCAGGTCGGCGCCTTCGCGGGCGAAGGTCAGGGCGATTTCCCTGCCGATGTTGCGGCTGGCGCCGGTAATCAACGCCGCCTTTCCTTCCAATCGCATATTCGAATTCCTTGAATTAGAATAGGGTTCACTTGTATGGGCCACCTCTCGCGGGCGCCCTTCGACGGAGGCGATTATGACATACCAGCCGTCTAAGGTGGGATTCGTGCAAATTACTCATCGGGATGAGCGGGGTTCCGTGGACTATTGGGGCGTACTCACCGTTGAATTTGGGGAGGAAGGAGGGCAGTGGGTGGGTATTTGCCGGGAACTCGGCACCGCAATGCAAGCCGATACCTTGGATGAAGTCGAGTTTGCTCTGCGAGAGGCCATAGACCTGCAACTGAACGAGATGGCGAAGATTACCGATGTTCGAGAGTATCTCATTGAGAATCAGGTCAACTTCGGGCCAATTTCAATGCCGCAAGATACCGGCTTCGTCATAGCTGGCAGCGTGTTGACCGCATGAGCATCTCCGGGCGAGAGCTTATGGCCCTGCTTGAGAAAGACGGGTGGCTTCCGGGTGGAAAACGCACTCATGGAGTGTACTATTCCAAGCTATTTCCGGGTGAAGCTCGTCCACGCTCAACGGTTGTACCTGACATATCAACGCCGTGGCAGCCTTCAACCTTAGGGGCCATCCTCAGCGTGAAGCAGACTGGACTCGGCAGAGTCGGCCTGCAAAGGCTGATAAATTCGATATAATTCCAATTCACTCCGATGAACACACTCCAATTCCAACCCAAAAGCAGGGAGGCGCTTTTATGAAGTGGTGCCGCTACACCGCCAACGGCTCGACATCCTACGGTATTATCGAGGGGGATACGGTTCACGAGGTTTCCGGCGACCCCATTCGGCAAGCTCAGGGCGAACACTCCAAGACCGGGGCAACTCACAGCCTGAGCGCAGTGCAGTTGGAGGTTCCGGTCATACCGCCCACCTTCTACGCCGCTGGCATCAACTACCCCGAACACGTCACCTGGGCTGCCCACATGAGGGGGCAGGAACCGGACCTGCCCAAGAAGGCCGACGTGGGCTACCGGGCCAACAACGCCCTGGTGCCTCACGGCCACGACATCATCGTCCCCGCCGACGCCACCGAGCAGTTGCAGTACGAGGGCGAGCTGGTGGTCGTAATTGGCAAGGAGTGCGGCCCGACTTCCACAGGCCCGGTCAGCGAGACCGACGCCCTCGACTACGTCTTCGGCTACACCATCGGCAACGACGTCAGCGAGCGTACCTGGCAGCGCGGCGACCGCACCATGTGGCGGGCCAAGAACACCGACACCTTCAAACCCATGGGCCCGTGGATTGTCACCGGCCTCAACCCCGACGACCTCCACGTCATCATCCGCGTCAACGACCGGGTGGTGGGCGAGTACGACGTAGCCACCGCCCTCTTCGGCGTCCGCCACTACATCAGCGAGATGAGCAAGTACCTGACGCTGGTTCCCGGCGATGTTCTCTGGATGGGAACCGAGGGCGCTACGGAAAACATGGTTGACGGTGACCTCTGCGAAATCGAAATCAGCGACATCGGCACCCTGAGCAACCGGGTCAACTGGCTGAAGTAGCCGGAGGCGACGCCATGGGAATCGTACACGTGAATGTGGGGCTGGCAAAGCCCTTTGACCCGGAGCCGGCCGAGATGGTTCGCATCATGGTGGACACCGGAGCAACCATCAGCGTCTTTCCCGCCGGGCTTCTGGACCGGCTGGGAATTCAGCGCGTGGGGCAACAGCGGTTTCGGGAGTTCGGCGGCGCCGTAGTCCGGTCTGTTGGTGGCGTTGCCATGACTTATGGCGACGTCACCGGCGTCGTCCCGGTAGCCTTTGGCGATGAGGATGACCCGGCAATTATGGGAGTTACCGCTTTGGAAACGCTGGGATACCAAGTCGATCCGGTACGCGGTGAACTGCACCGCGTGGACGCGCTGATATAGCGCCCAATCCGCAATTCCAAAGAGAACCTCTGTGTTCTCTGTGCGCTCTGTGTTGAATTTTACTCCGGGGCGCTGAATCCTGTCTCCTGTGCCCACGCCTGCAACCCGCGGCGGAAGGCCAGGCCGCCCATGGGCATGGCGACGCATTGCAGGGCTTCCAGTATCTCGGTGGGGGTTGCGCCCTCCCGCAGAGCGACGCGTATGTGGGCGGCTATCTGATCCACGTCGGCGCGGAGAGCGGCCTCCACCGCCACTTGCAGCAGTTCCTTGGTCTTGCGGTCCAGGGTGCGCTCGCCGGTATAGGTCGCCTCGATGAAGGCGTTGTACTTCTCCACCCAGGCCGGGTCTGCGGCGGCCATGATGCCGTGCATCTCCAGCGTGTAGCCCCGGCTCTGGGCAATGCTTGCCAGAGTTTCCTGCGTGTTGTCGGTTGCCATATTCGTCTCCTGGTGCATCCATCTAATGTTTGCCAAGATTCTTTGCGCCCGGGCGACTTCACCCCCACCCTAACCCTCCCCTTCAAGGGGGAGGGAATGTAAGGGCGGGAGCCTATAGTTCATAGTGCTGTCGGGCGGCGGCCTGCCTTGGGTTGTTCTGCTGGAACAGGTCGGGGTGCGCGCCCCGGGCTAACGCAAGGTAATAGGTGAACAGTTGCAGCGGCAGCACATAGACCAGCGGACTCCAGAATTCAGGAACCGCAGGCAGCGTGAACCGTTCCGTCGAAAGGTCGGAGAGCAGCATGTCTCCTTCCTGCAACAGGCCCCACACCGGCGCGCCGACGGCGTTGGCGGCCCGCGCCACGTTCATCGCCCGCTCGTAGCCCGGCCCTGGTGGGGCTACCAGCGTCATCAGGCATTTCTCATCCACGGAGCAGAACGGCCCGTGGAGCAGTTGCTCGATTTGCAGTCCCTCGCTGTCGCAGGCGCTGGTCTCCTTGATTTTCAGGGCCACCTCGTAGGCCGACGCGGTGTTCGGCCCCCACCCGGCGCAGATAAACCGCTCGCGGCTCTGGAACCGTCGTGCTGCCCGTTGTACCTCGCCCTGCCGGGCCAAAACCTGCTGCGCCGCCGCCGGAATCTCGTCCAGTCGCGCCCGCAGTTGGGACACGTCGCCGCTCTGGTCGGTCCAGCCACCCAAGGCCGCCGACAGCATGCCCATCACCATTAGACCCGCGGTGTAGCTTATAGTAAAGGCAGCCGAGCGTTCCTGCGCCACCGTTTGCAGTTGGATATCGGCTACGGCGATGCGCGGACCGGGATCGGTCGATGTGATGGCGACGGTATAAGCCCCACTGCTCTTGGCCATTTCAAGGGCGAGGAAAGAGTAAGTCTTGGTGCCCCGGTGGCTGATGACGATTACGCCATCGTCAGCATCCAGGGGCGGCGGGTAAGCGCAGAACTCAAAGGAGTGGCGCACTTCGATGACCGGCCCGGCCCCGGCGAACTTGCGGAACCAGTGACCGGCCACCAGGCCGGCGTGCCAAGACGTGCCGATGCCGACCAGGTAGACGCGCCGTTTCTTCGCCAGCTCCGCCGCCACCGGCTGGACACTGGTGGCGTGCTTGGTCAGCATCTCCTCCATCGCTTCCGGTTGGCGCATGATAGCGTCATACATAAAATACGGGTGTCCCTGGCGTACATCCTGCTGCTGAACCATAACCACACCCCCGTAATCGAGTCATCCTCCCAAGATGTGCCCGACTGTATGAAAAGAGAATTTTAGCGGAAATTTCGTCTTTGCCTACCCCTTTGTCCGGGAATTGCGTACTGCCCTTCGTGGTAAAATCCGCCTTGGCTGTCACGGGTTGCTCAACAAATTGACCGGTGCGCTAGGAGGCAGCGGCGATGACCCAGTTCTCATCCCAGCACTTCGAGCGGATGGATGAAGAAGACGACCGCGTCTTCTACATTCAGCCCCGCAAGGTTGTTCACATCGACGACAGCGCCATTGCCGCCGTGGGCCGCCTTTTCCGGGAACTGGTGCCGCCTGATTCGGTGGTTCTTGACCTGATGAGCAGTTGGCGCTCCCACTGGCCCGCCGGGCACCCCAAGGGCCGCCTTGTGGGGCTTGGACTGAACCGGGAGGAAATGGAGGACAACCCCGACCTCGATGAGGTGGTGGTCCACGACGTCAACCGCAACCTGCCACTTCCCTTCGATGATAATACCTTCGATGCCGTTGCGATTACCGTGTCGGTCCAGTACCTGACTCACCCGGTAGACACCTTCGGCGAAGTCAACCGCATCCTCAAACCCGGCGGGATATTCATCGTCAGCTTCTCCAACCGTATGTTCCCGACCAAGGCGGTGTACATCTGGCGCGCTTCCTCCGACCGGGGCCGCGTTGACCTTGTGGGAACCTACATGGAAATGGCTGGCAACTTCGAGGATATCCAGGGTGTCTTCGCCAACCCGCAGGAAAGTCCGCCCGCCGACCCCCTGTTTGCAGTCCACAGCCGGAAGTCCGCGCCCGGCTCCACTACCCCCACCTTCCGCCCACCACCGCAGGAAGATTAAGTTCCCTCTCCCTTGAGACACTAAATCCCCTCCCCCTTGAGGGGGAAGGTCAGGGTGGGGGTGAAATCCCCGAATCAGTAACTCTCCGTCTCGGCGGCGGCACGGCGGCCAGCACCAGCAGAGCCGCCAGCGCCACCGCCGAGGCGAAGATTACGAACGGCAGAAAGTAACCGCCGCTGGCGTCGAACATGAAGCCGGAGACTACCGGCCCGATAGCTTGCCCCCCAATCTGTGCCGGCAGCGTCAGCCCCCGGATGGCGCCCAAGTGGACCCGCCCGTAGTAGTCGGCCCAGGCCAGCCGCAACAGCGTGTGCAGCCCGCCCACGCCCGCGCCGAACAGGAACGCGAAAACTATGCCCCAGACCAGCAGGTGGGTGAACCCGATGCCGAACACCCCGCCCGCCAGCCACACCGCCGAAATCGCCAGCATCACCCGCACCGGCCGCCGCCGCCCCGCCAATGACCAGACCATGCCGCCGGGAATCTGCCCCAGCGCGAAGGCGGTGGCTACCAGCGCGGCCTGACCGTGGGACACCCCCGCGTCAACGTAGTGCGCCGTCTGGTGCAGGCTGACCCCGGCCTGCGCCATGAATCCCACCATCGAGAAGAAGGCCAGGATATAGAAAGCTGGGGTTCGCAGTGCCTCCCGCACCGTGTAGTCCACATCGCGCCAGGCAGAAGGCTGTGCTTGGGGAGATTGCGTTCTCGCGGACGCTTGTCCTGGACTCGGTTCGCTGGTGATGTCGGGTGTAAGCCCCATATCCTCGGGGCGGCGTGCCATCAGCAGCAACGGCGGCAGGACGCCGGTAGCCACGGTGAACACCCCCAGCGCCACCCAGGCCGATTGCCAGCCAAAGCCGTCTATCAGCATGGCCGCCGCCAGTGGCAGCAGCCCCAGCCCAACGCCCTGCACCGCGCCGAACCACGCCAGGGCCATGGGTCGGCGGCGAATGAACCAGTTGCTTATGGCCGTGGTCGTTCCCAGTTCCAGCGGGCTGGAGAACACCGCCCGCCCCGGCACGTAAATGGCGTAGAACGACCAGGCCTGCGTTACCACCGCAAGCCCCAAAGAACATACGCCTACGACCGCCGAACAGCCCGCGAGAATCAGCCCTGAGCCGTAACGGTCAATCAATCGCCCGGCGAAGGGAGACATCACCAGCCCACAGACCGCGCCCAGGCTTACCGCGCCGGAGAATAACCCTCGCGACCAACCGAACTCTTCCGTCATCGGAATCACGAACACCGACAACACTGCCACCGACGCCACCGGCCTGGCCCCGAAGCTGGGTAGGTTGGCGAGGGCAAATATCACCCACCCGTAATAGATGGGCAGTTTTCCTGCCAGTCGAGTCCGCAACCCGGCTCCGCTGAGCATAAGTCTCCGGTAATGGTAGCCGCCTGAAATCCGGCCTAGTTTAACATTACCCTCCGATACATCATTCGACTGCTTCTTCGTTCCGATTGCGAGTCGAGGCTGGTGTTATACTTACGCCAAAAGGATTCCCGCGAAAGCGGGAATGACGGGATGACATGGCCCGCACGTTCCGCTTGGCGCTGGCGCAGCTCAACCTCACGGTTGGAGACATTCCCGGCAACACCGCCCGGATGGTGGAATACCTCCAACGAGCCGGTGAATCAGGGGCCGACTTGGTTGCCTTTCCCGAACTCGCCACCACCGGCTACCCGCCGGAAGACCTGCTTTACAAGGGGTCTTTTGTCGAGGCCAACGTCGCCGCCATGGAGCAGGTGGTCGCCGAATCTCGAGGCATCGCCGTGGTGTTGGGCTACGTCCGGCCACTCCCTCACTCTTATCCTCTCCCGGAAGGGGAGGGAACCAGGGAATGGGGGGGAATCGCCAATGCCGCTGCCATCGGGTACGACGGGCAGTTGGTCGACGCATACGATAAGATTTTCCTTCCCAACTACGGCGTCTTTGACGAAGAACGCTACTTCACCAAGGGCAACATCTGTCCGGTCTACGAACTGAGTGGCATCCGCATCGGCGTCAACGTCTGCGAAGACATCTGGTATGAAATTGGGCCGTCTGCCGTGCAACGGCAGGCCGGGGCGGAGCTGATTGTCAACATCAACGCCTCGCCTTTCCATGCAGGCAAGAGCAGATACCGGCAGGACAGCATCGTGGGGAGCCGGGCGGTCGAACACGGCCTTTTCGTTGCCTACCTGAACACTGTCGGCGGGCAGGACGAGCTGGTCTTCGACGGCAACAGCATGATTTGCGGCCCTAACGGGCAGGTCGTCGCGCGCGGCCCGGCCTTCTGCGAGGCGATGATTCTCGCCGACATAGACATTGATGCTGTTCCGCCATCCCACCCGGGTGATGATTACGAGGACGCTTTCGCCTCCGTAGGTACGCCTAAGTCGGTTTACGTTTCAGGCCGCCACCCCAATGTGGAACGTCCTCCGCTGCCTCTCGAGTCCAACTGCGGGGAGCTGGACGAAATCGAGGAAACCTACCACGCCCTAGTGCTGGGCACCCACGACTACCTGCACAAGACCGGGTTCAGCAAGGCCATCGTTGGGCTGTCCGGAGGCATAGACTCGGCCCTCACCGCCGTAATCGCCGCCGACGCCTTGGGGCCGGAGAACGTGCTGGGCATCACCATGCCATCACGCTACTCGTCGCGGGGCAGCATCGAGGACTCGGCGGAACTGGCGCGGAACCTGGGCATCGAATTCTGGGAAATTCCCATCGAACCGGCCCATACCGCCTTCACCGAAATGCTGGAGGAGCGATTCGCCGGAACCACGCCCAACGTGGCCGAGGAGAACGTGCAGGCCCGCATCCGGGGCAACGTGCTGATGACTGTCTCCAACAAGTTCGGCTGGATTGTGCTCACCACCGGCAACAAGTCGGAGATGGCCATGGGTTACGCCACCCTCTACGGCGACATGGCGGGCGGGTTCGCTGTGCTCAAGGACGTCCACAAGATGACGGTCTACGCCCTCAGCCGCTGGCGCAACGCCAACGCTCACAAATTCCCTCTCCCCCCAGGAGAGGGCCAGGGTGAAGGCGTCCCCGGAAACGAAGTAATTCCCCAAGCCATCATAGACAAGCCGCCCAGCGCCGAGCTACGCGAAGGCCAGCTCGACGAGGACAGCCTGCCCCCCTACGACACCCTCGACCCGGTGATACAAGCCTACGTCGAGGACGATTGCAGCTACGCCGACATGGTGGCGCAAGGCCACGACCCCGCCGTGGTGCGCCAGGTTATCACCGCCGTAGACCGCAACGAATACAAGCGCCGACAGGCCCCGCCGGGCGTGAAAATCACCCCCCGCGCCTTTGGCCGCGACCGCCGCCTGCCCATCGTCAACCGCTACCGCCAGACTTGAAGACGCTTTAGCTTTCGGTCACGTTCCGAATCAAGTGGCCTGCCGCCAGACAAACCGTCCTTCCTGCGAAGGCAGGAATCCGGAGCCATTGTCTGGTAGGCGGTGCAAACCAGCTTGACCACCTAATTCGGAATGTTGCCTTCGCTTTCCGCCGTCTTGACAAAGGCCTCCTGTTGAACTTCCAGGCATCAAGCACTCTTGCCACTCCATCTTTCCCGCAATACACCCCCAAATCAGGCCAACTGTAACACTTCTAGCACGCAATTTATGCCCGCTGTTACACATCTGAATCTGGATGTGCGCCTCGTTTCCCGGATGATGACGATGTGCGGCGAGTTCCCCTGCGGCCACCAGGGACTGTCCACAAATCCGGGAAACGAGGTGATGATATGTCCCGTTGGAAACAACTCTTGGCAATTATATGCAGCTTGTTAGCACTGACGGTTACGCTGGCGGCCTGTGGTGGCGCCGCCCCCGAGGGTGGAAGTAATTACCCTGAGCGGGCCAGGCCCACGGCGGCCCCTGCTGCCACGGCGGCGCCCCTAGCCCCTGCTGCCACCGCGGCTCCCGCAGCCCCTCTGGCCCCGTCCTCCGACCCCGCTCCGCCTCTGGCGCCGCGTTCCCGTTCGGAGTCCTCCCCGCCAAGCCGCCGGGAACGGAGCCAGCCTCCTCCCAGTGATCTGAAGGCCGGAGAGGTGGATGACAACGACCGTTGGGACGACTACCTTGACTATCGACGCGAGTATCGCGGTCCGCGCGTCCGCGAAGTGGACGTGACGGAGCGGTACATCATCACGGTGCTGGACCGGAACAACCTCCCGGTGCCCAATGCGCGGGTCTGGGTCTCCACCGACCGAGATACCGTGTTCGAAGGACGTACCTACGCCAACGGTAAGACTCTCTTTTTCCCCAGGGCTTTCAGCCGCACCGGCGACGCCCGCCTGTTCCGCCTCTACGTTGAGGCGGACGGTGTAAGCCAATACCTTGATGCTGAGCTAGACGGAAGCAATCAGTGGATAATCAAGCTGGACATCGACGCAGGATATCGCGGAGGCCGGACACCGCTGGATGTCCTGTTCCTCGTGGATTCCACCGGAAGCATGGCCGACGAGATTGACCGCATCAAGGAGACCCTGCTGTCCATATCAGAGCGGATAGACCGCCTGCCATCGCGTCCCGACCTGCGGTTCGCGATGGTCACCTACCGTGACCGGGGCGACGAATACGTGACCCGCCTGTATGACTTCAATTCCAACGTGCGGCGGTTCCTGCGAACCATCGAGGGGGTGCAGGCCAGTGGCGGCGGGGATTACCCGGAGTCGCTGAACGAAGCCCTTAAAGTGGCTATCAACGACCCGGATTGGCGGTTCCATGACGCCGTGCGTCTGGTGTTCCTGATTGCCGACGCGCCTCCGCATCTCGACTATGCTCAAGACTACGATTATTCGGAAGAGATGATGGAGGCGAACCGACTGGGCATCAAGATATTTCCCATAGCCTCCAGCGGCCTGGACGACCAAGGGGAGTACATCTTCCGTCAGGTTGCCCAGCACACCATGGGCCGCTTCATCTTCCTCCTCTACGATGAAGGCGGCGGAGCGGTTACCACCTCGCACGATGTCGGCCAATACACCGTGAAGCAGCTGGATGACTTGATAGTCCGCATCGTTGAGGAAGAGTTAGCCCATCTGAACTGACACATCTTTCGGGGTTAGTGGGGAACAGCCTCCGACTCCCAATTACACAGCAGCAAGATTTACAGGCCCTCTTTTGCAAGAGAGGGCCTTCCCTGTCCCTCGGTGTCTGAAGGAAGCTGGTTTCCCTGTGCTCGCGGATTTCCTATCTCTTGGACTAGCGGCATCCCGTCGGGTTAGCGTTCCTATTTCTTCAAGCTGTACACCGCCAGCGCTACCTGGCAGAGGAACATCACTATTATCCCCGCCTGGGGGAATACGAGCCGCCCGGCAAGCAGGTGTTCGCTGCTGGTGATGCCGCCGGAGAACAGCACTATCAGCATTGGCAGCAGTCCGGCGAAGGCGTTCAGCTTTACGGAGTGCTGGTCCTGCCAGGTTTTTGCGAACACCACTATGGACAGAACGGCTACGACTGTGGGAACGAAGAGCAGCGCAAGCGCGCCCGGGACGCTCTGCTTCAGCATCTCCCAACGCTCGGTGCCGGTGGCGAAGGTGTAGGCGATGAGTTCCGCGCCGCTGAGCGATGATTCGGCCCCGTCCAGGTATACCCAGGGCAGCATCATGCTGGCTATGGCGGCTATGGCCAGCAGGTTGCGCCACAGGTAGGCATTGCGCCAAGCGGCCTGCAACGTGTCCCGGATTTTCTGTCTGGATAACACGCCCTTGACCCTCACTGCCCGGCTTTCGGCCCGAAGGTCTGGTAGATGCGCTCCGTTTCCCGCTCGAAGATGTCCAGTTCGTCGTTCAGCGCTGTGAGAGCCAGGGGCATTCTATTGAAACCCTCGTATACTGAGGCGAAGGTGGCCGAAAGCTCCAGCTTGGTGATCTGGATGTTCATATCATCCAGGTTCACCTTGATGGCTTCCGCCTGCGCGAGGACGCCATTGGCTTGCGCCATCCACTCCGCTATCAATTGCCGCTCGAGGGAGTCGGTTTCCCTCAGCCTTTCTCTCACCTGCCGGTCGCTGATGTTGTCGGTCAGCCGCTCCTGGATTTCCACGTATTCGGCGGACATCACGCGGGCGTACTCCACGCGGCGCTTGAAGCGGCGGAACTCATCTACTGCTTCCGCGTAGCGCGGGTCCCAAGCGGCTTTCAGTTGGTTTACCGCCCTCAGATACTCCGTGTCGCCGGGCTCCAACTCCTGCTGCGCCTGGTTCAGGAAATCCATGGCGTCCTTCACCGCGTGCTCGCTGGGCGTCAGCGTGGGGGTGGGCGTGGGTTCGTCCTCCGCTGTCCCGGAGTTGTCCGCTGCCCCGCTGCCCGGGTTGACCAGCGAGGCGAATAGAGAATCCTGGGGCGGGATTACGTCGTTATAGGAGCGGCTCAAAGATTGCGCTTTATTTTGAGTGCGGTCAGCGGCTTCCACCAGACGGGTCGCCTCATTTCCGCCGCCACCGGCTACCGAACTTGCCAACGGCCATCCGATTCCCACGGTGGCCGCAATCGCCGCAAAAAGCAGCGCTAACTTCATCATCGTTATGCTCCTTTTTGTGAAATGGCGTCTCCTCCAGTCTGTGTTGAGTTCAGTCCCCGGTTACAGCGGATTCCTCCGTCTGCTGAGACGGCTGCGCCGGGCGGGGCGCGGTCTTGGCCTGGCCTTGCAGGAACGAAACGGTCATCGAGGCTATCACCAGCGCAATCAGCACGTAGAAGGCGTAGCGCATCCCTACGGTGAACGCGCCTCTCACCCCTTCCACGGAAGCGGTGCGGACCGCCTCCAAGCTTGGCTCGAAACCCAATGATCCCATCGTTACCGTTACAATAGTGGTGGCGATGGCCAGGCTTATGACGTTGGCCGAGTTTCGCACCAGGTTCAGGAAGCCGGACACCACGCCGTAGCTCTCGCGCCCAACGGCGCTCAGCACCGAGCTGGAGTTGGGCGAATAGAACATTCCCATGCCGCAGTTGATCAGTATCAGGCCGGGAATTACTTCCCATAGGGGCGAGGTGTCTGTCACCCGGCTTAGTATTGCCAGCCCCAGCGTTGAAAAAACCATTCCGCCCACTGTGAACCAGCGCCAGCCGAACCTGTCGGACAGCGTTCCGGTGACCGAGCCCATGATCGCCATGCACAGCGCGCCGGGCATCACCACGAGTCCGGCTATCTTAGGGCTGTAACCCAGCACGTTCTGAATGTAGAACGGCATCAGGAACAGCACTGACGACTGCCCCAAGAAGGTCAGGAAAGCCGCTGACACTCCGCATGAGAAGACGCGGTCCCGGAAAAAGCGCAGATTGAACATCGGCGCCGGGGCGCGAAGCTCCCACCAGATGAAGGCCACGAACATACCCGCCGACAGCACGAAGGCCGCCAGTATCGGGGCCGACATCCAGCCCCGGTTGACCGCGAGCGTCAGGCCCAGCAGCAGGGCCACCAGTACACCCGTGGAAAGGATGGCGCCGGCCCAGTCGAAGCTGTTGCCTTGGGACGCCCTTTCCGATTCCCAGCGGCGCAGCACGTACAGTGTGGCAATTACCCCCACCAGGCCCAAGGGGATGTTCAGGAAGAACACCGCCCGCCAGTGGATGAAGTCAACGACGGCCCCGCCGATGGCCGGGCCAGCCACTGCGCCCACACCCACGGTGGTCATCAGCAGCCCGATGGCCCGGCCCCTTTCCGTGGGCGGGAACACCGACGTCATAATCGCCATGCCGGTGCCTTGGGTCATGGCCGCGCCGACGCCCTGGAAAATGCGAGCCAGCAGCAGCGTCGCCAGGTTGGGGGCCAGCCCGGCTCCAGCCGCGCCGACCATCAGGATGATGCTGCCGAGGATGTATACCCGCTTCTGGCCGATCATGTCGGCCAGCCGTCCCATGGGCAGCAACAAGGCGCTGATGGTGAGCGCAAAGCCGATGACCACCCACTGGACACTGGGGAGATCAATGTACAGGTGCTCGGCAACGGAAGGCAGCGCCACGATGACGCTGCCGTGGTCAACGACCGAGGCGAACAGCCCGATGGCCAATGCCCCGAATACCAGGTACTTGTTGCTGCCGCTCTGATTCACGATGCGAAGGGCATGAAACAACCTCGGCGCGGTGGCTCGTGCAGTCGGAGCGCATGGCCTGCCAGGCCCGGGGTTAATATCCCAGTCTCCTAATCTAACTATTATACTTTATCCGGCCTCAAGAGGCCGTCAGTCATTTCTATCAGGGAACTTGATGCCCACCAAAGATTGAAGGAGACGCGAAGTGGCCAGAATTCCTACAGCCAGCCAAAACACCGTGCCACAGGAACAGGTGGATGCCTTTAACGAGTATGTATCTCAAAGGGGAAGCATCCCGGAAACGGGTCCTCTCTCGGTCATGCTGCACGTGCCGGAGCTGATCAAGCGTGGCGAACACCTGCGGGCCTATCTGCGAGGCGATGAATCCAGCCTCCCTGCCAACATCCGAGAGTTGGGAATGCTGCTGGCAGCAAGGGAAATGGACTGCCAGTTCATATGGAACGCCCACGCCGCGATGGGTCGCCAGTCGGGCCTCAGCGACGACCTGGTGAACAACCTGCGCGACAAGAAGGAACTGAGCGGGCTGTCAGAGGCCGAATCAGCCGTAATCAACTATGGGCGCGAGTTCTTCCGCACCCACCGGGTCAGCGAAGCCACATTCAACGCCGCAATGGCCCAGTCCGGCACTCGCGGCCTGGTGGAGCTGACCACCCTGATGGGCTACTACGCCTGCCTGGCCTTCAACATCAACGCCTTCGAGGTGGGTCTGCCCGAAGGCATCACCGAGGCGCCGCTGCCGGTATAGTGAAAGCTACAGCACCGCGTCGGCGATCTCCTCGATTTCGGCGATGGCCGCGTCGCCCTCGGTGTTGTTCAGCCAGAGGGTGATGCGGTCGGCCCCCGCGTCCACCAGCTCCTCCATCTCCTCGCGGGTGCGGAACTGGTTGCCGAAGCCGAAGGCCAGGATGTCTATGCTGGCCGGGTCGCGGCCCGCAGACTCGGCCAGCTCGTCCAGCGCGGCGCGGCCCGCACGGATTTCCGCCGCCGAGGTGCGGTTGGGCATCCAGCCGTCGCCGTAGGCCACCACGCGGCGGAACACGTTGCGCGCCTTGCCGCCCAGGTACACCGGCGGGTGAGGCTTCTGTACAGGCTTGGGGACGGACTTGACCGGCGGGAAGTCGTAGTGGCGTCCGTGGTACTCCGCCTCGTCCTGCGTCCAGAGCTGTTTCATGGCCTCGATGGACTCGCGGGTCTGGGTCCAGCGGTGCTCGAAGTCGCCGCCCATGATTTCCGTTTCTTCCCGCAGCCATCCGGCCCCGATGCCGAAGATAAAGCGGCCGCCGGAGTAGCGGTCCAGGGTTGCGATTTCTTTCGCCAGCAACAGCGGGTTGCGCTCGGGAACCAGGCAGATGCCGGTGCCCAGCTTGATGCGGCTGGTCACCGCCGAGGCCCGGGCCAGGGCAACGAAGGGGTCTACTATTCGCCCGTACTCCTCGGGTATCACCCCATCGGCGGAACCGGCGTAGGGCGAGGTGGTATGCACCGGCAGAATGGCGTGCTCCGGCACCCAGAAGGACTCGAATCCCAGCTCCTCGGCCCGCTTGGCCAGTATCGCCGGGTCAGCGGAACTGTCCACCTGGAAAGAGAAAATTCCTACCTTGCTGGCGTTTTCGCTCATAATTCTCTCTGGAAGGCGTAAAATAGAATCAGGACGAAACTTCGTGGAATGCGCGGCGAGTGTAGCAACGGCTTCTCGCCGCCGTCAAACTGCTGCCTGAGCACGGGAATGACGGGTTGAATACTTGTGGGGCGATGGTATTTTGACAGGAAAGCGAGTAAAATCACGCCAATCATCAAGTGCAGGGACGAGTCTTCGGTTTAATTCAGCGCACGGGGGTAAAGACCTTGGGGTAGCTGCTAAGGACCGAATAAGCGAACTTCTGGAAAGGGTGTCCGACTATCTGCCTGAGGACGCCACCAACCTCATTGAAGACGCCTATTTCTTCGCCGACCATAGCCACGATGGGCAGTTGCGCAAGTCCGGCGAACCCTACATCGCCCACCCCCTGGAAATCGCCCTCTACCTCTCCGAACTGCGATTGGACGAACAGACTATCGCGGCCTCTCTGCTCCACGATGTTGTTGAGGACTGCGATGTTTCCCTTGAAGAGCTGTCCGGCAAGTTTGGCCCGGAAATCTGCAAGCTGGTGGACGGCGTTACCAAGCTGACCCGGCTGGACAGCCGCATCCACGACCCGCTGAGCGCCATGCCCGACGGCGCCGACGACCCCGACAGCCTCTATGCCGAAAGCCTGCGCAAGATGCTGGTGGCCATGGCCGAGGACATCCGCGTCGTGCTCATCAAGCTGGCCGACAGGCTGCACAACATGAAGACGCTGGACGCCCTGCCGCCGGAGAAGCAGCGCCGCATCGCCCAGGAAACGCTGGATATCTACTCCCCCCTGGCTCACCGCCTGGGCATCTGGGAAATCAAGTGGCAGTTGGATGATCTGGCCTTCCGGCATCTGGATATTGACAAGTACCGTGAAATCTCCCGAATGCTGTCCGCCCGGCGTGTCGAGCGCGAGGAATACGTTGCGAAAGTATCCGAGCAATTGCGCCAGAAACTGGAGGCGGAGGATATAAGGGCCGAAGTTTCAGGCCGTCCCAAGAACATCTACAGCACCTACCGCAAGATCCAGAAGTACGAGTCCGAAGGCAAGATGTTGAGCGACATCTATGACCTGTTTGCCCTGAGGGTGCTGGTAGACAAGGAAATCGACTGCTACCGGGTTCTTGGCGTAGTCCATCAGCTATGGCACCCCATTCCCGGCCAGATTGACGACTACATATCAAACGCCAAGGAAAACGGGTATCGGGCCCTCCATACCACCGTGCTATGCGAGGGCGGCACCCACCTGGAAGTGCAGATAAAGACCGTGGACATGCACCAGGTCGCCGAGTACGGAGTGGCGGCCCACTGGCGCTACAAGGAAGGCAAGACCGGCGACGTAGACTTTGAAGAGAAGATGAGCGAGCTGCGGCAGTTGCTGGAGTGGCAGCGCGACGTCACCAGCACCGCCGAGTTCATCGAGTCCGTGAAACAGGACATCCTGCGCGACCAGGTCTTCGTCTACACTCCCAAGGGGCGCATCGTCGAGCTGACCGCCGGTTCCACTCCGGTGGACTTCGCCTACAAGATTCACACCGAGCTGGGCCACCGCTGCGTCGGGGCCAAGGTCAACGGCAGGCTGGTGTCCCTGGACACGCCGCTGCAAAACGGTGACACCGTGGAAGTAATGAGCACCAAGTCCGACCGCGGCCCCAGCCTCGACTGGCTCAACCCCAACCGGGGTTATGTCCGCTCCGCAGGCGCCCGCCAGAGCATCCGCCAGTGGTTCAACCGGCAGAAGCGCGAGACCAACATCAAGCGCGGGCGGGAGATACTGCGCCGCGAAATGCGCCGCCTCAACCAGAAGTTCGACGACGGCGAAGTCCTGTCCCTGTTCAAGCACGACACAATGGACGAACTGCTGGCGAACCTGGGCTCGGGCGGCGTCGCCGAAAGCCAGTTGGCCCAGAAGCTGGTGGAGGCCCGCCAGGAGCCGGAACATCCCTTGGCGCGGAAGCGGACCGACCTGCCGCTGTCCAGCCCTACTTCTGGAATCACGGTGCAGGGAGTGGGCGATATGCTCACCCGGATGGGCCCCTGCTGCAATCCCATCCCCGGCGACGAGATTCTGGGGTTCGTCACCCGGTCGCGGGGTGTTACCGTTCACAAGCGCGACTGTCCCAACGTGAAGCGGGAAGACGAGCCGGAGCGCTTCATTCATGTGGACTGGGGCAGGGCCAAGGAGCTGTATCCGGTACGCATCACAATGGTGGCATACGACCGCGTTGGCCTGCTGAACGACCTGACCCGCAATGTGTCGGAAGAGGGAGTCAACATGGCCTCGGTGAACACCGGCGAATACCAGGACGGCAAGGTAACCATGACCCTGACCGTCTTCACCACCGGCATGGAGCAGTTGGGCAAGCTGTTCGCCAAGCTGGAGGGCATCCGCGGCTGCATCTCGGTCCACCGCGAGCGTTCTTCCAGTGCCGTCGCCTCCCCTCGGTGATCCTCGTATCCAGGCCGTGTTTGTCCTGTTCGTATCCCGTAAAGATGCAACGAGTAGGGGCGGGTTTCAAACCCGCCCCTATGGCGAAATGGAACCCTAGCCAATATCTCGCATAAGGAGACCGCCATGCCAGAACGAGAGCCTATAATTCCCCCCGGCGCAGCCCCCAACCCCAACCTCTCCCCCGGCATTCGCCTTGGCAATATGCTGTACGTGTCGGGCAACGTGGGAACCGACGCCAACGGCAACCTCGCCGAAGGCTGTGAGGCTCAGTCCCGCCAGGTTATGGCCAACATCCGCGCCATCGTGGAGGCCGCAGGCGGCCGCATGGAGGACGTCTGCAAAATAACCTGCTTCCTGACCAACATGGACGACTACGCGGCCTACAGCAAGGTTCGGCTGGAGACCTGGCCCAGCAACCCGCCCGCCAGCTCCACCGTCGGTGTAACCTGCCTGGTGCGCCCCGAAATGCTGGTCGAGGTCGAGGCCATCGTCAAGCTGCCCGACTAATAATCAATGAAACGCCGAGAAGGTGGCAATTGAGAAATTCCCTCCCCCAATCCCCTCCCCCTTGAGGGGGAGGGTTAGGGTGGGGGTGAACTCTCCAGTTGCGCAACTCCTATCAGGAGAAAAGCCATGTCAGTAGAAGACAAGCTGCACGAATTGGGCCTGTCGTTGAGCGAGCCCAACGCCCCTGTTGCCAACTTCGTGCCTGCCGTGCGCACCGGAAACCTGCTGTTCGTCGCCGGGCACATCGGCTTCATGCCCGACGGCTCCATACTCCACCCCGGCAAAGTGGGCCGCGACGTCACCGAGGAGCAGGCCTACGAATCGGCCCGCCAGGCCATGCTGAACTGCCTGGCCGCCATCAAGGCCGAGACCGGCAGCCTCGACAGCGTAAAGCGGGTGGTCAAGCTGCTGGTGATGGTCAACGCCGACCCGGACTACGAGCGCCACTTCGCCGTAGGCAACGGCGCCTCCGACCTGCTGGTCAGCCTCTACGGCGACCAGGGCCGCCACGCCCGCTCCGCGGTGGGCATGGTGGGCCTGCCGCTACGCGCGCCAGTGGAGGTGGAGATGGTGGTGGAGGTGGCGGATTAGAATGAAAGACAGGCACGTGAGTGGCTACATCCTGTTGGATGTAGCCGCCTATCATAAGGAAATGGAGCAGGAATTTGACAGGCTAAGCCTGCAATCTCTGTTGGAGAGGCACAATCCTTATCTGCTAAGAAATCGCCGGATCTACGTGGTTGGCGATTTGATTCGGTGGTTGATCGACGACTACCTCGACAGATTGGAGCGAGATATTCTAATTGCATATATAAGCAGAACTGAGGAATTCACTGGAGAGTTCGCTTATCTATCATGGCGAGAAAGCCCTGGTATGATAAACAAATACGGACCTAAAGTGAACTTGCTCGCGAGAGAGTTTTCTGACAAGTTCTGCCACGAACAAGGACTCATTGAATGGGATAAGGTGGCCGACTTTGCCTTATCCCAAACCACAGCGCGATAACGGCAGTGATTGATGGGCTAACTAGAGTTGATTTCTGAGACGATTTCCAATAGCTCATCGTAGGCTCCGGGCCCGCCTATGTAATCCCAAAACTCGGAGCCTATAAGAACTTCGTTCTCCATGTCCATAATCCGCCTGGTATAGCTATGGCTATATCCACGGGCTCTTGTTATGTGGGGGTTGTATGTGAGCCCGAGAAAAGCCTTCGCTCCTGTCACGTTCCGCCTTTCCATTATGGCCAGAAAATAGAGCATTTTTCTTTTGGACTCAGCAGCTATGTCCAAGTTGGGTAGTGGAGTTTTCAACTCTACGAAGAGCGGCCCACCATCAAAATCACTGATGTATAAATCTGCGATTACTGCATGTTGTACAGGTGAGCCCTCTCTTAAATCCAAGATGGCGCTCAACTCGCTTTCTTGATTCGGCCTGCGCCTGTCTCTTCTGCCACGGCTGGGCTCTCTGAGCTCGGTAACGATTTGCTCAATCATGTTGGAAGCCCCATCACTGACTTCCCCCACAATAGGATATTCAATAAAGACGTCTTGATACCGATCCTTAGCTAGCTCAAGTGCTATGTGAGGATACAGGCTATCCCCCATAGATGTAACGATGCTTCGCTCCGTGCGTGCAAGCATGATTTCGTCAATCGAGAAAATTAACTGATGAAAAGGATAGGATTGACGTATCGTAGTTGCGTCGAAGCGATTTCGCGTAGACGCTTGACTTGCTACCCACGCTTCCATCACCACCTTGATTCGCTGCCGGGTTTCGGGTTTCAACCTCCTATGACCTCCAGACAAAGACGCTTTCAAAGAACTCTCCGGCCCGGCGCCCTGTCCGGCGGTTGACGTGCCGACGGAGTTCAGTTTCCACCACAAAGCCCAACCGACTAGCAATGTCTTGGTATAAATCCCGGCGGTCGTGGACTATCACCACCACACGGGAACCTTCGCGTAGGTATTGCTTGACGTTGCGGAATACTTGCCCGATATTATCCACGTAGGATTGCTGAGCGGTTTGGGAAGTTCCCCGCTTAGCGGCCCCGATTTCCGCTTCTTCGTTCCAAGGCAAACCTAGCAGTTCGTAGGCGTATCTGTGCTGTTCGTGGTAGTCAATCAGCCCTACATACGGCGGGGAAGTTACTACCAAGTCGCACTGAGGAAACTCTACGGTGCGCGAGTCGCTGCAAACCACTTCCGCACTAGCTTCACTCTGCAAGGTTGAGAACTCTTTGACTCGTTTGATGGTGTCCAAGCTGTACCGCTTCAGAAATTGCCCGGCGTTTTGGGTTGGATGGCAAACTCGACTGTGCTTGTAACACTCGTAAGGCTCTACCTGTGGCTTTTGCGGGAAGTCCAAGTCAAAATGAGTGGTCATTCGAGCGGAACGGGCGGAGCGCGACAGGATAATTTTCAGAATATCTTGGTAGCGGTAGTTTGGAATTACCGCCTGATAGCTCTGTAACTCTGCTAGCGCTTGGGGAGCGAACCATTCCCGCAAGTACGAGCTAGTAGCATATCCTGATAGATTCTCCAAAAGCCGACCCTGTTCTGACGCGCTGCTTTCCCGCAGGGCATCGAGTATCTCCCTCTCGACTTGTTCAACATCGTAGAAGTCAGTCTTGACCTTGCTCAACAAGCAGTTGAACTCGGAAATGTCTACACCGAAGCTGTCTATACCCATGGTTTGGGCTTCCACCAAAGTAGTGCCTGAACCGCAAAAGGGGTCAACCACCAGTGACGGGCGGTACTTCCTGAGAAAAATCTCTACCAGTTGCGGGATGAACTTGCCCAGGTAGGGATGTAGTCTGTGAACGTGCTTTGTCCGCACTCGTTCCGGCAAGTCGCGTTCCCGCCAATTCAGGTTCAGGTCGTCCAGTCGGGTAGTCGGATTGATGGACTCGAAATCGGTGAACGGGAACAGTCTAGGTTGGGCCACAGTTGCCATAGGTGCTTGCCTCTTAACCCCCGTTGGCTTTTGGCTTTCTGCGCCTAGCTGAAATACGGTGGGCATTCCTGCCTGCGGCTATCATTTCTTCCGCCGTGGCAATCCAGCCGTTGATGAGTTTAGCATAGGCCAAACGATCAAGGTTGCCTTTGGTGTGTTCGATGCTAGCGTTGACGATTTCCGCCGCCATATCGCGGAGTGTGGTTACGCCCAGCATGGAGACAAGCTCCTCCACTTCTTCAGGTGTCGGGAACTTGTCAAGCTGTGCATCCAATTCTTCGTCAAGCAACATCCCCCTAATCCTCCACCAGCGTGCGCGACACGTCCACCGTGGCATACGACCAGGCGATGCGGAACGGCCCCTCGCCGGTGTTGATGAGGCGGTGGTGGGTGCCGGGGGTGATGAAGGCAGCGTCGCCCGCGGCTACCTGGTGCTCCACGCCGTTGATCATCAGGATGCCCGCGCCCTCGATGACGATGACGGACTCCTCGGCGTTGTGGTAGTGAGTGGTGTTGGAGCGGCCCGCCTCGAAGCTGGTGATGCCGCTGGAAATCTCCGTCGCGCCGAACTCCTTGTTGATGTGACTGGCGACGGTCACGCCCTCGGCCCGTTGCAGCGTGTCAACTTCGCTGGCCCTGATTACTCGCGGCTCCGGCATGGCTTTCCTCCTGGCGGTTTTTTGACGCAAAGGCGCAAAGACGCAAAGGTTTGATTTATTCCTGTTCGAGGAACTGGCGCACCCAGTCGGCATGGGGCTGGCGGTCTTTCATGTTGTAGAGGATGACGGCGTTGCGGACGGAATCGGCCTGGAAGAAGCGCTCGTAGAGTATCTGTCTGGCTCCGAAGGCGCTGCACGACATATCCCACGCCAGCCGGAACAGGCGCACCCGGTCGCGGGCTGAGGCGGCGTCGGTTTCCAGGTAGCGGTTGATTTCCTCGGCCAGCGGGCCTTCCAGGTCGGCCTCGGTGGGCAGGGCCATCAGGCTGCTGGAGCCCAGCAGGTGGATGATTTCACCCATGCGCGGGTACATACGGATGAACAGGTTGCGGGCGGCTTGCAGCGGAAGCTCTGCCGGGGCCATCACGCCCCACTGGTCCACCTGGGCGTCGGCCTCGGCGGCCCGCAGGCAGGCTTTGGTGACCTCCAGGTTCTCGATGATTTCGGCCATCATCTGCTGCGCCTGCTGCTGTCCCGACGACCCCAGCGTTTCCGTCATCAGCGTCGCCAGCCCCAGCACGAACTCGCACTTGGCGACGTTCTTGGTGACCACCTGGTGCCCCGAATGCAGGTGCCGGTTGGTTGCCAGTTGCAGGTTGTTGCACAGCTCCACGTCGCCCAGCAGGAACACGTTCTCCCACGGCACGAATACGTGATCGAAGAAGGCCACGGCGTCCAGTTCCTCGAAGCGGGAGCCCAGCGGGTGGTCGAAGTGGGACTGGCCGTAGTCGAAGCTCTCGCGGCACTGGTAGCGCAGTCCCGGCGCGTTGTTGGCGATGGCGAAAGCGAAGGCGTAGGGCTCGGGGGCCTGGCCGGGAAGCTGGTGCGACGTGGTGGGATACAGCGCAATCTCCTCGGACAGCGGGGCCAGCGTCGCCAGCACCCGCGCGCCGTGGACGTAGATGCCGGCGTCGGTCTCCTTCTCCACCCGCAGGGCGATGTCGGTGCGGTCCTCCAGCGGCGTGGAGCCAGGGGTACGGCTGCGCTGGAGATTGAGCAGAGTGTGGGTCAGCACCAGGTCGTTCTCGCGGACGTGCTCGTAGTAGTTGTTGATGTTGTCCTTGAACTCCGGGCGGTTCTGGGCGAAGTAGTCGCCGGCGGCGGCCATGGCCATGATGTTGACGTTCATAAAGTCGGGGCTGCGGCCCATCATCCCGAAGGTGGCGCGGGCCCAGTGCCGCATCATCACGCGGCGGGCGTCCAGGTCTTCCTGGGTGCGCGGCATGATGAACGACGTTCCCACCCGGTCGCCGGTGGTGGGCGAGACGTAGGTCATCTCGTCGCGGATGGCCGGGTCGTGCTGCATATCGTACATACGCGCCAGCGTCTCCACCCCGCCGCGCATGGCCGGGTGGGTGGTGACGTCCTTGACCCGCTCGCCGTGCAGGTAGACCTCCGGCCCGTTCTCCTTCATGTTGGCGATGTACTCCGCCCCGGTCCTGGCTGGCATGGCGCGGCCCCCTGTGTCTGCTTTCGGGAATGGTATCACGCGCGGCCCAAAGCGTCATTGTCTGAACTGTGATTCCTTTGATTTAGGGATTGCCCTGATTTGCCCGGCTGAAATCAGGGCAATCATCCAATCACATAAATCACAGTTCAGACTGTGGTACGATGCTACCGATTCAACCCGTTGAAAGGAGATTGACCGATGTACGTAATCATCGCACCCATCCAGATCAAACCGGGCTGCAAGGATCAGTTCATGGAGGCCATCATCCCGGACGCCATAGGCTCGGTGAACGACGAGCCGGGGTGCCGCCGCTTCGACGTAATCCAGGACGCGGGGGACGAGAACCGCATCTGGCTCTACGAGGTGTATGACGACGAGGCCGCCTTCCAGGCCCATACGCAGGCGCCCCACTTCATCAAGTTCCGCGACGCCACCGCCGACATCCGGGTCGAGGGCATCCAGGGCGCGGCCCGGGGCAGCTCCAACGTCTGGCCTACCGATGGCGAATGGAAGTAGAGGAACGCCCTCACCCTAGCCCTCTCCCAGAGGGAGAGGGGATTATAAGGAGATGCGATATGTACGTAATCATCGCGCCGATACAGATCAAAGAGGGGTGCAAGGAGGAGTTCGTGAAGGCTTTGCTCCCCAACGCCCAGGCCGCGGCCAATACGGAACCGGGCTGCCTGCGCTTCGACGTCATCCAGGACGCGGGCGACCCCAACCGGCTGTGGGTCTACGAAATATACGTGGATGAGGACGCCTTCCACGCGCACCAGGCGTCGGAGCACTACCTGAAGGCCATCGAAACCATGGGGCCGATGCGGGCAGACCCGGTCCTGCAAGGCGCGGCCCGGGGCAGCACCAACGTCTGGCCGCCCGATGCCGAATGGAAGTAGGGGAACGCCCCCACCCTAACCCTCCCCCGGAGGGAGAGGGGATTATATCCGAGAGAGGAAAGCACAATGGCAAAGGAAATACTGGTAAGCGACACCGTGGCGAGACCGGCGGGCATAATGTCGCAGGGTGTCGCGGTCCCGGCGGGGCGGATGGTGTTCGCGTCGGGGCAGGTGGCCCGGGGCGTTGACGGGCAACTGGTGGGCCGGGGCGACATCCGCGCCCAGACCCGCAAGACACTGGAGAACCTTCAGGCGGTGCTGGCCGAGGGCGGGGCGACGATGGACGACGTAGTGAAAGTAACGGTATTCGTCACCAACCTGGCCGAGCACTTCTCCGCCATCCACGAAGTGCGTTCCGAGTTCTTCAAGTCGGACTACCCGGCCAGCACTCTGGTGGAGATAAGCCGCTTGGTAGACCCTGATATGCTGATTGAGATCGAGGCTATCGCCGTCGTCTGAACTGTGATTCGTCTGATTCAATGATTGCCCTGATTTGCCAGTGATGAAATCAGGGCAATCATCCTAATCAAAAAATCACATTTCAGACGAATATCTAGCTGCGCTGCAACGCAGCCACGCCGTCGGGCTTCAAATCGGCTTCCCACGGGCCGGGGAAGTTGCCTTGGGGCCGGTCGCCGCTCATGAACAGGTTGTCCTGGCGGTGCCACTCCTCCCGCGGAGTTTCGTAGTAGACCTCGATGCCGTTGCCGTCGGGGTCTTTGATGTAGATGCCCAGCGACAGGCCGTGGTCGGAGACGCGCTGGATGGGCCAGTCCTTTTCCTTGAGGTTGTTATAGAAGTCGGCCAGGTCTTCCAGGCTGGCCATGCGCCAGGCCATGTGGTTCAGGCCCACCTGTCCGGCGCGGGGGCTCTCGGCGTTCTCGCCCACTTCCATCAGCGCAATCTCGTGGGACTGGTCCAGGTCGGCGGACATGAAGGCGGCCCGGCCTTCCATGAAGTCGTAAGTGTGCAGGCCAAGGAAGGACTCGTACCACTCGCGGGTGTCCTTGGCGTTGCGGACGTAAATGTTGACGTGTCCGAGGTAGCTAGGCGTAAATCCCATGTCCAGCCTCCTATTCTATTACTGTTCCGTATCAGAACGCTACCACAATACTCCCAAATGGCGCAACTAAGCTTGAGCTGCGCCTTCACTCAGGTAGTCAGTCACGAAAACCTGCCTGATGGAAGCCCTGTGCTACAATGGAATTCAGCCCCTTTAAGCTGTCCCAAGGGCCGTTAGCTCAGCAAGGCAGAGCACCGGACTTTTAATCCGGGTGTCGTGGGTTCGATCCCCACACGGCCCACCTCCTGCGCCAGCTTGTTGGCCGTGATTCTCTGAGTTCCCGGGACGGCTTGCCGCTCTATCGGGTGCGTCTCAAGTCTACGGCGAATCATGTTCACTATAGCTCAAGGCCACTCCACCGCTCAGCGTAGCTTTTCTTTCGCATAAATTTGACCACTGAGCGCAAATGAATTCAAAGAATCCATCCACCACCTGCGCTGGCGTACAAACTGAAGCTAATTCACGTCCGGCTGTAGTGAAAGTAGTAATTCCTGTGGTAATTGCTCCGTGAGGACGTGGGAGTTTCGCAGCTTGCTCTCCATGCGAGAACTCTACCATTCGCCGTAATCCGAGAATGTCTTCGCAGTTTGAGAGTCCAAATCGGCCGTCAGGTTGACAGCCCTCTTTGAGAAGGAACCGGGGTTGTTGGCCTCACCTGCTAGGCAGGATCGACAATGGATGGAAGCCGGCATCTATGAGCTGGGCCGGAAAATGATGCGAGGAGGTAGAGTGTAACCCTCTTAGACTGGTGTGGTGGAGGCTGCACTGTGGAGAGTTATGAATCGAGCAACTCCCAGTGGAAGGACCTGCCGGCACAATTCGGCAACTGGAAAAGCGTCCGCAAGCGTTTCACCCGCTGGGCCGGATCAGGAATCTGGCAAAGGGTATTCCAGGTGCTGCTGGATGACCCAGACAACCGCTCCGTGATGATCGACTTCACCATAGCCCGGGCGCATCCCCTGAGCCTGTCGAAGGAAGTCGGCCAGTGGCAAAGAGGGGCCAAAGCGGGGCTCTGGGCCGCTCCCGCGGTGGACTGACCACCCAGACTTACATGGTGTGCGACGCCCAGGGGCGGCCAATGCGATTCATTTACCGGCGGGCGGGCATCGGACGGTCCTCAGCAGTACCTCTGCTGATGGGCATAGAGGCCGGGACGGTGCTCGCAGACAAGGAATATGAGAGCAACAGGATACTGGCATTCATCCGGTCCGGTGGCGCCACGTCAGTCATACCACCCAAGGCCAACCGAAAGTAGCCCTGGGAGTATGGCCGGGAACTGTACAAGCAGCGAAATCTCATCGAACTGGCATTCAACAAGCTGAAGCACTGGCGCCGGATTGCCACCAGATATGATCGCAGGAGCAACTATTATCTATCGGCGCTCTGGGGTTAACAAATGTATCTATCGGCGCTCTGGGGTTAACAAATGTCGATTCTGCCTAGTCCTTAACCGCGTTCCTGATCTCACCCCTCGGCATCCAGTAGCCCACTCGAGGCTCGGTGAAGATGTAGGCGGGACTGTCAGCGTCGTCGCCCAGCTTGCGCCGCAGCTTGCTCACGATGGTGCGCATGGGCCGCACGTCGCTGTCACCCTTCTCACTCCAGACCCGCTCCAGCAGGCGCTCGTAGGTCAGCACCTGCCCGGCGTTGGCCGCAAGCTCCGCCAGCATCCGGTACTCCATGGACACCAGGGGAACCGGGCGGTCCCCCAGGGTCACCCGGCGCTGAGCGAAGTCTAAAACCAGGTCGCCATGCGAGTAGGGTTCCGCCGGTCCTGGCGCCTCCCACCGACGCAGGGCCGCCCGGATCCTCGCTCCAAGCTCCGTGGGCGAGAAGGGCTTGACCACGTAGTCCACCGCCCCCATATCGAAAGCCCGGGCGACCAGTTCCTCTTGGCCGTAGGCCGACAGGAAAATTACCGGCACGTCGGATATACTCAGGATGTCCTGCATCAGCTCAATGCCGTCGGCGCCCGACAGCATCAGGTCGAGCAGCGCCAGGTGGGGCTTCTCCTCCTGCATCAGGCGCAGGGCCTCCTCCGGGTTCCCGGCCGCCAGCGGCTGGTAGCCCGCCCCGGCCAGGGTGTCCCGGATGTACCGCAGGGCTTGGGGGTCGTCGTCCACCGCCAGCACCCGCACCCGTTCCCCCAACTTCCGTCCCTCCTGCTCCGGGGAATGCCTTGAGACCGGCGAACCGCTCCGGGCCTCCTCCACCGTGGGCAGGGTAAAGGTGAATCGCGTCCCCCGGCCCGGCCCTTCGCTATCGGCCCAGATGCGTCCCCCGTGGGCCTCCACGATCCCCTTGCAGATGGCCAGCCCCAGCCCCGTGCCCTCACCCTGCTCCTCGGGCTGGACCCTGGAGAACTTGCGGAACAGGCGGGACAGGCTCTCAGCCGGAATGCCCCGGCCCTCGTCGGCCACCGAGAAGGCCACGTGAACGCCTTCCTGCACGGCGCTGACCCGGATCGCCGACGACTGTGGCGAATGCCGCGCCGCGTTGGACAGCAGGTTGCCCAGCACCTGCACCACGCGCCGCCTGTCCGCCAGCACCAGAGGCAGGTCCGGGTGGATGTCGATTTCCAGGGGGTTCCCGGCCCCGCTGCTGCTGAAGGCGCTGCGGGCCCGGTCCACCAGCACCGCCACCTCCGCCGGTTCGGGACTGACCGGCAGTTCGCCGGTCTCGATGCGGGCCACGTCCAGCAGGTCGGCCACCAGGCCGTTCATGTGGTCTGCCTGCTCCTCGATGATGCGGAAGAACTGGCGCACCACCGCCGGGTCCAGCTCGGTGGACGAGCCCAGCACTGTGGCGGCGGAGCCCTTGATGGAGGTCAGGGGCGCCCTCAGCTCGTGGCTCACCATGGCCAGGAAGTCGGCCCGCAGGCACTCCAGTTCCTCCACGTCGGCCATGTCCTGCATGGTGACCACCACCGACTCCACCGCGCCCTCGTCGCCGACTATGGGCGTGGAGTTCAGCAGCACTGTGACCCTCCGCCCGTCGGGCACCTCCAGCACTATCTCCTCGGCCCTTACCGTCTCCCCGGCGCTGAACAGTTCGGCCATGGGGAATTCCCGCAGGGATCCCCCCCGCCCGTCGGCCCGCTGATAGCTCACCAGGTCCAGCAGTTCCTCGGGCGTCTGGTCGGGGTCGCGCAGGCGGTCGGCAATCCGCAGCGCCTCCCGGTTCAAGGACTTGGGGACACCCGTAGCGGCGTCGAAAACCACCACCCCCACCGGGGAAGTGTTGATCAGGGTCTCCAGGTCGGCCCTGGTCCGACGTTCCTCCCGGTGCCGGCGGGCGTTGGCGATGGCAATGGCCGACTGGGAGGCGAAGAGCGTCAGGGTCTCCTCGTCCTCCTGGGTAAACTCTCGCCCTCCCTCTTTGCCGGCCAGATGGAAAGTGCCGGCGCGCTCTCCCTGGTGGAAGATGGGAGCCAACAAAAAGGATATCGGCCCGTCTCCCGCGATGGGCGACTGGAAATCGGGCAGGCCCATGGACCTGAAGTGGCCGGTCAGGTCGGGGACTCGCAGGGGTCCTGGGATCGCGCTCAGGTATTCCAGGAACCGGACCCCGTCCGGCAGGTCCTGGAACCGCTGCGCCTCCTGTCTGGTCACTCCGGAGAAGAGGAGGTTCACGAGACTGCCCGAATCGTCGAAGAGGGTAATCGCGCCGTAGCGGGCGCCGGTGAGGGAGCGGGCAGAGTCCAGGACTCCCTGCAAGACGGTGTCGAAGTCCAGGCTCTCGTTGATGCGCAGGCTGGCCTGACTCATCAGGGCCAGGCGCTCCCGCAGCGCTTCGTTCTCTCGCATCAGCTCTTCCAGTGGGGTCATCTCATCACCTTCGTTGGACCGGGGAGGCCCCGGCGCCCCGGTTCTCACCGGCAGGATTGGGCGTCGCCCGGGGCAATTATGCCAAGTTTTCGAAAATGTTACAAGAAGTCATGGGAATACACAGGAAAGTTAACGTACAAGTTACACTGATATGGTACGATTCCAAATTGTTTGCCCATAAGCGAAGACAATGGGAGAAAGTTGCTTGTCCCTCGACCGGCCGGAACCCAGGATGAATACGGCGCGGACCGCACCGGCGCCGTTGACCGTTGAGGCTTCCTGCGCCAGCGGCGTTTCCCTTTTTGTGTTTTCACCCCCCCCCCCCGACAAAAATATGTAGGGTTCCACCCGTCCGCTGAACCCCCGCCAGGCCCGGGACAGGCCATTCCCATCCCTGTAAAGGTTTGGATTGCAGTTAAGGAGGTCCTGCGCCAATGTGTGCTCAGGAATCGTCAACGCCCGACTATACGATGGGCTTCGGCGAAGAAATGATGGAGTCTCTCAGGCGGTTTACCGCCGAGACTCATGCCGCGCATCTGCTCCCGTATCTCCGGCCCGGCCTGCGCGTCCTGGACTTCGGCTGTGGGCCGGGCACCATTTCGGTGGGGCTGGCCAAGGCCGTTCACCCGGGTGAGCTGCATGGCGTGGACATGGAAGAGTCGCAGATTGACCTGGCGAGGGGAGTCGCCCAGTTCCGCAGACAGGAAAACGCCGTATTTCAAGTAGGGGACGTGACCGCCCTGGAGTTCGAGGACGGCTTTTTCGACGTGGCCCACTGTCACAACCTGCTGATGCACGTGCCGGATACCCATGCCGTGCTCACCGAGGTCAAGCGGGTGCTCAAACCCGGCGGTCTCATCGCCTGCCGCGAAATGATCTGCGACTCCAGCTTCACCCAGCCTCACTTCGAGGTCATTGGAAAGTCATGGGATATGTTCCGGGACCTGCTCCAGGCCGACGACGGCCACCCGCAGATTGGGAGAGAGCTGAAGGGCCATTTCCTGAAGGCCGGGTTCGAGAACGTCCGGACGGACAATTCATTCGATATCTACAGCGCGCCCGTCGATGTCGCTTTCATCCACGGTTTCGCCAAGCAGTGGTTCCTGTCGCCTGAAATCACGGAGGCAGCCATCAAGTACGGGGCGGCGACGCCGGAGCTGTGCGCCCAGATGGGCGACGCTTACGACTGTTGGAAGGACCATCCCGGGGCCATGTGCGCCCTGGCTTTCGGCGAGGCAGTCGCCAATAAGCCGTAGAGCCGCCCAGCCAGCAAAAGGAGCAAGGGAAATTGACTCAAGCGGAATCGCCAACGCCCGGTTACGCCATCAGCTACAGCGAAGGGTTCGCGCGGTTGCAACCGCTGCACAACGCCGGGACCAACGCCGCCTACCTGCTTCCGCTGCTCAGGCCCGGCCTGCGCCTGCTGGACTTCGGCTGCGGCTCCGGCAACATATCGGTGGGTTTGGCCAAGGCCATCGGCCCCGGCGAACTGCACGGGGTTGACCTGTCCGAGACGCAAATCGAACTGGCCCGCTCCCTGGCCGCTTCGGAGGGAACGGGCAACGCCATATTCCAAGTTGGCGACGTCATGGCGCTTCCCTTCCCGGACGGCTTTTTCGACGTTGCCCACTGCCACGACGTCCTGATGTACGTCCCGGACACCCAGGCCGCGCTGGCGGAAGTGAAGCGGGTGCTTAAGCCCGGCGGTCTCATCGCCTGCCGCGAAATGATTTGCGAGTCCTGCTTCGTCCATCCCGACATGGGAATTATGGGGACTGCGTGGAACGCGCTGGAGGACCTGCTGATGTTTGACGACGGGCATCCCCAGATGGGGAAGGAAATGAAGGCCCATATTCTGGAGGCCGGGTTCACCAACATCCGGGTATCCGCTTCTTTTGAAACCCACAGCTCGCCGCCCGATGTGGCCCTTATTCACTCTCTGGCCAGGCGATGGTTCTCGTCCCCGGAAATGCTGGAAGCGGCCAGCATTTACGCCTTGCCCGAGATGGTCGAGAGTCTGCGGGACAGATTAAGGGCCGCCATTGACCAGTGGAAGGACTTGCCCGACGCGGCGGTGGCCTACGCTTACGGAGAGGCCATCGCCAACAAGCCGTGACACCGGCCGGCCATTCCCGCCAATGCGGCTCCCGGGCCAACGCGGCTCCGGCTGTCCTCCCTCAGCCGGCTACTCGCGCCTTCGCATGGCGTCGTAGTTATCCACCATTCTCCGGCTGGCGGACAGGAAAGCCGCCAGGTCCGCCTCGCTGACGCCTTCGGTCAGGGCCTCGTAGAACTCCTGGACCAGGGCGTCCATCCGCTGCATCAACTCTTCTCCCTCCGGGGTCAGGCTCAGCATGACGACGCGCCGGTCGTCGGCGAGACGCCGCCGCCCCACCAGGCCCATTTGCGCCAGGCGATGCACCAGCCGGCTGATACGGGACGGGTCGGTGGGCAGGATGCCGGTCATCTGGGTGGCGGTGCACTCCCCCCGGTCCCGGCAGAACCGGAGCAGGTCCAGCTCAACCGGAATCAGGTCGTAGGGCGCCAGGGTTCCGGTCAGCCCCCGGTCCACGGCATGCAGCAGGGAAGCAACGCGACGCTGGAGCACCTCCGCCGCGGATGAGCCTGCTTCCCCAGGCTCCCTCTGGAGTTCGTTCTCGTTGGTCATTGGTTTCTAATCCGTGCCAGGTAGAAGGTACCGCGGAGGGCGCGCGAACGATTATTTAACTTACGCAATCATATTCTATCCAATATAACATGGCTAACAACGATATAACCAGCCAATAATAAGGCTTGACAACTAATTGCCCGGCCAATAATATGTCCCTCGGCATCAATCCGGCCCCAGACTTGACGAAAGGAAAATAACAGTGGCCTCCTCACAATTCAGGCGCCCAGCCCTGCGAAAGGACTGGGCGCAGCGCGGGCAACACTCCGGTGCGGCCGACTCTCACCTCGAACCCGCACCAAGAGCGCCAACCACCCCCATACTATCCTTTTCCCGCTCTAATTTTCAAGCAATTCAGCCTGGCCTTGCCCCCAGGTTAGCCGCCCGCCGGCCGGATTGCGTCCACCGCCGCGTTTTGCGTTCACCACCCTAGCCGCCCGCGCCCCCCGCGCCGGGGCCAACGGGCGCGGCACGGAACCTGAACGTCAACGCTGATGGTGGATGCAACCGATGAAAGCTGATGCAGTTCGTTTCAGAATAGTATTCCCGCTCGTGGCGGCTATTACGGCGATGGTTCTGATCTTCACCGCCCTGGCTGCCTCGTCCGAGACGGCGGCCCAAACCGTAGATGAATTTAAGCTCGACCCGCCCACGCTCACCCGCTCACCCTTTAACCCTATCGCGTCGGGCCAGCAGCCTTCCCTTAAAGTATCTTGGACCGACGAATACGCGATTAATAGGTATCGTGTCCAGCACCGCAAACCCGGAGAAAATTGGCCGCCGGACCAGGGTGAGGCCATACTTGTGAAAGACAGGACGTCCATGCTATTGCAGGACCTGGACTCCTGCGTCGAATATGAGGTGCGGGTGCGGGTGTGGTATAACATTTTGAGTGTGGAGTGGTCGGATCCCACCAAAGCCTATGCCAACAAGTGCCCAATGCCAGCTGGACAGCCCCTCGCATCCGTATCCCTGGAGCGGGGGGCCACCTTCAGCAAGGATGTTAGCACGTTATTCTATGACCCCGAGGGAGAAGGCCTGACCTTCGAGGTGTCTGCAGAGAACCCCGGCGTGCTCAAACTCACCACTTCAGGCACAAACAACACCAATGTGCTGGTAGAGGCCCTGAACCCAGGCTTCTCGCGGATAATTTACAAGGCGTGCGACCCCTTCGGCGGATGCTTGTCACGCGGCAACACGGGCGTCAGCGTCCCAGGCGACGTGACTCTGAGTGTCCCAGAGAACTCCCCGGCCGGTACACTGGTGGGCGATCCGGTAACTGGGACGCCCTATGACGGAGAGACGCTTACCTACTCGCTGACGGGCAATGCCGCAGACTCAGGGCTGTTCGTCATAGATTCGGCCACCGGGCAGATCAGCGTGTCGGAAGGCGCCTCCCTGGACTTCGAGACCACAAGCTCCTACACCGGGCGGGTTAATTGGACCGTGCGGGAGCATGAGGTCGGCGCCGACGTCACCATCAACGTGACAGACTTGGGAGCGGGCAAGCCCGGCGCTCCAACAGTTACCCGCACCGAGTTCAGCGGGCAGTCGGCCCCGGCCCTCGACGTGACCTGGACGGCCGCGGACGCCAACGGCTTTACCATCAACGGCTACCAGGCCCGGTACCGCGTCAAGGCCGCCGATGGCCAAGAGGCCAACACGTGGACGGACTACACCTACACCGACTCCAACGGCGATGAAACCAGCACGCTGCCGCCGGATGCCACGACGTTCAACCTGCCGGACTTGGAGGCGGGCCAAACCTACGAGTTCCAGGCGCGGGCCGTAACCAGCGAGGAGGGCGAGGGACCCTGGTCGGACACCGGGGAAGGCACGGCCAACACCCCGCCGACGGGCTCAGGGCTCAGCTTCCACCCTATCACGTTTTCATGGAATGAGGTCTGGTTAATTACACCATCTGTCAACCTTCTATTCGCCGCCGACGCAGACGGCGATACGCTTACCTATTGGGCCTCAACGGAGCAGCCCGGCTTTATCGTCCCCTGGCTGACGGATGACCCTCCATTGCTGAACGTGAGTCTTCGTAATCCGCTGCCGGAAGATAGTAGCGTGACCGTCACAGTCAGTGCGCATGATGCGTACGGCGGAGCTGCTACTGTCTCTAGTAGCTTCAATATCGCATCCAACGAGATCCGGAGCGTCTCCGAAAATTCTCCGGCCGGGACGCTGGTAGGCCGGCCTGTTCAGGGCATCCCTTACAGGAGAGAGACTCTGACCTACACCCTGACCGGGGAGGCGGCGAGCGCCTTCGTCATCGACGCGGCCACGGGCCAGATCAGCGTGGCCCAAGGCGCAACCCTGGACTTCGAGACCAAGAGGACCTACACCGGGCAGGTAAACTGGACGGTGCAGGAGCAGGCTGCCGCCGCCAACGTCACCATAAGGTTGACGGATGTCGAAGCTGGCCAACCGGGCGCGCCGGTGGTCACCCGCACGGAATTCAGTGAGCCAACGGCCCCGGCCCTGGACGTGACTTGGACGCCTGCAGCCGATAATGGCTTGACGATAACGGATTACAGGCTTCGATACCGCAAGCAGGGCGTTGAGGATTGGAAAGTCGAAACCTTGGACCCAGACACGACCAGCTTCAACCTTCCGAACCTGGAAGCAGGCGCGACATACGAATTCCGGGTGCGCGCCCGGACCGAGGAGGAAGGCGGCGGTCCCTTGTCGGACCCCGGGGAAGGAACAGCCAACACACCTCCTACCGCCAGCAGCGTTCCCTTCTCCGGCGGCACATTAGGAGTCGGAGGCAGCTTCAACTGGCATGAGGGACAGCCCCTCGGAAGTGGGGCATTCTTTGCCGACGCCGACGCCGACGCGCTGACCTACTCGGCCTCCGCACAGCATCCCGCCCTGCTCGGTGTCAGCCTGTCCGGCACCGCCGGAACCGATGCCGTGCTGACGGCCAACCTCCTCAATCAGGGCGAGTCGAAAGTCAGCTTCGTAGCCAGCGACCCCTACGGGGGGCAGGTCACCCGCACCACTACCATCGTCATCACCGCGAAGACAGCCCGGGATGTTGCCGAGAACTCCCCGGCTGGCACGGCGGTGGGCGCCCCGGTGACCGGGACGCCGTATGACGATGGCGACGATCAGACCGATGACGCGCTGGCCTACACGCTGAGGGGCAAGGCGGCGGATTCCGGGAATTTCGTCATCGACTCGGCCAGCGGCCAGATCAGCGTGGCGGAGGGCGCGACGCTGGACTACGAGGCGGAAGACGGTTCCTACCGGGAGACGGAGATCTATGACGGCGAGGTGATCGCCAAGTTCTACCGCGGCGAGGTGCATTACACGGTGGACGGCCACGCTGCCGTCATTCATGTAAATATCCGGGTGACCGACGTGGAGGCCGGCAAGCCCGAGGCGCCCACGCTCACCCGCACACCTTCCCCAGTTCCGATGAACCCGGCCCTGGACGTCACCTGGACCGCCCCGGCCGCCAACGGCGCAACCATCACCGGCTACGAGGCGCAGTACCGTAAGAAGACCGCCACCGAGTGGACGCTCTACAAATACGACGATCCCATGGACACAAACGAACCTCCCGCGAAGATCAGCCTGCTCTCCGCTGACACCACTACCGTCAACCTGCCGGACCTGGAGGCGCGGGCGACCTACGAGGTCCAGGTACGGGCCGTCACCAGCCTGGAGGGCGAGGGCCCCTGGTCGGACATCGGCGAGGGCCGGGCCAACATCCCGCCGACCGGCACCGTCCAATACATTGACAGCGGGACGTTCCCGGTTGAAACAGCCCAATACGGCTACGCTGACTGGCTTATGCTACAGATGGACTCGATCTTCACCGAGATTGACGGTGACTGGCCGTTGCGCTATGAGGCGATCTCGGAGCATCCCCTGGTCGCTGACGCCCGTCTCACTTGTCACCCCGACCCCAGTTACTCGTGCATCAATGAGTGGGATAAAGTGCTCTATTTCTGGCTCTACAATCCAGCCACAACGACGATAACCTACGAGGTACATGACGGGTACGGCGGCCATGCCTCCAAGACCGTCACGGTCACCGGCTCCCGGAGCGAGACGCGGAGCGTCGCCGAGAACTCTCCTGCGGGCGCCACGTTGGGCGCCGCGGTAACCGCCCCGCGCCACACGACCAATGCTGGAGAGACGCCGACCTACACCCTCACCGGCGATGCTGCGGACGCTTTCGTCATAGACTCCTCCACCGGCCAGATCAGCGTGGCCGAGGGCGCCAGCCTCGACTTCGAGAAGAAGCCGTCCTACACCGGCACGGTGGAGTACACCGTGCAGGGGCAGGCCGCCGCCGTCAGCCTCACCATAAACGTGACCGACATCGAGGCGGGCAAGCCCGGCGCGCCCACGGTCACCCGCAGGCCGTCTGACCTGGAGATGGCACCGGCTCTGGACATCACGTGGGCAGCCCCTGCCAGCGCCGACGTCGTCGTCGGCTACGAGGTGCAGTACCGCAAGAAGGCCGCCCAGGGCGAGGACCCAGCGGGCTGGATGCTCTACACCTACGAAGACGGCACCGATGGAGGCGCTACCGAGCTGCCCGCGACGCCCACCAGCATGACGCTGCCGGACCTGGATCCCGGCGCAACCTACGAGGCCCAGGTGCGGGCCATTGGCGAGAACGAGGGTCCCGGGGACTGGTCTCAGAGCGGTGAAGGCACGGCCAACACGCCGCCCACCGCCAGCGGCGCGGACCTCGCTGCCAAAACCCTCGCCGTCGGAGCCGCCGACAGCAATGACCTCAGCGGCAAGTTTACGGACGCCGACGGCGACGCGCTGACCTACTCGGCCTCGTCGGCCCATGCAGGCGTGGTCACCGCCGGGATAGCGGGCAACACGCTGACGGTAACCGTCATCAACCCCGCCTCTGCCACCGTCACCTACGGGGCGCATGACGGGTACGGCGGCCACGCATCCCCTCGCACCGTGGCCGTCACCGGCCAAAGGAGCGTGAGCCTGAGCGTCGCCGAGAACTCCCTGGCTGGCACGCCGGTGGGCGACCCGGTGACCGGAACGCCGTACAACGGCGAGACGCTGACCTACGCGCTGAATGGCATCGCTGCTGACTCCGGGCACTTCGTAATAGATGCCCACACCGGCCAGATTAGCGTGGCCCAGGGCGCAACCCTGGACCGGGAAGCCAGGAGTGTATATCCAGATAATACCGTGGAGTACACGGTACAGGGTCAGATGGCGGTCATTGGCCTGACCATCGAGGTGACCGACCTGTCCGCGCCCCCGGCCCCGGACGCGCCCACGGTGGCGCAGTCTGAAGCCGAGGGCGCCGATCCCAAGACCATGCTGGACGTGGACTGGAAAGCGCCGGAGGACACGGGCGGCCTGTCCATCACCGATTACGACGTGCAATACCGGAAGGCGGACGAAGCAAACTGGACCGGCCACGCCTTCGCCTTCGACGGCGATACCAGCACCACCCTCACCGGACTGTCGGAAGACACGGCCTACAAGGTCCAGGTGCGGGCGCGCAATGCCGAGGGCGTCAGCCCGTGGTCGTCCCCAGGATCAGGCGCCACCGCCTTCAAGCGGCATGCCCCCGCTTCTGTGGAGCCGACCCCTGGGCCCACGCCCAATCCTACGCCTGGGGTGACGCCCGCGCCGACGCAGGCGCCGCCGACGCCGCAACCCACGCAAGCGCCGCCGACGCCGCAACCCACGCAGGCAGCGCCGACGCCGTACCCCACGCAGGCAGCGCCGACGCCGTACCCCACGCAGGCAGCGCCAACGCCGTACCCCACGCAGGCAGCGCCGACGCCATACCCCACGCAGGCGCCGCCGACGCCGGTAGTGTCGCTGCCCGCGCCGACTCCGGTAGCGGTAGCGCTCGTGCCGGCGGCGCCCACGCCTGGCCCGGCAGCGCCCCTGCCTGGGCCCACGCCTGAGCCTGTGCCGGCCTTGTCTCCGACACCTGGTTTATCCCTGGAATCGAATTCGTCCCCGTCATCGGGTTCATCCCCGGTGTCGAGATTGGGGCTGACCTCTGCGAATAATTTGTCGCTGGACTTAAACCGGGCCCCGGCGCGGGCATCCGCGTCCGACCTGCCCGCAGCGACGGAAACAGACGTCCCGGGCTTGCTGTCATTGGTAGCGCCCTTGAGGCCATGGATTTTGGTGGCCATGGCCCGGCTATCCCTTGATTTCCACCAGGCCCCGGCCCAAGCGCCGGCAGTCCCCGTCGCGGCGCCGGAGCCTACGCCAGAGCCGCCCGCGGCAATGCCGGCAGAGACCACAGACGATACGTCGCGGGTTGTGCCCTTGTGGCCATGGCTTCTCGTGGCTCTGGCCGGGTTGTTGGCGCTGGCGTTCCTGGCGGGAAGAAGACGCAGAAAGCGCAGGGAAGCCCTGTACGGGAGTGGGACGCTTCAGTAGGGGAAGCTCTTCCCCCTCACCCACGACTTTGCCAGTGAGGAGTTGAGGAACGTCACAACCTCGGCGCGTGTCAGGAGCGGCTCCGCTCCCGGCGCGCGCCGATGGCTTTGACAGCAAAGGCCGGGCAAGCGCCCTGCGATAAACCTCTCTGCGGCCGCAGCAGGTCTGCCGTCCGGCTGCCCTGCGATCAGGAGAGAACGGAGAGAGTTTGAGATCGAGGGTATGGAACGTATTCCTCCCCAGGCCCGGCCCCCGGCGAGGATTACAAGGATGCTTAGGACCGGGCGGCTATCCTGTAAATCCTGATAGGGGTCACGCAGTTGGATACGTTGTCTAGCGCGAAGGGGTGCGGGTGGGATTTCGCATCCGGGCAAGCTGGCCGACGGATATAATTCCACTTCGCGCGCAGCGTCTGCCCGGTGATGAACCGCAGTAGCCGGTGGGAGAGGAAGGCGCGCTGCCGCATGCCGTCCATGTGACCAGACGGCCCAGTCGCAACGGGCTGGCGCGGCTACGGAGTCCAGACGATGAAGTTCTCGAACTCAGGCTCGCTGGTGTGGCCGTTGTAGAAACCGGCCATGACGCTTACATCACCGTAGTCCAGGTTGTGAGACAGGTCCAGCCAGTCAATCAGTTGCCCATTGACGAAAAGCAGGCCAACCTCCTGAATGGCGACCAGGAACAGGTGGTTCCTGGCACGGAAATTCGCCGCCGGGACATAGCCCTCCGCTAACTGGGCGTAGTCGCCATTCCCGGCCCCGGCACTGCGGGTCTGATGGAACCACATACGATTGCCGGTCACGCCAACCACATCCAGCCGGGTGTTTTCCGGGTGGCGAATCACAAATCCATAGCTCCAGTCAGAGTTTGGGGGATTGACGAATTCCGCTTCCGCCACGAGGTCCTGTGCCCACACGTCGCTGTGTTGTTCTGAAATAATTCCTGGCTCGTATTCCAGCCTTCCGCTGGCTGGGCCATACTCTTTGCGGAACAGCCAGCCTTCAAAATCCTCGAACCTGGTGACCGCCCCGGTCGACTCGTCGCCGGTATACGCTCCGGTGATGACGCCAACGCTTCCGGCTCCTGTAACGTCGGAAAAATCCAGAGTGGATATGAATTCGCCGTTTACGAAGAGAAGGCCGTGCGCGCCAAAAGCGAAAACCGTTACATTGTTCTTCCCCCCGGCGCCGGTGTCAAAAGCCTTGAGTGTTCCGCTGGCGATTTCGTTGCTCCCGTGGCTCTTCCCTTGGCGCCATACAACATCCCAACGCCCGCTGCTGGTTACTACGACCTGGATATACCGGCCATAAGACCCGGTTCCGCTGTTGCGCATCATGAAACCGTAGTCCCACGGGTTTGTGGACGTTGAATATGGATTGACGAAGGTGGCCGACACTATCATGTCCGCGCTGAAAACTTCGGCGTATTCGGATTCGATAAGCCCATTCGAGGGGTCGTGCCACAGTTCGCCGTTGATGGGGCCAAACCAGTGGTCGCCACTGGCGCCGTAGGATGGCGTCGATTCGGGCCGGCGCCCCGGCATGGTGGATTCTGCGCCGTCAACGGCCTTGAGAACGGGAATTTGTTCCCGCAGGGTGGTCGCTGATATGGCGAATCCCACGCCCTGGACCGGGCGTCCGGCGCCCGTCTCTTCGCTGCGGAAGGCGTTGATGCCCAGGATTCTGCCGGTAGCCGAGAGCATCGGCCCGCCGCTGTTGCCGGGATTGATTGCCGCGTCGGTCTGAATCACTTCGCTGAGATAGTCCGGATCGTAGCGCGTGGCGGAAACAATGCCCCGGGTTATGGTGGCCTGACCGGAAAGCCCCAGCGCGTAGCCGATGGCCACCACCTCGTCACCGGGTTCGAGACGGGAGGCGTCGCCCAAGGGCAACGCTTGAAATTGCCCGCAGCAGATGCTTAACACCGCCAGGTCGCGCACCGGGTCGGACCCCAACACCTTGCCGATATAAGTGGTCGAGTCATCTACGCTCACGCTGGCCTCGGAAGCCCCTTGGAGCACGTGATGGTTGGTGACGATGTACGCGGTGCGGTCCTGGGTCTCGAAAATGGTGCCCGATCCGCTATCGTACGCGCTGACAATACGCACCACGGAGGGCCGGGCTTCCTTGATAATGTCGCTCAGTACCGCCGACGGGTTCAGGGTTGGCGTGACTGCGGGCTGCGGGGCAGGCGTTGACGCAGGCTCGGGCACTGGTGTAGAGGCCCCTATCGGGAAAGGCGCAGGCGTACCGGTGGGCGACGGCGCGGGCGTTGGGGTTGGCGTTGGCGTCAGGGTGGGCCGGGGCCTGTGCGCCGGTATTTGCATGGCGGGCATACGGGCTTCGGCGGCGGCCTCGCGAGCCTCGAGGGTGGCGTCTATATCGGGCGTCGGTGGCGGCGTGGGAGAAGGAGCGGCAACCTCTGTGGCCTCGATGATTGCGACCACGGTGGCGTTGATGTCCGTCGGGGGCGTTGGCTCCGGCAGTGCCGCGGCCACCGCGGCCTGTACGGTAGCCCCTATGTCGGGAGTGGCGGCGGGAGTAACATCAGTGCTTTTTCCGGCGCAGGCGACGGCCAGCAACAACGCAGGAGCCAGGACAAGCAGGCTCAGAAATCTCGGGGCGGGCATTACGGTCAGTATTTTAACACAAAACACAGGTAAGAGGACTACCCGGCAAAGTATTGGAGACGATTGCAAAACTCTCGTCATTCCTGCGAAGGCAGGAATCCAAGAGAAGTAAAGATCAATATACAGCCTTGCAATCCAGCGATTTCACCCTCACCCCAACCCTCTCTCTCCCTTGAGAGAGGGGGTTGCAATCATCTCCTTCTGGAACAACGCCTTGCCAAGCGTGACAGGTATGTGATTTCATGCGCGATTGCCCTGGTTGCTTGCGTCAGCGGCCGACATAAAACGCACGGTCTTCGTGTATCACGGCCCTGTGTCTTATCCGGCTGATGCCGCCAGAGTGGTGAACTCTTTTCCCGAATATCACCGACCCGCAATTGCGCCGTTTCAGAAGTAGCCGGCTTACGAGTGGCAGCAGGAATATCAGTTCACGGTCAGGTTTCTGGGCGAACCCAAATAGAAAACGCTGCTCCTTCCAATCACTTTGGAACTTCGTGCCCTCGCCGGCGTGGTCTGGGAAGAAATGCCTCGGGGGAAGTTAGCCGGAAGCGGGTGCCTGCCTGTTACATAGTCTGACCATCTCTGCATCAGCCCGATTCGGGCGTTGAAGAAGTCAGTTCTCTTGTAGGCCCAGCCGGGTCTTGTTGCTTTCTTTATGGGCAAGGGCAACGTCTGCCGCCGACGAATACCCTTCCATAAGTTCCTCGGCCCAGTCCGTAAAAGAGCTGCGGAATCCGTGCGGAACCTCAGGTATCTCCGTCCGTTTCAACATCATGCTGTAGGTCATATCGGAGACCATGCCGCCACCACGCTCGGAAGGAAATATCAGCCCGTCCGGTCCGCTTACCGGCCATGCTTCGCGCAGAATTTCCATCGCCCTGTCTGATAGAGGAACCCGGTAAAAACGGCGGGCCTTCATCTTGAGGTTGGAGATTTCCCACGTGCGCTGGCCCCACAGAATCTCTCCCCAGTTGGCTTTCCGTACTTCTCCCGAACGCGCCGCCGTCAGCACGAGGAACTCGAAGGCCAGTTTATTAAGGGGGTGGGAGGTGGACTCTCGCACTTTGGACAGGGCCCAACCCACTTGGCTGTAGTGCAGGTCCGGATGGTGATTTGGTTCCCTGTTGGCTTGGGGCAGGGCCTTGCGAAGGGCTTTTCCTGCCGGGTTATCGAGGCGGTGTCCGTGGGTAATCACCCAGTCCATGATGGTTTAGATTCGCTGCTTGACCCTGCTGGCGGTTTCGGACTTGCTGGTCCAGATGGGCTCCACAGCACCTTCAGCACGTCCTTTGGGGTAATTTGGTCCACCGGCTTCTTCGCTATCACCGGGTAGGCGTAGGTCTTCAGAGCGGACCTCCACTGGGCGGCGTGTTTGGAGTTGTTCCATGTGGGCTCGCGCAATTTGATCACGTGGGCCGCGGCCTCGGAGAAGGTGGGAACGGAGGGGGCGGGGTTGCGAGCAGCCTCCTTTTCGGCCATTGGGTCCCGTCCTTGGGAGACGGCGGTGCGGTTGCTGGAGGCCAGGGAACGCGCCTGCTTGAGACTGACGGCAGGATAACCGCCCAGTCCGATGTCCCTCCTCCTGCCGTTGATTACGATGCGCTGGATCCACGATTTGAACCTGTGGGGCTCAGATGTGTCGGACTTGACGACCTTGACATAGAGGTAGAGGCCATCGCCTTCCCCGTAGCGTCCAGGTTCGCGGATGTTCTTTACAGTAAACGGGTCGAGCTTGCCCATTTTCGCACCTTCCCACATATTTGTGGGAAGTGCTGGCATTTTGCGACGCCACTGAGAAGGTTCAAGGGGCCAATATCACTGATTCAGATACGACTTTGGAAGAAATGAGACTGTGTGGGAGGATAAAGTGGCGGAGAGAGTGGGATTCGAACCCACGGTACAGTTGCCTGTACTCCGGTTTTCGAGACCGGCGCTTTCGTCCACTCAGCCATCTCTCCGTACCAACCATTCTATGATATTCCGATTCCTTTGCCAACGAATGACTGGCAAGTTACCGAGTATCTGTACAGCACGATATCTGGGGGGTTGCTTGGGAAGGCGAAATCAGGATATATTAGCTATAGATTTCGAGATTCGTAGGCGGGACGGCCTGTCGGCCTGAGACTGACACTGATGCACCCGCCCCGCTGGACGGCCCGCACAGCCTGAGCGCATGAAACGACGCAGCCCCGGAGTAGCCTATGTTGACGCAGCAGGAGCTGGTGGAAAGGATGCGGGAGTGGGCCGTCCGGGTGACTCCGCAAAGGCTGGCCATTGCTGAAGTTGTCCTGAACTCGCAGGACCACCCCACGGTACAGCAGATCTATGAACGGGTCCGTGGGCATTTCCCCTCAATGACCCTGGCGACCATCTATTCGACGCTCGGCGTGCTTCAGAAGAGCGGGTTGATACAGGAACTCCCTTTCCAGCGGATGTCCCGGTACGAGCCCAACATGGAGCCGCACGTCAACCTGGTCTGCATCGAGTGCGAGAACGTGATTGACGCAGACACAGCCAGCGAAGTCCATGATATGGTGGTGAGCCTGCGCAACAGCATCTCTGAAAGCACCGACTTCGAAGTGGGATGGCAACGAGTGGACTTCTATGGCCTCTGCCCGCGCTGCGCCGCCGCCAAGCGACGGGGCGAGTTGTCTGAAGTATAGACTCGCTGACAAGGCGGCTCGGTTTAAGCACGCGATAATACGAGCCGGCCGGTGCCTCACACTGGCCGGTTTCGCTTTATAGAGGTTGCGCCGATGATTACGGGAGTAGTGGGTGTCACTTTCTGGACTGACGACCTGGAGAAAATGTTCCGCTTTTACAACGATGTGCTGCAACTGCCCCTACACTCGCGGCATCCCGACTTCATCGCTTTCGAGTTGGGAGAAGTGCGGTTCAACATCGGACTGCACGACCGGGTGTCAGGGGCGTCGAAAGACCCCTACCGTTTCATGCCGCACTTGGGCGTGGCCGACATCCACGCGGTGGCAAAGCGGCTGGCCGACGCCCGGGTGGAGTTCATTCGACAGCCGGAGCAGGAAAGCTGGGGCGGCTGGGTCGCCACCTTCCGCGACCCCGACGGCAACGTCTTACAACTGCTGCAACTTGTATAATCGCCGGGCATGAAGAAAACAGACCGTCATCCCCACGGCTGCCGGGAAATCCAGTTTTCACTGTGGAGGTTCCCTAATGGCTCAACTAAGCAAGGCAGACAGGGCGGCTCGCTATTTGTTCGAGGCTCACCGCAACAGGCAGCCCTACCGGCCTTTGCCCGACGACATCTCCCCCGCCACTATAGAAGAAGCCTACGATATGCAGGAAGCCTTCCAGTCGCTGCTGGCCCCGGAGCGGGGAGCCATCGTGGGCTACAAGATAGCGTTGACCACTCCGGTGATGCAGCGGATGGTGGGCTTCGACGCCCCCTGCGCCGGAGCGGTGTTCGAGAGTGGGGTGCATCACTCCCCGGCGGCGGTGAAGGCCAGCGATTACGTCCGCCTCGGCGCGGAATGCGAAGTTGCGGCGCGGCTGCATTCGGGCCTGCCCGCCAGCGGCGCGCCCTACGGTCGGGGCGGCGCGGCGGCGGCAGTGGGCGCGCTGATGCCTGCCTTCGAGCTGGTGGACGACCGGGGCGCCGATTACAGCAACCTCTACTTCCTGGGAGTGGCCGCAGACAACGCCTGGAACGCCGGCGTGGTGCTGGGGCCGGAAAGGACGGACTGGCAATCCCTCGACCTGGAAAACGCTCGAGGCGCCATGACCATCAACGGCGAGCCCGCCGGTGAAGGCTATGGGCGCGATGTGCTGGGGCACCCGCTGGACGCTCTGGCCTGGCTCGCCAACACCCTGGCCGGGCGGGGCAAAGAACTGACTGCCGGAATGCTGGTGATGACCGGCAGCATCGTCAGCACCAAGTTCCTCAACCCCGGCGACGAGGCGGCGTTTACCTTTGAGGGACTGGGGGATATACGGCTCAGTGTAGGGTGAATGGGCAAGACCCTATCCGGAGACAAGCTCCAGCGGGTCGTAGCGGCGCAGGCCGAGGACGCGGTCAAAATCCTGATCCGCGCTGACGATGCCTTCAAGTCCGTGTCCTATGACCACTGCGGCGTGGATGGCATCGCGGGCAGACAGATTTCGAGTTTCTGCCATCAAGCGCATCGCAATCGTGATTTCGGCGGCGGTGATGGAGATGATGCTGGGTAAGCAGGCCATCAACCTTTCAATTATACCTGTCCCTGTTTCGAGTTCTCCACGGCTAGAATAGACATACAGAACCTCCTGAAGCGCCTCCACATCAATAGTGTATCTGTGAGGCCATGTTTTGGTCTGTTCCAGAATGCTTCGACAGGGTATTCTGTAGATATGCTCCCGACCTTCCGCGTAGATTGGGATGTTTGCGTCCAGAAGCAACACTATTGGTCTCCCTGGTTCTGGCCCATCGATTTTAGGGTCCGCCACGCCATATCCCGTTCCATTTCGCGCTTCAATTCTGCCCAGTCCGCTCCCCAGTCTATGGGTTCCCGAGACAAAATCCAGCGAACTGCCTCGTGCCGCTTCTTCGCTTCTTCGGTGAAGTGAGCTCGGAACACAGCTTCATGCACCAGCCTTTCGATGCTCCAGTTGACCCCTGTTGACAGTTCTTCGAGGATTGCGTACTCCTCGTCGTCAAAGTAGACTTCTACGCAGTGCTTCTTCTCAGACATATCTTCCTCTTCTACCAATCACTCCAATCCAATGTATCAGACACATCGCCGCCCGGCTACACAATCAGCATCGCATCCCCGAAGCTGTAGAAGCGGTAGCGTTGGCGGACGGCCTCGGCGTAGGCGTCCAACATCATCCGCCGCCCGGAGTCTTCCATCCCGTCCACGCCGTGCTGGGCGAAGGCGGAGACCAGCATCAGCAGCGTGGAGCGGGGCAGGTGAAAGTTGGTGAGCATGACGTCGACGGCCCGGAAATGGTGGCCGGGCAGGATGTAAATGCTGGCGTCGCCTTCCGCTGGCTCGAAGGTAGTGCGTCCTGCAGAAGCGGCGTCCGAGGCGGCCTGCTCGAGGACACGGACGGTGGTGGTGCCGACGGCGATAGTGCGGTGGCCCTCGGCGCCGGCGCGGTTGAGAGCGTCGGCGGTAATGGCGTCCAGCGAGTAGCGTTCGGTGTGGATGTGGTGCTCCGTCGGGTCGTCTCCCTGCACCGGGCGGAAGGTGTCCAGACCCACGTGCAGCGTTACGAAAGCGGTCTCCACTCCGGCCTCGCGGATGCGCGACAGTAGTTCCGGCGTAAAGTGCAGCCCGGCTGTGGGCGCGGCGGCGCTGCCGGGCTGCCGGGCGTATACCGTCTGGTAGCGTTCCGGGTCGTCCAGGGCGCGGCGGATATAGGGCGGCAGCGGCGTATGGCCCATTCCTTCAATTGCGTCTTCCGATGACAGCCGCACCGCTTTGACGCCGTTTGGACGCGACTCGAGGATTTCGACGGTCAGAGACGCATTCCTGCTCCCCAAAGTTCCCTCCCTCTCAGGGGGAGGGTTGGGGTGGGGGTGAGAACGTTCCTCTGCGGGCATGGTGATGGTCACCGTAGCGCCGGGGCGCAGGCGACGGCCCGGGCGGGCCAGCGCTTCCCACACTCCCTCGCCCTCCCGGCGCAGCAACAGCAGTTCCACCTGCCCACCGTTGTCGTCGCGCTTTCCGAATAGCCGAGCGGGGATTACCCGACTTTGATTGAAGACCATCAGGTCGCCGGGGCGCAGGTATTCAATAACATTAGTGAAGCGGCGATGCTCTGTATTGCTGGTGGCGCGATCCAACACCAGCAAGCGGGATGAGTCGCGTGGTTCGACTGGCGTCTGGGCTATCAGCTCCGGGGGTAGAGGGTAATCGAAATCGCTGGTTCGCATTCCCCTCACCCTAACCCTCTCCCTCAGGGAGAGGGAACAGGTTAACGTCCATGAATGCTGATGCGGGCCGCAGTGAGGGTGTTCCTGAGCAGCATGGCGATAGTCATGGGGCCGACGCCGCCGGGGACGGGAGTGATGGCGTCGGCCTTCCGGGATACGCCCTCGAACTCCACGTCTCCCACCAGCCGGTAGCCACGCCGCGCCGAGGTATCGGGCACCCGGTTGATGCCCACGTCAATAACTACCGCCCCCTCCTTCACCATATCGGCGGTTATGGCTGCCGGGCGGCCCATCGCCGCCACCAATATGTCGGCGACACGGGTGACGCCGGGCAGGTTGCGGGTGCGGGTGTGACAGACGGTGACCGTAGCGTTGCCGCCGCGGGCGCGCTGCATCAGCAGGGCGGCCAGTGGCTTGCCCACGATTTCGCTGCGACCGCAGATGACCACGTTGGCGCCTTCCGGGTCATGGCCGTTGCGCATCAACAGCTCGACGATGCCGGACGGGGTGCAGGGCGCGAAGTCGGGGCGGCCTTGCAGCAGTTTTCCCAGGTTGTAGGGGTGGATGCCGTCAACGTCCTTATTGGGGTTGATGGCCTCGATGACCCGGTGGTGGTTGATTCCATGGGGTAAGGGAAGCTGCACCAGGATGCCGTGAACGCGAGGGTCTTCGCTGTACCTGTGGACGCTGGCAAGGATTTCGTCTTCGGTTGCGGTGGCCGGGAGATAAGCGGCGTCGCTGAACAGCCCGGCCTGCTCGCAGGCGCGGCGCTTGTTGTTGACGTAGACCGCGGACGCCGGGTCGTCGCCCACCAGCACGACGGCCAGGCCGGGGGTTACGCCGTGCTTCTCCTGCATCTCGACGACGCCGGTCGCAACTTCGGCGCGTATCTCCGCCGCCAGGTCGCTCCCGGACAGAATCTTGGCCGCCACCGGCAGTCCTCCTGACATAATGCGTATCCGAATTTTATCACGCCCTTCCCGGCTTGGCCCGCGACCTGAGCGCATGAGCACGAACCTGGGTTCGCCTTGTAGCCTATTGGTAAGCCGACTTATACTGGCGGCACCTTCCGGCGGGGTGATGTCCGATGCGTATATGTTCTCTGCTGCCCAGCGCCACGGAGATTGTGTTCGCCCTGGGGTTGGGCGACGATTTGGTGGGCGTTTCCTATGCTTGCGACTACCCGGAGGAGGCGGCTTCCCGTCCGGTAGTCAGCCACAGCCTGCGTAACGTGAAGCACCTGGACAGCGGCGAGATTGACGCGCTGGTGCAGCAGGCCCGGGCCAACAACAACCCCATGTACTGGATCGACGAGGAGTTGCTGGCCCGCCTGCGGCCTGACCTCATCATTACGCAGGAACTTTGCGAAGTCTGCGCCATCGCCAGCGGCTCGGTCTTCGAGACGGCGGCCAAGGCGCTGGACTATCAGCCGAACATCCTGACCATTCGCCCCAGCGGGCTGAACGACATCCTGCAGAACATCTGCAACATCGCCGCCGCCGCCGGGGTGTCGGAGCGGGGCCGGGAACTGCGCCAATCGCTGGAAGCGCGGGTCAATAGGGTCACCAACGGAGTACCTGTCGGTGTCCAGCGCCCCAGAGTTGTCTGTCTCGACTGGCTGGACCCTCTGCGGAACACCGGTCAGTGGCTGCCGGAGATATCGGAAATGGCCGGGGGCGAGGAAGGACTGGCCATCCCGCGTGGTCATTCCCGCGAAATCTCGTGGGACGAGGTGCGGGAGTACGCGCCGGAGTACCTGATGATAATGCCCTGCGCCTTCGGCCCGGAACGCTCACGACAGGAAGCACGAAACAAGCTCACCATTCTGCCCGGCTGGGAAGACCTGCCCGCAGTGCGCCACAGACGGGCCTTCGTATTCGACGGGCGCATCCCCAGCCGCCACGGACCGCGAGTGGTGGACGTGCTGGAAGGGCTGGCGGAAGCGCTGTACCCGGAGCAGTTTGCCGGTTTGGCTCCGGCTGGCGTCTTCGACCATGAGCCTTTCCGCTAACCACAGAAATTTCAGAGGGTTTCAGGGTTTCATCGTAAAGACTCTCCGAGTTCACAGTGGACAAGTGAACCCCTGAGAATCCAAATCGGCTGGTCGTGTCGTAATAGTGAGTATGATAGCAGGACTGAGAGAAGGGCAGGGCCGCACCTGGACAGTGACCATCTCAGTGGCGGTGGTGGCGCTGGCTGTGGCTGTCGTCGGCGCGATGGCGGTCGGCAGCGGCGGGGGGATTGACCCGGTCAATCTGTTCGTGGAGGGGAAGCTGTCAGGGAACTCGCAGGAGTTTCTGGGCGGCCTGATAGGCGGAACGGCCCTGTTTGCTTTCGCCGCCGGCATGGCATCGGCGGTAAATCCCTGCGGATTCGCCATGCTTCCGGCTTACCTGGGGCTGTATCTCGGCTCCAACCTGGCCGAGGAGCAGCAGCCTGGTCCGGTGGCTGCGGTGTTGCGTGGGCTGGTGGTGGGAGGCGCGGTATCCGCCGGGTTCATCCTGCTATTCGGTGTAGTCGGCGGCGCGGTGGGCCTGTCGGCGTCGTTCATCAGCGACCTGCTGCCTTGGCTGGGGCTGATCATCGGCGCCGCGCTGGTGGGAACCGGGGCGTGGATGGTGGCGGGAGGCAAGCTGTACACCGGCATCGCGGCCCGCGCCGCCGACCGCCTGGGCAACCCCAACACCGTAAGCCTTCGCAGCTTCTTCACCTTCGGACTGTCCTATGGCACCGCCTCTTTGAGCTGCACCCTGCCCATCTTCATCGCTGTTGTGGGCATCGGCAGCGCCACCTCTTCGCTATTGCAGGTTATAGGCAACTTCTTCCTCTACGCCTTTGGCATGGGCCTGGTGATTATGGTGATGACGCTGGGAATGGCGATATTCAAGGGCGCCATGGTCCGCATGATGCGCCGGGCCTTGCCTTACGTCCAGCCCATCGCCTCCGCATTCATGGTTGTCGCGGGAGCCTATATCGTCTTCTACTGGCTGACCGTTGGGCGCGATAACCTGCTTTAGCCGGTGCGTCCGGCTCCGTCTTTCCCTCTCCCAGAGGGAGAGGGTCAGGATGAGGGTGCTACTTGGCCTGATGCTGGCCTCCCTCAGCCTGGTGGCGTTGGCCTGCGGAGGGGGCGACACCACCGCGACGTCAGCGCCCACCCCCGAAACACAAGCCGCTTCAACTGCGCTTGCTCCCGTCGCCGATTCAACGGAAACCGCCACGACTGCGCCGCGGGCCGCGGCGCGCTCCACCGAGGGTCGCCCTCACTCTAGCCCTCTCCCAAAGGGAGAGGGAACAGCGACGACCACGCCGCCGGCCTTGACCACGGAAGCGCCGTCAGACGATGCGGACTCCACGGCTTCCGGTCCCGTGCCGATGGTTGAACCTGACCCCAATTACCAGAACGCCCTCGACGCAGCCCAGTTCAGGACGGGGATATGGCAGACGGACTTCAGTCTGCACACCGTCCCTTACAGTGAGTTCCTCTCGGGCGGCGTTCCCCGGGACGGTATACCCCCGCTGGACGAGCCGTATTTCGAGAGTATCGCCGACGCAGACCAGTGGTTGGATGACGTCCAACCCGTGGTGTCTTTGGAAATCAACGGCGCGGCCCGGGCCTATCCCTTGGCGATACTGACTTGGCACGAAATCGCCAACGACGAACTGGGCGGAGTTCCCGTGTCAGTGACCTTCTGTCCCCTGTGCAACTCTGCGGTGGCCTTCGACCGGCGAGTGGGCGACTCTATCCTGGACTTTGGCGTGTCGGGCAACCTGCGCAACAGCGACCTGGTGATGTGGGACCGGCAGACGGAAAGCTGGTGGCAGCAGCTCACCGGCGAGGGAATCGTGGGCGCCTACGCTGGGTATATGTTGGACCTTGTGCCGGCGCAGATAGTGTCGTGGGGCGATTTCAAGAGCGCATTCCCCGACGCCGACGTGCTGTCGCGGGAAACTGGATATATCCGCTCTTACGGGAGTAACCCATACTCCGGCTACGACCAGGTTGACCAGTGGCCGTTCCTCTTCAAGGGTCTTCCCGATGACCGGCTGCTGCCCATGGAACGGGTGGTGGCGCTGGAGTTGGACGGCCAGCCGCTGGCCTTCCCCTTCATGTCGCTGGAAGAAGAGCGAGTCGTCAACCACACGGAGGGGGAGCGCAGCATAGTGGTGCTGTTCCAGCCGGGTACGGCATCGGCCCTGGACCGGCAGCGTATCGCAGAGTCTCGGGACGTCGGCGCCACAGGCGTTTTCGACGCGGAGCTGGACGGACGGGCGTTGACCTTCCGCGCCGGGGGGGACGGCTTCGTGGATGAGCAGACCGGCTCCGTCTGGAACGTGCTGGGGCAGGCGGTATCCGGGCCCCTGGCCGGACAGTCGCTAACCCCCATCGTCCATGGCAACCACTTCTGGTTCGCGTGGGCTGCCTTCGCGCCGGAAACCGAGATTTACCCCAGTCAGTAGAGGCGCCGCAGGATCTTTCAGTTCTCGGAGTAATTGTCTGAACTGTGATTCGCCTGATTCATTTGATTGCCATGATTCCCGAATCAAAAATCATGGCAACCATCAAAATCAAATAAATCACAGTTCAGACAAAGAACCGAAAGACTCCGAGCGGCCCCGCCTTCGGCTGGACAGTATTTCTAGGGCAAAGTAGAATCCCCTTTACTTCCGCCTCTTTTCTGATTGATGTTGTCTGCCCACTTGCGTCGAAGGATACAGTTTGGGGGTTATACGGATGCGCCTCTGGATGAATGAGCCCGGCCTCCGCGAGTCGTGGCCAGGAGCTCACCATCCTGGCGCAACCATCGCTAGGTGGTCGCCTGATCCAGGCGGTCTCTCCGTGGAAGAATGCGCCCGCAAAGGCATTGAGGCCCTTGCGGGTTTTCTTATCTCCCGTGACGCCCTTGACATCAGCGACTCTCCCGACGAAATGTTCTGCACCTGCGTGGAGATGTATCACGCGGCCACTGGCACAGACGGCGATATCGGGGACTACATCGGCGTATACTTTCGAGTGGTGGAATTCAAGGGCGCCACCTATCCGATGGTGGGGCAAAGGTCCTTCAAGATGCTGATGCAGCCCTTGAGCGACGGCAAAGTCATCGCCCGGTGGAATGCGGTTGATCGCAATGGGGCCGACGATCCCCTCAGCGACACCGGGGCGATGGTTGACGACGTGAACACCCGCTCCAGCGTCTGCAAACCGCTTACCCTCGGCGCGATCCCGGAGCAGGATGCGGGAGACTTCAGTTTGCCTTCGTTCCTGATTCTGAGAGACCCGGGAGCGGGTTGGCAGATATGGAGGCGTTTCTCTCCCACGACGGTTGACGGTAGTTATGCTGTCAACGACAGTGTTCGGGAAGAAACTTACACTATGGTGTACCCTCTGATGGATGCCGAAACCAATTGGCGCTTTCGTGTGCGCGACCTCCCTGAGGGTGGAGTGCGGGTACAAACGGTTCGAGGCGCACAGAGTTAGAATAAGGTAACTTTCCTGTCAATCCACTCCGAGGAGGCAGTCATGGCCAATCCCCGCGCCGAGTTCTCGCCCATCTTCCACCGCCCGCCCCTGAAGTTGCCCAACAACGCCCGAGTGGCCGTATGGCCGGTCATCAACGTGGAGGAGTGGGACATAAATGAGCCCATGGCCCGCACCGTCCTGCCCACGCCCCAGGGCGTCACCACCATCCCCGACATTCCCAACTTCGGCTGGTTCGACTACGGCCTGCGGGTCGGGTTCTGGCGGTTCAAGCAGGTGCTGGACAAGTACGGCATCCGCGCCACGGTCAGCCTCAACGCCTCGGTGTGCCTCAGCTACCCCATGCTGGTGGAGGAGTGCACGAAGTCGGGTTGGGAGATGCTGGCCCACGGCTTCATCCAGCGGGTCATCAACCGCGAGCCGGACGAGCGGGCCGTCATCCGCCGCACCATAGACACCATCGCCGAAGCCACTGGCGCGGCGCCCCGCGGCTGGATGGGCCCGGGCCTGGCCGAGACCTTCGACACGCCCGACGTGCTGGCCGAGGAGGGCATCGAGTACATCGCCGACTGGTGCAACGACGACCAGCCCTACGAGATGATAGTCAAGTCGGGCCGGATGGTGGCCCTGCCCTACACCGTGGAGCTGAACGACATTCCCATCTACCTCATCCAGAACCACCGCTCGCCGGAGCTGTTCGAGCGGGCCAAGGACCACTTCGACACCCTGTACCGGGAGGGGGCCGACAGCGCCCGCGTAATGTGCATTTCGACGCACCCCTACATCACCGGGGCGGCCCACCGCATCAAGTACTACGACGCCATCTTCGAGTACATCAGCCGGCACGAGGGCGTGGTGTTCATGACCGGCAGCGAGATTCTAGATTGGTATAACGAGGCCGCAGGGACCGGGAGCTAGAATCGCTGGACGGCCCCGCTAGGGTTCGCCCGCGATACCCACCTGGACAATGCGTGACCGGACTATCCCTGAGACGCCAACGTATTGGAAGATCGCGCCGTCGTGTTCCCGGGGAGTTGGGGCCTGCACCACCACGGTAGCTGTGCCCTCTACGGCGGTGCCTTCCAGTAGCTGGGCGAATGGCGCTGCCTGCGTGCCTGACTCCGAGTTGGTCGGGAATTTGAACGCCAAGTCCGGGTGGCTTCCGTACTCGATGTTTCCATCGGCGTCCGTTACGAAGACCTCGTCAATGCTGGTTGTCTCCGTTATATCCAGCAAGACCGCATTGATGGTTTCCGCAGGCGTTCCGGCTTGAACTGCCGCAGCCACGTAGTGCGCGACCATCTTCGCCGTGGCGGCCATCAGGCTGGTGCGAGTTTCGAGTAAGTGATCGATTCTGGATCCTTTGCGCATTCAGGCGTGGCTCCTGTCGAGTATATTGAATGGACGGTGGATTATAGGGCAGACGCTTCATGGAAATGATAGCACCTATCCACCGGACAATATGACGAGTAAGCTGAAGCCAATCTAACAGGAGTATCAACCACCATGACCTACCAACTAGGTATCATCACCACCGTTGTCGGCACTGGCGAGCGGGGGTATTCGGGCGACGGGGGGCCGGCGGCGGAGGCGCTGCTTAGCGAGCCGTTCATGTGCGCCTTCGACGCTGCGGGCAATCTGTACGTGGCCGAGGCTATGAATCATTGCGTGCGGCGGGTTGACGCGGCTACCGGGGTCATAGTCACCATCGCCGGCACCGGGGAGGAAGAGTATTCGGGTGACGGAGGGCCAGCGACGGAGGCGACGTTCAACCAGCCCTACTCGTTGCAGGTGGACTCCAACGGCGATGTGTATGTGGTTGACCGGCTCAACTACGTCATACGCAGGATTGACGCCGCTACGGGCGTCATCAGCACCATCGCCGGTACGGGCGAGCCGGGCTACGGCGGCGACGGAGGGCCAGGGGCGGAGGCGCAGTTCCGCGAGCCCAACGACTGCTTCCTCGACGGACGCGGCGGGCTGCTTGTTGCCGACGTTCAGGACCAGCGCATCCGGCGGCTGGACCTGGCGTCGGGGGTAATCACCACCTTCGCGGGCAACGGCGAGAAGGTGCGCGGCGGCGATGGGCGTCCCGCCACGGAGGCCAGCATCCTCGGCGCCCGGGCGGTGTGCATGGACGGCGCGGGCAACACCTACATCGCCGAGCGCGAGGGCAACGGCGTCCGCAAAGTGGACGCCAACGGCGTGATGTCCACGCTGGCCGGAACCGGGGAGTTCGGGTACGGCGGCGACGGTAGCCCGGCCTTCATATCCACTTGGGGCGGCCCAAAGGCTATCCGGTGTGACCACGCCGGCAACGTGCTGGTGGTGGACACCGAGAACCACGCCATCCGCCGCATCGACGCCGCCACCGGCTACGTGCTCACCATCGCCGGAGGACGGCTGGGCGGCGAGGGAGACGGCGGGCAGGCCGACCAGGCGGGAATGGACCGCCCCCACGGGTGCGACGTGGATGCTGCCGGGAATATCTACATCGCCGACAGCAACAACCACCGGGTAAGGGTGGTGGGAGCGGGCTGAAAGTCTGTCCTCAAAGTTCCCTCTCCCAAAGGGAGAGGGTCTTTTCATTCCGAGGTAGTCCGCCTAGTCGTCGGCCAGCACTGCTTCCAGCGGGTCGGGCTGGACTTCGCGGACGAAGACGGGTTCGCCGTTGCGGATTTCGATGGAGCGCTCGAATCGTTCCTGGAAGGTGATGTCGTCCAGGGTGCCGACGTCGCGGGTCAGGAAGCAGTATTCCAGGGAGATGCCATTGGGGTCGGTGAAATAGATGGACATGGCCCACTCGTGGTCGACTATGTCGGTAACCTTGACTCCCTTGCCGATCAGTTCCTCGCGTTTGGCGTTCAGGGCGTCCACCGTGCCAGCCTCAAAGGCGAAGTGGTAGAAGACGCCGGGGATGCCCAAGCCCCTGTTGATGCCAGTGTCGAAATCATCCGGCAGACCGGGGATGTCGTTGGGCTCCATGAAGGCGACGAGCTGGTCGCGGCCACAGTCGACGAACATGTGCCGGATGTAGCCGCCCTGGCGTATTTTGATGGTGTCGCAGCGCACTACTTTGAAGCCCAGCACGTTCTCGTAGAAGTCGCGGGTGGCGTCCAGGTCATGGGTGGAGAGGCCGATGTGCGAGAATCCCTTGTTGGACATCTCTTTACCTCCTTTCGTTTCCTATAGAGGCCAAGTTTAGCACCTGGCAGGCATGTGCTGCTGATACCAGTCGAGGGTGTGCCGCATCACCTCGGAAAAGGCAGGCTCCTCATAGACCTCATAGTGGCCTACCCCCTTCAGCATGACCAGCTTCTTCGGTTCCCCGGCGTGCTTGTACAACTGTTCCGATTCCTCCGGTGGGACGAGGCGGTCCTGGTCGCTGGTGATGAACAGCACCGGGCGGGGCGCGATGTGGCCGACTACCCACTCGGGGTTGAATCCCAAGGTGTCGTCAATGTATTCCACGGGTATGGTCATCACCGCGTTGGGGTTGTTGGCCCGCTGGGCCGCGGCCAGGGCGGCCGACTGGCGGTCGGGCAGCAGGATTTCGCCGCGCTCCACCATCTCGGACTTGCCGGTCATCACGCGCTGGATGCGGTCGGACTTGGAGCGGTCGAGGAGGTCGAACCACTCGTCCATGCGGCGGACGCGGCTCATCCAGCGGGCGCCGTGGCCGATGCCTACGACGCTGACCACGCACTTGGCGCGCTGGTCAATGGCGGCGGTCCAGACGACGGTCGCCCCGCCGTAGCTGGTGCCGTATATGCCGACGCGCTCCTCGTCCACCTCCGGCTGCTCCCCCAGGAAGGTCATGGCCGCCTGCACGTCAGAGACCCGGCTGTGGGGAACCAGCCGCAGCGGGGAAACCCCCTCGCTCTGCCCCCAGCCCTTGTAATCGAAGGTCATCGCCACGTAGCCCGCCTCGTTCAGCACCCGTGCGTTGTCGGGCAGGTACAAATCCTTGACGCCGGTGTAGCCGTGGCACAGCAGCACCGCCCCCCGCTGCTCGCCGGGGGCCAGGCCGTCGGGGGTGTACACGTCGCCTTGCAGCTTGAACCCTTCGCTGTAAAACTCAACCGCTCGCTTCATCATCAAACCTCCAAAGAAATTCCCTCTCTCTGTGAGAGGGTTAGGGTGAGGGCGTCCCCTCTAATCCTACGCCGTCCGTTGCAGTCAGCCGCTCGCTCAATTCCCATAGCCGGGCGGACAGCTCCGTATCATAACTCAGCGCAGACGACGACACGGCGCGGCATTCCACGAAAAACTTGCCGGTCACCCCCTCTACTTCAGGCGATGCAGCCAGGTAAACCAGCGTCTCCGCTCCTTTGTCGGCGTCCACGCCCCGAGCGCCGATGAAGAAGTTGACCACGCGGCCCAGCAACCCGTTGTTGCGGGCGATATTGGTCTGCACCAAGCCGGGGTGCAGGGCATTGACCGTGATGTTCGTTCCTTCCAGCCGCCGCGCCAGCTCGTAGGTGAACAGGATGTTGCAGAGCTTGGAGCGGCCGTAAGCCCGGTAGCCGCGATTACTACCAGGCTTGGGCAGGTCTTCCAGCCGGAACCTGCCCGGCGAACTGTGGGAGCTGGACGACACGTTGATTATCCGGGCCGGAGCCGATTGGCGCAGCCGTTCCAGCAACAGATTGGTCAGCAGGAAATAGCCCAAGTGATTCAGCGCGAAGGTCATCTCCAGACCGTCCGCGCTGCGCTGATTGGACAGGAAGATGGCCCCGGCGTTGTTCAGCAGCACGTCCAGCCTGGGCAGCAGTTCCAGCGCCTCGGCGGCCACGCGGCGCACCTCCCGCTGCGACGACAAGTCGGCGAGCAAGCGCTCGACAGCAGGATTGCCGGTCTCAGCGGTGATGCGCTGCACGGCAGCATCGGTCTTGGCGGCGTTGCGGCCCACGATGACCACCCTCGCGCCCATGCGCGCCAACTCGCGGGCGGCCACGTAGCCGATGCCGTCGCTGCCGCCGGTTATCAGACAGGTCTTGCCTTGCATAATGAGGATTTTATCGCAGGTATCGTTGGGGTGGTAGAATTGGGGCGTCAATAGGAATTGTCTGAATCAGGATATACAGGATTAGAGGATGAGCAGGATATAGAATTGGGAATATCTTGTACATCTTAAAATCCTGTAAATCCTGACTCAGACAATGACAGGAGCAGCGACATGAGGGGCAGCATCACTTTCGGGTGCAGTTTGAGCGTTGAGGACTATTGGGACGTTCCGGCCTTCGCCCGGCGTGCCGAGGAGCTGGGCTTCCGGCGGGTGACCATGGGCGAACACGTGATGGACGGCAATCCGCCGCGCCCCACGGTGCTGAACCTGCCCGCCATGGCTGCCGCTGCCGGGGCCACCCGCGACATACGGGTGATGACGGGCATCGTCATTGCGCCGCTGTACCATCCGGTGCTGCTGGCCAAGATGGTCGCCAGCGTTGACCAAGTTTCGGGCGGACGGCTGGACTTCGGTATCGGCATCAGCGGGCAGAGGGGTACGCAGGTCGAGTTCGAGGCCATGGGCATCCCCAAGAACACCCGTGGCCGCCGCACCGACGAGATGCTGACGGTGATGAAGCGGCTTTGGACCGAGGAGCAGGTCTCGCACTCGGGCCGCTTCTTCGAGTTCCAGAACGTTACCCTGCTGCCCCGCCCGGCGCAGAAGCCCTACCCGCCGATATGGGTGTCGGGGCGCAGCGAGGCGGCCATGATTCGCGCCGCGCTTCACGGCGACGGCTGGTATCCCTACCTGTTCACCAACCGCCGCCTCAAGTGGAGCAATGAAATGGTGCGCCAGTACGCCGCCGAAGCGGGCCGCGAGCTGGACGGCTTCCACTGGGGCCTGAACCAGCCCACGGCCATATCTTTGGATGCTGACGAAGCCATGAGCTTGGCAGTTACCAATGTGGGCGAGCGGTACGTCACGCCGGAGCGCAGCGCGGAGGACATTGTCAAGGCCCTGTGCGTCGCCGGGACTCCCGACGACTGCGCCCGGGCTATGGAGGCCAAGATAGAGGCCGGAGTGGAGCACGTCAACCTCGGCTTCCTGTCCCCCGACCCCGACGGCCTCTATCGCCAGATGGAACTGTTTGCCGAGCGCGTTATGCCCAAGTTCGCTTAGTTCAGCTACCCCCTCCCCCAGTGGGGGAGGGTTAGGGTGGGGGAGAAATCTTCAACTGCGTAACTCATATCAGGATGTAAGGATTTACCGGATGGACGACAGTAATCCTGAAAATCCTTTAATACTGTAAATCCTGATTCAGACAAACATAGGAGGGAGAGCCATGCCAGATTCGATTTCGCTGAAGGTGGAAACCAACGTTGCCGCGACGATGCGCGACGGCACGACGCTGTATGCCGACGTGTACCGGCCCGACGGCCCCGGCCCGTTCCCCACCATCCTGCAACGCACGCCCTACGACAAGACGGCGGCCCTGGCTTCGCAGATGCTCGACCCGATGAAGGCGGCCAAGGCCGGGTTCGCCCTGATTATCCAGGACACCCGCGGGCGCTTCACCTCCGGCGGGGAGTTCAACTGCTTCATTGACGACATCAATGACGGGTACGACACCGTGGAGTGGGCCGCTGCGCAGCCGTGGTCCAGCGGCAGGGTCGGCATGATCGGCGCGTCCTACGTGGGCGCGACGCAGTGGCTGTGTGCCATCACCCGCCCTCCGCACCTGGTCGCCATCGCGCCCAACGTGACGGCGTCTAACTACCACGACGGCTGGACCTACCAGGGCGGGGCCTTCGAGTTGGGCTTCAACGCATCGTGGACTCTCCTGCAACTGACCCTGGCCAACTTCAAGACCCACTCCGGCGTCAGGAGCATCCCGCAGGCCCGGCAGGCGGAGCTGGTCAAGTCAGTTGACAGCATGACCGATGCCTTCCTCCACCTGCCCCTGAAGGATATGCCGCAACTTAACGGGGGGCTGGCCGACTATTACTTCGACTGGCTGGCGCATCCCAGCTTCGATGAATACTGGAAGAAGCTGTGCATCGAGGACCAGCACTCCAACGTCACCACGCCAGCGCTGAACATCGGCGGCTGGTACGACATCTTCCTGGGCGGCACCATCCGCAACTACCTGGGAATGCGCCAGAACGCGGCCACCGAGGAAGCCCGCAACGGCCAGAAGCTCATCATCGGCCCCTGGCAGCACAGCTCGCGAGGCACCAGCATGGCGGGCAGTCACTACTTCGGCGTGGCCGCAGACGCCCTCGCGCTGGGGCTGGACGAGATTCACCTGCGCTGGTTCAACCAGTGGCTCAAGGGCGAGGACACCGGGATGCTGGACGAGCCGCCGGTGAGGATATTCGTGATGGGCGATGACGTCTGGCGCGACGAGAACGAGTGGCCCCTGGCCCGCGCCCAGACCACCAGCTATTACCTGCACAGCGGCGGCAACGCCAACACCCTCCACGGCGACGGCAACCTCAGCCCTGAAGCGCCGTCCGACGAGCCGCCTGACGTGTTCCTGTACAACCCGGCCAACCCGGTACCGACGCGGGGCGGGCAGCTATGCTGCAACCCCTATTTTGCCAGCAGCGGCGCTTTCGACCAGAACGAAATTGAATCGCGTTCCGACGTGCTGGTGTACTCGACGCCGGTACTGGAGCGGGACGTTGAGGTCACCGGGCCTATCACCGTCACGCTGTGGGCCGCAACCTCGGCCACCGACACCGACTTCACTGCCAAGCTGGTGGACGTGTGCGAGGACGGCTGCGCCCGCAACCTGACCGACGGCATCATCCGCGCCCGCTACCGCGAGTCCATGTCCGAGCCGTCGCTGCTGGAGCCGGGCCGCGCCTACTGCTACACCATAGACCTGTGGGCCACCAGCAACGTATTCAAGGCGGGCCACAAGATACGGCTGGAAATCTCCAGCAGCAACTTCCCCCGCTTCGACCGCAACACCAACACCGGCGGGGTCATCGCCGCCGACACCGAGCTGAAGCCCGCCGTTCAAACCATCCTGCACGACGCGGCCCACCCGTCCCACGTGTCGCTGCCCATCGTGCCGCGCTAGATTAAACGCCGAGTACGCCGAGGTTTTTCTATAATTTTCTCGGCGTACTCGGCGCTCTTGGCGTTGAAAAACCCCGGAGGCCCAATGCCCCACGAGTCCATCCCCGACCCCAACGCGCCGCCTGACCCGCTGCGGAACTGGTACGTCAACGAGATATGGGGCCGAAAGGCCACCGATGACGATGCCCTATTCGAGGTGATGAGCCTGCAAGTGTTCCAGGCGGGACTAACCTGGAAGATGATTCTCGACAAGCGCGACGCCTTCCGCAACGCCTTCGCCGGGTGGGAGATAGACGCCGTGGCTGCCTTCGGGCCGGACGACGTGGAGCGACTGCGGCAGGACGGCGGCATCATACGCAACCGGCTGAAGATTGAGGGGGTCATCGAGAACGCCCGGCGGGTGCAGTCCATTCGAGATCAACACGGGAGCTTCTGCGGCTGGTTCTACGAGACGCTGGAAGGGTATGAATACCCGGCGCTGGCCCGGGAACTGCGCCGCGCCTTCAAGTTCATGGGGCCGGAGATTGCGCGGATGTGGCTGATGGCCTCAGGACGCATTACGCGGGAGGAAGGCGACAAGTACCGGCCGGGTCAGCCGTCCCCCACGATATGACAGAGCTTATTCGTACAGCGCCGCCAGTTCCTCTTCCACCAGCCGCACTATCAGGCTGTCCAGCCGCTCGATGGTATATTCCCCGACATCGTGGGGCGTTCCCACTCCGCCGCCGGGTGATTCATACAGTATGAAAATGAACCGCCCCATGGTGTGCTGGGCTATCTGCCGGAAAATGTACTCGCCCCGCAAGTTCAACCCGCTGGATGCGACGGAGAATATCTTGATGCCGCGCTTTCTGGCCTCGACCATTTCCTCGGCATAATCATAGTCTTGGGGATAATCCAAATGCGGCGGCGCGTCGGCCAGCAGGAACACTAGGCGGATGGCGTCTTCCGTCCGCCATTCCGGTGCGTTGAGGGCGACGTGCAGGGCCTCGTTCAGCGACTCCGGCTCATCGCCGCCCCCGTCGGCCTGCACGCTGTGGATGGTGTCCGAGAATCGCCCCGCATCAGCGTCGAAGTCGAAAACGCGGGTTATGTACTCATCCCCCCTGTCCCGGTAACTGACCATTCCAAGACGCAAATCGGGCTGAGAGGGCAGGTCGGAGATTCGCGCCGATATGGACAGCAGCGTGTCTTTTATCCGGTCGATTTCGTCGGCCATGCTGCCGGTGGAGTCCAGCAGAAACAGCACGTCCAGGGGAACGCCGCTGTCGTAAGACGCTGCTGTGTCCAGTGTCAAATTCCAGCCCGTTTCCGCTCCGCGAGGAAAATCCAGGCTCCGGCTGACGCCGTCCTTCTCTGCCGATACTTGGAACGATTCCACGCCCCCGGTCTCCGGTAAGGCTTGCGGGAAGAACAGAGTTTGCCCGCTGGCGTAGGTGAGGCCCTCGAATAGAGTCTCCCCACCCGACGCTACCCGCACCAGCGCGTTGGGCAGCGGGCGCCCGTCGCTACCCCGCACCGTGATGATGTATCGCTCCGACACGTCAACCTCGTGAACCTGCGGCCCTTGATATTCCACCAGATATTCCAGGTATTCCTCCCACTGGCGGTTATCGTCAACCTCTCCGGCGGACAGAGACACGGGCCTGTATATCTCTTCCTCTCCCGTCGTAGCCAGGGTGGAATCCCGGCCGGCCTCGGTCATAGCCGCCGGGGCCATGGCAGGCGTGGGCATCGCCATTCCTTCGGAGCCGGCAGGTGCAGCAGCCGACGCTGGCGCAGGAGTAGGGGCGGGAGCCATAGTAGCTGCCGCCGCCATAGCGGTGGGGACTGTGGTGGGGGCGGGCGCAGCGGCGGGCGTGGGCACTGAGGTTTCTCGGGGGGCGGCAGTGGTTGGCAACGCCGCGGGAGCGGTCGGGGGCAGAGTGGCGGCCGGGGGGGTGGCGGTCGCAGTAGCGGATATGGGCGTAGCGGCAGGCAGGAGCGCCGGAGTTTCACGGGGGGCAACAGCAGTTGGCAATGCCGTCGGGATTGCCGGAGTCTCTTCCACGCCGCCGCATCCCGTCAGGAACACCGCCAGCGCCGCCAGCGCAATAACCGCCTTGACCAGTCCGTTCATGTCCTATACCCCTAATCCGGTAAATTCTCGGTCCTGCGCCCGGCGCGCCAGTGCAGGGGCATAAGATAATATGCGGGCCCGAGCCAATTCGTTCCGCGCGGGGTGGGGAATTTTCGAGGTGTCCCGTCGTCTGGGCAAACATTGCTGGCGCAATCAGTCCGACGTCATCCAAAGGTATGGAGTACGTATGTGCCGCAGCATCAAGGTCTTGCGCAACCACCAGTCACCGGCGACTGACGCAGAGATTGAAGCGGCGGCGTTGCAGTTCGTCCGCAAGATAAGCGGCTATCGGACGCCATCTAGGGTCAACGCCATCGCCTTCGACCAAGCGGTTGCGGAAGTGGCCGAATCGTCTCGCCGGCTGCTTTCCCAGCTAACGGTTCGCGGCTCAGACTGAAGGCGCGGCCCTCCATACCTTGGGCCGCGCCTTATTCTCCCGGAATCCAAAGCCGTGAGGTTGTTAGCTGGCTTCGTAGGCCTGAAGCTGTATCTCTTTGAGGGCGGGAATTACTTCCTTGCCCAGCAGCTCGATGGACCTCATGCAGTCTTGGTGGGGCATGGGGCCTTCGTTGCCATAAATCAGCAGGTAGCCGGGGTTGAGCTTCTCCACCACCCAGGTCAGTTGTTCTATCACCGTATCCGGCGTCCCGACTATGATGGTACGATGGTCCTTCTGGAGGTCATAGGACTGGGGGTCTCCCGCGTTGCCGGCGAAAACCCCGGTGGGACGGCTGCGCTTGATCTGCAAAGCCTGGCGGGACTGGTAGCCGGGCGGGTCCACGTGCTCCCGGGGCCCGCGTTGGCGGTGTCCCTCGGTCCACACGAAATTCCGGCCAATCTCATCGGCCTTTTCGTCCGAGTCGGCGACAAATACCTTGAGCAGGTAACCGAAATGCTCCGGGCCTGGCTGGTATCCAGCCTCAATGGCAGTGTCAATGTAGATGTTCTTGAGCCACTCGGTGGTTTCCATTACCGCGCCCAGGTTCATGTACGGGTGGCCGTTCTTGGCCGCCCACACCACGCTTTCCGGGCTTCCGGTGCCGGGGAACCAGATGTCGGGCCTGGGTCTCTGCATGGGCAATACCCAGGGATTGACCGCACGGTATTGGTAGTACTTTCCCTCATACCGGAAGGGGCCAGGCTCGGTCCAGCATTTCACTATCAGGTCGTGGGCTTCTTCGAAGCGTTCCCGGTTTTCGGTGGGGTCTATACCCGCCTGGAGGGTCTCCACCGCGCCGCCACGAACGAAACCGGAGATTATCCTGCCGCCGGAGTAGCAGTCCAGCATGGCAATCTCTTCAGCCATGCGAATGGGGTCGTTGACGGCTATGACGTTGCCCAGGATGGCAATCTTGGCCTGCTTGGTGACCTTGGCGATAACGGCGGCGTCCAGGTTCACCGCAGGCTTTCCGCACCAGTAGGCGGCGTGGTGTTCGTTGGTCATAATCCCGTCGAACCCGACTTCGTCGGCCAGCGCGTACTGGTCGTGGTACTCGTTGTAAAGGACGTGGGCCTTGTCCGGGTCAAAGAACGTATTGGGGAATCCCAGACGTCCCGAGTCGTATTGCTCCAACTGAGCGTCGCTGATGTAGCCCTGGGGTTGCTCGGAAAACCAGTAAACTTCCACCTGGTCTTTGGGGCGGGCTAGTTGGTCAACCATGTCGTCCTCCTGGGGAGCTTATATGCAACTGAAGACCCTCGACCGGCCAGCGCTACTGTCAATTTAGTGACCGGGGAACCATGGTGGCGTAAATCGGGAAGGGTAGCTTTCGGGCCATTATACGTTCATCCCCCGCCACAGGCCAGTAGCCGACCGCTAACGCACCCTCACGTACTTGGTTCCCAGGCCCTTGGTCGCGTCGGTTGCCGTGCCGCTTACTAAGTATATGTCGCCATGGGCGTCAGGCCAAATCTGGTGGCTGCGCGGTGTCGTCCAGCTTGCCAGAACGCTGCCGTTGCCGTCGCGCACGGTGAGCAGGTTTTCCGTCGCTTCGCCGCTCTCTCGCTCTGCCAGGTAGAACAGCCTGTCGCGCCCGATATGCAGGTCGGTGGGTAGCTGCACGTTGGTCCACTGGGTGACGAACTCTCCCTCCGGGGCGAAAATCTGGATGCGGTTGTTCTTGCGGTCGCAGACGTAAATCCGGCCTTCGCTGTCCACCCAGAGACAATGGGGCGAGAAGAACGCGCCCGGTCCATCGCCGCCGGGCCGTCCCCAGGATGCGATGAACTGCCCGTCGGCTGCGAAGCGGTGCACGCGGCAGTTGCGGTAGCCGTCGGAGGCGTAGAGGTCTCCGGACGGAGAAGGCGACAGCCGGGTGGGGCGGTTGAATGGGCCGCCCGCCCGCAGCACGACTCCCTCGTCCTCGAAACATCCGGTGTCCGAGGGCTGGCCCCGGTTGCCGACTTCCAGCAGCACTTCACCGTTTACCGACAGCTTCATCGCCACATGAGCGCCTCGGTCTGCCAGGTAAATGACGTCGTCGGGGCCTATGTACATCGTGTGCGGCTCGACGACATAGCCGCTCCCCCAAGAGTCCAGGAAGTTGCCATCCCGGTCGAGGACCAGCACTGGCGGGTCCTGTTGCTGCTGGCAGAGATAGACCCGGTCCTGCGAGTCCACCACCACGCCGGTCACCACGCCCGCGCGCATCCCGTCGGGCAAACGGCCCCAGCCTTCGTTAACCTCAAACCTGAAATCCCCGGCTTCAATCAATGCCATGATGAATCACCCCCTTCCGATGAAAGGCATCTTGGTCGCCATGATGGTCATGAACTGGACGTTGGTGTCCAGGGGCAGGTTGGCGATGTACACCAAGGTCTCGGCGACGTGGGCCACATCGAAGCGAGGTTCCGGGCGGACTTCCCCGGTGGGCTGGAGGATGCCCGTCTCCATCGCGGCGGTCATGTCGGTGGCGGCGTTGCCGATGTCTATCTGGCTGCAAGCGATGTTGTACTTGCGTCCGTCCAGCGAGGTGGCCTTGGTCAGGCCCATCACGCCGTGCTTGGTGGCAGTGTAGGGGGCGCTGTTGGGGCGCGGCACGTAGGCCGAGATGGAGCCGTTGTTGATGATTCGCCCGCCCATGGGATCCTGGTCTTTCATAATCCTGATGGCTTCCTGGGTGCAGAGGAAGGTGCCGGTGAGGTTGGCGTTGACCACCGACATCCATTGCTGGAAGGTCAGGTCTTCCATGTTAACCGGCGGCGAGCCGCTGCCCGCGTTGTTGAACAGCACGTCCAGCCGCCCGCCGAAAGCCTCCCTGGTGCGGGCGAACAGCTCGCTCACCGACTCGGGGTTGCCAACATCGGTAGCGACGGCGATGGCGCGCTCGCTGTGTTCCTCAGCCTCGCCTATGGACGCTTCCAGAGTTTCAGTCCTGCGCCCGGCCAGCGCCACGGAGTAGCCGTCGCGCAGCAGGGCCAGCGCCGACGCCCGGCCCACGCCGGAGCCTGCGCCGGTAACAATGGCGACCCGTCCCATTGAGTTCATCGCGGTGCCTCCATACCCGTTTTGGTTGCCAGTTTAACCCCGGTGGGGGAAATGGGGAATCATAATGGTCTTTTACTGATGAGTGAATGAATTGCTAAACCATCCCGTCATTCCTGCGAAGGCAGGAATCCAGAGGGCTAATTCGTGCGGAGCGAGCACCGGGGCTTTCGCACTGGATTCCTGCGAAGGCAGGAATGACGGGTATTTACCTCTGCAATGTTTAGCTAACGATTCACCCCCATCCTAACCCTCTCCCTCGAGGGGAGGGAACTTTTTGCCCAACGTGTTATGATTCCGGCGATGTTTTCGACGCAAAGGGCGCAGCGGCGCTCTGGGAGTGATGAGTTGCGCCCGGCATACGACCCGCAACTGACACCGGCACCCATCATCTGGAGCCGCCCGGCCTGATGGCGTCGCTTGCCGCCCTGCGGCACAGGTTCATAGGCATCTATCCCGGCTGGTGGGTGCTGGGGGCCTGCTGCTTCCTGGCCCTGTTTCCGGGGGCTATTTTCTCCTACGGCTTCCCGGTCTTCTACATTCCCATCCGCGAAGACCTGATGCTCACCGACACCCAGGTCTCGCTGATTTTCGCGCTGTCGCGAGGCGAGGCGGGAATCGGCGGCCCCATAGTCGGCTGGATGGTGGACAAGTTCGATTCCCGGCCCATCGTGCTGGTATTCGGGCTGATGGCCGGCGTCGGGGTGATTGTCCTCTCCGGGGTGGACGGCTACTGGATTTTCGTGCTGGTCTACGTCGGCGTGGTGTCGGTGGGCAACAACAGCGGCTTCGGGCAGACCTTCCTGGCGGTGATGAACCGCTGGTTCGTGCGGCGGCGCGCCGTCGGTATGACCATAGTCATCACGGCTTACACCGCCGGCGGGGCCATGCTGATTCCGGTGCTGTCGCGGGGCATCGAGGCCCTGGGCTGGCGCGATGTCATGCTCTACACTGGCATCTTCGTCGTCGTTGTGGTTATTCCCTTCGCTCTGCTGATACGCCGGTCGCCGGAGAGCATGGGCATAGACCTGGCCGAGGTGGGGGAGGCGGTTGAGCAGTCTACGGCCGGCACTTCCTCGGCCCAGGCGTCCGGACGGGATTTCACCGTCGGAGAAGCCCTCAGGACGCCGACCTACTGGTTTATCCTGGTTGCCAGCGCCCTTCGAATTTCAGTCACCAGCGGCGTCCTGGTTCACGCCATACCCATCATGGTATGGAAAGGAACCTCGGCGCAGACCGGCGCTGATATGCTGTCGCTGCTCTTCTTTGTATCCATACCCGCCCGCCTCCTCATCGGCATGTCGGGCATGAAGCTGCCGGGGCAGGGCGTGCTCGGGGTCGGGATGGCGGTGGGCGCGGTGTCTCTGCTGGGCCTTGACCTGGTGCCTGGAACGTGGATTATCTTCCCCTTCATAGCCGGTATGGCGGTACTGGAAGGCGCGTCGGTGCTGAACTGGGTGCTGGTGGGCAACATCTTCGGACGCCGCAGCTTCGCCACGCTTACCGGCATCATCTCGGTGTTCTACAGTGCGGGCATGATGCTGTCGCCTCTGTTCCTGGGCTGGATGGTGGACCGCACGGGTGGCTACACCGAATCGTTGCTGATTCTAACCGTGCTGTATGGCGTGAGCGCCTTGTTGTTCGCCGTAGCCCGCGCGCCTCGTGTGAGAACGAGCTGACCAAGCAGCCCGCCCGCGAAACGCAAGGTGGAATGAATTCAGCAACAGTTAATGACCAATTAGTGAACTGTGATGCTGAAACGGATGCGGCTTCTCTCACAGGGCAGTCTCAAAAGCTAACTTATTCCTCTTTACGCATTCCTCAAATTCATCCCCTGAGCCGTTATTGGCGCTTCCGTTCCGGTAAGCCTTGTAGTCTTGTGAAACGAAGCTGTGGCCAACTGGAAATCAATTTGTAAAACTCTTGTACACATCAACACTTTATGGTAGCTTATTCAACCGTTGGTCTTGCCCCTGTCGGTGAATTCCCTTCACAACTCCTCTGTACGCGGCGTACCCGAAACTCCTACGAAATCATGCCGCCCAGTCTCAATACGGTAGTTCCTACACAACCTGCATCAAAATTTGATCACATTGGATTTCGCAGATGGGTCACGAAGTTTCCGATCCATGTACCAAGGATGGTGAAAAACCGGGCGAAGCCTCGATGCTGCGGCAAGAGAATGCGGAGCTGAAGAAACGGCTTTCGCGCCTGATCGACGCCAGCCGCCGAATCAGCGGAAGCCTTGATACGGATACCGTCCTGGAGGAGGTTATAGAGAGCGCCCGCTCTTTGACCGGCGCTCGTTACGGAGTGCTTCTGACCTATGACGAGCACGGTGGCGTAAGGGATGTCTTCACCACTGGCATGACCGCGGAAGAGCGTGGGGCACTGCAAGACTCTCCCACCGGCCAGGGTCTCCTTGGTTACCTTAACGAAATAGAAGAGCCGTTGAGGCTGGCAGACATCGCAAGCCATCCAGAGTCGGTAGGCTTTCCGGAAAACCACCCGCCGATGAAGACCTTCCTTGGTATGCGGATACACTACAGGGGGGAGCACGTCGGCAACATCTTCCTCACGGAAAAGGCAGCTGAACAGGAATTTACCGAAGAAGACGAAGAAACCATCGTGATGTTGGCTTCCCTGGCGGGAACTGCCATATCCAACGCCCGGATATACGAGCAAGAACTTCGCGCCAAAGGTGACCTGGAAGCCTTGGTCAACATATCGCCCGTGGGGGTCGCGGTGTTCGACGCCAGGACTGGCGCAATGGTCTCGTACAATCCCGAAATCAAACGACTCCTGACCGACCACAGTATGGTGGACACTCCTTGGGAAGAGATATTCCCTCTCTTGTCGTTCTACCGTTTCGATGGGAGGGAAATTCCACTAAGCGAGCTGCCACTCAACCGGGTGTTTCTGTTCGGGGAGACGGTTCGAGCCGAAGAGATCGTGGTGAAATTGCCCGACGGCACCTCACTCCCTTCATTGGTCAACGCCGCGCCAATCTACTCCGAACAAGGCGAAATTATAGCCGCCATTATTGCTGTCCAGGATATGACACCCCTTATTGACATGGAACGGGTGCGGGCTGAATTCCTGGGCCAGGTCAGCGAAGAGTTGCGGATGCCCCTGACAACCATCAAGGGTTCCGTCGCGGCTCTCTCGGACATCGCCGGTTCCGGAGGTCAGGCGGAGCTGAATCATCTGGTGAAGATTATTGACCAGCAGACCGACCTGATGCGCAGCCAGGTCAACAGCCTTGTCGAACTGACGTACATCGAGACCGGAACACTGACGGTTTCTCCTGAGGCCACGGACATCCAGTCCTTGGTGGATGAGGCGATTCGGGAGTTCCAGCGGGGCCATTCAGGGGTCAGTATATCCTCCGGCATTACGCCAGGGCTTCCCAATGTCATGGCCGACAGACATCGTATCGGCCAAGTGTTGAACAACCTGCTTTACAGTGCTGCCAGGCATTCCTCGGATATGTCGGGCATCAAGGTGTCGGCTGCCCGGATTGACATATACGTAGCCATATCAGTGTTGGCCCAGCGCTCCGGCAAGTTGACAGAGGTCCCGTCCCCGATGCTCCAGAGGATACTGGGTTCGCAGATTGAGGATGTTGGAAGGTCCTCAAAAGGAGAGAGTCTGGCTCTCGCGCTGTGCAAGGGTATTGTGGAGGCCCACGGGGGACGTATGCGGGTGGAGTATGACGCCCACCCGAGCGGCATGACAATAACCTTCACTATTCCGGCGGCAGAGGAGTTGGTTGAAGAGTCGATAGAAAAGGCCTCCAGCTACTTATTGCCCCCGGAACGCAACGGTTCCGGTCCGGGTGAGAAGGCCCGGATCCTCGTGGTCTCCGACGACCCGCGAATGCTGGGAATTGCCCGCCGCACCATTTCCAAGGACGGCTTCACTCCGATCGCCGCCAGTGACTATGAGCAAGTGGTCCTCCTAGTGGAGGAAGAGAAGCCTCACCTTCTCCTGCTGGACCTTTCGGCCCATGCCACGAGAGGCTTTGAGTTGACCCAGCATATCTCCAGTGTCAATGGAATTCCGGTCATAGTACTGTCTGGTCAAGGTGATGATGAAAACATAGAGCGTGCCTTCGAGAGGGGCGCCGACGACTACATAGTAAAGCCGTTTTCGCCCACAGAACTGGTGGCGAGAATCAAGGCGTCCCTTCGCAAGCGTAACGCCTCACGACTCTCAGAGTCACCTGAAGGCTACCAGTTGGGAAGTGTGGCGATAGACTATGCAGGACACACGGTGACCGTTTCCGGGCAACCGGTTCACATGACCGCTACCGAGTATGACCTTCTGGTTGAGCTTTCCACCAAGGCCGGGCGCGTGGTGACGCAGGACGAGCTTCTGCAGCGAGTCTGGGGCCCGGAATATACCGGGGAATCGCAGCTCCTGCGCTCCTATGTGAAATCCCTTCGCCAGAAGCTGGGGGACAACGCCAGGACGCCCACTTACATATTCACCGAACACGGCATCGGCTACCGAATGCAGAAGCCATAAAGATAGAATGCGCCGGCGAGCATCAATGGTATGCGCAGATTGCATCTGCGGGGTCGCCGACTTTTAGAGAAGAAAGCCACGCCAGCCAGCAATAAAACAGCCCGGATGCGCTCGAAGCATCCGGGCTTTTCATTTTGGTGATTCGCCCCTCCCGCAATGAGAGGGTACACCGGGCAAAGCTAGTTCTTCACGTACTGGTCGAACCAGCCGAGGGTGCGGGCCAAGGCGTCAGCGGCGGCGTCTTCGCGGTAGTCGGGGCGCTCGTTGCAGTTGAACCCGTGACCGGCGCCGGAATACATCTTGAAGTCGTAGGTTACGCCGGCGGCCTTCAGGGCCTCTTCGATCTGCGCCACGTCCGCCGGGGTTGGGTTTGCGTCGTCCTCGCCGAAATTGCCCATTACCGGCACCGTGTTGGCGGAGGTGCGCTCGATGGGAGCCGGGCCGTCACCGAACGGCACCAGGATGCGCCCGCCGTAGTACACCGAGGCCGCGCTCAGGCCCGGGCAGCTCGTGGCGGCCAGGTAGGTGATGCGTCCGCCCACGCAGTAGCCGACGATGCCAATCTTGTTGCCCCTGGTGCGCTGGTAGCGGTTCTGTAGGTAATCGATGGTCTTGTTGATGTCTTCGATAATCTGGTCGTCCTGCAGCGCGCCCATGTGTTGCTGCACCTGCGGCATCTGGTCGTAGCCCAGCTTGATGTTCGGCGCGTCGCGGTGGTAGAGCGAAGGGGCGACGGCAACATAGCCGTGGCGGGCGTATTCGTCGCAGACCTGCTCTATATGGCGAGTAACGCCGAAGGCTTCCATGACTACGATGACCGCCGGAAAGCTGCTGCCTTCCGAGGGTGCGGGATGGCTGACGTAGGTCGCCATATCCATCCCTTGCGACACCATTACATCTTCACTTTCGTCAGCGAACCGGATGTTCTCCCAAAATGATGGCATGGAACTCCTCCTCTCCATTTTCATAGTTCCGAGCCGTCGAATTCAGCTGTCGCCTGGCGCCAGTGCTGCCACCGCATTGGGCGGGGGCCTGCGGAGCAGCTACCGGCGGCGCCGCTGGTTCCTCGGCTGAATGCGAAAGAATTTTAGCAGATTCACAAGGGTGGGAATAGCGGATGCCAAATTTGCGCTGCTATGGGTAAACCATCTCTCTTCATCACCGAACCGGAGGTTGAACCTTAGCTTAGCAATCGCTGCCTCATATCCTCTGGCACCGACCGCAGCCGGCTGCGGAAGGCGGTGTTGACGCGGTCGGAAACCCGCCGCGCCGCCTCCTCCATCAAGGCCACACCGCCCAAGTAGTCGTCGACGTGGATGTACTCCGCCTCAATCCGCCCCTCCGGCGCCCCATTGTGATAGTTGCCCAGCGGAAAGGCGATGCCCGTGGTCCTGTACCCGTATGCCGCGAAGGCGCTGGCCTCGCACACGCCGCCGCTCATCAGTTGCCGCTGCGACGCGAAGCCGCCCTCGAGCTCGTTCAGGGCCTCCCGGGCCCGTATCAGCACCGACTCCGCGTCGGCATCGAAGGTGGAGCCAGCGTCGCCCACCCGTATCACTGGCCCTCGCCCCTGCTCGGCCCCGGGAAGCGTGCGGCTCGACTCGGCGGAGATTACCAGCGTCCCTGGTGGCAGCAGCCGGGCATCGGCGGCGAGACGCGCCCCGACCAGCCCCACTTCCTCGGCGCGGGTGAACAGCCCATACACGTCCCCCTCGGGCTTCTCCCCGCTGCGGGACAACCGGGCCATTGCCGCCAGAGCAGAGGCGCACCCGGCCAGATCGTCCACCGCCCGCATACGGATGTACTCGCCGTCCAGCTCGAAGTCCACCAAATCGAACACTGCGGCAGCAGGCAGGGGCAACTCGGCGGCAAGACCGGAGTCTGACACTCGTACCAGGGCCTTGCGCTCAGATTCCTCTCTGTAAGGCCCGGCGGTGACCGCCGGGACCCGCTGCCCGCCGGGCATCACCACCTGCAATGGCACTCCGGCGGTAAAACTGGACGCTGGTATGCCGCCCAGCGCGTCGGCCACGAACTCCCCGTCGTCGCCGTGCCGCTCCACCAGCTCGAAGCCCGGATGGTCCATGTGGGCCACGATGGCCAGGGGCGGAACGTCCGGTTCGGCGCCCGGCAGTCGCGCCAGTATGTTCCCAAACTCGTCCACGCTGTACTCGACGCCTGTCTCGTCCAGTATCGCTCGTACCGTCGCCGCCACTCCCGCCTCGTGATACGCCACGGCGGGATTGGCCCCCAACCGGGCCAGAAAGTCCAGCGCTTCTTCTCTTTCGTTCATCATCTTCCTCTCAAAAACATTGCGCCCTTGCGCCTTTGCGTCATTGCGTCCAATCCCACTGCTATAATGTTACACGGTCACCGGGAAGCACAAGAGAGTTAGGAGAGTAGCCGTGCTGGAGCAGTTCAAGGTAGGACACGAAGAAGCGGAATTTGTGCCGGGCGACACCCTCAAGTCCACGGTGGCGGGCATATTCCGGCACTTGGGAGTGCCCGACGACGACGCGGAGCTGGGCGCGGACGTGCTGGTGCTGGCCGACCTGCGAGGCGTGGACTCCCACGGCGTGTCCAATATGCTGCGCAGCTACGTCAACGGCTACCAGGACGGCTCCATCAACCCCCGCCCCGACTGGCTGGTCATCCGCGAGACGCCCTCCACCGCCACCGTGGACTCCGACCGAGGGCTGGGTACCATCATCACCCCCAAGGCCATGAACATCGCCATCGAGAAGGCTCGCAACGTGGGCGTCGGCATGGTGACCATCGGCAACGCCCGGCACTTGGGCATGGCGTCGTACCACTCCATGCTGGCCTTGCCGCATGACATGATCGGCGTCTGCATGACAAGCTGCCCCCCGTCGGTGTTGCCCACCTTCGGGGCCGAACCGCGTCTGGGCACCAACCCCATCGCCATTGCCGTGCCCACCGGCGAGGAAGCGCCCTTCGTCTTCGACGCCGCCACCAGTTCCGTCGCCGTCAACAAGATACGCATCGCCCAGCGCCTCGGCGCCGACATCCCGGCTGGCTGGCTGGCCGAAGAGGACGGCACGCCCATAATGGAAGAGAAGCAGGCCCCGGACAGCTATTGGCTGCTGCCCGTGGGCGGCAGCCGCGAGGGCGGCTCCCACAAGGGCTACGGGCTGTCCTGCGTGGTGGACATCCTGGCCGGGGTGTTGACTGGCTTCGGCTACGGCGCGGTGCCCGGCCGTCCCAACTTCGGCCACTACGTTGCGGCGTACAGCGTAGACGCCTTCACTGACGTGGCCCACTTCAAGCAGGAAATGGACGAGTGGGTGCGCATGATGAACGCCACCAAGCCCGCTCCCGGCCACGACCGCGTCATCGTCGCGGGCCAGCCCGAGGCCGAGATGGAAGCCATCCGCCGCGACGAAGGCATCCCCCTCCACCCCGAGGTATCCCAGTCCATCCGAGACATCTGCGCCGAGCTGGGCGTAGAGTGCTTGTTCTAGTCCGGCCTCAAACGGCTGAGGGACTTCCGTCAATTCCCTCTCCATTGAGGGAGAGGGTTAGAGCCTGCCCCTGCGAAGGCAGGGGGTGAGGGTGAAATCCTGCTCTTCCACAACCTTGCAATCACGGGGTAAGGTACGATGACTGATTTCAAGACCGGCTCAGTGCAGGCCAACGGCATCAACTTCCACTACCTGGAGATGGGGGAGGGGCCGCTGGCTCTCTGCCTGCACGGGTTCCCCGACCACGCCTATTCCTTCCGCCACCTCCTGCCCGACTTGGCCGAGGCTGGCTTCCGCGCCGTCGCCCCGTTCATGCGCGGCTACGCCCCCACCGAAGCGCCGGAGGACGGGAACTACCGGGCCGTTCTCCTCGCCCGCGACGCGGTGGCCCTGGTAGACGCGCTGGGCGGCGGGCAAGCCTACCTCATCGGCAATGACTGGGGCGCGGGAGCAGTTATCGGCGCCTCCGTCCTGGCCCCGGAGAAGGTGCACAAGCTGGTCATCATCGCCTCGGGCCGCGTCGACGAGGAACTGGCGATGGACTACTGGTACCTCCGCGGCACCTGGCACTTCTACTTCTTCCAGATGCCCTTCGCGGAGAGGGCGGTGGCTCACAACGACTACGCCTATGTGGAACAGTGGTGGCGCGACGCATCGCCGGAGTGGGACATACCGGCCTCCGCCCTCGAAAGCATCCGTGAGACCTTCCGCAAGCCGGGAGTAGTCGAAGCCGCCCTGGGCTATTACCGGGCCAGGTTCGGCCCGGCTCCGCAAGACCCGGACGTGCTGCGCGACGAGGAACGCATTAACGCCGGCCCGGTCACCGTACCCACCCTGGCCTTGCACGGCACCCGCGACCGTCCCAAGCGCCTGGAGTCCTTCGAGAGCGAGCACATGGACGCCTATTTCACCGGTGGCTTGGAAAAAATCATCATCCCCGGCCCCGGCCACTTCATGCACCAGGAAAGGCCGGAGGAGGTCAACCCCCACATAGTGCGGTTCCTCACCCGCTGAGGGGGAGGAAGAATCAAACCACCCCGCCTACAATTGCCGTCGCGTCGGGTCGGTGCGGTCGCGCAGCCAATCGCCGGTCAGGTTGCAGGACATCACCAGGAAGGTGATGGCAATGCCCGGCACCAGCGGGAACCACCACGCGCCGGGGAAGAAGAGGAACTGCTGGGCGTCCCGCAGCATATTGCCCCATGACGGTATGGGCCGCTGCACCCCCAGGCCCAGGAAGCTCAGCGACGCTTCGAGGATAACGGCCAGCCCCACTTCCAGTGTCGCCAGCACCAGCAGGGTGTTGATGATGTTGGGGAAGACGTGCCGCAGCATTATCCGGGGGCGGCTGGAACCGGCCACGTTGGCCAGCCGCACGAAGTCCATCTCCATCAGCCGCAGCACCTCGCCTCGCAGCACCCGGGCGAAGCCCATCCAGCGCAGGAACCCGATGACGATAATCAGGTTGATGATGCTGGGCCCCAGCAGCGTGACCACCGTCAGCGCCACCATCAGGTAGGGCAGGGACAGAAAGGCATCGGTAATCTGCATCAGCAGCCGGTCCACCCACCCCCTGACCACGCCGGCGATGAGGGCTATCAGGGTGCCCAGCAGCGCCGCCAGCAAGACGGCGGCCACGGCCACCCGCACCGAACTCTGCCCGCCGTGGATCAGCCGGCTGAGAACGTCCCGCCCCTGGTTGTCCGTGCCGAGAAGGTGCTCGGAAAAGGCCGGGGCCTGCAACAGGTCCGCCGGGCTGATTTCTATGGAGTCGTGGGGCGTTATCCAGCTTACCGGCAGAATGGCTATGATTATGCAGACAGTGAGGAAGAACACCGAGAGCTTGGGAGACCCCCGCAGTGCGCCAGTGGTGGAACGGAACGCGCCGACAACCCGGTCCAACACGGACGGAGCGGGACGGGAAATCGCGCCTGTGCTATCTCTTGCTACCATAGCCGTCATTCCCCTTGTTCCCTCCCCCTGAGGGGGAGGGTTAGGGTGGGGGTGAAATTTCGATGACAACCCATCAGATAGAGCCTCTGGATTCCCGCGGGTGCCGGGAATGACGGGAGCAGACTAACCCAGCCGGATGCGCGGGTCCAGCCACGCATACATCACGTCTACGAAGATGTTAACGAATACGATGATGGCCGCAACGAAAAAGATTACGCCCTGCGTCACTGGGTAATCGCGGGCGATGAGGGCGCCTACCAAGAGATGGCCTACCCCCGGCCAACTGAAGATAGTCTCGGTCACCACCGCGCCGCCGACCAGGGCGGCGAAGTTGACGAAGAACAGGGTGAACACCGGGATTGAAGCGTTTTTGAAAGCGTGTTTCCAGATGACCAGCCGGGTGGGCAGACCCTTGGCGCGAATCATCTTGATATAGTCCGACTCCAGCACTTCCAGCATGGTGGAGCGGACGATTCTCATGTGGGACGCTATCAGGAAGAAGGCCAGGGACGCCGCCGGCATTATGAGGGCTGTGGGCCCTATCCGGTCGAACCCTCCGGCGCTTTGCAGCCAGCCCAACTGCACCGAGAACAGCAGTATCAACAGCAGTCCCACCCAGAAAACGGGCATGGACTGGCCGATTATCGCCACCACCCGGCCCACCCGGTCGAAAATCGAGTCGGGCCGGGCCGCCGACACCGCGCCGATGATTACTCCCGCTATTACGGCGAAGGCCATGGCCACGGCGGTTAGCTGCAACGTGGCGGGCATCCGGTCCAGCACCACCTCCACCACCGGCTGACCGTCCCATTGCAGAGCATCTCCCATATCCCCCTGGAAAAGGTTCTGGTAGTAGATGCCCAACTGCACCCAGATGCTCCTGTCGAAGCCGTAGGCGGCGGTCAGTTTCTCAATGTCGGCCTGGGTGGCCTCCGGCGGCAGCATATACTCCACCGGATTCCCCCCGCCCAGCCGCAACAGGATGAACACGGCCAGCGTGATGAGAATCATCGTGATGACGCCCGCAAACACGCGCCTGATGATGTAACTGCCCAAGTCCGCTCCCTGTTACTCCCTCATCCAAGTGGGGAGAGCCAAGCATTATCCCCTCCCCCTGAGGGGGAGGGGATTTTGGTTGTTGCTACCCTAGTCCCTCAGCACCACCAGGTCGTAGTGCTTGAAGTGCGGGGTGAACTCCACCGTGGGGTGAGAGATGACCCGGTCGGTGTAGGCGTTGACCAGGGTCATGCCGTACAGCGGGAAGGTTTCCTCTGTTGCCAGAACTTCGTCCTCCAGTTCGTGGAGGAACGGAATCATTTCCTCGGGGGTTTCGGCTCCCGTGGCGTCGAAGTACAGTTCCTCAATCCGGTCATTGTAGATGCCGACGTATCCGCTGGTGGCGTGATACCAGCTAATCTGCACGCCGGAGTGGTCCTGTCGGCCCCAGGTCTGGAGGTTCACTGGAATCTGGGCGAAGATGCCGGCCCGGAAGCCGCGCACGTAGTCCGTCGGGTCGTGTTCCTGCCAGGTCATGGTAACGCCGATGTCGTTCCAGTAGCTGGAAATGGCGTCGGCCATCTCGGGGATGCCGGGGCGACCGGCGAACTGTCCGAAGTGTCCGCTCATCTCGAAGCCGTCGGCATAACCGGCCTCGGTCAGCAGCCGCTTGGCCTCATCGGGATCGAACTCCGAAACATTGTAGACCCGCTCATCCAGCCGGGAGCCGAAAGAACCGGCGTGGAAGATGGAGCCGATGGGCTTGGAGAACCCGAAGTGCGGCCCGGCGGAAACGGCGGCCTTGTCTATCGCCAGGTTCAGAGCGCGCCGCACCCGCACATCCAGCGTCGGGTGGTCTACGCAGACGTCGGGCGTCGTCCACTCAGGGATGTTCACGCCACCTTCATCCACGCGACCGGCCGGCTTGGCCGCCTCCCGTATGTGTATCGGGCAGCCGAAGGTCATGGTCAGCATACCGTTGGCCTGGTAGGTCTGGGTCCAGGTGTCGCCGTTTCCGGGGTTCACGCCCCGGATGCCCAGGTCTTCGGACTTGTCCAGGTCCTTCGCCAGCGCCCACGGCAGGTTGTACACCGCGTCCACCTGCTCGCTGGCCAGCAGGGCGAACCGGGCTGCCGGGTCGGAAACCGTCAGGAACTCCATCTGGGAGAACTGGGGCTTGTGCCAGTGCTCGTAGTCGGCCCAGAAGTCATCCCAGCGGTCGAACAGTACCCGGTTGTTGGGTTCCCAGTCCGCAATGGAGAACGGACCGCCGCCAGCAGGGTCCTCCAGGTAAGCGTCGGGGCCTTCCAGCAAACGGTTGGGATTGCCATACCAGTACAGGTGATACCCGTTGCCGCCCAGGTTCCACATCCAGGTGGGCTTACCGCCGTCGGTCTTGACAAAGAGCTCGGTCGGGCTGATTACCTCGACGTCGGCCGTAAGTTCCTGGGCCTTGGCGCTGTTCCACAATGGGGCGTCGTAGCCGGCCTGTTCCACGAAATCGCCACGGAATCCCAGCAGGTTATCCGCGACTGCCTGAGCGTCGGCTGGCGAGCCGTCCTGGAAACGGGCGTCCGGGTTGAGCTGGAAGGTCAGGCCGTCCAGCGTCTGCTCGAAAGACAAGGCCCATGCCGGGGCCAGGACCCCGTTGGGATCCTGCATCATCAGGCGCAGGTTGTAGTAGTCGTGCATGAAGTTGACGCTGGTCAGCCCCCAAGGATTCAGGTCGCTGCTTCCCCAGCTATCCATGGCCACGGTGAACTTCCCCACGTCGGCGGGGATGCCATTTTCGCCGGCCTTGGGATATGCGTCGGGCCACGTCTTGCTGGCTTCCTCAACCGCTTCGGTGGGAGCTACGGTGGGGATGACCCGGGCCGTCGGACTGGGCCCGGAAGGAGTCGCCGTCGGCTCCGCCGGAGAAGTGGTTGCGGTCGGCGCTGCCGTGGGTGCAGCAGTAGGCGCGGGCGTTGCCGTTGCCGGGGCTTCCGTTGGTTCTTCTGCGCTGCCGCAGGCAACCAGCACGCCGGTCATCAAGATAACCAGCAAAAGGGGCAAGGATAGCTTATACGCGAGCAGACGTCTCACTTTTTCGTTCCTCCCAAATTTGTGACGCGGTAAAGCTACAACGCGCCCATAACCCTGTCAACATTGCAAAAGGATTTTGTCGCCTCTTTAACAAAGATGTAACTGAATTGTAATTTGACGTTTACATCAAGACACTGTCTTTCCGGGGAGCAATTGTCTCAATCAGGATTTCCAGGATTTTACTGAGCCGTGAATAAGTTGCTAAACCATCCTGTCATTTCTGTGAAGGCAGGAATCCAGTGCGAAAGTTACGGTGTTCATGCTATACGCAATTGGCCCTCTGGATTCCTGCCTTCACAGAAATGATGGGTAGTTGGCATCGGTATGTTTAACTAATGACTCACGCATCAGTAAAATTTTCAGGAAAGCTATCCCAATCATGAGCATCCTTGAATCCTGATAATCCTGATTCAGACAATGCAATGAGGTTCCCGTCAGCCCCGCACTGTGAGCTTCCCTGCGGAGTAGCCGCCGTCAACATAGATGGTCTGGCCGTTGACGTACTCCGCCGATGGGGACGCCAGGAACAACACCGCGTTGGCGATGTCCGAGGTGCGCCCTGACCGGCCCGCCGGCACCTGCGCCAGGAAATTGGCCCGGTACTCGTCCGACGACTCCACGGTGGCCGGGGTCTCGGTAAAGCCCGGCCCCACGGCGTTGACGGTTATGCCATGCTCCCCCAACTCCAGGGCCAGCACCTTGGTGAGCTGCACTACCCCGGCCTTGGCCGCGCAGTACGCGCCCCCGGCATAGCGCGCGTTGTTGGCGGCGGTGGAGGCGATATTGACGATGCGGCCGCCATTGCCCTGCTCAATCATCCGTCGGGCGGCGGCGCGGCAACAGAGGAACTGCCCCTTCAGGTTCACGCCCAGCACCAGGTCCCAATCCTCTTCCTGCATTTCAACGATGGGAGAATTGAAGCCAAATCCCGCGACGTTCACCAGTATGTCCACCGAGCTGTAAGCGGCGACCGTAGACGCTACCAGGTTGTCCACCTGGCCGCTGTCGGTAACGTCCACCTGCGCCGCCCGCGCCGTGCCGCCGGACTCCGCAATCTGCCTCGCCACGGCCTCCGCGCCCTCAAGGTTACGGTCGGCGACGGTGACGGATGCTCCGTCAGCGGACATTGTCAGCGCTATCTCCCGCCCGATGCCGGATGCGGAGCCGGTTACGATGGCGGACTTGCCGGACAGGTTCATAATCACCCTCGAAAAATTGTCTTAACTGTGATTTGTGTGATTATGGGATACACATGAATCTCTAGAGTCTTACGCTCCCAATCATGCCCATCCCATAATCACACAAATCACAGTTAAGACAATGGCCCGGCGGCAGCGGATGAGGCAACAGCGACCGGGGTCTGCTTGTCTATCTTCTTGATTTCATCGGGGTAGAGATGGCAGGCCACCATCCGGCCGTCCTCCGTGGGAGCCAGCTCGGGCGTTTCCTGGCTGCATACCGGCATGGCATAGGGACAGCGGGGGTGGAAGGAGCAGCCGCTGGGCGTTTCCAGCGCGCTGGGCACCTCGCCCACGATGGGGATGGGCCAGTTGGGCGTGGTGCCGGGCGGGGTAGCTGCGGCCACCAGCGACGCGGTATAGGGGTGCTGGGGATAGGAGCAGGTCAATTCAGCGTCGCCCAACTCCACCAGCTTCCCCAGGTACATCACGCCGATGGTGTGACTCATATGCTCCACCGACGCCAGGTCGTGGGAAATGAGGATATATGAAATCCCCCGCTCGTCCTGGATGTCCTTCAGCAGGTTCAGCACCTGGGAGCGGATGGACACGTCCAGCGACGATACGGGTTCGTCCAGCACTATCAGGTCGGGGTTCAGCGTCAGGGCACGAGCCACGCCGATGCGCTGGCGCTGCCCGCCGCTGAACTCATGGGGAAACTGCGACTGCACCCACGGCGGCAGTCCGACGGATTGCAGCGCCGCAGTCACCCGCTCCTCCCGGTCGTCCCGGCCGACGCCATGCACCTCCAGAGGCTCGCCGATGATGTGGCCCACTCGCATCCGGGGATTCAGCGCCCCGTAGGGGTCTTGCAGCACAGCCTGAACGTTCCGCCGGTAGTTCTTTACATCCTGGGACGGCATATCCGCCAGGGACGCGCCCCGGTACAGAATCTCCCCTGAGCTAGGATCCAGCAGTTTAAGGATGAGGTTGGCCATGGTGCTCTTGCCACAGCCCGACTCCCCGACCAGCGCAAAGGTCTCGCCTTCGTGGATGGTAAAGGAAACGTCATCAACCGCCCTGACCACCCCGGCGGTGCGGCTGTTCATCAGCCCCGTCTTGATGATGAAATGCTTGACGGCGTTGCGGGACTCGATGATTACTTCGCCTTCCGGTCTTGCCGAATTATCAATCATTCTGCCAACCAGCACCGCGTCCTTTGCAGATTACGGGCGTTGAAGATGGGCGGAGGGCCGCCCTCGCTGCACCGGTCCATCGCCTTGTCGCAGCGAGGATGGAACGGGCAGCCCTGGGGCAGGTTGCCGGCGTTGGGAGGGTCGCCCTGGATGGTGCGGAGCCGCTCCCGCTTCTCTCCCAGCACCGGCAGCGCCTCTAGCAGGGCCTCGGTGTATGGGTGGGTCGGGTGATTCAGCACCTGGTCCTTGGGGCCGTACTCCACCACCAGCCCGCCGTAGAACACTGCCAGGTTATCGCACAGATTCCCTACGATGCTGATGTCGTGAGTGATGAAAATGAGCGCCATGCCCGTCTGCTGTTGCAGTTCCTTCAGCAGCTCCAGGTACTGCCGCTGGGTGGTGACGTCCAGGGCTGTGGTGGGTTCGTCGGCGATGAGCAGGTCGGGGTAAGGCCCGATGGAGGCGGCGCTGGAGGCCCTCTGACGCATCCCGCCGCTCATCTCGTGGGGGTAGTTGCGGACTCGCAGATGCGGCGCCGTAATCTTCACCATCCGCAGCAGGTCTATGCTGCGATCCATGGCGGCCTTCCAGCTCAGACCGGAATGCACCGCCAGCGGCTCGGCTATCTGCGTGCCGATGGAGAATACCGGATCGAGGGCGGCCATGGAGTTCTGGAGGATCATCCCCATGCGGACGCCCCGCAGCCGCTCCATTTCCTTCTCGGACAGCTCCAGGGTGTTCTGCCCCTGGAACAGCACCTGTCCGCCGACAATGCGAGCGCCCCGCGGCAGCAGCCGAAGCAGCGACAGGCAGGTGATGGTCTTGCCGGAGCCTGACTCTCCCACCAACCCCAGCGTCTCGCCTGGCATCAGGTTGAAGCTGACGCCGTTAACCGCCCGCACGACGCCGCGGCGGGTGAAGAAGTGGGTCTGGAGGTCCTGTACTTCCAGCAGCGGCGCCGTGGTGCTCTGCCGCAGGTCCGACGCAAGGGCTTCTTCCGTGGTCACAGCAGCCTCCGGAGAAAGGAAATAGCTGACGAAACTCGAGGAGCGATGCAAGAGTAGCGGCGCGGGGACATTCCCAGCGCCGGGAATCATTGGGGAAAGGTAAGCGGCAACGCGAAGGACTGTCAAGCTCCCGGCAGGCGCCGCGCCAAGATTTTACCTGAATGTAACTTTATTGGCGGCAAACACCGGAACCCGGACAGGGTGTTAATTTACCCTCCCCCTCGAGGGGGAGGGTCGGGGTGGGAGTGAAATGCTGTGGTCAGCAACTTGGCCTTATGCGACTCCCCTTAACGAGCGGCCGTCACCGGCTGATGCGCTTTCAGGAACTCGCGCACCTGCTCAATGGTCTTGGCCTTGAGGTCCGCTTCCTCTTTCCAGGGATAGGGCGTCGCCTCGGCCTTGGGCGCAATCTCAATCAGGTCCATGGCCGCTTCCAGCGAATGCGCGGGAGTGTCGTCCGGCATGACCAGCAACGGCGTCTGGCAGGCGCGGGCGAAATCCCGCGACACGCTGTACACGAAGTCCGGCTGCACCCGGTACAGGTTGTGCAAGTACTGCTCGATGGTCTCCATGGTCAACCCGGGCCGCTGGGCGATGAGATCCGGCCCCCAGGAATCGCGTCCCATGTCATACATGGCGTCCGGCGTCTTCGATGCGTGCCCCACCGGCTGGCAGAGCACCGCGGCCATAAGGCGCTCCGGCGCCCGCTCGATGAGCTTCATCGCAAAGGGGCCGCCGATGCAGTAGCCGATGAACAGGAATTCCTGTATTCCAAGGTGGTCCATCAAGCCCAGTTGGTCGTCGGCGAAGGCTCCCCACGGGTCCTCCACCTGCACCGGCCCGGTGGACTCCCCGCCAATGGCGTTGCGCTGGTCCATGGTGATGACCCGGAAATCGTCCTTGAACACTTCCATCGAGTCAAACACCTGGCCGGGCCAGTTCTCGACCTTGGAATTCAACCCACCGCCGGGAGTAGCCAGCAGTGGGAACCCCGACCCGACCTCTTCGTAGCGGATGGTAACATCGCCCTTGGTGAAATGCGGCATTGCAGTTCCTCCTTCTTGACTCCGGTATCGGCTCCTCAGGCAATTGTAACTTGGGAAACCGGAGCGTCAATGCGGAACTTATCAGAGCGTTTTCATCTTTTTTTCACTAATTTGGCCCCGTTTTTCATACTATTTACATAACTCATGAGTAGACTCCCCCGGTGGAGTAATCGCGCCGGGTATGCGGCCAAGGCAACTTGGTGGGTGAAGGGCGATCGCAGCGAAGAATCCTTCCATTACTCCATCTATCCTTGAAGGTCTGCTGCGTCCGCCTGGATAGTGCGCTGGACGACGGGACAGTGTGCCTGGCGTGTCTTCACAGTTTTCCTTCCTCTTTTTCTCCTTTTCTCTCCGGTTGACGGGCGGCTCCGGCCGGGAGCCGCCCGCACCTTCCTAGCACTTCCTTGCCTTGGACCGGACGCTTCCCTGGCCGCTCATATGGGTTAAAATTCCCTCCGTGATTCCATGAGATAAGGAGAGGTTATGGCATCCATAAGGCTGTATTCCGGCGACGATGGAGAGTCCCACATCGAGGTGATAGACCCGTCTTCCCATCCGGACTGGACCGAGTTGCACAACGCCAAGGGAATTGTGTTTAGGGCTATGCCGCCCGGGTTTTTCAGCGACTGGCACGTCGCTCCCCGGAGGCAGTACATCATCACCCTCTCCGGCGAGGCCGAAATCGGACTCGGCGACGGCACCATCCACCGCCTCGGCCCCGGTGACGTCAACCTCGCCGAAGACCTCACCGGGCGCGGACACACTACCCGCGTCGTGGGCGATGTTCCCAGAGTCGTTGCCACCGTCCACTTGGACGAATAGCGGGAAACGGACGGGCGGGCCTTTCGATTCTCCCTCCCCCCTCAAGGGGGAGGGAATTTTCCCGCTATATGCTACGCCGCTCGCTCCGGCCATACCGGGTCGTGGTAGCCCAGCGGCACGGTGGGCCTGCTCCAGTACGGCTGTGTCTCCGGGAGCTGCACCACCGGGGCCAGGTGGCGCAGCCGTCCGCCGGGAACGTCCGTTATCGTAGACCAACGCTCAATTTCCTCAGACGTAAACTCCTCCGCCACATCCTGCAGCCCATCTTCCGGTACTTGCCCCCGGTCCACCAGCCAGCGACCGGTCTGGGCCAGCGACGCGCGGACCAGCCAGCTTCCTCCTTCCTGCGCACGCCGGGCCAGCGCCACCATGGCGCCGAAGGCCATCAGGTAGCCGGTCAGGTAGTCTATGGCCGACACCGGGTAGAACTGCGGCCCCGGCTCCGCGCCGGGGAACAATTCGCCCTGCCGGTGCGTGATGCCGCTCACCGTCTGCACCACCGTATCGAAACCCCGGCGATGGGCCCACGGCCCCACCCGGCCAAAGGCGGACAGGGAAACGTACACAATGCCAGGCCGCAGCTTCGCCAAGTCTTGAGGTGACAGGCCCCGTCGCGCCAGAGTGCCGGGGCGGTAGCCTTGGGAGAACACATCCCCATCCCGCACCAGCTCCCGCAACGTCTCCACCTCTTCGTTCTTCCGCAGGTCGATATGCGCCGACAGCTTGCCATGCCCGGTGTCCAGTTCCTGCGACGGACTGAAGGGCAGGTGTGGCCCGCTGATTTTCATTACGTCGGCCCCATGCTCGGCCAGGGTGCGGGCGCAGGTCGGCCCGGCCAGCACCCGCGTAAGGTCCAACACCCGTATCCCCGACAGGGGCCTGTCGCCGTCGGGCAGGGGTTCCGGCGGGCTTTCGCCAATCTTCTCAATCTCCAGCAAGGGCAGAGAAGCAACCGCGGCGGACTGGGGATGCTGCGCCCATTCTTCTATTGACCGCACCATCCCTCCGGCCCCCTGGGCGGCTATGATGGCCTCCTCCAGTTCCAGCGCGTCCCAATGGGCCACGGCCTGGCGCACCGCCTCCCGGTCTTCCTCGACGCCCAGCACGCCCAGGGCCGCGTCCCGGTGATTGGGGAAATTGCAGTGAAGGTAGCTCCAGCGTCCGTTCCTGGCCGGATACACCCCCATCACCGGAGTCCGCTCCGCCGCCACCGGCGTCCAGTCCAGCTCCAGGTACTTGCCGCTGCGCAGCGAAGCCGTGGCCTGTCGCCCACCAACCCTGACTTCCTGCCTTCGCCCGGTGCGTAGCTCCCACAGGTCCGAGACAGCCAAGCCGACCGCGGCCAGGCTGGCCGCGGCGGCCTCGCCGATGCGGAAGGGCGTGGGCAGGATGGGGTCGGCGGCGGCGCTGATTTCCGGTTCCGCCGCTCGGCTCACGTTCCAGCCGACTGTTGAGAGAATCGTTGCTAAGGTCTTTTCACTCACGCTGGAAGCTACTCCTGTATCCCTCGGGGTCTTTCGATTGTTTGTCTGAACTGTGATATCTTCGATTCTGTGATTACCGTGATTTTCCGAATCATGGTAATCCATCAATCATACGAATCACAGTTCAGACAATTTAGTTGGGAACCCAGACCATCGCCCCTATCTCACTGAACTCCCGCTTCAGTTTGTCCCACGAGTCCCCGGCGTCGGTGCTACGGTATACCTCGCCCAGAAGGCTGGAAGCCAGGACAAAGTCCGGGTCCGCCGGGTGCGTGACGATGTTCCAGATGTTGGAGTTCGGCTCCACCGGCAGGGGCTGCGTCTCCCACGTCTCCCCGGCGTCCGTGGAGCGCTGGACGGCGCCGATGCTGCCGATGGCCGTGTCGCCCACGGCGGCGAAGAGCACGTTGGGGTCGTCGGGCTTGAAGGCAATGCCCCGGCTGTACGGCAGGACGAACTTGTCAGTGGTGACCACCGATTGCCAGCTTTCGCCCATGTCGGTAGTAGCGTAGATTTCGCGCGGTGTGCTGGCCAGCACCTTGTTGGAAGCTCCCGGGGTGAGGGCCATGCCGTGAATGTCTGGATGCACCCCCCCTTGAACGTGCGTCCAGGTGTCGCCGCCGTCCAGGCTGCGGTACACGCCGTCCACTTCCACCCCGGCCCAGACGGTGCGGCTGTCCTGGGGGTCAACCATCAGCATAGTCACCATCGGCGGCCCGATGTGGCATTCCTGGGCCATCTGCGCCGACAGCTTGCTCCAGCTCTGGCCGCCGTCCTGGGACCGGAACAGGGCCGCGGGCTTGATTCCCACGAAGATGTTATCGGTGTTCTGCGGGTCAATGGCGATGGACCATATTGGCATCCCTTCCATGGGCGACCACATCTTTTCCCAGGTTGCCCCGCAGTCCTCGCTGCGATAGATGCCGTGTTCCGACCCGGCCAGGATGCGGTTGGGGTTGTCGGGATAGACGGCCATCCCTCTGACCTGGCTCCCCAAGGGGAAGGGGTCCCGGATACGATTCCAGCTGTCCCCGCCGTCGGGGCTGTGCCACACCCCGCCGCCGAAGCCGACGGCTCCTACGCAAATGCTGTAGTCCTTTCCCATTACATTTACCTCCTTTAACTTGATTTCCTATTCTTACGAGGAGAAATATGTATGTTTCCAGCAGTATACGAAATAACCTGTTCGAAATCCATCGAAAAATTCCAGAAGAAACGCCGGTGGTAATCAATCGGTGTTTCCGCTTGACACCCTCTAGAATTCGTTCAAGAATGAGGTGCGATTCAATACGCATGAAGCGAAATTCGCTAATATGTCCGGGGAGGCGTTGCAAAATGACAATTTCCTCCAACGGGTGCACGGAAAGCACGATCCACGTCGGCGGAACCGGCGTTGCCTTGCTCCGGGGAGGCTCGGGCCGCCCGCTGCTGGTGTTGCACGAAGAACTGGGACACCCAGGCTGGCTTGCCTGGCATAAAGACCTAGCGCAAGACCACTCGCTGCTGCTGCCGGTGCATCCGGGGTTCGGCCAACTCCCGCGGGCTGACTGGGTCAGCAACGTCCGCGATCTGGCCGCCTTCTATTCCCGGATGCTGCGGGAGATGGCCCTGGGGCCAGTGGACGTCATAGGTTTCTCCCTCGGCGGCTGGATTGCGGCGGAGATGGCCGCAGCGGACGCCGGGCAGTTCCGGCGCATGGCCCTGGTCGCCCCCACGGGGATCAGGCCGCCGGAGGGCGAGATTCTGGACCTGTTCATCGTGACAGCCCGGGCCTACCTGAACGCCAGTGTCCACGACGCCGCGGCCACCCCGGAGTTCGCGGCCCTATACGGCGAAGAGACGCCGGAGCAGTTCGAGGCTTGGGAAGACGCGCGGGCCGAGTCCGCCCGCCTGGCCTGGAAGCCCTATATGCACAACCCCAGCCTGCCCCACCTGCTGGAGGGCGTGCAGGGCCTGCCCACCCTGATTGTCTGGGGGCGCGACGACCGGATTGTCCCTGTGTCGGCAGGCCAAGCCTATAACCGGGCCATCGCAGGCTCAGAATTGGCAGTATTCAACAACTGCGGACACCGGCCTGAAATCGAGCACACCGCCCAATTCGTGAACCGCGCTCGAGATTTCCTGGCGCAAGAGCAATAGGACTCATATCCCCTCCCCCTCAGGGGGAGGGTTAGGGTGGGGGTGAAGTCCCCACCTGCCTAACCCCCTAAGCAAGTCTCAGGAGGCATCGCCATGCACATCATGATGTTCACCGAGCGCCCCTACTACGACGTTCCCGAAGACGAAATCATCAGGAACGCCAGCTATTTCGGCATAGCCAACGAGCACTTCGACCCGGAAATCGGCGGCCGGCTCTTCAACTCCTACTTTGACGAGGCCGTCTACGCCGAGCAGATGGGCTTCGACGGCGTAATGCTCAACGAGCACCACGGCACGCCCTTCTGCATGGGCGCCGTGATGAACATCGAGGCGGCGGTGCTGGCCCGCATAACGGAGCGGGTCAAGATTGTGCTGCTGGGCAACCCGCTTCCCGTCGCCGACCCCCTGCGCCTCGCCGAAGAACTGGCGATGGTCGACATGATTTCCGGCGGGCGTCTGGTGCCGGGCTGGGTGCGGGGCGCAGGCAGCGAGTCCATCTACAACAACGCCAACCCGGCCTACAACCGCGAGCTGTTCAACGAGGCCCACGACTTTATTATCAAGGCGTGGACCGAGCCTGGTCCCTTCCGCTTTGAGGGCAAGCACTACCATTATCGTTATGTCAATCCTTGGGTGCTGCCGGTCCAGAAGCCCTACCCGCAGATGTGGATCCCGGGGTTGGTCAGCCAGGAAACCGTCGTCTGGTGCGCCCGTCACCGTTATCCCTATCTGGCGCTTGCCACTTTCCTTGAGCCGACACTGGAGATGGTAAAGCTGTACCGGGATACAGCCGCCGAAGAGGGCTACGAGTCCGGCCCGGAGAACTTCGGTTACCTCCAGCGGATTGTGGTGGCGGAAACCGAGGAGAAGGCCCAGGAAATGGGACGCGCCTTCCTCTACGGAGGCGGCATCAACGCCTTCGCCCGGCCCGAATGGATGTTCCCGCCGGGCTACAACTCCAAGGCCGCCACCCGCCGCTTGGCCCGCGTGTCGGTAGACCCCAACAGCGGCGAGGAGACGCTGGTGCTGAAGCCCACCAGCACGCCCGAAGAACTGGAGGCCAGCCGGAACGACATTTACGGCCGCTTCCAAGGCGAGCAGGACAACCTGCAACTCATCTGCGGCACCCCTGACACGGTCATCCCCAAGATTCGCCACATCATGGAGACCATCCGGCCCGGCATCTTCTCCATGTGGCACCACCACGGCCCGGTCAGCCACGAGGACCGCATGACCAGCATCCGTCTGCTGGGTCAGGAAGTCCTGCCGGCCATGCGCAGCATCGCTGACGAACTGGACCTCCCAGGCCCCTATGAGCGACTGCCCGGCTCCCGCCCATTGGCCGCGCCGGTGACGGGCTGACCGCTTCCAAGGTTCTCTAGCTACCTCTCCCTTGAGGGAGAGGGTTGGGCTGAGGGTGAAATCGCCGGAGTGCAGAGTTGCCCATTGCCAGTTGCCTTCTCTGGATTCCTGCCTTCACAGGAATGACAGGAGTTATGCAACCCTCTCCAAAGCTCTGTTCAAGTTGACATTCGAGGAAGGCGAATGCTAGAATCCCGGCATTCCATGGCCGTCCTCGGCTTGCCTTGCGCTTGTCTAATGGGGCGGTTTCGTATTGCTTTTAGTCTATACTCGCCTCCGGCCCGCGCGGCCTGAGCGCCACAGAAGAACGAAGCGGCTGATGCGCGCCGTCAACCTGTCGGAACCGGCGCAAACCGGCAAGGAGAATAGGCCATGCCAGAGATCGTGAAGGGACTCAAGGATGTCTACCTCGACACCACTGAGGCCAGCTTCATCGACGGTCAGGTGGGTAAGCTGCTATACCGTGGCTACGACATCCACGACCTGGCCGAAAAGTCCACCTTCGAGGAAGTCATTTACCTGCTGCTCTATGGCAGCCTGCCCACCGGCCAACAACTGGCGGACTTCGACGCCGAGTTGCGCGCCAACCGGCGCATCCCCGACGAGGTCATTCAAGTCCTGGACCTGGTAAAGGCCAGCCATCCCATGGACGCCCTGCGCACCGGCATCTCGGCCCTGTCCGCCTTCGACCCCGAGGTGGCCGACAACTCCACCGACGCCACGATACGCAAGGGCATCCGCCTGACGGCGCAGGGGCCGACCATCGTGGCGGCTCACCACCGGCTGCGGCAGGGACTGGAACCCGTGTCCCCCAATTCCGAACTCAATCACGCCGGCAATTTCCTCTATATGATGTTCGGCGAGGCGCCTGACCAAGAAACTACCAATCTGCTGGACGTGGACTTCATCCTCCACGCCGAGCACGGGGCCAACGCCTCGGCCTTTGCGGCGCGGGTAACGGCCTCCACCATCTCCGACCTGCACTCCTCGGTAGTGACCGGCGTGGGCACGCTGAAAGGCCCGGCCCACGGCGGGGCCGCCGAAGAAGTGATGAAGATGTCGCTGGAAATCGGCAACCCGGAAAACGCCGAGGAATACGCCCGCAGGCACCTGGAAGCCGGTGGTCGCATCATGGGCTTCGGCCACCGGGTATACCGAGCCGAAGACCCCCGCGCCAGGCACCTGCGCGACCGCGCCCAGGCTCTGGGCGAGAAGAAGGGTGAGCCGCGCTGGTTCCAAATTCTCTCCCACCTGGAGCAGAAGACCATGTTGCCCTACCGCGACCGGGGCATCTGCGTCAACGTGGACTTCTTCGCCGGGGCCATCTACTACCTGCTGGACATCCCCGATGACCTGTTCATCTCCATCTTCGCCCTGGGCCGCATCCCCGGATGGACCCTCCAGTGCGTGGAGCAGTATCAGGACAACATCCTAATCCGCCCCCTGCTGGAGTACACCGGCGAAATGGACCTGGAGTACGTGCCGATAGAGCAGCGGGGGTAGGGCGAGGGCGCGACAGGTAGAGCAAATGTTAAGGGGGCCGATGTTGGCCCCCTAGATTTTTCCTATCAAGACCAGGTTTGACCGCTCTTAGAGCCTAGCTACGATTCGCCCAGCCGCTCCCGCAGTCGCCGCAGTTCGGCCTCGGCGGAGTCTGCGCGGGCGGTGGCTTCGGCGGCGCGGGCTTCCGCTTCGGCGCGGGCGGCGGATGTTTGCCGCCAGTTCTCCAGATACCTTCCGGTTGACGGGGCATAGAACCGGGGCCAGCCTTCAGCCCAGCACAGGCTCAGTTCCAGTATCTCGCTGTATCCTTTCAGGATGCCGTCGGGTTCAGTGGTCAGTTCTATGGCCTGGTACCCTCCGTTGACCAGCCTGCCGCCGTACAACGGTTCTCCGTGATAGCGGCCCCCGGTGGGGTCGAACCGCCAGTATTCTGGCACTCCGACGCGGGCGTAGATGCCCGGCTTCCGTTCCATGTCTTCGCGTTTGGTGCTGTCGGATGCGATTTCCAACACCCAGTCCGGCGGCTTCCCCACTTCCCACGGCAGGTACAGCTTGCGCGGACGGATGGCCTCGGCGTCCACGCCGAAAGCAAGGTAAACATCCGGGGCAACTCTGACGTTCAGGTTGTCGGGGTTGTAGCAAATAAAGGACTCCCGGTCCAGGAAGATATCAGGTCGCCGACCAAAGTCGGTGAGGTGGGCACGGAGCAGCCCAAGAATCTCGTTTAATTCTTCATTCTGTTCCATAGCATCCGGTGGCACGTCCGCTACATCAGGGTCAAAGTCGAGGGCGGCATAGTCAATCTCGCCTTGCCGATGGTAGGGGAGCATCTTATATTTGGCTGGCTTCGTGGTCATAACGAGCCTCGGTTGGCGGCTTGTAGTCCGCTGTCTTTTGGAGAATTATAGCGAATGGCAACCCGCAGAGTGTAGAGTGACGCCCGCCATGACCCCCGAAGCCGAAATACGCCGCCGCATCGCCGACCGCGGCCCCATCACCTTCGCCGAGTTCATGGAGACTGCGCTGTACCACCCTGACGGCGGTTACTACACCTCCAGAGAGCGGGTCGGGGCGGCGGGCGACTTCTACACCAGCCCGTCGGCACATCCGGCCTTCGGGGCCCTGCTGGCCGTGCAGTTGTTCCAGATGTGGGAACTGCTGGGGCGGCCAGTGCCCTTCACCGTCGCCGAGCCGGGGGCGGCCAACGGCCTGCTGTGCCGCGACATCATGACGGCCGCCGCCGGACTGCCCGACGGGTTCGTCCGCAGTCTGCGCTACGTGTGTCTCGACCGCCGCAACAATGTCGGATACGAGTTCGGGCTACTCGGCGTGTCCAGAGTCGCATCCAACGGACTTCCATTGCGCGGGATGTCGGGCTGCGTGCTTTCCAACGAACTCTTGGACGCCATGCCAGTGCATCAGGTAACGGTGGAGCAGGGGCGGTTGCGGGAGGTGTATGTCGCGCTGGACGGACAGGCGCTTGTTACGCAGCCCGACGAGCCGTCTACGCCATTGCTGGTCCAACGGCTGACTGGTCTGGGTATCGAGCTGGCCGAAGGGCAGACCGCCGAGATCAACCTGGCCTCGGAACCCTGGACGTATGAGGCGGCCCAAGCAATGGAACGCGGGTTCCTGCTGACCATCGACTACGGACGACCCGCAGTGGAACTGTATTCGCCGGAGGAACGCTTCCGTGGAACCCTGACCACCTTCCACCGCCACCTGCAAACCGACCGCCCCCTGGAGCGAATCGGTCAGCAGGATATGTCGGCGCAGGTGGACTTCACCACGCTGGCAAATGCCGGAGCACAGGCCGGACTGGACCTTTGGGGCTACACCAGTCAAGCCGCCTTCCTGCACAACCTTGGCTTGGGACAACTGGAGAGACGCCCGCCCGTTGGTTCCCCGCAACGAGCGCAAGCCAGCCGCGCAGGGATGCGGGAACTGGCTAAACCAGGCGGCCTGGGAGACTTCAAGGTTATGGCGCAGGGCAAGAACGCAGGGAAGCCTGAGCTATGGGGCTTCCACCCGTCAGAGCGAGCGGCGGGTCTGGCGGCGCAGTTGCCCGCGCCGTTGCCTGCTCCCGAACACCTGGACTTGCTGGCAGGGCGCTACCCGGCGGCTGAAGTCCAGTTCGAGATGACTTGGGATGCGCTTTGGCCGGACGATTCACCCTAACCCTCTCACTATAAGACGATTGAATGCAAATTACCGTCATTCCTGCGAAGGCAGGAATCCAGAGGCTTCGCGAGGCAGGGAATACATCCGTCCCATTGAGATGTTCTGGATTCCTGCCTTCGCAGGAATGACGGATACACTCAAGGGAGAGGCAATTTTCTATGAAGACGGCTCGGTAAGCCCTATCCGTACGGAGACGGGTTTCATACTCTCCACCACAAAGGCGATATGCTCGTCCAGGTCAACACCCAGTTCGTCGGCGCCCTTCAGGATGTCGTCGCGGTTCACGTCTTTTGCGAAGGCCTTGTCCTTCATCTTGCGCCGCACGGAACGAGGGGTGACCTCGGCCAGGCTCTGGCCGGGCCGTACCAGCGCCACGGCGCGGACGAAGCCCGACAATTCGTCCACGGCGAACAGGGTATGCTCCATCAAGGACTCGCGGGGAATGCCGGTATGCTCGCCGTGAGTCAGCACGGCCCGGATCATGTCCTCGGGATAGCCGGCATCCCGGAGAATCTGCGCTCCGTAGGTGGGATGGCTCTCCGGTGTAGGACAGATTTCCCAGTCGAAGTCGTGGAGCAGTCCGGCGAGGCCCCAGCGGTCTTCGTCCTCGCCAAACTTGCGGGCATAGCCGCGCATGGACGCCTCCACCGTCAGCAGGTGCTTCATCAGCACGTCGGTCTGCACATGGTGGCTCAGAAACTCCAAAGTGTTGTCCCTATTCATCATCTCCATCAGGCTGTTCCTAAAATCCCCTCTCCCATAGGGTGAGGGTTAGGGTGAGGGTGTGTCAGTTGGTTCACCGTCTTGGGAGGTGCCCAGACGCGGGCGTCCACCTGGGCGCGGCTCGCAGCGGACAGCGGTGGTGAGAAAACCGCTGTGGGCCACCATACGGTGGTCGGGGCGCACGCTGCGCTCGGTCACGTGCCACGTCCGCAACAGCGTTTCCATTGACTCGATAAGCTGAAATCGCCCGTCCCTTTCCAGCGCGCCCACCAGTTGGTGAACCTGCAATATCGTGGGGACGAAGCTGAGCATCAATCCGCCCATCAACAGTGCATCGCCGATGCTCGCCACGGCCTGCCACGGCTCGGGAACATCCAGCACCACCCGGTCAACATCTCGTTCCTCTATGCCTTCGTAGATGTTGCCAATCTTGACTTCGAGGTTGGAAGAGTCCGGCATGACGCGGCTGATGTTGCGCATGGCCTTGGGCAGCACCGCCTCGTCTATTTCGTAGGTGATGACCCGTCCATACGGCCCCACCGCGCGCAGCAGGGCGGCGGTCAGCGCCCCCGAACCCAGCCCGCCCTCAATGACCGTTGCGCCGGGGAAGATGTCGGCGAAGCTGACGATGTTGCCCAGGTCTTTCTGGTAGATAATCTGCGGGCCGCGCGGCATCTGCCGCACGTAGTCGCCCAGTGTCGGCCGCACTGCCAGCAACGTGTGCCCCCGGTCGGTGCGATACCACCCGCCGACGCTGCCTCCGATGAGCTGGTCATGGTGCAGCCGCCCCAAGTGGCTGTGAAAAGTCTCCCCTTGACCCAGCGTCAGCATATACCGGCGAGACTTGCGGTCCAGCAGCAGGGCCAACTCCCCAGCCTGAAAGAGGTTGGAGTCAGGAAGATCCTCGGTCAATGTCTTCTCTTCCTTCCCTTTCGTTCCCTCTCTCTCAGGCAGAGGGTCAGTGTGAGAGCGTGTTTCTGATTCAACCAAGAGCGTCGCCTAGTCCCTGGAAGCAGCCGGCTGCTTGCTTTCGTCGTAAGCTGCGGGGCGGCTGCCTTCCAGGTAGGTGGTGTTGTGGTCGGCGTATGGATCCATGTCCGGGAAGACCACCAGCAACTCGGCGTTTTCCTCTCCCACTACCCGGAAGGCGTGCTCCGCGCCCGGTGGGATGACCAGCGTGTGGTCCTTCTCCACGCGGTGGGTTTCGCCGTTGATGCGAACTTCCAGCGCGCCGGATAAAATGACGATAAGCTCGTCTATGGCGTGAGTGTGCAGCGGCGCGCCGGTTCCGGGTTCGGCGGTGTTGAGGCTGAGGGAAGTGGAAACCCCGTGCTCGTGGGTGGTGATGTCCCACTTGCGATAGCCAGGCCGCCACGGCACTTCTGGGGCTTGGCTGTTGTCTACGATAGGCATATTGCGTCCTCTCGCCACCGGAGAAGTGTGGCCGCCAACGGCCCCGGCTGGCCGGGCTATTGTACGATATTTGAGCGACGGGCGGGATGTCAGTTTCCCTGAGCTGACGGCAGGACTTCCTCCCCGCCGACTCTTCGCAAGGAAATGAGGTCTTATGCGGCGACGCCTGTTCACCCTGGAACAAGCCAACAGTCTGCTCCCTTGGCTGGAGCGCACTTTCCAACGGCTGATGTCCTCCCGGGAGCGACTGGAGGATACCCGGGAGCGGCTGACTGAGATCCAGCGCGAACTGCAACGCCGCAATGGAACATTCAACCGCTACAGCGAACTCAACTCCATGCAGGCCGAGCTGGACAGCATGGACAGGGAACTCAACGACATCGTGGACGAAATAATCGCCGAGGGAATCATAATCCGCGACATCCCCCGTGGTCTGGTGGACTTCCCCCACCTGCGCGACGGTCGCGAGGTCTACCTCTGCTGGATCAGCGGCGAGGAGCGCATCGAATACTGGCACGAGACCAATCGCGGCTTCGACCACCGCCAGCCGCTGTAAGCAGGACAAACAACCTCAATATAGTTGGTGGAGCTATCTGATGGAATTCGACACATACGCAATCGCTGAGTTTTGCCAAAAGCACCACATCACCCGAATGAGGAACTACGCCAACCCCCATCGCACTGCTGCCCAGAGAGAGAACGTGCCTGGGTTTCTAGTGGACTTCGAGCCGGGCCACATTCCTGGCTACTTCGATATGTCCGGCGGCCCCGGCCTAATCGGTATGGAGGAGGAACTGGCCTTGCTGCTGGGGACAGAGGAGGCATACCTAATGTCCTCCACTGGACTCAGCCCGTCTTTGCGTCAGAAAGATTTGGAGGGCGCCCTCAGTGTGGGAGAACCTCTATATCAGGCTATCAAGTAAGCATGACAATCCCGACGGAAGACCTGATTTCCCTGGGACATATACTGGAAGCGTCCGGGTGGGCCTTGTCGGTCGCTGAAGGCCGCACCCGGCGCGACCTTGATTTGGATTTGCAATTTTTTCTCGCCTTGTGCCGAACCATTGAAGTGATAGGCGAAGCCGCCAATCGCATCTCGGACGACACTCAAAGCAGAACGCCGGAGATACCCTGGCGGCGAATCATCGGGATGCGGAACCACTTGGCCCACCAATACGACAACATTGACTACGACACTCTTTGGGATGTGGCGACGATGCGCCTGATTACCCTGCGGGAGAGCGTGCGCCTACTCCTCCCCGACGACTTCGTTCCCGCGCCCATCAGATAAACCGCGCCTGCTGCCTGGCCGCCTCGCCGTGGTCTATGTAGACCGTGATGGTCTCGGTGAAGAAGTCGAAGGCCTCCGTCCCCTGCTCCCGCTGGCCCACGCCCGATGACTTCAGGCCTCCGAAGGGCAGGTGCACCTCGCCGCCCAGCGTCGGCGCGTTGACGTGGACCATGCCCGTCTCGACGGTGTTGATGTACTCGAAGGCGCGGGATATGTCGCGGGTGTACACTGAGGACGACAGCCCGAACTCCACGCTGTTGGAAATCTCGATAGCGTCCTTCAGGTCTCTGGCCTTGAAGACCGTCAGCACCGGGCCGAAGATTTCCTCTTTGGCGATGCGCATATCCGGCGAGACGTCAGTGAACACCGTCGGCTCCACGTAATAGCCCTCGTCGTACTCGCCCCCGGTCAGCGCCCGTCCGCCGAAGGCCAGGTGAGCGCCCTCCTCGGTGCCGACGCCGATGTATTCCTGGACTTTCTCGTACTGCCCCGGCCCGCACAGGGGCGACACGTCCACCTCCGGGTCAATGCCGTCGCCAACCCGCAGGGCGGAAGTGCGCTGGAGCAGCCCTTCCATGAACTCGTCGTAGACCGAATCCTCTACGATGACCCGGCTGGTGGCGGTGCAGCGCTGGCCGGTGGAGCCGAAAGCGCCCTGCACAATGCCGCCCAGGGCCTTGTCCATGTCGGCGTCCTCCAGCACGATGACCGCGTTCTTGCCACCCATTTCGGCCTGCACCTTCTTGAGGCGGCGGGCGCCGTTGGCGTAGAGGTCGGTGCCGATTTCGGTGGAGCCGGTGAAGGATATGCCGTTGACGCGGGTGTCCTCCACCAGGGCGTTGCCCACCTGTCCGCCGGGGCCGGTCACCAGGTTAAGTACCCCCGCAGGCAACCCGGCCTCCTCGAACACCTCGGCCAGCTTGACCGCGCACAAGGGAGTCGACGACGCGGGCTTGAAGACCAGCGCGTTGCCGCAGATGAGGGCCGGGGCCATCTTCCACACCGGGATGGCAACGGGGAAGTTCCAAGGCGTGATGATGCCCACCACGCCCAGCGGCCGCTTCATGGTGTAGGCCACCGTGTTGGGCAGTTCCGACGGCGTGGTGTATCCGAACATCCGCCGCCCCTCGCCCGCGGCGTACTCCATGATGTTCATGGCCCGCCGCACTTCGCCCCGGGCGTCGCCGATGGGCTTCCCTTCCTCGGTGGTGATGGCCGTGGCGATTTCCTCGGCCCGGCGGCCCATGATTTCCAGCGCCTTGAACAGCACGGCGGCTCGTCCGGGGGCGGGCATATTGGCCCATTCCGGCAACGCTTCCCGCGCCGCGGTAACGGCTCTGCCGGCGTCCTCCGCGTTGGAGGTCTGGAACTCTCCCACCACCTGGTCTTTATGGGCCGGGTTGTACACCGGATAGGTGCGGCCGGATACCGTCTCCACCCACTGGCCGCCGATGTAGTTCTTGTAAGTGGTCATTCAAGCTCTCCTAAATTCCCTCTCCCTCCGGGAGAGGGTTAGGGTGAGGGCGTACCCCTACCCGGTGTATTCCAGCCCCACGCCGATGACCTCTATCTGCATGGAGCGGGCGTCGGGCGCGACGCTGTCGAAGGTTACGCCGAGGACGATGTTTATGCCCCGGTTGATTTCCGGGCTGCCGGGAACGTCCACGCGATATTCCGGGTGTTCGCCGCGCAGGTCCTGGTCCATGTGCTCGGCGATGCGCTGGTCGCCGTCGTATACGATAATCTCGTTGACCGAGGCATTGTCCCGGGTGCGGAAGCTGACCAGCGCGCCGTCGATACGCATACGCGCGCCGTCAATAACCGCCGGGGTAGGCACCGGGAAGTGCAGCCAAGTATTCTGGCCCCTAGCGCCCTCAATCCGCACGAAAGGCCCGGTAGCCCGAACCGACGTTATCCGGTTCGGATATTCCACTTGCATATTTGCGCCGTGCATCCACAACGTGCGCTGCGGCATAAGCTGCCCCCTTACTGTCTGTTGTCTGTCCCCGCAAATCATACACCCGCCCCATTGTTCAGTACAGGCGGGGATTGTCTGAACTGTGATTTCTCTGATTTTTGGATTCTCATGATTTCCGAATCCTGGTAATCCCTTAATCCCATAAATCACAGTTCAGACAATGCTTTCTTTCATGGGAAGGCCGTCATACGCCCGGACGCTGGTAGAATGTCAGACACAATACTGGACTATGGTATGGAGGCACAACATGGGCAGGCTGGACGGCAAGGTGGCTTTGATTTCGGGCGGCGCGCGAGGCCAGGGTGCGCTGGAGGCTGAACTCTTCGTTGCCGAGGGCGCCAGCGTAGTCTTCGGCGACGTGCTCGACGACGAGGGCCGCTCGGTGGAACGCCGCATCACAGAAGCGGGCGGCGAGGCGGTCTACGTGCATCTGGACGTTACCAGCGATGAGGACTGGACCGCCGCCGTAGATACGGCTGAGGCCCGCTTCGGCAAGCTGGACGTGCTGGTCAACAACGCGGGCATCGCCAACGACGAGAAAATCGAAGAGACCAGCGAAGAGCTGTGGGAACGCATCATGCAGGTCAACGCCAAGGGCGTGTTCCTGGGCACCCGCAAGGCGCTGCCCGCCATGCGCCGCGCCGGCGGCGGCTCCATCATCAACGTGTCGTCCATCGCCGGCATCCTGGGGCGTGCCTTGACCGGCAGCGCCTACAGCGCGTCCAAGGGAGCAGTGCGCACCTTCACCAAGACCACCGCCATCCAGCACGCCTCGGAGCGCATCCGCTGCAACTCCATCCACCCCGGCCCGGTGGACACTCCGATGCTGGCCGGAATCAGCGACAACCCGGACGTCCTGTCCGCCCGCACCGAGGAAGTGCCGCTGGGCCGCCTCGGCCATTCGCGGGACATCGCCTACGGGGCGCTGTATCTCGCTTCCGATGAATCGGTGTGGATCACGGGCATCGAGCTGGTCATTGACGGCGGCATTACGGCAAAGTAGGTTGGCGAGGAGTCGTCTCGGCTTTGGTGCGGCGCTTGCCGTGGGAGCCGCATCCGAGATTGTTTCAGATCTGCCAACTGCCGGGACTGCGCTGAGAGAGGACGGGCAATCGCGTCTTGACCGGGCAGGTTTGCCATTGCCGGGTTGCAGTGAGCAGGCTTTGCACAATGAACCGCCCCAAGGCCAAGACCGCGAAGATGCAGAGCTTCCGCACCGGAGACGGCTGGTTTAGATACAATCCAGCCGCGAGGCTCGCGCAGATGTAGAGGACAGGAATGGGAACTTTCCAGATAACAGTTGAGATAGGCGACCAGAGCGCCCAGAGGTTCCTAGAGTTGGAGGCGTTGGTGGACACCGGGGCCACATTCACCAAGGTGCCCCGGTCCATCCTGGAAGCCCTGGGCATACCTGCCGACCGGACCTACACTGCCCTGCTCGCCGACGGACGGCGGGTGCCCAGAGAGCAGGGATGGGCAATCATCCGGCTGGAAGGACAACAGTTTCCCACGCCGGTCGCCTTCGGCGAAGAGGGGGAGCCAACTCTGCTCGGCGCCATGGCCTTGGAACATGCCCTCCTGGCTGTGGACCCGCACGGACAAAGGCTCATCCCCGTGGATGCCCTGGAGGTGACCAGCACGGGAGAATGGACGGGGGAAATTCCAGTACAATGGATATACTTTCCAGGGGGCGGCCTGCCATGAAACTGACCTTTGACCAGGAGCGCGTACCCCTATCCGTCTGGCCCGACGGCTCCGTGCGCGTTGACGGCGGGCGGCTGCATCTGGCCATCGTCATCACTGCCTGGAATATGGGCCAATCTCCCGAAGAAATCGCCGACAACTTCCCGCCCCTGGACCTGGGCCACGTCTATTCCATCATCGGCTACTACCTCCACTGCAAGGAGGAAGTGGACGAGTACCTGCGCGACTGGAACGAGCCGTGGGAGCAATATGTAGCCGACAAGGAAGCCTTCGAAGCCAACGAGGACTACTGGCAGCAGCTACGCATCCACGCCGTTGAGGGTGGCAAGCTGGTCAATCACCCGGACATCCTGAAGAACGTGAAGGAACGGATAGCCCGCCGACAGGAACTGCTTGACCAGCGCAAGCGTCCGGCTTGAACCTTATCCCGGGGCTGCGCTGGCGGATGAGGGCTTTCATGCTGTTAGTCAGTATTCTCCCCCTGAAATCGGAACAGCATCAAAAATCTGGTGACGTTACCCTCCATTTGCCGCACTTCGTCTGTGGCTATTCGCAATTCCCTGTTGAGTCTCCGCTCCAGACGAGGGACAGACTCCAACACGTCCGCAAAAGACAAGATTGTTGTGGTCACGCCGTCAATCTCGGCCAACGGCACCGAGACCTCCTGTTGAATTAATTCGTGAATCTCTGTTGGATCCGAACCGAAGTCCGCAATTTGAAGTGCGATCATCGACTCTAAGGCTTCAGACAGTTTGCTCGTAATTTCCGAGAATTCAATGTTGGCGGGCCTCAAAATACCGTTGAAGTTTGCGACTCTTTCAGCAAGTCTTCTGCACACATTTTGAATCGCCCTTGGCGTTGACTCATTGGGGCTTTCATATATCTCCCCGAGTTGGCTCGCCGAGTTTTGAACGTCAAATCCTACATCTCTTACAGCGTCTGTAGCCCGACTGATTACTGGCGCAAGAGACTCGATCAATTCTTGAATCTGAAGTTGATAATCGATTAGTCCTTGTCCATCTATGTCCACATAGGTTGTGCTTTCCGGTTGGTCCACAACGTCTTGGGTTGTGCCCAGTGAACGATTTTGTGGATAGAAATCCGCGATTGGACTGCCGGTCGGAAGTGTTCCTCGTAAGAATTCTCTGGCTAAATCGATCAACTGCTGTTTCGACTTCTCGATTTCTACAAAGTCCCTACTGTACGGAATCAATCTGTAACCCTGCAGATCGAAAGGAGTTTCCTCCATCTGCTGCGTTAGGAGAATCGTGGGCTTTCTGAAGGCATGGGCTATGCCTAGTTCGTAAAATACATTGGGATTGGACTCTGTCAGGTCTGCAACAATCAAATCTCTATTGGCAATTCCCTCGAAGACATCCCTCAAAATGTTCCGTGTGCTTTGAATGTCGTCAGCTCGCCTTACGTCAAACCCCTCCTTTTCCAACGGGCTTTTGATGAAGTGTGAATATAAGTCATCGAACTGCTGAGAGAACGGCATTAGTACGAACACAGTGGGCTTATTCATTTCCTCTCCTGAATTGGTCAGATCCCTATCTCTGCCAACCTTGCCACCAGGTACTCGTGGGGCCGGTCTCCCTTGATGCGGTTGCAGCTTGAGCAGAGCAGTTGTAGGTTATCGAGGTGATCCGTGCCGCCACGGGAGCGAGGCACGCGGTGGTCGACCTCGAACAGCTTGAACGGGAAGTCGCCTTTACACCCGGCGCACAGCCCTTCCTGCTGGCCGAACAGGACGTGCTTGTTCTGGCGGTAGGGAACCGGGGCGTCTATGTCGGTGCGCCGGGGTATGTCGTCGCGGGCGGTGACATAGCCGTGGTGGAACAGGCTGCCCATCGCCTGCTGCAAGCGCATATTTACCAGCTCGACGGCCTTCGGGGATATGTCTATGCCAACCCACTTGCGCCCCAGCCGGTCGGCGGCGACGCAGGCAGTGGCGCAGCCGCAGAACGGGTCCAGCACCATGTCGCCCTCGTTGCTGCTGGCCTTGATGATTCGTTCGAGGAGGGCAAGAGGCTTCTGCGTAGGGTAGCCGATCCGTTCTTTGCCCAGCACCGGCGGAATATCGTGCCACAGGTCCTGTAAAGGAACACCAGGCATTTCGTCAGCGAACTGCGCTAGGCGTGGCATTCCGGTCTCCCGGTGCACTATTTTCCCTTCGTTCCAGAAACTGAACATATTGGATTTCGAATATGCCCAGTAGCGGCCCTGATAAGGGCTTACCGGCTTGTATTCCCATCCTGGCTGCGGATTCAGGAATTCATCCGTGAGGTCGGCGGACCATCTGACCTTCTCGTTGGATGGGCGCTTTACGTGCCATGAGTATTCTGTGTCCCCTCCGGGTTTGGCGGCGGTCAGGTCAGTCTCTTTGTATCGGCGGCCATCGGGAGACACATGCCGGTATTCCGTCTCCAAGTAGTCATCTGTATAGGGCATGTACTGGGGGTTCCAGACATGCTCGTCAGTTTTGGTGTAAACGAGGAGCAAGTCCCGTATCCTCCCAGCTCTTCGCATTCCCTGCTTAGAAACTATCTCAAAACCCTGAGTTGCCATTGCCGGCGATACCAGATTAGGGCGCAGGCCAGTTGGATCAGGCCAATGTAGTTGGATGCCTTCTTGTCGTACCGGACCAGAATCGCCCGGCACTTGGATAGCCAGGCCAGGGTGCGTTCCACCACCCACCGGCGGGCCGGATGGCGTTTCACTCCTGTGGCGTCCAGCTTCTCCTCTCCTATCCGCCGAATGTGGCCCCGGTACCCGTGCGCCGCCACTGCCTCGTGGCCTGTTGGGTTGTCGTATCCCTTGTCCAGGCACAGATGCTGGGTCCCGGTTCCAGGACGCTCCACCACTATGCCATCCAAGGTCATGTCCAGCAGCTTGGTGTCGTGAACATTGGCTCCGGCCACCACCAGGCTCAATGGCCCTCCATCCCGGTCGACCAGGATACTCCGCTTGCTGCCCGCCTTGCCCCGGTCCGTGGGATTGCGGCCTATTGAATCCCCCCCAAACGGGCCTTGCCCATGGCGCAATCTGCGGCCTGCCACTCCCAGTCCACACCACCCAGTTCCTCGCACTCCGCGACCAACTCCGCCCAGATGCGCTCCAGCACGCCCAATTCCACCCAGCGCTGGAAAGTGCGGTGAATGGTGCTGTCGTCCCCCAGTTCCCGGGGCAGGCGGTTCCAGTGGCAGCCGGTGCGCATGCGGAATATGATGCCGTCCAGGATTCGCCTCGGATCAACCCGCTTCCGTCCCGTAGCCTTGGGAGGGTCCATCTCCAGAATCACCGGGTGAATCTGCTCCCACAAATCGTCTGGAACCTCCCAAATCGTTGCCAAAGTCTCCCTCTTTCCCCTCATCATCCACCGCCTCACCAAATTTTCCTTCATCCTAACCCAACCGGATTTTCCCTCTCCCCTTCGACCTCTCCTGTTTTGAGATAGTTTCTTAGTGTCGCTGTGGGCGCTGGAACGTTTCCATGTCATCTCGTTTATGAACATTCCGGCCCCGAAAATCCCGTCCATCAACAGCTTGAGGTAGTGGCTGGCCGTCGGGTCGCAATGCAGGTAGATGCTGCCCGTGGGCTTGAGCAGACGCCGCATCTCCATCAGCCGCACGGCCATCATGGTCAGGTACGACTGCATCCCCTTCCCGTGGGTCAGACCCGCCGTTTGCAGTACGTGAGCCGTTGCGGGCTGCTCGTCGGCAATCAGGCCCATCCAGGCCACGTCCAGGTCGGAGAGCGTCCAGGTGTCCTTGAACGCCGCGCCCGCCGCCGCGCTGCCCACCGGGGCGGCGTAGTTCTGGTTGGAGTTGAACGGCGGGTCGAGGTATATCAGGTCAACCGACTCGCTGTTCATGCCGCGCATGATGTCGAGGTTGTCGCCGGTCCAGATTGTCTTGTCGGCGAAGTTGGGAGTCGTCATACTGCCATCCGCAATGGACAGTGGGAGTACAGGTCCGCAATTCCCTAAGCAAGGGGAGTTTCAGGCCAATGTGGCCAATCGGGGCTTTCAGCGGAGGACTTGGCTTTGAGGCAAAGAAATGGAGCGGAAGACGAGATTTGAACTCGCGACCCCCTCCTTGGCAAGGAGGTGCTCTACCACTGAGCCACTTCCGCTCTAAACGCCGCCGGAAATCCAAGACCTGCCGGGCGGGTTAGCTCTATTATAGCAAAGGACTCCGGTGTTTTGTCCAGCTTTTCGGCATTGTCCAAATTCTGTGACGCCGGGGCTGACCTCAACCGACGCGGCTCCGCTGATTCCTGACCGCGCAGGAACGGCGCTCCCGTAGAGAGACAGCATGGCTTGCCCGAATTGCGGGGCCGAACTGGCTGACCGCGACCGCTTCTGCCCTTGGTGCGGCGCTCCCCAGCAGCCCCCGCCGTCTGATCCTGATGTCCCGCCGCCCGGCAGCGAGGGAACCGGCCCGGCATCGCGCGATGCGGAGATTCAGGAACTCCGCGCTGCGGTAAACGCAATGACCTCGGAGTTGGCCCGGCTGTCTCTGAGGCTGTCGGCGCTGGAAAGAGGCGGCGCGTCCACTGTCGCGCCTCCGCCGCCGCCGACTGCCCCGGCAACTCCCCCGCCATCGCAGGCGACAACCCCAGCCGCGCCCCGGGCCGCCAGGGAAGCGACAATCTCTTCGAGGCAGACAGTTGGCCCTCTCGCGCCATCCGCGGCAGGAACCGCAACGGCAGAAGGCGAGGGCGGTGGCGGACAGCCCGGTACACCCTCCGGCACTTTCGCCGACTGGAACTGGGAATGGCTGCTGGGCGGCAACTGGCTGGCCCGCATCGGCATTGTGGCCCTGATTTTCGGCGTAGCCTTCTTCATCAGCCTCGCCATTGACCGGGGCTGGCTGGGCGAGATGGAGCGGGTCGTCCTCGGACTGGTTGCTGGGCTGGCCTTCCTGGGCGCGGGCGAATACTATCGCAACCGCTACGCCGTATGGGCCCAGACGGTCACCGGCGGCGGAATCGCCATCCTCTACCTGTCGGTCTACGGGGCCTTCGCCCTGTACGGCCTGATTTCCACCGAGCTTGCCTTTGGCGCATTCGCCCTGATTACGTTGGCCGGTGCGCTGCTGTCTCTGCGGCACGAGGCGGTGGGCGTGGCCGTGCTGTCCATCTTCGGCGGGTTCGCCACGCCCCTGCTGCTGCGGGAGCAGCTACCGGACCAACGGCTGTTGCTGGCCTACGTGCTGGTGCTGGACGTTGGCGTGCTGGCGCTGGCCGGATTCCGCAACTGGCGCTGGTTCACCCTCCTGGCCTGGGTCGGCTCGCTGGTACTCTTCGCCTTCTGGTGGTGGGAACTGGAGCCTTCGGTGGCCTTGGGGCAGATTGGCATAACCGCCATATTCCTCATCTTCGCCGGGGCCACTGTCGCCTTCCACGTCGTGCGGCAGCAGGCCGCGGGCATTGCCGACCTGGCGCTGGTGACACTGAACGCCGCCGGATACTACGGCATCAGCTACGCGCTGATGAACGACCCCTACGAACAATGGATGGGCGGATTCACCGCGCTGGTCGCCGTGTTCTACGTGCTGCTGGCCGCCGCCTGCCGGATGCGCGGGCCGGAACAGCTCAACCTCACCCTGTTCTCGGCCGGGCTGGCCGTGGTGTTCGCTGTCCTGGCCGTCCCGATACAGCTTGGCGGGCCGTGGGTCAGCGTGGCCTGGGGAATCGAGGGCCTGGTCCTGGTGTGGTTGTCCTTCTCTTTGCGAATGCGCGAGCTCCGCTGGGCCGGATACTTGATGTTCCTCGTTTCCGCCGTCTGGCTGTTTGTCCTGGACACGCCCGGCGCTTTCGACGAGGAACTGACTCCCTTCCTCAATGAGTACATGATCAGCTACGCCGCGGCCTTCATCCTGCCCGCCTTGGCCGGGTACTTGCTCCACCTGCGCCGCGCCGACCTCGAGCTTGGAGAGGAAAGGGCAGTTCCTGTCTTCGCACTCCGGGCCGCCGTTATCGCCGCTGTTGGCGTCCCCGTACAGCTTGACGGTGTCTGGATTTCCGTCGCCTGGGCGGTCGAGGTGGCACTCGCGCTTTTCCTGGCTCACCGCCTGCGAATGGCGGAACTCCGGTGGTTCTCCTACGCAGTTATGGCCGCGATGGTGGGATGGCTGTTTGCCGTGGATACCACTGCCATAGACCCGGAATCCTTCTGGCCGGTATTGAATTTGCGTTTCCTGTCTTTCGCCATCGGAATCGCCTCCCTTTACCTGAGCTGGGGATGGCTGCTCCGGCGGGGCGGGAGCGATTCCTCATCCGGTATGGATGAGCGGGAATGGCGATTCGCGTCGCCAACGCTGCTGGTGGCGGCAAGCCTCGTTACCCTGTGGCTGCTGTCCGCCGAAGTCCTCGCTTCGGCAGACAGCCAACTCTTCGACCTTTCCCGCGATGCCAGAGAGAATGTGTCCAGCCTCGGGCTGAGCCTGCTATGGGGCGTCTATGCCGCTGCGCTGATGGCGCTGGGGGTGGTCCGGCGATGGCGCTGGGTTCGCGTCGCCGGGTTGGCGCTGCTGGCCGTGCCGGTGGTCAAGCTGTTCGCCTACGACTCGCAGACACTGGAGCAGGAATACCGGGTGATTGCCTTCATTGCGCTGGGCCTGATTCTGCTGGCCGGCGGGCTGCTCTACCAGCGTTACAGCCGCGCGGTAAGGGGATTCCTTTTCGAGTAGCGGACACTGAAGCAAAAGGCGAAACTGCGGGACAGATTCATCGCCCCACACGCTGCTTGGAGCGAATGGCAGGCTACCGGGTGAACAGGCGCCCTTTCCCGGCGCTGCGGACTCCCTCTTCAGTGTCAATGGCTGGTTGTAATGGGGTATTCTTAACCTGCGCCGCTAATCTAATGCCAAGTCAATTCGCCGTTCCCGCGAAAGCGGGCGTTGGAGTAAACGTATGCCCCGGAAGTCGCCAGCAAAATCCGCCAGGGCCCCAGAGAAAGCTCCCGAGAACGCCAGCGGAGAAGCGCGGCTGCTTTCAGGCGGCAACCCGCAGGTTGCCAAGGGCGATGGGGATGCGCCGGTGCAGGCGTACATCGCGGCCATGCCGGAGTGGAAGAGCGATGTGGGGCGGCGTCTGGACGAGCTGGTCGCGCGCGCCGTGCCGGAGGTGCGCAAGGCGGTCCGGTGGAACTCGCCTTTCTATGGCGTCGAGGGTCAGGGCTGGTTTTTGAGCTACCACGTCTTCACCCGCTACGTGAAGGTGACCTTCCTCAATGGGGCTTCGCTGAGTCCCCTTCCTCCCGTCGAATCCAAGGACAAGGATACGCGCTACTACCACATCTACGAGGACGGCCAGCTAGACGAGGAGCAGATGGTGGAGTGGCTGCGGCAGGCGGCGACGCTGCCGGGGTGGAACGGGTTCTGACGGACCGGGGTATACAGTCCACTCCGGTTCGCCCGTGGCTCAGGTAGTGTCAGCAGGCTCGCCAGTGTAGAAGGCGGTGGTGCGGTTTGCCGCCTCGCGGGCGGCACCGGGTTCTGCTCCGGCGGCTACCGCTGCTTGCCCCCATCTCTCGCTGCTGCCGGTGATTAACGCTTTGCCGTCAGTTGAAGTGGCGAACTCGGTTTCGTCGGGCATTGGCTGGGTTGGGTGCGCTATATGGAGGGAGAGTCCCAGAAGGGCCAGCTCCCAGCCGACGCCAACCGCGCCCGGGCCGTACTGGTTCCAGTGTTCCGAGAGGCGCGATGTGTGAGTGAGGGTTAGCCGCGCACTGCCGTCTCCGTCGCTGGAGCAGTCCACTTCCACCCAGCTTGTGTCACCGCCGAACTCCCAGGTGAGGGCGAAGCGCGATAGCGGTTGGCACTCGGTTATCGAACCGCCCGCGTTGCCCTCCAACTGGTAGCGTCCACCTAGTTTGAGGTCGCCGGTGACGGGCAGAGACCAGCGGGGGATGCGCTCTGCCGTGGTAACGGCGTCCCACAAGTTTTCAATGGTTGTAGCATAGGTGCGGGAAAGGGTGACGGCGCGGGCGGGATTTCCTTCGCGCTCCAAAGGCGTCACGGAACGCACTACGGCATTGAGTTGGGCTTCGACATCTAAGTCCATGTTTGTACTTACCTTATAAATTGGGCCTGGGGATTCGCAGGTCCAAGAGTTGAGCGCTGGGATTGGCAAGCAGCGTCTTGGCGGCGCAGCGGGACTAGCCCGCCGCAATCCAGTCCACGACGCGCTCGCCGATCATGATGACGGTGGGGTGCATTCCGCCGCCGCGCAGGAGCTGGGGCACCACGGAGGCGTCGGCGACCCAGAGGTTCTGCATTCCCTTGACCTGGCAGTACTGGTTGACCACGGTCATGGGGTCGGAGTCGGGGCCCATGCGGCAGGTGCCGGAAACGTGGCGGGCGGTGCCGACGGTCTGGCGCATATAGAGGTTGAGGGCGTCGTCGTCGGCCAGGATTTCGTCGGTGGGCGTAATTCGGTAGTCAACGACGTCGCTGTATGCGTCGGTTTCCAGCAGCCTGGCGCCAAAGCGGATGCCCTCGCGCACCCGGCGCAGGTCTTCGGGGTGCTGGAGGTAGCGGTAGTTGAAGTTGGGCTGAACGGTGGGGTCGGCGGACGACAGGCGCACGTAACCCGACCCTCTCGGCACGCCCAAGGTGCAGGAAATGCGGCCGGCGCGGTCGGCGGGGACATCGCCGGTGCGGTACTGCGTCCTGACCCCGGCCACGCGCTCTTCCCGCTCGTCCACCACGTTGACCGTGGACAGCACCAGGTCGTTTTCCAGCTCGGAGTCGGGGGCGGTGAAGATGAGCCGGTAGTGGGGGGCATCGAGGTCGGCGGGGACTTCCACGCCGTCCTTCACCTTGAAGTTGATGTGGACGCTCAGGTGGTTGAACAAGCTCTGCCCCACGCCGGGCAGGTCGTTGACGACCGGGATTCCCATTTCCTCGAGATGCTCCCTGGGGCCGACGCCCGACAGCATCAGGAGCTGCGGAGACCGGAGTGCGCCGGAGCTGAGGACAACCTTCTCGGCCTCGACGGTGAAAACCTCGCCGCCGCTTTCGGCCTCGACGCCCACGGCCTTGTTGCCGTCGAAAAGAATGCGGTGGACCTGCACCTGCCCACGGACAGTCAGGTTGAGGCGGTGGCGGACCTGGCTGAGGTAGGCGACGGCGGTGCTGACACGCACGCCGCCGAGGTTGTTGGTGGGGGAGACGCCGACACCGGCGGGGTTCACGCCGTTGGTGTCCTCAATCAGGCTGTAGCCCTCGTTAACGCAAGCCTCGCGGAAGGCGCGCTGGATGGGAGGAGTGGCACTGGACTGGCGGCGCCGGACGGGCATGGGGCCTTCGGTGCCGTGGAAGTCGTCCTGGATGTCGAGGTCGTTTTCCATCTTGCGGAAGAAGGGCAGCACCTTGTTGTAGGCCCACTCGTCATTGCCCAGCGCGGACCAGTCGTCGTAGTCCTCGGGCAGGCCGCGCTGCATGGCTTGGCCGTTGATGGACGAGCCGCCGCCGATGACCTTGCCCTGGGCGACGTGAATCTCGCCCTGCTCCTCGGTGGCCATGCCCCGCAAAGCCCAGTTGTGCTCGGAATCGGGGGATTCGGCGTAACGGGTGTGGCCGTACTTGACCTCGTCGGGTATCTGGTCGAAGTCGGGATAGTCCTTGCCGGCCTCCAGCACCAGCACCGAGCGGTTGGGGTCTTCGGACAGCCTGCCAGCCAGCACCGAACCGGCCGCCCCGCCTCCAACGATAATTACGTCGTATTTCATAGAATCCTCGCCCGCGTATTCGATTGTTCAGCAGGCATTAGCGTAGTCAGGCACTAATTCAGTGTCAAGGCGTGGTATCCTGCTGACTCCACCGGAAGTTGGGATTGAAGATGAGTCAATTGAGCTTTCAGCAGCGTTGCGCGTCCGCATTGACTCACCCCTTGACCGTCAGCGCCCTGGCCGTGCTGCTGCTGAACGATCTGTTGCTCAAGTCCCTGTGGCCGAACCCCTGGACTACCGGCAAGTTGAGCGACCTGGCGTGGGTTGTATTCGCGCCGCCTCTGCTGGCGTTCCTGCTGTCTTTTGTTACCCGTAGCAGGCCACTGGGGGAACGGGCGGCATTCGCCGTGGCCTACATTGGGCTTCCCCTACTGTACGCCGCGTTCAACACCTTTGGCTGGCTCCATGAATGGATATTGTCGGTCTTGCTGCTGTTTACCGGCAGTGCGGTAGGCTCCCCGCTGGACCCCACGGATTCTATTGTCATCCCCTTTGCCCTGGCGCTTGCCCTGTGGGTGTGGAGACAGGCCGACGCTGCCCTCGTGCGACACCGGATGCGCCTGAGTCTTTTCGCTGCGGTACTCGCGTCGTTGGCTACCGTGGCTACATCTCCGAATCCTTCTCCCACTCTAGTTCAATGGCATGTGGGAATAGGCAGTGACGGAAGGGTCGTTATGGAGGGCACGGAACCTTCTGATTATTACTCAAGCAAGGACGGGGGGCTGACCTGGGCCGCTGTTTTGCAAAGAAGAGATGCGGATGTCCAATGGGGTGGCAGGCAAGTGGAAACTCCCAGAGGAACCTATACCATCCAAGAGTCAGGCATTACTCTGCTCGGGGCTAATGGGGAATTAAGGGAAGTCTATTCTACGGCTTATCATTGGGAGGGAGTAAACCAGTGGGCGCAAGAATATGCGACAAGGAAACTTCGCGATGATGCTATCTCTAGCTACTCCTATCGTGACCCTCGAGAGCTTGTGATGACCAAGCCAATCAACTTGGTATATGACTCGCGTACAAGTAACGTAGTCGTATCCATGGGTCTGCAAGGGGTTCTCGTCGGAGATTCCAGTGAGACATGGACACGGGTGGGTGTGGGCGACTTCATTCCCACCGACTTCTCGTTCTCTGGCAAAGCGCGCCTGCTATTGTCGCTTCATTTCTGGTTTAGCGCACTGTCCTATTCCATCTTGTTCCTGATATTGGCTGTCGCTTTATCCGAGAGATACTCACCCCCGTTATCTCAATGGAGGGAGCGTCTAACAGATTCCATCAAATGGGCTGTGGGAATTCTATTAATACTGCTGGTCGTGGCAACAGCGCTTTACTCAGGCTCTGTCTGGGCCTCGGCGCCAGCGCTCTTACTGCTGGGTTCGCCATTTCTGTTGGTCTTCGCGTTGTCTATGCCGAGAGAAGGTCTTTTTCGGAAGACCGTAGCTATCTTGTTCGCCGTCCTTGGATCTGTTGTTTCCAGCCTGTCGTTCCCGCCTTTTTCAGGGAAGGTTGATATTATTGGAGGTATAGAGCTAGAGCAGGTATTTGCCATATCCGGGCTGATATTCTCAATCGGCGCCCTCGTGTTATTCCTGCCTCGGCGGAGGCAGTTGTTGGCTTACTCACTGGCGTTAGCGTCAATGGTTGCGTCCATAACCTTTCTCGGGTTGATGTGGCTTACGGGCGGCCTTGCCGGGTTCTTGGCGTTCTTTGCCGGAGTCGCATTGCTTGCTCTGATAGCGGCTCTCTTGTTCAGGCATCTGACAAGCATCAATGTGGCAGGTCCTGATTTAGGCCAATAACCTAAAGCCCGGCAGTCAAGTCACCCTATATCCGGCTTCCCGCATCCGCCGCAACGGTGTTGTCTGTGGGCGCGACCGGTTCGATGCCCAGCTCGGCGCACCCGTCGAGGTAAACGTCAATGGAGAGACGGAACTCCCGCTTGATTCCCTCGACGTCGGTGGCTTCGGCGTTGGCTATCGGATAGGGGCCGCTGTTGACGACCCTGGCGTGCAACACCTCGGCCTCATAGTCATAGACCACCTCGCCGATGTAACCTTTGTACTCCAGCATGGACCCTCTTCTGCCAGCAGAATCATACATTTTCCAGCGGTTCCTGACAACGAAGAACGAATGCGCAGAATTAGAGAGAGTAGATTCGGCAGTGCCAGCCCTTGCCAACGGCTGGTAATATATGGGCATATTGGCCGAACTATCTTGTATGTCTCAGGCCGACGGGCCGGAGGTGAGGAGCGATGCCAGCTCGTACCGGACAGGAATACATAACCGGCCTCAAGGAACGCCCCCGGGAGGTGTGGCTCAACGGGGAGCAGGTCAAGGACGTGACCACCCACCCGGGCCTGTGTAACGGAGTCAGGTCGGTGGCGGCCCTGTACGATATGCAGCATGACCCGGCGCTGCGGGAGGAGATGACCTTCGCCTCTCCCACTACGGGGGAGCCGGTGGGGCTGTCCTTCCTGATTCCTAGGACCATTGATGACCTGGTGCGGCGGCGGGAGATGATGACCCGCTGGGCCTGGGCCAGTTGCGGCATGATGGGGCGCTCGCCCGACTTCATGAACTCGATATTCTCGGCTTGGGCCGGGTCGGCGGGCTACTTCGCCCAGAACCGCCCGGAATTCAAGCAGAATATGCTGAACTACCACGAGTTCATCCGCGAGAACGACGTCACCCTCACCCATGCCTTGGTGAACCTGCAACGCCGCCGTAACGCCGGGCCCACCGACATCCTGAGCGAGGATGTCGCGCTGACGATGGTGAAGGAAACCGACGCCGGTATCGTTGTCCGGGGGAGCCGCACATTGGCGACGCTGGGGCCGATTTCCGACGAAATCGCCATCTACCCGGTGGCCAGCCACCGCCTCGACGAGCAGGCTCAGCGGCAGACGTTCTCCTTCTCCATCCCCTGCGACACTCCTGGCGTGAAGTTCCTCTGCCGCGAGAGTTTCGACTTTGGCCGTTCCCACTTCAACCATCCCCTCGGCTCCCGCTTCGAGGAAATGGACTCGGTGGTGTTCTTCGATAACGTGCTGGTGCCTTGGGAGCGGGTTTTCCTGCTGGGCGACGTGGAGTTGGGCAACGGATACGCGGCGGGCACGCAGTCGGACGCCCACACCGGCCACCAGATACTGAACCGCTGCCTGGTCAAGGCGGAATTCATCCTGGGGTTGGCCGACCTCATCGTAGACACGCTGGGTTCGGGCAGCATCCCCCACGTGCAGGAGCAGGTGGCCGAGCTGATTACCAACCGCGACGTGCTGCGGGCCTGCGTCCGCGCTGCGGAGGCGGACGCCACCATGAACCAGTACGGCATGATGTCGCCCGACGTCAACGCCATTCGCGCCGGGCGCACCATCTTCGGACGATCCATGTACCCGCGGATGGTGGAAATTATCCAGCTTCTCGGCACCGGCGGCCTGATGGCCCTGCCCGCCGAGGCCGACTTCGAGTCGGGCATCGGGCCGGAAATCGAGCGGTACTTCGCCACCGACTTCACCGACGCCCGCGAGCGGGCCAAGCTGTTCCACTTGGCTTGGGACGCCTCGTGCAGCGCTTTCAGCGGGCGCCAGGTGCTGTATGAGCGGATGTTCGGAGGCAACCCGGTGCGGAACTCCATCACCCTGTTTCAGAACTACGACAAGGAGCCGTTCAAGCAGAAAGTACGGGAGTTTCTGGCCGACGAAGACTGGCCGTAGTAACAGAATCGACAGGAGGAAGCGCTATGTCATACACGCCTAAAGCATTGGGACACCTGGTAATGCGGGTGCGGGATATTGACCGCTCCGTGGACTTCTACACGCGGGTTATGGGCCTGACCGTCATGGAGCGCAGCCCCAGCGGAACGGTGTTCATGTCGGCCAACACCGAGAAGTCCCACGAGCTGGCCATCCGCGCCATCGGCATGGACGCCGCCGGGCCGGACCACTCCATCATCGGACAGGCGCACATGGCCTGGCAGATGGAGAGCTTCGAGGACTTGCAGGAGCTGTACGACCGGCTGATTGAAAACGACGTCAGGATCGTACGGATGGGCGACCACGGCATTTCCATGGGCGTCTACCTGCTTGACCCGGACGACAACGAAATCGAGGTCTACTACGAGGACCCAAAGGAACAGTGGACGCGTCATCCTGAAAAGGGACTGTTCGGAAACGAGTACCCGCGCAAACTGGAAGAGCCAGTAGTAGCAGCCGGCGACTAGGCAGCGCGGTTCCACCTTGTGGCAAGCTACTGAGGACGTGCTGGACTCCATCGCCATCGGGGCCGGGATTCTCGGCACTGGCGGCGGTGGCAACCCGTACATCGGGCAGTTGCGGGCGCGTCAGGCCATCCGGCAGTGGGGCCCGGTCACCGTGCTGGCCCCGGAGGAACTGCCGGAGAACGCCCGTGTGGTGTGCGTCGGCGGTATCGGCGCGCCCACGGTCGGCATTGAGAAGGTGCGCGATCTCCAGTCCTACCACGCCCTCCGCGCCATTGAGGACTTCACCGGCGAGAAGGCCACGGCGCTCATATCCAACGAAATCGGCGGCAGCAACTCTGTGGAGCCGCTGATTCCGGCGGCCATGGCCGGCCTGCCGGTGGTGGACGCCGACGGGATGGGCCGGGCCTTCCCAGAGTTCCAGATGAAGACCTTTTTCGTCTACGGCGTGCCCTGCTGCCCCATGGCCATCGCCGACGAAAAGGGCAACTCGGTGGTCATACGCGAGACCATCAACCCGGTGTGGGCGGAACGCCTGGCCCGCTCGCTGACGGTGCAGATGGGCTGCGTGGCCTGCTACGCCGTCGCCCCCATGACCGCCGAGCAGGTGCGCCGCACCGCCGTCCCCAATACGCTGTCTCTGGCACGCGAGCTGGGTGATGCCGTGAAGGAAGCCCGGGCCACGGGGCGCGACCCGCTGGACGCCATCCTGGATACCTGCCCCGGCCGGATTCTGTTCAGCGGCAAGGTGACCGACCTGGAGCGGCGCACTACCGCCGGGTTCGCCCGGGGGACGCTTATTATCGAAGGTCTGGATGACTATACCAGCCAGCGAATGTTCATCGAGTTCCAGAACGAGAACCTCATCGCCACGCGCGACGGCGAAACGGTTTGCACCGTACCGGACCTGATATGCGCCGTAGCCACCGACGTCGGCGAGCCGGTGACCACCGAGCTGATGCGCTACGGGCTGCGGGTGACCATTCTCGGCTTCCCCGCCCCGGTCCTCTGGACCACTCCCGAGGGGCTGGCTGTGGCCGGCCCCCGTGCCTTCGGCTACGATACCGAGTATATCCCCCTCATACCATCTTCCCATCCCGTCTTATCCCCTCCCCCTCAGGGGGAGGGTTAGGGTAGGGGTGTAGGCAGGCAGGAACTTCCCCCGATATGTTCATCGGCGTTGACGTGGGCGGCACCAATACCGACGCTGTCCTTATGGACGGGCCGCAACTCCTGGGGGCGGCGAAAGCGCCCACGACTGCCGACGTCACTTCCGGCATCGTTGCCGCCATCGTCGAACTGCTGGCGCAGAATCCCCGAGGCGTTCAGGTGGACGCCGTGATGGTGGGAACCACCCACTTCACCAACGCCCTGCTGGAGGGGCGCAACCTGTCGCCAACCGCAGTAGTACGGCTGGCCCTGCCCGCGACTCAATTGTTGCCGCCGTTGGTGGACTGGCCCGGAGAGCTGAAAGATGCCATCGGCGGGCTGACGTATATGGTGCGTGGCGGGCATGAGTTCGATGGGCGGGAGATTTCCCCCCTAGACCGGGAGGAACTGAGGAAGACAGTCCGCGATATGCGACGACAGGGTGTCCGGGCCGTGGCTCTCTCCGGCGTGTTCTCCCTTGTCAACCCATCGCACGAGACCGAGGCCGCCGTCATCATCCGCGAGGAAGCGCCGGATATGCGGTTGTGCCTGTCCCACGAAAACGGGCGCATGGGACTCCTGGAACGGGAGAACGCGGCGACGCTCAACGCCTGTCTGGGCGACATGGCAGCCCTCACCATCCAGGGTATCGGGGAGGCCCTGGAATCGTTGGGCATCACCGCCCCTCTCTTTATGAGCCAGAATGACGGGACGCTGATGGATACGGAGTTCGCCGCCCGATTTCCCGTCCTCACCATCTCCTCCGGCCCCACCAACAGTATGCGCGGCGCGGCTTGGCTGTCGGGCGTCCGCGACGGCATCGTGGTGGACGTGGGCGGCACCTCCACCGACGTTGGCGCGCTGGTCAAGGGCTTCCCGCGAGAGGCCGCGGTAGCCATCCAGCTTGCCGGAGTCCGCACCAACTTCCGCATGCCGGATATGGTGTCCATACCCCTGGGGGGCGGGAGCATCGTCCTTCGACAAGCTCAGGATGAGCGGTTGGGGCAGGCTCAGGTTGGGAGGTTGAGTATTGGCCCGGAAAGCGTTGGTTACCGGCTTATGGAGCAGGCGCTGGTGTTCGGCGGCGATAAGGTGACCACTACCGATTTAGCCGTCGCCGACGGCCGGGCCAGGATAGGCGACCCTGCCTTGGTAGCGCAGATGGAGGGTTCGCTGGTTGATGCGGCGATGACGGAAATACAACGCCGGGTGGAAACGGCGATAGACCGGGTGAAGCTGAGCGGCGGGGATGTTCCTGTTGTGCTGGTGGGCGGAGGCAGCATACTTCTGGACGACGAATTGACCGGGGCTTCAGAGGTGCTACGCCCGCAGCACGCCGACGTGGCCAACGCCATCGGGGCGGCCATCGCACAGGTTGGCGGGCAGGTGGAGCGGGTCTATTCGCTGGAGCAGGCCGGACGGGCGGAGGCTATCGCCGACTGCTCCGCCGCCGCCGTCCAGCGGGCCGTGGCCGCCGGGGCCCACCCGGCGACGGTGGAGGTGGTTGAGATAGACGAAGTGCCGCTGGCCTACGTTCCCAGCAACGCTACCCTGGTGCGAGTGAAGGCCGTGGGCAAGTTGTCCAAACTTGGGGAAACACAGTGACGGCACTTTACTTGCGCCGCCAAGTATATGATACGATGAAATAAAGGGGCAATGAAAAATTTCGGCGCCCCGGAAGGTCAACCCTGACTTCAAGTCGAAGGAGAATGTGACAGTGTCCCAAATCAAGCGCGGGTACATATTCGTGCCATTTCTGTTGATGATTCTGGCGATTGCTGCGGTGATGGCCTGCGGCGACAGCCAGCCCCAAGAAGTCCCTGTCACCGTAATAGTGCCTCAGGAAGTGCCTCAAACGGTGGTGGTCACCGAACAAGTGGAAGTTGAAGTTACCAAGGTGGTAACGGAAGAAGTAGAGGTCACCAAAGTAGTGACCGAAGAGGTGGAAGTCACCAAGGTGGTGACTGAGGAAGTCCCGGTTGAAGTCACGAAGATAGTCACCGAAGAGGTGGCGATGGAGCAGTTGCCTCCGTTGGTGGTGGGTAACCTCAACTCCTTTACCGGCTCGCTGGCCGAATTCGGCCCGCCGCTGCGCAACAGCGTCGCCTTGGCCGCCGACCATGTCAACGCCGCCGGTGGTATCCAGGGCGGTTCCATGGTCATCATCAGCCGGGATACGGGGGTCAACCCGGTGCAGGGCGTGGACGCCGCCCGGGCCCTGATAGACGTGGAGAACGCCGTGGCCATCGTCGGGGCGCTGTCCAGCGGCGTCACCATCGCCGCCGCCGAGGCCGTGGTAGTCCCCAACGGGCGGATTATCATCAGCGGCGCATCCACGGCCCCGGCCATTACCACTCTGGACGATGATGATTGGGTTTTCCGCACCGCGGTTTCCGACGCCGCCCAGGGCGTGGTCCTGGCTGAACTGGCCTGGCGGGAGGGCTACGAGACGGCCGGGATAATGTACATAAATAACGCTTACGGCGAGGGTCTGGCCGACCAGTTTGAAAAGAGCTATACCGAACTGGGCGGCGAGGTCATGAGCCGGGTTCCTCACGAAGACACTCAGCCAACCTACACCTCGGAGCTGGAAAAGGCTACCGATGGCGACCCGGACGTGCTGGTCACCATGAGCTACACCGGGCAGGCCCAGGTCTATATCCGCGAGGCGCTGGAGGGCGGCTACACCGATACCTTCCTGTTCGTTGACGGCGTAAAGGGCCCGGAGTGGATTGACGCCATTGACGCCTGGGATGATCTGGACGGCACCTTGGGAACGGTGCAGGGCGGTCCGGACCGGCCGGAGAAGGACGCCTTCCTGTCGGCCTACACCGCGGCCTACGGCTTCCCGCCTTCCCATCCGTTCATGGGCGAACACTATGACGCCGCTGTCCTGGTGGCGCTGGCGGCGGCCAAGGCCGGCACCACCACCGACGCCGCGGCCATCCGCGACGCGCTGCGGGACGTTGCCAACGCTCCCGGCGAGGTCGTCGGCCCCGGACGCGAGGGCATAGCCCGCGCCATGCAACTGATCGCCGAAGGGCAGGACATCAACTACGAAGGCACCGCCGGCAACGTGGACATAGACGATAACGGCGACGTTTTCGGCAGCATCGAAATCTGGCAGGTGTCTGGCGGCGAAATCGTCAGCACCGGCGAGTACATCACTCCGTAACGCTGACCTGCCAGTCAACAAGGAAAAGGGCAGTCAGCATTGGCTGCCCTTCACTATTCTCCCTCTCCCTTGGGGGTGAGGGTGAACCGTCCGCAAACCGGGGGCTCAGCAGAGCCCTGAGAAGAGTTTCCGCATCTCCCACGGTCAGGACTGCGAGGATTTCACCTCCACCCTAACCCTCCCTCTCAAGGGGGAGGGAATATGAGGACGCCAGCCACCTTGTGGAGAGAGAAACATCGGGGCGTCAACTGCCGTCTGCGCTCTCCGTCTGCTGTCCGACCGGAGCGCGGGGGCGGGAGGTGCGGCGGGACTCGCCCAGGATGCCGCCGGGCCTCAGCAGCATCACCCCGACGATGAGCGCGCCAATCATGAAGAAGCGGAAGTTGGGGTCTTTGAAAACACCGGGCATGAACTGGGTTCCTGTCCAGATGCCCCAGACGACGAAGGCCCCTAGCACCGCGCCCACGTTGTTGCCTGAGCCTCCCACCATCAGCATCGCCCAGATGATGAAGGTCGCCAGCAGAGGGTCGAAGGTCTGCGGCGACAGGAACCGGATGTTGTGGGCGTACAGCGCGCCGCCGATGCCCATTATCACGGCGCCCAGGATGAAGGCTTGCAGCTTGAACTTGGACACGTTCTTGCCGCTGGCTTCCGTGGCCAGCTCGTCCTCGCGTATCGCCCGCAGAACCCGGCCCCACGGTGAGTGAACGGCCTGGTGAACGGCCAGGAACAGCGCCGCCAGCACCCCCAGGACCACCACCACGTACAGGTAGTCGTACTTGTCGGGGGCAATCCAGCCTTCCAGAAACTGGGGTATGTTGTACAGGCCGCGTGAGCCATTGGCGGCCCATTTCTCGTTGAGGAAGAAAAGCCGGACGCTCTCGGCGATGCCCAGGGTGGCAATGGCCAGGTAGTCCTCGTTGAGCCGCAGGGTCACGTATCCGATTACCAGCGCTACGACCGCGCAGACCAGCATCGCCGCAGCGATGCCGAAGAAGAACCACCAGTCGATGCCCAGGGTCAGGCCCGCGATTTGAGCCCAGTCTCCGCCGAATATGTAGTCCTCGAACTGCCCTTGCGGCGGCGGGCCGGTAAGCAAGGCCGCGGTGTAGGCGCCCAGGGCGAAGAATCCGGCTATGCCGATATTGAACAACCCAGTGAAGCCCCACTGCACGTTAAGGCCCAGGGCCATCACTGAATAAATGCCCGCCATTACGACGAAGCCGATAAAGTAGTCGAGTATTCCTGCTATTTCCATAAAGTGACGTCCGGCGGCCTCTTTGCGCTGCCTTATCACTCTCACCCCAACCCTATCCCTCAAGGGAGAGGGAGAGTTAGAAGCCCCTCGGCTTAGCCGGAGCCTCCGAATAGTCCTCGCGGCCGGAACAGCAGCATCACGATCATAATGGCGAAGGCCACCGCCGGCTTGTAGCTGGGGTTAATCCACTGGGTGGATACTTCAGATACCACGCCAATGATGAAGGCGCCGGCCAGTGCGCCGTAGGGGTTGCCGATGCCGCCCAGGATCACTGCGGCGAACAGCGGTATGAGAAACTTCCAGCCCATGATGGGCAAAAGTTGAGCCTGCGACACTGCCAGCAGCACCCCCGCGATGGCTGCCAACCCCCCGCCGATGGCCCAGGTGGCCCATATGACCCTTTGGGTGTTGATGCCCGTTACCAGCGCCAGGTCCGGGTTGTCTGCGGTGGCCCGCATGGCCTTGCCCATCCTGGTCCGGGTGAGGAGCAGGTACACCGAGACCACCAGCAGGATAGCGACGACGGCGATGAATATGTTGTCTGGTGGTATGCGCACGTCCAACGGCAGATGAAACACTTGCCGTGACTCGCGGGGATAATGCAGGACCTGGGTGCCCCAGATGATTTGCACCAGCCCGCGAATGGCGATGGCAAGCCCCAGCGAGGTCATGGCCAGCACGGCGGCGTTGGCTCCCCGCTGCCGCAGCCGACGGTATATCAGGCTGTCCAGCGCCATTGCCGCCAGTGCGCCTGCCATTGCCCCGAAAGGAAGAGCTATCAGCAGCGGGTAGCCGAAGGTGAAGGGCCCCAGCCCCTGGCTCTCAATCCCCAGCAGAGGCAGAAAGCTGTCTATGAAGAAGAAGGCCACATAAGCGCCGGTAATCATGTAGTCGCCGTGGGCGATGTTGGCGAAATTCAGGATGCCGAAAACCAGCGACAGCCCGATGGCGCCCAGGGCAATGATTCCCCCCAGGAAGACGCCGTTGACTACCAGGCTCATCTTCAATACAGGCAGGATTCCCAGCACGAGAACGATAATGACGATGGCCGCCGTGGTGTGCAGGGGCGTCCACCACCCGGGCGGGCGCGGCAGGATGCGGACGAGTTCCCGCAACAGGTCTCTCATGCCCGGCCCGCCCGTACTGTCATTCTTTCGGTCACGCGGCGTTTATCTTCCGCCCAGGTAGAGGCGGGAGATTTCGGGATTGTTGAGCAGTTCCGGGCCAGTGTCCTCAAGCCGGTTCTCGCCGTTGACCAGCACGTAGCCCCGGCTGGACATTTGCAGCGCCTCCCTCGCGTTGTGCTCCACCAGCAGCATTGCCACCCCGGTGGCGTTGATGCCGACAATACGCTCGAACACCAGTCCGAACATGGCGGGAGACAACCCGGCGGAGGGCTCGTCCAGCAGCAGCAGCGACGGGTCCAGCATCAGGGCGCGGGCAATGGCCAGCATCTGCCGTTGCCCGCCGGACAGGGTCTGGGCCCTGCGCCCAGGGGCCTGGGCCAGGTCGGGGAACAAGTCGAACATTTCGTTGATTCGGCCCCGGTAGTCGTCTCGTCGCAGGAAGGCGCCCATTTCCAGGTTCTCGCGGATGGTAAGAGAGGCGAAGATGTTGGCGGATTGCGGCACGTAGCACAGGCCCTTGCCCACCACTCGTTCCGGCGGAGCGCCGGAGATGTCCTCTCCATTGAAAGTAATCCGGCCCGAACGGACTCTCACCAGCCCAGCCAGTGTCTTCATCAGAGTGGACTTGCCGCATCCGTTGGGACCGATGATGGTGACGATCTCGCCCTCGTCCACGGTGAGTGAAACGCCGTGGAGGATGTCGGTCTCGCCGTAGCCGGCCACGACCCCGGTTGCCTCAAGCAACGCCAAGCGTGCGGCCTCCGAGGTAGGCTTCTATCACCTGAGGATCGGACTGCACCTGCGATGGAGTGCCCTGGGATATTACCGTGCCGTTGGCCATGACAATTACCGGGTCGCACAGGGACATCAGCACGTCCATGTCGTGATCAATGATTACAAAGGTAACGCCCCGCTCGACGCTGGCGAGATGGATGCTGAGGGACAATTGGGTCATCAGCGTGCGGTTGACGCCGGCGGTGGGTTCGTCCAGCAGCACCAGCTTCGGTTCGCTCATGAGGGTGCGGGCCAGCTCCAGCAGCTTCTTCTGGCCGGTGGAAATGTTGGCGGCCAGTTCGTCGGCCAGATGCGAGAGCCTGACGAACTCCAGCGCTTCCAGGGCGCGGGCCTCGATGTCCCGCTCCTGCCGCGCCACCCGCCACGGTGTGAACCAAGATGACCAGATGCGTTCCCCCGACTGGCCCGCCGGCACCAGCATCAGGTTCTCCAGCACTGTCATCAGCTTCATTTCCCGGGGAATCTGGAAGGTCCGTACCAGGCCCAGGGCAAAGGTTTCGTGCATCGCCATTCCTTCGATGCTGCGTCCGCTGAAGAAGATGCGGCCGCTGGTGGGCTTCATGGCCCCTGATACCAGGTTGAACAGGGTGGTCTTGCCCGCCCCGTTGGGGCCGATGAGTCCCGTGATCTGGCCGGGATAAATATCCAGCGTGCAGTGGTCGACTGCACGCAGGCCGCCGAAGTCCTTCACCAGGTCCCGGACTCTCAGGATGGGTTCGGTATCCCGCACACTGCCTCCATGCAGGAATGATGGCCTGTTGACGCTTTGTGGTTGGTTAAAGCGCCACCGGATTACTGACCCTGGTAGTGCTGAAGCCCAGAAGGTCGCGCACGTGGTCGTTGGAGCGAATCAGGCGTATCGCCGATGTGGGGAAAGACGGATTGTTGGGGTTGGCCACATCGTGCCGCTCCACAATCTCGTCATACAGCCACTGGTCAATGAGCCGGTAGCACTCGTACTCGGTGGAAGCGATGCCCCAGTCCAGCATCCACTGGGTGCAGAGCTTGTTGTACCCCACGAAGTTAAGGGAGCTTTCCAGCCGGTCCATCTGCCTCACGAAACTCTGGAGCACATCGTGAGAATGCTGCTCCGTTTCCGCCGGGCTGGGCAGCGTGCCGTGTTCAGGCAATCGGAAGCCCAGCTCCGCCTCCAGCGGAAAGAGGGGAGCCACGGCCAGCATATCGCGGGCCACCGACTGGCTGAAGGCGCAGATGATTATGCGGCGTCCGTTGCCCTTGGCCCGGTCAACCAAGGCCTGGTAGTCAGAGTCGCCGGAACCCAGGATAATGTACTGGCAGTCATTGCGGTCCCGAATCCAGTCATAGACTTCCAGGATGATGGACGGGTCGGTGCGGTCCTTGCCGGCCATGGTGCGGGGGGCGTTATACGGCTCGATGCCAGCCATGCTGAAGGAAGTGCCGTCTTCCCGTCGCAGGCTCCAGTCGCCAAACGCCTTGCCGCCCCGAACTTCTCCGAATACCTCTCCCACGCCCTTCATAGCATCGCACAATGCCCGTGGAGTAACCGTCTGCTGATACATCTGCGCGCCGCGACGTATGTTCTCCCAGTCGATGGCAATCAGCACTCCTGTTTGTTCGGTCTCTGAATTAACACTCATCAAAATACACCTTGGGTCTAGAATAAGAATCCTCCGCATAGAGGCGGGACTGCCTGGAAGGTCAAATTTCCGGCTCCCAAATAGTAACTCATAAACCCCTTGCGCGGTATACGCGCTGAGGCCGGAGTTGGACGTAGTGGGGCGGAGAAAAGCCCCGGCGTCCACCACCGGGGCCTTCAATGTTCGCTTGGCCTGTCAACCTGTCGAACCCATTGCCGGACCGAAGGTGGCGCGGCTAGTTGACCTTCACCACCGCGCCATCATCTTCGATGCGAATGCCCACGATGGGGGTAATCTTTTCGTTGAATATGTCGAAGATGGGGTCGTTCATGTCGCCGACCCGGTTAATCCAGCCGGGGACGACGTTGTTCAGCACGGCCTGGTCGCTGAGGGCCTGGAGCTCCTCGGAGAACAGGACCTTGGTCAAGCCGGCCAGCTCGTTCTTCTTAACGCCCACCTCGTTCTGGATGGCGGCCAGGCGCAGGGCTTCCAGCTCGTGCTTGGCGCCCTCTTCAATCAGGATTGCCTTGATATCGTCGGGCAGCTTGTTGAAGTTGGTGGCGTTCATCACGACGTTGTCATTGAACAGGCTGACCAGGAAGCCGTTCATGTGGGTGGTCACTTCGTACCAGCGTTGGCCGTAAGCCGGGTCCGCTCCGGTTACGCCGCAGTCCAGAATCCCACGCTCCAGGGCCGTGTACACCTCTGCGAAGGCTACGAACTGAGCATCGGCGCCCATTCCCTCAATCCAGTCGGAAATGGCCGCGCCGTGGCTGCGAGTCTTCTTGCCCTCGAAGTCCTCAGGCGTCGTGAGCGCCTCGCCACAGAAGAAGAACTGGTCGATACCGACGTACCAGTTGTGGGTGATTATCGGCGAGCCGCCGCTTTCCTCGGCGATCATCCGCTCAAGGTCGGGGGTGAGGACGGTAGTGGCGTCATACTGCGCCTTGTGGTCTTTGAACATACCCCAGAGGCTCTGGATTTCCAGCGCCGGGACCTCGCCGGCCACGTAGCCGGTGTAGATTTCGGCGATGTCCAGCGTGCCGTCGCGTATCAGGGTCATATTGTCCGCGCCGGAGATGCCCAGTTCCGGGAAGGAGGTCAGGTTGATTATCAGTTGGTCGTTGGTGCGCGCTGCCACGTTGGGAATCAGGTAATGCTCCATCAACTGGCAGGGCAGCAGGGCGCGGTTGGTGCAGGCGTACTGGAACTCGAATTCCTCGTCGCTGCTGGTAAGGGGAGTGGGGTCAAGCAGTTTCGCCTTTTCCAGCAAGTCCTGGTAGTAGTCCGATTCGTAAATCCAGATATGGCGTTCCAGGGACTCCAGGGGAACGCTGCCGTCGGGATCGCCAGCCTCGTCAATGCCGCCCAGGCTCGGCTCGGGGGCCGGGCCGACCAACTGGCCCAGGTCGCCAACGTATATGGCGCCCGGCCCGCCTGCCACCTTGGCGGCATAGGCTGTCAGGTCTGCGTCGCCGGACATGGCCGGGGCTTCCGTCGGTTCCGCCATAGCCTGAGTTGGCGCGGTTGTGGCCGTCGGCGCGGCAGTGGGAGCGGGCGCCTGGGTCGGTGCGGGGGCTTCCGTCGGCGCTTCGGCGGCGCCGCCGCAGGCCGCCAAGGCCAAGACCAGCATCATGGACAAGGTGAGAAGCAGGGGTAATCCAACCAGTTTCTTCATTGGAATCCTCCGAATTTTGACATGAAATTCCTACTGAAACAGGTTGGCGAATTTTAGTTGCGTCCTTTTCCCATTGTCAACAACGAAACAAGATCTCTAAAATGCGAATTACGTCATAATAAGGACATAATTCGTAAAAATATAGTTATTGAAAGGGATACATCGATGTTCTAACTCAAGCCTGCGTTGGCTAGAAAGGCCTCCAGCAACGCGGTCATCTGCCGCTGATGCTCGGGCGCGAACTTGGCGAACTCCCGCAGATTGCGGGCTGATTCCTCTTTGGGACTGAAAGCGTTGCCCATAAGCTCGTAGTCACCCTCGAAAACACGATCCCACACTTTCAGTTCATCCAGCGTCAGTTGCGGTTCGAACTGGAAGGCGTAGGAAGAGCCGTACCGGAAAGCCATGTTGATGCGGCGATAACCTCCGTCGCGGAGCAGAATGTCGCCCTCTGCCAGCTTGGCCGCTCCGTTGGGGATGGTGAAGCATTCGCCGTGCAGCGTCGGAACGATGGGGATGGTGATTGCGCCGAACACCGGGTCGCCGTCTCCGGCGTCGGTAACGTGAATCTTGCGCAACCCGAACTGGTAGCCGCCGCTGGGCTCCACGGTGCCGCCCAGGGCAGTGGACATCATCTGCGCCCCCAGGCACACGCCGAACACGGGCTTGCCCTCTGACATCGCCTCCGCCAGATACGCCCTCTCCCGGTGCAGGGCGGGCAGGTCGTCGTTCACAGACATCGGCCCGCCGAAGGCCATTATCAAGTCAACTTCGTCCAGCGTAAGCGCGTCGAAACTGTCGTACTTGGGGGCGGACTCGAAGATGTTGCACGCGATTAGCTCAAACCCGCGGCCCTCCAGTATCGCCCGAAAGTTCGCGCCCATGGTCTCCGCCTCGTGATGCCGTATAATCAGCGCCCGCGTCATCGCTTCCTCCATTTCAGCTTTTGTGTGTGCTGTTCCGACTGTACCATACCCTGCGCGGGCCATCGCTGTTGCCGCTAGATGGTACAATCACGGCAGATATGTTACGGCCTTGATGCGCTGCGACAAATGGCAGCAAGCAATGGTCAACTTACGGATAAGGATGTACACATGGCTAAGATGACCGGCGGACAGGCACTAGTGAAATCGCTATACCGCGAGGGCGTGCGGGTGGTGTTCGGGCTGCCCGGTGTGCAGCTATACCACGCGATGGACGCTTTCTACGACGAGCCGGGCATCCGGTTCATCACCACCCGGCACGAGCAGGCCACTGCCTACATGGCCGACGGCTATTCCCGCGCCGGAGGCGGCATCGGAACCGCGCTGGTGGTTCCGGGGCCGGGGCTGCTCAACGCCACCGCCGCCCTCAACACCGCCTATGCCGCCTCTTCTCCGGTGATGATGGTGTCGGGCCAGATTGAGCGCGACCTCATCGGGGTCAACCGGGGGATGCTGCACGAAGTTGACGACCAACTGGACATAATGAAGACAGTCACCAAGTTTGCCCGCCGCGCAATGGACCCGGCGGAAGTGCCGGAGACGGTGCATGAAGCGTTCCATCACCTGAAGAACGGCCGCCCTCGCCCCGTGGAAATCGAAATTCCGCCCGAAACCCTGGCCGAAGTGGCCGATGTGGAACTGCTGGAGCCGGAAGCGCCCCGCCCGCTGGCCCCTGACGCCGGACGAATCACCGAGGCGGCGCGGATGCTGGCGGCGGCGGAGAACCCGCTCATCTGGGCAGGTGGCGGAACCATAGCGTCCGGGGCGTCCGACGCCGTGCGGAAGCTGGCGGAGCATCTGCAAATGCCCGTAATCTCCACCGCCGAGGCCAAGGGCGTCATATCCGACCGGCATCCGCTGTCGCTGGGATCGCTGTGGCTGCGCAACGACACCGTGGCTGGCGAAAACAGCAGCCACGACCTGGTGCTGGCCGTCGGTACGCGGCTGGCCTTCCCCTTCTGGCTGGGCGGTCAGCAGGTAATCCAGATTGACGTGGACGACGCGGAGCTGGGCCGCAACTACGCCAACACCTTCGGAGTCCACGGCGACGCCAGGCTGTCGCTGGAGGCGCTGCTGGCCGAGGTAGCCAAGCTCACCCCTGCGCCCCGCGCCGACCGCAGCGCGGAGGTGGCGTCGGAGCGGGCGCAGCGCGAAGAGGTCCGCATCTCGGTTGAGCCGCAGGAGTCCTTCCTGGCCGCCGTGCGCTCCGCCCTGCCCGACGACGGTATCCTGATTGCGGGCATGACGCAGCTAGGCTATTACAGCCGGGCCTACTTCCCGGTTTATGAGCCGCGCACCTTCATAACATCGTCCTACTCCGGCAACCTGGGCTACGCTTACCCCACGGCCCTGGGCGCAAAGGTGGCCCAGCCGGACAAGGCCGTGGTGGCGCTGTCGGGCGACGGCGGCTTCATGTACAACTCTCAGGAAATGGCGACGGCGGTGCAGTACGGAATCAACGCCGTGGTGGTGGTGTTCAACGACAACGCCTACGGCAACGTGCTGCGCGACCAACGCAACCGCTTCTCCGGGCGCACCATCGGGGCCGACCTGCACAACCCCGACTTCATGAAGCTGGCCGACGCCTACGGCATGAACGGCGTCCGCGCCGAAACCCCCCAGGGCCTGGAAACCGCGCTGAAGCAGTGCCTGGCTCACGACGGGCCATCGCTCATCGAGGTGCCGGTGGGGCCGATGCCGACGCCGTTCGAGCGGCTGGGGTAGGAGTTAAGCGGACAATTCGCCAAAGTTGGATCGCTGAATCAGTCGGCTCACTCACAAGGAGCAATCCAATGACAGCCGAGGTAAAGACTGATGCCGTGGAAGGCGTCTTCCACGGCGTTAACTGCAACATAAGCGCAGGTAAAGATCAGATTGGTAGATTTCTTAGCGGTGACGCCAGAATAACCTTGTTTCAGGGGAATTGTGAGGATGTGCTTGAACTCATTCCCCGGGAATCGGTGGACTGCGTAATTACGTCGCCCCCGTATTGGAATCAGCGCGATTACCAGGTGGGGGATGCTGAGCGACACCGTCTGCTGGGTGGCGAGGCGTCGCATCTGGACTACGTAAACAATCTCGCCCGCATATTTTCCCAAGTGAAGCGAGTGCTGAAAAAGGAAGGCTCGCTCTGGCTGAATCTGGGCGACAAATATGTCAACAAAAACCTGATGGGGCTTCCGTGGCGCGTGGCAATAGCTTTACAGGATGACGGCTGGATTCTCCGAAACGATATTATCTGGGACCAGATGAAAGGCACTCAAAGCGCCGGTGACCGCCTTCGGGACATATACGAGCATATTTTTCATTTCGTCAAACAGAAGAAATACTACTACGCTGCTGATGAAATCAGAATCCAGCCTCTGGTGCGGGCGAGCAATCGCAACGGCACAATGGTTTCAGCAACAGGTGTAAGCGGGAAAAAGTATCGGCAGCAAATTGAAGATTCAACAGAGCTCTCGATGCCGGAAAAGAAACAGGCATTGGAGGCCCTCGAAGATACTATCGAGGAAATGCGCCGAGGCGAAATCGTAGACTTCCGAATGACAATCCGGGGCTATCAGAGGACGTTTCACAGCGACAACGGTGAAGTGAGCGGCAGGGCAAAAGAGCTGGAGTCGAAAGGATACTTTACCCTGAAGATGCGGGCAAACGGGCATTTGCCATCCGATATATGGCGGATTGTGCCGGAAGACAAATGGCGCAAGGATGCCCATTACGCGGTTTTCCCTGAAGAACTGCTGATAAATCCGGTCAAGGCGACCTGCCCGCCGGGCGGTATCGTGCTGGACCCCTTTTGCGGAACAGGGAGCGCCCCTTACGCCGCATTGCAACTGGGCAGAAGAGCGATAGGCATTGACATAAGCGAACACTACTTGCAGATTGCGGAAAGCAGGTTGAAAGAATCCGGTCAGAGCCTCCCTATGAGTTTGGAATAAACGTTGTTCTTGAATGTCTCCTCGGTTGGGAAATCCTCAACCATTGCGCCGCCTAGAATTCTGTTTACGCCAGCCAAATCAGTGCTGTACGAGCCGTTGTGAACCAGTTTCCAGCCAGTGCCGCTTTGCCACTCCATACCGAAAGTAACAAAGTGTATCGGGTCATTGTCGTTGGCATCATGTAGTCCGCTGGTATCTACGGCGCTATGGAGATACTCAATGGCAACGTTTTGTACTACAAAGATTATCTTGCGGTTCCAGGATTGAATCACTCTGCCTTTCTTGTAGACCTGCTGCATCATGGTTTTCACAAATTCGTTGGCCCAATTGATGCCATAGTCGTAACTGTTCCGGCGGAAAGCCCGGTTGTCCTTGAAATCCAGCACAGCGGGCCAGGGCGTTCCGGTTGTGCCAGCGGCTTGAAACTCAACACACAAAAAGTCCTCGACAGACGTTCCAGCAGCATCAAGTTTCACTGCTACATAATCGACGCTCCCGGCCGTTCCAATACTCACCTCGCTCACCCACTCGACAGTCCGGTCACCGTTCAGAAGATACAGGCGCTCGATAGTGGCGAAAACCGTGCCATCCTGCAAAAATCGGTGTGGACAAATAATGATGGGGCGGAATTCATCGAGAAAGCGGCCTTGATAGCCGGTACTGCACACGCCCACTTTGATCTCAGGCTCACTTTTGCGCGGCTTCTTGCATATATCCGAAAGGAAAGGGCAGAATTGGGCCTCCAATGCTCGCCTAGCATCATCGCCATGTTCTGTATATGAGTATCCGAAAATTTCAGTGGGAAATTTCCTGATTGACGGTTCAGCGGTCATTCAGCTTTCTCTCTGGTTTAGTCCAAAGCAAAAGGGACGCCCGATTATAGGGCGTCCCTGTATCCCCAAGCGAATTGCCGTTCGCCCTAGCTAGACGTTCAGCTTCATCGGCAGCTCCATCATGGAGCGCAGCGCCATGGTGGGGTGGTACTCCGACTCGTGGGGAACCATTTCCAGGTCGGGGTAGCGATCGGCTAGGGCGCGGAAGACTTCCTGCCCCTCCACGCGGGCGATGGTGGCGCCCAGGCAGTGGTGGACGCCGGCGCCGAAGGCCACGTGGGGGTTGGGCCAGCGGGTGATGTCCATCTCGTCGGCCCGCTCGAACTTGTTGGGGTCGCGGTTGGCCGACGGGATGACCCAGCGCACGCGGTCGTCCTTCTTAATCTGCTTGCCGCGAATCTCCACGTCCTCGCTGGCCAGGCGGGGCAGCGTCTTGACCGGCGAGTCGTAGCGCAGCGCCTCCTCGCAGGCCCGCACCATCATGCCCTCGGTGTCCTGCTTGAAGAGCTCCCACTGGTCCCGGTTTTCCATGAAGGACTTGGTGCCGTTGCAGATTAGGTTGATGGTGGTCTCGTGGCCCGCAATCAGCAGCAGGGCGGTGTTGGAGAGCGTGTGGGCCCGGTTGAACACGCCTTCCTTCTCGCCGCTGGCCAGCACCGAGATGAAGTCGTCGCCGGGGTTTTCCTTGCGCTCTTCCAGCAGCGGGTCGCAGTACTCGAACATACCGTTCACGCCTTCCATCAGCGTGCGGTAGCGGTCCGGCTCGCCCCGGTTGGTGAACAGGAGCTTTTCAGCCAGCGTGCGGATGTAGGGCCGGTCGGCTTCGGGAACGCCCATCATCTCGGCGATTACCAGCAGGGGCAGCGGCACCGCAAGGTCACGCATCAGGTCGACGCTGCCTTTCATCTCCGCCTGGTCCAGCAGGTGGTTGGTGGCCGAGATGACCAGCGGCCGCCACTCTTCCATGGACTTGGGGGTGAAGAAGCGGTGCACCACCTTCCGCATGTCCAGGTGGGCCGGCCGGTCGTGCTGGATGAACATCATCCCCTGGTACTCGCACGCCATCCGGTAGATTTCCTCGTCCGACTCGTATATGGCCGGATAGGCCGGGCGCGGGTCGTTGAGGAAGGTCGCGCTGGAGAACTTCTCGTGATTGCGGGTCAGCCACACCAGGTCGTCGTGGCGGGTGATGATCCACAGCTCGTAGAGTTCGTTCCAGTGGACCGGGTCTTCTTCCCTGATCCGGCCGAAGTAGGTATAGGGGTCCTTAATCGCTGCGGGGCTGAACATGTCATCGGAGACGTTAGTGGAAACCATGCCTCACCTCCAGTCGAGATGCCCTTCTTCAGGCTGGGACCCCGATTCTGGGATCCGTTGGTAACAGTGTTGTGAGTGTATCAAATTACCCACTGAGTTGACAATAGACAATATCCGTTTGAGCGATTACGAATTGTGAGCTTATTCCACCGTAACCCGCTGGAACTCCGTCTTGGGGAACAAGGCCAGGAGCGCCGCGTTCTCGCCGGAGCGGTTGACGAAGCCGTGCTTGACGCCGGCCGGGGCCAGCACCGTGTCGCCGGGGCTGAGGGTGACCACCTCGTCGCCCAGCACCGCCTCCAGCTCGCCCTCGACGATGACCATGGCCTCCTCGGTGTCCGGGTGGATGTGCGTGGTGATGGTGGCGCCGGGGCCAACCTCCAGGTGTCCCACCCACAGCGATTGCGCGCCCTGTTCCGCGCCCACCAGCGTTGCCCGTGGGACGCCGGGGTATCCCTCGCTGGTTTCCGCATCGGCCCGCCACAGTATGGGCATAATGATTCCTCCCATTGTTTTTCGTGCCTGTTAGTGGGTGGATTATAGGGGACAATGAGCGAAATCGCCAAAGGAATGGTCTGAATCAGGATTTGCAGGATTATAAGGATGCTCAGGATAGGGAACATCCTGAAAATCTCAAAATCCTGGAAATCCTGATTCAGACAAAAGCGGACAGGAACAGCGGGGCCGTGTCCTCTTCCGCTTTTCATTGCCCGTATATTGCGAATTTCTGGTATTATTCCCCCAATTCTTTCGGTATACCATAAGGAGGCGCGGTTATGCTGGACAAAACGGCGCTAATGGAAATGATGCGGCGAATGCTTCGCATCCGGCACTTCGAGGAGGCGGTGATCAGCCTAGTGGAGCGCGGCGAAATCGTCGGCGCGGCCCACTCCTACATCGGCGAGGAGGCGGTGGCCGTGGGCGCCTGTATGGCCCTGCGCGACGACGATTGGATGACGGGCAACCACCGTTCCCACGGGCACCCCATCGCCAAGGGCGGCAACGTCAGGACCGCCATGGCTGAGCTGCTGGGCAAGAAGACCGGCATCTGCAAAGGCAAGGGCGGCTCCATGCACCTGGCCGACTTCAGCATCGGCATCCTGGGCGAGTCGGGCATCCTCGGATCCTCCATTCCGGTGGCCGTGGGCGCGGCCTTGGGCAGCCGGTTGCAGAACAACGACCGGGTGGCCGTCTGCTTCTTCGGCGACGGGGCCAGCAACGAGGGCGCCTTCCACGAGTCCATCAACCTGGCCGCTATCTGGAAGCTGCCAGTGATTTTCCTCTGCGAGAACAACCAGTACGCAGTCACCAGCAGCTTCAAGGAAATGGTGGCGGTTGACAACATCGCCGACCGGGCCGCCGCCTACGCCATCCCCGGCGTGCTGGTGGACGGGCAGGACGCACTGGCAATGCACGAGGCGGTGTCGGCGGCGGTGGAGCGGGCCCGCTCAGGACAGGGGCCGACGCTGGTGGAGGGCCGCACCTACCGCTACTACGACCACTCGCTGGGGCTGGGGCGCATCGTGCGCAACCCCTACCGCGAGGATGCGGAAGTCGAAGAGTGGCAGCGGCGAGACCCGCTGGACATCCACCGCGCCATGCTCATTCAGCAGGACATCGCCACGGCGGAGGAACTGGACGCCCTCGAAGAAGAGGTCAAAGCCGAAATCGAGGAGGCCGTAACCTTCGCCAGGGAAAGCCCCTACCCCGACCCCTCCGAGGTCTGGGAGGATATGTTCGCCGACCCCATCCCGCTGGAGTGATTTTTCAATTGTCTGAACTGTGATTCATTTGATTATGGGATTTTTATGATTTTGGAACGCCCGAGGCTCCTAATCAGGGTAATCCCCGAATCACAGAAATCACAGTTCAGACAAATATAGGAGGCAGGTCATGGTCACTGAAACGCAGACCCGTAACATCACCTATACCCAGGCCATAAACGAGGCAATGCGGGAGGAGATGCGCATTGACGAGCGCGTCTTCATCATGGGCGAGGACATTCAGAAGGGCGTCTACGGCGCGTCGGGCGGTTTGTTCCAGGAGTTCGGCGGCGAGCGGGTGCGCGACTGTCCATTGTCAGAAAACGCATTCTTCGGCGCAGCCGTGGGCGCCGCGGCGGTGGGAATGCGCCCCATCGTCGAGAGCCTGTCCAGCTTCATGTGGGTGGGGATGGACCAGCTTGTCAGCCAGGCATCGAAGATGCGCTATATGTTCGGCGGGCAGGTGAACCTGCCCATCGTATACCGAGCCGCCATGTACTACGGCGGAAGCATGGCCGCTCACCACTCCGACCGCTCGCACCCTCTGTTCATGAACATCCCCGGCTTCAAGGTGGTGTTCGCCAGCAACGCCTACGACGGTAAGGGCCTCCTGAAGGCTGCCATACGCACCGATGATCCGGTTATATTCTGGGAAGACCGCACCATCCTGGGTGCACGGGCGGAAGTGCCCGAAGAGGAATACACCATCCCCCTGGGCGTGGCCGACGTGAAGCGCGAAGGCACCGACGCCACCATCGTCGCTATCGGCGGCATGGTGCCGAGGGCACTGGCCGCCGCCGATGCGCTGGCGGGCGAAGGCATCTCCGCCGAGGTCATAGACCCGCGCACACTGGTTCCGCTGGACAAGGAGGCCATCCTGGGTTCAGTCGCCAAGACGGGCCGGCTGGTGGTGGTGGACATGGCCCACAAGACTTGCAGCGCAGCCAGTGAAATCGCCGCCATTGTGGCGATGGAAGGCTTCTGGGACCTGCAGGCCCCCATCCAGCGGCTGGGAACCATCAACGTGCACATACCCTTCAGCCCAGCCCTAGAGCCGCTCTGTTACCCCACCGACGAGTCCATCGCCGAGGCCGTGCGGGTGACGATGTCGTAAGGTGAGGGCCCAATGTCTGAATCAGGATTTTCAAGATGGAAGGATTGACAGGATGTATTTTCCCCATCCTGATAATCCTCAACTCCTGTGAATCCTGATTCAGACAATTCGGGAGAGAGCCAGGCCATACTAGCGCAGGGTCAGGAGATACAGTTATGGCGTCGGAGATTGTGCTGCCACAGTGGGGTATGGAGATGCAGGACGGCACCATCGTCCGCTGGCTGAAGCAGGAGGGCGACACCGTGGCGGAGGGGGAGCCTATCGTCGAGGTGGAGACGGCCAAGCTGCAAACGGAGCTGGAGTCCACCGCCTCGGGCGTTCTCAGCCGCATCGTGGCGCAGGAAGGCGAGATTGTGCCGATACGCGGGGTCCTGTGCGTCATCGCCGAGCCGGGCGAGGAACTCGCGCCGTCCGCCGCGCCTGTCGCTCCGGCCAGCGCACCGACGGAGCCGGCAACACGAGTTGCGCCCGCCTCGAACGGCGCCGGGGTTCCCGGAGTTCAAGTAGTCCCGGCGGCCCGTCGCCTGGCCAGCGAGCGCGGCGTTGACCTGGCCCAAGTGCGGGGCAGCGGCCCCAACGGGCGTATCCTGATTGCCGACGTGGAAGCTGTGCTACAAGCCCCTACCGCGCCTGTTGCTGCAAGCCCTCAGCCAGCCGGGGAACGAGTGCCGGTAGTCCCCGCCGCCCGCCGACTGGCCCGGGAAAACGATATAGACTTGGCTACTGTAGTCGGCAGTGGGCCGCAGGGCAGAATTCTTATTGAGGACGTGGAAGCCGCCATCGCCGCCCGGTCTGCGCCTGCGGCGGCCACAGCGTCCGAACCGTCGGCGGACGGCGTTGTCCCCCTGACTGGCATTCGGGGCGCGGTGGCAACCCGTATGCTGCAAAGCATCCAGACCACGGCGCAGGTGACGCTGACCACCGAGGCTAACGTCACCGAGGCGATGCAGTTGCGGCGCGGGCTGTCGCGGCATCATGCGGAGGAGGCGGGCGGCAGCATCGGGCCGCTGCCGGTGGTAGTCAAGGCTACCGCCGAGGCCCTGAGGCGACACCCACGCATGAACGCCATCGAGACTACATCGGCGGATGGACAGGCGCAGGTGCAGATGCTGTCGGAAATCAACATCGGTCTCGCCGTGGCTTTGGACGAGGGTCTGGTAACGCCCGTAATTCGAGGGGCAGAGGGCAAGTCTGTGGCGCAGCTCGCCGCCGAGAACCGCGACCTCGCCGCCCGCACCCGCGAGGGACGGACACGCCCCGAGGAGATTACCGGTGGCACCTTCACCATCACCAACTTAGGGGCCAACGATATTGACGGCTTTACGCCCATCATCAACCCGCCGCAGGTCGGCATCCTCGGCGTGGGCCGGGTAGTGGAGAAGCCGGTCATCGCCAACGGCGAGATTGTCAAGGGCGAAACGATGTATCTCAGCCTAACCTTCGACCACCGGGCCATAGACGGCGCGCCTGCCGCCGCCTTCCTGCAAACGGTCAAGAACCTGCTGGAAGACCCGTGGTGGATGGTGGCGTAGCGCCCCATCATTACCGCCTCGCGTGGGACGCCCTCACCCTAAGCCTCTCCCAAAGGGAGAGGGGATTATAGCTGTTACACGTCCACCATCAGCACCCACATTGGCCCCTGGCCGATGGGGTAGACCTCCAGCGGCTCCAGCGCGCCGCTGTCTGCGTTGACCCGGTAGGAGGCCAGCCTTGCCGACTCCAGCCCGGCGGCGTATAGGAAGTTGCCCGACGGGTCCAGGCTGAACGCCCGGGGAATGTCCTCCGTCGGCGTCTGGCCCAGCGGCGTCAGAGTTCCGTCGGCGGCGTCCACCGCGAACCCGGCGATGCTGTTGTGCCCTCGGTTGGGCGCGTAGAGGAACTTGCCCGACGGCGTTACCTGTATCTGCGAGCAGGAGTTATGCTCAGCGTATCCTTCCGGCAGCGTCGGTACTGTCTGGAAAGGGCTGAGCGTCCCATTGGCACGGTCGAAGCTGTATGCCGTTACGCTGCAACCCTGCTCGTTGGAGGAATACACCACGTCCAGGTTGGGGTGGAAGCAGACGTGGCGCGGCCCTTCCGGCGCGTTGGGGATGGCCCGGTCGGGGTCGCAAGCCGACAGCTTGCCGGTTCGCTGGTCGAACTGGAACTGGAATATGGCGTTGACGCCCGTGTGCGCTCCTTCTGCGATGTGCGGCACGTAGGCGTAGCGGTTGAACGGGTCAGTCTGGACGTAGTGGGCGCCAATGCCCGTCTCCCGCCACTCGATAGGCGTTGCGTCCAGCGCGCCGTCCTCGCTGAAACCGTGCACGCCGACGCGAGCCTGGTAGTAGTGGGCCGACAGCAGGTACTTGCCGGTGCGGTCAACGGAGATATGCACCGGGTCGCCCTCCAGCGGTACGCCACCAATCTCGGTCAGCCGCCCTGTGGCGTGGTCAATGGCGTAGCTGGTCAAGCCGAAATCGCCGGGCCGGCGGCGGCCGACGAACACGAACCGCCGCTGTGGGTCCACAGCCATCGGGGCCGGCATCCCTGACAACGGAAACTCAGTCCGCCGCGTCAGGCCGCCGGTGTCGGGATCCATCACGTATAGGGAAATCCGGTCCTCCCGTTGCAGGGAGATATACACGTAAGTAGTCACGTCAAAATTCCTTGCCTATGGGCATTACGCCCGGCACTCTGGTATTTGTGCGTATAATAGCACCAACTTAAGCCTGCGCTATCGCTTTGTAGACTTCTTCACGAACAGCAAAGTTGGAGGGATGAATATGCCTGAACAAGGCGAAGTCTCTATGGAGGAATTCCGGTTCATGGTCGACCGCGCCGGGTTGGGCCTGAACAACGAAGAACTGGAAGAACTCAAGCCCATTTACGACCTTTATGCCGCCTACGCCGCCCAGCTTCACGCCATCAACTTCGGAGCCGAAGAGATGGTGACAGAGTTTCACCCCGACTGGCCCGAGGGCTAGTTGCCTCTCCCTCTGGGAGAAGGTTAGGGTGAGGGCGTCCCAAATTCCCAAACGGGGTGAATCGAAATGGCCGATACCGACAAGCTGTATTTCCTGACCATGCGAGAGGCGGGACAATTGATGCGCTCCGGGCAACTGTCGCCCGTGGAGTTGCTTCGCGCCTGCCTCGGCCGCATTGAGGCCACCGACGATCGCCTGCATTCCTTCGTGACGCTGATGGCTGACGAGGCTATGGCGCAGGCGCGCACCGCCGAGGCGGAGATGCTCCAGGGCAACTATCGTGGCCCGATGCACGGCATCCCCTTCGCGCTCAAGGACCTGTACGACACCGCAGGCACTCGCACCACCTCTGGCTCCTATGTTGATCTGGAGCGGGTGCCCACGGTGGACGCCACCACGACCGCGGGCCTGAAGAACGCCGGGGGCATCCTCGTCGGCAAGCTGGCGATGCACGAGTTCGCCTTGGGCGGCCCTGACTGGTCAACGCCCTTCGAGCCAGCCCGCAACCCGTGGAACCTCGACCACATCACCGGCGGCTCCAGTAGCGGCACCGGCTCGGCGGTGGCCTCGGGGCAGGTGATGGGCGGTCTCGGCTCCTGCACCGGCGGCTCCATTCGCGGCCCGGCGTCGTATTGCGGCATCGTTGGCATCAAGCCGACCTATGGCCGGGTCAGCCGCTTCGGGGTGGTCACGCTGAGCTGGTCGCAGGACCACGCCGGGCCGATGACCTGGACGGTGGAGGACTGCGCCTATATGCTCCAGGCCATCGCAGGCCACGACCCCAAAGACCCCACCTCCAGCACCGCACCGGTGCCCGACTACTCGGCGTCGCTGCGGGAGGACATAAAGGGCGTGACCGTCGGGTTGCCCCGGCACTACTTTTTCGACCCCGATCCCAGCGTCAACCCGGAGGTGGTGGCTGTGGTTGAGAAGGCCGTCGCCGAGCTGGAAGGGTTGGGAGCGATAGTGCGCGACGTCTCACTCCCCAGCCTGGACTACGTCCGCGCCGCCAACTCGGTCATCATGGTGAGCGAAGCCTACGCCTACCACGAGCCGAACCTCAAAAAGATACCCGAGAAGTTCGGCGACATCGTGCGCAGCCGATTCCGCACCGGCGGTCTGCTCACCGCCGCCGACTACCTGCAAGCCCAGCGCGTGCGGACGTGGGCCAGGCGTGAGTTCGCCGAGGTGATGAAGACGGTGGACTTCCTGGTCACGCCGACCATGACCACCCCCGCCCCGGCCTTCGAGGGCTACGACCCCACCAGCACCGTGCGCGGGCGCAGCTTCACCGCGCCCTTCAACGTCACCGGCCTGCCCGCCATATCCGTACCCTGCGGCCTTACCGAGGCCGGCCTGCCGGTCGGGATGCAGATAGCCGGCAAACCTTTCGACGAGCCGGGCTGCTTCCAGGTGGCCTACACCTACCAACAGCACGCCGGCTGGTACAAGACCCGCCCGAATATCTAGCCTGCTCTCTTGGTTCTCCCTCTCCCTTGTAGGGAGAGGGTTGGGGTGAGGGTGAAGTCCTGCTCGCCCGGAACTTTGGCTACACTCGGATGACGCCCCCACCCTAACCCTCCCCCGAAGGGAGAGGGAACTTTTTTCCTGGAGGTCGAAGATGCCCAGCGCCGCCGAGAAATACGCCGCCATGCTGGATGCCGTTGAGGAACAGCAACTGCGCCTGTTCGGTCCCAGACCAGCAGACATCTGGACTGGCCAGTCGGCCGCGCAGTTCCGCTTCGACCCCCACCGCGAGCTGGATGCCAACCTGGCGGCGCTGGCATCCTATGTTGTGCCGGGCGACGTGGTGGTGGACGTTGGCGGTGGGGCGGGCCGCGTCTCCCTGCCTCTCGCCCTGCGCTGCCGCGAGGTGCTGACGGTGGAGCCGTCTGCGGGCATGGCTGCCGAGTATGAAGGCTCGAAGCAGGATGCCGGAATAACCAACGCCCGTCTGCTGCCGGCAAGCCTGATGGACGCCGAAGACGTGGAGGGGGACGTGACGTTAACCTGCGACGTCACCTACTTCGTCCGAGACATTGTGCCGTTCATCGAGAAGATGCAGTCAATAGCCCGCCATCGCATCATGGTATTGGTATGGAGCGAACCCCCGCCCAACAGGGGAGCCGATCTTTTCCGCCGCGTCTACGGCGAGCCGCTGGCCCCCATGCCCGGCCACCGCGAGTTGCTGCCCGTGTTGTGGGACATGGGCATCCTCCCCGACGTGCGAGTGCTGCCGGATCCTACCTGGTGGGAGGACTGGCACTACCCGACACGGGGAGAGGCCATCGAGTCGGTGATCTTTGGCCGCTGGTCGCGGGAAGGCGCGCGAGACACGGCCAGTCGCATTTTCGAGGAGCAGTTCCACGAGCTGTTCGCGCCCGACGGCGACGGCTACCGGGCCATCTGGCGCAAGCCGATGCGGGAGTTGCTGATTACTTGGGAGACAGACCAGTAGGAGGTCTAAATCCCGTAAGTAGTATTGAAGGGAGTCGCACCAGACGCTGGTCACGCGGGTCTACCTCAATGCCTGCTGACTCCAGGGCTGTCACTCCTAGCAATGGATGTGCGTTTTCTTCTCCCATTATGATTGTTGCCCCTACTTTCTCGCCCATGAATTCAATGTCGCCAGTCGTGAAGGGCATGATCAGCGGCTTTCCGTCTGCTAGGACGTATTCTCTTTTCCCCTTCTCAAAGAGACCGATATCCTCCAAGTGTTGTCTGGGAACAAGACAATCTACGGCCCCCGTGTCAACGATAAATTCGCCTTCCCACTTTTTCTCGGAATCACTGGGATTCAATACACTCGCCGGTACTCGTGTAATTCCCATTTTGCCTCCAAACCCCGCTACTTGTGGAACTGCGGCAGCAACTCCTCGCCGAGGATGTTCAGTTGTTCCATAGTTTCCTCGGCCTGGCAGAGGGGGCGGACTACGAACTTGGAGGCGCCAGACTCGATGTAGCGGTTGACGAACTCGGCGATGCGCTCCACCGGGCCGACGGCGGTGAACTCGGTGAAGTGGGCATCCGGACGCTGGCGGGTGACGTACTGGTTGGCCTTGATGGTGGCTTCCTCAACGTCGTTGTTAACGTAGTAGCCCAGCAGCACGCCTACGTGGTCGTCCTCAATCACCCGGTTGAACTCGTCCGCCGTTTCGAACAGGATGTCGTGTCCTTCCTTGACCTCGGCGGGGGTGGCGCTGGAGACCAGCCAGCCGTCGCCGACGCGGCCCACGCGCCGGGCGGCGGCGGCGGTGCGCCCGCCAATCCATACCGGCGTGGACGGCTGGAGGAAGGGCTTGGGCGTGACCGATACGTTATGGCAGGTGTAGAACTCGCCCTCGTGGGTGACGACGTCCTCCTCCCACAGGCGGCGCATGAGCTGGATGGCCTCGTCGGTGCGGGGACCGCGCCGCTCCTTGCTGACTCCGCAGGCCTCGTATTCCTCCGGCTCTTCTTGGCCCAGGCCCACTGCCGGGAAGAAGCGGCCCTGCGAGAGGAAGTCCAGCGTGGCAATCTGCTTGGCCAGCACCACCGGGTTGCGCAACGGCATGGCAATGACGCTGGTGCCGAACTTCAGCTTGCCGGAATAGGCGGCGACCATGGCGCAGGCGGTCATGGCCTCCAGGCTGAACTTCTCGCTGACGATGCGGTCGCTGAGCCAGATGGAATCGTAGCCGTGCTTGTCGCCGGTCTCCACCAACTCGCGCAGGTAGTTGGGGTTGTCGCCACCTTCTCCAAAAGCTCCCGGCATATATCCAATCGCGATACTCATCTAAATCCTCTCTTTTGCTTTGCGTCTTTGCGTCGAAAATTTACCCGGCCAGCGGCTCCATCCCCGCTTCGGCCCGAGCGTCGTTGATGTGGTCCAGCACTCTCTGGCGCAGCGGCGCGATTTCGTAGCCGATGTCGGCGAGCATCCGGCTGTTGTCCACCAGGTAGACGTGGGGGACGGTGCGGTCGCCGGTGGTGATATGCGCGTCGGGGATGAAGCTGCGCACGGCGTCGGCCATATCCTTGATGGTGGCCAGGTTGCCGCCGCTGATGTAGGTGCGGTGGTTCAGTTTCCCGGCTAGGGCGGCGCGGACGAAAATCTCGGCGGCGTCTTCGGCGTGAATCATCGGCGACGGCTCGTCCTCGTGGAAGGGCATGGAGATGGGCTGCCCTATGGCCGGCAGCGACACCATCAGCCCTCCAATCATGCCGGTCATCCCCGTGACTCGCCCGTGGCCGAAGACGGTGCAGATGCGGATGCCCCGCAGGTCGAGGCCGTAGAGGTCGGTGTAGCGGCGGGCCGAGAAGTCGTTGACCGATTTGGTCATGCCGTACACGTTGATGGGGTCGTTTACGTCGTCCTCGGTGATGGGGCGCTCCCCAAAGGTGTCCTGCACCCCGTAGACCGCGATGGAGCTGGCGTACACCACCCGCTCAATGCCGCACCAGCGGGCGGCCTCGAAGACGTTGTTGGTGCCGCCGATGTTGACCTGCATGGCGAAGTGGGGCCGGTCCTCGGTGTCGGGCGGCAGCAGCGCCGCCATGTGGATGATGCGCGTAACGTCGTGGACGTTGATGGCCTCCATAAGCTGCGGCAGTTGCGTCACGTCGCCGCGGTACAGCGTGATGCGGTCGAGGTGGGTCGTCAGGTTGGCCCGCGGCGGAGCGAGGTCGAAGCAGACCACCTCCTCGCCGCGCTCCAGCAGCTTGCGTATGATACGGTTGCCGATGAACCCGGTTCCACCGGTGACCATTACGGACATTTGAGTTCTCCAGAAAGCTCCACGGAGTTCGGCGCTTAGTAAGGCAGCGCCCCTCGTGAGGTTATCCCAATGATAAATTGACGCTACCCATGCCGCAATCCCCAGCAGGTTGCTGACATCCGGCACTTCACCCCAACCCTCCCTCAAGGGGGAGGGAGAACCAAAGACTATTGAGTTGCTGCGCGTCGGCGTTTGACAATTCAGCCGCCGATGGTGTATCAATCACCTACTATCAGGCAAGTATGCCAGGCAGTTGGGCGAAGTTTCGCCGCAGCCTAGGAGGAGGAGTATGCCCGACACTTTCTATTGCAGGGTTAGCAACTTCCTGTCCGACCCTCGGGACCGCTTCATCGCAATTGGGGAGACGGCGGACGAAGTTCTGGGGAAGGTCAAGGACTATCTGAAGAGCGAGGCCGGCGTGGCGCGTTATGGCGCCATAGATGTTGACGATTTGGAAAACAACATCAGGACCTGCATCTTCCAGAGGGGAACCAAGGCCATCCACAACCGCGCCCCGGACACCCGCTACTACCACGAGCCGCCGCCCCACGAATAGGCCGGGCGGCAACGCCTCATCGCAACCCATTGACCCCGCATCCCCCGAGCGGGGTCATTCTTTTGCGCCACAGACTCACAGAGGCCGCTTGGCCGGAATGCCGACGCGGCGCGGGTAGCGGTCAGGCGTGGGCGCGACCTTCTCGAAGGCGGCCACCACCCGGTTGTCGGTCAGCCCGGCCAGCGCCACCGGGAACACGCCCGCTTCCCGTCCACCCAGTTCGCACAAGGCGGTCTTGGCATCCGCCAGCTCGGACTCGATGCCGCCGTGCTTGTGGGCGACTGCCCTCCCGCCAACCCGGCAGAAGGGCAGCGCAAATTCCAATAGAAGGGACAGTCTTGCCACGCCCCGCGCCAGCGCCAGGTCGAAACCGTCGCGCAACTCCGGTTCGCGGGCCAGCGTCTCCGCCCGGCCGGTGTGCACGGCGACCTTGTCCAGTTCCAACACCCCGCAGATATGCTCCAGGAAGGCCGTTTTCTTCCCCACCGACTCAATCAGGTGGAGCTTCAGATGTGGAAAGGCGATTTTGAGCGGCAGCCCCGGAAGTCCGGCCCCACTCCCTACGTCGACAACTCTGATAATCCTCGGCAAGCCTTCCGGCGTCTCTCGATAGGGAAGACACACTGTTAGAGAGTCCAGGAAGTGCCGGACTTGCACCTCTTCGTAGCTGGTGATGGCAGTCAGGTTAGCCCGCTGGTTCCACTCGTTCAGTTCCCGGTAATACAACTCGAACTGCTCTAGCTGTCCGGGAGAGAGGTTGATGCCCAGCTCCCTTGCTCCCTCGGCCAGCAGTTTCATCCGCTGAGTCATTGCTCTTCACTGCCCGCCATGAGTCTTTCACCAAGAACCGGGTTCGCCTGCTTCAAGGGAATCCAGCAACTCCTCCCTCACGCTCCACAGAGCCGGAGTTTCATCCACCGAGAGAGCAATCCCCAAAGGGCTCGTCACCGACTCCGCCAGTTGCGCTGTGCGCGGGGTGCCGGCCACTATTTCCGACGGCAGCCCCGGCAGAGTTTCCAGAATTGACACCAGCATTTCCTGCCTGTCGGTTTCCGACGGATTCGGCCCCATAAAAAACTCAGGCATAAAGAACCCGGAATCGGCGTTCACCAACATAGCGATTGTCGGGAAGTGAGGGCGTCCGCCTCTTTCCTCTCGAACCGGCGCATGAAGAAAGAAAGCAGCAAATTCCCAAACCGAGCTGGTTCTCGGCTTTGAGTCGGCCAACTGGCGGAGGCGCTCCAAGTCCGGGTAGTCCGGAGCGAGCGGAGGCAGCGGAAACAAGAGAGGCTCCCAACGGTCATGCCACTCGCCGTCATGAAGTGTTCGGGTCAGAAACATATCAGGGTTATCTTCACGGTCAAAGGTCAGTTCGCCCCTCTCGACCAAAGACGTGAGGTTTGTCATACATCGCAATGCCCATGTCAGGAACACGGCCTCGCCGGCTTCCAACCGCCAAGGCAAATAGCCGGGCCGGAAGGTCTGGAACAAGGGCCACCGGCCCCGTCCACGGTACCTGAGTCCGAGACCGCGAATCGTGTCGCGGTCCGGCTTGGACAATTCTTCGCGGTCGGCCAGCATGGCGGAAAGAGCATTCGTGGCGTCCAGACTTTCCAGCGAACCCAATCCCAACGCGCCCGACATCAGCGCCAGGTATCCGGCCAAACCCTCGTCTCCCCGATACATAGCCAGTCCGTATTCCATTCCGCCGCTGCCCAAGACGACGCAGTAACCTTTGTCCTCTCCAAAAGGATGCTCAACGGTCACCATATGGGTGTCGTCGAAGAATTGCCAGGGAGCGGCCTGGCAGTATTCCCTGAACGCCTCATGCAGATCAAGCCATTGTTCGGAGCTTGGTTCGGCCATAGCTCTCACACAACCCTGCTTTACTATTACCGTACACAATGTGACTGTCGGCGTGCGCCGTCCAGATTCTAGCACGCGCCTGACAGCAGAGGGGAAAACCGCCGCTTTCGTGGCGTAATTGACACGGAAATTGGCGAGCCGTAGAATTGGCGTGGATTCAAGAAATCCCAAATGTCGATATTCGGAAGGCGGAAGATGGCGACGAAAGCGTATCTGTTGGTCGAGACCTCCGTGGGTAAGACCAGGGAGGTAGCAACTACGCTGACCGGCCTGCCCGGAATCGCCACGGTGGACGTGGTGACCGGCCCTTACGACATCATAGCGATGATTAGCGCCGACGATATATCCGTTGTAGGCGATCTGGTCACCGGACATATTCATACCGTCAACGGCGTGGTGCGTACCGTTACCTGCGTTGCGGTCGGCGGGTAGTCCTTCCGGGCGGCCCGCAGTCTCGCGCTGTTGACTTCACCTTCTTTGACTTCCAGCCCTTCGGCAGGCCCAGGAGTGCCGTTTTGGACTTTAAGTTTACCCCGGAAGACGAGTCCTTTCGCCAGGAACTCAGGACCTTTCTCGAAACCGAGTTGCCCGGAACATGGGAGGGCGGCGGACGCTACCCGGAGGAAGACGACTGGGACCTGACCCGCGTCATCCGTCGCAGGATGGCCGACCGCGGCTGGCTGACCATGCACTGGCCGGAGGAGTACGGCGGGCAGGGCGCATCGCCGGTCAAGTCGGCCATCTTCAACGAGGAAATCGCCTATCTGCGCGCCCCGGGACGCGACATCTTCGGCGTCCGAATGCTGGGGCCGACGCTGATGATTCACGGCTCCGAAGAGCAGAAACGCACGCACCTGCCCCCGGTGGCCCGGGGCGAGGTGCAGTGGTGCCAAGGGTACAGCGAGCCGGAATCCGGCTCCGACCTGGCCTCCCTCAGCACCCGCGCCGTGCGCGACGGCGACGACCTGGTAATCAACGGCGGTAAAATCTGGACCACGCTGGCCCACCGCGCCGACTGGATTATGCTGCTGACCCGCACCGACCCTGACGCCCCCAAGCACCGGGGCATCAGCTTCGTGCTGGTGGATATGAAATCGCCCGGCGTTACCGTGCGGCCTATCATCAACATGGCCGGCGGCCACGAGTTCAACCAGGTGCTGTTCGACAACGTGCGCGTTCCCCGGGCCAACGTAGTGGGCGAGGAAGACCGGGGCTGGTACGTGGCGGTGACGCTGCTGGACTTCGAGCGCTCCGGCATTGACTACTCGGCCAACGCCCGGCGCCTGCTGGACGACGTGCGTGAGTACGCCACCGAAACCAAACGCAACGGCCAATCCCTGATGGAAGTGCCCTGGGTTCGCAGCCTGATGGCCGACCGCTACATCGAATGCGAAGTGGCTAGGCTCATTGCTTACAACGTGGCCTATATGCAGGGGCAGGGTCTGGTTCCCACCCGCGAGGCCTCGATGAGCAAGGTCTTCGGTAGCGAGACGGTGCGCCGGGTGACCGAGGCGGCCATGGATGTGCTGGGGTTGTACGGAACGCTGGGCCGCGAGGAGAAGTGGGCGCCGCTGCGGGGCCGGGTGCAGGAACACTGGATGCTCAGCTTCTCGGGCACCATCGCCGCTGGCACCTCAGAAGTGCAGCGGAACATCATCGCCGGGCGCGGGCTGGGACTACCGCGGGGGTAGTTGACTAAAGTCATTTAACGCAAAGACGCAATGAGCGCAGAGGAATCCTATTTTCTCTGCGCTCCTGTTTTGTGTGTGGTTTTTGAAGCTACGCAGCGCGTAGCAGTCCGTCGGTATAGGTGTTGCCCTGCATCGTGGCTTCGCGGCAGCGCTGCATTATGCGGAATACTGTCCGCACCGTGACCGAGAACCGTGCGGCGGTTTCCTCAATGCTGAGGGACTCCCGATTCATAACGTGCAGTATTCGGAAGTCGCGGGCCAGGCGGCGGTTGCGCTGGTACCAGGCCGGGTCGTCGTACTTGCAGAAGGGCAGCGGGCAGTCTAGGCAGGAGTCCGAGGCTTCGCAGCCGGTGTCTTCGTAGTGGTAGAATTCCGAAACGTCGTCCGGAATAGCGTGTCGGGAAGCAAGGCTCGGCGGTTGCGGGCGGGTGGCTTGCAGCGTTACCATGACATCCCCCAAACAGTTGTTCTAATAATGCTTGCTTAATTTAGAACATCGGTACATACCATGTCAATGCTTTTGTGGCTGAATTTGAGAAAATGTTCTAAATTGGGCTGACTTCGAGATTCCGGATTTTCGGAGGGCTTATGATTGAGTACGAAACCATGACCTACGAGCGCAAAGGCAGGATTGCCTACATAATGTTCAACCGCCCGCAGGTACTCAACGCGGTGAACGCGCAGTTCGAGCAAGACCTGCACGAGGCGCTGCTGGAGTTCGACACCGACGATGAGGCATGGGTCGGCATCATCCACGGCGCGGGCCGGGCCTTCTGCGCCGGGGCCGACATCAAGCAGCGCTTCGTCGCCATGACGCCGCAGGAGAGCGCCCGCCGCGAGCGCGGCCCCAATCCGGAAGGCTACCTGGGCCGCACCATCAACTGGAAGCCGGTAATCGCCGCCGTCCACGGCTACGCGCTGGGCGCCGGCATCGTCATCGCCGCCGAGAGCGACATGATAGTCGCTTCCGAGGACGCCAGGTTCGGCATAACCGAAACCCGGCGGGGGCTGGCCGGCGGCAGGATATGGGCCAAAGTCAACGCCTTCATGCCCTCGAAAATCGCCAGCGAAATGGTCATCACCGGCGAGCCCGTCGAGGCGGCGGAGTTGTACCGGCTGGGGCTAATCAACCGCCTGGTTCCCAACGGCTTCCACCTCAGCGCCGCCGAGGCTCTGGCCGAAAAGGTGCTGAAGGCTCCTCCTTTGGCAACCCGCGTGGGAGTAAAGCTGACCCGCCGCCAGTGGGTGCAGACCGGCGCCGACGCCGATATGCAGACGCTGCCCCTGAAGCTGCACATGAGCGAGGACTTCCAGGAAGCCAGCCGCTCCTTCGTGGAAAAGCGCCCGCCGGAATACAAGGCCCGGTAAGGATAATGAGGCAAATAAAATTCCCTCTCCCAGCGGGAGAGGGTTAGGGTGAGGGAGAACTTTAAGGCAAATACGACGCCGGTTAGCCCTCCGCCTCAGCCTGCTGCATCCCGTAAGGCGACTTGCCGATGACCATGCCATTATCGAGCTGCACAACGGCCTTCAAATTGCGAAAGAACAAGAAGGAGCGCAGGTCGACTTGGAGGCTGACGGTATGGCGCGACAGTTCCGGGAGCGTCAGGATCTCGACCCCATTCAGCTGATGGGAGTCATAGGCGGAAACATCCCGCCGGTGCACCCTGGTATCGACCGATACCTCCACGGCGCACCCGGCTCAAGAGGAATGTTGCAGCAGGTCAACCGCCGCCCGCCCCCCCTGGTTTGCGATGTGTTCCGCCGCCCGCTGGCTAAGCACGATTTCCATTATTTTCCTCTATCGGTCATATGCATTAACTGCTGCCTTTGGTTTCGCCCCGCGCAGCAACAGCGCGTTGATCGTCGCCACGCTGGCTGGGTGTACCGGCCTTCGGCGTTGCAGGCGCAGGGCCGACTCGCGGCACAGGAACTCCAGCACGGCCTGATGCAGGCTTTCGTTGGCGATGTGCCGCAGTTCCTGCTGATAGGGGTAGGACTTTGTCTTGTTGGGTTCCAGCTTGTCGGCGATGAACACCAATAAGCCTAGCGGCGTCAGCGTGGGGTGCCCGGTGGTGTGATAGCGGACCGCGTCGAGTATTTCGTCGTCCTCCAGCCCGTCCTCGTGTCGCAGTAGCTCCGCGCCCACCGGGCCGTGCAGGGTTATTGGAGATTTTCGCTCGATGTCCAACAGCGATAGCTCGAAGCGGTTGGCCTGACGCAGGATTTCGCTTTTCTTGGCGGCTCTGGCGACGTCGTGGCCCAAGATGGCTAGCTCAGTTCGGTCTTCGTCTATGCCGTGACGCACCGCCAAGTCCAGCCCCACGTCACGCACCCGGAAAATATGGGCGCGCAACTTGCCTGGGAGCGACTCGAACCGTTCCCGGAACCTGGCGTTTGCTCCTTCGACAAGCTCAGGATGAACAAACGCGCTGGTGTTCATCCCATGTCACCCAGTTGCCGCCCGCCCATCAGGTGGACATGGGGATGAGCAATGGTCTGCTGTGCGTCATGTCCCTGGTTCAGCACCAGCCGGTAGCCGCTGAGGGTAACGTTCTCGCGGCGGGCCATCTCCTCGGCCACGACGAACAGGTGGCCCATGATGGGGACCTGGCCGGGCCCGACGTATGCCAGCGACGCGATGTGCATATTGGGAATGACCAGCAGATGCACCGGCGACTTGGGGCTGATGTCCTTGACGACGAAACAGCGGTCGTCGCGGTAAAGCACGTCCGGGTTGGCCGTGTCGCGGGCGATGGAGCAGAAGATACATTGTGTGGCAGTTGTCATTTACTCTTATCGCTTTCCCTTTATTTTGGTGAGTGTATCACAATGGTTCCGCCTGTCCGGTAAGTCGGGCCAGCCTGCGGCGTTGTGCGCGGGTCTCAATCACAAAGGACGGCGGAAGCTGGGCACTGACGGATTCCAGCTCAACCAGGTATTCCTTTATCCTGCCGACGGCGTATTCCACACCATCCTCCTGCTCCCAGTTTTCGTAGAAATTCTGGTGCATGGATTTGGCGGCTGAGAACATATCACGCAGGTCGTCGCGATTTAGCTCGTCGGCTACTTGATTGGAAATGTCGAATAGCAGGGAATGGGATTGGTGGTGCCACCCCCGTTGCTCGGCGATGGATTTTAGGGCACAGGCCGCCGACCCCCAGGACTTCTCCGACGCCTGTTTCAAGTCCCCCTGCCTCAGGTAATCCTCGGCCCGGGTCAAGTACTCCCGGCTCATGTCGGCGTATTTGTTGGGAGTGGTCACAGCCGCTATTCCCTTTCGATGCTGGCGAGAGCCAGTTCTTTGTGATAGTTGACGTCGCCGAATCCGAGTTCCTGCACCTTGGCGCGGCGGGTATACAACTGGAGGTCGTGTTCCTTGGTGAAGCCGATGGCGCCGTGGCACTGGTGGGCGGTGGCGCAGACGCGGCGGTAGGCCTGGCTGATCCACGCCTTGGCGATGGACACCTCGCGCTGGGCCGGCAGGTCCTGGGCCAACGTCCACGCCGCCTGGTAGGCCACGCCGCGGCAACCCTCGACGTCGGTTGCCATCTGCGCGCAGTGATGCTGCACTGCCTGGAAGCTGCCGACGGGACGCCCGAACTGTGTCCGTTGCTTCACGTATTCCACGGTCATATCCAGCACGGCGGACGCTCCGCCCAGCATGGTCACGCAATGCCCGGCCACGGCCCGCTGGATGGCCCGCTCCGCTATGGGCCAGCCGCCGTTTATTTCGCCCAGCACCGAACTGGCCGGCACCCGGATGTTGTTCAGCGCGACCTCGAACTGCCGCTCGTTGCCTATTATGCGGATGGGAGAAATCTCGATGCCGGGAAGGCCCGAAGGCACCAGAAACAGCGTTATGCCCTCTGCCGGGCGGCCGCCCTGGGTGGTTCGCGCCGCGACGATGATAACGTCGGCGACGTGGGCGTCTGGCACGAATAGCTTGACGCCGTTCAGCGCGTAGCCGTCGCCGTCTACGGTGGCGGTGGCTTCCACGCCCCAGGCTTCCAAAGTGGCAGACGCCTCGGTTACTGCCAGTGTCAATATGCTGCTGCCGTCGGTTACTCTGCTGAGCAGGCCGTCTTTCTGCGCGTCACTGCCGGCATCCAGCACTGTCAGCCCACCCAGCACGACGGTGGAGAAGTAAGGGCTGGGAACGAGGGCCCGGCCCATCTCTTCCAGCAGCACGGCCAGATCTAGAAAGTCGCCGCCGGTGCCGCCGTACTGCTCCGGGAAAGGCACACCGGCCCAGCCCAGCCCGGCAATCTGGCGCCAGAGATCATCGGGGTAGCCGCGCTCATCCTCTTCCACTTCCCGCACCAGCGTGGTGGGGCATTCCCGCGCCAGGAACTCCTGGGCGCTGCTCTTTAGCATCTGCTGGATTTCGGTAAGGCCCAAGTCCATGTCGTCGTCTCTCCGGTGTTTAGTACGCTAGACGCCCCTGCATGTCACTTTGCCGGGGCGTTGCTAGTATAGTCCATGCGTTATTGGCGCTCAACAAACGCCGTTGTTTGCCCTGCCATTACCCAAACTGCCGTTCAATCCCGACATCAATAGCGCGTTTACTGGCACCAGCAGTTGGCGAAGGGGATCCACCGCGAGGCCGGTCAATTCTAGGGCAGTGGCGCCCAACAACGGAGAGACTCCCTCAGGTCCGAAAACTACCAGTGTGATTATTTGCTTTCCAGCCACTCTTATTGTGGCATGGCCAACCGGAAGTTCGGCGACTCTGTTGTCGGCGAGTTCGAAAGTGCGATTTTCCTCGACAATTACTCCAAGCTCGGCGAGGACATCGCCGGGAAACACGCAGTAAGACGCGCCAGTATCAACTAATGCGTCCATTGAACGAAACTCACTGCCGTAAGGGCGCGACACCTGAATTGTAACGCTGAAAGTACCCATTACTCTACACCTCGGCCACTATCTCCACCGGCGTGTTGCGGGCGACGATTATTTCCATCACTTCGTCGCTGTCGTTGACGGGCTGGTGGACGGCTTCGGCGGGAACGTAGATGAAGTCGCCGGGGCTGATGGGCAAGGGGTTGTCCAGCTTGTCGCCGACGATGAAGCGCCCATGGCCCTTGACCACGTAGATGGCGGACTCGCAGTTGACGTGGTAGTGGGGGCTGGAGGCGCAATGTGGCGGAATGGTGGCGATGGCGAGGTGGATGCCCGTCGAGCCGGTAAGCGCCTCGGACACGCCCGCCAGCCGGGTCATGGCGCCGGACTGAATCTCGACCTCCAGGCCATCGGGATGGATTACTTTACATTCCGCCATTTCGGACTCCTCTAACTTAACGCCGCTTGGTGCTGCGGGGAACTCCCTCACCCTAACCCTCTCCCAGAGGGAGAGGGAATTAGCCGTTAGATGCTGCGGACGAAAGCGTCCAGCCGCTCGATTGCCTTGCTGATATTTTCCTGGGAGTTGGCGTAGGACAGACGGACGTACCCGTCGCCGTATTCCCCAAAAGCCGAGCCGGAGAGCAAGGCCACGCCCGCTTCCTGCATGGCGCGGTCCTCAAACTCACGACTGGATAAGCCAGTGTCCTCGATGCTGGGGAAGGCGTAGAACGCTCCCTCCGGCTCTGGGCAGCGGATGCCGGGGATGCTGCGCAGGCCGTCGGTGATCAGGCGGCGGCGGGCGGCGAACTCGGCAGTCATCGCCTCCACTTGGTCGCGGGGGCCTTCCAGCGCCGCGATGCCCGCCTTCTGGGTGAAGGTGGCGGCGCAGGAAACACTGTTGACTGCCAGGCGGACCACGTGGGGCACCAACTCCGGCGGCATTATGCCGTAGCCGAGACGCCAGCCGGTCATGGCGTAGCTCTTGGAAAAACCGTCGAGGATAATGGTGCGTTCTTCCATACCCGGAATCGAGGCGATGCTGAAATGCTCGCCGGTGTAGAGGATGTCCTTGTATATCTCATCGGCCATGACGTACAGGTTGGGGTGCTTCATCACCAGCTCGGCGATGGTGCGCAATTCGCTTTCGGACAGGGCCGACCCGCAGGGGTTTTCCGGCGTGTTGAGGATGATGAGCCGGGTCTTGTCGGTTATCTGCGAGGCAAGCTGGTCCAGGTCGGGGTGGTAGCTCTTCGATTCCAAAAGCTGCATCGGGACGGGGGTGCAGCCGGTGAAGCGAATCATGGACTCGTAGATGGGGAAGCCCGGATTGGGGTAGATGATCTCCACGCCCGGCTCGCCCAGCGCCAGCAGGACATAGAACATGATGGGCTTGGCGCCCGGCGTCACCACCACGTTGTCGGGCTCGGTGTTGGTGCCGCGCACCTCGCGGCTGTTGCGGGCGATGGATTCGCGCAGTTCCGGCAGCCCGGCGGTGGGGCCATAGTGGGTGAAGCCGTCGCTGATGGCCGCCATGCCAGCGTCTATGATGTGCCGGGGCGTGTCGAAGTCGGGTTCGCCGATTTCCAAGTGGATTATCTCCCGTCCCTGGGCCTCCAGAGCGCGGGCTTTGGCCAGTACCTCGAAGGCGCTCTCGGTACCCAAGTCGTGCATTCGGGCGGCGACAGTCATTTGTCCTCCGGTATTGTGTCAAGTCCTCTCTCTTTGAGGGAGTGGGTTTCGACAACTCCCCTCTCCCTTGTAGGGAGAGGGCTAGGGTGAGGGTGAAATCTGCGGGTGACTCATTATTGCAATTGCAACCGCCGCCTAGTCCCCCTGCGCCTGGTTCTGGGTGCGGACGGGCAGGCCGTAGATACCGATGAACCCGGCGGCCGCGGCGTGGTCGAACTGGTCCTGACGGTCATAGGTTGCCAGGCCATAGTTGTACAGCGCGCGTGGAGCCTGCCGTCCCACCACGGTGCAGCTTCCCTTGTGCAGCCGCAGCCGCACCTCGCCGGTGACGTGGCGTTGCGTGCTTTGCACGTAGGCGTCCAGATCGGTCCGGTGCGCCGTATACCACAGGCCGTTGTAAATCACGTCGGAGTATTCCTGGGCGATGCGGGCCTTGGTGCGCGCCTGCTCCTTGCTGAGCGTCATGGTTTCCAGCGCCTTGTGGCCCGCGTGGAGTATGACCGCCGCCGGACATTCGTAAATCTCCCGCGACTTGATGCCCACCAGCCGGTTCTCCACGTGGTCTACGCGCCCCACGCCGTGCTCGCCGCCTACGTTGTTCAGGTGGCGAATGAGGTCAACGCCGCCCATTGACTCGCCGTCTATGGCGATGGGGACGCCGCGCTCGAAACTTATTTCCAGGTAGGCCGGTTCGTTGGGGGCGTCGGCGGCCGGCTTAGTCCACAGGTAGGCGTCCTCGGGCGGCTCCAGCCACGGGTCTTCCAGTTCGCCGGCCTCCACGCTGCGGCCCCACAGGTTCTCGTCGGTGGAGAAGCGGCTGGCGCGGGTGTTGATTGGCAGGTTGCGGGCCAGCCCGTACTCGATTTCATCGTCGCGGCTCATGCCCCAGTCGCGGATAGGCGCGATTACCTGGAGGCTGGGGTCCAGGGCCATCACGCCCACCTCAAGCCGCACCTGGTCGTTGCCCTTGCCGGTACAGCCGTGGGCCACGGCATAGGCGCCGTGCTCCCGCGCCGCCTCCACCAGGTAGCGGGCGATGAGCGGGCGGCCCAGCGCGGTAGCCAGCGGGTACTGCTCCTCGTATACCGTTCCCGCCTGGAGGCTGGGATATAGAAACTCGTCCACCAGCGTCTGCCGCCCGTCCACGATGACTGCCTCCACCGCGCCGATGGACAGCGCCCGCTGACGGATGGTTTCGAGGTCAACCATGCCGAGGTCAATGGTGAGGGTGACAATGTCTGCGCCGTACTTCTCTCTGAGCCACGGCACCGCCACCGTGGTGTCCAGCCCGCCGCTGTAGGCGAGCACGATTCTGTCGTTTGGCATTGGCTTTACTAGCTCCAGTCTAGTAGTTATGGGGCCGCTAGGAAGTCGGAGACTTCTACCTGTGCATCCCGTAACAACTTCCTAGCGAATCCTCTTCCTAAATCTCTTGAACCATGATCCGGTACGACAACTCCCCTGCCGTCGGGATGGTGCATAATGACATGGCTTCCAGTTTGTCTAATTGTCTCAAACCCCAATCTGTGCATGGTACGGATAAACTCTCGGCTGGTTAATGACGGAAATCTGCCTGTAACCACAGTTAGATTTCCAATTTCTGGACTTCGAGGAATGTTGAAGAATCTTCCAAGTCATCGTACTCAAGGCCAAGCTCGATAGCCTTACGCATATTTTTCATTAGCTCTGATTCGGTTTTACCTTTCCCAAAGCATTCTCTTAGCTGTGGCGCAACACCCCAAAAGTAACCTGTTTCGTCCTTTGTGATTGCAACATAAAATTCTCTCTGCAACATTGCGGTTGAATCCGAAGTGATCAGAGTCGTCTGAACACCTACGAATTCTGACTGATCCTTAATACCATATTCTTCGAGACAAACCTGTATGGTCTCACGCATATTTTCCATTAACTCATCTACAGTCTTGCCTTGATTGAAGCAACTTTTAATCTGGGTTACTTCCCCGATAAAAAACCCGTCTTCGTCTTTCGTTATGATGACGTAGAACTCGCGACCAGCCATTACCCCTCTCCCCGTTGCTCTAATCTGCCGAGGGAAGTAATTTTTGATAGGGTGGTTTAGCAGGGGCGCGCCGCAGGTCTGGGCGCACCCCTGCGAACCGCCTTAGATCTTCGACAGCGCGGTGCTCAACCGCTCGGCGGCCTCGTCCACTTCCTCCCGCGTCACCGTGAGCGGGGGCATGAAGCGGACGGTGTTGGGGCGCGGGCCGTTGAGCAGCAGGCCGGCCTCGTTGGCGTTGGCCAGCACCTGCGGCGATATGGTGTCCTCGAAGTCCATGGCTGCCAGCAGGCCCTTGCCGCGCACCTCGGATACGAAGGAGAAGCGGTCCTTGACCTCGTTGAGGCGCCCCAGCAGGTAAGGCTCCATTTCCTTGACGTGTCCGGGGATGTCGTTGTCGATCATGTACTTGGTGCCAGCGTAGCCCGCGGCAGTGGTCAGGGCGTTGCCGCCGAAGGTGGAGCCGTGATCGCCCGGCACCAGGGCTTGACAGTGGGCCTTGGACAGGAACGCGCCGATGGGTACGCCATAGCCGAGACCCTTGGCCAGGGTCATCACGTCCGGTTCCACGCCGTATTCCTGGTAGCCGAACAGGCTGCCTAGGCGCCCCATGCCCGTCTGAACCTCGTCCAGGATGAGCAGGATGCCCTGGCTGTCGCACCACTGGCGCAGGCGTTGCAGGTAGTCGTCCTCCGGGATGATGACCCCGGCCTCGCCCTGCACCGGCTCCACCATCACGGCGGCGGTGCGCTCCGAGGTGGCGCTGATTACGGCTTCCACGTCGTTGTAGTCCACGTGCACGAAGCCCGGCAGCAGGGGCGCGAAGTTCTCTTGATAGTGGGGCTGGCCGGTGGCGGCGACGGTGGCCTGGGTGCGCCCGTGGAAGGAGTTGAAGGCGGTGATGATTTCGTAGGCGCCGTCGCGCTGCGTCTTGCCGTAGCGCCGGGCCAGCTTCATCGCGCCCTCGACGGCCTCGGCGCCGCTGTTGCCGAAGAAAATCAGGTCGAGGCAGCTATTCTCGATAAGCGTCTCGGCCAGTTGCAACTGCGGCACGGTGTAGAACTGGTTGGAGGTCTGGATGAGCGTGCCGGCCTGCTCGGCGATGGCCTGAGTAAGGACCGGGTGGCTGTGGCCCAACTGGTTCACGGCCCAGCCAGCCACGAAGTCCAGGTACTGCTTGCCGTCGGCGTCCCAGACCTCGGTTCCCTGGCCGCGGACGATGACCACCGGCTGGCGGCGCACAGTCTGGGCGTAATACTTCTTCTCTATGTCAATCCAGTCGCTGCTGTTGCTCATGGCGAGTCCTCATCTCCCGATAGTCCTTCAGGTTGCCGCTAGATTATCGCACACCGGGCGACGGATTTCATTCGGCGACTGGTTTCCAAGCTATAATCAGACCTAAAGAGGCCACAGTCTATTCTGAGAATGGCAAGTAGCCCGAATCCCTCTTACAATGAGGGACCCACACCACAAGGTAGTAAACTGTCATGCTTTGCTCTTGGAGAGTTCTCCTGCTGTCTTGCGCCGTTGCTCTGGCCGCTTTGGCGATAGCTTGCGGATCATCGAGCAGCCCATCAAGTCGGCGTTCACCTGAGTCCAGCGACAGCACTATGTGGAGTACCCATTCTAAAGCTTCAGTCGAGACTGACAAAGCAGCGCTAGTCGCCTTCTTCAACGCCGCTGATGGCAGATATTGGAAAGTAGGCACCAATGAAAACTGGTTGACTGATGCTCCCCTCGACGAGTGGTATGGCATCAAAACTAATGCGGAGGGGCGTGTTGTTTCGTTGTCTCTCCAGCAGAGCAGGTTAGGTGGACATATAGCGCCGGAGATAGGCAATCTGGCCGAACTTAGGGTGTTGGACATTCAACTGAATCATCAGTTAGGAGGGGAGATTCCTCAGGAATTAGGTAACCTAGTCAACTTGAAGGAGTTAACGCTTTTCAACAATGGGCAATTGACTGGAGAGATTCCCCCAGAACTAGGTAACCTTGCCGGGCTGGAGAAACTAGTTCTCGGGGGGAGTCTGTTGGGTGGTGAGGTACCCGGGGAATTGGGCAATCTCACCGAACTGAAAGAGTTATGGCTCAATGATAATCAGTTGAGTGGACAAATACCAACGGAACTAGGCGATCTTACCAGCTTGGAAAAGCTGCATCTCGACGGGAACCAGTTAAGTGGACAGATACCCCCAGAGTTAGGTAATCTCGCTAGCTTGGTGAGACTATATCTCGGCGGAAATCAGTTGAGCGGTGAAATACCTCCAGAGTTGGGTAACCTAATAAAGCTAGGATATTTGTCGCTTGGTGACAACCAGTTGAGCGGTGAAATACCCCCCCAGATCTGGGCAATCTCACCAGTCTAGGATACTTGGATCTCAGAAATAATCAGTTACGCGGAAAGATACCGGCGGAGTTGGGCAACCTCGCCAATGTGGTACAGATGCATCTTAGCGGCAACCAGTTGGGCGGTGAGATACCAAGGGAATTGGCGTTGCTCGAAAGTCTGTGGATTTTATATCTCCAGAATAACGAGTTGATTGGGGAGTTTCCTACAGAATTAGGTCGCCTCATCATCTTGGAACAACTACGCATCGAAGGCAACCGTTTAGGTGGATGCGTTCCAAGGGAACTGGCAGCGAGATTGGTATACAGCATTGGTAGCTTAGAATTATCCAACTTGGGTGGGTTGCGACTTTGTTGATCTATTGCTCTCTGTCTTCATTTGTCCTTTTGCCAGAAACTCGCGGGACTGACCTGCATAATGGGTTACTGCCTAGAATTTAGCGGTGCCACTTTAATTTCCTTGGCAATTCGCCTAGTGAGGTTAGCCTCTCAGCGGCCTCCCGGCAGTAATCGTAGTCCCAGTAGCCCGGCCTTGCAGGCAGTCCAGCAGGGCGTTGGGGTGGCGGCCGTCTATGATGTCGGCCACTGTGCCTCCCTCCAGTCCCCGGAGGCAGGCTTGGAGCTTGGGAATCATGCCGCCGCCGGCCACGCCGGAATTGAGGAGAATGTTGGCCCGGCGCTGGTCCAGGCGCGGGATTACCCGACCGCCGCCGTCCATCACGCCGGCGACGTCGGTCAGGAACACCAACCGCTCGGCCTGCAACTCGCGGGCCAGTTCCCCGGCCACGGTGTCGCCGTTGATGTTCAGTGGCTTGCCCGCGTTCTCCGAGCCGTCGAACTTATGCACGCCCAGCGGCGCGATCATCGGGATGTAGCCCGCGTCCAGCGCAGCGCGGATGGGGGCGGCGTTGACTTCCTGAATCTCGCCGACGTAGCCCAGTTCCGGGTTGGCGATGCCGCAGGTCAGCATACGGTTGTCAATTCCGCTGAGGCCCAGGCACCTGCCGCCCAACTGCTCCATCAGTGATACCAGTTCCTTGTTGATCAGCCCGCCCAGCACCGCTACGACAATTTCCAGGCTCTCGGCGTCGGTGACTCGCAGCCCTCCGACGAACTGCGGCGGTATGCCCTGGCGCTGCATCCAGCGGGATATGACGTTGCCACCGCCATGCACCACGACAACCTCGGTTCCCTCGCGCTGCAACTTCACCAGGTCAACCAGCGTGGTGTCGTGGCTCCCCAGGGTGCTGCCGCCGATTTTCACTACGATGGACAGGGGATGGCTCCAGTAAACAAGGTTCTAACGACAGGGAGCATGAGGGTTACAAAGGGATTCGATCATGCTCTTTCGTCCGAGGGAGAACGAGGGTTATTCAGCAGGAGAAGGATTTCGTATAGTACCTCCCCCATTTTTGCTTGGCCTTTTCTCAACTCTTCCTGGCCCTGCTCCAGCTTTGCCTGTCCTTGTCTGAGCTCTTCTTGGCCCGCTTCCAGCTTCGCCTGACCTGCTTCCAGCTTTGCTTGGCCTTGTCTCAGCACTTCCTGGCCTTCTTCCAGCCTGGAAAGCCGTTCGGTCATTTTCATCAGCACGTTCATTCCCCATATCAGGAACGCTACGGCGCCAACGAAAAGCGCGCCCACCACGGCTGCAACTGCGGGTACCCAGACTGTAGGTTCCACTGGAAAAGTCCTCGCCATTTATACCGTCAATCTCGGGTTGGTCGGCGTTCCTTCAGGCTGATGATTGATCAGGCTAGGTGGTGTACGCGCTGTTGATTACGACGTATTCCTCGGTGAGGTCGCAGCCCCAGGCCGTGGCGTTCTCGTCGCCCAGGTTGAGGGCTATGCGGAAGGTGACCTCGTCGCCCCGCATCAGGGCCACCACGGCGTCGCGGTGGAAGGGGATGGGCCGGCCTGCCTCCATGATGCAGACGCCGTTGATGAACAGGTCTATCTTCTCCTCCACCGCCTCGGCCTGGCTGCGCCCCAGGGCGGCCAGCAGACGGCCCCAGTTGGGGTCGGCGCCGTAGACCGCCGACTTGACCAGCAGCGATGAGCAGATGGTTCGGGCGGCGACGCGGGCGTCCTCGCTGGTGCGGGCGCCGGTGACCTCGACCACCAGCAGGTGGGTTGCGCCCTCGCCGTCGCGGGCCAGCAGACGGGTGAGCTGCACGCACACTTCCAGCAGCCCAGCCTTGAACGCCTCGGCCTCCGGCGTTCCGGCGGTGATGACCGGATTCCCGGCGGACCCGTTGGCCAGCACCACCAGCGAGTCGTTGGTGCTGCTGTCACCGTCAACGGTCAGCATATTCAGCGAGTAGTCGGCCACTTCGGGCAGCATCTGGCGCAGCAGGCCCTGGTCTACGGCGGCGTCGGTGGCTACGAAGCAGAGCATCGTCGCCATGTTGGGATGGATCATCCCGGAACCTTTGGCCACCCCGCCTATGTGGACCTCGGTGCCCCCGATGTCCACGGTCACGCCCACTTCCTTGGGATGGGTGTCGGTGGTCATCATGGCGCGGGCCAGCGGATTGCCGCCGTCCTCGGACAGCTTAATCTGCTCCACGCCGGACCTTATGAGAGTCATGGGCAACTCAACGCCGATGACTCCCGTGCTGAATACCAGCACTTCCTCGGGCTTGACACCCAGGGAGCCTGATGCGATGACCGCCATATCCTTGGCGTCTATGTAGCCCTGCTCGCCTACCCCGGCGTTGGCGATGCCCGAGTTGACCACCAGCCCCCGAATGGGCTGCCCTCCGCTCAGCGTCTCACGGTTGACGGTCACCGACGGGGACACGATGCTGCTCTTGGTGAACACCCCGGCCGCGGCGCAGGGAGTTTCCGACAGCAGCATCCCTACGTCCATCTTGTCGTCGGAATAGGTCTTGATGCCGGCATAGGTGCCGCCAGCCCGGAACCCGCGGGCCGTGGTGATGGTGCCGCCGTCAACTGAGCTGATAGCGCCGGGCATGAGCAACCGTCCTATATGCTGGATTGGCCTATTGGTGGCTATTTTGAGCCGCCCTGAGTATACCATAAGGCGGTTCTTGTTCCGATATGCAATGCCGCTTTGCGATATGGTTGGCCTGCCCATATACTTTGACTCATAAGGTATGTTCAGGTATGTTCGCAAGTTAAGGAAGCGCCACGGCTTCACCAAACCAAAGCCATGGCCTGAAAGGGTGAATCTATGGCTAAAGTCACTCCCTTCCGCGGGTGGCGCTATAACCCGGCGATGGTTGACGACATGGCCGCCGTGTTATGCCCCCCGTATGACCTGATAACCCCTCAGATTCAGCAGGCGCTGATGGACAAGCACCCCCTCAACGTAATTCACCTGGAGGCCGGCGAGGGGCTGGACTGGTCGGCTGACCCGGCCGGGCGATACGCCGAGACTTCCGAAAGGTTCGAGCGGTGGCTCCGCGACGGGGTGCTGCAACAGGACGCCGAGCCGGGCTACTACCTGCTGCGTCACGGCTTCACCCTGGGCGGGCAGGAACGGTCGCGGCTGGGTCTGATTGCCTGCGTCGGCCTGGAGGACTACGAGACCCGGCAGGTGCTGCCCCATGAGTTCACCGAGGCCCCGGCCATCCGCGACCGGGTGACTCTGATGGAGTCGGTGTCCGCCAATATCAGCCCCATAATGTCCATTTACCGGGACGCTGACGACGAACTGGGGCCGGTTTTCCGGTGCGTAATGGCGGGTGCGCCGGAGGTTGACGCTCGGGACGAATACGGCACGGTCACCACCATGTGGCGCATCTCCGATAGCGCCGACGTAGCGGCAATCACCAGCTTCTTCGAGGATCGTCCTGTCTTCCTGGCCGACGGACACCACCGCTACGAAGCATCCCGCCAGTACCAGATAGCTCGCCACGCCGAGGGGGCCGGCTCGCCGTACAAGGCCCACAACTATGTGATGATGACACTGATTTCCTTCGACGACCCGGGTTTGGTGGTGTTGCCCTACCACCGCAACCTGAGCGGCCTGAGCGCTGAGCAATTGGCCCGCGTGCAGGCCCGTATCTCGGAGGTCTTTGACGCCGAACCCCTCACGCCGTCATTCCCGCGAAGGCGGGAATCCAGCGCCGACGAACTGGTGGAACTGGTCGAGGAGCGGGGCCGCAATGGCCGGGTCATGGCCGCCCTGACCGAGGACGGCCCCCAACTGCTCACCCTGCGCCCGGACGCCATCGGACACGACTGGGGCGCGATGGCCGTGTCCGAAGCCTGGGTGCTGGAGGAAAAAATCCTGCGCCCGGAACTGGGCGACGACACCCTGTCCCATCTCGGATTCCTCCACGACCACGATGAGGCCGCCGAAGGCGTCGCCAACGGCTCCCTGCAAATGGCCTTCCTGATGAAACCCTTCCCCATGGACGCCTTTGAGGACATCGTTGGGCAGGGCCAACGGCTACCGCGCAAGTCCACCTTCTTCTACCCCAAGCTGCCCACCGGCTTGGTCATCAACCGCATTGACGGGGAGATTTAGTTTGTAGTTGTGGCCTCCTCCACGAGAAGGGTTTGAAGCAGTGCGGACGCCGGGTTGCCCCAACAGGCCGGGGCCCTGTCGGTGCGGATGCCGCAAGCGAAATGTGTGCCATGGTTTGGCCTGCCGCCGACGCTGACGGAACGGAATGCGCCTCCAGATGGTATGACTGCCGCTTGGCCGCCGCCAATGTAAGTTTCGTTACCACCCCAGCACGCCACTGTGCCATCCGTTCTGACAGCGCAGGCGTGTTGAGCCGCGGTACTGATAGACAGGAATTGCCCATTCGGAGGCTCAGCCCGTCCGTGGGAGTTATCCCCCCAACACTCGATGGTTCCATCCAGATACAGACCGCACGCATAGTGTTCCGCCCAACTCCCTATGCCAACCGATTGAAAAGCCCCTTCGATTTTCCACCACCTTCGTTCTCTATCCCCAATCTCGCATTCTATGTGGCCTTCGGTATGTACCCCGCAGTAACTTCCGCTGATGGCCAAGAAGGTTCCTGATAGCGGAGTCCATGGGTCGCCCACCTCCATGTGATCTACGCAAGCTTGGAAGTCATCTGGATCGCCGCCCCAGCAAGACCCGCCGTCAGCTATGTTGCCCCAGCAGGCCACGGTGTCGTCCGTTTTTATCGCACAAGCATGGCCGTCGGCGGCGCTGACCGATTTGTATTCACCCGCCGGTGGAAGAAGCTGGCCCCAACCGTAGGAATCGTTGCCCCAACAGGCCAAGGTATTATCGGTCCTTATGCCGCAGCCGAATTGTTCGTGCGATCCCCCCAGACTGATGGAGCGAAACGTTCCTATCGGGCTGCCGATAGTCCCCCAGCAGGCCACGGCGCCGTCGGGCAGCAGCCAGCAGACCGAGTCGCCGTCGCTTACGGCGAATGCCTCGACCGCGATGGGCGTCGGGTCAAAAAAAGTGTTCTGACCCTCGGTCCAACATACCAGGGAATCGTCAAGCCGGTAGCCACAGGGATAGTCAATTCCGTCGTGGGAATATACTGCCCGGTACGGCTCAATTATTCGTCCTGACTGCGCCATCGCCTCCATCTCAAATTCGGGTTCACCCGGGCACTTTACGGATCCCTCCTGGTCCGCTAGACAAAACAGTTGGGTCTCGGTCCCGGGCACTTTGCCATCGAACTCGTAGCTCCAGCACACTATGACGCCATCAGTGCGTAGTCCGCAGGCATGAGAGCTGCCCACGCTGACATCTGTAAACTCTCCTTTCGGTGGATTGACGCGGTCAAGGGGCCATCCCCAGCACAGGATGGAAGCGTCGGGTGTGATTCCGCAGGAGGCGGCTCCGTCATCGGGTAGGTGTTGAAAGGTAGCCGTAGGCAATTCGACCTCTTGCGCCGGAGCCATCTCAGGGAAGCACCAGAAGGTGCAATCGCCGCTCGACGGCCCTACCGGAATTTGCCCCCAGCAGACTAGCTCGCCGTCGGTCCTCAGCCCGCAACTATGCAACCCGCCCGCACTCACCCATAGAAAAACCCCCGGCGGAGGACTCGACTGTCCAGCATCGAATTCGTTATGGCCCCAGCAGGCGACTGTGCCGTCGGTCTTAACCCCGCAGGTGTGGAGCCAGCCGGCGCTGACCGATGCAAAGGCGCCGCCAGGCGGGTCGGCCAAGCCGACATATCCGTCTCCCAGGTCGTTCAAGCCCCAGCAGGCCAGGGTACTGTCGGTTCTGACGCCACAGGTGTGAAAGGCGCCAGTGCTGACCGACGTAAAGTCGCCGTCGGGCGGGTCGGCTTTGCCGCTGTACTCGTCCCAAAATTTATTGGAACCCCAGCAGACAACCGCGCCGTCAGTCTTTACGCCGCAGGCGTGGTCATCACCGGCGCTTATGGACTTGAGTGTGACATCCGGCGCTGGAACGGTTTCCTCGTTTGTCCCCACGCAGAATACCCCGCCGTCTGCCCTCAATGCGCAGGTGTATTCTGACCCGGCAGCAACGGCGATATAGCCAAATTTAGCGACCGGCGCAGAGGCTGTGGCCGGTGGCAGGGGTGTACTGGTAGGCAGAGTAGGGGTGGGAGTCGGTTGCTGCGATTTGTCAGGGAGTGGTGCCGTAACGTCCGGCTGCGCTGCCGGAGTGGCCGACGGCTCCGGGGTGGCTGGGCCAGTCAGGGTTTCAGTGGGCTGTGGAGTGACGGTAGGCGGTTCCGTGGCAGTAACGGGCGAACCGGTGCTGTCAGGCGCGAGTGTGATGTCGGGCTGGCTCCCCTGGCATCCGGCGAGGACTGCCAGAATCAAAATCAGGCATAATGCAGGCAGCAATTGTAACGTTATCTTACCCCCGCTCCTCGTACCGCGCCGTGATGGCCTGCTCGGCGCGCTTGCCTTGGACGGCGAGGAACTCCTCTAGTTGGCGGATTTCGGCCAGGGTGCCTTCGTCCGTCGCGTGACTGCGCTTGAGGGTGGACAGCTTGGTCTTGGCCTCGTCCACCTGCTTCAGCACCACCAGAGCTTCCAGTTCCTGCTGGGCGGCGGTCTTGATTCGCAGCAGCCGCTGGCGCACCGCCTCGGCGTCGGCCAACCGCTCCTCGATCTCGCCCATGGCCGCCAGCGAGGCCTCGAGACTGGCCTGGCCGTACATGGCCTGTCGCGGCACGCGGCGAAGCTGCTGCCGGAACTGCGAAATCTGCGCCTCAAGTTGCGCTTCCTTGTTTTCCATCTCGGCCAGGCCAATACGAAGATTGGCCATGGCCTTTTCCAGTTGGGATACCGACACTTTTCCGCTCCGCATCAGTCTGATTCAGGATTATTAGGATGAATGGAATAACCGGATGAATTGGACCATATCCTGAAAATCCTTCAATCCGGCAAATCCTGATTCAGACAGGTTCTAACCCGCGCTGAACCCCACTTCCGGCAGCAACTCCCGCAGCGCCGCGATAACCTCTTCGATGTCGTCCTCGGTGACGTGGCCCAGGTGACCGATGCGAAAGATGCTGCTGCTCAGCTTGCCCTGTCCGCCGGCCAGCACCACGTTCTTCTCGGTCCGCAGGCGGCCCATGAGCGTGCGCCCGTCAATGCCCTCCGGCATCTTCACTGCCGTCACGGTGTTGGATGCGTACCTCTCGTCCGACACCAGCAGCTCCAGCCCCAGTTCGCGGATACGGTCGCGGGTGAGTTGGCCTATGGAGGCGTGGCGTCCGAAAACGCCTTCCAGTCCTTCGTCCAATATCTTGTCCAGCCCCAGCGAGAGACCGTACATCGCCGCCACGTTGGGGGTGAAGGGAGTCTGGCCGCGTTCCAGGGTCTTCTTGGCCTCTTCCAGGTCGAAGTAGAAACGGGGCATGGTGGCCGTCTTCTGCGCTTCCCAGGCCCTTTCGCTGACGCTGATGAAGGCCAGGCCAGGCGGTATCATAAACCCCTTCTGCGACGCCGTGCCCACGAGATCGCAGTCCCAGGCGTCCACCGGCAGCGGCAGGCAGCCCAGGCTGCTCACGGCGTCCACTAGCAGCAGCTTGTCGAACTCCTGCTTGGCGATGCGGGCGATTTCCTCCAGCGGGTGGGTGACGCCGGTGGAGGTCTCGTTGTGGGTAATCATCACCGCCTTTACCTCCGGGTCGTCCCGCAGGGCTTGGCGGATGGCGTCGGGATCAATCGGCTCCCCCCACTCGAATTCCAGCCGGTTTACGTCGGCGCCGAAGGCATCGGCCATGTCGATGAAGCGGTCGCCGAAGGAACCGGCCGTCGCCGCCACCACCTTGTCGCCGGGCGACAGAGTGTTGACCAGCGACGCTTCCAGCGCCCCGGTGCCGGACGCCGTGAGGATGAACAGGTCATTGCTGGTCATAAAGACTTGCTTCAATTGGGCAGTGACCTTGGTAATCAATTCGTCGAACTCGGGGCCGCGATGGTTGATCATCGGATTTCCCATCGCTTCTACGATGTCGTCGGGTATGGGTGTGGGCCCGGGAGTTCGCAGGTTCTGGGGTTCGATTTTCAGCATGGCACGTCCTTAATCAATTGAGCCGGATGAAATTGGACGCCGCCGCCCTTCTACGGATGCGACGGATTCCGTTCAGGCAACGCCAATTTCCTATTATAGCATTCCCTTTGAACTGTGATTTATTTGATTTTGATGATTGCCATGATTCCTTGAGTCCAAAATCAGGGTAATCAAATGAATCAGACGAATCACAGTTCAGACATTTGCGCCGAGGATAGAAAGGCCCGGAAACGAGGCTACGCCGTATTATAATGGCACCGGCAAAATCGCAAATAAACCGCCGCCCGTGAGGGAATGGAGGACATCATGGCTCTGGAACTCAACCCGGGGCATACGGCCCTGCTGGTCATGGATTTCGAGAACGACATCGTCCACGAAGAGGGCGCATTCAAGGACTTCGGCTTCGCGCAGATGGTCAAGGACAACGGCGTGCTGGGCAAGACCGCCGGCCTGCTGGCCGCCGCCCGCAACGCTGGTATCCTGGTCATCTACGTCTCGGTCAAGTTCCGCCCCGGCTACCCGGAGCGCCCGGCCAACGGCGGGCTGTGGCAGGGACTCCACGGCGCCAACGCACTCATCGAAGGCACCTGGGGCACCTCCATCCACGACGCCGTGGCCCCGCAGGAGGGCGAGCCGGTGGTCACCAAGCGCGGCGTATCCGCTTTCATGGCCTCCGACCTGGAGCCCATCCTGAAGAACAAGCGCATTGGCACGGTGCTGCTGGCCGGAGTCGCCACCAACTTCGTCGTCGAAGGCACCGCCCGCGAAGCCAGCGACCGGGGATACAACGTCGTCATAGTCGGCGACTGCTGCGCCTCAGTGAACCAGGAAGCCCACGACGCTGCCCTCACCGTCGCGCTCCCATTCCTGTCCACCATCTCCAACAGCGAGGAAGTGGCGGCCGCGCTGGCGTAGCGGGATGGGAAGGACTCTAAAACAGCGCGTCGAACAATACGGTGCGCTGTTTTTTTGTAAGCGAAAATTGGTAACATAATGCGGGAAGATGCAAAGGGAGCCGCAGACCTATGACTCATCCTGAGCCAGTCGAAGGGCGCGACCTTCTGGAGGGCCTGAACCCGGCGCAGCGCGAAGCCGTGGAGCACGTTGACGGCCCGCTGCTCATCGTCGCCGGGCCGGGCAGCGGCAAGACCCGCGTCATCACCCACCGCATCGCCTACCTGGTGCAGGTCTGCGGCGTCACGCCGTACAGCATCCTGGCCATGACCTTCACCAACAAGGCGGCGCGGGAGATGCGCGACCGGCTCAACCGGCTGGTCGGGCCGCACAGCGACGCCCTCACCGTCGGCACCTTCCATTCCTTCTGCGCCCGGCTCCTCCGGCGCGAGGGCGAGCGCGTCGGCCTTCCCCGCAACTACTCCATATTCGACGACGACGACCAGATAGCCGCTATCCGGCATTGCCTTGAGGAAGCCGACTACGACCCCAAGCGCTACCCGCCCCGGGCCGTGCTGTCGACGATTTCGCGGGCCAAGAGCGTATTACAGGACTCGCAGAGCATGGCCCAGCACGCCGTCGGCGACTACTTCGAGGAAGTCTGCGCCCGCGTCTATCGCCACTACGAGGAACTGCTGTCCCGCAACGGCGCGGCGGACTTCGACGACCTGCTGCTCCGCACGGCGCAACTGTTCCGCGAGTTTCCGGAGGTCTTGCAGGCTTACCAGCACCGGTACAACTACCTGATGGTGGACGAGTTCCAGGACACCAACATCGCCCAGTACCGAATCTCGCAGATGCTGGCCCGCTCGCACCAGAACTTCTGCGTCGTGGGTGACCCCGACCAGTCCATCTACTCGTGGCGCAGCGCCGACGTGCGCAACATCCTCAACTTCCGCGCCGACTACCCCAGGGCGCGGGTCGTATCGTTGGGGCAGAACTACCGCTCCACCAGCAACATCCTCAACGCCGCCAAGGGCCTGATTTCCACCAACGGCCAGCGGCTGGACAATGACCTGTTCACCGAAAACACCGTTGGCATTCCAGTACAGCTGCATGAGGCATACACCGATGACGAAGAGGCGGACAGCGTCATCGCCGAAATCGGGCGTCTGTCCCGCGAGGAAGGCTTCAAGCTGGGCGACTGCGCCGTGCTGTACCGGGTCAACGCCCAATCCCGGGCGCTGGAGGAAGCCTGCCTGAGCCAGGGTATGAAGTACCGGCTGGTGGGCGGCACCCGTTTCTATCAGCGGAAAGAAATTAAAGACCTGGCAGCCTACCTTCGGCTGCTCTACAACCCGCAGGACGACGTGAATCTCTCGCGCATCATAAACGTGCCGCCCCGGGGAATCGGGGCCAAGTCCATTCAGCAACTCGGCGAATGGGCGTCGTATCGAGGGCTTTCGATGTATGAGGGGATGCGGGAGATTGCCGCCGCCCACGCCGCCAGACAACCCTGCCCTGCGCCGCTTGCCACCCGCGCCGTAACTTCTGTCGCCAAGTTCGTCGGAACCATGGACCGGCTGATGGCCTTTAGCCAGGAAATCGAGGTGGTCAAACTCGTGGACCTTGTGCTGGAAGAGTCGGGGCTGCGCAAGCACATCCAGGAAAGCGACGACCGGCCCGATGAACGCTGGGAAAACGTCTTGGCTTTCCGCGCCCTGGCCCAGGAATTCAACGCCGAAATGCCGCCGGACGGACTTGGCTCCCTGCTGGAGCGTACCGCCCTCGTCTCGCAGGTGGACGAGTATGAAGAAGCCGAGGATTCCCTCACTCTCATTACGCTGCACCAAGCCAAGGGGCTGGAGTTCCCGGTGGTGTTCATCGTGGGGCTGGAGGAGGGCCTGTTGCCCCATAGCCGCTCCATGGACAGCGAGGAGCAATTGGAGGAGGAGCGGCGGCTCTGCTACGTCGGAATGACTCGCGCCGAACAGCGGCTGTACCTGCTGCGGGCCTTCCGTCGCGGTTTCAGGAACGGAACGGGCGGCGGCCCTGCGGTGGCCTCCCGCTTCCTGCGCGAGATACCCGATGAGCTGGTAGCCTCTGCTGGCCTCGGCTCATCCCGGGCTGTCTCTCCGCCCCTTCCCGGACGTGGCAGCTCCATCCGCGCCGCCGTGCTGGCCAACGCTGCTGTGTCAGCCGCACCACCTTCCGGGCCGTCGCTGCGGGTGGGCGACCTAGTGCGTCACCGCGCTTTCGGAGAAGGCATCGTCACCGCCTACAATCCTTCCGCATCGGACGATGAAGTCACTGTGGAATTTGCCGGCGGTGTCGGCGTCAAACGATTGCTGCTCAGTTTCGCCCCGCTGGAAAAACTGGACGACTAATCTCGCTGCGTACTTATAGAGGTAGCAAATTCAAGGTCATGCTTGACAAGATGCGGGGCTATGCCCACCGGCTCACCAAATCCCACGCCTTTGAATACTTCATCATTGGCCTCATCCTCTTCAACGCCGTTGTCCTTGGCCTTGAGACTCTCCCCTCGGTGATGAACGGGTATTCCTACTGGATAGGTCTGTCCCAACAGGCAATACTGGGGGTGTTCATCGTTGAGGCCGCGCTGAAGATATTCGCCCTCACACCCCGGGCCGACCGCTACTTCCGCGACGGGTGGAACGTCTTTGACTTCTCTATAATCGTGCTCTCGCTGGTTCCGGCCACCGGCGGATTCGCGGTCATCGCCCGCCTGGCCCGCCTGATGCGCCTGCTGCGGCTGGTGTCCGCCGTGCCGGAGCTGCGGCTGATTGTGGCTACGCTGGTGCGCTCCATTCCCGGTATGCTGCACATCGTTGCCCTGATGAGCCTGATGGTCTACATCTACGCCATCATCGGCTACCAGCTATTTCACGAGCATGACCCGGAGCACTGGCGCAACCTGGGCATCTCCCTGCTGTCATTGTTCCGAGTGGTCACTCTGGAAGACTGGACCGACATAATGTACAAGGCGATGGAGTACCACCCCCTCACTTGGATATACTTCGTCAGCTTCGTGATATTCGGGACATTCGTGGTAATCAACCTGTTCATCGCCGTGGTAATCAACAACCTCGACGAAGCCAAGCAGGAACGCCTCCGCAAGCTGGAGCAGCCACCCACTGCCGAAAACCTCCTCAGTGAACTTCGCGCCACCCAGCAGTCCCTGCGCCGACTGGAAGACCAACTGCAACGCCGCCGCGAGGAAGATGACGAAGGCAGCGGATGAACGACGGCTGTGTCGGCCGCTGACAGCCTGCAATTGACACCAGCCCGCGCCGGGGTGGAATATAGACAGCGATCTGCATTACCGCTAAACGATACTGATACATAGGAGTCCCGTTTTGAAGGCCGCCGTACTGTATGAACCCAAGACGCCCCTTGTTATCGAAGACGTGGAACTGGACGACCCCAAGGAGGGGGAGGTTCTGGTCAAAATCGGCGCAGCGGGCATCTGCCGCAGCGACCGCCACTTCATGCACGGCGACGCCCCCATCGCCCTGCCCGTGGTGCTGGGCCACGAGGGCGCTGGCACCGTCGAGGCCGTCGGTCCCGGCGTTACATCGGTGCGCCCCGGCCAGCAGGTGATACTGTCCTTCGTTCCCGCCTGCGGACGCTGCAACTCTTGCCTCTCAGGCAACTCCCAGGTCTGCGACAACCACATGGCCACCGGCCCGAACATGATGGACGGCACCCAGCGGCTGCACAAGGGCGATACGCGCATCCACCACATGGGCAAGGTGGCCTGCTTCGCCGAGTACGCCGTCGTCCCCGAAATGGGCTGCGTTCCCATTGATATGCCCACCCCCATGCCCCAAGCCGCCCTCATCGGCTGCTGCGTGCCCACCGGCGTCGGCGCCGTGGTCAACAGCGCCAGGGTAACGCCCGGCAGCTCCGTGGCCGTGGTCGGCTGCGGCGGCGTCGGCATCAACGTCATCATGGGCGCGGCCCTGGCCAACGCCACCACCATCATCGCCGTTGACCTGCGCGAGAGCCAGCTCGAGTTCGCCATGAAGTTCGGCGCCACCCACACCGTCAACGCCTCCGACGGTGACCCGGTGGCCCGGGTGAAAGAGCTGACCGGCGGCAAGGGCGCGGACTTCACCTTCGAGGTGGTGGGCGCAACCCAGACCATCAAGAACGCCTACGACATGACCGGAAAGTCCGGCGTCTGCACCCTGGTGGGCATTGCTCCCTTCGGCGCAGAGGCTCCCCTGAACGCCGTGGACATGGTGCGGATGGAAAAGACCGTGCGCGGCACCTACTACGGCTCCACCCACGCCCGCGTTGACATGCCCAAGTTTGCCGACCTCTACCACGCCGGCAAGCTCAACCTGGACGAGCTGGTGGTCCGCCGCTACACCCTCGACCAGATTAACGAAGCCTACGACGACATGGACAAGGGCGAAATCGGCCGCGGCGTAATCGTCTTCTAAAAGTCGCCTCTCCCTCAACAAAATCCCCTCCCCCTTGAGGGGGAGGGTTAGGGTGGGGGTGGTACGTTGCCTGAAAATGCCCTTGAGGTAGCTGCCGCCCCGTGAATCACAAATGAGCGAAATCACCGTCAAGCTGGTCGAAACCGAAGAAGACATGGAAGCAGCGGTTAGTATCCGCTTCCGTGTCTTCGTTGACGAGCAGTCCGTTCCCGCCGAGACAGAGCTGGATGAGTACGACGCCGTTGCCACCCACGCCATAGCCATCGAGGACGGTCAGGCCGTCGGCACCGGGCGAATGTACTTCGAAGACGGTGAGGCCCGCATCGGGCGCATGGCCGTGGACCTGTCCCACCGGCGCCGCGGCGTAGGCGGCCTCATCCTGCGGTTCCTCGAACAGGAGGCCAAGGCCCAGGGCGCAACCGAAATCGTACTACATGCCCAGGACTACGTTAAAGCCTTCTACGCCTCCCACGGCTACGCCGAGCGCGGCGACACCTTTATGGAGGCTGGCATCGTCCACATCGAGATGCGGAAGGGGGCTTAAACAGCGAGAGGCCGAGCAATCGCTCGGCCTCCTCTCGATTACCCGGTCAACTCAACTACGCCACGCCCGCAGGCTCCAGCACGGTCTCAATGACCTTGACCTCTATCTTGGCGATGTGGCTGGTTGGCTTGTCGCCGAGGGCCTTGCGCTCGTCGGAGGCGAAGTAGGCCGCTTCCTTCTGCGGGATCTCGTCGGCGCTGTTGAAGTTGCGAATCCAGATGAACTCGTTGCGGTCGGCGTTGACGAAGGTGGCCGAAATGGGCATTCCAATCTTGTCGTGAATCGGGCGAATCTCCTCGTCGAACACCTTGAGCCAGGAGTCCATCATGCCCCGGTTGATGGTGTAAGTCCGCAGTTGAGCTACCATTTTCGTTCCTCTCTGTTCGTAATTTGTGATTCCGGTTAGGACTTGCGCAGTCGAAGATTTCATCCCCACCCTAACCCTCCCCCTCAAGTGGGAGGGAACTTTTTAGGGAGGTTGCCGGCTAGGCCACTGCGTAGTGATTCAGCGCGTCCTGGTCGAAGGCCAGTCCGAGACCCGGCTTGTCGGGCACTTCCAGGTTGCCGTCCACGAAGGCGGGCGTCTCTTCCCACAGCCGCAGCGACCAGGGCATATACTCCACCGTCAGGCCGTTGGGGATGGACGCCATTAGCTGGATGTGTATCTCCGGCACCAGGTGGCTCACCACCGGCAGGTTGAAGGCCTCTGCCATGGCCGCCACCTTACGCCATGGCGTGATGCCCCCCACGCGCAGCAGGTCAATCATCACGATGTCCACCGATTCGTTCTCGATTAGCTGCCGGAACGGATTTACTCCGTAGACGTACTCGCCGGAGCAGATTGGCGTGTAGAGCGCGTCGGCCACTTTGGCCATGCCCTGGTAGTCGTCGTGGGCCACCACGTCCTCCAGCCAGTACAGGTTGTACTCCTCGACCCGTCGCCCCACTTCGATGGCGCGGTTCACGCTCCAGAGCTGGTTGATGTCGCACATCAGGTCAATGTCGTCGCCCACGGCGTCGCGCAGGGTGCGGATGCGGTCCACCTCGCGGCTGGCGAGAGGTTCCGCGCCCATCTGGGTCTTCATCTGGCGGAAGCCCTTCTCCACCAGCATCGGGCCGATTTCGGCCAGCCGCTCCACGTTGACCGGGCGCATCAGCGCGCCGCTGGCGTAGGTGGGGACGCTCTTGCGGTAGCCGCCCAGCAGCGACGCCACCGTCTGCCCCAGCGCCTTGCCCTTGATGTCCCACAGGGCTATGTCCACCGCGGCCAGGGCCATGGTCAGCAGCCCGCCCGGCCCGGCGCCCGAGGTGGCCTCTTGGAGCCGTCCCACGATGCCCTCAATCTCCATCGGGTCCTCGCCGATGGTCAGCTCGGCCAGCGCGTCCACTGACATTCGCAGCGCCCCGGCCACCGGGCTTGCCGAGAGCGCGGGAACGAAGGTTAGTCCAACGCCGTCGATGCCCTCGTCGGTGGTCATTTCCAGCGTCACAAAGGCCCTCTGCCGCCCGGTGTCGGGCAGGCTGTTGGCCAGCGGGTCGTCGGCGGGAGTGTGGAGGAGACGAGTCTGGTAGCCGGTAATTTTCATAGCAGAGCATCCCCAATTGGTATCTGAAACGCCTGCGCCATTCTATCACAACAGCAATTTGTCTATGGGGGTTGACAGCCTTTCGGCACGGCAATATACTCAATACAGTTTAGTATTGCTGCTTGAGTATTAGAGGCTGACATGAGCGGAATGAAGAGCGAAGAGTATTGGGAGAACCTGGTGAAGAAAAGCCTTTGCCGGTTCCTGCTGCTCTCCCAACTGGCCAAAGGCCCGTTGCACGGTTACGCGGTAAATCAGGCCATCAAGGAGGCCTGCCGAGGCTGCTGCGAACCAACGGAGGCGATGGTGTACTCCACCATGAAGGAACTCCAGGACAACGGCTTCGTGGAGAGCCGGATCGAGGAACATCAAGGCCGCCGCCGCCGCGTTTGCTGGCTCACTCCAACAGGCGAGGAGGCCTTTCGGGCCGCTGCACGAGTCTGGGAGCGGATGCTGCCTGCTATACAGGACTGCGTGGCCCAGGCCCTTTACACTGCACCGTTGGAGGTCAAGGTCTAGAAGAACAGAGTACCTCTACCATTGTAGAAATTGCTAATCCAAACAAAGACGCCGAACAAGACAAGGAGGCAAACCAATGGTGACAAATCAGAACGACATCAAGGAACTGGTACGGGAGCGCTACGGAGCTCGCGCACAGCGGGTTATCGAGCTCAGCCCTGTTGCGGACCAAAACACGGACGAACACACCGACGGGTGCGGCTGCGAGACCGCTTCCGCCTGCTGCGGCCCCGAGGACATGGAACACGCCATGCGCCTGTACAACGATGGACAACTGGCCGGGCTGCCCGCCGAGTCCATCGCGGCATCCGCCGGCTGCGGCAACCCCACGGCCCTGGCCGGGCTGCAACCCGGCGAGCGGGTGCTCGACCTGGGGTCCGGCGGCGGCATAGACTGCTTCCTGGCGGCGCAGCAGGTAGGGGAGACCGGGCGTGTTACTGGCCTGGACATGACGCCGTCCATGCTGGAACTGGCCCGCAAGAACCGCGACAATCTTGGCTTCACCAACGTCGAGTTCGTCCAGGGAGAGATAGAGGCCATGCCTCTGCCCAGCGATTCCTACGACGTGATCATCTCCAACTGCGTCGTCTGCCTGTCCCCGGACAAGGACGCCGTGTTCAGCGAGAGCTTCCGGGTGCTGGCTCCCGGGGGGCGCATCCACCTGTCCGACGTACTGGCCCTGACGCCCCAAGGCCCGGCGGTCACCGATGCGGAGTCGTGGGTCGCCTGCGCCGCCGGAGCGGAGTACCACGAAGTTTACACCGACCGGCTGCGCCGGGCTGGATTCGAGGACATCGAAGTCAAGGGTGAGGGCGTGGAGTTCTGGGACGACTCGGAGAAGGCCACCTACACCAACACCGCCAGCTTCAAGGTGACCGCGCGGAAGCCCGCGTAGCCTGGTTCTCGCAATCAGACTGAGGAAAAGGGGCGTTGATTGATACGCCCCTTTCTTTTGTGGATCAATAGTACTTGATAGTCTTGAACGCCTCGGCGTACTTGAGGCCCACCTTGGCGGCGGTGGCGGCGCGGCCCATTGGGAAGTACTTCTCCGCGTCCTCCGGGTCTAGCTGAGACCTGTGACACTTGAGAGCGGAGATGGCCGTATCCATATAGCCGTCCACATCCTCGAAGTGGTCCGAGCCTTCCAGCCCGCCGACAATCCAGACCTCCCGCACCTTGTGGGGTTCTAGGCCTTCTTCCAGCAGTTCCGGGAAGGTCAGGCGGTCGCGGGCCGTCGGGAAGACGGCGGCCAGGGAAGCCTCCCCCGTCGCTAGGTGGTCCGGATGGCTGCCGTAATAGCGGCTGTCAATGTCGCGGGTCGGCGGCTCGGTGATGACAATATCAGGCCGGTGGCGGCGTATCTCTCGCGCTATGTCCTTCCGCAGTTGCAGCGTCGGCTCCAGGTACGAGTCCGGGTAGCCCAGGAACACCACATCCTTGATCCCTAGAATCCGGGCGGACTCCTTCTGTTCCTCTGCCCGAGTCACGGCCAATCGCTCCGCCGTCATTTCCGGGTCGTCGCTGCCCTTGGAGCCGTCGGTGCAGAGTACCAGCACTACTTCCCAGCCTTCGGCACAGAATTTGGCCAACGTTGCGGCACAAGTCCACTCCATATCGTCGGCGTGGGCCATCACGACCATCGCCCGGCTGTACGGTTCTTCCCTTTCCGAGTCCGCCATCTTTCCTGCCTTTCCCCGTCTTGAGTTGGTATGTCGAAAACCGTCAATCAGATTAACGTAATGGACGCTTTGATTCCAGACGTTATTGTCATGGATGAGGTGTGGTGATAGCCTCGATACAGAAGGCCATCAGAGGGGCGTCAAATGGCTAGACTATGGGCGATGACCGTCGACTTCGATACCGTTGCAGTGGGCGACACCCTGCCCGTCCTAATCAAGTGGGAGACGGAGGAGAGCATCAGCCGTTATGCCGCCCTACATGGTCAAGGTAGCGGGGAGGACGAAGGCCCAGTGCCCGAAACTTTGCCTACCCAGACAGTAGACGGTTACATTACCGAGCTTCTGAGCAAGGGCTTTCCGACGGAACGGCTGGAGGCCGAAGGCAGCAGCGTCGCCGTGGAACACCTGCAACCCGTCCGCGCCAACGACACCATCAGCCTCTCCGGGCGGGTGGTGGACAAGCAAACGGCGGACGGGCTGCGGCTGGTGGAGTGCGCCGTGGCCGTAGAGAACGACCGCGGTGAACCCGTGGCCCGCGCCCGCTCCGTCGTCAGCCTGTAACTCAGCCTAAGCTTTCTCTCGCACTACCGGGTTGGACAGCACGCCTATGCCCGGTATCTCCACCTCAACCAGGTCGCCATCCTTCAGCCCGGTGGTCACGCCGGTGGAACCGGAAAATATCATGTCGCCGGGTTGTAGAGTAATCTGCTGGCTGATGTAGCTGACGATTTCGGCGAAGGTGAACAGCATTTCTTGGGTGTAGCCGTGCTGCACTTCCTCGCCGTTCAGGCGCACAATCATTTCCAGCGCCTGCGGGTTGATGTCGGTCTCGATCCACGGGCCGACCGGCGCGAAGGTGTCCGCGCCCTTGGCCCGCCAGAAGGTCCAGTCGTCCTTCTGCCAGGCACGCTCGGAAACGTCGTTGCCGCAACTGTAGCCGAATATGTAGCTGCCCGCTTCCTGCGGGCTGACCCGGCGGCAGGGCTTCCCGATGACGGCCACCGCCTCGCCCTCGTAATGCACTTCGCCGGCGGTGTCGTGGGGGAGGATGATGCTCTCGCCGGTGCCGGTGAGAGAGTTGCGGGCCTTGATCCACGGCTCCGGGTGCTCCGGCACGTGAGGGTCTTCGTCGCCCAGCACCCCGGCGGCGAACTCCAGGTGATTGGCGAAGTTCAGCCCCGGCCCCCAGATTTCCTTGGGGTCCGTCGGCGCCAGCAGCTTCACGTCGGCCAGCTTTCGCCGCTCTCCGCTTGCCTTGAAGTCAGAGAAGATGTCGCCCTCTATCTCCACCACCTCGTCGCCCTCGACAACGCCGTGGGCAATGTGTCCGTTGCACTGGAACCTTGCGATTTTCATGGATGGTTGCCTCTCTATCTCTTGAATTTCCTATTCGAGCCGTTCGATGCCGGGAACTGCGTCGAATCCCCTATCGTAACTGAGAATCTGCGTAATCCCCGCCGACCGCATAACCGCTACGTGCAGCGCGTCCCTGGCTGAGATTCCCGGAACCGATTGCAGTATCTCCCTCGCTTCTCTTATCTCCTGCCTGCCGAAGGTCAGGACGTCAACCACAATATCGTCGAGCCTGCGAAATGCGCTGTTAATCTGCTCAGGCCTGCCGATTGCAGCATATCGGTGGAGAATCTCCTGATATACCTCGACGCCGGTAAGGAGTCTCTCTTGTTCGCTAGCTAAACGCGCCAGCGTTTGCTCAACGCGGTCTCTATTGGGGTGAGGGTTCCCAACCAGGTACATGGGAACGTTGGAATCGACGAAAATCACTCCTCGAGATAACCGTTATCAAGATAGCCTAATTCGATTTCCTTGAGCATCTGCTCAATGTCGACCTCTGGCATATCACCTTTTGGTGCCTCGTGAATTGACCGAAGTAGAGCCTCCGTTCCTTCCGGGGCCTCTCTTACCGCCTTGCGTAAAGTCTCATCCACCCATTCCTCTACTGTCATTTCCCGTATCTTGGAAATACCCTTGACCTTTGCGTAGATGGTGGGGCACAGATATACCTGATACTGCTTTTTCCAATCGTCTATGGTTTCCACTTTCTCCTCTGCGTTCCCGGCGACATTCATTGACTTTGGTGATAAGTATATCCAGCTTGCTTCGGTTGGTAAACGCTGGCTCGTTCGGTCGGATAGCTCGCGCTCCTCTGCAACCGCGCCCCATCTGGTATACAATAGTCAGCCGACGAAAGGCCCAAGACCGGGCCGCCAAGCACAAGGAGCAATCGTGAAGCTGGGATTCTTCGTAACCAACCAGTACCTCCCCGGCGAGTCCATGCCGCAGAAGATTCAGGACAGCGTGGAGCAGGTGGCCGCGGCGCGTGACGCCGGGTTCAGCCTCATCGCCACCGGCCAGCACTACCTGGCTGCCCCATACCAGATGAGCACCGTGTTCCCGCTGCTTTCCCGCCTGGCCGCTGAGTCCGGCGATATGCAGGTGGCCGCCACAGTGCTACTGCTGCCGCTGCACAACCCGGTCGAACTGGCCGAAAGCATAGCGACCCTCGACTGCATCACTGGCGGGCGGTTCGTCTTCGGCATCGGCCTGGGCTACCGCGATGAGGAATACACCGCCTTCGGAGTCAAGCGCGAAGAGCGCGTGGGCCGGATGAACGAGTCGCTGGATATCATCAAGCGGCTGTGGGTGGAAGACGAGCTGGAGTACGAGGGCAAGTATTACACCATCCCCAGGACGCAGCTCATCACCCGTCCGGCGCAGCAGCCCCATCCGCCCATCTGGGTCGCCGCCAACAACGACGTGGCCATCCGCCGCGCCGCCCGGTGGGGCTACCCGTGGCTCATCAACCCCCACGCCACCGTGCCGATGGTGGCCGACCAATGGACGCGCTACACCGCCCAACTGGAAGCCTCCGGCAACCCTGTCCCTGCCGACCTGCCCATGATGCGCGAGATGTACGTGGCCGCCGACCGCGAGACGGCCTATATCGAGAGTCAGCCATACCTAGAGGGCAAGTACGCCGCCTATGCCGCCTGGGGCCAGGACAAGGCCCTGCCAGGCGAGGAATCCTTCACCGTTCCCTACCAGGATTTGGCGAAAGACCGCTTCCTGCTGGGTTCGCCCGACGATGTGGTGGCGGAGTTGAAGCGTTACTCGGAAGAGTTGGGCGTCAACATGATGATCTTCCGTATGCAGTGGCCCGGAATGCCCCAGGAGCAGGTGCTGCGGCAAATCGAACTGCTGGGCTGCGAGGTCATCCCGCAGGTGGCGGATTTCTAGGGCGGTTGCGGTAAAGAAAGGATAAGTGGATTCCCGCGATAACGGGAATGACGGGCGAGGTATTAAGGTGGTTCCTCCCGGCGACATTGGTCCCATCCCCATATGGGTGGGCGTTTACTTCCTTTTCGCGCTGGCGCTGGCCGCGGGCGGTTACGCCATCTACCAACGGGTGTTCCGGTTGGTGCTGCAAGGAAGGGCCGAGGCCCGCTTTGACCGCCCCATGGAGCGTCTCGCTGGCGCAATAGCCATCGTGCTGGGGCAGAAGAAGGTGTTGCAGCGCGTCCCCTTCGGCGACTGGGCCGGGCTGGGCCACGCCGCCATATTCTGGGGCTTTCTCACCTTCATGCTGTCCTACGCCATCTTTATCTTCGCCGCGGCGGCTTGGAAGCCCTTCCCGGAGTGGCTGCTGACCTCGACCGGCGCGATGGTGTACAGCAGCTACCTGGACATCCTGGCCGCCGTGCTGCTGGTGGTGCTGGTCTGGGCCGCCGTGCGTCGCTGGGTGGTCAGGCCCCGTCGCCTCAGCTTTGACCTGACCCGCAACCCCGACGCCATCATCATCGTCGGCATGATCGCTGGGCTGATGGCCTCAACCTTGCTGACCCACAGCTTCTACGTTGCCGAGGGAGGCACCGGCCCGGAGGCTGACGTCATCATCGGCGGCGCGCTGGGCGGCCTGTTCATAGACTGGGGCATCAGCCAGTCCGTCGCCAGCGTCTTTCAAGGGCTGTTCTGGTGGATACATTTCGCAATAATCCTGTTCTTCACGGTTTACATACCCTTCTCCAAGCACATGCACATGGTGGCGGCGCCAATCAACGCCTTCTTCCGCACGCTGGACTCGCGGGGGGCGCTACCGGCTATGGACTTGGAGAACGCCGAGCGGTTCGGCGCGTCGCGTGTGCAGGACTTCACCTGGAAGCAGTTACTCGACGGCTATGCCTGCGCCGTCTGCGGGCGCTGCTCCGATGTCTGCCCGGCCAACGTCACGGGCAAACTGCTGTCGCCGATGCACATCGTCGAGAACCTGAAAGACCACATGATCGAAATAGGGCACCAGGGAGCGCGCGACCCGGAACACGCGGAACCCTCGCCCATCCTGAACAACGCCATCCCCGAAACGGCCATCTGGGACTGCCTCAACTGCGGCGCTTGCATGGAGGAATGCCCGGTTACGGTGGAGCACGTCCCGACCATCATGGATATGCGCCGCTACATGGTGCTGGAAGAGTCCAACGCCCCCGAAACGGCCATGAACGCCCTCATCAGCATGGAGCAGCGCGGCCACCCGTGGCGAGGAACCCAGTTCTCCCGCACCGACTGGGCCGAGGGACTGGACGTGCCTACTCTGGCGGAGAACCCCGACGCCGAGATTCTCTTCTGGGTGGGCTGCACCCCGGCCCTGGAGCAGCGCAGCCAGGCCGTCGCCCGCTCGATGGTCAAGGTGCTGAAGTCCGCCAACGTGAACTTCGCCATCCTGGGCGATGAGGAAACCTGCACCGGCGACCCGGCTAGGCGCATGGGTAACGAGTACCTGTTCCAGATAATGGCGGCGCAGAACATCGAGACCATGAACGGTTACAATGTAAAGAAGGTGGTCACCATCTGCCCGCACTGCTTCAACACCATCAAGAACGAATACCCGCAGCTTGGCGGTGATTTCGAGGTGCTGCATTACAGCCAGTTCGTGGACGGGCTGATACGGGAGGGCAGGATCAAGCCGGTCAAGATGATGGACGTGACTGTTGCCTACCACGACTCCTGCTTCCTGGGGAGGCACAACGGGGTCTACGACGAGCCGCGCAACGTTGCTCGCGCCATCCCCGGCCTGAAGCTGGTGGAGATGGAAGGGCGTTGCCGTCAGCGGGGTTTCTGCTGCGGCGCTGGCGGCGGGCATATGTGGATCGAGGAAAGCCAGGGAGAGCGCGTCAACCACGCCCGCACCGACCACTTCCTCGAAACCAACGCCCAGACCGTGGGCGTATCCTGTCCCTTCTGCCTCCAGATGATGACCGAGGGCATACAGTCCAAGGGGATGGCGGACCAGAAGGAATCCAAGGACGTGCTGGAGCTGCTATCGGAGAGCCTGGAAGCGTAGCTTGCCCTGTGGAGGCCCCCATCCTAACCCTCCCCCGGTGGGAGAGGGAACATAAGGAGGTAATAGGCTATGCCGGGAATTGACCAGGTAACCATTATCCGCAGGTGCAGTGTATGCGCCACGGAAATCGAGACGATGACGGTCAAGAAGGACAACATGATGCTTTCGTCGAAGGCGCTGATATGGTGTCCGGGCTGCGAGGCGGAGCATCCTGAGCAGCGCGACATCGCGGAGCGCCTCGAGACCATAGAGCGGGAGCAGGCTTCTTATCCCCCATCCCAGCTCGCGACGCCTTTCGGGGCGCCGCCGGTGCGATAGTATGGCTACACAACCCGACGAAAATGAGGCTCGCCCGCAGGTTGCGCTGGTATTGACCAGCAATCTTTTCTTCATTCCGCGAATCGAGTCTGCCGCCATCCGTTCCGGTATGGAGGCAATCTACGGCGACTCCGCTACCGGACTGCTGAAATCTACCGCTGGGCGCGATGTTGCTCTGGCCCTAATTGACCTGGAAACCGACGAGGCGGCGTGGGAGGATGGCCTCTCTGTACTGACCGCAGCCTTGAAGTCAAAGAGGGGAGCCGGGGCGGAAGAGGGTAGCGTAGCCTCTCCCATCATCGCCTACGGCCCGCACGGCGACGCAGAGACGCTGCGCAAGGCACGCAGGCTGGGTTGCGACGCCGTGCTGACCAAGCGGGATTTCTCGTCGCGCCTTCTGGAACTGATGGGAACCAGAGGACAGTCCGTTATTTCTTCATAGGACTCCGATATCCGGCGTATGTTCTGGGCCTGGGCCGAAAAACAGTTTGTATTCTTCCCGGAACCGGAAGTTGCCAACACTCCGGCCCAGGCCGGACTACAGTACGAGGACGTCTACCTTACGACCCCAGATGGCGTGAATCTGCACGGGTGGTTCCTTCCGGCCCCGGCTGATGCGGTTGGACCGGATACTCAGACCTGGCTGTGGTTCCACGGCAACGGCGGAAACCTCGGCACCCGTGTCGGTCAACTGGAGCGGGCGCATCATTTGCTGGGCGTCCACCAGTTCATCTTCGACTACCGGGGCTACGGGAACAGCGAAGGCACACCATCCGAACGAGGCACCTACCTGGATGCCCGCGCTGCGCTGCATTACCTCCAGGAGCGATCCGACGTAAACTCCAGCCGGATTGTCTACTTCGGACACTCGCTGGGCGCGGCGGTGGCCATCGAGTTGGCCGTGTCCAAGCCCCCGGTGGGAATGGCGCTGATCGCTCCCTTCTCCTCTATCCGCGACATGGCCAAGTTGGCCTTGCCCTTGCCACTTGCGGGATGGGTTGTTCGCAATCACTACAATTCGGTCGCCCTAATCCCCAATGTTCATGCGCCGCTGGTTATCCTGCACGGCGAATTGGATGAGATGGTGCCGCACTCGCAGGGAATCAAGCTGTTTGAGGCAGCCAATCCTCCCAAGCGCTTCGTGACTTTGCCTGACGCCTCCCACAATAACGCCCACCATGTTGCTGCCGAGGTCATGGCCAGCGCATTGCTGGAATTTCGAGACGGCTTGACCAACGGAAATTCGGGCTGGGCTATACGCCACTGATAATTTCGGTCTGAACGTCCAGCAGGTCCACGTCAAGACGTGACTCTTCGATGAAACTGATTATGCCGGCGAGCATGGCGTCGGCATGCCCCCGGTCGTTGCTGACGCAGCAGAGGCCCAAGGTGAGCCGTTGCCGCATATCGGAGTCCTCCACCTCAGCTACGGCCACGTTGAAACGGTTGCGTATGCGGTCGGTCAGCGACCTGGCGACCTGGCGTTTTTCCTTCAGGCTGGACGATTCCGGCAGATGCAGCGTCAACCTGCAAACTCCAACGTGCAAGTTTCCTCCCATTGGGATGACATGATTCTGGGGAATTGAATCCAGACTTGTTGATATGATTGTGTGCTATATTGACTCCTGACAACAGCCAATACAGATTACACAACAGACCGGTTTCGATAAAGGAATTGCGAAATCTGTCCGACTAGGACGGTAATAGCCTATGACTGGCGTCCCTTTTCCTCCTGATGATTCACGCGATGAGGTGCCGGAGGTTGTCGTCAGTCGGCTGCCCCAATATCTCCGCATTCTGAACCGCCTGATGGAAGACGGCATCATGGTGGTGAGCTCTCAGCAGTTGGGAGAGAAATTGCAGGTCACGCCAGCCCAGATTCGCAAAGACCTCAGCTATTTCGGGAGGTTTGGAAAGCAGGGACGGGGATACAGTGTCCGCGATCTGCTGGACCGGCTGCGCCAGATTCTGGGCGTCAATGCTTACTGGAACGTGGCGGTCGTTGGCGTGGGACGCCTGGGGCGGGCCATCGTCAACTATCCTGGCTTCACCCCGGATGGCTTTCACTTGGTGGCGGCCTTCGACATCAACGAAGACGTCATCGGGCAGGACGTGGGTGGCCTGACGGTTCAGTCACTGGACGACCTGAGGCGAGTTGTGACTGAGCGCAAAATAAGCATTGCCATTGTTGCCGTCCCGGTATCGCACACCCAAGAGGTCGTGGACCAACTCGTGGCCTGCGGCGTCCGCGCCATCCTGAACTACGCACCGATCATCCCCCACGTCCGCGAAGGTGTCAGGATTCGCAACATAGACCCGGTGCTGTCCCTCCAGTCAATGACTTACTATATCAACAGCGACAACGAAGAGTAAAAGGCCCTTAAACCAGGGCAATTACGTCTTGGTTTCAGTAGCTCATGGTTCGATAGGCTCACCAAATTACTCATCAATGACGAGGAATTGCCCCATCATGCCCAGGTCCTCATGGTCAAGAATGTGACAATGGAACATATATGGGGTGTCTTCAGCGGCATAAGTATCGAATCTGGCGGCGATGACAACCTCACGCTCGGCATTCACCAACACGGAGTCCTCCCAACCGGATTCCTCCGGTGGTGGAGGTTCGCCATTGATCGCCAATATCTGAAACTGAGTCTGGTGGGGATGGAACACGTGCTGGCCGTCATCGCCGGAGAGAGTCCAGCGCTCGGTATCTCCGAGTTGCACTGTTACGTCGATTCTGCTCATGTCGAACTGGACTCCATTGATAGCCCAGCTTGGGCTGAACTCCCAGAAGTTGCGCACATCTCCCATGCGGAAACTCCGGTCCACCGTGATCTCCGCCTGGGATATTCGCTCTATGGTCGCAAGCTGGTCGGGAAGCGGTCCGGCACTGGATGCTGAACCATTCGGCCTGAGCTCCAGCACACGGCCAAACTCGCTGTCGGCCAGAACAACGGGAGACTCACCGACTTCGACTATGATCTCTTCCCGGTCGCCGGGCGCAAGCACGGTTTGGTCGAGGGACACGGGACTGGCTAGGTATCCGCCATCGGAGGCTATCTTGACCATCTCAGCCCCCTCGACGCTGAGGCGGTAAATTCGGGCTTGGCTGCCATTGAGCAGGCGGAGCCGAACCAACCCTTCAGGCACCTCGACGAATGGGTTGATAGTGCCGTTCACCGTCAACGTGCCATCCAGGTTTCCGTTGTCGCCTTCGTCAATGGCGAAGTCGAGTTGACCATCCTCGATAAAATCCCTGTCTTGGATGATGACCGGAATGTCGTCAACGCCATAGGTTGCTGGTAGTGTTGCGGCAACAGGGTTGTCGTCTTCGATGATTATCAAACCTGCGGCTCCTCGGTATACATGCTCGGCTGTGGAGCCATGGGCGTGGGGGTGGTACCAGAGGGTGGCTGCCGGCTGGATCACCTCGAAGTCAGCTATCCAGGTTTCCCCGGGTTTGATAAGACTGTGGGGGCCACCGTCGTCCTCGGCCGGCAGGTCTGCGCCATGCCAATGCGTCGTTGTGATCTGGTCCAATTCGTTAGTGACGCTGATGACCACCGAGTCTCCGGTTCTGAGACGAAGGGTGGGGCCGAGCACAGACATACCGTTGTAGGAATAGGTGTCCGTCAGAGCTGCCTGCCGGTAGTCGTGGCGCGATTTTCCGATTTTGAGGTCATAATACGCAATATCCTCCCGGTCAAACGTTGGCTCGAGCAACTCCGGGATCGAAAGCGGCGCAGCCGCTGGTGTATCCCATGACACTTGGTTAACTGCATCGCTACAGCCCGCAAAGGCAGCGATAGCCAAGACAATCCAGAAAACGACGCCTACTTTCATTACGAGACGGCGACGGATGTCAGTGAATGACTTGCAAGCCATGCGCACCGGGTCGGCTGTCTTTGTGAAGCTCGCCTAACCAGACGAACTGCTTACGGAGGGCGGCAACTGTCCGCTGCCCCGGGCGCGGCGCCGGCGCACGGTTTCTAGCCGTACCTGCGCCCGGCGCAGCGAGGCCAACGCGCGCTGCATATCGGCGTCGGTCTGGCGGTTGGCGATTCGTTCCTGGGCGCGGCGCATGGCTTCCTGCGCCCGCTCTTCGTTGATTTCGTCGGAATGCTCGCAGGCGTCCGCCAGTATGATGACCCGGTCGCCCAGCACTTCCATGAACCCGCCGGTTACTGTGAAGTAGCTGTCCGTTCCGCCCTTGCGGATGGTCAGCTCCCCAGGTTGCAGCATGGTCATCAGCGGGGCGTGCCGGGGCAGGATGCCCAACTGCCCGTCAATGCCCGGGGCAATGAGCATGTCCACCTCTTCGCCGTAGACCTGCCGCTCGGCAGTGGTGATTTCCAAGATCATCGGCATGGCGGTCTACCCCTGCGCGCGGATTCCCTCGGCTTTTTCGATGGCCTCGTCAATGGTGCCTACCATGTAGAAAGCCTGCTCGGGCAGGTCGTCGTGCTTGCCTTCCAGGATTTCCGAGAAGCCGCGGACGGTTTCCCGCAGAGGAACGTACTTGCCCGGCTGGCTGGTGAAGGTTTCGGCGACGAAGAAGGGCTGGGTCAGGAACCGCTGAATCTTGCGGGCGCGGAACACCGTCAGCTTGTCTTCATCGGACAACTCTTCAATGCCGAGAATGGCGATGATGTCCTGCAACTCCCGGTAGCGTTGTAGCACCTGCTGCACACCCCGGGCCAGAGCGTAGTGTTCCTCGCCCACGATGCGCGGCTCCAGGATTCGGGAGTAGCTGGCCAGCGGGTCCACCGCCGGGTACAGCGCCTGCGCCGCAAGCGACCGCTCCAGCGACACCACGCCGTCCAAGTGGCCGAAGGTGGTGACGATGCCGGGGTCGGTGTAGTCGTCGGCAGGTACGTAGATGGCTTGAAACGACGTGATGGAGCCGCCCCGGGTGGAAGTGATACGCTCCTGGAGCGCGCCCATCTCGGTGCCGAGGGTGGGCTGGTAGCCCACTGCGGAGGGCATCCGGCCCAGCAACGCCGACACTTCCATGCCAGCCAGGATGTAGCGGTAGATGTTGTCCACGAAGAGCAGCACGTCCTGGTTCTGCTCGTCGCGGAAATACTCGCTCATGGTCAGGCCGGTCAGGCCGATGCGGGCGCGGACGCCGGGCGACTCGTTCATCTGGCCGAAGACCAGCACGGTGCTGGAAAGCACGCCGGAGTCCTGCATTTCGTGCCAGAGGTCGTTGCCCTCGCGGGAGCGCTCGCCCACCCCGGCGAACACGGACACGCCCTGGTGAACCGCGCCGATGTTGCGTATGAGTTCCTGGATGATCACGGTCTTGCCCACGCCGGCGCCGCCATAGGCCCCAATCTTGCCTCCCTTCATAAAGGGAGTTATGAGGTCGAACACCTTGATTCCGGTCTCCAGAATCTCGATGCTGGGGCTTTGGTCGTCGAAGGTGGGCGGCTCGCGGTGGATGGGCCAATGCTGGGCCGTCTCCACCGGGCCCAGGTTGTCAAGGGGCGTGCCGGTCACGTCGAACAGGCGCCCCAGCGTCTCCGGGCCCACCGGAACCGACACGCGCTGACCGGTGTCGTTGGCCTCGACACCGCGGGCCAGCCCGTCGGTGGCTCCCAGGGCCAGGCAGCGCACCCAGTTATTGCCGATGTGCTGCTGCACTTCCAGCACCAGCCGCTCGCCGTTGTTGTCCACCTCTACGGCATCGAAGAGGTTGGGCAACTCGTCGGCAGGAAACTCGATATCAACAACGGTTCCGATTACCTGTACGATTCTGCCGGTAGCCATACTATTCTCCTGAAACCGGGATGAGTGATAGGGCAGGAACTATGCCCGCAGGTACAGGGCGCGGGGATCAATACTCACCACCTCGTTATCCATATCAAGGGTAATCTTGAATCTTTGCATCATGTCTGCCCCGACGACAAGCTCTTCCGCCAAATTGTCGGTGACGAAGAAATGGTATCTAAGCGCGTCCCCATCCACGTCGATGTACAACTCTACATCTTGATCTACGGTAAGGTTCACCTGTCCATCGGCCATGGTGAACGTCGTTGGCCGCAGGGTACGGACTACGTTGCCCAACTTTTCGGCAATGTCTCGACGGATGAATGAAGAGCTTGACCCGGTATCGTACAGCACCTGGACCGTATCGCTCCCGCGGGCGCCGGTTACATTGTATTCCTTGTAGATCATGCCAATAGCTCTATCCCTCCAGCACCGCCATGCCGCCGATGAGGTCCAGCAGTTCGTTGGTGATGCTTTCCTGGCGCAGCTTGTTCATCACCAGGGTGAGGTCTTCTCCGAGCTGCTTGGCGTTGTCGGTGGCGTTGCGCATGGCGACCATGCGGGCCGACTGCTCGCTGGCGATGGACTCCAGCAGGGCGTGGTAGACCTCCATCTCCACGAAGCGGGGTAGCAGGTTGCGGAGCACCGTCAGGTTGTCCGGCTCGTAGATGTAGCCGACGCGCTCCGCTCCGGTAAGCTCCGAGGGCGTTATGGGGAGCAGCCGCTCCACCACCGGTGTCTGGGACAGGGTGGAGTTGAAGCGGGTATAGGCCACGTAGACTTCATCGGCCTGTTCTTCCGAGTAGGCGTCTACCAAGAGTTGCGATATGGCGACGGTGTCCAGCAGCGTGGGGGTCTCGCCCAAGTCGGTGAATACGGCCCGGAGGTCGCTGCCGGAGCGCACCATGAAATCGCGGCCCTTGCGGCCCACGGCGATGGCCTGCACTGGCGCTTCCTGGTCCAGGATGAACTGTCCCACGCGACGATTCAGGTTGGCGTGCATCCCTCCGCACAGCCCCCGGTCGGGGCTTATGACCAGCACCGCGATGTTAGACACCGGCCGCACTTGCAACAAAGGCTGTGTGGCGGAAATGTCGTCGGCGGGCTGGGCGGCCAGGTGAGCGATGACGTCCAGAATCTTCTCGGCGTAGGGCCGACCCTGTAGCACGGCGTTCTGGGCGCGGCGCATCTTGGACGCGGCAATCAGCGACATGGCGTTGGTCACCTTGCCGGTGTTCTCCACGCTGCGGATGCGGCGGCGTATGTCTCTTACGCTGGGCATTTCCTCCGCCTTTCCCTTCTAATCCCCTCTCCCTCTGGGAGAGGGTTAGGGTGAGGGCGTTTTCTACGCCCCGAAGGTGGACTTGTAGGCCGCGATGGCGTCGTTCAGCTTGGCCTCGGTCTCGTCTGTGATGTCCCGGGTTTCCGTGATGCTTTCCAGGATGTCCGGGTGGCTGCCGGAGATGTGGCGGAGCAGGCCCTGCTCGAACTCGGCGGTGCGCTCCAGCGGCACGTCTTCCATAGCGCCGGAGTTGACGGCAAAGAGGATTACCACTTCCTGGTCCAGGGACAGCGGCGCGTATTGCGGCTGTTTCAGAACCTCAGTGGCAAGCTGGCCCCGCGCCAGTTGGGCCCGGGTGGCGGCGTCCAGGTCGGCGGTGCCGAACTGGGCGAAGGTCGCCAGCTCGCGGTACTGCGCCAGGTCCAGGCGCAGACGGCCAGCCACCCTGCGGATGGCCCGCGTCTGGGCTGCGCCGCCCACGCGGGACACCGAGAGGCCCACGTTCACCGCCGGGCGGATGCCGGCGTTGAACAGTTCCGGTTCCAGGTATATTTGCCCGTCGGTGATGGAGATGACGTTGGTGGGAATGTAGGCCGACACGTCGCCGGCCTGGGTCTCGATGATGGGCAGGGCGGTGATGGAGCCGCCGCCGTGTTCCTGGTCCAGCCGCGCCGACCGTTCCAGCAGGCGGCTGTGCAGGTAGAACACGTCGCCGGGGTAGGCTTCGCGCCCGGCGGGGCGGCGCAGCAGCAGCGACATCTGCCGGTAGGCCCAGGCGTGCTTCGTTAGGTCGTCATAGACAATCAGCACGTCCTTGCCTTCGTCCATGAACTGCTCGGCCATGGCGCAGCCGGCGTAGGGGGCTAGGTATTGCAGCGGGGCGGAGTCCGACGCGCCGGCGGTGACCACGATGGTGTGGCTCATGGCGTCGGCTTCTTCCAGCGAACTCACGACTTGCGCCACCTTGCCCTGCTTCTGGCCGATGGCGACGTAGATGCAGATGAGGTCGCCGCCCTTCTGGTTGATGATGGCGTCCACGGCAATGGCGGTCTTGCCGGTGGAGCGGTCGCCGATTATCAGCTCCCGCTGGCCGCGGCCTATGGGGATCATGGAGTCTATGGCCTTGATGCCGGTCTGCACCGGCGTATCCACCGACTGACGCACCACCACGTTGGGGGCCACGGTCTCGGCGGAGCGGGTGCCGCTGGTGTTGACCGCGCCTTTGCCGTCCAGCGGGCGGCCCAAGGGGTCAACCACGCGGCCCATAAGCCCTTCCCCCACTGGCACCTCGATGATGCGGCCGGTGGAGCGCACCCGGTCGCCTTCCTTGACGGCGTTGGGGTCGCCCAGGATGGCCGCGCCGACCAGGTCGGCCTCCAGATTCAGGGCCAGCCCCAGGATGTCATTGCCGAAGTCCAGCAGCTCGTTGGAGCGCACACCCTGGAGGCCCTGGATGCTGGCAATGCCGTCGCCCACCTGGACCACGGTGCCAACGTCCACCAGGGTCAGGTCGCCGCCGAACTCCTCGATCTGGCGCTTTATCAGCGAAACTATGTCCTGTCCCCTGGTTGTCGCCATGGCGGGCTCCTATTGCCGTACTAATTAAGGCTGACTGGAAAGTACAAAAATCGCCGGGGTCTGGCCCCGATTATAGCATTGGCGCGGATACAGGCGGGATTCAGCGAGAACTGGCAGACAGACGTTCCCGCAGTCCGTCCAGCCGGGCCCGGGCGCTGCCGTCCAGCAGGCGGTCACCAATCTGGATGACCAGGCCGCCCAGGACTTCCTCGTCCACCCGCGCCGTCACCACCACCTCCTGCCGGATGAGGCCGGAGATGAAATCGGTGATGCGCCGTAGTTCGTCGTCGGTCAGCGCCACTGCGGTGGTCACCTCGACCCGCTGGCGGCCTTCCTGCCGGTCCAGCAGTTCGGCGTATTCATCGCAGGCTTCGGGGATGGCGTCCACCAGCCCCCGGGCTACCAGCAGGTTGACCATGTTCCGCACCATGGGGTTCACGCCGCCCAGCACGGTGTCCACGGCGCTGCGCTTGTCTTCGGCGGAAACGCCGGCGTGCTTGAGCAGGGCGTTGAAATCCGGGTCGTTGAAGGCTTCCGCCACCAAGGCAACGTCTTGCCCCCACTGACCGGTCTCGTCCTGCTCTTGCGCCAACTCGAAAATTGCTTGTCCGTACCGTCTGCCCGATACCTGTCCTGGCATTGGCCGCTAATTCCTTCGCAGGCTTTCGCCTTCTTCCAGCACTTGGGTTATCAGGTCTTCGTGGGCCTGCCGATCCAGGGAGCGGCGCACCACCCGCTCGGCGGCGGTGATGGCCAAGTCGCCGAAGCTGGCCCGGACTTCCTCGATGACCACGTCACGCTCGCGCTGGATGTCGGCCCGGGCCCGTTCCACGAAGTTCTCCGCCTCGTTGCGGGCTCGTTCCATCTCCTCGGCGCGGAATCGTTCCGCCGATTCCCTGGCCTGCTCCACGATGCGCTGGCCCTCCCGGCGGGCTTCCACCAACTGCTCCTCAACATTGGCCTGGGAGGCGGCGGCCTCTTCGCGAGCGCGCTCCGAGGCCTCCAGGCTTTCCCGGATCCGGTCGGCCCGCTGGTCCATCAGGCGGAGGATGGGCCTGTAGGCGAAAGCGAACAGGATCCCCAGGACCAGCAGGAAGTTGACGAGGTAGATGAGCAGGCTTGGGACATGGATTCCCAATGTCTCAAACATTTCGTCCTCTTTTGCCGCGCTAGAAGATGAAGCCAATCATAATCGCGGCCACCAGGGCGTAAATGCCCAGAGCCTCGGCGAACGCGATGCCGAGAATCATGTTGGTCTGGATGTTGCCGGTGGCCTCCGGGTTGCGCCCGATGGCGCTCATGGCGGCGGCGCCCAGGATGCCGATGCCGATGCCGGGGCCAATCAGGCCCAGGCCGATGGCAATGCCGGCGCCCAGCAGCTTGGCGGCGTCGGCCTCAATTTGGGCCAGCGGTAGACTCATCAGTGCCGAAAGGATTTCCATCTTCCCTCCTTGGGTGTGCCAGTCCGAAATATAGTTGCCGACTGTACCTAGTCCTGGCGAGACGCGTATATGGCGAAAATCCCGCCCAATGCCGCGGCGGCGATTCCTACCGTGGCGATCACCATGCCGAATACCAGAATTTCCATTTTGACCTCCAGCTTGTTCCGCTGGCCCTGAGCTTGTCGAAGGGCCTATTCCGGGCGCGGACCGGTCGGTTCCATCCGTTTATCCTTCGACAGGCTCAGGACAAACAGAGCTTGGAAAATAGACTCTCTCTAATGATGTTCATCGTGTCCTTCGTGTTCGTGGGCCGTCATGGCGATGGCGGCGAACACCAGGGTCAGACCGGCGAAGATCAGGCCCTGAATGAGACCCACCAGCAATTCCAGCCCGTATACGCCCACGGTGGCGATGAACGGCACCAGGAAGGCGGAGATAAGCACCAGGATTTCGCCCGCCGTCATGTTGCCAAAGAGACGGAAGGTGAAACTCACCAGCCTCACGAATTCGCTGAAGGCTTCCAGAGGCCCTACGAAGAAGAAGTCCAGCAGCCCCTGGAAGGCGTCCAGCATCCTGAACCGGAACAGGGCGCTAACACCACGCGACAGGCTGGCCACCCGGACGAACTTGCCGAAGTAGCCGATTCCCAGCATCTTGATTCCGAGGAATTCGACAAAGACGAAGGACACCAGCGCCAGCGCCAGCGGCATATTTATGTCGGTCCCCGCCGGTCGCAGCAGGTGGACTTCGATCTTGCCGTCCACCAAGGTTCCCAAGGCCGGGTAGATGGGCAGCAGACCGATCCAGGCGTTGATAAGAACGAAAAGGAATATGGTCGCGATGATGGGGAACAGCAACCGTGAGCGGCCGGGGCCGACAGTGCCTTCAACGAAGCGCAGCAGGGCCTCGATGACTATCTCGCAGAAGTTCTGGAATCGCCCCGGCACCAACTGGGCCCTTCGGGCGCCGATGACGAAGATGGCGATCAGGGCTATGCTGGCAATCCAGGATGACAGGAGAGTGTTGGTGATGATGAAGTTGGTGCCCTTGTAGGGGCCTTCCTCAAACACCTCTTTCTCGTGCTCGTCCAGCTTTTCTATGCCGTGTTCACGTTCATAGTGCTCGACGTGGAGATACTCGACATAGTGGTCGTAGGGGCCGCTTGGGGCCACTACCTGTGGGGGAAGGTGAACCGCGGGTTTGGGAATAAATGGCCCTTCCGCAGTCTTGCCTGCTTGCTTATCCTCTTCGCTCTGGACGAAGCCGGCCCCGATAGCTCCGGTAATAAGCCCGGCAACGGCCAAGGCTATTATGACCAGAAGGCCGAATAGAAGGACGCCCCGGCTCACGAGTTCTGTTCTCCATTAGCTGTTCCCTCCCCTTCAGGGGGAGGGTTAAGGTGGGGGGCTTTCCGGGTTGTCGAGCCGGGATTAAGCAAGGGGCTCACCATCTTGTAGAGTCCGTAGAATGCAGCGACGGTTCCCACGAGGACGCCCAGCAGGGTGAAGATCGGCTTGGTCCCGAAACGGCTGTCCAGGAAAATTCCGGCCACCACGCCCACCACTATGCAGATGGCCACATACCAGCCCAGCCCGAGGAGTCGCAGGGCGACGAGCCGACGGTCCATAATACCGCCCTGGCCGGAATGCTCTTAACTCAAACGGCGGAATTTTATCACCGGATATGGCTTTAGTCAATCTACGGATTACGTCGACACGATTGCAAAACTCCCTCTCCCTCGAGGGAGAGGGTTGGGGTGAGGGTGAAATCGCTGAAATGCAAACCTATCCATTGCTGCTTGCTTCCTCTGGATTCCTGCCTTCGCAGGAATGACGGGAGTTCTGCAATCGTCTCTACGTCAAAGCGGCCCCGGCGAAATACCGCCGGAGCCGAAATTTCAGCATTGGCGCTGTCCTCTGGCACGCTCATTTATTGTCGAAGTCTTCCAGGTCGAGGGAATCTATGAAGTCGGTGAAGGCCGACATGCCTTCCAGCTCCTCTTCCCTGACTTCGGTGCGCTGTTCCCCCGAGGACACAGCCTGCTCCGGCTGTGGCGGGGCGAGCCTGTTTCCTTCCTTGTCCAACTGTATGCCGGCTTTGTCGAGGACGGACTCGTTGGCAAATATGGGGACCTGGGCCCGCACCGCCAGTGCCACCGCGTCGCTGGGGCGGCAGTCAATGTCTTCCTGCGCGCCGTTAACCTCGATTGTGATGGTGGCGAAGAAGGTGTCGTTCTGCAGGTCGTTGACCAGTATATGCCTGATGGAGCCTCCCAGCTTGTCAATGACTTCACGCAACAGGTCGTGGGTCAACGGACGCGGCACGCTCAGGTCCTGGAGCTTGACCGCAATGGCGTCGGCCTCGGCAGGGCCGATCCAGATGGGCAGGTAACGGTCGGAGTCGTTCTCGCGCAGGATTACGACCCGCTGGTAGTTCATCGGACTCACCCGGATGCTATCAACAGTCATCTGCTTCATTTGCGATGCCTCCGAACAAGCCCGAAATAATTGAAAATTCTATTCCTGACATAAATTGCATGTCAACCCAATGCCTGGGGACTACGATAACCTGCCCCCCTGCTCCGAAGACGAAGAAGGGGCAACCGTGGCGGTTGCCCCGCAGTTTCCATTCGCCAATCCTGCACCTCAGCGTTGCTGACCAGGAAGCAGGGCTGGAGAGAAATTGAGTTAACGGACGAGTTCGGCGTCGTCGAAGTAGTGCGCGGAAAGGTTGGCCGAGGCCGGGCCGGACAGCACGTCAATGCCCCGGCGCACCACAGAGTTGATGTTGCTCACTTCCTGCTCCAGCGTTCGCAGGCTGCGCAGGGCGTAAGCGTCGGCCTCCGTGCGGCAGGCCTGGGCCTGGGTTTCCGCCTGCTCCACCATACGGCGGGCGCGCTCCTCGGCATCGCGCAGCATGGTCATGGCCCGCTGCTCGGCCTGGAGCGTCAGTTCGTGCTTGTTGAGCCGCTCGCGGTAATCGTCTTCCGCCGTAGCCTTGGTGCGGCGGGCCTCGGTCTGAGCCAGGTTCAGTATGTGGTCTTTCTGGGCCAGCACTTCCTCGGCAGCGCGGACTTCCTTGGGAACCGCCAGCCGCAGCTGGTCCAGCAGTTCCATGGCCTTGGTACGATCAACCAGGATGTGGCCGCCGGCGCGGGCTGCCTTGCTGGTGTCGATGAGAGTCTCCAACTTGTCGATGACATTTATAATATCTATGATAGCCCCCTCTCCCGGTCACGACCCTTCTTCGACCGGATTTCCAAATTTCGCGTATAAGGCATCTGCCACGTTGGGAGGAACCATCTCCCTGATGTCTCCGCCGAGCTTGGCAACCTCCTTCAATAGACTGGAACTCACGAACATATAGTCCTGTGAGGTCATAAAGCAGACCAGGTCCACCTCAGGCTCCAGCTTGCGGTTCATAAAGGCCATCTCGAACTCGTACTCAAAATCAACCCCGCTTCGCAGGCCCCGCACGATGACCCCTGCTCCGATTTCCCGGGCGAACCTGATAGTGAGCCCGGAGTATTTGACCACTCGCACGTTGGGCAAGTGCCCGCAGGCTCTCTCGAGCAGTTCCACCCGCTCGTTGGTGGTGAAAAGGAGGCTCTTGGACGGCGTGTCATAGACGCTGACCACTACCTCCTCGAACAGTGCCGAGGCGCGAGTCGCAATGTCCACATGGCCCACGGTTACCGGGTCGAAACTGCCCGGATATAGCGCAACTACCATGTGGTCCCGGCTCCCTTCGGCTCGTTAGCGTAGAACTCGACCACGTTGTCTCCATACTGTCTAAGCATGATCCGCCTCAGGGCGCCATAGGCCGATCGAAGTTCCGTTTGGCGAGAGTGACCGGCGACTATTATCCCGTCCGGGGCCACCAAGCCCGGCAGAACCGCGATGGCTTCCATAACCGGATGGAACGCTCCCGTCCGGTACGGCGGATCCAGCAACACCAGGCTGTACCCGCCGTGCAGCGAGTTCAGGGAGCGAATTGCATCTCCCTGACGCACCGTGGCTTTTCCGTTGAACCCGGCCGTGGCCAGATTATCCCGGATGACAGCGCACTGTCTTCGGTCGCGCTCCACGAAGTCGGCCCACGCGGCGCCCCTGCTGAGGGCCTCGATACCCAGACTGCCGGTACCTGCAAACAGGTCGAGAACACGGCCGTCCTGGTACTGCTCGACCGCCAGGATGTTGAAAATCGCCGACCGTACTCGTTCGGTGGTGGGGCGAACTCCCGGAACCACCGCGCCTTTGAGCCGCCGTCCCCGAGCCTCCCCGCCGCCTACGCGCATGGTTCGTACAAACCGAAATTATACAAGCCGAATTTCCTTGCTGCCCGAAATCAGGCTGTCAATTTAGTCCAATTTTAAGACTTTGGACAAGTCTTGAGCGTGCTCCGCCGCTATTTCAAGTTGACGCTCCGGGAGTGCTGTGCTAACATCCGCGCCACGGAATATACATAGTAGCGGACGAACCGTATTCCGGGACGAGTAGGGGAACACAAAACCGATGACCTTCAGCCAGCGCTTGGCCGGCTACACGCCAGATAGGGACACGGTGCTGACCGTCGGCGTGTTTGATGGCGTGCATCTGGGCCACCGGCACCTGCTCGACCACCTCATTGACTGGGCCTCTCCAAGCTGTATCCCTGCCGTCCTCACCTTCTCCAACCGCCCGGTGACCGTCTTCCGCCCGGGCACGTTTCCCAGCTACCTTACCACACCCGAGCACAAGGTTTACCTGCTCCGGCAAGCAGGCGTAGACTTGGTTGTGCCCATGGAATTCACTGAGGAGCTTTCGCAAGTTTCCGCCCGCCGTTTCGCTGAACTGCTGTGCGGTTCCATGCGAATGAAAGGGTTGGTGCTGGGCCCCGATTCAGCCTTGGGACAGGGACGCGAAGGCGACTTGAACTTTATGCAATCCGAGGGGGAGCGGCTGGGGTTCTGGGTACGCTCCGTAACACCTCTCGAGATTAACGGCCAGCCAGTCAAGAGCCGAGTGGTACGTGAAGCTCTCGTAGCCGGGGATGTTTCACGCGGCGCTCGCCTTTTGGGCCGGAATCACTCCCTCAGCGGAACCGTGGTCGTCGGCGACCAGCGCGGGCGCACTCTGGGGTTTCCCACCGCGAACATCGACGTCTACCCGGGCCTTCTCTGGCCCGGCGACGGCATCTATGCGACATGGGCCCACTTTGGGGGCAAGCCCCACCTTTCGGCCACTTCCATCGGTGTCCGCCCCACCTTCGGCCTGACCCAAAGGCTGGTAGAAGTCTACGTTATGGACTTCAGCGGCGACCTCTACGGCCAGCAGATGACCGTCGAGTTCGTCGAGAAGGTGCGAAATCAGGAGACCTTCGCTGACATTGACACCCTTATCGCCCGGATAGGACAGGACGTAGACGACTCTCGCGCCGTGCTGAAACGGACAGAATAGGGGGTTGCCAATTGCTCAGCCCCGAAATGCTGGAGACTATCGTCAATCGTGGCGTTGACCGCATCATTTCCCGGGAAGAGTTCATCCGCTTGCTGGAGTCGGGCCGTCCTCTGCGTCTCAAGATGGGTTTCGACCCCAGCCGCCCCGACATCCACCTAGGCCACGTCGTCGGCCTCCGCAAGCTGCGCCAGTTGCAGGATTTGGGACACCAAGTCATCCTCATCGTGGGTGACTGGACGGCGCAGATTGGAGACCCCAGCGGCCGGTCAACCACCCGTCCGGTGCTTAGCCATGCAGAAGTAATGGAAAACGCCCAATCCTATCTGCGCCAGTTCTTCAAGGTCGTGGACAGGGACAGGACGCAGGTGGTTGAGCAAAGCGAGTGGTTCGGCAAGTTCACCCTGGCCGACGTCATCGGCCTGACCGGGCGCTTCACTGTAGCCCAATTCTTGCAACGGGACGATTACGCCAAACGAATGGCAGAAGGACAACCAATCGCCTTGACTGAGTTGCTCTATCCATTATTGCAAGCCTACGATTCGGTAAAAATCAAGGCCGACGTTGAATTTGGCGGCACCGACCAGTTGTTTAACCTGGGAATAGGGAGAGAGTTGCAAAGGTCGATGGGGCAGACCCCGCAACAGTGCTTCCTGATGCCCATTCTCCCCGGCACCGACGGCGTGCAGAAGATGAGCAAGAGCCTCGACAACTACATCGCCGTTGACGAGGCTCCGGTGGATATGTACGGCAAGGTGATGTCCATCGCCGACAACATGATTGTCCCCTACTACGAACTCCTGACCGACCTGCCCTCCACCGCCCTTGCAGATTTGGAGCGCGACCTAACTCCGCGTTCCGTTGGTGGTGAGCTTGTCGAACCATCAATAAACCCCATGGAACACAAGAAGCGGCTGGCTTGGGACATCACCAACCAGTTCCACGACGCTAATGCCGCCAACGCCGCGCAGGCCCACTTCGAGCGCGTGGTGCAGGGCCGTAGCCTGCCCGATGACATGCCGGAAGTGTCGCTGTCTGCCCTACATTCCCTCTCCCTCGAGGGAGAAGGTTTGGGTGAAGGTGAGACCTCGGCCATCCGCGCCGACCGCCTGCTAGTGGCCGCTGGGCTGGCCGCCAGCAACACCGAAGCCCGACGGCTGTTGTCTCAGGGAGCGGTCGAACTGATACCTTTGACAGGCGGCTCTACCCGCCTGGACGACGACCGCGCTGACGTGACCGTAAGCGCCGGGGATGTGCTGCGGGCTGGCCGCCGTCGCTTCGTCCGCATCATTGTCTAGCAGAGCCTCACCTTCCCGCTCTGGAATAGGCGAGGCATCAGGACGATTGCGAGGAATCTCCGTTCCCGTTCTGCTGGCGGAGCCTTTCGTTCTCAGCCCGCAGGTCTTCTATGGTCTGCTGGAGTGTGCGGGTTAGTTCGGACTGCCCGTTGCCCTGATTGCTGCCGTTGCTGAGAGCGGTGATTAGCAGGGTCAATAGTTCGTGGTGGCGGCGCTCAGCCGCTTCTGCGTCTTGACGGCGGCGCTCTTCCTGCCGCTCTTCACGGCGAGCCTCTGCGGCCAGGGTTTCTTGGTGCCGGCGTTCCGCATTGGCTTCGTTTTCCTGGCGTTCCAAACGGCGAGCCTTGAGGTCAAAGTAGCTGGACAGCAATTGAGCCACCCCAAGACGGCGAGCATGATGCCGATATACGCTCCCGCCGACAAGTAGATAACGAAAGCAGGTTGCTCCATACCGCTATTATAATAGAAGGCGGAAAAATCCGTCTGCGCTTTCGCCCGCGTTGACACTCCGCCCCGCCGCTGACTAGACTTGCCGGTACAGCCCTTCATCCTGTTAATCCTTCCATCCTGGAAATCCTGATTCACACAATCACTCCGCGACTTCGGATGCTACGGAGGTATCCTCTTTGACTTTCGACCACGAACTGCAAAAGCTGAACGAGCGCACCGCCAGTTGGCGGGAGCGGCAGGACCCGGCGGCCCAGCGCCGCCGTGAGTTCCGCACCCCCTCGCAACTGCCGGTGGAGCAGCTTTACACCGCCGCCGACACCGCCCGCGAGGACTACATGGAGTCGGTGAGCCTGCCGGGGGAGTTTCCCTACCTGCGCGGCATTCACGATACAGGCTACCGGGGGCGGCTGTGGACTTTCCGTATGTTCGCCGGGTTCGGGCGGCCGCAGGAAACCAACGAGCGCTTCAAGTTCCTGCTGGAGCAGGGGCAGACCGGCCTCTCGGTGGCCTTCGATATGCCCACCCTCTACGGCTACGACACCGACGACCCCCGCGCCTTCGGAGAGTTCGGCACCTGTGGCGTGGCTGTTTCGTCGCTGGCCGATATGGAAACGCTCTTCGACGGTATCCGGCTGGATAGTATCACCACATCCATGACCATCAACGCCCCCGCCGCTATCATCTGGGCCATGTACCTGGCCGTGGCCGAGAAGCAAGGGGCGCCGCTGGACAAGGTAGGCGGCACCATCCAGAACGACATCCTGAAAGAGTACATCGCGCAGAACGAGTACATATTCCCGCCCCAGCCGTCCATGCGGCTGGTGACCGACACCGTGGAGTTCGCTGCCAAGCGCGTGCCGCGCTGGAACCCCATCAGTATCAGCGGCTACCACATCCGGGAGGCCGGCTCCAACGCCGTTCAAGAACTGGCCTTCACCCTGGCCGACGGTTTCGAGTACGTCCGACACGCCCAGGAGCGCGGGCTGGACGTGGACGAGTTCGCGCCCCGGCTCAGCTTCTTCTTCAACGTGCATAACAACTTCTTCGAGGAGATCGGAAAGTTCCGCGCCGCCCGCCGCATCTGGGCCCAGGAAATGCGCGACACCTTCGGCGCAACCGACAGCCGGTCGCACAAGCTGCGCTTCCACGCCCAGACCTCCGGCCAGTCGCTTACGGCGCAGCAGCCGGACAACAATGTCGTCCGTGTGTCGCTCCAGGCCTTGGCCGCTGTACTGGGCGGATGTCAGTCTCTCCACACCAACAGCAAGGACGAGGCCTGGGCGCTGCCCTCGGAGGAAGCGGCTCTCCAAGCCCTCCGCACCCAGCAGATAATCGCCCACGAAACGGGCGTCACCGACACTGTGGATCCCCTCGGTGGCAGCTACTTCCTGGAAGTGATGACCGATCAGTTGGAGTCCGGCAGCTACGACTACTTCCGCCGCATCGAGGACGTGGGCGGAGTCATTCCGGCGCTGGAGACCGGCTTCCTGCAACGGGAAATTGCCGACGCCGCCTATATCTACCAGATGGAGGAAGACCGCAGGGAGCGCATCACCGTCGGCGTCAACGAATACAACACCGGCGAGGAAGTGGACATCCCGCTGCTCCGCGTGGACCGCGAGGGCGAGCGCCTGCAAATCAAAGGCATCAACGAAGTGCGGCGCACCCGCGACAACCGCGACGTGGCCGAGAAGCTGCGCGCCCTCGAAGCCGCCGCCTGCGGCAACGAGAACCTGATGCCCCCGCTGATTGAGGCGGTGAAGTCCTACGCCACGCTGGGCGAAATGATGGACGTGTTCCGCGAGGTGTTCGGCGAATACCAGCCGACCTGGGCCTTCTGACTACTCAAGGCTGCGGGAAAAGATGAAGGCCCCGATGATGGTCGGGGCCTTTCGTATTCGCCGTTGGGCTGTGGGTGGGGCCTAGTCGTCCTCTTCCCGTAGGCGTTTCGCTTCCTCGATGACTTTCGCTTCCAGATTCTGGGGTACCGGCTCGTAGTGGTCGTACTCCATGGAGTAGGAGCCGCGGCCCTGAGATAGAGATCGCAGGTCCTGGGCATAGCGCAACAACTCAGACTGCGGCACCTCGGCGTCAATCACCGTTACCCGGTCCTCCGGATTCATCCCCAGGATGCGGCCTCGCTTCCCGTTCAGGTCGCTCATCACGTCGCCGGTGTAGGCGTCCGGCACCGTCACCGACAGGCGCATGACAGGCTCCAGAAGGATGGGGCTGGCCTCGCTGACGCCCTTCTTCAGGGCCTGGATGCTGGCGATCTCGAAGGACATACCGGACGAGTCGACACTGTGGAAGCTGCCGTCGTACAGCACCGCCTTCAGGTCAACGATGGGGTAGCCGGCCAGCGAACCTTCGTCCATCGCCTTGACCACACCCTTCTCCACCGACGGGATGTATTCCCTGGGAACCCTTCCGCCTACGACTTCATTGCCGAACTCGAAGCCCTGGTCTCGGTCCATCGGCTCCAGCCGCAGCAGGACGTGCCCGAACTGACCATGCCCGCCCGACTGCTTCTTGTGCCGGTACTCGGTCTGCGTGGTTCGGGTGATGGTCTCCTTGTATGGAACGCGGGGCAGCCTGACCCGCAACTCGGCGCCGAACTTGCGCTTGATCTTGTCTATGGCGACGTCTATCTGGGCGTCGCCCAAGCCGGTAATCAGCGTCTCGCTGGTGCTGGCGTTGCGCGACATCTGAAGGCTGGGGTCCTCTTCCACGATGCGTCCCAAGGCCAGAGACATCTTGTCCAAGTCGGCCTTGGAAGCCGGGGACACCGCCACCCGGTAATAGCCCACGGGCATCTGGATCGGCTCAAAGGTTACCTGGTTATCACGGACGCAGAGGGTGTCGCCGGTTACGGTGGACGACAACTTGCCCACCGCCCCGATGTCGCCAGCGGTGACTTCGCTCAGATTTTCCTGGTTCTTGCCCTTGGGCAGGTAAAGCTGGCCAACCCGCTCCGACTGTCCCTGGTTGGCGTCGTAGACTTCCGAGTTGCTCCTGATGGTGCCCTGGTAAACGCGGAAGAGGGATAGCTTGCCGACAAAGGGGTCGGCCGTAGTCTTGAAGACCAGGGCGGCCAGCGGCGCGTTCGGGTCGGCCTCGAAAGATACTTCGTCGCTGGAATTGGCCTTGGTGAGAGGGGGCTTAACACCGTCCACCGGCGAAGGCATGTAGGAGCGTGTCATCGCCAGGAATTCCAGCACGCCGGTGCCTTCCGTCGCAGCCGTTGCCAGAATGGGCACCAGCTCGCCCCGCAGCACCGCTCCGCGCAGCGCCGACTCAATCTCCTCGGCGGTCAGTTCCTCGCCGCTGAGATACCGGTCGGCCAGTTCGTCGTCGCTCTCCGCTGCGGCCTCGATCAGGCGCTCGCGGGCCGCTTCCACCTCGTCGGCCAGTTCCGGGGGAACATCGGCGTTGGGGTCAACCACGCTGATTACTCCCTTGAAGTCGGTGGCCTGACCGATGGGAATCTGGAAGGGAACGCACTGGCGGCCAAACGTGGCCTGTATGTCGGCCACGTTCCGGTCAAACTCGGCGTTTTCCCGGTCCAACTTGTTGATGACGATGAGCCGGGCCAGTCCGGACTCCTCGCACATGGTCCAGCCGCGTTCTGTGCCGACGTCGACGCCTGAGGTCGCGTCCACCAGGATGGCGGCGGCTTCAACCACCCGCAGCGCGCTGACCACTTCGCCCCGGAAGTCGTCGTAGCCGGGTGTGTCCAGGAAGTTTATCTTGCAGCCGCCGTCAGTGATGGCAATGAGGGTGGTCTGGATGCTTCCGCCCCGCCTTATTTCCTCCGGCTCGTAGTCGGAGACGGTGTTCCCGTCCTCAATTCGGCCTTGACGGGTCACCGCCTTGGTGCCGAAAAGCGCCGCCTCGCACAGCGATGTCTTGCCAGCGCCGGAATGGGACAGCAGGGCCACGTTTCTTATGCTGTTGGCATCCATAATTGGGCTTGCTCCCTCTAGCTGATTATCTGTGTCCACGCGACGCCCAGAAAGGGGTCTATCGCGTAGCCTAAACCGCGGCAACGCAAATAATAGCGCGCTGGGCGGAAGGATACGTTATTGTATAAGTTGCAGCTAAACGGCGCAACAGCCGCAATTGCAGCTTTCCATAACTTGCAGCCTGGGGGACACAATTGCCTTCGATGGTCACTGCTCTGTCTCCTCCTCCGGCGGCATGGTTGGACGGAGCAGGAATTCGTACACCGCCGCTCCCACTGGCCCCCCGGCCAGAGGCCCGGCGATGTAGGCCCAGAAACCGCCCGACGGCCCCGGTATCGCCATCTCGCCCCAGCCTGCGAAGAAGGACACCAGCCGGGGGCCGAAATCGCGGGCCGGGTTCCACCCTCCTTGGGTCAAGGGGGCGAAAAGGCTTATCAGCAGGGCGACGGTGAGGCCGATTAGCACCGGGGCCAGGTATTTCGCCGTGAGGGTGCTGTTGCGGCGGTCAATCAGGGCGAAAATCACCAGCACCATTATGCCGGTTCCTAGGGCTTCCACTGCCATGGCGTCCAAGGGCGACACCAGCTTCAGAGCCGCTTGGCCGGTTCCCACGGCGCCGGGGTCGGGGAAGTACTGGCCGAACACCATCGCGGATAGCTGGCTGCCCGGCTCGCCCCGCTCCAGTCCGTGCTGGGCCTCGAACCGCTGCAAGAAAGACCCGAAAAGCAACAGGGTAGTAAGTCCGGCCAGAACCGCCCCCAACAACTGGGAAATCCAGTAGGGCAGCAACAGACGGAAGGGGAATTCGCGGGGGCGGAATATGACGAAGGCCAAGCTGACCGCCGGGTTGATGTGGGCCCCGGAAACGGCGGCGGTAAGGTAGATGGCGAGTGTAACGCCTAGTCCAGACAATACCGCAACCTGCCAGAGTCCGGTGTGCGCTCCGGCCAGCACTGCCGCAGCGGACGATGAGGTGCTGACCAATACCAGCAGCCAAGTGCCTATGGCTTCGGCGACGCAACGGCGGAGGAGGTCAGGCCAAAGAAGGTTGTTCCACGAAAAAAGACGACCCATCCGGCGTGGAACCGTACCGGATGGGCGTATGGTAGGCGGCTCAGCCACGACGGGCAAAGCCTCCCGAATTATCGATGAACGGAGAAAACAGGGGAATCGCCGGATTAGTATATGCCACCGGCAACGCGGTCTTGGCGAGGCGCCAACTTATCTTCCACTGCATGAGAAAATGCTATCCCGTGTCCGCCCTACAAATCAACCCCATTTCGGTGAGAATTCTTCCCCAGGGTGGAATTACTGAGCAGTCGGCAGGCGGACCGTAAACCTGCTGCCCTGCCCCAATTCGCTCTCTACTTCGATAGCGCCTCCGTGGGCTTCCACCAGCCTTCGGGCGATGGTCAGCCCCAAGCCCGCTCCGCCTGTGCTCCGGTCGCGGGATGGGTCGACCCGGTAGAAACGGTCGAACAGCCGCGGCAAATCTTCCGAAGAAATGCCTGAACCCGTGTCGGCTATGGTTACTTCCACAGCCTCCCGCTCGTCCTGAGCTTGTCGAAGGACGCGGGCCGAGACGCTAACTCTGCCCCCTTCCGGAGTGTGCGTGATGGCGTTTTCCAGCAGGTTCCCCACCACTTGGGCGATACGTGTCTCGTCAAGGTTAGCCGTTGGCAGGGAAGGCTCAACTTCGAGAGTCAGGTCCACTTCCTTTCCCTCTGCGCGGGGGCGTACCGCCTCGACCGATGATTGCAGCAGTTCGTCAACCCGAACCGGGGACGGTTGCAGTTGCAATGCGCCGGCCTCCACCTGGGCCAGCAGTCGCAGGTCTTCCACCAGCCGCGAGAGGTGAAGAGCCTGGCTGTGGATGGTGTCTATGGCTTCGGGACTGGGCTCAACCAGACCATCCCTGATGGCTTCAAGATAGCCTTGGATGTTGGACAGAGGAGTGCGTAGTTCGTGGGCCACATCTGCGGTCAGGTTGCGGCGCTGGCGTTCCGCTTCCTCCAGCCCCTCGGCCATGACGTTGAAGCTGTGCGCTAGTTCCCGTATCTCGGTGGGGCCGGTGGTCTCGGCCCGCTGCGAGAGGTCGCCCCGGCCCAGCCGACGGGCTGCTGCGCCCAGGGCTTGCAGCGGGGCCAGGGTGCGGCGCGAGAGCAGCCACACCAGCAGGGTGCCCAAGGCCGCCGCGCTGATTCCCGCCCACAGGAGCGAGCGGTTTACCACCTCGGGAATACGGGAAGCCAGCGGATCGGCCAGCACCGGATTCCCGGAATCCGGGGCCGGGAGGCCAGCGTTGGAAACGGTGAACGCGCCCACTCGCTGGCCGTCCTGGAATACGGGGAACTTCTGTATGCTGCCCTTGTGTTTCGATCGCCCCTTTCCTTCCCTGTCGCTGGGCGCGGTGGGAAGATAAGCGTGGGAGTCTGCAATCAGAGCGCCACGGGCGTCGTATACCTGGATATGAGCGCCGGATACCGGGCCTGCCCGTTCCAGGAATGCCTGCAAGCCCACCCGGTCTTCTCCCCAGTTCTGTCGCCGGGCGTAGTAATCGGCGACTAACTGCCGTACCCGCGCCACCTGCGCTTGGTCCCGGTCTCTCTCGAATCGCCTGGCCTGCTCGTCGGCCACCACTCCGGCGGCAATGCCTATCAGCGCCAAGGCCAAAGTCAGCGCCAGCACAAATCCCAAGGCCAGCCGGAACTGCAAGCTGGCAAACAGGCCGGAGCGGAAATCGGGCATTGCCCTCACCCCAACCCTCTCCCACAGGGAGAGGGATTCCCGCCTTCGCGGGAATGACGGGGGATGTGGTTCAGCCGGTAGCCGCTGCCGTACACGGTCTGGATGAGCTTGGCGTTCCCTCCCGGCGCGGCGGCCAGTTTGCGGCGCAGGCTGGAAACGTGGGCGTCCACAGTGCGGTCGAACCCGTCGAAGTCATAGCCCAGCACCCGGTCTATGATTTCATCGCGCGTGAAGGTGCGGCCCGGCTGGCGCATCAGCAGGGTCAGCAGCCGGAACTCCGTCGGTGTCAGCCTGATCTCACTGTCGCCAACCGTCACCCGCTGTGCCCGCTGGTCAAGCTCGACGGGCCCGCAGGAAAGCGTCGCAGGTTGGTTCCCGGGGTTATCTCTTGCGGCGCGGCGCAGCACCGCCCGAACCCGCGCTGCCAGTTCGCGGGGACTGAATGGCTTGGTGACATAATCGTCGGCGCCCAGGTCCAGACCGGCCAGCCGGTCGTCCTCATCCACCCGCGCCGTCAGCATGATGATGGGCACGGCCGATTCCTGCCGCAGCGTCCGGCAAACGTCCAGACCGTTCACACTGGGCAGCATCACGTCCAGCACCACGAGGCTGGGCTGTTCCTCTCTCGCCAACGCCAGCCCGCGAGCGCCGTCGCTGGCCGAGACCACGCGGTAGCCATCGCGCTCCAGGTAAAGCCGGGTCAGTTCCACCACGTTGGCATCGTCGTCGACGACCAGCACCGTCTGTTCCGGTAAGCCGTTGTCTATCTTCATGGCCAGTCCTGCCGGATAATGGCTAAGGTTCCTGCAAACGGGGCGCGGGCGGGCAGACAGCCCGCCCTGCCCCCGCTGGTCTGGAACATTGTGCCGCCGGTCCCGTGGGCGTCAGGCAGAATCCCCATTCTCGGCAGGTTCAGGAGTGGCAGCGGGATTGTCCCCGTGGCCGCGACCTCGGGGATGCCCGCGCCCCCACAGACCCTTCCCGCTGTGTCGCCCATGATGGCGTCGCTTGTCGAACCCGGTCCTGCTGCTCGACTCCGTCCTCTCGCGGATTTCCCCGGCCTGCTCCTCGGTGATCTTTCCGCTGTCAATAGCCTCCTGCAATCGCTCTTCCAGCGCTTCCGAGCGGATGTCTTCCAGCGCCTGCTTGATGGCCTCGGCAACGTCGTCGCCTTCCTCATCCAGTTCCTCGCCCACCCGGTTGGCAAACTCTTCGGAGTTGCTGCCCTTAAACCAGTAGCCGAAACCGTACCAACTGCGCGACTCGATTTTGTCCCGGTACTCTTGGGCCTGCTCCTCGGTGATACGGCCATCATCGATAGCGTCCTGTAGCTTGGCCTCAAGCGCCTCGTCGAACATTTCCTCCGAAACTTTCGCTATCGCGTCTGCGGTCTCATTGGCGTCGGTGCCCAGCGTTTCCGCCACCCGTCCGGCGAGGTCGTCCAGTGCGGCCAGCCGGGCCTCCTGGCGCACTTCCCGGTTGGCCTGCTCGATGGCGTCCGCGGTTTCCTGCTCATCGGTGCCGAGAATCTCCGCCACCTTTGCCGCCACGGACGCCTTCCGTTCGTCGTGGTCGCCTCGACCCAAGCCCCAGCCGTGGCCCGAACCGCCCCAGGCCAGCGCCACGCCTCCGGTGATGGCCGCGGCCAGCAACCCGACGGCCAAGCCTATCAGTACCCACCTTTTCCTCATGCCTCTGCTCTCTGCTACTCCATACTCGCCGGGCGGCGCCACCCCGCTGTGAATTACAATTTAACCGCCGATGTTTAAGAAACTTTGAAGGAAACCCGAGTTTCCCGGGTTTCCTCCAATTCCCAAGACACGAGGCAGAAATGAGGAGCTAGAACGCGGGCCGGTTCAGCACTGACTGCTCCACCTTGCGGAGAATGAGACGGCCGTCGTCCGGGCCGCCATGCAGTTGTCCGCCATCCACCATCACCTTGCCGCGCAGGATGACGGTGGTGGGCCAGCCCTCGACGTCCCAGCCCTCCCACGGGTTGTAGTCCCGCACGTGCAGGTCGGATAGCTCCAGGGCCTTCTTGAACGACGGGTCAATGATGGCGAAGTCGGCATCGCTGCCTGCGGCAATGCAGCCCTTGCGCGGGTACATACCCAGCAGCTTTGCGGCGTTGGCGGAGGTGACGTCCACGTAGCGCTCCAGCGACATACCCCTCTTGACGACCGCCTCGGTGTAGTTGACGCCCATGCGGATTTCGATGCCCACGTTGCCGCCACGAATGTCGCGCACGTTGGTTCCGGCAATCTTGTCCAGGTAGGTGGTGAAGCTACTGTCCGTGGCGGTAAAAGACAGGTCGCCCTGCATTATGCCGTTCCACAGGGAGTCCCGGTCCTCAATGAACTTCAGCGAAGGGTATGTGTGGTACTTCATGCCGTCGGATTCCTTGTACTGCTCCGCCTCGAAGGAGAGTGCCAGGGTCAGCACCTCGCCGTAGACCGGCATACCGGAGGCACGAGCCTCGGCGATCACGTCCTTGCCGTCGCTGGCCGTGACGTGGACGAAATACATACCGACGCCGGTGCGCTGCGCCAGTCGAACCACATGGCGGAAGGCGAGGTCTTCGACGGTCTTGGAATGAATGAGGTGAACATTGTGCCAGTCCCACAGGCCGCGCTGCTGGGCCAGCAGGTAGTTGTACATCACCAGCTCGTCGTCCTCCCCGTGGACGGCCAGCACTCCGCCGTGGCGGTGCATCTGCTCCATCAGGTCTCCCAGTCGGCCGGTGTCAATCCTGCCAACGGGAGTCAGGCTGGTTCCCTCAGCCCCTGGCGGGCGGATGTTGGTGGTGAAAATCTTGACGCTGGGAAATCCGGCCTCAACCAGCTCGTGAAACCGGGCGATGGAGTCGGGGGAGTTGCCTTCCCGATAGATACAGTGCGTGGTGTAGTCGGTGTAGGCGTTACCTTGCCACACGTTCATAAAGCTGTGGATGCCCGCGGCCAGGTCTCCTTCGCTGGGCACAGGCGCGAAGTCCACCACGGTGGTGGTTCCGCCCCAGATCGCCCCCAGCGAGTGAACTGCCGGGCCGGCGTTGGGGGTGCCCGGCACGGTCTCGGGGGCGCCGGGCTGCACGTTTGCGGCGGCGTGGGCGTGGGCCTCCACCCCGCCCGGCACCACGATTCTGCCGGTGGCGTCTATCACTGTTGCCACCCCTTCCTCCGGCAGTACGCCGGGCAGGGCCACGGCCACGATGCGCTCGCCCTCCACTCCCACGTCCCAGTTACCGACGCCCGACGGCGTAATGACCTGTCCGCCCTTGATCAGCATATCCAGCATCGTCTCAACTCCTTACGGGTTGTATGTGAGAGGGTCCAGCAGTTCGAGTCCAGAGATCCAGCGAAAATCCTCGGTGTTGTGGGTTACTAAACCAAAGCCAAGGTGGGATGTGCATTTCCAGTAGGGCGGGAATCGGGCCGGGAATCTCGCTGGAGTGCCTCGGCCCTTGATTGCAGCACTGTCCGGCAGCGCCGTCTCACCTCTTCTTGCCGGTTGGCCAGCCCTGCCAGGAAGCTGCCGACCCTCTCCTGTACCGCCGCCCTGGTCCCCAGACACAGGTTGCCGGTGGCCTCCTCTCTCGCCCAGCCCCAGATGGCCTCGTCAGCGTTGAAGTCCGGGCTGTATCCCGGCAGATTTATCAATGGCAGGTTCAGCCCCGCCTTTCTCAGCAGTCCTCTCACCGCCTCGCCTCGATGCGCCGGCGCGTTGTCCCAGATCACATTCAGCCGCCCGCCGCGCCTCTCCCGCAACTGTTCCAGGAAGGCCGCCGACGTTTCGCTGTTGCTGTTCCCTTCCAGCTCCATCCACTCCACTTCGCCAGTCTCCAAACACACTGCCGAGTAGTAGCTGGCCTTCTCTCCGTAGCGCGGGCTGTTCGAGTCAACCAGGGCAGGCCTTCCTTTCAGAACCCACTTGCCACGCAACTCGGCGTCCGCCCGGAAGTGGGCCTCGTCGGCAAAGAATACCTTGGCTCCGGTCTGTTGGGCTTCCTCCTTCAGAGCGGCATATTCTGCCACGAAGGCCTCACGCCGGGCCTCATTCGCCTTGACCAAACGCTTCTTGGGGCGCCTGAAGGCAAATCCCAGCCTGTGCAGATAGTTCAGGCAACTGCTCCGGCTCAAACTGACTCCAAACCGTTCCGAGGCGAACCGCCGCACCACCCTCCAATACCAGTTGGCCATTGCGATGCCCGATGATGACGGCGGTTGCTGCACTGCCCCTTTCAACTCCGTCTGCTGTGTCTGGTCAAGGGCGGGGGGGAACCGCCGGTCTGCTCGAAGATCAGGGCCGCAGGCCCTCCCTCGCCGAAGGCCGAGGCCCACCGTCCGATGGTGTGCGGATCACGCTCCAGTGCTTCCGCCGCAGCCGCAGCCGTCAATCCCTGGGCCAAGAGCAGGATGGCGTACCACCTCTCCCGCTCCCTGGGCGTCGGCGCCAGGATCATCCTCCGCCGCAGGTCCTTGACTCCCATCCGCCATTGTTCCAGAGACCGGTCTATCTCCCTCACGCCCATCATCAACCCCTGCAACTCCCCATATTGGCTTACCCGGTTCCACGCCAATTTACCCTATGTCTCTGCGCATTTCACCCTGGCTTTGGTTTAGGGTGAGGTTGTGAACCATCGCTGTGGCCGCGATGATGGCGTCGCCCAGCCCCATGCGGCGCTGCTGGCGCAGGGTGACTGCTTGTTGCGCGATGGTGTCAGTGAGGGGCAAGACGAGAGCACCCTCGAAAAATTCGGTGAGCTGCATTCTCGTGTCTTCGGATAATCTTTGATACCCAAGAGCCTCTATGTAGCTGACTATCGAAACTGTGCGGGGAAGCGTATCCAGAAACAGCCTTAGCGCAACGTGGTCTGGCTCGATGGAGTAGATGATTATGTTGCTGTCAATCAGCATCGTCATCTCGGAACGGCAACGGCCTGTCTTTGCGAATCTCACGTTGCCACGCAACAGGGTCCTCTATCTCAGCGAATGCACCCATATCAGCGAGACCCTGAAGTATCTCAAAGGTCGTTTTCCCTTCGAGTTCGGGGTCTTCAGAGACTGAAACTTCCGATAAGGTGATGTAAACCGGCAGCGTCCCGTCGGCGTCGGGTGCGCCGTCAAGCCACTCCACCCGGTCGCCGTGCAGGATGGCCTTGTATGCCCGTCTCATGACGCCTCCTGTTCTGATGGGTTTCTTTGGTCTGAGGGCGGCTTCGACTAGACGCTATCTGCCTTTCACCCGATCGGTTCCGCGACCTTCTCCACGTCGAACCCATACAGCGCAGCCGCGGCTCCGCCCACGATGCTGGCCTGCTCCGTCTCCGGTACGCCCTCCAGAATCTCGCTCAACACCTCCCTCGAGCGGGGGAAGGTGGACTCGGAGTGCGGGTAGTCGCTGCCCCACATCAGCCGGTCCACGCCGATGACGTCGCGCAGGCGGATGCCCACGGCGTCCTCCTGGAAACTCAAGTAGACGTTGTTGCGGAAGAAATCGCTGGGCCGCGCATCGCCCTTGAAGCGGTAGAATGCCTCCTCCTGCCGCTCGACATAAGTGTAGTCCATGGAGTCCAGCAGGTAGGGCACCCAGGAAAGCTCGAACTCCACGATGGCCAGCTTGAACCTGGGGTAACGCTCGAACACGCCCGAGAAGATGATGTCGCACATCGAGGTCGCCGGGTAGAATACCTTGGTGGCCCGCCCGCTGGCGTCGCGCACCGACATCGCGCCCGCCCCACGGCTGCGGCCCTCCCGCCGCGTGGCCGTGTGCAGGCTGACCGGCATTTCGAGGTCCTGCGCCGCGGCCCAGAAGGGCTCGTACTCCGGACTGTCATAGCGGCGGTCTTCCTGCGGATACTCGGTGACCATCGCCGCCGCCATGCCCATCCTGGCGCAGCGTTCCAGTTCGGCGACCCCCTCGGCCACATCGTCCAGATTGACCATCGCCACGCCCTTCAGCCGGTCGGGGTTGGTGGAGCAGAACTCCGCCAGCCAGTCGTTGTAGGCGCGGAAGATTGCCGACATCAGCCGGGAGTCGGCGACCTTGAAGTAGAACAGGCCCTGCGATGGATACAGCAACTCGCCGGAAACGCCGTCTATCTTCATGTCCCGGATGTGCTGCTCGGGGTCGTAGCCGCCGGTGTGCACGTCCTCGAAGCGTCCGTGGGCCGATATTTGTTCGGGATTCTCGAAGCGCGCCCCGGCATTGGAGATGAGGCCGATGCCGGCAATCATCTGGTCCTTTTCCACCACCAGGTGGTCCACGCCGCCCACCCGTTCCATCCGCGGCGCCCGGTCCCGGAACTCGGCGTCTATACGCTCTGTCCACAGTTCCGGCGGCTCGAAGACGTGGGAATCCGAGGATATGACGAGCAGATTGTCCATACCGGCCTCCGTCCGTCGCCGGAGCAGAGGCGCCCAGCGACGGCGATGCGTTGAATTGATGCGTTATTTTAGCATCAACCCTCCGGCATCAGGCCGCAGCGCGCGAGAATTCCTGTATCGGGCTGTGGTCAACTCCGCGTGCCAGCTCCCAGGCGCGATGGCCCTCAGCTCCCAGACGGGCCCCTACCGCGCTGACCGGCAGCGAGGCGAGCATTCCCAGCGTCGCCACGCCCGAACGCTCCAGCCCCAGCTTGCATTCCGACGATACAGGAAGCAGCTCAACGGATAACCCGCTCAGGAAAGCGGCGGAATCTCTGGGAGCCCTGGCGCCCCGCCCGGGCAGCGCGGACGACGCGACCGCGTAGGCCAGAAACCTGGTGGAAGCCACCCCCACCTGCGGATCGAACCTGGCTGGCGCCGCCTGGAGCAGCGACGCAATCAGCCGCGCCTCGCCGCCGTACACTGGGGACAGCCCCTCCAGCCCGGCGTAGAGGCAGCCCCGCTCGCCCTTCTCCACCACCGGATAGCGTGTGGCCAGCGCTTCTGCCATCCGCCCGAACACGTCGTCGTAATACTCCCTGTCCGCTGCCAGCACGACCGCTTCTGGACAGCAAATCAGCGCTTTCGCCAGAGGCATCCCGGCTGTCACTCCCTGCGCCTCCGGTGAACTTTCGAGTACTGCGCCGTCGTATCGTCGTCTGTCGACGATAATCACCGCCTTGTCGCGAAGAGACGGATATCGCTGCCTTTCCGCCTTAACCGGCAAGCGTGACACCAGCAGGCAGGCAATAGTCTGTTCTTGCATCGTAGGTTGGAGCTGTTAATTTGAACTGGATGCCTGAGACATCAATAATATAGAACAATTGTGCCATTCACAATGAGAGACTGTCAGAAAATCAAGTTCGGAAGTTTGACGGCCAAAACCGGATAGAATTGCCATCCCGCGTTGGATAATCTGTGGTGGTCAGGAAAATTTAAATGCCGGGTACGAATAATGCTTGTGCAAAGGTGGCCCAAGGACCTTTCTCCCCGCGAGCTCGCTGAGTGGCTCAACAGCCAGTACGGCGAAGAAACCCTGATGAACCACTTGAAAATGCGCGTACTGGAAGCGGGCCCAGAGCGCGCCCTGGCGGAACTTCCGGTGCACAACGGCCTCTACACCCCCCATCGCTACATCCACGCCGGGGTTATGCTCTCGTTGGCCGACACCGCTGCCACCATCGCCTCCATCGCGGCCTACCGCGGCGACCTGGAGCCGGAGCAATTTCCTGTGGCCGTTTCCATATCCAGCCAGATTGTCGGCAACATTCAGGACGGCCTGCTGGTTGCCGAGGCCACCGTTCCCCATCTGGGCCGCACACTTGTCGCCGCTTCCACACGCATCACCGACGGCGACGGCAGGCTGCTGGCTCTCGTCAACTCAACCCACTTCGTTCGCCCCTGAGAGATTGCTGCACGCCACGCATTTTTGCCCTTCGGAGGCCGCGATATGACAACCTTGCAGAAGAAACCATCCTTGCTCGACCCGCAGCAATTGTGGAACGCAGTGCTGTCTAGGGATGCCAGTTTCGACGGCAGCTTCGTCTACGCCGTCCGCTCCACCGGCATTTACTGCCGTCCTACCTGTCCCAGCCGCCGTCCCCGGCAGTCGCAGGCCCTCTTCTTCGCCGCGCCGGAGGAGGCCCGGACTGCGGGCTACCGCCCCTGCCGCCGCTGCCGCCCCGACCAGCCCGGCGAGAGCGCAGAGTTGGCCCGCCGGGCCTCCAGTTACATTGATGACTACATAGAGGCCAACGACCGTATGCCTCTGTTAGCCGAGGTCTCTGATGCAGTGGGTGTCGCCGATGCCAGGCTACGGCGCGTTTTCAGGCGGGAAACTGGCCTCACCCCCGCACAATACTCTCGGGCGCGAAGGCTGGGACGCTTCAAGTCCCTCCTCCGCGATGGCGAAAGCGTCGCGTCGGCCACTTTCGACGCCGGCTACGGCTCGTCCAGCCGAATCTACGAGAACGCCTCGGAGCAGCTCGGCATGACCCCGGCCAGCTACCGCAAGGGTGGCGCCGGCGCAGTCATACGCTATGTCCTCACGGATTCCGCCTTGGGCGGCCTGCTGGTGGCCGGAACATCCAGCGGTATCTGCGCCGTGAAACTGGGAGACGACTCCCAACCCCTGATAGCCGAATTGAGGGAGGAGTTCCCGGCCGCCGACATACGTCGTGTCGATACCATTGCCCATGACCACGAATCTGCCGCGCTCCGGGAGTGGGTCAGCACGATTCTGGAATACCTGGACGGGGGCCGGCTGAACATTGACCTCCCCCTCGACGTGCTCGCCACCGTATTCCAGTGGCGGGTCTGGCGAAAGTTGCAGGCGATTCCTTCCGGCGAGACTCGAACCTACCAGCAGTTGGCCGACGAACTCGACCGGCCCACCGCCAGCCGCGCCGTGGGCCGGGCCTGCGCCACCAACCCCGTGGCCCCCATCGTCCCCTGCCACCGCGCCGTGCGAAAGGACGGCGGCCTCGCCGGATACCGCTGGGGGCTGCACCGCAAGGAAGCCCTGCTCGATATGGAACGCCGGCAGTCCGGTAGCTGAGAGCAAGTCCGAACGGCCCGCACCCGACGTATAATTGGCATCAGCATCCCTCGGGAGGTCTACCCTTGACGGTTATCAGGCCGTCCCTTCTGGTGCAAATGCCGCCCTTGTTTGCCGCCGTCCTGCTGGTGGCGCTCGTTGCCCTTGCCCCCTCCGGCGCCAAGGCTGCCGGAGGGGCCATTCAGGTGCTGGATATGCGGCAGCAGGTGAACTTTCCCAACGGCGTCGGCCTTACCCTTACCGCAGAATCCGATACGGACATCGTCGAGGTGAGAGTGTATTTCCGGGCAGCCGGTTCCAGCCAATGGGGCTATGCCTATGCCGATTTCAAACCGGGCTCTCTCGTAACCGCCACTCGCTCCATTCCCGTCAGTGAGGCGGCGTATCTCGCCCCGGGGGTAGACGTGGAGTATTACTACCTGATTCGGGACGCCCATGGCGCTGTTCTGAAGACCGAACGCTCTACCATAGAATACCTGGATGGCAGGTTCGACTGGCAGCGCATCAATATCGGCCCCCTGGAGCTGGTGTATCACGATATTGGTGAAGAACGGGTTGCCGCCGCGGCACGCGCTCTGTACCAGGACCTGCAACGGGTCACGGACCTGTTGCAGCATGAGCCGCGCAACGGCTTCAAGGGCGTCATCTACAACAGCTACACCGACGCCAACGCCGTCTTCCCCGTGCAGAGCCAGACCACCACCGACCATGGCACCTTCGCCGGTTACGCCTTCCCCGAGCAGGGCGTTTTCGTCGGTCAGGGCCTTGACCGCCGGATCATCGTCCATGAGTCCACCCACCTCCTGTTCCGCGAAGCTCTCGGCGATAATGCCCTCGACGCCCCAGCTTGGCTGGATGAAGGATTAGCCACTTACAGCGAACCCAACGTGCGAATCCGCAGCAGTAGAGACCTCTATGGCCGGACGCCGAGACTCAGTGGTATGAACCGTGTTTCGGGCACTCCCAGGACCATCCCCCTCTTCTACCAAAAGTCCGTCAGTGTCGTAGCTTACCTTGTTGAGCAATATGGAAAAGATAGCTTCCGCCGAATGCTGGCCGAACTGAGAAAGGGCCGGGTAATCGAAGACGCCCTTCTAAACGTATACGGCTTCGATGTTGACGGTCTTGAAGACCGCTGGGCCGGATTGCCCGTTCAGCCAGCGGTCACCCCGGTTCCCACCGTTTCCCTGTCGGTATCCGCTGCTCAGAGACGGGAACCGGCGGCGACTGCTCCTCTTGGCCCGCCGGGGAAGATGGGTGAGAATTCGGAAGGTTCGCCGTTAGACGGTATTCCTCCCGGGCCGGCCGCGGCGCAGGACGACGCCCCGCCAGTGTCGGCAGCGGCGCCTGCGCCTCAGCAACAGCAGCGGGATGAGCCGTCGCCCTTCGTCTTCATCGACGTTTGGGTGCTGGCGGGGGTGGCTCTGCTGGCTGTCGCAGTTGTCGGAATTCGCTTCGTTTACAGCCGACTGCGCCGCAACCGCCGGGATGACTACGATGCTGCGGCGGATTGGGACGACTGGCGCTGCTGAAACTCCCCGAGATTTGTGGAAGGCCCGCTTTTGTGTAAGCGGGCTTTTCTCTGTTATAGTCTTGGGCGTTGGAAAACTGCGCTTGCCCTGAGCTCCTGAGTAGCTTGGCGAACGATTTGAGAGCCTATGTTCCAGCGGGTAGCCGAAAGTGCGCGTTAGGCAATTAACCTGGGCTGAAATTGACAGGATGGTTGACGGACTGGCCGCCCGCCTGCCTCCGGGAAGCCTCTGCTGGGGTGTTCCTCGCGGCGGCAGCGTGGTAGCCGCCATGCTCCGCAGCAAGCACGGTGTCTCCATCACTGCCGACTCCTCCGAAGCCACCATCGCGGTGGATGACCTGATTGACAGCGGACGCACAGCGCGAATGGTGAAGGAAAAATACAACCTTAGCCTTGAACCCCTGCTGGTTAAGGAAAACAACGACTGGATCGTGTTCCCCTGGGAGGGAACGGAGTTAGCCGAAGATGCGGAGAATACCGTTACGCGAATGCTCCAGCAGATCGGTGAAGACCCCAACCGCCCGGAGCTCGAGGACACCCCCCGGCAGGTGGTTCAGTGCTGGGACGACCTGTTTTCCGGCTACCGCTATGGCGATGTCGCGGGACTGTTGGATTACGACCCCGCCCCGGCGCCGTCCAAGTTCGGAAGAAACGGCGGCGGGATGTTCGTCTTTCCCGACATCCCGTTCATAAGCACTTGCGAAAATCATCTGCTGCCCTTCTTCGGCGCCGCGGACGTGGCTTGCCTGGCAACGGAAAGGACAGATTCCCTCTCCTTTTGGGGGAGGGTCAGAGTGGGGGACTCCCCCGCCCTCGGCAACGTCCCGCGGTTGGTGGATGTGTTGGCCCGGCGGCTGCAGACCCAGCAGCGGCTGACCGAGCAAATCTGCCATGCCTTGGCCCACAAGACCGAGGGAGCGGCAGTCCGCCTGAAAGGTACGTATCTATGCCCTATGGCGCAAGGTCTGGCGATGCGCCAGTCCATCGTGGAGACCACGGCTTTCAGCGGTGGTTTCAGGCCTGACCCTGAATTGCAAAGCCGGTTTCTGAGCCAACTGCCCTGAGACCGCAGGAATCACCGCCGGAGTAAGACAGTTTCAAACCCCGATGTCCCTGGATGCGTATGTTATGAGAGTTCCCGTCGTGATTGCGATTATCCTGGCGTTGCTTCCCCTGATGGCGTGCGTATTGCAAACGCCGGCCCCTGAAGAGACTTCCGCCCCGGAGACTCCGGTACCGGCCAGTCCCACAGCCGCTTCGACCGGCAGCACTCTGGCTGCGGCGACTCCTACACCGGCCTTCACCCCGGCGGCGACTTCCAGGCTCTCAGGTTCTCGCACATCGTATTCCGGTCTCCCGGCAATGACGCTGGATCCCGAGTCCGACTATGTTGCCAACTTCCGTACCAATCAGGGCAATTTCACTGTGAAGTTGTTTGCCGCCCAAACGCCGGTAACGGTTAACAACTTCGTGTTCCTGGCCCAGCAGGGATTCTACGACGGCCTGATTTTCCACCGGGTTATCGAGGGATTCATGATCCAGGGTGGCGACCCCACGGGCACCGGCGGCGGTGGTCCGGGGTATCAGTTCCAGGACGAAATTGTAGCCGGCCTCGTGTTCGACGCCCCTGGCAAGCTGGCCATGGCCAACGCCGGGCCAGGCACCAACGGCAGCCAGTTCTTCATCACCGTGGCGGCAACCGACTGGCTTAACGGCAACCACACCATCTTCGGAGAAGTGACCGAAGGGCAGAATGTGGTCAATGCCATTTCCCGAGTCGCCACTGGCCGGGGCGACGTTCCCCTCCAGAGGGTGGTCATAGAGCGTATCGACATCACCCATTCCCCTCGTCAGTAGAAAAATCCCCTCTCTTTACGGGGGAAGGTCAGGGCGGGGGCGTCTCCCCGCCCATCAGGAGCGCATTCAGTGTCATTCCAGAACATCATCTACGAACGCCGGGACTCCATCGCTTACCTCACCCTCAACCGCCCGGACAAGCTCAACGCTCTCAATGCCGGGCTGGTTGCGGACTTGCAGGACGCCTTGGACGTGGTGGAAGCCGACCCGGACGTTCGTGTAGCCATCATCACCGGGGCCGGCCGCGCCTTCTCTGCCGGGTTCGACATCAACCCCGACCCGGGTTCCCCCAGTCCCCACGACGGTTCCCCGGACGAGTGGCGCAGCCACTTGCAGGAACTCATAGACACCTTTATGAAGGTCTGGAACCTTCCCAAGCCGGTTATCGCGGCGGTCAACGGCTATGCCCTTGGCGGCGCCTGCGAGCTGGTGCAGGTGTGCGACGTCAAGATTGCCTCTGAACACGCCGTCATGGGCGAGCCGGAAATCCGCGCCGGTTTCGGCCCGCCGCTGCTCATCACCCCGTACAGCGTCAACCTCGCCGCCGCCAAGGAACTACTGCTCACCGGCGATACCGTAGACGCCTATGAGGCCGCCCGCATCGGCCTGGTAAGCCGCGTGGTTCCCCACGACCAGCTCATGGCGGAGTGCGAGCGCGTCGCCCGCAAGATGTGCCTGATGTCCCAGCTCGGCGTCAAGATGAGCAAGATAGCCGTCAACCGAGCCCTCGAAAACATGGGCTTCCTCAACGCCGTCTCCCAGAACCTGGAGCTGATGACCATCTTCGATACCAGCACCAGCCCGGAGCAGGAAGAGTTCAATACCGTCGCCGCCGAAAAAGGCTTGCGGGCGGCCCTCAACTGGAGAGACGCCCGCTTCAAGGAACTGGATTAGGAGACCACCTTTGGATCTTCCTATCTTTTAGGAGAAGAGATCAAAAGTCCCCTCCCCTTTGAGGGGGAGGGCTAGGGTGGGGGTGAAAAGGTGGTGTAGAGAGGCCGCCGGGAAAGCAACCAAAGGTTTTGAGATACTTTGTTAACCCCCGGCCTTGACCTCGATCCCGGCGAGCCCCTCCACGAACTTCAGCAGCGCCGAGTGGTCCGCTTCCTGCTCGCCCTCGTTGACCAGCGCCCCCAGCATCTGCTGGAGCAGCGCCGTGACCGGCAGCGGCACGTTAAGCTCCTGTCCCGTCTGTAGCACGTTACGCAGGTCCTTCTGGTGCAGCCGGATGCGGAACCCCGCGCGGAAGTTGCGCGATAGCATCATCGGGGCCTTTGCTTCCATCACGTTGCTCCCCGCAAGCCCTCCGCGGATGGCGTTGAACACTTTCTCCGGGTCCACGCCCGCCTTGGTGGCCAGCACCAGCGCCTCGGCCAGCGCTTCGATGTTGGCGGCGACTATAATCTGGTTCGCCAGCTTGGTGACGCCGCCCGCGCCGATGTCGCCGGTCAGCACCACGTTGCTGCCCATCGTCTTCAGCAGGTCAAAGTTCTGGTCGAAAATCTCCTGCTTGCCCCCGACCATAATGGCGAGAGTCGCGTTAATGGCTCCCGGCTCGCCGCCGCTCACCGGGGCGTCCAGCATCTCGACACCCTTCTCGGCGCACTCCGCCGCAATGCGCTGGGACACCAGTGGGGCGATGGAACTCATGTCAATGATGGTCTTGCCCGGTGCCGCCCCTTCCAGCACGCCGCCCGGCCCCAGGATGGCCCTCTCAGAGTCGGCGGAGTCCGGCAGCATCGTGATGATCTTATCAGTGGCCGCCGCCACTTCGCTGCTGGATGACGCCGGTGTTGCCCCGTCGCCGGCCACTTCCTCCACCGCCTCGCCCACGATGTCGTACACGGTCAACTCGTACCCTCCCTTGAGCAGATTGCGCGCCATGGGCTTGCCCATAATGCCCAGTCCCACGAAACCGATCTTTTCGGCCATTGTTGGGCCTCCTGATTTTCATATATCGCCCTTCGCATTCCTTCTTTAAGCAAGTAGGGCGGGGCGGAAAGAATGTACCATACATCGGCTATCGCTCCAAACGCCGATGCCCCGCCGTTGTGCTGCGTGGCTTGCCGGGTTATCATGTAGCCAGAGGATTCCCCGGTCATCTGGCCGGGGATTGCTAACGAAATGCCCCCGCGGCACAGGAGTGTTGGGGATGGCCGAGGGAAGGTCTGCGCTGGTTACCGGAGGGGCCGGATTCATTGGCTCCCACATGGTAGACCGGCTGTTGGAAGAAGGCTTCCGGGTGATAATCGTTGACGACCTGTCTTCCGGCAAGCTCAAGAATGTCAACCATCATGCAACCTTCCACCACATGAGCATCACCCAGCCTTCCTTGCTGGACGTATTCAACCGCGAAAAGCCCGACCTGGTCTTTCACATGGCGGCCCAGTCCAGCGTCTCCCGCTCCACCAGGGAACCCATCCTAGACAGTGAAATCAACGTGCTGGGAACCCTGCGCCTGCTGGACGCAGCCCGCCGGACCGGGGTGGATAAGATAATTTATTCCTGCACCGGCGGCGCCCTATATGGCGATCCCATATCGGTGCCTTGTTCCGACGACGCTCCGGTCGCCCCCATTTCTCCCTACGGGATGTCCAAGTACATTGCCGAGCAGTACCTGGAGTTCTACCGGCGGCAGTATTTGCTCAATTACACCTCGCTCCGCTACGGCAACGTCTACGGCCCCCGGCAGGACCCGAATGGCGAGGCCGGGGTGGTCGCCATCTTCATAGCGGCCATGCTCAAGGGCAGCCGCCCGGTCATCTTCGGTGACGGGGGACAGGAACGCGACTTCATTGCCGTGGACGACGTGGTAGAGGCCAATATGGCGGCCATTGAGCGAGGCGGTGGCAAGGCAATGAACATCGCCACCGGCGAGCTTACCACCATAAACCGGCTCTTCGAGCTGTTGAAGGAAATCACCGGATTTCGTTGGGACGCCGGCCACTCCCCAGCCAGGGCGGGCGACGTTTACCGCATCAGTCTCGACTGCTCTCTGGCCGCCGAGGAACTCGGCTGGACTCCCAGCACCAGCTTGGTCGAAGGGCTTACCCGCACTGTGGAGTACATGAACGGCAACATTCCGGCGGGAGTCCGTTAGCGCTAATCCCCCTCTCGTCCTGAGCCTGTCGAAGGGAGGGAGAGGGCTGGGGTGAGGGTGAAATCTCCACATCGGCAACTGTCCGTCCGGCGCGGAATTTCCCTAGTGTAGATTAAATTTTATTGAGGAAGGCAACCAAGTATGGTGACACCCGCGACAGATTACGACACCATTATCCTCGGGGCCGGCGCTGCGGGCCTTGCCGCCGGTCTCTACACCACCAGGGCCATGCTCAAGACCTTGATAATCGAGCAGCTCGGCCCCGGCGGGCAGCTGCTGATTACCGACGAAATCGAGAACTACCCCGGCTTCCCCGAGGGCGTCAAGGGCCAGGAACTGGCCATGATGATGGAGCAGCAGACCACCCGCTTCGGCGCCGAGATAGACTACGCCGAGGTGCAGGGCATCGAGCAGGCCGACGAGCCGGTCAAGACCGTCCACACCGACGACGCCAGCTACACTGCCAAGAGCCTCATCATCGCCACCGGCGGCTCCCACAACAAGCTGGGCGTCCCCGGCGAGGACGAATTCTCCGGTCGCGGCGTCTCCTACTGCGCCGTCTGCGACGGCAACTTCTTCCGCGGCCAGGACGTGGTGGTGGTCGGCGGCGGTGACGCCGCCATGGACGAAGGCCACTACCTCACCGGCATCGTCAACTCGGTGACCTACATTCACCGTCGCGACGAGCTGCGCGCCGCCAGGATATTGCAGGAACGCGCCTTCAACAACGAAAAGGTCAAGTTCCTCTGGAGCCATATCGTCGAGGAATTTGTCGGGAACGAAGCCCTGGAAGCGGCCCGTGTCAAGAACCTCAAGACCGAGGAAATCTACGACTACAACACTGCCGCCGCCTTCATCTACGTCGGCTTCCACCCCAACACCGAGTACCTCAAGGGCCTGCTGGAAATGGACGCCCTCGGCCACGTCTACACCGATATCCACATGCGCACCGGCATCCCCGGAATCTACGCCTGCGGCGACGCCCGCGCCGACTCCACCCGCCAGCTAGGCGCAGCCGTCGGCGACGGCATCACCGCCGCCCTCGCCGCCTACCACGATATGCAGGAGTAGCAACAAAATTCCCTCTCCTTATGGGAGATGGTTAGGGTGAGGGCGTCTTGAACATCGTAGGGGCAACCCCTTGTGGTTGCCCCTGTCGGCAATTGTCTGAACTGTGATTTTTGTGATTAGCGGATAGGCAGGATTGAGGGTATCTTTCCCAGACGCAACCTAAATCCTGTAAATCCCCAAATCACAAAAATCACAGTTCAGACAAATCTACCCCAGAAACTCCCGCGCCAGCATCATCGAACCCCCCGCGACTACCAGCGCAATCACCACGTAACGAAACACCCGCTCGTTCAGCCGGCTTGCCAGCAGGTTCGCTATCACCACCCCCAGCAGCAGGCCCGGCGTCAGCATCCCCAGGTTGGTTAGCGTCTCGCGGTCATAGAGACCGGTGAAGGCATACAGGACCACCGCCATACCGCTGGAAACGACAAACATCGTCGCCAGCGCCGCCCGGATCGTCTGCGTCGGCCACCGCTGGGCGATGGCGTACACGCCCCCCAGCGGCCCCCCGATGCTGATAGCCGTTACCGCCACGCAGGTGACGAACCCGTAGAACAGCCCCGAACCGGGGAAAGTGACGATGGGCAATGGGTTTTCCCGCAGGTTCATCAACCCCAATGCCACGATAACCACGCCGATGACGATGCGCAGCAGCCCAGGCTCCGCCACGTTCAGCGCGAACACCCCCAGCGGCGCTCCCGCAAGCCCGCCCAGGATTAGTCCCCGGCTCACCTTCAGGTCTATGTGCCGCCAAGTTCGCAGCAACACCAGGGAGACGTTGATGACGATCATCGAGTTTACCAGCACGATGGTCGGCTTGGCCCCCAGCAGCAACAGCAAGGCCGGGGAGGCGACCATCCCCAACCCGAAGCCGACAGTCCCCAGCACCACGCTCCCCAGCGTCACCATCACAATGGCGACCGCCAGCTCTGCGCCAGTTAACACAGAGGACTCAGATGTGCGAATGCCGAAAGTGCAAAGGGAGGAGGCATGGGCCAGCTAGACACGGAACACGCCCGCGGCTGCCGCATGACGCAGGGCGGCGTCCACGCTGACTACCGGGGGGCCGTCGCGCCGCACTTCGATTTCCAGCAGGTTGTCGGGATTCACCGAGAAGGAGCGCTCCCCGTCCAGCGCCACCGTCGAGTGCCGCCGCTCCACGGTAACGCGCTGCCCGTCGCCCAGCCGCTGCCACGACTCAATCCCCACCACCGGCACCGAGCCGGGCGCGATGGGAGCGCGAACCTGGATCAGCGAGTCATCCAATTCCGGCGATTCGCCATCTTCGGCAATTCCGCCGTCGGCGATGCGGTAGTGCAGCCCACCGCCGTCGGTCAGCGACACCGCCTCCAGCCGCGCCCCGATGGACGACAGCCCGATGGACGACGGCTCGGCCCGCGTAAGGAACACCTCGTATATCGTGTTCATGTCCCAGATGGCGCGGGTGGCCACGAACCGCTCCTTCGACAGCGCCACGTCCACCAGCGCGATGTCCCGGTCCTCGCCGTCCACGATGACGGCGATGGTCTTGCTGCGCACCGTCGCATCCTCCATCGGGACGGTGCCCGAGGCCACCAGCCCGGCGGCCATACCTGCCGTGGTGCCTTCCACCATCACCGGAAAGACGTTGTTGGTGCCCGTCGAAATGGCGACCATAGCCATATCGCGGGAACCTTTGGCCACCGCCCGGTTGGTGCCGTCGCCCCCCAGGGTTATGACGCAGTTGACACCCTCGGCGGCCATGGCGGCGGCGGCGCGCACGGTGTCGCCCTCGTTGAACAGCGCCGTCATCCGGAGCAAGTCCACCTCCACCGACAGGTGGGGGTCATCGGCGGCCCGCTGCACCAGGTGCGAGCTGTCGGGCATCGCCAGCACCCGGTCAACGCCCACCGACTGCAAGCCCAGCAGCGCCCGGCGGACGATATTCACCTTTTCCCAGTCCGGCACCACCCGTCCCTGGGCCACCAGCCGCCGGATGTCCTTGCTCGCCGCCGGGTTCGCGATAATCCCTACTAACGCCAAGCGCTGCCTCCTGCCGGTCCAATCGTCCCACTTATCCCCTCTCCCTTGAGGGTTAGGGTGAGGGTGAAAATCTTGCCTTCCAACAACCCCGCATACACCGGGCAGTCCTCCCTCCGCCACGATTGCCCATTGTCAATCACGCCGCCGCCTTTTTCAATGGCCCGGCGCCGGTATGCAGGCCCCCTGTCGCTTCTACTCTTGCGACGGCTCCTACTCTTGTTCCTCCGGCGGTTCCTCTTCCGCTTCATCCCGCTCGCCTGCCCGGTCCCACTCCCTGCCCACGTACTGGAGCACCCGACCTGCCGCACCGGTCACCGGCGCCGCCACCAGTGCCCCCAGGATTCCAAAGAACATCCCGAAGATGGCTATGGAGAGCAGCAGTCCCATCGGATGCACGCCGAGGGCCAGGCCGTGGAGGCGCGGGGTTACCAGGCTGTTCTGGATGACTTGCACCAGCAGGTAGAACACTACCGCGAGAGGCAACAGCCGCAGGTCGGTCAGCGCCACCGCAATGACCATGAGCAGGATGAACAGCGTAGTCCCCACAACCGGCACCAGTTCCGTCACCGCGGCCAGCATCGCCAGGGGCAGCGCCAGCTTGATGCCAACGGCCCAGTACAGCAGCCAGACAGTCACGCCCACCATGACTGCCCCTACCAACTGCACGCGGACGTAGGCGATGACAGTCGTACCGGCAAGTCTGGCCATCTCGCTGAGGTCGTCCCGTACCGGCGCGGGGACCAGCCGCCTCGCAGCTTGGGGAACGGCGCCCGGGTTGTAGAGGAACTGGAACACGGCAATAGGCGTCGCCAGCAGGGTTACAAATTGGCCGATGTTGCTCTGGATGAGGTTGGCCACATTCTCCACCGCCGAGACGCCGGAGTCGTAAATCGAATCCCGGAAGGACGCCAGGCGCGGGTCCACTTGCTCTTGAACCGCCTCCGGCACTCGTTCCCGGTATGATGCGGCTATCTGAGCAAAGGCGCTGTCGGCTTCCTCGATGAGCGCGGGCGCCACCTCCGCGATGGTAGTTGCCCCGCCCACCAGCGCATAGGCTCCTATGCCAATGACGGCCAAGACTATGATGACGCCTAAGAGCGTAGCAATTCCCGCTACCATGAGCCGGTTGAATCGCGGCCAGCGCCGCGCCAGGGGCGTCCGTTCACCCAGCCGCATCACCGGAATCAGCAAGGAGGCAATGACGGCGCTGACCGCCAGCGGAACTAGGACGAGCAGCAGTTGCCACGCAACTACCAGCAGGGCAATTGCCACCAGGAGGGCTGCGATAAGCCGGATGCGTCGCCGTGTGGGAGGGGGCAACTCGGCCAGTTGCTTGAACATAATTACAGGCGCTTGATCCCTGAAATCGGCGATCCCGACAGCACTTCTTGCTCGGGGCGGAATACGTGAAGACTGACGGGGGGAGTGCTTGGCGGGATTATAGCACCGCCGGGCTGTTGGAGCGTGTTTGACAAGTTCCCTCTCCCTTGTAAGGAGAGGGAGAATTACTGAGACGTGAATAAGTTGCTAAACCATCTCGTCATTCCTGCGAAGGCAGGAATCCAGACCTGCGCCTCCTGTTGATTGGACCGCTTGATGCGGAACGCCATCCTTCGCTGAAAGGCAGTTGCGCGATTGCCCGGCGAATGCCATTATCACCCGCAAGAATCTGCTGTCAGCGGAAACCACTCACATTTGAGGAGTAGTTATGAGCAGCGAGCTTGCATTCATGCCCGCCACCCAACTCAGCCGGGCCATCCGTCAGCGGGAGGTCTCGTCGGTGGAGGTAACCGGGCTGTTCCTTGAACGTATCCAGCGGCTGGACTCCCAGCTGAACTCCTACCTCGCCCTGCGCCCCGAGCAGGCTCTCGCCGACGCCCGCATTGCCGACGACATCGTGGCTCGCGGCTGGGCCGTCGGACCATTGCACGGCGTCCCCATCTCCATCAAGGACCTGGAGATGACCAAGGACCTGCCCACTACAATGGGTTCCGCCCTGTTCCGTGACCGCACCCCCGAAATCGACTCCATAGTCGTCGAGCGGGTCAAGGCTGCCGGGGCTGTCATCCTGGGCAAGACCAACACCCCGGAGTTCGGACAGTCCGGCACCACCGAGAACCGGGTCAGCGACCCCTGCCGCAACCCTTGGAACACCGCCCGCACCCCCGGCGGCTCCAGCGGCGGCGCCGGCGCGGCATTGGCGGCCGGCCTCTGCACTATCGCTACCGGCAGCGACGGCGGCGGCTCCATACGCATCCCGGCCGCCTTCAGCGGCGTCTTCGGAATCAAGCCCACCCAGCACCGTGTTCCCCGCTATGGCGGCTATGGGCGCCCCGCCGCCAACCACTTCTCGCAGTCCGGCCCCATGAGCCGCACCGTGGCCGACACCGCCCTGCTGTTGCAGGTGCTGGCCGGCCCCGACAGCCGCGACCCCAACTCCATCAAGGAAACCCCGCCCGACTTCAGCGCCGGGCTGGAGCGCGGAGTGGAGGGTATGCGCATCGCCTGGACGCCCGACTACGGCTATGCCGCCGTTGACCCCGAGGTGGCCGAGATTACCGCCCGCGCCGCCCGTGTATTCGAGGAGCTGGGCGCAACCGTGGAGGACGCCCCCCTGAACCTGGAAGACCCCTTCGACGCCTTCTTCGACGTGTTCGCCACCGCCACCTACACCTCCTATGCTCACCTGCTGGAGGAGCACCGCGACGAGTTCTCGGAACCCGGCCTCTACTCCCTGGAGCACGGCGCCACCGTCGACGGCGCCACCCTCTCCCGCGCCCTCCAGCGAGTGGACGTGCTGGGGCGGCAGATGGAGGACTTCTTCGACACCTACGACCTGCTGCTGTCTCCCACCATGCCCACTCCGGCCTTCGAGATAGGACGCAAGCCCTCGGTCATCGGCGGCCGTGAGGTAGACCCTATGTGGGGATTCATCCCCTTCACCTTCCCTATCAACATGACCGGGCAGACCGCCTCCAGCGTACCCTGCGGCTTCTCGGCGGACGGGCTGCCCATTGGCCTGCACATCATCGGCCCTCGCCGCGCCGAGGCCCGTGTCCTCCAGGCCTCCGCCGCCTTCGAGCGGGCCCGCCCTTGGGCCGATAAAATCCCCCCAGGCTTCGAGTAGACTGACAAGCTATCCCAAAAGTTCCCTCCCCCTTGAGGGGGAGGGTTAGAGTGGGGGTGATGCGACAGGGTGAGGGCGCATTCGGAGCCAAACGGCGTAAGGAGACAAGCGGATGGCGCTCAGAATCTGCTTGGCGCTGGCAGCGTTAATCAGCCTGGCGCTGGCGCTGCTGGCCTGCGGCAGCGAGCCGGAGACAATCGCGCCCAGTGCAACGCTCCCGCCCGCAACGCCGCGAGCCACAGACCCGCCCGCTCAAACTCCTGCCCCCACGATGATGCCGACAGTCACGCCAACGCCCGCCCCGACGCATACCCCTGCGCCAACGGCCACCCTCGCGCCCACGCCGACAGCGCCACCTGCCCCGACGCCAACACATACTCCCACGCCACCAACGGCCACACCCGTTCCGCCTACGCCCACGTCTACACCAGCTCCCACAGCAACGCCCGTTCCGCCGCCGACTGCTACACCCGTTTCGCTCACACCTACTGCCACACCTCCGCCAACGCCAGCGCCAACCGCGACGCCACCGACCACACCTACTCAGGCACCGACGGCAGCCCCGACTCCCACGCCCACCCTGCCGCCGCTCCCCAGCGATGAGCACGCACGTTGGCTGAAACGGAATTATCCGGCCCTGTCCCGCCAAATTCAGGAATTTCCCTGGGCCTATGACGGTTTTTCCGAATTGGAGCGTGAAACCATCAAAAGGATAAGCTGGCTGGCTGGGAATAGCGGAACGGGAGCCGCCACGGTTGTAGGTATGCCCTGGTTGCAGGATGCCATCACCGAAACGGAAAGCGATGCTATCGACCAGTTAAGTCGGCTGGCCCATTCCAGCGAAAAGGCCGCTACCACGGTTATCGGTATGCCCTGGATACAGGACGGCATCACGGAAACGGAACGCGACACCATCGAAAATATCTCTTGGCTCAAGGATGAAGATGACGAAAACGGTCTGGCTATCATAGAGGTAGTGTTGGCCTTCCCCTGGATACAAGACGGCCTCGCCGGAACGGAAGCGGAGTTCTTGAACTCCATTGAATACCTTGACCACTACAACGAAAAGGCCGCCGCCCAAGTCATTGCAATGCCTTTCCTGAAATCATTGGAACCCGACGACGTGCTCGCCATCCGCGGAATTGAAGAACTGGCAAGCAACGAAGACGTTAATTTGCTGAAAGTCCTGATGGGCCACCCAGCGCTCCGCAGCGGCATTACCGACGCCCAGACCACGCTGGTGGCCGCAGCGGGAACTCACTGGGACGCCGCAGAAATCCGCCGGATTCTCTCACCCGGATATGCCGACATCGAAGTCCTGTCCAAAGGTACGGAGCTGACTCCCAACCTGAAAATCAGCATCGTCCGAACCGGAAGCCAGCGCCAGCCTCACACTGCGGCAACTGTGAGGGATGCCGCGGAGTTCGCCGAAGGGATTATGCAACTGCCGCTCCCTGTCAGCCACGTAATAGTGGTGCTGAACGACAAGACTGGCAACAAATGATATGGCGGAGCCAACCATGGCTACGCCTTCAGCTATCTCCCTGAGGATGAGCAGCCCTTAGATACCTACGGCGGGCGCTATTTCCAATCAGGCATCGTTCATGAGGTCGCTCACTACTACTGGCGCCTTGATCCGGACTGGGTTGATGAAGGCGTAGCCAACATCTTCGAGTATATTTATGGTGTCGAAAACGAAACGAGCCCGGCGTTTCTACAAAAACCCCAACGCAACAACTGCGAGGCCCACGATCTTGAAATGCTGACCGAGTGGAACCCCGGGACAGAAAGCAAGGACGAATTCATCTGCAACTACTTCTTAGGCCAAATGCTGTTCCAGGAACTGCTGGAAAACTTGGGAACCAATGAGTTCAAAGAAAGACTGCGCGAGCTTTACCGTCTGTCTCTCGCGGCAAAGGACGCCGGACAGACTCCCAGCATTACCGAGGTGCGCCAGGCGTTCCACGACCAATCCGAAGTCGTGGAAAAGCACTGGTCAGGCAAGCTGAACGCGCCGGAAAATCGCCCCTACGACCCGGAACTATCCGGAAGCCACGACCTGATCCAGTGGGACCAGCTCCCAACCTATGATGGCGAATTCGTCACCTTCAGCGGCATGCTGCTGGGGGACGCAGTCCTGTCCAGCGGCACTATCAGGGAGGCCAATAGGGACGGCTACCAGAATTTTCATCTATATCCCATCGACACACTAGAGTTTGGCGGGAACATATACCCTGTAGGCTGGGGTCCTAATATGAGGCATCCGGGCGACACTACTGCGCTCGAATACCGGCTGGAAGGCAGGACTTTCACCGTCAGGTTCCGCTTCCCGAAGCGCCTCGGTAACCCGTCAGACTATATCGTAGACGTCTGGGGATTTCAGGACGAAAGCAGGATTCCTGTTATTTGGGATGCCAGAGACCGGCTTGGTTACGCCCGCATCCGCGTTGAGTAAGGGCCGCAGAGGGGAGTGTCGTCTGCGTGGGGATGACCGTCGAGTGAGTCATAGTTTGGCAATCAATTCGCTTATCAGTAACCCCCGGCCAGCTTTTCCCGCAGCCGGGGCAGCACCTCGTCCGCAACTCTCCGGCACTCCTCCACGTGAGGGAAGCCGGAGAGTATGAACTCGCTGAAGCCCAGTTGCGCGTAGTCATGCAGGGTGTCGGCAACCTGCCGCGGCGTTCCGACGATGGCAGTGCCACAGTTGACCCGGACTTCGGAGAGTCCGTTCCACAGGTGGCGGCCGACGCGATGGTCGGGAACCTCGCGGGCCTGAGCCTGCTGGCCTACCATCTGCGTGCCTGCGATGGCCGCTTGGCGCTGGGCCTTCACCACCGGGTCGGCGTGGGCGATGAGTTCGTTGGCGGCGTCCCAGGCCTCGGCTTCCGTCTTGCGGACGACCAGGTGAGTTCGCAGACCCAGCTCCGGCGTCCGCCCCGCCTTGTCGAACTCGGCGGCCACGTCCACATTGCGCCGGGCGGTGGACTCGAGCGGCTCGATCCACGACAGGTGTACATCGGCCTGGCGCCCCGACAGACCCAGCGCCCGCGGCGACGCCCCGCCCAGGTAGAAGCGCGGCCCATTCTCTCCCGGCTGCGGAGCGCAGTAGGCGTCGCGCAGCCGGTAATATTCGCCGTCGAAGTCCACTGGCCCCGGCTGCATCCACAGCTTGCGGCAGGCGGCGATGAACTCCTCGGCCCGCTCGTAGCGGGTCTCGTGAGTGCTTTCCTCACCCACCCTCTCGAAGTCGTTCTGAATGCCGCCCGGCACGATGTTGATGTCCACCCGCCCCTTGGAAATCTGGTGCAGCGCCGCCGCCATTTGCGCGAACAGGCCCAGCGCGATGAAGCCGGGCCGCACCGCAATCAGGAACCGTATGCGGCTGGTCACCGCCGCGAGAGCCGTGGCGGTGGTCCAGGTCTCGGCCAATGGCGCGTCCTCGCCGAACAGCCCGTTGGCGAACCGGGTGGGAATGAGCAGCGAGTAGTACCCGTACTCCTCCGCTGTCTCCACCACCCGCCGGAGATAGTCGAAGTCAGGCGGCCGCTCCGCCCGCATAGTCCCAGCCCGGCTCCCATCCCCGTCAATGGGAATGAACCAGCTGAAGCGTATGTCGTCCGAGCCGTTAAGCATAGTCAGGCCGTCCCTTCTGAATGGATAGTTCCCACTCCCTCCGGGAGAGGGTTAGGGCGAGGGCGTAATTTTGTGCCGATTCCGCGCTCGCGCCTCCGCGCGGTTCGCTGCCTCTTCCCGCTGATACCACATCACCATCACTATGCCGGCGGCGACTATGCTCATCATGTCGCCGGGAACCCAGAGCATCAGCCCGCCCAGTTGCTGGTCAATATGCCACTCTAGGCCGTAGGGCTGGAAGACCTCTTCATAGGCTTTGTACATATGCTCACCCGGTTTGCTGGAGAAGGTGATCGCCGCTCCCAGCAGCGTGTTGGGCAGCACAATCAGCCCAAGGTACAGCACCCGCAGCCCATAATGCAGCCGCGAGCGGTGGGGTGGCGGGTCAATCACCACCCACCAGAACAGGAACCCCGATGCGCTCATAGTCAGGTGCATCAGCGCGTGCACCTCGTCGTTGCGAAGGGCCAAGTTGAAAGCCCCCGGAAATTGCCACAGGTACAGGCTCCCCAGGAAGAAGAAGATGGTGAATATGGGATTGGTCAGCAGCCGGTAAAGCTGGCGGACATAGTAGTTGCGGGCCATCGGGCGGATGATGCCCTGCCGCGCCCAGGCCGGCATTCCCCGCAGCATCGGCGTCAGCGGCGCCCCCAGCAGGATGAACATGGGAGCGACCATCCGCAGGATGAAATGCTGCACCTGGTGGAATGAGAGCAGATGGTCGGACAACGGGTCGAGCGGCGACTGGAGCGCAAAGAAGACAAGGAACAGCCCGAACAGGAAGGATGCCTTCTGCCAGTTATTGACCGGATGGCTGGGCCGATCCCAGTTGTTCAGTCCGTTCAGATATACATAGGCCGCCAGAAGGACAAGGATAGTGGGCAGCGGGTTGGTGTTCCATGCCGTCCAGGGCTCCTGTCCAGCGTCAATGCCGCCATGAGCCAACGCCGCCGGAGCAATCCACAACGCCGCCACAAGGCCGGCTGCGACGGCCAGCGCCATTAGGAATCCGCGGCGACCCTTCGCCGAAAGCGCAGTCGCGGTCTTCACCGTGAATCGGCCTGCGCCGCCTGCTTCCGCCGATAGTTGCGGCGCGCGCTCCACCAGACGTAGGCAATGCCCAGCATGATGATCGCAAACATACCAAAGAAGACCCACGAGCCTTGGGTCAGCCGGTTCAGCGACGGCACATCGAGGACTGCGACATCAACGAGGTCCGCCCCCAGCGAAGAAGACACATCCACCTTGATGAACCACTCTCCGGTCGAGTCCAGTTTGAGATGGACAACATATCGTTCGGGCGAATCGGGCGAGTTCGTGGCGATGGCCCAGCCAGGATTTCCCTCCTCGGCGCCTTCCGCGAGCATTACCACCTTGGCATTTGGCACCGCCGCCCCCGTCGCTGGGTCGTTAACAAATACCGCAAACTGGGCGGAGCCAACGCCGAGGTTGTAATTGACCGGCACGACCCGGATGTCGTGCGCCCCGGAATAGCGCACCTCCTCCCGTTCCGATTCCTGCGCCGCAGCCAACGCTGGCAGCAGGACCGCAGCCAACGCCGCAAACAGCACGATCAGGGTAGTGAACATCACGCAGCGCGTCAAAGTTCGGGAACTCGCGGAAAAGGTCTTTTGGGGATTCATATGCCGCCGTCGGTCGCCAGAGGATGGCTGGCCGGTAAAGAGTCCTCATTCAAGTATAACGCGCCGTTTCGCTATACGCACGGCGCGTTTCTACATCCGAGCACCCAGGTGCGCCTGGCCGGATTATCCAGGCGAACGCGACAGGGCCTCCAAGTGGCCGACGTGGTGGTTTTCGGTGCAATCGGCCACTGAATGACACAACTGAAAAGTAACATGGTGAAGCCTGTATGTGTCGCATGCAATCCGGCGCAGTTGACGCTGTATTTCCTCTTCGTACCCTCGGTATGCCGGGTCTACAGCGATATGAGCGGTCATCAGGTCGAAGTTGGATGTAACCGTAAAGACGTGGACATCGTGAATCAGGGTCACGCCCGGCACGTCTTCGATTTCAGCGCAGAGGGCGTAGAGGTCTATGTGCTCCGGCACCCCACCCAACAGCACGTTCACCGACCGCAACACCAGCCGCCAGGAACTGATTACTATCAGCAGGGCAATGCCGAGCGACAGGATGGGGTCAATGAGCACCCAGTCTGTGAGAATTACTATGATGCCCGAAATCACAACCCCCACCGAACCCATCAGGTCTGCAAGAACGTGCTTGAAAGCGCCGTCCACATTCAGGCTGTGCTTGGAACCGGCGTGCAGCACGATGGCGGCTACGATGTTGACGGCCAGCCCTGCGGTGCCAACGATGAGCATCAGCCCACCCTCGATGTGGATTTCGTGGTGGTTCACAAAGCGCTCGACTGCCTCCCAAACTATCCACCCGGCAATAACCCACAGGCTTAGGGCGTTAAAGGCGGCGGCCAACACCTCCGTCCGCTGGTAGCCGAAGGTGCGCTCAATGGACTCCGGTCGCCCGGCGATCCAAACCGCTACCAATGCCAATGCGATGGACGCGGCATCGGTAAGCATGTGTCCGGCGTCGGCCAGCAAGGCCAGGCTACCGGAGAATATCCCTCCGAAGACTTCCGCCACCATGAATCCTGCAATCAGGACAAAGGCGATTATCAGGCTGCGTCTGCTGGCCTCCCGCAGTTCAGCGGCGTGATCATGGGCATGCCCATGATGATCGTGGCCCCCATGCCCGTGGTCGTCATGGTCATGCCCGGCGTGGGCATCGTGGTCGTGGCTGGCGTGGTCGTCATGCCCGTGGTCGTCATGGTCATGCCCGGCGTGGGCATCGTGGTCGTGGCTGGCGTGGTCGTCGTGGTCATGCCCGGCGTGGGCATCGTGGTCATGCCCGGCGTGGGCATCATGGTCATGCCCGGCGTGGTCGTCATGGTCATGCCCGGCGTGGGCATCATGGTCATGCCCGGCGTGGTCGTCATGGTCATGCCCGGCGTGGGCATCATGGTCATGCCCGGCGTGGTCGTCATGGTCATGCCCAGCGTGGGCATCGTGGTCGTGGCTGACGTGGTCGTGCCCTTCATGCTCGCTATCGTGTTGATGGGCAGATGTCATGTTGGCACATCCTCATTCGAGCCATACGCTAGGCGCCCTGGCAGGCGTCCAGCTGAATGCTAGCCGTCAAACCGGGATCTGGCTTCGAGGTGGCTGAGATGGTGGTCTTCAAGGCACTCGGAAGCTGATTCCTCGAATTGAAGGGTCAAATGACGAACACCGTGCTTCTCGTATACCAGCCGCCGCATTCGTGAAAGGAGCTCTTCGGCGTTGCCATTGTACCCCGGTTCCAGGATCACATGAGCCGTAAATGCGTCGTAGTTGTCTGAGATGCTCCAAGCGTGGACATCGTGAATTAGAGTAACCCCTGGTTCATCCTCAATGTCGGCGCAAAGCTGGTACAGGTCGATGTGATCCGGCGTGCCTTCCAGCAGGGCATGAAACACCTGTAGAATCAGGCGCCAAGAACTGGCGGCAGTCAGTGCCGCAACACCGATGGAAACAATTGGGTCGACTACGGTCCATCCATTGACCATCACCAGAACAGCCGCGGCCACCACGCCGACCGACGCCAGCAGGTCGGCAAGCAGGTGCCGCAAGGCATCACTTGCTCTCTCACTTCGGCGGCCTCCCCACTGGAGAACCAGCGCGGCGAGAATATTGACGCCCAGTCCTATGGCCCCGATGGTGAGCATCAACCCGCTCTGGATTTCCAGTTCAGACTGATTCCTGAGCCGGTTGATGGACTCAAACAGGACCCAGGCAGCCACCATCCACAGGGCCAGGGCACTGAGCATGGCGCCCACCACCTCAACCCGGTGGTAACCGAAGGTACGCTCGATGGAGGCTGGCCGACTTTCGGCCCACGAAGCAAACAGCGCAATGGCGATGGCCGATGCGGTGGCCAACATATGCCCGGCGTCGGCCAGCAATACCAAGCTCCCCGACAGCAGGCCGCCGATGATTTCGGCAACCATTATGCCAAGGATTAAGACCAAGGCGAGAATCAGGCTGGTCTGACCTACACCCCCACCTTCCCGGGTACTGTCTGTTCCCGTCCGTTGCAGGCTCATTTAATGCTGCTCCCCGCCGGAGTCTCATGGACTGCGGTTGGGATTCCGGCGGCTACAACTGGAATGTCTTTTTCCAGATTCCCGGGGAACCTGGGGCGTGGGTCATAGTGTCGCGCATCCGCTGGTTGTCGGGGTGGATGTCGCGCTGTTTCAGCCACTCGGCGGTCTGAGAGATGTTCTCGTTCTCAAACTCGTACACGACGGCATAGGAGGGCGCGCCCTGGACAGCCTTCCAGCGGCGGCCTCGGATGCAGCCGGGAACTTTTTCATAGTTGGGCACGTAAACGCCGGAGTACCAGTCGTTCCAGGCCGCCTCCTGGTCGGGGGGAACGTCCATCCGCCCGATTTGCAGCGCCGCAGCCATGTCGCTGTTGGCGATGTCGTCTGTGAGTCCTGCCGGATGGATCATCTCGTAGACATTGTTCATAAAGTTGGTGCCGATAATGCTGGGGCTGACCCGGCTGCCCCACTCGGTGCGGGGACGGCTGGTAAATGCCTCGGTCTCCACCACAGCCGGGCTTTCCAGCTCGTAGACCGCCATGTGCTTGGGGCCGCTGCTGGTGGCCTCGTAGCGGGCGGCACTCAACACGCCCGGCACCGAAAGCAGCTCGGCCAGATGCTCTTCGTTGTACCAGCGGTTGAAATCGTCTTCCATTTCCCCAGGAATGTCGGCCCACACAATCATAAGTCCGGTGCCTTTCTTGGCCATTCCTACCTCCAAAGCGCTGTGCGCAGTGAACAAGTTGCGAGAATGATAACCGCGAATCAGAGCCGTCGCGAAATCAGGCTTCGGCGGCCTGCGATGCCACTTCCCCGTCTGCTGCCTGTGTCCTGCTGTTGCAGACCCGTCGCCATAGCAGTTCTCCGTCACGGCGTGGAATGAGAAGCCAGAGAGGACGGGACGCTACAACTGGAAGGCCTTTTTCCAGATGCCCGGGGAACCGGGGGCGTGGGTCATAACGTCGCGCATCCGCTGGTTGTCAGGGTGGATTTCCCGCTGCCGCAGCCATTCCTCCGTCTGCGAAACGTTTTCGTCCTCGAATTCATAGACCGTCGCGTATGCCGGGCTACCTCTTACGGCTCTCACCCGGCGGCCCCGGATGCATCCTGGAACCTTTTCGTAGTTCGGCACGTAGACACCTGAGTACCACTGGTTCCATTCCGCGTCGTTCTCCGCAGGCACGTCCATCCGGCCGATTTGCAGGGCGGGCGCCATGTCGCTGTTGGCGATTTCGTCGGTGAGCTGGGCCGGGTGAATCATTTCGTAGACGTTGCTGATATAGACGGTGCCGATGACGCTGGGGGCTATCCGCTTGCCCCACTCGGTACGCGGACGGCTAGTCCATGCCTCGGACTCGACGACCGCAGGGTTCTCCAGTTCGTAGACCACCAGGTGCTTGGGGCCGCTGCTGGTGGCCTCATAGCGAGCGGCGTTGAGCACCCCGGGAACCGCCATCAGTTCGGACAGGTGCTCCTCGTCGTACCAGCGTCGGAGTTCGTCCTCCAATTCCGGCGGAATTTCCGCCCACATAATCAAAAGCCCCGTGCCTTTCTTAGGCATAGCAGCCCCTCCGTCTCGGCTACGCCTATGATAACCGCGCCGCCGGAATTTTGCCATTATCAAAGCTGAGTTCTGCCGAGCCTATTGCACCTGGACAAAATTCCCTCCCCTCAGCAAAGTTCCCTCTCCCAGAGGGAGAGGGTTAGGGTGAGGGCGTAGGGCGGGGATGAAATCCTTCGCATCAGCCGCTGTAGTAATGGCGCTCTACCAGATAACCTGCGCTTGCTCCAGTTCCCGCACTTCATCCTCCGGCAGTCCGAGGATGCCGGAAAACACGTCAATGTTGTGCTGCCCCAGGGTTGGTGTCCACTGGTCTATGCGGGCCGGAGTCTCCGAGAAACGCCAAGGCGGGGTCACCGCCCGCTGCCGCTCCCCGGTGTCGTCGTTGCTGACCGTGGGAAAGGCGTTCCGGGCCAGCAGATGCGCGTCCTGCATCATCGCGTCCGGGGTGAGCGACGGATAGGCCGCCACGCCGAAGGCTTGCAGCTTCCGAGTGACTTCCTCTGCGGTGTGACAGCGAGTCCATTCCTGGATATGAGCGTCCAGTTCGTCGTGTTTTCGCCAGCGGCGGAAAGCGTCGCCGTAGTCATCGCCGACGGCCCAAGCCGGACTGCCGACAGCCTTGACGAACCCCTGCCATTCCGCCTCCGACGCCACCGAAATGCTGACCCATTCTGCTGAGCTTGTCGAAGGACCGCCCCGGCAGCGGTAGACTCCCTGCGGCGCGGCGGAATCGTCCCGGTTGCCTTTTCGGTGTGGCTCCCTGGAGTTCATCGCCACGTCCAGAAGTTCCGGGCCGATAAAGGCGGTCGCCAAGTCCCGCACGGAAACGTCCACGTGCTGACCCAGCCCGGTGCGCTGGCGGGCAGACAACGCGGCGACGGCGGCAAAGGCGGCCAGCATTCCGCCGGTATGGTCCATGGCGTGGCGCAACTCCACGGGCGGGCCGTCGGCGTAGCCGGTCAGGTGTCCCAGCCCGCCCAGCGCGGAGAACATCGGCGCGTATCCGGCGTAGTTGCTCTCCGGCCCGGTCTGCCCGTTGGATGACAGCGACACGAGGATGATGTCGGGATGAACCTCCCGCATCGCTTCATAGCCCAGTCCCAGCCGACTCAATACGCCGGGACGGAAGTTTTCCAAGGCTAGCTCGGATACGCTGACCAGTTCCAGAGCCAACTCGACGGCCCTCGGTTCCTTGAGGTTGAGACACACCGACATCTTGTTGGCGTTAATCTGCTCGAAGCTGGAGGGCGGTTTCCCATACATCGCGTGGGGACGGCGGGTGATGTCGAGACGGGCCGAGCTTTCAATCTTGATGACCTGCGCCCCCATCTCGGCCAGCATCAGCCCGGCGAAAGGCCCGGCGGCGTGAACCGAGAAGTCAGCCACGCGAATACCGGCCAGTGGCCCTGGGCGTTCCGTCCCTGATTTTTCTTGTGTTGATTCCATTTGTACTACCTCGCCGTGGGCGCTCTTTCTTCCCTGAGGGATGGCCGTCCGTCGCGCACAATTATGGCCGCCAACACCCCCGCCGCCAACCCGCACAGGTGACCCTCCCAGGAAACGTAAGCGTTGGTAGGTAGAATACCGGACAGAATCACCCAGCCGAACACGCCCGCGACAACAACCGCCACGAGAATCGACAGGATGCTCCTGTCCAGCAAACCCTTGACCAACAGGTATCCGAACAAGCCAAAGACCAGGCCGCTGGCCCCGACATGGGTTGCCGACCTGCCAATCAGCCACACGCCCAAGCCCCCGAACAGGATGATCACCAAGCAGACCCACGGGAAGCGCTCGCGGCTTCGTATGACCGCCAGGCACCCCAGCGCCAAGAGTCCCACCGCGTTGGACTGGACGTGCAGGAAGCTGCCGTGCAGGAAAGGACTCAGCGGAATGCCCACCAGTCCGCTGGTGGTGCGGGGAACCAGGCCGTAGGCGTTCAAGGAGTGGTCGATGAGGCCGTTTAGCACTTCCACAACAAGAATTAGCCCAATGAACCCGATGAGCAGGTAGAGGCTCGAAGTCACGCGCCACCCCATCCCTTCGGCTTACGTCAGATTACTTCTGCCCGGGCCAGCGCGGTCAGTTCCTCGGGCGAATATCCCAAGCCCTGGTAGACTTCGGCGTTGTGCTCTCCCAGCAACGGCGCGCGGCGCAGGTTGGGTGGCGTCCCGCTCATGCGGAAGGGCAGTCCAGCATAATCGTAGCTGCCAGACTCGGGATGCGCCACTTGTACGAAGAAATCCCGCTCCCGTTGCTGCGGGCTGTCGAAGACCTCGCCGGGCGAGAGGTAAGGGGCGATAGGCACACCCTGGGCCTGACCCTCGCGGTAGAGCCACTCCCGGGTATGCTCCGCAGTCCACTGACGCAGGTTCTCGTTGATGGCCGGGCCGTGGGTCGCAGGGTCCCGGAACTTGTCGGCGGAGGCCCATTCCGGCTCTCCCAGCAGGCGCGCCAGCCCTTCCCACTGGCGCGGCTCTAGGGTCAGCAACTCCACGTAGCCGTCGGCGGCCGGCAAAACGCCGCCCATCCTGAAAAATCGCGAGAACCGTGTTTCCACAAAATCCTCGGCTTCCAGCCGTTGGATGGGCAGGTAGCCTATGGCGAGCTGCGCTTCCTGCATAGAGCAGTCCACCGCCTGACCCGGTTCCCCGTTCCACTGCGCTATCACCGCGCCCAGCACTCCCACGGCGGCGGTCAGCCCGCCCTGATACGAGGCCATCATTCCACCGGCGGCAATGGGAGCCCGGTCAGGGAAGGTGTCGAGAGCCAGTCCGTTGGGCAGCAGATTCCCCTCGCCCCCGGCGTGGAACACGTTCACGTCATGGGCGGCGTACCCGGCATTGGGGCCGCTGGAGCCGAAGGGAGTTATGACCGCGACGATGAGACGGGGGTTGATTTCGGACAAGGATTTCTGCTCCAGACCACGCGCCTCGGCCAAGACGGGCGGCGAGTCGTGGATGATGACGTCGGCGTCGGCGGCCAACTGCCGCAGCATCTCGCGGCCCTGTGGATCGTCAACATCCAGTGTGACGCCGCGCTTCCCGGTGTTCAGGTATAGGAACATCCCGCCGCGTTCCGGGTTGGGGGCGTCATAGGGGAAGGGGCCGCGCCGCCGCGACGGGTCGCCGGTCTTGGGCGGCTCAACCTTCACCACGTCAGCGCCCAGCGAGGCCAGCAGCTTCCCGCAGAAGGGCGCAGCCACCATGCCGCCCAGCTCGAGGGCGCGGAGGTTGTGAAGGGCGGTGGAGACATTTAGCGACTGTGTCATGCTGTTGAGTTTCCAATCTCTATTTGGCTTACAGCATACGCCTGGTATCCGACGGGCCGGTGATGATGGCTTCTACGAAAGATCTGCTCATCTGTCTGCCCCTCAATGTCTAATCTGCGGAGACCTCTGACTTAGCAAACCGTAGTGTTGCGTCTATGGGCAGGACGACCTTTCCTTCTTTTTTGAGGCGAGCTTTGAAGAAGACGACTTCTATATACTCGATTTCACCGGTGTCAGGATTCATCCGTCCGCACACCAGGTCATCAATTTCGTCTTCATCCTGCCCCACGTATGAAGGGCATTTGGAAATGATGAGGATGTCTGCATCTTCTTGATATTCGATTTTTAGCTCCGCACCCATAGAACCTCGCCTTTGGGCATTTTCCTAGTCATGTAGGCAGTAATCAGCCAGGAGCGTCCATTAGCGTCGCTTATGACCACCGTAAGTATGTTCTTTTCCAAATCATCATACCACCTGATGAATACCATTCCATTAGGGTCTTGATCGCTGCGAAACACCCTGTCGGGATAGGCAAGGGTTTCCGATACCCTTTCCCAATATCTCAAAACCAAGTCTGAATGTCCCTGCAGTATGTGGGCATATCTCTCATCGGTGCACTCCACGGTGTCACCGAAGTACGGACAAGGAAATAACTCCGGCACCCGCCCCTACTCCGGCAGTATCGGCGGCATCTGCTCGCTGCGGGGCACATCGCGCAGGTTCAGGGCGTGGCCGTCAGCAAACCACGGAACGCGCGGATCGCGGGACGGCAGCATCACCGTGGCCTGGCCCGGCGCGGTGATTTCGCCCCGCTGGTTCTCGGCCCAGATTTCCAGATCCACTAGCGGCGCTCCGTCGTGGATGCGCTTGCCGATGACCCGGCCCTTGCACCACTGGGTATCGCCGTAGACGTTGAAGCGGCGGCACTCCACCCGCAGACGTTTCAGGAAGGCGTCGTCCCCCATCCAGTTGGTGACCAGCGTTCCCATCCACGACACCCGCTGCGGGCCGTAGTCGTAGGCGCCGGGCACTCCTACCGCCTCGGCCACCGAGTCGCGCAGGTGCCCGATGCCAGTGTATTCCAGCCCGCCGCCCGATTCCGGGTTGCGGAAGAAGTGGTCAGGATGGCGCAGTGCCTCCCGCAACAGCACGCCGTGGGCGCTGGAGCGGCCGGTGCCTACCAGGAAGGCCGAAACGTCCTGCAACGACAGCGGCCCGCGCACCACCGGCTCCAGCTCGTCGCCGATGTTGGTGTCCTCATAGTAGCGGGTCTGGCTGCCCCGGGCCTTTTCCGCCAGCACCTGCTGGTCTATGGCTTCCAGTTCCTCGGGCGCGTACTCGTGGCGGCGGGGGACGCTGGCGTACTTGCCCCGCTCGCGGGAAGCACGGCGCTGGTGGCGGGTGCACCAGCCGACCACGCGGGCGACCACCTCATCGCGCTGGTTGGTGTAGATGGTCTCCACGAACTGGATGACCAGCGTTTCCGAGTAGCGGCTCTGGCGTTCCTGCACGTCGAGAACCCGCTCCACGCAGTTCACCGCGTCGCCGGGGCGGATGTTGCGGAAGTACTCCCAGTCGTTGCCAGCGAAGAAGCCGTGGACGCCGGGCAGCCCCCAGCGAGTGCGCCCGGACCAGTGCCGCATATAGGGAGCGCAGGGATGCCCGATGATGGAGCCGTACTTGGAAAAGGCCGCGTATTCCTGGTCGCGGAAGATGGGGTTGGTGTCGCCTATGCCGTTGACGAAGTTCAGCAGCGCCCCCAGCGATGCGTCGCGGACGAAATTCTCGGTACGCATCCGCGTGCCAATCATCGCCTTGGCGCGTGCAATAGCCTCCGGCGAGATGCCGCCTTCCACCTCCGGCAATGTTTCGACTACGCGCTCACGCTCGTTCTGGCTGGTCATACACTTATCTCCGCTCAGGGGTTGTTACCAGATTATCTGCTCTTCTTCCAACCGTGCCACCTCTGCCTCGTCCAGCCCCAGCAGTCCGCAGAAAACTTCGCGGTTGTGCTCGCCCAGCAGGGGAGCGTGGCGCTGGATGTGGGGCGGCGTCCGGCTGAGTTGCCACATCAGGTTGAAGATTGGTTCAGTTCCCAGCGCCGGGTGTTCGATGTCTGAGTACAGCCCACGCTCTCGGAAGTGAGGGTTGAACAGCCGTCCCTCGGCGTCCAGCACCGGAAAGGCCGCTACACCGTGGGATTGCAGCAACTCCGTGGCTTCCCACGGCGTCCGCTCCCGTGTCCACTCCGATAGCCGGACGTCCAGCTCGCGCCGGTGATTCAGCCGGGCGTAGCGGCTGGCGAAAATCGGCTCATTAACCCATGCCGGGTTGCCCATCGCCTCCACCAACCCGCGCCATTCCGGTTGGGTACGCACGGCGATGGACACCCATTGGTCTTCACCTTGGCAGGGGTAGTTACCGTAGGGAGCCATCACCGGGTCATAGTTGCCCTTCGGCTGGAGAACCCGTCCAGTGAGTTCGTACTCCATCAGCCCCACGCCCATGGTCGCCACCGTGGCCCGCAGCATCGAAACGTCAATGTACTGCCCTCGCCCGGTGCGCCGCCGCCGATGTAGCGCGGAGGTGATGGCGAAGACGGCGTGCAATGCGCCACACAGGTCGGCGTAGGCGTGCTTGAGGCCCAGGGGGCGCCCCGTCTCGCCCTCGGCTGGTTCGTAGCCCATGGTGCTGTCCAGCCCGGCCAGCGCACCGATGGACGGAGCGTAGGCCCGCAGGTCGCGCAGCGGCCCGGTCTGGCCGTTGGATGTAATGGAGGCCATGACCAGCCGTGGGTTATCCTGGTTGAGAGTGTCGTACCCCAACCCAATTCGGTCCATGACGCCGGGCGAGAAATTTTCGATGACTACATCGCACTCTGCCGCCAGCCTACGCGCCAAGTCCACCGCCTCCGGCTGCGTGGTATTGAGGGTGATGCTGCGTTTGCCCCGGTTAACATTATGGAACATCGGGTTCTGTTCCGGGTCGGGCTGGTCGCCGATGATGGGCCGCCCCAGGCGCATATAGTCCATGCGCTGGCGCGTTTCCACCTTGATGACCTCAGCGCCCATGTCGGCCAGTATCATGCCCGGCACCGCGCCGGCCAACACCCAGCCGAAATCCAGCACTCGGTAGCCGTTGAGAGGGCCTTGTTGTGCGTATATGGTCATGCTAGTCGAAGCTGAAGGGCGGGTAATCGTCCACCAGCAACCAACCGTAGGCGCTGACGCGATAAATCCAGCGGTTCAGTCCCATGATGATGTCGAAGAATGATTGGGAATAGCGGCCAGTGAACAGCAACAAAACCAGGGCAAACAGTACCAGTATGTCGGTTATTGCTGACAGAAAGTAAACGATTATCCAGTGGGGAATGACAAGCAGCCATCGAAAGAAACCTGTCAAGCGCGACGAGCTTTCCGGGTATTCGATTATCAAGTCTGCCGGATAGCTGTCGGAAGACGCGAAGGAGAAAGGCGGGTACTGGTCGGTATTGCCTGCGGAATACGAGTAGAAGTTGACGCGCCAACCCCACCGCAACAGCCCGGCGTGATAGCCCCACAGGAACGACGGGTAGCGGCCCGTAATGATAACCGCCAGCCAGGCCAGCGGAGTGGTGACGATGACAGGAATCGAGAGGAACCACAAGACAATGAAGTGCGGGATAAGCAGAATCCACTTGATGAGCCACAGGAAGCGGTTAATTCGCTCTTGATATTCCCCCACCAACTCGACCGGGTAGGCGACGGAAGCGGCCATCACAAAACCTCCGAATGACGGCTGAGATTACCGCCGGGCATCGGCCCAGGGCTTTTCATTTTCTCGCGGTTGTTCTCGCGAAAGCGGGCATCCACTATACCTTACGCCCCTGCGCGCTGAACCCGTCAGATAATCCCGGTCCGGTAGAGTTGAGCAACTTCTTCAGGCGTATAGCTCAGCTCGCCGCAGTAAACTTCGGTGTTGTGCTGGCCCAATGTGGGCGCGGGGCGTGGCGGCCCTTCGACAAGCTCAGGGTGGGCGGATGCGCCGGACAGCGCGTAGGACGGGCCGGGCACAGCTATGGAGCCAGTGTCGGGACGGTCAATTTCGGTGAACAGCGTGGACAGGCTGGGGTCGTGGCGCACCTCGTCGAAGCCGCGCACCGGGGCTAGTGGGATGCGGTGCTCTAAGGCCATTTCCAGCAGTTCGGCCTTGGTGTGTTGCAGCAGCCACTCCTCCACGTAGCCGTCCACCTCGTCGGCGTATTCGTTGTTCATCACCGTCCGGTTGCGGAAGCGGGGTTCCCGCGACCACTCGGGGTTGCCCATCAGCTCCAGCAGACGGCGCCATTGGCGACCCTCCGGCGAGCCGACGAAGATGTAACCGTCCTTGCAGCGCAGGATGCAGTTGGGATAGGGGAAGTCCAGCGCGTGATGCCCGGTGCGGCGGGTGACGCGCCACTGGTAGACGGCCATCAGCGCCTCCGGGCCGTTGTACAAGCCAGCCATCGTCTCGATTTCGGCGATGTCTATGTGCTGGCCGGGGCCGTCAGGCAGGATTTCTCCCTCACCCCAACCCTCTCCCGCTGGTAGGGATTCCTCCACCCTCCCCTCCTCCGGGGGGGAATTAAAGGGGGGGCGATTCAGCAAAGCCATCACGATGGATGACGCGGCGGCGGCTCCGGCGAAGTAGCCTACCTCCGGCGTGCCGAAGGTCAGCGGCTCGCGGTCGGGGCTGCCCAACCCTTCGCAGATGCCGCCCCCGGCTGCCAGGTTAATGTCGTAGGCTTTCCAGTTGCGGTATGGGCCGGTCAGCCCGAAGGGCGTGATGGAGGCCATTATCAGCCCATCGTTGTAGGGGCGCATAGTTTCGTAGTCTAGCCCAATCCGGTCCATTTCCGTCGGGTGTAGATTGTGTACCAGCACGTCGTACCGCGAAACCAGACCGGCCAGCATCTCGCGCCCGGTGGGGGTGTCCAGGTTGAGGGTAACGCCGCGCTTGTTGGCGTTGAGGTACAGGAACAGCCCACTGTGCTCCCGGTGCCTCCCAAATCCCCCCTCCTCGTGGAGAGTCCGTTCATGGTGAGCTTGTCGAACCAGAGCATAGGGGCCGTAGTCGCGGGCCCAGTCGCCGCCGTCGGCCCGCTCCACCTTCAGCACGTCCGCGCCCATGTCGGCCAGCAGCTTGCCGCAGTAGGGCGCGGATATGAACTCGCCCAACTCCAGCACCCGCAGTCCGTTCAGCAGCCCGTAGGTCATGCCGGTGCGCCTACCTCAACATAACGGGCCAGGCCGTCGAGATGCCGCGACAGCTCCTCCGGGGCCGACAAGAAGGGCGAGTGCCCGGTCTGCATGGTGATTACTTCAGCGCAGGGCATTGCGGTGTACATCGCCCTGGCGAACTCCGGCGACACTGCATTGTCCAGCGAACACTCGACGTAGACGCGAGGGACGCGCCCGAAGTTGCCGTCGGTAATTCGCATGGGCGAGACCAGAGGGCCGACGGGCTGCGGCACCAGCATGGACTTGGCCCATTCAACATCTTCGGGCGTACAGTCGTTGTAGAAGCGATGCTGCGCCAACTCCGGCTTGTAGACTACATGGCTGCGGTCTTCCGACAGGTCCCAACTCGGCCTTTCCCGTAGGGCTTTCTCCACGTCCGATTCCCCTGAAACGGTCCCCATGAATGTCTCCCCGTCCTGCAAGAGAACCGCAGTGAGGTATACCAGCACGGCTACCTTGTCGGGCCGCAGTTCCGCCGTGCGGCTGATGGAGATGCCGCCCAGGCTGTGGCCCACGAGAACCGAGGGGCTGTCCTGCGCGTCCAGCACGCCGCAAAGGTATTCCGCGTAGGTTTCCAGCGTGACCTCGGCCAAGGGCGTGTCGTCGTGGCCGTTGCCGGGTAGGTCAACCGCCATAACCGTGTGGCCCTGCTCTTGCAGCAGCGGCACGATTCTCTCCCAGCACCATGAGCCGTGGGCCGAGCCGTGAACCAGAACGTAGTTCGCCATATTGCCTCTCGAATTATTCCAGCAGATTGCCGCGCAACCGTTCCAGTGTTTCGTCTGTGACGCCGTGACGTTGCAAGTATGCCTTCGCGCCGGCGTACTCCCCGCGCAGCGTGTCCTGGAACACTTGGAAAGCCAATGGCTGGGCGGCCAGTGATTGTGTCGTGGGCGAGGCGTCTGGCTGCATAGCCTTGATGCGTCTCAATATGCCCTCTACCGCCTCGTTGGTCAGCAGATAGTCGGCCCTGATGGTCTCGGCGTCCACCCCCAGTACTTCCAGTATCATGGCGGCCAGCAACCCGGTGCGGTCCTTACCCGCGCTACAGTGGAACACAACCGCGCTGCCGTTCGCGTCTGCGATGGCATTGACCGCATCGGCAACGCGAGGGCCGGAGTTGTGAATCAACCATTGGTACGTGGACGAAAGCCGCTCGACCACATCGCCTCCGGTAAAGGGCGGGAAGCCGCGCTCCAAAAGCAGGGGATGGTGAGTATAAGCGGCGCCCAACCCCGGCAGCGGTCCCCTTCCGTCGCGCTCCGCTTCATCGGGGTTGCGCAGGTCAACCACCAGCCGAATGCCCAGCTCTTCCACAGCGTAGACGGCGTCGTTGGGGGTCATGTCCTGCAATGCGTCGCTTCTGAACAGCCTTCGCCACCGGACGGTCTGCCCCTGCGAGTTGCGGTAGCCCCCTAAGTCACGGAAGTTGACACAACCCTCGATAGGCCGCCACCGCTGCTGATTCCCGCTTTCGTGGGAATGACTGGTATCGCTCATGCTCCCGGCACTCCCATCTCGCGGGCGATTTCGAGCATGGCCCGCGCTGTTTCCTCGTGGGCGATGTCCACCATGTCGCCGCCGAAGGTGACCGCCGCGCCACCCTGGGCGCGAGTCTCCTCCATCGCCTTGATCAGCCCCTTGTAGTGGGCGACTTCCTCTTCGGACGGAGTGAAGACCTCGTTGACCACCGGAACGTGCGACGGGTGAATCAGGTGCATCCCGGTGTAACCCAACTGCTTGGCCTGCTGGGCCGATCTGCGCAGCCCTTCCAGGTCGTGAATGTCCATCCAGCCGCCGCTCATCGGATAGGGAATCCCGGCGGCCCGCACGTCCACCAGCACCTTGGAGCGCAGGAACAGCGTTTCCATTCCCTCGGGCGTCCACTGGAAGCCGATGGAGCGGGCGGTGTCGCCGCCCTTGCCGCCGCTGGCTCCCATGTGCGCCACTCGCGGCGATGCGTTGGCGATTTCCCATGACTGCCGGATGCCCGAGGCGGTTTCCAGCGCAGGGTCAATGAAAATCTTGCCTACCTCCAGCCCCTTCTCCCGCTCGAAGTGGCGCAGGAGAACGTCCACTTCCACCACGTCCTCCGGCCCTTCGACCTTGGGAAGCAGCACGCAGTAGAGATGCGGGCCGACCACGGCATCCAGGTCGCCGCCGGTCAACCCGGTTTCCAGCCGGTTGACCCGCACCACGATGGTCTGGCCCGCCTCACCCAACTCCTGCACCATCCGGCCCACAGACTCGCGGGCGGAGGGCTTCTCGGGTGGAGGCACCGAGTCCTCGAGGTCCAGGATGTAGGCATCGGCGTTGAAACGCGGCGCCCGGCGCATCCAGTCTTCCTTGTTCCCCGGAACGAACAGCTCGGTCCGTATGGGTTTCGCCTTGAATCTCACCAGTGTTCCTCCCGAATCGGGATATAGTGATACGACACCTAATGAATTACTACGGCGTGGGGTCTCACCCTCACCCTCAAGGGAGAGGGGACTCTTTATACGACCCCCTGATACTTCAGTTCCGCCAATTCCGAATCGCTGAGTCCCAGAATCCCGGTTAGGATTTCGTCGTTGTGCATCCCCAGCGTCGGAGCGCCCGGCAGCGGCGGCAATTCACCGCCGGAGAAGCGGACGGGGAAGCCTGCTCCCACTGCCCCGGCCACCGGCTCGTTCATCGCGCCGTGGTTCATCGGCACCAGGCTGCCCCGCTCCCAAAAGTGCTGATCGTTCATCACCTGCTCTGCCGTCCGCACCGGGGCACAGGGGACATCGTGGCTTTCCAGGCATTCCTGCGCTTCATTCAGTGTCATCTTGCCGATGCGTTGCTGGATTTCCTGCCGGGCTTCCTCCACGTTGTCGGTGCGCTTGACATAGGTATCGAAGCGGGTGTCTTCCAGCAATTCGGGGCATTGAAGCGCGTTGCACATCCGGCGCCACTGGTCGTCGCTGGTTACGGTGATGGAGATGTCGCCGCCGATGGCGCCGTACAGCCCGGTCGGCCCGCTGCGGCTGATGTTGCCGGTGCGCAGGGGCAGACCGGCCTCGATGCTTTCTTCCAGGTTCTCCATGAACATCAGGGAAACAAGCGTGTCCATCATCGAAACATCGAGATACTGCCCTTTGCCGGTGCGATCTTTCTCCCGCAGCGCCGCCAGGATCGAGTAGCAGGCGAACATCGGCGTGACCAGGTCGCCGATGTAGAACCCCACCTTAACGGGTGGCCGACCCTCTTCCCCGTTAATGTCCATCAGCCCGCTCATCCCCTGAATCTGTGGATCATGTGCTGGCTTGTCCTTGTATGCCCCCGTCTGCCCGTAGCCGGATATGGAAGCGTACACAATGCCGGGATTTACGGCGGCCACCTCTTCGTAGCCCAGCCCGGCACGGCGCAGCGACCCCGGCGCCAGGTTCTCCAGCACCACGTCGCTCTGCTTCGCCAGTTCCAGGAACAGTTCCTTGCCGCGCTCGGTCTTAAGGTCCAGCGTGATGCTCTTGACGCCCTGCGTGCGCTTCAGGAACCGGGTGGAAATGTCCTCATCTGAATTGCGCCGGGCATGAGTGCCTTCCGGTCCGGCGAAGGGGCCGTTGCCCCGCACCGGGTCGCCGCGTCCCGGAATCTCCACCTTGATGACCTCCGCGCCGAGACGGGCGAGACTCATAGCGGCAAAAGGACCGGCCAGGTACACGGTGACGCTGAGAACACGGATTCCGGCGAGTGGCTGCATACAAACCTCCGAGCACCGAGACCGGGTAGAGATGTCGGGAAGGGCGCAATCTGCAAAGAATGTCGACCGCCCGACATTATCCCACATCCAATAGCCTTGTGGTACAATCCTGCTGCCCGCCCCGGCCGACCTATGCGCGCCGGGCATCCAAACTCCCCGCGAGGTGGATTCTGATGGCATCCAACATCGTACTGTCCAACACCGACTTCAAGGTCGTCGGCACTCGGCCGGTGCGGCACGACGGCACCGACAAGGTCACCGGCCGCGCCAAATACGGGGCCGACTTCGATGCGGCCGGGCTGCTCTACGCCAAAGTGTTGCGCAGCCCCCACGCTCACGCCCGCATCAAGTCCATTGACACCGGCAAGGCCGAGGCCGCGCCGGGCGTCCGCGCCGTCATCACCGGCGTCGATGTGCCCACCGACAGCGCCGCCGCCCGCAAGGTGATGGCCAAGGACAAGGTGCTTTACAAGGGTCACCCGGTTGCCGCCGTCGCCGCGACCAGCGCCCACGACGCCGAGCAAGCCCTCGCCCTCATCGAGGTGGAGTATGAAATCCTGAAGGCCGCCACCGAGGTCCGCGAGGCGATGGCCGAGGACGCCGAGCTGCTCCACGACGACCAGACCACGGAAGAACTGGGTGAAAAGACCGATACGCTCAGCAACATCGCCACCCACTTCCGCTACGATCAGGGCGACCTCGACCAGGGTTTCGCCGCCGCCGACATCATCGTGGAGAAGGAGTACTCCACTGCCACTGTGCATCAGGGCTACATCGAGCCCCAGAACGGCGCAGCCTTCTGGAACATGAACGGCGAGCTCACCATCTGGGTCAGCACCCAGGGCGCTTTCACCACCCGCGACGCCCTGGCGGGAGTGCTGGACCTGCCCGTTTCCAAGATCAAGGTCATTCCCATGGAAATCGGCGGCGGATTCGGCGGCAAGATTCCCATATACCTGGAGCCGCTCACGGCCTTGCTTTCCAGGAAGGCGGGCGCGCCGGTGAAGTCGGCCATGACCCGCGCCGAGGTCTTCGAGGCCACCGGCCCCACTTCCGGCTCCTATATGCACATCAAGATGGGGGCCACCAACGACGGCAAGATAGTGGCCGCCGAAGCGATGCTGGCCTTCGACGCCGGCGCCTTCCCAGGCTCCCCGGTGACCGCCGGGGCGCAGTGTATGTTCGCCTGCTACGACATCGAAAACGCCCGCGTTGACGGCTACGACGTGGTGGCCAACAAGCCGCCGGTGGCCGCCTACCGTGCGCCCGGCGCGCCCATCGCGGCCTTCGCCTGCGAGACCGTGGTGGACGAGCTGGCCGAGAAGTTGGGCCTCGACCCCATCGAGTTCCGCCTCCGCAACGCCTCCAAGGAGGGCACTCGCCGCGTTGACGGCCCGGTCTTCCCGGTAATAGGCAACGTCGAGCAGTTGGAAGCCGCCCGCGAGTCCGAGCAGTACCAGCGGTCACTGGAAGGCCCCAACCGCGGTCGTGGCGTCGCCTCCGGCTTCTGGTTCAACATCGGCCTCCAGTCCAGCGCCTCCATCAGCGTGCAGGCCGACGGCACCATCTCCCTAGTGGAAGGCTCCACCGACATCGGCGGCACCCGCGCCTCCATCGCCATGCAGGCCGCCGAGGTGCTGGGCATCCCCGCCGAAGACGTGGACCCGATGGTGGGCGACACCGACGCAGTGGGCTACACCTTCCTCACCGGCGGCAGCCGCACCACCTTCGCCACCGGCTGGGCCGCCTATGAATGCGCCCAGGAAATCAAGCAGAAGATGATCGAGCGGGCCGCCAGCATCTGGGACGTTGAAGTCACCGACGTTGACCTGGTGGACGGCGTGTTCCAGCACGCCTCCGACCAGGAACTGAGCATGACCTTCAAGGAGCTGGCCGGGCAGTTGAACCGCACCGGCGGCCCCATCTCCGCCCAGGTCAGCGTTGACCCCCGGGGCGCGGGTGGCGCATTCGCCACCCACATCGTGGACGTGGAAGTTGACCCCGACACCGGCAAGGTCACCATCCTGGACTACACCGCCATCCAGGATGTCGGCAAGGCCATCCATCCCAGCTACGTCGAAGGCCAGATACAGGGCGGCGTCGTTCAGGGCATCGGCTGGGCGCTCAACGAGGAGTACCGCTTTAACAACGACGGACGGATGGAGAACTCCTCCTTCCTCGACTACCGGATGCCCACCAGCCTCGACCTTCCCATGATTGGCACGGTAATCGTTGAGGTCGCCAACCCCGGCCATCCCTACGGAGTCCGCGGCGTCGGCGAGGTGCCGATAGTGCCTCCCATGGCCGCCATCGCCAACGCCATCTACCACGCCGTCGGCGTGCGGATGAACCAGCTCCCCATGTCTCCAGACGCCATCCTGGAGAGCCTCTGGGCAAAGGACGGCGAACCGGCGGGACTGGCTCAGGCCGCCGACTAGGCTCAGGACAACGCCAGATACCCAAGAATCTTGTAGGGGCGCACTGCAATGCGCCCCTACGGTATTATTGTCTTCAATCGCTTCCTGTCTGAATCAGGATTTTCAGGATGGCAGTTCCCAATTCTGAGCATCCTTGAATCCTGATTCAGACAAAATCTGGGAGACGCTCTCACCCTAACCCTCTCCCAAAAGGAGAGGGGATTTTACGAAGGAGAATCGCAATGACCAGAGTGCCATTCGCCACCCGTGAAGGTATGGACGCCGCCGGTCAAGCCGTCTGGGACGAAATCGAGACCAGTCGCGGAGGTGTGGCCCGCAACTACGCGGCGCTGCTCAACAACCCGCAGGCCGCAGGGGCAATGGCGGGACTGGGTGGCTACGCCCGCTTTGAGACGCCGCTGCCTGCTCGCGTCAAGGCGCTGGCGGTGCTGACCGCCGCCCGCGAAGCCTGCGGACACTACGTCTGGACGGTCAACCAGAGAGCAGCGAGAGAAGCAGGGCTGACGGACGACATCATCGGCGCCATCCGCGAGTACCGCGCTCCGGCGGGCTTCGACACCGACGATGCGACAGTAGTCCAGTTCGTGCTGGAACTGCTGCGCCAGCACCGGATATCCGACGCCACCTTCGAGGCTATGCGCGCGCTGGTGGGCAACGCCGGAGCCGTAGACGTCCTGGTGGTCAGCGGCTACTACCACACGCTGGCTCACTGCCTCCAGGCGCTTGAGGTGGAACTTCCCGAAGGAACCACTACCGCGCTGACCTACTAGCTGCCTGTATTCGACGCGAGAAAAAGGCAATATGAAAGTGAGGGGGCGTTTACCTATGGTAGATGGAGAATAAAATGTCAATTTGGCGCAGAGCGACTTTTGCCGTTGTCGCTGGCATGTTGCCTTTACTGGTTTCCTGCTGGGCAGGCAGCCCGGAGGAACTGACCGGGCTGGGTTCTCTCCGGCAGGACGTGGCGCGATTGCGGACAGATTTGGCGGAATTGTCCAAGTCCAGCTCAGGCGAGGACGAAAGCCGTTTCACCTTGCAACTGCTCCATGCCGCCGATATGGACGGCGCCACCGGCGCGTTGCGGAATGTAGAGAATTTCTCGGCCATTCTGTCCGGCTTCCGCGAACAGTATTCCCAAAACACCCTTGTCCTGAGTTCGGGCGACAACTTCGTTCCAGGCCCGAGGTACTACGCAGCAGGCGATCCATCGATGGAAGCTGTCCTGGGGGTTGCCGGATATGGACGGGCGGACGTTGCTTTGCTCAATGCCATGGGGTTCCAGGTTTCGGTCTTGGGCAACCACGAACTGGACCGGGGCACCTGGGAGTTCGCTTCTATCGTTAAGGCAGAGGTTGGAGACGGCGCAACATACCCCGGTTCCGGGTTCCCTTACCTGTCCAGCAATCTGGATTTCACCAGCGACGAAAACCTGGCTGAACTGGTGGTTCCTGACGGGCAGGAAGCCCTGCTGGTAGGCGGCAGCCTAGCCCGCAGCGCCGTGGTCACCGTCGGCGGCCAGCGCATCGGGATAGTCGGCGCAACCACCCCGTCCCTTCCTTCTATCACCGGCATTGGCGGCATCACCGTCGCGCCTGCCGATTACAGCCTCGACGCTCTCGCCGCCATTATCCAGGAATCCGTGGACGCCTTGACCGCTCAGGGACTGAACAAGATTATTCTGCTGGCCCATATGCAGCGCATAGACATCGAGCAGTCATTGGCGGAGAAACTCCGAGATGTGGACATCATCGTCGCCGGAGGCTCTAATACGCTGCTGGCCGACGATACCGACCGCCTCCGCCTTGGGGACGAGGCCGCAGGGACCTACCCGCTGCGCTACCAATCCGCGGCCGGGGAACCCGTGCTGCTGGTGAACACCGAGGCCGATTACCGCTATCTGGGCCGCCTGGTGGTGGACTTCGACGCCGAGGGGCGAGTCATTCCCGACTCCGTAGACCCCTATGTCAGTGGGGCCTATGCCACCGACTTGCAGGGCGGCCAGCTCTTCGCCGGGCAGCCTATCCCGGAGGTAAGCCGCATCGCGGAATCTCTGCGTCCGGTGTTGCAGGAACGGGACGGCGACATCGCTGGCCGCACCGCCGTCTATCTGGCTGGACGGAGGGTTGACGTGCGAACCCAGGAAACCAACCTGGGCAACCTGATTGCCGACGCCTTCTTGTGGTCGGCCCGTCAGCTAGACCCGGAAACGCAGGTGTCCCTGAAGAACAGCGGGGGCATCCGCGACAGCATCGGGCTGGTAGCACAGCCCCCGGGAACCATATCGCTGGATGATGTGCAGTTCCTGCCCCCGCAGGCCAATCCGGTTGTCGGCAAGCGCGAGGGAGACGTGTCCCGCCTGGACATTGAAGGCGCCCTTCGTTTCAACAACGGCGTGTCCATTATCCCGCTGACTGCGACGGAATTGGTCGGCATTATCGAGCACACCATCAGCGCCGAAGGGGCGGGAGAGGTTCCCTCCGGTCTCTTTCCCCAAGTGGGCGGAATGAGATTCAGCTTTGATCCAAGCGCTCCTTCCGGCCAGCGCATTCGCTCTCTCGCCGTAGTGGACGATGAGGGGCAAGTGCTTGACCGGGTGGTGGTGAACTGGAGGCTGTCCGGCGACCCGGAGCGTCGAATCAAAATGGCTACGATGAATTTCCTGGCTAACGGAGGCTCTGGGTATCCGTTCCCGTTCCCCCACGCCGGGCGGGTTGACCTCTCCGGTGAGGCCGTGCAGCCCAACCCTCCCGACCCGGATTTCCCGGACTCCAACGGCAATGGAAGGATAGACGGCCCCCAGGCGGTTGACCCCGGCCTTTCGGACTTCGCCGCCTCCGGCACCGAGCAGGATGCCCTGGCCGAGTACCTAGCCCACTTCTACGCCGACGAGCCGTTCAACCAACCCGAAACCCTTCCGCTGAACGACCGGCGTATCCAGAACCTGGGCCTGCCTGGAATTACGGATACCGTCTTCCATGAGGAAGACGAAAAATAGGGCGTGTCCGCATCTCAGGATGCGGACACGCCCTTGCCTCGGCGCTGCTGGAATGCTTGGCTAGGCAGCCGCGGGCACCTTCATCACCGAGGTCATTGCCTGGACCTCGAGGCGGGCGATGTGGCTGCGGGCGTGGTCCATTACGCCTTGCCACTCCGGCGAAGAGTAGAAGGCCTCTTCCCTGGGGGCCACCTCGTCGGCGCTGGGGAAGGAGCGAATCCAGATGAACTGGTTGGCGTCCGCATTGACCCACATTCCGTCGACCGTGATCCCGTATTTTGCCTGGATTCCCACCAGTTGGTCGTTGAACAACTCCACCCAGGCGTCCATCATGCCCCGGTTGATGGTGTAGGTTCGCAGTTGGTAAAGCATGGTTAACTCCTTTATCGGTAAAATTCCCTCTCCCTTTGGGAAAGGGTTAGGGTGAGGGCGTACCCCCTATACAGCGACGCAGGTGATGGTGCGCTCCACTCCTTCGATGTTCTGCACCTGCGCCGTAACCAGGTCCACCAGCGCCACCATGTCGTCGGCCTCGGCCAGGGCGATGAGGTCGTAGGTTCCGGTGATGATGTCGGCCTCAGGGACGTTGTCCATGGCGCGCAGCGCCGTCAGGACATCCCTCGCGGCGCCCACCTTGGTCTCAATCAGGATGTATGCTCGCGTCGCCATCGCAATGCTCTTTTCTCTCCCTCTCCCTATGGAGGGTGGGGGCGAAGGCTCGGCTAGTCCGGTATGGCGGCGGTGCTGGTGATTTCCACCAGGTTGTCGGGCGCGCCGAAGTTGACTATGACCGTTGTCCGGGCCGGGCGGTCTGCGGGGAAGAACTCGGCGTAGACCTCGTTGAACCCCGGCAGGTCTTCCCGGTTGGTGACATAGCAGGTGTTGGTCAACACCTGGTCCAGCGATGAACCGGACGCTTCAAGGATGGCGGATATGCGTTGCAAGGCGTAGCGGGTCTGCTCCAGGATGTCCGCTCCCACGCTGTTGTCGGTGGGGTGGCGTCCGGTGCAGCCCTGAACAAATATCAGGTTGCCGAAGCGGACTCCCTGGGACAATGGAGCGTTTCCCGAGGTAATCTTGTCCGTAGAGATGATTTCCTTCTTGGGCATTTTCCCTGCTCTACGCTGGAATTGGCATCCAATTCGAGCGGCCATTCTACAGTTGGCGAGATATTGTGTCGGCGGCCTAATTATATAAGGGAGTGCCCGGCTGTCAATTGGCTCTAGCCCGGAGCAGATACAAAATCCGATCCCATCTTCTGTATAAACTCAGCAAAGTATTCAGTACCGTTCCACCGTACAGTTCCGCCCGCGCCAAGCTCCCCGCTTACGGACACATCGCCGGTTTCCACCAGGAACTCAACGTGGCTCATCACTTCGGTCAGCGCCAGAAAGAAGTTGCTGTCGGTAAGCTCACGATGAGAGAAATGATCGCGCGTGAGCGAAATCAGATCGCACGGCCACTGCTTGAGAATGTTTATCAAGTCCTGACAGCGCGAGATATGATGCTCGACTATTTCGCTGGCCCGCTCCAAGCCCACGAGGTTGAACCGGCCACGATAGTATGCGCGATGGGCCGGCAACACCGCATGGCCTTCATCCAGCGAGGCCACCCTCAACAGCGAGCGCAGCATCACCTTCAGGCCGTATATTTCGTTGTCGCCGCGATAGCGCTCCGGCAAGTCGGCACGAAAGCTGGCGTGACTGCGGGCAACCGATGGGTGCGGCGTGATTTGCGGCAGGACATGGTCGCCGGTGAACATTAATCTGTCGTATTGGATGCAAAGCTCGTCCGGAGAGTGTCCCGGCGTATAGTAATAGGTCAATCCGTCGGAGTGCAGTCCGTCGGTGACCGGACGGTCAACTGTTAGCGAAAGTGCCCGGCGGTGGTGTTCCTTCACCCGATCCACCGTTTCCGAGTTTTCAAAAGCCTGAAAACCGGAGACCTGCTCCCGCCAGGTCATCTCACGCTCCCAGCGGTCTTCCAGCAGCAGACTGCCGTAAACCTCGTGGGCCCAGAGCTCCGCTCCGCTGGCCCGCACCACGGTCAGACAACCGCCGTCGTGGTCCATGTGACCGTGGGTGACTACTATGCGCTGTACCGCGTCCAGCGAGTAGCCCAGGTATTCCAGACCTTCGGCCAAGTGATGCTCCGAACCGTGGCAGCCGGGGTCAATAACGGTTAACTGGTCGCCTTCGACCACGTAACACCACGTTGGTCCCAAGGGGGTCTCCCATGCTTGGGGGATACCCAGGGCCCATACCGTTGCCCCCGTTTCCGGGGAAATATACTTGACGACCATCCGGTTCCCGGATTCGTCGCCCTGCTTCAATATAATGGGTTCCAGCATCAATACCGCCGGTTCAAGGTTTGAATTCCCGAGGTCCGTCAATATGGTGAGTATGTGAATACTACGGAATGTGCGACGGCCTGTTATTCGCGGTCGTCTTCACCTTCGTTCAGACTGATCAGGGTTGCCAGAAGTATGCCGTTGCGCAACACTCCTTCCGCCGTTACCGAATCGCCGACGGAGACGTCATCCTGAAACACCGTCAAGGCCTGAACGATGATGCGCTCGCCGGAAAGCAGCAGCCGGTCGGGTCGTCCTTCGCTGTCCAGCCTGGCCTCCTGCAAGATTCCCTTGATCCTGAACCGCGCCGGTGTACCGTCGTCCTTGGGGTCATAGGCCGGCAACCGCTCGATTTCCTGAGCCAGGAATACGCCGCCCGACACTTCTCCGGACACCTTCACCACTGCGCCTCCGGTCAGGGAACCGGCGATCTGAGTACCGCTGTAAATTCGGACAGTGACCCCGTTGATGGTAACATCCAGCGGCAAAGGGACGGGGCCGGGCGGCATATTTTCCACAATTCCCTGCATCTGGACCTTTGGCAGAACTCCCACGCTGCCAATGGGTTGGGATTCGACAGCTACCGCCAGGATTCGACCGCCGACAACGATGGCCTGGACAGCCACGGCTATCCCGGTTGTGGGCGCTGATTCCAGGCGGGTAAGACGGTCTACGGTCACAGGTATCCCGCCTATCAGGAAGCTGGAGATGCTGCCGTCAGCATTGGTGGTGACTTCATTAACCAGGCCTTCTATGCTGGCCTCTGTCCCGGCAGTGATACCCGGCCCATATCCCAGAATCTCCCGGGCCAGCACCGCCCCGTCCTGTTGCAGGACTCCGCGCACCTGCACGGGTGCGCCCACTTGCAGCGCAGCGCCTATTTCCGTGAGTGCGCTGACCGCCACCGGAATGCCGTTTACCAGCAGGCCGCCATCGACCTCCACCCGCTCGATGCGGCCTTCGATGTCCACCGGATTGGCGCGCGTTTCCCCGGTCTCGCCGTCCGGGTTGATTTCCGACACCTCGCGGGCGACCAGGGAGCCGTCGGTCTGAATTTCCGCCTTTACGTTTACTGTGGCACCGACTTTAATTTCGCCCAATGTCTTGGTTAGGTCGCTGAAGGCGACGCGCATTCCATCGACCACGAATCCTGAACTTGTTGATTGATCACCCGGGATTTCCCGCTCCACTGTCCCGCGAATGCGAACGCTGCGAACGGCTCCCTCCGCTTCCGGGGAAGCGCCGGAAACCTCGGTTGCGATTAACCCTCCTTCGCTATAGGTAGAGATGACGGAGACCCGATGACCCACTGAGGGCCGCCCGGACAAGACTGTACCGGCATTGACGTCAACCTGCACACCGCCAATATACCAAGCGCCTTCGGAGGTAGTTTCCTGAAAGATTCCTTCGAGCCAAACGGTATGCTCGGCCTGGGGGTCCCCGATTTCCGGCTGGTTTTCAATCTCCCGGCCGCGCAGGGTACCATCCTCCTGCAGGAGGGCGGTAACCTTCACTCTCTGTCCCGTTCTGGGCAGCGACTCTGTGTAAGTGCGGGGGTCAACCTGGACTGGCACACCGCTGACCGTCCACTTGCCTGTTTCGGCATCACTGCTCTGAAACACCCCGCGCAGTACAGTACGGGCTGGAATCTGTTCCGATTCTTCATCCGGCGCAACCCGCAGGGCCAGTAACGAGCCGTCCGGAAGGAGCAGCGCTTCCACCACGGCGGCCTCCCCGACCGATAAGCCAGCTTCCATCACCGTATCCGCGTTCAGCGATACTTCCGTGGAAGACAGGGTGATGTAAGAGTTCTCAGGGTTGATGCCCTGGAAGACTCCGCGCACCACCGCGACGTTCCCCGACTGTTGAGCGCCTTCAGGTTCTTCTGCCGAGTCAGACTCCGGGCTGGGGATCACGTTAATCTCGCTTACTGAAGGAGCGGATTCACCATCTGTATGAATGTATGAAACGATGACAAATGAGCCGGGCGCCAGCCCGCTCACCCCCTCATTCAGCGTTACATCCACGGAGTCTGAAAGAGAGAGTGCCACCTGCCGGTTCTCTCCATCCGTGAGCTGGAGAACGATTACGTCTTCGCTGACGCTGATTACCAAGCCGGCCAGATGCCGGTTCCGGGTTGTGGATGGTACCAGGTACACCTGACGGGCTGCAGAGCCACCCTGTTTCAGGGCCACCGCGACCTGGTCTCCGAGATCGAGATCATCCAGGTTGGCAGGAGTGCGGTAGGGGACTCTGATTTCGGTGTCCGGCGCAATTTCCACATCCACCCGGCCACGGGCAGTGTTCACGACCACCCGGCCGCCGCCGGTGAAATAATTCTGGATTTCCCACACTGACCCGAAGAAATCCAGTGGTACTGGCACGATGTTGGAAGGGCCGGATTCGTTGCCGACCAAGTCTATCGCTGAAACCGAATAAGTAAAGTCTCCCGCTGTTGGCAGGGTCCAGTCTTCAAATCGGGCGCCGAAAAGGAGGGCGGTAATAGGAGTGCTTGGCCCCTCCCCGTCTTGCCGGTACAGCCGGTAGCCCCTGATGCCTTCGTCGGTGCTGACGTTCCATTCCAGACGCGCCCTTCCAACGGCTCGGTCTACATTCAGCAGGCGCAGTCCGGTGGGTGACTGCGGCGGCGTCACATCCATTGAAGCGATTTCAGCTACGGCCGACTTGGGTGATTCCAGTCCCCGGGAATCAATGGAGCTGATTGCGTAGTAATATGTAGCTCCGTCTCCCGTTCTGATGTCGGTATAGCGGGAATCCGGTATCAGCCAGGCCAACCTGGTGAAGGGACCGGAGTCATTTGAGGCAAAGTATACGGCATATCCGGACACATCCGCCTCGGCGCTGTCCTCCCATTCCAGCACGGCGACACCGGGCTGTCCCTCCGGCGCGGAGACGGTCAAGCCCCTGGGCGCGCCAGGCCCCTCCGGCAGCAATTGATCGTTGCGGTCGCAAGGTGGTTCCGAGACGGCAGCGAAACTTCCGGAGATAGCGGTTCCGTCGCTGTCGAAGCCGAACTCTATGGAGCTTTTGCCTACCTCAACCGTTGGGGGTTCTGTCTGGCCTGAAAGAGCGTTTACAAAAAGCGACTCGAAGGAGCCGATCTGGTCCAAGGCCAACGCTGCGCCCGGGGTCAAGCCGGGCACCGGCTGGGTGCAGGCTATTGCCCCCGGCGGTAAAGGGTTGTCCCGGTCTACAATCCGCCCATTGTGCCAGAACCGCAACGGAGACTGAGATCCGCCTGAACCGAACCCTACCACGGCGGAAGTGATGCTGGCGTCGCCCGTGTTTAGCAAAGTTACTACCGGGCCTTCCGGCGCTGCGGGCCAGTCTTCGATGCGAGGTGTCCTGATTGCCAGCACATCGCGGGCTCCCGGAAAGGCCCCGGTCCACCCGGCGATGATAAATCCTTGGTCTTCCGTCTGTCGGATCGCCCGGGCGCCTGCAGGATCCGTCCTGGCGGTGGCGCCCGGGCCAGCAACGGCGCTTTGCCCGTAGGCCCTGCTCCATTGCTGTCTACCCTTTGGACTGGTCTTGACCACCCAGAACCGGTCTCCGCTGCTGAAGGACTCAGACCACCCTGCCAGCGCGTAGCCGCCATCGCTGGTCTGTATCAAGGAGTGGGCGGATTCCCGGGCGACGCCACCGAAGTCGCGCTGCCATTCCATCCCTCCTTCTTCATCAACCTTGACCAGCCAGAAGTCGGAGAGACCCGCGCCGTAAGACCAGCTGAACCCTCCCAGGGCATAGCCTCCGTCGTTGGTGAGGATTAGAGAGCGGGCCTCGTCGTTGTATTCTCCGCCGAAGGACTTTGTCCACTTCGTATCGCCATTGGAATCAGTCCTAATCAGAGTGGCGTCGGTGCCTCTGTTGACCACGTTGGCTCTGCCCGCCACAACGAATCCGCCGTCAGTGGTCTGAACCACATCGTAGGCAACCGCCCCAGCAGCTACTCCGGGGTTCCTGCTCCACAGAAGATCTCCGTCCGAGTTGGTCCTCAGGAGCCAGACGCCCGTGCCGGATGATCCTGCCGAACTGCCGGCCAGCACATAACCGCCGTCCCTCGTTTGCCTCACGGAGCGAGCGACGTCGGAAGTTTTTTCCGCTGCGGAGGTCAGCGACTGCTCGGAATTGCCGAAGCTGCGTTCCCATTCCACCAGACCAGCCGCATTGGTCTTCAATATCCAGAAATCGCTTTTTGAAGGCGTTGCTCCGTCGGCTGAATGGGTTTCTCCGGCAAGGATATAACCTCCATCGGCGGTTTTTTGGGCGGCGTATATGACATCGCTCGCTTCACCCCCGTACGCCTGAGACCATTCCTCTTGGCCATGGGCGTTCAGCTTGACCAGCCAGCCGTCCTGCGACCCTGCGCCGAAGGAGCGGGTTTCGCCTGCGATGACGTACCCCCCATCATCAGCCAATACCACGGCATGGGCGAATTCTTCAGCGCTTCCGCCGAGGATCGCGCGCCACTGGGCTACAGACTGGGCCGTAGCCAGGTTGCAGTGAGCAGGGGCCACGACGGCCAAGGCCAGCAATAACAAGGCCAGCACGGGCAATGTCCTGGCCCTGGCTCCCCGCCCATTGATGCTGTCATTCAATGCCGTCAACTGTCATCCTTATGGATGGAAGCGGGCGCGTCGCCTCCTTCTTTGATGGTATTCTCAGGTCAGTTACCACTGTGTTACACATCCCGTTTGTCGCCTACGGCGATTCTCTGTCGGGTCGGTAGATCACTGCTACAACTTTGCTGAGGGTTTCTCCGTCGTAATTGGTTGCAACCACATCTAAAATGTTGGGGCCTTCTACCAGAAGCAGGGTCGTGGAGAAATAACCGAAGAGGTCAACTGGCACCGACCTGCCGTTGACGGTGACGATGGCCTTCGGGTCGGTGCGTCCCAACAAGGGCGGGTTGGGTCTGGAAACGACGCTCTCGTTTTTCGGTTCGCTAATCACCAGCAGGAAAGGAAGATCCAAGGCTGTCACTAGACGGGAGACCTGACTACGGTCGCCATTTTGGGCGGAGGCCGTGATATCCAGCAGATTCTCCCCCTTCTCCAGTGACACTTCGGCGCGAAAGCCGCCCAGACTATCCACTTCGGCTTCCAGACCGGAGATCAGCACACTGGCTCCCGGCTCCGTTTGCCCGTACACAACGACGGAACCACCTCTTACTACGGTGCCGTCTTCAGGGGACAACACGGCCAGGAGCAGCGCTCCGGGAACGCCGGCGCCGGAGGGCGTTGAAGCGGACGTCGGCGGTGGACGGGTTGGCGCGGGCGTTACCGTGGGCTCTACCGTGGCCGTAGCTGTAGGATCAGGCCTAGCCGTGGGCGTTGGCGTGGGCTCGAGGGTCGGGGACGGCATTGCCGTGGGCATGACGAAAGGAGTTGGCGAAGCCACCTGATGGGTGGGAGTAGCCTCCGCCCCAGGGCGCGGCAGAGTTGTAACACAACCCACCAGGACGGCCAACACCAGTCCGGTGATGGGAAGACAGGCCCGCTGCCACCAGGCGCAAGGCGGAGCAACTTCCGGGCTTGCCGAAGGGCCACCGGCCGCAGGATGCCTCACAGTCCCTTCAGCGGCAGAGCCAGCACGAAAGCTGTGTGATGGTCGTCCTGGGGCGCGGCTACCGACTCCACCGTCAAATCGCCGCCGCAGCGCCTGGCCAGGGTGCTGGCGATAAACAGGCCCAAACCGGAGCTTGTCTTCTCTTCCCGTCGTACAACTTCCGGGGTCCAGCCGCGGTCGAAAAGGTATTCCAGATACTGCGAGGCTATGCCCGGCCCATCGTCCCACACTTGGACGTAGAAGCAGGTGTCGTTTCTACTCAGGGAAATCTCCACGTTGCTGGCGGCGTGGGTAACGGCGTTATCAACCAGATTGGCGACGATATGCTCGATGGCATGGGAATCGGAGGAAACTATACCGAAGTCCGGCGGCTCGGCCCACCAAGTCAGTTCCTTGTCTGCCTCGGCGGCAACGGGAAAGTAGCGGTCGGCGATGCGCCGCACCACTTCCGCGGGTTCCACCGGGCCGGTGGGAGGCCTGCCGCCGGGAGCTTCCAACTGCACCAGCACCTGGATGTTGGACAGCATCAGGCGGAAATTGGGCGTCTGGCGCGCGATTTCGTCCAGGAGTTCCTGAACCGACGGGTCCTCCGGCCCGCCCGCGGCCCGCATAGCCGCCCGCAGCTCCCGCTCTTTGCCCGCTATGCGGCGCAGAGGGCGGCCCAAATCGTGGTCAACCAACTCGAAGAACTGTCGCGTGGTCTCTCGCCAGTGCTCGCTTTGCTCCTCTCCAGTCAACCTGCCCTGGTTACGCTTGTTTACATTCATTGCAGTAGCTGCCAAGCCTGCTGTCACTGTAAGAAACCCAACCATCAGGGCCACTCCTCCTATATATGCCAGCGGCTCTATGCCCCAAAGGTAGTCGAAGGCGATGGGCCCAATGAAGAAGGATAAAATCAGGCATACAAACCCGGATAAGGCAATCAGGCCACCGACGGTATAAACCACCAGCGGCAGCCGGGAACCCGGTTGAACACTCAGGCGCGACCTGCGCCAAACCGGACCTTCCTCTAAGACCATGTTTACTCCCGGGGCGGGGACAGACGGTAACCCTTGTCGCGCACGTTGAGTATCAGCTCAGAAGGGCCGAACCGCACACCCAGGGCACGTCCCAGGGAAACCTTGATCTCCCGAATACGAACTCGCAGGGACGCCCGTGGGTCTTCTCCTTCAGAGTATCGCTCCAGCCGCGAGAAGGGCACCAGCTCACCCGACCCCCGGTGCCAGGCCATTGCCAGTTCCCGGAAAATCTCGAACTTCATCCCCTGAATATCGGTGACAGGACGCCGCTCTCCGTCCTGTTCCACGTAGACCATTTGTGAAGCCGCATCGAGAAAAATGCCGCCGCCGACGGATATAACCTCCGGCGCGGCGCCCATCAATCGCCTCAGTCTCAGGACAACCTCATCGGTGCCGGCCAGCTTGTCTATGAAATCCACTGGCGCGTTCCATTTCAGAGCGCCCCGGGCCGCCGTCTCCCGATCAGGACCCTGGGCGTACTGGGTGAACATCAGCACAGGCAATTTGGGCCAGCGGTTAACGATCTCATCCAGGATTCCCAACCCCTTGAAGCGGTCGTCCCGGTGGTCTCCGAATCGCACGTCCAGCAACACTGCATCGGGGCGCTGCTCTTCAATTTCCCACAGGGCCGCCGCCTCGAATTCCTCCCCTGGCGAGCCGCCTGGGGCAGGTTGCACCACAGTAGCCCGCCATCCCTCTTCCTCCAGACGCTGCCTTACCGTGCGGAGAATTGAAGACTCGGCTTCATCATCGACAATTATTATGTTTTGAGCCGCCCGATTCGCTGCCATCTCGTCCGACTCCCGCCGCACTGCCTGGCGGCGACCGTATGCGCCGGATTCACCTTCGTTATCATATTTTAACAAACGCCGCACGGATTCCCATGCGGATATGCAAGGAGCTTTCCGCAGGTTGACACAGGAACCTGCCCCTTTACAATTGGCTCAGTATCAGGCGGCGGCCAGACCTGTAGTCCTTGAAAGGGAGCGAGAGAAGCCATGATTACCAAATTCGGTAGCCTTTTTGCCGGGCACGTTGACCTGGACAACATCGGGCTGGAAGGCACCCCGGTCAACGACCGCTGGCTGCCCGACAGCCAGCTCGCGGGAGTGTTCGACAAGACCGAGGCCATCGTCCTGAAGATGGAGGAAATGGGTTACGACACTTTCTGGACAGCGGAGCACCACTTCCAGCGGGAGGGTTACGAGTGTCTTCCCAACCTGCTGTTGCTGTACGTCCATCTGGCCCACCTGACCAAGAACCTGAAGTTCGGCTGCGGGTTTAACATCAACCCCATGTGGCACCCGCTGCGGCTGGCTGAGGACTACGCCACCGCCGACATCCTGACCAACGAACGGGTCGTCTTCGGCGTCGGGCGCGGCTACCACTCGCGGGAGGTAGACACCTTCGGCGTTCCCAGCACCAACACCGACAGCGAAGCCAACCGCGAGATGTTCGAGGAACAGGTGGAAGTCATAATGAAAGCCTTTCACCAGGAATCTTTCTCGCACCAGGGAAAGTACTACACCATCCCTCCGGAAGTGCCGTACAGGGGCTATACGCTCAAGGAACTCACGCTGGTTCCCCGGCCGCGAAATCTGCCCGTAGAGACATGGCAGCCAGTGGTAAGCGCCAGTGCGCGCGCGATGGAATTCATGGCCAAGCACCGGATGAAGGGACTCATTGGCGGCGGGGCAGCCGCTGGCGGAGCCACGGAGGAGGTGATGCGGCAATGGCAGAAAACCCTGGCAGCCCACGGGCGGGAGACCGAGATCGGCGAAGACCTTGCCGTCGGATTTACCATCCACATCGCAGAGACTGAGGAAAAGGCGGTCCAGGAGGCACGAGTCTTCTTCGAAGAGAACATGAAGATGTTTGCGCCCCTGGGATTCGTCCGCGGATTGAGCGAGGACCAGGTCCGGGGAATCGAAGACCCACGCCGCGCCCGTTCTATGGGCCTCCCAACGCTGGAGGATGGTATCAAAGCTGGCTCCTGGCTCTGCGGCCCGCCGGAAATGGTCATAGAGAAGCTGGAGGCCGTTCAGGACCAGTACCCCGGTCTGGACCAGATTAACGTCGGTTCGGTTATCGGCACGCCCCAGAACGTGATTCTGGAACAGTTGGAAGCCTTCGGCAGGGACGTAATGCCCAAGTTCAAGGCCCAATCGTCTGAACTGTGATTCGTCTGATTCTATGATGAACATGATTAGCACATCTAATAATCATGTCCATCAAATAAATCCCCGAAATCACAGTTCAGACAAGGAGAACTATGCCCCAAGAACATACAGAAGCCGAGTTACTGGAAATGGCGCGAAAGTACAGCTTCCGCAGCCGCATAGACAAGAACGTGGTCACTGGCCCCATCATGGTTTGGGGTCGCGGCTCCGTGGTGCGCGACGTCAACGGCAAGGAGTACCTGGACTTCAACTCCGGCCAGATGTGCGCCGCCCTCGGCCACAACCACCCGCGCATCGTTCAGGCCCTCCAGGAAAGCGGTGAGACGCTCATCCACAGCCACATGAGTATGTTCAACGACCGGGAAATCATCCTGGCGGCGCGGCTGGCCGAGATTTCTCCTGAAGGAATGAACCGCTCCATGTTCCTGACCTCCGGCAGCGACTCCAACGAAGCGGCCATGGCCATAGCCAAGCGCTACACCGGGGGCTACGAGTTCGCCAGCCCGGCGGTCAGCTTCCACGGGATGAACGACTCCACCCGCGCCGTCACTTTTTCGGGCTGGCACGAAGGCTACGGCCCCTACGCTCCCGGCCACTACCCCATCATTGCGCCCTACCGCTATCGCTGCCGCTTCTGCCAGGACCGCCCGGCCTGCGACTATTCCTGCCTCGACACCAGCTTCGAGTTGCTGGACGCCCAGGCCGACGGCCCGCTGGCCGGGGTGATAACCGAGCCGGTGTTCAGCGCAGGGGGCGTCATAGACCTGCCCTCCGGCTGGCTGGCGGAATTAAAACGCCGTTGCGAGGCGCGGGGCGCGCTGCTCATCGTAGACGAAGCGCAGACCGGATTAGCCAAGCTGGGCGCGATGTGGGCCTTCGAGCAGGAAGGCGTTGTGCCGGACATATTCACCATATCCAAGCACTTCGGCGGCGGGGTAGCCATCAGCGCCGCCATAACCACCGACGCCATCGAGGAAAAGGCGTCGGAAACCGGCATGGTGGTGGGCCACTCCCACTCCAACGACCCCATGCCCTGCCACGCCGCCATTGCCAGCATAGACATAATCCTGGAGGAAGTGCTGACCGACGTGGCCCAGCGCATCGGGGCCTACTGGCGGGAACACCTGGAGCGGCTGGCGTCGCGCCACGAAATCATCGGCGACATCCGGGGGCGTGGTCTGCTGCAAGGCATCGAGCTGGTCACCGACCGCGCCACCCGAGAACCCGCCTACGCCCAGGGCCGCGAGATAGGCCGCCGCTGCCTGGAAAACGGGCTGATAATGAGTGTGCGCCGCAGCGGTTCCGTGTTCCGCTTCGTTCCGCCCTTCACCACCACCGAGGCGCAGATGGACGAGGCTGCTGAGATTCTGGACGGGGCATTGAGCCAGGTCTAACGGCATAAGCCCGATTCCAAAATCCCCTCCCCCTTGAGGGGGAGGGTTAGGGTGGGGGTGAAATCCCAGCGGCAAAAAAGGCTAAACAGTCCCCCCTTGCCAATTTTCATATCGAGTCTTATAAGGAGCGATTTCATGCCGGAGATAGAGAACAAGCTGAAGGAACTGGGATATGAACTGCCGCCGCCGCGGGCGCCTGGCGCGGGCAACATTATTCCCTTTGTGCGCACCGGAAACCTGGTGTATCTGTCGGGCACCGGCCCGGGCCTGCCCGGTGGCGGGCTGTTGCACGTGGGCAAGCTGGGCGGGGAGGTGTCTGTGGAGCAGGGCTACGACTGCGCCCGTCAGACCATGCTGAACCTGTTGACCAACCTGAAAGGAGCCATTGGCGACCTGGACAAGGTGAGCAGGATTGTCAAACTCCTGGCCATGGTCAACTCCACGCCGGACTTCGGCGACACGCCCTTAGTGGCCAATGGAGCATCCGACCTGCTCATCAACCTGTATGGCGACCGGGGCCGTCACGCCAGGTCCGCCGTCGGCATGGCCACCCTGCCCGGAGGTATGCCAATCGAGATTGAGATGATCGTCGAGGTCGAGGACTAGAGGACTACCTCAAAACTCCCTCTCCCTTGAGGGAAAGGGTTGGGGTGAGGGTGAGCCGTCGTTACCCAGAATTTCTCCCCCACCCAAACCCTCCCCCGCTGGGGGAGGGAATTTTCCGCGAGAGGTGGAGGCAATGGAGCTGGTGAGCAACTTCGGAGTCCTGCTGCCCACAAGGGGCGTGCTGGTATACGCCGGGAGCAACGGCCCGCGGGTGGAGCAGACTTGGCAGATGGCGGAGACCGCCGAGCGGGCCGGATACGACTCCGTGTGGGTCGGCGACAGCATCACCTCCAAGCCGCGCATGGAGCCGCTGACGGCCATGGCCGCTGTAGCCGCCCGCACCAGCCGGGTCAAGATAGGCACCGCCGTCCTGCTCAACGCCCTGCGCCATCCCGTCCACCTCGCCCACGCCGCCGCCACCATCGACAACATCTCCGGTGGGCGCACCATCCTGGGCCTCGGGGCAGGCCGGGGCAACAACCAGATGTTCGTCGCCGAACACGCCGCCGTCGGCGTACCGATAATGGAACGGGCCGCCCGGATGGAAGAGAGCATTCGCGTCATGCGCGCGCTGTGGACGGGGGAGGCGGTCAGCAACTATGGCGAATTCTACCCGCTGGAAGACGTGGAGCTGGAACCCCGGCCCGTCCAGCCGTCCATCCCCCTATGGATTTCCAGCAACTGGGTGCGTCGCGGCCTCTCCAGAGTCGCCGAGTACGGCGACGCCTGGATAACCAACGTCCCGTCGGTGGAGCTGTTCGACCAGTGCTGGGAGAGGATCGAACAGTGCGCCGGGGAATTAGGCCGCGACCCGGCAGAGATAGGCCGCTGCCTGTACATCTCGGTAAACCTGAACGACGACACAGACGCAGCCCTAGCCGAAGGCGACCAGTATATGCAGGCGTACTACAGCATTCCTTACGACATCATCAGCAAAAACCTGTTGTGCGTGTTCGGCCCCATCCAGAAGTGCATTGACACAATTCAGGCGTACAAAGAAGCCGGGGCCGACTACTTCATCGTCCGCTTTGCGTCCCCCGACCAGTCGCGCCAGATGACGCGATTCACCGAGGAGGTCCTCCCATTCGTCGCATGATGGGCTGGCCCGTCACCTTCGACGGTCGGCATATTCTGCCTTCGCCGCCTCCACCAGCGTGGGGTCGAGCAGCAGGTCGCTGGCCGTCAGGCTCAGGGCCTTGGCCACCAGCAGGGCGTTATTCAGAGCCAGATCAGTGACCGCGGTTTCCTGCATCTGCCTGGTGTGCGAAGGCACCGGCGTCTCGCTGACGGCGTACCGAAGCTCGAAGCCCGGCATGGCCTGGCTGACGTTGCCGAAATCGGTGGACGCTCCGCTGCCCGGGCGGCCCGGTATCGGCTCGTCCAGCTTCATCCCCAACGCTTGGGCGTTGGCTCCCACCGCCTGGGCCAGGGTCAGGTTGGGCTGCACGTTCTCGTAGAAGGGATAGAATTCCTCCACCTCCAGGCGCGAGCCGGTCATAGCCGCTGCTCCCTCGGCCACTTGCCTGACCTTGCCCACTACCTCATCGCTCAGGTATTGCCCGTCCCTGGAGCGCAGCATGAAGTTAGCCGCGGCGAACTCCGGCACCACGTTGGGCGCCGTGCCGCCGTCGGTGATGACGCCGTGGATGCGGACGTCGTCCCGCAGGTGCTGGCGCAGGGCGTCTATGCCGGTGAACAGGTGAATGACCGCGTTCAGCGCGTTGATACCCTGCTCCGGGTATGCCGCGGCGTGGGCGGCCTTGCCGTGGTACATATACCGGTAGCCGACCATGGCCAGGCTCCAACTCTCTCCCTTGGGCGACGCTGCGGGTATCACGGTGCGATTGGAAAAGGGATGGGACGAAAGGGTGGCGTCCACGCCGTCGAATACGCCCGCTTCCAGCAGCCTTATCTTGCCGCCGCCGCCTTCCTCCGCCGGGGTTCCGATGACCACCACATGCCCCGGCAAGTCCTGGGCGTTGGCCTTCAGGCCCAGGGCTGCTCCCATTGCGGCCATGGCGATGAGGTTATGCCCGCAGCCGTGTCCTATCTCGGGCAGGGCGTCGTATTCCGCCAGCACGGCAATCGTCGGCCCGTCTCCGCCGCCTCCGGGTATTGTGGCCCGAAAGGCCGTATCCACCCCGCCGATGCCCCTCTCCACGGCAAAGTCATGCCCTTCGAGGAACCCGGCCAGGGCGTCCGATGAGTAGAATTCCTGGTAGTTCAACTCCGGATGGGCATGGATGTCTTTCGAGAGGTCGAACAATGCTTGCCTTGAGGATTCGATGGTGGAGTTGGAGCGTCCGGCCAGCTCGTCTTTTGCCCCAGCATTCTGGTTGGTCATAATATGCCCTCCCCCAATCAAATAAATCACAGTTCAGACAACCCCGCAGCCTACGGCGCTCAGGCGCTGGGCGGGCGGCGGTTGTGCCAGTCGGTGGCCTGTTCGTAGGCGTAGGCTAAGTTCAGGACGGTCTGGTCGGCTCCGGGGCGGCCCCCTATTTGCAAGCCGATGGGCAGTCCTTCGTCACTGAAGCCGCAATTGAGGGAGACTGCCGGGGCGCTGGCCATGTTGAACGTCCGGGTTTGCAGGTAGCTCAGGGGCGCCGCGTCTTCCTTGCTGCTGCGCACCGGGTCCTCGACGATGGGCTGGGCTGCTACACTGGATGTGGGGGTGACCAGTACGTCATAGCGTTCCAGGGCTTCGTGAACCTGGTTGCGGAACATCGTCCGCAGCTTCTGGGCCTTGTAGTAAGCCTGAGCCGGGAAGATGCTGCCGGTCAGCAGCCCGATGCGGTTGTTGTGTCCGTAGTCCTGCAAGCGCTCTCGCACCCATTCCTTCATGTTCAAGGCTGGTTCCACCACCAGCGGAATTTGAGACAGCACGGCCCCGTGGGCGGTGAGCGGAATCGAGACTTCCTCCACTACCGCGCCCAACTCTCCCAGCACCCCGAGGGCCTTCAGCACCGCGTCGCGGGTATCGGCGGCGGTGGTCTCCTCGTCAATCTGCTCAGTTATCAGCCCGATACGCAGGCCGCTAATGTCGGCGTTCAGACCCGCGCGGAAGTCAGGCACGGGCCGGTTCCAAGTATACGGATCGCGCTCGTCATGCCCGGCGATGGCGGTGAGGGTGATAGCGGCGTCCTCCACGGTGCGGGAAATCGGCCCGGCGGTATCCATGGACCACACGCCGGTCATCACGCCATAGCGGCTGACTAACCCCCATGTGGGACGATGCCCGACTAAACCGCACCAAGTGGCGGGGAAACGAATGGAGCCGCCAGTATCTTCCCCCAGAGACGTAGCGCAGAGGAAGGCGGCGGTGGCTGCCCCGGAGCCGCCGCTGGACCCGCCGGTGCGGCGGTCAAGGTTCCACGGATTGCGGGGCGGGCTGAACCGCTCGAAACCCGCGCCCATGGCGAACTCGGTCATGTTGGTCTTGCCCAGCAGTATCGCGCCCGCCCGCTTCAGGTTGGCGATGATGGTGGCGTCCTCATCGGGCACGAAGTCGGCGAGGATGCGCGTGCCGCCCGTGGTGCGGACGCCCTTGGTCCAGAACTGGTCCTTGACCGCCACCGGAATGCCGTGCATCGGGCCGCGGTAGTCGCCGCGGGCGATGTCGGCCTCGGCCTCCCGGGCGGCTTCCAGGGCCTCGCGGCGGCTTACGGCCAGGTAGGCGTTGAACTTGAAGTCCAACGCGTCTATGCGGTCGAGGTAGGCTTGGGTGACCTCGACCGGGGAGACCTCGCGAGACTCGATCAGCTGCGAAAGCTCGGCTGCTGTGAGAAACGGTATATCACGCTGTTGCATAACGTTGTCCTCCGCCTAAAGGGATGTATGCAAAGGCTCGGCTCTCCCATCGTTGGCGAGCCGGCGGCGTTGAAGCCGGCTGAGTGCGGCGTATCCATGCAGTATAAGCCTTAATCGCGAAATGCAGGCGTCGTGTCTGGCCGAATGTTCTTAAACAGTACTAACATAAAGGCCGGGACTAAGATGACCACTCCTAAGTTGCTGACACGTGGAACTTGCACAACGAGTCAGTTATGCTCCATAGTGTCAACATGGGAGTTGAAGATGCTGACATGAACAATTCCGGGATAACATAAGGAGTGACAGACGCAAACTGAACATAAGGAAGTCCCCTTAGGTTCAGCGTTACTGGAGGGATGGCCGAGTGGACGATGGCGGCGGTCTTGAAAACCGTTATGCAGGCGACTGTATCGTGGGTTCGAATCCCACTCCCTCCGCCACTTTACCTTTCCACACAGTCCCTTACAGTCCCATTTGTCCTGATATTGTATCCGAGTCAGTGATATTTGACCCTTGAACCTTACCCTCCGGCGTCGTGGAAGACCAGTAAGTCCCACACATCGTGTGGGAAATTATGTGGGGAGGTGTGGATATGGGCAAGCCCCCCGTACTCTCGGTAAGGGCGCTCTGCGAGCCCGGCCGATACGGCGGTGGCCTCTACCTGCATATCGCCCCGTCGGGCTCCACGTCCTAGGTCCAGCGGATAGTAATCGACGACCGGCGCCGTGACATAGGCCTCGGTTCCTACCCCACCGTCAGCCTGGTCCAAGTACGAACAATGGCGGCCTCCAACCGAACCGCAGTCTCCGAAGGGCGGAACCCAATGGCCGAAAAGCGTGCCGCCAGGGAAGCCACTCGCAACCCCGCTTCCGGCATCCGCTGATACAGCCGCTGGAAAGGGCCTTCCCTGCGGTCCCTCACCTCAAAGTCCACCCGGCGGCTGCCGTCGGCCTCCTTTTATCATCTTATCATCGCCGTCCAGACCCAGCAGTCTTCCCGCTTATCGCCTCGCCTAGCTCCGCAGTAAGTCCACACCTCGTCACGAGTAACCGCCACAGCCGACTGGCGGCCCTTCCTCCGGCGCTCATTGCGCTCCCGCAACCGATTCAGCGAGATGCGCCCCCTTTTTTCACCCACCCCAGCACTGTCGGCGCACTGAGGTGGTGGGCATCCTCCCCATCCGGCCTGAGGCAGGTTGCCTGGCAGGACGGGCTGCACCGGCACTCACATCAGGCCGTTCCACCGGCCGGATGTCTCGAAGGGAGGGAAACAGGTCTTTTCCTTCACTTTCATTCCCAGACCTGAGACGCAAGGGAGATGGCGTTCATCGCAGCCGGGAAGCCTGCATACCCTCCTGTCTGTATCAGCACTTCCACGACTTCCTCCTTGGACAACCCAATGCGCGGCCCGGCCTGCAGGAAGTTGCGGAGCTGAGAATCGGCCCGCAACGCCGTCAACGCTGCGGTGGTGCACACGACCCTGTCCTTCAGGTCCAGACCCGGGCGGAAGAATATCTCGCCAAACCCGAACTGGTACGTAATTGTGCGCAGGTCGGGCGCCAGATCCATCAAGGCATTTGCGTAGCCTCCCCGGTCCTGCGTGCCCATCAGCTTGTCCCGAAGCTCTCTGCCTCTTGTCTCCATCTCTTCTAGGCTGACCTCGGGCACCTCCGGTTGGGGCGGTTCGATGCCCCTCTCGCGAAAGGCCTCGTGCATCACCTCCAGCGAGTTGACCGCCGACGGGAACCCGGCGTAGAGGGAGCAGTGGATGGGTACCTCTTGTATCTCCTCCGCGCTCAGTCCCATGTTCAGCGCACTGTGGACATAGGTCTGAAACTGCGAGAGACGCTGGAGTGCGGTAAGTACGGAAAGCGTCGCCAACATCCGGTAGCGAATATCCAGACCGGGACGGGACCACACCGATCCGAAGATGGACTCCCCGGTGAAATTTCTGAGGCCGGGGATGCTGGCCACCGCTCGCGGTCGCTCCCGGGCCGGGTATGTGCCGTGCTGAAGGCGCTCGCGTATCTCGTTGCCCTTGCGCCGGAGTTCCTCACGAGAAGTCATCTGTGGCCTCCTGTTTCCACAAGCCAAATTTCGGCTCAGTATACGATATTTATTGTCTGAATCAGGATTTTCAGGATAGCCCTCCAATCCTGAGCATCTTTCAATCCTGAAAATCCTGATCCAGACAAAGGGTAGCATGGCAGGAACCGCAACGGTGTTAGAATACTCCGCAACGATAATTCCCGGAGCGACATTATGAACGTCAACGATGCGGTAGCACGGATATTGAAGACCGAGGGCGTTGAGTGGGTTTCCTGCTTTCCCTCCAACAATCTGATTGAATCTGTTGCCGGTGAAGGGATTCGGACGATCCTATTCCGCCAGGAGCGGGGGGCGCTGATGGCCGCCGACGGTTACAGCAGGATGAACGACCGTCGCAAGTTCGGCGTGGCCATTACCCAGGGCGGCCCCGGCTCGGAGAACTCCCACGGCGGCATCGCCCAAGCCTTCTCGGACAACATTCCCATCCTGTATCTGGCGGGCGGCCCGGCGCTGGGGCAGTACGCCGTGCGGCCCAACTTCTCGCCGGTGCGCTCCTACCAGTCAGTGTCGAAGCACGCCGAGGTCATCACCGCGCCGGGGCAGGTGGCGGCGGTGATGCGGCGGGCCTTCCACAACCTGCGCAACGGCCGCCCGGGCCCGGTGATAGTAGAAATCCCCGCCGACGTGGGTGGTCAGGAAGTGCCGGAATCCGCCCTGAACTACCAGCCGCCCAAACGCCTGCTTCAGTCCCCATCCCGCGGCGACGTGGTCGAGGCGGCCCGGCTGCTGCTCAACGGCCGCAAGCCCGTCATCTGGTCGGGGATGGGCGTCCTATTCTCATCGGCCACCGAGGAACTGCGGGAGCTGGCCGAGCTTACCCAGATTCCGGTCTACACCACCATGCCAGGGAAGTCGTCCTTCGACGAGCGGCATCCCCTGTCGCTGGGCGCGGGCAGCGGCGCGACGTCCCTGCCTGCCCGCCAGTGGATCCAGGAGTCGGACGTGCTGTTCGCCGTGGGGTCGAGCATGACCCGCACCAGCTACGGGCAACCCATCCCCGACGGCAAGGTCATCATCCACAACGTGGAGAGCATCGAGGACATCAACAAGGATTTCTACGCCGATGTGGGTATCCCCGGCGACGCCAGGCTCACCCTGCAAGCACTAATAGACGAAGTGAAGGGCCAAGTTGGAGAGGTTGGCAGGCCCGCCAACGGCGTTGCCGAGGAAATCGCCGAAGTGCGGAAGGGCTGGCTGGCGCAGTGGACGCCATTGCTGGAAACCGATGAGGTGCCCATCGGCACCTACCGGGTGATCAACGAGATAGAGAAGAACCTAGACAAGGAGAACAGCGTGGTCACCCACGACGCCGGGGCGCCCCGCGACTCCATCATCCCCTTCTACACCGCCACCACGCCGCACAGCTACATCGGCTGGGGCAAGTCCACCCACCTGGGCTACGGCATCCCACTGATGATCGGGGCCAAGATGGCCGACCCCAACCGCTTCTGCCTGAACTTCATGGGCGACGGGGCCTTCGGAATGTCGGGGCTGGACATTGAGACCTCAGTGCGGGCGGGCGCGCCCATCACCACCGTCGTGCTGAACAACGGCGGCATGGCCACTTACCCCGGCGGCTACCCGGTGGCCAACGAGCTGTTCGGCCTGACCCGCATGGGCGGCGACTACGCCAAGATAGCCGAGGGCCTGGGTGCCGTCGGCATCACCGTAACCCAGCCGTCGGAAGTGGGGCCGGCCCTGGTCAGGGCCCAGCAGCTCAACCGCGACGGCCGCACCGTGCTGCTGGACATCCACACCAACTTGGAAGGCCGCAGGTCCACGTTCTAGGAGTGAGATTCTTAACACGAAGATTCCCTCCACCTTGAGGGGGGAGGGTTGGGGTGGGGGTGAAATCCTCGCAACTGGAACGGTGCTGGTAACTGACGCCTCCCTCTCACCCCAACCCTCTCCCCAAGGGAGAGGGAGAACTGAAAGGAGGCAACCCATGACCCTGTCCGCAAACCCGCCGGTCGCCACGGACCTGGTGCATCACATCGGCATCGCCGTCGCCAGCCTGGACGAGAGCATCGAGTTCTACCGGGGCCTGTTCGGCTTCAAGCCCGGCCAGATTATCGTCCGGGAGGACATCGGCGTGCGCGGCTGCTTCGTGCCGGTGGGCGAGACCAACCTGGAACTGCTGGAAGGCATCAGTCCAGACAGCCTGATTACCAGGCACATCGAGCAGAGGGGCGAGGGCCTGCACCACGTCTGCTTCGAGGTGGAGGAAATCGCCGACAAGCTGAAGACCCTGGACGACCTCGGCATTAACCTGATAGACAAGGTGCCTCGCACCGGCCTCATGGGTGGCGACATCGGCTTCCTGCACCCGTCGGCGGCCCGCGGCGTTCTGATAGAGCTGGCCCAGCACAGCCACTAGCCGAGGCAAATCCCCTCTCCCTCTGGGAGAAGGTTAGGGTGAGGGCGTCCCCTCTACGGTTTCGTGCCTACCGCGCAGTGGAAGGGCGTGGATATAAAGAAGGTGCCTTCGGCTTCCGCCTGGGCCGCTGCCGCCCGCCACTCCGCAGCCTCCTCGGCGGTCAGGGTGGGCAGGATGCCTCCCTGGAGGAACTGGAGCCTTTCCTTGTCGGAAAAGGTGCTGATGAAGGGGAACATTTTCGTGTTCGTCAGCCCCAGCCGCGAAAATCTCTGGTACAGGGAAGCGTCATCGCATCCCATGGGATGGCCGCGGTCATCAACCCAGGGGGGCGATTCGATTCTGGCCTTCAGGCCGGGGTTGAGCGGCAGGTTGACCCAGCGGTTCATATCGTGAGCGTGGCCCAACACTGCCACCCGTCCTCCAGACTTGGTTACTCTCACCATCTCAGGCAGCATCAAATCCGCGTTCACCCGCTGGATTACCGTGCTGGAGAACGCGACGTCCATACTGTTGTCGTCAAAGGGTAGCGCCGAGGCGCTGCCCTCCCGGAAGGTCACCACTTCCTCCAGACCCTCGCGCCTGGCAATCTCGGCGGCCTCGCGCAGGAAGAAGGCGTTTACGTCCATGCCGACTACGGGGTTCTGGCGGGCCGTTTGCCGGGCCAGCCACCGGCACAGCACCCCGGTGCCACAGCCAACCTCCAGTATCCGGTCGCCGGGCTGAACCTCTGCGGCGGCTATCAGGCTTCCCACGGCGGACAGGTATCCGGGTGTGCGGCCTCTTCCTTCCAGGCTGGCCACCATGCCCAGGGCGGGGCCGGTCATTGAAATGACGCAATATCGTTGGCTGAAGGTTTCAACCAGCGGCCCCCATTGCGACGGCGCGGCGCCCAGCGGCAGCAACACCAGCGGCGGCCCCGAACCCTGCGCCTTGAAATAAATTCCCTCAACCTCGCCTTCCTCGACAGACGGAGATACACCGTCCGGGCCATCCTGAGAGTCCATCCTGGCCAAGAAGTCCCGCATTGCCGCAGCAATGTCGCCCCCTCGCAGGACGGCCAGGTCGTTGTAGTTGTCCGGGTACGCACAGTCGTCCAATGTAACCATGGACGCAGACGGCAGGCCCGCCATATTGCGGCCTATGGTTTCGGTAGCGCCTCCGCGGTCGGCGTTGACTACCAGGAGCCTGCTGGCCAGAGGCGTCAACGCCAGGGAATCAAACCCCAAGGGACAGACCAGTGTCAAAGAAGCGACTGTGTCCGGGAATCTGTCGGCCACACCGTGCCAGTCGTTCAGGCCCCGGGAGGCGAAATGGGCGCGTTCAATTCCCAATTGCCGCAAGACCTCGACTATCCTCTCCTCGACGGGAGTGTCCATCTCTATCGTCATTCTGCCCTCGGCCTGAAACGGCCACACTTGATTGTCGGTCTACTATCCCGAACATACTAAACCAAAGGCGGGCCGGGATGTATATTTAGTTCTCCCCCTCCCTCATAGGGAGAGGGATGGGGCGAGGGTAGAATCCCGTCTTACCCGCCACCTTGTGGCACCCGGGAGACACCCTACTCTGCCGGTTGTTGTAGAATGACCTGAGATTTCCGCTGCTCTCAGTTAGTTCCGTCAAGCAGCGCACCGTGGGAGGCGTCCATGTCCCAGATGATGACCGGCAAGCAGGCCCTGCTGGAGATGCTCAAGGCCGAAGGGGTTGATTACATCTTCGGCAACCCCGGCACCAGCGAGGGGCCGATAATTGACCTGCTGGGCGATTACCCGGAGTTCCGCTACATCCTCACCCTCCAAGAAAGCGTCGCGGTGGGCATGGGCGAAGCCTACGCCCGGGCCATCGGGAAGGCATCATTCGTTAGTCTCCATGTGGACAGCGGACTGGCCAACGGTATCGCCCTCATGCTGGACGCCCTGAACACCGGCACTCCCATGGTGGTGACCTCCGCCAATTATGACGCCCGCAAGGTCAACGAGACCATCACCGACCTGGCCAATCTCGTCCGCCCCGTGACCAAGTGGGCCACGGAGCTGACCCTCCCCGACCAGATACCCAGCGTCATCCGCCGCGCCTTCAACGAGGCCAACACCCACCCAAAGGGCCCGGTATACGTCGGCTTCACCTCCAACGCCCTGGAAGGCATGGCCGAAATGAATATCGCCTCCTCCCGCCCGGTCTACGACGCTCCCCGGCCCAGCGCCGAGGGCATCGCCCAAGCCGCATCGCTGCTGATGGACGCCAGCCGTCCCCTGATGCTGGTGGGCGACCGGCTATCGGACGACGGCGCAGTTGACCAGGCCGTGGAGCTGGCAGAGCTGATGGGCCTGTCGGTGTACCAGGCACGGGGCGCAGAGGTGGCCTTCCCCACCGCGCATCCGCAATACATGGGGCCGCTATCCCTGCGGGTTTCGGCGCAGCGGGCCGTCCTCCAGCGGGTGGACACCGTCCTGGCCGTCGGCTCCGACCCCTTCGAGGAGCTTTTCTACTGGGGCGACGTAATCCTGCCACCGGAGGCCAAGCTGGTACACATAGACTCCGATGCCTCGAAAATCGGGCGTTCCGAACCCACCGACGTCGGCATAGTGGGGCATTGCGGCCTGGCGCTGACCGACCTGACCGCGGCCCTGAAAGAGCGGCTCTCTCCCGGTGACATGCCGGAAATCGAGCAGCGCAAGCAGGCAGTGATGGCCGAGAGACAGCGCAGGCGGGAAGCCTTCGAGGAGTCCGTGGCCGAGAAATGGGACCACAAGCCCATGACCCCGGCCCGCATGATGTCCGAGCTGTCCGCCGCCCTGCCCGACAACGCCATCGTCGTGGACGACTCCATCAGCAACCGGGGCACGATGCGCCACTACTTCCAGGCCAAGGAGCGCGGCGACCTCCGGGGCGTGCGCGGCCAGTCCATCGGCGGCGGCATCGGCGCGACCATGGGCACGCAGTGCGCCTACCCCGACCGCCCGGTGTTCGGCATCATCGGCGACGGCAGCGCCATGATGACCGTTCAGGGCCTGTGGACTGCCGCCAACGACAACATCCCCTGCATCTTCGTCATCTGCAATAACGGCAGCTACCGGGTGCTGAAGGTCAACTTCAACGTCTACCAGGAAGAAATCCTGGAACTGCCCGAGACCTCCGGCGGAAGGCTGATGTATTCAGACTTCGCCACGCCCTTCGACATGGCCGCCATCGCCAACAGCATGGGCGTCCGCGGCGAGCGCATCACCGACCCGTCCCAGATCAAGCCCGCCGTAGACCGCGCCATAGCCTCCGGCAAGCCCGCCCTCCTCGACATGGTGATTGACGGCTCCCTATAAATTCCCTCCCCCTAGTTTGTTCCTCCCTCTCCCTTGAGGGAGAGGGTTGGGGTGAGGGTGAAATTTCGCGTCCGGGCACACTGGCAGACAGACGTAATTTCATAGCCAACCGCGTAACCCCCATCCTGAAAATCCTGATTCAGACAAAAAGGAACAGCAATGCGCACCAACACCACCAAGGCCAAGCTCAACGAGGGCGGAGTCGCATTCGGGGCCATCATCACCCGCTACGCCCCCGACATGGTGGAAATTTTCGGCGCTCTCGGTTACGACTTCGTGATGATTGACTGCGAGCACGGCCCGGCCGACCTGGACCAGGTGGAGCACATGGTCCGCGCCGCCGAGTCCTTTGGCATCACGCCCATCGCCCGCATCCCCGACCACGCCGACGCCACCATACTCCGCTACCTCGACCGGGGGTTGCAGGGAATAATCGTGCCCCACGTCAACACCGGCGAGCAGGCCGCCGCCATCGCCCGCGCCGCCCGCTACTACCCCGACGGCTACCGGGGAATGGGCGGCGGCCGGGCTCAGGACTACGGCATCGGCGTCAGCCGGGAAGAGGGTACGTCCTGGGTCAACTCCCAAGTGCTGGTAATCCCCATGGTGGAAGACATCGAAGCCGTCGGCAACCTCGACGACATTCTCCAAGTCTCCGGAGCCGACGTTCTCCACGTAGCGGCCTCCGACCTGGGGCAGAGCATGGGCAACCCGGGAACCGCCGAAGTCCGCCGCGTGATGAGCGAGGTCATTCCCCGCGTCCGCGCCGGGGGCAAGTCCTGCGGCGTGGGCGGCAACAACCCCGCCGATACCGCCGGGGTTGCCGAGTTCGTCAAACAGGGCGCAAACTTCGTAACCGTATCGGCGTGGGGCCTTCTCCGCATCGGCGGCGAGGACTTCCTGAAGAGGGTCAAGGACGCCCTGTAACTAAATTGTCTGAATCAGGATTTACAGGATTAGAGGATGCTCAGGATAATCCATATCCTGAAAATCTGGGAAATTCTGACTCAGGCAGAAAACCGACGGAGGCGATATGGCGCAGTATTCCTTCCGGCTCCCCAACGCGGACTACCTCGGCTTCCCGGCCACCACCGAGGCCATCGTGCAGACGGCGTGCAAGGCCGAGGGGTTGGGTTTCGACGCCCTTTTCGTGAACGACCACGTCATCGTCGACGACTCCCCCCGCAGCGAGCCGTGGCGCAACGTCTACGACCCGCTGATGGCGCTGGCCTATGTCGCGGCGCGGACCTCCACAATCAAGCTCGGCACCTCGGTGCTGATAATGCCCTACCGCAACCCCATCGTCACCGCCAAGATGTTTGCCACCCTCGACCAGATGTCCGGTGGCCGCGCCATCGCCGGAATCGGGGCAGGTTGGAATGCTGAGGAATACGACGCCCTGGGAATCACCTTCCGCCAGCGTGGCGCTCGCACCAACGAGTACCTGCGTCTGTGGAAAGCCTGCTGGGAACCTGGCCCTACCACCTTTCACGGACGGTTCTTCTCCTTCGATAATATGCACGTCAACCCCAAGCCCCTCCAGCAGCCCCACCCGCCCATCTGGATCGGCGGCTCCGGTAAGCCGTCCCTGCGCCGCGCCGCGCGATACGCAGACGTTTGGCAGCCCACTCCAACGCCATTGGCCGACTTCATCAGCAACCGGGCCTACCTGAATGACATTTCCGCCGAGATTGGCAAGGAACCCCCCAGAACCCGCATGAGCTTCCGCGTCAACTTCAGCAACATCACTGGCAGTTCCAGTTCCGGCGACCGCCCCACCGGGCAAGGCACCCCGGAACAGGTAGCCTCCGACATGAAACGCTACCGTCAGGAAGCGGGGCTTGAGGAATTCCAGATAAACTTCAACGGCTCCGGCAGCCTGCAACAACTGCTTGACTCAATGGATGTCTTAGTCGAGGAAGTCATCCCAAAGGTGGACGCCTGATAACCATCCCCAAATCCCTTCCCCCTTGAGGAGGAAGGTCAGGATGGGGGTGAAAACCTGATTATCACATTACCTTTGAGACGCCAACGGTTTCGTGAATGAATTGAAAGCCCTCCCCGCAGACAGAGAAGAAAAGCGGCGCGTGCTGATGGACGCGGTGGACAGCGTGCGCGACGTACTCGAAGCCGTTGCCGAGGAAGGCGAGCAGACCGGAACCCTCCCTCAGGAGTCCGTCGATGCCCTCTACGACTCCGGCCTCCTACGTCTCAAGATGCCTTGGGTGCTGGGCGGCGCCGAAGCTGATCTCGTCACTCAGCTCGACGTGCTGGAGGCGGTGTGCGAAATCGAGCCGTCGGCAGGCTGGTGTCTGATGATTGGCGCCGCCAGCATGGGAGGCGTCGGCGCTTTCCTTCCCGACGACGCCATCGAAGAAATCTTCGATGGCGGCAAGCCCCCCAAGACCGCCGGCGTCTTCGCGCCCTTCGGCGAGGCCGTGCCGGTGGATGGCGGTTATCTCCTCAGCGGGCGTTGGTCCTTCGCCAGCGGTATCCGCCACTCCAACTGGATTTCCGCCGGAGCCCGCGTGATTACCGAAGAGTTGGGATACCCGGCGCAGGTCAGGGCCACCGTCCGCACCTCCGACGTTGAAATTCACGACAACTGGCACGTCATGGGCCTGCGCGGCACCGGAAGCTGCGATTTCTCCGTGGAAAACCTCTTCGTACCCACCAGTTTCGCTTACGACGTATCCCTGACCGAACCCCTGCGCGGCGGCGCGATCTACCGCCTCGGCAGGCCCGGTTTCGTCACCAACGAGCATTCCGCCTTCGCCCTCGGCGTCGCCCGCCGCGCCCTCAACACCGCGCTGGAAGTTGGGCAGTCCAAGACCCGCGGCTACATCTCCGTCAACCCCTTGGCCCGCCGTCCCGCCTTCCAGCGGATGCTCAGCGAGGCCGATCTGCGCCTGCGGGCCACCAGACTCATCAACGTAGAGGTCCTGGAAGAGGCGTCGAGAGCAGTAAACGAAGGCCATCCCCCCTCTCCGCTGCTGCAAACGGAAATGCGCAGCTTGTGCAGCTACACCACCGACGTAGCGGTGGAAATTGTGACCCAGGCGTTCCGCTTCGCCGGCGGCGCTGCCCTGTTCGACTCCAGCATCCTGCAACGTTGCCTGCGCGACATCAACGCCGGGGCGCAGCACCAGATGGTCAGCGACACCGCCTACGAGAATCACGGCCAGTTCCTGCTCGGCCTGCCCGACGCCAGGGTTATGGAATAATTTCCTGCCAACACCAATTCTCCCTCTCCCTTGAGGGAGAGGGTTGGGGTGAGGGTGAAATCTCAAATACCGGCGGTCTTACAGACAGCGGACGGACGTTCCAAACCCTCAGGATCAGAACACGGAGGCACAATGCGCTTCGGCCACTTCTTCTACCCCATGAAATTCGACGACTCCAACGACGAGCAGGCCATACAGGAATGCCTTGATGAGGCCGTGCTGGTCGAAGCGCTGGGGTTCGACGCCATCTGGATTGCGGAGCATTACTTCACCGGGGAATGCGTCTACGGCGACCCGCTGGTCTTCGCCAGCGCCGTCGCGGTCAAGACCAGCCGTATCGAACTGGGTTTCGGCATCCTCGAGCTTCCGCTTCACAACCCGGTACGGGTCGCTATCCAGACAGCCTTGTTGGATAACCTGTGCCAGGGACGCCTGATTGTGGGCACGGCCAAGGGTTCCAACTACAACGCCTACGAGTACATTGGCTTTGGCTCCAACCCCGACCTCGGCGTCGAGCAGATGGAGGAAGCCGAAGAGCTGCTCATCAAGGCCTGGACCACCGACAACCTCGAATTCAAGGGCAAGCACTACCAGGCGTCCTTCCCGATGGTGCGACCCCGCCCCTACCAGAAACCCCACCCGCGCCTGGCTCGCGCCTGCCTCAACCCCGACTCCGTCCGCGAGATGGGCCGCATCGGCCGCCCCGTCCTGCTGCGGGGCCGCTCCAGCAACGCCACCGCCTCCAACATCCGCGTCTACCGCGAGGCCATGGAGGAAGCAGGGCATGACGAAGCCGCCATCGAGCGTAACCTGGACCAGGTCTGGGTCTGGCGCGAGATGCACGTCGCCGACACTGACGACCAAGCCTTCGAGGAGTTTCTGCCAGCCCAGTACGACGCCTTCACCCGCATGGAGCGCTACCGCACTAGCTGGAACCCCGCCGAGTACCCCATGGAGCGCCAGACCCCGCCCATGAACCGCGAGGGTTACGCCGAAACCCCGGACCCCGACGCCGCCGAAAACATCATCGGCAGCCCCAAGCGAGTGGCCGAGCAGCTCGCCCAGATGCGCGACGCAGGCATCCGCAACCTGATGCTCACCAACCGCGGCCTGATGTCAAAGGAAAAGACGGAGAAGTCCCTGAAACTCTTCAGCGAACAGGTAATGCCCCTGTTCCGTGACTAGGAGGCAAAAATCCCTTCCCCCTTGAGGAGGAAGGTTAGGATGGGGGCGAAATCTTCTCAGACGTGTACGCTCAGAATTCACCCTCACCCCTCCTGAGCTTGCCGAAGGGCCTCTTCCTCAAGGGAGAGGGAGAACTAAAGGACTCTGAATCTAGCTGCCCTTGAAGTCCGCGTCAAACGCGGCAACCCACCCCAGCTCCACCTGGGTGTCCAGCGGCACCTGTGAAGGCGCCCGCCCGCCGATAGGCTCGACGCCGATAACTTCCTGCTCCGTCAGCGCATCCACCTGTTCCGCCGATAGCCCCAGGATCTCGCGCAGCGCGTAATCGTTGGCTTCGCCCAGCAACGGCGCAGGGGCGTGGATGTCCGCCTTGCTCCCCGAGAACTTCCACCCGCGACCGATGTACTCCTTCGTTCCCAGCCCTGTTTCTTCCGGGTGTGTGACTTTCTCGAAGAATCCCCGCTGACGGAAGTGGGGATCGGCCAGCGCCTGCCCTGCCGTCAGCACCGGCCCGGCAGGCACGCCCACGCCTTGCAGAATTTCCATCACTTGGTACGACGTGCGCTCCCGCGTCCAGCTCGATGTGATGGCCTCCAACTCGTTCTGACCCCCCAGGCGTTGCCGGACAGTTGAGAAGCGCGAATCGGCAGCCAGCTCCGGCTTCCCGATAGCCCAGCAGAACGCCATCCAATCGTTATCATCCCGCACCGCGATGGTCACCCACTGGTCCTCGCCCAAGCACGGATAGCAGCCATGCGGAGCCATAGCCGAGTGGCGGTTGCCCATGCGCCGCACTCGCTCGCCGTTGAAAGCGTAGGCCAGCAGCCCCTCCCCACCGTACGCCGCGCCGTTCTGGTACATCGCCAAATCTACCCACGTCCCGCGCCCCGTCTTGGCCCGGTGCAGCAACGCCGCCATCACCGACACCAGCGCCGTCCACGTCGCCAGGAAATCTGTGTACGAGTTTCCCACCTTGTTGGGCACTCCCTCGTCCCGCAGCCCGCCCGAACCGTCGTCCTCCAGGTAGCCCATGTACGCCCCGGTGCCGTGCGTAGGCTCCAGCGCCGAGGCCATCGCCCCGAAGTTGCTCCACGGCCCCGAATGTCCGTATCCGGTGTTCGACACCATGATCAGGTCCGGCTTCACCGCCCGCAGCGAAGCGTAGTCCAGCCCGAATCTCGCCATCACGCGGGGCGTGAAATTCTCCAGCACGATGTCGCTGACAGACACCAGTTCCTTTACGATGCGCTGCGCCTCGTCCGAGCGCAAGTCCAGCGTCAGGCTCCGCTTGCCCCGGTTCAGCGTCTGGAACGTCCCCCCCTGCTCCCACCACAGCTCGCCGGGCTGATTGTCCGGGAATGGCCCGGTGATGGTCCGCGTGGTCTCCATGAACTGGGCCTGGCAGGTGTCTATTTTGATGACCTCTGCCCCCAGGTCCGCCAGGTTCGCCCCGGCGAAGGGCATGGCGAACACCCGGCTCAGGTCAACTACTCGGATGCTTTCCAGCGGCGGCCTAGAGCAATCCAGCGTCATATCACCCCTGCGTACCGCAGTGCCGCAAGCTCGACACCGCCGTACCCCAACTCGCCGCCGTATACCTCGGCGTTGTGCTGTCCCAGTAAAGGCGCAGGAACCGGCGCGCCCATCGAGCGCTCCGCCACTCCGGCCCCGTTCCCTTCCAGCAGTCTCGCCCCCATTCCCGCGTAGGCCGCTCGTCCCGCCACAGGGTGCTCCACCTCCCGGAAGAACCCCCGCCCTTCCAGGTGCGGACACGCTGCCAGGTCCCCCGCGTCCTGCGCCATGCCGAATACCAGCCGACGCTCCCCCGACGCGATGAACAGCGGCAGCCGGTCCCACTGCGCCAGTCCCTCGATGAGCAGCGCCTTCAGCTCCTCGCCGTTGGCAATGCGCCCTGCCCCCGAGGCGAATCGCGGGTCGCGCAGTTCCTCCAGACCGATGAGGTCGGCCACCGTCTCCCACGGTTGTGAACCCTGTACCGACGGCACCACATAGCCGTCTCGGGCAGGCATCAGTTCCTCGAACCCCGATCCGCGCACCGGACGCCTGCCTTTCGTCGCGCCCATGTAGTTGTGGTAAGGCACCGGCTGCACCAGGTGAGCCGCAAAGCACTCCGCCACCGAGACGTCAACATGTTGCCCCTCCCCCGACGCCATCCGGGCAAACACTGCCACCAGCGTAGCCGCCGCCGCGTTGGCCCCAGCCACGTACAGCGACTGGTCCAGCGCGTTCCGCAACGGCTCCCGGTCCGAGTCGCCGGAGTGATACATCAGCCCGCTCATGGCGCAGGTAATGATGTCCGTCGCCTGGAAGTCCCGGTATGGCCCGTCCTGCCCGAAGGGAGTTACCGACGTGACAACCAGTTGGGGATGCGACACGGACAGCGCCTTGTAACTCAGTGCTCCGTTAGTCCTGAGCTTGTCGAAGGACTCCTCCGCCTCCGATGGCGCGTACCCCTCCACTAGCGCGTCGGCCTCGTCCAGCAGCTTCGACAGCAAGGCGCGGCCCGACTCGTTCGAGTAGTCCAGTGTGACGCCCCGCTTGCCGGTGTTCAGGTACAGAAAAGGAATGCTCTTCTCAGGGCAGGGATCGCCGCCCACGAAAGGCCCCATGCGGCGCGCCGGGTCGCCTTGTCCCGGCGGCTCCACCTTGATGACCTCCGCCCCGTAGTCGGCCAGCAGCTTGGCGCAGAAGGACGGGGCAATGCCCGGCCCCATGTCCAGCACGCGCAGTCCGTCCAGCACTCTAGTCCTCGCTTGTCCTGAGTTCGTCGAAGGGCTGCCAGACCAGAGGCAGCTCCTGCCCCCGGCGCGGCAGCGCCACCGTGCCCACGCCCGAGGCCGTCTGGTGTCCCCGGTTGTTGGTCAGCGTCACCGTACAGTCCACGTGGCCTACCCCGTCCGTTTCCCTCAGCCCAGTGACGATGCCGCTGGCCGTCAGTACGTCGCCCGGGTAATCCATGCCACGGTGCTGAACGTAGAAGCGGCGGAGCCAGCCGCCCTGGCCGGCGAAGTCCACCAGCAATTGGCCCAGGTACTGGTTCTTCAGCGAGCCGTTGACCACTACGTTTTCCAGCCCCTGCTGCATCTGGGCGAAAGGCAGGTCCCAGTGTATGCGGGCGTAGTTCCCGTTGGCCGCGGCCCAGCGCACCAGGTGCGTCGTCGTCAGTGGCCCCTTCACCACCGGAGGCAATGCCATCCCCTCGGATACGTCCTCGAAGTAAAGCTGCGGCCTGTCCGGCGGCTGTGGCCGAGGCACCTCTTCACCCGGCCCCGGCGGGGACAAGTTGACGGTCTGTAGCTCGCTGGCCACCGTGGCGCCCTGCTGGGGAGCCGTAGCGTCCTGGTCGAGGGCGCGGTGTATGCTCACCCTTCTCGCCAGCAGTATCACCTCGTCGTGCTGGTCCGTCTGCGTCTCCAGCCGCTCCACGAACACCAGCGGCCCCGACCGTCCCTGCTTCTGGAAGATGTCCAGTATCTTGAACTGGCGCGTGATCCAACTCCCAACGTAGGGCGGACGGAGAAACTGCCAGTCGCTTCCCCCGTTCAGGCCGTAGCTGTTGAAGGGCAGCGGCACCTCAAAGTGAGATTCCTGTCCTGCCCCGAAGTAGCCGATGGGCGGCGTAATGTCCTTCCACGTCGCCAGCGGAGGACAGATAATGTCCCCGAACCTGCTGCTCTCGGCGGCCTCCCGGTCAACGTACAGCGGGTTAGGGTCTTCAGTGGCGTCGGCGAGGTCGTAGATCATCTCCTCGCTGATGGCGAACCGGTTCCGTTCCGGCGGTGTTTCCGTGCCGATGAGAGCGCGAACCTCGTCGGTTATCAAGCTGTCGGCCAACCTGTTCCTCCGCTGCCTTTCGGGCCACAGAATTGCGGCATCCCGTATGATTCACGGCAGTTTACCATACCGAAGGAAGACGATGGGGAGCAGATTTCCATATTCCCTCTCCCTTGAGGGAGAGGGGGCTTTGCATATAAACCCCCGCTTGCATATTTATTCCCCGTTTTGCATATTTATTGGTCTTCGAAACCTTGTAAGTACAGGCTTCACGAGGTTCTCAGGATGGACGAAAACGGGGTATTGAGGCTACGGACCAGCTTGGGAGCGGGGTGTGAGCCGTGCAGGAGCGGGGTGTGAATGGGATGGCGTGCAGAATGGGAACAGGATGTTTTGGGATTCAGCGTAGCTGGGGAGTTGCCTAGTTGTCAATGGGGGATGGCAATTATCGGCTTGACATACCTAACCCACCCTGGTGCTTTTCTAGTGAAGATCGGTTAGAGTATGCCAGTCTACACATGAGGGCGCATGGGTGTGGGTTCCGCTCGGCGGGAACAACGAAGTGGGCTGGTTGATGTCTGGGCAACCTGCTAAGACAGGCCGGACTAGGGGAGGTAACGTGGAGTCAGTACTAAACTGTCTATATCCCTATATCTTAGCCCTTATGGTTGGGATAGTTGCTCTCATTGCATTAAACCGTGCAATCCGCTTACAAGAAGAGCTCCAGAGATACCGACAACAAGAAGGGCAACCCCGTACGCCGCAACTTCAAAACACCAATCTCCTAGCCACCTGCCGGCGACTGCTGCGGCGCCGGCGGTGACCCCTCCCAACCCGGCGAGGAATATAAAGAAGTTCGTTAAATCCTCTAGCCACATACGTGCTCCCCACTCGTGTATTTCCACTTCAGGATCCATGTAGCAGGGACTGAGCCTAACGCCCCCATGGCATTGAAGCTCATAGTATCGAGCGGCGGAGAGAGTTGTCCACTCGGCAACTCCCCTAGGGAAGCACAATCCTTCCGTTCCGCCATCCAACCGCAACCGGCTACTGGGCCAGTCGCAGGAGGCCCCGGTATACGGCAACACTGAAGAAGATAGCGACCACGACCCAGGCGAAGCATCTGTGGCGTGTCAAGCAGATAATTGCCATGGGGGAGGCTGTCAGCAGGGGCTGGTCGGTACAGAGGTGTCCGCCCTTCCGGCGTATCCCCCATAACTTATGCAAACCGCGAGACTCGGAGACAACTACCCCCTCGGACTCCAGCCGGTCCAGTATACGCCTTACCGTGCGAACGCTGACACCGACTCGCGAGCGCTCATGTATGTCGCCGGTGCTCACCATTCCCGGCGATTGGGTCAAGACGCTGACGACGGCGTTAACGTTGGGGTCCTCAGATACCAACACGCTACGCCGGAACCGCACCACCACGTCCCCGCCTCTTTCTACTATCTCAATATCAGGAAGATCCGCCTCCCTTGTGAGTTCCCGCATTCGGGGAATCCCGCTCCCCCACTGCTCTATTACTCCTCGCAGGTACAGAGCGCGAGCGATCAGCGGGTTCCACAGGCGGGACTCATGGAGAGAGAGAACAGGTCCATCGGCGTCAGCCCGAAGTGTAGCGGCCCCGGCGACGATACCTCGATGCGGTCCGGGTGCATGGCGACTCCCACCGACGCGCTCACAAGAGCGTAGTCCCTGTGACAAAGCGCGTTGACGATGGCCTCCCGAACAGCCGCGAGAGGATAAACCGGCTTGTCCAAGCGCACGAAGGTGTCGTCCCGGATCCGACTCATGACGGGGGGGTGTTCCCGCACGAACGCTTCCGCCTTCTCCAGGAGAAGGAAAACGTTGCCTGCGAATTGGCGGTTGTCCAGGAACTCCGTAGGGCTTGTGCCGCTGGGGCAGGCGACTCTCACCATGCAATGGGGGAGGCGCGGAAAAACCTTGTCCACCTTCCCAAAAAGCACCGCGGCTGCGGCAAGCAACCCGTCCGGTCCGAGAACTCCCAGGCTTCGCAGTATCGTAGCCGGTTCTCTGTTACTGACGGGGGCTGCGAGTCTGCCACATGCTACCGCTAGGTCAACGGTGCGTTGTATCTCGTCCGCATCGAGGTCGTCAATCGACCAGTCGGTGAGAGTCTGGTTCTCCCACCGGTTGCTGATGTGTGCCTGCTCAATAACCATTGCGTTGGCTTCTTCTGACGACATCTCCTGGGTGGTATTTCCAACCCTCTTGAAAGCCCTCCCTTTATAGCGGTATGGCTTCGACACCCCGGACATGACGCCGACTATGATGATTTCGTATCCCTTCGAGTCAAATGGTATCGGGATGTGGTCGATGCTGACCACCGGCTGAGGGTCTATGTGTTGAATTTCCTGAGCTACCCGCTCAATCGTATTCGCGCCGATTTCCTGTCCTCTAATCCTCACCCTGCCACGCGACTCCTGTTCGACCCCGAAGACCACACAACCTCCGCGCTTGTTGGCGAAAGCGCAGAGCGTTTCCGCCGCCTCTCGCCTCTCGCCGGTGGTGGTCTTGAATTCCGTATCCTCGAGCTCCCCGCGCACGGCGACTTGATATAAAGAAGCTAAGACTCCGCTGGCGTCCATAGAAGGGGTAGCCGGATTCCAGCTAGGTCCTGGTTCTAACATTGTTAGTCGTTCCTTTGTGTGCCACCAAAAAATGGGAGTTGTGGCTCCAGTCTAGCGGGGGGAGTTGCCTGGTTGTCAATGGGGGGCGAGGGGAGGGAGTGGATTGGGCGGGGTCTAGTTGAGTAGTAGTCTGGTGATGAGTAAAATAGCAGGGGAGTTGCCTGGCAAACAACTCCCCTATGGGCCGAGTGCCTCTAACGCCCGGCCTGGCGACGGCGACCCAACCCAACAGAGGCAGTGAGAACATGATGAGTGTTTTAGGCGCGTCGCCTGACGATCATAGCACACCCGATTTATCGCTTATGGCCCGCCTGAGTGAGGCCATAGACGACCTTACGAGTGACGGCATATCGTGCCGCGTAGACCTCACGGACGGCTCCGTGGCCGTAGGGGTAGAAGGCGAAGGATCCCAGTACAGTGCGACTGCGAGTCCATCCGGGTTTGCGATCGGCTACGAAAGGGCGGCGGAGGTGGATGTCAAGTTGAGGGAGGCGGCCGCGGCATACCGGCGTGGACAGAAAGGAAAGCGAGAGCGTCCTTTGGGTAGCGCCCCCGTCAGTCTGACACAACAACAGGCCGCGCAGCCGCGTCGTGGACGGGGCCATCTCGGGTTGTAGGTGTGAGCTGCTAAGTCTCCTATCCTGATACCGCGGCTCCGCCCACTCCACTTGGCAACTTTTGAGGCCCCGCTTATTTAGGCCCGGCAACGCTACTTCCCTAAGACCGCAACGGTAACAACTACGGGCACAATCCCCAGAGCGAACAGGCCCTCAGACAACCTTTTGTCCCCTTGTGCGGCGTTGCCTCCATCCGATCAGTGCCACGTGCGCCGTCCACCCCAACATGGTCACGGCCACAGGAGTTACTGCGATTAACAGCATAGCTAGTGTAGCGTTAAAGGGTATCGTAACCTTTTCCCGGTACTGGAACAGCACGAACATGACGAGATAGACAGGTGCGGCCCAAAGTGTGCTCGCCAAGAATAACAGTCCGAACCTTTTCTCAGCGTTGTCAATGAGAAGCCAACGAGATATTGTCTCCCTTACTTCTTGTCTTGACGGCGGCGACTTCAACCAGCGAAATACAGCGATGGCCAATACAAAGACAGAATAAACTATGGCGGAGAGTGTCAAGGCCATGAAGGGCAGCACGGCAAGCCGTACCCAGGGCGGCACATCCTCGATATCTACCCCGGACACTTGCGCCCAGACTAACGTGCTCACGATTGCCGCCACTACGCCAGTAAAGAACCAGACGCCGGCCCGCAGAAGGCGGTCCCGCGCCATGAACCGACGTGCTTGTGTGGCCGCCGCGGGATAGGCGCCTTTCCGTCCGAGGAACCCGTGGGCTTGGTAGAGCATCCAAAGAGTGGTTAGCATACCTCCTAACCCGCCGATGAAGCTCCAGAAGTCTGCGAAGCTCATCCGCTACCCTTTTTTGGCCGCGTTACACAAAAGACGGCTGGCCTTCTATCAAATCCCGGCCGAAGGTGAACCTCACCAACACCGACGCATAGATGTACAGCATCTGGCCACGGTTCGCGCCCTTGGGCGGATTCCTTACAACGTCGGATATGTCCACTCTGCCTACAAGGAGACGGTCGAGTACTTCTATCAGTTCGAGCAAATGCTGGTCGACCTGGTGGGCTGTAGGGCCGTCGTAACGTGCCCGTGTCGCTCCACAAATAACGAACGTGGCACAGGTAACCCAAACTGCTTGGTCCAGCACATATTCCACTTCGGGGTCCGACGAAGTCTCCCCGCGATAGGTGGGGTGAACATAGGTTGAAGCGATGTCGTAATTGGCCTTGATGCCTGCGTTTGCGCTATTAGTCAACTTTCTGCGCGTCTGGTGCCACTTGTACGCGCCTGGCTTTGACATTGGGCGGTCTTGGCCAAACTCCGAGCGGTTCCACCGCCGGATACTCTGCATCAACTCTCGTGATTCCTGGTCTTGGGGGTTGATGACCCCCTGACTCTTGGCATTGCCAACGAGCTGTTGCATTTCAGCCGCCGACCAATATGCCCAGTCGACCATGCCCAAAGGCTCTTCAAAGAATCGAGCAGCGTGTAGGAACCTGTCTAGGAGCAGTCGCTCGTTTGCGCAGACCGATGTCAGATTCCCTTGTTTGGCCGCGTCACTAACCGATGTAGCGAACTCGCAGGCCTCTTGCGCTAGCTGCTTTGCGATATTGACTGAAGTTATTTCCCCCTCGTGGCGCGGTTGTTGACTTCGTAGCCACTCACGCCCCAATCTAATAACTTCGTCTAGCGCGTCAATACGTTCGGCGAGGCTCCATTGATGTCCGGCTATCTCTTGTGTCATTCCTACGGGAGTCTCACTTCTTTCTTAAAGATGGATGGACTTCGGCTAGAAAGTCCAAGTTTGAGGGCATTTTTTCGGGAATTATATACGATAGTAAACGGCGGCTTTGACACCAGTCTAACGCTCCCGGTCGACGAAGTGAAGTCCGGGAAAGTAGAGAAGCCGGAGCAGTAACGCTCCGGCTTCTCGCGTTCATGGGCTTTGTCTGGATGCGCGGCGTCTACGCCAGTATGTTACTGACATCAGGACTATGCTCACTCCGACCATGAGTATGGCGAAGTAGTAGGCGAAGGCAAAGAGCGACCACGAATCAACCATCGCCAGTCCTATCACCATAGGCATGGCTATTATCAGCAAGAGTAGCGAAGTCTTGACCGCCACCTTTGCCAGTCCCGCACCGAGGAACAGGACGAAAGACACCGCCATAGCCATCGTCCCTGCTTCCTTTATCTCTTCGGTCGTGGAGCCTTCAGAGTTGCGGTCTTCCTCAACACCAAATGCTTCTTCAAAAGAGCCGAACGTTATGGCTGAAACGCTCCCGGCACAGCCGCCGATGAACAGAAAGGTGGCAGCCAGCAACCCGATGACCATGGTGGCGGTTCTGAGACCATTCGTCCCTCTCACCGGTGGCGCAGGGGCAGGCGGTGGTGCGGTCGGTGGTCGTGGAGTGGGCAATTGCATGGGGTGGCCGCAGGCGACGCAGAAGCGGGCGGCAGGGGTGTTCTGGTGGCCACAGGCGGAGCAGTAGCGGACATGCTGCATGGGGAACCCCCGGCTCTGAATCATAAATGGCGATCTGACTCGAAAATCGGCTAGTTGGCTCAAAAATCGGTGCGGCTACTGTTGTAGCCCTGTTGACTGGCGCGGACCTATAGCGGTCAAGGGGTTGGGGTCGCCAGCGAAAATCGGCCGTCAGGGGCGTCTGGTGTAAAGGCCAAGTGCCTCAGAGTGTTTTGGCGGATAATCGCTATGAAGATCCCATCAGGACGGTCTAGGGGCATACCTCTCCCGTTGATTGAAGCCATCGGTACAGGCCCCGGAGAGAATCCTGTGGTCTACTGACATTCACTCGCGCCGGAAGTCGTTCCGCGAGGGAACCCTGTATTGATACCAGTCCTCCTGATAGACCAACTCCCGCTCGGCTTCATAAGAATAACCCTGCCGGATGAACGGTTGGAGACCTACTCCGGGCTGTCCCGAAGCCTCACTCACCACCAGCACTGTCAAGGCCGGCAGGTCCTCTCGCTGACAGTATCGGGATACTGGATCCAAGAATTGGCGGAGGATATGGCGTGAGTTCTCGTTGAAGCCCATTCGGAGCGCCAGATCCAAATAGGTTAAGGTCTGCCTGTTTGCCGCCGCGCCTATCAGGATTACCCAGACCTGCTGCGCCCTGACTTCGACGGGCTGTTCATGAAACAGTTGTGGCATCGGAAAACTCCTTGGCGGTTGTTGCATGGGAACTCTGCACCGCACGGAGACTCACGGAACTGCGCGGGCCCAGCACGCAAAACGTCTTTTCCGCCTTTGGGGAACCTCGGAGGCGCTCCAGTTCTTGCCCGCCGTCTCCTACGTACCAAGCGTTGGGAATTACTCCCTTGTGTCCACTGTATAGGGTCGTCGCTTGCTTTATAGCCCCATCATCTTCTTCAAGGTAGCCCACAACCCTTTACCTTCCTGCTTTCTTCCGCTAGACCATTGCCGGTCTGCGGATGGCGTCGCCTGAGCAACATTTCGCCCACGGGTTTCAGTCCCCATGTTTGGCTTCTCTCGATCTGTTGGGCTTGTTGCAGGGCGTGTTATCTCCCCAGTAGCAATCATCCGTTGGTATGCCACTTGCATACTATTTCCCGTGCGCTCCCAATCAACGCCTTCGGACAAGTACGTAGACAAAGCCGCCTGAAACCCGTCCTTCAATATGCGATAGCACCAATAGCACCTGTCGAAACGGTTGCCGTCGTACTGGCGCCGCTCACAGTACCGACAGGTCAAGCTCCGTAGCTTCTCGGCTTCTCTTTCCCGTTTTCGTTGCTCGGCTTCATATCGAGCGATAATCTGGTCACGGTTGACTTTCGCAGGAACTTCAACCAGACGGTATGCCCGAAGCCCATTCCGTATATCTTCTGTGCCATAGCGGTTTTTCAGTGCTGAGCGCACTTTCGCTAGAGAATAAGGTTCACTGATACCCACCATCCCACACCAAGCGACATACGATTCGTAAACTTCTTTCGTCACCAGTGTCGAAGTTTCTCCGTCCAGTGGTGTCAGGCACTGCGGCAGCCACACATTGTTGAATGCGGCCAAGGCAAACGTGTAATTACGTTCCTCTGCCAGTTCTGATTCACGTTCTGGTAGCTCTTTCATCAACTCAGCGCGATACTCAGCAACCTCACGCTCCACTTCGTCCTTTTCTTCTTGAATTAGAGCATCAATCTCATCGCTATCATAGCCGAGTCCCCTGAGTTCGCTACGCTTCGTCACGTCCCGCATCAATTCCTTGCGGTGCTCTTTGACTTCATCTTCAATCAACTGATGCGCAGTTTTGAGTGGCATCACAACTCTCGCTTGGATGTGTTCAGGGCCAGTGAAAGGCCCGGTCGGCATTTACTCCTGCCTAGTGAGCATCAAAATCGCTGCGATGCGCCGGGCCGTGTCGCTGAAGTGCCGGACTTCCTCTGCTCGCATATTGCGGCCCAGAACCTTGTGCTCCCGGTATGACAACCACTTCTTGAGCACCTGGTAGCCGCCCAGCTTGTAATTCCACACCGCTTCGGGGACGTTGCTCCACTGGGCGTTGTCGTTCAGGCACACGTCGATAGTGGCATCGCCGAGGACTTCGAAGGCGTCGTTCATGGCCTCGCGCTCGGCGTCGGCATAGTCGCGCTCCACGACGCGTCCTTGCCCAGGCATCACAGCATCGCCGGTGCCTATGTGGCCCCACCCGGTGGTTAGCGCAAAGTCGTCGCCGTCCATGTTGCCGCCGCTGGTGGTGGACGGGATGGCGATGACCGCCAGCTCCGGGCGCAGCGTTCCGGCGGTGACGCCTGCCACCGGCGTCTCCGAGTCCAGCAGTGCGGCCAGCTCCCGTCCCCGGGCGGCGGAGACGCGCAGTTCGTCGGCGGCATCCGGGGCGTCGCCCTCCGGCCAGCCGGGCAGCGGGATGCGGGGCCACTCCATCCGCAGCGCCCCGGCATTGGCCTCCCGGTAGGCTGGGTGGTGCAGCACCGCCAGCGTATGGTGGAACAGGTCCTCTACTCCCAGCCCCAGCCGTTCTAGGTACGTCTGCGCCGCATCCGACAGGTTTGGGCGGCGACCTTCCCCGCCTTCGTCCAGCATCGTCTGCTGGCCATCTGTCTGTTCGTTGCGGAGCCATGCGGGGAACCAGTTGGACACTCGTTCAATCAGATGGTAAGACGCGATATCGGATGTGAATGCAGTTTGCGCCTCAGACTCTCCTTTTCGAATTCTATGGGAAGACGAAAGCCATTTATTTTCAGGAAAGATATGGGGGTGATAGTCAGCGCGCTTGGCATCCAGTAGTTTTGTGTCTTTCTCCCAGTACAGCCACCGCGTATCGAATGGACGGTATGTATACCGGATAAACCCTTCATTGTCCGGGCCACCCCGAGCCAAGAGTTCTGCACGAGTTGCAACGGGGTCAAACTGACCGGTAGGTCTCATAGCTATAGGGTAGCTGCTCGCAATTTCATCCTTACCAAGACTACTGTCGAAGTAGTCTGCAATCCTGTTGGTAAGGCGGTCCAGATCAATGTCTACCAAGAAGCCATCCCTAGCCGTCTTAACGCCTGGGAAAGAGGTCGGAAACAGTTCAGGCAGTGAGGGCCAGCCGGTCCATTCGGGTTTGGCATCTACTTCCACGAAGGGCAGGCCTAATGGCAGCGACGGATCCACGGGTTGATAGAGTCCAGCCGGTTCCTCTTCGGCCGAGTCTGTAAGTTCCTTCAGCTTAGCTTGCCCCCACAGATGCCTGAATTCCACGGACTCAGTGGGCGAGTGGTCGGCCTTTCTGACCAGCGTGGCGACCGCAGTTCCCACCTGTATTCCCACCGGGTCGCCTACAGTGGAGAAGATGCTGGGATCAGGCTTACCATCGGGCGTGGTTTTTCCGGTCTTGTACTTGTCGCCATTGAGGTTGTCGATGCGGATGGCGTCAAAGGCTTCCAGGTAGCGCTCGCGCATTCCTGTGAAGGACAGTCCGTCCAACCAGGAGTAGTTGGAGATGAAGCAGATTACCCCACGTCCGGTCATTTCAGTTATGCGCCGCTCGGCCATGCGGAAGAAGCGGATGTACAGGTCGTTCAAACCCTGTCCCGCGGGTTTCTTTACACTCTTGACAACCTTGTAAGCCTGCTTTAGCGCCGCTTCTTCGCCCACTGCCATACCTGCATAGCCGTTGTAGGGAGGGTTGCCGAGGATGACCAGCACCGGCGTTTCCTGCTTCACTTGCTCAGCTCGGTCCCGCTCTTCCCCTAGTTCCTCAAAAGGCAATGTTGTCTGCGATTTCTTGTCCCAGCCGGTGAGGGCATTGGTCAGGAACACCCCGGCCCGCTCGTCGCCGTCGTCCGAGAGAGGCGCGTCCAGAGCCTGCATGGTGAGACCGATTTGCAAGTGGGCCACCACGAAGGGCGCAGGCATGATCTCGAACCCGAACACCCTCTCAGTGGCCGCCTTCTTGACCTGCGCCCCGGTCAACGCACCCAGGCCCTTGCCCTGCAGGTTGGTGGCGATCCTCTTCAACGTCTCCGCCAGGTAGGTGCCGGTGCCGCAGCAGGGGTCGAGGACGTAGACGTTCTCGGCGGCCAGGCCGTCCTCGATACCGAGGTCGTCCTTGAGGGCAAGATCGACGCGGGCCACCATGTAGCGCACCACCTCGGTGGGCGTGTACCACACGCCCAACTGCTTGCGTAACTGAGGGTCGAACTCCGCGAGAAACGGCTCGTAGAAGTAGGGGACGGCTTCACCTTGGTCGAACTTAACAAAGAAGGTCTCGCGGTCCACCCGATCCAGGGCCGCCGCCGTCCAATCCAGCACCTCGACCAGCCTCAGGGGTTGTAGCTTGCCCGGATCGGAGAGCTGTTGGAACAGCGCCCGGATCACCGGCGCACGCAGGTGCCAAGCTGCGATACGCCAATCGAATCGTTCCGTCGACGGCGGAGCGCTCTTCGCCCAAAGTACCCAAGCAGAGAAGACACCATAAAACAGGGTCTGTACCAGCGTGGAGCGGAAGAAAGCATCTCCCTTCCCGCCCTCGAACTTCACACCCAGGGCATCCTCCAACGCTTCCCGCACGGCATCTAGGGAAGGTGCGTCACCAGCAGCGTCGACGCGGGCCAAGCCGTCGCGGGCATAAGATGCCATCAACCGGGCCAAGTCCTGAGGTTCCGGTAGCATGGCTCGTTGAGATAGAACGCGGCTCAGGTACTCAACCAGCGCCAGCCCAACCTTGTTGGTAAGAGACTGCGGATGTTGCAGTTCCTTTTCGAACTCGTCTGCGGAAGCCGCCAGCCGGAAGCTCTCCAGCTTAATTGGATTCTGGTGCTCGTCTTCGCTCAGCAGAACAAATTCGCGGCAATTGGTCACCAGCACCAGCCGATATAAAGCCCAGTACTTGCTGACCTGTTCACTACCGGCGACAGAATGAACACTCTCGCTAAATGGCTTTACCTCTACAACCCCACGCTCTGGTTTCTGTCCATCCTTCTTCTTGGGCTGACCCTTTGAGACCTGGTTGGTTGCAAATAAGCCAATATCAGGGTGTCCGCCTCCCTGGTCGGAGGGTTGTGGGACGCAGAACACTTTGGGTTTCAGGGAGCGCCCCACCGCGTCGAGCAAGTTGACCAGTGGTGTGTAGTAAGACCCTTCGGCAGTGCCCATTCCTGAATTCAATATGTTACGCACATCTGAGAAGTAGCGTTCGACTTCGGCTCTTAGTTTGTCGCTTCTTACCGGCACATTTTCCTCTTATTACTTAAATGAGATGAAGGTAAATCGGTAGCAGGGTATTACATCTTGAGGCTTTATGCTACTAAACCGGTCGAGCAAAAGAGGAAATTGAACAGTTGCGGCGCAGTTACCTTACGGGCACCTGTGATTGAAGATCCCTGCTACTACGCGTAGAACAATACCGAAATCCTCGGTCGCTAACAACCGGGGCGAGAGACCATGCCGAGAAAAAAGAAAGGGCGTGGGCGGCCGCTCTCAATGCCCTTGCCTCCCAGAATGCAAGGAACGCCGGAGCAGTTGGTGCAGGCCATGTTTGCGATACCCACCGACAATAGCGGAGACCTGCCGTTCGCCACGGCAGGGGCGCGGACAACGCGGCCCGTGGTTGTAAGTGGCCCCGTTCCCCCTCTCGGCGTACCAGACCACGTTCGACGCCGTGCTGTCCAACGGGAGATTCGTAACTCCAACTCTGGTTGGAATCGCGCGACCTAGCCGCTCGACTGTGCAGAGATAACGACGAGGCCCTTACCAAGATGTTAGGGGCCTCGTTTCCATAAACGCGCTAGGGCCTGCCTACTACTTCGCAGACCGCCTAGGTGGGTTAGGAGTGCTCCTATAGGGTTTCGTTTGCTTTTGGGGTGTAGCCTTTGATGGCATCCTCCTACTTAGAGTCGCTACTGTACTATCGGCACACAACTTGAGCGCACCGCGGGTAAAGGGGATGGCCTATCCTCCTGTCGCGTTCAATATCAGGAATGCCTGCGGCTTTCTGCTAGGGCCTGTCAACAAGCCTAGAGCGCATCTCTGAGTAGGGGTAGTCGGACACCGCGATGTAAGCGCGGCTGATGTCGAAATAAATGTCTGCAATCAGGCCGCCAGCGTTCAAAAACTCTTGGACTGTCATACCGTTTTTGTAAAGTCCGAATCGGTTTCGAGCTCTTGACCCGGGTTGTTTGGGATTCTCCTGGGCCAGAACGATGATGATGGCTTCCCCTGACGGCTGGTATCTGTGCATGATGGGATTGACCTCAAAAGGAAAAGGTTCTCCAGTAGCTGAACCGCCTCGCGACTCTATCTGTGACACCCCATAATAGCGAATGGGCAGCATTGGCGCACTACCCTCTCAAACCAGGTGGAAAGTTGCCCTTAACCCGAAGGCGACCGTACCGGGCCTGGTAGAACCTTGTCGAGCTTTAAGGGCCTCCGTCGGGGAATCTCCGATGGAGTCCTTTAGATACGGACGCCCCGGAATTTTGGGGGCGGATTTGGGATTTCTCAGAAAACCTGATTTCGGAAACCCTCGTCCTGTGGGTGAACCGGGCGTTGCCGCACTTGGTTCCCCCACGTTCAGGATGGTTCGCACTCATACCCCGGCGGTGTGGCGAGTGGACAGCTCGCATCGGTTGAGGACGCGCTCGTTGGCCTGCTCGGCATCTTCCGCCGGAATAGCATCACGCAAGCGGGTAGCGTGATTCTTGTGGCTACCTTTGTCCTCGGCGAAACGACTGCCGCGCAGTGGGTGCCCTTCATGGTGGGGGCGCCCTTGATGCTCTACTTCTAATGGGGCTTCGTAGACTGATTCTAGCGCAGGGCGCGGGCCACCCTTTAGCATCCTCGGATATTGGTAGAATTGGGCCATCGAATCCGCCCCGGCGGGATGGAACAATGGCCCAATCCATCAAGCGATTATCGGGAGTGTATTAGCCAAAGTGCCGGAGGGTCAACAAAAGAGGCCCGCCGTCAGTACCGACAGTGTTGCCGCTGGTTGGCAATGGTCCTGCTTCAATCTCGACAGCGGATGTTTAAGAACGTCGCCAAGGTTTAGACCAGTTCTTCCCCGTCGGCTGTCTGACCGTAAGTGCTGCGCAAATCAGATTTGACATCTGCGGGGCAATTGATTCCGACTCTTGAACCCGTGGTAGTTTGCCGACCCAAAGTGTATCGCGGACGCATTTCAAATCTCATCTGCTGGTTGATTTCGGAAGTGTGCACGAGGAGTGCGATGTCGCTGATGTCCCCGATGCGGAGGCAAAGGGGAGTTGGCTCATTCAGATACGCGTCCACCGCGATGCGGAACTCACTCTGATATTGGAACTCGTTCCGTTTATAGAATAGGGTCTCTACATCCGCCCTTATGGTCGGCGTACCGACCTCAGGGTCATAATATGCGACCAACCCTTTGCAGAGTTGGTACCCGTTCTGTTCAGCCGCCGCGCTGACCCGGCGGAGGAATTCTTGGCAGTTGGTAATGATAATCGCGTGTTCTCCGAGGTGTACGCATTCCTCTGGTATCTCCAGTTGCTTCCTGAAGTCGTTGATGTTGTCATCCGTGATGTCCTGGAATTCTCCACTGTGACATGCGTACATGCAAAGCAAGTTGATGTGGTCGTACCAGTACGGATGCGTGCTAACTGGAGCGGCAAGGTCGTCCTTTGTCAGCGTTACTTCGCTAACTTCACCGGTCTTCTCGTTCGTAGCTGTTAACGTGAGGGTGAAACCATCAAGCGGGTGGACGATGGCACCCTCGTTCTTGTCACCCCTGCCATCCTCGCCTTCGATGTCCTTGAAATATCGGAGCGAGTTGAGGAACAATTTTCCTTGCAGGAAGTCGTCCGCGTACTGTTTCCTTTTGAAGAATTTTGCGAGAAAGAAAATTGTCATTATCCATGCACTCTCCGTTAGTCGCACTGGTCGCGGATGCCACGCATCCATTCATCTTCAGTTGACATTGCGTCCATACCCAAACTATACCCAAAAAGCAACGCCTCGGCGATTGTTGCCGGAGCCTTTTCAAAGTCAGCACGAGTGGATGATGATGTGGGTGCGGATGTGGGGTATGGATTTGGTGGAGGGAATACCCGAAGGAATTCGCCTTGTTGCGGCAGGAGCTGGCCCGAGTCTCCAACCGACGTTTTGCCAGGGGCTTGGTGCATCCGCTGGAGGCGGTGTTGAGTCACTCGGTGCTGGGACTGATGTGAGGCCAGTGTTCTTTGAGCGCAATATACCGCTTTGGCGACACTCACCCGGAGCTGCTCAGGGGACTGGGGCTGCGCCACAGCCACTCGGTGGCGACTCTGTCGAGACTGTTGCGGGGCCACCGGAGCATTGAGAACCGGCACTTTCACGTCAAGGATGACAGCTTCCGGGCGGACCGCCAGGTGCTGGGGCACCATCACAGCGGAGCGGTATTGAGGCCGCTGAGCAACGCTGCCCTGGGCCTGCTCCCCGGAGAATGCCAATTGTGGGGCAGCAAAGAACCGCTGACTGGCCGCTCCCAGCGGCTGTGTGCCCGACCCTCCATTGTCCTCCCAAGCTATACACGACTTTGAGAAGGCCCTGAGGTTCACAAAGCGGCCCTAGGCAACGACGGCAAAATCATCAACGATGAAAAATAGGAGAGTCGGTACAGAGAATGCAGATGTTCAGGCGGAGTTGTTCTAAAGGAGAGACCATGAGTCACGAAGAATGCCACAAGATTTATCAGGCTGGTAAGACCCTGTTGGTCAAGAGCAAGCTCGTTCATTTCGACGGCCACTCATTCGTGGACGAGAAGGATGAGGATCAATGTGAGCTTTACTGGAGCCGACATTTCGACGAAGACTTCGGCAGGTACATGGCATGGGTCTGGTTTTCGGTAGGGGCGGAGAATTTGGCGAAGGCAGCCCTAGTCTGCAATGGAAAACTGACAGCGGAAAAAGTCAATTTTGACTTCCCGTTTTATTCACCCGTAATTGACGAAACGGAGTGGATAGAAGAAGTCCTGAAGCCGAAGATGGGTAATTCCCTCAGTGAGAGGGCGTACAACTACAATTACAGGTCTCTTGGGAACTTGGTAGGCAAACTTGGTAAGCTGAACCAAGTCGGGGAAGCCGAAAAGAAATGTCTAACAGCAGCGTACAAGTATCTTACGGCAGTTATCAGGAACAGGGACGCTCACACCTACGTTGAGAACGTGCGCCGAAAGGACTTTCCTGCCGTCAAAGGGCTTTTTGTGCCGGCCTTCAATACGCTACTGCGGACCATGAGTACCAAGGATCACTTATAGGTTGCGATTAGCCAGCCCCGGTTCTCCCGAAACTGGAGAAACGCCCCGGGTGAGACCATCCGCATCATCGGTGTCTCTTATCGTAACGTAGACCGCGGTTGTCGTTGTATCACTGCGAGCCGGGTAGCCTAGCAGCCCATCCGGGGATTAGCTGGAGACCACTAGCGTGGGACGGTGCGGATTCGTGAATCCCGAAAGACCTGTGGGGACTTGCTGGATTCCAGCAGAAGGGACCTCCGGGCGTCGCCTCTTCTGCCAACTCTTCCGTCGCTGCCGACTCGCCTGTCGTTCCGCCACACCTTGAGCAGGTTGAGCCAGTGTAGCATCGGCAGGGTGTGCGTTGACAGGGGTGGGGGCATGGTGCCGGAGGTAGCATATTGCCGGGTTCATCTGGCTGCTTGACGTCGGTATCCGAATCTACGCGGCCGATAGGGGGTATTGCTGGCGTCATTGCCTGCCGGTGGTGTGGAATTACTGCGGATTGATTCTAGGTGCACAAGGCTGACCAGGTCCTGAAACTGGTTGACCATGCGGCGGACTTCCCGTTCGTTCCTGTCGATGAGCGCTTTCAGGTACGCCTCACCCTCAGCGGCTTCCTCGCGGGTGTCGACGACGTCGAACCAGACAAGGAGGGGGTTCTTGCCAGCAGTGCTCTTGGTCTTGCCGTCGCGGTGTTCACCCATCCGTTACCTGAGTTCGCGAGTGTGTCCTGCATAGAACTTGCCGCCGTCCAGCTTCAGGATGTAGATGAAGAAGACGTCGCCTTCTTGGTCCGCGGCGTCCCACTTAGGGTTCGACTCAGGTTCATACCTGCCGGGGCTGGTGCTGGGGGCGGATTGGCCCCTGCTGGCTGCGTTGCAGCTGCGGCATAGGGGATACTTGGCGTCCTTGTAGCGCCCACAGCTGGGGCACTGATCTATTTCGTCCTTCTGCTTGGCGGTGTTGTGGGGAACACAGAGCTCGAACCATGTCGGGATGGTCTGGCTACAGTCTTGATATCCGCAGGTTTTGCCTGACTGCCTGGTAGTCATGTCGGTGCTCTTGGTTTGGAGTGGTGCGGAAAGGATACCACAGGCTGTATTACGTGGTGGGTCCAGGCGGAGCGTGTTTCGCAGAAAGAGCAGACAATGGGTACGATAGTGTCCGGCGGACGCAATCCTCGAAGACTGCCATCCACCGGTTTCGGTTGTTTCCGCATCTACTGGGCTTTGGCCAAATCAGCAATGTCGACATTAGTGATGCCCTGCTCAGGGAGGCTCCATTGGATATAGGCCGGGGAACATCCTCTGTACTAAGGATCCACTATTCGCACACGACGCCATCCCCGCCACGGTCATTCATGTACTGATAAGCGGGATGTCCCTGGGGTACCAGAGCGATGCCGTGAGCGCGGTAGACCCCGGTGCAGGGGTTGGCGTTTCAAGCCTCCCTGGGGATGGAATGGTGGTCGGTGTCTCCGTTGGCTGCGGAGCTGGTGTCGCGGTCGGTTCTGCTGGCTACGTTGGTTCAAGCTGGCTTGCTGTCGGCGGCGTCGCCTGCGGTTGTGGAGCGGCTGTGGGGTCGACAACGGCTGTGGGCGCTGGGTCTGAACAGCCAGTCAGGATTATCAAGATTAAGAGAGCCGGAGTTAGAACTGATTTTGCTATGCCTGGGACCGTCTACTCTTGTCACTGTCCGGCTTAGCATTGTACACCATCGGTACGCTGTTCCTTTCGTCCCGTGTGCTGGGGATATGAACTTGTTCCGAGTCCGCTACTCGTTTCCATTTCGGCCTTTGTTACGCCCATTTGTGACGTAGTCAGGTGACCGTGGGCCGTCGGGGCCCCTTCGGGCTGTTCCTCTGTAAGCTGGTAGGGCTCGCTTCTCAGCGCTTCTGTTTACCGTGGCCCCGAGCTTTCTGTTGTGGAGATTAGGGTTACGCCGTTGGCGCTCAACCTGTCCCGGCACAGGACGGTTTCGTCGAGGGACCACGAGAAGTTCCTCAGTTTCCAGACGACGATGGTGTTGAACGGTGGGGCGTCTCCGGTGGCGTCCTCCATCATTCGCTGGAAGTCCTGCCTGATTCCTGGGCTGTCATAGTACCGCGCTGTGATCCGGAGGCCATGGACGTGGCAGTAGCTTTCGCATTCCCGGGTCTGGAGCTCTCGCGTGTTCTCGCCTTCGGGGTAACCGGCGGCCTCCTTGATGTAGATCGCGGCGTGTTGCATGGCATAGTATCCAAGTGAGAGGGTTAATGTAGGGAAGAGCCGGTAGCGCCGGCGTCGTCGCCGTTTACTGTTTGTCAGACGCTGAGCGGCTCACTTCTATCATCCGCTGTCCGTGTACTTTTGCGCAACAGGCTCCTGTCATCAATTTGGCGAGCGCAAGAGAGGAAGCCTATGGCAATCTCCAGCGCCAAACTGTCCCGCTCCAATCTGCTGATCATCTACGAGCTGAACTCCATCAGGATCCACCAACCTGCTCTTCAACGAGTGAACCGAGGCCTTCGGCTCGGAACGGCTCACCGGGTCCCTGCTGGACCGCCCCACACAACATCCACATCCTGAGAGATAAACGGCGACAGCTACCGCCTCAAGCACAGCCGGGAGAACACCGCCTCACAAGCTCCGGACGACCCCGACGAAGAATAAGCCCCACCGTCAACGCCGTCTCTTCCTGCTCCAGCAACATCGCCACTCTGCCTGATTTACTGCCTTCAGGCACCAGGCAGGTGGTACACGATTACTCCGCCACAGTGGTCCATGATGTCGCCGCCATTGACATTCCACCTCGACAGAAGAGTCGCGGTCAATGGCGTGCGGTCATTCCATTCAGCGGGGATACCTGACCATGTGCATCAGGTCATCAATGTGGCTCAACATCGTCGCCTCGACTCCGTTCAGTGAGATGTTCCCGCCCCATTTATGGCCCTCCTCGCTGGCCCTCATGTGAGCCGCGGTAATGAGCTTACCCTTCAGCCACATCAGGAAAGCCATAAAGGTTTCTCGCTTGATGGTGCGGGGCCTTCCGGCAGGGGCGACGTGAGGCACCGACTTACGGAGATCTTGAAGTCTCGAAATGCCCCGGATCTCCGGGTCGCCATTCGTCCACGAATTGGAACCCATCTCTTGTTCGCCGAAGAGATATCCCTGGGTTCCACTGGGATAGAATTTGATCCCGACAAAGGGGGCTTCGGCCTGCTCCCAGAACCGCTCCAATCGTTCCATCTCCCTTCGCAGAGATTGTCCGCACGGTGGCAGCACCAAGGGCCGAACGGGTACGGGTTCCTCTAGTACGGAGAGAGGGTTCTTCTGTCTGGCGCCCAGTTCATAAACCGTAATCCCAAGGCGGTCCATTGCCCGCAGCTTTTGGTTGCTCGGTGGCGATGTATCCACCACCTCGATTATGCAGGACGGCTGTGGGGCATCTGCCGATGAGTAGACGGCGATGTCAGGAACGTACCCGGCAAAGGGCCGCTCTTGGCTTACGTAGCCATACTGGCAGCCCTGCAAAATGTCTACCAGCATCACCCCACCCTCGCAGTACTCATGCGGCGGCTCGTTGAAAATCACAAAAGAATAGGGCGGTCTGGAGTCCAGGCGTTCCATCACTCTCTCAATAGCCTGTTTCAGTTCAGGCGGCATCGAGTCATCGAGGGACACGCTTCTAAATTCAGACGGCAACAATGTGGCATATTCGCGTGGCGCTTTGGGACGCAAAGCTACGCTCAGCTTGTGAGCCATTAGCGCCTTTACACTGAAGTGCGGTAAACCTTCAGGATGACCGGGAGTCCCCATGTTATTGGTCATACTTTTCGCTCCGTAGCCATTTTATCACCGGCTACGCTTCATCTTTGATGACCGCACTTGTAAGAGACGGGGGCAAATTGCTCAAAAGAGTTGGTTACTGCCCCTATGAGTGTCGGCGGACGGCCGATTTTCAACCGCCGAATGTCGGCAATCATTCGCCCACGTGGCCCGATATATCTCCGCCGCTTACAGTTGCCGTAACTGGTTACTCTCTTAGCTCGGCAAGACCGGGCTATAAACGCATCGGCAGCGGCCACCATGCGGGTTTTGTTCGTTACCATCGGTGCAATCTGGACCGGGTATGGGCATCGCCTCCAGGGCTTCTTGGATAGTGAACACTTAGCCGTCGAGCGACTGACAATATGCGCATACCCGCTCGTCGTCGCAAGTCCCGACTTTGACGCCAACAACGCGGAGTTCCAAGAGACTCACCATTGAGCACGCCTTTCTTCCTGCGCAACATGACGATGGGGACGACCCTCAGCGAAGAGGATACTGGCCTGCTGCTGGTAAGCTCCTTGCAGGGACCTCCAATCACTAGCCTGCACCGCAACGTGCACCTGTTCGCTGAGTTGCTTCCATTCTTCGTTGCGCCGTTCACGGACAAGCCGTGCGTCCTCTTCAGCGGTGAGAAAGTATTTCCTGCGCTCCTCCCAGTCGGTGCGGACGTGAATCATTTGTCCGCAGTCCCGGCATTTTCGTCGGCGTGTTGGCGGCGGCTCTTGAATGACGCCGCAGTAGGGGCAAGCCGGACTCGACAGGGTGATAGAGGGCAAAGGAGCGGGACGCTCTGACGGGGACGAGACGCGGGAGACTCCTTCCGGCTGCGACTTGCCCTTGCGTTCATCAATCCGCCGTCGGAGCCCATGTTTGCGAAGCTCTAACTCTTCGGACGAAGGGAAGAACCATTGCTTGAATTTGGACAGCATCGAACCCTCTCGATTGAGAATGGCAGCCCACGCCAGCGGAGTCCCCCAGAGGTTTGCCCCGTGCGAACGAAGGAATCAATGGCAGCTTGAGTTATCTTATACCAAAAGGCAATTCCATTTCGTAATGTTACACAAGCTGGAGGGCAATTAGCTGAGTAAGGCGTATCTGTTTAGGTCAGCAGCGGCAGATTAACCGGAACCGGCTCAACCTTGGGCCACTTGCTCCCAAACCTCGGCCGCAACTCGTCAGCCATATACCGCTCTATACCTGACCGCTCGTCCTCGGACTCGACCAGTGCCCGGGTCACGCGGAGGTCGTCCTGACGCTCTATGGGATACGCACGGATGTTGTGCCGGTGCTGGCGGATTCGCCGCCGAATGTTTCCCTGCCCAACGTACAGGACTCTCATGCGTCGGGATGGGACTCCCCGTCGCCAGATGACGTAGACGCCGTAGTCCCTTCTCATTCCTTCCAAGAATACGTCCTTCAACCGGCACCAACCGCCGACGCACTGGACTCACGGGACAGTTCTCATGCCTTTGCCCGTATAGGGCGCACCGGTGGGCTGAATCATACTGGGGAGTTGACAGGCAGGCAACTTACGCAGACTGGTAATCGGTGGCTTACTCGGGAAAGCGCGTCAGTGCATTCGGGTCCTTCGAGACAAGAGGAGAGCGGACGAATGGTTACCGAGTCACAGCCAAAGCCGATTGCAAGAGCGGCAGCAGAAATTCTCCTAGAGAATGGAGCACACATCGTCCAATGCTTCGAGACCGGAGAGTCGCAGTTTCGCTGGTTTCCTAGAATTTACTTCCGTGGCGATGAGGACGAGGGCCACAGGGCCATCAAAATCTTGTTGAAACACGGGACCCCGGTGTCCATTCTCCGGCGCGAATGGTGGAACGGCGACGGTGAGAATTACGAGCAGATAATCTGGGCCATAGAATTGTTCCCTAACCTCCAGTCCTAGCCGCCCATATATCGTAACAGTCAGGGCATCGCGTCAGCACACGGAGCCCCGGACACATCGTCAAAAAGCCGTATCGTTTGGCTTGTGGCGTCAATCTTGCAGGCGCGTTCTTCATCCGAACGTTGCGGTTCTGGCACTTCAGCCCACAGGGGGTTGCCTTCCTCAATTAACTTCTTTCGAATGGGACAATCCGGTTCAGGGTGATGAACGTCAGCGTAGGGGTCGATGTTCTTTGGGTACGAAGTCCTAATCATTTGGGCAACTCCGCGCAAGTCGCATCTATCGAGTGGCAATCGTAACATAGGGAAGTTCAAGCTCAGACATCGCGGCTACAGACCCCGGTGCGTACCGCCGCCGTATAGTCACAACCGTTGACGCGGCCAGTGCGGACTGCGGCTGTGGAGGCCTTCACGGTCTAGGGAGATCCGGCTTCGAGGGTGCGGAGCGCAGCCACGGCCCTGCTGTGGCTCTCGGTGTCCTCACCGTCAATGTAGACCATAGAGATGAGAATAAAGCTCCAATCAGGGCCTACGTGGACGGCGGTCACCCACACCTCGGCCCCGGGCGCGTGAGACGAGCGGGACTCCACCACCTCGACGTGAAGCCCCTTGTTGGTCTCGGCACTGAGCCGTATCGACGGGCTAAACCTCTCCGCCAGGTTGTCGGCCAAGCCCCTGGCGAACTCTTCGGGAGAGTTGTATGGTCGTGCCATAGCCGGCCGGCCCATTGCCGACACCTCTACGTAAACGCCTATCTCCCCGCGAGCCCCCGGACAGTTGGCTACGTTGTCGGCCTCCGTGGGCGACTCCCACAACTGGCCGCAGTCCTCGGGATACTGGAAGGTGTAGTGTCCGCCGGGGCTGGTGTAGGTGAACAGGCCATTCCGCGGACTCTGCGGGGTCGCGGGCGGGTTCAGCACTGGAGGGCCCATTTCCTCGACCTCGGACAACAGACAGTCCATGCCCGCGTCCACGAGCGCGTCCCCGAGACCGCTGGCGTCGACGACGTGGCCCGTTTCGGGCGCACCAGCGACGGCCAGATGGTAGCTGTCGGCCCCTGGCTCAGTCAGGGCCTGCGCCAACCGTTGAGCGGATGCCCCCTCGGCCCTGATTTCGGTGTCCCTGGTCATGGCCGTCATCCATTCGACTTTCAGAGTATGCCCGTTCACCGCCGTCTCGATGGGCAGGGCGGATTCACCGGTGATAAGACTGGCTGGCAGCGACTCCGGGTAGCGGACCTTGGCCCACGGGACTGTCCGTCCGCTGGTGGTCGTGCATCCGTACATGGTGTACAGGCTGGTATCGGGAATGGTCGTAAACACCACCCTATTGTGGTGACTCTCCGTCTCCTCCTCGTGGTAGTACCACTGCCCAGCCTGAGCCTTCCCGCCCTCGGGGATGGCGTCCAGGCGGGTGTACGACGCCCTTGGCTCCGGGGCCGAGGTCGAAGGCTCCCTGGTGGCCGTTCTCGCATCTTGGGGCACTGTCGGCTCAGTGGATGTCGTCGGGGTGTGGGTAGGCGGCGCGTCCGCCTCTGGAGAGGCGCAGGCGACGGCGGCCGACAGTAGCAGGATCAGGCCGAGGGCCGATATGGCCTGGGTCAATCTGGCGCTCATTCCGTGGCCTCCATCCTGTTGTCTACGCCGCCGCGTTCCTGCTCGTCCGTAGCTGGGACTACGCGCCGCCGGATGAGGCGGTAGACCCAGACTCCCACCACCGTCGCCACTACGAGGCCGGCCAGCATCAGGAAGCCACCCGCCAGCCCGCCCACCACCAAGTTGATGAGCACCGCCAGAATCAGATAGGTGAGCACCCCGGCCACGACGCCAATTAAAATGTGCAGTCCGCGCATATCGGGACTCCCTGTTGTGCTAGTTCAGGTAGAGAATGGAAACCGTGGGCCGGTTCGACAGGGCCTTGCCCGACTCCGTACATACCGCTGCCGCGTCGGCGCAACCGGCCGGTGCCGTCAACGAGACCACCAGGTTTGCGTTGCCGTCTGGTTCTATCGTGACCCGCCACAGGTCGCTACGCCCGTCCACGCGCTTGGACTCTTTGACTGTCCCGCCCTCGACCTGGATGGCTACGTCCCGCAACACCTTGTAGCTGGTCGACACCGGCTCCGTGAAATGTAGCCAGAGCCGAGTGCTGGCACTGTCGTGCGAGGCCGGTACGTTGATGAACTCGGCGGTGAGCGGCAGGGAACTGGGCGGCGCAGGCGGGGGCAGGGTTGGTGTCAGCGTCGGCTCCGGGGTCTTGGTCGGGGTGGGGGAAGGCTCGGGTGTCCACGTTGGCTCCGGGGTCCAGGTCGGTGCGGGAGTCCATGTCGGACTTACTGAGCTAACACGGGCCGCGGCCGACGTCGGGGACGGCCTCACCTGGGCAGTGGCTCTGGGCGTGGTCGTGGGTTCGCGGCGATTAGCCGACCGCCTCGGGCCGTCCCCGACCCGTGTGGGCGTCGGCAGCCTGTTCGCCTCGGCGGTGGCCAGAGCAGGGGCGGCCGCTTCCGAGCAGTTGTCCGAGAGCTCGCGCCGCATGGCCTCGACAGCCTCGGCACCGGCCTTAGCCTCTTCTTCCGCGTCCCACAGGTCCTTGTCGCCGCGAAGGAAATCCTTCCACAGCTCATCCGCTTTTCGCTCCTCCCACTCGTCGATGGCATCCTCGCGCTCTGCGCAAGCGGCCATGATCTCGTCCAGACTAGCCGCGTCCCGGGGAACGGACGTGTCGGGCTTGCTCTCGAGGACGCCGCACGACAGCAGGGCCAGCGACGTCAACAGCAATGCGAGGAGTAAGGCGGCGCATCTCACCAGAAGTATCTGTACCCTCAATCTCGACTTCAGCAGACTATCTCCCTGAGCCAGCCGCCGCGCCTGCGCCTTCGCTCGGAATCGCAGTCGATACTGAACCACCCGCTACTTTCTTCTACCTGTGCCGACTCGTTGGACTCCGAAGAATCAGTGGTGGGCGCGGACTCGGTTAGGGGCGCGGGCTGAGTAGTTGGTGCCCGCGACGGAGTTTCCGTAGGGGCTTCCTTAGTTGGCGGCGCCGCGGCCATGACCGGCTCCCCGTCTCCGGAGGGGCTGAATGGGCCCGTTCCGGTCACGTACAGGACCGCAATCACCGCCCCGACAACCGCGCCTACGAGAAGTAGCCACAGAATCGCGGCTCGCGGTGAACCCTCCTCGCCCTGTGGCCGACCCCGCACCGCTCCCGCGGACGGGTCTGGCGGTGGCGCGGGCGGAGGGACCAGAGGATGCGGCGGCCGGCCCGGTTCGCCGGAGTCCCCCTGTTGGGGTGTGGGTGGAGCGGGGACGCTGTCGGCTGACGCCGCCCGGTCAGGGTCGCGCCGCCTGCCTTCCTCAGCCGCCCGGCGCGTTCTTCTCCTGAGTCCCCGCCTGTCCAGCCACTCCTCGTTGCACTGGCGGCAGGTGCAATTGGGCGGGTGGGGCCGCCTGCCTCCATAGCCACCGAAGTTCCGTGCCCTCAAAAGCAAAAACCCCCTCGGCGCGTCTCGTTTGAGTCCGCCGAGGGGGAGAAATGGCCGTGTGCAGACGGGAATTTGTAAGAGAACCGTGAGGATTCCCGTCTGTAGCGCGCTGTGGCCTTGTACCCACGTGAACCGCTGGTAAACCGTCAGCGGTTACTCGCTATGACCGTGGGCGTCTCCGCTCCGGCGGCGATGTCCGAAACACGACCGCCCCTGCTCTAGTACAGCAGGGGCGGCTGTCGCTCAATGGGTACGGCCTGGCTCCAGAGCAGGGTACTGGTGTGGAAACCTCAGATGCGACGACATGTGGAAGCCCCCTGCCGCAAGGATTGGGCCAGTTGCTACGCCAACCCCGTCCTGTGAGAGCGGTGCAGAGGGCATGGGCACGGGCCCGATGCTCCCTGCGGGATGTGCTCTCAATGACAGAAGACAATCAGGATCTGGGTCGGCGTAGCAATGAAGACGTTAGCATGGAGAGGGGGAGATGACAAGCGGGCAACTCCCCTCTCTCGGGTAGTAGCAAGGCCTCGACCAAAGAGCCCGGGCCTCGCGTGGGTTTTGGCTCCTGTGACGTGTGTAAAGTCGGCATTTGCCCGCTGAATTGACAACAGAACTAATGTTCTTTACAATTTCGATTGACTCTCCAGATGAAGGTCCGTTGGGAAGCCTCCTGAGCGCAGACCCCTCGCGAGCAATAATGCCAAAGATCGAGTTCCTGCCGCATTTTTCCGTAACGGGGACACATTGAAAGTCGCCTGCATCCTCATCACCCACCTGCGGGCCAAGGCCGAACTGCAACGGCGGCCTGACCTCAACGACCGGCCCGTCCTCATCGCCGACCGCAGCAGATCAAGGCCGCTGGTAGTTGACCGCTTCCCCGGAGCAACGTCGGTATCGCCGGGAATGCCCTTGGAGCAGGCCCTGTCCCGGCAACCGAAGGCCGTCGTGCTGGAAGCTGATGAACCCCACTACCGCCGGGTATTCCAGCAGGCCCTGGGTGCGTTACAGGAAGTCGCCGACCGGGTCGAGGACGCCGGGCTTGGCATCGCCTACGTGGCTCTGGACGGCCTGGAAATGCTGTACGGCGGAGAAGAACAACTGGCCCGCGCCCTTCTGGACGCTCTGCCCGTCAGCATGATCCCCCGGGTCGGTATTGGCAACGGCAAATTCCCGGCACTGGCCGCCGCCCGCAGCAGCGAACCGCTGGGCGCTACCAAGGTTCCAGCGGACACGGCGGCCTTCCTGTCGCCCCGTCCCGTTTGTCTGTTGCCTGTGTCCGCCAGCGCCGTATCCGCCATGCGCCGGTTTGGACTGCACACCCTGGGACAGGTCGCCGCCATGAACCAGGACCTGCTGGTGGACCAGTTCGGCCCGGAGGGACAATGGGCCTGGAGCCTCGCCAATGGCCGCGATGACCGGCCCCTGATGCCCCTCAAGCACCAGGAAACGGTGACCGAGCAGACCTCCCTGCCCTTCTCCTCCACTTCTATGGAGTTGTTGCTGGTGGCCGTGGATACCCTGCTGCGACGGGCCTACTCTCGTCCCGTCCTGCGGGGCCGGTACGCGGGCCAGGCTACGCTGGAGTGCCCGGTGTTCGGCGCCGCCCCCTGGGAGAAGACGGTCAACTTCCAGGAAGGCGTGGGCCGGTGGGAAAGGGCGTCGTTCATCCTCCGCAGCCGGCTGGAGGCGGAGCCGCCTGAAGTTCCCGTGGACGGCCTCTCCCTCACCCTGTCGGGCTTCACCGGCGAGTCCGGCTCGCAGCTGGACCTGCTGTCCGACGTCCGCGACAGCCGGCGGGAGCAGTTGGCGGAGGTGGAGCGGAGGTTGCAGATACGGACGGCGGGCAGCCCTGCCCTGTACCGCGTGGTGGAGATTGCCCCCTGGCACCCGGCCCCGGAGATGCGGGCGGTGCGGACTCCTCTGGACCCCCTGGGCGGCGGCATCGTTCCCCTGCTGCCGCCGGAACCCGTGCCGGTGCGCGAGGGCGCGAACCGCCGCCCCGAAGCCGTCCGGCTGGGCGGGCAGTGGCGGCGCGTGGCCCGTATCGCCGAGAGGTGGAGCTTCGACCTGTGGTGGCTTCCCAAGCCTTTGACCAGGGCCTATTACCGGGTGGAGCGGGAGGACGGGGGACAGTCCACCCTGTTCCGGGACCAGCATGAGGACTGCTGGTACCAGCAGGGGCGTTAGCATCAGAAACTCCCATGTCCGGCGACTACGTCGAGCTCCACGCCAAGAGCTTCTACTCCTTCGGCCTGGGCGCTTCCCACGTCCACGAACTGCTGGCCCAGGCCGCGGAGTACAGCTCTGATTCCCTGGCCCTGACCGACGCCAACCTCTGCGGGGCCCTGGATTTCGCCCGGCAGGCGGGCGGCCTCGGCATCCGCCCCATCACCGGCGGCGAGCTCACCCTGACCGGCGGCTCCCGCCTGACCCTGCTGGCCCGCACGCGGGAGGGCTACGGCAACATCTCCCGCCTCTTCAGCCTGGCCAACGCCGCCGGCCGCCGCAAGCCCCGGCTCGATCCCCGCTACCTGCCCCGGCACGCCGGGGGCGTGGTGTTGCTGACCGGCGGACGCAACGGGCCGCTCTCCGCGCTGATGGCGGAAGGCCGCCGACCCGAGGCCCTGCGTCTCCTGCGCCACTGGCTGGACTGGTACGGCGGCGATGCGGTCTACGTGGAACTCCAGCAGAACTTCACGCAGGGCGACGCCGGGCGCAACCGGGAACTGGCCGCGCTGGCCGCCCAGGCTGGCGCGCCGCTGGTCGCCACCAATGACGTCCACTACCACGTCCCGGAGCGCTGCCGGCTGCAACACGCGCTGGTGGCCGCCAGCCACAACACCACCATAGACCAGGCCCTGCGCTTCATCCACCCCAACCATCACCTCTGCCTGAAGCTGCCGGAGGAGATGGCGCGGCTCTTCCGGCATTGCCCCGAGGCCGTGGTCAACACCCGGCGCATCGCCGAGATGTGCCAGTTCGACCTCAGCGCCGACCTGGGCTACACCCTGCCGGAACCCGAAGTGCCCGAGGGATACACCACCGACAGCTACCTGCAACGGCTCTGCTACGAGGCTGCCCAGCGGCGCTACGGCTCGGTGACGTGGCAGGTGGCGCAGCGGCTCCGGGAAGAGTTCCGGCTCATTGGGCGGCACCGGCTGGCCGGGTTCCTGCTGCTCTACCGCGAGATCGTCTTCCTCGCCCAGCAGATCATGGCGGAGAAGGGTCTGGTCCAGCCGGAAACCCCGCTGGAGGAGCGCCCGCCGGGCCGGGGGCGCGGCTCATCCGTCGCCCTGCTGGTGGGCTACCTCATCGGCATCAGCCACGTTGACCCCCTCCGCTGGGGCCTGACCCTGGAGCGGTTCATCTCCGAGGACACCACCCTGCTGCCCGACATAGACCTGGACTTCCCCCGCCAGCTCCGCGACGAACTAATCCGCCGCGTGCACCAGCGCTTCGGGCCGGAGTTCGCTGTCCTGGCCGGGGCCATCGGCACCTACTCGGTCAAGGGCATCATCCAAGACCTGGGCAAGGCCCTGGGACTGCCCAGGGACGAGCTTTCCCTGCTGTCCAAGCAGTTGCACTCCCATGACGCCGACGCATTGGAGTCCGAGATGCGGGAACTGCCCGCCTTCCGCGACCGGGTGGACGCTCCGGGCTGGCGCGACCTGCTGGCCCCCCAGCTCATGCACGCGCCCCGCAGCCTGGGGCAGCACGTGGGCGGCCTGGTGCTCAGCAGTTCTCCCATACCGGAGATGGTGCCGACACGGGCCGGGGCCATGGAGGGCCGCTACATCATGGACTGGAACAAGGACAGCGTGGCCGACGCCGGTTTCGCCAAGATAGACCTGCTCTCCCTGCCGGTGCTGGACCAGATCGAGGAGGCCCTTGACCTTATCGAAGAGCGCGAGGGAAAGCGCCCCGACCTCTCCCGCATAGACCCGGAAGACCCGCAGGTGTACGACCTGATCAACCAAGGCAAAGCCAAGGGCGTATTCCTGCTCCAGTCGCCCGCCCAGCTCAAGATGGGCCAGCGGCTCAAATCCCGCAACCTGCTGGACCTGGCCTACCAGGTGGCCCTCATCCGCCCCGGCGTCGGTGTCCAAGGCAGCGCCGTGAGCCAGTTCGTGGAGCGCTACCGCCACGGAGCGGCATGGGACTATGACCACCACCTGGAGGAGAGGGCTCTGGAGCGGGGCTATGGCATCATCGTCTGGCAGGAGCAGGTGGTGCAGCTGGTGATGGACGTGGCCGGTTTCACCGCGGCCCAGGCCGATGAGCTGCGCCGCGCCTTCGCCCGCCCCAACAACGCGCACCTGCTGGAAGGCCACTGGCAGCGGTTCCTGGAGGGCGCGCAACGCAACGAAATTCCCGAAGACGCGGCCCGCCGGATATTCGCCAAATTGAACGGGCATTATATGTTCCCCGAATCCCACTCCCATGCCTTCGCCATCACCGCCTACCAGGCCGCCTGGCTGAAATGTCATCACCCGGTGGAGTTCTTCGTCGGCCTGATGAACAGCCAACCCATGGGCTTCTATCCCATGGAGACCCTGAAACAGGACGCCCGCCGCTTTGGGGTCCCCTTCCTCAATCCCTGCGTCAACCGCAGCATGGAGCGGTGCATCCCGGAGGACGGCGCGGTGCTACTGGGTCTGCGGTTCATCCGCGACGTGGGCGATTCGTCGGCCGGGCTTATCGTGAGTGAGAGAGAGCGAGGCGGCCTCTACTCCGGCGCCGGAGACCTGGTGCGCCGCACCGGGCTGAAGCCCAAGGCCGTGCAGTCGCTGGTGCAGGCCGGAGCCTTCGACGGCGTTATACCCAACCGCCGTGCGGCACTGTGGGACGCCGGTCTCGCCACGCGCCCCGGGCGCAACGGGCAGGCGGCTCTGCCTCTGCCGCTGGATGACGGCGCGCCCCGCCTGCCGGACTTCACCGCGTGGGAGAAGATGGCCGGGGAGTACGAGGTCATGGGCATCTACCCGCAAGGACACCTGATGGAGTTCGTCCGCCCCCGCCTGGGACGCCGCGTGCTGCCCACTACTGGCGTGTACGGTCTGGAGGAGGGCGCGGAGGCGCTGGTCGCGGGCTGGCCCATCGCCCGCCAGCACCCCAAGGGGCAGCACGGCACGGTGTTCGTGACCATTGAGGACGAGGAGGGCGACGTTCAGCTCATCCTCTGGCCCCAGGTCTTCCTCCGGCACCGCCGCCGGTTGCAGAGCCAGGTGATCCTGGCACGGGGCACAGTATCCCGCTGGGACGGCGCCACCAGCCTGGTGGTCTCCGACCTCCGCGCCATCGACCCCCGCGTGCCCATGCCCAGCGCCCACGACTGGCGCTAGGACGCCGAGCAAGCGGAACGTGCCGTCAACCAACTTGTCCAGTGGTTAGGTGCCGGTCGGAATCGCGGTAGGGAGCAGAGTCGTCGGAGAGAGGGACGAGGTCTATAGTGCGCGGACATTTGATGAGGCTGGTCGGACTCCGGCACACGGACTGGACAGAATACGTCGCCAGCTCTTTAAGATGATCCCGCAAACTTGGGTGGTGGAATTGCGTGCTTTGATCTCGCTGCCATCAATTTTCGGAATCTACCAGTTAATCTTTGGGGGCCTACGGTAGCTTCTACTTGGCAGTGGGCGTAATACCATTTTCTCCAAGGAGGATCCACGTATTCTTCTTCGGTCCGAAATTCAATTTCTACTTGTATTTTCGTGGCTCTTGGTTGCCCTGGCTTGTCTTGTGAGGCCTCGTCAGCTACCTCTAGGTATGCTCTAGCACTATGGCAGACGTGGCCATGCTCGCTCAGTCCTTCGATTTTCAATTCATCGACCGATACATCGTGTTTTTCCAAAAGGCCCTGATGCCAAACGGAAAGGTCTTTCTCCTTCGGTGGCTTGAATGCCGTCTCAGCTGGGCATTTATCTCTCTTTACCCAGTGAATAGGATCAATGAATCGACATACGACGTCGTCTGGAGGTACAGGCATAGGTTCTATCGGAGAAACCGGATTAGTTCCTCGGCAGTCGGCTGCTCCAAGTACCTGACTTCCTCTGCCTGTTCCTCCTCGTTGCTGTCGTCGTAAAATCCTGCGTCTAAGCTTCCGTCCATGGTCATCTCTGCCATGACTCTTTGCCCGTTCGGCAATCTAAGGTCGTAGTACAGGGACCCGTCCGAGTCCAGTATGAATTCAGGATCTATCGTGGATCTTAATGCCGCCTTTGCTATCTCCATCGCAGCGTCTGCTGTACTTGTGGTGGGGCGTTCGCCGCCGGTGCCGTCCCTGAATTTGAGGACAGCCTCTGGCAAAGGAAAATCGGGGACTACCTCAGTAGAGGCCATGCACGGGGGGATTGGCCGACTAAAGTAATCTGCCTCTTTCGGTTCAAGGGAATGCCAATCGAACTGGCTGGTCTCGCTACTGGTTCCGGAAACAAAGTGTATTTTTCTGCCGGTTAAAAGTAATGCCTGTGTTTGCGGGTTGGCTAACTTCGTGGCTGGCGAATTCTGGGATCCCTTGATGCTTATAACAACGTCAACGATTGCGTCGTTCTTGGATGGTTCCAGTGAAGGTACCGATATCCGACTGATTCTTGGGTAGCCCTTCTGTGGGGGCAACACCGTATACCCCGCGCGTTCTAAGGCTTCCCGCAAGATGGTAATGCTCTTTTCGGTCCCCGCACCGGAGGACAACTTTGAGTGTGTTATTTCTTCGATTGAAACGGCAGTAGTCATGATAATTGGCGCTCATCTAGCCGGGTCATGAAGGTTTCTGCCTCCTCCCAGATGTTGTTGAGTGAGTCGGAGATTTCCTTCTCTGTGGGTATGACTCTCTCATTCTTGTGAAGATTTAGGCTCAGAAAAACCCTAGAGGTCGTTTCATCTCCGAATCTGGGCTCGACGGAGAAAGAACGTCTTCCTGACGCGTCGCTAAAAACTAGCCTTCCTGCTCCACCCTCGAAGTTCCAAGCAGGTTCGCCTGTAGGGCTGACCCCGAACAGGCGGTTGCCGATGTAATGGAACGCTGTCTCGTTAGAAGTCTGGTCAAAGACCATTTCAATGTTGTAACCAAAGGCTTGCAGTGTCTGGTCGCTACAGTCGCTACATTCTATGGCTTGAGTAGCCAAAGCTGCTAACCTAGGCAGGTCCTTGTGCTCTGGATATTCCCTTGTGATCGTGGAACGCGTGGCCGATAGAGTTAAGGCAGTTCTTTCACGGTTAACCGTGAAAGTTCTGCTCTGCTCTGTTATGCCAGTCTGGGAGTTGGCGAGCAGTCCAACTTCGACGCGCAAGTCTAAGTCCAAGGCAGTTTTGAACTTCTCAGCTTCTTCCGGGTCTCTTAGAAGTCCAATTCCTACCAGAACTAAATTGGTACTCACTACGTCCAGGAGCGTAGCGGCCATTTTCACCGTCCCCTTTGCGCTTGGCTGTCACTATATGTTAGCGTCCCCGGCTCCTTGGCCTTTTGAAGAGTAGCCTTGGGAGAAATAAACAACAAGGCACAATTAGCTAGTCACTCCGTGTCTTTCCACTCTTCCCTCTTGCCCAAGCACTCCAGCCATTGGGAATTAAAACCGCTCTCATTTAGGGGAATGACTGAATGAGCCGGTAGCGTTTCCTTATCTGCGGCTTTGCCCATCCAATGGGCACGGTTGCCCCGACCTGCGAGTGCTTGACGCTCCATAGCCTCGGCCTCCGCACTTGGGGATGGTCGCTACGCATCGACACCTACGCCGCTGGGTAGGTCCTCGCGGTACTCCAAAGTCGCTCCAAGATCAGCAGGGGGGAGTTGCCCACTAAGCAACCCTCTGGTTCCGTATATTACACCAGCCTTGAGAAGGCTAGCAACAAAACCGGCCCGGCCTCTGCGCCGCCATCACCGATAGCGTCAAGGCCCTGTAGGACGCCGACCAGCCAGCCCCCACCCTGCTTGTAGTCGACGTTTTCGGATCCTGGTCGGGCATAGAGAGGGTCAACGACTATGCTGAGGTGAGCGCGGCCATGCGCCCGGCCAAAGACCTGCGGGACGCCACCGGGTGCGCGGTCATGCTGGTACACCACGGGCGAAAGGAAAGAGGCGGCTCGCTCGTGAACCGCGCCCACGGCTCAACGGCCCTGACGGGCCAGGCCGACCAGATTCTGAACATCACCAAGCCGGGAGGCAACGCCCGCTCTACGATCCGCGACATCGAAATCACGGGCCGGTTCGGAATCGATGACGAGGTGGTGAAGATCGAGCTGATAGAGGAGAAGGGCTATATACTCAACGAGGACAGCGACCCGCGAAACGCGATACTGAGCCTGTTCGCCAATGTTCCCGGCCTTGTGCTCTCTGCCAACAAGATTATCGAAAGCACTCGCGGTCGGATAGGCAAGAACGTTGCTCGACGGACCATCGAGGAACTGGTCAAGGCCGGGGTGTTGCAAACCAACGGGGAAGTCATCTCCTCGCGCAACTTCGGCTACCGCGTCGTCGACCAGCAAGCGGCGGACGCGGCCCGGCAGCGCGTAGAGCCGGTCAGCCTGGATGTCCAGTAGAGTGCTGCTCACTGTGTACGGGGTGCTCCCTTAGGTACCCGAAACGGCAAAGACCCCGGCCATCCGGCCGGGCCTTTTCGTTTGTCAGGTCAGCCTCTCTGATGGATCGGCTCCCTACGAACCACTCTGCGCTACCCCGCCTTCCTCTCCGTCCCCGCTGGATTTGGCCCGGCCCCGGGTCCTGGGCGTGTTCCAGTATGGGCTCTTACAGCGGGCGCACACGCGCGGCTCGCTGTCCGTGCGCGGCAACCACTCGTGGCCGCATCGCTGGCAACGGTACCCCATCACTGTGATTGGCACCTTGGGCATCTCTCGTCTCTCTGTCCAGCTCAATATCTACCAGCAAATAATACCCTAAAAATTCATATACTTCAAGGGGTTGACAAAAACTTACTTATCTAGTAATATATTGTACAGGTAATATACCTAGCTCCATTAAGGGGGATACAGCGATGTCACTGAACCGACCCACCACGGCATTGGCCCCCGGGGAACCCGACGACGGCGATTACGGGCGACGCCAGCGTGGCCTGGCGATAGCCGCCGTGGTGCCGATCAAAAAGAACAAGCTGGGGTACTCGGTCCCATCCCAGTCCGGCAAGGGCCGGTACGTGGTCAACATGGACGGCGACCCGTTCTGCAGTTGCGCTGATTTCGAGTTGCGGCAACTGCCATGCAAGCACATCTACGGCGTCCAGTTCCTGATAGAGCGCGAAGAATACGAGTTGGAGGCCCGGACCGAGATCGAGCCTGATGACGAGGCCCCCAAGTTCTACTACAGCCAGGACTGGCCCGCCTACAACAAGGCACAAATATATGAGGGAGACCACTTCGTGACCATCCTGCGCGAGCTCTGCGACCACGTGGAAACGCCCTCTCGGGCCGCTGCCGGACGTCCCCGCCTGCCCCTCTCCGATGTCCTGTTCGGCATGGCCCTCAAGGTCTACACCGCCAAGTCCACCCGCCGGGCCATGTCCTCCATCCGCGACGCACAGACCAAGGAGCTGTTGGACAAGGCCCCTTCGTTCGCCACCATCTTCAAGTATATGGAAGACCCTGGTATGAAGGGCCTGATACGAGGCCTGATTGAACTCAGCGCGTTGCCGTTGGCGTCGGTGGAGGTCGATTTCGCCCCCGACTCCAGTGGGTTCGCCAGCTCCTTCTACAACCGCTGGTTCGACCACAAGTGGGGCCGCGAGATACGCGAGACCCGGTGGGTGAAGGCCCATATATTCACCGGCGTCAAGACCAACATCGTAACCGCCGCCGACGTGACCGACGTGGTCGGGAAGGGCAGTAGCGACAGCGTCCACCTGATACCGCTTATGAACGCCACCGCCGAGAACTTCAACATTGAGGAAGTAGCGGCGGATAAGGGTTATCTGAGCAAGAAGAACGTGCGGGCCATAGCCGCCATCGGAGCCAACGGGCGCATACCGCTCAAGACCAACAGCGTTCCTTTCACCCCCAACCACAAGAAGGACGAGGTCTGGATGGCGGCCTATCACTACTACAACCTACACCGGGCCGAGTTTCTCAGGTACTACCACAAGCGGAGCAACGTCGAGACCACGTTCCACATGATTAAGTCGAAGTTCGGGGCGCAGGTGCGCTCCAAGACCTTCGAGGCGCAGGTGAACGAAACGCTACTGAAGATCCTGTGCCACAACATCGTCGTCTTGATTCACGAAATGTGTGAGACCGGACTCACGCTACTATTCAAGAATCGGGAACAGCAGCGGGCATTGGCCCTGGCAGCGTAGACAGGAGAGTGAGACGATGGGCAAGAACGGCTACCACGCAAATAACCACGCTGACGAGGCAACGCTGGCATCACCCTGTCCCACTGAGAACGGTACACTCGAATTACGGCTCACTATTTCAGACCCTGAGCTGTACGCGGCCTTATCCAAGCGGGACGGCCTCGCACGGGAGCGGCTGGCGATGGCGGCCATGAAGGTCGGCTTGGCCGCGCTCCGTCAGGCGCAGGGGCAGGTGGATGCCCACCAGGTGCGGGAGGCGGGCGAGCAGGTTATTTCAGACCTGAACGCGGCCCTCGAGCGGCACCGGCGCGACACCGTGGAGCAGGTCGGCGGCTGCATCAGAGAATACTTCGACCCGAAGGGCGGGCTGTTCACGCAGCGGGTACGCGGGTTGGTGGGACAGGGAGGCGAGTCAGGGGAACTCGAGCGAATCATCCGCCGCCAGGTAGACGGGGACCAGTCGCTGTTGGCGCGGACGCTCGAAGCTCACGTAGGCAACGAGAGCGCCCTTATGAGGGTGCTCGACCCGACCGCCACCGACGGGGTCGTCGCGCTACTGGCCCAGGCCACGGAGACGACGTTGGCTACGCAACGGGAGCGCATCCTCTCCGAGTTCTCGCTGGACAACGAGGGCGGCGCACTCAGCCGCCTGGTAGCGGAGTTGACTAGGAGCCACGGGGACGTGGGGAAGGCGTTGGAGCAACGCATCGGCGAAGTCATGGGTGAATTTTCCCTAGACCGCCAGGACTCGGCACTGTCACGCCTGGTGAGCAGGGTTGAGACCGCTCACCGCCAGATAAGCTCTGAGTTCTCGCTGGACAATGAACGGTCGGCTTTGGCTCGTATGCGGCGTGAGCTTCTCGGGGTCATCGGAGAGCAACAAAAGGCCAACGCCGAGTTCCAGCAGGAGGTCTTGAAGACTTTGACTGAGATCACGGCCCGGAAAGAGGAATCCCGGAAGGGGACTCAACACGGTCTCGCGTTCGAGGACGCGGTCTTTGATTTCGTGAACGGGCGGCAACCAGAAGGGGACCTCGCCGAGAGGACCGGCAACACCACTGGACGCATACGGAACAACAAGAAAGGGGATGTGGTTGTCATGTTGGGGCCGGACAGTGCCGCCGCAGGAGCGCGGATAGTTATTGAGGCGAAGGAAGACCAGTCCTACACACTCCAGAAGGCGTTGGGCGAGATAGCGGAGGCGCGTAAGAACCGCGACGCAGGCGTGGGCCTGTTCGTGTTCTCCCAGCGGACCGCACCGGGCGACGTGCTGGAACCGCTGGCGCGGTATGGCGATGATTTGGTTGTGATCTGGAACGCGGATGACCCGGCCACCGACGCCTACCTGTCTGCCGCCCTGTCCACGGCGAAGGCCCTGTCGGTACGGGGGACTACCGAGGACAACGTCGCGGGCATTGACGTCGAAGGATTGGATAAAGCCATCCGTGAGGTCGAGCGTCAAGCAGGGAATCTTGACGAGATCACAAAGTCGGCGCAGGTCATCGACGGCCATGTTTCCAAGATTCTGGACCGGGCGCGGATTATAAGGAACGGGCTGGAGAGGCAGGTTGGGGTCTTGGACGAACAGGTCGTGGGGATCAGAGAGGCGGTGTAGGGCGGGGCGACTAACATCGGAACCAGAATCAGAAACGAAATTCAGGAGAAGGAACTGATGGTAGCAACCTATGAACAGAACCAGCATCCATACGGCGGCGTCCAAGAGTACGACGGTGAGAATTTTGAGAGCCTGCTCCGCGACATACGAGAACGCGTAAGCGTCGCCCATCACCTGGACGATCCGGCCCTACCCCCGTTGCTCAAGGGCCTGGTCGAGGAGAGAGCCCGGCCCTTGGCGGAGACGGAAACCCGGTTCGCGGCAGGTAGCGTGGTATTCGGCGGCGCAGCCTACAACCACCGGCTCGAACCCTGGCAGCCCTACGCGACCCGGCACGCGGGGTCAGTCAGGGCGCATCTAGTGTGCGGCGTCCGAACCGGCGTCGTCGCGGCAGTGGAGGTCAGTGCCACCGACATTAACTGTAGCCCTTTCCTCCCTAAGTTGTTGCAAACGACGGCGGAACACTTCCCTCGGGCCCAGGAGTTGGCCGCTGGCCGGGCATATCTGTCGAGGCGGAACTTCCAGGCAGCTTGGGAGTTGGGCGTCGACCTGTACATCCCGTTCAAGCCCAACTCCCGGCCCTCGGGCCACCACGGGCGGCGAAGGTGCTGGGCGTGGGACGAGGCGCTCCGCCGCTACCGGCACGACCACGAGGAGTTTATGGAGCGCTACCACCGCTCTCACTCCATCATAGAGGACGTGGCGGATACGATAGAGGACAGGACCGGCACCTGCCTCCACGCAAAGACGGAGCCGGGGCGGTTCAACGAGGTGCTGCTCAAAGTCCTCGCCCACAATACTTGCGTTCTTGCAGAGGCAGAGGAGGATAGGCTACTGGACGAGCAGGTTGCAGCGCCGTGGGCAGACGCTCACCCAATCGCATAACTGGGAGAAGCAGGGAGGCGATGATGACGCTCACCGCCAGCGGACCAGTACGAGGAGCAGTCGCCAAGCGATAACCAGCAACACGACAGCCGTGATGAGCGCTGCAATGAACCTGACCCGCCTGCGGGCGGGAGGGTCTAGGTCGGCCAAGTACTTGAACATAGGCCGGGATTGTAGCATCCACTTCCCGAGACCTCACCGCCCGCTCAGTCTCGACTCCCGGACTCCTCGGGCTCGCTTGGACGAATGCTTTTGTCGAGCAGGCCCGGTTCCCCCGGCTTCGTACTGGAATCGCCAGCGGCCCGGCCCTATGCCTACGTGGTAACGGCCGCCGGCCCGGTCACCGAAGCTTGCGGTTGCGCCTGTCTCTGCGATGCTGAGCTCAAAACGAGGCCCGGGATCGTCCGGAGCATCGTCAAGCAAGCCCTGCAACGATAATTGAGACTCCTCTCGACACTCACTGTTGTTGTCTGCATCCAGCGTGGTATGATCGCCGCACGGCGAGGGGTCAAAAGAGTCGTTCATCACGTTTGTCCTACGTGTTCGATTATGGCCGAGCCGTCGGGCCGGGGGGATGTAGCCCCCGGCCCACTTACTTTTCAGTAGCAGGACGGCCACTATGTCGTTACACGTTTTGGATCATACCACGGTGTCATTAGCGCCGGGAATGGCTCGGGATTATGGCAACCCCTCTCTGTATCCCGGCGCTCTATTAGATCTCTGCTACAGTTCCCGGCGCTGTCAAACATACTCCAAGTAACCCTACCACCCATGAAATGCAGTAGAATCTCGCACAGAGACCTTGCCACCACCCGACAATGTGCAGACGCCGGATGCTACTTAGAATGACCACCTTCGCGAGGCCGTTGCAAATCATGGGCCAGCTCTTGCTTGGGCTGGCGGTACTGGCCGGACTGCTCCATTTCCTGGTCATCAGCAACCTCACAGGGCGGCTGGTCAACGAGGACGTCTACTACGCCGCCATCGACGGCGTCGACCTGTACAATCGGGTCTACGCCGAGGTACTGGTGGACGAGGCGTTGACGGAGCAGACCGGCAATCTGCTGGGAGGCGTCCAGCTGGACGTCCACGGTCAGGCCGTGTCCGCACTCAAAGAGATTCTTCCCCCGGCCTACTTGCAGGAGCAGACGGAGGACAACATAGGGCGCTTCACCGCCTACATGAACGGAGACGCGGAGCGGCTGGAAATCTATCTGGAACTAACGGAGCCGCTAGAGCGGGTGCTACCGACGGCGCAGACCGAGGTAGCCCGGGTGATTGACGCGCTGGACATTCCCGAAACAACGGAGGCATCCTGCACGCCGGAGGATGTACAGCGGTTGGCCGCCGACACCACCCCACTGCTACAACGGCTGTCGGACGGCCGCTTGCCCGATTCGGTATCAGGGTAGCCCGGAGGTGCCGGGGGCTCATGTTCCCAACTACGCTCCGCCAGTGCCACCTTGTAGGCGTGGACAAGGGCGGCGTATAGATACTCGAAATCGCCGGAAGGCGACAGTCGGATCCACTCGTTTACTATGTGTTCGAGCGTTTTCGCTACGTAGTCCAAGCCCGCAGACTCCGGGGCGGTGGCGCGCATTTCCTCACAAGCCTGGGCGAAATCCTCGACGGACGCCAACAGTGAGGCCTTCAACGCATTCAGCCGGTTCCAGGCCATTGCTCTTTCTTCGTATCGGAGCCACTCGTCCCGGTCCACACAAACCCTCGCTCAGCAGGGCCTCGCGGACTTCGGGCGCGGACTCCCTTACCTGCTACAGGGAGGACTCCCAGGCTTTGACCATCGAGTCAGGGGTGGAGTCGGCGGCTTCCAGCCTCAACAGAGCAAAGTACCTCTGACGAAATGTCCAGAACTCCCGTAGCTCGCGGGATGGCGTTTCGGCTTCCAGACGGTTCAGCCAAGCAGTGTAGGCTGCGTGCCACCCTGTCTGCTCTTTGGCGGCCATCAATCGTCCACAGGCGGCGGCGAAGCTGGCGAAGGTGGGTCGCGGCGTCGGTGTGGGGTCGGAGGTGGCGGTCGGCGGGGGCGCGAACGTAGCGGTAGGGTAGACTGTAGGCGCCGGGTCTGACCCGCAGGCCGGAGACAGGGCTGAGAGAGCGAACACGAAGGCCGCCACGGCCGGGATGGGAAACCGAATAGTCCGTACTCTGCGTCTCCTTAAGACGGGGCCCGGGCGACCAGCCCTCTCCTGGTCAGGCGACCCACTACGTATGTAGGTCACGTCCACGCGCGGCTTGCCCAAGTGGACGGCGACAGTGCTCATCCGCTGAGGCCCCGCGTGCTCGACGAGAGCCAGCGTCCTTATTTGAGAGATAGTCAGGTCGGAGCCTTCCAGCTCATCAAGATGACTCCGGTGAAGCTGGCGGTTCAGGCGCTCCGCCAGCTCCATGAACTGGGCAACGTGCTCTTGTCTACCGAATTGGGTCTCGGCTTGGTCGCACATTGCTATCTCGGGCTCGCTTATGGAGTTGTCCAGTAGCCGAGCTTCTGGTTGAAGGTGCCGGCAATGGACGGGTGGGCGGGCCGTGTATGTGGCCTACTGGTTGGGGACGACGCTGTCTATCGCCGTACTCTCAGGTCAGCCACGACAGGAAAATTACCATGAATACCAGTGCCGACATCCAGGCGCAATCCCCGAGCCGGTCGACCGCCGCCTTCCCTGTGTTCTGGGTGTATTCGGTGAACAGGTAAGCACACAAGAACAGCAGCGTGAGGGCGCCGAACAGAGTTAGTAAGACGAGCATTGCCGGGCACCGCCTTAGTCCTGGTGGAGCGATGTTAAGATAGGGGAGTCCCCCACCAAGCAACTCCCCTATATGTTATTTGGGTCCAGCACAGGGCCGCGGGAGTGAGGACGTTTCTCTGATGTGCATTGCGGTCTCCCGGGCGGCGTCGGTCAAGGATTGACACACAGGCAACTCTCCCCTTTATGGTCTCCAACACTCAACTCACGGCCGGCCCACCCAGAACATAGGGGTCTCCGGCTCCACCCATTACGACCAAAATGTAAGCTCTACGTCAGACCCGCCCGCGGTTACGGGTGAGGCTAGGGGCTTGCTGGGGACGAGACGGCAACTATGACCAAGTCGCCCTCGGACACCCCGTCCAATACCGACCTGATGCCCGCGGGCGTCTCGAAGTTGATATAGCCTGAGCCGGAGTTCTTTATGTTGTCCTTGGCGAGGAACGACACAGCCTCCGAATGGGTCTGTACCCAGACCTTCACCTCCCGGTTAGCACCCCCTTGGGCGAAGGAATCCCCGATGTGTACGTCGTCGGCCTCGTTGAACCGCAACGTGCCCGAGTCGCGAAAATAGACCACCCGGGTAAGCGTCATATCGTTCCAGGCAAGCGACCCATCCTTCAGATTGCCGGATGCGTGCCATGCGGAGGTATCGGCCGCGTACCAGGCGCGGTCTTGGTTCCCGTTGTTCTTCCGTCCCTTGTTGCCAGCCCTTATAAGCGCCTTGGCGAGAACCGTCTGGCCCGTGCCGGCGTCGAGGTCGTCCAGGTCAAGGCCCCCACGGTCAGTGCAAGTCCGGCCACCAGCTTTCGCCCATCCGAGGTGCAGATGGCCCCGTCGTCCCCACAATCCGTGGTGGCGGGTAGTGTGATGGTCACGTCGCCGTCGTCATTGGGCGTAATGGTAATGTCCCAACTGGCGCTGCTGGAGCCGTAAGGCTTCCGGACACCCGTAATGGTGCCTCCCGTAATGGTGAAAACGTGGTCGCGGACCGCTGCGGCGTCGAGGGAGGAGTCCGGCTCCTCGCTCAGGCGCAGTCCGAAGGTGAAGGCCGTCTGGCCGTCGTGGGTCGAGGAGGAATCGTCCGTGAACCGAGCTCTCAGTATGGCCTTCACGGGAGACGTGGCGGCGCTGGTGAGCATTTCCCGGTTCCCCTGGTCGTCGGTAAACGACACCCTGACCCTGATGATCTTGCCCACTTGGGAGTCCGTGAGCTCGAGGCGGCTGCCGGTGGCCCCCGGTATATCGACGCTGTCGGCCTGCCACTGGTAGGCAAAGGCGGTGTTGTCGGTCCCATCCGCGTCCTCGATACCGGAGACACTCGCCGTCAGGGTCTCGCCCTCATGGGTGGTGCCGCTGATGGCCGGGAGACCGGTGGCCGGGTTGTTGGACGACTGCGCCCGCACACTGCTGACCGGAATATTGAAGGTGTAGAGTCTCTTGGTGCGGTCGTCCACCACCCATAGGTTCTCGCCGTCGGACCACATCCCGATGGGATTCTTGATTTCACGGTGCAGGGCGATATCCCGGCCGGCGGCGCGTTCGCCCGTGAGCAGATTGAAGGCCAACAGGCGGCCCGCCTTGTGGGCGTTCTTGTAATAGTCCACCCCGATCCACAGCCAGCGGCCGTCGGAGTATGCCCCGAATATTTCGTCGTAGTTCGGGTCGTCGAGCGCGGCCCGCACGGTCATCTGGTCGGCGCACGCCTCCCGGGGCATTATGTCGCTTATTCGAGGCACTTCAGGGATGTAGCAGCTATCGAAGGCGCTCGGCACGAACAGATTGGGCGGGTCGACAATCCACCACCCAGGGTTGATCTTCATTGCAAATACCTGGCTGGCGATCATGGAGTCCGCCACCCACATGGTCTTGCCGTCAGACCATAGCGCCACGGCTGACAGGAAGCTGTGTCCCAATATGGGCCTGTGGGGACCCAGGAGAATCCGCCGGTCGAATAGGAGCCCGCCGTCGGAGAGCCGGTACGGGAGTAGCATTCCTAGGTCCCGGTCGCCGACCCACAGGATAGCGCCGTCGGACCACAGGCTATAAGGGCCATGTTGCGGGTCCAGGCGCCCGAGCCCGCCTTCGGGATACATCTCGCCCGTAGTCAGCGACTTGTCGACATTGTGGGTCAGAGTGCCGTCCGAGCTTATGTTAAAGGCGTTGACCCATTTGCTACAGGAGTCGGCAATCCACGCCGTATCGGTGCCGGTGTCCACGTACAGGCCGCCGATGCTGGGACACTCTAGACCGGCGTCCTCGTCGAACTCAATTGCCTTCCCGCCGGAATGGTCTAGCGACAGGCTCAGGGACGACGATTGCGCCATCGTGTCCAACCTCGATTCGGAGGCCGACTTGTGCCAGCCGACCGCCCAGGAACCCAAGACGCCCCGGCTCCGGTAGCCGACGCCCTCCAGGCGGCCACGCACCGCCACGGTACGAAGGTCGGCAGGGGGTACGTTGATGACCGCCTCGAGGCTAGTGGCGCTGTCGTGGTCGACGTACTGGAACTGCGCCATGTTGACGTCCCAATAGGCAAGCTGGTAGCTGTCGGGCGCGTCGCCGGCCGCCGGTGCCTTCCACGACACTTTGGTCCCGGTGCTGTTCGGGTCGCTGGCGACAGTAATCGAGGCCGGAGCCTCGGTCGGGTTCAGCGGCCGGTGATGAGTGCTGTCGCTCCCAGCCCAGGCAACGGGCCCGTAGCCGCCATCGTTGTGGGCAGCGACGTTGAGCAGACAGGTGGTGCTCCGGTCGATTCCCTTGACCACGTACAAGCGGGTGTTGGCGTCTAACCGGGCCACCTCGGTTCCGCCGCCGCAGATGTAGCGTACCCGGTAGCCCCGCACCGCCGCCTCGGAGCCGTCATCAACCGAGGCCGCTGTCCAGGTCAGCTTAATCTCGCCTATGTTGCGCCCCTGGGTCGCAGTCACGTCCCCGGGCTGGCCCGGCCGGTTTGGGCGGTCCGTCGAGACCGGAATCGTGACCTCGTTACTGTTGGACAGCGGCACGTCGCTGGCCGTGCAAATCGCGGACTGGGTCGTACAGTCCGTTGTAGCGGGCAGCACGACGGTGATAGGCACCAGGTTCTCATTGGAGTCGAGGCCGGGCACGATCCTGATGCCCCATTCCATGTTGTGGTGCTTGTTGCCGACAGTGCGATGGGTCTTGACTATGGTGCCGCCGGTCACCGTTAAGGCGTGTTCCCGGAGCGTGAGATAGCTTATGTCGGGCTCGGTCGTAAACGACAGGTTGAACATCAGCTCCGTACCGTCGTGGGACGTGGGTACGTTGCTGAACCGGGCGGTCAGGGTCTCGCTCTGCGCTGAGAGCGGGGGCGGTTCACCGAGCCCCGATACTGCAACTACCACCGCAAGGATTCCGGTTACGAATGTCGAAACCAGTGTCAAATGTGACTTCTTCATGCTTATGACCACCTGAGTTGGGGTCCAATGGGACTGTGCTATAAGTTGCGGTTTTCAGACAAAACAGCCTTGCTGGAGGCATACTGCAGAGCCACTGTCATCCGTCGTGCCGGATACCGGCTTGCTAATAAGGGACTCGGTTTACCTTCTCATCTCGCTCATCTCGCAAATTTTCTCTATCGCCGGAAAATACCTACTAGCGTGACTGTTACGTAAGGCTTTTTCTCCCTATCTGGCGAATGTTCAAAATTGCAATTATGGTGTTCAAATAAACAACCCGTCTGCATCGCCTTTCAGCCTTTCGCCCAGTCGGCGTGAGACGGTAAATTGACGGAACGACCAAGCTAGCTATGTTCGAGGTGCAACTTTGGGCAGGGATTATCCGGCTGCGGCTCAGTTCCCGATTTGCTGATCCGACCATTTAGTCTTGTCCGGGACCGATTCTGGCTGGCAACCTGGGCTGGACCCTATGAGGTGCACTACGCAGCGGGCGTGTCTGTGTGGGCGCGCTGGTTCGTGGCCGCACTGCTCTTGTACGTTCTGTTCCAACCCCCCTTCCCCTTCCCTTTGGCGAAGTATGCCTCCAACTCGGCAGCTATCGGCCTGCTGGTCGTTTTCAATGGGTTCATCCATTTTCGGCTACGGTCGGAACGGCCTTTGACTTGGCGGTGGATGCTGGGAATGAGCGCTATGGACGTGGCCTTGGTTACGTTTGGAGTGTGGATAGCTGGAGGGTTCTCCGCCACGTTCACTTATCTGCTGTACTACCCGTCTCTGGCGATGTTCGCCGTGCTGTTCACTTCGTTGAGGCTCAACCTGGCCTGGGCTACTTTGGTTGCCTTGGTCTACTCTGTAGTGTCCCTCACTGCGGAGGAGGGGCTTGACTTGGCGACTCGAGATGACATGGTTCTTGTCGTGAGGGTGGGTGTGATGTATACGGTGGTGCTGGCGGTCAACCTGGTGGCCAGGTTCGAGCGGTCCGGCCGGTTGAGGGCGACGGAGCGGGAGCGTGCCCTACAGCGGGAGCGCATCGACCTTTCCCAGTCGATACACGACACGGCGGCCCAGTCCGTCTACATGATTGGCTTGGGAGTCGATAGCGCCCGGGATCTGGCCGGAGACTCCAACCCGGAGCTCTCCAGGACTTTGGCGGCCACCTCTCAGCTCTCCCGCTCGGTGATGTGGGAACTGAGAAGCCCCATCGATGCGGGAGGCATCTTTGAGGGGAGAGATCTGGGGTCCGTTCTCCGAGAGCACACCGAGACATTCCAGAGGATCACGGGTGTCCCCACGAGGATGGCGCAGTCCGGCACGGAGCCGGTACTAAGCGTGGACACCCGCTCACGGCTCTTTTCCATCGCCCACAACGCGCTGACCAACGCCTTCCGGCACGCCGATGCGGGGTGCGTAGACGTGGCGCTGGCTTTCAACGAGGACTGCATCCGCCTGACGGTGGCGGACGACGGGGTGGGGCTTCCCGGCGACTACGCCCAGCAGGGCCGGGGGTTTGTGGGCATGAGGGCGGAAGCGGAACGGATGGGCGGACGTTTGGTGGTTGCTTCAGGCGGGCCCGGTAATGGAACTTCGGTGAGTTGCGTGGTTCCCATTGATGCGACCCGAGGACTGGGCCCGATGGGCTCGAACTGACCAAAGGAGTGTGTCATGTCTGAAAACAGGCGGTTCCGGGTGATGGTGGTGGACGACCATCCCCTGTTGAGAGACGGTCTGCGGCAGGTATTGGAGAACACGGGCGAGTTTGAGGTAGTGGGGCAAGCTTCTGACGGGGAAAAGGCCATTTCACTGGCTGATGAGTTGCGCCCGGACGTCGTTGTAATGGATCTGCTAATGCCCGGGGGCGATGGAGTTGCAACTTGCCGTGAGATCATGGAGTCGTTACCGGACACCAGGGTTCTGATGTTGACGGCCTCGACGGAAGACGACTCGGTTATCCGGTCGGTGGCGGCCGGCGCTACGGGATACGTTGTCAAGGACACCAGCCTGCCGGATTTATTGGATGCCGTAAAGGACGTGGCACAGGGCCGGGTTCGCATACCAATCTCTGTTCTGAGGCGGGCCTGCGCCGTGGCCGATGGCCAGTCCAAGCCCCCTCGGGAGGGGAACTCCCATGTACTCACAGAGCGGGAGCGGGAGGTGCTGGCGATGTTCGCCCGAGGGAGCACCTACGCTGACATTGCGGAGACGCAGGGCAACAGCCCCTCCACCGTCCGCAACACCATCTACCGCATTCAGGACAAACTGGGGACGGGTTCGAGGCATGGCCTCGTGGCTTGGGCAGTGCGCAACGGGTTCTTGGATGACGACTAGCGGTTTCTGATGCTCCGGCGACGAGTGACGAGTATGGTCGACCAACCCGGCGCACCGACGTGGCTGGATTCTTACCCAACTGGCTGGCGCCACGCCGCCTGGTGGGGCGCTGCTGGTCGAGCGGTACGATGAATGGGCCGAATGGCGGCGCTACATCACCATCCTCTACGCCTATCGGCGGGACTTAGCCTTGGCGGCTGCTTGTCTGAACATCACAATTGCAAATATGAACGTTCATCGGCCAGGTTGAAAAAGCCTTATGCCACAGTTACGCGGCGTGTTATCAATCACGTCAATGAACTGTCGGACGCCCCCGCTCCTCGGAACCAATGATGGTCAGGTTAACATAGAACGTTGGCACAACCACAGGGATCAGGTCAGGGAGACAAGATTGGCACCTTCTCGGGAGCCAAAGGATCGTGACGCTCATGTCTACTGGGAGGGGCGAACTGGACACCGGGTGACTGGGCATCTTCGCGCTACAGGACGACGCAATACGCGAGGGTTGCGCGCCTTCCGCTTGCGTAGCGGCCCGTTTACATTCACTCTGCCAATTAAGGTCGTCAAGTAGCAGTTCGCGGTGGATTCCAACCCCCAGGACGCGCAGGTATGTCGAAGGTTCTCGACGGGCTGAGCTGGCTCGTCACGGTCCAACCGGTCGTAACTATCTTGGTGCTGTTGGCAGTCACCGTCGCCCTGGGCGCGGGATTCACGCGGCTGGCTCCCCAGGCACCTAACACCGTGTTCCTGCCAGAAGACAGCGCCGTGGCCACGGCCAGCAGCGAAATCAAGGTGGTGTTCGGCGACTCAGCCCCCAAGGCCACGGTGGCCATGCTGTTCCGGGGCCAGCCGCTCACGCCGGACGGCCTGGCGCAGATAGCCGCCGCGGTTAACGAGGTTGAACGCGAATCCGGAGAGTTGCTCGCGGGCCCGGTAGTCTCTCCTGTCTTGCCCCTAGCCGCGGCACTGAGAACCAGCGACTTCGCATCGGCGTCTCAGGCAGACATAGACGCCGCCGCAGAAGGGAATCCTGCCATGGCGCGGCTGGTGGGCTTCGACGCAGACGGCGTCCAGGTCGCGGCGGCCTACGTACGGCTCCACAAAATCGAGGACAGGGAGCTGCTCAATGCCGTCGAGCTGGCCCTGCTGGACGTCGCGCGGGGCAGCACCGGCCCGCTGGAGGCCAGCAGCCTGTCGCCCGCCACCGTCTCCGAGGAAACATCCTCGGCCCTCGGCTCCGAGATGCTGATGCCATTGGTCATCGCCCTGGCGGTGATAGCGGCGTTGCTGCTCCTGTTCATCCGCTCGCTGGTTGACCTGGCGCTGTCGCTGGTGGGGCTGGTGCTGACCATCGTCTGGGTGCTGGGAGCGCAGGGCTGGCTGGGTCCGGAGGGGCTAGGGCTGATTGTAGCGCCCAACACCCTGACCACCATGGTCCCGATAATGCTGATAGGGCTGGTGGTCGACTACGCCATACAGACAGTGACCCTCTACCGGGAGCAGCGCGGCGAGGGCCAATCCGTCCGGCCCGCCGTGCGCCTGGGCCTGCGCTCGGTGATGATTCCCCTGACCCTGGCCGCGGGCACCACCGTCGTATCCTTCCTGACCAACGTGACCTCTCCCATCCCGGCCAACGGCGACTTTGGGGTGGTTGCCGGAGTGGGCGCGGCATTCGGCCTGATTGTGATGCTGACGTTGTTGGCATCTTTCCGGTCCCTGCTGGACCGCTGGCGGGAACGGCGGGGCTCCCTGGGCCTGCCGAGGCCAGTATCCGGGGCCATCCCCGGGGTCGGCCCTGTTGTAGAGGCCCTGAGCGGGCAGTTGGCCCGGCGGCCTGCGCCATTCCTGTTGGCTATCGCCGTGGTCACCATTCTGTTGAGCATCGCCGCCAGGGACATCAAGACGGTGTTCAACACCCGTGACTTCCTACCTTCCGGCGGCGGCGCTGTCCGCGACCTGAACACCCTGGATGCGGCCTTCGGAGGCGAGGCAGACAACGTAAACGTGCTAATCAAGGCGGAGCTGACGGACGACCGCACTGTCCGCAATCTGATTGACTTCACCGAGGCGTTCAACGACGACCTGCGCCGGCCCGAGGGATAATCGGCCCCATCCAGTCCTCCCTGGGCCTTCTGTTCATCGACTGGATCACAGACGACGGGAGTTAGGGAGACAATTTTGACCAAGAGTTACGGGACATGGCCATGACTGCCAATGATTTCCGGCTGAACCCGGTCGATATGCAGGCACTGATTGACCGGTTGGAGGAACTGGATCCGCAGGGATTCGCGCTGGTGGCCGTAAACAACCACGCGGGCGGCGACACCCTGCTCATGAAGTTCCAGGCCCTCAGCGGCGACCAGGAGCGAATCAAGCGGATGGTCGCGGACGTGGAGGGGCTGTGGTTCGGCAATGACGAAGAGCTGACGCCCACATCCAGCGAAATCGTGGCGTTGGCGGTGGTGGAGGCCATGGCCGACAGCCAGACCGCCTCGATTATATCCACCATCCTCGCCGCCCTGGTCATTCTGGTGCTGTTCTTCTGGGTCACCGAGGGACGCCCGGCACTGGGCTTCATCGCCGTAGGGCCGATTGTGCTGATACTGATATGGGTGCTGGGAACGATGACGCTGGCCGGAATTCCCTACAACGTCATCACCGCCCTGATAACGGCCCTGTCCATCGGCATCGGCGTGGACTACACCATCCACATCATCCACCGCTACGAGACGGAGTTCGAGCACTCGCGGGACTCGGAGACCACGGCGCGTCGTACCCTTAGAACCACCCGCTCGGCACTGTTGGGCTCGGCCTTGACCACGGCGCTGGGCTTCGGGGTGCTGATGTTCTCGTCGCTGACTCCCTTCCAGCAGTTCGGTCTGGTTACGGTCATCACCATCGCCTACGCGCTGATTGCCGCTGTGGTCGTTGTGCCTCCTTCGATGATTCTATGGGCCGCTTACCAGAACTACCGGCTGCGGAGCGTGTTGGCGCGGGCTGAGGCGATGGACCTAGGGGATGGGGGATGGCAGCCGTCGCAAGAGTAGAGTCATCAGCATCCGCCTCTGTTTCTGTCGTAGCCGTCCGCCTGTTGTGCGCGTCGCCGGGTAGGTCTTTCGTTCTCCCGACCGTGGTGATAACACTGCTCGGCGCGGCGCTGATTGGGACGTCCTTCCTTGCCGATGTCAGGAAACACCACGGGTCCAAAACCCTGTGAAGCGCCACTATCAAGAGACCCGTCGGAGAAACAGAAAGAGTGAACGGAGAACCATCCACCAGAGTCCGGCATACGCCAGCGGCCCGGAGAGCGTTGTTCACAATCATCCTGTGCCTGGCGGTAACCCTCGGACTCCAGGCTTGCCAGGGAGAGACGGTGTCCCCGACAACTCCGGCCAGCACCCCGCAGGTGACCACGCCGACGCTTGACCAGACCCCGCAGCAACCAGCGAGTGCTCCGGAGCCGGAGGGCGCGGTGCCAACGACCAGAGCAGCGTCCACGAAGACGCCGGTACCGAACCTCACCTCGACGCCGACGCCGGCCGTTCCGTACACGGAGTCCACGTTGATGCCAACGCCGATGCCCACAGCGACGCAGGCGGCGGCCCCATCGCCCATCACCTTCTGGTGGCGCAAGCGGCCCGCCCGGGTGCCCACGCCAACGCCCGTTCCAGTCGCCCCGCCCGCGGCGACGCCCACACCCACTATGGACAGGTTCCCGACAGCGACGCCCTTTCCCGGCGGGACGCCTACGCCCACGCCAACACCGGCACCGACACAGACCCCGGCGCTTGGCCCGGGCGAGTTCCCCACCCCAACTCCCATCCTCAACCAGTCATCTGTGCCCACGACTGTTCCATCCAGCCGCCCGGAGTCGAATCAGGTGCCGATATCCATCATGACCGCCTTATGGACTGACGCGGTACCGCCCTACCAGTGGGAAGGCCAGGCGCAGGAGTTTCTGGAACACCTGCCCTATCACGAAGCGGAGTCGGCGCTACGGATTCTAAACTTCCCGTGGGTACAGGACGGGGTGACCGGGCAGGAGTCTAACGGCATACTCTCCCTCACCAGCATACTCCGTGAGCATAACGACTTCGGCAGGGCGGTCCTGGATCAGTGGTGGGTAGCCGACGGCCTGTCGAGGTCTGAGTCCGCAGCGGTCTCGGATCTCCGTGTCATTGGCAACAATGACCTCTCCTTCGCGTGGTTTGCCATAGCTCAGCCCTTCCTGGACCCCCCGTTCCGTCTCAGGGACGCGCTCGCGCTCGGGTCCCTTCATGTGCTGACCGTGGACATACCCGGCGGACCGCAGGGAAGCGTCATGAGGGAGCGCCTAGCCGACGAGCCGTGGTTCAATGACGGAATCGACGATTCGGAGGCGGTGTTGCTGTACGCGCTAACCCGAAGCAAGAGGGACTTTGCACTAGCCCTCCTGGAGCGCAACTACATGGCCTCAGCCACGGTGGAGCTTCCCCTGGCAGGCCCGGTCGAGTTCACCGTGGTGCGCCACACGCCCTTTCCCGACGGCGACTACGTAGTTGCCACGATGGAACAGGGCCTCAGAAACGCTGAGCAGTTCATGGGAGCCCCCTTTCCCCTGACCGACGTGATCATGGTTCTGACCGAGCCGGAGATATGGAACGTGGGTGCCGGGCGGGGTTACTTCTCGGTCTCGGGAGACGGTCTGGAGGGCTTCTTCGCCGTCACCAACTGGGGAGACGGCCCCCATAAGGACAGTATCTACCATGAGCTGGCGCACTACTACCACTTCCATGGGCCGGGATGGGTCAGCGAGGGTATGGCCAACTACGTGGAGTCCCTCGCCCTGTCCGCCTACGGCGACCGGGACCTAGAAAGTTGGAGACAGCGTCTGGTGGAGAGCGAGGGCTGCGACAGGGAGAATATCCAGCAGCACGTCGTCGACCGCGGAAATAGGCAGTGCGACTACGACCTCGGCGAGCTGTTCATGTTCGGTATGGTCGACGCCATAGGACAGGACGCCGTGGCCTCTGCCCTCCGGGAACTGACCTCGCTATCAAGGCGATTTGTTTATCTGAACGAGGACGTTATCTTTCACGCGTTCTCATCCAATGTGCCGCCGGGCAGGGACAATGCTTTCAAGGCGGCATACCGCCACTACCACGGCAACCCGCTAGTCGACCAGCGGGCGGAGGACGCCGTCGACAGGGCACCTCTGGTGGCCCTGTATCACGCCACTGGCGGTCCCGGGTGGGAAGACGGTTACAACTGGACAACAACGGCGGCGTTGGGTGCGTGGCGCGGGGTCGCGACCGAACCAGGAGGCAGGGTCGGGCGTATCGACCTGGACGGCAACAACCTCTCAGGTTCGATACCGCCGGAAATCGCGAACCTCTCCAACCTGAGAACATTGGACCTGCAGGCGAACTCGCTCACCGGCACGTTACCCACGTCCTTGGGCGACATGGACACGCTACGGAACCTGTGGCTGGGAGGAAATGGGCTGACCGGCGATATCCCGCCGGAGATGGGGGATATGAAGGAGATTGACACAATCTGGCTGTGGGGCAACAACCTGACCGGCAGCATCCCAGCAGAACTCGGTAACCTTCCAAAACTGCGCTTTTTCGACCTGCAGAACAACCAACTGACCGGCCAGATTCCAGAGGAGCTTGCCAATATACCCACCCTGGAGATTCTGCGCCTCAAGGGAAACCGGTTCACCGGCTGCATTCCCCTGGCGCTCTATTCCGTGCCCACACACGACCTGGACGAGCTTTCACTGCCGCGGTGCAGCGAGTAACCGGCATTACCAAATACTTCCCGAGCTTCGGTCGCCTGCTAGCCGAAGGACTCCAGCAGGCCGCTCGCCAGCCCGACCGCGGGCTGCGGTGCGGTCTCTGTCCATCGCGCACGGGCGGGTCCAGCTCAGTGCTATAGGCGCGCCCTATGTTCAAGTATCTGGCCGATCTGGATCCTGTCGCCCGCAGGCGGGTCAGGCTCATTGCGGCCCTGCTGATGGCTGTAGTGTTGCTGGTCATCGCCTGGCAACTGCTTCTGGTCCTGGTGCCTCTGGCGGTCAGCGCCCTGATCGCGTCCCTGCTCATTCCGGTGATGCGGCTGGGTGAGCGTCTGCCTACGGCGAGGCGCTGGCCCCGGCTCAACCGGCTGGTGGTGGCCGTATTCGCTACGGTCCTGGGCGTGGTCATAGTCCTAGCGGTTATCGGCGTGGGAGCCTATGCGCTCGTGGGCGGCGTCACCACCATCGCGGAGGTTGCGCCCGCGGTCATCGAGGAAGGGGACAGGGCCTTTGCGGACATTGAGGCGGCTTACCGGGAACGAGTGCCGGAGGGTATCCAGGCACAGATAGACCCGCGCCTGTCTACCTTCCGCGATTCTGTCTATGATTCCGGCGTGTCCGCACTGGGGAAGGTCGCCAGCCTGGTACAGAGCAACATCGGCCAGTTTGTGACCCTGTTGGCAACGCCCATCGCCGTATTCCAGTTCCTCTATCGCCCCGGCGCCGTTCCCGAAGCCGCCCGCCGGTTGGTTCCTGCGCCAATACGCGATGACCTTTCGGAGATGGCAAGACTGTCCGGTACCACCGTCATCGCCTATGTTCGCGTCCAGTTGGTGGGTGCGATTATGGTCGGCCTCACTCTCTGGCTACTCTACTGGCTCGTTGGCATCAAGCTGGCCCTGCCCCTGGCGATGCTGGCGGCCGCGACCGAGCTGGTACCCGTAATTGGGACCCTGCTGTTCCTTCTTCTCATGGCCGTGGCCGTGACCCTAACCGACCTGCAACTCCTGCCCCTAGCGTTGGCGTTCTACCTGCTGGTTCAGGTGATCCAGAACAGCCTGGTGACTCCCCGGCTTCACGGCCTGGCCCTGGGCGTACACCCGATGGGGCTGATCCTTTCCATTGCCATCTTTGGGATGTTCTTTGGAATACTCGGCGCGTTGGTGGCAGCCCCGGTAACTGGGGCGGGGTTTCGTGTCGTGCAGTATGTTGGCCGGGTGTGGACGGAGGCGGAGGGGCAGGGGGACGAGGAAGATCAGCCGCCGCCGGAATAGAAGCGGCGACAGTCGCATTTCAGATAGTCGTCTTTATAGTGGTATTGCGAGGCTCCAGCGTGGCGGCGCAGGACGCATCCACCAGTAACAAGCGTAGAAGAAGGAAGCGATGGTTTCTACTGTCGGAGGAATGCTCGGCGGCATCGGTATGCTCTTTTTCGGTATGTGGTTGCTCTCCGAGAACCTCAAGACCATGGCGGGGCCCAGGATAAGGCAAACGGTCGGGCGGCTTACCGGCAATCGCTTTGCCGGTTTTGCCTGCGGCGCCCTGGCGGGCGCGGTCACTCAGAACTCGGTGGCGGTCACGTCCATTGCCGTAAGCATGATGAAATCGGAAATCATCACAGCCCGGCAGGGGTTCTTGGTGGTAACAGGTTCTCAGCTCGGCGTATCTCTCCTGGTCCTGGTCGTGGCCTTTGACATCAAGCTGGCGGCCCTCTACGGAATCGGGGTGGCGGGGGTAATCGTCTTCCGGGCCAGAAAGGTTCACTACCGCGAGATAGGCGGAACCTTGTTCGGCGTGGCCCTGCTGGTCTTCGGAATCCTGCTGCTCAAGGAATCGTCGGCTCCGCTTACAGACTACGACTGGTTTCAGAGCGCGTTGCAGATATCCGCCCAGTCCCTCATCCTGTCCTTCGTGCTGGGCGCGGCTCTTACCCTGGTGGTTCAGGCCGGTCTGCCCATTGTCGTATTCGGCATCGCCCTGGCGACCGAGGGGATGATTGAGTTCGAGCAGATCTTGATGTTCGTCTACGGGGTCTATACCGGCCTCGGCCTCTGCATCCTACTGGTGGCCGTCAATTTGAGCGGCATTTCACGAAGGATTGCGATGTTCTCAGCGATACAGACCTTTTTCCCTGCGGTTATTCTGGTTCCGTTGCTGTACATCGAGGTGTTCCTGGGGATGCCGCTGGTCAAGGCGGGGGCCCTGTACCTGCATATAGGGCTGGCCTCGCAGATAGCCTTGGTAATCATCTTGTACGGGACCCCCTCGCGCCTGGTGATACTGGCCTTCCCCGACTGGACGGTGCGGCAGTTCGCCCGCCTCTGGCCCAGCAGTCAGGCGGAACAACTGTCTGCGCCCCAGTTCATCCACGATGAGGCGTTGGAAGATGCTGAGACGTCCCTTGACCTGGTGGGCCTCGAACAGAGGCGTGTACTGGCTATGCTCCCTGACTACCTGGAGTCGGCCCGCACTGGACAGGTGGCCTGGGGCGGGGCGCAGCCGGTCAGGGAGTTGAGGGGCCGGATAGATGAGTTTCTCGCCAACCTCGAAGCTCGCGGTCCCGGGCGGGGCATCGAGCGCCGGAACGCGGCCCTCAGTCGTCAGAAGCTCATCGGCTGGCTGGACGACCAGTTTGAGAGCCTGGCCGCTACGCTCCGGGGAATGCCCGACGACCAGTCACTGGCCGACCTCCGGACAGCCTTGGTAGAAGGGACGGACGCTGCCTTTGTCGTATTCCTGGATTCCCTAGAGAGCGGAGGCGAGGGTGACTGGGATTTGGCAGAGCAGGTGATGGGTGACCGCCGTAGGCTGATGCAGAGCGTGAGGGTCCGGTACATGGAGGCCGACGAGGAGACCGGAGAGGTCCGAGGGCACGCGGGAATCCTAGAAAGCACCAATGCTGTGGAGAACATCTTCTTCTTGTTGGCCCAGCTGTCTCGGGAGTACAGGAGTGAGAGCGAGTTGCGGAGACTTTAGGCCACCGGCCAGGTTGCAAAAACCGGCTTTGGCGGCCAGAGCAATGGGGACGGTGGCCCATATACTTTCGGGGAATGGCGGGTGGTGGACGTGGACAGGGAGACGCGGACAGGTCGCTGGCGCAACGGACCGACAGGCTGATTACGGCCACAGAGGTAACGGCAAGGTTCCATGAGGGAGGTGTGTCGGGGTTCGGGGGCTGCAACTCATACGGCGCAAGACTGGAGTCGGAAGAATCCTTCACGAGGGAGGACGGATCTTTCACCGAGGGCCTTATGGCCGTTGAGTCGACGGCAAAGGATTGCGTTGACCCGCCCGGTGTGACGGAACAGGAGCAACGCTTCACAGAGCTTATTCCGCAGTTCGAGCGTTACCGGGTATACGGGGAGCTACTTGTCGTCCATACCAGCGAAGACGGCTTGTTGCTTTTCCGTGTCGGGTAAAGAAGATTCCTTGTTGGTCTTGAACCGTTGAGTGCCCGACGCCTGTGGCTGCCGTAAGGGTTGACAGCTAGGCAACTCCCCCTTATGATCCGGCGCCCATACCTGAGACGCCCCGCCTAGAGAAACAGGACGATGAGCTACGAGGCTGGACATGCCGACGGGCGCGACGCCGCCTACGCTGAAATCTACGCCGCCCTGGACGACCTCGACCACGCCCGCCATTGTGAGGGATGCCGTCCCTGCGAGGTGATGAAAGAGACGCTGATGTGGACGATGCGGGGTCTGAGCCGGGACCTGGGCCAAGACGATTTCTACACGCTCGCCAGGATACTGAAGTCGGCGGAAGAGAAGGCGATACAGGAGTGGCAGAGCAAGTCGCCAGAGCAGATTTCGCAGTGCGGAGCGGAGCTATGATTATAGTCAAAGTGAAGCCGCCCCTTGATGAGGAAGACGCCGGGTCCCTTGCGTTTCTCGTAGTCGACGCCGACGCGTTCAGCATACAGCCGGACGGTAGCGAGGTCGTGTTCCGGCGCGGCGGCCGGGTGGCTCTGAGGGTGCCGGAGAACGAGTACCTGGGGCATTGGAGTGACAGCGATGCCGGATAATGTCTACATCGACCTGGGCGGCCTGAATCACGAATCAGTCCAGATATTGATGGATGGGGTCGCCAGTATCCTGTCCGCCTTCGCTGATCCCGGCCACGACGGTCCCGTGGCGCTCCCACCCCAACTGGCCCGTGAGCTGTACGAAGTCGCCGGAATCGGGGACGCGGACGCCGGACCATTGGAACAGCTATGTGTGGAAACGGGCTTCCACGCGGGCGTGTTCGCCACCGTGGCCTTTGTCGGGATGCTGATCCCGGAGTTCAGGGAACGGTTGCGGGAGCGGCTACGCGCGCTCGGGCCACGTGGGGCGGACGATGAGACCGAACAGCAAGACTGACTAGCGAGGACAGGAGATGAAGCGGGGCGGAAGCCGTATCATGAGAGTGCAACCGGAAACCTGGGAGCGCGCCCGCGCACTGTACCCGGCTCCGCCGGAGGTCAAGGTCAAGCCCGATGACGTAATCGGGTACGCGCTGGACTTGGCGGAGCAGCGATGGGAGGGGATGCGGCCAGCGACACGGAATAGGGTGCAACTCGGCAAGGGAAAAGACATGAGTCATCCCGAATTTTGGTGAAGAAGGAAAAGGCGGCAAAAGCGGTTTAGGAAAACAGGCACAGAGAAGGACCCCTTCAGGTGGAATGGGACTGTCAGAACACCATTCACCGGGAGGGGTCTTTTCTTATGTTGCGGCATCGGGAGGGGCGGAGGCAAGGGCAGGAGGTTGCCAATCTATTGCAGTCATTCATTGGCCCCTTGGAGCAGTGGCTGGACCAGCAGATAGACCGGCGATTGGTGCGCACCTTTTTCCTGGCCCTGGTGGCCATCGTGCGCCTGCGCCACTCGCGGTCCGGACTGCTGCTCAGCGAGTTGGGCGCCCACATCCTCTCGCCGGCTCAGGCCCCGGCCGGCACCAAGCGTCTCAGCAATCTGCTGCGGTCTCCCAAGTGGTCCCACACTCTTCTGGAGGGGTTCCTCAGGCACCGGGCGGAACAGTCGCTTTCCTACCTGGAGCAGCGGGAGGAGTTGGCCTTGGCCATCTGGGACGAAAGCGTGTTGGAGAAGCCGGAAAGCATCGCCCTGGAGGGATTGTGCCCGGTCCGCTCCAGCAAGGCCGCCCGCCTCAAGCGCATCAAGCCCGGCTACTACCATCCACCGGGAGGGCCTCCGGTGTTCGTCCCCGGCCTGCAGTGGCTCACCGTGATGCTGGCCGGGATGCAGGGGCCTCCGGCACTGGCCGCCATGCGCTGGTGGACCAGCCGGGGCCCTCTGGCCAGCCACCGCCGAGAGCAGACCGCATCCCTGCTCTCCCAGTGTGCCGGAAGCTGGCAGAGGCGGGTGGTCCACGTCTTCGACCGAGGATTCGCCGGCACGCCCTGGCTCAGCGAACTGGGCGGACAGCAATTGCGGTTCATCCTGCGCTGGCCCACCCGCTACCATCTGGCCGATGACCGAGGCGAGCGTCCCGCCTGGCATATCACCCGGGGCAAACGCTCCCAGGACCACCGTGAAATCTGGGACTCAAGCCGCCGCCAGTACCGCAAGACCGGCATCGTGGCCGTTCCGGTGCGCCATACCCAAATGGAAGATGCCCTGTGGCTGGTGGTCTCCCGCCCCGGCAAGGGCCGCAAACCCTGGTACCTGCTGACCAATGAAACCATCTTGACCACCGATGACGCCTGGCGGGTGGTGCTGGCCTACGCCCGCCGCTGGCAGGTGGAGATGTGCTACCGGGCCTGCAAGACGGACCTGGCCATGGAAAGCCCCCGGCTCTGGTTCTGGGAAAACCGTCTCAAGCTGCTGCTGATGGTCAGCCTGGTCTACGCCTTCCTGCTCTCTTTGCTGGCGCTAAATCTCGCTCCCCTGGTACGGGACCTGCTCCGAAACTGGTGCCACAGAACGGGAGAGAGGTACCGCCAAGCTGCGATACCTCTCTCCAGACTCAGGGCCGCCCTTTCCTCTCTATGGCTGTCTCATCCGCCCATCCAAAATTCGGGATGACTCATGTCTCCGGTTTAGTCTGCGCCCGGCTGTCTCCGGCGCTAGGCGTCCGGCACCGGCTGGAGGTTCAGCTCGTGCGCCGCCCTGATCAGACAGCAGATGTTATGGCCGAGGACTCGTAGCAAGACTTCGCTCATCCGGGCGGCCGGAGTCCGGCTCCGTACGCGACGCCCGAACCTTTCCTTAATCATTTGGAACGCCGTCTCCACGTTGCTCCTCAGGTGGTACCTTTCCAGGAACTTTTCCTTGTTGTAGTGAAAATAATGGTAGTACTTCTCCCAGGTCGTGTTCGGCTTCCCGTAAGTGGGGACGCGGCGGGAGTCGACCCTGAACGGGATGTACGGGGTCGCCCCAATCTCCTCCGCAAACTCGAGGCTACGGTGGTCCAGGTACGCCTTGTCGCCGGAGATTTCCTGCACGTCGAAATTCTTTGCGGTGACGCCCAGGAGCGTCCTGAAGGTCGGGCTGTCCCCGCTACGGTAGGGGGTGACCGAGACCGCCGTGATTATGTTGGTCTTGACGCCGCAGACGGCGTGGAGTTTAACCGGCGTCGCCGACGACGTGGGGAACTGGGTCGAGTCGATTGCAAAGACCGTCTCCACCGGCGCGAGCGGCAGTGGGCTGGCCTCGACCAGGTGGCGCAACACCATCGCTGTGCGCGGGTCCTCCATGTATTTGTACAGGGCTCCGAACGAGGGCACCCGCTTCAGCAGGCCCCGCTCTCGGGCGTCGTCCAGAACCGAGATGACCCGCCGCGTCGCCAGGCGATAGTATGCCCTGATGCCCAGGCAGAACAGGACGTCGCCCGTCGGCAAGCACGGGCGGCCCCTGGGCCCCGTCTGCAGGTCGGGTATGGTATCGCACAGCGACCTCAGTAGCTGGGTGAAGTGCTTGCCCTCGTCGACCTGCGACTGGTTGTAAGCCGACCAGTCCCGGGGCGTTGACGGCGGCGTCACTGACAGCAGGCTCGCCGAGGGCGCGGCCGACCGTAGCGCGTCCACGTCCACGCGCGTGGTGAAGACGGCTGCGTGGACGTGTTTGCACGGCTTTCGCCTGGTCTCGAAGTCGTCGCAGGTGCAGAAAGGGGTCTTGCCCAGGGTCACCAGGTAATGGCCCTGACCGGACTGGGACGGGACTAGGAAGCGGTCGCCGCCGCGCCGCTGGATGCCGCCCCGAGTGGCTATGACCAGGCCAAGCTGCCAGCGGTAGGCGTCGGCGTCGTATTCCGTCCGCTGACCGGGCTGGCCGTCGGGATGAGATGTGTTCATAATCTTTCTCCTGCAAAATGGAAGCGCCGGGGCAAACTGGTGGAATTTCTCCCCAAACCAGTCTGTCCCGGCGCTTGACACAGGAAGGACCCTGGGTCTACGATCACCTTGTTCTTTGGGGTGACCTCAGACCGACTGGTTTGGGAATCTCCGGCACCGCGTTTTAGGGGGCGGCGCACCCGGTAGATGTTACATAAGCCCTCTCCTGGAATCCCTCGTTACGGCGGCCACCGTGGTGAGGGATTTCTAGTTTTTTGGGGACATGAGCGCATTATAGAGTATGAGCATGATGGGGCGCCCGCGCAAAACTGTTACTATTTTTACGAATTGAAAATCTACGATGTCCGTTAGCCCCGACAGTGAACCGCCGGGGCTAACGGACATCTTTGGGCCGGGGAACGTCCCATAACATGGGGGACACGCAGAGAATAGGACAACGTAGTGGGCCACCCTGCCGGAGCAGGGAATACTCAGAGAGGAGGACAACACAGTGGGCCACCCCATAACATAGGGAACAGGCCAAAGTCTACGGAATTACCCCCACCGGTATGGGAACACCCCCCGTAGCTACGGGAGGACCTCGACCCCTCCACCATCGCCACCGGTAGCAAGAACGGCCTTCAAGCAGCTCAACGTGGCCCCGGTGTCATGGCGGTTTCAGTTTGATAGCCTAGCTCTCGCCGCGTAGAGACGGGCCTGCTGAGTGTCTGACAAGTTCTGCAATCTGGTCTGCGAGGTTCACTGCCCATAGGCGGGCCTCGCCGTCCTCTCCCTCGAGGGCCTTGACGGTCTCCGCGGCCCCGGTTTCGCCGTCACCGGCCCACATATCCAGCAGGCCGTCCACGACCATGATTTTCCGGTCACTGAGCCGCCGGAGCCGGTCGGCAGGCCATCCCCTGGCAACCCAGGAGTCCAGTATCCGCCGCGCCCACGCGGCCTCCAGGGCCTCGTCGAACCTGTCGACCTGCTCCCGCGTGTCCGCCTCGACGCGGTCCACGGCGTGGGCGACCCAGACCGCGTCCTGCGTTGCCCTCTCGCCGCGCCTGAGCGTGACCACCAGGCCGTTTCTGCCCGCGACACGGACCTCCGAGAGGTCGGGGGTGCCGGGGTCGTGGCGGCGTCGCTGGCAGTCGTCCTCGGCCAGCGGGTCGTCGTCCAGAGCGAGCATTATGTGGAATATGTTGTTAAGCGCGTGCAGGTTGGGGCCGTAGCCGCTCCGCACGTAGGGTCGCTTCCCGGTTGTCACCATGTCGTCCATACCTCCGTAAGTGTGGGAAATCTCGGGCTGTGGCCGCGTCCGGCGTCGCCGTTCTGGACGCGCTACGTGGACGGTGGCCGCCGGCCGTGCGCGGCCACAGCCCTCGCCGCGTCCACCTGTTCTAACAACGCTCCGGATCTGCCCCCGGCGCTGGCTGGTCCGGTTAACCGGGCTGGTCAGACTGGTTGGGCTGGCTGGATTGGTCCGGTTGACCGGACTGGTTGATTGGTGTAGCGTTGCTCGCGTTCTGCTCTAATAGCGTCTTTATCCCCTGGAGGAGAATGCGCCGCTCCTCGTTGGCCGCCTGCCGCTCCGCGTCGGCTTTTTCCAGTTCGCGGGCTAGCGCTTCCCGCATTTCCTTCCGGTCTTCGGCAGCCCTCTGTCGGTCTTCGGCCCGCTCCTCAGCTACTCTCTTGCGCTCATCGGCCCATTCCTTCCGTTCTGCGGCCCGCTCATCGGCTACCCTCTCGCGCTCTTCGGCTCGCTCATCGGCTGCCCTCTCCAGTTCCCCGGCAAGGGCCTGCTGGGCCGCTTTTGCCAGGTCGTTGGCTGCCTTCTCTCGCTCTTCGGCCGCCTCCGCCCTTCGTCTCAGGTCTCTAAACAACATATCCAGGTTACGTCCGACGCCCGCGCCCGCGGTCAGGCCCAACACTACCGGCCGGCGCGCCCCGGCCCCGAACAGGTCTGCTATCCACTCGAAGAAACCGCAGCTGGAAACCGGGAGACAGCCGGAATTGTGAAACCATCACCAAGCCCAGCCTGCCACGACACCGGCCACGCTGAATACTATTGTGTGTTTGTGTTCCTCCCAGATGTGACTCGGCTTTAAGCGACCTGCCATCTGTGCGCCCCTCGTCCTCGTTATGCTCATAGCATACGTGAGGGACGTCAACGGGGAATTCTACGTTACGCGGAACCGGACAGATGGGGGCGCAAACAAGCGCGGTGACCGCCGTGCTGGGGCCACTGGTGGATCTGTGGACTAGCGACTGTACCAGGCCGGGAACAGGGCTGGCGCTGTCGGCTGCGGATGCGTTAGTATGCGGCCGGGGAGCTTGTCCATTCTTGGGGGTGTATCGCTGAGCGTTACGGACGGAGTAGTGAGTTAGACAAGCTAGTATGGAAACGGAAATGTTTTGGAGTTGGAACCAGCTGTCTGCCTGGATGGTGGATGGTTTGCACTTCTCCGCTAACGTATGCTTTGTGCTGGGCCTTCTGATTATGTTGCGGAGTCTGCTTCTTGGATGGGTTGAGCCTCTGAAGCAGTGGGTTGACGACCAGTTCCGGAACAATGGGCGCATAACGTTTCTGTTCGGGTTTGTTCTGCTTCTGTTTTCGTTGTTCTTGGCTTTAGCTCTTTCCTGTACTTGATAAAGCCCAGCACCGACATGACCGCACCAGCAATGACGCCCACGTGCCAGAAGTAGGGCCACGAAAACACGGTGTCCAGCATTACCTACCCCTCCTGTGATGAGTCCGTGCACACAATCCCCATGCGCCGGAGCCCCCTGCTCGCGTCCGGTCCCCACTCGTAGGGCGCACTGCGCTCCGGTAGGCTCCAGATTGGGAAATTCACCGGACGCGCCCGGGCCGGGCGCGGTTGTGGGCCGGCCACGCTTCCATCCCCTCGACGGCCGGCGTGGCGGCGGCGGCCAGAGCCGCAGGCCGCATTCTGTGCTCATATCCCCTCCTTTCTGCGGAGAGGCCTCGCACACTGTCCCCTTAGCGCTACCGTTACCTCCCTGGCCGCAACGCGTCTTGCCGCCATGGCCGGCCGGGGGCCGTGGCGGTGGACAGGAAGAGAATAAATATGCAAAACTGCCGTTTGCATATTTATTCGGCTGAAAACGGGAGTTTTTATGCAAAGCCAGGGAGAGGGTTAGGGTGAGGGTGAAATTTATAGGGCAACCCCACTGTGACATGGGGAATGATAGTTTCGTCCACGCCCGTTTTGCGGGATAATGACGGGCAGAATCCCCGTACCGTATCTGAGAGGTGGCTAATATGTCCCAACTAAGCGAAATTGCCGCGCCGGTGGGCGCGTTGTTGAAGGAGACCGGGCAGAGCATCAGCGTAGCCGAGTCCTCCTGCGGCGGCTTGATCTCGGCGGCTCTGGTGGCCATCCCCGGCGCGTCGGCCTACTACGTCGGCGGCAGCGTCATCTATACTCGCGTAGCCCAGAGGGGCCTGCTGCTGGTCCCCGACATAGCCATGGAGGGCCTGCGGGCCAGCTCCGAACCCTATGCCCAACTCAACGCCCGCACCACCATGCGGTCGCTGAACACCACTTGGGGCCTGGCAGAGACCGGCGCCAGCGGCCCCACCGGCAACCGCTACGGCGACAACTACGGCCACGCCTGCATCGCCGTTGCCGGCCCGGTGGAAAAGGTCATTACCGTCGAGACCGGGGACCCGGACCGGGAGGCCAATATGTGGGTCTTCGCCCAGCGCGCCTTCCAGCTATTGGAAGAGTGCATCCGAGAGTCGCGGCAATAGAAGAGGACGGCAATGGCGCAAGTTGAAGCAAAACTGGTTGAGTTGGGCTACGAACTGCCGCCCCCGCCTGAACCGGCGGGCAACTACTTGCCTTTGACCCGTAGCGGCAACATCATGTGGCTAGCCGGCGTTGGTTCGCGGCTGGCCACCGGAGAACGCATTGCCGGCAAGCTGGGCGCGGACCTGACCGTCGAGCAGGGCCAGGAAGCGGCGCGCTGGTCTGCCCTCAACCTGCTTTCCCGGATGAAGGCCGAGCTGGGTGACCTCGACCGCGTGACCCGCATCCTCAAGGTCGTGGGCATGGTAAACAGCGCCCCGACCTTCACAGAGCAGGCCAAAGTGGTGGATGGCGCTTCCGACCTCCTCATCGCTCTCTACGGCGAGCGTGGCTGGCATGCCCGCTCCGCCCCGGGAATGGCAGCCATGCCCGGTGACATCGCCGTCATCTGCGACTGCGTCGTCGAAGTGGACGGGGGCTAAAGGCGGCAGTGCAAGACATTCTGCTGTACAACGAGTTGGCCTATCTCTGGCCGACCATCAGCCCTCCCGAGGACTACGCTCTTGAGGCTGTGCATTGGCGCCGGGCGCTGCGGGAGCGCCTGGGGCCCGGGCGGCACCGCTTGCTGGAGCTTGGCGTGGGAGGTGGCCACAACCTGTCGCACCTGACCACCGAGTTCGACGCGAGCGCCGTCGACATTTCGCCGAAGATGCTGGACCTCTCCCGGCGCCTCAATCCCACAGTGGAGCATTACCTCGGCGATATGCGGACGTTCCGGCTTCCGGGACAGGAGTTCGACGCCGTGCTGATCCACGACGCCATCTGCTATATGCTGACCGAGGATGATCTTCGGGCCGCCTTCGCCACAGCCCGCGCCCACTTGCGGCCCGGCGGACTGTTTCTGGTAGCCCCCGATCTCGTCCGGGACACCTTCCGGCCGGGTATGCGCCTGCAATGGTCAACGCAGCGGAACGGAGTGGAAATCGTCACCGAGGAGACCGTCTACGACCCGGACCCCACCGATACCACGGTGGAGTCCTACTTTACCTACACCATCACCGAGAAGGGCGCCCGCCGCGTCGAGGGCGACATACACGTGACCGGTATCTTCCCCATTGCCACCTGGATGTCGCTGCTTGAAGAGACCGGCTTCACCACCGAGCGCATTCCGCTCCCCGGTGACGGCGACGGTTGCGGCGAGCACCTTTTCTGCGGTGTCCTCCGCCCCGGCTCCAGCGCGGTTAGTATAAGTTAAGGCTGAGGGGCTAGCGCACCAGTTCCTCGGCCATCTTCTCCAACTGGTCTCCCATCTCCTGCTCGGTGTCGCAGTGGGTGGGCCATACGCACACCCGCAGCGCTCCCGCGTTCAGGAAGTCATCCACGTCCTGGCGTGTGGTTTCGGGAGGACGCCCGAACACCGATATGGTCAACGACTCGGGGTCGCGCCCCCGCTCGTCGGCGAGAACGTCCAGCACCTTGCGGCTCTCTTCGATCTGCTGGGGCGTCACGCGGTTGGGCAGCCATCCGTCGCCCCAGCGCGCCACGCGCTGCAGCACGTTGCGGGCCATGCCGCCCAGCAGTACCGGCGGGTGCGGCTGCTGCACTGGCTTGGGGTACATATAGACCGGCGGGAAGTCGTAGTAGTGGCCGTGGAACTCCGCCTCGTCCTTTGTCCACAGCTCCTTGAGCGCGGCGACGGCCTCGCGGGTCTGCGTCCAGCGGTGGTCGAAGTCGCCGCCCATCATCTCCGTCTCTTCGCGGTTCCAGCCCGCGCCGATGCCGAACACGAAGCGCCCATTGCTGTGCCGGTCGAGGACGGAAATCTCCTTCGCTAGGATCAGCGGGTTGCGCTCCGGCACCAGGGTGATGCCGGTACAGAGCTTGATCTTGCTGGTGACCGCGGCGGCCATTGCCAGTGAGATATAGGGTTCCGAGAAGTGGGCGTAAGTCCACGGAATCTCTCCGCCGGTGGCCGGGAAGGGGCTGGCGCTGTTCACCGGCAGAATTGGGTGCTCGTGATACCAGATGGACTCGAATCCCAGGTCTTCCGCCTTCTTGGCGACAAAGGCCGGGTCCAGGGTGTAGGCTGGCAGTGGTACGATTACGCCAACGGACATTTCATTCCTCCAGCATTATGTCCCCTCTCCCTGTTACAGAATTCCCTCTCCCTCTGGGAGAGGGTTAGAGTGAGGGCAAAGGTGAGAGCGTTTCCTCTACATGGTCGCCCCCAAGATTACCAGAATAACCCCCGCCACGCTCAACACCGTGCCGGCGGCAAGGAGCCAGTCCACCGACTCCAATTGTCGCAGGAACACCGACGCCAGGGCCAGCGCGATGATGGGCTGGCTGGCATAGATTGGCGTGACGATGGTTACCGGAGCGCGGCTGAGGGCATGGAACAGCGAGGCCACGGCCAACCCCTGCAGCAGCCCGGCCAGGCAGCAGATGCCGACGTACTTCATCGGCAGGTTGCGGATGCTGTTGATAACGCTGCGGTGTATGAAGGCGAAGAGTATCGCCCCTCCGAAGACCAGCGCGAACCCCGACACCACAAACGGAGGAGCCAGCGCCAGTGACCCCAGGACATGGCGGCTGAGGGCGTCCCGAGTTACAAACGCTATTGAGCCGCCGATGGCCAGCAGATACCCCAGCTTTCGGACTTCGATCTGCCCCGACGCTCCGGCCCCGGCCTGTCCCGAGCCCGCCGCACCAGCTCGCCCCGAGCCCGCTGCGCCCGTCCGTCCTGAGCTTGTCGAAGGGCGGGGCATCACCACCAGCAAAATCCCGCCCACGACAATCGGCGTACCGATGGTCACCAGCAGGTTGGGCCGCTCATCAAGAATCAGGAAGCCGATGGCAAAGGCCATCAGTGGCTGCAATGAAATCATTGGAACGGCCCGCGTGGCCCCCACCATGCGCAGGGCCCAGTTGTGCAGCACCCGGGCCACGCAGTAGGCCAGGATGCCCATGGCGGTGACCCAGCCGTAGACCTCCAGAGGCAGCGCCTTGATTTCGTCGAAGTTGACAGCAAACGCGATACTCGTGATTAGCACCGCGCCCACCAGCACCGTGAAGAAGGTGGCGGCGGGCGGCGGTACGTACTGCGTGCCGACACGCATCAAGACGCTGCCCGAGGCGAAGCCGCAGGCAGACAGGAAGGCGAGGATTACCGCTACTACCACTCTTCGGCAAGCTCAGAGCAGGTTCATGACAGCCAGTCGGCCACCCTTTCGCCGATCATTATGGCTGAGGCATTGGTATTGGCTCGCGGCACCCTGGGTATGACCGACGAGTCCGCCACCCAGACGCCCTCGATGCCCCTGACCTTGCAGTGCTGGTCCACCACCGCCGTAGGATCGTCGTCCAGTCCAATCTTGCAGGTGCCGGACACGTGGCGGGCCGAGCTGACCGTACGCTTCATCCACAGGTCGAGCTGGTCGTCGTCGTTCAGCACTTCGTCAGCAGGGGCGATCCGGCCTTCGCAGATGTCGCCGTAAGCCTCGGTCTCCAGCATGGCCGCCGCCATTCGCACTCCGTCGCGCAGTCGGCGGGTGTCCTCAGGATGCTCGAAGTAGCGGTAATTGAAGGACGGCTGCACCGTCGGGTCGGCGGATGCCAGCCGGACCCAGCCGGAACCCTCGGGCAGCTCCAGCACGCAGGACACGCGGGCAGTGCCGTCGTCGATGGTCTCGCCGGTAAGCGCGTTGAACATCGAGCTGGTGGTCATCATCATGTCGCTGACGTGGGGCGATCCCTCGGCGGTGTAGCGCAGCGCGATGCGGGTGCCCAGGTTGTCGGCTGCCAGAACCGTGCCTTCCTTCACCTTGTACGAGACAGTGGTGATGGCGTGGTTCCACAGGTTCTGCCCAACCCCCGGCGCCTCGTGCACCACCGAAATACCGAACTCGTCCAACTGGTCGCGGGGGCCGACACCGGACAGCATCAGGATATGCGGCGACTTGAGCGCGCCCGCCGACAACACAATCTTGTCGGCCTCGACGATGAAGGTCTCGCCTCCGCTCTCGGCCTCGACGCCTATCGCTCGTGGTGAGCCTGTCGAACCATCGTCGAACAGGATGCGGCGGACGAAGACCTCGCCTCGGATGGTCAGGTTCAGGCGGTGGCGGGCCGGGCTCAGGTGGGTGAGGGCGGTGCTCATCCTTACGCCGTTCATATTGTTCATCGGCACCTGGGTGACCCCCAGATGGTCAGGGCCGTTCATGTCGGCGGCGGTTCCGTGCCCCGCCTCCAGGCAGGCGGTATGGAACACCTTCTGGATGGCCGGCCAGTTGCCTTCGTTGTTCCGGCGGGTGATTGGCAGCGGCCCGTCGGTGCCGTGGAAGTCGTCCTGGATGTCCAGGTCGGTCTCCATCTTGCGGTAGTAGGGAAGCACGTCCAGGTAAGACCACTCGCGCGCTCCCTGCTCGACCCACAGCTCGAAGTCCTCCGGCAGACCCCGCAGGAACACCTGCCCGTTGATGGAGCCGCCGCCTCCGATGACCTTGCCCTGGGCGACATGGGCCGGCCCCTGCTCCTCGGACAGTATGCCGGTCAAGGCCCAGTTGTGCTTTGAATCAGGGGCTTCAGCGGTGCGGGTGTGGCCCAGCCGGATGTCGTCGGGAAGGTTCTCCGGGTCGGGATAATCGATCCCGGCCTCCAGCAGCAGTACCGACAGGTTCGGGTTCTCGGATAGCCTGGCCGCAACCACCGATCCGGCGGAGCCTCCGCCGATTACAACAACGTCGTACTTCATTTGGTCTCAACCTCCGGGCAATGCTGTCTGCCCCAAAAATTCGTTAGTAGTACCTGCTAGAGCGCCGCCAGGAACTCGTCGGTGCTGACCACGGTGCCCTGTCGCGGATACACCTTCTCCGTGAGGACACGATGCACTTCGGGGTCAGCGTCGGAGCAGGCATCCGCGACCACAACAAAGCTGTAATTGACGTCCACGGCCCAGCGCACAGTGGAGAGGACGCAGCCGCTGGTGGCAACACCCATGACTATGAGTGTATCCTTGCCCATCTCCCGCAGGTCCACATCCAGTGAAGTCGTGGAAAACGGGCCGGGCTTAGTCTTGGTTATGACGCGCTCCCCTTCAGCCGGAGCTACGCCCTGGTGCAGTTCCACATCTGGAGCATACTCGGCGAAGGGGCCGCCCCGGTGCACAACGTAGATGACCGGGATTCCGGCGGCGCGAGCGCCCTCCAGCGCGCGGGCGGCATTTCGCACCACGGTTTCCGGCTCCGACGCCACATTGGTGATGATGCGCTGCTGGAAGTCTTCTATCAGGATGACGGACCTGGACGGGTCAATCTTCAAAGCTGTTTGGGTCATGTCAAGCCTCCGCGTTTTCTGTTGCAAGATCTGGGGTTGCGCACTCACGCTAACCCTCTCCCAAAGGAAGAGAGAACTGTCGGTTTTAGCCCACCTCGCCAGTGGCCCAGGCTCGGATAAGATGGTGTGCGATGGCGGTAGGACCCGGAATTGCCAGTACCTCGCTTCTTTCGTCCAGCGCCAGCAGCACTTCCTCACGAGAAAACCACTGCACGTCAGTCATCTCTTCGGAGTCAAAGGCTATATCGGTGGTGGCGGCGTCAGCATGGCAGCCAATCATCAGCGAAGACGGGAAAGGCCAAGGCTGCGACGAGTGGTAGCGGACGGCACCCACTTGTATACCTGCCTCTTCCATCACCTCGCGGGCCACTGCTTCCTCAATGGACTCTCCCTGGTCCATAAACCCGGCCAGAGCCGAGTAGCGGCGCATGGCCACCAGCCGTCCCCGCGACTGCCCCAGCAGGCAGCGGTCGCCGTCGTGCACCACGGTGATGACCACGGGGTCAGTGCGTGGGTAATGTTCCCGTCCGCACCCCCCCTCCTCTTTGGGAGAGCAGCGGCGCACCTGCCCGCCGCGCGCTATGTGGGTGGGCCTGCCGCAGACGGCGCAGAAGCCGTGACTGCCGTGCCAGCTCAGCTGCGACCGCGCTTGGGCCACGATGCCCGACTCCGGGCCGCTCAGGTATTCGGCGGTGGTGCGGGCGTCCTCAAAGGTCAGCCCAGACTGCTCGAAGTGTTCACGCCCGGCAGCAGACACGTCCACCACGAAGTGGGAGCGTCCTTCCAGCAGGCCGAGGAATATCGGCTCGGTTACAATGTTCAACCCCCGAATGTCATCGGGGTTGAGCCAACTAAGCTTTTGCTCACTGGAGACCGGGACGTTCAGTTGCCACATCGGAAGCATCCGGCTGGCAGGGTCACTGGCCTGGGCAGTCAGCCACTCCTCATCCCTTCGTTCCACCTCGCCCCGGTCCATGGGATTTCCGGCGAAAACGTGGGTGATTCGATCGCGTCTCTCGTTCATAGCGCCGTCCAAGTGAATTTTCGAGGCTATTCTACAACAAGACGGCGAAGTGTTCCCAAGCAAGTCGGTCTAGCTTGCTTAGCTTGTTCCTCGATGGTTGCTGCTTGCCTATAATTACTTCATGGGGCAACAGGATAGGCAGTTATGGCGGAAGACATAAGCAAGGATGTTGAACCTCTGTGGAGATTCGCTGAGGTTCGTGGGATCAGTAGGCGTCGTTTCCTCCGGTTAATGGCCGCCGGAGGCGCAACCGCCGTATTGGCTGCCTGCGGCGCACCGGAAACGCCGGAACTCAAGCCCACAGCGGCGGGCGCACCTGCCATTGTTCAAGAATCAGCTGCTCCTGTTCGATTCAAGGATCCGGCCCCCTTCATTGTCCACGACAATAAGAGCATGGAGTCCCGGCTGGAGAATATGCAAGGCCTGATAACGCCCAACCGCCATTTCTTCGTCCGCAACAACTCGGTCAGCATTGACCTCGACGCTAATGCCTGGCGACTCTCCATCGAAGGCGATGCCGTCGCCAATCCTCTGGAACTGACTTACGCCGACATACTAGGCCTGCCCTCCCGCATTCTGATGTGCTACCTGGAGTGCGGCGGCAACCATCGCGCGATGTTCGATATAGTGCAGAGACGGGCGGCAACCGGCACCCAGTGGAAGACCGGCGGCATCGGCAACGGCGAATGGGTGGGAGCGTCCCTGGGCGACATTCTGACACTGGCCGGAATTAAGAACAACGCGGCAAGTGTGCTGTTGATAGGGCTGGACACGGAATCGCCCGAGCAAGGATTCCGCCGGGTCATTCCAGTCGAAAAGGCGATGCACCCGGATACGCTGCTGGCCTACACCATGAACGGTGAACCGCTGCCGCGGGACCACGGCTTCCCGGTACGGGCGCTGGTTCCCGGATGGGTGGGCAGCAGCAGCATCAAGTGGCTGGGCCGCATCGTAGTTTCCTCCGGGCAGCAATGGACTCGCAACAACACGACCTCATACGTCCTTATCGGAGACGACTACCCCACGGAGGGCGAGGCGCAGGGCAAGGTGGCCGAGATGCAGAGCATCAAGAGCGCGTTGGCCCTGCCGTGGCCCGCTGAACTGCCACAAGGACGGCACCGCATTCACGGCTACGCCCACTCGCCCCACGGGCAGATTGTTCGTGTCGAGTGGAGCGCGGACGGCGGCGCCACTTGGAGCGATGCCGGACTGCCGGGGCCGCAGCCTCAATACTCATGGGCGCGGTTCGAGTTCGCTTGGGGCGCCGAAGCGGGGGAGCGCATGATTATGACCCGCGCCACCGACGCGGCAGGCAACACCCAGCCCGACCGGGTTCCCTTCAACGAGAAGGGCTATCTCTTCAACCAGCCCCTGCCGCACCCCATTCGCGTAAGTTGAGGCAATCTCTCGCAAAAAGGACTGTGGCGGCGTCATTGACGCCGCCACAGTCAGCCAAGTCCTGCTTCTGCATCCTCACAGGTTCAACGGGTGTTCCTCGTAATCCTTCACCTTGTCGTACACCTGCAACCGATGCCGAGCCGCCTCCAGCACATAGATGCTGTCGCTCTCGTCCACCTTCACCGCCACCGGACGGCGGAAGCGCCATTCCGGCGTCAGGTCGACCCGGCGGCGGGCCTTCACGATGTCAGGGTTGGCGTCTATGTAGGTCTGCGTCCACGGTGAGGGCTGCTGCGCGTCGCCCACCAGCGACGTGATGAACCGACCATCGGAGGCATAGACCTGCAACAGGTGCGCGCCCCAGTCGGTGACGTATACATCGCCTTCCGAGTCCACGGCCACGCCGGTCGGTCCTTCCAGCGCGCCCACGCCGGATATGGACGCCTCGAACTTCAGTAGCAGGTTGCCGTCAGCATCGAACTTCTGCACCCGATTGTTCTTCCAGTCGGCGACGTACATCGCGCCGTCGGAATCTATGGTAATGCCCCAGGGCATATTGAACTGGCCGTCGCCGCTGCCGTGGCTGCCGAACACGCCCAGGTACTCACCGTCCCGGGTGAAACGCTGGACGCGGTGGTTCAGGCTGTCCACGACAACCACGTTGCCATCTGCATCAAACGCGATGCCCGCCGCGCCGTTGAACTGCCCCTCGCTGCTGCCCGGCTCGCCCCAGCTTGAGAGGAACGCGCCCTCAGAGTCGAATATCGAAACGCGGTTCAGGAAGTCGTCGGTAGCGAAGACGTTGTTGTCGCCGTCCAGGGCGATGGCGCGGGGCCAGACGAACTGCCCGTCGCCACGACCGAATGCGCCGAACTGCCCGAGAAACTGGTGGTCGAGGGTGACCCGGCTGATGCGCTGCCCAAGCTCCTCAGCTCCCCGGTTGATGACGTAGACGATGCCGTTATTGCCCAGTGCCATGTCCTGGGGCGTCCAGAACCCCTGCCCCGACATACCGTACATTCCCAAGCAGTAGCTGTAATCGAAGACCCTGCCTGCGGCCACTGTCGTCAGCATTGTTGCACCTCGGAATTGTATTAGGGGCGCACCAGTGTGCGCCCCTGTGGTCGTTGACTGCCCGGTTTGGCCTACACGAAGTCCATCTGCTCAAACTTGCCGTTGACGATGGGAACCGGGTCGAGTCCCAGCCAGCGTTCGATGATCGTCGAGTAGAAGCCGCGGAAGTCGTAGTTGGGGGCCAAATCGCCCTGCTGCAAGTCCTCGGGCCTGAGCGACGGGTAAGTGCTGTACATCCCGCCCTTGACGTTATTGCCGATGACGAAGGCTGCGCCGCCCGCGCCGTGGTCGGTGCCGGTGCCGTTGTCCTTCACCCGGCGGCCGAACTCAGTGAACAGCACCATTATCAGGTTGTCGCCGGCGTCGTGCTCCTTCAGGTCGTCGAAGAAGTCGCTGATGGCGCTGGACATATCAATCCACAGCTTGGTGTGCATCGGCGGCTGGTTGAAGTGGCTGTCGAAGCTGCCGTGCTGGGTGTAGAACACCTGCGTCCCCAGGTCGGCCAGATACACCTGGGCGATGTCGCGCAGGTACTTGGCAATGGGCGTCTCAGCATACTCGACGGTGGAGGAGTAGCGCTCCGGGGCGGTGCGGATGATGTCCGCGCCCTGAAGAGCGTCGCGGCCGGTCTGTCCCAGGTAGTCCATGACCTCGCCGGTGCCTATCGCCGGGGCGTACATCCGGGCGAAACGCTCCAGGATCATGTCGCGCTCGGCCTCAGCAGCCACGCCTGGGACGCTGGACAGCACGCCGTAGGATTCGAGGCTTGACACCGAAGTCACCGGCACTCCCCGCAGCGCCAAGGCGCGGGGCAGCCCCTGCCCGAAGTTGATGCCCTTCAGCACGTTCTCGGAGTTGGGGTCGAGGTCGCGGATGACCCGGCCCGCCCAGCCTTCAGTTCCGACGATGTCCGGCTCGCAGGTGTGCCAGATGTCCATGGAGCGGAAGTGGGAGCGGGGCGAGTTCTCATACCCGATGCCGTGGATGATGGCGACTTTCCCCTCATCGTACAGCTTCTTGATGGGCCCCATCTGGGGATTGAAGGCCAGCTCGCCGTCGATGGGCAGGACCTGGTCTTCGGGGATGCCGACCTTGGGCCGGGCGTCCCGGTAATGCCCGTTGGTGTACGGAATGATGGTGTTCAGGTAGTCGTTGGCGCCGGTCATTTGCAGCACCACCAACACCGGGTCTTTCCTGGTAGTAGTCATCACGCTCCTCCGCTTGTCTGTGCGATGGGGGCCGGCCCCCCGGCGCTCTTGATCCGGAGGGCGTATTTGAATGACGGGCAACTAGGCGAACTGGAAATCCCGGGACGCGGCAATCAGTGCCAGCATCACGCCGACACGCTTCTCGGCATCGCCGCTGTCCCAGATGAGGTCTCCACCCTGCCGGGCCTGTTCCAGCAGTTCGGAGTAGGTGGCCTCACCGACTTCCACCGGCCCGGACAGTTCCAGGCAGGCTTCTACCAACTGCGCCGGGGTCATCGCGCCGCGCTCTCGCAGGTTGCCGACGATGGCCTGAACGCCGGGCAGCGAGATGTCGCCCAGCAGCCCGGCGGCGAAGTTGACCCGGCGCACCAGCGCGCCGCCGTCAATCCACTCGGCCCCGGTATGCCAGCTTTCCACGCTGGGCGGGTTCAGCAGTTCCTGGCCCTGGTAGGCGCACTCGAAGGCAAGCTGGTTGAAGCCGGGCCGCGGCCCTTGATAGTTGCCGGCCATCTTGGCCGTTCCGATGACCAGCTCCGCCGGGCTCTTCACCCGCGAGTAACGAGCGGCCTTGAAGAAGTCGGAATTGAACAGCGTCCGGAGAATCTCGCGGATGTCCCCGTCCGTCCGGTTGTAGGTGTCTATCAGCGCGTCGATGGCCGCCGGGTCGTTGGGCGGGGTGATGTTCCAGCTAGGCACCTGGGGCTCATCGGCCACGAAGAAGTTGTACAGGTGGCGCGACAGGAAGCGGGCGGTGGCCGGCTGCTTCACCACGATGTCAATGATGTCCTGCCCGTCGAAATTCCCGGTATGCCCCAGGAAGGTCTTCTGGCCGTCGTCGTGGTCTTCAGGGCGGTACTCGAAGTTCCAGTAGAACCGGCCCAACGGGTTGCGCGGAATCTTGGGGCCGATGGTCCAGCCGGTGAAGGCGCGGGACGCTTCCTTGATGTCGTCCTCGGAGTAGTTGCCCACTCCCATGGAGAAAAGTTCCAGCAATTCCCGGCCCCAGTTCTCGTTGATTGCGCCCATGTGGTTGCCGTTGTTGTCCAGCCAGAAAATCATGGCCGGATTCTTGGCCAATTCCACCAGCAGGTCGCGGAACTTCCCCATGCCGTGGTCGCGGAACATACCAATCTGCTGGGTGAGCTCCGGCGGATTGTCCACCTTGGAGTTGCCGGTGGCGAAAAGCTGGTGCCAAAACAGCGCCATCTTCTCTTCCAGCGGCCGTTGGGTGTTAATCATCCGGTAGACCCACTCCGCCTGGTTCAGGGGCGGGCCAAGAGCGCCCTCATATCCGGGCATGAAGCGATAGAGCAGTTCCATGTCCACGGCTTCCTGCTCTTCGGGATGGAGCAGCTCCTCCACCGTCGCCTCGTATCCCTTGGCGGCGCGTTCCTCAAGCTCGTCGTGGGATGCGCCGAAGCCGGCCCGGCGCATGAGGTGGCCCATCAATGCGATTTGTTCTCTATCGGGCATATAAGACCCTCCTGCGTATAGGGGGCTGGTTACACAACAGGGAAAGCTCGACGCAGTGCGCCAAGCATCTGCGTTAATCCTATGATTTGCGCGCTTTGCTGTCAATGGAATGACGTAATGAGCCAATTCTTCCTCTCCCTCTAGGGAGAGGGTTGGGGTGAGGGTGAAATCCTGTTCACGAACAACTTTGCATCCGCCAAGAGAGCGCCCCGATGCTAGAGCGGCGGGTTCACCGCCAGTTGTATCAGGCCGATGATCGCCCCCAGTCCCGCGCCGAACCAGTTGATCCAGCGGAGGTGTCGGCCCGATATGGACATCACCAAGTCCTCAACGTCCTTAACGTCGAAGCTGTTGATACGGTTGGTAACCAGGGTTTCGACATCCAGAATCCTGCTCAGTTCCGGCATTTGCTCGCTAAGGAATCTGATGGTTTGGTCGGCCAGATATTCGTCCAGCCGTTCCGCCGTCTCCTCGGATATGGGAATCAGCGATTCCAGGGTGACAGGCTCTCCATCGTCCTGTACATCCTTCCATCCCTCAAATCCCTGTCCTGAGCGGGGCCGAAGGGCTGATTCAGACACAACTTTGCGGATGTTGCCGGGAGTCTCGGGGTCGGTCAGGTAGCCCAACATCAGGTTTGCCGTCAGACCCGATACCGCCGCTGTCCTGAGGCCGAGAGCGCGCTCCGCCATTTCCCCCAAAGTAGTTTGGGAGTTGATATCGTAGAACCTGCCAGCCGCCTCCCGGACGCTGGCCTCCGACGTTTCAGCCAGCGCTGTGAACGCCGCCCGTGTCGCCCGGTCCGCCATCCAATAAATGGTCTGCTCGTTGTGGCCGACCAGCCACCTGATTCGCCTGCCGGATATGCGGTCCAGCGTCACCCCCACGGCGTCGGCAATCAGAGTCTGCATCTCCGGAGTTCTCAGGGCCTCCTCTGCGTCGTCCACCACCCTTGCGATGATGTTGGGCATATCCCGGATGGCTTCATCCTTCTTGCCGCTGATGCTCAGGATGGCGCGGGTCATCAGCCCCTGCTGCCTTACCGTGTCCTCCACCCAATCCCGCCCGATCTGCGCCAGCTTCTCCGACATGTCCGGCTGGCGCAGCCAGTTGAATATCAGCCAGGTCACCGTGGGCAGGTTGTTGCGGATTAACGCCTGTACAGCCTCCAGGTTCTCAGGCGTCAGGTACTCTTTCAGCCGCCTGTTCTGGTTGAACTGGTCCCGCAGCCAGTTGTTGACGAACCCGGATGCGGTGTTGCCCAATTCCTCGTTTTTCAGAGCGGGCAGAACATTGCCGTGGACGAAGCTGGCCAGTTGTTCGGCGCTGGTAACTTCCGAAACCCGTTTACCGCCCACATCGCTGGTTACCTGTTCGGCCAGCAACTGCACCATGTGGGCGCACTGGGGCGATTTAAGGAACGCCGACAGCAGTTCTTCCGCAAGTTCCTCGGGAAATGCAGGCCGGCCTTCATTCGCATAGCTGCCCGGAGTTCCCTCCTCCGGGGGAGGGTTAGGGTGGGGGTGTCCCCCGTTGGCCCCCGGCAGGCTGATAGGCCGTTGCATCAGCGCCCGCCGCCGCTCGCCTATCCAGCCCTTCAGGTTGTCGCGGAACTCCGGGCTGTCCAGTTGCTCCCGGAGGGCCTTGGGCGACAGCAACTGCTCCGACACCATGCGCGCAATGGTTCGAGCCAGGTCGAAACGATTGCGGGGTATGACGCCAGGGGTCAGCGGGACGCGAACGCCCAGAATCCTCTTGGGATTCAGCGGACGGAACAGCATCTTGATGGCAATGCGGTTAGTGACGTAACCGATGATTGCCCCAAGCAGCGGAGGCAGAATCCAGGGCAGGACTGCTAGAGCTATGTCCATCGGCGCATCCTTTCCCTGTCTCGGACGGTCTGCTGATTGGTTCCCTCTCCCTCCGGGGGAGGGTTAGGGTGGGGGCGCCTCCCCGGTAATCCTGTTTTACTCCCCTTCGCCCCGGACTTCAAGTTTCTTGGGGTCGTCGCAGGGTCTTTCCAAAGTCGCTGTCTCAACTGTGATTCACTTGATTTCGAGTGATTTCGAGATTTCTCCGATAGGCCCCCTATCCTGACTATCCTGTAAATCCTGGTTCAGACAATGGCCCAGACGGAGGACTTGTATCTTAATCCTTGGACGGGGCATGACCTTTGGGGAGCGAATGTGAGCGCGGCAGACCGGTACGGACTTGGTCTTGCTAGGCCGCTGCAAAGCTTGGTCGCCGCGCTTTTCCCCGCAGAGCCCGAACAGTTGCCTGGGCCGCGGAGCCCGCATCTTGCAAGTACGGGCCAAACCTTGACACGGAGGCAGTATGACACAGGAATCCATCTATGCTGGCATTGATGTGGCCAAGGACCGGCTGGATCTGGCGCTCAGGCCCTCGGGCACGGTCAGGACCGTGGCCTACGATGCGGCTGGCATAGGCAGCCTAGTATCGGAGTTGCAGTCCTTGGAACCGTCGGCAGTGGTTCTTGAGTCCACCGGCGGCTTGGAACTGCCCTTGGCCGGTGCCCTGGCAGCGGCCTCCCTGCCGGCGGTGGTGGTCAACCCCCGCCAAGTTCGCGATTTCGCCAAGGCCACTGGCCGCTTGGCCAAGACCGATGTGCTGGACGCCCAGGTCATTGCCCACTTCGCCGAGGCGGTCCGTCCTGCCATTCGCCCCCTGCCGGACTCCGAGACCCAGGAACTCCGCTCTCTGAACGCCAGACGCACTCAGATGGTGGAAATGCTGGTGGCGGAGAAGAACCGGCTGGGCCGGGCGGGCCAGGCCGTCCGCCCCCGTATCCAAGCCCATATAGAGTGGCTGGAGCAGGAACTGAAAGACCTGGACCGGGAGCTTCGGGATATGCTGCGCCGCAGCCCTGTGTGGCGGGAGCAGGACGACCTGCTGCGCTCCGTTCCCGGAGTGGGGCCGCAACTCTCGGTGTCGCTGCTGGCTGATCTGCCGGAGCTGGGCACGCTGGGGCGCAGGCAGATAGCGGCCTTGGTGGGAGTGGCCCCCATGAACCGGGACAGCGGGACCATGCGGGGCAGGAGGGCCGTCTCCGGAGGCCGCGGCAGAGTGCGGACCGTTCTCTACATGGGAGCACTGGTGGCCAGCCAGTACAATCCGGTGATCCGCAGCTTCTACCAGCGACTGCTGGCGGCGGGCAAGACCAAGAAACTAGCTCTCACCGCCTCCATGCGCAAACTGCTGACCATCCTCAACAGCATGGTGAAAAGCGGCCACCGCTGGAACCCCAACGCAACCAGCCATTGACATCAAAGACAGTTGCTTTGAAAAGCCCCTGCCCTCAGCACCGCGTCCCTTGCCAAACCCGCCGCTGCCCTGTACTATAAGTTGGGACATAACAGAACATCAGTTCTCTATGACCAAATCAGAACGCCACTCAGCCCCCGTCATCACCGCTGCCTCAAGACCCCAGGAGAAAAGCCCGCAAAAACCCTTGCCCCAGACCTCCAACCCCCGTCAGAGCCTTCCCGGCCAAGCCCAACGGCAATCCAAATGGAAGGAAATGGGCGGAAATAACGGGAAAACAAAATTTTCTGCCCCAACATCAGAATGAGGATTAAAGATGTACTCCATCAACTATCTCAGACGCCAGGTCGACGCCCTCCAGTGCAGGCTCAAGCCCGCTCTCGCCATACTCCGGCTTCGGAACCTCGCTATGGAGTTCTGCGACGAGTTCGACGAGGCCGCTTCCCGTCAAGAACCCCGCCAGCGGGGCATTCTCCTTGACATATCCAGGATGTTCATGCCCCGCGTCGGCCAAGCCGGTTTCCGCCTCGACACCTTCATGGACCTGATGCGATACTTCACCCGCTGCATTGACGGCTACAAGCCTCCCGAACCCCGCGACATCGTATTCACTCTCCTGCCCTGGGCCAGGAGAGGCCCCCACCTCCGCCCCGACCTCTGGGAGCGCTCCGCCACCGCCTGAATAAATATCCCCTCTCCCTTGGGAGAGTTAAGAAAAATTCCCTCCCCCTTGAGAGGAAGGGTTAGGGTGGGGGTGAAAAGGTAGTGCAGAGTCACCTTGGATAAACAAGAAAATTCCCCTGCCATTACCACCGGATACGGCGCTTGCTGATAGAGGAATAAATAAACGAAAGCCCCTGGGGTTGTCGTGGTATCATTGCCCCCAACCGACCACTGCTTGCGGAGGCCAGCGATGACCACCTACACCGGCCAGTCCATAAAGCGCTTTGAGGACCACCGCCTGCTCACCGGCCAGTCTTCCTACGTGGACGACATGACGCGGCCCGGGATGCTGCACGCCCTGATTATCCGCAGCCCCCACGGTCACGCCCGCATCCGCGGCATAGACACATCGGCGGCGCTGGCCCTGCCGGGAGTGGCGGCGGTGGTAACGGCGCAGGACATCGCTGACATCGCGGTCTTGCCCACTCGTGAATCCGCCGACGCCGACGAGCTGCGCCCGCCCCGGCACCCGGTGCTGGCCGTGGACAAAGCCTGCTATGCCGGTCAGCCGGTCGCCATCGTGCTGGCCGAGAATATCTACACCGCCGAGGACGCCGTTGAACTCGTCGCCATAGACTACGAGATTCTCCCCGCTGTCATCGACCCGCGGGAGGCGACCGGCGAAGGCGCCCCGGTGATTCACGAGCAGTTTGGCAGCAACGTGGTGCTGCGCACAGTCAACGCCGGCGGCGACCTGGACGGGGCTTTCGCATCCGCCGACTGCGTCATCACCCAGCGGTTCGACGTGCAGCGGGTGGCCCCGGCGCCCATGGAGCCACGCGGACTGCTGGCCGAATACGACCCTTCGGCAAGCTCAGGGCAGGCTGCCGGCCTGCTGACGGTGTGGGACTCGACGCAGCATCCTCACGAAATCCGCGAGCATCTGGCCCGCCTGCTGGAGCGGCCCCTGGAGTCGGTGCGGGTGGCCTGCCCCGACGTGGGCGGCGGCTTCGGCGAGAAGGGCTGCTTCTTCCCCGAAGAGCTGGCGATTCCCTACCTGGCGATGAAGCTGGGACGCCCCATCAAGTGGGTGGAGAGCCGACAGGAAAATATGCTCTGCTTCCACGGGCGCGGCCACAGCATAGATATGGAGGCGGCGGCGCAGAGCGACGGAACCCTGCTGGGCATCCGCGTGAAAGTCACCGCCGACCTGGGCGCTTACTTCTTTATGTCCACCCCCACGGTGCCTATCCTGACCAGCCACCGGCTCACCGGTCCCTACCGCACTCCCGCCATGTCGGTGGAGGTGGTGGGCGTTGCCACCAACAAGTCCGTGACCGGCGCCTATCGCGGCGCGGGCGGCCCCGAGGCGGCTTTCTGCATGGAGCGGGCAGTGGACCTGGTAGCCCAGGAACTCGGCCTTGACCCGGCCGACGTGCGCCGCCGCAACTTCATCCCGCCCGATGCCTTCCCCTACGAAACGCCCACGGGCATCATCTACGACTCCGGCGAATACGCCGCAGCTTTCGAGCGCTCCCTGGAAATGTCCAACTATGACCAGTGGCGGGAACGCTCCCGCCAGCAGGTAGAGGACAGCGGAGCGCTTATCGGCGTGGGCATTGCAACTGTGGTCAAGGGCTCCGGCGCAAAGGTGACCTTCCTCGAGGAACACGCTCGATGCGTCATCGGGCCGGAAGGGGACGTGGAGGTTCACACCGGCATCTCGCCCCACGGGCAAGGCACCGAGACCACCTTCGCCCAAGTGGTCGCCGACCAACTTGGCATCGCGCCCGGCGACGTGCTGGTGCGGCACAGCGACTCTGCCATCCTGCCTCACGGCGGCGGCACGTCGGCCAGCCGCGGCGTCATCGCCGGCGGCACCGTGCTGTACAACGTGGTGCAGGAAGCGCGGGAGAAGTTGACAACCGTCGCCGCCCACCTGCTGGAATGCCCGCCCGGAGACGTTGACTTAGCCGAAGGCCGGGCCGTTGACCGCAACAACCCGTCCAACAGCGTTCCCTTCGCGCAACTGGCGTCCGCCGCCCATAACGAGGAGTTGCTGCCGCCGGGGGAAGAGCCGGGGGTGGACTTCGACGGCTCCAACGTCCTGAGCAGGAGCCCCTACTCCTTCGGTTCCCACGTCGCGGTGGTGGAGGTCTCGCGGGAGAACGGGGCCATCAAGATACTGCATTACACCGGAGTCCACGACTCCGGCAAAGTCATCAACCCCATGCTGTACGACGGCCAGATTCACGGCGCAATAGCCCAGGGCATCGGCCAGGCGCTCTGGGAGGGCATGGTCTACGACTCCACCGGACAGCCCCTCAGCGGCAGCATGATGGACTACGTAATGCCCAAGTCCATAGACCTGCCCGACTTCGACCTCGACAGCACCTATGAAACGCCGTCGCCTATCACGGCCCTCGGCGTCAAGGGCATCGGGGAGCTGCCCACCCTGGCCGCTCCCGTAGCCATCGCCAACGCAGTGATGGACGCGCTGTCGTCCGCGGGCGTGAAGCACATAGACACGCCTCTGACGCCGGAAAAGGTGTGGCAGGCGTTGAGGGACGCGGGGGCGGCTTAGAAACACGGAACCATCAGGTTCGTTAGAATCTCAAACAGAAGCCGAAATTGGGACAGACATACGCAGACATCGTAATAAATAGTCCGGCCAGTCAATACCGGGCCACATTTGAATCGGTACTGGTGGACACCGGAGCCACCCATACGGTGCTTCCAGCCGCCAAAGCGGAGTCTCTGGAGGTGGAGATGTTAGGGCAGGTTCCAGTGCGTATAGCTGATGGCAGTATTATGGAAGCGGGGCTTGGGAGTGTCTACATAACAATCCCAGGGCACTCGCTCACTCCAACGCCCTGCATGGTGTTCCTCTGGCCGACCGAGAAGTACCTGATTGGCTGCACCACCTTGGAAAATCATGGCCTGAAGGTCAACCCGACGACGGAGACGCTGGAAAAGGCGGAGTACGAGCTGTAACCAGCGGTTCCGTTCGGTTTTGGGGTTGTAATAGCCACAGTACAGAACACGTCATCCAAAAGGAACATTTCTAAACCCCAAAACCGAATGGAACTACTCCAAGCTATGCTTGGAAACTATCTCAAAACGATTGATTGTTTTCTCTACGCTTCTCTGCACTACCCTTTCACCCTCACCCTAACCCTCTCCCTCAATGGAGAGGGGAGTTTTGAGATAGTTACTTAGACCGTCACTTCCGCTCCCCGGTACGCCTCTTCCACGAAGCCGGGTATCTGTGTCCACTTAGGGTTGGCAGTGTCGCGGTGTAGCGGAATGGCATCGCCCTCGGTGCTTTCCAGCCCCAGCGGATGGTAGACCATCTCGATGAGGTTGCCGTCGGGGTCCGAGATGTAGGTGTAGTGCTCGTTGGTGTCCTCGCGGCGGCCCTGCGTCGGGTCTTCGCCGCCGGTTCCCATAAACGACCCGCCCGCCGTGCGCGAGTAGGACACTCCCAACCGGTCCAAGTTGGCCAGGGCGGCATCCCAGTCGTCAACCTCGATGGCGAAGTGAACTCGCGGGATGTAGACGACTTCGTCCACCTCGGTGGTGTGTATCTCTCCGTTGCCGATGCGGAGCTGCAACATCCGCCGGTTAAGAGCCGGGCCGCGGTCCAGAAACTCGGCGCCCAGCACCTTCTCGTACCACTCGCGCGTCTGCTCCCGGTTGGTAATCTGGATGTTGACGTGGTGAATCATGTTGACTTTGCATCCTTTGTCGTTACGGAGGGGTCCACTGTCAGTATCACTTGCAGTTCGTCGCATGTTGCCTCCACTCTGGCTTGAAATGCGCCCATTATAGCCCTCTTCGTCTCAGGGGTCGCATCTTCCAGCCTCGTGGCCAGCTCCCGGCAGTATTCGGCTATCTGGTAACTTGACGCCTCCGCTCCTTCCCGTCTCTCCTGTTGTTCCTCCAGGGCCTTGAGCTGGTCCCTCTTCTCGTCGTAACGGACCTTCAGCGGCGCTATCGTCGCCTCCAGGATGTCCTGGTCGATATGCGGCTTACCCATCTGCTGCATCAGGCGGCTCTGCTCCGCCCTCAGTCCGTCCACCTCCTTCCGGAGTTTCTTCATTGCCTCTTTCAGGTTTCCCTTGCCGGACTCTGTGTCGACGAGGCGCCGCACATCGGCCGCAACCACCTCGGGATCGCGGACAGCGACCACGATCATCTCCCATACCAGGAGCTCCAGTTCATCGGCCCTGATGTGCTTCGCGTCGCATGGGTAATTCTTTCCGCGAGCGTGTACACACCGGTAGTACCGATGGCCTTTTGCCAGCATGGATCCGCATACAGGGGCCAAGCACTTCTTGCATCTGGCAATCCCGGTGAGCAGGTAGAAGGTCCCTGCCTTCGCGTATCTTACCGACCTCTCCTGTATTCGTTCCTGAACGGCGTCGAAGGTTTCCTGGGATATGAGAGGGGGAGTGAAGTCTTCGATCAGAAATGTTTCCTCCGGTGGGTTCTTGGTAACGATGGTCTTTTTCCCGTGGACCTTCGGGTCGACCTTTGTCCACCGGTTCAGGCCGTAGTAGTGTCGGCCTGTGTAAGCGGGGTTAGTCAATATTGCCTTGGCCCTTGAGTGGCACCACCGGCTCTTTCCGGTCTTGGTTGGAATTCCCATCTCGTTCAGCTTTTCCGAGATCTTCTGGAAGCTCATCCCGTCCAGGGCCCACTGGTACACCATCCTGACGACTGTTGCTTCGCTTTCCTTGATGACCCGTACCTTGTTGATCCGGTCGTAGTCGTACCCATACAGCCCCACCCCGTCTCCCGTTGGATATCGTCCCTTGCTGGCAAGCAGTTTCTTGGCTCCTTGGGAGCGTTGCATGAAGAGCTGTCTCTCCTTCAGACCCAGGTAGCCGAACACGAACAACATGAACTCGTCTTCATCGCTATCGCCCGAGGGACCTTCGACGAATTCCAAATGCGCTCCCGCATCTCTGAACACCCGGCGGATCTTGATCAGGTCCATCGGGTCCCTTCCGAGGCGGTCCGGGCGCAGGATTATCGCACGCTTGACCTTCCCGGACTCCACTCCCGCCAGCAATTTTTCCATGCCGTCCCTGGACAGGAAGGCGCCGCTTTCCATGTCGGTGAGAATCCACTCCTCGTCAACCTCCCATCCGAGGATCTCGGCATGCCTCTTGTTCTTCTCCAACTGCTCTTCCAGGGAGTTGCCTTTTTCGCCCTGATCGACGGTGCTCGTCCGCAAGTAAATTGCCGTTCTGGGTCTTTCCCCCAGGAGCTCCCCGGTGACCCTTTCCACGATCCCTGCGTGTCCTGTGCTTACGCTCTCATATTCCAGTGTCATGCTTCCTCCTGTTGTTTGCCGCGTCTTGAAGAGTTGGTGTGTGGGTCCGGGGAGCACGAGGGGCTGACTGCTGAGAAAGCCCCCGTGCTTGATGAATTTGATCTCCGACCAAAATTTCGGATCACAGGCTGCGGCGCCGGAGCCTTGGTCGGTGCCGCTGCACTGAACCCTGCTATGCCTCCGGTTCCATGGTTCCGGTTTCCCCGTCCGATCCGTTGGTGATGACGGGAGAGCGCTCGGGTGCCGGGGCGCCGGCGCCGGTAGTGTCACCTGGATCCACTCTGTCCAGGGGCCGGCTCCACCGGCCTCAGAGCAGGTCGTGGATCAGCTTCGCCCGCAGGCCGGTGGCGTCGGGGCCCCGACCAGAGTGAGCGTCGCCTTCCGGAAGTAACCTTTCGCCTCGGCTTCGAGGGTTACCACGCCGTCGGAATCGCCAGGTAAGGTCTCTGGGGGGCTGGTGTCGGCTTGACCGTATGGCGTACCATAAGAAACAGGTAGAAGGGGCTCTCTCTCCTCCTGCCCGGGGGGTGCGGCTGGCCGGCCAAAGCATGGCCGCTCCCCCTCCTCTTTTTCGCCAGGCGGTGCCCGGCCCTCTTCAGTGTTCATCATTTCCCTCCGTTTGTTGGTTGTGGGCGAGGATCCCCGTTCAAGGCCCTGTGCTGTGCCCCTCGCCCATTTACCCCTCTTGAAGTCTCCTGTTACACATCCAGGAAACAGTCGCTGGTTTGTTCACGGATTACGTCCTTTCCTGTGTCTTGCTTTCCCGACTTCCCGCCTTTCCCTGTAGGCTGCATACGGAGACAAGAATTTCTTTCCGGACTTAGGGGCACATATTGTAGTCGTGAATACCCGTGGGGTAAACATCCAATTGTCATTAAATTATTCTTCCATACCAAGGTCTTCCTTCTCGTTTCTGTGAGCCTTCCGTCCAGATTAAACCGGGTTATCATCCATCACCGGAGCCGATATTTCCTGCTCCCCTGAGATGCTGATCAGCCGGTACCACCCTTTGTGGCCCTCGACGTTTTCCCAGTCCCGTGATCGGGACAGGTACTTAGAGACCCTCATCCTGGCTTGATTTATGGAAAGTTCTACGATGATGCCTGCTTCCATTAGCCAACCAGCCGCGGTCCGGTGATGGACGTATCCGCCCGGGGCGGCCTCGCCGATGGCTTCGAGAGCTGCTTGGTAGGTCAACTCGCGGTCCAGCGGTATGGGGCAGGCGCCACCAGGTTGGAGGCGTGGGTTGGGTTCGCTCTTGAGGCTTCCCCGTATGTGAAAATTGAAGAACGTCGCTTTGTACTGTCGGAGGGTTTCCAGTCTCTGAGTTTCTTCCTGGATGCCCGCTTGGTGGTCCGATATCGCCTTTTCGCGGTAAGAGATGCTGTTCTTCAACCCCTCTTCCTCGGTGAGCAGGTCCGCCCATGACTGTTGAATATGGGACGGCAATTGGTATATGTCGCCGGTCATTTCATCCTCCTGCCTGCCAATTCCCTCGGTGCTCTTGACAGGGCCCCCGGCCGATCTGGTAGGCTGATATCTGACCGGGGGGTGGTCTTCCGGCCCAAGACGGACGTCAGACAGCAGGGTGGCCGGTTTCCTCCTGTGTCGGGTGTATTTCCCCAGCGTCGCGGTGAGATGTGGGCGCTGGGGAACTTTTTGTGACGAGCTTACCGTGACTCTTTAGAGGATTGCAAGACAAACGGAGATCAGTTCAGGAAATTCCCATCCACATTTATGAGAAACATTTTATGGGGTATGGCTAGGTATCGTCCGGCTTGGTCCAGGACACCCTAGTTTCCCGCCAAGGGGTGCACTTCTACCGCCTCGGGTTCACCGGCACACCTTGGCTCTGGGAACCGGAGCCAACTGCGGTTTATCCTGAGCTGGCCAATCGTCTACTACCTGGAGCAGCTCTGTTCCGTTTTTCGGCCGGCAGAGGACGGAGTCTGTCCCTGCGTTCCCATACCATCGGCCAGTCGTGAGTTTCCAGTGTTCTCTCCTGTCGATGCCTGGTACTCCCCGCGGTGTTGACACCGGTACTGGCCCGATTGCCGTCAGGTTTTGCTGACGCCAAGTCCCTTACACCTGGCTCTCTCTTGCTGTATCATCCGCCTGCTGAAGTTGTCCCACTGGTCCCAATTCCCGGGTGACACCCGGTTCCCTTCGTCTTCGTCGACCGCGACGACCACGGTCGTGCATTCCCTCTTCTCGCCTGCGAATTACAGTGGAGCGGCTTCGGCAACTCATTCCAGTTGCAGGAGGCTCCATGCACTCGATCAATTCCCCTATGGCCTTGCTCCTCGCCCTAGTCCTGGCGTTGCTCCTGATGACGGTCGCCCTTGTTGGCTGCGGGGGAGGCGATGACCCCGCCGCCCCGGTTGACCCGTCCTCGGATCAGGCGACTCCCTCCGCCCCGGCTTCCGGCTCTCCGGCCCCAGAGCAGTCCGCCCCGGTATCCACCGCGGTTTCCGCCGGGGCCACTCGTACCCCCGGCGGCGGTTCCGCCGGTGCTGGCTCTCCCGTTCCTTCCACTGTGGGGCAGACAGGCTCCACCGGCGGGGTAGCTCCCACGGCTGAAACCGCCGTGCCGACCTCGGCGCCCTCGCCGGCAATTCCCTCCACTCCCGAACCGTCGCCCACTCCGGTGGATACTGGCTCACTGGAGACGGACCGGGAGGCCCTGATCGCTCTGTTCAATGCCTTGAATGGCCGCTTCTGGGAGTCGGGATACACGACCACCTGGGCGACCGACGCTCCTCTTGACCAGTGGCAGGGCGTCGGTGTAGAGAATGGCCGGGTTGTCACCCTGGAGCTAGAGGGCGAACGGATCAAGGGGGAACTTCCGCCCGAGGTGGGCGACCTCACCGCGCTGACTTTCTTCGAAATCCGCGGTAGCGGGCTGACCGGGGAGATACCGCCTGAGGTGGGGAATCTTCGTCAACTGGCAACTCTCCGTCTTGTGGATAACCGACTCGGCGGAGCAATTCCGGCGGAGTTGGGCAACCTGCTCAAGTTGGCGGGTCTGTACCTGAGTGACAACAACCTGACCGGGGAGATACCGGCGGAGTTGGGCGGCCTGCCAGTGTTGGCGGGATTGACCCTGTCGGGGAATGACCTGACCGGGGAGATACCGGCGGAGTTGGGTAACCTGTCCAATCTGAGGGGCTTGAATTTGGCGGACAACCGGCTGAGCGGTGAAGTTCCTCCCGAGTTGGCCAACATTCCCGGCCTCCGGTCCCTGGATATCGCGAACAACCGGTTGACCGGATCCATGCCGGTGGAATTGATGGAGAGGGTCGAGGATCTCTCCCTGTTAGGGAACCAGTTGTCCACGCCGGACAGGGAGGCGCTGGCGGCGCTGTACCATGCCACCGGAGGACCCAACTGGATATTCAAAGACGGCTGGCTCACGGACCGGCCGCTTGGGGAGTGGGCAGGTGTGCGGGCCGAAAATGGGAGGGTCTACGAACTGGAACTCCCACACACAAATCTGACGGGGGAGCTTCCTCCTGATTTGGGCCGTCTCACCAGGCTGGAAAAGTTGTGGCTCTATGACAACCAATTGACCGGAGAGATACCGCCGGAATTGGGCGGCTTGACCAGCTTGGAATCCCTGTGGCTCTCTTACAATCGCCTGGAAGGGGAGATACCGCCGGAGCTTGGCAACCTGTCGAGCCTGAGGCAACTGATGTTGGACTCCAATCAGTTGACCGGAGAGATACCGTCCGAAATCCTCGGCCTTACAGACCTAGAGGTGCTGGGCCTGAGTGACAACCAATTGACCGGGCAGATTGCCCCAGAATTGGCTGAGCTTTCAAATCTATCGGGCTTGGGCTTGGGTAATAACAGGTTTAGCGGGGAGATACCGAGTGATCTGGGCCTCCTCTCCCACTTGCGGGTTCTCGATCTGGCTGGAAACGCCCTGACCGGGGGAATTCCGGCGGAGTTGGGATATCTGAATAGCCTGGAGAGGCTATTTTTGGCAGAAAACGACCTGACAGGGGAGGTCCCTGAGGAGGTCAAGAGATTGGCCCGCCTGAACCGTCTGACGCTGACGGGGAACCGGCTGACCGGCTGCCTGCCGTCCAGCTTGGTGAGGGAACTTGAGCGCGAGTACCGGGAGCAGTTGGGTCTACCGGTCTGCTGACCATCATCGGGTGGGAGTTGATCTCCGGCTTGATGATGCTCTCCACCTTTTCGTTACCGGTTCCGGTGGAGTATCATTCTGTAGCTGAAGTCGTTCACTGGGCGCCGTGCGTCCTTGGTTCGAGTTTGCAAGGCGGGCCACATGGCCCCCTGCCGCTCGACCAGGTGGACGACTTCAGCAATCGCTCGCCTTCGCAGCAGGGGGCTGCCTGCTTTTCCCGAATTTCCACTTTCCGTCCGATTCCTCGCCGTCCCGGTCCTCGAAGCTTTCCTGGCTGGCGGGGTATTCTATTCCGGGGGATCGCCGGTCATGCCCAGGGAAGCAAGGTAGTCGTACTCGTCCCTGTTCTCCCTCAAATCCCGGATTACTTCGGCCATTTCCTCGTCTGTGAGCTTTCTCGCGTGGGTTGCGAGGTGGAGGGCGGACCACACTGCTGTCCGGGCGTTGACGATGGCGAAGGACACCGGTGTCAGGGGTTCGGGGAACTCCCCCTCGGTCACGAGTTGGGCCAGTCTCTTCAGGTCTTCGTCCTTGACCCAGGTCTCTAGGAGTTTCGCGTCGGCTCCATCCTCTGGTTTCCGGACCCGGTCCTTGGCGATGCGACGAAGTTCTCTCCTTCTGTTCCGCCCCATCCAGTTAGCGAACAGTTCCTGCAGCTTCCCTTCGGTTTCCCGCCAGCCCTCTTGCTCCATCAGGCGCTTCATCCACCCGCCATAATCCAGAGTCGCCAGGGTCTCTACCGGCTCCGGATGGGTCGCTGACTCGGCCGCCTGGCCTTCGGTTGGCGAAGTTCGATTGATCTCGGCGATGAGTTCGAGGGTGTCATGGGCCAATCTTCCGCTGATGTCCATGTCGCGCGGTGCTGCGGCGTCTCTGGTCGCTGGTCACCGTACCAGTGCCCGGGGCCTTCGGCAACCGGGTCGGCGGCGGCGTTCTTGCTGCCGTGGAGGATGGACGAATAGTTCCCAGGGGTGTGAGCGGGGTCGACTTGTGACCAGAGGAAGGTCCCTGCAATACGAGGATGGATCCTCCTTTACGGGATGCGATCCGGTTTTCGATGAGGCCAGCGGCGGGGATTTCGGCCCGCCGCTGGTTTTTGCCGTCCTTGTATTAGGGAACTTTCGCGCTCACCATTCATGGCGCGGGTTGGCTTTGCCGGGTGGAGCTTGGAATTCTCTCCGCGACAGGCACAGCTCAGGCGCTGCTTTGTCGCGCCGGTGGCTTTTGCCGATGAAGAACCTGCTGTACGCCGCTATGTCGACGTTGACCTACAGTGCCGCTGTTTTGGCTCGACTGGAGGCCGGAGACAGGAACTGGTTGCGGGTCATGCAGATGAATGCCCCGTAGACTCCTCTACGTCGTCTGGACGATAAATCCAATCACGGGCCACAGCAATTGCTCTTAATGCCTTCGCTGCGGTCTCACGTTTTCGATTAGACAGACCCGTGAAATCCAATAGAACGTGTTCCTGGAAACGAGTTGGATCTGGTACTGGTTCAACTCCCTCCTTCTGGCACTCCCTAACCGTCACCGTCATTACGCCGAGCGATTTTTTGCCCAATCCCTCTGGTTCTGGAGCATTGTAGTGCTCCCACGATTCTTTTGCAGAAATCATGTCGCCATCGTATACGGATGACTTTCCCTCATCAGCACGGGTCGGCAAGAACAACTCGGATGTAATCCTATCGTCTCTGATATACCACGGATTTACTTGCCTCCAAAGGAACGTAGCGGCATTCACTCCGGGATGTTCTCCAAGGCTTGAATTCGCGCCGATAGCCATTGCCATGAAGGATGGCCGGTTAAATTTAGCGTCTGCTCTTCATCCTCTCTTGTGGCCAGATCGACGGTATGCCATTCGCCTGATAGCGTCTCCAGGTCGATATTCAAGCTTACCTCGTTGCTACCAAATGTCCATTCTGCCCGAATTCCACCTTCCGGTGTGGGGTAGAGGTACGGTTGGGGCAGGACGGAAGAGAAGTGCATCGCAAAAAGGTCGCCCAATTTGGTCAATCCCTCATGTGTCGGTGCCTTTCCATCGCCATCCAGCCAGCCATCCTCCATCTCGCGCATACTGCCTAGTTGCTCGGCAACATCCATACGGGTTACCAGCGAAACTTCTGGCCCCGGCTCTATGAGGAGAGCTTCCACATTTGGTAGGGATACGACCGCATTCGATGGCTCGGCCGGCATTACCCACTTGGGGGTTTCTTCCACAGGGGCTGGAAATGCGAACCAATCGGGGATCCCACGCCCGATATCTGTGCCTGGGCTGAATCGAAAATAGGCGGCCTCTGGTGCATCCTGAACGATTGGATAAGCACACATTGGGCAATGCGTCGGCATGCCACGTCGGTGTGAAACATACTGAATCGTTGACTTTTCGGAGAGGACGCGGAAATAGGACGCAATATATCGCTTCAGGATTGCTGACAACAGAGGATTCTCTATCCGCATAGCACCGGAAAGAAAGAAATTCCTCTCGATATCGTATTCGGCAACTTGCTGAGGCTTGGATGCAGCACCTAAATTCCGGTCAGAAAAAGGGGGAGTGTCTTGCCTGCTGAAATCAGTGCTGAGCGTCAGTTCGCTTCGTCCAGGCGAACTGCGAAACACTGTGTTTGCTTCCATACTTCCCTCAAAGCTGTCAATATTACGTCCCCAGTCAAATCAATCGGGTCGGACATGTGCATGTTGACACCCAGGTACACCCGCTGATTTGTGGGGTCGTTACCGCGAGGCTCCAGGTTGAAGTTCCAAACCGCTCCATCCTCAGACTCGTAAAAGACTCTCCCTGTCCCACCAAGCAGGGTCCAGGCCTCGTCGCCAAGGATTCTCCCACCATAGAGGCGTTCCCCTATGTAACGCTGGCCATACGGATCAGAGTCAGAAGCGAAGCTCATCTGCAAATTCACGCCAAATGCCGTCAGAGCAACCCGACCTGGATTCGTGCATTCAATGGCAAAAACTACCACGCTCGCCAGCCGCTCCAGATCATCGCTAACGGGGTAGTCCTGCTCAATGATGGTTCTCGTGGAAAACGTGTGGAGAGCGATACGGTCCTTGAGGAGGGTCAGAAGTGTCGCCGCCTCATCGACTTCAATACCAAATCCAGAGGGAACAGGCATGTTGGGGCCGGATACGAGAACCTCTGAGCTTATGTCGGCGGCAACACGATTAGCAAAGCGAAATTGCTCGTCTGGCTCCGCAAGCAGACTAGCACCCAACAGCACCACGTTGAGCTTCAGCACTTCCTGTCTGGTGATAGCCATTATTCCATTCTCCGATGCCTCACCTAGCCAAGCAGAAGCTACCTACCGAGATGGCGGAAGAGCCTGCATCTAGCTTACTGGGTCGATACATCCGCAATGCAAATGCACCTCCTTTCCTTGTGTGGCGCCTAACCGATTGATAGCGCACACTCTAGCATAATTTCAGTGGGAAAGGGTATCTCACATTTCCAGTTTCTCAAATCCCCGGAGGCTTCACAAGCACCGGAATGGATCTACCGCCACATACAGGCAAACAACGTCCGCTCGGCGTTTGATCTCCCCGAGCGACGTTCCCTCAGTTAATCCTGGTGATCCGGTCCTGCGGCCCCGGGGACACCGTTCCGGTCTTGGCGAAGTAGTCGATGAGCGCGTCCAGGTCGATTTCGCCCCCGGTCCTCTCGGTGCCCTTCTCAAAGACGCTGAAGCCGCTGCCTCCGTCCGCCAGGTAGCTGTTGACGGCGACCCGGTATCGCCCGTCGGGCTTGACCGCCGCTCCGTCAATCTCAATGCCGGCTATATCCACCTTGGATCCCGCCGGAGCGGCCGCATCCCATATGTACGTGAACCCTTCGGACACCTGGAGCATGTTGCCGTAGCCGGTGTCCTCATCGTCGAACTGCTGCTCCAGCAGGGCGTCGATCTGGGCCCCGGTCAGGGTCATGGTGACCAGGCTGTTGCCGAAGGGGTGGACGGAGAACGCCTCCCTGTAGGTCAATTCCCCGTCGGCCTCGGTCCCGGCTGAGGCAAAGGTGATGTTGTCGCGGATTCCGCCCGGGTTCATGAAGGCCACCACGGCGTTGCCGGTGTCGGGGCTGCCGGTCGCCGCCAGGTGGGCGTCGGCGATGACGTCTCCCAAGGCCGATTCGCCGGCTTCGTTCTGCTCCCGGGTGATGTCGGCGGAGACGATCCCGACCACGGCGTTGGCCTTGGGCGCGGACAGTTCTTCGTATCTGCCGATGAGTTCTGTCAGTGTCGGGACAGGGGTAACCCCGGCATGGGAGTTGAGGTGGTTCCTGGCGGCTTTAATGGTAAGGTCTCCGGTGTCGGGGCTGAGCGTGGCGTCAATTACCGTGAACATCCTGCCCGCGTTATCCGCCATGGTCACCACTATCCCGTCTATATCGCAGACGAACTCGTCATTGGTGTGGCCGGCGATCACCAGGTCCACAGCCGGGTCCAGCCCTGCCACGACCTCCGCGACGGGGCCCTCCAGGCCGGAGCCGCAGTCGTCCTTGCCGCCGCCTGAGAAGTCTCCCTGGTGGAGGAGGACCACGATTGCTTCGATTCCCTCCGCTTGGAGTCGGGGAACAAGGGAGTTGACCGTCTCGGCTTCGTCAAGGAAGGTCAGTCCCTCCACCCCGCTGCGGGCGACTATGTTGGGAGTTCCCTCCAGGGTCAGGCCGATGAAGGCCACCTTGATTCCCTGGAAGTCGCGGACTCCGTAAGCAGGAAAGATGGTGCTCCCGGTCCGGTCGTCGATGACGTTGGCGGCGAGGAACCGGAAGTCTGCGCCGCCGAAGGACTCGCCTTCGATGTCGTCGGCATCTGGGCGGAGTCCGCCGTGTTGCATCCGGGACAGCTCTGCCGGGCCCTCGTCGAATTCGTGGTTGCCGACGCCGTTGAAGTCCAGCCCCATGAGGTTCATGGCCTCTATGGTGGGTTCATCGTGGAAGAGGGCTGAGATCAGGGGCGACGCTCCGATCAGGTCGCCTGCGGACACGAACACGGAGTTTTCCACTCCTTCCCTGGCGGCTGCGATGTTGGCTGCCAGGTAGTCCACGCGCCCAACTCCGCCGAAGGCGTCTGAGGAGGTGGCGATGTGCCCGTGAAAGTCGTTGATTGCCAAAATCCGAAGTTGGACTTCCTGGGGTTCGGGGGTGTTGAGTACAGCGACGGTTGACTCCTGGGTCGAGCACCCTGCCGCCAGGATGGTTGCCGCCAGAAGAGCGAGGCTCAGGAGTCTGATCATAATGCCAGGGACCTCACGGGCGGTGCGGGGTTCCCAATTGGTGGAATGCGTGATTTACGTGTCCCTTTCAAGCCTGGGCCGAGTGGTAATCTTTTGGACCGGGCTGCCACACACTCGAAGGATAGAGGGACCCAGGTAGTGTAGAGGCCACTCTTCCCGCGCCGCACATCGTCCCTGCGGTCATGGCGGGGTTGATCAGGGCGTAGACGATGTTTGGCCTGGGGATTTCTCCTGCCGGGTTTCCTACTCCTCTGGCTTGCTCAGCATGCCCAGGGAGGCAAAGTAGTCGTCCTCGTCCTTGTTCTCTTCCATTTCCCGGAGGCCTTCGGCGATTTCTTCCTGGGTTAGTTTCCGGTCGTCACGTACGAAGTCGAGGACGGATCGTACCGTTATCCGGGCATTGGCGACGGCGAAGCAGACCGGTGTCTTGGGTTCGGGGAACTCCCTTTCCGACACGAGTTGGGCCAGTCTTTTCAGATCCTCGTCTGCGACCCAGAGGGTGAGGAGTTTGGTGGTGGCTCTGTCCTCCGGTTCACGGGTCTAATCCTTGGCCATGTGGCGGAGTTCTCTCCGCCGGTACCGTCCCATCCAGTTGCCGAACACTTCTTGCAGCTTCCCTTCGGTTTCCCTCCAGTCCTCCTTCTCCATGAGCCGCTTCATCCACCCGGCGTGGTTGAGCGCCGCTAGGGTCTCTACCGACTCCAGATGGGTCGCTGGCTCGGTCACTTGGCCGTCGGCTGGCTGGGTCGGATAGATCTCGGCGATGAGTGCGAGGGTCTTTTCGGCGAGTTCCGTGGTGATGTTCATTTCGCGTGGTGCTGCGTAGTTTCGGTTCGTCGGCCAGCGTACCAGTGCCCGGGGGCTTCGGCAACCTGGCCGGTGCCGGTGTTGATGCTCCCTGCGTCACGCTCCCCGGTGGTGTCGGACCGTTCTGCTTGTGATCCAGTGTTTTCGCGAGTGCCGTCCTGTAGTTCCGTGCTCCCCGGTCTTTCCTGTCCTATGTCTGCCTCGGCTTCTCATCAGCACCGACGGGTCGGCAGTGGTGCAGCACCATTTTCTCTCCCGTCACCGGGACCCCTCCGACGTGGCAGAGTACCAGGAAGTCCTTCAGGTCCCGGTCGATGTCGGCGTGATCGGTGTAGTTGTACCGGAACTCGACGACGTTCGGCGGACTGGGCATTTCCTTGAGGAGGTAGCCCTCTGCGGTGCCGGTGTTCACCCGGTCGACCTTGGTGATCATCCACTGGTCCCCGGTATGGATTCGCTGGCTCCACGAGAGGCGTTGCCGTGCCGGGGGCTGCTGGCGTGTGAAAAAGCGAGCCGGTGATGGCTCGCTTTCGGGGTCTGGATGGTGAGTGGTTTGGCTCAGGCTTCGACGGGCTCCTCCGTTTCGTCCTGGGTCGGGGTCTCGTGCTCCCTTATCCTGGCCACGGCGGAGTTCAGCCACCCGGTCAGGGCGTCGAGTTGGGACTCGTTTAAGGGCAGGTCGGTGCGGCAAGAAAGGTTGTTGCCCCTGCCGGCTGGATCGAAGAGTCCCGTATCGAGGGCCTCCTGTCTGAGGGCATCCACGGTGTCCTGTGGCAGGTCGGCCTTCTGAGCCATCAGGCCGAACTCGGTGTAGATCCTCTGGTTGTACGACGCGGGAGGATACCCGTAGCACATGGGAATCGTAGCCCCGTTGGAGACGACGTTCAGCGAGAAGCCCCTGGTCCCCCACCTGACCCGCATACCCTCTCGGCTTCCCAGGTCCAGAACCCTCCGGTATACAGCGACTCCGTGTTCGTTAAGGGATTCCAGGAACTCGACCTCGTTGGTCCTGGCTTGGCGTCTCTTGTAATCCGTGGCCGCGGCTTGGTCCTCATCCTGGGCGGCCGCGTCCTGTTCCGGGCGCTGCGGAGTCACGTCTCTGCCGGGCATCACCCGGAGGAGTGCCTGGACCTGTTCGGGGTCGATTTCGAAGAACTCCCGGGAGTTGTTCACCCTGTTCGGGCCGAAGGCGGTGTGGAGGGCTGTTTCGATCTCTGCCGCCTGCCGGTCCTCGATTTCCCGGGCGATGACGCACTCGAAAGGCAGGGGGACTCCGGTGGTGTAGAGGTCACTCATCCGTCGCTGGACATCATCGCGGTCGGTCATGCCTATCTTGACCATTCCCGGCATGGCGGGGTTGATCAGGGCGTAAACGATGTTGGGCATGGAAGTTTCTCCTGTCGGGTTTACTGATCCCGGAATTCGTCCGCCGTTATCAGGGATGCCCAGTAGTTGTACTCGTCCCTGTTTTCCTCCATTTCCAGGTTTGCTTGGGTAATTTCCCTCGAGGTAAGTTTCCGGTCGTGACGCATGAAGTTGAGGACGGACCTCACCGTTGTCCGAGCGTTGACGATGGCGAAGCAGACCGGTGTCCGGGGTTCGGAGAACTCCCTTTCCGCCACGAGTTGGGCCAGTCTCTTCAGTTCATCCTCCGTCACCCAGAGTTCCAGGAGTCTGCTGGTGGCTTTATCCCTTGGTTCCCGGGTCCAGTCCTTGGCCAAGTGCCGGAGGTCCCTCCGGCGATATTGTCCCATCCAGTTGCCGAACACTTCCTGCAGTTTTCCTTCGGTCTCCCTCCAGTCGTCCTGCTCCATGAGAAGTTTCATCCATCCGGCGTGGTTGAGTGCTGCCAGGGTCTCCACAGGCAACGAGTCCAGGGAACTCGCTGGAGCGGTCTCCTGCCCGACTGATGGCTGGGTCCGGTTGATGTCGGCGATGAGTGCCAGGGTGTCATGGGCCAGTTTTGCGGTGATGTTCACGTTTCGTGTTGCCGCGGCGTTTTGGGTCGCTCGTCACCGTACCAGTGCCCCGGTGCTTCCACAACAGGGCCGGCGTCACTGTTGGTGCTGTGGTGGAGGACGGGCGCTGTCCTGCGGGTTCCTATGCTGAGTCCGCCTGTGAATGTCGAAAGCCCCACGAGCTTTGCTCAAAAAAAACGGCTTCTAATTCTGTTTGGTGGCTTTTCAGCTTTGGCACCGGTGGTTATCCCGGTTTTGTTCCTGCCCTGGTCCTTGGCCAGGGCCTCTTTGGTACCGGTACCCGTTCCCTCTTCTGCGGTGCGGCCTGGGACTTGGCGGGAGCTGGACCAGTTGCACGAACAGGCCCGGCACCGGGCGGGCCGCGTGGTGGGGGTGGGGGTGTCGGCGGTGCTGGTTCGGGCCCGGGATATGCGGGTTGCCGGCAGGGAGTTCACGGTTGAGGCGGACCTGGGGCTGGCCGCAGGGGAGTGGGTCTGCGGATGCGTCAGGGGGAGGCCGGGGCGTCTTCGTCTTCGTCCAGTCCCTCATCCCAGCCGTAGCGGCGGGCGAGGTTCATCAGGAGGTTCATCAAGCGGGCGTTCTGCTGATCGGTCCGTTCTCGGCGCTCTTTAAGTTCCTGTTGGCGTGCCTGGAGGTCCTCCGGGGATGCCTGCTGGTGTATGACGACGCCTTGGAGCTGGTCCTGTAGCGAGGTCAACTGACCCGAGATGGTGACGAGGCTGTCCAAGAGTTGGTCGTGGTCCCTGATCTTTTCTCCCAGGGTGCCGACGCGCTGTTCCATTGGCTGCTGCATTGTGGGCCTCCGTGGCGGGGATGTTAGTTGGCCGGTGGTGTGTGGGTCAAGGACATGCTGTGCCGTTCTGCTCGTCGCCCAGCCAGCCGTAGCGCCGGGTCAGGCGGAGCCAGAGGCGGCGAGTGACCGTATCGCGGGTCAGTTACTCCGTCAGGCCGGCGATTTTCTCTCGGATGGCGTGCAGGGATTCCTGATTGGCTAGGAGTCCTTCCATGAGCTGGTCGTGGTTCCCGGTGAAGGAGGCCAGGCGTGCCAGGGTATGTTCGCACCGCTGGGTGGCGTCTTCGAGGCCGCAGGTTGCTCGTGCCACCGTCCCTACCGTTCAGGGTACGGGTCCGTCTCGCTCACCACGGCTTGGGACTTCTGCTTTTCCAGCCCCAGTCCCTCCGCCGTCTTGTCGCCTCACAGCCCCTTGACGTACTCCAGGGCTGCGATGGTCTCGTCGTGGGAGAGGAGTTCTCCGAAGGCGGGCATCCCGCTCTTGAAGCTGGGAATGTCCGGGCGGAGGCTCCCTTAACGGCGGGGAGTTGGGTCGGCGTCCCCCTTGGGGCCTCCGCGGTTGGCCGTGTCTTTGCTCGAGACGTTGTTGCTGTTGCGGTCGGCCCGGGTGCGACCAGCGGGTCTGTCGGGGGGATGATCTATCTCTCTCCGCAGCCCGCAAGTAGGGCGAGCGTGGTGAAAATCACCGCCGCCGTCACGATCGCGACCCTCGAAGCCCCGGTTCCGGGCAGGCTCGGCGTCCTCGTGGCCGCTCGTAGTTGGGCCAGGGCTTGCGTACCCGGAGCGTCCGGTTCATGCCTTCGCCGGATCTTGTCCGATATCCCCGTACCACTCGCGGGGATTCCGCTCGATGAACCGGGCCAGCAGTTCTTTGGCTTCAGTCAGGTCCAGGTCGATGACCTCGACTCCGTGCCGGACCATGAGGTCGAGGCCATGGTCCGTGAAAGCCTCGGCTTTCACGGCGATGACCTTCGTGATTCCGAACTGGACGATGGCCCCGGCACACATGTAGCAGGGCATGAGCGTGGAGTACATGGTCATCCCCCGGAAACTGTCCGCGAGCTTGCCTGCGTTCAGGAGGCAGTTGATCTCGGCGTGCATGACCACGGCCCGCTCCTGGACCCGGGGTTCCTTCCGGTGGCGACCAGGTTGCCCTCAACGTCGACCAGGGCGGCGCCGATGGGGACGCCGCCCTCCTCTGCGCCCAGCCGGGCCTCGTCCAGGGTTGCTTTCATGTGCTGGTCCATCTCCCTCTCCTTCCCGGTCACAGATGACGTCCGCCTGTAGCGGCTGACTCGCCCGGTGTGGTACGTTGATTTCCATGAAAATCACGACGACGTGGATGAAGCACCCGAAGCACTTGGCGGCCGAGTGCTTCCTCCCTTATGTTTTCATCGTCGGTCCTGTGGTTTTCCTTACAGCGCTGTTTCACGGGCTGGGAGGTGAGAACCCGGTCGGACCGGTGACTTGGACTCTCTCCGAGTCCTGGAACGAGCTCTCCCCCCTAATGCTGTTCGTGGCCGCAGCCTGGGGGTTTTACCTCATCTCCTACCTCCTGGTCGGTTCCTTTGCCAGGGACGTGTGGATTGTTGCCAGGGCGGTGCAGCGGCTCGCCGTTTCCATCTGGCGCCGGTTCTTCGGTTCCTGGGCCGCACCGGCGCTCCTCCACAGCTTCACTCCTCCTCTCTCGCTGGCCCTCCTTTTCCGCCGGAGCCTGCCTTCGTGTCTGGCTGTCGGATGGCGGGCCGGGGATTCGGTGCAACTGGAATAGGGTCTGCCCCTCTTTCCGGCAGTACCTGATTTTCAGACTGAGAGGAGCATGATCTCATGTTTCAAATTCTTGCTGGGGCTTTCGTATTGCCCTTCGCTCTGCTGTGCCTCGACGCCGTCGGGGTTCTGCCCCTGCCCGGAGTGATTGAGAAAGCCTGCTACTTCGTTGCGGGGGTCGGCCTCGTGGCCGGGGCTGCTCTCTTCGGTCCCAGGTTCTTGGCGTTCCTTTTCGGGCGCTGAGCCGCTTTCAAAAAGGGGGCTGCTCTAGGTGGCCCCCTCATCGTTGATGCCAGTTTGCTTAGTCCCGTTTCTCTGGATCTTGGCTGGCGTCGCCGTTACCACATCTGCGGTAGGCTGGTGGCTGGGTTGGAAGTGAACCACCCGTCCCCGGCCACGAAGCCATGAGGCTTGCCGGTCGTTGATGGGAGCGTCGGCGGTGCTTTGTCAGAACCCGCCCTTGCCGAGGATGACGTCCAGGGATACCTCGCCACTGTGGAGGGCGCGTTCCAGGCAGCCAAGGAACCATGACATCCACGGTGTGATGTCGCTGCCGGTCCTCTGGGTCTGCTCAAGGATGCGGTAATAGGCGTTGCGCTCCCTGTGGATCACTCTGGACATGCTGTAGTAACGGTGGGGGTTGCCGTCGTCCCTGGCGAGCAGCATGTCGGCGATGGCACGAGCGATTCGCCCGTTCCCGTCATCGAAGGGGTGGATGGTCACGAGCCACAGGTGGGCCAGTGCCGCCCTCAGGACCTCGCTGGACTCCGGGGTCCCGTTGAGCCATTCCAGGAAGGCGGCCATCTCATCTGGCACCAGGGATGGCTCAGGGCCTTCGAAGTGGACCCGTTCCTGGCCGGTGGCTCCGGAGATCACCTGAACGGGATGGACGCGCCAGGCGCCGACAGTGATGGGGCGGCCTCCGCTCCGGCCGGTGGGGAAAAGATCGGCTTGCCACCAGAAAAGCCGTTCCTCGGTGAGGGTCTGGTTGTAGCGTTGGGTTGAGTCCAGGGTGACATGCACAATGCCCTCTATGCGATCCTCTCCGGAGGGGACGCCCCGGTCGCCGATGCCGAGGTGCCAGGCGATGGAGGCGCGGACGCGGGCCGGGTCGAGGGTCTCTCCCTCGATGGCGCTGGTCTTCACCACGTCGGAGGTGAGGGTCTCGAGGGTGGCTTCCTGACTGAGGTCGAATCCCAGAAGCTGCATGCGGTCCAGGATATCTCCCTGGAGGCGGCGTACTCTGTCGAGCTGGACGGCGAGGGCGTGGTCATCCCAGGTTAGGTTGGGCCACTGGGGGTGCTGGTGCAGGTATTGGTGCTGCATGTCTGCTTGGCCAATGAATCTTTTGGTTCCGGTTCGTTGTGCAACCCCGGCTTCAGCGCCGTCTTCTTCACGCCGGACTCCGCTGGCCTGGATTCCATGCTTCCGCACCGGTCATCTCCAGGGCGTCCACGGGTATGAGCCTCTGTCCGTTCGGGTCCACGGCCAGGAGGGCGTCTTCCAGGGCCATGGCGCCGAGCAGGGTTGGCTCCCCCTCCTCGCCGAAGGCGACCGGGGTGGCGAATTGTTGCCCTTCCAGCCGGATGATTGCCCATCCCTGCTCCCTGGTCACCCGCCCTCCGTCGGACAGCAGGGCGGTGTAGGTCCGGTCGGCGGATATGCCCAGGGCCTCCAGGATGGACCGGGGCACCTTGGTGAATGTGGCTCCGGTGCCCACCAGCACCTCCAGATCCTGGAACCTCCAGCCGCTCTAGTCGCCCATCTGAACTGTTATCCGGAAAGTTCCCATTCCTGCCCTCCATGTCTGCGCGAGCCTCAAGGCTGGATTGTATCTGAGCCGGCCGTCTCAAGTGAGGAAGCTCTGCATCTTCGCGGCCTTGGCCTTGGGGTGAACCGGCTATTCTCTCACTAGGTAAATTCGTTCCCATAGAGCAGTCGGTGGTAATCCCGTCGGTATCGTTCCGGTATTTCCTTCTTCCAGCGCTCGATGTCCTCCTGTATCACGTCCCGTTCTCTCGTGGATACAAGCTCCAACCATCTGTCGGTATCCAATATCCGGGTTCCTTCCTCAGCGGACAGCAAGTTATCCTGGGTAGCGAAAATCACGTATGAGGCGTACTCAGGATGCACTGCGCTCCGGTACTTGATTCCGTCGATCCGGACGCCTTCTCTTGTCAGTTTGGATCGGACGAACTCCGTGACGACTTGGGTGGGTATGTACTCGACGTGGACCCGGTCGTCTCTCTGGACGGGCTTCGATATTTCATCGGCAATGTGATTCAGGAAGCTCAATACCTCCCTGGGTCGGAACTCCACACTGTCCGAGATGACTGCAAACAGGCTAGGTATGGATGGGATATCGGTTAGGTCCAGTATCACAGCAGGGCGTCGTGTCTTGAATTCCCCGATGACAAACCGCCCGGCCTCCTTCGCAGTTTCTCGGAGGGCTGTTTCAGGTTTGTCGCAGGCGTAGAAAATCGGGATGCCTGCCGGGCTCATCCTGTTGGCTTGGTTTGCACGACTCTTCGGGGGTGGTCCCAAGTCCTGGGGTGAAGTTAGTTTCGTATCCGGTTCTTGGAAGCGAGCCCTGAGCAGTCGGGTGTCGGGCGGGAGGGTTCGGAACAGTTCATAATTCTCCGTGTATTCAAAAATCCTCTCCAGGAGTTTCCCGGGCGACAGGTTGCTGCTGTGAGGTCCGCTTTCGTAATCCTCAAAGAAAAACCGCCGTCGGTGTGTCACGACCTCCGTGAACCATGCCCAGTCGTATCGCACTTTCTCCCGGCCGGGAACATCGTAAGGGCCTGCCTCACACCAGGTTATCTGAGGTAGCCGGTCAATGATCTACTGGAATAGTTTTCCGTCGTAGTCGTTTGGAAGGTCGAGTTCGATCTCCTCTGAAAGCAGATCCCAGGAGTCCCATGTCTTGCCAATATAACCTCCCTCTTCGTGATCGTAGAAAAGCCACTCTAGGGCATCGTCGTATTCGTACCCGAGCGAAATCCTCATATGCTCGACGATGTCGTCGAGTGCGGCTACGGATGTGCTCCGTCCCTCGCAGAACAAGCAATCTCCGTTCGTTTCGTCCTGCTGGATGAACTCTCTGATACCTGGCTCGTTGATACATTCAATGCAAACAAGGGGACCTTGGTAAGACATGGCCGTTCCTGGCTCCTGTTACTGGAAAGTCCAGTTGTCTCGTTGCTATCTCCGGGTTCTGGGCGTTTGATGGAAGGTTGAGATGTTCACCCTGCCTCTGGGCAGTTCGTCTGGCCAAATGTCGGCCCGCCGCCCTTTGGGGTGTGTGGTTCGAAGAGACTCGATCAGATGGCTTCTATTCAATCGAACACGAACTGGTAGCGGGGTTAGGGGCTTCTTATGCCCTCTTCACGTCCGCACGGGATGTTCAGTTCCCCGGCCGTCAGAATCCGGCTGGGGTTGTCTCGGCTCTCCCTTGTTGGAAAGCGTTGGTGTGAGGGTGATGGAAGTGCGGAGGAAACGTCGATTATGACGCCTCTGTCCTTGAGATATTTTCCGAAGGTCCAGCATCGGGTCGGGTTCGGGAGGGTTCGATAAGCGTTGCGATCCGTGATATCTGCTCGATCAGGGCGGCCAGCACGACCTCGTACTGACCGCCCTGCACGTGGATCGGGACATAAAGGTGGGTTCCCTTCCGGCATGCGTTAAAGGGTTCCTTGAGCAACACATCCACCATGTCGTTCTGTAGGTCGTTGTAGTGCAGGGTAAACCAGAGAGGGCTGTGATGGTACGTTCTCCAGTCTCGGAAATAGATGCCGAATGATGCGCTCTTCACTCCGCAAAAAGTGAAGTACCGGACGCTATAAGCACTATGGATCGTGGGGCGGTAGGCCCCTGCCGGGATCTCCGCCAGCGACCTCTCAATCAGACGTTCGACGGTATCGTCAATCAGCGCATACAGGAGGGGCAACGACCTCGGGAACTCAGGGTTAAGTGGATCCCGGCGTGAAGGATCGAGACCGCGGAGTTCAGCCATGCCTTGGAGCTGGTGTATATCGTTCACCGTCTGGGCGACTGCACTGCTGGCTTGGGCCGCTATGCTGTCCAAGAGGAAGCGCCAACTGGTGAGAATCATCTTGCGATGCTCTCCGACATCGCACCAGCGAATCTCCGGTTCCACGATTTTGTTTCTCGGGGCAAGGCCATCTTCGGCTGAAACCCGGCTCTGCAGTTGCTGCCAGAGTTCCTCAAGCCTGACTGGCGGGGCAACGACGAGAAGGGCGGAGGCCCCCTCTTTCGGCAAGCGTCTGAGATAGGTTACAGGCTGGTTGCTGGTCAAGCCGGCCCAGAACTTGGCCTCCAGCAAAAGCCGCTCCTTCCCTGTTTCGTCATAAGCCGCCAGGTCGGGGGTTCCTCCGCCCCGCCTGCCCAGGTTCTGTGTCTCAATTCTCGTGATTTCTCCAATATCGACATCACGGGTCAGCAGGAAATCACGTAGGGCCTGCCTGGAGGCCTCGGAACTGCTGAGTATGTGTCCCAGGGTGTTGGTGACGATTTCCTCCGAGCGGCCTACCAACTTGGGGGTCGTCATCGCAAAATACCTCCCAGTTTGAATGGAGCGGCGGTGTCGGCCATCACCACGGCCGGGCAGGTGATGACGGATACTCTTCGGGCATCCCCGAGTCCCCGGGCTGGATCACGAAGTCCCGGCGGTCACGGTAGAGCTTGGCCCGGTTGAGCACATGGTCCCCTTCGTCGTTGAAGGGGTCGACTTCGTTGTAGTCGGTCATCAGCCAGTACTTGTACTCGCCCACGAAGAGGTAGGTGTTTTCCATCCGGAAGAACCGGCACGGCACTCCCTCTCCCGCCCGAAAGCGGTCGCAGACGGCTGCCAGCAACTCCCTCTGGTTGTCCTTTTCCGTAAGGACATATTCATGGGGCCAGGTCTCCCGGTAGGTAATTGCCTCCCGCCACGGGGCGAGTTCAATCAGTTCCACCAGCGTGGGCATTCTCTTCACCTCCCGTGCCCGCATCCGGATTGAGAGGGGCGTCCCGCGGTCTGGCCCCACCCTTGGTGTTCCAACTGATGGGCTTTCGGCAATGGCTCTCCACCCCGACTGAGGGCAGTGGCTCGCTTCCTCTTATGAGGTGCCGCCCAAGTAATCCATGAGCGCCCTCTTGTGCCGCTCCAACTCCGGGACTCCAGGATGCTGGGGGGCGCGCCCGGCGATCTCTTCCACAAACCTCAGCAGGCTCTTGGCGTTGTCGAGGTGGTCGTCTCTCCACCACTGGGAGCAGACGTAGAATCTGCCAGCGTAGAGTTTGGCGTAGTACCTGCTTCGTCTGTCGTTCTCCGATCCCCTTCTCCCCGCTTCCCTTCGCCGGAGGATGGGGAAGCCGCCAATTTGGAGGCCCAGGGTGTTCTGGGTGTAGTCCCGGTCCGTCAGGTTTTCAATGTCGGTTTCCGTAAGGAGAGGGGGGTGGTCCTCCAGGAGTGTTTTCATCAGGTTCCTGACGAGGGGTTGTAGTTTGGCGGGCTGGGTCTGGCCGGTTTCCTCTTTGCTTGCCCGATGTCCGGTCCGCCGGGCCGTAACTGTGGCGTCCTGGCTGATGCCGGCGGCCAGCCGGAACAGCGCTTTCTCCTCTTCCGTCATTTCCTCGTAGGCGGCAAGGACTGCCCGCACCCGGTCGTTCCGTTCCAACTCCAGTTCCAGCAGCATTGCCAGGTCCCTGCTGAACCGTTGATTCACGGCGTGTCTCTCCTTCTCTCCGCTGTGGAGGCCGTCGGAGCGTGACGGTGGAGTGGCGGTCCGGGGGTTCCCTTATCCAACCGCACGCTCATCGGGAACGCTGTTCCGGAGGTCCTGGGCCACGAACTCCAGTACCGCTTTCACATCCGATTCGTCCGCTCCTTCGAACCATTCCATGAAGTCGTGGATGGTTGCTCCCCCTGCCAGGTTCTCGAAGAGGGCGTACACCGGCAGCCGGGTTCCTTTGAACACCCAGTTGCCGCTGACCCTGCCCGGCACGCTCTCGACCCTAGGGCAGTTGTTCCAGTCGACCATGGGTTCATCTCCCGTCTAGGCGAGTCCGTTCCGTCTGCCCCAGTCCAGCCAGGACGCTTGCATCGCGGCGATGTTGCCGCGGTCTTCGGATTTCACCGGGTCGGTGCCGGTGATTTCGCGGAGTGCCTGGAACCAGTGTCCGCCCTGCGACTGCATTCTTTCCAGGATCAGGGGCACTGCCCTTTCGCCCATGCTGACGATTTCCCGGTGTGCCGGATGCTGGGCCGCCCGGCTGGAGTTGGACAGGAGCACTGTCTCCCTCTCCCACCGGTCCGCCAGTTCGTCGAAGCGTTCGGTATGGGTTGGCTCTTCCTCGTCAATGTCCTGTGGGTTGTGGTTCTGCATTCCTGCCTTCCACAGAATCTACTTGTGGCTCGCCCTCGTGGCTTCTTTGTCCGAGAGTCAGGGGGGTCTTCATCCCGGCCTTGAGGATTGATCTCGTCGCTTTCTTACATCTGGGCCAGGTTGGTGGCCAGATTGAACGCAAGCCACCCGCCCCCGGTCCGGAGCGACTGCGGCTTTGCCGTCTGGGAGTCCGGCATCAGCTCTAACCCGTCGCTGGCCTGCCGCGCTCCAGTGCAAACTGTCTTAAAGCTGCCCTCAATCTGCGGGACGGTTTGGCCGAGCTGTATCCCCCATGTACCTTCCACGAGGCGGAGTTCAGCCAGGGGGTGTTTCGCTCCACCTCTTTGACCAGCGTATCGTGGGGAACGAGATACCAGATACCGTCCTGATCAGGAAATGCGACGTTGATGTCCTTGCCTATCAACTGGCTCCGGATGTCGGCCCGGCCCGGGCATCTGACGTGCTTCGCCGGCTCTCCTGTGTCCCGGCGGATTATCAGATCAACTTCTCTTCCCTGGTTGACGGCTGGGGAGCAGGTGTAACCGGCAGCCACCAGCGCCTTGACCGCCTGACTCACGTTGGAGTGTCGCCGCGGCCCCGGGTCTTCGTCCTTCGCCCCCGGTTCTTTGACCTCGCCTCTGCCGGGCTTCTTTGGCCGCACTGGAGCATTGGCAGTTGGTCCGGCAGGCAGGTTTGCTGGAGCTTCGGCAGCCTCGACGGCGAAGGGGCGCAGTTGCTGGAGCAGCTTGGGCGACGGGTTGGCGCTCGAATACGATTCATGCTCCTGCCAGGAAGTGGTGTTCAGCCAGTTGGTAGCCTCTCCCACGAACTCGACCAGTCTGTCGTGGGGGACGAGGTACCAGGTTCCGCCGGATGGGAAGTTAATCCACAGGTCCTGACCTTGGTACTTCCTGTCGATGGTCAGGCGAGCCTTGAGTTGGACCTTGAGAGTGGTCTTGCCATCGAAGTGGTGGGCCAGAAAATCCGCTCCCTGCCAATCGTCGGCGAGTTTGATGCAGTTGAACTCGTAGTCCGCGAGCAGGGCCGCGGACTTCTGGAAGTTGTAGATTTCCTTCTGCTTACCGTTCAGCCTGCTCGGGTCGATACGCTGGAGCATGGGTTCGTCCTCCTGGGACGAATTCTCGCTCTTGGTCAGCGGACTGGCAAGGGTTCGGCCGTTTGGTCCGGAATCTTATTCGCGACAGCCTTGGCCGGTTTCCATCTTTCCGGTGGACGTCTACATCTGTGCCAAGTTCACTGCCAGGTTGAAGGCGAACCACCCGTCTCCGGCCCTGAACGACTGCGGCTTGGCGGTCTGGGCGTCGCGCATCAGCCCCAACCCGTCGTCGAAGGGATCGAACCTTTGGCTGTGTAGGCTTGCTGGGGTTTTGTCCTCCGCCAGTCGTTGGTGTAAGATAGAAACGCTATGGGCTCTTATGTTCGCAAAACTAAGATGCTGCACCCCGCTGAAGCCTTATGGCTTGTGGCCAGCCCCGCGACCAAAGTGGTCTTGGGGTTTGCTCTTCTGCTGACAGTCTGCTATGCACTAGTCGGCCTGAACCCTAGCGAGGTTGTCCTCGCCTTTCTGGCAAGTTCAGCTGAAGATTTGGCTCCCGTAATAGCCCGCCTCGTTCTTTTGTGGTGCGGTTATTGCCTTCTGTATGTCTTGATTTCTGGGTGCCTCCTTGACCTTTGGAGCATGGCTCTTCAGCCGGGTCAGGTAGGAGTTATAATCGAGCGCCGCGGTTTGTTTTCTCCAAACGCGGTGACCTTCCGTCCTCTGAATCCTCTTCTATTCGTACCTCCCTCTGTGCGCCAGTGGTTGGCTCGTCGGCATCTTGCCTCGTTGTGGGTCGCTGGCCACTCGGCTCAACGGGAATAAGCGCTCGCGCCTCCAGGCGCCCCCTCGGCTGAATTCCCATTTGTCGGTCCTTGAATGCGTTCGTCCTTCTTGGTCCAGACTGCGACTCTTGCTTCAGGGGTGTATTATGCTCGATCCCAAAGCAATCCTGCCCATCAGTATCCTGATCTTCCTGAGTTCCCTGGTTTTCGTGATCATTGTCAAACTCGATGCCGGGAATCTAGCACACCTGTCCTCGGTCCAAGCCTCCATGCCTATCGCATGGGCGATCTTGGTAGTTTCGGGTTTCACTTCTCTGGCAACTGGGGCTTTGCTGTTCGCTTCCGGAATTCTTTCGATCTTTCCTTGGATCGGAAAGTGAGCAGTAGCTGAATGGGCACGGTGCCTTGGAGATCGCGCCCATTCAATTCCTTTGCCGAGAGTTCGGAGGCAGGGTTTTCGCTTGTTCCACAACAGGTGTCGAGTTCCCCTCCGCTTTTTGGACAGGAAGACTCCATCGGTCACTTTATGGCCGACTCTGGATTTCCAGTCATCCTCCAAGGCCTATTTGACGATGGTGAGATCGACCATCTGGTTCTAACCAACGTCGTGACTGCCCCTGCACGCGGGATGGTCCCGGGTGATGATCCCTGCATTTTCGCCGCTATGCCGGTAGGTACCGGCGGCTGAGGCAGGAGGTTGGAGAATGGCATCGATCGCTCCAGTAACTGGATGCTAGGGGTAAGAGAGACCGGGAGCAGACTCCCGGCTCACCGGGCGAGGAGTCGGCCCAGCAGCCCATGATCGTCCACGGAGTCCCGGGCGTGTTCGAGGAACGTTTTCTCCCGGTTCGTGGCCGGGCCGTCCTGGTCCCGCCCGTCCTTGTCCTCGGCGAGGACGGCGTTGCCAGGTGCCTCGCGGGACGATTCCTCCTCCGCTTGCTTTCGTTGGTATATCAGTTGCTCTGGTCACGGGTTTGGGTTCCATCTACGACGGCGAGAGGCGCGGTGGTAGAGGAGCCCATGCCAACACCACATATACAATAATCGCCGTCCCACCGGTTGCAGCGGAGATGACCTCTTGCTTAGTGCACCAGCCACGGGATCCTCTCCGTCGGAATCGGCGGAATTTAGGCCTCAAGTCTCCATAGAGGTTGTAGTGTCCGGCCAGTATGAATACGGACGGTGCGAATATGGTCAGTGCCAGCCCGAGCATCCTTATGGCATCGAACGTGGACACTCCCCAAATGGGTGGCAGGAAGACTCCCCCGATGATCACGAGGAATGATGTTGCCACGAATAGGTCTGCTAAGGTAAGCCATGTAATTTCTCCCTGCCCCTCCATGTAGATCTCGCGTCTGATTCTCCGGGCGAGAGCTACCACTTGGAACCCTCCCAGGGTCGCCGCGACTGTCCATATCTGCGAGAGCGTGAGGGTTTCGATTCCGGAGGGTTCTGGCATCTCCTCTTCGTACTCGCCGCTCAACACTGAGATTCGTCGCTTTTCCTTGGCATTGCCCCGGGCATCTGGCGGCAGTGCCAGCAGGTGCCGGTAGTCGTGTGGTCTGTGTCTGTTGTGCTTTGGAGGACATCGGCGACTGAATCACAGTCAGCGATTCATCTTAAAATGGTTGAAGGTATTGGTGTCGCTTCTAAATGGGGTTTTCCTTATATCCATATTCTTGAGCGGCTCTTGATAACGGAATGCCGGATCGAGGTGAGGGAATTGAGGTTGTTCAGGTCTGCCCTGAAGGTTTCCGTTCGTATCGTTATCTTCCTAGTCATTGCCTTTCTCGGTTTGATTTTATTAGGTCTCTTGTTAGGGGTGGCGGTTCCCTTTTTTGCTATGAGCATAGTAGATGCCGCCAGCGACAGTTTCGCGGCTGCCCAGATACCTCTGTCGATATGGACCGGCGGAGCTATGCTATTGGCCTTTTTGTTCAGACTTTATTTTCTCTATCGGCATCGGGCTACCCACCGCTTGAGGCTGCTAGAGTACCCAGGTTCCATATTTCGTCCCACTGTGCTAACTGGCGGCATCGCCTACGGGGCTATAACCGTTATGGTTACCTTCGCAAAGGGTCTATTGTCCGAGGCTGAACTGGCTAAGCTTTCTCAGTCCGTACCTCCGGTTCACCCTGGGGTTTTATTGGGGATACTCCCGCTCGTCGTTGCGATGCTTGCAGCGTATCTCACCACTCTGGGTATTCTGAAGTCGATGCCTGAATCGGAAGAACCTAGCAAGGATGAGCAGGATATTCTGAAACTCTGGAGTTTCTTTACTTTGGTTTGTAGCTCTGTGGCATCCTTCATCATTTGCAGTGGAAAGTGTGTCAGGGCTTGGTTGGGACGAAATTTGCCATTTTTCTGGAGGAGTGGGCTGTAGCCTGTGTGCCGAGTGATGTTGACCTATGTGGTCGCCCATTCCTCCGTCAGCAGCTCTGCCTGCTCAATCACCGTCTGAATGGCCTTCTCCTGCTTGTCCGGCGGGTACCCGTGCTTTCGCAGCACCCTCCTGACCGCGTTTCTCATCCCGGCCCTCACGCTTTCCCTCACCGTCCAGTCGATGGTTGCGTTCCTTTGCACCGTCTCCACCAGTTCCTGGGCGATGGTCCGGAGGGTATCGTTCCCCAGCACCTTCACGGCGCTGTCGTTGGTCTCAAGGGCGTCGTAGAAGGCCAGTTCGTCCTCGTTCAGCCCCAGTTCTTGGCCCCGGGCTAGGTCCCCCCTCATCTCCTTGGCGAGCGCGATAAGCTCCTCGATGACCTGGGCGGCCTCGATGGTCCGGTTCTGGTACCGCCGGATGGCGTCCTCCAGCATCCCGGCGAAGGACCGTGCCTGGATGACGTTCTTCCGGGTCCTGGTGGACAGTTCGCCCCGTATGAGCTTCTGGAGCAACTCCACTGCCACGTTTCGGTGTTTCATCCCCTTGACTTCGGCCAGGAACTCGTCGGACAGCACCGAGATATCCGGGTTCCGGAGCCCGGCCTCGGCGAATATGTCGACCACTCCCTCGGACGCCACGGCCCTGGAGACTATCTGCCGGATGGAGGAGTCCAGGTCCTCTCCTGTTCTCCTCTCACTGGGCGCCCTCTTCAGGATGGCGGCCCGCACTGTCTGGAAGAAGTTCACGTCGTCCCGAATCCGGGTGGTCTCCTCATGGGGAACGGACAGGGTGAATGCCTTGGCGAGTTCCATCACGGCCTGAAGGAAACGCTCTTTGCCCTTTTCCTGAGCCAGGATGTGTTCCTGGGCCGGCAGGATGATGGTCAGCTTGCCCTGCGCCCCTCCGGTGATCCACGGCGACCAGTCGAACCCGTGGAACATGTCGCAGCAGATTTCGTACTTCTCCAGCATCACCGCCACTGCCTCTTCCTTGTCGACTGCGACCTTGCCCCTTCCGCCACTGTTGGCATAGGTCTCTATCGCCTTCTTGAGGTCGTTGGCCAGTCCCAGGTAGTCCACAACCAGCCCGCCAGGCTTGTCCTTGAACACCCGGTTCACCCGGGTGATGGCCTGGAAAAGCCCGTGTCTCTGCATGGGCTTGTCCACGTACATGGTGTGGAGGCTGGGGGCATCGAACCCCGTCAGCCACATATCCCTGACCAGCACGACCTTGAAGGGGTCATCGGGGTTCCGGAACCGTTTGCTGAGGGTCTCCCGTCCGCTCTTGGCTGCGTATGTGCTCCTGCCAGTCCGTCGGGTCCGTGGCGGAGCCGGTCATGACGATCTTGATCTCGCCCTTGGTGTCGTCGGCGTCCTCCCAGTCGGGCCGGAGCCTGACCAGTTCGTTGTAGAGTTCGACGCAGATCCGGCGGCTCATGCAGACGACCATTGCCTTGCCGTCCAGTTGCTCCAGCCTGGCCTCGAAGTGCTGGACGATGTCTTCCGCAATCAGTCTGATCCTGTTCTCGGCGCCGACAACGGCCTCGATCTGGGCCCATTTGGTTTTGAGCGCTTCCTTCTCCTCGAGTTCCTCCCCCTCGGTGGCCTCCTCGAAGTCGTCGTCGATGTTGGGTTTTTCCTCTTCGTCCAATGCCAGTTGGGCCAGTCGGCTTTCGTAGGTGATGGGGACGGTGGCTCCGTCCGCTTCGGAGCGGATGATGTCGTAGACGCTGATGTAGCTCCCGAACACCGCCGGAGTGTTGGCGTCCTCATGCTCAATCGGAGTGCCGGTGAATCCCAGGAAGGAGGCGTTGGGGATCGCGTCCCGCATGTGCCGGGCGTACCCGTCAATGAAGTCGTACTGGCTCCGGTGTGCCTCGTCGGCGATGACTATCGACCTATAACTATCGTTACACGATTGTCCTCAAGCCAAGGCTTGGCGAGTGGCCGCTAACAAAGAAGAGAAACCCACCCACAAAAGACCCAGAGGTCCGGAAGCAAAGAAAAAATTTCGCCACCGAAGAAAGGCGGAGGCAGGCCAGAGAACATGGTCTGTGCACACAGTGTTGCAGGCAGCCAGCAGCGGAGGGCAAAACCCGTTGCCAACCCTGCACTGACCGCGAAAATGAGAGGAGAAGGAGCCAAGACCTGTTGAGAAAAGGGCCGTCCCAACAGACCGCAAGGGACACACGTAGCCCTGAAGAACGAAAGGCGGACAACCGGCGTAAACGCGCCCAGAGACGCAAGGAACTTAAGGCCCTGGGTATCTGCTGGAACTGCACCAAGCCGGCGGCCCTTGGGAGGACGATGTGTGAAGCTCATGCCGAATTGACAAGGAGGAACGGGAAGAAATACAGGGACAAGAAGCGGGCTGAGGCTAAACAGGCCAAGACTAGCTGAACTCACCCTGAATTCACGAGGCCCGGCAACAAGCCGGGCCTCCTCTTAGCACAGAGCAGCACCCTCTGAGACGAAGGGCGCCATCTCCCGCAGACAGTTCCTAAACTGCCTCACCGCCAACGACTCGCCGGGCAACAGCCAGGAACGCAGCTTCAGCGGGGATCACGGTCTGCACGCGGTCTAGCCATACCGGCAGCCGCGCCAGCGCATCAGCATCCGCCCCCAACGGGAGCGCTGTCACGGCGAACAGCCCCGGTGTCAACCGGGTGTAGAGCTCCGACCGAAGCGCCAAACCCAAGACGTTCCGCTCCATGCCGTCCAAGTCCTCCGCGTCCAGCACTGCCTCGATGAAATCATCGACGGTCCTTCGGTGATGTCGGGCAAGACGTCCCAGTCGACACAGTGCCTCACCTCTATGTCCACGTCCCGTCACCATATAGCACGGCCTAGAACGGCCACGCGATCTGTCGATGGGTGGCACTTTTTAGAGAGGGGGCGTGTTGAAAAAGCCGAAATGACCGGGAGGCTCAATGGCGAGCTGGACTACGATTGAGGCCGCCATATGCAGTACCAGCCCAGCAGCGGCAAGCGCTGTGGGATCATCGCAACATCGCCGACACTCGCATTGGCTGATAACGCGCTTCCACCAAGAGAAGTATGATGGATTGCCTTATTCAACCGCTCCCGCCAACCGCCATTGAAGCCCGCAGGAACCCTGAGCGGTAGTTGGAATGACCCAGGATCTCAGGACTTTTTGGCGTATCGATCTTCGCCAGGGTTGAGCCGGGGCCGCCCGCGTCCCAGTGTCTGCCGGCGGCCCCGGATCGGGAACCCAACGGGCCTGAACTGCCGTAATCCTCATCCCAAGAGGTAAAGAGCCATGTAGCGTGGTATCCGGAGAACGTCCCTGCTGTGCCGCCGTGAGGACTGTGGACTGCTATCGCGGGCCGGACTGGTCAAGCCAGTTCCGGCCCGTTTTTGTGCAACGGGACCCGGCCAGCATGTCCTTTCCCAAGACAAGGGAACCCGCAGGGTGGCAGCGGAGTGTAGGGGACGCGGCAACCAAATCCGCAACAATTGTGAGAGATACAAGGAGATGATAATGATAGCCAAAATCACCACCACCACGGAGGACCGCGTCGAGCGCATCAACGAGACACTCGCCGAGATGGTGCGCCACATCGAGGAGAAGGAGGACCTGACCAAGGACGTCGCCGACGTCCTCCACCTCTTCTTCCCTGGCGAAGAACACCGCCTGTTCATTCCAGCCGGCTGGCGCCACACGCCGGCCCTGGAGCTTGAGATCATCGGATGGCTGGCCGGCAGCGCCGATGAGGAGGAGACTCTTCGGGACATCCAGCGGAAGGTGCTGATGGACGGAGAGAGCATGGTCTGGGTCCACGCCAAGCACCTGCTGGACGACCACTGGAAGATCTCCGTATTCGGCATCGTCTTCCACGAGGAGGACGAGGAAATGCCGGAGTTCCCTGACGGGGATGCCGGCATGAACCCTGCGATGGCCGTGGCCCGCATCGCGGGCAGCGGTGGCCGCCTGCCCCGGACCGGCACCGGGTCCGCACGCCTCACGTAAAGCAGAGCTACAGGCAACCCGATAGCTACAGTCGGCCGGCGGAGCTGCCTCCGCCGGCCGGCAAATGCCGTGGGGTCTCAGGAATCAGTGGGCCGGGTAAGGTATCCGGCCCGACAACTCTACGCATGATTCAGCAGAACGCCATGTGTGAATAATCAGGAACTTTGGGACAGATAATCAGGGTCATTGGGACACTCTGAGCGCCTGATGGTAGACCATAGCGGCACTTCATTGGAGGTGCAGCGATGGCCTACAAGGAGGTATTCAGAGTGGAGATACTGGAAGTCATTCGCCGTTGGCAGGCCGGGGAAAGCCAGCGCCACATTGCCTCTGGCACGGGGCTGTCCAAAAACACCGTAGGCAAGTACATCTCCTCAGCGCAGGCGTTGGGGATGCGCCACGACGGGCCGGATCCCACTGATGATCAGCTCAGCCGACTAGCGTCCATCGGACGTTCCGGTCCGCGCAGTCCGGAGACGCCCACCGAGGATGTGCTGGCCTCTTGGGCCGACCAGATCTACCAGTGGCTCACCGGGGACCGGTTGCAGCTGACCCGGATCCAGGAGTTGCTGGCAGTCCGGGGCTGCCCGGTTTCCTACGCCTCCCTGCAGCGCTTCGCTCAGCGCCGCAACTGGCGCAGGCGGCGCAATCCCGCCACCGTCCGCCTTGGCCTCCACCTTCCGGCCGGGAGGGCACTGGCTGGACGGCACCGAGTACGGGGCCGACCGGCACTGGATGTGATGGTCCTGGTGCACCTTGGCCTCGCGCCAGTCGGCGATCTCGTAGGCCTGGCCGTCCCAGGGAAGCAGCGCCTGACGCTCCTCGTCCTGGAAGACCGCCAATGGCTTCCTGTGGGTGGTGCCGTGGATGCGCAGCCCGGCCACGTCGCGGCACCAGCGCGCAGCCTGCTCCCGGACGTCGGCCAGGTCTCTGAACTCGCCCCCCTTGAAGAAGCGCTCCCGGGCGTACTGGATGCCCCGCTCCACCTTCGGCTTGTCCTTGGGATGCCTGACCCGGGCCGGGTCGGCGATGAAGCCCCGGTGTTGGGAGTACTCCAGGAAGCCCTTGGTCAAGACGGGATTCAGTGCGTCCGGTCCCGCCAGGGCGGCCGGGAAATTGTCCAGCACCAGGTACTTGGGGATGCCGCCGAAGAAGGCCCAGGCCGACTCCAAGCCGGCGATGACCTCCTCCAGTGTCTGGCGTTGCAGCGGCCAGAGGAAGCAGTGCCTGGAGTAGCCCAGCACCAGCAGCAGCCCCCATACCACCCGGCGGCGTCCCGTCTCGGGGTCATGGACCAGCCCCAGGCGGCCGAAGTCCAACTCCACCACCTCTCCGGCAGCAGTGTCCTCCATGCGGACGGTGGCGGGATTGCGCCGCCTGCGCCAGTTGCGGCGCTGAGCGAAGCGCTGCAGGGAGGCGTAGGAAACCGGGCAGCCCCGGACTGCCAGCAACTCCTGGATCCGGGTCAGCTGCAACCGGTCCCCGGTGAGCCACTGGTAGATCTGGTCGGCCCAAGAGGCCAGCACATCCTCGGTGGGCGTCTCCGGACTGCGCGGACCGGAACGTCCGATGGACGCTAGTCGGCTGAGCTGATCATCAGTGGGATCCGGCCCGTCGTGGCGCATCCCCAACGCCTACGCTGAGGAGATGTACTTGCCTACGGTGTTTTTGGACAGCCCCGTGCCAGAGGCAATGTGGCGCTGGCTTTCCCCGGCCTGCCAACGGCGAATGACTTCCAGTATCTCCACTCTGAATACCTCCTTGTAGGCCATCGCTGCACCTCCAATGAAGTGCCGCTATGGTCTACCATCAGGCGCTCAGAGTGTCCCAATGACCCTGATTAACGACAGTGAGGTTTGACCGTCCGGGTTGGGCAGTGTCACATAGCCTGTGATTCTCAGCAGATTGCTGGACCCCTTGAATACAGCTTGTGTGGTCGAGCTTCAGCTTCGAGGGCGCTCTATTCTAGGGTTGGATGGAAGAGTTCGATCCCAGTTAGATGGGCCTATTTTGACGATAGGCCGAACCGTTTTTGAGATGTGGTTGGGGTCCCTGTAATCGTTACACCCAAGGGGGAATATGTCTGGGTTCTCTCTGCCTAGGAAGATCAAGAGCATGAAGAAAAAAGGCAAAAGTTCTCTTTTCCCGCAATCCAAAAGTGAACCCTAGGCAGATACTCCATTAACCCCAGAGCCAATCCAGTTCTGAGAACGCTAGTCTTCGCTCAAAACTGTCAATGTTATCTCTGACGTTCAGAACAAGACACCGGTCATTACCACCGTTTTGGACACCACGTAGCCCTCTGCCAATCATTTGAAAGTAAAGGTTGGGGCTGTACACTGGACGTGCTACAACAATTGCCCTGGTCTTGGGAGCATCAAACCCTTCTCGAAACACGCCATAGTTAACTAAGGATTTGATCTCTCCACGCCGAAATTCCTCCACCACCCGACGGCGGGTAGATGTGTCGGTCGAACTGCTTACAGCCCTTGATTTCACCCCCGTCGAATTCAACAGGGCGGAGAGTGTTTGGGCATGTTCAACAGATGTGGCGAAGATGAGTGTAGGCCAGTCTGGGTCTATGTCCCGTTCCACTGCCCCTAGGATACGCCGGGTGCGCTCTGGATCCTTTGCGATCCGATTCTCAACACTCTGAGGGAGCCACGGCGTCTCTCTAGACTGTCGCAACTCATCGTCGGACAAAAGGAAATCGCCGCCTTCTATCGTGGCATGATCCGCCTGGGCAAGTACACGCATATCTTGGAGTTCCTTGACAACATCCTCAGGATCGCCACTCCTGAACGCTCCCGCGTCTAACCTGTTGTTTGAATAACGGCTGACAAGCCGTTGAGTTTCTGCTTGATCATATCCCCTGTAAGGAGTTGCAGTGAGTCCAATCAATATCGGTTCGATGGGCCGCCTCAAACGAGTCAGCCCAAGTTCCTGAAATACCGAGGTAAAGGAAGGGGCTACCGACCTGTGTGCTTCATCAAAGATTAGCAACTTGAAGGCGGATAGGAACTCATACAAAGCTGGTTGGGCTGATATCTTAGTGGAAAGAGTCTGGATCGTCGCAACGATGACGTGCCGGTCTGCCGTGGGCATTGGGGTTGGCTGACCTCCCCACATTCTGGAGATTCGTAGATTGGTCGCCTGTGTACCTTCGCTCGACCAGACTTGGCGCCAAGCCTCGACTGCCTGCTCACAGAGTTCGTCGCGGTCAGCAACCCACAAGACACCGCCTTCAAACCCGTCATCCCTCATCGCTTCAACAGCAGCCTGGACAGCGACCCTCGTCTTCCCCGATCCGGTGGGCATACTGATCATCCCACGTCGAAGGCCTCCCAGTCCGTCGGACTTGATCAGGCTTCTTACGTTTGTAACTATCCTTCGCTGGTAGTCGTGAAGGGCAGGTAGAGAGTATGGCCCTTTTACCTCAATGTACGGGTCCCGAGGAGTGTTTCGGTCCCCCGCCCACTCTTCCTCGAAACCAAGTGATTGGACGAATTCGACCGCTCGACGTGTCCCGGCCCACTTTTTCGGTGGATCAACACGGCCGAGCACATCGCGGTATTCCCGCAAGGCGCTGGTGTGAAACATTGCGATGGCAGTTTCCGCGATGTCCATCCCGTCAAGTTCCCTACCGCGTGCCTCCTCCAAAACTGTGATCAAACTTACGGGCAGTTTGAGTCTCAGGTTAGCCTCTCCTACGGCTACAAGTAGACGTTGTGCATCTGTGGAGCAACTCCTGACCTCATCTCTAGCGGCATTGACCTTTTCGTCGGTCAAGCCGCGGAGAATACGATCCACTTGGTCATTACCAAGAGTTAAACCGAGTTCTCTAATTATGCACTGAAGCTCATCCTGTTCGCTGCTCTTCCTAATGACGTAGATGAAACCATTCCTTATGAGGCAGTCCCGCTCGTCATTGCTCTGTGATCCATTTGATCCCTGGAAACCGTCGCAGCGTATGTACTCAAGGCCCACTTGTCGCATAGAAAGATAGTCTTCTAACGCAGGCCAAACGTCGATCAACGGAACAGGGGAATCCTCACCGATCGGTGTTATCGACTGATCAACCTCACCTACAATCCCAAACACCCTGCGTATAGCAGCTCCCTGCGGATGGGAAAGCAACTGGTCCCGCACAGCACGGCTCTGCGGCGGATCGCCAATACCGTCGGAAAGATTCAGAATTCCTTCAGCGACTCTGATCCGACCATGTTGTCGCAGGGTCTCCACAGCAGGAGACTGGAAATCCAGCGTTCCATAGAACTGTTGGGTATCATGGCGCATCTTCCAAGACTGGAAAGTCTCGCCTATGGTGAGCAACTCCCACGTGTAAAGGGCCTTCCCTTCATCAGAGAGCTCCTCCAGTATGTCCAGTGGCCCAGGCGTGGCAACAGATTCGAAATTTAACCGATGCGCCTGAGGTGTCCGCGAGAGTTGCCGCTTAGTGAACTCACCTCGGCAGCGTGTGAGGAACCTTCGATAGTGGTTATGAGAGAGTGAAAAATGAACTTGCGGGGCTTCGTGGGCATCGAGAAGTCTAAGCAACTGAAGATGCTGATCATGAAAAGCCATATCGATTGCTACGTTGCTGTCGCGACTGCCGTCATCGGGAACAATTCGACCAGGGAGCAGAACATGAAACAGGGAACTCCAAGTCCCTGCTATAGTACGAAATCGAATCGTGTCGCGCCAGTGGTTTTGGGATCTTATGATGTCAGCGGATGCCGACCTATCGATGGTACTGGCGAGTTGCCAGAATTCCCTCCACTGGGTATCGGACCAAGACGCACTCTGTCGCTCCAAGAGGGTGGATGCAAGATCTTTGAATCTGGTCTCCAGAGTAGCGGGCTTGATGCCCAGTTCGTCCAGAGCCTTCAGAGTTTCGGGGTCTGATTCCAGCCTTTCATGCACGAAGACGCCTTCACTGACGCCGCCGCTTAACCGAACAGTATCAGGGTCGGGAACTAACCACCTTCCATCCCTTGCAAGGACAATGCTACCGAGGTCTTTGCTCCTTCCCCGCATGGCCGGAGGAATAAGAACTGCCGTTTGTACCGCTGCCTTTGAGGCCTCCGCAGCAGATTCTTCCCACCCAGCTTTCAATTGGTCGGCTTCTTCTCGGCTGCCTAAGACCTGTTGCTTGTATTTCGCTTCTTCCACTAAGGCTTCTAACCACTTTGATATCGAAGCTCTAGGTAGCGTACGGAGATTGCTGGATGTACGTGAACCAAATGGTCTGTACTGCTCCTGCCCGTGCAGTCTGTCGAGTCTTGCTAGGCGATTTCGTGTCAAGGCTCTATGGTGGACCCAGTTCTTGGGCCTATTCTCGTCCGAAGCCCACCGCTCGAAGGCAGCTCTGTGGTCGGAGTTCATTTCAAACGGCGCGCACGAGAGTTCTTGTATCTTCCTTAGAATGCCGTCTTGGTCGGGAACGACCGCGCTATCTCGGAGATTCGAATACAATCTTGTGCGCAACCGGTCGCTATGCAGAGTGTCTCCAGCTTCCCACCTTCGTGGCAAAGCGTCTAGATGCCGGGCTGGGTCTTCTTCCGTCGAAAGCCTGGGCAACGCGCTTGCGACCATCTCGGCTGCCGCGTCGATCAACTCATCATTGTACCGACCTTGCAGCAGATTCTGACGGTCTTCATTCGTCTTCCAAGGTGCGTTGAGGATACCAGTCAACAAGCTTTGAGTCATCGTCGGGAAATACGCCCAAAACATACCCGGGTCGGTCATTCTATCTATAGGTACTGCCCACCAGATTGGGACTTCACTGGCATCGTCTAGGGTTCTCATATCACTCTTGGCGTCCGGGGATAGTTCATGCAATCGTTTCTCAATCATCCACCGGGTCTTGTCACCGGCATCGTCTAATGTCCACTCGTCATCTTCGTGAATGAGAGAAACAATACGCACTTGTTCCTGCTGATCTGTCTCCAACACTAGCCGTCCGACGTGATTGACGAACAACAAAAATTCGGCAGGGAACTCCGCGATCTGGTTGCTAAGGGTTTGATACCCGCTGGGCTTCAGGGGCAGGCGAACGACGTTCTTCGCCCAGTAGGCCATCTCACGCAGGTCTGGATCGTTTTCCATTTCCGGCCATGGATCAATGGGGTCAGCTAAACGGAGAACAGGGTATCTTTCAATCTCTGGCGCGATTGATCTCAGCAGGTCGGCGGACCGCTCTCTGTCAAAACGGAATGAACCAGACGTGCTAAAGAATTCCGGAGTATCGGTAACGCCAAGCACGGATTTGAAGCCCAACCCGAACCGTCCTATCTCAGAAGTCCCACGCTTGCTGGACAAATGAGAAAACAAAAGGGCCCGGGCCCCATTCTCATCTATGGGTTCGCCATTATCTGCGCAATAGAGGTGTGTAGAGGTAAGTCTGATCCAAATGTGGTCACCGTCTGATCTTGCCAAGGCGTCCGCGCTGTTCTGCACCAATTCGAACAGTTGCCGGTTGGCATAACCACCTCGGGCAGTATCTTCCTCCTGGTTGGCGTCTTCCCTAAGATTGTTTGGTTGGTCCCGGTATGACTCCAGCGATTTCCTCGATTCATCGCGGATATAGGACCCGATGGCTCCGAACGGATCGGCCCACTTCCCATCTGCCTCATAAAACCCCTTTGCCCTTTCGATGACGCTCAATACATCCGAAATCAGATCAGGGTCACCATCTTCGTGAGCTGCCTCCAAATAGGCAACAACGTCCTCTTCCGACTTGAGGAACTCTGCCGGGTCCCACGGCAGAGTTTGAACTTTTGCCATTGACCCCTCCTACAACTCCCTTGCTAAGTCTTTTGCCACCCGGATGTCTCGGTCTTGGCTATCCTTATCCCCGCCGATTAGAAGGAGTATAAGCGTCTGCCCTCGGCGAACAAAATACACCCGATACCCCGGACCAAAGTCGATCCTCAGCTCTGAGACACCTTCACCCACCGGTTTCACGTCCCCTGGGTTGCCCCGAACTAGCCGCTGGATGCGAGTGGTAATACGAGCCTTTGCATTTCTGTCTCTGAGGTGGAACCCATTATTTGGACAGGATTAAGGCCGAGTTAAGTGACAGTCCCGGCTCTTCTGCCAGTGCTTGGGTCCCCTTTTCCGGTGAACACCTCCTTCGATCAGACTCCTCTGCTACGGCTTTCTGCTCCCCATAGAACACCTCGGCCGGGGTCCGGTAGCCCAGGGCCTGATGGGGCCTGAGCCCATTGTAGAACCGGAAATAGTCTCCCAGTCCCCGCTGGGCCTCCAGGACGCTGGCGTAGGCTTTCAGGTACACCTCCTCGTACTTCACCGTCCGCCACAGCCGCTCCACGAAGATGTTGTCCTGGTACCTTCCCTTGCCGTCCATGCTGATCTTCACGCCCCGGTCCTGCAGCACCTGGGTGAACTCCAGGCTGGTGAACTGGCTCCCCTGGTCGGTGTTGAACACCTCGGGCTGGCCCTTACTTAGAGCCTCCTCCAGCGCCTCGGCGCAGAAGCCGGCCTCCAGGGTGTTGGACAGCCGCCAGGCCAGCACGTACCGGCTGTGCCAGTCCATCACCGCCACCAGGTAGAGGAAGCCCCGGGCCATGGGCAGGTAGGTGATGTCGGCGGCCCAAACTTGGTTGGGCCGGGTGATCCTGACATTCCGCAGCAGGTAGGGATAGACCGGGTGCTCCGGCGGCCTGCGGCTGGTGCCAGGACGGCGGTAGATGGCCCGCAGCCCCATGGCCCGCATCAGCCGCTGCACCCGCTTCCGGCTCACCGGCATCCCCCGCCGCTCCAGCCAGGCCTTCATCCGCCTGGACCCGTAGAAAGGCGTCTCCAGGTACTGCCGGTCGATCTCGCCCATCAGGGACAGGTCCTCTGGCGATGCCGCCCGGGGCCGGTAGTAGAGGCTGGAACGGCTGACGCCTAACAAAGCGCACTGGCGCACCAGAGATAGGGAGGGGTGCTCCCGGTCCACCATCTGCCGCCGCCGGGCCGGACTCATGGACCGGACCTCTCCGCCAAGAAATCCCGCTCCACCTTCAGCTGGCCGATCTCCTGGTACAGGCGGGCGATCAGGGCGGCGTCGTTCCGGGACTTCTGCTCCTTGCCGTTGCCAAAGACCCCGGAGGCGCCCTCGGTGAGTGCCTTCTTCCAGGCCTGGATCTGCCCGGGGTGGACTTCATACCTGGCGGCCAACTGGGCCACCGTTTCCTGGCCCTTAAGCGCCTCCAACGCCACCTTGGCCTTGAAAGCCGGGCTGTGCTTCCTGCGTCCTTGCGACATTTCCTGCTCCTTCCCGACAGCAACCGCTGCCCTCAATTTAGGAGCGGGACTCTCACTTAGCTACCTGTCCGAATTTCCGGGTCCACCTCACTCGAAGCCCTTCGAACCACTCGGTGTAGGCCTCGGTTCGTCGAATCTCTAACACTTGATGATTCTACTTGGCCGCACTGTGGTAAGCAAGAAATGTGAGCAAAATGACAGAGTGGAAGAAAGGCAAATACTGTGAGAAAGCGTTGTGGAGCTCATTGTTTGTATAGGGTATGGGACGAGTTAAGCGAGAATTCGGCCTCCCTTGCCAGTGATTCGGTCCCCTCTCTTGGTAAGCACTCCTTCCACCACTATCGGAGCATGGCTCACCGGGGATTGGGCGAATTCCACTTGGCCGTCAGCGGCTTGTACACCGCGATAAGGCGGGACTGCTGAGCAATTCTTCCCGGCACGCCAAGGTGACTCGCGGTGAATGGGAACGGGCCATTGCCCCTAGTCCCGGGGTGCCGAGTCCTGTTCCCGATTGAGGACTATGATCAGGCCGGAAGGGTGGTCCCTCAATATCCTTTAGCTGAATCAGACCGGAAAATCGGCTCCGAGCTTACCGGGGCAACGGAGCCATTTGATGCCCGCGCCGGAAGCGATTGGCCGCACAAGCCACCGGACCGTGACTGGAGGCTCGTTAAAATGGCGGGAAGCGGCAGATCCCTCCGGCGTCTCTGTCGCCACCGTCACTCTGTGCCATAGTTGGCCTCCGGCACGATGATCTCCAGCCCCGCCGGGAATAGACCACACCAGACGCGCCACGTGCCATACCTCCCCATCGGTGAACTCTGCGTATGAAGGGCGGAGCTAAAGTGTCCCAGGTGGGCGGATTGACCGACTGACATTTGGCGGTTGAAAACTGTACCGTCCGCCGTCATCCATAGGGTAGTAGTCGACCCTATGGATGGTGCGACGGATGTACCTGGTGGACGTATATCTGCGGACTCGCCGGGCGGTGATGGTGGAGGGCATGAGCGTCCGGGAAGCTTCCCGGGTGTTCGGACTGCACCGGGACACGGTGCGCAAGATGCTGGCCTACTCCGCGCCGCCGGGCTACCGGCGGCAGACGCCGCCCAAGCGCCCCAAACTCCAGGCCTTCACCGGCGTCATAGACCGCATCCTGGATGAGGATCACCGCGTCCCCAAGAAGCAACGCCACACGGCGAAGCGCATCTTCGAGCGGCTCCGGGACGAGTACGGTTTCGACGGCGGATACACCGTGGTCAAGGATTATGTGAGAGAGCATCGCCGCCAGACGCGGGAGATGTTCGTGCCTCTGTCCCGCCCGCCGGGCCACGCCCAGTGCGACTTCGGCGAAGCCCTGGTGGTCATCGCGGGTGTGGAGAGGAGGGCCCACTGCTTAATCATCGACCTGCCTAACAGCGACGGTTGCTTCATCAAGGCATATCCTGCCGAGACCACCGAAGCCTTTCTGGACGGGCACGTGTCGGCCTTCGCCTTCCTGGGTGGTGCGCCCCAGAGCATCATCTACGACAACACCAAGCTGGCGGTGGCCAGGATACTGGGAGACGGCAAACGCCAGCGCACCCGCGCCTTCAGCGAGATCCAGTCCCACTACCTGTTCGATGACCGTTTCGGGCGTCCCGGCAAGGGCAATGACAAGGGCAAGGTCGAAGGCCTGGTGGGCTACGCGCGGCGCAACTTCCTGGTGCCCATCCCCTCGTTCGAGAGCTTCGATGCGCTCAATGCCTACTTGGAGCGGCGCTGCCTGGAGCGGATGGACGCCTCGCTCCGTGGACACGAAGAGACTATTGGCCAGCGGATGGAGCGGGACCTGGAAACCCTGCTGCCCCTGCCTCCGGTAGCCTTGCGACGCCTGCGACAAGCAGGCTGGCCGGGTGAGTTCCCTGTCCCTGGTCCGGTACAGGACCAACGACTACTCGGTGCCGGTGGCCTACGGACACCGCGACGTGCTGGTCAGGGGATACGTGGACCGGGTGGTCATCAGTTGTGGTTCCGAGGTTATCGCTGAGCATCCCCGCTCCTACGAGCGCGACGACTTCGTCTTCGATCCCATCCATTACCTGCCGCTGTTGGAGCGGAAGACAGGGGCCCTGGAGCAGGCCGCGCCGTTGCAAGGGTGGGATCTGCCCGATGAGTTTGGCACGCTGAGACGCCTATTGGAGTCCCGCATGGGACGGCGGGGCAAGCGGGAGTACGTGCAGGTGCTCCGGCTGCTGGAGATCTTCTCCCAGCAGGAGCTGACCACAGCAGTGGGGGACGCCATCAGGCTGGGAGCCGTCAGCTTCGACGCGGTGAAGCACCTGCTCTTGTGCCGGCTGGAGGGACGGCCGCCCCGCCTGGACCTGGAGCTCTATCCCTGCCTGCCCAAGGTCAGAGTCAGCACCACGTCAGCCAAGGACTACATGACACTCTTGTCCAGGAGGGCGGCATGAGCCAAAGGTCCACACTGCTGCTGGAACACCACCTCAAGGAGCTGAGGCTGCTCAGCTTCCTGAGAGAATACGGAAAAATGGCCGCCCAGTGCGCCGCCGAAAATGTGGGCCACCCCGAGTACCTGCTGCGTCTTACCGAACTGGAACTCATTGACCGCCACCAGCGCATGGTGGAGCGGCGCATCCGGGCGGCACGCTTTCCAGCGGTCAAGAGCCTGGACACCTTCGACTTCCCGGCCATCCCCTCGGTGAACAAGGCCCTGGTGATGGAACTGGCGCGCTGTGAATACGTCCAGCGCCGCGAGAACGTCATCGCCGTCGGCAACAGCGGTACCGGCAAAACCCACGTGGCCCTGGGGCTGGGCCTGGCCGCCTGCCAGCGCGGACTCTCTGTGGGCTTCAGCACCGCCGCAGGCCTGGTCCACGAACTGATGGAGGCCCGGGATGAGAGGCGGCTGCTCAACCTCCAGCTGCAGCTGTCCCGGCTCAACCTGCTGATCATCGACGAACTGGGCTTCGTGCCGCTCTCCCCCACCGGGGCGGAACTGCTCTTTGAGGTCTTCAGCCAGCGCTACGAGCAGGGCTCCATCCTGGTGACCACCAACCTTCCCTTCGACGAGTGGACCGAGGTCTTCGGCTCGGAACGGCTCACCGGCGCGCTGCTGGACCGCCTCACCCACCACGTGCACATCCTGGAGATGAACGGCGAGAGCTACCGCCTCAAGCGCAGCCGGGAGAACGCTGCGTCCCAGCCTTCAGAAGAACCTGACGACGCATAGCTCTCGCCCAGAGGCCTTCCCGCCTCCCCCGCGATGTCTCCTAGAGCAGCCGTCAGAAGGACATTTCTCCTGAACAATTAGTGCGGGCATTTATGCTTGCCAATAACCCCTGGTGGTACACTTTTGCGCCGCCCCGATGGCCCGAAATCTCGGGCTTGTTGAAAAAGTCAGTACAAGAGCAGGTTCATGCGGCTCTTGGGCTAAAATGGGCAGGCAGTCCGTGATTTGCGAGGTGTGGCGATGCTCGAACCACTGGACCGCTGCCGCAGGGACTCCACTCTCTTTCAGTTCACCAGCAAACGCCTGCGGGATTTCATCGACCCTGAGCATCTGCTGATCCGGATAGACGATCAGCTGGACTTCGCCAAGCTCGTGGCTCCCCTGGAGGCGCGGTACTGTCCCGACTTCGGCCGGCCCGCCATCCATCCAGAGGTGATGGTCAGGGCGCTGCTCATCTGCTCGCTCTACAACATCGCGTCCTTCCGCAGACTGTGCTCAGCCATCTCCGAGAATATTGCGTACCGCTGGTTTTGTTTCCTGACTATTGACGACCCAGTGTTCGACCATTCCACCATTACCTACTTCGTTAACCGGATTGGCAAGGAGGGATTTTCTGAGGTCTTCGAGGCCCTGAATCAAGAGTTGCTGCGGATGGGGCTGCTGTCGCCGGAGATGTACGCCGACTCCAGCATGGTCAAGGCCAACGTCAACAACTTCGGACTGTCCCGCAGCGGCCTGAGCGTCGAGGAGTTCAAGGAACAGGCCATAGAGGAGAACGGGCTGTTTGTGCTGGCCAGCTCAACCGTTGATGATGAAGGGGATGAGCGCCAGGAGGTCAGCTACTTTCAGGACGCCAGGGGCCAGCTGCCGCTGAGTCCCGTCGATACTGACGCCCGGTGGCGCACTACCAGATCAGGTAAACCCTCGGGTTTGAACTACCAGGAGAACATCATCGTAGACCTGGGCGGTTTCATCCTCTCCAGGGGAGTTACTCACGCCTCCGAAGGGGAATGGAAAGCTCTGCCGGAATTGCTGGAGAAGCTGCCCTTAAGCCCGATGTCGCTGGCGGCCGACAAGTCCTACAGCGTCGGCCAGCTCAGAGAACTCCTTGAGGGAAAGGGCATCACAGCCTACATACCGATGCACCCCAACCAAGAGAGCAGCATGGTCGCCAAGGGGGACTTCATCTACCGGGGAGACCATTTGATTTGTCCTCAAGGCAAGGTGCTCCGCCGCGGCGCGTTGCAAAGGCGGGACCGCGCCTATCAGTACGTGGCCCACCAGAAGGACTGCCAATCCTGTCCCGTCAAAGCCCGGTGCTTGCCACCCAACCAGAAACGAAGGTATGTGGCCCTCAGCATGTATCACCCTCTATTGCTTCAGGCACAGGAACTGAAAAAGACCGCAGCGTACCGCCGGGAGAGAAAACGGCGGCAGACAATCGCCGAGGGGACATTCGCTTCATTGGACCGTTTAGGCTGGGCCCAGTCCCGGTTGCGCGGGTTGTGGAAGGTGGACTGCGAGGGATACATGGCGGCTCTGGCCCACAACGCGCTGAAGCTGGTGCGCACATTGAGCCGAGGTGCCAGGCCACCGGATCCGGCGATGCCGGCAGCCGCCGAACCCCCGGAGTCAGAGAGCATTAGAGACGCTACTATATCTAATTTCCTGATGCCGCCGAAGTATCGTCTCAGGCAGAATCGGATGACAAAATGTGCTGACTCTCGGACCCGCCGCCCCCGCTACCACCGAAGATGACTTTTTCAACAGGCCCATCTCCCCGCCCTTGACAGCGGGAATCGAGAACCTCAGGCAATCAAGCATGAAAATGTGCTGGACCGGCTTGTTTTGAGATAGTTACTAAGAAACTATCTCAAAACAGGAGAGGTCGAAGGGGAGAGGGAAAATCCGGTTGGGTTAGGATGAAGGAAAATTTGGTGAGGCGGTGGATGATGAGGGGAAAGAGGGAGACTTTGGCAACGATTTGGGAGGTTCCAGACGATTTGTGGGAGCAGATTCACCCGGTGATTCTGGAGATGGACCCTCCCAAGGCTACGGGACGGAAGCGGGTTGATCCGAGGCGAATCCTGGACGGCATCATATTCCGCATGCGCACCGGCTGCCACTGGAACCGCCTGCCCCGGGAACTGGGGGACGACAGCACCATTCACCGCACTTTCCAGCGCTGGGTGGAATTGGGCGTGCTGGAGCGCATCTGGGCGGAGTTGGTCGCGGAGTGCGAGGAACTGGGTGGTGTGGACTGGGAGTGGCAGGCCGCAGATTGCGCCATGGGCAAGGCCCGTTTGGGGGGGATTCAATAGGCCGCAATCCCACGGACCGGGGCAAGGCGGGCAGCAAGCGGAGTATCCTGGTCGACCGGGATGGAGGGCCATTGAGCCTGGTGGTGGCCGGAGCCAATGTTCACGACACCAAGCTGCTGGACATGACCTTGGATGGCATAGTGGTGGAGCGTCCTGGAACCGGGACCCAGCATCTGTGCCTGGACAAGGGATACGACAACCCAACAGGCCACGAGGCAGTGGCGGCGCACGGGTACCGGGGCCACATTCGGCGGATAGGAGAGGAGAAGCTGGACGCCACAGGAGTGAAACGCCATCCGGCCCGCCGGTGGGTGGTGGAACGCACCCTGGCCTGGCTATCCAAGTGCCGGGCGATTCTGGTCCGGTACGACAAGAAGGCATCCAACTACATTGGCCTGATCCAACTGGCCTGCGCCCTAATCTGGTATCGCCGGCAATGGCAACTCAGGGTTTTGAGATAGTTTCTTAGTCGTCGGGAGAGTTCACCCGGATTAAGCGTTAGTAAGCGCGCCTTGAGCAATAGCTCAACACTACGAAAAAGGTCCGGAAGCGCGTCTAGCAATTTGCTGGTATCCTTGCGTGCGGCCAAATAGGCTGCTATCCCTTCTTGCAAGGCATGTGCTGCGTTTTCTAAGAGGTCCACGTCTATTGAGTTGTCTGCAATCTGGAATGCTGGAGGCGGGGACATAGGTACGGGAGTCCATCCAGCTTCCAGAAAAATGGATGGGTCTGCTTCCGTTCCTCTAATCGCTTCCTGGATTTCCTCAGGTGACGAACGGGCAAAAAATTTAAACCGATGTTTTGCATCCTCCCATTGCTCAGTGGTCCAGATCGCTGCCTCATTTTCGATGTCCTGGAAGTCGACTGTACCCAGGTTTATTTCTTCGTCGTATCCGCCGCCATCTTCATCAAACAAGTTCGCCCATTCTTCGGCAGTCAGCAGACGACCGGAAGAAACGGAGATTGGCCGTTCAAAAGCCACATGGAGAGCCCCGCACGACATGCATACCAACCTATTGAATGTCGTCAACACAACGTCCGCGGAATGGCAAGTACAGTAAAAATGGTAGTTGTCTCTTATCCCGTCTACGACGGCAACGATTCTCTCGGTAGGAGCGAGATAGGGATCTCTTACGATGGTCATTATGTGGGAATGAGTATATTCTCCTGAGTCCTCAGCCATTTGGTAGGGGCTCGTCAAGCCAAAATATTCTTGTTGAAGCGGTCCCCATTCACGGCCAGGGGGAACAAAGTAAGGTTCATCGCCTTCAAAGATGAGGTCGATGTGCTCCTCCTGAGTAATCGGCCGAGTCAGTACTTGATCATCCCATAAAACAAAGCCCCGCTCCGTGATCTTCTTATTAACGTCAGCTATGAAGGAGTCTAAGTCACACCCTGAAGAGCTTATGAATCGTCGTGGAATCCACAGCGCCACCACCTTAGTCCATCGGCTTTCACTCATAAAATTGCTCACTCAAGGCCACCATAGGATCAAGTAAATCGGAAATCAATGGTAGAGACGAAAATAGAGATGGGAGGCATCGCGTAGGAAAGTCAATGCAGTTTTTCTCTGAGGAGGTCGAAGATGTTTAAGGCATTTCGGACTAAGTCTCGAGTGGGAAACCCATGCTCGATGTGCCCCTTGATTAATGCTTGTGAAGGTTCCTCAACAAAATCAGATGCAGGCCATTCCCTAGCTATACCATGCAAATAAGAGAGGCGCTGTAATAGTTCCATCATATGAGTCCTGTCTAGGGGGGCCAATTCGGCCATTCGCTGGTCAAAGAGATAGTTCCAACGTTGAAGATGCTCCTGACCAATGAGTTGTCGGTCGGCACGTAGTTGGGTCATAAACGGCGGCATGTAGGCAAAGACGGTGTACAGGCCCTGAGAATCATTCTCGTTCACAAATAAGGAATCTAGCACTTTGTACGCCTTCTCTCGACTGCGAGATGCGAGGTCGACGATGGCAGTTACCTCATCGAACAGCACCGTCATACCGCCGTACCCGACGGACCTCAGGATGAAGATTATGGTTCCTAGTTGTCGGAAGTAGTAGTCGGTATCATATGCATTAGGCGTATAGCCCATGAAGCCGCGTCGATTAAGGTTGATTGTTTTGGCAGTCTGAATGAGCTGAGTATTGGTGATGCCTGGCCCTTTCAGTACATTTAGGAATTGCATCCTAGCGTCCTGATTTTGCTGTTCCGTGGCCATAATATAACCAACGAGAGCTAAACCCGTCCTCCGATGGACTTTCTCAACTCCAGATGGTAGCAAGCCTACCTCGCAGAGCTTGTATATGATTGCCATTGACCTATTAGTAGACCGGAGGCTTGGCAGTGATCGATCGACCCATTTGTCGAGGACCGTCTGCAAGGCGTCTTCGTTGCCTATAGGGTTCTCCGGCAATCGCATTGTCTCAATTATGCGCTGGTAAATTTGGTCAGGCCGGTTGAATCCTAACCTGCTTTGCACGTCTTGGGAAAAGTACGCTGATACGAATCCCTTACTCATTGCGAGATAATCAAGCGTTATGAGCAGTTGGGACTTCCCTGTGCCAGGATTGCCCAAGAGAAGCAAACAGCGGGATTCCCCATTGGCAACCGCCTTTAGGTCGTCATGGAGGATGCGCAGCAACCTCTCCTGTCCGACAGTTAGCCAACTGGTCAGACGACTGTGAGGGGGTACGCCGTCCAATAGTGTGTTTAGGAACCGGCGTGCTTCCGACCTCGTGATTTCCGGCTCTTTGTAACTCGTCAATTCTAGTCCTTGCTTTGTTGCGGCTAGGAATTGTCGCCTTGGGATAGCACTTGATCGATGGCGCCGAACTGTTGACTCAGGTCTTCAACCGAAGGGCGGAAGTCGGAATGCTGATGCATGAGGTCAAGGGTATTTGCTATCAGTTTGACAAATACTCGAGTGGCAGAATAGGCGAGAGTTAGGCGACCACTGGCAGCAATTCCGGCGGCACCAACGATGAAGGGTTCTATCATTTCTTGTAAAGGCTCCCAGTTGCGGGCGCGTGCATGGATGGCGCGAATGGCCCTCGCAATCTCAACATAGTCGGATTCATTCAATGGAGTGCGGGTCAAGTCAATGAACGTGGAATTGTAGTTGACAAAACCCGAGTGGGATTCGGTTCTGACCCGACTCCATAGCGCGGGATACGTCGACATGCCACGTTGCAAGTCGGTGTACATAGGAGGAGTCGTAGAAGCAGCGATCAGCGTACTGGTCGGCATACTCTCGCGGTCTACGAGTAGTCTCAGTGTTTGGTAGGATTCACGCCGGCGCGGCCTCGTCTGATTTAGAACGCTTTCCACCTCATCTACCAAAATCACAAGCCCCTGAAGACCGAACTGCCTGAGAGTAAGCGCCAATGAGCGAAGCATAGCAGCCCCGTTAGTTCGGTCGATAGTGCCAGGCACACCCAATCCTGTTAAACGCTGGCCATGTCCCTCAAGCCAAGATCCGAGTAAGAGCATATCTTGCTCAGCGTCGATATTCACCGTCTGTTCAGTACAGTATCGATAGACCGCCTCGGCAAAACTGGGATGAACTCCTCTCAGGGACCTCGTTGAAATGGCTTTTGACACGAAGTCCACTGCTACGTCTGGATCGGGGGAACGTGGATTGAGAATCGATCTCAGGCCAGGAGAATCCGGCTGACTGCTGGTGGACAAACTCCTTACAATTTCACCGTACACCAAGTCCCAACGGTGAAGCGGAACTATGTCTGAAATTACGACATAGCTGACGGCAAACTTAGCGTCTAAAGCTCGTTGACGGACGAGGTGCATCAAATGAGTCTTGCCATCACCATTGCGGCCATTGATGATGCGTAATCTACCGTCTTCCGACCCGTTATCGGCTATGTCTTCGAGGTCTTCCTCAACGCTTTTCAGCCACCGTTCTCGTCCGGCGGTGAATAGCTGTGCTCCTACCCGAGGCACTACACCGTCAGCCAGGCTGTCGATAATTGCCCTTGCGGTAGGTCTGTTTAGTTCAGACACCGATCCGGAATGGTTAATCATCTGACTGCTCACCTACGAAACGCAACGCAACGCGGCAATATAGTTGCCGCCACCTCGTGCTGGTACATACAACCCTCCGGACGCATTCTGCGCTGGGCTCAGTTCTAACACCAGGCCGTCCGAGGTCTTGGGCCTGCCATCAAGCCCAAGGCGATATAGGTCCGCCCCAAACTTTGCCTCGGAGTATCTACCCTTTTCCATTTGGGAACGGATTTTTCCATAGATCTTACGAATGTCCACGTATTCTCCTATGGAGAGACTCTGGTCGTGAGCAATCTCTCCATGAGCAAGCCGTAGGGTATCCAGGAAGACTGGAGCTTCAAAGGATTCGTCGAACAGTTCGTCTAGTCTAGCTCTAATGCGATCAACGACGCGAACTGGTTCAATTGTGCCGACTTTCTTTCCATCAATCAGGGCGTCATCTCGTTCGAGGTTGACTTGGAGTCGGATAACGTCCTCAATGACATAACTGGGCCACTGCCCGCTCCGGCCGAGGCCCTTCCTGTCTAGCTGACGCTCAAGGATTTCGCGGTAGTACAACCGACATTCTTGTACAGACCCTCGCAAACTCGTTTCGAGGGGAAAAGCCTCGACTTCCGTTCTGGCAGCAACTAATGAATCAAGTAAACTTTCAGTAGGATTCCCGGTCCTTTGAATCGATTGCACTGCATCAAAGTACCGCCCGTCGGCCGCGATTGAGAGCAGCTTGATGTACCGATCCAGATGCTCTTTCATCCCGATTAAGGTCGAGAGCAACTGTTCCGCCTCGGAGTTTGTCTCATGATTCCCGTCAGCGGATTTCGTCAGTTCGTCCCGCATTCGGTCACCTCCCTTCTCTGCGTAACTCGTTCCTTTATTGACAGGGTACGACGGGAGTAGGTTAATGGTAGACCAACCTCCAGAAGGCCGCTAGTGGTTACCGCCTGTACGACGACTACACTTGGCACACAAAGACATGCCAATGTTTGTCCAATGGTAGTAACTTTTGGACTCACCTCCAGTACCACACGGAACTCATCGCGGGTCGCGTGAACCTTTACCCGGAAGGCCCCCAGGAGTTCACGCTTGCCATCAAAGTCAAGCGTCTCCAGTTTGGAGGACACCTTCTCACACACCCCAACTATGCGGCGTTCGATCAACGCCGCATCATCCCTTCCCCGCTCCTGCTCCTCCAGCTCAGCCAAAGCCCGCCGCTTTTCGTCAGAAAGCGCCTTCACAGGAGCAAGCTGGCTCAGCAGGATTTCCTCGTCGATCAGACCCTCCTTGTCCTTCTGACGCAGCCCAAGCAGCCTGGCCTGTTCCCGCCCCAGTTCCTGAACTTCACGCACCAACCTGGCCTTCTCATCAGCAGTATTACCGCTCCCACTCTCAAAGCGGCTCTGGAGTTCAGAAACGATGACCGAAGGGTCGCAGACAACTTCGCTAACAAGATCCCACACCGCTTCCTCCAACTCGTCGGCCGGGATGTACCGCTCATTGCAGGTGGCAGGCTGAGACGCCGTCGGCGCCGTCGCCCGGCACCGGTAATACCTCCACTTGCGGTTCAAGCAGGCCCCCACAATCGGCTTCCCGCACGACATGCACCGGCTGAAACTGGTCAGAAGGTACGCCTTCTTGGAGGCCGTAGCCCTGGGACGAGGCTCACATTTCCGCTCCTGCACACCGTCAAACACAGCCCGGCTGATTATCGGCGGTGTGAATCCCTCAATCCGTATCACCTCCTCCTCCGGCCGCGGGGTCACCTCGCGGCGATTCCCCTCCAACCGGCGCCAGCGATGCCGCCCGTAGTAGTCCACGCCTACGTAGGACTCGTTGGCAAGCATCCGGCTCACCGTCCGGTGTTCCCACTTCGCGCCTCGCTTCGTCCGAAATCCCATCTGATTCAATTTCTGCGCGATCTGAAAGTCATTCATCCCGCCCAAGGCCAAAGCGAAAGCAAGCCGCACCACCGCAGCTTCCGACTCGTTGACGACCCGCTCCTTGGTCTCGCGCAGGTAGTCATAACCAAAGAGTCCCGCCCCGCAGCCCACCGGGAGACGCCCCGACTTGGCAATCGCCGCCTTGTTGTCCATGGACCGCTGGGCAAATAGCCGACGTTCCTGCTGACTGGCATAGCCCTGCACATACAGCAGCAACCGCCCCTCGGGGGTATCCTCCATATTCCCCTCCACGAACTGCACGTCAACGCCCGTTGACCGCAACTCCGCGTAAGCCATCGAATTGTGGAGAGGATCCCGGCCCAGCCGGTTGTGATAGTAAAAGAAAAGAGCGCCTATATCACCGCGCGCAGCGGCGGCCCGCACTTGGTCAAAGACCGGCCGGTACAAGTCGGCCCCGCTCCACACCTCCCGCCACCGGAACTCCTCCGGCACCTCGTAGCCCTGGCTCAGGGCCATCGCCACAGAAGCCTTCTCCTGCAGTTCCAGAGACGTTCCATCCTCCTGGCCCGGAGTGCTTACCCTCGAATAGACTCCAGCTTTCATAGATCCTCCATCCATCTCCCGATTCAGACTGCCAATGGTGAGAAGAGGGCGCAGCGCCAACATCAAGAGCCAGCACCACACCCTCAAACAACGCTAGGCGGGATCAGCTGGGGTTATCTCCCCCAAGAACTGAACATTAACCCTCGCTTCCCGCAACTCATCCAGGATGAGGAAAAGCTCAAGAGGGTTCCGGCTCAGCCGGTTGCGCTCGAAAACGAAAATAGCCTGAATCTCACCACGTGCCGCCGCCGCGCGTAGTTTGTCCAACTGACGCCGGCGCAAGCCAATCCCACTCGCGACCTCCCGATACCGGAACTCATCCGGCACTTCGTAGCCTTGGCTCAGGGCCATCGCCACAGACGCCTCCTCCTGCCGTTCCAGAAACATTCCCTCCTCCTCACCCGTGGTGGCTACCCTCGAATAGACTCCCGCGTTCATAGATCCTCCTCTAATTTGGTGATTCGGTCCGCCAATTGGCAGAAGAGGGCGCTGCGCCAATGGCGCAACACCCTCTAGAAACCACTAGACCAGCACAACCTCTCCTTCCCCTCCATATCGAAGGGCAGCTTGGCCGCCGTCGCTCGGGACCGGCTTCACCGCCAGCTCCCTGACACCTGTCAGGCCGTCGTCATCAGAGAGCAGACGTTCCAAGAAACGCTTCCTCGCTCCGCCGTCGGCACGCCCGATTGCCTCCACAACCCGCGGTGTCCGCCGTTCCTCCGTAGACTGAAGTCTCCAGACGACGCGTGACCCGTCCCGAGACGCCGCAATGACGGACGGGCCGCACCCGGCCTCCGAAGAAAATTCCGAGTTACCGGCAGGGCCAAGGTTCTCAGTTGAGTCGGCGATTTTGGTAGAATGTGAAAGGACCGGGTCGGATCCGCTCCGGCTGGGTCGTGGGGCCGAGCTGCCAGCTTCAACACGCACTCGGCCCCCATTCCTTCCACGACCTGTCTTCTCAGGGCGCTCCCGCCCATGTGGCGCATCCATCTGAAACCTCCTGAAATTAAGAGTTTTGGTTCTATTCCGTAGCCGGACACCCGGCCGAGGGCGATGGCTCCTCGCCTAACCCTCGACCCCTGCTACGCCGCTTGGCACCCGGGTCCCGATAGGACCGGCAGCCGCCAACTCTAAGGCACCTTCGCTCCTGCAAGTTAAGCCCGCGACCAGCGCCGTTTCCTCCCCGGGGGTCCGCTTCCCGGTGCGGAATGGTGATCCCGCAAAAATTCCATCGCCCGCAGGACCACCATCGCCTAAGGTGCACCCACTCCCAGCGTCCCTCGACAGCCTTAAGGCCCAGGATCCAAATTGAGGTTGACGATAACATCCTCCCTGTTCGCCTCAATCTTGACGCCGAACGCGCGTAGCACCGCCCACTTGCCGCCCCCAGTCAAGCCTGACAGGCATACTGAGATGGCCTCGCTTAACTCCAAGATGCCTCCCCAAATCTGTTCGGGATCCTCCCCGGACAGCTGCTGTTCCTCCAAGAACAGCAGCAAACACTCCATATCATTGCCAGAACGCTTCAAGCCCGCCGGGAAGCCTGATACCAACCCCAATTCAACCCCGGCTCTCTTCCAGAGCTCAAGCAGCCCGCCTATCTTCTCCTTCTTCTCGGCGATCTTGGCCCACATGGCCCCCTCGTTGTCCTGGACAAAAAGGCGTAAACCAGCCTTCAGCAGGTTTGGCTCGCTAACCGCCGCGGAAAACTTCGACCAAACGGTTTCCTCCAGCCAGTCGGCGCAAACAATTCTCGCGTTGCAGGAGGCCGGACCAGACGCAGTCGGAACAGTTCTGCTGCACAGGTAGTACCGCCACCCCCAGCGATGGCCGTAGCCGGTCATCGGAGCCCCGCAGTCAAGGCACCGTGCCAGGCCGCTCAGGAGGAAACCGGCAGGCGAGATCCTCGGCTTGGCCTTCCGCTCCTTGACCCGGGCCTGCACCGAGTCGAACAGCTCGTTAGTGATGATCGGGGAACTCAACCCCTCTATCCGAATCGCCTGAGGCGCAGGACCTGACGCGCTATCCCCCTCCCGTGTTCCTCCGTAGTACTGGACCCCCACATAGCCAGGATTCGCCAAGAGCCCTGCGATTCCCGCACCAGTCCAGCGGAAGCCCCGTTTGGTGAGGCAACCCGCGTCATTGAGCAACTTTGCGAGACGGCGAGGAGTCCAACCCTCGGCAGCACGCTGGAAGAGAAATCCTACTAACGCCGCCTCCTCCTCATTCGCCACCCATTCCTTCGACGCCGGGTCACGGTCATAACCGAAGAACACAGCGCAATCTGGGAAACATAGGTCCATCCCTGTACAAGGCACGCCGCGCAACGGGCCACGTACAAAACGCAGCCGGGCGCCCGCTTCATCAAGCTCGAGTCCCAGCTTCAGCCGGTCCAGCGGCCGCTCGGCCAACACCTCCGGGGAATGCGCTACTACAACGCGCACCTCCCCTGCCTCCACCTTCCGCCTCAGTTCGATCAACTGCGGCCGGTCCAACTCAAATCCATTCCACTCTTCGATGAAGCAAAACTTCGGCTCGGGAAACAGGCCAAGCTCCTCAGTCCGCTTCACGATTTCCTCAGCTTGAGTGACAAGAGGAGTACCCTCTCCACCACCGGAATCGCTGACCCGGGCGTACAAGGCCCAGTCAAAAATCAGGATATTCATCTCTTCCATCTTCATGCGCCTCCTCATCTCAAGTTTGTATTGACCAAAGAAATCAGGCGTTGCGCCCAACGGCGCAACGCCTGCAAAACAAGACACCTCCATCACCGGAGCGATTGTCTCCTCAGAGAAGCCTCCCGTCTCCGGCAATGCCGAGAAGGAACCACCACACAACACCCCACCCTCTCCGAACCCTACCCCGGGAACCCCGCCAGCGGCAACACTGCCATCTCCGCCGGCTGAAACCGGGCGACCCAAACCGGGCAGCAGCGACAATGGAGCCCCAAGACGCTCCTCCCATCCCAGCCCTGCCCCAAACCGTAAGCAGTGACGGCCCCAGTCCAACGCCCAGTTTCCCTCGAGAACAGAACTCCCGCCACGAAGAGACACCAAACCGTGACAGTCCGCCCGCACCTCCTCTTCCTGCCCCCCAATTGACACTTTCCCCAGCTCTTCAGAGACCGAAGAACCGCCGGAAAACCGGAAAACCAAAGCCTGTTCCCCGGACAAATCCGGGCTTAAATGATGGACATAATGTTGATTCGAGCCCGCGCTTGGATTAGCATAGGCAAAGGCCAGCTCGGACGGGTTCCGGGGCGGTCTGGAGGCCGAGGCTGTGACTGCAATCCGTCCTCGGTCTTCTCTCGTATGCGGGCCTCCCCGACAGCGTTCAAGAGCCATAGACGTACCTCCTCACTTTAAGCTTGGTACTACCAATCGTCCCTGAAGCGGGCGGCAGAAACTGCGCTAGCCTGGCACCAGGCGCTCGCTTTTCTACCCTTCCTCAGTATGCTCGGATCCCACCCCGTTCACTGCCACAACCTCCACCTCCGGCAGGTCACCACCCAGGTCCACTTCGGCTTGACCAGTCGACAGCTCTGAGCCTTCGTCGACAGACTGATAGCGAGAAGCAACTTCCCTCAGAACCAGGTCCCCTCCATCGACCTCTTCAAAGAACCCACTACTTTTCAGACGATGGACAAGGTTCTTCCGCAGACTACGGCGATTACTAGCCTTGCACCAAGGCATCCACTGGATGAGGTCAACACCCTGATCAGGATTCACAACGCCCCCGTTTGCCCGGGCTATCACCATGCCAGCATTCAGATAATCTGAGCAGGACCTGAGCTCACCCAGCAGGCTCAGCGTGAGCTCTATACTGCCCAAGGAAATACCGAGTCCGCCATCGTTACCGAGGTTCGAAAATTGGTAATTTCCCAAGGCATTCCAAAGCCCGGTCTCATCGGACTGCGCCAGCCAATCCTCAACCTTCTTGGCATTCACTAACCATTCCTCTCCATTCTCAATCCTCTGTCGCAATCCGCTCCGTATATCCTTAATGCCATCAGAATTCGCCGAATTCATTGAAACTCCCCCCAAAAGAAATTGACCTTCTGCAAACCGACTGTCAGAATGGATCGCACAGAGAACCCGCCGGTCCGCCGGCTGCCGGGGACACCAAGACTCCGGGAGGGCTTCTAGCCCAGGTTGTTTGTGGGACGGGCACTGGAAGGTTGGGAAACTGTTATCCAGTGCCCTATTTCTATGATGTCCTCGGCAGCACTCCCCTATTGATGAGATGTCCGACAGAACAACCCTGCCCACCAGTTCCTTGGTGGAAAACAATGGTCTCCCGACGGGTCTGCAAGAATTGTAGACCACCACCGGACACGTCTCCAAGCTGAAAAAAGAACGAGTTTTGGCGGATTTGAAACTCTTTCAAAGACTCTTGAAGCTCCCCTGGAAACCATATGACGCCTCATCGGAAAACCTGAAGGTCGCCAAACAGCGCAACACCTGCATGCACCAAAGGCCGACTCCAGCCGCTTCCCGGCCAACTGGCAGCTTCAACCCCATACCCAAGGCGCCCTCTCCCACAGCAGTCCACTTCGACAAAAAGTCCCGGTCCCAAAGCTGAAATCTGTCCCATGCCTATCCCATGACAGATTGACCCAGGCGCCGCGGCGCCTACCCCGCCATCGGCCACCCTCACCCTAAAGACGACATAAGGCCCAAAGGACTGGCCCATCCTGGAAACCCAGCAGTACCCTCCCAGTACATCCATGTACCGTGACTCTCCTCGCAAAGCCACGAGGCTGGACTTCAAAGTCCTCTGCTCAAACCGCAGAATTCCAAGACCTGATAGCGGCAGCCTGGCAGACCCAATCATCCAAGCCTCAGACCACAACCCCCGCATATCAGCGGTAGCCAGCACCAACAGGCTCCCAAACCGCACAACCCGGCAGCCCTACAGGATTGCTGCCATTTTCAGCCACGGCCAAGCACTCATGCCACTGCCCCCCGTTCCGGCACCAAGGCACCCCCTCGACAGAGCAGCCCACAACGTGCAGCTGGCACTGGGAACGCCGGGGCCGCCCCACTACAGTTCCGGAAAAACCGCGCCCCTCCTCTCCCAAGGCTACCCGTGGCGGTACACGCACGAGCCGGCACTGAACCGCCAGACTTCACCCTCGTTCTCCGCTCCGCTCATGGCAATCAGGCGGCCACGGACCACCGTCACCGCCCGTTCCCCGGACAATCCAATGTCCACCTTGAAGGGACGCTGAGAAACCCGACAGCCCGAGCGCCATCATTCCAGCTAGTACGCCATGACTCCCGGTCTTCCACCCCGGCTCAAGGTGGTTCCGGCTACTCGGCGAAGCGGCAAGACAAAAGCTGCCCGATCGCGGTATGGGAAATATCACGCCCAGAACCTCGCACTGGCACCGCCTCATACCCGGCAACGCCGAAAACTCCGTAATCCACAGCCCCACAGCCACTGGCAAGACCAGCGCTGTTCCGGTAGAATCCCAGTTGCTGAGGCTGTCTCTATACCCTTACACCCGGAAACCCTTGCAGATTGAGCGAGACTAGGACCTGGGCATACACATGCCCCCTTGCCGCTCAATCGGGGGTTGAGGCGGCCTCAGCAATCGCCCAGCCTTTCGCTGCGAGGGGGTACCCACGATGGAATGTCGTCCTCTGCGACACGCTTGTCTCCTCACGCCCTTTGTCTCTCCCCAACCTGCGACAATGCCAGCGGCGCCGTCGCACCACTCCTCCGTCAGCCGTTTCCCCTCCACAAGCTCCCGCGACCCTAAGCACTTCAACGCCTCCTTTCACCTCCCTTGCCAGCCAAATGGCCGGTCCTCCAAAAGCCGCAGAAGCGCCGAAGCTGACCCCACCCATACCCGCGGTTTCTCCAGACGCCACGACCGCAGACGCCACCACCTTCTCAGGAAGCCTGCAACCGGCCCGGATGACCAGACCCCCCAGCTACTCCACTGTCGGCGAAAAAACTCCAACGCTGTCGTCGCAGAAAACCTCCCTCGTCTCGTTGTCCTGCACCCGGATGATGACAGCTCTCGGGAAAGGCACCGCCGCAGCTTGAAGGTGATACCAAACCACCCCCGGAACCGGATACATCTGGGTAATACCGCGTCCACTACTGGCGGCTGCTCCATCCCCGGCCACCAGGATGCCCTGTCCCCCTGAAGTGTCAGCCGGGACGACCTACTCAGATTCGCAGCCGCACCGGGCCTGAATTTAATCGCAACACCGCGCTTCCAAGTCGCGTGGACAACTTCCTGACGTGGCTGGACCAAGGGACTTATACACTGCGTTTCAGCAAGGAGAGAGGAATGGAAATGGACACCACTTCGTGCCGGAGCCGGCCAACGAAGAACGATACCGTGACCCTGCCGGCATCAATGCTCAAGGAGCTCGAGGGAATCGCCATACAGCATCTCAGTTTCATCGAACTCGAAATGCCCGGCGAGGAGCACTACCTTCACGCCCCTCAGAAGCAGGGATGGGTCGACTGGCCATCTCTCGAAGCCGACCTCATTGACCTAATGACCAGCAAACTCGAGCACGGCTCGACAACCGAGCCGGACCTCTGGTGGGCACTGCCGAACCAGGCCGGATGGCTGGACGTCCGCGTGAACCACATGATCGACGACTACTGGTGGGTGGAGTGCCTTCCGGCTGCCCTCAACGATTCTGACCAATTGGAGACCGACCTGGACCAGGTACCAGCCCCAGCCGTCCTGCGAATCCAGGGCAGCCGCAATCACCTGCCTTACACCCCGGATACCTCTGCGAAACTCACCCGGAGTCCCTGACAGCAATATTCTCCGTATTTCACAACAGGCAGGCCAGGAGTCTCGGGGCCGCCTCCCGCAAGGCCACGGCCCTTCCATTTCCTACTTCACCCTGAGATCGTGAACACAGGGTTCCATGGAGCGAAACCGCCAAGTTTGAATGAGGCCATATCACCAGGCACTGGACACAAACGCCCTCGAAAACCCATCAGAAATCGGAGAGCAAATGACGTTTATGGAAGAAGAGTCCGGGTCACGCCGGATGGGCCAGGCACAGACCTCCGAACTCGCCGAACGTTTCGTTTCCCGGCCAACAATCCTCGACTTACCCAAACCGGACAAATATCGGGCCGAATGAACAGACAGCTGGCTGAAGGGTCAGGAAACCCTTGGGTTCCGCCCCGGATCCATGAAGAAACGAGGTAGTGTCTCAGCGCACTGCCGTCCCAATCCGACCCGATCCAGATAGAGCAGGAGAGCGCAGGTGGCGGTTTCGTTACAGGCGCTCCATCTTCTTCCCCGGCATGCGGGTCTCCAATCCAACCGGCCGATAACAACTGCCGACACTGGCTGCTGAAACCTTGGATCGTAGCGCCAGCCATATCCCTTGCACCTGACCTTGAAGCAGGGCAAAGCCCGCTTCGCAACCCCGTGGGAGAACCACAGAAGGCAACAGCATGAGGTGTGAAATGACCGCGGTGCAAAAGGTAGCAAAGATTCACATCGTTCCCAACGATAGCCAACGGGCCACCCTGGGCGGATACGAGGTGGCAATGCCCTTCTGCGGCAGGCCGATGGCCTCCGATATGACCATCACTGCCGATTTCGCCAGCGAATGGGTCAAATGGAAGCAGCCTCACAAGATTATCTGCGTAACCTGCAAGAACAGGTCGGGCGTGGAATTTCTGAAGGACTTACCCCACAATATGGCGCCCAGCAGATGAAGAGCAAAACCTGGGTCCTGCGAATACAGCTTCGTGCCTGGCCGCCCTGTCTGCCGAGCAGGACGTCCCCGCGGCGGAAACGGCCCCCGACCTGACGAGCCGGCTGTCCGGCCAACGACGCCGGCGCGCTCTCACCATTCAGGCTGCCGAAAAATACTGCCGAGAAGTGCTGGACATAACCAAGGATTCCCGCCCTAAGGGCGACCTGCTGCCCGGATCCTGAGCCAGCCTGAGTGCAGGTATGTGGCATGCTCTAAACCGGCAAGTGACAAACAAGGACGTGGTCGTAGGATTCTGAGCAAAGGACCATGGTATCAAGCTCGGAAGACAACACAATCTGCCCCACGAGGGTCACCCAGCAAATGGACGACCCCTTGGGCGGTAACAGATGGCCCAGCCATATCGGTTCCGGCGACCATCTGTACCAGCACTTCTACCACGGACACCTCCTGGTGCGGGAACTGCGAACTCACACCAGGTATACCACCCCGGGCGCTCTGGAACTCCTGGCAATGGTCTAACCGGCCAGGTGAAACGGCCAGTATTCGACTGACAGCACGCCATAGCGAAGACCGCATCAGATGGCCATGATACCTGTATCCTTCTCGCGAGAGTGAAGGCATGACCGCCGAAGACGCCAGGACATGGGTCAAGATGAAGGCCCGCTTCCCCTACATCCCGGAGAGGACCCCCGACGACATGACCACCGCCAAGGCCATCCACCTGAACGGCAGCTCCTATCTCATCGGCCTCCACTTCTCGGGGCACCCCAACACCGTCCTCGACGCCGAGCGCTAATTTAGCGCGGTTCCCACCCTGGACATGAGGGGCATCGTCTATCCCGACCTGCTCATCGCCTTCGACGCCAACCCGCAGCCCCTCAAGGAGAGCAACGCCTACATCGTCTCCGAACAGGGCAAGGCCCCTGACTTTATCCCGGAGGTCGCCTCGGACAAGACGAGAACCCTCGGCCGGACGACCAAGCGCGACGACTACACCGCCCTGGGAGTCGCCGAATACTGGCGCTACGACGAGAAGCGCACCGGCGCAACCCCGGGCTGGCCGGAGACCGGCTAGACCGCGACGTGTACCAGCCCATCGCCACAGACGAACTGCAGACGGCCGGCTGCGAGGCCATAGCGCCGCGCTTGACCTGAACCTGGAATGGCACCAAGGGCGGCTGAACTGGATCGGCCTCGAGTCGAACGCTCCAATCGCCACCTTCGCGCAGGAACGGGAGGCCCACACCTCCGCCGAGGTGGACCGCGACGAGGAACCGGAAGCCGGGCTGGGGCCGAGGCTAGGGTGAGGGAACTGGAAGGCGGGCTCAAAGGCCAATAGCCGGGCATACGCACCCTGGCACAAGAATAGCCATGACCTTCACAACTCCCGACGGGACCGGATCCGGCCGCGCTCATAACGGGAATCGTCGGCCCAGGGCGGTAACACAGTTATTCTCGCGGTAGATCCGTTGATGCCGACCCGCTGCCGCAAATGCCCGAAGCCAGAAGACCCGGCTCACCCCGGTGATTCCCATGAGCAGACGGTCCAGCTTTGCACAACAAATGCTAATTCAGGGGCAAAAAGACTTTGCTACACAACAAACAGGCTGAACCACTGGGCCTGTCGCATTTCGACCATCTTCTTGACGCCGTCGTCGAGGACCAGAACCTATGCCGCCAGATTCAAGTCCAAGTTCCTCTTGCCTTACCTCCCCGGCAAGCACAACGCGCAGGTATCAGCAGACAGCCTCATCAACACACGCCGGGAATACCACGAACCAAGCGAAGTTGCCACAAGGGACAGCCGACAGGTAAACCCCAGCGAGAACATCAGTAACGAAAGTGAACCAGTGGGGCCAACATGAAGGACGTCAGCGTCAGCGTCGACGAGGAAACCCACCGGCAACTGGAAATCATGGCCGCGGAGCAGAGCACCACGATCCCGGCAATGATCAGGAACCAAGTGTTGAAAACCCCCGAACCGGCCCGCCAAGCAGCTGCCCTCCTCAAACGCGCGACGGGCCGTTGGGAAGCCCACGGCTACGCCGTCTACACCGAGGGCCGGAACTCCTTCACCCTCCGGGGCAACGCCGCCGTCATCGCCGGGAAGCCCGACATGGTCGCCATCAAGGACAGCTCCGCAGTGATAATCGACGCCAAGACCGGGAAACCCAGGGCGGCCGACGACATCCAGGTCGCCCTATACATGTACCCCCTGCTGAAGGCAATGGCCCGGAAACGCGGATTCCAGTTCGCCGGGCAGGTGGCCTATCCGGATGGCGATGTGGAAGTGCCGGCCGGCGCAGTCGACCAGACTTTCGTCCAGAGCCTCCGCGCCCTGGTCAGAAGGCTGGCATCGGAGACGCCGGCCAACCGGACCCCCACGCCGGCGGAGCGCCGCTTCTGCGACATCACCGCAGCCGACTGCCCGGACCGGATGGAATCCTCGGAAACGCAAGAGGGCACCACAGAGGACTTCTAAAGCCGCGCAATCACCCGTAGAGCACGACCTGAGGAATGACCGGTCCACTTGATCCAGTTCACCCCAATCCGCCACCGTGTCGTCAGCAGATTCCGCACCGGCAGGCTCTGCGACGGACAACCCGGAACCGAAGCCGACATCGACACATACGACCTGCAGGAACTCCGGGCTGCACGGGAGCAAGCCACCCTCTGCCCACAGTGCCAGGATAATTCAGGCTACCGCCCGCTGCACCTCCGGCTGGAACGCTACAAGAGAACCGGGCCCAGGTCCCTAGCCCACCTCTACACCGTACCGGTCCAGTACGACTTCGACGAGATACGCAACTGCGCCCGCTGCCGCAGGGATCCCGACGACCACAACTGCCGACACTGGGAAGAAGCCAGGAAGGGAGTCAGGGTCCTGTACCAGGAAGCGCGCCGCGTCTCCAGAAACGTGACCGATCTGCTGGAACACACCGGCGGCCTGCCCGCCAACCTCTACCAGTTCGTCGACGGCTCCATGGCTTACTTCGCCTACGGCGCCCCATCCTGGCAGGAAGCCGACGAGCTGACCGGCAGCGCCCTCCGACAAGCCAAAGACATCACCCAACGGCAGGGGACTCCCGGCGGCAAGGCCGACTGGAATCACCCGGAAGATCGCGGTGAAACGACGCAGTAAGCCAGGAACTTCCACCAGGAACCGCCCGGTAACGCTTCCAAGCCCTGCCGGCCATGCCTACAATCATGACGCAGACGAGCGACCGGAGGCCCCAGATGCTCAGCTGCCTCAAATGCGGGAGCGATACCTCGGTAACCTACACCTCAACTATCAAATCTCTGACGGACGGGACCTCTTTCCACCACACCGCCAAGAGAAGGCGCAAGTGCCGCGCCTGCTCATTCCGGTTCACCACCTACGAGCGGTTCGCCACCAGCATCGAGGAGGTTGCCCTCACCGCCAGAACAGCGTCGCTGGCCAGCATACACAATGCAACCCAACTGCTCAGAGACGCCCTTACCGAACTGGAAGGAGACGAGCCTGAACCTCGCAACACCTTCCCGTAGCAAGGAGCCTCCTGCCCAGCAAGAGCGCCGAGGCAGCGAACCCACACTCCCGATTATCAGCACCGCGGTGACATAGGCACCTCCCTAAACGCTGCGACGGAATCCGCAAAGGCGTCGAAGAGCGTAGAAATTACAGGAAGACCCGCCTATCCGGAAAAGCGAGCGCCGCCCACCAGCGAAAGAGGGATTCAATGACAGCACCCGCTTGACGGCGGGTGTGCCGGGCAGGTAGCCTCATACCGCTACAACCGGGAATCCCCCTCGCTCGCCGACTGCGGTCCACAGCGCGCGAACGCTTACAGGCTAGGTAACGCATGCCTCCTCGCGGCGTTCGCGTGTGGATTCGCGGTTGTAGCAGATTGCCTATCCTGAACCCGTGAGGAGGTTCCCGTTTGAGGCATCTGCTACACACCAACACCGCCGGGACCCCACGGTCTATCACACTCATAGCCGTCCTGCTGACAGCCACCTTGCTGCTGCTCGCCGCAGCCTGCGGTTCCGACCAGGCCGAAACCGCCCTCCCGGAACCAACCACTCCCCCCACGAGAACGGAATCAGAGGGAAGCGCTGCGCCGACACAGTCCAACAGTCAGGCCTCCGCAGAAACGCCAGCCATGGGAACGGTAACAAGGTCTGAGGCCGCAACTCCCGACGTTCAGGCCATCGTGCAACCCACTCCGACGGCCGAACCCCCGGCCACCCCGACCCGCACTCCAACCCCCAAACCGCCAGCTCCCTTCATATCCGCAAGCCCAGGCGGAAACGACCCAACCTGCGGCCTCAGGGCGGACAACACCCTGGAATGCGTGACCTTCGTCGGCTACGCGCCGGTGCGCGGCGGCGCGTACATCTCGATGGACACAGAGAGGTGGTATGGCTGCGCGGTGCAGACAGACGAAACCATCATGTGCTGGGGAAAGAACGACCAGGGACGGGCCCGCGCCCCAAGGGGCGCCTTCGTGTCGGTGACCACAGGGGACAGCCATGCCTGCGGACTCAAAGCCGACGGAACAGCCGTATGCTGGGGCAGAAGGGAGAACATTGAAAATACTCCCGGCACGAAGTTCAAATCCATCAGCGCCGGCGGCCGCCATACCTGCGGCATAAAGCAGGAAGACAGCACTTCGAGGTGCTGGGGACAGCGGGGCTCTTATGCCAGATCCCCGGAGGGGTCATTTATTTCGATCAGCGCGGGACTCACTAACACCTGCGGCGTCAAGACCGACGGCTCGGTAGTGTGCTGGGGAAGCGATAAGTCAGGGGAAAGCACCCCGCCTGAAGGTTCCTTCGTCTCGGTGACCAGCGGAAATAACCACAGCTGCGGCCTCAAGGCGGACGGCTCTGTGGAATGCTGGGGGAGCAACTCGAAGGGCCAGTCCTCTCCTCCATTCGAGTCATTCGCAATGATAGAAGCCGATGGCTTCAGCACGTGCGGAGTGACAACCGGCGGAGTCGTAGAATGCTGGGGAGAAGGGGTCCAACGGCCGTTCGACTAACACCGGCGCAGCCCAGCGTTCCGCCAGACGAGCTGCATGAACGGAGACTGGACCACCACAAAATCACCGGGGTGGTCGCCCCGGCATCTGACCGCCCAGAGGGCACCGACAGAACCAAGGCCCGGCCTCCGCCGGGCATCGCACAAAGTGAATCCCGTACACCAGGAGCAAGGAGTCAGACAAAGACAGCACTGACGATGAATCCGATAACCAGCAGCGTAACCAGAGCTACTAGACAGCACGTAGCAACCAACGCCCACAGGACCACCGATTCCGCCGTCCACCCAACGGACATAGTGCGCGGTTCACCCGGTTCATAGAAAGGCTCATGACCACAGGAAGGGCAGATAGCCTTCGCATTACGCCAGAGGCAGAAACATAGTATAGGTATGACGCCCACCACGAGCGACAAGACAGCGCTGAAAAGCACCGCAAGGACTGCCACCAACAGAGCCACACCCACAGGGAAGGCCGGCCCGACAGGACGGCCCGCATAATCGCAGTCTTCTGGCGCTACGGCACGACCTGATGGATAAGAGACCATATAGGGCGACTCCCACTCCTGGATCACCGTGAACACTGAGAAGATAGCAGGGCAAACACCGGCAAGCTGGACCAACCGGCGAAGAAGAACCGACACACTAACACGAGGCCCGGCAGACGCCGGGCCTCTCTCCATTCAATGGGATCTCCCCTGAACGCAAGAGGCCAACGTACAATGACCAAAGGCACTGGCAGATCCAACTGACCACGAAAAAGATGCGCCCCTGCCGAAAGGAGGCCGGCAGGGACATAACAGACGTCCCGGACCGGGGACGGCTGGTTCGCCTTAAACCTCGCTACCAACCTGGCGCAGATGGAGTAGTTCATGAACAGGCGACCGCACCTGTCCAACCGCCAACCCGAAATGTATAATATGCCAACCATCCACCAAGAGAGGCCCGTCTCATGGCTTCAAGTTTCGACCTGTCACAGCTCCCCCCGTGGGCAAGGACATTGGCAGAAACATTGACAGCCGAACGACGCATCACTTTCGATGAACTCGTCATTGACCTGGTCTGTAGCCACATCCGCTCCCCCCACCAGAGGACCGGCACCGAGTTCACTGTCCCACACCAGGTGGCGCCCAGCCTGATCGGCAACGACTTCATGGTCGTCCGACGCTCGACCGAAGGCGTAGTGCTCACTCCATCCGACCCCATACCTTTCGACCAAGCGCTGGCCGAATACCAAGCAAAGGTGTCTCCCCAAGACCCAATGTTCGAGGCGCTGCTCGTTCAGTGACGCTCCGTGTCGTCATCGACACCAACTTCCTCCTCATACCCAGGCCCCGAACCCGGCGACAGCCCGTTTACGCCCGCCACCGCCACACGCTAGAATCCTGCAAACAGACCCTCCCAATCCGTGAGGCCAGCCATGACCACCAAGGCCCAGAAAATCGCCCCGCTGCCGGACCCTCCCGAGGGGAAGCCCGAGGACCTGACCAATTACAACCAGACCAACATCACCGGCAACTCCCATTACCTCAAGGACTTCCTAGGCCACCCCGACACCACCCTCGTCGCCGGAGAACACTACCTGGCCAGGACCCGCCCCAGCGACATGACCGGAGTAAGATACCCCGACCTCCTGGTCGCCTTCGGCGTAAACCCGGATGCCTACTACCAGGCCAACGCCTACATCATCGAAGAACAGGGCAAACCGCCCGACTTCGTCATGGAAATAGCCTCCTCAAGCACCCGCCACCAGGACGCCGTCGACAAGCGCCGGGACTACGAGGCCCTGGGCATCCCAGAATACTGGCGATTCGATGAGAACCCCACCTCCAACCGCCCCAGGCTGGCCGCCGACCGCCTCTCCGGCGGAAGCTATGTCCCGATTCCCATTGAGGAACCAGTCCCCGGGATCTGCCAGGGCTACAGCGAGGCCCTGGGCCTCATCATCCGGTGGGAACACGGTCAGCTCCGCTGGGTTGACCCACAGACCGGGGACCACATCCCAACCATCCAGACCGAGCGCCAGGCCCGCATCACTGCAGAGCAGGAAAGAGACAACGAGCGAGAGGCCCGGCTCAACGCGGAGGCGCAGCTACGCGAGCTCCAAGCGGAGTTGGAGCGCAGGGACGAAGACGGCTGAATCACCGCCACCCTGAGGGTAAAACCCAAACATTTCGCCACACCCGCGAAATGAACTTCCAACAACCCCGGCGGTCATCGAAGCCCAACGCTTCTCCACGAACGCCAAGATCCACCCGCCGGGAAGACACTGAAGGAACCGATGAACTGTTTGCCCCACACGCGCGGAGGTCAACCCGCCCGCTGGAACCAAAGCTGCGCCCAGAAAATGCTCTCCCCACACAGGCGGTCCTTCGCCAACACCGACACCAGGGCGGTGAAGCTGGCCGAACTCCTGCACGAGACCAGGCGGCCTCAGCTCACCATTCTATTCGGCTCGAGGGCAAGGGGAGACTATGCCGAGGGCCGCTCTGACATCGACATCCTCATTGTCGAAAACCACCCCTCTGACGCCGAAGCCGCAGCGAACGCCGAAATGGCCTTCCGGAAAGCCAAAGCCGAACTCTACCGCGGACAGCGCGTTGACTACCACCTCATTGTCAGCACGCTGGACGAGTTCAGGAAGACATGCGCCGGGGTGAGCTCCTTGGAGGGCATGGCACTGAAGGATGGCTATATCTTCGGCGACGACGCTGAATACTACGCCGGCGTCGCCCGCCGGAACGAAACCCGCCACCAGACAAGGTGGGCAAACAAATACCTGGAGTTTTTCAACCACGGGAAAGACGTTGAGGACGAGCTCCGAGGTGGCTGGGCCTACCGGGCGGTGACTCATGCTCTGAAGGCGGCGGTCAACGCAGCAGGGGAATGGTGCCCGGAGGTCCACGATGTGGAGATGCTGCTGGACCTGGCCAGGCGGGCAGACCCCGCTGGACATTACGCCACACTGCTGGACCCGGAAATCTACACCCAGTACGGGGAGAACAGGAGGGGAATACCGCCGCACACACCGTTCACCGGACGCCCTGAATACCGGGAGCTGGCGACGGAGGATGTGCAGGCGGCACTCGCCCGCGCGCAAAAGCTGAGGGAAGCCTGGCCCCCACGATAAAAGAACGGGCACGACGTTAAGGCCCTCTCTCCCCGGGCGGGTGCTTTGGGGGGAAATCATATACTTATATCCATTCATGATCCCGCAAACGGAACGGGGAGTTGACTGGCACCTCCCTTCCCCACATCGGAAACCGCTTGCAGAGCATGACGCAGGACCCAAGACCACAGGGGGCGAGAAATGCCTGACGGCCAGAATACCCCTCCCGAAAAGATACGGGCTCGTGAAGCCAAGATTGGCAGTACTGGAGGGAGCACCGACCACTTTATCAGGCAGGCAAATTCCTTGCTATGGACAGCCACCCACCTCCAAGACCTCCTTGATGAAACAATACAGACTCCAGACCATGACTCGGTTGACGCTGCCGGTTGTCTCCTCGGAGCTATCGTACTAAAAGCCTTCGCAACAGAGTTGGCCTTGAAGTCATTGTGCTGGCGAGAGAGTGGTCGTGCCCCGGAACACAAACACGACCTCCATGATTTGTTCAACAAACTGGAACCATCTACCCAGGATTCTCTGGAACGCCGATTCCAAAGAATATGGACTGCCAAAGAGGGCTACGATGGACAACCACTGAAAATGAGCCAGGTTCTCAAAGACCACAAAGACGACTTTGTTCGTTGGAGGTACATCTACGAACGAAAAGGATTCACCCGTGTCGAACTGATCAGATTGGAACCAGCGGTTGAAGCCGTCATCGAAGAATACGGTCTTTAGGCGCGGCCTCGCAGGACTTGCTGTTGTCGTCCGCACGCCCAAGCGCTTTCGGCGAACTACGCCGACCTGGCAGATACAGGTATACAATTCCATTTTTGCCCATGCACACCCACCGGCGATGGAGCGCAAGTCCAATGACCGGTTCCGAACTGCGATACAACGACCCGGACAGTACCGCGGCAGCCGTTGAGTTGCTACGTCGGCACGACGCCCAGGAACCCGAGGCCAACATCACCAGCGCGGTACGAGACTTCCTCACCGCCACCGGCCTGACCAAGCCCGAAGAGTTCGTCGAGGAAAATCCACCATCGGATTCCTCTCGTCAAGCGGTGGACCTCACCGCCCTAGACACCTTCCTGGAGCTGAAGCAACGGATCGGAACCCTCGGCAACCCTCACCCAGACCACGTGGCGCAGCTCGACGGCTACCTGAAAAAGTCAGAAGATGCCGGCCGGGTCCGCATGGGCATTCTCACTGACGGGAAGCACTGGCTCCTTCGCTGGCCTCAGGCTGGTCCGGTCAGGACGATCCCGCCATACCTGTTCACCCTAGACTCCGGAGAGCGCTGGTTCCGTCTCTATGAGTGGCTGAAGAACCAGGCCTTCACAGCCCTGGAGAACATCCCGCCCGACCGCAGATCCCTAGCGGAGCACTTCGGCCCAAACGCCCCCGCGCTCCAGCGGGATATAGACGCCCTGCGCGACCTCTACCAGCTCAATAAGAACCGGCCGACCATCCAAATCAAGCGTCAACTATGGGAGGACCTCCTCCGCACGGCCCTGGGTGAGGTGGCCGGGACCCCTGGACAGATGGACGAGCTCTTCGTCCGCCACAGCTACCTGACTGCCGTGATCAGAATGGTGGTGCAGGCCTCATTCGGCATAGACCTCCGGGCAATGGCGGCCATCGAGCCTACCTCCCTGCTGGACGGCAGCAGATTTCGGCATGAGGTGGGGATAACCGCAGTAGTGGAATCAGACTTCTTCACCTGGCCCACCGAGGAAGAAGTGGGCGGGCTGCCCCTGATGCAGACTCTCGCTAAGTACAAACAGATAAACAATTTGGAGATAAAATGAGGGAGGAGGGTGAGATGAAACCACCACTGAGACTTTCTCCCTTGAGTAAGGAGCAGCTCGATGAGTTGCAGGAATTATACCGTACCACCAGGAAGGTACGGCTGAGGACCAGGGCCCAGATGGTGCTGTTGGCTGCCGAGGAGGGGATGACTGCGCCAGCCATTGCCCGGATCGTACGGGAGAGCGACCAGACGGTAAGGAACTGGCTCAAGCGATACCAGGCCGAGGGAATCGAAGGGCTGGCGGACGCCCCCATACCGGGTGCGCCCCGGAAGGTGGCCCCTGAGTATGTCCGGCGATTGGTGGAGGTGGTCCGCCAGCGTCCCCGCAGCTTGGGGCTGCCCTTTTCCCTGTGGACCCTGGCCAGGTTGGCTGATTACTTGGCTGAGGAGACGGGTATCCGGGTGGAGGCTGAGACGGTCCGGATGCACCTGAAGAAAGCAGAGATCGTGTTGAGCCGCCCCCAGCACAAAATCAGCAGCCCAGACCCAGAGTATCTGGTCAAAAAAAGACGCTTGAAGACACCCGGGATGGCCTGAGGGAAGGAGAGGTCTTTTACTATGCCGATGAGTTCAATCTCTCCTGGCTGCCCACGTTGCGGCCCCTGTGGAGTCCCAAGGGACAGCAGGTGATGATACCGGCACCCGGACAACCGGCCAAGCACTATGGCATTGGGGCGGTCAATTACCATACGGGAGAGACCATGGTGCTGTTCAGGAGGCGCAAGCGCCGCCGGGAGATAGCGGAGTTGCTGCAAGCATCGGTGGATAAACATCCTGCCAAGAGGGTCTACGTGGCATGGGATAATGCCAGTACGCATCAGGAGGAAGAGGTGGATGCTGTAGTGCGTGGAGCAGCAGGCCGCTTGGTGCTGCTGTACCTGCCCACCTACAGCCCTTGGCTCAATCCTATCGAGATGCTGTGGCGGCACTTCCGCCGGGAAGTGACCCATTGTGAGTTGTTCGAGAGCGTAAAGGCGTTGGTGTCTGCGGCCCAAGACTTCTTTGACCGCTACAACCTATGCCCGCAGCGAATACTCCCGGTCATTGGCGCTATCCCCAAATCTTTGCCGGTTTGTACTTAGCCCTCGTTGGAATTTATAGCCAATGTTAGCCAAGGACAGGACTAACAGTCTTGTCCTTGCTCTCTGTTCGTCGCTCTAATCCTTTCCAGTTCTAGCCGCGCAGCGGACGCTGCTTTCTCGAAAGCAATTTCACTAGGTGGCTCTTCTTCATAGGGCCAACCGAGAGAATACATCGCTCTCTGAGAGTTTCCGTGATCACTGTCGATTGAGACTGAGTGAACGTTCAGAAGAAGCCATCCCTCATCCAAGAGGCTATGCAAATTCATTCCATGTCTCTCGTCATGCAGTCCAATCTCGATTACCCGTTTAACCTCGGTAATATCCCTTGGCATGCCTACCACCTCACCGGGCCAACAGTATCTTAGCGGCCCTTGGCAAACTTTGGATGCAATGCCCCTCCTTGCGGTGCACTATATCCAGTTACCCAGCAAAATTCAACAGAACCCAACCCGGGGATACAACTCCATGTGGAGATAGCCCCGGTGTTAATGGCGGCGAGATCATGGACCACTGTGGCGGAGTAATCGTGTACCGCTGACTTGTTACTGACGGCAGTTAATCGGGTAGAGTGGCGAGGTTACAGGAGCAGGAAGAGAGGGAATTGGCGGTGCGGTCTATTCTTCGTCAGGTTCTTCTGAAGGCTGGGACGCAGCGTTCTCCCGGCTGCGCTTGAGGCGGTAGCTCTCGCCGTTCATCTCTAGGATGTGCACGTGGTGGGTGAGCCGGTCCAGCAGCGCTCCGGTCAGGCGCTCCGAGCCGAAGACCTCGGTCCACTCGTCGAAAGGCAGGTTGGTGGTCACCAGGATGGAGCCCCGCTCGTAGCGCTGGCTGAAGACCTCGAAGAGCAGTTCCGCCCCGGTGCGGGACAGGGGCACGAAGCCCAGTTTGTAAATGAGTAGCATCATTAGGACAGAAAATCACTGAATAATCAGGTTCATTAGGACAGATATTCAGGGTCTTTAGGACACTCTGAGCGCCTTATGAGAGACCATAGCGGCACTTCATTGTGAGGTGCAGCGATGGCCTACAAGGAGGTGTTGAGAGTGGATATAGCCGAAGTCATCCGCCGCTGGCAGGCCGGGAGCAGTCGGCGTCAAATAGCCTCGGGTACCGGGCTCTCCAAAGACACTGTCGGCAAGTACATTGCCGCAGCTGAAGCGCTGGGTATATCCGTTGACGGTCCCGCGCCCAGCGAGGAGCAGCTCAGCCGTCTGGCGGCCATCGGGCAGCCCGGGCCAAGGCGGCACGACACTCCCAGCGAGGACCTGCTGGCCCCTTGGGCCGACCAGATCCACCGGTGGCTCACCGGCGACCGGATGCTGCTGACCCGCATCCACGAGTTGCTGGGGGAGCGTGGCTGCCGGGTGTCGTATACCTCCCTGCAGCGCTTCGTGGCCCGTCGCAACTGGCGCAGGCGGCGCAATGCCGCGACCGTGCGGATGGAGGACACCCCGCCGGGCGAGGTGGCGGAGATGGACTTCGGCCGCCTGGGCCTGGTCCACGACCCCGAGACGGGCCGCCGCCGCGCCTTATGGGGTCTGCTGCTGGTCTTGGGCCACTCCAGGCACTGCTTCCTCTGGCCCACCTTCGGCCAGACCCTGGAGGACGTCATCGCCGGGCTGGAATCAGCCTGGGCCTTCTTCGGCGGCATCCCCCGCTACCTGGTCATCGACAATTGCCCTCCTGCGGTGGCGGTGGCGGACGCCCTGCATCCCACCTTCACCAGGGGCTTCCTGGAGTATTCCCAGCACCGCGGCTTCATCGCCGACTCGGCCCGCGTCCGCCGTCCCAAGGACAAGCCCAAGGTGGAGCGCGGCGTCCCCTACGCCAGGGAGCGTTTCTTCAAGGGCGGCGAGTTCAGCGGTCTGGCCGATGTCCGGGAGCAGGCCCGGCGATGGTGCCGCGACGTGGCCGGGCTGCGCATCCACGGCACCACGCGGCGCCAGCCCCTGGTGGTCTTCCAGGACGAGGAGCGGGAGGCACTGATTCCGTGGGATGGCGAGCCCTACGAGATCGCCGACTGGCGCGAGGCCAAGGTGCACCAGGACCATCACGTCCAGTGCCGCCAGGCCTTGTATTCGGTTCCCTCGTCCCTGTGCCCGCCGGGCCAGAAGGTCGAGGTGCGGGTGGACAGCAAGCTGGTGCGCATCTACCACCGGGGCCAGTTGATCAAGACCCACGTCCGCCAGTTCAAGGGTGGCCGCGCCACTGACCCCGAGGACTACCCCGCCGAGCTGTCCGCCTACACCACCAGGGCTCCGGACGGCATCAAGAGCAAGGCGGCTCAGCTGGGACCAGCGGTGGGCGAATTCGCTGAGCGGCTGTTCGACGGGCCGTTGCCGTGGGCCAAGGTCAGGCAGGGCCACAAGCTGCTCCGCCTGGGCGAGCGCTACACCGCCAAGCGCCTGGACACCGCCTGCCGCCGCGCCCTAGACGTCGATCTCATCGACGTGCGCCGCGTCGAGCGCATTCTGGTGCAGGCCCTGGAGGAGGAGACCACTCCCCAGGCGCCCCTGCCGCTGCCCAAGGGCCGCTTCGCCCGGCCAGGCAATGTCTTCGCTCAAACCGATCATTACCGCCGCCGTACGGCATGAGGAGATTGACATGACCATGACCACCGACCTGACTCCGTTGCTCAAGCACCTCAAGCTGGGCGCCATGCTCAACACCCTGCCGGAGCGCATCGCCCTGGCCCGCAGGGAGCAGCTGGACTACGCCTCCTTCCTGGAGATCATCCTCAGCGACGAGGTCAACCGCCGCGCTCACCGGCGCATCGAGACGAGGCTGCACCAGGCCGGCTTCCATGAGACCTGCCGCCTGGAGGACTTCGACTGGTCGGCATCCATCACCCTGGACCGCCGTCTGCTGGACGCCGCCTTCTCCCTGGAGTTCCTGGCCAGGCGCGAGCATGTGCTGCTGGTGGGGCCGGCCGGCGTCGGCAAGAGCTTCCTGGCCCAAGCCCTCGGCTACTCAGCCGTCAGGGCCGGACACACTGTCCGCTTCATCCATGCCGACGGCTACTTCAGGGCGATGAACCAGGCCAGGGTCGACAACTCCCTGGAGCGCACCTTCAGGTCATTCCTGACGCCGGATCTGCTGATCCTGGACGACCTGGGCCTGCACCGGTTTACGGGCCAGCAGTCCGCCGACCTGTACGATCTCATCCTCAACCGCCACCGGGCATCCAGCTTCGTGATCACCAGCAACCGGGCCGTGGAAGAATGGCTCGGTCTCTTCGAGGACCCCATCCTCGGCAACAGTGCCCTGGACCGCCTGGCCAACGCCAGCTATCAGATCGTCATCGAGGGCAGCAGCTACCGGGAACGGCTCTCCCCGCACCGGGCCCTGCTGGGCGCAAAGGGAGTGATTGACCAACCAACGGCAACCTGATACAAGTCAAATCGTGGCTCTCAGGGTGTCCTAATGTCTGTGAACACCCTGTCCTAATGTTGCTGAATAACGACACAGTTCGTCAATGATCAGCAGGTTGAGCCGGGACAGTTGCCGCTGCAGGTTCAGCAGCCGCCTCTCATCCCTGGCCTCCATCAGTTCGTGGACCAGGCCGGCGGCGGTGGTGAAGCCCACGGACAGACCTCTCTGGCAGGCGGCCAGTCCCAAGCCGAGGGCCACGTGGGTCTTGCCGGTGCCGCTGTTGCCGACGGCGATGACGTTCTCACGGCGCTGGACGTATTCACAGCGGGCCAACTCCATCACCAGGGCCTTGTTCACCGAGGGGATGGCCGGGAAGTCGAAGGTGTCGAGGCTCTTGACTGCCGGGAATCGGGCCGCCCGGATGCGGCGTTCCAACATGCGCTGGTGGCGGTCGATGAGTTCCAGTTCGGCCAATCGCAGCAGGTACTCCGGGTGATCCACATTCTCGGCGGCGCACTGGGCCGCCATCTTCCCGTACTCTCTCAGAAAGCTGGGCAGCCTCAGTTCCTTCAGGTGATGTTCCAGAAGCAGAGTGGACTTGCTGCTCATGCCGCCCTCCTGGACAAGAGTGTCATATAGTCCCTTGCCGACGTGGTGCCGACCCTGATTTTGGGTAGGTAGGGATAGAGCTCCAGGTCGAGGCGGGCCGGCCGTCCCTCCAGCCGGCACAGCACTAGGTGCTTCACCGCGTCGAAGCTGAGCGCCCCCAGCCTGATAGCGTCCCTGACCGCCGCGTCCACTTCCTGCTGGGAGAAGGTCTCCAGCAGCCGGAGCACCTGGACGTACTCCCGTTTGCCCCTCCGTCCCATGCGCGACTCTAGCAACCGGCGCAGGGTGCTGAATTCCTCGGGCAACTCCCACCCCTGCAGGGGAGCGGCCTGCTCCAGGGCGCCGGTCTTCCGCTCCAGCAGCGGCAGGTAGTGGATGGGGTCGCAGATGAAGTCATCCCTTTCATAGGAGCGAGGATGGCTGGCGATGATCTCGGAACCGCAACTAATGACCACCCGCTCCACGTAGCCCCGCACGATGACATCGCGGTGCCCATAGGCCACCGGCACCGAGTAGTCGTTGGTCCGGTAACGGACCAGGGACAGGGAACTCACCCGCCCCGTCTGCCTGTCGCAGGCGTCGTAAGGTGCCGGAGGCAGGGGCAGCAGGGCGTCCAGGTCCCGCTCCATCCGCTGGCCGATAGTCTCATCGTGTCCCCGGAGCGTGGCGTCCATCCGCTCCAGACAGCGCCGCTCCAGGTAGGCATTCAGGGCATCAAAACTGTCAAAGGACGGGATGGGCACCAGGAAGTTGCGCCGCGCGTAGCCCACCAAGCCTTCGACCTTTCCCTTGTCATTACCCTTGCCGGGACGCCCGAACCGGTCCTCGAACAGGTAGTGGGACTGGAGCTCGGTGAAGGAGCGTGTGAGCTGGCGTTTGCCGTCGCCAAGTATCCTGGCCACCGCCAGCTTGGTATTGTCATAGAGGATGCTCTGGGGAATCCCGCCCAGAAATGAGAACGCGGACACATGCCCATCCAGGAAGGCCTCGGTGGTCTCGGCGGGATAGGCCTTGACGAAGCAGCCGTCGCTGTGGGGCAGGTCCAGGACGAAGCAGTGGGCCTTCTGCTCCACGCCGCCGATGACCACCAGGGCCTCGCCGAAGTCGCACTGGGCGTGGCCCGGCGGATGAGACAGCGGCACGAACATCTCTTTTGTCTGACGGCGGTGCTCCCTGACGTAGTCCTTGACCACGGTGTATCCGCCGTCGAAACCGTACTCGTCCCTGAGCCGCTCGAAGATGCGCTTGGCCGGGTGGTGCTGCTTCTTGGGAACGCGGTGATCCTCGTCTAGGATGCGGTCGATCACGCCGGTGTAGGGCTCCAGCTTGGGCCGACGTGGCGAGCTTTGCCGCCGGTAGCCTGGCGGCACGGAGTAGGCCAGCATCTTGCGCACCGTGTCCCGGTGCAGACCGAACACCCGGGAAGCTTCCCGGACGCTCATGCCCTCTACCATCACCGCCGGCGAATCCGCAGATATACGTCCACCAGAGCTTGTCTCAGAAGTCGGCAACGGTGCTGGGGTGTAGACTGTGAGTCGACGTTCGGATGGAGATGGAGAGATGCCGCTTCGAGACATGGAACGGGAGCAGATGTGGCTGTTGCCGCCCACGCTGGACGATTTGTTGCCCCTGGACCATCCGGCACGCTTCGTGGCAGAGTTCGTGGATGCGCTGGACCGTGAGGGATGGGCCGAGATCGGCGTGGAGATAGAGGGGGACCCTCTCGGAGCCCCGGCATATCACCCCAGAGCGCTGCTTTGCGTTTGGCTATATGGGTTTATGACCGGCGTGCGCTCCAGCCGGAAGCTGGAAGCGGCCTGCCGGGACCAGATACCCTACCTGTGGATGACCGGCTGGCAACATCCGGACCACAACACCCTCTGGCGGTTCTACCAGCGCCACCGCTCAGGCATGAGGGAGCTGTTCCAGCGCACGGTAAGGACTGCTATCGCCTTGGAACTGGTGGACCTGGCAGTGCAGGCGGTGGACGGGACCAATGTGAGGGCCAATGCGGCGCTGGATCGGACCTACACGGAAGAAAAGTTGTCCCAGTTGCTGGAGCGAGTGGACCGGGCGATAGAGGATCTGGAAGCCCAGAACCACGCTGGAGAGGAGGAATCGCCGGCGCGACTCCCGGAAAGGCTGGCCAGCCGGAAGGCATTGCGGGAGCAGGTCAGGCAGGCTGTGGAGGATCTGCCCGGTCGCCACCGCCCCAGTCGCACCAAGCGCGCCAAGCGCATCAATCTGACCGACAAAGACGCCCGGCTGTTGCGGACTCGTCTGGGGATCCTGCCTGCCTACAATGGCCAGGCCATGGTCTCCCCCTTAATCAGCGGCGACGGGATGACTGGTATGTTGATCACTGCCGTGGACCTGGTGGATGAAACCACCGAACACGGACTCCTGATTCCCATGATGCAACAGGCGGAGGAGACCACCGGGATCAGGGCAGCCATGACCCTGGCCGACTCCGGCTATTTCGCTGGCAGAGACCTGGAGGAATGCCACCGCCGCGGCCAGCAGGTGGTGGTGCCGGAAAAACGGCAATGGCATCTTGACGACCCGTATCACAAAGACAGGTTCGTCCATGACGAGGCCACTGACACCTACACCTGTCCCCAGGGACAGAGACTCCACTTTTTCCGGATGCAATTCGTCAACCGGGTCTGGAACCGGGTATACCGAACGCTGTCAGGATCCATCTGCCGGGAATGCCCGGCCTTCGGAGTCTGCACCACGGAAGTTCGGTTGGGCCGCACCATGGCCATAGGTCCCTATGACGCCGCGCTGCGCCGCCACCGGGCCTGGATGTCCACCACGGCGGCCAAAGAGGCGTACCGGCAGAGAAAGCAGCTGGTCGAGCCGGTGTTCGGGATTATCAAGGAACAGATGGGAGTCGCCAGATTCCTGTTGCGGGGTCTGACCAACATGGCTTCGGAATGGACCACGCTGGCCACGGCTTTCAACCTGCGCACCCTGTGGCGGGCGTGGCAATCAGGCGCCGTCGGCTTCAAGCCAAAAGGCCGGCAGGCTCAACCGGTCTCCTGAACCGTACCAGGATAGGCCGGTATTTCCCTCCCTACATATCTTCCGGCATGCCGCTGGCCAATGGAGCCTCTGGCAAGCAAACCCTACAACCAAGCCCCATCTATCCCCTTCCACTGCCATTCTGAGACAGGCTCACCAGGTACATCCGTCGCACCATCCATGGGGTCGGCTACGACCCTTATGGATGACCGCGGGCGGTACAGTTTTCAACCGCCAAATGTCAGTCGGTCAATCCGCCCACCTGGGACACTTTAGCTCCGCCCTTCATACCAACCCCCGCCGTCAACTAATTGGACCACTTAAAGCGGAACCCTGCCCTCAGATCGGCGATAGTTGCGCCCAATAGGGCAATACGCTACCATCCGTCGGCAAGGTGCCAGATTCATCTGGCGATGGACTGGACAGTAAGGAGAACATCACTGGAAACAATGAAGCTATGTGGAAAGATTCACTGACACGAAATTCAATCGGGTGCATTGATACCGCATGGATGTAAACCGCCAATTTCATTTGGGACAGTCTTGAGTTGATTCTGGTTAAAGATAGGGACACGACCGAGTGAAACGATTGAGGAGTTCAGAGAAGGCCCTAATAGCATGGGATGAGCGAGAGGTGTCGACACGCCAAGGTGGAAAGAGGGAATCCACGTCAGCTGGGGGCGAACGCCACAAGTCGCGGCATGTTGGCGGGGAATACTCTCGTGCTCGGACCCCATCAGAGCGGCAGCCCTTTGCCGCACATAAACCGGGGATGGCGTACCTGGGCAGTAAGGCAGTTCAGGCAGATTGGATCGCCGAGTACATTCTGTCTGTCGTAGGGCCTTGTGCTCGAGTAGCAGACTTATTTTCCGGAACAGGGGTCGTGTCCGCCGCTCTGAAGGCGGCTGGGTTGTCCGTTCTGGCGAACGACCATCTGATGTGGGCATCGAACGCGGCGAGGGCGGTCCTACTTAACGACAGCGTCCCGAGCTTTAGTGGGTTGAGCATTCCTGCGCGATGGTTGGATACCGACAAGTATGACAGCGCACTGAGGTTTCTTAACGATCTCCAGCCTAACAACGGGTTTATAGCCCGTGAGTACGCGCCGTGCGGACCGAAGGGGCGCCGATATTTTACGACTGAGAACGCAGGACGCATCGACGCAATCCGGCAACAATTGTCAGATTGGGCTGAACAGCTTACCGAGGCGGAGTACTCTCTGCTAATTGCCGATTTATTGGTATCAGCCAGTGTAGTTAGCAACACTGCAGGAACTTACGGGAGTTACCTGAAGCGCTGGAAAAAATCTGCACTTTCCGTCTTGCGGCTGCGACGCTCTTTCATTGTAATCGGCAACCCCGACGCACGGCACGAGGTCCGCATGGAAGACGCCAATCAGCTGGTCAAAAGCCTACAGTCAGAGGCCATTTATGCCGACCCACCGTTCACGAAGAGGCAGTACGCAGCCTACTATCACCTGCTCGAAACCATAGCCGCCGGAGATGAACCGCTTCTCAATGGCGCAACCGGGATGCGTCCTTGGGAACACCTATCGTCTCCTTACTGCTACCGCACGCATGCGGCGTTAGCATTGGAAGACTTGGTCGCGAGCGCACCCGGGAGACACTTTTTTCTAAGCTACAGTGACGACGGGCAAATTCCGCACCGGGAGATACGGCAGATCCTGGGTGAACGAGGTTCCGTGGCCGTGTCGGAATATCAAAAGCAGCGCTACAAGAGTAGCGACGGTGGCCGAGCTGTTGTTCAGGTGAAGGAACGCTTCTACCACTTGGACCGCGAGGGCAACAGGGGGGATTTCAAATGCCTTCAGTAATCGTGGATGCTGTCTTCTGGCGCCGCATAAATGCGACTAACCACAAAACCCTGCATGCACAACTCAAGGGACAATATCACGTAACAGTTCCCAAAAAGGCGCACGGTGACCTGCTGAGTTTCCTGGAAGGCCTACATCACCATAGCCTGGAGGACCAGGAGGAAGGGGAGGACCAGGAGGAAGGGGAGGACCAGGAGGAAGGGGAGGACCAGGAGGAAGGGCAGGACCAGGAGGAAGGGCAGGACCAGGAGGAAGGGCAGGACGCCGCTAGCCTTCGCGGATTTGATATTCACATTCCTATCGAGGCCTTTGATGGAGAGCCATCCGTGTCGCCAATGGAAGTACGAATCCGATATATGGGCGACAATTCAAGACGGAAGGACTGGAACTTTCCTGCTCAGGCTACGAGCCCCTACCCACTTTGGGCCCCTGGTAGGGGAGTATCAAATGCCTTCAGTGCAGACTCTCCGGAATTTCTGATGTTGATCAAGGACTCAAAGGGCAACTTTCACGCCCGATGGCAACGCGGTACGGATGATCTTCCTGAACCGTTACGTGAAACTGTGAAAGCTAACGAGGTCGGAATCTGGACGCAGGCCCTCTGATGAAGGCTGCAGAGCTGCTAAATCTCTTGCACAATGAAACCAATGTGTTGCTCTATGGGCCCCCCGGCACCGGGAAAACACATCTGATACAAGAGACGGCTGCACTTCTGTCCGGCGGTGCCGGCAACACCGGGTACATCGCCTTGGACACCGCAAGAGAGCATGAATTCCTCCACTACCAGGAAAGACCGCGCTGCATGGTCTTTTGGGTCACTTTCCACCAGAGCTATTCCTACGAAAATTTTGTGGTTGGGCTGCGTCCTGACCTCGACTCAGACAAACTGTTGGCGCTGAAACCAGAACCCGGGGTGTTACTTCACGCAGCCGCCCACGCGATGCGGCCGGGTAACTCCTCGCTCATCGTCGTCGATGAGATAAATCGAGGGAATGTGGGCCGGATTTTCGGTGATTTCATCACGACGATGGAAGCAGATAAACGGCTGGATGAGGATGGCAGTCCCACCCCCCTCACTGTGCATGTGACTCTTCCCCACGTTGGCAGAGGGGACACGATCCCCATCGACCTGGAGGGGCTGACCGTAAGACTGACAAACCCATTCGCCATGCCCCGCCGCGTGTACACTATGGCGACCATGAATTCCATTGACAGAACCGCAGCGCCACTTGATGCTGCCATCCGCCGAAGGTTTAGGATGGTCAATATGACCGTCGACCAAACTGCGATCGCGGAAGCACTAGGCATCGACACCAGTAAGTTGGACATCAAAAATGCAAATGTCCAGAGTGGAGAAGGCGTCAAAATTCTGGCGGGATGCCTGCTTGAACAGATCAACCTCAGAATTCAGTGGTTCCTTGGCCGCGACTTCCAGTTGGGTCAGTGGTACCTTTCCCCCCTTGTCAACGTACAATCACCCGATGACGGGGTGAATGCCTTGGCAAATATATGGTCTGGCCGAATTTGGCCCCAATTGGAGGAATCATTTGCCCTTAATCCCACACAGTTGACCACACTCCTCGGCTTAAGCCGGGAGAATTCCGGTGACGTCTTTGACCTTTCATCGCCTGACCAAGCAGCGTTGGACATCGGAGCCCTCCCTGTTCCAATCTTCAGACCCTCAGCCAGTCCCCAACGGGTAGCGGATGAGCTACATAAATTGGCCAACCGCTTAAGCCAGTAATCAAGAGACGATTTCGATATTAAGGCCACGCCAGGAAACTCCTGACAGCAGTCTGTGGACAGCAACACCACCGACCGCCTAACCTGAAACGCAGTAGTGGAAAGGACAGGAAAGATGCGGGGAACCACCCTCTTAGGCAACTGCCTGAGCTAATCTCGAAATCGCCTAAGTAATCAAGGACTTGCCCCTAATGTGTAGTCAACAACTGCACAATGTCCGTGAAGGGCAATGGTTCAGCCTCGACGAATCCTCGTCTACCGCCCTGAGGACCCAAGGGGAAGCGATGCGGAGGTTACTGGGATTGACTTTCAACCCGGTCACCTTGAACGAGAGAGGTGCACGTATAGACGGCGTTGCCGGAGCGGTTTTGGCAGGCCACGCCGCAATTCAGATTACACCCAAGTTCCTGCAGGACAATGGAAGGCCTTGGATCGAGGCGCTCAATTCGTACCTCAACTACGTGGGGCGAAATCGTGCCGGCTTTATGCCCGCCCAGACTCGGCAGACTTCTCTCCGGAATTTCGTAGACAGCACCGCCTACCAGTTCTGCCATATGCTGGAAATTGCTACTCGGAGAGGCTTGCCCCTCGGCTTTTCAGCACAACGTTGCGCTGGTCATTCTCCTACAGGGACGCTCGATGTCACCGCTAGTCTGAGGAACCTGGCGAGCCTTCAGCCACTGCTGGAGTGGGATGAAGCCACTCTCAGCAGCGACACCGCGGCGGCGCGTCTCATTCGCCTCGCGCTTCAACTGCTGGTTCGACACTGCAGGGACGGAATCGTATTACAGCGAGTTGAAGCGAATCTGGCCTCGTGGCCAGCGATACCGGCCGTCATGCCAACCAGGATGCCCACTCTCTCTCGAGCATTCGCCCACTTTGCTTCGGTCGTATCGTTCGCCTACGAAATATGCCAGGGTCTAGGCCGTGCTCCCGGTGCCAAGGACACCGGATATGCCTACGTAGTAGATATGACAAGGACGTTCGAGCGCGCTGTCGAACGGGCATTAACAGAATCGTCTATGCTCATCAAGGGTCGCCGCCTGTCAGTGGTTCGTCAGGATTCAGCCATTTATGCCCAAAAACTGACGCCACATTCAAGGAACTACTCCGCACGCCCAGATGCAGTCGTTTACGACAACTCGATGCCTTTGGTGGTGGTGGACGCAAAGTACAAATCTTTCAATGAGGGCGAAGAGGGTAATTCCACGATTCGGCCGGCGCATAATGACTTTTATCAGGTTTTGACTGCCTCAGTAGCTCACCGAACAGACCTCGCATTGATTGTCTATCCCACAGATGCAGGACACTCCGGTATTTCTGGCGCGTGGCGGATCAAGGTGACTTCAAAGAAATCAGTAACCCTGGCCGCAGGAACCATACGGGTCGTCGGGCTGTCCACAGATGTCACCCCCAGTGATACCCAGCTTGAGATGAAGGAAATGCTGGAACAACTAATCGAGTTCGGAGAAACTCAAGGATGAAACGCGCAAGGATAGCCGAACTGGTTCGTGCTCTTTCTTCAGCCCTGAGCCACAGCGGGCTACGTGGGTGCCTAGATAATGAAGAGTGCAGTCACGGCCTCCGTCCATGCATCCTTGAATCCGTTCTTACCACCCTGGACAGTAGTTACCCAATTGATGATGCAGTGAGGAGTGTATGGGAACTCGCGGGAGTTGACCCTGAAACATTTCGCCCTCTTCGAGAGGTGTTCAAGGGAGAGTTCCGTGCCGCCTTCGGACCTGCCGATTGCCCTATCACCCTGGAAGTGGCGGCGACAGCACTGGATGCAATCTCATCCCACATCTGCAATCAGGGCAGGAAGACCAGCAATGGTACCGTATCCACTCCGCCAGAGCTTGCCTCATTTCTTGTGTCCGAGACACTTGATCACGCTGACGGATGGCCAGAGTTCAGCCAACTGCGGATCATCGACCCCAGCTGCGGCTCTGGGTCACTCCTGCTGGCAACTCTGAACGAAGGCAGGAGAAAGTTTGAAGCTGCAGGGCATTCGCCGGATGAACAGAAGTTCACGGATTGGGCGATTCAGCACGTCTCAGGAGTTGAGCTAGATCAGGACACCGCCGTCGCTGCCGCTACCCTCCTGGGGCTGTCGCTCGGCCTGCCTGCCGAGGAAGTTATAGATGCCGGCATCATCCAAGTCGCAGACTCCCTGCTCGATGCCGGTGAGGCTCCTGATGGGCCACATTATGACGCGGTAATCATGAATCCCCCCTGGCTAAAGTTGAAGCACTTGCGTGAATCGGACTACTCCGACCGGCTACGGGTACATCCTAGTTATCCTCTGACTAATGGCGGCGGCCCAGGCGACTTGGATCTCTATCAGTTTTTTCTGGAAAGAGCTTTCCAAATCACCGCCGATGGCGGCCGGATCGGCTTTATAGTCCCTGCCTCCTTTCTTCGGTCTTCCCGGGCCAGACGGCTTAGGCACTTATACCTCACGGCTGGTCATCTTGTTCGGGTGGACGAGTTCTGGAATCAAGGCCGTATATTTCCGATCCACTCCATGTTCAGATTCGTAACCGGTTTGTTCAAAAAGGGTTCCCCACCTTTTCCCATAAGTGCCAGGTTTCGGTTGGCATCGGTCGAAGACGCCTGCCAGCAACACTCCAAGCAACTGTCGCCCGACCTGTTCGTCGACTCAAACAATGGCATTGCACGCGCCATCCCTGAAGTCGTCTCATCTTCTGCTCTGTCCATCTTCCGAAAGATCTCGGCGGCGCAACCCGCACTCGGTGATCCCAACAATCTATGGTCCGCGCAAATTCGATTTAGAAGAGAGCTGGACATGACCGGGGACCGCCATCGCTTCATAGACTCGGACGATGTTGAACGTCAAGAAGTTATCGACAGATCGCTGCGCCCAGTCTACGAGGGTCGAATGGTCCATCAATTCGACTCAGCTGCCAAGACTTATTGTGGCGGCAAGGGCCGGAAGGCTAAATGGTCAGTCTGGCTGCCGGGTCGTGAGTTCCGCCCCCAGTTCTACGTTGAAGATTCTCTACTTCCCGAAGGGCTCGCAGAGGACCTGAGAACTTATCGGGCAGGCTACTGTGATGTAACCGGACACGCCAATGAAAGAACGATTCTGGCCGCGATTGTTCCCGCTGGCGCAGTCTGCGGGAACAAGGTCCCAACCCTTCAGACCAAAGACCCCCACCTTCACCACCTCTGGGTCGCTATCGCTAACTCGTTCGTTGTTGACTGGCATCTTCGTCGTTCAGTGACAACCACCATTAACTACCACTATCTCTTGGCGCTTCCCTTCCCTTGGATACCGATGAACAGTCCAGTTGGTCTTTCACTGCTGACCCTTTCGAAGTCCCTTACCGCCCCACCTGTTTACTCTCCCGAACACATGTGGCGGCGCGCCCACATGAGAGCAGATATAGACTGTTATGTCGCGGCCATCTTTGGGTTGACCGTTTCCGACCTCAACCATATCTTTGACGACTTCCCGCTTTTGGATCGCGCTCAACCATCGGCATACCGCGAACCAAGTACAATTACCCGAGACCTGGTGATCGCAAAATTCGGACGTATGACAGGCAACAGAAACCCCAAGGCCGAAGCACGGCTGGAAGCGGCCCGTCAAGCAGGTGCAATTCCATATGTTCCTGGCGAGCTCGCTGCAGAGTTAATTGCTGCAAACGGCCAGACTCGCGGCGGCCATGGCCCCCCAGTTGCAGCCGCTTGAGCAACGGCGTTAGACCGGTGGTCATGGTTATGGGTAATCTCCTCATGCCGTATGGCGGTAATGATCGGTTTGGGCGAAGACGCTGCCGGGACGGGCGAAGCGCCCCGTGGCCAGCAGTGTTGGCAATTCGGGCGTAGTCTCCTCCTCCAGGGCCTAGACCAGGATGCGCTCGACGAGGCGCACGTCGATGAGATCAACTTCCAAGGCTTGATTGACGACAATTAGTCCTGCCGGTTCAGGCGACTATTTTTGCCGGTCTGGAAGGGTTACACATCCGGCACGGAGGTGTTGGATTGATGACCGATCGACAAGTCGCACTGTTGAGCAATGGTAGGTCCGGAATGTGCGGGCCGTGCAGAGGCGAGTAAATGGCGCTCCTTCGTAGGACGTGTAAGCTTTCGGATGGGGGAGTCGTCTGGACAAAGACCAATCTGCCATTGGTGCCGATTGCCCGATATTGAGCATGGTCAAGGAATCTTACGACTGCATAATTGGTGACGCCCATCGGGGTGCTCCCGTTCGGTAGAGTGAGCGATGTCACGATTCCCTCCGGCGGCTCGCCAGATAGCCAGTCGTGGAGGCCATGATGAAGAAACCGACAAAAGGCGCCAGCGACAAGCGGCGTCAACTCCCGAAGGAGTCGTCCCGGGTAAACCTGAACGCCGCCGGCATCAACGTGGGCTCCGCCAGCCATTTCGCGGTAGTGCCCGAGGACCGCTGGGAACAACCGGTGCGGGAGTTCGAAGCCCTTACGGCGGACCTGTACCGCCTGGCCGACTGGCTTACCGACTGTGAAATCGAGACGGTGGTGATGGAATCCACTGGAGTCTACTGGATACCCCTGTTCGGGGTACTGGAGGAGCGGGGATTTCAGGTCATGCTGGTGGACCCCAGGCGCATCAAGAACGTGCCCGGCCGCAAGACCGACGTGCTGGACTGCCAGTGGCTACAGCAGTTGCACACCTACGGCCTGCTCTCAGGAGCCTTCCGGCCGGGGGATGAGATCCGCAGCCTGTGCAGCTACCTGAGGCAGCGGGCCATGCTGGTGGAGCATGCCGCCCAGCACGTGCAGCACATGCAGAAGGCCCTCACGCAGATGAACGTGAAGCTGCACCACGTAATCAGAGACATCACGGGCAAAACCGGCATGGACATCATCGAGGCCATCGTGAAAGGTTAGAGGAGTCCCCGCAGGCCGGCCCGGCTGCGCGATCCCAGTACCAAGTCCGATGAGAGGACCATCGCCAAGTCGTTGCAGGGGCACTGGCGGAAGAAGCACCTCTTTGAGCTGACCCAGGCGCTGGAGCTGCACCGGACCTATCAGGACAAGATCGCCGAGTGCGACCGGGAGATTGAGGCCCAGCTGGAGCGGTTTGAGGACCGCAGCGACGGCGAACCTCCGGCTCCCAACGGCAAGAAGCGCAATCAGAAGAACGCTCCGCGTTTCGATGTCCAAGGGCAGCTGTACCGAATGACTGGAGTGGACCTGACCCGCATCGACGGCGTGGATGCCTACACTGCGCTCAAGGTGGTCAGCGAGATCGGAACGGACATGAGCAAGTGGCCTAGTATCCAGTCAAGTCAGGAATTGATGGGATAAAGGCGATGGAGTTTGGCGCGGGCATCAAGGATATTGAAGCGCCAGTTGATGCGGGCTTTAGCTTGGTTCCGCTCCAGTTCCAGAGCCTGGATTTCCCGGCAAAGGGATTCCTCGTCGGGGATACGTTTCCTGAGACAACTGCGGGACAAGACGCTGAACTCGATCTCTGCCATATTCAGCCAGCTGCCGTGCTTGGGGGTGTAGTGAAACTCCAAGCGCTTGGCGATGCACCGAGCCTCCTCTGGCGGGAAGGTCTCATACAGCGACGCCATCCTGTGGGTGTTCAAATTGTCCAAGACTACTCGGATCACAGGAACGCCGGGATATGCTTCATCCACCAGCCAGCGCATCTGGTGGGCGAAATCCTCGGTGGTGCGCCGCTCCGTTACCGCCACGTGGCGCCAGCCCGCCAGGGTCTCGCAGGCTAGGAACAGGTTGCGGGTTCCCTCACGACGGTACTCGTAGTCCTCGCGCCTCGGCTTCCCCGGCTCCACCGGAAGTGGCGGGCGGGCGTCGGACAGCATCTGGGTGGAGGTCTCGTCGAAGCAGACCACCGGCCGCTGCGGGTCATAGGGCTGGGCATAGAGGTCCAGCACGTCCTCCATGTGGGCCACGAAGTCGGCGCTCATCTTGGGGATGCACCACTGCTTCTTCTGCCACGGCTTGAGGACGTTTTTTTCAAGTGCAGGCGCACCGCCTCATGGGACAACGACTCCACCACGCCCAACTCCACCATCCGGTCCGCCAGCAGGCGCAGATTCCAGTGTTCGTGGCCTTCGGGAGCCGGGCTGCAGGCCAAAGCTATCAGGTGGGCCTCAGCCCTCTCGTCCAGCTTCCGGTGCCGGCGGGCTTGGGGCCGGTCCTTCAGCACCCCCTCCAACCCGTCCTCGGCGAAGCGACGCTTGATGCGGAACACCGTGCCCTCGGACACGTCCAGAGCCTGGGCCACCCTGGGCGCCGACCAGCCCTCGTCGGTCTTGAGCAGGATGCGGGCCCGAGTCGTAACCCGGGCTGAACCCTTCCCTGCCCGCACCATATGCTCCAGTTGCTCCCTTTCTTCCGACGCCAGCCGAACCGCAAATTTCTCTCTCACCATGCCGCCACCTCACAGCAACACGTATTACCGCCAGATTAACACCTCCTGCCAATCAACTATGTTACCTTCCAAACCAAGCTTGACCAAACACTAGTACGGCCACGTTCCCTACAATTCCATCCTAGCCTTCCATTCATCGTCATGGTCACGGGCGGAATTGGCCTCTGATTCGATTTCCCGAAGCAGCCGCCTTGCCCAACCTCGCACCTTTCTGTTCGGGTGTTCTTGCAGAAACCCCAAGGGCCCGTTGAACAGTTCGAAGTAGTCCGAGATGCTACCAGCCCAGCCGAATGTGTGAAGATTCATGCCAATGCCGCGCCACACATCATCCTGACCCCCGAACTCGTCGATCAACCTGGACATCACCGGGTGTACAGCACGGTCGGGATCGTCAGCAGCATAGCTTGTCAGAATTGGAACCACTTCTGCCGCAAAAGCCGGCGCCCCCTCCGGATTGGCATGACACCATCCAAAGAACACATCCTCTGGCAAACTGAGAATAGGCGCGTTGGACCCGTCACCCCAATGGGGCTGCCCGGCCAGTATTGTCCGCAGGGTCCAAGCCTGCACTGGGTCCGACAGCACGGCTTGCCCCAACAATGGCCAGACAAGTTCAGGATAGCCGGACAGCAACGTCGGCAGGAGCGGAGCAACAACCCCCTCATATTCAATCCCCTCTACCCCGGCCACTATCCTGGCCAGTTCCAACGCAGCTTTCCTCGCATCCCCATCAGCTCTGCCCTTCCCCAAGAGCCACCCCAATACCTCCGAAAAATCGTGAGCTGATTCAGTCAGTGCCCTTGAATGGCCCCAATATCCAATTCTCTCGGCCGCGAGGACCACCTGACTCCTGAGACCTTCCAGGACTTCCCTGTCGCTAAAGGAATACATCTGGATGAGATCCAGGGCCACCCCGTACGCCTCCGGACTGTGCGTCAGCATTGCGTCGAACAGAGGCCCCACTGCATCCGTTGGCAACTTGGCCAGTTCGCCTCCATGCGCCCACCACCGGAGATGGCCAGCCTGCAGATGCCCCGCCTCGAGAGCCTCGATGGCAAGGATCACGTCCGACTCCTTGATGCCCATGCGAAGGCACAATTGTGGGAACCCCCAAGCAAGTTCTGGGTGTCCGGCAATGAACTGCTTCAACTGGTCCTCAAATGCCGGAAAGTCAGTGGCGATCCTCGAAACGTATCCCAAAAGCAATCCCAGGTCGCGTTCCGGTCCAGCAACAGCCAGTGCGGACTGTACGATCGGCTGAAGCCAATCAGAGGGTGACCCGGAAAACTCGGCAACGGCCGAGCCAAAGTCGAAAGTACGGCGCTGAGGAGCCCTCCCTGAACCAGCCCTAGGCTGGAGCTTGCTCAGCCGGTCAAGATGCAACCCCAGCGTGTCGGGGTCTTGCACAAGTTCCCGCGCAAAATCCCTGACGGCCTCATATTGACGTTCCCAGCGAACCTCCGGCGCCAACTGCTCGTCATCCGGAAAATCCCAGGACATTTCCGTCACCAGCAGCCGCAGACGGGACTCAACGTCCCTCGGCTGGAGAAGTGCTATCAGCCCCCTGACTCGCTCTGCCTGCTCTTCACCTATCCTTTCGATGTCGAATCGCAGCACGTCGCCAAGCCCTTCCAGCGCCTCCGGCCAGTGGCTCACTGAAGGAGCCACGTCCTCAATCACCGCCTCCGCGGTCTCAATAAAACCATCTCTGATCCAGGAACGGATCAGACCTCCCAAGTTCTTGACAGCAATGGACCCAAGCTCATCATCTCTCTTGGCATACCCCGCAAGCCGGATGGCGCAACCCTGGATATAGACCGATGCCTCCAACTTGGTAGCAGGACGCCACGATTCCAGACTGGGCCTCGAACCGTGAGAACCGGGATTGCCGATCCGCGAGAAATGACTTGTGGCACATCCTCGTGATAGCGCCTGAACCAACAAGCCCAAGTGCCCGGGATCCTCAGACTCCATTACGCTGTCCAGGAACTTCAGTCTTGTACCAGCACCAGCAGCGGTGCCACCAAGAAAGAGCTGGAACAGCATCTTGAACTGTTCCGTGGCGTTGTTGCCCCAACGCTCGGTCTCCGCCGCCCCCAGCCTCAGCAACAGCAATGCCCCTTCCTCAAAGGAATCCTCCGGGAAGGCTATCTTCTCCGACGCAATTACCAAACTCCGGCGCAGGTCACCCCCAATCATTCCCGGGTCGCCGACCAAGTCCAAGTGTTTTTCGACCACCTCGGCGACTTCTAAGGCATCTATTTCGGCCAGAAAGGGAAGTGCCCTGGCGCGGCCCCCCGAACCGACTCCATCCGCTCTTGAGAACGGTCCGTTCTGCCGGCAAGCGTGAGCAACCACCTTGCCTGCAATATCAGTGGTATTCAGCAGGGCCAGTTGCCTCGACGCTAACTCCGTGAGGGTCGGACTGACACTCCCCCCCAGCACTTCGTCCCACCTGTCGGGTGTCCAGCGCCTCCACTGCCGTCCGGCAAGGTTCAAGGCGATCGGCCGCGGCTGGAGTGCGCCGAAACCACCGCTCCGCTTGAGCGCTCCCCTCTCCTGTAGTTCCCGAACGTCGGAATACAACCTGTCCGCCGAATCTCCCCCGCCTATCTCGGAGAGTTCATCAAGCCGGACGGCCCGTCTCTGTTCATCCCCAACAAACTGATACGGACTGGGTTCTACCTGGATAAGCCCAGCCGCCGCCACAAGAGTTGCGGTTTTGAGCAGAGAATCCGCGTTCCGAGGGTTTCTGCCGAGCACAAAAGCATCGACCAGATCATTATCCGTAGCCTGTGCGATCGGGATCTGCAGCCGCCAGGCCGCCGCCACGCGAATGGCCATCTCCGGAAACCCCGCAGAAAACCTCTCGAGCCGCCGTCGGTCATCCGCATTGAGACTCAGCTCCTGTTCGATGATTCCCTGAATGACTTCCGGAGGGGCTGTCTCCACCAGATAGGTGAAGTCGTCGAGCGATCCAACAGGAATTTCATAGTCGATTGTCAGCAGGGAGCAGCGACTGCCGGCATGCCCAATAATCCTGGTGAGCCTGCGGTGCAATTCTGGAGAACAGTCGTCCACTACCACCACCACTCGTGCCCCCGACTCGGCGAACTTCTGCACTGCTTCGATGATCCGCTCTCCCGAGGCTTCTGATTCCAGCGCATAGAGAACCAGATTCCTCATCGAAGTACTATCAATTTCACCCTCAGGGGAAGGCCCCAGAGCCTCCAATGCCAGATGAGATTTCCCGACCCCGGACCGCCCCACCAACCTTGCTGCCGACCGGGGGACACTCAGTTTCTCCGTCAGCCATGCGCGCAACCCCGGAAGCCGTGCGTCTTCCACACTACTGCGAAGGTTATGCTCAGCTCGGCTCGCCCAGTGGTCCCAAGTACGAAAAGGCTCGAGCCCCAACGACTTCGTACGCTCCCTCACCCACGCCGCTACCGACGGGTGGAAGTTTACCCAGGCGCCAACTTGGTCGGCGTCCCATATATGCACCTGCCTATCGTCCACCTCAAACCCAGTTCCCCGAAGGGCATCCATGATGGCTCCCTTCCTTCTCTGCGCCTCCCGCTGTGTGAACCGGCCTCCACAGGCCAATATGTAATGACCTCCTCGGGACAACACGCTCCACACCAAACCCTTGACCTCGCCGCCCGCGGTGACAACCTCTCTCCCGGCAGCGGCAGGAGATATCGCTCCACTCTTTAGCTGGAATTGACAGAGCCGCCCAGGCAAAACCGTCGTACGCTCCGGACCGCCGCTCCACTCTATCCGGCCATCCTCACCACCGTCCGGCGCGTGAATGTTTCCAGCCACCTTTATGCCGTCCACAGCGATACCATGACTACTGGCCTCGGACAACAGAAATCTGCGGAGAAGCTCCTCCAAGTCCTGCGCCTCGAGAACCTCAATATGCTCCCCGCTCACTTCGAAAGGCCCCACTCCAAGCACGTTGACAGGCCGTTGCCCGGAATCTCCGCCAATGACCGACAATTTCTCCGGGTCGGCCTCCAGAATCCGCAGAAGCCTTACCACCGAGGCGGAAGGTGCCACCGATCCGGATTCGTACTTGGTGAAGGCTCGCGGACCACCTCCAAGCAACTCGCCTGCCTCCAACTGAGTAAGGCCAAGGGACACCCTTATGTCCCGAATCTCTTCCGGGGTTATTTCAGTTGTCATTACTATTCTCAGACCATAATGGGAGTATGTCTGTAGGATGTACCATTGTGGTTATAATGGCGTGATTTGTCAACAGCCGGAGTCCGTCATGTCAGCAGAGCGAACTCCGCGGGTACTCCACCGCCTGAGGCAACGCCGAGAAAATCTCTTTCGAGGCAGCGCCAATGATGGCGACATCATCGAACGATGTGACGGAAGCCCGGGCACCATGGCATCACGGCGGTCCCGACGACTGACACGCAAACCCTGATGGCCGCTCGAGTGACGCAAGCGCGCGTGGCGCAGGCAATGCGGATCACGACGACATGGGGGACGCGCCGGAGAAGATCGCGGCGGCGGGAAAGATCACACCTACCATGACCATCCTCGACCACTGGCACAACGCCAGCACCTGAGTGGAGCCGGAACTGTGCTTGGACCAGGTCCTGTGCTTCAAGCACCGGAGGAAGGTGGCCAGGGACAATACGGTGAAGTTCCAGCTGCATACGCTGCAGTTGCTGCCGGGGCCGGAACACCCCAGCTATGTCGGCGCGGTTGTGGATGTTCTGGAAGGACTGGACGGCCGGCTCAGGGTGCGCCACGAGGGACACATCATCAACGCCCAGGAGGCTCCGCCCAGCCCGGTGTTCCCACGGAGGTTCCGAGACTTCTCTTGCTTCACCATCCAGAGGTAATTACTTGGACCAGCGCTGGGCAGCAACCCTCAAGTCACTGGACTCAAGGGCAGCGGATGAGGAACATCAGGCGGGTTTCGCCGGTGGTGGGCCTGACACATCGACCTTCGCAACTGTCTCCTCGCGCAAACCAACCTCTCTGCAGAAGGAGAGGTGGAAGGCAATTCAGAAAGCCAGGCGCAAAGGGATGTCTCTGCGGGCGATCCAGAGGGAATTGGGAATCCACAGAGCCACCATCAAGAAATACATGGATGCCGCAGGTCCCCCGGGGCGGAGGTCCCGGCTGACTCTCACTGTGTCGAGATCTGATACAGTGCCGGCATGGCAGAGTGACATTTGTGCTGCACACTTAGCCGGACATTGTATCTAGGGATCTATGCGACAATCGCATCATCAGGATCGGTTCCGAGTGCGGTAGATCGACCGGACATTGGTCTTATTAGGCCGTGATAAAGCGAGGGTCGCCGCACTCATCCCCAGCGGAGCTCGAACAGTATCCGTGGTTAGAAGTCAAGCTTTTCTTGGATTATCGAGAAATAGGCCTACTGAATTGAGGGCACCCACGGCGTTCCCCGTCGGGCCAAAGCGTTTAGCTGTAACAACAGCTTCCGCATCACCGCCACCAAGGCCACATTGCCGGGCTTTCCACGCTGGCGGAGGTTCTGCTAAAACCGGTGAAGTTCTCCCTCTACCTGGATCACTGAACAAGCACAGAGATAGAGAGCTTTGCGGGTCACGCCTCTTCCACCCCGGACTGAGCGTTGACCACGCTTGCGGCCGCTGTCCCGGGACCAGGGCGCCAGTCCCACCAGCGAGGTAAGGGCTTTGCTGTCCCACCGCCCGAGTTCCGGGAGAAAGGCCACCAAGATGGTCGCCGTAAGTGGTCCTACACCAGGAACGCTGCGGTACAGAGCGGCGCGCCGACTCAGGTGAGCGTTTTTCTGCAACGCCTCTTGGTATTCCTTTTCCAGCTGGGTGATTTCGGCATCCAACCAGGCAATGTGGCGCTCGGTGGATTCAGCTACACCCGCGGAGGCACCCTTGTCCAGCCGGTTCACTTCCTGCACTCGCTGTTCGACCAGCTGACGGCGTCTCCGTAGCAGGTCCTTTAACTCCTCACGTTCTTGATCCGTTTCCTGTGCCTCCGGTCCAGGCAACACCTGGCCATATCGGGACAGCACCTGGGCGTCTCGAGGGTCGGTTTTGGCTTCGTACCCGCAGGCCCTGGCGAAAGCACGCACCCGGCTCGGGTCGGCTACTCGCACCGCCAACTCGGCCTTATGCAGGCGGCTGACCAGCAGGCGCTCGTACCCGCCGGTAGATTCGCACACGGCTAGAGTTGCTTCCTGCTCAGCAAGATGTTTCAGCAGCTTGGTGATGCCCTTCGCCGAGTTGTCGAATCGAAGCACCGGTCCCTCGGAAACCGAAACGTCCAGGCTGTCCTTGGAGACATCAACGCCTGCTACTGCAGCCATGCGAAACCTCCTATTCTGCTATAGCCTGAGCCCTCCACACTTGCAGATGCGGGCCTCTGTGCCCATGTATCCGTCCGGAGCGACCAGAGCGACGGGAAGGGTGTCCTACTGTTCGCCGGTGCAGTCCAAACTTCAGCTTAGCTCACCCAGTTGGCTGCGACGCGCCCCTCCCGTCCGCCTTGCGAATCGACAATTCACAAGACAGAGTCATCATACAAGTTGCCCGGGCTGACCAAGCCCGTATCTTGCAAGGCCGAGCCAGTATCTTGGGGAGGTGAACATGAAAACGGAACCCGCCTACGTCGGCATTGACGTGGCCAAGGACCGGATGGATATCTTCATCCGGCCCACGGGCCACAGTTGGAGCTCGAGCTACGGCGAAGCGGAGGTGGATGAACTTGTCGCCAAACTACAGACCATCCAGCCTACGGTGGCGATCGTGGAAGCCACAGGTGGTCTGGAGCTTCCCTTGGTCGCAGCGCTGGCCGCAGCGTCACTGCCGGTTGCTGTGGTCAATCCCCGCCAGGTAAGGGACTTCGCCAAGTCCACCGGTCAGCTGGCCAAGAACGACCGTCTGGACGCCCGGATCCTGGCTCACTTCGGCGAGGCCGTCCGGCCAACGGTGCGACCTCTGAGGGACGCCGAGTCCCAGCTGGGCTTTCCGCAATTCAAGCGGCGTAAGCGAGGGAGTCCACCATTCGGTGGTACAGAGCGACGGGGAATTCCTGAGTGTCGGGGTTGGCGGCTGACAGTGAGAAATCTTCCGACGCCAGCCAGAGGTGCCGACGCACCAGGGCGATGGCATCCACGAAGGTCGGCGACGGTTTGTCGTACCAGGCGGCGGTGCGTTGGGTGATGGGGTGCCGTTTTTGCAAAGTGTGGGCGGCCAGGGTGGTCCAGGAGAAGAGGCCCAGCAGAGCGGGCGTGGTGCGGGCGATGGCCAGGTCCGACCACTGGCGCTGGGTTTCCATGCCCAGATGGGTGCGTGCTTCCTGAAAGGTAACTTCCAGTTGCCAGCGCAGGACAAACCATTCCAGGATCTGGGTCGGGTCCGCCGATGGGTCGGTGCAGAGGAGGGCTTGGGGGTCGAAGGCGCCTTCGGGATCTCGGACCAGCACCCAGCGAAGAAGGACCGGCGGCTTGCCTGAGCTGTACCAGACGGCGGTCTGGGAGGTAAGTTCCACGGTACGGCTGGTGCCGTCATACCACGCCACGGCGGCGATGGTCCACGGCACGTCGGCCTGATTCAGGAGGGCTTTCAGCGACGGTCGCCGGTGGCCTTTCAGGGCAGACCGGCCTTTCTGACCCGGCGGCCGTGGCGGCGCTGGCGCGTAGAGTGCGGCGTCCAGGCGCAGTCTGGCAATCAGGGTCACCGGTTCACGGAGGGACTGGCAGCAGTGGAGCAGGTCCAGCACGGCATAGCCGTTGTCTCCCACCAGGATCAGCTGACGCTGGGGCAGCCAGCGACGCAGCTGAATGACCATCTGCCTGGCCCAGTCGGTGATCTTCTTGTGCCGGTGTCCCTGCTGCTGGTAGTACCGAGACGAGGGCGCCAGCACAGTGAGCACCGGCAAAGCCCAACAGCGTCCGGCCCAGGGGACGTGGCCCAGCCACATCAGGGAGATCCAGCGCAACCCACTGGCCTTGACCAGTTGATGGCGGCTGGAACGCACCGCGTCCCGGTAGATGCCCCGAGCCTTGATCTTGGCGCCGCGACGCCGTTCCAGAGTTTCGTCGATGCCGAAGACCAAGGGACCGTCGCCGCGGTCCAGATGCTGGAGCAAAAAGCATCAGCAGGACACGGGCAACCCCGCGAGATGACCACACCGCCCGATTGAGCACCTCATGGTAGCGGGCGTAGTCGCGCTGGTTGCTGCGTCCCATGACACGGAGCGCCGCGGCCACGGTAGGTTGTCCTGGGGTCAGGATCGCGCTGACCAACAAGAGCTGGGCTTTCTGCCAGGTCGGGTTGGTGAACAGGGTTGCAAAGGGAAGAAGGACGGCTACAATGGCATCGGGCAGGATGAGCATGGCTGGACCTTTCCGTGAGAAGTGGGGTCAAGCCAGCTTACCCTGCCTTTATGTTTATTAGAAATTTTGCGTAAACTCCAGCCCAGGTCCTGAGTGCTACGATGTCGCGCCGCCAGATTGTGGCGATGCTAACGGCGGAGAGGAACCGGCGAGGGCGGGCCATTCCTGAGGTACGCAATCGCATCCAGGTCCACATCACCTGGCTGGAGGAGGAGCTGAAAGACTTGGATGACGAGTTTCGGGGAATCGTCCAAGGCAGTCCAGTTTGGCGAGAGAAGGACGTGCTCCTTCGCAGCGTTCCCGGTGTAGGACGGCAGGTATCAATCACACTCCTGGCTGATCTGCCGGAGCTGGGCACATTGGGCCGGAAGCAAATCACTGCCCTGGTAGGAGTGGTGCCGTTCAGCCGGGACAGTGGACCCCACCGGGGAAGGCGCAGCGTGTGGGGAGGCAGGACCAGGGTCCGTGCCGCCTTGTACATGGGCGCATTGGTGGCCGCCCGCTGTAACCCGGTGATACGGGAGTCTTACCAGCGGTTGCTGGCGGCGAGTAAACCGAAAAAGCTGGCGCTCACCGCGCGCATGAGGAAATTGCTGACTGTACTCAACAGCATGGCAAAGAACGGGAGGCCTTGGTACCTCGCTGTCGTATCTTGATGATCTCCAAGACAGTTGCTTTATCTTGGACAACGACAGCGTTTCCGGTCAAGTCTTCATCGGCGTTGACAACTCAGGAGCAGTCCCGAACGGTTGCGGCGGAGCCGCACTATGGCGGCCCAGGGCCAGAAAAAAGGTTAGTACCAGGCACCAGTCCAACTGGTCATCCAACTAACCTTCCAGCGTCCCGATGAATATTTCCAACAAATTCGCTAACGGTCGGGCTTGCTTCCCCGCCCCTCACTCTGCCGCACCATAGAAACCCCCCGGTTGATGGCGTGAAGTTTGCTCACTTCTGCTCCACCAAATGGGGGGCTTCCTTATGTAGGCCTTTCCCGAGCTACCTATGCTCAGTTCCCCAAAAGGGATGTCCCACGTTCGAGTTTCCAAGGAAAATGATAGCCCGGGTGGGGCGACCTACGGGCGGGTGTAGATGCTAGGGAACTCCCTGTTCACCGAAATGATCTGGGCGTCATGGGTGAAGGGCACGGATTCCACCCCCACCAGCACGTTGCTGACGAGGAATCCTCTGGAGCACTGGTCTTTGCCTGAGATGCAGATTTTGTACCGGATGTCGTATTTGCCCTGGGGCAACGGCTCGTCGTCGAACCCGATGAAGGTCATCCGGGGGAAGCCCCAGACGTATCCGCGACTACCGTACATGATTCGGTAGTCGTCCTCGGCAAATTGCGGGAGGTCGCAACTGCTCTGCCCCGGGCAGCTTTCCTCCTTAGTATGGACGGACACCAATTGCCGCATCAGGTAGAAGGCGTCTGGGTCGGGGGCCAGACAGAGGAAGCCGGTTCGCCCTCTTGTCAATAGGTCTATCGACCGCTCGGAGTACCCGATTGCCGCCCCCGTCATGTCCAGCGCGACCCCCATGAAGTGAATCCCGCCCGGCCAGTCGGGGTCGTTGGCCATAGCGCAGTTGAGTTCGGCGGGCGTCGGGGTGACTGTGGTGGGGCCGGGATCGTATGGCTGCCATTCGAGGCCAAAGGGCCTGACCCGGTACTCATACGGCATGTCTATGCTGGTGGTGTCCGCAAGGAAGGTCAGGCTGGTGCCTCTCACCAGCCCCATCGGGCTGAATCGCTCGATGGGACGGAGGGCGCGGCGTTCCAGCAGGTGGGCGATGGCCTGCTTGTTGTTGGAGTCCAGAGTCCAGCTTACCGTGGTCTTGCCGGTCGTCTTGGACTCAATCGTCACCGTGGGGGCCGAGGGCGTGGTCGGGGCCACCACTCCGGCCATTATCCCGGCTGGCACCGGCGGCAGGTTGACGGCTTGCCGCTCGGTGGCGTCGGGGGCCTGAATGAAGTATTCGACCGTGTAGTAGTAGATCTCTCCCTCGGTGAGGTCACTGGTGTCAACGATGGGGCCGGGCGGCGTGTCAAAGCTGATGGTCTGTGTCCATTGCGCTAGGGTTGGATGCCGCTCCCGGTGGTCGTACCGCTTGATGTCAGCCTTCATGTTGACCGACGGCAGGAACGGGTATGGCTTGACTGCCAGTGTGACTCCCACCTCGTCGTTTTCCTCCACGCCGTGGCCGGAAATCAAGGCACTGTTAGTCGGCCTGAACGCAGGGGTCATGTCCTGGTCCAGTTCATCCCCGTTGCCCAGTATCGGGGTTATCCGGTAGTCGTGCCAACGGTCGTGCGGGGCAGTGTAGTCCGGGTAGCGGTTGATGCGGGTGTGACTCTCCGCCAGTAGCACCCACGTGCTGTGATACGGAGGGTCGTCGTCAATCCGGGTTCTCCTTTCAACCCTGATTGCCTGAACTGTGTCGCGGTCATAGGTGAACTCCAGGTTGACGCCCCCTTGAGGCGGCGTTATGTCGGCGACTGTCAACGGGGTCTGCTGACTCGTGTCTCCCGTCCCGGAGGAACCGCTGGCGCCGCTGGCGCCTCCTGCCTCGGGAATTATGCCGGGCAGGTTCGTCATAACGACGGTTCCCCACGACATGGTTCCCTCAATTCTGGATTCATTGCTGGTGGAATCGGGGGTGGGAGACGTGGCGGGTTCCGGTGTGGGTGTCGCTGCCGGTGGGTTCGAGGGCGTGCCGCCACCCTCCTGCCCCGCTACCGGATCGTTCTGTTCGGCCAACAGGAACAGCGCAATCATGCCGGCAAGCAACAACGCCCCCAAAATGCCAGGCATTATGAACCATCTGGATGCCATGTTCATGTTCTGCCTCTTTTCTTTTCAGCTTTTCAGTTGTGGCCCGGAAAGGCGGATTCACCAGTGGTTCCGCCTCCGGTTTCCTATGAATTTTGCGAGCCAGAGCCTGGAAGAAAACCGGCCTACGGGTGGATGTAGGTTTCGGGGAACTGCCGGTTCACCGCGACGGTATCGGCGTTCCCAGTGAAGGGCACGGAGTCCACTCCCACCAGCACGTCGCGGACGAGGTAGCCTCTGGAGCACTTGTCTGCGCCGGCGACGCATACCTTGTACCGGATGTCGTATTTGCCCTGGGGCAACGGCTCGTCGTCGAACCCGACGAAGTTCAGCCGGGGAAAGCCCCAGACGTATCCTTGGCTGCCGTACATGATTCGGTAGTCGTCCTCGGCCATTTCGGGGAGGTCGCAACTCTCGTTCCCTGAGCAGTCTTCCGACCGCGTGTGGACGGTTACCAGCTGCCGCATCAGGTAGAAGGCGTTGGGGTCTGGCGCTAGACACAGGTTACCGCCATTTGCCTGGAGCACTAGGTCAATCGACCGCTCGGAGTACCCGACCAGTGGCCCGCTCAGGTCCTGCGCGATTCGCATTGACACTCCCCGCAACAGGCGGTCTTCGTCGGGCCTGTTCACCCTGACGCAGACGGGGGAGACGGCTGCCGGGGTGATGGTGGCCGTGCCGGCATAGTATCTCCGGTTGTTGAGGCCGAAGGGCCTAACCCGGTACTCATACGGCTTGTCTATGGTGGCGGTGTCCGCAAGGAAGGACATGCTGGTGCCCTTCACCATCCCCACGGGGCTGAACCGCTCGATGGGGCGGAGAGACCTGCGCTCGACCACGTAGGCACTGGCCTGCCTGTTGTTGGAATCAATGCTCCAGCTGACCGTGGTCTTGCCGGTCACGGCGGAGTCAATCGTTACCGTGGGGGCCGACGGCGTGGGCGGGGCAACCTCTCCGGCCATCACCCCGACGGGCACCGGCGGCAGGGCGACCGGAACCCAGGTGTCGCTGCCGGGCAACTGGTAGGAGTATTCGACCGTGTAGTAGTAGACCTTGCCCTCGGTGAGGTCGTCGGTGTCAACGGCTACGGCCAAGCCGCCACGGTTGCTGAAACTAGCTACCGATGTCCAGTCCGCTAGGGCGGCGTGCCGCTCCCGGTGGTCGTACCGCTTTACGACAGCCCGCTGGTCTTCCGCCGGCTGGAACGGGTACGACCTGACCAGTATGAACACCCCGGCCTCGTCGCCAATCGCCCAGCCACGGGCGGAAATGAAGGAACTGTCCATCGGGTAGAAATAGGAGGTCTTTACCGGCTCCAGTTCAGAGCCGTCGTCCAGTAGAGGGGTTACTCGGTAGACGTGCGTCTTTTCGAGCGGGACACTGTAGTCCGCGTAGCGGCTGATGGTAGTGTGCTCCTCGGCCAGCAGAACCCAGCCGCTGGTTTCCGGGGGGCCGGTGATAAAGGTCGCTCTTTCAATCCTGAGCGCCCGGACGGTGCTGTCGCCTAGGCCGGAATAGGTGAAGTCTAGGGCAATGCCCCCTTGAGGCGGGGTTATGTCGGCAACGGTCAACGGGGTCTGCGTCAAGTCCTGCACAGAACCGCTAATGGTGCCGCCGGTGCCGCCGGTGCTCCTAGTGCCCGTATCGCCAGATGTTCCGCCGGTGCCGGAGGTTCCGCCGCTCGCCGGGGCCGCGCCAAGCAACTCCGTCATCACGACAGTTCCCCACGAAGCGGTCACTTCGACTCTGGATTGCCGGTTGGGGTCGGGGTCGCTCCAAGGGCCTGGCCCCGAATCCGGCGTGGCCGGCGGTTCCGGTGTGGACGGCGGCGGTGACGGCGTGCTGGCGGGCGGGTCGCTCTCCTGACCCGACACCGGGGCGGTCTGTCCGGCCGACAGGAACAGCGCAATCATGCCAACAAGCAACAGCACTGCCAATATGCCGAACATTATGAACCATCTGGATGCCGTGTTCATGTTCTGCCTCTCTTTTCTTAGTTTTCTATCACGACCGTCGCATTTCCGACAGTCTCAACCATCTTCTTGCTGGCTATCTCCTCCCCATCGCCGTCGGAAACGACGATTTCTATTTCGTATTCCCCTGGGTCGCATCCAGAGCCGCCACCGAAAATCATGTCCACGCTGATTACCGACGACTTGATGGTCATGAAGTGAATGTCCGTTCCCATGTTGGTGCCCTCGCAGGCGTCGGCGTCCGTAGTGGAGTTGGTTTCCGGGTTCACGAGCCTAGCGTCTCCCCGCAGAGTGGCGTCTATGGTCGTGGCATCGCTGTCCAATGGCAGTCTGCTCACCCCGATGGTGAGCAGGTTCGGATAGAAGTTGTAGAGCTGTTCGAGGGACCTCATCACGATCAAGGTCGGAGGCAAGGATTCCTCAATCTCCTTCACCGTGATTTTCACGTAGTTGGACTGCCCGCTGAACTGTTCGCCGTGAATCGCCACGACCCGGTAGACGTAGGTCTGGCCCACGGATACGGCGGTGTCCAGATAGGTGCTGTCGGTGCTGTCGGTGTCGGGCTGGTGAATCAGCAGGCTTTCCTGGCATTCGGTCGGCATTCGCCGGAGGATTCGGTATCCGGTGACGGTGTCGTCCGCTGGTGCTGTCCATTCCAGAAGAACCGACCCGGCCATCACAGTGGCGGTGAGACCAGAGGGCTTGCCCAGCCCCTGGGCCTGTCCGCTCCACATTTTTTCCATGTAGGGCAGGTTGTAGAAGGTCGCGGTGGCAAAGTTGGACTGGGGGCCGATTCCGGCGGCGTTTATCGCCTTGACCCGGTAGACGTAGCGGTTCCCGTGTACCACGTCGGTATCCGTCCATTCGGTGGCGTCGTCTCCGGTGTTCTCTAGGTGAACGGCAAGCTGCTGTTCGCAGGCCGTGGGTATGCGCCGGAGAATCTGGTAGCCCGTGACCTCTCCTTCCGGGGCCGTCCAGTTCAGGTGCATTCCTCCTGCGGTCGCGGTCGCGGTCAGCCCGGCCGGGGCACCCGGCGGGGAGGCGGGGAGTTCCTGCGGTTCGCCGGATGACTGCCCCTGGGCCACGGGCGGGCGGTTGTATTCCGTCCGCACGAAGTTGGACCTCGGCCCCAGCCCCGCTCCGTTGCTGGCCACCACCCGGTAGACATAGGTGGTGCCGTCGGTGGCCGAGGTGTCGGTGTAGGTGGTGGCGGTGCCGCCGGTGGTGGCGTACACCGCTAGAGCGGTGCTTTCCCCGGGTATCCTGCGGAGAATCTGGTAGTCGGTCGCCGCCCCGCCGTCCCCCGGGGCAGACCAGGTGAGCCGGATGCCCTCGGCGGTGGATTCGCCGCTCAGTGGTCCGGGGAGGCCGGGCGGTTCAACGGCCTGTTCGCCGCTTTCCTGGTTGGCGTTGACGGCGGTCGTCGCGAACAGCGCAATCACGGCGATGATCAGCCAGGGGAGCATGAGTTTGGTTCTCAGCATCTGCATGTCCAGCACCTCGCGTATAGATGGGGAGTCCGCTAATGTGGGTATGTACTTCACTACGAGAAAGGCCAAAAAAACCTGCTCCCAGCGCGGTGAATCCCAAGCTCGCCACCCCCATTTTTGTCTAGTACTGCTATCGCATTAGGACTTTGGTGAACCGGAGGAGGACCTGCCTCCAGTGGTTGTACCTTGTTAGCCCGACCAGTGCCGGGGCGGCATTCTCGGGCAGGATAATTTCGGGTGCCGGAGGCCCGTAGCCCAGGGAGTCATAGGGCTGGCATACCTGTACCTCCGGGGCGTCTGCCCGGCCAGCGACTGTGCAACCAGCGGCTTGTTGAACTTCTTGCGGACCGGCAGTTCAGCCCTTTGCCTGCTATTGCAAATCTCCACGTATCCGCTATCCCGTGGAGACCGAGGTCGGGATGCCAGAATTCCCCCGGAGAGGCTGGCATTCTCTACCCACTCGTTGATAATGGTGGGCAGCCTCACTGCCCGGCCATCCCGGCTTCTGGTGTAGACAAAGCGCAGGCCCACACTTGGGTTCTCCTCTCTGGCTCTAACGAACCCAGGATCTGCCGTATGCCCACCGCGGCGCGCCCAAGGGCCGGTCTCCCTTGACACCGCTACCGGCGCCCCGGGAATGCGCCACAACGTTCTCAGCGTTTATGTTCGAAGCCGGAATCGAAAAATTTGTAGGAACATGACCCGGTTCAAAAACCGGGGGCCGGTCACTGATGAGGGTGATGAGTTGCTGCACGCCGTTCACGCGGGCCTGGAAGTTGTCGCCACCGGTCAGTTGCGTAAAGGCAGAGGTGGAATCACCGGGGCGAGTTGACCCGGTGTCGGAGACGGTCCAGCCCGGAAGGCTCCCGCTGTCCTCATCGGGAGACGAGGTCGCCTTCCACTCCGCCCGCCATCGGCGACAACGTAGTAGGTGGAATCGGGTTTTATGAAGACGGGCGTCTCCGGCGTGAACCGGTACACTCCCCCGCCCACGCCGGCCGCCGAGCAGGTGGGGGTGCCCAGCACCGGTCCCGTCTCGGAACCGCTGCGGAGCGTGCCCCCCCCCAAGGAAGCTGGGACCAGTCGGTTGTGGCCGTCCCGTCCCCCTCGCCAAGGGAGAGGTCCACGCTGGTGACTGAATGCCAGCCGATCCCGGGGGTGAAGGACGTCGCCGGGTCCCGTTGTGACAGCGGGGTTGAGGCCGTCGAGGCCCCCCGAGGTTGCCGACCAGATGCCCGGGAAAGGACTGAGCGTGGGCCGTGGGACCGCCGTTCGAGGGATACAGTGCCACCAACAGCGCACCGGTCAGCGCCGCCAAGAAGAGCGCAACCTTGCACCTCGACTCTGCTCTCACCCGCGAGCCTCCCCGGTCCAGTGCCGGTTTCCCATCAGCTGGCCTGCGCCGTTGAACATCCCCTCTACTGAGTCCTCACTGGTGCTCGCCGTAACAGGAAACCTCTGAACGCAGTAGCTGCGCGAGAGGCTGCCCAGCGGATTTCAGCAGATACCCTATCCCCCTATTCGAGACCTTGCCTAGATTCGTTCATATGGTTTTTGGGCTTGAATTCTGACGCTCTGTTTCGGGCGGTCATTACTATCCACTTGTACAAACATTGAGGCAGTACAAACAGGTATACATTTATATGCTCGAGATCTACACATTCAGATCTAGCATTCACTGTGCGTCAGCCGATAGATTTGACTCGAATACCCGTCCAACCCAACAATTGACTGTGCCCCTCGCAAATATTCGGCGCCCCCATACCCTGTCACTCAGGGAAATGGCCGTGCCAAGCCAATTGGTGGGTGCGACGGGCAGGCCCCGGGCTCTGCACATGAGGGACAAACGCGGGATTGGGAAGCTGGTCGGTGCGGATCTTAGAGGCCGGTCCCGACGTGGCTCAGCACCGACTGAGGGTCCAGGTCTGGGGACGCAGGTGCAACCAGCACGTCGGCGCCGTCATGCTGGCCTGCCGACCGGACCTCTGATATCCCAGCTAGATCGGGTTCGTCTTTGTGAATGTACCGCCGGGAACGGTCAATGGTGTGGCGCAACTCCGGCTGCTGACCCACCGTCCCGTGCCGCAGTGCTGGATGTCTTTCCCAAGCCCCTTCGGCGTCGCGCTGGTCACGGCCAACATCCCCGTCAGGGGCGGAAAGCGAAGACCTCGCCACCGTGTCCTGCTCCCGGGCCCTTACCGTCTATGCCGCGGTCTTCACTAAGAAACTATCTCAAAACGGGGAGAGGCTGAAAGGGGAGGAGTCAGGTCAGTTGGGTTAGGATGAGCAAAAGATGTGTGGTGGTGGATGATGACGAAGAAGGATGAACCTCTGCCGACTATATGGGAAGTCCCCGATGACCTCTGGGAGCGGATTCACCCGGTCATTGCGGAAATGGACCCTACGAAATCAACGGGACGCAGGCGTGCGGACCCAAGGGGCATGTTGGACGGTATCATCTTTCGCATGCGCTCCGGTTGCCAGTGGAACCGTCTGCCCAGAGAACTGGGAGACGACAGCACCATCCATTGGACCTTTCAGCGCTGGGTTGAATTAGGAGTGCTGGAGCGCATATGGGCGGTTCTGGTGGAGGAGTGCGAGGAACTGGGTGGCGTGGAGTGGGAGTGGCAGTCCGCCGATTGCGCCATTGGCTAGGCACGTTTTGGGGGGACTCAACAGGCCGCAACCCCACTGACCGGGGCAAGGCAGGCAGCAAGCGAAGCATCTTGGTTGACGCTGCGGGAGGGCCGCTGAGCTTGGCGGTGGCCGGAGCCAATGTTCACGATACCAAGCTGCTGGCGCTGACCTTGGAAAGCATAGTGGTGGAGCGTCCTGATACAGGAATCCAGCATCTGTGTCTGGACAAGGGATACGACAATCCGACCGGCCACGGGGCCGTTGCTATTCACGGGTACCAGGGACACATCAGGCGCATAGGAGAGGAGAAACTGGACTGGGATGGGGTTAAACGGTTCCCCGCCCGGCGGTGGGTTGTGGAGCGCACTCTGGCTTGGCTATCCAAGTGCCGCGCGATCTTGGTGCGCTACGACAAGAAGGTATCCAACTACATAGGCCTTATCCAATTGGCCTGCGCACTGCTCTGGTACCGGCGCCAACGGCAACTGACGTTTTGAGATAGTTTCTTAGCCCTGGCTCATCCTGAGCCGAATTGCAGCCACGGCCGTCGTCTGCCGCCTGGGGGTCTTCGTGGCGGCCCAGGCCAGGACTTAGAGGTGGGCTAGGACCTTCTGCTGGCTGTGATGTGCCTGGTCGTCGGTCGCGGGCGCAGGAGAAAGGCGCATCGACATGGGCCGCATGTTCGAGGGGCTGGATACGGCTCGGGGGCGGGGCGTGCACACCGCGGAGCTCAGAAGGGCCACCGTAAATGCCGAGATGGTTCAGTCCGGAGAGGAGCCGCCAATGACCACGGAGGTCAGATATGCCCCAATTTCCATCGCTCACAACGCCCTAGCCAACGCGTTCCCGCAAGTGCGGCGTACACTTTCCAGTCTAGGACGGCGACGTCGGACTGCGGGAGGATTTCGACTAGAGGAGACGCGGCTTAAACGTCGTCGAGGCGCACGCCGGGCCAATGGATGGGAAGCTCATAGTTTAACCCGGCGGACCGAGCAGGGGACCACCATCACCTCGTTGCCGCCCGTGAGTCAACCGCAAGGGGAGGCTGAGATGACATCGAGCACTGGAATCAGGGTGATGCTGGTCGAAGACCATCCCACCACGATGAGGGGTCTGCAGGAAATCCTGCAGGACGAGGGAGGGATCGATGTAGTGGGGCAGGCGGCGGACGGGGAGGAGGCGGTCGCTCGGGCGGAGGAGACGCGGCCCGATGTGATCGTCATGGACGTTATGATGCCGAAGAAGGACGGCGTGGAGGCCTGCCGGGACATCCTGGAATTGCTGCCGGCCACAAAGGTGCTGATATTGACGGCTTCCATGGAGGACGACGCGGTGATTCAGGCGATTGCCGCCGGAGCGTCGGGCTTCGTTCAGAAGTACCAGGGAAGCCAGGAACTGGTGGACGCCATCAGGCAGGTAGCCAGTGGCCGATTGATGATGCCGGACGACGCGGTCAGGCGGGTCGTCCGTATGATACGGGACGGAAATGCCCTGATGCCCAGCCCCAGGGTGCTGACGGTGCGGGAGCGGGAAGTCCTGACGCACTTCGCCAGGGGGAAGTCGTATGCAGGGATAGCTGACTCCATGGGCATTGGCGCGGTCACCGTGAGAAATGCCATCTACCGGGTACAGGACAAGCTGGGCGTCGATTCGAAGCAGGAGATTGTGGTGTGGGCCGTTCGAAACGGGCTGCTGGACGGGGAGTAGGCCGGCCGAGGCTAGGGCGCTTCGTTGGTGACAGAAACCGGATGCGCTCCGAACTTGGCCCCGGTTCAGGAAACAAAGCGCCAACGGAAGCGGCGCGGGCTACAAGAATACGAGACCGTCCCGGCAAATCAGGTGAGCAGGCGCGTTGATAACGCGGCTTTTGCGGTCATCTTGCCAAGCGTGTCCGCCGCCCCCGAAGGGTGTGGCTTCTCCGAGCCGCCCGAGCAACGCTCTGCCGCCACAGGCCTGTTGCAGAGAATGACGCAACCCGCCGGCTCTCCGATTTACCTCGCCGGGACTGTAGCAACTGAGGCCTTTTTGGTGCCAAGCGAGGTTGCCGCCAGTGCATCTTTCGAAACGGCCGACCTGCCTGGGCTTGCGGCCCTGCCAACGAACTGTGTCGGGCTCGATTTCGTGTTCCGGGGCCCACCACATCCGGACCTGCGGCCGTTGCAGACCCTGGCAGGAGATTGCCCATGAGCAATCGTGTCTGGGCGGCGCTCCTAGGATCGGGTTGCGCAGGCGGGCGGGAAGCCTCTCCGCACTACGCCTGAGCCTGCGTTCGAGAACCCGGAACATCTACCTGTTGATGGTTCACCCGTCGCGCCCCCCTGCCATATGAGCTGAGAGCGCTGCCCCAAGGTTCGGGACCCAGGCGGTGCAGCTCCTTGATGGCTACTGGGGTATAGGGCCAAAGCTGGCGGCGTGTGTGGCCTGATTTCCCTGAACCGGCTGGAGGTTTTTCCGTTATACCACTGGGTGCAGCGCGCCCTGTCTGGTGCTACCTGTCCGCAATGCCGGCACGCTGGCGGAGGGCTGCGCAGCCGCCGTCGCCTGACGGAAACCCAGCACCGCCTGACAGCGCAGTGGGGCCAGGACTATTTCGGCCAGTACGCTGGCTACGCCAACCAGTATCTCTTACACTGGGTGGACCCGAACAAGGTCCGTGTTTGCCCGTAGGCGGCGACGCCGCTCGGAGATTGCACGGATTCCCGCGTACCCGGGAGCGGGTCCAAGATGTCCCGGCGGGGATCCACGTAGTCCCTCTTGGGCATCATCGCGTCCGAGCCGTCGACGCCCGGCCCCGCCTCCTCCGCGCCGGTGAATTCCGCCGTCCCCGTGACGCCGTGGCCGTCCACCCACATCGCCCGAGTACCGTTGCCCGATGACCTGTCAGCCTGCTGGTCCGCCGGGCTCAAGGGGGACCACGCAGGTGACGGTGGTTCCCCCCTCCGGCCTGCCTGATTCAATGATGAGTCTGCCGCCCATGCGCCCAGCGTCCTTCTTCATCCCGGCGAAGCCCCGGCCCCGGTCGGCATAGTCCTCCGGCAGTCCTATCCCATCGTCGGAGACGGACAGGCGCACCGCGCCGGACCCGAAGTCCAGCCCTACCTCGACCCTCGCGGCCTGGGCGTGCAGGAAGGCGTTGGCCAGGGCGTTGTGGGCTATAGAGAAAATCCCGGCCCTGACCTCATCGGACAGCGGCGGCTCCCGGCCCGACTGCACCATCTCCACAGGGACGCCGGTAATCCTGGCGAAGGTGGCGGTATGCCCGCCCAGCACCCGGGCCAACTCGCGCCCCTCGACGATGCGCCCCATGTCGATGGGCCTCCTCAGCTCCCACATGGCCGACCTGGTCAGGGCGGCCGTGGCCTCCAGCCTCTCCGTCAACTCCGCGTTGGAGTCGCCCGCCAGTTTCATGGCGCCCTCGATGCCCAGGCCGATCATGTAGGCGGTCTGGGCGGTCGTGTCGTGAAGCCACTGCGAGAGTTCGATGCGTTCCCGGTTCGCCTGCCGCTCCCTCTCCAGAGCGGCCTGCCTCCTGGCGCGTTCGAACCTGACAATCAAGCTGACGCCCACGGCAGTGAAATACATCACCGCAAGCCTGACCATGAGCACCTTCTCGTCCCCCGCATCCAGGTCCAGCCCCGGCCCCGCCATCACGCTGACCAGCGAGTAGATCACCGTCGCCATTGTCGTCCAGGCCAGGACAAGCCGCAGCGAGGAGAATACCGCGGCAAAGGCGCCGAGGGCCGGATAGAAGCCCAGGAAAGTGTAGTTGTCGAAACCGCCCCGGATCACCGCATGGCCCGCCACCAGGACGAGGTCCATGGCGCTCAGGGCCAGCAGCCAGCGCCACGTCACAGGCCTGTCGGTAAACAGCCGGTAGTGGACCAGGCCATTGACCGCCATCAGCGTCCCGTGCAGGTACACGTGCTCGATGTCGTCGGGAAACCAGAATCCGGGACGGTAGACCATCTGAAAGATGCCGACGAGAAGGACGATCCATCGTCCCCAGACGGTGACCTTCACCGCGTGACGCACCACGTCGGGGTCGGCACGGAAGAGCCGTTCCAGCCGGTTTCCCATTGTCGTTTCGTCGGTCATGACTACAGCTAGCCGCCAACACCTGCCCTGGAAGTCACCACTGTGGCCGCCTTGCCCACGAGTGCGGCAGACGAGCGTCCTGCCACAGCTTTGATGGAAGGAGGGATTCTCGGATTGGAAGATCCTTCGATCAAATGTATCGCCCGTCGTAGAACGAGAGCTAGGTCGGAATGTGTATATCTCAGGCGTATCAATGTACAGCGCTTTGTACTCACGAAAATAATGCAGGAAGTGATAGCCAGAAACCGCCCGAAATTAGGCGCCGAAACTCCAGTCAGAATGACCTGCAAACGAACCTTGGCGGCGGCTCCGGCTGGTGGATAGATTTTTGGAGGCCGAAACCGTTGACCCTCCACCCATTAGAGAGCAGATGAGAAGACCACACCCGGTGGCCTTCTCATCCGAGGAATGGAGCTGACAAGGCAATGACAGGGAACGACGCCGAAACGATGGTCCACGGGCCCGGCTCCGGCTGTCGAGCCCCAATCTGCAAATAGGCCCCCGGAGCACCGACCACTCCACTCCCCCTCACGCTACCAACCGGCCCCGACACCGGCCGGGCGTTGCCGCGCGCGGCGCGGGAGCAGTTTGAATCCCGAGGATAGTCATTGAGAGTAACCAGGACCCTGCCCTTTCTTGCCATCCTAGTGCTCGTGCTGGCGTCAGTCCTCTTCAGCGGCCCGCCCGCCGCGGCTCAGGAAAGCGACAGCGAAGGTCCCAGCTTCGACAGCCCCACCTACGAACGGGAGATTGCCGGGCACACGCCGGCTGGCTACCGAGTTGGCAGCCGGGTGCGTGCCACGGGCGGCGAGGGTGACGTCATTCACACCCTGAGCGGAGCCGATGCCGTCTACTTCAGCATCAGCGTTAGCGGGCAGATCAGGACCTTGTGCGGGGTCACCTACGACCCCGACATCAAGTCCAGCTACAGCGTTACCGTAACGGCCACAGACGAAAACGCTGCCACAGCCACCGCTGCGGTTACCATCACGGTGACCAACGCTGCTCCGCCAGTCCCGCCGATGCGGGGAGGCAGGGTCCATGTGGGGTTGGCCCAGGTCGGCCTCGGTGTCACCGGGACGCTCCTCGACGGTAACTGGTGCGTAGACAATGAGGACTGGCAGTGGCAGCGCTCGGCAACCGAGAGCGGCGCCTACAGCGACATCCCCGCGTCAGAGGGAGGCACGTCGAACCCGTACATGGTCCCGGCAGGCGATCTGGGCATGTGGCTCAGGGCAAAGGTCACCTACGATGACGTCTCCGGCACGGGCCAGACGGCAGAGGGAACGGCGTTGCAACCGGTGCTGTGGAAACCTGCACTGTCCAATGTGGGCGTCATTGATCCCAATGGGTTGTACTACTCCCACAGCGCACCGACTGTACACCTCTTCGCGCAACCGTTCACGACCGGCACGGACCCTCGGGGCTACCAGATGCGGGCAGCACGCCTCACGCTAGACATTGACGATACACACATCGAGGATGAGGGTACCGCGAGCGGGACGTGGGGAGTCCATGCAGACGACGCCGGCAAGCCGGCCGCTGCGCCGCTTTCGGGTACTGCCCCCATACTCGACGCGGACGTTCCCCGCGAATACGACGTGTTCGGGGAGTACGCCCATCCCGGTGGCGTGTATCTCGAGCCCGACACCAGGTATTGGCTCGTCATCTCGCAGACGTCCCCGGCGGATGAGGGTCTTCTCTCCGTTGGCGCATGGGGCGAAGATGACGGTACCGACATCCTGGGCAACACGGACTTCCCGTTGGACACGCCTTCCCAGGACCCGGGCAGCGCGGCCGGCTGGTCGGTGGACTTTGAAATGTTGCACTACTACTGGAACGATCCCGACACAACCGTTGACGATAACCCTGACTCGGCACTGCTGCCGTGGCACCCTGCCAGAATCGGTCTACAACGTGGTGCTGGCAGGTTTGTGATGCGTATGTCGTTGCTGGTCGCGCCGGACGTGACGGTGGAGTTCGGCGAAACCGACTACACCGCCGACGAGGGCGGGACCGCCACCGTCGAGGTGACGCTGAGCGCGGACCCGCGCCGCACCCTCACCGTCCCCATCACGGCGACTGGACAGGGCGGCGCGACCAGCACCGACTTCGCTCCGCCGCCCAGCGTGACCTTCAATGCAGGCGAGACCTCCAAGACCTTCGAATTCGCGATCATCGACGACGAGGTGGACGACGATGACGAGACCGTGAAGCTCGGGTTCGGGACCATGCCCGACGCCTGGATCACCACGGGCACGCAGGACGAGGCGACGGTTGCCATCGTGGACGACGACGACCCCGTCGTGACGGTGTCGTTCGGCCAGAGCAGCTACACCGTGGCGGAGAGCGACGTTGCCGGGACGACGGACGCGACGGAGAACGCGGTTGAGGTGACGGTGACGCTGAGCGCGGACCCTGAGCGCCAACTGGTCATCCCCATCGTGGCCACGGACCAGGGCGGGGCCACCTCCGCCGACTACTCGGGCGTGCCCTCCGACGTGACCTTCAACAGTGGGGAGACGTCCCAGTCCTTCACCTTCACCGCGACCCACGACACCGTGGATGACGACGACGAGAGCGTGCTGCTGGAGTTCGGGAACATGCCCGACGAGCGGGTCAGCCCCGGGCTCCATGCGGAGGCGACAGTGGAGATCGACGACGACGACCATCCGCCGGTGACGGTGGAGTACGGGCAGGCCACACAGCTGGTGGGCGAGGGTGAGACGGTCAACGTGACGATCAGACTGAGCGCCGACCCCGAGCGGATGGTTACCATCCCCATCACGGCGACCGGGCAGGAAAACGCGACCTCCGCCGACTTTAACGTTCCCGCCAGCGTGACATTCAACACCGGCGAGATGGAGACGACGATCCCTTTCATGGCGGTGGACGACGAAGTGGACGACGACGATGAGTGGGTGAAACTGGAGTTCGGAACGCCGCTGCCCGACCGGGTAACCCTGGGGACGAGGACCGAGACGAGACTGGACATCAATGACGACGACCCCCCCGAGGTGACGGTGATGTTCGCCCAGAGTGCCTACACCGTTGCCGAGGGGGCCACGCAGCAGGTGACCGTGTCGGTGGACAAGGACCCTGAGCGTACCATCATCATCCCCATCACGGCCGCGCTCCAGGGCACGGCAAGCGGTGCGGACTACTCCGGCGTGGTGGCGAGCGTCACGTTCACCAGCGGGGGTTCTCTGTCCCAGAGCTTCACGTTCGAGGCCACGCAGGACCGGATCGACGACGACAACGAGGGGGTGAAGCTGGGCTTCGGTACGATGCCGGACACGCATGTGACTGCCGGAACGCCGAATGAGCTCACCTTGAACATCGCCGACGACGATACGGCGGAGGTCGTGCTGGTCCTTACGTCGCTGACGGTGGGGGAGGAGGAGAGCGCGGGCTACACGGTCGCCCTGGCCACGGAGCCCACGGTTGACGTGACGGTGACCGTCACCGGCCACTCCGGCACCGACCTGAGTCTGGAGAGCGGCAGGCTGGTCAACGATGTCCTCACCTTCACGCCGGTCAACTGGAGCAGCCCCCAGCCAGTGACGGTCAGGGCGGCGCACGACGACGACGGCGTTCGCGACGACGAAACGCTGACCCACACCGCGGCCGGAGCAGAGTACGACAACGTTTCCAAGGACCTGCCGGTGACCGTAAACGACAACGATCCGCTGGGCATCGTGCTCAGCCTGCCGTCGCTGACGGTGGCGGAGAGCGCCAGCGCGGACTACGCCGTGAGCCTCGCCACCGAGCCCACGGTCGCCGTGACGGTGGCGGTCACCGGCCACGCAGGCACGGACCTGTCCCTCATCGGCGACATGCTGACCTTCACGTCGGCCGACTGGGACACGCCCCAGCCCGTAACGGTGTCGGCGACCCACGACGACGACTGGGAGGACGATGTGGAGGTCCTCATCCACACCGCCCGCGGCGGCGAATACGACACGCTCGAACCGGTTGAACTACCGGTCACCGTCGACGACAACACGGGGGACCTACGGCTGGTGGACGGGACGCTCACCACCGAGGACGGGGAACCATGTGAGGGCCGCCTGGAAATCTATTACGACGGCCAATGGGGCACAATCTGCGACGACTACTGGACCGAAGAGGACGCGGACGTGGCCTGCCGGGCGCTGGGTTTCTCCGGCGGCTCGGTGGACGACTGGAATCGTTTCAGAAACTCCTTCTTCCCGCCGGGAGAGGATGCGCAACCGATCTGGCTGGACGACATGCTCTGCGGCGGCGGCGAGTCGAACCTGCTGGACTGCCGCCGCGGTAGTGCCGAGGTGGGCAAGAACAACTGCCAGCACTTCGAGGACGTGGGGCTCCGCTGCCTGAAGAACAGCGGGCCCTACGTCGTGAACGTCGAGTTCAGCCCTCCCGGTGCGCAGGACGGCAACTACGTTCCGAGGGAGACGGTGGAGGTGACGCTGGTGTGGAGCGAGCCAGTGACGATTACGACCACGCTCAATGGCTTTCCGAGACTATGGCTGTCCTACGGGGGACTGGGCGGCAAATGGTTGTACCGTCCCGTCGGGTCGGGCACGGATCGCATGGTGTACACCCACACGCTGAGTGATCCGGCCGGTGCATCCTCCTTCCCCTATCTGGCGGTGGGAAGTGATTCGCTCATCCTGGTCAACCCGAGCGCTGATACCCCGACAGTGGGCACGATTGTCAGCGTGGAGACTGGCAACGCGGCCGTTGTGGGACTCCGCAATTATCTGTCCAACGAGCCCGACGCTACGACGACGGGCTCCTCCCAACAGGTGGAGGCGACAACGACGGATGGGGTGCCCTCCTTCAACGAACCCGGCGCGGACGGGGTTTTCAGCACAGGGGAGACTGTTGAGGTGAGGTTCAGATTCAGCCGGGCCGTGAACGTGGATACCGCCGACGGCACCCCCTCGGTGCAGGTCCTGCTGAGCGGGACCACGTCGAGAGAGGCAGAGTACCTGAGGGGCAGCGGGACACAGCAGCTCGTGTTTGGCTACACCCTGAGGGACGGGGACGGCGAACACGGCTCCCTCCTACTGGAGCCCAATACATTGGCGCTGAACGGAGGCTCAATAGAGGACACGTCAGGCAATAGCGCGGACATCACCCACCAGGGAACCGGGGTGGTTTTTGCCCCGCCGCCGGACGTGGACGCCCCGGGGCTCCGGTCGGCTACGGTGGACGGCTCGAATATGGCGCTGGCCTACGACGAAGAGCTGGACAACAGCGGCTTGCCGTCCTCTGGACTATTCTCGGTGAACGTCAACGGCACGCCACGCTCCGTTCTGATCGTGGCCGTGCGCGAGTCCACCGTTCAGCTGCACCTGTCCGCACCGGTCGGTGCGGGAGACTCAGTGACGGTGTCCTACACCGCGCCCACGGATGACGGGGCGGCCAGGGTGCAGGACACGTCAGGCAACGACGCGGAGTCGTTCAGCGGCCAGGTGGTGTCCAACAACACCGCGCCGTCGCAGACGTTGGGCGGCAACGGGACCAGGAACGAACCTCAAGAAGAGCCGAACTCGCCGGCGTCGGGCGAGCCGACCATCAGCGGCACGGCGCAGGTGGGGGAGACGCTGACGGCCAACACGTCCGACATCACCGACGCCGACGGCCTAATCAACATTTCCTATGCCTACCAATGGTTGGCCGACGGCCTCGACATCAGCGGCGCCAACGCCGCCAGCTACACGCTGACCCCCACAGAGGAAGGCAAGGCCATCAAGGTGCGGGTCTCCTTCACCGACGACGCCGGCCATCCTGAGTCTGTGACCAGCGCGGCGACCTCTGCGGTGGAAGCCAGGCCCAACACTCCGGCGTCGGGCGAGCCCACCATCAACGGCACGGCGCAGGTGGGGGAGACGCTGACGGCCAACACGTCGAGCATCACCGACGCTGATGGGCTGACCAACGTGTCGTACACGTTCCAGTGGCTCGCGGACGACACCGAAATCAGTGGCGCCAATGCCTCCACCTACACGCTGCTTGAGACAGACGAAGGCAAGGTCATCAAGGTCACGGTGAGCTTCACCGACGATCTCGGCAACTCCGAGTCCGTCACCAGCGCCGCCACCGACCCGGTGGCAGCGGCTCCGTCATCCGCCTGCCCGGCGCCCGCGCTCACCGGCGGCGCCGCCCTAATCTGGACCGGCCAGCTGGACATCGCCAAGTGGCCCGGCAACGAATACTACGGCTTCGGCCACAACGTCCGCGGCGCCCTGGACGACCGGACCTTCACCCTGGGACCCAACGATTACGCCATCGACCACATCACCCAGCGCGACGGCGCCATCGGCCCCCTCCTGTTCAGCCTGGAAAGCGGCCTCACCGCGGACGAGAAACGAACCCTCACGCTCCACGCTTGCGAGGACGAAAAGAGCCTACGTCTCAACGATGCGTCCGAACGTTCCAGGTACCAAACTTACTGGTGGAACAACACCGGTGGGCTCGACTGGGCCGCCCAGACCGAACGCACGCTGCACCTCACCCAGGATGCAGCTCCGCCATCGCTCTCCACCGCGACCGTCACGGACGCCACGCTCACCCTCACCTTCAGCGAACCGCTGTACGAGACCGCCATTCCCGCAGTGGCAGCTTTCGCCGTCACGGTCGGAACCGATAACCGGGCGGTCAGCACCGTGGACGTGACCGCAAGCGACGTCACCCTCACGCTGGCCTCAGCCGTCTCGGCCGGCGACACCGTGACGGTGGACTACACCGCACCCACCGACCTCGCAGCCGACCGCATCCAGGACCCGACCGGCAACGCAGTCGTCTCCTTCAACGGGCAGACCGTTACCAACAACACCCCTGCGCCGCAGAACTAGGACGGCGCCCGCGACGCGGACAATCAGCAGCCGACCATAGTTCCCAACAAACCGGCTGCAGGCCGACCTACCATCAGTGGAACACCCCAAGTGCAACAGACCCTCACCGCGTCCACGTCCACCATCACCGATCAGGATGGATTGGGCAACGCCACGTTCGCATACCAGTGGCTTGCCGACGGTACGGACATCTCCGGCGCCACGTAGTCAACACTCACCCTCACCCGTGCCCAGAAGGGCACCGCCATAAGCGTACGCATCTCGTTCACCGATGACCGCGGCCATCCCGAGAGTCTCACCAGCGTCGCCACACCCGCTGTGCTGCCACCGCCCAACTCGCCGGCCACAGGCCAACCGGCCATCAACGGCGACGCCCAAGTGGAGCAGACACTCACCGCCTCAATCTCCGCCATCGCCGATGCCAACGGCATGACCCAAGCATCATTCGCCTACCAGTGGTTCGCCGACGACTCGGAGATCTCCAACGCCACCTCCTCGACGTACACGCTCACCGACGTTGAGCAGGACGCTATCATCAAAGTGAGGGTGTCATTCACCGACGACGGCTACGCCGAGTCGCGGACCAGCGAGCCCACCGGCGCAGTCGAGCCCAGGCCCAACCAACCAGCCGCCGGCGCACCCGCCATCACCGGCACCACCCAGGTCGGCGAGACCCTCACGGCTGATACTTCGGTCATCTCCGATCCCGACGGCCTCGACAATGTCTCCTTCACCTACCAGTGGCTCGCCGATGAGGTAGCAATATCCAGCGCTACATCATCGACGTACACCCTCACCGACGACGATCTCAACAAGACCGTCAAGGTACGAGTATCGTTCACAGACGACGCCGGCCACGACGAGAGCCTGACCAGCGAGGCCACGGCCCAAGTAGCGGCGGCTCCCAACCAGACCGACCAGCAGAACCAAGACAACACCGCCAGCTACGCCATCCCGTCCGTCACCTTGACCGTCAAGCATTTCGGCTACGGCGACGTGGGCGGCAACAGCGACGCGCACCTCGCCGACGAAACCGGCGACATGGAAGTCGTCTGGCTCTGGTTCTCAGAACGCAACCGGCAGCTTGAGCTTTCCTTCAAAGGCCCCCTGCACCACGAGGACGCCATGACCCTGCCGCTCGACAATGTGACCCTGTCGTTCCCCGAAGGCACCTCCGGCAAGCCGGGCTTCGTGTTCAAGGAAGTCGACATCGACTGGACCGACGGCCAGGTGGTCGCGGTGAGCATCGTCCGCTAGTCGCCGCTGTCGTGAGGCGAAGTGGAGGCGCACCCTGATACCAAATGAACCAAGAAGGAGGCGAAAAATGTCGGATCAAAACGATTTGGCGGAACGGCTGTTGGCGGACGGGGATCTGGGCGCCGGTGCCCCGGGCTGGTCGGAATTGCGGCGTCTGTTCGCGTAGCGAGGAAAGGGGATCAATCCCTTTGAGGTGCTCGGTTTGCAGACGTCCGAGATCCAAAGCCAAGGAGAAATGCGCAGAGACATAGACATGACATAGGGTGGATTGGTATGGAACCGGATAAGCCTGTATGGGGAGTTGCGGAGGTTGTGATGGGTGTGAGGGAGATAGACCGGTCTCTGGAACAATGGCAGAAGTCCGAAATACGGAGAGAAGGCCAGCTACTACTCGGCGGTGTGCTTGGAGACGGGCGAGGTTGAGTGGATGGAAGTGGAGGGCAACAGCAACTCCGGGACCTCGGTTGCCTTCCTGGCAACAGTTGCGTGGGGAGGCACGGCGGGCGGCTGAACGTGATCTGGGACAATGCGCCGCCCCATCGCGGCGAGGCGCTGCGGGAATGCCTGCGGACGCCTGAGCTGGACCTGAGGCTGGTGAACCTGCCGGGCTAAAGTCCGGACTTCAACGCTGACGAGGCCATCTCGGGCTCGGCGAAGGAATAGGCCACGGGCAATCTGTACCTGGGGAGCAAGGCGGCGGTGCAGGAACGGGTCGGGAACATCCTGGCGGGCCTAGCCAACCGGAAGGACGAGGTGAGGCGCCGCTGCCGCACGGTGCTGCAATCGAGGGCCGAGGCGCTTCTACAAGAGTCCCAGCCCAATTCTAGGCTTCAGGCAAATGCACATCCCAGCTTGGCTTTGGTTTAGGCGCTGATAGAGAAGCGCACTTCATGAAAAATGCTCGATTATAAGCAGCAAGCCAGAGCACTCAAAGGTACCCTAACGATTCTTGCGCTCGTGTCGATCACCGCAGCTGCATTGGCATTCAACCCGGGTGGCTTCACATTTCATGAATTGGTCTACGGCCAGGACACGCCGACGATCGGCAACCAGACCAAGGTGGGTCCCACACCCTTCAAGGGACAACTAATTGGGACAGAATCATCCGACTACAGATATGCGACATCCTTCCAGACTGCCAATGTACGGCACCGTCTGGACAAGGTGGTCATATACATCTCAGGCATTGGTAACTCTAATTTCCAAGTCGAAATCTGGTCAAACAACGAGGAGTCAAGCAACCAAGGGAGACCCGGGGCCCGCCTGGTAACCCTCAGTCCCACATCCTCATTATCGAACGTACTCTCCGCCCTCGATTACACGCCTTCCGCCACTCTGTACCTGGAGCCGCACGCCACATACTGGCTCGTGACCAGGTCTCGCCCCGTTTTCGCTGAGATCTCGCTGGCAATCGGAGATGATGAGGATGCCGGAGGTACTCGGCACTGGTCCATTGGAGACGAAACCTTAAGGGCCAGAAATGCCACCTCCCCGACATCCCCCAGCATCTGGAGCCAGTATCTATCGAACCCAATCAGGATGGGTATCTACTCAACGCCGGACCCGGGCGACCCGGTGATGATAAGCAACCTGAGGCAGAATTTCCTGGTAAGGGATCTGTCGCAGGGCAGGAAAGTGGGGACCTCATTCACCACTGGGAGCGATGCCAAGGTACTGAAGAGAGTCCGCATTTTCGCGTCCAGGTCAAATGGGAGCACGTCGATAAGCGCCAACCTCTGGTCGCACAACGATTCCAACCATCCACAAACGGAACTGGCAAGTCTGACCAGGGTTGGCAGGGCCAGCACCGGCCAGAGAACCATGATCGACTTCACAGCCGATCAATACCTGGAGCCGCCCTCCACTTACTGGGTCGTTGTGGAGTTCTCCGGCGGCGCCGGCTCCGTCCTGTTGGCGTCGTCCGACCATCACGATCCACTGGCGGCTGCAAATTGGCAAATTGGCAACAACACCAAGAGGCATGTCACAGGAGCCACCTGGACGCAAGAATCCCCCGATTCATTGAAAATGCAGGTCTTCGCCGGGAGCGCGCCCCACATCACCCGAGCCGAAATTACCTCAACGCCCCTGGATGGCGATACCTACAAGGCCGGAGAAAACATTGAGATCACGTACACCTTCGACGTACCCGTGGATTACGTCCAAGGCGTCGCCGCGGTGTATGTGGGCGCCGCAACCGGGCAATCCAGCTATCGCGCCGCAGAGTACATGGGAGGCAGCGGCAGCAGGCAACTCCTGTACCGGTACAGGGTCAAGAGTGGGGACAATGATACCAATGGCGTAGGTCTCGAAGCCAACAGCCTAGTATTACAGCCGCAGATTGTTGGCGGCGTTGTGCAATCGTCGTTGGTGATGGGACCGTCGGGCTCGGGCCTGATGCCTTCGTCTCCAACGCGACCAGCCAATGGTAAAGGCAGCGCGCTCCCGATGCCGTCGGAGCAATCGGTGCAACAGTCGTCTAACCTCGGGAGCGGTCAGTGGGATCAGCTCGGTCGCCAATGCCGCCCCCCTTTGGCATCATCGGCATTGGCGTACAGCCGGCACACCGCCAGGAAGGCGTGAACCAGCAGCGTCAGGGTGATGTGGCGGTACCATCCGGTCCAGCGCCGCACTTCGTATTCGTCCAGGCCCGCCTCCTGTTTGGCTTCTTTGAAGGCATCTTCGATGATCCAGCGGTGGCCAGCCACCCGCACCAGTTCGGCCAGGGTCGCGGCCGCCGGACTGAAGCAGGCATAGTAAGCCAGGTCGCCGGGGTCGGCAATGCTGCGGCGCACCAGCAGCCAATCACTTTGGTCCGGCTCAGACCCGGACCGGATTGATACCAGTCCCCAATCGTAGATACGGGGCCCTTTGCTGCCCTCCCCAGCGCTGAGGCGCTGCCACTGGTCAGCGGGTATCTCTTGAGCCAGGTCCCGAGCCACCACCCGCGCCGTGCCGCCCTCCGTATCAATCCACAGCGGTTCATTGCTCTTCACCGCCAGCACGTAGGCTATGCCCTGCTCTTCCAGCCACCCCCGCAACCGGCGGTCGTTGCCGTACACCGTGTCTCCGGCCACCCAGCCAAAAGGCACATCGGCCGCTATGGCTCGAGCAATCATCATTCTGGCCAGTTGACCCTTGGTGCGAAAGACCACCTCTTCCGGAACTCCGGCTTCCCGCCGACGCTCCCCATCCTCCGCCCAAACCTGCGGCAGGTACAACTCTCGGTCCAGAAAGGTGCGGCCACCCTTGCTGCCGTAGGCCAGAAACACCCCGATCTGGCAGTTCTCCACCTTCCCCGCCGTCCCGCTGTATTGCCGCTGCACCCCCACCGACTTCCGACCCTGCTTCAAAAACCCCGTCTCGTCCACCACCAGCACCGCCTCCGGATCCCCCAGATGCTCCACCACGTACTCCCCCAGATCGTCCCGAACTCCATCGGCGTCCCAGCGGTACGTCGCCAGCAACCGCTGCACTCCATCGGGCGTGGCATCGCCAGCATACTCGGCCAGTTGCCACCCGTTCTTGCGCTCCACCGACCCCAGCAAACCCTTCAGATACGCCAGCACCCGCTGTCGAGGCTCACGACGGCCGAACCGTCCCCCGATGCGCTCGTGCAGCGACCGCAGCCCAGCTTCCCAAGCCCGTACTTCCTCTCGCTCCGATACGGTCCGGCCCATCACTGACCCCTCCCCTCTCGTCAGTAGTTGTCATCCCACCCTATCACACCAATCTGCGGCTGTAATACTAGGGGCAAACAGCGCAGCCAATATCGTCGCCAGTGACGGGAAACCGGCAGAATACGAACACGCGGCCCGCCCCACTTACACTTCCCACAAGGTGAACGGCTCCCAGACCGGTTGCGCCCAGGATTATTGCGCTGACATATCGATTGTCTCACTTGCAGGGGGTACGGGCAGGGGAAGCATCTACCACGACGTGGATTCCATCGACGGAGGACTTTCCAACCGCGCCTTCGGATACGGAGGGCACAGGTACATTGTGAGCCAACTGCTGGTCAGGAACCCGTCGCGTCTCGAGCTTGTGCTGAACCAGGACCCGCGGCAGGACCTGTCGGCCGAAGGCACTCTCCGCATCGGTGAAAGGGATTTCCACTTGCGCGACGCATTATTTGATGCCAGCGAACACCGGCTGGTTTGGGAAAATACCGGGCTGGACTGGTCTGCGACCAGCGCCGTGAGGGTGTTCTTGGAAGACAGCGTCCTCGTCAGCAATCTTGGACAGAGTTCAGACGGGTCGCTGTCGTCATCGGTATCGATTTCGGCAATCGCGCAGTCTTTCACCACGGGAGGCGGGGCGGACGCCTTTGGGATTGACTCGGTCACCCTGGAAGCAGGGCAAACGGGCGTCAGCCTGGAAGTGGCCATCCACTCCGACAACTCGGGATCGCCGGGACCCAAATTGCGGGGACTGACCGGCCCTCCAACTATCGACGGCCAGACCGGCACTGCGGAGGTGTTCTCAACTTCCAGCTATCCCCTGAAACCCAGCACCACCTACTGGATGGTGGTAAGCCGGAATGGTTCGGGCAGTTTCAGCGTGACCAGCACGAACGCGCACGCAGAGGACAGCGGCAAGGCGGTGGGCTGGGCAATCGGAAACAGCGCCTACCGGCTGGAAGGCGGGCTCTGGAGCGAGGTGGTCATTTCAGGTGACAGTCCCGTGGTCCGCATGTCCCTAGTCGGTAGAGGATTCCAGCAAGAACCGGCCATGGGGTCTCCTCATATCACCGGCCCTCCGCAGGTTGGTCAGATTCTGACCGCCCATACTTCCGGAATTATGGACGCCAATGGTCTCTCTGGCGCCTCCTTTTCCTACCAGTGGAAGCGGCTCACCGCCAACGCCCTGGGGACTGAGAACATTCCAAGCGCAACGAACTCCACCTACACCCTGCAAGCCGCTGATGACAGAAGAGCGCTACTGGTGGAAATTTCGTTCACCGATGACCACGGTTTTGCCGAAAGATTGTCAAGCCCCAGTACAGGCCTGGTTGGCTCCACCGTATCCAACCTCATATCGACCCAGATTGGCGGCTTGGCCGCGGTCCGGATTGGCGCCGCCGGGTCCGGACAGCGGATTGTGGCGCAGTCGTTTACTACCGGCCCGGGCCCCAACACGTACACCTTGCAAGCCGTCGACGTCGCGATCGGCAACGTCGACGGCGAGCCGGACCTGCTAGACGCCGCCGTGGCCATTCATGCGGATGCCGGAGGAAGTCCGGGAGGCCGCCTGTACGCACTGGTCGTGTCGCAAACTCTGAGAGGACTGGGGGTTTATTCTGCTCCTTCCGGAGCTGTTCTGAACGGGAGCACGACCTACTGGGCCGTGCTATCCCGGAATGGAACGGACGAGTTTAATCTAGTACTCAGTCACGCTGGGAATAGGGGATAGAGTCGATGGAGTTTGGTTCTGGCATCCTGGGTAGTGAAACGCCAGTTGATGACCGCTTGGGCTTCATTGCGTTCCTGCTCGAGGGCCTGTACCTCCCGGCAGAGACTGTCCTCGTCAGAGTGCCTCTGGCCGAGACAGCGGCGGGATATGACGCTGAATTCAATCTCCGCCATATTCAGCCAACTGCCATGCCTGGGCGTGTGGTGAAACTCCAGCTTCCGGGCTATGTTCCGGGCCTCCTCTGCTGGGAACGCCTCGTACAGCGACGCCTTGCGGTGGGTGTTCAGATTGTCCAGAACCACTCGAATCACCTCGGCCTCCGGGTAGGCCTCCTCCACCAGCCAGCGCATCTGCCAAGCGAAGTCCACCTTGGTGCGCCGCTCCGTTACCTCCACATGGCGCCTCCTGAGCCTGTCGAAGGGCAGCCAGCGGCTCCAAGGTCAGGAACAGGTTGCGAGTGCCTCCTCTTAGAGGGTGTGTGACAAATCTATTGAGCCTGTCGCCAGTGAGTTATAGTGGCATACTTCGTTCCTGCAAAAGCCAGGGTACGCCCTCACCCTAACCCTCTCCCAGAGGGAGAGGGGATTTGTCACACACCCTCTTACATATTCGTAGTCCTCCCGCCTCGGACGCCCCGGCTTGGCTGGGATGGGTGGGCGAGCATCGGCCAGCAACTGGGTGGAGGTCTCGTCGAAACAGACCACCGGCTTGGCCGGGTCATAGGGTTCGGCGTAGAGGTCCAGCACGTCCTCCATGTGGGCCACAAAGTCGGCGCTCACCTTGGGAATGCACCACTGCTTCCTCTGCCACGGCTTGAGGGTACTTTTTTGAGATGCCGGCGCACGCTCTCGTGGGAGAGTGATGTAACCAGTCCCAACTCCACCGCCCTGCCCGCCAGGGCCCGCAATGTCCAGTGGTCATATCCCTCGGGAGCCGGGGTACAGGCCAGGGCGATGAGATGGGACCCAGCCCGGTCATCCAGCTTACGGTACCGGTTGGCTTGGGGCCGGTCCTGGAGCACCCCGTCCAGTCCGTCCTCGGCGAAGCGCCGCTTGATGCGGTATACGCTGGACTCGGCCACATCCAGGGCCTGGGCCACCTTGGGAGCGGACCAGCCCTCGCTGGTCTTGAGCAGGATGCGGGCCCGTGTCGCAACCCGCGCCGGACTCCTGCCAGCCCGCACCAGGTGCTCCAACCGTTCACGCTCCTCAGGAGTCAGCCGTACCGCAAACTTCTCTCGAACCATACCGCCACCTCACAACTACACAATACGGAACTAGCATAACACCTTAATGCGAAATCCGACTCACCTCCTGAATCAACTTTGACTGAGTACTAGCGGTTTCCGGTGTGTCTGATGAGGACACCGGCTCGCCCGGCGGCTGGAGCATCGGAAACCAGCACCGGACGGCGGACATCAGCTCGGGGGCTGACACCTCCATGGCAAACAGCTTTTCCTGGGCCGACGGCCCATCGGGCCGCGTGGTCCGGATGGGCTTGAAGGCAGTGTTGGACGTGACAGTCCAATTCGGCGCCGCGAACTACACTGTCTCCGAAGGAGGCACGGAAGACGTGTCGGTCACTCTGAGCGCCGACCCGGAACGCATGGTGGTAATTCCGTTGACCCATACCCCACGTGGCGGGGCCACCGCCGCCGACTACTCGGGCGTGCCCCCCAGCGTGACATTCAACCGGGGCGAGATGGAACAAACCTTCACCTTCACTGCCGTCCAAGACACGAAGGACGACGATGAAGAGCACGTGGAGCTTGGCTTCGGAGCCCCGCTCGGTTCAGGTGTGAGCGAGGGCATTCCCGCCAAGACCTCGGTCAACATCGCTGAAGACGACAACGATCTCTTTGTAGCGGTGCGTTTCGCTCAGGCCACCTACCAGGTGGTGGAGGGCGAGAGGGCCACAGTTCGGGTCGCCCTTGACGCCGACCCGGAGCGCACGGTCACTATTCCAATCAGGAAAACCAACCAGCACGGGGCCACCAACGACGACTACGCCGGCGTGCCACCAAACGTCACCATCAATGCGGGCCAGACCTCCGCAACTTTTGAGTTCATGGCGGTGGACGATAATTCCGCCGACGCGGGAGAGAGCGTCAGGCTGACCTTCGGCACTATTTCGGACGCGAGAGTGAGCGAGGGAAGTCCCAATGAGGCGATAGTGGCCATCAGGGAGGCTTCCGGAGAGTTTAGCCTGGACTGCGACACGGCCGTATGGTGCGCCGGCCTGGGATTGGCGGACCAAAGCAAGGTGGACTGGGGCTGGGCTAACCTGTACTACTCCGGCAGCACGGACCCGCCCTCAACCCTGAGCGAGGACACCTTCACCTTCCGGGGCACCAAGTACCTGGTATCTAGGGCCGGACTGAAGGCGGGAACGTATCCCACGTTGCCCAACGACTGGAGCCGTGAACGCCAGCACAGCACCAAGTTCTGGATTTACGTCAGCGCCGGGTTTCCCGGGCCAGTCCCGTCCAGGGACCACTACCAGGACTGGGTACTGCACCTGGGTGGAATTACTCTCCCCTTCAAAGAAGCCGTCTCGGCGGGAGCATTTGGGTTCGAGTGGATCGAAGGGGACCTGCAGGAGCTATACAACGACTACACGGCAGCCACGCCGGTCAAGATCGGAATCGAGGAGGTGGCGGCAGCCGATCAGCCGCCGGTTCTGGCGTCCCCACGGTTGCCGAGGGAGGTCGAGGTGTGGTCGGAAGGCCGGGACCAGCTCACCATCCACTGGATGTGGCCCCGCTGGACTCATTTCTCTTGGGAGCGGGGCATACCGGACGCGACGGGTTACCTGGTCCAGTGGAAACGGGCGTCGGACAGATGGGGCGATGCGGGGAAGGTGTCGCAGCGCGAGGTGGCTGCCCGGGACGGGAAGTGCTGCTACTACGTCAGAACGACGGGCCTGGCCCAAAACACTCTCTACACCGCAAGGGTCATCGCCTTCAATGAGGCCGGCGACGGGCCCCGTCGGACGACGCGCTGGGCCGGACCCAGGGCCGCCGGGCTTTCCAGCAGTCCCGGACGGTCAACGGCGAGACGCTGACCATGCGCTATCACGACCGGCTGGACCCGAGCCGTGTGCCCGACCCTGGAGCCTTCGTCGTCCTGGTGGACGGCGGCGTGCGGACAGTCATTTCGGTGGAGGTAATCGGCCGGGACGTGAGGCTGACCCTGGACCCGCCGGTGAGCGCTGCCAACTCGGTGCTGGCGCGGTATGAGGACCCGGGAGACCCGGAGGCCGCGGCGCTTCAAGACGTCAATGGCAATCGGGTGGAGTCGGTTCCCGAAAACTGGTGGGGGATGCGGACGGTGGCCAACCTGACGCCCCCCGGCAACCTTCCCGATCTCACCGCCACCTTCTCCAATCTCCCGGCGTCCCACGACGGAAGCACACCCTTTGACTTCAACGTCACCTTCAGCGAAATGGTATGGATCGCCAGGGGGGCGCCGCGGTACGGAATGCTCACGGTGGAAGGAGGCGAAGTCACGTCGGCCCACCGGCTCAACCGGCGGTCGGTACTGTGGGAGGGGACCATCCAGCCTGAGACCCAGGGCGACATCATGGTCACGCTGCCTGTAGGAAACTGCAGCTCGGAAAACGCTAACGGAATGCCCTGCGCCGTGGGCGGCCGGGCGCTGGCCTCCGAGGTCGCCACGATGATTCCGGGTCCGGATTCGATGCAGCAACTGGTGGAAAACACCCCCGCCGGAGGCTCCCCGGAAATTACAGGGAACGCGCAGGTGGGGCAAACGCTGATGGCCGACACCACCGGAATCACGGACTCCGACGGACTTCAGGACGCTGCTTTCACCTACCAGTGGCTGACAGACGACTCCGAGATCCCAGGCGCCACCAACGTGACATACACCGTGGACTCAGACAACGTGGGCAAGGCCATCAAGGTGAGGGTTGACTTCACAGATGACACGGGAAATGTGGAATCGCTGACCAGCGCGCCTACCGACACGGTAACGGCAGCCGATCTGGAGCTCCAGTCGGCCACGGTGAACGGCGCCACCCTGACCCTGACCTACAGCACCAACTTGGACGTGAGCGCCACGCCGCCGATTTCGGCCTTCACTGTCAACGCAACGATATGGAGCGCTCCATCGACGCCGTAGGTGTGGGCGGTACCTGGGTACTGCTTTTCCTGTCTTCGGCCGTGGTCTCAACCGACACAGTAACCGTGGACTACGACAAGCCCAGCGGCGCCAACGCGATCAGGGACACCGGCGGCAACGAAGCGGCGTCCTTCGCCGCGCAGGCGGTGACCAACAGCACCTCGGCGGGGGGAACGGGCAAATCGGAGTCCGCGCAGGCGCCCGGTTCCCTGACGGTGGTCCGGCACACCAGCGGCAAGCTCAGTGCTTCCTGGGAGGCTCCTGCGTCGGGTCCCGCCCCCACCGGCTACACCGTGCAGTGGAAGAAGTCCGTCGATAGCTGGGCCACCGAGGCCGACGTGTCCGAGGCCAACGTCAAGGGCACCTCTCACGTCATCAAGGACCTGACCGACGGCACCGCGTACTCGGTGCGGGTGGTGTCCCGCAAGGGCGATGAGGACAGCGACCCTTCGGCGGAGATGACCGCCACGCCCCAGGAGACGGTGGCGCCCACGCCCGCTTCGGCCGCGGTGAACGGCGCAATCCTCACCATCACCTTCAGCGAGCCCCTGGACACCGGACAGACCCCGGACAAGAGTGCCTTCGCGGTGAGTGTGGCGGGAAGCGGCCGGGGCGTGGACACCGTGTCGCTGTCTGGCAGCATGGCCATCCTCACCCTGGCGACGCCGGTCGCCTCGGGAGAGGCGGTAACGGTGGACTATACCGTCCCTACGGGCAACTCGGCAGCCCGGTTGCAGGACCTGGCGGGCAACGCGGCGGCGTCCTTCAGCGGTCAGAGTGTGACGAACAACACGGTCGCAGCGGTCCGGTTGAAGGCCACCGCGTCGGCGGTGCCTGGCTCGCACAACGGGCGCGACACTTTCACCCTCGAGTTGCGCTTCAGCGAGGGGCCCAAGGACGGCTTCAGTTACAAGACCATGAAGAACCACGCCTTCACCGTCAGCGGCGGAACCGTCGCCAAGACCAACCGGCTGGACCCGCCCAGCAACATCGGCTGGCTGGTCCACATCACGCCCGGCGGCCACGGCGCGGTGACCGTGGTGCTGCCCCCTACCACGGACTGCGAGGCCGAGGGCGCCATCTGCACCAACGACGCCAGGATGCTGTCATCCGAGGTGGAGATCATCGTCCCTGGGCCGGGCGGGTAGTCCATCGGCTGGACCGTTGTAAAAATGGTTGACTTCAGTAACAGGACTAGCGTCAACCAGTTCTAGGCGAACAGCCGAAGCTGCCCATTCGCCGCCCCAACAGCACAAGGCGACTCCGTCCGGGACTCCCACCTGGAGACACCGATCGGCTCACAGCCAAGACCACTCTCATCCTGAGGACCAGCCCGGACTGGAGGAGGCACGCCTCGCCGGCGCCGCTCTGCGAGAGCTGGTCCCAACTTGCCCCAGAGCATTCCCCACAACCGCCATACGTGCTTCACGCGCTTCCTCCCAGGAGCGGGTGCACAGTTTTCCAATACGGGCGCAGAGAGCCGACATTGGAAAACCCCCTGCCCAATAATGCGTTCATCTCAGCGATCTCGTCCCCTGCATCAGCCAATTGTACAAAGTCGAGCAGCCAGCACCGATATGCAGGAACTCCCCGTAGCTATGTACCACAGGCTCGTCGATTCCCTCGCTTACGCCGACTGAATTGTGCAAAGTCTAGCAAAGAGAACGAGAATTGCAGAGCGGTGGCGAAGCAAAGTCGAACCAGCCAGACGAATGGTCAGAGCTCCAAGAGTGGTTTAACCAACGATTAAGACGCGGTGACGAGGACGCCGAACGACAAGATGAAGCTAAATCGGAAACAGAATGAAACGGTGACCACTAGTTCCTCCACAACCTGGCGACGAACCTGCCCCAGATGTAGACAGAAGCCGGGCGCTGGCTTGCCAGAGACTTAGGCCAGGACCTAGCCAGATACATGCAAGGCGAGCCAGCACCGGCTCGCCTTTATTGTTCAGCAACGCAACAAACGGCCGAGCACCTACCCTCACGAGTCCCTCCGGTGCCGACACAGACAAGGATGCCAGCAAATGCGACCCAGAGCAAAAGTGCGCGTCAAACCGGATGGGAGAATCCAAAAAGGAGATTGAATCCCCCAGGCCTGTTAGCCCCAATGAAAAAATGAATGAAATAGCTGTCGTTGTCAGGCCGGCGGTGCGCCGAATGAAAGAGGGAATGACACAACCGCGTTTCATAGAGCGCGAAAGACCATTTCCCAAGAACCGGGTGGTGCGAGCCGCCGCGGCAGGACTGCTAATAGCATTTGCCTGCTGCCTGTACCAGCCGGGCTCCTCCCAGGCCCAGGAGAACGGCCCGCCCGTCATCGCCACCCCCGCATCCACCTCCCTGCAATACCTGTTCCCCAACGGCAATGCCGCTGTTCTGGACTTCACCGGCACCCCGGTCTCTGATCTGAACGGAGACCCCACGACGGTCCGGTTCGTCCTCAGCGTCCCAGACACATCAACCACCGGCGACCTCACCGACACCAAGGACGCCACCCCGTCGGAGGCGCTGTTCGCCGTCTCCCGGAACGGGGACGACTTCGAGTTCACCGCCGGGGACGGCACATCCCCTGCCGACTTCGTCGCGCTCTACGGGACGGGCGCCAACTACCAAGTCCCAGGGAAGATGTACGCCAACGACGGCACCGCCGACTCGGAGCCCATGGAGTTCACTATCAGGGTGTCGTACGACGTCTCTCCTCAGTTCCATACGCCAGCCAAGTTCCAAGGAGACCAGCGATGGACGCTGGCCGACGAGGTGGAGGTGTACGAAGGGCCCGGAGTCAACTCCGAACTAGGGAAGCTACTGCTGGGGGACTACGACGGCGAAGGGAACCGCAGAGGCGAGCAACCGCACCGCCTGGCGGAAACCGAGGGGCTGCAAATCCCTTGGACTGCCAGAACCGCAGGGGAAGTCCGCTGGCATCTGGGCAACACGAAAGGCACCGGCGAAAACCCGAGGGTCCAGTGCTTGGACCAAGGACAGACGAGCGACCTGACTTGGCCTGACGAGGGCAGCGAGGACAGCGGGGACTTCACCATAAGCCCCGGCTCCTCCACCAGCGCCTCCAGCCACAGCTTGGTGAAGTTCAACGACGCGCCCGACTACGAGAACACGAACGAGCGCCTCTACAAGCTACGGCTGTTCAACCGCCACGACCAACATCTCATCGGCGAGGACGGGGCCACCCCGGGCTGCAGCGGCTCGGCACTGGACCTCAGCATCAGGGTCAAGGACGTGGGACCCCCGGCCCCGCCCAAGAACGTCAGGGCCGTCATACAGCAGGACGGCAAGATATGGCTACGCTGGGACACGCCCCACGCCAACGTATTCCTCGAGAACGGGGAGGAAGTGGACTTTCCTCACGAACACTTCAATGTGGAGAACCTGCTGATGACCCACTCGCCCGAGGGCCTAGTGTGGAGCGGAAAACCCTTCCCGAAGATAGTCAGGTTCAAGGCCGCAACCTCGGGCATCCAACACATACAGGGTACGCCGGGAACCGCCTACACCTTCACCCTGTGGCTGACCAACCCGGAGGGAGGTTCAGAGCGCGTGTCCGTGACGGCAACCCCCCCGCTCAGACCTGGGAAGGCCGGCCAACCCACTGCGAGCGAAGCGGGGCCAACGTCCCTGAGGGTCGAGTGGGAAGCACCGGAGGACAACGGGGCCGAGATCACCGGATACACGGTTCGGCACCGGAAGAAGGGCGCATACAGGTGGGAAGAGCAGGACCTCGGAACCCCCACCATGACCACCATCACGGGGCTCGACGTGCGTACCGTCTACGAAGTCCAAGTCCGGGGAAACAGCGACGGCGGCGACGGCACCGCCAACGGGCCTTGGTCGGAAACCGGGGAAGGCAGCACCGGCAAGAACATAGTGAGCATCTCAGGCGACAACTCCGCGCCCGTCAGGAGCGGGGACCACGCCACCGTCACCATCAGCCTCGTGCAGGCAGAGGACCTCCCCGTAAGGCTGAGCTACGCTTGGACCAACAACTTCGGCACCGACAGAAACGAGGAAACGGAAGCCTCCAACCGGGCCACGTGGTCCGTCGGAGTCCCGGTGGACCAAGGGGACACGGCCACCGCCGCCACGGGCAAGCTGACGGTGCAGGTGCTGTCCTCCAACGACTACACCGTAGGAGACGATGACAGCGTGACATTCGACCTGGAGGTGGGGCCCCGCGCCCCGGCGATAAGTGGGCCGGTGAGCGACTCCCTGTCATATCTCTTCCCCAGAGGCAGCAAGGCCAAGCTGGATTTCAACGGAGATCCGGCCACCGACCTGAACGGAGACATGATCGGCTACTCCCTCAGATTCGCCAGAAGCGGAATGACGGAGGAACTCACCCCCGAGAAGGCGCTCATCAGCGTCGAGAGGGAGGGAGACGACTTCCTGCTCTCCGCCGCCGACGGGACCACCGCCAGCGAGTATGCGGAACTCTACGGGCGGACCCACGGACCGGTGACCATCACCGGCACCCTCAGGGCCGAGGACGGCCAAGGTGGGTCGGACGATGAGGAGTTCACCCTCACCGTCCAGCACGACGCATCCGCCCAGTTCCAGAGCCCGGCAGTCCTCTCGAAAGGCCAGAGGTGGACCGTCGAAGGGGAGTACGAGGTATATGAGGGCACCGAAGCGGGAAGGGAGATAAAGATACCCTGGAGGGCCGTCGCCGCCGGAGAGAGGACCTGGCACGCGGGGCTGCCGGACGGCACCGCCGCCGTGAAATGCCGGGACCACGGGGGCGAACGCACCGAAAACTGGCCCGCTGAAGGAACGGAGGACAGCGGCCAGTTCATCGTGGTATCCGAGGCAGACGCGGCCTCAGGGACGGTCACCATGGCGTTCAAGACCGCCCCTGACTTTGAGAACCCCACCGACGACGACGTGGACAACATCTACCGCCTCAGAGTGGTCAGCACCCACGACATACACGACCTCACCGGCGATGCGGCAAGCACCGGTTGCACCGGATCCGCCGTGGATATAAAGGTGAGGGTCCTGGACGTGGGACCGCCAACTCAGGTGACCAATCTACAGACACGGTATGACCCGGACAATAACGGCCGGGTGCTGGTCACGTGGACCGCGGCCAGCAGCCCCAGCCCAATCACCCACTACGTCGTGGAATTCAGACACGGCCCCAGACAGGAATGGCAGAAGGTATCCAACGCCACCGGCACCCGGACGGAGATACAGGTCCACCCCGCAGAAAGGAAAACGGAGGTCAGCGTCGCCCCGGTAAGCGCTGAGGGGAGGGGCCCATGGAACAACGCCACCGCCACGGCGCCGCTGCCCGCGGCCAGCATTGCCGCGGTCCAGGAGAGCGTCAACGAGGGCCAACCGGCAGTCTTCACCATAAGGATGTCCAAATCCGCCCAAGCCACGGTGGCCGTCGGGCTGGAATGGACGGGCAACCACGGAGCCGACCACTCCAAGGAGGTCGTATTCCAGCGGAGCGAAGAGCAAACGCTCACCGTGCCGACGACCAAGAACGGCACCAGGGAGAACGGGACGGTCACCGCCAAGCTCATGGAGGGGACAGAGTACGAGACCCAAGAGGGCTCCAGCTCATCCACGGTCAGGATAATAAACCTGACCAGCGCACCGACGCCGACTCCAACCCCTACACCGACTCCAACTGCGACTCACACGCCCACGCCGACTCCCACACCCACGCCGACTCCGACGGCCACAGCCACGCCAACACCAACGCCCACGGCTACTCCAACTCCCACGCTTACGGCGACTCCGACAGCGACAGCCACGCCCACACCGACGCCCACGGCTACTCCAACGCCGACTCCGACGGCCACAGCCACGCCAACACTAGCGCCCACGGCTACTCCAACTCCCACGCCTACGCCGACGCCTACACCGACACCGTCGCCCACTCGGGAGCCAACAAGGACGCCAGAGCCGACACGAACGCCAACGCCGACGCCGACCATAACGATGACGACGACGCCGACACCGTCGCCCTCACCAACGCCAACGACAAGCCCGACGCCCACCGCTACCGCTGTGCCAACTCCGACAGCTACCGCACGGCCGACGGCAACCGACACGCCCCATCCGACCAACACGCCGACGCCGACCCAAGAGCCTGACTGGGAAGCGACCCGCCAAGCCGAACCTACCCCTGAACCAGAACCCACGCCAATCCCGACGCCCTCGCCCATGCCGACAGCGAGCCCCACTCCCGTTCCAACAGCCACGCCAAGACCCACGCCGCCGCCAATACCGACGCCCACACCAACCCCCGTGGCCACCAAGAGCAGCGGGCCCAACTCGCCGCCAGCAATACAGACGCCGCCTCTGCAACTGCTCAGGGAACCCGAACCGACACCCACGCCAACACCCCTGGCGCCGGCACCGACGCCCGAGCCCACGCCTACGCAACCCCCAACGGCGGTGCCGCTGCCCACACACCCGCCGCCCACGCCCATGCCGACGACCCTGGAACAGCCAGCCGTCCCGGTGCTGGCCAACTTCGGAGAGGCAGCAATGGAGGCCTTGGAAACCTTCACTGAAACCACCCGTAAACGGATGACGATGGTCATCATCCTGGGACTGACGGCACTGGCCTGCGCCGGAACCTTCGGCTACCTCATATTTAGAGAGGAGGGAGGGCACATGTAACCGACAGCACCAAAGTGTGCCGGCGAGGCGGAATGACCGACTGATAATCGGCGGTTGAAAATTGGCTCTTCCGCGCCTTTGGTGATGATTCCGAAAATGCCCGACATATAAGCGAAAATAGGTACCGAACCGATCGCTCACATGCCCGTCAGCCCTTAATGCCGTTGCCACCCACGCCGAATTTCGGTCGCCTTCACCAAAAATGAGGGAGAGCCAGTTTCTTGGGTCCACCTCACTTATGGAGACAGAATTCAGCCGGTTTGGATGGTTGTTGGCATCGGCCCTTTGGGGGTTCTCAGTCGGTGGTTCGCTTGCGGCTAGGGAGATAAATCACCACTTGGGATGAACCATGCGACAGCCCAGCCAAATGCCGATTCCTTCGAGGGGTTATCAGGACTGAATAACGGCGGCACTGGGTACGATCACCGTAGCGACATTGATCGTGGGCGCCACGGTAGGGGCGTATGTATCGATCATTGGGGAGATGGTGGGTTTGACTCTCTGGGCGAATGGAAATACTTGTCGGCTTCAATATCTGCCGCAGTTGGTGCATGGAAAGGGTGCTGTGGATAACCACCGAACGGGCTGTTCGGCACTACCATCAAGGGCAAACCAGTGGTGGTGGAATACGAACCGGACACTGACCTTCGGTACACCGAGCAGATACCGCTATTCCACCAGGGAGGCATCAACGCCTTCCATGAGAGGAAAGTCCTACCCTATGCAACGGATGCCTATGCTCTCCTGGCTAGGTAAGTATCGGCTATAAGATCAGCTTCATCCGATATTTCTACCAGCCCAAACCCGTGCCCGTTGTGGAGCAAATGCGGGCTGATATACTGAATTTGGAGAGAGACACGGAAGAGTTGCCGTGGGAGACAGCGGGAGGCATCTACATGGTGGAAAGGACAACTCTTGGAGCGGAGTCTTCCGCGGTCCAAAAGCACCTTGAAATCATGCAAGGCGTCATTATGCGTATGGGAGAGAACAGCCGGTCGTGCAAGGTCTGGTGCGTCACCTTGGTCGCAGCCATATTGGTGCTGGTGGCGCGGACAGGAGACGCGGACCACGTGCTGATAGCGGTAGCCCCTGCGGTCCTGTTGTACGTGATGGACGCGTATTACCTGGCGTTGGAAAGGGGTTTCCGGCAGTCATACCACACCTTTGTACACGAGCTCCACGAGGGGCGAATCAACGCATACGACCTCTTCGCGATAGATTTTGTGGGTCGGATAGAAAGCGAAACACTCTGGGCGATGTGCAAGTCATTTTCGGTGGTTCCGTTTTACGCTATGGTAATCGCTACGATCATACTGTCATGGTGGCTGATTTTCTAATCGGAGCAGGCCTAATGGCTTCCACCATACCTAGGCACAGGGTGTTCATCAGCTTCCACGAACAGGATATCAATTATAAGGAAGAGTTTGTTCGCCGGATGGGAAACCGCATCCTGGACAGGTCGGTAGATACCGGAAATATCGACGACGCCAGCTTGAAGACTGCGACCGTGCGACAGAAGATCCGCGACGAGTACATACGGGACGCGACTGTAACTATCGTGCTGATCGGCCCACGCACCTGGCAACGAAAGCACGTAGACTGGGAAATCGGATCCAGCATCAGAAAGACCAAACGCAATCCCCGGTGTGGACTTCTGGGAATAGTCCTTCCAAACCACTCCGATTACGGCGAGAAGAATGAGCTTGACCCTCACCTGATTCCTCCTCGATTGGCGAATAACTGGATGGGAGCTGATTCTTATGCGCTCATTTACGATTGGCCTAACCCGTGGTCTCCCGCCAAGATAGCTGAATGGATCCACCGAGCCTTTGTGAGAAGAGACGGGGCACCGCCGAACAACTCGCGTAAGCCGTTCGGACGCAACCGGACAAGGGATTACCGACGTGGTTGGCAGGATTAGAACGATGTTTACTGCCCCTACCCCGTCTACTCTTTCCTCGTAGCAGATGAAAAGCTGGAATCGCAAGAAACGGGTAGAGCTTGGTCGTGCAGTAGCGCGTCCATCCGCCTCTGACCAAACCAGAATCAAATTGTGCAGAATTAGCCCGACCGCCAGAGCAGCACCGGCCACACTTTGCACAGCTTCAGGTACGCCGGCAAAATTCTCCCACTATCCCACTTCGAGCACTGGAATCTGACTATAGACCACATCATCCTGCGCTCGAAAGGCGGCAGTGACCAACTAATAACTGGGCACTTGTTATGGGGTGTCTGCAACCCGCTGAAAGGCAACAAGCCCCGGTAATACTTGATTATCCAGTTGAAGGAGATGAAGCTGTTTGAAAGGGCATTCGTCGCGCCTGATTCTGACCCATGGCCCAAAGTACCTCCGATGGATACAGAGACGACTTGCCCTACGGCCTCGGCAACATCCAGCGGCGGCGCCGTGCGCCGCAACAGGTGAATCAGCTAAGATGAATATAAGAGATGGAATGACAGTTGACTATTGCGCGACTATTGGGCAGATAACATCAAGGTAGAATGGGTGAGAACAGGAGTTGCCTTAGCCATCCTGCTGTTACTGGGTGAGAGTTGTGCGGTAATCCTAGCGGCGGAATCCTTACTGTCAGAGGCCTATGACGGAGGAAAGTTGGCCGCATTGCTGGGTGCCTGTAAGCGGCGGAGGTAAATTGTTCCGTGCGGGCGGGCAATTGCTGACTGCGATGAAATGTTTGTGCTATCCCGGATCGGGCCTGACCCTATTGCTGACTGGCCCCGATGCCTTCCGTTTGATCTGTCGACTTGACCCGGTGATGGCCGATTCGGCGCCAACGGCCATTCTAGCAGTGACCTCATAGGAGCCTGGCTTCTTCAAGTCTCGTCGCAGTCTTGTCCGCTCGCCTTGGCCGACGCGCTACTCCTTACAGGAGGCAGAAATGACAGCTGTCGTCGGTCGTAAAGTCCTAACCAATGTTAGGGTGGTCATTGGAGTCGATACTCACCAGGACCAGCATGTAGCCGTGGCCATTGACCACCGGGGTTGCGCCTGGCCGAGCGCCACGCGCCCGCGACTACATGCGGGTATGGCGCTCTGGAACGGTGGTCCAGGAGTTTGGGACCGGTTTGCGCCTTCGGAATCGAAGGCACCGGTTCCTATGGCGCCGGACTCACGCGGTATTTGACCGCCAAGGGCTATACCGTGGTTGAGGTCAATCGTCCTGACCGGTCAACCCGCTACCGGAAAGGCAAGAGCGACCCCACTGATGCGGAGATGGCAGCCCGGACAGTACTTGCTGGTGTGGCCGATGCCATCCCCAAGTCAGGCCAAGGCGAAGTCGAAGTGATCCGCATGCTCAAGAAGGCCAAGGACTCGGCTATCAAGGCTCGCACTCAAGCCGTCAACCAGATGAGGGCCTTGGTTGACACTGCCCCGCCCAAACTTCGGGAAAGCCTGGAAGGCCTCGCCGCAGATGGCCTCGCTTCCCGTTGCAAGAAGTTCCGCGCTGGTCCCCTTGACGATCCCACGGCGGCCGCCAAGTACACTCTTCGATCCCTTGCCTGCCGCTACCTTCACCTCGACAGAGAGATTCGCATTTTGCAGGCCAAGTTGGAACGACTTACTCGGATGGCAGCTCCAGCCTTGGTAGACATCTTCGGAGTAGGACCCGACACTGCGGCCACTCTTCTGATCTCTGCCGGCAGTAACCCTCAACGCATCCACTCTGAGGCTGCCTTCGCCGCACTGTGCGGAGTGAATCCAATACCTGCTTCCTCCGGAAAGACAAACCGGCACAGGCTGAACCGAGGCGGCGACCGCCAGGCCAATGCGGCTCTTTATCGCATCGTTCTGGTCAGGCTTCGCCATGATGAACGAACCAAGGAATATATGGGGCGCCGCACAAGGGAAGGGATGAGCAAGCCTGAGGTCATCCGATGTCTCAAACGCCATCTTGCCCGCGAAGTCTATTCGGCTCTCCGGCAATCCGAGGGGATATTTGTCAAAGCCGCTTGACGTCTATAGCAACCGTCTTGGAAGTCAAGGAGTAGTTGGTTGAGAATCCCAATGCTGACCTGACTTCACCATGCTGTTGAGTATGGTCAGCAGCTTGCGCATGCAGGCGACCAGCGCAACTTTCTTGGCTTTGCCGGCCGCGAGCAGCCTCCGGTAGAAGACTTGGATCACAGGGTTGTAGCGAGTGGCTACCAGCGCCCCCATGTAAAGCGCCGCCCTCACTCGTGCCCTGCCACCCCATATAGTGCGTTTGCCCCGCAGGGTTCCACTGTCCCGGCTGAAGGGGGCCACGCCCACCAGGTCAGCAATCTGCCGGCGGCCCAGCGTGCCCAGCTCCGGCACGTAGGCCAGCAGAGTGAGGGAGAGCTGTTCTCCCACGCCAGGGACGCTGCGCAGCAGGTCATCCTTCTCCCGCCACACCGGACTCCGGCGAAGAGTCTGCCGCAACCCTTGGTCCAGGTCCTTCAGCTCCTGTTCCAGCCGGGTGATGTGGGCCTCTATGCGAGGACGCACGGCATTGATGGCGGTTCCCAGCCGGTTCTTTTCAGACACCAGCATGGTCATCACCTGGTGCCTGCGGGCCTCCAGCGAGTTGAGAACCTGGGTTTCGGCGTCTCTGAGAGGGCGCACCGAGGGACGAACGGCGTCGGCAAAGTGGGCCAGGACCGCCGTGTCCAAGGCATCGGTCTTGGCCAGCGTCCCAGTGGCCCTGGCGAAGTCTCGAACCTGGCGCGGATTTACCACCACAACCGGCAGTGCCGCAGCGGCCAAGGCGGCCACCAGCGGCAGTTCCAGTCCGCCCGAGGCCTCCAGCAACACCAGGGCGGGACTCAGATTCACCATCTGGACGGCGAGTTCCTCGACCCCGGTCTCGTCGTAGCAGACCACCCATCTCTGTCCCGTAGGCCGGACGGCAACATCGACCTGGGCCTTTGAGACATCAATGCCTACGTATTTCGGCTCTCCTTCCATCCATGCCTCCTGCGTGAGCGTCGGCCCATCCTTGTCAGATGCGGGCTTGGTTGGCCCAGGCAACCGTTCGGGCTCTCTCAGGGATGGGTGCGGCGACCCTCGCTATAGAACGGCCTTCCAAGACCAAGGAGCATTCGGTCTGCCGCACCCTTTCCGGGTGAGTGAATCCATTGTCACACAGCAACGCCAAGATACAAGGAGCATCAAACGGCTGTCGACGTTCAGCGAGAATGTCCGGTTAATTGTTCAGCAGAAATGTCCAATGCCCACTCCGCGATGGTATCAGATGCGGGCCGCGGAGTCCGCGGCGTTGGCGGAGTCTCGGCGTCGATGTACTTCCTGATTGTGTTCCTGTGGATTCCCAGTTCCCTCGCCATTGCGCGAATCGAAGGAACTGTCCTCACAATGGTCGGCGGGAATCTGATACCACTTTGTGGTGTCCTCCGCACAGCGGTAATAGAAGCAGTCTCCGAACGCCCGCTCCAACGGAGCCTTCGGATCCAGATTAGGTCTCTTGTCCCGGAAACGAGGGGCGTTCCAGTACTGGTCGAAGGTCATATCCTCTGTTACGCGCATCGCAAAGACGATATTTCCGTCTCGTCCCTTCCCCTTGGCACCTGAACCGGTGCCGATAACCCAATCTCCGATCTTCGCAGCCTTCCTTATCCGGGGCTTGCAGACCGCCAGGGTGCATAACCCGTGAAACGGGTTCAGGGCAACGCCGGTGTCGTAGCCGCAACGTATGTAAACAGCCGAGCCATTCTCTGCCTACTGTGAGAGATTGCCGATGTGCCGGTAGCAGCCGCTCCGCTCAGGAAAACAGGCGGGCAACTCCAGATGATAGGAGACTGCCCATGGACGGTCAATCCGTCTTGCGCGTCCAGCAGGTGTGTGAACCCTACAAGGATGACGCAGCGGCTCTTCCCGTGCCGCTGCCGCCCTTCCGAAGGATCCCCGCCGATCATCATGTCAGTGGCACACGATTCCTCCGCCACGGAGACGGGCACCAGAAAATTACGCCGTGCCTAGCCCACCAGGCCTTCTATACGACTTAGATCCAATACTAAACCGGTGCGCCATACAAAGAAATGCTGGCCGAAAAGGCCACACAGATACTAGCAGATAACGCAACATTCATGACTTAGAGAAAGCCCGCGAGACCGTTTACAGTCCGGCAATCCCCAACAACTGTGAAACCCGCCGAGAGTGGGAGCGAAGACGTTCTGACTGGGACTTGCTTCCGGCCACCGAACCGGGGCTCGCCGGCAGGCTAACCGATGCCAGGGATCAGTGGGCCGGCGCAGGAAGCCCCAGGCCGCTACTTGGCGTCTACGGTCAACGCCCAGACGACGGAGGGCTGGCCCGGTCGGGAGCGGCTAGGGAAGAACTGCGACAGGATGAATACTGCCGCAGGGGTCTCTGCTAACCGCCGCTAAGAGGCCCCGGTGCCCGACAGGCCAGGGAAAACGGCGCTAGGGAGCAGTTAAGCAAGGATAACAGGCTACCCGAAATGCGATTTACGAATAATTCTGGCCATGGGAATAAATCGGGCGTTTTCGCAGGTAAAATCCCCATACAATCCCGAAAGTGAGGCGCGGTAACCTGCCTCAGCATCGTGCACTTCCAGAATCGTGAACAACTCCGTGATCATTTGTTGACCAGGTGGGGCTTGTTGCCCATACTTGTTGACCATTAGGCCCAACCTGGGGAACCATTTGGGCTGGAAGTGGTCAAGAAAGCACGTCTGTCGAACAGCGATGCCCTGATTGGCAGCGACCCCGGAGCAATGCCTGACAAGGCGGAACGCCGGTGAAGAAGAATATCCGCTGCAAGGAAAGCGGCCTATGGCGAACGGAAAGATACTGAGGCAACTAATAAGATCAGGGTCAGAAGGAGACCTGGAGGCCTTCCGTAACGCGGCACTAGAGGCCATTGCCGAAGAGCGCCATAAACAACATCACCTGCTCGCCAATGACCTGGAGAGCATCTTGAACGGACGGCCCTCCTCACCGGTCCTCCACAGCCTGGCCGCAAATGTCCCTGAGGACCGCGAGCGCGGAGTTTCCCTGTTGTCGCTTCGGGAGCCGCGCCACAGCCTGGAGGACGTTGTGCTGTCTCCAGAGAACCTGTGCTTGGTTAAGGGATTTCTACAGGAACATAATCGGGAAGAAGTTCTGAAAGCCCATGGCCTCCGTCCCAGCGATCGCCTGTTGCTGTACGGACCGCCGGGCTGCGGAAAAACCCTGACTGCCGAGGTCATTGCCGGCGAACTGGGTCGGCCATTGGCCATAGTGCGGACTGAAAGCGTCGTGTCGTCTTTTCTTGGCGAAACCGCCGCCAACATACGCAAGCTGTTCGACTTCGCCAATGCTTCTCCTGGGGTGATGCTCTTTGACGAGTTCGACGCTCTAGGCAAGGAACGGGATGATGCTCTTGAGCACGGCGAGTTGCGCCGCGTGGTGAACGCCATTCTCCAGATGCTGGACGATTATAGAGGGCGGAGCATAATCATTGCCGCCACCAACCACGAGGAGATACTGGATTCCGCTGTCTGGCGGCGGTTTGAGGAAGTGCTGTATCTACAACCGCCGAATCAAGACGAACTCTGCCGCCTGCTTACCATTAAACTTCGCGGGGTGCGTCGCGAGTTCGACATCGCGGACATAGCCGGCAAAGACTGCTTCAAGGGCGCCACCCACGCCGACATAGAGCGGATATTGCAAAGAGCGATGAAAGAGATGGTGCTTGAAGGGGCCAAATCGTCCCTGCGTATTGAACACCTGGAGAAAGCGCAGCATCGCGAAGAAGCTAGGAAGCTGCGGTCAAGAAAGCGATGACGACGAACCGCGAACAGAATACCCACCCACATCTGGAGTTAGCACGAGAGGAACCGGTCAACAACCGCCGCCCACGCCGAGGCTTCCCAAGACCTGCGTTACCGGCAGACCCCCAAGAGCATAGGGCGAGGCTTCGCGGGCGCCTGCGAATGGTACGCCAAGACGCGGCAGCCGATCTCGGTGGCTATGATGACCGGCGTCTAATCAGGATAGACCTGTCCACCAGTGCATCGCCTGATGAAATTGCAAGGGCGTCAGGCAGCGTTACCGTCGTAAGCCAAGAGGAGGGCAGTGTCCTCTTGGCCTTTGCCACTGAATCGCAACTCGATGACTTCGAGGCGAGGCTCAGCAGCCTGGCGGCAGGGGAGCGAGTCACCTATGCTAACCTGCTCTACGCGCTGCAAGATTTGGGACAATGGTCCCAAGAAGACCGAACCGGCTGGGCGTTGCGTCAAGAAGGATTTCCCGACGAAGAGCCTTTTATAATAGATACAGAGCTGTGGCCACTTACTCAAGGCAATGAGCTTAACCGGCAGCGCCAAGCCTTTGAAGACTGGATAGGTACACAAGACGGCGAGATCATAGATTCGGTGCGCCAGCCCTACCTCACGCTTTATCGTATACGGTGCGATCGGGCCTTGGCGGAAAATTTGTTGCGCTACCGGGATGTCCGCACGGTTGACTTGCCTCCACGCATAGGACTGGAGCAAGCGATTATCGTTGCAGACGTGCAGCAGTTGGGGCAAACTCCACCCCCACCCGATGATGCTCCTCGCATCGTCGTATTGGACTCTGGGCTAGTGGCCGGCCATCCAGTCTTATCTCCCGCCATCGGCGACGCTCAGAGCTTTCCATCCAGTCTCGGTGCGGACGACGAGGACGGACACGGAACGTCCGTAGCCGGGATTGCCTTGTATGACGACGTGGCCAACTGCATCCGCAACAGGCGTTTTGTCCCGGAATTAAGGCTCTTTAGTGGCCGTATCTGGGATAGCCAAAATACGGGTGATTCCTCACTGATTGAAAACCGTGTGGACGAAGCGGTTCGCTACTTCGTCCGAGAATATGGTTGCAAGGTGTTCAACTTATCCTACGGTGACCTTAACAAGCCATACCAAGGCCGTCGCGTAGCCGGTTTAGCAGTAACACTGGACGCACTGAGCCGGGAACTCAACGTCCTGTTTGTTGTCCCCACCGGAAACTATCTCGGCGATGCTGATGGCCCAGACGACTGGCGTGCTGAGTATCCAGATTACTTAACGGGAGAGAGAGCCCCCCTGATTGACCCCGCGCCTGCGCTGAACGCCCTTACAGTTGGCAGCCTTGCCCGCTACGAGGCGGGAAGGCCAAATCAAAGATACCCGAACGACCCAGCATATCGCCCAGTCGCTAGGACTAACCAGCCATCCCCCTTCACTCGGCGGGGCCCGTCGGTGAACGGCGCCATCAAGCCGGAACTGGTGGATTACGGCGGCAATTGGATGATTGACACCCGCGGCGGAAACCATTTGATGGTGGGACACCAGGGCGTAGGCGAGGTATCGACGTCCCACAGCTTTGCGGCAGGTCGGCCGTTTGCGGAGGATTCTGGAACCAGCTTTGCAGCTCCCAGGGTGGCTAATGCCGCCGCCAAGATTCTGGCAGAGCTTCCAGACGCCAGCCCTGACTTGTGCCGCGCCTTGCTGGTGGCCCACGCACAAAGGATGGAAGCTTGGGACGGCCTGTTTCCCAATGAAAATGACGCGCTATGGAACGTTACAGGCTACGGGCAGGTGGACCGCTCGGCTCTCTTCCGGTCGTTGGACGACTGTGTGACGCTCTGGGCCGAGGAGCGCATAGAGAACCAGCGCCATCACTTCTATCAGATACCGGTTCCAAGAGAATTCTGGCAAGGTGGCAGGCGGCAACGCGAACTGACGATAGCCCTCGCCTACCGGCCTGCCGTGCGAACCACCCGGATCGACTACCGCGCCACCAGTATTAGATTCAGGCTGGTTCAGGCAGGCTCTCTGGATGAGGTTACACGAGCGTTTAATGCTGCGAGTGACCGAGACGCTAACCCGGCAATAGAGGAGCGCATTTCCGGGCGCTCAATTTCTGAAAATGCTCGCTCCCGCGGCACCGTACAAGCGTCTACTTGGACCTTCACACAACCATCGCCGGAAATACGCGATAGTTCTTGGTTCGTAGTAGTGACCCGCAACGACTCGTCGTGGGGAGGGAATTTATCCTCTGAAAGGGAGCCTTACGCTCTGACTGCGACATTATCAGACCGGTTATCTCAGCAGCAACGGCTCCGCACTCCGCAGCTCTACGCCCGAGTGCAAGCGATGCTCCGGGGCCAAGCGAGAGCGCGCGCTCGATAAGTGCGTCAAGAGGCAAGAATATGGAGCTTGGACATCGAGACCGTTCGCTCGCTGCTTTGGCCCGATTCACCGAAGGGGCAAGTCAGTCGCGGTGCTGAAGAGATGGAAAAGCGCGCCCAGGCCTCCCCGATACGTCGGCGCTGATAGTACCCAAGGGTTTACGGATCGGTATTCATTGCCCTCGGCTCCTATACACGGCCTGACCGTTTCAAGAGTCACGGGGGCGCTGCCCTTGTGGAACTCGTGCGCGTAGGTGGCACTGCTCCAGTGGTACACGATTGCCCCGCCACAATGGTCGATTGATGTCGCTACCATTGACACCACGAGGTTTTCGCGGAATGCTACCGGGAATTGTCTGACCAGTCGCTCTCCAACGAGGCCCCGAGTTGGGCGACGGCTCACAATAAGTTGCCCTTGGAACAGTGGTGGAGCATGCTACTTCTCCTCATGGCAGGGGTACACTTTCGAAGGACCTGATGAGCCCAAGGGTGGGGCCGTTACCGTTTCCATGATCCGGTCCACGACCAGCTATAGCATTTATAGCATTGCTATAATTCGATTTCTCCACTGGATCTTCGCGTTTGCCCCAGAAGAACCACACATCCAGGGGGAATGAGATGATGCCTCGTCTCCATATCCTGATCTTGACATTGCCTGCAAGCCTGCTTCTTATTGCCATGGTAACTGCTTGCGCCGGCGACAACGGTCCCGCTTCACCTGCTCCGGCCGCAACCGCCGTCCTCTCCACGCAGCCCGCTGATACACCAGTGCCCGCCCCCACGGCGACCTCCGAACTTGCAAATGCCTCAGTGCCCACGCTCCCACCCGATGCAACGCCGGTACCCACTCGTATCCCCACTGCCACCCAGGCACCGGCACCGGCTTCAACCCCTGCCGGGGAACTGACCTCTGCCGAGATATACGCAATGCTCTCTCCGTCGGTGGCCTATATCGAAACCCCCACCGGCACGGGCAGCGGATTTCTGGCCGACGGCGGCTACGTGGTCACCAACCATCACGTGGTGTGGCCATTCGAGGAAGCCCGGGTAGCCTTCCCTGACGGCACCGAGATGACCGCGCCGGTGGCCGCGTGGGACCCGATGAGCGACATGGCCGTTCTGGGGCCAGTGGAGGTGGAAGCTCCGCCCCTGGAGCTTCGGGACGGTGAGAATCTGGCCGTTGGCAGCGAACTGTTCCTGCTGGGCTATCCTGGGGAGCTCGAGCCGTTCCCCGAACCCACCATCGTATCCGGCGTTCTCTCCCGCTACCGGCGGTGGGACCAAGCAGGAATGACCTACCTCCAGACCGATGCGGCCATCGCCGGGGGACAGAGCGGCGGCGTACTGGTCACTCGCGCAGGCGAGGTCATAGGGGTATCCGGTCTCACAATCACCGAGGCCGCCTACGCTCTGGCCGCATCGGCAGCGGACCTGGCCCCCGTGATTCAGCAGCTCATCGGTGGACAGGACCCTTGGGGGATCGGCAACCGCCGCCTCGTCGGCGACGAAGCGGGCAGCGAGTTCTCGGCAAGCCTGCGGAACCGCTGGGACTCAGCGATGTACCTGCTGGCACCCGGTTCCACCGGGGCGATCGAGGTTGACATCGACTGCCGCGTCCCGGCCACCTTTTATGTGGCCGACCGGTGGGGGGAGGTTCTCCTCGATGTGGACAACGGCCTTGGCGGCACCGCAAAAGGCGGGGTGGAAGTCCCGCCGGACGGACACCATTTCCTCATAGTGGAGACGTCCCTGCAAGGCCGGGCCGAAATCGACCTCCGCAGCAGCGCCGACGCGCATCCCTTCCACGACCCGGACGACGGGCGCCGGCTTGGTCTGCAGGAAACAGTCGCGGGAAACATTGACTACCCCGGCGACCGCGACTGGTACTCGCTGGACCTCGAAGAGGGAGACACGGTGCGGGTCTCCGCCGATTCCCTGAACGTGGACTTGGTCCTGTACATTGATTTTCCCGGTTCCTACGCCGACCAAGTGGCCTATGACGATGACAGCGGCGGCGGGGCACTCCAGGCGAACCCGCAAATCGTGTACCGCGCTCCCCAGACTGCGACCTATGCCATAGCCGTCGAGGGCTACGACAGCAGCGCGGCCGGCGGCTATTTCCTGTCAGTGGAGCGGGCCCCGTCCAATGCCGATGCCTATGCGGTGCCGCCGCCATCCCCGGAAGTTGACACCCACCTTGGGAAGATGGTTGTCCTCAGGGGTCCTCTTACCGGCTTCTCCATACAGGCACCGGCGGATTGGACTCAGGCACGCACATACGACGAGGATCCTGATATCATCTTCCGGGCCGTGGCTCCGAGGCGGGAAGGAATCATACTGGTCCAGGAATTCGACCTATCCTCGACGGATGAGGAGCAGAGCCTGGAGGAATTCCTAGTGGCGCTTCGGGAGGAATTTTCCGAACGAGGGATAGTGGCACTGCACGAGGAAACATCCTTCACTCCTTCAGGGGAGCCACGCGCAGTGTTGAAATTTCAGATCGACGATGAACTGCCTGGGCGGCAACTATTGATTGGTCTGAGGGATGAGCGCTACCTGCTGATGGCACAGTACAGCGTCGAGGATATGGAGTCCTTAGGCGATCTGGTGGACTACTCCTTCGGGACGCTGGAGTCATCCGGGACACCGAAGTCCCAGAATCTGGGGAAGTATTTCCGGGGCCGGACGTTGCACGTGAGCTTAGTCAGCCTGGAACGCCTGCCGGAGCTTCGCTACTCTACCGTCGACCCAAATGGAGTAGTACGGCCGTGGACCCTATTTCCGTCTGATGCAGACAATGAACTGATTCTGGCACGCCTCAAAGTGGAGAATCACACCTTTGACAGCGTCACCGTAAATGTCCACAGCTCAGCCGCCGAGCTGCGCGACCACGCCGACAGGCCCCACAACCCTGTCGCCATAGCCGAGGCTGTCTGGCAGGACTTTCATGGGGAATCCGAGGCCCTCGTGAGAGTGGACCAGGGAGATTGCTTCGACGGAACCCGCGCGCTGATTGAACCGGGAACAAAGGTCCGCTGGCAGAGCGAAGCCGACACCTCACAGTATCTGGCCTTCGAAGTTACCTCGGTCGCCGTCGGACCGGAGGGCCGGGCGGAACTCGCCCCCGGTGAGTCCGTGTCGTACACGTTCGAGGAACCCGGCATCTACAAATATGTCTGCGGAAGCCAGTACGGCAGGGAGCGGTCAGGGGTAGTCAGGGTAATGCCGGACGCCGACAGAGCCAGCGTAGCTGAGCGCTCCGTCTTATTTCTGGACGGGTACTTTGAATTGCAGAAAGGACACGGAGTGGACGGCTACCTGGTCTTCGAGGTTCCAGTGGACACGAGGCTCCAAGGACTGCGCTGGCTGGCTGGTGACTCCATCAACATCCCTCTATAGCAGCCAGCGTCCATTCCCCCAGGCTGAAGTATCTCCTGATACCAGGCTACGCTTCCGACTGCATCCGCAGGCACAGAATGTAGTGGCTTTCTCCTCATATCCAAGATCGCCCCGTGAACTCGGTGAGATCATCTTCGTCTAACCGCCACACCGTTGTTCATCTCGCAGAGACCGCTGTCGCGGTAGTAGAGAGAGGACATATATCTCTACAACTACTGATACGATAGAAGGCATCAACCAGTGACCAGTAGAGTGGGACGGAGGCTGCTCTCTTTCTTAACTGGATATACCCAGCCCTATGCTCCCAGATATCTGTAGCAGTCCATCGCCGGGTTCAAGGCCCCTGTGATATAGTCCCGTGAAATTCTGCGAATTTTCACCAGGGACTGCCCCGCCCCAAGATGAGCACCGCCTTGCAGCCACCGTCTGGACAGACAAGAGGGACCTCAGGCCCCGGTATCCCGCACCCGGAGTTGCGCCGCTGCATCTCCCTGGACCTGGAACTCTCTCACGAAGACGGCCGCCTCCTTGACGCGGCCGTGTACCGGCCCGACACCGGCGACTCCCTGTCGATGTCGGGAAGCCCGAGCGCCGACAGCCTGCAACGCTTGGAGCGAGTTGCCGCCGGCGCCAAGTTTCTCTTGGGCCACAACATCGTAGCCTTCGACATCCCCCACCTGTAGGCCCTCAGCCCAAGCCTAAGCCTCCTGAAGCAACCCGTGGTAGACACACTCCGACTGAACCCCTTGGCCTTCCCCCACCATCCCTATCACCACCCGGTCAAGCACTACAAGGACGGCGGCCTGGCGCGACCTGCCATTGCACCGCACGTCGTCCAGCCAGATGAACTGGTCATCCTGTCTCTGCGGGAAGAAGGAGTTCCTGAAGCGGCTCGCTTCCACCACGGTTCATCCGGCGAAACCCAGTTGCCGGCAAGCCACGGCGGCCTCTCCATCGTTCCAGTAGTTGTCGCAGATGGTGCCCCACTGGCCGTTGATGTAGACCTCCAAGCACCCTTCGCACAGGCGCAACTCCCCGGTGCCTGTAAATGAGTAGCATCATTAGGACAGAAAATCACTGAATAATCAGGTTCATTAGGACAGATATTCAGGGTCTTTAGGACACTCTGAGCGCCTTATGAGAGACCATAGCGGCACTTCATTGTGAGGTGCAGCGATGGCCTACAAGGAGGTGTTGAGAGTGGATATAGCCGAAGTCATCCGCCGCTGGCAGGCCGGGAGCAGTCGGCGTCAAATAGCCTCGGGTACCGGGCTCTCCAAAGACACTGTCGGCAAGTACATTGCCGCAGCTGAAGCGCTGGGTATATCCGTTGACGGTCCCGCGCCCAGCGAGGAGCAGCTCAGCCGTCTGGCGGCCATCGGGCAGCCCGGGCCAAGGCGGCACGACACTCCCAGCGAGGACCTGCTGGCCCCTTGGGCCGACCAGATCCACCGGTGGCTCACCGGCGACCGGATGCTGCTGACCCGCATCCACGAGTTGCTGGGGGAGCATGGCTGCCGGGTGTCGTATACCTCCCTGCAGCGCTTCGTGGCCCGTCGCAACTGGCGCAGGCGGCGCAATGCCGCGACCGTGCGGATGGAGGACACCCCGCCGGGCGAGGTGGCGGAGATGGACTTCGGCCGCCTGGGCCTGGTCCACGACCCCGAGACGGGCCGCCGCCGCGCCTTATGGGGTCTGCTGCTGGTCTTGGGCCACTCCAGGCACTGCTTCCTCTGGCCCACCTTCGGCCAGACCCTGGAGGACGTCATCGCCGGGCTGGAATCAGCCTGGGCCTTCTTCGGCGGCATCCCCCGCTACCTGGTCATCGACAATTGCCCTCCTGCGGTGGCGGTGGCGGACGCCCTGCATCCCACCTTCACCAGGGGCTTCCTGGAGTATTCCCAGCACCGCGGCTTCATCGCCGACTCGGCCCGCGTCCGCCGTCCCAAGGACAAGCCCAAGGTGGAGCGCGGCGTCCCCTACGCCAGGGAGCGTTTCTTCAAGGGCGGCGAGTTCAGCGGTCTGGCCGATGTCCGGGAGCAGGCCCGGCGATGGTGCCGCGACGTGGCCGGGCTGCGCATCCACGGCACCACGCGGCGCCAGCCCCTGGTGGTCTTCCAGGACGAGGAGCGGGAGGCACTGATTCCGTGGGATGGCGAGCCCTACGAGATCGCCGACTGGCGCGAGGCCAAGGTGCACCAGGACCATCACGTCCAGTGCCGCCAGGCCTTGTATTCGGTTCCCTCGTCCCTGTGCCCGCCGGGCCAGAAGGTCGAGGTGCGGGTGGACAGCAAGCTGGTGCGCATCTACCACCGGGGCCAGTTGATCAAGACCCACGTCCGCCAGTTCAAGGGTGGCCGCGCCACTGACCCCGAGGACTACCCCGCCGAGCTGTCCGCCTACACCACCAGGGCTCCGGACGGCATCAAGAGCAAGGCGGCTCAGCTGGGACCAGCGGTGGGCGAATTCGCTGAGCGGCTGTTCGACGGGCCGTTGCCGTGGGCCAAGGTCAGGCAGGGCCACAAGCTGCTCCGCCTGGGCGAGCGCTACACCGCCAAGCGCCTGGACACCGCCTGCCGCCGCGCCCTAGACGTCGATCTCATCGACGTGCGCCGCGTCGAGCGCATTCTGGTGCAGGCCCTGGAGGAGGAGACCACTCCCCAGGCGCCCCTGCCGCTGCCCAAGGGCCGCTTCGCCCGGCCAGGCAATGTCTTCGCTCAAACCGATCATTACCGCCGCCGTACGGCATGAGGAGATTGACATGACCATGACCACCGACCTGACTCCGTTGCTCAAGCACCTCAAGCTGGGCGCCATGCTCAACACCCTGCCGGAGCGCATCGCCCTGGCCCGCAGGGAGCAGCTGGACTACGCCTCCTTCCTGGAGATCATCCTCAGCGACGAGGTCAACCGCCGCGCTCACCGGCGCATCGAGACGAGGCTGCACCAGGCCGGCTTCCATGAGACCTGCCGCCTGGAGGACTTCGACTGGTCGGCATCCATCACCCTGGACCGCCGTCTGCTGGACGCCGCCTTCTCCCTGGAGTTCCTGGCCAGGCGCGAGCATGTGCTGCTGGTGGGGCCGGCCGGCGTCGGCAAGAGCTTCCTGGCCCAAGCCCTCGGCTACTCAGCCGTCAGGGCCGGACACACTGTCCGCTTCATCCATGCCGACGGCTACTTCAGGGCGATGAACCAGGCCAGGGTCGACAACTCCCTGGAGCGCACCTTCAGGTCATTCCTGACGCCGGATCTGCTGATCCTGGACGACCTGGGCCTGCACCGGTTTACGGGCCAGCAGTCCGCCGACCTGTACGATCTCATCCTCAACCGCCACCGGGCATCCAGCTTCGTGATCACCAGCAACCGGGCCGTGGAAGAATGGCTCGGTCTCTTCGAGGACCCCATCCTCGGCAACAGTGCCCTGGACCGCCTGGCCAACGCCAGCTATCAGATCGTCATCGAGGGCAGCAGCTACCGGGAACGGCTCTCCCCGCACCGGGCCCTGCTGGGCGCAAAGGGAGTGATTGACCAACCAACGGCAACCTGATACAAGTCAAATCGTGGCTCTCAGGGTGTCCTAATGTCTGTGAACACCCTGTCCTAATGTTGCTGAATAACGACAGGTGCCGGCGTCGCCGGTGATAGTCACCGTCACCGCGACCGTGGGCTCGGTGGCCAGGCTGACGGTGGTCTCGTCCGAGGAACTGGCACTGACCCGAGGGTCCGGCATGTCCCCAAAGCCCAGCTCCACGCTCTCATTGTCGTCTATTAGTCCCGGTGACCTCAAAGGGGAAGGCCCGGGACAGGGCCCTGCCGTCGGAGAAGGTGATGCTCGTGGTCACGGGGTAGGCGGCGGAGTTTGCGCCGCTCGTCCCCGTGGTGGTGAGGGCGATGCTCACCTCATGCCTCGACGGTTGGGGTCGTCTATAGCCGTTCCCGAACCCAAGACTTCTTACGCAATACGCGCCCGGGGATTTTGGCCGCCAGCCGGGGCCGCTGATTAGGTTCGTTTGTATCCAAGTCAGGCTTGAGTTTTGGCACTCTGTCGCGAGCGGTTTTCGGTAATCACTTTGCGGTTACGTTGCAGGTACAAATCGTCAAGCATTTGTACCTGCAAGATGTACATATTCCGACCTAACATTGACCCTGCGAAAGAAGATACATTAGACCCGACAATTGTCTAACCCAATGATCGGCTCCGCGGCGCGCCGGATTTGAGGCATGGGCCCCCTGTGCCTCCCCAACCACGGCATTGGTCTGCCGTGCCGACCGGCGGGTGCGGCGAAGCGCTCTTGAGCTCTGCTGATGAGGAACCAACTCACGATGGGAAACCGGCTGGAACGGCTCTTTCGAGCCGACCCCGACGTGGTGCGCCACGCGGTGAGGGTCTCGGTCTGGGGACGCTGGTACATCTGGCTTGTCGGCGCCGTCATGCTGGCGCACCGTCCGGGCCTCTGGTATCCAGAGTATCTCGGCTTCGGGGTCCTCAATGTCTCGCTGCCCGCCACCACGGACTGCACCGCCCAGGGCTCCGTCTGCACCCAAGACCGCAGGCCGCTGTCCCAACGGCTGCAGGTGACGGTGCCCGGACCGGGTGGGTAGACGACTGCTCAAGATTCAGTAGGTGACGGCAGCCGGTTTCACGAACGACCCCAGATGCCGCGAATTTCGCCCGCAGCACCGCCCGGACTGGCGCCAGCGGTGGTTTGGCACATTTCCCCTTCCGCTGCCGCGGTCCACCCCGGTAATCCGCCGCAAGTTGAGCCGCGAGCACCTGAGCGCCATCAGCGCCGTCAGCATGACCGGAGAACTCTATCTGGCGGCGCAGGACCACTCCTGCAAAAGGGCGGACATAATCAGCTTTCTGGAGCAGTTGCTGGAGCAGATACCAGGCAAGCTGCTGGTGATTTGGGATGGTGTGTCTATCCACCGCAGCAAAGCGGTGAAGGAGTGGCTGTCTCAAGGGGCGGCCCAGCGCATACAGCTGGAGCAGTTGCCCGGCTATGCCCCGGAGTTGAACCCCGACGGGGAGGTATGGCGTTACCTGAAACGTGTGGAGTTGCGGAACGTGATATGCGCCGACCTGGCAGAGTTGACTGTTCAGTTCTGGGCAGCGGCCGGGCGGTTGCTGGGCAAATCCCAAGCGTTGCGCGCCTGCATCCGTGAGGCAGGTTATGTTTAGTAATCCACTCACGGATCAGTAGAATGCGTTTACCCTGCCCGTGGTAGCACCCAAACGCTGAGGGTTGCACTGCATCAACATATTTGTGTGAAGGCAAAGTAAAGCCGCCCAGTGGGGTCCACCCATCCTGACCCTTAGTCCTCCAAGAGAGACGGCATGACCGAGACGCAGCCGGAAGCCAGGAGCAGACTCTTCACCTGGGGATTGGTGGTGCTGGCCGGCTGCATACTGGCCTTGGCAGAACTGCCGTTTCATCTGGTGCACGAGTACGAGCAGTGGGATTCGGCAGGACACCCCGGCCTGCCGGACGTGTCCATTGGCCTCAGCGCGGGCATCATGACAGCGTCCCTGGTCACCATGCCACTGACGGGTGTTCTCACCGACTGGATAAGGGTGCGGCGCACGGTCCTCACTGGCCTGAGCCTGGGAGGCGCCGGCCTGGCATTCTTCAGCCTGACCCAGAGCGCCTGGGCGCTATACCCAGCATATTTCCTCACCACTGTAGGGGTAGGCATGGGCGGCTGGGTGCCGGTGATGGTCGGAGTCTGCCGCCGGTTTCACCGCCGACGGGCCATCGCCATTGGTCTGGCCAACACTGTAGGCGAATTCGGAAAGTGGATCCCATACGTTGCACTCATCGCGCTGTTCGCCTGGTCCACTAGCCCGAATGACGGCTGGGTGAGCTGGAACAGACTCACTGTTTCACTGGGACTGGCCTTCGTGGCCATCGCCCTGTCAGGTTACGCCGCGCTGACTCTCCGAGGGCGAGACTCGGCCCTCTTGACAAGCAGCCGAACTGGCAATGACACGGAGGCAGAGTCGCCCGCCACTCCTACAGGGGCTGACTTTACGGCCCGCCAAGCCCTGCGGACCCGGGCCTTCCGGCTCATCGCCGCCGGCAATGCCGCCGCAGCGATGGCCGCAGGGAGTGCCACCTTCTTCTTCGCGCTGATGATGACGGAAAGAGGCTATTCGGCAGCATCCGCCGCCTCCGCCCTTGCATTCTATTCCCTGACATTGTTTTGCTCCACGCTGGTTGCGGGGTTCGTGGGAAACAGATATTCCCTGCAGTTAGGGCTGGCGACCTTCATTGGAGTCCAAACGGCGGGGCTGGCGTTCCTCGCCATCGGCGACAGCCTGGCACTGACGTACCTGGCCCTCGCGGCACTCGGCATCGGCACCGGAGGGCGCATCACCTTGAGCGTGGCCATACTGGCAAACTACTTCGGGACGTCGTCCCTGGGAAAGATTCTCAGCTGGTCCGAGATGCTGCTAATCTTGGCGACGACCGCCAGCTTGCCCCTCTCCGGGCTGGCACTTGACTGGCAGGTGGGCTACACCGCCCTCCTGTTAATACTGACCGGCATGAGCCTGCTGAGCGCCCTCTGCTTCCTGGGAGCGCGGCACCCGTCCACACCCCGAGCCGAGCCCGTGCCAGTGAAGGCACCCATAGGCTAAGCCCGTCACGGAGGGGCAGAGAAACGAAGTTGTAAGCTTCGTATCCGATAGGACCGGATAGCGGGTTAGAACCTTTCCCCGACAAGTTCGGTCTGACGGCAGATGCCCAGAAGGAAACGCTCCCGAACCTGCGGGAAGACAGTAGTGTCCGGAGCTCACAACCGCGCAATCTCCCGCAACTTACCGAACCGCCGTCCCCCCACAACGCTGGCGAAACCACCAGCCACCGAATCCACACGGGCAGCGACACCATCCTCGACAACGCAACCCGAAGACGAGGCCCCAGCGGGCTCGATCATTTCCCTGTCGCCGGACGATCCCGAGTCAGCCGCCTCATAGCTCTCTGAACAGGAACTGGCCTGCTCGGCACGGATCGACGACATCGGTGAACTGCTCAGGATCTTCAGCGATCCCAGCATAGCCACTGCGGAGGAGCAGACCAGGCTCATGGGGTGCTCGGCGATGAGACCGTGGTAAGAATCTTCCTGACAGGGTTCGTCCCGGACTCACAGTCCCTGAGCTTGGAAACCTCCAACTGCATCCGGGCGGGGTTCAAGGAGATAGACCCCAAGGTGGTCATGACCGCCGGACTGGAAGACGGCCACGCAACCGTCAGGACTGGGCTGGGAGCATGATAGAGTGGGAAGGCCGACAGGGAACAGGGTGCCTGCGACATGGGGATTTGCGAGCTACCCCTGGGACGATTCCCCGAACGCACTTCCTGAATTCGGACGTGAGGTATGACCCCTTACGAGGAAAAGACCCACCTGATTGTTGGCGGCGACACGGAACGAAGCAATGACCCCTAACGGATCGCTTTCGAGTGAACTTCAAGGCTCTCCATGTAACCGGGAACCTGACAGCCATCAGGAGGAAGCCCGGCAGGATGGGAATATAATCGAAGGCGCCCGAGATGCCCCGAGTGGGAGGACCCACCTTGCACAGACCACTGCTCATCACCTTGGCAGTCGCCCTGTTCATCGTGTCAGCTCTGACGGCCTGCTCCGAACCGGCGCCGACGGCGTCTCCGCCGGAAGGTCTATTCACCACGGCAACGCCGGCGCCCACGGAAACACCAGCAACTGCCCCCACAGCGCCGCAGACCGGCCCTCCAAGTCCCGAACCTTCACCCGGCGAAGAGCTGGCGTCCCTGCCCCCTCAGGATCGGGAGGCCGTGATTTCCAGCCTGTCCGAGGACGAACTCGCCTGCATCGACCAGGAGCCGGAAGGAATGATCACGGCTCTCATCGGGGACTCCTGGGATTCCCCAACATCGTCCGTGGAGGAAAGGGCCAGGATCATCGGATGTCTCGACGACGAGACCCTGGATCAGTTCTTCGTAGTCATCATCGTGCCCGGACCCGGACCCCTCAGCGCGGAAACCATCGACTGTGTCCTGTCAGGAGACGGCGTCATCGACCCCAGGGCGTTGATAACCGCAGGACTGGTGGAGGACGAGCCGGAGAGAGTCTTTTTCGCGGGCATGGCAGCGTTCAACGTGTCCATCGCCTGTATGACCGACGAGGAATGGGAGAGGGTAGCCCAGGCGTCTGGGATGTCCGATGTGGACCGGGTCGGATCCCAGTGCCTGATGGCCGAACTCGGCGGACCGGCGAAGTACGCCGAGGCATTACTAAGGACACGGGACGGCGAAGTTGCTGAACTGATCCAGGCAGCTGATGAGTGCCCGGTGGTCATAAGCGTGCCGTGGCAACCACCTGCAACACCGACACCCATGCCCACGGCGACCGCGGAAACACCCACGCCGACTGATACTCAAACTCAAACCTCAGACATTACTTCGACGAATACGCTGTTACCCGATTTGGTCATAGAGATTGAGGCCCGGCTGAAATCAAATCCAAATATCGAGCGGGGCGACCGTTGCATAATCTCTGGTAGGTCAACCCTGCCATGGCACGTTGCTGAAATAACCACCCCCGTCAGGAACGTAGATGGTGGACACTCAGGGAGATTCGTTGTTCAAGTGAACAACGCCGAAACAGAAATGGTGGATGGCCTGGAAGCCTGGGCATATACAGCCGCGATGTTTTCCACGGGTCCTCGCAGCAATCACGTAGCCGTAGTGGATGCTGGTTCTTTCACAGACGAGAGCGACGAGTCCAACAACACCGCCGAGACGTTCATGGAAATTCCTGCCCTTGTTCCGCCAGGGCCAACCTGCACACCTCAGTCCGGTTTACGATCGCATTCTGCATAGCCCGGAAAAGAAAGGAACGGCACGCAGACGACCTGTCAGACCTGGCTCACCTGGTTGCCATTTGCTTCCGGCCCAACCAGGGCAAGGGCGCTCGTGGACTGGAGGAGTGGGCACAGCCGGACAATGACCTCTGGCGCGACCACGCCACCGAAACAACATCCATTGGCTGAGATAGTTAAGGAGCAACCCGATACCGCCAACGAACATCGAGGGCACCGACGCTGCAAGGGCCAAGGGGTGGAGGCGATAGACATCCGCTATGTCCACGAGGAACACTCCAGCGCCAACGCCAACCAGCAACACTGCGGTGCGGATGTCGAAGAGGAATTCAAGGGTGCTCTGCATGCCATCCTCCCTTTTCATGAAGATTCGGAGCCTGCCCGAAGGGACACTCAGTCGTAAACGAACAGAGCCGAATCCCCGGCCCGCCACCCGACGGCCAGCCACTCATGCGGGCGCCATGAGCGGGGGCAGAACAAAGAGAGGAAAGGGCAGCGAACGAGTCCAATTGCGGACCACATCCGCGGACGTAATGCCCGGCGTTCCCATAACCGGGCAAGCCCGGATACGAACAGCGCCGCAACCCGGAGGTCATGGACGAATGACCCCAGACAAAGGTAGAAGATGGAATAGAACACCGAGAAACCGGCGACCCGGCCCGCCAACGGCAGTGCCAGGTCGATGTAGTCCACCACGAGGTTGCCAGCCAGCCCGGACTGGTCCATGCCCATGAGCAAGTAGAGCGCCGCCAATAACGCGGCACAACCGGCGATCACCCGCACGAAGGGCAGGAACAAGGCCAATCCCATTTCACCGGGAGCCGGAATTATTTCCCTGAGCGAGTCCATACCATGCCTCTGGCACAGTGGCCGAGACCCGGGCGACCACCAAATGTCCCGTCTTCCCAACGCCAAGAATGACGACCTTGCCCAGCACCATGGCGGCGACAAACCGGCTCCCCGCCGCGGCAGCAAGGCCGACGCCGGCCAATCTCACTATGAGACGGGAGGCTCGCACCAGGGCCGCTGCCGCAGGAGACCATTCCGGCACGACAACCCCTGAAATCAACTCAGACGCCGGGTATTATGGAAAAACAAAACCACGGCACGGAGTCGCCATCTTGAACCTACCCCCGTTCATCCAGCGCCTGCCCAAGGCCGAACTCCACCTCCACATTGAAGGCACCCTCGAGCCCGGGCTCATCCTTAAGCTGGCAGCCAGGAATAACATCCCCGTCCCCTTCAACCCGTCTGCCCAAGCCAGGGCATCCTACCGGTTCTCCAACCTGGACGGCTTTCTCGACATCTACTTCCGGAGTATGGCGGTACTCCGCACCGAAGAGGACTTCTACGACCTCACCTCCGCCTACCTGCAACGGGCGGCGGCACAGGCCGTCAGGCACACCGAGATCTTCTTCGACCCCCAGGCCCACACATCCCGGAGCGTCGACTTCGCCCAGGTCTGTGGCGGCATTAGCCGGGCTCTCCACGACGGGGAGCAGCGCCTCGGAATAACCTCCCGGCTCATCATGTGCTTCCTCCGCCACTTGGACGAGGGTGACGCGATGAAAACCCTGGAGCAGGCCATGCCCTTCAGGAAAGTGATCTATGGGGTCGGGCTGGACTCCACCGAGACCGGGAATCCACCCCGAAAGTTCAAGAGGGCGTTCGCCAAGGCAAGGGACGCCGGGTTCGCCTTGGTCGCCCACGCCGGGGAGGAGGGGCCGGCCAGCTACGTCAGGGAAGCTGTGGAGATCCTTGAGGTACAGCGGATTGACCACGGATGCCGGGTGCTTGAACACCCGGCGCTTACCGAGGAACTCGCAAGGAGCAGGATTCCGTTCACGGTATGTCCCCTGTCAAATGTGAAACTCGGCGTGGCGAACGCCATTGAGGAACACCCGGCGAAAAGGATGCTGGACGCCGGACTGATGGTCACCATCAACTCCGACGACCCGGCATTCTTCGGGGGATACGTCGGCGAGAATTATCAGGCGGTGCAGGACGGGCTGGGACTGGACGACCGTACCCTGGGCGAACTGGCCCGGAACTCGTTCAGGGCAGCGTTCATCGACGACGAGAGGAGGAGAGAACTTCTGGCCGAGGTGGACGCACACATGGTGGGAAGTCAACCGCCGAACCCGGTGCTGCAGGGAGGAGAATAGGCCCCTGCCCAGTTGACACCCAGACTTCCCTAACTCGACAATCCCTCCCAACAACATCCGTCGGGGATGAGAATGCGGACAGCCTGGAACCGAACAGTCCGCATTCCTGAGCCGGAAGGCCAGGATGACGGCGTTGCCGCTCCTGGTTGCACTGGTCCTGCTGGCAGCCTGTGGGGGAGAGCAGGAGGCCCCAGTACCGGATGTCCGAACCCCGGAGGATTCCACAGCAACGGCACAGCCAAGCCCCACGGTCGAGTCAACCACGACGGCGCCTACCACCGCGGAGCCTTCCGCAACGCCGACGCCAACCTCGACTCCCACCGCCCCGCCTACACCCACGGCACAGGCTGCGCCAGCTCCAGCACCGTCTCAAACACTGGCGACACCGCCCTACCCACTCCAGAGCCAACGGTCGTGCCCATGCCGCCACCAGCACCCACCTGCTCCGGCTCCACCGCCGTCGGCACAGACCCGGACCAAGGCCTCATCGACGACTGCGATACCCTCCTCATCGACAAGGACCTGGACGGCTCCATTCCAGCCATCCTAAGCAACCTCACCGAACTTTTAGGCGCATCGACCTGGACAAGAACGGCCTCACCGGCCCCATACCGTCCCAACTGAGCGACCTGAAACGGCTGATCCACCTCTACCTGTTTGACAACGGACTGGACGGCGAGATCCCGCCGGAACTGGGCGCAATGACCGCCCTCCAGGTACTCTACCTGGAAGACAACTCCCTAACCGGCACCATCCCGGTGAAGCTCGGTAACCTGACAAACCTGACCCAACTGGTGCTCTCAGGCAACAGCCTCTCGGGACCCATCCCCACGGAGGTCGCCGAAATCCCGGGCTTGGCACACCTCATGCTCAGAGACATGGACCTGACCGGCCAGATACCCCGAGCCCTGTCGCAACGCACCTTCACGAACCTCGGGATCTCGGGGAATGCCTTCACCGGCTGCCTGCCCACCGGGCTGGACTCCAGCGACGCCCAAGACCTCTGGAGACCCGAGCTCGCCGCGCTCCCATCCTGCGCCCAGGTGTTCGGGGACGCCGATTACACCTTCACCATCGCCCGCAACGCACCCGCAGGCACCACCGTCGGCTCCATAAGCGCCACCGCCTACCAGACAGGCGACGAGGTCACCTACTCATTCGCCAATGGCAACGAGGACCCGAACTTCAGCCTGGATACGGCTACCAGAGCGATCACCGCCGCCACCGCCCTAACAGGCAACCCAGGGGATACCTATTCCCTGACGGTGAAGGCCCACGACCCCCATAACAAAGTGGCCACGGCTACAGTGACCATCAACCTGGAGTGAACACGAAGGTGAAATCACGGCCGCCGCACTCTGGACCGGTTCGGACGGGGAGGGAAGGTGGCACTCCACCAGAAATAGAAACCTGATATCGATGGGCATCAGGCCCATCAGAACGAAGGCTGCCGCCACCATTGCGTAGAATGCGGCTCTGACACCGGAGGTCACTTCTATCTTTCCTATATCTTCATCGCTGATGAACAATCCAGTATCCCTGACGTACTGTCTATCAACCGTCGCAATCCACACAGCCACTCCCAGAATTACCATAAAAAAGGCGATTTTCCACAAGGGTTGAAACTCGAAGGACGGATATCCGGCGCTGCATCCTGCAGATCAATGCAGCCCACCCCAATGCCTCGAAGCGGCATATTTCAATATACTCATATCCACAGGCAACTCGTGAATGACCAAGAGTCATCGGGTAAAATGGGAGAAAGCAGTCCGTGGAACAGCCCCACCGATCAAACGTGAGGGAAAGTAGAGACAGAATCAGGAAACTGCACAGGGCTCCACTCTGGGCCGAGATAACAGCAATAGTAGGCGGCTAGAGCTCGGGAGCCGCACTCAGCTACGTGGGGCACCTGACCCTGAAATCGGAACACACAGCCTACGCAGCCATCGCAGTAGCGATCGGGTTTGATCTGTGCCCTCATCCCCACAGTAGGCGTCATCCGGAAAAGAGCCAGGGGGTTACGATGCCCTACCCGCACTAACCCGGCTATAATACCGCTAATTCTCCCAACACTCCATGAGGACCGAGATGATTGCGAACTTTATCCTGACCCACCAGAAAGCGACGAGGGTCCTGTTCGTGATAATCCCCTTACTACTGCTGTGGACAATCCCATTTGTTACCATCCTCTGGGGCCCCGGGGTGCTAGACGCTATAAGGGTCACCGAAGAAGCCTCCCCCAGCGTCTTCTGGGGACTTGCGTCTGCCGGTGCGTTGTCTTCCATATACTTCAGCTACAGGGGAATGCAATACCTTTGGTACTGGAGCGGCAATATCTACACCGACCTGGAGAGTAACCCGGGATGACCACCAGTCCGCGCAGGCTGGCCAACGCCGTCTGGCTTGGCGTGCAGATTCCCCAAGGCATGGCAATTCTCGTCCCCCCCGTCTGGCAGGCCCTCTCTTCTCTCATCAAAACAGAGGATTCACCAGTACACCCAAGCACCTTCGGTGCTCTCATGCTGCTCATCGCCGCCAGCTGCCTCATCCCTGTGGCCGTAGAAACACTGAGCGCCTCGAACAGGATCCTCAAAGTCGGCACCGCCGCAGCCGCTCTTTTCGGCTTTTTCGGAGCACTCGGCGCGCTGGCAGCACTGTCCGAAAACCTGGCAATTCTCTGGAGCACGTTCAACCTCTACCCCCTCGTCATCATCCTAGCCGTAATCTTCATAGGCCACTACGCCTCCGGTGCGATACGCCACAGGGTGACTCTGCACAGCCAGGTCACGCTCAAGTCCCAACTGTCCAAGTCAGTGGCGAGATCGAGGTCATCCGCCCATCATTGGTCCTGCATAACGCATTTCATCCAAGCTCCGCCACGCACTCCACCCACCTGGTCTCGCGTTACACACTTCTTCATCGACTCCGACGGAGATCCCTCCTAGCTTCACAATCGCTCCCCAGCAGCATATCGCCGTATCCCAACTCTCACCGAAGGGAGCAAGCCGATGACCGACCGCAAAGCAGCCTCAAAAGGAGGGCACCAGAGGAAGAGAAAAGCCCACCACAAGTTCCAGTCCAGCCCGGGATACCATCACCCCGTCGGCAACAGGCACATGAGAGCCATCAAGCAGGCCCAGGGCAGCAGGACATGGATCCCACTGCCCGGCTGTTCATGAGCAACTGACTTCGGAGAAGCCTAAGCCAGCCGAGGTTCGGCCGATACTGTGAATAACCAAGAACAGTGTCAAGGGCGGGCAGATTTCGGCCACGGAGGCGGATGATTGCTGACATTCGGCGATTGAAAACTGTACCGCTCGCCGTCATCCATTGGGTCGTAGCCGACCCTACGGATGGTGCGACGGATGTACAGCGTGGACGTATATCTGCGGGTTCGCCGGGCGGTGATGGTGGAGAGGAGGAGCATTCGGGAAGCCTCCCGGGTGTTCGGTCTGCACCAGGACACGGTGAGCAAGATGGTGGCCTACTCGGTGCTGCCAGGATTCCGGCGAAATATCCCACCGGGGCGCCTGAAGCTTGAGGCCTACACCGGCATCATCGAACAGATTCTGGACGATGATCATCACGTTCCCAAGAAGCAGCCTCACCTCCTAGCGCATCTTCAAGCGGCTCAGGGACGAGGTACGGCTTCGACAGCAGATACACCATCGTCGAGGACTACGGCCATGAGCACCGCCGCCGGACACGGGATATGTTAGTGCCCCTGTCCCATCCGGCGCGACTGGCCCAGTACGACTTCGGCGAGGCCCTGGTGGTTATCACTATGGAACTGGCCCGATGCGAGTGCATCCAGCTCTGCGACAACGTCATCGCCGTCGGCAACAGCGGCACAGGCAAGACCCACGTGGCCTTGGGACTTGGTTTGGCCGCCCGTCACCGCGGACTCTCTGTGGGTTTCACCACGGCCGCTGGCCTGGTTCATGAGCTGAGGGAAGCCAGCCCGGGGCGGAAATACTGACAGTTGGCTCTTGTGACCACCTGGCGGAAAAGGGGTAGTATTGGGGCATGGCGACCTTCGACTATATCCGCACCAGCCGGGACCAAGAGGCCGGCCACCCCGGCAGTGCCCTCGAGGTGCAGCGCCGGGGAGTCCGGCTCTCATCCCTAGCCAGCAACGAGCGCAAGTGGGCCAAGTTCCTGGACGCCGACCCGGACTCGCCGGAGGCCTTCATGCGCAACATCCTGGCCCGCATAGCGGCCCACGCGGAAAGCCAAAAGAGCCGGAGCATAAGCCACAGGACCAGGGTGATATTGGACGCCGACAAGGCGAAGTGGAAGGATCTAGGCCGGCCACAGCTTGTCGCCGAGGAGCAATCACCGCGATCCGCTAGGACTTGGCTGACTAGATTCCCGTGGTCGCGGTGACCAGGAAGTATGGAGTCCCCAGGTCCACGCTCCGCGGGGCACTCGAGCGCACCGAGTAGGGTGTGCGGCTGTTTAACGGCGACGCCAGTTTGCTGGTTAAGGAATCATCCAACCGTCAACTCTACTATACTGATCGCTGCACAGGGGGCAGAGCCTTCAACTCGCCGGCATAAGCCATTTGATCGGAGGGGCCGATTTTCACGGACTCGAGTGCCATAAAGGTGCGATTTGGTGAAAACTGACAAGAACGAACACGAATGCCTCAGGGATTGCCTAGTCCGCTGGTACTACGGCGACGCCGCAACTGCCGGACTACCTCCGGAAAAGGGAGCCACGATCCGCGACCAAGACCTCTACCCCGTTCCGCCTCCGGTAAACAACTCTCTTTACGCCTATGGAGACTGCCTGCTGTGGCGCGGGCCCTTGAATTCCGGTGGCTATGCCGGCGATCGTCACCGCCAAGCTTTTGAGGAAGTCTCAGGCGAAAAGCTGGAACCAGGACAACAGATAAACCACCTTTGTCAGCGTCCCTTCTGTCTCCAGCCCGGACACCTATATGCTGGGGACAAGCAGGACAATGCCGACGACCGCAGGGCGCACGACGGCAGCTACCTCAGGTTCGACATGCTGGACGGTAACCGGGTGCCGACGGGCGGCAGGAAGATCCGGCCTTGGTGGAAGGAACCGCAGGCAACCTGGCTACCGCAAACGCTCCCGGCCGGAGCTGACTGCCACCATCACCCTGGTCCTCGCTTTTTCGCCACCCGGCAACTCTTCTGCCAGGTCTGCCTCAGGCTGCTGGAGGACGGGGAAGGGAATCCTGCGGTTTCGCTGCTTAGACCTTCTATCCTGCGGGAAATCGCCCACGACCACCGCCTAGAAACGCCGCGCGCACTCACCTACCAGTTTCGCCTGGCGTTGGCGCGTGAAAGGCTCTCGGCTGAGGTTTGGGACCGCACACTCCCCGACCGCCATTGGTTAACTCAAGAATTCATGGACGGCCTCGAGACACATGACGACAGCGAGGCGGTGTTCCGGCTCTGGGTTTTCCTCGGTGGACCAGAGGGCACTATCTCCGACCGCACCTGATCGCCGGATTCTGCGGTGGGTAGACTGGCCGCGGTCATTACAGCAAGCACGCCAGTGCTCGCCCGCGGTTAACGACTGCTTGACGTCAACTATTTTTGCCGGTCCTGTCGATTATTCTTGCCGGCTCACCTCCTGCTCCTTACCCCCTGCTGAACTGCTCCTCTCCTATATGTGGGGACACGTTATTCCAGAATCACGGAGTGGTCCAGATGCGGCCTATGGCCAACCTGATTATCGAAGAAGGCACGTCCTCTCTGAATTGATCGCAATCGTAGCGTGCTCCCCTATTACCCGGCAGACTTCGGCCTATGGCTACGCCGACATGCAGGGACCAGGGACCAACAGCTCAATACCCAACAGCAGGTCCTGCCGCAACACCTGGCCTACAACACGCTCCCACAGATTCACTACTTTGGCCATGTCGCGTTGTTCGTTGATCTTGTATTTGCGAGGCAAATCCGGATTGACCACGCCCGGCAGTTCGATAGTGGGCCTGGAAAACCCCGCCGATGCCGAGCCCGCTGGCAAGCAGGGAACGAATGAGAACATTCCCTCAAATGGACAGTCGTACGTAGCGCCAAAATACAGGCGCTCAGACGCTCCGTCTCCCGGCAGACAAACGGGTAACACAGGCCCACACAGGGGATCACCATCGGCATATCGGGGAGCCAGGGTGACGTCCCAATAGGCGTCGGGAACCCGTCCTTCCAGAACCGAACGGTGAGTTACAACGTCGTGATCGATCCAACTTGAGACCACGAACACGGTATCCAAGGCAAAGGCACCACCCACACGGGATCCGAAGAGCACCACCGAACCCTTGCTGAGGAAACGAAGCTGGGTGGGACCCCGGCTCGTGTGCTGCTGACAGCCCGTGTAGTGAAACCCGCCAAAGACGAACGGATCGGTATTCTGCAGGCCCCGGTAATCATCCTTTTGCTCGTAGCATGGCGACCAGGCCCGTCGGGGACCATGGCGAAGAGGCCCCTGGAATTCGGAGGCAAGAACCGACTCCGCCTCCCACTCTCCCCAGAATTCGATCGTGCCGTCAACGGGATATTCTCCATCCAAGTATTGCCCGTCAACGCGCAGGTACTTGCGCGTGTGCTTGTCGGAATTCCACCTCGAGCCCTTCGTTCTACTCGGCTCTGATTGCGGGTGCAGGAACTGAACGAAGCATAGTCTTTCGGAAGGCGGCAAACCCGGACCTCCTCATATTGCAGTAGGATGGAGAAGCCTCGTTACGGGAACGGTCGCAGGCTGGAACATTTGGTGGACAGGATTTTCCGGACACACTTGTATCCTCCCCAGGCAAAAGCCGCGTTTACCGGGGTTACCCGGTCCCATTCCACCCAATCGAGCTGTTTTCAGAAGGTTTCCTGGCCCTGGCGACCGAAAAGGTTAGTACCATCAGCCGTAAAATCGCGATAAGGGACACCCAGTGATTCTGCTGCGCTTCTGGTCGACGGGTTCATCAGGATCAATCCTGCATCCTGGGAACGCACGCCATGGCATACCCTAACAGGCAGCACACTGCTACGTCGGCGCTACCCTCGGCGACGGCATTGGAAGTCTATGCTACGAATGCGCTCAAGGCCGCTATCCCCTACGCCCCGTTGTTGACAATGGCGTGTAAATCGCACGGTACGCGTCAGTCAGCCTTATTCTGTTGTTGGCGGCCCACGCCGGTGCCGCACGCCCGTGTCTGGGAGACGTTGCGACAGATAAATCTGTCCGAAGTCCGCTCAATGTGCCCGTCACCGGCCTCTGCCGAATCCTCGGCATCCGCGGTCATGTTCATCAGGATCTTGAACGCTTCCCTGAAAAGTCCCCGTCTCCCTCCATAGGCCAATTGCGTGCAAGACATCCATCCATTCCTTAACCCTTCTTCCTACACCTGACTCTGGGACTCTACCCAGGCAGTGAGGGTCCCCCGCTCCGGACCCAACGCGGCGGCTGCACTCCACCGGCGTTCGATTCCCCCTCCAGCATAAGGAGATACTAGCCTGCGGCTGCCAGCCCCTGAGCCAAGCCCGCGAGCAACATTGCCATGAGACACACGTAACAACGGAGGATATTGTGCCGCCAACACGGCTCTTGGGAGCTACACCGGAAACCCGGCTGTCGAGGTGTATATCTTGCGATTGTTTATTTCCGGGGCCGTTGCCTCTGTCCAAGCGGACGAACCATCACCACGCAACTTGAGTTCTTGAGGCATTTGCCCATACACCGAGGCCGTGATGTGCGTTGCCGGAGCCTCCCGCGAAGACAGCTTGGCAGCATGATTCGCAGCCCGGCCGACCCAGACCAGATCGCTGGCCGAGCGTGGCCCCGTCCTGGTCACCAGCAGTCTGCTCGTATCCACGCCGCACGACTGTTTCATCACAAACCGGGCATTGGGATGGAGTTCTTGAATGGCTGGGTTGATGATCTCCCTGACGGCGTAACCGATCTTGAGCGCAGCGCGCACGGCGCGCTCAGCTGTCTTGCGTCCGGTATATACCGCCATTATGCGGTCGCCGTCATATGCGGTGATGCTCCCCTGCTCCGAGGAGATGATCCTCGCCGCGCACGCCAGGTAGGTCTTGTACATTTGCGCGGCGAACACCTCATTCTGCTGGTCGACCAGCTTGGTCGATTCGTCGAGGTCCGCGTACAGGACAGTGGCATTCACCGTTGCACCGTGATTGCTGAGCTCCAAGTCATTGAGTTCTGGCGCGGCCCTGGAAGCTTCGATCCTCCACTGTTCCTGCATGACTTGCCGGACTTGGGAATTCAGGTCGTTTCGCAAGGACATTTCGCTACTACCCCTTGAACCGTCAGCGGGGGCCAGCGGCAGCGATGGCGGCGATCAACTGCGCGCAGGCAGGCCCCAGTGCCTCGTACGAGTCGGATTCTCCTGCGAGGGTGTAAGTCAGCGGGGTGAAGCCACCGAGGTCGCTCGGTATCTTCACCTCGGTATCCCTCGGCTTGACCAGAAATGTCCTGGCGCGTCCCAAGGCACCCATGAAAAGCCCAAGCTCGAAGACAACGTTGTCTCTGGGCGCTGCCGCCGTTTTCTCCCGGCTGGTCACCTCGTCGTCCGGCGCTAGGACCAGCACCGCAAAATCGGATCGAGCCAACTGCCCCTCCAGAGACTCCAGGGAGAACGTGGAGGGCTTGAAAACGCCCTCGGTCCAGAGGGTAACCTCTATTTCCGTCTCCCTCAATCGCGCCTTGATAGCCTCTGCAACGGGCAGCGATTCAACTGAGCAACCGATGAACAATGCCGGAGTCGTGTTAATTCTCCTGATGAAAGCGCTCCTTTGACGAAGGCGGTCGGCCAACGACCGGGCCAGATTGCGCCAGAGCGATGGATGGCAGTTGGCAAGGTCGGTGAAGGCCTGGGCCGGCGCTCGGGCCAGGACCACCTCCTGCCTGGCAGTTACCGTAGCCGATCGCGGCTGCCCAGGGTTGAGCAACGCCATCTCGCCCACGTGCTCCCCTGCATTCCGAACAGCAACCTCCCGGCCGCCGATCGAGACTGACGTGGACCCGGAAAGGATGAAACAGATTTCGTTGGCGGGATCACCCTGGGCCATAACGACGGAACCGGGTTCCAGACCCTCAATCTCGGAAACGTCGAAAATCGTCTCTGCCGCCTGGTCATTGCCAGCCAGAACCGACTGGGTCTCCAGCGCCTCGATAACGAACCGCCGCCCCTCTGTACCTGAGAATCGTTGCAACATCGGCGAAGCGCACTGATGACTGATTGGGAACCACAGGTTACGCGATTTTACCCGTAAGGACAATGGCACCAACTCGGCGGAGAAAATTGCAAACTCTCATGAAGCCTGACCGACCCAGAGTGCCGCTGCGGAATGCGATGGCTGGTTGAGCGTATCTCGGAATTGGGGAACCGGCGATTTTCGAGAGTATCGGTTGAGCTGGAGTCCCATATGAATAATGTGTCAGCAGGTTACGGAACCCTCTTTACCACTAACACGGGACCCTACCAACTCCAGGCGCGGAGAGCACTACGCCAGGGCGCTCGACTTCCTCAGAGGGCGCAGGTTCGACTATGACGCGCGTCCGAGCCTCAGTATGTTTTTCGACTTTTTCTTGGCAGAAATGTTGATGAGTGAGATCCCTCGAGTTGTCATCGCGGATGGCACCGAAATAATGTAGAATTCTACCATCTCGCCTACCTGCCGCTTTTTCTATCAGGGCATCAACGAGAGCTTTCGCCCCAGCGTGAACTGCCCAGATGTCGTACGTACTCGTGTCGTATCGAACTATCGTAACTTTAGCCGGCGAGATGGGAGTCCAGCGCAGTCTTCCTGTGGCCCTTTGTAGCAAGTCCACCCACAAGCGGGGAACCCGAAATGCAGGATTGCTTTCCCATTCGTATCTTGTGGGAGAGGCCAAGGGCAGAACGACATCCAGCCGATTCTCACCAACCCATTCAGCCGGAATATTTCCAGTGGGTGTGAAAAATAGTCCTGTCCTTTCCCTGAATAAATCGCCCTTACCGGCGAGCTCGCATCGGGTGTAAAGTCGAGGACCCTCGTAGTACAAACCCTCTAATATGGAGTCCACGCTGTCCTCCACGAACCAAAGATTGTCTCTATCCCGCGAGTGCCACTGCCTCTGAGGCCAGAAACCAGAGGCTCTTGTCTGATTGGGCGGGCCAGTTACGGAACTGCTGACCAATGCTCAGTTAGCCAAGAGCACCGCCAAAAAGTCGACGGCACTACTCAAGTGCCGCCATTGCCATCGAGAACCGATTCCGGGTGGAATTCCCGGCGCGGATATTAGGAACTATGCAACTACCCGTTCCTTTAGTCCAACTCGTATCAAATATTTCCTCACATCGTCTCTTTCATCCTCCGGGATAACATCCAGGTCCACTCCGTCCGATGCGTAGAGAAATGACACGGCGAACAACTCCCCCTCCCCATTGTAGTGGTCAATTCTCGCGTCATCCCGCAGAATTCCCCAATTTTCCGGTCCACTGCCGAACTCCGCCCACAACAGGTCGGCATCCTCGTAGAATCTCATTACAACCATATCTCACTCTCCTTCACGGCCGAGACTTGTACAACGTGATGATTCGAGCTTCACTCGGTGGTCGCTCTTCCACCAAGGTGTCTAAAGCAATGTCAAAAGGTGTAGTTCCATGGGTACCACCTTTGATTTGCCTTTTTACCTGGCCAACTGTGGGTGTAATTGCGCACGGCCTCAACTACGTCCTGGAGCGCAATTTCCAGCTCGCTTGCCCTGTCCTGGGCAGCTCGGGTTGCTGAATACCTCAAGCCAGGCTACGGGTCCGGCATTGGCGACACATTCCTTTCGAATTCGAATGAGCAGAATACTATGACCTTTAAGCATTGCGGTCAAGGTTGCCTTTAACCTGTTCTAACAGGTGTTTTGAGGCTCCACTCTCTTCAGTAGTCCCAACTGATGTCGGCGGTAAATCAATTTGAGAGTCAGACAGAACACGGCTATGGAGCCCTAAGCATGCCCAAGTAGAGCAGGGTACAGGACAGATGAACATCAGTGCCTGAAGTCTCGTGGAAGGCCATAATCACTTTGCCGGAAGGCCTCCACGTCAAAAGCCCTTGGAAGAGGACAGCCATAGCTACGACCCCACCCGAGTATTTGGGAGAGAGGTGATTTGGCGTTGTCATCGCTGGCCTTAAAGTGAGCAAGAATCGCTGTTGATGCTCTACCGCGCGGCCTGTCAGCAACAGGCCGAGGAAAATGTCAGTCATGAAGGAGCTGTGGAAACGGTGGAGGTAAAGGGTGCCGTGCATGAGGGCAATCGCTGACAAACGATGGTTGTAAATCGGACCGCCCGCCGTCATCCATAAAGGTCGTAGTCGACCCTACGAATGGTGCGACGTATGTGCTTGGTGGACGTATATCTACGGGTTCGCCGGGCGGTGATGGTGGAGGGCATGAGCATTCGGGAAACCTCCCGGGTATTTGGCCTCCACCGGGACATGGCGCGCGAGATGCTGGCCTATTCAGCGCCGCCGCAAATTCCGCCACGGCATCCCAACCCTCCGACAAGCTCAGGACGACCCCTTCACCAGCGTCATAGACCGCATCCTCGATGAAGAATCAGCGGGTTCCCAAGAAGCAACGCCACACCGCCAAGCCATCTCCGAGCGGCTCAGGGACGAGTACGGCTTCGGCGGCGGATACGCCATCCCCAAGGACTACGTACGGGAGCACCGCCGCCGGACCATAAAGATGTTCGTGCCGCTGTCCCACACTTCGAGCACCGTCTCCGACCTGGCTGAAGGGAGATCTTCACCCGCGAGCGGCACCACACGGCGAAAACCCAGGCTGATCAGTTCATACCGAGCTGCATTTACCGGCCTTTCTCCAGTAACCGAGAAACAATGCCGAGTAGGACGTGTTTCTTGACAAAGTTGGCCGACTAACCTATAACGTTGGCATAATTGTATACTCCGCGTCTAGAATTTTGACAAAAGGCTGGCCATATGGATGGTAGTGAACTTAGGCTCTTGCGGCAGCGCCTGGGGAAAACCCAGGCAGCGCTGGCGCTGGCCCTTGACGTAAGCACTAACACGGTCGCTCGTTGGGAGAGAAACGAGTTGCGGATAACCACGCCAGTAGCAGACCAGATCAACGAAATTGCAATAGCTGAGGCTTCAGGCTCCGCCATTAGCCCCACAAAAGGACTGACAGGGGACCCACATCATCAGGCGATACTGGAGGGGCTGCAGACAAGCTTGAATCCAACGCTGTTCGAGGCCTGCGCAGTCGAACTGGTCAGGCAGGATGGTTGGCCGGTAGTTCCAGTCCATGGCGGCAAAGACGGGGGGTTCGACGGGGCGGTCGCTGATGGCGATGTGCACCCCTTCCCCATTGTGACCACGACCGGGGAGCAGCTCGCCAGGAACCTAAGCCATAGCCTTAGGAGAGTTAAGCAGGGAAAATGGAATACCCGTAAAGCAATCTTCGCCACCTCCAGACGCATCACGGCTAAAGTGCGGGGAAAGCTGTTTGATGTCGCCAACGAGCTTGGATTCAATCTGGTACAGACATACGACTTACACTGGTTTGCCAGCCGGCTCTACCATGACCCCCATTGGTGTAAAGAGCTTTTGAACGTAACGGGTCGCCCCCGGGCACTCAGCATATATCCGAAGACAAGGCGGCCACTGCTCGGGGACTCCGTACTAGGGCGCGAGGCCGATCTGCAGTGGGTAATGGGCCGCGAACGAGACTGCCTTCTGGTCGGCGCTCCCGGCTCAGGAAAGACATTCCTGTTGAGGTCGCTCGCGCTTCAGGGGCACGCACTGTTTCTGGTCGATGAGGACCGGGTGCAGCTTGCCAATGACATTCGGCAGATGCAGCCGAGTGCTGTGATTGTGGACGATGCACACATCAGACCCGAACTGATAGACGACCTCGTACAAATACGACGCGAAGTAAATGCCGAACACATCCGCATCATCGCGACGAGCTGGACCGGGGAAGAACAGGAGCTTAGGGTGGCGCTCCAGATCGCCGAAAAAGACGTCCGCCAACTGGAGCGGATAGACGGCGACACCATGATCCGGGTGATCAAGGGTATCGGTCTTGAAGGTCCAGATGAGCTCCTTTCCCTCATAAGACAGCAGGCTTCCGGGTGGCCAGGGCTGGGAGCCACACTGGCGCATCTCTGTCTAATCGGAGACGTCAGAAGGGTGGCAAGCGGCGAGGCAATGCTCGACCAAGTTCTATCCAGCCTGGACCGGGTTATTACCAATGAGTCCAAAACGCTGCTGGCACCCTTCGCGCTGGCAGGTGACTCCGGCGTCGATCAGTCCAGTGTCGCGGACTTCCTCAGAGAGTCTATGGCCAGCGTCCGAAGCGTGCTGGTAGGGCTGGCAGCGGGTGGCATCGTACGCGAGAGGCCCAGCTTGACCTCCCAGTCCGGCCCGGCGCCAGTTTCGGTCGAACCCCCACAAATGCGCTGGGTCATTGTGCGAGACGTGTTCTTTTGCGGACCAGGCTCTCTATCTTACCTGCCAATGCTCGCCCTCGCCGAAAATCAGCACGATGTTCTCCTGACACTCATTGGCGCCAAGTCCCGAGGTGCTGAAGTCCCCGGTTTGGTCGACCATCTAGAAGGAGCTCAATCCACCCATATTTGGTCGGCCTACGCCTCCATCGGGCCAATTGAGGCCCAACAGGTGCTCGAGCGTCATCCAGAACTGATTCTTGAGTACGCGCAGGCCGCTCTCCTGTATATGCCCCAGGAGGCTATTCCCAGGCTGTTGAACTACGTTGAGAACCGGTTCGATTCGGCGGACTTTCAGTTTGATAAGGCGATACGAGAAATCCTTCAGTGGGGAATCAGGCTGAGTCCCGACATTGAAATCGAGGAGGTCAGTGAGAGGAGACAAAGCTTGGTAAGAGCAACCAAGTCCTGGTGGCGGCACACTTTGTCGGATATTACGGCGATCCGGGTGATGTGCCTGGCTCTCAGCCCATATGTCGACTTCACCTCTCCAGACCCGGGGTCCGGGACAAGACTAAACATTACCTATGGGGTATACCCGCTGCCAATGCTCGAGCAGTTAGCGAAGCTCTGGCCTGATCTTCTTGAGGTACTGGACACAGCAACCGATGTACCTTGGAACGACCTGTTCCAGCTGATTTCAAACTGGCGTCACGGAGACCCAGGAATCGTCCTGCCCGCAGAGACACAGGACTTTATGAAAGGACTTGCGGACCGGATGCTCCAGGACCTAACCGGATCCACCCGCGAGCATCCAGGAGTTCAGCATAGGCTCCGGATGGAAATGCAGAGAAGCGGCTTAAGCACCCCCCTTAGCTTGGACTCGGATTTCGAACTCGCCTATCCGGAACGGCAGTCATTTTCGGTCAACGAGCACAGTCGCCTTGCCGAAGAACTGGCTACTGCCATGAAAGGGAGGTCCATAGAGGCTTTTGCGGGATCTCTCTCCAAAATGGAGAGGGAGGCTCGCTACGCTGGATTTCGAGGGCCCAACAGCTTGGTGGCGTCAGCGTGCAGTCGGCTGGCCGCTGATGTGTTCGATCCCTTGCCGATAGTCGATGCCTTGATGAGGCGCCAAATATCCGCAGACGCCGTCGAACCCTTTCTCGAGAGAGCTGCCAACCTGAACTCCCCGGGATGGACCGGTTATTTGTGCAAATGCCTGGACGACGATCTTTATAGGGAATTCGCCGCCGGCCTCGTTGTCAGAAATCCGGCTCCGCTCGATGGTCTGCTGGACGCAGCGATTTCGAAAGTATCGGAAATGCCGGCAGTTGTTCGGGAGTGGTGTGCAAGGGGGCGGGTCGCCCACCAAACACTAGACGCCCTGCTTTGCCACGCGGACGACATGGTCTCTTTCTCGGCAGCCATAGGCCATTGGTGCGCCGACCCAAGGGGCACGGTGGCAGACCAGCACCGAGATTCCTGGAGAGCAGCGGTGCTTCGACCGGTGGAACATCCAGACCACTACTGGGATCTCGGCGAAATACTCTCCAGCGATGGCGGTCTGGCCAGAGACTGGGTAGTCTCGATGCTCCACCAAGGTGCGCCATCAAGTATCAGACTGTGGCGAGGAGAGACATTGAGTAAGGCCATCCAGGCTATGAGCTTTCCGCAGAAGCGCCAAGTGCTGGAAGCCATACCCACGGGAAAACCTCCCACCTTTCGCCACGTCGCTGAATTACTCACTGAGGGAGACCCAGACATGTACCGCGAGCTCTTGAGCTCGGAGGAACACGAAGCCTACCACCTGTCGCCCCTCTCGGGAGATCCTGATCAATCCTGGTTGGTGAAGGCCCAAATTGCCTGGGACGCCGGCTTTTCGGTCGAACAAATAGCGGAGGCCACGGTGGCATACCCAAGAACGTGGAGAAGATCGGAGTCCGCGATGTGGCGACGACTGCGGAACGCCTTCGAGGCGCTGTTCGATAATGATAATCCCGTTGGGGATATTGCGCGTCGAGCCTCGGATTTGGTGTCCGAGCATGAGAGGACCGCCAAGACCCGGGATGACGAAAGAGCTGAGCGCGGTTGGTAGTGTCGGTTGAGCCGGAAGACCGTCGAGTTGCCGTGCCGAGGCAGCATACATTCTGGTAATCAACCTGCTGTTGTGCACTGATAACCCTCACTTTCACATAGTGGAAGCCCATCGGTTAGCAATCACACATCCGGAACGTTGGCCAGTTGTCCGCATATATACCAACAGTTTTGTTGCCAACAAGACCGTTGGTAAGATATTATAGTAACCTGCAGAAGCCACGATTGGGCTCGGGACACTATGACAACACTGACGATGAGCAGCAACTGGGTTGATGGAGACCGATTCTTCGACCGCGAAACGGAACTTCGGTTGCTCCGGGAGCGGGTGGCAAGCGGTACGCACACGCTGTTGACCGCGCAGCGGCGCATGGGAAAAACAAGTCTCGTGCGGGAGTTGCTACGCCGACTGAACGAGGAAGGAGAGATCTCCACGGTGTTCGTGGACTGGGAGGGCGCTATGGACGCGCCGGATGCCATCACCGAAATGGCGGCTCAGGCCCGCTCGGTCAGAAACGTCCGCACCAGGATGGCATCCTGGTTGGCCAGCACCCTCAGAGACCTTCGCGAAAATGTCGATGAGCTGGGAATCTCTGAGTTGCGGGTCAAGCTACGCGCCGGACTGGACGCCGGAAACTGGCAACGCACCGGCGACCAAGTCTTTGAGGCCCTGGCATCCAACGAGCGCCCGGTGGTTCTGGCCATCGACGAGTTGCCCATTTTGGTCAACCGGCTCCTCAAAGGACACGAGTATCGCATCACGCCCGAGCGCAGGGCAGCCACGGACAACTTCATGTCCTGGCTCAGGAAGAATTGCCAGACTCATCAGGGTCGGGTGACCCTGATCATCTCGGGCAGCGTGGGCTTGGAGCCCGTCCTCAGGCAGGCAGGGCTCAGCGCCCACGGGAATGTCTACTTCCCCTTTGACCTCCGGCCTTGGACTCGGGAAACCGCAGTGGAATGCCTGGCGGCCTTGGCCCGCGGCTATGATGTGACCCTCTCCGAAGGTGTCGGGGATGAGATGTGCCGGCGGCTGCGCTGTTGCGTGCCACATCATGTGCAGCGGTTCTTCCACCACCTATATGAGCATCTCCTCAGCGACCGCAGATGCGAGGCTACCCTGGGCGACGTTGAGTACGTATATCAGCGGTACCTGCTCAGCGTGAGAGGCCAAGTCGACCTTGCTCACTATGAAGAGCGGCTACAGATGATCCTGGGGGATGAGAGTTACACCAATGCCCTAAGCCTTCTTTCCGAGGCGGTAGTGAACGGCGGGCTTCTGACACACGCCGTGGTCGAGGTCTACAGCACCTTGGCGGCCGACAACGACGAGCGCGATAGCGTTGCCGACGTGCTTTACGTCTTGGAGCACGACGGATATCTGGAGGGGTGCGACGGCGGATATAGGTTCGTGTCCGGTCTGCTGGAGGACTGGTGGCGCGCCCGGCACGGCCAGCGATTTACTTCGATAAGTGAACGGTAGGTCAACCCGGGAGGTTTGTCATGGCCGCCGGCGTCAGGAAATACAACCCCGGCTTTCTCAGCGACGATGAGATCGTGGAGTCGTTCCGTGTCAGGTATTCCGAGCTCGAATCGCTCCTGGCGTCACTTCACGCCAGCACCGGCAGTTCCAACGCCCACTCCATCGTGATCGGCCCCCGAGGGAGCGGGAAGACACATCTGTTGCTAAGGGTGGCCGCGGAGATCGGCCGGGACCCCACTCTGTCGGAGTTTTATCCCGTCGTGTTTGCCGAGGAGAGCTACGAGGTTTCCACCATCGGCGAGTTCTGGCTGGAATGCCTGTCCCGGCTGACCGAGCAGGGTCCCAAAGAGGAGCAGGCCGAATTGCGGATGTCTCGCGATGACCTGCGGAACAGGTCCGATGACCGGGAGTTGGCCAATCGCTGTCTGGGCGCCGTCCTCGACTTCGCCGAACGGCACGAAAAGCGGCTGGTGCTGTTGGTGGAGAACCTGAATATGCTCTTCTCCGACATGACGGATCGCGACGCCGGGTGGCGACTGCGCCACACCCTGCAAAACGAGCCCCGCATCGTCCTCATTGGCAGTGCCACCAGCCGGTTCCACGAGATCGACCATCCGGAGCACGCTCTCTACGACCTGTTTCGCGTGATCGACCTGCGCCCCCTGGATACCGAGGAGTGCGTTTCGCTGTGGCAGGCGGTATCCGGGCTGGATACCCAAGAACGCCTGGTCAGGCCGTTACAGATCCTCACCGGAGGAAATCCGCGCCTGCTGGCCATCATAGCCCGGTTGGGTGCCGGCCGTTCGCTGAGCGACCTGATGGACAACCTCCTGGAACTGGTTGATGACTACACGGAGTACTTCAAGAGCCATCTGGAGTCCCTGCCACCCCAGGAGCGGCGTGTCTACTTGGCGCTGGCCACACTTTGGAAGCCTGCCACAACCCGGGAAGTTGCAGAACAGGCACGGATGGATACGAATGTGGTCAGCGCACAGCTCAAGCGGCTGGTTGACCGTGGCGCCGTGACGGTCCAAGGAGGGACACCACGGCGTCAACAGTATTACCTGAGCGAGAGACTCTACAACATCTACTACTTGCTGCGTCGGGGGAGCGGGACCAGCGAGGTCGTGAAGTCCCTGATTGATTTCATGTACGGACTATATTCGCCAGAAGCGGCCTGGGACGCCTTCGAGGAAGCCCTGAGGCAGATGCACGACGCCCGCTCTCTTCGTCCCCGATTGGCCGATGTTTTCGTGACAGGGCTTCTTGACGAAGCCGACTGGCTGGTTATATCGGGGCAGACCGACGAAGCCATCGAGATGCATGACGACATCATACGGCGGCTGACCATAGACGGTCCATGTCCATCAAGTGGCTGGGTTGCCATCCTGCTGCTGGAGAAAATGAACCTGTTGCACCGGTGCGATCGAGCCGACGAGGCGATGGCCGTCTGTGAAGACCTGATCAGCCGCTTCGGAGACCAACGAGATGACTCCTCTGCTCTCGCAGTTGCCGGGGCGCAGATTTACAGGGCACAAGCTCTGCTGAATGCAGGGGAGACACCGCAGACCATTGCTCAGATTGACCAGGCCTTCGCCTGCCTCAATGGAGTCGTTACTCCCCTGACTCCTGTTGTTGAAGGCATCTTATTCATGGCCAAAGGACTAGCCCTCATGCGTGATGGTCAGACGACGGAGGCCGTTGCCGCACTGGACGAGGTCGTGGCGCGATTTGAACACTTGGCGGAATGGAACTTGGCGGGATTGGTATCGTCTGCCTTGACGCTCAAGGAGATCTCCCTGAAGTCCGTCATCGGTGAGAGAGAAGCAGCTATCCTGCTGGAGTGCTTGGCAGAGACCAAAGACCTTGACCTCGGAGAAACCAGAGTTCTGCTTCAATTCGCGGTCAGAGTCGGAGCACACAAGGCCCTTGAAATCATCGAGGCATCTCCTGCCGTAGACTTGCTGCTGCCCTTGGTCACGGCGTTGAAGCAGGGCATAGGACAGTCCTCCCGGGTCGCCAGGGAGGTAAGCGAGGTCGCAGAGGACGTGCGGAAGGAACTGTTCAAGATCGAGTTGGAGGTTCCGGATGGCATTTTTACCGCTCAAGTCCCGCTCTGAGCCATAAGATATGAAGGGCCGCGCTTCACCAACCGCGATTCGCCAGACATACGGTAACTTAGCGTTTCGGAGGGATCACTGAGAGTCATCTCCTCAATAGGAATCATGTCCGTCCGTGGTTCCTCTTGCTTATGGTGTACGCCTAATAGAAACAGAACCCGAATCGCATCAGCCGATAGGCGATAGCAATGCAACACCTATTGGTAGGCACCTTCTCGGTACGCATGGCTGTCAGTTCAGATGCCTGTCAGAGGCCCGTCGGCGACCAAGGGGGCCCCAGCCCCGCCCGACCAACCGATTCTCCCCGTTCACCAAGAGCCACTGGGAACCGCCCCCGGCTTCGACTACCCAGCAGGGGAGTTGAGAATGGTGGATGGCTGCCTGAAGCTATACCGCCTCGGGTGGGATGACCCCAAGCGCACTGTGACTGAGCAGCTCCGCGAAATCTGGCTGCCCGTGTGGCCCTCTGGCTTCACGCTCCGGCAAGTGGGTGACGAGAACCAGGTGATTGACGGTGGCGGAGAGACCGTGGCGCTGGCAGGAGACACGGTGAGGTTCGGAGGGCGGAGCTACTGATCCGATGAGGCCGGACAGGAGGAACCGGAGAAAACTGTCCCCAAGGTATGCTAGGGCCTGCACCACTTGGTCGGCGACGAGGTGCCCCCCGGTCCCCAAGAACGAGCCAGAGTCGTGCGCCTGCAAGGGTCAACACGGTGGTTCCCGCGCTCCAAGACATCGGGCAGCTACCCTCATCCTCAACTGCTGGCCGAGCCTCCGAGGGGGCAGCTTCTCACCTTGAACGGAGACTGTCTCCCTATCGGCAAGAAAGGCCCGATAGTAATATGGCCCACAGGTTTCTACCCAGACATGATGAACGGACAGTTGGTGATGCGAAACAGCGGAGGACGAGCAATAGTGACCGTAGGACAGGAGAGGAAGCTCGACCCAAGCGGATACGTATCCGGCAATACCGGCGCCTGCCGCGGGCCGCTGTGGTGAAGTATAAGGTTCTTGGAACTCCTGGACTCGCCCTAGCATGTCCTCATTCCCATTGAGACCGTGAAAAAGGAGTGGCACCGCCTGCGTTTACATCGACTACAAGAGCCTCATGGTTAACGATGATCAACGACAATTAACCCTGCCGGTCCCAGCAGATTACTCATACCGCTCCATATCCCAAATCACCATCAGAAGTGGAGCAGAGCACCAGAGGTGGTGGGACTCATCAGCCCAGGCAATGGACAAAACGACGAGATCCATCCCAGGGATAAAAACACCTCAGGGCGAGTCATCACCGACTCGCCCTGACGCTTTCATCGGCCCAGTTCCCCATAATGGCCTAGCCAGCCATCTGGGATGCCAGCCAGAGGACAGAAAATCACCTGCACACCGCTATACTCCCAATGGTAGAATGGCTCCCACAAGGCGCAACATTACTTGGAATTTTTCCCCTTGCGCCGAGCGTATTTCTTGCGCCTTGGGGGCCAGCGGTCTGGGTTCGGCTCGACCACCGCGGTGTAACTCCAACTGGACTTGCACGCCCATGTTCGTTCAGTGGTGAATAGAGACGGGTCTAGGACCCCGGTCACCAGCACACGTCCCCGATAGCACGTCACCCGGACATTGAGGAGCCGCATCAGTTGCTGCCGCTCCTCTTTGTCCAGGGTAGACAACCCCTCTTTGTACTGCAAGAAAGTTGCCCGCACCTGCTTCTCGAACGCCTCAAGGTTTTCCGCAGCGCCCTTCTGCGAGACCAAAAGAGCAAGCTCTTCCTCCAGACGCTCAATCACGACGTTCAAGGGCGCCATTAGCCGCTCATAACGCGCCTGTTTGATCAATTTTTTTGCCACCTGCAGGGTCAGTACATCCGCCTCATCCTGTTTCTTCTTCAGCTCCCTCTTCTTTCCAGCTACCCGACGCTCGAGATTGGCGCCACCATCGGAAGTCTCCCTCCGAATTACCTCCAAGAAGCCATCCGGGTTCCTCACCGCCTCCTCCACGAACTTGTCAACAACCGGCTCCAGCTTGTCAGCCCGCAGACTTTTCAAATCGCAAATCTTGGGCCGGTAGTGATCCCCCAAGGTGCCCTCACACCGGTAGTACGGGTAGCTGAACCGCCTGCTAGTCCCGTTGGCAGTCATTGTCGCCCCACACACCTGGCTATCGCACTCCCCACAATAAGCGAACTCCGTAAGTTCGTAATCCCACACCATTCCTTTCCGGGACCTTTTTACTCCCACTCGACCCGCGGCCTCGAACACTGCAGGTTCGATTATCTTGGGCGTAAATCCTTCCACCCGGATCCATTCCTCCGGCGGCTTTTCGGTTACCCTCCGTTTCGGTCCACCGGGTTCGTAGGATTTCTCGTACCGCCGTTTCCCATACCACTGCACCCCCGTGTACGCGATGTTCGTCAACATCGCCCTGACCGTTGCCGGACTCCAGAGCCCACCACCTCTGCTCGGTATACCCAGCATGTTCAGCAACCGGGCAATCTCGCCATAGGACTTTCCGCGCAGCCTCCAGCCAAACGCTTTCCGCACCACCTCCGCCTCACTTTCATTTATGGTCCTTCTCTTGGTCTCAGGGTCGTAATCCGTTCCGTATAACCCCGCACCCGTGCCGTTGGGAATCCCGTTATTCTCTGCCCGCTTCCGCTTACCCTCCATCGTCTGCTTCCTGGTTTTCTCCCGCTCCTCATGACCACCCCACCCCATTACGAACTGGACCATCTCGTCTGTCGAAGACTCGACCTTAGTGCCGTCCGCAAAATGGAGCCCAACGCCATGATCCTTGCAGTGCCGCGCGAATAGCGCAGCCAAGAGCGGATCCCGTGCCAGACGGTCACTGCGGTACACCAGCACGTGCCCCACCTCTTGCTTCTGCACCAAATTCCACAGCCGTTCATACTTTGGTCTGTACGGATTGGCCGCAGTCTCCACCTCATCTAGCACATGTTCAGGAGCGGACACCAACCCCAGCTTGTCCGCCAACGCCGCGGTCGCCTCACTCTGGTACTCCAGAGAAAAACCGTCCTCCTGTCCCACCGTGCTGATCCGGTGATACCGGGCAGCAGTATCAGAGACTCCGGCCATGATCTCGCCCACACCCCCAGACACCGCTCTCCCTGCCCTCTTACCTCCCCTGCTTCTCATGACAACCTCCTCAGGTCTTTCTTATTTACGCCGACCAGGCCAATCCTCAACGGAGCACACCACCCTGACCACCCATACCGGAAACTGCCCCTTTACCTTTTCGTCACCTCCCCTCGCGCCTTGCATGGCAAACCCCATACCGCGATTGAACTATTTCTTCTCCCACCTCCTCACCCCCGTCTACTGTCACTTTATCCGCGTGTTCCACGTCTAGTGGCGCGCCCGGAGCCAGCCACTAAATGAGAACCCACTGTGATGAGTCCCGCCATCCCGCCCCGAAGTGAAAATGCCGGAATACAACCCAGCCCCAAGCCGCCTCCGCTCCTCCTGCGCAACCTCACCTTCATCCTTGTTCATATCAAATTCCATGAGAAAAGCCCGGCGGGGACCAAAACCCATCGCCGGGCACCTCGCATTAAATCTTGTCGGTCCCAACACCCACCCCGAGGGCCGTGCGCCTAACCCAGTTCCACAGAGCAGGATTCTCGGCTCCTGTCCCCATCACCACCCGGACGGGTATGCCCGAACTGTGGTCCCACCCGGAATCGTAGACGACCTCGTCCGGGTCGATACCGGACATCGCGTCGCCGTACTGCCGGAACATGGCGCTCAGGCAAAGTTGCGCACAATCACAGCTGGGATTATCATGGTGTCGAGCTGTATCGGGCCTCTCACACTCGCACAGCTCGGGATCGTGGGCGGGCTCGGAAGAGCCCGCTTCCCTTTTTCCCATCTAGCGCTCCCTCCTTATTTTCCGGTCCCACGACAGACGGCCCGTCACAGAGGCGTCCGATCTTGTCGAAAGACCTTTCTCCTGCCGTCATCGCTCTATGCCTATGCCCTCCCCGGCTCCAGACCGCCGGCGCAGCACCCGCCCCACCATTCGAGGCAAGTGACCGTTGACGCCGCCTTTGTAGCCTTGTTAGTTAACTATTACCTTCACTATCAGCTAGTATACCTACACAACTTTTAAACGTCAACAGGCACAAGTCACTCTTAGAATTCACAACGGCTTCCTCCGAGCCCTCTCCCTCCCCACACGCAAGCAGAGGCATCAGAAACCAATCGCCGTGCCAGTCCATTTCCCGCAATCCCCCCGAACAACTACCGGGGTAACCTATGTTTGATGTCCTCACACACCCAGCTTTTTGCATTCATCGGAGACCGCCAACTTATGGGCAAAGAAGACCGCACCATAGCATCCACTGCCAAACACGCCGCTCTGAGCATGCTGGGCAGAAAGCTTCGAGATACGCGAAGGCAAGCTGGTCTCACTCAACGAGAGGTCGGAGCGCATCTGGGCGTAACCGGCCAAACCGTCAGAAACTGGGAGACCGGCAGAAACGAACCCAGCAAGGAATCACTAGACTCCCTGGCCTCCCTGTTCGACATCCACCCAGAGGAACTAAAGACCGAAAGCCGGATCCTCTCCTCCCAGGCTCACCTCAACGGCTCCAGACAGCGAATCCAGGTGGATCCGCTCACACTGATTCAGGCCCGGAAAGATGCCGGCCTTTCCCAGGAAACCGCATCGTCCCGCTCCGGCATAAACATCACCAGCATAAGGCGCTATGAGCGAGGGTATGCCAAGCCCACCCGGGGCGCACTCCAGAGATTGGCCCTCATCTACAACAAGCCACCGCTCTGGCTCGACCCGGAAGGTCCGAACGGGGCAAGGCTCCTTCAACCGGAACACCTGGACCCCGCCCTTCGCGTATATCTGGACCTCCAGCCCGAACTCACCGGCGCCTCCATCAGGGAAATAGGGAAATTCATCCTCACCACCCACCAGAAGCAGCTGATGACCGATCGGTAACCAAATACTTGCCCTCAGCACCACAAAGTGGCATCCTCAGGGCATGCTGATCGAGCCTACACCGCCACCAGACGGCAACCGCCCCTTGGCGGCCGCAGCCAGAAGACTTGTCCTCGACCGCCTGGGCAACCGGCTTAGAACCGCCAGGATAGAGAACAATCTCACCCAGGCGCAGGCCGCGGAGGTCGTTGGGACCACCGCCCAGACCGTGCGCAACTGGGAGACCGCCAGAAACGAGCCGCCCAGGTGGGCCATCATCAAACTGGCAGAGCGCTACAACGTCACCGTCGAATCCCTCCTTGACGACCTGAGCAGCCCCCTCGCGCCACCGTCCCGCCAACCAGGGTTTCCTTACGACAGAGTCCCCGTTTCCGGCACCAAGCTGTCCCAGGCTCGAAGGGAGGCCGGCCTGACCCAGACTAACGTCGCCTTTATGACCGGCCTGAACATCAGCGCCATACGACGTTATGAGAGGGAACTGTCAAATCCCCCCACGAGGACGCTGCAGATCCTCGCCACTCTCTACGGCCGCCCCGCTGGCTGGTTTACATCAAAGGGCTACTTTACGAGCGAAGAGCAACAACGCTTTGACGCCGCAGCCACGCTCCGGCTCGACGAAGAGTCCCAGATCGACCCCGTTCTCGCGACCTATACTATGGTAAAGGACTACCTGCCCGGCGACGCCAAAAGGCGAATAGCTGAATTCATAGGATTCATCCACCGCCGAAACCTCCTGTCCTCATCACCCCAAACGAGTCAATCACCCGAACCTCTCCCTGACTCGCACCACAGCAGCGATTCCTGACCCCCTCCGCCCCCCGTTCCTCTCTACACTCCCCTGCCTCTCCTTATCCTTTCCCCTCACCCCCTTGCACACTCCCCAAAATTCAAACTCTTTTTCCGTCCCTTCAACGCCGCAATCCTGACCCCGCCCGCAGGTCCCACACTGTTCTTATCCTCCTGCGGAGTGATTTGCCATGTCCAACCCTGAGAAGGACGAACGTCCGTGCACACCGGGTCAACCGCACCTGCCAGATGACACAGCCACCGCCCACTTCACGCCAGAGGAAATGGAGGTCGACCCAGTATTAGAGGCCTATGCAGAAGGACACACAAATTTGACAAACTGTGACAAACGAGGAATCATCCAATTAATCAGGCACCTCTCGGAAAACGCCGGGCCGACTGCAGAGCCAGAACGATAACCTTCCACAATAGGCGGTGTGAATCGGGACAGCGGAAACATGCAGGGCAAGCGCAGCATCTGCGGAATAAAGACCAAGATACAGCCTGCATTGTTCATGAGAGCGCTGGTGGCCAGTCGCTACAACCGGATCATCGGGGACTTTCACAAATGCAGTCGTCTTGGCACACGCCTTGGGCCAGAGGTAGTTGGCGACTGAGTTTTGCGTCGGCGCTGCCTTTACCGTTGGCGATGTTCTCCCGGTTGGCGGCTCCTTTTTCGACTCTGGGTCTGGTTACCGGTAAAGAACCGGCACCCTCGGCACTACAGGTGCTCACTGCGGTGAGGGTGTTGCCCGCCCGGATGTCGTGGTTAGTTGGAACGCGAAGGGGCACTTCCTCTCTACAGGATCGTTCCGCACTCTTCCATTCTTTCCGAAGCCAGGCCCGTCTTCTCCGCCTTGGACGGGAACACAGTGGGAATGATGATTCCTGCCACCTTGCAGAGTGCCGTTTGCTGACGCCTGGCTGTGGCTCGCAGCCCCCTCTGGTGATACGATGATCTACAGCATCGGAGGCGATGGCCATGACCACGCAGAACATTCATCATTTCATCCCCGACCTTTCGCGCAAATCCGAGTCCGTTCGGATGTATGCTGCCCGGATGCTGGGCATCGAGTCGGAGGAGCAGATCGTTCCCTTTCTGCTGGACGCCTTGGAGTCGGCCGATCCGCAGGTGTGCCGGGAGGCGGTCAGGGCCTTGGGGGAGATCAAGGATCCTGCGGCCATGGATGGTCTCTCCGCCGCTCTGGGCGACGATGACGAGGAAACCCGGAAGGGCGCCGCCATTTCTTTGGGCCAGCTGAATGTCCCGGGGGCCGTGCCTGCCCTGGCGGGAGCGATTTCCGGCCCTTCGGCGGCGGTCCGTGCCGCTGCGGCGCAGGCATTGAGCCGGATGGCTGGCTCCATGTCCTGGCAGCATACGGGCGTTGAAGCAAGGGAGGCAATGCTGGGGGCGTTGCAGTCTTCCGTGCCGGCCCTGGCCGGAGTTCTGCAGGACGATGATGAAGACGTCAGGGTGAACGCCGCCAGGGCGCTGGGGAGCTTCGACAGTGGAGCGGAGTCTCATCTCCTGGACGCCCTTGACCATGCCGGCGGCCGGGTTCGCTCCCAGTTGGTGCTGGCCTTGGGGCGGCTGAAGGCTCCGGAGTCGGTACCTATGCTGCTCGAGCTGATGGAGGATACAGACCGCGGGGTCAGGTATGACGCCTGTAGTGCGCTGAAAGGGATGAGAGTTTCCCAGGCGGTGCCGGCGTTCATCGCGGCTCTCGGAGATTCGGACTCCGGAGTACGGAGTATCTCGGCCCAAGCTCTGGGGGACATAGGGGACCGGCAGGCGGTGCCGGCCCTGATAGCTGCCTTGGACGAGTGGGACAGGAAGGTCAGATCAGAGGTCGTCGAGGCCTTGGGCCGGTTGGGCGACCGGGAGGCGGTGCTGGCGCTGCTCTCTGTGTTCATAGACCCCAGGGGTGTGAGTTCCCAGTCGGTGGGTTACGCCCTTGCGCGCTTGGGAGGCGACCGGGCGTGGGAAGGAATCATTGAGGCCGCTGAGATGGGCTATATGTCTCTGGGTCCCGGCATAGCCCGGATTCTGGGAGAGTCCGGATACGTTCGGGCCATGCCGAGGCTGCGTGGGTTGCTCGACCTGGAGACCGGATACGAGTGCCATTACGCCGCCTTGGCCCTCAAGGGGCTGGGGGACACGGTTACAGGTCCCGAGATGCTGGAGGAACTGGGAAATGCTGCCCCTTGGAGGCGCGCCCGCGCTGCCTGGTCCCTGAGCGTGCTGGGGGGGCCGGAATCGGTTGAACCCCTGATTGCGGCACTGGGAGACGACCAGGACAGCGTGAGGGAGGCTGCCGCCTTCGCTCTTGGGGAAATGGATGACCACCGGGCGGTCGGACCTCTGACGGCGGCGGCCTCCGACGAATCCGAGGCGGTTCGGCGTCCGGCGCAGTCTTCGCTGGAGAGGTTGCTGAAGGCTGGGCGGAGACCTGTGGGGCTCTTTTAGCCCTCCTTTGTCGTAGAACGCGGTCAGAGACATCCCAGCCGTCGGGAACCGTGGTAGCGGCCAGCAGGTTCTCCATGGCCTCGGCGCCCTACCGGTTCGTGATGCGCCGGACGCTTTAGACGCGCCGCAACATCAGTGCCGCGTCCCGGCGAAACCTGACGGTATCGTTGTTGGGGCCCAATTTTCAACGCCGTTTGTCAGTCGGTCAATCCGTCCACTTGGGACAATTTAGCGCCGCCGCTTACGCCGTTGCCCGGCTCGTTGAGATGGCGTACGCACCTGCTTGACCCGTGGGTGGGCTGGTCTTCGGGTGGCGGGTGGGTTTCGGCGTCCAAGTTGCCGCGGTCGCTGGCGGATGGGTTTCCGTCGGCTCGGTCGTGGAAGTCGGCGCAGGTGCTGGAGTTTGTGTTGACAGTGACGGCGTCGGCGCTTCCAGAGCCTGTGCCGGGCCGGAACAGCCCACAAGGGCTGCCGGGATGACAAGGGCGGCGGTACGGATGATTTTCTGCACTCTGGGGACCTGCTTATCGGAGTATCCTGGGGCGGGCGTACGGGACTATATCCCGGTTCCGTCATTGTTTCACACGGTGGCGGGACTTTCTGCTGGGCTCCTGTGTTCCTGTATGAGCCCTTTTTGCGTGATGGATCACGCCACCCCGATAGGGGAAGCGTTGGCGTTGCTCCCGCCAGTGGTCAGTCGTCCCTTAGCTCGGCTACCTTCTGCTTGAGCCAGCGCAGGCCGCCGTTGTTCACCCCCGGTTACGATGCCCAGTTTTCGTCCGTGGGGTCGCCTAGGAAGAACCGGGGTATCACCGAGCCGGTCACCCCGGCCAGCCTGTCCACCTCCTCCTGGACGTCGTCCCTGACCTCGCTGTACGAGATACCGGCGTCCTTCAGCAGCGCGACCGCTTCGTTGTAGCGGTCCACCGCAGCGTCCCCGGCGTCCGAGTCGTAGTAGATTACGAAGGAGGGGCGGACTCCTCTGTAGGCGAGTCCTCCGCCACCACCGCTGCCGTGGCGGCGCTGGTCTACTCCTCGGAGTTCCCAGCGTCGTCGGTGAAGGACACCGCTACCTTGATGGCCTTGCCCACGTCGCCAGTTACCGGCGTGTAGCTGGAACCCGTGGCTCCAGATATTCCGACCCGTCAGCCAGCCACTGGTAGGCGAAGCTGGCGTTGGTCAGCCCGTCGGCGTCGCTGATGCCTGAGGTGGCCGCAGTCAGCGTCTCTCCCACCTGGGCCGTGCCGCTGATGCTGGGCGCGCCCGATGCCGGAGTGTTGGCCGGTGGGTCGTCGGGCGCCGCCGGGTCATTAGCCTCTCCGGTGCGCGGCTCCGTATCGCCGGTGGTCGTACCCTCCGCCAGCCAGGAAGGCCCCCGCCAACAGGTATAGGGCTATGTGGTGATGCCAGCCTGCCCAGCTGCGGGTCTTGTATTCGTCCAGACCTACGCCGCCCTTCTCAGTCTCGAACTCCGTTTCAATCCGCCACCGGGATCCGCCCGCGTATGCCAGGGTCTCCAGAGAAATGTCCTCCGGCGCGTTGGACAGGCAGTAGCGGGGCTCGCTGCCGTCCAGGTTCCGGCGGTAGACGGCCCATATCTTCCCGCCTGGCTTGCCCTTGCGGGTTGCCCGCACCCGCTGGGCGCTGAACCGGCAGGTGCGCGGCCCCTGGCTTCCTTCCGTCACTGTTATCTCCCGCCAGGCTTCTCAGGCAAAGCATCACTGCGCTGCTCCATGGTCCGCCGCTGCCCTTCCCGCAACTTGGGTTTGCGGGGACGCCCGGACCCCGCATATTCCACTTTGGTCCAAGCCGGTTCCAAGGGCCAGACCGGCGTGTTGCCCGGAACGTCCAGCACGTAGCGCATCCCCATGGCCGCCAAGGAGTCCCGGAAGGACGGCGACATCCCGAAGGCACCGTATGCGGCAACCCACCCGGCTCCGAGATGGCCCATCTCCAAAGCCCGCTCCAGCATCGCCAAGGCCAACTCCGTCCTGGAGCGGTAGCTCCGTTGCTCCTCTGGGACTCCCGCCGCCGCGCACCGGGCGTCGTCAGAAACCCAAATCCGGGGCAGATACAGCCGTTTGTCCACCAGCGCCAGGCCCAGCGGGCTGACGTAGGCCAGAAACATCCCAGTCTGACAGTTGGCCACCTTGCCCAGCCGGCCGCAGTACTGGCGGGCCACTCCCGCCGATTTCCTCCCCTGTTTGGGGAAGTCGCCGCCGTCCAACACCCACACCCCCTCGGGGTGCCCCAACCTGGGGGTCAGGTATTCCTGCAACCGCCCGATGGCACGGTCATCGGACCCGCGGGTCTCGGTGAGAAAACGCTGCATCGCCCGGGCCGAGATGCCCTCCGACTCCGGGAGATTCTCGGCGTTGCGCCGTTCCTCCCGGAAGGGCCTTTAAGCTGGCGGTTGTGTCTGTTCTTCCAGAATCGGAGGTAACCATTGCATTGCTGGTGGTCTTGATATTAGCGGTGGTGTCATCCGTCTTATGGCGGGACCGGTAGACCGGTTCCTCCGTTCGGCGTTTGCCTTCCACCTCTGGTCCCTATCTGTTCCCGCTTTTCACCTCCACCGTCGGCGGGTCTTCGCAAATCCCCTGCATCTCCGTCACTGCCTCCGACTCAGGCTCCGTCAGCGTCAGTCCCCGCGTGTTTTTGTCTCCGCCCAATCGGTGCCGTAGTCGCACCACAGGGTGTCGCTGGGAGGCCGCCATCCCTCTGGCCCCGAGCCTCTTTGCTCCGGTTGTGCCGGGAACTGGTGGCGGCCAGGCGGTCCGGGTCCTCCAGGTAGTTGGCGGACTTCTCTTTCCTCTCCACGTCCCAAGCCCATTCGCCAGAGTTGTGGCGTTCTGAGGATGCTCCGATGCTCCTACCAACCCAGCTTTGCTGCGATGACCTCTATTTCCGCGAGTGTCAGTTCCGTCTCTCTTATTATTCTCCTTACGCAGGACTTGGATGTTCCCTCCACGTTCTTGCTCCCGAAGTCTTCGTGGTCCAAGCCTTGAAGATTTCGTGCGGCTTTGCGGATGTTGCTCCAGCTTTGGCCGGCCTGCCTTCGGATCTCCTTGACTCTGTTAAGGACATTTTCGTCGGAGTCGGCTTGTTGTGTACTTTGATGTTGGGACCGTGAGTTCCTCTGGAGAATGAGGATTGGCTGGCCTGCCAAGAGGGAGTCCAAGTCACTACCAGGGTCTTTCACGAATTCCGGCGGCCTGCAGACGGGGTTGGTCCGAAAATAGAGATCCCAGGAAGCCTGGCGAATGGCCTCCTCTAGTTCCTCATCCAGGTTCTGTGTCTCGGTCAGCATTCCTGCCCAGTAGGGCATATAACAGAGGTTCCACCCTGCCGTAAAGGCGTCCGGGTTCCAGGGGTGTCCCCAAATGTGGCGGATTGAGTAGCCAGTTCCTCTGGCGAGGGGATGCCCTGTGTACCGCTCCCAAGCCATCTGGGCACGCTGGTTGTAGTCCAGTTTCACTATCTTTCCTGTTGCTGCCCAAGTAGCCTCTTGACCCTTTCTCTTGTTTGGATAGTGCTCATTACTGATTCTCGCTCGGTCAGGGTAATAGACTGACCTCTCTCGTACTGAATCAGGACTTATGAAGTAGGAGTGGGAGAAAGCAGCTTGAACTAATGTGGCTCCGCCATTGAGGAAGTATTTCTTGAGGGCCTCGATGGGACGGGGCAGGTCTCCGTCGTAGAGTTCTACTTCCAAAATTCTCTCTCCGTTGTCACCGTTCAGGTTGCGGTCTGGTTATGGCTACTTCGGGTGTGAATTCCTCAGTTTTTGTCGCCTTTTCTCTGGTTTGCTTTCACGATGAGGTGGTCGCCGTCGGTCCAGTGCTTCCAGTCATCCCGGTCGTACTCCAGGATGCTCGCGGGGATCACGGCGACGGTGATGACCAGGGTGTCATGGGCGTGCCGGCCGGCGAGAGTGCCTCTCTCGTCGGCTCCTGGGCTAGCGTGGACGCGGGCGTCGGAGGCCAGTGTTTTGGGCGGGGGGTCTTCAACAGGAGCCGCGCTGTTGGTCCCGCTGCCCTCGGCGGAGTCGCCGTCAGCGGTCTGGCCGTCGATTCTGTGGCGTGCCGTGCCCCGGACGGTGTAGGTCGTCCGTGCGGCCAGACCCGTAATCCGCTTGACGACAGCCAAGTTATTATCTCCCCCCTCTCCCGGTGGGCGAAACTTTGACTATTATGGGGCTTTGCCGCGAAAATTCTATGCCATTTATGTGCAATCTACTTTCCTATTTCCGTGTCAATCACAGTGTCAATTAGCCCGTGAAGGTATAATGGGTTCCGAGTGGTTTTCTGGAGGCGGGATGACGCCCGCGGGTGGTCGTCTCAGTGTCGGCAGGTTAGTCAGCGATGATTGCCTTCGCACGCTGGGCCTGTATGAAAGCCTCTTCTATGCCGAGGACGGCCCCCGATCACAGGGGCCGTCCTCATCCCATGGCGCTATTTCCGGCAAGGGTCAGCCGCCGCTCAGTTCGGCCACCTTCTCCTTCAGCCAGCGCAGTCCGCCGTTGTTCACCTTCGTCTCGGACACCCAGTCTTCGTCCGTGGGGTCGCCGAGGAAGAACCGGGGTATCACCGAGCCGGTCACCCCGGCCAGCTGGTCAACGTCGTCCTGGACGTCGCCCCTGACCACGCTGTAGGCAATCCCGGCGTCGTCGAGCAACGCGACCGCCTGGTTGTAGCGGTCCACCGCGGCGTCCCCGGCGTCCGGGTCGTAGTAGATGACGAAAGAGACGGCGGGAGCCGCAGCCGACTGCTGCTCGTCCGTACCGCCACCCTCATTCGGGTCGGTAGACTGGCCGGTTTGCGGCTCCGTGGTCCCGTTGGCCGTGGCCTCCGCCAGCAGGGAGTTGTTCCCGTCCAGGGCCGCGACGTTGACGGTGTAGGTCGTGTTCGCCGACAGGCCCTTGATGGTGTAGCTGTTGGTGCTCGCCCGCTCGGCGTCGCCGTAGTCCCCGGCGCCGGTCTTCCAGCGCACGTCGTACCGCGCCGCGCCCTGCACCTCGTCCCAGTTCACGGCCAGCTGGGTGGGCTGGCCCGAGACTGCAGCAACGGTCAGCCCGGCCAGCGCCGCCGTTCCCACGGGGTCCTGGTCCTGCGGGGGCTCGGGTTGGACGGCCTCGCCGCTCTGCGGCGGCGCCGACGTGATCCCGACGGCCACGCCCTTCGCAAGTTCCTCCATTGAGTCCGTATTGTAGGCGACGACGTGAACGGTGTAGATCGTGCTCCCCGTCAGGCCCATGATGGTGGATGGAGTTGTCGTCGCTTCCTGTACCGCGCCGTAGTAGCCGCTGCCGGTCTTCCATTTGATCTTGTACGCGGCCGTGGTACCCGCCGGTGGGGTCCAGGTCCAGCTCACGGAAAGCTGGTCGGCGTCCGTTTGTGTTTGAACGGTCAGGCCGGTCAGGGCGCCGCCGGTGGTGGTGCCGTCGGCGCTGTCATCGGCCTTCAAGTAGCCGTCCGCGCCGATTCCCGCAACGTAGACGGTGTAGTTCGTGGCGGGGGACAGGCCCGTTATGGTGTAGCTGGTGTCGGTGGTCTCCACGGTGGCGCTCCACGGCTTGCCAACGACGCCTTCCTTCCAGGTGATGCGGTACTTGGTCGCACCCTCCACCCCGTTCCAGGACGCCACCAGTCCGGTGTCCGAGTTGGCGGCAGGGTTCGCGGAGACGGTCAGGGTCGACGGGACGGGTTTCGCGGTCTCGGAGGCAGCGCGGGTCTTGCCCACGTTCAGGCCGGAGCCCATCTCCTTGGTGCCCGAGTCGCCTTCCAGCGCAACCACCCGGACGGTGTACGTCGTATCGGCCTCCAGTCCGGTGACCGTATGGGTGGCCTTTAATTTTTCTCCATCAGTCACCAGATTTGCGCGGGCTATAGTGGAGGACGCTGTGAACGCGGGCGGGGAGGGCGTTACGCTTCCATCCAGCTCCCTGGACCCATCCGGGTCGTAGGGGTTCAGGTCTGTGCCCTTCCTGTACTCGACCCGGTAGCGGCCGGCGCGGGAATCATCCTCCCAGAACACCTTGAGATCGTAATTGCTCCCGCTCGCGTAGACGGTTTCGACCTCGACTCCCTGTATGCTCAGCGGCGCGGTGGTGCCCGTGGCCGTGGCCTCACCGGCTGAGGCTATGGTGAGGTTGTCGTTGGGTCGACGCACTTGGACCCATTGGGCCTGGACCCTTACCGTGTACTCCGTGTTGGGTGTGAGACCGGTTATCCGCAGGGGCGAGACCCCCCTGGTGGTGACGCGGGTCTCCGTGTCGCTGGAGCCGGTCCTCTTGTAGAACACGTAGTAGACGTAATCGCCATCCAGCGCCGGCCAGGTCACGGTGAGGCCGTCGCCATGGTTCACCACGAGGCTGGCCTGGACGCCGCCAAACGTCACGCGGGTCGTGCCCACGCCTTCACCGGCGCCCAGGCTCCTGCCGCTCCTCAACGCTGTCACCCGGACGGTGTATTCCGTGTCGGCCTGCAGACCGGTGATGCGGTGGAAACTAGCGCCCGTTGGCCGCGCCGTGGAGTTGCTGAACACTCGGAACGGGGCCGACGGGTCCGTGCCCTCCTTGTACTCGACCCGGTAGCCGGTGGCGCCGGACACGGCCTCCCAGTTCAATCTGAGCGAGGTCGGTTGGGTGGGATGGGCTCGAGCCACCACTCCCTCGATCTCCCCGACCACCAGCGACTTGGTGGTCCCGCGCGCCTTGGCGGCGGGGCGAACGGTACAGTCGGAGCTGAATCCGTCCTGGAAGCCCAGCCGGACCTCGTACTCGGTGCCGGGTTCCAGGCCGCTGATCTGGGACGACGCGGTCTGGCGGGTGAAATACCGAGTGGTCCCGTAGCTGCCCGCGCACGGCGGCGTCCGCCAGTCCAGGCAGTAGCCCGTTGCGCCGGGCATTAGGTTCCAGGACACGTTCAGGACCTCGAAATCGTCGGCGTCGGGGGTCACGGTGAGCCCCGTGGGGCGGCGCAGCGTGGTGACCTCGGCCGTCGCCTTGTTCGGCGCGTCGTTGGCTGAAACCTCTACGGTGTACGTCGTGCCGGGCCGTATGATGTTGCCGGGGGCTTCAAAGAACCCCCAGGACGAGCCACGCGACAGCTTCGTCGAATACTGGCCGCCGCTCCCGTCGGTCAACCGGACCCGGTAGAAGTCGGCGCCCTTCACCGGGTTCCAATCCGCGGCGATCGTGATCCTGCCGTCGTCGACGAATGAGGCGGTCGCCGTCAGCCCGGTGGGCGCCGGCAGGGGCCCCGGCTCCGGCTTGGGCGGGGCGGCGGGCGCAGACGTCTCCAGTGTCAGGTTGAAGTTGCCCGTTTCGTTCGCTTCAAGGCTGGTCAACTCCGCGACGTAGTCGCCGGCGTCCAGCGTATCGGACAGCCGCGAATCGGTACTGTAGTCGATGCCCAGGTCGTTGTAGCCGATGTTGTCATTCATGTGCGTCCAGTCGACGCTGCCCAGGACCGTGCCCGACCCCAGGTAGAGATAGGTGTCGAAGTCGGGCGACTCCAGGGTCAGCGTCACCTGCTGGCGCTGGTCCAGGCTGAAGCTGACGTGCCTGGCGTTGACTCCCTGGTCCCGCACCAGGGACGGGCAGTCGTCGGTAAGCTCGCCCTGGTACAGCCCGGGGGTGATGGCCGCGGCGGAGCAGTCGCCGGGGAAGGTCAGGGCCGAGCGCTTGGGCTCGCCCTTTATGCGCAACCGCTTGGTCTGGCTGAGCGTCTCCCACTCGCCTGTGTCGTCCCACTTGCGTTCAAGGCTAGAGTTGCCTATCGTCCACCCGGCCGCGCCGGTCTCGCCGTCGGATACGGTGTCTTTAACCGCGGCAGTGGTTGGGGTGGAGATGTCCATGACCACGAAATAACTGGTGGAGGGGGACAGGTCCAAGCCCGCGTGGGTGTACTTGTTGAAGCCGTTACTGGCCGCCACTGGCTTCGTTAGCGTGGCCACCAAGTCGCCCGGCACGCCGCCGCTGCTCTCGTGGATGGCGACGCCCAGGTTGTTCTTCAGGTTGGCCAGGTTTGAAAGGTTAACCGCCAGATGCAGTTCGACGCTGTACAGCGTGTAACCGAGTGTGCGGCCGCCCGTGGTGAACTCCTGCGCAAAGTCGTGGTCGCGGAATGACCCACGCTCTAATGATCCCGGCCCTGAGGAGGGCTCCCACCGCCAGTTGCTGACCAGGACCTGGCCCGGGGGCGGAGCCGTCCTGATGATGCCGTCGATCGCCATCCTCCAAGACTGCGACGAGACCGAAAAGTAAGCACCCGTGGTGCCCCTTGCCCTGTAGGACGCCCGGTTGCTGATGCTCCATCCCGCGGCACCGTCTTCGTCCGCAGACCTCGTCATGCGGATGCGGGAAAAGGGGTTCTGGCCGGTCTCGATCACCACGAAGTAGCTGGTCGAGGGGGCCAAGCCCAATCCCGAATGGGTGAACGTGTTTACGCCGTCGGCGAGAGCCTGCGGCGGCGCCAGCGTGGCCAGCTTGGTGCCCGGCCGTCCGCTGTTGTCGGCGTGGACGGCGACGGTGGGCGCCGCTCCCCCACCGAAGCCAGACCAGAGGAGGTCAACCTTCACGCTGTTTAGAGTGTAGCCAGCGGCGTTGCTGCCCGTCGTGAACTGCTGTGTGTTCTCCCTGTTGTGCAGGATCACCTCACGGCTGCCGTTCTCCGGCTCGGTGAGGTTGGAGACCAGGGCCTGCGACTGGGCGGAGGCCCGGCCCGGCGAGCCCGCGGCCAGCAGGACAATCAGGAGACCCAGGACGGTCAGAACCAGCCCGGGCAGGATGTAGCGCGACGGCAGCAGTCTGGTCATTGCATTGCCTCTCTTCTATGGGTATGGATATGGACGCGCCGGACGACGGCACAGACAGGGTTGACGGTGACAGGGGCCGTGGGAGAGTCCCCGCCCGCCAGGGCGCGGCTGCGGAAGGTCCCGCAGCCGGTGTCTTCAAAGGGAGCAGTTCGAGAAAGGACGCCGTTGCGGTCAGCCAGCGGCGCGCTGAGGTTGCCTGGTAAGGCGAACTTCCGCCGGGCGGGTAATGCCCGGCGAATGGTGGTTGATTGGTCAGTTCCCACCGAAACCGGTGGGACTGGAATAAAGGGGCGGCGCTGTGTCATTACCCGCCCCGGTTCAGCCGGAACGAGAGTCGGGGGGGGGGGGCTGATAGGCGTATGCTGTGACAAAACCGGCGCGCACCAATGGGGCGCCGGTTTCGGCAAACGGCCTTATTTCCGGCCTGAAGACAGCCAAGCCTATATCTCTCCCTCTCCCGGTGGGCAGAATCTGAAAATATATTAGACACTCCCCACGAAATTGATATAGCAATAACGTGTAATACTTCCTTCAATTTTCATGTCATTCTTTGTGTCAATTAGCTGGTAAAGGTATAATAGGTTCCGGTTTGGGCTCCCGGCCGTAGGATGACGCGCTTGGGCGGTCGTCTCCGTGTCGGCGGGTTAGTCAGCGATGATTGCCTTCACACCCTGGGCCCGTCTGAAAGCCTCTTCTATTGGCCTTCAGTCCCGGCCGGCGGTCCCATGTCCCGCTATGTCTCGCATCGGGTGAAGGCGGCAGGCGACCAAAGCTGAGGACGCCCCCCCGCGTTCAGAGGCTGTCCTCATCCTTTGGTCCTATCTCCGTCACGGGTCAGCCTTCGCTGAGTTCGGCCACCTTCTCCCTGAGCCAGCGCAGGCCGCCGTTGTTCTCGCCCGGCTCGGACACCCAGTCCGCAGCAGTCAGGTCGCCGGAGAAGAAGCGCGGCAGGACCGAGTCGCTCACCCCGGCCAGCCGGTCAACTCTGTCTTGGACGGCTCCGAAGACCTGGTTGTACAAGATTCCGGCGTCGTCGAGCAGGGTGGTCGCCTGGTTGTTGCGGTCCACCGCCGCCAGATAGCGGCGATGCTGATGGCCGAGAGGAACCGGCGCAGCCGGGCCATCCCGGAGGTCTGCAACCGCATCCGAGCCTATAACAACTGGCTTGAGCAAGAACTCAAAGACTTGGATGACGAGCTCCGGGGGATCGTCCAAAGCAGTCCGGTATGGCGAGAGAAGTACGCACTTCTTCGCAGCGTTCCCGGTGTAGGGCGGCAGCTATCAATCACACCCTTGGCCGACCTGGCGGAGCTGGGCACGTTGGGGCGGAAGCAAATTACCGCCCTGGTAGGAGTGGCGCCGTTCAGCCGGGACAGTGGACCCTACCGGGGAAAGCGCAGCGTGTGGGGAGGTCGGGCTAGGGTCCGAGCTGTGTTGTACATGGGCGCATTAGTGGCCACCCGCCGGAATCCCGTGATGCGTGAGTTTTACCAGCGGTTGCTGGCGACAAGGAAGCCCAAAAGCTGGCGCTCGCCGCGTGCATGCGGAAACTGCTGATTGTGCTCAACAGCATGTCAAAGACCAGAAGTTCTTGGGACCCCGCTGTCGTATCTTGATGCCCTTCAAGACAGTTGGTTTATCCTGAACTTCGACAGCCAAATGTCAGTCGGTCAATCCGCCCGCCTGGGACACTTTAGCGCCGCCCTTCAAATAGGCTTGAGATCGATCCGCCCACGCCCCGGCAGCCGCTCGGCCCTCGCCGCGGCGCCTGATTGCAAGCCGGAGCAAGATCTGTTGATGACCTGACGGCCAGAGTTGGCGGCTTACTCCGCCAGCACCTGTTCCATGGTCTTGCCGACGTGCGGGCCAGCGGTGATGGGAGTCAGGCCCACGTGCCCGTTGGGCTCGATCCTGATGCCCACCAGAGGCCCCATCCCGCGGTTGAAAACGTCTACCAACTTCTGTCCCTTGCCGGGGAATCCGATCCGCTCAAACCAGGCGCGCAAGACTCTCTCGTGACCGGCGCGATAGCTCCGCTGCCTGATTTCCGGGCTGAATCCCACCAGCTCCAGCCCGGTATCCAGGTTTCGCTGTAGAGGGACGATATCCTGAATGGCGGCGAGGCGCAGCGACTCCAGTTCATGCTTTGCCCCCTCCTCAAGCAGGATTTGTTGCAAATCCGGCGGGATACTTTCCCACGTCTCCCCGTTCACCACGTTGATGCTGGAATTGAAGTTGACCAGCGGGCCGTTCATGTACGTGTAGCTCGCGACGTCAGGCCAAAGTCCGCTCATGGCAGTGGTGGCGCCGTCTGCAAACCCATCAAAAATCTGGCGCTGCAAGGCAACGTAGAGATCACGGTATTCCATGCCCGTGTCGTCAGGACCTGTGGCGCCCGCATCCATGCCCCACAGCCAATCCGCCATGTCAACAGCGGGAGCGAAAGTGTGCAGATGCCTGAAATCGCGGTAGGTATCAAGCCGCTCATTGGAAAAGATATACCGGTCCTCTCCAGCAATCCAGTTGCGCATCAGGACGGTGGCCCCCAGGTCGTTGGCGATGAGCTGGTCCACGTCGGGGGCGATGCCTGCCTGGACCTCGAAATGAGTCCGGTCATCGGGCCACAGGCCCCACAGGTATTGCAGGTCCAGGGGGCCGTAGCGGTCATTGGAATAGCCGCCGTACAGCTCGGTCATGCTGAGAGCGCCGTCCTTCAGCAGGAGCGGAACATCGCCCCGAGCGATGTCCGACTCGGCATGGGAGGCAAATTCCATGGTCACCTGCCCGTTGGTGCGGCGGGCCACGTTGGGCGCGAAGTATGACATCAGGTGCCGGCACCAGGGGTGCGCGGTGTCGGCGCAGGTATGTTGCAGGGTGATGTTTTGGCCGGTGGATACCAGCTCCGCAGGGTTGGCCAGCCGGGCCTTTTCCAGCAGCGACTCGTAGTAGTCCGTTTCAAATATCCACCTGTTCCGCTCAATGGCGTAGAGCGGAACGTTGCCGTCATCATCTCCCAGCACCGTCCCGTGTTCCTGCATATAACTGGCGGTTACCGCCGGGCCGGCAAGCTGCGCCAGGTCGCCAACGTAGATTGCGCCCGGGCCGCCGGCGTTTTCTGCCGCGTAATGGGCCCATGTCTTCCTGTCGTCGGCCACCTCGACCGGAGGCGGCGTTGGTGTCGGCCGGGGTTCCGGAGCCGGTTCGGGATCGGCCATGGCTGTCGGATTCGTACTCGCCACCGTGCCGTCCGGGTCGATGCGCAGGCCCACGCGAGGCCCGACCCTGTCGTTGAACACCGCCACGGTCTCTTGACTCCTCCCAGGAAACCCGATCCTTTCGAGCCACTCCGGGATGACGATTTCCTGCACAGTCAGCAAGCTTTGTGCACGAACCTCTGGTTCGAATTCAATGAATTCCAGCCCTGTGTCCAGATTTTGTAACAACCCGGTCAGGTTCTGAATCGAAGCCAGGCGCAGCGATTCCAGTTCGTGCTTGGCGCCTTCCTCCATCAGAATCCGCTGCAAGTCAGGCGGTATGCCGGCCCATACGTCTCCGTTGATGGCATTGATGTTGGCGTTGAAGCTGTACAGCGGCCCGTTCATATAGCCGGTTACCTCGTACCAGCGCTCCCGGAAGGCAGCGTTCGCGGTGGTCACCGCGGCGTCGAGGACGCCGCTCTCCAGGTAATCGTGGACCGACCATAAGGCCAAGAACTCGTCCTCGGCGCCCATGCCGTAAATCCAGTCGCCGAGCGCTGGCGAATGTACGCGAATCTTGAGGTCCTTGAAGTCCCCGGGGGTCAGCAGCGGTTTCTTGCTGAAAATGAACTGGTCGCTCCCGCCAATCCAGCTCCACATCAGCACCTGGGCGTCCATCCCATCGGTGACTGTCCGGTTCATGTCGGGCGCGATGTCGTTCAGGACTTCGAATTGGGCCCGGTGGTCTGGCCACAATCCCCACAGGTACTGCATATTCAGAATCGGGTATTCAAGGCCAACGTAGCCACCGTAGACTTCCGCTATTTCCAGAGTGCCATCCCTCATTAGCTGGGCGGAGTCGACTCCAGCTAAACCCATGTCGGGAAAGGAAGTGACTTCGATGGTGACCTGCCCGTTGGTCCTCTCTGCCACATTGGGGACGAAGTAGGATTCCATGAGCCTGCAAGTGGACGTTTCCCGGCTGACACAGGTCAATTGAATGGTGATGTCCTCGCCGGTGGACGCCAGCTCCGTCGGGTTGGTCAGCCGGGCCTTGTCCAGTAGCGACCTGTAGTAGTCGGACTCGTAAATCCACTGGTGCTGCTCGATGGCGTACAGCGGAACGTTCCCGTCGGCGTCCCCCAAGGCTGTCCTGTGTTCCTGCATATAGCTGGCGGTTACTGCGGGGCCAGCGAGCTGCGCCAGATCGCCAACATAGATTGCGCCCGGCCCGCCGGCATGGCTGGCTGCATATTGGGCCAACGACGGGCCTTCTGCAGGTGATGCCGTGGGCGGTTGCGTGGAGGGAGTGGCGATTATGTTGATATTCTCGATGGTCACTGGCTGGAGGGGGCGGTCGCGACTGTCCGTAGGCGCCCGCGAGATGGAGTCCACCACATCCTGCCCTTCGATAACCTGCCCAAAGATGGTGTATGAGCCGTCGAGATGCGGGGTAGACACGGTGGTGATGAAGAACTGGCTTCCGTTGGTATCGGGGCCTGCGTTTGCCATCGCCAGTCTGCCGGGCCGGTCAAACTCCAGTCCGGGCACTATTTCATTTCGGAACTGATAGCCTGGACCGCCTTGACCAGTACCGGTAGGGTCACCGCCTTGGATCATAAACTGCTCAATGACCCGGTGAAAAATCAGCCCGTCATAGAAGCCCTGCCGGGCGAGGAAAACAAAGCTGTTGACAGTGGCCGGAGCCTGTTCCGGTAGCAGCTTTATCTTGAAGTTGCCGTGACCGGTGCGGAAATCAGCTGCATAGTCGAAGGCTAGGTCCAGCATCATTGTAGGCAAACCAGCGATAACGTCCTCAGGGGGCGGAGTTGGCGAGGGCGTAACGGTGGGCACGGGCGTTGGGATGGGTGTTACTGTTGGCGATGGAACAGGTGTTGGCGTCGGCATCGGGGATGGCGTTGGGGTTGGCGTCGGCATCGGGGATGGCGTCGGCTCGGCGGCCTTGGTAGCCTCCGCTCGTCCCGTGATAGTCGCCTCTATGGATTGACCGGCCCCTCTGGTTGAGGCTATCCCCGCCTCGATTGTCGCCTGCACGTCTTGGGTGGGACTAGCGACGTCCGTGTCGGGAGCAGGTTCCGATGCTCCCTCCATGCAGGCAAGTGCCCACACGAGGGCTATCAGTACAAAGCAAATGCTGGCGACCCGCATGGTATTTCCCTCGGCAAGCCCGGCGGTGTTCAGTGATTACGCCACTATGACAGGACAAACCACCCCGGGATAACCTATCCGTCCGGCAGGTATTCTCAACGTGAGTGGGTATTGGGTTTGAGAAGCTGCCGCCAGCAGACCAAGGCCAGAGAATACACCAGCATCTCAATGCTCTTGGTGTACCCCTTGGTCTGCCGCATCAGCCGGTTCAGCTTGCCTCGCCATACCGAATGCAGCCCCTCATTCCAGTTCACCGCTCCACCCCTTTCCCAATTGAACTCCCTGTTCAGTCAATCGTACAGCTGGAGCTGACCCGAACCCTCTGTCGGACCTGGCTCTGATTGTTGCGGCGCAGAACGTGGTACAAGAACAGGAAAACCGCGTCGTCGGTGATGGGGAGCCTCCGGTTTACAATCCTGCCCAGCACCCTGGTGGCATGCTGTTGGAAGGGCGCCGGACGTCCAAATGAGCCTTGTCCAACGGTGGTTCTGTGCCTTGGCACTGTCACCTTCTTCCTTCGCCGGTATGCAAATGGCGGATCCTTTGCCCCCATTCTTCAATTTGACCAGTAAGGTGGACCATCAGCCCCGTGGTATCCGCCCCAGCAGGCAACAGCGCCGCTTGTCCTTATTCCGCAGGCGTGGTCGCCACCGATGCTGACGGACGTGAACTTCCACGCCACCGGCGGCTTCAACTCATAACCCTCGACGTCTCCCCAGCAGGCAATGGTGTTGTCCCGCCCAACTCCGCAGGCGTAATTGCCTCCAGTGTTGATGGAGATGAATTCGCCGGGGGGATTCCTCTCTATGTCATCCTCACGATCCAGGTCGCCCCAGCAGACAACGGAGCCATCCGTTCTCAGCCCGCAGGTATGAGAACCGGCGGCGCTGACAGAGGAGAATTCCTCGGACAGAGGCATATCCTCGAAGAAGTATTCGTCTCCCCAACAGACGACCGAGCCATCCGCCTTTATGGCGCAGGCGTGAAATTGTCCGACGCTTATCGAGACATATACTCCGGGCGGCGGCGCATCATAGAAATCGGCCAGAATCCCCCAGCATACGGCGGACCCGTCCGTCCTGATTCCGCAAATTGAATGGATGCCGGCATCAACGGAGACGAATTCCCCGGGCAGCCGGGATTGAGCCTCTTCATCGTCCCAGCCCCAGCAGACAACGGAGCTGTCGGGTCTAAGCCCGCAGGTGTAGTGATTCCCCGAATCTATCTGGATAAACTGTCCATCCGGGGGAGTGGCTTGGACCAAGGGCTCACCACTTTGGTAGTCATATCCCCAACAGGAGGCGGTGCCGTCCGGCCTGAGGCCACAGTTGTGTATGCTCCCGGCGCTCACGGAGGAAAATTGCCCGCCGGGGGGCGAGCTCGCCCCACCGACGTCGCCACCCCAGCAGGCGAGGGACCCGTCGCCCTTCAATCCGCAGCTGAACCTTCCCCCGGTGCTAACTGAGACGAATTTCCCTGGCGGCGGCAGGTCCGCCCCCCAGTAGCCTTCACCCCAGCAGACCACCTCCCCGGAATCCTTCACCCCGCAAGCATGGGTGTCTGAGACGTCAACCGAGGTGAAAACCCCGGACGTTGGGGTGCTCCCGACTATATCATCGCTACTCCAACCCCAGCACACGACAGACGCATCCGCAGCCACGGCGCAGGTATACCGGTCCCCGGCACTGGTCGAGATGGCCCTCAGGGTGGGTGTGGACTCGATGATGGCATCCTCGCCCCAGCAAGTCACGAACCCGTCCTCTCTGATCCCGCAAGAATGTGTGTACCCGGAGCTTACGGAGGAAAATTTCCCTGCCGGTGGTGAGGACTGGCCGGTGTAAGGTCTTCCGGTCCCTAGGGAAGGGCGGTGGTTGCTGCCCCAGCACACGACCGCACCGTCAAGATTCACCGCGCAGGTGTGGCCAGTCCCGGCGCTGATGGACCTGAACTTACCGGATGGCGCTGCCGACTGGCCGAGGTCGTTGTTGCCCCAGCAATTGACGGTTTCATCGGCCCGTAGCGCGCAGGTGTGCCTGTACCCGGCGGTAACAGAGATGAACTCACCTGGGGGAGCCATGCCGCCATCGTCTTCCCTGCCCCAGCACTCAATCCGGCCATCCTCGTGGAGAGCGCACGTGTGCGATTTCGACACGCTGACCTGGCTGTACTTGATGGCCGGGTCCCATCCGTCCCCCCACTCTCTCCGCCCAGTGTCCTTTGGCTGTGTGGGCGCGGGCCCGCAGAGGAGTTCCTCCGCCTCGGTCAGGTCGAGCCTTCGGCCGAGATGGTTCGCATGGATGTCCTTGACTATGCTGTCTTGCCGGAGCCGCTCGCAGGCGGTCATGCCCTCGAAATCAGACGCCCACGGATCCGCGCCTCCGGCAAACAAGGTTTCGTACATCTCGGGGTCTTCGATTCCAGCATAGGCGAACCGGTGCGGAATGGTCTTGAACCATTCCGGGTCCATGCTTGATCTGACCTCGTCTTCGACTAGAATCCTGACCAGGTCGGTGCCTGCAACCTTCAACGTCAGGGCGGCGATGAAGGGATCGTACCCATATTGACCCACGCGACCGCCACTGTGTTTCAACAGGAGCCGAATTACATCCGCGTTGTGCCGGCCGGCCCCGCGCCCCCCGACACGGAATTCGAGATACAAATAGGCATCAAGATATGCATGGGCCTCGAGCGGCGTCCTCTCGCTGCGGCCCCGAATAGACGGTTCCGCGCCGTGTTCGAGCAACAGCCTGACAACCTCTACTGAATCGCTCAACAGGCTGTCCGGCGTCCTTCTAGCAAACCACCTGGGAACGTCATTCGGGTCTAGGGCCCTGAAGGAGTCTCTGTACCTGTCGAGAAAATCCTGCCCATTTTCCGGCCTGGAAAAGTAGGTGGCATAAGCAACCGCCAAGTGGAGCGGAGTTGCCAGATCATCGGTTCCTTGCTCCGCTCCGCCATTGGGATCCGCACCGTGTCTGAGGAGCAACCTGACCAAGCCCGGATGCTGCATTCGCCCTATCGCCATCTTCAGCGGGTTGTGCCCTGGCTCCAGCCGCCGCCAGAGCGCAGGATCCGCGCCGCACGCAATCGCGTCCCACACCAACCCTTCGGGGTCGTGGGAATGGACTACCTTCTCCCAAAATTCACTCTCGCAGAGCGGGCCACAGCCCCCGGCCGGTGGCGCAGGCGTCGGCAAAAGCGTCGGCGTGGGCGTCCGCCCCGGGGTAATTGGGACCGCTGGCATAGGGCTTGGCGTTGGTGTTGGCGGCCAGTCGGGGCACTCGCCAGCGGGCGCTGGTGCGGACACCCTTTCCACTGGGAAGGGCACTTGGGTCGGCATTGAGGATGGGATCGGTGTCAGCGCGGTTGCGGGCTCCGTAGTTGTGGCGGTAGCCGTCGGGTATACCGCGGGAGAGGGAGTTGGCGTCAGCGGGAGAGTCACGATGGGTGCCGGGGGTGTCCTGGTTGGCTCGATGGCGGACTCAGTGGGACTGGCCGGCGGCGCGGCTTGGTCGGGCAGCATGTCTTCCCTACAGGCAACAAGGAGGATCGACAGGAGGAATACGATAACGGGGACCATCCGCAACGCCCGCTTTCCAGGCCGGGAAATGTTGCCCTTTGAGCCGAACATTCTGCCTCCCCATGTAGACTCGGTTTTCAGGGAATGGTTACGTCTAGTTCAGGCGTAGGGAAAGCAGCACCCGCAGCACTTCCTCTTCCAGGACAACTCCGCACTCTCCGGTCCTGCTGGTCAAATACTCTGGGGCGTACCAGAACTCGGTCATTCATTCACGCCTGCTTCTGCGTCGGTAGGAGAGATGATCAGGGTATAGGCCCCAATTGAATCTGTGTCCTCACCGCCCCACCACGACTCCACCTTTACAAAGTATTCGAAGAAGTCCGAGTCAAACCAAGGCATATCCGGAACGGTCCAGTAAATGGTTGATGCAGTAGGGTTTCCAAAAGCGTCAGTGGTCCTCACTATCGTACCGGTTGAATCTGATTCGTCCGCCACTACCCGACCATTTGAGTCAAGAAGTTCGACGATGACGTGCCCCCAAGTCCCCGGGGCCACGTGAATCTCGTAGGTCTGTTCCGGCGTGCCGGAAAAACGGAAGAGGTCGGTGTCGCCGGGGTAGTCCAGCGAGGCGTGGGTTACCGTTTCCAAATCAACATCCGTAGCTGAGTCTACATAATTCCCGTGGTCGTCTTGAATGTCTGAGACAGCAACGGTCAAGGAATAGGCTCCTGTCCTGGTGCTGGCCCAGTGGGCGGCCTGCACATTAACGTAATACTCACCCGAGGTCGGGGCTATCCAGAACAGGCGGGAATTCTGCGGGTCCAAAAGGCCCTGGTTGGATGCCAGTACGCTTCCTCTCGGAGCGCTGCGAATGGCGACAGAATTCTCCAGAGACTCTGAAGCCACGTCAATTTGGTAGAGCAGCCCTGTCCCTGCGCTGAAACGGAAGAAGTCAGTGTCGTCCAGGTAGTCGATGGATCCCAAGGTAGGGGTTCCCACCGTAATGGCCGTGGCGTCGTTCTTGTCGTCACCGTGGTCGTCTTGAATGTCCGAGGGCGAGATGCTCAGGATGTAGGAGCCCGTACTGCTACCACCATATCGGTCAACCGTCACTTCAACGAAGTAGTCTCCGGATTCCGGGGCAACCCAGAATATCCTTGGTTCCGCTCTGCTGGCCTCCAGCACCCGCCCGTCCGGGGAGCGGAGGAGGATCGAGGGATTCTTCAAGGACCCCAGCTCTACGCCAATATCGTAGAGTTGTCCGGCACTGGCGGTAAACCGGAAGAAATCTCTGTCTCCCTGGTGGTCATAAGACCGTCGTGTCGAGGGATTGATACGCCCAAAGTGAGTGTCGTTTTTGTAGTCGATAGATCCAGAAATGCGCCTGTCCACGTGTGCATGGGTCGCGGAGTCCATGTGGTTTCCGTGGTCATCCTGGATTGCGGAATGAGCAATCGCCAAGGTGTAGGAGCCCACGTCGTTGCTGTCATACTCGGCGCTACGCACCGCAACGTGATATCCGCTGGAATCCGGGGCGGCCCACAGGATGCGCGATCCCAGGGAGTTGCCTGAGTTGTTGTCGTATGCGAGCTCTGCGCCATCGGCGTCATGCAGAACAACCTCGGAGTCTTCCAAGGTGCCCAGGCGCACGTCGATCTCGTAGATCTGCCCCTCGCTGGCTGTGAAACGGAAGAAGTCCGTGTCGTTTTGGTAGTCCAATACCCCGGTGGTGCCCACTCCCACGGCGACAACGGTAGCGGAGTCCACATAGTTCCCGTGGTCGTCCTCTGCCTTGATGAGGTCGATGGACAGGCTGTAAGGGCCCACGGTGCCGCGATTGCTTTGCACATATAGGTAGTAGGAGCCGGTCTTTGGGACGCTCCACGGGAAGCTAGGAGGCACGAAGTCCCCTCGGTAGGCGGTCGACGCTACCTCCAGCCCATCGTGGTCCGTCAGTCTTACGTAGACCTCGCTGGCTGATGTTTCCGGACCCAGGTTTAACTGGTAGACCTGCCCCGCATTGGCTTCGAAGCGGAAGAAGTCACTGTCGCCGGGGTATTCCAGGACTCCATAGATGTCAGACCCTGCGTCAACGCCTGCGGCTTCTCCCATGTGATTGCCATAGTCATCCGGAAATATGGTCAAGGTGTAGGAGAATGTGTCTACAAGGCTATGCCGACCAGCCTTCACTTCAAAAATTCTTTCGTTGGACTCCAATCCCCACGCGTCGCGCCCTTGCAGTTTTCCTGAGTATCCGGCCCACCTGTCTTTTACGTCCACGTCTACATGGAAGTATTGTCCCGGTGCGGTGACAATCCGAAACAAGTCGATGTCACCCCGGTAGTCGATGGATCCTTGGGTTTGCGATCCTACGGCAACAAGCGTGGCGTTGCCCGGGTGGTTGCCGTGGTCGTCCTCCTCATCCGGGATTTCTGCGAGGGTTATGGTCAGGCTGTAGGAGCCTGTGCTCTCGTTGCCATTGTCCCCGGCCTTCACCAGAATGTGGTGGTCGCCGGATTCCCAGGCAGTCCAGAAAGAGTAAGATGCGAGGGGGTTGCCGTCGTCGTTGGACGCTATCGCTGAAAGAGTTGGGTCAAGTACGGCGAAGGCGGCGCTGTCCAGCGATCCTCTATCCAGGTCAACCCGGTAGTTCTGTCCCGCCTCGGCGCTAAAGCGGAACAAGTCGAGGTCGTTTGGGTGGTTGATGCGCCCTTGAATGCCCTCTCCCACGTCAATGACCGTAGCATATTCTATGAAGTCCCCATGGTCGTCATGAACAATCCGGTCGACCAGCTCGTCGTACTCCGCTTCTCCTGCCAGAGCGATACCCCCCGCCGGGAAGAGGTCGCACCCCTCGAGAAGTGCCAAGACATCATCGGGCAATGCCGCCGTTGCCTCCTCCAAGGCCAGAGATGCCTCAACAAAACCCGGCCCGAAAATTTCGACGATCGTCCGGCTCATGGCCTCCTCTATTAGCCCTTTTCGTTCTTCCGGTGTCTTGGTGGTGTCGTAGCCGATCTCGAAGGTGTCCTCAATTAACTGGGCAGCCGCGGTTACGTATTCTTCACCAAAAGAGTCCTCGCTGGGACGGACGGCGGCCCGGTCACGGAGGGCTTCGAGAGTAGCGTAACTGGCATGGTGGAGCGCTTGTATCTCTAGTGGCACGGCTAATTGTCCCAAAAGATCAAGGGCAACGTTTAGGCTCTTTTCGACCGACCCCCAGGTTATAAGTTCAATGTCGTCGTAATCACCCAAGATGTATTCATCCAAGGAGACCCCAATCGTCTCGCACTCTCGCACGTAGTCGGTCACTCCCCTCTGCTCCGCTTCATCGGCGGTCCTCTGGGGAGAGGGCGTACTGGCCGGTGAAGCCACGGGCGTTGTTGGGGCAGGGTATGTGCTGGCCGGCGGGGACACGACCGTCGCCGTTGGCATACGTGTGGTTACTGGCATGGCCGCCACCGGGGTAGCCGGAGCCTCGCTTATAGCTGTGACGTCCGGCATAGTTTGAACAGTCGCCGGTGTGGGCGTTAACTCACCCCCGTTTGAGCAGCTCACCATCAACGCCACCGTCACCGCTACGGCAATAAACAGCAGTCTCATTACAAGCGTCCCGCTGCCCAGGACCGCCTTCTGGTTAAGCAAGGAGATGTCTCGACCGCGTTCGGATTGCTCTTGCCGCGCTGGACGCGGCCCGCAGGGTGGGATCTCCCCTTACCGGGCTGCCCGTCGAACCGTCCAGCGCCGCCAGTTCGTTTTGAGATATATCCGGCCGGTCCAGCAGTTCCACACGGCGGCAGCATTCAGGATGACGCGAGTGGGCAGTCGCGTGTTTTTCGTCTGGCCCGTTTCCTTCGCACACCATCTATGCTCCCCATGTCCGTTTCCGTCTTCGCCCTGGCCGGGCCACGCAGACGGACTTCCTTGTTGCCCGAACATACCCTCTCCCACCATCCGCCCATGCCCGGCCAAGGAGCCGGTAACGGCCCCACGTCGAGGGGCCGTTGCCATCCATTGCCGCCGAAACCGGCGGCGTTGGTCAGTCGCCGCTGAGTTCGGCTACCTTCTCCTTCAGCCAGCGCAAACCGCCGTTGTTCACCTTCGTCTCGGACACCCAGTCCTCGTCGGTGGGGTCACCCAGGAAGAACCGGGGTATCACCGAGCCCGTCACCCCGGCCAGCCGGTCCACGTCGTCCTGCACGTCGCCCTTGACCTCGCTGTACTTGATTCCGGCGTCCTTCAGCAGCTTCACCCCTTGGTTGTAGCGGTCCACCGCGTCGTCTCCCGCGTCGGGGTCGTGGTAGATCACGAAGGAGACGGCGGGTTCACTGGCCGGAGTGTTGGCTGCCGCTACCGCGGCGGTGGCGGCGCTGGTCAGGGTCTCGGCGTTTCCAGCGTCGTCGGTGAAGGACACCGTTACCTTGATGGCCTTGCCCACATCGGCAGCGACTGGCGTGTAGCTGGAACCCGTGGCCCCCGATATATTCGCCCCGTCGGCCAGCCACTGGTAGCTGAAGCTGGCGTTGGCCAGCCCGTCGGCGTCGCTGATGCCCGAGGTGGCCAACGTCAGTGTCTCTCCCACCTGCGCCGTGCCGCTGATGGTCGGGGCACCAGAGGCAGGGCTGTTGGCCAGCGGTTCCTGGGCCGGGGCCGCATTGGTGGTCCCGCTGCCCTCGGCCGAGTCGCCTTTGGCTTCTAATCCGGCGATGGTGTGGCGAGCCGTTACCTTGACCGTGTAGGCCGTCTCCGCCACCAGCCCCGTGATCCGCTCGCTGGTGGCCGTGGCGTCGGAGCGGGTGACGGCGGTGTAGCTGCTGCTCCCCGTCTTCCACTCCACCACGTAGCCCACGGCTCCAGAGACCGCCGGCCAGGATACGTCCAAGCTGTCGCTGCTGTCGGCTACCGCCGAGACGGTGACGGCCCCCATGGCGGCCAGGGTGGTCCCGCTGGCCTCGCCCACCGCCAGTTCCGCGTCCGGGTCCGCCTCGGTGTCGATGGCCGTTACCTGGACGGTGTAGGCGGTATCTGCCGTCAGGCCGGTGACGGTGTGGCTGGTATTGGTCGCTCCCTCTCCGATGTTGTAGGAACCGGAACCGGTCTTCCACCGGACCAGGTACCGGTCGGCGTCGGTCACCGCCTTCCAGGACACTGCCAGCCTGGTGGTCTCACCGCTTACCGGATTGACCGTCAGCCCTTCCATCTCCGCCGGTTCCGCCGGCGCATAGGCCGTAGCGCCGCTCATTTCGGAGGTCTTCTCCCTGAGCCACCGCAGGCCGCCGTTGTTCTCTCCCGGCTGGGACACCCAGCCTTCTTCAGTGGGGTCTCCCAGGAAGAACCGGGGCAGGACCGAGTCGATCACCCCGGCCAGCCGGTCAACGTCATCTTGCACGGCGCCCCTGACCACCGTGTACTCGATCTCGGCGTCTATCAGCAGCTTGACCGCCTGGTTGTAGCGGTCCACCGCCGCATCTCCGGCGTTGGGGTCGTGGTAGACCACGAAGGAAACGGCGGGAGTCTCATCCGACTGCTGCTGGTCCGTGGTGCCGCTGGCCGTACCCTCGGCCAGCAGGCTGTTCTCCGCGTCCAGGGCGGCGACGTTGACGGTGTAGGTGGTGTTCGGGGACAGGCCCGTGATGGTGTAGCTGTTGGTGGTGGCCTGCTGGGCGTCGCCGTAGTCCCCGGCGCCGGTCTTCCAGCGCACGTCGTACCGCGCCGCGCCCTGCACCTCGTCCCAGTTCACGGCCAGCTGGCTGGGCTGGCCCGAAACGGAGGTAACGGTCAGGCCGGCCAGCGCCGCCGTTCCCACGCCTTCCGGCGGGCTCTGGCCTTGCCCGGTTTCGTTCGGCGCGTTGGTTGTGCCGCTGGCCTCGGCGGAGTCGCCGTCTTCGTGGTTGCCTAGCCAGTTGCTCAGCACGGTGACCTTGACCGTGTACGCCGTTTCGGCTTCGAGGCCGGTGACCTGGTAGGCGGTGGTGCCGCTGGAAACGGTCGCCGAGTTCGTGTCGGTGTAGTCCCCGGCGCCGGTCTTCCACTCCACCCGGTAGCCCCTGACCGTATAGCCGTCGGAGCGAAGCGTCGGTGCCGTCCACCGCACGTTCAGCTTGGTGGTCTCGCGGTCCGCCGCCGAAACGGACAGCCCGGTGATCTCCCCGAAAGTCGCGCCGTAGCTGGCGTGGGAGAGGCCGTCGGGCGCAGACGCGGAACCGGCGGCGGTATATGCGATGACCCTGGCCTCGTACTCCGTATTGGGCTGCAGGCCGGTCACCCGCAGGACAGGCGACTTCAGCGGCTCGCCCGTGTAGTAGGGGAGGGTGTAGGTCCGGTAGGTCGTCATGTTGTCGGCGGTCACCGTGCGGCGGCTACTTGTCCCGCAGGTGTCGAAGGTGACCGGCTTCAACTCGATCACGTAGCCGGCCGCGGTGCTCACCGTCTCCCACTCGACGTCCGCGGCCCGGGCGTCGCCCGCGACGGGATCCAGGTACACCACGCCGGGCCAGCCGTGTAGCGTCACCGTCGCCTCCTGGGCGTGGCCGTCGCTCGCGCCGCCCTGTTGGGTCAGCCTGACCGTGTGCACGCCCAGAGCCAGACCACTGACCTCATGGGAGGAAACCTCAGACCCAGCCGTGTGGCTGCGCTCCAAGGTGCTGTACGACTGCGCCCCGGTCTTCCATTGCACCAGGTAGCCAGTCACTCCCGGCTCCGTCGAGGGCGTCCACAACACCCTCAGCACGTCATCGAACAGCGAATGCTGCCTCGGTGCCAACTGGGCGTTGGCGACACCGTTGACGCTGAACAACACGTTGGAGGATGGCTCAGCAGGCCACGAGCCCCCATGCCGTCTGTGGTTAACCGAGTAGCGTTGGATGCGGCGGCCGTCGGCGATGGACCAGCCAGCCGCGCCGGTCTCGGCGTGCGAAAGAGTAAGTCTGACGCCGTTTCGGTGGGTGTAGGCACGGCAGACGACGTCGATGATGACGTAGTAGGTGGTGTCCGGTTCCAGGTGGAGGCCGGGGTGGGTGAAGGTGTTGCCGCCGCTGCTCAGCGTGTCCGGGTTGGTCAATATGGCCAGCGCTTTCCCCGGCCTACCGCCGAGTGTGCTCTCGGCGGCGATGAAGACCTCCAGGCCGTCCGAGCGGGTGCCGGCAGGGATTCCCCGGAGAATGAGATCGACGCTGGTCAGCGTGTAGCCGGTGGCGTTGCCGCCGGTCGTGAAGCCCTGGGCGGCGTCGGCCCCGCCCAACGTCTCGTAGTTGCGCCGGGCATTGCCCGTGTTGCTGACCAGCACCCCAGGCGACGCCGACGGCGCGTTGGTCGTGCCGCTGCCCTCGGCGGAGTCGCCGTCGGCGGCCTGGCCGTCGATGCTGACCCGGGCTGTTACCCTCACCGTGTAGACGGTGCTGGCGCTCAGGCCGGAGATCCGGGCCGAGGTGACGTTTGCCGCCGTGGTGTGCCTGCGCTCAGTATCCGAAAACTCCTCGCCGCCGGTCTTCCACTGCACCAGGTAGCCGGTCTCCCCGTTGATGTCCGCCCAGGAGGGGCTCAGCTCGGTCGAGCTGCCGGCCACCGCCGAGACGCTGATGGCGCCCATCTCGTCCGGCGTGGTGGCGACTGCCTGGTCCGACGCCAGGTCCGCGTCGGGGTCGGCGTCGGTGTCGACGGCGGTGACCTGGACGGTGTAGGTCGTGTCCGCAGTCAGCCCGGTGATGGTGTGGCTGTTGGTGGTCACCGTCGTGCCGGAGGAGTAGGCGCTGGTGGCGGTCTTGTGCTGCACCCGGTACTGCTCCGCCCCCCCTTGCGCCGTCCACGACACCGCCAGCTCCGTGGTCTTGCCCGCCACCGGCTTGACGGTCAGCCCGGCCAGGTCCGCCAACGTGCCGTTGATGCGCATCACCAGGCTGGAGGCGCCCGAGGAGTATGTGCCCGTGGAGTTGTACGTCCGGTAGTGGCCGTCGTTGCCGATGGTCCAGCCCACCGTGCTGTCCTCGTCATTCGACGAGGTGGTGCGAACGTAGGTCCTGTAGGCAGTGCCGGTGGCGCTGACGTCGATGACCACGAAGTAGCTGGTGGAGGAGGCCAGCGCCAGGCCCGTGTGGGTGAATCTGTTGAGTCCGGTGGCCAGGGCCGGCGGCGCGGTGAGCGTGGCCAGGCTGTCGCCCGGCTGGCCGTTGCTGTCAGCGTGGACGGCGACGGTGAACGTCGGTGCGGTGCCGGTGGCTTCTCTCACCATGTCCAGGTCGACGCTGGTCAGGATGTAGCCGCCCCCGCCCGTCGTGAACCCCTGGGCATTGTCGTTGGAGAGTTGTATGTCCTGGGCGGTCTCGTCGGTGTTGGAGACCAGGGCCACCGAAGGGGTGGTGACGGTGCCGTTGATGCGCATCACCAGGCTCGCTGGGTCCGAGGAGTATGAGTCCAGGGAGCCGAAGGAGCGGTAGTGGCCATCGTCGCCGATGGTCCAGCCCGCCGTGCCGTCCTCCTCATCGGACCTGATGAAATTGACGAAGGTCGCAAAGGCGGTACCCCGGGCGCTGACGTCGATGACCACGAAGTAGCTGGTGGCGGGGGCCAGCCCCACGCCCGTGTGGGTGAACGTGTTGATCCCTTCAGCGATGGTCTCCGGCGCGGTGAGCGTGGCCAGTTTGCTGCCCGGCTGGCCGTTGCTGTCGGCGTGGATGGCGACGGTGAACGTCGGCGCGGTGCCCGGGTCCTTACCCATCGGCAACTCGACGCTGGTCACGATGTAGCCGCCGGCGCCCGTCGTGAACCCCTGGGCGCGGTCCTGGTTGTGCTCGAAGCTCTGGGGACTGCCCTTGCCGATGTTGGAGACCAGCACCTGTTCCTGCACAGGGGGTGCTTCGAGCACCACGATGGCGATGTCGAACTTGGCCGTGTCGCCGTCGGCGTCGGTCACGGTGTACTTGTACCCGGTCAGGGCCTGCGCCCTCGTGGGGACGCCGGTCAGCTTGCGCGTCGACGCGTTGAAGGTCACCCCGGCGGGCAGCGTCGCGCCTTGCTCCGGCGTCAGGCTGTAGGTCAGCGTCCCGTCGCCGGTGGCTGCGGGGAGGGTGACGTCGACCGCAACGCCGACCGTGTACTCCTGGACCAGGTCGAGCACGGTGAACGTGCCGTCATGCACCCACTTCGGCCTGGTGTCCGCCTGGGCGGAGGCGTGGTCGGGCGAGCCGACAACCAGCAGGGCAACCAGGATGCCCAGGGCAAAGAGGACTCCCCGGTGCAGGATGAAGCGCGGCGGGCGCGACATGCTCATGAGGTCTCACCTCCTGTCAGGGCACTGCTGGCGACAACTGGACGAGGGCGCGGGTAAACGGCAACCGCGCCACCGTCTTTGGACGGAGCGCGCTGAAAAGAGAACGCCGCGCGGTAAACTGACGGCGCGGCGGGATTATCCGGTGAGGCGGGTTTCCACCGGGCGGGGAACGCCGGCGAATGCTGGTTGATGGGCCGGTTCCCACCGGAACCGGAGGGTCCGGAGTGAGAGTGAAGTGCTCTGTCATTACACACCCTGTTCTAGCCGGAACGAGGGGGGGCTGACAGGGGTATGCTGAAATGCAACCGGCGCGCCCCGAGGCGGTGGCGATTACGGCAAACGGCCCTGTTTCCGGCCTGAAGACAGCCAAGTTAATACAGCCAACTCTCCCGGTGGGCAGAATCTGAGAATATATTAGACACTCCCCATGAAATTGATATAGCAATATCGTGTAATCACTCTTTCATTTTGCGTGTCAATCTTTGTGTCAACCGGCTCTAGGGTATAATGGGTTCCGGTTTGGGCTCCCGCAGGTAGGATGACGCGCTTGGGCGGTCGCCTCAGTCCCGACCGGTGGGCCGATGTACCGCCATATCCGGCATCGGGTGACGGCGGCCGGCAACCAAAGCTGAGACGGCTCCCGCGTGCGGGAGCCGTCCTCATCCCTTGGTCCTATCTCCGTCAGCGTTGGTCAGCCGCCGCTCAGTTCGGCCACCTTCTCCTTCAGCCAGCGGAGGCCCCCGTTGTTCTCGCGCGGCTTGGATGTCCACCCTTCCTCAGTGGGGTCCCCCAGGAAGAACCGGGGCAGCACCGAGCCGGTCACCCCGGCCAGCCCGTCCACGTCCTCCTGCACATCGCCGATGACCTCGCTGTAGGAAATACCGGCGTCCTTCAGCAGCTTGACCGCCTGGTTGTATCGGTCCACCGCGGCGTCCCCGGCGTCTGGGTCGTAGTAGATGACGAAGGAGACATCCGGAGCCGCAGCCGATTGCTGCTCGTCCGTACCTTCACCTTCATTCGGGTCGGTGGACTGGCCGGTTTGCGGCTCCGTGGCGCCGTTGGCCGTGGCCTCCGCCAGCAGTGTGTTGTCCCCGTCCAGGGCGGCGACGTTGACGGTGTAGCTGGTGTTCGCCGACAGGCCCGTGATGGTGTAGCTGTTCGTGGTGGCCTGCTGGGCGTCGCCGTAGTCCCCGGCGCCGGTCTTCCAGCGCACGTCGTACCGCGCCGCGCCCTGCACCGCCCCCCAGGACACGGCCAGCTGGGTGGGCTGGCCCGAGACGGAGGCAACGGTCAGGCCGGTCAGCGTCGCCGTTCCCACGGGGTCCTGGTCCTGCGAGGGATCGGGTTGGACGGCCTCGCCGGTCTGCGGCGGCGCCGCCGTGGTTCCGACGACTGCGCCCGCCGCAAGGATCTCATCCGTTGCCGTGTTATAGGCGAAGACGTGGATGGTGTAGGCCGTGTCCGCCGTCAGGCCCGTGATGGTGTGGGGGCTCCTTGTCAGGTTCGGCGGCCTGCTCGGCGGCTCCACCCGTCCCTCATCCCCGGGGCCGGAAATGCTGTAGTTGCCGGTGGCGGTCTTCCAGCGGACGTTGTACCGGGTGGTGATCCCCGCCGGGGGAGTCCAGGTCCAGGACACCACCAACCGTGTGTGAGCGTTCGTGGCGGGCGCTGAAACGCTCAGCCCGGTCAGCGTGCCGCCGGTGGTGGTGGCGTCGTGGCTGTCATCGGCCTTCAAGTAGCCGTCCGCGCCGGTTGCCGCGACGTAGACGACGTAGTTCGTGCCGGCCTTCAGGCCCGTTATGGTGTAGCTGGTCCCGGTGGTCTCCACGGCCTCGCTCCACGGGTTGCCGACGCCGCTTTCCTTCCAGCTGACGCTGTACTTGGTTGCGCCCTCCACCCCGTTCCAGGACGCCGCCAGCTGGGTGTTCTCCCCGGTGACGGGCTCCACGGCCAGGGTCAGCGTCGTCGGGAGGGGTTTCGTGGGTGTAGATTCGGTCGCCGTGCCGGGTGTGCCGCTGCCCGAAGCCTGGCCGATGTCATTGTTCTGGTGGCGGGCCGTGACCCGCACGGTGTAGATGGTGTCCTCCTCCAGCCCGGTGATCCGCTCGTATGCCGCCTTGGGGTCGGTCCTGGTGACTGCGGTGAAGGCGCCGGTGTTCGGGCCGGTGCCGTCGGGGGTCAACCACGTCCGGTACTCCACGACGTAGGAGATGTCGTCCCTGGGGATGGCGGTCCACCACACGTCCAGCTTGTCGGCTTCGCCCTGGATGGGCTGGACGGTGACGGGGCCGAAGGGACCGCGGGTCTTGCCCGTCGCCCGGCCCGAGCCCATCTCCAGGCCGTCCGTGGCGCCCTCTATCGCCACCACCTGGACGGTGTACAACGTATCGGCCTCCAGTCCAGTTACTGTAGCGGTGGCCTTGAAGCTTGGTATGCCTATCGTGAGATTGGCGCGGCTGATAGTCTGGGACACCGTGTACGGGATGTGGTACAGGCCTATGCTCCCCTTCTTGTACTCAACCCGGTAGTGGTCGGCGCGGGAATCATCCTCCCAGAACACCCGGAGTTGGTTCTGGTTCGTGTGGTCGGTCCTGGCCTCGACTCCCCCTATGGCCAGCTCCGAAGTGGTGGCGATAACCGTGTCCTCACCAGCGTCCCCGCCGAGAGTGTTACCTCTAATGTACCAGGCTACTGCGACCCTTACCGCGTAGTTCGCGTTGGGGGTGAGACCGGTTATCCGAAAGGGTGAGGCCGCACCGGCCTTGGCTGTGACCCAGGATGCCGTGCCATCCTTCCGGTACCTCACGGTGTAGTGGTAATAGCCTGTGCTCGGCTCAAGGGCCGGCCAGGACACGATAAGGCCGTCGCCATGGTTCACCACAGGACTGGCCTGGACGCCGTCGAACACCGCGCGGGTCGTGCCCACGGCTTGGCCGGAGCCAAGACTCCCGCCGCTCCCCAGCGCCGTCACCTGGACGGTGTACTCGGTGTCAGCCTCCAGGCCCATCAACCGGAAGAAATGGCCGACCTGTAGCGGAGGCGTGGAGTCCCTGAACAGGACGAACGGCTCCGACGGGTCCGTGCCCGCCTTGTACTCGACCCGGTAGGCGGTGGTGCCGGGCACGGCCTGCCAGTTCAACCGGAGTTCGGTTACGTGGAGGGGATGGTTTTCCGCCGTGACTCCCCCGACCCTCTGGACCGTCAACTCAGAGGTGGTCCCGCGCGCCTTGGCGGCGGGGTTATCGGTGCAGCCGGAGCCCGACTTCTGGAAGCCCAGCCGGACCTCGTACTCGGTGCTGGCAACCAGGCCGCTGATCTGGTACGTCGTGGTCTGGCTGGTCAGGGACTGAGTGGTCCCGTAGCTGCCGATGCCCGGCGGCGTCCGCCAGTCCAGGCAGTAGCCCGTTGCGCCGGAGAACGGGTCCCAGGACACGTCCAGGGCCCCGGCGTCGCCGGCCACGGGGGTCACGGCGAGCCCGGTGGGACGGCTCAGGGTGGTGACCTGGGCCGTCGCCTTGTTCACCCCTGCGTTGGGGTCCGCCTCGCGGCGGTGGGCCGAGACCTCGACGGTGTATGTCGTGGCGGGCCGCAGAATGCTGGCGGCAGGTTCATAGATCTTCATGGCCGAGCCATGCGACAGCCTCGTCTCGTACTCGCCGCCGCTCCCGTCGGTCAACCTGACCCGGTAGAAGTCGGCGCTCGGCACCGGATTCCACAGCAACCCGATCGTCATCCTGCCGTCGTCGACGAAGCCGGGGGTCGCCACTAGCCCGGTGGGCGCGGGCAGGGACTCCGAATCCGCCGGTGGCGGCGGCTCCGGCGGCGTGCCATTCGTCGTGCCCTGGGCCTCGCCGGTGATGCTGGGACGCCAGCTGCTTCGCACAGGGGTGACCTTCACCGTGTAGGTCGTGCCGGGGGCCAGACCTCCGATCCGGTGGCTGGTCTTCGTCGTGGTCGTCCAACCGGACTCCTGTCCCTCCGCCCGCCACTCTATCCGGTAGTGACGAGTCCAGCGCACGGAGGGCCAGGACACGTCCAGCTCGGTCGTGCTGCCGTCCACCGGGGCGACACTCACGGTCAGAACCCCCCGGGGGCCGGGTCCGGCTCCGGCGGAGGAGGTCCCGGTTGCCCGACCTTGGGCGGGTCGGCCAGACGCACCTTCGCGGGCGGCACGGGATGGCTCGTATAGTTCCCGAAGCGCAGGGTGAAGCTGCCCGTCTTGAGCGGGTAGGCGCTGGTGATCTCCAGGATGTAGTTGCCGGGGTCCAGGGTCCGCACCAGCCGCGAGTTCAGGCTGAACGGGTTGCGCTGGTCGTCGTTCTCGTCGATCCTGACGGCGCTGCCCGGGCTGTTGCCCTCGGCCAGGTAGAGCTGGGCGTCGAAGTCGTCCGACTCCAAGGTGAACACCACGTCCTGGCGATGCTGGCCGGTGACGCTGAAGCTGGCGTGCCGGGCGTAGGCCGAGACGTAGCGAGGCGGGAATATGGCCGGGCACGCGCTGGTGAGCTCGTCGTCGTACTTGCCGAACTCGATGGGCGCCGGCGCACAGGGCGGGGTGTCCGGTTGCGGCAAGGGGATCGGCTTGACGAGGCCCTTCACCTCTATGTGCCTGGTGGTGGAGAGATGCGTAAATGTGCCCGTGGAGTCCCAGGCCCGCCGAGAGATATTGTTGTTGATGCTCCAACCGGGCGCGCCGGACTCGCCAGTGTCGGCAGTGCCCAGGAGCCGGTCATCGCTGCGGTTGGAGGCGTCGATGAACACCATGTAACTGGTGGGGCGGCCAGGTCCAGGCCCGAGTGGGTGAACGTGTTCCTGCCGCTAACGATGGCCTGGGGCGCGGTCAGATCGCCCACCTTGGTGCCCAGCTGGTTGCCGTTGGCGGTGTAGATGGCGACGGCGACCGTCGACCTGACGGTTCCGGCGTGGGCTATGTTCAGGTCGACGCTGGTCAGGGTATAGCCGGTCGGGTTGCTCCCCGTGGTGAACCTCTGGGCATAGTCAAATCTCAGGGTGCCCCAGAAATTCTGCACGCGGTCGAAGTTGGTGACCAGCACCCCTATACCCTTGGCGACGCCGTTGATGCCGATCTTCAGGGCAGTTGTGGCCGTCGACCACGCGCCCGTGGAGTTCCAGGCCCGGCCATGGGCCACGTTGTTGATGCTCCAACCCGACGCGCCGGACTCGGCGTCGGAGAGGGTAACGTCGATACCGCTCCCCGTACCTGTGGAAGTGACGTCGAAGACCACGAAGTAGCTGGTGGAGGGGGCCAGGTCCAGGCCCGTGTGGGTGAACGTGTTTACGCCGGTGGCGAGGGTCCCCGGCGCGGTCAGCGTGGCCAGTCTGTTGCCGGGCTGGCCGTTGCTGCTGGCGTGGACGGCCACGGAGAACGTTGCCCTGTTGCTCTGCGTGAAGGCCATGTCCAGATCGACGCTGGTCAGGGTATAGCCCAAGATGCTGCTGCCCGTCGTGAACTCCTGGGCATACTTCTCAGTCCTGAAGTCCGCATTGGCCGCGGTCGTCTCGCCGATGTTGGAGACCAGGGCCGCCGACTGGGCGGAGGCCCGGTCCGGCGAGCCCACGGCCAGCAGAACGATCAGGAGACCCAGGGCGATGAGGACGCCCCGGTGCAGGATGTAGCGCGACGGAAGCAGTCTGGTCATTGCATTGCCTCTCTTCTATTGGGTATGGACGCGCCGGACGGCGGCGCGGACGGGGTTGGCCTTGGCTGGGGTCGTGGGAGAGTCTTCGTCCTCAAGGGCGCGGCGGCGGAGCGTCCCGCAGCCGGTGTCTTCAAAGAAGCGGGCTGAGAAAAAGCGCCGTTGCGGTCAGCCAACGGCGCAGTCAGGGTGCCTCGTAAAGCGGGACTCCACCGGGCGGGGAACGCCCGGCGAGTGGTGGCGGGTAGGTCAGGTCCCGCCGGAACCGGAGGGGCCAGAGTGAAGGGGCAGTGCTGTCTCATTACTCACCCCGTTCTAGCTGCGACTTGCGACTAAGGTCAGGGGTGGCTGACATGGGTGTGCTGCGACAGTTACGGCAAACGGCCTTATTTCCGGCCTGAAGGCAGCCAAGCCTATATCTCCCCTCTCCCGGCGGGCAGAATCTGAAAATATATTAGTCAATCCCCATGAAATTGATATAGCAATAACGTGTAATTACATCTCAAATATGAGTGTCATTCTTTGTGTCAATTAGCCGGTGAGGGTATAATAGGTTCCGGTTGGGCGCTCCCGGAGGCAGGATGACGCCCGCGGGCGGTCGCCTCCGTGTCGGCTGGTTAGTCAGCGATGATTGCCCTCACACCCTGAGCCTGCCTGAAAGCCTCTTCTATTGGCCCCAGTTCCGGCCGGGGGCCGACGTCCCGCTATGTCCCGCATCGGGTGGCGGCGGGAGGCAAACAAAGCCGAGGACGGCCCCTGCACGTGGGCCGTCCTCATCTCTTGGCGCTATTTCCGGCAGGGGTCAGCCGCTGCTGAGTTCGGTCACCTTCTCCTTCAGCCAGCGCAGGCCCCCGTTGTTCTCGCCCGGCTCGGACACCCAATCCTCAGCGGTGGGGTCGCCGTAGAAGAAGCGCGGCAGGACCGAGCCGGTCACCCCGGCCAACTGGTCAACCTTGTCCTGGAGGTCGCCAAAGACCTGGTTGTACAGGATGCCGGCCTCGTCGAGCAGCGCGATAGCCTGGTTGTAGCGGTCCACCGCCTCATCACCGGCGTCCCGGTCGTGGTAGATGACGAACAGGACGTTGGGGGTTTCATCCCCAGCCTCGCTGGTGCGAGGCGCCGTGGTCCCGTCGGCTTCCCCCTCCGCCAGCAGGGTGTTGTCCCCGTCCAGGGCGCTGACCTGGACGGTGTAGCTCGTGCCCGCCGTCAGCCCCGTGATGGTGTAGCTGTTGGTGGTGGCCTGCTGGGCGTCGCCGTAGCCGCCGGAGCCGGTCTTCCAGCGGACGTGGTACTTGGCCGCGGTTTCCACCCAGTCCCAGAACACGTCCAGTTGGGTGGGTTCGTCCGACGCGGGGGGCATGGCCAGGACGGTCAGCTCCGCAGTTCCCACAGGGGGTTCCTGGCCGCCGGGTTCTCCGCTCGTCGAGCCGGGCGTGCCCGTGACCGTGGCCTCACCGGCGCTGACAAGAGTAAGCATGCCCGTATTGGGATTACGCGTTCTGACCCATTCAGCTGCCACCCTTATCGTATATTGCGTGCCGGGCGTGAGACCGGTTATCACGACGGGCGATACGCCCCTGTTGGTGACGCGGGTCTCCGCGTCGCCGGAGCCGGTCCTCTTGTAATACACGTAGTAGACGTAGTCGCCATCCAGCGCCGACCAGGACACCTCCAGCTGGTCGCCGTGGCCCGTCACCGGCTGGGCCGAGACGCCGCCGAACACCACGCGGGTCCTGCCCACGGCCTCGCCGATGGCCAGCTCCGTCTCGCCCTGCAGCGCCGTCACCCGGACGGTGTACCTCGTGTCGGGCTTGATGGACAGCAGCGAACCGGCGTGGCGTCCCCTGCCTTCATTTATTCTCATTCCCTCTGGGAAGCTGACGAACGGGCTCCACGGCCACGGGTCCGTGCCTTCCTTGCCCTCGATCCGGTAGCCGGTGGCGCCGGGCACGCTCTGCCAGACCACCCTGACGGTGGTCGGGTCGGCGGGATTGGTAACAACCTCAACCCCCTCGACGAACGGTGCGCCCACGGGGAGGTGGACCTGGGCCGAGTCCTCGGCCAGGACGGCGCCCGACGGTCCTTTCGCCTCGATCTTAATGTCGTAGGTCAGGCCCAACCGGGGAGGGCTGGGGTCGGTGCTCTGGACGATGTTCCAGGTCTTGCCCCTGACCGTCGACCGGTAGGTGCGCCTGTTGCCCTCACCGTCAGGACCATCGGTCCACGTGACCTCATAGCTGTCCGCGCCTCCTACGGGGTCCCACTCCATGTAGATGCTGTAGGTGTCCCCGCCGGTGTACACGGGCCTTGCCGTGAACCCGAATCCCTGGATCGTAGCTGGCGGTACTGGTTCCGGCGTGGGCGTCGGCTCCGTGGACGGCGATCCGTTGGTCGTTGCGGAGGCTTCTGCGGTCAGCTGGACGGTCACCCTCACGTCGTAGGACGTGCCGGGGATCAGCCCCTCGATCCGGTAGGAGGTGTCCGTGGTGGTGTGGGTGCGCTCCGTGTCGCTGTAGTCCTGCCCCTCCGACTTCCATTGCACAACGTAGCGCGCCGCTCCGGTCACCGGCGGCCAGGACACGTCCAGCGCGGGGTCGCTGCTCGTTATCGGGACAACGGTCAACCCGCTCAACCCGGCCGACGGCAGCGCGAGGGTCGTGCCCCGGGCTTCGCTTACGGAATCGCCGCCGTAATGCCGGGCGGTGACCCTCACCATGTAAGTCGTGCCGGGATACAACTCTCGGATCCGGTAGGAGGTGACGCTTCCGCTGTAGTCGCCCGTGCTGTGCCTGCGCTCCGATTCGCTGTACTCCTGTCCGTCCGCCTTCCACTCCACGACGTAGCCCCAGGCGTCCTCCACCTCATTCCAGGACACGTCCAGCGCGAATACGTTGCCGGGGACCGCTGAGACGGTCACCGTCACCGGCCCGGCGGGTTCCGGCGGCGGGGGGAAGTCACAGCCCTCCGGCGGCACGCGCACCTTAGCGGGGGGCAGCCCCGGCGGCCCGTAGGCCAGGACGTACCTCCCCGTGTCGCGCGCGTGGTAGGTGGTTACCTCCAGGATGTAGTCGCCGGGGTCCAGCTCCTTCACCAGCCGGGAGTTCTCGCTGCAGGGGTGGCGCTGGTCGTCGTTCTGGTCGAAGTCGGCGGCGTTGTCCGGGCTCGTGCCCTCGGCAATGTAGAGGAAGGCGTCGAAGTCGTCCGACTCCAAGGTGAAAGCCACGGTCTGGCGGTGCTCGCCGGTTATGCTGAAGCTGAAGTGATGGGCGTAGGCCGGCCGGTCCCGGAAGAACGACTCGCAGTTGTCGGTGAGGTCGTTCGTGTGCGAGCCGTACCCGCTGGGATCGATGGGGGTAACCACGCACGGCAGGACCGCCGGGGGCGGTATCCTGACCGCTTCGGCAGGTTCAAAGTCGTGCAACGTGTAATGGAAGACAAGTATGCCCCGGTTGGTGGACAGATACGTTGCGTCTTCGTTTTGCCACATTCCCTTGACCGAAGTCAGTGATGGAATGCCATAATCTGAGCTAAAGGTGATGTCCTTACTGGCGTTCCTGGTAATTCCGTCGTAAGCGAATGCCTTCGTGTCGGTGATGACGTACGTTACGCCATCGTAATGCCACACCGAATTGGCCGTATTGCTGCCAAGCGTGCTGTGAATGTCGGTTTTACCCAGGGGCTCCATGTCCGGATCGCCGTATTCGACCAGGTCTGCATCATTACTCGCGCTAAGGAACGCCACGAAGTACGTTTTCGTCCCGTCCGACGCGAAACCTTCGGGGTTGTACACCTGATTGCTATAGAGTAAATCAGGGTAGTCCTTGCTGGAATCAGCCTTTCTTGTGGTCGGGTTGTAGGCGTATACGCCGGCGAGCGCTTTTCCGTTGACTACCCACAACGTGGTCCCATCCGACCAGACGTCAAGCGGACCAGTCAGCGTGGTTATCGCCTTGTTGCCATCCCATTTGCCCGCATCTGTGTCGTACACGAGCACGTTGTTGCCGGCGTTATTCGCGACGTATATCAGCGAACCATCAGACCAGAGGCCCCTGAGATCACTGCCGGACGGCTTGCTTATGTCGGCATGCTTGGCGTAGTAGAATCCTCTGGTGCTGTAACCCTTGATGCTCCCCGCGAGTGATTGGGTTGTGAATGCGCCGTTCGCCCCCACCCAGAGGCCTTGGGTGTTTTCGCCGAGAGCCAGCTGGGCCTTGACTGTTGCGTGGTAGGGGCTGAGAAACCTGTTCTCCAGATCGTATGTGAATATCTCCCGATGGCCTCCGTCCACGACATACAGTATGCCGAGATAGCCGCTTATCCCCGATGCGGACTGGTTCCCCCCCTGCAACGGTATGTCTCGCTCCGCCGGAGTTCCATCGAGGTTGAAGGACTCAATCACGCCGGCGGCGTGGCCTGAGACCCATATCGTACTTTGATCAAAATAGACGCCGCGGGGGGTACGCTGTTTCGATGACGGCTGTAGCGTGATGTTTCGCGTCGGAGCGTACGTGTTGGCGGCAAGGGTATAGGCATACAGAATCCAGTCGTCCCTATCCAGCACCCACATAATCTCCCCGTCGGACCAGATGGGGCCAGGATTAGAATTCTGCGAACTCACCAGATCAATATCCTTGTCGTCATCCCGCTGCTTGGTTGCGACCGTGTACGCGAGCACTTTGGTCGGAGCAGTCAGTGTTCTCGGTACCACCCACAGGGTCGTGCCGTCGGACCATATCGATGTGGCTCCAAACTCCGCCGCGCCGGTCACGTCGATATCCCTGGCGCTGTCGCGATTTATGTTCACCTTCGGGCTGCTCGTGGTAAGAGCGACTCCGTCCAACCGGTAAGCGACATGTCGGCGGAGTTCCGTAGTCCAGCTCGCAACACCCGTAGCGTCGTGAGCCCTCCAGTAAGATGTAACGCCGTCCCAACCGAATGAACTGGTGTCATTCGTTGTGCTGGAATACCGGATACGACCACGGTTTCTCAACAGGGTATTGGTGGTGAGGTCATCCACCACCAGGGCGTAGCGGGTATTGGGCTCCAGATATGCCGGAGTTGTGAAAGTGAATGTATTGAGACCTTCGTCAAACGAGGTAATGCTCGCCGTTTCAGCCAGGACGGTCTCCGTCGGGAAATGGTCCGCCTGGTCCGCCTGCACGGTCCGAATGCTGATTTTCATTTGCCCAAAATCGGCTTGTCTGTTCAGGTGGAGGGATGCGCTGGATACCAGGTAACCGGTTTCATTGAGTCCGGTGGTGAACTGGTGAGCCACGTCGTGTGAAGCAAAAGCCCGGGTGAAAGTATCACGGGTTTCATCCAGGTTGCTGAGCAGCGCATTTGATACCGTTTGAGCCTGGACCGGTGCGGGGCCCGGCCCCAGCACTGAGGATGACAGGGCGACCAGGAGGGCCACGAGGGCGATGAGGACTCCCCGGTGCAGGATGAATCTCGACGGGCGCAATGCGGTCATGAATTTACCTCTATTGGGAATGTTGGTCCGGCGGACGTCATAGACGGGACTGGCGACGGTGAAGGGGCGACGGCGAAAGGCCCCCGAGTCCGGGGGCCTCCCTTACCTTTGTCGCCCCTCCCTGCCACGCTAGTCTCCGCTCAGCTCGGCGACCTTCTGTTTGAGCCAGCGCAGGCCGCCGTTGTTCACTTTGGGCTTGGAAACCCAGCCTTCCTCCGTGGGGTCGCTGAGGAAGAACCTGGGTATGATCGAGTCGGTCACCCCGGCCAGGCGGTCAACGTCGTCCCGGACGTCGCCCCTGACCTCGCTGTAGGCGATCCCGGCGTCGTCGAGCAGCGCGACAGCCTCGTTGTAGCGGTCCGCCGCAGCGTCTCCGGCGTCCGGGTCGTAGTAGATGACGAAGGAGATGGCGGGGGTCGAGTCCGACTGCTGCTCGTCCGAATCACTGCCCTCACCTGACTGCTCGCCTGGCGGCGCCGAGCTCGCGCCCTGGGATTGCCCGGTGCCGGTGGCCGCACTGGTCGTGCCGCTGGCCTCGGCCGAATCGCCGTCTGCGGTTGCGCCGAACAACGTGCCCTTCACGGTGAGCCTGACGGTGTACGCTGTGCCCGCCGTAAGGCCGGTGATGGTGGTGCTGGTGCGGGGGGAGAGCGAGGTGCCGTCGTTATAGTCGTCGGAGCCGGTCTTCCACTGGAGCAAGTAGCCGCTGGCCTCGAACCCGCGCACCTTGCTGTCCGGCGGCGTGTTCCACGACACCGTCAGCTGGGTGGGCTGGCCGTCGACGGCGACCGCCGTCAGCCCGGTGATCTCCGCGTGGGTCGTGCCGGAGTTCTCGTGGGAGAGGCCGTCGGGACTGGTCGCGGAGCCGGCCGCCGTGTAGACGGTGACCCTGGCTTCGTACTCCGTGTTGGGCTGCAGGCCGGTCACCCGATGGGTCGGGTACTGGACCGTCTCGCCGGTGTACCCGTCGGTGGCGGTCCGGTAGTTCAGGCTCCCGGCGGTCACCGAGGCCCGGTTGGCCTGCGGGTAGGAATCCGCGGACGCGAGCTTCCACTCGATCACGTAGCCCGCCGCGGTGCTCACCGTCTCCCACTCCACGTCGACGGCGCGGGCGTTGCCGGCCACCGGGTCCACGTACACGACGCCGGGCCAGCCGTGCAGGGTCACGGTGTATTCGACGGAGTTGCCGTCTCCCGCGCCGCCCTGCTGCGTCACCTTGACGGTGTACACGCCCAGGGGGAGATCGCTGATCTCGGACGAAGAGTCGGTAGGCCCAGCCGTGTGGCTGCGCTCCGTGGTGCTGTACTGCTGGTCGCCGCTCTTCCACTGGACCAAGTAGCCGGTGACCCCGGTGTCCGTCGAGCGGGTCCAGCTCACGATCATGATGTCGTCGATGAGCGGGTGCTGCCTGGCGCCGGGACTGACCGCGACGGAGATGGCGAGGTCGAATTTGGCCGTGTCGCCGTCGGCGTCGGACACCATGTAGGTGTAGCCGGTCAGGGGCTGCGCCGTCGTCGGGACACCGGTCAGCCTGCGCGTCGGCGCGTAGAAGTTCAGCCCGGCGGGCAGCGTCGCTCCCGCCTCGGGCGTCAGGCTGTAGGTCATTGGCCCGTCGCCCGTGGCGCGGGGGAGGGTCAGGTCTACCGCCGCGCCGACGGCGTACTCCTGTACGAGGTCCAGCACCGTGAACGTTCCGTCAAACACCCACTGCGGTTTGGTGTCCATGGCCGACGTCGCCGACACCGTGATGGTGAAGGTCAGCTCGGCCTTGTCGCCGTCGTTGTCGGTCACGCTCCAGGTGTAGGTCGTGGCCGCCTGCGTCGCCGTCGGCGTGCCGGTGATCTTGCGCGTCGTCGAGTTGAACTCCAGGCCCGCCGGCAGGGTCCCCACCAGCGCGTAGCTCAGCGTGCCGTCGCCGCCGGTCGCCGTGGGCAGTGTGAGGTCCGAGATCGGAGTGTTCTGCGTGTACGACTGGTTCGAAATCGTGTTCGCGCCGAATGACGGCGCGGCGCCCTGGACGATGGTGATGGTGAAGTTCACCGCAGCGAATTCGTAGTCGCTGTCGTCGGCCCGCCAGGTGTAGCTTGTCGCGTCCTGCCGCGCGGTCGGCGTGCCCTTCAGCCTGTACGTGTCGCCCGACTTCTCGAACGACAGGCCGGCCGGCAGCGTCGGATGGAAGGAGTAACGCAGCGGCGCGTTGCCGCCCGTCGCGGCGGGCAGCGCCACCGGCGTCATGGCGGCATCCTTGGTCAGGACCTGGTTGGCCACGGCGCTCATGCCGAAGCTCGGTGTGGAGTTCGCCGTCACGGCGAGGGAGAAGGTCAGCTCAGCCGTGTCGCCGTCGCTGTCGGTGGCCACGAAGGTGTAGGTCGCGGCCGCCGCCGTTGCGCTCGGCGTGCCCATGATCGTCCCTAAACTGTAGCTCAGCCCGGCCGGCAGGGTCTCCTTGACGGAGTAGGTCAGCGGGGTGTCGCCGCCGGTCGCCCGCGGAAGGTCCGTCGAAAAGCTGCCCCTGTTGACCGCGAACGCCATGTCCGGTATGGACGCCATGGCCCCGAAGCTCGGCACCGCGTTGGCGGTCACCGTGATGGTGAAGGTGAGGGTCGCCGAATCCGGGTTCGCCGTGTCGCTGTCGGTGACCGTGTAGGTGTAGGTCGTCGCCGCCTGCGAGGCGGTCGGCGTGCCGGTCAGCTTGCGCGTCGCCGCGTCGAAGCTCAGACCCGCCGGCAAAGCCGCGCCGTTCGGCCCCGTCAGGGTGTAGGTCAGCGCGCCGTCGCCACCGGTCGCCGCCGGCAGCGTGAGGTCCGTAATCTTCCGGTGCTGGATGTAGGTCTGGTTGGCGATGGTCTCCGCGCCGAAGCTCGGCGCCGCGTTGGGCATCACCGTGATGGTGAAGCTCACCGCGGCGAATTCGTTGTCGCTGTCGTCGGCCTGCCAGGTGTAGCTTGTCGCGTCCTGCGGCGTGGTTGGCGTGCCCTTCAGCCTGTACGTGTCGCCCGACTTCTCGAACGACAGGCCGGCCGGCAGCGTCGGACTGAAGGAGTGACGCAGCGGTGCGTTGCCGCCCGTCGCGGCGGGCAGCGCCACCGGCGTCATGGCGGCATCCTTGGTCAGGACCTGGTTGGCCACGGTGCTCATGCCGAAGCTCGGCGTGGAGTTCGCCGTCACGGCGAGGGAGAAGGTCAGCTCGGCCGTGTCGCCGTTGCTGTCGGTGGCCACGAAGGTGTAGGTCGCGGCCGCCGCCGTCGCGCTCGGCGTGCCCGTGATCGCCCCTGAGGTGGAACTGTAGCTCAGCCCGGCCGGCAGGGCCTCCTTGACGGAGTAGGTCAGCGGGGCGTCGCCGCCGGTCGCCAACGGAAGGAACCCCGAAGTGTTGGGCTTGTTGACCGCGAACGCCATGTCCGGTATGGACGCCATGGCCCCGAAGCTCGGCGAGGAGTCGGAGCCGGTCTTGGCGGCGCCCTTCACCTGTATCTGGAATGCCCGGGTGGCCGAGTCAGTCCCCCAGTTCCCGGAACTGACTTTCAGCAAGTAGTTGGCGTCAATGTTCCAGCCGGCGGCGGCGCCCGAGTCCAGGCCGTCCCTGAGGAGGACCCTCCGCCACCCCGGACCGCCCGTCCTCGAATTGTACTCAGCGACCACGAAATAGGTCGTGTTCGCGGACAATTCGGCGTCCGCCGGCGCGGCGAATTCGTTCAGTCCCGTAGAAATCGTCCCCGGGTTGGGAAGCGTGTACAGGGCGGTCCCGCTCGGTGTATCTGCAGTAGTTGAACTCTCCTCCTGAACCGTCACCCGCAATGTGGCATTGACAGCCGGCGCGGATGCGAAAGCCAGAACTACGCTATCCAGCTCGTATCCGTTCGCATTCGATCCCGTGTCGAACGCTTGAGCATATGTAATAACGTCGTTGGGCACGCGGTGGCCAGAGACGGGTTTTCCCGTATTGCTGACCAGCACTTCGGTACTTGATTCCGCCTGGGCGGAGGCGCGGTCAGGCGAGCCGGCGGCCAGCAGAGCAATCAGGAGGCCCAGGGCGATGAGGACCGTCCCTGGCAGGGTGATGCGCAATAGGCGTGGCTTGCTCATGATGCTCCTCCATTTCCATTACTCCCCACTCAGCTCGGCGACCTTCTGTTTGAGCCATCGCAGGCCGCCGTTGTTCACTTTCACCTCTGAGACCCAGCCTTCCTCCGTGGGGTCGCCGAGGAAGAAGCGGGGTATGATCGAATTGGTCACCCTGGCCAGCCGGTCAACGTCGTCCTGGACGTCGCCGATGACCTCGCTGTACGAGATGCCGGCGTCTTTCAGCAGCTTGACCGCCTGGTTGTAGCGGTCCACCGCAGCGGCCCCGGCATTGGGGTCGTAGTAGATGACGAAGGTGACGGCGGGGGTTGAATCCTGCTGGTCCTCCGCCACCACCGCCGCCGTGGCGGCGCTGGTCAGGGACTCGGCGTTGCCGGCGTCGTCGGTGAAGGACACCGTTACCTTAATGGCCTTGCCCACGTCGGCAGCGACTGGCGTGTAGCTGGAGCCCGTGGCTCCCGATATGTCCGAGCCGTCGGCCAGCCACTGGTAGGCGAAGCTGGTGTTGTCCAGCCCCTCGGCGTCGCTGATGCCCGACGTGTCCGCCGTGAGCGTCTCTCCCACCTGGACCGTGCCGCTGATGGTGGGCGCTCCGCTGGCCGGAGTGTTGGCCGCCGCCGCTACCGCCGTCGTGGCGGCGCTGGTCAGGGACTCGGCGTTGCCGGCGTCGTCGGTGAAGGACACCCGCACGCTGATGGCCTTGCCCACGTCACCGGCCACCGGGGCATAGCTGGCACTCGTGGCCCCGGATATGTCCGACCCGTCGGCCAGCCACTGGTAGCTGAAGCTGGCGTTGGTCAGCCCGTCGGCGTCGCTGATGCCCGACGTGTCCGCCGTCAGCGTTTCTCCCACCTGGGCCGTGCCGCTGATGGTGGGCGCGCCGGAGGCCGGAGTGTTGGCAGGCGGCGCGTTGGTGGTGGCGGTGCCCTCGGCGGAGTCTCCGTCGGCTTCTACTCCGCCGATCGTGTGGCGGGCGGTGACGCGCACGGTGTAGGCCGTCCGCGGCTCCAGGGAGGTGATCCGCCCGCTGGTGGCCGCCGTTTCCGACCTCGCGAAGGAGCCGTAGGCGCCGCCCGCCTGCTTCCACTCCACCACGTAGCCAGTCGCGCCCGACACGGCCGGCCAGGACACCTCCAGGATGTCGCTGCTGCCCTCGACCGCCGCGACGCGGACCGCGCCCATCGCGGCCAGGGTGGCGCCGGAGGCTTCACCCACAGCCAGCTCAGCGTCGGGGTCGGCGTCCGTATCGACGGCCGTCACCTGCACCGTGTAGGAGGCGCCTGCTGCAAGTCCGGTGATGGTGTGGCTGGCGCTCGTCGTCTCCGCACCGCTGTTGTAGCTGTCCGAGCCGGTCTTCCACTTGACTACGTATTTGTCGGCGTCGGGCACGGCCTGCCAGGAGACGGCGAGCCTGGTTGTCTCTCCCCCGACGGGGTGGACGGTCAGCCCCAACAGCGCTCCGGGCTCGGGCGACTGAGGGGCGCCGGTGCTGGCCTTCACATCCCGCTCGGCCAGGGTCTCGAACCCGTCCCGCATGGCCGACACCGCTTCCAGCGCAATGGCGTACTCGGTGTCCGCCTCCAGCCCGGTGAGCTGGAGGCTGGTCCGGGGCGATCTGGCCTCGATGGCCTGCCCGCCGTTCACCCGGATGAAGTAGTGGAAGGCGCCCTCCACGGCCTCCCAGGACACGTACAGGGCGTCGGTGCGGCCCGTCACCGGCGCGACCGAGACGGGCCAATAGGGGCCGGTGGCCGTCCCTTCCGCCAGCACGGCGTTGTCCTCGCTGACGGCGGCGACGTTGACGGTGTAGTTCGTATCGGGGGTCAGGCCCGTGATCGTGTAGCTGTTCGTGGTCGCCTCTACCGAGTCGGCGGAGCCGTCCTTCCAGCGCAGGTCGTACCTGGCCGCGCCCTCCACCGGGTCCCAGGACACGGCCAACTGGGTCGGCTCGCCCGGGACCGGGGCCAGGGTCAGGCCGGTAAGCTCCGCCGGGCCGTCGGACTCCGGCTCATCCGGCGAGAAGGCCGCTTCGCTGTTGGCGAGGGTGAACCGGACAGGGGGAACTTCCCGTGCTCGGGGATGAAGTAGATGTACTCCTCGCCCTCCTCAACGTTGTCGTCGTAGGGAATGAAGGTCTCGGTCCAGGTGACGCTGGTCTGCCCGGCCGGTATCATGTTGCCGATGTAGTGACCGAGAACCGCGTAGTCCGTCGGCCCTCGCCAGTTGTCGTCTCCCCGGTAGTCCCTCGGCGACAGCGCCACCGGGAGACAGTCGTAGCTCGGCCGGCCCGAACACGCGTATGCCTCCCCGAGGGCCGCGCTGTGATTGACTTGGAAGTAGTAGTTGCGGGGGTGGGGGGCGCCGATGTTGGCGGTGAAGGTCAGCGTGGTCGGCCCGGCGTCTTCATCCACGCGGTCGGGCGAGACCGTCAGGATCATGTCCTCGGGTCCTTCGTTGATGAGGCCCTTGATGAACAGCTTGATGGCCCGCTGGTTCACCAAGGTGTAGTCGCCGGTCGAGTCCCTGCCCCGCCGCTTGTACTGGTTGTAGAGGATTTGCCCCGCTTCGCCGTCCAGATTGGCGTTGCCGGACTCAAATTGGCTGGTGATTCTGATCACGCCGTTGCCGCTTCCGCCGGAGTCGATGACCACGAAGTAGTTCGAGTCGATGTCGAGCTTCATTCCGGGGTGGGTCCACTCGTATATCCCGTTCCAGTAGTACCCCCAATGGGGGTTGTCCAGGGTGCCCAGCTTTTTGCCCGGCTGGCCCGAGGTGTTCTCGTGGACGGAGACGGTGAAGGGCGCCCGGGGGCGGTCCGTGAACTCCAGGTCCAGATAGATGCTGGTCAGGGTGTAGCCGTCCTGGTGGAGGCCCGTCTTGAACTCCTGAATGATGTCGTAGGTGCCCAGGGCGACGGTGGAGGCGATCGTCGCGCTCATGTTGGCGACGAAAATATCCCATCCGCCCACCGGGGGCTTCGGCTTGACGATGCCGTTGACCTGCATCTTGATCACCGAATTGACTAACGAAACCCACGCACCCGTGGAGTTCCAGTCCCGGTCAAAGCCCACGTTGTTGATGCTCGCACCCTTTGCGCCGGTCTCTCCGCCGGACAAGGTAGTCCGAACAGCGGTGGTGGTGCTCGAAGTGGTGACGTCGACGACCACGAAATAGCTGGTGGCGGGGGCCAGGTCCAGGCCCGCGTGGGTAAACGTGTTCGTCCCGGTCGCGATGGTCCCCGGCGCCGTCAGCGTGGCCAGCCTGCTGCCCGGCCGGCCGTTGTTGTCGGCGTGGACGGCGACGGTGAACACCGGGCTGGTGCCCGCTCGGACCACCATGTCGATATCGACGCTGGTCAGCGTGTAGCCGGTCCAGTTGACGCCCGTGGTGAACTCCTGGGCGTAGTCCTTATCGAATCTCCCAGGCAAGCCGGACGTCTCGGTGAGGTTGGAGACCAGGGACTGGCGCTTGACCACGCCGTTGACGCGCATCGACATGGTATCGGTGCTAACCCGAGCGCCCGTGGAGTTCCAGAGCCGCCAACTGCTCCCGTTGGCAATGCTCCATCCCTGGGCGCCAGTCTCTCCGTTGGATTGGGTGAGTTTGATTTCGCCATCACCACTGGAGGCAGTGGCGTCAACGACCACGAAGTAGCCGGTGGCGGGCTCCAGGGCCAGGCCCGTGTGGGTGAACCGGTTGGTGCCGGTCGTGAGGGTCCCCGGCGCGGTCAGATCGGCCATCTTGCTGCCCGGCTGGCCGTTGCTGCTGGCGTGGACGGCGACGGTGAACGGCACCTTGTCGCCCGTCGTGAACGACAGGTTCAGATCGACGCTGGTCAGGGTGTAGCCGGCGCTGTTGCTGCCCGTCGTGAACTCCTGGGCACGGTCAGCATTGAGAACACCACCGAAGACCGTCTCGGTGAGGTTGGAGACCAGGGACTGGCCCACGACCGCGGTCGCATTCGTGGTGACGGTGGTTTCGGACTGGGCCAACAGGGTCGGTTCAGCCCCTATGGCGATGATTTCGGCCCGGATTCGGACGTCATACTCGGTGTTGGCCGTCAGGCCGGTGATCTGCGCGCTCGTGTCGGGCGCGGAAACGACTACACGGTCGCCACCGTACGAGCCGCCACCGGTCTTCCACTGGACAGTGTAGGTGGTAGAGTTAGTCACCGCGTCCCAATCCACGTCGAGCTTGTCTTGTCGGTGCTGCCGGAGACCGGGGTGACGGTAAAACCGGGCACCGCCGGCGGATTGGTGGTGGCGGTGGTTTCGGACTGGGCTGCGATGGTAGAAGGAGGGTTTATGGCCCTGATTTGGACGCCATATTCGGTGTTGGCCGTCAGGCCGGTGATTTGATAGCTCGTTGCTGGGGCAGCGAAAGTTGTCGAGCCAGTCGGGGAGTCGTACGTCTGGTCGCTGGTCTTCCACCGGATATTGTATCTGCTGAAAGTGACGCCGGTCGGCGCGTTCCACGACACGTCGAGCTTGTCAGAGCTGCCGGAGACCGGGCTCGCGGTCAGGCCGGGCACCGCTGCATATTTGATGGCGCCGCTTACGCGTATCTGAAGGGCACCGGTGTCATCAGTCCAGGTGGTGCCGGTGCTGGTCTTCTTCTTGTGGCCGTTGGTGATGATCCAGCCCGCCGTGCTGTCCTCGTCGTTGGAGTCGGTGCCCCGGATCGAGCCCGTGCCGGTCGTGCCCCCGTCGACGACGACCACGTAACTGGTCGAGGCGGACAGGTCCAGGCCCGTGTGGGTGAACGTGTTGTTGCCGGTGGCGATGGTTTGAGGGGCCGTCAGCGTGGCCAGCCGGTTCCCCGGCTCGCCGCTGCTGCTGGCATGGACGGCGACGCTGAACACCGACTTGGTTCCGGGCGGAGAAGGAAAGGCCAGTTGAATGTCCACGCTGGTCAGGGTGTAGCCGAGGGTGTTGCTGCCCGTCGTGAACTCCTGCGCATAGTCGCTGCGAGGACTGACCGTCCAGGTGTTCCCTTTGCCGACGTTGGAGACCAGGGCCGCCGACTGGGCGGAGGCCCGGTCGGGCGAGCCCATGGCCAGCAGGACGATCAACAGACCCAGGACGGTCAGAACCAGCCCGGGTAGTAGGATGTAGCGCGACGGCAGCAGTCTGGTCATGGCGTTGCCTCTCTTCTATGGGTGTTGACGCGCCGGACGGCGGCGCAGACGGGTTTGGCGGTGGAGCAAAAGGGGAAGTCTCCGCCCGCGAGGGCGCGGGGTCGGAACGTCCCGCAGCCGGTGTCTTCAAAGGGAGCGGTTCGAGAAAGGACGCCGCTGCGGTGAGCCAGCGGCGCGCTGAGGTTGCCTGGTAAGGCGAACTTCCGCCGGGCGGGTAATGCCCGGCGAATGGTGGTTGATTGGTCAGTTCCCACCGGAACCAGTGGGACTGGAGTAAAGGGGCGGTGCTGTGGCATTACCCACCCCGGTTCAGCCAGTAGGAAGGTCGGGGGGGGGGGGGGCTGACAGGCGTATGTTGCCACCAGCCCGGCGCATAAGGAACGCCGGGCCGGTGGCCGCAAGGTTCTCTATATCCGGCCTGAAGACATGCAAATTGGTATCTCCCATCTCCCGGCGGGCAGAATCTGGAAACATATTAGTCACTCCCCATGAAATTGATATAGCAATAAGGTGTAATTCAGTCAAAAACTTGTGTGTCATTCTTTGTGTCAACTTCGCGGTCAGGGTATAATCGGTTCCGGTGGGCGCTCCCGGAGGCAGGATGACCCAGGAATTCAGCGATGGAGACCGTTATGACCTGGATGGCCGGGACCGTCTGTCCCGGCTCAGTGCGGCCAGCCTGCGCATCAGCGAGAGCCTGGACTTCGACACCGTGCTCCAAGAGGTGGTGGACAGCGCCCGTGTCCTGACCGCCTCCCGCTACGGGGTGCTGACCACCCTGGACGGGTCGGGACGGCCCTTGGACTTCGTGACCTCCGGCCTGAGCGATGAGGAGCGACGGAGGCTGGAGGACTTCCTGCCCGAGGGCCTGCTGGTGTACCAGCACCTGAGCGCCCTGGACCGACCTCTGCGCCTCCAGGATTACCCCGCCGACATCGCTGCCCTGGGGCTGCCCGACTTTTCCCCGGTGCCCATCGGCCCCTTCCTGACGGTTCCCATCCGCCACGGGAGCCAGGGCGTGGGCAACATCTGCCCGGGGCGGGAGGAGGGCAGCCCGGAGTTCACCCGGGAGGACGAGGAGACCCTGGTGATGTTCGCCTCCCAGGCGGCCCTGGTCATCGCCAACGCCCGGCGGCACCGGGAGGAGCGGCGGGCCCGGGCAGACCTAGAGACTCTGGTGGAAACCTCGCCCGTGGGCGTGGTGGTCTTCGACGTGAGGGACCGCCGTCTGGCGTCCATGAACCGCGAGGCCAGGAGAATCCTGGCCGGCCTGTTGGAAGAGGGCGGGTCCTGGGAGCAGTTGCTGGGCACCCTGAGCTTCCGCCGGGGCGACGGGAGAGAGGTGTCCCTGGGGGACCTGACGGTCTACGAGGCCCTGGGCGCCGGGGAGACGGTGCGGGCCGAGGAGATCGCCATCGGGCTGCCCGGCGGGCGCAGCGTCACCGCCCTGGTCAACGCCACGCCTATCCGCTCGGAGGAGGGGGAGATCGAGTCCTTCGTGGTGACCCTGCAGGACCTGGCGCCCCTGGAGGAGATGGAACGTCTGCGGGCCGAGTTCCTGGGGATGGTGAGCCACGAGCTCCGCACGCCGTTGACCTCCATTCGGGGCTCGGCCAACACGTTGCTGGAGGAGGAGTCATCCCTCGACCCGGTGGAAATGCGTCAGTTCCATCGCATCATCATGGAGCAGTCCGAGCACATGCGGGGCCTGATCAACAACCTGCTGGACGTGGCCCGCATCGAGACGGGCGCGTTGTCGGTATCCCCGGAGCCTTCGGAGGTGTCATCCCTGGTGGAGGAGGCCCGCAACACCTTCCACAGGACCGGCGGCAGACACAACCTGGACATCGATCTGGCGCCGGACCTGCCCCTAGTGCTGGCGGACCGGCGGCGGGTGGCCCAGGTGCTGAACAATCTGCTCTCCAACGCGGCCCGGCACTCGGGAGAGCCGTCCTCCATCGCCGTGAGCGTCCGCAGGCAGGGTCTGCACGTGGCCCTTTCGGTGTCGGACCGGGGCCGGGGCATCTCGGCCGAGCAGTTGCCCCACCTGTTCCGCAAGTACGCTCGCCCGTACGGCGAGACGGGCGGCCGGGACCCGGGGGCGACGGGCCTGGGGCTGGCCATCTGCAAGGGTATAGTAGAGGCTCATGGGGGCCGCATCTGGGCCGAGAGCGAGGGGCCGGACCTGGGCGCGCGCTTCACCTTCACCCTTCCGGCGTTGGAGGAGGGGTCCGGCGCCACCGCCGGAACCCGTTCTCGTTCCCGCCGGTCGGGACGGGGCCGGACCCGGGTCCTGGCGGTGGATGACGACCCCCTGGCACTGCGCTACATCCGGGACGTGCTCTCCCGGGCAGGCTACCATCCGGTGGTGACCCCCAACCCGGACGACGTGCTCCGGCTGCTTGAGGAGGAGCGGCCCCAGCTGGCGCTGCTGGACCTGGTCTTGCCGGAGGGCGACGGCATTGAACTGATGCAGCGCATCCTGGCCACCACCGACGTGCCGGTGATCTTCGTCTCCGCCTACGGTCAGGAGGAGAACGTCACCAGGGCGTTGGACATGGGGGCCGTGGACTATGTGACCAAGCCCTTCTCAGCCTCGGAGTTGACGGCCCGCATCCGGGCCGCCCTCCGGCAGCGGGCCGGGGTCATACCAACGGCACAACCCCCGCCCTACGCGCTGGGGGACCTGGCCATCGACTACGCCCAGCGGCGGGTGACCTTGGCCGGTGTGCCGCTGGAGCTGACTCCCACGGAGTACGGGGTGCTCTACGAGCTGTCGGCCCACGCCGGAACGGTGCTGACCCACCAGCAGTTGCTGGTGAGGGTCTGGGGCGCGGGCCGCTCCGGGGATTCGGGGCTGGTGCGCACCATCGTCAGGAGGCTGCGGGCCAGGCTGGGCGACGACGCCGACGAGCCGAAGTACATCTTCACAGAGCCCCGGGTCGGCTACCAGATGCCCGTGGGGGGATAGTCGCAGATGAAGTGTACGCACTGATTCATCACCACGCGTTCAGCCTTGACAGCTGATCAATGTCGTCCACTATGGTGGGATCGGTCAAAACGGAGGTCATGACGCCACGCTCCCTTATCCCCTTCGCTACATCCAACGCGCGCTCAATAGTTTCTACGATCGTTCTGGCCTTAAACACTATGCCCAAGTCCACCATTTGGTTCACCCAGGCATAGGAAGACGAACTCGCGTCGAGCAGTATTTGGCCGGCCTGTGACACTTCCATTTCCGACGTATAGACTGACGCGAGTATTCCCAAGAAGGTGGCGTCGTATCTCGTAGTGTATTCGCGACTCCGATTGGCCCGCATAGTGTTATGCAGGATTACTACAGGACTCCCGCTGCTGCCGGGGAATACCGAACCATCAATCAGGAAGACGGGGAGCCCTCGGTAGTCTACATTTGGATGCGTCGCAGTGATGCCCTTTCTGATTATGGGAAGGTTATTGGCGGTGTCGTGAAATTGGTGGGGATACCCGACAAACACAATATCCTCTACAGCGTTCAAACTTTCGGGATCCTCAAGAGGCATTATCGAAGAGGAAAAGGCTTTGATAAAGGGATGATAACCAGGAACACTAAAGAGATCCTTGAATACTGGGATGACCGCCACATCAACATCGTCTTGGGGATGCCCGTACCACCGGCTCTTGAGTTCTACACGAGCAAAATCTCCTACGATGGGTTCATCCGGGCCGACTACTCCGGGGGACTCCACAAAACTTGCCTTGGAACGCGTGAAGGTTATCTCGCATTGCCTCGAACCCTCTATCACGTGTTTGTTCGTAACCAGAAACAGTGTGGGCCCCTCTTCATGCCCCTCCGCTTCGTGAGTAACAAAGAATCCCGTCCCAGAACGCGCTGTGTCGGTGGTGATCATCGTGGTCGTAAACAGCAACCTTTCTTCCAGTGTATCTACCTTCATCATCTACTCCTCGGTTGCGGGTGTAAAAAGCAAGTATCGGCAATTGGGAGACTAAACAGCTAGGGAGGGTCAAGACTCATGCTGGAGGCCAAAAGCTGACCCCAGCAGCATTGCGAGTCTCGCTTTGAGGTGGAACCCATTATTTGGACCTCTCCCCGTTGGCGTTAGATTACTGGCTCGGCAACCTTTGGGCGCGCCTTCTCACCCTGTACCGAAGGCTCGGCGCACCATTTGGCAGACAACCTCCGAACTCCCTCGTACACATCATCGTCGAAGCCCAAGAGTTCACAGAGCACTCGCCGGTCCAGAAGAGCCCGGCTTGGGTCAACGTCCGCGACGAAGGCCGGCTTCAACTCCATGTCCCTGAGTTCGTTGAAAATGGCCTCGGAGGTGCGCAATTGCTCCTCCCTTAGTGCATCGAGGTCCAGGACGGGCAGAAATTCAACGTTTCGGATAGTGGTGGTGCCTCGGCCACTGTGCTGCCGGTTCGACTGCCACCAATACAGCAGCAGGCCGAGCGTAGAGTTGGACCACAGTGTGAACGCGAAATCGCACCGGTGGTCTGGAAACCTAATGTTGGGCCACGCCCTGCCGCCCATGCTCTCCCGCTCGGTGAACGCCACGGTCAACGGCTGAGAGTTGAACCTGAAGTCGAGGTTGATGTGAGTTCGGCTGGCCGTAGCCCAAGCAGAGGCGGCTTTCCCCTCCATCCCCGGCCTAACTCGGAGTTGGGAGTCCGGCTGGCAAGCCATCCGGGTTTCGTTCTTCGCATCGTGGTTCCACAGCGACGGATAGGTGGCTGTCGGGCTTGGATCGATCTTGTCGAAAGCGCCGCGAGGCTGAGGGCCCGTAATATCACGATGGACCATGCCGAGTTTGGCCAGCTCGTTCAAAGGAGCCACTTTCAGATCCAACGCCGAGGGGCGTCCTGGAAGCCACAGCCTGGATTGGGCCAATGCGAAAGCAGTCTGAGCCAGCGACAGGTCGGACAGGCGGACCGCGCACCATGATTCCCCGTCTGTCTGCACCGGGGCAGTCATGCTCTCTCCAGCGAGTTCGTCGCCGATCATCAAGGCTGTGCCCCCATAAGGCCCATCCTCGATGCATCTCGCATGTTCGGGACCGGAGACATTCATCGCCAGTGCACCGGCGTGGGCAAAGCTACCGGCGCGGCGGCCCAGGGATACGAAGTGCCCCCGCCCTGGGGTTGCCTCAGCCTGCCTGACCTTGCGGGCTATGACCAGGCACTCGGCCATGCCCGTATCGGCTGAGAACGAAAGCTGGTCGTTGTCCGAACCCGCGATGCTCAGCACGGTGAGGTCGGTATAGTTCTCCGCCAGCGTCTCCCGGAAACCCTGCCAGGACAGGCCCGCGGCTGCCGACAGGGGCAAGACCAGAGCAAGGACTCCACCAGGCTTGAGCTTCCTGTGGGCCAGCGCAGCGAATGCCGAGGCGATTCGGGCATTGCCGTGATAGCAGGAGTCCTTCCCCAACTGGTTGATCCGGTCTCCCATTTCCGTTTGGTCTGCGGGCGTGGCGTCAAAGGCGGCGAAGGCGGGGTTGGTGATATCCGCATGGGCGCCCTCATGGTTGGTTGCCCTGGTGAAGGGCGGGTTCATTATTATCAGGTCAAAGTTCGCATCCGGGATGTCCACGTGAATCTGGGCGGCAGTCTCCTCGCCCACGCTGCCGGTGCGCCGGGCCGGATCGCTGGTGTTGAACAGGGTCAAGGCTGTGGAGGCTTGCAGCAACTCCAGGGAACCTATCTTTACCGTGCCGTCCTTCTGCTTTCCATAGGGCATGGTGTAGAGGCGGGACTGGTTGAATCCCACGTTGGGTCGCATACCTGACAGTGTGGAGCCGGTAATGTGGATCGCCGATGGCATGACGTCGCAGCCGTACAGGACCTCCTCCATCATCACCGGATGCAGGGCTGTGGAATCGCCACCGGCGCGCTCGTGGCGGGAAGCAACCTGCTCGTACACCGCCGACAGCAGGGTGCCTGTGCCGCAGGCGAAATCCCCTATGCGCAACCTGCCTATGGCCTGGGAATCCGCCCAGTCCAGGCCCTCCATCTTTGCAACGGCGAGCCGGGCCAACAACGCCGCCGAGGATGGCAGCGTGTAGAAGGTCGCCAGATACTTGCGGTCGGCGATAAGCCGTTGAAAGATGCGGCCCGTCAGGTCGTGGGCGTTGTCGACTCCGGTGGCCTCCACTTCCTGGGCGGTATCCAACAAATCCCGCAACATGCTGGTGGCAGCGTCTCCGGGAAGCTGCTCCAGGATGTCCTTGGCGATGGCAAAGATTGGCCAGTAGTTGATCTTCAGGATACCTTCCCAGGCTGCCAAGGTCTCGCCCTGGGGATTTGCCACGTTGGGACCGCACACCAAGCGCAGGGGTTTCACCTCCTGGTGCATCCCCGCGATACGCTGGTGGAAGATCATGGCGTTGGCGATGATGGCGCAGGCCATGCGGCGTGTCTGGGGAACATCGCTCATTCCCAGCAACCGGGCGATGACAGGGGTGACGCTGGGGCGCAGCCTGGCCATCTCATCCAGTTGGTTGGCAGCCTGACCGATGCCCTGCTCAAGCGTGTCAGCCGCCTGCTCCACTGCCCTTTGTGGGACGGACACCAGGCGCGCCAAATCGGCCAGATCGCTCACCGAACCGTCCAGCCACCCCAATTCGGGAAACCGGCTGCCGTCTTGATGAAGGACGCAGTAGGTCAGGCGTGTATCGGCCAGAGTCAAGCGCAGTTCATAGGCATCCTCCACACTCCTGGGATAACGCAGGGCAATGGCAGCCTCGACGGTGCGCGGGGCATCTCTTACGCGCAGCCCTAGACGCTCAGAGGCATCCTCCTCCACTTTGACGGCCGGCTCATACTCAGCCTCGACAACCACCGGGGAGCGGCCCGGCGCGGCGATCAGCACGTCGGCATGGCGGCCCGGATGGTCGATGAAGGTCTGGGTGTTCTCGGAGCGGACCTCACAGCCCGGCATCATGCCCCGCAGGATGTCGCCCAGGACGTTGTTGGTGTTCGGTTCTGTCTGTCGCGGCATTCTACCTACCCAGTCCACCCGCTCCTACCGGATGGATGGCTCACAACCCCACTCGACCGGCAAGGTCTTCGATACGACTGCGGAGGGTGTTGCCCCGCTCCTAAATGAACTCCTCGAAGTCGCTTGGTGTAAACGGGTTCTTCATCAGGATGTCAAAGGCGCGGGTGGAGATGAAGTGCGAGTCCAGTATCCTCATCACCTCATCCTTTCCACTGGTGGCGATGAGTTCCGGCAGGTACTCGTTGGGAAGACGGTCCCTGATGACCTCGCGGTTGGTTTCACTGGTCAGGGGTGTCCGGTTTAGTATGGTGTCGATAGAGGTGTTCAGCGCATATTCGCTTCCGAGGCTCTTCGGGACGATGTGATGGTCATCAAGGTCGTCGTGCTGGGGAGCGTTTCCAGATATCCAGTCGCGAGCGCCATTGAGGACCAACAGGTTGAATATCCCGTTGTAAACGGACGTGCCTCGCCTCGCCTCACGCCTGAGATCGAGATTCCCAATGTCTCTATTAAACTCCGCAATCAACCCGGGTTGGGCGTTGTCATCGGTGTACCAAGTCTTGATTTCCCTGTAGTCCTGCGCCGCTGTGGATTCAACTGCTCCCGAATAGCGGTTGGTGAAGATGCTGGCCCAATACCAGAGACGCACCTTCTTCTGAGCATCGAGCCTCTGTTCGGGGGGAAGCCGACCCGCTTCGACCTGAAGGGCAGCGAAGGCTGGCAGAATCGCCGCGTAGGGCAGGTATTGAGAAGATATTGCGCCAAATTCCTGTGGGTGGCGCAGTAAATTCAGCGCCTTTTCCAGAGCATCCACCGCTTCAAACCAGAGATTCTTGAATTCGTCAGAGTCGTCAACAACCACGTCCGGCTGAAGCGTGCCGTCCGGCCCGCGTACCTGCCTTCGGCTACCGGGAATCAGGTTGTATAAATACTTCGGGGAACAGTACGCCTGGCGAAGTATGGACATCACCTGAAGCACATACACGTTCATCCGCCCTGCCTCGGCAAACTCCAGGCGAGGAGACGCTTCTCTCCACAGATCCTGCCTGAGTCGAATTTCCTTTGGCCTCAAGAGGGCGTTGAGGAGGTCGAAGATATCGAGCCTGACGCCCCGGCTGTTGATCTGCGTGAAGATATCGCAGACCTTGTCGAGTTCGAGGTCTCGGTCCAATTCGACATAGGAAATCTGGTACTGCTCAGTGATATCCTTCAGGTACTCGCCAAACCTCTTGGCGTTCTCCGCATGGAATGCGGCAGATTCAGCCTCTGTTCCTTCGAGTGTCTCCGCCGCTTCATGCCAGTGCTTCTCATAACCCTGTACCCAGTTTGGCAGTTCCCAGCCCCCTGCTCCGACTACAGAAAGCGGGAAGATGTGCTCCTTGAACTGGCAGGTCCGATCACTCAGCAGATTCAGCCCCCGGCGAGTCCAGTCATATATGAAGGCGTCATCGTATGCCTCGTCCATGAAGCGGTCGACCTTGATGAAGTAAAGGAATCGATTGCGGCGGCTGGGCGCGGGCTTGTCGGGTGCCATGAAAGCGTAATACATGGCCGTGAGACGCTGCTGGCCGTCCAATACGATGTCGGTTCGGCCATCGGCACCCTCAAAGCCGTAGATGGCCTCACAGGAGAGTGACTCAAAGTTCTCGTCCTTGCCCTTCCAAAGAAGAAGGCTACCGATGTAGTAGTCGCGGAATATGGAACTCATCAACTCTTTGATGTCCCACGGCTGCCACTCAAAGTCACGCTGGAAATCGGGTATCACGTAGCGGCCCTCACGCAAGCGGCTAACCATGTTGGCGAGGCTCACGTGGTCCGGCTTCTGGGAGTCCTTCATTGGGTCGCACCTCCTGGGTTTCCCACCAAGATTGCTCCTTCCATGCGGGCTAACCTGCGGTCAAAAGTATGAAGAGGCGTAGCTCCCGCCCGTTCGGTCGCCTTGAGGATCATCAGGTCTGAGAATCCAACGCCCCCCTGGCGAAAGCGATGTGCGGCGGCAGCAACGTCATCGGAATTCTCCACGACCAGACTGTCCGTAGCGGTCAGGTCCATCAATGCCTCAGCAATCTGGCTGCGGGTGAAGCGGTAGCTCCGCTCCAGTACCCAGGCAACCTCAATCACAACCTCACGGCAGATGAATCCGGGGGCGCTTGGCGTCAACTCCTCCAGCAGCGCACGAGCGGCCTCCGCCTGTTCGGGGTCGTCTCCCACGAGGTAGCGCACGATCACGTTGGTATCGAGCGCAGTCATTCCTCGACGGCCCCCTCTGCGATGGCACGGTCCATGTCTTCCAGGCTCACGGCTGGGCCGTCATACTTCAGGCTGCCGAATAGGCGCCTGGTGGGTCGCACAGGCATCATAAGCACTCCCTCGTCAAGTATGACGTAGCGCACCTTGTCCCCGGCCTTGACTGCCAGCGAATCCCTCACGGCTTTGGGCAACGTGGTCTGGCCCTTAACAGTTATACTTGACTCAAACATGGAAAATGCTCCTGTGCACCTCAAGTGAACTATTTGCCTTACATTATCGGATAAAGCAATGCCATTCGCAATGCTGCAAGTCGATATGGACTTCCGCAGTTGGCGTTGAGCGTAGTTATCCCATACATAAAACGCTTCTCAATAATTGTCGCCACTGCCTGATAACGGTTTCCCGGGCAACCCGGACACGATTGCACAAGTTTTCAGTTTGGAATCGAGCAAGCGCGGAGTACGGGGTCGAGAGGTGGAGCAATCATCAAGGACGAAGCATAAATGCCAACTGACCTGGACAAGCTGAATATCCAAACCATACGAGAGGACATCGGCAGGTATCGGAATCTGTTCCACCACAGGTCGGTCATTCTTGAGGGGATCAGAAAAGTCGTTCATCGCAACATGGCCCACATCACAGATACCATCACACTTCTGGAAGAGTCCGGCATAAGCAGAGATAACCCCGATTGGGCGAAGCGGATCCAAAGCAAGATGCTGGCTGACCAGGGGGAGGAGGATGACGAAGCCAACAGGCACCTATTATGGTTTGCCACGTATTACTCGATGCAGGTGTACTTGGCCCTTCTCTATGCCGAGGTTGAGTTCTACCAAAAACAGTGCCGCCTATCGGCGGTCGCCTCTGACTCGGGCCTGGACTCCTTCTTGGACACCGTACCGGATTTTACGGAAGCGCTTCATAGGGTCCGCGATGTATTCCTCCACCCTCTGAAGGGCCACATGATAACCATACAAGGATTTGGAGATGCCTCAAAGTCATTCAGTCTTGCATACCAATTGCAGGACGAACTGGACAAGTACCTAATCCGACTCCAGGAACAACTAGCTAACCGGGCGAAATGGCTGCTGCAACAGTTGCCAATTGACCAGAGATCCCTCGTCCTGTTGGGGTACGCTCGGAGGAACAGCACCAGAATGGCCAGCTACGGGGACAAAGAGGGGCTGGCGGGTCTGGAGGAGATGACCGGGGCGATGTTGGAATTGATGGAACGACCCGGCGTTGAATCTGACGCACCGTGGGCTTTTTCGTCCACGCAGAGAAAAACTGCCGGAATTCTATCAAGCTGCTTGAATGACCTTTACCCGGCAACCAGCGAAGGCCGGTCTACCCCGCTCCCACCGGTACAGACGCGAATGGCTTGGGGATTCTTGTCTGAATCCGTAGGAGGGAGACGCCGGTCCCACTTCGGAGAGAGCAGGATTGGCAAGCGCGTGAACCAGCTGCTCCCGTCTATCTCCAACGTTATATTGGCCTCCAGTGTGCTGATGAATGAGTTTTACACGATATTTGGCGAATTCAGCCACGAATACCTGGCCGAATTCTTCGGGGATGGACACGACGAAGCGACTTGGCACGCCTTCGTCCAGAAGCATGGCGTCTACGACAGGTGGCTGCAGTTTCATATGGAATTGATCTCGTTATCCCTCGTGGGTTTGGCCCTGGCGCACGAGCCGCTGAGGATATATTGTAGTATAAGGAAAGAGCGTCCCGACATTTTTGAACCGAGACTGGACGGGCTGGTGGAGAGGGGGTGGTTGCAGAGGATCGGGGCCTTTCGGAATTCGGTGTTCCATATTGCGGATCCGCTCCGGAATCCGCCGGATCTTGGTTCTGAGGGAATACACGCGATGATCGCGGACCCCTATGGGAGGGCAAACCTCCATTGGGGACTTGCATCATTCTTTTCTCCAACGCCTCCTCTTGAGGACCTCGATTCCTTCGCCTAGCTCTTGGGGAGATTATGCCCAGCAGCGGCTTGGTTCCACGAAGCGGGGCATAGAACGGAGCGGGATGCCGACGCTGATATGTGTCTGGTGTTGTGCTTGGCCATCATCCCACCTTGTCTTCACAAGCCCGGTGTGAAAGTCAATCGTTAGCTCACGTTTGGCCAAGGCATCCTTCCCACAACTATCAAGAAAGGCCATCTGCCCGTGAAAAAGTTCGCTCCTGTCGCCCGTGCGGTAGTAACTCCTCCACGGTGAGCTTAATTTCAGGCTGCTCACCAATACCGCTGGCCGTGCCCGGTTCCGTCGACCCGCTTTTTGGCAATTTCTTCTCCCTGGCGTAGTCCACGTCGATGGGGTTGACCTATCTTGGCACGGGAGAGCGCTGGATGCCGATTACAGACCACGTACTGGATTCCCTGATCGAACGGGGTCAAGAGACGGGGAAGGCCATAAATGACTGTAAGGCGCCGGGAGGCGTCTAGTTAGTGTTGTGTCACAGTTACAATTGGAAGCACCTTTCAGGGTGTAAGAGGCGGCGCCAAGGCGTCCCAGGAGGGAGGACTGACTGGACGCGGCGGCCCAATGTCATGGCGAAGCCAGGTGTTCTGATCCGGCGCATCCTGCGCAAGCGCGCTTATCCGCCCGATAAGCAAGAGAAGGCAACACAGACAGTGTTGGAACAGGCGGGGGTGCTGTCGGAAGGGTGGAGCTGATGGGGAAAGGATGGGCTACGTTGCTGCACCGCTTTCGCAATTGCCGCCGCGGGATTTTACCCGGCGTTTTTTGTGGCGGCATCGCGGTGGTGATTGTGCTCTCGGTGGTGTTCTGGGAGTGGTTGAACGACGGGGAATCAGGCAGCACGACAATTCGAAACGTTGCCCTGGTCGTGGCGGGCGCGATGGCGCTGGCAATTGCGTTATGGCGGAGCCGTGTGGCGGACCGCCAGGCGAACACAGCTCAGCAGAGCCTGCTGAACGAACGTTACCAGAAAGGAGCCGAGATGCTCGGCAGCGAAGTCCTTTCCGTGCGGTTGGGTGGGGTATACGCGCTGCAAAGTCTGGCTCAAGAGCATCCCGAGCAGTACCATGTCCAAATTATGCGCCTGTTCTGCGCTTTCGTTCGTTATCCCACCAGGGACCCCAGCCTCAAACCGGAACGGGAGGGAAATCAGAAAGGCGATTTACTGGGAATTCGTCAGGACGTGGAAGCCGTCATTCAAGCTATTGGTTCTCGTCCCAAGTCGCGGATTGCTCTTGAGAGGAATGCCAGCTTCAGGTTGGACTTGCGTGGCGCCGATCTTCATGGAGCTCAGTTGCTGGACGCCGACTTTTCCAACGCCATGCTCCATCACTCGAACCTGTCCGGTGTTAATTTTGCGAACACAGATCTTACGGACTCTTTCCTATCCTACTCTGACCTGTCTCAGGCCCAATTCCATGACGTAAACTTCACCAGAGCCCGCCTGTGGTTCGCCGACCTGTCCGGGGCAATGCTCCAGGACGCGGACTTGCCGGGGGTGGATTTCTCAAACGCCAGACTGCACGGTACAAATCTCGGCAGAGCAAACCTATCCGGGGCGAATTTTCAGTACGCCACCGCCACCAAAGCGTGGTTTGAATCGGCAAACCTGTCTCGCGCAACCTTCTTGAGGGCAGACTTGTCCGGCGCAAGGCTGATGAAGGCGGGCTTGACTGACGCGGATTTCCTGGACGCCAACTTGAATGAAGCGAATATTTCCGGCGCCAACCTCTCGGGTGTAAGGTTTTCCAATGGCGGCATTCAACCAGCCAAGGGGTTGACCCAGGCCCAACTTGATGAGGCCCAGCAGGATTCGAACGATCCGCCCAAGCTGACCAAAGTTCTTGACGCTGGAAGCGGCCGGCAACTGGTCTGGTCCGGATGAGGGAAAGAAGACGTGGCGTAACTTTACTACTTTGGCGGAGCGACCAAGCGTGAGGGCCAGATGATTGATGAGTGCAGGGCATTAACCGATGAAACCGTCGACAGTTTCTCCGGGCTGGAATTCCACGAACTAGAGGGTGATTGGGCACCTCTGTCAATCTCATGTCTGAGTGAAGGCCACCGCAGGCTGGTCTCAATTCGACGGTTGGCCGATGAAGATCTGGATAGTTCCCTTATCCTCATGAGGTCGCTGTTCGAGTTGGCGGTAACGGTCAATTACATCGCCAGGGATCCTGATGTCAGAATATCCACTTTCAAGCAGAATCTGCCTTCACCAGATGAGGCAATGGATGCCGAACCCGTGGACAACGGTTACATCAGCCGGTCACTGCCTAGATTGAAAGCCATATGCAGTGACCTCGGCAGTTGGGCGGAGAACTACTACAACTCGGGTTTCTACAGTTACACCAGCGACGCAACCCATTCGGGTGCGTGGACTATTTACAGGAATCTTGGCCGATTGAGATATCAAGTACCTCCCGATGATGTGGATCAATGCCGTGTGCTTGCAACCTCAGCCGACTTGTTTTTATACATCGCGAGGCCCGCATTAGTATTCTACTCGGACCATTCCCTGCTGGGAGAGTGGGAGAGGCTCAACAGCAAATGGGGAAGATTGTGGAGCCAACTGAGTGAGAGGTTGGTCGAAGACGCTTCATGAAGGCCGCACTGGTAGGCTCAGAACCTTAATTCCGGGGTTAAGTGGTATTGGACACCCGCACTTGTTTTGGCTAAACTCGGCGGTGTAGTCGGCTGGTGGCTTACAAAGAAACCTCCCACCGAAAAGTTCGCAATTCGGTACGCCCAGGCCCACTTAGAGAGTTTCGAACGCGGCCTCGTTAAGTATTGCCCCCTCCCGCCGGATCAAGATCCACAGCCCAGGAATAGCGAAGCTTTTCGTGTTGATTGGAAAACTGATGAGTTGTCCGCTGGATAAAGGGCGTTCCGTGACCGGCGCCAGCGGGAGTGTGTTGGCCTCCAGAAAATGCTATGTCTCCAATTCATGAGGACTTGCGGTCGCTGATTCGTCTTGCGCCGAAACAATCGGCGAATCCAGCGAGGCCGAAGGGCGAGGTGATCAGCCTCCTCTTCCGGATATGCGGTTTCGAGGGGCGCCAGGGCAGACATGTCCAGCTTGGGCCTGTTCATGCTGGAGTCGTCCTTGCGCCGCGCGATTACGCAGGGGAATTCCTTGTACTCTTGGATTGCTGCATATGCCTTTGAAGAGACATCACGGCTACGAGTCAGCTTTTCCCGTTCCCCGTTCCACCGGTTGGTGAGAACGGATACGGTGAACCAGGCTCTGAACCTCCGGTGCCCGCGTTGCTGGGTAGAAAGACGCTCATTACGGTTCCGCCTCCAGGCTCCGACTCGGCTTCAATGGTGCCGCCGTGTTCCCGGACGATGTCCCAGACCAGGCTGAGCCCAAGCCCCGTATTCCGGCCCGTGTTCCATGTGGTGAAGAAGGGGTTGAACATCCTGGACTTGGTATCCTCGGTCATCCCTACGCCGTTGTCCCGGACCTGTATGCTTACGCCATTCTCCTTTCTCTCCGAAACCACCGTAAGTTGTGGTTGATAGCCGTCGCCGGTCCCGCGCCGCCTTTCGGCCATGGCCTGACAGGCGTTCATCACCAGGTTGACGGTCATCCGGGCCAGATCCTCAGGCACGGCGACCACTTCCCCAACTTCGGGGTCGAGCTGCGTGGTGATCTCCACGCCGAACCCCGGCTCGTATGCCTCCGTCGCCTGCCTGCCGAGGTTCGTCTGCTCCTCCAGCAGGCGGTTCAAATCCACGGCGCGGAACCCGCCGCCGGTGCCCCGGTCGTAGACCATCATGGCCGACGCAATGCTTCTCAGCCTCCCGCTGTGGTGTTCCACCCGGTCCAAATTGCCGGTGATGTCCTGTACCAGGTCTCGGGCTCCCTCCCGGTCAACCTCTCCAGGTTGTTCCAGCAATTCGAGAAGCTCCGAGGCAAGTTCTTTTGAGATTCTTGTGAAATTGGTGATAAATTGCAATGGGTTTCGCATCTCATGGGCCACGCCCGAGGACAGTTCGCCAAGCTCGGCTAGCTTCTGCTGGCTGATGATCCGGTCCTGGCTTTCGTGCAGATCCCCCAGAGCCCGCTCCAGTTCCCCGTTCCTCTCTTGGAGTTGATCCGAGAGCTGCGTTACGAGGTCAAGTTGCATGGCCTTGATGCAGTTCTGGCGCAAGGTCTCGAGGGCCAAGCAGGCCTTGGAGACCTCATCGTTGCCCCAGGGCTCTATCCGGTACTCGAAATCTCCCATGCCCAGACGCCGTATCCACACCTCCACCGCTATGGTCCGCAGACCAATCCTGACCACGAGCGCCGTTTTCAGAAGCACTACCAACAGGACGGCCGCTGACAGTGCAAGAAGCAGGGTGTCGCCCCGGAATGCTGCAAGCGCGGTCGTGGCGATCAGCAGGGTATTGGTCAGGGCGATCAGCAGGAAGTGTTGCACCGAATAGCGGCGGATGTTGAACCGGGACATCCCGAAGGGGTCGTTGGACCTCAGGCTGGTATCCGGCGCGGCGATCTGGTCGTTCATAACTTCAACCTCCCACCCGGCGAATATGTCCTCTTCGCCATTGTATGCGCGGGGCGTGGTGTGTGCCACGCGCCGGACGCGCTCCAAGGTGGCCTTCGCCAGAACAACGACCGCAGGCGACTATGAGGATAAGACCCAGAAGCAAAACAATTGCGCGCTACACATTCATCGGCAGTCTCGTTGGAAGAGCAGCCTGACGCCCACCCGTGCCAGCGCAACAGCCACCTAATCCGGGTCGCACACGTGGGAGCCCTACGCAGGTTCAGCAGGTTAGCAGTAGCTTCTCCGCCCCTATTGCTGCGCCTATCGCAGCCGACAGCAGCAGCCAACCGATAAGGCTCCAATCGTCGGGGCGGGCTTCCAGCTTAAGACGCGCCTCGCAAAGACTGTCATGCCCATTTTGCTTGGAATAAGTTCATCCGGCGTATTGATAGGGTCTAGTCCAGTTGCTAGTGGTCCACCACCAGTGAGTCAAGCCAACGGATGTGCTAGAAATTCCCAACGCCATGTATTCAAAAGCGTAGGTGCTACGGGCACATCAGTGGCAAATGGTTGATTTCTCAGGAAAGGACAAGTCTTTCTTGGACCCTAACGAATGCTGTAGGTGATTTGCAGCCCAACGGTTACCTCGACCTCGGGCTCGGCGTCGAAAGGAACAAGATTGGGGTAGGGAGACGATTCCTGAGCACCGCACCCATAAAGGCTCACCCCGGCTAGCCCGTACGCTGAGGCGGTGAGCGGGTACTCCAGGGCGCCGATGACCGTCCCTCGACTCACCTTCAGGGCTTTAGCTAAATCATCGGCGGCCCTTTCCGCCCTTGGAATTGCCTCGCGGCGGGCCAAGGATAGAGCGCCTTCACAGTTTTCCTCAGACAGGCTGTATATGACTCCGTGAGATTCGTAGCGCCTAATCACCTGCTCCACGGCACCAAGAATTGGCTCCCTCTTTTCGTCCAATTCGTCGAACTCGACTTCCACGGAGACGCTTGATGGGCCGTATATTGCCAGGTTCTGGAATTCAACGGCTTCCTCCGGGACGCCAATATCGGCTAAATTCTCCCTGATCTCTTGGCGGTCCTCATCAGTCATTTGCTCGGGGCCCGATGGACCGTAGCGCTGCTCGGGTATCACAACCACGTAAGCCTCGTCAGCTGCCACAGTAACTGAGCCGATGGCTGAAACCGTCAGTCCACCTTCGGTGGGAACGGTTTGAGGCAGGGACGAACGGTGGGAACCGCCAGAAAGCCCTATAAGAACACTGGACGGCGCAGTGGACGACCTAGAGCTGATCAGTCTCAGGGAAGCGCCCCCAGATTCCAGGGTTACCGGAGGGACAGTTGGGGATGTAGCGGCTGTTGTGGTGGGGGCAGAAAGAGCAGTAGCTACGGGTGTGCTGGTCGGATTTTCGGTACGAGCAACAGGACTGACGGACGATGGGGTCGTCGCAGCCACGGTTTCAGTGGGCGCGACAACGGTTGGCGCCGAGGTTATGGGAGGCGCAGGGGTCTCCTGACCGCAGGCTACCAATACCGCAACCGCCATGGTCGCAGCAAGAACTGCCAACATCACCCGGGGTAGGCCATTCATCGCTCTCTCCTAATCTGGGAAGTCTTCGCATATCTTGAGAATCCGCCTGGTATTCAGGCGCTATTGAAGTGCTGGGTATAGGGACTTCAGCATAATTCGTGCGTCTTGGGTGGTAAAACGCCAAGTGGCACGTACCGAGTCGCGGTTTCCCCGTCCTAGCCAGGTCTGGGTTTCGCGTTTCAGGACGTCCTCACTGGGAATCCGGCTCGGACGGGCCCAGCATAGGGCCGGGCGTGAAGCCTCCGGTGGTGTGCCGAGGTGGCGTACTGAAGCCTCTCGTTCAAGGCGCGGGAGATGCTGGGATGGTCGCGCTCCACAGCGTAGAGCAGCCTCACCAGAACTGACAAGGAGAGGGCGAGATTCTCAACGACAGGCAAGGCCCTTTCTGCGTATTCAGAGCCTACCAGTGGGACGAGGATTCTCGTGTACATGGAGCATCCCCTGGATTCCGGTTACTCCTATTCCAGTATCGCATATCGCAACCGGAAACGAAGGGAGTCAACGGGGATAGAAAGCTGGATTCATGGTGAATGTTTGTTCCGTTTCGAAGCTCGGTCCGCCTCCCTGCGTTCCTTGACGTTCTCGACGATGTCGCTGAACACCCAAAACTCATCTTCTGTCATGAAAGCCGCGAGTTGGTGAACAACGTCCTCGATCACCGTCGTAACTACGCCGCAGGCGCGGCATTCTCCGCACTTCTCGGAGTGGTCCTCGTTCCCCGAGGCCTTGTAAATGTCCGCAAAGGCCTTGTCATATCCTTCCTGGAAGGTGTACTTACAGCAATGCTTGGTCATGATCCTTACCCTCCCGAGGTCGGGTTGGCAATCTGGCCGACACCTCCTCCACACAATTTGCGCGTTGGAAAATACCCCTTGATGAGCCTGTTTGGCCTCATTGAATCACGGGCCGATTCTACTCGCAATGAGGGCGGGCTTATGCTGGCTGGGCCGCGGGTTGCGCGTCGCCGGGCCCCTCGTCGTTGAGCAAGTCTACGTCGGCGTAAAGGTCGTTCTTGCCGGTGAGCCGGTCCCAGGTGAGCCGCTTGCCGGTGAGGTTATGAACCGTTTGCCCGATGGTTCGCGGGCCGTTACCCCGCCCAGAGTTCAACCTGTACGGAAATTCGTTAACGCAGCGGAAGACGATCACCGTCCCCGCTTGCTCGCGGAACTGCGCGATGGCTGCGGCGGCGTCCTCCAAGCCGTGGTGCAGCGAGCGTGGAACAGGGCCGATGGCGATGTCCAGCCCACCGGCCAGCACACCAGCCGCGAAGGCTTGTCGTGGTCGCTGTCAGCCTCGCCGCCCGCCGATGACGGCTTGACGTAGGCAGAGGACCGCCCGGCGTCGCGCACGCACGCCAGCAGCTCGGCGGCAACGCTGGGCTTGCCGGAGCGAGCAGGGCCGGTAATGAGGATGGTGGGTATGCTACCCAAGTTCTCAAAATTCCCAAAGATTGCGAAATAATTCTAACCGAGCCCGAAGTAGTGCTTTGTGCCTCGGAGCAGGTGATATAAGAAAGGAGCGTGACCCCCATTGACATGTCCATATGGGCCGATTGAGTAATTCCCCAAGATCCAAAACGCGTCGAAGTTCTCCTAGCGTACTATTAGAAGGGTGCTGACAAACCACTAAGCTCCTATCTCCCACGTTGCCGTTTGCAAAAGCTTGAAGATCTTCCTCATAAGCGTGGTCTCGACTCCCCGCGCCTATCCCAGTGTTGGGATCCAAAAACACTAGTTCGGCGTCTGTTATCCGATTCAAAGCATTGATACGCCAATCATCGCGATTTCCGATTCGAGGAATTAAATCCCAAAAGAATTCACATTGATCGGGGAAAATATCAGCATCTTGGATTTCTCGAACCGTACGCCTGTTGAGGTGAATAATTCTCGTTAACTCGTTGAATAAAGGAGGATCATAATAGAACAAAGGAGCCGGGATATTCAGATAACCGATTTCTCCACCGCCTCCCCTTCTGTCCTCAGTGAAATACCACACGACTCCCAAATGTAAAGGGGGGTCCATCTGAGGACCAGTTTTGCCACATAGAAATCGCAACAGCCCGTACTTGCAGAAATCCCCGATGTCTCCAACATATTGATCCTGCATAGCTCATCCTGTTGAAGCCTACCCTACACACCCACATCCAAAACTCGATGCTGTGGGGGTCGAAGCCCTTGGGTGAGGTGGTGGCATTGTCCCACCCGGCAAGGTCGAACTCAACTCGGTGGAGGCTGGCTTGGTCGAAGATTGCGCCGGTCATGTTGGCGGCAATTTAAATGGGGTCGCGGGAGAAGGAGCGTGTTGGATTCGGGACCCCGGCCGGTGCCGGTCTTGCTGCTGGGGAATTTCTCCCAATCGGCGGCCCGAAAACTCACGTTCTGGGCACCTTCGCAATCCAGTTTCCAGAATGATTGCTTGGCGACTGCCTCCTTTACCAGGAGATTGGTTTCTCTAGCCCATATCCACCGAGGGGCGGCATTTGGGCTAAGATGGACGGGCCGACCGAACTCAACTCCCGGTGTTTCCTGATCGAGGATATGTGGTTGCGACAACTCTGAGCTCCCTGCCCATCCAGCAGAGGAAAGTGATTCGCGCCTGGTGCGTCTACGACTGGGCCAATTCCGCCTACGCCACCAGCGGCATCGCCGCCATATTTCCGGTCTACTTCGTCTTTCTCTTCCAGGAGTCCCTGGGCGACTCCGCTTCATTCCTGGGGCTGTCGTTCACCGGGAGTTCCATGTGGAGTCTCGGCATCGTGGTCTCCACCGCATTGGTGGCCCTCTCAAGTCCTCTGCTGGGCATCATCGCCGACCGGGTTCCTATCAAAAAGGCCCTGCTGTGGGTCTACACCGTGGTCGGGGCCCTGTTCACTGTGTTGATGTTCTTCTCGGCCTACACCGCCCAGCCGTGGGCCTGGATGCTGGGCATGCTGGTGCTGGCCAACATTGGATTTGCCGGTTGCCTGGTGTTCTACAACTCCTTCCTGCCCCACATCGCGCCCCGGGAACTGCTTGACGACGTCAGCAGCAGGGGTTTCGCCTACGGCTATGTCGGCGGGGGATTGCTGCTGCTGGCGCACCTCGTCCTGATCCTGGCCACCCGGGACACCGCCGCCGCCGACCTGGCAACCCGGGTGTCCATTGCCTCCGTGGGCCTGTGGTGGTTCGGCTGGGCGCTGTGGACCCTGAGGGTGGTGCCGGAGCCGCGGTTGCCGCGCGTGGTTGGCGGGCTGACTCCCTTGCGGGCCCTTTCCCTGGGGTTCGTCGAGCTGGGCCGCACCCTCCGCGAAATACGCCGGTTCAAGGTCTTGGTCACCTACATTCTGGCCTACCTGCTGTTCAACGACGGGATTCAGACCGTTCTGGTGATCGCCGGGGCATTCGCCGCCGACACCATTGGGATTCCCTTAGTATTCAACATGGCCACCATCCTGGTTATCCAGTTCGTGGCCGCCGGTGGCGCCATGGCCTTTGCCCGGTTGGCGGAGCGCATTTCCACCAAGGCCGCCCTCACCGTCGCTCTGCTGGTGTGGATTCTCATCATCCTGCTGGGCGTGGCGGTCGTGCCGCTGGCGCCCGCCGATAGTGGCGACTTCGATTACCGGTTGAGCTATCAGCCCGACTCGGCGGTCTACGTGCTGACTCATGCCCCGGACCTGGGAGACTCCCCCTCCGAGGAACTCTGGATGGAGGAGGTGGGCGACATTACGGCCGGGGACACCCTGGATTCCGGTCAGGCGGGCCGGCTGCTCGACAGCGTCAATAGATCGAAATACAGCCTGTCTATAACCGGAGGCAGCCTGGGCGGGCAGACCGCCTTGGGAAGGGATCACCCCGCCAACCTGGGCGAAGGCCCCATGGACTGGTGGCCCGAGGCCGTCCGCCGCTGGGTCTGGCGGCCCCTGGGACTGGACGCCCCGTATCAATGGCTGGTCCTTGGCGTAGCCCTGGGAGCGGTGCTGGGTGGCAGCCAGGCGCTGGCCCGCAGCCTGTTCGCCCAGATCTCCCCCGTAACGAGGAGCGGTGAATTCTTCTCCTTCTTCGGGTTCGTGAGCCGGGCGTCATCCGTAATCGGCCCCCTGCTGTACGTCCTGGTCACCGGCATCCTGGACACCAGGGTTGCCGTGGTGGCGATAATGCTCCTCATCGTCGCGGGCGTGATAGTCCTGCGCTGGGTTGACGTGGCCGCCGGGGCGCGGATGGCCGACGCTGAGGCCGCTCGATTCTCAGCCCCCGGCGACTGAAGGGAGACTGCATCGACAATTGTTCGACCGGCCTGTCGAAATAGACACTTTCCTTGGAACTTATAATCGGACTGGTTCGGTGTCGATGGTTTCCGGCGGGCAGTCCCGCTTCCGGCGGGCTTGTTGCGCTGCGTCCTCCTCCTGCGGCGGGGCGTCAGTATGAATCCAAGCTCGATGATTCTGCCGGTTGGATGACCGCCTCCGGGCGCATACGGCGCCTGTGCGACTGCCTGGACAACCTCACCAGCCGGACCGGCACTGAAACGGACCCCGACCGGCACCGCCGGTACTCCCTATTGGCGCGTTGGCCGCCACGGAATTCCTCACCATCTTGAATATAGCAGGGTTCGGGAGCTGCACCGGCTCCACGGCAAAGACCGCCTGAACGTCAACACAGGGAGCGGACCGATGGCGACGCGATACGAGACCGGCCGGATTGACGCCCAATGGCAGGTGAAATCTCCGGGCTGGCGGCCGAAAGAGCATAGCAGCGAGCGCGAGATGCTCTACGACATTCTGGAGGGCCAGGAGGATATTGAGTGCCTGCTGGCCTGCCGCTGGGGCGACACCCGCTCATGGCAATGGGTGGGGAATATGGTCGTTGGAGGGCTCCAAAATGCAGGAAACTATTACCCGGGGCCTCACCATGATGGCATCGCCGTGGCAACCAGCCTACGAGTCATCTTCTTGATGAAACGAAGAGGCTTCCTGGGCCTTTGGGGCGAAGCCGATGCCGCAAGCGCCGAGGTGGCATACGAGGACATAGCGTTGGTGCCCTATCCTGACATGGACCCTTACGAGAGGCGCTGTAAAGACAGGAACATGAAGGATCTGGTGAGGATAGGAGACTACAAATACTCCGCGAACAAGCGGGTCGACGACCAGCCGTTCATTGATTGTGTGCGGAGTCATTTGACCTCTCCCGAGGCGTTGAAGGCCAATCGGCTTGATGCCCAGTGGCGAGCGTGCGCGCCGGACCTGTTTGACCCGGCTGACTCCACCCGTGTGCGCCGGAACCTATACTCGGTACTGTACGGCAACGAGAACATCGAAAGACTGGTACGGGGTGCTCTGTGGGAATGGTCGACGCCCAGCGAGGGCGTTGCGGCGGCCACTGCGAGCCGGATAATTCTAATGCGCTCCTCGGAACAACAATACTCGATACCCTGGTCCGAAATACCATACCGCAGTATCGAGGAAGTGACGTGCAGTGGGGCGGAGGTGTCCATCGCCAGGCGCAGCGCCGGTGTCAGCAAAATCACTGACCGCCGGCGAGTCTATGCTGAGCCGTTCGCGGACTGGGTGCAGGCCCGTCTGGCCGGGTCGGCGGCGTCTGGCGATGCGGTGAGGCTGAACCGGATTGACGCCCAGTGGCATGCGCTGGTTTCAGATAACCGGGTCTGGTGCCCCGAGGCGCACACCGGGGAACTCCTGGCGTTGTACTTCATCCTTGACGATGGCGAAGATATTGAGAACGTAATCGAGGCGTTTCTGGAGGACGTGATCTATTGCGTCGCCGTGGCGACCGACCGCCGGGTCATTGTGCTTAAAGGACATAACAAGGTGTTGGAGTCGCCCTATGAAAGCATCGGAGAGGTCGAATACGACGCCGGGTTGTTTGGGGGCCGCCCGGGCATGACCATCACCGGGGTCTTCACCACCGATTCCAAGACAATCTTCGGGTACGACAGCCGAGACCTCAGGGCGTTTGCCGATCGCGTCCATTGTCATCTGTTCTGGACAGCCTGAGGCAACGCGGAACTGGTGAAGAGGGTCCTGTGAATGGTGCCGTCGTCACCCTACTCCTTTAGCACGCGGCTCTTGGGAGTAGGCGGCCGTGGTTTTTCCACCGCATTTTTGGCGACTCATCATGGGCACACTTCCCTCGTTCATAGAGGCTCTCTGGGCCCTGAAATATGTGGTGTCCGGCAAGGTGAAGCCGCTGCGGGAGGATAAGGGAACTGCGATGGAAGAGGCCAGAGCTGTACGAGACGGGCAGAGAGCCTGGGCCACGGAGAACGGAGTCCCCTTCGATTCTCGCGGCTACGTTGATGACGTTGAAATGAATCTCAGGCGACCCCTGTCCGCAGCGGCTCGGGAGGCTTTTGAGAAAGGGGCGGGGTCAGAGCTTGCCGGGCACATGAGGGCGCTGCACTCGTCTTCTGCCCTGGTGGTCAACTTCTTCGACTACTGGAGCTGTAGGGACAAGGATCCACTCCTATTCGCCTTCGGCATCAGCGGCAAAGTGGCAGACCGTCTGGAATTCGAGGCCCGTTTCCCCACAGGGCTGGGAGGGACTCCGCCACATCTTGACGTTGTGATATGGCTCCTGTCAGGCGAGGCCATCGCAGTGGAGAGCAAATTCACCGAACACCTGGGGCGGTCCACTAAGGGAAAATCCCGCTTTGAACCCTCGTACTTCCCCGAACAAAGGGGACTCTGGGAGGAGAAAGGCCTGCCCGCAAGCCAGTTATTCGCCGAAGAACTGAACGCCGGACTCCATCGCTTTGAATCCCTGGACCCGTGGCAACTCCTAAAACACGCCCTGAGCCTGGCCAATGTCCTCGGTCAGGCTTTTCGCTTAGTTTACCTTTACTACGACTCACCCGGGGGAAGGGCCCAGCAGCACCGGCGGGAAGTCCGGAGATTCGGCGACGCCGAGCGAGACGATTTCATATTTGAACCGCGGGCGTACCAGACGGTTTACCAGCACCTCACGACTTTTGAGGACACGGACCTTGGCTACCTCGAATACATCGACTACTTCGGGACCAGGTACTTCCCCGACGTCCTCAGACGATGATGTTTCCGTGCCCGCCCTTTGGGGATCCTCCAGGGGTCGCGCGGGGTGTTCGGATGGAGCCGGAAAGCGCCGTAAATGGATGCAAATGCACCCCTTACCGGTTGTCACCGGCTCTTGATGATTTCCATTCCGAGCGGCTACGACTTTGACAGGCCCCAGTAAACTACTGTCTGGCAGTCTCGGAAAAGGAGACCCAGTATGCCTCCGGCCGTTATAGCATGGCTCGACTATTCTCAGGCTGATCAGCGCCGGGCGCGGGAAATCGTTGCGATGTTCTCCCAGGCCGAAAGCCGGGACGAGCTCGGGATTGGTCAGATCCGGGATGCCCTGAGCGACACGCTGTTCCCTGGAACCTCGGTACTGTTAACCCGTGCGCGGTACCTGCTGTTCGTTCCATGGCTTTACCGGGAGGGAGCCCGCCTGGGACGCCACGGCCCGCAGCTCGCATCATGGGTCGACTGGCACGAGCGGCGCCTGATCGACGCTCTTAGCAACGGCGGCGACCGGGAGGGATTGATTGGCCGAGTTGCGGGAGCGGCGATTCAGAACCTGCCCTCTACAATTTATTGGAACAGCCTGCGCCGTTTCGCCATTCTGAGGGACGATGCAAGCCCAACGCAGATAGTGAGTCATCGACCGCTGGCACGCCGGTCCAATGACGCAACCGAGTTTGTAGAACACTCGGATTCAGTCTGGGATCCCTCGATGCCAAACCCTCCGGAGGACTTCTTCGCGCTCAGCAGTTGCGATTTCACCCTCACCGGAGACGAGGCCACCTGGCTTGCCGAACGCATCTGCCAGGCCGCCCCCGACACCCTGCTCCAATTCCTGGTGGCCAAGGGCACCCGGCGCCACGAGGTCGCCCGGTTCGCTTGGGATGATCCCGAGGTCAAAGCGGCCCCCGAACAAATACGCGACGGCGTCGCCCAGGCGGAGCGCTTCGCAGTGGTGATGCACGGGGCAGCGCTGCTCTACAACATTCTCCTTGCCGAGCGTGAGGAAGAACTCGGTCTATCCCAGTATGACGGACAACGAGAACATTTCGCTGGCCGGCTTGAACAGTGGCAGAATGAAATTGGGAGAGGCGACCTGAATGGATGGGACCTTGACCGGCTGTGGGCCCTGGTCTCGATGCAGGGAAGGCCCGTCTCGCCAATCACACGCGCATTCGTCACTCAGTGGGCCAGGCTGATACGGGAGAGACACAGCCGTGCATTCACTGACGACTCGGATGCGCGGACGCTGATTCGGGAACGGGAACTCCGCCAGAAAGGAGGGCAGGCGCGACTCCGCAACGACAGGCTCATGCGACAGTGGGGAGGGGCATCGGGGTCCGGTCGCCTCAACTTCCGGTGGCCAGTGGTTGCCCGTCTCCTGAATGACATCGCCGAGGGCAGGGAGGATGGAAATGCTGCCTCCTGACAACCGCGCGCTGCTGCTTGACGCACTTCAGCCGCCCCTGGGCCACTCCCTGGACCGCGCAGTCGCAACGACGTTCACATTGGATCTCGAGACGGCCCTGATGGTGCCCCTGGCATTCGCGGGATTTCGAATCGACGAGAATCCGGACCCGATCGAGATCATGGAGGCACTCCGAAGAATGAGCGAGAAGTTGGACATTTTCTGCCAGGCCGGCGCCATCAGCGCGGCCAGGTGGCCGTCCGACCTGGTGGCTCTTCTCGAGAACGTCATACACGAGGTCAGGCGACCCCGGCCGGGCCGCATCTTTCATCCGAAGGTCTGGGCGCTCCGGTTTCTGGATCCATCAGGGAAACCCGCATACCGGCTTGTCGTGCTCACCCGGAACCTCACCGCCGACCGCAGTTGGGATACGATCCTCTGGCTTGACGGTCATCCGGAGGGGCGGCGTCCAATTGCCAGCAATCGCCCGCTGGCCAGCTTCTTCGAGGCACTGCCAGGACTTGTGTCCGCCGGCCTCGCCGGGGAGAGGAGTGCCGCCGTATCAGAACTGGCCCAGGAACTAAGGCAGGTAAGCTGGGAACTGCCGGACGGGGTGCGCGAGGCCCGCTTCCACCCGATCGGGATTCGCGGATTTCGTTCCTTTCCGGTGGAGGACCATTTCACCGGCTACCGAAGGCTCGTCATCTCTCCCTTTGTCCGGGATGGGTTTATACAGCGGATACTCGACGCCGCACCTAGCCGGGCAGCGACGCTGGTTTCACGGGGCGAGGAGTTGACGGCACTTCGAACGGACACCCTTGACCGTCTGAGCGCCTACGAACTGGATTCCGCGGCCCAACTCTCGGTGGCTGACCTTGACCGTGACACAGACCGTACCTTCCTCAACAATAACAATCTGCACGCAAAGGTTTACGTGGCTGAGCGGGCCCGACTGGCGCATCTATACATTGGCTCACCGAACGCGACCGAGGGAGGGTTCAACGGCAACGTGGAGTTTCTGTGCCAGCTCGTCGGCCCCGTGGCAAAGTACGGGGTTGATGCGCTCGTGGGTGAGAATGCACCGATGCGTGCTCTGCTGACTCCGCACGTTCCTTCCGAGACGCCGGAGACCGATGAGAGCGATAAGGTTGGGAGGGCGCTTCAGGATTTGCTCATGGACATCGCCGCCGATGTTGGGTTCCGTACCATTGTCACTAAAGCGCCTGATGGCTGGGCACCCTGCATAACGGCGGATTCGGAGTTGCCGCACATGCCCGACGGCACGACCGTAACCATCGCCGCCCATAACCGTCCGGCCGAGACTTACACGCTGCGTCCCGGCGAACCTGTCGCGGTGGAACTGCCCACACGCGAAATTGCGGATATCACCCCGTTTCTTCAACTCACCGCCGGACGGGCGGATGGGGGCATGGTCATCGAACGATCGACGGTGATCTGCTCCCGGCTGGAAGGGGAGCAGGCAGATCGCTATAGCGAGATCTTTGCCAGGCAGATCGATACCCCGGAGAAGTTCCTCCGGCTCCTGACCCTTCTCATGGGATTCGGCTCCGGAGGCGTCATTGGCGTCCGTTCCGGAACAGGCGGTTGGGCGGAAGGCTGGTCGGCGGGCGCCGGCGCCGGTGTCCTGGAGTTGCTGGCGCGGGCCCTCTCCGAGAACCCTGACTCGATCGACCACCTGGCCACCATCATTGACCATGTGCGAGCGTCGGCAAGAGGGACGGCGATACTCCCTCCCGGCTGGGATGATGTGTGGATACCCGCACTTGAGGCCAGGCGCGCCATGCAGGGAGCTGATACATGAACCGGAGCAGCGAGCACAGACGCCCAACGTCGCTTAGTGATTTTCAACGGGCAACGGCGCACCACGCCTTCAGGCGCCTGTATCGCGACTCCGATTCAACGAAACGGTTTCTCGTTGCTGATGAGACCGGCCTGGGCAAAACGCACGTCGCCAGGGAGGTCATTTCCCTGGCCGTCAAGCACCTTCAACAGGTCGACCACGTGGGCCGCATCGACATCGTATACGTTTGCTCCAACGCGGACATCGCCGCTCAGAACATACGCAAGCTGGATATCGCCGGATCCGACAGGCCGAGCTTCGCAACCCGGCTGAGCCTGCTCATCACCAAGCCCGAGATGTTGAGGCCCACGGCGCCCGAAGGAGGCAAGCCGACGACCTTTGTGGCATTCACGCCGGCCACCTCTTTCCAGCTGGGACAGCAGATGGGAAGGAAGGAGGAGCGCGCCGTCCTCTATGTGCTGCTTCGCGACCACCTGGGGCTCTATGGAGCGCGGACCACGGCGGCGCTGCGAATCTTTCAGGGAGGGGTGGGCAACTGGCAGAAATTCCGGGACCGTGACGTCGCGAATCTTGATGTAGGGTCCTTTGATCAAGGCATCCGTCAGGCATTCTACGAGGAGTTCGACCAGAGCTCCGAGAGCAACTCCCTCGTCTCCCTGGTCGATGAGGTCACCGGGCGCAGGTCATTGACCGATCACCAGCGGGACACCGCGCGCACCATCATGGGTGAACTTCGCAGAATGCTGTCGCGAGCAGCGTTGAAGGCGCTCGAACCGGACCTCGTGATTCTTGACGAATTTCAGCGCTTCCGGAACCTGCTGGACGTCAAGACAGGAGGCGACGCGGCCGAACTGGCAGACGACCTCTTCAGCCATGCGGACTCCCACGTGCTGTTGCTCTCGGCCACTCCTTACAAGCCGTTTACCTACGCGGAGGAGGCGGACGCCAGCGGTGGACACTATGGGGACTTCCTGAAGACCCTGGAATTCCTCGCCGCCTCCGAGACCGCCGTGGACGCTGTGCGGGCCGATCTTAATGAACTGCGGCAGGCGGCCCTGTCGGGCGTGCCGACGGCTGATGTCCGGGACCGGGTGCAGTCCCAATTGAGGAGATGGATGGCCCGGACCGAGCGCCCGTCCGGCACCAACCGCACAGCGACTACCCGCGGGGACACGAACCAACTCCGGGTCAGGGCCGAGGACTTCAGCGGCTTCGTCGCCCTGCGGAATGTCGCCCATGCCGTGGATGCTCCGTTCACCGTTGAGTATTGGAAGTCGTCCCCCTACTTCCTCAATTTCCTCAGGGGGTACCGGGTCGGTGAAAATTTGCGGGACGGCATGAAGGACCTCGATCGCAGGACCCGGTTGGTACCGCTGTTCGAGGGAGCCCAGCGGATCTCCAGGACCGATGTGGAGCAGTTCAATAAACTCGAATGGGGAAACGCCCGCATGCGCGCCTTGGCTGCCGAGACCCTCGATCAGGAGTGGTGGAAACTACTGTGGATGCCCCCGTCCCTCCCTTACCATGCCCTCGCCGGTCCGTATGAAACGGTCGATCCAACCTCAATCACCAAGAGCCTCATCTTCTCCAGTTGGGTGGCCGCCCCTTCGGCCATCGCCTCACTACTCAGCTACGAGGTGGAGAGACGGATCTTCACGCAGGGAGGACACTCCGTTAATACGCCCGCAGACCGGGCGTCCATTGCCAGCCGCCTCGACTATCGAATGACCAACGGCCGCCCGTCCTCCATGACGGCACTAGCGCTTTTCTGGCCACAGCCGACGCTGGCCTCGCAAACCGATCCATTGGATGCCGCCCGTGAACACTGGAACGATCCGGAGCCTCCCGGCATCGGTCGCGTCGTCGAGTGGGCGCAGGGCCGGGTGGAGAACCTCGTCGGCCCGAACGGAAACACCCGGGCGACAACCAGCGCACAATGGTACTGGTTTGCGCCGGTGCGCTGCGAGAACGACAGCACCCTCGGATCGGAACTGATAAACGCACGGCGCAGCAGTCTCGTTGATGCGTTGGTCGGCACTTCGGAGGGCCGCGGTACTGAGGACACCTCGGGCGCCCTCCGGGAACACGTAAACATGATGGTGGGTGCCCTGGGCAACCGGGAGCCGGATACGGAGCGTCCGGCGGACCTGCAGTAGACAGCCGCGCTGCTGGGCCTAGGAGCTCCCGGCAACATCGCGTGGAGAGCGTTGAGCCGCCTCAGGAAGCCGGAAGGCCAGGTGACGGAATTTGGCCTGTGGCGGGCCGCATCCATGCTGGCATCCGGTCTCCGCAGCCTGTTTGTCCGGCCCGATGCGGAACTGCTGCTGGACACAATCTACGGTGGGTCGCGCGTTGCCCGAGAGGGCGCCGGTGCGTACTGGCGTAAGGTGGCCCGGTATTGCATCGACGGGGACCTGCAGGCGGTTCTTGACGAGTATGTCCACCATCTGGCCGGAGAGTCCGGGGCCAACATCGAGACTGATGAGGGTCTTTTCTCTTTTGCAGAGTCCGCACGGGGGGCAATAGCCCTAAGGCCGTCGGTGTATCGTGCCACCGACATTGATCACTTCGACGCCCAGGGAATATCTTTCCCCAGCCGGTACGCCCTGCGGTTTGGCAGCGCGCAGCGCAGCCACGAGGAGGCCAGGCTTCCCGAGGTGAGGGCAGCCTTCAACTCGCCCTTCTGGCCGTTCGTCCTTGCAACAACATCAATTGGGCAGGAGGGAATTGATTTCCATTGGTGGTGCCACTCCGTCGTGCATTGGAACCTTCCCGGCAATCCAGTCGACTTCGAGCAGCGTGAGGGCAGGGTGGACCGCTACAAGGGACACGCAATCAGGAAGAACGTCGCGGCCGCTCACCGGTCGGCGGCATTGGCTCCTGGAGTGGTGGATCCCTGGACTGCTGCATTTGAGGCCGCGGCGAAAGAGACTGACAGGGACACCGGCGGTCTCTCGCCCTACTGGATTTATTCGGGGGATGCCCGGATCCATCGGAGACTGTTGTCTCTCCCATTGAGCCGCGATGAGGACCGGTGGGCCCAGTTGCAGGATTCGCTGGCGCTCTACCGGCTGGCGTTCGGCCAGCCGAGGCAGGAGGACATGCTGGCCGCGCTGCAACGTCGCGGCATCATTAGCCGCCCCGAGGAAATTGATGACCTGCGAATCGATTTGCGGCCGCCGGTGTCTGTCATCGGCCAAGCAAATCCGGAACCGGCGAGGTAGCCCCAGGAAATATCGCAAACAAGCTCACCCCAGAGTCAGCATAAGCGCGCTGAGCTGTTGAGCATTGCCAGCGTTGAATTGCATTTGGTTAAGGTGTTCGGCGTTTTGAACCAGCCCCGCAGGGATTAACTACCTCAGTCCCGTTGCGGGCGCTGGCCACAGACAGCAGGAGCCACCAGTGTAGTGCGAGCATTGGTATTCTGAAACATCAGGACCAGGTTTCAGCAGCTCATTGCCCTGTACTTAAGGTCACAGAACGCGCTGTCTCCGAACTGGCAGTACCGGTTGCCAAGACCAGGGATTAGGCCAAGGCAAACTTGCCAATTGCAGCTGGATACATTCCTTTTGCGCCTCGAATAGCCATCTCTGACCGACCATGTGTGGGACGTGTCGGCATACACGTCCGGTTGTCAAGGGCGCCGCGAATGTGGGCCACTGGGGTGTCGAAGGCCAGCATGAATGTCCGCACCAATTGTTCAGGAGGAATGTCTCCCTGACGTCTGCACAAGGGCGGGCAGAGGTCGTCCTACAGACGGTCCAGCAACTTGGCAATCTGATCGGTGTGGTTCATGTCGGGCTCCCATTCGCAGATCACACCGTGTTCGTCGATGACAACTGCGGGCCTTTTCCCATCTGACGGGTCTTTGACGTACCTCTCTCCATCGAAAGCGGACATGCCTAACTCAATTCCTACTCGTCGATCAGGATCGTTCAGGACCGCGAATGGAAGCTGCTCTTTCTCGACCCACTGGCGGGCAGCATCCAAGCTTCCGTCATGGATTCCGAACAGCACGACGTTCTTCTCGGTGAACTTGGCAGCATGCTCTCGGTACCCAAGAGCCATGCGGGTTCAATTACCGCCGCCCGGATTGGTGAAGAAGTACAGCAGGACCTTTTGTCCGCGCAGGCTGCCAAGGGATATCGTCTGTCCATCGCTGGATTGAAGTGTGAAACCGGAAATCGTCTTCCCGATGTAAGTTTCCATTATTGCCGTCCTTTCCGGTGAGACTTGATGGAACCGGCGCGCATGGGAGAACCGTTCCCCATGCAGTTGCTGGGCTGCGGAAGTCTGGTGCTGAGTCAAGGCCGAAGTGTCAGGATATAAGAGGCGGAGTTTGGCTCTGGCGTATTCGGCGATGAAACGCCCGTTGCCGGCGGATGCCGCCGCGTTGCGCTCTGTCACGTAGATGCTGATGCTCCTCGATAGCGGCTCCCCGCTGGGATTTCTGCCTTTGAGAGAAGCATAAGCCAGCACGATGAACTGGGTCTCTGCCAGGTTCAGCTGGCGGACCCGATGCGGTATTTGCTTGTGCCGCACACAGTGCAGACAGCACGCAGGGCAGGACGCCCGTTTTTCAGGGTCACCTGTTCCACATCCCGTGAGCCGGTCTTGGCCCGGCACCTCAAGCAGTAGATTTCAACAGATTCGGAAGGCGTAGCCATGATTGAAGGCTCCTGGTCCGAAGTTTGCCAGGATTATAGCCAAAGGAAAGCCTCCGCCGTATGCGACTGCGAGACCGGCCGGCCCTTCGGATTATGCACACTGAAATTGCCCGGATTCTCTCGGGAGCTACGGGACGGCGCGGATGGACTAGATAACCCTGTCTCCCCACCCTGGAGTGGATTGGCTCTCCGGCTCGCCCGCCACTCCGGGCAGCGGTGTAAGCATAACACGCCAACGGGGAGTCTCCTTGGATGCCTCGACCAGGAATTCCCCCAGGGGGACATCAACGTCGATATCATCGAATTCGAAGTTGAACGCCGCCTTCACATGAACTGGGCACACAAGTCCCGCCGTGGCGTTGTTCTCCTGTCCCACCCGCCTCAGCTCCTCTCGCTCGGCAAGGGTCATCTTCAGGCGGCGGTAACAGCCGGCAATAGCGCATTTGACCTGGACCTTTCTGGCCATTTCTCCAATATTACAACCTCAGCGCAACGTGGGGCCTGTGCGGGGCCAGGCGGCCACCCTCATCCGCTTCTGTCCGCAAGTGTCAAGGGCGGGGCAAGGCGGTCCAGCACCGGGTCCGTTCGCTGAAGGCTTTCCATGTGGCCAGACAGCGCTCCCATTTCGAGACTCGTCAGGTGTTCGCATTCGAGGAATCCGACGTGGTCTGTCGCCGAGTATGTGAGGGAGTTTCCCATTACCTGCACGAGCTATCGTACCCACGAACGATTCGATTTCGCTTGCGGGTAAGCTTACACCCGTATACCCCAATGGGCGTGAAGTCCGAAAACCTTGCTGATCAGACTCAGTTGACCCCTGGGCCTCAGCGACCGGAATGTACCTCTGGGGATGATTTCCCGGCTGCTGAGCGCTGAGATAGCGGCAACGAACGGAGGCACTTTAGTGGACGGGGAGGATATGGTTGAAATGGAGGTATCAGGCTCGCCGGCGAAACCGACCTTAACCCTTGGGGGGCCTCCGTAACGATTCGGTGGGCGACACCCGGTCCGGAGAGGAAGGATCAGTAGTCCCATCCCCTCTGACCTTCCATGACGGGCCTTATGCGAGGTTGACCTGATTATTCTCGTAACCTGCGGCTACGCCATAGTACCCCGAAACTTTTAGAGCAGTTGTTTGACGTCAACTTTTATCTTGACGCAACGGGACAGGCAAAACTAATTGTCGTTGATCAGCAGTGGCCATCCGGGCGGGTCTCCCCCAGCGCAACATCTGAATCGTCATCTTCAAGGAGAACGTCGACACCAGGAACAGTAGCACCGGTGCAAAGTTCTACCGCCATATGATGCTGGCCCAAGGGCCTGGGTTCCGTGGACCTCCATTCTCCGTGAGGTGATACATTCAAAAGATCCTGCTGGGCCACAACGCGCCCCACGACGGCTGGTTCGGCCGCCATGTTGCCGGAGGCCCGAGGGCGGCAAACGGCGTTGCCCGGCCTGCCGTGGGCCTTCTACCCCTCCTCTCCCTTCCAGAGGCGTGCCTCGTCGCGCACAAATTGGGCCGGGTCTTCCAAAGCCTTGATCAGGTAGGGTTCAGGCAGTTCGCAGCCAAGTTTGCGCAGCGCCCGGAGAGCCGCCCATCTGACCAATGCCTCTTCGTCCGACAGCGCCTCCAGAAGACCAACCCTAGCTTCCTTGTCTCCCAGGGCCCCCAGACCCTCGGCGGCGGGCAAGCGCACCATCAACCCATCGTCCCTCAACGCCAGGAGCAGTGCCGGCACGGCCTCCCGGCAGGCACCCTCGCCTTCATTGGCGGCGAGTTCCCCCAGCCCTTTGGCAGCGGCAACTCGCACATTCTGTTCCCCATCCCCAAGTGCCTCCAGGAGTGCCGGCATGGCCTCCCGGCGGGCATCCTCGCCTCCATTGGCGGCGAGTTCCCCCAGTCCCTTGGCAACGGCAGCTCTCACAATCTGGTCCTCGTCCCCAAGTGCCTCCAGCAATGCCGGCAGTTCCTCCGGGCCACCCAGGATCCCCAACACCTCGGCGGCCTTGGCCCTTCTCCAGATCTCCGGAGCGCGCAGATCCTGCAGTTCCTCCGGAACACCGTGCCTACTGCCCAGCTGCCTCAGGGCCTGGGCCACGCTGCTGGCACTTGAGCCCGAACCTCTCAGCTTGGCGAGCAGGTGCGGTATGGCCTGGGTAGCCCCCATCTTTCCCAGTGCCCCGGCGGCACGGGACTGCACGGACATGTCGGGGTCGTTCAGTGCGCGGATCAGCCCGGGCACAGCCTCTGGTCTTCCCAGGTCCCCAAGGAGTCCGGCCGCCGCGTAGCGTGCTCTCTCGCCACCCGAACCCAGGACGTCGAGCAGTCCGGGAACAGCCCCGGGGTCCTTGAGTTTCATCAGGGACTGCCCAGCCACCGAGGCAAGCATCCCGTCATAGTGGGGCAGGGCTGACACCAGCCCATGCACGGCCTCCTCGCCTCCCAGTTCGCCCAGGGATCTGGCTGCCTCGCAGAGCACCGTCTGATCGTAATGCTTGAGAGTCCTGAGCAGGGCAGGCACGGCGCGCCGGTCCTTCAGCTGGCCCACCGAACGGGCTGCCTTTACATTCACCGCCGGATTCCACCGATCCAACGCCCTGATCAGTGCCGGCACGGAGTCTTCGTCGCCCAGCGTCCCCAGGGCCTCGGCCGCCACCTCCAGCAGGGGAGTGTCCCCGGCCAGAAGGGCTTCGTTGAAGGCCGGTACCGCCTCCCTGACCCTCATATCCAAGAGTGCCTGTCCAGATCGCGCCCGGACAGTTTCGTCAGGGTCGGACATGGCTCTCAGCAGTTGAGATACCGCGCCGCTCTCCCTGAGTTTCCCCAGGGCCCAGACAGCCTCCTGCCGCACAAGGGCGCTTTCGTCGTCAACCAGCGGAACAAGCGCGGGACCGGCGTTGGAGTCCCCGTTCTGACCGAGGTCCCAGGCGGCACCGGCCCCCGCGCCCTCATGACCGTCAGCCAGAAGCAAAGTCAGCTCCGGAGTTGCTGTCGTTACGCTCATCTTCCCGAGGGAACGGGCGGCGCCGGCCCGGGTGTCCCCATCGGAGTCCGCCAGAGTGGCGACCAGTCCCGGCACAGCGGCGGCATCCCCCAGGTTACCCAGGGTCTCCGCGGCCGCTCGCCGGGCTGGCGGGAAGCCTGAGTTCAGCGCATTCATCAGGAACGCAGGCACTTCTTGTTCACTGGCGATGCCCAGTATCTGCGCGGCGTACCGGCGCACCGCCTCATTTTCGTCAGAAATGGCTGGGATGAATTGTTCTTCGCCTGATTCAGACATGGCTGAGTCGAGCCTCCTAGGAATCTATTATCCTCTTATATCCGTTACCGTGCCAGCGCCGCTGTGTTACCTCACATAATCGGGGACGGAGAGGCCTGCAATGACTTGCGGCGCGACGTCGTTGCAACCCACCGTTTGCCAGGGCAGGCATCTCGGGACGCAGGCAAACGGTCCAGCACGGGCGGTCCTGCGGCTGCCCCCCGGCTCACCAGGTAGCCTTTCTCATTACGGTCTATTCGGGCACCCTTGGCGGAAAACGCCCGTTTTCCGCCAGTGCTGAAATGCTGACAGTCGCCTCTTGTGACCCCCTGGCGAAAAAGGGTAGGATGGGGATATGCCCGCCTACGGCTACATCAGGACCAGCCGGGAGCAGGATCCCGGCCACCCCGGCAGCGATCCTGAGGTGCAGCGCCGCCAGCTCATAGACGTCGGCGTTGACCCCGGGCGCATCTATGCCGACGTCGCCGTCTCCGGCGCCACGCCGGGCAGTTCCCGCAACCAGTGGCACCTCCTCGACCAACTGCTCGCCTCGGGCGACGTCTTGGTGGTGGCCGCCGTCGACCGGCTGGGCTGACGCTACCTCGAGACCATGTGGGCGATATACGACCTGCAGCGCAGTGGAATCCGGCTCCGGTCCCTGGCCGGCAACGTAGGCGAATGGGCCAGGTTCCTGGACGCCGCCCCGGACTCCCCGGAGGCCTTCATGGGCAATATCTTGGCCAGCATGGCAGGCTGCGTGGCCAGCCAGGAACGCCAGAGCATCAGCCGCAGGACCAGGGCGGGGTTGGACGCTGCCAGGATGAAGGGCAAGGAGCTGGGGCGGCCACGGCGTCTCACCGGGGAGCAGCTCACCGCCATCAGCTAGGACCTGGCCGACGAGGTGCCCGTGGCCGCGGTGGCCAGGAAATAGGGCGTGCCGCGGTCCACGCTCCGGGGCGCGCTGTGCCGAAGTTGATCACCCAGCAGTGTTTTTCTCGTTTGAAGCACGGACGTGCCCCATGCGCGCAGGGCTGTCCAGGCTCCACCGTGGGTTCTTACCCAAGCGATTCCGGTTTCTGGTAAACGACCTACGAGTACCGGATAAGCCTCGGCATCATCCGGGACAACTGAACTGGCAAAGGCTCTTGTGCTAAAACCGTCGCCATCCGGGCGGGGAGCATCCATCGCTTTGCTCAATACCGCAAGATTACTGCTTCTGTTCACGATTCTCTACAACGTTGCGGAGGGCACAATTGCCGTCTGGTCCGGGATCGTTGCCGACAGCTTCGCCCTGGTCTTTTTCGGGGCCGACAGCTGCATCGAGGTTGCGGCCGCCTCCCTCGTCCTATGGAGGGTGGGCATCATGGATGGCGAGTATGCCGATGCTGTTGAGCAGCGGGTAATCCGGTTCATTGGCTGGACGTTTATCGCCCTGTCGTCTGCCATCGTGTTGCAGTCAGCGTGGGCCCTTTCGCAACGAAGCGGCGCGGAGGAATCCCTGGTGGGCATCGGGCTGGCGTTGGCCTCGGTCACCCTGATGCCCCTGATAGCCGTCTGGAAACTGCGCATCGCGGCCCGGGGCAATCTGCAGTCCATTGCCATCGAGGCCAAGGAGACATTGGCCTGTGGAGTCCTCTCCCTGACCCTGCTCATCGGACTGGTGGCAAACGCCACGCTGGGCTGGTGGTGGCTGGACGCGGTAACGGCCCTGTTGCTGGTGCCCTGGCTGCTTCGAGAGGGATTGGCGGGGATTCGCAGGGATGGAGGTCCCGACGACCTGCAACTGTGCTCCTGCCGGTCCTGCCTGTTCGGCCTGATTTCTTGCAGGGCCGCCTGCTGCCAAGCCTGAAACAGAGCCGGACCCGTCTGCACCGGGGCGGGGTACGGCGTAGAGCTGCGGCCGGCCTCAGAAAGTGTATGGCTCCGACAGAGCGGCATCGGTTTGGCCTCAGCCTTTTGAGCGTTGGGTGGACCATCACGATATGGATCCAAGTTTCTCTTTTTCCTGCAGTTCTCCATAGTCTTTGCCGAGCCGTCGGCGCGGCTCAGCTAGGCAAGTGTGTGCTCTACTACCCGCCTCCGGAGCACGACTCGGAATGATGGCTGTCCGGGTTCCGTCGCACTACCTGCAGCAGCCATCCTCCAGTGGCCGAGGCCCATGAAATCAGCATGCCGGCGTAGGCCGCAAAGGGCCGGAGGACATGGAGGCTCGGGAATCTGCCCAGCACCAGTTTAGCTCCATACCCCTCCCGAATGCTGGCGGCATGAATGGCCACAGGCAGAAGCACTTCCGGTGGAGTCTACTGCGATGTGGCGCTTACACCCCAGCACGCTTTTGCCGGAATCCGGAAGCAACAGGGGTTCCAACAAGTGTCGCACGCCCTCTTGGATAATCGGTCGAAGCATGACCAGTAACTATATTTCCTTGGCCATCGGTTTTCATGGACAAGGCGAACCCAGCGCACTAGACTGAACACAGGAGGCGCGGCCCTGGCATCTTCCAATAGGAGCGCCTGACCGAGGCGGATAGCATGAGATACATGCGCCGGGCGGTTGCCCAACTTGCTGTGGTCGTATTAGTCGCACTGCTGGTCGCAGGAACTGCCGCCAATACCTCTGGCCCTCCCCCATCACCTTCATCCCCCGAACCTGGACCGATGCCGTCACTGGCACTCACTTCCCGTTCCACGCCGAATCAGGAGGCGGATGACGAGGATCCTCCCGAGACCGATAACGACGGGATCGACACGCCCTACACCGACAACGACGGCGTTGATACCACTGACAATGACGGCATCCATACTCCTTACACCGATAATGACGGGGTCGACACGGTCACAGCCACGGACAACGACGGTACTGACAGCGACGGCATCAACACCCCGGCGACCGACGGCGACGGTATAGAAACCCCCTACACCGACAACGATGGGGTAGATACCACCGACAACGATGGGATCAATACGCCCTACACCGACAACGACGGGGTGGACACCACCGACAACGACGGGATCAATACGCCCTACACCGACAATGATGGAGTGGACACCACCGACAACGACGGGATTCACACCCCCTACACCGACGGCGACGGCGTCGAGACGGTGACGGCCACGGACAATGACGGAACCGACAGCGACGGCATCAACACCCCGGCAACCGACGACGACGGGGTGGAGACTCCATATACCGACAACGACGGGGTGGATACTACCGACAACGACGGGATCAATACGCCCTACACCGACAACGACGGCGTCGATACCCTCTACACCGACGATGACGGGGTGGATACCACCGACAACGACGGGGTCCGTACACCCTACACCGACAACGACGGGGTGGACACCACCGATAACGACGGGATCGACACGCCCTACACCGACAACGACGGCGTTGATACCACTGACAATGACGGCATCCACACTCCGTACACCGATAATGACGGGGTCGACACGGTCACGGCCACGGACAACGACGGAACCGACAGCGACGGCATCAACACCCCGGCGACGGATGACGACGGGGTAGAGACCCCCTACACCGACAATGATGGGGTAGATACCACGGACAACGACGGGGTAGACACGACGGCCACCGATGCGGATGGAATAGAGACCCCGTACACCGACAACGACGGCGTGGACACCACTGATAATGACGGGGTGGACACCCCGTACACCGACAACGACGGGGTGGACACCACCGACAACGACGGGATTCACACCCCCTACACCGACAACGATGGCGTCGATACGGTCACGGCCACGGACAACGACGGTACCGACAGCGATGGGACCAACACGCCGGCTACCGACGGCGACGGTATAGAAACCCCCTACACCGACAATGATGGTGTCGACACCACCGACAATGATGGCGTTGATACGGTCGAGGTTCAAGCGACTCAGACGCCGCCCCAGGCAACCACTCCCACACCGTCAGCTCCCACGCCGACGCCGCCCACGCCGCCCACACCGTCAGCTCCCACACTGACGCCGCCTACGCCGCCTACTCCCAGTACACCTGACACCTCGGAAGACAGCGATGAAGGTTCGTAGGGCGTGATGGCAACTTCCACCTCAATCCAATCGGGGGACGTCCAACCCGGCGTGCCCTCGGGAGCAGAACCGGACAGCCCCGCCAACCTGCTCGATACCGGCTGGGCCTGGCGAGTGTATTGCCGAGAGTTCGGGGAACAGCAACCTGAAGAACCAACCGTCCAGGTGCTGGAACACACAAATGTTCCAGGCAGGCGCGCCAGAGCCACTTATGAAGCCGAGTGGCCGGAGGACGTCTATCTCCCCAATGCACGGTTCACCTTGCAGCAGGACGCGGGTGAGCCGGTTCAGGTTTACCGTTATCCAGACGACCCGGACCTGCCCGGCCTGGCTCGTGCCGCGGACCCTGAAACCGCAATGGCGCTCGTCAAGAAGCACGTGATGGCCGTTCCCCCCAGGCGCATCCGTGTCGAAGCGATCCGCTATCGGCCCGGTAGCCACGCAGTGTTGCGTCACCGCCTGGGACGCGCGAGATTTTACGTCCGCGCCATGAGGCCGGCCGACATGACCTCCCTCTGGGAAGCCACGGAGTTGATAACCCGGTCCAGTTTCGCCGTGCCCAGATTCGCGGGATACTGGCCCGAGGGAGCCGTGGTCTGGACGTCGGAAATACCTGGTGAGAACCTGAGGCAGTACATCAGAACCGGTGGGCAACCTGACCCGGAAGTCTTGCTCAGTGGCCTGGAAAGCCTGTGGGCCGTTCCGGACCAACTGAGCAGCCATCGCCCCTTCAACCTCTCCGGACGCTACCGGGGCGCCCGAAGGGAGATCAGGCACGCCATACGCGACCATGATGAGGTCCGGAGGTTGTTCAATCAAGCTGTCGAGGTCCTTGATCCGTTCAACAAATCCTGGACACCGGTGGGTACCGCGCACAACGACTTCTACGACGATCAGTTGCTCATGCTCCCTGATGGCCGAGTAGTGCTCGTGGACTTCGAGGAAGCTGGTGCCGGAGACCCCTTGCTGGACGTGGGCAACTTCCTCGCGCACCTTCGCTGGAGTGCAGCCATGGGCACTTCAAAGAGGTATGCGGCCAAGGCGGAATATCACCGGATCTTCAAGGAGGCCGCACTCAGCCGTTTTGACTGGGATTCCCACGAACTCGCCCTGCGCGAGGCTGTTTGCCTGTTCCGGACCTGCGTGTTCCCCGTCATCCGGCCAAAAGACGACTGGCTCCAAAAACTGGAAACCGGTTTGTCTCTCGTTAACGAGACCATGGGCTGAACCTCAGCCCGTCCTAGTGCCACACCGCTCCGGGCTATGAAAGCTGCAGAAGTCCCAATACCAGTAAGGGCGCAGATGATCCGGCGGCTCAGAGGAGGAGAGTTCCTGGGTTAGACCTGGAACGACGATCCCTATCTGGCCCCCAGGCTTGACCAGCCGAGCGAAGTACTTCCTCAGGTACAGGTCGTCAGTCCCCAGTAGTGGTAGGCATCCATGCTCACGATGGCGCCGAAGAACTCGTCGGCGAACGGAAGGCTGTGGGCCTCGGCGTGGACGGGAAAGACGCGGTCTTCCACATCAGCGTCGCGAATCCTTCCGGCGTTTTCGCTGGGCTTGATCCACAGGTCGGTTGCCCAAACCTGGACGCCGAACTCCTTCACCAGGAAGATTGAGCTGATGGCCCGACCGCAACCCACGTCAAGGACTCGCATTCCCGGTTCAAGCTGCATGATCTGGCTCAGAGACTCCGTCAACCAAAGGACGTTGGGTCCCATCAGGTTCTCGATTACCCAGCCGGGGTCGTATTTGGCAGAGCGAGGGAATTCTTCCAGCTTGAACGCCTCTGCCAGTTCTTCTTTCGTGTGTTTCAATCCGCCCTCCTACGCAAGGGATCAATCACCGTAGCGTGTCAAGAATCGTTCGGTAGCTGTGGTACCTGCTTTCGGGCACAGAGCCTGAAGCTCTCCCAGCTACAACGGCGCAGCCCGGCTCCTCGAGGTGGGCGCAGTCGGCGAATTGGCACTCGGGCGCGAGCGCCGATATCTCGGGAAAGAAACCGGCCAGCTCGGGCCGGCGCAGTCCGCGGAGGCCGAACTCGCGGATGCCCGGCGTGTCGACCACGAAGCCGCCCATCTCAAGCCCGTGCATCTCGACCATGGTCGTGGTGTGGCGGCCCTCTCCCAGGCGCTTGGTCGACGTGCTCACCTCCGAGGTGCGCAGGTCGAGACCAGGCTGCACCGCGGATATGAGCGATGACTTACCCGTCCCCGACATGCCGGTCAGCGCGGTGGTCTTGTCACGAAGCACGTCCCGCAGGTCGTCGATCCCCTCCGTTGCGACCGCGCTGGTCCTGATGACACGGTGCCCCAGAGCGAGGTACGGCGCAATGGTCTTGTCGAGTTCAGCCTCGTCGTCGACGAGGTCGACCTTGTTGACACAGACGATGGGCACAAGGTCGCTGCGCTGGGCGGCGATGATGCACCGGTCGACCAGCTCCGGCCAGAAGAAGGGCTCGCGCCACGACGACACGATCAGGACCTGCTCCGCGTTCGCCACGATGACCTGGCTGCGCGGACCACCAGTCTCGGGCCGGACCAGCGTGGTGCGGCGTGGAAGCACCTCCTCGATTATCCCGCCGCCGGCGCCGTCGTCGGTCACTACCACTCGATCACCGGCGGCTACGGCGTTGGTGTAGGCCGACTCTTTCGCCGTCAGGCCGCTCCTGATGCGGCACTGGAGCCGTTCGCCGTCGCGTTCCACGACGCAGAGCCCCCTGGCCACGGAGACCACCGTCGCCGGCGCGACCTGGGCCTCCAGTTCGTGCGGCGCCGATCCTCTGGCGCCTCTGAAAGCGGCGTTTTCGATGGCCCGGCGGCGGTCGAGCTCATCGATTGGCATGATCCGCTCGCGCGGGTCCAGGTCGACCTCGTCCCACTCGTCGACGGATGCGACGTCCCAGTTCTTTCGGCGAGGCGGCTTGGGCTCCAGGTTTCGCCGCTGCCCCTTACGGGCCGACTTCAAACGCTGGCGACGCGCGCTTCTCTCGACTGCACGCTCGTAGTCCCTGACCGCCTTGTCCGAAGACCGGTGGCTTTCCGGTTGTTGTTCATCAGAAGGCAAAGTCAATTCCTCCGGTTCTATCGTGCATACAACGGGCTCCACCGTGCATATGACGGTCGCTACGTGATCGCATAGCCCGCGCCGAACAAGCGAAGCCTGAGCCGTTGGGCAACGCGTTGTGAAGAGACGTTCTTCGAGTCCGTGCTGTAGAAGAGGACATGGTAGCTCAGCTCCGGACGCAAAGCCCACTCGGACACGGCCGCGGCGGCGAAGCCACGTCCTCGCCACTCGGGGACTGCAACTATCCCCGATTCAGCCCCATCTGGGCTCAGCCTGACGGTCTGGGCCACGGAGGCAACCTCGCCATCGTGGAGGGCAAGGCACCATGGCTCGTCGAAGTCGGCCCGCGTCAGGAGCTCGAGTTCAGCAAGCGCCGTTGGCATGCCAGCCACAAGACCAGCCATCAAGGCTTCGCCCTCGGGCGTGTCCGAGCACGCCGCGGTAACATCATGCTTGTACTCGAAGCCTGGCGGAACGATGAAGGTCGGCCCGCCGCTGTGCCGTTTGACCGGCGCCTCCCGAGAGAGCAACGCGACGTAGTCGTCGAGGTGCAGAGGTCTTGCGCCTGCATCGACCAACGGAGGTTCGGCGGCGGCGAGTGCCTCGATCTCGTGCGCGGTGTCCGTTCCGGCGTCGTGGCGAAATCGAAAGTCGTTGCCCGACTCACACCCCGCTATGACCATGCGCGGTGCTTTTCTGAGGTCCGGGGTATTCAAGCACTGGATACGACCGGACTCCGTCATCAGTAAGTTAGTTGCCATCTCGATTTCGAGCAGCTCGCGACTGTCGATGTTTGCCGGAAAGGCCATCTCTTCTCCGCACGATTTTCGGGACTCGGGAATAACAAAAGGGCCATGAACCTATAGCTCATGGCCCTTTTGGGATGCCGACGGAACGGCTCTAAGTTGGGTTGGAGAAAAACCATGAGCGCGGCCTTGTTGCCGCGCTCATGGTTATCCGGCTAGGTTTGGATGCCCTACCGTGCAGGTATTACAGGCTCAGGCCTTCCGAAACGAGGCGAACAAGACAGGTATGGATGTCGATAGGACTTCTGCCATCTGTTCACCTCCTTCGCTTTGGTTCGACAGGTCTGTTTGCGATCAGGGTCATTGTACTTGGAGGGGCTTATATTCGCAACTCGCCGCGACGTCCAAACGACGAACGAGTCCCTCTGGCGGAATTCGGCGACTCGACGTTCAGTCGACCTGCAACCGCACCCAGCGGGTGTGCGTAACGCCCTAGGACGTGCACCAGAAGTAGGTCATCAGGTCGCCATTGGCGAGAAGGACGCCACCGGGTTGGGGTCGATTGCGGAAGGGGGCAGAATCGTACGCTAAGGGGGATGATGCCGGTTGAGTGTGCGATAGACGGTTGCTCTTGAGACGGAGAACAGCTCAGCGAGGTCGCTGATGGAATATTCTGCGGTGGCATGCATGCGGCAGAGTTCCCGCTGCTGCCGGTCGGACAGTTTTGGCTGCTTGCCACGTAATTTCCCACTGGCCCGGGCGATGGCCATACCCTCGCGAGTGCGCATCCGGATGAGATCGGCTTCGAACTCGGCGAAGGTAGCGAGGATATTGAAGAACATCTTTCCCATGGGATCGGTTGGGTCGTAAAAGGTCCCCCCCAGGGCCAGTTTCACGCCCCGGTCCCGCAGCTGATCAGCGATGGCGCGCGCATCCGGGACGGACCTGGCCAGCCGGTCGAGTTTGGGCACGACCAAGGTATCGCCCTGGCGCACGGCAGCGAGGGCCTGGTCGAGGCCGGGCCGGGCCCGGGTCGTGCCGATGAGGCCGTGATCGGTATAGATGCTCCTCGGCGACGCCAAGCTCCAGGTGGGCCTGATGCTGGGCGGCCAGATCCTGCCGGTCGGTGGAACAGCGCGCGTATCCGATGAGCGTTGCAGTCATGGGGAGAAGTGGAAGTGTACGATAGGGTTACACTTCTGCAATTGTTTGCGTACCATTCATACGAGACGTTCCTGACACTGACTTTCAACTGGCCATGGCAGGAATGGGGCGACAGGCTTCGCCGTCCGCTGGACGCTCCCCTTACGGACAGCTCCGAGCCTGCTGGAATGAATGGATATGCGAAGAGATGGAACATGCCCAGACGAAGCATCTGGAGCGCGTAGCTTGGTTCGGCTTTTCAAGCGAGGGCCGGCACTACCGCAAGGCCGGGCTCAACCTGCTCGCCACCATCGTCATTTGCTGGAATACCGCTTATCCCAGCGAAGCGGTCAGACAGCGAAAACACGCCGGCCTGACGGTCGATCCCGCGCTCCTGTCCCACATCTCCCCCTTGGGTGGGTTCACATCCTGCTCACTGGATAATACCGGCGCCTTGGCCACCGATAGCGGCCTTAGCGTAGGATTCTGCCCCTTACTGGAGTCGACCCGACATAGCTGATTGCCAGCTTTCCCAACCTACCCGCCAAGCTCCTGAGCTACGAAAGTAGTGATGGTGGGCGATCTGTAACCTATAGTGCCGCGGAGTCCGCCTCCAGTCCCTGGCCGGCAACGAGGGTGAGTGGACCAAGTTCCTGGACACCGGTCCCGACTCCCCGTAGGCCTTCATGGGCAACATCCTGGCCAGCATGGTGCCTACGTGGCCAGCCAGGAACGCCGGAACATCAGCCGCGGGACCAGGGCGGGGTTGCACGCCGGCAGGGCGAAGGGCAAGGAGCTGGGCCGGCCGCGGCGTCTCACCGGGAAGCAACTCACCGCCATCCGCCAGGACCTGGCAGACGAGATGCCCTTGGCCACGGTGGCCGGGAAGTACGAGGTCCCCAGGTCTACGCTCCGGGGTGCGCTCGGCCGCGGACAATAGTACGCATAGGCGAGGAGGAAGTGCAGTCCAACCGGTCCCAAGAAAGGGTCAGCAGGTAGAGCACTCTGAGAAAACCAGGGAATGCCAGAAGACATGGAAGTATTCATCGACGCTGGCGGGATGTTTCCGAGGAACTCGCCAACGCACCCACCATGACCCAGCTGATGAAACGTCTGAAGGCCATGCTTGAGAACCGCTTCATCGCCACGTTCAACACGGGTTTAGCGGACTTCGACTTCCGGGTGCTGAACCAGAGCCTCGCCGCCCGGTGCCTGCCCCGAATCAACCGGACTGACGGCTCCGCCTGCTTCATGGAGCTGTACGCTGCATGGCACAGCGCATGACAGGCTATTTCAGGAGTTGTACTTGCAGTCGCTGGGCAAGACAATGGAGCAATGCAGCCTGTAGTTCGACAGGCGGGGCCACAGTTCTCTGGCCGATGTCAGTCCGTCCCGGCGGTCCCGAGACATATAGCAGCGTGACGACCAGTCCCTATGGTCGATCACAACCCACCTTTTGCCCCAAACCGAAGGCCAGGATAGAATAGACCCTGAGCAACAAGAGCCGGAGCAGGAGACCAGCGCCATGCTGCGAACAATCTACATTCTGTCCAGGTCCAGCATGGACGCCGTAGCAGCCATGACCCCAGACTGGGGCCGGCTCTCTGAAATGGTGGAAGCAGGTACTCTCATGATGCCAAAGGCCGTGGAACCCCTCCTGTCGGAAGAGACGTCGCCGGCATCCCCCTGGGTACACTGGTTCCACGACGCTTTCATTCAGCCGCCACCCCAGGCGGGCTCCATAGAAATGATGCTCCGCAGCGAACACCCCAAGGCCGCTGCCAAGGAAGACGCCGACCGGAGCCTCAACATGGAAGCCGTGGCAATGGCAATGGCGATGAACGCTCAGTCTGGGGACCCCACCGTGGTCTTCGCCCCGGTGGTGGCGGGAGACGCTCGTGTCAGGGAATCCATCTACGAAATCGTCGATGACGCCCAGAACCCAATCATGGCCACAACTCCAGTGGAACTGCTGCACGAAAACGGCATCAGCTTCACGCCACCCCCAAGGAGCCTCATCGGGCTCAGGGATCTGCTGAAAGATTTCCAGATCCCGGAGACCGACCTCTATGGAGACGCGATTTAGCCGATGGTCTACGTCATCGACGCAAACGTCGTCATATTCTACGCAACAGCCAGCAGAACCATCTCCGCAAGATGCCGCACCCTCCTCGGAAACCCTGACCCCTCTGACACATACATACTGGCTCCGCTGGCATATCTGGAAATCTGGGAGGTCTTCATCAAGAACCCCGCCCGGCAGGACCTCGCCACTTTCCAAGCCTCTACCCAGTTCATCATGGCCAGCGGCTACGCCATCCCTCCCGTCGATGCGCAGCTGATTGCAATTCTCAATAGCCCCGAGATCACCCGGCATCGCCAGCGACTCCCTGGTTGGACAGACTCCCGCGACTGGCTCGTTCTGGCGGAAGCCGTCAGAAACGGAAACCGGAACTCCGCCGGCCACTACGACGACGTGGCGATTCTCTCCACGGACAGCAACATGGGCGCCCAGAGTTACGTGGACGTCATCAGTTGAACCAAAGCCAAGGTGGGATGGGCACTTGTCGAGTGCCGGGAATCGGACGTGGAGTTTTTCCATGGGTGCCTCGGCCCTTGATTGCAACACCGTCCGGCAACGCCGTCTCACCTGACCTTTCCGGCTGGCCAGTCCAGCTATGAATTTGCCGACTTTCCCCTGCACCATCTCTCAGCTTCCCAGGCACAGATTGCCGCGGCCGCCTCTTTCGTCCACCCCCAGTGGGAGAATCTGGACATAACGGGCCTTGTGCGATTGAATTTGGCATAAAAGCCGGGGCAGCGTCGCCTCGCTACCCCGAGTAGGTAATCTCAGGTCCAAGAAGAACGGAGGATTAAGACGAATCGTTATGATTTCAAACGAAGAGTCAACCAAGGAACCCAACCACTTTGCCGTCGATGCAGATCCTATCAACTTCGAAGTTCGCGTCGCTGGCAACTTAACCGTAACGGTGACCCGAGCACACGACATTGAGGTGGAGGACTCTGATACCCAGAAGGTTCTCCGGCTCCGAAATGGCGACTATGCTTGTTTCAAGAGGGTTTATCTGGTGATTGACGGTGAGAGGCACGAAATCACTATGGACTCTGTGCCAGCCACATGACCCGAAAGGGGCGCCCGCGATGGGTGAGGCTCGACCAGGGTCCGTTAGTGTATACCGGCCTCAAGATTGGGACTTCGAGACGTGGGTCGCCAGCGCTGAGGAGTTCTCACCGCTCAAATGCATCAGGTGCGGGTTGGAAGCTCGCACCGATGGTATCGACGTTCCAGCCAACTGCGCTTGCGACATGCACCTCGAGGAAGCCTATTTCGATTTCTCGGACCAAGGCCCCTGATGTGGGTTCTTTTCCGGCCCATCGTGCCCGGTGGGCGCTGCCAAGATCATCCGCAAGATGGCAGAGCAGGAACGCGTCTTCGCAGCGCTCAGGCGCGAAAATGGTCACGACCAGATCGCTGAACTCCAAGAACGGAGCGCCCATCGGTTGAAAGTCCGGGCAAACGAGTTGAACTACTCAATCGCCACCAATGTCATGGAGCTTAGAGGATGATGTCCGTAACTTGCGGCTGCGTCGGGGTCAGCAAGTCAGACCGCGATGAGAAGAACCTGGAGACGCATCTCAATGAGCTGAGCCAATACGGTCCCTGCAGGGGACCACATTTTCGTCGACGACGAGAGACTAGAGTAGCACCACTTTCCAGCGGCAAGGCTGGCATGAGCTCCAGGAGCGCGTTCTGCCGGAACTTTGACGAGAGGTGGTCATCCAGGCGGACTTGACCCGGGCCAGGGCAGATAGGGAAGAAGCTCGGTCGCCCTCCGGCTCTGGACCAAGGCGAACCTTGGAGACCCAGCGGATATGCGCTGACAAACCGTCTATCCACTGCACGGCCCGGAGTTGTCGAAAGCGGAGGAACATCCTGGCTATAGCCATGGTTGGCCATTGCTGAATACGAAAGCCGCACCGTGATTTGCGTGCTGTCCAACAGCTTGCCGGACTCTTCCTATATTCTCTCGCAACGCGGCTTTTGCCCAAGAGATCTGGCAACCGTTACCTATCGGCCAGATATGGCAGGGCGGCAAGATGATTTGGCCATTTGCATGGTCTCCGACAGCGACATATTGGTTTCTGGTAATGCACATGGCTGTGAGGGCGCATATGAAGGCCGCCCGATGGTCGTGGTCTGTGATACTACCTAAGGGATTGTAATGGACTGTCTGAGGAGCGAGGTGTTGAACCAAATATTCAAGTAATAGGTTCGCAACAGCCGTATCCCAGAGATAGTCAAATTTTTCACCACGAGGTGGGGCGTCTGCGAAGTGTCCTGCACGCAGCAGAACGCCCAGAAAGGCGTTGGGAAAAGCTTCTACTATTCGGCGATCATGGATGCGGTGTGGCTGCTCTCCTTCGTCGATCTCGAGGAGCCCATCGGCCCTCAGATCTAGCACGATGTTGGCCAATCGAATTGCATGTGCATTGAGACACTGGCCAGTAGGGGAGTTGGTTGGGCCTGGTTTGCAGCGTCTTTGGAAGGCACCAAGGGAGAGAAGCGACTCCGCTTTCCTGTAATCGCCCACTGGCACCAAATTATGGGCAAGCGGGCCGTCTATACCAACTGCTGAAATACGAGTTCCTTGAGCTATGAGCTCTTCCAAATCATTTCGGCGCACTGCATCGTCGGTATAGGTGTTACGGCACTCCCATTGGAGTACGCCTTGGTCCAGTGTAAGGAGACACAATCCTGTCGTTTGATTGTTTTGGTGATACCCCACGTCAATGCCAAGAAAATGCTCAACCATCTGCTAGACTCCTTCGCTACTGTTTGATTGTCGGGGCCAGCGCCCCGGAGATTCGCACAACCATCCCCCGGGATTTGTGTTGCAGGTCCCAATCTCGGACAATCAGAGTGATCCCACTTATTCGCGTATCCCTAGTCAATGAAGTCCAGGCAATCACGGCATCCTGCAAGGGTGCCCGGCTCATCCGTCCAGCATGCCCCGACAGGTTCTGCTCCGCAGAGCGGGCCGTCTCCATGGCCGAGATGGATGGTGACTCCGGTCTTGACGTCCATTCCCCTCAGGGCGGATGACACGCGTTCAGACTGTTCGCCGGTGAGGACAGAGTCCTCGGTCATTGCCGCAGCCAGAGACCGGTGGGCGAGAACGACCCGGGCCCTCCTTCCGTCAGGGCTCATCGTCCATATAGGCATAGCCCTCCTCTTGGGCCAACCTTGCATCGGCTATTCCCGAATTCTCCATTTATCGCGAGAGGGAATCGCCGGCCGGAAGTCCAAAAGCATCCTTCTGTACCTCGCTGTACGAGAGTTCCTGCCACACACCCAAACGCCGTGCGGTGCACACAGTAGCTCAGTTACCCCGTCGCAGTTCAACCGAAAGCGGCCTGTGAGAACGGGCGGACTGAGCATCGACCCGCCAATGCACAGGGGTCACAGCCATGGCGAGCGTCACTATCTGGAACTGCGTTCGCCAGTCGCTACATCATCGAGGGCGAGGTCCTGGGCAATCCCGGCAGGTAGCACAGTGACGGAGCCCACAGATCTGACAGGAGTATATGTCGCTTGGATGAACCTTACGTCGGCATCGGCTTCTTGGACACCTAGCCATAATCACACCTCTCCGCATCAAGATGAACCGGCAGAATGCTCTGCATATTTGGGCGAAGGTAGTTAACCTCCGGCAGATGGGCTCGACAGCGTCACTCTCATAATGTTATGGCCTCTCAAGGCCGTGGCAGGAGGCACAAATGGGTGGGACTCTCCCGGCCGGCCCTTGCGATTCGATGGCCGCAATCTCCAAATCTAGAAACGATCCAAGCCTGCGCCAGCCACGCCCCTGACCGAATTGCCTTGCATCAGCACACCCGCCAGCGCTATGAACCGTCCCGGTCCTTAAATCCTGCACGTACTCCCACATGATCTTTGCTCCTGAAACAAAAATAGGCATCCTTTTACTGTCTACACCCACTCCGCCCTGGCGAGCGGTCGACGGCAATAGGTGTGGAACCCGCAGGGGTTCAATTTCCAGCCTACTGTGAGTCCCTGACCGAGGGGCTGGAATCGAATTCCGGAGGATACCAAGCCCGCCCTTCCGGTGTGTCCCGCCAATACCATCCCGCCGATAGCAGGGATTCCCTGATGTCCTGGGCCATCAGCTCCCACGGGGGCCTGGAAAGTCGGGCCACTACCCACTCGTAGGGCTTGTCGGGCCATGCAGGGGCTACCATGCGGGGAATTGTCATGCCCGTGATAACTTCCGGCCTTGCCAGTAGCAGGTTTACGATCTCGGGCCTCTCAGACCTTATCAGATAGGGTTCAACGCGCCCGCCCGCCTCCTGCAGGATCTCGTCAAAGTCCATGACAACCTCCTGTGGCACCGCCTCCCGACGGTAGATTGCAGTTCCTCGGGGATGGTTGTCTTGAGACAGTTTTTGTCGTGAATCACTTATAATAGCTTATTTCTTGTCACAGTCGATGTCAAGCCCCGAAGCATAACAATCTGGAAGTCAAGCTTGGGAAGGCAGGCACGATAGCGGAAGCGGAGTTCTAGGTAAACGGGCAGTCAGTGATGTTGCTTTATGGATCATGCTGCCATCTTCTTGATGGTACCAAGCGTCGGCTTGGCGTATTCTGGGGGGCGTGTCGCGAAGAAGTGCCTCCGATCCAGCCTGCGGTAGTCGGGAATCTCTTTTGCGCTCTCAGTTTTCCTGCCCCAAGGCTTCGTGATCTGTCCGATGAGAAGGAGGGACCCAGGGCCGCCGCAGCCACAACCTGGGAGACCTCATGCGCGACCGCTGTAGAAGGGCTTGCAGTTCCCGGCCATGATCGCCTCAGAGCAGGAGTTGCAGCTGCTGTCGGCGGCATCGAGCTATTGAAGCAGGCCCGCGAACTCGCCTTTCGCCTGTCAGCAACGTCTCTCCTAGCGCGTTTCCACGGACGGTTGGTTGTAATTCAGAAACTTCAGTCCAGTGCTATTCACAAGCAGCGGGCCACTTTGAACCACCTCATGTGGTGTTGCACTAACGACGTTGAATTCCGGCCCACATGGAAGCAGGTTGGTGGATCCTCGCCGGCGGTTCGAGTCGAGTTTGGGGATGCTGTGCGCCCTCCGTGGCTCAAAAGGCCGAGTGTATTAGAACCCGGCCTTCATTGCGGGATCGGCAATGCATCCTTCAGTGGGACAGATGGGTGCGGGCATGCCGAAATCTGGGGGACCATTTCTATAAGCCCAAGCTGCTTGAACGGCGCACAGCAATGCATCCAAATGGTCTCCTGTTCCGTCCTCTAGCAGGACTCTGTGTTCTTCAATACCTTGAACCTTGATGGAGTAAGGTCCTACAGCCCCTGTTTTCGTCAGCGCTTCCAGGATCGCCCGTCGGGCCTCCAGCCGTGCCGCCGTCTGCCTTGCTTTAATGTCAGATTTATAAGAGGGTTTCTCTCCGAGGAGGTTGCGCACAGCCACACCAGGGTAGGCCTCTACCACGACCCGTTCCGGGCTTCCTTCTTCTTGCAGGCCCGGGATCATGACGCCGACTCTCCTGAGCCTGGGTGCGCCCTCGAAGAACATCAAAGCCACAGGGATGCCGTAGAGCTTCTGGGGCGAGAGGGAGCCCGCGATCGCGTCAGTCGCTCTCAGGTGTTCTTTGTCGCCCATTGGACGGTCGCGTTTGTAGCTGTCAAGAACTTCCCTCCACGCGTCGCGTGTCAACGACTCCACTTCCGTAGCGACATAGTCTGCCCATTTTCCGGGCCATTTCATATTCTCTATGAACATAAGAGGCATCCCGAAAGGGAAGTCTATTCCAGCAATCCACGGCAGGCCGGCCGGAGATGGATCGGACAAGAATGATTCAAACTCATCGAAATCCTTTAGCCGTCGCCACGGATTAATCCCTGCCAGGTGGAGCACATCGCCAACCAGCAGACATTCCACACAAAGTATCGGCTTTCTCCTTGTTGGCCGACTGGTGAAGTCCATGCCTCTAACAAGGACAGCGCCATCAGGGACATCAATTCCTTGACCTTCGCCATAACCCCAGGCATAGGGCCCCTCAGCTACCAGGGTGTCCGGATCACCAATTGATTCTTCATCAATGTTCGCTTCATACGCGATTTGCCGTGAGCGCAGCCGTTGCAGGCGTTCCTGCCGGCGCAATTCCCGTTCCTCAATGTACAGCCGGAGGGCTTCCCGCACCAAGTCACTCATGACGCGGCCCTCCTCCCCCCTTATATCCTGCAATTGTTCGAACATCGCCGCGGGCAGGGAGAAGGTGATTGTCCGGGAAAATCTGCTCGGGCGCATTTCCATGCCTCTCTGTCGACCATGTACACTATTTGAGTGTATCTGCTTAATATATCGATTATAACCGTAGAACTATGTTAGATTGTCAAAAGGACATTCCCATGGAGGCCGGGGCCTTTCGCTCTGGAGGAGCTACGCTCGACTTAGTCGACAGCCCGTTTCAGATAATCAAAAATTGCCGACATCTCTCGCCACAGAAACGGTGGGAACTGCCGGTCTGAGAGAAAACCTATTAGTCGCGGAACAGCGGGCGGTGATGACCTTCGTGTTCATCATAGCGTTGCTGGCCTGTAGCGGGGAGGCGTGCCGAGAGGGGCACAAGGCCATAGTCGGCGCAATCACCAGCGCCTTGAAGAGGTGATTGGGGAAGGCTAAGCGAACCTGCTGGTAGGCAAGGGAAGGCACCAAGTCCAGCCCATAGACCAGAATTGGAAGGAGCCAATGAAGAACCAATATTTTGGGAACAGGCACGACTATATCAAGTATGCACTCATTCGCCGTCTGACACGAGGCAACGGGGTCCGCACCGCTGTATGCTGGATGCTGACGCCGCCTGACAACGAGGAGAGAGGCACGATCGACTACTTGCGCGAACCAGTAGGTGCTCCGGTGCTACGTCCGATGGACCCGTACCTGTTTGGTTTCCTCTACGAGGCAATCTTCAGCCAAGGAAGACTACGCATGGTCAGCGTCATGGAGAATGGCGGACTCCTGCGCGACACGGTCTTCTACAGGGACTGGCTGACCGACAACGCCGAAGAGCGTGCCCAATACTTCGAGGAATTCCACAGACGGGCGGAGGGACGGCAACTGGTCTTCCTCGACCCTGACAGGGGGCTCGAAACAATAGCCATTAATCCCGGGGATGTAGATTCATCGAAATATCTGTTTCTAGACGAAGTTACCGCTGCCTTTAGAAACGGACACTCTCTGCTGATATACCAGTATCGGTTTCCTGCGGCTGGTGCAGATTTTGTCGAGCAACGAGCAAACAGCCTGCTCACTGCGGCACAGGGAGCGGAGCTGGTTTATGCGTTCAACGCCAACGATGCCACCTTTTTCTTAGTGCCACACCCATACCACGTTAGTATTTTTAATGACCAAGTCGCCGGGATCGCTGACAACTGGGCAGGCTTCTTAAGGGTGGAGCCCTATTAGACCAGCCGACGGTGCTGACCGGTAGGCGTGATGCTGTTCCATAGCGGGTCGACTCCGGTAGGGGGCAGAATCGTACGCTAATGCTGCTATCGGCGTTTTGGTCACCGCTATTCGCCGGTGAGCAGGATGTGATCCCACCCAAGGGGCGAGATGTGGGCCAGGAGCTCGGGATCGACTGTCAACCCGGCGTGTTTCCGCTGTCTGACCGCCTCGTCGAGATGGGCAGTATTCCAGTAAATGACGGTGGCGGCGAGCAGGTTGAGCCCAGCCATGCGGTAGTGCTGGCCCTCGCTGGAGCGGTCGCGGATTTCGCCTTGGCGTCCGATCCGCAGCGCGTTCTTGAGGGCGTGATGAGCCTCGCCCTTGTTTGAGACCGGTGTTCCCCCGGCGCTGCATATCGGCGCCTGGCAGCCAGTCTACGATGAAGAGGGTTCGTTCGACCCGTCCGATTTCACGGAGAGTGACAGCCAGTTCGTGCTGACGCGGATTGGCCGCGAACCTTCGCAGCAACTGGCTGGGTGGAAGGGCGCCGCTGGCCAGAGTGGCCGCGACCCGCAGGATGCCGGGCCAGTTCCGCACGATCACGTCCTCCCGTATTTTGTTGCCGGTCATCCCGGTCAGGAGTTTGGGAACGCGTCCGGGCTCGAAGACATGCAGTCGTTTCGACGGCAGGCCACGTATGCGCGGTATGAACCGGTAGCGAAGCAGGGATGTGACGGCCAAGACATGGTCGGTGATGTCAACCCGGACACTTCCCAGCGCGAAACTCTCACTCCCTGGCGCGCCACACGAGACCGGTGCAGCCGGAGCCCCCCTCGGCCCGGGTTCAGCGGGCGGAGCCGATGCGGTACTTGCCTGTACCGCACACAGTGCACACAGCGCGCAGCGCGGGACGTCCGTTCTTCAGAGTCACCTGTTCAACATCCCGTGAGCCGGTCTTGGCCTTGCACTTGAGGCAGTAGATTTCAACGGATTCGTGGGACGTGGCCATGATCGAAGGCTCCCCTTCCGGAGGTTGCCTGGATTATAGAGAAAACAAACCCTCCCGGCGGACGCGCCTACAGGACCAGCCAAGCCGAATGGTTATTGCACCCTGAAATTCCCTGACCTCTCCGAGGAGCTGTGGAACGGCGCGTATGGACTAGATGACCCTGTCTCCCCACCCAGGCGTGGGCTGGCCGTCCGGCTCGCCAGTTGCCCCGGGCAGCGGGGTCAGCATCACGCGCCAACGGGGAGTGTCCTTGGACGCCTCCACCAAGAGTTCTCCCAGGAGAACATCTATGTCGATATCGTCGAATTCGAAGTTGAAGGCGGCCTTCACGCGGACAGGGCATACCAGGCCCGCCGTGGCGTTGCTCTCACGTCCCGCCCGCCTCAGTTCCTCGCGCTGGGCGAGGGTCACCCTCAGTCGCCGGTGGCAGCCGGCAATGGCGCATTTAACCTGGACCTTACTGGGCATTTCCCTAATATTACAACCGCAGCGCCAGGAGGACCTCGCAAGGCCCGCAGGATGGCCAGGCTCATCCACGTTTACCACCAAGTTCATTCGGACCAGCACTTGACCGCCGAGCCCGAAATGCAGGACCAGGGTCAGACCCGCGCGACTGGCATGGCTGGAAACAGCCCTGTTTACAGCCACCGGCTGGAAATTACCCTATGTTGTAGCTGAAGGGGCGGCTGGAAAACCCGTTTGCAGAATCTCTGGCAGAATCCTATACTTCAGGCATTCCAGCCATGGATGTAACAGATGACGCTGTACGGCTACGCCAGGGTGTCGGTCAGGGAGCCCGAGGACAAGAACCTGGACCTGCAGGTGGAGCGGCTGGTCCGCGCCGGCTGCGCCATGGGCAATATCCGCGCCGAGGAAGCCAGCGGGGCCAAGGACGACCGCGGCGGCCTCCTGGAACTGATGGACTTGGTGGTGCCGGGCGACACCCTGGTGGTCACCCACATCGACCGCATCTCCAGGGGGCTGACCTACGGTCTGCAGGTGATCGAGGGCCTGCACCACGCGGGCGTGGAGTTCCGGTCCCTGTCGGAGGACTTCGACACGGCCACCGCCAACGGCAAGCTCCAGCTCCAGATGGTGCTCGCCTTCAGCGAGTGGTGGCGGAACTCCATCAGGGAGCGCTCGGTCGCGGGCCAAGCCAAGGCACGGGCTGAGGGGCGCTTTCCCGGCCGGCGGCCGACCCTGACCGAGGAGCAACGGGAGTACGTCCGGGAAGAGCGGTCGAAGGGGGTGAGCCAGCGGGAACTGGCCAAGCGCCTGGAGGTCAGCCGCTGGACCATCCAGCAGGTGGACGGATAGGGGTTCAACGAAAATTGCGACCCTGTACAATCGCGCCCAGCCCGGCTTGTTCCTTGTCGAGGTCCTGGAGCCGCTTGGAACAGTGATTGTCCGGCGGAACAGCGGAGTGATACCATCCCCAATGAGCCTATCAATGAAGAAAACCGGAGATGCAAACAATGCCAAAATATCTGTTCCAAGCAAATTACACCTCCGAAGGAATGCAGGGTTTGTTGAAAGAAGGCGGCATCTCGCGGCGGCAGGTTTTCGAGGAAATGGCCAAAGAGCAGGCGGTTCCTTGGAATCCTTCTATTACGCCTTTGGTGGGGCAGACCTGTATGTGACCTTTGACCTGCCCGACACGGCGACGGCCGCCGTCATTTCCCTCTCCATCGGAGCTGGCGGGGCCCTCAACATCACCACAGTTCAACTCATTACCCCCGAGGAAATAGATGCCGCCTGCGGCAAGCAGGTGAGCTATCGCCCACCGGGCGCTTAGTGGGTTGGAAACTGTTGCTGAAGACAGTTGATTCCGGTGTGATCAGGTCGCTCAGAGTTCCGCGGGTGTTCCGGCTCTCGGCTCGACGGACGAACAGCCGGGTCAAGGCGGCCGTGAAGGCCGCCGATCTTGACGGCGACGCCTTCTCTGGGCACAGCGGAAGGATGGGGCTGGACTGGATGATGAGCCGGGCCTGAGCGCCCACCGAGATCGCTATGCGGCAGGGACGGTGGCGGAAGGCCGGGATGATCCGGCGCTACACCAGGATGGAGTCGGCGTGCTCAGGCCCTCCGGGGAAGGAGCAATGGACATGAGGGTGCAGTCCACTACGAGCCGGGGGACAGCCCGCCCTGCGGCTCGGATTGCCCGGACAGTGCCCTGACAGAGAACCCCGATGACGTTACCGGGTGCGCTGATTGCCTGGAGCTGGTGGCCGAGGACCTGGCAGACCGCAACGAATACGGCGGCCGCTGCCTCCAATGCCGCCGGGAGATCACCGCCCGGGGCGGAGTGGTGCGGCCGCGGGCGGTGCGTCGCCCTTGTCCTCACTGTGGCCAGAAAGGCTGGTAAGGCGTCCGGTCAAGCTTGGGTTGGTATAGAAGATTGCAGAACGTTTCGCTAGCGATCTCGCTGAGATCTTCTCCGTCTCAAACCCAACCGTCTACCGCACACTCAACCGGCGTCATTCCCTTTAGCGTACGTTCCTGCCCATTACCGGAATCGCCCCCAGTCGCTCCGGTCACAGTTCGGGGAGGGTCTCCGGACTGCCCCATGCCACTCGACGCCTCCAGTGGCGCGGATCTCCTGAGGCAGTGAAGGCAGAGGACTCGAAAATCACAAGGTGTTCGAGTCTACTTTCGGAGGGCCCACTAGCCGCAGTAGTAGCCTAGCCCCACTATTCATCGCCCAACGATAGAATCTCCACATTATGCTAAGAACGTCCCTGAACCGGGTGTCCGTAGTTGTTCGATCCAGTCCTTAAGCGTTCGCCTCTCTATTGCAGTGATCGGGTATCCACGGACATTTCTAACAGTCTCAGCACTAGGTGCCAATGCACTCGTGGTAACGACTAGCCCCGACTGTGCCCCAGAGTCAGAAACATCCGCCCATAGAGCCTTTACGACCACCTGATCAACTTTTTCTCGCTGTCGTTTGCACTGCACGAGAATCAAAGGTGGCTTCTCGACCTCTTCCTCAGGTGCCCACACCCGCACATCAACCCCTCCGTCGCCTCGACCAGGTCCAATCTTGACTTTGAACCCAGACCGTTCAAAGAACTCTGCAGTTAATCCTTCGAATTTACGCCAATTGATTTCATCAATCTTCCCAAAGTTCTTAGACAAATAGTCGACGAAGCGCTGATCTAAAAACGTCCCATACTTCGTTTCGAGGTTCTCGCTAAAGAACAGGTCGCGCAGATCAACCGTATTGTCCCAATCGAACCAACGACGGGGCTCCCAAGGTGTGATATGCAATTGAAGGGCAATCGATTCGATCAGCGCCGCTGCTATGTCTATCCCTGAGGGACCGAATTCAGCAGCGACCGTCTCACGGAGTTGTACAGAATCAAGAGGAGTTCCCTGCGAGGAGTTTGCGATTTGACTGTCGAGAAGTTCCAAGCAGCGAGTTAAGACTTCCTCAATGATCTCGTTGTGGGGCGTTGCATGCCCGTAGCGACGGTAAACTTGGGCGACAGGTGGCAACGGATCTGAGCTCGGAATATTCCCTACTCGGTAGAGCAGCTTATTGACAACTGACTCGTAATCTTCGGATCGCACACGTACCTGCCGGTCCTCCGCCAAAAGGACGGCGTCCCGGAACTCTGGTGCATCAGAGAGATGTGCCGCGATCTCCTCTCTAGTTAATGCAAGGCCAGCCTTGTATCCGACCGTCTCTCCGAGGTGCCCCGCTATCCACCGGGAACTAGCAACAAACGCTCCCATCGTATCTCCTTACCCAAGTAAATTCATCCAAATGCAGTTTGAAGTGCCATCGTCTCAAACTGGGTTGTTTGTGGACTTAAAATAGCAGCCTACCGGGGGCCCTTATGGCGACCCGACGATTACCATTCTAAAGGAGACAACCGTAAACCGCTGAGGACAAACCACAGGTAGTTCACGCAAAAGGGGCTGCCACACGCTGACCGTGCGGCAGCCTACGGGGTTACTTGGAGCGCGGCTTCCCAGCGTCGGAGCGCTTCTTGCGCCAAGAACCGTCTTGGTTACGGGCTCGTGGTTGTGCCCCGCCCTTACTCGGGACATGGGGCACTTTCCCGCCAGCTCGACGGTCAGCCATCGCCATCACCTCCTTTAGGTAACCTGTGGCTACCTAGGTTTGCCTCCATGATAAAATAGTCCTGATGCACTTCGGACGGTTTTGGGAACATGGTACAATCCACACCCAACCGCACGCAGGAGGGGACCAATGAGTGATGCAAATCAATGCTCCGTCAGAACACCCGAGTTCAAAGACCCAGTAGAGGCCATCAGGTTCTACATGGCCGAACGCGGCCTCCAACAAAGGGACCTAATACCAATGATCGGGAGCCGCTCAAAAGTTTCCGAGGTCCTTTCTGGCACTCGATCACTGACGATGCCGATGGCACGAGCACTTCACCGGCATCTAGGGATACCTGCAGAGGCTTTGCTACAAGAGCCCGCTGACCACGCCGCAATCTCCGACGAAATCGACTGGCGGCGGTTCCCGCTACGCGAGATGGCCAAGCGGGGATGGATCGACAACCGGAACAATCTTCGTGCAGACGCTGAAGAACTGGTAACTGGACTGATGGACAAAGCAGGCTGCGCCCAACCCACTGCTGCCTTATATCGCAAGACTGACCAAAATCGCGCCAATGCAAAGACTGATCCTTACGCCCTCAATGCTTGGTGCTGGCAAGTGTTGGCGCAAGCGAACGAAAGGCATTTTCGGACCGATTATCAAGAAGACACCACCCCAGCCGAGTTCCTGAGCCAAGTAGCAAGGCTCAGCCCTGCTATAGATGGCCCACGGCAGGCTGTAGACTTCCTAGCCAAGCGAGGCATTGCCGTCGAGTTAGTCCCGCACCTGCCTAGGACACACTTAGACGGCGCTGCTATGAAGTCTGCTAACGGACGCCCCGTCATTGGCCTGACTTTGCGCTACGACCGCATCGACAATTTCTGGTGGGTACTGATGCACGAGCTTGCTCACGTTGCATTGCACCTCCCAGAAGCCTGCGAAGCATTCGTCGATGACGACGACCTCAGAGGAACCGGTACAGACGCCAAAGAGATGGAAGCTGACGAACTCGCGTACGAATGTCTGATGCCTACGACAGCCTGGGAAGACAGCGGCATCCTCGAAAACCCATCGCCTATGGCTGTCATGGCTTTGGCCCAAGAGGTCGGTGTCCACCCAGCAATCATAGCCGGGCGCGCCCGCCGCGAGTTGGGAAACTACCGGCTGCTCTCGCAGTTCGTCGGCACCGGGGTCGTTAGGAAAATGTTCCCTGGGTGGGAATGATTTAGATTGACACCGTTTTGGTTCGAGTGTATCCTGAATTGTAGCGCGACTAGCCAGTACTCTAAAGTTGGCTGGCAAATCCAATACCTGCGCACGAGGGAAAATGACCACCACGGCCACCATAACGCTAAAAGTCGGGACTCCGGCCGGCGTATATGAGGGAAAGTTCAAGCTGGACGCCACTGTTGCTGAGGTCATAGCCGAGGTCGCGAAGGAGATGAGGCTGTCCACGGAAGACAAGCTGGAGTTGTACTTAGAAGGCCAGCCGAAGCCCCTTCCGGAGGACAAGAGCCTCTCCAGCTTGGACCTGAAGGACGATGCTGTTCTAACCCTGGTAGCTACAGGCTCCGGGGTGTAGAAATGACCGCCGTAGGCGACAGCTTCGTCGCGAAGCAGATTGAGCACGTCATGCAAAACTCCCACCTCTACGGGTGGGAGTTTGAGGAAGTCGGCGACTACCGATTCAGAATCACTCTAAGGGCCAATGGCGGCGACCAATACCAAGTTGAGGTTGACTACGAAGGGTTCCCCGGACAACCGCCTGCGTTCCACTGGCGCGACAAAGCGACGGGTGAACTGGACCAGTTGGCTTCCTCACCGAACCAATACGACTTTTTCATCAGGCACGGCAACATGCCCGTGATATGTGCACCGTGGAACCGCCTCGCGTCGCAAGTCGGCCCGCACAGCGAATGGCGTCTAGCTGACTGGCAGAGCAACGAGCGCACCGGGGGCACTAAGACACTATCCGCCATGCTTTTGCGCATCGAGGTTGAACTCAAAAGCGATAAATACCAAGGGCGCCAACAATGATTGCAAAAATCAGAAAGATCTTCAGGCGGCGGAAAACATCGCCAGCGGCACCGGCCCAAAGCTACACGGTAGCCCTGACCAGGCA
>CBDBFI010000001.1:0-201399 GCA_965204805.1 Dehalococcoidia bacterium
GGACATAGCCCCCTACTGGAACGGTTTCACTGCAGCCATAAGCTCGCAAGTATGGCTGCCCAGCCTGCCAGACCCGGATTGTACAGATCTGAAATCATCCAACGGCATGCCCGGCATTACTGCAACGGGCTCCTGGTTCCAATCCATTTGGACCAACGCCCCAGACGGCAGATCCCCAAACCTGTTTCCAGCGGACTTCACGCTGTCAACAACGGAGTTCACCGAATCCGCCGCCACACCAACACAGGCAAGAAAAATACGGGTCTATCCCACCAAGGACCAACGCCGGATACTCCGGCTGTGGTTTGATGCCGCCCGGTGATGCTACAACGAGACCGTTGCCATGCTGAAAGCCGGGCCAGAACTCAAGGCCAACTGGAAAGGCATCAAGACTGACATCATCAACGCCGTACCCGAACGCCTCAAGGAAGTGCCCTACCAGGTCAAGAGCGTCGCCATCCGCGACGCCTGCCGAGCGATGTCCGAGGTCAAACGCCGGAACAGGGAACTGGGTCCGGGACTCCCGCCTGAAGAATATCACCAACTCCACTTTCGCAGCCGCAAGGACCCCAAGCAGGGCTGCTATATCCCCCAAAGCGCCGTCACCGAGTTCGGCGCCTACTACACCATCCTCGGCAATCTCAGGATGACGGAAGGATTGCCGGAGGATCACGGCGACAGCCGCCTCACCCTCCACAACCACCAGTATCACCTGGCCGTGACCATGCCGGCAGAGCGGCGCGTAGGCGAGACCCAAGCCCGCGCCGTCGCCCTGGACCCCGGCATCCGCAACTTCCTCACCTGGTTCTCCGAATACGACACCGGCCATATCGCCCCCGGAGCCTTCGGCAAGATACAACGCCTCTGCGCTCACTTGGACGGCCTGCTATCCCGGGCCAAGCTGGAGAAGAAGAGGTTCGCCAAACGCAACAAGTACCGGGCCGCAGACCAGATGCGCGTCCGTATCAGGAACCTCATTGACGAGCTGCACCATCAGGCGGCGCGTTGGCTGGTGGACCGCTTCGACATCATCCTGCTGCCCACCTTCGAGGCCTCGGAGATGGTTCTGCGTGGAGCAAGAAAGCTCCGGGCCAAGTCAGTCCGCTCCATGCTGACCTACGCCCACTACCGGTTCCAGCAATTCCTCAAGTGGAAGTGCTGGCAGACAGGCAAGCAGTTGCTGCTGGTCAACGAGGCCTACACCAGCAAGACCTGTAGCTGGAGCGGCCAGATCATCGCCAACCTGGGCGGGCGCAAGGTCATAGCAGGCTCAGACGGAATCAGAGTGGACCGGGACACCAACGGCGCTCGCGGGATATTCCTGCGGGCTTTGGGAGATACCCCTGTCTTACGCCAAGCGGTGGAAGGCAGCATCGGCGACAAGCGTTGTTAACGTTTGTTAGCGAAAAAGTATCGGTTGTCTCTCGCCTACATGGGCCACGGCAACGAGTCGGTGCCACGCGGCACTGCGTTCCCTTGAGATGGTTTCGAGCGACCGGGCTTCCTGTAGGCCCTGGAGCGGTGGTGCCGCACCCGGCACTTCCCGGAGCAGAAGTTGCGCTCTCGAAGGCGCCACACGAGACAGGTGCGGCCGCAGGTCCAGCAGGCGACGGCTTTCCTCATAATCGTTACGCCGTGTAACGCTAAGTGGAGTTACCGGAAGGGCCGGTGTTGAGTCACGGGATTGGAGGTTCTGGCCGGCTCCGGTCGGGCGGACTTCTTCCGGCGTCGGCCGAAGAAGGGGTTGAGGGCCCTGGTCATGATGTCAGCGGCGCAGGAGCTGCAGTAGGCGCCGGAGTCGGCGGCATGGTCACAGGACCTGCATTTCGCGTTGGCCATGGACGAGGCCCTCTGGGAAGAGTTGAGGGATTTAACATAACTCTGCCGTCGGCTCTCTCACAAGGCCCAACTGTCAGGAATTCCGTAGCGGCAGGTGGACTCTCATCCGGACTATGGAGGACCCGCCGATGCAGGGCTTGCTAGTGCCGCAGTCCACGCAGGCGGCTCTGGTGGTGGGTCGGCCGTTTTTCATGGCGACGGCGGCAGTTCTCGATTATGTGGGCGTGTCCGGCTGGGTGCCGTTCTGCTCGTCGTCCAGCCAGCCGTAGCGCTGGGCTAGGCGGAGCCAGAGGCGGCGGGTGGTGGCCGCATCGTGGATGATTTCTTCCAGGAGCTGTGTGGTGGCCTCCTGGTTGGCTAGGAGGCGGTCCAGGAGTTGGTCCTGATTTTCGGCGATGGAGACCAGGCGGGCGAGGGTCTGCTCGTGCCGCTCGGCGGCGGCTTCGAGGGAGGCTACCCTCTCTTCCAGTGGCTGCTGCATGGGCTAGTATCCTTGTGGGGGTGTGTCGGGACGTCTGCCCGGGCAGTGTAGCAAGGATCCGGGGGATTCGATCTCATCTGTGCCAAGTTGACGCCTTTGCCCCGTTCACTCTCCCGTGCTGGTCATTTCCAAGGCATCCACGGGGATGAGCCTCTGTCCGTGCGGGTCCATGGCCAGGAGGGCGTGCTCCAGGGCCATGGCGCCGAGCAGGGTTGGCTCCCCTTCTTCGCCGAAGGCGACCGGCGTGGGAAACTGTTGCCCTTCCAGCCGGATGATTGCCCATCCCTGCTCTCTGGGCACCCGCCGTTCGTCGGACAGCAGGGCGGTGTAGGTCCGGTCGGCGGGTATGCCCAGGGCTTCCAGGATGGACCGGGGCACCTTGGTGAATGTGGCCCCGGTGTCCACCAACGCCTCCAACTCTAGGAACCCCTGGGCGCTCTGGTCGCCTATCTCAACTGTTATCTGGAAAGTTCCCATTCCTGTCCTCTGCATCTGCGCGAGCCTCACGGCTGGATTGTATCTGAACCAGTCGTCTCCGGTGCGGAAGCTCTGCGTCTTCGCGGTCTAGGCCTTGGGTGATTCATTGTGCAGAATTCGTTGCTGGCTTGGGGCTGGCTGCGGTGTTCTTGACGGCGCCCACGGGAGCCCTCTGGAGGTTTCTGGGCCTCCGCAGGCTCTCTTCATCCGGGCTGGGGATTCTCAGTTTTCCTGAGAGGTTTGGAGGTCCTGTGCTGGGGACCTTCTCGGGGTGAATGCGGCGAACGCGACAGTGTGCTCCTTCGCCTGCGTTGCGGCTTCGTCGGTGATGGCTTCGCCTATGACTAGGGCGTGGGTTGTCGCGCCGACAGCGCGCTGTAGCAGTTCCGCTCTGTCCTTTGCCCGGTCGACGGCGCCTTTGGCTATGGTGATGGACGCTTCAACAAGCAGGTAGACTTCGGTCCCGTCCGGAGCCTTGCCCGCAATGACGGCGTCTGCCTGTTCCACCAGAGCGGCGTCATCCTCGGTGAAATCGCGGGAGGAGTCTTCGGCCGCGTCGTCGAGCATCTGCTTGAGGGCGCTGTCTCCGACCTGGTCGGCATGATGCAGCAGTTTGGTCTGCCGGAGGTGAAAGTCTCTCCTGGCAACGCGGCCTGCGAAGTTTGCGGCGCGCCGCTGGAAGAAAGATCCGGACAGGTTGCCCAATTCTCCTCGCATTCCATTAACGGTTGTTTGTAGGCCGTTGACGGTGGTCTGGAGCTGGGCTTGACCCTGCTTGATCTCGTCTTGGCCTGCTTCGAGGCTTTCTAGTCTCCGGTTGGTGGCCTCGGCGAATTCCCGGAAGGCTCTGGTTAGGGCGGCGACTTCTTGGGGTAGGTTCAGCAGTTCTTCTGACAGCAATACGCTGCGGACGGCGTCGGCCCATGCCGGGTCGTCCCGCAGTATCCTGATCAGGTCCGATATGTCGTTGATGGTAGTCATGTATTCCTGCTGGGCTTCCAATTTTATCATTTCATTGGGGTGACCGTGATGCCCGGGTATGGTTCCTCTGAACGGGCTGCTTGACCGTTTCGACTTAACTCATTCGTTGTGCAGAGTTTGTCTTAATTCGTGTTAATTCCTATTCATTGTGTAAAGCCGCGCCACGCGGTGCTGCAATTCCCCGAAGGTGGCTTCGAGCGACCGGGCTTCCGGTAGGCCCTGGAGCGGTGGTGCCGCACCCGGCACTGCCCGGAGCAGAAGTTGCGCTCCCGAAGCCGCCACACGAGACAGGTGCGGCCGCAGGTCCAGCAGGCGACGGCTTTCCTCATTACTGTTACACCCTGTAACGCTAAGTCAGTATTGAGTCACGGGCTTGGAGGTCCTGGTTGGCAGCGATCTGGGAAACTTCTTCCGGCGTCCGCTGAAGAAGGGGTTGAGGGCGTTGGTCATGATGACCGCGGCACAGGAACTGTAGTGGGCGCCGGAGTCGGCGGCGCGGTCACAGGACCCGCATTTCCCGTTGGCCATGGACGAGTCTCTCTGGGAGAGTTGAGGAATTTAACATAATCCTGCCGTCAACTCTCTCACAAGGCCCAACTGTCAGGAATTCCGAAGCTGCAGGTGGATTCCCTATCCGGAAGTTCCGCCGATACGGTTAAATCCTAGACGCGCATTCATTGACTATCATTGAGCATTACGTTAATATGAACGTATGTCCTATTTATCAAGCCGCAAAGCCGCAGCGCGGCTCGGACTCCATCCCCAAACCCTGAGGCGCTATGCCCGTCAAGGCAAAATCCCCTACTATCGCAACGCAGGCGGACAGCGCCTCTACGACGTCGACGCCTTCCTCCGAGAATAGGCGGACCCCGGGACCGTCTGCTACTGCCGGGTCAGTTCCGCCAAGCAACGGGGAGACCTCCAGCGTCAGGCCGCTCACATGCGAGAACTCTACCCCGAAGCCCAAGTTGTCACTGACGCCGCCGGAGGCCTCAACTGGAAACGCAGGGGACTCCTCTCCATACTGGAGCGACTTCGCCACGGAGATAAGCTCACTCTTGTGGTTGCCCACCGGGACAGACTCGCCAGATCCGGCTTTGAACTCATCCAGTGGCTGGTCCAGCAAAACGGCGGCTCAATCGTGGTTCTCAACCAGTCTGATGCCAGCCCCAGATCAGATCTCACCGAGGATCTACTCTCCATCCTCCATACTTTCAGCTGCCGCATGCGCGGACTCCGAAGGTACCAGAGAGCAATCGCGCAGGATAAGACTCTATCCCACGACCCAGCAGAAGCTGACGATGAGAACCTGGCTTGACGCCAGCCGGTGGACCTACAACCTCACGGTTGAGATACTCCGCTCCGGATCCCCGGCAAACTGGCAGAGCATAGCCAGGACAGTGATGGCCGAGGTAGGCCGTCGACACCCGGAATGGGAAGCAGTGCCCTATCAAGTGAAACGGACCTCCGTCCGCGACGCCTGTCGGGCCATGGGCAACGTCAAGAAGTTTAACAAACGGCTGGCTGCCGACAAGGCCAAGGGCGAAAGGATGGAGGAGGACTTCTCAGAACTGCATTTCCGCAGCCGGAAGAATCCCAAACAGTCCTGCTATATGCCTGACGATGCCGTCAGCGATAACGGCATCTACCACACCATCCTGCACCCGCTTCGGATGGCCGAGGCCATTCCTGAATATCCGAAGGAATCCCGGCTGGTGAGGGAACGAGGCCTCTACTGGCTGGCGGTGCCCCACCCGGCGCAATGCGACATTGAGACCCCATGTGGTGATGGCGTAATCGCGTTGGACCCCGGAGTTCGCACCTTCCTGACGTTCTTCTCCGAAACCGAATGCGGCAAGATCGGCCACAAAGCTTTCGGCCGCATCCAGCGCCTCTGCCACTGGCTTGACGGCCTCATCAGCCGGACCGACACCGAACCGGATTACCACAGGCGCCGACGGATGCGCCGGGCGCAGGGACGGCTGCGGCAGAAGATAGTCAACCTGGTGGATGAGCTCCACTGGCAGACTGCCCGCTGGCTCACCAGCAACTACAGGGTGATCCTGCTACCCAGTTTTGAGACCCAGGACATGACTCGGCGTGCGGGACGGAAGATACGCAGCAAGACGGCAAGAATGATGCTGAGCTTCCGGCACTACCAGTTCAAGCAGCGCCTGATCTGGAAGGCATGGCAACGGGGAGCCTTGGTGCTGGAGGTCAACGAGGCCTACACCAGCAAGACCCGGAGCTGGGACGGCAGCGTGGAGCAGAAGCTGGGCGGCCGGACAGTGGTCCGGGATGAGAAAGGTTTTGGGATGGACCGGGACGTGAACGGCGCTCGCGGGATATTCCTGCGAGCTTTGGGAGATAGCCCCTTCCTGCGTGGGTTGCTCACGCAGGTTGCATCGCGGCCGACGGAGCCCTGCGCAACGTTGGTCAGCGTTTAACTATCGGAGTTGCTCCTTATCTCCTCCAGCAGTTCGCGGGTTGCCGCTTCCGTGCTGGACATGCACTGATTCAGTGACTGCTCTCTGAGGTTTTGACTATAGAAATGGGCGTGCAGCCGTTCCGCTTGTCCGAAATGGGATCTCCAGTCTCTTCTCCCTATGCTTCCTGTCAGGAGGGGCGCCGTCGTCCTCAGTTCCCGGTGTCGCCTGTTGGGCCAGCCGTGGTTCTCTGCGACCGCGATCATCGCATTGGCGAAGGGTTGTCTGGGATGTAGGCGATTATCAGATTGCCAGTGGTAACTGGAATGGGATAACCGTCTCAGTTCGGCTACCGGCTCGGCCGGCAGCCCCGCCATCTACCGTCGGTGATACCCACGTCGATGGGGCAGTTCTCCCTTCCTCCGCACCGGTTTCACAGCAGTTTTCCCTCGAAGGGGCTGCTGCCAGAGCCTTCACGTCCAGGAGCGTTACATCGGGGCCAACCGCCCCTAGCGCGCTTTTCGGCAGGTCGCGAGCTGCTTCTTGGGCCAGTTTCAGCAGGTTGAGCGCGGCGTTTTCGTTGCGTTCGTGCTCCGCGCCGCAGGCGGGACATTCCCAATGCTTCTCCCGCTTTAACTCATGGTTGATGTTCTCGCACTATTGGCAGGTCTTGCTCGAGGGGAAGAACCGGTCGGCCTCCACGATGAGGGTGCCGTACCACTCGGCCTTGTAGCAGATTTGCCTGAGGAGTTCTCCGATGGCGGCGTCCCGGATGGCCTTGGCCTGGGATTTGAGTTTATCCATGCCAGCCACGTTGAGGGACTCGATGCAGAGCACCTGGTACTTCCTGACCAGCAATCTGCTGACTTGGTGATGCAGGTCTTTGCGCAGGCCCAGGATTTTGCGCCAGATGGAGTTGATCCTGTTCTGGGCTTCGTGCCAGCCGCCGGAACCCTTCTGTCTGCGGGACTGTATTTTCTGCCAGCGCGCGAGTTGCTTCAGGTACTGGTAGAGCGGTTTCGGGTTGAGGTAGTGGTTCAGTTCGGAATCCACCGCCAAGGGCTGGATACCGACGTCGGCGGCGCCTGCTGCGTGGGTTTTGACCTCGGCGCTGTCGGGCGGCCTCCAGTAGTTGAGGCAGAGTTCCCACCTGCCCAGGTGTTTTCGGATGGTGGCCTCGTAGGGTATGCCCGGCGGGAGGTGTCGCTTGAGCTTTACCGAGCTCAGGTACGGAAGTCTTATTCGCCGGTGTCCGTCGTACTTGATTTTCTCGACGCCGGAGGCGGCTAGGAAGGAGCCGGTTCCGGCGATGTTCTTCCTGTGGAAGGCGGGTTTGTTGGCCTTGATTTCAGGGTCTAGCCAGCGGTTGTAGGCGTTGCGGAAGTTGCGGCAGGCACCTTGGGCGACGAACTTGCTGACCTTGGTTACGAAGGACATGCCGAATGTTTCGTCCTTCTTCAACTGGTTGAAGGTTTTCTCCATTTCCATAGGCGAAGGCCATTGGCCGTGGCCATGTGCTCTGGAGAGATTGTGGGTAGCGACCATGAGGTTGTAGACGGCGCGGGAGATGCCGACGGCGCGTGCGGCGTACTTTTCCTGCTTCTTGGTGAGGCGCAGGGGGATGACGATGCCTGCTGGGCGGTACCCGTCGGGGCAGGAGGATTTTTGCTGGTTGCGCTTTTTCTGCATCGTCCTCCTTGGTTTGCAGAGGAGCTTGTTAAAGTTATTCAACCATTTTCTCAATACCTTCCGTCAGGCTCTGGCTTCTTTTTGGCAATAGAGGCCTGTGGTTATTTGGGAATTGGCTGCTTTGACATCCGATGCAGGCTGTATTCTCTGCTTGGTGAGCGAGTCTGATGTACCTGCTTATTGCCGCACACAATCGCCTACTTTATTGTTGAGCAGTGTGCAAGGCTCCCCACATGAGTTCGGCCGATGCCACTTTTTCCCCTCTGGTGTTGAGTTCCTGCGACGTGTGGAGCAGCCTTTCTACGACTTCTGCCTTTGTTTCCCTTGCGCCCGAGCTCACCATTCTCGTCCTGAGAGTTCCTTTGTCAGGTTTATCGCCAGTTCAGCATAGTACCGGGCGTCTGCCTCCGCCTCCTCGGGAGTGCGGTCCATCGAGTCGAACATCAACAAGTCCGGGAACCCCACGCTCGCTCCGTAGGCGTTGGTCAGGTCCACGCCCCTATCCGGCGCCAGACCGTAGGTATCGGAAGGTTGTTCCAGCATCGCGCTGGAGGCCAGTGCCGTGATGGCGTCGTGCATCTGCTCGTCGCCGACGTGGGGCCATCCCTCCATGGCCGCCGTTGCCGCCAATATGCAGACCACCGCGTGGGCCAGTTCCCTGGCAGCTTCCGTCGTCTGTCCCTCTCTGAAGAGGGCGTCGGCCTTCCTCCAGTGTTCTTGGGATGCCAGGCTGGCCTCTTGCTGGACCACGTCCTGCCACATGTCGGAGAGGGGGGACGCGAAGGACTCAAGGGCATTCCCCTCCCTTTGTCGGATGGATTTCGATGTTGCGATCTCGGCCAATTTCCCCTGTCCCAGCACATCCGGGATGGCTGTTTCCAGCGAATCGTAGATGGGGTAATAGACCGACTCCTTGGCCAGCCGTGTCTGTAGGTTCTCTCTGAACCGCTTTGTGTCCTCAAGGGAGAGACTGCCGTGTGCTCTCGTGAGGGCCGCGATGCCCACGCGTTCCGCCAGCTCGGCTATTGCTTCTCTCACTGCCGTCTTCCGTCCTCGGGTTCTTTGTGTGTCAGCCGTGTTCCTAATATATGTAGGATTGTTCAAGTAGGGAATGGTGCTATGAATCCTGTAGGTGCTGTAGCGTTCTTCCGCTCGCGTTGCCTACGATATTCGTATCTCCGATGTTCTCCTTCCGGTCGTGATGTTCCTGTTGAGATGGCTTCCTCCATCGCAACGAATGTCTGGGGTTTCGGGCGATGAGTCGGCAGTTTCTGACAGCGGCGCTGATTTCTGGCTTGGTGCCGCTCAAGGCTACCCTGGTTCCCTTTTTCTTCATCTTCCCCCGTCCTACCATTCCTTTGATCAACACGGTGTCTCCGGTGCCTATGAGTTGTGGGCCGTAGCGTTGGTGGCGGTCTGAATGGCTGGCTGCAGGGTTTCGCTGGCGCAGGTATTTTGGCTTCCTTTGCTCCTTTCGGGAGGGAGCCCCTGTGGGGGTGCCCTTGGCATCCACGTTGGCCTTCTGCTTGGAGCGTCCGTTCATGGGGCGGATTTCCAGCACCTTGGCGGGCAAGTTGGCGATTCTGGTGAAATTGGATCCTTGTAGTGCTGCGTCGTAGCAGTGGGTTTTGTTAATACCAAGTTCCTTTCTGTTCTAGGATACGGTGGCGGCGTCCGTGAGTGACAGAGGCAGGTTGAGTGCCTCAAGGTCTCGCACGGTTGCTGGTAAGGCGGCGTTGATATGGGCGGCGCCGGTGATACTGGATCTTTCCAGCCTTTTTAGGATGGACTCCAGCAGTTCTGGCTGGTCGGCCAGGAATTCCTCGATGTGCCGATTCTTCTTGGCGACGTTGCAATCGCGGCAGGATACGGCCAGATTGTCCACCCGGTTTGAGCCAGTTGCTCTGGGGCGGAGGTGATCTACTTCCAGTTTGCCTGTGCTCTTCCTGCAGTAGATGCAGCGGCCGCCGTCGCGTTCGAAGATGTAGGCCCGGAGTTGCCAGCCGAACAGGGTGCCCCGCTGGTATTCAACTCCCTTGATGTTGGGATTCATCATGATCTGGGTGTCGAATTTGTTGCGCTCTATGCTGATTTGGGAGATGGGATGCATCTGGAGCGTTGTCCTGACGACGCGGAGGGTGTCCACCCTGAGGCTGTCAACAGAGGGTGGTAGGGTGCCGGGTTTGCGCTTGCGGTTGTTGAAGCGTGGGGCGCGGTAGCGGAGTCTGCTCCGGCGGTTTCGACGGTTTTGGCTCCTTTTGGTCATTGTGGCCTTGATGGCCGGGGCTCTGTGCTTTATTTCGGCTGCGGCTATTACGGAGCGCTCGCCATCAGCGTTATCCTTGGTGACGGCGATCCCGGTGGTCTTGGAGCCTGGGTCAATGCGGAGCGCGACGTCTTGGACTCTGGATTCTTCCCGTGTGTGGTCCACCAGTCGGATGCCGAATATGCCCTTGGTGTGATGGGGTACTACTCGCCCTTTAAGCAGGAGTTTTCTGGCCCGTGCCGGGTGGCAGGGCATGAGTGGGAGTCCGTCGGACGAATATACTGGTGTTGGCAGGTAGTTTTTGTATTCCATGACCGGTAAGGTCAACTCCTTTCGGGTGCGGCGCATCCTCGCCAAAGTCTGCGACAGGCTTGGTCATGCGGGGCATGACCGGGCTTTCGGCGTCCGTGTTTCCTTGGACTCGTCCTTGGGCCTTGCAGGGTCCGGGACTGGATGAATATTCCGGAGTGCGTTCCTGACCTGTCGGCGACGTAGCCACCCCCAAGGGGGCTGGCTGAGGCTGATAGGACTGTTCTTGTCCGGATTACGGGATTCGTCGTTGACGCATCTCGTTTTCCTCTACTTGAACAATCCTACTAATATATGGAACCGGATTTTAGCCGTGTCCGTAGAAGGTTCTTTTTATTGCTAATCATCGGCAACTTCGGGCCGGATCGCCTATTCCCCGGAGTAGTGTTGTTGCAGCAATCGATTCAACTCAGCGTCAACCTCTGACTGCCGTTCCTCCAGCTCGGCCCTGACGGCCTCCAGGCTCTTGATGCGGCCGGCGGCGTCCAGCGCCTCTCGCTCCTGCATGGCCTGAACGTGTTTGGAGGAGGGTCGGATTGATTTTGCCTGCTCGGCCAGTTGTTCGATCGATACGTACTTCGGCCCGAACGGCATCCCGCGGTCGACCATCTCGTCGGGCAGGGGTTGGCAGAAGGCCCCGTCAACGCATTGCAGCACCTGGCCGGCCTTCCAGTACTGGCGGCCGTCAGAGAGGGTATAGTTGGCCTTGCGCCTAGTCGGGTAGGCCGTGTCATCCCGCTCCATGGAGCGGATGGTGCCATCTGTAGAGCGGCGGTAGTACCAGATGTGATAGTGGGTGTCCATGCGTACAATTGTACGCCGACGCCCAGAATAGTCAATGACCTATGGGTGTGTAACTGTTGGCTATAATCTGCTACTAACTGGTGGTATCTGATGATGCAGCAATCTGACCTGATCAGAATTGGGACAGCTGCCCGCCTCTTGGGGGTTACGCCACAGACCCTGCGGAAGTGGGAAGCCACGGGTTACTTGGTGCCGGTCCGAAAGAGCCCGGGAGGTACCCGGTATTACTCCGCCAACCAGTTGCTCGGCCAGAGGTCCGACGATCTTCCGACTGTTTGCTACGCCCGGGTATCCGGCCATGATCAGAAGGCGGACTTGGACCGGCAACAGGCGCTCTTGGAGAGCTACTGCGCTGCCCAGGGCTGGTCCTCATTAGTGATCAGGGATCTGGGCAGTGGGATGAACTACCGCAAGAAGGGACTGCACCGGTTACTGGAGTTGATACTGGAGCGCCGGATGCGTCGGTTAGTGCTCACTCACCAGGACCGGCTGTTGCGCTTCGGCGCGGAGCTGGTATTCACGTTGTGCGAGCTCAACGGCATCGAAGTGGTGGTGATCCATCAGGGAGAGCAGCCCAGCTTTGAGGGGGAGCTGGCGCAGGATGTGCTGGAGATCATCACGGTGTTTTCGGCCCGCTTGTATGGCAGCCGGAGCAGGAAGCACCGCAATTTGCTGGACACCTTGGCAGAGACTGTGCCTGGACAAGTTCCAATAGGTCAACATTCATGAAGAAGGCCCATCGCATTGCGCTCGAGCCCACGCCCGAGCAGGAAGCGCTGTTCAATCAGCACGCGGGCTACGCTCGTTTCGCCTATAACTGGGCGGTGGCCGAGTTCAAGGCGGGGCTGGATGTGGGCGAGTGGCTGAGCGAACTCACACTGCGGCCACGATGGAACCGGGTCAAAGGCATGATCGCTCCCTGGGGAGCGGTATTGTCCCAGAACGCGGCCAAGTACGCGGTCATCGACTTCGGTCAGGCGGCCGAAGGCTGGGGCGAGTACCGCCGCAATGTGAAGGCTGGTCAGCGGCCCGCGCGCCGGGTGGGTTTCCCGCGTTTCAAGCGTCGCAAGCACGAGCAGGGTTTTCGGGCCGACAATGGGCCTGACACGGTGAAAGTGGACGGCAGGGTGGTCATTCTGCCCAAGATCGGCCGGGTAGCGATGGTGGAACACCTGCGCTTTGCTGGCAGCATCCGCGAGGTCACCGTCAAACGGACCGCCGACACTTGGTTTGCCTGTTTCTGCATCGAGGACGGGGAGAAAGCGCCGGCGGTGAAGGACGGACCGGCATCGGCGTGGACGTGGGCGTGGGTACCATGGCGACCTGCTCTGATGGGATCACGGTGGAGAACCCGAAGGCACTGGCCAGCGGTATCAAGCGCCTGCGGCGTCTGGACAAGGCCATTGCCCGCAGCCGAAACGTCCATGGCAGGAGCAATTGTTCCAACCGCCGGGAACGCCTGTACGCCAAGAGGAGACGGGTTCACGCTCGGGTGGTCAACGTCAGGAACGACAACCATCACAAGGCGACCACGGCGATAGCCAAGTCAGCGGGCCGGGTGGTGGTGGAGACGCTCAACGTGGCAGGCATGGTCCGCAACAGCCGGTTGGCCCGGGCCATTGCCGATGCTGGGATGTCGGGATTCCTGGCCAAGCTGGAGTACAAGTGCCTCTGGTACGGCGCGGAGTACGTGAAGGCGGACCGGTGGTTTGCATCATCAAAGTTGTGCGCCCACTGCGGCTGGCAGAACGATGCTCTAACGCTGTCTGACCGTGAATGGTGGTGCGGCGGGTGCGGTGTGCTGAACGACCGCGATTTCAACGCCGCGCAGAATTTAGAGCAATGGCCGGGTTTGAGCTTCCCGGTGTCAGGACGTGGAGACCGTGTAAGCCCGGCTACGCCGGCGGTGGTCGGTGAAGCGTCAAACGGGTCTGATGCGTGCTCTGCCAAGCGTGGAGTATCAGATTTCATCAGATTCTGAATAGCGGCAGGTTTCGGTGAGTTGGACGCAGTTTCCCGGTAAGCAGAAAGTCCGCCGCATCTGAATCGACCCGGCGACCCGGGAGATGCATCTGCTCACTACCTCGCAGCACCCGCGGCTCCGGCCGCGGGTTCGCAGCGGCCAGTCCTACGAAGCAAGTGGCGCCAGGAGCTGAAGGAGCTCCTCGATGTACTCCAGCTCGGCGGCGATCACTTCCCGGTCCAGTGCCGCACTTAGCTCGTACAGGTTCATGTGGAGGACCTCAGCCCTGCCGTGCAGCAGCCGGAGCCTCTCGCTACCGGGCTGTTGCGATGCTCTGTTCAGGATATGAACCAAGTGGTCGGCGGCCGCGACAGGAAGTCCTCCAAGGGTATGCCCCCGGTGCCCACCAGCAAGGGAACTGCCGATGGGTGGGAGTCCATGAACTTCTCCATGCCGTGCAGCGCGCGGGTCCGGCCGCTCTTCATCTCGATGGCGAACAGCCGGTCTTCGTAGGGCACCACGAAGTCGACTTCGCGGTTTCGTTCGGTCCAGTAGTACACGTCGTGCCTGCCGGAATGAAATGCCCAGTTACAGAGGTGGGCGCCCACGGCGCACTCCACCAGCCGGCCCCACCGGTCGGGTTGCTGCCTCCAGACGCCCAGCGAGATTGAGCTGGATGCTGTCACCAGACCCGTGTCCAGGGGTTGGAGCTTGGGGCTGGAGCTCCGGCGGCGCACCTCGCCGCCATACTTCTGGAGACCGCGCACCATACCGGCGTCTCCCAGAAGTGACAGATAGTGAACCAGCGTGGTGACATTGTTGGCGTCCTGCATCTGGCCCAGCATCTTGTTGTAGGAGAGTATCTCGGCGCAGTGCGAGCAGGCGAGTTCGAACAGGCGCCGCAGCAGCGCCGGGCGCCGCACGTCGGTGAGGGCGAGAATGTCGCGGGAGACCGTGGGCTCCACGATGGCGTCCCTGATGTAGTTGGCCAGTCTCTCTGGTTCTTCAACCAGTGTCGCAGTGCCTGGATAGCCGCCGTGCAAGATGTGCTGCTCAAGGTTCCACCCAAAGGCGTCCCGCATCTCGCCGAAGCTCCAGTGAGGGATCCTCAGCATCTCGAACCGCCCTGCCAGGCTTTCCGAGAGTCCCTTGTGGACCAGCAGGGGAGATGACCCCAGGAGAATAACCTGCATTTCCGAGCGGTTCCGGCTGTCCTCGTCCCACAGCAGCTTCACTGCCTCGGGCCAACCCGCGACTTTCTGGATCTCGTCCAAGACGAGTACGGCTCCGCCTTCCTCATGGGATATGGCCCTTGCCTGGTTCCATTGTTGAGAGATCCAGACTGCGGACTGCAGCACTGGGGAGTCGGCAGTGGCGTAATGGTAGGACTTCCCGTGGCGGTCCAGGACCTGGAGCACCATGGTGGTCTTTCCCACCTGGCGTGGTCCGGATACGACTTGGATGAATCGTCTCGGTTGGACTGCGCGTTCCATCAGGGTGTCGGCGAATGGACGGCGCCAGAAGGGTGCTGTCGAATTGTTCAGCATGATGTGTAAATATACACGACATAGTAGATAAATTGTAAAACAAGAGGCTGAGGCAGGAGTACGGCGACCGCTGAAACCGGTCACACTCCGTCATTTCTCAGTAACTCTCGCGTAATGCTCCGATAGTTAACGCTGACCAACGTTGCGCAGGGATCGGTCGGCCGCGATGCAACCTGCGCGGGCAACGCACGCGGGAAGGGGCTGTGAATTTGTCCAAATGGCCGGGTTTGAGCTTCCCGGTGTCAGGACGTGGAGACCGTGTAAGACCGGCTATGCCGGCAGTGGCCAGTGAAGCGTCAAACGAGCCCCCTGATAGTCTTCTGGCACTAATCGGAGATTAGGTCAGACCGGATAGATTAGGTGAGATTCTGAATAGCAAAGTTATGCCCGTATCCGGGCCGTGCAGAGGGAACTAACCGGACAGCCCAGGAAGTGGTGTAAGCTTGTGATGAGGCCTGTCGTCCGGATTGAGGCCGAGACCGCACTGGTGAGTATTGCCCGGTGAATAGCATGGTCCGTGAGGCAAGCGGCAGCATCATTGGCGACGCCCCGGTCGGGGCGATCCCGGTGGGGAGATCCCGGTGGGGAGATCCCGGTGGGGAGATCCCGGTGGGGAGATTGATTACAGTTCGCGACTCCCTCCGACGATGGGCCTACACGGTAATCGTGGAGGCGGTGATGAGCAGAGGACAGAGCAATGCGAAACCGTCGGAGCTGTCCCAACTGAACCTGAACGCTGCTGGCATCGACGTGGGCGCCGGGAGCCATTATGTGGCGGTTCCTGCCGACCGAGCGGAACAACCGGTGCGGGAGTTCGAAGCTTTCACCTCGGACCTGTACCGTCTGGCTGACTGGCTTGCTGAATGCGACGTGGAGGCCGTGGCCATGGAGTCCACGGGGGTCTACTGGATTCCTCTGTTCGGTGTGCTGGAGGAGCGAGGATTCCAGGTGCTGCTGGTGGACCCGCGGCGCATCAAGAACGTGCCGGGTCGCAAGACCGATGTGCTGGACTGCCAGTGGCTGCAACAGCTGCACACCTACGGCCTGCTGTCGGGCGCCTTCCGACCGGAGGATGAGATCCGCGGCCTGCGCAGTTACCTGAGGCAGCGGGCCATGCTGGTGGAGCATGCCGCCCAGCACGTGCAGCACATGCAGAAGGCTCTGACGCAGATGAACGTGAAGCTCCAGCACGTGATCAGCGACATCACCGGCAAGACCGGCATGGACATCATCCAGGCCATCGTGAGGGGCGAGAGGAATCCCCGCAGGCTGGCTCGGCTCCGCGACCGACGGAGCAAGGCGGACGAGAAGACCATCGCCAAGTCGCTACAGGGGCACTGGCGAAAGGAGCACCTCTTTGAACTTACTCAGGCACTGGAGCTTTACCGGACCTATCAGGCCAAGATTGCCGAGTGCGACCGGGAGATTGAAGCGCAACTGGAGCGGTTTGAAGACCGCAGCGACGGCGAACCTCCGGCTCCCAACGGCAAGAAGCGCAATCAGAAGAGCGCTCCGAACTTCGACGTCCAGGGCCACCTGTACCGGATGATGGGAGTGGATCTGACCCGCATTGACGGGGTTGATGGTCTCACGGCGTTGAAGGTGATCAGCGAAGTCGGCACCGACATGACCCGCTGGCCCAGCGCCAAGCACTTCGCCTCCTGGCTGGGGCTGAGCCCCGACAACCGCATCACCGGCGGCCGAGTGATCAGCTCGAAGACCAAACCCAGCGCCAACCGCGCGGCGGCAGCGCTGCGCATGGCGGCCAACGCTCTGTACCGTTCTGACAGTGCTCTGGGCGCCTTCCTGCGCCGGAAGAAGGCCCATCTGGGAGCACCCAAGGCCATCACGGCCACGGCCCACAAGCTGGCCCGCATCATCTACTGCATGTTGCGCTACGGTCAGGAGTACGTGGACGCCGGCGCCCATTACTACGAGAGCCAGTACAGGCACAGGGCTCTGCGCGCCGCAAAGCAGAGGGCGGCGCAACTGGGCTATGAGTTGGTCCCAATACCAGGTCCCTTGGCTTCCAATCTTAACCACCCTTCAGAGGTCGCCTCAGCGTGACTTTCTTGGTTAGTGGGTAGCGGCGAAAGGCTCGGCCCGAGTGATGGAACTGTGCCGAGACACAGTGGCTGGATGGGGATGACCAGCCGATGATAGCACCGGTGGTATAAAATACGGGCTGCGCCAATCCACAGGAGCGTCTCATGCAAACTCGCAACGACGCGGCTGATTGCCCTCTGTGGCAAGTCGACCAGGCTGAAAAGGCCATCGGCGCCGGGAACCTCGAGGATGCCGGCCTGATGATGTACAACGCTATCGAAACCGCGATGATCGGGCTGGCCCAGGCCAGGAAACTGCCTCACGCTGACCACGATGACCTGCTGCGCCTGGCAGGTCAGCTCGATGAGGAACGGGGAACTCCACATTCGTATACTGTGTCACTGTTGGCAGCAAGGGCCATGTACGACAACGCCCAGTTTCACTTCTTGGATGTCGAGGAGACGCTGATGTCTCCGGACAATGCCAGGCAATTCATACTGGCGCTGAGGGAGTTCTACGAGGCCGCATGACTCCTGCGGAATTGAATGCCGAATTTAATTCGCAACCTTCTAAATTCCAGCCACAAGCAAGTCCGGTTGCTCTGTTTATGATACATTCTCTGCTTAGCAACATCTTGCGAAGTCAGCGGAGGGACCATTAGTGCGCAACAAAAGACTGCTCTCCTTGGTGGTGATCCTCACGCTGCTCATCTCCCTGACGATAGCGGTGCCCATCGCCCTGGGCGACGGCGATGGGCCACAGGGTTTCTCCGTCCCCGAGAAGCAGGAACAGCCTTACCCCAACCTGGGCTCTCATCTCAACCAGCTCGTCGCATCGGTTGAGCAGGGACAGCTATCGGCGAAGCAGGCCGCCGCGGACTCTCCCATTCACTCTGGCGGCTCGGTGGCGGTGACCATCCACCTGTCCGGCAATGTGGGCGACGTGGTGGATTTCTTGGAAGACAACGGCGGCGACCCGCGCAACGTGGGCGAGGACTACATCGAAGCCTACGTCCCCGTGACCCTGCTCGGCCGTCTGTCTCAACAGCCGGGCGTTACCCGGGTTTGGGAGATCGTCCCGCCGGAACCCGCATACGGCAATGTTACCAGCCAGGCGGTGGGCCTGCACCAGGCCGACTTCTGGCAGGATGCCGGTTACCGGGGTCAGGGGGTGAAAGTTGGGATAATTGACCTGGGCTTTACCGGCTACTCCAGCCTGATGGGCGTGGAACTGCCAGCCAACGTTGTGGTCAGGTGCTACACCGATGTAGGCGTGTTTACCAGCGACCTCGCCGATTGCGAAGCGGAGGAGGAGCCGCCGGCCAGCACCCCCGCCCAGTGCCAGGACTATGTTGCGGGACTCTATGAGGGGGGTGAGCCTCACGGTACTGCGGTCGCCGAGGCAGTGGTTGACATCGCCCCGGATGCAACCCTTTACATCGCCAACCCTGGGACTTGGGGAGACCTGCAAAACACTGCTGACTGGATGGCGGGACAAGGGGTAGAGATCATCAACTATTCCGTGGGCTGGACCCATTATGGTAGTCGAGGAGACGGTACTTCCCCTTTCAGCGACAGTCCCCTGAACACCGTAGACCGCGCCGTGGCTAATGGAATCACTTGGGTTAACGCAGCAGGAAATTCGGCGGGAGACACCTGGCTTGGCAGTTACTCGGATAACGATGGCGATGGCTTAATAAGCTTCAACAACTCCACTGCTGAAATAAACCCCATTGTTCTCCGGGAGTGCCGACGTTATACCTTCCAACTGCGCTGGGCAGACAGTTGGGATAATGCCGTAACGGACTTGGACATTTTCCTGTGGGACACGAGCACTGATAGCATTCTGGAAATCCCCCGTGAGTGGGGATTTATCGGAAGCAGATTCAGCGCCAACGAGGGCATCCCATTCGAATTCTTTTCTCTTCGCTCTCCTATTAACAGTACGGATGTAGGCATAATTATCGTTCACCGGAGTGGTCCCGAGCCTGACTGGATTCAATTGGAGCTTTTCTCCGGGCCCGGAGGACTTGAGTATTCCAACGACGGCAGCATAACCAACCCTGCCGAAAGCGCCAACCCCGGCTTGCTGGCGGTGGGCGCGGCGCCCTTCTACGACACCAATACTATTGAGCCGTTTAGCAGCCGGGGCCCCACGCCCGACGGCCGCATCAAGCCCGACATTGTGGGGGTTGACTGCGCCGCGTCCGTTTCCTACGAACTCTTCACCCGGCGCAACAGCGGCCAGGACTGCTGGTTCCCCGGCACCAGCCAGGCATCGCCCCACGTGGCCGGCTTGGCGGCCCTGGTGAAGCAGCGCTTCCCCTATTTCACCCCGGATCAGGTCGCCGACTACCTGAAATACTACGCGAAGGAGCGGGGAACGGCCGGCCCCGACAACACCTGGGGGCATGGTTTCGCCGTACTCCTGCCTCCCGACACTGAGCTTCCGCTGGACTTCGACGCTAGCTGCGGCTATATGATCACAGCCGACAGCACAGTCCAAGGCCAGTGGACGACATATTGCAACTCGGAAACTCCGGCCCCAGGGCAAGGAGGTAGCGGCGCAAGGCTGGCCCGCTACTACACCTTCGAACTGAAGGATGCCGCCGATGTGACCATCACGCTGGAGTCCGACCCCGATGAGGGCTACGCCGAGCCGGTGCTGTACCTGCGCGAAGGGGTAGGGGTCAGAAGCGGAGATCATATAGGATTCAACGAAGGCGAGTACGAATACGACTACCGCCGCGCCAGCATAGAGAAGAGCCTGGACCCCGGAGCCTACACCATCGAGGCGACGACCTACGAAGCTGGGGACACCGGGGTCTTCACCCTCGCCGTCAGCGGAGTGGTCAGAACCGCGCCCGCGCCCGGCGGCTGCGACATCGCGGAGATAACGGTCGGCCAGCCGGAGGTCGGAGCTTGGGCCGACGACTGCCAGTCGGAGCTAACCGCTGACCGCAACGCGCGGTACTACCAGTTCACGCTGGACGCTGCTTCTGATGTGACCATCACGCTGGAGTCCACTGACGGGGCCGAAGAGCCGGTACTGCACCTGCGGGAAGGGGCCTCCAAGACGGGAACGGAAATCGCCATGCACGACGGCTTCCCCTCGGACTACACGCGGGCGGAGATAGTGCGGAACCTGGCGGCGGGAGCCTATACCATAGAGGCCAGGACGTACAGCGAGAATCACGAAGGGCCGTTCACCCTGACGGTGACCGTGGCGGGCGGTGCTGGGCTCACGCCCAGCGGCTGCGACATTGCCACCATAGCGCCCGGCCAGCCGGAGACCGGAACCTGGGGCGACGATTGCCAGTCGGAGGAAACTGCTGACCGCAACGCGCGGTACTACCAGCTCACCCTGACTGAGGCCGCCGACGTGACCATCACTCTGGAGTCCGGCGACGGCGCCGACGAGCCGGTGCTGCACCTGCGGGAAGGGGCCTCCAAGACGGGAAAGGAAATCGCCATGCACGACGGCTTCTCCCCGGACTACACGCGGGCGGAGATAGTGCGGAACCTGGCGGCGGGAGCCTATACCATAGAGGCCAGGACGTACAGCGAGAATCACGAAGGGCCGTTCACGCTGACGGTGACCGTGGCGGGCGGTGGCGCCCCCGCGCCTGGCGGCTGCGACATCGCGGAGATAACGGTCGGCCAGCCGGAGGTCGGAGCTTGGGCCGACGACTGCCAGTCGGAGCTAACCGCTGACCGCAACGCGCGGTACTACCAGTTCACGCTGGACGCTGCTTCTGATGTGACCATCACGCTGGAGTCCACTGACGGGGCCGAAGAGCCGGTACTGCACCTGCGGGAAGGGGCGTCCAAGACAGGAACGGAAATCGCCATGCACGACGGCTTCTCCCCGGACTACACGCGGGCGGAGATAGTGCGGAACCTGGCGGCGGGAACCTACACCGTGGAAGCGCGGACGTACAACGCGGGTCATGAGGGGCCGTTCACCCTGACGGTAAGCCTGGCGGGGGCGAGCTAAACCCGACTGTAGTTTTCTCGGTATCGTTCGCTTTTAGCATTGGGGGGTCCTGGTCGCTTGGGCCAACTGCCCAAAACGAACGATACCGTCAAGTCTGGCGCAACCCAAACGCGGGCGTCCAACCGAAGCCGGACTCCCGCGCCTTTGGGTTCAACGCCGATGTGGGAATTGCCGCCGTCCTTTACTCCCCCACGGCGCAGGTCAACGTTGCCGCCGCGCTGCTGACCTCCTCCCCGTCGGGGAGTTCGTACACTACCTCGCCGTCTTGTTGCGTATCCTCCGTCCCGCGTGACGGGTCATGTCCTGAGTCTCGAAGGTGGGCAGCATGACCAGCTTGTAGTTGCTGGCCAGCCAGCGGGCGGCCTGCCAATGGAGCTCATCTTGTCTTGGCACCTGAATTTGGTCATTGTATAAAATTTGTCAAAATCGAGGCGTCTCGGTAATTCGCCCGTAACACTCTATGGAATAACATAGGCAAGCCTATTCGTAGAAGGAGGACGTTGCCCATGCAGGTATGAAACTCCCGCCAAGGGTGGGGCAGCCAGGTGCCACGGCAACCATCGTCACCGCGAGTGCGGGAACCAGGTTAACAATCCAGGCAAACCAGGTTAACAACCGAACGCCGAAACGCAGGCCCGGCCCGGCGGTAAAGAGGGCGCATGACGCCCCGCCTCCGCAACGGTCCCGGCCGGCAGACTAGGCGAAACGGGCTTCACCCGGTAAAGAGGGCTCAAGTCGCCCCGTCTCCGGGGTAGGCCCACCAACCGGTAAATCTTCATTCCCGAAACTGTCCCCGTGAACGCGGGGAGCGGGAAAACCGGAGAACAGGCTCTAGGGAGCAGCGGGCTCGAGTGGCCCCGAATTCCCGGTGAGCTTGTCATAGGAGAAAAGGCAAAACATGAATACACAAGTTGGCAAATCCGCAGGAATTGCCCTTCTCATGGCGGCGGCGCTCATCGCCGCCCTGTTCGCCATGGGCGTCTTCGCCCCGCAAGGCGCGGGCGCGGCCGTGAAAGGCGGCAGCGTCAAGCCCACGGTCGAATACAGTTCGCACGCCCCTGGTGCCGACCCTGTTACCTTGGAAGCGACGTTCCAAATCAACGATGAAATAGACGCCGCAGGAGGGAACGACGACGTAGTTGTCGCTCTTCCAGCATCTATAGCGGGAAACTCGAACTTCGATGCTGACGATGACATCAGCCTCACGCAAGGCGGCATGGACGTCGGTAGTGTTACTCACGCAGATAACGGTGGCGGCGCGGACACCATCACTATCTCTGTGCCTGCCAGCGACAGCAGCAACGGGAACGTGATGCGAGACATGCCCATCATGCTCGTGGTCACCAATCTCATGATTCCATCCACAGTAACAGCGACTAACGAGGTTACCACTATCCTGCAAAACGTCGCGGGCACTGCGGAAAGTGCGGTAGATGGTACGACGTCTTTCGCGATGGCTTATTACCGCTCAGTCACGTCCGGTATGGCCACTGTGAATAACGGGGTTGCCGGAAGGCCAGTGACATTGAGGCTGCGGTTCGCTGCTGACGCGGGATCGACCTTCACCGACAGTGATGCGGATGGAGCCTTTAATGTAGCTACCGAGGCTGCAGATGGAACCGCAGTCACCATCACACTGCCAGCGCAATACGACCTGGACTCAGACGGTCCTTATACAGTGAATGGCTGTGACGACCGTCTTGCCAGTTGTACTGAAACTGACGACACAGGCACTGATACCGGCGGCACTGTGTCAGCCACAAGCCCTAGTTCGGTCAAAACTTGGGCGAATACTAACACTACAATTCTGGTTACAGATTTCACGAAGGCTGTAGCTGAGGGCGGGATAACAGTTACCGTCACCGGCGTGACGAACCCGTCTACCTCGATAGCCCTCCCTGTGAAATTCTGGCAGGGTACTGGCCCGAAGGGCGAGGCTGAATCCGCTACTAACCCTGCTCTGAGCGACACAGTCGACGTCACTGACGCAATGCAAGTGGCTGTCGATGTCACGGGCGAAGGGTTCGGGCTGAGTGACTCCAAGGCTAACGCCGAAGGTGTAACGCTGACCCTCGGATTCGAGTCGGTCGTTGACATAAACGACGACATGACCGCAATCGAGGTCGACTTGCACGACAGCTTCGGCGGCGTCGACGTCGATGAGCCAGCCTTTGGCTTGATGGTCATGCAGGACCAGAACGGCGACGGCGTGGCCGAGATGATCAGCCCAAGGCTGCTGGTGCGGGCATCCTCCAATACAATCTTCATTGAGTACAACGACGCCGATGACGCCACGAACGTCATGACAGGCGATGTTGTGGTCAAGATCAGCGGCCTGACCAACCCCAGCATGGATGGCCTGCTGTCCCAGGCCGTCACCGTCACGCAGGGCGGGTTCGCCCCAACCTCCGAGAGCCTGACGATCACCAAGGCCGCTGTGGACGAGGATGTTACCCTCAGCCCCGACAACAAGGCTGACGCCCCGGTGAGCATCACCATTGATGCCAAGACGGCAAGCATCATCCGCGGCGGAAGCGACATCAACGTCACTCTGACCGGATTCTCAATACCCGACGAGGGCATTGACGAGAGTGATGTGCTCATCTACTCGAGCGGCACCGCTGGGACTAACCAGACCGCTCTCAACGGCTTCCCGGCCATCGTCAGCGTCGGAGCCGCCAACAAGGTAACTCTGTCCCTGCCGGTCCAGGTCGGGGCATTGGATCCCAAAGAGGCGGTGATACCCGCAGGCGACTACCGGATAATCTTCAAGCCCAGCGCTGGGCTGAAAAACCCCAACGCCTCAGGCGCGGCCAAAGCTACGGTCACAGTGTCTGACGGCGACTCGGTTGACCAGAAAAAGTCCTTTGACATAGTGTCTCACATCTCGATTCCGGCAGCGTCGCTGTGGGTCGAGCGCGGCACGGCGGTAGAGGTCACCGGCAAGGGCATCAATTCCGCCGGCACTGCCACCATCCACCTGTACAACTCGAACGGCGGGCCGGTTAGGAGCACCGAGACCGGCAATACCATAGCAAGCAGGAACTTGCAGGTTCTGGGAACCGCCCGGATGGACGGGGGAACGGCTGTCGTGGAGATAGACACCTCCAGTTCGAACCTCATCGCGGATGCGGTGAATGCGGTTGCCGATGACCCAAGGACCACGGATGTCGATGAGGCCAAAAATGCCACAGGCATCAACCGCATAGTCATGGTCGACGCCGGAGGCAACATCATCGGCGACGCCTTGGTGGGAATCAAGCCCACCGTTACGCTGGACGTCACCGAAGTCCGGCGTTCCGGCAAGATGCTGGTCACCGCCTCCGACTGGTACTACGGCAACGCGATATCCGACATCAGGGTCAACGGGATACAGGTTCAGCTCCCGGACAGCGCCACCGATAACGACACCATTGCTGAGCGTTGGACCTCTCAACCGGTTCCCGCGCCCGGCCGGCCTTTGACCGTGATAGTGCCTCGGGAAGTGCGCTTGGGCACGATGGAAGTGGTGGTCCAGGGCACTACTCAAGTCAAACAGGGGACTGCTGGCAGCTATGACAAGCATGTCCAGACGGTCGACGTCGCCGTGTTCGACCTGACCGTGAATCCCAGCACCGCGGTCTCCGACCAGGTGGTGCGGATTGAGGGCACCGGCTTCGTTGCCAACTCCTGTATCGTCAGCATCACGGTTGGCGAGCAGGCCATAAGGCAGGCCACCAGCAGAGACCCGGTCGGCACTGCCAGCAACTGCGTGGACACCGACAGCAACGGCAAGGTGGCCGACACCTTCAACATTCCTCTGGGCCTGAAGCCCGGGACCTACCGCCTGGTAGTCCGCGACGCGGGCAACCGCGTGGGCGAGACTGACCTGGTGATTCCCAAGCCGGCCATTGAGCTGGACCCGGCCATGGGCCAGCGCGGCGACACTGTTACCGTCATTGGCAGCAACTTCGCCGCCGATGACCTGGTAACCATTCGCTACAACTATGGCACCACCAGCATTCCCGTTGAGTCGGTCATCACCGACACGGTGGGCAAGTGGCGGGCAACCTTCACGGTTCCCATAACCGCCCCCATCGGCGCAAAGCACGAGGTGGTGGCCACGTCCGTGAACAAGGGCGACGGCTCGACCGGAGCCGACGGTGTCACCAGGGCTACTCTGAGCGCCAAGGCAGAGCACGAAGTGCCGGACGAGACCCTGGATCTCTCGCCGGAAACCGTGGCCGCTGGCGGACGGCTGACCGTCAAGGGCGGCAACCTGCCGCTGTTCACCCCGGTGAGCATCTACATCGGCGGCATCGCCGCTGCCGGCAAGGCGATTGGCGATGACGACGCATCCGACGGCACTGGCCGCTACGAGAAGGTGCTCCTGGTGCCGCAGTTGCAGCCAGGCACCCACACGGTGGAGCTGGTCTCCCACGCGCGCAACGAGGACATCAGTGTCTCGCGCTTCGTGGACATCGCTGCCATCGTAACCCGCCCGACCGACGAGGTCTTCGCCGACCTCATTGACGACGGTACTCTGGTGGTCGTCTGGAAGTACGACAACCGCACCGGCATGTGGGCTTCCTTCGACCCCAGCGCACCGGCGGAGCTCAACGACCTCGCTCTGGTCTCCACCGATGACATCGTCTGGGTCGAGACCACGGAGAACTACGAGTTCCAGGGCACCTCTTACCTGGCAGGTTGGAACCTGTACTCCCTGGAGTAGGGACTGGCTGAACCCCTGGGAACGGCGGCCGGGTTTTCCGGCTGCCGCTCCCAACACCGACTCAAGGAACACGCGGGGCGGGCCCAGCCCGCCCCATAAGCGCAACAGTGAGACAAGGAGGAACGGATGACCAGAACCAAGATTGTGGCATTGTTGAGTGTGCTGGCGCTGCTGGCCGCGATGCCGCTGGCTACGGTCCTGGCCCAGCAGCCGGTCCCGCCCCACAAGTTCTACGGCATGGTCATGGTCAACGGGGAAACACCCCCCGAGGGCACCATGGTCACCGCCACCATCATGGTTATGATGGAGGGCGAGGACGGCGAGATGATGGAGGAAACCAAGAATATTGGTTCCGCCATGACCGACGCCATGGGCAACTACATCATCACCACCATGGGCAGCGCCGAGTATGTCGGCAAGGAAATCATGTTCATGGTGATGGAGGAGGGCATGGAGTCCATGGATGCCATGCCGTCCATGATGATGGACGACGGCTCCATGATGGGAATGGAAGAGTCCATCATGTACATGCAGGGCGCCCGCACCCAGGTTGACCTGGAAGTGGGCGAGTCGATGACGCGCCCCGACGGCACCACCGGCCCGGTGCTGCCGCGAGGCCCGGCCGGCCCGCGCGGTCCTGCCGGCGCTGCCGGTGAAGCCGGTCCCGCCGGAGCGGACGGCGCCCAGGGTCCTGCCGGCCCGCGCGGTCCTGCCGGCCCTGCCGGTTCCGACGGCTCAGACGGCTCAGACGGCGCAGCAGGCGCCCAGGGTCCCCAGGGTCCTGCCGGTCCCGCCGGCGCTGACGGCTCCGACGGTTCCGCCGGCGCCCAGGGTCCTGCCGGCCCCGCCGGTCCCGCTGGCCCGGCCGGTCCTGCCGGCCCCGCCGGTAACGCTGGAGCGGCAGGCGCAACCGGTCCCGCCGGCGCTGCCGGTGGCGGCGGAGCGCTGGCAGTCGTCGCCCTGATCATCGCCATCGTCGGCGTGGTCGCGGCGGGCGGAGCCTTCATCGCAGGCCGACGCGGCTAATCCAACAACGGCAGCAACCACTCAGGGGCGCCCGGCAATGGGCGCCCCACTTCTTTGTCCCCGCAACAGGAGAAGCCCGGCATGACGACGCGAAGAAACACACGCTACTGGGAACAGCAGTCCCGGCTCTGGCTTCCAGTACTCAGGGAATCGGGCTTCACCGACCTTGCAATGCTTCCACAATTGAGAAGCAGACTGCCGCCCGACCTCCGGCCAGTGGAGGGCATACACGTAGTGGGCATCCAGGACGGCAAGCGGTTTCTCTTCGCGCTGCGGAGTCTGAACCACGAACCGGACGATTACTGGCGGCGGGTGTACCAGCGGCAAGTGTCCTTCGGCTTCTCGCGCAGCCGGGGAACGCCCGCTGAATGGAGCGAGTTCTTCGGCCACGGGCTGGGAACCCGATACTACGGCTACGGATGGCGGTCGGAGAAAGAGGACGCCCTGGACGTGTGGGCGATCATCGACATTGAAGTCCTGAGTCAGCTTGAGGGGAAGGGCGCGCCGGTGTCCGCCGGGAGGGCGCGACACGGACAGGCGCAGTCGTTCATGGCTTACAACCTGCGGCAGTTGCGTGAGGCGGCCAAGCCTGCGGAGCTGGTGCCGCACTACTCGCAAGGGCATCCGGGCTTGAGCGGAGTGCCGTTCGTCTATGAGCCATAGGCGTTGTAAAGCAAAGCGCTCGCCATCGTCGGCGTGGTCGCGGCAGGCGGAGCCTTCATCGCAGGCCGACGTAGCTAGACCGATTTCTGTGCCACTGGCCGGACGATCTCATCAGCCGCACCGATACCGAACCTGATTACCACAGGCGCCGGCGGATGCGCCGGGCCCAGGCCCGGCTGCGGCAGAAGATCATCAACCTGGTGGATGAACTCCACTGGCAAGCCGCCCGCTGGCTCACCAGCAACTACAAAGTCATCCTGCTGCCCACCTTCGAGACTCAGGGCATGACCCGTCATGCGGGCCGGAAAATACGTAGCAAGACGGCTAGGATGATGCTGAGCTTCCGGCACTACGAGTTCAAACAGCGCTTGAAGTGGAAGGCCTGGCAACGGGGAGCCCTGGGTGGTTGAGGTCAACGAGGCCTACACCAGCAAGACCCGAAGTTGGGACGGCAATGTTGAGGAGAATCTGGGTGGCGGGACAGTGATCCGGGATGAAAGCGGTTTCGGAATGGACCGGGACATAAACGGAGCCCGCGGGATCTTCCTGAGGGACTTGGGAGATAGCCCCTTCCTGCGTGAGTTGCTCTCGCGGGTTGCATCACGGCCGACCGAGCCCTGCACAACGTTGGTCAGCGTTTGACTATCGGAATTTGTGCCCTTCGTTACGCCGGTCTTCTCCACTGCGCCATCGGGCTTGATGCTGAGGTCAACGTAGGGGCCAACGCGCTCGTTTAATACCTGAACCGCCTGGTCTCCGGCCCCTAGATAGCCCAGCCTCTCTAGCCAGCCGGGGATTACGTGCTGAATCAGCGCCACATCGAAGCTCCGTTCCTTAACATCGGAAGAGAAATTCACCGCTTCCAGCCCTGCGTCAAGATTCTTCCGCAGCGCTTCGGGATTCTGTACTGCGGCCAGACGCATGGCCTCCAGCTCGCTCTTCGCTCCTTCCTCCTGACCACTACGTCCTCTACCGCGGCGGTCGCGACGGCGGCGCTAGTGGTGATGGTCAGCACCTTGCCGTCCCGGCCAGTGCCGAGCCGCGAGGCATCCTTGGTTATCAACTCGCCGATGGTCCAGACGCATTTTTGTTGGCGTATGCGATACTGCCTTTGGTAGCGTTGCGGTGCAGGAGTCTGCATTCAGAACCGTCAGCGTCACCTGGACGGCGGAGGCCGCGTCCGGCCCGTTGTTCACGTCCATGACGGTGTAGGCCCGCTGGCAGGCTGGCAGGCTGGCAGGCAATCCCGGGTTGCCACCGACGTCCCGCACCTCCAGCTCCGCTACGTGGCCGACGTGGAAGGTGTCGGTGCCAGTGTCGGTGTATGCGGTGCCGCTGTAGGTACCACCCATTGTAAGGTCTACTCATCAAGGGAGAGTAGAAGCCTCAGTTCGCGCTCACTGTCGCGCCGAATTATGGCGCGGCGGTGGGCGCACTACGAAATCGCTCCCGTGTTCGGGATAGCGCGCGTGGGGCCCGCCTGCGTCTCACGTAATGTGTGCGGCGCCGCTGGTTCAGGGCGTCGGGGGTCCAGGCGATGCCGGCGGCCAGCAGGTCCCAGGCCAAGCTCACCTGGTCCTGGCCCGCGCTGGTGAAACGCAGCGGCGTGGAAGCATCCAGCGTCCTCGCCTGGCTGCCGACGGTGGGCACCTCCGCAGCCTGCGTAAGCCCGGACCCGGTTCCGCCCGTCCGGCTGACAGTCAGGGTGAAGTCCCCGGTTTCCCCAGCCGCGTAGGTGGTGGCCTCTATGGTGTAGATTCCCGCCTCCAGACTCTCCTCTATGCTGGCCCGGTGATAGTCGTATTCCTGCTCTCCATCGTTGAATCCGCCGGGGGTGGTCGCCCCGGTGGTGACTCCCGCGCCCTCCCGCAGGTACAGCACGGTTTCGGCGTCATCCGACTCCAGCCGCACCGTAACGTCCGCGTTCTCTGCCAGGGCGAACTGGTAGTAGCGGGCCTGGCGGCCCTCACGCTCTACCGATTCGCAGTCTGCGCCCCAGCTTCCGGCCACCGGACTGCCGTCGGCGGTTACCTTCACGGCCTCGCAGCCTACGAGAAGCGGATGGCTGGTTCCGCCCGTCCGGCTGACGGTCAGGGTGAAGTCCCCGGTTTCCCCAGCCGCGTAGGTGGTGGCCTCTATGGTGTAGATTCCCGCCTCCAGACTCTCCTCTATGCTGGCCCGGTGATAGTCGTATTCCTGCTCTCCATCGTTGAATCCGCCGGGGGTGGTCGCCCCGGTGGTGACTCCCGCGCCCTCCCGCAGGTACAGCACGGTTTCGGCGTCATCCGACTCCAGCCGCACCGTGACGTCCGCGCTCTCGGCCAGGGCGAACTGGTAGTAGCGGGCCTGGCGGCCCTCACGCTCTACCGATTCGCAGTCTGCGCCCCAGCTTCCGGCCACCGGACTGCCGTCGGCGGTTACATCCGCAACTTCGCAGCCGCTGGGAGCCGGCCCTCCGGTTGCGCCCGCCTGGCTGACGGTCAAGGTGAAGTCCCCGGTTTCCTCAGCGGCGTAGGTGGTGGCCTCTATGGTGTAGGTTCCCGCCGTAAGGCTTTCCTCGATGCTGGCCCGGCGGTAGTCGTATTCCGGCTCCCCATCGTTGAATCCGCCGGGGGTAGTGACCCCGGAGGTGACTCCCGCCCCCTCCCGCAGGTACAGCACGGTCGCGGCGTCATCCGACGCCAGCCGCACCGTGATGTAGGCGCTCTCGGCCAGGGTGAACTGGTAGAAGCGGGCCTGGCGTCCCTCGCGCTCCGTTGATACGCAGTCGCCGCCCCAGCTTCCGGCCACCGGACTGCCGTCGGCGGGCGCCTCCACGGCCTCGCAGCCAATGGCCCGGCTGACGGTCAGGGTGAAGTCCCCGGTTTCCCCGGCGGCGTAGGTGGTGGCCTCTATGGTGTAGGTTCCCGGCTCCAGGCTCCCCTCGATGCTGGCCCGGAGGTAGTCGTACTCGGACTCTCCCTCGTTGAATCCGCCGGGGGTGGTCTCCCCGGAGGTGACTCCCGCGCCCTCCCGCAGGTACAGCACGGTCTCGGTGTCTTCGGACTCCAGCCGCACCGTGACGTAGGCGCTCTCGGCCAGGGTGAACTGGTAGTAGCGGGCCTGGCTTCCCTCGCGGGCAGTTGACTCGCAGTCGTCGCCCCAGCTTCCGGCCGCCTGACTGCCGTTGGTGGTTATCTTCCTGGCATGGCAGCCGACCGCCTGGCCGACGGTCAGGGTGAAGTCCCCGGTTTCCCCGGCGGCGTAGGTGGTGGCCTCTATGGTATAGGTTCCCGGCTCCAGGCCCGCCTTGATGCTGGCCCGGCGGTGGTCGTATTCCGCCTCCCCCTCGTTGAACCCGATATGCGCCCCGGAGGTGACTCCCGCGCCCTCCCGCAGGTACAGCGCGGGCCTGGCGTCTTCAGACTCCAGCCGCACGGTAACGTCCGCGCTGTCGGCCAGGGTGAACTGGTAGTAGCGGGCCTGACTTCCCTCCCGCGCCGCCGATTCGCAGTCGTCGCCCCAGCTTCCGGCCACCGGACTGCCGTCGGCGGCTACCGCCGGAACGTCGCAGTCGCCCGGCTGTCTGCCGACCTCCGCGGGCGGGTGCGACCACGCCCCCAGGCCGCGGGCGTTGCGGGCCGCCACCCGGTAGTAGCGGGGACCATCCCCGCTGAGGCCGGTGTGCTCGCAACTGCGCTCCGCCGGGCCGGCGCTACAGGCGTCGCTCCAGCCCTCCGTGCCCGTGGCCGACCACTGGGCCTGATAGCCCATGATCCGCGAGCCGCCGTCGTTCAGCGGAGCGTCCCAGGACACCTTGACAGTACCGGCGAGGTCGGTTTCGGAGCGCGCGGCCGACACGTTTGTCGGCGGCCCGGCTGACCCGCCAACTGGCCCGGACGGCGTGGCCGCCCCCCCGGCCCTGGCGCTGCTGCTGGCGAAGGGAAGGCCGCGCCGGCCCTCGCTGTCAATGGCATGGACCCGGTAGTGGCGCGTTTGCCCCACGGGGACCCCGGTGTGGGTGTAGCTGGCGTCCCTGACCACCCGCCACGGCTCCAGCGGCAGCCAGGTTACGCCGCCGTCCTCCGACACCTCGATGCCGTAGGCCGCCGCCCCGTCCTGGGGCGTCCAGGACAGGCCAATGCCGGCGGTGGACTGGCTGGTCCGCAGCGCCGTCGTGCCGCCGGAGCCGGGCCGCGGCGCTATGGTGGCCGTGTTGTTGACCTCGTTGTAGTCGTAGTATTTGGTGGTGTGCCAGGTGTTGCCGGTCGTGCCGGTGCAGGTCGTTTCATCGGAGGCGTCCACGTCGTCGCCGCTGCTGTCTATGCAGACCTGGTAGTCCTCCGTATTGCTGATGCTGATGGCGGCGGTTATCTCCGTGCCCTCGGCGGCGCCGGTGAGCAGGGTCAGGATGGCGCCATCGCGCTGCCCAGAAATCCGCCGGTATTCGGCGCTCTCCAGGTTGCGGATGGTCCAGGTGCCGGTGGGGGCGTCGTATGAGCCGTGGCTGATGCTGCCCACCGTGGCCCCGGCCGGGACGCCCGTCAGCGTCACCTGGGCCGCGGGGGCCGTGTCCGGCCCGTTGTTCACGGCGGCGATGGTGTAGGCTCGCTGGCCGGCGGGCAATAGCGGGTTGCCGCCGCCGTCCCGCACCTCCAGCTCCGCTACGGGGCCGACGTGGAAGGTATAGGTGCCTTTGTCGGTGTATGCGGTGCTGCTGATAGTGCCGCCCATTGTAAGGTCTACCTCATAAGTGCCGAGCGTCCCGAATTGAACAAGTAGAGGAATCACGTCTAAATTCGAGTTAACGGAGGGACGTGACGTTTGGGTGTCTGCGTCCAAAAGCGTGAAACCCGTGTTGTCCATACGCGGAATTGACATGCTCCCTGGCCGCTTTTTCGGGTTTACATCCGCGATAGCAAATGAATAGGGTTTCCCAGCAGCACCCAGGAAGTCAAGATGTGCCAGAACGCCGGGTATCAGTCCCGCATCATTAGCGTCGGTATTTTCGTCGCTGCCGGTGGACCACTTAGTACCGTCACGTACCTCCGGATCTACCCTAAGGACCGTATCTTCGGGGCGCAAATAAATATACGCCCCCTCCCCCGATCCTCCGTCACTGCGCGCTACGCCACTGCGACGTAGAACCGGCTGATCTACTTCGACAGCCCTAACCACCAACTCCAGGCCGTTGTCCACCGTACTGTCGCTGTTTTCGTCCCGGCACGGGTATGCTATCGGGGTGACTCCAGCGCATAGGTGCAAGTAGAACAGGTCTAAATTACCGTCTTCAAACATAATCAGCGGGTCGTCGCCGCCCAAGCACTGCTTGAGACTGCCAAAGGCGTAATCCGGGCTGGGCGGGGGGATGCTGTCCTCTACCCGGGCGGTGATGCACCGCTCTTTCAGCGGGATATCGTCCAGGCTGTCCGGTGCCTGGCTACCCGATGTCAGTTGGGTCTCTATGTCAATATCATCTGAAAGATTATCACCGCCGTCTGTGTCTGTGTCTGACGGGGACCAGGTTCCCGACCGGCGGTCGCTGCCTTCTGCTATTTCAAAGGGTGTGCCATCCGGCGGCCAGTTATCTTTGAATTTCAGTCCCTTGGACAATTCCACTTTCACTTTTGCATTTGCGATGAGGTTGATGAATTGGGTGTCAGCATTGGGATTTAAGTTGCTGGCAGTTAAGCCGAATTCTACATCGCCTCCTGCAAGCGGCCGTAAGTTGTCTACGGATAGCAGGAGCGCCAGTCTATTGCCATCCATGTGCCTTTTGCCGCTCTCAGTATAGGAATATACTTTTATGACGTTATTAGCCAGCAATACGTCCGGTTCAGGCTGAAGGGAGGAAGCTGTGGCGTTTATGACCCCGACCAGATGTGTAGTTTGACTACTGAGGAGTGATGTACTGAATATCAAGGACTGTGCAGTGCCGCCCGGTGGTATAGTCCCAACCTCCCAGGTAAATTCCGTAAACCCTTGGTCAGGGGCACTGTCCACAATCTTCTTGTCTGAAAGGTGGGGAGTGTTTAGGAGGCCGATTGCTTTCAAGTCCTCAAGCCGAAATGACACGGTCACTCCGGAGGCCGTTGCGGTCCCAATATTTTCAACAGTATATGCAACCTTCGATTTGTTATCCACAGGCGCTAGCTCATAACGCATCACCAAATCAACATATTCGTACTCCGGCCTCTCCTGGGCATACGAGGTCTCAAAAAGAAAAACCGCCGCCGCGGCCGCGGAGAGCAGGCATAGGATGAAAACTCTCACGGGAGATTCTCCTTTGATATATGCTTGGTCTTGGAAGCGTTCATAGGGTGTCATCAGTTGTAACGGCGTGTGTCCCCGGCCCGGTGGGCCGGGGACACGCCGTTGTAGCCAGGACTAGGAGGAGGCGGCAACCCAGTTGATGGTGTAGCTGGCGGTTATGCCGCCGCCCTGCCACTTGATGTGCACTGTGTAGGTTTCGGGCCCGGCTCGGAACGCCCCAGCCGGATAGAAGCTGGTGTGTGCCGGCGAACCGCTCCAATCCGGTGGTAAATCCCAGGTGTAGGTTGGGGTCACTCCGTCCGGCAGATTGTTCACCTGCGCATTCACGTCGACTCTTTGTCCCACCTCCAGTCGGTCAAAGTCCAGGTTGGGTTGGGTGGTGGGGTCGGGATTGCTCAAGGTGAAGGTCACCGTCGGGTGAACGGCGCTGGTTTCGCTGTCTTCCACCCGGATGAGCACCGGGGTGCTGTCGTCGGCCGACGTGTCAGCTTCGCCGGCGGCGTTCACCCCGTCGCTGACGTGAAGGACCAGCGGGTATTCCCACTGCGTCTCGTAGTCCAGGGTCTGGTTGGCGGCCAGGACTATCTGCCCGTTGGAGTGCACCAGGAACTTGCTGCTGCACGGCCCGGACAGGGAGTAGCTGAGGGCCCGGCCGTCGGGGCTTAGCGCGGCCACCGGGTCGCCGGCGTGGGCTCCGGCCACGGCGTGCTCCACTATGGAGCGGGTCACGCCGGGGAAGGAGGGGGCCCGGACATTGGTGCCGCCCAACGACACGTCGGCCGAGGCGGCGTTGTTTGTTAAATCGGGGTCGAAGGTCTCTGAGTGAATTTCCGCGGTGATGGTGCGGTTGCCGGTCGCGCCGGAGTCCACGGTGGCGTTGAATTCCAGGGAGGGGGGCGGCGAGGCACCGGAGGCCATCGTCCCTATCTCCCAGGCGATGACGCCGCATCCGCTGGAGGTGGCGCCAGACGGGAGCATTGCCGGGGCGCTCAGGCCCGGGGGCAGGTTGATCTCCACCTCGACGTTCTTCGCGGCGTCGGGGCCGCTGTTGGTGGTGGTCACGGTGATGGGCACAGTTTTGTCGCTTCCCGATGTGCTGACAGCGCCGGTCGTGAGAGCGACGTCCACGTCGGCCTGCGGTCCCACGTGGAAGGTGTACCACTGGACCGGGCTGGTTATGGTGCCATCAGGGCTGATGGCACTCCAGTCCCGGGGGGCGCCTGTCAGGCGGTTGCGTTCTTTCCGCACGTAGCCCTTGAAATTCACCTGCACCTTGTACGAGCCGGGTTCCGTGAAGACGAACTGCAATTGCTTATACTGGTCGGGGAACATCTTGACTTTGTTGACATCGGTGTCGACGCTACTCCACTGCGCATCCTCCAGGGCAGTGTCTGTTGCCCGCTGGTCGAAAGCGAAGAGGTGAGCGCCAATTTCGTGCGCTTCTTCCCCTATGTACACCCTCCCGTCCTTGAACACGTGGAAGGCCACGAACTCGAACTGCACCGGAGGGTCGGGGTCAGTGTCGAGGTCATCGCCATCTGCCAGATACCAGTCCGCCTCCTCCAGCAGGTCGGTGGAGAAGCCTATCTGCAAGGGGGACGTCTCGTTATTATCTGCTCCGGTTGTCCACGGCTGGTCAAGCCTGACCCACCAGAGGGTATTGTTGGCGAAGACGTTCGGCGGATTTTCCGCCGTGCTGTCCGGGTCCGGCTTTACCGCTGATACGGCTTCCTCATCGGCCAGGAAGGGGAAATCGGCAATGTCTATGGTGGGACCCGTGACCGTGCTGGGGTTGCCGTTGGTAATCCCCGTGCGGCTGTCAACGACCGTCACCTTGTAGCTGTCGGGGATGGAGAAGGCGGTCTTGCTGATGTGGGTGTTGGCGTCGTGGCGGGTATACGTTATTTCGCCGAAATCGTCTACCTCCGTCACCTTTGGGGGGCAGAAGTTGTTGGACAGGTGCCCGTCTTCGTAGTCCCAGAAGCCGTCGAATACGGCGTAGTAACCGTCGCTGATGATCGCCGCGTCGCTGGCGGCCGGTTGTGTTTCCTCGGTGCAGGGGAGGACGCCGTATTGGCGGTATTCCTGCGCGTTGTCTCCGAGCCTGGGGCCTTGGCCCTTGCCTTCGTCGGCATGGGTCATAGTGGGGCCGGCGGTCAGCGTCACCGCCAGCAGGACTGCCAGCAGAGCGGCCATGGCCAGCACCGCCCCGTAGAGCCTGAATTGTCTTGGATTCGTGATATGGGTATTCATGGGGTATCTATGGTTCTCCTTGGTATGTGGGTAAATGTGATTCGGATTTTCGTCTTTGTCTCCGTTCGTGGTCTCCCGGGTACTCCTACATTGGCCCATCTCCTTTCCCTTCACTGTCATTTACCGCCTCCGCACGGCCTCCGGGCGAAGCGGTTGACGCCGGACACTAGTAGGTTCCGGCAATCACCATCTTGTCGGCATAACGCCGCCCCAAATTAGGCTTGCAATCCATATCTCAAGAATGGTGTATAATTTAGGCACTATTATTGATACATAGTATTGAAACCGTCGGAGAGATTACCACATGAACGGCGAACTGTGCGGTGAACTTTAGTCCAATATTGGTGACATTACGGTGTCATTTTTGAAGGCCGGAGACGTGTCCGCTTGATTCCGGAGCGCGTCCTGACGGTTGCATTCGGCCCGGCGGGAGGAGACCCCGCCCCATGCCCAACTTGAAGTCCAGCGAGGGACGACAAATGCCACATCCAGAGCCCCGCGACCAGGAGCTGCAAACCCTTCGGGAGCGCCTGTCCCGGCTCAGCGAGGCCAGCCTGCGCATCAACGAGAGCCTGGACTTCGACAAGGTGCTACAGGGAGTCCTGGACTCCGCCCGGTCTCTGACCGACGCCCGCTACGGGGTGATGACGATTCATGACGGCGGCGGACAGGTGGAGAACTTCCTCGCCTCCGGGATGTCCCCGGAGGAGGCCAGCGCGGTCTGGAACATACCGCCCGCGCCCGGCATCTACGAGCGCCTGGGCAGCATCCCGGGCCCGGTGCGGCACCCCGACCTGCTGGAGCTGCTGAGCGAGCTGGGCGTACCCGGGGTGCGTATGCCCCTGCCGGAGGGGATAACCTTTTCCTTCCTGGCGTCGCCCTTGCTGCACTGGGAGCAGCGGCTGGGCAACATCTACCTGGCGGCCAAGCTGAGCCGCCAGGAGTTCACCCAGGAGGACGAGGAGACGCTGGTGATGTTCGCCTCCCAGGCGGCCATGGCCATCGCCAACGCCCGCCGCCACCTGGAGGAGCGAAGGGCCAGGACCGACCTGGAGACTCTCATCAACACCTCTCCGGTGGGCGTGGTGGTCTTCGACGCCCAGACCGGAATGCCCAAGTCCTCCAACCGTGAGGCCCGCAGGATTGCCGACAGCCTGCGCAACCCCGACCAGAGGGCCGAGGACCTGCTGGAAGTGCTCACCTTCCGGCGGGGCGACGGGCGGGAGTTCTCGTTGCGGGAATCCCCCATGGCCGAACTGCTCAGCATCGGGGAGACGGTGCGGGCTGAGGAAATCGTGCTGCGGACGCCCGGCGGCAGGAGCGTCACGGTGCTACTCAACGCCACCCCCATCCTCTCCGACGGGGGCGCGGTGGAGTCCATGGTGGTCACCGTGCAGGACATGGCGGAGGTGGAGGAGACGGAGCGGCTGCGGGCCGAGTTCCTGAGCCTGGTGAGCCACGAACTGAGGGAGCCGCTCACCTCCATCAAGGGTTCCGCGGTCAATCTGCGGGAGTCCCTGGACTCCCTGGACAAGGCGGAGGTGCTCCAGTTCATCCGCATCATCGAGTCCCAGTCCGACCGGATGCGGGACCTAATAGGGGAATTGCTGGACGTGGCCCGCATCGAGACCGGCTCCCTGTCCGTAACCCCCGAGCCAGCGGAGGTCAGCGCCCTGGTGGACGAAGCAAGAAACACCTTCCTCGCGGGCGGCCGGGGCCGGGACATCGTGCTCGACCTGGAACCGGACCTGCCCTGGGTCATGGCCGACAAGCGGCGCATCGTCCAGGTGCTGGGCAACCTGCTCTCCAACTCGGCCCGGTACTCGCAGGAGCACTCCGCCATCCGGTTGAGCGGCGCGCTGGAAGGCGGCTACGTGACGGTGTCCGTGACCGACGAGGGACGAGGGGTGGAGCCGGAACGGCTGCCCTTCCTGTTCCGCAAGTTCTCCCCGGCCGACGGCGACGGCCTGGACACCGAGCTGATAGGGTCGGGTCTCGGCCTGGCCATCTGCAAGGGAATCGTGGAAGCCCACGGCGGGCGCATCTGGGCGGAGAGCGAAGGAGTGGGCCTGGGCAGCCGGTTCACCTTCACCCTGCCCGTGGCCGAAGGGGTGGCGGCCGGGACAGTGCTACGTTCCGGCCGCTCGCGGGCGGAGACAGGGGACCAGGCGCGCCTTCTCGTGGTGGACGACGACCCGATGACCCTGCGCAACGTCCGCGACACCCTCTCCAGGGCGGGCTACTCGCTCCTGGTCACCGGGGACCCGGAGGAGGCCCTCCGGCTGTACGAGTCCGAACGGCCCAGGCTGGTACTGCTGGACCTGCTGCTGCCGGGCAGCGACGGCATAGACTTGATGGGCAAAATGCTGCGAATCAGGGAAGCGCCGGTGATTTTCCTGTCGGCCTACGGACGGGAGGAGATAATCGCCAGGGCCCTGGAGTCCGGGGCCATTGATTACATGGTCAAGCCCTTTTCCCCCACCGAGCTGGTGGCCCGGGTCCGGGGTGGTCTGCGCCGGTCTCTGGCCCGGTCTCTGGAGGACTTGCCCGGCACCTTCGTGCTGGGGGACCTGACCATGGATTACGCCAGTCGCGCGGTCAGCGTGGGCGGCCGACCGGTCAATCTGACTGCCACCGAGTATAGGCTGCTCTTCGAGCTGTCGGTCAACGCTGGGTGGGTGCTGAGCTTCAACCACCTGCTGGAGTTGGTCTGGGGGTTGGGCAGTTCGGGAAACAGGAGAAATCTGCGAACTTACGTGAAACGGCTGCGGCGCAAGCTGGACGATGATGTCGGCAGCCCGAAGTACATCTTCCCCCAGCCCCGCGTCGGCTACTACATGCCCAAGGGGGAGACTCCTGCGGAAGAGGATGTGTAATCCGGCCAAGCGGAACAATTTACCTCCGCCGTTTACACTGCTCCGGCAGTTGCCGGACGGCGCTGCACCGGCAGCGGATCAAAGCGGCTCTCGGCGACATTCTCTGAGGAGACGAAATGGTATCCATTGACCGGGTAAAGGAGCTGATGCAGGACGCCCGCCTGATGCAGGCCAGGGCGCTGGAGCCGCTGGCGTCCGGCGACGTCCGGGACGCGGCGGAGAAGGCCTGGTGCGCCACCAAGCGGGCCACTGATGCCTTGATTCTGGCCCGGACGGGCGACGAGCCGGTCACGACGGCCAGGACTTCCGACGGCGTTGACGAGATGGAGCGGTTGGATCCGTCTATAACGGGCGGGTACTACAGCCGTCTGTCCACGCTCCACGGTGGTTGCTTCTATGATGGCCGGTGCAATTCACCCCATGTGGAGTGGCGCATTCGGGAGACCGGCCTGTACATCGAGGACGTCGAGCGTCTGCTGTAAGGCCGAATCCAGGGGAGGGGCGGGTCCCGCCCATAACTAGAACGCCGCCAGACATAACCGGCGGCGGTTCACGTAAGGGGTGGCATGATATCCGGCGATGAGGTTTCGGAAATTCTACTCGACGCCCGCCGGATGCAGGCGGCCGCTCTGGAACGGCTGGACGCCGGCGATATCCGCGACGCCGCCGAAAAGTCCTGGTGCTGGCCCGAACCGGTGAGTTGGCGGAATCAATTTCTAGCACGTCTGCGTTGCTGGGGGGACTGTCCGCCTCTCACGACGACGTGCGGGCCGCTGCGCTTCGCGGACGCTACTATGCACGGCAAAGCCACCTGCACGGCGAGTGGTTCTACATCGGCCTCTGCTATCCCGTGGCGATACTGCCAGTGTAATCCGCGAGACCAGCGCCTATGTTGACGACGTGGAGCGGCAATGCTTGTCAGCAGCTTCACGGACTCCCTCGTCTCTTGCTGAGGAGTAAAGCAAAGGCCAGCATGTTCACGGCATCAAGGCAGTTCCTCATTCACAGAGAGGGGCAGACGGTTTTCGGAGTTCAACCAGGTTCAGTCCTGTGGCGACCATCTCCCTTCTGCTCGGCAGAAGTTGGTGTCTAGACACTTTCCACTTCCATACCAACTCGTATCGCTGGAAATCACAACCGGGACAGTCGGCTTTCCGACCGTCCCGGTTGTATTGTAATTGGGCGTAAAGCTGCAACCGGTAGAATGCCCAATGCCGTTCAGCGGAGAGCGGCTCCAATCCCACGCGACCACCCAGGAGAACATAGAGCAATCAAGCCCCACAAATCCCGAGTAGCGGAAATAAATGTGACTAAGCCAGGCCGTTGTAAATATGGTTGATTTTAGTAACAGGACTAGCGTCAACCACTTCTAGACGAACAGCCGAAGCTGCCCGCTCGCCGCCCCAACAGCACAAGGCGACTCCGTCCGGGATTCCCACCCGGAGACACCGATCTGCTCACAGCCAAGGCCACTCTCATCCTGAGGACCAGCCCGGACCGGAGGAGGCACACCTCTCTGCACGCCTCGCCGGCGCCGCTCTGCAAGAGCCGGTCTCAACTTGCCCCAGAGTATCCCCCACAGCGTCCATACGTGCTTCACGCGCTTCCTCCCAGGAGCGGGCGCGCGGAAGGCGACATGGCCGCCGTAACCATCGGGACACAGCCCATGGTCCGGGATGCCCTCGGAACAGTTGAGTAAACGGCGGGCCAGCACCAAGGCCGCAGCCTGATCCACGCTGAGCCCGTAGCGTTCCATGAACAACACCCGGCCCATCAACGAACTGAAGGCCGGGTTGACCTCTGCGACTTCCACCCCCTCACGGTACCCGCGGGAGAGGAAATGGGTCTTGATCTTCCCATAGGCGAAGGACGACAGCATCCGGCTGCGCCCCGGATGCTCCCCTTCAAGCTGGTCCTTCTTCTTGGAGAAATCCAGATTCTCAATCACCAACGGCTTGCCGACGGCACGGGCATAGGCCACCACTTGGGCCACGGCGTCGCCGATGAGAGCCTCAGCCTGCTTCTCAGACTTCCCATAGGTGACCAACGGCACAGTCAGGGATCTCAGCCAGTTGCCCGAGTAATCGGTCTCACTCACCGCCAAGTGGTCAACATTGACATCTATGCCGATGGCGCCAAGCCGCTTGGTGGTAACAACGGGCACCGGCTGGTGCTTCACCGAGGCAAATACCCGCCAGCCCTTCTTATCTCGCTTGAAGCGATAGGAAATCGCCTGGCCTTCCTTATTCTGAAGAGCACCCAGCACCTGGGCATGACCGTTGTGGAAGTGGATATCTTGCACGACCAGATATTTGCCATGCTTCGCAACAAGGTGATCCGGCAACCGGAGCCTCAGGGTAACCCGGCCATCATCCTGCACCGTGGCCACGCACAACTGGCAACCGGAAGTCTCATCCTTGCTTCCCAAGACGAAGAACTCATCGCTACGGGCAGCCCGCCAGTCCTCTCGCCACTCGTCAAGGCTGGCGTAGCCGTTAACTTCCAAGCGATACTGCTTGCGCCACAACTTCCTGGACCCGAAGCACAACCTCACCCGGCCTGAAGACTTATCATTAAGAACGGAGGCCAAGCGGGCAGCCAGGATGGCCAATCGCCGCTTCTTCTGATGAGCAGCATTGAGATTGCCCCGCTCAATGGCCGCGGCAATCTGCGCCTCGGCACGCTTGATGCGAGTTTTAAGGCTCTCAATATAGCGGTCCATGCTCTCCCGAACCGCTGAAATCTTCCCCTCTAGCGATACCCTGAGAGAGTTGAACATCCTCGCCGGTATCCGGTACTTGATGAGGCAAGAATTCTTCAAAGAGGTCAGGGAAACACCGGCAGAGAACTGCGCGAAGAGATCGCGCTCAACGCGGCCGAAGAGCACAGCATAGGCCGACAAAGCGGCATAGCCCTTAACAGGGTCAACATCAGGGAAGGACTGGATGCGATCCTGATAGGTGAACTTCCAATCACCCACCTGGGCGGAGCCAGACTGATTCTTCTTACTCTTGGCAGAGGCCATAAGAACATATTAGCGTAAATACGCTCTACATACCAGTAGAATCAAACCTGATAGGAAGAAACCGAAATGTAACCGTAAGCAACCTCAGCATACGAAAATCTACTAGCATGGCAACAGTTGGCAACCCGCCCGCCGATGGCGGACGAAGAGCGGGCCATCGTGAACTACTGCAACGAGTTCTACGCTCACCACCGGGTATCAGCGTCAACCTTCCAAATTGCCCTGGAGCAGCTCGGAATGCAGCATCTCGTCGAGTTGACCGCCCTGATGAGCCACTACGCCCAGACTGCCTTCTTCCTGAACGCCTTAGAGGTGGAGCTGCCCGCAGACCGCACAGAGCCGGTGCTGCCGGTGGGATAGGCAGTTCAACTACCTGCGACAATATAGCCCGGTTAAAAGCGCCGCCGCTTAGCTCATGTCCACTCCCACGGCAGCACTGCCGCGGAAGTGGAGCGCTCCTGCGCCCCGGACGGCGGCGATGGGAGTCAGAGCGGGCATATTGGAAAAGCTCATGGCAATGAAAACTTTTTGGTCCAAGTCGTCCTATGGGTACTAGAGGGCGCTGTCTCTTGGCCGGCGCATATCCGGCTTACCCACCTGCCATCGGAGTGATTGAAAAGGGGAGCGTTGTCCAGGTCGGTTTTGGGCAAGCCAAAACTGTATTCATCGCTGGCGTAATACCTGTTTTCCCCGGTGCTTCCATTAACGGGGTTGCAAGACCAAGAGTAACGGTCTGCCACAGTGGCTCCCAAGCCTTGTGTCGTCAGGTTTCCATCAGAGTCCAGTCTCACCTTGACTCCGCCGACCGTGAAAATGTTGCGGCGCGACATCGCCAGGTTCGTGCCGATGCTGGAAACGAAGATTTCAATCCTGAACTCCGAAGTGTACCCGTCTATGTCGGAGACGGTCACCACCCCCGGAGTGCGGGTGGGGGTGGGCGCGACCGTCGCGGTGCTGACGGTCAGGGTGAAGCTGCCGGTCTCGCCAACATTGTAGGTTGTGGCCTCGATGGTGTAGGTTCCCGCAGCCAGGCTATCCTCTATGCTGGCACGGCGGTAGTTGTATTCCGACTCCCCCTCGTTGAATCCGAAATAGGTCCCGGTTCTGACGTCCGCTCCCTCTCGCAGGTACAGCACGGTCTCGGCGTCTTGGGACTCCAGCAGCACCTTAATTTCGGCGCTCTGGGTCAGGGTGAACTGGTAGTAGCGGGCATAGCCGCGGCCCGATACTTTCGAGTCGCACCCGCTGGGCCACTGGCCTGAGACTGTCGCACTTGGGGTGATGGTCTGTATACAGTGGCCGGTTCCAGGCGTGTATGTGGGCAGGGGCGTGCCGCCGCCGTAAGGGGTGGTGCGGGTGGCTATGTGGGCATCCAGCACCCGGTCGGCAACGGCTTCCCGACCCGCCGGAGGGAGGTCGTACTTTGCAGTCTCGTCGTATGCATCCTTCCAGATCAGGCTGTATTCTTCCACCAACGGGGCGATCCACCCTGCTTGTTGCGCCAGCACCACGCCAGCCAGCGTGAGAATGCCCCCGGCAACCAGCAGGACGATTATGGTTCTCAGACGTTTCACGGCGCTATCCCAATTGTTTATTGCTGCCAGCCCGCCGTCGCCGGTACTGCCATGGTGTGCCTCGACTGCGAGATTTGATTCAGGTGATATAGCCTGTTTCAAGCAGTATAACACTGCATAGTGTAAATGAGTAGCATCATTAGGACAGAAAATCACTGAATAATCAGGTTCATTAGGACAGATATTCAGGGTCTTTAGGACACTCTGAGCGCCTTATGAGAGACCATAGCGGCACTTCATTGTGAGGTGCAGCGATGGCCTACAAGGAGGTGTTGAGAGTGGATATAGCCGAAGTCATCCGCCGCTGGCAGGCCGGGAGCAGTCGGCGTCAAATAGCCTCGGGTACCGGGCTCTCCAAAGACACTGTCGGCAAGTACATTGCCGCAGCTGAAGCGCTGGGTATATCCGTTGACGGTCCCGCGCCCAGCGAGGAGCAGCTCAGCCGTCTGGCGGCCATCGGGCAGCCCGGGCCAAGGCGGCACGACACTCCCAGCGAGGACCTGCTGGCCCCTTGGGCCGACCAGATCCACCGGTGGCTCACCGGCGACCGGATGCTGCTGACCCGCATCCACGAGTTGCTGGGGGAGCATGGCTGCCGGGTGTCGTATACCTCCCTGCAGCGCTTCGTGGCCCGTCGCAACTGGCGCAGGCGGCGCAATGCCGCGACCGTGCGGATGGAGGACACCCCGCCGGGCGAGGTGGCGGAGATGGACTTCGGCCGCCTGGGCCTGGTCCACGACCCCGAGACGGGCCGCCGCCGCGCCTTATGGGGTCTGCTGCTGGTCTTGGGCCACTCCAGGCACTGCTTCCTCTGGCCCACCTTCGGCCAGACCCTGGAGGACGTCATCGCCGGGCTGGAATCAGCCTGGGCCTTCTTCGGCGGCATCCCCCGCTACCTGGTCATCGACAATTGCCCTCCTGCGGTGGCGGTGGCGGACGCCCTGCATCCCACCTTCACCAGGGGCTTCCTGGAGTATTCCCAGCACCGCGGCTTCATCGCCGACTCGGCCCGCGTCCGCCGTCCCAAGGACAAGCCCAAGGTGGAGCGCGGCGTCCCCTACGCCAGGGAGCGTTTCTTCAAGGGCGGCGAGTTCAGCGGTCTGGCCGATGTCCGGGAGCAGGCCCGGCGATGGTGCCGCGACGTGGCCGGGCTGCGCATCCACGGCACCACGCGGCGCCAGCCCCTGGTGGTCTTCCAGGACGAGGAGCGGGAGGCACTGATTCCGTGGGATGGCGAGCCCTACGAGATCGCCGACTGGCGCGAGGCCAAGGTGCACCAGGACCATCACGTCCAGTGCCGCCAGGCCTTGTATTCGGTTCCCTCGTCCCTGTGCCCGCCGGGCCAGAAGGTCGAGGTGCGGGTGGACAGCAAGCTGGTGCGCATCTACCACCGGGGCCAGTTGATCAAGACCCACGTCCGCCAGTTCAAGGGTGGCCGCGCCACTGACCCCGAGGACTACCCCGCCGAGCTGTCCGCCTACACCACCAGGGCTCCGGACGGCATCAAGAGCAAGGCGGCTCAGCTGGGACCAGCGGTGGGCGAATTCGCTGAGCGGCTGTTCGACGGGCCGTTGCCGTGGGCCAAGGTCAGGCAGGGCCACAAGCTGCTCCGCCTGGGCGAGCGCTACACCGCCAAGCGCCTGGACACCGCCTGCCGCCGCGCCCTAGACGTCGATCTCATCGACGTGCGCCGCGTCGAGCGCATTCTGGTGCAGGCCCTGGAGGAGGAGACCACTCCCCAGGCGCCCCTGCCGCTGCCCAAGGGCCGCTTCGCCCGGCCAGGCAATGTCTTCGCTCAAACCGATCATTACCGCCGCCGTACGGCATGAGGAGATTGACATGACCATGACCACCGACCTGACTCCGTTGCTCAAGCACCTCAAGCTGGGCGCCATGCTCAACACCCTGCCGGAGCGCATCGCCCTGGCCCGCAGGGAGCAGCTGGACTACGCCTCCTTCCTGGAGATCATCCTCAGCGACGAGGTCAACCGCCGCGCTCACCGGCGCATCGAGACGAGGCTGCACCAGGCCGGCTTCCATGAGACCTGCCGCCTGGAGGACTTCGACTGGTCGGCATCCATCACCCTGGACCGCCGTCTGCTGGACGCCGCCTTCTCCCTGGAGTTCCTGGCCAGGCGCGAGCATGTGCTGCTGGTGGGGCCGGCCGGCGTCGGCAAGAGCTTCCTGGCCCAAGCCCTCGGCTACTCAGCCGTCAGGGCCGGACACACTGTCCGCTTCATCCATGCCGACGGCTACTTCAGGGCGATGAACCAGGCCAGGGTCGACAACTCCCTGGAGCGCACCTTCAGGTCATTCCTGACGCCGGATCTGCTGATCCTGGACGACCTGGGCCTGCACCGGTTTACGGGCCAGCAGTCCGCCGACCTGTACGATCTCATCCTCAACCGCCACCGGGCATCCAGCTTCGTGATCACCAGCAACCGGGCCGTGGAAGAATGGCTCGGTCTCTTCGAGGACCCCATCCTCGGCAACAGTGCCCTGGACCGCCTGGCCAACGCCAGCTATCAGATCGTCATCGAGGGCAGCAGCTACCGGGAACGGCTCTCCCCGCACCGGGCCCTGCTGGGCGCAAAGGGAGTGATTGACCAACCAACGGCAACCTGATACAAGTCAAATCGTGGCTCTCAGGGTGTCCTAATGTCTGTGAACACCCTGTCCTAATGTTGCTGAATAACGACACATAGTTTTCGTACGGCTAAAACCTAGACACCTATCAGGGCAATCGCGTCTTAATGATAGAGTAGGGGACGGTGAGCAGGGTTCAAGCATAGTGTGATGCGGGGTGAGTGATGGTGGAGGGGCAAGGCACGTCGGTCACGGAGTATTTCCGGGACTTGGAGGACCCGCGCATAGAGCGGAGCAAGCGGCACCAGTTGCTGGACATCGTGGCCATTGCCATCTGCGCCGTTATCTGTGGCGCGGACTCTTGGGTGTACGTGGCGATGTTCGGCAAGAGCAAGGAGGAGTGGTTCCGCACCTTTCTGGACCTTCCCAACGGCATTCCCTCTCACGACACCTTCGGGGATGTGTTCTCCCGCCTGGACCCGGAGCAGTTCCAGAGTTGTTTCGTGGAGTGGACCCAAGCGGTGGCGGCGCTGTTGCCCGGAGAGGTGGTGGCCATTGACGGCAAGACAGTGCGGCGTTCCCACGACCGGAGGGCGGGCAGGCAGGCCATACACCTGGTCAGCGCCTGGGCCTCGGCCAATACGCTGACCCTGGGCCAGGTGAAGACCGAGGAAAAGTCCAACGAGATCACCGCCATCCCCCGTCTGCTGGAGATGCTGGAATTGGGCGGTTGCCTGGTGACCATCGACGCCATGGGCTGCCAGAAGGAGATAGCCCGTGAGATCGTTGAGAGTGGAGCAGACTACCTGCTGGCGGTGAAGGAGAACCAGGGGCAACTGTATCAGGACGTGCGCGACCTGTTCGAGGCAGGGGACGGGACGGGTCTGGACGGCTTACCCCACGACTACGCCACCACCCTGAACAAGGGACACGGGCGCATCGAGCGCCGGGAGTGCTGGGCCGTAGACGACCCGGCCTGCCTGGAATACCTGGGCACCGCCGGGGAATGGCCGGGGCTGCGCTCAGTGGTGAACGTGGAGAGCCGACGGGAGACGGAGACAGGAGCCACGGTGCATGCCCGGTACTACATCAGCAGCCTGGAGGCATCGGCGGAGCGGCAGCTTGCCGCAGCGCGGGCTCACTGGAGCATCGAAAACTCGTTGCACTGGAGCATGGACGTAACCTTCAGGGAAGACCAGAGCCGGGTGCGCAAAGACCACGGTCCCCAGAACATGGTCACGCTGCGCCAGATCTCCCACAATCTGCTGAAAAAGGAGACCAGCCTCAAGGTGGGCATACAGGGCAAGCGCCTGCAAGCCGGCTGGAGGGAGGACTACCTCCTCAAAGTCCTCCTCGGTTAAGACGCGATTGCCCTGTGCCTAGATTTTAGCCGTAGGCAGTGGCAAGGGTGTTGTAGTTGGAGGTAGCTCAGGCATGGCGGCAATGGTCGCGGCTACGCGGATATCGACGGTGGCGCTCAGGTCCGGTGGGCAGTTGGGGAAACGGTAGGTGCTCGCTTAGGAACCTCGGTCACGCAGGCCATTGTCAACGACACCACGGCTGCAATGCTTGTCAGCAGTTTCATGGACTCCCTTGTCTCTTGCTGATGAGTAAGGCAAAGGCCAGCGTGTTCACGGCATCAAGGCAGTCCCGCATTCACAGAGAGGGGTCGACGGTTTTCGAGGTTCAGCCATTGGCGACCATCTCCTTCCGGACTGTGAAGTTGTCCGACGTTTCTTTCGCCGCTGCGGCGGCCCGTTGTACCACGAGAACAGCGCCATACTTGGCTATCTGCCAACTCCAGGCAGTAAAGCTCCGGAAAACTGCGCCCTACCGGAAATCAACATAGTAACCGAAAGGATCATCATGGCTATGCCGATGGTCATCAGAATGATTGGCCAGATTCGCAGATGGCGCTCTTCTTCAGGCAGCGGAGAAACCGAGGATTTAACATTCGTGGACTGGAAGTCACCCAGAGGCCCTCCACCCTGGAACTGCGTGAACATTGCTGGCTGAGAATCGCTGAACAAGTCCGGGGTAGCGGTGGGATCCTCTTCCGCAGGCGCCGGTTCCGGCGCCGCTGTTGGCGAAGGAAGCGGCGTCGCCGTGGGCGTAGGCGTCGGCATCGAGGCGAACCCCTGCCACCGGGACTGGAACAACCACAGCGGCACTGTTGGCTCTGGCGTGGGCGACGGCACCGGTGTAGCGGTTGGGGTGGGTGTAGGCATAGGTGTAGCTGTTGGAGTGGGCGTAGGCGTCTCAGTGGGTTCCGGTGCGAGTGTTTCCACCAGCTGGGGCTGGGCCGTCGGCAGCGGAGCTTCAACGAAAACTTGCTGTTCGGCCACGTCGGCAACTCTGACGGTCACGACGGTAGTATCGCTGCCTCCCCGCCCATCATAGACCTTCATGATCAAATGATGGGTGGCTTTCGTCTCGTAGTCCAAGGTGACTACAGTAGCCAGTTGACCATTGGCGGAGTTCAACGAAAAGGAAGCGGCGTCGGGGCCTGCCAGGGTATAGGTCAGGGTGTCGCCGTCAGGATCGGTGGCGGAAACAGGAGTGCCTAGGTTAGTCTGGATCGAAACATCCTCCGCAATGGATCGCTGGGTGTTTGCGCCCTCTCTAAACACGGGTGGCCGGTTGGTCTGCCGGACTGAAATTATATGGCCGCCACCTACTCCCCTTCCACTGCGGCCTCCGGTGTTCGATCTGGGCGCGGGCGTAGTGTCGTTGATGTTCACCTGTGCCGTCGCCTGAGTCCCTTCGCTCACATCCTCAGGGAGGTCGCCGAATGACAGATCAAGGGTTTCGGCATCCCTGTCTGAATCATCAACGGTTGAAATGGTAAAGCTGGCCGAACTGTCCCCCGAGATGAACGACAGCTTACCGCCGGTCAGGCCTGACACCGAGTAATCATCCGATTCGGCGGAACCGTTGGTTACCGAGACAGGAATCTCCAGAGACCGGTCGGCGTCCGCCGACACGTTGACCGTGACGGTGACGCTGCTTCCCTCGTTCACGGAATACGTAGCCTCGTCAAAGGACACTTCCAGAGCCGATACAGGGTCTTCAATGGTCACTCGTACCGTAGATTTCGTCCCTTCGCTCACACCCTCAGGGAGGTCTCCGAACGACAGATCGAGAGTTTCGGCGCCGCTGTCGGAATTTTCGACAGCCTCAATCGTAAAGCTCGCAGAGCTCTCGCCGGATGCCAATGACAGCTTACCGTCGGTCAGGCCTGACACCGAGTAATCGTCCGATTCGGCGGAGCCATTGGTTACCGAGACAGGAATCTCCAGGGACCGGTCGGCGTCCGGGGATACGTTGACCGTAACGGTGATGCTGCCTCCCTCTTGCACGGTATAGGTAGCGTCGTCGAATGACACCTCCAGAGCCGTGGCAGTGGGCGTTGGCGTCGGTGCGGGAGCGGAGTTGCGGGAGGGGCAGGAAACCGTGTCGACACGAATCACCGCATCGTTGAAGTCGTCGTCGATGTCATCCTCAAATCCAATTTGTCCGTTATCAAGGCGTTGGTATTCCCATTTGACCTCGCCCGTGTGATCGATCAGAATCCCGATTCTTGATGGGGTCTTGACTACGATCGAACTTCCGACTTGGCGGTTGTTCAGGCCAAGCTTAGTGCGGTTCTCGTTCACTAGGTGGAGCTGGTAAGCCGCATCAGCGGAGACCATAGTAATCCTCACGCACGGGCCGCCGAAGGGATAGGCATTGGCGGTAGAGGGAATCGAGAGGGCTGCGGCGATGGTCAATGCCAGCGCGGCGAAGGCTGCCAAGAGTGAGATGGAACGTCCACTTGTCATATCAGAGGCCGACTCTATCTGCTATGTGGTCGACTGTGGTGCTACCATAGCAGGGGTTGGCCCTTGTTAACCTGTATTTTCGGGGCGAGCTATTCCGGTTTTCCGGAACGCATCTGGACAAGGTTTTGTTGATCAACGTTGACTAACGCTGCTCAACGTCCTTTTCGATGGTATTTATACGCCTTCGGCGACCCGGTTTCCCGGGACGCCCTGCCCGTGACGGCAGACCGCTTTCCCCCGGGACCTGGGACGTCGGGCCCCGCGCTCCGGACCCCGCCCTTCGGGCGCTAACCCTCGGGCTCGCCGCGTTGCGCTTCGGCTTGGACGCGTTTTCAGCTACAGCGGGTTCCTGTTGATCATAGTAGCGGGACGGCTGTTCCCGCCACCCCGTCGGGACATCCTCTGCGTAGGCAGTGTACCCGTGGATACGTTCAGCCGTTCTTACGAACCCGCGGTTGCGGTGAATAAGCTTTGCCGAATGATCAGCGTTGCCCTCCCAATCGCCTTTCCGGCAGCGGAAGACCGCTTGGCTTTCACGATTTCTTCTGTACCGGTGCCCGCAGTTCGGACACGACTGGCTGCTCCCTGGCGCAGGGACGGGAATTATATTTTTGCCTCTCTTGGCACACTGTCTGGCCAGTATTTCCCCAAGTATGGAGAGGCCGGCCATCGCCAGTTCCCGGTTCAGCCCGGCCTTGCGGTTGCGGCCCTGGCCCTTGGCCGAGCGCATCATGTTGCTCACTCTCTTCCGCTCTACCGCCATCGCCGCGGGCTGGACGGAGTCCAGGTGCGCTATCGCGTGCTCGTTGAACTGGCGTTAGCGCTCTGCGCTGCGGATCCGGGACCGCTCCTTGCAGTCCTTCTGATGGTGTGCCAGGCGCCTGGAGCCTTTCTTCTTGACTTGTAGTGTTATCCGCTTCTGGCGGACGTCGCGTTTGGGGTAGGGTTCTTTGAACTTGTAGTGTTCGCCGTTGGAGAAGGTCCAGTTCCGCGCTAGTCCGTCGTCCATTCCGTCATAGCTCTCGAGCGGCGCGTCGGCCAGGTCCGGCGGGTCCGGGACTTCCATCGCGACCGTTACGTGCAGCGCATAACGCCTGCTCTCCAGCGGGGCGTTGACCGATATTCGTTGGCCGTCCAGTTCCACGAAGTCCAGCTTGAGCATTTGGTCCGGCAGCTTGTCCCGTGTCCGGAATACGTGCTCGGCGCCGGTTATTTTGAATGACCGGTTGCCGGCTTTGCACAATGAATCTTTTTTAATTCCGATTCATTGTGCAAGATTTATTTATTTGTGACTCTGGAGGTTGACGGCGTAGGATTTCTTTCTGGTCTGTGCCAATTTGACGGCTGGGTTGAAGGCGAACCAGCAGTCCCCTGTGCGGACGCCGGCGGGCTTGGAGAGGGTTGCCAACTGTTGCCACGCTAGTAGATTTTCGTATGTTGAGGTTGCTTACGGTTACATCGCGGTTTCTTCCTATTGGGTTTGATTCCACTGGTATGTCGAGCGTATTTACGATAATATGTTCTTATGGCCTCTGCCAAGAGAAAGAAGAATCAGTCTGGCTCTGCCCAGGTGGGTGAGTGGAAGTTCACCTATCAGGATCGCATTCGTTCCTTCGCTGATGTTGATTCTGTGAAGGGTAGTGAGGCACTGTCGGCCAATGCTGTTCTCTTCGGCCGCGTTGAGCGCGATCTATTCTCCCGCTTCTGCGCTGGTTCGCCTCTTACTTCTCTGAAAAATGCTTACCTCATCAGGTATCGGATACCGGCTCGGATGTTCAACTCTCTGAGGGTATCGCTGGAAGGAAAGATTTCAGCGGTCCGGGAGAGCATGGACCGCTATATTGAGAGCCTTGAAACCCGCATAAAGCGTGCCGAGGTGCAGATTGCCCAGGCCATCGAGCGGGGCAATCTCAATGCGGCGCATCAGAAGAAGCGGCGATTGGCCATCCTGGCTGGCCGCTTGGCCTCCGTTCTTTTCGACAAGGCTTCAGGCCGGGTGAGGCTGTGCTTCGGGTCCAGGAAGTTGTGGCGTAAGCAGCATCACCTGAAGGCCAATGGCTACGCCAGCCTTGACGAGTGGCGAGAGGACTGGCGGGCTGCCCGCAGCGATGAGTTCTTCGTCCTGGGGAGCAAGGATGAGACTTCCGGTTGCCAGTTGTGTGTGGCCACGGTGCAGGATGATGGCCGCATCACTTTGAGGCTCCGGTTGCCGGATCACCTTTTTAACAACGGTTGGGGCACGGAAACTGAGAGGCCTAGCCCTCGCCCGCCAAGCGCCTTCGTCCTTACATTCGGTGGCTCGCCGTTTCAGCCCGTGCCGGAGTTTCCCCTCGTTCACTCTCCCGTGCTGGTCATCTCCAGGGCATCCACGGGGATGAGCCTTTGTCCGTGCGGATCCACGGCCAAGAGGGCGTGTTCCAGGGCCATGGCGCCGAGCAGGGTTGGCTCTCCTTCTTCGCCGAAGGCGACCGGCGTGGGAAACTGTTGCCCTTCCAGCCGGATGGTTGCCCATCCCTGCTCTCTGGGCACCCGCCGTCCGTCGGCCAGCAGGGCGGTGTAGGTCCGGTCGGCGGGTATGCTCAGGGTTTCCAGGATGGACCGGGGCACCTTCGTGAATGTGGCCCCGGTGTCCACCAGCGCCTCCAGCTCTTGGAACCTCTGGCCGCTCTGGTCGCCTATCTCAACTGTTATCTGGAAAGTTCCCATTCCTGTCCTCTGCATCTGCGTGAGCCTCAGGGCTGGATTGTATCTGAACCAGCCGTCTCTGGTGCGGAAGCTCTGCGTCTTCGCGGTCTTCACCTTGGGGCGATTCGTTGTGCATAATCTATTTTAATTGGTGTTAATTCAGATTCGTTGTGCAAAGCCCCGGTTGCCGGTCCTTTTTATGAAGTTCTTCCCGCGGATGGTGATGGTCTGAGTGCCATGCTTTCTCGACCGGTGGGCCAGCGTCCTCCGGTGGGGCCTAACGTCCTTGGGGTGTGGCTCCACACCTTTCTGGACGGCTCTTGCCACCCGTTCCTCGCGTTCGGCCCTGTTCCCCTGCATGAGATCGTTGGCCAGTCAGGCGGCCTCGCTGCCCTGCTGGTGGATGTGGTAGGGCGCGGCCTTCCGGCAGGTTTCCGTGAGTTTCTCCCTCCGCCATATCGTGATGCGCTTGTTCAGGGGTATGTCCGGCCACGATTCAGGATGTTGACTGCCTGGTTGTAGGCAAAGCGTTCCTGCGCCGTCAGGTCTCCGATGACCCTGGCGGTTTCGGGGGAGTTCCTCAGCCTGACGAATACTGTCGTTGCGTCATCCATGGTTTTATTTTAGTGCGGATGACCTCGACTCGTTCCTATGCAGTTTTATTTCGCTGGTTTCGCGTTGTTAACGTTTGGCAACGAATTTTTAGCGGTTGTCTGCAAGACTCAGCAGTTCGAGATCGGAGAGGCGGCCCAATTCCGATGGTATCTCCCCGCTCAACCGGTTCCCATCAAGGCGCACCCCGATGATGCGGCCGTTGTCATTGGTAACGACGCCGTACCATTTGCCGACTGGCTGGTCGCTCAGCCGGCCATCGTTATTCCGGCCGTCTGTGGCATGGTAGAGGTCATCCAGGGCTTCTCTTTCGGACGGTTAAGAAACTATCTCAAAACCCTGAGTTGCCATTGCCGGCGATACCAGATTAGGGCGCAGGCCAGTTGGATCAGGCCAATGTAGTTGGATGCCTTCTTGTCGTACCGGACCAGAATCGCCCGGCACTTGGATAGCCAGGCCAGGGTGCGTTCCACCACCCACCGGCGGGCCGGATGGCGTTTCACTCCTGTGGCGTCCAGCTTCTCCTCTCCTATCCGCCGAATGTGGCCCCGGTACCCGTGCGCCGCCACTGCCTCGTGGCCTGTTGGGTTGTCGTATCCCTTGTCCAGGCACAGATGCTGGGTCCCGGTTCCAGGACGCTCCACCACTATGCCATCCAAGGTCATGTCCAGCAGCTTGGTGTCGTGAACATTGGCTCCGGCCACCACCAGGCTCAATGGCCCTCCATCCCGGTCGACCAGGATACTCCGCTTGCTGCCCGCCTTGCCCCGGTCCGTGGGATTGCGGCCTATTGAATCCCCCCCAAACGGGCCTTGCCCATGGCGCAATCTGCGGCCTGCCACTCCCAGTCCACACCACCCAGTTCCTCGCACTCCGCGACCAACTCCGCCCAGATGCGCTCCAGCACGCCCAATTCCACCCAGCGCTGGAAAGTGCGGTGAATGGTGCTGTCGTCCCCCAGTTCCCGGGGCAGGCGGTTCCAGTGGCAGCCGGTGCGCATGCGGAATATGATGCCGTCCAGGATTCGCCTCGGATCAACCCGCTTCCGTCCCGTAGCCTTGGGAGGGTCCATCTCCAGAATCACCGGGTGAATCTGCTCCCACAAATCGTCTGGAACCTCCCAAATCGTTGCCAAAGTCTCCCTCTTTCCCCTCATCATCCACCGCCTCACCAAATTTTCCTTCATCCTAACCCAACCGGATTTTCCCTCTCCCCTTCGACCTCTCCTGTTTTGAGATAGTTTCTAAATCCTAGAAGCGCATTCATTGCCTATCACTGAGCATTACGTTAATATGAACGTATGCCCTAATTTACCAAGCCGCAAAGCCGCAGCGCGGCTCGGGCTACATCCCCAAACTCTGAGGCGCTATGCCCGCCCAGGCAAAATCCCCTACTATCGCAACGCAGGCGGACAACGCCTCTACGACGTCGACGCCTTCCTGCGAGGGAACACAACTCCCTCTGTGGTCTGCTATTGCCGTGTCAGTTCTCCGAAGCAACGGGGAGACCTCCGGCGGCAGGCCGCACACATGCGAGAACTCTACCCCGACGCCGAGATCGTCACCGACGCCGCTGGAGGGCTCAACTGGAAACGCAAGGGACTCCTCTCCATACTGGAGCGGCTTCATCGCGGAGATAAACTCACTCTTGTGGTCGCCCACCGGGACCGCCTTGCCAGATTCGACTTTGAACTCATCCAGTGGCTGGTGGAGCAAAACGGCGGCTCAGTCCTGGTTCTCAACCAGCCGGATGCCAGCCCCGAATCCGAACTCACCGAGGATCTACTCGCCATCCTCCATACTTTCAGCTGCCGGATGCCCGGACTCCGGTGCTACCGCACAGCAATCGCGGAAGATAAGACTCTATCCCAACTCCCAGCAGAAGCAGGCGCTCAAGATCTGGCTGGACGCCAGCCGGTGGACCTACAACCTGACCGTTGAGATTCTTCGTTCCGGGGCCCCGGCCAACTGGCAGAGCATAGCCAGGACAGTAATGGCCGAGGTAGGCCGTCGACACCCGGAATGGGAAGGGGTGCCCTACCAGGTGAAACGTACCTCGGTGCGAGACGCCTGCCGGGCCATGAGCAACCTGAAAAAGGCCAACAAGGAGTTGGCCCGGGCCAAGGCCAAAGGCTGGATGAGGATTTTGCCGAGCTGCATTTCCGCAGCCGGAAGAATCCCAAGCAGTCCTGTTACATCTCCGACGACGCCGTGACTAAACACGGCGTCTACCACAAGATCCTGGTACCCCTGAGAATGGCCGAGGCCATTCCTGAATATCCGAAGGAATCCCGGCTGGTGAGGCAACGAGGCCTCTACTGGCTGGCGGTCCATCACCCGGCGCAGTGCGACATTGAGACCCCAAGTGGTGATGGCGTAATCGCGCTGGACCCCGGCGTACGCACCTTCCTGACGTTCTTCTCCGAAACCGAATGCGGCAAGATCGGATACAAGGCCTTCGGACGCATCCAGCGTCTCTGCCACTGGCTGGACGGCCTCATCAGCCGGACGGATACAGAGCCGGATTACCATAAACGCCGCCGGATGCGCCGAGCCCAAGCCCGGATGCGTCAGAAGATCACCGGCCTGGTGGATGAGCTCCACTGGCAGACTGCCCGCTGGCTCACCAGCAACTACAAGGTCATCCTGCTGCCCAGCTTTGAGACCCAGGACATGACCCGCCGCGCGGGCCGGAAGATACGCAGCAAGACTGCGAGGATGATGCTGAGCTTCCGGCACTACGAGTTCAGGCAGCGCTTGAAGTGGAAAGCCTGGCAGCGCGGCGCGCTGGTGGTGGAAGTGAACGAGGCCTATACCAGCAAGACCCGTAGCTGGGATGGCGGCGTTGATGAGAAGCTGGGTGGCCGGGCAGTGATCCGGGATGATAAAGGTTTCGTGATGGACCGGGACGTGAACGGCGCTCGTGGGATCTTCCTGCGAGCTTTGGGAGATAGCCCCTTCCTGCGTGGGTTGCTCACGCAGGTTGCATCGCGGCCGACTGAGCCCTGTGCAACGTTGGTCAGCGTTTAACTATCGGGTTTTGTGACGGCGGAGGCGAGGCCGTCGGCTAATCGGTGCCCTCGGCCGAGGGTATTTTGACCACCGAGCCGTCGGGTTCAATCCGCAGGCCGACTATGGATCCCAGCTTCGGGTTGAAGGCTCTGGAGACGAAGGGGCTGCCAGCATGCCCCATCCTGCGCATCCAGGCCGGTATCACGTGTTCCATTGCCGCAGTTTCAAAGCTATGGGTCAGTGTTTCCCGGGAAAATGGAATCAACTCGAGGCCAGCATCCTTATTCTCGGTGACACCCTGTTCGAACTGGATCGCGGCCAAGCGCATCGCCTCCAGTTCCGACTTGGCGGCCTCCTCCAACAGGATCTGCTGCAGGTCTGCGGGGATGGAGTTCCAGGTGCCCTCGTTAATTATGTTGCTGTGGGCAGGGAAGTTGAGCAGGGGACCAATCATATAGTCCGCCACCTCGTACCATCGTTGCCCGTAGGCCGCGAGGGCTCCAGTAACAGCACAATCGAGGCTACCCCGTTCCAATTCATGATAGACCTCGGCGAAGGCGACGAACCGGGGATTGGCACCCATGCCGTTGAGCCAATCCGACAGCGCCGCGCTGTGGCTGCGGGTGTCCCTCCCGATGAAATCCCTCAGTGTATCTATCCTCTCCCTGCAAAAGAGGAACTGGCCGCTGTCAGCATACCAACTGTGGTTCATTACGACGCCACCAGTCTCGGCCAGCACCAACTCCTCAATGTCCTTCATGATGGCCTGGGTTGCCTCAAATTCCTGCTCGCGAGAGGAGTAGAGGCCCCAGAGGTTCTGAATCTCGATTTCGGGTATCTGTCCGGCAACATATCCTCCATAGACCGTGGCCGAGTCCAGGGTGCCGTCGGCGACCAGGCTCAGCGTGTCCGGTCCGGCCAGCCCCAGCTCAGGGAAGGAGCTGGTGATAAGTTCCAGTTTCCCATTGGTGCGCTCCCTCAGATTGGGCGCCAGGTAGGTTTCCATCAACTGGCAGGGCAGCAGTGCCCGGTTGATGCAGACGTGCTGAATGGTGATGGCCGGTCCGTCGTAGGTCATGGGCATCGGATCGGTGAGCCTGGCCTTCTCCAGAAGTTCCCCATAGAAGGGGCTCTCGTAGAGCCAGAGATGTCGCTCCAGCGACTCCAGGGGGACGTTGCCGACGAAGCCTCCCTGGTCCACCGTGGGGGCAGGGCCAACCAGCTGATTGATGTCTCCAACATAGATCGCGCCCGGGCCTCCGGCCTTACGGGCGGCATATGTCGGCAGGTCCGTGGGCCCCACTTGAGTGTCCCCTTGGTCGGCCTGCGCCTTGAGCGGGATTGTGATGGCGTCCCCGGCTCTCCATGCCAGCTCGTCAAACTCCTTGCCTACTGGAGCCTCGAAGACCAGATACCCGTCCAGGCCGTAGCCCTTCTGCAACTCAAGGCCCCCTTCCAGGAACAACACTGATCGGTCGGTCCCGCTCCCCTGTTCGCCGGAATGCGCCACCCAAATCTCCGCGGGCCATTCCGCAGGTCGCGACCCGCTACAGGCGTAGGAGTAAACCCCGGGCTCACTGAACTCATACGAGATGGATCCTCCGGGATTCAACTCTACCCTTCCTCCCGGGCCAACGGCGATTGATTCATCCTCGAAATCCAGGTATTGACCTGACCCGGCCTCGTTCTGCCAGAGTATTGTTGTCCCCACGTCGACAAGGGCGCGGGCGCCATCAAAACACTGGCCCTCGTCAATCCGGACCAGGGCTTGCGAGTCGCCACGGAAGTCCCGCCAGGCTATCTCAGATACCGGAACAGGCCGGTAGCTGGCACCGTCAGTAGCCCGCAACTCGGCGGCGGCGCCGTCAATGTCGAACGTGGCGCTGTCGGCGGTGTGGTTCTCAACCTTCAGCCACAGCAGCACCAGCTCATTACCGGGAACTGACGGACGCAGACTCCATCGGCGAACTACCTCACTGGGGTCGATCGTTGAGTAGCGCAGCTCCGGCACACGCTCCAGGCCGGCCACGCTGAGGTGCAGAGTTTCTCCCCGGAAATACCGGCCGAAGGTGTCGGCCGGTCCCTCGATTGGCTCCTGCCCTTCATCGCAAACCTCAGCAAATTCTTCCAAGCCCGACGGGCCCTCCGACTCAATTACCTGGCGCAGGATCGGAACAATGACTGCTCTGCTTTCAATAATTGCCTGCGCCGCCTCTCTTGCTTCCTCCCTAGTTGCACCGCCCTCAAGAAGGCTTCCTTCCATCCCTGAAAGAAACTCTTTCCGGAGTGCCTCATTTGAGAGCATGCAATCGTAGTAACGGTTGGCCAGTGTATCGGCCTCATCGCGCGTAACCTCAGATCCCCGCTGAGAAGCGGCGGTCAGCTCCGCGCCTTCCGGCGCCCGCTCCACGGAGAGGAAGTAACCTCCCTTGCTGTCCTCGACCGCCTCCGTTACTACTATGAAATACTCTCCGGTATGGGGCGCGCGATAGACTATTTCCGAGTTAAGGCCAAACAGTCCGCCGCCGCTGTCGTCGTCCGACACGGTGTCGTTGTAGTCGGAACCGGGGAAGTCGACATACATCAGGGTGTCCACATTCAGGGAATCGGCAGATACCCTGATCTTGTCCCCATCCCGCAGGGCAATCGAATACCAGTCCCAATCCGCAGGATGGTCCAAGCTCGCAGCCAGGGTCTCGCCTACCGTGATGGCCCGTCCGTCGTCGGGGTCGTTCAGAGGCTTCAACCTGACGCTGCTGGTTATGCGAAACTTGGACGGTTCGCCGCCTGCCGCCATCTCGACCTGAAGAAAATGGACGCCGCCCGTAGACAGCTCCACAGTGGCGCGTTCAACACCCGATTCAGTGTCGTCCACCTCCAGGATAGATTCGAACGGAGTGGACACACTGAACATTCCGTCGCCTTCGCCCTCGATTTCGATCTCAATCACCGAGCCTTCCTCGGCCTCGAAAACGAACTCGCGGGTGTCCCAGAGGTTGCGCAATTCCAAGTCGAAACTGGTGCTGCCGGGCCCCTGGGGCAAGCGGCGCTCTCCCAGCCCGAATGTGGACTCGCCTTCCTTGATTTTCTCTATGATGGGAGCAATGTCAGTGGCGGACGCGACCAGGGCGTAATTGGCATCGCTAAAAGAGAACCCCGATATTCCGATGACCTGGCCGCTTGCATTGACCAGCGCCCCACCGCTCTGGCCTCCCGCAATTGCGGAGTCGGTCTGCAGATAAGTTATCCCGGCCCGTTCCCACTCTCTGAAATTGGAGAGAAGGCCGCTGGTGATGGTGGGCTCGGGAAACCGGTCCACTTCAGCGGGGTAGCCGATCAAGAACAGCTGGGTGCCGATGGGGGTGTCCTCCCAATCCCCTAGCCTGACCGGCCGGGCGGACACTTCGACCGGCCCCAGAACCGCCAAGTCAGACATCGGGTCCCATCCCACAACCGGAACATTCTCGAACTCCGTCCCATCCGGAAAGACAATCCCCACTGCCGCATCGGGCCACACCACGTGGTAATTGGTTACGATGTAGCCACCGTCGATGAGCACGCCGCTGCCCTGACCGCGCGTCGCCACAACAAAGGGTATCGATGGTGAAATCAGCGCATACACCTCTGATGGTGGCATCTCCGCCCCAGTCGTTGCAGTTCCTTTGGGTACGGGTGTGGGAGTCTCTCCGGGTCCCTCCGCCGGCGAAGGAGTTGAGGGTGGTAAGTCAGGGGTAACGGTGGGGTCAGGGGTTGGAGTGGCAGTTGGCATCGGTCGAAGAATCGGGGTAGACAGCGCCGTTCCCTGGGGCTGAGGGCCGTTGCTGCATGCCGCGAGAGAAACAACAACGAGCACCGCCACGACGCCAATCAGCATAGCCTTGGAAAACCCAACGGCCATATAGTGCATAAGACCCCGGGATGCCGCCGTCAACAAAGTGGAATACGGGTGCTACGGCCGCCCCACCATCAATCCGCTCCGGGCGACATCATAACACTCTCTCATGAGGCCATTCCAAACCAGAGACGATTGCGAAATTAAATTGTCCCTGTAAACAGCAGGCGACAAAAACAAGAGCGACGCGAAAAACCCAAAGCCGAGAGAACCTACACTGGTTCTATGGCGAAACCGAAAAATACTGCCACCCGCACCTTCGTGTGCCACGGGCGTCTCCACCGCAACACGGCCGCCCACGAGCTGCTGGAACAACGCAGGACCGAAGCGGGCGTACTCTTCGACGCCACCCTCGGTGAGCTGGCGAGTAACCACGCCGGGAAAACCCTCAACGGCAATAAAGCTCAATTGCTGACCACCGTCGTAGCCAACAACCTGGGGATACAACGTGGCCCACTGGACAACCGCTGCCGTATCGCCATCGGCCAGAAGGCTGTCAACTCTTGGAACAACCACATCAACCATGAGTTCGGACTTCCCAAGAAGCACGACGGCGAGCCCGTGAGGACCATCGAGACATTCGCCAATCAGCAACGGCTCCTGAAACCCCTTGTCACCATCAACAAGGGTGGCAATGCCAAATTACACTTCCCGGGACTGCCGCCCATCCGGCTCTATTCCTGTCGGCCACTCCCCGACGACCAACCCACCTACGCCTCCGTATCCGTCGACGGCCGAAAGGTACAAGTAGCTCTCGTCTACCGCCTGCCACAGAAACCACTGCCCTCGGAAGGCCAGTGGGACCCCTACAACGTCCTGGGCCTCGACCGGGGAGTGGTCAACCTGATAGCAAGCTCCGCCGGAGTCAGCTACGAGGGCATCGCCCAGAAGGAACTGGACGAGAAAATCAAGCAGGCCCAACGGGTGAAACAGGCCATGGTCCGCAAAGCCATCAAGTCCGGACTCGCCGGTTTCTGGGCTCTCCTCGACGAGAACAACCACCAGGTCCTATCCGCCAAGGGCAACCCAAGGAGGTACCTCAAATGGTTTAGCGGCAAACCCACCGAGGAATACCGCAGAGCGGCCATGTGCCTTTCCAGCCTGTTGAAGCAGCGCGTGAGGCAAAGGAAAGCCTACCGGCACCAAGTCGCCGCTCACGTGGTCAAGTACTGCGTCCAAAACGGCATCCAGCTGATTTCCCTAGAGAAACTGGAAATCCCTAATATGACCAAGTCGGCCAGCGGCACCATCGAGAATCCAGGAAGGAACGTGGCCCAGAAACGCAGCCTCAACCGCAGGATCCTCGAACAAGGATGGGGCGAGGTCGCAGGCTACATCCGCTACAAGGCCCGAAGGGAAAGCATACGCGTCGTCGAAGTCAACGCCAGAGGCACCTCCCAGACATGCTCTACCTGCGGGCACAGGCACATGGACTCACGAAACCGCAAACACTTCCAGTGCCTGAAATGCGGTCACCAAGCCGACGCCGACGTCAATGCCGCCCTCAACATTGGGGACAGGGGAACGTACATCTTCGTGCAGTGCAAGGGCGTCACTCTGGAGCAAATCCGTCGGCACCGGCTCGACCGGACCAACGGGGATACTCCAGAGCGGCAAGAGCCGGGGACTGGGTTAGACGATGCGCCATTGGCGTACCCCACGGGCTTAACCGGCTTCCACCCAGCGCAGCATTCAAACAGCAGCCTACTCACTGCGACATCGCCGTGAGGGAACGCGAAATTTAATTTCGCAATCGTCTAAAAGAGTGCTTCTGGTATACTCGCGCCAACTCGCGCCCGCGCTGCATCTTATGCTGCTAACATCCGAAACCCGCCGCCAACAGGCCATCTACGGGCTCAATCGGCAGCTCTACCAATGGCTCGTCGCCCGGGCAGCCCGGCAACGCACCACCGTAGGGTCCCTGATCAACCACCTGATCCACCGCTATCGCGCTGAGCTGCTCGCCTCCACCTACCGCCCGCCCCAGCTGTCCCCCTACCCTCCACAGCGCCGCCACCGCTGCAACGTCCCAGGCATCGACCGCACTCTCTGGCAATGGTTTACCGCCCATGCCAAGCTGCAAGACCGCAGATACGGCCATATCCTGAACGAGCTCATCGAGCACTACCGCAACGAGGAACCATGGTCTCTGGATCGTTCTCCCTACCCCCCTTATAATCAACCACATCCACTCGCCCGCCCATCTTTGGGAGGAGCCTTCCCCGTGGCCCCCGAACGCGAACACCCACCACCCCTGCCTTCCCTTACCATCAAGGGGATCGACCCCGACCTGCGCCGCTGGCTCAAGACCCGCTCTTCCTTCGAAGGCAAGCGCATCGGCATCCTGCTCAACGAGATAATCGAGCGCTACAAGGATCAGGTTGGCTGGAGCGAAGCCAACGCCGCCCGCGTGCCCAACCCACACCCCTCCCTCACCGTCAGGGGTCTCAATCCTCGGCTCTGGCAATGGGTCAAGGACCGGGCCGTCCACGAGAACAAGGTCGCAGGTGACGTCATCAACGACCTGCTGCGCCAGTACAGGAAGGACGTCAGCGAGGGCGAAGCCAGGCTCCCCGTCTCTCCTCCGGTCAGCGACCCCGACTACATAGTCAGCATAAAGGGAATTGACCGCTATCTGTGGCAAGACCTGAAGGACGGCGCCGCCCTGGAGCAGAAAACCATCGGTGAAGCCCTCAACGAGATCATTGAGTGGTACAGGCGCTCAGTGGGCTGGCCCTGATGTTACAGTCGCGGGTCGTCAATTGAAGGGCGTTACCCGAGAAAAGGTGCGAAACTGACGATTTGTGCCCTGGCAAAGTTTGGAACAAACTTTGCCAGAATTCGTTATAATCATCTTGTTCTCCTTTCTGACCATCCCCCCACGGAGGAAGTTTGCCGTGGCCAGTGGCAAAGTTGACCCAGCGAAAACGCCACCCCACTACTGGACCAGATCGCAGGCGGAGCGGCTCATCGCTGCCGAGCCCGACGCGGGGAGGCGCCTGTTCCTCCTGGCCGGATGGCGCACCGGCGCGCGATTGGCCGAGCTGCTTGCGCTGGAGTGGCGCGACATTGACCTTGACGAAGGGCAGCTGACCATACGCCGCGGCAAAGGCCATCGCTACCGGGTGGTGCCGCTCCATCCCGAGCTGGCGACGGCGTTGTCTTGGGCCAGAGGCAAGGCTAGGCGCGACGCGCCAGTCTTCGCCTTCTCCCGGCGCACTGCGGCTCGCATCGTGGAGACCGCCGTCGCGACGGCTGGCCTGGAGTGGAACACCGACCGGGTTTACGCTCCAGGCCCTCACTCGCTCCGGCATAGCGCCATCCGCCATTGGCTGGCCAGCGGCATCCCGGTTAACCGCGTGGCGCAGTGGGCCGGACACAGCAGCCCGACGGTCACGCTGAACACCTACGCGCCGCTGGCGCCGGACAGCACCGGGTCCATGGCGGGAGTTCCGTGAAGGAGATGGTGAAGTGACTACCGCTAAAGAAGACATCGCGGCTCATGCTGTCCAAGCCCACGACTTCTTGGCCAAGGCCCATGAGTACCTTGCTGTCGGCGACCTGCACCAGGCTTCAGAAAAGGGTTGGGGAGCTGCCGCTCACATGGGCAAAGCCGTCGCCTTGGCTCAGGGCTGGCAGTACGACCGCCACAGCCACTTTCACCAGGTCATGAATCAAGCATCGCACCAGCTCGGCAACAACCGCCTGAGACCGCTGCACGGCAGGGCCGAGGTGCTTCACGCGAACCTGTACGAGCTGGGTCCAGCCCTGGACGAGAGAACCATCGCTCAAGACCTGGGTGACATGGCGGAGCTGCTGGAGCTGTTGGCGCCATTGGCCGGTACTTCGTAGTCTCACGAGGTGAATAGCGGTGGGTATTCCAAATGAGTAACAACGGCGATAACGACCTATACCAAGCCATGCTAAGGTGGCGTCAAGCCGGCGCTGGAGGACCGACGATGACAACTGCCGCCAACATCGCCAACGCTTGGGAAAACCCCACGCTGCCCGACATATTCTACGAAGAGGCCGAACCGGTCGAGGATGGTATGCTCGAGGGCAAGGCGATGGATAGAATTACCCAGCTACTCAGGGAACGTTACGGAGAGCGGGAAGACGTGGTCATATCCACCCGGGGGAAAATTTTCATCTCCCATGACCAGACAAATGGTAACGCCCGCGTCGCCCCCGACCTGTTCATAGCCTTCGGCGTACCCGGAACCGCCATCGAAGAAAACCTGCCCAACTTCTGGATATGGGAAACGGGCAAGGCGCCCGACCTGGTAATCGAAGCAGCGTCGGAGAGCACGGCGGCCAACGACCTAGGGGACAAGAGGCAATTGTACGAAAGGCTGGGCATCCCGGAATACTGGCGGCTCGACCCGTCGGCGGATGCAAAGTCTTATGGAGAGCGACTAGCTGGCGACCGGCTGGTGAACGGGAGATATATCCCTTGCGAAACGCGCCCCGGCCCCCAAGGATCGGTACGCGCTCACAGCGGGGTGCTGGAACTGGACTTCTACTGGGATGAAGCCACGGGGTTTGACCTGCTGGATCCCGCCACAGGCAGGACAATCGCCCTGCTGACCGCAGCCGAGGAACGCGCTGATGCTGCCGAAACCCGCGCCGACGCAGAGCGTACACGCGCCGATGCCCCCGAGGAGCGCGTACGTCAACTGGAAGAAGAACTCCTGCGCCGACCGCCGGGTGAATAACACCGGAGGGCCTCCGCCCAGCGTGGAGTATCAGATTTCATCAGATTCTGAATAGCAGTTTTTATCTTCTACCAAATGGCCACCAACGCCGGCGCTGGGCTGGAGTACCGGCGTCTGCGGCCGGCAGGGCTTTGGTGAGGGTCTCCACGGTCCTCTGGCTGGCTCCCAGCTGCTCCATGGCCTGCTGGTACCGCCACTCTGAGTCCTTCAGCAGATCCCGGTGATAGTCGGCCAGTTCCTCGAGGTTCTTCACTCTTTCTCTCAGGACTGCGAGTTCAACCTCGCCTGAAGTATCACTTCCATCAGCTCTTCCTTCACCTGACTCATCAGGTGATGCATCAAGTGAGATGCCTGGCGCTCCACGTGATGAGTTAACTGACTCGTCAGATTCCTCGGCATCCATCACCACCCAGATTCGGTGGCGGCTTCCATGAGGCTCTTTTTCTATCTGAAGCTCGCCTTTCTGGATCATCCTGTCGATGGTGGAAGCTGACACCTCAAGATGTGCCGCGGCCTCCAGTTTGCTCATCCTGTGAGCCATGCTGATCCCTCATGCTGACGAGTATGACACATCACGGTGATGAGCGCTGACACTGCATATAGGTCAACGGTGATTCGTCAGGTTGAGGATAGGCGATAAACTGGTTGGCGTCCCGTCGTGGGCCTGCGGGTTTCGTCGGGTTTGGGCGGTTAAATCCTAGACGCCCATTCGTTGACTAACACTGAGTATTACGTTAATATGAACGTATGTGCTATTTGCCAAGCCGCAAAGTCACAGCACGGCTCGGACTCCATCCCCAAACTCTGAGGCGCTATGCCCGCCAAGGCAAAATCCCCTACTATCGCAACGCAGGCGGACAGCGCCTCTATGACGTCGACGCCTTCCTCCAAGGAGAGGCGGACGCAGAAACAGTCTGTTATTGCCGCGGCAGTGCTGCGAAGCAACGGGGAGACCTCCAGCGCCAGGTCGCCCATATGCGAGAACTCTACCCCGACGCCGACATCGTCACCGACGTCGCCGGAGGCCTCAACTGGAAACGCAAGGGACTGCTCTCCATACTGGAGCGACTTCACCGAGGCGATAAGCTCACTCTTGTGGTTGCCCACCGGGACCGGCTCGCCCGATTCGGATTTGAACTCATCCAGTGGCTGGTCCAGCAAAACGGCGGAGAAGTCCTGGTTCTCAACCAGCCGGATGCCAGCCCCGAATCAGAGCTCACCGAGGATCTACTCGCCATCCTACATACTTTCAGCTGCCGGATGCACGGACTCCGGCGTACCGGGCAGCGATCGCGGAAGATAAGGGTCTATCCCGACTCCCAGCAGAAGCAACTCATGAAGACCTGGCTGGACGCCAGCCGGTGGAGCTACAACAAGACTGTTGAGATACTGCGTTCCGGCGTGCCCGCAGTCTGGAAGCGCATCGCGAAGGCGGTGATGGCCGAGCTCAAACTCCTGCACCCGGAGTGGGAACCAGTCCCCTATCAGGTGAAACGTACCTCGGTGCGGGACGCCTGCCGGGCCATGAGCAACGTCAAGAAGTTCAACAACCGGCTGGCCGAAGACAAGGCCAGAGGCGAACGGCTGGACGAGGATTTCGCCGAGCTGCACTTCCGCAGCCGGAAGAATCCCAGGCAGTCCTGCTATATCCCCGACGACGCCGTGACCAAACTCGGCGTCTACCACAAGATCATGGGAACCATGAGAATGGCCGAGGACATTCCTCCGGGACAGAAGGAATCCCGGTTGGTGAAGGAAAGAGACCTCTACTGGCTGGCGGTGCCCCACCCGGCGCAGTGCGACATTGAGACCCCATGTGGTGATGGCGTAATCGCGCTCGACCCCGGCGTACGCACCTTCCTGACGTTCTTCTCCGAAACCGAATGCGGCAAGATAGGCTACCGGGCCTTCGGGCGCATACAGCGCCTCTGCCACTGGCTGGACGGCCTCATCAGCCGCACGGATACAGAGCCGGATTACCATAAACGCCGCCGGATGCGCCGAGCCCAAGCCCGGATGCGTCAGAAGATCACCGGCCTGGTGGATGAGCTCCACTGGCAGACTGCCCGCTGGCTCACCAGCAACTACAAGGTCATCCTGCTGCCCAGCTTTGAGACCCAGGACATGACCCGCCGCGCGGGCCGGAAGATACGCAGCAAGACTGCGAGGATGATGCTGACCTTCCGCCACTATGAGTTCAAGCAGCGCTTGAAGTGGAAAGCCTGGCAGCGCGGCGCGCTGGTGGTGGAAGTGAACGAAGCCTATACCAGCAAGACCCGTAGCTGGGACGGCGGCGTTGATGAGAAGCTGGGTGGCCGGGCAGTGATCCGGGATGACGGCGGTTTCGGAATGGACCGGGACGTGAACGGCGCCCGCGGGATATTCCTGCGGGCTTTGGGAGATAGCCCCTTCCTGCGCGGGTTGCTCACGCAGGTTGCATCGCGGCCTACGGAGCCCTGCTCAACGTTGGTCAGCGTTTAACTATCGGCAGGAAATGGAATATGCTGGCGCAGATTTCATGGTTACCTTATGAGCGGACAGAGGGCGTCCCTGTCGATGTAGACGCCTTGGATGACGCTGCCGTCCTGAGTGCCATAGACCACCTTGTTCCTGATGTCCTTGGTCTTGTGCAGAACCAGGGCCAACGTTTCCGTCGCTCTCGGCTCCCTTCCTAGAAGTCGTCGGTGACTCCCTCCTCCGGAGGACCCTCCTCCGCGCGTTCAGGGCAGTCTGCCGGCGTGATCTCGCAGAACCGGCACTCCCCGGTGCTGGGCACTCGTCTGGCCGGCATCTCCGAGGCCAGACGGCGCATGAGACCGCCCAGGTTCTCGACGAATCTCCCGTCGACAGCCTCGGCCGGGATGTCCACCGCGTGGTCGGGGTAGGCCACCTGTCCGGCGATGCTCAGCCCCCGGTAGCGCTCCAATGCGCGAGGGAGGGCGTACATGTACAGCAGCACCTGGGCGGTGTGGGCCGGACTGGGGCGGCCGGTCTTGACGTCGATGACGGTGACCTGGTCCCTGCGACGGGCGACCAGGTCGGGCCTGCCGGCCAGCACGGCGCTGCTGCCCCGGAGGTTGAAGCTGTTCTGCCCTTCAGTGAGGACGCTGTAGCCCTGCTGCTCCCATTTCTGGCGCTGCTGGTTCAGCAGGGAGGTGTGGTTCATGAGCCAGCCGGCCTGGTCGAAGTCGGAGGGCATCCTGGCCCAAGAATCGCCCTCGTGCTGTGTCTTGAACCAACTGGCCCACTCGCAGGAAGACTCGCCGGAGAGGAGACGGGGCAGCCAAGTGACCCAGACATAGGGGCCGTTGTTGCGGGGTATAGCCATTGTCTGACTCCTGTATTATCAGGGTTGCGGCCAGTCTATCTGGGTGTTCCAGCGCCGAGCAACGGGCAACTGTCAGGAGTCCCGCAAGTTGATGACAGTTGCCCGTTGACCCTGTCTGTGGGCCTTGGCTACCGTGGTATGGAGTGTTTGGAACTTCGGAGGGTCTTGATGGTAGGCTATGAGTGTCTGGCTGGCGAGCACCGGAGGGTCGTGGACCACTTCATCGAGGATGCCGTGGCCGTACTGGCGCGGGGTATGACGCTCCTCCAACGAAACGAACTGGAGGTCAACCTGAGGTTCTTCGTCGAGACTCAACTGGTGCCTGGTCTCCTCGCGGTGAACGCCCTGCTCTTGAAGGCTTCGCCCCAGGCGCTTCAGAAAGACCTCCCGGAGTGGATCGAGAGGACCTCCACCGTGCTTCCCTCAGAGGCGGCGTTCCTCACCGAGGCCGGCAGGATGGTGGACCCCTTCTTCTATTCCCTGCTGGCCGAGAACCTGGACTTGCCGCCGGACCAATGCTTGGGTGTGCAGATGTTCCAAGTCCAGCTATTGAGCATGGCGCCCTTGGTTGGGAAGACCGGGACGTCGTAGAACCCAGGAATGCTCTTTATAGTGGGAGCTATCTGTGCCGGAAGAGAAACCGGTCCGTGTGGCGGCCGTTCCGTCAGTGGGTGGGTTCGGCAGGCTGTTCGTCCTCCTCCGGCGGGCTGAACATAGCCGGTATCAGCACCCGCACGTCCAACTCCTCAGCCTGCCTGCGCTGGGGCGGCAGTATCGTCCCGCCGATGAAGGCGGCGACGGCTTCATCACCCTTGGCGGCCGCCACGGCGTCGGCCCGGTCCCGGGCTCTCCGGATGTCGTTCTGCTCGATTGTGCGGGAGACCTCGAATACACCGTGCACGTACTGCCGGTCCACTCCCCGGCGGGCCCGGATGATGATGTCCGCCAGCAGGACATGGTCTGCTTGGTCTTCGGTGATGAGCCCTTGGGCCGCCGCCGCTTCGATGGAATCCAGGAACTGAGCCGAGGAGGCCCGGACTCCATCATCGCAGTTTTTAGAAACTATCTCAAAACGATTGATTGCTTTCTCGACGGCTTCTGTGCACTACCTTTTCACCCTAACCCTAACCCTTCCTCGCAGACGTCACTGTCAGCTCTCAAAAAAGCTAAGCCTGATCACCGGCCAACTCATCAATTGGCGATCTGCGACTGTAGTACTAGGGAGCCGATGACCCCGCCAAGCCACTTCAGCATCCACTATTACTGCCCGGGTCTATCACCTCCTGGTGCCTACGGCTCTACCACATCCGGCAACCCCTCCATGAACTCGTGCAGCTCCCACTCAGCCAGTCCCCTCCTGGCCTCCGGGTTGATCCGCTCGGACTCCGTCCGCCGTTGATCCTCCATAAGCCGAGAGAGCAAACATCGGACGGCTGACTCCAGCGACACCGTCGCAGTCATCTTATTGCCCAAGCCGCCATCAAAGGAGTCCGGCTCCCATTCCTGGTAGGCAAAAAGACGGCCCACGTCCAACTCCTTGAATACCCCGATATACCTCACTTGGTCGCGGTAATCTACCCGTACCACGGACGGCGATATAAATTCCAGAACGAGCGTCTCGCCCTAGTATTACAGCCGCACATGATTGGGAAAGTTTTGTAGGCGTCGTTTGCGGTGGGATTGCCAGGCCCGAGCTTGATGCCGCCGCCGCCATCGGGACCACCGCCAGGTAAAGTCATCATGCTGAGGGCGTGGCCACAGCAGCCGGCATAACAGCCGTCGCACCTCGGGCACCGTCATGGGGATGAGTTCCGCCACACTTACCGCCCCCCTTTTGCGTCGGCAGTGGTGGCGTAGCACCGGGTCACCGTCAGAAAGGCGTGAACCAGCAGGGCCAGAGTGATATGCCGGTACCACCCGGTCCAGCGGCGCACCTCGTACTCGTCCAGGCCCACCTCCTGTTTGGCCTCCTTGAAGGCATCTTCGATGATCCAACGAGTGCCAGCCACGCGGACCAGTTCCGCCAGCGCCAGGTCTGCCGCCCCGAAACAGGCGTAGTAAGCCAGGTCCTCAGGGTCAGTGATGCTCCGGCGCACCAGTAGCCAATGTGCTCGATCCGGCTCCGACCCGAGCCCTACCGACACCCGTCCCCAGTCGTAGAGACGGGGTCCTTTGCTGCCCTCCCCAGCGCTCAGACGTTCCCACTGGTCATCGGGTATCTGCTGGGCCAACCGCCGCGCCGCCACCTGCGCCGAGCCATTCTCAGTGTCGACCACCAGCGGCTCATTGCTCTTCACCGCCAGCACGTAGGGCAGCTCCTGCCCTTCCAGCCAACGCCGCAGTTTGCGATCATTGCCGTACACCGTATCTCCCGCCACCCAGCCAAAAGGCACCTCGGCCGCCACGGCCCGGGCAATCATCACCCGAGCCAACTGCCCCTTGGTGCGAAACGCCACCGCCTCGGGCACGCCCGCTTCCCGCCGCCGCTCCCAGTCCTCCGCCCAGACTTGGGGCAGGTACAACTCCCGATCCAGAAAGGTCCGGCCCCGTCGACTGCCGTAGGCCAGAAACACCCCGGTCTGGCAGTTCTCCACCTTCTCCGCCGTACCACTGTACTGCCGCTGCACCCCCACTGACTTGTCGCCCTGCTTCAGAAACCCCGTCTCATCCACCACCAGCACCGCCTCCGGGTCTCCCAGATGCTCCACCACGTACTCCCCCAGGTCGTCCCTCACCTCATCAGCATCCCAGCGGTAAGTGGCCAACAACCGTTGCACCCCGTCCGGGGTGACATCTCCGGCATATTCCGCCAACTGCCACCCGTTCTTGCGCTCCACCGACCCCAGCAACCCCTTCAGGTAGGCCAGGGCTCTCCGCCGGGGCTCGCGACGGCCAAAGCGGCCCGCGATACGCTCATGCAATGCCTGGAGCCCCGCGGCCCACTCCAGAACATCCTTCTGCTCCGGTACGGATTGGCGCATCAACAACCCCTCCCTTCTCAACAACAGTCATGGCCCCAACTTACCACATAAACTGCGGCTGTAATACTAGAAAATCAGCTCCTTGCGCGACATCGATTAACTCCAATTTTCACTGCCTTCGGCCTTCCTCCAAAGTCTCACGCAGACTCCTCACAATTCCACCGCGTGCGGCGGCAGCTCCAGGAGGCCGCAGCGGTCGTCCCTGGCCCTGCTGGCCTCCTCGGCATAGATGTTTCCCATGGCGCAGCCGGCGCGCACCAGCCTTTCCACCTGGAGGTCCAGGTTCTTGTCCTCGGGCTCCCTGACCGAGACCCTGGCGTAGCCGTAGAGCGGCACCCCCTGCACTCCCCCTGGCTAGAATGCCCGAAGTATAGGATTCTGCCAGAGATTCTGGAACCGGGTTTTCCAGCCACCCACTCAGCTACGAGGTGGGGTAATTTCCAGCCGGTGGCTGTAAACAGGGCTGTTTCCAGCCATGCCCGGCCATGTGGGTCTGACCCGGGACGGCGTTCTGGAGCCGGACCATGCCAACAACTGCCAGTCATCCGGTGTACAGCGTCAGCGGCCCGGCTCGTACCCGTCCAGCAGGCCGGCCCGAACCGCCCAGATCACCATCTCCGGCTTGGAGCCAACCCCCGCCTTGTCCTGAATACGATCCATAGTGTTGCGGACCGTCGACCGGCTGATGCCGTAGGCGTCGGCAATCTGCGTGTTGGATAGGCCCCGGCAAAAGTGGCGCAATATCTCTAACTCCCTTGCGGTCAGGAACTCCGGCCCCCGGGAGCGCGATGCGCTGGCGCCTTTGCGGATCATCATCGCCGCACGCCTCAATGCGTCAGCAGTCAGGTTGACCTGCCCTTCCGCAATCTCCTGGATGACTGCCACCAGCTGTTCCACTCCGGAGTCTTTCAACAGGTAACCGCTGGCGCCGGCGGCGATCGCCTCGACCACCGCCTCGGGTGCGCTCGACGCGGTCAACATAAGGACCCGGGTGTTGGGCAACAGGTCAATGATCTCGCGGCAAGCGTCGACGCCATCCTTGCCAGGCATGACCACGTCCATGATGACGACTTCCGGCGTTAGCTCCACGGCCAGCCGGACCGCCTCCTCCCCATCCCCGGCCAGTCCTACGACATCGAACTGCTCAAAGTGTTGCAGCACCTGCCCGATGCCGTCCCTGACCACAGGATGATCATCGGCTACCATCACGCGGATTCGTTGGTGCGAGGGCATATCAGCCTCCTTGACTCTCCTGTCATCGAGGGACCTCGCACGTCACGACCGTCCCCCCCTCCGGTGCAGCTGGGCCCAGGATGAGCCGACCACCCATACGCTCCGCATCCGCCCGCATGCCCGTAATCCCTCGTCCGCGTTCAGCGCCATCGTCCGGGAGGCCGATTCCGTTGTCCGAAACGGACAGCAGTATGAAATTGCCCCTGAAGTCCAGGGTCACCCGGACCCGGTCGGCGCTTGAATGCAGCAGGGCATTGGACAGGGCATTGTGGGCAATGGTGAAGAGCCGGGACCGGGTTTCCACCGGCAGAGGAGGTTCCTCTCCCAACAGCGCCATCTCCACCGACACCGAGGCGATGCTCCCGAACCTTTCGGTATGAGTCCTCAGTGTCTGCCCCAACTCATTCCCCTCAAAGATCAGTCCCCCGTCAATCGGCCGCCGCAGTTCCCAGATGATCGACTTGGACAACATGGACGCGGCGGCTAGCGTCTTGTTCAACTCTTCGTTGGATTGACCCGCAAGCATCCGGGCCGTATCCATTCCGAGACCGAGCACATAGGCGCTCTGCGCCGCAGTGTCGTGAATTATTTGCGAGATCTCGACACGCTCCTGCAAGAGGGCCCGTTCCCGCTCCGCTGACCTGTCCCTTCTGGCCCGTTCGTAGCGGGCGATGGTATTGACCCCTGCGAAAACCGCGTACATCGCCATCAACCGTGCGATCAGCACCACCTCGTCACCCGTTCCGAGTTCCAATCCTGGACCCAGAGTCAGGCACAGTGTCCCGTAGAGGGTCGCGACCGCCGTCGTGCAGGCGAGACTGAGGATGAATGACGGGCAGATGACCGCAAACAGGGCCAGCACTGGGTAGTAGGCCAGGTAATGGAAGTTGTCGAAGCCGCCGTCGGAGACGATGGACGCCGTGATCAATGTGACATCGATGACGCTCAGCCCCAGAACCCAGGGCCAGGTGACCCTCTTGCCCAGAACCAGGCGGCGGTGCACCAGACCGTTGTAGCTGACCAAAATAACGTGAATGACGATGAAGGGAAGATACGTGCCGCCGTCCAGCTCAGGCCGGTATGCCGCCTCCGCCATCGAGGCGACCCAGATGACCCAGCGGGTCCAGACGGAAACGCAGGCAGCGTGGCGCACCCTGTCCGCGTCGGCCCACTCGGCCTTCGAGAGTTCTTCCTGAGCCACCCGCAGCACGGGCAGTCGCTCGATCTTCAATCCCAACAAACCGGTTTATTCACCAGGCAGGGGCAAACTTTCAACATGGGCATCCAGATTACTAATTCATCCAGCCAACTTACAGGCCAAATCGCACGGGTCAAATGGCTGTCTAAATGCCTAATGCAAAAGCAGCCGATGGAGCCTGTTTCCTTTTGCCAAAGCGTGAAAACCTGTTCACGGCGACAACAGAAGAGACTTGGGCTTCGCTGGGTGGGCCGGTCATGTCTCCGACGGTGCAGATGCCTGATTTAAGGAGTGGGGTTCCGTTGGCGTTTTCCGGCATGGATGAAGGGAACGGCTACCCAATGCGGGAACACCCTACTGACTAGCGTCCAGTTCGTGGTGGTGGCACCCGCATTCCCGGGGACTTTCCACTCCGAAAGCGGTACGCAGCCCCTAACGCGCTGCTATGAGGATCAGTAAGGAGTACCTAACTGCTATCGCCAAGAGAACAGCCGATATGCAGAAGCGAATTGAAACAACCAGACTCTCCAGAATACTATTTCTGGTCGCCTCTACCCGCTAGACAACGACGGGGTCTGCTGGCGACGCAGCAAGCCCCGTCTTGTTTTAGCCTCAATCCACCGAAGAGGTGCGCTGTGTGCTGAGGAGACGAGAAAGTGCTCCCGGCTTCGAGAATAACGGTTTTTGAAAGACAAAACAGGCCCAACAGGCCGTCGTCGTTAGACGAACCGCCGTCCGAGTAGGGATGCCCCGGGTCGTGGATATCACCTCAGGCATTGTAGCAGCGGTTTACGTTGACGGGAGGGTTTGCAGGGCAACTCCTAGCGATATTCGCGGATTGCTCACAATACTCTTCCCGTGATGACACCGCTCCCTCTCTGGCGGACACTAATGAAGTGCGCCAGAGAGGGATTTTATGCTTTTCTCGTATGCCAAGCTTGGCGTTGCCCTAGTATCCATTCTAACGTTCTTCCTGCTGCTGGCCTGTCAGCCGCCCCCCGTCGCAGCTCCACCAACCGAGGTTCCAGCTGCCACGCCGGACATTGAGGCCACGGTAGCGGCAGGCGTGGCAGCGGGCATTGCGGCGATGTCCACGGGTACACCGCATCCGGCATCCACCCAAGCACCAGCACCTGCCCTGATGCCCTCGCCGTCGCCTGCCGTCGCCTCTACACCCGCATCCACAGGCATACCCACAGGCACACCTACATTTCAGCCGACTGAGCCCAGTAGTTCACACTCGGAAGGCCTGAAACCTCAGATGGCGAATACATCCGTACAGACCGACCGGGAGATTCTGACCAACGTCTTTTACGCCACCGACGGAGCGAAATGGGATGATAGCGCTACTTGGGCCACTGAAAGGTCCTTGGGAGACTGGGATGGCGTACAAACCAACGATGAAGGGCGGGTGACAGCATTAGGCATACATATTGAGTTCGACCCCGATGACCAGCCGAAAGGTGATATCCTCGGGGAAATACATAACCTAGACAGACTTCAAGACCTTGGTTTGGGCCTCGAGGGCTTGAAGGCGGAGATACCAAGAGAGTTAGGCTACCTGTCGGACCTGAGGAGTCTCTACATTTCTGGTAGCCACCTTCACGGTGAGATTCCCCAGGGAGTACTCGAGTTAGAGAAGTTATGGGATTTCACAGTGGAGGCGGAAAAGACGCACGTGGAGGCCTCTGATGCCTTGGAGAACTTGATTGTCGAAGCCGAATTAGTGCGAATCGAAGCCGGCGCTATATCTGGCTGCCTGTCAGACTTTGTCTTGAACTCAAGATTCCGTCGTGCAACGAACTTCCTTGTGTTACAAGTTGGCGATAACATGAGCTGGACACAAGTGTGTACGGACATTCACCAAGGAGACCTTGATGCTCTTCGAGAAATCTACGACGAATGGGGTGCCCACGGCTCGATGAGCAACTGGTTGACCCGTCTGCCTGTCCATGAGTGGGGAGGCGTAACGATAGACCGGAATGGGCGAGTAGTAGAGTTGGAATTCTACTTGGAGAAGCGCGACGGCCCTCGGCCGTCCGACACTATTCCTGACGCTATTGGCAGGCTCACTGCACTTCAATACCTCCAAATGTCTTCTATAGGGCTGAAGGGAGAGATACCGAAGTCGTTTGCGAACCTGACTCAACTCAAACTTCTTGATCTGGGAAACAACGAGCTGACAGGGGAAGTGCCCGCCTTTTTGAGCGATTTGCCGCATATACGGCAAATGTACTTGGGCGATAATCTAACCGGATGCCTCCCTGAACCGCCCGCGAGGCCGCTTGAAGATAAAATACGGAGCAACGCTCCCCAAGGCTCTGACGGAACCCCGCCCATATACATGGGAGTCCCTGAGCTGGGGGGAGTGGAGTATTGCCCTTAGGCGCTTCCTTTCAGTCCCCTAAACGTAGTTGACCTGTAGGGATCCGGCCTTCTAACCTACTCTTATTGACTCCTCACTAGTACTACAGCCGCAGATTAGACAGGCGGCGTTTGTAGTGGCATCGTTGGGATCTGGCTTGGTGGCGTCTTCTCCACCACGACCATCGCAGGATGAAATCCGGTGGTTTACTTTCCGTCCATGCCAAGCGCGTGATCAGACGGCGGACCTCTGGCACGGTTACGGGAATCAACTCTTCATCGGGGCCGTAACAGACCCCTTTTCTCCCTCCTGCCACGGCCTTGAGAGGCCATAACATTAAGTGACGCTGTCGAGCCCATCTGCTGGAGGTTAACTACCTTTGCCTAAATATGCAGATCATTCTGCCGGTTCATCTTGATGCGGAGAGGTGTGATTATGGCTATGTGTCCAAGAAGCCGATGCCGACGTAAGGTTCATCCAAGCGACATATACTCCTGTCAGATCTGTGGGCTCCGTCACTGTGCTACCTGCCGGGATTGCCCAGGACCTCGCCCTCGATGATGTAGCGACTGGCGGAACGCAGTTCCGGATAGTGACGCTCGCCATGGCTGTGACCCCTGTGCATTGGCGGGTCGATGCTCAGTCCGCCCGTTCTCACAGGCCGCTTTCAGTTGAACTGCGGCGGGGTAACTGAGCTACTGTGTGCACCGCACGGCGTTTGGGTGTGTGGCAGGAACTCTCGTACAGCGAGGTACAGAAGGACGCTCTTGGACTTTCGGCCGGCGATTCCCTCTCGCGATAAATGGAGAATTCGGGAATAGCCGATGCAAGGTTGGCCTAAAAGGAGGGCTATGCCTATATGGACGATGAGCCCTGACGGAAACAGGGCCAGGGCCGTTCTCGCCCACCGGTCTCTGGCTGCGGCAATGACCGAGGGCTCTGTCCTCTCCGGCGAGCAGTCTGAACGCGTGTCATCTGCCCCGAGGGAAATGGACGTCAAGACCGGGGTCCCCATCCATATAGGCCAAGGAGATGGCCCGCTTCGCGGAGCAGAACCTGCCGCGACATACTGGACTAATGAGCCGGGTACCCCTGCGAAATGCCATGATTGCCTAGACTTCATTGACTAGGGATACGCGAATGAGTGGGATCACTCTGATTGCCCGAGATTGGGACCTGCAACTGGTTGTGATTGGCTGGTCAACCGCTCCCTCCAGCAAGGTTGAGCGACAATTGCAACACAAATCCCTGTGGATGGTTGTGCGGATCTCAGGGGCGCTGGTCCCGACAATCAAACAGTAGCGAAGGACACTAACAGATGGTTGAGCATTTTCTTGGCATTGACGTAGGGTATCACCAAAACAATCCAACGACAGGATTGTGTCTCCTTACACTGGACCAAGGCGTACTCCAATGGGAGTGCCGTAACACCTATACCGACGATGCAGCGCGCCGACATGATTTGGAAGAGCTCATAGCTCAAGGAACTCGTATTTCAGCAGTTGGTATTGATGGTCCTCTCGCCCATAATTTGGTGCCAGTGGGCGATTACAGGGCAGCGGAGTCGCTTCTCTCCCTTGGTGCCTTCCAAAGACGCTGCAAACCAGGCCCAACCAACTCCCCTACCGGCCAGCATCTCAATACACATGCAATTCGATTGGCCAATATCGTCCTAGACCTGCTAAACGGTGCGCACCTCAACATCGACGCAGGAACGCATCCACACCACATTCATAATCTCCGCATCGTAGAAGCCTTCCCCAACGCCTTTCTGGGCGTTCTGCTGCGTGCCGGAGACTTCGTAAACCTTCCTCGGGGAAAAAAATTTGACTGTTTTTGGGAAACGGCCGCCGCGAGGCTCGTACTTGAGTATTTGGTTCAACACCTCGCTCCTCGGACGGTCTTTTACAACCCTATAGGTGGTATAAAAGACCACGAGCATCGGGCGGCCTTCATATGCGCCCTCACAGCCATGTGCATTACCAGAAACCAATATGTCGCCGTCGGAAACCATGCAAATGGCCAAATCATCTTGCCGCCCTGCCGTATCTGGCCGATAGGTAGCGGTTGCCAGATCTCTTGGGCAGAAGCCGCGCTGGGAGAGAATATAGGAAGAGTCCGGCAAGCTGTTGGACAGCACCCAATTCACGGTGCGGCTTTCGTATTCAGCAATGGCCAACCATGGCTATAGCCAGGATGTTCCTCCGCTTTCAACAACTCCGAGCCGTGCAGTGGATAGACGGTTTGTCAGCGCATATCCGCTGGGTCTCCGGGGTTCGTTCTTGGTCCAGAGCCGGAGGGCGACCGAGCTTCTTCCCTTCTGCCCTGGCCCGGACGAGGCCAGCCCTGATTCGCTCGCTAGGTGGAGCCCGCTTGGTAAGGGCACCACGGGCTAGCATCATTCAGCGATAGAACTTTGCGCCAGCATTGCCGCCCCGGCTGTCGATGTTCTACCCGATGGAGACAATCCAAATTTACCGCTGGGTCAGGTCCGCCTGGATGGACCACCTCTCGTCGAAATTCCGGCTGAAATAGCCTTGCTAGACGACTACAATGGTATCGCCGGACCGAACGCGCTCCTGGAGCTTCTGCCTGCCTTGCCGCTTGACAGTGGTGCCACTCTCGTAGTCGACGAAAATGTGGTCCCTGCGGAGACCGTATTGGCTCAGCTCATAGAGCTGCATCTCCAGGTTCTTCTCGTCGCGGTCTGACTTGCTGACCCGGGCGTAGCCGCAAGTTACGGGCGTCATCTTCCAAGCTCTGGGACATTGGTGGCGATTGATTAGTTCGACTCGTTTGCCCGGGCTTCCAACCGTTGGGTGCTCCGTTCATGGAGTTCAGCAATCTGGTCGTGACCATTCTCGCGGTTGAGCGCTGCGAAGGCGCGTTCCTGCTCTGCCATCTTGCGGATGATCGTGGCGGCGCCCACCAGGCACGATGGCCCGGAAAAGAACCCATACCCGGGACCGTGGTCCGACAAATCGAAATAGGCTTCCTCGAGGCGCATGTCGCAGGTGCAGTTGGCGGGAACGTCGATACCATCGGTGCGGGCTTCCAAGCTGCACCTGGTGCATTTGAGCGGTGAGGAGTCCTCAGCGCTGGCGACCCACGTCTCGAAGTCCCAATCGTAAGGTCGGCATACACTTACGGAGCCTGGTTGAGCCTCACCCATTGCGGGCGCTCCTATCGGGTCATGTGGCTGGCACAGAGTCCATAGTGATTTCGTACCTCTCACCGTCAATCACTAGATAAACCCTCTTGAAACAAGCATAGTCGCCGTTTCGGAGCCGGAGGACCTTCTGGGTATCAGAGTTTTCCACTTCAATGTCGTGTGCTCGGGTCACCGTTACAGTTAAGTTGCCAGCAACGCGAACTTCGAAGTTGATAGGATCTGCATCGACGGCAAAGTGGCTGGGTTCCTTGGTTGACTCTTCACTTGAAATCATAACGATTAGTCTTAATCCTCCCTTCTTCTTGGACATGAGATTACCTACTCGGGGTAGCGAGGCGACGCTGCCCCGGCTTTTTATGCCAAATTCAATCGCACAAGGCCCGTTATGGAATCCCAGATGGGATGGGATTACTCATTCTTTCTCTCTCAGCAGGGTGTCAGCCACCCGCTCTTTACAGAGGCTTTCCAAGCAGTGAGGCCGGTTTCGTCGGCGGGGCTGATAACTTCATTTCAACCAAGTCCTCCTCGTCCATCACTGAAGGACCTCCGTTCGTTGTTGCCGCTATGTCAGCGGTTAGCACCCTGAAATCGTCTCCCTAGGTTCATTCCGATCCCTGAGACCGGGGCCAACTCATTCCAATCAGCAAGGTCTTCAGACTTCACTCCCATTGGGGTCTAGGGGTGTAAACTTGGCCGCAGACGAAATCGAAACGTTCGTGGGTGCGATAGCTCGTGGAAATAATAGAAAACTCCCTCACCTACTCGGCGACCGACCTCGTCGGATTCCTCGAATGCGAACACCTGACAAGTCTTGAAAGGGGAGCGCTGTCCGGCCACCTGGAAAGGCCGGAGCGTACCGACCCGGTGCTGGAGCGCATTGCCCAGCGCGGCCAACTTCACGAAGAGCGATTCCTGGAATCCCTGCTCTCCGGCGGGCTTCGCGCAGTAAAGCTGGAACTTGACCGCAACCTTCCCAGGGTCGAACGCCTCGGAAAGGGAAGGCAGGAAACGCTGAATGCGATGCGAACCGGTGTGGATGTCATCTACCAGGCCGTGCTGTTCGATGGACGACGGCTGGGCTTCGCCGACTTCCTGAGGCGCGTCGAACAACCCAGCGACCTGGGAGAGTGGAGCTACGAGGTCTGGGATACCAAGCTGGCCCGCCACGCCAAGGCCTCCGCCGTTCTCCAGCTCTGCATGTACTCCGGCCTGCTGCGCGAATACCAGGGAAAGTCGCCATCTGAAATGCACCTCGCCCTCGGCGGCGTGAAGGGCGAGACGGTCTCCTTCCGCGTCGCCGATTACGCCGCCTACTACCGCATGGTGGCGCGCGAATTCGAAGCGGTTCTTGAAACAACGCCCGCCCATCCTCCAGCCACGGCTCCCGAGCCGGTTGAGCACTGCGGTGTTTGCCGGTGGAGCGAAAGATGCCGCGCCCAGTGGCGGGCGGAGGACGATTTGTCCCTGGTCGCGGATCTGACCTCCCGGCAGCGGAACGCCCTGAGGGAAATCGGCGTGAGCACGCGCACAGCGCTGGCACAGCCAACCCAGCCCCTGCCCGACCGTTTGGACCGCATAGGGCTGCAGGCGCTGCAGAGAGTCCAGGCCCAGGCCAGCATCCAGGTCAAAGGGGAGCAAACCGGGAGCATGCTCTCGGAACTGATACCACCCCCTCGCGACCGCGAGGGCGATCTGATCCCCAACCAGGGGCTGCTGATGCTTCCGGAACCCTCCCCGGGCGACCTCTTCTTTGACATGGAGGGGGACCCGTTTTTCAGCTCCGGCGAGGTCGACGGAATCGAGTACCTCTTCGGCGTAATTGAACCCGGCCGCCCGGACGAATCCGGCCTGCCCACTTTCCACAGCTACTGGTCCATCGAGAACGGGACCGTCACGGCCACGGGCGAACGGCGAGCCTTCGAAGCCTTCATCGACCTGGTCATGGACCGGCTGGCAGCCGACCCGAATCTCCACGTCTTCCACTACGCCCCCTACGAACCCACCGCGGTCAAGCGCCTCGCGGGCCGGTACGCCACTCGTGAAGAGGAAGTGGACCGTCTCCTCAGGGGCGGGGTCTTCGTGGACCTGCACCGCGCCGTCCGCCAGGGCATCCGCGCCTCCGTCGAAAGTTACTCGATAAAGCGGCTCGAGCCGCTCTACACATTCGACCGCGAGATAGACCTGCGCGATGCGGGGACCAGCATCGTGGAGTTCGAAACATGGCTCGAACTCGGCCACGGGGAAGAGCGCGAAGAGTTGCTGGCCCGCATAGAGGAGTACAACAAAGACGACTGTCTCTCCACCATGCACCTCAGGGACTGGCTGGAGGGGCGAAGGACCGAGCTTGAAAGAGAAATCGGCACGGAGCTGCCCCGCCCCGGGATCCCCGAACCCGAAGAAACCGAAGACTCGGAGGCCCAGAAGGCGGTGAACGCCCTGGTCGACTCCCTGATCTCCAGCCTGCCCGACAGCACCGGCCAGATGACGGGCTCGCAACACGGGCAATGGTTGCTGGCGCAACTCCTGAACTGGCACCGGCGGGAGGACAAGTCCTTCTGGTGGCGCTACTTCTATCTGATCAAGGAGCTGACGGACGAGGAACGGTTCGAGGAATCAGATGCGCTTGCTCTGCTGACCTATGAATCCTCCCGCCCGGACCCTGCACCGCGGGCGCGTTCGAATATTCACCGTTACCGGTTTCCGCCGCAGGACCATGCGGTCAGAGTCGGCACCAGCCCCCACGACCCGAAAACTCAAAAGCCCGTTGGGGCCGTCTTTCACATCGATGACGCGCAGGGGGTGATCGATATCAGATGCGGCAACACCCGGCCCGCTCCGGGCGCACGGTCGCTGATTCCTTTCGATTTCTTCAATCCTCTCCCCAAACAGGAAAGCCTGCAACGCCTGGCGCGCTGGGTGATTGAAAACGGCATCGACGCCCCGGGACGGTTCAAGGCAACCCGGGACCTGCTCACCCGGCGCCCACCGCGTTTCTCGTCTCCTGCAGGAGAGCACCTCCGACTTGACACAGAGGAAGTCGGCGACGCTGCGCGCCGGCTGGTCTCATCAATCGGCGAGAGTTACCTGGCCATCCAGGGACCGCCCGGTTCAGGCAAGAGCACCGCCAGTGCGGAGATGATCGTCGACCTGGCCGTGGCGGGGAAACGAGTCGGAGTTACCGCCAACAGCCATAAGGTGATAGGCGAACTCCTGGCGAAGGTCGCCGACTCCGCGGCAGACTGGGGAGTCACCGTCAGAATCGGGCAGCGCTCGACCGAAGAGCCCACCTTCGGCGATGCCGTTCACCTGAAGAGCAACGACGCGGCTAGGAACTCGCTGAGTGCCGGATTGATCGACGTGGCCGGAGGGACGACCTGGCTCTGGTCGCGGGAGGATATGGCCGGCAGCGTCGACATCCTGTTTGTTGACGAGGCCGGTCAGATGTCGCTGGCGGACGCAGTCGCAGCGTCCCTCTGCGCCAGGAACGTTGTCCTGCTCGGCGACCCCCAGCAGCTGGACCAGCCCCTCCAGGGAACCCACCCACCGGGGGCCGAACGATCGGTGCTGGCTCATGTTCTGGACGGCGCGCAGGTGATGCCGGAGGAATTGGGTCTCTTCCTGGACGGCAGCTGGCGGCTTCATCCGGAAATCAGCGCCTACACCTCCGAGGTCTTCTACGAAGGCAAGCTTCGCTCCCACTCAGGGCGAGAGTTGCTGGACCTGGACGGCGTGGCTCCGCTGTCCGGCACCGGAATCAGGTTCCTTCCCGTCCGCCATACCGGACAAACCAGCGAATCATGCGAGGAGGCAGGGGAAGTTGCACAGCGGGTGAGGCGCCTGTTGGATGCAAGCCCCACTTACACCGACCCGTCAGGAGCCTTCCACACGCTCGACGAGGACGACATCCTCATAATCACTCCCTACAACGCCCAGGTAAAAGCCCTTGGAGAGATGCTCCCCGGATTCCGCATCGGGACCGTCGACAAGTTCCAGGGGCAGGAGGCGCCGGTCTCCATATACTCCATGGCAACCAGTTCGTCCGAGGAAGCCCCGCACGGAATGGAATTCCTGTACAGCCTGAACCGCCTGAATGTCGCCACCAGCAGAGCCAAGTGCCTCGCCCTCGTCGTGGCCAGCCCAGGGCTGCTGAGAGTGCGATGCCGCACTCCTCGCCAGATGCGGCTGGCCAACGCCATCGCCCGGCTGGTGGAGATGGCAAACTGAACTTACTGGAGGGTGTTGACGGAAGGATTCTCCAAGGTACACCCTATCGTCAGCGTTTGCGGATCTGAGGGAGAGAGAAGGTCACCGGCAATCTGTGCTTGGGGATCAGGGCAACGGTACAGGAGAGAGTTGACGGCTTCCTGGCTGGGTTGACAACCGGCAAGTGCACATCCCAGCGTGGCTGTTGTTTAGTGTAGCTCAGGAGCCTGGAACAGACGACACTGAAATGCTCACACCTTCGTTCTCACTACGGGTTGCGTCATCGAGGCGATGAATCAACAATGTCCTGAAGTTGGAATCATCGTATCTCCACTCGGCGATTTCCCGGGGATCCTGCCCGGGGTCGCAGAAAAGGCCGGCCGCCAACGCGTCAATTACCGGCTTGATGAAGTTCTCCACATCCAGGTTCTTCTGATTCCCGTGGCTGGGGAGATGGAAGCTGAAGCCGAGGCTTATGGCGAAATTGCCGGATGGATTCCACGCCGCAGCTCCACGCACCTTCTTGACCTCGGACGCCACCGACACTTTCCATTCCTGCTGCCGTTCTCTTCCCCGCAGACCGTCTGTGATTGAGTTGATTATGGTGCCGGATACATGTTGCTGCAAACTGAGGGCGGCCCCTTCCAGTTCGATGGTGGGAACGGTCCATGGGCCAATTTTGCGGTCATTAAATGTGAGCTGCCGGTTGGGCATGGTATGTCATATCCTCCGTTTGGCCGCCAGGACGGCGATGTTGGAGTAGGGTGCAGTAGAGCGACCAACCGCAGGAGAGGCCGACGCATCCGGGGATGGGCCCTTCACCTGCCTCCCAAGTTTTCCGTAGCGCTACGGAGACAACCATTTTCGTAGAGTAAACACTTGGATGAGGCAATGAGGCGGCAGATCTAATTGTCGTTAATCAGCAACCCACGAATAGCAAGCATTCTATTACTGGCTCTACTTGCCCTGCCAGGAACTGGCTCTGCGGATTACTCATCCCACCATCACCGGCTTGTATACTTACGTGAGGTGGAAAGTCTTGGTGCTGGTGCGGCGAGTCAGGGACCGCTGGCGAAAAGCACAGGAAACGGTGATAGAGGAGTTAGAGGCTTTGGATCCGGTGGATGAATAGGAGGTTCAAGTATGAAACTCAATCACGAACGCCAGGGCGACGTGCTAGTGCTGAAACCCGAAGGGCGGATAGACAGCAGGAGTGCTAACGACTTTCAAGATGCCGTACGGACGGTACTAACGCCGGATATTACCGGTCTGGTCCTAGACCTTGGTGTGGTGGATTTTGTCAGCAGTGCCGGACTGCGCGAGTTTCTGATATTGGCAAGGGACCTCAGAGAGTGGCGTGTCAGTTTTGGAATCTGCTCCCTTGCCCCGTCGGTGCGTGACGTGTTTGCCATTTCTGGCTTCGACCAAACCTTCGACATCCACGACAGCCAGGAAGAGGCGGTTAAGGCGATGGCTAGGGGCGGCTAGATTGCCACCCCTTCTGCTTACTGCCCGCAGCCCGCTAGTCGTAATCTTCGTCAGTGCCAGCCCACCGCTCCGGGTTCTCGACGGGATAGAGTCCATCGCTTGGTATCCGGTCAAAGAGTTCACTGGCGCAGTTGATATAGACCACCGGCTTGCCCCGCTCTACGCCATCCGGTAAATCCCAAACTGAGATATAGCTGTTCCATCCTTCGAGCAGAATTATCTGAGGTGGACCCAAGAAACTGGCTCTTCCGCACTTTTGGTGAAGGTGACTGAAAACCGTCACGGGCAGTCGAGGCGACGTAGGATGATGGCTATACGGCGTACCGGTTCAATACCCAATTTCGCTTAAATGTTGTAGTCCTGTCCAATGTTCACCAAAAGTGCGGAAGAGCCAAGAAACTGGACAGTATCTGTGTTAGATGTCAAGTTTGCTGCAGGTATGAGAAAATTCCGCTACTCCAGTCAGAGACGGATGCCGTCCCTCACCCGCCTGATTCCGTAGTCACGGCCCACCGACGGCCTCAATAGCTCCCCCGGCGCACCGTTCCCACGCCAGGCCCCCTGACGCAGACAAAAGACAAGCCGCCCCTAGTATTACAACGACAGTTCAAGGCGGGACAGTCCGAGATGCGCGCAAAGCGGACCGGCGCTTGGCGTGAGAGCGACTGGCCCGCTCGTTGCTAGTCTGCGTCTGCTGCAGCCACCGTAGCAGTTCCGCCGGCCCGAACCGGTCCTGGGGCAGCATCTCCCGCACCACCCGGTAGACCTGAGGCCGCGTGATCCGGGGCATCTTTTTCCCCCCAAGGCTGTTGCAGACTCAGCAGGAAAGCTCCTCCCAAGAGGCACATGGCGATGTGGTGATGCCAGCCCGCCCAGGTGCGGGTCTCGTATTCGTCCAGCCCCACGTGGCCCTTCTCCGGGTCGACTCCAGTAAGGGGCAGAATCCTACGCTAAGGCGGCTATCGGTGGCCAAGGCGCCGGTATTATCCAGTGAGCAGGATGTGAACCCACCCAAGGGGGAGATGTGGGACAGGAGCGCGGGATCGACCGTCAGGCCGGCGTGTTTTCGCTGTCTGACCGCTTCGCCGGGATAAGCGGTATTCCAGTAAATGACGATGGTGGCGAGCAGGTTGAGCCCGGCCTTGCGGTACTGCCGGCCCTCGCTTGAAAAGCCGAACCAAGCTACGCGCTCCAGATGCTTTGTCTGGGCATGTTCCACCTCTCCGCAATCCATTCATTCCAGCAGGCGCGGCGCTGTCCGTAAGAGGAGCGTCCAGCGGACGGCGCACTGGGCCGCTCCAACCCCGGCCAAACCCGTTGCAATAGTGTCTCATATCAATGGTACGCAAACTATTGCGGAAGCGGAACCCTATCCGTACACTTCCGCCATGACCTCAACACCCATGACGGCAACCCTCGTCGGATACGCCCGCTGCTCCACCGACCGCCAGGACCTGGCCGCCCAGCGCCAGGCCCTCCTGGAGCTCGGCGTCGCCGAGGACCGCATCTACACCGATCACGGACTCACCGGCACCAGCCGCGCCCGGCCCGGCCTCGACCAGGCCCTCGCCGCCGTGCGCCAGGGCGACACGCTGGCCGTGCCGAAACTCGACCGCCTGGCCAGGTCCGTCCCGCATGCCCGCGCCATTGCCGGCCAGCTTCAGGAACGCGGCGTGAAACTGGCCCTCGGGCAGACCCTCTACGACCCGGACGACCCCATGGGCAAGCTGTTCTTCAATATCCTCGCCACCTTTGCCGAGTTCGAGGCCGATCTCATCCGCATGCGCACCCGCGAGGGCATGGCCATCGCCCGCTCCAGGGGGAAATTGCGTGGCAAGCAGCCGAAGCTGTCCGACAGACAGCAGCGGGAACTCTGCCGCATGCATGCCACCGGCGATTATTCCATCAGCGATCTCGCCGAACTCTTCTCCGTCTCAAGACCAACCGTCTATCGCACACTCAACCGGCATCATTCTCCTTAGCGTACGATTCTGCCCCTTACCGGAATCGCCCCGACCTTCAGGTTCGAGGACGGGGAGGCCGTCGGCGTTGACCTCGAAGACTATCACTGAGGGGGGCAATCCCATGTCTGAGCGCATCCGCACGACGGCTTCCCGGTTGTTGAACGGGCACCAGGGCATTTCGGCGGACGTGGCGCTGGCCCTGGAGCGCATCGGCTGGAGCACCGCCGAGTTCTGGATGCGCCGGCAGGCCAGCTATGACCTGTCGGTTGCCCGCAACCGTCACTGGTCATGGCGATCTTCCTCTCTCCTGGAGAGCCGTTCTTCCCAGACCCGGGCCTCGACACTGTCGCGCTCGCTGTCAGGGCTGACGTAGTTGAGATATTCACCCGTCCACCGCAGAATGATGCCCAGAACGGCGCTGTATCCCTGTAGTCTCCCGTTCGGCAGCGTTTCGATCTCAATAGGCTCGTACCGGCCATTGACCAGCCGGCTTCCAATGAGCGTGGCGCCATGAAGCTCGGCCCTGTGATCAAGCAGCCAATACTCCAGAACGCCCAGCGATTCGAAGTAGTCGCGCCGAGGTCCCAGATTGGCCTCTGCCGTGGAATCGGAGGCCAGCATGATGACCCAATCCGGCGGCTTGCCCTGCTCAGAAATGATGTAGGCGTTGCTGGCCTCAAACAGCGCCACATCCACATCACGCACGATCATCATGTGGGGGTAGGGGATCCGGCTCGTGTCTGCCCCCGCGTGCGGGATGACGTAACGGCCGGCGGTGATCAGCGTGGTGTCGGCGCGGCCGAGGAGGGGGAGCAGCTGTTGAGAGACGCCCTGCTTGTGCAACACGTCGAAGACCGCCGCAGCGTGAGCAGCATCCCGTTCAGGCGGGTCGGGCAGCCGGAAGCGTTCCGGCTCTTTCGGGGCATTGGCAAATGTGTCTGGCGTGCTCATGTCGCACCTGGCGTTGGCAAGGCTTCCAGTTCCCGGACGCGGGCCTCGGCGGCGTCGGCGCGGGCTTGTTCTGCGTTGGCACGGGCCTCGGCGGTGGCAGCCTGGGCCTCGGCAGCAACCCGGGCTTCTCGCTCGCTGTCGGCGCGGGCGCGTTCATCCTCCAACGTGGCGATGCGCCGCCCCGTGGCCGGGTCGCAGAACACCAACTCCCCGCGCTCCCAGCGCAGGTGCAGATCCAGGGCCGCGCTGTATCCCTGCATATAGCCGCCGGGCAGTTCCTCAATGTCGTTGACTCTAATGAATCTAGGCTATTTCTGACGCGGAAAGTGCCGAGTCAAGCAAACTGCAACTGTAGTACTAGCGTAGGATTCTGCCCCCTACCGTAATCTACCCCCTATAGCGCCGTCCATGAGAGGAGGGTCAAAAATGATGCGGTGTCGCCAAGGACCCTGGAGCGCTACACGGGCGCGGGCACCTTGGGCTGAGGCTGCCTGCAAATAAGGAACAAACCGGCGCTGACCCCATACAGGACCGTGAGGATCAGCAGCGACTCGGTATAACCTCCGGTCCGGTCCACCATCCACCCGAGGAACAACGGCGTCAGCATCATGCCCACGCTATAGAAGATCGAGATAATGCCGCTAAGAGTGGCGAAGCTTCGGCGGCCGAACAGATTGCCCACCAGCACCCAGTTGAGTACCGACGTCCCCTCATGGATCGCCATGCCTGTAACGAAAAGGAATATAATCCATGTGTCAGTCACCAGGTTCAAAGCCAGGACTGAAATGCCACCCACTAGCATCCCGGCACTGAGCACTCCCTGGCCGGGCAATCTGAGTCCCGAAAGACCCAGAAGCAGGCGCGCCGGAATAGAGACGAAGAACAGAAGGGCCATCATGTCAGCGCCGGTCTGCTCCGAGGTTCCTTTCCAGACCATTATCGGAATCGCGTGTATCAGGATTCCATTGGTTACGGAGATTCGAAGCGCACTCGCCACCACGATGTACCAGTAAATCGGAGTCCTCAGGGCCTCCCGGACGGTGTAGTCGTAGCCTGACGACTGGGCCGAGGAGGTCACAGCCGCCTGTTCCGCCGCCTCGCCGACTTCGGCCAGGTCGATCCCGGCGGACTCCGGGGACCGGCGGATGAACAGAGCGAAAGGGATCACCACTGCGACCACAAAGATGCCCGTGTATAGCACAACGTCGCGCCAGCCTATTGCCTCCACTCCCCGGGAAAGCACGGGAAGCAGCATGGCCCCGCCCACCGTGTAGCAGGTGACTACCACGGTCATCCCCAGGGCGCGACGCCGCACGAACCAGCGGTTGACGACTGCCAGGAAGGTCTGGCCGAATCCGCTGTTGTTCCCCACGGACACAATGCCGACGTAGACCAGTACGAAATACCAGTATCCGTCAACGCCGGACAGAACTATCAACCCCACTCCCGCCATGAGTCCGAACACCATCACGATAGGGCGGGAATCGAACTTGTCCACCATCCACCCGACTATTGGCCCGCCGATTCCCGCCTCTGCCCGCGAAAGGGCGAATATCAGGGAGACCTGGGTATCGGTGAGCATCAGCTCATCGCGTATGGGGATGTAGAAGACAGGAAAACCGTAGGAGAGGACCGCTCCGGGAAATAGGGCCAAAAAGCAGCAGGTGCCCACCACCCACCACCCCGGGTAGACGCCAATCACTCGGCAGCGGAGGTCAGCCAGTGATGCAATCAATGAAGCGGGGCCGCGTTCAGGACTGCCGGTTCCGTCATCGATCCATTGCCATAGCTTGTTTCCAAATTAACCTCTCCCCTAGATACAATCTCAAAGTATCCTCCCCCTTTGCGGAAAGGGTTAGGGCTCAGGGTGGAAAGGCAATGCAACGCCACCCCCGCCAGCATCGGCTGGAACGATCGTTGGCTAGCGGATCATTTCCAAGAGGGTGTTAGAAAAGTTCCCTCTCCCTTCCGGAGAGGGTTAGGGTGAGGGCGTCTCCCTGGCTCGTCGCAGGGCCGTCAGGTGGGTGGGCCAATTCACTTGCTTGCCCGAAAGTTGGCTCCCGTGTTCCAGACCATAATTTCACCCGGAAGAAGGACCGATTGCTGCTGTCCTTTCCGTCAGGTCGACGCATCCCGGGCGTGGGGCCGTCTCGCTATGAGAAACAGTGCGGCGCTGGCCCCGTACATTATAGTCAGGATGAGAAGCGACTCGGTGTACGCTCCGGTCCGGTCTACCATCCACCCGAGGAAGAGTGGCGACAGCTACCGCCTCAAGTGCAACCGGCAGAACACGGCCTCGTCATCTCTCGACCAACCGGCCGACGCTTAGCACGCAGTCAACGCCGCCGCTGGTCGACCTTGCCTCCAGCTATATTGAAGCCGCCACGCATGACTTGGGTGGTACAACATTCCAACGCCCAGCCGGTATGTTTTGCCGACGCCATTGACACTCCCGAGACTGCGACTCGCTCTAGATGTGCGCGAGGTCCACACCAACCTCGACCAGCTGGCGACGCTGGACATCGGGGTCGCTGCCCGGTTGGCCGGGTTCCTGATCCCGGCTGGTGCCGATGTAGCCGTATGCCGTCATGTCGCCACCATACCTTTTCCGCCACCCTCTCGCAAGGCTCTGCTACCAGGGTTTTCGCCAGTGGCGGGAATCGGGCGTTTCCAGCCAGTGAAATGCTCTCTCTCAGCTCCGATTTCCACAACGGCATAGCTGCTCGGTTTTCTGGTGCACGTAGTCTATGGAAGCATGGACTTGAAGGACCTTGGCGTGAGCTCCCAGAAGAACCCACAAGGTTTGTATAACGCCGGCTATGAGTCTCTGCCGCGGACGTCTGCCGCCATGTCGGGGGTGCGGGCTGCAGGCTGGCCACCAGAATAGGCGATGCCGAACCCGGCACTTCCCTGAGGAGAAGTTACGCTCAATAAGATGTCAGACGCGCACGATGTGGCCACAGGCCCAGCAGGCGACGGCTTTCCTCATTCTCGTTACACCGCGTAACGCTACGCTGGAGTTGCCCTGAAGGGCTGCTGTTGCGCGAAGGGCCTCGAGGCCATAGCAGACCCCTGACGGGCTGACTTCTTCCGGTGTCCGAGGAATAAGGCGCTGAGGACCTTGCCCATGATGCGCCCGGAAGCATTAATTGTTTCAGCCACCGGCACCGACACAGCTACCAGACGGTGGCCACCCGCTCCGACGCTGTCAGCACCTCGTCCCGGGTCACCACAGGCGCGCCCAGCGCCTCCGCCTCCGCAGCGATCAGCCGGTCGTGCATCTCCGGTACCTCAGGAAACCGGTCCAGCCTCTCCAGCTGTACCCGTCCCAGCTCGGACAATTCTATCCCGCTCACCGGGTCCAGTGCTTCCAGCAACGCCGACGGTTCCAGGGGGTTGCCCAGCTTGGCCGACAGGTAGTAGAACTCGGCCACCACGATGGCGGGAACCACCACCGTGGCGTTGCCGGTTTCCGCCAGCTGGAAGACGGCGCCGGCGGCGACACTCAGCCGCTCCGGGGACCGGAAATACCACCAGAGGGCGTGGGTGTCGACAATGAACCGGCTCCGGCTAACCATCTCTGTCCTCGGAGGCCACATCAGGCAGCCGCTCCCCGGTCTCCCAAATGCCCTTGATGTCCTGGAAGTCCTGGTAAACAGCGTCGGGCAACTGAGAGAGCGCGCCCCTCAGCGTGGCAAGGGATGGTTTGTCATCAGTGCTGGCATCCACTGTAGTGAGCCGCCCGCAGGGACGTCCACGGCGCGTGATGATCACTTCTTCGCCGCGGTCCAGGTCCCGGAGTATCTCGCTGAGCCGGGCCTTCGCTTCGCGGATGCTATATGTAGTCATACTAACCGCCTGTAGGAGTCATGCAGTCACACAATTGTGACTACATTATACTACGTCAGGGACAACGCCCTGTGGGTTGCTTGACGGTTGCCTCCGTAACCACCTCGGCGAAGATGAGGGCCAAGGAGCCGGCTGGCCTGGCCTTCTTCACCGAAGCCACCAATATCCTGATGCTCGGGCCGCCCAGTGTCGGCAAGACTTACTTGGTCATCGCCCTGGCGCTGCGGGCCATCTAGCGGGGCGACGGTGCCCACTTCGTCCGGGCCTGCGAGCTGATGGAGGAACTCAGGAAGGCCAGGGTGGAGACCACCGGACTGTCGAATGAAGGTCTACCTGGCTCCCCAGGCGCTGGTGGCGGACCAGTCCGGCATCCGTCCCTGCGACCGGCAGGCCGCCACCGCCTTCTTCACCCTGATGTCGTCCCGGTACGAGCGCGGCAGCTTCATCCCCACTTCCAACAAGGGATCCGGCAAGTGGGGGGAGCTTCCGGGCGGCACGGTGGCCGCCTCGGCGACCCCTGACCGGCTGCCGCATCCCAGCCACGCGCCGAACTTCCGGGGCGAGAGCTGTAGGCTTCGCCCTGTCAATGCTGGGCTGGAAATGAGCCATTCAAATCGCGCCGCGGTTCCGGCAGCGCCGGCCCCTCGGGTCCCAGCCGGTGAACGACTTCGGCGCCGCCTTCGCCATCCTCCAGTAGCACTGGGCAGGAGCACCGGGACCGGGCCATGGAACGTCCCGGTACGCGCTGCCTGCCGCCGGAAGTGGCGCGGCTGATGCAGCGGGCGGAGAGCGCCATTACGGTCTTGAAAACCGTTGGCGCCGGGGAACGGCGTTCGCTGCCTGACCCCTGACCGGCGCCGGTCAACGCCGCCAGTTACTCGAAACCGGCCACCCCGGCCGCCTGCATCTGCGGATTGGCCAGGACCGCGGCATCATCTGAACCGGCGCTCTCCCCGCAGTGCGGGCGGCCATGCCGGTAGCATGTCCTCTCTGCCGCCACCGGGACACGGCTACAATGCAGAGAGGGGGATAATGCCGTCCAGGCAGTGCAGGGGGCGCTGAGACAGCGCCGGGCTTCCCGGCGCCGCACTCCCGGCGGCCCCGCCGCTCACGGTAAACCGCCACATCAGCTTCGGAGGTATGACCATGCTGGGTCTCCTTTTCAGATGGCTCGAACCCAGAACCCGGCCCGAGTGGTACAAGCGCGTCCTGGAACAGGAGGAGCGGGACAGGGCCCTCCAGGAAGAGAACGAGCGGGTCAGGCAACTCAGGGAGGAAGCCGAACGAATCGTGCAACTGGAGGAGGAGGTCGAACGGGTCAGGCAGCTCAGGAACGGCAACCAGCAACCCGGGCAACCGGAGGAATCCGAGCGGGTCAGCCAGCTCAGGGTGGAAAACCAGCGGCTCAGGGAAAGGCTCAGGCAGGCGGGCCTGGACCCGGACGCGTAGCCCCGGACCCGCTCCGGCCAGCAGCCAACCCGCCGGGTCTCCTGCGGAGGCGCGCCCTGAATCAGCGCCCCGGGCCCGGCAGGGGACTGTATCAGGAGGCACGACAACCACTTGGACAAACCTGGACAGAAATTGAGATCCAGACACTCCTGGCCCGGCTACCCGCTCCGGATCATCGGCAGCCGCCGCGCCGGAGATTCGGATCCCGCTTGAGGGCTGGCCAGGATGCGGATATGATGATTGTGTAGCGCGAGCAGCCATGAACTTCTCTGAAGGCAATCCGCAGGGTGGACACAGGGTGGACCTTAGGCCGCCCGCACGGTTGCTCCTGCCCACGAGGTGGACTCTAGGCCGCCGGGCAAGGGCGTTCCTGCCATGTGGACGGAAATGCGGCGAATATTCGCCGTTCCGGAGGCGCTCGCGACAAGCCCGATAAGGGTAGAAGACTCGGCGATATAAAACTCCCGAGCCAGTAGCCCCGCCACAAGGGGAAGCCACTACTACTGCAGCGCCTGCTGCAAATGGCAGCAGGCGGATGCTTCCGATAACGTAGGCCGCATCGGCCCGCCCGTTCCCAGGGCGGGCCTTATTGTATTGGCGCCCGGCTGCGCCCCGCCTTTCCGCCGTTTTCTCCCCAGCCGCGAGTACTGCCGTACCGGCCACTTCGCTGTGGCAATACCGGTGGGGGCCGTGGCCCTACCCATCGCCGTCAGCAGAAAAACCTTCAGCGTCACCGAAATCCCCGGTGCTGAACCGTATCATGATCCAAGTACCCTGCGAATTCCCCCATGCGCCGGCTGGGCTGGGCTGGACATGAAGGCCACGGAACACGCCTGCCCCGGCACGGGGCAGGTCAACCACTGGGACCGGGACGCCGCCGTCAACAGCGCCAGCAACGTGCCGGCGAAGGAGAACTGATGGACGGCCACCCCGAAGCGGACGGGGACGGCGCAACACCGGCATGGCGCCGGGTCCGTCCCTGTGGCAGGCGGCGATAAGGCGCAGTGTTGGTGTGGCGTTCACTCACTCCCCCAATCCCGGCGGCCGGGCGATGTGAGGGTGATATTCCAGAACGCTGTTGAGCGCCTGGATCCCTGCCGGTTCAATCCCACATCCCTCAACGACCGCGGGACGGCATCGGCCCAAACCCTCTTCGGATACAGATACAGACCGGTGAGCGGTCAGACTTCGCCGGGCCGGTGGCTCCCTCGTCTGACCGCCGCCTCAGGAGCGTGAGACTGAATTGAGGAAAATTCTGCACCGGTTGCTCTCCCCGCCCCAGCCCGGCACCGCCAAGATGAGCCTGAGGCACTACAACAATGGGGCTGCGGAGTTCATCCTGGAACCCGTCAACGACTCGGTGGTGAAGGTGACCCACCGCAACCAGGTGGGATGGATCGGCGTCAGCGTGGACTGGGATCCCCAGGAACCCTACACCTATACCACCTACTCCAGCCGACTGAAGGACGACGGCATTGCTCCGATAGGATTGCAGTTCGTCACCCCCGACGCCGCACTGAACTTTCTGTGCCAGCGGCTGCTGAGCCAACAGAGAAAGGAGGACTCCCGGAGCGTGAACTTTGAAGAAAGAAAGGACGCGGCCAGGAAAGTGCTCCGCGAGTTCCTGAACGAACTGCCCGACTGAAAACGCCATCGGCGCGGCAACACCGGCATGGCGCCGGGTCCAGGCTGCATCTGGACTGAATGATGGACGAAGTCACCCAGGATGACCCACCCGAGTCCAGTGGCGACAGCGCAGACCCCGGCGGGCGTCCCCCGGACCTCCGGCTCCAATCCCCCCGGCCGCAGGCGCCTGACGCATTGACCCCGCCCCTCATCAGGAGCAGTGGCATCTCTCGAGGAATGAAGGAAAGACGCCAACCAGAAACAAACACCCGTGAGCTCAGCGGCTTTCGTTCCATTCTTCAGGCAATGGTCCAAGGCAACCATGGCCGCGACCAGCACTGATGAGCTTCCCCCAGAATCAAGTCCATTCCAGTAATCCAGCCTCGCGGAGACTGTGAAAAGGAGCCCTCCGACCATGCTGATGTACCCGAGAGAATTTCCTGCCACCCGCCGCAATATGCCGAAGCGGCGCGCGGAACGCCGGATCTTTGAAGCCCTGGCCAACAGCAACCGCCAGGGCTTCGCCTTTTACGAGTGGCGCAGGGGCTACAGGGGCATCGAGCTGGACTTCGCCGTGTGGATCGTCGGCCTGGGCCGCTTCGCCCTGCAGGTGAAGGGCGGCCGCTACCTGCTCACCGATGGCGAGTGGTTCCTGAAAACCGGGGACGGCCTGACTCCCATCGGGACCTCCCCTCTGGAAGAGGCCTGGCTGGCTGCCCTGGAACTGCACGACGATATCGAGGAGCTTGCCGCCACGCCCTACAACCCCTACGTCATCCCGGTGCTGGCCTTCTGCGACATGGAGCCCGATCCGGCCATCGAGGGCCTTGCCCGCCGCAAGGGAGTCCGCCTGGTCTGGCGCACCAACGATCTGGTGGCAGACCTGTGCGCCATCGCACGAGGCCGCGGAGTGTCAGCCACGCTGTCCATGGACCGCATCTCACGGGAGGTCAGCGCCGTCACCGACGGCCTGATCCATCTGCCTGAGGCGCCAGAGGAAGAGGCCGGAGCAAAGACCGGCAGGCCAGCCGCCAGATCCCCAACACCGTCAGGAGTGGCGCTCATCCACGTTCGAGCCCGAGAGGCGCGCTTCCGGCGGGGGATCATCACCGGCCCGGAAAGGCCCCGAAAGCGGAGCGATGCACGCCCCCGATGATGATGGTTTCCCCGAGGCAGACAGATCAACCCATGCGAGAACCGACATGAACATGAACCACCCGGCGGGCGTGGCCCCCGCCATACTGCGGCTGCATCCCGGCCTGGACCGGGGACAGCTGGAGCTGATCGGCCACCCGGACGGGCCCACCATGGGCATCGCCGGGCCCGGCACCGGCAAGACACTGGCCGTGGCCCTGCGGGGCGCCAACATCCTGCTCCGCGGGCTGGCCCAGCCGGAGGAACTGGTGCTGTGCACCTATTCCAGGCCCGCAGCCCGGGAACTGCGGCAGCGTTTCACCGCCCTGGCCACCGCCGCCGGCTGCCCCGGAGACCTCTCCCAGGTGCGCACCAGCACCATCCACGGCCTGTGCCGCCGCATCCTGCTCTCCCACAGCCGCCGCGGCGACCGCCGGACGGACCTCGCGGTGCTGGACGAAGATGAGCAGTGGCGTTTCCTGTCCCGCCGCTTCGATGACGTCTTCGGCCCCGACCTGCATGCCCTGGAGCGGTCGGGCTGGCGCTGGCGCGAACCGCGCCTGGTGATCCGCTACGGCCTCAAGTTCTTCGAGCGGCTCTGCGACGAGCTGACTGATCCCAGGAAACTGATTGATTCGGAGGACCCCTTCCACGCCGCCCTGGGCCGTTCCTACCGCCGCTACCGCGACCTGCTCCAAGAGGAGGGCTGCGCGGACTTCGATCACCTGCTGCGGTGGGCCGCCGAGCTCCTGGAGGACGCCCGGACCGCAGACATCATCTCCGCCGGCATCAGGTACCTGATCTGCGATGAGTACCAGGACACCTCCCACGCCCAGGAGCGCATCCTGCTGCGCCTGTGCCGCCGCCACGGCAACATCTGCGTGGTGGGAGACGACGACCAGAGCATCTACCGCTTCCGCGGCGCCAGCGCGCGGAACCTGCTGGAGTTCCCCGGCCACTTCTCCAACTGTCACACCGTGGAGCTCAACGTCAACCACCGCAGCCATCCCGCCATCGTGGATTTCTACCGCCGCTGGATGGCTACCGCCGCCGACTGGTCCAACCCCGGACCCCAGGGCCGGTCCTTCCGGTACCCCAAGTCCATCAGGTCTCATGCCGCCCACCGGTGCCAGGACTACCCGGCGGTCATCCGCGTGGAGGGAGGCAATGCCAGCGAGGAGATGGCCCAGCTGGCGGAGCTGCTGGGATTTCTGAAGCGGCAGCGGGTCATCGCCGAATACGGCCAGGCGGCATTGCTCCTGCACTCGGTCCGGGGCCAGGCCGCCGCCGACTGCCTGGACGCCCTGGAGCGGGCGGGAATACCCGTGAACCGCAGGCCCTCCGGCTCCTGGGAGCGCCGCACCGCCGACAGCCGCCGGGCGCTCACCGTAACCACCATTCACCAGGCCAAGGGGCGGGAGTGGGACGTGGTGATCGTGGGCTCCCTGGATTATTGCAGTTTCGATGCGGACCCGGTGGGCCGTGAACTCCGGCCCTACTGCCTGCGACCTCCCTTCGAACCCCCCGGCCGCATCGAGGACTTCGACCACGCCCGCCAGCGCTATGTGGCCTTCTCCAGGCCCAGGGGCCTGCTGGCGCTGACCTCGGGCGGTCCGGTCCATCCCAGCCTGGAGGACGCCTGGGAACGCCTGCCCCGCTGGGACAGCATGGACCGCCGGACGCTGGCCCGGCAGCGGTTCCGGCCAGCGGAGCAAGCCTGCGAAACGGAACCCTCTCCGGGGCCGGTCCAGGCCGCCCCATCCCTGAAGCGCCTCGACGTGTGGCTGGGCCGGGCCGCATCGTCGGCCAACAGTGCGCGGTCCGTGGGGCGGGAGCAGCGCCGGCCCTGACCATGCCGGCCATGACCATCCGGGCATCAACATCCGGGCATCAACATCCGGGCATGATCATCCTGGCAGCGATATGCCTGCCGCCGCAAATCAGCCACACAGCCAGCACTGGGAGGTGAACCGCGCCATGCGCGCCATTACGGAAGTCAATGCGAAAACCCGGGGTCCGCCCCTTCCAGCCTGCCGCCATGCGGGCGGGTCAGCGGCAGCCGCGAACCCGCGGGGGCAAACCCCTGACCGCAGGACAGACCGGCTTCGCCGGGGCCCTGATGCGACGGGCCGGCCCGGGAGAGGTCCCAGGTTGGCCCGTTCCATATCTGGGGCAATGGCGCAAGCAGCCACGCCAAATCTCAAAAGAGGTCATATTAACCATGAACGTCGTATATGACGACTGCAACAACAACGATCACCTGACCCCGGCCGGGCTGGAGGCCCGTCGGCAGTTCGAGGCCAGTCCCCAGGACGGCCAGGTCCTGTTCCATCCCAAGGTGGCCGACGGCCAGCCCGCGCCGGACTGCGTCGCCTTCATCGAGGAGGTCGGGCGCTTCGCCGTCACCATCATGGAGGGCCGCTACACCGTCGAAGACGGCCAGTGGTTCCGGCCCCAGGCGGACGGCGCCAGGTTGCCCTTGGACAATCCCCTGGAGCGGGCCTGGCAGGCGGCAAAGGCCGTCCGCGCGGAGCTCAAGCGGAAGCTGGAAATCGGCGCCTACGTCATTGCCGTGGCCTGGTTCCCGGACATGGACGAGGACCAGGGCGAGGACATCCTGGACGAGACCGGCGGCAGCAGCGTGCGGCTGTTCTTCGGCCAGGCCGGCCTGGCCCAGCGGCTGGCGAATCTCCCCAAGGCGGAGGAGGTGCAGGCTCACCTCAGCCGCCGGTTTATCCAGCGCGAGGTGGAGGCCCTGAGCCGCGCTCCCGCCGCGGAGACGCCGGCACCGGACGGGGAGACCCAGCCTCTCAACGGACGGGCCGGGGCCCTCATCTTCCAGCAGGTGGACACCGTCAACATCTACGTCACCGTGGTCAACGGCAGCGTGGGCGACGATCCTTCGCTGATCACCGTCCAGGGCCAGTAGGCCAATTCGCCGCCCGGGCATGGCCGGAAACCATGCCCGGGCCATTCGCCGGTCAGCGGCCCGCCGGCATGAGACCGGCTGCCTGATCCTGACCGGTCACCATCCCGGTCATCATCCAGGACAGGGCGCGGGGAGAAAGCCGGCGCCGGAGCGGGGATGACCGGCCCACTGACCGCCGCCCCAGGAGCGTGAGACGACATTGAAGAAAATTCTGCGCCGCTGGCTTTCCCCGCCCGAGCGCGGCACTCCGAAATACCGGGCCACGGCCGCGGCCAAGGAGCTCTCCGACTGGCTGCTCGTGACCCTGGGCATCCTGCTCATCGCCAGAGGCTGCGGCGCCTTCACCCCGGCCCCCGGTTCCGCGGGCAACTGGTTGATGCTGGCCCTCTCCGTGGTCTTTTTCGCGCGATACGCCATCAGCCCTGCCGTGTGACTCCTGAAGAAACTGGCCGGATACCGGGCCCAGGACGACCGGAACCCCTAGCCGAGGGCGCGCCAAGCGGAACATCCAGGCCCGCCGGCCACCGGCTATCCGGCCCTATCTCAAATCCAATGCCCCGGAGGTCCGCCCATGCAATGGCAGGACATCATCGCCATGGCCCAAAACTTGGCGGCAAGCCCGCCTTCCGATGACCTGCACCCGATACTCCTTCGCAGCGCCGTCAGCTCCGCCTATCTGGCCGCCTATCACGCCCTGGCCCTCAGCAACGCGGACCTGCTGGTCGGCGGCTCGGAGGCGGAACGCAGCCGCCCGGAGTGGTCGCGCGCCTACAACGCCCTGGGCGGCGACTGCTCGGACCAGCGGTTGCAGGGCGACTACTCCGGCTATCCCCAGGCCATCCGGGACTTCGCCGCCGTCTTCCTCGACCTGCACCGCCAGCGTCTGCTGGCCGATGAGGACCCTGCGGCGACCTTCACCGCCGCCCAGGCCCAGGCATGGGTGGAACGCGCCGCCGGAGCGATCAACGCCTTCCTGGCCGCCGGCCCGGCTCAGCGCAGGTCCTTCGCCCTTGAGATACTGCTCCGGCCTCCAGGAGCGGAGGAGCCTGCCGGGTGACGGGCATCGCGGGGTGAACGCACGGCGGCGCCAGCCGTCCCCGGCCAGCGGGGCCGCCGGTTGATCAACGGCAGAAGCAACCCCCTGGCGCGCCGTTCCAATGAGCGGCGTGAGGGGCATCGTTGATGGCGTCTCACGACGGATTGGACGCGGCGCCAAGCGGATCTGCCGTGATCAACGGGACCATGGCCGGGCGTGTTCCTCCACAACGCCCGAGCTTTGTGGTGAAAAATGCAAGTATTGCCTCAACTGTGCGCGCCGGGCGGGGGCGGTCCCAGTCAGCCGGGAATCCCTGGAAGCGTTCCGGGAAAGGCGGATGGACCTGAGAGACCTCATGACCGGGAGAGGCGAGGAGGAATGGCACGTGATGACGGTGCAGGGCAGCTGCGGTGAAGTGAATATACAGAGGCAGACAGACCCGCTGGCCGGAACCGGCCGGCTGCCCGAAACGGGCTACCATCCGAGGGCCGTGCCGGACGAGGTAACACCGGCGCCATCCACCGCCTGAAACCGGCAGCACGCTGCGGAATCCCAAAAGGGCCCGGACATTATCCGGGCCCTTTTGCTTTCGGCCCACAGGCCTCTGCACATCACACACCCGACAGGCTGGGCCAGCGACATCAAGCCCCGGCCATATATCCGCCGGATGGAGCGCGAAGGAGAACCGGCATGAGCAAGCCGCCATGCACCGGGAGAAAGTCCGGCAGGCAAAAGTGGACGTCAAGCGGATGCCCGCCGAAGCCGAAGCGATACTGGAATTCAACGATCCCGGCTGCCGGAGGCTGCCGGAGCTGTTCATCCACATGGAGGGCGCCTGCCGGCCGGGCTTCCACCACGGCTGCGAGACCGCCTTCAAGCAACACGAGGCGGAAGAGGTTCAGCTTGCAAAGGAGACGGCCACTTGAAAATAACCCTGATAATCAGCGAGGCCGCCCGCGCCAATCCCGGAGATTCAAGAATCGGGAGGCTGGCGGGAACGCTCAGCAAGCCGTCGGCACTGGTGGTGGGCATGGGAATTCTGTTCCGGCGCACCGGCCTGACGGTGCCGGTCCTGCATGGAAAACTGGGTTCATTGTTGGCGCAAACGGCCAATTGGGAGTTAGAATTGACCGCAGCGGCGATGCTGGCGTCATACGCCGGAGGTGTATTTATCATGTCGCTCAAAGAGAAACTCTTGAAGCCCCTGCTGGACGCCCAGTTCGAGAAGGGTTACGAAATAGGAGCGGCCAATGCCTCCGCCGAGTACGAAGCCTGGAAGGCGCGGCAGGAAGCCGCCGGAGTGGTCTTAGTCCCCGACCCGGAGGACGGGACGGAAGGCGGCCCGGAGCTGACCGCTTCAGAGAAATAGCGCAATGCCGCTGCTGGAAAAACTCATGAAGCCCCTGCTGGACGCCCAGTACGAGAAGGGTTACGAAATAGGCTTCAAAATAGGCTACGAGATGGGCTACCAACAAGGGCTCGAAATCGCCGCCAAGAAAATAGAGGCCTGGAAGGAACGGCAAAGGGCCGTCGGCGTGATCTTCGTCCCCGAACCCGAGGACGGCGACGATGCTGGCGGAAAGAAGTAGCGCCGCTCCGCACCTGAAGCCGTCAAAAGAGGCCCGGCGTTGCGGCCGGGCCTCTCCCGTTCCGAAACCAACCCCGAGACCCCGCCTATCCCCGGCGAAAAATCCTCTCTCCAGGCTCACAGCGCCCCGGAGCGGCCCTTCTGTCCCTCCGCAGGTATCCCAAGCACTCCGAAAGGCCGGAAAACGGCCCCAGAGGGCATCAGCGCGATTTTCGCGAAATCCTGGCCCGCCGCCCTTCCCCTACACTCCCCACAGTACACGCGACAACTGCCCGCCAAGTCCGCGACAGCGGCGGCCTGAGCCCGACATCCCCGCAAAAGCGGCGGTCGGCCATAGACGTATGCAGCGCCCCTTCGCAGGACACTGACACCCCCGCTCACGCGGCGGCAACCGGCCCGCCACCTGCCCCCTCTGCTACCATACCCTGACGACCGCCGAAGCCGACGCCGACTGCGACGTCCACGACGAATGCTTCACCGCCTTCCAACAGTACGAGGCCCAGGCCTACCTCGAACACGAGGCCCGGTCCCACATGGAGGCCGAAGCCCGCGCCGCCATGCGGCAAGGACACCTTCGGCCCACAATCCTGACCGGCCAAGAGCAGGAATACAATTCATCATGGAAGAAGGGCAACCCCCGTAGACGCTGTGGTGAATCCTCCGGGAGCACGAACAGCTCGCTCATAAACTGGCAACCCCCGCAGACGCGGTGGTGAATCCGACCTGATGGGGCGGCCAGCACGGGTACTCGTGCAATCCCCGCAGACGCGGTGGTGAACCCTCCTTTGGACTGTAGGAGAGCGGTCTGTACCCGCAATCCCCGCAGACGCGGTGGTGAATCCATCTTTGACCGAGTCGTCATGGTCGGAGACTTGCAATCCCCGCAGACGCGGTGGTGAATCCTCGCAAGCGTGCCAACTCTTCAGCGAGGACGCGCAATCCTCGCAGACGCGGCGGTGAATCCGATTGCGAACGAATGCCCACAGTGCGGCTCAGACAATCCCCGCAGGCGCGGTGGTGAATCGGTGTAGCCACTGGCAGGAATCCCCCACTCCGCGCGATCCCCGCAGGTGCGGCGGTGAATCTGCGTGCTACGGTGAGTGAGAATCACCGGAGGTCCAATCCCCGCAGACGCGGCGGTGAACCGGCGCAAAACACCAGCAGGTTCACCAGAGCAAAGCCCATCCCCGCGGACGCGGCGGTGAACCAGCCGGACTCTCATGGGTTCACAGAGTGATGGCCGATCCCCGCTACGGCGGCGCACCGAACAACAAACTGGCAGCCCCGAGAGGCGTCACACCATCCCCCGGAAACCCGGCGGTGAACCCATGGAAGACTTGAGCGAGTGGCTCAAGGAGACACCATACCCCGCAACCGCGGCGGCCGGAGAAGGAGGTCAGCATGGAAGAGATGATCTTGCGCCACATCAACTCCCAGCCAGAGGGGACCCCCTTCACACCGGAAACCTTCAGCCACATCGCCCAGCCGGAGGCGGCAGGGAAGGCCCTGGCCGAGCTGACGCGCCAAGGCATACTGAGCCAGATCCACGAGGGCGTATACGTCAGGACGCTCCACACCCGGTTCGGCGACTGCCTGCCCGCCTTCGAGGACGTCATCCCCCACCTTGCCAGGCTGTGGAACGAGACCATCGTCCCCTGCGGAGGCGCCGCTGCCAACAGCCTGGGCCTGACCACCCAAGTCCCGGTCAGACCTGTCTACCTGACATCAGGACCCAGCCGAAGACTGGAATTCGGCAAACTCATCGTGGAACTGCGCCATGCACCAAGCTGGGAACTGGCCGGGCCCGGCAACAAGGCCGGAGACGCCCTGCGGGCACTAACATGGCTGGGACCAGCCGGGGCTCAGGCCGGACTCAAAATTCTGCAAAAGAGCATCGCAATGCACGACCTGAGAGAACTCGCGAAGAATCACCCGGAGACCCCGGAGTGGATATCACAGGGAGTGGACGCCAGGGGCATAGTGTGCCAAGACTCCTTCGGACTCCGCCCCTGACCGACCAGGAGATGGAATGCAATTGATCACAGACGAAGGGTTATCCCCGCAGACGTGGCGGTGAACCTATGTGGCCTGGCTTACCGGCTATGATGAGGGTGTTATCCCCGCGGACGCGGCGGTGAACCGCAAACGAAACCGACGAAACCACATACCGTGCGGTTATCCCCGCAGACGCGGCGGTGAACCATGCCGCCACCGACGATAGCGAGCAACAGGGACGTTATCCCCGCAGGCGCGGCGGTGAATCCAAACATGGCAGCGTGGACCGGTGCACCATCACATTATCCCCGCTGACGCGGAGGTGAATCGCATACGCTGAGCGAGAGGGGCTGGAGAGAGGAGTTATCCCCGCAGACGCGGCGGTGAACCTGCCCGTATGACCCTGCTCACCAGATGAGCGCCGCTATCCCCGCAGACGCGGCGGTGAACCTGGGTTTGAGGCCAAAAGTTCGTGCGGGCATGTGCTATCCCCGCAGACGCGGCGGTGAACCTCGGCCGGACCCGCCTCGAGCCCAACTACCCTCGTTATCCCCGCTGACGTGGAGGTGAACCTTACCACTGGATACAGTTCAACACCCCGACCCAGACATCCCCGCAGACGCGGCGGTGAACCTCGAGGCTGTTTATTGAGAGGGCATCGTACGTGTTATCCCCGCTGACGCGGCGGTGGGCCCAATGGCTTCCTCAAGCAAGCCAGTGGCGGTGAGCAGTCCCCGCAAGCGCGGCGGTCACCCAACCTCACCGTGAAGGCGCTGATTCTCCTGGAACCAATCCCCGCTGAAGCGGCGGTCAACCTGAACCAAGGACCAGCCCACTGCTTCCGGTAACACTATCCCCGTAGGTGCGGCGGTCAACCCGGTCGTCCCAAAACGGTCCCTGACGATGCTGCGCAACCCCGCTGACGCGGCGGTGAATCCCTCACGCTCACAGCGAAGTCTGCCGGGCAGGTGCAACCGCCGCAGGCGCGGCGGTGAATCCGAGGCGTTATCCTGAACAAAGATGAACTAATGAACTGCCCCGCGACCGCGGCGGTGCCCCACGCAATACACTGATTGCCCCGAGGGGCGTCAGATCACCCCCGGAAACCCGGCGGTAAGCCATGGACGCGATTATTCACGTCGGAGGAATCCCCCATCCCCGCTCGTCGCGGCGGTGGACCGAGTGCCAGCAGTTTGGCAAAACCAGGCTGGAAACAATCCTCGCTAAGGCGGCGGTGACCCTTGCCAGCCGCTCACCAAAGGTCTGCGACACTGACAACCTCCGCCGACGCGGCGGTGAACCGGGAAGTTCCCTTCTCATGTCGCGCTACAAGCAACCATCCCCGCAGGCGTGGCGGTCAACCCTCGTTGAGCAGACAGCCAGCCTGATAATGCTGGCAACCCCCGCAGGTGCGGCGGTCAACCCCGCGATTCCCTCAAACCAACAGCGTCCGACGGCCTATCCCCGCGGCAGCGGCGGTGTGCCACTGGCGTATTCCATCACAGAGGCGGCTGAGGCAACCGTTGTAAAAATGGTTGATTTTAGTAACAGGACTATCGTCAACCAGTTTCAAGCGAACAGCCGAAGTTGCTCACTCGCCGCCCCAACAGCATAAGGCGACTCCGTCCGGGATTCCCACCCAGAGACACCGATCGGCTCACAGCCAAGACTACTCTCATCCTGAGGACCAGCCCGGACCGGAGGAGCCACCCCCGTGTTAGCCAAAGTACAACCTGGGCGCAACTCGCCGGTGTCGCTCTGCAAGAGCCGGTCTCAACCTGCCCAAAAGCATTCCCCACAACGTCCATACGTGCTTCACGCGCTTCCTCCCAGGAGCGGGTGCGCGGAAGGCGACATGACCGCCGTAACCATCGGGACAAAGCCCATGGTCCGGGACGCCCTCGGAACAGTTGAGTAAACGGCGGGCCAGCACCAAGGCCGCTGCCTGATCGACGCTGAGCCCGTATCGTTCCATGAACAAAACCCGGCCCATCACGCTGGAAAAGGCCGGGTTGACCTCAGTCACTTCCACTCCCTCGCGGTAACCCCGGGAGAGGAAATGAGTCTTTATCTTTCCATAGGCGAAGGACGATAGCATCCGGCTGCGGCCCGGATACTCACCCTCAAGCTGATCTCTCTTCTTGGAGAAGTCCAGATTCTCAATCACCAGCGGCTTGCCCGCCGCACGGGCGAGGGCGACCACCTCAGCCACGGCGTCACCGATGAGCGCCTCAGCCTGCTTATTGGACTTCCCATAGGTCACCAACGGCACGGTCAGGGACCTGAGCCAGTTGCCCGAATAATCGGTCTCGCTCACCGCCAGGTGATCAGTATTGACGTCTACACCGACGGCGCCAAGGCGCCGGGTGGTAACAACGGGCACTGGCTGGGGCTTCACAGAGGCAAACACCCGCCAGCCCTTCTTATCCCGCTTGAAGCGGTAGGAGATGGCCTGGCCCTCCTCACTTTGGAGAGCCGCCAGCACCTGCGCGTGACCGTTGTGGAAATGGAGATCCTCCATCACCAGATACTTGCCGTGCTTCGCACCAAGATGGTCCGGCAACCGGAGCCTCAGGGTGATGCGGCCATCATCCTGGACCGTGGCCACGCACAACTGGCAACCAGAAGTCTCATCCTTGCTCCCCAAGACGAAGAACTCATCGCTCCGGGCATCCCGCCAATCGACAAGCCACTCGTCATGGCTGGCGTAGCCGTTGGCCTCCAGGCAATACTGCTTGCGCCACAACTTCTTGGATCCGAAGCACAGCCTCACCCGGCCCGAGGCCTTGTCGAAAAGAACAGCGGCCAAGCGGCCAACCAGATTGGCCAATCTCCGCTTCTTCTGATGCGCCGCATTGAGATTGCCCCGCTCAACGGCCGCGGCAATCTGCACTTCGGCACGCTTGATGCGGGTTTTAAGGCTCTCAATATGGCGGTCCATGCTCTCGCGAACCGCAGAGATCTTTCCCTCCAGAGATACCCGGAGCGAGTTGAACATCCGAGCCGGTATCCGGTACCTGATGAGATACTCTTTCTTCAAAGAGGTGAGGGAAACACCAGCGCAGAAGCGGGAGAACAGATCGCGCTCAACGCGGCCGAAGAGCTCGGCATAGTCCAACAAAGCGGCATCACCCTTGACAGGGTCAACACCACAGAAGGAACGGATGCGATCCTGATAGGTGAACCGCCACTCACCCACCTGGGCGGAGCCAGACCGATTCTTCTTTCTCTTGGCAGAGGCCATAAGAACATATTAGCGTAAATACGCTCGACATACCAGTAGAATCAAACCCAATAGGAAGAAACCGCGACGTAACCGTGAGCAACCTCAACATACGAAAATCTACTAGCGTGGCAACAGTTGGCACCCCCGAAAGGTGGCAACCCCGCAGAAGCGGCGGAGCGTAGAGGAGAAACAACACAGGAGGAAACCGCTTGACCACGAAGCGAAAGAAGTTGAACCTTGACATCAATGAGGCAGCTTGGACCGCACTGGCACTGGCGATGATGGTCGGGCTGATTGCGGTAACAGCCGCAGCGTCCCTGGTGCTGATGGTGGCGGGAGTACTATCCATGCCATTCTATGCAGCGGTCACCATAGCCAAGAACCTGGCCCAGCGCAACGACGGGACCCCGGCAACCCGGACCGCAAGGCGAACGCCGCAACGAAAGAGTCGCCGACGGCAGAGCCACATGTCCCATCTCAAGGATCAGGAGATGTCCTTACCAGACCAAGATATACCGCCAACTCAATAGAGAAGAAGGCGGGTAAACGACTGACAAGGGCCGTCAAAGGATCACGGAGGTATCCGGGATGGCCCTGTACACGCGGTGGCCGACCTATCGTCTCTGGTCACTCAGCGTCACGCATCCGGCAATCCCCGCCACGCGGTGGTGAACCCTGATGACAATACCGGCTACCGGGCCTACACCTGTTATCCCCGCAGGAGCGGCGGTGCGCCACATTTGCGGCTGACCGGGACAGTCCAGTCCTTGCAAGCCCCGCTGAAGCGGCGGTGAACCCACCTGTTTTATTGATGATCCAAGCGCGGACGCGCTATCCCCGCAACCGCGGCGGCCGGAGAAGGAGGTCACCATGGAAGAGATGATCTTGCGCCACATCAACTCCCAGCCGGAGGGGACCCCCTTCACACCGGAAACCCTCAGTCGCATCGCCCAGCCGGAGGCGGCAGGAAAGACCCTGGCCGGACTGGCGCGCCAAGGCATACTGAGCCAGATCCACGAGGGCGTATACGTCAGGACGCTCCACACACGGTTCGGCGACTGCCTGCCCGCCTTCGAGGACGTCATCCCCCACCTTGCCAGGCTGTGGAACGAGACCATCGTCCCCTGCGGAGGCGCCGCTGCCAACAGTCTGGGCCTGACTACCCAGGTCCCGGTCAGACCTGTCTACCTGACATCAGGGCCTAGCCGAAGGCTGGAATTCGGCAAACTCATCGTGGAACTGCGCCATGCCTCAGGCTGGGAACTGGCAGGACCCGGCAGCAAGGCCGGAGACGCCCTACGGGCGCTGGCATGGCTAGGACCAGCCGGAGCTCAGGCCGGACTCAAAATTCTGCAAAAGAGCATCCCAATGCACGACCTGAAAGAACTCGCGAAGAATCACCCGGAGACCCCGGAGTGGATATCACAGGCGGTGGACACCAAGGCCAGCATAAGCAAAGACTCCTTCGGAATCCGCCCCTGACCGGCTAGGACATGGAATACAATTCATCACAGACGAAGGGTTATCCCCGCAGACGCGGCGGTGAACCGTGAAGGTCCTCACCAAGGATCCCGACGGGCTTGTTATCCCCGCAGACGCGGCGGTGAACCTCAGGGGATGATCATTCTGGGCAAGGACCCGGCGTTATCTCCGCAGACGCGGCGGTGAACCCGACATTCGACGGATTTGCGAGAAGCCTGAGCGGTTATCCCCGCAGACGCGGCGGTGAACCGATTCGTTTCCCGGTTTCCTCCGTCCTCTTAGCATTATCCCCGCAGACGCGGCGGTGAACCATGCCGCCACCGACGATAGCGAGCAACGGGGACGTTATCCCCGCAGACGCGGCGGTGAACCTGCCCGAATGACCCTGCTCACCAGATGAGCGCCAATATCCCCGCTGACGCGGCGGTGAACCTCCAGGTTATTTCACGAGAGGGCATCGTACCCTGTTATCCCCGCAGGCGCGGCGGTGGACCCGAGGCGTTATCCTGAACAAAGATGAACTAACGAACTGCCCCGCGACCGCGGCGGTGCCCCACGCAATACACTGATTGCCCCGAGAGGCGTCAGATCACCCCCGGAAACCCGGCGGTGAGCCATGGACGCGATTATTCACGTCGGAGGAATCCCCCCATCCCCGCTCGTCGCGGCGGTGGACCGAGTGCCGGCAGTTTGACAAAACCAGGCTGGAAACAATCCTCGCTAAGGCGGCGGTGAGCCACTGGCTTATTCCATCACAGAGGCGTCTGAGGCGAACTTCCCCGCGGCAGCGGCGGTACACCTTGAGCAAAACAGGGAGTCAGGCAATGAAATGGATCCCCCCGCGATAGCGGCGGTGAACCCTTCACAACGCCAAAAATGGGATTCCTATGCCAGCAATCCCCGCAACGCGGTGGTGAACCGCTGCCCGAGACCGAGGCCATCGCAACAGCCATGCTATCCCCGCAAGCGCGGCGGTAATCCCAGCATGGACACCTCACCTGCATATAAAGTGCTGCAACCCCGCAAGCGCGGCGGTGGACCCAATCTGCGGGCCACCGGAGCTCAGACGCCGGAAACAATCCCCACAACTGTGGCGGTGAATCCTGACAGCACGGCCCAACGAAAAAGGAGGCGACGCGACAGAGCATGAACACGTGCGATTTCATCCACAGCTCCAGCAAGCCGACCCCCGCAGTGGCGAGGGTGAACGGAAAACCCCTATGCCGCAGGCACCTCAACCGCCTGCTCAACGAGATGGCCCTGAGGGACTGCGTCGCGGCGGCGCCCAGGTGCGAGGAGGAAGGTCACCGCAACCAGCTGCCCCGCTACCGCGACGGGAAAACTGAGAAGTTCACAATCTTCTGCTGGGGCGAGCCGCGGAAGGGACCATGCCACTGGAAACATGTGATCAACCAAGGCGACCTCAAGGAAGCGGCCGAGAGACTCCGCAACGTACTGGTCAAGGATCTCAAATAAAATGAGAAGGCGGCGCTCCACCGGAACCCAGTATCCGATTCGAACCAATCCCTGCGACAGCGGCGGTCACCCGGATAGGACCACCCGACAGGTCCAGAAAATTCAACACCCCCGCAATCGCGGCGGTCTTCCCCGAAGACTATGACCAACCTCACGACAGAGAGCAGTATTCCCGCCAAGCGGTGGTGGCCCGGGAACTGCGGATACACCATCACACTCCGTAGAACATCCCCGCGTACGCGGCGGTGAACCTACCGCCCACATCATGTGACCGACCACTCCTTCGTTATCCCCGCAGGCGCGGCGGTCAACCCGCGTACGACCTGTGCCTCTGCTGGCACTCTTTGCAATCCCCGCACACGCGGCGGTCAATCGCCCCCAGATACTCCCTGTCTTGCTGTAGTTCCACAATCCCCGCAGACGCGGCGGTCACCCCAAGGCATCAGCAGCCCGCACTGATGTCAGAAAGCCATCCCCGCAACCGCGTTGGCGATCCTATCGAAATTGAAAAGAAGAAGCTCAATCACGAAAAGGAGAATCACAGTGGCAACGAAAACCGAGTCGCGACTGCTGACCCCGGAACAATACCGAGCCGAACTCATGGAGCAACTCGCAGAACTCAACGAAGTCTGCTCCGAGACCTGGGGCCAGGCCCCCGACCTGGAACCCAGCGTAATACCCGCCATGCTGGTGAGGTGCGATTTCGACTTGGGCGACTTCCCGCACAAAGGAAAGTCATTACTGGTCCACGCCGACAACGCGCGCCGACGGACTCCCGCCCACGCGGCCCGCGAAATCATGCGCGAGGTGCTGACCCACCGGAACCTCTGCAACCGGTGCGGCGTACCGGTCAAGCACATCAGGCTCCGGGCCTTCGAAGCCGAGAAGGCGCTCAAGGCGCCTTGGAACTACAGCGGCGAGTCGATCGAACGGCCCGACGCCCCGGAAGAGTTGCTCTTCCCGCGCGACTCCAAGAAACTGACCGAGGCGTTGAACCAGTTGGGCATCAGGTAACCCGGAACTCAGCTCCGCCTGCGCCCTTACCGGGTATCATGGAATGACTACAATGTCAGCCAAGCCAGCAAAGCGGAGGAGGATGAAGATGAAGTGGAAAGGTCCAGCCTGGAGAGCCAAGAGGCGGGCGACGGCCGGGGACATCGCCGGAGTGGTAGCTGTACTAGCCGCGGCGGCGTACGCCGGATATATGATCTTCAACAGTTTCCTCAGCGGACATACCGCGGCAATGGCCAGGGTCTCGTTCGGCATGCTCACAGCCGCATTGCTGGGAACGACCCCGTTCATAGCAAGGCTTGAGATGAGAGACAGAGTATGGCATGGGCGGGAAGAGTCATTCGCCGCAGACCACTCCGATCTGGCAAGAACGTACCGGAAGTCGCACGACTGCCCGCACTGCGGGGAAGCAATAGGGATTAACAGGATCACCTGAAAGGAATAGTCGCCGCCGATTTGAGGACACTGCCATGATTGAGAACGAAACCCAGTACCGGGTGACCCAAGAACGAGAGCGGACTTTCTCCCAACTGGTGGAAAGATTGGAAACCGACGAGGCACAAGGCATTCCCGGCGAGGACCCGGCCATAACCACGGCAAAGCTGGATGCCTCACGAAGCGTACTTCGAGAACTCCGAGAGGAAATTCAGGAATGGGAATCCAACCCACCGGATGATGGGAGTGCTGAGTAAATCACCTCGCTGCTAGACCGCGACACGATCAACTGGTTCAAAGCCCAGACAGGCGAGGATGGAGACACCGACGGAACAAGGTGGGCGACTCTCGCGGAGAAGACGCTTCAAGTGCATGGCTGGTGCGAGGCCAAGGTCTGACGGGAAAACAGAGGAATGGAAGAGTCGCTCTCCATTAAAGGCACACCTGAGCCGCTGGATTACAAGGTTGTGTACAATGAACCAGAATTAAAACTAATTCACTGTGCAAGGTTCACCACCGTCAGCGGAGGAGACCGATGACCACCGGCTTCACGCCAGAGGAACAACACTTCCTGCAACTGTTGGACCGCAACCCCGAATTCCGGGACGCCGTCAGACGGCGCCTGCTGTCCGACGAACTGCTCGACATGCCGGCGCGGTTCTCAAACTTCATTGAAACCGTTGAGGCGTTCATCCTCGAGCAACGCCGGACCAACATCCAGAGCGACAGCCGGATGCAGTCCATCGAACGGGGGCAAGAAACCATAACGCGCCGCATCGACGGCCTGAGCGGGCAAATCTCCGACGCCAAGGGCGACCGGGCCATCCAGGCCACCATCCGCAAGGGACCGCAGATCTGTAGGGAACTACAGCTGAGTTTCTCACGCCGCTTGGACCAAGCGGACATCATCAAGCTCACACCCCGCGAAGCAGCGCAGAGTATAGAGCCAAGTGAGTTGGAAAGTTTCGAAAACGCCGACCTGGTCATGGAAGCCACCGACGACGATGGACACATTCGAATGGTGGTCGTCGAGGCGTCCTACCGGGCAAACCGACGCGACACCGGAAGGGCCGTGCGCAACGCCGACTACCTGAACCAGTTCACCGGACTCACAACCCACGCCGTCATAGCCAGCGTCGAAAACGACGCGGAAGCCCAGAAAGAGGTGACGGACGAAACCGTCCGCTGGCACCGTCTACAGGAGCGCGACCTGCAACCGCGCTGACAGAGACCTCCTAATCCCTGGAGAGATCCAGCACACTCTTATGGCGGAATCACCGCGAAACGCGCCAAACGGCCCACGTAACGCCTACTGCGTTCAAAGTTCAGCCGAAGCGTGATCGCAGCAAAATGCGCTCCGAAGGCTAAGTGACGCAAAAACACTGCCGAAGGCATCCAGAGCGCAAAATTACCTTCGAAGCCTTCCGGACACAACATCGCTTCCGAAGCGATACTGGACGAAAATTTGCTTCGGAGCACACCCGGCGACAAAAACGCCTTCGAATCGCTCCGAAGAACATTTTGCGAGAATTTCACGTCGAAGCGTCCAAGACGCCAAAATACGCTCCGAAGAAAATTATGCGGAAATTTTGCTCCGAAGGCCCCACAGAACGAAAAAATGCTTCGAGGGTCGCGGACACCGGCAACGCCGGAACAAAGACCCATCATCACCGGGCTGGGGGTGAAACCCAAACCGCATGACGTCACCGCGGATTCCGCACGGAGGGTAAAACGCGGATGGCGTTGCCAGAGGACAAACCGGGGCATAAAATCCGCGCATGAAACTCGCAGCACTGCTCACAATCATCTCCCTGGCGGCCACCGCCGCCGGGGGCGCGATCGCCCTAGGGACCAACACCGGGGACCTCCCGAGGGGGATGCCATCGGGCATCGAGCTGATGTGGTGGACCTTTCGCCGGCGTGAACGCCGGGCTCATGGCCAGCACGGCCCTCGCCTGCCAGCGGCTCAGCAACGGCGCGATGAAGCACCGGGCCATGGCAACGGCCTCGGCCATCGTCCTGACCATCACGGCGGGGATATGGGGATTCATGGCCGCGGAGGCCTCCCGATGACCACCGACTGGACACAATTAAGGCGAGCCCTGCCGTCGGCAACGCTGTGCGCCCTGCTGTCCATAGGGGCCACCTGGGTCGGAGCCGCCATCGGCGTCTCATGGGATTCCAACCCGGTCACCATCGCCGACACAGTGGGCGTCATGCGGTCGCCGATGGAAACCGCGTGGTGGACCCTGGCCGGGCTGAACGCCGGCCTACTGGTCCTGATAGCATTACGACGACACCGGAACGCCGGGTCAATGCGGGAATCCTCCACCGCCGCCCTCACGGGGTCGGCCCTGATCATCACCGCAGGACTGTGGGGATTCCTGGCCACAACGGCAGCGTAGCCCTTTCCAAGAGCACCCGCCCAACCGTCCCCCTTTCCAACCGCCCTGGCCCACGGGCCAGATTCCAAGCTGAACGCCAAGGCCCGCCGCCGCCCTTTCGCTACGCTACGGCGCCGGGCCATGATGGACCGGCAACAGAGCCGGAGCAGAGGCGAAGGAGGACTGCGAGATGCTGCAACCCATGACCACGAAAGAGGTGCTGGCATTACATGTGGACGGCCAAGTCGTCCTCGAAGAGGACGAGTTGGGCTTCCTCATGCGGTGCACGGCCCGGGGCTGCAACTTCGCCTACCGGCCGAAACTCAGGTTCGAGGCCCAGAGGCGCGCGGACATGCACGCCGACCATCACAAATGGGCCGACTACGGCCGGCCATAGGGAAGGGAAGGGACAATGACGATGCTGGACAGGTTCGGAACACAGCGCGAAATCCCCCTGGCCGCCAAGCGGAGAGCCTGGCTTCTGACCGTAGCCCACTTCGAACACAAGATGGCCGACCCCGCAGTCCAGAACATCATGGCGAAGTGGGTCGCCAAGGGCGAATTACCCCAGGAAGACTGGGAAGTGATAGAACGCATCGCCAAATCAGCGATGAACCAGCACCGGCAATAGGGCCGGATTCCGCCGCAACCGGCGCAGGAGGCGAATGAAATGTCCACCTTCAAGATTCCGAACCCCAGGCGCGACATAACCTGCGCCGACTGCGGCCGACAGGCCACCACCCGAAGGGAAGAGGACCTCTGCGACGAGTGCAGTCTCTACCGGACTCACCCTGAGCTGGCCCCGAAGTACTGGACCTGGACCAAGTCCGGGACCAGCTGGAACGCCACCTGCAAATGGCCGGAAGGCGAGGACTTCCCGCGACCGGGACTCCGGATCAGGATCCATCGCAAGGATGGGAGCGTCCAGGAACGCTCGATAACCGAGATGCTCTACCATCATTACGACACCTCGGGCAACCTGAAAATCACCTGCACGGTGGTCTAGACAAGCGGACAAAACGCCGCGAAGAGAATTGAAGAGGCCGGATATGAATCACGTCAGCAACTGCGCCAAAGGCGCGGCCACAGCTCCGATGTGAGGCCGCCCCACGAAAGGGTCGGCACGCTCGAATGAGAGGTGACCGCAATGGCAGATCACAGCACCAACCTGTCCGGGTCCAACCGGGCGCTCCGCACTCAGGGGAAAAAGATGGCGTCATGCTCCATCTGCGGGCCCAAGGCCTGCGGTGAGAAGCGCCAGGTCAACCGCAACGTGCGCCATAAGGGCAAACAGGCCCTCCGGGCCGCCGGCCCGGCGATAGGGGAAGAATAGGGCCCACCGGCAACCAGAATTCAAAGCCCCGAAGGAGGCGACATCATGGACGCAAAGGCAGAAGCCGCCCCGACGGGGCTAGAATTCGTGCGCGGAAGCATCAAACGCAAAAAGGCTACAGGAATATTCGAGGAACTGCTCAAGGCCGATCCCGCCATCCGGGGCCACGTCTTCTACGGGTATCCGCTGTTTCAAAGGGCCAAGGACGGGCGCACCGCTCCCGACGCTGTCATCGTGTCGCACACAGGGCAGGTGATAGCCATTCACATGACCGAGGAACTGGAACTTCCAGCCACCTACCGGGAACTCCAAGACGAGTGCGCCATGGCCGTAGACAGGAAGTTGAGGCTTCAAAAGGGCTTATACAAAAACCGCCAACTCCGGGTGACGACCCAGACGCTCACATTCGGCCTGCACCTGGAAACCGACAACAGCGACGGGATGTACCCGATCCTCAACAGGAACTCGCTAATGCCAGCACTCAGAGAGTACGCCGGCGTAATCCCCGACGGCGTGGACTACCAACAGGTGCTGGACGCAGTGATGTACACCAACACCGACCTGGGAATCTGGTAACAACGGAGAAGGTCAAATCCATGACAGCCGGACTCGCCACCAACCAGCAAAGGGCCGCGGAGGCCGCCCAATCCTTCCTGGCGCGCCCCAACGCGGCCATCCTGGGAGTGGAGACCACCAGCGTCGAGCTAGACGCCCAGGTCATTGAGATAGCCGCCGTGGACGCCGGCGGCCGGACGCTGGTCAACGACCTCTTCAACGCGGGCCAGCCAATCTGGCCCAGCGCCACGCAGGTCCACGGAGTGACCCAAGAGGAGCTCAACGCCGCCCCCAGCATCGCCAGGGTGGAGCCGGGCATACGCCGGGCCCTCACGGGCAGGCACATCGGGGCCTACAACGCCCCCTTCGCCATGACGGCGCTCCAGTGGACACTCCGCAAGGCGGGATTCCCCAGACTGGAACAGGACCCCCAAGGGCCGCTCTGCATCATGCGGCTGTTTGCCCAATGGGAGGGGACGTGGGTGGCATCCAAGCACGAGTACCTCTGGCACACAGCCGAACGGGCGCTCGAGATGGCAGAACTCCGGCCAGGCCGGGAGAAGGGGGCCATGGGCCACGCCAGGACGGCGCTGATGCTGCTCCGGTTCATGGCGTCGCACGCGAGGGGGTGAACGCCATGGCCACGCTGTGGTGGCAGGACGCCCATAAGGGTGGAAAGGAACGTTGGGAAGCGGCCATCGGCGAAGAAGGCTGCCCCTACTGCGGCCACGCCCAAGCGCTACACGAAACAGCCTTGAACCCAGGCACGCTGGACGTCGTGGTCCAATGCCGGAGCTGCGGCCAGCGGGGCGTGGAAACGAAAGAGTGCATCACCATTCCAGGCCCGGCCAAGCGGGCACACCTTACCTGAAGCGACAATCGAGGAGCAGCACCATGGCCGACGAGGCAGTCCACAGGAGCAAGTTGAACGAGGCAAAGAACGACGTGAAGCGAATGCTCTCCCAGACTGAGATGCTGCTACGGCCTGTTTACATTCAGCCCAAGGGCTGAGCGTGAGCACGCGACGTAGCAGCCTCAGTCCTCAAAGCAGGACTACGTCTCCTGGAGGTTTATCAATGCAGGAACCCCGGAGTTCCACCTCAGCTCCGGGCCATGCCAAGGAACCAGTCCGACACGTCGGCCCGGCGGAGACTCCGGGACAGGTACGGGCTACCGGCCGGCTCAAACCGGACGGAGGAAGTGAATCGAACACCGTTCGACCTCCTGTTCCAGTCTCACCGCAGGGTGGGACATCCTCCAGAGGACATTGGCGAGAGGAACTCAAATCAACCGGCAAACCATAGCCGGATCAAAGGCTCAGGCAATGACCCACAACTACATACCGGTAATGACCTACAACAAGAGGCCACTGGCTCCATGCCACCTCTACCGGGCCACCAGCCTCGTAAAGCGCGGCAAGGCACACATGATGGTTAAAAGGGGCATCCGTTACCTCGTCCTCCACAGGACAAACGTCCCCAAGCTCAAGGCCTCCAGCAAGGTTGTCCTACGCATCGACCCAGGATCCAAAAGAACCGGCATCGCCATCACCCGCGACCACAAGGACGGCTCCCGCGAGGTACTCCTCTGTCTGGAAATCCAACACCAAGGCAAGGCCATAACGGGTAGACTCGAGAAGCGTAGCCGGAACCGGAGAAATAGACGCTACCGCAAGACCCGATACCGGAAACCCCGATTCATTCACCGCAAAAGGCCCAAGGGCTGGCTCCCGCCCAGCATCCTCTCACGCCTCCAGAACACCCGGACCTGGGTGAAAAGGCTCAGTAACCTGCTCCCCATCACAGAAATCCACGTCGAAACCAATACCTTCGATCCCCAGGTGCTACGCAATCCAGAAATAGAGGGCAAGCAGTACCAGCAAGGCCCCCTCTACCGCACCAACCTAAAGGCCGCGGTACTGCTGAGAGACGGTAACAAATGCGTCTACTGTGGCAAGTCAGGGAAGCGGACCAAGCTGGAAATGGAACACGTCGTCCCCAAGTCCAAAGGCGGCTCCGACCGCTACGACAACCGCGTCGCCAGCTGCAAGGAATGCAACGACAAAAAGGGGAACAAATCCCTAGAGGAATTCCTCAAACGAAGACCCAAGAAACTTGCCGAAATTAAGGCAAAGCTGGGCATGAACCTGGCCGACGCCACACACATGAATATGATCCTGCCAAGGCTGGTGGCCGACCTCAGACAGGACGGCTGGACGGTCATTGAGCACGCCGCCGCCACCACCGCCGCAGGGCGCATCACCTGTAGCATAGAAAAGTCCCACCACGGCGACGCCGCCGTCACCGGCTGCCCCAACGTCCTCAGGTACATACCGTCAACACCCATCACCATAAGGGCCAAGGGCAGAGGCGCCCGGCAGAGACTGGCGCCTGACAAATATGGCAGTCCCAAGGGCGAGGAATTCCCCAAATACTCCAAACTGCCGAGACATATCCAGAAGAGGACGACTCCCCCCAGCCACAAGAAGCGCCAGAAGAGAGTCGGCGGAATCGCCACCGGAGATTACGTGTCCTTCTGGCACACGCCCAAGGGATCAAAGATGAGGAATCGGGTGCACGGATACGGCACCATTAACAACGACAGTGTGAGAATACTGGACCCCAACTGGAAGAGCACCAAGGCCGAGTGGGCCACCGCAATCGAGAGACACCACGGCTACGAGGTAACTTACCCTGCAAAGCAGAATTCTAAAATCTGAATGTAAACAGGCCCTAGCGTCGGACAATCCCGACACCGGGCAGGTGATGGACCTGTTCAGCCGCATGGAGGAAGCCTGCCGGTCGGGAGCCCGGCACGGCTACAACCTTACCTTCCGGCACCAACAGGACGCGAACGAGCACATAGCCTGAGAATAGCGGCCGACATGGCCCGAAATGAACCCGGAGGGAACTATGGGAAGCAAAGCTTCAATGCACCGGGAGAAGGTGGCACAGGCCAGGGAGGACGTGGGGCGGATGCTGGCGGAGGTCGGGCAGATACTGAATTCGGACAACCCGAATTACAGCCGGCTCTCGGAACTCTTCACCTACATGGAGACGGCCTGCTGGTCAGGGTCAAACCACGCTTGCGACCTCAGCATCATGGAACGGGCCCAGGCGAACCAGAACGACGGAGCGACACGATGAGCGAACGCGCAGTCCACGAACAGAAGGCCGTCGAGAGGAAGGACGACGTCAAACGGATGCTGGCTGAGGCAGAGTCAATTCTGGAATCGGACGAGCCCGATTACCGGCGGCTGACCGGCCTGTTCGACCACATGGAGGGCGCCTGCCGGTCGGGATTCCGGCACTCGTACGAGCTGGCCTTCAAGCCCCACGAGGCGGAAGAGGTCCAGCCTGTGAAGGAGACGCCCGCTTGAAAATCACTCTGATAATCGGCGAAGCCGCCAAGGCAGAGCCTGGCGATTCAAGAATCGGAAGGCTGGCGGGAGCGCTCAGCAAGCCGTCGGCATTGGCAGTGGTCATTGGTATTGTTCTCCAGCGCGTGGAGCTGACAGCGCCAGTCCTGCCAGGGAAATTGGACGCACTGCTGGCGCAAACCGCTAAAAATTCGTTGACAAAAGTTAACAACGCGAACCCAGCGAAATAAAACAACATGGGAACGAGTCGAGGTCATCCGCACTAAAATAGAACTATGGAAGAGACCTCGACAGTGTTCATCAGGCTGGAGAACTCCCCCGAGACCGCAAGGGTCATCGGAGAGCTGACAGCGCAGCAACGCTTGGCCTACAACCAAGCAGTCAACATCCTGAACCGTGAGCCGGACATGCCGATGCGGGCCTCAAAAGGCGGCTCCTACGGCCTGAACAAGCGCATCACCAGATGGCGCAACGAGAAACTCTCCAACGACTGCCGGAAGGCAGCACCCTACCACATTCACCAACAAGGCAGCGAGGCCGCCTGGCTCGCCAACGAGCGCTTACGGGAGAACAGAGCCGAACGTCAGGAACGCGTGGCAAGAGCCATCGAGAAGGGTGTGGAGCCACACCACAAGGACGTCAGGCCCCACCGGCGGACGCTGAAGCACCGCTCGAGAAAGCATGGCACCCAGACGCTCACCATCCGCGGGAAGAACTTCATAAAACGAAACAGCAACCGGTCGTTCAAGATAACCGGCGTCGACCACGTATTTCACACCCGGGACAAACTGCCCGACAAAATGCTCAAGCTGGACTTCGTCGAACTGGACGACCAGCGAGTGTCGGTCAACGCGCCGCTGGAGAGCAGGCGTTACGCGCTCCACGTAACGGTCGCCATTGAAGTCCCAGACCCGCCGGACTTAGCCGACGCGCCGCTTGAAACCTACGACGGGATGGACGACGGCCTGGCCCGGAACTGGACCTTCTCCAACGGCGAACACTACAAGTTCGAGGAGCCCTACCCCAAACGCGACGTCCGCCAGGAGCGGAGAACCCTGCAGGGCAAGAAGAAAGGCTCCAAACGCCGGACACACCATCAGAGAGACTGCAAGGAGAGGTCCCGGATACGCGGCGCAGAGCGCAAACGCCAATTCAACGAGCACGCGATAGCGCACCTCGACTCAGTTCAACCCGCGGCGATGGCGTTAGAGCAGAAGAGAGTGAGCAACATGATGCGCTCGGCCAAGGGCCAGGGCCGCAGCCGCAAAGCCGGGCTGAACCGGGAACTGGCGACCGCCGGACTGTCCCTGCTTAGCCAGATACTGGCCAGACAGTGCGCCAAAAGAGGCATACATACAATTCCTGTCCCTGCGCCAGGGAGTAGTCAGTCGTGTCCGAACTGCGGGCACCGGCACCGAAGAAATCGCGAAAGCCAAGCGGTCTTCGTGTGCCGGAAAGGCGATTGGGAGGGCAACGCCGATCATTCGGCGGCGCTCATTCACCGCAACCGCGGATTCGTAAGGACGGCTGAGCGTATCCACGGATACACTCCCTGCGCAGAGGACGTCCCGACGGGGTGGAAGGAACAACCGTCCCGCCACAGCGAGCAGCAGAAGCCCGCTGTAGCTGAAAACGCGTCCAAGCCGAAGCGCAACGCGGCGAGCCCGAGGGTTAGCGCCCAAAGGGCGGGGTCCGGAGCGCGGGGCCCGACGTCCCAGGTCCCGGGGAAAAGCGGTCTGCCGTCAAGGGCAGGGCGTCCCGGGAAACCGGGTCGCCGAAGGCGTATGAATACCATCGGCAAGGCCGTTGAGCAACGTTAGTCAGCGTTGGTTAACAAAACTTTGCCAGATGCGTTCCGCCACTTGGGATTTAGAATTGACCGCAACAGCAATGCTGGCGACATACGCCGGAGGTGGATATCTGATGTCCCTGAAAGAGAAAATCATGAAGCCCCTGATGGACGCCCAGTACGAGAAGGGGCTGGAAACCGGAATCAAACAGGGCAACGAGCAAGGCAGGGAGGAAGGGAGAGAGGAAGGCCGAGAGGAAGGAATAGAACAGGGAATCCAGCAGGGCACCGCCACGGCCACCGCCGAGTTCGAAGCGTGGAAAGCGCGCCAAGAGGCCCTGGGCGTAGTCTTCGTCCCCGACCCGGGGGAAACACCAGAAGACGGTGGGGAGAAGTAGACTCACACCGCCATCATCAGGCATCAACGAGGGCCCGGCCGCAACGCCGGGCCTTCTGAGTCCGAGGACCTAACGCTCCACCCGTCTTTCAACAAAACGGCCCAAGGCCCGGATGACGTAGCCCGCGGACAGGCTCACCAAGAAAGGCGCAGCCGCGATCGCCCTCAGATGCCAGGCGGCATCAAGCGTGAGAAACATCATGATGGACACCGGCAGGCCCACGCAGGCCGCCGTCAGCCAGATGAGCCAGTCCCGCTCCCAAAGTGGGACACCAGCGCTTCGCAAGACAGAATCCTCCAATTCCGGTTTCGGAATTCCCTCACAGGGCCATTATGACGGGCAGCAGCCGAGTGAACTGCGAAACGGTGAGAACAGGAACCACTCCCCGATTCCCACCCACCCCCGGCGAAAAATCGCCCGCAATCGCCCCTCAGTGCCACAGAGCGCCCTTTTTAACCCCCGGCAGGTATCCCAGGACCCCGAAAGGCCGGAAAACGGCTTCAGAGGCCAAAGAGGGCGAATCGCCCCAAAGCCCAAGAAACGGAGAAGACGAATGAGGAAATACACCTGGATCTCCTTCGCCCCGCCGTTCCGGGATAAGTACCCGGTCAGCCGGAACTACACCACGGTCGAAGGCGCCGCAAAAGCGACGCACGGCCTCCTCACCATCCCGCACAGCGCGGCAACGCCCACCTCCCGCACGTATCTCGTGGCACTGGAAAGGGCGAAGAAGATACGTCCTCTGAACAGCGAGGAGGCAGAGCGATTCGAAGAGACGAGGAAGACGCTCAAGGCGGCGTACACCGCCCGGGAAACCACGTCCAAGGGCAAGAGGCGAATAAGCTATAACCCGAACGCCTACGAGCACACGCTGCTCACCGAAGAAGCGCTGGTCGAGTTCCTAGAACAGTGTCCCCTATGGGCATGACAGGCCGGGAAAACCCGCAGGGCTCCGCCGCCTTCCTTTTCGCTTCGCTGAGGCGGCGGAGCCAAATCCCCCTGAAACGTGAGGCACTGCCATGATGCTGACCGCACCATTCGCCCATCCAGAGACGCTCATCAAGGCGGCCCAAGCCCTGGAGCACAAACTCCCCAAGACCGGACACCGGCTCATGAACCTGCCCACGCCCCACGGCCCAGCCGACCTGGTCCATGTACAAATCAACCACCGGCCCGAAGGATACCCGCCAGCACATCTGGGCTACATGGTCACGGCCACCGGCCGCGCCGACATCCTCGCAACCCTCATGGACCAAGGTCCCATGACGGAAGGCGAGCTGAAGGAGGCCCTGGCAGCCCAGGGCGTACGCCTAGACCGGTACAACTTCAACCTGCTCCACGAAGAGGGGCTGATCAGCCGCCACGGGAAGACCGGCAAGTTCCGGGCCCACCGGGCCCTGTCAGCCGACATGGCAAGCATCAGGGTGTGGGAGATTCATCCCGTCCACGCCAGCGTACAACACATGGCCGGCTTCGCCGCGCAGGTGAACACCATCAAGCTGGACGGCGGAGCTCCCGTCATCCGCGAGGGCGCCACCAGCCATCCAAAGGACACCGCCGTCTTCCTCAGCACGCTGGGCGGAGCCCTCGAGGGCATAACCCACTCGGAACACCACGACATCGGCCACGCCCGGGATCTGCGCTACGGCTGGGTCAACTGCGCCAACGTCCGCTGACGCAGGCTACAATGGAATTGCAGGGATTGCCCGGCCAAAAACGCGCCCCCACGGGCGCACAGCGGCCCAGAGCGGGCTTTTAAGGCCTCCGCAGGTATCCCAGGACCCTGAAAGGCCGGAAAACGGCTCCACGGGCCAGTATCAGCGATTTCCAAGAAAATCCCGGCCGCCGCCGTGCTTTCGCTACGCTTCGGCGGCGGCCAGCAATCAACGCCCATAGGGAGGCGAAGGCCATGACTACCGGATGGAAGGCAGCCCGGGACTCCCGGAGGCCTGGGAAAAAGCAGGACCTGAAGCGCCGGCCGCCCACAGCCAACATCTCCAAGAGACGCAGGACCTCGGTAAAAGACTCCAATTCCGCGATGCGGATGAAAGGGATGCTTCCAGCCTGAACCGGCGACAACGGAGCGAAAATCATGTTGTTCGAAACGAAGCGCCACCAACTGGCCCAAGCCATCAACGACACCTACTTGGACGTCCACGACGCCGGCGCAACGCTCCTCGACGGAGCCCGCTACGCCCACTGCGGGATGCTAGGGAACTACCAAGAGCGCCCGACGCTGGTAAACCGCTGCCTGCTGGCCGGGGCGGCCCTCACCGAGTTCACCGTCCACGCCGGACTGTTCATCATCTGGGCGCCCGCCAACGCCGCCAGGGTCATATCGACAAAGCTACTGGCGCCACGCGCCATCAACGCCGGTCAGTAACCCGCCGGTTGAACCCGGCCTGAGGCCCACCGGCCCCAGGCTCAGAGCAGATAGCCGCCCAAGGGGCGGAAGCGAAGGCCGCCACACCAGCGGCCTTCGTCAATTCCCAAACTCCAGCAACAAAGCGAGGCCCAGCAATGACGGACCCGGACAACATCACGCTTATGCCAGTCCGCAACCAAGAGGACGTGCTCGAGTTCCAAGCGATCTCCGAGAAATGGCACCAACAGGCGCGGCCCAGCCGCCGGGACTACATGACCATCGGCCCCGCCCCCCACCGGGCCGGCCAGCACCTCTCCCGCGAGGGATTCGTGGACGTCCTCTCCACCTTCGCCGAGTGCGGCGACGATGCCTTCATAACGGTTGACAGGGACGAGGGAGCATTCGTCTGCATCCTGCACGTCGAGCCTAGCAAGGCTTTCTGGCTGAACTAAACCCGGTCAGAGGCCGCAGGAAGGCAGATGATGAGCATCATGGAAATATGCCTATCCCCGCAAACGCGGCGGTGAACCCGTCCAGAAGGACCGTAACGCGCGGAGTATCGCGCTATCCCCGCAAACGCGGCGGTGAACCGTTTCCCGGCAGATTTGCGAGAAGCCGGATCGGGCTATCCCCGCAAACGCGGCGGTGAACCTACTCCCGCCGGTTAGCAGCTCTCGAACCTCACGCTATCCCCACGCTATCCCCGCAAACGCGGCGGTGACCCGCAGGGGGTCTCAGGTCTCTGAATAGCCCGGAGGCTATCCCCGCAAAAGCGGCGGTGAACCGGCCAGCCTATTCAGATGGTCTTAGACTTCACCGCTATCCCCGCAAAAGCGGCGGTGAACCCAGCTTTGGGGAGCTAGGCCTTAGGAGGCGGGCGCTATCCCCGCAAATGCGGCGGTCAACCGGTGAACCCCAGTTCCCGGAGCGAGGTCAGCCAACAACCCCGCAGACGCGGCGGTGAACCGAGAGCCAGGCGCGCCATCGCTTGTCGTGAGATGCTATCCCCGCAAACGCGGCGGTGAACCCCTAGACTATTCCCTGTTAGCCACGACGCCCTCGCTATCCCCGCAAACGCGGCGGTGAATCTCATCCATTTCCATGTGGGGCGCACTTCATGCAACAACGTCCGCAAACGCGGCGGTGACCCCAGGTTGTGGCGGAGCTGGTGCCTATGGCGGACGCTATCCCCGCAAACGCGGCGGTGAACCCATCGTCCGGAGCGACGGCCTTCCTTCGTGCGTCCAAACCCCGCACACGCGGCGGTGAACCTTGTCGTTGAAGCTGACATCGGACAGTCGTCATGCTATCCCCGCAAACGCGGCGGTGAACCCTTCGAGACTGAGCGCCGTCACTTGCGCCCCTGATATCCCCGCACACGCGGAGGTCAACCCTATCCAGGGCAGGCCACAGTCGGCCCCTTAGGGCCATCCCCGCGCACGCGGCGGTCAACCTGCGGCGTGTGAGATAAAGGGCATCTTTGTGCGGCTATCCCCGCAAACGCGGCGGTGAACCCCATCAAGGATGTGGGCCGGAACCTGGTGAAGCACTATCCCCGCAAACGCGGCGGTGATCCAAGCTGCTCGCGATACTCGCAGTCGGCAAACGACCTATCCCCGCGCAAGCGGCGGTGAACCCTTGGGCGTGGCCGAGGACACTGAGACCCACATGGCATCCCCGCACTCGCGGCGGTGAACCGATCAAGGAGCGGTTCCAGATCCTGGACCGCCAGCTATCCCCGCAGACGCGGCGGTGAACCCCGATGATGCCCATGGGAAAGATTGAGGCAAAGGCTATCCCCGCAAACGCGGCGGTGAACCCGAAGGAGCGGATGAATATCCTTCTGGGCCTGCGCTATCCCCGCAAACGCGGCGGTGAACCATGTCTAAGCTCGCGAAGTGCCTGCGCCGTGCAACTACCACCGCAAACGCGGCGGTGAACCTAGGGCCCGATCCTGGATACCTTCGTCCAAGAGGCTATCCCCGCAACGCGGCGGTGAACCGAAAGCCGAGGGCCACCTTCTCCAGCTCGGCGAGCTATCCCCGCAACCGCGGTGGTGAACCGGTGCAGTTGCGGCAGCCGTTCGGCACACATCCAGCATCCCCGCACACGCGGCGGTGAACCACGTCCAGAGCGCGGACGCCAGCTCAAATGGAACGCCATCCCCGCACACGCGGCGGTCACCCCTCTCTGGTTGCTTCAAGGGAAGCAGAGTGCCAGCAATCCCCGCGCACGCGGCGGTCCACCTCCCCAAGCCAGCTCCGAAAAGAGCGCGAGAGCACTACCCCCGCACTCGCGGCGGTGAACCTTGACGCTGGAGGATAATCGGCGGCCAACAACCACAATCCCCGCACTCGCGGCGGTCAACCTGGCTCAGAGGGGAAAAGCTGGCTTCTTTAGACACTATCCCCGCAGTAGCGGCGGTGAACCCGAATGCGGCTGCCGACAGGGGACGATCAAGGCACTATCCCCGCGAGTGCGGCGGTCAACCCTACAGCTATGTCCAGAAGGGCCCGCTTACGCGGCCATCCCCGCAAACGCGGCGGTGAACCGGGAGCACCACCGTGATACTGACCGTTCACCCCAGCATCCCCGCAAACGCGGCGGTCAACCGGGGACTCGGATCGACCCCTGCGAATCCGTATTGTTATCCCCGCAGGCGCGGCGGTGAACCGGGCCAAGCGCAACTGCCAGGTACCATGGAGATACTACCCCCGCATGAGCGGCGGTGGACCAACGGACCGGCAGGGGGAAAGCCGACCTATTCTGCAATCCCCGCATGAGCGGCGGTGGACCGGCAGTCGGAAATCAGGGAGCAGATCAATGCCTGATATCCCCGCAAACGCGGCGGTGAACCAGAGGTAGTTCTTCTTCCATGGACTCTAGGATAGCTATCCCCGCACTCGCGGTGGTGCACCAAGGTGCCCGTACAGGTCAATTATCATCTGAATGAAATCCCCGCTAACGCGGCGGTACCCCACCGCAAAACCGGCCGGAGGCACCAACGCCATGACCGACGACACCACCAACAGCCAGGCCCCCACCTGCCCCCTGTGCCATCATCCGCTCACCGCAACAGAAATCCAAGGCGACACCGACGTCCACGACGAATGCTTCACCGCCTTCCAAGAGTACGAGGCACAAGCCTACCTCGAACACGAGGCACGAGCCCACATGGAAGCCGAACACCGCGCCGCCATGCGAAAGGACGCCTTCGGACTCCAACACTAAACCGGAGAATCTGGAATATAATCAACCGTGGAAAAAGGACTATCCCCGCAGCTGCGGCGGTCAACCTTTCAGTACACCTGTCAAAGCTATTTCGGACCCACTACCCCCGCAGGCGCGGCGGTGAACCTTTTTAGCCGCGGCAGCAAGGAAACTCCGCGAAAGCAAACCCCGCAGGCGCGGCGGTCAACCCGGTGTCTCTGTCGCGACGCAACTGCTGCCAAAGGCAAACCCCGCAACCGCGGGGGTCAACCGGCCAAAAGGTGAACTCGCTGCTCCGGGAAAGGGCAACCCCCGCAGGCGCGGCGGTCAACCTATCACTACACCTCCCACTCAGGAGCTAGATACGAAATCCCCGCAGGCGCGGCGGTCAACCCGCCTTGATGAGACGGACTGAGGCTTCAGCCTGGGAACCCCCGCAGGCGCGGCGGTCAACCCAGAAGCAGCTGATCGGGAGAGACAGAGATTCTGCAACCCCCGCAGGCGCGGCGGTCAACCGGGTATACCGGAGTCGAAGATAATGGAAGCCGGGCAACCCCCGCAGACGCGGCGGTCAACCCAAGCGCCCATCCACCACCGGCGTCAACCGCCGACAACCCCCGCTGGCGCGGCGGTCACCCGTCTAGGAGACTTGTATCTACGCCACGCCTAGGCCACCCCCGCTGACGCGGCGGTCACCCATACAAATAGCCAAAAATGGGTGTGCCTACCATACAACCCCCGCTGGCGCGGCGGTAAACCCTGACCAACGTGCCTTAACCTCATATCCAACACAACCCCGCTGACGCGCCGAACCCCCGCCCGTAGACCCGGAGACGACCGACCCGGCAACAAAACCAACCCCAGTGAGCAAATCCTCCCAACCACCGGGCGCAACAAGCGCCCCATCCCCCATAGCTCAGCCGAAACGACGAGCGCTCACAGCGGAGACAACCACCTGCACCAACGCAAACCAAGGACTGAACCCGGCCCACACGGGCACGCCGTCACGCCGGTAACTCCTCCGCCCGACAGAACGGCACCAAGCCGCTTTCGATACACGCCGGGAGACACCCCGAAAATACCTTTTGGTGCACCCCGACCCGGGCCAGAGAGACAAAAGTGAAAAGAATGACTCATTTTCGCAACCCGGAAATTTACTACACCGATCCGTAGGTATTTGTAGCTAAATCTCTAGTCAACCCCCCCACAGGGCCCCTCAGACGGGGATTTTGTGAAATTCACTACACCTGCCAAACGTAACGTAGATATAAATCTCCTAGAGAAATCACCCAGAATTTGACTACACCTGCCAAAGCTGTTTCAGACCCCCCATATACACCCCCCCTGGGCCTACGCGGGCATTTTCGCGCGGGGTCACCGGAAGATTTCGCGCTCCGAACACTTGTTCCCCGGAAATTTTCGCGCGGTCACCGCCAAAACGGGAACCGCAAAATGGCTCAGTAAAGACGCCTTTTTGAGACAGCAAAACGACCCCTTACGGGGTCGGTGAGACGCGAAAAATCGGGGCCGCGAAAGGGCTACGGATCCACCCCGGTGAACCTCATCACGTCGTGGATAATGTCGTCGTAGCGATCCTCTTTCATCGCCGCCAGCATGCCGTCGGCGTTATCAATCATCTGGTCGTAGAGCAACTTACCGGTAAGCTTGGGCTTGCCTATCAGCCAGTTCCAAACGCCCCTGAAACCGCCCTCGGTCTTCCGCTGCCCGGCGCTGGGCATCCCAGTTGTGGCCGGGCTCCGGGAAGAGTGTCCATGATCCCGGGAACGGCCTGGGAGATCCTGCAGGGAATGCAGGCGCTCCCGGCGCCAGCGGTCACAATGGCGGCCAGCACGAGCCAGACTATGGTCTGGTCGAGGGTGAAGCCGTTGCCTCAGGTGATGAACGCCGCCGCGCTCATCAGGGCGAGGACCACGACGAATGCGCCGTAGCCCACGTTCCGGAAGGCCATGGGCCGGCTCTGTAGAAGGCGCTTGGAATATATCGCGGGCCACCCCACGCGCCACCAGGCAGGATGGCGCTGGTCGCGATTTCCGGCGTCTTATAGTCTCCGGACACCCATTGACCCATAGGGGGCAGTCCTTTTCCGGCAGAAAACGGCGTCTTTGGCCCTCCACGAGCGGTTCTGGGCGCTTTCCAGGGTGGTTTCGAAGAGGGAGTTTCGATCTGCATCCCGTCAGGCAGGAATGTCCAACACGGCCACGCCCTGCTGCGGCAGCCAGGGTGCGCTCCCTGCGGGGTCCGGGCATGGCGGCCACGGCGCTCACCCGCCCGCCGGTGGCCCTGCGGAGTGTCCCGGCCCGGTGCAGGGCAAGGGTGATGTCGCCGTCATCGGAGCAGGGGGAGGTCTCCACCACGCGTGTGTCCCCCTTTCTGCCGCGGATGATCAGGCCGGCCCCGGTGAAATCGTCACATTGGTCTTCGTTGATCAGGTTTCGCCCGGACGGCGGCGGTCATGGCGTCGTGGAAGTCCTGCCGGACCAACCCGGTCTGGGAGTGCGCGATGGTGGAGGTTTCGATACCCAGGATGCGGGCAACGCCGTTTGCGCTCTTCAGTGATTCCCAGCCCTGACCATGATGTCCAGCCGTTCCAGAGTCCTGGCCGCCTCCTCCTTGACTTCCTGAGGGACGCGGTTCATGCTCACACCGCCGGAGCAGCAGCGGAACTGTATGCCCTTTACGTTGCCGTTCTTGTCGAACTCCAGTATCTTCCGGCCGTCGGCCGTCAGTTCTACCCGATGGGGCTTCCCCGTTTCCAGACGGGTGAAGGCGGCGTCCGCGTCCTTGTCCCAGTATCTGCGGAGCCGGCCGGCTGCCGCGTCCTTTGACCCTCGGCGTCTTCCTCCAAGTCGTCCACAGGATCAACTGAACAGACGACAACTACCGCTCGCCGTAGTCCGGCAGGGGCCAGGCCTGCCATGAGTGGACGTTGTCGTAGCAGTCCACTCCCTCCCGGGGCGAGTTGGGCAGCGGCAGGAAGTCCCCGTCCTCCGGAGCGCACTCGTCGCAGAAGGTCAAGGGGTCCAGGTCGTAGGCCGACATCACCCCTTCCTCCAGGTACAGATCCTCATCGTATTCGTAGCGGTATTCCTCGTCCTCGTCGTACTCCGGCACAGCCTTCCACTGGGCTGGCCTCCGACAGCGCAGGCATACCTGGAGGGAGTCGTTCCGGGCCAGGATGACGATCTTCCCACCATGCCAGGGCTGGAAAGGCGCAAGCCGCTGCGCCAGCTCTCCGAAGACGGCCACGTGCTCCAGCTGTAGCTCGGTGGGGCTGCCGTAGTCGAACTCGTGCTCGAACTTGGACAGCACCGGTATGGCGGCGTTGACGCTCTTCCCCATGTGCCGCCAGGCCTCCTCCCCGTCGTACATGGGCTCGAAGATCCAATCATCTCCGGGCTTCGGCACCGCCGCCGAGTAGGTTATCCCATCTATCTCGAAGTGGCTCAGGTGCCCGCAGCACTCCAGCCAGAGGGAGCGGAGGAACCGGTCCAGCTCGTGGAGCTGGGCATCCGAGCGTACCCCCAACTCCAGCCAGTGGGGCTGCTCCCGGGACCTGACCGAGATGTAGGCCGTCTTCAGGGCGTTGCGGCGGCGGTCCCGCCTGCGGGGGGCACGGGAGGCCCTGAGGCCGGTTCTGGCCTCGATGCAGCGCAGCAGGTGCCGGCGGATCCGGTTGCCGCTCACCGTCGCCCGGCAGATGCTGCAGGTCCCCGGAATGGTAGTCCTGGCGGGCATCGCCCCTCCCCGCGCTTTGCCGGCCGCCGGAACTGACTCCGGCGAACTTCCGGCCTCGTCATGTTCGAGGTCTTCTCCGCTTGAGGGAATATCAGCTGGCCCATGTTCTGTATAAATTCATTGTTCACCGCTTCCATTGGGATGTCCACCTGGTGGTCCTGGCCGGCGAAAAGCGCCCCCGGAGGACGAAGCACATTGTACTGAAGGGCGGGGGTTCCGGTCTTCACGCCGATGATGGCCGCTGCGTCCCGCCGCGTGGCGATGATGTGCGGCCTGCTACCGAGGGTGGCGCTGTTACCGCGCAGGTTGAACCCGTTCTGGCCTTCGCTCCGGTGGATGAACATCACCACGTCGGCCTCCTGCTCAATGGACCCGGAGTCGCGCAGGTCCGGCAGCCGGGGCCAGTGGCGCGGCCGCTCCCCGTTGCAATGCACAAGGGACAGGCTCATGCGGACTCGGCTCTTGCATTACTGCAAAGCTATTTTCCTTCATTTGCAAAATAGTAGAGCACCGCCCGCGCAGTCCACTCCCGCACCGATATGCCCTCCTGCGCCGCCGCCACCTTCAGCCTGTGGTGCAGCTCCACCGGCAGCGCCACGTTCAACTGCCGGGTCTCCTCCCGGAGCACGTCCGCCTGCATGGCGCCGGACGCGCTCCCGCGCCCGGTCCGCTGCCGCTCAGGCCTCTGATTGAGCACCATGAATCATCTCCTTGATCTCGTCCCTGATAGCTTCCATCTCCCGCCGGGCCACCGTGGCCCTTCCCTCGAACACCGTCTTTCCCTGGGCCGCAGTCGTGGCGTAGGCCACCCTCTGGGTGGTGCCGGCGCGCAGCACCGGCAGGCCGTAGCCCTCCAGGGCTGACCCGATGGAGCGCTGCAGGGACGTGTTGTTTATCGCCCTGGATATCACGCAGGCCGCCATGGGTGTCCCGCCAGTCGCCTCCTGCCTGGTCTTGACCAACTCGGCGACCACGTCGGAGGCCCAGACGTCGAAGGGGCTGGGCTGCACCGGCACCAGGACGAAGTCGGCCACACGAATCGCCGCGGAGGTGACGTCATTGAATTTCGCCGGGCAGTCGATGACGATCACCTCGTAATCCCTTCGCAGGGCCCGGGCCTGACGCAACAGTTGCGTCCGCTCCATCTCCGCCACCTCGAAGACCGTTGGCAGGGCGGGCCGTATTGAACTCCAGTCCAAGACGCTGCCCTGGGGGTCCAGGTCCAGCAGCAGCACGGCCATGCCGTCGGCCGCGAAGGCGGCGGCCAGGTTTATGGCCATTGTGGTCTTGCCGGAGCCGCCCTTCTGGTTGCAGACGGCGATGACGGTCATGGCGGATGCCCCTGCGGGGATTCACTATCATAATGCAAACCTGCAATAGCAGGAATGTAGCACTGCATCCCGCCGCTGTACAGGGCCTGGGCCGCGGGGTCTGCGCCTCCGGGCCGCCCCTCGCGAGGCTCTGCGGCACGGCGTGAATGGCCGTGCGGAGGAGAGGATGCCTACCAGCGGCTACACATTACTGCAAAACTATGATAGCAGGAATATAGGGCCAGTCGCCAGAATAGCCCCGGGTTCCACCCGTACCGGCAGGTATCTCCACCGGCTGCTCCAGCCCGGTACTGAGAGGTTGGCGTGGACGGTGACCTGCGCCGACCCGCCGCCGAGAAGTTGGAGCAGTTGGCGACGGTATGCCAAGCGCTCCAGAAAACGCTGAGGAACAGGCCTGTCAGTTGAGCTTCCAAATGTGAATGCAGGGGAAGCTCTTCCGTTCCAGCCGGTTTGCAGCATACGCCCCAAGACAGAGAATGTGATGGTGTGATGGCCGGCGGGGAGCATCCTGCCTCTGTGCTGAGGCGACTGGAAGCCGCCGTGCCGCAGTTTCGCCCTTCGAACCAAGAAGACTGCCGGCCGATAGGAAAGCTGTTACAGGAGCGTCGCCTGCTCTTGGCCTCCCTGACCCGGACCGCCATGGCCTTCCGGTTCCCCACCGGTCATGGGCAGCGGGCTGAGCATCACCCGCCAGCGGGGCGTTTCCCTGGCCGCCTCCACGAGGTACTCCTCCAGCGGGACGTCGCTGTCTATGTTGTCGTATTCGAAGTTGAAGGCGGCCTTGACGAATCTGGGACACACGATTCCGGCCACCGCGTTGTGTTCCCGTCCCACCCGGCGCAGTTCCTCCCGTTGCCCGGGGGTTATCTTCAGCCGCCGGTGGCAGCCGGCCATCGCGCACTTGACAGGAATCTTGGGGGATATGCCGCTCTATCCCATAACGTTGTCTGACGCCCTCAATCTTCTTCGACACTCCATCCGGCACCATTGATGACGAATAGTACCTGGGAAGCGCCTCTCGCACTGTTCCGGCACAGCGCATCCGGCGGGTGGCCACTCCTGGTGTCAGCCCTCGCCCCCGATCATCCCAATAATGATGTCCGCCGCCTCCGCATGGGCCTGCGGCTTCACCCCCAGCTCGTAGAACGCCTGAAGGTGCCGGTACCCGGCATGGGCGTCCAGATCCGCCCCCGGCCCGCCTGATTCTCGCCAGCTCCCTGGAACTGCCAGTGCTGATCAGCAGGGCTGCCGTTGAAACTCGCCAGCAACCGCTTCCCGCGTTTGAGCGTCCTGTCGCCGGCCGGTTACCCAGCACTGATGACCAGGGACTCCGGTGGGTGCCCGAAGACCCCCACCACCCGCCGGGCGCGAGCGGCAAGAAGCGCGCCGCTGCCCTGGCAGGAAGCGAAGACCCCCGTGTCCCCTATGGGGCGAGGCATCTGCAGCTCCTCCGCAACCCTGGAGAAGTAGGGGTTCGTCCGGCCGCGTATCTCCACGATTCTCCCGAATTCCCCGGGGTGGAAATCCCGCATCATCAGGCATACCTCCACCAGCAGGCCGCCCCAGGACGAGACGTTCCTCGTCTCCGTCCCCAGAGTAAAGGCAGCCGGCCTCGTGCGGGAATGAGATATGGAGCCCGCCACACTCCCCGTCCCGGACGCCAGCAGCTCGGCACGGCTGTCGCTGAGCACCCGGCGCACCAGACTGTTGTCGGGCCGGATCCCCGTCCTCAGCTCGGCGGCCGTGGCCACCAGCGACAGCAGCCCGTCGTCCATTCCGGACACCACCTGTCTCCAGCCCTCCATGATGGCCTGCCTGCTGGATTCGTCCCGGTTCCGGTCCCGAAGGAGCCTCTCCGCCGACCTGACCGCCTGTCCGCTGGCCACCCTCTCCCTGGTCAGGTAGCGGCTGACCTCTTCCGCCGCAGATTCCGGGTTCCCCCCAAGGTCGAGCTCGCAGAAGCTGCCGTCCCGCAGGTTCTCACCGGAGGTGTGGAGGAACAGGCGCCACCGCAGGCCGTCGGTCAGGGCGCCCAGGGGCACCCCCTCACTGGCGCAGCAAGTCAGCAGCCGGTTGACCGTCCGCGCGGCTTCCAGGCTTTCCCCCGGCGACCGGACCTCTATCAGGACCCGGGGCGACGGCGATTCCCCCGGCCTGCTCTGCGGCGTCAAGAGAGCGTAGCCGATTTCAGTATTCCCGGACCTGTAGCCGGGCATCACCTGGGACAGGTCGAAGACATCCCACCCGGCGGCATTCAGCAGCCGGAGCACCACGCCCTGGGCGACGGACGCCCTGCCCGTCAGGTCCGCAGGCGCAATGGCGTTGATCCCGGAAACCGTCCGCGCTATCGCATCGCCGTTACCAGTCCTTGGCATTTCCTCAAAGCCCTCGTCCGAATAATCAGGGATGCAGGAGAGTGCTGATGACAATTCCCGAAGCTCTGTGCCGACTATGGCAATCGGGTTGAATACGGCAACTCTCCTTATTCTTGGCTTGGCCGGAATTTCAGCTAGAATCCCTCGCTCCCGGTCAGCATGCCCATTTCACGTCCACAGCCGCCACGTACCCAGGCGACCACGTTGCTTTCAGTCCGGGAGTGGGACATTCCCATTTCGCAGTCAGGACACGAGCGGGCCATGATTTCCTCCCCGGTCATGATCATCAGGGGCAGGAACTCCGGCCTCCAGGCCATTTCCCGGTCTCGCCAGTCGTTCACCGGAAGCCGGAATATCTGTGGCTTGGAGCGTCCCAACTCCATGGCCGTCCGTATCTCCTCCAGCCGGTACGGCGCCAGTTGCAGCCGGTTCAGGAACCTGCCTTCCCAGGCCCGGTGGATTCGATGCTCCGTGTATTGACAGATCCTGCAATCGTACACCCAGTCTTCGATTGCCAAGTTCTCCGTGTCGACCGTCTCTGCGGCGCGTCAGGCACCCTGAACGCTGCCGGGAACCGGACGGCGCTTTCGGCGGCCATCTTGGGCGGGATGTTATTCAGCAACATCGAGCCGTGATATTCACAGACATCCGGCCACTCCGATTACCTGCAATGTGAACTTGTATCAGGTTGCAGTTGGCCGGTCAATCACCCCTTTACCTTCAGCAGGGCTTGGTGTGGGGAAAGCCGTTCCCAGTAGCTGGAGCCTCGACGACCATCCGATAATCGCCGTTGGCCAACCGGTCGAGAGCGTTGTCGCCCAGTATGGGATACTCGAACAGCCCCAGCCATTCGTCCACGGCCCGGTTGCTGGTGATCACGAAGCCGGAGACCAGGTGCTGGTTGAGGGTCAGCTCGTACAGTTCGGCCGACTGCTGGGCGGTGAGCCGGTGCACGCCCAGGTCGTCCAGATCAGCAGGCCCGGAGAGAGAGAAAGGAGTGGAAGCTGCTCTCCAGGGAGTTGTCGATCCTGGCTTGGGCCAAGGTCTTGAAGTAGTCGTCGGCGTGGCTGAAGCGCACGGTATGTCCGGCCATGACAGCAGCGTAGCCCATGCAGCTCTTGCCCACTCTGGCCGGTCCCACCGGCAGGACGTGTTCCCGCTTGGACGGAAACTCCAGCGAGAAGGCGGCGTCCGGCATCCGGTGGTCCAGTCCAAGGTAATTGACGCCGACCAGGCGAAGACCTCCAGGGGGCAGGTCTCCTCGAAACCGGAGCTTTTGAGCCAGGATTCAACGCGCCGGCGGGTGCGGGGTTGCCCTCGCCGGTGACAATGATTTCCAGGAAGGAGCCGTAGCCCAGCCGATCCCGACAAGGGGCCGGACAGCAGAGACGACACTATAAGCGCTGCCCCAATGAGCGTCACGATGACAGCCGACAGTATGAATCCGGCAGTGGCCTGCCGGGTGAATGACTCCGCCAGGTCGCCCGCCAAGTCCATGGCTGTCACCGGAATCAATGTCAAATTGGCGTTATACCGTGATTTTCAAGCCGGGGCCCGGCGAATGGCCTGCTGGCGGCCAAAAGTCTGGCACCGGGAAGAATCGGGCCCGCTAGTTCGCCTCCGTCCAGGCGGCGGTATGATACCATCGTCAGGGGTGCGTTATGGCGAGTTTCTCCACATACAGCACCTCTAGGCCATGATGGAATCAACTGACTTCTCAACTGCGTGGCGGTCGGCCGCCCGCTCTATGCAAGACTGACCGCTGTCTTCTCCTCTCATTTCACCTTACGCTGGCGGTGACGTGCGCAGGTTATGTCTCTTCATTCCTCCGCGTCAGCTCCGCCTCCAACTCCTGCACCCGGGCTTCGGCGGCATCTGCCCGGGATCTTTCACCCTCGAAGGTGGGTATCTCCTGCCTCACCCCCGGGTCATGCCACCGCAGCTGACCGTTGTCCCGCCGGATGAGCAGGTTCAGCACGGCGCTGTAGCCCTGTAGGATGCCGTCTTTGACCTCTTCGATGTTGATGGGCTCGTACCGTCCCTCCACCAGCCGGTCTCCGGCCGGCTTGGCTCCATGGAACTCCCCAGTTTCGTCGAACCGTCAGTACTTCGGGATGCCCAGGGCCGCGTACTTGGCCGGTTGTCTTCCACGTCGGTGTCGCCAGTCCTCCTTGATGCTATCTTCATGACCAGATCCGGCGGCTTGCATTGACAGGACATGACGTAGCTGTTGTCCTGTCGATAGAGGGCAGGGTTAGGGTTGAAGGGAACCAGCATGTCGGGGTAGATGTGCTGGTCGGCCGACGCGCCCGGCTCGAGGATGATGTACCGTTCTCCCGAGACGATGGTGGCCTCGGAGTTGCCCAGATAGTTTGTGAGCAGGTAGACGTTGCCGGTTTCGGTGAGTATCCTGAAGCTGGCGTCGCCGGTCTGCTAGCGCTCCGGGTGTTCCCGTGTGATGATCCCGTCCTTGTGGTCCAGCGCGGGAGTTCCGCCGGTTTCACCGCCTTGGGCGATGTCGGGGAAGGACATGCCGCACTTCCTTCCTCTTCCGTCAGAAGTCGGTCGTGCTCCCTTCCGCAACGTGCTGGCCTTCTATCCTGTCGCGGCAATCACCCTTGGTGATGTCGCAGAACCGGCATTCGGCGGCGCTGGGCACCCTTCTGGCCGGAGTCCCGGACGCCAGTCTGCGGATAAGCCCGCTGAGGTCTTCGATAAACGCCCCGTCAACCGCCGAGGCAGGAATGCCGGTGCTGGAGTCCGGGTAGGTGACCTGCCCTCTGAACTCCTTGCCTTGGTATTCCTTGAGAGCCTTCGGGACGGCGTACTGGTAGATCATCAGTTGGACCCTGTGAGACGGGCTGGGCCTGCCCGTCTTGGCGTCGATGGCCACGATGTCGTTGCCCTTCCGCGCTATGAGGTCCGGCTTGCCCGCCAGGGTGGCGGAGCTGCCCTTCAGCCTGAACAGGTTCTGGTTCTCGGTGGTGACCGTGTAGCCCGTTCTCTCCCTTTCGTTCCTTTCCCGGTTGACCAGCGCCGTGTGCTCCAGCAACCAGGCGGCTGAGTCGAAATCGGATGGCGGCTTGGCCCAGTGTTGGTGATGGGCTTTGAACCAGCCCGCCCATTCGCAGGAGTTCTCGCCGGCAAGGAGCTTCGCCAGGGTGGTGGCCCAGATGTAGGGCCCGCCGGAGCGTCTCTGGGCCATCGTGGGAGCCTCCTCTGCAATCCGGTTTCCTGGAAGGTTTAACTTCCAGATTATCGAACTGTCTCGGGGTCCATCAACGGCCTACTGTCAGCAATTCCGTTGGTGGAGTCTGAACCGGAAAGAGCATGGCGATGGGTTTCGCTTGCTTTCACTGGATGCCCCTCTCGGCGACTGAGTGCATCCTAAACTTGCGCCCTGGATTTGGTGGCCTGGGCCGCGATGCACGGGGTAGTGTCGCAAAGGCGGACGGCGGCATCCCGTGAAAGCCAACGAAATCTGGCGACGGCTTTGGCTCGCTGCATCCGGCCCTTCGTCTGGCTGCAACAGGCCCGGCCGCAGTCGTTGCTGGGCCATCGCGCTGTCGCAACTAGCTGTCCTGCCCTTCCTTTCTCCCGATTCCGACCAGTTTCTTCAGGATCCATACCATGGGTTCGGCGGCGAATCGCGCGACAAAGACCACGGAGAGGGCCAGCATCACGTAGTCGCCCGGGGACCCAGGGCTTGCGTCAAAGTTGCCGCAGGCTCTAGCGAAGATCAGTGTGGCCATGGCTATGAGCAGCAGGTTGGAGATTTCCCTTGCCGCGGTAATGGCCCGGTATCTCGGAGTCCCGCGCTCCGGCGGGGATAGGAACCGGTAGATCTCTTCTCTCATTTTCGTGCGCCTCTCTCAAAGTAGTAGTCAGGTGAGGGAGTGAAATTCCCCCCGCCTGCTGCGGTCGTGCCTGTCGGCGGGTCCGCCGTCTCGCTTTCGTTCCCAGGCGCCACAGACAAAAATAGGCGAGCCTTCACTGGCTCGCCCTTTCGCCGTTGTCCCAACGCCGTAGTGCCCGTCGGGGTTGATTGAGTTTCTATTACATCCGCGCCAGGGCCGCCGCTGTCTTGAGCGAAGCGGCGGCCCTTTGGGATTTGGCTGGGTTATGAACCTGCGATTGCCTGTTCGACCGCATCCTCGCGCTCAACCCGACGCAGTTTGGGGCGATTGCGTAGGCGAGGTCTCCGGCGTCGCGGTTTACGGGCAGAAGTCTATGTCTCTTGCGTATCTAAGGTCATTGTCAGCGATGTATGATATCGCCACACAGCCGCTCAAATAGTTCCCGCTGAGATACAGCGTCTGTAAGTTAGTGAGGTTGCCCAGCTCCGGCGGTATCTCCCCGCTCAAATCGTTGCGGCTGAGGTTCAGCTCCTGTAGATAGGTGAGGTTGCCCAGCTCCGGCGGTATCTCCCCGCTCAAATCGGTGTGGCTGAGGTTCAGCTCCTGTAGATTGGTGAGATTGCCCAGCTCCGGTGGTATCTCCCCGCTCAAACCGGTGTAGCTGAGGTTCAGGCCCTGTAGATTGCTGAGGTTGCCCAGCTCCGGCGGTATCTCCCCGCTCAAATCGTTGTAGCTAAGGTTCAGGCCCTGTAGATTGCTGAGGTTGCCCAGCTCCGGCGGTATCTCCCCGTGCAAGGAGTAGTTGCCGTCGGTGATCCTCAGTAGTCTCAGGCTGGAGAGGTTGCCCAACATCGGCGGTATTTCGATTTTTTGGGTAACTTGGTGCAGGCCCAGTCTCAAGGCCACAACGCGTCCGCTGGAGTCGACGGAGACACCCTGCCAGGCTCCGATTGGATTACGGCCTAGCCAGTTAGACCAGTCGGGGCTGCCCCAAGCCTCATACACCTCAATCAGCGTTGCCGTATCGCCGGGATGGTCGGGCGGTAAGTCACATCTTTCTAGGTCGCTACCGCGAATCCCCATAAGGTCGGAGAAGTAATCGGATATGCAACCGCTGAAGTTGTTGCCCGAGAATATTGTTTCCTCCTTAATGAAGAGGTCTTCCAACTCCGTCGGTATCTGTCCGCTAAACTCGTTGTTACTGAGGTCCAGCCTTTGTAGATTGGCGAGGTTGCTCAGCTCCGGCGGTAGTTCCCCGCTCAACTCGTTGTCGCTGAGGCTCAGCCACTGTAGATTGGCGAGGTTACCCAGCTCCGGCGGTAGGGCACCGCTCAACTCGTTTCCGGTGAGGTCCAGCCACTGTAGATTGGCGAGGTTGCCCAGCTCTGGCGGTACGCACCCGCTAAACTTGTTGTTATTGAGGTCCAGCCGTTGTAGATTGGCGAGGTTGCCCAGCTCTGGCGGCAGATTCCCATCAAATCCGCTGCCGCTGATTTCTAGACTTACCAGGCTGGTGAGGTTTCCGAGCTCCGAGGGCAGAACGCCAGGCATTCTAAAATACAAATTGGGAATCCTCAGCGTAATGACACGACCCTGGTCGTTGGTGGTTATGCCTTCCCACTCTCCTATCGGGGAGCGACCGAGCCAAGTGCCGCTACCGTCCCAGGATTCACCGTTTGTGGCGTTGAACAAGGCGATCAGTGCCTCCTTGTCCGTTTCCGGGGACGTCTGCGCCGCGGGAAGCATCACGTTGGGGGTGGGCTGCCGCTGGGGGCACTCCGGGCCTGCGGGCGTTGCCGTGGGCGCCATCGTGGCCTCAGGCGCGACGGTGGTGGCAGGCTCTTCAGTCTGAGCGGCGGTTCCTCCCGACTGACCTCCCGCGGTGGTGGTTGCCGCAGGCTGCTCGGTCTGGCCGGGGGTTGTCCCGGACTGACCCCTGCGGGTGGCTTCAGGAGTCTCCGCTCCGGCGGTGCTTCGTTGCTGCGGGGCCTGCGCCGTGGGTTCCAGCGTGTTCGTGCTGGCGGAACTGGTCCCGGGTCCGCTTTCCCGCGGCCGGGATTCCGCAGTGCCCTGGGGCCTGGCTTCACCGCCGGGAGAAGCAGGTTCCTCGCCGCCGCAGCCGGCGGCCAGCAGGGTCACCACGGCGACTAAAAGGAGGAACGTGGCAATGGAGGAATGGGTAAACGGATGGAAGGCACGAGTAGAGTGCATCTGTGAGCCCCCTGCAACTTGATGGGCAGTTGCTGAGGCTACGCCACCATGTTGGGAAGCAGGGGGCATGTGACCCACAAGCTGGTCCCAACAGGCGCAGAGCGACCTAGGTAACGTAACCTCAGCGTCTGGGATGCTACATCAATCGTGGCTGCAGGTAAAGATGCAATGGGATGGAAGGTGCGGTCGTAGTTTTCCGACTCAAATCCGTGCCCATGGCGGCGTTTTTTTGGCCGGTCATCCCAGTTGGGCCATGAGGCGGTACCTCCTCTTTGCCCGATTCTTCCCCTCTCTCACATTCTTTCCGAAGCCGGACCCGCATTCCACATCCTAGGCGGGAACTCATTGGGAATCACGATTCTCGTTACCTTAGTCTGAACCCGTCGTCGAACGGCTCGAAGTCCTTGATGTGGTGGCATCTGGCTCGGAACTTGTTCCCTCTTCCAGAGACGTACGGCCATTTGCTGGTGGTATCGAGAAGGTTGGTGTCGGTGTGGACAGTGGCGGACTGCCACAAGAGAAGTCAACTGCGTCTGTAATTTGTGCAAGTTGGACTTGAAAAGTCAGTTTGCCGCCGTCGTGCCCGCCGGGGGCGCTGATTCTTCCCGACGGGGAATCTTCCTGAACACGAGCAGGACGATGCCATTTTCGTCGCTGGTGGCGTGCTCGATCTCATAGCCGCCTTGATGGATGGCGTTTATCCTGTCCGACAGGTCGCTGCGAGTCTGGTAGGAAATCATGGTGACGTATTGGCGCCCTTCTTGGATTTGAAGGTAGATGTGGTTCGGGAGGACAGGGTGAAGTCTCTCCTCTGCGTCATTTCCGCCCTCTCCGCCGCAGGCAGTGAGGGTAGTTGCCAGTATCGCCACCAGCAGGGCTGTGAATATGACTCTTCTCATTCTCTTCCTCCATGGAGATGGTTTGGGCTGGCCTTGTGGGGCTTGGCTGGTCGATTCCAAGTGGTGCTGCCCGGCTGTGGCGCGGGCGCCGCTGCTGGGTGTCAACGTGAGGCGGCGGTCTTTTCTCGAAAGGTAAAGGCCGGGGACTCGCCCCGGCCTTGTTGGAAATGGTGGGTGTTTACTTGGCGGTAGTAGGGTCAGTGCCGGTTACGGCTGGACTGGTGTGAGGACAGTGCGGAAAAGTTCACATTTTCCTTTTGCCGTGGGGGATGGGCGGTGTCCTGCGGGTTCCGATTCTGAGTCCACCTGTGTCTGGCGGAAGCCCCACGATTGGTTTTCCCAGCGGCAGGTTTCTCGTGCCGCTGTCCCTACCGCTCGGGGTACGGGTCCGTCTCGCTCACCACGGCCTGGGACTTCCTCTTTTCCAGATCCAGTCCCTCCGCCACCTTGTCGCCCCATAGGCTCTTGACGTACTCCAGGACGGCGATGATCTCGTCGTGGGAGAGTACTTCCCTGAAGGCGGGCATCCCGCTCTTGAAGCTGGGAAAGTCCGGGGACTCGAAGAATTTTCCTCCCCTGCTGACGTAGGTGTAGAGGGTGCCGTCTCCGTGGTGCCAGGTGTGTCCGTCCCCGTTCAGGGGCGGGGCTGGCAGCACCCCGTCGGGTTTCTTCAGGTGCCAGTTGGGCTGCCCCTCTCCGTCTGTTCCATGGCACACGGCGCAGTAGGCTTGGAAGATTCTTTGGCTTGGAGATGCGGAGAATTTCTGGGAGGAGACTCCCGTAACCGCTGGGACTTGGGCCAGCGTCCCCGTTGGCGCCTCCGCGGTTGGCCGCGCCTTTGTTGGAGACGTTGTTGCCGTTGCGGTTGGCCCGGGTGCGGCCGGCGGGTTCGTCGGAGGGATGGTCTGTCCCTCTCCGCAGCCCGCAAGGAGGACGAGCGCGGTGAAAATCACTGCCGCCGTTGCGGCCGCGACGCTCGAAGCCCCGGTTCTGGGCAGGCTTGGTGTCCTCATGGCCGCTCGCCGCTGGGCCAGGGCTTGTGTGTCCGGAGCATCCGGTTCATGCCTTCCCTATGTCCGAAGAGTCGGCGGCGCAGCGGTCTGTGGGTTCCCTTATCGAAGTCTTCTGACATCAGTTGCCCGCCTTTGCAAACAGCGCGTCTGCTGGATACTTCTGCATCCTTGTTGTCTCTCTTGATAGTCCCACGGGAATTGTACGCCGGGCGTCGCGGCGCCTTTTGACGCGAAGTCCGCGAGTCTCGCGGAGCGGATGCAAGGATGGTGCTGCCTGACGGCGCGTCCTCTCCCTTAGTCCGGTTTGCGGCGTGTGGCGGGGCGGCGGTGGAGCATGATGCCTAGCTGACAGCTGATGTTTTTCTGCGCGGAGGTGCCGCCCGCCTTGGCTATCCGTCCTCCGGGGCCTTGTACACCAAGAGCACGAAATCCTCGCCCAGGACGGGCATATTATCCGGCTTTCTCATGTGCAACATAGGGGCGGACCCCATCGGCACCGTTGCCAGCTCGGATGTGAAATACAGGCCGCGGATGGTGCAGTAATAGGTGCAGATGGTCGGGATGCCCCGCCGCAATCTGTCCATGCACAGACCCCGGCCCGGTTGTAGATGTCGTCGCCGGTGAACCGCTGGGCATTCCCGTCGGCGTCACGGGCCCAGCCGAAGAGTACCGTTTCTTCGGTTTCGGCCATGATCCCTACTCTCCTGATTCTCCGTACGGCCTGTACCTGTATATGACTGGGTACCGCCAGATGACTTCCTCGTCCTGCAACGCATCCCGGGTCCAGCAGTTTTTCGCGCCGTGAACTGTGCAGGTGTGGATGCCGTAGATCCAGAGTAGCGTGACGTCGCGCTGCCCCCGCGAACTGCTGTTCCGGTCGAAGTCGTCTGCGCACTCTAGGCAGAGCTCTGCCCCGGAAGGCATATCTCCGGTTTTGGTGTACCGCCCCATAATCGCGCTCATGCTCTCTCCTCGACGGCTGCCCGGGCGGCCCTGTTCCTGATGTCAGCCGACTTGCCCGATGACGTTGAGTGCCAGTTCAGTCATCCCTGCGCCTCGAAACCGCTGCTGTGCAGGACGAAACCGGCGAACTCCCGGGACGAGGAAATTCCGCTAATCCGGTTTGGCTTTCAGCCCGGCCTGGCTCCGTTGCTGGGCCGGCGAAAGGCGTCAGTGGTGGCGAGTCCAGCTATGACCGGGCGGCGTCTTAGATTGTAGGCCGTTGTGTCCTACCGGTCCGTCAGCGCACGTTCCGGGCTGCCTGGAACGCAGCGGCAGGGACCGCCGGGTTCCTGCCTACGGCCGCACCTGCGGCATTGCTCGCCGCGTTCGATGCGCGCCAGCACCTCGGCCACCCGTTGCCGGACTTCGGCGGCGGCGGCCGGCGTGGTCCGGTAGCGCAGTTCCTCGATGGGGGTGTCGTGTTCGGGTTCGGTGGTCATCCTTCGCTCCCGCGGCGTTTGTTCAGGCCGTTCGAGGAAGTTCCGCTACTCCGGTTTGGCTCTCAGCCGTAGTTGGGATCCGCCGCTGCGTCGGCGAAAGGCATCAACGCAGACAGGTCCGCCCGACACAGATTACGAGCACTTTGCGAGTTGGGGAATTGGCTGGACGGCGACCCTATGCCCCGAGCGTCCTTACCTCTATTGCGAAGGCCGCTCCGGTTCTCTGGGCGGCCTTCCTGGGTCCTTTGCCGCGGGTAGGCTTATCAACTGCCGGTCGGGGGCAAAATAAACCGGCCACCCCGTTCGTCGGTGGTGGCCGGTATTCCGCCGCTGGCCAGCGGCAGGTTCATTATCTCGTGCTCGGCTGTTCCTGACCATTGGTCTATGGGTTCGGATGATAACCAGTTGGCGCTTTCATGCCAGTCCTCTCCTCCAGTGGCGTCATAAAGAGCAACCAGCACGTCCCTGTCGCTCTCAACCGCCTCGATAGCAGCGCTATCGGGGCAATTGGGCAGCCCCAGTTTCGCCAGGTCGTTGAAGGCGTTTGGGATCCAACCGGGCGGTATGCACCCGCTGAAATCGTTCCCGTCAAGGTAAATGAACAGTAGACTCTGGAGGTTGCCGAGTTCGGGGGGTAATTCACCGGTGAGGTTGTTGTCCCGGAGGTCCAGTATCTGTAATCCGCGGAAGTACCCCAACTCCGGGGGTATTTCGCCGGTCAGGTTATTGTCCGGCAGCTCCAGGGACGTTAGGGTGCGAGGGCTGGCGCCGCCGGAGTTACTGAGACCGAACCACCGGCTTATCGGCGCGTTGGTCAACCACTTGGTGTCTTCGGTCCATTCGTCGCCGCCAGTGGCGTTGTAGAAAGCGAGCAGTTTTCGGGTGGCCTCGTCGCCGGGGAGCTCGCCGGTGCCGCAGTAAGGCAGACCCAGAGCCAGGAAATCGTGATTCGGGGTGTTCCGCAAACCGGAGGGTATACATCCCGTAAACTGGTTGCCTCGAAGGTACAGCCATTGAAGCCGGCGAAACCGGCCCAATTCGCCGGGAACCGGCCCGGACAGTTGGTTGTTCCGAAGGTCCAGGGCGACCAGGTCGCGGAGGCCGGTCAGTTCAGGGGGTATTTCTCCGGTCAACTGGTTGCCGCGCAGAATCAGGCTCTGAAGCTCGGGCCCGATGTTGCCCAATTCAGGGGGTATCTCCCCACTCAACTGGTTGTTGCCGAGGTCCAATTTCCTCAGTTTGTCGAGTTTCCCCAGATCAGAAGGTATCTCCCCAGTCAACTGGTTGTTCCTCAGGGACAGGATCCTCAGGTTCTTGAGGCCTCCCCAATCAGAGGGGATCTCCCCGCTGAGACTGTTCCCGCTTAAAGCAAGCTCTTGGACCAGTTCCACTGTTCTGTCGGATTGGGGGCCGCCGCTGATGGGGTCGTTGGGACGCTGGTATGAGGCGCGGAAGTAAACGACGCCGTGCCAGGTTTCTATATGCTGGTCGGTCAGCCAGCCGGAGTTATTCCTCCAGCCGTCGCCGCCGGTGGCCTTGTAGAGGTCAACCAGAGCCTCCCGCTCCGAGGTGAAGGGGTTAAGCTTTTGAAGGACGTCAGATCCGCATGCGGCGAGCATGAAGGTGAAGGTACATGCCAAGGCCGCCAGGACCAGGCTGCGAGTGGAGGAGTGCCTGCTCATCGCCTGCAAAACGGCAGCTCCAGCTCATCAAAGTCGTTGACCGGGACATCCGTCGCACCATCCATAGGGTCGGCTACGACCCTTATGGGTGACGGTAGACGGTACAGTTTTCAACCGCCAAATGTCAGTCAGTCAATCCGCCCACCTGGGACACTTTAGCTCCGCCCTTCATACGTGTGGGCAGGACGATTATCTCCAGGCCGCCGTACTCAGCTTCGAGTTCTTGTTCCTCGTTGGGGCTGGCCTTGACCCAGGGCATGGTGGTGTTGGTCATCCGGGATATGTAGGGCATAGTTGTTTCCTCTCGGTCGATGGCTCTGCCCTGAACGTACAAACCCCGCCGGGCTTGCGGCGGGGCGGGGCGATGGGCTGGTGGCATAATAATGTTGCGCCGGTGCGGCTTTCTTGTGCGGCCGCCCTGGCAAGCCCGGCGGTTGTCCTGTCCATCGCACCGTCGGTATCGGGCTGGGTAGTTGACGTGTTCCCAGCCCTTTTGTTTGAGGGCAGTTTACTTGGCGCACGATTGCGCCGCAACTTAGCCTGGGTCTGGATACTGCTGGCGTAATTTTTTTGGCTTTTATCCGGTTGGATGCGGAATCCGTGGTCCTGAATGGCCTTTCATTTGTTGAGTTGTCTTTCTGCTACCTCAAAGGTTGCCTGAATCTCCCTGATCCTGTGTTGCGGGTACCCGCGTTCAGTGGCAACCCTCAGGGCCTCCTCAGCGTGAGTGGATTATTACCACCCCGGTAGGAATGGGTTGAGTATGGTCAGTTGCTGTATCCGTTGTCCGTGCTGTAGGTCTTCGCTGTACAGGCGGGTTGAGCCCGCCTCGAGGGCGGCGGCAATGATCAAGGAGTCGTAGAAGGAAAATCCGTACTGGCTTTTCAGGGATATTGCTTCCCGGTATAGACCGGCTGTGGGATTGACCTGCCATAGTGGTAATAGGACGTCGTCCATCATGAGTTGTAGGCGTTCCGGCGGGGTTCTCAGTTTCGTGGTCAGCACGTTCAGGGTTTCCTGTACCACTTGGTAGCTGATGCACCCGGTTCTGTCGTCCACGCTCTTGGCGACTAACTCCGCGGCCCGTTCGCGTTTTTCGGGGAATCGCCGGTCTACGGAGTAGACGAGCATATTGGTGTCGAGGAAGTCATCGGCGCTCATTCATTTCTTCCCTGGTGAACTTTCGTCCGCCGGTGTCCACGGCTTCGGCCACAGCGTTCATGGCGGCCATGGCTTTTTCGCCCTTTCGTTGGCGGCCCACGTAATCTGCGAGCCATCTCCGGAATTGCTCGTTCAACGTCGTCTTCTCCTCAGAGGCTTTCCTCCGGGCCTCCTCTATCATGGACTCGTCGGCGCTCAGCGTGATGTTTTTCACGTTTGTCCTCCATTTGGTCCACTATGTGTACACTTGAACAGTGTACACAGGTTAACTTGTTGAATCAAAATTCTTGTGTTTGTCTGGGCGTCGGCCCGCGTCGTGGCATATTCATTTGCCGGTAGTATGGTGATGTGCCTGACCACTTCTCAGGGTGCGCGAGTAGGCGTACCTACTCTGGTCTGGACCATGGCGGCGTGGGCCGACGTTGCCGGGTGCTTTGGGACGCTGTGGTTGTGAGAGTACAGGAAGGAGGGGTATCGCTGCGGTTGTGGATTCTGCCAAGCCACAGCGCCATACGGTCAAGATGGGCAGGTGTAGTTCCGCGATTGCGGGTTGTTCGACTCTGGTGTTCGCCTGTGGCGCATGGCCAAGGCCATGAATTTTTCGGCGGCGGGCCGTCCCTTGCGAACTCTGGCCCTTTATTCCTCGAAGTGCGCTGCGGTTTCATTCGGTGACAGGCGAGTCAGCTGCAATCAGTGTCCTTCCTCTTTCTCTGGGGTGAAGGAATAACTTCCACTGCCGATTCCGGCCCAGAAGTCCCGGTGGTGCATCTGCTCGATGTGGACCGAGGTGTCGTACCCTTCCAGCTCCTCGAGAGTTCCTGGCCGGGTTGGGCCGGCCGTGTGTTCCACCCTGCCGTTGTCCCCGGGCATGTGGTCCGGGTCGGTAAGCTGGAACATAAGTGTCGGCAGTTGACCCTCGTTGCCGTCTTCTGGCCCCCGGTTGCTCATCCGGAACCCGTGCCCGTTGGCCAGGGTCAGGTACTCGGTTTTGCCATTGCGCCTGATAGACACCCTGGCCGGGCTTGCCACGATCTCGTCCAAGAGTTCGCTCAGGCCGATGAAGGGCCTGACTTCGAAGTAGGGTCTACGTTGGTCGCGCATTTCCCGGAGCAATTCAGAGTCGGTGAGGAGCCTGGACAGCGTGGAATATTCCCGGTCCTGCTGTCCTCCCCTGCGGAGACTGCAGGTGCCGTCGGGCCGCAAGACGATGGTCGTGCCGTTTTGCAGGCTCAGCACTGCCTGCTCTCCTTCGGTGCGTATGCGGGGACTGGTGTTGAATAAGTCGATTACCCCTGGCAGGGCTTGAATGGCGGCTCTGACGGCGTCCGTGGAGACGCCCGGATTCCGCCCAACGAGCTGGAGTTCCAGCTCTGCCTCCAGGGCCTGTATGTGTTTATCAAGGGGCGTCTTATGCCTCTGCTGGGTCGGTTCCGACCCTGTGCTGGCGTTGGCTGGATTCAGCGGGCTAGGTCACACTGGCGTCGTCACCGGCACTGCTGGTCATTTGCAACTTGTGCCTGAATCCATAATCTCTGACGGGCGACGGATTCACAAGCGTCTGGTGTCATCAAATAGTGTTCGTCCGAGGTCTCTGAGAATCCGTGTCCGTGCGCGTTGTATTCACCTTTGGAATTGATGCTCGGTGGAAGATTTCACAGCCCGCCGGTATGTAGGGCATGGGTTAGGGTGGCGACTGTTGCTTATATTTCGCAGACGATTCCGTCGCCGTCCCCGTCTCTGGCACTTGGCACCATTGCCTTCGGGAGTCCCTGGCCTCCGCCCTGGCTGCCCTGCACTCTCTCCTCACCGGCTTCTTCTGCTTCCTCGCACGACCCGTAGACCGTCTATTCCGGCCACGGCGTCGGCTTGTCTACCCCGACCTTGACCCGCACTACGTCCCGGGTCTCCACCTTGAAGTCCGGAGGGTCCTCGCAGGTTCCCAGCATGTCCATCACGATTTCCGACTCGACCGGGGTCATGGTCAGGCCCCATCTCTCCTTTATCTCGGCCCAGTCGGTGGCGTAATCGCACCAGAGGTCATTGTCCGGCGGCGCCCACTCCTCCGGGCCTCTCGCTCCTTTTGACCGGTTGTGCCGGGAACTGATGGCAACCAGGTGGTCCGGGTCATCGAGGTAGTTGGCGTAGGACTCTTTCTTCGCGGCGTCCCAAGCCCATCCGCCGGAGAGGTGAGCGTTCTTCAAGGGTACGTGGTGGTCGACGTCGATTTGCCGGGGATTCTCCAGGTGATGCCCCAGGTGGGGTGCCCACCACATTCCGCTCTCAACCCGGCACTGCCGGTCGTTCTGGTATTCCACCGGTTCCAGGCTCTCGGCGATCAGCACCTCCTGCCGGGTGTCCTGGCAGTCCCCGTCCTCGTCGGTCCAGTGTTTCCATTCAGAACGGTCATACACCGGGATGTCTTCTGGGACTTCCGCCACGACGATGGTCAGGGTGATCACTGGCGCCGGGGCCGTGGTTGGCACCGGCTTTGTCGCAGTGGCGATCGGTTGAAACGTGAAGAGTCTCAGCCCGGGCTCCGGTACTATCTCCAGCCCGCACTCCGCTGCTGCTCTGGGAAGAGGGGTGGAGTGTCCCGCCCGCGCCCCCCTCATCACCACTGCCATCTCCCCGGGCCCGCCCAGTTCCTCCATGAGGCACTGCATCCCCTCCCTTTCCCGCGGCTTCATGCCCATCCTTTGGGCGGACTCCTCCCACTCCTCGTCGTTCAGGCACGCTATGGTTACGGACAGGGCTGCCATGCTCCCGGCCATGGCCCTCTCCGGGTTGCCCTCCAGGCCCGAGGTCATCACCTTCCTGGGGTCGATGACGCCGAATGTGGCCCGGACGCAGGTGGATGTTTCCAAGCTGAGCGGCTCCGGCCCGGGTACGAACCCGGCCAGGAAAATTCTTGCTAAGGTTTCGTCCTCGAGACAGTCGATGAGTTCGGTCTGTTCTTCCTTGGGTGCGGTGCCGGGGCCCGCGAGGGTTCGGGCCAATTTCTCGGTGTCGCCTCCGATGCAGTCCAGTTCGGCTTGGGACAGCGCGGAAACCATCCTCTGGGCGTCTTGGATTGCCAAGGGTGCCAGCACTCTTGGGGGTGCCGGAGTTGGAATCGGCCCATAAGTTACTGTTGGTTGGTGGGCCGGAGTACTGGTCGGCGTCGCCTGTGGAGTGTCGGCGGTGCATCCTGCGAGGATGACCGCCATCAGGAGAGAAAGTATCGCGCTCTTCATGCTACGGTCTCCCGAACTTGCTGGACGTAACGGTGGGATTACCGATGGCGGGCCTACGGGTTCTCTTTGTCAACCCAGCGCCCCGCGATGAAGCCTTCGATCTCTTCACCTGTGTCCGCGTCGAAGAATATGACCAACTGGTTCTGTTGCCTTTGGCCGGTGCGGTCCACGCGGTCCTCGGGGGGCACGTACGGGCCGGAAGGGAAGGTCATCGGCAGGTTGTCCACGACCACCAGCCAGACCTTCCGGCTCTCCACGAGGTTGCCCCGGTTGTCAGGCCCGGTGTAGAGGCCCACTGTGGTTCTGATCTCCAGAACCGACCTGTCCCTGCCTCCCAGCAGGCTCTCAAATCCCTCAAGGGCCTTGTCGATTACCTCCTCCCTAGAAACGGCGGGAACGAAGGTGGCCTCGTCCAGCCCCTGGTTCAAGGGGTCGAGGATGGCGTCTATGTCCTCGGTGCTGACCGACCTCGAGCCGGTGCACGCGAGCGCGAACAGCAAGGCGGCGGCCAAGATGGTGGCGAATCCGCCCGTGATGATCCAGCGCCTCATAATGTGACCTCGTTGGTCGATTAAAGGGCACCTCTCTGTTCTCAACACCTATCCAGGGTGGAAGAGCAGCACAGTGCCCTCGCTGGTATGGACGACAAGCAACTCCCCGTATATCCGGTAGCGCTCGAACTGCGGAATGAGGCCGGTAAACCGCTCTTCCTGTTCGAGTACACCGGGCGGATCCGCGCAACCCATGACCGTCGCCTCCATAGTCATAGCGCCCTGGACGAAGGTCCCGTCTCTCTTGGCGAAAGACTCTTCCGGCTCCGGTTTTGCGTAGTAAGAGTTGCACCCGCCCGACACCGACACTCCTTTCCCTACTTGGAACCGGGCTGTCACTTCAGTCCCCGGAACCAGCCGGTCAGTGCGTAGCGCCAGTCCCCTATCCGGGTCTGTCCGGCCCGTGTCCAAGGTGGCCGTCAGGCGCCATTCTACGCCATACAATCCTTCCACCCCGGCGGTCAACGGCTCGAACGTCAACGTCCTGCCCCGGCTGGTCCGAATCCTGAGCCGCCTGGTCCCGTCCTCTTCGCTGACGGAATACTCGATTGCCCGCGACAGGTCGGTGGTGAACTGGCCCTCCTGCCTTCTTGCCTCCCTGGCGCACCCCGGCCTTCCGTACTCCGTCATCCCACTTTCCCCGGAATCCAGCCGCTTCCCTGATACCCTGTAAGACGCCACATAGCCGCGACATGCAGTGATGCCCACGGCGTGACGTTCGTCCAAGAACACCAGTGTCGCCTTCCTCACGCCGGTGTCCATGCTATCCCCTGCCATCAGCTGCCACGCAGTATCCGCCAGCTCCACCGCCTCGCCGACAAGAGGCGTCTGCCGGACAAAAACCAGCTGCTTTTCACCCTCGCCGTTGAGAATCGCCAGCCGGTCGTCCTCAACGCGGAACCTCTGACCTTGCCCCAGTAGCTCAATGTACTTGTCAGCCTGTTCAATGATGCCTGCAGGAATTTCACACCCGATAAGCGTACGGGTTGTGGGCGGATCCTCGAACCCGCCGTCGGCGCTGGCGACTGGCGTCCCGTCCTCGTGCCACCCGAAGTATCTGTTGCACCCGTCCAATCCTTCGAATTCGTTCCCGTCGACCCGCAGCCATACGAAAGTGCCATCAAGCACCGGCTCCCCGTCCAGTGTCTGAAGCACCCACGTGACGCCTTCGGGATTCATAGTCTCGGAAGCCGACCCGGAGGAGTCCCCACCACAGGCAACGCCCGCTGCCAGCAGGGATATAATCCCCAGCAACACGGCAAGCTTCATCGCTCGCATCCCAGCCGCCTCAACTCGGTTGGATTATTTGTTCTGCTATGGCCTTTCCTCCAGTGGCCCGCCCAGTAGCCGCCCGATATAGGCGGCCAGCCAGATGAAGGCGGTCGGCGCCAGCGCCTTCAGTACTGCCCCAACCCACCCGGAATCGTAGGTAAGATCATCGTAGCCCCCTCCGGATATGAGCGGCCATAACAACGTCGCAACGGGATAGGCCAACACCGGGCCTACAGCCCCTACCCTCATGGGCGTGACCAGCCCAACGACGAAGGTAGCTCCCAGATACAGGGCGATAATCGCCCCTGCCAAGACACCCGGCATGGTCTCGTTGTTGTTGTCATAGGTGCTATCCAGCGCGTGCATCACCAGCACGCCAAGAGTGAACAGCAGGGTGAGGGTGACCATGGCCACGAACGGGTGACGCCTGGTGTATCCCTGCCATGTGTCAACCGGCCTCAATATCATCCGCGTCCCTGCCGTATAGGCTCGATGGTTTCCAGGGCAAACCCGTTCAGGGGGTGCCGTCGCCTACCAGCAGTGGCTCGTTCCGGTGGCTCCGTCCGTACGTATCCCCGGTATCGGCGTCGAATGCTATCAGCCCCACGGAAAAGTCCCTCCGGGCTTCCACCGGTACGATGCCGTCGCTGCGCCACGAACTCTGCGCCTGGACCACCCAGACCAGTGGGTCCGGAAGTGTCGTCCGTGCCGAACCTTCTCCCATCGCCGTAAACTCGTTCCTGCGCATCAAGTGGACGGTCGGCGAGTGGGGTTTGCCGGTCACTTCCAGCTCAGGGGCACTGAAGTTAGGGTAAGCCAGTCCCAGACGGGTGGCCAGGCGTTCGGAGATTCTGGGCCTGCCATCCGTCGCCGTCGGCCGGTGCTCGTCCGGCAGCGCCTGCCACACGGACAGCCTTGCGACCGGGCAGGTCATGATTCCCCGGGAGAGTTCTCCTGTCTCCAACCAGAACGCCCGCATGACCGAGGTCCTGTCGGCGAGCCGGATACCGAGGAAATAGCGCGGCCCGTCATGGTGCGGCTCCCTTGGTCGACCGGTGCTTCAATGACCATTTCTACGAACCGCTGGATAGTCCGCTCCTGATCTATCGTGTCCAAGACCGTCAGCCTATCGTCGTCTCCGAGTACGTCGATGGCCCTGGCCTTCCCTCGCATGTCCAGCAAGTCCTCTCCGGTCTTGGCGGACGGATTAGTGTCCGCTTCATTCAGGCTCACCTTGCCTCCCTTCAGCGTTGCTAGCCGGAACCGCGGCCATCAGGCAACTCAGGGCGACAAGCGCAGCGACGATAGGTCGATAGCAGGTAACGTGCGGCGGTGTGTCACCCCTACTCCGGCCCGGTTCTCCTTGGTTCTGGCTCACTATGAGGCCGGGTGCTGGCCGGGTTTTCGGCCTTTCCTCATGGGGAAGCCGGGTTACGCGTCTCGCATGCAAGCATGCCATAGTGTCCTGTGTTCTTATCTGAGATCTTCTATGTCCGGGGCCAAGAATTCCAGTTGCCTGGTATCGAACAGCCAGAGCCATATTGAGAGACCTATGATCCCGGAACCGGTGTCCTCGTTGTCGACCATCGGACAGCTGCCGACGATTATCGAGTGGTCGGCATTTTGAATTGTGTGAACCGAGAGAGGGGAGCACGCTTGATTCAAAGGCATCTCGTCAGCCTCTGCAAGCGGCCCGGAAGGATCATAGACATAGCTGTTCCAGCGGGACGCCAATTCCTTCGAGTGGGCCTCGACATCAACGGACTCGGGATAGTACAGGGCGACGACCATTTCGTCACCGCTTCCCGTAACACGATAGCCCAGCAATGCCAGGCTGTAGCCGGACAGGGTCCCCCAGGCCTCCGGTCCTGCCAGGTAGCGGTCCAGCCGGTCTGACGGCCCGGGATTGACTGTGTTCCAGGTTTCCGCTATCCATTCCGGCCCGAAGAAGGCTCCGCTCACCATCCCGTTGCCGACCGCCTTCGCCAAGGCCGAGTGAGGAGATGAGGTTGATGGAGTCTGGGAATCCGTTTGCTGGGCTGCGATCAAGTTCTCGATGATTTCCGTGGCCGGAGCGGCCAGGACGGAATTTTCTATGAGAGCCAAACGGTTGAACAGCAGCCCCGTTCTGCGAAGTCCATGTTTGATGTCGAACTTGAAATCCTCATGGAGTTCGAAGTATGCCGTGTCCCGGTAACTGGTTTCCCTGAAGCCCAGCCCTTCGAGCTTGTCCCTGGTTTGCTGGCCTGCTACCGGGCCTTGGAACGCCATGAACGTTCTCGACCTGTTGCCTGGCTTCCATGACCAGATGCCCTGCTCGTAGCTCTGGAAATCCAGGTCCATCAGTTCGTTCAGCTTGACGATGTTGGCGGCGATTTCCGGGTGCATGGCCCTTCCCTCGGGAAACTGCCCGTGCTCATCTTGGGATTCGGGGGCGTTGAATGAGAACATGATGATATCGTCCGCGAATCCTGACGGCACCAAGTTCAGCAGGTCGTTCAGGTCTTGCGGTGTCGGCTCCCCCGTGGTGGAGTCGGCGATGTTGGGTTTGGCGGCAGGCGTCTCGGTCGGCTCGGTGGCCGCCTGGCCGGGCGCGGGCCCTGTATCCAGCCCGCATTCCATAGCTGCCGTCGAGAGCGCCATGGCGTCGCCTTCGTTGGCCGCTATCATGGCGGCCGCCATCTCGGCAGGTCCGCCCAGTTCCTCCAGGACGCAGACCATTCCCTCTTGCTCGTCTAGGTCCATCCCCACCTTGGGAGCGGTGGTTTGCCATTCGTCCTGGTTCAGGCAAGACAGGGTGACTATGAACGCCGTCATGCTGCCGGCCATGGCCGTCCCGGGGTCGCACTCCAGCCCGGCGGTCATTACCGCCCTGGGGTCGATGACGTCAAGCGCTGCGAGAACGCAGTTGGAGGTTTCCACGCTGAGCGGAACCGGGATGATGGTGGCCATGAATAGCTGTTGCACGGTGTCGTCGTCGAGACATCCAATGAGCCGTGCCTGCTCGTCCGTGGAAGCTGGGCCGCCCCCGGTGAGGGCGGCGATCATTTTCTCAGGGTCCCCGCCGACGCAGGCGAGCTCGGCATCGGACAGGCTGGAGAGCACGGCTCCTCGGTCTTCGGTGGGCGTGGGGGAGAGGACTCTTGGGGTGGGTGTCGAATGAATGTTTGGTGTGTGCGCCGTTGTTGCCGTCGGTTCCGGGGTATTCGCTGGTGGCGCAGGGGTCGCAGCAATGATCTCCGGTGTCGGCGTCACCGCGGTCTCCGGCGCTGGTGTCGACGCTGAGTCGGAGCAGGCGGTCAGGGTTATCAAGAAGACCAAGATGAAAATTAGCAAAACGGGCACCGGCCAATAGCCCCACTGAAGTCCACGAATAGCGACGGCGGGGTCCGAAATGATCTTGGAGCCGTATGTTCGATTCCCCATGTTGAGCCTCTTCACCCATGGGCTTGGCGTCTTATCGCAAATGAATTCACCGTCAGGTCGTCTTTGCCCCTACAGGGCAGGATTAACCACTCGGCCCAGGAACAGAATCGTGCCTGTGTCCCTGTCCCGGATGAGGAATATGAAGGGCCGGTCGACCGTCACCAGGAGCGGCTCTGATTCCAGGAGCACAACCGCCGTGGACGCCGCCGCCTCCGTGCCCTCTTCGTCCACCGATACGAACGCCTTGTGGGCGACTTCGGAGATCCAGAGTTCCCTGGTCCCGGTCATGCCGGAGAAGTCGGCTCCGTCGTCAAAGGCATCGGGCATTCCCATGTCAGCCAAGGTCTGGTCCAGACTGAATTCCGACTCCAGCTCGAGCAAGGGCATGGTGAGAGTGATGTTGCCGATTTCGATGTCGTCGACAATCCGGTCCAGGACCTGCGGGTTCAGCGAGTCTTCAAATTCTCCGAACGTGCCCCCGTCGGGCAGCAGGATTGTCATGGATATCTCGCCCAGGGAATAGGGAAGATCGACCGCCTGATACCCGTTGCCCTGGACGTAGCCGTAAAAGTAACTGGAGGTCTCGGTCATCATCGGCACCTCCACCATGCCGCCTTCTGCCAGATGGAAGGGGAGTTCCCGCGTGAGCCGCTTGTCGAAGGGCCATTGCCATGAAGCATTGAAGTATATGGCGTTGGTGAGAACCAGGCGGGTGAGCCTGTTGACGGCCTCTGACGGCAAAAGGTCTATTATCTTGTCCTGGGTCTCTGAAGAGACCCAGTCGTTGATTTTCGCCCTGGATTCCTCCGGTGCCCCGGCGAAGTCCAGGGGTTGGAGACCCGCCCCGTAGTTCTCGGCCAGCACGTCCAGGAAGCCCGGCAGGAATTCATAGCCCTGCTGTCCCCAGATGGCGTTGGCGACGTTGAGTTGAAAGAAATGGTCATCCTCGTCCCGGGGGTTCTTGCCCCGGGAGGCGATCTCCTGGTCCAGGGAGTTGAACGAGGGATGCAGCCGGTCCTGCGAAAGCTCGTAGTGAAGGGTGTCCGCCATTTGGCGTTCCGTCTCGCCCCTGGCTCCGGCGAGGGTCATGGCCAAGGCCTGGGAGATGCTGAAGGGGGAGTAGAAGAGGTTGCCGTCTCCGTTCCTCAGGGCACGGTACAGGTCGAGGGCAAAAGCATTGTTCCCCGCCACCAGTGCCTTGAGGTCCTGGGAGGTGGCTCTGGGCGAGTTGGTCCGTTTCCTGTCCGACCGCTGTTCCTCTGCCGGGGTTGGCGCAGGGAGCGTGGGAGTCTGAGACGTTGGCGGAGCCGTGGCCTGCGTCGTTCGCGTGATGATTCCTCCGCCCCAACGCAACCGTGGTTCATCCGGCGTGGGTAGCACGGGAGTCGGCGAGGTTGCCTGGACCGGCGGCTCCGTCGCCGGCGGGATAGCCGTCCGGGATGCTCCTCCGCAACCCGTAAGCCCTGCCAGCAGGAGCAGAGCAAAAGTCAGGGGCCAGATCCAACGTGGGGTCCTGGACCCTGCGGCGGCGGTAAATGCTGGTGCCATGTATTCTCCGGTGGGCGGACTGGACTTGCTGTTTCCTGTCGGACAGAGTTCAAAAGCTTTCTTGGTGCAAATCTCTTCCCCTCCGAGATTTATACGCAATTTCCGTTGAAATCGTTCCCTGATACCGAGCGGTGGGCCTTGCTTCAACGGCCTTCACCTCCTCGCTCATGAGAACGAAGGTGGGTGATGCGGGCGGAGGTGTTTGCCCTCTCCTCATGTCGCACCGGCAGCCGACGAAAGCGTCCGAATCTCTTGTGTGGGGATAGAGGGAGAATTTTACCGACGTATCTGAGGCTGTGCAAAATTCGGTCCGCACAGGCCCGTCAGCCCGGTGAATTTTGTGCGGTTCATCGGCGCTGGCAACTTGGCCGCCGTATTCGCGGCTGTCGACGTAGAACTCGATGAGGGCGTTTTCGACGCCCAGTTCTGCGGCTTCTTCGATAATCTGGGAAGTGGTGCGGTTGAGTTTGACCGGGTCCAGCAGGCGGCTGTCGCCGTCGTAGGCCACGGTTACGTCAAAGGCGTCTTGGTCGAACATATTCTGGGTTAGTTCCACTCTTGATTTGACCCAGTATTAGTCCGCCGCAGAACTCGAGAGTATAATCCCTCCATGGAACGGTAAGGGCGCATCCAGGAATTGCGTTCCGGCTTGGCCTCCTGCGAAGCGGCCTTGGGCTCCTCCCACATGGACACCGTCCCTCTCCGGCACCGTCTCGCCCACGCCTTCCGCGCCGCGAAGGATTTTTACGAGGCCATCCCTCTCTTCGAGAGCAACGTCCGGATCTGCGAGAGAGTTTTCGGGTACGACCACCTCGTCACCCTCCGCCGCCGTTCCAGTTGGGCCAACTGCCACTACGCCGCCGGAGACTACCCGGAAGCGGCACGGCTGTTCGGGGAAATCCTGCAGGACCGGGAGCGCATGCTTGGAGCCAGCCATCCCGACACCCGGCGCAGCCTGGCCAATTCCCTTCGGGAAGCTGCCCGCGGTGCCGCCGCTTGACCATCCCGGCTCCCGCCCCCGGTTTACCGATTACTGAGCAGGGTTTTCGTATATTGAAGACTGTCGATAATCAGGGACGGGAGTGTTGAAAAAGTCATCTCCGGCGGCAGTGTGGCCGCCGAATCCGAGGACTCATGCCTTTCGTCAGCCGATACTGCCGTAGCCGATACTGTGGCGGCATGGGGGAGGCTGATACGTCACTGCCTAGAGTTCCTCTTGGCTCTGTAGTCTCGGCAGTTCCCGGCGGTGCCAGATCGGGAGGACTTATACCGCGACTCGGTCGTCGCACCAACTTGAGCACGTTGTGGGCCAGAGCAGCCATGTATCCCTCGCAGTCCACGTTAGTCATACTCAACTGCCTGATGGCATGTGGAACTCTCGCTCGCCCTGTACTTCGGGGTCAGTACTCCCCTATGGCGCCCGCGTCCTATCGCAGCGGCGGAGCATAGATCTGGCCGCCCTTGGGGCAGTCTGTGCAGGGGGCGTCGGCCCAGAGGGCGTTCCGACTGCCCCGCCGTTCCAGGCCCAGGGGCGCCAGGTGCCGCTGGTATATCTCTCTGTAGTTGCCCACGGCCCGGATCACGTCCTGCGCCACGGTCAAGGCAAGTTCCAGGTCCTCCTGGCCAAAGGATCCCTCCAGTCCGAAGAGACGGTCTACCGCGGCATTGCCGGTGGCCTGCGTGGGTACGCTGTCCGACGCCACCCCGTAAGCCTCGGCGTAGATCAGGATGGCCATGACGGTATTGACGATGTCGTACCACTGTTCGTCGCCGTGGGGCACCAGGGGAGTCAGCGGCTCTTCCGAGATCACCTCGGGCAGGATGACGTGGTCCTCCGTGTCTGGGAATACGCTTAGGTAGGCGTACAGCCCCGAGTGGTCGGTGGTGAAGGCGTCGCATTCGCCGCTCAGGTAGGCGTCCACGGCGTCCTCCGTCTTGTCAAAGGCGACGGCGGGGATATTCAGCCCGTGCAGGCTGGAGTAGTCCGCCAGATTGAGCTCGGTGGTGGTGTTGCGGGTGACGCAGACCGAGGCTCCGTTCAGTTCCCGGGCGCTGTCTGCGCCCAGGCGCCGGCGGACGACGAAGCCCTGGCCGTCGTAGTACATGGTGTGGACGAAGCTGCCCCACCGGGCGTCGCGGGTGGAGGTGGCGGTGAGTATCCGTGCCACCATGTCTATCTCACCGGACCGGACGGCTTCCCCCAGTCCGGTTGGTATGCTGACGCGAAACTCCACAGCGTCCGGGTCTCCCAGGACGGCGGCGGCCACGGCGCGGCACAGGTCGATGTCGAAGCCCGCGTTCTCGCCATTGTCCAGGTAGCCGAAGCCCGGGATGGCGTCGCTGCTGGCGCAGACCAGGTGACCGCGGGCGCGGACCTCGTCCTGGCGACTCGTCCGGCGAAGGGGCGTCTCCCTTTCTTGCTGTACAGCCGTGAGTGTGGCGTCGCGGCCAGAAGGAGTGGTGTCTGCCGCCTGTTCATTTCCGCAGGCGAGGATGAACGAGATGGCCAGCACGGCTACCGCTCCCATCAGAAACGCGAGTGGCCGCGCGGTCATCGGCGGCATCAGTGTCCGGATTGGATGGAGGGGTTTGCCGGGACGGTTATACGGCACAATTGCTCCTCGTCGGGGGTGTGGGGACGGTTGTAACACATTACAGAGTGTGATCGGAGGGACCGGGGAGCTGGTCGCCAGATCTGACGGGACATTCAGAATACCCAGGGAATTTGTTCGCACCCAGATTGGATGCTTTCCCCCGCCTGGGGCTGAGGAACAAGCCGACTGGTACGTTCAGGCCCTGATGACCGGCAGGGGGTATAAAATGGCGGAGGGAAGGCTGGAGGTAACCGATTACCAGGGAGTTGTAACGCTGGTGTTCCTCAAGAGAGGTTAAGGCCAGCCCACAGGTTCAATTTTCTATTGCAGGATGTCCCTGAGCCTGCTGACACTCGCGTTTCTCAAGTTACCGTCTCATGGACAAGGAGCATGAACGAAACGGGTAGATTTCTTCGTCTGGACAGCGACCGTTGCCCGTCGTGCGAAGGGACTGTAAGACCCGTTCGACCGCCGCTCCATCGCAGGCAATACATCGCTTGGATTGGGTTTCCATTATTAGCCACGATTCTATTCAACGGAGTGGCACTGTGGTCTTTGGTAGGGTTCATTCTCTGGAGGAACAGCAAGGCGGTTTGCCCAGAGTGCGGACACGAGCCAATAAGGAGAAGCGTTGGGTGGACCCGGGAGTCCGTGTTCTTGTGGCTTCTTCTGATTCTTTCTGTCAGTGCCAGCTTGTGGTTCACGTATTGGCTTTTCGGGCTGTTGATTTGGGCCATTACGCTCGTCCTAGAGTGAATGTCCATAAGCCATGTTGTCCTTCAGAAGCAAACGGACCTGGCGATGCTGTCGGTTTTGGCACATCTAGATACTCCTGGCGACTCAACCGGCACTGCTGTCAACGGTGGTGGGACCCTTTGAACACTGGTCCCTGATTGCCCGCCGTCATTTGTGCCGGGGGTAGTGGTGTCAGCAGCAGCCTTGCGGTTGCGCGTGGCAATTCGCTACGCGGGTAGGTGGAACCTACAGTATTCCTCGTTTTCGAGGGCGTCCAGCGGGCATTGCCAGCCCTCGTCGTTACGGTACCGGCACTGGATGCGTGGCTTGTCGGTCACTGAGGTCATGGGCAACCCTCCCCCGCTGAAGTCTTCATGGTTGCCGAACAGCTGCGCCGGGATAGGCTCTCTTCGCATTGTATCGTCACTTCCGGGCGATCGCCTGAGGCAGACCGAAGGTAATGCCAAAAGTTCCTGGGGTTCCGTTTGCTTGTAGCGTCTGAGCGGAAAGCGGGTTTTTTGGCAACGGTCTCCGCTCTGGCGTTGATCATGCGGTTCCCGGCTGCCGGGGCCTTGGTCCAGGAGGGAATGAGTCCCCAGCGCATGGGGGCGTCCTGCCGGCCCTCGCCACCCTCCCTGACCGTGAGCGCCTGCCGGGTCGGAGAGAAGTTGTGGCTGCGGGCAGCATCGAGGGGCAGTTGGCGGCCGTCGAACTCGAACCTCCGGGCCAGTTCACCCAAGTCTGCCATGAGACTGCATCGCCCGCATATGTTGATGTGTCCCTCCCTGAGGGTATTTCCCCACTGCGAGGGGGCTTTGACACGTCAACGCCAGTCGTGGGCGGCGGGCATGGGTACGCGGGGGTGGATGCCCCGCACGTCCAATGCGATTACGTTGGCGGTGCCGTCCCACCGGGAAACGGTTCCCCGCACCAGCAGCACGTGGCTCCCCAACTGCTTGCGGCATTGCTGGAAGACCTGGGGCCAGAGGATGACCTGGGCGTCCCCGGTCTCATCCTCGATGGTTACGAACACCGTGCCGTCCTGCCCTTTGGGGTGCTGGCGGGCGATGGGCCATCCCGTCACCAGGACCTCCTCCCCTTCTCTGGCGTAATCCACGGCGGCGGCGGGCAAGACCTGATTGCCGAGGCCGGGCCGCACGAACTCCATCAGGTGTCCCCTGGGGTAGATGCCCATGACCCGGTACTCGCCCGCCATCTTCTCGTAAGCGGTGAAGTCGGGCAAGCCGGGAATATCCTCGTTTACGGCGCCGGAGAAGGCCCGCTGCCCGTTCCGTCCGGGCCGGATGGCCAGACCCGCCTCCCAAAGGGCTTTCCGGCGGTTGGGAACGAGGGCGTCGAAGGCGCCGGCCATGACCAGGGACTCCACCGCCTGCGGTTTCAGCCCGGTGCGCCGCACCAGGTCGGCGGCGCCGGTGTAGGGGCCGTGCCGCTCTCTTTCATCTACGATAGCCCTAGCCGACGCATCGCCCACGTCCTTGACAAACCGCAGTCCCAGCAACACCGAGTCCCCGCAGGGCACGCAGTCCACGCCGCTGCGGTTGACGCAGGGGTTCAGGAAGGGGACGCCGAAGTACCGGGCGTCCTGCTTCAGGGTCTCCACCGGATAGAAGCCCATGGGCTGGTTGTTGACTAGGGATACGAAGAACTCCACCGGGTGATAGCGCTTCAGCCAAGCGGCCTGGTACGCGGTGACGGCGAAGGCGTGGGAGTGGCTTTCGGGGAACATGTACTGCCCGTTGATCTTGGCGAAGATCCGCCCGGCCACGTCCTCCGGCACTCCCTTCTCCCGCGCGCCTTCCAGGAACAGCCGCCGGTGCATGGCGATGAGGTGGGCGTTGTTGGGCTTGGCGAAAGCGCGGCGTATCTCGTCGGCCTGGGCGGCGGTCATGCCGGCCACGTCCATGATGAGTTGCACCACCTGTTCCTGCCAGACGATGACGCCGCAGCCCCGTTCCAGGGCCCGCTTCTCCAGGTGGTGGTCGTAGTCCCAGGAGGCTCCTTGGCGGTAGCGCTCCACGAACTGGCTCACGGCGCTGCCCTGGACGCCCACGCCGGGGCGGATGAGGGCCACCTGGTAGGCCAAATCCAGCAGATTGCGGGACTTCAGCCGCTGGGCCATCTTCAGTTGGGCCGGCGATTGCAGCAGGAACACCCCCTTGGCGCGCCCGGCATTGATCATGTCGTACACGGAAGAGTCTTCTGCGGAAATACGGCTCAGGTCGGGCCTTGCGCCTTCCCGCTTCTCTATCAGGTCCAGGGCTTCCTCCAACTGGTCCAGCACCGGCAGGGAGAGGAGGTCGATCTTGGCGAAGCCGGCGTCGGCCACACTGTCCTTGTTCCAGTCCATGATGTGGCGGCCTTCCATGGCTCCGGCCCGCACGGGAACCATTTCCGGGATGGCGGAACTGCTCAACACCATGCCGCCCACGTGCTGTCCCAGGCTGCGGGGTGCGCGCATCAGTTGGGGGGCCAGCTCCGTCAGCTCCCGCCACCCGGGAGCGTCCACGTGGTCGCGGAAGCCGGGCAGGGCCAGCATCTCGTCGCGCAGCATGGCCCCGTCATGGGAGTGAAGCTGCCTGGAAAGCCTTCTCAGGTCCTCCTTGGGCAGCCCCAGGGCCTTGCCCAGGTCCTGGACGATGCCCTTGACCGAGTAGGTTCCGATGGCTCCGGCGAGGACGGCGTGCTCCGGCCCGAAGCGTTGATGCACCCGGCGGATGAGCTCGTCGCGGAGCTGGCGAGGGAAATCCAGGTCGATGTCGGGGAGCAGGGTGGTGTCCTCGGAGATGAACCGCTCCAGGGTCAGGCCCCAGCGTAGGGGATCCACGTGGCTGATGCCAATGAGGTAGCCGCTCAGCAGGGCCACCGAGGAACCCCGTCCCCTCCCGGGCGGGCGTTCCTCCAAGGGCGTCTCCGGGTGGACCAGACGCTTCTCCTCCATGATTTCCTGGGCGAGGAAGACGATTTCGCGGTAGAGCAGCAGGAAACCGGCCAGGCCGTGCCGCCCGATGAGCCGGAACTCTTCGTCCAGCCGTTCTCTCACCTGGCGGGAGACGTAGCCGTAGCGCCGCTGGGCGGCCTCGCGGCACAGTTGCCGCAGGTAGCTGTCCGGGGTGTGGCCCTCCGGCGCCGCTGCATCGGGCAACCTGTAACCCAGGCCGCCGGCCAGGTTGAAATCGCACTGCTTTGCGATGTTGACGGTGTTGGCGGCGGCCTCGGGGTATTGCCGGAAGATCCCCATCATCTCCGCCGGGGACTTGAGGCAGAGGTGATGGTTGGGGCGGATGTGGGGCAGGGCCTGCTCGATGGTGGTGTTGCGCTTGGCCGCCGCCAGGGCGTGTTGCAGCCGGTATCGCTCCGGGCGATGGTAGTGGACGTCGTTGGTGGCAGCCAGCGGTATTCCCGCGCCGTGGGCCAGCTTGGCCAGTTCCCGGTTGCGCGGGGTGTCTCCCCTGATGAAATTCTGCTGGAGTTCCACGTACACGCCGTCCGGGCCGAACCATTCGCGGTATTCGCCCAGCAGTTGGGAGGCATCCTTCCGGCGGCCCTCCGACATCAGTTTGGACAGCGGCCCGTCGCGGCCTCCGGTCAGTAGAATGACGCCTCCGGCGTGTTCCGGCAGATGCGCCGGGTCCAGCCGGGGTTCGCGGCGGCCGGCGGCGTTGGCCAGGGTGAGCAGCCGGGAGATGTTGCCGTAGCCCTGCCGGTTCCTCGCCAGCAGCACGACGCGGGAACCGCCGGTGAGAGTCGCTTCGCCGCCGGTGATGGGCCGGATGCCCAGGCTGTTGGCCAGCCTGGCGAATTCCAGGGCGCCGCACAGATTGGCGTCGGTGAGAGCCAGGGCGGGATACCCGTGCTCTCCGGCCTGGGCCAGCAGCTCGTGGACGTGGGAGGCGCCCATACCGAAGGAGTAGAAGCTCTTGACGTGGAGTTCCACGTAAGCGGTGGACACGGAAGGCCATGCGCTCTACGGGGCCTGCCGGAACCAGCGCTCCTGATGCTGGTCCCGGAACAGGGTCGCCTCCCGGCCGTCCTCTCCGCCCACCCGGTAATAGGTTCTGGTCATGGGTTGAGGCATCCACCAGAGGTCGAAGCACCACAGGTCCTCGATGCGGGCCACCCGCTGCCACCGGTCTCCCAGCAGCACCGCTGCCGGTTCGCCCTCCGGTCCCTCCCGGACCTCCGCCGGGGTGGGCAGGGAGAGGGGCCTCATGGCCCCCGGTCCGGAGGCGTCCAGGGGAACCTGCATGGCCCGCATCTCCGGGGCCGGGTGCCAGGGAGCGACCTGCACCACCCGATACAGGGCGGGTTTGCCGCCGGTCCGGGCCTGAAGCTGCCGTTCCGCCTGGGCCAGCCGCCGCTCCCGGTCTCCCCGCAGGTCCGCCAGCAGGCTCAACTGCATCCCTGAGTCCCCGGTGAGGTTGGTCAGGGCCAGGGCCGCCTCTTCCACCGGGGCCTGGGGGTGGTCTGCCTCCAGCTGGCCCCGAACGATGCGGGAAGCCCGCTCCCAATCGCCCATGGCCTGCTTGAAGCGGAAGGACTTCCGCCAGGGCTGGGCCCGGTGGATGACGCACTCCAACTCCGCGCCGCCCGCATACCGGCCTTGCATCCGGGGCTGGGTGTAGGCTTGCCGCAGCAGGGTGTCCGCCGCCGTCAGCAGCAGCTCCAAGGACGCCGAGGCGAAGGGCAGGGCCGTCCGCTCGATTACGGACTCCTCGTACCGCAGGGGGATCAGGGGAGCGTGGTCAATGCCCTGGGCCAGTTCCCAGGCCCTCCGGCCCTCCGGTCCGAAGCGGTCAGTGAGCGCTTCCTGCTTCATGGCGGCGACTTCGCCCAGGGTTTGCAGGCCAAAGCGGCGCAGTTCATCCCTGAGCGCTGGGGCGATGGGCAGCAGGTCCACGGACTGGGGCGCCAGGAATCCGGCCGCGTCGGGGGGAACCTTGACAGCTCCCAGGGGCTGGCTGGCGCGAGCGGCGGCGTAGGCCGGGAACTTGGCGTCTCCCACGCCGACGCGAGGACCCAGGTCCTGGGGCACGGCGTTCAGCAGGGTCGTCACCAAGCGGGCCTCGCCGCCGTACAGGGCTTCCAGCCCGTCCAGTCCCACGTATGCCGTGCCCTGCTGAGCCTGCCGAAGTATCCCGCCCTCCACCCGGTCGCTGACTCCCTGCAATGCCTGGAGCATCCGGTGGAACTCCCGCCGATAGGCGGCCTCGTCCGCTTCCAGCAGGATCCCGTCGCTCTGGCGGGACAGGGCCTCTTCAACGGCCATGCCCGCCGCCGCCCCGGTAGCGGCGGGGAAGTGGTCGATGACCAGGACCCGGCCCTGGGACCGGCCGACTATCAGTACGGGCCGCTCCTTCAGGTGGGGCTGCCTTCGCATTTCCACCTTGGCCCGCAGGTGGGTGACGAGGACGCAGGCGATTTTCATGCTGTCTCACCCGCAGCCGGCGCTTCCACCGGGAACGGCGGCCAACCCCGTCCGGTCAGCACGATGCCCCGGGCGATCCGGGGCTTCCGCATCAGATATTCCTTTCGCTCCAGCAGACGGAGGTTGTAGTCCGTCACCGAAGGGCTGCTGATGCGGCAGGCCGCGGTGATTTCCCGTATGCTGGGCGGGAAGGAGTGTTGGGCGGTGAATTCCTGGATGAAGGCGAGCATCTTCTTCTGGCGTCGGGTGAGCGGCTTTTGTCTGGCGGTTGCGGGCATGGCCGGCCTTGGCGGCAGGCGGCTCCCGTGATCAGGAGCCGCGGCCGCGTCATCCGTCCGGCAGGGGCTTTCAGACACTCCCGGGCCGCCCGGTCTCCCCTTCCAGCTCCCTGACGCGCGCCTCCGCCCTGATGCGGGCCTGGTGTTCCCTGTCCCGGTCGGCCTCCGCCCATTGGGCGCGCTCCAGCATGGCCTCGAAGTCTTCGTAACCCGGAACATCGGGCAACACGAAGCGCCGGGTCCCGTCGTCTTCCATTCTTTCGGGGCAGTCGGCCGCTCCGATGTCGCAGGTCCAGCATTCGTCGGCACTGGGAACGCGGGCCAGCGCCTCCCCGGACGACAGGCGTTCCGCCTGCCGGTGCAGGTTCTCAGCGAACTCCCGGTCCAGCGAACCGGCCGGGATGTCCACCCGCTCTGTCCAGTAGACCACTTCCCCCCTGGGAGACATGCCCCGGAGCCGCTCCACGGCCCTGGGCAGCGCGTACATATGCGTCATGACCTGAAATGCGTGGGAGCGGTTCGCCTCGCTCTTGGGGAAGTCGATGACCACGCAGTCATCGCCCTTCACGGCTATCACGTCGGGCCTGCCCGACAGCACGGCGTCGCCGAGGGCGAGGCTGTAGGCGTTCGGAGCTCCGCTGGACACGGTGTAGCCCTGTGCCTCGTAGCGTCTGATGCAGCCGTTGAGCTGCACGGTGTACTGGATTCGCCAGTCCAGGCGGGGAAGTTCAGGCGTTTCCACCGTGTCCCAATCCTCGTGGTGGGTCCTGAACCATGAGGCCCACTGGCAATGGGCCTCTCCGGACAGCAACCCGGCAAGCCAGAGCGGGGAAACGCGGGGTCCGGTTGCGCGGGCCTGGGCCATGGGATCCTCCTCGGTCCGGTAATTCCAGTCAGGTCCGGAGAGACGGGCTGGTGCGTCTGGGCCTAAGCTTGCAATATAATCATAAAGAACTTATGTTCGTATGTCAATGGCGTTCACCTGGGCCTTCAGGGCAGTGGCATTTGAGTGGTGGGGTGGAAGGTGGTCTTCAAGTAGTGATATTCAGGGGATAGCGGAAGAATTTTACCGACGTACCTGAGGGGATCAGACCCAGCCACGAGGCGAAGTGCTTGGCGCTGGGCCATTTGTTCATGTCAGTCCCCACCTCGCTGATCACCTTCAGCGCCGTGAAGCCGTCTATACCGTCGATGCGGGTCAGGTCCACTCCCGTCATCTAGTACAGATGGCCCTGGACGTCGAAGCGAGGAGCATTCTTCTGATTGCGCTTCTTGCCATTGGGAGCCGGAGGTTCGCCGTCGCTGTGGTCTTCAAACTGCTGGAGCTGGGCTTCAATCTCCAGGTCACACTCGGCAATCTTGGCCTGGTAGGTCCGGTAAAGCTCCAGCGTCTGGGTCAGCTCGAAGAGGTGTTCCTTCCGCCAGTGCCCCTGCAACGACTTGGCGATGGTCTTCTCGTCCGCCTTGGTCCGGTAGTTGCGGAGCGGGGCCAGCCTGCGGAGATTCCTCTCGCCCTGCACTATGGCCTCGATGATGTCCATGCCGGTCTTGCTGGTGATGTCTCTGATTACGTGATGTAACTTCACGTTCATCTGAGTGAGCGCCTTCTGCATGTGCTGCACGTGCTGGGCGGCATGCTCCACCAACATGGCCCGCTGCCGCAGGTAGCTTCTCAGCCGCCGGATGTCTGTCTCGGGCCGGAAGGCCGCCGACAGCAGCCTGTAGGTGTGGAGCTGTTGCAGCCATTGGCAGTCCAGCACGTCGCTCTTGCGTCCGGGCACATTCTTTTTGCGACGCGGGTCCACCAGCAGCACCTCAACCCCCCGGTCTTCCAGGACTCCGAAGAGCGCTATCCAGTAAGCTCCGGTGGACTCCATGGCCACCGTCTCCTCCCCACACTCCGCTAGCCAGTCGGCCAGGAGATACAAGTCGGCCGTGAAGGAGCCGAACTCCCGGACCGGTTGCTCGCACCGGCCTTCGGGCACCGCCACGAAAAGACTGCCGGCGCATTCAGTTTCACCTGGGACAGTTCGGCGGGTAGACTCTCCCGCCTGCGGGAGGCCTTGACTGCCGACTTAACCCCGCTCCTGCGCGTGCTCATCGTCCCGTCCATCATTGGCGTGTAGGCGTGTCGTCAGGAGGGTGCCGCCGGCAAGTCACAATCTATCGAACGGGAGGGCCCCGAAAGGGCCGTCACCAATGATGCAGCCGTAGGACACCCGGGCCATGCTGAACATCGGGCAACCTGCCCTATTGTCAAAGTCGGTTTCGTCCCGGACGACACCGCCCGCCGCGATGGTACCTGGCCGATGTCCTCCCCTGTTACTCGCCTCTGAACGGCCCGGCTTCGGGCATACCAATGCTCAACACTATGTCGGTGCTGGGTCCGGCCACGAACCCGCCGGACATGCGCGTCGGCTCGATGCGCCCCCGAAGGGTGCTGGCCCCGATCCACAGGGGCGGAGCGGGCTGTTGGTAGGGACTGGACTGGGCGTGATGTGCAGATTCTCCAGTCGGTGGTACTCCCCGTGGTAGGAGAAGGGTTCCCGGTCCAACAGTGACGGATGATCTCCACCCCCTCCTCGAACCGGCCCACCCTCTGGCGCACCGGCACCTCGAAGGCCCGGAAGTCTGCCTCCTGGTATCCCAGGCCCACGCCCAAGATGATCCTTCCCTTGGACACAAGGTCCAAGGTGATTACGTCCTGGGCCAGATGCACCGGGTTATACAAAGGTAGCAGGATTACCGACGTGCCCACGTTCAGGGTAGTGGTTTGGGTGGCCACTGCTGTCGCCACGATCAGCGGCAATAGCAGGAACCCGTCCCTGTCCTGGTGGTGCTCGCCGAAGAAACAGGAGTCAAAACCCACCCCCTCAGCCAGCTTCGCCTCAGCTATGACCTCGTCGATGCGCCGGTCCAACTGCTCGCCTCGGGGAGAGTCCGCGATAGAATTGTAGATGCCAAACTTCATTCCGATCTCTTCCGGGCCTGGTGTCAGGAGAGGCCAACTGCTCCGGGCCCTGACGGAACTTCATCACGGGAGTGGTCTTCCCTACTCAGTCAGTCTAGACCACTCCACGAGGCTCGCGTTCACACTGGACCGCGATTCTGGGGTGGGTCAACATTGGAACCGGACCAACCTTGACCCTAAGCTACCAGGTTTCCTTGCTTGCGAGGGAGGCTCACCAGTAGCGTCGCAGGCGCGCATCCCGATTTACATCAGAAACCCCGGCGCACGAACTCCGGGGCCCTTTTGCAGATCACTAGCGCCACCGGGTGATGGGCCCGCTCACCAGGTCAGGCATTATTGATGCATCCAACGCCAGCAGGCCCTCCAGCCAGTTCGGTCGCCCGTACTGGTCCAGTTGCGTGGCCACGTCCCTGTTGGCTGAATTGGGACAGGGTAGTCTCTTCCGAAACCCGCTATTCCACTTGACCTTTTCACCCCAGAGCCTCCGTCGTACCGGTGACGAGGGGCCTGGCTTCCACAGCCCGCATTCCGGCCCATCCCCGATGGCCTGGGCTATATAATTGGGCAAGCAGTGAAGCGCGGTCGGAGCAGAATCTCTGCCTTGTGTTGAAGCTTGGATGCAATTCGCCGGCAGCTTCCGCAGCATTGCGCAATGGAAAGAATTGAGGAGGTTCACCTATGAAATTCGGGATTATGTTGCCATCAAGAGGCGACTTGGCCCTTCCCGACAACATTATCCCTATTGCCAAAAAGGCTGAAAATCTCGACTTTGCGGTCATGATGTTTCCGGACCACATCGTCCTGCCCAACGAGTTCGATTCGCCCTACCCCTATACACAGTCCGGTATCTTCCCAGCTACGGACACCAATGAAGCTACGGAGCAACTGACCATGCTCGCTTTCCTGGCAGGGCAGACGGAGTCCATACGACTTGTAACAAGCGTGATGATTGTGCCTCACCGGCCGCCGGTCCTGACCGCCAAAGTTCTGTCCACCATCGACGTTCTGTCGAAGGGCCGGCTTACGGTGGGCGTGGGAGTTGGCTGGCTGCAGAAGGAGTTCGAGGCCCTCCAGACGCCGCCCTTCGAGGAGAGGGGCGCCGTTACAGACGAATACATCCAGATGTTCAAGGAACTCTGGACCAGCGAATCGCCTAGCTTCGAAGGAAAGTACCATAGCTTTTCCGGCCTGACATTCCTGCCCAAACCCGTGCAAAAACCGCACCCCCCGATCTGGGTGGGCGGGGAAAGCCGCAAGGCCCTGCGCCGCGCCGCAGAGCTGGGCGACGGTTGGCAACCGATCGGGACAAACAACCAGTTCCCCTTGGCCTCTCCAGAGCAGATGGCAGCCGCTATGAAAAGACTGGACAGATACGTGGAGCGCGCTGGCAGGCCTCAGGGCTCGGTGGAGGTCGTCTGCAGGATGCATGGCTACAGCCTTGATGAAAGTGGCGGCGCGCCTGATTCCGCTGACCGGCCGGTATTCACCGGCAGCGCCGCGCAGATCGCGTCGGACATCAGGCGATACGAGGACATGGGCGTGAGCCACCTGATTGCAGCCTTCGCGCCGGTCGCTCAGCTGGCCAGCAGCAAAGAAGAAATGATCCGGGACATGGAAGTGTTGGCCGACCAGGTCTGGCCGAAGGTGTGAGAAATTTGACGGAGTCCCGAAGCGTTTGGTCGCGGGCGCTGGCAAACACCGGTCCTTGCGGACGAACTTCCCTCGGCACTCTCCCGCTTGAACGGGGAGCGGCCTAGTCCGGGGTGAAGGCGTCGATGATTTCGCGGATGTTGGAGGTCAGGGGGCAGAGCACCGGATAAGAGGCCCCGGCGTCCACGTACTCCTGTACACGCGCCCGGCACATGTCCGGCGTACCGGCTGCGCTAAGCAGGTCAACGATGTCGTCACCCACCAGCGACATTGCCTCTTCGATTCCACCCTCCCTCGGGGGCCAGCCGCCCATGACGTCGTGGACGTTCTGAATGACCTCCTCCGGCACGCCGCTGGCCTTGCCGATGTGAGGCTGCTGTCCCAGGTACATGGTCACGTCGTGCCTGGCGGCATTCCGGGCATATTCCACATCATCCGACATGGCCACCGCCAGCATCTGGGGCATATCGATATCGTCGATGGACCGGCCGGCCCGCGCCGCTCCGGCCTCCACTCGCTTCAAGGACTGTTGCAGGTAACTGGTCGAGGTAAAGAAGTTGTGGAACACGCCGTCGCCGATCTCCCCGGCCAGTTCCAGCATCCGTGGACCGGTGGCGCCGATATAGATGGGGACATCGATAGGCTTCCTTGCCATCCCCTCGCCCAGGTCCAGGCGCAGGTCCTGCACCTGGACGACTTCGCCGTCCAAGGTCACCGTTTCCATGTTCAGGAGCCGCCGGACCACCGTCACATATTCTCGCATGGCGGCCAGGTGCCTGCGCCGGCGTATGCCCTGATTTCGGGCCAGAGGATCCCAGTAGGCGCCGATCCCAAGGGACACCCTGCCGCCGGACAGCTCGTGCAGCGTGGCCAGGGTCATCGCCATCAGGCCCGTCGTGCGGGTCCAGTTGTTGACCACCCCGGTGGCCAGCCGGATGCGGCTGGTTGCCTGGGCAAAGGCCGCCAGGGGCGTCATGGCATCCCTGACCAGGCGGGTTTCGCAAGCCCAGGCCGAGTCAAACCCCCGCTCCTCGGCGTACCGCACCAATTCCACCTGCTCCGCGAGGGACGGGCGGTCCAGGAAAATCAGCCCTGCTCGTTTAATATCCGCTTCTCCTTCAACACGCCCATGCCGGTTACTGCGTGCTGCGCCTGAGGAAACGCCCGCCCGCCGGTATGCCGGTGTATTCGCCATCTTCCACCAGCACCCGACCGTTGACGATTACAACTTCGGGCACTCCCTTTACCTTCATTCCCTCGTAAAGGTTGTAGTCCACGTTCATGTGATGGGTCTGGGCGCTGATCACCGTTTCGGCATCGTGGTCAAACACCACTATGTCGGCATCGCTCCCCACGGCGATGGTGCCTTTGCGCGGAAACAGGCCGAACAGCTTGGCCGGAGTCGTCGAGAACAACTCCACCAGGCGGTTCAAGTCCATCAGCCCGGAGGCGACCCCGTGGGTATAAAGCAGGCTCAGGCGGTTTTCTATGCCGGGGCCACCGTTGGGAATCTTGGAAAAATCATTGACTCCGAGAGTCTTCTGATCGCTGAACCGGAAGGCGCAGTGGTCCGTGGACACCACCTGGAGGTCGTTGCGGCGCAGTCCCTTCCAAAGCTCCTCCTGGTGCCCCTTGTCCCGCAGCGGCGGGGTGAGCACGTACTTGGCGCCCTCAAAGCCTTCCTGGTCGTACATGCTGTCGTCCAGGGTCAGGTAGTGGGGGCAGGTCTCGGCATAGACATAGTTCTGCCGGGCACGGGCCGCCTGCACCTGCTCCAGAGCTTCGGCGCAGCTCAAGTGGACGAAATAGACCGGAGCCCCGGCAATCTCGGCCATGCGTATCGCCCGGTGGGTGGCCTCCGCCTCGGTCACCGGCGGGCGGGTGCTGGCGTGAAACCTGGGGGCAGTATTCCCCTGGGCCAGGGCCTGCTGTACCAGTACGTCGATCATGTGTCCGTGCTCCGCATGCAGGCAGATGAGCGCCCCGTTGTCCGCCGCCCGGACCATGGCCTTGAAGATGGTGTCGTCGTCCACCATCACCGCGCCGCGGTAGGCCATGAACATCTTGAAGCTGGTGACGCCCTGCCTGACCATTTCGTCCATCTCGGACAGGCGGTGGTCAGGCAGGTCCTGGACGATCATGTGAAAGCCATAGTCGATGGCAGCCTGGCCTTCGGCTTTCTGATGCCATATTTCCAGCGCCTCGGTCAAGGCCTGGCCGCGTTGCTGCACCACGAAGTCGACAATACTGGTGGTTCCGCCCACCGCCGCCGCTATGGTGCCGGTGCTGAAGTCGTCGGAGGAGACGGTGCCGCCGAAGGGAAAATCAAGGTGTGTGTGGGGATCGATGCCCCCGGGGATGACGTACTTGCCGGTGGCGTCGATGGTCTTCTCGGCGTCTGCCGTCAGGTCAATCCCGATGGTGCGGATTTTGCCGTCGTCCACCAGGATGTCGGCCACGTAGTTGTCCACCGCGGTGAAGATGTGACCATTCTTGATCAGCACGCTCATCTCGTCCTCCGCAGGGGTGACTTCGGAACCTTGATTTTATTCATTTGGAAACCCAAAAGCGAGACTGCTGTCAGTCATATGGCAGGGCGAGGGGCTGATTTACCCCATTATCCGCCTGAAAAACGCCAGCGCGTTGCCGCCCGCGATCTTCCCTATGTCCTCGTCGGAGTAGCCACGGGCTATGAGGCCCCGGATGATGTTCTTGCCGTCGGCGGGCGACTCCAGGCCGCTCAGGTAGGGCGCCGGAGCGGGCCCGGTGCGGCCCAGCATCACACGACTTATCTCGACCATGTCCCCGATGCTGGTGTCGGTGCCGATGGCCACATGGTCCACTCCCACCAGATTCACCATGTAGTCGTAATGGTCCAGCACGCACTCGATGCTCTGCTCCGGGTCGTTGCTGAGCCTGTTGGGCACGGCGGTTATGCCAATGACACCGCCCTTCCCGGCGCAGGCCAGCAACTCCTCGTCCTTTCTCAGCCTGCGAGACTGGAGGCTGTCGCTGGCGAGCGTGTACGAGCCGTCATGGCTGAAGGTAACCGGCGACTCGGAGGACTCGATGGCGTCCATGGCGGTGCGGAACGAGGCGTGGGACACGTCGACGACCATCCCCAGTTCGTTCATGCGCCGGACGACCTCCACGCCGAACTCGCTGAGGCCACCGTCGTTGCGCTCGAAGATGCCGTCGCCGATGTAGGCCTTGCGGCTGTAGGTCAGGCCGGCCAGCCGTATTCCGGCGTTGTAGAGCACGTCCACCCGGTTCAGCTCGTTGCCGATGGCCAGATGCTCCACCGTGGGTAGGAAGCCCACCTTGTCCTGCCGCTTCGCCGCCTCTATTTCAGAGGCGCTGCCTACCTGCACAACCCCGTCATGCCTTGAAATGTCCGAAATCATCAGGCTGATCTCGTCCAGCAGGTCGGAAAACCGGATGAAGGACATCTCGTTGGTGTTCAGCATCCCGCGAAAGACGTTTGCCGTGCCCACGGCGGTGAAGCCGCCTTCCCGGACCGCTTCATACCCCCAGACGTAGTCGTCGCTGCGCAGGTAGTCCCAGTACTGGGTAAAGTCCTCGGGCATGACCATGGGATGCTGGTGAAGGTCGATCATGACCGACTCTTCCATCAGCCGCTGGAACCGGCTTTCCTGCCCCGCGTCCAACGGCACGGTCATGGAGGGGACACGGCCCATCTGGCTGGCCAAGCTGAATCGTCCGGGCGTCATGGCTCAAACCTCCCTCTTGGTGTACAGGGCGAATTGCTTCCTAGTCGTCCAGCGCCCCCTCCAGGTAAGAGCGGAAGGCGGCGGGGTCATTGATCAGCGCCTGGAGTTCCATTGATGGCAGCCGGTGCGGGTCGGTGTGCTCGGTGATATACCTGGTGCTGTTGGGCGGGCCGCCGTCGGCCTCGTCCGGTTCGGACGAGCCTGCGAGCTCGGCATAGCGTATGGGCTTTCCGTCGGCCTCGTATTCCGAGCCGACTATCCACAGTCTCCCGAAGCGGTATCTCTTCCTTACCTCTGCCTCGGCGGCGCTGCTCCAACTGGTGCCGGTGAAGGCGAAGTCCTGCGGGACGAAGCCCATGTTCTCTTCGATCACCCGGTTGCACCTGTCCAGCTCCGCTCTTATCACCTCTCCGTCCGGGTCCTCGGCGGCCAGGTTGGACAGGTTGGGATGGCTGACGGTGTGCGCGCCGATATGCCAGCCAAGTTCGCGGAGTTCCCTCACCTCCGACCAGGGCATGTGCTCCGGCGCCTGGGCTAGGGCCAGCGGCCTGGGATAGTCCGGGTCGTAGGGCGAGGTGTAGATGAACAGGTTTCCTTTGAACCCGAAGCTTTCCAGAGTCTGGAACACCTCGCGGCGCATTGAGACGACGGGGTGGTCGAAGTCTATCATGATGGGCCGTTCCGGCAGCGACCCGGTTCCCTCACGCCATGCCGCCAGTTGGTCGTAGTTAATCGACTGGAAACCCATTCCGGCGGCGATGCCCATCAGCGCGTCGAACCGTTCCTCCGTCAGAGGATGGCGCAAGGCGCCGGCGGCGACGGGGCGGATGCCGTGGCACATCGTGATTGGTATTCTCATATTGCTCTCCACAATTTCATAGGGTATCGGCGAAAAGGCATGGCTTGCCCTGTATGTTGATCAGCGAATCCTCCTGCCGCTCTGGAACACGGCCCAGATGTTCCTCAGCGCAGCCGGATCGGAGAGGGGATCCCCGTCTATCAGCACCATATCGGCCTGCTTCCCAACCTCGATGGTCCCAGCTTGGTCGAGAATGCCCAACAGGTCTGCGGCAACGCGCGTGGAGGCTTCCAGCGCCTCCTGGGGTGTCATTCCGTTTTCGACCATCAACTCAACCTCCCGGGCCACAAAACCGTGGCGGGCGGGGGATCCGCCGGCATCGGTGCCGGTAGCGATGCGAACTCCGGCTTGGAGCGCGCGCCGGAAGCTGGCGATGGAGTTCTCCTTGCGGTCGTAGATTTCGGACATCTGGTCCCTTGACCAGCCCATCTGGGTGGCAAGGCGCTCTCTGGCGTCCCAAGTCGACATGGTGGGCACCATGTATGTGCCTTTCTCCGCCATGAGTTCGACCGTGGGCTGGTCTACGTAGGTTCCGTGTTCGATGGAGTCGATGCCGGCTTCGACGGCCAGCCGGGTACCCTCGAAGCCGTGGCAGTGGGCCGCGATCTTGAGGCCGGCCTCGTGGGAGGCCCGCACCGCGACGTCCAGGGCCTCCCGGCTCATGCTGGCGAACTGCTCGCCATTGGGGCGGAACCCCGTGGCGCCCACCTTGATGAGGCCGGCGCCCTTTCGGATCATGTCCTGGATGCCCTCCAGCAGTTCCTCGGGAGTTTCGGTGGTCCTGGTGAGCCCAGCGGGCCAGGTGCCCGGGAACTGAAACCATTCCCCGGAGGCAATGATCCGCGGCCCCAGGATAGCCCCGGAGGCAGCCTGCCGCGCGATGTTGATGTTGATGGCATAGCGGGCGCCAACATCCCTAGCCGAGGTGACGCCGGACATCAGGGCCCGGCGGCAGTTACCCACGGCCTTGAGGGTGAATTCCTCGGCCGTGTCGTTCAGCAGGCGATCCATGGATTCCATGCCGCCGTCCCCCGTGAAGTGCTCATGGCAGTCAATGAGCCCGGGGACAAGGGTCAAACCCTGTCCGTTGATATCCTCCCGGTGCCGTGGCCGTTTCGGGCGGGCCGCTTCCTCTCCTACCCAAGCGATTGCTCCGTTGGACACTTCCAGACTTACGGACGACTGTGGACCGGAGCCTGTTCCATCTATCAATCTGACGTTGCGAATTACCAGGTCCATCATATCCTCCTCACTCTATTCGTGATCCCCGATGTGCCCCGGTGGTCTTCAAGTCCACCCCTCTCTGTTGACTTCCCGCAGCCTTGCGACTTATGTTGGCGATCCGAGCCATTGTGCTGAAGTGGACGCTCTCATGCAGCAGTTACAACGTGAATAGCCTAATTATCCGGTGGAATTTGACGTAATTCAACTAGAGGAATCCCCTTGTCTCCACTTTCCAACATCCCTGTTCTGGCAGTTCTGCAAAACCCAGACTTCCGCATGATGTGGGCGGCCCGGTGGGTCCACGAAATCTCTCGCCGCATGGAACTGCTGGTGCTGGGATACCTCATTTACGAACTGACCGACTCGGCCTTTCAAGTCGGACTGATTTCCGTTTTCCTGAACGGTCCGCGCCCGCCTCTGTCGCTGGTAGGAGGAATGCTGGCCGACCGGCTGGACCGGTGGCGGATTCTGGCCGGTATCCACACCTTCTATTTGCTGGTCGCGTCGGGGCTGCTGACTCTCTTGATTCTGGACCTCATTCATCCCTGGTATGTTTTCCTTGCCATACTCTTGCAGGGCACGGCCAAGATCATGGACGACCCGGCCCGGCGGGCGGCGCTTTTCGACCTGGCTGGGGAAGCTCGAATCGCCCACGCCATGTCCCTTGAAACAATGACTAACTACGGAGGCAGGATTCTGGGCCCATTGGCCGGGGGGCTGCTGATTGCCTTCTACGGGTACACCGGCGCTTTCATAGTGTTGGTGACCCTGGACCTGATAGCGGCCTGCCTGATGTTCAGGATGCGGCTGCCGAAGGCGGCGCTGGTGGTGGGCCGGGACAGGGTATTTATACAGGGAATCAAGTCAGGCATCGGCTATTCTTTCTCGAACAAATTCGTGCTGGGGGTGCTCTCCATATCGTTGGTGATGAACGGCATGGTGCTGCCGCTGCAATACTTCATTCCGGTCATCGCCACCGACGTTCTGAAAGTAGGGCCCGCGCTGGGAGGCGTGATAGGCTCGGCGGAAGGTGTTGGCACGCTCATGGGGGCGATGTTCATCGCCACTCGTCGCAACTACGCCTTTCACGGACGGTACTACGTGACAGGGGCCATGATTGTGGCGGTGTGCGTAGCTGCGGTCGCCTGGTCGCCCTGGTTCCTGATTTCCTTTCTGTTGCTCTTCAGCGCCGGTGTTGGTCAGTCAGGATTCAGCACCATGCAGAGCACCATCCTGCTGCTTGCGTCGCCGGCGGAAATGCGAGGGCGGATAATGGGGTCCCAGGGATTGGTCAGCGGGCTGGGCCACCTGGTCGGCGGGGCGGAAATCGGGGTGATAGCCCAAGCATTCAGCATCTCACTGGCCATAGGCATCAACGCCGGAGCCGGCCTGCTCCTGATGCTGCCGGTTGTCTTGTTGAGGCCGTTGGTGTGGCGCCAGGCGGAGTCGTACTACAACACGGCCAGCGTCGATGCCGCTACGGCGGGCCTCAGGACTGACCAGCGGCCCGGCCAGGCAGGTTAGGGTTGCGGACTCCAGGACAGCAGACACGCCTCAACCCATGTCTTGCAGGGCTACTACTGATGCGTGAGAGAACGGAGTCCAATGTCCGGCGGACGCCAGCGCCCGCCAAGCCTAGTTCAAGTTGTAGACCCTGGCCGCTTTTCCACCGGCTATCTTGGCCCGCTCTTCCAGCGTGCATTCGGCCAGGATCTCCTCAAGGATTTCCCGGCTTCTTGGAAAGGTGGATTCCTGATGGGGGTAGTCGGAGCCCCATTGCAGGGTATCAACGCCGATAATCTCCCGAAGCTGAATCCCCAGACCGTCTTCCTGGAACCCCAGGAAAACGTTCCGGCGGAAGAAGTCGCTGGGAAGCATTTCGTTCTTGAACCGGTAGCCGCTCACCCCCCTGGCCCGTTGGGTGTAGTTGTAGTCCATGCGGTCCAGAAAATGGGCCGCCCATGAGACTTCGTGTTCAACTGCCCCGATTTGCAGCCGAGGGTATCGCTCGAACACCCCGCAGAAAATTATGTCGGTAAGGGACATACGCACGTAGTGATCGAAGTTCACGGTCACGGAGAACCGGTTGGTGCTGGCGCGGTCGCCCTCTCCCGATCCGAACCGGTTGGTCGCGGCGTGGAGCCCCAAGGGCATCCCCAGGTCTTGAGCAGCCGCCCACAGGGGTTCATAGACCGACGACTCGTACCTGCGGTCCTCCGGCGGGTAAACCGTAATCATGCCGCCGATGAATCCCAGTTTGTGGCAACGCTCCAGCTCGGCCACCGCAACCTCCACGTCATCCACGTTGATCATGGCGATCCCGGCGAGGCGTTTTGGCGCGGCCTGGCAGAACTCTCCCAGCCAGTCGTTGTAGGTCTTGAAGACGGCAGTCAGAAGCTCACTATCCGGCACCTTGAACAGTTGGAGGCCCAGGGTGGGATAGAGAATGCTGACGTCAATAGCGTCCAGGTCCATGTCCTTGACCTGCTCTTCAGGGATGTAACCGCCGGGCCGGACATTTGCAAACACATCGCCGCTGGTCAGCTCCTCCGGCGAATCGAACCTTCTTCCGGTCTGGGCTCCGCCGAACCCGAACCCGGTGGAGATTTTCATGCCGTCGCAGTACCACCATTCGCCGTCGTCCTCCATCCTGGTGCGAGGAGCGCGGTCCCGGTACTTCTCATCTATCCGGCTCACCCACAGATCGGGAGGTTCCATCACGTGGTTATCGGAGGAAATAATCCTGTAATCAGCCATGGCTTGGCTCCCAGAATGTAGGCTTTGTTAATTTCCAGCCTGCTCCAGATTGCAATTGAACTTAAGGCGATGACCCCTCAGCAGAACGCACCGCGGCGCTTGCCTGGGAGGCAATGCAGTATTGACGAACCACGGCGATTATGGTCGTCGATTGGAACGGGGTCAAGCCGCAGTATTAGGCATACGGAAGCTATCGCCTTCATGAGATGGATAGGACTTACGCTTGCCGAAACGTCCATTTGGGCCTGTACCGCCGGGCCTGGGGGGTGCCTGATCGACGCGAATCGCACGGCTTGCAAGTTCGGGCGGGATTGACCTGCCCCCTCTGTAGGGACAATTTCTTAGAGGGTGTGTGACAATGGTCCAAACCTGTAACGAAATAGTTTGGCGGGTCGGTATTGATGTCGCTACTTTGGGGATATGCATCGAAAAGCATATCCCACGGATCTGACAGACTTGCAATGGTGCTTGCTGGAACCCTTGTTGCTCCCGGATTCTACCAAGGGGCGTCCCCGCACTGTTGATTTGCGAGAGGTGGTGAACGGCATACTGTACGTCCTGCGTGGCGGCATACCATGGCGGTTGATGCCCCACGACCTGGCCCTTGGGGCACGGTCTGGTGGGATTTCCGCAACTGGCGGAATGATGGGGTTTGGGAGCGGATGGAGGAGGCGCTGCGGCCATGGTCCGGGAGCAGGAGGGCCGGGATGCTACCCCCTCCTGAGCTTGCCGAAAGGGGGCCATCATCGACAGCCAGCCGGTGAAGACCACGGAAAAAGGGGCCCGCGGCTATGGCGCCGGCAAGAGGGTGTCCGGACGCAAGGGCCACATCGTAGTAGATACTACCGGACTGCTTTTGGCTATAGTCATTCATGCCGCCAACATCCAGGCCCTTCGGCAAGCTCAGGAGGGATGGGGCCAGACTGGTGCTGGACAAACTGCTGGACAGATTCCCGCGGCTCCAGGTCATCTGGGCGGATGCAGCCTACGCTGGGAGGCTGGTGGCGTGGGCCTGGGCTACCGGGGGCTGGCTGCTGACGGTGGTACGCCGTAACCCGGACAGCCACCAATTCGAGGTCTTGCCCCGAAGGTGGGTTGTGGAGCGCACACTGGCCTGGTGAGCCGGTGCCGATGGCTCAGCAAAGGCTATGAGGAACTACCGGAAACGGGGGAGGCCTGGGTTCATATCGCGATGATCCATCCCATGCTCAAAAGACTAAAACCAACCTGACTTCGATTTGTCACACACCTTCTTAATTTGTCTAGTGGGGCGGTTGACGTTTTCGCTTTTCAGACAGGGGGACGCAATCGCCGGACGACACAAATGGACACCCACCGGCTTCACCGAAGGTTCAGATGCCCGGTCCGGCCTACCCTTTGAGTTCAATGACCCTGACCTCACCCGGGCAGGTGTCCAGCATCTCCCTGACCGCGTTCGCCTCCTCCCCGGTCATAGTGAGCTCCCACTTTGCTTTCACTGCCGACCAGTACTGGGCGTACTCGCACCAGAAGACCTTGTCCGGGGGCCGCCACTCCTCCGGCCCCTTCGCACCCCTTGAGCGGTTCACGCTCGCGGCTACGGCGACCAGGTGAAGCTGGAGATCCAGGTAGTTGGCATACTCTTCCTTCTTCTCAGGTGTCCAAGCCCACCCTCCGGACCGGTGGGCGTTCTGGAGCGGCACCCGGTGGTCTATGTCCAACTCCGACGGATTGTTCACTCTGGTTCTGGTGAAGGCCCCGTGCCACCAGCCCGTTTCCACTTGGCATCTTGTATCCGTCTCGAAGGTCACTTCTGAGAGGCTCTCCCGGATCAGCACCTCCTGGCGGGTGTCCTGGCAGTCCCCGTCAGCGTCGGCCCAGTGCTTCCACTGGGAGTGGTCGTACTCAGGGATGTCCGGTGGTACAGGGGCCACCAATGTGACTGTGGTGATCACCGGCCCCGCGGCTGGCTCTGGCGTCGCGGGATCAGGGCCTGGCTCCGGGGTTACTGTCGACGCGGAGGGCACCAGTCCGGGCCCTCCCTCCTCCTCCAGCTCGCAGCCCGTCCCTTGGGCGAGCAGGGTCAGGTTGTTGCCTTCGTCCTTGGCTTCCAGCGCTGCGGTCAAGCTTCTGGTCCGGCCCATCGCTCCCATGAGACACAACGTGATCTGCCGTTCGCTCAGATCCAGGTCAAAGACTTTTGAGGCAATGTCCCAATCCTCATAGTTCAGACAGGCGACGGTTACGAAGACGCCCAAAAGCAACGTGTCGTCCAGTTCGTTGTCCTGCGTAGCTGCCAGCATCACCAGGCGGAGGTTGATCCCCTCGAACGCCGTGCGTATGCACTCCGATGCCTCCGTGCTCAGAGGCCCCGGGTCTTCGGCGAACGCGCCTACCAGCATCCTGAGTTGGGTCTCGTCTTGGAGACAGCCCAAGATCACGTTCCACTCCTCCGGTGCAGGCGCGTCTCGGCCGGCGAATATCCCGCTCAGCCTTTCAGTGTCGGAGGTCCCTGCCATGCAGGTCAGTTCTTGGTCTGAGAGTTCAGGGGCCACATTTTCTAAATCATCCGTTGACAGGGGTGTGATCACCCTTGGCATTGTCTGAACCCCAGGGGTCCTGGCAGGTTCCGCGGGCGTCGACGCTGGGACACTTGTCGGCTCCGAAACCTTCGCCGGAGTTGGCGCCGGTTCAGAACCCCGAGGACTGGCCGGTTTCGCAGTGCCACAGCGGCGGGTCTCTGCGTCGGCCTGCCAGAGGCTGTGGGAGATTCCGGCGGCACCGGTGTGGAAGTCGGGGCCAGGGTCTCAGAGACTGGTGTCGGCCCTGCGCAGGCCATAAGGGCTGCCAGGATGACCAGGAACGGGGTCGCCAGCAGTTTCGCCACATTGGGGTCCTGCGGTTCAGGGTACCGGGGCGGTTTGACAATACCCCTGACCCCTGTCCTTTCGGGTCGGGGCCTATCCGCCTTCCGGGCGTACGGCAAGTTTCCGCTCAATGATGTGGACGTGGACTGGAAGCGTCTTTCCATTGTTCCGCAATGCTTCTTCCAGCCGGGAACGGTCCGGCGTGTAGACTTCGACCCGGTTCTCGAGTACGTTGATGGCCGACACCGCCCGAAACCCCACTTCCGCCACTGTCCAACCGGCTTCTCGGACGGCTTTCATCAGTTCCCGATAGGTCGCTTCCACGGCCTTGACCTCGATAAGGTCCATCAACGCCTCGTCCTTGACATACTCGGCGATTGTCCGTTTCCCATCCTTGGTGAACGTTACTGCGACTCGGTATTCAGGTTCGTGCTGAATCCACAGTCCCCCGAAAGTGTCGGCCTCGTTGGAAAAGAGGTCTGCTTCCAGTTCCTCGGCTGAATCCTGCAGCAGCAGTCGCATGATCGCCTCAGACAACTCGACATTGTACTGTGCCGCGTAGATCCGGGCGTCTCGCGCCAGTGCGGGGGAAACGCCTTTGGGCGATTCCTCTGGCATGAGTGTGTTAATCAGAGTCGGCAGGGGCCGGTCAGGTTGGCTGGTTGGTTCATCCGCTTCGTTCCGGACGACAGGCTCTGCAGGTTCGGCCACCTCGTGGGTCGAGGAAGACGCACAGGACAAGGTGCCCAGCGCGGTCCCAAGCAACAACAGTGATATGAGGGCAAGAATCTTCATGGTTGGACTACCCCTTGGACTCCAACTGCGCTCACCAAGCCTCATGCAGTTGAGCCGTGCTCTTGTGAAAACACGCTATGGCACTATCCTGATGGAGGTTCCGGTCAGGGCAAGGATGCCGGGCTCGGCCCCTTCCCGGTAGTACCGGATATGGATCCAGACCCGTGGCGGGTCGGGGACGGCCACAGGTACGGTATAGACGCCGTCGGGTGTGACGGTGCCGGCGTAATCGACGACCTCGTCCTTGTGTTCTACCTCGTAGTGGCTCACCAACAGGGGGCGGCCGGTCATGTCGAACGCCGTGAAACGGACGGACTCTCCTGTTCGCAGACCGGCGTCAACGGGCCTCGACGTTCTGATCGTCGGTGGGGCGCCGTATACGGGGTGCAGGTGGCTGTCCCCCGGTCTGGGCGTTTCCGGCAGCCAGTCGGGGTTCACCACCACGAACTCCGCTCGGGTCCAGCGCCCCCCAGAGTAGGCTCCGATCTGGACGGTGGGCGGTTCGGGAGCCAGGCGAGGAGCGGTGTAGCGGCCGTCCGAGCGAATGACGCCCCGATCGCCGGGCACGTTGTGGGGGCTGGCGATGCGCCAACCGGGTCGTTCGACCGGTTCGCCCGTTGTGGAGTCCACCAGCTTGAAGTCGACTGACTTGTTGATGAGGATGCTTTCGATGGCGGGAGAGATTTCGAACTGGTCCAGTTCTGTGGTGGGTTCCGTAGTGTCGGCAGTGCATCCGGTGAGGGCCACTGCGACCAGGAAAAGGAACAGCGTCTTCCTCATTTCCGGTCTCCTGAGCTTGGTGAGTGTAACGGCGAGATCGCCAATAGCGGCCCCCTACGGGTCCTCTTTGTCAACCCAACGTCCTGAAAGGGAGCCCTCGATTTCCTCGCCGGTGTCCGCATCGTAGAACACGACCAGTTGGTTCTGTTGCCTCTGATGCCTGCGCTTGGCGGCGTTTTCGGGAGGGCCGGCGGGGAACCTTATCGGCAGGTCGTCCACCACCAGCCAGGCCTTCCTCCCTTCCACCCAGTTTCCTTCTTCGTCTTTCCAGGTATGCAGTCCCACCGTGGCCCTAGTTTCCAGGGTAGACGTGTCCTGGCCTCCGATTTGCTCTTCCGGCACTCTCGAGCGCCTTCCGGACTACCTCCTCCCTCGGAACGCCGGGGACGAAGGTGGCTGGGCGCAGACTTCTGTTCATGTAGTGGTCGATGGCGCCGATGTCCTGGGTGCTGACCGGCTCCGGACCGGTGAACGCGAAGGTGGTCAGCAAGGCAGCTGCCAAGAGGGCGGCGAGCCCGCGCAGGGTGATCCAGCGTTTCAGGTTGATTAAAGGTTCCTCATCCAAGCTGGAGTGTGCTGGCTTTCCGTATGGCTCGGGACCTGGATCTGAAGATGCCTCCCCGTTCTCAATCTCTACTGTCCGTGGAACAGTAGCACAACGTCCTCATTGGTATGGACGACGAGCAGCTCCCCATATATCCGGTAGCCCTCGAATTTCCCTATTAGCTTGGTAAAGTGTGTCTCCTGATTCATCACCCCGGGCGGAAACGGGCAACCTTTGGTTGTCGACTCAATAACCATGGCGCCCTTGGCGAAGGTCCCGTCTCTCTTGGCGAAAGGCCCTTCCGGCTCCAACCTTGCGCTGTAGGGGTTGCACCCGCCGAATCCCGACACGCCTCTCCCTATGCGAAAACTCGCCGTTACCTCCGTCCCCGGAATCAGCCTGTCGGTCCGCAGTAGCGGCGCGTCCGGGTCTCCCCACTGACCCACCTTCACAAACGCTCTCAGACGCCATTCCACGCCAAACACGCTCTCTACCCCGGCGGCCAGCGGCTCGAAAGTAATCGTCCTCCCCCGGCTGGTCCGAATCCTGAGCCGCCTGGTCCCTTGCTCGTCGCTGACGGAGTACTCGATAGCCTGTGACAGATCATCCGTGAACTGTCCCTCCTGTCTTCTCGACTCCTCGTCGCAAGGCGACGACCCGCCGTATTCCGTCATAGACGTTGCCGGAAAGCCGAGTCTTTCCTTCGAAGTCCGGTAAAAGGCCGCGTATCCCCGGCAGGCGGTCGTGCCCACCGCCAAGCGGTCGTCCACGAATGCTATTGTGGTTGTCTTGCCATCCCAACCCGCGCCGTCATCCACCAACAGTTGCCACTCCGTTCCCGCTAGGTCGACCGGCTTTCCGGCAAGAGGCATCTGCCGGACAAAAACCAGCCGCTCTTCACCCTCGCCGTTGAGAATCGCCAGCCAGTCGCCCTCGACGCGGAACCTCCGACCTTGCCTCAGTAGCTCAATGTACTTGTCAGCCTGTTCAAGGATGTCTTCAGGGATTTCACACCCGATAAGCGTACGGGTTGTGGGCGGAGCCTCGAACTCCCCGTTGACGCTGGCGACTGGCGTCCCGTCCTCGTGCCACCCGAAGTATCTGTTGCACCCGTCCAATCCTTCGAATTCGTTCCCGTCCAACCGCAGCCACACAAAGGTCCCGTCAAGCACCGGCTCTCCGTCCAGCGTCTGAAGCACCCAGGTAACGCCTTCGGGACTCGCGGTCCCGGAAACCGGCCGGGGGGAGTCCCCGCCGCAGGCAACGCCCGCTGCCAGCAGGCCGATAGTCCCCAGTATCACGGCAAGCCTTATCGCCCGCATGTCAGCCGCCTATCCTTCGCTGGGATTATTTGTCTGCTATGGCCTTTCCTCCAGTGGCCCGCCCAGTAGCCGCCCGATATATGCGGCCAGCCAGATGAAGGCGGTCGGCGCCAGCGCGTACAGCACTGCCCCAACCCGCCCGGATTCGTAGGTAAGATTATCGTAGCCCCCACCGGATATGAGGGGCCACAGCAACGTCGCAACGGGATAGGCCAGCACCGGGCCTACAGCCCCTACCCTCATGGGCGTGACCAGCCCAACGGCGAAGGTAGCTCCCAGGTACAGGGCGCTTATCAACCAGCCCAAGGCGACGGGCATGGTCTCGTTGTTGTTGTAATAGACGATGCTATCCAGCGCGTCCCATATGAGCACGGCCAGAGTAAACAGCAGGGTGAGGGTGGCCATGACCACGAACGGGTGACGCCTGGTGTATCCCTGCCATGTGTCAACGAGCCTCAATATCATCCGCGTCTCTGCCGTATCGGCTCGATGGTTTCCAGGGCAAACCCGCTCAGGGGGTACCGTCGCCTACCAGCAGTAGTTCTTTCCGGTGGCTCCGGCCGTACGTCTCCCCGGTATCGGCGTCGAACGCTATCAGGCCCACGGAGAAGACCCTCCGGGCTTCCTCCGGTACGATGCCGGCGCTCCGCCACGACCCCTGCGCCTGGACCACCCAGACCAGCGGGTCAGGGAGCGTCGTCCCTGGGGTTCCCCCTTGCATCGCCATGAACTCGTGCCGGCGCATCAGTCGAACAGTCGGGGAGTGCGGCTTGCCGGTAGCTTCCAGTTCGGGGGCATTGAAGCTCAGGTATGCCAGTCCCAGCCGGGCGGCCAGCCGTTCGGAGATTCTCGGCCCGCCGTCCGTCGCCGCCGGCCGGTGCTCGTCCGGCAGCGCCTGCCACACGGACAGCGTTACGACCGGGCTGGTCATGATGCCCCGTGAGAGTTCTCCCGATTCCAGCCAGAACGTCCTCACCACATTGGTGCCGTCGGCGAGCCGGATGCCGAGGCGGTAGCATGGCCCGTCATGGTCCCCGCTTCCCTGGTCTACCGGAGATTCGAGTATCATGCCGGCCAGCCGTTCCACGGCGTGTCCTTCGTCGATGGCGCCGAGCGCCGTTTCCCTCTCCTTCTTGCTCAGGATGTCGATGACCCTGACCTTGCCCCGAATGTCCAGCAAGTCCTCCCCGGTCTTGGCGGACGGATTCGTGTCCGCTTCATACAGGAATACCTTGCCCTGCTCCAACGTACCCAGCCGGAACTCAGGCGAGTAACCCCTGACCGCATAGACGGGTGTGCCAGGGTTGAGATAGGTGGCGTCGCCGTCCTGCCAGTGATGGAAGGCGCCCGAGTACCCGTCGCCCCTGAAGGCAACCCGGTAGAGTTCCGGGCCTAGGTCTTCCGATCCGAGGTCGCGTCCGCCATGGCTTGCAGGGTTCCACTGCCGCCTCACGAAATGGATCTCGGAGAACTGCACCATGGGTATCCAGGAGATAAAATGCTCCCGGGGCCGTACGTCCTGGCCGTTGTTGAGACCATCCATGATGGGGGCCATCGCGGTCTTGTCACCGAGGAGCGCGTCCAGGCGGCTTGGCCCGTCTCCCGCCCGTCATGCCGGTGTATGACCTGGCCTTCGCGGTTCAGGATGGCCTGAGTGCCGGTGGGGACATGAGTGACGTAGGCCACCTTTTCCGTCATCTCAGGCGTCAGTCCTTCCACGAAGGCGGCCACCATGCCGGGGCCCAGGTCCAGCCTGTAATTTTCTGAGGCCGGTTCCGGCGTGACAGAGCCGGGCAACATTGGACTTGGTGTTGCCGTGGGGGCGGAGGCCGGTTGTGTCCCACTGCAGGCTGCCAGCAGGAGCATGGTGGCGACCAACACCCCTGACGTGAGGGCGCATCTCATCCCGTCTCTCCTCCATCCCGTGTGTTAATAACGGCCTTAAACTGAGCCAAAAATCACGGACTGGAATTGAGCCACCTCGGTAGCGAAGGCATCATCAGCGGACACTCCGCGGAGGTGCCTGCAAGAGTGCTAGGGGGTGTCGTCAAAACAGAAGAAGGGTGGTAGATTGCTGGGAACTGGAGACTGTGGAAGGTGGGAAGTATGACAGCAGCGCACCGGCGCCACGATATGAGTGATGCCGTTTGGGAGCGGCTAAGGCCGCACCTGCCCGCAGGAGAGGGCAAGCAGGGAAGACCGGCACATGACAATCGCCGCTTCATCGACGCCGTGTGCTGGATTCTGCGCACCGGCGCTCCTTGGCGCGACCTGCCCCCGGACTACGGGGATTGGAAGAACACTCACCGCCGGTTTTGCCGCTGGCGGGACCGGGGCGTCTGGGAACGTCTCTTCGATAGCGTGATCGAAGACCCGGATTTCGAGTGGCTGATGATCGATGCCAGCTACATCAAGGCCCATCCCCACAGTACCGGGGCCCGGGGTGGAAGCCAGGCCATAGCCCGCACAAAAGGGGGCTGAACAGCAAGCTGCATCTGGCAGTAGACTCCCACGCAATGCCAGTCAGGCTGGCGCTGACCGAGGGCACGGTGGCCGACTGCTCCCAGGCACTGTCCTTGATCGAGGGCATTGAGGCCCAGTGCCTGCTGGCGGATAAAGCCTATGACACCAACGAGATCATAGCCGCTGCCTCGGATATGGGTATGGAGGCGGTGATACCGCCCAAGAGCAACCGTAAGGAGAAGCGGGAATACGACCGGGCGCTGTACAAGCTGCGGCACTTGGTGGAGAACGGGTTTCTGGAATTCAAACAGTGGCGCGGGATAGCGACCCGTTATGCCAAGCGGGCAGCATCGTATCTGGCCGCCTGCCAACTCCGGGCAGCCATGATCTGGACTAAACTCTTTTGACGACACCCCTTAAGAGGTGGAGACGTGAAAGAGATCTACGAGATGCACGGCCGGGGGCACTCGGCCCGGACCATTGCCAAGGAACTGGGTCTCGCCCGCAACACGGTGCTCAGGTATCTGAACTCTCCGGAGGCGATGCTCCCCAAGCCGCGGCCTCCACGGGGATCGAAGCTGGACCCGTACACCGGTTACATCGATGGACGGCTGGCGGAGGGGTTGGAGAACTGCGTGGTGCTGCTGCGGGAGTTGCGGGCCAGAGGATACCAGGGGAGCTACACGGTCCTGATCGAGTACGTGCGTCCCCGCCGGCAGGGACGTCAGCCCAAGGCGACGGTGCGCTTTGAGACGGCGCCTGGAGAGCAGGCGCAGGTGGACTGGGGGAGTCTGCCGTACACCGGCGAGGACGGCCGGAAACATCGCATCTGGGTATTCGTAATGACCATGGGCTGGTCGCGGGCCTGCTACGTGGAGCTGGTGCGGCGCGCCGATACCGCCGCCTTCATCCAGTGCCACGTCAACGCCTTCGAGTACTTCGGCGGTGTGCCCCGCCACTGTCTCTACGACAACGCCAAGGTGGTGACCCTGGGCAAGGATGAAACCGGCCGGGTGGAGTGGAATCTGCGGATGCTGGACTTCGCCCTGCGGCTGGGCTTTGAACTCCGGCTGTGCCAGCCCTACCGGGCCCAGACCAAGGGGAAGGTCGAAAGCGGGGTGAAGTACGTGCGGCACAACATGTGGCCCAGCATGCGCTTCACCGACGACGCCGATCTCAACCGGCAGGGGCTGGAGTGGTGCGACGTGGTGGCCAACGCCAGGGTGCACGGCACGACCTTCCGGATACCGTGGGAGATGCTGTCCGAAGAGCGGCCGCATCTTGGGCAGCTGCCAGACCGCGCCGTCCTGGCGCCCTACCTGCGCGAGGACCGCACCGTGTCCCGGGACGGCTTCGTCAGCTGGGAGGGCTCCCGCTACGGGGTGCACTGGAAATGGGTGGGCAACGTGGTGCAGGTGGGCCAGCGTCAGGGGACGGTGGAGGTCTGGGCCGGCAATGAGCGAATAGCGGTGCATCCCAGGGCTCAGCAGGCTGGGCAGCGTTTCATCTTGCCCGGCCAGTGGTCGGGACTGCCGAAGGGTGAAAACCGGCCCCGCCGCGAGGCGGTGGCGGTGCAGATCCCGGCAGGCGAGGTGGAGCGCCGCTCCCTGGAGGTATACCAACTGGTCGCGGGAGGTGTGTGATGATCGCCCTGGAACAGGCCCGGCAACACCTGGAGACCCTGGGCCTCAAGCAGGCCGTGGAGATCCTGGACAACACCCTGGATGCTGCGGCCAGCAGGCAATTGCCTTATCCCGACATGCTGGCCGAGCTGCTGGGCGCCGAGGTATCTGCCCGCCGGGAACGGTATCTCACCACCAGGACCCGCCTGGCTCACCTGCCCTTCCAGCGCACCCTGGAGCAATTCGACTTCGGTTTCCAGCCCTCCATCGACGAGCGGCTGGTCAAGGAACTGGCCAACCTGGCCTTTGTCAGCGAGGCCAGCAACATCCTGCTGCTGGGACCGCCCGGCGTGGGCAAGACCCACCTGGCCGTCGCCCTGGCGCTACGGGCCATCGAGAAAGGCTTCGGCGCCTACTTCGTCCGGGCCTACGACCTGATGGAGGACCTCAGGAAGGCACGCATGGAGCACAACCTGGACCGCCGGATGAAGGTCTACCTGGCCCCCAAGGTGCTGGTGGTGGACGAGTTCGGATTCTGGCCCTACGACCGGGAGTCGGCCACCGCCTTCTTCACCCTGGTCTCAGCCTGCTACGAGCGGGGCAGCATCATCCTCACGTCCAATAAGGGCTTCGGCGAGTGGGGGGAACTGCTGGGAGACAGCGTCATCGCCTCGGCGGTGCTGGACCGGCTGCTGCACCACAGCCACGTGCTGAACATCCGGGGCGAGAGCTACCGGCTCAGGGAGAAACGCCAGGCCGGGCTATTCCCGTCACAACAACAACTCAGCGCGTCGCCGGAGGGGGCTGGCGACAACTATAGAGCCTGACCAAATCGCTGGAAATCAACGAAGTGGCTCAATTCTAACCTGTTATAAATGGCTCATTTCTAACCCGTTATTGACACCCGACTTTCTCGGCTATCTGCCGGTACAGGTCCTCGTAGCCTCGGTATTCCGCCCGGGTTCCGTTGATCAACAGGGCCGTCCCTTTTCCGCTTTACAGGGTCAAAGTCTCTGGCGATCTACAATTGCCGAGTCGTTTCACAATGCGGCCGATCTCCAGATTGGGAGCCAAAGCGTCACGGGCAACTCACAGGGGGTCAGCCTTGGGAGGCACGGGTCGGCTGGGTATGAACTCACCCTTGTGGTGTATCTGGCAGTGACCATCGGTGTGTTCGAGAGCTTCGACCTGGACACCGGCATAGCTGGGACGTTGACGCCCCATATCCAATGGTACCAGGCTTGCCTCCTAGCGCCATATGGACGCTCTAAACCCAAGGGATAACCGTGCGAGCGGTTGGGCGCTGCCAGTCTTCAAGAGTCAGGTGGTTGTGGATTTGAATTTTGCTTTATGTAACTGACGATCGTTGTTAGGAACTGACCTGGCTGACGCTAAAATAGTGGCTGTGGGATGAAGCCAGAAGCGAAATCCCGATAGCCCTCCCCCCCCTTGTAGGGGTAGGGGTAGGAGATGCCATATTTAGATTCACGGGCTTGATCAACTGCATGGGTTGGCGTCGTGGTTTGCATGGGCTGACGTCCCGCTTTGCATGGGTTAGTGTCACGAGTTGCACGGGGTAACGTCATGAGGGTGTCGATCTCGGCTCAGGCCAATATATGGAATCCTGGCAGCGAAAATTGCATGTAGTTGATCCAATCTCTCTGTCTGAGGCTCAACTAGCTGGTCTTAGCTTTGTGTGGCGGGCTTGCTAGGGGGTTGTTGCCTGGTAATTTCGGTCAGAGAGAGCGTGGTGGGCTGGGTATGCGCATGGGCTAACGTCATTTGATGCACGGGGTAGCGTCATTTCCCGTCGAGAGTATTCTCTTGTCGCCTGCACAGGATAGTGTCATCTTGCCATGGAGTGCGATTCTCGGCAGCAGGGTGGAATACGTTTCCTTCCGCCGTCCAGGGAGTTAGGGTCTGCATGGGATGGTGTCATAGCGTCAAATTGGATACATTCTCGAGTTGCACGGGGTAATGTCATAGGTGAGGAACCTATCTTAGTAAATTAAGAAGAAATTTGGTGGATCAATACCTGTAATGGCTGGTTGATTGCACGGGGTAACGTCATCCGCAAGTAGCCTCCAGACAATTCGATTGCACTGGGTAGTGTCCCAGCTCTCATAGGGGCGGCTGCTTTACGGGGCAGCACCAAGCGTAGCTGTAGTTGTCTAACGCCGAAAGTTTGCACGGGATAGTGTCATTGATAGGACGCCTGCTTAACTTCAGCCTCCAGTGACCCTGCTGGGCTCGGGAGGAAGTATTCTCCAATAGCTGCTCTTGGCTTCTATTACGCGTAGTTCGTCGGCCTGCTCCAATTGACGTATGACTTTACGGGCGTCGGAGAGGAGGTTTCGGCGAGCGCTCCGAGTTGACGTGGGGAAGCAAAGAGCTATCAGGTCGTCGTCGGAGAGCGTGGGATATCTTTCGGGGTCGTTGGATTGGGCCCAGTACCGGCGCTTTCCCTTTCCGACGGGGAAATGGGTTCTCCCGGGTTCAAACCACCTGTAGGCGAGATTCAGCAGAGCTCGATAGCCTGCCGCTGATTTCACGCCCCATTGGCGGAGGTTGTCGCTGACCTGAGGCCCGTTGCCGGAGCCCGGCGGCAGGTCGACAATGATGCTGATCAGGTCATCTTGCTTTCCGGGTCCTCGGGGAATATCAGTGATGTTGACTATCCGGCGCATACCGCCGTGTCCGGATTCGGGATCGTACCAGGGGATCCGGGCAGCTGGGGATTCCAGAGCTTCGAAGGCCGCCATGAGGCGAGGCCAGTATTCATTGGGGCGGGGCTTGCGGGGGCCGGGATACAACCAGTCCAGCATTTCACTGAGGGTCACTCGCATTGCGACAGGAGTTTGTGTGTCGCGGGAGTCCATTGGAACTGCCAGGACCGCTTCCACAAAGAGCCTGAGCGGCAGGGGAGCCGCCGGGCCACGGCTTGTTGCCGGAGCGTCCCCCAGGTCGTAGAGGGCGAGGGGCAGGCAGGGTCCGATGGTGGTGGAGTCCTTGAACCCTGGGAGAACGAACTGCTGTTTCGCCGACTCCGACTGCGGAAACCCGGAGAGTGCCAACTGGCCTGGAGTTACTGCGGTTTCAGGTGCGACTCTTGCCACGTGAGCAGCGACTGTGAACAACTTGCCCGCTTGGCGTTCGCCAGGGGCAACATGTGCCAACTTGCTGGGGATAATGCGCCCGGTGGTGCGGGTGTTGGGGGCAACCATCTTTGGGCGGTTGATCCAGGCCAGGTAGAGTATCTCCAAGGGAAAACCGTCCCGGGGCCTTTTCTCGATCGGCGTGCCGTTCCAAGCCTCTAGGAGATCGGCAATTCCCACCGTCAAAGAGATAGTCTCGTCGGTGCTCGTTACTTTGCCGTTGGAAGAGACCATGCGTCCGGTAAACCCGACTTCCATCAAATCGCCTGCTGTATCCAGCCTTAGCTCGGTCCCAGTACCGCGCTCCCGCAACGGCAGGAGAATCTCCGGGGATGGTTCGTGGAGTTCGCCCCGAGCGGCCTCGGTGTCCGGCGCTCCACCCGGCGATTGATGGGCGGCCCCCAGTACATTGACCAACCCGGAGCTTTGCCACTCTTCCGGGACCATCACCAACTCTAGGATGCTCCACGCAGCGGCTTCAACAACGTATCCAGGGCACTCCCCCGATAACATCCATCTGGACAGTGTTGCTGCCGTTATGGTCTCACCGCTGTTGCGCTTGGCCAACCTGGCCAGGATGCCATCTGCGTTGTTAGATGTCTTCATAGTTGGCCCTGCCATTGCCGAAAGTTGTCACCGGTGTGACGCTCTGCGCGTCGGATACCGCGTCCTGCCAGGTGCTGGCCACCGCCCATCGGGGACCGGTGTGGTCCCAATTCAGGCATAATGCCGGAGGTTCGGGGGCGTAGTTCGACTTGACCATTGCCAACTGCCAATGGCTTGGCTCCAGCCGGGGGCCCTTGGATGATGGTTGCAGCGGTTCCTTGCTTATTTCCCACCGGGCTCGAGCCGCCGAGTGCCAGTCCGTGGATCCGGAGTAACCAGCGGAGGATTTGGGTGGATGACCTATGATCAGGATGGTGCAGTCCGAAGCACTCGCCCAGGCGTCCCAGGAGGCCATGAAGTCCCTAACCTGGCCTCGGTCATTCTCGTTGGCTCCGTATACCGCGGCCAATGAATCCAGGATAAGGAGCCCGGCGTTGAAGTCTTCGACCACCTGCCTCACGGCCCTTCCCAACGGTGTCAATGAAGGAGACTCATAGCGTGCTGCGGTGGCCCAGAGCGGGCCGTAACCGGCGAGGTCCAGTATCTTGAGGTTATCCAGTGCGGCGGGCTCGCACCACGGTGCAGGGCCTCCACTTATCTGGGACAGGCGTCGGGCCATTTCTTCTGCCCGGTCTTCCCAGGTTGCATACACCACGGGCATGCCGCCATCTGGAACCGCGTTGCCAATTTTCGGGGCATCGCTCCCGTCGATCCAGATATCGTTGCCGGTATGATTGGCAGCTATCCCGGCAGCCAGTTGCAAGGCCAGCCTAGACTTACCGGCTCCCCCTTCTCCCGTGAGCAAGGCGACGCTTCCGGCCGGCAGCCATTGGTCAATGAGCCATCGCCTCGGATCCGGTTCTCCTATCATGGCCCAGGTGAGGGCTCTGAGGTGCAGTCCGGCGCCGCGGACACGTTCTGCTGCGCCGGTCAGCGCAGCAGCGACATTTCTCCCCTCCTCGGGATAGGCGGCTACCCAGCTCTCGATCTGTTTGATCCACTCTTCGGGGGTGTTCTCCACGTGCTTACCTTCAAGCATGGCTAGGCTCCAGCAGTAACGATCTGCGCGATTCGGGCGATCTCCCAGCGTGGCCACTCTGTCGACTCGGCCAGGGTGCGAGCGTATTCAATCCAATCCTCTCCCAAAGCATTGAAGCCGGCATCCGAGGCGGCTTCGGCGGCATCCTTGAACTCACCCGGTGGGTAAATGGCGGACGCTCTTCCTCCCTGGTCAGCTATGGCACTGCGCAAGAAACCCGCGGCGCTGGTGCCGGCAGGGGCCCGGCCCTTCTTGGACTGGTCCGCATCGGCGTGGATGATGGTTCCAGCGGGCGCTGTCGCGAGCCAGGCGGCAAGAGCCATGTTTCTCATCCCGCTGGTTCCTGTCATTGCCACTACCGGACTGTCATAGCGGGCCGCTATTGCCAGCGCGTCGGCTAATCCTTCTGCAACTCGCACCGGGGTGTTGGCTTCACTCAATACCGGGTTGCCGATAACAACGACTCCCCCGTTGGCATTCCCCAGGGTGCGCTTGCTAAGCCCTCCTTTCTCCGTGGCCCTGTCAGGTGCGGGTTGGCCATTCTCATCAACGGTGATTGTCTGGACACCTGTCGGAACGGGCAGGCCGGGCCATCTCTCGACCCAGGTCTCCGGGGGCGCAATCATCGCGACGATGGACCCTTTGTTTCCACGGGCCCTATGTGGCGGATTCCAGCGCAGCATTGGCGGCGTGGGCAGTTGTTCCCGCCACAGGTTCCGGTTGGCGAGCCATCGCCGCGCCGGGTGAGAACTGTCCATGGGTATGAACTCGCTGGACGCCCAGATTGTCCGGGCCAGTGCCGACCTGTCAGTTGGTTGCTTTTGCCGCGGTAGCTGCTCAGATATCGGTAATGGGGTGTGGGGGACTGGCCGGCCGGTCAGGTGCCCGGTCCGGCGCAACCATTCCAAGGCGCCGTCTCGGTCAGTTCCCAGAAGGTATGCCGCAAGGCTTATGGCGCCTCGTCCGCCCTCACGGGCTTCCCAGTCGTACCAGCTCCCGGTGTTCTGGCCTTCGATGGTCAGCTTGAAGCTTCCTTGGTTACCCCACCTCAGCTCTCCCCGGCTGGAAAGGCGTGTGTTGGGTTCGCCTTTCAGTTGCCTGGCAGTGGCTTCGGTAAGAGCATTCCAGTCCAACGTCATCTCGGCACCATTGCGGCTAAGTCCAATGGGTTGCAACAGCCTTCGGCCCAGTGCTATTACCGGCGCGGAACGGCGGCTACCTTTCTTCGCCGTCGCCGGTTTCTCCCTGTGCCCGGTTCAGCTACGGAGATTCCCTCACCCTCCAAGTACTGCCTGATGGCCGCTTCCCCTATCTCCGAGAGGTTCATGCCCAACTCCCAGGAAGCGGTGTGCAGGGCATATCGCGTTTCCTCCCACAGGTGGAAGGTAGTCGGTGTCTTTCCGTCAGCCACCCTGGACCGGATGGAACCGTCATCATCTCCCGCTTCTGTCGCCCCCGCGATCTGCGTTGGGGTCTCGGGTGCTGCCTGTTCGGCAGCCCTCCGCTGTTCCCGGGACGGGTAGCGAGTCTGTCTCTGCGTAGTCATATAGCTTCAATCTTCTCCCCAGTTTCGCGAACGGTAATTCCTACCTCTTCAATGATCCATCTCCAGAGATTCTGTAGTTCGTGGGCAGCGGGGCTGTTTGGGGCCCATTCACAGGCGCTTTGCCCGCGACTCATTGCGTCAAGGTGGGCCACCCGGGACTGTATCAGCACCGGGCACACTGGGAGTTCCATGGCCTCCAGTTCTTCCACCAGCTCCTGGCGCCGCCGCCTTCCAGGCGGCAGATTATTGCCTACGAACACCACCGGCAAGGACATCCTCCGGGCTATCCATGCGAAGTTACTGGCCACCAGCAGGTCCGGGGCGCCCATATTTACGGGACACATCACTAGGTTCATGTTGGCCAGGACGCGCTGCAGGGCTGCTCCTTCGCTTCCTGGAAGATCACAGACCAAGAGGTCGAAATCACCGGAATTGGCCATGGTGTTCAGCTCTTCGGCTCCAGTGACGCTGACCTGACAGCGGCGGAGTTCCCAGCCAGGCTGATCCCTCAGATAAGCTAGACCTGTAGCGGTTTCCTGATAGTCAAAGTCCAGCAGCATAGTCCTCAGCCCGCTGGAGTGGCCCCGCTCAGCCATGGCGTAGGCCAGCGTTGTCTTACCGGTTCCTCCCTTAAACGAGGCAAAGCCTATGATGCGTGCCATGAATTGCTCCGAGTGACCAGTGGTTGCTACCCTCGGTTGACGGCTGCCAGCGTAGCACAACGGCGCGTCAACGCGCCCGATACTTGCTGCTCGAATTCTGTGATTTTTCAACGTGTAGAGGCATTAACGCAGGAAGGCACCCACTTATGAATGTGCATAGGCGGCGTCGCGCGGCGCATCGTTGCGGTTTCCCATCCATGCGTCCATGCGATACTGCGTTGGGGCAGAAATCAGCCGACATGTCGACGCGCCGCGAGTTCCCTTGTCGCTACGTATATAACTAGCCGTATCGGTGACTAGTCTCACTCACGTCATGAATCGTAAATACGTTGGTGCACGGACATTATAACGAGTCGTCTTGTATATGTATAGTCCCACATTCGCATCTAATAGAGGTGGTCTGAGGCGTCCATGCGTCAGTGCCAACGTGCGCCTAGAATACACGCGCCTATTGATGTGCGTAGACGCATTTACGCAATCACGCCTCTGCGTTACGAAGTCGCGGCAACAGAGTCAAACTCTCGAAAATGACTCTTCGCTTTGTATCGCCAGTGGACTTGTTCCGTTTGGCTTTATAGAAACCACGGCAAACCTGTTGGCATATCCACAGGCTTGTCCTGGCGGTGCGAATGGCCCGGCATGACGCATATGTTCAACTCTGTCAGCGTGTCGATGGAAGGCAGGACTTCTGCGGCTCGTTCGGGGCGGACCGGCAGATTGACAGCCTTGATCGGCGTCTTGCTTGTGCTGAGCAGCAAGTTGGTGAAGCTCTTGAGCGAGGTAAGTTTAACCCTGCGCATCAGAAGAAGCGCCGGTTGTTCAGCATGACTGCCCGATTGGCGTCACTCGGTTCCGACGAGGTTTCGAGCCGGGTGAGGCTGTGTTTCGGGTCGAAGAAGCCCTGGCTTGAGCAATATCACCTTTAGTCCCATGGCTATTCCAGCCATGCCGAGTGGAAGAAGGATTGGCACGCTGCTCGGAGCGATGAGTTCTTCGTCTTGGGCAGCAAGGAGGAGACCTCGGGTTGCCAGATGTGTGTGGCACGGTGCAGCGTGATGGCAATATTACTTTGCTGTTCGTCTTCCGGACGCCCTTGCGGGTGAGCATGACACGTGCTTGGTGATGAAGGGGATTCGCCTCAACAACGGCCACCCCCAAGTGCTGGCAGCTCTTCAGAGTGAGGATGGTCAGGCCATCTCCTACCTTTTCAAGCGCGACGGCAAAGGCTGGCGGGTATTTGCCGCTGTGAAGCACCGGCCGGTGCCCGTTGTCACCAGCTTGAAGTTGGGAGCTGTCGGCGTCGACCTGAATGTCGATCACTTGTCGGTGAGTGAGACCGGTCCCCCCGGCGACTGGGTCAGGTCTTTGAATATCTCCCTGGCAACGTATGGGAAGTCCGAGAAGCAGGCTGCGGCGCTGGTAGGGGATGCCGTGGTTCAGGTAGTAGGTCTTGCCTGGATCGTGGGCAAACCTCGGATGATTGAGCGTCTGGATTTCTCGAAGCAGACGGATCAGCTTGAAGGGGAGTATCCTGGACTCAGCCGGATGCTGTTGTCCTTTACCTACGGGAAGATAAAGACCTACTTCCTCTCCCGCGGTTACCGTAAGGAAGTGGAGGCAAGGGAAGTCAACCCGGCGCGGTTTCGCGAAGGGGACGGTTTCGGGAATCAGGGACCAGTGGATTTCGGGCCTCAGCCGGCCCGGAGACTACCCCTCTCTCAAAAAACGCCGGAAATTGCGTCCCGAGGCGGGCGGGAGCCGGTAATGATCCTTTGGTTGAAGATGTCCGATAATTGCCCGTTATCGGCCATATACCGAATTTTTCCCCAAACAGGCTGGCAAAAGCGGAAGATTGCGGAAATGGCCGGGGATACAATGCCAACCAACATACCCTATGAGATCCTTGATCGGGAATTGGCATTTGAACCATGTCCGCAGCCGGCGACCACCCTCAATCGGGTGGGGACACACCTAATAGAAAGGACCGTTCTCGTTATAGCCTGGGTGCCACGGCAGACTCGCCGTCCGATCCGGGTCCTGCCGTAGTGGTTATGGCGGGTACACCTAGGGACCTCGCGCTGGAGAGGCTGGACGAGGCCGCCCGGATAAACTTGGAAAACGTCAAATCCCCCCACACCCGCCGGGCCTACGCCCGGCACTGGCGGGATTTTGAAATGTGGTGCGGGGAAATGGGTCTCCAGGCAATGCCGGCAAGGCCCGGCGATATTGTTCGCTACCTGAATCAACTGGAACTGCAGGGAAGGACCATCGCCACCATCCGGCTGGCCCGCAGTGCCATAGTCCACGCCTTCCGGCTGCGCGGGTTGCAGGACCACGATAACCCTGGACGGCACGGGGTTGTCTCCGAAACCCTTAAAGGAATGTCCGCCCGTTCTCGCCCCCAGAGGCAGGCCGCAGCCCTTCTTCCCGAGGGCCTCAACGCTATTCGGGGCACGGCCATGATCCCCAGAGAGAGGTCCAATGGGGGACGGCCCGAGACCAGGGAGCGGGCCATGCTGCGTGGGAAGGTGGATATCGCGCTATGCCTCCTCGTGCGGGACGCCGGACTCAGGCGTTCCGAGGCAGCCGCCATCACTTGGGACGATGTGGAGACATGGCCCGACGGCTCAGGAAGGCTGAGGATTCTGAGATCCAAGACGAACAGGACGGGCGAGCCGGAGGTGGTGGGCATCACTCCTTCGGGAATGGCTGCGCTTGAGGCCATCCGGCCTGATCAAGCAGACTCGGGACAATCCGTCTTTGGACTGTCTGAGAGACAAGTCACGCGGAGGATTAAGGAAGCGGCCAGAACCGCCGGTCTGGGAGAGGGCTACAGTGGTCATTCGGGGAGGGTGGGACTGGCTCGAACCATGACCGACAACGGAGCACCAGTCAACGTCACCATGAAGCAGGGAAGGTGGCGCCGGGCCGAGACGGTTGCACGGTATACACGTGGTGAGAGTGCCGGGGCGGCGCTCAGATGGATAAGCTGATCAGGAGATTCTTCAGCCTAGAAAAGCCATCTCCTCGTGATAACCGTGGGAACTGTGCTACATATCGGATGCCTCAGAGTAAAGCTATGTGCAATTTTTTTAAGGAAAGACTGACAGTGGTCCTGTAACTGAAGCAACCATTCTTGAAACGGCAACTCGCGATCCGACAATGCCGCAATGGGTGCCGGTGCGCCCCATGGCAATGGTGGCTTTATCCTCATCCTCCATCAGCAGTCAGTCTTTCTCGCTGTGGCACTCCCAAAGCAGGCATGCTGCTTGTGAACTGGTTCGCCCGGTGGTGGGGGTCCAGGGCTTGAGATGCCTATGGCCGGAGAGAAACCCGGCGGTGTCCAGCGGAGGTTGGCACACGTGTATTATGAGTCCCATGACGAACGACCTGGAACAGCTCCGCGGCGAGGTCGAGCGGCTGGTCTACAGCTCCGATGAGTCCGGCTTCACCATCTGCCGCCTTGCGGTTCCCGGCAGAGCCGACCTGGTGACCGTCGTTGGAACCATGCCGGGGATTCAGCCGGGAGAGCGGCTGCACCTGCGGGGCAGGTGGATAAACCACTCCGTCCACGGTTACCAGTTCCGGGCTGACAGTTACAGCTCCCAGCTGCCCGCCAGCGCCAATGCCGTGCGTCGCTACCTGGCCTCAAGCCTGGTCAAGGGCATCGGCCCGGTGCTGGCCGGAAGGCTGGTGGACTGCTTCGGCGACGAGACCCTGCGGGTGATCGAAGAGCAGCCGGAGCGCCTGACCGAGGCGCCTGGGGTGGGTCCTCGCCGGGTGGAGAGCATCAAGCGGGCTTGGGAGGAGCAGCAGGAGATACGGGGCGTGATGCTGTTCCTGCAGGGCCACGGGGTGAGCGCCGCCTATGCCACCCGCATTTACAAGACCTATGGCCAGGATGCCATGGGAGTCGTCCAGGAGAACCCCTACCGGCTGGCCCAGGACGTGCGGGGGATCGGCTTCATCACCGCAGACAAGATCGCCCGTCAGATGGGGATAGACGAGCACTCGCCCCACCGGGCCCAGGCCGCCCTGGAGCACCTGCTGCTGGAGCAGGCCGGCGAGGGCCACGTCTTCACTCCTGATGCCGAGCTGGTCCAGATGTGTCAACAGCGCTACGCCCTCCCCGAGGAGCTGCTGACGGCGGCGGTGGGAGATTTGCGGAAGGGGGGACGGATCGTGCTGGATGGAGAGGCGGTCTTCCTCCGGGGTCTCTATCTTGCCGAGCGCAGCGTGGCCGATTCCATCAGGGATCTGGCGGCCGGCCCGGGACAGCGGCGCGAGTTCGATGCTCCGGCCGCCGTGGACTGGGCCAGCCGCCGTATGGGCATGGAGCTGACCGGGGAACAGAGGCAGGCGGTGCACGAGGCCGTGTTGCAGAAGGTCTTCGTTCTGACGGGCGGGCCCGGAACCGGCAAGACGACCATACTGAGGGCCGTGATATCGATCCTCGAGGCCCTTGGCCAGCGGGTGGTGCTGGCGGCTCCCACCGGGAGGGCGGCCAAGCGTTTGGGAGAGGCCGCTGGACGGGAGGCCCAGACGCTGCACCGTCTGCTGGAGTTCAAGCCTGGGGAGGGCGGATACGGACGGAACGCCGAGCGGCCCCTGGAAGCCGACGCCGTGGTGGTGGACGAGACCTCGATGCTGGACATCGTGCTGTGCCATCACCTGCTGCAGGCCGTGCCTCGCCACGCCTCGGTGCTGTTCGTGGGAGATGCGAACCAGCTGCCCTCCGTCGGGCCCGGCAAGTTCCTCGGAGATGTTCTCGAGTCCGGAGTCGTGCCTTTCCACCGTCTGGAGCAGATCTTCCGTCAGGGGGAGCGGAGCGGCATCGTCGAGGCGGCCCACCGGGTCAACCGGGGCCTCCTGCCATCCCTTGCCTCCGTAGACTCCCTGAGAGACTTCTACTTCGTCGAGGCCGATGAGCCGGAGGCGGCGGGCAACGCTGTCGTCCGCATCTGCGCGGAGCGGATTCCGGCGCGGTTCGGACTGCGACCCGTGAGAGACGTCCAGGTGCTGTGTCCCATGAACCGGGGGGCCATCGGAGTCCATCAGCTCAACGAAAGGCTGCGGGAGGCCCTCAACCCCGAGGGGACCGAGGTAACACGCTTCGGACGGACCTTCCGGGTGGGCGACCGCGTGCTCCAGTCGGTCAACAACTACGACAAGGATGTCTTCAACGGCGACCTTGGCTGGGTGACCGGGGTGGACCACGCCGCTGGCCGGGTCACGGTGAACTTTGAGGGAACCGGCGTGGACTACGATTTCTCGGAACTGGACGAACTGCAGCCCTCCTTCGCAATGACCGTGCACCGGGCCCAGGGGAGCGAGTTTCCCGCGGTGGTGGTGCCGGTGTTGACGCAACACTACCCGATGCTGCAGCGAAACCTGCTGTACACGGCGATTACCAGAGGTAGAAGGCTGGTGGTGGTTGTCGGGAGCCGGCGTGCCTTGGGCATGGCGGTGCGCAACGGCCGCCCCGGGGAGCGCAACTCGATGCTCGGGATCCGGCTTTCGGGGATGGAGATATGAAGCAGGGCGGGCTTTTGAGGTTCTCTCAGAGGGTGTGTGGCAAATCCCCTCTCCCAGAGGGAGGGGGTTAGGGTAAGGGCGTTCCCCTGTTCCGCAGAGAACGACGGAGGTCAGCTCAAGCCGGTCTCTCGTGGACTCGCGTGATATGTCACACACCCTCTCAGATACGAACATGCCGGCTGCAGGTCCGCTGCGACTGCGGACAGGGCCATGAGGCTAAAAACTAGACATTGTTTCATTAACAATAGTTAACCGACATTACAATACCAGTAGGATCGGCACAAACCCCCGATAGTCCAGCCCGGCCGGACCCCGGCAGACACATAAGAGCCGATACGCCGGTCAACCGTGAGCAACAACATGCCCATAGTAAAATCGCCTCCAGACCCGAAGGGAGCGCCGTCTTCCAAGGATAAGGACATAG
>CBDBFI010000002.1:0-177987 GCA_965204805.1 Dehalococcoidia bacterium
CAGTCCCAGGAGGCAGCGATTCGAATCGAAGAAGATAGTTGGCCTCGCGAGACCGAGTCTCCACGATACTGGTTGCCAATATGGTCTCGTTTGAGAGTGCCTCGACTAGTACCCCGTCTGGGGCGAGTTCTCCATCTATATACGCATTACCCGATAACTGTCGGAAGGTGCCCGTCTGAGCTTGGAGTATTCCTGGAAAATATGCCAACAACACGAAAACAGACAGCATGGGCAAGAAAAGGCTCGCGAGGTGATTTTCCCTCAAGAGGCGGACAGCTGTCCCAATTCTGATCAGGTCAGATTGCTGTGTCATCAGATACCATCAGTTAATGTCAGATAGTAATAGATTACAGCGAACAGTTATACACCGTTGTACAAATGGTTGACTTTAGTTACAAACTGCCGCCAGCCATTCCTGAAGACGCGGTCTGAGCCGCGCCGCCGCCCCAACAGTGCAAGGCGGCTCCGCCCGGGATCTCACCCGGGAATGCCGAGCTGGTCCCCGTTCAAGCCACCCCGCGGGCTTCAGCCCGCATGACAGCCTGAACCGGATTGGGGCCGCGTCTCCGCCTCCCCAGCCGGTGTTGCGCTGCAAGCGCCGGTCTCAACTGTCCCAAGATCGCCCCCCAGTACGTCCACACGTGCTTCACTCGTTTCCTTGCAGGTACGTTGAAGGCGACGCAGACGCCATTGTTGGCGGGACAGACCCGTCGGCGGGGGATGCGCTCGGAACAGCCGAGCAAACGCCGGGCCAGCACCAAGGCAGCTGCCTGGTGCACGCTGAGCCCGTAACGTTCCATGAACTTCACCCGGCCGATCACCGAACTGAACGCCGGGTTGACCTGATGTACCTCCACTCCCTGGCGGTAGCCGCGGGAGACGAAGCACGCCTTGATCTTGCCGTAGCTGAAGCTGGACAGCATACGGCTGTACCTGCGGGACTCGCCTTCAAGCACCGCCTTTTTCTGCCGGAAGTCCAGCCTTTCCATGACGATAGGTTTCCCAACTGCCCGGGCGTAGTCCACCACGCGAGCCACGGCGTCTCCGATGATGGCCTCAACTTGGTGCTGGGACTTGCCGTAGGTTACGAGCGGCGCGGTGAAAGCGTGGATGTAGTTGCCGCTGGCATCGGTCTGGCACACCGCCAAGTGATCGGCATTCAGGTCAACCCCGACGGCCCCACGACGTTGGTCCGTAACCACCGGAACGTGCATCATGGCAGTGGTGGCGAACACCCGCCAGCCCTTGGCGTCCCGCTTGAACCGGTAGCTGATCGCCTGACCCAGTTCGCTGGCACGGGCCACTCTCTCCCCGCCCTCGCGCCGACAACGGCCGTAATCAGTATTGCTGTCCAGCGCCGCCAGCACCTGCTCGTGGCCGTAGGCGAAGCGCACGCCCTGAATGGTCAGGTACTTGCCGTGTTGGCCAGCCAGGCAGTCCGGCATCCGCAGGCGCAAAGTCAGCGTGCCGTCTTCCGCAACGGTGGCCACGCACAGCTGGCAACCCGCGGTTTCATCCCTGCTGCCCAGCACGAAGAACTCACCGCTGCGAGCATCCTGCCAGTCCGCCAGCCACTCCTGATGGCTGGCGTAGCCGTTGTCCTCCAGATTGTGCTGCTTCCGCCACAACCTCTTGGACCCAAAGCACAGCCTGACCCGTCCCGTCTTCGTGTCGGCCTCCAACGCCGCCACCCTGGATTGCAGGGTCGCCAAACGCCGCCGTTTCTGGTGGACCTGATCCCACCGTCCGTGCTCAGCAGCACCGGCAATCTGCCGCTGGGCCCGAGCAATCCGCCGGCCCAAGCTGTCCAGCTGCAACTTCTGTTGCTCCCTCACCGATGCCACCTTCCCCTCCAGCGACACCCGCACCCCGTTGAACATCCGCGCCGGTATCCCGTACTCCTTCAGGTACCGGCTCTTGAGAGAGGCCGCACTCCTGCCCGCGGAGGCCTCGGCGAACAACTTCCGCTCCGCACGGCCGTAAAGCTCACCGTACGCCGCCAGCGCCGCGTCGCCAGCAGACCGCTCCTTGCCAACGTAATCACGGATGCGGGTCTGGCAGGTTCCAGGGTGCTGCATCAGGCTTCCTGCGCCGCCGCCAGCGCCCGCTCCGCACGTCGCCGGGCCGAACGTCGCCCGTAAAGCCTCGCGCACAGCGAGGTCATCACCTCGGTTGCGTCCCTCACGAGATCATCCTCAAGCTCGCCCTCTTCCATGACCAGAATGCGGGCTCCCCGTCCCGCCAGCGCAGCCTCTACGTACTCAAAGCCGAAACGGCTCAACCGCTCCCGATGCTCCACTACTATCGTCCCCACCGTGTGATCAGAGACCAGTCGCCGTAAACGGCGACGGTTGCCATTCAGGCCGGAGCCGATCTCCTTCACCACCTCATCGGGCCGGTATCCCTGCTGCGTCGCCCATTCCACGATCCGCCCCACCTGACGGTCCAAATCGTCCCTCTGGTCTGTTGAAGACACTCGAGCGTACACCACGCAACGTCCATCGTTTTCCCGAGGAACGACCACGTAGTAGCGGCCGTTGGGTAGTTGCTCTATCTCAAGCTCCGGGGGCAGATTCCCGGCATGGTGCATTCGAGCCGTGGTGGCTTTGTCGAAGCCATACAGACGCCCCCAAGCGGTCAAGCTGATGCGACGACTAACAACATCCATAATCAACTAGAATAGACCAAACTGGCAACAGTTGCCACCCCTCCCGGCGTGGCTGCGACCAGCCTACCATCGACCAAACCCGGCGCACAATCCGGCATTGGAGTCTATCATCCGGTTAGCCGCAACACGGCAATGCCTCCGCCAAGCAAAACGGCTAACGCCATCCACCCTGCGAGGCTGAGGTCCTCGGACGTGGGTCTCCACTTCAGGAGCGGTTTCACGCGATCCACAGTTGTTGTCTCACCTGCGTCTATGCGTCGCCTTGTTTTCTACGACTTCTCACTATCATTATCAACCGTCCCATCTCCGTGTCGGCTTCCAACGCCGCCAGCCTGGATTGCAGGATCGCCAAACGGCGCCGTTTCTGGTGGACCTGGTCCCCGCACCGACGCCACCTTCGCCTCCAGAGACACCCGCACTCCGTTGAACATCCTGGCCGGTATCCCGTACCGCTTCAGGTACCCGTTCTTCAGCGACATTGCCGACCCGCCCGCCGCCAACTCGGCGAACAACTTTCGCTCCACACGACCGTAAAGCTCGGCGTAGGCCGACAGCGCCGCGTCGCCTGCCGCCCGGTCCAAGCCGACATAGGCGCACACCCGGGTCTGAAAGGTGAGAATCACACACCCTCATGGGCAGCCGCCAATGCCTGTTCCGCGCGACGCCGCGCCGAACGCCTCCCGTACAGCCGCGCGCACAACGAGGTCATCACCTCGGTTACGTCCCGCACCAAGTCATCCTCGAGCTCCCCTTCCTCCATTACCAGAATATGGGCTCCCCGCCCAGCCAGCGCCGCCTCCAGGTACTCAAAGCCGAAACGGCACAGCCGTTCCCAGTGCTCCACCACTATGGTCCACAAGGTGTGATCGGACACCATCCGCCGCAGACGCCGAGGATTGCCGTTCAGCCCAGAACCGATCTCTTTGACCACCTCGCCAGGCCGGTGTCCTTGCCGGGTTGCCCACTCGACCACGCGGCCCACCTGCCGGTCCAGAACATCTTTCTGATCGGCCGAGGAGACGCGGGCATAAACCACGCAGCGTCCTTCGCTCTCGGGAGGGACCATCACGTAATAGCGGGCGTTGGGCAGCAGTTGCTCGATCTGAAGCTCGGCAGGGAGCTTGCCGCTGCGGTGGAGCTTGGAGGTGGGGCCTTGTCGAAACCGTAGAGCCGGCCTCAGGCAGTGAGACTTATGCGACGACTAACAACATCCTTAAATGACTGACATAGGCTAAACTGTCAACAGTTGTTGACCGTTGCGGTGGTCATCTATCTCTGCGACGGCAGGGATAAGCCGGACCAGGAGGCGGCCGACACCAGGCAGTTCGCGGGCGGGAATGGCAAGAGCTATGTCACGGTGCGCCTATACCAGTCGAGGAGTTGGTTCAGGGCTTCGCCGATGGTCTTCTGCTCCAAGGCGGCGCCGTCCTTCAGGTGCTGCCAGAGGGCCCGGTCGACGCCTTTGATACTGATGACGTATTCGGGGTCGCTGGTTAGAGTGGAGTCGGGGATGTCGAAGTCTCCAGCGATGGTGGTGGCAATGTGATGGCGCAACAGGTCGTTGATCACGTCGCCGGCGTATTTATTCTCTTGAGCGGCTCGGGCCTTGACCCATTCCCAGAGTTGGGGGTTCAGGCCACGTACAGTGAGGGAGGGGTGGGGATTGGGTTGGCGTGAGGCATTGGCCTGGCTCCATCCCACCTCATCTCTGTAGCGCAGGATTATGTAGTTGAGCAGCTGGCCAACCGGACAGTCTTCGAGGGCAGCGCGGGCCTTGAGCCACTGGCGCAGCTGGGGGTCGATGCCCTTGATGGCTATGGGGTATCGTCCACTGGCTTTGTATCCTCGGGGCACGGGTTTGCTCCTTGCCGGTGGGGCTTGGCTGGCAAACGGTGTAAGTGAGAAAATCGGAACCACTTACGCTGCCGCAGTTCTCACCTCTGAGGGCGCCAATGGTATTCCGCCTGCCGACTAGAAGGCCCGATTTGTCGCATTCATGGCAGCGTCCGTGTCCAGGTCAGCACCGCCCCGCAGATCCTGCACTGGCACGCCCAGCTTACAGGCATTATAAATCGACGAGGCTATCCATTCAAAGGTAGTTCTCCTCCCCGCTTGGGTCGCGTATCTTGCTAGCGATGATAGCGCCGTCTGCCGGGACAGTGCCAGCGATTACGATGATCAGGACCACGGTGTCCAAGATTCCACTGTCGGAGGCCTGAGATCCAGGTCATCCCGTAGGTCCCGAATGCAGTCCCATCACTGGGCCCGACTGCATCACCGCAGACATAGCAATCCAAGTGACCGGCCGAGTAACGCTGGCTAGGGCAGCCTGCGGAAAGAACCGCCGAATTGCCAGAGCTGGCGTGTACCTTGTGCACTCTGACGCCGGGATCGCGCCTGAAGGTAGATTGTTCCCTGAGTTACCGACCGCTTCCGGCACTTGCGCTTATCCGTGATTTCGGAAAGTGGAGCGCTACGGATGGCCGACCTCCAGCCTTGCGAAACCCCTCAGGAAAGGGGTGCTGTTGAGTTGGTGGTTTCCAAAACCCCCTGATGCGGCTGTATGGATGGCGCGAAGGCCCCAGAAACTTTCGGACTACTTAACCCCCGAGAAGGCCAAGGCCCTGGTCGCGGCTACACCCAACTACCCCACCCGCATGGCCTTCCGGATCATGCTCACGACCGGCCTCAGGGCTTCCGAGGCCCTCTCGTTGCGCCGCCCTCACATGCGCCTGTCCCAGAAACCGTTGCAAAAATGGTTGATTTTAGTAACAGGACTATCGTCAACCAGTTTTAGGCGAACAGCAGAAGCTGCCCGCTCGCCGCCCCAACAGCACAAGGCGACTCCGTCCGGGATTCCCACCCGGAGACACCGATCGGCTCACAGCCAAGACCACTCTCTTCCCGAGGACCAGCCCGGACCGGGGGAGGCGTACCCGCATTCAACAGCGCGCCTCGCCGACGCCGCTCTGCAAGAGCCGGTCTCAACTTGCCCCAGAGTATTCCCCACAGCGTCCATACGTGCTTCACGCGCTTCCTCACGGGTGCGCGGAAGGCGAGATGACCGCCGTAACCATCGGGACATAGCCCATGGTCTGGGATACCCTCAGAGCAGTTGAGCAAACGACGGGCCAGCACCAAGGCCGCAGCCTGATCCACGCTGAGCCCGTACCGTTCCATGAATAACACCCGGCCCATCAACGAGCTGTAGGCCGGGTTGACCTCAACCACCTCCACTCCCTCACGGTAACCCCGGGAGAGGAAGTGAGTCCTTATCTTTCCATAGGCGAAGGACGACAGCATCCGGCTGCTCCCCTTCAAGCTGATCCTTCTTCTTGGTGAAGTCCAGATTCTCAATCACCAGTGGCTTGCCCGCCGCACGGGCTAGGGCAACCACCTGAGCCACCGCATCACCGATCAGGGCCTCGGCCTGCTTCTGCGATTTCCCATAGGTCACCAACGGCACAGTCAGGGACCTCAGCCAGTTGCCCGAGTAATCGGTCTCGCTGACCGCCAGGTGGCCGGTATTCACATCCACGCCGATGGCGCCGAGACGCCTGCTCGTGGCCATAGCCACCGGCTGGTGCTTCACCGAGGCAAACACCCGCCAGCCCTTGCCATCCCGCTTGAACCGGTAGGAAATAGCCTGGCCTTCATCACCCTGAAGGGCAGCCAAAACCTGGGCATGACCGTTGTGGAAGTGGAGATCCTCCATCACCAGGTACTTGCCATGCCTTGCAACAAGATGATCCGGCAACCGGAGCCTCAGGGTGATGCGGCCGTCATCCTGCACCGTGGCCACGCACAACTGGCAACCGGATGTCTCATCCTTGCTCCCCAGGACGAAGAACTCATCGCTGCGGGCAGACCGCCAATCGGCAAGCCAGTCCTCATGGCTGGCATAGCCATTAGCTTCCAAGTGGTACTGCTCGCGCCACAACTTCTTGGACCCGAAGCACAACCTCACCCGGCCGGAAGCCTTATCAGCAATAACGGAGGCCAAGCGGCCTGCCAGGATGGACAAACGCCGCTTCTTCTGATGCGCCGCATTGAGCTTGCCCCTTGTCAAGGGCGGGGAGATTTCGGGCCATCGGGGCGGCGCAAAAGTGTACCACCAGGGGTCATTGGCCAGCTTAAATGTCCGCACTAATTGTTCAGGAGGAATGTCCCTCTGACGGCTACGGGAAGAGCCATTGCGGGGGAAACGGGGAGGCTTCTGGGTGAGAGCCAGCTATGCGTCGTCCGGTTCTTCTGAAGGCTGGGACGCAGCGTTCTCCCGGCTGCGCTTGAGCCTGTAGCTCTCGCCGTTCATCTCCAGGATGTGCACGTGGTGGGTGAGCCGGTCCAGCAACGCGCCGGTGAGCCGTTCCGAGCCGAAGACCTCGGTCCACTCGTCGAAGGGAAGGTTGGTGGTCACCAGGATGGAGCCCCGCTCGTAGCGCTGGGAGAAGACCTCGAAGAGCAGTTCCGCGCCGGTGCGGGACAGGGGCACAAAGCCCAGTTCGTCAACGATCAGCAGGTTCAAACGCGACAGTTGCCGCTGCAGGTTGAGCAGCCGCCTCTCATCCCGGGCCTCCATCAGTTCGTGGACCAGGCCTGCGGCGGTGGTGAAGCCCACGGACATGCCCCGCTGGCAGGCGGCCAGTCCCAAGCCCAGAGCCACGTGGGTTTTGCCGGTGCCGCTGTTGCCGACGGCGATGACGTTCTCGCGGCGCTGGACGTATTCACAGCGTGCCAATTCCATCACCAGGGCCTTGTTCACCGAGGGGATGGCCGGGAAGTCGAAGGTGTCCAGACTCTTGACCGAGGGGAATCGGGCAGCCCGGATCCGCCGCTCCACCATGCGCTGGTGGCGGTCGATGAGTTCCAGCTCGGCCAGACGCAGCAGGTACTCCGGATGGTCCGCATTCTCGGCGGCGCACAAAGCCGCCATCTTCCCGTACTCTCTCAGGAAGCTGGGCAGCCTCAGCTCCTTGAGATGGTGTTCCAGCAACAGTGTGGATTTACTGCTCATGCCGCCCTCTCTGACAACAGGCTCATGTAGTCCCTTGCATCGGTGGTGCTGACTCTGACCCTGGGCAGGTAGGGATAGAGCTCCAGGTCCAGCCTGGGCGGCCGTCCCTCCAGCCGACACAAGAGCAGGTGCTTCACCGCGTCGAAGCTCAGTGCCCCCAGCCTGATAGCGTCCCTGACCGCCGCGTCCACTTCCTGCTGGGAAAAGGTCTCCAGCAGCCGGAGCACCTGGACGTACTCCCGTTTGCCCCGCCGGCCCAGGCGCGACTCCAGCAACCGGCGCAACATGCTGAATTCCTCGGGCAGGTCCACCCCTGCAACGGAGCGGCCTGGTCCAGGGCGCCGGTCTTCCGCTCCAACAGCGGCAGGTAGTGGATGGGATCGAAGACGAAGCCGTCCCGCTCGTAGGAGCGGGGATGGCGGGCTATGACCTCTGACCCGCAGCTGATGACCACCTGATCCACATAGCCCCTTACCAGCACGTCCCGGTGCCCGTAGGCCACCGGCACCGAGTAATCATTGGTCCTGTACCGGACCAGAGAAAGAGAACTCACCCGGCTGGCCTGCTTGTCGCAGGCGTCGTAGGGTGCCGGAGGCAGGGGCAGCAGGGCATCCAGGTCCCGCTCCATCCGCTGCCCAATGGTCTCTTCGTGTCCCCGGAGCTGGGCGTCCATCCGTTCCAGGCAGCGCCGCTCCAGGTGGGCATTCAGGGCCTCAAAGCTCTCGAAGGAGGGAATCGGCACCAGGAAGTTGCGCCTCGTGTATCCCACCAGTCCTTCGACCTTGCCCTTGTCGTTGCCCTTGCCAGGACGCCCGAACCGGTCTTCGAACAGGTAGTGGGACTGGAGCTCCGTGAAGGCTCTGGTGCGCTGGCGCCGGCCGTCCCCCAGTATTCTGGCCACCGCCAGCCTGGTATTGTCGTAGAGAATGCTCCGGGGCACGCCGCCCAGAAAGGCGAAGGCCGAAACGTGGCCGTCCAGGAAGGCCTCGGTGGTCTCGGCGGGATAGGCCTTGATGAAGCAGCCGTCGCTGTGGGGCAGGTCGAGGACGAAGCAGTGGGCCTTTCGCTGCACCCCGCCGATGACCACCAGGGCCTCGCCGAAGTCGCACTGGGCCTGCCCCGGCGGATGCGACAGCGGCACGAACATCTCCCTGGTCCGGCGGCGGTGCTCCCTGACGTAGTCCTTGACCACGGTGTATCCGCCATCGAAGCCGTACTCGCCCCTGAGCCGCTCGAAGATGCGCTTGGCCGTGTGCCGCTGCTTCTTGGGAACGCGATGATCACCGTCCAGAATCTGGTCGATGACGCCAGTGTAGGCATCAAGCTTCGGGCGTCGCGGTGCGCTCTTTCGCCGGTATCCTGGCGGCGCGGAGTAGGCCAGCATCTTGCGCACCGTGTCCCGGTGCAGACCGAACGCCCGTGAGGCTTCCCGGACGCTCATGCCCTCCACCATCACCGCCCGGCGAATCCGCAGATATACGTCCACCAAGTACATCCGTCGCACCATCCATAGGGTCGGCTACGACCCTTATGGATGACGGTAGACGGTACAGTTTTCAACCGCCAAATGTCAGTCGGTCAATCCGCCCACCTGGGACACTTTAGCTCCGCCCTTCATACCCCTCTCAATGGCCTGGGCAATCTGCACCTCGGCACGCTTTATGCGTGTCTTAAGGCTCGCTATCCGCCGGTCCATGCTCTCCCGAACCGCAGAAATCTTGCCCTCCAGCGATACCCTGAGGGCATTGAACATCCTCGCCGGTATCCGGTACTTGATGAGACAGGAATTCTTCAGAGACGGCAGAGACACGCCAGCGCAGAACCGGGCGAGAAGGCTACGCTCTATGCGACCAAAGAGCACAGCATACGCCGACAGAGCGGCATCACACTTAACAGGATCATCATCAGGGAAGGAACGAATGCGATCCTGATAGGTGAACCTCCAGTCGCCCACTTGGGCGGAGCCCGACTGCTTCTTCTTTCTCTTGGCAGAGGCCGTAAGAACATATTATCGTAAAATCGCCCGGTAAACCAGCACAATGAGAACCAGTTGAAAGACAAACGCGATGCGACTATAAACAACTACAATGTGCTGGAATCAACTAACCCCGCAACAGTTGCGAACCCGCAGGCCCTGGCGAAAAAACGCACCCGGCTCGAGTTAGCTACTCGCACCGCCAGCTCGGCCTTATGCAGGCGGCTGACTAGCAGGCGCTCGTACCCGCCGGTAGATTCGCACACGGCCAGGGTTGCTTCCTGCTCAGCAAGATGTTTCAGCAGCTTGGTAATGCCCTTCGCCGAGTTGTCGAATCGAAGCACCGGTCCCTCGGAAACCGAGACGTCCAGGCTGTCCTTGGAGACATCAACGCCTGCTACTGCAGCCATGCGAAACCTCCTATTCTGCTAAAGCCTGAGTCCTCCACACTTGCAGATGCGGGCCTCTGTGCCCATGTATCCGTCCGGAGCGACCAGAGCGACGGGAAGGGTGTCCTACTGTTCGCCGGTGCAGTCCAAACTTCAGCTTGGCTCACCCAGTTGCCTGCGACGCGCCCCTCCCGTCCGCCTTGCGAATCGACAATTCACAAGACAGAGTCATCATACAAATTGCCTGGGCCAAGGAGCCCGCATCGTGCAAGAATGGGCCGACGCTCACACAGGAGGTATGTATGGGAGGAGAACCGACATACGCAGACATCGATGTCTCCAAGGCGCAGGTGGATGTTGCCGTCCGGCCTACGGGACAGAAATGGGTCGTGTCCTACGACCACGGCGTCGTCGAGGAACTGGTTTCCCAGATGGTCAACCTGGGTCCCGTCATGGTGTTGCTGGAGGCTACCGGTGGCCTGGAACTGCACTTGGTGGCCGTCCTGACTGCTGCGGCGCTGCCTGTGGTGGTGGTCAACCCGCGCCAGATTCGAGAATTCGCCAGGGCTACCGGGACGCTGGCCAAGACCGACTCTCTCGACGCGGCGGTCCTGGCTCACTTCGCCGACGCCGTTCGTCCCTCCGTGCGCCCGCTCAAGGACTCAGAGACCCAGGTCCTCAATTCTCTGCTGGCCCGCCGGCACCAGGTGATGACCATGCGGTCTCGGAGAAGAATGGCCTTGGCACCGCCATCAGTGCCGTTGGTCCCCGCATCGAGGCCCACATCGCCTGGCTGGAGCAGGAGTTGACCGATTCGGACAAGGGCTTGCGGGAGACCCTCCGCCAAAGTCCCGTGTGGCGGGAAAAGGATGACCTGTTGCGCACGGTTCCCGGAGTGAGAGAGCAGTTCTCCCTGACGCTGCTGGCCCACCTGCCGGGGTTGGGAACGCTGAGCGCGACCCGATGCAACCCGGTGATCCGAGACTTCTACCAGATGCTACTGGCGGCCGGCAAACCGAAGAAGCTGGCCCTGGTCGCGTGTATGCGCAAGATGCTCGTGATCCTCAACGCTATGGTGAAAACCGGCCAGGCCTGGCATTCACCGGTCGTAACCCCTTGACATACAACACAGTTGCTGAACCGCCGGTTCCTCGACGCCGTCTTCTCCCTGTGCGGTAATAAGGTTTGTTGTCGAATAACAAGTGGTATACTGATTTTTGGAATGTAGATCCCTTCAAGAAAGCCTCCTAGCAGATGTATTCGATACAAATTAGCCTCTCATTGTTGGCATTCTCACTTCCGTTAATAATTCAGGAATGAACAGGCAGCGTGTGGCGGCCTCCGGGCCGGGGTAGCGGCTGCCCATGAACCACTGTTATCGACGAAACCGAATTCACGGGGAACGAGAGATGGTGCGATGATTGGTGATGCTTTCGTATTCGACGCAGTTACTCATCTCTATAACATGAACAGCGCCAATGTCAGAGCTCCGGGTGGTTCGCTTTTCAACAACCACCTCTACGGTTTTCACGCGGCTCTCACTCCCGAAGGCGAGAAGGTGCTGACCCAGGATGAATTCCTCCGGGATTGGGACATTGAGACCATCGCCAACCTGGTGTTTACCGAGACTGACACCGACATCCTGGTGGCGCAGCCGCTGCCATTGACTGATTTCTTCTACGACGGGCTTTCAGACTGGCAGCGTTGCGCCGCGATGGCGAAGCAATATCCCTCCAGAGTGGTTACTTGGGGTACAGTGAATCCCCTGGAAGGGAATAAGGCTCTGGACTTGATGGAGCTTCAGGTTAAGGAGCATGGAGTCAAGGCGTTCAAGTTTTACAACATCCGCTATGACTTCGGTGAGCCGTTTCCCTGGAGGATGGATGACCCGAGGGTAGCCTTCCCGGTGTACGAGAAGGCAAGGGAACTGGGCATCGACCTGATAGCCGTACACAAGGGAGTGCCTCTGGGGCCGCAGCCCACCGAGGGCACACAGGTGTACGACATCGACCAGGCCGCAGCGAACTTCCCGGACCTCAACTTCATCATCTTCCACCCCGGCCTGCCGTTCATCGAAGAGATATGCTGGCAAATAGTCCGGTTTCCCAATATCTATGTGTCGCTGGCGGCAACGCTGAACTTCATCGGCAAGGCCCCCCGGTGGTTCGCTGAAGTCTTGGGGAAGCTATTGTTCTGGGGCGGACCGGACAGGATCATATCCGGCTCGGAGGTCCCTTTGTGGCACCCGCAGTGGGCGCTCAAGGCTTTCTCGGAGTTCCAGATGCCCCAGGACCTGACCGACGGATACGGCTATCCCCAACTCACTCCGGAGATCAAGCGGAAGATCCTGGGAGAGAATCTTGCCAGGCTGCACGGCATAGACATCGAGGCCAAGAAGGCCGAAATCGCCAACGACGAGTTCGCCCAGCGCCGAGCCAACGGCCTCGCCACAGCCTGGTCTTCCAGCTAACAAAGGGGCCGCCGTCCCCGGGCCGCAAAGGAGACGAATGAGCTTTCCAGTAGAGCAGCCAGCCGAACCGCTGGAAGACAGGGTGCGGGAGGCGCTACAAGACGTTGGTTGCTGTGACGCCAGATTCGGCGTCAGCCAGTTGGGCTTGGTCCACGATGTAAAGGTAGAGGGCGAAGGCGCCGTCTCGGTGAAGGTTCTGCCCTGCTGCATTTTCGGCATGACCCGCCTTGTAACATCGGTGAAGGAAGGGCTGTCGGAGCTTGAAGACGTTACCAGTGTGGAAGTGGACGTGGCATGGGACCAGATTGGGAAATCCAACCTCGCGCCGCAACCCGGCAACCAGACACTGAAACTGGACCTGGAATCCCTGACCCGCAAGCACGGATTAAGACCCTGGGGGCAAGACAACTCTCGGCCAGGATCGGGTCGGCTCCGGTAGGGGGCAGAATCGTGCGCTAAGGCCGCTATCGGCGTTTTGGCCACCGGTATTCGCCGGTGAGCAGGATGTGGGCCCACCCACGGGCGAGATGTGAGCCAAGAGCTCGGGCACGACCGTCAGGCTGGCGTGTTTTCGCTGTCCGACCGCTTCATAGAGATGGGCGGTATTCCAGTAAATGACGATGGCCGAGAGCAGGTTGAGCCCGGCCATGCGGTAGTGTCGGCCCTCACTCGAGCGGTCGCGGATTTCGTCTTGGCGTCCGATCCAGAGCGCGTTCTTGAGCGCGTGATGGGCCTCGCCCTTGTTCAGGCCGGTGTTGGCCCGGCGTTGCATATCGGCGCCTGGCAGCCAGTCGACGATGAAGAGGGTTCGTTCGACCCGTCCGATTTCACGGAGAGTGACAGCCAGTTCGTGCTGGCGCGGATAGGCCGCGAACTTTCGCAGCAGCTGTCTGGGTGGAAGGGTGCCGCTAGCCAGGGTGGCCGCAACCCGCAGGATGTCGGGCCAGTTCCGCACGATCACGTCCTCCCGTATTTTGTTGCTGGTCAATCCGGTCAGGGGTTTGGGAACGCGTCGGGGATCGAAGACATGCAGCCGCTTCGACAGCAGGTCCCGGATGCGCGGGATAAACCGATAGCCGAGCAGGGATGTGACGGCTAAGACATGGTCGGTGAAGCCGCCGGTGTCGGCGTATTGCTCGCGGATGTGCCGCCCGGCCCTGGTCATCAGCAACCCGTCGAGAACAAATGGCGCTTCGTTGACCGTGGCTGGAATTGTTTGCGTTGCGAAGGGTCCGAACCGGTCCGAGCCATGGGTATAGGCCTTGAGGCCCGGTTCGTTGCCGTAGCGGGCGTTGACGAGGTTCATCGTGTCGCCATATCAAAAAGCGCAAAGCTGGAGCGGGAAGCCCAGCCCCGGTTGTGTCCCTCGCGCCGCACCCGGATATGCTCGATGTCGTCGTCGGACGGCGTGTAATGGCGCAGCAGGGAGGCTCCGTCCGTGGGCACATCGAACAGGGCCGCGTGCTGGGCGCGCGCTCCAGATGCTTCATCTCGGCATGTTCCACATCCCCGTTATCCGTGCATACCGGCAGGCGCGGCGGCGCTGTCCGTAAGGGGATCGTCCAGCGTACGTTCTGTCCGTCGCCTCTACCCCTGTCAACCCGAGGCCAAAACCGAGGCCACGCGCGTCTCATATGAATGGTACGGAAACAATTGCGCAAGCGGGCCCCTATCCGTACACTTATCCCCATGACGGCAACGCTTATCGGATACGCGCGCTGTTCCACCGACCGGCAGGACCTGGCCGCCCAGCGCCAGGCGCTCCTGGAACTGGGCGTCGCCGAGGACCGCATCTACACCGATCACGGCCTCACCGGCACAACCCGCGCACGTCCCGGCCTAGACCAAGCCCTCGCCGCCGTGCGCCAAGGCGACACACTGGTCGTGCCGAAACTCGACCGGCTGGCCAGGTCTGTCCCGGATGCACGCGCCATCGCCGACCAGCTTAGGGGACGAGGCGTGAAACTGGCCCTCGGGCGGGCGCTCTACGACCCAGACGATCCGATGGGAAAGATGTTCTTCAATATCCTCGCCACCTTCGCCGAGTTCGAGGCTGATCTCATTCGCATACGGACCCGCGAGGGGATGGCCATCGCCCGCTCCAAGGGGAAATTACGGGGCAAACAGCCGAAACTATCCGACAGGCAGCAGCGCGAACTCTACCGCATGCATGCCACCGGCGAGTATTCCATCAGCGATCTCGCCGAGCTTTTCTCCGTCTCAAGACCAACCGTCTATCGCACGCTCAAACGGCGTCATTCCCTCTAAGCCTGCGGATTTCTGCCTCCAGTTCCCGGTTTCGGGCCTCGGCTTGTAGTCTGGCTTCCCGTTCCTGTTGAAAGGTGGGAATGTGTTCTTCAGTAGCCGGGTCGATCCAGTTCAGTTTTCCGTCACGCCACTCCAATATCAGGTTCAGGACTGTGCTGTAGCCTCTGAGCCTCCCGTCAGGAAGAATCTCGATGGGAATTGGCCGGTATTCTCCACCGGCCAGCCGTTCTCCGGCCAGTGCTGGATTGCTTCGGGTTGGTGATTCGTTGAAGCGCCAGTACTCGGGTATGCCCAGTACCGCGTAGTCGGCGGGTTTGCTGTTCATGTCCTCGGTAACGGTGCTGGGAGACGCGATTTCCAGCACGAAGTCGGGGGGCTTGCCCTGCTCCGAGACGATGTATGCGTTGCTCTGGTAGTAGGCTGCCGGATCCACTCCAAAGGCGACGATCAGGTCTGGGTAACGGAGCCCGGTCATTGTTTCGGGGCGGTTCAGGCTGATGTAGTGTTCGCCGGCAACGAGGGTGGTTTCCGGGTTGCCGAGGTGGTGGACCAGGTGGTGGGTGTTGCCGGTCAGGTTCATGTGGTTGAAGTTGGTCATTTCCTCGGGCGTCCTCTCCGGAGGGTCTGGCAGCGGCGGAAGCACTTCTGGTTTTGTGGTCATCTCGGACCTCTTGGGATGGGCAGTTGTGGTAGGTTCATTTTACCGTCATGGGGCTGGTGGCGTAAGCGGGGCACCGCGCCTGGAGTTCTGACGAGCGTTTGAGGGCATTCAGACTTCTCTCGAGGGGATCTGTGCGGTTAAATCCTAGTCTACTGCCTCCACCGTCGACGAGAGATCAGCGCCACCAGCCCCGTCAAGTGGCGACGGGTGGTGCGCAGGCCCTGCCCGCACTGCGGGAAGGCAGGATAGTAAATAGCAGGGTAAGCCCGTGGCCGGGCCGGGCAGAGGCCACTAACTGGACAATGGCGTCCCAAGGTGTAATCTTCGTTTGGGGCCTGTCGTCCGGATGGAGGCCGGGTTGGCATTGGTGCGTAACGCCCGATCCAATAGCATGGTCGGGGAGTTGTGAAGGCGGCATCATTGGTGACGCTCCTCTGGAAGCGATCCCGTTGGGTAGGTTATACGCTGTCGTCGACTCCCTCCGACGACAAGCCCACGCCTTCATGGCAGGGGGAATGATGAGCACGGGCAAGGAAGCCGCAAAGGCAAAGGGAACGACTGGAGAGGGTGGAGAGCGCCTGCCGTCAGGGTTGTCCCGAGTAAATCTGAACGCCGCCGGCATCGACGTGGGGGCCGCCAGCCATTTCGTTGCGGTTCCCGAAGACCGGTGGGAACAGCCGGTGCAGGAGTTCGAAGCCTTCACGGCGGACCTGTACCGCCTGGCCGACTGGCTAAGGGAGTGCGGAGTAGAGACGGTGGCCATGGAGTCCACCGGGGGCTACTGGATACCGCTGTTCGGGGTTCTGGAGGAACGGGGTTTCGAGGTGATGCTGGTGGATCCCAGGCGCATCAAGAACGTGCCCGGCCGGAAGACCGACGTGCTGGACTGCCAGTGGCTGCAGCAACTGCACACCTACGGCCTGCTGTCGGGGGCCTTCCGGCCGGAGGATGAGATCCGCAGCCTGCGCAGCTACCTGAGGCAGCGGGCCATGCTGGTTGAGCATGCCGCCCAGCACGTACAGCACATGCAGAAGGCCCTGACACAGATGAACGTGAAGCTGCAGCACGTGATCAGCGACATCACCGGCAAGACCGGCATGGACATCATCGAGACCATAGTCAGGGGCGAGAGGAGTCCCCGCAGGTTGGCACAGCTGCGCGACCCGAGGATCAAGTCCGACGAGAGGACCATCGCCAAGTCGCTGCGGGGGCACTGGCGGAAGGAGCATCTCTTCGAGCTGACCCAAGCGCTGGAACTGTACCGGACCTATCAGGACAAGATCGCCGAATGCGACCGGGAGATTGAGGCCCAGCTGGAGCGGTTTGAGGATCGCAGCGATGGTGAGCCTCCGGCTCCCAACGGCAAGAAGCGCAATCAGAAGAACGCACCCCGTTTCGATGTCCAAGGCCAACTGTACCGTATGACCGGAGTGGACCTGACCCGCATCGACGGTGTGGAAGCCTACACTGCGCTCAAGGTGGTCAGCGAGATCGGAACGGACATGAGCAAGTGGCCCAGTGCCGGGCACTTCGCCTCCTGGCTGGGGCTGAGTCCCAACAACCGGATCACCGGCGGGAAGGTGCTCAGTTCCCGGACCAAGCCCAGCGCCAACCGGGCAGCCAAGGCGCTGCGGCTGGCGGCCAATGCGCTGCACCGCTCCGACAGCGCTCTGGGCGCCTACCTGCGGCGAAAGAAGGCCCACTTGGGAGCACCCAAGGCCATCACCGCCACGGCCCACAAGCTGGCCCGGATCATCTACTCCATGCTGCGGCATGGACATGGATATGTTGATGCCGGTGCCGAATACTACGAACAACAGTATCGTCAGCGAGCCCTCCGCTCGGCCAAGCGACGAGCAGCCCAATTGGGCTACGCCCTGGTGCCCGTAGGTGACCTTGGTGAGCCCCAGCAGGTCCCCAGTCTTTCACCGTGACAATCCCAGTTAGTGGGTAGGCCACTGTCAACCGGACGCCCCGAGACTCTGAGAGCGCCACCATGAAGCTGAGCATGGCCTGGCGCACCTCGGCCACTTTTACCATCCGCAAGAGCCGCGACAGGGTCGCCACCGAGGGACTGCGCCGCAGCCCCAGTCCCTTGAGCAGTTCCGGGTGAGTGTCGCCAAAGCGGTATATGGCACTCAGGGAGCACTGGCCGCACATCAGTCCCAGCACCGCCAAGCTCAGCACCGCCTCCAGAGGATGCACCAAGCCCCTGGCAAAGCGGCGATCTGTGATCCGGGCCAGTTCCCCCCGCAACAGGGCGAATTCCTCGGGTAATCCTTCCACCACATCCATAACCCCACCTCCACTCCCCCATCATCCACCACTCATGCTGACTTTGAAAAGGCCCTGTCAGGTTCAGTGCGGCGTTGACGTTACGCTCGTGGCGTATGCCGCAGTTGGGGCATCTCCAGTACCGCTCCCGCTTGAGTTTCGCCTTCCTGTACTGGCATGCGCTGCAGGTCTTGCTGCTGGGAAAGGTCTTTGGCGCCTTGGTCAGGCCGGTATGACGCCACTGGGCCTTGTAGACAATCTGGCGGGCGATATCTCCCATGGCGGCGTCGGCCTGGGCCGCGGGTGTGCGGCACCGCATCATCCCGGCGACGTTCAGGTCCTCGACGACCAGTTCTTCGTACTTCCTGGTCAGGGCATTGGTCATCTGGTGTACGGCGTTCCGGCGGAGGCCGTTGATGCGCCTGTGGCATTTGGCTATTCGGCGTTGCGCTTCCCACCAGCCCCGGGATCCCTTGGTCCTGCGGGCTTGGGCTCGTTGCCATCTGATGAGTTTGCCCTTCATACGGTAGTAGGCCTTGGGATTCTCGTAGGTCTGGCCGTCGGAGTCGGTGGCGTGGGGGTTGATGCCTGTGTCGACGGCTCCAGCGGTGCGAGGGTCCGGTTGCAGCACTGGTTCCGGTGCTTTCCAGCGTTTCAGGCATATGTGCCAGCGGCCGTTCTCCCGCTTGATGTGGGCCTCGTGATATATCCCCTAATCACTCTGAAAATTGACATAGTGCGTTACCATTATGCTACTTGAGCGGCAGTTGTTTTTGACTGCAAGATACTCAAATGTAAGTGTGATTCTCCACTCTCACTTCCTGGAATGAGGCTACTTTTCGACAGATTGAAGCACCGCTCTGGTCTGCTGTTTATGCTGGCGGCAGCGCTGGTCGGATTCTTTCTGCTTATTAACCTCCTAGGAACACTCACCTCCTCAGGCCCCAACGACCTTCTCGCCAGCGCTCCCTCTGGAGAAAGCAATATCGGCCTTCCCAGTGGCGTTGGGATGTTTGCCTTCGCCATTGGCACCGTTGGCGTGGTCATGGGCGTGGCCGCCGTACTGGGCGCGATTACCATTTGGCGCCGCGAAGCTACAGCCCGCTCTCTACGATTGCTGGTGCTTGGGGCTGTGGTGGCCTTCTTGCTTGCGGGAGCAGGGCTTTACCTTGCTTTCTCAGGCGTGCTCAGCCAGGATATAGCCTACGGTGAGCACGAAGCCCAGGGAACCAACATAGAGCCCAGGGGCCTGGCCGTAATGGGAGCCTTTTTCCTGTCGCTGGTGCTGGTCGGCCTTTTCCGGCCCCGGCTAATCCTTGGCCTGCTGGCTCTCTGGCTTGTGTTGGCCCTGGTCTTCGGCTTCTTTGGTTCTTCCAGCCTGGCCGGACTTAACCTGTTCGAAGGAATGGAAGCATCACCGGTCCAGGAAGCTTACTCCGCCGAAGTCGAAAAATACCGATTGCCTCCCGCATTGCGAGAGGTCCGCAAAGAGGAGAAGTGGGACGCACTCGTGCCGTTGGGAAACGGAAATGCGGCGCTAGTACGGGGAGCTTCTCTCCTCCTGGAACCGGGAGTCTCTGCTCTCCCAAGCACTGGCGGCATTGATAATCCCCTCTTTAACGTGGAAGGCGCAGCCAACACCGACCGACTGCGCAGCGCCACGGGCGACGTTTATGAGAACGGCGAATGGACACAACTGGATCCGGTTTCACTGGAGTCCAGTCTATGGTCTGACATTCCCCGCGACATTCTGGACATGATCGATCAGGGTTTGATCAACGAAAGCCTCGACGAGTCGGACCTAGAGGCTTTGCTCCCGGACTTCCGCGTTAATTCGGACCTCCTGGCCCAGCCTTCTGCGGTGCCCGAATCGTTGGAGATCGACCATATAAAGGTCTCTCCGGCAGAGGGACTGGAAAATCTCGAACCGGGAACCCTCCCCATGTCATCACTGCCTCTAGGCATCAAGGAGGAGGGCAAATGGAATCCGTTCAGCCGCACCTTCCAGACCGAGGAACCCGTCAGCGAATATGAGTGGCGTTCCATGGCTGTTGGGTTCCCGGAAGACGCGTTGTCCAATGCGGATGCGGTGGACGACCCTACGTACCTCCAATTGCCCGACAGCGTCCCTGAAAGAGTTCGGGACCTGGCCAGCGAAATTACTCAGGGCCAAGACTCCCCCTACGACAAGGCCAAGGCGATCGAGCAACACCTTAAGACGGAATATTCCTACGCGGTCCCAGGAGCAGGACAATCACCCGATCTGCCGCCGGAGGGCGCCGACCCCGTTGACTGGTTTCTGTTTGAGAAGAAGTCCGGAGGCTCTACCTCCTTCAGCAGCGCCTTTTGTGTCCTGGCGAGGGCGTCTCAGGTCCCCTCCCGTGTAGTGTCCGGGTGGGCCATCAGCCCCACTGCCAACGAGCAGGTCGTGTACGGCGACCAGGCCTACCAGTGGGCAGAGATTGGTCTGAAGGAATTTGGCTGGGTTTCCTTCGACCTCACTCCCGGCGGAGCCGCGGACAATGTTGCCTCCGGGCACCCGGCATCGCTTGGCACGGCGGCGGGCGGCACCACAGGCGAAGGAACTGGGGGCCAGTCTGGAGCCATGGAGCAAAAGACTGAAGGAGCGCAACCGCAGCCCGGCACTGGCGGCGGCCTTGGCGACCCTCAGCCTGCGGACGAGCAGGCCCCGGAGTTCCTTGAGGAAACTGCCCTGCAGGACCTGGCCGACGCCCTTGATCCCAAGACCAGGAGAGACGCCGCAGAAATTCTGGGAGATATCGGCAGCGACCGGGCCCTGGAAGGGTTGGCAGACGCAATGTTCAAAGACCCGGACGAGTCCGTCCGGGAAACGTCTATCAACAGTATGGCCTCCCAGGAATTCGACAAGCTCTTAGAGATACTCCAGAAGCATCCCGAACCCATAATGCGGAGGGCCGCTGCCCTCTCCCTGGGCAGAAAGGGCGATGGCCGAGCGTTAGATCCTCTGGGCGATGCCCTCGTCCAAAAGCCCGATACCGACGAGGACGTCAGGTCCGCAGCCGCCTCTGCCTTGGGAGACCTGCTCAAACCGGAATCTGTGGAGCCCTTGTCGGAGGCCTTGGCGACGGACGAGTCCAGCAAGGTGAGAGGGGCATCTGCCGCCGCCCTCGGGGCCTTAGGTCAGCGCGCCGGGGCCGGTTCCCTCGAGCAGGCACTGTCGGATGACGCTGAGGAGGACGTAAGGGAAGCAGCCGCAGATGCGCTCGGCGAACTTTTGTCGCCCAGCTCACTTCCGGCCTTGCTGGAGGGACGGACCAACGACCCATCACCCAAGGTGCGAGCCGCATGTTCCAGCGCTTTGGGTCGATTCTCTGAGGGCGGCCTGTCCGACGCGCTCGGGGAAGCATCCGATCCGACTGTCAGGTCGGCTGCGGCGCAGATCTTGGGCGAGCAGGGAGACTCCTCTGCCGCCGACAATCTGATCGCCGCCCTGCAGGACCCCGAGGAGCAAGTGAGGCAGTCGACCCAGGAGGCGATAGAGGAACTGGGAACCGTCAGTCTTCTTGAAAACGGCGGGGGCCTGCTCACTCACAGTTCCGGGACTTCGATGATTCCGGGAACTACGACCGGCCAGGCCGCGGAGCTCCCTCACCTACCAGTGTTTGAAGTTCAGGGAGCGAGGGGCGTCAGCTTCTTGAGGACAGCCGTGGGAGACCGGTACGAAAACGGCCAATGGTATCCCGACCAGAAGGCCGGAGTTACCTACACCTCCGGTTCCCCGGTCCCAAACCTCGGAGCTTTGTCCCAACCCACGATGTCTGCTACAGGGAAAGCCACCAGCGAGCTCACTGTGACGCCCGCTGGTGACGCCCAGGACATCCCCAGAGGCAACGTGCCCATATCGTCTCAGCCGAGCGCATTGTCGGTCGGCGGAACTCTATACCCTAACAGCGAAACGTTCGCAAGCGGCCAAGCAGTTCCCTCATACTCTTGGACCTCCGACGTCCCCGTTTTCTCGGAGGCTCAGTTGAGGGGAGCCCAAGTGTCTCCCCATTATGGCCACACCTCTATACCCGATGCAGTTCCAGAGCGTGTACGACGGCTTGCCCAGAGAATCACCTCGGAGCAGACAAGCCCCTACCAGAAGGCTAAGGCCATCGAGCGCTACCTGAAGGCCAACTACATATACCAGCTGGCCGATCCCTCCAGCGCAGGCGTCCCCTCAGGACACGACCCGGTCGACTGGTTCCTGTTCGAAAGCCCGAAGGGCACCTGCGGCAATTTCAGCAGTGCCTTTGTAATCCTCGCTCGTTCTGTGGGCTTACCGGCCCGCGTGGTTTCCGGGTGGTCAATATCGCCGGTTGATGAGACGCAGACGGTTTACACTGATCAGGCCCACCAGCGGGCTGAGGTTGCATTCGATGGCTTTGGCTGGATCCCATTCGAACCCACTGGCAGCGGAGGCGCTCCGGACCGCGCGGGTGCAGGAAGCGGGGCCGACACCGTTTCGCAGTCGGAGCGGCAGGAGATCGAGACCCTCGTCCAACAACTCTCCGATGAACGGTCGGGCATACAGCAACGAGCGCAGCAGGAACTAGAGGACGGTGGCGCAGAAGTTATCCAGACCGAAAATGGCGGGGCGATTGTCACGAGAGACGAGGAGTGTTTCGCCCTCGGTGTTGGCATTACCACGCGACAGGTTGAGAGGCCTGGCACTCTCGACGACGGCGGTGGAAGTGGCGACGGAAGCAGCGGCGGCGATGAATCCCAGGGACGCTCACCCGTGTTTTTCGTCAGTGGGGCCGCCAACACTAGGTACCTCCGCAGCGCGGTAGGCGAGGTCTACGAGGGCGGCCGCTGGCACCAGTTGGGCCGGCTCTCTCTTGACTACGATAACGGCCAGAGCATTCCCCATCTGGTCGCCAACGAGCTAGTCAGGGCTGGGTCAGGGGCTTTTGATCTGCCCCAGGGTGTGAACTCCACCCCGCTGCTGGCGGGTTTCGACCTTAGCCCAAGGGCAATCATCACCGACAACATCACCATCACGGCCTCCGAAAGGCTGGGGACCCTGCCGGCGGGAGTCGTGCCCACGTCTCAGTTCCTCGACGAGGTGAGCCGCGATGGCCGCTTCCACCCGGTCAGCGGCACCTTCTCCCTCGACGCGCCCGCCAAAAGCTTCAGCTGGGTCTCCCGTGTACCGCAATTCTCACAGGCGCAACTGGAGTCGGCCAGCGTGGTTTCAGACTTCGCTTACACCCAGTTGCCGCCCGGACTGCCACAGCGCATCCGTGATTTAGCCCTGGACGTGACCCAGGGGCACGACTCCCCCTACGCCAAGGCCAAGGCACTGGAAGACTACCTCAGCACGGAATACACATACCGCTTCGCCGACGGTTCCGGACGGGAGGCTCCTCCGCCTGGACGAGACCCGGTCGACTGGTTCCTGTTCAACCACCGTGAAGGCACCTGTGGCGTGTTCAGCACCGCCTTTGTGGTTATGGCCCGCTCCATCGGTCTGCCCGCCAGGGTTGCCTCTGGTTGGGCCATCAGCCCGACTGCGAGCCCCCAGGAAGTGTTTACCGACCAGGCCCATCAGTGGGGAGAGGTCGCCTTCCAGGGCCTCGGCTGGGTGCAGTTCGAGCCCACCGCTCCCTTGGGTGCCCAATCGCGCACCGCGCTGGCCAGAGAGCAAAGTTCCCAGGGTCAGGGTCAAGGCCAGGACAGCACGAACAGTCAATCATCCGACGGCAGTAGTGAGGGCCCGACACAACCCGAATCGGCCCAGGATACACCCGGCGACGAACCCTCGGAAACAGGTGCTGAGGAGAACTCCCAAGGCCAACAGGAACCTGTCTCGGATGAAACCCCTGGCGACGAAACACAGTCTGAGGAGAAGTTTGTACAGCCGTCCGAGCCTGTGGACACCGTAACCACGATAATCTCCTCGCCTCGCGATGTCCGTCGGAAGAGAGGTTTCATCGTCGGCGGTACCGTCCGCACCGCAACCGGAGGTCTTGTTTCGGGACTACAAGTGGAGATATTCATCAACGAGACCAAGGAACATGGCGGCACAATAATAGGTGAGACCACGGTCCAACGAGGCAATTTCCGCGCCGAGGTCGCTCTCCCTTCATCCATGAACAGGGGTTCCTACCAGTTACTGGCTCACGCCGTTGGAAACGAAGAGTATGTTGAGTCCTGGAGCGACCCCGACATCACCGTCTACTCGGAAAGCGGCATTCAGCTCACCGGTCCGGGTGAAGTACCTGTGGACACCCAAGCGTTGTTCCGGGGCAAGTTGCTGGACGACACGGGAAGTGGTGTGGCCAACTTCGAGTTGCAGGTCTCGGTAGATGGACGCGATCTTCCACCGCAATCCACCGACGAGGCCGGTGAATTCGGCTTCGCCCAGACCTTCACGGAAGTCGGCCCTCACACCGTGGAGGTGGGCTTTGAAGGCAAGGATTTCCTGCTGGGCAACACGGCCAGGCTGGAACTGGCGGCGGTAATGCCCGCTGAGCTGTCAGTTGTCATTGCCGGTGAAGTCCGCGTGGGAGACGGATTCTCCATTGAGGGCATTCTGCGCGACGCGCGAGGGACTCCGGTAGGGGACGTGGAGCTTGCGTTCACAGTGGGAGACAGCCCGCCCTGGACCGAAGTGACCAGAGAGGATGGAGCCTTCACCACCATCGGCTCTACCGATACGGTGGGCGATTCTGTAGTGCGTGCCGAGTTCCCAGGCGACTACCCCATTCTGCCGGCTGAATATTCGAGCATCGTCACAGCCCGGTACCTCACGGCCATGTCTATTTCCGGTCCTCCCAGCGTTGAGCAGCGGGAGGAGGTCCTGTTCCAGGGACGACTCACATCCAACTCACCGACGGAAATCGACTCCCTAGAGGTACTGATCCAGGATCGCGATGGGTCCCTCATGGGTACGGTCGCCACTGCTGGAGACGGCACGTTCGAGTATCGCTCTTCGGGCTTCAGCGAAACGGGTCCGCGCGTGGTCACGGCTAGGTTCAAGGAACAGCAGCACCTCACGTCCAGTTCGGCCAGCCTTTCGTTCTTCGTGATCGAACCCACCGTCCTTACCGTCGAGGGTCCAGCTGTGATCCGGGCGGGAGAAACTGCGGAGCTGAGAGGCACACTGCATACCGCCAGCGGCGACCCGGTCCCGGGCGTCCCGATCTGGGTGGGCGATCCTGATTCGCAGCCTCTGATTACCGGGGGCGATGGCACTTTCGGTCGCGTGTTCCCCGTGGAAGTCGAGATAGGCGCATCCGAGGTCGAGGCCACCGTAAACATTGCCTTCGGATTCGAAGGAAGCGACCGCTTGGCGCCATCTCTGGGCAATCACGCCGTCTCGGTCGGCTTGCCATGGTTGTCTGCGGAAGCGACGGAGCCTGTGGCGCGCGGGGATTCGGCTACCCTGCGGGGTTCGGTGTTCCTGGGGAGCCGGCCTCTGGCGAATACGGCTGTAACCGCTGGCCCGGAGTCGCGGTCCGTAACCGACGAAACCGGAACATTCACCCTGCAATATCCGGTTGCGGCCGATGCATCTCTCGGTAGGAACGAATTTGTGGTCTCGGTTTCGGACTTCAATCTGGCCGTTGCCGTCCCCGTAGACGTAAAGTCGAATGTCGATCTGGTTGTGGTTCCTTTAGAGGATGTTCATCCCGGCCAGGAGGTTACTGTCGAGGCCACGCTGACAGACGACACCGGGCGGGGAATTCCCGGCGCCACCGTTCGCACTGTCGAAGGCGATGAGGCCCTGACGGACAACGAGGGAACTGCCCGGCTCATATTGACCATTCCAGACACGGAGGACGCACTCGTCGCCCGTGTTGCTTTTACCTACGAGGGAGACGACTTATTCCTGCCGTTGTCCTACCTTGCGGGAATACCAATCACGCAGACTGGCTTCAACTGGGTGCTCTGGGTGGGCCTGCCCGCCCTCGTTGTCGCAGTGATTGCGTCCGGGATTCTGGCTCGCAGGTTTGTAGCGATCTCTCTGCCCGGTATCGCTCCGGCACGAGTCCGGAGAGGGACCCGCGGCGGTGACGAGGACACTGTCCAGGTGCAAAACCCCGAGGGTGAGGAATTTCCCGAGTTCGAACCGGAGCCGATTCCGGATCCTGAACCGACCGTCTTGACGGTCGCCATAGAACGGCCCGCACCAGACCTCCCCGAGGTCTTCGGACTGGGAGAGCAAGTCCCGGTGGCAATAACCCTCAAGGTGGAAGACGGCCCCGGAATCCCTCAAGCCCCTCTCGTGATAACCAGGCCGAGTGAAGACCGGTTGGACCTCGAGACAGATCAGAGCGGCGTCTGTGAGATCACTTGGATAGCCAACCGCATGGGAGACCTGACGGTCTCAGCGGAGTACGCCGAAACACCCCTTTTCCTGGCCTCATCCTGTTCGGCAACCCTTCGAGTGGTAGACTTCAGAGAGGAGATCGTTCGCCTGTACAACGAATACCTGGATTGGGCTGACCGTCAGCTGCCAGGGGTATCTGGGCGCACCCCAAGGGAGCTGGAGGCAATTCTCTCTGGCTCCGGGCTGGCCCTGGACTTCCGGGCGGTCGATGAAGTCATTTCCCGCTTCGAGGAGGCGGACTACAGCGAGCACCACATCGGTCGCAGACAGTACGAGTCAATGTACCGTTCCTGGCAAACGGTGGTGGGGGACCAGGGCCTTGAATAGATCCACCGAATCCAGATTCGGGCTGATTTTTTCATGCCTTGTGTTTGCCGGCATTGCTGGAGCGGCATTTCCTCTGCTCGCAACCGGCGGGCCAGTTCACAATGCAATCTCCCTGGATTTCCGCCACATCGCCCCGTGGGTTGCCGTGGGTGCGGCGATGTTGCTGCTCAGCAGGATCGTGGCTATTGCCTCCAGCGTACTCGAGCCGCGCCAGTCCCAGGTTTCAACCGAAGAGGAAGAGGAATGGGACTACAACGATGACGATGATGGAGGCAAGGAGGACCCCGGCAAGTCGGAATCCGAGGGCGCTCAACAGGAAGTCTCCAGCCCTCTCCTGAGGGCCGCTGCCATCACCCAAGGGGCGCTGCAAGGATTGGGATGGGCAACTCTGGTGTCCGCTATGTTGGCGATTCTTGCCACTCTTCCCGCCACCATCTCCTCCGCCAGGCCCGACGCGGGCGATGTGGAATCCCTCGAAAGTTACCTCAGCATCTTCGGTTCCCTCATCAAGTGGGTATTCGCGGCGGGAATCTTCTACGGGTTGCTCAGGACTGCCAGGACTCTATGGCCAGCTGCCCGGGGTGCCCTGCCTTTCCCCATAAGGGTCCTAGTCGTTCTGGCCGTGGCGTATATCCTCCTGGCCGGTGGAGGTGTGCTCGACATCGCATTTGACTTCCCCGGTGCTCTGGTACTGATCATCTTCGCGCTGGTTTTGGCGTTGCCGTACCTAGCCTCGGTCTTGCGCAACCTGGTGACGCTGTCCTTGCCGGCGAGGGTGCAGAATCCCGCGCGGGTCCTGCTGCTGGTCATCGATATTGCGTGGATAGTCCTGGTCCTGGGAATCATGCTGTCCCTGCCAGGCATCGTCGGCGACATCCCGGAACTGCAACCTGGCGGCGCGCTTGCCTCGGTAGGGCCGTATTTGGACATCTTCGACACGCTCGCCTTCTGGTCCGTCATCCTCCTGGCTCCGTTTATTCTCGTGAGGGTCATCGCTGCGTTCCGTCCCGCTGTCGGAGAGGTGTTTGGATTCCCTATGGGACGGATTATCCTCTTCGCCCTAGCTCTCATCGGTTTCTCGGACAACGGCATACCGGCAACTGCTTCCAGCTTCCCCATTCCCAAACTCATGCCCGCAATGACGGCGGCGTTGGTCATCTCTTACCTGACGCTGATTCTTCGCAGGGTGGCCCAGTTGGGACTTCCGCCACGAGTGGCAGTCCCGATGACCAACATCCCACCGCTTATTGACGCTCTTATGCCGGCCATCAGCGCGTCGCTGGTCGTCTGGGCCCTGACGCAGTCATTCCCATTGATCAGCGCACCTCTACTGGACAATAGCGGTACGGCCAGCTTCGGGGAGGCGTCTCTGCCATACTTCGCAGGACTGTTCGAGGTGCGATTCGCCCTCATCGCCTTTGTATTCCTTACGGTGCTCACATGGGCGTTGCCGGACCCGCTATGGACACCAGCCAGGCTGAGAGTACGCCCACTGGTAGCCGCCCTGGGCTTCACCGCAGCCGGCTGCTTCCTGTGGCTGGCCATGGCCCCGTTGTCGGGCGTGGGCCACGTTTTCCCCCTGCTGGGAGCGATCGTCGGTGCGGGGCTGCTCACCCTCGGGCTCTCCCAGATGGTGGCATATTTTGTTGATTCCCCGGAACCCCTGTATTCCGGCCCAGCCCGCTGGTTCACCAGTTCCAGGGTAAGGGGCTTTATCGTGGGGGCCGCTCTGGCCTTTTACGGCATGTTGCTGCGCCCTCTGCTGTACGAAACCCTTTGGTTCGCCGCCGTGTATGAGTGGATCGTTGTGTTTGCGCTGGCCGTTTGGGCACTGTTCAGGATCCGCGGCGGCTTGAAATCCTTTGTCGAGACGGCCGAGGCTGCTCCCTTGAGCTGGACTCGATGGAACCGGCACGAGCAGCAGTTTGAAGACCGGCCTGACCCTCGCCGCGTCCTCGTTTCGAGGTGGCAGCACCGGTTCGTCGAGTCTGGTGAATGGTCAAGCCTGTGGTCATACCAGATGGGGCTTCTCAGCAAAAACAATGCCACTCCCCAAGATGCGCAGAGGGTGTTTCGTCCTCTCCGCGATGCCCTGGTACAGAAACCTGGCGATGGCTGGTTGCGCAGAAGGGGAGATAGAGATTACCGACGTCGGGTGGCCGGCCTTTCCGCCTCCCTTCGCAGCACCGAGCAAGTCTTGTCAAATTCGCCTGCTTTGCCGCCGAACGTAGATGCATCGGTCGTCGGTGGAGTTTCTTCCGGATTCATCGAGAACGGCGCGGACTCCGAGTTGGTGGCTGCTACGATCATAGCGGCCTACCGGCGACGTGGTGCCAACACAGACAGCGCCGTAGCGCTCTGGTTTCCGTTAGTCAATGTCGCCGACAGTACCCTCAAGTGGTTCCAGCCGCCGTGGGTTCGCAGCAGAATCAGGCGCAGGGACCGGGAACGTCGCCGCAAGCTGGTCGAGGGCGCGATTTCTCACCTCTCCGGAAACACCACCGCCGCATCGCTGACTGTCGGGGTAGCCGTACGCAGGGCTCCATTAACGCCCGTATCAACAGACCAAGGCCGTTCCACGCCGAGCACCGCATCGCAACCTGCATACGACTCGTCGAGCGTGCCGACAGCGCCGTCCAGTACCACCGGCACTCCTGGGGCGGAACGGGGGAGACCTATTTCCCGCTGGGGCCAGCACCAGATGTCGCGGGCTGCTACGGACACAGTTGGAAGTCAAGCCGTATCGGCGTCTGCGCAGACGGATGCCGTCACGGCGGGGCAAGGGTTTGAGCTCCTCAGCGAGACCGCCTCGTCCTATCTGGTACGAACCTCTGAGAATGTCGTGGGATATGTTTCAAGAACAGCCCTAGTGTGGCTGCCCATTCTGCCCGGTGATGAGGTTGTAGCAGACTGATGAAAGAACATGAGCTTGAAGAGGTCAGAGGCATTTGCGAGGGCATAATTGACCGCGTGGGAGACGTGTTCGTCGGCAACCGGCTGTTACTGCGAAAATTGTTGGCCGCAGCCCTCGCGAACGGGCATGTGCTGTTCGAGGACTACCCCGGTCTGGGGAAAACCCTGCTGGCCAAGGTGTTTTCGCGGGCCATCGGCAGCGACACCAAGCGCGTGCAGTTCACCCCTGATCTACTGCCCTCTGACATCCTTGGCGTGAACGTATGGCGTCAGAACGAGGGTGAATTTCGCCTGGTGCAGGGCCCCGTGTTCACCAATGTGCTGCTTGCCGACGAAATCAATCGCGCGCCACCCAAGACCCAGGCTGCCCTGCTCGAGGCAATGGAGGAGAGGCAGGTAACAATCGACGGCGACACCCTCGGGCTGGGGCGACCATTCATTGTCATCGCCACGCAAAACCCCATCGAGCAGGAGGGCACTTACCCTCTCCCCGAGGCGCAGCTTGACAGGTTCCTGTTCAAGATGGGGACCGGATACCCCGCAAGCCAGCAAATGGAGAGTAGCATTCTGCTCCGGCGAATCCAGTGGCAGAAAGACGACCCCACCGATGACATGGAACCGGCGGTGGACGTCAATGGCTTTGTGGAGCTACAGGGATTGGTCGAAACGGGCGTCTACGTCGATGATGTGATCGTGGACTACATCACCCAGCTGGTCAGGATGACCCGGGAGCACCCTAGGGTGTCGGTGGGTGTTAGCCCCAGGGGTTCCCTTGCCCTTCTGCGGGTATCACGCAGCATTGCGCTGATCCACGGCCGCGATTTCGTGGTGCCGGACGACGTCAAGATGGTCGTTCCCGATGTTCTTGCCCACCGAATCATCCTCAATATCGAAGACACTCTGGAAGGCGTCCGCACCGAATCGATAGTCGACGAAATCGTCGAACAGGTGCCGCCACCCACCGAGCTGGCAGCCCGGAGAAACTAGGGTGTTTCCTCACTCTTTCATGACATGGGTGGGGTTGTCCCTCATCTTCCTTGCCGTGGGCTTGGCCTTTGGGAATCTTGTCCTCCTCACCGGCGCCGTATTCCTGTTGCTGACCATGCTCATCATCACGGCCCTCCAGCCACCCTCGGGAGTGAGAATTGAACGCCGCATCCCCCGGGCCATCTGCTGGGCCGGAGACAGCGTGCAGGTGGAGCGGCACCTGACCGCGACTCGGGGCATCGGCATCATCTTCGTCCACGATTCCCTCCCTCCTGAGTTGGAGGTGGAAGAGGGCAATAACCTGCGCGCCGTATGGAAGTGGGTAGGAACGCGCAATATAGACCTGTCCTACCGGGTCCGGTTTCCCAAGCGTGGCGAGTTCACATTGCCTGCCTCCGCCTGGGAGTCTCAGGCTCCCCTCGGAGTGAGGCGAGGAGCATCGACTCGTTCCGGCGAGGCGCTGGCCATATCCGTCGTCCCCAGGATCCGGGGCATCACGCGCCTGAACGAAATCCGCGTCACCACCAAGCAGACCAGGTACCAGGACGATCTCGCCCAAGTCGGGATCTCCAACTCCGAGTTCAGGGAACTTCGCCCATACGCCCCTGGCGATCCCATCAAGCTCATCAACTGGAAGGCGAGTTCCAGGGTTGTCCGCAGCGACAACCTGCCCCTCGTCAACGAGCTGGAGCCGGAGGGCAGAAAGGCCGTCTGGATATTCCTGGACGCGGCCCGATACATGGATGTCGGAACTCCCCTCAACAACCCCATGGAAAATACCGTCGAGGCAGCTGGCAGCCTGGCCCAGTTTTACCTCTCGAGAGGCTCCACCATTGGAGCCTATGCCTATAACAGCTACGGCGATGGGGGTGAAATACTTTCTCCCGACGCCGGTCAAAAACAGTTCCGCAGGTTGACCCAGATGCTGGCAGGGCTGCGCTCCGGCCCCCCTCGTCACGATCTACTGCAGGCGGTTGAGTGGTGCAAGGGATTCCTGATGCGGCTGCAGCCAGAGATATTCATCATCACCAGGCTGGACGTGTATTACCCCAGGCCTGGGGAAGGACGGGAAGCACTCGACCGCTTCAGTTCGGCCATCAGGCGGCTGGCCGCACTTCGCAGGAGGTCCCGCCGTTCCGGAAGAGTGCGCGTGGTCCATGTCAGCCCCCAAGAATCCAACACCGAAGCTGACTCGCCATTCAAAGAAATCGACATGTCCCAGTGGGAAAGCCGTTCCCTCTCCTGGGACCTGCGACGCTCCGGAGCCGATGTTATCGACTGGAATCCGGGCAAAGAGGACTTCATTGCTGCCATGGTTCGGCACTTGAACGTTTACAGGTGAGGAAATGAGGCTTCACTGGCGCATAACAATCCCAGTCATTGAGGCGGCCCTGGTTATTGTTATTCTGTTTGCCGCGGCTTGGCAATTCGCTGGATGGGCCTACACTCCCCATCAGCCCGGGGCGAGCGAGTCCGATTCCATGGCAGCGCGAATGCCACCCTTCGACGAGTCCTACCTGATGCTTGCCATTCTGCTGACGACCGGTATCTACGGCGCAGTCCAGTTCATTGGCAAGAGCAGCCTGGCGCTATGGACGCTGGTCGTCGTGGTCATTCTCGTCCAGATACCCGGCATCTGGTCCCGCAACAAGCTGAGCTGGGAAAAATTCATGGGGTTTGAAAAGGCGATGGGCGATGGACACTCTCTGATGCTCGGCGGCACCCTCTTCGTTGGCAGCCTGCTGGGCCTCGTTGTCCTGCATCGCCTGATTGCCCTACGCAAGCTTGGCGGCCTGCTCACGGCGCGTCGAGTGGACGCTCCAGAACGCGACAGCATCCTCGCCAATGAGGGTCTGTCGCTCACCATGATAATCGCGTTGGCCTTGGTGTTGGCCCTGCTGCTGGTTGGAGCGGGCACCGGAATCGCCGGCCCCGCCTGGATCGCATCCAATGTGCCGTGGGCCGTGGTGACCATTGGCGGAGGGGCAAGCGTCCTGCTCATCGGCTTTATCGCGCTGTTCCTCCGCAGCTTGAGCGAAGAGGACACCCAGGTCAAGCTATGACTCCCTATGCCGCTATCAAAAACCTAGCCTAATCTGACTTATCTGGCCTAATCTAGGCCAGCGCCAGCAGGCAGGCTTATTGTCGCTTCACTGGCCACAGCAGGCATAGCCTGACTTACACGGTCTCCACGTCCTGACACCGGGAAGCTCGAACCCGGCCATTCTTTCAGGTTCTCAGCGGCGTTGCGGTCGCGGTCGTTCAAGGCGCCGCAACTGCCACACCACCATTGGCGGTCCGACAAGCTCAGCTCGCCGTGGTGCCAGCCACAGTGGGCGCACAACTTCGACGATGGAAACCACCGGTCCGCTTTCACGAATTCCGCGCCGTACCAGGCACACTTGTATTCCAGCTTTGTCAGAAAGCCGGACATTCCGGCGTCGGCTATGGACCCGGCCAACCGCCGGTTGCGGAGCATTCCAGACACGTTCAGCGTCTCCACCACCACTCGGCCGGTACACTTGGCTATCGTCGTCGTCGCCTTGTGGTGATTGTCGCTCCGGACGTTGACTATCCTGGCATGAATCCTCCTGCGCCTGTCATGCAACCGCTCACGCCGGTTGCTGTGATTGTTCTTGCCATGGGTGCTTCGGGACCTGGCAATGGCCTTGTCCACTTGGCGCAACCGGCCCAAGGCACCTTTCAGTGCCTTGGGATTCTCCACCTTCCGGCCATCGGAGCACACCGCCATCGTGCCAACGCCCACGTCCACGCCGATGGTCGGGCCTTCCTTTACCGGCGGCATCGGCTGGCCGTCCTCTACGGCAAAGCACGCAAACCAAGTGCTGGCGGTCCGGTTGATGGTCACCTCCCTGATGGAACCACCAAACCTCAATTCCTCTACCATGGACACGCGGCCTATCTTCGGCAGGATGATCGCCTTGCCGTCCACGCGCACGGTGCCTGGTCCGTTGTCGGCTCGAAAGCCTTGCTCGTGCTTCCGGCGCTTGAACCTCGGAAAGCCTACGCGCCGTCCCCCAGGTTGACCGGCCTTCAGGCGCTTGTGGTAGGCGCCCCAGCCGTCCGCCGCCTGACCGAAGTCAATGATCGCGTACTTGGCTGGATTCTGCGACAGCGTCTGCGCCCACGGCGCAATGAAGTGCTTGACCACGTTCCAGCGCGGCCGCAACGTGCGCTCGGACAGCCATTCGCCCACCTCCAGTCCCGCCTTGAACTCGCCGACGGCCCAGTTGCAGGCGAACCTGGCGTATCCGGCGTGCTGGCCGAACAGCGATGCCTGTTCAGGCGTTGGCCTCAGTGCTATGCGGTGAGCGCGTTTCACGGCTTATCCAAGCAGCGACAGTTGCCGCGCGGTCTCGATCACAGTCTGGTCGCCTTCGCCAGCCAGCGCGTCAAGCAGACGCTGGCTCTTGTGGCTCCTGGCCCCGTACAACCTGGCGGAAAAGACAGTGATGATTTCCAGGACGTCCTGAGCCAGTTCCTCCTCGAAGCTCGGTTGCTCGCCTTGGTGGATTATCACCACCTCGATTCCCTGCTGTTCGCACAGTGAGAAGACCAGTTCAGCACCAAACCGCAGGAGGCGGTCCTTGTGTGTCAGCACCAGACGCTCCGTACGCCGGTGCAGAATCAGCTCCAGCAGCTCCTGCAAGCCCTTCTTGCGGTAGTTCATGCCGGAGCCCATGTCGCGGATAACCTGGGTGCGCCATCCCTTCATGGCGCAGTATGCCTCCAGCGCCGCGTGCTGACGGTCGAGGTCCGCCTTCTGGTCGTGGCTCGACACTCTGGCGTAGCAGACAGTCAATGGATCGGCAACAGCCGCCTGATGGCCAAAGAGATCCGACGTGGCGTAGTAGCGAGTGCCGCCCCGCGTCTTCCGCGCCGGCAGCAGCTCGCCGGAGGCCTCCCACTTGCGAAGCTGACCCGGTGTGGTGCCAAGAATCCTGGCTGCCTCGCCTATCTTTACCAGCCTGGCCTCTACCATGAGGTCATGATAACAGAGATAAGTCGCGATTAGCAGATATTAGGCTAGATATTGTCTTTCGGTTTCAAGCCCTCATTCTGGGCAACGGTGATCAGGCACTGGGTGAAGGCTCCCTGCAAGAACCCGGCGGCAACGAGGTGGTTGCCGCCGTTCCCTGATTCTTGGCAGGCCCGGTGTATGAGTTCCCGGGCCATGCCGATGTGTTCTTGTTGGCTCATGAAGCTGCCTGTCCAGCCGAATGAGGCTCTCCTCTTCAGCCTCAACGCCATGAGATGGCGATTTCGCTCATTCTTACATTGGCGCTAACACTTGTTATCGTCGCGTCAATAGTAGCCGTCTTTATGATCTCGATCTCGTAGGTGACAGAGAGGATTCGATCAAGAGGCACCAATAGAAGGCTGCTGGCGCTGGAGACCGAGCTAAGATGGTGTGCGACAAATTCATTTGAGCGTTGGATACCCGAAAGTCATGAAATCTAGCATGAAATGCGGCAGAGACTATTTCAATGTCGGGGTGCGGCAAGGACATTGAAAAACCCTAGAAGCAATTCACAGGTGGCCGGGCATCCATGGGAACGAGGTTTCCAATCAACTCGTCCCATGTCTATCCCTTGTCTACGTTTTGTACACAGTCCAGCTAAGGGAATTGCGCGAATTAGTCGATGGTAGATAGTGCACCACGAGCGAGTAAATGATGTGGGTAGCAACAACAGAAATTCCAACGATTATCTTCGTGATGATGTTGCTCCTCATCAACGGGCTTGTCGTTCTGTGTCTGTGGATTCAAGTCGAGCTAGTCAGGGAACGAGAGCGACGCCCGATAGATGCCGAGCAAGGTACCGACCGGGGCACCGGCGGCCATTAACGTGGCAACGAGTCCTAGCAGAATTGGAAATAGAACAACGCTACGGAAAGGTCATCCATTGCATGGGAATGACCATACCCCAAGTATGTCCTGCTCGATCTGGAGACGAGGCTGTTCGAATGGGTTGATGAGTAGATGGATGTGTGTGGGATTCCATTCCTCGATGCATTCCCTCTTGAGGTGATTCCCCCACTGAGATATTAGTCTATGGTAGAGACTGCGCGCCTGTCCAATGTACACGTGTTCCCATATGTACTCATTTCCTTGCAGCCGACTTCGGACAAATATGTAGACTCCACCCTCCCTGGGGATAGCATCATCCCCTAAGTGGACGTCAAACTCGTAAAGTCCGTATGTTCCTACCCAGCTATGTTTTCCCTGCAACACTGCGGCTCTTTCATTTCCGAAGCATGCCTTCTATCAGAAGTATAGTCCTAAATTTGGCTTATCATCAAGATTCTCCCCTCCCCATATCTCGTAGCCACTCTAAAGAAATTCCGTGAGACTTGGTTCCCTATCTCCCTTCTTCTCTCTCGTCTCCTATGCTGACATCGATACTTGGCGTAGACATCGCCGCCACGATACCCGCTCCCGGTGGTGAGATAGACCTCTCCCACCGCTGGTCTTCTCACTCTCCACTACGTCCGGATCGTCCTGACTTCCTCCGCTCCTAACGTCGCATCCGAGAAGCTTGGATGCGACGTTCATTATTTTCTTCTATAATGTCCCCTAGACTAATAGAGAAATGTTGGAGTGAAGTTGCCACGCTGAATGAACAGATATCGTCTAACCGCCTGCGGTCTGTTCTTGCTTGGCTCGGGAGTACTGACCGCCGGTACGTTAACTCTGTTGCAAGACTTCGGCAAGATATGAGAGAGACCATACCGCCGAGCTGTACCCAGCGCAGCAAGCCGCGATGATAAATCGCAAATAATCATTAGATTGACCTTCTTCGTCAGCAGGAGATAACTATGACGCCAAATCAAGAAGAGCGACTGGAGATGGTCGAGAGCTGTCTTGTGAAGCTGACCGAGATTCAGACGCGGACGACCGATGTTCTCAAGAGCCTTGAGAAGCAACTAAGAGCGCAGGGTCAGCAAGCTGAGGCGCACTTAAAGGAACACGAGGAGTACCGGCGAGATGTTCAACAACTTCTCGGGCCGATGCTTCGCTTGAATCAAAAGTTAGGATGGAGGGATAACGAAGACACCGGCGAGGCTACTACTACTTCCTCCTGATCTCCTCGTTGGCCTCCGCCATCTCTGAGAACCACTTCTCAATGCCCTTGCACGCTCCGGCTTGTCCAAGTGAGGTAGACCCGGAAAACTGGCTCTTCCGCACTTTTGGTGAAGTTTGGGGAAATGGATAAAATTTGAGTGAGGTAATGATTGTCCCTTTTGGGGATGTCTGCAGGGAGGGGTGTGATGGGACAAGAATCGGTATGTCCCGAAACTTCTTACTGGGAAGTGATGAAGACGGCGGTGGATGATGTGCGCCGCCAGCCGGCGCACCTCTCTCTGGAATACCGTGGGCTCGTCGCCGGTGGCCTGCACCTCGCGGGCGATGTGTCCCACCTCGGTGCGCATCCCTGTCGCGGTTACCGGCAACCTGCCCTGGCTCCGCATCACCACCGTGCCGCTGTAGGCCATGCACAGCCGGTCCGCCAGGGGGGCGGCGTTCCCGGCGACCGGGTCGCTCTGCTTGGACACAGCCACGCTTTCTCCGGTCAGGGCTGACTCGTCGACGCTGAGGTCAATGCTGCTCAACAGACGCCCGTCGGCCGGCACTCGGCTGCCTTCCTCCAGCAACACCATGTCGCCCGGCACCAGATCCCCAGCGTCCACCGGCTCGGCCGCTCCGCCGCGCAGCACCTTCGCCGAGGGTGCCGCCAGGCGATTCAGGGACTCGATGCCGCGGCTGGCCCGGTAGTTCTGGCTGAAACCCAGGCCCGCGTTCAACAGCGCGATGAGACCGATGAGAATGGCATCGGCCAACTGGCCGGGCAGTGATCAGGGATGAGAATGGTTTCGAGATGGACCGGGACATAAACGGTGCCCGCGGGATCTTCCTGCGGGCTTTGGGAGATAGCCTCTTCCTGCGTGAGTTGCTCGCGCAGGTTGCATCGCGGCCGACGGAGCCCTGCGCAATGTTGATCAGCGTTTAACTATCGGACTTGATATTCCGGTAATCTTCGTCGCCGGTCTCCCGCAGCATTTGACATCGCCCGGGAACCGGAATCGTTGCGTGACGACGAGCTACAAGAAAACTTGTCGAACGTTCCAGTGCCTTTAGCCGGTCTGGGTGAGATGCCCGGTCAGGACCTGCTGGCCCACTGGACCTCTCTCCCGGCCCTCTCTATGTTGTCGCGGAGCGTCGTTCTGGGGATGCCGTACTTCTTGCTGATGCCTGCGACCGTCATGCTCTCAGCGAGGTCCTGGCGGATTGCCGTCATCTGCTCCTCGTCCAGGCTCAGCGGACGGCCCAGCCGCTTGCCCTCCGCCTTCGCCCGCGCCAAGCCAGCCCTGGTACGACGGGCAATTGCCTGGCGCTCCAGCTGCGCGGAGAAGGAACACACCTGGGCGATCAGCATGGCGGTCATCCATTCCACACTCTCAGGGTCGGCGTCCAGCCCCTTCGCCCAGGCCTAGTTGTCTGCCAGGCTGCGCAGCCGCACGCCGCGGTCAACCAAGTCGTAAATCTTGCCCATGACGTCCAGGGAACGCCGCTCGACGCGGTCAAGTGCCGCCACCACCAGGACGTCGCCGCGCTCCAGCTTGGCGTCCACCGACCTCCAAGGGTTGCCGGCCGCGACCCCGGCAACACCGGAAACGTTGATGTCGGAGTGGATGTTGCGCTCCGGAACGCCGGCCTCAAGCAGGTCGCGGCGCTGGGTCTCGGGGTTCATGCCGGGACGGTCGGATTTCCAACAAAGAGGCGCCGAGCCCGTTGGCGTCTCCGTGGACGAGGGGTTACTCGAGGTCCCCTTCCCGCAAGTCAAATGGCCCAGATGACATCTGGGCCATTTGAGGGCTCCGTGCGCTCCGTTCCGGGACAGGCTCAGGACGAATTTTCAGCACCTTGGGTGATACGGGATTCGGGGCGCTGCCGGATCGCTGCCACCCGCTAGGCCGTCAGGAACCGGGGGCCGAGCCACCCGGCCGCCACCACCCGCTGCCGGATGACGTCGCGGTCAATCCAGCGCATCGCCGCCCGAGGGTTATCCTCCAACACCAGCGTCTCCCGCTCAGGTCGTCTCCCCTCCACCGTGCACTCCCTCTGCGGGTATTCCTCATTGATGACATAGCCGCGATAGTAGATTTTCATCCCGCCACCTCGATAACTGGAGATACTGCGGTTTCGGTGTTTCCCAGGAATATCGTGAATCGCCGGTGAAAACTGCGCGACGTATCTGTTTTGATGAAAGATCCCGGTGGGTCGACGGGCTGCGTTTGCTAATCGCCTGGCCGGTCCGGCCATCCTGACGACTTAATTTAATACTGCTCTTTTTGTTGTAGCGTTCCCAGGGATTCCGACAACCCTCCCTGCCCTTTCTCCAACTGACTTGTGAGGGACTTGGCCCGCAGTGGGACTGTTGCGTGAACAACGGGATAGATCCCACGATGAGCGGCAACATCAGACGTAGCGAGGAAAAATCCTTTCATGAAACATCTTCGATAAGAGGAACCGCCTTCAGGGCCGTACGATGGCCTCGAGGACGGGCTACCGGTGGCTCCTGCGTCGCTTCCAGCAGCGGTACCCGCCGTAGGCCGCCAGGGCCAGGGCCGCAGTGCCCAGTGCAATTCCCACCTTGGCTTTTGTCGACATGGTTCTCACCTCCCTTATAGCTGCCCGCCGGAGGTTTTATCCCAACCCTGCTGGCAAGTCCCTCACTGTCCAGCAAAGATTACCTATATTTTCTATATCAATTACGGCTGCCCTGTCAAAGTTGTGAAGACAATCACGATATTGTTTATATGTCTCAGTGATATTTATGTCCTCTACCGGACCACCTTAGCGCCCTGGCTTCGGGAGTCTGTAGGCAAGCCGCCTGCTACGCCCCTATTGCATTTCGTAGCTCCCCTTCGTTGTCAACGCACATCTTGACTCCCGTATGGGAGAGTCCCCGTACCGGATTCGTCCCGTGTGCGGGAGTGTGAAACGGCTCCACGAGATGCACGAGGAGGGGCATTCAGCCCGGGCCATTGCCCGGGAACTGGGCTTGGCTCACCTCGCGCTGCCGCTGAGGGCACGGTCTCCAACCCCGGGGCTAGTTGATCGGCACCAGCTCGACCAGTTCCGCGTGTTCGCAGCCCAGGGCCTTGCCGCCCTCCGAGGCCAGATTGGCGATGCGGTTGCGGGTGCTGTCGGCGGCGGCGCGGCCTATGCCTTCCAGGTAGGCCTTGTGTTCTTCCAGGGAGTCCAGTCCCTTGTCTAGGTAGCCGGTTACGTCTATGTCGTGAGTAGGGTCCGGGGAGCCGAAAACCGCTACGAACCGGACGCCGTTCCAAGGCTCCAGCCCCTCGTTCAGCAATTCCTGGAACACCCACCTGTTGCCGGCGTCGCGGGCGGCGTCGAACACTGCAGCCCAACGTTGCGGTGGTCGGCCATGTTCGGGTTGCCAGTGGGAAACCGGGGATGATGGTTGAGGGTCAGGATCACCTCGGGCCGGTGGCGGCGGATGGCGCGGCTGAGGTCGCGGCGCAAAGGCAGGCCCTGCTCGATGACGCCGTCCGGGTGATTCAGAAATTCCACTGTGTCCACTCCCACCACGCGGGCGGCGCGGATTTCCTCCTCGGCTCGCAAGGGGCCCGTTTCCGAAGGAGGCATGGCGTCTATGCCGGCTTCGCCCCGCGACACCATCAGGTAGACGACGTGCTTGCCCTGGGCCGTCCACCTGGCAACGGCGCTGGAGGCCCCGTTTTCCAGGTCGTCCGGGTGGGCCGCGATGGCCAGCGCGGTCTGCCAGTTCTCCGGCATCGCTTCCATGGGGTTTGGTCGTTGCTGCATCAGGCGGCCTCCGTCGGCGATGAAGTCGGTCGGCACAGTTTACAGCGGCGGGGACTGCCGGCAGCGGACTGCATCGCTGGGAAGGAGTTTTCAAATTCGATGGTCAATAGGACGAAAAAGAGAGATGCCCGGCCGGTGGGCCGGGCATCTGTGGATACTGAGTTGCGGTCCGCTACTAGGCGACCAGCGCGCCGCGGCCCTGCGCTCCCTCGGCGTAGGCCAGGGTGGCTCTCTCCCGCTCCAGTTGGGTCGAAGGCGGCCCGGAGAGCCAGAGGTACAGAGAAGCCGGCATGGAAATAGCCCGTCGAGCGGTCCGGGTCACCGCCCATTTGCCGGTGTGGGCCGGAGTGTTGGCGGCGCTGGTATCCGGGGAGGTCTTGTCCCGCCTGAGTGTAGCCATCGGATCCCCCTTTCGTGGCAGTCTTGCTGCCTAGATCAATTCGATCAGCCTTTCTGCTGTTGCGGTTCGAGCCGGGGCGGAGTTGCCGCCCGCCCCGGCGATGCGGCCCTAGATAGCGATCTTGCGCCAGGCGCCGGTTTCCATCTGGTAATCGGCGTAGTCGCCGGACCACTTGGAGACGCGGGCCAGGAGGCGGGCGACGGGCCCGGTGTGCGCCTTGGCGTCCTGCGGCGCGGCGGGGGCATCGGTGGTGGCGGTGTCCAGGGAAACCTTGTCGGGAGTCAGCGTGGCCATTTCGGTCTCCTTCGTGGTCGTCTGACCACTTTGTTTATGTACTAACCTATGAGCTTGACAAGCTGTGTAAGTAGTTACTAATAATAGATTAGTATATAACTAGCCTTTTGTCAAGGAGTGTATAGTGGCTAATTTATTATTAGCGTGATAGCATCCGTAAGATTTTCTTGCACCGGAGTCTGGACTGAGATGAAGCACCTTGAGCCCTGCCCGCGTTACGACCGGGCCATTGGCATCCTCGGGAAGAAGTGGAACTGCATGATCATTCGCAGCATGTTGTCCGCGCCCTGCCGCTTCAGCGACATTTCCAACTACGTCGAGGGACTCAGCGACCGGCTGCTGTCCCAGCGTCTCCAGGAACTGGAGGAGTCGGGAATCGTCCAGCGGCGGGTATATGACAGCAGGCCCGTGCTGGTGGAATACGCGCTGACCGAGAAAGGCGCCGCCTTCCGCCAGGTGGTGGAGGCCATCCAGGACTGGGCCGACCAGTGGGAGGCCAATCCCCTGGAAGAAGCCGTGGCGAGAAAATACCAGTAGCTTCCGGCTGGATCTGAGAAGCTGGCGCCTTTATCCAGGAGCCTCGCTAATGCACTCGAATTCCATCACCGAGACCATCGCGGGCATCTCCCGGGGTTGCCGAACCGGTCCTCCTCTTCGTCCAGTTCCTTCACGGCTGCACTGAAGTTCTTCGGGTCCCTTTGAGCAGCAGGCCGTATTCCAACCTTCGAAAGATTTCAACACCCTGATAGGATTCAAGCAGCCAATTCGCTCCGCTGTCCTGCGGCAAGTAGAATCTCTCGCGATTGACAAATCAGTTCATAATGAAGCCACCGAACTTTCTGAATATAGAGGGCACTGACAGTGAGGACCATTCCTGCGGTACCAATTGCACTGGCGACCATCCTGATGCTGCTGGCCGTAGCCCTCGCTGCGTGCGGCTCTGACGAGACCGCAACGCCTCCCCCGGCGCCGCAAGCTACCACGCCGCCTGCGGCGGGTACGGTGGCGGCCCCCACTGGGGCAACCGCCTCGCCATCTCCGACAGACCAGCCGGCGCCGACGGCAGCGCCACCGGCGTCCGATGAGCCATTCGTAATCGGCGTGATGGAGTCCGTCACCGGGCCGGGCGAGACCTACGGCAACGTGGCCGTCCAGGCCAAGCAGATGGCCGTTGACGAGATCAACGCCGCAGGCGGAATCAACGGGAGGGAGTTGAAGCTCATCGTCGAGGACTCCAAGTGCGCCGCCCAAGACGCCATAACGGCCTACAACAAGCTGACCGACGTCGACGGCGTGAGGATTATTCTGGGGACTTCGTGCAGCGGCGCAATGCTGGGGGCCGCTCCGCTGGCCGAGGCTGCCGGAGTGGTATTGTTCTCCGGCCTGGCTACCAACCCGGACATCGCCAACGCCGGCGACTACATCTTCCGAACGGCCATGAGCGATCAGCAGGTGGGCATCGACACCGGCAACGTAATGTGGGTGGACGGCGCACGGACGGTTGCCACCATCACCGAGGCCACCGACTACGCCGAGGGTGTTCGCCGGACCACGGTAGCGCAGTTCGAGAAACTGGGCGGCTCCGTGGTGGCCGAAGAGCGGTACGCGTCCGATATAACCGACTTCAGGAGCCAGCTGACCAAGTTGACGGGGGCCAACCCCGACGTGATTCACATAGCATCTCAGTCGGAGTTCACCGGCGGCACCATCATCAAGCAACTCCGTGAGCTGGGTTACGACGGACCGGTATACTCCGAGATAGTTCCAGTTGGGGCTACCGCACTCGAGATAGCCGGGGATGCCGCCACGGGCGTCAAGGCCGTATTGGCCGACATCGACCCGGCCAATGCGAAGGGACAGGAGGTCCTGTCCAACTTCCGGGAAAGGTACGACTACCTGACACTGGCGTGGTATCTGGGTTCGGCATACGACGACGTCTATATCGCCGCAGAATGTCTCAAGCAGACCAATGACGACCAGGATGCCGACGGCTTCCGTGACTGCCTGTATGACATCACCTGGAGCGGTGCCATCGGCGACAACTACAGCTTCGACGAGAAAGGCGAGGTCGTCGGCCTGTCCAATGTTGTTATCGAAGTGTTACCCACCGGGGAGCGCACAGACGACAACCAGGGCTACCGGGTGCTGGGCCCGGCCCCCAGCGATGCGATGGCAATGGGGACAGCCGCGCCGGTATCGGATGAATCCTTCGTAATCGGCGTGATGGAGTCGGTCACGGGACCAGGGGAGACCTACGGCAACGTGGCCGTCCAGGCCAAGCAGATGGCCGTGGACGAGATCAACGCGGCGGGCGGCATCAACGGGAGGGAACTGAAGCTCATCATCGAGGACTCCAAGTGCGCCGCCCAGGACGCCATAACGGCCTACAACAAGCTGACCGACGTCGACGGCGTGAGGATTATCCTGGGGACTTCGTGCAGCGGGGCCATGCTGGGCGCCGCGCCACTGGCCGAGACCGACGGAGTGGTGTTGTTCTCCGGGCTGGCAACCAACCCGGACATCGCCAACGCCGGCGACTACATCTTCCGAACGGCCATGAGTGATCAGCAGGTGGGCATCGACACCGGCAACGTAATGTGGTTGGACGGCGCACGGACGGTTGCGACCATCACTGAGGCCACGGACTACGCCGAGGGCGTCCGCCGCACAACCACAGAGCGATTCACGGAGTTGGGCGGCGCTGTTGTGGCGGAAGAGCGGTATGCCTCCGATGTCATCGACTTCAGGACGCAACTGACCAAGCTGCTGAACGCCAGCCCCGACGCCATTCACATCGCATCCCAGTCGGAGTTCACCGGCGGAACCATCATCAAGCAGCTCGAAGAGCTCGGCTACGATGGTCCAGTCTACTCCGAGATCGTGCCGGTTGGAGCCACCGCACTGGAGATAGCCGGGGATGCGGCAACCGGGGTAAAGGCCATTCTGGCGGACATTGACCCGGCCAACGAGAAGGGACAATCGGTTCTCGCCAACTTCCGGGAGCGGTACGACTACCTGACCCTGGCCTGGTACCTCGGTTCCGCCTACGACGACGTTTACATCGCCGCGGAATGCCTCAGGCAGACCAACGACGACCAGGATGCGGATGCCTTCAGGGACTGCCTGTACGGCATCACCTGGAGTGGCGCTATCGGAGACAACTACAGCTTCGACGAAAATGGCGAGGTTGTGGGGCTGGCAAATGTGGTGATCGAAGTTTTGCCGGTTGACCAGCGAACCGACGACAACCAGGGTTACCGGGTGCTGGGCCCAGCGCCGACACCCTAAACCAAAGCCAAGGTGGGATGTGCATTTGCCGGAGGGCAGTAAACTTGCCGGGATTGTCCCCGTAACGCCTCGGCCCTTGATTGCAGCGCTGTCCGGCAACGCCCTCTCACCTCATCCTTCCGGTTGGCCAGCCCTGCCAGGAAACCGCCGACCCTTTCCTGCACTGCCGCCCTGCTCTCCAAGCACAGATTGCCGGTGGCCTCTTCTGCGTTGAAGTCCGGGCTGTAGCCCGGCAGAGCCTGCCCTCGTGGAGACGGGGGTTCACCAACCCCAGGTCCAACTCAGGCGTCCGCAAGTATTCCCGCAACACCTCGCCACTCCTGAGCTTGCCGAAGGGGCGCCGGCGCATTGTCCCAGATCACGTTCAGCCGCCCGCCGTGCCTCCTCCGCAACTGCTCCAAGAAGGCAACCGACGTACCGGAGTTGCTGTTGCCCTCCTACTGAGCCTGCCGAAGCATCCATCCACTCCACCTCGCCGGTCTCTAAACACCACAGCCGAGTAGTAGCTGGCCTTCTCCCTGTAGCTTGGGCTGGTCGAGTCCACCAACGCCGGTTCCCCTTTCAGCACCCATTTACCCCGCAGTTCCGCGTCGGCACGGAAGTGGGCCTCGTCGGCAAAGAATACCTTGGCTCCCGTCTGCTGCGACTCATCCATCAGGGCCGCGTACTCTGCTACAAAGGCCTCCCGCTTCTCCGCATCCGCCTTGAGCAGACGTTTCTTGGGCCGCTTGAAGGCGAATCCCGGCCGGTGCAGACAGTAACGTCACCCCGTACTTGATACGGGGTCAGGCAGCTGCCGCGGCTCAGACTGACTCAGAACCGTTCCGAGACGAACCGCCGCACCACTTTCCAATACCAGTTGGCCATTTCGATGCCCGATGCTGACGGCGGCAGTTGCACCGCCCCTTTCAACTCCGCCTGTTGCCCCTCGTCGAGGGCGGGGGGGAACCGCCGCACTGCTCGAATATCAACCCCTCGGGCCCACCCTCGCCGAAGGCGGCAGCCCTTCTGAGCTTGTCGAAGGGCCGATGGTATGCGGATCCCTTTCCAGAGCCTCCGTTGTCGCGGAGGCCGTCCAACCTTGGGCCAGCAGCCAGATGGCCTGCCAGCGCTCCCTCTCCCTCGGCGTGGACGCCAGAATCGTCCGCCGGTGCGCATCCCTGACATTCATCTCCCATTGTTCAAGTAACCGGTCTATCTCCCTCACACCCATCATCAACCCCTCGCAATTCCTCAGACCAGCAAACCCAGTCACCTCACAAATCTAACCCAAGTCTCTGCGCATTTCACCTCGGCTTTGGTTTAGTATTACAACGACACCGCTACTGACTGACAGTCATCAACACCGTAGCTGGCGACTCGATTGCCGGCTCGCGCCGTTGCGGTCCCGTCATGGACCCGTCTGTCTGGAGGCAACGCCAGTAACCAGGGCAGAATGTCCACAGGACCCAGTCCATCCACGCCGGCCCGCAGCTCTTCGGAGAGGGCAGGCAATTTTTTGAGAGTTCCAGTCAGGTAGAGGTGAGGCCATGGGGCCAGGCGACCGCACTTTTGGGGAAGCGAGTGCTGCCAAGGTCGGCCCGGCAAATCCGCGCCGGACGAACAGGATATTTCTGTACCTGTGGGCCACTCTCATCGTTACCGTGGCCGCCTCATTCGCCGCCCTGCTCTATTTCGGCGGCGAGGTCTACCAGATGGCCCCGCCGATACCGGAAGCCATCGCCAGCTCCGACGGAGAGGTCATCTTCACCGGCGACGACCTGCGCCGGGGCCAGGACGTGTGGCGCTCCATCGGCGGGCACGAGCTGGGATCCGTCTGGGGACACGGAGCATACACGGCCCCGGACTGGACCGCCGACTGGGTGCACCGGGAGGCCGTCTGGCTGTTGGAACGGTGGGCGCAAGAGGATTTCGGAACGTCATATGAGTACCTTCCGGCCGAGCAGGCGGCGGCCCTGAAGGTGCGATTGCAGAGCGAGGTCCGCACCAACACCTACGACGAAACCGCCGGATACATCACCGTATCTCCCCTGAGGGCGGAAGCAATCCGGGCTGTCCAGTCCCACTTTACGGCGCTCTTCGGGGATGACCTTGAGTTGGGGCACCTCAGGGAGAGCTACGCCATGCCCGAATCGGTGATACCCGACCCGGACCGGCGAGAGGCATTCACCGCATTCCTCTTCTGGGCCTCCTGGGCCTGCGTCACCGAGCGGCCCGGGAAAGAGATCACCTATACGCACAACTGGCCTCCCGATGAACTGGTGGGGAACGGCCCCACTGGAACCATGCTGGTCACGTCCGTGGTGAGCTTCGTGCTGCTCCTGGGAGGAATCGGCGGACTGGCCTGGTTCTACGCCGCGAGCCGGGAGACCTGGCGCAGCGAACCAACTTCTGCACCCGCCGACCCGCTAATCGGGACCGAGGCCACTCCGTCCATGCGGGCAACCCACAAGTACTTCTGGGTGGTCGGCGCGCTGGCGGTGGCCCAAATCGGCACCGGCATCGTTACGGCGCATTACGGCGTCGAGGGAACCAAGTTCTACGGCATTGCCCTGGCGGAAATTGTGCCCTACTCCTTGTCCCGGACGTGGCACGTACAACTGGGAATGCTGTGGATCGCCACCTCCTGGCTGGCCACCGGCCTGTGCCTGGTGCCCTTGATCACCGGCCGTGAGCCGCGCTTCCAGCATCTGGGAGTCAACGTGCTGCTGGCGGCCTTGGTGGTGGTCGTGGCCGGCTCGATGGCGGGCCAGGCCTTCGCCATACACCAGGTCCTTGGCGACAAGACCAACTTCTGGATCGGGCATCAAGGGTACGAGTACCTGGACCTGGGGCGTCTCTGGCAGGCGATGCTCCTGGCGGGACTGCTCCTGTGGCTGGCGCTGATGCTGCGGCCGCTGCTGCCGGCGTGGCGGGACGCCAAGGGCGACAGCAGGAGGAGGCAGTTCCTGGGAATCTTCATCCTGGCCATCGCCGCCATCGCCGTCTTCTACTCGCCAGGACTGATCCCCGGACAGCACACCAACCTGGCCATCGCGGAATACTGGCGGTGGTGGGTGGTGCACCTCTGGGTGGAGGGGTTTTTCGAGGTATTCGCCACCGCGGTGATATCCCTGATTTTTGTCCGGCTGGGTCTGGTCCGCGTGCAGTCGGCGGTCATGGCCATCCTCTTCACCACCATCCTGTACCTGACCGGCGGCGTGCTCGGCATGTTCCATCATCTCTACTTCACCGGCACTTCGCCCGTCATTCTGGTCATTGGCGGAACCTTCAGCGCATTGGAACTGATGCCGCTGGTGATGGTCGGGTTCGAGGCCTACGAGAACCTCTCCATGACCCGCCGGACATCCTGGATCCACCACTACAAGTGGCCGGTGTTCTTCTTCATAGCGTCAGCCTTCTGGAACCTGGTCGGTGCGGGACTGTTCGGTTTCCTGATCAACCCGCCCATCGCCCTCTACTACATGCAGGGGCTAAACACCACGTCGGTGCATGCCCATGCGGCATTGTTCGGGGTATATGGCAACCTGGGATTGGGACTGACGCTGTTGAGCCTGCGTGTCCTGACGGTGCGCCGCCAATGGCGCACCGGGTCCCTTTCCTTCGCATTCTGGTCAATCAACATCGGCCTGGCGCTGATGGTGCTGATGAGCCTGCTCCCGGTGGGGCTGGCCCAGACCTGGGCCAGCGTGGAGCACGGCATGTGGTACGCCCGCTCCGCCGAGTTCCTGCAGACTCCCGTGCTGGAGGTATTCCGCTGGCTGCGCTCCGTCGGGGACACCATTTTCGCGGTGGGTATCCTCGCCTTGGGCTGGTTCGTCATCGGGCTTTCCCTCGGCTGGTCCGTAAGAGGCGTGCGACCGGACTCGGAAGGGCTTCCAGAGCCGAATTAGGCCTCCATGATCCGCCTTGGCCAGGTATGGAGGCGCCCCGGGCGTCTTGCTCTCCGCCTTGGCGCAGTCGAGGCCGGTCCCAATTGCACTCCATGATGGAGTTCACCTGCTTGGGTCTGTGGACACTCCAAGCAATCATCCCCTCCCAACCCTTCTGAGCTGTTAGGGCGGCGGTCGAAGGAGGAGAAGGTTGTTCTCGCCCTGCCGCGCCGTGTCTACTGAGCTCCGTACCAGGGAGATGTTGGTTCGTATGGTGTGCCAGTCGTTGATCAGGCGGTGATGGTGAGCACGGCGATGGGCAGGCGAAGCAGGTTCTGACGAAATCGGATGCTCTGGTCGCAGGTCATAGCCGCCTTGGACGGCGTTCCTGGTCAGGTCTCCGTTCCGCAGGGTCTCCCAGCCTAGGTGCTCGGCCCGTGGGGCGCGTTTTGGTCCAGCAGGATCCTCAATGACTCTCCCCGGTGAGCCAGTCCTCTTCCAGCATCCGGGCCACGTGCGCCAGGACGGTCTTGATCTGTTCCTCGGAGACGCTGAATTGGCGGGTTACCTCCTGGATGATGGCGCCGCCAGCCAGGTTTTCAAAGACGGCGGCGTACAGGGGTAGTCGGGTGTTGCCGAAGGTCCAGGCCCCGGCCAACCGGTCGGGGTCGCGTTCCACACCGGGGCAGTCACCCCAACCCAGTCTCCTCCCGGTGATTTTCCCGTCGGTGGACATGCGTGTCACCTCGCGGCGAGTTGTGGTATTCATTCCAGCCCCCATATGGGGGATTGCTGAAGCGCTGTTGGCCGGTAATGAACCGGAGCCAGACAAGCGAATGTCCACAGGCCCCAGCAGTCCATCCACGCCGGGCCACAGCTCCCGGGAGAGTTCAGGTAATTTCAGTGTGGATAAGCCGAAGGGTCTAGCCGGTTCCGTAGCTGCAACCGGCGGGAAGGTTCCATTTGGCTATAATCCAGTCAGCTTTCTAAACAGGAGCCTTCAATCATGGTCACATCCCCCGACTCCGTTGAAATCTACTGCTTGAAGTGCCGGGCCAAGACCGGCTCACGGGACGTTGAACGGGTGACCCTGAAAAACGGGCGTCCGGCCCTGCGTGCCGTCTGCTCCGTGTGCGGCGCCGGCAAATACCGCATCGGATCCGCCGGATGATCCTGGGCCGCATAGCGGGTCTCCGGCTGTATCCGTCGCATGGGGCGCGCCGGTGAGCACATGTCCGCACGGCGACATGTCCAGGTTGGCATCACCGGTTCGGGGCCTTGAGCGGCCTACAGGAGGCCGAGCCGCTCGAAGCTGCCTTCGGGAATCGCCGTGCCGCCTCCGGTATCCATCCGCGAAAGCCGGCGCCTGAGCATCGAGTTGCGCTCCCCGGGACGGTCGTTGCGGACCGCTATGGCCAGCGCCCGCCGGCTTCCGACAACCACCACCAGCCTCCTCCCTCTGGTGATCGCGGTGTACAGCAGGTTGCGCTGCAGCATCGGGTAATGTTGCGTCAAGACCGGCACCACCACCGCGGGAAACTCGCTTCCCTGGGCCCGGTGTACCGTCATTGCGAAGGAGGGCTGCAGTTCGTCCAGTTCAGAGAAATCGTAGTCCAAGCCCGTTCCCTCGAAGTTCACCGTGACCCGTCCGGCGACGTGGTCCACCCCGCTCACCCAGCCCAGATCGCCGTTGAACACATCTTTGTCGTAGTTGTTGACCGACTGGAGCACGCGGTCGCCCACCCGGAAGGTCCGTCCGAAGCGTGTCACCTCGGCCCCCGCTGGGTTGAGGGCTTCCCGGAGCCTGTCGTTGAGTTGGTGTAGCCCACGGTCCCCCGGTTCATGGGACAAAGCACCTGGACGTCCCTCACGGGATGCAGTCCGAACCGCGCTGGGATTCGCTCCGCGCAGATGCGGACCACGGCGTTGGCTGCCGCATCCGGTTCTTCGGCTTCAACGAAGTAGAAGTCTCTCAAGGAATCATTGGAGGCAAGGAAGGGCAGGCTGCCCCGGTTTACCCGGTGGGCCGCCTCGACGATGCCGCTCCGGTCCCCCTGGCGGAAGATCCGCTCGAGGCGAACGAAGGGCACGACTCCGGACTCGAGAATGTCCCCGAGGAACTTGCCGGGCCCGACGGAGGGCAGCTGGTTCGCATCTCCGACGAACAGCACCGAGGCGTGGCGTGGCACCGCCTGCAGCAGGTGGTGGCAAAGAACGATGTCCAGCATCGAGGTCTCGTCGATCACCACGGCGTCGGCTTCCAGGGGCCGCTCAGCATTCCGTCCGTATCCGCCCTCCCCGGGCTTGAACTCCAGCAGACGGTGCAGCGTCTGGGCCTCCCGTCCGGCTGCCTCTCCCAGACGCTTGGCCGCCCTCCCGGTGGGAGCCGCCAGGGCCACCCGCTGGCCAAGGGCCTCGAGGACCGCTATCACGGCGCGCAGTATGGTCGTCTTGCCGGTTCCAGGCCCCCCCCGTCAGAACGAAGACCTTCTGCGTCACGGCCTCGTGGACCGCCTCCCTCTGCTCTCCGGTCAGCTCCATGCCCATCCGGCGGCTGGCCCAGTCCACGGCGGCCAAAGCGTCGAACTCCCGGCGCTGCCCGGGACTGGCCGCCAGGGCCCTGATGGAACCGGCCACGGCCCGCTCGGCAAGATAGAGGCCCCGGAGAAAGACCGCCTCACCGTCCAGGACGATCCGTCCCGCCTCCTCCAAGCTTTCCAGCGCGGCCCTCAGCAGATCCTCGGGGAGGTCGTAGCGCTGTTGACACATCTGGACCAGCTCGGCACCGGGGGTGAAGACGTGGCCCTCGTCGGCCTGCTCCAGCAGCAGGTGCTCCAGGGCAGCCTGGGCCCGGTGGGGTGAATGCTCATCTATCCCCATCTGCCGGGCGATCTTGTCGGCGGTGATGAAGCCGATCCCCCGCACGTCCTGGGCCAGCCGGTAGGGGTTCTCCTGAACAACCTTCACAGCTTCCTGGCCGTATGTCTTGTAGATGCGGGTGGAGTAGGCGGCGCTGACACCGTGGCCCTGCAGGAACAGCATCACGCCCCGTATCTCCTGCTGTTCCTCCCAGGCCCGTTTGATGCTCTCCACCCGGCGGGGCCCGACCCCAGGCGCCTCGGACAGGCGCTCCGGCTGCTCTTCGATCACCTGCAGGGTCTCGTCGCCGAAGCAGTCTACCAGCCTTCCGGCAAGCACCGGTCCGATGCCCTTCACCAGGCTCGAGGCCAGGTAGCGGCGCACGGCATTGGCGCTGGCGGGCAGCTGGGAGCTGTAGCTCTCGGCCCGGAACTGGTAGCCGTGGACCGGATGGTTTATCCACCTGCCCCGCAGTTGCAGCCGTTCTCCCGGCTGAATCCCCGGCATGTTCCCGGCAACGGTCACCAGGTCGTTCCTGCCCGGAACCACCAGGCGGCAGACGGTGAATCCGGACTCATCGGAGCTGTAGACCAGCCGTTCGACCTCACCGCGCAGCTGCTCCAGGTCGTTCGTCATGGGATCAATGATACACACACCACAGGCTGCCGGCGACGACAATACCGGCGGCACCGGTTCCGGCGCAGGCGCTCGCGCCGGGAGAGTAGGCGATACACAGGACGTGCGAGGCTCAGAGACTTGTCTACGAATTGAGGCGCGTCGTACCATTGAGAATATGCTGCTCACCATCTCCACGACGCATCGTCCTGCCACGGACCTGGGGTATCTGCTGCACAAGAACCCTGGCCGGTTCCAGTCGTTCCAGCTGCCCTTCGGGAGGGCCGACGTCTTCTATCCCGTGGCGGACGCAGACCGCTGCACCGCCGCCCTGCTGCTGGACATCGACCCGGTGGGTCTGGTGCGCCCCAAGGCCGGTACGTCCAGTTCGGGGGGTTGGCTCCAGCAGTACGTAAACGATCGTCCCTACGTCGCTTCGTCGCACCTCAGCGTGGCGATTGCCTCGGTGTTCAACAGCGCGCTGGCCGGCAGCTCCAGGGACCGGCCTGAGCTGGCGCAACAACCGATCCCGCTGGAAGCCCAACTGCCCACCCTGCCGTCCCGGGAGGGACCGGAACTCATCGGCAGGTTGTTCGAACCGTTGGGCTACAGCGTTGAAATCGAGGAACACCCGCTGGATGCGGACTTCCCCGAGTGGGGCGCCAGTCCCTGCTTCAGTGTGGGCCTCAAAGGGGTGGCGAGGCTGCGGGACCTGCTGACGCACCTCTATGTGCTGCTCCCCGTGCTGGATGACGCCAAGCATTACTGGGTGGGCGACGACGAGGTGGACAAGCTGCTGCGGTTCGGCGCGGGCTGGCTGAGCGACCATCCACACCAGGATCTGATCTCCACGCGTTACCTGAAGCGCCAGCGCAGCCTGGTGCGCCAGGCCCTGGACCGGCTGTCGGATGATGGCCAGGCCGATCCCGACGTTGCCGCCGAACGCGGGCAACAGGATGAAGAGCGTCTCGAAACCCCGCTGCGGTTGGGGGACCAGCGGATGGGGGCGGTGCTCGCCACCCTGCGGGAGGTGGGCGCGGCGCGCGTGCTGGACATGGGCTGCGGGGAGGGCAACCTGATTCGAGAACTGCTCAGGGAACCCGCCTTTCACGCCGTCACCGGCATGGACGTTTCCCACCGCGCCCTGGAAACAGCCCACTCCCACCTGCGCCTGGACAGCCTGCCCGCCGCCCAGCGGGAGAGGATCACGCTGCTCCAGGGGTCCCTCACCTACCGGGACCGGCGGTTGGCCGGTTTCGATGCCGCAGTGGCCATGGAGGTCATCGAGCACATAGACCCGGACCGGCTGGAGGCATTCGAAGCCGCCGTCTTCGGAGCGGCGCAACCCGGCGCGGTGATCATCACCACGCCCAACTCCGAGTACAACGTCCTGTTCGAAAAACTGCCGCGCGGCGAGTTCAGGCACCGGGATCACCGCTTCGAATGGACGCGGCAGCAATTTCAGGGTTGGGCTCAAGCCGTTGCCGGCCGCCGGGGCTACGACGTGCTTTTCCGGGACATTGGTGCCGGACATGCCACTCTCGGCGCGCCGACCCAGATGGGGGTCTTCACCCGATGAAACTGGAGATTCCGGAACTCTGCCTGGTGGCGCTGGTTGGACCGTCCGGCTCGGGAAAGTCCACCTTTGCCGCCCGGCACTTCAGACCCACCGAGGTGGTGTCCTCCGACGCCTGCCGGGCCATGGTGGCCGACGATCCCAACGACCAAGCGGCTACGCCCGATGCTTTCGCTCTCCTGAATTTCATCGCATCCGCCCGCCTGCGCGCCGGGCGCCTCACCGTCATCGATGCCACCAGCGTGCAGCCCCAGGCCCGCAGGTCGCTGGTCGAGCTGGCCCGGGAGCACGACTGCCTTCCGGTGGCGATCGTGTTGAACATGCCCGAGTCAGTCTGTCTCGCCCGCAACCGGGAACGCGGCGACCGGAACTTTGGCTCTCACGTCGTCCGCCAGCAGGCGCAACAGCTGCGCCGGTCCATCCGGGGACTGAGACGCGAGGGTTTCCGGTACGTCTACGTGCTCGATACTCCCGAGGACGTGGACGCGGCCAGCATCCAGCGGGTGCCGTCGTGGACCAATCGTCGGCAGGAGACGGGGCCCTTCGACATCATCGGAGACGTGCACGGCTGTTTCGATGAACTGGCCGCGCTGCTGGAGCATCTGGGATACCAGGTCACGCAACCGTCGGCCGGGCACGGCGCAGAAGATGGCTTTTCGGTGTTTCATCCCCAGGGACGAAAGGCCGTTTTCGTCGGCGACCTGGTGGACCGTGGCCCCGGGGTGGTCAACGTGCTGAAGCTGGTGATGGCCATGGTGGCGGACGGCACGGCGTTGTGCGTCGCCGGCAACCACGAGTCCAAGCTGGTCCGCAAACTGAAGGGGCGCAACGTTCAGGTGTCCCACGGGCTGACGGAGTCGCTCGAGCAACTGGGAATGGAACCGCCGGAATTCCGGCAACGGGCCACGCGGTTCATGGACGGCCTGATCAGCCATTACGTGCTGGACGGCGGCAAGCTGGTAGTGGCCCACGCCGGGATGAAAGAGGAGTACCAGGGGCGGGCCTCGGCGCGGGTCAGGGACTTCTGCCTGTACGGTGAAACCACCGGAGAGACGGACGAGTGGGGCCTGCCGGTGCGCGCCGACTGGGCCGCCGGTTATCGCGGCAAGGCCATGGTGGTCTATGGGCACACGCCGGTTGCGGAACCTGCTTGGCTGAACCGCACCATCAATGTCGATACCGGCTGCGTCTTTGGAGGAAGGCTCACCGCGCTCCGCTATCCCGAAAACGAACTGGTTTCGGTTCCGGCGGCGCGGGTCTACTACCAGCCGGCGCGGCCTCTGGCTGGCAGCCCTCAGGAGGAGCCAGGGGTTGTCGCAACGAACGGCCGCCAGTCGAATATGTTGGACATCGGCGACGTGATGGGGAAACGCGTGGTGTCGACCCGGCTGCGGGGCAACGTGACCGTCAGAGAAGAGCAGGCTGCGGCGGCCCTGGAGGTGATGAGCCGGTACGCCCTGGACCCCCGGTGGCTGGTATACCTGCCGCCCACGATCTCCCCGTGCGAGACCAGCAAGCTCCCCGATCTTCTGGAACACCCTGACGAGGTTTTCGCCTACTATCGCAACAATGGCGTAGCCAGCGTCGTCTGCGAGGAGAAGCACATGGGGTCGCGGGCCGTGGTCGTGGCGGGCCGCAGCTCTGATGCCGTCGAGCGACGGTTCGGCATCGCCAGCGAAAGCGCCTGCGCATGCTATACCCGAACGGGGCGCAGGTTCTTCGAAGACCTGGCGCTCGAGGCGCAGTTCCTGGAACGGGTCCGGGCAGCCTGTGGCGAATCCGGCCTTTGGGAGGACCTGGAGACCGACTGGGTGCTGCTGGACTGCGAGCTGATGCCGTGGTCAATGAAGGCGCAGGAACTGGTGTTGGAGCAGTACGCGCCGGTCGGAGCGTCCGCTCGCGCCGGGCTGTCGGCGGCGCAAACTCTCCTGCGGCAGACCTCGGCGCGCGGAGTGGACACTAGCGAAGCCCTGGCGTTGGTCGACGAGCGGCTTCGTGTGGCGGAACTCTATCGCGACGCCTACACCAGGTATTGCTGGCCGGTGTCCTCCCTGGATGACATCAAGCTGGCGCCCTTCCATCTGCTGGCAAGCGAGGGAGCCGTCCATTCCGGCAGGGACCACCTTTGGCACCTGGCTATGGCCGAGCGCCTGCGACAGGCCGAACCCGGGCTGTTCAGGACAACGGCCCACCGGCTGGTGAACCTCGCCTCGCATGAAGAGGAGGACGCCGTCCGCTGGTGGGAGGAACTGACCGCCGCGGGAGGAGAGGGAATGGTGGTGAAGCCGACCGGCTTCGTAGCCACCGGCCGGCAGGGTCTGGTTCAGCCCGCGATGAAATGCCGGGGCGGAGAGTACCTGCGCATCATCTACGGCCCCGAATATACCCTGCCCGACAACCTGGAACGCCTGCGGGGACGCGGCCTCTCTACGAAGCGGTCGCTGGCGCTGCGGGAATTCGCGCTGGGTCTGGAGGGATTGCAGCGGTTCGTTGACCGTGAACCGCTCTACCGGGTCCACGAGTGTGCCTTCGCGGTGCTGGCCCTGGAAAGCGAGCCGGTTGACCCGCGCCTGTAAATCTCCTGAGAACGTTCGCGTGGAGACCAAGGTCCGAATCGCACAGCCCAGGGTGGGCGCTCCATTCTCTGATGGACTTTCAGGGCAGGTGTCCCAAGGCGCGGTTCTACTCCCTCACTGCCTGACATCTCGTATGAAGGGCATCCCGTTAGCCCAACTCCTGCAAGACTTCAGACTACCCGACAACCGGCTGGCGAGCTACGCACCAGCCTCTTCATTATAGCCATGGACAGTGCCGGAATAAGCCTCCCTCCGGTACTACAGTCGCACTTCCCCGCAGGCGCCACTCTCGGCTTTCAAAACAGCTTAACCTCATTGATGACAGAGGTTGAGGCCATAGCGGAATGTTGCGACTTTCAAGAACGCCCAACTCTTCAATTGGCGATCCGCGACTCTAGTACTAATTGAGCGAGGAGACGACGCCTTCGCACAGGCCAGCGCCCTGTTGTTCCATGCAATTTAGTATCCACATTCTATCCTCTGCGAAGAAGGCAACCTGATGCGTCAGCTTGGCTTCTCCTCCTGCAGTGGCGGGGACGATGAAGAGTTCGGCGGGGTAGCCCCCCAAGGTGGTCTGCATCCTCTCCAATCCCCTCATTCCATGCCGTTCTATGGAATCTCCATACGCACCGAGCACGTTCCTGATCTCGCTGAGTGAGGAGTTGCGTTGCAGGATCGGTTCCGGGTCGTAGTAGAGGGACACTTCACCTTCCCCCGCTTTCATGGCGTAGAGGAGAGTCTCTATAGGTTCCGGAGTAGGCGGAGCCTCGCTCAGGTCCGCATTCCAACCCTCGGGCAGGGTTATGGACAGGGCCACGCCGGCCTTCTCGATTTTGTGGACGCCGGAGGCGCTCTCCTCTTCAACGCAGCTAACGAGCAGGAGCGTCAAGGCCAGACTGAGCGGGATTAGCAGCTTCATTCTTGCTCCGTTCGGGGGTGAGTGGCGGCGCACCAAACTCAACCCGCCATGTAGGATTTCAGTTGTTCTTCGCAGTTGGCTTCATCTAGCTTGTCTATCAGACGATACGCCAGGCGGGCAGCCGCTTTTTGCCCAGCGCCGAGGCAACAGAGGGGAGGCCGGACGAGGACACTTTATCATGTCACCGCCGATGAGAAAACGAGCGAAAACGCCAGAATGGAATTGACCCGCCTGAATAAGAGGGCATTATTCACGAAGTCTTCGTGGAGGTGATCACACTTCGCTGAAAGTGGGACATCGGAATCCACCAGAACACGCTCAGGCGATACGATGATGCAGGACAGATACCGGCCATCAGGATCAAGTCGGGACAACACCGCTATGACGTTGACGCCTACCTGCGCGAATCCGCCGATGCCGCCCTCGTCTGCTACTGCCGGGTCAGCAGCCACAAGCAACGGGACGATCTCGCCCGCCAGGTCGCCTTCATGCGGGAACGATACCCGGAAGCCGAAATCGTCCAGGATACCGGCGGAGGACTCGACTGGAAGCGAAAGGGACTTGTCTCCCTACTGGAGCGACTTCAGCGCGGCGATAAGCTCCGCATTGTGGTTGCCCACCGAGACTGGCTCGCCAGATTCGGGTTCGAACTCATCCAGTGGCTTGCCGAACGGAACGGCGGCGGGATCGTGGTTCTCGACAACACGGACTACAGCCCCGAACAGGAGCTCACCGAGGATATTCTCGCCATCCTCCATACCTTCTCTTGCCGACTTCACGGCCTGCGGCGCTACCGCAACGCAATCAAGGAGGATCCGGGTCTATCCCACAAGGGAACAGCGCCGGATACTCCGGATGTGGTTTGACGGCGCCCGGTGGTGCTTCAACGAAACCGCCGCCCGGCTGAAAGCCGACCCGGAACTCAAGGCCAGCTGGAAAGCCCTCAAGACCGGCATCATCCACGCCGTCCCGGAACGCCTCAAAGACACGCCCTACCAAGTCCGCAGCATCGCGGTACGAGACGCCTGCCGGGCAATGTCCGAGGTCAAACGCCGGAACAAAGCACTGGGACCGGGCCTGGCGGGCGGGGAGTATCACGAACTCAGATTCCGCAGCCGCAAGGCGCCCAAGCAAGGCTGCTACGTCCCCAAAAACGCAGTCACTGAGTTCGGCGCCTACTACACCATCCTCGGCAACCTGCGCATGGCCGAGGATCTGCCAGACGGCCACGGCGACAGCCGTGTCACCCTCCACAACGGCCAGCATCACCTGGCCGTCACCATGCCAGCAGAGCGGCGCCTAGGCGAGACCCAAGCCCGCGCCGTCGCGCTGGACCCCGGCATCCGCAATTTCCTCACCTGGTTCTCGGAAACAGACACCGGCCACATCGCCCCCGGAGCATTCGGCAAGATTCAACGCCTCTGCCACCACCTGGACGACCTGCTATCCCGGGCCAAGCTGGAGAAGAAGCGGTTCGCCAAGCGAAACAAGTACCGGGCAGCAGACCGGATGCGGACCCGCATAGGCAACCTGATCGGCGAGCTGCATCACCAAGCGGCATGGTGGCTGGTGGACCACTTCGACATCATTCTCCTGCCCACCTTCGAGATCTCTGACATGGCCCGGCGAGGAGCGCGCAAGTTGCGATCCAAGTCCGTCCGCTCTCTGCTCACCTATGCCCATTACAGATTCCAGCAGTTCCTCAAGTGGAAGTGCTGGCAGACAGGCAAGCAGTTGCTGCTGGTCAACGAGGCATACACCAGCAAGACCTGCAGCTGGAGCGGTGAAATTATCGACAACCTGGGCGGACGCAAGGTCATCGCAGGGTCGGACGGAATCAGAGTGGACCGGGACACCAACGGCACCCGCGGGATATTCCTGCGGGCTTTGGGAGATACCCCTGCCCTGCGCAACGCCGCGCAGGAGCACATCGGCGACTGCGCTACCGGCATTGTTAGCGTTAGTTAGCGAAAAAGTATCGGTCCAGCTCCAGTTGAGCCGTGTTCCCTGATGCTTTGAGCAATGAATCTTTTTTGATTCCGGTTCGTTGTGCAGAATTTGTCTCATTCCGCGTTAATTCCCATTCGTTGTGTCACCGCTCTGCGCAGATGCCGGAAATCATCTCTCAGATTTTCGTTGTAATATTGGGGAAATGCCCAGAAAGGTCCAGGTCAAATGCGCTATGGCCGGTTGTCATCGCCGGCTAAAGGTGACTCTCGCTGAACGCGAAGAGCTGAGGCGGGTGGGCCGGGAGAACAACGCCACCGCGGGACTCTTATGCCCCGTGCACGTGAAGGCCGCCTTCAACTTCGAGTTCGACGATATTGACATCGATGTCCCACTGGAGGAACTCCTGATCGAGGCATCCAGGGACACTCCCCGCTGGCGCGTAATGCTGACCCCGCTGCCCGGGGCGGCGGGTCAGCCGGAGAGCCAATCTGCTCCAGGGCGGGGAGACAGGGTTATCTAGTTCATCTGCTGCCAGGGCTGTGAACATTCAGCAGGGGGAAAATAAGAGCATGAACGGGCAACAGCGGACGAGGGTCCACGAAAACGAGATAAGGACCTGGCACGACACCCACTACGCTCACACCAGCCCTGAGACCAAACGCTCGGCGTGGCAGCGCTTCACCAACCTCCAGGACCCGTACAACACAGACAACTTCATGACCGGGTGGGTCCAGATGATCGGCGGGGACGAGTATGGAAACCTGCTCATCGAGGAGATTAACGAACGGCCGGCGCTCCAGAGAATCATAGCCACCACCCCCAAGACCTCCTACCCCTACCGCAGGGACCGCGCCTGGCTGATGAACGAGTCCCAGTGGGTAAGGACCGCCCTCAAGTATGACGGCACCAACATATGCCAGTACTCCTACCAGGACGCCGACGGCAACCGGTTCACCACCTTCAAGCTGAGAACCAGGCCCTTCGTCCCAGCACAGTTCAGGGTGATGCTGGACCGCACTCTCAGGAAATACCCGGGGGTGGCCGGTCTCAGCATGGAACCCGGGGAGGCCATGGTCTATGAGCTGTACGGCAGACAGAACCCGATGCTCATCGCCTACCGGGAGGAGATCGAGCTCACGGCCCTTTTCCGCCGAAACCCCGACACGGGGGACATAGACCCCGCTGACCCAGCGGACCCTGCCTTCGCCCGCTTGGACTGCCCCATATCGGCAGCACACCCGCCCCAGCAATGGCAGGACGCCAGGCTGGAATACCAGAGGAGGCAGGCTGATTACAGCGCCGGGCTGCGCGAGACTCAAGTCGACGGGGAAAAGGCATTCCAAGGGCACGAGGGCGAGATGCTCTACGTCCGCTTCCCGGACGGGGCAAGGAGCAGGCCCGGGGCCTTCACCCGGCTGATAAAGCTCAAGCCGCCAGAGATTGAGGAGATCCACCAGGCCCTCGACCATGTGCCAAGGGCCGAGGCCGAGGCCACCGCCCGGAACATCTGGGAGGTCTCTGACGAGCCGGAGCTTGAACACCTCCTGACCATGCTCAGGGAGGACTGGTCGGAAGACCAGATTCGCCGTTCCATGGACACCATCCGCAGGGTGCTGGAAGAAACGCTGGAACGGCGCAGGCGGGAGGATGAAATATTGGAGATCTTCGGCCGGGAGTTCGCCCCTGAGAAGTTCCGGGAAGACCGGGGCAAGGTGATGCGGACGCTCTCGGAACACTTTCCCAAACAGGCGATGCAACGAGTCTTCAGCACCTTGGACAAGAGGCTGCCATGACTGATTCAGGTTCGGTTGCATTTGGCGGGGCAGGTATCTATGTCGACAAGCGTCCGGCACAATTTGGAATGGTGAATCTGGAAAAACGTAGCTCTTTCATCATCCCATGTGCTTTCTTTGTGTAAGAGGCTGTCCTGCAGTGAGGACGAATCATTGATGGACTGCTCATGTACGTCATCGGAAGTCCTCTCCAGCGGGGATACTCAGCGAACAGGATTGTCAATGCGTAAACTATTGCATTTCGCCGCCTTCGCAGGGATGGTAGCGGTCTTGGCCTGTTCCGGTACGGCGCCTACCCCCGTCCCGACTCCTGTTCCTACGGCTACCCCTTTCCCTACGCAGGTTCCGACGGCTACGCCCGTACCAACTGCCACGCCACAGCCGACGGCAACGCCCGTACCAACTGCCACGCCACAGCCGACGGCAACGCCCGTACCATCCGGCGAGGGCCCGGAGGCAACCGGCTCCTCCGGGGGAATCGTTCCGCTGAGCATGGGGAATCCGGATGAGCTCCTGTCCCAGTTGGAGGCCGGGGAGCTGGGATGCCTCATGGAGGGAGCGGATTTATCGAGGCTTGTTGAGTTGCAGGAAGACCCCAGTTTGGCAACGCCGGAGGAAGCTAAAAAAGCGATTGACTGCCTGGGAGACGAATCAGCGCTGCGGGCCTTCCTGACCGAGCTCATCGGACTGTCCGGTCCGCTGAGCGAGGACACTTCGGCCTGCCTCCGGGCCGGATTTGGAACCTTTGACGTTCGTTCCTTGATGGTTGCCAGACAGGTGGCCGAAGACAATGCGGCGTTCCTGACCGGCAGTGACTCCGCCTTCATGCTGACACTCTCCTGTCTGAACGAAGACGAATGGAGGACATATGTCTCCCCAATGATCATGAACCCCGATGAACAGGGAAAGCTGCAATGCGTGGTTGCAACCCTGGGTGGGCCGGAAGAATTGGCCGCAGCGCTTCAGCCCAGCGGCGGCGGCGTTTCGGACAGGTTTCTGAACACGGCAAAGGAGTGCGGGCTGCAAGTAACATTCTTGCCAGGCAGTTGATCCTTTGATAACCGCAGGAGAGAAGTTTTGCCTGGGTCGACTGATGTTGGCCGGGGCTGCGCTTGGGGTGAAGGTGGAGTGCCGCCGGGACACAGAGGCAAGCGCCACAGCGCAGGCCAGGTACCATATCAGCAGCCTGGGGACGTCGGGCTGAGCTGCAGCTTGCGACTACCGGAGAATCGAGAACTCGCTGCACTGGCGCGTGGATGCAACTTTCAGGGAAGACCAGTGCCGGGTGCGCAAGGGCCACGGCCTCCAGAACATGGCCACTCTGAGGCAAATCTCCCACAACCTGCTGAAACGTGAGACCAGCACCGGAGTGGGCATACGAAGCAGCGCTTACAGGCAGGCGGGAGGTAGGATTGCCTTCTTAAAGTACTGCTCGGCCAAGACGCGATTGCCCTGGGTCCACCTCGGTTGTCTCCTTATGTTTGTTGACAAAAAGAGATTCGATGTCATACTTTTTTGAAGTGAAAACTCGTTGCTAGCGGCGCTAATTCCGGCAATTACAGGCGTCGTGTGGCGCTTCAGGCCTAAAGGAGGAGCAATGGTAACACCCTCTGCGTCCTCAGGCCGGGATTCGGGAATGGATCGATTGAACCCCAATAAGAACGTTCAGCGTATAGTTTCTCCAACTATGGTCATCGGTCTTGGCTCTACCAGCTGCCAGATCATCCACCAGTTGGAGGAAACCACCCAAAGTTGGAGTTTGGACGACCGCAGGAAACTGGCTTTCCTATATTCGGACACCCGGGAAGCTACCCGTGGTGAAGTTGCCTGGGCTGACAGGTTCATACCCCTGATACTTCCTCATTCTTCCATCCTGCGGGATATGCGCGCGTGGATAACCGAGTGCGTACCGGAACTGAGATATGTGAGCCTGACCCGGGAAGGCGCCTTGGGCACCTTTGCAAATGCGGGCGTGGCGGCGCGCTTCAACTATAATGAGATTCGGGGCCAACTGGAATCCACTATTGATGAAATTTGCCTCTTCTACGAAGGCATAACTCACCTGCGGGTTCACATTCTGGCCTTTTCGGGGGGAGGCACAGTCGGGGCGCTTCCCGTGTTGCTGGCCGCCTTGTCGGAGCTCCGCAGCACCACCTATAACTTCAGTGTCGTGCTTCACCTCCTGGTGCCCCAGCGGGGAATGTCGCGTGACCCGGATAATACTTACCAGTTGCAATTGCGCAACTCATACGTGATTCTCCAGTTTCTGCGCTCCATAACCGGAGTTCAGGTAGGACGCGGGGAACACACAGGGAGCGATACATTTAACATCACGGTCTATCCGGACAGGCGAATAGAAGCAATCGGACCTCATTTTGAAGTGTGCCTGCTGCACAGATCGCCGAGAGATTCCCTTCCAGTTCAGCGCATTCACACGGCAGGGATTCTTGAAGCGTTGGTTGCTGATGCTTGGGGTACCGGACACGACTGGTGGGCCAGATTCCACGAGACGATGCGAGAGGCCAATAGCCAGGAAGACGCCAAGTTTGGGTCCATAAGTTCCATGGAAATTGGGCTTACAGAGGAATTTTTCAAACAGACTGCCAGGCAATTTCTGCAAAACCAGTGGCGCGGCCGCCTGTAGGCAGGGAGGCAGCGATGCCCAAATTCAGTATTCGCCGCAAGCCGTCTTTCAGCAATATGAAAGGCGTCCTCCCCGCAGTTGCCGACCCCTTGGACTTTCTGCAGGCTGGGCGGTCAGCAGGCTCGGGGGGAGGAAAGGACGCCTTCAACCGGATCGTGAGCGCCTTCCACAGCGAACTCTCCGATGTGGACAGGGCCATTCAATCCATCATTGAAAGACTGCGTCACGAGAGAAACATCAGTGACCGCACCGCTGTCCAGGCAAACAACGACGTCAGAGCGGAAATGGCCAGGGCCATTGCCCTAGCGGATGCCAAGAGGAAAGAGTTGCAAGCGGGAGTCTCCTATCGCTTGCAGGCTATGTTCCTGGAGAACCTGATAATGTCTCCGGACCAGGAACCTCCGGTGCGCCGCTGGATCTCGTTGTATGACCGCGTGGTGCATAGGAACACACCTGCTGTTTCCGAACCTGCCCTCAGCGAACCGGACGGGAGTCTGAATGCGCGGCGCAGGCGTTTGCGCCGCTGGCAGCAGGAAAACGACGAATGGCTTGCCGTCCTCTGTCTTCACAACGCCGGGGAAGTGATCGCCAAGCTTGTGGAAGAAATCGGCGACTATTCTTCCGCTTGGACCGAATCAGTAAGCCAATTTCGCCGGGAGTATATGGGAGGAGGCAGAAGGTCCAGCGAACTGACTGACCCCGAAAGCTGGACCTTCGACAGTGCGGACCCTACGGTCAGGAACTTGGTCTCGGGCGTTCAAGCCCAGGAAACAGCCGGCCGCATTCTCAACCGGCTTCGGTTGAACGAAACTGATCTACTTGATATTTGCCAATCTGTGCATGAATCGTTGGCAGGCAGGCAGATCTATGGCCCGGAACGGATTGAGGTTCTGGAACTGGAAGACATGCTGACCAATGCCATTGCCAGCAAGCTCCAGGACGTCGTGGCCACAGACGACGGTTTCCTGTCGGCGGCATCCAGCGGCAGCGGCCAGGTCAATGATGAATTGGCCCAGTTGCTGGTGGGAATGCGGACGGGCGCCGCAACGATTGAAGAAAGATTGTGGCGTAAAGCCGACTACCGGATGGGCCATGTTGATTCTCTCACTTGGGTTGGCATTACGACCTCCTCTCTTCGTGATACAGCCCTCCGAGCCTTAGGCAGGTCTCGGAGATTCGCCACGGTAGAAAGGCACCCCAGTGAAATTCATCTCATCAAGGTTCAGATGTCAACGGTCGGAGGCTCTCTTTCTGACTTGGCCAACTTTCAGGAGATGCTGAACGCTTGGTACTCCTGGCATTTCGAAGAGCGCAGAGTCGAGGACGTCAGGAAGGATTCTTGGAAACTCTATCCTGACATAGGCAGGAATTCAGGCGTCCGTCCCGCGGTTATAGAACTCATTGATGACGACCTTCGGCAGGTGTGGAATACATCTGGCGATGTTGCTCTTCGTCTGGCTTATGGAAAACCGGAGGGCCCCGATGATGACCTGATTGATAACGCGGACAGACCGCAGCCCCAATTGCCAGGGTGACTCGCTAAAAGCGGATTTATAAGCGGCGATGAATGGCGCCGTCCGCAAGACCAACCGCCGTATTGCCTCGCCACAGTGACAAGGAACGCCCGGATTTTGCATGCGGGCAGGCCCAGCCTCAGAACATGGCCACACTCCGTGAGAAACCTCATTGGAACAGTGTCGTTCAGGGGGCACCACCCGGTAGTGTGTATTGGTTCCAGGCGATCTATAGCAATGCGTAAGAAACTGTAATCATCTGTTGCCTGCCATGCTTGCCCCTGCATTTGCTGACGTCGCCCCTATGCAGAATCTGATGCAATCTGATACTCCAGTTTTGTCGGGACGGCACAAATATCCTCAGATTCAATCGACGCTTCACAGGCCACCGCTGATCTTACACGGTCTCCACGCCTGACACCGGGAAGCTGACACCTGGCCAATTCTCCAAGTTCACTGACGCGTTGGCGTCGCAGCCATTCAGTGCTCCGCAGTTTCCACACCGCCACTCTCTATCCGAGAGCCTCCGGCCGCTGTTTTTCCAGCGACAGTGAGAACACAGTCTCGACGATGCCAACCACCGGTCCGCGCTCACGTACTCCGCCCCGTACCACAGGCACTTGTAATCCAGCTTCGTGAGGAAGCCTGACATGCCTGCATCCATTATGGCCCCCGACAGCCTTTAGTTGTGCAGCTTCGCTGCTACATTAAGGTCCTCCACCACCCCCCGATGGCGAAGGAATCCATCATCGGCGAGGGCCGTCCCGTCCTCGATGTTGAGGCATGAGAACCACGTCTACGTTGTCCGGCTGATGGTCGCCTCCCTAACCGCAAGGTTCTGGCCAACGGCCACGCCATTGGTGAAACCGGCCCGGACCACCCGCGAACAACAACGCCGCCCCTCGCGGAGCGGCATCGATGACTGCGTGTTGGACTTGAATGCCCACACGCATTAGGAGACCAACTGCGGCTGTAGTATTAGGACTCGTGGGCGGATGCCACTCCGCTCATGGCCGGATGCCCCGGTGAGTAGTACGGCACCAGCTCCGCAGGCCTAGCGGCCTCGCACAACTGCCGCAGGTCGTAGGCCATGAACGACTGCGCCCGTCCGTGTCGCGCTTTCCCGGCGGACGCCGACACGCCCTTCCCCCCAAGCCGGCTCAACACTTTAACGTCGATAATGGCCCACACGTCCAGGGTGTCCTCTTCCTCCGCTCGCCAGCCGTAGCCGTAGTATCGGGTTCCCAGCCCATGGCCGAAGAACTCGTTCCATTCGGCAGGCGTTCCCCGGCTACGCGAGAAGCCGAAGGAGACCTGGCGCTGGTACACCCGCCGCCAGTAATCGTCCGGTTCATGGTTCAGGCTACGCAGGGCGAAGAGAGACCGTTTGCCGTCCTGGATACCCAATGCGTGTATGCCTTCCACTGGCCGGAGGTCGGTCGGCAACTTCTCTCGCAGCCGCGTTAGCAGGTTGGGGCTGCCAAAGCCCGAGTCTCTGAGCACCGGAAACCACAGCTTTTCCTGTCTCTTCCAGTAATTGCTGGGCATCGCTGAATCAACCGGGTCCTTTTTCTTTGACCAATGGTATAAGTTGGCCGCTGATGCGCTCTGCGTCAGTATCGCGGTTCGGGTGAATCTCCCAAAGTCTGGATGAATATCCCAGTCTTGACCTCGTCGACATCGCACCTCAAAGACGAACCGAACGGGGATGCAGCTCCCGGTCGATTCCTTTAATCGAGAACGTCTTCTCGAGGCCGCTTCTGGAACTCACTGGAACCTGTCTATAGGACTCAAAATCAAGAAGCTTCCCGCAGTCTAGCATAACGAGAGGGATGTCCTTTCAGGACACCCCTCTCAGTGGGTTCCGTTTTTGTAACCTGTGTGGTTGTCTAGGCGCGGCGGCCTGCGATGAACGCTCCGCCTGCAGCGACCACGCCGACTATGGCGATGATCAGTGCGACGACGGCGAGCGCTCCGCCGCCGCCGTCAGCTCCGGCTGCTCCAGCGGGACCGGCAGGACCAGCGGGGCCCATAGCGCCAGCGGGGCCAGCGGGACCCTGGGCGCCAGCGGGACCCTGGGCGCCGGTGTGGCCGCTGTCGCCGTCAGCTCCGTCAGAGCCTGCTGCGCCAGCGGGGCCAGCAGGACCGGCAGGACCCTGATCACCGGCAGGACCGGCAGGGCCGGCGGGACCCTGGGCGCCACGAGCGCCGGCAGGGCCCTGTTCACCTTGGGGGCCCTGTTCACCGGCAGCGCCAGCGGGGCCGGTGGGGCCAGCGGGGCCACGCATTCCGACGGTTCCGGTTCCGGGGGTGCCGGGCCTGGTCGGGCCCATCATCGAGCCGGCGGTCAGGTCGAGCTTGGTGCGCGCGCCCTGCATGTACATGATGGCGTCATCCATCATCATCTCGCCGTCTTCGCCCATCATGGCGGGCATGGCGTCGGCCTCACCGACCATGAACATCACATCCTTGCCGATGTAGGCAGCGCTGCCCATGGTGGTCAGGACGTAGTTGCCCATGGCGTCGGTCATGGCGTCGCCAATCTTGACAGTTTCTTCCATCATCTCCCCGTCCTCGCCCTCTTTCATGACCATGACGGTGGCGACGACCATGGTGCCCTCGGGGGGCGCCTCGCCGTCGACCATCACCATGCCATAAAACTTCTGGGGCGGGACCGGCTGCTGAGCCAGGACCGTGGCCAGCGGCAAGGCCGCAAGCAGGGCCAGGACGCTCAACAAGGCCAGGAATCTGGTCTTGTTCATCCGTTCCTCCTCAATAATCTCTGAGTTTGTGGGGCGGGCAGCAGAGCCCGCCCCGTTATTGCCGGTTGGAAACGGCCGGGACAACCGGCCGTCTACATGTCGTCCCAGGTTTACTCCAGAGCGTAGAGGTTCCAACCTGCCAGGTAAGAACTGCCCTGGAATTCGTAGTCCGCAGAGGTCTGCACCCAGACGATGTCTCCACTGGAGACTCCGGTCAGGTCATTCACCTCGGCAGGAGCGTCTGGGGCGTAGGAGGCCCAGGTGCCGCTGGGGTTGTCGTAGCGCCAGACTACGGTCAGGATTTCAGCGTCGATGAGATCCGCGAAGACCTCGTCTGGGGTGGAGACTATCGGAGTGTGAAGCACCCTGAACGTCTCCGTGACGCTGTTGTCAGCACTGTCCTTGACGGTAATGGTGTGGCTGCCAGAACTCAGGCGCGGAACCCGGGCTTCAAGGGAGAAGCTGCCGTTCTTGTCGGTCTCAGCGTTGGTCGGCGTGGCGTCAGTACCGCCGATAGTCACCGTCAAGGCCCTGAACGGCTCGAAGTTCGTCCCAGAGATGGTCGCCAGAGTGCCCACCTGGGCAGCCTGAGGGACCTCAATCATCGACCCGGGGGTCTTGTGGTCCGCGGTGGCCCTGATGGTCTTCCCCGCATCCACCAGGTCATCGCTGCGGACGTCGACCATCACCTCGTTGGTGGCGTCAACGCCAGCTCCCGACGGAATCTCCAGCCTGATGTGGAGGTCGCCGCTGCCATCGGCGCGGCCAACTTCCTCAACATCACCATCGAATCTGACTTCGACCCGCCCGTCGGCGGCAAAGCCGGAGCCCCTTACGCTGATGACGCTGCCGGGTACGCTCTCGGAGGGGCTAAGCTCGATGGACGGCTCGGGGACCGTTATCTCGCCTTCACCGGTCCTGGTGCCGACCGTCAGTTTAACGGCCTTGTCCCCGTCGCCGACGGTCAGCGGCACGGACACCGTGACCGAGACCTTGCCGGAGGAAGTGGAATCAGCGTCGTCGGGGACATCAATGTCCACTCCGCCAATGCTGATGCTGTCCACGTCTGTGTTGCTGGCGAAGCCGGAGCCGCTGATGGTCACCCGGTGGCCGGGAACCACCTCGGACGGGGAAACGTCCAAGGCCAGGACAATGATGTTTACCGTGGCAGTAGCGGAGTGGGTCTTCAGGTTGTCGGGGTTGGCGCCGGTGACCTTCACTTCCTGATCGCCGGTGCGCACGTTGCCAGGCACGGTTACCTTGAACTTCGCCTTGTTGTTGGCCACGTCCTCGTCGACTGACCCGACAGATATGCCGGCGATAGTAACCCCGTTGATGTCGCCGTAGTACCAGTCGGAAACCGAGATTTCCAGGTCGGCAGACCGCTTGGCTGTCGCAGAGCCCAGCTTAACGGTGGGCTTGATCCCCACCATGAAATCACCGCTGACTCGGCCGTCATTGGAGTCTATGACGCGAAGGGTGTTCTCGCCCACGTCACTGTCCCCATCGCGGGTTGCGCCAGCCTCAAGGTCGCTGGTGTCTATCACGATTTCGACCACGCCGTCATCGGCTGTGCCGCTGCCCAGCGCCGCGCCGCGGTCGCCGTCCTCATCAACGAGGTAGACAGTGGTCGTGCCGTCGCGCAGACCCTTCGCGGTAACCGTGGCGTCGCCGCCGCGGGTCACGAACGTGGGTTTGACCGAGGCAGTCTGGACTATGGTGACGGTTGACGTTTCGTTATCGTCATCTTCATCCGATACCGTGATGTCCTTGTCTCCTGCCGAAGTCGGGTTGCTCAGGCCAGCGGAACTCTTGAACCGGATGCTGTAAGAGCCGGATATTACAGCTTCTTCATTTGTCCCGGTAACCCTGGTCGGCAGGGTGAGGGTAATGGTGGAGCCGCTGACGGAAACGTCTTCCGGATTCCCGTAATAGGAACCCGCGCCGCCGTCAAGGATGACATCGCTATCGTCAATGGAGGAAGGTATCCCGAAATCTTCCAGAGTCACCTCGATGTCTGTCCCGCCGCGGATAGACTCGTCGGCCATGGCGCTGATAGTAATCGACACATCAGCGCCGGCCTTGTAGCTGCTGAGCTCGACCATATCAGGTTCTTCGGGCGTCGTGCCCACGGGGACCACGGTTACCGTGGCGTCGCCACCTACGGAGGCACCTGCCTGCTCCGCAACCGTGCCGGAGAACGTGCCCCTGCCGGCCGCACTGGGCGCCATAACTTTGTAGGTAGCTAGCTCTCCGCCGAGCATCTCAAATGTGATGTTCTGCCCGCTCACCGTGACCACAAGGTCGGACGGTGCGACTACGGATTGGTAAGACCATCCAGCAGGCAGAGTCTCCGTGACCGTCGCAAGGTCAAGGGGGCCGCCGCTAAATTCGATCGTAACATCCACAGTCCCGCCAGCCACCACCTGCGCCGCGCTGAAGCTTCTGCTGACGTTGGTGCTGACTGTCTGGGCCCCAACGGGCAGGTAGGTGCCAAAGGCCCATATAGCCAGTGCCACCGCGAGGGCCAGGGCAGCGAACATACCCGCTCCGGCCTTCATTGTCAGTTGTTTATTCATGTTTCTAACCTCTCAAGGGTATGAAAGTGTCCGCCGGTTGATCTGGGCGGGCCGGTTGACCCGGCCCGCTCAGGCTTGACCGCTCCGCTGCTACATAAACTTCGCTCCTATTCGTAAAGCTTGGTGAGTTCCTTGACTTTAGCTGCCGCGGTAGAGCCGGAGCACCGCTATCGCTTCGGTACGGGTTATCTCACCAGCCCGGTAGCTGCGGAGTGCCGCGATGGCCTCGCTCCTGTCAATCCTGCCGTTCTTGTTGGTGTCGAACTTGACCAGGATCGGGTTTGGAACCGCGCTGACCTTGCCGGTCATTGCTTCCTTTTCCTTGTCCGGCCCGTGGCCGTCGGTGTACTTCGCCACTACCTTCAGGTAGTAGCCCACGTCATCATCCGTCGGAGTGTAGGTCGCCGTCTCCTCGGTGATGTGCGTGAAGGTGCCGTCTATGGTCGTGGACCTGGACCACTGCCAGTCTTGCACGCTTACGACCCCATCCGGGTCCGTCAGCGTGGCGGTCACAGTATCTCCGACCGTCGGGCTCGTCTCGGACAGCTCCAGCGGCGTACCATCCTCGTCCACGTTGGTGACGTTGATGGTCACGTCGATGGAATCAGTGTTGTTGGGCTTGCCGGAGTTGTCGGTGGCGGTGACCATGACCGAGTAACTGTCCTTGGTCTCGTGGTCCAGAGCTGCCTTGGTCTGCAACTGACCTGAGGACGCCACGATGCTAAAGGACGCGGCATCCGTCCCACCCAGGGAGTAGGTCAGAGTGTCTCCCGCATCTTCGTCCGTGGCCGTTACCGGGTCGCCGATGTTCATGCCAGCAGCCGTGTTCTCAGCGACGCTGAGGATCGCCATATCCTGGGCAAACACCGGTGCGAAGTTCTCAGGCTCCACGTCAGTGACCGTGATGGTCACGTCGATGGTGTCGGTGAGTCCGCCTGCGTCGGTGGCGGTGACCATGACCGAGTAACTGTCCTTGGTCTCGTGGTCCAGAGCTGCCTTGGTCTGCAACTGACCTGAGGACGCCACGATGCTAAAGGACGCGGCATCCGTCCCACCCAGGGAGTAGGTCAGCGTGTCTCCCGCATCTTCGTCCGTGGCCGTTACCGGGTCGCCGATGCTCATGCCGGCGTCCGAGTTCTCAGCGATGCTGAGGGTCGCCATATCCTGGGCAAACACCGGTGCATCGTTAACATCGGTGACCGTGATCTCCAGCGTGGCGGTATCGGACAGTGCGCCGTCGGACACTCCGGCGGTCAGGCTGTACGACATGGTGGTCTCGTAGTCCAGGGACGCGCCCTCGGCCACACTGACCGCGCCGTCGCTGCCGATGGCGAAGTTGCCGCTACCCTCTCCGCTCAGGGAGTAGCGCAGCGTGTCGTCGTCAGCATCGGTGGCCATGATGTCCTCGGCGACGGTGGTCCCGCCTGCCGAGTTCTCAGCGACCATCGCAGCGTAGGACTCGTCGGAGAACGCCGGGGCACGGTTGACCGCGCTGGCCGTGGTGGCCATCTCGGTCTTGTCGCCGTGGCCGTCGTTGTACGTCGCCGTGGCACGCAGGTAGTAGCCGCCGTCGGCCTCGACGGGGGTGTACTTGTACATCGTGGCCTCGGTGATGGCCATGAACTCGCCGCCCATGGTCATGGACTTGGACCATTGCCAGGCGACGGTGCTCATGTCCGTAACGTCGTCGTCGGTCAGCGTAGCGGTCAGCTCGGTGATGCCGGGCTGGGGCTGCGCCGTCGGCGTGATGGCCACTGAGCCGGGTTCATCGGTGTTGGTGAAGGTTACGGCGACTTCCACCGGGGACGTCTCGCCGCCGTTCTCGGCCTTGACGGTGACCATGTACATCTTGGTGTTGGGGTCATCGCTCAGGGGTTCGCCGGGCGAAGTCTCGAAGTCGGGGGCGGACGCGAAGTTGAGCGTCCTGCTCATGTCCGAATCCTCGACCTCAGCGAGCGTGAAGAGGGCTTTTACAGCCTCATCATCAGCTTCGATGCTCCACATTACCGTGGTATCAGCGGGCTGATTGCTCACCATGTAGGTGCCCAGCATCAGGGCGTCCTCGCCCTCGGCGTTCTCGGCGTAGCTTGCCGTTGTGTCGCCTGACAGCGTGCCGAGTTCGTCCACGTTGGTGACCGTGACGGTGACATCCCTCGTTACCTCTTGGTTCCCGAGGGTGGCCTTGACGGTTACCTGGTAGGCGTTGTCGCCTTTACCTTGGTCGCCCGCCGTATTCGGGTCTTCGTCCCGGTCCGTGGGGTTCTCGTAGTCCGGGGTTCCATCGAAGGCCACTACGCCACCGTCGATGCTGAAGTCGTCGGCGTCAGCGCCTTCCAGGCTCCACTCTACCGTGCCCATAGTGTCGGTGTTGCCGCCGGAGACACGGTAGGTGCCCACGGTGGTGTCTTCCCGGTTCTCGGGGTATTGGCTGACCTCAGTTGTTCCAGTCTGCACAGACATGGTCAAGGGTATTGGTGTCTCGTTTACGTCGTTGACGCGTATGTTGGCGCCTATATCGTCCGAGTTGCCCATTGGCATGGCGGAGTCGGTAGCCGTAACCATCGGCCCGGTGATTATCCGATGTTGGCCGCCAGAGGGGCCCATTTCCGTCAATTCAGTCAGGGCCTCATAGTTCAGCCTGCTCCGGGTCAGAATCTCGCCGGTGGACGGGACTATCTGGAACAGATTGTCGTAATCCCCGGCATCGAGGCTGTAGACCAGCTTCTTGTTGTATTGGGAGCCGGCCATGTACCCGTATTCAGGATCCATTGCCGTCACGGTGCCAAGAACGCGCCTGTTTATCGCGACAGCGGGCAGGGCGTCGTCGGTGTTCTCAGCTACCAGCCGGGGGGAGGCATCATCGGTGAAATTGGGGTCTTCGTCTACATCGTCCACCCTGATCCATACCACTCTGTCTTCCCTTTCGTCGGCTTGCGGATTGGGGTGGTTGGCCGGAACAGGGTCACCTTGCTGCGACCTCAGGTTGGCGAAGGCAACCCTCACCACGATCTTGTAGACGTTGTCATTCTCCTCATTAGCACCGCCCACGTCTGCAGGCTTCTCGAAATTGGGCGCATCGTGCTTCTCGCCGGTGCCGATAGCGAACAGGAGCGTGGTATTGGCGCTGTTGAAGTTGGAGAACCGGAAATCATCACACAGGTCTTCATTGGTCGAGTCAGCCTGACAGTCGATGCTCCGAGCGTCGACCCTGTTGTGCACAGGGACAGTCTGGGCTTCGTCGGTGGTCAAAAGTGACCACTTCAAGCCGCCCAGAGAGACGTCGGGGGGGTCCTTGGCTGAGGGATTGGATATGACCTTTGTGTTCTCATCGACCCGTATGCGTTCTTCCAGCCCCTCTATCTCCGGCACGTCGAGCACGCGAATGGTCACGGTAACCGTGTCTGTCATGCCGCCCGGGTCGGTGGCTGTGAGCGTGACCGTGTAGCTGCTCCGGGCCTCGAAGTCCAGCGGCCCCTTGGTCTTGATCACACCGCGCGTTTCTGGCGGAGTTGCAGCGGTGTCGTTCGCCTGTGGGATCTCGAAGTACTTGGCGTCAGACCCGCTCAGGCTGTAATGCAAATTTTCATTGCCGGTAGCGCCGTCGGCGGTGGGATTGTCAGTGTCGTCGGCAGTGTCGTCCCGGGTGTCATAGACGTTCACTACGCCGGCTACCGTGGGGTCAGGAGAGGCGGTGCTGTCATAAACCCGCGCATCCTCCTCCGACAACGTGACGTTCCTGGTTTGGTTTTCCAGTACGAACCTTTCTAAGGTCGAGACTTCGTTCTCTGCCACGCGGTTGGTGTCGGTCGTCAACTCAACGCCATCCGCATAGAACTTGGGAGCTTGATTACTGCCAAGAGGAGCCGCCCGCCCAGAATTTGCCGATGTAGCAGTAGGCGGAGTTGTCTGTCCAGCACCGGTGCCATACTCGGTGCCTCCGTTGTCTATGTACGTCGCCGTGACGGTCAGCGTACCAGTATCAGCGGCTACCGGGGTGTAGGTGGAAGTCATGCCCGAAGATTTGACAGTGCCCGTAGCCGGTGTGCCAGACGGCGATTCCCATGTCCAAGTGATTGTTGTCGATACGCCGTCGGGGTCGTTCAAAGTGGCCGTGATCGGTGTGCCAACCTGCGGCGTTATATGCGACAGGGTTATCATCCCCGGGTCATCCGAGTTGGCTACCCGGATAGTGACTTCCCTGCTCCCAATCTCCCAGTCCTCATCCCAAGCGACCACCGTGATTTCGTAGACGTTATCCCCTGGAGTCCCGCCTTCATCTGTCGGATTCTCGAGGTCGGGCGCGCTCCTGAATCGAAGCTGCGGAGACGCCGCTGAGGCAAATGTTGGGGGAGTCGCTGTCAAGTCTGCGGGGGTTATGGCAGTGGAGTCTGTGTAAGTGCCGTCCCCCCCGACAAACTGGAACTTGTCGGCGTCATCACCTCTCAGCTCCCACTGGATATCCCCGGCTGGCGGGGCTGTGTCGTCGTCCAGATCGTTGTCGGCTGCCATGTACAAAGCATCATTAGCGGTGTCCGTGGTAGGGTCTTGATCCAGAAGCAAATCAGTCGCATTCTCGAACATCGTCAACGCGGCCGGGCCCGTTACCTCCGGGACCTCGTCCACGTCAAGCACGTGGATGTCCACCCTGACCATACCGGTCTCGCCGGACGGGTCCGTTGCTATGGCCGTAACCTGCAACTGAACGCCGTCGGCCGTATCGTCCCGGTCCGTGAGACCAACTTCCTTGTTCAGTGCCGCCTTGGTCATAATCTGGCCGGTTTTCTGGTCGATGGAGAAGAGTCCATCGTCTGCGGTGGCGCCATCCGCGGTAGTTGTTGCATCGCCATCACTCAGCGAGTAGGTCAAAACGTCGCGCGGGCCACCGGGGTCATCCGCATGGTCCCATGCTAGATGGTTATTGTCGGTAGCGAACACTGGTGGCCCGACCTTCATGCCGGGCGGGCTGTTCTCCTCTATCCGCCTGCTGGTTAGCAGGGGGTCCACAGTGCCCGCAGTGTCCTCATCATTCTCCCGGAACATGGGAGCAACGTTGCTGGCAGGCTTCGCCCGCACGGCGAATTCGGTAACCCCTGTTCCCACTATAAACTGGTCACCGTCACCAAGTTTGGTAATGTCATCATCGTGCGAGTCCTGGTACGACACGTAGGCCCGCAGTTTCTTCCCTACGTCCCCGGCTCGCGGCGTGTAGCTACGATTCACTGCGTCTTCAATGTCTGCGAAGCCGCCGCTGTCGTTCTCAACCTGCCACTGCCAGTCCGGGGTTCGCAGTCCTCTGATGTCACCACCAGCCAAGGTGGCCGTAAGTTTTACCCCGACCTCGGGCTGGCGGGCTGACAGAGTCAAAGTCTCAGCCTCTTCCACGCCTGCAACCCGGACCGTGACCTCCGTATATACGAACTTCTCGCCATCGCCGAGCTTTGCCTTTACCTTGTAGACATTCCTGTCCGCAAGGGTTCCGGTGCTAACCGACGATCGGGGATTCTCATAGTCAGGCGTAACCTTGAAGGTCAGCACGCCCGACTTGCGGTCGATCCGGAAGTCGCCATGATCGGGGAAATCGGTATCGTCCCGCACCAATTCCCAGACCCTCACGACTTGCCTTTGGTCGTACTCTCTCGTTGTCAGTCTGCCCACCTGGCTCGGGTCATTCTCTGCGGGAGAGAAGTTACAAATTCCTTTCCTATCCGCTCCCAGACCCGTGTCCACGCATCCGTCGGTCGGAGTCTGCGCCCTGACGGGCTGGATCATGAGCAGCAGAACTCCCAGGGCAACCCCCAGGAGCATGAGCACCCCCCAACTCGTGAGTAATGGTCTCCTTGTTTTTGCAACCAATTTGCACCGTCCTTAGTGTATGAGTTTTACGTTGGTCCCCGGTGGTGCGTACCTAGCATTCAAAGCCCTTCAATCATCACTCCACCCTCTATGTTATGAATGCTTTGCATAATTATTTCAGTGAGCTACTACATAGACTCCCCCCAGTCGGTCTGCTTCATTGAGATTATGTCCGAGTCTGGAGATACGAACTCATTCGCAGCATCCATCAGCATTACGATGATGTCCCGCTCCTGGCATAGGCCTTATAACTTCATTAGCGGCGTCCTCCTGTCGCGTCAAAAGTATCTGGCTCCATTCCAGCCTGCCGATGATAGACTGTCAAGTGTTACGGCTGCATTACTTGGTGAATTTCTAAGAAATCCACCAAAAAATAGAGTGAAAGGCGCGGGGCTACCGATTCTATGTCTGCACCAGCCTGGATTCTCGAGGCTCACCGGGACATCTGAGGAAGTGGGAGCCTGCCAGCGAACCGATGTCAGCACGGAAGCCGCACTGTGGCACTCGCTGCTACCTGATGTCCGACTTGTTTGAACACCTGACTTCCCCAGCCTAACTGCTGACGGAGGCGATGACCGAGGGGCTGTGCTTCGAGGAGTTGGTGATGGACGGGAGGGAGATAGACCGGTGGAAGCTAGGGTCCGGCGGGAGCGATCGCCGGACAAACAGCCGCCCAAAAATCGGCTGTGCGGAGCAGATGTGCCGGCAGGATTGAATGAGAGGGAGTTGCGTGCGCGACGTTCCCGGTGGGACTGTGCCTGCCGTTTCCCTCGCCACAGGAGGAAGCAGAGGAATTCCTGCCCTGCTCCTCCGGCCCGAAGCCTTTAACTGCCAGAGCGCGGCAAATCCTTCCTCCGGCACTCGCCGCAGACTTGACCGCGGAGTATCTGCATCTCCTACCTGGCGCAGGCGGACTCGCTGCCCCGGAACTCGTATGTGGGAGTAGCGATGGCCATGGAAAAACCTCCGGCCCGTTTACTGGCCGGAGGTGGTCACACTATGATGGGTACGCCACAGCGGCTCTGTGCCACATTGGCCGACCCGGCAGGTGCGTAGCCACCTTCTGGGCTGGGTTGGTGTGCGGCGTCGTTCCAGCGACGTCGCCCCAGCCATTTTTTTGCTTCTATCACCGCGTGAAGATATCGTCAACAGCGGAATGGCAATCGAGAAAAGCCCCTACCGCCGGACCAAAATGGATAAACTGCTGCTCCGACATCGACCAATCAGAGCCGGTTGCAACCGCTGGATTACTCAGGAAAAGCTTCGTTGATGGTGGTTGATTTTGGCAGCACATACGGAGAGCCGTCATGGTCATGAATCCGTGTAGATTCTCACCTTTCGAAGCTCCAATGAGAGAAGCGAGTAGCTAAATGAGCCTGCGAACCGGCTGTTCCCCATCGATCACACTCCTCTCGGCGACAGTTCTCCTCGTGGCGCTGTTGGCCGTGGTTTTTGCGTTTGCGGCGGAAGTGGAGGGAGACGGGTGCCATACCGACAGTGATGTCGCCGATGTGCATGAGGACCTGGAAGGTCATCTCTGCGGAGGAGCCGACACCAACCACGAGCAGGTTCGACATGCCGCCATAAGCTCCACCGAACCCGGCGTTGTCGTGGCGGTCCAGCTCACTGTGGAATCCAACCAAGCGATTCCTGCGAACGGCACGATTACTGTGGACTTTTCCGGCCCTACTGCAGACTCGGGGTTCATCCTTCCAAGCAGCATCACCACTCCCGCCAGCCCGACCACTACCAATGCCAGGGTGATAGTAAGAGATGACAACGCCAACATCTTCCCTTCGCACATTCAGGTGGAAGGCACACAGGTAGTTCTGACCATTCCATCGGAGGTGACGCCGGGAGAATACACGATCACCTTCAAATCATCGGCCGGCATCAGGAACCCCTACTACGCCAACCCGAACTACGAGGGCAGACGCGTCATTACCGTATTGTCCGAAGGGGAAACACCCGCTCAGAAAGATGAGATAAAGGTGGTGATACGAAGGACGACGACACTCACTCCATCGGAAGGGCAGCGCACTGAAAGATTGACGCTTATGGGGAAAGGCTACGCCAAGGGCACCGTAACCATTTTTGACCGGGACCCTTCCGATGATGGCGCGCAAGTGCTGGATACCGCCACAACCAGTAACGGCGCATTTACGGCAAGGAATCTGCCGGTCCGGGCCAGTTCGAGCAGTACTACTTACACCATCTGGACCAAGGACAGCGAAGGTGTGGTTGATAATGCTACATTCCGCATTACGGGGCACACCTTGTCCATTGAGCCGCCCACAGCGATAGTCGGGTCAACGCTGAGAATTACCATCATCGGTTGGCCGGATACGAATATGGGAGTAGCCGCCGTACGCATCGGGGGAGAGGATGCCCACATCACGGAAGCAATAGAGTATCAAAACTGTGTCGACTATACCGGCCGTTACTTGGCAGAAGATCGCGTATGGTCATTTGAGGTGTCGGTGCCCGAAGGTTTACTCCCGGGGACGCAGACCGTGTCCCTCTATGACTACGATGAACTCCTGATCAATGAGGGCACGGCTGGAATGCCCTGCGAAGAAGGGCAAGACAAAGGTCAGCCGACCGGTACGGAACTGACGGTACGATTGCCGGACCATGGGATACCGGTAATCCAGACGACAGTGCAGGTCGCGCTGACGGAGCCGCCGCTTGCGCCGCGAGGGCAAAAGGTGGTCGAGGTGGATGCAGGAAGAGACCGGGAACTGAAGTTCTACGTGTACGTTCCTCCCGGAGACCGGACCGGATATTTCGACGCGGGGGACCAGATTGAAATCACTTTGCCGGGATTCGACTTGTCGCAGGCCGGGTTCGACACTGCGCTGGAACGAGAGCGCATCAGGATTTTAGGCAGCGAGCATGACGAAGACACTACTGACCCTGTAAATCCGGAACGGGTTGATGTTATTGGGGACAGGCTGATTTTAACCATTCCCACTTCCCCCGCCATCACACATGGCGCAAACGAAGACTTGGTTATCACAATCGAAGAAGGGACCGGGATATTGACCCCGGAGATTCCCCAGGGGTTCGAAGACCCGGAAGATGGATACCCGGTCACAGTCACTATCGTTGACAGAGAACCCGAACAGCCAAAGGCGAAGTTCGTGGACGATGAGCGGAACATAGTGGTGGTCAAGAACCCGGTCAGTTCTTCCGTTCCCAGCGCGAGGGTACGGGTCGAGCTGGTAACGTACGCGGAAGCCAACATTGGCAGCTCGGAAGAAATCCTGGTGGACTTCTCCGGCTCCTCAGCCGATTCGGAATTCACGGTGCCGTCCAACATTACCAACACCAGGGTCACGATACAGCCCGACGGCCGGAGTTCCTTCAATCCATCGGAGGTGCTGGTGCAAGGGGCAAGGGTCGCCTTGATCGTTCCTGCAGGAACCAGTCCCAAAGAGATACCGGAGGGTGAATTCACCATCGTCTTCAGCAACCTTGCAGGAATCAGAAACCCTTCCTCTGACGGCAACAGGGTAATCAGGGTCTCGTCGTCCGCCGATGGAGACTTGCCCGACGAAATCACAGCAGTAATCAGCAGAAGGATAACCACCACCATTGCCCCGGTGGCAGGGCCGCGGGGGACTCAGATCAGTCTGACGGGCAGGGGTTACGCCCGGGGCACCGTTACGATATTTGAAGGTGATGACAATGTGATAGACGCCGGAGAGACTCTTGCTTCCGTCGCGACCAGAAACGGAGCATTCACGGTCACCCTGACCACAGGCGGGGCCCCGGGCGATCTTACTTACACGGTGAGGACCAAGGACAGTGAAGGAAAGGGGGAAGCTCTTGTATTCGTTATTAGCAGCGCGATGACCTTTGAGCCGGGTTTGGCCAGAGTCGGCTCGCCGTTGAGAATCACCCTATCGGACTGGCGGGACAGAGACCAGGAGGTGGCGGCCGTCGCCATCGCGGGGCAGCAGGCGTACGTTACACCAGTAAGGCAGTACGAGAATTGCTTCGAATACACCGGGGTGTACTGGGCTGACGGCCGGGACGTTGTTTCGCTGACAGTGATAGTGCCGCCCGCCGTTCCGCCTGGTGACCAGACCGTCTCGCTCTATGGACACTCGCAGCTGGAGCATATTGACGAACTCGGAGAAGCAATTGCTGACCGGCCTTGGTGTGAGGATATTTCGGAAAGAGGAGCGCGGGTCAGCAGTAGCGTTACGGCCAGAATCAGGACCGGCGCGTCCGCCATCGCCAATGAGACTGTGCGGGTGGCACATCAGGAACTGGTGTTGTCACCGTCAACGGCGGCACGGGGTCAGCAGGTCACCATCACCGGGTCCGGTTTCTCCCGTACCAGAGGTGGAGGCAACCACATTGTTTCGGTCTCCATCGGAGGAATAAGGGTAGTTGAAGACCATTCCCAGATGCAGCTTGGCAGCGAAGGCGACTTCGCTTTTACGGTTACCGTCCCAGTGGATATCGCCGACGGCAGCAATGATGTTCACGTAGAGGGCCATGACGGCACCGTCGGGCAGGGGACGCTAACTATTGCCGATGCAACTCTTACCCTCGATCCACCAGAGGGGCAGAGGGGCACGGACTTCAAGGTAACGGGCCGGGGCTTCATTGCCAGAGAGGTGGTGGTTTTGACCTATGGCCCTGAACACTCTCCATACGGAGAGGATATCGCATTGGCGGACGCCCAAGGAAATTTTGAACTGACTTTCACGGTGCCCCTGACCGCCAGGCTCGGAAGTAGCTACCAGGTCAGAGCCGTCTCAGATCCTGATGCCACTCAAACTGCCTCGACAGTGGATGCAGAGGCGAGACACCTGGTTCTCGGGGTTAACATCACGACGTCTCCCGAGCTTGTGTCGCCCGGCGAGCGCTTGACTATCCGTGCTCAGAACCTGCCGCCCTTGGCCCGGGTGGAGACGGTGAGTATCGAAGGCATCGAGGTTCTCGACAGGTCCGGTGTTGTCACCGATGAAAAGGGTTTCTTCGAGACGGACGTGCTGGTTCCCAACCTCGATTTCGGCGACAAGACCCTGCTGATTCGAGTAGCGGAGGTCATCGTTCCTCACACAATCAAAGTGGCTCCCCCGCCTCTCAGCGGGCCGCCGGACCAGGTGTTCAAGTATCTCATCAGGGACGGCGTCCTATTGGCCGTGTGGCACTACGATAATGCCACCCAGTCATGGAGTCTGTTCGACCCTTCGCTTTCCAAGGAGCTGGTTGAACTGAACGACCTGACCGAGGTCGGCAGCGGCGACATAGTCTGGCTCAACCTAAGCAAACCGGAATTATTCCAAGGGAAAGACCTGGCCGCCGGCTGGAACCTGATATCACTGAAGTAGCGTCTACCGATAGTTAAACGCTGACCAACATTGCACAGGGCTCCGTCGGCCGCGATGCAACCTGCGTGAGCAACCCACGCAGGAAGGGGCTATCTCCCAAAGCCCGCAGGAATATCCCGCGGGCGCCGTTTATGTCCCGGTCCATGATGAAACCGCTTTCATACTGGACTACCGTCCGGCCGCCCAACTTGTCGTGAACACCACCGTCCCAGCTCTGGGTCTTGCTGGTGCAAGCCTCATTGACCTCCAACACCAAGGCTCCCCGTTGCCAGGCCTTCCACTTCAAACGCTGTTTGAACTCGTAGTGCCGGAAGCTCAGCATCATCCTCGCCGTCTTGCTGCGTATCCTCCGTCCCGCACGGCGAGTCATGCCCTGAGTCTCGAAGGTCGGCAGCAGGATGGCCTTGTAGCTGCTGGTCAGCCAGCGGACGGCCTGCCAGTGGAGCTCGTCCACCAGGTTGACTATCTTCTGCCGCAGCCGTCCCTGCGCCAAGCGCCGGTCGATGTACTCGGTGTGTGGGTCCAGCTTCGATCCCCGTGGCGGCCTCGGTTTGGGGACGAGCGAATCCGGAGAGTTCAGATACCTGAGCACCGTGTTACGGGCGAGACCCAGTTCCCTGGCAATGGCCCGGGCCGAGTGTCCCCGGCCGTGCATCGCGTAGATCTCTTTCACGTCTCCACCTCTTAGCACTCTTGCAGGCACCTCCGCGGAGTCTCCGCTGATGATGCCTTTGTTATCGAGGTGGCTCAATTCCAGTCCGTGATTTTTGGCTCAGTTTAAGCCCGTAACTGACAAATGATGCCGACGCTATGTCAGCTCATGGCCAACCGTTGTAAAAATGGTTGATTAGTAACAGGACTACCGTCAACCAGATCTAAGCGAACAGCCGAAGCTATCCGCTCGCCGCCCCAACAGCACAAGGCGACTCCGTCCGGGACTCCCACCCGGAGACCCCGATCTGCTCACAGCCAGGACCACTCTCTCCCCGAGAAACAGCCCGGACCGGAGGAGGCACACCTGTATTCACCAGCGCGCCTCGCCGACGCCGCTCTGCAAGAGCCGGTCTCAACTTCCCCCAGAGCATTCCCCACAGCGCCCATACGTGCTTCACGCGCTTCCTCACGGGTGCGCGGAAGGCGACATGTCCGCCGTAACCATCAGGACACAGCCCATGGTCCGGAATGCCCTCGGAGCAGTTGAGCAAACGGCGGGCCAGCACCAAGGCCGCGGCCTGATCCACGCTGAGCCCGTACCGTTCCATGAATAACACCCGGCCCATCAACGAGCTGTAGGCCGGGTTGACCTCAACCACCTCCACTCCCTCACGGTAACCCCGGGAGAGGAAGTGAGTCTTGATACGACCGTAGGCAAAGGACGACAGCATCCGGCTGCGTCCAGGATGCTCCCCTTCAAGTTGAGCCTTCTTCTTGGAGAAATCCAGATTCTCAATCACCAGTGGCTTGCCCGCCGCACGGGCTAGGGCAACCACCTGCGCTACGGCGTCACCAACGAGAGCCTCAGCCTGCTTCTGCGATTTCCCATAGGTCACCAACGGCACAGTCAGGGACCTCAGCCAGTTGCCCGAATAATCGGTCTCACTCACCGCCAGGTGGTCAGCATTCACGTCCACGCCGATGGCGCCGAGACGCCTGCTCGTGACCACGGGCACCGGCTGGTGCCTCACCGAGGCAAACACCCGCCAGCCCTTGCCATCACGCTTGAACCGGTAGGAAATCGCCTGCCCTTCCTCACTATGAAGGGCAGCCAAAACCTGGGCGTGACCGTTGTGGAAGTGGAGATCCTCCATCACCAAGTACTTGCCATGCCTTGCAACAAGATGGTCCGGCAATCGGAGCCTCAGGGTGATGCGGCCATCATCCTGCACCGTGGCCACGCACAACTGGCAACCAGCAGTTTCATCCTTGCTCCCCAAGACGAAGAACTCATCGCTGCGGGCAGCCCGCCAATCGCCAAGCCAGTCCTCATTACTGGAGTACCCGTTAGCCTCCAAGTGGTACTGCTTACGCCACAACTTCTTCGACCCGAAGCACAACCTCACCCGGCCTGAAGCCTTATCAGCAATAACAGAGGCCAAGCGGACAGTCAGAATGGACAGGCGCCGCTTCTTCTGATGCGCGACAGTGAGACTACCCCGCTCGATGGCCTGGGCAATCTGCGTCTCAGCACGCTTCATGCGAGTTTCAAGGCTCTTAATATAGCGGTCCATGCTCTCCCGGACCGCCGAAATCTTCCCTTCCAGCGATACCCTGAGAGAATTGAACATCCTCGCCGGTATCCGGTACTCAACGAGGTACGCATTTTTCAGAGAGTTCAGAGACGCGCCAGCGCAGAACCGGGCGAAGAGACTGCGCTCAATATGGCCGAAGATCCCGGCATAGGCCGACAGAGCGGCATTACCCTCACCGAGGTCAACATCAGGGAAGGAACGGATGCGATCCTGATAGGTGAACTTCCAGTCGCCCATTTGGGCGGAGCCGGACTGATTCTTCTTTCTCTTGGCAGATGCCATAAGAACATATTAGCGTAAAAAATGCCCGCCACACCAGTGGAACAAGACCCGGTGCGAAGATAATGCGACGCGACTCTAAACAACCTCAGCATACGAAAGTCCACTATCCTGGCAACAGTTCCCAACCCTACGCCTTCCGACCCGTACAGACCATCGCCCGCCCCTATGGCCAAGCTCCCTGACTTTGCAATTGTCCTGGCCCTCGAGCAGGCCTTTTCAAAGTGGCTCTGTTCGCTGACATCCACTCATCCTGGGCTTGTCGAAGGATTCCCCTTCAAGCTACCGATGGTTCGACAGGCTCACCGTGAGGTGGCGGGAAGAGACTTTGAAAAGGCCCTGCCCCGAGCGTACTTGGTTGACAAGCCAATCACCAAATGATACCTTGTCCCGTTTACTAAAATTCGTGCTTCCGGCGGTTCCTTGGCAATCCTTTACAGAGGAGTGGTTCCCTTGAAATCGTTGCCTTTTTGGAAATTATCCTTGCCCTTGCTTTTGGTAATTTTGATGTTGGGCCTGGTAGCCGCCTGCGGAAGCGAGGAGGAGACCACCGAAAGCCCGGCACCCACTGCGGCCCCAGCGGCGACTGCTCCGGCGGCAACGGCGACTCTGGCGCCGACCGTCGCTCCCGCGCGGACGGAGGCGCTCCCGACCCAGGCACCATCGTCCCAGGGAACGACAACCCCCACTCCAAGGCCGACAGCCCGGGTTATTCCTACCGTGGCCCCCACCGAGGCAGTTGCGGAAGCCAACAAGACATGGCCCGACGCTTACCCCAAGGCCGGCGAAAACGGCATCCCCGCCGACGTGGGGAAGTTCACGGTTGCCATGGACAGCTGGGGAAGCAGCGACCTTAACCCATGGGCCTTGACCGGTTCCAACTTCATGCATGACTACTACAACCTGCGCCTGATGATGCAGGACCCCAATGGCGTGCTGTCACCTGCCTGGGCTCTTTCTTTCGAGCAAACACTGGACGGCTTGACTTTCCAGCTCCATCCGGACGCCAGATTCCAGGATGGCTCGCCCGCGGACGCTCAGGCAGTCGCGGACAACCTGTTCGGCTTCCGCGGCGATTTCGTTGAACAGGCCGGTTACGACGCTCCATTGTGGAACAGCGCCAGGGTGCAGGGGCTAGTCGCCGATGTTGAGGTCGTCAGCTCGACAGAGCTATTTGTCAAGACCAATGGTGGCAAGCCGACCTGGATGTGGTTCCTGGGCGGCAACGGTCACCACTTTTACTGGTACGGCAATCCCAACCGGCTGCTGGAGGGCCCAGACGCCTACCTGGAAGATCCCGCTGGGGGCGGCCCCTTCTCCATCGCGGAGTGGGAACCCAATAACCGGGTCCTGTTTGACCGCTGGGACGATTTCTGGGCCGACTACGAACACTGGCACAAGCCCCAGTTCGGCCGGATGGAATTCCTGACGGTTTCCGAACCGGTGGCCAGGTTCGCCCTGCTGGCCAGCGACCAGGTGGACGCTGTCTACAATCTGCCGTGGGCATTGGCCAAAGAGCTGGACAAGTCCGAAGACTTGGGTATACGGGGAGCGAATCCCGGCCGCGGCGAGACCTGGACCCAGACCTCCCAGGCCAACGGCTCGCTGACAATGACCTTCGGGTGCCCTCTGCACCTCCGCGAGGCGGCCAAGCCGGCTGGACGGGTGGACAAGGACGGCGTCAGCATCCCTGAATGGACCACGCCCGACGTCTGCATAGGCCACCCGACGCTGGATGCCCGGGTGCGGCGCGCCCTGAACCTGGCGATAGACAAGGCCTCCGTTTCCGCCGGGCCACATTTCGGCTTCTCCAAGCCCATCGGCTCCATCTTCCACGCCGGTTCCTTCGGTTCCCGGCTGGACGCGCGGGTATACAACGTATCTGAGTTCGATCCCGAGGAAGCCAAGCGGCTGCTGACCGAGGCGGGCTACGCCGACGGCTTCGAGATGAGCGGCCATTTCGGACAGTTCGCCGGGCGCCCCGGCATTCCTGAGATGGCCGACGCCATATCCAGCTATTGGAACGATATCGGCGTGACAATGACCTGGCAGGAGCACGACCCGACGGACTACGTGCGCGGCTTCCGGGCAGGGATATTCTCCCAGGTTCCAGTGAACCTCCAGACCTGGGGCCGACATGACCACTCCGGCGTTCAGATAAACTGGTATCGCTCCACCAGTGGCTACGTCGGCATCTATAACGACCGGATAGAGGAACTGTATTGGGACGCCACAGGCGCGGAAACCCCCGAGGAGATGATTCCGTTTCTTCAAGAACTGGAAGACGAAGTCCTGGCAACGGAGGAGACCTTCCCGTTGTACAGCATGTCCCTCATCAACGCGTACACTGACCGGGTGGTTGCGCATCCCACCGTTGAGTTCACCCCTCACTTTAAGCACTACGACCTGGTGGTGCTGAGAGACTAGCGGCTCCACGGCGATGAGGCATCCTGCCTCAGGTCGGATTACTCGACTTCATTGAAGCTGTCCAAGATGACAATTCTCTGCTGGCCGTATGTCGGCAGGTCGGCCTCGCAGATTCCCGCAGAGATTATGAAACCGTATTCGCCAGGAGCATTCCATGAGGGAAGGGCATGTTCCACCACGTCGTACCTGCAATCCCCGGTCTTGGGTTGCCAAAGGAACTCCACGTATTCGCAGTCGGGCCCGCAATTACCGCCACCCCGCCACCCATAATCGGCGTACGTCGGAGCCAGATCGCGCCTCTGATCTCTATGGCGGGCAGCGAAATCCCATCGCCCCTCACCGTCCTCAACAGCCACAATTGTGACGTTGATATAAGGCCGCCCCCCGGCGGAAGGCGCGCTGGTCATCCAGGCCCAGCTTCCTCCGCGCCTTATCTCGTACTTGTGCGTGTCGTCTCCGTGCTTAAACGTAATCTCCTGCACGGGCGGCAAAGGCGGGGGCCCTGATGTCGGCAGGGGCGTGATAGTCGGAGTGGAGGTTGGAGCCGCCGTTGCCACAGGCCGCGGTGTCGAAGTGGGAGCAAGCGTAGGGGTGGGAGTTGACGGGGGTGTTGGCGTCGCTGTGGGAAGCGGAGTGGGAGTGAATGTTGGCTGCGGGGCAGGAGTCTCCGTTGGCACAGGCGTATGGGTGGGCGTTGACGTTGGCGCAGGCGTATGAGTGAGCGTTGGCGGTGGCGGTGACGTCGGAATCGGCGTATGCGTAGGCAACGGAGATGGGGTGGGAGCGGGTGTGGGCGTAGGCGGATTGGGTGTGGGCGCCAGCGTCGGACTCGGCTGAGTGGTTGGCGCTAAAGCAGGCGGTGCAGGCGTGGGAACTGGTATCGGCAAGGGTTCTTCGAGGCCATCCTGGGGAAGAATCACGAACAGCAGCACTGCTGCCAGGCCCATAGCAGCAAGAGCGGCAACCGACTGGACTTTATGAGCCAGCGCATAGGAAAGGACCTGCCCTATTGGTCCGTGGGCTGGGGCGGCAGATCCGCAATAGACGCAGAAATTGACGGCGGGAGGGATGGTTCGCCGACATCCGGAGCACTGCCTGGGGCTCCCGTGTGTGCGGGAGGTTGATCCGCAATACACACAGAACCGGACCCCGCGAGGTATGCCCCGGTGACAATTGGCGCATATCATTCTATCTATGGAATCAGACTAACCGCCCACCGCACTGAGGACAGAAATTCCCCTTCGCCGGAATGCTCTGGCCGCAAAGGGAGCAGAAACGGTTGCTGGGGCGCAGCTCGGTAAAGCAACTTTCGCAATAAACCAGTTCACCCAGGTTGTTCCTGCGGCATTGAGGATTGGGGCATTGCATCACTGCCGCTTTCAGCTCGTCGCGAAGGGTCTTCAACTCCGCTTGAACGGACTGGATGCTTTTTTCGGATTCCGCCCTGTCCAAATCGGACCGGCGCTCGGCCTCCTGCAACTCAGTTCGCATGGCTTGCAGCGCGTCCATTGTTCTGGGCAGCAGATGCCAGTCTATGTAGGCACGGAGAATCGCCAAACCGTAAGTGGCCGTTCCTGACGTTGCCTTGTAGTCTTGGGCATGCCAGGAGTGGTTCTGCTCGAATTCGGCCAGCAGTTCTCGCAATTCAGGACGGCGGATCGTCCTTTCCTGGTGATTCCGCAACGTTATGATAATGTCCGGCTGGGATTGCTTGATTTCAAAGGATACGCCAGTGGACGTTTTCAGTTGTAGCTGGTTCAGGCCACGGCAAAACTCGAAGAAATCGGCCTGGTCGATTCTGACCTCAGGGACCTGTAGCCCCGGCTGGAAAGGCTGACGCAGCATATCTCGGTACGACAGCGGAGGAGTCCGGCTCGGAGGAGGCTGGGTAGGCGCAGGATTCAGGATGCTTTCCAGATCCGGCGCATAATCCACGGGGCGGGAGCAGCACTCTTCCAAGTAGGCCGCCAATTGGCGAACATCGGCATCAGGGCTGTTCCGCAAAGCTTGGAAGCAATTGGAATTTCTCGGGTTCTGGTAGTCGCTCTTCTTGAAGATCAGGTTGTCTTCGTTGTTGAATTCATTCCACAAGCCAGGGTCGGCGGCGAGGGCCAGCAAGCTGACATAGATGACCAGAGCCGGAAAGTTATCCACGTATCCGTCATAGTCCTTGTCCGTCCGCCCCGGGTGCTGAAAGTTCTGATGTCCGATTTCCGGGCTGGCCTGCCCCCGGTACTGGGGCAGGAATATACCGTCGTAATCCACCAGCCGGATGAAGCCGTCATTCCTCACCATGATGTTGCCATGCTGCAAATCGTTGTGGGCGATGTCGCGCCCTTGCAGTTCTTTGGCTGTTTCGCGCCATCTGTCCGCCAGCACCCTCATCGCGGGCGGGTCGGACAAAGATTCTCTCACGCGGACATTCAGCGAATCCCCGTCGACCCATTCCATTTTTACGATTGGATACCACTGTCCCCTGACCCTTATGCCGTGGCTCCTGTACTCGAACTCGACGAAGCCAGGCGGTCTTTCTCGCTTTAGATATTCACTCATTTGGTTGTAGCGTTCTTGCTGGTCCTTGACCGCACGCGTGAAACACCTCACTGCGTGCTTGCCCTGTCTGCTAACTACAGGGTATACCGAGGCGAAATTGCCGGACCAGACCATTGGCCGGCCGTTGCGGGGATGAAACACGGGGCGTCCCTCCTCCAGGTCCGAACCGGAGAAGCACAGCTTGGGAGTAGCGATGGCGTCAGTAAAGTCTGTTATGGACGGCCACGGCATAGAGCAATCTCCGAGGAAGTACTAAAAAATTATCTCAAAGCGGGAGGGATTGAAAGAGAGAGGGAAAATCCGGTTGGGTTAGGATGATGGGAAATCTGGTGAGGCAGTGGATGATGACGGGAAATAGCGAGACTTTGGCAACGATCTGGGAGGCTCCGGACCATTTGTGGGAACGGATTCACCCGGTCATTCTGGAGATGGACTCGCCCAAGGCTACGGGACGGAAGCGGGTTCATCCGAGGAGAATCCTGGACGCCATCATATTCCGCATGCGCACCGGCTGCCACTGGAACCGGCTGCCACTGGAACTGGGACACGACATCAAGCTGCTGGACATGACCCTGGATGGCATAGTGGTGGAGCGTCCTGAAACCGGGGCCTGGCATCTGTGCCTAAACAAGGGATACGACAATCCAACGGGCCACGAGGCCGTGGCGGCTCACGAGTACCGAAGCACATCCGGCGGATAGGAGAGGAGAAGCTGGACGACACCGGAGTGAAACGCCGTCTGGCCCGCCGGTGGGTGGTCGAGCGCACCTTGGCCTGGCTGTCCAAGTGCCGAGCGATCCTGGAGCGGTACGACAAGAAGGCGTCCAACTACATCGGGCTGATCCAGCTGGCCTGCGCACCAATCTGGTACCGGAGGCAACGGCGACTCAGGATTTTGAGATAGTTGCTAACAGAACTGAAGCTGATTTAGCAGGCAATGAGTAATATGATTGACTTGTTGATTGTGTTGGGCGGCGCGTTACTTATGGTGTTCGGAGGAATTATCCTCTTTGTGTCCTTCTCGACGTGGCGTGAGGCAAGGACTCGCTTAGATTTTTTGGTGCCGACTCTTTTCGGTTTCGGTCTGTTTGCAGTTGGTGTCTTTGTAATTGTTGCCACAGGCCGTATATGGTAGCTGCTAGAGCTGTGGACTGAGGTGGACCCCATTGATTTGGCTATTTCCCATCTGCTTTCTCCAACTTTCACCAAATATAAAGAAACGCTCAAAAAGCCAGCCGGAGTGTCTTGATTACTGGAACAACGCCCGATATCATCCAAAATGCGAAAGTTGGCTTGCACCCTCTCGCACTCTCATCCGGCGGCGGAGCAATCCGTCGCCAATTTTTGTGGAACCGTAAGATCAAGCGTTTTGCATTTGACAAACTGAGAATCACTTCCAAACAGGGCGACAACCAGTGCGCCGATCTCATGCTCTCTCACGTGCTGGAGCTCGTCGATGAACAGTGCCAAACAGGAATCACCGCTTTTACGGCGTTCCCGGCCGCCTCCTGCAAGTCCGTTTCCAAGTCTCCGTTGTCCGCCAATCCGGGTTCAGGACCGAAATCCAGCCTAACTTCGATGTCCTGATAACAGTGCTATAATCCCGCCAATCACTCCTCCAGTCAGTCTTCGTGCATCCGCCCTGATCAAGTCCTGTCGAGCACCGCTGCCTTCGGGAGTCAAGACGGGTATTTATGCTCAAGCAACTCAGCGAGTTGCCCTCTCCCACGCGGCGACGCATAAAGCTTATTGCAGCCCTTCTGGTGGCAGTTGCCCTGCTGATTGTTGCGTGGCAACTGCTTCTCGTCTTGGTTCCGGTGGCGGTAAGCGCCATAATTGCATCCTTTCTCATCCCATTGATGCGGCTGGGAGAACGGACGCCCCTGGCGCGGCGCTGGCCGCGATTCAACCGTGTCCTGATAGCGGGAATAGCTACTCTCGTGGGCGTTGTCATAGTCCTGGCTGTCATTGGCATAGGCGCCTATGCGCTGGTGGGCGGCGTTACTACTATCGCACAGGTGGTCCCCGCGATCATCGAGGAAGGCGATAGGGCGTTCGCGCAGACAGCGGCGGCATACCGGGAGCGAGTACCGGAGCAGATTCAGGAGCAGGTGGACCCGCGCCTGGCATCCTTCCGGGATTCCATTTACGATTCAGGTGTTGCGGCGATGGAGAAGGTGGCCAGCATCATCCAAAGCAACATCGGCCAGTTCGTAACCTTGCTGGCGACACCCATAGTGGTATTCCAGTTCCTCTACCGTCCGGGTGCTATACCCGAGGCTGCGAGGCGGCTGATTCCGGGGCCGATACGGGAAGACCTATCGGAGATGGCCAGACTTGCCGGGGTAACCGTCATCGCCTATATCCGCGTCCAGTTGGTAGGGGCGGTCATGGTGGGCGTGACTGTCTGGCTGCTGTACTGGGCCGTAGGAATCCAGCTGGCTTTGCCCCTGGGGATGCTGGCTGCTGTGACGGAACTGGTGCCTGTTATAGGGACTACACTGTTCATCCTGCTCATGGTCATCGCAGTGGCGCTGACTGACCTCCAGTTGCTGCCCCTGGCGGTGGTGTTTTATCTGCTGGTGCAAGTTATCCAGAACAGCCTGGTAACCCCACGGCTCCACGGGCTAGCCCTCGGCGTGCATCCGATGGGACTGCTGCTTTCCATAGCCATCTTCGGGATGTTCTTTGGAATTCTTGGGGCACTGGTGGCCGCGCCGGTGACCGGGGCGGCATTTCGAGTTCTCCAGTACGTCGGCAGAGAATGGGAGCAGGCAGGAGTGGAAGCAGCCGGTGACCAGTAGCCCGCTGCCGGCATGACAAGCGCAACTGTAGTATTAGGAGACCAACTGCGACTTTGGCGCTAACCACCCAGTGCGTCCGTTTTAGGTACTGCCATGAACAGCTGCTGGCCGCCTTGCAGAGGCGCTTCCTACCGGATTAAACATGGGGAGAAGGCGGCACGGGCCACCGGCCTGGGTCAGGCTATCAGCTACCGGATCGAGACATGAGGGTTGCGAGGCGCCTCTGGAACCGCAACCGGAAAAATCTTTAATAGGAAGCTCACATGCTCTCTGTGAAACATTTCAGGTTCCTGGCGATGGCAACCCTGACTATCCTGGCAGTCGCCCTGGCGGCAGCCCTGCCCGGCGTATCCGCCGACGGTGGCGTGGACAAGAACGAGGAAGCTGCCCAGGGTCAGGAGCAGGCTGTATCCATCCCGGAAAAGGCCGGACTGAGTTACCTCAACCTGGGCTCCCACTTGGACCAACTGGTGGCCAGCGTGGAAGCGGGACAGGCCACGGCCCAGGATGCCGCCGCGGCTACGCCGGTGCATTCCGGGGAATCTGTAGCCGTGACCATCTACCTGTCCGGCAACGTGGATGAGGTGGTGAGCTTCCTGGAAGACAATGGCGGCGACCCGCGCAACGTGGGCGAGGACTATATAGAGGCCTACGTGCCGGTGACCTTGTTGGGAGCGGTCTCGGAACAGCCCGGCGTTATCCGGGTGCGGGAAATCGTGCCGCCCCAGCCTGCCCAGACCGTCCAGCGGATCACCGGGCACGGCCCGGCGGTGCATGGCTCACCGGCTTGGAATCAGGCGGGATACAGCGGCCAGGGCGTCAAGGTCGGGGTAATCGACCTCGGATTCAGGGGCTTGACCAGTCTTATGGGGACCGAACTGCCGGCAACGGTCCACGCCAGGTGCTATACCGATATCGGAATGTTCACCGAAAACCTGGCCGACTGTGAGGCAGTCGAACCGGTGCCCGATACCACCCTTCCGGAATGTCGCGACGCTGTTCAGCGCAGGGCCGTGGAAGTGGCCGATCATGGCACCATTGTCGCCGAGTCAGTCCTTGACATAGCCCCAGAGGTGGAACTCTACATCTCCCAACCTGGTTCACGGGCAGACCTGCAAGATGCCTCGGAGTGGATGGCATCCCAGGGCGTATCGGTTATCAACTACTCGGTGGGTTGGATTTTCGATGGTCCCGGCGATGGCACATCTCCCTCCAGCATCAGCCCCCTGAATACTGTGGACCAGTCGGTGTCAAGCGGAGTCATTTGGGTCAACTCGGCGGGCAATTCTGGCCAGGCCGCCTGGTTTGGCGGCTACTCCAACCCGGACGGTGATAGGGCAGTCTCATTTGGCGGCCAAAACGACGAAGTCATGGATATACCCGTCAGGGAGTGCCGGGCGTATACGGTCCAGTTGCGGTGGGAAGACACCTGGGAAGGAGCAAGTACGGACCTGGACCTTTACTTTTACAACAAAAATACTGGCGATGTCGTTTTTTCCAGCGAAGGTGAACAATCGGGGGAAACCGGCCATGTGCCATACGAAAGATTTTCCTATCGGTTCGCATCTGACAGCAACGATTATGGCCTAGTTGTCAGCCACCACGGCGGCGACGCGCCAGCCTGGATTCAGGTAATGGTATGGGGAACTTATATTGAGCATTACACCAGGAACGGCAGCATCGGAAATCCGGGGGAAAGCGCCAACCTCGGCATGTTGGCCGTGGGCGCAGCCCACTGGAACGACGTTCACACCATCGAGCCTTACAGCAGCCGCGGCCCCACGCCGGACGGGCGGGTCAACCCCAAGCCTGACATAGTCGGGGCGGACTGCGGGGTAACAGCGCGAAGCCCCCTTGACGAGTATAACGATGGTTTCTGCGGCACCAGCCAGGCGTCCCCTCACGTGGCCGGCATGGCCGCGTTGGTGCGGCAGCGGTTCCCCAGCTACACCCCGGCTCAGGTCGCCAGCTACCTGAAGGACAACGCGGAGCAGAGACGGAGCCCGGATCCCAACGACACCTGGGGGCATGGCTTCGCCCAACTCCCGCCGCCGGACGGGACAGCGACTCCAGTTCCAGTGCCGTCCAATGTCTTCACCTGGAACCAGGCGGCAGACTTCAACACACTGGCCGACGCTTCCAATCGGGTGCCGCGAGGCATATGGTCCGACGGCGAGACCATGTGGGTGGCGGACATCCGTTACGGGAACGAGAAGATCTACGCCTACGACATGGCGACCAAGGCGCGGGTCTCAAGCAGGGATTTCGATAACCTGACAGCCGCTGGAAACACTTTGCCGTTCGGCATCTGGTCCGACGGCGAGATCATGTGGGTGGCGGACTTGTTCGACGAAAAGATCTACGCCTACGACATGGCGACCAAGGCGCGGGTCTCCGACAATGATTTCGATAACCTGCAAGCTGCTGGAAATACTTGGCCGACAGGCATCTGGTCCGACGGCGAGACCATGTGGGTGGCGGACTGGATTGACGACAAGATCTACGCCTACGATATGGCCACTAAAGGGCGGGTCTCCGGCAGGGATTTCAATTTCCTCAAAGCTGCCAGGAACTTCAGTCCAATAGACATCTGGTCCGACGGGATGACCATGTGGGTGGTAGATACATCTATCGGTAAGGTTTATGCCTACGACATGGCTACCGCGGCCCGGGTTCCCGGCAGGGAATTCAATACCCTGGAAGCCGCTGGAAACCTGAGACCGAGAGGCATCTGGTCCGACGGCACGACCACGTGGGTTTCGGACTCGGAAGACGCCAAGATTTACGCCTACCATACGGAGAGGGACGCGCTGGTTGCTATCTACAGCGCCACCGGCGGAGCTGACTGGACCAACCGCGCCAACTGGTTGACCGACGAGCTTGTGGGGCAATGGCACGGCGTAAACATTGACGCCAACGGCCGCGTCTCCAGCGTGGATCTCCAAAATAATGCGTTGAGCGGCCAAATCCCGGCGGAACTGGTCAGCCTCACAAACCTGGAGCAACTGCGGCTCAACGACAACCAGTTGACCGGGGAGATACCGGCAGGTCTGGGCCGCTTGGAGAATCTGACGCTGCTGCATCTGTCTGGAAACCAACTGACCGGGTGCGTGCCGGCCGCTTTGATGGATGTGGAGGACAACGATTTCGCCCAGCTTGGGCTGGCCTTCTGCGCCCCTGCGGCCGCCACCAGGTCCTTCTCCGCAACCACGGTTGCGCCGGACAGGCAGGTGACGGTGACCATCACAGCCGCTGATTACGGTGATTCCGGACAAGTCTCGGAGACGCTGCCCCCAGGGTTCGCCTACGTATCCAGCAGTCTCTCCGAAGGTCAGGCCACGGCCACCGGCCAGACGGTCCAGGAGGTAAGGTTCGCGCTGAGCGGAGAGACGTCCTTCACCTACGCCGTAACCGCATCCAGCAGCGAGGCTCCTTATACCTTCTCCGGCACTCTGAGGGATTCTGAAGGGAATGATCATCCAGTGGGTGGTGATGCCACGGTGACAGTGTCCTTGATGGAGGCGATGCTGGCCGAGCATGACGCCAATGAGAATGGCAGGATTGACAGGAGTGAAGCCATCGCGGCTCTCCGCAGTTACCTCTCAGGTGACGGAAGTGTCACCCGTGAAGAGGTGATAGCGGTGCTCCGACTCTACCTCGGCTACTAAAGTCGAGGTGGTCTCCATGCATCACTGGCAGGGCGATCGCGTCTTGATTTCAGCAGTTCGGCAGGCTGGAGCTGTGGACCGGTGTGGCCGATTGGAGGGGGTTGATCAACCGCAGGTCGAAGCGGTCCAGGTTCATCACCTTGTCCCACGCGGCCACGTAGTCGCGCACCAGGGCCTGCTGCCCGTCGTCGCATCCGTACACCTCCGAGAGGGCGCGCAGTTCCGGGTTGGAACCGAATGCCAGGTCCACCCTGGTGCCGGTCCACCTGAGGTCGCCGGTCTGGCGGTCCCGGCCCTCGAATACCCCCTCAGCCGTGGAGCAGGCCCGCCACTCGGTGCTCATGTCCAGCAGGTTCACGAAGAAGTCATTGGTCAACGCCCCCGGCCGGTGGGTGAAGACCCCGTGCTGGGACTGCCCGGTATTGGCATCCAAGACCCGCATCCCGCCAACCAGCGCCGTCATCTCCGGCGGGGTCAGCGTCAGCAGGGCTGCCCGCTCCACCAGCAGTTCCTCCGCAGATTCCCGGTGTCCGTCCCGCAGGTAGTTGCGGAACCCGTCGGCGGCGGGCTGGAGCACCGAGAAGGACTCGGCGTCGGTCCACTCATTAGAGGCGTCGGTCCGTCCCGGCGTAAAGGGGACCAGCACGTCATGCCCGCCGTTCCTGGCCGCCTGCTCGACGCCGGCGCACCCGGCCAGAACGATCAGGTCGGCCAGGGCAACCCTCTTCCCACCGGTCTGGGCACTGTTGAACTCCCACTGGACCCGCTCCAGCACCCGCAATACCCTCTCCAACCGGGCCGGGTCGTTCACCTTCCAGTCTCGCTGCGGCGTTAGACGGATGCGCGCGCCGTTGGCCCCGCCCCGCTTGTCGGTGCCGCGGAAAGTCGCCGCCGATGCCCATGCGGTGGCCACCAGTTGGGAAACGGACAGGCCAGTAGCCAGGACCCTGGCCTTGAGGTCGGCGATGTCCCGCTCATCGATCAACTGGTGGTCCACGCCGGGCACCGGGTCCTGCCACAACATCTGCTCCGGCGGGACCAGCGGCCCCAGATACCGGCTCCTGGGGCCCATGTCGCGGTGGGTCAACTTGAACCAGGCCTTGGCGAAGGCGTCCTCAAATTCCGCCGGACTCTCCAGGAAGCGCTTGGCAATGGTCCCATAGGCAGGATCCATACGCAGAGAGAGGTCTGTGGTGAGCATCATGGGGGCGTGTCTCGCGGACCCGTCGTGGGCGTCCGGGACGGTGGCCGCACCGAGACCGTTCTCGGGAGCATATTGCCACTTGCCGGCCATGCTTTTCGTCAATTCCCAATCATAGGCGTGCAGATTCTCGACGAACTCGTGGTCCCACTGCACCGGGTTGCTGGTCCAGGCACCTTCCAGGCCACTGGTGAAGGTATCCCCGCCCCGGCCGCTGCCGAAGCCGCTCCTCCAGCCCAGACACTGCTCCTCGATGCCGGTGGCCTCCGGCCCGGGTCCAACGAAGTCCTCGGAGCCGGCGCCGTGCGCTTTGCCGAAGGTGTGTCCGCCCGCTATGAGCGCCACCGTCTCCTCGTCGTTCATGCCCATGCGGCGGAAGGTCTGGCGAATGTGCCGCGCCGCCGCCATCGGGTCGGGGTTGCCGCCGGGTCCCTCCGGGTTCACGTAGATCAGGCCCATCTGGTCGGCGCCGTAGGGTTCCTCCAGTTCCCCGCTGTCGTCGTGGCGGTCGTCTCCCAGCCACCGGTCCTCTGTCCCCCAGCAAGTCCCGTCCGCCTCCCAGGTGTCCGGGCGGCCGAAGGCAAAGCCCAGGGTCCTGAAGCCCATATCCTCCAGGGCGCAGTTGCCGGCGAAGATGATCAGGTCGGCCCAGGATACCTGGCGGCCATACTTCTGCTTGACCGGCCAGAGCAGGCGGCGTGCCTTGTCCAGGTTGGCGTTGTCGGGCCAACTGTTGAGGGGAGCAAAGCGCATCTGGCCGGAGCCGCCGCCGCCCCGCCCGTCGCCGGTGCGGTAGGTGCCTGCGGCGTGCCACGCCATCCGGATGAAGAGGGGACCGTAGTGGCCGTAGTCAGCTGGCCACCAGTCCTGGGACGCCTTCATCACCTCCACGATGTCCTTCCTCAGCGCGTCGACGTCCAGGGTCTCCAAGGCTTCGGCGTAGCGGAAGTCCTGGCCCATGGGATCTGATGCGGGCGAGTTCCGCCGAAGGGCCTTCAGGGCCACCTGCTGCGGCCCCCCGTATAGAGGCGAGGCCGCTTCTCCGCCGGGCAAAGTCTGATCTTGATCATGGTTTTCCGACAGTGGGCAGTGGGTCAAGGTCGCTGTAACCAAAGGGGCAGCCTCCTCTGTTTTTGATGTATTTATTATTACATTATAATAATTATAAAACAATACCAATTATAGTATGCTGACACCCCCGGTCCGGAGTCAGCGTTGCTGGAAAGATCAGGGGAGGGATACCCCGGTCCCAGCGCGGAGTTGTTCCGGCTGTTGGCGGAGGCAAGGCCCGCGGGTTTGCCGTGCCTTTAGTAGCTGGGAATGTGGTTCAGCTATAGACCGGGATTGCATTGATGCAAGTTGCCCGTCGGCCTCTTCCACCACCGCTGTCCACACCCAGCACTTCCCCTGCCGTCTTGCCCCAACGTAAGACTACATATCATCGAAGGAAAAGAAGCAAGCGGGATTGACGAGGACGTTTTCCGTTAAAACTCGCCGTCAAATCCAGCGTTAGCGAGCGTCTCGTCAGCTATCGTCACCAGTAACTCCTCACTCTTGTCAGCTGATATGCGCACTGATGACAGGGGTGTCCAGACAGACTTGGAAGCATGAGGACACGCTGATGACGACTGTATCGAGAGTGACCAGACAGGATGCGGCTACCCACCTCGGGGTCTCCGAGGCGACGGTCGACCGAATGATCAAGCGCGGCGAACTGCGGACCGACAAGGAACCTCAGGGCAGCCGGTACAAGGTCTGGGTCTTGCTTGACGATACCGAGCAGATACCTGGTGACAAGCTTGATGAGAACAGCGTCTACACAGTGCAGACACCTGCTGAGAACGGTGTCCACTCACGCGAGGACGGCATCTATACAGGTGAGGACGACCTGACAGCGCTGCGGACAGAGAATAGGGGTCTCCGGGAACTGGCCGACTACCACAGGGAGCTGCTTAGGGACGCAGAGTGGCGGTACCAGGAGCTTATGGAGCAGCTGAAGCTCAGCCAAGAGAACATGGCCACTCTCACCAAGGCCCTGCCAGCGGCGGTGGACGGGAACAATGCTTCACCACGTCGGAGCTGGTGGCCCTTTGGAAGGAAGAGCTGAAAACCAACTCCCTGCAGCGGCTCTGCACAATGAATCGGAATTAAAACGGAAAAACCATTTTCTGCACAACGAATGAGTTCAGAGGGACCATACCCGGGCATCATGATCACTCTAATGAAATGATAAAATTGGAAGTCCAGCAGGGACACATGACTACCATCAACGACATATCGGACCTGATCAGGATACTGCGGGACGACCCGGCATGGGCCGAGGCTGTCCGAAGCGTGCTGCTGTCCCAAGAACTGCTGAGGCTGCCCGAGGAAGTCGCCGCCCTCACCAGGGCCTTCCGGGAATTCGCCGAGGCCACCAACCGGAGACTGGAAATCCTCGAAGCAGGCCAGGACGAGCTCCAGCAGGGTCAAGCCCAGCTCCAGACCACGGTTGACACTCTACAGACCACCGTCAACGGCCTGCAGACCACCGTTAATGGAATGCAGACCACCGTCAATGGAATGCGGGGAGAGTTGGGCAACCTGTCCGGATCTTTCTTCCAGCGGCGCGCCGCAAACTTCGCAGGCCGCGTGGCCAGGAGGGACTTTCACCTCCGGCAGACCAGCCTGGTGCACCATGCCGACCAGGTCGGAGACAGCGCCCTCAAGCAGGTGCTCGACGACGCGGCCGAAGACTCCTCCCGCGATTTCACCGAGGACGACGCCGCTCTGGTGGAACAGGCAGACGCCGTCATTGCGGGCAAAGCTCCAAACGGAGCCCAAGTCTACCTGCTGGCCGAGGCGTCCATCACCATAGTCAAAGGCGACGTCGACCGGGCAAAGGACAGAGCGGAACTGCTACAGCGCGCTGTCGGTGCGACAACTCATGCCCTCGTCGTAGGCGAAGCCATCACCGACGAAGCCAGAGCGCAGGCAAAGAACCGCACTGTCGCGTTCGCCGCTTTCACCCCGAGAAGATCCCCAGCGCAGGACCTCCAAACTTCTCAGGAAAACTGAGAATCCTCAGCCCGGATGAAGAGAGCCAAGCAGAGGTTGACGACTAGACATTGGTTTGTTAACAATCATTAACCAATACTATAATACCGGCTATGCCGTATATACCCGGCCGCAAAGCTGCGGCACAGCTCGGAATCCACCAGAACACACTCAGGCGATACGCTGATGAAGGACGGATCCGGGCCATCAGGACGAAGTCGGGACAACGCCGCTACGACGTTGACGCCTACCTGCGCGAATCCGCCGACGCCGCCCTCGTCTGCTACTGCCGGGTCAGCAGCGCCAAGCAACGGGACGATCTCCAAAGGCAGATCGCCTTCATGCGGGAGCGATACCCTGAAGCCGAAATCGTCCAGGATATCGGCGGAGGGCTCAACTGGAAGCGAAAAGGACTTGTCTCCCTACTGGAGCGACTTCACCGCGGCGATAAGCTCCGGATTGTGGTTGCCCATAGAGACCGGCTCGCACGGTTCGGGTTCGAGCTTGTCCAGTGGCTTGCCGAGCAGAACGGCGGTGGGATCGTGGTTCTCGACAACACGGACTACAGCCCCGAGCAGGAACTCACCGAGGATATTCTCGCCATACTCCACACCTTCTCTTGCCGACTTCACGGCCTGCGTCGCTACCGCAATGCAATCAAGGAGGATCCGGGTCTATCCGGCAAGGGAACAGCGCCGGATCCTCAAACTCTGGTTTGACGCCGCCCGATGGTGCTCCAACGAGACCGTTGCCCGGCTGAAAGCCGACCCGGAACTCAAGGCCAACTGGAAGGCGCTGAAGACTGAGATCATCCACGCGATCCCTGATCGCCTGAAGGAAACTCCCTATCAGGTCAGGAACATCGCGGTCCGGGACGCCTGCCGGGCAATGTCCGAGGTCAAGCGCTGGAACAAGGAACTGGGTCCCGGCCTGGCGGGCAGCGAGTACCACAAACTCAGATTCCGCAGCCGCAAGGCGCCCAAGCAAGGCTGCTACGTCCCCAAAAGCGCAGTCACAAAGTTCGGCTCCTACTACACCAGCCTCGGCAACCTGAGGATGACCGAGGATCTGCCAGACGGCCACGGCGACAGCCGCATCACCCTGCACAACGGCCAGTACCATCTGGTCGTCACCATGCCAGCAGGGCGGCACTTGGGCGAGGCCCAAGCTCGCGTCGTTGCGCTGGACCCCGGCAGCCGCAACTTCCTCACCTGGTTCTCGGAAACCGACACCGGCCATATCGCCCCCGGAGCATTCGGCAAGATTCAACGTCTCTGCCACCACCTGGACGACCTGCTGTCGCGGGCCAAGCTGGAAAAACAGCGCTTCGCCCAGCGGAACAAGTACCGGGCCGCAGACCGGATGCGCGTCCGAATCAGCAACTTGATTGATGAACTGCATCACCAAGCCGCCCGCTGGCTGGTGGACCACTTCGACATCATCCTGCTGCCGACCTTCGAGACCTCGGAGATGGTTCTGCGTGGAGCAAGAAAGCTCCGGACCAAATCAGTCCGCTCCATGCTGACCTACGCCCACCACCGGTTCCAGCGTTTTCTGGCACGGAAGTGCTGGCAGAGAGGCAAGGAATTGTTGCTGGTGAACGAGTCATACACCAGCAGGACGTGTTCCTGGTCTGGAGAGATCATCCCGAACCTGGGCGGGACGAGAGTGGTGCGCGGGAGCGACGGGGTGATGGTGGAGAGAGACACCAACGGCGCTCGCGGGATATTCCTGCGGGCTTTGGAAGATACCCCTGCCCTGCGCGAAGTTGCGCAGGAGCACATCGGCGACTGCGCTACCGGCATTGTTAGCGTTAGTTAGCGAAAAAGTATCGGAGATAGAGTCTTGGCGAACACAATGGTGTCGCGCGGCCTGCGCGTGGCCACCGTCATCTGTCTGGTGGCCCTGGTCACGGCGATTGGATGCTCCGCGGGCGACGACCCACCGGCGACAGCGACCACCTCTTTGCCCGCGCCCACGTTCACGCCTCAGCCAACTTATACGCCGCCGCCCACTTACACACCCCAGCCGACACCATTGCCCACGGCCACGCCCTATCCTACTGCCGTGCCCGCCACCAGCACCCCCGAGCCGACATGGACTCCACATGGTGGAGTTCCGGCCCCCACCGGCGCGTTGCCGCCGGACATCGAGGCGAAACTCGCCAGCATAAGCGGGGAGTGCTACGGTGACCGTGACGCCCTGACGGCGCTGTTCTGGGCCACCGGGGGAGACGGCTGGCTCCGGAGCGATTACTGGGTGAGCGACCTCCCGGTGGTGGCGTGGTACGGGGTCGAGACCGACCCCGACGGGTGCGTGACCGGCCTCGGCCTCTGGGACAACGGGCTAAACGGCGAGATCCCAAGAGAGTTGGGACGCATGCCCAGGCTGGAATTCCTGGCGCTCAGCAACAACGAGCTGAGGGGAGAGATACCGCCGGAGTTGGGTAATCTCTCAAACCTATACTGGCTTCACCTCGAAAACAATCAGTTGAGCGGCGACGTACCGCAGGAATTGGGACGCCTCGCCGGCCTGGCGATTCTGAATATCGGCGGAAACCGGCTCGGCGGGTGTGTGCCGGCAACCCTGAGGCACCAGTTGGACGCCACCGGTAGCAACATGGGTGGCCTGCCGTTCTGCCAGAGGCAGGTAGCGGTCACCCCCGTACCAGCGCCCACAGCCATACGGGTCCGTGCCGGGGACTACGACGCCGACAGCGACGGCCTGATTGAGGTCTCCAACCTGGCTCAATTGGACGCCATCCGGTACGACCTTGACGGCGACGGCTCATCCAACAGTCCCCTCTACGCCGTCGCCTTCCCAGGTGCGCTACCGGACATGGGCTGCGACGCGAGCTGGTGCTCCGGCTATGAGTTGGTCCGTGACCTGGACCTCGACACCAACCGCAATGGCGTGGCCGACAAGGGCGACGCTTACTGGAACGGGGGCCGCGGCTGGCTTCCCATAGGGGACAACCGGCAAGGAGGATTCACGGCCGTCTTCAGGGGCAATGGACACACTGTCGCCAACCTGTACATAAGACGTAGCAGCCAGTCCGTCGGCCTGTTCGGCCTGGTGCGCTACGAAGGCATTGTCGACGGCGTTGGGGTCGTCTCCGCCTACGTGGCGGGCTACGACAGCAACGTAGGCGCTCTGGCGGGACTCAGCGAAGGACAAATCATAAACAGCTACGCGACCGGCACCGTGGCCGGCTGGGGACAGAACGTGGGTGGTCTGGCCGGGGCCAACGCCGGCTTGATTCTGGGTAGCCACGCGGACGTTGACGTGTCGAGCCGGAACGGGACCTACACAGGGGGCCTTGTCGGGCAGAACACCCCCGACGCCGTGATCTCGGCCAGCTACGCTGTCGGCGACGTGGCCTCCGCTGGTAACAGCGTCGGCGGCCTGGTGGGTGGCGGCAACGGCGACAGCCTGATTATCGCCAGCTACGCCACCGGCAAAGTGACCGGCAAGGCTGATGTCGGCGGCCTGGTTGGATACAACTTCAACGCAGTGGTCGCTATCAGCTACGCCACCGGCCCGGTGCTGACCCTGCAATGGAGAGAACCGACCGGTGGCGGCCTGGTCGGGAGGAATAGTGAGCACGGGTGGGTCGGGGACAGCTACTGGACCCCGGAGACCACCCGGCGGTCCAATAGCAGCGGCGGCGAGAGCAAGAGCAAAGAGGAGTTGCAGTCCCCCACAGGCTACGACGGGATATATGCCAACTGGAACATGGACGTGGACGGCGACGGCAACGCGGACGACCCCTGGGACTTCGGTACGTCCAGACAGTACCCGGTGCTGAAGTACGGCGTCCTGATACCAGTAGCGCAGAGGTAGTCCGGAGCCTGAGCATCAGGGACGCCGCCATAGGCGGGCTGCTCTCGAAAATCCGGTACAAGGCGGTTTGGTACGGCACGCAGATCGTGGCGGCTGCCCGGTCGTTCCCTAGCAGCAAGCTGTGCTCTGAGTGTGGAGTGGTCAACGGCAACCTGAAACGAGAACCCCGATGGGTATGCCCCGAATGCGGGACAGCCCACGACAGAAACGAAAACGCCGCGTCCAATCTCAGGGAGATGACGCGGCAGGCAGTTGGCGATCTGAACGCTCTAGGGGCGGTTGGCCCCGATGTGACGCTCCCCGATGGTGAGGCTCTGGCCCGCAGCAATCAGGCTGTGGGTGAACCGCCCCGTGTGAAAGGAGAACCGGAACGGAGTCAGACGTTGAAAAGCAACTCGTGTTCGCTTTTTAACGTCCGCCTACACCCCGGACAACCCTGTATGGACCACGACGACTATTCCGAGCTACGGAGTACGACGTTCCCTGAAGGTGGCTTCGAGCGACTAGGATTTCCATAGGGCCTGGAGCGGTGGCGGCGCACCCGGCACTTGCCGGAGCAGAAGTTGCGCTCTCTGAGGCACCACACGAGACAGGTGCGACCGCAAGTCCAGCAGGCAATATTTCTTCTGTATCGTTACGTCTTGTAACGTTAAGCTAGGACTACTTGAAGAGCAGCTGTTGGGCGATGGCCTCAGAGGTCCTGACTGGCTGCGATCCGGGAGACTTCTTCCGGCATCCACCGAAGAAGGCTAAAAACTAGACATCGTTTCATTAACAATCATTAACCAACATTACAATACCACTAGAAATCGGCGCAAAACCCCGGTAGTCCGCCCGAACAGACCCTGGCAGACACATAAGAGCCGATACTCCGGTCAACTGTGAGCGACACCATGCCCATAGAAAAATCGCCTCCAGACCCGAAGGAAGCGCCGTCTTCCAAGGAAAAGGATATGTCCCCCTACTGGAGCGGTTTCACCGCAGCCATAAGCTCACAAGTATGGCTGCCCATCCTGGCAGACCCGGAAAATACAGACCTGAAATCATCCAAAGGCCTGCCCGGCGCTACGGCAACGGGCTCCTGGTTCCAATCCACTTGGACCAACGCCTCGGACGGTGAATCCCAGAATCTGTTTCCAGCAGACTTCACATCCTCAATCAGCGAGTTCACCGAATCCACTCCCACACCAACGCAGGCAAGAAAAATACGGGTCTATCCCACGAAGGAACAGCGCCGGATGCTCCGGCTGTGGTTTGATGCCGCCCGGTGGTGCTACAACGAGACCGTTGCCCGGCTTAAAGCCGACACCGAACTCAAGGCCAACTGGAAAGCGCTGAAGACTGAAATCATCCACGCCGTCCCGGAACGCCTCAAAGACACGCCTTACCAAGTCCGCAGCATCGCGGTACGAGACGCCTGCCGGGCAATGTCCGAGGTCAAACGCCGCAACAAAGCACTGGGACCGGGCCTGGCGGGCGGGGAGTATCACGAACTCAGATTCCGCAGCCGCAAGGGCCCAAGCAAGGCTGCTACGTCCCCAAAAACGCAGTCACTGAGTTCGGCGCCTACTACACCATCCTCGGCAACCTGCGCATAACCGAGGATCTGCCAGACGGCCACGGCGACAGCCGTGTCACCCTCCACAACGGCCAGTATCACCTGGCCGTCACCATGCCAGCAGAGCGGCGCCTAGGCGAGACCCAAGCCCGCGCCGTCGCGCTGGACCCCGGCATCCGCAATTTCCTCACCTGGTTCTCGGAAACAGACACCGGCCACATCGCCCCCGGAGCATTCGGCAAGATTCAACGCCTCTGCCACCACCTGGACGACCTGCTATCCCGGGCCAAGCTGGAGAAGAAGCGGTTCGCCAAGCGAAACAAGTACCGGGCTGCTGCCCGTATGCGGACCCGCATAGGCAACCTGATCGGCGAGCTGCACCACCAGGCCGCCCGCTGGCTGGTGGACCACTTCGACATCATCCTGCTGCCGACCTTCGAGACCTCGGAGATGGTCCTGCGTGGAGCAAGAAAGCTCCGGGCCAAATCGGTCCGCTCCATGCTGAGCTACGCCCACTACCGGTTCCAGCAATTCCTCAGGTGGAAGTGCTGGCAAACAGGCAAAGCACTGCTGCTGGTCAACGAGGCGTATACCAGCAAGACCTGTAGTTGGAGCGGTGAGATCATCGCCAACCTGGGCGGACGCAAGGTCATCGCGGGGTCGGACGGAATCAGAGTGGACCGGGACACCAACGGCGCCCGCGGGATATTCCTGCGGGCTTTGGGAGATACCCCTGCCCTGCGCGACGCCGCGCAGGAGCACATCGGCGACTGCGCTACCGGCATTGTTAGCGTTAGTTAGCGAAAAAGTATCGGGACTGAGGGCGTTGGCCATGATTGCCGAGGCGCACGAGCTGCAATAAGCGCCGACACCGCGGTCGAAGGTCCTGCATTTAGGTTGGCCACGGGCCAGGTTCTCGGAGAAGAGAGAACTTGACGAAAACTTCTCGGCCGTCATGCCTCGACAACAGGAACTCTACGAGGAAAAATCGGCAAATTCAAACTGATACAATATTGATTTACATAAAACATTGACACCATAACGCTATGCCTGTAAAGTGTCACCAAAGACGTTCTCGGTATCTCCAATATGGAGGGTGTTCTATGACTAGCAGCCGAAAACACCCGACGGGTAGGCGACTGTTCTCAGAGGAACAGGCTTATCGACTGATCAAAGCATATGATGAGGGCGAGACCCAGCAAGCGCTATGCCGGGTTGCAGAAGAGATGGTTGGCCACCCGGTCAGCATTTCCACTATCCGAAACCTCCTGAGTTCACGCACATACAAAAACCTTGCGGTACAGCCCGCATAGAAAGATCCGTAGAACAGGAGATTTCAGATGACCAGCGAGGAGGAAGAGCTCCTGCAGGAGTATCTTCTACACCAAGGTGAGATTGCAGACGAAAACGGTTTTGAGCCTTGGTATATGCAGCGATTCAAAGATGTTGATGCGGAAACCCATTACAAGCGCACTCTGGAGCTGGCCCAAGTCTGGAAGGAACGGTTCGAGGAAGATTTCCAACAAGGCATTCAGCGAGCACTAACAGCGACGCTGGAATACCACCGGAACTAGGGGCCGAAGGACTACGGCGATACAGCACTCTCTAGCACAGCAGGGACCGCCATTGACCTAAAATAATTTACCGACCGAAGTTTCGGGGACGACCGAAGCTTCCGAAAAAACCAAAGCCGCCAGTTGACTGGCACTCAACTGACGGCGGGTTTCTCGCACCCCCCAGGACGCGAAACATAGCTGAGGCGATCAACCGCGCTGAGGCGATCAACTATCGCTAAGGCCATTAACCGTTGCTGAGACGATCAACCGTTGCTGAGACGATCAACCGTGCCGAGGCCATCAACCGTCGCTGAGACGATCAACTATCGCTAAGGCCATCAACTATGTCTGTTTATTATAACACCTGCACTCGCAGTAATCCACTGGCAACAACGAGAACTTCTCGGTTTGCCGTCCGCCCGGCGACCACCTGCGAACAAGCAGCCGGTCACAACAACGTTGGCCGCCACAACCTGAACTCTTCCACCTGGCCTGACCCCGGCTGCCCCCCCTTCGACCTCTGCTTGGCTTTCCATCTGCCCCTAGGCAACGGCTACCCCAATCCCAAGCAGCTCCACTACAAGCCCCGAAACCTGTCCAATCCCTCCACGCCCGGCCGTGCCGAGGCATAGGGAGTTGCAGATGCAGGACCGAAAGGACCGGCCCGACTATCCATCAGTGGGCGACCCTACTTTCCCGTCGCCACCGGGCTCCGTTGCCGGGGCGGCCACAGCCGTTTCCGCTTTGGACCCATATACCCCGCCCAACGTGCCCCACGGCCTGCCCCACGTCGTCCGCTTCGCCACCCTCTCCAGCATGGACCTGCCCCTGGAGGTAAGGTTCCTGATCATAATGCTCAGCCGCTTTGCCGACGTGAACGGCGTAGCGTCGGTGGCCGCCTCCACCTTATGCGAGATCTGCCGGATAGGCTCGCATCACACGGTAGACCGCTGGCTCGGCCTGGCTTCCGACGTGGGAATCCTCCGGAAGGAGCCCGGGCAGGGCGGGAAGGACCGGCGGAGCAACTCCTACACCTTCCTGGGCCAGGAGAGAGGCTGGAAGTCGCTGCCGGTGGGGCGGCCGGACATCAACCCCATCGTGGCCCTGGCTCAGGCCCGCCGACGCATCGAGGACCTGGAAAACCAGCTGGCCAGGATCGTTGAGCTGGAGGCCGAGTTGGTCCGGCTCAGGAACGCCAGCGCCACCGGTCATCGGGACGTGACCAATGGCGAGGCCGAGCCACACCAGGAAGAAGCCTCTCAGAGCCACGAGACCGTAGACCCGCAGGGCTCACAGGGGACCCGTGCGGCCATTGGGCAACAGGAAGTGCCCGATGGAGAGGACGACCCCTCGCCCGAAGAGGTTCGCCTCAGCTACGAGAACCGGGAATCCGAGAGTACCCCAAGGGAGCATGGAGCCATTGGTCACTCTGTAGTGACCGATGGTGGTGAGCCCCCCACACCCGAAGGAGCCAGTCACAGATACGAAAACGAGGTTTCAGACACTTCCCAGGAGACCCGTGGCACCATCAGTCACTCTGTAGTGACCGATGGCCTTGACGAAGGCCAGGAGTACCTGGCCCGACGGGAGCGGGTGCAGGCCCTGGTGATGGAGCAGCGGGGGTACTACGGCCGCAGCTTCCGGGGCGGCCTGCTCAGCGCCATCGAGTTCTTCGCAAGGAGCGAGGAGAACGAGGCGGACCTGCTTCGCCAGGTGGACGTGCTGCGGGCCGGACAAGTGCCGCCGGAATCCAGCTCCGATCCGCCTCAGGAGAGGGATGCCCCCTCCGTGCCCATGACGGCGTCCGGCCGCCGAGAGGTGGAGAACTGCCCGGACTGCGGCAGCCCATACACCACCTTCAACGACGAGGTGCGCTGCCCCGACTGCACCTACCTCCACCGCAGGAGAGAGAGGGAGGCCTGATGAATAACCAGCAGGACGACATCGACGGCATCCGAGAGTACGTCCGGGCCCACGAGGAGTACTTCTGCAGCCCCGAGGGCCTGGGCTGGAAGCGGCCCGGGGGCCTGCCGGAGTACTACGCGACACGCCGGGAGGAATGGTCCCTGGACCTGGCCAAGGTTGAACGGCTGAAGCGGGAGCAGAGAGACAGGGAGAAGGCCGCGGCGGGCAACGACCGCACGGCGTCGGCCGGCATGTCGCAGGAAGCCCGCCAGCTGCTGGATTCCATCAGATCCCTGTCCGTACAGGGGCATCCGCCCATGGAGATAGCCTCCAGGCTCGGTATCCTGGAGCTGGGCGTGCGCAACGTGCTGGCCATGGGACCCGCCGCTTACGACCCCGAAGCCCAGGCGCCAATCACTCTACCCGAGCTGGAGACCTTCAGAAGGACCTTCGGCAGGTCCTGGTAGCACAGGAGGAGGAGATGGAGGACGCAACCAACGGGTACATCTACGAAATCGCATCCCCGCTGGAGCTGGGCGTTGCAGACCACCGGGAGCAGGCCCTCATCGTCTGGCGCCACCTTGAGAACGCCGAGGCCGCCCAGGTGGTAAGGGTGCTTCCAGCGGAGGAACTGACCGAAGTGCTCTGGCGGGCCGGCCTGCTGGCCACCACAGAAACGGAGGAGCGCGCAGCATGACCATTTACGCCGAGAAGCTTCTGCCCCACGACGTGGAGGCCGAGGAGGCCGTGCTGGGCTCCCTGCTCATCGACGGCCAGTGCATCACCCGACTCGCTCCCCTGCTGCAGAGCGGCGACTTCTACCGGGAGAGGAACCAGCTCTGCTTCGACGCCGCCGTGGCCCTCTTCCAGCGGGACCAGGCCATCGACCAGCTCACTCTGGCCAGGGAGTTGGCCCGCACCGAGAAGCTGGACCTGATCGGCGGCATGGCCTACCTCTCTCACCTGGTCTCCGTCACTCCCACATCGGTCCACGCTGAGGACTACGCCCAGGCCGTCTCTCGCACCGCCACCATGCGCAAGCTCATCGACGCGGGAGTGCGCATCACCGCCCTGGGCTACAACGACACCGACGACGTGGACGTCACTATCCGCGAGGCGGAGGACGCCCTTTTCGCAGTCAGGGGCAGCGGGCCCAGAAGGGGCTTCATACCCCTCCGGCAGTTCTACGACCAGTTCCTCCAGGAGCAGGCCGCCGCCGCCGACCCATGGCTGGTTACGGGAATGCCGGTCATGTCCGGGTTCCCCGACCTGGATGAGTACCTGGGCGGGCTGCAGCGGGCCGACATGGTGGTCCTGGGAGCCAGACCCTCCATGGGCAAGAGCACCCTGGCCATTAACATCGCCGTCAACGCCGCCAAGAACGGCCAGTCCTGCGGCATATTCAGCCTGGAGATGACCGGTGACCAGATCGCCATGCGCATACTGGCCTCCGAGGCCAATGTGGACTCCCACCGGCTGAGGCTCAGCCTGTACACCGCCCAGGAGGAGACCCGCATCATCGACGCCATCGGCCATCTCTCAGACCTGCCGGTCTACATTGACGACACCCCGTACCAAGGCATGGTGGAAATCAGAGGCAATGCCAGGAGACTGGCATTGGAGCACGGGCTGGACCTGCTGGTGGTGGACTATCTGCAGCTGATCCAGGGGCACTCCCGGGGTAGCCATATGAACCGGGTGCAGGAGATCAGCGAGATCTCACGGGCCCTCAAGGTGCTGTCCGGCGACCTGAGAGTTCCCCTCGTAGTCTGCTCCCAGCTCAACCGGATGGTGGAGAACCGGCCCAGCCACCGCCCCCAGCTCTCGGACCTGCGCGACTCCGGGTCCATCGAGCAGGACGCCGACGTCGTGATGTTCATCCACCGGGAGGACGTCTACACCACCCCGGAGGAGTGGGAGCAGACCCGCCCAGGGCAGGAATATCCCAGGAATATCGCGGAGATCATCATCGCCAAGCACCGGAAGGGACCCACGGGGAGCATCCGGCTGGAGTTCGTCGACAACCTGGTGAAGTTCGAGTCCTTGTAACCGGTACAGCCACAGCAGACTCAAAAAGGCCGCCGGCATACCCGGCGGCCTTCTCATTTGCAATGCAGTCTCGTCTGTCAGTCCGGAGTGACCACTATCGTAGTAGTAGATAAACAGATATTTATATGTGACTCCTTCTACGATAGTCGGCACCTGAAAGTGCCAACTGGGAACAGTGCCAACTGACCTTCTATTCTGGTGTCAACGCCGACGAGGTTCTAACCCAGTATCGCCGATGGTGATCTGACCTACCTTGTCGCTACTGGTCAGCGATTCCGTTAGTGCGCAATTGCCCCAGCCACTCGGTCAGTCGGAGTAGTTGTCGTAGCCGTTCTCTGCCGTCTGAGGAAGACCTCATCCCTGTAACCGGAGAAAGGTCGGGAAGAATTATCAGCGCTAGAAAAGCAACCCGAAGTGAAAGAGCGATATATGAGGACAAATGACGGCGCGCTGACGTTGGCCTTGACCAGGGTGGAGTCCACGTGCATCTCCCGCGACAGCATACCCAGGCGCAACAATTCACTGTTAAGGCCGTCAAAGATGGCGGTGAAGCCCTCCCGCCCGACACGGTCGATGAAATAGCTGATGCTGGAATGGTCGAGCACAGTCTGCGGAAGGAGGCGATATTGTAAAGAGGGCAACCGAGGAGGGCTCTCACCATCACCTCGGGATGGATTTCTGGCCTGACTTCGGCAGGCCAGTACCGTTCCTCCAGGGGCGCCACCAGCTTGGCGAAGTCCAGTTGCTCATCGATCTGGATCGGAAGGTGTTCGGGGCCAATGAAGTCGCGCAGCTGCTTGGTGGTGAACTGGAGCAGAGTGGAGTCCCTGCGGCAACGGCCAGTGGCCTGAGCGTCCCACCCCTTGCCAGCGACTGGCTGCAGGTCCACTTTAGACCTGAATCCGCCCCGGACTCCCGATTCGCCGGCTTTTTCAATACTCCTGATCTTGGTCATCTACAGGCCTGCGCCAACGGAATCCCGCCCGCCCCCACTGCGGCCACCGGAAAGTGGTCAATTACGCCCGTCGCCTCACCCTGCATCTGTCACGGAGTTGGCTTTGCGAAACTCATTTCAATCGGGCCAGGGCCCGGTTGCGCGCCCTCTCTCTTGACGCTGCCCTCCTCAGCTACCGGATAGTCTGCCGGACAACCAGAGGTCCTCACTGAGTAGTGCCATCCCAGTCCGCGATGATTTACTCTCGCCTGCGACCCGCCGGTCTCCCACGTAGTCCCAGACTTGGACCGTCAACTCCCTCTCAATGGGGCTTCCTAGGCCCTCACCCGGTGAAATCTCTCGGGGTCAAAGCCTACCATCCATTGGTCTCGCCCCTCATCCCCAACCTTATTGGCATATCCGCATCCCTTTGGTGGATTAGTGGTTAATAGCTTGCTATGATGAGGACGCTCCCCACGAGCAGTTTACCCGTTACTTGCACGACTTTTGAGGACGGACCTCGTGCCTCCTTGTGTCGTGTGGGTCTGGTAGCTCGTGGGGAGCGTCCAACCTCAATCACAAGGAGGCCCCCATGCAGCTGTTTCCTCTACTCCCTCTGTTTCTGATTCCCTCCCCGCAACGACCTCTCTCCAAAACCGTCGGGCCGATTTTGCTGGCCTTTCTCTTGATTCTCCCGACCCTCGCTTGCGTCGGCGACGACAGTTCTTCCGGGGGCGGGAGCGCAACTAGCCGCGTCGGCGGCGACGACGCGGTGTTGAAGCTGCTCCCCGATGACACTTCCCGAATACAGGTGGCGTCGGCGGACGCAATTACCGGCGGCTCCGTACCCCAGAGCATGACGGACCTGTTTGAGAGGACATGGGAGAACTACTCCCTGGGCGGTGAGGACGAGATCGTAACCGTTGACGACGTTGGCAAAGTCGTCTGGACCATCTCCCCTGAAGGCGGAATCGTGATGCTGGGCGGTGGGCGGATAGATTTCGCCGCCATTGGTCAATGGCTGGCCGATGAGGAAACCAACATCGGAAAAACGTCATACCAAGGCCAGGATATGTGGGGGGACGATCACACCGCCATGGTTCTCCTGCAGAGCGACGGCTACCTGGTGATCGGAGATACCGATGCGGTCAAGGAGCTGCTGAAGGTCAAGGCGCGGGGCACCGGATCGCTGGCGGATGATTCGGAAAACGGTTAAATCCCAGACGCCTATTCATTGTTCATCACTGAGCATTACGTTAATATGAACGTATGTCCTATTTGCCAAGCCGCAAAGCCGCAGAGCGGCTCGGACTCCATCCCCAAACTCTGAGGCGCTATGCCCGCCAAGGGAAAATCCCCTTCTACCGCAACTTTGGAGGCCAACGTCTCTATGACGTCGACACCTTCCTGCGGGGACAGACAGATCCCGAGACCGTCTGCTACTGCCGGGTCAGCTCCGCCAAGCAACGGGGAGACCTCCAACGTCAAGTCGCCCAAATGTGGGAACTCTATCCCACTGCCCAAATTGTCACTGACGTCGCCGGTGGACTCAACTGGAAACGCAAGGGACTCCTCTCCATACTGGAGCGACTTCGCCACGGAGATAAGCTCCAGATTGTGGTTGCCCATCGGGACGGACTCGCCAGATTCGGCTTTGAACTCATCCAGTGGCTGGTCCAGCAAAACGGCGTCTCAGTCGTGGTTCTCAACCAGCCGGATGCCAGCCCCGAATCCGAACTCACCGGGGATCTACTCGCCATCCTCCATTCTTTCAGCTGCCGTATGCACGGACTCCGCAGATACCAGAGAGCAATCGCTTAGGATAAGACTCTATCCGACCACCCAGCAGAAGCTGACGATAAGGACTTGGCTTGACGCCAGCCGGTGGACCTACAACCTTACGGTTGAGATACTTCGTTCCGGGGCCCCGGCCAACTGGCAAAGCATAGCCAGGACAGTAATGGCCGAGGTAGGCCGTCGACACCCGGAATGGGAAGCAGTGCCCTACCAGGTGAAACGTACCTCGGTGCGAGACGCCTGCCGGGCCATGGGCAACCTGAAAAAGGCCAACAAGGAGTTGGCCGAGGCCAAGGCCAAAGGCGAAAGGCTGGATGAGGATTTTGCCGAGCTGAATTTCCGCAGCCGGAAGAATCCCAAGCAGTCCTGCTACATCCCCGACGACGCCGTGACCAAGCACGGCGTCTACCACAAAATTCTGGGACCCGTGAGAATGGCCGAGGCCGTTCCTGAATATCCGAAGGAATCCCGGCTGGTGAGGCAACGAGGCTTCTACTGGCTGGCGGTACCCCACCCGGCGCAGTGCGACATCGAGACCCCAAGTGGTGATGGCGTGGTGGCGCTGGACCCCGGCGTACGCACCTTCCTCACGTTCTTCTCCGAAACCGAATGCGGCAAGATAGGCTACCGGGCCTTCGGGCGCATCCAGCGCCTCTGCCACTGGCTGGACGGCCTCATCGGCCGGACGGATACCGAGCCCGGCCGCCACCGGCGGCGCCGGATGCGCCGGGCCCAAGCCCGGATGCGTCAGAAGATCACCTCCCTGGTGGATGAGCTCCACTGGCAGGCCGTCCGCTGGCTTACCAGCAACTACAAAATCATCCTGCTGCCGACCTTCGAGACCCAGGACATGACCCGCCGCGCAGGCCGGAAGATACGCAGCAAGACTGCGAGGATGATGCTGAGCTTCCGTCACTATGAGTTCAAGCAGCGCCTGATCTGGAAGGCATGGCAACGGGGAGCCTTGGTGTTGGAGGTCAACGAGGCCTACACCAGCAAGACCTGTAGCTGGGACGGCAGCGTTGAGCAGAAGCTGGGTGGCCGGGCAGTGATCCGGGATGAAAGCGGTTTCGGGATGGACCGGGACGTGAACGGCGCCCGCGGGATCTTCCTGCGGGCTTTGGGAGATAGCCCCTTCCTGCGGACCATGGCCACGCAGGTTGCATCGCGGCCGACGGAGCCCTGCTCAACATTGGTCAGCGTTTAACTATCGGTCTGAAGAAGGCTTACGAGGATGCCGCCGCCAGCTGGTACGTCTTGGCGTCCGACAATTGCGACGCGATTTCCAGCGAACAGCGGGCCGAATCCCAGGCGTTGGACCTCGAAGACTGGATAGAGGACCGGAACTACCGGTGGGACATCGACGAGGTAAAAACCGATGGCGTGTCCGTCGAGGCCAGGATGTCCGGGGACGAGGAGGATTTCAGCACACGGTGGATAGGCACCGACCGCGTATCGACACCGCCCGTCCCGTCCACGGCGACGCCGGAACCGGAGTCGAGAGACACGACCGGGACCAGGACCACATCGAGGGCGGCCCCAACGGAGCGTCCATCTCGGGGGACTACACCGGCACCGACGGCGACATTGTCGCCGTCGGTTTCTGTTACCGCCGCACCATGGCCCACGCCCACGCCCGTAACGCCGCGAGCAACGTCGCTACCGGGCACACAACCGACACTGGCGCCCACGACCACCGCGGTCCCGGCACTGTCGAACCTGCCCGCAAATCTGGTGGAGTATGCGCTCAGGGCCGCAGGCGGCCCCGGCGCGGTCTATGTCGGCGACCTGACGCATCTGGTGGGCCCCGCCCCCGGCGATGTTTTGAGCGACCAGTATGAAGAGGTCTCCCTGGACGCCCTGGAGCGGCACCGGTGGATTTACGAGTCGGACTACTACGAGTCGCTGCTGGACAGGGCCAGCCTGACCAATCCCACGCAGATGACCTACGACGGGCAGGCATTCATGCTTCAGCTCACCTGCGTTGACCGCGCCCTGTTCTCCTGCAGGCTTCTGGAAAACTACCTGGTCCCCAACCTCGAGGCGCGCACCGACGGCCGGTTCGGGCTGGAGGTCGTCTCGCTCTCGGAGATTGGCGTGGCCGGGGACGATGTTATGGAGTTGATACGCCAGGGCGCTCTGTCGATGGCGACCGTCTATGGCGGCTACGCGGCCTGGAGCCTGCCCCAGTTCGACATTCAGAACCTCTGGGGCATCCACGCGTCCCCGGAGCAGGAGTTCGAGACCAGCCAGGCCATCGCTGGAGACATCGACCGGCTGACGGAGGCCGCGACCGGCGGCAGCGCCGCGATGAGCCGTAGCTGGTACGCGGGAAGCGACCTGTACCTCTTCTGCCGGGAGCCGCTGTCGACGCCGGACGACTTCCGGGGCCGGAAGATACGCAGCCAGGGCGCGGCCATCTCCGACTGGGTTGAGGGCATGGGAGCCGAGGCCCAGTCCCTGCCCTACGCTGAGGTCTATACCGCCCTTGAACGCAGGGTTCTGGACTGTGCAATCACCGACGCCAACACCGCTTACTGGCAACGCTGGTACGAGGTCGTCCGCTACATGGCCGGCCCACTGTACCATTTCCCGTTCCACAACAACGTCGTTAACCGCGACGTCTGGCAAGTTATCCCTGCGGACCTGCAACAGATTCTCCTCGAAGAGGCAGCCAAGACGGAGCTGGAAGCCCTGCGCCTCGCCGCCGCCCGGAACGAAATCTGGCTACACAGGCACATTGACGCGGGCATGGACTTCACACCCTTCTCAGATGAGGTGCGCCGCCACAGCCTAGAGGCGGCAATCAGCAGCGTTATCCCCAACTGGATAGAGCGAGTAGGTAGCTCCAGGGATCCGATAGTCTCCAACACCTTCAACAACAGGGTCGGTCCCATTGTCGGCCTCCACGTCCCGGGAGGCGGTTTGGTGGTCAGGACGAACTAGCGCCTTCGGCCCCACCACCCGGCGGTTCCTTCTCACCCGAGTTGAATCGCCGCAGGCTGGGAGCGGCAATGAACAGCGTGATCTCCAATCGGATAAACCGCGCGGGCGGCCCTCTTCAGCATTTTGCGTAAATGCGGCCGCAAGCAGGACGAGACGGAAATATGGCAAAGCTGTTGCGGGCCCTGGCAGGGCTATTGCTGGGAATGATGGTCTTCGCCGGCCTCTTCTACCACCTGGTGGTGGTCAACGTCTCCCAGCGAATTGAGAATCCCGAGGTCTACAACGTCGCCATTGAGGACACCGGTGCCTACAATCGCATCTACGGCGAGGTTCTGGTGGATGAGGCGCTCGAGGACCAGACGGGAAATCTCTTGGGCGACCTGGAGATCGAGGTCAATGAAGAAGCGGTTGCGGTGCTCCGGGAAGTGATGCCTCCGGCCTATCTCAAAGAGCAGACCGAGGCCAACATTGAGCGGTTCACCGGCTACCTTCGCTACGAGAGCGAGGACCTGGAGATTTACATCGGGCTGGAGGAACCGCTGGGTCGCATGGAGACCGCGATTCTGAATAAAGCGCACCAGGTCATTGACCAACTGGAGATCGAAGAGCCTGCGTCGTCCGGTTGCTCTCCGTCGGAGGTGCAACGATTGGCCGCCGCCTCTGCGGAACCGGCGGCCCGGTGGTCCCAAGGGCAGCTGCCGGAATCCGCGCCTTCACTCCACATTCTGGACCGGGAATGCCGCCGGAGAGAATTCGACCGCTGGTTTGACCTGGTGCTGGATGATCCGGCCATGAACTCACAGGCGGCGCAGATTCTCGAAGGCAGGAAAGACGCAATCCGGGAGCCGTTTGTCGAGGGCGACACCAGGGCATTCCTGAAAGCGGCCGCCGGTCCGCTGGTCGAGCCACTGATTGAGGACTCGGTGGCCGACATTCGCCGCAACCTCCAGCGTGGCGACCGTTTCGACGTGCTGGAATGGATTGCCGAAGAATCCGGCAACCTGACCAGGGAGGACATGGAAGAGCAGGCCGAATTATTACGCGGTGTGGTGAGCATCGCCAATGGCTCCGGCAGTATTGTTTCGCTGGTCATAGTCGTCGTGGGTGTCCTGGCCATGGCCCTGCTGTATCTTCCCAAGCCGGCGGCGATGCTGCGCTGGCCCGGCATCACACTGATGATGGGTGGGGGCGTCTGCCTGATAGTGGGGTTCGTGATCAACTCCACCATCCCCGGCCGGATCAGGGATGCTGTCACCGACGCCGTATATCACTCCCCTGACGTGCCGGTGACAGCCATGGACTTGGCGGGCGACCTGGCCGAGTCCTTCGCTGGGCAGGCCAGTGCCGGCTTCATACTGCCGGCTGTCATCGTGATGGTTATTGGGACAGTGCTTATCGCGGCGTCTCTGCTGTCCGGCCCCTTGTCGGGAGCGGCTGGGCTACGGCTCCTTCCTGGAAATCATCCTCAACGACGAGGGCAACCTCCGCCTCCACCTACGCATTGAACTCAGGTTCAAAAACGTCGGTTTCGAGGAGACCTGCCGCCTGGAGTCTTCGACTGGTCGGCGTCAATTACCTTGGACTGGACCACCAGCTGCTGGACGCTGCCTTCTCTTGGAGTTTCTTGAGAAGCGGGCACACGTCCTGCTGGTTGGACCCGCCGGAGCCGGAGTGGGCAAGAGCTTCTTGGCCGAAGCCCTGGTCTATGCCGCCGTCAGGGCCGGAAACACCGTGCGCTTCGTCCACGCCGACGATTTCTTCAAGGTCATGGCTCAAGCCAGGGGAGACAACTCTCTGGAGCGCGCCTTCCGATCCTTCCTGTATCCGGACCTGCTGATCCTGGACGACCTGGGCCTGCACTGCCTCACCTCCCAGCAGTCCGCCGACCTCTACGAACTGATCCTCGACCGGCACCGGGCCTCCAGTTTCGTGATCACCAGCAACCGGGCGTTGGAAGAAAGGCTGAGGCTGTTCGAGGATCCCATCCCAGGCAACAGCGCTCTCGACCGGTTGGTCGACGCCGGCCATTGGATCGTCATCGGGGGCTCCAGCTACCGGGAACGGCTCTACCCACACCGGGTCCTGCTGGAGGCAAAGGAGGTGATTGACCGGCCAACGCCAACCTGATACAAGTCCACATTGCGGGTAATCAGAGCGGTCGGGTGTCCGTGAAGATAATTGGCCTGATGTTGCTGAATAAAGGCAAAGTAACATTCCGCCACAAGATGGCCGCCGAAAACGCCCTCCGATCCCCGGCAGCGTTCAGACTGACTGACGCGCCGCAGAGATGACCACTCCGGGACAGGAAGGTGACATGACGACCCATTTCGACGAGGACTGCCCGGCCATGAAGCCGGGGGATGAGATGGCCGACACAGAGAACCTCGCCATTGAAGGTTGGGCCTACAACTGCAGGACCTGCCGGTACACGGAGCAACGAATTCACAGGGCATGGGAAGGGGGTTCCTGAACGCACTGCAACTGGCGTTGTACCGGCTGGACGAGATACAGACGGCCATGGAGGTGGGACGCTCCAAGCTGCAGATATTCCGGCTGCTGGTAAACGACTGGCGAGACCGGGAGACGGTGTGGAGCCCCGAGTTCCTGCCCCTGATGATCATGAGCGAGGAGGAGATCATGGCCTACTCGTGTCCTGACTGCGAAAGGGGAATGTTCCACTCCCGGACCGAGGATGATGTGGTCGTCTGGGCATGTGGCGACTGTGGACGTGAAATGCGGATGATGACCGGGAGCGAGGGTTTTTAGCTGAAAGTCTGGCCAGGCCAGGAAAAGGAGAGTTGCCTCATTCAACCCGGCTTCTATAATCGGCACAGGGCTTCGAGAATTGTCACCAGTAATCTCCTTCACCCGCGATTATTCGGACAAGGGCTTTCAGGAAATGCCAAGGACGGGTAACAACGACGCGATATCCCGGGCGGTCTCCGACATCAACGCGATTCCGTCTGTGTATCTAACGGGCAGGGCGTCCGTGTCCCAGGGCGTGGTGCTCCGGCTGCTGAATGCCGCCGGTTGGGACGTCTTCGACCTGTCCCAGGTGATGCCAGGTTACAGGTCCGGAAGCATGGAAATCGGCTACGCCCTCTCGACGCCGCGAAGCGGTTCAGGGGAGTCGCCATCGCCCCGGGTCCTGGTCGAGGTCCGGTGGCCGGGCGAAAGCCTGGAAGCCACGCGGACGGTCAACCGTCTGCTGAGTTGCTGCGCAAGAGAGGGGACTCCCCTGGGCGTCCTGACCGACGGCCTACGGTGGCGCTTGTTCCTCCACACTGCCGGTGAGGACCAGCGGTACAGCAACTTCTGCGAGATCGACCTTGCCGGAAACCCGGACGACGCAGTAGAAGAAGTCAACCGCTACCTCGTCAGAGACAGGGTGGCCAGCGGTCAGGCGGTCAGGTCGGCGGAGAGGCTCCTTCGGGACCGGAACCGGGACGAGTCCAGCAGGCAGGCCATCATGGAGGGCTGGCGAGAGGTGGTGGTCGGAATGGACCACGGGCTTCTGGCGCTGGTGGCCACCGCCGCCGAGCAGAGGACGGGACTCCGGCCCGACAACCGGCTGGTGCGCCGGGTGCTCACCGACAGTCGGTCCGAATTGCTGGCGTCCGGAACGGAGAGCGTGGCAGTTGGCGCTCCTCATTCCCGCACGAGGCCGGCTTCCTTCAGCCTGGGAGCGGAAACGAGGAACGTCTCGTCATGGGACGACCTGCTGGTGGATGTCTGCCTTATGATGCGGGATCTCCACCCCGGGGACTTCGGGAGAATCCCGGAGATACGCGGCCGGAGAAACCCCCACTTTTCCCTGGTTGCGGAGGAGCTGCAGGTACCCCGTCCCATCGGGGACACGGGGATATTCGCTTCCTGCCAGGGTAGCAGCGCGGTGCTCGCCGCTCGCGCCCGGCGGGTTGTTGAGTTCTTTGGGCACCCGCCGGATTCCCTGGTCATCAGGACCGGGTAACCGCCCGGCGATAGGCTGCTCAAGACGGAGAAGCGGTCGCTGGCCGGATTGAACGACGGTCCCGCTGACCGGCGCTGGCAGCCTGCAGCCCACCCAGCGCCGGAATCCCGTTGACGGCGACTCTCCGGCCAAGATCATCAAAGCCAGCGAAGAAATTCAGGATGGCATCCGGATGGCGATTCCAAGCGAAATGCAATACCCAGTCAGCGAGGAACTGCCGCGCCTGGAGCAGGACGCCGTTTCCAGCGGGAGACGAACGAGACAACCTATCCGTCTTGGAAGCAGCAGCTCCGGAGGATCAGGCCCGGGCGGCGTTACTGCATCACCTACTTCGGTGAACCGCTACCCACTAACTGGGATTGTCACGGTGAAAGACTGGGGACCTGCTGGGGCTCACCAAGGTCACCTACGGGCACCAGGGCGTAGCCCAATTGGGCTGCTCGTCGCTTGGCCGAGCGGAGGGCTCGCTGACGATACTGTTGTTCGTAGTATTCGGCACCGGCATCAACATATCCATGTCCATGCCGCAGCATGGAGTAGATGATCCGGGCCAGCTTGTGGGCCGTGGCGGTGATGGCCTTGGGTGCTCCCAAGTGGGCCTTCTTTCGCCGCAGGTAGGCGCCCAGAGCGCTGTCGGAGCGGTGCAGCGCATTGGCCGCCAGCCGCAGCGCCTTGGCTGCCCGGTTGGCGCTGGGCTTGGTCCGGGAACTGAGCACCTTCCCGCCGGTGATCCGGTTGTTGGGACTCAGCCCCAGCCAGGAGGCGAAGTGCCCGGCACTGGGCCACTTGCTCATGTCCGTTCCGATCTCGCTGACCACCTTGAGCGCAGTGTAGGCTTCCACACCGTCGATGCGGGTCAGGTCCACTCCGGTCATACGGTACAGTTGGCCTTGGACATCGAAACGGGGTGCGTTCTTCTGATTGCGCTTCTTGCCGTTGGGAGCCGGAGGCTCACCATCGCTGCGATCCTCAAACCGCTCCAGCTGGGCCTCAATCTCCCGGTCGCATTCGGCGATCTTGTCCTGATAGGTCCGGTACAGTTCCAGCGCTTGGGTCAGCTCGAAGAGATGCTCCTTCCGCCAGTGCCCCCGCAGCGACTTGGCGATGGTCCTCTCGTCGGACTTGATCCTCGGGTCGCGCAGCTGTGCCAACCTGCGGGGACTCCTCTCGCCCCTGACTATGGTCTCGATGATGTCCATGCCGGTCTTGCCGGTGATGTCGCTGATCACGTGCTGCAGCTTCACGTTCATCTGTGTCAGGGCCTTCTGCATGTGCTGTACGTGCTGGGCGGCATGCTCAACCAGCATGGCCCGCTGCCTCAGGTAGCTGCGCAGGCTGCGGATCTCATCCTCCGGCCGGAAGGCCCCCGACAGCAGGCCGTAGGTGTGCAGTTGCTGCAGCCACTGGCAGTCCAGCACGTCGGTCTTCCGGCCGGGCACGTTCTTGATGCGCCTGGGATCCACCAGCATCACCTCGAAACCCCGTTCCTCCAGAACCCCGAACAGCGGTATCCAGTAGCCCCCGGTGGACTCCATGGCCACCGTCTCTACTCCGCACTCCCTTAGCCAGTCGGCCAGGCGGTACAGGTCCGCCGTGAAGGCTTCGAACTCCTGCACCGGCTGTTCCCACCGGTCTTCGGGAACCGCAACGAAATGGCTGGCGGCCCCCACGTCGATGCCGGCGGCGTTCAGATTTACTCGGGACAACCCTGACGGCAGGCGCTCTCCACCCTCTCCAGTCGTTCCCTTTGCCTTTGCGGCTTCCTTGCCCGTGCTCATCATTCCCCCTGCCATGAAGGCGTGGGCTTGTCGTCGGAGGGAGTCGACGACAGCGTATAACCTACCCAACGGGATCGCTTCCAGAGGAGCGTCACCAATGATGCCGCCTTCACAACTCCCCGACCATGCTATTGGATCGGGCGTTACGCACCAATGCCAACCCGGCCTCCATCCGGACGACAGGCCCCAAACGAAGATTACACCTTGGGACGCCATTGTCCAGTTAGTGGCCTCTGCCCGGCCCGGCCACGGGCTTACCCTGCTATGGACTAACTAAAGATGTCACGCCGTCACTAGGTCTGATCGGTGGGCCATCTCTACGGTCTGGACATCGGGAATGGGCACCAACTGGTAGCCCAGTTGCGCCGCCCGACGCTTGGCCGTGTGCAAAGTCCTCTGGCGATACTGTTGCTCATAGTATTCCGCCCCGGCGTCCACATACCCCTGGCCGTAGCGCAGCATGGAGTAGATGATCCTGGCCAGCTTGTGCGCCGTGGCGGTGATGGCCTTGGGCGCTTCCAGATGGGCCTTCTTCCGGCGCAGGAAGGTGCCCAGGGCGTTGTCAGAGGGGTGCAGGGCGTTGGCCGCCAGCCGCAGCGCCGCCGCCCGGTTGGCGCTGGCCTTGGTCTTGGAGCTGATCACTCTGCCGCCGGTGATGCGGTTGTCGGGACTCAGCCCCAGCCAGGAGGCAAAGTGCTTGGCCGTCGGCCAGCGGCTCATGTCCGTCCCCACCTCGCTGATCACCTTCAACGCCGTGAGACCGTCCACCCCGTCTATGCGGGTCAGGTCCCCCCGGTCATCCGGTAGGGCTGGCCCTGGACATCGAAGCGCGGAGCGCGTTTCTGATTGCGCTTCTTGCCGTTGGGAGCCGGGGGTTCGCCGTCGCTGCGGTCTTCAAACCGCTCCAATTGGGCTTCAATCTCCCGGTCGCACTCGGCGATCTTGTCCTGGTAGGTCCGGTAAAGTTCCAGGGCCTGGGTCAGCTCGAAGAGGTGTTCCTTCCGCCAGTGCCCCTGTAGCGACTTGGCGATAGTCTTCTCGTCCGCCTTGGTCCGGCAGTTGCGGAGCCGGGCCAGCCTGCGGGGATTCCTCTCGCCCTGCACTATGGCCTCGATGATGTCCATGCCGGTCTTGCCGGTGATGTCGCTGATTACGTGCTGCAGCTTCACGTGTGAATTTTCAAGGTGTATAGGCCAGTAGAGCGGCAAATTTTCAGGAACTATCTATCAGATTTTCAAAGTCATTAGGCCACTTTGGGAGCCGCATCAACGACCATTGCCGCACTTCGGACTCGAGGTGCACAGCGATGGCATATCGGGAAGTTCCCAGAATGGAAATACAGGAAGTCATTCGCCGTTGGCAGGTGAGAAACAGCCTGAGGCACATTGCATCAGGCACCGGTCTTTCCAGGGACACGGTTCGAAAGTACGTGGCGGCGGATGTGATTGCTCTACGATTATGTCCTCAGTAATTTGCTCAGGGAAAATGTCCTTCTATGATGTCCTTCTATGAAGGACGTGACATTGAACCAGAGAGAGCAAGCCAGACTCCAGGTACTCAACAGTGTGATGGAATATCAACTACCCAGGTCTCAGGCGTCCGAACTTCTGAGGATCAGTGAACGCCAGCTCCGGCGAGTCCTGGCAGCCTACCGGAGGGCAGATCCCGCAGCCCGGGTCCTGTACACCGGCGGGGCGCAGTGCTATATTCCTGCTATTGCAGGTTTGCAGCATGCTAGTGAATCCGGCAGGGGCGTCCGCCATGACCGTCATCGCCGTCTGCAACCAGAAGGGCGGCTCCGGCAAGACCACAATGGCCATCAACCTGGCTGGGGCCTTCGCGGCCGACGGCCTGGCCGTGCTGCTGGTGGACCTGGACCCCCAGGGCAGCGTCCTGGACTGGAGTTCGATACGGCCCGCTCTGTCGCCGCTCTTTCTGTCGCCACTCTTCGAGGTGGTGGAGATGGACCGGCCGGGACTGCTGCGTCAGGCCCGGGCCCTGCGGAGGAAGTACGGGGTGATCGTCATTGACTGCCCGGCGAAATTCACTGACACCACCTCGGCGGCGATCCGTGTCGCCGACTTCGTCCTGGTCCCGGTGCAGCCCAGTCCCTTTGACGTGTGGGCCTCCGACGCCGTGGCCGGGCTGGTCAGGGCCCGCCAGGAGGCGACTGGCGGGACACCCATGGCGGCCTGCGTGATATCCAGGGCCATAAACAACACGTCCCTGCAGCGCTCCATCGGGTCTGCCCTGGAGGGCTACGGCCTGCCGGTGCTGCACGCTGGCACCACTCAGAGGGTGGCCTACGCCACCACTGCGGCCCAGGGAAGGACGGTGTTCGAGGGAAGGGCCACGTGGCCCGCCGGGAGATGGAGGCGATCAGGGACGAGATCAAGGAGATGATTGATGGTGTTGAACCAGAGGCCTGAGCGGCAACGCGCCGGGCGCGGCAGCGCGTCTGGCGCCGTGCAGGCGGACGTGCTCCGGGAGGAGACCCGGCAGTTGAACGTGGCGCTGCCGGTTGAGCTGCACCAGAGGCTGAAGGTAGCGGCGGCTCAGGAGGGCATCTCGGTGCGGGAATGGACTGCGCGGGCGGTGCTCTACTATTTTGCAAATGCAGGTAAATAGCTTTGCAGTAATACAGGAACCCAGTTTGTATGGGCGTGTCCCTTCTGCACTGCAAATAGGAGCGGCCGCTGGAGTGATGCACACGGGGTTCGGGGACGGTTTCGGCCGGCTCTCTCCCCTGGGTGCATGGCCTGAGGTCATTTCGGATAACGGGAACACCCGCCTGTGGATAGACGATGCCGCGCTGCAGCCGGTGAGGAGCAGAGGAGCTGGTGCTGTTACTCCACAGGTACCCTTGTCGACCCGGGCAGCAGCTGCAGGACCCGCCACTGGTACTTCACAAGGATGACTTGGGAACCCAAAGAGGGCAGCGACACTCCGGCCGCAGGATAACGCTTAAGACCACGGCCAGTCACCAGCCGCTTCACCTTCCCTCCGAGCCACTCCGCGCCACCCTACCATAGTTGCCATCATTGCCAAGCGCATTACAATACGCTATAATGTAATGTAATAGTTCGCTATACATTACAATGGAATATTTCGCATGTACGAGTCCAGCATAACCGTGAAGGGTCAGACCACCCTCCCCAAGGCAGTCAGGGATTCACTGGCTGTCAAAGCCGGTGACAAGGTCCGCTACGTTTTCCTGGACGAGGGGGTCCTCATCATGCCGGTGCGGCCCACAAGCAGCCTGTTCGGCATCCTGAAGTACGATGGACCAGCAGTAGCGCTGGAAGACATGGAGGATGCCATTGCTAAGGGAGCCACAGAGTCATGACCGCACTGGATACTAATGTAATCGTGCGGTACCTCGTGAAAGACAACGCCGAACAAGCGGAGACCGCCCGACAACTGCTGGAGAGCCTCACACCAACTCAACCAGGTTTCATCTGCCGGGAAGTGATGATAGAAGTGGCATGGGTACTGGAGCGAAGCTACCGTTTCGCAAGAACCCAGATTTCTGACGTATTGATGGAGTTGACGGCTGCGGACAATCTCGTCGTCGAGAACGCCGATGAAGTCGCCGTTGCCGCCCACCGCTACCGCCAAGGAGGCGTCGGCTTTTCCGATCTGATGATCCTTCAGACGACACAACGGATGGGGCACTCACCGCTCTACACTTTCGACCAGAAGCTGGACCGATTGCAAGGAGCGACTTTACTCCTCCCATAAAAGGAATAGCGGCATTTCCTCTGCTTTCAACACTTCCTGATCTTAAGGCTGAGACTCCGGTACTCGCCATCCGGCTGCCTGGGTCCTATACACCGATGAGGTACACTGCTATATTCCTGCTATTGCAGGTTTGCAGTGTCATAGTGAGCCCGAGAGAGCGGGCATAGGGGCTGGGATTCGCTGCGGCCCTGCCCGTGAGGGACCGGTCGAAGAACACAACCATCTTCAGGAAAGGACACTCCTCACAGGCCGCAGCAGAGAGATCGAAAACCTCTCAGCCCAGTGCTGAGAACTGCCGATTGAGATCTCTGTCAGTACGGGGTGGAAGCCAGGGCTTTTCCGTTGGCTGGCCCTATATTCCTGCCATCATATGTTTGCAGGAATGTGTGGACACTGGCGGGCATCCCCTGCTCCATGCGGCCATTCCTCTGGGCGAGGGCCCCGCGAGGGGCGGCTCGGCAGGGCAGATCCCGCAGCCCGGGTCCTGTACACCGGCGGGGCGCAGTGCTATATTCCTGCTATTGCAGGTTTGCAGCATGCTAGTGAATCCGGCAGGGGCGTCCGCCATGACCGTCATCGCCGTCTGCAACCAGAAGGGCGGCTCCGGCAAGACCACAATGGCCATCAACCTGGCTGGGGCCTTCGCGGCCGACGGCCTGGCCGTGCTGCTGGTGGACCTGGACCCCCAGGGCAGCGTCCTGGACTGGAGTTCGATACGGCCCGCTCTGTCGCCGCTCTTTCTGTCGCCACTCTTCGAGGTGGTGGAGATGGACCGGCCGGGACTGCTGCGTCAGGCCCGGGCCCTGCGGAGGAAGTACGGGGTGATCGTCATTGACTGCCCGGCGAAATTCACTGACACCACCTCGGCGGCGATCCGTGTCGCCGACTTCGTCCTGGTCCCGGTGCAGCCCAGTCCCTTTGACGTGTGGGCCTCCGACGCCGTGGCCGGGCTGGTCAGGGCCCGCCAGGAGGCGACTGGCGGGACACCCATGGCGGCCTGCGTGATATCCAGGGCCATAAACAACACGTCCCTGCAGCGCTCCATCGGGTCTGCCCTGGAGGGCTACGGCCTGCCGGTGCTGCACGCTGGCACCACTCAGAGGGTGGCCTACGCCACCACTGCGGCCCAGGGAAGGACGGTGTTCGAGGGAAGGGCCACGGTGGCCCGCCGGGAGATGGAGGCGATCAGGGACGAGATCAAGGAGATGATTGATGGTGTTGAACCAGAGGCCTGAGCGGCAACGCGCCGGGCGCGGCAGCGCGTCTGGCGCCGTGCAGGCGGACGTGCTCCGGGAGGAGACCCGGCAGTTGAACGTGGCGCTGCCGGTTGAGCTGCACCAGAGGCTGAAGGTAGCGGCGGCTCAGGAGGGCATCTCGGTGCGGGAATGGACTGCGCGGGCGGTGCTCTACTATTTTGCAAATGCAGGTAAATAGCTTTGCAGTAATACAGGAACCCAGTTTGTATGGGCGTGTCCCTTCTGCACTGCAAATAGGAGCGGCCGCTGGAGTGATGCACACGGGGTTCGGGGACGGTTTCGGCCGGCTCTCTCCCCTGGGTGCATGGCCTGAGGTCATTTCGGATAACGGGAACACCCGCCTGTGGATAGACGATGCCGCGCTGCAGCCGGTGAGGAGCAGAGGAGCTGGTGCTGTTACTCCACAGGTACCCTTGTCGACCCGGGCAGCAGCTGCATCTCGTTGTGGGTTGAGTCCGTGAAACACCCGGTCAAGTGCGAAACCCGGGGATGCCACCGGAGAAAGCGTGTCTCCATCGAGGAGCTGAACTTCCCGCGCGAGCAATCCAGGAAATCAGGACAGCGTGCCGGTCTGATCTGCCCTGCCTGCGTCAAAAAGGCCTTCGACAATCCCGAGGAGTACGACCTCGACATTTCGTTGGGTGAGCTGGTGGTGGAAGCTGCCAAGGAGACGCCCAGGTGGAGAATCTGCTTCACTCCGGACGGTCTGCGTTGATCATCTTTGAGAAAAGACGTCCGATGTCGCGCCGTCCCATCGGCGCGCACTGTTGGATCACTGGCTGAGCGGAATGCCGACTCGACCAGGTCAATGCCCGGTCTGGTCATCAACGGTGGAGTAATCAGGGTGGTCCGGCCAATGGCGCCAGAGACCGGGGTAATCCGGCCCTGGTCCTGACGCCTGTGGCCCCAGGCAGCCACCTCGACGCGACATCCGGATGGGCCATGGCCGCGCACAGTCTCGAGAGCTGGCAGCAGGTCATTGTCCGTGGGCATCATCACACCGGCGTCGTAAGCGCCCTGGAGTGCAGGTCTCGCGAGACCGACGTCCAGCGCCACACCGATACCCTTTCCCTGGGTGTCGAGATGAGCTTCGCCGACTCGGGCGGCAACGGCGAGAGCGCGACCAGCGCGGTAGCACGCGAGATGAAGGGCAGGCGTCCCTCATCCCGTGTCGTAAGGGTGTAGTCATGACGGGTCGATATCCCGTTTGTCCGCACCCCCGATTCCAGGCAAGTAAACGGAACGTTCACGGACAGCATCAACCACCAGTACCGGGTGCTGGGCAGGAGGAGCCTGGGCGACGGCCCTTGGCTGGAACCGGTGACGTTCTCCATCGGCATGCTGCCGCTGTCAGGCCACTTCGTCCGCCTCGAAGATGATGAGTGACGCACCGGGCAGCTCTCCATCGGCACCAAAACGGCAGTGATGTTGGCGGCTCGGCCTGCACCCGCACCCTGGCGAGGTGGGGCATACCAGCAGGTGCGGGTGTCCTTCACAGGCGTCTTCATAGAGACTGGCGGCACGGTGACCCGGGCAAAGCTACTGGACAGGCCCGGCAACGCCACGGCGACGGTATCGTCACCATCATGCTGCCCGCCTGCGCGGACTGCGACGCCAAGGTCGCTATCCGTACCAGCGATGGCAGGAAGCTGTCCAACCGCAACGAACTGACCGCCGGCGGGCCGGGGGATAATCATGGTCCGGTAGGGCATGCAGTCCGAGTCAGCGATTTTGGCTCGCTTTAAGTCCAGCGGTGACAACCTGATCCACGCTGTCGGCGCCGCACCCGAAAAATGAGCAGTCGAGCCGGGACAGCGAGGGCGTTCAAGAAAGGGGATACATACCCGCCGATTCAAGTCTTTCAGTGGTTCCGTCATCAGGTCACCAGCCACGGGAAGGCCGGGGTTGTCCCACGAACAGTCGCTGTCCTTCAAGTGATCCTTGTTGTAACTGCCCATACACCGGGCAACCAATCGGGTGTCCAGTAGGGCCACAGGGATTGAGTCGGGAATGGCACCTCCACTTGGAAGGCAGCCATTCGGACGCCAGCAAAAATGCTCGACGCCGACGCTCTTTTTCGGAGGACTTGAACGATGGACCAGCCTGCGACGGCGTCCGCGACATATACCTGTTCCGGTGACCGAAGGGAAGTCGATGTGCATCGATGTTGTCCAACTCGAGTGCAGCAGGAATGGCGAGCATAAGGTTCTCCTCAGGTTCAGAGACCCGGTTCCTGCCACAAATGGAATGCTACATAGCAACGATGGACCGGACGCAACCACGCTCCCCGGGGCCGTGCCAATTCATTCGTTGGAATCGACAGTGGCCCTACACTCAGCAGGGACCCCTGTTGAACAACGAATCCGTTGCAGACCGGTTTAACGTTGCTGAAACTAGTCGACTGATTCGTCTCCCACGGCTTTTTCCAAATCGGCCCAGAACGGCTTCAGCATTTTCTCTTGCTCAACTGCCCCCACGAAGGTGCAACTTGCGTGCCAGGCTCCCACAGCTACACCGATACGCCCGCAGGTTACAGGGTCGCACACGATGTCCCCTGGCCTGGCCAACCGGGACACCAACCGCATGAGGCCGACCCCCAGCAACTGCGAGGCGTTCAGGCTCTGATGGACGTCCCAAGGCGATTCTTCCACGAAGTCGTCTCCGGCTATTATCCGCGTCTCTTTCTTCCCGTAAATGAGAATGGGCAGGCGCTTCACCCTACCCTGGTGGGGGTGTCCCAGGCGTCGCGTACGCTTGGGATGCCGGTAGTCGAACTCCGTCAGGAAATCCAGGTCCGTCCGGTTCAACCGGGACAGGATCTGTGGCAAGTGCTCGGCCTGCACCATCACCGCCATTACGCCATCGGGCGCCAGGGCATGCGCGGCAAAGGCGCCCAGGTCTTCGAAATGCGGGATGAAACGCTCCTCGGTCGGCGGAAAAGTGACGATGACCTGGACGCTCTTCGGCTGGATATGCTGATGGAGTTCGCTCACCTTGCAGGGCAAAACTGTTGTCGTCTCAGCGATGTCCCTGGTGAGAAAGCTGGCAGCGGCATCGGCGTGCGCGGACAGAGCTTCCCGGTCCGTTATCTGAGCCGCGGCAGCGCTCAAGTTCCTGGCATGTCCTTTGAGGACGGCGTTAAGAGCCGAAAGTTGTCGGTCTGGGGGGAGGTGGATGACCTTCAAGGCGTCGTTGATATTCACCTTGTCCGCAACGCAGGCCTGCTGAATTTCAGGAATGGCCCGACTGTCCGGGGAGAGCACGCGTTTGGCGTTTTTGATCATGGTAACGCTGACGCCGGCCGCGGCAGCGGCTTCCGCCTGGCTGAAACCAGACAATTTTGTCTGATTTGTCTGATTTTCAGCCAGAGCAGGCCGACCCGGCTGGGAGTCCTCGGAAAGGAAGTGTGCGATCCGCGCACGCTGATTCTTGGTCAGGTCCCGCCGCATCAGGTTCTTGCTGACCACGAACTGGACCGGGTTAGCGTCATCTTCCAGGTCGGCAATGGTGGGAGTTATGCCCAGTTCATGGCAGGCTCTCAGGCGGTGTACTCCGTCAATGATCAGGCCGGCGTGGCGGGAAATCGGCTCCAGCTGGCCGTACTCTTCTATATTCCGCTTTAGCCTCTCAAAGGCCTGGTGCGTCAGGGGCGGGAAGATGGTCGCAAGGCTGCTTATCTCATGGCCGGCGATCTTCGTCATTTCCATCGGAGGGCCTCCTGTCTCCAACATTTGAGAGGTCCTTCAATTTTGCATCGAGTGGAGAAAGTGATTTCCCTTAACGGTCACCCGGCGAGATCACTTCCGGTTTCGGAGAATCCACGAGCTCGAATTCGGTAAACGCCGGCCTGGCGAACGTGCACAAATGATGTTTCGGGTGGGATTGAGTACCAATCCGTGTGGCTGGTCGATGCCGGATGCCCGAACCATACAGATAGGCCTTCCAATTGACGGGATGCCATCAGCCAGCTTGCTTGGACCTACGGTGTTGGTACCACTGCCTCTCACCTGGGCAGCTACTCCCCCGTGCTGCGCCGAATGGGGACAATGGGGTGTATGGCGTCCGAATTCAGCCACATTCTTGCTCGACATAAGTCGAGATGACCGACTGTACAGTCGAGTTCACGTTGGTGGACGGGCTTGCGGTAAGGCAACCTGCGAGGCTGCAGGATGGCGAAGCAGTGTTGTGGGGCGATGGAGATGTCTTCTGGAAGAAGACTTGTGCTCTGCCCGAGTCCCTGGAACAGCGGCGCCCCGCGCCGCCCGCAAGCCACCGTCCGGCAGTAAGCCCATAAGGAGTACGCCCATGTAACTGGCCCCAAGGGCCGGAACCGCGCCCAGGGATGGCGCAGCAGGAAATAGCCTCAGTCATCAGCGACAGTGGACCGCACCGCCGGGTGCGGCCCATTCATTTACAACAGGAGCAAGAGACAAAATGGGAATCAAAATGAATCCGCCGGAATTCCCTGAAGACCGGCTCAATGACAAAAGGTTGCGCGGGGCAGAAGCCAGGGTCTTTAACGCCCTGCGCAACAGCAAGATGGACGGCCACGGCATTTACGAGTTCCGCTACCGCGAGGGAGGCAGGCAACTGGACAATGCAGTGTGGGAAAACTACGTGGCCCGGTTCGCCATTCAGGTGAAAGGAGGGCAATACGACATGGACGACGATGGCCAGTGGTCCCTCCTCAAAGCTGGCGGGATCTGGGAAAAGACTCCGTGTCCTCTCGAGGCAACCGAGGACGGATGCATAGAGATGAAACACGCCATCCAGGAAGCAACCGGCTACACCCATTTCGTGGTGGGGGTGACCATATTCCCGGACATGGAGCGCGATGCCCGTATAGAGGAGGTGGCCCGCAGGAGGAATCACGTATACATCATCTGGGGGCTGGACCACCTGCAGGAGGACCTGGAGCGCATCGCCCGGGAGGCGCCGGTCAAGCACCCGCCAAAACCCGGCCATTCGGAAAACGAATGTCGCAAGGTGCGCCAGCTCCAGTTCCGTGGCCCTGAGGGGTCGCGGGATGACGACGAGGAAACTCCGGCAGTCGACGCCCCCGAATCTCCCCCGTTGCCGGGTCCGCTGGGGTGGGAGCTCAAGCTGGGCTCGGCCACCTTCCACATCCAGAACGTGGAGACTCTGGTCATCCAGCTCGGCCCGCAGGAGCGGGAAATAGAGGGGCAGACAGTGATGCGCGGCCTCTAGCCGCATACCCTTCACCACGGGCGCCGGGCGGACATCCGTCCGGCGCCCCGGAACCGGCATGGCAAACCCGGCCGCCATGGCCGTCCAAAACCCGGCGCAGAGAACCGGGGAATAAACAGGCAAACCCGGGGCCATTTTCAATGTCACCATCCCGGGCACACCACACAGGGGACACCCATGGACATCGACATCGCACCTGCCATTATGCGCCTGAACCCGCCGCCGGACGCCAGCCAGATGCAGGTCATCGGCCACGCGGAGGGTCCGATGCTGGTGATCGCCGGCCCGGGGTCGGGCAAGACCCATACCATCCAACTTCGGGCCGTCAACCTGCTGCTCACGGGTCAGACCGCACCCTGTGAACTGGTCCTCTGCACCTTTGGCAGGAAGGCGGCCCGGGAACTCCGGCAGCGTTTCACGGCGTCGGCGCTGGCCTGCGGGTTCAGGGGCGATATCAAGGAGGTTCAGGTCACCACCATCCACAGCCTGTGCCGCCGGCTGCTGGATTCCCGCGCCGCCATGGCCGGCCTGCGATGGGACTACCGGGTCCTGAACGAGGAGGAGCAGCTTGTGCTGCTGGGCCAGGAGTACGACTCCGTCTTCGGCCCCGACCGGGGCATACTCTCAAGGCGCGGCTGGCGGGACGGGGTATACGCGGTGACCGAAGCGGCGCGTTATTTCGACCGCATCTGCGACGAACTGATCGACGTCGACGTTGTCGCCGGTTCCGGCAGGCCCTTCATCGCCGCCTTGGGCCGCAGCTGCCAAAGGTACCGCCAACTCCTGCTGCGCCGCAACGCCGTGGACTTCGCCCATCTCCAGGTGTGGGCCCACCGGGTGTTGCAGGATGACGATGTTGCCGCCGTGGCGCGCGGAGCCATCAGACACCTGATGGTGGACGAATTCCAAGACACCTCCCGGGTCCAGATGCGTATCCTGGAAAGGCTGGCGGGTATGAATGGAAACATCGTTTCAGTGGGCGACGCCGACCAGGCCATCTACAGGTTCCGCTGGGCCAGCGTGGCCAACCTGTTGGAGTTTCCCAGCCGTTTCCCAGGGTGCCGCGTGGCAAAGCTGACCACCAACTACCGCTCCCACCGGGATATTGTCGCCGCTGTGGACCAATGGATGGACACCGCAGCCCCGTGGAACATCGACGGCCGCTCGTTCCGCTTCACCAAGGACGTCGTGCCCAACAAACTCGGCGCCCACCACGATTATCCCGCCGTCATCTCGGTCCTGGGGAGGGACCCCGTGCACGAGGCGAAGCAGTTGGCGGAACTGCTGCTGTTCCTGAAACAAAACGGCGTCATTAGAGAATACGGGCAGGCGGCGCTGCTCCTCCACAGCGTCAAGGACGGGGTGAGTGGCCCGTACCTGGACGGCCTGGAACGCGCCGGTATTCCGGCCCGCTGCGAGCCCGCCGGGCACGTCCGGGCATATGGCGGCGACGAGGTGCTGGTGACCACGATCCACCAGGCCAAAGGCAGGGAATGGGACGTTGTCGTGGTGGGGTCGCTTTCCGGGCCCGACCTGGAAACGGACCGGGTGGGCCGCACCCTAGCAGACTTCGGGGTGTACTCCGGCGAGCCGGAGGGTATCATCGCAGACTACGACCGGGCCCGCCAGCACTACGTGGCCTTCACCCGGGCGCGCAACCTGCTGGTGCTCACCGCCGCCGGCGAACCCCACGCCCGGTTCGCCTCCATCTGGGCCGGGGCCGCCCGCTGGCCCGGCATGGACCGCGATGCCCTCGCCCGCCAGCGGTTCAGTGAGTCCGGGGACGTTGCGAGCGAGGGCGTAATCGAAATCGCCCATCTTGACCGCCTGGTGCTGCGGCTTGGGATAGACGTCCACCGCTAAGTCAGACCGCTTGAAAGCCGCCAGCGTAACTGCCTTTCGCGGGGCATCCACTGAGGGCCACCCGCTGCCGCAAGTTCACCCCTCTGCAGTTCGCAGGTTCGTCTTCAACACGGAGGATGGGAAACGGACGGGATGGAACTGCGGGGAACGGTACCGTAGCCAGTGCGAATCGCTGGTGGCTCAGGTCCCCCGAAAGCGAGTTCGAGTCCTGCCAGGTGGGCCAGGCCCAGTGCGACTTCGGCGAGGCAGTGGTGGTCATCGGAGGGGTGCAGCGCAAGGCCCACTGCTTCGTCCTGGACCTGCCCCACAGCGACGGCTGCTTCGTCAAGGCCTATCCCGCCGAGACCACCGAGGCCTTTCTGGATGGCCACGTCTCGGCCTTCGCCTTCCTGGGCGGGAATCCTCAGAGCATTCTCTACGACAATACCAAGCTGGCGGTGGTCAGGATCCTTGGCGACGGCAAACGCCAGTGCACACGCTCGTTCACGGAGCTGCAGTCCCACTACCTGTTCGAGGACCGTTTCGGGCGTCCTGGCAAGGGCAACGACAAGGGCAAGGTCGAAGGCTTGGTGGGATACACGAGGCGCAACTTCCTGGTGCCCATTCCTTCCTTCGAGAGCTTCGATGCGCTCAATGCCTACCTGGAGCGGCGCTGTCTGGAACGGATGGACGCCACGCTCCGGGGCCACACGGAGACCATCGGGCAGCGGATGGAGCGGGACCTGGATGCCCTGCTGCCCCTTCCTCCGGCACCCTACGACGCCTGCGACAAGCAGGCCGGCCGGGTGAGTTCCCTGTCCCTGGTCCGGTACAGGACCAACGATTACTCGGTGCCGGTGGCCTACGGGCACCGCGACGTGCTGGTCAGGGGATATGTTGACGAAGTGGTGATCAGCTGTGGGTCAGAGGTCATCGCCCGCCATTCCCGCTCCTACGAGAGAGACGACTTCGTCTTCGATCCCATCCATTACCTGCCGCTGCTGGAGCGGAAGACCGGTGCCCTGGACCAGGCCGCACCCCTACAAGGATGGGAGTTGCCCGAGGAATTCAGCACGCTGCCCCGGTTGCTGGAGTCGCGCATGGGCCGGAGGGGCAAGCGGGAGTACGTCCAGGTGCTCCGGTTGCTGGAGACCTTCTCCCAGCAGGAAGTCGCTGCGGCGGTCAGGGACGCCATGAGGCTGGGGGCAGTGAGCTTCGACGCCGTCAAGCACCTGGCCTTGTGCCGCCTGGAGGGACGGCCGCCCCGTCTTGACTTGGAGCTCTATCCCTACCTGCCCAGGGTCAGGGTCAGCACCACCTCCGCCAGGGACTACATGACACTCCTGTCCGGGAGGGCGGCATGAGCAGTAAATCCACACTGTTACTGGAACACCATCTCAAAGAGCTGAGGCTGCCCAGCTTCCTCAGAGAGTACGGGAAGATGGCGGCTTTGTGCGCCGCCGAGAATGCGGACCACCCGGAGTACCTGCTCCGTCTGGCCGAACTGGAACTCATCGACCGCCACCAGCGCATGGTGGAACGGCGGATCCGGGCTGCCCGGTTCCCGGCAGTCAAGAGCCTCGACACCTTCGACTTCCCGGCCATCCCCTCGGTGAACAAGGCCCTGGTGATGGAACTGGCCCGCTGTGAATACGTACAGCGCCGCGAGAACGTCATCGCCAGATGGAGCTTGCCCCCGACCCCGATCGGGGGGCAACAGCGGCACCGGCAAGACCCACGTGGCCTTGGGCTTGGGACTGGCCGCCTGCCAGCGCGGGATGTCCGTGGGCTTCACCACCGCCGCCAGCCTGGTCCACGAGCTGATGGAGGCCCGGGACGAAAGGCGGCTGCTGAATCTGCAGCGGCAACTCTCCCGCCTGAATCTGCTGATCATCGACGAACTGGGCTTTGTGCCATTGTCCCGCACCGGGGCGGAACTGCTCTTCGAGGTCTTCAGCCAGCGCTACGAGCGGGGATCGATCCTGGTGACCACCAATTTGCATTTCGACGAATGGACTGAGATCTTCGGCTCGGAACGGCTCACCGGAGCGCTGCTGGACCGGCTCACCCACCACGTGCACATCCTGGAGATGAACGGCGAGAGCTACCGGCTCAAGCGCAGCCGGGAGAACGCCGCGTCCCCGGCTTCAGAAGAACCGGACGACGCATAGCTGGCTCTCAGCCAGAAGCCTCCCCGTTTCCCCCACAATAGCTCTTCCTGCAGCCGTCAGAGAGACATTCCTCCTGAACAATTGGTGCGGACATTTAAGCTCGCCAATGACCCCTGGTGGTACACTTTTGCGCCGCCCCGATGGCCCGAAATCTCCCCGCCCTTGACAGGGGCTGGCCTGCGCAAAGGACTTTTCCGCCCCAAAGTCGCTGAGGGCCCGTTGCAAGGCCAATGACTTGCCTCGACTACGCAATCCGGTCAGTTCCTGGAAAGGCCGGTGGCCCGCCGCAGGCTCCCGGGGGCAACGCAGATAGGGGGCTGGCACCTCAATCCGTCCGAAGAGGCTCAACCACTCCAGGGGTTGCCACCGGTGCAGGTGCCGCCTTCCCCCGCAGCCGGGACAAAAGGGGCCTGAGCTTTTGCATGCTCAGCCTTCACCTCAGCCCAAGTCTGCATCATCCGCCAGCCCAATTGCCGGGTGAACTGTATGACCTCCTCCTCCCAAGCGTCCGGGTCCCAATGCCCAGTTTCCTCTTCGTCCACCTCCTCGGCCAGGGACTCCCGCATCTCCCCGATGGCTCGTTCCATAATCTCCAGCATTGTCTGCTCCATCACCCCTCCACCCTTGTCGCTTCCATTAATCAGCAGATTGCCAATCCCGGCCTGCTTTGTAAACTCCCTTTCCCAACCACTTTCAGCCACACCCTATGCTCATGGTGCATGGCCGCGAGGTAACGCTGGCCCACTGGTTCTACGCCGGCATCTCCGAGCCGCCCCCCGGGTACATCGCCCTGGTCTGGTGGCACGGCAAGCCCGTCATGGGCGTCCCGAACGAGAACGACTTCCACGCCAAGGGCCGGGCCATGGATACCTGGGACAACGACTCGGACAAGTTGACCCTGGCCTGGCTCCAGGACGGAGAGACCCACGGAGCACTCACCCTCAGATGCCCAATGTCCGTGGACGGCGGCACCTGGATGAAGCTCCTGGACTCCGACGTGGAACGCATCAACTCCATCGGCGACGGCTGGAACCAGAAAACAGGCCACCACCGCTGGGAGGGCCTCTACGACGTGGACAAGGATGGCAACCCCCTCCGGCCCTCCGTCGTAGCACCCGTACCCTTCGAATCGAAGGACGCCTGGAACAGCAACATCAAGGATCCTGCAGACGTCCTGAAATTCCTCATGGCACGGAACAAGTACGCCGGGGCCATCGGCATGGCCTCCAACTATGCCGCCAACCTCGACATGGCCGGCGCCTTCGACCCCGACAGGCACCTGTTCTGTCTCTCCGAAGACGCCATCGACGGCAACGGCATCCCTGAGAATCTCCTCGAGCACCTGCGAAAGGAGGTCTATCAGACCGCCCGAACCAACGCCATGTGTCCTTGCGTCTGGAACCGCGTCGCCGGTGAGATGTCCCGGATACACCGGGAGACCACCGAAGACCGCTGGGCCCAGCTCACCGTGTCAACCAAATGCCCCGAGCATCACGGCCTCTATCACAAGTGGTCCGGCGAGGCCGTCGATTACCTCGAAAACAAACTCCAGCTCAGGCAGCTGTGTGCCAACGGCCCCCTCGAACGGCTCACCCAGGAGCACGATGAGCTCCTGACCGCCATCGTCAGGGAGGCCTTCGCCAAGCGGAACGCCGCTTGGGGCAAGTGCCTGCAGGAGGAAGAGGCCCTCAGGCAGAAGTCCGACACCGCGGACTTCGTCCTCGAAAGCCTCAAGGCCCAGGCCATCGAACTGGCCCACCGGACGGAACTCCAGGCCGCAAGCGACGCCTTCACAAAGGCCCAGGCACTCCCTGGGTACCAGTACGGAGACTTCACCAACGTCTGGTTCCAACTGGAACTCAACTGCCGCAGGCGGTTCAAGAAAGGGCCCTTGCCCGCTCCCATAACCGTCATGGCACTGAGCAACCTGCCCGACGAGGAACACCTAGGCTTCTATTCCAGCGGACCGTCGGTCAAAACCGCCATCGTCCGCACCATGGAGGCCCCCCGGGAAGCCCGCCAGAAGGGCGTCAAGCCCGGTAGCACCTACCGGATCGCCAAGGACGGCAGCAACTGGTATTGGCTCTGCCGCCCCGACGGAACGAAGGTGACCCGGATACGCGCCGACGCCAAGGCCTACCTGAACATGCGGCTGGAGGCCGTCGGGTTCCTGCCCGACTTCCAAGCCCCCGAATGCAACCAGGTACAGCTTCCCCCGAACCAGGACGAAGGTCCCAGCTACACGCTGGCACTCAAGATCCTGGGCAGCTAGCCCTGAACGGGCACAACCAAAGGGCGCGGCAAACACCGCGCCCCTCCCCGGCAATGACACCAAGGGATTCAACCCTGGCATTGCCTCTTCTCTGAAGCTTCCGCGCAGCCGGACACGACGACTGCGCACGAAGCGCCGTTGTCGAACCGCAACCAACATCGACGACGGAGAGAGAAAATGGGCGCACGAAAAGCTCGCCGCCACAACAGACGGGTCACCCCTGCCATGGCCCGAATCATCGCAACCCAAGACATGATCCGCGAGTACGTCCCTCAGCCAACCGCACAGACCATCGTGCTGGAAGACCAGCCGCTGCGCGGCCTGACGGCCCTGCACGCGATCATGCTCAACGACCTCGAACTCGAGCCCGAACCGCTGGAACTCCTACCCGAACCCGACTGGCAGGAATACCAGGATTACGACTCCCTCGATGACGACGAAGAGGAAATCGACCTCGACGCCATCCTGAAGAGTCTCAGTCCGCACCCGTAGCGCAGCCACCCGGCCTCCACAGAGGCCAATTCCCAAGGGTACTGACGCCAGGGGATTTTCCAACGCATTGACAGATACCCCCACGCTTCCGCGCGGCCGACAACGACGACTGCGCCGGAGGCGCCGTTGTCGCATTTCAACAAAATTTGATAACGGAGAGGGACATCAATATGAACACCAACCTGTTCAAACAGATAGCCGCCGGGGCCAAGCAGGCCCTCAAGGACTCCGAAAGGGCCGTCAACGCCCTGGGAGACCGGCTCCACACCGCCGCTGCCGACTTCCTCACCGGAGACGCCGAGTGGCGGAACGACCCCTCCACCAAGGAGGAGTTCCAGGTCATCGGGCGCAGCTTCCGCCCCTTCTATGTTGTGGGCTACCTGTCCTGCCTGGGCCTGGTCACCTACTGTGCCTATTTCTGGGCGCAGCAAACCGCAGGCGCCACCTTCGTGTGGCTCAGGGTGTTCGAGAACGCGCACATGTTCTTGCCAACATTCCTGGCGATCAACCTCCTGGTTGGTCTGCTCCTGCTACCCTACGCACCACTGCTCATCAGGCCACTGTCAATGCTCAGGACGCTCCGCAATACCAGCTAGCCCGCTGATACCGGGCAAGCCACCGGCATAACAATGGTCCCGCGGACGCGTACCCCTGACCCAGGACCCACGACCCAAAACCACAAGACCCGGCAGCCCACAAGCTGCCGGGTCCGATTTCGATCCAGGCAAAGACAACAACATGACCTCAAGCCCCAACGCCCAAACGGGCTCAAAACAGGGCGAGGCAAATGCCGCGCCCCAACCCGGGTACTGAACTCAGGGAATTACCCTGGCATTACTAACAGGTCCCCACGCTTCCGCGCAGCCGGACACGATGACTGCGCCGGAGGCGCCGTTGTCGACGTCCAAGCAAATTCGACAACGGAGACGGACCATGATTCCCAAGATCAAACGACTCGCCAAGGCGCTTTACCAAGCACTGAGGCACCCCTGCCGAACCGGTGCCGCAATCCGGGACGGACTCACAAGGAGGTTCACAGCCTCCTTCACAGCCACAGTCGACTACCTAGTGGGTCGTACCGCCTGGCTGGATATCCAAGACAACCAGGGAGCCTATCATCTGCCCAAAATCGCAAGGCCAATATTCTTCGTAGGCATACTCCTGGCCACACCGACTGCGGCAGTGATCTTCTCCATCTGGTTGACCAACCAATTACAATCGGGCGAAGAATTCAGCAAAATAGTCGAAGGTGGAGCTAAAATAGCTCCTGGCCTCTTGGCCGGCACACTCTTCGCAGCCCTGCTGTTTTCAGTAGCCCTCCACATCTTCTTTGGGGGTCTTGCAATGCTAGGCATCCTTCTCAGGAAACTCGAGGCCGCCACACGGCCTGAACGGGACAAAACCATCCAAAAGCAAAACGAAACCATCGAGGTCCTCAGGGACCAGATCAGGCGCTCCGGTCAGGAACCCGAGGCCTAGACAGGTCAACCTGACCACCGGTTAAAACCCAGTCTCCCGCGGAAGCGTACCCTGACTCAGCACCCAAGACCCGGCAGCCCACAAGCTGCCGGGTCTTTTTAATCCCACCAACCCTCCGCAAACTGGAGCCACCATGCTATTCATGCTAGCCAAGGCCGCAGGCATAATCACCATCTCCATAGGCGCCCTCTATTACGGCATGGCAGCCTGCGTCAACTACGCCCACGACGCCCTCGACCAGGGAGAGCCCGTACCCGCCCACCCACAGGTCCAACAATACATGCCCGAAAAGCTCGGCAACGATCCCGAACATCCAGTCGCCCGGCTCCTCGAAATCGACCAGTGCCACACCGAAAACTGGGTCCCCAACACCCCGGACATCACCTTTCAGGTCCAGCGGATCATCGACGGCGACACCATCCTCGCCCACACATCGGAACAACCGCACCAACGGCTTCGCCTCTGGGGCATCGACGCCCCCGAATCGGACCAGCCCCACGGGGCCCAGGCCACTGCCCGCCTGCACGCCCTCGTCCCCACCGGCAAGATGACCAAAGCACGCAACATGGGCACCGACAAATACGACCGCATACTGGTGGTAATAGGTGAGGACAACGAACTCCCCGTCAACTGGACCATGGTCATGACCGGCAACGCCCACCACATGGACCGGGTGCTCGAACTGTTGCAGCGCCATCAAGTCCAGAGCGTTATCGACGTCAGGACCATACTGGCCAGCAGGTACTGCCGCAGTTCAACCGCAACAACCTCGACCGGACACTATGCGACAACAAAATCCACTACGTCTTCGTAGGCGCACTGCTCGGCTGCCGGCCGGATCTGCTGGCACTCTACACGCTGGAGGGAAGGGCGGAGTAGCGGGCCATGGCCATGACCAGCGCCTTCATGGACGGCATTGGGCATTGGCCCAGTCCAAGATAAAAGCCGGACGTCCACCATCGCGCTCATGTGCAGCGAGAAGGCGGCGGAGACCTGCCACCACCTACACAATGTCGGACACGACGTCCTCCAAATCCTCGCCGGCCAACGGGGCCCCGAACTCGATTCCTCCCTCTTGGAGCGGTTGATGCGGGGACACCGCGCCGAGCAGGCTGTGGACGCCCACTCAGCACACGCAGCCCTAGTAGCGATTCAGCCAGTCGCCCCGGATTTTGCTGAACTGCGTTGAAGACCCTGACCTGGCCGTGGACCTGCAATCGGGTCGCGCCGCCAATCAGCGCCGTACCTGATTCAGGCCCAAGGACGGACTCCAGCCGGGTCAGGTGCCATTTGCCCAACCTTCCACCCGACCCCTCCTGCTGCCAATACCCCATAATCAGCCCCAGGCAGCGATTCAGCCAGTCACCCCGGATTCCGCTGACCTGGTGTTCCCGGCCTAGAAGTGAGCAGATACGCCTGACCGAACTCCGCCCCTCGACCCTTCCAAATCACCCCTCCCTATCAGGGTATCTACAGTCGAGGTCCCGCCCCGACGACCACTTGGTGACCCGCTCCCAGCTCCAATTTGAACTCAAATACACTTGCCAGAGTGCCACAGTGGATTTCATTGTTTCTTCCCGAAATTCGACCACTTGGTGACCGGCGACCACTTGGTGACCCAGGTGAGTCTCCCTCAGCCATCTGGAGCCACGCGTGAGTCGACCAGCGGTGGCCCAGGCCAGTCTCGTCCGGCCATCCGGAGCCACGCGTGATTCGATTGCCGGTGGCCCAGGCCAGTCTCGTCCGGCCGTCCGGAGCCACGCGTGATTCGACCAGTGGTGGCGCGGGTCAGTCCCGTGCAGCCGTCCGGAGCCACGCGTGATTCGACCAGTGGTGGCGCGGGCCAGTCTCCCTCAGCCATCCGGGGCCACGCGTGATTCGACCAGTGGTGGCGCGGGCCAGTCTCCCTCAGCCATCCGGGGCCACGTGTGATTCGACCAGTGGTGGCGCGGGCCAGTCTCCCTCAGCCATCCGGGGCCACGCGTGATTCGACCAGTGGTGGCGCGGGCCAGTCTCCCTCAGCTATCCGGAGCCACGCGTGATTCGATTGCCGGTGGCCCAGGCCAGTCTCGTCCGGCCGTCCGGAGCCACGCGTGATTCGACCAGTGGTGCGCGGGTCAGGCCCGTGCAGCCGTCCGGAGCCACGCGAGATTCGACCAGTGGTGGCGCGGGTCAGTCTCGTCCGGCCGTCCGGACCCACGCGAGATTCGCCCAGTGGTGGCGCGGGTCAGTCTCGTCCGGCCGTCCGGACCCACGCGTGAATCGACCAGCGGTGGCGCAGGCCAGTCTCGTCCGGCCGTCCGGACCCACGCGGACACCACAGTCGGCTCGGACACACGGGCCGACGAGACCCGGAACACCCCGCCGCTCCTTCACGCGTGTTGATCACACACATGCAATCTCCAGGCAGTTCTGTTGCACTTGGTTGGGTAACTCGTTCATGGTGTCCGCGTGGACAGTCCGGGAAGTGGCTTTGCGGCCCTTTCTTTCCCTGCTTGGGAAATCTTTGCACAGGGGTACAACTGGGCCGCAGCGTACACCCGTAGCAGGCGGCTAAATGCGACAGAACCCCCGGAATGCCCGGCCACTCCTTTACGCGTGTCGAATGCGAAGGCGCACCCTTCACTGTCGTTGTGTTGTGTTGTTCACCATCTTTGACCGTGTAACCGGCGAGAATTGTTGTTGTCCAGCGAATCGGTCACTCTAATTGAAAAGCGAATATGTCCCCCAGGAAGCCATATCGGCGATCATTGCCGCACTTCAGTTCCTAGGTGCAGCAATCACGTATCAGGAGGTTTCCAGAATGGAAATAGCAGAAGTCATCCGCCGCTGGCAGGCGGGGTCCGGTTCACAGCAGATTTCGCCGGGCGCCGGTCTCTCACGCAATACGGTGCGCAAGTACCTGGCGGCGGCCAGGGCGATGGGAATCGCCAAAGATGGACCACCGCCCGACGGGGAGCAGTTGAGCCTGCTGGCGGCCATCGGCCAGTCGGGGCCGCGACGGGTGCAAAGGCCCAGGCAGGATGCGCTGGAGCCATGGGCCGACCAGATCTACCAGTGGCTCACCGGCGACCGGCTGCAGATGACCCGTATTCACGAATAGCTGTCTGTCCGGGGCTGTTCGGTCTCTTACCCGTCGCTGAGACGCTTCGTGGTCAAGCTCAACTGGCGGAGGGTTGGCAGGATCACCGTCCGCATGGAGGATACCCCGCGGGGCAGGTGGCCGAGGCCGACTTCGTCCGTCTCGGCATGATCACCGACCCCGACACGGGACGCCGCCGGGCAGTGTGGGCCATGATCATCGTGCTGGGCCATTCCCGGCATTGCTTCCTCTGGCCCGTGCACCAGCAGAAGCTGGAGGAGGTCATCGCCGGACTGGAGGCGGCCTGGGCCTTCTTCGGCGGGATGCCCCAGTACCTGGTGATCGACAATTTCCCCGCCGCGGTGGTGGGGTCCGATCCCCTGAATCGAATCCGGCGCTGGCCAGGGGCTTTCTGGAGCACGCCCAGCACCGGGGCTTCATTGCCGACCCGGCGCGCAAGGGCCACCCCCCAGGACAAGCCGAAGGTGGAAAGGGGCGTGCCCTACCCCCGGGAGCCTTTCTTCAAGGGCGCCGAATTCAGCAGCCTGTCCCATATGAGGGCCGAGGTGCCGAGGTGGTGTCTGCAGGTGGCCGGAATGCGGATCCACGGCACCACCCGCAGGAGGCCTCTGCTGGTCTTCCAGGACGAGGAGCGCCATGCCCTGCCTCCCAGGGACGGCGAGCCCTACGAGATCGCCCACTGGCGCGAGGCCAAGGTGCACCAGGACCATCACATTCAGTGCCGGTCGGCCCTATACTCGGCGCCGTCCAGCCTGTGTCCTCCGGGCCGGAAGGTGGAGGTCAAGGTGGACAGCAAGCTGGTGCGCATCTATTACCAGGGACAGCTGATCGGACCCACCTGCGCCAGCCCAAGGGAGGCCGCGCCACCGATCCCCAGGACTATCCCGCCGAGCTCTTCCCCTATACCACCAGGGCGCTGGACGGCATCATCAGCAAGGCAGCCAAGCTGGGACCGGCAGTGGACGAATTCGCCCGGAGCCTCTTCGAGGGCAGGGTGCCCTGGGCCAGGGTCAGGCAGGGGCACAAGCTGCTCCGCCTCGGCCAGCGCTACACACCTGAGCGCCTGGACGCCGCCTGCCGACGCGCCCTGGAAGTCGATCTGGTCGACGTGCGCCGTCTGGAGCGCATCCTGGTGCAGGCCATGGAGCGGGATACCACGCCCCAAATGCCAACGCCGCCGCCCACGGGCCGCTTCGCCCGTCTTGGCAGCGTCATCGCCCAAAGAGATCACTATCGCCGTACGGCATGATGAGAACGACATGACCATGACCACCGATCTCACGCCGCTGCTCAAGCGTCTGCAACTGGGGCCCATGGCCGCCACCCTGCCCGAGCGCATCGCCCTGGCCCGCAGGGAGCAGCTGGACTAAACCTCCTTCCTGGAGATCATCCTCTCCGACGAGGTCAACCGCCGCGCCCAATGGCGCATCGAGATGCGCCTGCAGCAGGCCGGCTTCCGGGAGACCTGCGGCCTGGAGGACTTCGCCCTTCGGCAGGCTCAGGAGGTCGGCGTCCATCACCCCGGACCGCAGGCTCCTCGATGCCGCCTTCTCCTTGGAGTTTCTGGCCAAGCGCGAGCACGTGCTGCTTGTCGGACCGGCCGGAGTGGGCAAGAGCTTCCTGGCCCAGGCCCTGGGTTACGCCGCCGTCCGCTCCGGCCACACCGCGCGCCTCACCCGCGCCGACGACTTCTTCAAAGTCATGGCCCAGGCCCGGGTGGACAACTCTCTGGAGCGCAGCTTCCGCTGCCTCCTCGCCCCGGACCTGCTGATCCTGAACGACCTGGGCCTGCACCGGTTCACCGCCCAGCAGTCGGCCGATATCTATGACCTCATCCTCAATCGGCACCGGGTGTCCAGCTTCGTGATTATGAGCAACCGGGACGTCAAGGAATGGCTCGGTCTCTTCGACGACCCCATCCCCGGCAACAGTGCTCCCGACCGGCTGGCCAACGCCAGCTACCAGATCGTCATCGAGGGCCAGAGGTACCGGAAACGACTCTTACCGCACAGGGCGCTGACCGGCGCAGGGCGGGCGGGAGGTGATTGACCGGCAATCCGCGAGCTGATATTACTGAAAATCACCGTCCTCCCAGGGCAGGTCACTGTCCGTGTAAATCCCTGGGTTAAAGTCTTTGTAAATCGACGAGGCCATGAGGGTCACGGGCGTGCCGTAGTGGCTCCACACCCCGTCGCCACCGACCCTGCCATCCGCCAGCCGCTTCATGGTTGTGGTAAACAACCGGTCCAGGCCGTGCTTGCGCCCCGCCGCATGGAAATTGGCCTCGGCGGTCTCGTTATATAACACGAAGAGGACGGGGTTGGTGTCCAAGCGGTCTTTGGACGCATAGCGCCGGCACCGCTCCTCGGCCTCTGTGGGGCTGCGGTCCGACAGCTCTACCTCGAGGTGGCACCACCACATCCCCCACCCCACGATATAGACCTCAACCGCCCCGTCGGGGAATATCCATGAGCCGTCGGCCAAGGTGATCGTGGCATGCCATCCAATAGCTATGTGACAGCCCATCTCCAAGACCTGGGTCAGGGTTTCGTAGACACAGTCCTGGTGCTGGATATTCCACTGCCCGGTGTCCAAGCGGTTAAGCTCGGTTCGGCGGGCCAGCCTCTTCGTCGTCCCGCCGTTCACTTGGACGTATTCCCACATACCTTCAGCGGTCAGTCTATAGCGCGGTTCTCCCTGGCCTCTCGGCGAGATCTCCTTGGGAACGGACGCGGACCAATCACGGGGACCATCACCTCTCTCTCCTCCCTCTTTTAATTTCCCATCACGGGCATAGCCCTTCTCCACCGCAACTTCCACTAGCTCCATGTCTAAAAGCATTTTGAGACGGCGCTCCGTCCTGGACGAATCTGGTCCCTCTCCAGCCAGTGCTTTGTAGTGCCCAAGGGCAGCTACCGGGAAGTCCCCCAGGAGGGTCAGCAACTCAACCATTTTGTACCCCGCGCGTCCGGACCACTTCGGCGGGGTCACCATGTGGTTGAAATCGTCCCAAGTCGGCTCCCGGTTGTGGACAGGGGGTTTCCCCGGCAACTTCCTGGTGTTGGGCTGAGGGATCAGGCGGCCCCTGGAAGGCCGCAGGGGCAGCATATCCGGAGGCTCACCCGTGGAGGCCGAGTATCCGTCGGAACAGGACCATCCGCCCTTTTCGTGGCACCAGGCCGATATGCTCGCCGGGGATACCCATGGGACCAGAATTTCCACCGCAAGTCTGAGTGACATGTGGGCGACCCATTCATTCGGAGCAACGATGCACACCCGGCTCGGACGGAACTCGCCTGCATCCCCCTCCGCTATCGATTTGAGGTATGTCGGCACATCCTCCAGGCGATGGCAGATGGCCCGCTCCGTGTCCATGCGAGCCGTACAGATAAACACAGTGTAGGCCGCGTTTTCTCCCGTCCTGTGGTGCTCCGCCGTTGCGAACACGGCGGCCTGTGCGTGCAGGTGGATTCCCTTCAACGCCCATCCGACGCCTGTATCAAACTGCCGCACGATGTCCTTGACACCCTGGAGCTTGTGGAGGTCAAAGCGCACCAGATTTCGCAGCCCCGCCGGGCCCAGCCAGGTCCTCTGCACCTCGGAGGCCTGATAGCGGTTCAGGCCTTTGTCCGTGAGGATTATGCACTTGTCCGGCCGGAACCAGCCGACCTCCAGTAGCGCCACGATGCCCATCTCCTCCAAAACCTTCAAGTCGTCCCGCACCTTCTGCACCGTCAATCCGGGAAGGTCAGCAAGTTCCAGTATGGTGGGCAGCAGCAGACCGACCAGCTGTTCGCCCGTGCGATCCGCCAGGATTCGATCATTGCTGTTTTCCGGTGTCGTCACGGTTCACCTCCTAATGAATTTATTTTCCCCTACGGACAATCGGTGTTTGCCCACAGGGGAAAATTTCGGTGGAGGTGAGCTTATGCAAGAGCGATTGGACTACGGGAATGAATATGACCCCCGCCAAAACGAGTACCAAGATGACCTCGACTGGCGAGTAGCAGAGTCCCAGAGCTATCACGTGCCGGACGTTGAGGACCCGTACGGCGACTACGAAGACGAAGGTGACTTCGACGAAGGTGACTTCGGCGAAGACCATGAGGACGATTCCGCCCAGGACGATGCAGCTGACTACCAGGAGCAGCACGAGCTTGGCGATACCGCTGGAGCAGGCTACGCTGCGACGCGGTTCTCAGAGCTTCTGAGAAGGGGGCGCGGCCGGATAAAGGGCGAGGATTGGCGCCCCCCATACGAGCGAGGTCCCTTTATGCCCGTCTTCGTCAGGCTGAAGGACCTGCAGAGGCAGAAGGAACTGGAACGCGAAGGACGGGCTCCTAGCGCTGACGAAATCCTGGACGAGGAGTGGGCCCGGCTCATTTCCGTCAACCCGCCGCCGCGAGAAGAACTCGAATAAGACCATTCATGCAGGGCAATCGCGTTTTGGCTGAGCAGGACTTTGAGGAGGTGGTCGTCCTTCCAGTCCGATTGCAGGCGCTTGCCCCTGTATGCCCACTTTCAGGCTGGTTTCCCGTTTCGGCAAGTTGTGCGCTATTTGCCTCAGGGTTGCCATGTTCTGGGGACTGTGGTCCAGACGCGTCCGGCTCTGTTCCCCCCGGAACGTGACATCCAGGCTCCAGTGCAGCGAGTTCTCTATGCTCCAGTGCGCCCGTGCTGCCCTCGGACACTGCTCATCCGAACCTGCCGGACTGCCGATGTAATGCCGGGAGTGCATCGCAACCCCCGTGTCCGTCTCACGGCGGCCGTTTGCCTTGGCCACTGACCGCAACCCCGGCCAGCCATCGCCGGTGCTCAGATACTCCAGACAGGCCGGGACGCGGATCGCCCGGCACTCCCGCCTTTCCGTCCGGCCATGCCCCTTGTGAGAGTGGTGGCGCAGTCATGAGGCACCCCGTCAAAACCCGCCTCCTCCACCCTCAAAGCCGGGAACCGCCCTTGGGGGTTCCACCTGCCCGCGGGCAGAAACCCCGATGGCGGCGAGACGACTTGCAGAAGGCGCAAGCCAGGACACCCCAGAATGCGGCGGTGGTGTCGGTTGGCCAGGGCGAAGGGGTTCTCGGGAAGAACCTGAGCTCTGCTTGGAATCACCGGACAGGGGCGCCGTCCGCCTCGAGGAGGCAACCATCTGTCCGCAAGGAGGTTTGGCATGCAACTGGCCCTTGGGGCCGCCACCGCGCCCGCAGCTGGCGCCACAGAGGATTACGAGAACATCAGATACCAGGCACCGCACCATCGGGTGCGGCCTTTTCATTTCACCAAGTGGAAGCAGACACAAAGGGCAGAGGTGGTGAACGTCCACACCACGGGCGGGGAACTGCCGGTTCAACATCCTCCCCGGTGCTGGCCAGCATCAACCACAGGCGTCAGACTCCGCCGGTGCTGGCGTTGTAGCTGCTCAACACTCCCAACACCGCCACCAGCGCCGCCGCGGCCACGTCTCCCGCTCACCCTGTTGCCGTACCGCGGCCCGGCGAGCGGGCGAGGCGCAGCAGATACCCGCTCACCCGCCCGGCAGCATCCGGGTGGATACCTACGACGGCGACGGCTTCGCTCCCGTCTTCACCAGCCTGATCGCAAACGCCGGCTCCTCATACGCCGGGATGTACTCCGTACGTCCAGCGTCCAGGACGGCTTGGCGCTTGCGGGCTGCCTTGACGGCCTCGGGGAAGAGTTCTTCCGTGGACTTGGCGTTGGCCCAGTCCCCGTCGGTCCACTCCGCCTCATCGGGATTCGCCGCTATCCGGCCTGCGATTTGTGCCCCTTCTTCCGCGGTGTTGCCCACGATCCTACCGGTTTTGGCGTTCATACCGTGCAATCGCCACGTTCCGGGGACGCCGGAATCTCTCACAATCCGGCAAGGTTGCCTCCCCCACTGTTTTCCGAATATCCAGACTCAGAAGGAGCTCTGATGACGAACGACCCTGAACCTGCATCGGTCTACCAATACCAGCGCTGCATCCGATGCCACATCACCACCATAGGACTCAGGCTCTCCGGCAGCACCTGCATGTTCTGGCCCATGGGAGTCGATTACCTCGACGAGCCCGAGCCTGCGAACCACAGGCTTTGGATCTGCCCGTCCTGCTGGGAGAGGAAAGGCATGGAACTGTTTTTGCCGGCCTTCGGGTTTCAAGCCCGTGAACTGCTGGTCCTGCGACACAAGTACGACGAGGACTACCGGCGCCGGCACAACGTTACTAATACCTCCTGGCTGAACTAGCGGCCAGGCGTAAACGGATTGCCGCTGACGCCAATATGGCTCAGGGGTCGAGATGGTGGCTAAAAACTCCTGCTGTCAGGCTACAATCTTCCAAATTGTGACACCACCGGGACTTCACGGTAGCCAATTGCCATTGGACTGTGGAGCGATTCTCAGGTCGACAGTGCTCCCCGACAGGTTTACCGGAAAAGAGACACCCGGTAGCGCGGAATTTTAACCCCGCAGCATGATTGTCCTTGTTGGCTTCCATTGCAAACCCGAAAGGGAGATTACACATTGATGGAAGCGCTCAAGACGGAGGGAGACCACCGATGACCAGCCGGGTATACGCCATAGGGCCTGCAGGGCCATGAACCACCGGCGCCGCCGGCGGCACTTGCCCCCGGCGCCAGCCCGGAGGAAAGGGCCAGCTACAGGGAGTCTGTATCCAGGCACCGCGAGCAGGTGAAGAAATTCTGCGATTCGCTGGCGGCGGAACTGACGTGAACCGAGCGCCCCCCGCTCCGGTGTTATCTGCACGCAGCCCAGGATGGCACCCCACAGCTCATGCTGAGCGTGTTCGAGCACGGACGCGATGCGGCAGCGGAACTGGAGAGGGCCGGAGCGGAATTCCAGTACACAGAGGACCCGGAGCCCAGTGTGGAGGGGCAGGGGCTGACCCCGGAGCAGCTTGGACGCGACGGAATATGCAGGAACAGGCTCGCCGGAGCCATCCGGCGCCAAGCCCCGGGAGTTCCCGGAGAAGCAGCGCAGCAGGTTCGGTGGATAACGGCGACGAGAGACGAAACGAACGGTACGTTGCTGAACACATGGGCTCGAACTCCGACCCCGCAACCGGCACAGCAGAAAGGAGGTCCGGGGCTTCCGTCCTTGACCGTTGGTGAACTCATCGCCCTGCTGCAACAGCTGCCTCCGGAATTGCCGGTCGATGCTGTCAACGCCGACGATTACCTGGCGCACTGGCGTTTGCACGGCCCGGGCCAGGATCTGAACGACGGGGTGAGACCAACCTCGTCGGACACCACCATCACGGTCGCCGACTACGGCAGATGGATGGTGCGGGTGCAGGCCTGCAACACCGCCGGCTGTGGCGGGCCTGTTACCAAGACCTTCGAGGTGGAACCGGCCCCGGAGCCGACGGCAACCCCTACGCCTACCCCAGAACCTGCGCCAATGCCGAGTCCCACGCTGGACCCGGCGCCGGTACCCACGGCCACGGCGACGCCTGCTCCAGAGGCCACCCCCACGTCCAGCGCCACGGCCGTTCCCACGGGGGAACAGATCACCCTGAGCGCCAACATCTCCAACGCCCCCGCCGGGTCTCCCACCTACAGCTGGGAGATGGCTACGGCGGCGGGCGGATCACCCTTGCAACCACTCCCACCGCCTCCTACCAGTTCTCGTCCTCGGAATCCGTCTCCTCCCGGGTGGCGTTGACCTACGGATCGGGAGAGTCGGCCACGCGAACCCCGTCGCCGTCACCTTCAGGACGCCTGCGGCCACTCCCACGCTGAAGCCGACGCACGAACCCACGGCCACGCCCACCGGGCTGGAGGCATCCGCCACCGCCGGTTCGCCGGACGTACCGGTGGACTGGGACGACGTCGCCGGCGCCGACGATTACCTGGTGCGCTGGCGTTTGCACGGCCCGGGCCAGAACCTGAACGACGGCGGGAGGCACACGTCCTCCAGCGCGAACATCACCGTGGCCGGCTACGGCGACTGGGCGGTGCAGGCGCAAGCCTGCAACAACGGTGGTTGCAGCAGTCTCACTGCTCTGCATTTCAAGGTAGTGCCGGCGGCCCCCACCGGCCTGACCGCCACGCCTGAGAGCGGCCGGATCTCGCTGACCAGGACCGACCCTTCGGACTCGACAATCACCAAGTACCAGTATCGCGTCAGCGACGACGGCGGGACCAGCTGGGGCCAAGACTGGACGGACGTTTCGGGCAGCGGCGCCAGCACCACCTCGCACACTGTGACCGGTCTGACCAACGCCACGGCCTACACGTTCGAGTTGCGCGCGGTCGGCGGGACCACCAACGGCGCCAGCGCTACGGCCACGCCGGCGGCAACCCTGCCGGACGTGACCAGCGTGGCAGTAACATCGACGCCCACGTCCGGCGACACTCAAGGCCTGGGAGAGACCATACAAGTGACGCTGATCTTCAGCGAGGCGGTGGACGTCACCGGCACGCCTCACCTCAACATCGACATGGACCCGGCCCACTGGGGCACCAAAAGGGCGGCCTGCCAGGGCGGCAGCGGGACGGCCAGCCTGAACTTCGTTCACAGAGTGGTGCAACCCAACATCTCCACTCAGGGCATCGCGGTGCTGAGGACACGCTGGAGCTGAACGCGGCGCCAAATACAACGTGGATTGGGGGCTGAGCGGGCGGGCTGCCCGCACTCCCGCTGAAAGGCGAGAAGGGCGGCATACATGACCGGCCTGAGGAAGGGCATCGGGCATGTCCACCCCTAATTTGTTACTTTCCAGCCAGCCGTGCCCACCGCAAGGGGGGAGGGTGCCGGTTTGGGTCGCCCAACAGGAAGACTTCAGCAGGAGGGAAGTTGACCATGGCCTCAGTGATCGGCAAGCCGCGCATCCAGTGCCGGTACATTAACGAGGAGGGCTGGCAATGCCCACTGAGAGTCCTCGAAAACGAGGAATACCGCAGGTTCCACCTCCCCACGTAGCGATTGTCCACCCGTATTACCAACGAGCCTGGGGCAGATGGAATAGCAACTCCACCAGCCCCGACGGGCACGACAGCGTTGGGGCAACGGTGAAAAGGCGAGCCGGTTATGGCTCGCCTGATTTTGTCTGCGGCTCCAGGGGAGAAAGCGAGACGGCGGATCCGCCGACAGGCACGCCACAGCAGGCAGGGGATATTTCACTCCCTCACCTGACCACCACTTTGAGAGAGGTACACGAAAATGAGAGAAGAGATATACCGGTGGCTTTCCCCTCCAGAGCGCGGGACTGCGAGATACCGGGCCATAACCGCGGTCAAGGAGATCAGCGACTGGCTGCTCATAGGTCTGGCCATCCTGCTCATCGCCAGAGCCTGCGGCGCCTTCACCCCGGCCCCTGGTGGGTCCATGGGCAACTACTTGATGCTGGCCCTATCCGTGGTCTTCACGGCGCGATTCGCCGTCGAACCCGTGGTATGGCTCTTGAAGAAGCTGGTCGGAATCGGGAGAAAGGACAGCCAGGACATCTAAACCAAAGCCAAGGTGGGATGCGCATAGTTCCCTCTCCCTCAGGGGGAAGGTTAGGGTGGTGGTGAGGGCGTCCTCTGGTCCACTTCCGTACCGGCACAGTCGCACCCAATACCCAGCCTGATTACATCCCTCGAAATGTACATCTCACCTTGGCTTCCTTTTAGCGCCAACTGCCGGGCCGCAGTTGGGACGGCGCGACGCCCCAGCGAGGACTGCAACCGAGTCCGTTCCAGCGGGCCACGGCACCGGGATGTCCTGGAAGCCGTGATCCCCGCGGCCCACCGGCCCACTGGTTTCCATGATTGGAAGCTCCCCTGACTGACACGTGGCGGGAAACGCCCGTTTTACGCCACTGGCGGAAATGCTGACATTCGCCTCTTGTGACCCCTTGGCGGAAAAGGGTACGATGGGCATATGACCGCCTATGGCTACATCCGCACCAGCCGGGATCAGGAACCCGGCCAACCGGGCAGCGACCCCGATGTCCAGCGTCGCCAGCTGGTCGAGGTTGGTGTGGACCTCGCGCACATCTAGAGCGAGTCGCAGTCTCGGGAGTGTCAATGGCGTCGGCAAAACATACCGGCTGGGCGTTGGAATGTTGTACCACCCAAGTCATGCGTGGCGGCTTCAATATAGCTGGAGGCAAGGTCGACCAGCGGCGGCGTTGACTGCGTGCTAAGCGTCGGCCGGTTGGTCGAGAGATGACGAGGCCGTGTTCTGCCGGTTGCACTTGAGGCGGTAGCTGTCGCCACTCTTCCTCGGGTGGATGGTAGACCGGACCGGAGCGTACACCGAGTCGCTTCTCATCCTGACTATAATGTACGGGGCCAGCGCCGCACTGTTTCTCATAGCGAGACGGCCCCACGCCCGGGATGCGTCGACCTGACGGAAAGGACAGCAGCAATCGGTCCTTCTTCCGGGTGAAATTAGGGTCTGGAACACGGGAGCCAACTTTCGGGCAAGCAAGTGAATTGGCCCAGCCACCTGACGGCCCTGCGACGAGCCAGGGAGACGCCCTCACCCTAACCCTCTCCGGAAGGGAGAGGGAACTTTTCTAACACCCTCTTGGAAATGATCCGCTAGCCAACGATCGTTCCAGCCGATGCTAGCGGGGGTGGCGTTGCATTGCCTTTCCACCCTGAGCCCTAACCCTTTCCGCAAAGGGGGAGGATACTTTGAGATTGTATCTAGCAGCTTGTCCGAGAAACACGGGTGGCTGGCTGTTGCGGGTATGATGGGATGAGCATTCAGCCAACGGAGCGGACTGGTGAGCAAGACCTGCCTTCCCTACGATCCGGACCAGCAGTTGCTGCTGCCCCAGGCCCTACAGGAATGGCTGCCTGAGGACCACCTGGCTTATTTCATCTCCGACATAGTGGACCAATTGGACCTCTCGGAGATCACGGCCCGTTACGAGGGTGAGCGGCGGGGCGGACCGCCCTACAATCCCCGGATGATGGTCAAGGTGCTGCTCTACGGCTACTGCATCGGGGTGCCGTCTTCCCGGCGGATAGCCCAGCGGCTCCACGAAGACATCGCCTTCCGGGTGCTGGCAGCCAACAACACTCCTGACTTCCGCACCATCTCCGACTTTCGCAAGGATCACCTGGCGGCGCTGTCGGGGCTGTTCCTGCAGGTGCTGGTGTTTTGCCAGCGGGCCGGACTGGTGAAGCTGGGCCACGTGGCGCTGGACGGCACCAAGGTGAGAGCCAACGCATCGAAGCACAAGGCCATGAGTTACAAGCGCATGAAAGATAGGGAAGCGCAATTGCAGGGTGAGGTGGATGAGTTGCTGCGCCGGGCCCAGGAGGTGGATGAGGAGGAGGACCGCCGCTACGGGAAGGACAAGCGCGGGGACGAGCTGCCGGAGGAGTTGGCTTTTCGGGAGGGCCGGCTGGAGAAGATCCGGGAGGCCATGGCGGCCCTGGAGGCCGAGGCCCGGGCCGAGGCGGAGCAGGCCGAGCCCGAGGGCCGGAATCACCCCGGGGTACCCGATGACAAGGCGCAGCGCAACTTCACCGGCCCGGAGTCCCGCATCATGCCCGCCTCCGGTGGCAGGGACTTCCTGCAGGCGTACAACTGCCAGGCGGTGGTGGACCATGAGCATCAGGTGATTGTGGCAACTCGCGCCACCAATGTCTCATCGGACAAGCAATTGGCGGTGGTGATGGTCGGGGAGGTCATTGCCAATACCGGCACGGTGCCCAAGGAGGTTTCCGCCGATGCCGGTTACTACTCGGCCACGGCCGTGGCCGGTTTGCAAGCCTTGGGCACAGACCCGTTCGTCGCGCCGGAAAAGACCCGCCACGGCACGAGACCGCCGCCCGCTCCCAGGGGACGCATCCCCAAGTATCTCGGACCCAGGGAAAGGATGCGCCGCAAGTTGCAGACCAAGCGGGGCAGGCGGCGTTACGCGCTGCGCATGGAGACCGTGGAGCCGGTCTTCGGCCAGATCAAGCAGGGCCGGGGGTTCCGGCAGTTCCTGCTGCGGGGATTGGAGAGGGTTCAGGGCGAGTGGTCGCTGATCTGCACCGGGCACAACCTGCTGAAGCTGTTCCGCTTCGGTAAGCCGTCTCACCGCAAAGGTCCGCAACCCCACATCTCCACCGCCGGGTTCCGGCCGGAGCAACATTCAATCAGGGGGACGGCGTGATCAGTCCTTTATCTCCGTTGCTATCAGACCCCGTCAGCATTCCTCGGACGGGCTGCTAGGGGAGAGGTTAATTTGGAAACAAGCTATGGCAATGGATCGATGACGGAACCGGCAGTCCTGAACGCGGCCCCACTTCATTGATTGCATCACTGGCTGACCTCCGCTGCCGAGTGATTGGCGTCTACCCGGGGTGGTGGGTGGTGGGCGCCTGCTGCTTTTTGGCCCTATTTCCCGGAGCGGTCCTCTCCTACGGTTTTCCTGTCTTCTACATCCCCATACGCGATGAGCTGATGCTCACCGATACCCAGGTCTCCCTGATATTCGCCCTTTCGCGGGCAGAGGCGGGAATCGGCGGGCCAATAGTCGGGTGGATGGTGGACAAGTTCGATTCCCGCCCTATCGTGATGGTGTTCGGACTCATGGCGGGAGTGGGGTTGATAGTTCTGTCCGGCGTTGACGGATACTGGTATTTCGTACTGGTCTACGTCGGCATTGTGTCCGTGGGGAACAACAGCGGATTCGGCCAGACCTTCCTGGCAGTCGTCAACCGCTGGTTCGTGCGGCGTCGCGCCCTGGGGATGACCGTGGTAGTCACCTGCTACACGGTGGGCGGGGCCATGCTGCTTCCCGTGCTTTCCCGGGGAGTGGAGGCAATAGGCTGGCGCGACGTTGTGCTATACACGGGCATCTTTGTGGTCGCAGTGGTGATCCCTTTCGCTCTGTTCATCCGCCGGTCCCCGGAGTCCGCCGGGATCGACCTGGCCGAAGTCGGCGAGGCGGCGGAACAGGCGGCTGTGACCTCCTCGGCCCAGTCGTCAGGCTACGACTACACCGTCCGGGAGGCCCTGAGGACTCCGATTTACTGGTACATCGTGGTGGCGAGTGCGCTTCGAATCTCCGTAACCAATGGAATCCTGATACACGCGATTCCGATAATGGTCTGGAAAGGAACCTCGGAGCAGACCGGCGCTGACATGATGGCCCTTCTGTTCTTCGTCTCTATTCCGGCGCGCCTGCTTCTGGGTCTTTCGGGACTCAGATTGCCCGGCCAGGGAGTGCTCAGTGCCGGGATGCTAGTGGGTGGCATTTCAGTCCTGGCTTTGAACCTGGTGACTGACACATGGATTATATTCCTTTTCGTTGCAGGCATGGCGATCCATGAGGGGACGTCGGTACTCAACTGGGTGCTGGTGGGCAATCTGTTCGGCCGCCGAAGCTTCGCCACTCTTAGCGGCATTATCTCGATCTTCTATAGCGTGGGCATGATGCTGACGCCGTTGTTCCTCGGGTGGATGGTGGACCGGACCGGAGGTTATACCGAGTCGCTGCTGATCCTCACGGTCCTGTATGGGGTCAGCGCCGGTTTGTTCCTTATTTGCAGGCGGCCTCAGCCCAAGGTGCCCGCGCCCGTGTAGCGCTCCAGGGTCCTTGGCGACACCGCATCATTTTTGACCCTCCTCTCATGGACGGCGCTATAGTGCTCCACCCCGATACCCCAGACTGTGAGGTAAAACTCACAATCACCCTAAACACGCTGCCTAGCCCAACAGTGGTAAGACGAATCAAGCTCAAGAGGTATAGACCTAGGAGTTGAGTTGAACAACGCTGACCAGGAGTAGTAGTACAGCGCCAATGCCAACGGCGATTTACGAAAGGCTTTCGACCCTATATTTCAACTCCGTAACATTCTGGAGAGAACCTGAAACCACCCCTTCGCGTTTCTCTTGCGACGCCCGATAAATACAGTTATACGGTGTAGCAGGACGTCCGCCAACTCCTCTAAATTGGACTCCATATAGTCGGCCGGAATCATTGGGCGGCGCGCTGTGACCAGAGGTGGCTCCAGCGCCCTACCTTGTCCGATATGCCTGAGATCGCAGTGGCCATTTCCGGAAAACTCGTGGCGGCAGCTAGTACGGTTTAAGGAAGGTCTGAATGGCAATCGTCCGACGGAAACAACCTTATGGCTGGCACACTCACCGATCTCTGAAGCTATCGCGGAACCTGCTGACGATATGCCGTAGACGCATTTCCACGAGATTGTTAATGTGAAGGTGTGCTCTCGACAAAGCCAAACTCGGTGAGGTTGCAGCAGTGGATCCCTTAACGCTCACAGAAGTCAAAGATTCGCCTTTAGTCCTCTCGAGAATTGTGCCGGTCCGGCGGGAGGGGAACAAAGTCTACATGAGAACCCTCCGCTATGGAGAGGAGGACTCCGGCGAAGTAGTTCACCTGCAGCCAGGAGACCAACCAATCATCGCTGCAGGCGACTGGACGATTGATTCCAGGGAAGTAGACGCACAGAGTGAGCCTGGATTCCGGGGCTACGCACCTGTGGCAAACACCGTGTATGTTTGGTGTCACATAGTCCGCGAGCAGGTGAGTTTTTATATTTTTTTCTTCTCCTTAGGCCGTAGGCTGGATGCAGCACACGCGCTTTGGGCTTCGGCAGTTCAAGAACGCGAAAAGGCAAAGGCAGCAGCCTCCATTCAAAGCAGAATCAACTACCTTAACGCCCTAGCAACCGCAGAGATGGCCATCATCGCACTACACCGCGCCCTGGCGATGGTAACCACTCTCGTTAACGAATACTGCCCTGATCTTAATGCGCCAGAAAGCGTGCAGCGAATCACCATACCCGTGGCGGCCATGCGCCGGGCCTTCGAACACATCGACGAACGCGCTCCAGGAAAAGTGGGGGCGTCTGCGAAGGCCGACATAGACGCGTTAACAATCTTCGATCAAACAGACTTTATCGAATCTTCCACCCTTCGCTATAAGAACTATTCCCTTGACTTTGAAGCGGACATTCTGCCAGCCCTAATGGATTCCCGAGAATTGATCGTGAATGCGATAGACTCTCGAGCCTCCCTCCAAGCGACTGAGTAAGAAAACTCCTCTTACACTGACACGCATCCCCCTCTAGGCGTCCTTTAGGAGTGGCCGGATCGCCAGATTGATCCTAATCTGGATAGGGACCGAACATAGCCCAATTGTTATAGCCACTGGCCACTTGCGCTTATCCATGATTTTGGAAACCGACACTCCCGCGGTGGCCATTCCACAGCCTTGAACAACCTCCTCGAGTCCGGTAGACTCCGGCTGGTCACTTTACATTTCCCCCTGAATCGGTAGTAGGGTTGGCGCGAAGACCGCAGAAACTTCCGGACTACTTCACCCCCGAGGAGGCGGACGCCCTCGTCGAGGCCGCTCCCTCATATCCCACCCGCATGGCGTTTCGGATCATGCTCAGGACCGGCCTCAGGGTCTCCGAGGCCCTCTCCCTGCGCCGCAGCGACCTGCGGCTCAACCAGGACCCTCCCGTCATCAGCATCCGGCCCGAGGTCCCAGGGAATAAGGCACGCAAGGGCCGCGAGGTCCCGATCCCTGCGGATCTCCTGCAAAGTCTGGCCGACCTAGCCTCGTTCCATTCCAAGAACAGAGACCGCCCCATGCTGGGCATCACCCGACAGTGGGTCGGGGAATCAATGAAACGAGCTGCCGTGAATGTCGGCATAGATCCCGCCCGGGCCCATCTCCACGCCCTCCGCCACACCTACGGCCGCAACTGCGTGATTCGCGGAGTGCCGATCCCGGTTCTCCAGCAATGGCTAGGGCATCAGTCCCTGGCGGACACGCAGCGCTACGTGGAGCTGGCCGGAGCCCACCACGAATGGGTCCGGCCTCCCACGATCTGCCAAAGCCCTGTTCAAGCCCTTTTTCTGGCTCCTCGACAGACATCGGAAAACCTCCGCAAGACTGCGGGGTGGAGGGGTATCCAACTCCCCCGCATGAAACCATAGCCCCCGCAATGGGTGCCCCTCATCCGGTCGCCCGACATGGATATCCAGTCGCGGTGGATTGGTATTGACTGTGCCACGGAACTCGCCCCAGCTGCCGCTGCGTACGTTGAATTCGGAAAGATCTACAGTGGCCACGTACGAGAAAGGAAACCCGGATTTAATGCAGAAATTCAGAAAGGCGTCGCCTTGGAGTTCGTCGCCAGGCCAACCGCGCCTTGCGTTCTCGCACCATTCGTCCACGCGTACAAAGAACCCCTCAACCGTAATCCAGTCACCGCTTGGGTCTCCGTCCTGCCAGAGGCAAACGAACCCCTCAGGCGTCGAGTGGTTGGTGTCCAGACCGTCAGCAAAGAGAGCCGGAGACCGGAAGGGCCATCCAGGACGGATTACGACATCCATGGTAGTGGCGTCAGTCAGTCCCGAGAAGGATTGACGGATGGGGCCCCTCCAGCCTGCGAATCCGGCTATGGAAACGGGCTCAAAGCCAGCTTCAGCCAAGTCACGCTCGAACGCCTCAAGCGACTCTGTATGGAAGTGATCGCCAGTCATGGTTCTTATCCGAAGCGGCGGGCCTCGTTTGGCCGCCGGATCACCGGTGAAGCCGCAATCGCCGCTGCGCCGCCAACAGCACTGCCGCTGGCATCCTGACCGGACGCCCCGCCTCCCCCGGGCTTTGAGGATTTCCCGAAGCTTTCTCCGAACAGTCCCTGCCAGAGTTTGATCGCCTTCTCTGCCGACGGCTCGGCTTTCGCCTGCTTCGCCGTCTGAGCGTACGACTGCACCCTGTTCCTGAAGTTGGCGTACCTGCGCTGGTCCCAGTGCCGGTTGAAGTCCTCCGTCGGCAACACCGGATTCTTGATCACCGGCATGCTGGGATGTTGCTGCAGGTAGTCGTTCATCCTGGAGAGAACCGTCTCCAGCGTGTCGGCTACCGTGCTTACCCCCGTGGTCCCCTCATCCGATGACTTGATGGTGTTGCCGGCCAGGGTGGTCAGCAGGATAGACTTGGCGGTGAAGCTGTTCTTGTGGTCCCGCAGGTGCTTGAGCAGCCTAACCACTCGCTTCAGGTTGCCGCCCGTGATCCTGTTCTTCTCATTGAACCAGTCCCGGTATCCGTTGCCGTCCGTTTCCTCGAATTTGTTATCCATCCGGTTGCAGACGTAGTGCTTACCGTTGATGGTCACCCGCGGGACCACGTCGAGATGAAAGTCCCCGGCGTAGTCGACGGTAACGCACCTGGTCTTGAGCCTGAGCTTGTCGGCGTAGTTCCTGTTGGCAGCCAGCGCCCTGTTGATCTCCAGAACGTAGTCCTTGGGCCCCCACTGGGGGTTCGGGTTCATCACTATCTGGATGTCGGCGTCGTACCCGTCCTTGTCGTCCACCGGTTTGATGAGGGTGCTCAAGGCATAGGAACCCTGCCTTTCCATCTTCTGATAGCCGGTCAGGTTGCCCTTGAGGTAGCTGTTCACCGCGCCGACCGACGTCTCCAACCGGTCCAGCCGGCTCTGGTTGAGGTTCACCTCGCCTCTGAGATGCCAGGAAATAAGTTCGTTACTTCGGGGAGCATAATTCAACCCTAAGGTTGACCTAATCTCCGGCAAGTCGCGGCGGATATCTGCCGCGACTTCCCTGACTTCATTCGCAACGTAGGTTTCCAGACCTAATTCCTGCTTTATGGCAGTCTCCAATGGTAACAACAGACCAGCCGACGGCGAGTCTTGAATGATTTCAAGAGCGCGCGGCAGACCGTAGTTGAGAGACAATTGAGTCAGCGCCTGGACGATACCCGGCCGCATCTCACCCTCTCTGGACAAACAATCAAGCAGCAAGGAGAAGTCCCTCTCACTGAGACTTTCTCCTTTGAGAAGGAGAGCGCTCGCCTTGGACAAAAGTGCATTCGTGGCTTTTGCGACCATACCCGTCGAATCAGCAGTCGCACACATCTCCACAACGGCGTCGAATACAGCCGCCGCGGCCTGCGGATTTTGGCCCTGCACCAAGGCCAACCCCTTACGTAACATCGTGTCAGCTACCGGTTGGCAGAGTGCGGGATCAGGTATTGCCGCAAGACGCTCCAGTGCCTGATCATAAGCGTAGACGGCCTCGCTCGTTCCACCGAGTTGAGCCCACGCCCTCCCTTTACTGTCTAGTGCTTTAGCCAATATGACGACCGCCGCAGGATCCCTGCTTGTACCGAAACTGGCCTGCAGTTGATCACACGTACTGATTGCTTCGCTGTATCGGTCTATCGAATTCAGGTGTAGGACCTTGTTCAACAAGGCCTCAGCTGCTTGGTGCTGGTGGTCGGATAGGTTGGACATTCTCAGCCTATCAGCAACCTGCTCCAAGATAGCAATGGCCTCATTATCGTGACCGATATCGGCCATGAGTTGAGCCCGCTTGATCAATACGCGAGCCACCAGTTCCCGCACATCAGCCGTGGCACCGCTGATTTCACGATAGATTTCCGCCACCCCGTCCCATATCTCGGCGGAAGAATAGAAGCAGGCCATGAAGTCGATCAGCGCCTCAACTGCCCGGCTGGACCCGCTGTCCCTCCGCAGCAGGTAGTAGATATTGTAGAGGCGCTCGCTCAGGTAGTATTGCCGGCGTCGAGGCGTTCCCCCTACCACAGCCACCACGCCTCGGTCCACCAGGCGTGCCAGCAGCGCACTGCATCTATTGATATCCAGACGGGACTGACCGGCGACCTCTCTGGCAGCCGCGGGTTTCCACAATCTAGCCAAGGAGAGGTATACCCGCCGTTCCAGCGCAGGCAGTAATTCCAGGTGGCTCTTGAAATACTCCGTGTGGTCGTCCACCAGATCCAGCAGATTGGCCCTCAATTCACCAAAGGACCTGCCAGCGCTGAATAGGGCAATGATGGCGAGCAGCCTGGGGTTGCCTCCGGTAAGGATCTCCAGTGGCCGGACCGCCAAAGTTGTGGACGATTCTCCGCTGACGGCCTCCCACAGGGACATGCATTCCTGTGTATCCAGGGGACGCAGCGTGAATACCCGAAACAGGTCGTAGAGCGCATGGTCGGCGTGATCGATTTCGTCGAACCTGCTGGTGGCGCTGCCCAGCAAGACGATGCGCGGTTCGTTCTGCAGGGTGTGGCGCAACCGCCATCCTGCATCAGGATCGTCCATGTCGGCAAAGAGCATGTTCAGGTTCTCCACCAGCAGCACAACCCGTTTCTCGTGGCGATCTGCGAAATCCAGAACCGATCCCAGGCAGCGTTCGGCCAGATCCCGGTCATTCCCGGTGTTCCTCAAGTCATCATGGGAAAGGCGTAAATCGGCGCGTTCGGCCTCTGGAGCCTGCTCTGCGAGGTGTTCCAGGCACTCCAGCCAGAACTCACCGATTGTAGAAACCTCGTAGCTCTCCTCCGCGAATGTGATGGGGTAGAAGCACGCCAGGGATGCGTCCCGCCGTATCTCAGCCGCCACGCGCAGCAGCAAGTGGGTTTTCCCGCTACCCCGTGGTCCGATCACCAATGCATGGGCGTTGGATCGGCCCGTACTCGCACGCAGGCATTCCCTGATCGATTCAAACTCACCAGTGCGCACACAGAAGGACGCTATGATCTCATCGTCGGTGAGGAAGCCTGGGTTGTATTTCTTGACGCCCACTGCCATTGCGGACCGCCTTCCCGATCTATCGCTGGTTGATAGGCACGAAGTATTGACCGTGTCGCGCCCGCCACCAATCCTCCAGCAGCCCGGACACGAAGCCATAGCCCCCGTCCCGCCTTTCGAGGTACCCATCATGCTCCAGCGAATAGAGCACGTGCTCGACGGCCACCCCTTCGTCATCTGGGGAGGACAGCCACATGTCCCGATAGCACCTCACCGCTTCGTGGGTAAGCAGGCCGTCGTTGACCGAGGCTTCGGTCAATAGCCCGAGAGCCACTGTATAGCTTGAGTTCCCCAGCACTGTTCGCAGCCGGTCCTCGTAATGCACCAGGTCAATCTGCCCCCGCACGCTGAGCAGTTCGTGTTCGTACACTTGCTCCACGTCGGCCATGGTCGCCTCACTCCTCTGCACCCGAACCAGACGTTCATGGAGGTGATGAAAAAACTGCTGGATGTGATGGGGAACGCAGCAGCGCAGCCGCCGGCACATCTCGCCGCGCACCTCTTCAGAAAGGTCTATCTCCTGCCTACGGGCCAATGCAGCCAAGCATTCCATGGAAACTTCCCGACTCCAAGGCCGCAGGTCGAAGGGGACAAGAACGTTGGCATGAGCGCTGAGGCTGGCCTGCCTGAGGATTGGTCCCAACCCGACGCTGCCCGAGATTATCAAGGAGACCCTGCCGGAATGTGCCTGGCAATTTAGCCGCAGCCAGCTCATAAACCGGTCCGTGGCGGCGCGGCGTTCCGGAGTAACCCGGTAATCGTGCCCTTTCAGCAGACGGTTTACGAGAATGGAAAGCTCGTCGATGGCCAGTACTACCGGGCGTTCGTTGTCTGCCAGGGCCTCAAAGAACCGATCGCCCTCCCGCTGCCAGTTTCCAGCGTCCATCCCGGCACGTAAACGCACCCTCAGCTCGGATACTCCAACCTCCTCCACGTTGTCACGGATTCCCCCCAGACGGTTGGATAACCATACTTGGATCCGCCTCCGGATGCTCTGTACTGATTGAGCTTGAATGGCCATCTCGGCAATGGCATCAGCCCCGTCCATGGCGGCTTCCAGGTCCACGAACACTGTGGCAAACTGTCCTTCTTCATCCAATCGACGCAACAGTTCGCGCACCAGGCTCGTCTTGCCCATGCGACGCTGCGCCGTCAGTAGCGTGTGCGTGCCGTTTCCCAGGCGTCCCCGCAGCGCTTCGATCTCGGCCTCCCGATCGAAGAATCGATCGCCGTAGACCCAGTTGCTACCACCTTGGACGAGTTCAGGTTTGCCATCTGACTGGCTAACATTGCTTGTCATGAATAGATCGTATCACGCAACATAGATGTTGGCAACAAAGATGTTGGCTATGTTCAAATAATCCTGAGCTCGTCGCAGTGAATCAGATTCCTCAACCAGGTCGTTACCCAAAATCGGGGAGGCGAAGCCCCGTGCAATCTGTGCGCTCCGCAACGTCCTCGGCCACCGGGTCCCGAGCTGAGACCGAGGGCTGCTAGGCCTTCGGCACTGTCGCCTGATCACCAATTTGGGGACGTTAGCCCGGCCTGGATCGACCCGGTCAGCATGGCTGGAAACAGCCCTGTTTACAGCCGTCGGCTGGAAATGCCTCCATCTCGTAGCTGAATGTGTGGCTGGAAAACCCTTTTGCAGACCCTCTGGCAGAATCCTATACTTCAGGTATTCCAGCCAGGGGTGTGATGGATGACGCTTTACGGCTACGCCAGGGTCTCGATCAGGGGACAAGAACCTGGACCTACAGGTGGAGCGCCTGGTCCGCGCCGGTTGCGCCATGGGAAATATCCGGGCCGAGGAAGCCAGCGGGGCCAAGGACGACCGCGGCGGCCTGCTGGAACTGCTGGACTTGGTGGCCCCCGGGCGACACCCCAGTGATGACCCACATCGACCGGCTCTCCCGGGGCTTACCTACGGGCTGCAGGTGATCGAGAACCTGCACCAAGCGGGGGTGGAGTTCCGGTCCCTGGCGGGAGGCCGAGCGCCGCCGCGACGAGGCCACGGCCCGCATGGACGCGCTGCTAGCGGAGCTGGGCTACCAGCGATAGAATATGACCGTATTCATGACCATGGTCATATTTTGCGAATTACGACCGGATGGAGTGGCGGCATGGCTACCGAAGCAAGCAAGCCCAACGGCCAGCGGACCATCAAGGCGTCGGAGTTCAAGGCCAAGTGCCTGAAGCTGATGGACGAGGTGGCCGAGAGCGGCGATGAGATTGTCATCACCAAGAATGGAAAGCCGGTGGCCAAACTTACCGCCTTCCAGGAGCGGCCCAAGACACTGTTTGGCATAGGCCGCGGCCGGATGAAGATACTGGGAGACATCATCAGCCCGTTGGACGTCGAATGGGAAGCCGAAGTTGATCCCGACCGGGTGATCAATCCATGACCATTGCAGACACCCACGCCCTGGTATGGCTCTGGACCGGCGACAGCCACCTCGGTCAAGGCGCCAGACAAACCATTGATGGAGCACTGCGAAACGGAGAACTCGCGGTGTCCGCGATGACATTTTGGGAAGTGGCGATGCTCCGGGCCAAGGGGCGGCTGGATTTCCCGGAAGACGTTACGGCATGGCGCCGGGAACTCCTCGGCCAGGGCCTGATCGAGATACCAGTGGACGGCGACATCGGCATCCGTGCCAACGCCCTGTCCGACTTCCACGCCGACCCGGCCGACCGCATCATCGTCGCCACTGCGCTGACCGGACACCGGCTGGTGACGGCGGACGACCGTATCCTCGCCTGGAGCGGCAGCCTCGACCGCCTGGACGCGAGGCAGTGATGACCACCATCATGCCGTCCCCCTTGGTCTGCAACTTGCGGCGCATCCGTCCCTTGGGAGCGGGCGGCGGTTGCGGCCGTGGCGGGTCTTTTCCGGCGCGACGAACGGGTCTGTGCCCAAGGCCTGCAAACCGGCCATGGCCGTGGCCGAGTAGTAGCCGGCATCGAATGAGCCGGCAACCCTGCTGAAACCTCAGTCGAGCGGACAATTCCACATGGGGGCGGATGAGTTGGAAAACGGTCGCCTATAACGCCGGGAAGCTGGACTGCTTTGATGTAGGAATCGTGTGCCAACCGCCTGACGGCTGACGCCGGGGAATCCGGCAGGTGACCACGACATGGGAAGATATAGCTTTCGCCGCTGATCTCAAAGATGTGGAGTGGCGGGTACGGCAGTAACGCAGGGCTCCGGCAAAATCAGCGGCCAACTGCAGCAGCCACCCTTATTACTGACGGTTGCCCGTTGCTGAACAGCGGAACGGCCCGATAGACTGGCCACAAACTTGGTGCCATAGGAGTCGGACAATGGCCCAGCTCCGCGCTACCGGACCCTACGTGTGGGTCACCTGGCTGCCCCGATTGCTCTCAGGAGAGAGTTCCTGCGAATGGGCCAGCTGGTTCAAGGCCCAGCACGAGGGCTGGAGCTGGAGCCGCATGCCCTCCGACTTCGACCAGACCGGCTGGCTCATGGACCACACCGCCCTGCTGAACGAGCAGCGCCAGAGGTGGGAGCGGCAGGGATATACGGTCCTCACTGAAGGACAGAACTCTTTCAACCTCCGGGGCAGCAGTGCCGTGCTGGCCGGCAAGCCGGACCTGGTGACCAGGCGCAGAGACGAGGTCACCGTCATCGACGCCAAGACCGGCCGTCCCAGTCCCGCCCACACAGCCCAGGTATTGATCTACATGTACGCCCTCCCCCGCGCCATTAAACGCTACCGCGGGCTCAGTATCGCTGGCCAGGTGGCCTACCCCGACCACGTGGTCGACATCCCGGCAGGTGCGGTCGACGGGAGGTTCGTCGAGAACCTGGGCGGCCTCATCAGGCGTTTGTCCTCGCAGATGGCGGCCAGGCGAGTACCCAGCCCCGGGGAGTGCCGGTTCTGCGAGATCACCCCGGCCGACTGCCCGGACCGGGCGGACGAGGGCCCTCCAGAGGAGGGTACGACCGCCGACTTCTGATCAACACCAGACCCGTAGGATTGGGAAGTGATGGAAAAATTGACCCTGACCCTGCACAAGACCAAGGACACCAAGAACAAGGTGGTCTACGGCACAAAAGACGGCAGCATCATCCAGAGCGTCTACATTGACAAGGACGCCCTGGGCGAAACCCCGCCCGAGGCGATCGAGGTGGTGCTGACCCCGCAGTAGGCCGATTTGGAGGATCTCGCCCCAGAGTCTGCTCTGTCAGAGATCTCTCATTCCCCATCTGTCGAGCCATCCCCTTGTGTTGCTTTCGACACAGGCACCGCACTATCCTGTTTGTCGGATCCAGCACAGGGAGAGTGGCGCCCCATGTCGGCCGCGAACGTCCACCATCACGTTTGGCGCCTGCTCATAGAGCACGGCGTGGCCACCTTCGGGACCAACCCCGTGCTGGTGAGGGAGCCAAAGAGCTACTCCCACCGGACCTCGGCAGTCCGGGCTGGGCAGATGATGCAGAATGCCGGCAGATGCGACGCCTTCGAGGTCCGGCAGTGCAATGAGATCCATACCTTGGATCAGTTGCTGGAGTTGCAGAAAGCTAAAGGGACGGCGTGAAATGAGTCTCTACTAAAGTGCTGCCTACAAGACTCTCAAAGCACATCCTTCAGATGTTCGTGGCCCCCAGTCGCTGCTGCCCCCAACACCCGGGCGCCATCGCATGGTTAGTTGAATTCCCTTTAACGCCACACGGAGATACAAATGGTCCTACCTCCTGCATTGCTTTCCTTTTGGACTTTGGTGATAGGACCTGCCCTGCTGTTAACCTTGATCGCCCTTGCGTTCCTGCTGGCCTGCGACGCAGGGCCAACTGCCGCACCGGCGGCGACCACTCCAACTTCCGCTGCGATCACCGCGGTTCCTCCAACGGAAACTCGGCCGCTTGCCGGCACTCTCCCACCATCACCCACTGCAGTGCGGCCTGCTGCGGCCGCACCGCGAACACCTGCGGCCATCTCCCCATCTGCTCAAGTGTCCACGCCAAGGCCCGGAGTTACCCCGACGCCCTTAGCCCCGGCGACACCGCCCCCAAATCCCGTTCCGGTTGCAATGCCGACAACCACCACTACACCAATGGCGACAGTCTCACCTGATCCCACGGCGACCGCTGTTCCCACTCTCACGCCGGCTGCGACTCCCACTGTGACGCCACAGCCAACACTGGACACGTCCTCCGCGATGTGGCGTGGGATCACTGTCGCGCCGGAAGACCGGTGTTCACACTACGACCCGGACGACTACTCGTACTCGCCGTCAGTCGAGCCTGAGATCGTCGATGCCCAGGGCGGCATTTACGGCCCCTACACGGGCACCTGGTTCGACAGCATCAGGGAGACCGACATCGAACACATCGTCGCCCGCTCTGAGGCCCACGACAGCGGCCTGTGTGCCGCTGACCCCGACACCAAGGACCAGTTTGCGTCCGATCTCCTGAACCTCACGCTGGCATCCCCCAGCGTCAATCGTCAGCAGAACAGCAATAAAGACGCGGCTGAGTGGCTCCCCGCCCTGAACTAGTGCTGGTACGTCAACCGGATCGTCGAAATCCGCCAAGAATATGGGCTTACCATTGACCAGCTCGAAGCCGACGCCATAGAAGAAGTGTTGGCGGGCTGCAGTTCGACAGAGATGGTGGTGCTTCCCCAAGGGACATCGTTGGCCACTCCACCCCCCACGCCTGCCCCCGACGTGGATCCCCTGGCTCTCTATGACGATAATGGGAATGGCAGGATCACCTGCGCCGAGGCCCGGGCTCACGGTATTGCTCCGGTCCGACGCGGGGATCCGGCCTACCAGTACATGCGGGACGCGGACGGAGACGGCGTGGTCTGCGAATGACTCGTCCTCAGGCAATGTGCATATACGAAATCCGGCCCACTGTTTCCTCACGCGGACGACAACCGCATTCAGCCTATTTGCAATGGGACATTCGGATTCGCTCTGTTTCTATATAGGGGGTCGATTCCGGTAGGGGCAGGGTTGTACGCCAAGGAAAATGACGCCGGTTGAGTTTCGGCTCGAGCGAGGGCCGACACGGCCGCATGGCTGGGCTCAACCTGCTCGCCGCCATCTTCAGTTGCTGGAGTACCGCCTTTCTCTACGAAGCGGTCAGACAGACAGCGAAAACACGCCGGTCTGACAGCCGAGCCCGGGCTGCTGGCTCACATCTCGCTCATTGGGTGGGCCCACATCCTGCTCACCGGCGAATACCGGTGGCCAAAGCATCGCTAGCGGCGTTAGCGTACGATTCTGCCCTCTAGCGGAGTCGCCCGAATATCAGCAGCCTGGACCGCGAGCTTTGGAAAGAACTCAGGGTCCACGCGGCGCATCAGAAAAGCACCGTGAGCGAAATCCTGAACGAACTCATCGAGGAATACCGTAGAGAGGTAGCGTGGCCTTGATCAGGAAGAGCTCCTTCTAAGCCAAGATCAGGGTGAAATGCGCAGCCCTATAATGGCGGGCCGCAGCCTGACTCAATCCGGATCTATCCCCAGAACAGCCTCTAATTTGCACACGCATCGCTCAGGAAGGCCAATCCTTCGGCCTTACCCCACTCGACAAACGCCTCGGCAATCCCCGGCGGCAGTTCTCCAGCATGGGCGTGCAGGTCGTGATCAACGATCAGATGACCGCGCCTGTCCAGTTTGGGTTGACCGCTGGCGTCTCGCGCATAGACGTAATCGCCGGAGCCGTCTTTGCCTCCCTTCTCGGAGACCGCCATGAACACCGGATAGTCTTTCACCCGGGGACAGAGCGGCCCTTGGACGGGATCATCGTTCCACTTCTGTAGAAATAAAACGCTGGTCTTGGTGGCTGTGTGCGGTTTGAAGGTGTTCTGGTCCAGCCCGACCACTGCCAGCAATCGGGCGCGCTCGAAGATGAACTCCCGGATGTACTTGTCGGATGTGTTGTTGAGCCGCCCCTGGGGAAGCACCACCGCCAGGCGCCCTCCCGGCCTGAGAAAGTCCAGGTTACGTTCCAGAAAAAGAACGTCCCGTCCCACACTCGCCCGCGCCCTGTTGCCCTTTAGGCCGAGTTGGTACTGGTGCAGGACGCGGCCCTCCTTGATGTGGCCTGCGAAGGGCGGGTTGGCCATCACCAGGTCAAAGTTGAACCGCTTGTTCTGACCAGGTGCGGCCCGCAGCCGTTTCAGGCGCTCAAATCCACGACCGTAGGTGCGGATCCAGTTCTCGTCCCTCTCGGTCCGGTCTCCCCACCTCTCGTAGTCCAGGGCGTCCAGGTGCAGGACGTTGGCCTCACCGTCCGCGACGATCAGGTTCAGAGCCCGGGCGATCCGCACCGCCTTTTCGTCGAAATCGATGCCGAACACCCTCAGCGCGTCTTCTTTGTCTTCTTCACAGATCTGCGCATCGGTGAATGGCTGTCCGGTGAATTTTGAGACGGTATGAAACAGAAAGCCGCCGCTGCCCGATGCGGTGTCGATCATGTACTCGCCCCGCCGGGGGTTGAGCATCTTCACGCACATGTCTATGACGTGACGTGGCGTGAAGAACTGCCCCTTCGTATCCTTGGCCGACTTCACGACCAGGTACTCGAAGGCTTCATCCAGGACCAGAAGGTTGGAGTCGAACAGCCTGACATCCTGCAGGCTGGAGACGCAGACCGCCAGATGGCTATCGGACAGTTCGAGAGTCTCGCCGTCCTGGAACACGCCTGGCCACTGGACGATGGCCCGGCGAAGCTGGTCCTGAATCTTAGCTCTCAGCTCTGAGCCGGTCTGCCCGGTGTTGCGGAATTCCATCTCTCGAAAGTCCGTGTCGTCCATACGGGCGACCGCTGCCCTCAGTGCCTCGTGATCCTGTTCAACTATTTGCGTGTTGGACTCATCTATTGCAGGCGTGTCGTCTTGCGCAGATATCGAACTGTTTGATCCTTGGTGCAAGAAGTGATTGATAGCGGCCTTGTCTGTCCTGCTGAGAAACTCATCGTAGAGCTTGGCGAAGATGAGCTTGAAGACCTCCTCGAAAACATCCACCCCGCTGTTGGCCAGGACCTCGTTCTCGATCTCAATGATGGCGTCTTTCAGGGACTTCCGCTCGGAGGCAATCCTGTCATTGACGACCAGGTCCTTCAGGGTAAAGCGTTCGCCCAGGATGTCCGGCAGGCTCTGATTGACGTTGGGGATATCGGTGATGGGTTCGAAGCAGTTGGGGTCTCTGAGGCTGTAGTGGGAAACCTGTCGGCCGTTCGTCCAGACTCCCATGGGTGCGCCCGCTGCGTTGCAGTAGGAACGGAGCCGGCTCCTACCTTCGATTGGCCCAGGGCTCGTGAGTTCCACGATGATGTGAGCGGCGTCGGTGCGGTCTTTGTCGGTGACGGCAATGTCAGCAGTTTTCTCTTCCAGGCCAAAACTGACTTTGTAGTCCATCGTCAGCCGGTCTTTTGGATATCCGTATTCGGCGATGAGCCTGGCCGCGTAGAGCTGCCTTACCACTTCCTCCGGTCCTAACCAGACGTCCCTGTCCCGGACGATGCACCTGACGAAAGGAACTTGCTTCCCTCGGCGAGTCCTGGTGATAATCCGGTCGCGCAATGCCTCTATTTCGTGTGGCTGAAACACAGCAAGCCGATAGCCGCTGCCGCGGCATGTCTGCTGGATCACATCCTCTTGGGTCGTTGTCATCTGGTCCGCAAGGTTTGTTGGTCTAACTGCAGTCGCACTTGAACTGGCTTGATTATTTCGAGGGACTCGGCTTCCGGTAGGCCCGGGCCCGGTGGTGACGTACGCGGCACTTGACCGAGCAGAAGTTGCGCTCCCTGAGACGCCACACAACACATGTGCGGCCGCAGGTCCAGCAGGCGACTGTCTTCCTCACTATCGTTGCACCCTTTGACGCTAAGCCAAGGCTACCTGAAGAGCCGCTGTTGAGCTGCAGGCCTCTCGGGCCTGGGCGTCTCCACGTCCGGCAGACTTCTTCCGGCGTCCACCGAAGAAGGGATTGAGGGCTTTGGCCATGCTGTGGGCGGCGCAGCCGCTGCAGTAGGCGCCAGCCTCTGCGGCAAGGTCGCAGGACCTGCACTTCGCGTCGCCCATGGCCAGTACCCTCGTGTGAAAGTGTGAGAACTCAACGATAACTTCCTCTCACCGTCTGCCACAAGGGGCAACTGTCACCAAATCCGCTTGGGCGCTGACACCGATAGTTAAACGCTGACCAACATTGCACAGGGCTCCGTCGGTCGCGATGCAACCTGCGTGAGCAACTCACGCAGGAAGGGGCTATCTCCCAAAGCCCGCAGGAATATCCCGCGGGCGCCGTTTATGTCCCGGTCCATGCCAAAACCTTTCTCGTCCCGGACCACTGTCCGGCCACCCAGCTTCTGCTCCACGCTGCCGTCCCAGCTCCTGGTCTTGCTGGTATAAGCCTCATTGACCTCGATGACGATGGCACCCCTCTGCCATGCCTTACACTTCAGGCGTTGCTTGAACTCATAGTGGCGGAAGCTCAGCATCATCCTTGCAGTCTTGCTGCGTATCCTCCGGCCAGCACGATGGGTCATGTCTGGGTCTCAAAGCTGGGCAGCAGTATGACCCTGTAGTGGCTGGTGAGCCAGCGGGCGGCTTGCCAGTGGAGTTCATTCACCAGGTTGACTATCTTCTGCCGCAGCCGTCCCTGAGCCTGGCGCATGTGCCGGCGCCTCTGATAGTTGGGATCGGTATCCGTCCGGCTGATGAGGTCGTCCAGCCAGTGGCAGAGGCCTGGATGCGCCCGAAGGCCCGGTATCCGATCTTGCCGCATTCGGTTTCGGAGAGGAACGTCAGAAAGGTGCGTACACCTGGGTCCAGCGCCACCACGCCATCACCACATAGGGTCTCGATGTCGCACTGCGCCGGGTGGGGCACCGCCAGCCAGTAGAGGCCTCGTTCCTTTACCAGCCGGGATTCCTTCGGATATTCAGGAATGCCCTCGGCCATCCGCAAATGGTCGAGGATGGTGTAGTAGATGCCGTTATCGCTGACGGCATCGTCAGGGATGTAGCAGGACTGCCTGGGGTTCTTCCGGCTGCGGAAATGCAGCTCTGAGAAGTCCTCCTCCATCCTTTCGCCTTTGGACTTGGCCGAGGCCAACTCCTTGTTGGCCTTTTTCAGGTTGCCCATGGCCCGGCAGGCATCGCGGACAGAGGTCCGTTTGACCTGGTAGGGCACTGCTTCCCATTCCGGGTGTCGACGGCCTACCTAGGCCATCACTGTCTTGGCTATGCTCTGCCAGTTGGCCGGGACTCCGGAGCGGAGTATCTCAACCGTGAGGTTGTAGGTCCACCTGCTGGCGTCAAGCCAGATCCTGAGCATCAGCTTCTGCTGGGTCGTCGGATAGACTCTTATCCTGCGCGATTGCTGCGCGGTACCTGCGAAGTCCGCGGAGGCGACAGCTGAAAGAATGGAGGATGGCGAGTAGATCCTCGGTGAGTTCGGATTCGGGGCTGGCATCCGGCTGGTTGAGAACCAGGACTGAGCCGCCGTTTTGCTGGACCAGCCACCGGATGAGTTCAAACCCGAACCGGGCGATTCTGTCCCGGTGGGCAACCACAAGAGTGAGCTTATCTCCGCAGTGAAGTCGCTCCAGTATGGAGAGGAATCCCCTGCGTTTCCAGTTGAGACCTCCGGCGGCGTCAGAGACAATTTGGGCGTTTGGGTAGAGCTGTCGCATGTGGGCGATTTGCCGCTCAAGGTCTTGGCGCTGTTTGGCGGAGCTGATCCGGCAGTATAAGATGGTTTTCGGGTCGGCTTGGCCTCTGAGGTAGGAGTCGACGTCATAAAGACGTTGGCCTCCAGAGTTGCGGTGGAAGGGGATTTTACCTTGGCGGGCATAGCGCCTCAGAGTTTGAGGATGGAGTCCGGGACGCTCTGCGGCTTTGCGGGTTGGCAAATAGGACATGCGTTCATACTAACGTAATGCTCAATGATAGTCAGTGAATAGGCGCCTGGGATTTAGCCGTACACAATCGCCTACGTTGTTGTTGATCAGTTTGCAAGGCCGTTGGCGACACCGCCGACTCAACCCTGTTTATTGGTCAGGGTTCGTATAGGACGGATTGCCGACGCTCTCTACTCGGGGTGGACTGCCAACACAACCTCCCTCAGAGATGCCAGTTCTCCCAGTTCTCTCTGTGGAGCCTCCACTCTGGTGGCGATAACCGCTGCTGTGGCCGAGGCGCCGGTTACCTTTCTAAGTGTTTCCACCCTGACGGCGGCCCGGTTCACGTCGTCATCATTGGCGGTGATGGAGACTTCTATCCCGGCGTAAACTCTTTCCCTGGTTTCGCTTCGGATTCCAGAGACTATCAGGTCCAGCAGGAGAAGCTCATCGCTCTCATCCTCAGTGATGGTGCCGCTGGCCTCCGCGTTCTCCACCTGCCGGTCGAAGTCCGGGTCGATCCTGAGGTTCGGTCCCTTCAGGACTCTGGCGCTCCTGACTCCGGCCTGCTGGCCCAGGATGCTCCTAATGTTCTGGGACACCTTGGCCTCGTAGTTGGTGCCGAATCCCCGGTCCAGCCTGCCGTCGATCCGTCTGACGTCGCCCTGGAGGTTTCTAACGTCACCTTGTAGATTTTTCACGTCGCCTTGAAGGTGTCTAACGTCGCCTTGGAGATTTCTGACGTCGGAGCGCAGTTCGTCCGAGGTTGTCTGTAGCTGTTTAATGTCGCCCCTGGCTTGGGTCATCTCAGTCTGGAGCTGCTTGACGTCGGTCAGAACTTGACCCAGCGACTCCCGGGTTCTCTGGCTTTCCTCCCGCAGTTCCGCCATGGCCGACTCCAGCCCTTCAATCCTCCGGCCATGGTCTTCCAGGGCCTTGGCCGTGTTCTCTCCGGCCTGGCTCATTGCGGAGACCACCGCATCCAGGGCGCTGTTCACTGCGCTGGCCAGTTCGACCTGGCGCTCCATGAGCCGGATGATCAGGCCCTGATTCTGGGCGACCGCGGCGGGAAGCACGGAGATCTCCTGGCCTAGTACCCTGTCCCTCAGTGCCTGGGCCAGTTCGGGGTCCTGCTCCATCTCATGGAGGATCTCGTTTATCCTGCTTGGCGTGGTCACGACGGTGGCCCTTTGCCAGTTGGTAGGCTCGATACTTTCCTCTCCAGTTTATCAGGCTGGAGGGCAGCATGGGCCGGGCGCGAGTTCGTGGAAGTGAACCCCCGGTACACCAGCCGCGAATGTTCGGAGTGCGGGAGCGTGGCGCCGCAGAGCGAGTACCGGACCTATGCCTGTGGGGTCTGTGGGACGGTTGCGGACCGCGACCATAACGCGGCGGTGAATGTGAGAAACCGGGCCTTCGGGTCTGGGACAAGTGCGAAGATTCCCCCACGTCCGTGAGGACGAGAACAGTACCAATTCTGGCCTCCTGCGGCGTGATTCACGACCGCAACGATAAGGCAGCTCGCAACCTGCGTAAACTTGCGCTACTCGCGGTAGGCGAGGAAGTCATGCTCCTGGACGGGGGAGCGCTGGCCGGCGAACGAGCAGTCGCCGGTGAAACTGTCCTGGATGAAGGGAGAACCAAGCCGAGAACAAGGTAACAAGGCCAGCTCAGCCTGGCCCTGTAACCGTTGTACTCCTTTGGAATACCGCTATCTAAAACCTATCCTAATTTGACTTATCTGACCTAATCTAGGCCAGCGCCAGCAGGCAGGCTCATTGACGCTTCGCTGGCCACAGCAGGCATAACCTGACTTACACGGCCTCCACGTCCTGATGCCGAGAAGCTCGAACTCGGCCACTGTTTCAGGTTCTCAGCGGCGTTGCGGTCGCGGTCGTTCAGCGCACCGCAGCTGCCGCACCACCATTGGCGGTCCGACAGGCTCAGCTCGCCGTTGTGCCAGCCACAGTGGGCGCACAACTTCGACGATGGAAACCAGCGGTCCGCCTTCACGAACTCCGCTCCGTACCAGGCGCACTTGTATTCCAGCTTCGCCGTAAAACCAGATATCCCTGCGTCTGCTATGGACCTGGACAGCCGCCGGTTGCGGAGCATTCCGGACACGTTCAGCGTTTCCACCACCACGCGGCCAGCACACTTGGCTATCGCGGTTGTGGCCTTGTGGTGGGCGTCATTCCGAACGTTGACTATCCTGGCGTGAATCTTCCGGCGCTTGTCATACAGCCGGTCACGCCGGTTGCTCTGATTGTTGCGGCCGTGCGTGGTTCTCGACCGAGCTATCGCCTTGTCCACCTGGCGAAGCCGGCGCAAGGCGGTCCTAAGCGACTTGGGATTTTCCACCTTCAGGCCATCCGAACACACCGCCAGCGTCCCCACACCCACATCCACGCCGATGGTCGGCCCATCCTTCACCGGCGGGACCGGCTGACCGTCCTCAAGGCAGAAGCTGGCAAACCAGGTGCCAGCGGTCCGGCTGACTGTGACCTCGCGGATCGAAGCGCTGAACCGGAGATCCTCGACCATGGCCACGCGGCCAATCTTCGGCAGAATCACCGCCTTGCCATCAACTCGAACGGTATACGGGCCGTTGTCGGCTCGAAAGCCTTGCTCGTGCTTCCGGCGCTTGAACCTCGGAAAGCCTACGCGCCGTCCCCCAGGTTGACCGGCCTTCAGGCGCTTGTGGTAGGTACTCCAGTTGTCTACGGCCTGACCGAAGTCGATGATGGCGTACTTGGCCGCGTTCTGGGACAGCGGCGCGGACCAAGGGGCGATCATCCCCTTGACCTTGTTCCAACGCGGCCGCAACGTGCGCTCGGACAGCCATTCGCCCACCTCCAGTCCCGCCTTGAACTCGCCGACGGCCCAGTTGCAGGCGAACCTGGCGTATCCGGCGTGCTGGCCGAACAGCGATGCCTGTTCAGGCGTTGGCCTCAGTGCTATGCGGTGAGCGCGTTTCACGGCTTATCCAAGCAGCGACAGTTGCCGCGCGGTCTCGATCACAGTCTGGTCGCCTTCGCCAGCCAGCGCGTCAAGCAGACGCTGGCTCTTGTGGCTCCTGGCCCCGTACAACCTGGCGGAAAAGACAGTGATGATTTCCAGGACGTCCTGAGCCAGTTCCTCCTCGAAGCTCGGTTGCTCGCCTTGGTGGATTATCACCACCTCGATTCCCTGCTGTTCGCACAGTGAGAAGACCAGTTCAGCACCAAACCGCAGGAGGCGGTCCTTGTGTGTCAGCACCAGACGCTCCGTACGCCGGTGCAGAATCAGCTCCAGCAGCTCCTGCAAGCCCTTCTTGCGGTAGTTCATGCCGGAGCCCATGTCGCGGATAACCTGGGTGCGCCATCCCTTCATGGCGCAGTATGCCTCCAGCGCCGCGTGCTGACGGTCGAGGTCCGCCTTCTGGTCGTGGCTCGACACTCTGGCGTAGCAGACAGTCAATGGATCGGCAACAGCCGCCTGATGGCCAAAGAGATCCGACGTGGCGTAGTAGCGAGTGCCGCCCCGCGTCTTCCGCGCCGGCAGCAGCTCGCCGGAGGCCTCCCACTTGCGAAGCTGACCCGGTGTGGTGCCAAGAATCCTGGCTGCCTCGCCTATCTTTACCAGCCTGGCCTCTACCATGAGGTCATGATAACAGAGATAAGTCGCGATTAGCAGATATTAGGCTAGATATTGTCTTTCGGTTTCAAGCCCTGTTGAGCTAGCGGAGCGATGTGAGACCATGCTGGGCGAGCGATCCGAACAGAAAGGTCTGTGGGGAGCAGACCGGCTAGTGAATTTTCAACCTTCGATTCAGTAACGAACAAACTCCAGATAACGCAATAAGATGACCACAGCCAGGACTGTCGCAGCTAAAGCTACCCCTGCTACGCACAAGGCAATAATGGCCAATAGCCTAGCTCCAGTCTGTCCAGAAGAACCCTCGTCGCCTTGCTCACCTTTGGGACCAACTTCTCCCATCTCACCTTGTGGCCCTTGGGGGCCTGCGGGCCCGATGGCGCCGGCAGCACCTTGCGGCCCTGTCGGGCCGGTCAATCCATGAAGTCCCTGCGGGCCTTGCGGCCCCTGCGCTCCCTGTGGCCCTTGGGGGCCTGCGGGCCCGATGGTGCCGGCAGCACCTTGCGGCCCTGTCGGGCCGGTCAATCCAGGTGGTCCCTGCGGGCCTGGTGGCCCCTGCACCCCCTGTGGTTTCAATGTCCCTTGAGGTTCTGCAATCAGCGGCGGCGTGGCGGAAACTACGGGAGCCTCCCCTGACTGGGATGCTGGCAAAACTGGAGTTGACTCCGGATCCGTTGTGGCATGGAGGTCGAATGGGAACATGAACACGCTTTGTCCCCAGATGGCTTGCTGTTGAGCGTAATGCCCGTCGACACGAAATT